>OZ245369.1:3750000-5306180 GCA_965226635.1 Desulfobacteraceae bacterium | reverse complement strand
ATGTTCATATTCACCTCCCGGCCCTTTTACAACAAGGGCCTTGGCCGGATATCCAAGGTAATTGTACGGGCTGTCCGGCCGGATTAAGGGTTTGGAATGAGAGAGGATTATACCATTGTTTCGGGGCGGCGTTAAGGGGGGAGGGAATGGCCCGGGCCTTTCCATGGTGGGCCATGGGGGGAAGATCCTTTGGGGACGGGTCCATTGCCTCGGATGAAAAAAAGGGGCGGCCCCGGTGGTTTTCCAAGTGGGAAATGGGCCGGATTTGTGGTACAACAGCGGTCCAACAAATGGAAAACATTAGGATAAATGCACCATGTTATTGATATTTCCTCCCGTGGTGAAGCCCTGTGAGCCCCCGGCCGGTGTGGCCCTGCTTGCGGCAGCCCTGAGGGAGAACAATTTACCCTGCACGGTCTACGATGCCAATATCGAAGGCCTTCGCCACCTGATCAATTCGGATATAAAGGCCCAGGACTCCTGGTCCAGGCGGGCCTTGAAGAACCGGGACCAGATCCTGGCCGACCTGGAAGACCCAGCCCTTTATGCCAACGAAGACCGGTATCACCAAAGGGTCTACGATTTGAACAAGCTGCTCTCCATCAGCGTGGACCAGGGCCGGTTCCGGGTGAGTCTGAGCGATTATGCCGACAATGAACTCTCCTCGGTGGACAGTAAGGCCCTGCTCAAGAGTGCGGCCACCTTTGAGTCCAACCCCTTTTATGGGTTTTTCGAGGAAAAGCTCACCCCGGTGGTAAAGGCTTCGGACAGCCCCTGGGTGGGGATTTCCCTCTGCTACCTGAACCAGGCCCTGGTGAGCTTTGCCCTGGCCGGGTGGCTACGGGCAAGGTTCCCGGAGAAGAAGTTGGTCATGGGCGGGGGGCTGGTCTCCTCCTGGATGAGCCGGCCCCATTTTGGCCACCCCTTTTCCGACCTCATTGATGTGATGATCAAGGGGGAGGGGGAGATTCCGTTGCTGGCCCTGCTGGGGGTAGAGGATTCCCAAAAACACCACTATATCCCGGACTATGAATTTGCCGAACAGCACGCCTACATGGCCCCGGGGAAGATTCTGCCCTTCAGGGCCTCCATCGGCTGCTATTGGAGCAAGTGCCGCTTTTGCCCGGAAAGGGCGGAAACCCGTCCCTACATGGCCCAGCGGGCGGCCAAAACACTGGCCGATGTGGCCGAATTCAACCGGCGGTATCGCCCGGACCATGTCCACTTCACGGACAACTCCATCACCCCGGGGTTTCTCAGGGCCATGGCCGAGACCCGCATGGGCTTTAAATGGTATGGGTTTGTCCGATTTGAAAAGGATTTTTCCGACCCCGAGTTTTGCAGGAAGCTCAAGGCTTCGGGCTGTGAAATGTTGAAGCTGGGGCTGGAATCCGGGGATCCGGATGTGCTGGAGGAGATGAACAAGGGGACCCGGCTGGACCTGGCCTCGGCCTGTTTGAAAAACCTCAAGGCTGCGGGCATCCTCACCTATGTCTACCTGCTCTTCGGCACCAGCTTTGAAAACGAGGCCGCCGCCCACAAGACCCTTGAGTACACCAAGGCCCACCAGGATTACATTGACTACCTCAACCTGGCCGTGTTTAACCTGCCCAAGTTCAGTGAGGATGCCCAGGGGCTGGAGACCCAGGAGTTCTACCACGGGGATCTTTCCCTCTACCTGAACTTCACCCATCCCCACGGGTGGGAGCGGCGCAAGGTTAAGCAGTTCCTGGATAAAAGGTTTAAAAAGGAATTGGCCATTGGCTCCCGGTTCAAGAAGAACCCGGCCTTTTTCTCTTCCAACCATGCCATGTTTTTCAACCCGGGCTTCTTTGATAGCCCACCCAGAAACGGAGAATGCCATGACAAGCGATCCATCCGGCAGCACATCCCTGAAGGCTGAAATTCTTTCCACCGGCGACGAGGTCTTGCTGGGGGATATTGTGGACACCAACTCCGCCTTTCTCTGCGACCAGCTCAAACAGCTGGGCGTCCGCACTGGTCGGATCACGGCGGTGGGGGACGATGAGGCCGAGATTGCCCGGACGCTTACGGCCATTTCCAAACGGGTGGACATCTGCCTGGTCACCGGCGGCCTGGGCCCCACCCAGGATGATTTGACGGCTGCGGCCTGTGCCCAGGCCGCAGGGGTGCCCCTTGAAATGCGGAAGGATGCCCTGGCCTCCATGCAGGTCTATTTTGATGCCCGGAAATTTGAAATGACCCCGGAAAACCGGAAGCAGGCCCTGCTGCCGGCATCGGCCCGGATCCTTGAGAACCATTGGGGGACTGCCCCGGGATTCAAGGTGGGCATTGGGGGGTGTGATTTCTACTTCATGCCCGGGGTGCCCTCGGAGATGAAGGCCATGGTGGCGGACCTGGTGGTGCCGGATATCAAAGGACGGCTTGGGCTGGTCCATGACATTGCCATTGAGCGCCTCACCGTCTTTGGCCTGGGGGAATCCAAAACCGGGGCCCTGCTGGAGGGCTTTGATCCGATTTTTTCCGGCATCCGGTTGGGCTTTCGGGCCCAGTTCCCCACCATTGAGGTGAAGCTGGTCCAGGCCGGTGCCTGTCTGGCGGATCTGGCCCGGGCAAAGGAATGGGTGATGGAACGCCTGGGCAATAAGGTGGTGTCAACAAAGGGGCGGTCCCTGGCCGCAGAGGTGGGGCATCTTATGGTGGAAAGGGGGCAGACCCTGGCCGTTGCCGAATCCTGCACCGGCGGCCTCATTGCCAGCTGGATCACCGATGTGGCGGGCAGTTCTGACTTTTTTCTCTTTTCCGGGGTGACCTATGCCAACCCGGCCAAGGAGGAGATCCTGGGGGTGAAGCACCAGACCCTCATCGACAACGGGGCGGTCCACGAAACCACGGCCCTGGAAATGGCCCAGGGCACCCGGAACCGGGGGGGCGCCCATTGGGGCATCTCCACCACGGGCATTGCCGGGCCCACCGGGGGAACGACGGACAAACCCGTGGGCACGGTGTGCATCGGGGTCTCCGGCCCGGGTGTGGACCGGGCCAGGCGTTATGTCTTTAATTTCAACGACCGGGGCCGACACAAGCTGATCTTTGCCGCCACGGCCCTGGAGGTGTTGAGGCGGGAACTGGTCAAGGCGAAAAATGCCACCCCATGTGCGGAATAGGGGGGAGAGTCGGGGCAGGGGTTAACCCGGGGTGAACATCCCTTTATACCAGTCGGGCACCAGGGCTTCGAACTGGTCCTGGTGGTCTGGCAGATCCATTCGATGGCCGCCGCCCTCCTGGCAGATGAAGGCTTTGGGCTCCCGGGCCGCCTTTAAAAGGGTGTGACCGTTGGAGACGGGCACCACCTCGTCGGCATCCCCGTGGAAGATGAGGAGATGGTGGAGGGCCCGGGCCTTGTCCCTGAGGTCAAAGAGGAGGTTTTCCTCGAAAAAGGAGAGGGGGAGGGCCGGGCGGTTGTCATTGGCGTCATGGGGGATGTTTTCAATGGTCCTAGAGATCACCGGGGCGGCGCAGAGAACCGCCCCGCAGAGATTCAGGTTCATGCCGGATAGGGGCGCCCAGGCGTTGATGCAGGTGGCCCCGCCCATCGAGGAACCAAACAGCCCCACCTGTCTTGAGGTCAGGCCCAGATCCAGGAGGTGGCCCACGGCGGTGAGAAGGTCCCGGGTCCGTTTTTCCAGGGAGGTCTCGGTTACAAAATCCCCCTGGCTTTCTCCGCAGCCCCTGTGATCGAAGCGGAAAAAGGCCATGCCGTTTTTCGGCAGCAGCCGGGCCAGAACCTCCTGTTTGGCGGATTTCAAACTCCCCTCCAGGCCGTGGGAGCCCACCACCAGGGGAGGATTTTCTGTTTGGGGAAGGTGGAGGCGGCCCTTGAGGATGAGGCCGTCGCAGTTCAGTTCCAAATGGTGTTCATGGGGATTCATCTTGTCAATATCCTGTTTTATCCGTATAATACCAAGTTTCGACATTATTAAACCGATACATACCTAAACCCTATAGTAGATGAAACACCCATGAGCATCAAGAAACGAAAAGCATATGAGTTAGAAATTATCGACCTTGCCTTTGGCGGCAAGGGCATTGCCAAACCCGACGGATTTCCGGTGTTCGTGGACCGTTGTCTGCCCGGTGATATCGCCCTGGTGAAAATCACCAAAAAGAAAAAGTCCTGGGGAGAGGGGAAATTGATCCGCCTGGTCACCCCTTCCCCCCTGCGGGAAGAGGGGCGGTGTGACTATTGTAACTTTTGCGGTGGCTGTAAGTGGCAGCAGATCTCCTATGAAAAACAGCTGGACTACAAAAGGAGCCACGTGGCCGAATCCCTGGCCCACATCGGCGGTCTTAAGGATGTGACCGTGAACCCGGTCATCCCCTCGGATCCGATCTATGGGTACCGGAACAAGATGGAGTTCTCCTGTTCCCCCCAGCGCTGGCTTTTGCCCCACGAGCTGGAGGATGAAAGCGTTAAAAAGGATTTCGGCATCGGCCTCCATGTCCCCGGTACCTTTGACAAGGTCATCGACATTGACCAATGCCATATCATGCCGGAACTGGGCAACCAAATCATGGCCGTTGTCCGGGAGTTCATCAAGGAGTCGGGTCTGCCCGCCTACCACCTTCGCCACCACACCGGGTTCTGGCGTTTCCTCATGCTCCGCCATTCCGTGGCACGGGACCAGTGGATGGTGAACATCGTTACCCGGGACAAGGACCTGGCCGTGGTCACCCGCCTGGGGGACAGGCTGGCCAATGAGTTCCCCCAGATCGTTTCCATTGTGAACAATATCACCGATGCCAAGGCCGGGGTCTCCCTGGGCAAGGAAGAGATCCCCATCCACGGGGAAGACCACATCGTGGAAAATCTGGCCGACTTTGAGTTTAAGATTTCCGCCAATTCCTTTTTCCAGACCAATACCCGGACCTGTGAAAAGCTCTACGCCAAGGTGGCGGAATATGCCGACCTTAAGGGAGGGGAGACCGTCATCGATCTCTATTCCGGGACCGGCACCATCCCCATCTGGCTGGCGGGTAAGGCGGAAAAGGTCTTTGGCATTGAGATCGTGGAGCCGGCCGTGGTGGATGCCCGGAAGAACGCCGCCCTCAACGGAATCGAAAATTGTGAATTCCTCCTGGGGGATATCAAGGACATCCTGCCCACCCTGAAGCAGAAGCCGGACATGATGGTCATTGACCCGCCCCGGGTGGGCATGCACAAGGACGTGGTGGCCCAGGTCCTGGCCCTGAGCCCCAAAAAGATCGTCTATGTCTCCTGCAACCCGGCCACCCTGGCCCGGGACCTAGAGATGCTCTGCCCCATTTACAATGTGGAGGAGGTCACCCCGGTGGACATGTTCCCCCACACCTACCACATTGAATCCGTGGCATTGCTGACCCATAAGTAATTATCCGGGGATTTGAACTCTAAAAATCTGGGTTTTTGCGGATGAAATTCATTTAGTGTAGGTCTTGGGTTCCGATTATAAAGACCGGGAAAATTAAATAAAAAGGCGTCTGTTATAATGTAAAAACAGACGCCTTTTTTGCGTAGAGAATAGGGGATGGGTTTGGATTAGATCATCATCAGGAGTCTTCTTCCCTGGGTTCGGAAAAGAGACAGTTGAGGATGAGCATGTCATCGTCCTTTTCCGAATGGATCTTGTAGGGGAGCTTGTTAAAAAGCCGGATCATCCCCCGGTTCTGGGGGGAGGTATAGGCGATGAGGCCCTTGATCTTGTTGTCGATGGCGGCCTGGGCCAGCTTGTCCTGGAGGATGTTAGCAATGCCCATGCCCTGGTATCCCCGGGAAACGGAAAAGGCGATTTCGGCCATGTTAATGATGGTGTTCCTAAAGTATTCCCCCACGGCAATGATCTGCTCAAAACCAATTTCCCCGATGGTGGCCACGATGGTGAGATCGTTGATGTAGTCGATCTCAAAGGTGGTCTCGATCTGGTCGTGGGCAAAGCTCTTCTTTTCGTGGAAGAAGCGGGAGACAATGTCTCCCCGGTTCATGGTGTAATAGTGTTCCTGGATGCTCCGTTCGTCCACGGGTTTGGCCGGCCTAAAGGTGACGGGAATCCCCTTGATCTTGATGGTCTCTTCGTATTTGAGGGGATAGACCCCCTTGATGGCATTTTTGAACTTGCGTTCCTTGTCGATGAGGTCCATCTCCTTGGCCGCGGCAAAGAGCTCGTCCCTATAATTGGGATGGGCAATGGAGATCAGGGCCATGGCCCGTTCCTGGAGGGTCTTTCCAAAGAGGTTGACCACCCCGAATTCCGTGGCCACAAACTGGACATCCCCCCGGGGGACCACCACATAATCGGAGAGCTTGGGTACGATGCGGCTCACGGTGCCGTTGTCCGCAGTGGCCGTGAGCATGATGATGGATTTGCCGTTGGGGGAC
The DNA here is from genome assembly GCA_965226635.1 of Desulfobacteraceae bacterium. Lineage (GTDB taxonomy): Bacteria > Desulfobacterota > Desulfobacteria > Desulfobacterales > Desulfobacteraceae. The sequence goes on along the minus strand of OZ245369.1, from coordinate 5,299,783 downwards.
ATGGCCGCCCCCCGGGTGAAATCCAGAAGCCCGTTGATGCCGGTGTAATTATTGTAGGGAAGGGCATCTGCTGCCACTTGGCCGGTGAGATCAATGGCCATGGCCGAGTTCAAGGAGGTCATGGCGTTGTGGCGGCCGATGATGGAGGGGTTGTTAATGTATTCCGACGGGTGGAACTCAATGGAGGGGTTGTCGTCGATGAACTCGTAGAGAAGCTTGGAACCCACGGCGGAACCCGCCACCAGCTTGCCGTCGTTGTATCCCTTTTTCTTATTAGTAACCACCCCCATGGAGAGCAGGTGCATCATGGGGTCGGAAAGGTATTGGGAGTGGATGCCGATGTCGTTTTTCTGGGACAGGCAGGTCATGATGGCTTCGTTGGTGAGGCTGAGGCTGGCCTGGATGGTGGCCCCGTCGTCAATGAGGCGGGAGATGTGCCGGGCAATGGTGTTGGCGCTTTCCATCTCGGGCAGGGGCTGGATGGTGAGCAGTTCTTCCTCGTGCTCCACCAGGTAGTCCACGTCGTTGACGTGGATGAAGCTGCGGCCCAGGACCCGGGGCATGCTGGGATTGACCTGGCAGATGACGATGTCGGCGGTTTCACAGGCGGCCAGGGTGCAGTCCACGGAAACCCCAAGGCTCATCCAGCCGAAGTCGTCCGGGGGGGATGCCTGGATCAGGGCCGCATTCAAAGGCATGAGCCTGGACCGAAACAGCTGGGGGATCTGGGAGAGGTTAATGGGGGAGATGAACCGGTGATCCTTACGGATTTTCTGGGGGGTGGCCGATCCCAAATAAAAGGACCGGATCTTGAAATGCTGTTCGCTGGACCGGCTGGCCACCTGGGTGAGGGGGCCGCTTTCAACGCTCATGAGCCGGACGATTTCAAGGTCGGTGAATCGGCCGCAGGCCTTGGACAATTCATGGACAAGGTATTGGGGTTCTCCGCTGGTGGAACTCACAAATACCCGTTGACCCGGTTGAATGTGCTGGAGGGCGTCCTGGGCAGAGGAGAGTTTCTCGACATATGCATCTGCCCAATAGGTTGTTTTCGGCATAATGGTTAAGTCTCCATTGTTTTTGCCGTTTATCATAGTTAAATTCCCCTTTAAAGGAAATAAAAACCGTAAAAAAGCAAGATGAAATCAAATTAAATATTTGATTAAATTTTATGGGGGGCGACTGTTTTTGCCTTGCGGTTTGTCCAAGTATTAGGTAGTGTGCTGAATATCTGGTTATTTTATGAATCCTATTCAATAAATGATGAGGGGCCCCATGGGCATATATGAGCGTAAGCAGAAAGAAAAGGAGTACCGGCGTAACACCATCATAAATGCGGCTCAGAAAATTTTTTCCGCAAAGGGGTTTAACAGCGCCACCATGGAAGAAATTGCAAAGGAAGCCGAGTTGAGTCCAGGAACCCTTTATCTTTATTTCAAGAATAAAGAAGAGCTTCACACCTCATTGTCCATTAACATTCTTCAGCGCTTGTCCCTCATGCTCCACGAGGTGGTGGCCGAGGATATCGGGGTTGAAGAAAAGATTGAACGGTTTAGGGATGTTTTTCTCCAGGTCTATGACGAAGATGCCAGCATCCTTATCAACCTGTTCCATCTTCAGTCGGGGGAAACCCTTCACAACCTCTCAGGCGAGGTTATGGAACAGTTGAAAACCTTTTCTTCCCAGGCCCATGGGGCCCTTATTTCGGTGGTGAAAGAAGGAATAGACGCCGGGATATTCGTGGATGAACACCCGGTGGCCCTTGCCGATGTGATCTGGGCCACCTATTCCGGGGTGGTCCTGTGGGTGGATTCCAAACGCCTGCTCAATTATGAAAAGGATTTTGTAAAGCCGACGCTGACAACGGCCTTTTCAATGATTCTTAAGGGGTTGAAAACCGGATAATCCCTCCTACCTGCACAGGCGATGAATGGTTTGTGCGTGCCAGCTTCCCCGCCCTGAAAAGGTGGGGATTCCTTTTTCCCGAAGATATTCGGCAATCACGGCATAGGTGGCACCCTGGTCCCTCATGTTCTGGATCATGGACAAAATGTCATCCTTTGTATAATGGGTGCCCGAGGCATAGCTGGTCGTGGTCTTGTGTGATCTCGGTGCCGGGGTTGAAAATCCATCTGTCTTCAGGCCCTGATTGATGGTCTCCAGGATGTCGGACAGGGCGTTTTGTTTCCGGATTTTGGCTGCGGTCAACAATTCGTTGGAATTGATAAAGGTTTCCAGAAGTTCTGTGAGCCGGGTGATATTCTCAAGGATTTCCGGGGATACATCCGGGGCTCCCGGAGGATGTTGGGGGTCTGAATTTCCACTCTGATAGGCATTTCGCCGATCCGGTGCATTTCGCCGATCCTGCTGAAGATAGAACTGGCCGTCGGGTTTCTTGCGTGGATGGGGGATCTCCTTTTTATGGGAGCTTCGAAGATTTTTTAAAAAATCGCTCATAAGATCTATCTCCTTGGAATTGTTGCCATGGGCCATCCGTTTGTCTTCTCGTACCATGGGGGTAGATGGGTTGTCGGGAAATGGACAAATTTTAGGGTGGTGGTATTGATTTTCGATGGGACCAAGAACAGTGATGATCGGTTATGCACAATTCAAGGGATGAATTGTCAAAGGGGGACGGTACTTTTGCAACTGGAATTTGTTTTAGACGTTTCGGATTGTTCCTTTTAAATTATCATACTCTTGAATGGGGTGTCAAAAATTTTATGGGGATATTCAGGCCCTTAACACCCGGTGGGGGTGACTTGGCACCCCTGCTTGATTTCAAGGGATAACTGGGGTATGGTTACCAGGATTAGAATCTGATGTAAAGGATGAAAATGAAACATTTTCCCCTTAAAACCACGCTCATCTGTCTGATTGTCGTTCCGGTTATTTACTCGCTGGTGCTGCAAAATGTCCAATCCGCTTTGAGCCAACGGTATCTCAATAAAATTCAAAATATCATGATTTCCGATGCCACTCCTCTTTTGGAGGGGCGGGAAGTGATTGAGACCCGTATTGCCTCAAATGTGAGCCGGTTTCTGCAAACCGACGTCCTCAGTCAGTGGGCAAAGCTTGAACTTTCCATCTTTATCATGGGCGCCGATGGTGAGGTCCTCTATCCGGTTTTTGAGAAACAGAAGCGGGATCAGATGAAACCCGATGAGATTGCCCGGAGGAATTTTGTGATCCTCAGCCAGGGCATCCAGCCCAAGGTGGAGGTCTACCTTCCCCATGGTTCAAGGCTGGCCAACCTTATTTTGGTCTTTTTCCTGGCCCTGTCCGTGGTGGTCTTCCTATTGGTCTATCGCAGGGCCAGCCACAATGCACTCAAAGAGTCCCAGGCCAATACCAACATCATCCAGAATCTCCAGGAAGAGGACCGGGTGGTCCGGGAGCGGCTTAAGGAACTCCAGGGGGAGAAAAAATCACTCACCGACCAGGTAAAGGATCTTCGGGGAAGATATAAAAAGGACCAGGATCGGGCCCGGATTAATGAGACCGAGATGTTTGACGAGATTGTCAACCTGGAGGAAGAGCTGGAAAGCGTCCGGGAAAAGGAGTTGGCAAACGAGGCGGAAATCGAGGAACTCAAATCCCGGATTGAAAAGTATGAAAAGCGGAAAAGCCCCAAGGCCAAACGCAATGCCTATGATCTGGTGAGCAAACGCTTTGCCAGCTTATATAAACAGATCAAGTTCAACCGAAGGGCGGTTTCCGGGTTTATCAATCTCACCGAAGACATGCAGATCAAGGCCGAGGAACTCATCCTCCAGCTGGACCGGGAACCGGACAAGGTTATTATCAAACGCAAGGTTTTTTCCGGGAAGAAACACCGGGGCAACGTCCTGGAGGTTATTTTTGGATACAACGGCCGCCTCTATTTCAGAAACCCGGAGGGCAATCTGGTGGAGGTGCTGGTCATCGGCACCAAAAACAGCCAGGGCCGGGACATGGATTATCTCCACAAATTATAAAAGATATCTTCCGGTCGTCTGAGGCCGGTGAACCAGACGCCTTAAACCCAATCCCCTTTTTTTTTCTGAATCCCCATTCCCTGTTTATTGTCATGAAAGACAGCCCGGGTTGTCTTACCAAAGGAAGGCTGCCAGGGTTCAAAAGGCATTGCCGTGGGTCTTTTGCCTGGTGCTGCCCGGCATATGGGCACCACCATTTTCATGGCCGGCGCTTTTGGGATGCGGTATGTGGCTTTGGATCTACCAATATCCCCATTCCTCCCGAAGGATCACATGGATGCCCAAAAGGAAATTGGTCACCCCGTGGGCCAGGATGGGGGCAAAGAGGTTTTTTTTCTGGTAGAGGACCAGGGCATAGATGACCCCGGCCAGCATGCCGGGAAGCCACCGGTTGTGCTCCAGGCCAAAGGCCACGGAAACCCCGATGAAGGAAAACCAGGTAAAGGTGCCCAGGGGGATCTTGGTGAATTGGTCTCCGATGAGGAAGCGCAGGGCAAAGGACCGCCAGAACAGCTCCTCCATCACCGGCACCACAAGGGAGGCCCCCAAGAGCCGTATCCCCAGCAGAAAATAGACTGCATTCCCCTGGGCCATCCCATGGGGGTTGTATTCCGAAGGGGGGCCGATGTGGGTGTAATGCCCCTCCAGTCCCACCCAGATGATATAGACCAGCACCCCGGCCATGATGGAACTCAGGTCCCAGTTGGGCCGGATTTCATCTTTGAAATGCTTCCAGAAATAGATCAGTGTGGCAGTGGTCACAAGTGTTTTCAGGGGATAGCTGATGATATCTGAAATATCCGTAAGGGTGGGCAGGTATGTAAAAAGGGCAAAGACCACAAAGGGAAGCCCGTAGGGAAGAACGGTTTTAATTAGGGAAGGCGGTTTTTCCATGGGGTTCTCCCGGAAGTTATAAACAAAAGAAGATGTTCTTATTTACAGATGATTCCGTATTTGATGTCAAGTCTTTATTGGGAGGGGCCGGCATGGTTCGGGGGAATTCACCTTTGATGGCCACCGGGCATCCCATGGGGGGCGGGCCGGCGGCGGCCCGTCCCCATGGGCATGGTTGGAACGGTTTTATGGTGGCCGGTGCGGCGGTTAAACGGCCCGGGCCGTAGCCTCGGTCATGTGTTGGGCAAGGTCGGATATTTCAATGACCGGAATATGGGCCTTCATTCCGAATTCAAGGATCTGGTCCAGGGCGGCCAGGCTGCCGTCCCTGGCCATGAGTTCCGATCGGACGGCACAGGGGTGGGTATGGGCCAGCCACATAAGACCGGCCACGGCTTCGTCGGGGCCGGGGTATGCCAGAACACCGCCCTTTATTCCCACACGGGGGAAAACATGGCCGGGGATGCGGACGGTGTTTGCTGCGGCATCCGGTGCGGTTGCCGCTTTGATGGTGGTCAGGCGGTCAAGGGCCGAGACCCCGTCCCGTATTCCCGTGGCACTGTCAATGGAAAGGGAGATACCGGAAAGGGGAGGGTGGACAGCAGGCTCCAGGGGCAGGTCCAGTTGCCGGACCTGTTCCGGGGGGAGGCAGAGATAAATGAGGCCGGCACCTTCCCGGATCATTGTGGCGGTTTGTTTCAGGGTGAGTCCTTCGGTTCCGAATACCAGATGGCCCCGGGCCTGGCCCAGAACCTGATCAATGATTAAAACGCCGGTGTTGTTTCGAAGGGACATGATGGCCATTTTTATCCGTTTTTCCGCGTTTCCGAACTGATCCAACAGGGATTGATTCATGGGGAACCTCCTTGAAAAAGACGTTGGCGAAACAATGAAGACCAGGACTTTAAGAAGTGTCCTGTGGAAAAATAAGGGGAGTAAACTCCCTGAAACACTTGGGTTGGGCCGATGTCGGCATTTTTTGCTGCTGCCGGACGCTCCTCCCCGGTAAAAAAAGGAGGGTCATCAGGGGGTTACGATATCCCATGAAAACCCTCCTGTCAAATGGTCACATGGTTATGGCCTGTCCCGGTTAAAAGGAGGACGCCTGTGCCGTGGATTGCAACCGGAAGGTTTTGAGATCGTCAATGGTGACCACCGGGAAATCGTGGCGGCGGCCAAAGTCCATGATTTCAGGCATCCGGGCCATGGTGCCGTCCACATTGGTGAGTTCGCAGAGTACGCCCGAGGGGCTCAGGCCCGCCAGGACCATGAGGTCCACCGTGGCTTCGGTGTGGCCCTCCCGTTCCAGGACACCGCCGTCGCTGGCCCTCAGGGGAAAAACATGGCCCGGGCTCTGGATGTCACCGGGGGCGGCATCCAATGCAGCTGCGGCCTTTACCGTGGTGACGCGGTCTGCCGCGGAAACCCCGGTGGTAACGCCGTGGACGGCTTCGATGGAAAGGGTGAAGGCCGTCTGAAACGGGGTCTTATTCTGCCTGGGATCCACCATCATGGGCAGATCCAGGGCCGCAACCTTTTCCCGGGTGAGACAGAGGCAGACAATGCCCGAACATTCCCGGATCATCAAGGCCATCTGGGCCGGTGTGAGATGATCCGTGGAAAAGATCAGATCGCCTTCATTCTCCCGGCCCTCACTGTCCGTGACCAGGACGCCCCGGCCCTGTTGAAGGGCGGCAAGGGCATTTTCAACGCGTTGTTTCGGTGTTCCGAATTCTTGGGTTAACCGAGTCTGATTCATGGTAGGTCTCCTTTAAAGTAAAAAAATAAACATGAACCAGGGCTGGGAATACGATGACGCACAAACATAGGGGGAACAGGGCGGCAGGGCCGGCCTGTAGCGCAGGGTATGAATGCAGCGTATCCTCTTCCATCCGGACTGTGACCGTCGGCTCTGGAGTCTCACCAGATCTGCTGACCTCCGACATCATCGGAGCGCTCGCGGGCTTCCTGGGATCAGGTTACCGCCGGTGGGGAATTTCACCCCGCCCTGAGAATACATCGAAGAAATCCTACGCCTGTGGAAAGGGTTTGTCAAATCCTTGTGTGTTTTTTTATGGTGAAGCGAGAATCGTCAATGGACTGGGGCTTCTTGTTGGGGGGGGGCAGGGCCCTTGACAGACCCCAAAGCCGGGTTATGGTGTGTTGACCCATGGATGATCTTGAAAACATTAAAATAGAAAAAGGGTTAGGTTAGAGAAGATGTATTCCTTTAAAAACGATTATGCAGAGGGCGCCCACCCTAAAATACTGGAGGCATTGACCCGTTCCAACATGGAACAGGAAGACGGCTACGGACTGGACCGCCATTCCCTGAATGCCGTTTTCCTGATCCGGGATCTGGTGGGGGATGCCCATGCCGGTGTTCATCTGATTGCCGGGGGCACCCAGACCAATCTCGTTGCCATCAGCGCCATGCTCCGTCCCCATGAGGCATGTGTCACCGCCGCCTCCGGCCACATTGCCACCCATGAGACCGGGGCCATTGAAGCCACAGGCCACAAGCTGCTGGCCATTGAAACCCAGGACGGGAAACTCACACCGGAGCGCATTGCCCCGGTCCTGGAAGAGCACCACTTCGAACACATGGTAAAGCCCCGCCTGGTGTATATCTCCCAACCCACGGAACTGGGTACCCTCTATTCCAAGGCCGAGCTCACCGCCCTCTCTGACTTCTGCCGGGAAAAGGATCTGCTCCTCTATGCCGACGGGGCCCGGATGGGCGCCGCCCTCACCGCCGAGGGAAGCGATGTCTTTTTGGAGGATATCTACAACCTCACCCATGCCTTTTTCATTGGCGGGACCAAGATCGGTGCCCTTTTGGGCGAGGCCCTGGTGGTCCGGCCCAAGGCCCTGCAGCAGGAATTGCGCTATCTGATCAAGCAGCGGGGGGCCCTCATGGCCAAGGGGCGGATCCTGGGCATCCAGTTTGAAACCCTGCTGGAAGACGGCCTTTATCTGGAGCTGGCCCGCCACGCCAATGAAAAGGCCCAGCTCTTGGCAGGGGAACTGGCAAAGGCCGGCTGCCGCTTCAAGATCAAGTCCCCCACCAACCAGATTTTCCCCATTATGGAAAACCGGGTGATTAAGGTGTTGGAAAAAGCGTTTGGCTTCTATGTCTGGTCAAAGGAGGGCAGGGGCTTTTCAACCATTCGTCTGGTCACCTCCTGGGCCACCCCGGACCGAGCCGTGGCGGATTTTATCCGGGCCCATGCCAGGGCCTGCGGCTGAATATCTCCTTTTTCAACCCGACCCCCATACAGCCCCGCTCCGCTGTTCATCAGCGGAGCGGGGCTGTTTCTTTTTGTGGATCGCGGCCGCGATCATGATTCCGACATGTTTTTCATCAAAAAATCCGATTCTGATTTGACATTTTGGCAGGACCCGCTTTTTCGGCACCTTTGTTTTTGGATATAAATTTTGAAAAATGCCGTAAACATAGGGTATTTGATGGACATGTTATGCCATTTAATGGTAAGAGCCTTGGTCGGCGAAGCTGCAATACTGAAGCATCAATACGTGTTGTTTACATGGGAACATCTTTATCGCATCATAAGGAAAAAACTATGTTGGAAAGATTGACGTTTAAAATGAGATTGATCTGTGGTTTTGCAATTGTTCTTTCTTTGATGATTCTTGTCTCCTTCATTGGGTTCAGGGCCATGGACAGGGCCGGGGACGGGTTTTCTGAATACCGCGAAATGGCGAGGGATACCAATATCGTAGGGGTGCTCCAGGCCGATATGCTTATGGTAAGGATGAATGTGAAGGATTTTATCATCACCGGCGACGAAAAGGATATTGAGCAGTACAGGGACTATTTGGCCAAAATGCATACCCAGCTGGACATTGCCCAGAAGGAGATCCAGAAAAAGGAGCGGGCCGACAGAATCGACTTCATTGACAGGGAGGTCCGGGAATACCAGGACGCCTTTGAAAAAATGGTGGAATTTAAGGAAAAACGGAATCAAATCGTTTATGGGGTCCTGGGAGCCAAGGGTAAGGCAATGGAACAACACCTGACCGAAATCATGAAAACCGCCGAACGGGACATGGATATCGAGGCGGCATTCTATGCGGGAATGTCGATGCGAAATTTGCTCTTGGGACGATTGTACGTTGTTAAATTCCTGGATTCCAACCGCCAACCCGATGCCGACCGGGCCCTGACGGAATTTGCCCAATTGAAAACAAACCTCATCGACCTTGAAAAACAGATTCAAAATCCAGAGCGAATTGCCCTTCTCCATAAAATAGAGGCAGAGGATGATGCCTATGTGAAAGGGTTTAACGCGCTCATTGGTATCATCCATGAACGAAATAAAATCATCTCCTCCACCCTGGATCGCATTGGTCCGGAAATTGCGGAGGCCGTGGAAGCGGTGAAGCTGGATATCAAGTCGACCCAGGATAAAATCGGCCCCGAACTTCAGTCGGCCAATACCAAAGCTGAGATTGAGATTATCATCATCAGTATCATTGCCGTCTTGGTCGGTGGAATCATCGTGCTCCTCATTGTACGCCGGGTGATGAATCAGCTTGGCAGTGACCCCAGGCAGATTGCCGATATTGCCCAAAGTATCGCAAATGGGAACCTGGACATCCGCTTTGAAAGCGATACCCCCACAGGGGTCTATGGGGCCATGAAAACCATGACGGAAAATCTGTCGGAGATCTTCGGGGAAATTTTAACCGGTGTTGGTACCCTTCAAGCTTCATCGGCCAGTCTTTCCGTTATTTCAAGGCAGGTGGCATCAAATGCCGAGCAAACCGACGGCAAATCCCAGAATGTGGCCGCGTCTGCGGAGCAGGTCGCAATGAACATGAACACCGTAGCCGCAGCAATTGAACAGGCCACAACCAATATTCAGATGATTGTTGCGGCGGCTGAGGAGATTTCATCCACCATCAATGAGATTGCCCGCAATACAAGCACGGGGAACGAGATCACCTCCAATGCCGTTGAAACGGCGGAAAATGTCTCCACCAAGGTGGTGGAACTGGGGGCTGCCGCATCGGAGATCAGCAAGGTGACCGAAGCCATTTCAGATATTTCCGAACAGACCAACCTCCTTGCCCTCAATGCCACCATAGAGGCGGCCCGGGCAGGGGAGGCCGGAAAGGGGTTTGCCGTCGTGGCAGAAGAGATAAAGGCCCTGGCCCAGCAGACCGCCGAGGCCACCAATGAAATCAGCACCAAGATTGAAAGGGTGCAGTCCATCACCCAGGGGGCGGTTGAGGCCATCCAGTCCATCGTGGGGGTCATCGGGGAAATCAATGCCATTGTTTCCAGTGTGGCAACGGCCATTGAAGAGCAGTCGGTAACAACACAGGAGATTTCAAAGAATGTAAGCCAGGCTGCAGAGGGAATCCAGGAGGTGAATGAGAGTGTCGGTCAGACATCCGCCACGGTTGCGGAGGTGACCCAGGATATCTCCCTTGTAAACCAGGCCACCGGTGAGATGAAACAAGGTGGCAGCCGGGTAATGGACAGCGTTGAAGAGTTGTCCTTCCTGGCCGAAAAACTCAATGAAATGATGGGCCGTTTTAAAATTTAGGCCCGGACTTTCCACCCCAAACAACCCTGTTCCGCTGCCTTCAACGGGACCGGGTTGTTTGGGGTGCCCTTAAAATAATCGTTTTTGTCCGAACCCGGGAACGCCGGATCCGAATGTTTGACAAAAGGATTTACCCAAAGGCCCGGGCCATGGACGGGTTCCCATTGAAACCTCCCCCCCCTGCCCCTGCCGTGCCAAAGTGGGAATTAAATCCCCTATCGGCGCAGGGTGGCCTTCATGCGACCGGGCTTTTCCAAAAGATCAAAGAGGTGGTGGATGTCCTTGATGAGGATGTCGGCCGCCGTGAGGAGTGAGGCGGCCATGCCCTCGGCCTGGAGGATGGCCACGCCGATGGCCGCCGCCTCAAGCATGGCCTGGTCATTGGCCCCGTTGCCGCAGGCCAGGGTATGGGCCGGCCCCAGCAGCTCCAGGTAATCGGCCTTGGCCTTTACCTGGTCGGGCTCGGGGATGCGGACGATGCGGCAGTGGGTATGGCCCAGGCGGGCCTCCACCGTGCCAAAGGTATCCGCAGTGATGACGTGGACGGTGAGATGCTTTGAGATGCCTTGGATGCGGTCGGAGATCCCGGGGATGGGGTGACCGTCCTCGGCCAGGGTGCCGTTGTAATCCAAAAGAAGGTGTTCCAGGCAAATGGGCTCCCGCCCGGGAATGTGGATGTCCATCATATGTTTGTCCTCCTTAAAGTTTTTTGGGTAAAGGGGAGTGACGGTTTTGGGTGATCCGCCCCTGTTCCAGGGTCAATCTCTGGTCGGCAATGCGGGCCACCTGGTCCATGTAATGGGAGATGAGCACCAGGGTACATTGGGATTTCAGCTCCGTGAGAAGGGCCTCGATGTGCTCACCGGCAGCAGGGTCCAGGGAGGAAGTGGGCTCGTCCAGCAGCAGGATCCGGGGGCGGAGAACCAGGGCTCGGGCCATGCACAACCGCTGCTGTTGCCCCCCGGACAGGGCCCGGGCATCCTGGTCAAGGCGGTCCTTGACCTCTCCCCAGAGGTGGGTGCGTTTTAGGGCTTCCTCCACCTGGTGGCGGGCTCCGGTACCCTTGTCTTTGCCCTGGAGTTTCAGGGGAAAGGCCACATTTTTATAAATGCTCATGGGCAAAGGCGTGGGGACTTGGAATACCGTGCCCACCTTCCGCCTGAGGTCGTGGGCCGGCAGGGTGCCGATGTTCTGGAAGCGACCGTTGAAGCGGATCTCCACCCCACCGGTCATCCTTGCCCCCGGGGTTTCCTCCCAGAGCCGGTTGATGCAGGAGAGCAGGGTGGATTTGCCCTGGCCCGAGGGGCCGGTAATGGCGGTGATATGGTTTTCCGGGATATCAATGTTGATCTTGTCCAGGATGGGGGTGGTGCCAAAGGAAAAGCAGACCTGCCTGAGGTGGATCTTGGTCCGCCGGGGCGAATTTCCTTTGGATTTGTCTTGTCCGTTATGGGGGGCTGTCATGGTCTGTACATTATCCTTTGGGAGACCCGGCGCTGGAGCCACCGGGCCAGGGCAAAGAGGGTGAGGCAGAGGGCCAGAAGCAAGAGGCAGGCCCCGTATCCCCTTGCCAGTTCGGCATCGTCGGCATACTGGGAGGAGATATAATAAATATAAAAGGGCAGGGCCTCGTATCCGGAGAACAGGGATTTGGGGATGCCCGCAGCGGCCACGGCCCCGGTGAGCATGATCACGGCCGTGTCCTCGGCACACCGGCCCACGGCCAGGATGATCCCGCTGAGGATCTGGGAGAGGGAGGCCGGGACCAGGACATGGACGATGTTCTGGAATTTGGTGGCCCCCAGGCCCAGGGCGGTGAGGCGCACGGCCGGGTCCAGTCCCTGGAGGGAAAGCTGGGTGGTCCGGATGATATAGGGCAAAACCAAAAAGGCCAGGGAGATGGCCGAGATGGCCAGGCAGGGGTAGACCCTTCCCCCAAAGAGCTGGTGGAGGAGGATGGTTAGGGAGAATCCGAACAGCCCCACCACAATGGAGGGAATCCCGGCCAGGATGTCAAAGACCAGGCTGAAAATCCCCTTGGGTTTGGGAGGGCAGTATTCGGCCAAAAAAATTCCTGCACACACCCCCAATGGAACGGCCAGGGCCACGGCTGTAATCACCAGGGCCAGGGTGCCGGCCAGGGCGGGAAACAAGCCGTCAAAGACCGGTCTGGTAAGGGTGAGGGCATCCCAGACCGGTGTGCTGCCGAAGATCAGGTCGGGGGTGAGGGTGTGAATCCCCCCGGTGATGAGGAAGCCCAAAATAAAAACCATGGCCCCAACCAGGATCAGGGTGGCGCTCCAGGCCCAGGCCGTGAACAGGATATGGAGGCGGCCGGGTTTCACCTGACCCCCTGGCGGCGGGTGAGTTGCCGGGAAAGGATCACGCCCAACCCAGTCATGGCGTAGAGGAGAAGGCCCGACACAAAAAGGGTGGTGAATTCCATGCTCTGGAAATCCGCGGCAATGACCAGGGCAATGTGGGCGGTGAGGGTCCGGGCCGAGGCCAGAAGAGAGTGGGGAAAGGCCACGGCATTGCCGGCGATCATCAAGCCGATGAGGGTGTCGCCCACGGCCCTGCCCAATGAGAGGATGATGCCCGTGACCATGCCCTGCCAGGCCCGGGGAAGGACGGCCCAGAGAAAGATCTGGGCCGGGTCTGCCCCCAGGGCGGCCACGGCGTGGAGTTCCGCCCGGGGGACCATGGAAAAGCTGTTGAGGAAAAAAAGGATCATGGTGGGGGAGATGAGTACGGCCAGCATCAGGGCTGCGGCCAGGATGCACATGCCCGATCCCCCGGCACCCATGGCCACATTCATCTGACGGATCACCGGCACCAGGAGAAAAACCCCGGCAAATCCGTAGATCACAGTGGGCACGGCGGTCATGGCCTGGACCAAGCGCTTGAGCCAGGACTGGCCCGGATGGAGGATGCCCACAAAATAGGCCGCTCCAAGGCTGATGGGCAGGCTGATGACCAGGGCGGGCAGGGCAATGGCCACGGTGCCCGCCACCATGGGGGCCAGGCCGAAGAGGTCCTGGTCCGGCTGCCAGGGGGAGATGAGCATCTCCCAGATCCGACCGGAATGGAAGACCGGCCAGGCCAGCACGGCCATGAAGCCCAGGATGGCCAGGGTCACGGCACAGCTGGCCAGGGCGGCCCCGGCAAAGGCCAGGCGGCCCATCTTTTCTTTGATGTGATTCAATACCATAACTTCAGTGATGCCATTGGAACAGCGGTTTCACCCCCAGGGGAATATCTTAGGACAACGGGACCATGGACAAGAGGGCGGAGTTCATGGGAACCCCACCCTCCATGGTTCTTTATATCAAATTGTCCTGGGAATATCCCGGCTATTTCACGGGAATGAAGCCTTTTTTTGCGGCCAGGGCCTGGCCTTCGGGGCTGTAGATATAGTCCAGAAATTTTTTGGCCAGCCCCTTGGCCTGGCCCTTGGTGTTGGAATAGAGGCCCCGTGCTACCTTATATTCGCCGGTTTTCACCGTTTCCAGGCTGGGCAGAACCCCGTCCAGTGCGACCGGGGACACATGGGTGTCCAGATAGCCCACGGAGACATAGCCAATGGCGTGGGGATCGTTGCGAACGGCGGATTTCATGGCACCGTTGGAAACCACCACATGGGCCTTGTCCGTGATGCCCCCCTTTTTCAGGGCCTTTTTCCAGAACACGGCCCGGGTGCCCGAGGCCGCATCCCTTGTGTAAAGGGTTATGGCGGCGTCTGCACCGCCCAGGGCCTTCCAGTTTTGGATTTTCCCGGAGAAGATTTTAGCCAGCTGGGCAGAGGTCAGGGCCTTGACCGGGTTGTCCGGATGGGTGACCGCAGCCACACCGTCCACGGCCCATTTATACCTGTGAAGGCCGTAGGCGGCCACTTCCTTTTCCGTGGCGGAACGGCCGGAGTTTCCAATGTCCACAAGACCTTCCCCCACCTGCTTGATGCCGGCGCCGGAGCCCCCTCCGGCAATGGTGATCTGGATGTCGGGATTGGCGGTCATGATGGCCTGGGCTGCGGCCTTCATCACCGGGATGTGGGCGGTGCCCCCGGAAATACGTAAAATTCCCTTTTCCGAGGAAAAGGCGTCCAGGGCGCCGGCCCAGGCCGGCGGGGTGATCAGGCAAAGGGCCAGTACCAGTGCAAAACATCTTAATTTTTTCATCGCTCTCCTCTGTGTGACCGTTTAAATGTGAATGAAATGATGGGCCATTGGTATGCCTAAATTTCGTGGGAATCAAATTCATAATTTCGTTTGATGGGCGTTAACGCATTGAGAAAAACAATACCGGCACATACCACTGCCGGGAAGGGGGATGGGCTTTTGTTCCTGCCATGGGAGAATGTGGCGGATAAGAAGCTGGAATCTAAGGAAAAAGAAAAGAAATATTTCCAGATTCGTGTTGACCTTTTTCGACCCGTTGGTCTATAACGGATAAATCCCTGGATCACCCCCGGTGTCGCAGGGATACATCGTCCCCTTAAAACCCGTTTCCATCTGTTTGGCCCCGATATCTCAGGGCCGGGGCAATTCCGTATGTGCTGGGCCGGGTGCAATGGAACAAGATCGTTACAATGACACGGATTTATCACCTAGCTTGTTATAAGGAGAAAGATGATGTGGATTGCAGAACTTGCTGTTGTACTGGTGTTCATTTGGCTGGGGGCCCGCATGGGCAGCATCGGAATCGGATTTGCAGGTGGGTTCGGGGTGCTGGCCCTGGCCTTTTTCTTCGGCCTTGAGCCCGGGAGCATCCCCACGGATGTGATCCTCATCATCATGGGGGTGATTGCGGCCATCGCCGCCATGCAGGAGGCCGGGGGCCTGGACTACCTGGTCCACATTGCCGAACGCATCCTTAAGAGCAACCCCAAATACATCACCTTCCTGGCCCCAACCGTCACCTATACCATGACCCTTTTTGCCGGCACCGGCCACACGGCCTTTTCCACCCTGCCGGTCATCGCCGAGGTGGCCAAGCGGGAAGGCATCCGCCCCTCCCGTCCCCTGTCCATCGCCACCGTGGCCTCCCAGATCGCCATCACCGCCTCCCCCATTTCCGCTGCCGTGGTCTTTTTCTCCGCAGAATTGGAAAAGGTGGGGGTGGATTATGTCCAGCTCCTCATGGTGGCCATCCCCTCCACCTTTTTGGCCGTGATGATGGGGGCCGTGGTCTCCAACTTTTTGGGTAAGGATCTGGAGGAGGATCCCGTCTATCTGGAACGGCTGGCCAAGGGCCAGGTGAGCCTGAACCACGGGGAGATGGACGGAACCGGCATGGGGCCGGCCCAGGAGATCCGGGACCATATCCCCACCGAAGCCAAACGCTCCGTGCTCATCTTCGGCCTGGCCATCCTCTGCGTGGTCTTCTATGCCACGGCCATCTCCGACACCGTGAACCTGATTCAGGAGCCCATCCTGGGACGGGACCATGCCATTATCACCTTTATGATGGCGGCCGCCGCCCTCATTACCCTGTTCTGTAAAATCGATGCCAAGAATATCCTCAACGCTTCCACCTTTAAGTCGGGGATGAGTGCCTGTATCTGTGTCCTGGGCGTGGCCTGGCTGGGTACCACCTTTGTGGCCGCCCACATGGACCAGATCAATGCCATGGCCGGCCAACTCCTCTCCTCAAAGCCCTGGCTCCTTTCCGTGGTCTTGTTTTTCGCGGCCATGCTCCTCTATTCCCAGGCCGCCACCACCCGGGCCCTGATGCCGGCGGCCCTGGCCATGGGGATCAGCCCTGTGGCGGCCATGGCCTCCTTCTCGGCGGTGAGCGCCCTCTTTGTCCTTCCCACCTACCCAACCCTGCTGGCGGCGGTGGAATTCGACGACACCGGCTCCACCCGCATCGGCAATTATGTGCTGGACCATGCCTTTTTAATCCCCGGCACTTTGACCATCATCTTTGCCGTGGTCCTGGGCTTTGTCTTTGGTGGGATTCTTCTCTAAGCCTTGTTTTTCTTTAATCCTTAGCCCGGATCTGCCATGGCCCTTTTGTGACAGATCCGGGTTCGACAGTTCAAAACCTTAAGGAGTGACATATGGTTGCAAAACAGATCATGAAGCAGGCGGCACAACAATCCGGGATCCAGGAATCCGACCTCTCCGTGTTTTTTTCAAAGGGGGAGGAGGTGGCCTACGAACCCAACGAATGGCTCTTCCAGGAATCCACCCCCCGGCAATGGGCCGGGATTTTGCTGGAAGGGGATATTGAACTGGTCCGGGGGCTGCACGGCAGCTCCCGCCACGTGGCCACCATGGTGGCCGGGACCCTGGTCTCCGAGGGAACCTTTTTGGACGGGGACGCCCATTCCAACGCTGCCTATTCCCGCAACGGCTGCCGGGTCTGGCAGATTTCCCGCCAGAGCATTGACGCCCTTAGGGCTGAAAATCCCGAACTCTTTTATCGCATCGTCTCCCAGGTGGCCGTGGGCATTAACCGGCGGCTGCGGAATTTGTCGGCCCAGCTCCATTTGAAAGGCCCCAAGAGTTCCGTGGTCACGGGCTATCGCCAGGAGCAGGATTCTTTGGGGCAGCGGGAAATCTCCGACGATGTCTACTACGGGGTCCAGACCCAGAGGGCCATGGAGAATTTCGCCATCTCAGGGGTGCTGGTGAGAAACTTCCAGCACCTGGTGGACGGGCTGGCCATGGTGAAAAAGGCCGCAGCCCAAGCCAACCAGGAATTGGGCGTCCTGGATTCGGACAAGGCCGAGGCCATCTGCAAAACATGTGACGAACTCCTTGAAGGCAAGCTCCACGATCACTTCACCGTGGACATGTTCCAGGGCGGGGCAGGGACCTCCACCAACATGAACGCCAACGAAGTCATTGCCAACAGGGGCCTGGAGCTTTTGGGCCACCAGCGGGGCGAGTACCAATTTCTCCATCCCAACGACCATGTGAACTGCTCCCAGTCCACCAACGATGCCTACCCCACGGCCCTGAAGCTTTCCGTCCTCCTCTCCATGAAAAACCTGGGCCGGTCCATGGAAGAACTGAAGCAGGCCCTGGAGCAGAAGGCCCATGAGTTCAGTGACGTCCTCAAGATGGGCCGCACGGAAAACCAGGATGCCGTGCCCATGACCCTGGGCCAGGAGTTCGGGGCCTATGGGGCCATGATCGGCAGCGCCAAGGAGGCCATTGAACGCTCTGCCTTGGAGCTGCTCGCCATCAACATGGGGGCCACGGCCATTGGCACCGGGATCAACAGCCCCCCCGGATATGCCGATCTGGTCACCGAGAAGCTGGCACAGGTCTCCGGCTTTGACCTGAAACGGGCCTCCAATCTGGTGGAGGCCACCCAGAACGCCGGTACCTTTGTCCAGATGTCCGCCACCCTGAAACGGGCCGCCGTCCAGATCTCCAAGATCTGCAACGATCTGCGCTGGATGTCCTCGGGTCCCCGCTGCGGCCTCAACGAGATCAACCTGCCGCCCATGCAGCCGGGCTCCTCCATCATGCCGGGCAAGGTCAACCCGGTGATCCCGGAGCTGGTGAACCAGATCTGCTACCAGGTCATGGGATACGACGCCGTGGTCTCCATGGCCGCCGAAGCCAGTGAAATGGAGCTGTGCATGGCCGAGCCCATCATCGCCTACGATCTCCTCCACGGCATGATGATCCTGAAAAACGCCTGCGTCACCCTGACCTCCCGGTGTATCACCGGCATCGAGGCCAATCGGGAGGTCTGCCGCTCCTACGTTGAAAACAGCATCGGCCTGATCACGGCCCTGGTTCCGGTCATGGGATACGAATCCTCTGCCGGCGTGGCCAAGGAAGCGTTGAAAACCGGTGCCAGTGTCTATGAACTCGTCCTTGAAAAGGGGTTGCTCACCCAGGCGGAACTGGACGATCTTCTGAAACCGGAAAACATGACCGACCCCCGGGAGATCCCCGGTAAATAGATCGATTGGCGTCCCAGACACGTTAACAGATTATTATGGGGTATCCCCCGGAGGTAAAATGAGATGCGCGACCCAAAAGACGCGACCCAACAATACCTTGATAGAATTAGTAAGATACAGGCCTTATCCGGTGGGGAAAAAATGGCATTGATGACCTTTGTTGAAGAACAGCCATTGTCCAATAAAGAACGGGAAATTTATCAAAAGGGGCGTGTGGTGGATCTGATTAAATTGTTGGAACGCTATTATGACCTGTTCCTGAAAGATGAGAATTCCATATAGGGGGCCTCTCTCCTCCCATTGACCGTTGATGAACCGGTGGGGTTAAAAACCGTGTTTATGTTGGAAAGTTAATGCGTTGGTTTGAAGGGAAAATTCAAAAATCCAAGGTGGGTCTGGAAGAAGTGGTGGGCCGTGTTGGGCTCGAACCAACGACTCTCTGCTTAAAAGGCAGATACTCTACCAGCTGAGTTAACGGCCCGGAATAAAAAAGGCTTTCAGGGGGACTGAAAGCCTTTTAACGTCTGGGTGGCGTCCCCAAGGGGATTCGAACCCCTGTCGCCGGCGTGAAAGGCCGGTGTCCTGGACCGGGCTAGACGATGGGGACGCATGGTTGCTACCAGGTTGTGGCGGGAGTGACGAGACTCGAACTCGCGGCCTCTAGCGTGACAGGCTAGCGTTCTAACCAACTGAACTACACCCCCATCAACCTGATGGCGCTCAAGGTGACCACTTACCATTGTAACGGTATTCAACAAAAAGTAAATTGTTTTGTCGATGTGTGTTCCCCCTGAACAACGAGGCAGAAGATAGATGTTTTTGGATTTATAGTCAATAGTTTTTTGGGGGGAATATTGAATTTATTTCTAAGTACTTGTCGGAAAAAGGGGATTTCTGGATTTGATTCTATTTCTGATTAAAAAACGGCTTGACGAAGCTTGAAATAGCCGCTACGTCTGTATTCTGCATTGTGGAAAAATTCATTCCACAATGTGGAATTTTCCAATATCCCCATGGGGGAGAACGCAGTTTCAAGGTGAAAGAAGCGCATTCATGGTCGTTTCAGCACATGGGCAGGGGGAGAAACCCCAGGGCGGGGGGCAGAGCATCCGTCGGACCATTGCCATTCTCAAATCCGTGTCTCAATTCAATGCCCGGGGCGTCCGTCTGGCCGAGGTGGCCCGGGATGTTGATCTTCCGCCGCCAACGGTTCACCGTATCCTGGCCGTGCTCCAGGAGGAGGCGTTTGTCTCCTTTGACCTTGAAACCAAACTCTACCACCTGGGAACCGCCCTCTATCACCTGGGGGCATCCACCCATCAATTCTCCATCCGTGACCGGTATCACATTGCCCTGAAACGCATCAGCCAGCAGACCGGCGATGCAGCCTACCTGATGATTGGATCCGGCTACGACGCCGTCTGCATCGAACGGGTGCTGGGCGCCCCCATCTTTAACACCCATGGCCGGGTTGCGGTCGCCATTCCCGTGGCCGGGATCACGGCCCGCATGGGGGAGGAGCGCCGCAGGGAGATTGCCGGAGTCATCATATCTGAAATTGAAGCTGTGGGCCCTGTGCCCGTTTGACCCGGTGGGAACCGGGGAATCCTGTTGAGGCGAAGCTGCTGATGGAAGAAAAAAGTATTCAAGGGATAACGAACTGGACCCAGGGGATCTGGAACGACCTCCATTGTCACCCGGAATTGTCCGGGGAGGAGACCCGCACCACGGCCAAGGTGGTGGACATCCTGGAAGAGCTGGGGGCCGAGGTCACCACCTTTGACGATATGACCGGGGCCGTGGCCTGGTTCAAGGGCAGGGCCCGGGGGCCGGTCCTGGGCTTCCGGGCCGACATGGATGCCCTTCCCCTGGAGGAATTGGCAGATGTGAAAAACCGTTCCCGGAATCCCGGGGTCATGCATGCCTGTGGCCATGACGCCAATACGGCCATTGCCCTGGGTCTGGCCCGGTGTCTCAGGGATTCCGGTTTGCTGGAGCAGATCTCCGGCGGGGTCAAGTTCATCTTTCAGCCCAGTGAGGAACGCCTGGGCGGGGCCAGGGCCATGATCAAACACGGAGCACTGGAAAACCCCGGGGTGGAGCGGCTCCTGGCCGGTCACATGGACCCCAACTTTCCGGTCGGGGAGGTGGGGGTCTTTTCCCGCATCGGCCATGCCGCCTCGGACCCCTTTGAATTGAAGATCAGGGGAAAGGGGGCCCACGGGGCCCGACCCCACATGGGGATCAATCCCATCACGGCCGGGGCCGCCTTTGTGAACCAGGTGGACACCCTCATCCCCCGCCACGTCCCTCCGGTCCATTCCGCTGTGATTTCCGTGGGGCGGTTCCACGCCGGGGACGCCGGCAATGTCATCCCGGAAACCGCCGTGATCCGGGGGAGCATCCGCAGCCACAATGAAGAGGTCCGTTCAATCCTCCACCGGGAGATACAACGACTGGCAGAGGGCATTGGTGTCCAGTTCAACCTAAGGGCGGAGCTGTCCATCCGCACGGGGGCGCCCATGGGCATCAACGATGAAGATGCATGCGCCGCACTGCGCCAAGCCTCGGAAGCGGTTCTGGGGCCGGACAAGGTCCATGCCTTGCCCTTTATCATGGGCTCGGATGATTTTTACTTTTATGCCCGGGAATGCCCGGCTGCCATGATGCGCATCGGCTGCGCCTTTGGGGAGGAGGGGAAGACCTTCCCCCTCCATTCTCCCTATTTTGCCATCCATCCCCATGCCCTGTCCGTGGGGATCCGGATCCTGTTTCAAGCGGTAAAAACCTTTTTTGGTTGAGATTCCCTGCCCGGACTCCGGGCAGTTCCATGGTTGTGTTAATGCAGTAAAACCCTATTATCTTTGGAGAAGCCCAATGAAGAGAAGCATTCGTTTCATCGCCGCTGCCGTCTCTGGTGTTATGCTGACTGCAGCCCTTGCCCTGCCCGCATTTGCAGGGAAAAAAGACGATACCCTGAACATTGCCTTCAGCAAGGAGCTGGAGAGCCTGGACCGCTATTTTAATACGGCCCGGGAGGGCATGGTCATCTCCCGCCACGTCTTTGACAACCTCATCTACCGGGATCCGGTGACCTATGAATACAAGGGGCTTTTGGCCAAGTCCTTCAAGTGGACCTCCACCACGACCCTGGCCCTGGAAATCCGCCAGGGGGTCAAATTCCACAACGGTGCCGACCTCACCGCCGACGACGTGGTCTACACCCTGAACTTTGCTGCGGATCCGGCCAACAAGGTCAAAACCCAGAGGTACTCCTCCTGGATCGACACCGTGGTCAAGACCGGTGACTATTCCCTGGTGATCCATCTGAAAAAGCCGTTTCCAGCGGCCATTGAATTCCTCTCCGGGGCCAATCCCATCTATCCCAAGGACTACTATGCCGAAGTGGGCGTGGACGGATTCGGGGTCCATCCCATGGGCACCGGCCCCTATAAAATCGAGGAGGTGGTTCCGGGCAAAAAGATCGTGATGGTGAAAAACGAAAATTATTTCAAGGACAGCCCCAAGGGCCGGCCCACCATCGGTAAAATCGTCTGGAGAACCCTGCCGGAGATCAACACCCAGATGGCCGAACTCATGACCGGTGCTTTGGACTGGATCTACCTGGTTCCCCCGGACCAGGCCATGAAACTGGCCCGGGTACCCAGCCTCACCGTTACCCCTGCGGAAACCATGCGCATCGGTTACATCCAGTTTGACGCCGCCGACCGCTCCGGCAAGGAACACGGCATGGAAAACCCCTTTGCCAACCTCAAGGTTCGCCAGGCCGTGAACCATGCCATCAACAGGGACGCCATTGCCAAGAACCTGGTGGGCGGGCAGTCCCGTGCCGTTCATTCCGCCTGTTTCCCCTCCCAGTTTGGTTGCGAACAGAATGTGGCCCATTACGAGTACAGTCCCACCCTGGCCAAGCAGCTGTTGGCCGAAGCCGGTTATCCCAACGGGTTTGAAACCACCCTCTACGGGTATCGGAACCGTCCCTTTGCCGAAGCCATGATCGGGGATCTGGCCGCCGTGGGCATCAAGGCCAAGCTCATGATCATGAAGTACTCCGCCCTGCGTGAAAAGGCCCGGGCCGGAAAGGCCCAGATGCAGTTCCTCACCTGGGGCTCCTACTCCATCAATGACGTCTCCGCCATCACCAGCCATTTCTTTGAGTTTGAGGCCGATGACCTGGCACGGGATCCCAAGGTGCGCGACGCCTTGCTGGAAGCCGATGCCTCCATTGATCCGGTGTTGAGAAAGGCCCTTTATTCCTCGGCCCTGAAGCGCATTGCCGACCAGGCCTATTGGTGCCCCATGTTCACCTATGTTTCCAATAACTGCTATTCCAAGGATCTGGATTTCACTCCCTATCCCGACGCAGTGCCCAGATTCTTCCAGGCCAAATGGAAATAACGGAATAAGACCATGCTGATATATACACTCAAACGCCTGGGGTTGGCCTTTGTGGTGCTGATCACGGTCTCTTTGATCAGCTTCATGCTGCTGCGGGTCTCGGGCGACCCCGCCATCTCCCTTGCCGGGGAAGGCGCAAGTAACGAGGAAATTGAATTTGTCAGGGCCCAGTACGGGTTTGACCGTCCCCTGATCGTTCAATATTTTGAGTGGGCCGGGCGGGCCGTCAAGGGCGACTTTGGCAACTCCCCCTATCTGAATCAGCCGGTATCACAGATGCTCAGGGAGCGCATGGGCGTGACCATGACCCTGGGCATCTGTGCCCTTTCCTTTGCCATGCTCCTCTCCATTCCATTGGGGATGCTGGCGGCGGTGAGGCCCAATACCTGGATTGACCGGATCGCCCTCTCCATCTCCGTCATGGGCCAGGCCATGCCCAGCTTCTGGTTCGGCCTGATCCTGATCATCTTTTTCGGGGTGAAACTGCGATGGCTGCCCATCTCCGGGTCGGACAGTTGGCAGCACTTTGTCATGCCCACCATTGCCCTGGGCTACTACGCCACCCCGGCCATCATGCGCCTGGTGCGGTCGGGCATGCTGGAGGTTCTGGCCTCGGACCACATCCGGACGGCACGGGCCAAGGGCTTAAGATGGCCCTCCATCCTGTTCAAGCACACCCTGAGGAACGCCATCATCCCGGTGGTGGCCGTGGCCGCCGTGCAGCTGGGATTCATGCTGGGGGGCTCCATTGTCATTGAGTCCATCTTTGCCCTCAACGGTTTGGGCAACCTGGCCTGGGTTTCCATCTCCCGCTCGGACCTGCCCGTGGTCCAGGCCATTGTGCTCTTTTTGTCCACCACCTATATTTTTCTCACCTTTTGCGGGGATCTGCTCAACGCCTTTCTGGATCCCAGAATCAGGAGTAACTAAGCCATGTCGGATTCTGCATCCTCCACAGCACGCCCCCCCGCCGACCTGGGTCCCGACTTTGAAAAGGGCCTGGGCCTGGACGTGGTTTTTCCCACACCGGGCCAGATCATGCGCCGGCGCATGCGCACCCACAAGGGGTTTATCATCGGTGGCCTCATGGTGCTCATTGTTTTCCTGGCCGCTGCACTGGCCCCCTGGATTTCCGGTCATGATCCCTATGCCCAGGATCTGGGTGCCCGGATGATTCCCCCGGTCTGGAGCGATTTGGGCTCCTGGGAGCACCCCCTGGGTACGGACAGCATGGGCCGGGATTACCTCTCCCGCCTGGTGTATGGGGCCCGGATATCCATTCTCATCGGCTTTGCCTGCACCGCCATTGCTGCGGTGATCGGCATCAGCCTGGGCCTGGCCGCCGGTTATTTCGGCGGCATGGTGGACATGGGGGTCTCCTTTATCATCACCGTGCGCCTGGCCCTGCCTGCGGTGCTGGTGGCCGTGGCCGTGGTGGCCCTCATCGGCGGCTCCATGCAGGTGGTGATCGGTGTCCTGGGCTGCCTGATCTGGGACCGGTTTGCCGTGGTCCTGCGGGCCACCACCCAGCAGATCCGGGCCATGGACTATGTCCAGGCCGCCCGGGCCGCCGGTTGTTCCGTGCTCTGGGTCATGGCCCGGGAGATCATGCCCAACCTCTTTAATTCCATTGTCATCGTGGCCACATTGGAGATCGGTCGGGCCATCCTGCTGGAGGCGGCCCTCTCCTTTCTGGGCATGGGGGTTCAGCCCCCCACCCCCTCCTGGGGCCTGATGATTTCCGAAGGAAAAGACCTTATGCTCTTTGATCCCTATCTGGTGACCATTCCGGGCGTGGCCCTGTTCTTCCTGGTGTTGGGAATGAATCTGTTCGGCGACGGCCTCAGGGATGTAACCTCTCCGGAGGGCCGACCATGAATGCCCTTTTGGAAGTCAAACATCTCAGCGTGGATTTGAAACTTCCCGCCGGCGTCCTCCATGCCGTCCGGGACGTGAGTTTTACCGTGGAAGAGGGCAAAACCCTGAGTCTGGTGGGGGAGTCGGGCTGCGGCAAATCCATGACCGCCATGGCCGTCATGGGCCTTCTGCCCCCCTCGGCAAGCTTCAGGGCCGAGGCCGTCAATTTCAAGGGCAAAAGCCTTTTGGGCCTTTCCCAGCGGCAGCTCTCCCATTACCGGGGCGGGGAAATGGCCATGATCTTCCAGGAGCCCATGACCTCCCTGGACCCCTGTTACACCATCGGCAACCAGCTCACCGAGGCCCTCACCGCCCACCAAAAGGTGTCGGCCAAAGCGGCCCGGGACCGGGCCGTCTTTTTATTGGAAAAGGTGGGGATCTCCGCGGCCGGCTCCCGGCTCACCCAGTATCCCCACCAGCTTTCCGGGGGGCTGCGCCAGCGGATCATGATTGCCATGGGCCTGATGTGCGGTCCCTCCCTCATCGTTGCCGACGAGCCCACCACGGCCCTGGACGTGACCATCCAGGCCCAGATCATGGGGCTTTTGGCCTCCATTCAGGAGGAGTTCCACATGGGCATGATCCTCATCACCCATGACCTGGGCGTGGTCTCCCGGGTGGCCGACGACGTGGCCATCATGTACTGCGGCCAGGTGGTGGAGACCGGCACCATCCAGCAGATCTTCACCGACCCCATCCATCCCTATACCCGGGGACTCATGGCCTGTATCCCCGTGCCGGGCAAAACCCTGCCCGGTGAAAAGCTGGGCTCCATTCCCGGCATCGTGCCCACCCCCATCGGGGAATTGTGGGGCTGCTCCTTCCGGAGCCGGTGCTCCCGGACCATGGCCGCCTGCGCCCAAAAATCCCTGGATCTGACCTGGCTGGCGGATAACCGCTGCTACCGCTGTGTGCTGGACCCGGCTGACAGATCCGGAAGGGAATCGACCAACCCGGGCCCATTTGTAAAGGAGGTCCCATGAGCCTTGCCATTGAAACCCGGGGCGTCACCAAGACCTACCAGGTCAGTGCCGGCCTCTTTAGGGGCAAGCGGCCCCTCCATGCCGTTAACGGGGTGAGTCTGTCCTTGCCCACGGGCTCCATCCTGGGGGTGGTGGGGGAGTCGGGCTGCGGCAAGACCACCATGGCCAAGATGATGCTGGGCCTGGAAAAACCCACCTCGGGAGATCTGTTCATCGAGGGGAAAAACATCACCACCATGGGCCACAAGGACATTGCAAAGGTGATCCAGCCCGTATTCCAGGATCCCTATTCCTCCCTGAACCCCAGGAAGTCCATTGCCAAGATCATTTCCCTGCCCTTGCGGGCCCAGGGCCTGGGCAGGGACGGGGCCGAACTGGACCGGAAGGTGGACGAGATCATGGAGATCGTGGGGCTTCCCCCCCGGCTTAAGCACAATTACCCCAACCAGCTCTCCGGGGGCCAGCGCCAGCGGGTGGCCGTGGCCCGTGCCCTGATCATGCGGCCCGGGGTGGTCCTCTGCGACGAGCCCACATCGGCCCTGGACGTATCGGTCCAGGCCCAGATCCTCAACATGCTCCTGGATCTGCGGGAGGAGCTGAACCTGACCTATCTCTTTATCTCCCACGATCTGGCGGTGGTGGAGCACATTGCCACCCATGTGGCCGTGATGTACCTGGGCCGCATCGTGGAAGAGGGGAGGGCTTCGGATATCTTTAGGCAGCCCGGCCATCCCTATACCCAGGCCCTTCTGGCATCGGTACTCACACCGGAGCCCGACCTGGGGCTGCCCGAGATCCACCTGGGCATTGAATATCCCAATCCCATTGATCCGCCTTCGGGGTGTCCCTTCCATCCCCGTTGCGTCAAGTGCAGGGATATCTGTAAAAGGGAGGCACCAACGGACCGGACGGAAAAGGACCGCATGGTGGCCTGCCATTTTCCCGGGGCATTTTAACCTGTTTTTTTGTTAACCCGGCCGGGCCGCCTCCCAGGGAGCCCATTCCGCCCGTTGAATCCGCTTGGCGGTCCGGCCTTCTTTTATATGGGGGCACCTCCTAATATAAGGAAGGGTGCCCCGGGGACCATCACCATGGATCGAAATACCGCATTGGCCCATGCCCGGGAGCTGTTCAGCTCCCAGCTTCTTTTTCAACGCCTTTCCCAATGGGTGGCCCGGGACACGGGCAGCCGCTCCCCGGACCGGGGGCCGGAACTTCTGGCCTACCTGGAGGAGATCATGGTCCCCTACCTGGAAAAGGCCCTGGGGGCGGAGTGTCGCATTGTAAAGAATCCAACCGAGCCTGCGGCCCCCCTTCTATTGGCCCGGCGCATGGAAGATCCGACCCTTCCCACGGTGCTCATCTACGGCCACGGGGATACCGTGCCCCAGATGGAAGGACAGTGGAAAAAGGGATTGGACTCCCTGGCCCTGACCCGGGCCCGGGACGACCAGGGCCGGGAGATCTGGTACGGTCGGGGGGCGGCGGACAATAAGGGGCAGCACTGCATCAACCTGGCGGCAGTGGAATCGGTGCTGGCGGTGCGGGGGCACCTTGGCTTTAACCTTAAGATCCTTCTGGAAATGGGGGAGGAAGCCGGCTCTCCCGGACTCCACCTGGTCTGTGAACGGGAAAAGGATTTTCTCAAGGCCGATGTGCTCATGGCATCGGACGGGCCCCGGATGGCGCCGGATGTTCCCACCATCTTCGGGGGGAGCCGGGCCGTGTTCAACTTTGACCTCTCCCTTGACCTGCGGGAGGGGGGGCACCATTCCGGAAACTGGGGCGGGCTTCTGGCCAACCCCGGCATCATCCTTTCCCATGCCCTTGCCTCCATGGTGGATGCAAGGGGGAAAATTCTGGTCCAGGGGCTGCGGCCCCCAAAGCTGCCGACGTCTGTGGCCCGGGCCATTGACGCCCTTGAGGTGACCGGGGAGGGGGGACCGGCCATTGATCCCCACTGGGGGGAGCCCGGGCTGACGGCGGCCCAAAAGGTCTACGGCTGGAACACCCTGGATGTCCTGGCCTTTGAGTGCGGGAACCCGGCTGAGCCGGTGAACGCCATCCCCCCCAGGGCCTGGGCCCGCTGCCACATGCGGTTCACTTCGGACATGGACCCAACTGCCTTTGTGCCGGTCATCCGGGCCCACCTGGACCGGGCCGGGTTCGGCCAGGTAAAGATCATCCCCCTGGAGAACAATTACGGCCGGGCCACCCGAATGAATCCGGACAATCCCTGGGTGACCTTTAGCCGCTCCTCCTTTGATACCACCCTTGACGGCCTGGGACGATCCGGCGAAACCATCGCCTTTCTCCCCAACCTGGGGGGCACCCTTCCCAACGATGCCTTTTCCCATGTCCTGGGCATGGACACCATCTGGATTCCCCATTCCTTTGGGGGCTGTTGCCAGCATGGGCCCAACGAGCACCTCATGGCCGGCATTGTGGAAGAGGGATTGGCACTGATGACGGGATTGTTCTGGGATCTGGGGGAAAAATCCTGACCCGGATATGCCTTTGTATCCTGGGCCTTGCATATCCGGCAAGGATGTGGGGAAAGGGGGGGAATCCCCTTCCATGAGGGGGACTTTGCGTTCTGGGGAGGGTACTGGGGGCGGATTTTGTCATCTTTTGCCTTTGGGGAGAATGGCGGATTGCTCTGGTAGGTCCATAAATGAGTGATTATAAATTCCATTGCGACACATGAATCTTGCATTGTTCAGGCCTTTCAGGTATCTAAAGCCTTTACTGAAGTACTGATACTTCAAGTTCAATTTTCATTCAGGAGTTAAAATGTTGAAGTCCATTCGTTCCAAGTTGGTTGTTTTTTCACTTTTGCTCATTTTGATCGCGGTGGTTCCGGTGGTCCTAGCCGTGAGCCTGCTTATTAATTCCTCCTCCCGGGATCAATACCTTGAAAACCTGTCCCAGCAGGTGAACAGCATCGAACAGATGCTGGATGTATTCTACGATGACCTGGACCGGAACATAGACATGTTCGCCACCCAGAAGGATATTCTCAAGGCCGATGCCGGCATTACCAGTTATGCCGAAAGTTCTTCCAAGATCCGGATGACCCCGTCCCGGAACGGAGGAATCGAACAGGAAATATTCCAACAATTCGACAATTACGCCAAGGCCCACCCCGGGACCATGTATGTCTATCTGGGCACAGAGGACGGGGGGTATATTCAATGGCCGGAAACCGATGTCCGCAGCAAGTATGATCCCCGGAAACTGGCCTGGTATTCCCTGGGCCTGTCCGGTAATGGAAAGATCATGCGCACCGATCCCTATGTGGATACCCTCAACGATTCGGTGATCACCAGCAACGTGAGAACCTTTAGTAATAAGAAGGGCAAGGTCTACGGTGTTGTGGGCATTGATGTGACCTCGGATATTCTGGCGGAGATCATGAAGGGGGTTCGCATCGGAAAGACCGGTTATGCCATGATGCTCCATAAGAAAGGGCTGATCCTGGCCGATCCCAAAAATGCCGACAACAACCAGAAATATGTCAAGGATGTGGACATTGAGAACCTGGAAAAGATCCTGGAGGCCGATGAAGTGGAATTTGACACCCTCATCGATGGCACGGTGTACCAGGTGAATTCATTTAAATCGGCCAAGACCGACTGGATCGTGGCCGTTCTCATTGAAAAGGCGGAATTGTCTGCGGTCTCCTCTTCCATGCGTACCATGGTCATGGGGATCACCGCCCTTGTGATCCTGCTGGTGGGCCTGTTCACGGCCCTGTTGTCCGGTCGGGTGGTGCGGCCCATCAACGGGATGGTGGAGAGCCTCAAGGACATTGCCCAGGGGGAGGGGGATCTGACCATGCGGCTGGATACCGACTCCAGGGATGAGATTGGAGAGATGGCCCGGTGGTTCAACACCTTTGTGGAAAAACTCCAGGGGATCATCCGGGGGATTGCAGAGGATTCCAACGAATTGAACACGGCCTCCTCGGGGTTGCTGGACATCTCCCGTCAGGTTTCGGGCAGGGCCGATGCCATGGCAGAACGGTCAAACACCGTGGCCTCTGCTGCCGAGGAAATGAGTACGGGCATGCTTTCCGTGGCCTCTGCCGTGGAGCAGTCCTCCACCAATATCGGCATGGTCTCAGCGGCGGCCGAAGAGATGAGCTCCACCATCAACGAGATTGCAGGGAATACGGAACAGACCCGGACCACCAGCCATGCCGCAGTGGAACGGACCCGCAAGGCATCGGAGCAGATGGCGGTGCTCTCCCACTCGGCCCAGCAGATTGGTCGGGTGGTGGACACCATCAATGATATCTCCGAGCAGACCAATCTGCTGGCCCTGAACGCCACCATTGAGGCGGCCCGGGCAGGGGAGGCGGGCAAAGGCTTTGCCGTTGTGGCAGGGGAGATCAAGGATCTGGCCCGGCAGACCGCCGAGGCCACCCTGGAGATCAAGGAGCAGATCCAGGGGATCCAGGGGGCAACCTCCGAGACGGTGAATGAAATTGCCGAGGTGACCCGTGATATCACCAGTGTCAATGAAATGATCGACACCGTGGCCGCCGCCGTTGAAGAACAGTCCGTCACCACCCGGGAGATTGCCGGGAATGTTAGCCAGGCCGCCCAGGGCATCCAGGTGGTGACCGAGAATATCTCCCAGACCTCTGCCGTGGCCCATGAGATTGCCAACGACATGAACCAGGTCCACAAGACCGTATCGGATGCGGCTGAAAACAGTACGGAAATCGACACCAGCGCCCAGGGGCTCAGTGAGGTTTCCCGTAAGCTTCGTCAGACCGTAAACCTTTTCAAGGTGTAAGAAAATGCAAGGGACCGTCGGCCCTTTGGTGCCGTCGGTCCCCTTTTCAGTTAATTCCCATGGGAAAACAGTGTTTTAAAACGGCATTGGGTCCAGATATGGATTTCAGGTCTAAGAGACCACGTCCAGCTTGATTTTTACGGTCCCGTTCTCAAGGGCCCCGTCGGCTTCCAGCGAAGAAAGAATGCCGGCCTTGTACTTTTTTTCATCAATGACCTTGATCTGTTTTTCCATTTCAGGATTACCAAGGAGCAAGGGGACATTTTCCCTTCGGATGATCCCCTTTTTCACATTTTTGAACCGGGAGACAAAGATGCGCAGGCTGCGGATGCCGTTCAGGGGCAGTATATTGGAGAACAGCTCCAAAACCTCCCGTTCGATTTCCATGATGGGGTCATATTCCCGGTTGAGGAGGTTCACCGTCTGATAGACGATTTCGGTTCTTCGTTCCTCCCCCCGTTTAAGGTCGCGGATGGCGTCGATGAGTTCCTTTTGCCGATCCTGTTCCCGGGGTTCGGCCTCCCTTACCTTGGCCCTGGCGGCATCGTCCAGGAAATCAATGTCAATGATGGGGCCGTTGATCCTTGAGATGAAATCACGCCCCTTTGGCAGGTGGAGGATTTCATCCTTGGATTTGGTTCCGGCAAAGATCCAGACACAGGGGTCGATTTTATTGGTGTACCCTTCGCTTTTGAACAACCCGTCCCACATGGGGCTGAGGAGAAGTCCAAGGGCGGTGTTCCCTGAGATTTCGGCGTCAATTTCATCCATGAACACCAGGCATTTTTTTTCGGACTGCTTCTGCATGGAGGAGATCTCCTTGAAGGAATCCACCAATTCCTTTGTGGAACTCATCTGGGCAATGGAATAGCTCAGGTAATGGAAATCAAAATACCTGGACAGGCAAAAGGCCAGGAAACTTTTTCCCCAGCCCGGTTCCGCCACCAAAAGGGTATTGAATGGAATCTTGGGCTTTGAATCCTTGTGGTAAATGCTCAAGGAGCGGACCAGGTCATTGATCTGGGACCGCTTGACCCCACCGGGGCAGACATAGTCGTTCAGGGTGCCGTAGGATCTCCACAAATGGAATTCATCATTGCCGTCACCCCTTTTGATCACCCCCTGGTCCTTGGAGGAAAAATTCCACTTGTCCCAGCTCCTTGCGTAATCCTCTCCCTTAATGCCCTGTTCCTTGATATGATTTGCCACCGAGTGCCACCCAAGGACTTTGGAGAAGGGGCCGCTCAATGCCTGATCCAATCCCTGGTCCCATGCATTGGTGCAGGCATCCATCCACTCCTCCATGTTGCGCAGGGCCCATGTGGTGGCAAGGGAGAGTTGGGTCTCGTCGGAGTCCAGGCCCCTGGACCCATTTTCATCCACCTTGATGGGGGTGCCCAGATCCTTTTCCATCATCAGATCCCAATAGATAAGGGAGTTGAAAAAAATGGAGGTCCTGCCGACCCGGATGTGGCGCTCCTTTTCCGTTCTCCTTGGGAAATAATAGATCCGGGCATCCTTGATCTTTGCCGTGTCGTCACCGGGTATCCGGCTGGCCCCGATGGCACAATTGTTTTCAAAGAGGACGGCCACATTGTCCGCCCCCACGCTTTCAGGCTGTTTGGGTTCTCCGTGGTGATAGGTGCCCACCCCCAATAGTTCTCCCAGAAGCTCCAACGAGGCCCTGCAGAGTTTTCCCTTTCGCTCCCAGGTTCTCAGGCCGTGGGTGTGATTGACCAATTGCTGGTCTATGACCAGCAGCTTCAATCGCTTGCCGGCCTTGTTCAGGCGTTTGAACCATTGGGGGGATTTCAGTTTGTTCCGGACGTACCAGTTGGCCTCCTTGCAATGTTCCAATAAATAGTCGATCAATTCGGGGGTGATGACCCCCTTGCCGTGGTCCACCACAATGACGGCCTTTGTGTTTTTCAGATCGTTGGTCCATTGTTCTTTGATATGGGTGTTGTCCAGATCAATCTGCCAGTCGAACCGATAGCGCAACCGGGGTTTCTGGCTGCCGAACCCTTCGTAGACGCGGTATATCCTGTTGGTGGATATGGCTTCCTGGCTCTCGGGGGTGTCCTCCACCATATTGATGAGTTCATACTTTTTGTGTTTGCAATGGGTGCATTTCGGCGGGGGGGCTTTGATGTCGCCCATGCCCCCTGGCTCATAGGGGGAGGGAGGGGCGATTTTTTCAGCATTGGGGCAATCATTGACAAAACTCTGGAGGTCGTTGGCCAGTGTATAGGGGGTCATGAATTTTTCCCTGGGGTTTTCCGCACATAGGATGCGCTGGATGATTTCCGTATCCCTGGGATTCCATGCCCCCACCCCGATGAGATCGTATCGTTTGTTGATCTCTTCATTGATCTGAAGGTCGTCCAATGTGCCGTCCCCGGACAGGATCTTTAATACGCTGGCAACCCCGCAAACGCTGAGGACAAAATTGGCCGGCCCTTCTATCTGGCTGTTATAATGGGCATCCCCCACATCGGTACTATTGTAATTGCTGGTTTTGGCCATCAACCAGTTTTCATCCATGAACCAGTCGCCAATCACCAATATTTTATCCTTTTGAGCATCCATTGAACCCCTCCTGGAAAAGGTGTTTACCGATAGGTGGATCAAGATATCCTTCATCTGAATTCCACAGGACAATTCCCCCGGACGATTGGAACGGTGTGGGATAGGGGCATTGCCGTTTTGATGGATCTGAAGTTTCCATCCGGACATATCCGGGTAAATGACTGCCAAACCCATCCAAAGCAGATTCAATTGGGCCTGGAGATGAACGCTGGTGGAAAAAAAGAGAAAGAGATTTCCCCAAGGGCGATTCCAATGGCGAATGGGTTTTGGGCGCCGTACACGGCATTTGTATGTTACTACTTTGATGAATGGATATGGTCAAGTGGAAAATGTGTTAATTGCTTTATTTTAAACGGCAATTGGGTCTGGTGACTGCCCCTGCCGATTGCTCCGTGAAGGTGATCTGGGTCAACCGGGACGGGCGGCGCCGGGACCCAGGACCCCGTCGTTGATCAGGGAGAGGATACGGTCGACCACCTGCCGGTATTTGGGATGTTTTGCCATTTTCAATGGGTACAATTTAAGGGGTTTAAAATGAGTACAGATTTAAAATTACCATAATTGTAATGGATACAAAACCAAAGTTTTGTGGCTGTTTTTTTATGGAAACCCCTTATATTTTAGGTCAGATGGAAGGGATGGCCGCTGAAATCCATGGCAGGGGCTCCCATCCCCCTTTGTTTTCGGGGAATTGAACCTCCTTTAAGAGGAGGCCATTAAAGAAGACCATTGGAGAAAACCAGATGAAGAAGAATCAAAGAGCCGTGCCCATGCTCGTTGCCGCAGCCCTTTGCTGGAGCACCTCGGGCATCCTCATTAAAATGGTCACCCTTCCCTTCCTGGCCATTGCCGGGGGAGGGCTGGTCCTGGGGGCGGTGACCGTGAAAAGTATCCTTGCCGCCCTGGGGGAACCGTCCGGGGATGCCGCCGGGGAAAAAGAGGGGCGATCTGGGGCCTGTGAAGGGAAGGCCGACCCCCCAGCCTGTGAATCCCAATAGGTGGGCGGGGTATCCGCCATGGGCCTTGCACCCGGGCCTGGATGATGATAGGAAAAGGGGCCCGTGGAAAATGGGTTTCCGCGGGCCCCTTTTGTCTGCCCGGATTTCGGAAGCAACGACCGGGTGAATTTTCCCCGGATGGGGTTCGGCGGTCCCGGTGGCACCAGGGGGCCCGGACTGCCCCATGTCAGGCCTGGCCCTTTCCACGGACGTTTGGGGACCCGGGTACAAAGAATCGAGTGAAACCTGTGGCAGCTAAACTGAAAAAACAATGGTTCCTCTGCGGTCTGGTCCTGGTCTTTGCCCTGGTGATGTTTGATGGGTCCGGCACCCTTGCCGACTTCGGCATCTTTCTCAAGGCCCACAAGGGCTCTTCCCTTGCCATTTTCATCATTTTTCTTTCTTCGGGCCTGATCATTGAGATGGATCAGATCAGGGCCGGGATCCGGGATATCAAGGCCACATCGACCGCCCTGGTCTGCATTGCCGTCATCGCCCCCCTGGCGGCCCTGGTGTTGACCCGCTACCCCCTGGATCCGGGAATGGCCGTGGGGCTCATCCTCATCGCCGTGGTCCCCACCACCCTCTCTTCCGGGGTGGTCATGACCGGGCAGGCAGGGGGGAACATGGCCCATGCCCTCTTTGTCACCATCCTTTCCAATTTCCTTTGTATTTTCACCATTCCCCTGGTTCTGCCGGCCATGGTGAACCTGCAGGGGATGGCCGGGGGGGAGGGCATTGTCATCCACCGGGGCGCCATTTTCATCAAGCTTTTGCTCCTGGTGCTGGTGCCCCTGGCCTCGGGACTGCTGCTCAAGCGGTATCTGATCCGGATTTCACCGGAGATGAAGAAACGACTGGGGCTGTTCAACCAGTCCATGGTCCTGGGCATTGTCTACATGTCCCTGTCCGGTGCCCGGGGGGTTTTGATTTCCCAGGCCTCCATTGTGCTGTGGATCCTGCCCATGGTCATCCTCTTCCACCTCATCCTTCTAGGGGCGGCCTTTGGTGCGGTGCGCCTGCTGGGCATGGGAAGGGGGCGCAGGGAATCGGTGATCTTCATGGGGGCCCAGAAGACCCTGCCATTGGCGGTGATGCTCCAGCTCACCTGTTTCCCCCAGTTTGGTACGGCCCTTCTGGTCTGTGTCCTCCACCACATTGTCCATTTGATGATGGACGGATACATTGCCGCCCGCATGGGGGCAGGGGGGGATGCATGAAAGGGATGATGCGAAGGGGGCAAAGGGAAGATGCAAGGGAACTGACCCGACTCTCCTTTGCCTCAAAGGGATATTGGGAATACCCCGAAGAATGGTTCCAGATCTGGGAAAAGGAACTCACCCTCACCCCGGAATACATGGAAGAAAACCCGGTCTGGGTGGTGGAGGAACCGGAGGCCCCTGACCCGATCCTGGGCTATTATTCCCTGGTGGATTTAAAGGAAGATATCTTTATTTCGGGCATCCGCCTTCCCGCCGGGACCTGGCTGGAGCATATGTTCATCCGGCCCGATGTCATCGGCCATGGCCTTGGCCGCCGGCTCTTTGACCATTGCAAGGCCCAATGCCGGCACCGGGAGATCCCCTGTCTGGATATCCTGGCCGACCCCAATGCCAGGGAATTTTATGAGAAGATGGGCGCTGCTTTTATAAAGGAATATCCCTCCACCATTGAGGGCAGAACCACCCCCTGGCTGAGATATACAATGTAACCCCATTTTTCTGGGGGTAAGGCTCGGTTTCTAATTTATATCGTGTTAGGGGGTGTCCTCCCCCTCCTGATTTGCCCAGTCTGCAATTCCTCCTTCCAGATAGAGGGCGTTGAGCCCGTCCCTTCGTAGATGCTCCACCACCCTTTGGCTCACAGGTCCGCCCCGCTTGCAATAGGCCACGGTGAGCTGGGCTAGGGGGAGGCTGTAGCGCCAGGAATCCACCTTGGAAGGATCCTTCCATTCCGCTTGGGGAATCTTTTCCGGGCCTGTTTTGTAGTCGTCCTTCCGTCGCACATCCAGAAGGGTGAAATCCTTGCCTTGGGCCATGAGTTGCCTGAGCTGTTCCTGGCTGATGGATGTGGTCAAATTTCACCTCCTTGGCCCCATGTCCGGGACCCATGACGTTAAAAAGATCCGTTGGTTAGAAAAGCTTCATAATAATGCCGGCCACCGCCCCCAGGGGCACAAGGTATTGGACGGGGAAATGGAACTTCTGGAGGAGGAGAAGGGAGATGCCGGCAAGGCCCAGGGCAAAGAGATCCAGACCATAGTCCTGGGGCAGGATCACCTTGTGGCCGAACCAGACGGCCAGGTTGAGGACCACCCCCACCACCGAGGCCGTCACCCCGGTGAGGGCGGCCTGGAGCCTCTGGTTCCCGGCCATGGCTTCCATGAAGGGTGCCCCGCTGAAGATGAAAAAGAAGCAGGGCAGAAAGGTGACATAGGTGGTCACCAGGGCACCCATGACGGCGGCGGTGACGGGGGCAAGCTGGCCGGGCAGGTTCCACCCCCCGCTGAACCCCACAAATTGGGTGACCATGATCAAGGGACCGGGGGTGGATTCGGCCAGGCCCAGGCCGGTGAGCATCTCCTGGGCCGTGAGCCAGCCGCTTGTGACCCCCACATCGGCAATATAGCTGAGCACGGCATAGGCCCCGCCAAAGGTGACAAAGGCGGCCTTGGTAAAGAAAAGGGCCATCTTCGAGAGGGTGTCGTCGGGGCCCAGCCAGAGGAAGAGGCTGCCCACCACCAGGGCCCAGAGGAGGAAACAGATTCCAAAAATTTTAAGGATGTGGGTAAGTCCCGGTCTGGGGGAGGGACTGTGGCCTTCATCCTCCCCGGGCAGGATGCATTCCCTGGATTCAGGGTCAAAATCCCCCTTGCAGAAAACCGAAGGAAAGGGGTATTGGAGAAGAAGCCCGGCCAGGGCGGCCCCGCCCACGATATAGGGGAAGGGGATGCCCAGGAAAAAGACCCCGGCAAAGGCGGCGGCTGCAATGGCGTAGAGGAGGCCGTGGTTCAATGCCTTTTTCCCGATGCGGATCACGGCCTCCACCACCACGGCCACCACCACGGGCTGGATCCCCCAGAAGGCCGCTGCCACGACCGGGACCTGGATATGGGCCATGGCCAGCCAGGAGAGGAAGAGGATGAGAAAGACCGAGGGGATCACAAAGAGGACACCGGCGGCAATGCCCCCAAGGGTGCCGTTGAGGCGCCAGCCAATGTAGGTGGCCAGCTGCTGGGCCTCGGGCCCGGGCAGAAGCATGCAGAAGTTCAATGCCCGCAGGAATTGGTGTTCGCCCATCCAGCCCCTTCGGTCCACCACCTCCTGGTGCATGATGGCGATCTGGCCAGCAGGGCCCCCAAAGCTGATGAATCCCAGTTTGGTCCAGAATTTCAATGTTTCTTTAAAGGGGACAGCCCTCATTTTTTCTCCTTGGTCGGAAATGCGGGATATGCATCCTCGGGTTTTTGAAATGGTATGTGAATACCATGGCGTTTCGGGGCCCTGGTGTCAATCCCCATTGTTGAATCAAGTGCCGGGAAATACAGGGGGAGCAGGGCCAAATGGATGAAAGGGGACGCCTTCCCCTGGCCTTGGGTCTTTCCCTGGCCCAAAGGGTCTGGTATGTTGACCCATAATTCACCACGATACGGTCCCGCATCCGGGTATGAAATAAGGAAAACAGCGTGTTCAACCTCATCAAAAGCAATCGAATGGAAAACCTGATGCAGGCCATGCTTCAGGTGCTGTCAACGCCCCTGGCCGATCCCATGGCCCCGGAATGGATTTCGGTCCAGTCCAGGGGGATGAAGCAATGGGTATCGGCCCAGATGGCCGACGCCTTCGGGGTCTGCGCCAATGTGGCCTTTAAGTCCCCCAGGGAGATTATCAATTGGGCCCTGGAGGGGGGAACCTCCGGGACCGAACTCACCCCGGGAATTTTGACCTGGGGGCTGGTGGATGCCCTTTCCCTGGACTGGCTCCCTTCGGTCGACGTATCTGCCTTTGAGGCGGTCTCCCACTACCTGGAATCCGACCCCGGGGGGCAGAAGCAGGTGATGCTGGCCCGGAAGCTGGCCCGGGTCATGGACAATTATCAGATTTTCCGCCCCCAGATGTTGCTGAACTGGGAGGCGGGCGATCCCCTGGTCCATGGGGGGGACACCGTTGAAATGTGGCAGGCACGGCTCTGGCGGCAGATGTCCTTAAAACTGCCTCAAAATCGGCTCCACCGCCGCATGCAGACCTTCCTGGAAGGGGCGGAACAGGGACGGTTTCCCGCCGCCCCGGACCGCATCTGCCTCTTTGGGATCTCCACCCTGCCGCCGGCCTTCATCGAGGTGCTTTCCGGGCTGGCCGGGAACACCGAGATCTATCAATTTTTGCTCACCCCTTCGGACCAGTTCTTTTCCTATATCCGTTCCCCCCAGGAGTCGGCCCGGATCAGCCGCCACACCCCGGATCTGGAGGAGGACTATTTTGAAACGGGGAACCCCCTGCTGGCCTCCCTGGGCCGTTCCTTGCGGGAATTCCAGGACGGCCTTGAAGAGGCCGCCTATGCCGAACCCTTTGGGGAACTATTTGACAATCCCCTGGACCATGGGGCGCCCAGCCTGCTCAAGGTGATCCAGTCGGATATCCTCTCCTTGACCCACCGGCGGCCCGGAGGGGAAGAGGGGCCTGTTGGGGTTTCACCCGAAGACCGGAGCCTGGGCCTCCACGTCTGCCACACCCCCATGCGGGAGGCCCAGGTGCTCAAGGACCTGCTATTGGATGCCTTTGACCGGGATCCGGAGCTCAGCCCCCACGAGGTCATTGTGATGATGCCGGACATCGAGGCATATACCCCCTTCATCGAGGCGGTGTTTGCCTCGGAATTTCCCTTGCCCTATGCCGTGTCCGACCGGCGGAAAAAGCTGGAATCCCAGACCCTGGAAGCCTTTGTGAAGATCCTGGATTTGGCCGGTTCCCGGCTGGAGCTCACCCCGGTGCTGGATCTCCTCCTCTGCCCGGCCATTGCCCATACCTTCGACATCACCCATGGGGAAATGGATGTCCTTGAATCCGCCGCCCGCAGGGCCGGTATCCTCTGGGGCAGAAACGGGGACCACCGAAAGGCCCTGACCCAGGCCGGATTTGAGGAAAACACCTGGGACTTTGGTTTTAAGCGGCTCTTCACCGGCCTGGCCGTGGCCGAAGGCCGGGAAGATCTCATGGCAGGCGTCCTTCCCTGCGGGGTGTTCGAAGGCATTGAAGCCGAACTTCTGGGGCGGTTTGCCCATTTTTCCCACACCCTGTTCCATCATCTGGAGGCCCTGTCCGCCCCCCGGTCCCCCGATGCCTGGGCCCAGGTGCTGCGGCGGCTGATCCGTGGCCTCATGGGCGGGGAGGAGGCGCCGGAACCGGACATGGTCTTTTTGCTCCAGACCGTTGGGGAGATGGCCGACGAGGCTGCCCTGGCCGGATTTGACCGGGAGATTTCCTTTGGGGCCATGAAGCAGATCCTGGAGGAAAAGCTCAACCAGCGCATCGCCCAGGGGGCCTTCCTTTCCGGGGGCATTACCTTTTGCAACCTCATGCCCATGCGCTCCATCCCCTTTAAGGTGGTCTGCCTCATGGGCATGGACCAGGCCTCCTTCCCCCGACAGTCCATTGAATCCGGGTTCGACCTCATGTCCCGCCATCCCCAAAAGGGAGATAAAAAGGGACGGGACGAGGAGCGTTACCTCTTTTTGGAATCCCTGATTTCCGCCCGGGAGCAGATGATCATCACCTATACGGGCCGCAGCATCAAGGACAACGGGGAGATTCCCTGTTCCGGCGTGGTGGACGAGCTCGTGGATGCCGTCTCCCAGGGCTTTGAATTTGAAGAGGACCATGACTGGATCACGGTCCATGGCCTCCATCCCTTTTTACCCCGGTATTTTGAGGTGGAAAGC
This sequence comes from Desulfobacteraceae bacterium, assembly GCA_965226635.1. Classification (GTDB taxonomy): domain Bacteria; phylum Desulfobacterota; class Desulfobacteria; order Desulfobacterales; family Desulfobacteraceae. The sequence goes on along the minus strand of OZ245369.1, from coordinate 5,259,762 downwards.
CCAATGCCTTCATTTTCCCGGCGCCACCATGCCCTGGTGGAGAATCGCCTCGTGGCGGATCCGGCTCCCCCGGGGGAAGGAACGGCCATGGGGGGCGCCCCCCGGCCCATTTCCCTGGATCCCCCGGTTGCCCTGGGCGGGGAAAAGGGGGCCGGTGGAGGGGAAGCCGCGGAAGATCCCACGCCGGTGACCCTGAAGGATTTTGTACAATTTTTCCGGATGCCGGGCCGGACCTTTCTCAAGGAGCGGTTAAAGATCCGCCTCCCCGATCTGGAGGCCCCGCCCCTGGACAGGGAACCCTTTGCCCTGGACGGGCTGGAGCGCTATGCCCTGGGCCAGAACCTTTTGGACCGGGAACTTGGGGAGGGCTCCCGCAGGGCCTGGTCGGAGTTGAGCGGTGCCACCTATCCCTTGGCCCGGGCCGCCGGGCAACTGCCATTTGGGGAACAGGGCCGGGCCTGCCTGGAGCGCATTGTCCAGGGGGTGACCCCGGTGCGGGACATGGCCCTGGACCAGGTGGCCGAGGGATTGGAACCCGTGGTCCTTCCCATTGATCTGAGGGTGGGAAACTCACGGATCTCCGGCCAGGCAAAGGGGCTGTTCCGCCTTTCGGGAACCGATCTCTACCAGAGCTTTTACACCGGGATCAGCCAATTGGGGGGGGCGCGGTTCCTCTCCGTGTGGATCCACCACCTGATTTTTTCAAGGGCCCTGGAGGGCAAGGGGAAATTGACCTCCTTCATCATCGGCCGGGATCCCGATGCCAAGAAAGAGCCGGGCACCTATGTTTTCTCCGGGACAGATCCTTCCTCCGAGACCGATCCTTCCACCGACGCCCTGGCCGTTCTGGTCCATCTTTATGAACAGGGACAGGATCAATTCCTCCCCTTTTTCCCCCGCTCCTGCTATGCCCTGGCCCGGGAACTGGCCAAAAAGGAGTTTCAGGTCACAGAACAGAGCCTGGCACCGGCCATGGCCAAGGCATCCCGGGAATGGTACGACGCCCACAACCACCGGGGCGAGGCCCTGGACCGGTACCTGGAATTGTATTTTTCATCGGCCCGGGAGCAGATCAACCCCTTTGGCAGCCTTTCTATTCTTGAACAATGGCAGATCCCCGGTATCAGCCTGGCCGTGTTTAAACCCCTGTTGGAATGTCTGGAACCCCTATCATGAGCATATCACCTGAAAACCAGGCCCCCGAAACCGGGCCGGAAAAATTGGACCCCCTGGGACTGGAACTGGCCCAGACCGTATTGATCGAAGCCTCTGCCGGTACGGGCAAAACCTATACCATTACCACCCTGGTTTCCCGGCTCATTGCCCAGGGCTATCCCTTGGAGTCCATCCTGGTGGTGACCTTCACCGATGCGGCTGCGGCCGAGCTCAAGGTGAGGATCCGGAAACGGCTGGCCCAGTGTCTGGCAGGACTGGAAGCCTCTGTGCCGGAGGAGGGGGCCCCCCAGGACGACCTGGTGGCCCATCTTTTGGAAATGGAGGCGCAGGACAAGGTGAAGCAGCGGCTCTCCTATGCCGTCACCGCCTTTGACCAGGCATGCATCGCCACCATCCATTCCTTTTGTTCCCTCATGCTCAAAAGCCACTCCTTTGAAAGCGGGGCCCGGTTTGAAATGGAATTGGTCACGGATAATTCCGCCTTTTTCCACCAGGTCTGCATGGATTTTTTCATGACCCGGATCAATTCCCTTGATCCCCTTTTCCTCAATTTCCTGGCATTGAGGGGGATCACCCCGGAAAATTGGGGCGCTGCCTTTAAACAATTGGTGGCCAAACCCCAGCTCCGCCGGATTCCCGAGACCGCCGCCTTTGAACCGGTCTGGGACGACTACCGGGAGGTCACGAACCGGATTAGGGAAATGCTGGAGACCCGGATGCAGGAGATCTGCGACACCGTGCTCCAGAAGACCAGCACCGTGGGACTCAACGGCAGCGCCTATCGAAAGGACCATGTGCCCAAATGGCTGGAGGCCACGGTCGGGCGGTTAAAGCAGCAGGGAAAGAATGCCTTTTTTGAGATGTCTGAAAAGGGGGATCCCCTGTTCAAGTTCACCACCGGGCGCATGGCCGGCAAGACCGCCAAGGGAAAGGGGGCCCCCAGCCATGAGTTCTTCCTGCTCTGTGACCGGCTCACCCTCCATTACCAGGCCATGGAGACCAACCTCATCCATTTGAAGCTGGCCTTTCTGGACTTCTACGACCGGGAGCTGGACAAACTCAAGACCGGCCAGGGCCAATGCTTTTTCGACGACCTCATCAATGACCTGGCCAATGCCCTGGCACCGGATTCCCCGGACCGGGAGGGCCTGATCACGGCGGCCCACACCACCTACCAGGCATGCCTCATCGACGAATTCCAGGACACCGATCCCCGGCAGTACGGGATTTTTTCCACCCTGTTCAAGGGGGAGAACCGCACCACGGGCAGGCCCATGCCCTTTTTCATGATCGGCGACCCCAAACAGGCCATCTACGCCTTTAGGGGCGGGGATATCTTTGCCTACCTGGAGGCGGCCGATGCCTGTGATGCCGCCTATACCCTGGATAAAAACTATCGCTCCTCCCCCCTCATGGTCCAGGGGGTGAACCATGTCTTTGGCTTTCCCGACTCCGCCTTTCTCTTTGACCGGATCCAGTTCACCCGGGTGGGAACGCCGGAGAACCACCAGAATCGGCTGGTCCAGGGAGGGGAACCCATTGCCCCCTTCCAGTTCTGCTGCCTGGAGGAGAGCCAGGGCATGAAGGCGGGACAGGCCCGGTCCGTCATTGCCGATCTTCTGGTGAAACAGATCATGGATGACCTGGATTCGGGAATGATGCTCCATCCTTTGAACACGGAATCCGGGGATCCGCCCCGGTCCCTTCACCTGGGGGATATGGCCGTTCTGGTCCGCAGCCACAGCCAGGCCGATGCGGTGAAGGCGGCCCTGGCCCGGGCTGGGATTCCCGCCTATATGTCCAAGACCGGTTCCGTCTATGACACGGTCCAGGCCAGGGAACTCTACGATATCCTCAGGGCGGTGCAGGAGCCCTCCCGGGCCGAGGGCATCCGCGGTGCCCTTTGTACCTCGGTTTTCGGGTTCCGCCCCCAAGATATCGATCCCGGGGACGAGGCCTTTACCGGGGCCTGGCAGGAACGGTTCATGGCCTGGAAGGAGATCTGGGAAAAGCGGGGCTTTGTCTTCATGCTCCAGGACCTGCTCTACTCCGAGGCGGCATTGCTGAGGCCGTACTGCTGTGTGGACGACCGGGGCATGACCAATTTCCACCACCTCATGGAGCTGATTTCCCAGGCCGCCCTGGGCCGGCACCTTTCCATGTTTTTCCTCATGAAATGGTTTAAACACCAGGTGGCCGGCGGCGCCCAGGGGGATGCAGCCCATGAGCTGCGCCTGGAGAGCGACGGCCGGGCCGTGGCCATTGTCACCATCCACAAGAGCAAGGGCCTGGAATATCCCCTGGTCTACCTGCCCTATCTCTGGTCCAAACCCGGCGCCGTCCAGGCGGGCCAGGCCGTTCTTTTCCACGATCCGGAGGATGGGGACCGGCCCTGCATCGATTTCAGGGGCAGGGAAGAGCGCCAGGCTTCGGTGGATTGCCTCACCCTGGAGGACCAGGCTGAGATGCGCCGGCTTCTCTATGTGGCATTGACCCGGGCCTCGGCCCTGTGCCGGGTCTATTGGTGTGATGTGGACGGTGCGGAGAAAAGCGCCCTGGGGCAAATGCTCTGCCGGGACCTCCGATTCAAGGGCAGTGCGGCGGAGAAAAGGGGCCAGGCCCGGGAAACCCTTGCCCAGGCCATGTCCCAATTGGCACAGGGGAGCCGTGTGGACGATCGGGAGGCCATTGGGGTGGTGTCCGTGGCGGCTGCGGAGACCTTGTCTGCCTATGAACCCGAGGCCACGGAGGTGCCGGAACTTTTTCTCCGGCCCCTGCCGGAAAAGGTGGAACCGGCCTTTCGGATTTCCAGTTTCTCCTCCCTGACCCGGGGCATGGGTGGGGAGGTCCATGGCCTCAATGGACAGGGGGTTTCACCGGCCCTTTCCCCGGAGCTGGCCAAAAGGGAAATCGTCCTGGCCAATTTCCCCAAGGGGGCGGGTGCGGGGGAATTTTTCCACGGGGTCCTGGAAGAGATGGATTTCACCGGCCCGGGCAGGGAGCTGAATCAATGGGTGGATAGAAAACTGACCCAGTTCGGCTTCAAGGGGCAGGGGCTTGGGACCATGTCCCGGACGGCCTTCCGGGATATGCTGGCCACCCCCCTGGACGACGGGGATGCCGCCTTTGCCCTGAATGATGTTCAAAGGGAGGACTGCTTCAGGGAATTGTCCTTTTATTTTTCTGCGGTTCGGTTCCGGCTGAAACGGCTGGCCCAATGCTTTACGGCCCATGATGGGACCCGGGCCTATGGGGAATTTCTGGCCCGGGCCGCCGACGGGGACGGCCCTGCCTTCACCGGTTTCTTCAAGGGGTTTGTGGATCTCATCGTCCACCACCGGGGCAAATGGTATATCCTGGATTACAAGTCCAATTTCCTGGGCCGCACCTATGGGGATTATTCCCCTGGGGCGGTGACCCAGGCCATGGTCTCCCACCATTATATCCTCCAATATCACCTCTACCTGGTGGCCCTGGACCGCTACCTGGGATATCGCCTGGACGACTATGAGTATGACCGGGATTTCGGAGGGGTATTCTACCTGTTTCTCAGGGGAATGCATCCGGATGCCGGGCAAAACGGGATCTATTTTTCGCGGCCCGGGAAAGAGCTTGTTTCCGAAATGGCAATGGTTTTAGGGGAATAGGGACAACGCTTCCTTCGCGGGAAGCGCAATTCTTCCTTGCAAAAAGGCGATTTTTATCATATGCCTTAGCCATACGCTATAGACATTCATTGCGACATCTACGATATTTCTTTTTTTCCGTTAAAAAAATCCAGGGGGCGTCATGGGGGGGTTGCCAACCCTGTCTGCTTTTTTATGCAGGCCGTTCATTCTGCTTTTTTCCAAAAAGGTCACAGGCCCGTGGGCCCTGTGTGCGGGGCTGTTTATCCTTTTGTTCCCGTTTTTGCCGGCCCTTGGGGAGACCGGCCTTGAATCCGTGGTCCTTCAATTGCCCGATGCCCACGGGTTCCGGTTTGCCGGGTATTATGCGGCAAGGGAAAAGGGGTATTACCGGGAGGCCGGGCTTTCGGTTTCCATTGTCCAGGGGCCGGCGGCGATATCGGTGGCCGAGGAACTCTACCACGGGTCTGCCCAGTACGGTGTGATGGAACCCGGAGCCCTGGTCCACAAAGAGCAGGGCATTCCCCTTGTCCTGCTCTCGTCCGTGTTCCAGCAGAGCCCCTGGCGCCTGGTGGTCAGGGCCACCTCGGACATCATGACCGTGGCGGACCTGGCCGGGAAACGGGTGGTGGCCCGGGGCAACTGGGGCCCCCTCCATGCCGCCCTTCTCCAGCAGGAGATTCCCTTAAACCGGATTCGATTTGTTCATTCCGATACCGGGGCCCAGGATCTGGCGGCGGGGCGGGTGGACGCCCTGGCCGGGAATATCGCCGATGTGGGATGGGCCCTGAAAAAGGCCGGAGTGGGGTTTCGCATCATCGGCCCGGTCGGACCCGGGGGCGGGTTTTACGGGGACAGTCTTTTCACCATTGCCGGTGAAGCCCTTGTCCGGCCTGCCCGGGTCAATCGGTTCATCGCGGCCAGCCTCCGGGGGTGGGACTATGCCCTGGCCCACCCGGGGGAGGTGGGAAAACTCATCCAGGAGTATTATCCCTGCGGCGGGGGGCTTCCCAGGGTGGCCCATGATGCCCAGGTGGTCCAGCACATGGTGCTGCCGGAGCTCATCCCCCTGGGCCAGGTCAGTCCGGAACGCTGGCAGGCCATGGCCGATACCTATATCACCATGGGGGTTTTGGAACCGGGGTTTTCCATGGACGGGTTTTTCTTTTCCCGGAACATTCAAAAGGGAAAGCCGGCTGGCCAATGGGTACTCCCTGTCATGACCGGGGGCCTGGTCTTCGGGGCATTGTTGATTTTTTGGCTCCACAACGGAGGGAACAGCGGAAAAAAACAGCCCGTGGTAACCGAGGATCGCGGGCATGGGTTCCGCCGGATCATGGATTCGGCTTCGGAGATCGCCATCTACGGCTGTGACGAAGCCATGGAGGTGATCTATTGGAACGCCTCCTGTGAAAAACAATACGGCTATACCCAAAGCCAGGCCATGGGCCGCTCCCTGGAGACCCTGATCTATCCGCCGGGCATGATCCAGAAGATGCGAAAGCGCCATGAAGAGTGGCGGCTGTCCGGTCAGCCCGGACCTCCGGGGGTCGTAACCTTCATGGACCGGAACCGGGATCCGGTCTCCGTGTTCTCTTCGGCCATGACCCATTTGGGGGAGACGGGCATGGAGCGGTTCTGCTTTGACATCGACATGGCTCCCCTCCAGGCGGCGGAGCGGGAGAAACTTTCGGCCCAGCGCATGGCTGGGGAGCAGAAACGGTTTGCCGTGGTGGGGCGGGTGGCCGGTAAGATCGCCCACGACTTTAACAATATCCTGGGCGCCATCATGGGCAATGCCGAACTCACGCTTCTGGACTGCAAGGACCCGGAAATGACCCAGGTGCTCACCCTCATCCACGAGCAGACCCTCAAGGGGAAGAACCTCACCCAGAACCTCATGGCCTTTGCCAAGGATCAGGAGCTTCGCCAGACCTTTTTCGAGCCAGGGGAAAAACTCAACCTGGTGATTTCCCTCATGCGCAAGGAACTCAGGGGCATCCGTGTGAACACCCATGTGGAGGGAAATGTCCCTGAAATCCTGGCCGATCCGGGCATGGTGGAAAACATCCTGGTCAACCTCCTCCAGAATGCGGTCCATGCCCTTTCCCAGACCCGGGATCCCAGGATCACCATCCGCTGTTATTCCCGGCGGCCCTATCTCTATTGGGAGATTTCAGACAACGGCTGCGGCATTTCGGCAGAACATGTGGAAACCATTTACGAGCCCGGCTTCACCCTCAAGGGCAAAAAGGATATCACCGGTGCCTATCGCCGTCATATCCGCGGCACCGGATACGGCATGGCCAACGTGAAAAAATGGGTGATCCAGCACAAGGGGGATATTTCCGTCCAGACCCAGGAGGGGGTGGGCTCCACCTTTGTGGTCCGTTTACCCGTGATCACCCGGGAGCTCACCCCCCTGGAAAAGAGGGCCCTGGCGGATCTCCAGATCCAGAAGGGGAAGAAGATCCTTTTGGTGGAGGACGAGGTGGCCATCTCCGATATCCAGCGGCGGGTTCTTGTCCATGAACCCTGCTGCCACCAGGTGGATGTGGCGGCCACGGGCCAGGATGCCCTGGTCCTGTTTGAAAAGAATGCCTATGACCTGGTCAGCCTAGACTATATGCTGCCCGGTGCCCTCAACGGCCTGGCCGTCTATGCCCGGATCCGGGAGACCCATCCCCAGGTGCCTGTGCTCTTCATCTCCGGGAACCTGGAGTTCCTTGAGTCGGTGAAGGGGCTCAAGGCCAGGGATCCCCGGGTGGAACACGTCTCCAAACCCTGCCATCACAAGGAATATATCAACGCCATCCATCTGCTCATGGAGCGGTGTGCCCGCCTTTTGGGGGGATGAGGCCGATCAGAGGGCATGGTGGATGGCGGCCTCTTTTTCCGGGGCAAGGCCCCTGGCTGCTAGGATTTTGCCGACATCCTTTCCCTTGGAACCGGCTCAGGTCTGGTTCCGTTTGTAAAAATAGATGACCACCAGGAGCCGGGCCTTTTTATGTCCCAGGCTCCGCCCGGCATGGGCGTGGATGGCGTCAAAGTAGATATTGTCCCCTTCCTCTAAAACATAGGTATTTTTGCCGTGGACAAACTCTAGACGTCCCTCCATGACATGGATGAGTTCCTCCCCTTCGTGGCGATAGAGCCGGGGGATGTCAAAGGGGGCGTGGATGATGAAGGGTTCCATGTTTTTACCGGGTTTGCCCCCGGCCAGGACCTCGTAGTCATATCCGGGGAGTTGGGCCGTGGCCCGGACAATGTCCCGGTCTAGGGCACGGGAGAGGTAGAAGGGGCAGTCCCTGGGGGGCTGCCGCCCCTGGGAGAGGAGGGTGGTCACCTCCATGCCCAGTGCCGAGGCGATCTTGTTCAGGGTGGAGTAGGGCGGGGCCTTGCCCGACCGTTCCACCTTTGAGAGGTACCCCTTGGTCAGACCGGTGCGCTGGGCCAGCCCGTCCAGGGTAAGGTTCTGCTGAAGTCTGAGGGTCTTGATATTGCGACAAATGCTTTTTTCGTCCATGTTGGTCTCCGTATCCTGTCCAAAGTGATCCATGCCGGGTAAGACGCGTTCCATGGCAGCGTTGACACCTTAATTTTTTTCCTCCACCAGGGGGAGGATGTTTTCCGCAAAGGGGACGGCATAGCCCTTGCCGGTCAGTCCATTGACAAAGGTCTGGGGATCCTCCACCGTTTGAAATCCAAGGCCCCGGGCCTGCTCTGGATCCAGGTCCGACACCAGGGTGACCCTGAAGCGCTTGAGGATATCCAAGAGCCTGAAGGCCACGTAATCGGGCATTTTAAAGGTCTGGGCCAGGGCCTTTCCCAGGGGGGTGCTGTCCCCTTTATGGGTTTTCAGGGCCGTGGCGAAATCCAGGTTCCCCACCCCTTCGGCACAGGCCGCTGTAAAGAGGATATCCCCCCCCTCCTTCACCAGGTTCACGGCATTGAACAATGCCTTGGTGGCTTGGTAGAGCTGGCCGTCGGTGCGGTGGCCCCCGGCGGAGATCAGGGCAAAGTCTCCCTTTTTGTCCAGGGGGACGCAGCAGGCCCGGTTCAATTCTTCACATCCCTTCTCAAAGGTGGGGAACAGATCCCCCACCCCGCAGTGGAAGATCTCCCCCTGGCCGTTGGCGGCCAGGGCCACGTGGGTGCAGGTTTTTTCTTTAAGAAAGATTTGGGCGGCTTCCACCATGTCCTCGTGGACCGGGTTGCCTTGTGTGCATGCCTGGCGCACATTGGGGTGGGCCGTGCCCTCCGGGGTAAAGGCCAGGGAGTGGTTCTGCTGGATGGTGTCGTATCCGGCCACCCCGGGAAGGATATACTTCCGCCCCCCGCCGAAGCCGGCGATGAGGTGGTGGAGCACGCCCCCGTAGATGATGATGTGGTCGGCCTCACAGGCTTCCTTGGTAAAGGCCAGCCGGGTTCCCCGACAGGTCTTTCCCATGGAGACAAGGCGGGTTTGGTCCTGGTTGGCCGAGTTGAGTATCTTCACATGCTCACAGGTGTAGGCGCCGGCCAGGGCTTCCATGCGGGCATCATCCATGGGGGCATGGGTGCCCAGGGCCACCACCACGGCGATTTGGTGGTGGTCAAGGCCCCGCTTTTGGTTCAGGCTCTTTACAATCCAGGGCAGATATCGATCCCCCCGGGCCCAGAGGCGGGTATCGTCGGGGATGATGATGCAGACCTTTTTGCCCTCTATATCAGTCGGGGCATGGGCTGCAATTCCTTTTAAGAGGGTTTCTTCTATGGTTTCCGGGGCAAGGGGAGCCACATCACTGCCCGTGACTACTTGTATGAGTTTTTCTTCAGGGATCTCCAGGTCCATGTGGGACTGCCCCTTTTCCAATTGAATCTTTACCATGGGTCTATCCTTTTATTATAGGCCCCTTTCGGGCCATGCCCGACCCGGATATGTCGGGAGCACTCCATTGGTCGACATATCCGGGGGCGTCTTGTTCTATGGTTCTATTCATCCACCAGGGCATGGGCAATGGTCACCAGGGGATGGACCACCTTGAGCCCGTCACCGGGTTCCAGGTTGCCCCCTAGGTTGATGCGGCAGACCGGGCAGTCGGTGAGCCAGGTGTCTGCCCCGCTCTTTTTGGCATTCTCCCGCTTTTTTTGGACCATTTTCCCGGAGATCTCGGGCTGCTCGTAGAAAAAGGTACCCCCGCCCCCGCAGCAGGAGGCCATGTCGGGCACGGGGGTATAGTCAAAGCAGGGCAGGGTGGTGAGAAGGTCGGTGACGGTGTCCTGGGACTGGAAGCTGTTTTTGGAGTGGCAGGGCAGGTGGTAGGTCACCCGTTGCCTGTCCACGGTTTTTTTGAACCGAAGGTCGGCCTTGTGATCCCGGATCAGGGAGAGGATGTCCCGGGTTTTTGTGGCCATGTCCAAGGCCAATTTGGGATTCACCGATGGGGGCAGGGTCTCTCCTTTGGCCTGGATATCCTTGAGCAGGTTGGGATACTCCTCCATGAGGGCGGTCCCGCAGGTGGAGCAGTCCGTGACCACGGCTTCACATTGGTGTACCTGCCAGGCGTTCTGGAGGGCCACCATGTTTACGCCCATGTTTTCGGCGGCCTGGTTCCGGGCCCCATGGAACATCATGGGGATGCCGCAGCAGGTCTGGTCCCTGGGAATGATCACATCAAAGCCCAGGTGGGTCAGGATCTTCACCGCAGCCCGGCCCGTATCCCCGAATAGATGGTGGGTGGCGCAGCCGGTGAAATAGATGAGGCTTCCCTTTTCCTTACCCCCGTCCTTTGGCATCCGGGCCGGGTTGACCTCGGGCATCTCCTTTCTCAGGGGCACGGGGTTCATCTCGGGGAACCGGCCCAGGGGGATGTTGCCGATTTTTTGACCTTTCACAAGGGGGGTGAGCTTCTGGCCCATCCGGGCAAGGCCGGCCCCCATTCGGATGCGGTATTCCTTTGCCAGAAGGTAGACCAGGGTCTTTATGGCCGGGATTTCCCCCACCTGTTTTGCCATTTTCTCCCGCATCTCCATGAACTGGCCGTAGTGGTTGACCCCGGAGGGGCAGATGGCCGAGCAGGAGCCGCACATGAGGCATTTGGAAATGAGTTCCTTGAGCAGGGGGGATGCCTCAAGGTCCTTTTCCTTAAATGCCTTGATCAGACGCAGCCGGGCCCGGGGGGAGGCGGGCTCCTCCTTCAGGGTCTGGTAGACCGGGCAGACCGACATGCAAAGGCCGCACTTGTTGCAGTTCCGGATATCGCCGGTGTCGTTCTTGCTGCTCATGCGAATTTCCCCGGGTTGAGGATATTGTCCGGATCCACGGCCCGTTTGATGGTGGTCATGAGATCCCGGGAATCCTGGTTCATGACCAGGCCCAGGTATTTGGTCTTGGCCAGGCCCACCCCGTGTTCCCCGGAGAGGGTGCCGCCCAGGTCGGCTGCGGCCTCAAAGATTTCGTCAAAGGCTTTGGTGATGCGGTCCCACTCTTCCGTATTGTTGCGGTCGGCATTGAACATGGGGTGCATGTTTCCGTCTCCGGCATGGGCCAGAACCCCGGCGGTGAGGCCGTATTTTTCCCCGATGGCCTTGCAGCGGCGGATCATTTCCGGCACCTGGCTCACGGGCACGGTGACATCCTCGGAGAGGATATCCGGGGCCAGCTTTGCAAAGGAACCATAGGCCGCCCGGCGGGCCTGCCAGAGTTTTTGTCTTTCCCCTTCGGTTTGGGCCCGCTGGATGGCCTTGGCATTGTTGGCCTCAAGCTTTTCAATGACCCGGTCCAGTTCCGAGGCGCAGCTTTCCTTTGTGCCGTCCACCTCGATGAGGAGGAGGCCTGCGGCCTGGGTGTCCAGCCCCAGGTTGGAGGCGCCTTCAATGGCCTTGATGCAGATTTCGTCCATGAGTTCCATGGCTGCGGGCAGGATGCCGGAGCCTATTATGTCGGCCACGGCATTGGCCGTGTCGTTGAGATCGTTAAAGGTGACGGTGAGGGTGGCTGCGGCCTCGGGGATGGGCACCACCTTGACAATGGCCTTGGTGGTCAACCCCAGGGTGCCTTCGGAACCGCAGAAGAGAGCGGCCATTTTATATCCGGTGACATCCTTGACGTTGCGGCTGCCGTATTGGACCATGCGACCGTCGGCCAGGACGGCCTCAATGCCCAGAAGGTAATCCAGGGTGACCCCGTATTTAAGGCAGCGGGGACCGCCGGCGTTCTGGGCGATGTTGCCGCCAATGGTGGCCATGGCCATGGAGCCGGGATCCGGGGGATAGAAAAAACCAAAGGGGGCAAGGGCGGCCTGGAGGTCGGCATTGACCACGCCGGGTTCCACAATGGCGTAACGGTCTTTGGTGTTGATCTCGATGATCTGGTCCATCTTGGAGAAGCAGAGCACCAGGCCATGGTGAACCGGAACCGGGGCACCGCAGACGGAGGTGCCTGCGCCCCGGGCCGTCACCGGGATTTTGTGGGTGGTGGCCAGGGCCATGATCTTGGAGACCTCTTCCGTGGTCCTGGGAAAGGCCACGGCTTCGGGCACGGCCTCCTCCAGGAAGGCGTCATAGGCGTAACAGGTCAGGGCCTCGGGGCTGTCCAGATAGCGGTCCTTTCCAAGGATATCAATGAGGGCTGAGGTGACAGCCGGGGTTAGTTTCTTTTCAGGGGTGACCATGGTCACACCTCCTTATTAATGCAGGAGCCAGTTGGGCAGGGCCAACGAGATCCATGGGATATAGGTCACCAGCAACAGGCAGAGCAACATGATACACAGGAAGGGGGCCACGCCCTTGGCGATCTTGATCAACGGCTCCTTGGTGATGCCCGAGGAAACGAAGAGGTTCAGGCCAAAGGGGGGCGTGAGCATGCCCATCTGGATGTTGAGGACCATGACCACACCAAAGTGGACCAGGTCGATGCCGTAGCGGTTCAGGGTTTCCAGGAAAATGGGGGCCAGTATCAGCATGGCGGATACATCGTCCATGAAGCAGCCCAGGATAAGGAAAAGGATGTTCACGGTCAATAGGAACATCCAGGGGCTTTGGATGTGCTGGATGATGATGTCTGCCAGCTGCTGGGGGATCTGTTCTGCGGTCAGAAGCCAGATAAAGGTCATGGCCGTGGAGAGGATAAAGAGGAGGCAGGCCGATAGGATGGCCGCTTCCTCGCAGACCTTGGTGATCTGTTTAAAGCCGAATTCCTTGTAAATCAACATTTCCACGCCCAGGGCGTAGATCACGGAGACCGCAGCCGCCTCCGTGGGGGTGAACATGCCCGTGTAGATGCCGCCCAAAACGATGAAGGGCAGGAATAGGGCCCAAATGCCGTCCCGGGCCGTGGTGAGGATTTCCTCCATGGAGACCTTCCTATGGAGCTTCCAATCGTTTTTCTTGGCAATGATCACGGTGTAGATGATCAAGGCGAGGCCGATGAGCAGGCCGGGCAACACCCCTGCCATGAACATTTCCGCCACGGAGACATTCATGACCAGGCAATAGAGGATCATGGGGATGGAGGGGGGAATCACAATGCCCAGGGAGCCGGAGACCGTGATGAGCCCCAGGGAGAATTTTTCCCCGTATCCGGCCTTGATCAGGGCCGGGATCATCACCGAACCGATGGCCACCACCGTGGCCGGGGAAGAGCCGGAGATGGCGGCAAAGAAGATACAGGCCAGGATACCGGCCACGGCCAGGCCGCCGGGAATCCAGCCCACCAGGGCGTTGACAAAGGCGATGAGGCGCCGGGCAATGCCGCCGTGGGTCATGATGGAGCCGGCCAGGATGAAAAAGGGAATGGCCAGGAGAACAAATTTGTCCAGGGCATTGAACAATTGCTGGGTGATGATGGTCAGCGGCGTCCCGGCAAAGAAGAAAAGGGAGACCAGGGTGGTGATCCCCAGGATGACGGCAATGGGAACCCCCAGCAGGAGCAGACCGGCAAAACAGGCGCAGATGGTGAAAATCATTGGGCCACCTCGCTTCCGTTTTTAAATTGGCGTATCCCCTGGATCAGAAAGCGAAGGGCAATGACCACGGAAAAAACCGGGATGGGCATATAGGCCAGGTACATGGGGATCTCCATGGTGGGGGAAGTGGTCTCGTATCCGTACATGCGCATGACGGTTTTATAGGAGTACCAGGCCACGATGACAAAGAATCCCGAGGAAAGCAGGTGGGTGAACAACCGGATGGGCCGCTGCCAGACAGGGGCAAGGTTGGAGACGATGAGGTCCATGGTAAAATGGCTGCCGGTGCGAACGCCGATGGCCGCCCCCAGGAAGGCCACAAATACCCCCACATACCGCCCCAGTTCCTCAAACCAGGTAAAGCTGTAGTTGAACAGGTAGCGGGTAAAGACCTGGACAAAGCCGATGAGGGCCAGGATCAGGATGGTCCAGACCAGGACAAAATTTTCCATCCGGTGGATTCGGTCTAACATGTGTTTCTCCTAAACGGACAAAGGGCCGGAGAAAGACAGGGCCTTTCTCCGGCCGGATTTTGCACTGCCGGGGAATCCGTTTCCTTCAAGATGCGGGTTCCCGTTTGATCCGGGCATCCCAGGGACATTTCCTGGGGTACCCGGGCTGACAGCGGTGGTTTATTGTTTGTGTTCTTCAATCTTTTTCAGCATGAAATCAAAGAGGTCGTCCCCGATTTTTTTGCGGTACTTGTTCCACATGGGCACCATGGCCATACGGAAGGCTTCCCGTTCTTCAGGGGTGAGTTCCTTGATCTCAATGCCTTGTTTTTTTGCATATTCATCCACGGAGATGCCCAGCTTGGGCAGGCTTTGATGGAGCTGGGCATTGACGGCCCGGTTGGTCTTAATGCAGGCCTTGGCTGCGTCACGGAAGATCTGCTGTTCTTCCTTGCTCAGGCTTTCCCAATAGTCCACGCTGACGATGATGATGCACTCGGTCAGGGCGTGCTGGGTCTTGGTGACATATTTGGTGACCTCGGTGAATTTCATGAGAACAGAGGTGAGCACCGGGTTTTCCTGGGCGTCGATGACACCGGTCTGAAGCGCGTTGTAGGTTTCTGGAAAGGGAATGGCAACCGGGGAAGCACCCAGCTGTTTAAAGGCGTCCAGGTAGGCCGGGGAGTTCATCACCCGCACCTTGAGCCCCTTAACGTCTTCGGGCTTGTGGATGGGGCGCTTGGTGTTGGAAAAGTCCCGGATTTCGTTTTCGGTCCAGCCGATGCCGATGAAGCCTTTTTTGGGCAGGTAGGAAAAGATCCGGTCCTGGACTTCGGGGTCGTCCAGTACGGCATAGGCCGTGGCCCGGTTGGGGAAGATAAAGGGCATATCCAGAACAGCAGTCTGTTTTACAAAGTTCTGGAGGACTGCCGTGGTAATGGAGGCGATGGGCAGGGTGCCGGCCTGGACCTGCTCGGCCATGGAGCGTTCTCCGCCCAGCTGGCCCGAGGGGAAGGTGGCGATGTTGATTTTTCCGTTGGTCTTTTCCTTTACATAGGCGGCAAAGGCGTCAACGCCCTTGGCATTGCCGTGGAAGGGCGGGGCCACATGGCCGAAGTTCACGGTTCTTGCAAAGGCCGGTGCGCTGAGGCCCATGAGCAGAACCAGTGCCAGGGTGACATTTAACACGGTCTTTTTCATCTTTTGTCGGTCTCCTTCATTGGATGTTGCGGTACCTTGTGTACCGGTGTAACAGAACAAGTGTGACTCGGATCTACCCCAAAAGTTTGCTGATTGTCAACTTTATTCTGGGCCTTCCGGGACAACCGGGGGGAGGATGAAAAGTTGAATAAAATTATTGTTTTGTGGTGTCATTGAAATGGTTTGTTTCTATCTGTAAAAACAAGCTTTGCCATATTTTATTAAGTGAAACCCGGCAGTGGCTTAATTAAATTTTTTTTCATTTCAGGAAACAGCCATGGTGCCCCGGTTCGGTGGGGGCCCACGACACTGTTTGGGCAGAGGAGGGGAGAAGAATAGGGGCAAGGCCGCAGGGAATGGCTTTTTCCATGGTTTATGGAGTCAAAACTCCTTGGGAGGAAAAGGGCAAATGCGTATGTCAGTCTTGGCTTTATGTCCGTAATTTCATTTCTATTCTTTACTTTGTTAGTAGAATTAGATAAATAAACTCCTATTTTTTTGTAAAATGTAAATCGTTTTCATTTGTTTAGATTCCAAAATCCTGTGCAATCAGCCGTCTTGGGATGCTTCCGTATTTAAAATACCATGAAAAAAATTGTGCAGGGAATCAAATTATTATCCATCAGATTGTATGTGGGGGAAATTGTTGCGTTGAAGCTGAGAAGTTTGAAGATGAAGATGTTGCTGTCCTTTGGTGGCCTGGTGTTTGTCGCCTTTGCCCTGACCATTGGAGTGGTTGCCTTTAAAGCCAGAACCATTGCCGAAGAGAACGCTGTGCGCCAGGCAGAGGAAATTGGTTTTCGATACAGCCATGAAGTGGGACGGGAGTTGGAGCAGGCCATGTCAGTGGCCCGGGTCCTGGCCCAGACATTCGAAGAGAAGAAGGCGTCCGGACAGGTGCCGGACCGGGTGGAATTGAACCGGATTATGAAGAAGGTTCTGACCGGCCATCCGTCCTTTCTGGCCGTTTGGACCGTATGGGAACCCAATGCCCTGGACGGGAATGACGGCCAATGGGCCGGTAAAGACGGACACGATGACACGGGCCGGTTTGTTCCCTATTGGTCACGGGGGGAATCGGGCATCTCCCTGGCCCCCTTGCAGGGGTATGATGTACCCGGTGACGGGGATTTTTATCTTTTTCCCATGAAAACCGGAAAGGAGACCGTGATGGAACCCTATGGGTATACCGTTGACGGTCGGGAGGTGGTCATGACCACCTTTTGTGTTCCCATGCGGTGGCAGGGCAAACTGGTGGGGGTTGTGGGGGTTGATCTCACCCTTGATTTCATCCGGGACAAGTTTGAACATGTTCGGATTTTTGAGGGAAAGGGATACCTGAGTTTGATTTCCAACAATGGGCACTACGTCAGCCATCCCGATGCCAAGCGTCTGGGACGATCGATAAAAGATACCGACCCCTGGGCTTTGACCCCCATGGAAGAGATCCGGAGGGGCCGGGGCGTTCGCCTGCAGGGGTATTCCAAAACCGTTGACCAGGAGGTGCTCAGGGTGTTGGAACCCCTGACCATAGGCGCTTCATCCCATCCCTGGGCCACGGTGGTCTCCGTTCCCATGTCCGCCATCCTGGCCGATGCCAATGGGATTATGCAGGTCAGTGGGGTCATGGGTATGGTTGCTGTGGGAATTCTTCTGGCCCTGATCTATCTGATGATTTCCCGGGTGACCACCACGGTGAACCAGGGGATGTCCCATGCCCAGGTCATGGCCGGGGGGGATCTGCGCCGGCGGGTGAAGGTGGAGCGGCAGGATGAGATTGGAGCGCTCATGGCGGCCCTGAATCAGATTTCAGAGGACCTGGGGAAAATGATCCAGTCCCTGTCCTCGGATGTGGGAGACCTTACCCTGTCCAGCCGGGACCTTGCCGGGGTGTCTGAACAGATGTCCCAGGGGGCCGAGGAAACCGGCCATGCTTCCGAAGGTGTTGCCGCAGCCGCCGAAGAGATGAGTGCGGGCATGGCCTCGGTGGCTGCTGCCATGGAACAGGCATCCGGGAACATCACCACGGTGGCCGGTGCCGCCGAAGAGATGACCGCCACCATCCAGGAGGTTTCCAAAAACACGGACCTTGCCCGGAACATGGCGGACAAGGCCGCCGCGGAAGCCGGGGCCGCCCACGATCAGATCCAGGAGCTGGGGGATGCCGCCCGGGAGATCGGCAATGTCACCGATACCATCACCGATATTTCCGAGCAGACCAATCTACTGGCCCTGAACGCCACCATTGAGGCGGCCCGGGCCGGTTCGGCCGGCAAGGGGTTTGCCGTTGTGGCCATGGAAATCAAGGAATTGGCCCGGCTGACCTCCCAGGCCACGGAGAGTATCCAGGCCAAGATTGAGGGAATCCAGTCGGCCACCTCGGGTTCGGTTGAGGCCATTCAGTCCGTGACCCAGATCATCCAAGAGCTGAATGAAACCTCCTCCGGGGTTGCCGCCGCCGTGGAAGAACAGACCGTGACCACCCAGGAGATAGCCGCCAATGTCACCCAGGTGTCCCAGGGCTTTAATCAGATCAGCGGAAACATCGGCCATTCGACCCGGGCTTCCCAGGAAATTACCACCGACATTGCCCAGGTCAGCCGGCAGGCCGGTGAGATCATTACCGGCAGCCGCCTGGTCAGGGAGCGATCCCGTTCCCTGTTGGAGTTGTCCCAACGGCTGGATCAGATGGTGAACCGGTTCAAGGTATGATGAAATAGGGTGTGAAAAAATGGGAAAGACGGACCGTTGAGTCCGTTTTTCCCTTGCCTGTCCGCGGTTTCTCCTTCAGGGATTCCGGTACGGGCCGGAAATCAAAAAGGGCCGGTGGGGATCATCCCCACCGGCCCTTTCCCATATACCGATTCGGCAGCAGAGGGCTGCTTACATGGCGCTTTCAGGGTGGAAGACGTTGACCTCTTTAAGGTCGTCTCCCAGGTACTCCCGTTCATTGGGGCCAAGGATGCCCAGGGAGAGGCAGATCAGGGTCCAGAGATGGACCACGTGGTATTCGCCGCCGTAGTGTTCGGACAGCTCGTGGATCTGGGCGTGGCAGTTGTGGCAGCCGGCGATGCAATAGGTGGCGCCGGTGGCCTGGATCTGGCTGTCCTTCAACTTGCCGTATGCCAGACGTTCTTCCTTGAATCCAGATTGGAGGAAACCGCCGCCCCCGCCGCAACAATAGTTGTTGGACTTGTTGGGCTGCATGTCGATGAAGTTTTCTTTACCCACAACGGATTCCACAACAAAACGCAGGTCGTCGGCAATCTCGTCGCCGTAGCTCTTGCGGACGATCTGGCAGGGATCCTGTACCGTGAATTTGATCTTCAGGTCCTTGTTCCAGTCGGAGTTGACCTTGAGTTTGCCTTCACGGATCCATTTTGCGTAGTATTCGTAGATGTTTTTAACGTCGAATTCGTGGTCAAGACCATATTTTTTCAGTCCGGCCCGGACTGAGAATGTTACGTGGCCTCACTCGGTGTTGAGGAAGGTCTTGCTCCTCAATCGATTGGCCTCGTTGGCGGAGGTTTCCGTGATCTGTTTCCAGGAGTCGTCGTCGGCCAGGAACATGCAATAGTTCTCGCCGGCCCAGCCCTTGGTTCCATAGGTCCAGTCGGCGCCCACCAGGTGGAGGATCTTCCACAGGGGGACCATTTCATCGGGTTCGGTCACGGGTTCACGGGAGTTTTGGTTCAGGAAGAATTCCGCATCCTCTTTGCCGATGGGGGCGACCATGTCGGCGAATTCAGGTTGGGCTTCCTGGTATTCTTCCAGAACGTCTTCCACAACAAACTCAAAGTCTTCCTGGGTGGTACCCATGGCAGAGGTGGTTTCGTTTTTTAGGGCCATGTCACAGGATCCCAGGATCCCCTTGGGGCGTTCTTCCCTGGGGCGCAGGCCCCGGGCATTGAAGACCAGCTGGGGGATGTCGATCTGCATGGGGCAGACGTAGATGCAGCGTTGGCACATGGTACACATCCAGACCCAGTCGGATGCGGCTATTTCTTCGTCCATTCCCAGGGCGGCCATGCGCAGGAATTTACGGGGATCCATGTCTCCCAGTCCGGTTGCAGGACAGCCTGAAGAACAGGCACCACAGGTGAGGCAGGCATTGAGGTTGCCGCCTTCGGGGAGGATCTCTTTTACTTTATCCAGAAATGTCTGGGTTTGCTTTCGCTTTCCAAGCTTAATGACAGTCTCTGCCATTTATCCTTCCTTTCAAAAAGGTTAATGGTGTTCTGTGGGTTCCCAGTACCGCATCAGGACCGGTGCATTCATGAATCGGTCGGTTGGTTCAAAGCTGCGGGATCTGGGGACAACCGGGAAACATTTGGTGCCGGGAATTCTTACCCCCTTGTCCGTGTGGGAACCGCATCCCAAAATGCTGTCCCGAATATTTCATGACAATATCCGGGCGTGCTTGATTTTGCCCCGGCTTTCCCCATGTAATTCACAGCACAATGTATGCCAGGGAAAGTGTGATTTTTAAGTTTGTGAGAGTGGCATAAAATCAGGCGGTTAGGTGTCGGGGACAAGGGGGTGGGGATGGTTGGGTTGCGTGGGTGCGACTTTTGCCTGTGAAAAGGGTTCCGGAATTGCTACTGTTGGGGAGCCGATATGGAACGGGATGTGCCCCTGCCGGGGAAAAAAATCTTTTCCCACCCAGGGTGATGGGGTACAATGGCTGTCGTTTCCGCCCGGATATGTCTTGAAATTTAACCTTGAAATATACGGGCCTCGGGGATGACCATTTACCAGTATTGAGTTGGATGCAGAGACGGAATTTTATCATATGGGCCGGTATGGGCATGGTGGGGCTGAAGACCCCGCTGCTCATGGCCGGGATCCAGCCGGATTCCCGGAGTGACAAGGGGGTCAAGGA
Source organism: Desulfobacteraceae bacterium (assembly GCA_965226635.1). Taxonomy (GTDB): domain Bacteria; phylum Desulfobacterota; class Desulfobacteria; order Desulfobacterales; family Desulfobacteraceae. Next base: position 5,239,478 of record OZ245369.1, on the reverse strand, counting down.
TCGATTGATCAAGGAGCGATTTTTCCAGCAGGCCTTTGAAGACGATGTGATCCTGCCCCCGGACCATTTGGCATTGCTTGGCACCTGCCTGGGACGTTTAAAACGGGTCCAGCGCCACGTGGGATATGGGAACTTTGCCCTGCTGGCATTTGACCAGGCCCTTTATCTGGGACGGAATTATCCCCGTATCGGTGCCTTTACCCGGGAGGAGCAGGACTTTATGGATGCCTTGTTCCACCGGGATGCGTCGGTTTACGGGTTCATGGGGGACAAGCCCATGGTTTCCCTGACGGCCAGGGTTAATAAAAAGGATGTGGTCAAGGTGGCCCGCACCGGCAATTATCTGTTCCGGGGTGACCCCGAAACGGTCTACCGGGACATCCTGGACCAGGTGGGGGGGGATGTGGTCCTGACCTCGGGGGTGCGTGGGATGATGAAGCAATTCCTCCTCTTTTTGAACAAGACCCAAACCTGCAAGGGCAATTTGTCCATGGCATCCCGCTCCCTGGCGCCCCCGGGATATTCCTTCCACGGGGTGGGGGATTTTGACGTGGGAAAAAAGGGGTTTGGCATTTACAACTTTACGGAACAATTTACAAAAACCCGGATCTATTATCGGTTGATGGATCTGGGATATATCCATTTCCGCTATGGGCGGGACAATGGATTGGGGGTCCGGTTTGAACCCTGGCACATCCAGGTGGTCTGACGGAACACGGTTTTTCCGGCCCCGTCAGCTTATCCCCTTTAATCCCCGGGCTGGTTTTAAGGACCCGGGCATGGAACCAAATAGGAAAAACGGAGTGATAGATGAAAAAAACTGAGACCAATATGGTGACCCGGCAGACATTGATCCTGGCCATGGCCGTTGCCCTGACCCTGGGGTTTGTGGGAGGTGCGGCCTTTACCTCGTTTAAGCTGGCCGGGTCCGCCGCCCCGGTCGGGATGTCCATGCCGCCCCAGGCCGAGAATAAGCAGGCCATGCCCGATCCCTCTCCGGAGATCGCATCCCGTATCCTGAAGCTGGAGCAGTATCTCAAGGAAAACCCCGATGACCCGGAGGCATGGGCCCAGCTGGGCCATCAGTTTTTTGACAGCGACCGGTTCAAGGACGCCATTGAAGCCTATGAAAAATCCCTTTCCATCAAGCCGGACAATGCCCCTGTCCTCACCGATCTCGGGGTGATGTACCGGCGAAATGAACAGCCCAAAAAGGCGGTGGAGATGTTTGATAGGGCCATTGCTGCAGACGGGGTTCTGGATACTCCCCGGTTCAACAAGGGGGTGGTACTCATGCATGATCTGGAGGATCTGCCGGGGGCCATTAAAGCCTGGGAGGGGCTGATTTCCATCAATCCCATGGCCCAGACCCCCGGGGGGGAACTGGTGGCCAATATCCTTGAACGGTTGAAAAAACAGAAGTGATCCCTTCCCACCCTTTGATCTCAGGGGACCCGGACCTTTGCCGATGGTCCCTTGAGATTTCCCGCAAATCCATCCGCCATATCTACTTTCGACTGGATCCGGTCTCCCGGACCATTGGGATCTCTGTGCCCCATGGGGTATCCGACAACCGCCTTGACCAGGCCATCCGGCAGAAGCTGCCCTGGATGCAGCGCCAGGTCGGGAAGTTGAAAACCCGTGGGGTTCAACCTCCCCCCTCCGCCCATGTCACAGGGGAGATCCACCCTGTTCTCGGGACGCCACACACCCTTGAGGTCCACCAAGGACGGGCCCGGGTTGAATCGGGGGAGGACAACCGGCTTCTTTTGTATGCACCGGCCCGTACCAGCACCGAGGGACGGGGCCGGATTCTGGAATCCTGGTATCGTGGGGTGCTCTCAAAGACCGGTGCCGATCTGGTGCACAAATGGGAGCCGGTTATCCAGGTGTCGGTTGCGGAACTGCGGATCCGTCGCATGAAAACCCGGTGGGGAAGCTGTAATATCCAGAAACGGCGGATCTGGCTGGCACTTGGCCTTGCCGCCCTGCCCATGGAATTGGTGGAATATGTGGTGGTCCATGAAATGGTCCATCTGCTGGAAGCGGGGCATAATGCCCGGTTCTATGGGTTTATGGATGGGTTTTTACCCGGGTGGAAACGCCTGAAGCAAAGGTTGAATCAGAGCGTTTGCGGATGAAAAACAGGGGCGGGCTTTGCTTGTGGTTTTCCAGGTGATGTGGTACACACCCGGCATCGCGGATTCCGGCAGCGACGGAAAATTACGGCTGCCCCAGGGGGGCTGGACGGAAAAATGGAAAAAAAAGACACCCTTATAAAACTCAAGCTAAAAGAACGACAACTGCGCCGACAGATTATCATTGATGCGGCCCGGGAGGTCTTTGGAAAGAAGACCTATGACAGGGTGAGCATGGCGGAAATCGCCAGGACCGCCGGCATTGCCAAATCCTCCATCTACACCTATTTCAAAAACCAGGAAGAACTGTACACCCGGATTGTCTGCCAGGATGCCGAGACCTTTATCTCCCTTTTGCGGTACCGCATCCAGGGCCGGGGCCGGGAGAGCCTTGCCGTGGTCATTCCCTGTTTTCTGGATTATTATATCCAGCGCATGGCCCAGTGGCGGATGATCACCCACCTGGCCCTCCACGGCACCAGCGATGCCGGTGCCGTGGAGGAGTTGAACCCGGTGGGGCGAAATCTCATGGATGTTTTGGAACAGGTCTTCATTGAAATGGGCTGCACCGGGCAGACCCGCATCATGGCCCATTCCCTTTTTGCCTCCCTTTCGGGTATCCTCATTGCCTATCGGAACTATCCGGGGCAATCCGAGGCCCGGCGCATTGCCCATATGCACCGCATTGGAACACAGGTGCTGGAAATGATGACGGCCACCCTGATCACCGGTCGGGATTCAACCAGGAACGCTTCGGTTTCCATTGAGGAGAGATAAACATGGAGGGCGGAATTTTAAATTCAGATGCAGACCCCATGGGCCGGATGATCCTGGATTATCTGGACGGGGACGACCAGGCCCATGTCACGGTCTATTCTCCCCATCTGGAAATGGGCAAGATGACAGGAGAAATGATGTGCCGCACCGTTGATGAAATGGGAAGGATGGAGCAGCAGGCCCTTTCCCTGTGCCGGGGGCGGATTCTCGATGTGGGGGCGGGCAGCGGATGCCACAGCCTTTATCTCCAGGAAAGGGGAATGGATGTGACCGCCCTGGACATCTCCCCGGGTTGTGTGAGGGCCATGGAACGCCGGGGGGTGAAGCAGATCCGGCAGGATTCTGTTTTTGATCTGACCTGCCGGCCCTTTGATACCCTTCTCATGCTCATGAACGGCATCGGCCTTTGCGGAAAACTTGGGGGGCTGAACCGGTTCTTTGGCTGCCTTCCTCGCCTCTTGGCCCCCGGGGGACAGGTGCTCACCGATTCCACCAACCTCAACGTCCATGCCTGTGAAGACCGGGAAATGCCCTGGGATGAAAACCCGGAAGGGTGGGGGGCCTGGGAAACCCAGTTTGATATCACCTATGGCGATATCCGGGGGGAGACCTTTGACTGGCTGTATCTGGATTTAAAAACCCTTTCCTACTATGCCGACCGCCATGGTTTTGCCTGCAACCTTGCCTCCCAGGGGGAGGGCGGACAGTTCCTGGTCCGGATGGTTCGAAATATCTGAGGTCTTGGAACATGGCTCCGGGCTGTGTTACAATTACTAACCCGTGAATAACGAAAGACATACAATGAAACCCAGATCCCAGTGGGTGACCGCCCTGTTTTTTTCAGGTGTGTTGCTGCTGATTCTCGTGGCCGGATACCGGAACCTTGATTACAATTGGCAATGGTATCGGATTTGGCCCTACCTTTTTTCCTTTGAAAACGGCCACCCGACCCCGGGCCTCCTCATGGCGGGTCTCTGGGTGACCCTGCGGATTTCCCTTTGGGGGCTTGTCATGTCCTTGATCATCGGGGTGGTATCGGCCCTGGCCCGTCTTTCTCCCTTTCCCGTGCTGCGATTTTTATCCTGGTCCTATGTGGAGGTGATTCGGAACACCCCGTTGCTCATCCAGATTTTTGTGATCTATTTTGTTATTTCGCCGGTGCTGGATATATCGGCCTTCTGGTCTGCGGTCATCGCCTTGAGCCTGTTTGAGGGCGCCTATAGCTCCGAGATCATCCGCTCGGGCATTGTGAACCTGCCCAGGGGGCAGTTTGAAGCGGCCCACAGCCTGGGACTTTCCGTGCCCGTGACCTATTATAAGGTGCTGATTCCACAGATGTTGCGCCAAACCCTGCCCATGCTGGCAGGCCAGTCGGTCTCCCTTATAAAGGACTCGGCACTGGTGAGCACCATCTCCATTTTTGACTTGACCATGCAGGGTCAGAAAATCGTTTCCCAGACCTTTTTAACTTTTGAAATATGGTTTGTTGTGGCATTATGCTACTTGTCCATTACGGTTACCCTTTCCTTTATCATACGGCGTTTTGAGAAAAGGATGACCTATATCCAATAAATCCTAATCCCCATGAAGGAGATGTCCATGAGACGATACATTGTGATGGCTTCGGCCTTGGTGTTTCTCTGCGTGTCAACGGTATTTGCCGGTGATCTCGGTAACCAGTTGGTCCAAGAAAGTGTGATTGAAAAAATTCAGAAAGCCGGTGTGATCCGGGTGGGCATGTCCACATTCGTACCCTGGGCCATGAAGGATAAACAGGGGAATCTCATTGGGTTTGAGATAGATGTGGCCCGGAAGCTGGCCGAAGATATGGGGGTAAAGGTGGAGTTTGTTCCCACGGCCTGGTCCGGTATTATTCCGGCCCTGCTCACGGGGAAATTCGACGTGATCATCGGCGGGATGGGCATTACCCCGAAGCGGAATCTCAAGGTCAACTTTACCTCCCCCTACGAATATTCCGGAATGTCCATGGTGGCCCATCGTAAAAAGGCGGAAGGATTTAACAGCCTTAAGGACTTTAATCAGCCCGGGGTGACCATTGCCGTTCGCATGGGCACCACCGCAGAACAGGCTGCCCGCAAACACATGCCCAAGGCCGAGTTCAAATTGTTTGAAAATGAAAGCCAGGCCCTGCAGGAGCTGAACCTGGGCCGGGTCCATGCCGTGGTCTCCTCGGCACCCATGCCCGTGTTCCATGCCTTGAAATTCCCCAAGAAACTCTACGTTCCCCTGGAGGAGAATTTCACCAAGGAGCCCATTGGCTTTGCCCTGCGAAAGGGGGATTTCGATGCGTTGAACTTTTTTAACAACTGGATCCTCAATGCCCATTCTTCCGGATTCCTGGCGGAACGGGAAGCCTATTGGTTCAAGTCCAAAGCCTGGGCCGACCAGGTCAAGTAATCCTTTTTTACCCCTGGTGGTTTCAACGTGCTGAACAGATCCGCATCCAACCGCATTACCCTTGTCGACATTGCCGCTGCACTCATTGTTGCAGCGGCAATTTATTCTTTTTTCTCCCGCATGGGCACAGTCCTGGACTACGAGTGGCAGTGGGAATCCATCCCCGGCTATTTTCTTTTCAGGGAAAACAGCACCGGGCTATGGAAGGCCAATACCCTGTTAAAGGGATTCATCACCACCATCAAGTTGAGTGTCTGGTCCGTTATACTGGGGTTTCTTCTGGGGACGGTGTCCGGGATCATGGGGGCCAAGGGGAATTTCACGGCCCGGTTCATCTCCCGGCTCTATGTGGAAACGGTGCGGAACATCCCCTCACTGGTCCTGGTGATCCTCTTTTACTATTTCATCTCCAGCCAGTTTCTGGACGCCCTGGCCCTGGATCAATGGGTGAGGAAGGGAAGCCCCGGGCTCCAGCGTCTTATGTCGGTATTGTTGGCGAAACCGGGGCAGATCAACGCCTTTGTATCGGCCCTGGTGGCCCTGGGGCTGTACGAGGGGGCCTATATTTCCGAGATCGTGCGGGGGGGGATCAATGGCATTCCCAAGGGGCAATGGGAGGCTGCGGCCTCCATCGGCCTGTCCCGGGCCCGGATTTTTCTTCTGGTTATCCTGCCCCAGGCCTTCCAAAAGACGGCCTTTCCCCTGGCGGGTCAGTTTATCTCCACCATCAAGGATTCCGCCATTGTTTCGGTGATTTCCATCCAGGAGCTCACCTTCCAGGGCATGGAACTCATGTCGGCCACCTTTCTCACCTTTGAGATCTGGGTGACCATCACCGTGCTCTATTTTATCCTTACCTTTTCCCTGTCCAGGACCATTGTCTTTTTTGAAAAACGGGCGGCCCGCAAGCTTCAGCCCTGATCCTTTTTCCACAGGGCCGGTTCTTCCGCCACCATTCCGGCATAGGCTTTCATCTGCTCCCTCAGGGCCTGGTTGGTGTCGTGGTCGTATTTGAGCTGGCGCACCACCGTGGCGTTGCTCTGGACCATGTCCGCCTGTTTGAGTAATAGTTCCGATACTTTTTCCGTCAACCGGCTGCGTTTCTGCTGGGATTGGGACAGCTCCCCCTTGGCGTTGAGGCGGCGGATTTTGGGGGTTGTGGAGGGTTCCAACTCCTTGAAATGCTGGAGAAAAGCCCGGGTGAATTGTTTGGCAATGGGGGCCTCCATGGTTTCCAGGACGATGATGCGTTGCTCTGCCCCCAGGGCGGGGTGCTGCCATCCCAGGGAGAGAAGGGGGAGGAAAAACAATTTCAATGGGTGGATGCCGACACGGTGCATGGGCCTTCTCCTGTTTTGGATATGGACGGGGAATTCAACCTGTCATGCCTACGACGAATTTGGGGCAACGCTCAAGTCTTTGATAAGGCGCTCCATTGCCTGGAGTTGGGGCCCTTCTAAAGGGGTGAACTGAAGGGCCTGTTTCATGGGGGGGGGCAGCCGGGATCCGATCGGTTTAACCGGGTCCGCAGGGATGAGATAACCGGTGAGCCGGTCCACCATAATCTGGTTTCCTGGATCCATGATCCGGCAGGTCAGGGCCTTGTCCCCAAAGGCATCCTCCAGTCCCCGGCAGGGCTGGAAGGAGACCCCCCCCGCTGAAATGTCCAGGATGGGGGCCTGGACCTGGGGAATGTCCTTGAATTCGATGGACAGGGTCTGCGAAACGGTATGGCGTTGATGGCGGCGGCGTTCACAGCTTTGGTTCAAATCGATGATCTTGGCATCTCCCACATAGGGTTTGGTCCGGTACCGGGTGATGTGATCCAATTGGTTCAACGCACCGTTGATGCGATGGATCTGCCCTTTGAGCTGTTTGATGTCATTGGTGATGTCCCGTTTCTGTTCTGCGTCCAGGGCGATGAGCTCGGTCTGGCCGATGATGACCTGCAAGGGCTGACGAAGTTCGTGGCAGACGGCACCGGCCAGTTCCACCAGGCTCTGGAGCTTCTCCTTTTCCTCTTTTTCCTGCTGGTTCTGGATTTCTTCTGATATGTCTCTTCCCACGGCCTGGAAGGCATCTGCCTTGCTCCGGGGCCCAAAGAGGGCCCGGATGGTCCATCTTTGCCAGCGGGCATTGGGGCTCTCTGGGTCCAGGGAAAGTTCAAAGGTCCTCAGGGGCCTTTCCGGGGTAAGATCCAAAAAGGTTTTGAAAATGGATTCCTGCCGGTCCCGGGGCAGGACATGGAAAAAATTGGGGGGGGGATGGTGGGGGACGGCAATGGTGTAATACCGGTCGAATTCCGTGTTGCTGAAGATGATGTTCCCCCTGGGGTTGAATCGGCAGATCATGGCGGGAATGTCTTCGATGATGGTGTTCAACCGTTTCTTGTGTTGCTGAAGGGCGGTCTGGTAGCTCTTTTTTTCGCTGATATCGGTGATGGCGATCAGGGTGGATTGATCCTCCTTGGCATTGATGGGGAAGTTGGCGTTGGACTTGATGTTGAGTTGGACATCGATGATTTTTTTTTCGCTGGTTTCCAGGCGCACGTCAAAGGTGCCGGTCTGCCGGTGGCGGCTGTATTGCCTGAACAACCCCAGGAAGGTGTTCCGGTCGTCCTGAACAATGAACTGGATCAGGGGCCTTTTGTTAAGGCTTGAAAAGGGGTAGTCCAGCATGTCCAGGAATGCCTGGTTGGATTTCATGATGATGCCGGCCTCGTCCACGGAGATATATCCCACAGGGGCCTGGTTAAAGAGCTGGTAGTATTTTTCCTTGGCCATTTCCAGTTGCCGCTGGGTCTGGAGCAGTTCGTTGTTCTGGAGTTCCAGTTCCACCTGGTGGACATGGAGATCGTGGATCAGGACGGGAATATTTTCCGGGTCCGAGATATCCACGGAAAGTTCCTTGGCTCTGATGAGCCGTTCTGCCTTTTTTCTAAGATGGGGAAATGGTGTTTTAGGATTTGTCATGGCACTCCTAGGAGGTTGTGGCGGGATTGAGTTCCCGCTCGGTTGTGGCAACGGACACCACCTGGTTCTGGTCGTCCACGAGGTGGCTGGCCGTGATCATGACCTCAATGGGTTTTCCGTTTTTATGTTGCCTCACCGAAGGATAGGGGGTCATGGGGTCGGTTTCCCGGTGGACATCCAGGTAGGCAAGGGGATCTCCCATGGCATCTTCGGGGATGAGCTGGCGGATGTTCATGGACAGGGCCTCCTCTTCCGAGTAGCCGTAGATCCGTTCCGCCGAATGGTTCCAGGCCGTGATATTCCCTTCCAGATCCTGGACGGTGACGGCATCGTTGGAATCGGTGACCACCGTTGCCAGCCGGCGCAACATGAATTCGTCTTTTTTCCGTTTGGTGATGTCGATGAAAACCAGGATGACCCCGGCTGTATAATGGTCGGAGATCCGATAGGGCTGGATTTTGATGAGGTAATAGGTGTCCTCCCGGGTGACGCCTTCCCATTCTTCGGTTTGGCCGGGGCTGGGGGCCCCTTGGAGTATGGATTTGAAATCAAGGTCCACAAATTGGTGGACAATGTGGTCAATGGGGCGTCCCACATCCTTTTCCGTGATTTTGAAAAGGGTGATGATCTGGGGGGTGAATTGCCGGATTTCCAGATTTTCATCCAGAAAAAGGATGGGGGTGGCCAGGTTGGCCAGAAGGTTCTCCAGGTCGTTTTTGGTTTCCACCAGCTCCAGGTTTTTGCCCTGGTATTCGGCATTGACCGTGTAGAGTTCCTGGTTCACGGACTGGAGTTCTTCGTTGGTGCTCTGGAGTTCTTCATTGCTGGCCATGAGCTCTTCATTGGTGGCGCCCAGCTCTTCGTTGGAGGTTTCCAGTTCCTCAATGGTGGTCTGGAGGCTTTCCCGGGTGAACTGGAGTTCGTTTTCCAGGTTTTCGATGCGGCGCTCCGCATGGATGTCGATTTCTTCCATCTGGATACCATCGGCTTCCTTGGCTTGTTTGATCACCTCGATGAAAACCACGGCCAGGGATTGGTGGTCCCCCTTGTCCTGGAGGGGATGGATTTCCATCTTGGCCGAGACCAGGGTTTCGTTGGCATGGAATTGGACATTGGCGTATTTGGCTGGCTCATTGTCCTTGAATATTTTCTGGAGCCCTGCAATCACCGGCACCTTGAGTTCCTTGATCAATACCTTTTGCACATCGTTCACCGGTTTGCCTGCCGGGAATCTCAGGAAAAGGTCCGTGTTCCCCAGGACATGGAGGATTTCATTGGCATCGTTGACCATGATGGCCAGATCCAGGTAGCGCTCGGCCACCACATTGAGGAGCTTTTCCAGAACCCGGTCCCTGACCAGGGGGCGGGGGGAGGTGCCGCCGATGGGATGGGCGAAGATTTTCTTTTCGAACCGCTCCGGGGTGAACCGGTCCAGCCCGCTCAGGCCGTGGATCTGTTTGCCCCTGGAACGGTAGATCTTCCACTTGTTGTTCACCGGCTCGAAATAATAGCTCATCTCACCGATGGATTCGCTGCTGCCCAGGAAGAGGATCCCGTCCTGCTTCAGGGCGAAGTTGAATTTTTCCAGGGCCCGTTTCTGGAGAATGGGCTGGAGATAGATGAGCAGGTTGCGGCAGGTCACCATGTCGATGTTGGTAAAGGGGGGATCCTTAAGGATATTGTGCTGGGCAAAGACCACCATTTCTCTGATTTGCCGGGTCACCTGATAGTGGCCGTCCCTGTGGTAAAAGTACTTGCTCAGCTGGGCCGGGGAAAGGTCTGCGGAAATGCTTTCCGGATATATGCCGTCCGAGGCGGTCATGATGGCCCGTTTGTCCACATCCGTGGCAAAGATTTTGATATTGGGGGAGACCTGGGCCTGTTCCATGACCTCCCGGCAGAGGATACCCAGGCTGTATGCCTCTTCCCCGGTTGAACAGCCCTCTACCCAGAAGCGGATTTCCTGGTTTTTTTTCTGGGTCAGCAGCTGGGGAATGATTTCCTTTCTGAGCAGGTCAAAAGCCTCGGGATCCCGGAAGAAGCTGGTCACCCCGATGAGCAGCTCGTTGTAGAGGATCTTGACTTCCTTGGGGTAGCTTTCCAGGTATTTGATATAGTCCTGGAGTTCGTGCATCTGGTTGATGGTCATGCGGCGTTCAATGCGCCGGAGTACCGTGGCCTGTTTATAAAAGGTAAAGTCCACCAGATGGTTTTCCCGGAGGATGGAAAAGATCCTGCTGAGCCCGTTTTCGTCGGCAATGATCCGGGGCTGGCAGCTGGTCTGCTTGGCAAAGGGGTGCTGGATATAGGCCAGGATGTGGTGGATCATCTTGTCCGGCGGGAGGATGAAATCCACAATGCCGGTTTCCATGGCACTTTTGGGCATGCCGTCAAACTGGGCCGTTGCCAGGTCTTGAACAATGTTGATGCCGAAATTTTCCTTGATGTGGCGGATGCCCCGGGAGCCGTCGCTTCCCGTGCCCGACAGGATGATGGCAATGGCCTTTTCCTCCTGGTCGTCGGCCAGGGAGGTGAAGAAGACATCAATGGGCAGGTTGAGCTGTCGCTGGTGTTCCTCGGGCTTGGATAGGATAAAGGTGTTGTGGAAGAGTTTGACGTTGTACCCCGGCGGGATAAGGTAAACACTGTCGGCCTTCAGGGGCATATTGTCCTCGATGTAGTGGACATGGAGTTCGGTGTGCCGGGAGAGCAGTTCCAGCATCATGCTTTTGTGATCGGCGGGCAGATGCTGGATGACCACAAAGGCCAGGCCGGTTTTGGATGGGATGGTTTTAAAAAACTCTTCCAGGGCAATGAGGCCGCCGGCAGAGGCACCAATACCCACCACATGTGTGGGAGGGATATCCGGAGTGGGGCGGGTGTCGGATGAGGACATGGGATCCTCCTTTGTATATAGATAAGACGGAAGCCCGGGCCTTATGCCCCGGCTGGGCATGGGCCCATTTATATCGAACCTTGGTTGAACCCTTTGGGATGATTCCGGGGAAGATGCGAATGTGGATGCGAAACACCGGTTTTAAAAAGGAAAATTCGTTGAAAGTTCTTCCCTGGAGAAAGATATATTAGGTATCGTATTGAGAATCCGGCGATAAATCAAGGGGAGATGCCGTAAAAATGTCAATTTTCCAGTCCGGATGTTACACGAATTGGATTTGCCTAATCTGCAAGCCCGGGATGCGCAGTTATAATGAGTTGCTGCAAGCGGTTGATTCACGGCTAACGGCTTTGGACCGCCGCAGATCAGGCAAGGACATTTTACCCCAATTGTTCTGTAGTGCCTAGGCGAGCAGGTTGCGACCCTCCCAGGCGAAATGGGGAGGAACTCCCATGTTGGCGGCCAGGGTGGGGGCGATGTCCGTGAGGGATGCCGGTCTGTCAATGACGGTTCCCTGTGGGATTTGAGGTCCGGCCATGACCAGGGGGGTCTGGTCCACCCCCGGGCCCGGCTCCATGTGGTGGTATCCTTCTCCGCCGTGGTCGGAGCCCATGACAAGGGTATAGGGGGCATCGGGGCGGTCCATGAGATGGAGAAAGCGCGAGAGGGCCTGGTCGCAGGTTTCCACTGCCTTTATATAGTCCCTGGACATCCAGCCGGATTTGTGGCCCACGATGTCGGTCCATTCCAGGTAGAGGAAACAAAAATCCGGTGACTGATCTTCCAGGTGTGCCAGGGCGTTGTCCGCCAGGCGGGAAAGATCGGCTTCGGTCTGTACCCGGATATGGAGGGAATGGTCCAGGGTGCCGGCGGGCGCCAGGTTGCGCAGATGTTCCCAGGAGTAAAAGGCGGAAACACTTTTGCCCTGGTTTTTAACCTGAAGGAAAAGGTTTTGGGAATGTGAGCAGGGATCGGGCAGCCCGGTATTGTTCATGACGCCGTGGCCAAGGGGGGGCAGGCTTGAAAAGATGGTGAAATGGGCCGGCAGGGTCTGGGGAGGGGAGACGGTCCGGACGTCGGGGAAGTAACACCCCCTTTTTCTGAGCCGGTCTGCTCCCGGGGTGTTGGCGGTTTCAAATGCATCGGTGCGGAGGCCGTCAATGAGAATGTACAGGGTTTTTTGCATGGGGCTGTTCTTTTTGTCTTATCTGTTTCTTAAATGGTGCCTGCATGGGGCTGAGCACTGGGCCCGGGGAATCCATTGGCGGAATTATGAATACCCTAGTCAAGGGGGGATGTAAATGGGAAGTGTGGGGTCGAATCAAGGCATGGGAAAAGGCATCTGGTCCATGTGGGCCGGGCCCATGCATGGGAAATGGGGCTTGATAATGCCCCGGCTTCGTGGCAGGATACCTTCCCATGCACACCGCCTTTACCACATCTGTTCTGGCCGTTCTAAAGGCCATTCCCCATGGACGGGTTCTCACCTACGGCAGGGCCGCTGCCCTGGCCGGAAATCCCCGGGGCGCCCGCCAGGTCTCCCGGCTCCTCCATTCCATGTCCCGGAAGTATGATCTGCCCTGGCACCGGGTGATCAATGCCCAGGGGAAGATCTCCCTGAAACCCTCCCAGGGGCTGGAAGAGCAAAAGGCCCTTTTGGAATCCGAAGGGGTGGTGGTGTCTGTGGCAGGCCGGATCGATCTTGGGGAATATCTCTGGGACGGGAAATCCTGACCCCCTTCATATCTTTCTTCCGGCGGCTTCCAATTGACGGATACGGGTGCCGCCCCTTTTCCACACCCTGCAGGAGTCAATGAGATACTTGCGTTCCTTGGCCAGGGGCGGTCGTTCCGGCCGGTCTTCTGTTTTTCTCCGGTTCCAGGTCATCCAGCCGTGGACCATCTCCTGGGCCATGGTTTTAATGAGGTGGCATAGATGGGTGCAGCCCTTGGTCCTCCCCATGATGCGGTCCACCTCTCCGGAAAAGCCCGACTTGATTTCAATGCCCTTGAGCAGGGCCACCCGGTCCAGACACTCCCGGCATTCCCCAAGGGGAACCGTGGGCATTTCCGCCTCGGCCTCCACAATACGGAGGGGGTCCGGGCTGAGCCGGCAGGTAAAGGAAATATGGTGGATGGGGCCGGGGTGTTTGACCACACCGGTGACGTGGAAGATGGAGACATGGCGCATGTCCTTGAGTTCCCCGTGGACCACCACATCGGTATCGTTGACCGGATAGGTGGAAAAGCGCAGATCCCTGGTGTGTATCCTGGATCTGTCTTTGATGAGATCTTTGAGCATGGATCTGTCCTTTCAAGTGTTGTCGCCCGGATATTCCATCCCCATTTTCATTGGTTTTTTAAACCTGACCGGGGAAGAACATCCGGGGTAAAGGATAGATCCTAGTGGATTTCAATGGGGAAATCAAACCCTTTTCCCCTTCTTATCCTTGACCCTTTTGCCTTCCAGGCATAGCCTTGTTTGGAAAACAGTTTCCAAAGGCTGCCCAACATCCATTGATATTCCAAAGGAGATACCATGAGCTGTACCATTGATTTTAAAGAAATTGAGGCCACCATTAACTTCCACGGCCATTCCTGCCCCGGCCTGGCCATTGGGATCCGTGTGGCCGAGCTGGCCCGCAAAGAGCTGAACATCACCCCGGATTCCGACCTTGTCTGCGTCACCGAGACCGATATGTGCGGGGTGGACGCCATCCAGTTCCTCACCCCCTGCACCTACGGCAAGGGCAACCTGATCCACTGGGACTACGGCAAGGCCGGATTCACCTTTTTTGACCGGGGGGCTGAAACGGGCTTCCGGGCCCTGTTTCTGGACGAAGTTGTACCCGACGATCCCACGGCGGAAAACCCCAAGGCCGCAAGGGCCCGGGCCATCATGGAAACGCCCTTGTCGGACCTATTCATGGTCAAACCGGTGAATGCACCCCCGGTAAGACGGGCCCGGATTCTCGCCTCCATGGTCTGTGAAAATTGCAAAGAAAAGGTGATGGAGTCCCGGATCCGGCGCATGGGGGGCAAGGATCTGTGCATCCCCTGCTTCCATGCCCGAGAGCAGAAGGTTTAACACCTGTTAGGGGGAACCCGGGGCTTGGTTGGCCTCCTTGGGAAAGCTGAGGAAGACCCGGGTCCATCCGTCGCAGAGATGGTCCGGGGACAGGGTATTGGAATGGATGGTTCTGCAATCGGCAATGGTGCCGGGGCAGACCTCCTCTTCCCTGGTGAGGCGGGAGCAGCGGTGGGAATCCATGTGGATGCTGAAGCGGTGGCGTTCTGAAAAGATCCGCATGCGTAAAAGGTCGGCCCCCTTGCCGCCGGCGTTGAAGTCAAAGGGGCGTTTGGAGGAATAGTCCAGGGTTTCTTTTGGGGTGTAAAAGCCCTGGAAGATCCGTTGTCGGGTCTTGGGGGTAAGGCCGATGCCGTTGTCCTCTATGATGAGGGTGACATGGGCCGGGGTGTCCTTGAGGCTGACCTTGATCCGGCCTCCGTCCGGGGTGTTTTCCACTGCATTGCGGACCAGGCCGGTGATGATTTTTTCCAGGACCTGTTCTGGGATGGTGATCTCCGGTGCCGGGGGAAGATCCTGGTGAAGGATGAGGTGGCGGCGTTCTATCTCGGGTGCCAGGTTTTCCAGAATCCTTTGGGTGAATTCATGGGCGGGAATGGAAACGGGAACGGGGCTTTCCCCGCCATAGAGTTCTGTCACCCTTTCTTTGATACGGTCTGCCAGGTCCGGATCCCGGGTCTCTTCTTCGGCCAGGCTCTGGAAAAGGTCTGTGCACTGGGAAAGGACCATGGAGAACATGGGGCGGTGGAGAAAGGCTTTCTTTTCAACGATATCATATACCTCGTCTTCGATGCCCACAATGCGGTCAAGGTTTCTACGGATCCGCTCCAGGGTGGATTCCCAGGTCTCCTTTGGCAGGGGCTCCAGCTTTCTGGAAAGGATCTTTACGGCGGATAAAAGGATGGCCGTGGGAGTCTTGAGTTCATGGGAGAGGTGGGAGAGCATCTTGTCCTTGGCGGTGTTCAGGTCCTGGAGTTCCTGGTTGGCCTTTTTCAGGGCTTCGGAAACCCGGGCATTCTCAATGGACAGGGCAACGGTGCCGGCCAGGGTGTTAAGGATCTCCAGGTCGGTGGCGTCAAATTCCCCTTCTTTTTTATTGTCTGCGGTGATGACGCCGATGGTGCGTTCCTTGGTTTTCAGGGGCACCACCATGAGGTTGCGCACGGTGTAACCGATTTTGGCGTTGCGCCGTTGGTGGAGGTCGTACTGGTGGGCCATGGTGTTCATGATCACCGGTTCCCCTGTTTTCACCACCTGGCCGGCCACAGGATCATCCACGCCAAAGCGGATGTTCCGGATGCGTTTTTCCGTGCCGGGGTCGTCGTGGGCGGCGGTGAGAAAGTAGAATTCATCCTCCGATGGGGTGAGGAGAATGATATTGGCCCCCTCGGTTCCCAGCATTTCCTTGATTTCATTGCCCACGTAGTCGGACAGGGTTTTGAGCCTTGGATATTGGGGCAGGGCCTTGGAGATGCGGTTCATGGCGGCCTTGTTCCTCTGGTTTCTCAACTCCATGGTTATATCCCTGTAGACCAGGATCATGCCGGTGGGGTGGAAGGTTTCATCCTTGTCCACCCCCACCCGGATGACCACGTCCCGGAGATCTCCGGTTTTGGTTAACCTCCGGGTGGAAAGTTTGATGATGGTTTTTTTCGGGGTAAGGTTCCGGACAAGGGAGGGGAGTTCATCGGTGAGGTGGGGGGGGACATGGTCGGCTCCGGTCCGGCCCCGCAGTTCCTCCAGGGTCCAGCCAAAGGTCTGGGTAAAGGCCGGATTGACATAGGTGATCCGGTGCCGTCCGTCCCGGATGAGAACGGGATAGGGAAGGAACCGGAGGAACCGCCTATGGTTTTTCCGGGCCCGTTGTCCGGTTTCCAGGTCATGGTCCCTGGTGGAGCGTTCCGCTTCCAGAACCTTCACCCTTTGGGCCAGTTCTTCGTAGCTGGGCAATTCCACCTCCTGGGATCGTATCAGGTAAAGAGCACCAGGCTTGCCGCCATGACGACCATGCCGGCCACAACACCGTACATGGCGATGTGATGTTCCCCGTATTTTTCCGCGGTGGGCAGGAGTTCATCCAGGGAGATGAATACCATGATGCCGGCCACCGAGGCAAATAAGAGTCCAAATACCGTATCGGTAAAATACTGGTAGATGAGGAAGAAGCCCACCAGGGCGCCAACGGGTTCGGACAGGCCGGATAAAAAGGAGAGGCCAAATGCTTTTTTCCGGCTTCCGGTGGCATAGTAAAGGGGGACGGATACGGCAATGCCTTCGGGAATGTTATGGATGGCAATGGCCACGGCAATGCTGATGCCCATGGCCGGATCCTGGAGGCCGCCCACAAAGGTGGCCAGGCCTTCGGGAAAGTTGTGGATGGCAATGGCAAGGGCCGAAAACATGCCCATGCGTTTGAGTTTTCCCCGGCGGATTTCCTCTGAATCCTCCATTTCCTCCACCCCCTTCACTTCATGGGGGTTTTCATAGGAGGGCACCAATTTGTCAATGATACCGA
Source organism: Desulfobacteraceae bacterium (assembly GCA_965226635.1). Taxonomy (GTDB): domain Bacteria; phylum Desulfobacterota; class Desulfobacteria; order Desulfobacterales; family Desulfobacteraceae. The sequence goes on along the minus strand of OZ245369.1, from coordinate 5,222,675 downwards.
TGACGGCAATGCCGGCAAAAAAGGCCAGGGTGGTGTAGAGGTACCCCAGAAAGGGGCCCTGGGTGGCTTCCAGGGCCCCCCGGGCCTTGACAAAGATTTCCACCAGTGAGACATAGATCATCACCCCTGCGGAAAAGCCCAGAGAGGCGGTGAGAAACTGGGTGTTGGTCTTTTTGGCAAAAAAGGCCAGGGCGCTCCCAATGCCCGTTGACAGGCCGGCAAACAGGGTAAGGGAAAAGGCAAACAGAATGGTGGATGTTTCGTAGATCATTTGATGGGGCTCCTCATTGTGTGGATAAATTGTTCAGAATTCCGTATCCGCAAGGGGATACACCATTGAGTCGCCGGAAAACCGGCAGAAGGGCCTGTCAAAAGATGTACTGTTTTTTCTTTTAGCTTGTCAACATGGAATTGGGCGGGAAAGCCCCCCCCGTAATCAGGACGGAGACGGTGTGGAAGAGGGGGGGGCGGTATGGCCGTATTGGCTGCTGCACCCGGGCATCATATGCTTTTTTTCAAGAACCTGTCGGCCGGCAAAGCTGTCAAGAACGGAAAGGGCGTTGCCGGTCACAAATGAGAAGAGTTGGATCTTGTGGCCGGTGATCAGGGTGGCCGGGGCCTTGGAGATGGCACCGCAAATCAAGGTTCCAACTTCCATTTTTTCCAGGGTCTCCAAAAGCGTCTGGGAATTCCCCGGATCAATGCCGATATAGGTTTTGTTTTTGATCTGTTTGTCCTGGATTTCTGCGACCAGGAGGGTTCGGGCTGCATCAAAGACCGGAGAGATCCGGTTTCCCCAAACCGTTAGGGCAATTTTCATTTTGGCCTCCAATGGATTGCCAGCTTTTGGGTTATTCGTGTCGGTGTCCTGGTTTTCAGGACATACCGGTTACCAAATATTGCAAAGGATGTGCCGGATTTCGTTTTTGGTTTTTGTCAAAATGGATTGTTGCATGATTCCAGCTTGTTGGGCCTGGTTTATGCCATTGTAAAAAGAATGCCATGGAAGATCAAGGGTCGCAGAATTAAGACTGCCGTCCCTGTCAGGGGTAGCGCATTTGGCGTGGGGCCTTCCTTGAATTTTCACCATTTCATCTGGACCATCCCGGCATACAGGGAAAAAAGGCCCCCATGGGGGTTCAGAGTTTGATTCCCAGTTTTTTGATGCGGCGGAACAGGGTGCTTTTGTGGATGCCCAGATCCCTTGCTGCAGCATTGCGGTTGTAGTTGTTCCGCGCCAGGGCATCGGTGATGAGCTTTATCTGTGCAGATTTGACAGGGTCATCGGTCTTTTCCTGGAGGGCCATGGACTGCTGGCTGATAAAGCCGGGCAGGTGTTCACATTTGATATACCCTTCCGTGCACAGGACAAAGGCATGCTCAATGATATTCTCAAGCTCCCTGATGTTGCCGGGGAAGTCATGGGCCATGAAGGCGGCCAGGACCTTTTGATCCATGCCCTGGATGAATTTGTTCTGGCGAAGGTTCATCTTGGAGATGAAGCGTTCCACCAGCAATGGGATATCCTCCATGCGTTGTCGGAGGGGGGGCAGGGCCAGGCAGATGACATTGATCCGATAAAAAAGGTCCTGGCGGAATTCGTTTTTTTCCACCATTTCGGCCAGATTCCGGTTGGTGGCCGCAATGATGCGGATGTCTGTGGTTTCCTTTTCAAGGCCACCCAGGGGGGTGTATTCGTGCTCCTGGAGGACCCTCAGCAGACTGACCTGGAAAGCCGGGCTGGTATCCCCGATTTCATCCAGGAATATGGTGCCCCCGTGGGCCAGGGCGAACTGCCCGGGCTTGTCCTTGGCCGCATTGGTAAAGGCGCCTTTTTTATACCCGAACAATTCCGATTCCAAAAGGGTATCGGGCAGGGCCCCGCAGTTGATGGCGATGAAGGGTTTTTCCTTGCGGTGGCTCATGTTGTGGATGGCCCGGGCCATGAGTTCCTTGCCGGTTCCGGTTTCCCCCTGGATCAATACGGAGGAGTCGGAATCCGACACCTGGGGAAGAATATCAAAGATCCGCCGCATGGCCGCACTGCTGGAAACGATGTCCTCCACTTCCACACTGCTGGTCAGCTCCTTCCTCAGTTCCTCCACCAGGGAATGGTCCCTGAAGGTTTCCACGCCGCCGATGACGTCCCCGTTCTTATCGATGAGAAGGGAGGTGGAGGCGGTGATGGGTATTTTCCTTTTTTCACTGTTGATGATGTATGCAGAGGTGGAAATATAGGGGCGGCCTTCTTCCATGGTTTTTTTCAAGGCACACTCTTCTTCGCACATGTTGGAGCGAAAGACCTCCCAGCAGTGGCGCCCCAATGCCTCTTCCCTGCTGATGCCGGTGATCTCTTCGGCGGCCCGGTTGAACGAGGTGATTTCCCAATTGTAATCTATGGTAAAAACGCCGTCGGAAATACAGTCCAGGACGACCTGTGTGGTGTCGTTGCCAAGGGGGCCGAAAAGCTTTTTTTGATTGATCATGGTATTCCATCCTGATGCGTAAAATTTGTAGGAGTTTATAAAAAAGTTTGCAAAAATGCAATGGGAATCTAACGGGGTTCAAAACAAAGGGTATAAAAATCAAGCAGACTTAAACCCCTTGTATGGTAAGGGTTTTGCTTGGGTCTTGTGACGGTTTGATTTTTTTTTCGGTAAAGGCTCTATGTCTTTGATAGGCAGGGGTTGCAAAAATGCATTCCCCGGTGATGTCGTATTTTTTTAAAGTTTTCGTCCCCGGGGTCGACATATAAAATTATAGTAACCTTTGTATTCCCTGTTCAGATTGTTTTGTCGTGTTTCAACCGCTTCTTTGGGAAGCCTGATCGTTTTCATTGTATTTTTCCATTTTCCGGGGATACCTAACCGCCCAAGGGGGAAAAATGGAAGCCATTTCACCAAAAACAAATGGGTATGGTCCCATGGGAATCGTTTCGCCCGGCAGCGTTGAGTCTCCCGTAACCATCGCCGGTAGCACAACCCCAAAGCAGGACAAGCCGGAAATCACAAACACGCCCACCCTTGAGGAGACCAAAAAGGATGTCGAAAGGGTGGTGGATACCTTCAAGGAGATGTCCGATGTCCTCCAAACGAAACTGGTATTCAGCGTTCACGAGGAGAACGACCAGATCGTGGTGAAGATCATGGATAGGGAATCGGATCAATTGATTCGCCAGTTTCCCTCCGAGGAGATGCTGGCACTCCAGGATAAGATGAAGGATTTGACCGGCTTTCTGCTCAACGAAAATATTTAGCCCGAATCCCGGCATGTGATGGGAAATGTCCCACCTGCCTATCTTCTTTTGGATCTCAACCTGTTGATTCGATGGAAATAGGTGTCCTTGCATTGGGCCTCAATGGCCACCAACCGTTGGAATGCCCTTTTAAAATCCGTCTGGCTGCGGGTGAATAATCCATGCCCGTATACAATGACGCCTTTGCTGCGTTCAAAGGCCTTGGGAAGGGTGTTGCACAGCCCTGTGGGACCGGTTCCCACCTCCCCCGGGACAATGGGGGTGGTGTTGATCTCCCGGGGTTCCGGGCAGCGGATGTGGCAGGCATCCCTGTGGGGGCAGTCCTGCTTCTGCTCCGGAGGACAGATCATGGACATGATGACGCTGAATTTGGGATGGCCGTGGAGGAGGGTGTCGCATCCTGTTCGTTCCAGGGTTTTTAGGTGGGCGGTGAGTTCACTGGAGGCGGTCAGGCCAGCGCTGGTACTCCCGTCCAGGGGAACCGGGTCGATGCACCCGGCCAGCCGGTCCAAAGAAGAGCCGGTCTGACTGATGTAAAGGGTCCGGTTAAAACAGAGGGAAAGGTTGCCGAAATAGGAATCCACCAGTCCCAGGTCCACGGTGGCCTTGCCGGCCTGGATAATGGCATCGTAGACCTCTTCCTCTGTGTTGAAGGGGCCGGCCATGAGATCCGGGAGGGGATCGATTTCCCCCTTCACCATGGGAAGAACCGCATCAAAGGTCCGATCCATATCCGAATCATCCTGCCCGCTTTCCAGGGCCTCCAGATAATCCGTAAAAAATTTGACAAAACAGGCAAAGCAGACCGAGCTGGTGACCACAAATCCCTGCTCTGGGCTTACCGTGCCCTGTGCCAGAACGGCAGGTCCCTGGAAGCTGTCGTCCTTGGGCAGGATGATGACGGACTTTCTCTGCTTCAGGGCCCGGGCCAGAACCTGGGCCTCGAACCGGTCCACCACGGGCAGGTCGTGGAGAAAGGTCCGGGTCTCGCAGTCCCTGGGATGGATGGCGGCATTGCCCGCCCCCTGGTCCAGGGCCTTCCGGGCCAAATGTCCCATCAATCGGTCATGGGGCGGTGCTGGCCTGAAAAAGACCAGGGAGTTGATGTTGAGCAGATCGAACAATGGGGCCAGGACCCGGGTCTCGGCTGCGGGACGGTTCCAGACAAGGGTGTCGTCCAGGCCGGCCACCAGGGGGGCGTGGTGCCCCCGGGCCTTTGCCAGTCCGGCATGGATAAGATGTTCTGCAAATTGAGTTACAAGGCTTTCCATGGCAGCTCCAGCTCAAGGGCCTTTTCCTCCAAGGGAAGCCCCTGGGGGGAAAGTCCCCTGATGGTGTAATATTTTTTCCGGGCCTCCACAAAGGCGTCCCTGTCAATGGGGGGGATGTGGATGCGGTTGCCGCTGCTGCCCGACTGGGTGAAGAAGCGCCGGGGCAGGTCATCGTGGCGGACATCAAATCCATTGGCGGCATTGATCATGCGTTCCTGGAAATAGATGCGTTCCCCCAGGACCATGAGGTCGTGGGCCGAGGTCTCCCTGCCGGTGACGGCTGTCAGGGCCTTGGCATATTCTTCCAGGCCGGCGGCGAAAAAGGTGAATTTGCAGGCAATGAGGGCGTCCACAGCGGCATTGAGATCTTCGGCCAGCTTGATGATCCTGGCCTTGCCGCTGAAGCTGAACCGGTCCGTGGAAACGGGTTTTCGAAAGACCTCATGGCTGATGGGATAGGCCCGCAGATGGCAGCCCCCCCGGGTGGAGACCGCATATCCCAGGGACATGCCATAGGCCCCCCTGGGGTCGTAGGCAGGAAGCTCCAGCCCCTTGACCGCCATGGCCGTTTCCGGCTGTCCCATTGCCTTGGCATGGGCCACGCTGCCCTGGTTCAGGGATTGGCCCTCTCCCCGGTTAAAGGCCATGTCCCTGAGCAGGTCCAGCACCTGGTCCGGGGTATAGTCTTTTTTTGTGATTTCCCTGTGGCAGGCCAGGGTGGAGGCCGCAGATATGGTGTCCATGCCCAGGGCATTGCACAGGCCATTGGCCGCCATCACCAGCTCCATGTCCCGGCAGCCGATGAGGGCAGTGAAATGGGACATGGTTTCAAATTCAGGCAGGGCAAGGTCCTGGCCCCTGTGGCGGCCGATTTTTTTGCAGAGGATGTGGCAGCCCATGCAACCGTGTTTCCTGGGGGAATATGCCTTGGCATAGGCATTGGCGTTGAGCTGTCCCGCATGGGCAAACCAGGTGGTCTGGAAATTGTCCGTGGGCATCATGCGCCGATTGTCCATGAGGTCAAAGACGGCCCCGGTGCCCAGGCAGGTGAAGCCGTATTGCCCCATGAGGGCCGGTGAGGCCGCCGTGAGCCTGAGGATATCTTCCCTGGCGGATTTCAGCAGGGCCGGATCATGGATCCGGGTTTTCCCCGTGCCCCCGACCATGAGGTATTTGATGCCCTTATCCCCCATGGTCAGCCCCAATCCGGTGCGGCCGGCGCTGTGGTGGCGGTCCACGGTGATGGATGCGAACTTACAGCCGTTTTCACCGGCCGGTCCGATGGCGGCCAGGGACGCCTTCCCCGGCTTCAATCGTTTGTGGAGTTCAAGGGTGTCCTTGCCCCAAAGGGGGGTTGCATCCTCGAACCGCACCGCCTGGTCCTCGATGTGAATGCCCACGGGATCAGAACTCCTTCCCGTGATGACAATCCCGTCCCAGCCCGCCCGTTTGAGCTGTACCCCTAACCGTCCCCCTGCCGAGGCATCCCCCACCAGTCCGGTGAGGGGGGAACGGGAGACCAGGTGGGCCCGTCCCGATGTGGGGGCAATGGTGGCCGTAAGGGGGCCGGTGAAAATGCACAAGGGCATCTGTGGATGGTCCCAGTCCAGGTGGGAAAAGGGAAAAAAGTAATGGCCGCCCAGGCCCTTGCCGCCCAGAAATTTCTGATAAATTTCAGGGCTGGGGGTCTCTGTTCGAAATTGGCGCCGGGTGAGGTCCAGGTGTAATATTTTGCCGGTATGGCCGTAGGAAATCATGGCTGTCTTATACAAAAATAACCGGAGCCGGTCCATATAAAAGGACCGGCTCCGGCAATGCTATACAATGAATCCGGCTGGAATTACAGGTATTCCGGGCTCCAGATCATGTTGTCGATCAGGGTGTTCAACCGTTCCAGATCGTTGTTGTGCTTGTATTGTGAGAAGGGGCAGTCCTTCTGGGTAACGCCGGCCTTGACAGCTTCGGCACCCACCCGTTTGGCCACTTCAATGGAAACGGCTTTCAAGGTATCCAGGGGCGGGCAGAGGATGCCGTCTTTGATGTCCTCGTCGCTGATGAATTCGGCCACGGCATGGGCGGCGGCGGAGAAGAAGACGGGTAGAACCTCGGTGGCACCGGAGGCCACAATACCCAGGCCCACGCCCGGGAAGACAAAGGCGTTGTTCATCTGGCCGATGCGGTGGGCCTTGCCGTTGCATTCCACCGGATCAAAGGGAGAACCCGTGGCCACCAGGGCTTTGCCGTTGGTCCATTGGTAAACGTCCTTGGGCAGGGCTTCGGTCTTGGTGGTGGGGTTGCTCAGGGGCAGAATCACGGGACGGTCGGTGTGTTGGCCAACGGCATCCACGATTTCCCTGGTGAAGCAGCCGGGCTGTCCGGAGGTGCCGATGAGGACGGTGACCTTTTCATGTTTGACCACGTTGACCAGGGTGTTGTCTTCGGGTTTGGTCAGCCATGCCATGGATGCGGGATCCTTGGCAAATTTCATCTTATAGGGTTCCAGATCCCTGTCCGAGGTGACCACACCCCTGGAGTCCAGGGTGAAGATCCGTGCAGTGGCCTCGGCTTCGGACATGCCCTGTTCCATGAGTTCGGTCATGATCTGTTCTGCAATGCCGATGCCGCCGGCGCCTGCGCCGTGGACCAGATAGACCTGGTCGGTCATTTTTTCTTCCTTTACCTTCATGGCGGCCAGGATGCCGGCCAGGGCGATGGAACCGGTGCCCTGGATGTCGTCATTAAAGGAGATGACCTCTTTGAGGTATTTGTCCCGTACGGAGAAGGCGGTCTGTTTGGAGAAGTCTTCCCACTGGCACAGGGCGTTGGGGAATACCTTTTTAAAGGCGGTGACGAATTTTTCAATGAATTCGTCATAGGCGGCTCCGGTGAGTCGTTTCTGGCGCCATCCCAGGTAGTTGGGATCCTCCAGCAGTTCCTGGTTGTCCGTTCCCACGTCAAGGGAGATGGGCAGACAATGCCAGGGGGCGATGCCAGCACCCTGGGTGTAGAGCATGAGTTTGCCCATGCAGATGGGGATGCCGCCGGCGCCCTGGTCGCCGATGCCCAGGATGCCCTGGTTGTCGGTGACAACGGCCACACGGATGTCCTGATCCACATAATTTCTCAGGATGGGCTCTGCAAAGTCGATGTTGTCCGGGAAAAAGTGGATGCCGTTGGCCCGTCTGAACTGGGCGGAGTAGTACTGGCAGGCCAGTCCCACTGTGGGGGTGTAGATGATGGGCAGAAACTTGGTCACATCGCTGGCGATGACGGCATGGGCCAATACCACGTTTCTGTCGTAAAGACTTCTCAGGTAAATGAATTTTTCAATGTCGCTGGTTTTTTCGTCCAAGATGGTTAAGCTGCTCTGGACCTGGTCTTCAAGGGTTTTGACCCGGGGGGGGAGAAAACCGCTCAGTTTGAGACGGAGGCGTTCATCAATGTTAAAGGCCGTGCCTTTACTGACATTGTTGAACCGCAGGATGTCGAACCCGCGGAGGTTTATGGTAACGCCAACCGTGTTACCAAATTCACCGTACTCAAACTCATAATGATTAATTTCCATGATTCAAAGATTCCCTTAATTTTATTCCACACACAAATACACAAAAAACAGCAAAAAAAACCATAGCACAATTTGGGGTGAGATAGAAAAATAAAATGAATTATTTTCAATTCCTGAAATTAGTTTATTTTAAGTGAAAAAAGTTTAGGGGAATCGAAAAATTTGGGGCCACACCATGGGGTGTGGTGACGGGGGAGGAAAGCCCTTCTGGACAAGGGCGTATCGTCCAGAAGGGCGGGGAGGGTCAGGACTGTATCATCTGTCTGAGAACGTAGTGCAGAATGCCTTTGTTGTTGATGTAGTCAACTTCGATATCCGTGTTAAGCTTTACCACCACCTGGAAATGTTTTTTAATGTCTCCTTTTTCCATGGTCACGGTGATTTCTTTATTGGGTCCGATCCGGTCCAGCCCCTGGATGGAAAAGGTCTCCTGGCCGGTGATGCCCAAGGTCTCGGCATTTTCTCCGGGCTTGAAGACCAGGGGCAGAACCCCCATGCCCACCAGGTTGGACCGGTGGATCCGTTCAAAGGATTCGGTGATCACCGCCTTTACGCCCAGAAGACAGGTGCCCTTGGCCGCCCAGTCCCGGGAGGAGCCGGTGCCGTATTCGGTGCCGCCGAAGACCAGAAGGTCGGTCTGGTCCTTGGCATAGGCCATGGCCGCATCAAAGACGAATTCCTGTTGGCGTTCCGGGAATTTCAGGGTATAGCCGCCGGTCTCCTCCACCAGGGTGTTCTTGATGCGGATATTGGCAAAGGTGCCCCGCATCATGACCTCGTGGTTGCCCCGGCGGGAGCCGTAGGAGTTAAAGTCCCATTGCTGGACCCCGCTGTCCACCAGGTATTTGCCGGCGGGGTATTCCACCGGTATGGCTCCGGCAGGAGAGATATGGTCCGTGGTCACGGAGTTGCCCAGCACCAGCAGGGGGCGGGCATCCTTTATATCCGCCATTGGTCCGGTCTCCAGGGAAAAATCGGTGAAATAGGGGGGATTGCGAATATAGGTGGAATCCGGGTCAAAATCAAAGGTGGTGCTCTCCTTTATCTCCAGTTCCTGCCAGAGCTTGTCCCCGGAGAAGATCTGGGCGTATTGGTCCTGGAAGAAGCGCTGGTGGACATGGGTGTTGACGTATTGGTCAACGGTTTCACTGTCCGGCCAGATATCCTTCATAAAGACGGGATTGCCCTCCTTGTCAAGGCCCAGGGGCTCGGTTTCAAGGTCGATGTCCACCCTGCCGGCCAGGGCATAGACCACCACCAGGATGGGGGACATGAGGAAGTTGCCCTTGACCTCCTGGTGGATCCGGGCCTCAAAGTTTCTATTGCCCGAGAGCACGGACATGACATCCAGGTCGTTCTCCTTGACCGCCTTTTCAATGTACGGTTCCAGGGGGCCGGAGTTGCCGATACAGGTCATGCAGCCAAAACCGGTATTGTTGAATCCCAGGGTTTCAAAGGCATCCATGAGTCCGGACTCGGTGAGGTAGTCCAGGACCACCCGGGATCCCGGTGAGAGGGAGGTCTTGACGTACCAGGGAACGGTGAGCCCCTTTTCCACGGCATTTTTGGCCGCCAGGCCCGCACCGATCATGGTGTGGGGGTTGGAGGTGTTGGTGCAGGAGGTGATGGCGGCAATGACCACGCTGCCGTTGGTCAGGGGCATCTGATCCTTGTCCCCGACCTCGGCCGGTATGACCGGTGAGGTCTCGCCCAGGTTGAAGAGTTTGGTGGTTTCGGATTTAACAGAGGAGAGGGGTAACCGGTCCTGGGGTCTGGAGGGGCCGGCCACGGAGGTATCGATGGTTGAAAGATCCACCTCAAGGCACTTGGCAAAGTCCAGCTCCCGGTCGTGGGTGTTGAAGAAGCCGGTTTCCTTGCAATAGGCTTCCACAAAATCCGCGGTTTGGGAACGGTTGGTCTGTTTGAGATAGGTCAGGGTTTGTTCATCCACGGGGAAGAACCCTGCCGTGGCCCCGTATTCCGGAGACATATTGGAAATGGTGGCCCGGTCGGTGAGGGAGAGGGCCGACAATCCCGGCCCGGTGTATTCCACGATTTTTTCCACCACGTTTTCCTCCCGCAGCAACTGGGTGATGTGCAGGGCAATGTCCGTGGAGGTTATGTGGGGCCGGGGTTTGCCCACAAAGCGGACCCCGATGATTTCGGGAAGGTTCATATAATAGGGTTGTCCCAGCATCACGGCTTCGGCTTCGATGCCGCCCACCCCCCAGCCCAGAACGCCCAGGGCGTTGATCATGGTGGTGTGGGAGTCGGTGCCCACCAGGGTGTCGGGGAAGGCCAGACGTTTTCCGTCCTTTTCCCGGGAGGCCACCACCGTGGCCAGGTATTCCAGGTTGACCTGGTGGCAGATGCCCGATTCCGGCGGCACCACCCGGAAGTTGTCAAAGCTTTTCTGGGCCCATTTCAAAAGCTTATACCGTTCACGGTTGCGCTGGTATTCCTTCTGGGCGTTGAGGAAGAAGGCATTTTTTTCACGGAAGTGATCCACCTGGATGGAATGGTCGATGACCAGGTCCACGGGCACCAGGGGGTTGATCTTTCTGGGGTCGAGACCGGCCTTGTCCACGGCATCGCGCATGGCTGCGAAATCCACCACAGCCGGCACACCGGTGAAGTCCTGCATAAGGACCCGTCCCGGATAGAAGGGGGTGAGTTGTTCTGGGGCGCCATTGGTCTGATAAAATTTACAGGCCGCCAGAACGTCTTCCCATTTCGTTTTCCCATTGTCCGTATTCCGGGCCAGGTTTTCGATGAGCACCCGGGCGGCAAAGGGAAGATTTCGGATGCCGGAGACCCCATGACCTTCCAGGTTTAAAAGGTTGTAAATGGAGAAAACCTGATCCCGAAAGATCAATTCTTGCTGAAGTCGTTTGTGGGGCATAGTTCTGGCTCCTAAATCTATGGGCTGCTGATCTGTCCGGCAACCGGATTATTGATTACTGATTCAATAGAATATTATGAAAATCTGGATTGTTCAAGGTGATTTGAAGGTGGAGGAAGGATTTCAAAAAGCGGCTGCCGATGGTGGGGTGGCACGGGGAAAAACAAGGCGGATAAGCAATGTCACCGGGGGAAATAAAAAAGGACCAGGCCGTTGTTGACCGCCTGGTCCATTGATTTTCGTTGAGGATGAAGCTGCCCTATTGTTCCTGGGCCCTGAGATCCTTTCTCAGGATTTTCCCCACGTTGGATTTGGGCAGTTCCTGCTTGAACTCCACGGCCACGGGCAACTTGTACTTGGCCAGTTTGGAGGCGCAATAGTCAATGACCTCCTGCTGGGTCATCTCCTGGCCTTCCTTGAGCACGACAAATGCCTTGACGGCTTCGCCCCGCTTGGGATGGGGGATGCCGATGCAGCAGCCTTCCAGGATTTTGGGATGCTCGAACAGCACCTCGTCGATGTCCCTGGGATAGACGTTGTATCCGCCGGAGATGATCATGTCCTTGATCCGGTCCACGATGTAAAAGTAGCCTTCATCGTCCATCTTGGCCACGTCACCGGTGCACAGGTACCCGTCTTCGGTCAGGGTTTTTGCGGTTTCTTCGGGTTTGTTCAGGTAGCCCTTCATCACCTGGGGACCCTTGATGAGCAGTTCGCCGGCTTCGCCCACGGGCATTTCCTTGGTCTTGTCGTCCAGGTCCACGATTTTACAAACGGTGCCGGGAATGGGCAAACCAATGGTGCCGACCTTGCGCTGGCCATGGAAGGGGTTGATATGGGTGACCGGGGTGGATTCGGTGAGGCCGAAGCCCTCCACGATGATGGAGCCGGTCTTTTCCTGAAACTCATTGATCACTTCAACGGGCAAGGGGGCAGAACCGGAAAAACAACCCTTGATTGAGGTGAGGTCCGAATGGGCCATGTCCGGATGGTCCAGCATGCCGATGTACATGGTGGGCACCAGGGGGGCAAATGTGGGCTTGAACTTGGAAATGGCCTCCAGCAAGGGTTCGGGCTGGGGTTTGGGAACCAGGATGTTGGCCCATCCCATGCGGATGGCAAAGTTCATGGAGGTGGACATGCCAAAGACGTGGAAAAAGGGCAGGGCCCCCAGCATCACCTCCTGTCCGGTTTTGAACTCCGGGAACCAGGATTCAACCTGCTGGATCTGGTAGGAGATGTTACGCTGGGTGAGCATTACCCCCTTGGAGACCCCTGTGGTCCCGCCGGTGTATTGGTACATGGCCACATCGTCAATGGTGACATCGGCCTGGGAATCGTCCGGGCTGTACTTGGACATGATCTCTTTAAAGCTGTAAAGATCCGGGGCTGGTGTAACCGTTGTGGCAAGCCCTTTCTTCTTGGCCACCAGGGGGAAGAGCAGGCGCTTTACAAAGGGAAGGTAATCGCCGATGGAGGTGTAGACAATGGTTTTGATCTGGGTTTTTTTCCGCAGTTCCACCATGCGCTTGGCCAGAAGGTCCAGGGTGATGAGGAATTTGGAGCCGGAATCGTTGAACTGGTGTTCCAGTTCCCGGTCCGAATATAGGGGGTTGTTGAAGACCACCACCCCGCCGATCCTGAGGGTGGCGTAATAGGCCACCACACAGGGGATGATGTTGGGCAGAAGAATGGCGACGCTGTCTCCCTTTTGAACGCCATGGGATTTGAGTGCGGCTGCAAATTTTCCCACCATCTCATGGAGTTCTTTGAACGTCAGGGAATACCCCTGAAAGATCAGAGCCGTCTTGTTCGGAAAATTTTTCACGGATTCGTCAAGGTATTGTGAAACCAGTGTGTCCTTGAAATCAATGGACTCCTTAATGCCTTCTTCGTAGGAACTCAACCAGATCTTCTTGGAATATATACTGTGATCAGACAACGTCATCTCCTTTCGGGAATGGGATTTAAGGATTCTGTTTTGATAGAAAGAAAAGCCCTGTCCTGTCAAGGGAAAACTGAAAAAATGAAACAATGTTTTGATAAATAAATTGCGATCCTCAAATCCTGGAAAAACCATGGGCGTAATCCAGTGTATTTTCTTGAAAACCCTTTTACTTCATGGTAATACGCATCTCCATGAAAGTTGTTAAGATCGGTGGCGGTTGTCTGAAAAACAGCCAGGCCGCCCAGGACATCCTCGACCTGATCGCCACCCGTGGGCAGGGCAACCTTTTTGTGGTCTCTGCCTTCTACGGGGTAACCAATAAATTGATCCACGGCATTGAGGTCTCCCTTGAAAATGAAGATGCTGTCGGCGACGTCATGGCAGAGCTGAAGACCCATCATGAGGCCCTGATCAATGATTTGGTTTCCGACGACGCTGCAAGGGCAGCGCTCAACCAGGAGCTGAAGCCTGTATACCGGCGGCTGGAACGCTACTACTACGGCATCGGTTTCACCCGGGAGGCCACCCCTCGAATGCAGGACATGGTGGCCACCTTTGGCGAACGCATCTCGGCCATGGTTCTGGCCGCTGCCATCCGGGCCAAGGGAGAACATGCCCTGGTGGGATTCCCCGAGGAGGTGGGTATCATCTCCGATGGAAAGTTTACCGATGCCACAGCCCGTCTGGGGGAAACCTGCCGGAACATGAATACCTATCTCCAGAAGGCCATGACCCCGGAGACCATTTTGTTCATCCCCGGTTTCTACGGGATCTGTGAAAAGGGGGAGGTCACCACCTTTGGCCGGGGGGGATCGGATTATTCTGCTGCGGTTGTGGCTGCTGCCGTTTCCGCCAATGTCCTGGAAATCTGGAAGGACACCCAAGGGTTTATGACGGCGGATCCGGACAATATTGCCCATTGCCGCCTCATCCCCAGGCTCACCTATGAAGAGGCCGCAGAGCTGGCCTATACCGGTGCCGGCATCCTCCACCCCAGGACCGTGGAGCCCGTTAAAAATGCGGGCATCGACATCGCCGTTAAAAATACCTTTAACCCGGATGCCCCGGGCAGCCTCATCACCCAGGAGGCCGTCACAGCAGACCGCATCGTGAAAAGTGTCTCCTATACAACGGATATTGCCATTCTCAAGGTCCACGGGTCCGGTGTGGGGGCACGGCCCGGAATCCTGTCCGAGATCACCGAAAGTCTGGCATCACGGGCCATTAACATCAAGTCCGTTGTCACCTCCCAGACCTGTATCAGCCTGCTTCTGGCCAAGAATGATCTGGAAAAGGCCAGGGCCGCCCTCATGGCCATCCAGCCCACACCCTATAGGGAACTCACCGCCCGGAACCAGGTGGCCCTGGTCTCCGTGGTGGGGGAAGGACTGCACCGGAACAGGGGGGTTGCCGCCAAATGCTTTACCGCGGTTTCCGACGCCGATGTCAATATCGAGATGATTTCATTCGGCACCTCGGACGCAGCACTGTACTTCCTTGTGGATAAGAAGAGCCTGGACAATACCATCCAGGCCCTGCATACCACCTTTTTTGATTGAGGGCAGGGGGAGACCTTAGCCATTGCAGAACAAAACCCCGGGACATGGCAACATGTCCCGGGGTTTCAGATTTTGGGGGGATTTTATGGAGATTACAAAAGACTGCTGCGGCGACGTTTGCCTGAAACGCTTCTTCCCATGACCCAGCCCATGAGAAGAACGCCCACACCGGCCAGGGCCCACTTGATCATGGCGGTTTTGAATTGGTCCGCCCCCTGGGAGGCCAGGGATTCCTTTTCAAGGGTCAGGCTCTGGTTGGCCTTTTTCAGGGCCTTGTTTTCCTCCATGAGATTTTGAAGATTTCCGGACCGGGCCACCAGTTCTTCATAGCGGCTCTGGGTGGTCTTCAGCCGGGCCGACAGGTCCATATTGGATCTGCGAAGGGTTTTCAACTCCCTGTCAATGGCCGCGTTGTCCTTGGTGGTTGGGCCCCCTGCCGTTTTCGATCTGAGCTCCGCCACCAGGGCGGTTTGTTTCTGCAATTGATCTGCCAGTCCCTGGTTTTTCTTTTCCAGGGCCTTGAGTTTCAGGGCATTGGGCGGGGTGAAGATAACAAAGTTTTTGTCCACCCATCCCCGTTGTCCCGATGCCAATTCCACTTCAAGGTATTTCTCTCCCTTGGAAATGACCTTTATTGGGGTATTGCTGGTAAGGGATTTTAGCACCTTGTATTGGGGCCCCGGTCCCTCCCGAAAGGTGAGGATCAACATGTCGGATACATAGCCCTGGCGGGTTTCACACTGGCCCGGCGTCAATTGGATCAGGAGCAGAAGCGCAACAACACCCGCTAAAAAATTTCTCATATTTATATTGCCTCCATTAATTTTTTTTGTTTCAATAACAATCCTTGCCCTGTTTGGCAATAGCCAAGGCCGGGACGATGGGAATAAAGCGGATCCACGGGGAAATTAGCAGAAAATGAACCAGGCAGTCTACCGAAAATTATCTGTAGCCAACATCATGAACGGGGTTACCGAAGGTTTGTCTAAATTTTCCAAGCCCACCCGGGTGGCGTTGATCTATGCTGCGACCCCGGATTCGCCGGTGCGGATCCTTGACCCCCGGGATCTTCTCCGGGGACATGAATCCCGGATTCGCGAGACCTTTGACTCGGGTAGCAAAGAGTGGAAAGAGAACATCCGGGCCAGCATTTATAGTCAACCCAAGGGGTGTATTGTCCCGGAGAACGACCTGGCCCTTTCTGGTTTGATCTCCTACGGCTGCTCCTGCGAAAATTTCTTTTACCAGATGTGGTTTGCCGAACACCATCCGGACATGTGCTCCATCCATCCCACAGAGCGGTGGCTGGAACAGGCCGCCACCCTCCTCATCCACGACTATAATTCCCCCAGGGCGGTCATCAATTCCTCTGAATATGTCTTGAAAAATTATGCCCTCCAGGCCCTGTCCGATTACATCGTGGACGAACGGGAGCAGAGCCTGGGTTTTGACAGCCAGGTCCATGTTTCAACCGTGCTCAACCATATCCTGGACATTTCCAAGGCCAAGGAAGAGGGCCTCTGGGCTAGGGGCGTCCTTTTTTTCACCGATCCCCATACCATTGACGATATTGATTTTATCACAAAAATCCAACGCCATGAACGCCCCCTGGTCTCCAATATCAAACATACGCGAAAACTTCTGGTGGCCGTGGAAGAATCCAATCGCAAACTGGTCTCCGAAGGCAGCAATATCATCGGTATCACCGACGGGCCTTTGCCCGACTATGGCATTGTGGCGGATTTCAGGGGGGAATACGGGTTCCTGAGCATTGGCGACCGTAAGGTGGCCTCCTTTTTTGACGGCAGTTACCACTCCACCACACGGGAGGCCAATATGGTGGAATTGGAGGAGTTGCTTTTGGACCTGGACATCGGGGATGAGGATTCCACCGTCCTTTTCCAGGTGGTTTCCCATCTGGTGCACAGTGCGGGCATGGCCCGGCACGGCTGCACCCTGGTTCTGGATTTCAGCGGGACGCCCATCCGGCTTTCCGGCCATGTTCTGGATCCGGCCCTGAGCCTATTGGAAACCCAGAACCTTGAACTGGCCCGTTCCCTGCTGAAAATTGACGGGGCGGTTCATCTTACCGCCGACAGCCATCTCACTGGATTTGGCTGTCTTCTGGATGGTAAGACCATTAAGTGGGAAAACATGGCCCGGGGGGCCCGGTACAACTCCGCCCTCCGGTTCTCTGCAGACAATCGAAAAATCATCGTGGTGGTGGTGTCGGCCGACCGGCCGGTCTCCATCATCTACAACGGTATAGAAGTGAGTGCATTCAGTCGCTGGAAGCCGGCCTCCCAATTTACGCCGGAGTCCATTACCCTGGAACAATATTTCAAGGGAGTAACCCTATGACCCACCATGACCACACCCATTCCCATGACCACGATCACTCCCACGGACATCATGATCATGGCCATTCAGACATACCCATGAGCCTGGAAGAGAAGCTGACCACCCTCCTGGCCCATTGGGTGGACCATAACGAGAGCCACAAGGACAATTTCGTGGCCTGGGCAGACCGGGCTGAAGGCGGCAGCCTCTCCGAGGTAGCCGCCCATCTTAAGGAGGCCGGGGCGCTTTCCTGCCAGGTCACCGAAGCATTGAAAAAAGCTCGCAAGGCCCTGGAAGGATAGATTCACGTGTCAAACGCAGCACCATATTCCCCCGGGTTCATGGCCGGCCAGCGCCTCATGCTCGGCTTTGACGGCCTGGAAATGAACCAGAGCCTTGAAACCGTAATCCGTGATTTCAAGGCCGGGGGAATCATCCTCTTCCGCCAAAACATCGACTCCCCGGACCAGCTCAGACAGCTTTGCACCGATGCCCAGGATTTTGCCCGCTCCCTGGGACAGCCCCCCCTTTTCATTGCCGTGGACCAGGAAGGTGGCTCCGTGGCCCGGCTGCGCAAGCCCTGGACCGAATTCCCGGGCAATGATCACATCCAGACCATGGAAGAGGCCGAGCACTTTGCACAGGTCACCGCAAACGAACTGGGACAGGCCGGCATCAACATGGATTTGGCCCCGGTCCTGGACATGACCCACGGCAACCCCGACTCCATCATGAAGGCCAGGGCCTTCCCCGGGGACGAAACCCAGGTCTCCAACCTGGGTTGCAAGGTCATCACCACCCTCCAGAACAAGGGGATCATGGCCGTGGCCAAGCATTTCCCCGGCATCGGCCGCACCATTCTGGACTCCCATTTCACCCTGCCGGTTCTGGACATGGCCCTGGACGCCCTTGAAACTTCCGACATGGTTCCCTTTAAGGCCGCCATGGAAAACAAGGTCTGCGGGGTCATGCTCTCCCACATCTTTTTCCCCCAACTGGACAAAACCTGGCAGGCCAGCCTTTCCCCGGCCATTGCCCGGGATCTCCTCCGGAATAAACTCGGTTACACCGGCCTCACCCTCACCGACGATTTGGACATGAAGGCCATCTCCCACGACATCCAGACCTGCGTTTGCCAGATCCTGAAAGCCGAGATCGATCTTACCCTCATCTGCCACACCGGACCGGACATGGCCGCCGCCTTCGAAGAAATGACCGCTTTGATCCAATCCGATGCAAATCTCCGTAGCCGCTCCCAAGCCAGCCTCCAGCGAATTCTTGATACTAAAGCCGCCTATCTGGGGACTTTCGGGTAGGTTCTAAGGATAGATGGTGGTGGGGGGATTTTAATTATGGTTGGATATCATCCACTCCAAATACGTCATGATGGAACCCGTTAAGTAAAATGGAAGATTCAGCAGGGTACACCTGTTTCCCTTCAGCGTTGTGATCTGATTTATTTCCAGCTTTCCGGAATAGATCCGAACCGCATATGGGTGGGGGGAACGGTCCATGAACTGATGGAGGGAACGAAGGCGGCCCGTTGCGGCGGATTTGACTTCGATGGGGATGAGCAGATCTTTGTATTGAATCAGGAAGTCAATCTCAGCATTGGACTGTTTCTTATTCCGGGCCCAAAAGTGCAGCCTGGATAAAGGGGATGTTTCAATGGCTTGGAGTTCCTGGCCTACAATATGTTCCGCAATGATTCCCCGATGAACGGCATCAATGGCATTTGCCCCAAAAACCTCCCTTTGGACCCCGGCAAAATAATTAAACATGCCTGTATCAAGGACTTGAAGCCTTGGGGATTTCTTTGTATTGGGCCTTAGGGGAGGAGCAACAGAAGAGGAGGGATATAATAGTGAAATCACCATTGCCTTTTCCAATACCCTTAAGGCTTCGCCCATTTCCCGCGACTTGTAGTTGGAACTGCCAAATCCCTGGAATTTAATTCTGGAGCCTGCTTCGTAAAAGGCATTTGAGACGGCATGGCGGATGACGTGTGCCATGGTTCCGTTTCGGGCATATTTTTCAACATCATCCAGGTAAGAAACAAGCAAACTGTCAAATATGCTGTTGAGCTCAACCATATCCCTTTGGTTGGAATAGGTTTGAACGATTTCCGGCATCCCCCCGATGGTTGCGTAGGCGTTGAATAATTTGAGCAGCTTGTCGTGGGCAAAATCAGGAACCGGTATCTTCTGGGTCAGAACATCAAAGCTGGAGGTTTCCGATAGGGCTGTTAGAAATTCATTAAAGCTCAACGGCTTCATCTCAAGATATTCCACCCGGCCCACAGGAAGGCTGATGTGGGTGTCAATGAGGGTTTCCAGAAGAGATCCGGCAGCGATAACATGGAGGTCGGGGAAGGCTTCATAAAAATACCGGAGATAGGACACCGCCGGGGGACAATTTTGAATTTCATCTATGAATATCAGGATTCTTCCACTGCCATGGGATTGATTTTTATGAAAGAAAATTGCCTGGAGCAGCACCTCCATTGAATGGTTCTGCTCAAAGAGACGGCGTTCCGCTGCCATCTCAAGATTTAAATATAGATATTGATCAAATTGTCTTGAAAAAAGGGTAACAGCGGTGGTCTTCCCCACCTGCCTGGCACCTCTCAAGATCAAGGGTTTTCGATCTTTTTTTTGGGCCCATTTTGAAAGCTGCGTTAAGATAGCCCTGTTGAACATTGCCCCGCCCCCTCCTTTAGTCCTAAAGTAAGGGATATTTAATGAATTTTTTGTATTAAAGTCAATAATAAACTTTTGGTATTTTGTTTAATAGTCAGCCATATTCTTAAAGAGAAACTAGGGATAACTATCTTTTTTCTACACTTGAGTAGATGGAGGGGGCAGCTGTTACACCATTTGGTTAATTGGGCACTCGTATTTTTTCAGGTGGGAGAAGGGCTGGCTTCCGGTCCTGGAAATCAGGACCGGTTTCGGGAGAAGACGTCGTGCCCGGGGGAGCAGAGGTTGTTGTCCTGGATCATGGTGTAGCCCCGGGCGGCCACCATGGCGGCGTTGTCGCCGCAGAGGGACACCGGGGGGGCAAAGACTTCGATGCCGTGTTTGGCGCCCCTCTGGGTGAGGGCCTGGGCAAAGGTCCGGTTGGCGGAGACGCCGCCTGAAATGCCGATTCTCGGGGCCTGGGTGGCCTGGGCTGCGGCAATGAGTTTGGTGCAGAGCACGTCGATGACGGCCTCCTGGAAAGAGGCGGCAATCTGGGCCTTGTCTGCGTCGGTTTTGGCCGGGTTCTGGTGAAGATGCCGGGCAACGGCGGATTTCAGGCCGGAGAAGCTGAAGTCGAACTTGGTTTTGTCCAAAAGGCTTCTGGGGAATTTGATCTTTGAGGGATCCTGGCCCTTGGCGATCTTTTCGATGAGGGGGCCGCCGGGGTATCCCAGGCCCATCATCTTGGAGACCTTGTCAAAGGCTTCCCCTGCGGCGTCGTCCCGGGTCTGTCCCATGAGTTTGAATTGGCTTCTGCCGGTGACGTGGTAGACATTGGTATGTCCGCCGGAGACCACCAGGGCGATGAAGGGGAACTCGGGTGCGGGATCCGGGAGCAGCAGGGAATAGATGTGGGCTTCCAGATGGTTGACACCGGCCAGGGGGAGGTGCCGGGCCCAGGCCAGGCCTTTGGCAAAGGTGAACCCCACCAGAAGGGCACCCACCAGTCCGGGGCCCCGGGTGGCGGCAATGCCGTCGATGTCGTCGAGGGTGAGACCGGCATCGGTCAATGCCTGGTCCACAACGGGCTGGATGGCTTCGGTGTGCATGCGGGAGGCCAGCTCCGGCACCACGCCCCCGTACTTGTGGTGGACCTCCACCTGGGAGGCCACCACCGAGGACAGGATGCGTTTGCCGTCTGCCACCACCGCTGCTGCGGTTTCGTCGCAGGACGATTCAATCCCGAGGATGTTCATGATCTTAATTGAGCCAGCTTAGATCCACTGGGTCTGGGCTTCGTTGCCTTCTCTGGCCATGATTTCGCCAATGACCCATGCGTCGACATTCATGGCGCCCAGGCGGTCCATGACGTCGTCGGAGGCATTTTCCGGAACCACAACCACCATGCCCACACCATTGTTAAAGGTGCGCTGCATTTCCTCTTCCGGGATGTTGCCCATGGACTGGAGGAGCTGGAAGACCCTGGGGATTTCCCAGGAATTCTTGTGGACGATGGCCTTGCAGGCATCGGGGATGACCCGGATGATGTTTTCGTCAATGCCGCCGCCGGTGATGTGAACCAGGCCGTGGACGGGCAGATCCCGCAGCAGACTGAGGATGGTGTTGACGTAGATCACCGTGGGTTTCAGCAGTTCTTCGCCCAGGGTGCAGCCCAGGTCGGGGATCTGGGTGGTGACCTCGTATTTGCACTTGTCGAAAAAGACCTTGCGAACCAGGGAGAAACCATTGGAGTGAACGCCTGAGGAGGCGATGCCGATGAGTTTGTGACCGGGGCGGATGTAAGAGCCGTCAATGATCTTATCGTTGTCCACAATGCCCACGGAAAAACCGGAGAGGTCGTATTCTCCTTCGTGGTACATGCCGGGCATTTCTGCGGTTTCCCCGCCGATGAGGGCGCATCCGGCCTGGGTGCAGCCTTCGGCGATGCCGGCGACGATGTCTTCGGCCACATCATTGTTCAGTGTGCCCATGGCCATGTAATCCAGGAAGAAGAGGGGTTTTGCCCCCTGAACGATGATATCGTTCACACACATGGCCACCAGGTCGATGCCGATGGTATCGTGTTTATCCATTTGAAAGGCGATTTTTAGTTTGGTTCCCACGCCGTCGGTGGAGCTGACCAGAACCGGGTTGGAAATGTTGGATAGATTGAGGGAGAACAGGCCGCCGAAACCGCCTATTTCACCCATGACACCGGATCTTGGAGTCGATTTTGCAATGGTTTTTATGCGGTCCACCAGTGCATTGGCTTTGTCAATATCAACACCGGAATCTGCGTATGTCAGGGAGTCATTCATTTTATCACCTTGTTTGGAGTAAATCGGTCTTTAAAACCCTGCAATGATAAACATAGTGACCCTAAAAGTCAAAAGCTTTTTGACATGGACAACCATATACTGTATCTGTATATATTTTAATATTTGCAACATTAACGCGTTAGTTTAGGGATGGAAAATACATGAAGACAATCAATATCGGAATTCTTGGATTTGGTGTTGTCGGAACAGGTGTGGCAACACTGTTAATTCAGAAAAAAGAGCTGCTTGAAACACGCATCGGTGCTCGGCTCAACCTGAAGAGCATTGCTGATATTGATACCACCACGGACCGGGGAATCGACCTTGCCGGGGTGGACCTTGTCAACGATGCCATGGACGTGGTCAACGATCCGGACATCGACATCGTGGTGGAACTCATCGGTGGGGAGACCATTGCCCACACCGTGATTCAAAGGGCCCTGGAAAACGGGAAACACGTGGTCACGGCCAACAAGGCCCTGCTGGCCTCCCAGGGGAACGGCCTGGTTGCCCTGGCCCAGGACAATAAGGTGGACCTGGCCTTTGAGGCCAGCTGCGGCGGCTGCATGCCCATCATCAAATCCCTGAGGGAATCTTTGGTGGCCAATGAAATCCGTTCCATGTACGGCATCCTCAACGGTACCTGTAACTATATCCTCACCAAAATTTCCAATGACGGGTCTGAATTTGAAGTGGCCCTGAAGGATGCCCAGGATCTCGGCTTTGCCGAGGCCGAACCCTCCCTGGACATCGACGGATTTGATACGGCCCACAAGCTGGCCATCCTCAACTCCCTGGCCCACGGCATGGAGATCAACCTTAACGACATCCACGTGGAAGGCATCCGGAATATCACCCCGGTGGACATTGAATTTGCCCGTTCCTTTGGTTACACCATCAAGCTTCTGGCCATCGGCAAGATCCACGGCGACCATGTGGAGGCCCGTGTCCATCCCACCATGATCCCGGACAACAACCCCCTTTCACACGTGGCCCATTCCATGAACGCCATTGTCATTGACGCCGATGCCACGGAAAAGACCATGCTCTACGGCCACGGCGCCGGCATGATGCCCACGGGATCCGCCGTTCTCAGCGACATTGCCGACATTGCCCGTAACATGGTTTCCGGCATCACAGGCCGCATCCCCATGCTGGGCTGTCCCTCGGATAAAACCCGGAAGCTGCCCATCCTTCCCATGTCCGAGCTGGTGACCCGGTATTACCTGCGCTTCGAGGCCCAGGACCACCCCGGCGTCCTCTCCAAGATCTCCGGCATCCTGGGGGAAAATGACATCAGCATCCAGTCCGTGGAGCAAAAGGGCCGCAAGACCAACGGGAAGGTGCCCGTGGTCATGATCACCCACACGGCCAAGGAAGCCTCCATCCAGACGGCCCTTGCCGCCATCGCCGGCACAGACACCGTTGTGGGCGAGCCCGTGGTCATCCGCATCGAAGATTAAGCTTGAAATCCTCCATCGTCCGGTCCTTTCATCTGGAATCCGGGCCGGGCGATGCAACCCAAACCATTATAATGGAAAAGTCCCATGAACATTGTTGTTGCCGATCTTGAAGGGGTATTTTTACCGGAAATCTGGGTCAATGTGGCCCTGAAAACCGGGATCGAAGAGCTGAAACTCACCACCCGGGATATCTCGGATTATGATGTCCTCATGCAGAAGCGGTTGTCCATTCTGGATGAGCACAACCTCAAAATCCAGGACATCCAGGAGGTCATCGCCACCCTGGATCCCCTTCCCGGGGCAAAGGAAATGCTGGACTGGATTCGTTCCCAGACCCAGATCATCATCCTTTCCGACACCTTTGAAGAGTTTGCCGCCCCCCTGATGAAGAAGCTGGACTATCCGGCCCTTCTCTGCCACAACCTGACCATTGACGGTGACGGCCGCATCACCCAGTACAACCTGCGCATTGACAACCAGAAGCAAAAGGCGGTTGAAGCCTTTAGGGCCATGAACTACACTGTCATCGGGTTTGGGGATTCCTACAATGATATCGGGATGATCAAGACCGCCAACCACGGTTTCTTTTTCCGTCCCCCCGAGAGCGTGACCACGGATTTCCCCGAGTACCCCGTGGTCCGGGATTATGAAGGACTTAAATCCATGCTGGAGTCACTATTACATCCATGAGTTTTGATATCAACATGTTCAGCCGGGTGAAAGCCCTTGTCATCGGCGATCTGATGATCGACGAATACCTCTGGGGGGATGTGGACCGCATCTCCCCGGAAGCCCCCGTGCCCGTGGTGGCCGTGAAAAAGGAAAGCTATACCCTGGGCGGTGCCGGAAATGTGATCAACAACCTCATCTCCATGGGCGCCTCGGTGTCCGCCGTGGGAACCGCCGGAGCCGGCAAGGGCGGGGAGACCATCCTCTCCCAGCTGAAGGATCTGGGGGTGGGTACCCTGGGCATCATCACCGAAGCCCATCGCCCCACCACAAGAAAGACCCGGGTCATTGCCTCCAACCAGCAGGTGGTCCGCATCGACCGGGAGATCAAACAGGAGATTGCCCAAACCACCCGGGAGCAGATCCTGGCCACCATTAAGGATCAGATCGATGAGATGGACCTGGTGATCATCTCCGACTATGACAAAGGCCTGGTTACCCGTGAGCTGGTGGCCGGGGTCACCGACATGGTCAAGGGCAGAAAGGTGCCGGTCCTGGCCGATCCCAAATCCCTGCGCTTTGACAAGTACAGCGGGGTGACCCTGCTGACCCCTAATAAAAAGGAAGCCTCCCAGGCCGCCAACATGGCCATTGAAACCGAGGACGACCTCAAAGAAGCCGGTCGTATCATCACCCACCAGGCCAACCTTGATAAGCTCATCGTCACCTGCGGCAAGGACGGCATGGTCCTCTTTGAAAAGGGGGAGGTCACCCACACCATTGCCTCCCGTGCCCGCCAGGTCTTTGATGTCTCCGGTGCCGGGGATACCGTGATCTCCCTTCTGGGGCTGGGGCTGGCTGCTGGAGCGGATTTCAAGACCAGTGCCGCCGTGGCAAACGCCGCCGCCGGCATTGTGGTGGGCAAGGTGGGAACGGCCACTGCATCGGTGGACGAACTCAGGATGGCCCTTGGAGATTAAATATACCGTCATTTCGTCGATTTAATGAAAAATTAATAAAATCCCTTGACCTGGTACCTGTTTTCGCCTATATTACGTCTCGTTGTTGCGGGGTGGAGCAGTCTGGTAGCTCGTCGGGCTCATAACCCGAAGGTCATTGGTTCAAATCCTTTCCCCGCTACCAAAAAATCAAATCGTACATTGCGGTTTATAGATACACTTTGTTGCGGGGTGGAGCAGTCTGGTAGCTCGTCGGGCTCATAACCCGAAGGTCATTGGTTCAAATCCTTTCCCCGCTACCATAAATCAAATCGCAGATTACGGTTTACACATACAATTTGTTGCGGGGTGGAGCAGTCTGGTAGCTCGTCGGGCTCATAACCCGAAGGTCATTGGTTCAAATCCTTTCCCCGCTACCATCTTTGGGGCCCTGGAAATTTTCCAGGGCCTTTTGTGTCTAAGCCTTTCTTTTTTTTGTTCCCGGATACCATCAGCCATTCGTCCCCCATGGTTCTCCATTGGGTGGGGTAACGGGGACACAGCCGATGCCTTGAAATTCCATCCTTGTGTAGGGCGCTTTTTTTGAGGTGTGTTGCCTAATGAAGTGGTGGTGAAACGGTTAGGGTCGCAGCATATTCTCGTTCAACCGGTAGAATCCCTTGAGATTTTCCATCCAATAGATCTGATACACCAGGTTGTCGCTGTTGAAGGCAATGACCCGGCGGCGTTTGCCCGAGGCATAGATCAGATGAATCCGGCCGTTGGGTTCTGTCTTGTAGACCATGGCGGCGTGGTTGTTCTTCAGGACCATGAGGTCCCCGTTCCGGATCTGGCCGGCCTGGATTTCATGGGTCTGCTTTAAAAGAAACTTCATGGGCAGATAGGCATGGTAGGCAAAGCCAGCCTTTTGGGCGGCCAGGGAATAAATGGAAAAAAAGAGGTAGGAATTATCCGAGGTCCCGGTGACCTGGGGATTGCCCCCCCATTCAAATGGGATGCCGATGAACTGCCGTGCAATGGCGGGGATGGTGTTGATGAAAACCATGTCCTGGGTCTGTTCCTGGACCTGGGGCCGTTCAAGGGCCGGATCGGTCAGGGCGGCAAGGGGCATGGTCCATCCGTTGAGCAACCCAACCCATATTTCCATGTAGATCAAAACTCTTTTCATGGTTTTCCCTTGTGTTTGAAAATTCAATTATTATAGATATGATAGTGAATTGAAAAATACAAGCCATAACCCGAGGATTGAATGAAGCTTATCACCACCCACAAGGGGTCTGACTTTGATGCACTGGCCAGTCTGGTCGCTGCTTCCGTGATTTACCCCGATGCTCACCCAGTTCTGCCGAGTACGGTCAATGAAAATCTGAAACCCTTTCTGGCCATCCATAAAGATCTGTTCAAACTGGTCGAGCCCAGGGATGTGAACCTGGATGAGGTGGACAGCCTTGTGGTGGTGGACACCCACATGTGGAAGCGGCTGGATTCAAGGCTGGTTCCCCTAAAGGACAAGTCCAACCTGGAGCTGACCATCTGGGATCATCACATGGAAGGGGATATGGAGGCGGATGAATCCCATATCAGCGAAACCGGGGCCACCGTCACCATGCTGGTGGAGGAAATCCAGCGCCGGAAAAAGATCATCACCCCCATCCAGGCCACCCTGTTTCTTTTGGGACTCTATGAAGACACCGGAAACCTGACCTTCCCCTCCACCCTGCCCGAAGATGCCCATGCCGTGGGCTACCTTTTGGACCGGAAGGCCGATCTCAATATCCTTTCGGTTTTTCTAAAGCAGGCATATGGTCGCCAACAAAAGGAGATCCTTTCCCGGATGATTGCCACTTCGGACAAGGAAAAACTCAACGGATTTTCCCTGAGCTTTTCCATTGTGGAGATCCACGGTCGGATCCAGAATCTTGCCATGGTGGTCCAGATGTACCGGGAGATTGTCAATGCGGATGCGGCCTTCGGGATCTTCCGGGATATGGAAAAGGACCGGTGCATGGTCATCGGTCGCAGCAGTGTGGACGACATCAACCTGGCCGTGATCATGCGTTCCCTGGGCGGGGGCGGACACCCCGGCGCCGGATCTGCCCTTCTGAAAAACGCCAATCCCCAGGTGATCCGGGAGATGATCTGCGAATTGATCCAGGGCAATCCCCACACCTCGGTCATGCTGTCGGACATCATGTCCTATCCCGTTAAAACCGTCCATGAAACCATCCCTGTGGAAGAGGTGGAACAGCTGCTCAAGGAAAAGGGGTATACGGGAATGCCCGTGGTGGACGATGATGGCCGGCCCGTGGGCGTGGTGTCCCACAGGGATTTTAAAAAGGTGCGCAAGGAAAAGCAGAGAAAGTCACCCATCAAGGCATTCATGACCCGGAAGATGATCAGCATCACCCCGGACAAAAGTGCTGTGGAAGCGGCACGGATCATGATTCAGCACGATGTGGGCCGGATCCCGGTTGTGGAAGGCGGCAAGATCATCGGCATCATCACCCGGTCCGATGTGATGATGTATTTCTACGATCTATTGCCGGATTAATCGGGGGCCGGCTCCCCCTGGGGAATCCCGATTTGGGGGCTGTATCTGTACCCTGGTCCATATTCGTCTGCCCATCGGTTCTGGGGGGCGGGCGAATTTGGCCAATGTCCTTCGCCCTTGGAAAAGAACTGCAAATGGCGACGAAATTGCAAAAAAAAACGCTATGAAATCATTGGCTTGACATGCCACCGTATTCATGTTTTAGTGTTATTCGTGGTTTCAAATATTCCAGGCGAATTCATCCGGAACGTCGAATCTCAAAAGGATAATCCCGACTCAAAATATATTTTTTCTCCGATTTTAAAAACGGTTTTTATCATGCCTCCTGTGCCTTGTATCTCTTCATTAAGCGAGGCTTTCGCATATTCGTTTCACCGTGTTTGTGGCTAGATTATTTTTGCCGTGGTGTTTACGCGGTTGCGTCACCAATGCCGACCTTTTTTGTGGAATGGTAGTGCCTTGAGCTTTTAATGCGTCCATGTGTAAATTGCCGGTGAGCTGGTACCGGTTCAACCCCTTCAATTTATTCAGATCAAGTCAACGGGCCTGAAAAGAAGCCACCTATTTTGTTTTAATCATTAAAAAACAGGAGAAAAGCAATGCCGGTATCAGGAAAAGAAATCGCCAGTTTGGATTTTGCTAATTTGATCGGTGGCCCCCTCAACGCAATCGTTGAGTCCCAGGCCAAGTCCGCCATTACCACGGCCAATTTCATCAAGGAAGTCGGGTTTGATAAAGACGGCAAGGTGGTGGATGTCGACTTTACCTATAATCGGAAGAACGACAACGGCAGTGATCAGGAATTCACCCTGACCCTGCCCTTCATCACCATGCTTCCGGTTCCTTACATCACCATCAATAATGCCCTTGTGGAGTTCAACGCCAAGATTACCTCCACCACGGAATCCTCTTCCTCCAGCAATTTCAGCCAACAGGTGGACGCCTCGGCCGGCGGTGGGTGGTGGTTTGCCTCGGCCCGGGTGACGTCAAAAACCGCCTACCAGAAAAAATCCAACTACTCCGATAAGGAAGAACGCACATTTGACATGAAGGTCCGTGTGGAGGCGTCCAACCAGGACATGCCGGCGGGCACCGAGCGCATCCTCACCCTGTTGGAGAACAGCATCACCGAAAAAACCAACCATAAGCTATTGTCCTATGGGTTGGTGGTGACCAAAATCGACGAAACAGATAAAAAGAAATTGGACGTGGATTGCAAGGAATTTTCACTGTTAAAGCAGGATGATAGCTTTGAATTTGCCGGTTCCACTTATAAGATCCAATCAACGGATCCATCCAATAAAACAATTACTATGGATGCCGAAGTGCCGGACACCATACTGAACAAGAGCATTGACATTAAACCCGCTCCATAATTCGGATCTGTAAATGCCGGAGCGATACCGACAACGGACACCCACCATGGCCAATGGTGGGTGTCCTTCCACTGGATGAGGACAGGATATGGATGAAAAATCAAAGCAGCGGTTTTCAGATGTGATCGGTGGGTTGGTTTCCGGGGTTGCCTATGCCCGGAGCGTGGCCGATATGGAGGCCATGCGCATTGCTTATTTTTATCACGGGCATGAGTTGTTAAGGGGGATGCCCATACCTCGCCTGAGAATTCAAAATGTCAGCATCAGTCTCCCCATTATTGTCAAGGAATCCATTCCAGGGGCCCCTGCCGTCAGGACTCCGGTCGTTGATGTGGCCGGGAAGACAGCCCAGGCATTGATGGATGCCGTTGGGATCGCAAAAAAAGAATTGGAGAAGAGCCAGACCCTGAAACAGGAGGCTAAATCCATTCCAGACAAGGATGAGGAGGATCTCATCCGGCGGTTTGAGCGTATTGTGATACTGGCCGAGGATGAGGGAATGGTCCACCGTTTTAAGGACCAGCTCAAGGAAAGGATTGAGCAGGAGTACAGGGCACTGGACCTGTCCGAAGGAAAGGATGCCTCCGATGCCTCTTTGCGTGAAACCGTGGGCAATGCCGCCGGGAAAATCGTCCGGACAAGTCTTTCGGAAATCATCACAAAATATGCCCATGACAAGGCCAGGGAAAAAAATGAGGATTTTGACCGGGAGTTGGGGGAGAAGGCCATTGATGAGTTGATGGAACACCCCATTACCAGGGCCTTGATTCGCCATGTCCGCCTGGCGGCGGAAATGCATGCAGTGGAAAAGGAGACGGTGCCGCCGGATTTCTATGTTAGCGTTAATACCGATGAAATTAAAAATACCGGTGGTGGGCCCAATGTGGTGACCCGCCTGGAAATGAAGTTGCACGAAGAGGGGCTGGAATGGTTTACCGAGGAAGAGGATGGGAAGAAAATTTCAAAATTAACCCCGGAGTAGCCCCATGATCCTGTGCAACCAGATGAGCACGCTCAGCCAATGTCTGGATGAGGTCGCCCCTTTGATGAATCGGTACCAGCAAGGGGAGATCAACTTTCCCGATCTGGTTTTGCAATGGTTGGAGAATGCAGAACAGAAAATGAGTATCCTCCACCTGCCCGACGGCTCTGAAATGTCCTCCCTACGCGGTCGCATCCTTAAAACAGCCGACGCCTTATCCAATGTGGAGCCCCGGCCCTCCCGATCCGCCGTACGGAAGAAACGCAACGCCTCTGCCGCAGAGTCCCTCCAACGGGGGGAGGCGGTTCTCCGCAACCGTCTGCTGGCCGCAGAAGAGCGGCTGAACATGTTCGAGGATAAGTTGTGTGAAGGGATCACCGCTTTTCTTTTGCAGAATGCGTTGCCCGAACAGGGGGCACCCCATCAGATCTGGCTCCAGCAGACCTGGAGCCGGTTGTCATGGTTCCAGGCCACCCGGCCCCTTTGCCTCTATCTGGCCGCCTCATTGTCCCAGGTGGACCGGCTCTATATTCTGGACCGGGTCCTGGGACGGGTGGCGACATTGGAAACGGAGCCGCCAAAGGGTGCGGATGTAAAACCCATTATAAATCGGATTGCCCCATAGGGGGAGCAGGGCATGGTGCCTTAAGGGATTTTCTTGACCCGTTTCTGGGCCGTAACGGCCAGTTTTTCCCTGAAAATTTTGGAATTGTGGCGGATGTCCACGGGGAATGCCTTTTCAATGAGGATGTGCCGGATTTCCCGTGTCAGGGGGCTGGACTGCCCCAATTGCCGGAGCTCTTCCAGGAAGGCGGCCCTGTTCTTCACAGGACCCTGGGGCTCCACAAAGATAACCGGGGTCTGGTTGCCCCTGGGGCCAACCCCCACCAGGGCACTGCGGTAGACCCGTTCATGGTTGTTGAAAATGGCCTCCACCGGGATGGTAAACATGGGGCCGGCAGCAGTTTCCACCCTGTGGCTTTTCCGGCCACAGAACCAGATGCGGCCCTTGGAGTCCTTCCAGCCCAGGTCACCCATTCGGTGCCAGATCTTGCCGTCGGGGTCGGGGATTTTGGCCTTGAGATCCTCCTGGCGGTTGTCAAAATAGTTTTCCGTGACCAGGTCGGCCTTGACCGTGATTTCCCCCACCTGCTGGTCTTCCACCTCCAGGATGTCCCGGATCTGGGTGATGGGTTCGTCGCAGATCTTGATGAGCTTGATCCGGGTATCGTTGATGGGGCGGCCCACGCACATGCCATAGCCCCTTTCGCTGAGTTCACGGGTCTCCGAAAGGATCTCGTTGGACGCGATGGAGATGATGGGCACCGCCTCCGTGGCCCCGTAGGGGGTGTGGATCTGGGCATCCCCGGTGAGCATGGTGGAGAATTGTTCGATATTGGCCGGGGTCACAGGCGCACCGGCCGATACCACCCGCCGCAGGGAGGGGAGTTTGATCCCGTTTTTCTTTCCGTATTTCCCCACCCGGTTGAGCAGGGCCGGGGAGGCAAACATATTGGTCACCCCCTGGTTCTCAATGGCTTCGATGATGCGTTGCGGATTCACCTTGGCCGGCTGGGTGGGGTCCATGTCCGGGATGACCGCGGTCATGCCCAGGCAGGGGTCAAAGACGGCAAACAGGGGGAAGGTGGGCAAATCTGCCTCGTCGGGGCCGATCTTGAAATGGCGCTGGATCTGTTCGATCTGGGCGTGGAAGTTGCCGTGGGTGTAGACCACACCCTTGGCCGGACCGGTGGAGCCGGTGGTAAAGGCAATGGCTGCGGTTTCGTCCCAGCTGGTCTGGGCCTTGGGAAAGGGGTCGCCGTTGCGGCTGTCTTCCATGAGCTCCCTAAGGGTGTATCCCCCCCAGAACCATTTCCGGCCCACGGTGACCCAATGGCGCACCCGTTTGAAGTATCCCGGTTTCAGGCTCCGGAGCACATGGGCCTTTTCAATGCCGATGAAGGCCTTGGGCTTTCCCTGTGCCAGGCATTGGAGCATGCGGTCGATGCCCATGCCCGGGTCCACCACCACGGGTACGGCCCCCACCTTGAACATGGCAAATACCGTGATGAAGAACTCAATGCCCGGCGGTACCATGAGGATGGTGCGGGTGCCCCGGATGATGCCGATGCGTTCAAGGCCGAAGGCCAAACGGTCGGAGAGTTCATCCAGCTGCTGGAAGGTGAGCTGGCTGTAAAGGACACGGTTGTTTCGGTCCCGGCCTGCTGGATAGACAATGGCGCGTTTATAGGGAAGGGCTTCTGCGGTGGTTCTCAGACGTTGGGAGATATTGGTGTAGGTGGTCATAGAAATTTCTTTTTCAGCTTGTAGATCGTTCCCTGGACAAATCCTTCCGGCACTTTGGGGGCCCTGTCTTTGATGGGCTGGGTCTGTGCCCTGGAGATGTCCAGGGCCGCCTGGGCAGAGGTGGAGAGCTCATCCTTTTTTTCCTTCACAAGGGCCATGCCCTGGTCAGTATTGACCAGGTAAAGGACATAGGACTCTTTAATGGGTTTTTCCAGTTTTGAAAAGACCTTTACCAGGTTTCTCCTGTTTTTTTCCCATACCCGCATTTCCTTGTCCGCGATTTTTTTCTGGTCCGGGTATTGGTCCCCAATGGACTGGATGCGCTGGATTTCCCCGTCGAAATAATTGACTTCTTCATTGTACACCACCAGGGAATCGTAGATATCCGGCATGGTGTCAAAGGTGAATTTCAACATTTCGTCGGGCAGTTTCACATGGGCCAGGGGCTGGGAAACATAGACCCGGACATCGGGCTGGTTTTTCTTAAAAAAGTAGACATATCCGAATGCGGCCCCGGCCAGGACCAGGGAGGGAATGAGGACAAACATGATCAACCGCTTAAGGCGGGTTCCCTTTTTAGGAACCTTTTCCACCATGGCTTCCAGGGTCTCGTCCAGTTCTTCTTCCTGGGCCTTCTCAGGTTCAGGCCCCTTTTTTTTCTTAAATCCAAACATAAATAATTTTTACCCCGACCATGGGCAAATGTCAAAAAAAGCCGGTGTATTTTAGGAAGTAAAAAAGTCCCGGATCAAGGCAAGGGTTTCCCTGGGTTTGTCCTCGAATAGATAATGACCGGCATCTTTAAAACAATGGGCCTGGGCCTGTGGGAAGCGCCGCCTGAATTCATCGTAAAAGTGGAGGTCAAATACAAAGTCCTTTGCCCCCCAGAGAAAGAGGAGCTGTTCCGGTTTCAGACGGTGGAGGTTTTTTTCAACCTTATCCACCAGGGGCCAGGCCCGGTCAGAGGGCGAAAGGGGAATGTCCTGGACGAATTTCAGGGTGGCGATGCGGTTTTTCACAGAGTTATAGGGGGCGATCAATCCCTTTTTTACCTGGGGTGACAGCCGGGTTTCCGATCCCACGTAAAGGGCGGAACCGGCAAAGCCGTTGCAACCCAGGATGGCACCGGCCCCAAATCCCTTTATGAATTTGGTCATCCACAATGCCGTGGGCAGGCGCTTGGCCTGGGGCAGAAAAAAGCCCGCCGTGTTGGTGACAACGATCCTATTGATCCGGTCCAAATGGTCCAGGGCCCAGCCCAGGCCGATCATCCCGCCCCAGTCGTGGACCACAAGGTTGACCTTGCCTTTAGGGGCGGCATGGGTGATCAGGGCATCCAGGTCGGCCACCCGGGAGGCCAGGGTGTAATCGTATTCCTTGGCACTGGGTTTGTCGGAAAACCCGCAGCCGATGTGATCGGGTACCAGGGGTCTGAAGTCGGAGCGCAACCCTTCTATGAGATGACGGTAGTAAAAGGACCAGGTGGGGTTGCCGTGGACCATGACCACGGGCATGCCCTCCCCCTCGTCCACATAGTGGAGTTCGTGGCCCTTGCAGTCCATGGCCTTGGAATCAAAGGGGTAGAGGTCCTCAAATCCCCTGGTGGAGAGTTCTTTCCCATTGATGATGCGCATTACCATTCCACCCCCAGCATATAGCAGTTCAATCCAGATCCAATGCCCATGAGGGCCACAAAGTCGTTGGGCTGCAAAAATCCCCGTTCATCTGCAATGGCCGCCGTGATGGGCAGGGAAACCGTTCCCACATTGCCCAGGAAGGGATAGGTGCAGAAGTCCTTTTTAATGTCCAGCCCCAGGCTGTTGTAAAAATTCTGGTGGTGGAGCATGCCCACCTGGTGGCCGATGAACTTGTCCGGCTGGTCCGGGGAGAGGTCGAATTCCTTGCGGAACTTTTGAAAGGTTTTCCGGGCCAGGGCCAGGCCGTTTTCCATGACGCCCTGGCCATGGGTGCGCATGATCACCCGGGAGGTGGTGGGCATGCCCTTTTCCTCAAATCCCCACCTGCACAGTTCATGGTGGCGGATGTCGTTCTGGAGCACCCCGCCCTTGAGCTGGTGCTGGCGTACCCCGGGATCCCCCAGGGTTCCGTCGGTGAGCAGGATGGCAGCGGCGCCGCTTCCCCCGGTGAGGGTGGCCACGGTCTCCTTGTAAAAGGCCATGTCCGTGCATTGGTTGATCTCGTCAATGGCGGCATCCACGATCTGGCGACCGGATTCACAGGCAACCACCAGCCCGGCCCGGATGCGGCCCAGCTCGATCTCATTGGCCACCTGGACCATGCCGGTGATGGCGCCCAGGCAGGCGGTGCGCACATCATAGACCTGGGTATCCGGTCCCACGCCCAGCTGGTCGGCCACGGCACAGGAAGTGGAGGGTTCAAACCCGTCCATGCCAATGCCGCAATAGACCAGGGTGCCCAGGTCTTTGGCCGAGATGCCGGCCTGGTCCAGGGCCCGTTGGCCTGCAACGGCGGCGGGCTCGGCCAGGGTGTGGTCCACGTCCCAGTACCGGCGTTCACGGATTCCGGTGAGGGCCACCAACTGTCCCGGTGCAAAGCCCATGCGGTTGAAAAAGGGGGTGAGGCGGGCCTCGATCTCTTCCGAGGTCACCACATGGGGGGCCAGTTCATATCCAAAGGCCTGGATGACTACCTTTGAGTACTTCATCTATCTCTCCAGAATTCGTTTAGGGCGGACTGGGAAAGTCCTGTGAGTTCCATTCCCATGTCCTTGTACAGCACAATGCGATGGTCGTCGGAAAACATATGGGCATCTGCAATGACATAGGGGTCGGGGCCGTAGCCCAGTTCCTTGATTTCAATTTCATACCGGGCCTTTTTCGTGTCGCAGGTGACCGGGCCCCGGCATTTCAGGTCGCTTTCATTGGCCGTCAGCACATTGTAGCAGACCCTTGGATCGGGGCTGATCCATCCCATGCGCTGGACAAAGATGCGCAGGGCATGGGCGCAGCATTCATACATCAAGGTGCCGGGCATGACCATGTCGTCGATGAAATGGCAGGTGAGGAACCAGGCATCGCTTCTGATGTCGGCCTCGGCCGTGATGGACCCAAGGCCGTAGCGACCGCCCCTGGGATCCAGGTGAAGCACCCGGTCGAGGAGCTGCATCCGCCCCCCGGGAAGGCGCTGTTTTTTCCCCAGGTGAATGTCCTGGAAGGCCGGTCCGAATGCCGCCCCCAGGTCGCCCCGGCGAAGGGCGTCCACCTGGGCATCGGCCAGGGATGTCGCCTCCATGGCCACCAGGGGGGGGATGCTGTTCTTGGGGGCCATGGCCCTGTGGTCTTCCTTTTTCAGGATGATGCCGCCGGAGTTGGCCACCTCCTCTTCGGTGAAGAATCCTGCGCATCCGTCCCGCATGGAGATGAACAACTCCTCTCCAATGTAGCCCCTGTAGTGGAAAAAGAAGAGATACACCTCGCCCTGGCGCAGGAACCGGTCGATTTCGATGTGGTATTCAATGGTCTCTCCGGGCCGGGGCAAAGACCGGTGGAAGGTGACCTTGGCGTCCAGCAGGCGGTATTTCCGTTTTCCCTTTACCCGGTGGTCAATGCCCAGGTAATGGCAGAGGAAGAGGTCGGCCTGGCCCGCTTCAATGGAGATGGAGACCGGTGCAAGGCCCCCGTCCAGATACCAGGCCCCGGCATGGACATCGTGGTGGGTGACGATTTTACCCTGTCCCAGGGAGCAGGGTTCCCCCTGGATCTCCATGATGCGGTCCACCAGCATCAAGGGTTCGGCCGGGAGGCGTACCCGCACCGGATAGGTATCCACAATGTCAAATTGAGGGCCCAGGACATTGCCGGTCTTGCCAATGGCAAATTCCATGCACTGGTCCCGGTCCAGGAGGGGGGGCGGGCCGGTGTAGACCGGCGTGGGGGTGGCTCCATCTCCGGGGGCTGACAGGTTGCCTTGGGCGATCTCATCCTGAAGCGTCTGGTCCGCCTCGGCAGGAAGCGTGGCCTCCATGGATACGGGGGGAAGGTCTCCACCCGCGGCCTGGATCACCTCCCCTGCGGCCCGGGTCAGGGCGGCATATTGGGCTGCCATTTCGTTCTGGGCGGCCTGGGACAGGGCAAGGAATTTTTCATGGGTCCGGGCCGTGGTTTCGGCGGTCTGGTGCCAGAGGTCGACAAGGTTCGCCGATCCTACCGCTGCGGTCGAAGTGTGTTGGGTCGTATCCAGATCCGAGAATGAAGACGCTTCGGGCATCGGCAGCTCCGGTGCCGCCATGGGGGTAGGATTTGCCTCAATCCTTGTAGTGCCCTGGGGGCCAATGGCGGCCACCATGGCAGGGGGCAGGCAGGGACTCTGGATGGCCAGGGTAACCGATTTTGAAGATTGTTTTTGGTGTGTGGTTTTCCGGGGAGCCGGCGCATCCATCCGGGGCAGGGGCGGTGCCTGGACCAATGCCTGGGCCAGGGTGCCGTCGGAACCCATGGCCGTGACCAGGGCCCTTGCATCCTCCTTTGCGGCCATGGGGACGGCGGGAAGGGTAAATGCCATACCGGCTTCTTTCAGGCGGCTGCCATGGGGCAGGTTCAGGGCCGGGGTCTGTTGCCGGTAAAGGGAGAGGGCGGTTTTAATGAGGCTGAACATCCCGCTTGCAGAACCGGTGTTCCCGGTGTGGCCGGCGGTCCAGCCCAGGGTGCAATGGGGATTCCCGGTTGCCTGGGCCACCTTGACAAGGGTGTCGGCTTCCAGGGTGCCGTCCGGCCCTTTACCCCCGCCATGGGTTTCCACATGGGTGATTTGGGAGAAGCGGATGCGTTGGTCCTCCAGCAGTGCCTGGAGGGACTTTCGAAGGGTTTTCTGGTTGACCTGGTCCGGGTCTGAGTCGGTTTGGTCCGGGGAGAATTCCAGGCCCGATGCCGCCGAGGTCCCCTGGATTACGCCGTAGATCCGGTCCCCGTCGGTGAGGGCGTCGGAAAGGCGCTTCAAGATCAGGGCACCGGCCCCTTCGGCGGGCAGTGCCGGAGACTCCGGTTTCAGGCGCTGTTCCAGGGCAAACTGCCGGATGTCACCGGCCATGTCCACTGCCCCGCAGAGGAAGGTGTCGGTCTCCCCGGTGCCCAGGGAGGTCTGGGCAATTTCAATGCTTTTTATGCCGGAAGCCTCCCGGGCGGAAAGGGTGAAACAGGGGCCGCCCAGCTTGAATTCCCGGGCGGTTCTGGAGGCCACAATGCCGCCTAATGCCCCAAGGGTCCGGTTGAAGTCCAGGGGCGGTCCCAACTGATCCAGTTCCTGCTGGGGAAGATCATGGTGCTTCCATCGCATCTGGAAATCGGCGGCCCCGAAATCAAAATCAATGCCGATGGCCGAACCCATGCGGTGGCGGGGGGCGGTGTCCTTTGCCGGCCGGGGATCAATCCCCGCATCTTCCATGGCCGCCTTGGCCGCCTTAAGCAGGACCAGGTGCTGGGGAAGGATGTCGGCCAATTGGTTGGGCGGGATGTGGAATTCCTTGAGGTCCACCTCCAGGGATTCCATGAAGGCGGCCTTTTCAGGGGCGGTGATGCCGGGCAGGGCCGTATTGTTCTGCCATCTCTGGGAGGGCGGGGCAGGCTGGCCTTCCCGCTGGTCAAAGATGAGGTCTTCAAATTGGGTGAGGTTGGCGCAGTCCCGGGTCAGGGTACCCATGCCCACTATGGCGCAGGGTTGCAGCTCCAATTTATCCGTGGATGGATCTTCCGGCAGGCCAGCAACGGGAACCGAGGTGCGTTCCGGGGTATATTCCTCCACCAGGATGTGGGCGTTGATGCCGCCGAAGCCAAAGGCCGACACGGCAGCCCGGCGTTTTCCGTTTTGGCTTTCCCAGGGTTCGGCTGCGGCCTGGACCTTAATGCGGTCCCGGTTGAGGAGGCTGTCCCTGGACGGGGCCTCAAAGTTCAGGGAGGGGGGCAGGGTGTTGCGTCCCATGGCGGCCACGGTCTTGATGAAGCCGGCGGCCCCGGCCCCGGTGAGGAGGTGGCCGATGTTGGATTTTACCGAACCGATGGAGAGGGGGGCCTTGGCCTTGGCCGCGCCCCTGGTCTCCAGAAGGGTCTGGATGCTGTTGAGTTCGATGCCGTCTCCCACGGGGGTGCCTGAACCGTGGCATTCCATGTACTGGACCTGGTCGGCGGACCATCCGGCCATGTCATAGGCAGCGGCCATGGCCCGGATCTGGCCCTCGGAGGCCGGGGCCACCAAATTGCCCTCGATGTCGTTGGAGGCGCCCATGCCCTGGATGACGCCGTGGATGGTGTCCCCGCAGGCCAGGGCATCTTCCAGCCGTTTCAGGACCACCATACCGGCCCCTTCCCCCACCACAAGGCCGTCTGCATTGCGGTCAAAGGGGGCGCATCTTCCCGACGGGGAGAGGGCCTTGAGCTGGGAAAAACCCACCTGGGTGTAAAGGCAGTCCGGCCGGGAGACCCCGCCGGCGACCATGGCGTCCACCCGTCCCCGGCGCAGCTGTTCACAGGCCAGTTTGATGGAAAACAGGGAGGAGGCGCAGGCCGCATCCAGGGTGTAGCTGCCCCCCTTGAAGCCCATGGCCCGGGCCAGGAGGGCGGCGGGCTCTGAAACCACGGTGGCCCTGTGGGCCGCTGTTCCGGGGATTCCCTTGGTGAATCCGTGACCCAGCAATTGGTTTGAAAACTCGGATGCCCCCTGGGTGGGCAGGGCAATGGCGGCAAGGATGACCCCGGTGCGTTCCCTGACTCGGTGGGGCAGATCACAGCCCATGGCGGCATCCCTACCGGCGGTGAGGGTGATGTGGTGGAGGGGATCCAATTCCACAAGCCCTTGGGGTGCCAGGTGGAATCCCGTGGGATCAAAGGTGAAATCGGTGATTAGACCGGCCCGGGTGGAGACCACCCGGTCGGGTGCGGCAGGGGATTGGTACATCACTTCGGCCGGTGCGGCCCAGCGGTGGGCGGGCACGGGGATCACGGAATCCTGTTTTGCCAGGATCCGGTCCATGAAATGGTCCACCGTGGACGCGCCGGGAAAGACCCCGGCCATGGAGACCACGGCAATGTTACAGGCTATTGGTTTCATAGGGGCTCTTATAAGAGAGATACCGTTGGATTTCAACCGGTCAATGTAAGAGTTGTGTAAAACCTGGTGAATCCGTCGGCAGGTTCAGGGGTTACCCCGGATGGTTCATAAAACGGGTGTATTCCTTGGCCTGGGCGATGCCCCGGTTTCTGGAATAAAGTCCCATGGCATATCCGGGCTAGGGCAGTTGCAGGAGCAGGCCCTCCACAATGGGGCGGCCCAAAAAGTAGAGGGTCACCAGGGCCAGCAGCCCGGCCAGAACCCTGTCGGCCATTGACTCGGACCGTTGTCCGCTGTGTCGGAGACACCAGGCCAGGACAAACCCGCCCAAGAAGCCGCCGGCATGGCCCCAATTGTTGATGTTGGGGATGAGGAAGCCCATGAGGACCAGGCTGATGATCCAGCCCTTGGTCTCCTTGAGTACCCATTGTCCCAGGGGACCGCCGCTGGAAAATCCAAAGTAAAGCTGGGCGCCGATGAGCCCGCACAGACCCGAGGATGCGCCAATGGTCAAAAACACCCCGCCCAGGTAGGAGAGGTAAAATCCGGCTGCCCCGGAAAGGGTGTAGATGCTGAACATGCGTCCCAGGCCGAACTCGGCCATGACCATGGGGCCCACGGTCCTCAGGGCCAGCATGTTGAAAAC
This sequence comes from Desulfobacteraceae bacterium, assembly GCA_965226635.1. Taxonomy (GTDB): domain Bacteria; phylum Desulfobacterota; class Desulfobacteria; order Desulfobacterales; family Desulfobacteraceae. The sequence goes on along the minus strand of OZ245369.1, from coordinate 5,182,802 downwards.
AATGTGCAGGAGGCTGCCGTGGAGCCAATTGGCCGTGAGCAGGGACCACCATGACTGGTATCCCTTGATGGGGATGATGCCCGAAGCCCCCATGAAGGTCAAAACTTCCGTGGTGGGGGAGAGGGCGGAAAAGGGGTTCATGTTCCATTTCATGGCCGGCAGGCTTAAAAAAATGCAGACCGTGAAGAGGACGATATTGGTGTAGATAATGGCCTTGAGCGCTCGGGCAGGTGTGATCATAATGAAGGGTCTAATTTAGCTTGATGTCTTCAAGGGTGACGGTGTTGAGATATTCCTTTACCGCCCCAAGGGTGAGGGTGAACATTTTGGTGCCCGTGAGCAGGGCTGCGGGGTTGTCCGGGCAGCCGCAGGCTTTGGCAAATACCGGTCCCATGATGGTGGCCGGTTCCCGGGAACCTTCCGGGGTTTCCTTCATGGCCAGAACATAAAGGTCCAGCCGGTCCTTGAGGATGTTGAAGTAGTCCACCTGGGTGCCGGTGGTGGTTTCGGTGAGCATGGAGATGTTCTGGGAGACCTCCCGGATCATCTGCCAATAGATGTCGGTGAGGGGGGCCTTGTTGGGATCGGTGGGGGCCATGAAATAGGAAAGGCCCCAGCCCACGGAGAGGATTTTCAAAATTCCCAGTTCATATTCCACCGCTGTCATGTTCACCTCCCCGTCCTGGGGAATGGCCGCCATCAGGGATTTAAGGTCTTCCCTGTCAATGGCAAAGGTGGCCAGGTGGCGGGCGGCATCCTCCACCGTAAGGTTGCTGGTATTGATATGGTCCATTGGGGCTATCTTTTTCCTTCGTATACAAAAGAAATCATTTATGTCATATAATACGCACTTTAATAACAGTCCCGATAAAAAGTGTAAACGATAATGATCAAGATCCAACTCAAGCTGTTCGTGACCCTGTCCAAATATCTGCCAGCCCATGCAGAGGATCTTCCCCTGGAAGAGGGAACCAGCGTGGGGGCGCTCATGGCTTCTCTGGACATCCCCAGGGACGAGGTCAAGCTGATCTTTGTCAACGGCAGAAAGGCCGATCCCGGCCATGTCCTGGCCCAGGGGGACCGGCTGGGGCTCTTCCCACCCGTGGGGGGGGGATAACCCATGGCCGGATTTGCAGATCAGCGATATCTTCGGAATTTTGAAACCCTGACCCCGGAAGACCAGGAAGGGCTGGGTAAGGCCCGGGTCTGTATCCTGGGCCTGGGGGGACTGGGGGGCGGTGTCTGCGAAATGCTGGCTCGCATCGGCGTGGGCCATCTCACCCTGGTGGACGGGGATGTCTTTGACCCCTCCAACCTCAATCGTCAACTGTTGAGCCGGGAGGATCTGGTGGGCCGGTCAAAGGCCGAGGCGGCCCGGGATCGGGTCAAGGCCGTTAATTCCCTGGTCCAGGTCCGTTGCGAAACCCGCTTTGGGGACGAGACCTCCTTGCCCGGTCTGGTAGAGGAGGCCGACCTGGTGGTGGACTGCCTGGATACCATAGACGCACGGTTCCGGCTCCAGGATGCGGCACAGGCCGCCGGCATTCCCCTGGTCTCCGGGGCCATTGCCGGGGTGTGTGGCCAGGTCACGGTGATCTATCCCCGGGACAAGGGCTTTGAGCTCATCTACGGCCCCCGGGATGCAGAGCGGAACCACGGCATAGAGTCCCGCACGGGCAATTTAGCCCATTGTGCCCTTCTGGTGGGGGCTCTCCAGGCATCGGAAGCCGTTAAGGTAATCCTGGAGCGGGGGGAGATTTTGAGGAACCGGTTGTTGATTTTGGATCTCTGGTCAAACACCTTTGAGACGGTGGACCTGGCCTAGGAGAGATCCGGCCCCGTCCACAGGGAGTGCCGTTCATCTTGCCCACTCCATGGCAGAACCGGCCATGGCAGAACCGGGAAGGGATTCCGGTGAAATCCAACAGGAGGAATGTCATGTATGCCCAGGCAGCAGCTTTGATCACAGAGGCCAACCGATGCATCGCCTTCACCGGTGCGGGGATTTCAGTGGAAAGCGGCATTCCGCCCTTCAGGGGGGAGAACGGCCTTTGGAACACCTATGATCCAGAGACCTTTGAGATTGATTTTTTCAACGCCTATACCCTGGAATCCTGGAGGGCCATCCGTACCATCTTCTACGATCTTTTCGGCCAGACCCTTCCCAATACCGCCCATTACGGGCTGGCCGAACTGGAGGCCCGGAATCTCATCCAGGGGGTGATCACCCAGAATGTGGACAACCTCCACCTTGACGCCGGTTCCCAAGTGGTCCACGAATTCCACGGTTCCCTGAAAAAGGTGGTCTGCATGTCCTGCAAACGTCGCCATTCCATCAATGACATCTGCCTGGATCCTCTGCCGCCCCAGTGTCCGGATTGCAATGGGATATTAAAGCCCGATGTGGTTTTTTTCGGGGAGGCCATTCCCGAGACCCCGGCCGTGGCCGCCTTTGGGGAGGCCAAACAGGCGGATTGCTTTTTGCTCATCGGCACCACCGGAAGCGTGGCCCCGGCCAATATGATTCCTTCCGAGGCCAAACGGAACGGGGCAACCATCATTGAAATCAACCCCTTTCCTTCGGAATATACCCGCAACGTCACCGATGTCTTTATCCAGGAAAAGGCCTGCCGTGCCGTGGAAAAACTCATGGAGGCCATTGACGATATCACCGGGTGATCCTTCCGGTTTTGGGGGAAATCATTCCCGGGGATGGCGTGTCCCATCAGACCCGGGGGCGGTCCAATCCAAAATACCTCTGGTCGGCGGCCCTGTGAAGTGATAGAAGATATTTCGGTAAAGGGGCCGGGCCCAGGGACTGCAAGGTTAAACCCACCGGCCTGCCGGGTATGAAAATTACCATATGTCCATGGGTTTTAAGGAGTAATAATGGGAGAAGAATGCCTGTTCTGCAATATCATTCAGGGCAAGACAGATACTGAATTTTTGTACGAGGACGAGGTGTGCGTGGTCTTTCGGGACATCAACCCGGCCGCCCCGGTTCACCTGCTCATCGTACCCAGGAAACATATCCGGAGTGTGAACGACCTCACCGGGGCCGATACCGGGATCGTGGGCCATCTTTTCATGGTGGCCCGTGACATGGCCAAGGACCAGGGGGTGAATGCATCGGGATACCGGCTTTTCTTTAACGTGGAAAAGGGCGGCGGCCAGGTGATCTTCCACCTCCACCTCCATCTTTTGGGGGGCTGGAAGCGCTGAACACCCCAAGGAGACAGCCACCCCTGGTGACATCTCCGGGAAAAAGGAGTTGAATCCCGGAACCACCCCCTTCCCCGGATGGGCCGGGGTGGTTCCGGGGCCATGCAAAATTTAGACTGAGATCGACGACTGAGTTGCTGCTGTTGTGGATTTGAATTGTTGAGGAGAAGAGTTGATGGTGTTGAAACGTATAGGTCTAGGAAAGAAGATCGGTTTGGGATTTTTGGTCATGCTGGTGCTGTTGGCGGCCGTGGCCGGTGTGGGACGAATGGGATTGAACAAGGTGGTGGTGGAACTGAAGGGGCTTACTCAATTCCAGACCCTGGCCAATGCGATCTGGGAGATCCGGTTGGCACAGAAGGATTTCAGTGCAGACCCCAGTTCGGCCAATGCCGACCGTGTAAAGGCCACCCTTTCCAAGGTGAGACAGGGGGTGGCTGCCCTTGAAACCTCCGCCTATGCAGCGGATTCCACCGCCCGGATCCGTAGGATTTCCCAGGGGGTGACCGCCTATGAAACCCGGTTCAAATCCTATGCATCCCGGGCCGTGGCCGGAAAGACCAAGGCGTCGGATACCGCTGCTCTACAGTCGGCGGCCACCGAGGTCAATACCCTGATCTGGGATGTGAAAAAAGAGATCAAGGCCCGGCTTCGCAGCCAGATGGACAAGGCCAATTCCACCATTTTGATCACCGCGGTCATTGCTCTGGTTCTGGGCATTTTCATCACCCTGGTCCTGGTGCGTACCATCACCCGTCCCCTGAAGGAGGTGGTGGCTGTGCTCAGGGATATTGCCGAGGGTGAGGGGGATCTCACCCGGAGAATCGACCTGAAATCCGGGGATGAAATCGGGGAACTGGCCCGGTGGTTCAACGCCTTTATTTCCCGTCTCAACGACATCATTGTGGACATCGGGGCCAATTCTGAAACCGTGACCGCCTCTTCTGGGGAGCTGCTGGTGGTGGCCGAACAGATGGAGGATGACTCCGGAGAACTGGCCGGTCGGTCCAATTCCGTGGCCACGGCCGCCGAAGAGATGAGCGCCTCCATGTCCACGGTGGCAGCTGCATCGGAGCAGGCCACCTCCAACCACACCAGCGTCACCGATGCTGCTAACCAGATGAAGCACACCATCCAGGAGGTGGCCGACAATTGCGACTCCGCCCGGAAAATAGCCCAGGCCGCCGGGGAAAAGGTGAAGACCGCCTCCCTGCGGGTGGGGCGACTGGGCGCCTCGGCCCAGGACATTGACAAGGTGACCCAGGCCATCACCGACATCGCCGAACAGACCAATTTGCTAGCCTTGAACGCCACCATTGAGGCGGCCCGGGCCGGGGAGGCCGGCAAGGGCTTTGCCGTTGTGGCCAACGAGATCAAGGGGCTGGCCGCCCAGACCGCCGAAGCCACCCAGGACATAAAGGAAAAGGTCCAGGGCATCCAGAATTCCACCGATGATACGGTTGCCGATGTGGAGGCCATCACCCAGGTCATCGAGGAGGTCACCGACATTGTCACCGCCATTGCCGCCGCCGTTGAGCAGCAGAGCGGCGCCACGGCAGAGGTGGCCGAGAATATTTCCCAGGCGGCCGTGGGCATTGCAGAGGTCAACGACAACGTGGCCCAGAGCTCCATGGTGGCCTCGGAAATCGCCCAGGACATTGCCACGGTGCACCAGGTCTCCGAAGAGATGACCGGCCAGAGCAACCGGATGAAGCGCAATGCCGAAGACCTGTCCGAACTGGCGGGCAAGCTGAGGGATATGATTGCCGTGTTCAAGGTCTCGGTGGATGCGGCCGGGCCAAAGGCAGGGGCGGCTGAGCGGGTGGATATCCCCGATCTCATGCCCTGGGGCCATCGCCTCCAGTTGGGGATCTCCTCCATTGACGACCAGCACAGGGAATTGGTGCGCATGGTCAACGCCCTGCACAAGGCCATGCGGCTGAAGCAGGGGGCGGCGGAATCCGGTAAGATCCTGGATAAGCTGGCCGAATATACGGTCTACCACTTCAAGTATGAGGAAGAATTATTCCAGGCCCACGACTACAAGGCGGCACGGGAGCACGCCAAAATCCATGCAGACCTGGTGGGCAAGGTCCTGGCATTTAAAGAAGAATTCGACAAGGGCAGGGCGGCTGTTTCCATGGACCTGATGGATTTTCTTACCGAATGGCTCAGGGATCATATCATGAAGACGGACAAGGCATATGCCCCCTTCCTGAAGTCCAAGGGCGTGGAATAATGGGCGCCCCGGAACCTGTGAAATCTTCGGGTTCCGGGTGATGATTTTTTTCCTTGACAGGGCCGGAACCGGTCTGTAGGTTAATGGGACATTTTTTAATTCAAGGAATTGACCAAATGAATACCGCAGTACACCAGAACATATTTTTTAGCATCGAACGCTTCTTTTTCTTTTTTAGGAGCGTTCATCCGGTGTGATGCGATAACATAAGTTACGCTACAACGCCCCGGGTGGACATGGACCACCCGGGGCGTTTTGCATTTAAAGGTTCCGGGAAACATCCCGGGGCCTTTTTTTATTTTTGGGGTAAGCATCCCCCTGAACCCAAGAGGGAGTGAACAATGAAACTGGTATTGGAAGACAAGATTACATCTGAGCAAAAGGCAAACATCCTTCGCTATCTGGAACGCCACGACTGCCTGGCCCGTGAAACCATGGACGGATCCCGGCATATCCTGGGCCTGATCTGCAAGTCGGACCTCTCCGTTGAGACCCTGTCCGGCCTTCCCGGAGTGGAAAAAGCCGTGCCCATTTCCACGGCCCACAAGCTGGTGAGCCGCCAGTTTAAATCCGAGGACACCCGGGTACGCATCAACGATGTGGTGGTGGGCGGCGACCGCATCGTTGTGGTGGCCGGCCCCTGTGCAGTGGAAAGCCTGGACCAGGCCATGTCCATTGCCAAGGAGGTCAAGCAATACGGTGCGGTTCTCTTCCGGGGCGGGGCCTATAAGCCCCGGTCCTCGCCCTACTCCTTCCAGGGACTGGAGGAAGAGGGACTGAAGATTTTGGCCCGGGTTCGGGAAGAGACCGGCTTGGGTGTGGTCACGGAGATGACCTCCCCCACCCAGGCCGAACTCATGGAAAAATATGTGGATGTGGTCCAGATCGGTGCCCGGAATATGCAGAACTTTGAACTGCTCAAATGCGTGGGCAGGATGTCCAAGCCCGTTGTTCTCAAAAGGGGGTTGGCCTCCACCATCCAGGAGTGGCTCATGTCCGCTGAATACATCGCCGCCGGGGGCAACACCAATATCGTCCTGTGCGAGCGGGGCATCCGGACCTTTGAGCCCTACACCCGGAACACCCTGGACCTTTCCGCCATTCCCGTGCTCAAGCAGCTCACCCACCTGCCCATCATCATTGACCCCAGCCATGCCACGGGCATCCGGGAAAAGGTGAGCCCCATGGCCAGGGGGGCTGTGGCCGCCGGTGCCGACGCCCTGATGATCGAGGTGCACAACGATCCGGACAATGCCCTGTCAGACGGACCCCAGAGCCTCTATCCCGAGCAGTTCGGCAAGCTCACCCGGGACCTTTACGTCATTGCCCCGGTCATCGGCAAGCAGATGGATTTCAGCTATCTGAAAAAATCCCAGATCGTCCAGACCGAGGCCACCGAGGACGGCAGCCTGCCCCGGACCGCCTTCATCGGGGAGTACGGGGCCTACAGCCATAAGGCCGGCCTGGCCTATTTCGGGGATGACCTGATTCCCGTGCCCAGGGCTGGGTTCCGGGATATCTTCCAGGCCGTGGACCAGGGCGAGGTGGCCTATGGGGTGATTCCCCTGGAAAACACCCTTTCCGGTTCCATCCACGAAAACTACGATTTGCTCCAGGAGTACGATCTCAAGATCATCGGAGATGTGACCCTGCGCATCGAACATGCCCTCATCGCCCACAAGGGCATGAGCAAGGCCGACATCAAGACGGTTCTGGGGCCGCCCCCGGCCTTGGCCCAGTGCCGGAACTACCTGGACCAGTATCCCCATATCAAGGCCATGGCCCATACGGCCACCTCGGCTGCGGTCAAGGCGGTGAAAGAGGGCGGGGATACGAGCTGTGCCGCCATTGCCTCCACCATGGCTGCGGAATACTTCGGCATGACCGTTCTGGAGGAGTCCATTGAGGACAACCCCAGAAACTACACCCGGTTCGCCGTCATTGCCAAGGCCACCAAGGGACGGCCCAAGGTGAAGAAGACCTCTTTGATCTTCTCCACGGGCAATGCCCCGGGCGCCCTTTACGGGATCATGAAGATCTTTTCGGTCCACGACATCAACATGGTCAAGCTGGAATCCCGCCCCATCCTGGGCAAGCCCTGGGAGTACATGTTCTACGCCGACATTGAGGCGGACATCGAGTCCCAGGCCCTGGCCGGCATGAAGGCGGAGCTGGAGGAGAAGGCCGAAACCCTGAGAATTTTGGGTCGGTACTAGGGTTCATTTCCCCGGGCAGGGCATTGCCCGGCCCGGGGAAAGCCCTTGCAGTGGATTTAGAAAGCGCTTTGCTATGCCCTTCTTTTACGAAAGGCCGTGATCCCCATTCCGGACAATTGCATCCAAACGGTTTTCCAGGCGGAAAGATCTGCCCGTGGGGCCTTTCCTTCGGCCATGCGGTGGATCTGCTGTTCATACCATACCAGGCCAATGAACAGGCTTTTGTCCAGGAGGCGGATTCCGGTGCCGGGTTCCCTAAGCTCCATGCGGAAGTCGGGATGGGCAACGGCTTTTTTAGGCAGGTCCGGCACCAGGGTCAGGGGCCGGGCCAGGCCGATGAAGTCGATGGCGCCGGAGTCCAGGGCTGCCTGCATGCCCCGGGCGGATCTGAATCCACCGGTAACGGCCAGGGGGGTGGTGGTGGCGGTTCTAACCGATTCGGCATAGGAGAGGAAATAGGCTTCCCGTTTCCGGGTGCTTTCCCTCTGGGCCGCACCCATCATGGCCGGGCTTTCATAGGTACCGCCGGAGATTTCAATGAGGTCGATTCCGGCCTGTGAAAGGGCCTGGATCACCGGCATGGATTCTTCCCGGGTTAACCCGTCCTTCATGAAATCGGCGGAGTTCAGCTTGATGCCCACGGGAAAATCCTCCCCCACCCGGGCCCGGATGTTTTCATAGACCTTGAGGACGAATCGCATGCGGTTTTCCGCGTTGCCTCCCCATTGGTCCCTGCGCCGGTTGTGCCGGGGGGAGAGGAATTGGCTGACCAGATAGCCGTGGGCCCCGTGGATCTGGACCCCGGTGAATCCCACCTCCCGGGCCTGTTCCGCAGCACCGGCAAAGCGCTGGATAATGGTTTCGATTTGGGGGGAGGTCAGTTCCCTGGGGGTGTTGAATACCTTTTCAAGGCCCCTGCCCAGGGGGACGGCGGAGGGGGCCACCGGTTCCTTGCAAAGATAGGAAGGGATCTGTTTTCCCGGGTGGTTGAGCTGGGCCCAGAATTGGGCATCCCCGGGTGTGGCCGCCCGGGTCCATTGGCGAAAGGCGTCAAAATCGCTGTGGGCGTCCAGAACCACGTTCCGGGGTTCGCCCAGGGCGGTTCGGTCGATCATGATATTGCCGGAGATATTGAGTCCCACACCCCCCGCAGCCCAGGTGGCATAGGCCCGGGCAAGACCGGGTTGGGGGTTGAGGTTTTTATCGCCCAGCTGTTCGCTCATGGCCGATTTTAGGAAGCGGTTGGGAATCCGGGTGCCGTTGGGCAATTCAAAGGGGGAATCCAGGGCCGTGGTCATGGGGCCTCCTTTCCAATTGGATCAGGGCCGGGGTCGCCCATGGCAACCAAAACCGACCGTATGAAAGGGTTGAATGGGAATAACCCCTGGTATCATACGGCCGGGTGAAGGGCTTTGCAATCTTTATTTCCCCCGGATATCCGGGGTGAAGGGACGGGGGATCAGTTGAACTTCAACCGGTATTCCTCCTTGGTGAAATAGATGAATTCCTGGAGAAGGGAACTGAAGTATTTGTTCTTGTGCCAGATGGTGTAAAAGGAGCGCTTGAACTGATAATCCTTGGCCTTGACCCGGTAGAGGCGTCCCGCAGCCAATTCCTTGTCCACGGCCACACGGGAGATACAGCCAATGGCGTCGGGATGGTCCAGAACGGCCTTGACACTCTCGGTGGTGTCCTGCTCCAGAAAGACCTTGAGCCGCTTCTGCAGGGGGCCCAGGTGGTTGAGGAAAACGTCCCGGGTGCCCGAGCCCTTCTCCCTGAGGATCCATTTTTTTTCAAAGAGTTCGTTCATGCCGTATTCATCCTTGCGGGCCAGGCTTTCATCTGCGGTGACCAGGTAGAGTTCGTCGGTGCCGAGAACCTCCCTGCGGATGCCTTCCACCGAGTATTCACCTTCCACAAATCCGATGTCCACTTCCCCCTTTTCGCAGAGGCTGACAATCTCCTTGGTGTTGCCCGTTATTTTCTGGATGGTGACCCCTGTATACTTTTCCACAAAGGTGAACATGATCTGGGGAAGAATATAGTTGGCAATGGAGGAGGAGGCCCCCACCTTGAGATCTCCCTTGAGATCCTGCCCCTTGAACAGGGCCTTGCTTTCCTTGAGACCAAAGACCAGGGGCTCCACCATGCGGAAAAAGAAACGACCGTTCTCATTGAGGATGAGTTTTTTATTGATGCGGTCGAACAGCTTTTTTTCAAGGGTTTCTTCCAGGGCCTTAATGGCCATGGAAACGGCGGACTGGGTTAGACTGTTTTCCTGGGCCACCTGGTTGAGGTGGGGGTTCTGGGCCAGTGCCAGAAATAATTCCAATTGTCTCAAGGTCATGTGTTTTTCTCCTATTCTTGGCTCCGACCATACCAGACTTTATCTGTATCTTCAAGTGTCGTTCATAAAAATTGAATGATATGTTAAGTTTATTCAATTTTTATTAATAAAAAAGAGGATAACGGAGGGTGGCAGGGGAAAATACCTGTTTTAGTGCGGCAAATGGCGGAATGCTCCATCAACCTACTATTGAATGCAGATGAAGGCAAGGCCCTTTTCAGGATCTTTTGAACAGGGTTATACGATGGGACGGGAGTCGGTTTGGGAGATGACGTCGGGGGGGAGTTTGGACCGGTCCAGGACCTCCCTTACCGTTCGCGCCAGAACCGGCCGGTCAAAGGGCTTCCTTAAACAGCAGTCAACGGCCATTCCCCTGGTCCGTTCCTGACTGTCGTTAAATCCGGTGCACAAAAGAATGGGGAGGCCGGGGCAGGATTTGGAGACTTCCCGGGCCAGTTCGGCCCCGGTCATCCTGGGCATGGTCATGTCGGTGATCAACAGGTCGAACCGGCCTGAATCCTGTTTGAGGTGGGCAAGGGCCATGACCGGATCGGAAAAGCCGGTGACCTGGTAGCCCAGCCGTTCCAACTGGGCCTTGCACATGTTAATCATGGCGGGTTCATCGTCCACAAGCAGGATGGATTCCGTGCCCCCGGGCATCTGTAGGGCGCCGGGTTTCCGGAGCGGGTCTCGTTGGCCGTGGACGGGAAAGGCAACATGGACCACAGTGCCCTTACCGGGTTCACTCAAGATCCAGATCCGGCCGTCGTGGTTTTTGACGATTCCGTGGACAACGGATAGGCCGATGCCGGTGCCTTCCCCCTTTTCCTTTGTGGTGAAATAGGGGTCGAAGATCCGGTCCTGGATCTCAGGGGCAATGCCCATGCCCGTATCCTGGACCGTTAGGCGGATGAAGGGGCGTTCTTCTCTGTGGGCATGGGGATCGGTGGGATCCGGGCCGAGAATGACCTCGCGGATGCTGACCCAGAGGGCGCCGCCATGGCCCTCCATGGCCTGGGCTGAATTGGTACACAGGTTGAGTACCACCTGGTGGATCTGGGTGGCGTCCGCCTTGATGGTGTTCACGCCCATGGGGATGTCGAATCTAAGGTCCACGGTGGTGGGGATGGATGCCCTGAGCAATTGGATGGATTCCCTGACAAGGGTGTTCAGGTCCACGGGTTCCATGGATTGTTCCGTCTTCCTGGCAAAGCTCAGCAATTGGCGGACCACATCCCTGGCCCTGAGGGCAGCCGTTTTGATCTCCTGCAGATAGGCCCGCCCGGGGTTCCCCCTGGGAATATCGTCCACGGCCAGTTCGCAGCTTCCGATGATGATGCCCAGGATATTGTTAAAATCGTGGGCAATACCGCCTGCCAGGGTGCCGATGGCCTCCATTTTATGGGACTGGCGCAGCTGTTCCTGGAGGCGGAGGCTTTCGTTCTGGGCTGTTTTCAGTTCTGTGATGTTTCTGGAGATGCCGATGATACCCTTGATCTGCTGCCGGCTGTCCCTGTAGAGACTCTTGTTGCTCAACCAATAGGTTCTGCCGTAGGCGGTTTCCAAAATCTCTTCAAACATGGTTTCGTTGCCGCTTTCCACCACCTGGCGGTCGGCTTGGGAAATCACTTCGGCCGAGGTGCTGGGGAAGAGGTCGGCGTCGGTTTTGCCCAACACCTGATTCTTGGTTTTGCCCATGGCATTGCAGGTGGCGGTGTTGGCCATGAGATACCGGCCTTCAAGGTCCTTGATAAAGATGACGTCGGTGGTGTTTTCCATGACCGCATTGAGCAATAGGTTGGTCTCCTTTAATTCCTTGGTCTGGATCCCGATCTTGGATCTTAGAAACAGGGTCCACAGCACCAGGGTGAGCATGATGGCCATGGCAATGACCGTAAAGAGCAGGATTTCTTTCAAGGCACCATAGCTGCCCCAATCCCCTGGTTTTCCCACAAGCCATTTGTCCAGGGCGGTGTGGTAGGGGGATGCCTTGTTCGCCTTGAGTTGGGACAGGGTGGTGTCAAGGGTGAGCAAAAGGCCGGGTGGGCTGTTTTTTGGGGCGGCGAACCGCAGTTTCATGGGGGAATAGACCATGGGGCTGCGGTGGATATCGAACCGGCCCTCATTGATGATGCCGAAGATCCGGTTGACCACGCCGGCATCGGCTTCCCCCCTGTCCAGCATTTCAAAAACCTGCTCCTGGTTGTCGACCCGGACTTTTTGAAAGGTCACCTCAAAGCGTTGCATCAGGGCTTCGAAGGTTTTTCCCACCATGTGTCCTTTCTGGAAGACCACCCGCCTTCCCTCCAGGTCCAGAACGCTCTGGATGGTTGAATTTCCGGGAAGATAGACCTGGCCCCAGTCGATGATGACATTTTGCCTGTTAAAGGTATAGCTGCGGCTGCGTTCCTGGGAATAGGCAATGGGACCAAGGAGGTCCACCTTTCCGTTGCGGGCCAGTTCAAGACCCTCCAGCCAGGTGGTCCGCACCCATTCCACCTTCCAGTCGGCACGGCGGGCCACCTCCCGGATGACGTCGGGGTAGATGCCCATGACGGTGTTGTCCTTGGAAAAAAAGGAGAGGGGGGGCGTTTCATGGACGGCGATACGGACCCGGGTGCCGGCATATCCCGGAGGTGCCAGTACAAAGTATGCGATCATACACAGGGCCATCCATTGCCATGGCGTTTTCATTTATTGTGTTTGTTCCCTTTCGTTGAACGGCATGTCGCCGGGTCTGTTCGACAGGTAAGGGGCCTGAAATAAATGGTGCCGGGTCTTGACCTTATATATACAAATCCCAATGGAGTTGGGTGGGTTGAATCCATGGGCAACCGGGTGCCGTAAAATTGGCCTTGATGATGGAGACGGGAGTGATTTTAAGCCCTGGGATTGGATCCGATGATGGTGGCTCTAGCCCATGGAGGTGAACAGGAGATCTCCCAAACCGGTTTGCCCCATTGGTCTATATTAGTCCTAGTCTTATTCAGCGTCAACCTGCAAAATGGAGTGGGACTTGATTGGTCCGGATCGCAATGAATCCGGGCGCATGGAAAGGGGTATGGGACCGGAGGGGGGGAGGCAAAGATTTGGCTGGCCCTGTGGTTTTTAAGGTGCGGACCGGGGGGGGCATTGCCCTGAAATATTAACCGGTGAGGGGATGAGGGGAGGGAGCCATGACCGGGGATTCTTTTTGACCATTGACCCGGTGCGTGGTTGGTCTATGATGGAAATTGAAAAAATAACTCGCAGTTAAAGGAGGCACAATGAAATGGTTTAAAAAAAAGACCCTTACGGGCCTGGCCCGAACATGTGGCTGAGCCGCTAAAATCGGTCCGGCGGTTCTGTCGGACGCCCTGTCTGTTTTTTCCCCCCCGGAGGATGCCGACCTCCTGGTGGGCTATGATACGGCGGATGACGCCGCAGTATACAAGGTCTCCCCGGATGTGGCCATGGTCAATACCGTGGACTTTATCACCCCGCCCGTGGACGACCCCTGGTGGTTCGGCCAGATTGCGGCTGCCAATTCCCTTTCGGATATTTATTCCATGGGGGGCAGGCCCCTCACCGCCCTTAACCTGGTCATGTTCCCGTCAAAGCATCTGGACATGGGGGTGTTAAGGGAGATCCTTAGGGGGGGGCAGGAAAAGGTGACCGAGGCCGGTGCCGTCCTGGCCGGGGGCCATTCCGTGGACGATGAAGAACCCAAGTACGGACTCTGCGCCAACGGGGTGGTCCATCCGGATCGCATCCTGACCAATGCGGGGGGGCGGACCGGGGACGGTCTGATCCTGACAAAGCCCATTGGGTCGGGGGTTCTCTTCAATGCGGTCCGGTCGGGAAAATTGCCCTTCTCCACCCTGGAGAAGCATGTCCTGCCCACCATTGCCGGGCTGAACAAGGCCGCCCTGGATGCGGCCCTGGAATACGGGGCCCATGCCCTCACCGACGTGACCGGCTTCGGCATCCTGGGCCACCTTGGGGAAATGTCCCAGGGCTGTGGCCGGGGCATTGAAATCGTTTCAAAGGATCTGCCGGTCTACCCCCATGCCCTGGAGATGTACGCCAGGGGAGAGACCACCGGCTCCAACGCCGCCAATGAAACCATGGTGCGCTCAAGGGGCCTGGACCTGGCCGGCAGTTTAAAGGGCCCGGCATTGGATATCCTCTTTGATCCCCAGACCTCGGGTGGGTTGGTAATGGCCCTTCCCCAGGACCGGATTGCCCCCTGCCTTGCCGCATTGGCTGCGGCAGGAATCGGGGCTGCTGCCTGTATCGGGCGCATCACCGAAGATGCACCCGGGATCAGCGTGGTTTAAGTCGGATATGCCGGGTCAAATGTTATCAACAGGATTCCGTGGCAGGCCTGGAGGTTCCAAAGGATGCCATGACAAGTGGGGCGTCAGACGGTTTTTCGGGGCGTCACCCCTTTTTTGGGGCAATCCTCCCCGATGACGCAACGGTGACAATGGGGGCCCACCGGGCGGCAGGTGCCCTGGCCAAAGGTGACCAGGATCCGGTTCACGGCCTTCCAATGTTTCCGGGGCAGTTTTTTACGCAGGGCCTTTTCCGTTTCCAGGGGGGTTTTGGTCTTTACATATCCCCAGATGTTCATGATGCGGTGGACATGGGTGTCCACGCAAATGGCATCCTTGTCAAAGGCCACGGACATGACCAGGTTGGCTGTCTTACGGCCCACGCCGGGAAGGGTGACCAGCTGGTCGATGGACTGGGGAACCTCCCCGCCAAAGGCATCCAAGGCATGGGGGAGTTTTTCCAGGTATTCGGCCTTGGACTTATAGAACCCCACCGGAAAGATCAGGGACTGGATCTCTTTTCGGGGAAGCCGGGCCAGGGCAGGGGCATCGGGCGCCGCCTTGAACAGGCGTTCCGCCGCAGCTGCGGTGACCTCGTCCTTGGTCCGGGCCGATAGAATGGTGGCCACAAGCACCTTAAAGGGGGATCGGGTCTGTACCGAAATCAAGTCCACAATGGGAACCTGGTAGGATTCGACTTCCTTTTCCAGGGTTTCTATGAAATGGGAAATATTGACGGGCATGGGGCTCCTTGGCTTATTTGAGTTGGCTGTCCTTGCTGCCCCTTCGATTGTAGGTGGCGCTGAGCTGCTGCTCCTTTTCAAGTTCCTGCTGACATTGGATGCAGAGGCAGACCCCTGGTATGGCCCTGCGCCTTGCTTCGGGAATGGGGTCTTCACATTCCACGCAATGGGTTTTGCCTTCCCCCTTGGGAAGGCGTTCCCTGGCCTGCTTTACCGCATCCGATACACTGGCGTCGATCTGTTCTTGAACCGCCCCGTCCCGGGCCCATCCAACTGCCATGCTGGTTCTCCTTTGTTGTTGGATCCTTCTCATTTGAAATCAGGACCATAATATATGCCCGACATGGATTGAATTCAAGGGGAGGTGAACCTTCCCGATTCCCCCGGAGCCGGTCCATACGAAATCGCCGGGCTTTTTCCTCCTTGGAGTGCCGGTACAACTTGAATTGTATTTGGCCCGGATGGGTGTGGCGGTCCTGGTCTGATAGAGCAACATGGCAGAGATCACATTGAACACGCCCCGGAATGCCAAGGCCCGGGGCGTGTTGTTGGAAAAAGAGCGCTTTATTTCCGCAAATACCCCACCATGGCCAATACGCCAGAAAATAAAAGGAGTATGGCCGACGGGATGGGGACCGAGGAGATCAGTCCCACATCAAAGGTGGTTAGGTTATAATTGGTGTAGTCATCAGACAGTGAGCCGTTGAATCCTATGGCAGGAATGATGATTCCTCCCTGGGTTCCCATGCCGCCAAACCGGGGGCTGAGTTCGCCCCCCGTGATGGTGAAGGTAAATTCAAAGGGGGAAAAGGCGGCAAAGCCGAAGGCATTCAACTCCCCGATGAGCAGGGGCGAAGGGGTGCTAATCATTAGGTTGGGAACGGTTCCCCAAAACAGAACCTCCCTGCTGCCGATAATCTGTCCCGAGGCATCCAGGTCCGGGGTAAGCTCCATGGTGATATCGCTCACCGGGATGGGGGTCCCGTCCTCCAGGGTCAGGAGAAACGGCCTTCCATGGGCGTGAAATGAACTTGTATTGGAGGGGAAATAGGTGAGGGTGTTTTGGTTTTCTTTTATGAATCCATTGAAGATGGGAGAAGACAGGGAAAGTCCCAGGGGGGCGGCCAGGGTGCCGGAGGCCCCAAGGCAGCAGAACATAAGGATGGATAAAAAAACAAGCCGGATGGGTTTCTTTTGGATCATGTGATGCCTCCTTTTCGGGGTTTCAAGGGTTGGTGATGAAAATGGAAGTGCAACAACAGCAAGACACATTGGTCTGGAACCCAGGCGTTTGGAAAAGGGCTGGAGCGTGGGAATTTGCCAACCTCAGTGGGAAGCAAATGAGATGGGATCAGAGTTGACCATTAGCCATCACATACCAATGATGGGGATGGGTGTAAAGATAAAAAACAGGCCGTTGGGTGGGCAGTTCGGCCCAATCCGGTCCATTTTGTCAAGGGTCAAGACTGAAAAGCCGCTTCGGGCCTTTCAGAAAGGGTGGGATTCCGTGCAATTGGGTGTGGATGCATTGGTTTCAAAGGTGTTGAAGGGCATCCATGGCTTCATGTGTCCGACCGGCTAAAATATCCAGCAGCCACGGTTGCCCCGATGATGATCATCCCGCCGCCCAGGGTGGTCCATTCCGGGATTTCCCCCAGGAGAAAAAAGGCCAGGACAATTCCGTACACCGGTTCCAGGCCGGCGATCACCGAGGCGGTCTGGGCACGGACCACGGCCAGGGACTGGATGAAAAGGGTGTGGGAAAGGGCGGTGCAGGCAATGCCAAGAAAGAGCAGGGCAGGGATGTCGGCCATGACCGGGGCCTTGAGTTGGGACGAGCCCGGTGCCAGAAGGGCGATGGTGGTGCCCAGGGCCAGGGCCGCAAAGATGTTTTGGTAAAGGGCCGTGGCAATGGGGTCGCCGTTGCGGGCGTTGTCCCGGTTCACCAGGGCCAGGAGGGCAAAGGTGAGGCCGGAGAGGATCCCGTAGAAGGCCCCCAGGGTGAGCTGGTTTTCAAAGTTAAGGTCCGGGACCACCAGGACAATGCCGGCAAAGACCACGGCTGCAGTGGCCAGGTCTCTTTTCTTCAGGGGTTCCTTGAACCAGAGGGGTTCCATAAAGGTGACAAAGAGGGGGAAACTGGAAAAGGTCACCAGCCCCACGGCCACGGAGGAGACCTGGATGGAAAGGAAGAAGAGATACCAATGGGCGGCCAGGAGGATGCCCTGGGCAATGTACCGGGGGCGGCAGGCCGGGGAAGTGAACCTTCCGGGCCTGAGCTTAACATAGGCGGCCAGGGACATGGCTGCAAATGCGGTCCTGGCCAGGACAATGAAGAGGGCGGAGCAGGCCACGAACTTGCCGAAAAGGCCCGCCAGCCCGAAGAGGAATACGGCCAGGTGGAGTTTCATAAACCCCCGGCCATGTGGGTGTGCTGCGCCGGGCGCAGTCATTATTCCGAATCTTTCATGGCAATCTGCTCCTGATCAATTGGAGGCGGTGAATTGGAAGACGGATTCTCACTCTTAATTTCAATGACCATGGACCTCTAAAGTGCCGTCACCTGAACTGCAGAGCGCTGGAAGGGGATTAAATCCCGGATTTCCCACCCTGCAGATCAGGTGAATCCATGGCATGGCAGATCCGGATTAGCGGGTCAGCTGCCGGTATTTGATGCGGGTGGGCTGGTCGGCCTTGATCCCCAGTCGTTTTTTCCTGTCCTTTTCATAGTCGGAGTAGGACCCTTCAAAGAGAAGGGTCTGGCTCTCGCCTTCAAAGGCCAGGATATGGGTGGCGATGCGGTCCAGGAACCAGCGATCATGGGAAATGATGATGGCGGAACCGGCAAAGTTTTCAATGGCCTCTTCCAGGGCGCGCATGGTGTTGACGTCCAAATCGTTGGTGGGTTCGTCCAGGAGGATGACGTTGGATTCTTCCTGGAGCAGGGTGGCCATGTGGACCCGGTTTCTTTCACCGCCGGAGATGTCCTTGACCTTTTTTTGCTGGTCGGAACCGCCAAAGTTGAACTTGCCCACATAGGCCCGGGCATTGATTTCCCGCCCCCCGATGAGGAGTTTGTCATTGCCGCCGGAAATCACCTCGTAGATGGTTTTTTCCGGATCCAGGGAATCCCTTTCCTGGTCCACATAGGCCAGCTTGACGCTCTGGCCCAGCTCAAACTTGCCTGTGTCCGGGGTTTCCTTGCCCGTGATCATCTTGAACAGGGTAGATTTACCGGCGCCGTTGGGGCCGATAACGCCCACCACCGCACCTGCCGGGATGATGAAGTCCATCTTGTCCACCAACAGTTTCTCCCCGAATCCCTTGGAGACCTGCTCGGCCACAATGACCTTGGAACCCAGGCGGGGTCCCGGCGGAATAAAGATTTCCATCTCCTTTTCCTGCTCCTTGGCATCCTTGGAAAGCAGGGCTTCATAGGCGGAGATACGGGCCTTGGACTTGGAACGCTTGCCCTTGGGGGACATGCGGATCCACTCCAGCTCCCGCTGCAGGGTTTTCTGACGTTTGCTTTCCCCCTTGGCCTCGGTGGCCAGGCGGTTCTGCTTCTGCTCCAGCCAGGAGGAGTAGTTGCCCTTCCAGGGAATGCCTTCCCCCCGGTCCAACTCCAGGATCCAGCCGGCCACATTGTCCAAAAAGTACCGGTCATGGGTCACGGCGATGATGGTGCCCGGGTATTTGGACAGATGGGCTTCCAGCCAGGCCACGGATTCGGCGTCCAGATGGTTGGTGGGCTCGTCCAGCAACAGGATGTCCGGCTTCTGGAGTAGGAGGCGGCACAGGGCCACCCGGCGTTTTTCACCGCCGGAGATCACAGAAACCTGGGTGTCTTCGGGGGGGCAGCGCAGGGCGTCCATGGCCATTTTCAACCGGGAGTCCAGGTCCCAGGCATCCAGATGGTCCAGCTTTTCCTGGAGCTTGCCCTGTTTTTCAATGAGGGCGTCCATTTCATCGTCGGACATGGGGTTGGCAAACTGCTCGGAAATGCTTTCGTATTCCTTCATCAGGTCCACCACGTCCTGAACCCCTTCTTCCACCACTTCCCGCACGGTTTTTTCGCTGTCCATGAGGGGTTCCTGTTCCAGGTAGCCGATGGTAAAGCCCTTGGACAGAATGGTTTCCCCGGTGAATTCCGTGTCCACGCCGGCCAGGATCTTCAGCAGGGAGGATTTACCCGAACCGTTGAGGCCCAGGACGCCGATCTTGGCGCCGTAGAAATAGGAGAGGGAAATGTCCTTGAGCACCTGGCGTTTGCCGTGGAATTTGCTCACATTGATCATGGAGTAAATGACTTTTTTAGTATCTTCGCTCATGGTCTTCTCCCTAGCTCAATGCCGCAATGCATTCGATTTCCACCTTCACATCCCTGGGAAGGCGTGCGGCTTCCACGGCTGAACGGGCGGGTTTGTGACCGTTCAAGGCGGCCTCGTAGACGCTGTTCATCCCCCCGAAATCCTCCATGGCGGAAAGAAAGATGGTGGTCTTGAGGATCTGGTCCAGGCCGATTCCGGCGCCTTCCAACAGGGCGGCGATGTTGTCCATCACCTGCTGGGTCTGTTCTTCAATGGTGGTGCCCACCACCTCCATGGTTTCGGGATCCAGGGGGATCTGGCCGGAACAGAAGAGCAGCCCGCCGTGGGCAACGGCTTTGCTGTAGGGGCCGATGGCGGCAGGAGTGTTAGGGGCGTCGATGAATTTCATGAAATCTCCTTGAAAATCGTTATCTAAAAAAATGAAATCTTGGGTTTATCTATACTGCACTCCGGACCGGTGTTCAAGGCGGGGACTGTAAAAAGAGGTGCCGGCCACCGAACCATTGGGTCCGAACCCATCTCCCGGGGCGACAATGCCGCCCCGGGAAGAGGGGGTTAATGGTATTGGGTCACCACCGGTTCCTTGAGAATCAGGTCGATGGCCTCCCGGGAAGCCTGGGCCACGTCCGGGAAGCTTTCGTCGATCTTGGAGAGCTGGCGCAGGTTCTCCGCCGTTCTCAGGATGAGGCGGGCAAAGTCGCCCTCTGCATAGTCGGATTTGTCCATGACCTCGTCCCAGGGGGTGTCCAGGGCCCAGGCATACATCATCATGGCCGGCTGGATATAGAGGTTGGGCGCAGGGAATCCCTTCTTGAGGAGGTGGATGGCAAAGGGTTTCAGCCCCTTTCTCATCTCCAGGAAGCATTCCTTGAGCCGCTGGGGCAGGCTGTCGTGGTAGAGGGGATCGTCCTTGAACTCCTTTTCATTGACAAAGGCGGCCATGATGGCGGCCAACAGAACCGGATCCTTGGAGGGCAACAGCCCCAACCGGATGGACTGGGCCACCAGGACCGGGGAGTCGATGCGCAGCTTGGAGGCCCAGATGCCGTCGTCGGTGAGCTCGCCCCTTTCGGTGACATAGTTTTCATCCTTGAGAAAGGCCATGTGCTCCTGGAAATCCTTCCACAGGAATTCGGCGTCCCGGCCGAATTTTTTCCGGGCCCGTTTGGCGGCCTTGGCCTTTTTTCCGGCCAGGACCAGGAAGGAGGCAAAGCTGTTGTTCAGAAGGGTGTGAACCTGTTCCGGGGTGTGGGAGAGCAGGAGGTTGAGGACCATGGAAAAGTTGATCTTGATCTGGGAATCCACATCCTTGGCCGGTGCATTGACCAGCTGTCCCACATAGGAAAGGTCCATGAATTTGCCCGGCAGCATCAGGGCAAAGCCGATGTTGTCCATGCCCCGGCGACCGGCACGACCGGCCATCTGCTGGAATTCCGATGGGTCCAGGGCGGCAAAGTCAGAGCCGTTGAACCGATCGGAGTTGAGCACCACCACGGACCGGGCCGGGAAGTTCACCCCGGCGGCCACGGTGGAGGTGGCAAACATGGCGTTGAGCAGACCCTTGGCCATGAGTTTTTCAACCACCACCTTCCAGGCGGGCAGATGACCGCTGTGGTGACCGGCGGTGCCGGTCTCTTCCAGGTAGCGGCGCTGGGGATGGTCCCTTAGATGGGGATTGTCCCTGACCAGCTCCTCCAGGGTCTCCATGAGGGCGGCCCTTTTTTCCGGGGTTTTGGCCATGAGTTTTCCGTTGCAGCGCTTCACGGCCATGTCGCATTCGGCCCGGGATTTAAGGAAAAAGATGGCCGGAAGAAGGTCGTATTTTTCCATGACGTCCAGGATCTGGGCAAAGTCGGGCAGCCGTCCCGGGGGGGCCATGATGGGGGGCCTTCTCGTATTGACGTATTTATAGACCTGTTTGTGCAACCGGGCCTTTTTCATCTCTCCCCGGCGGGGGGTGTAATCGTCGTCCCGACGGCGTTCCTTTTCCAGCAGGGGAAAGAGGGTGCCCGAGGGATGGAGAAAGAGCGGGTGCAGGGGCACGGGCCGGTTGTGGTTTTCCACCACCCGACAGGGTTTGTCCCGGATGGTCGTAAGCCAGGCCGCAATCTGGTCGGGGTTGCCGATGGTGGCAGACAGCAGGAGCAGGGGGATGCGGGAGGGCAGGTAGATCATGATCTCCTCCCAGACCACGCCCCGGTCCACGTCGCCCAGGTAATGGGCCTCGTCCAGGATGATGAGGTGGCAGTCCAGGTTTTTGCCCGTGTGCATGGCATCGTAGAGCTGGTTCCTCAGGATCTCGGTGGTGCCGATGATGACGTTGGCATCGGCATTCTCCTTGATGTCACCGGTGAGAATGCCCACCTGGTCGGCCCCGAAGAGCTCGGAAAAGCGGTTGTGGATGGAGTTGGTCAATGCCTTGAGCGGGGTGCCGTACCAGACCTTGCCCCCCTGGGCCAGGGTGATGTGGGTGGCCTTTTCCGCAATCCAGGTCTTGCCGGCCCCGGTGGGGGCGGTGACCAGGCAGTCGGCTTCCCTTATGGCCTCTATGGCCTCCATCTGGAAGGGGTCCGGGAGAAAGGGTTTGGGCTCGGGAACGCCGATTTCGTCCAGCACAGGCATCAGGCTTTTGTCCGCACCGGGATTCATGGGGGGGATGCGGCGGTCGCGGCTGCCGGAGCGGCCCCGTCTGGCATATCTTCCCCTCCCGCCCTTACGGGCGTTTTCCGGAGTACCGGCCTTGGGATTGGCGTTGGATTTTCTTCTTCTGGGCCTGGATCCCTTGGCCGGGGATCCTTTGGATTTGGATGGGTTTGTCATGTATCTTTTTTGGGTATCCTTAACGGGGAAATCCTAAATGGTCTTGGTAAACCCTGAAAACCTGTTTGGGCGATGCCAGGCCGAATGCCGAAGGATCAATGGCCTTCGGTGCCATGAAGCAAAAATCGGTTACATCGTCGTTGGCCTGGATGGGGGCGAGGTCAGCCACCTTGCAGATAAAGGCCAGGTCCGTTACCGAATATTCCACCCCTTTGAAAACATAGGTGTTGGGGGCTGATGTGAGATAGCGTGTTTCGGTGACGGTGAGGTTGAGTTCTTCCTTAATCTCCCGGAGCAGGCCGGCTTCCGCAGTCTCCCCGGGTTCGATGAATCCCCCGGGAAGGTCCAGGGTGCCGGCGGCGGGGTCATGCTTCCGACGGGTGATGAGCAACTCCCCTTGGTCATTGGTGATCAGGCCGATGACCGCCGAGGCGCAGTTCATGTAGAAGCGGAAACAGCATGCCTTGCATTCAAAGGCTTTTTCATTCCTGGGATGCAGGCTTTTTCCCCCGCATGCAGGGCAGTGGGAGAACAGGGTTTCATTGGGATTTTTCATGGATTTCCGTAAATATTAACTTCCTTGTCTAAACCGAACAAGTATAGCGGTTTACATGTATTTTAGCAATTATATTGTGTGTCCGCAAAGGGAGAGGAAATAAAAGGATCTTGTTTTTGAAATATCAATGGGGTGGGGAAAATGGTATAAAGATAGCGTTCCGGTGCGCCCGGCAACATAAAACATACCCTGAATTTTTTCCGGAGGATCCCATGAATTTAACCACACCGGCCCTGCTGTTCCCGGCCATTTCCCTGCTGCTTCTGGCCTATACCAACCGTTTCCTTGTCCTGGCCCAGCTCATCCGCCAGCTCCACGACAGGGAAGGGGGCAGACCCCGGCAGATGGTCTGCCGCCAGATCGGCAGTTTAAGGAAACGGATCTCACTGATCCTATGGATGCAGGGACTTGGGGTGCTTTCTTTTTTACTCTGCGCTGTCTCCATGTTCCTGGTCTTTATTTCCATGGGGGTTTCGGCGGAGGTGTTTTTCGGGCTGAGCATTCTGCTCCTGGCCTGCTCCCTTCTCATCAGCCTCTGGGAAATTGCCATTTCCACCACAGCCATTGAGATTGAACTGGAAGACCTGGAGTGCGGATGGGGTAAGGAGAATACCTGCGGATAAATCCTATCCCTTCCCGATGATCTCCAGGAATTGTTCCCTGAAGTGTTCGGCGCCCCCCATGGCCGGATGACGGACCTTTTCTGCCTTAATACCGATTTTTTGCAGGCTGAATTCCGCCTTGTTGCCCAGGGCGATGATCTTTTTGAATTTAAAGGCGTCCAGCAGGTGCCTGAGTACGACTTCCCCCTGCTTCAATTCCGTATTGCTCGGAGTCCGGTTGGTCAGAAAATTGTCCGCCGTTTTATATGGATGCCAGGGAAAGGCATTCCAGAAGACAAAGTTCCGGGTGTTCAGCCCCTCACTGATGAGTTTCCCCCAGACAATGGTGGCCGTGGGTTCGTTGAACCCGTTTTCATGTTTGTTCCGGTTACTGGTCCGGTGCAGGGTCTTGGTGCAGACATGGTCCGGTGAGATCCCCTTCTGGGCCATATGTCCCAGAATGATCCGCTCCGATGTCATGGGAATGCCGGAAAAATGCCCCCCCTGATATCCCAGGGCTTCGGCCAGCAACAGATACTCGGCCTGGGTCCGCTCCGCCAAATAGGACGCAAGATTGCCCAGTCGTTTTTTGGGGCCGCTTTTATCCATATCGTTTTGGGGGTCCGCCTCAAACCAGGGGTTAAAGACCAGATCCGATGGATCTCTTTCCAAAGAATCAAAAAAGGGAATCAGTTTTTTCCGGGGGGCCTTTGCCATCTATCTCTCCTGTTGCTGTTGTTGGGAGCCTTGTTTTACCCTTAATTTTCAATTTTGTCATGGCCGGGTCTGGAAAAAAATGGCAACGGTCCATACCTAAATTGGGTTTAGCCCGCATCTGTCATTACGTTTGGAGATGGGGCAGGCAATTTTTAATTCATGGGGTACGCCGTCCCATTTTCCGGCACTGCTCTCACAAATTATCCCCCTTCTGGCCCAAATACACTTCAGTCTCAGAATCGTCCCATTGTGAGACAGGTGATTGTCCGGGGAGGCAAATGCCCTTCCTCCAGGTGGTTTAACCCTTTAGCCATGGGAAGAGCTGATGAATAAGGGGGGTGAGAGGGATCGTGCCGGGATGCCCGGGGAAAATGGCGGTTCCATTTTAAGATGGTATGTTTTGTGCTTTTATGCCTATCAAGAGATAGCAACGCATTCACAATAACAGATGAGAATTAGGGAGGATGAAAATGAAAGAGATTGCATGGACCCCGGATCTGGCCGTTGGAATAGACGTAATTGATGCCCAGCACAAAACCCTGATACGGCATTTGAGCGATTTGAACGAGGCGTTGACAACGGGGACCGGCCCTGCCAAGGTGGCATCCACACTCAATTTTCTGATCGATTACACCCAGTTCCATTTTGAGGAAGAAGAAAAGCACATGGCCCAAACCGGGTATCCGGATTTGGAGCACCACAAAAAGCTGCACGGGGAATTCAGAGCCATCCTCTCCAATATGGAAGAAGAACTGGAAGAAGAGGGGGCCACCAAAATGCTGGCCGATGCCATTGATACCCTTCTGGTCAATTGGCTCTTCCAGCACATCCGCACCATTGATGTGGCATTTGGCAAATTTCTTAAGAACGAAGGCATTGAGATCCCGGAGGAATAGCGCCTATTCCGTGACATTGTGAAGACAGAAGCGCACCAAAATTGAAAAGCCGATGGATATCAATCCATCGGCTTAATTTTTCAAAGCAGATGCCCACAGGATCATAATCAAGTCTGAAATTCCAGATGAGTCTGTCTCCACCATTTGAGCCTTTTATTCAAGGCTTCAATTTGTTTATACCGTTTTGTATTTTTAATTGCGATAGCCGCCTGATTAACAAACAACGCCAACCGCTTTAACAAAAAAATGCGCCTGAGAATATATCCCGAATTATAATCAGTTCTCAGGCGCTTTTTACAATGACTTTGTTTACGTTAGATAATTCCAGTGACAAAGATAATTAAAACCGCTACCGGGATAATATAGGTTACAAATGGTTTCCACCATGTTTGTATCTTATATCTACCACTGCCCATATTGGTATCCTCTTTGAAATTTTCAAATTTCCATGTAAAGGCAGTATAGAGCGCTATTAGTAGCCCTCCGAATGTAAGTAAAATATTGCCACTTAGATAGTCAAAAAGTTCAAAAATGTTTTTACCGAATACCAGCACGTGGGACATGGAACTAAATGACAATGTCACAGGGATGCACAAGGCGAATATAATGCCGGCAGAAAGCCATACCGCTTTTTTACGTTCAATCTGAAGCGAATCCATTGCTGATGCCACTATCGCTTCCAGCAAGCCGATACCTGATGTGATGCTGGCAATAAAAATCAGAAAGAAAAATGCACCACCAAATAGGTTGCCTGCCGGTATTTGAGTAAACAGGTTGACCATTGTCACAAATAAGAGTCCCGGACCTGCATTCGGTTCCAGCCCAAAGGAGAACAGCGCCGGAAAAATAACGATTCCTGCCAGTATTGCAGCGAAGGTATCGAACCCAACGACTTGTACTGTACTTCCGGGGATATCGCTTTTTTTAGAATCAAGGTAGCTGCCGTAAACAAAGGCGGTCGCCATTCCGACACCAACGGAATAAAATGCCTGCCCAAGCGCTGAGAGGACAACGGCGGGAGTAATTACTGAAAAATCTGGAGAGAGGTACCACTTAAGACCTTCCATTGCACCTGGGAAGGTCAGTGATCTAATACCAAGGATAACGAGAAAGATAAAAAGCGCCGGCATCATAACTTTGCACGTTTTTTCAATCCCGTTTTTTAATCCTTTTGTGACAATGATAACGATGAGCGCAAGCACTGCAGCACTGCATGGTAAAACCACGCTTGGAGTAGCTGCAAAGACGTCAAATGATTGGCTGATCTCGGCAGGGACAGCACCAGAAAACTGGCCAGTGAGAACCTTAAAGAGATAGGCAAATACCCATCCCATGATCATGACGTAATAAGACATAATCAAGGTGACTGTTAATACACCACACCAACCAATTAACACCCATGGACTTCCTTTTTTCGTCAATTTCCGCATCCCTGCGATTGGCGTCAGCTTTGATTGTCTGCCTAAACTGATTTCAGCAGTAAATAATGGGATACAGATCAAAAAAGTAAGAATGATATAAATAAGGACAAATGCCCCCCCGCCGTTCATACCTGTTATATATGGGAACCGCCAAATATTCCCAAGTCCGATAGCAAATCCTGCAGTCGACATAATAAAACCAAACTTGCTTGCAAAAGACTCTCTTTTGCCGTCTTTTGTTGATTTGTTTTTCATTTCCATTGAACGCCTCCGTAGCTCCTACAATTAACGTATTTAACCCAGAATTATTAATCGGCAATTGCCATGGCATCAATTTCAACTTTCAACCCACCATAGATGCCTTGTACCGCCATGGTTATCCGTGCTGGACAATTGTGCTGGAAAAACTCGCTGTAGACTTTATTCATGCCGCTTGAGTATTCCATCGAAGTCAGATAAATGTTGCATTTGAGCACCCTATCCAAACTGGACCCGGCAGCCTCTAAAACCGCTTGAATATTTTGTAGAACACGCCGGGTTTGCTTTTCTATATTACCATCTTCTATCTCTCCTGATTCAGGATGGATTGAAACCTGGCCGGATAAATATAAAATGCCGTTGTATTCAACTGCCTGAGAATAGGGCCCAACTGCTTCAGGAGCCTTTGACGTGCCAATGACTTTTTTCATGACGATCCCTTCTTATTTGTATTGAATTATTTATTTTGAATGTTGTTTACGATTTCCAGGATGCACTTATCGGTTTCTTTCATCCCGGGGTTGTTCAGCTGACCAAGGTATTGGAATGTTTCTTCGATAGTGCCGGCGATGATACCGTTTCTGCGAGGAATAAAGACGCCTTTCTCTTTGGCCAGATAAGCATATTCTATGGCTGTTGATGTGGCAGTGCTCAATTTATATCCACAAGACTCCTTGGCCCCATCACAAACGATCCCAGCCAGGGCACCGAGGACAGATCCCATGGCATTTTCCATGTCCTTATAATTGCCTCCCAGCAAATATACGGTTGCTGCCGCGACCCCTGTCGATGCCGCAACAGAACACCCACAAAACGCTGTCATTCTTTTGATGTAGCCCTTGATGTAAATCGTTATTGTCGAACTGATGGCCAATGCTCTGGCAAATTGAATATCCCTGCTTTTAAGGCTTTCTGCCACAGCCAGAACTCCCAAAAAATTTGTAATCCCATGATTACCGCTACCGGCGATTGCCATAATGGGAACATTGAGGCCAACCATTCTTGCTTCACTTGCTGATGCGGTATAAAATTTCCCCATTCTTATAGCTGAGCATGGGAAACCCATATTGGACACATCTTGATATAATGCTGCCCCCATCCTCGTTTTACTGCTTTTCAACCCTTGGATAGCGGCCTCTTTGTTGACCATGGATGCGTCGATAAGAAAACGCAATTCTTCCAGTGGCATGTCACTGATTGTTTCGACAAGATCTGATACTTTATGGTTAATCAGGGTTGCTACACTTGCCTTTCCCTCAGGTTGCTGTTTGCTGAAGATCGTTTTCCCATTCCTGCCGACTTCCATAATATTTGAATAATCACCCTGGATGATTGCCCAGGCAGATGCTTCATCGGACTCGACTTCAGCTTTCACATAGAGAGGATCCGGCGACGATTTCATATATGATATTTCTACTGGCATCTGCTCCAGAACCTTTTGAGAATCTTCAACCATTTTATCGTCAACGTGATTCATAATTCCCAATTTTTCATCGACCCATTCAGCTAAATGGATTCCAAGCACCGCAGCTTGATGGAGGCCTCTTTTACCTGTCCCCGGAATACCAACGCCAACCCCGTTCTTATAGACATTTGCACTAACTGCGACCTTTACTTTTTGGGGTTTTCCTTTAAGCGCTTCTGTCGCTTTGGCTACTGCCAACGCAACACTCCCAGGGTCTGTGCAACCTGTTGAAATTTCGATCTCTTTTTTTAGAACTTTGAGTAGCATGTTTTTATCTGTCATTTTGATTCCTTCCTTCCAAGTGCCGCATTGTCAGCACATTGATATTTCGTTCTTTTTGTAAAATTCCAGGAGGTCTGGTCTCTTTACAAATCAGAGAAGCACATGAACTATGCCAGTTTGGTCTGAGGCTAATATTAAAGAAACAAACCATAAGGAGATGTCTAGCGCCTGCTAATCAGTCGTCATTTAATACTAAGTTTTTTCAAGTATCTGTAGATGGTGGGTTCGGAAGTCGCCAAATGCTCGGCAATAATGCTGATGGAGCCCTTCAGTTGAAAAACACCATCTTTGTTCAATTTCCTGAGTATTTCAATTTTTTCGTCAGCGTTCATCCTTTCTGGTGGAACCGGTGCATTGTCGATGGCACGTTTGATGACAACACTGGTAAAATCATTAATGGTGGAGGGAAATTCCTCTGGCGAGGGCTTTCCATAACTGCTGTCTATCTCTTGCAAAGATAAATTTGTATCTTCCAAAAGCTGATTGATAGCTTTTGATGCTTGAGTGAAATGGCTGATATCTATATTCACGCATAGCATTCCGACAAGCGTATTATCATAATCCTTTATAAACCAGCCCGAGGAAGAAAGCGTATTTCCTGCATCTGTTTTTGAGGCATAGGGGCCGACAAATTTTTTTTCTTTGTATAAACCTGATGTGATCCATTCCAGTGCCAATTGGGTGATAGGTGCACCCACTTTTCGACCAGTAACATGCCCATTGACGATTTCGATAATGGATTCTGAATGATTATTGGTATCATGGAGAACAAGTTCACAATTATTACCCATTGCCCTGCCTAGAAACTGAATCAACGATGAATAGTGCTTTAGAAGTGGATGCATATCTTTTAATCCCTCAATACTTTTAATAATAAATTTATTTAAACAGTAAATTTCGTATCATATTGATAGGCAACCATGCACTATGATAAAAAAAATGTCAACCAGAAGTTTTTTTGATACCGTTTAAGGATTTGTGCATAAATAAAGTATTTTTTCGAGGATATATGCCATGAGAGTCAATCGGCGTCCGATTTTGACCCCCCTGGAGTTTAAAAAAATCACTCCCAATCCTTGGATCTCCAGCTCTCGTTTCCGGTCTCAACGATCTCGCAATGATGGGTGAGGCGATCCAGAAGAGCGGTTGTCATTTTTTTTTCACCAAACACCTTTGACCATTCTCGAGAATTCAGGTTGGGGGTGATGATTACGGATGTTCTTTCGTAACCAGCAGGTGGCGCTCTTCTGCTCAGGGGGGGGACGGAATCGGCATTGACAAGTGCCTTGTGGATGCTCTTCAAGACAGGTCTTTTACCTTTCCAGTGCAGGATGCCATCTTTGCCATGGTTGCCAATCGTGCTCTGGCACCATGCTCCAAGCTTGCCATTGAAGAGTGGGCCGAAAAGGATGTTCACTTGGATCTTGAAGCCCCCATCAAGGTTCAGCATCTCTACCGAAGCATGGACTTCTTGCTTAATCATCAGGACACGATTCAGGAAAAGATCTTTTGGGCTACTGCTGATTTGCTGAATCTTGAAGTCGATCTCATCTTTTTTGACACCACCAACACCTATTTTGAGATGGAGGAGCCTGGCGATTCCGACTTATTGTCATATGGCAAATCCAAGCATAAAAAAGAAATGACGTTCCCCAGGTAACCATTTGCCTTGCGGTCACACGGGAAGGTATTCCGGTACGATGTTGGGTATTGCCCGGTAATTAGAACGATGCCAAATGTGTAAAGCAAATACAGAAGGACATGGATGATTGGAAACTTGGTAACGTGATCTGGGCCATGGAATGAGGGATGACCAGCACAGAGAACAGGAAAACGCTTCAGAGGGCTGGCGGCCAGTACGGAATGTGTCAATGAAAATGAGACACCATTTTCAATAATTTAGACTCTAACCATATCAGTTGATCCGTCTTTAGGTTTGTTGATCCAAGCAGCCTCCGGTAAAGCCGGTGGCATGGGCCTTTTCCCCTTAAATCGTTTCGGATTCATCATGAAAGCTTTTTCCAATGTCTGGGTACGGTGGAGATAGATATCATCAGCAAGGCCATAATGAAGCTGTTCAGGGGTAACCAAGCCGATCCCAGAGTGGTGATGTTCAGAATTGTAGTACCGAAAAAAATCCTGGCAGAATGCCCTGGCATCTTCGATTGAACCAAAATTCTGCGGGAATTTTGGGCAATATTTCAGCGTTTTAAACTGGGATTCAGAATATGGATTATCGTTGCTAACATAGGGCCTACTATGGGTTTTGGTAACACCTAAATCAACAAGAAGCTGGGCAACTCCTTTGGATTTCATGCTGGACCCCCGATCGGCATGTAGCCCAAGTTGTTTTGGTTTAATCTGTTGTTTTTTGCAGGATTCTTTAATTAGGCGCTTTGCTAAAGCTGTTTGTTCCCGATGAGCAACCATCCAACCGACAACGTACCGGCTAAAAATATCCATGATTACATAAAGATAGAAGTAGGTCCATTTTACGTTGCTTTTCAATTTTGTGATGTCCCATGACCATACCTGATTAGGTTTAATTGCCAGCAGTTCCGGCTTTTTGTATTTTGGACGTTTGATCTGCCGACGCCGCTGGGGAACAGCACCATGCGCTTTGTGAAGAAGTCGATACATGGTTCTGATCGAACAATGGTATTCGCCCTCATCCAAGAGAGAAGCGTACACCTGATACGGTGTATGGTCTTGGTATTTTTCAGAATGGAGGATATCAAGAACCGTTTTTTCCTCCTGGAGATTCAGGGCCAATGGTGGTGACGGATTGGTCCTTTGTGGTTTTTGAGAAAAATGGAACCTATAAAAAGATGCCCTGGGAATGCCAAATGCCGCGCAAGAAGGTTGTTTGCCGATATCAGAGCTCAACTCAAGGGCAGCATCCATCAGTTGTCTCCTTCTATTCCGTCGAGATTCTGTTGAATTCCCAGAATCTGAGAAATTTTTTTTTGCGCCTCAATGATGAGTTCCGCTTGCTTCAGTTTTGCCTGTAAGCGCCTGTTTTCTTTTTCAAGGGTTGCATTCTGAATCGCCAATGGATTTTTTTTCTTGGGTTTTCTGCCCCGCTTTCGAGGGGCCATAGCCAGAAGAATCCCATTTTCCCTGGCACGCCTCCAAGTGGTCAAATTAGAAGAATAAAGCCCTTCTCTCCGGAGTATCTGTCCAACTTCACCTGGCTCGGAACATTGGTCGACCTCCTCAAGGATCCGAAGCTTGTATGCAGCGGTAAATTTGCGGCGTGGTTTCTTTTCAGGGACTTCGGGATCAGGGAAGCTATCACCACCCCCCAAAGGGGCCCCAACTCCAGTCGCCCTATGGGCTCCTTCCGTTGGGACCCCTTTGGGGGCGTCCTGGTTCTCTTGCTGGGATATCAAATTCAACTTGGCCTTTTTCATAACAAAGTTCCTTACCCGCCCTACATTAATTTTTCAATAGGTAAGTGTCTCAGTTACATTGTCACAGAGGGGTATATCCTGGGTGAAAAACTGCGAGGCCCCCATCTGAATGAACAGGCATTAAATCGGGGTGGCCCTTTCAAAATCATCAAGGAGAATCTTGGTGCTGGTTTATGGTTTTCGTGAACCTACCACTGTCGAACAGGAGCTTAGATGTACCGAAAGAAGTCAGTAAACACTTGTATCTCCTTAGGTGAAGTTTGAGGGTCGGAAGTGGGTAGAGTTCGGTTATCGCTGGGTCCTCATGACTTACGTCCTTTCGGGCTTTTTCCATGCTTTATATATCGCTGTGGTGTAAAGAGAGCCGTCAGCCAGGATGATTCGGCAGATCCGTTTCTCAACAAGTTTCCTTTTTAGTTTGCCCATTCACTGTCTCTTTCAAAGCATGGGCAATGGTATCCCTGCCTCGGTTTGTCAAATAGCATCGTTTTGAGCGCCATTCTAAAGGATCCTGGTGCTGGACAATGAGCCCCATTCCCATAAGCTTCCCCGCCTTTTCGTAGTACCCAAGTTTAGCCATGTGTCGACTCATTGTTCCCGTACTGAGTCCCATGGGTTGGCAGATCTCTTTCTGGGTGATGCCTTCAGACTGGGCAACTCTTAAAAGGACTTCTAATGCCTGTGAACTGATTTCTGAGCCAAGGTCCTCTCTCATAGTCTGGATAAAACGAATGAGCTGACTAATCTCCATTGATAATCTCCGTAATTGGATGGCCAGTGGCATTTTTTAAGGATGTCGTATGGCAGGTGATGTGGTTTTAAAAAACCTACCCTGGTTTAAGGATAGGCAAGTCTGCATCAGCCTAATGTATATTAAGAATAGGGCAGGGAATCTAAGGTGATATTTTATCTTTGTGTCTCTGCGAGTCCATTGAAGGGTAACAATAACCCTAAAATATCAACGGGCACCTGTAATAGAAATCATAGGTGCCCACTGCTGTTGATATTTGTTGTGGTGGGCCATCAAGGGGTCGAACCTTGGACCTACTGATTAAGAGTCAGTTGCTCTGCCAATTGAGCTAATGGCCCGTCACATCAACGGAGCGTAAGATACGCCTGTCCGAAGGGGATGTCAACGCTTTTTTTATGCGTTGGAGCATTCGGATCCCAGCTAGTTCATTTTAAAGGAAAAATGGGGTCCTGAATTTTGTGGGTCGACCCGGAAAACAAAAAAGCCGATAAGGTGGAACTTATCGACTTTGATATCGAGTTGTGGTGGGCCATCAAGGGGTCGAACCTTGGACCTACTGATTAAGAGTCAGTTGCTCTGCCAATTGAGCTAATGGCCCGTCACTCACAAGAAAACAAAATGCCAGTTCCGGGGGGATATGTCAATGTTTTTTTGGGGGCGGTGAAATCCATAAACCAGTTGCCGGTTAAATGGAGGTTTGATATATTCAGACGTTTCAATGATTGAAACCTGAATTAATATATATTTACGAGGATATACAGATGGCAAACTCAAGGTCAAATGCACTGTTCAATGAGGCAAAAAATCTGATCCCGGGCGGGGTGAATTCTCCGGTGCGGGCATGCGGTTCTGTGGGCGGAGATCCTGTCTTTATCGAAAAGGGGGATAAAAGCCGGTTGTTTGATGTGGATGGAAACAGCTATTTGGACTATGTATTGTCCTGGGGACCGCTGATCCTTGGCCATCGTCCGCCCCAGGTGATTGAAGCTTTGGAAGGTGTTCTGGCCTCGGGGACCAGCTTTGGCGCCCCCACGGCCATGGAATCCGAACTGGCCAAGCTGGTGGTGGAGATGGTGCCTTCCGTGGACAAGGTGAGAATGGTCAACTCCGGCACCGAAGCCACCATGAGCGCCGTGCGCCTGGCCCGGGGATTCACCGGACGGGATATCATTATTAAGTTTGACGGCTGCTACCACGGCCATGCCGACACCCTGCTGGTGGCGGCCGGATCCGGCATTGCCACCCTGGGGATCCCTGGAAGCCCTGGCGTGCCCGAGCCCGTGATCAAAAACACCCTCTCCCTCACCTATAATGATATCGACGGCTTCAAGGAGGTCATGGCCCAGAAGGGTGACCAGGTGGCCTGCGTTATCCTGGAGCCGGTGGCCGGCAACATGGGCATGGTAAAACCGGTTGACGGATTCCTGGAAACCCTGAGATCCGAGACGGAAAAACACGGGGCCCTGCTGATTTTTGACGAGGTCATGACCGGGTTCCGCGTGGGCAAAGGCTCTGCCCAGGGCGTCTTCGGCATCACCCCGGATCTGTCCACCTTTGGCAAGGTCATCGGCGGCGGTCTTCCCGTGGGCGCCTATGGCGGACGCAGGGACATCATGGATGAGATTGCGCCGGTGGGCTCGATCTACCAGGCCGGCACCCTTTCCGGCAACCCCCTGGCCATGGCCGCCGGCATTGCCACCCTCAACACCATCAATTCCGATGCGGTCTATGCCGACCTCACCGCCAAGACGGAAAAACTCATGGCCGGTTTCAAGGCTGCAGCCGATGCCAACAACATCCCCTTCCAGTCCGGAAGCCTGGGATCCATGGCCGGTTTCTTCTTCACCGACCAGGATGTGCATAACTTTGACGATGCCAAGACATGCGATCTGAACCGGTTTGCCAAGTTTTACCAGGGCATGCTGGCCAAGGGGGTCTACCTGGCACCCTCCCAGTTTGAAGCCTGCTTTACCTCATTGGCCCATACGGACAAAGACATCGACGACACCATTGAAGCGGCCAAGGCTGTAATGGCGGAACTCTAATATAATATGGATACCACTACCCCCCTTAACATCCACCTTGTGGCGGCCTGCGGAACAGGCATGGGGACCCTGGCCTGTCTCTTAAAAAAGATGGGCCATGTGGTTTCCGGATCGGACCAGAACGTCTATCCCCCCATGAGTGATCTACTCCGGGAGAACGGCATTGATCTCTTTTCCGGATTTGACCCAAGGAACCTGGACCACAATCCCGATTTGGTCATCATCGGCAATGCCGTGTCCCGGGACAACCCAGAGGCCCAGGCCGTTATGGAACGCAAGATTCCCTATCTGTCCATGCCCCAGGCCGTGAACCGGTTTGTGGCGGCCGATAAAAAGATCATCCTGGTCACCGGCACCCACGGGAAGACCA
Organism: Desulfobacteraceae bacterium; assembly: GCA_965226635.1. Classification (GTDB taxonomy): domain Bacteria; phylum Desulfobacterota; class Desulfobacteria; order Desulfobacterales; family Desulfobacteraceae. The sequence goes on along the minus strand of OZ245369.1, from coordinate 5,147,792 downwards.
CCACCTCCTCCATCATGGCCCATATCCTGACCACGGCCGGATTGGACCCCTCCTTTATGATCGGTGGGATCCTTACGGACTACCAGGCCTCCTTTAAAAAAGGTTCGGGCGAGTTCATCGTCATCGAAGGGGACGAGTATGACACGGCCTTTTTTGACAAGGGTCCCAAGTTCATGCACTATGATCCCCACGTGGCTATCATGACCGGAGTGGAATTTGACCACGCCGATATCTTCAGGGACCTGGACCATATCAACTCGGTCTTCACCGCCTTTATCCAAAAGATTGTTCCGGCCGGTGCCCATGTCGTGGCCTGCCGGGAAAATGAGAATCTCATGGGCCTGCTGGACGCAGAGAAGGTGGGCTATGAAAGCTATGGTGATAACGGGGACTGGCAGGTGGGGCAGATCCGCCGGGACAAGGGCCGCACCCAGGCCCTGTTCAAGGGGTCGGATTGTGAATTTGAGATCGACACCGCCATGGTGGGCCGGCACAACCTGCTCAATACCCTGGCCTGCACGGCCACGGCCCTGAAGATCGGCATCTCCGTGGATAAAATCCAGGAGGCCCTGGCCACCTTTTCAGGGGTGAAGCGCCGCCAGGAAATCCGGGGCGTGAAAAACCAGATCACGGTCATGGACGATTTTGCCCATCACCCCTCTGCGGTGAAGGAGACCATCAGCGCGGTCAAACCCTTTTACCCCGACGGCAAGGTCATTGCCGTGTTCGAACCCCGGACCAACACCAGCATGCGGCATTTTTTCCAAAATATTTATCCAAGGGCATTTGCCCAGGCCGACCTGGTCTGCATCTGTAACCCGTCCGTGAAAAAGAAAATTCCCCTGGCCGAGCGCTTCCTGCCGGAAAAGTTGGTCCAGGATATCAACGCCCTTGGCGTTGACGCCCATCACTTTGAAACCGTTGATGCGGTTCTGGAATTTCTCCCGTCTGTGATGGCACCCCATGATCTGGTCCTGATCATGTCCAATGGAGGATTTGAGAACATCCATACCCGGCTGCTTGAGAAAATTGCATGAAAAAAACGTGGTTTCGCATTGCAGGTATTGGAATCCTCCATTTGTTTTTATATACTTATTTGGTTCCCTTTATCATTTATCCAAAGTTTGGAGACAACGGGATTAAGTTCGTTGTCGTTGTTGCCGTGCTGATTTCTGCAGCAGTGCTAGGGACCGTATGGATTGAAAGAAGATCAAAGAAAAAAGGAGATTGAAATGGCAAAGGCAAATCTGAAGGTCGAGTGGGACCCCAAGTATAGCGTTGATGTGGAAGAACTGGATGAACACCAGAAAAAGATGTTTGATCTGTTCAATGAACTCATTGAGCTGCGGCAGAAGAAAAAGGATGCCAAGGCCGTGACCAATGTGATCTCGGACATTAACGATTACGGCAAGGCATTTTTCGCCAAGGAGGAAAAACTCCTGAAGAGAAAGGGTTACCCCGACTTTGATTCCCATTCAAAGGCCCATCGTCAATTCATCAAAAGCGCCATCAGCATGCGCCGGGAAGTCGTGGAGGATGTGAATAATTTAACGGTGGACACCATTGTTGAATTACGGAACTGGCTGGTGGAACATATTGAAACCAATGATGCTTTGTACGTTCCCTTCATCCGGATTCACCAATATATTGACAATGCAAATCGAAAGAATTAAAGTTTCCTATCGCCTCTGACGATACAAGTTGCAGTTATAGTTAAAAACCAGCAAATGCGAGGCTTGGAAAAATGGTATTTGATTACAAGATCATACCTGTCCAAAACGAGCGGGTCGATTCGTCCAACGCGATCCGTGGGTTTTCCGAGCGGAAAAAAACGGTAACGCGACGTTTTAAAAAGGACAGGAGGCGGTCCAAGAGGGATCGCAGAAGCAGTGTCAGGGACGGCGTATATGTTGACCTTTCCTTCAGGGCGGACCGCAGACGCGGCGGAGACCGCCGGAGACGGAAACGACCGGTGTTTGAAAAAACATTTGGCTCGGACCTCATCGTCTGATTCGTCTGGAATCTGTTCTGCATCCATGGCGGCCAAGCTAGGAAAATCCGACCTTGATCCCGGGGTGCACTCCGGCGGTAACTGAACCCTTCCCTTCCATACAATTTCAATTTTCCGGTTTGTATCCATTAAAATGGCTTGCACCATCCCCGGCACGGACAGCCGGGGATGGTGCGGTCATTTTGCCCGATTTTCGCTCCTGCGGAAAACGGGGAACAGGGACAAGGGAAGGGGGGCCGAACTGCCCCCATGTAAGGCCGCGCTTCCCCATGGGCGCGGCTTTCTTTTTTTGTGAAACCCTGGTAAAAATGGGTGTCCTTAACCCGGATATTTCACACAATGGCGTTGCCGGGCCCACAAGGCACAGAATGCAAAGCTGTAACTTTGGAGATGAAGAATGGGGCAGCTCCCCTTTGAACTGGAATACTTACATACCCATAGGCTGATTTCCCACCTGGATTATTATTTTGCAAGGTCGGTGTCTTCGGCCTTTCCCGATTCCGGGCCCATGGCCCAGGCCGCCCTTGCCCTTACGGTCGGGGCTCTGGAGCAAGGCCACACCTGCCTGGACCTCCATCGCATTGCAGATACCGATATCGGCTCCCCGGATAATCCCGAGTTTGTCTGCCGGGTGCCGGGCCTGGATCAATGGTTGGATTGCCTTCGCTCCCAAGGGATGGTGGGCACCGGGCGCACCACCCCTGGGGGGATGGGCGAAAATCGCCCATTGGTCCTGGAAGGCGATCGATACCTCTATCTTGCCCGGTACCATGATTTTCAAAATCGGCTGGTGAAGAACATCGCCGCCCGGGTGGGCCGTGGTGCAACAGCCGTGGATCCCACCTTTGCAGAAGAAAAGGTGGCTGCCGCTTTTGGGGGGGGGGATCCGGACCATACCCGGTTCCAGAAGGAGGCCGTTGAAAAGGCCCTTGCCCACGATTTTGTGGTGATTTCCGGCGGCCCCGGCACGGGCAAGACCCACATCACCAATATCATCCAGTCCGTGCTTCACCAATGGAACCGGCATAGGAACAGGCCCCCCCTTCGCATTTTTTCCCTGGCCCCCACGGGCAAGGCCGCCTCCCGGCTCAAGAACGGAAAGACCATCCATTCCGCCCTGGTTCCCAACTGGGATTCCCCCGGATTCGTCCATGGCCCGGACAATCCCCTGGCCGTGGACATGGTCATCGTGGACGAAGCCTCCATGGTGGACCTGGCCCTGATGACCCGCCTTTTGGAGGCCGTCCCCATGACCGCCCGGGTCATCCTTCTGGGGGACGCCCACCAGCTGGCTCCGGTCCAGGCCGGCTCCGTGTTTTCCGAACTCTGTCGCCTGGAGTGTTTGAAACACCACACCGCCTTTCTGGAACACAACTTCAGATCCGCAGGCCGCCGGGGCATTGCCGCATTGGCCCAGGCCGTTAAAGAAGCAGACACCAAGGGGCTGGAAGCCGTCCTCACCAAGGAAGACCATTCCGATCTCACCTTTCTGGACATGGACGAAGACCCGGATGCCCAGGCCCGGTTCCAGGCCGTGATCAAGGACGGATACAGCCCCTTATTCAACAGCCGGGATCCAAAAATCGCCCTTGAAAAATTGGATGAATTTCGCATCCTTTGCCCCCATAACCAGGGGGCTGAGGGAAGATTACCAATTAATCATCTTTGTGAAAGTATTTTGCAGAAAAGGGGGGAGTTTGGTATAAATACCCCAATTTTAGACAGGATTATAATCATCGGACACAATGATTATAAACGGGGATTGTTCAACGGCGATACCGGGATTGTTTTTTGGGACAAGGGCGTCTTAAAGGCCGCCTTTGAAGGGGAGGAGGGCACCCCCATGAAGGTGTTCCGAAATGCAGATCTTCCCGCCCACGATATTGCCTACGCCATGACCATCCACAAGAGCCAGGGATCGGAATTTGGCACCGTGCTGATCCGTCTGCCCGACACCCTGTCCCGGGCCGTGACCCGGGAGTTGCTTTATACCGGCGTGACCCGGGCCAGGAAAAAGGTCATCCTGGCCGGACGGCTGCCCGTGATCCTGGAGGCGGTACAGACCGCACAGGAGGTGACCGGTACCATTGGAGGCGCCCTGGAGAATAGATTAAACCAGCATGAAGAAATTGATTAAAAAACTAAGCACCAGCAAGGTCTTTTCTTTTTTTGTCTATCTCTTTGTCCGGATCTATCTGCTCTCCGTCTCAGGCACCATACGGAACGACCGGACCTGGATGCGCCTGATGCGGGAAAAACAGCCCGTACTCATCTGCATGTTCCACCAGCAGTTTTTCTGCATTGTCCGGTTTTTCAGGCGGTATCTGATCTTCCATCCCCGGATCCTCATCAGCCGCAGCCGGGATGGCGACATGGCCTCGGACGTTGTCCGGTACTCCGGCGGAAGCGTGGCACGGGGCTCGTCCTCCCGGGGCGGCAAGGCCGCCATGGAAGAGATGATCACCCACATGGCCTCGGGAGGCGGATTCGGCCTCAACCTTGTGGACGGCCCCCAGGGGCCCCTGGGTAAGGTAAAGCCCGGTTCCATCCGCATGGCCCAAAAGGCCGGGGCCGTCATCGTCCCCTGCTGGGTCCGCTATGACGATGCCTGGTATATAGGCTCCTGGGACCGGTATATGATCCCCAAACCCTTTACCCGGATGACCATGACCTTTGGCGATCCCATAGCCGTGGATCCCCAAGCGATCGGCGACGGCTTCGAACGTGTGAGGCAGGAACTGGAAAACCGCATGGCCCCCCATCTGGTGATCCCGGACCACCCATAGAAAAGGAAAAAATTTGAAGAAAAAACAAGGCGTATTCGATCACATATGGATGTTCTTTGCTTCCGTTAAGTTGAGCATCTATACCCTGGTGTTACTGGCGTTGACCTCGGTCATCGGGACCGTGGTCCTCCAGAACGGCTCCCCCCAGCAGTATGTCCAACTTTACGGCGAGGGCCTGTACAATCTCATTGTGGTGCTGGGCATTGACGATATGTACCATGCCTGGTGGTTTTTGGCGCTGTTGGTGCTGCTCTGCATAAATATCATTGTCTGCTCCGTGGAACGGCTCTCCACCTCCTGGAAGATCATTTTCCCAAAGACCGTAAAGTTCAACCCGGAACGATTCCGACGGATGAAAAACTCTCAGACCATGGAGATTAATGGGAACACAGATCCTTCTGTCGCCTGTGAGCGTCTCCTAAAGGACCGGGTGAAACTTTTCCAGAAGGGGGAAGAAGAGGGCAAGGTTCTGCTATTCGGAGAAAAGGGGCGCTGGACCCGGCTGGGGGTTTATGTGGTCCATGCCAGTGTCCTGTTGTTGCTCATCGGCGCCCTCATCGGATCCCTGTTCGGGTTTAAGGCCAACCTGCGGTTGGACGAAGGCGACACCAAGGGCGTTGTCTCCGCTGCCAAGACCCGCATTCCCATCAAGCTGCCCTTTGAGATCCGCTGCGACGACTTTGAGGTGAAATTCTACGACACTGGCGCCCCCGAGGAATTTCGTTCCACCCTGACCATCATCGAAAACGGAAAAGAAAGTTTCACCGAAGATATCCGGGTCAACCACCCCCTGCGGTACAAGGGAATCAATATTTTCCAGTCCTCCTACGGCACGGCCTCTCCCACCAGCGCCATTTTCAAACTAATGAACAACCGCACCGGAGAAGAGGTTTCCGCATCGGTTCGCAGGGGCGGGTCCACCCCCCTTCCCGGCGGGGGAGGGGTCTTCAAGTTCGAAGGCTTTCTTTCCAATTATAATTACCAGGGCCACAACCTGGGCGACACCTTTGTGGGCCGTATCATATCTGAAGGCGGCAAGAACAAGGATATCCCCGTTGCCATGCCCGTAAGATTCCCCACCTTTGACAAGATGCGCAAGGGGGATTTCACCGTGATCGTGGAAGAATATGAAAAAGCCTATTACACCGGCCTCCAGGTCACCAAGGACCCGGGTGTCTGGTATGTGTATGCCGGCTTTGCCCTGATGATCATCGGCTGCTGGATCACCTTTTTCATGGCCCATGAATCCTGGTTTGTCCAGATCAGCCCCGGAAAAGACGGCAACTGGGAGGTGCTGGCCTCGGCCGGAACCAACCGAAGCAGCCAGAGCATGAAATTGAAACTCAACAAGATGATGACCCAACTAAAGGAAATATAATATGGACAGTTCTTTGGCATTATCCACAGCAACCTTTGTGTATGCCCTGGCATCGGTGTTTTACGTGGCTTCCTTTGCCTTTAAGAAACAGGTCTTTGCCAAGGTCGGTTTCTGGACCATCGCCGCCGGCCTGGCCCTGAACACCGCCGGCATTCTTCTCAGATGGGTGGAATCCTATCAGCTGGGCTACGGCCACGCCCCCTTTTCCAACATGTACGAGTCCCTGGTCTTCTTTTCCTGGACCGTGGCCGTGCTCTACCTCTTTGTGGAGATCAAGTACAAGATCAATACCATGGGCTTTTTTGTGGCCCCCCTGGTCTTTTTGGCCATTGCCTACGCCTCCTTTGATCCTTCCATCTCCGCCAAAATCAACCCCCTGATTCCGGCCCTGAAGAGCAATTGGCTCATTGCCCACGTCATCACCTGTTTCCTGGGCTATGCCGGCTTTGCCGTAGCCTTCGGCTTTTCCATGATCTTTTTCATCAAGCCGGACAACCCGGCGGAAAACTCCATCTGGAGCCGCCTGCCCTCATCGGAGGTCATGGATGAGCTCACCTATCAGATGGTGGTCTTCGGCTTTTTGTTTTTGACCATCGGCATCATCACCGGGGCGGTATGGGCCAACTCGGCCTGGGGCAAATACTGGAGCTGGGACCCCAAGGAAACCTGGTCCCTCATCACCTGGATTATCTACGCCGTATTCATGCACCTGCGTCTCATGCGCGGCTGGTACGGCCGAAACATGGCCCTGGTGTCCATTGTGGGGTTCATGGCCGTGCTCTTCACCTATTTCGGTGTGAATTTCCTGCTCTCCGGCCTCCACAGCTATGGTTAATCCCTCCGGTCCTATACGGGCAGAGGGTAGGGCCATTCAAGAGGGTTCGTCCTAAAATACAGCCCGTTGAATTAAGACATTTCCCAAGGGGGGAAAGGCAATAAATAGAGTGCCTTTCCCCCTTTTTTTACGCCGCTCTTCTGCCCTTCTCTTCCCTAATTTATCTTGACAATAAAACCTAATATTAATATAGATTACGCAATTTTTTTCGTAAGGGACGTAATGCAGTCAGTGGTGTGTGCTGGCTGCAACAGATATGGTCCGGATGCCGGACCAAACAGGTTATAGTCAACATCAACAATTTAACATTGATGGAGTTTTCATGAGTGAACTAGAAAACAAAGCTGAGACTGGTTCCATGGATGGTGCAGGGGAATGTGCTGCCGGTGGTCCAAAAGATGACAAAGGGCTGGGCCTGGGAGTCATTTTTTTCATTGTAGCATTTGTCATATGCTTCCTATCCGGATGGCTTCTGTTTCCCAAATTGCTGTATTCTAAAAAGCAGCAGCCTTTTAATTTTAACCACGCCCTTCACGTGGAAGAGACCGGCGATTGTGAAACCTGCCACTTCCTGAGGGAAGACGGCACCTTTTCCGGCATTCCCAAGATGGCCTCCTGCCTGGAATGTCACTCCGACGAACCCCTGGGGGATACCGAGGATGAAGCCGTTTTCACCAAGGAGTATGTCGCAGAAGAAATAGAAGTCCCCTGGCTTGTGTACTCACGTCAGCCCGACTGTGTTTTCTTTTCCCATGCAGCCCATATTAATGCGGCCGGCATGGATTGTAAAACCTGTCACGGCCCCATCGGAGAATCCACCGCATCCCGTCCCTACGAAGAAAACCGGATCACCGGCTACAGCCGCGATATCTGGGGCAAGAACATCTGGGGATTCAAGAAAAATTCCTGGGATCGGATGAAGATGGACGACTGTGCAGTGTGCCATAAGGAAGAAACCGGCCACCAGGGCTATTGCTTCCAGTGCCACAAATAAGCGTGCCTGAAACACAAGAAAGGATTTACTTATGAAAGTTGATAGAAGAAGCTTCTTGGGATTGGGATTAGGCGCTGTTGCGGGTATCGCAGTTTCCCCTGTGGGGGTGAAACTCACAGATGATTCTTCCATCTGGACGCAGAACTGGCCCTGGACCCCTGTCCCCGTTGACGGAGAAATAAACCATGTCCCGTCCGTGTGCAACCTCTGCCCGGGCAGCTGCGGCATCAGTGTAAGAAGAATCGACAACCGCCCCGTAAAGATCGAGGGTGCGGAAGCGTATCCGGTGAACCACGGCGGCGCCTGCCTCCACGGTATTGCCGGACTCCAATACCTCTATGATCCCTCCCGGATCAAAACGCCCCTGAAACGGAACGGCAATACCTTTGAAGAAATCGACTGGGAAGATGCCATTGCCCTGGCCGCCGAAAAACTCGGCAATGTCCGCCAGGACGGATCCGGGGAAAAACTGGCCTGTATCCTGCCCACTGACCAGGGATCGGTACCGGCCCTGTTCAAACACTTCATGGCCGCCTTCGGCTCCCCCAATACCTTTACCATGCCCAGCCTGGAAACCTATCTTGAGCTCACCGCCAAGACCCTCCACGGCGAAGGCAAGACCATTGGGTTTGACCTGGACAATGCCGATCTGATCTTCAGCTTCGGCACCGGTTTCATCGAAGGTTGGGGTTCTCCCGTGGCCTGCTTTAAAGCCAATGCCAGCCGCAAGGAACGCCACGCCAAGCTCTACCAGGTGGAACCCCGGCTCTCCAACACAGCCGCCGCCGCCGACAAGTGGATTCCGGCCAAGCCCGGCACCGAAGCCGACCTGGCATTGTCCATGTGCGCCGTCATCCTGAACAACAAATGGTTTGACGCCGACTACAGAACCACCTTCACCGGCGAGTTCGAACGCTTCTTGGCCATGGTGACCAAGGAATACGCACCGGAAAAGGTGGCCCAGACCACCGGTATTTCCGCCTCTGAAATCCAGAAACTGGCTGCGACCTTCGCCAAATCCAAGGCCCCCGTGGCCATCATGGGCAAGGGCCGCGGGAACGGCGCCCAGAGCCTTAAGGAATTTGCCGCCGTCCACACCCTGAACTGCATCTGCGGTCGGGTGAACAAAAAAGGCGGTGCCTTTGTCATGGACAAGGCAGACTACCTCACCCTGCCCGATCCGGTCATGGACGAAGCCGCAGAAGCCGGCGCCGAAGCAGAGGCCCTGGCCGGTTCCGTCAACGGGCTGATGGATGCCCTGAACAGCGGCACCAAACTGGACGCCCTTCTGGTTTACAACGCCAACCCCTGCTACACCCTCAACGATCCCAAACGGGTGAAAGAGGCCCTGAAAAACGTCGGATTCGTCATTGCCGCTTCCTCCTTCATGGATGAAACCGCCATGGCCGCCGACCTGGTGCTTCCCGTTTCCACCATCTGGGAACGCTTTGAAGATGTCCCCAGCCAGGGCGGCTTGAACAAAGCCGTTGTTGGTCTGGCCTCACCCGTCATTGGCGCCCCTGTCTTTGACGGTGAGTTTGATTTTGAATTGGAACCCCTGTTCGACACCAGGGCCCCGGCCGATATCCTCATCGAGCTGGCCGGCGCCATGGAAGGCAGCATTGCCGAAAGCTTTGACTGGGGCGGATACGGAGAATACCTCCAGGCCGCCACCGCAGAGGTATGGGAATCCCTGGCAGAAGACGGATACACCGTCCTGACCGAAGGCGAGCCCGAAGACCTTCCCGCCGTGGATTTCACCTTCCTGGCCGGGAACCCCGAGACCATCAAGGCCCAGGGCGACTTCGACCTCACCCTGATCCCCATTGACAATATGCGCCTGTCCGGTACCGCACCTGCCGCCTCCCCCTTTGCCGTGAAGACCGTTTCCGACCGCGTCATCTCCGGCAAGGACATCCTGGTGGAAGTCAACCCCGAGACCGCCAAGGGCATTGCCGATTGCGGAACCGCCATCCTGACCACCCCGGCAGGCTCTGCCCGGGTTAAGGTGAACCTCAACCACGGGATCATGCCCGGCGTCATCGGCATGGTCAAAGGACTGGGACACACCTTTGACAACAAATACGTTGCCGGCAAGGGTGTTAACATCAATGATCTCATTGCCCCGGTAATTGAGCCCGGTTCAGGACTGGATGCTGCCTTTGGAATCAAAGCCAAACTTTCCAAGGCCTAAACCATACGGATAATATTTCAAAGAGGTTCTGATGAAACAAGAAACCAAAACATATAAGTTCGGAATGCTCATAGACCTGGACAAGTGTACCGGCTGCGGTTCCTGCATGGTCTCCTGCATGTCTGAAAATAATGTGCCCTTTAAAGAGGATGAGTCCCGGAAAAAGGATTCCATCACCTGGATGCGGGTCTATAAAATCACCAACGGGAAGAAATTTCCCAATACCGAAGTGGCCTACCTGCCCAGACCCTGCCAGCACTGCGGCGGCAAGGGCGACCACGGCCACTCCCCCTGTGTTTCCGTATGTCCGGCCACGGCCACGGATTACGGCTATGACACCGGCATCGTCTCCCAGATCTATACCCGCTGCTTCGGCTGCCGGTATTGCATGGGAGCCTGCCCCTACCACGCCCGTTACTTTAACTGGTGGGATCCCAAATGGCCCGAAGGCCAGGAAGAATACCTGAGCCCCAACGTCTCCCCGCGCATGCGCGGCGTCGTTGAAAAGTGCAGTTTCTGTTATCACCGTTACCAGCTGGCCCGTGAAACGGCCTATGCCGAAGGACGCGAAGAGATCGAAGAAATGGAATACCAGACCGCGTGCACCACGGCCTGCCCGGCCGGTGCCATCACCTTCGGCGACCTGAACAACCCGGCCCACACCATCCATCAGATCGTGAAACCCGATCCCCATCCGGATCCGCGGAACCACGACGTTGTGGGCAAGTCCAGAAACCCCAAGGTCTTCAGACTTCTGGAACGCCTGGGCACCAACACCAAGGTATATTACATGTCCGAGCGGGAATGGGTCCGCAAGGCCGGGGACAACTACCTTGATGGTGAGTGGGACAAGGTCAAGAATTTTCATGGATCTTCAACCCATGAGTAAACATCAACACCTTTACGATGTTAGGAGTAATTGAATATGGATTCTGCATTAATACCTGAAGGTGCAAAGCGGTGTTCCTTCCCAAAATTCATGTTTGGGCTGGCCATTGTCGGCGCCGTACTGCTCTGGGGCGTTTATGCCATGTTCCTGTGCTGGTTCAAGGGACTGAACCAGACCAACATGAACGATTACTACGGCTTTGCCCTGTGGATCTGGGCCGATCTGGCCGTTATCGCCGTGGGCGGCGGTGCCTTTTTCACCGGCCTGCTCAAGTATATTTTTAAAGTCGATGAGTTGAAGAACATCATCAACTTTGCCGTGATCATCGGGTTCATCTGCTATAGCTCGGCCCTCTTGATCCTGGCCATCGACATTGGACAGCCCCTTCGCGGCTGGTTCATCTTCTGGCATGCCAATGTCCACTCCATGCTCACGGAAGTGGCCTTTTGTCTGTCCTGCTACTTTGCCGTTCTCACCATTGAGTTCATTCCCAATATCCTTGAGAACCGCCAGCTGAACAAGGTCCCTTTTGCCCATAACCTGGCCCACAACATGCACGGCGTCATGGCCGTTTTTGCCGCCACCGGCGCCTTTTTGTCCTTCTTCCACCAGGGGTCCCTGGGCGGGGTTGCCGGCGTTATGTATGGCCGTCCCTTTGCCGTTCGCGAAGGGCTGCTCATCTGGCCCTGGACCTTCTTCCTCTTTACCTGGTCCGCCGCCGCATTCGGTCCCTGCTTCACCCTGCTGGTGACCTGGATCACCGAAAAGATCACCGGCAAAAAGCTGGTCAAGGACAAGGTGGTTCATCTTCTGGCCAAGATTTCCGGCTGGATGATCACCACCTATATCATTGCCAAGATCATCGACACCATTTACTGGGCCACGGTCACCGCCCCCTCCCTGGGCTTCAGCCTCAGCCACTTCTACAGCAACAATGCCTTCTACGGCTATTGGATCCTCATTGCAGAAGTGATTGTGGGTGGATTGATTCCCGGCCTGATCCTCATCTACAAACCCAGTCGTGAAAACCCGAACATGCGCCTTCTGGCCATTATCCTCGGCGTCATCGGTGTCTGTTTGAACCGCTGGGTCATGGTGCTCCAGATCATGGCAGTCCCCGTGATGAGCTTTGATACCTGGGCCCTGTACATCCCGTCCTGGCAGGAAGTGGCCACCACCATCCTGCCCGTGGCCTACGGCATCATCGTCATTGCCGTTTCCTACCGGTATCTGCCGGTATTCCCCCAGGAGCTGGAACTCAACCCGGCCCCGACAGAAGAATAAAGGAGATCACCTATGTTTCCATTTTGTTTTGAATGGGCCTGGGACATCGGACACGCCATCTTTTTCGGCGGGTTCTGGTACGCCATTTCCATCCTGGGCGCCGGCATGACCTATTGCATCGTCAAGGCCGCCATGGACACCAAAAACGGTGCCGGCTCCGGACATCATTAAGCATCCATGGGATCGGAACGGCTCAGTTTGTCGCCGTTTCGGTCCCCTGTAATACCCAACCACCCCCAATTGCCTGGAAAGGCAATTGGGGGTGGTTTTTTTTGCCCAGGGGGGGGGGTGTGGAAGGCATCCGGGATGGACTGCCGGATAAGAACCTGCCAATGGGCCGGCAGCGGCAGCAGCGAGGCAACAGCCGGAACCCCGGGTGGGGTCCGGGGACTCCCACCCCTATTTTTTAATATAATCCTTTGTGTCTTCTTTTTTCTTTTTGCTGCTGGATTTCAAGCGGCTGGGGTCGGGTTCCCCCAAGGGGGTTTCGGTACTCTGTTTTGATCCGGACGGAGGCTTGAGGTCCAGCTGTTTGGGCTTGGGGATATACTTCACCTCCTCCCCCTTTTCATTGTAATAGATATAGGTGCCGCAAAGGCCGGTGTGGATAAATACCAGGCCCAGAAGCAGGCAGCAGGCAATCATCATGGATTTTTTCATTTTTCCCCCCTTTATTTGAGGTTTCCAAAGCTGCTCTGGGTGTCCTCTCCATCGGCATCCACACCCAATTGCACGGCAAAGTCTGTGAAACTGATCAGACGCTGGCTTCCATGGTCCCCGATATCCCCAAAGACATGGAGCCCGATTTCGCTTCTCTGGGACTGGTTTCCGAAACTATTCCCAGACGGGGAGGTGAACCGGCCCGCCCGGATGGTGAACCCGTTCCTGAGGATGACCGAGTCCGCAGCCGGGTTGACAATCCAGTACTTCAAGGCCGGGGTGGCCGGTATTGGCACGGCATCCACGGAGACATTGTCCACCAGGGTGAACCGGTCGATGTCCTGGCAGTTGGAGGTGCAATGGGACCATGTATCAATATCACTGGGCCATTGGATTTTGTCCTTTCGCCGTCCAAAGCTGGCATTGTAACGGTTTCTCAGCTTGTTGTTGTATAATTTGTCCGATGTCTGGCTGGCCTTGTCCCTGGCATTGCCGTAGTAGACATTGATGTCGTTGATCTTTTTGCCCTCAATGGATTTTTCGTGGACCTTGACCACCAGGGAAGCAAGGTCCACGGGTGGCCCATTCTTATGATCCCTATGGGTCTTATTGTCCCCCCTCAGGTTTTTATAGGCAATCCATCGTCTGTGTTCCGCACCGCCTTGAACATATTGTTCCCAGAGAACAAGGAGAAGGGTGTTGTTGTTTTCCTTGATCCCCCTGAAATAGGGTTTGATCCCATCGGGGATCATATCGTTATAGTTACTTCCATTGGCCATGCTGGCATCGTTGCTGGGGTCGTGGCGGAGGAATGAAAGTCCGTATCCGGCATATTTCCCGGGTTCTTCCTCGTGCCAGCGGAAACAGATGCCCGAGGCGCCGTAGTCCAGATCCTCCCCCCACACGGTCTTGACCTGGATGCGGTAGTTGAGGAACTTCTGGGTCCGGCGCCACTTGTCGGCGATCTCCGCATTCTTTTTCAAGGGAAGGATATGGCCCCCGATCTTGTTGGTGGGATAGCCCAAAAAAACAATGGTGCCGTTGTTTCCCACGGCATAAATCCCCGTGGTGTCACTGCCCCAGATGGAGTTGAGGTTTTCCGAGGTCACCCCGTTGGTGGGCACCTGTTCGAAGCCGTTACCCTTGTTGTAGAGGATGGTGCCGTTGTCGCCGATGACGTAGAAATCATCGGCGCTGTTGCCGTAAACCCCGTTGAGATTCACATTGGGAATATTGGCATCGTTGATTTTCTTCCATCCCCCCTGCCAGGAGGTGTTCCAATCCATGGTTGCATTTGTTTTATTCCCATAATCCGGTGCGGAACCGGCCTGGCTCCGATAGATTTTCCCCTTGCCGCCCACCACGTAGACATTGTTCCAGGAACTTCCCCATATCCCCCTCAGGGGGACATCCGGGATGAACACCGGCGGGGTGTAGAATTCATGCATGATGATGCCGTCCCCGGGTTCATACCCAAAGTCTTTATCGATCCCATCCTTCCAGGGATAATTGTGGTAGGTGCCGTATTCGACAAATTCCCCCACCATGATGTTCTGGTAGGGAAGGATCTGGCCGATACCATAGGCCGTGCCCGCACCGTAATCGGTATAGCTGTTGAAGGTGTGGTTGGTGGCCCAGAGACACCTGAAGTTCATGCTGCCATTGAACGTGTCCAGATACCATTGATAATTTTTCAGCTCTCCTGCCGAATTGGGGGAATCCCAGTTGTAGGGGTTGGAACCGGCCTGGCCGTAACCGTCAAAATGCCCCCATCCGGTGCCGTGGGCCGCATAAAGATGGTAGGTCTCTTTGTGATGGGATTTTTCCCATCCCGACCCCTCGTTTATCAGGGTGGTTCCATTGTCCCCCACCACAAAAATTTTATCGGTCACATTGGCGTTTGCACCGAACTTGTCCTTGGGAAGCCCCCAAATGGCATTGAGGCTGTTGTGGCCGATATCAAAGTTGATATTGGAGTGTTCGATGGTCTCCCCGTTAAAGTGGAGGATGGTACCGTCCTCCCCCACAAAATAGATATTGTCCGAGGCATTGCCCCAGATCCCGTTAAGGTTTTTGGTCCGTGCCGAGGCCGGGATGCGGTCCTTGTCCACCAATTCCATGGTGTAGCCCTTGTCCTGCTCCACCTCGGAAAAGTTCTGGAAGGTGAGGAAGTTGGACCGTTGATCCGGATTTTTCGGATCGTCAAACACCGTGGAAACCTCCTGGGTGGAGGTGGTGATTAATTCGCTTTCGCCCAGGCCCTCGGGGTTTTCAAATTCCCAATTTTCCAGCTTTGTGGTGCCCTTGTCCGTGAATATGTCCGGCTTATGCTCCCCCGGGCCGCCCAGGTCAAGGGTCTCGGCATTATCCGGTGGACTGAACGCCTCATTGGTAAGATAGACGTTGAGGTCCAGATCCTGGAGGGATTGGACACTTCCCCCCCCCGCATTGCCCCGGGAACAGAGGAACATCTGTTTTTTCAACACAATCCTGGAGTCCGATCCCAGGTTCACCGGGAAGCTGCCGTCCTCCTCCAGGGTGATGCCGTTGAGCCGGACGGAATCATCGTTGAGCACCGAGATGTCCCTGTACCGGAAGGCGCCGGAAAAGGTCACCTCGTCGGCCCATAGATCGATGAACCCGTTGCGCTGGGGCAGCAGGTCCAGCCGGGTCTGGTCGGAAAAAAGGACAAGGCTGCCCCCCTGGTCGACGGTGGCCGGGCTTGGCGGAGGAAAGGCCAGGTAGACATTGGTGTTCTTATCCATGGTCACCTGTTTCCCGTCGGAGATGCGCAAAGAGAACCGGTCCGGATCAAAGGCCGCCGCCCCCTTTGTGGCCGTGCCCGAGGTGTAGGCGTAGAACTCGTCGTTGATCATCAATGTCCCGCTGTCGGGCAGGGCCCCCTGGAAGCCGTCGGGGAATTTGCCCGGTGCTTCAAGGGTCAGGGTATCGGCATTGGTGACATCGGTCGAGGCCAGGAACCAATAGGGGAAGATGGACAATTGGAAACTGCCGTTGTTGTCCCGCAGGGTGACCTCTTCCTGGTCCATGGACTGGAGCCGGGCCACCTTGCTGGACAGGTTGCCGGCATTTTTGTATACCCCGCCGGCATATCTGAACCCGGCCTCGGCCAGGGTCCGGGCCCGCAGCCCCATGTTGGTTTCCACGGACTGGCGGGTGGAGGAGTGGAACATCAGGGCCAGTCCCAGGCCCAGGGAGGCCAGGATCATGACGGCCAGGATGGTGACAAGGACAGCACCGGACTGGTTTCTATTGGAACGGGGCATGGTGGATCCTCCAGGGGCTCCCTCCCGGATCAGGAGGTGGAGCCGTTTACAGTATCGTTAAACAATGGATTAATGGTGAGTTCAAAACTGCGTTGTGTATCGGCCACGGCCACGGTCAGGGTGATCCGGATCTGGGAGAGTCCGATGAGGGAGCGGTCCCCCCGGGTGGTCCAGGCGCTGCCGTCGGCCTGTAGAAATTCCATGGAAAATCCAGTGACCTGGTCCAGGAGGGTGGAGCCGGTGTTGGCCGTGGGCAGGGCATTGCTCCCCCGGATGAAGCGGAGGGTGTTGCCCACCCGGGCCAGACCGTATTGGACGTCGTCCCTGGAGTAGCGGATATGGGCCTCGCCCGTGTCAAACACCTGGGTCATTCCCTTGGTTTCTTTGAAAATTCGTTCCAGTGCCACGCTGGTTTTCTGGTAGGATTCCTGGCTCATCCGGGCCAAAAGAAATCCCTCGGCGGCACGGCCAAGGTACATGGCGGCCCCCACCCCAAGGATCCCCATAAGGACCAGGGTGGCGATGACCTCAATCAGGGTAAACCCATTTTCATTTTTCAGCTTGGGCAGTTCCATGGCTTAATTTCCAATTAGGGTGACCAGGGTGCAATTGTTCTTGGTGGCGGTGATGCGGACGAATTGTCCGTCGTCTCCGGCGATTTCACTGACCTTACGATTGGCATCCGGTGTTGAAAACCGGGTCCCTTCGCCCTTGATGCCGACACCGGTCAGCCCGTCCACCAGGGAGGAAAGATTCGCCCTGTGGTAGATGGAAATGTCCAGGTCGGGATTGTCGCTCAATCGGCTCCGGTAATCGGCATGGACCCGTTCAATGCCCTGGATGGCCATGAAATTATCGTTGAGGACCGTGAGGGGATTGGCGCTCTGGGTGAGACCGGTCTGGAAGTAGGACACCAGCATGGCGCCGGCAATGGCCGTCAGAACCAGGGCGATGATCACCTCGATGAGGGTAAACCCCTTGGTGTTCTTTAATGGTTTCATGGGATAAATCCTGTCTCCGGTTCAATGGAAATGGTCCGGCTTCCCCCGTCGTCGTCGGAAAGGCCGATGGACAAGGTGGTGTTGAGCCGCTGTACCGCCGGCGTATCCGCCAGGGGCAGGGCAAGGGCCGCCCCCACTCCGCCCGAGGCCCAATGGGGCCGTCCCATTTCGTCAAACAAAAGGGTGAGTCGTGAAGGCGAACCGCCCACGCCGGACACCGGCCCCAGGTTCACATGGACCCTTTGGGTCTGGATCCGGTCATGGTTGTACCCCACCTGGGAACCCTCGGCACCAAGGGGCTGGATGCGGTTTCCCCCCCAGGGCATGGCCTGGCCCATGTCCCCACGGACCATCCAGTATTCGTGGGAGCCCGTATCCAATTGCAGGGCCCAGACCTCGGCCGCATTGATCATGGCCTTGGATTGAACATAGCGGATATGCTGGGTCAGGCCGGCCTCCATGGCCACCAGGTCCGTGTGACGATTTCCCACCTTGCCGACAGCCACGGCGGAGAGAATGGAAAGAAGCACAAAAACAGCAATGAGCTCGATGAGGGTGAAACCGTCCGGACGCTTGATTAACTTGATCATTAGTCCTTGATACCCCGTTGATGTGTTAACTGACAAAATAATAGTGAAAAACCACATTAATAGAAAAGAATTACCCCTGTCAATGGAATTCAGCTGAGAGCTAGGAAATTAAAAAAATCGTAAATCCCTTACAAACACCGCATGGGCCCCCATAAAGGGGACTGGGGTTTACTTGTCTTCCGGGGCGGAAAAAACCCAGAACAATGCCCAGGTCAGGATGACCGGCAAAATGCCAAGACCGGCATAGAGGAGGAGTCCTCCGTCCCAGGGTCTTAACACCCCTGCCAAAACAAGGGGGTAGGCCAGGGACACCACCAGGGCGGCCCGCATTTTTTTTCCAAGCCTTCTTACTTTTTTACCCGGTTTGGGTCCGGGGGCGGGTTTGAAGAAACGGGGGAGGATGAGCAGGGCCGTGATAAGGAAAATAAGAAACAAAATTTCACTGATACCGGTCACTGCACATTCCTTTCAAGGGGGAAGGGGTCAAAAATGATTATCTATTTCAAAGACCGCCGGATTTGTCAAATCAATTCCCCGATCTTCCCCCGCCTTGAAAAACAGACAGATGTATGTCGTTAAAAAAATGCCCTAGGTTGTCAGCTTTGAAATCACCTCCTCCAATGGACCGTTTTCCGTTAGGACAAAGGCGCCCTCCCTGGGTGTTGTCGGTATTGAAAATGATTTGTCCCCCGGTACGGCCACTGCCGGAATGGTTCCCGGTTGGAGCGGGCCGTCGCCGGCTTTCGTTTCCCTCCTGTCCATGAGCGGGGACCGGTAATCCCGGATATCGGCATTCTCCAGGGAGGGCTTGAAACTGAGTTCCGGCGGGGTGAGTTTCCCCTGGCCGGCCAGGTAGACCGAATCGTACTTTTCCATGGTGTACATGCCCTGGTCCATACTGGTCTGGATGATGCTCTCGATCTGGGAAAACCGGTTGTCGCGGATGGTGGCCTTCACCGACTGGGTCCCCTTGAGGATGGAGAGAACCGGAACCCGGAACCCGTGTTCCTCTTTATATTCCAGGCGCTGGACCAGGAGAAGGGTGAGCACCGAGGAGAGCTGGGTCCTGACATTGTCCTGGGCGTCGGGGGGGAAGGCGTTGCACATGCGGTAGAGGGCGTCCTCGGAGTTGGAGGCATGCAGGGATGCAATGACCAGGTGGCCCGATTCCACCGCATTGATGGTCAACCGGATGGTTTCCGGCTCCCGAAGCTCGCCCACCATGATCACATCCGGGTCCTCCCGGAGCACATCCTGGAGCCCCCGGTCAAAGGAGGGGATATGGGTTCCCAGTTCCCGCTGGGCAATGAAGGAGCGCTTGGAGGAAAACCGGTATTCAATGGGATCTTCCAGGCAGACGATGTGGCGTTCGTACTTGCGGTTGATCTCCGAAAGAAAGGCCGCGATGGTGGACGATTTCCCCGAGCCCGTGGGGCCGCAGACCAGGATAAGACCCGTTTCCATGCCCGTGTATTGCCTGAGGTCGGGAATCAGGTTCAGGTCCCGGAAACTGGGGATCCTTCCCGGCAGAAGCCGGACCGCCAGGCTCAAGCCCCGAATGGTATAAAAGACATTGATTCGGATGCGGATGTGGGCTACACTCCTGGCAACATCCACGGAGAGACGATGGTCGAGAATGCCGCGTTCGTGGGGTTCCAAAAGATTCACCACCAGATCGTCCACCGCTTCGCAGGAAAAACGGGTCTGGGTGAAAAGAATCCTGCCGTTCTTCCGGCAGACCACGGGATGATCTCCGGAGATGTGGATATCCGAATATCCCTGCTCAACACCATTGCGGATTAATTGATTGAATCGTTTCATGACAGCCTCCTAAAACGGCAATTAAATTCAACGGGATGGAAGAATGCCGATTATCTCATTTCAAAGGTTAAAGTGGTTCTGGGTATCAATCCTTTTTCTTCTTTTTTTTTCAGTTCATGCCCGGGCCCAGTCCACGGGGCCCAATACCGCTTATTCCGGCCTGGCCCGGCAGGTCAAACCCTCGGTGGTCACCGTGATGGTCTATGATTACACCGGTCGTCTCAAGCACATCGGCTCCGGGTTCTTCTGCAATTCCAGCGGGGATCTGGTCACCAATTCCCACGTCCTGGCCAAGAATTCCATGGCCCGGATCAAGACCCGGCAGGGCAAAACCTTTGCCGTTGGCGGGATCATCCACAGGGATGAAAAGGCCGATGTGGTCCAGGCCCGGACCCACGTCCATAAAAAGGTGCCCTTTCTTTCCCCGGCCAAACGCCGGCCCAGCGTTGGGGAAAGGATCATGGTGGCCGGCTCCCCCATGGGCCTGGAGCAGACCATCACCGAAGGCATTGTTTCGGCCTGGCGTGAAATCCCGGGCAAGGGCCGTGTCATCCAGATTTCCGCCCCCATTTCCCCCGGCTCCTCCGGCGGTCCCGTCCTGAACATGAAGGGCGAGGTCGTGGGCATTGCCGCCTTCCAGTCCGTCAAGGGACAGAACCTGAACTTTGCCATCCCCGTGGACCGGATCTTTAAAAAGAGCACCACCACGGGGAATCGGCTGACCATTCAAAAGGACAAGAGCGGGGCCATCATTATCCAATAATGTTTCCCCATCCAATAATGCTTCCCCTTGGCCCATCCTCCTATTTTTCGCTCTGAACCGGGGGGTGAAGACCGGTTCTGGCCTCGTACACCGACATGGAAAAATCGTCAAAAAAGACCGCTTCCCGCTTGTCCGCCGACGTATTTTCATTGACATCGATGCCAAGGGTGTGGAGCCCCACCTCCGGGATCTGGTTCCATTGGCTCCGGTTATCCGGATAGTCCCGGGTGGTCAAAAAGGCCGAGTAAACAATGGCGGGCTGGTCGTCCTTGATCTTGGCCAGCAGGGATTTATTGCTCACCGACCATCCCAGAACGGTTTTCTTGAATTCCTTGGAGGTATAATCATCCCAGACAATGTGCTTTAAAAAGCTGCCGTCCTCGGGATGCTTGACCACCCCCCGGCCCACATCCTGGGGGGATGCGGCCCATGCCTGGATCGCATTGCACTTGTCCGGGGTGCCATCCCCGTTCAGATCCTTTTTAAATTCCAGAATCCGGGCCATGAGCGTGATCCAGGCTTTGGGATATATCCGGTAGTTAAAGCTTCCCGGATCATCTTCAGGGAAATCCTCACTTGGGTTTTCCGGCAGTATAAAGGCCACATTTTCAACGGGCTTTCCCGTGGCAGAGCTTCGGATCAAAGCCTGGCCCGGTTGCCCAAGGAAGGTGTAATTTTGGCCGTCAATGAGAAGGGTCTCCCTTTGGAGAAGGGTTTCAAATTCAGGCTTGGGCGTGAGTTTGTAAATGGTAAAGGGCCCTTTTTTATTGCCCTTGTCCACAGGATAGCTGCCCTTGTCCCCGATGAACCACCCCCTGGGGGAATGGTTGGCCCAACTCCAATAGGAGCCACAGGGCCAGGAGGCGTTCTGGTTGTCGCAACATGCCTGGCAGATGACCTGCCACCATTTACAGGGGCCGCAGCTGCCCGGTATGGGTGAGGGGCCGCCCGGATAATAGTAGATATTGGAGATCACCTCCACATCGCACAGGGCCTTGTGGGAGAGCCACTCATATTTTTCAACACTGTCCCCGGTATCGAAAAGATGGGACCAGACCGACTGGGGGGCCTTTTGCCACAGGACCAGGTAGGGCATGCCCGCCATGGGTTTGTCGTCGTTGTGGGCCGGGGTCTGGGAGTCGTTTCCATGGTCGTTGTACAAGGTGTCCGGGATGTCGTCCCTGACCTCCCGCCACCCCGGGATGCCGAAATGGTACTTGTACCCCGGGATGCCCCTGAGAATGGAGAAGCCGTAATACCTGGAGGCATCTGCATTGAGCCTGAGGCAGATCCCCGGAAGATAGGTTCCCAGATAGTTGGCCTCCACATCGTCCTGGGCCGTGAATCTCACCTTTGCCTGGAGGTCGTAGGACAGGGTCTCCTCGGAGTTTTTCCAGGCATCGTAAATCCCCAGGTTGGTGGCCGTGTGGTCAAGTCCCACAACGCTTTCTTCAAACCGGTAGGGAACAACGTCTATGGACCAGCCGGTGTAGTATTGCTCCTCCCAGGTCCGGGTCACCTTCAGGGCCCCGTTGTCATCCACCACCGCATGGTTGTGCCCCCCCAGAATGGAGTTGAAATTGTCCATGGAAGAGGGGCTGTCGAAATTCTCCGTCCAGGTTTTCCGCTTATAAATTTCTATGGGTTTCAGGGGTTGGGAAAAGGTCAGGGAACGGGTTACAGAAGCGCTTCCCGTCCCCACCCGTCCCGTGGCCGTGAGATCGGCAAACCGGCTCAGGATCACCCCGTCGTCGTCGGATACGGAAAAGGGAAGGCTGGGCTCCCCGGGGATGGCGGAAAGCCCCTTAAGGGCATTGCCCACCCTGCGGTCGTATTTCAAAAAATAGGCCGTCCCCCCGGCCCTGACCTGGACAATGCCGTTGACCAAAGGGAAGCCGTGGACCTTGCCCGATTCCAGGATCAAGGACTGGTCCTTCCCCTCCTGGAGGGTCTGGGAGCCCTGGGCCCGGGCCGCAGGAAAGACCTGGTCCCCGGCATTTCCGGAAATGCCGGTCGTCCCCAAAAAGGTGATCCGGTCTCCGTTCAGGGTATAACCCGTATAATCGTAGAGGGTGCCGTTCACGCTGATCACCCCGTCGGTGTTGGAGGCCGCCGTGGTAAAGAGCTGGGGGAGGGCGCAGAGGTTTTCCGCAGTGGAACCGTTGTCCGCCGTGAGGGAGAACCAATGGGGGCGGATTTCCAGCTCAAAGGACTTGTCCCCCTCCACGATCACGGTTTTATTGTGCAGCTCCTCCAGGGTGGCATCGGACATGTCGGTCTTGTATTTGTATCCGGCATACCGCCCTCCGCTCTCCGCCAGAAGGTATGCCTGCTGGGAAAGGGCATTGCCCACGGCCCCCATCTGGGAGGAGGTGGTCATGGCCACAATGGCCGCCCCGATCACACTGAAGACCAGGAGGACGGCAATGGCAAAGACAAGGGTGGAACCGGTCTGGGAGGTTAGAATTTTTTTCATGATGCCCGTCTCCTTTGAAGCGGCATTCTGGGGTTGAATATCACTGCCAGGGCAAGGGCCAGGCAGGGGAAGATCAGGATCCCCCCTGGAAAGTAGAGAAGGCAGAAGGCCGTTCCCACCAGGGGGGCCAGGGCCGCCCGGGTCAAGGCCCGGGCCGGTTCGCTGCCCCGGATCAGGTCGGCCAGGGCTGGGCCGTGGGCATAGTAGAACCGGATCATGGCCTCTCCACCGGGGAGGCGGCTGAGGATCCGGTCCCTGAACTGCCGGAGAACAAAGACACAGGGATCCCGGGGATCCCCGAACCCGGTCGTGGCCACAAAGCAGTCCACCGTGGGAAGGGAGGCCCCGCCCGATCCCGGATTCAGGTAATAGACCGTTGGGTCATAGGTGTTCCGGGGCAGAAGCCGGGTCTGGAAGGTGGTGGCATCGGAATTTTTCCCCTCCAGGGTGATGGAGAGCCCCACCCCGGCCAGGTTGGCCAGATCGTCCCCCCCCGGGGTCCAGGCCGTCCCGTTGGTGTGGAAATAGGTAAAGGAGAGATCCTCCACCCCTTGGGCCAGGAGTCTGGCCGGGCCGTTTCCCTGTGCCACGGTGATGGTCTGGTCGTTGCTGTTAAAGGCATAGGTCTCCTGGACCAGCTCCTCCCCCTGTTTTCGCACCAGGGTGATGGATTCGTCGGTGAGCCAGGAACCGTTCAGGCCGTCGTGGTCCAGCCAGGAGTTCACCGCCTTGGTGATGCGGGCCGAGGCCAGTTGAAGGGTCTGGGTTTTGATGGTGTTGTCCCTGGCAAACATAAACCCCTGGGTGGCCCGGACAATGCCAAATCCGGCCAGGGAGGCCAGAATCCCCATCAACACCAGGGATGCGATCATTTCCACCAGGGTGAACCCCGGGCTGTTTCCTCTTTCAGGGGAGTGCATTGCCGCGCCTCCTTGGGCATATGGGTTATTTGGTCATATCCGGCATCAGGGTGACCAGGCAGGTCCCCAGTGCATTGGATTGGATCTCCACCTTGAGGATGTCTTCGTCCACCCCGTCGCCGTCGTCAAACCCCGAATGGGAAAGGGTGAAATGGGCATTGGCATTCCCGTCCAAAAAGGACTTGAACCGGGTCATGGCATTGACCTGGGCCATGTCGCTGTAGTACCGGGCCGTGACCACCGAAACCTCCTCCTCCAGGAGGAGAAGTTCCCCCGAGGTGGTCACCGGGGTGACGCTGTGGGCCAGGTTTTTACCCGCCGTCAGGGTGAGCATGGTCCCCAGAATGGCCATCACCACCAGGGTGACAATGACCTCGATCAATGTGAACCCCCTCTGGTGTATATGGAAAACGCAGATCCGCTTCATTTGACATATCCTGTGCCGGCAATGACCTGGAAGGAATGGCTGGTGTTGATAAGGATGGTCAGGTCTGCCCCCAGTATGGTGGATGCAGAAGGAACACCGGTGTAGGGCGTTCCCCATTCATCAAAGTAAAGGGTGAAATCCGTGATGGCCTCCACATGGTCCCGGGTCAGGTCGATTGGGAATTCTTCCCCCCCAAAGGAGGAGACCGGATTCCCGTCTTCATCCAGGATGCCCAGCTGTGCATTTTGGCATTGGATGCCAAAGACCTGCCGGGTGTTCACCGTGTTGATCTGGGTATATCTGATCTTGGACTTGACCCTCTCCACCGTGGGAAGAACCGATGGGGCGGCAAACCGGTCTGCCGCATAGGTGGTCAAAAGCCCTGCAATGACCAACACAAGGATCAACTCCATGAGCGTGAACCCGGCCCAGCGATATGCCGCAGCCGATTCCGACCCTTTGGGGCCGGGAGTCCATCCTGGGGGGAGGGGGAGCCCACCCCTTAAATTTGAGTTGTTTTCGTCCATTGTATGGTGCCCCTTGGCGAAATCTATTTTTGTGAATCGCCCATTTCCAGAGGGCCGGTCTTATACAGAAAAGAAAAACACCGCATCTTTATGGATAATACGGCAGAATGTGTAGATTGTAATTCTGAAGGACCGATTCTTTTGCCTTGTCCTGGCGTATTAGAGAAACTCTTGAGAATTAGAAGGACAGAGCTATGTTTAATGTTTTTTTGGCGTTCGTTTGATCTTTGTTATTCGATAAGTATCGATATAATTTTTGTTATTTAAGATAGTTGCTCTTGATTTGTTAGGAGAAGAGCACTTTATTTGTTTTTTGTAAGCGTCTCCCCTCTAATTGGGGAGACGCTTTGAAATCATGGGGGAATATGGTCATTCTATCCAGCAGCATTAAATTTTTCTGAAAGATGGCTCTGGAGTATAATGATCAATCAAAAAAGCCCCATAATGATCATATTGTTTTTAATTCCAGGGCTCTGGGAAATCTTTAGTCTTGTCTGCATCTGTGAGGTCATCAATCCAGTTTGGGCCTGTAGCTATAGTGATTTTATAATCGCCATCAGCTGCACCATCGGCATAAGTGACCGTAAAATCTCCCAAGTCGTCATTGATATCAACTGCAGTTGTGTTTTCACCACCAGTGATTTTGTTATCTCCGACAGCGGTAGGTTTTGTGCCGTTGTTTTCGAGAAGAAAACTCGCATATGCCTGATTAACTTCACTTACACCAGCCGCAAATGCTATCTCTACGGATTTTTTCTTGGTGTTGAGTTGAAGATCAGTAAACTTGGGAACAGCAACGGCAGCCATGATGCCCAAGATTACTAGTACGGCAATGATTTCGATTAGTGTGAAACCCTTGTGGTTTTTAAGTGTTTTTTTCATGTTAATCTCCTGATTTAAGTTATGATGTTTATAAGAATCAATGCTGTTTATGTCAGCATTAATGTACCAAACAGATTACAAAATATTTACTGAACCATTTTTGTCAGATCCCACATGGGAAGAAAAATTGCTAAAGCAAAAAAACCTACCATTGCCGCCAAACAAATAGTTAGGGCAGGGCCAACAGCCTCAGCCAGACCTTTCGTTGCGTACTCGACCTCTGAATCATAATGGCTTGCAATTTCTTGAAGCATATCGTCCAAATTTCCGGATTCTTCTCCGATGGCGACCATGTTGATGACCATCGGTGTAAAATATTTTGCTTGGTTCAAAGGTTTGGAGATACCACGTCCTTCTGTTAATAGATTTTTTACTTTTGAAAACTCTTTTGTGATTGCTGCGTTAGCAATTGTTTCAGCCAAAATATCCATAGATTCCAAGACGGTTACACCTGAGGATTGCAGGATGGCAAAAATAGATGCGAATCTAGACATGGCTGCTTTGGTTATAAGATGACCAATAAGCGGAAGACTTAAAAAGAGTCGGTCTCTTATGTATTGCCCTCGTTCAGTTTTGAAAAATGTTTTATACCCCAAGACAGTTATCAACGCTAAACTGCATAATAAAATAGGCCAATATTGGTCTATTATTTGATAGAGGTTCATGCAGATTTTTGTAGGAAGTGGTAACTCGATATGAGCTTGGTCAAAAATGCTTATAAATTTTGGAATAACAAATGTTAACAGAACGAAAAATGCTATTCCGAGAAACGCCGTGACAATGGCCGGATACCGCATGGCCCCTTTGATATCGGACTTGACCTTGTGCTCGTGGTCGATGATGTAGATGAGGCGGTCCAGGACTTCGGGGAGGGAGCCCGAGGCTTCCCCGGCCTGGATCATGGCGCAATAGAGTTTGGAAAAGACCTTTTGGTGTTTGCCGAATGCCTGGGTCAGGGAGGCCCCTTCCCGGATGTCGTCGGCCATGGTGTGGATGATTTTTTTCAAGCGTTTGTTTTCGGTCTGGATCTCCATGATGTTGAGGATCTGGAGGATGGCCACACCGGCCTGGAGCAGGGTTTTCAGCTGTTTGGTAAAGAGGATGATGTCCCGGGTCTTCACCGGGGTGAGGCTGTTGGCAAAGGTTTCCAGGGTGGAAACGGCCTGGGCCTGGGACTTTTCCCGGATCTTTTCCGGAATATGGCCCCGGCCGGCCAAACGTTCCATGGCCTCGGTTTCGGAGGGGGCTTCGATTTCCCCTTTGACGGTGGCCCCGTTGGGGTTGAGGGCGGTGTATATATAGAGGGTCATATCATTACGGCGGATGCCGCCTCCTCAACGGTGGTGATGCCCTGGGCCACCTTGAGGGCGGCGTCCTGCTTCAGGGTGGTGAGGTGGCCCGAGGCTTCGCAGACCCGGGTGATTTCCTGGGCGGATTTCCCGGCCAGGATCATCCCCTGGACGTTCTGGTCGATGTGGAGGACTTCGTAGAGGCCCACCCGGCCGGAATAGCCGGTGTTGTTGCATTGGATGCAGCCCTTGCCCCGGACAAAGTCCGCGCCCTGGGTTTTGTCCAGGCCCCAGAATTTTCTGACTTCCGCCGGGGCGTTGTAGCTCTCCTTGCAATGGGGGCAGACCCGTCGGATGAGGCGCTGGGCAATGGTGACCAGCATGACCGAGGAGACCAGGAAGGGCTCCACGCCCATGTCGATGAACCGGGTGATTGCGCCGGCGGCGTCGTTGGTGTGGACGGTGGAGAGGACCATGTGGCCGGTCAGCGCCGCCTGGACGGCCACGCCTGCGGTTTCCCCGTCCCGGATTTCCCCCACCATGACCACGTCGGGGTCCTGGCGGAGGATGGATCTGAGGCCAGAGGCAAAGGTCATGCCGGCCTTGCGGTTGAGCTGGGCCTGGCGGACGTGCTCCATGCGGTATTCCACGGGGTCTTCCAGGGTGATGATATTGGTGTCCGGGGTGTTGATGGTCTTGAGCATGGAAAAAAGGGAGGTGGACTTGCCGGAGCCGGTGGGCCCGGTACACAGGATCATGCCGTAGGGCATTTTGATCATCCTTTCAATGGTGGCGATGTCCTTGGCCTCAAACCCCAGGGCCTGCATGGAGTAGATGCCCGAGCTGGTGTCCAAAAGCCTGAGGACCACGTTTTCCCCGTAGACCGTGGGGATGGTGGAGACCCGGATATTGATCTCCTTTTCCTGGATAAAGATGGTGAACCGGCCGTCCTGGGGGATCCGGGAGACGGAGATGTCCAAATTGGCCATGATCTTGAGGCGGGAGACCATGGAGAGGAAGGTGGCCTTGGGCGGGGCCGGGACGTGGTGGAGCTTGCCGTCCACCCGGAAACGGATTTCCACATAGTCCTTTTCCGGGGAGAGGTGGATGTCCGAGGCTTTTTCCCGCACGGCCTGGGTGAGGATGGAGTTGACCAGGCGGATGATGGGGGCCTCTTCGGCGGCCTCGGCCAGGGCGGCCTCCGAGGGGCCGGCCTGGGTTTCGTCCTCCACCACTTCCTCTTCTTCCTTGAATTCGTCCACGTTTTTTTTCATTCCGTCCTGGCCGGAATAGGCCCCGTGGATGGTGGAGATGAGGAGGTTGAGTTCCTGCTCGGTGCAGATGACGGCCTCCACTTCCTTGTCCATGGTGACTTCGATGTGGTCCAGGGCGTTGATGTCCAGGGGATCGGTCATGGCCACGGTGACCATGTTTCCGTTCTGGGCCACGGGCACGGCCTGGTATTTCCTGGAGATGTCGGCGCCCAGGATCCGGGCCAGGGCCGGGGTGATGGTATAGGCGTTGGGGGTGTAGCGTTTGATATTGACCTGTTCGGAGATCAGGCGGATGATGGCATTTTCCGAGACAATGCCCTCTGCGGCCAGGTACTGGCCCAGTTTTTTTCCGGAGCGGCGGTAGTGTTCAAGGGCGTGTTCCAGCTGGGCCTGGTCAATGAGGCCTGCGTCCAGCAGCATTTCTCCCAGTCTTTTTCTCATCTTCACAATGAAAGTCCTTTGTCTGTGTTGG
The DNA here is from genome assembly GCA_965226635.1 of Desulfobacteraceae bacterium. GTDB lineage: Bacteria > Desulfobacterota > Desulfobacteria > Desulfobacterales > Desulfobacteraceae. Next base: position 5,119,032 of record OZ245369.1, on the reverse strand, counting down.
CTTGGATGGTTCCCCGCTGGTTGTTGGCGATTCGGTTCTGGAATCGGGCGGCCTGGTCCCGGGAGGCAAAGCCCGGGGCGGCGGTGACGGCGAATGTATACCCTTCACCCCTGTCCCATGTGGGCAGAAGGCGGGCGGCTACGCCCTTCCGGGTCAGGGCCAGTGCCTTGGTAAAGGCGGTGTTTAAATCGGGTTCCGTTGAAAACAGGATGTAAAAGGCATGGCTCCGGGGGGCTTCTGTCCCGGCAATCACGGGCAGGTCCAGGGGCATGCCGGCCATGATCCGGTTGGCGTTGCGGATGCCGGGGTTGGCCTTGAGAACCCTGTCCATGGTCCGGTTGTCGGATCTGCCGTAGGCCAGGGTGGTGATCTGGTTCAGGGTGGCGTTCCTGGGGATGCGGATCCAGCCCAGGGTCTTGGGCCTGGGGCGGATTTTTCCGTCCGGTTCTTCCAAAGGGGCGGGATGGGGTGTTTCCCCTGCGGCCACCGCCTGGATGGGCTTGCCGTGGATCTGTGCCGGTCCTTGTGCCTCCGGTGCTTTGGGCAAAATAATTTTGGGGGCAGGCTGTTTAACGGCGGGTGTGGCCGGGGCGTTTTCAACTCCCCTTCCAGGGGCCTGGGGGGGGGATTGCCGGGTCAGGGCGGAAAGGGCCCTGGACTGGAATTGGTCCAGCGCTTCCACCATGGGGGCCAGGCGGTCCTGGTGGCGGAGTCCCAGAAGGACGGCGGCACAGATAAGGAAAACCAATGCAAACCTTGGCATCCGGCGGGTCCGCCTGGGGGCGGCGTTGCCGAATACCGGTGCGATGCGGGAGCGGACAAAGAAATAATCGGCCTGTTTTTTGTTCCGGATGATCAGGTCCACCAGGATGTGGTGGCAGAGGTGGATGATCTTCCGGGGGGAGCCGCCGGTGAAGCGGTGGACGGCCAGGTATCCCCCGTAGGTGAGGAAGTTGTCCGGAATCCTGGGGGCCTCGGGGGGGGTGGAGGCGGCCATGCGGAAGCGGATGAGTTCCCGGGTCTCTTTAAAGTTCAGGGGGGTGAGTTCGTACCTGAAGTTGATCCTGTCGTTGAAATTGTCGTGGCGTTCCAGGATCTGTTTGAACTCCTTCTGGGCAAAGATGACGATCTGGAGGAGCTTTTCGTCGTTGGTTTCGTAGTTGAGCAGTTCCCTCAGGGCCTCCACGCAATGGTCGGGGAGTTTCTGGCCTTCGTCGATGATCAGGATCAGGGTTTTGCCGGCCTCCTTTCCCCGGGAGAAGAGGTGGGCCTTGAGGGCTTCCTTGAGGCGGATGGTGTCCTCGGCCTGGTCCGGTGCCGATCCGGAGAAGTGTTCCAGGATCTGGGCCAAAAAGTCCTGGATCGTGTCAAAGCCGGGGTCCAGGATGAGGACGGTTTCCACCTGTTCATCCTTGGAGATCTGCTGGATGAGCCGGCGGCTCAGGGTGGTTTTCCCCAACCCCACATCCCCGATGACCAGGTTGAGCCCCCTGCGAAGACGCAGGGCAATTTCCAGCTTCTGCAGCGCTTCCAGGTGCTGCCGGCTGTGGAAAAACAGTCCCGGGTCCGGGGTGTTGGAAAAGGGCTCCCGGGACAGGTTCAATGTCTGGTAATAGGCCATGGGGTCTGGTGGTCTCCTGTTTTACCCTGTTAACCCTGGTTTTTGCCGGTCTGGGCCTTGATGGGAGCCCCCGTTGCCGGTGCTGGCTTTCCGGTGGTAATGGCCGGGGTGCCTTCGGTGAGGATATGGGGGGTGATGAAGATGAGAAGTTCTTCCATGTCGGCTCCGTTGTTGTTGCTCTGGAAGAGGTAGCCCAGGCCGGGGATGTCCTTGAGCCAGGGGACCCCGGACTGGCCTTCGGTGGTCTTTTCCTTGTTCAGGCCGCCGATGACCGTGGTCTGTCCGTCAAAGAGGTTGACCCGGGTTTCGGCCTTTTTGGTGATGATGGTGGGATTGCCGGCCACGGTGCGGGTCCAGTCCAATTCGTCCTTGTGGGTGAGGATTTCCAGCCACACGGTTTTGTCGTCGATGACGTGGGGGACAACGTCCAGTTTGATGACGGCCTTTTTAAATTCGATCTTGACCTCGTCGTCCTCAATGGTCTGGAAGGGGACTTCCTTGCCGCTTTCAATGGTGGCCTTTTGATGGTCCATGGTGGTGATGGAGGGTTTGGACAGAATGTTGAGCTTGCCTTCCTCTTCCAGGGCGGTGAGCTGGGCATAGAGGAGGTAGTCCCCCAGTTCCTGGCGCATGAGGCCCAGGGTCATGCCCTTCCAGCCTGCGGTGCCGGCCTCTTCCGATGAGGGAAAGTTCACCCCGGAACCGATGCCGGGCATATGAACGATGGGGGTACCTGCGGGCCGGTCGTCGGTGGCGTCTTCCTCACTGACAAAGAGGCTTCCGTCAAAGGGGCCCATGGGGCCGCCCATCCAATTGTACTTGTCGCCGCTGGTCTGGAGGCCCAGTCCCCCCCATTGGATGCCCAGTTCCTTGGCCGTGTCGGAGTTGGCCTCCACGATGTGGGCTTCGATGAGGATCTGGCGGCTGGGCCGGTCCAGCTTGGCAATGATGGGGATGACCTTATTGATGTCGTTCTGGGTGGCCTGGATGATCAGGGAGTTGGTGGCTGCATCCTTGAGGATGGAGCCGCGGAAGGCATCCTTGGCATCGGCACTGGGTCTGCCGCCTGCATTTTCGATCTGGCTTTTGGTCTCCTCTGCATCGGCGGCACCGGCCTTGAGATAGGTCTCCAGGTTGTCCCGCAGGGAACTTAGGTTGGCGTAGTTGATCTTGACGATGCGGGTGACCAGGGGGTCGAGCTTTTCCTGGGCCTGTTGGATGGCCAGCATGGCAATGGCGTGTTCCTTCTTGCTCTTTTCAAACTTTTGGCGGGCCTCCATCATGGCGATGTCCTTGTTCAGGTCTTCCACGGTGATGACCCGAAGGATCTGGTCCTGCCATTCATAGGCCAGACCGTAGGTGGCCAGAAGCCCTTTGAATGCCTGGTTCCAGGGGGTGTTCTTGATGTTGATCTTGGCCGTTCCGGAAACGGTGTCGTTGATCATGATGTTCATGTCGGCGGCCCGGGCCAGGGTGCGCAGGAGGACGGCCACGTCCACGTCGTGCATCTTCATGGAAACGGGCATGTCCGGGAGCTTGGGCCCATCTTTTTTTGCAGGAACCGGTGGGGCCGGAAGGGGGGTGACCTGGGGGTGTTTCTGTTTCATCTCTTCATAGGTCTGGGGGGAGGGGGTGTGCCCCTTGGAACTCTCGGCCATGATCCGCCATTTTTCAAAGGCGTCGGGTTTGGCTTCTTTCTCACCGGTGCTCTGGCACCCGGCCATGAAAATCATACAGATGATAACCAACAGACAGTAAATGGGCTGTTTCCTAAACATGTTATTTTCCTTAACCGATTCCATATTAGTTTTCCTGCAATTGAAGGATGATTTCCTTTTGACTGCCGCTTAAGAGGACCACCTGGGTCGGGGTGATGCGGGAGAGGGTGAGGCTGGCGTCCTTGACCATCTCCCCGACGCTGTATTCCATGCCGTTGATAATGGCCAGGATCTGTCTACCGGCCTTTACAAAACCGGAGTAGAGCAGTTCGGGCATATCGGCATCTGCTCCCGGGGTCTGCACCTTGGGGACCGGTGCTGTTCCAAAGGGATCCTTCTCCCATGGGGTTTCAGACCGGATGATGATCTCCTTTGGGCCGGGGACGGCGTTGAGGGCCTGGGCCATGGCCAAATCGGCAAGGGCGTTTTGTACGGCTTTGTCCAGATGGGCCTTTGCCTCGGCAACGGGATCTGATTTGTCTGCGGCACCCAGGCGGGGGAGGACGAAATAATCCACGATGCCGTAGATACCGATCAAACCTGCAATAATGACGATGATGAATTCTCGTTTGCTCATGGCTTAACTCTTCCTGATATTGATCCGCAGTTTGGTCTTGAACTTTTTGATGCCTTCGGGTTCTGCCGCAATGCCGATGGTTTCAATGCGATTGAAAAAGGGGAGCTGGTTGATCTGGATCAGGCAGTTCCTGAAGTCAAAGAGGGTGCCGGCAAACTGGATTTCCGTTGTGATATGGTCCGAGGCTTCCTTGTATGCGGAAACATCAATGCTGTTTTCGGAAATGGACATGTGGTTGTCCAGGGCGATGCGGGCAAACTTCTGGCTGAGGTGGGTGATCTCCCTGCGGTCCAGGGGGCTGCGTTCAGGTACGGGGAGCCTTGGGTCAAAGGGGAAGTCGGCCAGTCCCTTGGCCTTGGCATAGACCGGGTAGAGCCGTTTCTGGGTTTCCAGAACCACGGTTTTATCCATGCGGGCCTGTTTGGAAGCGGCCATGGCCCTGTATTGGGGCCAGACAAAACCGGCAACGGCCACCGCCACCAGGGCGACGCTGGTGATGATGAGTCCCAGGGTCAGGGGCGGAAGGTGTTTGGGGTTGGGCGTTTCTGCAGCCATTAGAGTATCTCCATGTCGGCGGTAAAGGTCAAGATGCTGGCCTCTCCCTGTTTTTCGATTTTTTTGTCGGCCAACCGGATCTCCTTGAACATGGGGGAATCCCCCAGTTTGATCACATAACCGGTGAGGGTGGATTCCAGGGCGTTGAATTCGTCCACCACCACGCCCTTGAGGGTGAGGGTCTTTTGGGGCGCTTTTTCGTCGGCCTTGGGGACATCCTCAGCCTTGGACCCGGGCAGGGAAAGCCGGGTATCCATCTGGGTGATCCTGATCTTATCCGGTGTGAGGGCGGTGAGTTCCTGGATCACGGCCAGGGCCTGGTAATCCTGGACATACCGGGTCACTGCCCGGGCCTTTTCCCGGGCCTTTTTCACCTGGATGTCCACCATGGGCTGGTTGACCACGGGGGCGTATTTTGAAATCTGTCCTTCCAGGGACTGGACGGCCCTGAGATGGTCCTGGGTCTTCTGGTTCATGGCATACCAGGCCCAGGCACAGACAAGGAGGCAGGCCAGGCCGGCGGCCACGATGACCTGGTTGTAGCGGCGATACTTCAGCTCAACGCTTTTTTCCAAATGGGTGTAAAGGAAGTTGGGGGTCTCCTTCCGGGTGGAAAGGGCAATCCCCATGGCCGGAATCACCCCGGCCCTCTGGGACGGGGTCTTGGGCATGCGGATGTTCAGGGTGTCCCCCATGTCGTCAAAGGGGGTGAATGGTTTCAATTTGCCCTGGAGCTGGGCCCCGGCAAATTTATGGAATGCGGGGCAATCGTCCAGTTCGCCGGTGAGGTAATAGGTCTCAATGGGCTGGTCCGGGGAGAGGTGGTGGTTGAAATAATCCCCCGTGGCGGAAATGCGACCGGTGAGGCGCTGGCTGGCCTGGGACATGCACCGGAAATCTTCTCCTGCAGGGTCTGTAAGGGTGGAGAGGAATTCCAGATCCAGGGTTTCGCCGTCCATGCCCCCTCCCTCGCTGTATTCATGATATTCCCTGAGCAGGTTGCTTACCCCGGTGCGGATGTGCCGGGAGAGTAAAATATTGCCCTTGGCAAAACAGGCGATTTCGGAGTAGTCCCGGTCGATGTGGACCATGGCTGCAGAGGGGGAGCTGCCGTTGGTGCGGCTGTTGAGAATCAGGTTCTGCATGGCGAATGGAAAGGCGGTTATGCCCTTCAGGGCAAGTCCGGCCCGGGAAAAAACCGACTTAAGGCGTTGGATGCGATCTGCATCCCCGGCATAGGCCAGGACGTTGAGTTTTTTGACCCCGCCCTTTTGAAAGCTGCCCAGGACCTTGTAGTCGAAGACCTCTTTGTTTTCGTCCAGCTCCACCTCTTTTTTCAGGCCCCAGTAAGCGGCGTTGGCCACCCTGGCCGTCGGCAAATCGGGCAGTTCGATTGTCCTAAGCTTGAGATGGTCGGCATCAAGGCAGGTCCAGATCTCGACTTTTTTATGGGGGTCCAGGAACTGGTTCACCGATACCTTAAGGAAGCCGGGCAAATCGGGATTTTCCAGATCCAGCCCCTGGGACATCTTGATCTGGCTCCACTTGACGACCTTGGCTGCAGCCCTGGCTTTTTCCCGGCCCATGAGGGCCAGGGACAGGTGGTCCCTTCCGATGAAGACACCTGCGGTTAAGCCCTTCTTGATCCGAGAGTTGAGGGAGACGGCCTGGTTGGGACTCTGGTCCGGGGGGATGACCTGGGGGGGGGGCGCCTGGCCGGATCCCGACCGGATGGTGTCGAGGAGTTTCTCTGTTGAATTATTTAGATCTGGATGACTCACAATGGCCCCTTGGGTATAGTAAGTGTTTTTAATTAACAAAATCTCAAATCGTACGCGAAATTTTGACAGTACAGTCGATAGACGGGTTTTGAATCTTTGTCAAGGGCTGGATAATAGTACTTATTTGCATTTTTTTGACGAACAAAAACGGGCCTGTGAAAATAATTTCACAATTGCGATGATATGAAACAAAATTGTAAAATTAATGCCACAATAATTCCATCAAATAAGGGAAACCCCGATGGTAATATGTGGTTTTATTTACTTAAAAGAAAATTAAATTTTTTTGTAATTTTTTTTCGAAAAAATCTTTTTTTGCAGGTCGGGGGTGAATTTTCACCTGGTGGTGAAAGAGGCAAGACAAATATTATGGGGGGATACATTGGGGGAAGTGTCAGAGATGGGGGCAATGGAGCCTCCGTCTGAATGGCCCAGGAGGATGTGGGGGGCCGGGTCCAGGTCCTGGTCGTGGCTCATGGGGTCCGGGGGTCCTTTTTTGACTTCAGGGTGTTGTAGGCGTCCTGGATGGCGATGAATTTTTCATTGGCCAGGCCGGCGAATTCCTCCCCCAGGTGGGAGACCTTGTCCGGGTGGTATTTTTTGATACCCTCTTTGTAGGCGGTGTGGATTTCGTCCCAGGTGGCGGTTCTGGAAATCCCCAGAACCTCGTAGGGGCTTTGGGGGGGAGAACCTGTTTTCCGGCCGGGGGTGCTTCCATTGCCCTTGGTTTTACCATTGTCCGTGGGGCCTGTTTTTCCCTTGGTCCGGGCGTTGGCATTTGCCGATCCTGAATTGCCCGGATTGGGGCGGACCCTGGGCTTGGCACCGAACCTGGAGAGAAACCGAAGCCCGGGCAGGGAGCCGTGGCGGATGAGGTGGAAGAGGGCGTAGATCACCATGCCGTCGTCGATCCATCCCAGGTAGGGGAGGAGTTGGTCGGGGATGATGTCCACGGGGCTGATCAGATAGGCCAGCCCCAGGAGAATGAGGATGAATTTGGTGGCCATGGCGGCATCCTAGTTTGTATTGAGTACGTCCATCATGGTAAACATGCGGCTGCCGGCCGTTCCGGCTGCCAATGCCTTCCTTAAAAATATCACGGCGTCAAAGGTGCCGTCCACATAGATCTGTCTGCCGTTGATGTTGTGGGTGAACTCAAAGCAGACGGTTTGGTCCGGGGAGGTCAGGGTATAGGTGTGCCATGCATGGCCGTCCAGGTGTTCCTTGGGGATCTTCCATTCTCTTTCCTGGGTTTGGGGATCCCGTTCCCGGCGGATCTGGTCCACTTCAAAGTCCATGCCCAGATCCTTGAAATAGCCCACCATGGCCTTGGCGGTTCCAGAGGTGTCGGCCTTGGCCTGCTGGTGGCTCTCCTTTACCGTGAGGCTGTATCCCTTGAACAGATCGGGAAAGGTTTTGGCGGCATAGTCCATCATGGTCTGGAAGCCGACAATCTGCTTGGCCATGTTGGGGGCAATGACGGCGGGGGTGTTGCCCCGGGCCAGGAGGGCGGCCAGTTTTTCGGTATCTCCGCCCGTGGTGCCCATGACAAAGGGGATGCCGTTTGTGCTGTAAAAGGTCAGGTTTCCTTCCACGGCGCTGGGGTGGGTATAGTCCACGGCAATGAGGCCGGGGGCCTGGCCAAGGATGTCGGAGATGATTTCATCCCGGGTGTCGGGTTTCACCAGGCGGATCTCCTGTGAACCGATGGTGACGGTCTTTTGGGCAATATCCTGGCCGGTGAGGGAATAGGGGACCAGTTCAAACCGGTGGTCTTCCAGGGCGGCCTTGGCCATGGTGGTGGCCACGTTTCCGGGAAGGCCGTTGATCATCAGAAATAGGGGACTCATGTTAGCTCCTTAATGTGTTGACCAGCTCCCGAAGCGGTCCCAGAAGGTCGGGGTGCTGCGGGGGCTGGTGTTGAAGATTGTGGGCCAGGGTGTCCAGGGCCGGTGGAATATGGGCCTTGAACCGGGTCTTTCCTTTGACCTTGGTGAGAAACCCAAATGCGCCCAGGGCCTGGAGGTTGCGGGTGAGGCAGCAGAATCCATAGGTTCTGATGAAGTCGGCGCGTTGGTCCGGTTGGCCCCAGGCCGGGTCCTGGAGGGCGAGTTCGTCCAGAGTTAACTCCACCAGGGTGGTTTGAACGGATTTTGGCAGTTGGACGTAGGGGTCGATGAGCAGGGAGGCCAAATCGTATTGCAAGGGGCCCAGCCGGGCGGACTGGAAGTCGATGAACCAGGGGCGCTGGTCCTTGATCATGATGTTTCGGGACTGGCAGTCCCGGTGCATGAGGCCCATGCAGCCGTGGGCCAGGGCCTGGTCGGCAATGAATTCAAAGGCCGGGGCAAGGGTGCCGGGCTCCACGGTCTTGCCGCAATAGCCTTTGACAAAGGCGTTGAGGAAATACCCGCATTCCATTTCCAGGATCAGTTCTTTGGAATAGGTGGGGGTCTGGCAGGTCCAATCGGTGTTAAAGCCCTGTTTTCCCCTTTGGGAAAAGGAGATCAAGGCTTGGATCACCGGGGTGTAAAGGTCCACCAGGGCCTGGGGATCCGGATCCGGCCCAAGGGCCTGGACGGCCGAGGCCAGGTGGGTGTCCCCCAGGTCCTCCAGGGTTACCAGTCCTGGGTGGGCATCGTGGGAGAGAATCCTTGGAACGGGAACCCCTTTGCCATGGAGGTGGTCTCCGATGGCCACAAAGGCGTTGAGTTGCCGGCGGCGGTCACTGCCAGGGACACTGATGCCGTGGTCCGATAGGATAAGGCCATTGGCCGGGGCGGTTGGGCGGGGTCCATCTTCCGGCTTCCGGAGCTGGGCCCGGTACCATTCCCGGTCGGAACCGTCCCCGGCCAGGGGCTGGATCTCCATATCACAGGTGCCGGGAAAGGGGGCTTGGGGGGCCAGGGTCTGGGCGCAGAGCCATTGCCGGGCCGTGGTCCGGTAGGCGTCGGGGCTTCCGATGTCCTCCCAGAAGGGGTGGTCCACCACATGGGCCCGGATGCGGCCGGTGGAACAGAGGGATTCAAACAGGGGGATGCTGGAAAAGGCCGGCTCCCCGGGGGCATGGTCCAGCAGCTCCGGTGAGATGACCTGGATGCCGGTGAAGGCCAGGCCCTCACCCTCTGCTTCAAAGGTCTGGATGGCGCCCCGGTTGTCCACCTTTACCTTGTTGAATTTGGGGCGGTGGTGAAGGGCCAGGGTGGCCAGGGCATTATTCTGGACATGGTCCCGGTAGAGGTGTTCCAGGTCGATGTTGGATACCACGTCGGCATTGACCACCCAGAAGGGGGCCTTTCCCATTTGATCCCTGAGGTTGACCATGGCCCCACCGGTCTCCAGGATCCGGGGTTCGTGGACCAGGTTCAGGGGCAGGGGGAACCGGGCCTGGGCTTTTTCCGCCCAGGCTTCAATCCCATGGGCCAGGTAATGGGTGTTGATCCAGATCTCCCGGCAACCGGCCCGGCAAAGCTGCCGGGCGGCCAGCTCCACCAGGGGGACCGAGCCCAGGGTGAACAAAGGCTTGGGAACCGTTTGGGTGTAGGGGAGTAGCCGGGTGCCGAATCCTGCGGCAAGGATGAGTGCTTTCATGGGCCGCCTGCCTTGGTGTTAGGATGGGTTCAGCAGAAGCAGCCGGGCCAGGATCTGTTTGTAATGCTCGATTTCCAGCTGGTCATCGGCGGTTTTGATCCCTCTTTTATTGAAGAATGCGGCTGCATTGCGGTAGTTGATCAAGGAGACAGACTCCCGGTAGGGGATCTGTTTCTTTTTGTAAAGCTTGCCTCCGAAGGAGAGGATCTTTTTGGCCCGTTCCTTGGGATCCTGCACCCCTTTTTTCTCCTTTTCAAAGTAGAGGAGTGTGGTGTGGTAGGACTGGAAAAAGGGGACCATGAAGGCGGCCAGCCATTTGAGTTTTCTCAGGCCCTTGGAGGTGAGATTGTAAAGATCCGTGCCGGCGTCGGGGACCAGGATGCCTTCGTTGACAAAGCCCCTCAGGCATTTGGAAATCTCTTCTTCACAGGTGAGGTCTTCATCGTAGGAGAACTCGTCGGTGAACATTTTCTGGAGGAATTGGTACCGTCTCACCAGGTCGGAGAGGGCGAATTTAAACCGGTCGATTTCCAGTATGGCCACTGCGGTGTAGGCCGAGGGCACGAAAAAGGAGATGACGGAGTTTTTGTAATAATCCAGGATGGCCCGTTTGTTCTGTTTAACGATGAAGCTGGTGTCTTCGGAAATATCGTCCTCGTCCTCGTCGATGAGCTCGATGAATTTCCTGGAGATAAAGGTCTGGGTCACGGCCTTAAGGGTGTTGTCCGGATCCATGAGCAAGGTGTCGGAGAGTTCGGCCTCGTGGAAGGTGAGCAGGTTCATGTAGGTGTTGACCCGGTGCATGACCTGTTGCTGGGTGAAGTTGTTTCCCCGGCAGTTGAGGATGGCCGAGGCCAGTATCCCGTGGGGGGTGGCCACGGCCTTTTCATTGATGGAGTTGATGAGCTTGTAGCCGAAGCCTTTGACAAAGCGCATGTAATCCTTGGTGCCGGTCTTCTTCAAGTCGATCTTTTTGTCGGCAATGTATTCCCGGATGGAGATGGGCTCGTCAAAGCGGACATAGACCTTTCCGTATTTTTTCTTGAGGAATTTCCGGGTGGAGATGAGGCCCTTGAGGGTTTCCGGGCTCTTTTTACCGCCTTCGATTTCCTTGAGGTAGGCGTCCTCTTCCAATACCCGGTCGTAGCCCACAAAGATGGGGACAAAGTAGAGGTCGTCACAGGCCCCGTCAAGGTAGGCGTTGATCATCATGGCCAGTCCCCCGGGTTTGGGGGCCAGGAGTTTGCCCGTGCGGCTGCGGCCACCTTCGATGTAGATTTTGATGTTAAAGCCTTCCCTGAGGAGCTGTTCCAGGTAGCCGGCAAAAATCTTGGAGTAGAGTTCGGCTCCCTTGAAGGTCCGGCGCAGGAAAAAGGCGCCCCCCCGCCTGAAAAAGGGTCCCAGGGGCCAGAAGGAGAGGTTTTTCCCTGCGGCAATGTGGGGGCAGGGCATGTTGTTTTCAAACATGATATAGGGCAGGAGCAGATAGTCCAGGTGGCTTTTGTGGCAGGGCACAAGGATGAGGGGGGCTTCTGCGTATTTTTCCCGCATGCGGTTGATCTCGTCCTGGTTGACCATGAGATCGTCAAAGATGTTTTTAAAGATCCAGTTCAGCGCCCAATGGCCGAAGTTGATGACCCGCTGGTTGTAGTTGGCCGCGATCTCGTTGATATAACCGGCGGCCTTTTTATTGGTCTTTTTCAGGGAAAGGTTGTTGCGCTGGGCATAGTCGGCCAGAAATTCCCGCAGGGATTTGCGGTTGAGGATGTCCTCGGTGATCTCCTGGCGGGACTTGAGCACCGGGCCTGTGATGGATTTTCTCTGGCGGTTGAGGATGTCCACCAGGTGGCTTCTCAACCGGTGGGTCTGGAACTCGGAATCCAGGGTCTGGATGTCGGCGCGGTGGATAAAGGCCTTCAGGTTCACCGGTCTTGCCAGGGCAATCTTGATCTTTTCGGGGCGCCGCAGGAGCATATAAAGACGCTTCATGCGACCGGGCCGTTCATGGGTGCCGAAGAGGATGTCCCCCAGTCCGGGTTCCTTGTGCATGGGGTTGGTCACGTAGATGATGTCCTCCGGTACGATGATCACCGGGGTCTCAATGCGCTTTTGCAGCTCGATGAGGTGGTAAAGGGGGTCCGGGCCGGATCGGATGAACCGGTTCTGGAAATCCTCTTTTTCGATGAGGGAGACAAAGCCGGCTTTTCCGCTGAGCAGCTCCTGATCTGCGGCGCCGGAGGTGTATATGTTCTGGAATTCCATGCGATGGAGAAAGTGGTCCATCTGGGACACAAAGACCCGGATCAGCCGTTTCAACGGCAGAAAGGGAAGGAAGTGGAAGTCAAAACCGATCTCCGGATGGGGCAGGTCGATTTTTTTGAGCTGGGTATGGTAATAGAGGAAGTCAAAAAGGTGCTTTTCCTTGGAGGCAAAGATCACGTGGCTTCCCTGGGGAAGGTCGCTGAGCCGTCTCAGATTGTGATCGTCAAATTTGATCCGACGGGTGAGCCGGTTCATGACGGCTTTGATGAGGAAACTGCGGTTGCCGGGGTATATATTGGTAAAATGGTGACGGTTTTCCCCGAGAAGAGAGGTGATATATTTTCGAATCAGTGCCCGGGTGGACGGAACCACTGATTTTATTTGATCTATCAGGCGCATTGGGTTTCCTTTTAACGGTTGGCCTTAAATTCGACTAAGCTAAACCTTTATTCTTTACCAAAGCCGGGTTCCAATGGCAATATCATAATTGGCGCCGGCCCCGGCCCGGAAGGTGCTGGAAACGCTGTATCGTAAGGAGGCGACGCGGTTGATTCCGGTGACGAAAGCGCTTTTATAAAAGGCCGCTTCGACACAGGCCGTTCCCCCCATAGCGGCATCGCTCCAGGGATTCGGGACATTGGGGAAGGGCCTGTTCGGGAGTACCATAGCTGCCCATTTTACATCTTGCGGCCCGGGCAAATCCCTTTCCCGTGGTCCATGTGCTGAAACCCTTTGTAATAAAGGGATAGGGCTGGTTGGCACCGGTTTGGCGGCCCGGAAAATTGCCTTGATTAAAGCGGGTTCCTATGCTATTTTCAAAATCTATTGACAATCGGTAATATCTGTTTAAAGTATGAACATTTTTTGGTGTTGCATAAAAGTTTAAGGAGGATATCTTTATGAAGACGTTAATTGGCGGTGCGATCGCAGTTCTTTTGGGTGTTGTAGGTTTGGCAGTTTGGTTTGGTGAGTTCTTGAATCTTCTGGCTGGATGTCTCCCGCCCGTTCTTCTGCTGGGTGGTGGTCTTGCCCTTTACCTGGGTTTTGACGAACTTAAAGATTCCTGGAAAAACGACGAAGGCACCGAAGCGCCTGCCGACGACGACAAGACTAAAATTGCCGAGCTGGAAAAAGAACTGGCAGATCTGAAAAGCAAATAGGCTTCAGAGCGTCATTGGAAGAAAAACGGGGTCGTGTTCAACGGCCCCTTTTTTTATGGGCAATTGAGGCCCGGCCTTTTTTATTTATACCATGGGGTGCGCCGACCTGTGGTTTTTTTATGGCCTTTATCTCTTTGGTTTAACCCATTTCAATGGGGTATGGAACGGGGTTTGGCCTTGTGATGACCAGGGTGGCGGCAGATTCCGGGATCTGCCCATCATGCCGATTCATCCTGCGATGCCGCCGGGCTGCTCTTTTTTTCAACCTCTCCGGTTGGGCTGTTCATGGCCGAGGCGGCCAGATAGGCCGCCAGTCCCACCTCTTTAAACCCACTTTTTTTCTTTACCATCATCCATTCAAGATCCCGGAATTGTGCTGCCAGGGCCTGGAGTCGTTCCACCCTTTCCGTGTGGGTTTTGGCCTGCTTCTTCCCCCGGATCAGATTCACGGCGTGGGTGGCCGTGGTGTAGATGCGCACGGGAAGATCCCTGCGCTTCAGGGAAAGGAGGGCCTGTTCAACGGCCCGGATCTGGGCAATGGTGGTGCCGGCCCTGGAACCGGTTTTTGAAATTTGTTTTCGGTGGGGGCCGTATTTCAAAAGGATGCCCATGCCCGATGCCGGCCCCTTGCCGCCGACCCCCTCAACAAAGATGCAGATGGTGTTGTCCGGAAGTTGGTCCGGGGGGGGCACGGTTTTTCCCTTTGCCGCATCACTTGCCGGCACGGCCTGGTCCTCGGGCCTAAGGTTGTCCAGCCGGATCCAGTATTCGTGGTCCTGCATCAGATTGTACTTGATCCTGACCTTTTGATTCTCCATGCGCAGGCTGCCGTTTGGGGCGCGTTCAACCCAAACCTTGTTCCCCTTGAAACTCATGCGTTTCCACCGGGGGGAATCTGTGCCTGGCTTACCCATAGAGATGGTATCTCCTTGCGATTTGGGAAAATGCCCGTTCATCCTGCTGCCATTGGACCTGCAACTCCCGGATATCGGCCTGGTCTTCCAAGGCGCAGCGCAGTTTTTTGCTGCCCAGGATGAGGTCCATGGGCAACCGGTCGTACTCGTATTCGTAGGGCGGTTGCTTGTACTCAAATTCTCCGGGGTGGTGCTTTAGGATGAGCTGGAGCAGGACCAGGGATGCAAAATAGGGATGAAAGCGTCTTCTGTCGGTGACGTGGATGTGGAATCCCTTGCAGGGGGTGCCGGCATGTTTCCCCGAGGTGGGCTCGAATTGCACCGGTCTCAAATGGGCACCTTGGACAAGGGCCTGGGCCTTGGTCGCAACGGCTCCGATGTCCAGCCAGGGGGCGCCGAATTGTTCAAAGGGCAGGGTGGTGCCCCGGCCTTCGCTGAGCTGGGTGCCTTCAAAGATAACCTGGCCCGGGTAGACCACGCAGCCCAGGGGGGTGGGCAGGTTGGGGGAGGGGGAAATCCAGGTAAGACCGGTCTCTTCCCAGTACATCTCCCGCTTCCAGCCCTCCATGGGGACCACGGTTAAATCGCAGTTGATATTGAACTCGGTGTTAAAGAGTTTCGCAATTTCCCCCACGGTGAGGCCGTGGCGCATGGGGATGGGAAAGCGGCCCACAAAGGAGGCCCATTCCGGTTCCAGGACATTGCCCTCCACCTGGGTGCCACCGATGGGATTGGGCCGGTCCAGGATCACCACCTGCTTACCGGTTTCGGCGGCCATTTCCATGCAATGGGAGATGGTATATATAAAGGTATAGACCCGGGTGCCCACGTCCTGGATGTCCACCACCAGGGTGTCGATGTCATTGAACATCTCCGGGGTGGGGATGCGGGTTTCGCTGTAGAGGCTGAAGATGGGGATGCCCAGTTCCGTATCCGTGGTGTGGCCGGATTCGATCATATTGTCCTGCTTTTCTGCGAAAAATCCATGCTGGGGCGAGAACAGGGCTTTGAGTTGACCGGGGTAAAGGGTCTGGACCAGGGTGCGGGCGTGGCAAAAGCTGTTGTCCACCGAGGCCGGGTTGGCCAGAAGGCCGATGCGCCTTCCCGCAAGCTGGGTAAGGGGGGTGTGTTTCAGGGTTTCAAGCCCGGTGTGGATGGGGTATTGGGGCATGGGATCTCCATATGGGTTCGGGTTTTGCCCCATCTCTACCATAGGTGTTGACAAAAATTCAAATCCTAACTAATTATTACTCTTTTATCCTTCAGGAGCAGATTGCATGAAATTCACCATTAGTTCCCAGGTTAATGCCATTGATGCGTATGAGGCGGGAAAGCCCCTCAAAGAGCTGGAACGGGAGCTGGGAATCACCAATGCGGTGAAACTGGCTTCCAATGAAAACCCCCTTGGATGTTCTCCCAAAGTCAGGGAGGCGGTTCTGGAGAACCTGGCCGGGGTGCATCGGTATCCGGAATCCACAGCCCCGGATTTGACCCGGATGCTGGCGGATAGGTTCGGTGTGGGCACGGACAACATCGTCATCGGCAATGGATCCGATGAAATCATCTCCCTTCTTTGCCACGCCTTTTTGAATCCCGGCGACCAGGCCCTCATGCCCCTGCCTTCCTTTTTAATGTACGAAATCTGTGTGAAGATCGCCAAGGGTGAACCGGTGATGATGCCCCTCAAGGGCTTTGACACCGACCTGGATGCCCTGGCCGATGCCGTGGGCCCCAAAACCCGCATGGTCTTCATCACCAACCCCTTCAACCCCACGGGCGGAGTGATTACCAAGGCGGAGTTTGACGCCTTTGCCAAACGGATTCCCGATGATGTTCTCATCGTGGCCGATGAAGCCTATGCCGAATTCGTAAGGGAACCCGGGGTCTATAACTCCCTTGAAACGCCCCTGGTCGACGATCGCATCGTCACCTTGAGAACCTTTTCCAAGGCATATGGTCTGGCGGGCTTCCGGGTGGGCTACGGGGTCATGGACAGGACGGTGGCTGAAATCCTGCACCGGATCCGTCCGCCCTTTAACGTGAACTCCCTGGCCCAGGTGGCGGCCTGTGCCGCCCTGTCCGACGGGGAATTCCTAAAGGAAAGTGTGGCCTGTGCCCACCATGGTCTGGATGAACTGACCCGGGGATTGGCCGACATGGGATTGCCCTGTCTGCCCTCCCAATCCAACTTTCTCATGGTGGATGTGAAGCAGGATTCCAAGGCCGTGTTTGAAAAGCTGTTGCGCAGGGGGGTGATTGCCCGGTCCATGAAATCCTATGGCTTTGTATCCTGGTTGCGGGTGAATGCGGGGACCAAAGGGGAAAACCGCGCCTTTTTGGATGCACTGGATGCGGTGCTGAACGGCGAAAAGGTCTGAGGAGTGAATATGAGCCATCGAATCATCACCATTGACGGCCCGGCCGGTGCCGGCAAAACAACGGTCAGCCGGCAATTGGCAAAGGCATTGGGCTGTGTCTATGTGGATACGGGGGCCCTCTATCGCGGGGTGGCCCACCAGATCCGGGAAAGGGGGGTGGACTGGAAGGACGCCCCTGCCCTGGATGCCCTGTTAAAGGATCTGGACTT
Organism: Desulfobacteraceae bacterium; assembly: GCA_965226635.1. Lineage (GTDB taxonomy): Bacteria > Desulfobacterota > Desulfobacteria > Desulfobacterales > Desulfobacteraceae. The sequence continues at coordinate 5,102,266 of OZ245369.1, read as the reverse complement.
CAGGTTCACCCACAACGGAACCCGGTTAACGGTTTCGGGAACGGATATCTCCGACGAAATTCGGACCCCTGAGATTTCCATGCTGGCCTCGGACACCTCGGCCCTGCCGGCGGTGCGCCAGGCGCTTTTGGATATCCAGCGCGCCATGGCCCATGCCCAGGATGCGGTGTTTGAAGGCCGGGATATGGGGACGGTGGTCTTTCCCCATGCACCGTTTAAGTTTTTTCTTTTTGCAGATCTTTCCATCCGCGCAAAGCGCAGATGTGAGGAGATGGCCGGCTCCGAAGAAGAACTGGCCAAGGTGCAAAGGGATATGGAAGCACGGGATCAGAATGATTCCCGGAGAAAAGAAGCCCCCCTTAAGCCTGCAAAGGATGCCGTTAAAATTGACTCCACTGAAATGAGTGTTCAGGAAGTGGTGGATGCCATGCACAAAATTATTAAAAAATAAAGGTAATTTATATTATTTTATTGATTTTAGTGTTGCGGCTTGCTATACAGGTGAATTGTACTCGCCTGTCTCCGAGCCCATGCGGTTGGGGGATGGACGGGTAACAAAAATACCGATTAGGGGGAATAATATTAATGAACAACATTGCTGAAGAAAACGAAAACCAAGAAATGAAAACCGAAGAATTAGAGAACAAAGAAGCGGCAGCCGCTCCTGAGATGGCTGACATCACGGGTGACGAGTCCATGGAAGAACTTCTGGGCATCTATGAATCCAGCCTTAAAAAATTTGAAGAGGGACAGGTTGTCACCGGAACTGTCATTTCCGTCGGAAGGGATATGGTCCTTGTAGACGTGGGATATAAATCCGAGGGACAGATCTCTATTCAGGAATTCATTGACGAGGAAGGCAATGTAAACGTAAATGTCGATGATGAATTTGAGGTCATGATCGAAGTCTGGGACGAAGAAGAAGAAACGGTTCTGCTGTCCCGCGACAAGGCCAAGAAAGTTAAAGTTTGGGATGCCATCAAGGAAATCTACGATGCAGACGGCACCATTGAAGGTGTTATCACCAGCCGCGTTAAAGGCGGGTTCTCCGTGGACATCGGACTGCAGGCCTTCCTGCCCGGTTCCCAGGCCGATCTGCGCCCCATCCGCAACATGGATGAAATGGTGAACCAGACCTATACGTTCAAGATCCTCAAGTACAACAAAAAACGGAACAACATCGTATTGTCCAGACGGGTTCTGCTGGAAGCCGAACGGGATAAACTGCGCTCCGAAACCCTCAAGGCCATTGAGAACGACAAGGTCATGGAAGGTGTTGTTAAAAACATCACCGAGTACGGTGTCTTTGTCGACCTGGGCGGCGTGGACGGACTGCTCCACATCACCGACATCTCCTGGGGCCGCGTAAAACATCCCTCGGAGCTCTTCTCTGTTGGGGATAAAATTACAGTGAAGATCCTTTCCTTTGATTTCGAAAAAGAACGGGTTTCCCTGGGCATGAAACAGCTTACTCCCGATCCCTGGACCACTGCTGCCGACAAATATCCCATTGACTCCAAGGTCACTGGTAAGGTTGTCAGCCTGACCGATTACGGTGCGTTCATCGAACTGGAAGAAGGCGTTGAAGGTCTGATCCACGTATCTGAAATGTCCTGGACCCGTAAGATTCGCCATCCGTCCCAGATGGTGGCTGTTGGGGAAGAAGTGGATGCCGTTGTTCTGGATATCAAACCCGACAACCGCAGAATCTCCCTGGGTATCAAACAGACCGTGGACAATCCCTGGGAAGTCATTTCCCAGAAATACCCCGTGGGTACCATCATCGAAGGCAAGATCAAGAACATCACCGAATTCGGTCTGTTCATCGGTATTGACGACGACATCGATGGTCTGGTTCACATTTCCGATATCTCCTGGACCAAACGGATCAAACACCCCTCTGAAGTATACAAGAAAAACGATACCATCCAGGCCGTTGTTCTGGACATCGATAAAGCCAACGAAAGATTCTCCCTGGGCATCAAACAGACCCAGGCAGATCCCTGGGAAACCGTTGGGGAACGGTATGAGGTCGGCAAGGAAATTTCCGGCGTCATCACCAACCTCACCGACTTCGGTGTATTTGTAGAACTGGAAGAAGGCATTGAAGGTCTGGTTCACGTATCCGAAATTTCCAAGGAAAATGTCAAGAGCCCCAAAGATCATTACCAGATCGGTGAAACCATCACCGCCAAGGTCATGAACATCAACTCCGACGAAAGACGGATCGGGCTCTCCATCAAACGTCTGGAAGAAGACGATGATGATAGATACCTGGAAGAATTTGCCAAAAATGCGAAACCTGCCACCACCTCCTTCGGTGAAATCCTGAGAAGCAACATCCAGGAGCAGCTGGAAGCGCAACAGGCTGCCAAGGCTGAGGAAAATAAAGACGAAGAATAATTTCCAAAGCATGACATAACAGGTTTCCTGTGATATTTTAAAGGCCGGTTGGGAGAAATTCCATCCGGCCTTTTTTTTACCCCGGCCCTGCCGGAACCGGGGGTTCTTCTATCCATTTAAAAAAAGGAACCTGTTTTTATGTTTTCACGACGTCACCCTTTTTTGTTTTTTTCCATGTTCATGGTCGCCTGCATGACCTGTCTCATCCTTGGGATGGGGGGGCTTATGCTGCTGGGAAGCCGCATGGCCCAGTCCGCTTCCATCTATGCTTCGGGCAAGGCCAATGTGGGCATTGTGGAAGTCAGCGGCCCCATTCTATCCTCCAAAAAAATCATCAAAGACCTGACGGCCTTCCGGGACAACCCGGCCATCAAGGCCATTATCCTTCGCATTGAAAGCCCGGGGGGCGGTATCGGCCCTTCCCAGGAGATCTACCGGGAGGTGATCAAGACCCGGAAGACCAAGAAGGTCATTGCATCCATGGGCTCTGTGGCGGCCTCGGGCGGGTATTATATTGCTGCGGCCTGTGACCGCATCGTGGCCAATGCGGGGACCATCACCGGTTCCATCGGCGTGATCATGGAATATGCCAACCTCATGGAAATTGCCCGGAAGATCGGCATTTCACCCGTGGTGGTCAAAAGCGGGGAGTTCAAGGATATGGGCTCGCCCATGCGGGAACCCAAGGAAAAGGAAAGAAAACTCTTCCAGAATCTGGTGGACGAACTCCACGACCAATTTGTGAAGGATGCGGCCAAGGCAAGGAAGATGGAGCTGGGGCGCATGGCAAAGCTGGCCGACGGTCGGGTCTATACCGGGCAGACCGCCTTGAAGCTCAACCTGGTGGACCGACTGGGCAATCTGGATGATGCCGTCCAATGGGTCGCCACCCTGGCCGGCATCAAGGAAAAGCCGGTGACCGTTTATCCCAAGGAGGACAAGGTCACCTTTATCCGGAGACTGACCCAGACCCTACTCAAAGACATCCAGATTTCCGGCTCCGTAACGGATAATTTCCGGTTCATCATCAATTAGGCTAATCACCGAAGAGGGGCTGCCGGGCACGGGGCCCCCGTCGATGACCGCATCGATGCGTTTGCCAAAATGGTCATGGATAAAGGAGGGATCCCCAAAGACCTCCCCGTCCGGTGCGGTGGCCGAGGTGGAAAGTATGGGGTTGCCCAGTTCCCTGACCAGGCCCAGGGCAATTTTGTTGTCCGGCACGCGGATCCCGGCGGTTTTCCGTTTGGTGAGCATGATCTTGGGAACCATTTTGGTCCCCCCCAGTACAAAGGTGTAGGGCCCGGGCAAGAGGCGTTTCATGTGTCGGTAGGCCACGTTGGAGACCTTGGCATAGGTGGCGATGTCCTTGAGGTCCGGGCAGATGAAGCTGAAGGGCTTTGTCCGGTCCCGCTGTTTAAGGGCATATATTTTTTCAATGGCCTTTTTGTTCATGATATCGCAGCCAAAACCGTAAAAGGTGTCCGTGGGGTAGGCAATGACCCCGCCCTTCTTCAGCAGGGTGACGATCTGTGAAATATGGCGTCCCTGGGGATTGTCCGGGTTGATTCCAATGAGCATGGTTTCTCCTATTGAATCCAGTTGATAATGGGTTGACGTCTTTTGGGCATCCTGTGGTAGCTGCGCAGGGGGTGTCCTGCGGCAAGTACGGCATGGTTCCGTAGTTCGGAAGCCAGCCCCAGGCTTTCCCTGATCCCAGGCTCCGTGACCAGGGCCCGGCGGAAATATCCCAGCCAGCAGGTGCCCACCCCAAAGGAAGGCGCTGCCAGATCCAAATAGGCGGCGGCGATGGTACAGGCAATGGGGGCCATGGGGTTTTTACCGTGGCCGTTGACCAGGATGAGGTGGGGGGCATTGCAGGCAATGAGATCCCGCCCATTGTGCCAGGCTTTGACAACGGCTTCCAGGTGAAGCTTGGCCGCCAGTTCTGCTTGGGTGTTCAGGGTATGGACCATCCAGTCCACCACCACCTGGGCATAGGTTCGAACCTTTTCCTTCCCTGAGACCACCTGGAAGAGGGCGGGCTGGCAATTGTGGCCCGAGGGGGCATGGGCCGCCAGTTCAATAAGGGCCTCCAGGGTGGATTGGTCCACCTGACCGGATTTAAAGTGGCGGATGGAGCGCCGGCTTCGCATGAATTGCCGGGTCTGGTCCAGGGAGAGTGTGAGATCCGCTGAAACCCGGGGGCAGTCCTCCGGAGCCATGGCCTGGTGGGTAAGGGCGTCGGTGCTGCAAATGGCCACGCAATGGCCGCATTGGATGCAATGGTCTGTTCTATTGTCCGGTATGAAGGGCAGGTGGCCTTTGTCCCATTGGATGATGCCCATGGGGCAGTGGGTGGCGCAGATGCCGTCTTTTCTACAGATGTTCGGATCTATGGTTATCATTGGCATGGATCGGGTCCTTTGGGGATATGTGGGCATTGGGTTGAATTTTATACCAGCTAAACCTTGCAGTATGTGTTTCGCGTTTTGGATAAGGTGTCGTCATGGCCGTTGGTTCTGGTAAAATGGGTCCATTGTACACCCCATCGGAACGATATAGGCCAAACCGTTGCACCCTTTGCCCGAATCTACTTCGTTACCGGACATTTGCGGTAGACACCTGCCGCGGCATGTCCGGTGACGTGTATATCCGGTCGAAGAACGCTTGCAACTTTTAGGTACCATACCAGAATGTTGAGGGATGGCAAGCTTTGGTTCTGTGGGCATGGTGTCTGTAATGGACGCAACCTGTTCTATACTATTAATACACGAGGGATTGAAGCCGGGCAAAGGAAGGGAATATGTGGCACGGGATCAAGGGGAAAATCAGGCTGTTATTCGGGTTTGTTGTTCTTGTGCTGGTGATCCAGGTGGTGGGCATCGGTTCCAGGGATATGGAGATGCGGGGTAGGCGCTGGGTAGGGGAGACGGCCCAGGGGGTGTTTACCGGTGCTGCCCGTCTTTCCGGTGAGCTTTACGGCCTTAAATCCCTGGACCCCAACCAAGGGGAGGCCAGCCATGCTGCTTCCAATCCCCTGGTGCTCATCCATGGGTTGGACGAACCCGGCCTGGTCTGGAACCAACTCATTCCCGCCCTGGAAGCGGCCGGCTATTGGGTGCTCACCTTTACCTACCCCAATGACCAGGAAGTGGGGAAATCCTCGGCATTTCTATTGTCGGAACTTAAGGGGTATTCCCTGTTCAGGGGGCAGCGGCTCACCTTGATCGCCCATTCCATGGGCGGATTGGTGGCCCGGAACATGTTGACGGATCCCAACCTGGGATACGAAGACCTTGAATTGGAGGGGGCGGTGCCCGGGGTGGAGCGGTTGATCATGGTGGGAACCCCCAACCACGGATCCCAGATGGCCCGGTTTCGCTTTGTCACGGAAATCCGGGATCAATACCACCAATGGCGCCACGGTAACGTCTCCCTTGTCCACGGGCTCATGGACGGGGCGGGGGAGGCCGGGATTGATCTTTTGCCGGGCAGCCGTTTTCTAAATGGGCTGAACCTGAGACCCCATCCCCAGGGGGTGAGGTATGATCTCATTGCCGGGGTGTTCATTCCCTGGTATATGGAGGAGATCAAAGACACCCTGGGCATGGGGGGTGATGGTGTTGGGGGATTGTCCCGGCAGTCCGGGGCCTTCCGGCAAAAGGTGGTGGGGGTGACGGCGCTTCTGGGCGACGGGCTGGTGCCGGTGTCCTCTGTGATGCTGGACCATTTCTCCCTGACCCTGGTGCCCGGCGGCCATCTGGATATGATCCGGAATTATCCCTGGCAGTCCCGCCGCACGCCCCCTGGGGTGCCCGTGATTTTAGACCTCCTTGAAACAAAATCCCAATGATATAAATCTTGCTAAAAACCCCCATATTTGGTAAGAGTACGTGTTTATATACTGATTTAGCATTAATCCGGCTGGCTGTTTCCGATCTCTAACAGCCGGCCTTATTAGTATTAATAAACACTTTTCCTTTCTTGGAGGCTTTTATGTCCATTGTATTACCCGAACCAGGGTTGTCCTTTGACGATGTCCTGTTGGTTCCCGATTATTCCGCCATTCTTCCCGATGAAGTCGGAACCAGAACCCGGCTCACCAAGGAGCTGGAATTGAATATTCCCATCGTTTCCGCAGCCATGGACACGGTCACCGAGGCCCGCACCGCCATTAGCATGGCCCGGGCCGGCGGAATGGGATTTATCCATAGAAACCTGAGCATTGAAGAACAGGCCATTGAGGTGGACCGGGTAAAAAAATCCGAGAGCGGCATGATCGTTGATCCGGTTACCGTCAGTCCGGATGCCCCCCTGTCCGAGGTCCATTCCATCATGGCCAAATACCGGATTTCCGGCATCCCGGTCACCGAAGGCGAAAAGCTGGTGGGCATTGTGACCAACCGCGACCTTCGTTTTGAAACCGATATGAACAAGCTTACCTGCGACGTCATGACCGCAGAGGATCTGGTGACCGTTCCTGAAAAATGCACCCTGGAAGATTCCAAAAAGATGCTCCACAAACACCGCATTGAAAAGCTGCTGGTGGTGGACAACGAAGGCAAACTCAAGGGGCTGATCACCATCAAGGATATTGAAAAGATAAAGAAATACCCCAATGCCTGCAAGGATGACCTGGGTCGCCTCAGAGCCGGCGCCGCCACCGGTGTGGGCTCTGACATGATGCCCCGTGTGGAAGCCCTGCTGCGGGCCGGTGCCGACGCCATTGTCCTGGACACCTCCCACGGCCATTCCAAAAACGTCATTGATGCAGTTCAGCGCATCAAGGCCGCCTTCCCCAAGGCCCAGGTCATTGCGGGTAACGTGGCCACCGAAGCCGGTGCCAAAGATCTCATCGATGCCGGTGTGGATGCGGTTAAGATTGGTATCGGTCCCGGTTCCATTTGTACCACCCGTATCGTTGCCGGTGTGGGCGTTCCCCAGCTGACCGCTGTTCTGAACTGTGCTGAAATTTCCAAAAAAACCGGTGTTCCCCTCATCGCCGACGGCGGTTTGAAGTTCTCCGGCGATATTGCCAAGGCCCTAGGCGCCGGTGCCCATTCCGTCATGCTGGGCAGCCTTTTGGCCGGCACCCATGAAAGCCCGGGTGAAATTGTAATCTACCAGGGCCGTTCCTACAAGGCATACCGCGGCATGGGCTCGGTTGAGGCCATGAAAAAAGGCTCCTCGGACCGGTATTACCAGAAAGATACCGATGAAGATGAAGAACTGGTACCCGAAGGTATCGTTGGCCGGATCCCCTACCGGGGTACGGTGCGTGAAAACATCGTTCAGATGATTGGCGGTCTCAAGGCCGGCATGGGATATCTGGGCGCTGCCTCCATTGGCGAACTCCATGAAAAAGCGCGTTTTGTTAAGATTTCTGCCGCAGGTCTGCGGGAATCCCACGTCCATGACGTTGTGATCACCAAGGAATCTCCCAACTACAGAGTCGAAAGCAACTAGAGATAAATGACAGAACTCTCCTCTCCCTTCTACCACCTCCACCTGCACACGGAGTACTCGTTGCTGGATGGGGCGATTCGCCTGGATGACGTGATCAACCGGGCCAAGGAATTCGGGATGGATGCCGTGTCCATGACCGACCACGGCACCATGTTCGGGGTGGCCCCCTTCTATGAAAAGGCGACCAAGGCCGGTGTGAAGCCGGTCCTGGGCTGCGAAGTCTACGTGGCCCCCCGTACATTGACCGATAGAACCCAGCTGGACCACAAGGGGCTTTCCCACCTGGTGCTGCTGGCCAAGGACATGACGGGCTACCGGAACCTGTGTAAGCTGGTCTCCATTGCCCAGCTCCAGGGCTTCTATTACAAGCCCCGCATCGACAAGGAACTGCTCCAGGCCCATTGTGAAGGGCTGGTGGGACTCTCGGCCTGCCTCAAGGGCGAGGTGCCCAAGGCCATCCTTGAAAACGACATGGACAAGGCCGACGATCTGGCCCGGTTCTATCAGTCCACCCTGGGAGAGGGGAATTTCTTCCTGGAAGTTCAGGAGAATGGTATGGATATCCAGCACAAGGTCAACGAGGGCCTGCTGGATATCTCTAAACGGCTGTCCATTCCAATGGTGGCCACCAACGACTGCCATTATCTGAGAAAAGAGGATGCCACGGCCCACGAAATTTTGCTGTGCATCCAGACCGGGGATACGGTGACCAACCAGAACCGGTTCAAGTTTGATTCCGACGAACTCTATTTTAAATCCCAGCAGGAGATGCAGGAGACCCTGGGCCAGTTCCCCGGTGCCATTGAAAACACCCGGGACGTGGTGGCCATGTGCAACGTGGAGTTCACGGACAAGAGCTATCACTTCCCCCGGTATGCCCAGAGCGATGACGAGTCCGAGGACGAGCTTTTCGAGCAAAAGGCCCGGGCAGGGTTTGAAGAAAAATTTGCCAAGATCAAGGCCAAAAATCCCCAGGTCAACGAAAAGGAATACCGGGACCGCCTGGACTACGAGATCGGCATCATCCTGGACATGGGGTTCCCCGGCTACTTCCTCATCGTGGCCGACTTCATCGAATATTCCCGTAAGGTGGGGGTCCCCGTGGGTCCGGGCCGTGGGTCTGCCGCCGGTTCCATGGTGGCCTATGCCATGGACATCACCCTTCTGGATCCCATTGAACACGGGTTAATCTTCGAACGATTCCTTAACCCCTCCCGTATCTCCATGCCGGATATCGACGTGGACTTCTGCATCGAAGGTCGGGACAAGGTTTACAAGTACACCATCGATCGCTACGGCGGACCCGAATGCGTCTGCCAGATCATCACCTTTGGTAAGCTCAAGGCCAAGGCCGTGATCCGGGACGTGGGCCGGGCCTTGGGCGTGCCCCTTTCCGAGGTGGACGAGGTGGCCAAACTCATTCCGGACATGGCCAAAAATTTGACCAAGGCCATGGAGGATGTACCCCAGATCCGCACCAAGTGCGAAGAGACCGAAGAAAAGACCCAGATGCTGGAGACGGCACTGCTTTTGGAAGGGTTGCCCCGCCATGCCTCCACCCATGCAGCAGGGGTTGTGGTGGCGGATAAGCCCTTGAACGAATACCTCCCCCTTTTCCGGGGTAAAGAGGGAGAAACCATCACCCAGTTCGACATGACCCATGTGGAAAAACTGGGGCTGGTGAAGTTTGACTTCCTGGGCCTGCGAAACCTGACGGTGATCAAAAATTGCATGGCCCTCATTGAAAAGCAGGGAAAGACCCCGCCGGATCTGGACCATGTGGACATGGCCGATCCCAAGGCATTTGAACTGCTCCAGTCCGCCGACACCACCGGGGTGTTCCAGCTGGAAAGTTCGGGTATGAAGGAGCTGATCCTGAGGTTGAAACCGGCCAGCTTCTCGGACATCGTTGCCCTGGTGGCCCTCTACCGCCCCGGTCCCTTGGATTCGGGCATGGCCGACTCCTATGTGGAAAGAAAGAACGGACGGGAGGATGTGGTCTACCTCTTCCCCGAGCTGGAAGAGGTGCTTGAGGAAACCTACGGGGTCATCCTTTACCAGGAACAGGTCATGAAGATTGCAGGTGTTCTGGCCAATTACACCATGGCCGATGCGGACGGTCTCCGCAAGGCCATGGGTAAGAAGATCGCCGCCATGATGGATGAGCACCGGAACCTTTTCATGAAGGGGGCCAAGGAAAACGGCCACGATCCTGAAAAGGCCAAGGAACTCTTTGACCTCATGGAGAAATTCGGCGGGTACGGGTTCAACAAATCCCACTCCGCCGCCTATGCCCTGGTTTCCTATCATACGGCCTATCTCAAGGCCAATTTTCCAGTGGAATTCATTGCCGCCCTCATGACCTCGGAACGGAGCAACTCCGAGGCGGTGCTGAAGTACATGGACGAGTGCAAGGCCCACGACATCATGGTTTTACCCCCGGATGTGAACAAGTCCGATGCCTTTTTCACGGTTACCGACGAGTGTATCCGGTTCGGCATGGCTGCGGTCAAAGGGGTGGGGGACGCCGCCATCGACGCCATTGTGGAGGTCCGTGAAAAGGAAGGCCCCTTTGAAAGTGTCTATGATTTCTGCGAGCGGGTGCCCCTGAACAAAGTCAATAAAAAGGTCATGGAGGCCTTGATCCGCTGTGGCGCCTTTGACAGTACCGGTGCCAGGCGAAGCCAGATGGCCGCCGTGGTGGAAGATGCCCTGGACCACGGACACAGGATCCAGAAGGAAAAGGCCGATTCCCAGCTCGACCTCTTTGCCGATTCAGGCATGGGGGCCAGCGTGCCCATCTCCATCCCCAAGATGCCCAACATCGATGAATGGGAAGACAATGCCCTGCTGGAGCTGGAAAAGGAGGCCCTGGGCTTTTACATCACCGGCCATCCCATGGACAAGTACCAGGAGACCATCAATAAATACGTGAGCCACAATTCCACCACCCTCCAGGAGGCGGCCAACGAAAAGATGGTGAGGATCGCAGGGTCCCTGAAGGTGCTCAAGATCCACAAGACCAAAAAGGGGGATATGATGGCTTTTTGTGCCATTGAAGACCAGGCCGCCTCCATTGAAGTGGTGGTCTTTCCCAAGGTCTATGCCAAGATCCATCCCATGCTGGCCACCGAGCAGATCGTCATCCTGGAAGCCGAGGTGCAGAAGACCGAGAACGTGGTCAAGCTGCTGGCGGAAAAGGTGGTGCCCGTGGAAATGGCCCAGGACGAATGGACCAACGGGATCCTCATTACCATGGACGGGCAGACCGAAGCCCCCAAAACCCTGGAGGCCCTCAAGCCCATCATCGAGCGATATCCCGGAGATGCCGCCTCCTTCATCCGCATTCGCCTGGACCAGGAACAGAATGTGGTGGTCAAGCTGGGGGATGAGTTCATGACCCGGACGGACCCGGCCTTTTTTAAAGAGGTGGAAGAGCTGCTGGGCAATGGGAGCATCGAAACCCGGTGCGCCCCGGTCAAGGATAAGGTAAAGAAAAAGAAACGGTGGCAGAAACGAACGGCCAATGCCTGATGGGATTCTTTCCAGATCGATAAAAACGACTGCGCCGTCATGTGAATGCCGGCGTTTTTGTTTTGTGGGGAACCTTACCCGGAGTATGGGACGGGCCCCCGGTGGTCATGGCATATGGGGGTTATTCAAAATCATCCAGGTTTAAATTGTCCAGGTCGGACAGGTCCATGTCCTTGAGCAGGTCGTCCTTGGGCAGCATATCCTCGTCAATGGTTGGCCCCTTGGAGGGGCCTGCTCCGGCTGTACCAACGGTCGGGGGCTGCTGGTCCTCCTCCCTGGGGAAAAAATGATCCAGAAGGCGTAGGCCTCCCAGGTAGAATAGAAAGCCCAATCCGGAGATGTTGAGAACAAGGATGATGATGCCGATTATTTTTTTTGTTTCCATGGAAGTCTGATATACCGTTGGCAATGGGTTTGACGCTTTGAATATACGTGTTATATATAACTTTTATTTTGATCATACAAGAGATTTGACCCTTGGAAAGGATGGAAGATGAGTTGGCTTGGAAAAATGGTGGGGGGTACCATCGGTCTTGTTTTAGGAGGCCCCATTGGGGCTGTGGCAGGTGCTGCCTTTGGCCATGCCTTTGTGGATAAGAAAGAGGACGAATACCTGAAATCCATTCCAGGGGGCGGCGCCCAGGGCGGACTTTCCAGCAACGAGCAGGCCCAGCTGGTCTTTTTCACGGCGGCCTTTTCCATGCTGGCCAAGATCTGCAAGGCCGACGGCCAGGTTACGGAAAGGGAGATCAAGGCCGTGGAGACCTTTATGGTCCGGGATCTCCAGCTGGATGCCAAGGGCCAGGAAACGGCCAAGGAGATTTTCCGCCAGGCCGTTAAGTCGGTCGATCCCTTTGATGCCTTTGCCCTGCAATTCTATTCCGTTTTCAGGAGCCAGCCCAATATCATCGAGGTGATGATGGATGTGCTCTTCAGGGCTGCGGCCGCAGATGGGAGCCTCTCCCCCGGAGAAGAGGCCATGATGGAATCCGCCGCCCGGATCTTCCAATATCCCAAGGGCGAGTACGACCGGCTCAGGTCCAAGTACTTTAACACGGCCAATGCCTATTATGCCGTGCTCAAATGCGATGAAACCGCCAGTGATGCCGAGATCAAGAAACAATACCGCTCTTTGGTCAATGAGTACCATCCGGACAAGATCGCCTCAAAGGGGCTGCCGGAAGAATTTGTCAAATTTGCCAATGATAAATTCCTGGAAATCCAGGCAGCCTACGAACACATCCGTAAAAAGCGGGGGTTTTAGCTCCGACCATTCTAGATCCGGCCCATCTTTTTGGGACGGGCAACAATGGCAAAGGGGGGATTGTTGATCAATCCCCCCTTTGTATATCTTCATGGGTTTTTCGGATAAAGCTGGATCACCGGATCGTGTTTGGGGCCGGCCCTTCCTGGACAGCCATTGTTCCAGTGGTAAATGTCTTTTAGAACAATCCCCTCTCCTTGGCAATGTTCATATAGGTTTCCACCAGGGTCTGGGGCGGTTCCCACCGTTCTTCCTGCTGTTTGTCCCCCATGACCATGGCATCGAATTCACAGGCGGTGACGCAAAGACCGCAGCCGATGCAGCGGTCGAAATCCACCACGGCGGTGTCGTCCACCTCAATGGCATCCATGGGGCAGATCTGGGTGCAGGCTTCACAGGCGGTGCATTGGTCCTCAATGACCTGTGCCTGGTAGTTGGAATTGACGATTTTGGCCGGAGCCTCTGTCTTTTTGATGTTGCTCAGGATCTGGCAGCAACAGTCGCAGCAGAGACAGATGTTCATGGGCTTCACCGAGTTGGAGGGCTGGGGAACCAGTCCCTGTTCCACCCCTTTTCTGACGATGGAAAGGGCTTCGTCCTGGGATATGGTTCGACCGATGCCACGGCTTTCATAGATGTAGGCCCCCCCGCCAAAGACCAGGCAGGCTTCTTCCAATTTACCGCATCCTTTTCCCACCATGGTGTGTTCCCTCCGGCAGATGCAGGGGGCCACCAGAATTTTGGACTGGCTTTTGATCAGGTTTTCCAGCCGCTCGTGGTCCATGATGTTCAATTCCGTGCCCACGGCCTTTTCCACGGGAACCACCCGGAGCTGCTGGGTCTTTTGTTCCTCCATGATTTTCATGAGGTGGGGCACGTATTCGTTGAAGTCCTTGATGAGTTCAGGGGTGAGGCGGTTGACCTGGTGCTCCCAGATGCCCACCACAAACTGCAGGAGCATATAGGTGTGGAGCCCGTCCCTTTGGCTGTGCAGGACCAGCCCTTTGTAGGCCATATCCCTGAGCATGGGTTCGATGACCTCGGCGGGTTTTCCGCTGCGGGCGGCTATGGATTCAATGGGTTCGGGCATCATGATGAGGGAGAGGGTGAGTTCTGCCTCTTCGGGTGTAAACAGACGTTCCAGGATTCGCAGTTCCACCCCGGAGTCCGTGGCAGGGTAGCCCCCGGGGGTGTTGTTGAGATGTTGGGCCAGTTTTGAGTAGACAGCTTCCATGGCGATTCTCCCGGTGTTTAGGGGTTAAGATTTGGATACGAGCTGTGTGACAGGTGTTTCTCCTTGGACGGTTTCGGTATAGGTGAGGGGGACGATTTTCCCCCGGATGTCCGGAATCTGGGGCGCCAGCAGGGTCAGGTAGTTGGAACTGACCGCTTTCAGCAGGCCCGATGCCTTGTCCGTGCTGTGCTGGACCAGGCAGTCCAGGGATCTGTTTTTATTTTTTTCCAAAAAGGCGTTTCGTTTGATTTGATCCAGTTCCCTGAGCCGGGCACACCGCTCCTTGACCTCGCTTTCCTTTACCTTGCCGTCGAAGTGGAAGGCCGGGGTTCCCTTTCTGGGTGAAAAGGGAAAGACGTGGAGGTAGGAGACGGGCAGCTCCCTGAGCAGGTTGTAGGTGTTTTCAAAGTGCTCCCGGGTTTCGCCGGGGAAGCCCACGATCACATCTATGCCGATGCCGGCATGGGGCAGGGTGCCGTGGATTTTTTCCACTTCCTGCCGGAAAAAATCCCGGGTATAGGGGCGTTTCATTCGCTTGAGAATGGTATCGTCCCCGGACTGGAGGGGAATGTGGAAATGCTCGGCCAGGACATGGCCGTCCCGGGCCAGGTGGATGAGACCGTCTTCGATTTCATTGGGTTCGATGGAGCCCAGGCGCACCCGTTTCACCGGTCGTTCCCTGTCGATGCGTTCCATGAGGGAGAAAAGGGTGGTTTTTGGGTTGAGATCCCGTCCATAGAGGCCGGCATGGATACCCGTGAGGATGACCTCTTCAAAACCTTCGTCGGCCAGTCCCTTGAGGTGTTCCATGACGGTGTTCTCGGGCATGCTCACCGAAGAGCCCCGGGCATAGGGGATGATGCAATAGGAGCAGAAGGCGTTGCAGCCATCCTGGATCTTGAGATAGGCCCGGCTCATGCTGCCCTTCACCGGTTTTTGAAAGGATTCGAACCGGTTGGTTTTGGTGTGGTTCACCGGTTTGAATTCAAGGTTGCATCCGTCCGGGTTGAGGATTTCGTCGGCGATGCGGGTCTTGTCCTTGTGGCAGACGATCTGGGAGATGTTTTCTATTTTTCCGATGAGGTCCGGATCGGTCTGGGCATGGCAGCCCGTGACGATGACCCGGGCGTCGGGGTTGTCCCGGATGAGTTTTCGGATGGCCTGGCGGGATTGCATGCCGGCCTTGGAGGTGACGGCGCAGGTGTTGATGATGCAGATGTCGTGGGCCCCTTTTTTATCGGTGCGCTTGAGGCCCTTTTCTTCCAGGCGGGCGGCAATGCCCTCGGATTCGTATTGGTTGACTTTGCAACCCAGTGTTTCAATATAAAAGGTTTTCATTCTATGATGCCGCTGCCGACCACCCGGTTGTCCCGGTAGAATACGGCTGCCTGGCCCGGGGTGAGGGCAAATTGTGGGTCTTCAAAGGAGACCGATGCCCGGGTCCCCTGGACGGTGACATTGGCCCGGGCTCCGGGATGGTTATAACGAATTTTGGTCTCAAGGGTGAGGTCGCCGACGGGGGCGGGCAGGTGCCAGATCAGATCCCTGAGCTGCATCTGCGCCTGGCCCAGGTCCTTCTTAAAACAGACCACCAGGGTGTTGGAGGCCATGTCGATGGCCCTGACGTAATAGGGTTCCGATGCCGGGCAGTTGATGCCCCTGCGCTGGCCGATGGTAAAGGCGTGGAGCCCCCTGTGTTGACCCACCACCTTGCCTTCAAGATCTTTGATCGGGCCGGGTTGGGGGGTGGCGTTCTGCTTTTTCAGGATGAAGTCGGCAAAGGCGCCGTCGGGGATAAAACAGATGTCCTGGCTCTCGCCGGGGCCCAGGGGTTTTAATCCCTTTTCCCGGGCCAATGCCTTGACCCTGTCCTTGGTCATACCGGCCAGGGGGAAGAGGATCCGGTTGAGCTGGGTCGCTGTGAGTCGTGCCAGGAAATAGGACTGGTCCTTTCGGGGGTCGGTTCCCTTTTCCAACCAGGGTTGGTCCTGGGAATCCATGTCCGGGCAGGATGCGGCATTGTGGACATGGGCGTAATGGCCCGTGGCCAGAAGGCCTGCCCCCATGCGGGTCACTTCTTCCAGAAGGGTGCCAAACTTGATTTTCTGGTTGCAGAAAAGGCAGGGGTTGGGGGTCTTTCCCTCCATGTAGGTGGAGATGAAATACCGGACCACCTCGGCCTCGAACAGCCGGGAAAGGTCGAGTTCATGGACCGTAAAGCCCAGTTGATCCTCCAGTTTTTTCAGATCAATGGGGGCGGCCTCATAACCGGTGGTGAAATGGACACCGAAGATATGGGGATACTGTTGTTTCAACAGATATCCCGACACCAGGGAATCCACACCTCCGCTCAGTGCGACGGCAACAACCGGGGACTGCATCAGGCAACATCTTCCATGGAATCGCTGTAAAGTCCCATGGCCCGGGTGGGGCAGGTGAGGATGCACAATTCGCACACGGTGCACTTTTCCTTGTCGAATATCACTTCCATTTCAGGCCGTTTGATGTGCAGGGCCTGGGTGGGACAGACGGCGGTGCAGGCGCCGCAATGGGTGCAGATTTCATCGTCCTTATAGATCTTGTGTTCCGGTGTTGAGACCATGACGCCGTGATCCTTGAGAAACTGGATCCCCTTTTTAAAACCGGCCCGGGAACTGGAAGAGAGTTCCAGAACCATGGAGCCTTCCTGGCGGGAAGAGATGGTGGCGCTGAGAATGTTGAACATCAGATCATAGGTCTTGACCAGCTCACAGACCAGGGGTTTCCGGGCCACTTCAGCCGGAAAGTGCAGGATGACGATTTTAGAGTACAATGGGGGCTCTCCTTTGTTTCTCATGGTCGGTAATTAATTCTTTTGACAAACCCAACCCATTCCGTATGATGCGTTAACAGGTCTGTCTATCCGTGTTGCACAAAAACAGAGGCTGAAAAGAGGGGGCCGGGAGTGTTCCTGGTCCGATTCCCATGTTTACCCTTGGGGAATTTTGCAACACCGGTGTGCAATTTATCTTATATCTTATATAATAATCCCAAGGGATTCACAATGCTGTTTTAGCCCGGATGCCCCACGGCAATCTGCACCCAATGATTTGAAAGAGTGGATGTGAGAGAAAACCTCTTTCTTGCTTAACCCTGCTCTATCTTTGCAGATTGTCCGGCCTGGTCTGTCGGGTTTAGGGATGGCCTGCAACAGCCCAATGCTGCGGTGCCGTCCGTGCCTTGCATGCCGGTCGACCCGTGACACATCCGGATTCGTTGAGGAAGGCCATGAACCGTCTTGTATTCAAGTTATCCACCTATACCCTGAAGACCTTTTCCGGTTTTTCAAAGGCCCGGATTAAGATCAAGGGGGCCGAGTTTATTCCCGGGGGCTCCGTTGTCTTCTGTGCCAATCATTTCACCCGCATCGAAACCATTTTCATGCCCTATCATATCTATTCCATCACCGGAAAGGAGGTCTGGTCCCTGGCGGCCGAGGAATTGTTCCAGGTGCCGGTGCTGGAGGGTCTGCTCGGGCAATTGGGCGGGGTGTCCACCCATGATCCCAACCGGGATTCGGTCATGCTGAAGACCCTGATGGCCGGAGATGGGCATTGGATTATTTTTCCCGAAGGCATGATGGTGAAAAACAAGAAACTGGTGGGAAAAAACGGGTTTGCCATGAAGGACGCAGACTCCGTTCGTACCCCCCACACCGGTGCCGCCTTCATGGCCCTGCGTTGCGCCTTTTTCCGGGAACGCCTTTCCCGGCTCAAGGACAAGGCCCATCCCGAGCTGGACCGTCTCTGTCAAGAATTGGAGGTGGAGGATCTGGATAGGGTGCTGGCCCAGAAGACCTCCATTGTTCCGGTGAACATCACCTATTATCCGGCCAACCCCAGGGAGAATATCCTGGCGGATATTGCCCGCACCCTGGTAAAGGAACCCAGCCGCCGGGTCATGGATGAACTGCTCACCGAAGGGGCCATGCTCTTTGCCGGGGCCGACATCACCATCCGGTTTGGTGAGCCCATTGCCATGGAGCCTTGGCTCCACGATCCCTATCTGGAGTCCATGCTTTCGGTGGGGCGGCCGGTGCGGTTTGAGGCCGACCTGGGATCCAAGGAGGTGAGCCGGAATATCTGTCAGCAGATCATGGAGAACTACATGGGCCGGGTCTATGAATTGACCACCCTGAATTACGACCATGTCATGGCATGTGTGCTCAAGCATCTGCCCTACCGGGAAAACGGTATCCCGGTGGAGGAGTTTAAATGCAAGATTTTCCACGGGATCAACGAGCTGGTCCTGGCCAAAGCGGCCTGGTTTTCAGAACACCTCATGGAGAACCAGACCCACCTTCTCATTGATGATCGGCACGAGCGGGTTTCCACCTTTCTGAAGCTGGCGGAGGATACCGGGGTGATCCGGATGGAAGGGGACTGCCTGGTTAAGGACCAGTCCCGATTTGTAAACCTGGCGGATTTCCACGGCATCCGGGTGGAAAATCCCATCCATGTCATGGCCAATGAGGTGGAGCCCCTCCAAGGGGTGGAGCAGATGCTGAAAGCCATTTCCCAGCTCGGGATGGATCAGGTATCGGCCCGGATCTGTAAACGAATCAAGGAGGGGATGTCCGTGGGCTTCCAGCGGGATTACCAGGCATTCTATCTGGAGGGGGAATCCAAATCAAAACGGGTGGGGCGTCCCATCATCCTGGAACATGATGCGCCCAGGGCAGGGATTCTTCTGGTCCACGGCTATATGGCGGCGCCCAGGGAGATGCGGGATTTTGCAGAGTTTCTCCACGGTCGGGGATATACGGTGGTGGCCCCCCGCCTGGCCGGACACGGCACCGCCCCCGAGGATCTGGCCCGGACCCGGTACCAGGATTGGATCGACTCGGTGGAGGACGCCTATCTCCTTTTACACCACACCTGCGACACCCTGATTCTGGGCGGGTTTTCCACGGGGGCGGGGCTGGCCCTTGAGCTGGCCTCACGGGTGGGGGATTTCAAGGCGGCCTTTGCCATTGCACCTCCCATGCAGCTCAAGGACATGGGGGCCTCTTTGGTGCCGGTGATATCCGTTTGGAATAACATCATCAAAAAGGCCAACCTTGCGGCCATGGCCAAGGAGTTTGTGGAGAACCGACCGGAAAATCCCCACATTAATTATTGCCGAAACCCCATTTCCGGGATCCTTCAGCTGGAACAGCTCATGGACCATCTTAACTCCAGGCTGGATAAAATTGAAAGACCGGTGCTGGTGGCACAGTCCCGGAAGGATCCCGTTGTGGACCCCAGGGGGACCCGCAAGCTCTTTGACCGCATCGGTTCCATGGAAAAGGAGTTTTATCTCTTTGATCTGCCCCGCCACGGCATCCTGCTGGGCCAGGGGGCCGACCGGATCTTCAAATCGGTTGAATCCTTCATCCGTCAATGGATATGACCTGAATGCAAGGTGACCTTCCCCTTCTGCCGCATTCCATAAAAAAGGCCCCCTGTCCGACTCGGACAGGGGGCCTTTAAGCTTGCGTTGCGAGGTTGTTTGCTATTCTTCAGGATCAATCCACATCATGGTGGCGGGGTGGAGTAAGTGGGCCTTGCAGGTGGTGTCTGTAAGGACCGATACTTCAACCCGGTTTTCCACCGGATTCAGCATTACGGCTTTTTTGAAAAGATCCTTGTGGTTTTCGAGCTGGACCGGAAATCCGCCGTCACAGAGGGCTTCTTCCCGGTGGGTTTTCATGGCAAACCAGATGGCCATGGAGAACTTGTCCTGAATGGCCTTAAGCTGGGTCAGGATCCCACTGATATCTGTATCAAAGTCGAGTCCGTCAATGATCATCAATGTGGGAAAGTCCAGGTCCGCCTTTTTAAAACTGTTGAGATAGTCTTCAATCTTTTCCGTGTCAAAGGTGGCTTCGGTGTAGCTGATGCCCACACGGTTGGGATTGATATCTTCCAGCAAACGAACAGCCTTCTGGGGGTCCACATACCCAATGCTGTCAACGAGGTTGTTGTACCCTTCGTCATAGCGCAGGTTGATTTTCTCCATGGTGTCGTCAAGGCTGATATGAAGAATCTTTTCATTTTTCAGAAGACGGGTCAGGGCAATCTGAACGAGGAAACTTGTTTTTCCGATGCCGGCTCTGGACAGGACTGCTCCAAAACCGTCTTCAACAATTGCATCTGCACCAATGGTTTTTTCAACCGGGCTTTTGAGAACGAGATCTTTTTTTAGCATATAACCTCTCTTTGCATTGCGGGCAAATTATTTGGCCGCTTTCTCTTCCTGTTTCTGTTTTGTAATTTCTTCGGCAACAGATGTGGGCACCTGTTTGTAAGAAGAAAATTCCATGGTGAACTGCGCTTTACCCTGGGTGCCAGATCTCAGAACGGTGGAGAAACCGAACATGTCGGAGAGGGGCACCTGACTTTCAATGACAGACATGACCCCTTCTTCCTGTGATCCCTGGATGATACCCCGACGCTGGTTGATCAGGCCCATGCAGGCGCCCTGGAACTCGTTGGGGGTTTCAATAACCACCTTCATGATGGGTTCCATGATTACCGGCTTGGCCTTGGCGTAGGCTTCCAGGAAACCACCGCGTGCAGCGGCCTGGAAGGCCATGTCAGAGGAGTCGACCGCATGGAAGGCGCCGTCTTCAAGGGTGACCTTGATACCGGTAACCGGGAACTCAAGTTTGGGTCCCTTGTCCATACAATTGGCAAAGCCCTTTTCACAGGCAGGGATGTAGTTGGTGGGGATACGACCGCCCGTGATTTTGTTTACAAATTCAAAATCATCTTCAATGGGCTCCATAAATCCGGCAACACGACCGAACTGACCTGAACCACCGGTCTGTTTCTTGTGGGTGTAGTTGAAGGGTGCTTTCTGGGTGATGGTTTCACGGTAGGCAACCCGGGGTTTACCCGTGGTAACCTCAGCCTTGTATTCACGCTTCATCCGTTCCACGTAAACTTCCAGGTGGAGCTCGCCCATGCCCTGGATAACGGTGTCACCGGTTTCGTGGTCCACATAGGTCTTGAATGTGGGATCCTCTTTGGTGAAACGGTTCAGGGCCTTGGACATGTTGATCTGGGCTTTGTTGTCCTTGGGGACAATGGAAAGGGAGATAACCGGTTCCATAACATGCATGGCAATCATGGAGTAGTTAACGCTGGGATCAACAAAGGTGTCACCGGAGGCGCAGTCGATGCCGAACATGGCGCCGATGTGGCCTGCGGGAATGGCTTCCACATCCTCCATCTGGGAAGAGTGCATCCGGATGAGGCGGCCCGCTTTGATTTTCTTTCCATCTCTGGAATTGATCAAGGTGTCTCCTTTGTTGATACATCCCTGATAAACCCGGATATAGGTCAACTGACCATACTGACCGTCTTCCAGCTTAAAGGCCAAGGCAACGGTGGGTTTATCAAAGTCGCTCTCAAGAATAACACTTTCTTCTTCTTTGTCCAGATTAATGGCTTCATTTTCGATATCGGTGGGGGCGGGCAGGTAGTCGACAACCGCATTCAGCAGGGGCTGAACCGCTTTGTTTTTGTAGGCAGAACCCAGGAATACCGGGGTCATTTCACGGGCGATGGTCCCTTTTCTGACCGCTTCCTGGATCAGTTCAACGGTGATTTCCGCCTCTTCAAGGATGGCGTCGGTGAGGGCTTCGGAGAACAGAGATACGGCATCGATCATTTCTTCGCGAGCCACTTCGGCTTCTTCAACCATGTCGGCGGGGATTTCTTTTTCCACCATTTTTTCACCATTCTCGCCTTCGAAGTAGTAGGCTTTCATGGTGACCAGGTCCACAACGCCCTCGTGGCGGTCTTCAAGACCGATGGGCAGCTGCATGATCACGGAGTTGTGTCCCAGTTTGTCACGGAGCTGGCCGGCAACCTTGGCAGGGTTGGCGCCGGATCTGTCACACTTGTTGACAAAGGCAATACAGGGAACTTCATACCGCTTCATCTGCTGGTCAACGGTGATGGACTGGGACTGTACGCCGGCAACGGAACACAGAATCAGTACAACGCCGTCCAGAACCCGCAAAGACCGCTCAACCTCAACGGTGAAGTCAACGTGGCCCGGGGTATCGATGATGTTGATGTTGTGGTTGTTCCATTCGCAATAGGTGGCAGCGGAGGCAATGGTAATGCCGCGTTCCTTCTCCAATTCCATGGAGTCCATAACGGCACCGGCCCCGTCTTTGCCCCGAACCTCATTGATTTTGTGGATCTTATCGGTGTAGAAAAGAATCCGTTCGGTCAGCGTTGTTTTGCCGGAATCAATATGGGCGCTGATACCGATATTTCTTACTCGTTCTAAATCTCTGATCATTTCAAATCATCCTTATGAATAAAAAAATAAATCTCCGTTGAGCCGATAACAAAACGCAATGATTGCCAAAGGCATTGCCCTGTTGATCCTGCTAAACAAATATTACGATTTTATTAGTGTGAATCTCCAAGATAAACTCAGAATATGTAGCCTTCTTGAATACCTCATTTTATCTGTTTTGTCAAGAATATCTGTTAAAAAAAGAAAAAAACAGGGGGTGACCGGGGGATGAAAACACCGGATCCGGGGGCAAGGGCAGGGGCGGCGGCAAGCTCTGCTTTTTTTTGTGTGTGGATTGCTCCATTTGTAAAGGCTTTCGGGGGGTTTGATAAGATGGTGGTAGGAGGGGGCATTTGTCCCGGGAAGGGGCGAGGGGCCGACATCCATGAACCCCGGGGCCCCGGTTCCTGGTTCCGTCTTGCATGGACTTACCCGGTTAAGGATGTTCAAACTAGAAAAGGCCCTTGTGCCAGGATGGGGATCTTGCTCCCAAGGACAATAAGCAGGTACCGTGCCACAAAAGTTGATATTGCTTTTTTGAATGCGATAAAATGAGAATTTTAACGCCCGGGAAAAAGGGGGGTGTTTATGGGTTTTCCGGTGCCCGGTCCGGGTGGCTTTTTGGGGGAGTCTGACCTTGAAACCCTTTACCAAGGCTGTTTTATCCTCCATTGAAATTTCCCTTCGCCACGGGGACATTGTACAAATTACTTGTGTTTGGAGGGGGTATTTATTAAGATTAATTACCTGACAACGGTCCTTAAAAAATATCTGGAGTCTTAATCTTGAAAAAAATTCTTTTTTTAATTGTTTTTCTTTTGGTCATCGGAACAATTGCCATTGGACAGGCGTCCACGGAAAAGGAATGGTTTGACAAGGGTGTGGCCCATCTGAAGCAGGAACAATATGATGCGGCCGTTGACGCCTTTACCCAGCTCATCGTCCTGGCACCGGACAACCCCCATGCATATAAGAACCGGGGGGTGGCCCACATGAAAAAAAATCAGTATGACCAGGCCATTGCGGATTTTGAAAAAACCCTTGAAATCGTACCCGACCTCAAAGGGATCTACAGCAACCTTGGGGTGGCATGGTATTACAAGGGCAATTTTGTCAAGTCCATTGAAAATTATAACAAAGAAATCGAACAGAGCCCCGAGAGCCATTTTGCCCTGTTCAACCGGGCCATCTGCCGGGCCGAGATACGGGAGTATGAAAAAAGCCTGGAAGATGTTGCCAGCTCCTTGGCCCTGGAACCCCGGTTCTATCTGGCCCACTGCCTTAAGGGGGACCTGCACCTGAAACTGGAACAGCCTGAAAAGGCCCGTACCGCTTATGAAACAGCCGTGGGCCTGGATCCGGATCAACCCTATGCCAGGGAACAATTGGATCGGGTAAATACCCTGCTGCAGGCCGTTGCACAAGCCGCATCACCAGCAGCGGCCCCACCGAAAAATCCAGATGTGGTTGAAATGGCCATCCTGCCCCGGCCAAGGAAAAATGCCATTGCACCGGCCGCACCCGTGGCGGTGAAATCCCCACCCTCTGCCCAGGCGGTCGAAGAAGCCAAGGCCAAGTCAGCACAGGCCAAGCCCGCAGCAGCCACCATTGCCGGCCCCGCCAAGGGATTTGCCCTCCAGGTGGGGGCCTTCAAGGTAAAGGCCAATGCTGCAAAGATGAAACAACGGGTGGATAAAAAGGGATTCAAGGCCCGCATCCTTGTGTTGACCAAAACCTCAGGCGATGTCTGGCATCTGGTTCGGCTGGGGGAATACCCGGACCGACATCAGGCCAAATCCGCCAAGGTCGCCTTTCAAAAGACCAGTGGAATGGATGCCCTGGTTCGCCCCATCGGTGGATTTTAATCCATGCCCCCTGTCCGTTGAATCACAGAAGACCCGGGCCCCCTGGGTTTCCACAACCCTTAAATCAAAACGCCCCGGGAAGGAGGCTTTCCCGGGGCGTTGTCCTTTTCTGCGGCGGGGATATCCGTCGCCGGTAAAAATACAGACCCCATAGGATAGAATGCATATGTCATCTGGATTGAAACATTTCAGCTCCTGCCTTGAACAGGGCTGCTCCCGGATCGGTAAACCCCTTTCCCCTGAGCAGTTCCGGTCCATGGAAGGCCATGCCCGGGAACTCTTTCTCTGGAATCGGAAGATCAATCTCACCGCCATCCGGGAGGAAGCCGCAGTGGCGGAAAAACACTTTGTCGATGCCGTGGCCGTATCGGAATTTATACCCAAGGGAATCCGGCTCATGGACCTGGGCTCCGGTGGCGGATTCCCCGGGCTGCCCATCAAGGCCATGGTGCCGGACCTCGACCTGACACTGGTGGATGCCTCACAGAAAAAGATCAATTTTTTAAAACAGGTGATCCGGGTGCAGAAGCTGGACCATGCCCGGGCCGTCCATGCCCGGGTGGAATCCCTGCACACCCATCCCGATTACGCCGGGCAGTTTGACGGGGTGATTTCCCGGGGTTTTGCCAATATGGAAAAATTCGTGGAATTGGCCCGCCCCCTGCTTGCCCCCCATGGCGTCCTCTACGCCCTGAAGGGGGAAAACGGCCCCAATGAACTCACCTCGGCCCTGGAGGCGGAATTCAGAATTCAAACCCGGTTTTATAGACTCCCCTTTGAAAGGGCGGACCGGTATCTCATTGAACTCCACCCCCGCAGCTGATGCCGGTGGGTGACGGGCTTGCCCTTGCCCTGTGGATATAAAGCAAAGGCCCCCTGGAAAGCGATCTTTCCAGGGGGCCTTTTTGTATGGGAGGCAAGTCGGACATGTCACGGAATGGGATCACCCAAGGCCCGGGGATGGCCCCAAGGATGACACTCTGCGACAGCAGCTATTTAAGGAAAAAGGGGCGGCTCTCTTCTCATCCCAAAACGCCCACGCTCTCTGGAGCAAATTGTCATGAAATGTCCGGGTTAGGGGGTGTCCATTTGAACAAATTTGATACCGCCGTTCTGCTTGATGGAGCGGAAACAACTCCCGCTGCCAAGGCTTTGCTTCACCCGCTGGATGTCCGTGACAACGGAGCCGCACAGGTAATCCGCGCCCCAGTCGTAAAGGCAGGGGCTCAAGGGGGTGGTGGGACCCAGGATGACAATGCGGGCCTGTCTGGCCCGGGTCAGGTACCAGGCCATGTGCCGGGTGAGCAGGGTGGTGGCGGTGAGGGCCAGGACATCCAGCCGGGGCAGGGTGGCCTCCCAGTCCTCCCTGGGAAGGGCGCCGGGAACCGGGTTGAGTTCAAAAAGATGGAAGGTCCCCACCCGGGGGGCCAGGTTGTCCACAAAGGGGAATTCCCCCACCAGACCGGTGACCTTGTCCCTGCCCAGCCGGGCGATGAGGTCATGGGTGGGCAGGGTGGATTCCACGGCGGTTTCCGGGTCCGGGGAATTGGCCGCATTAAGGGCGGCCAGTCCAACGGCCAGGGAAAAGGGGGAGGGCGAGTGTACCAGGGCAATGGCCTTTGAGGCCACAGCACCCACCAGGGCCAGGCATTGGTCGACTTCCCCGGGTTTGGGTCGGGCGCCCAGGACCGAGGAAAGGCCCATGCGGCCGCCGGCCACAACGCCGATGAATTTATCCCCCAGGATGATCTCCTGGATTTCCACATCCGGTCGTCTCACCCCTGGGGTGAGGTCTGTGATGAGCCTGTGCTCATCCCCTTCCAGTTTACGGTCGGGCAGGGGGGGCTGGGTGGTGGTGCAATGGTTATCTTTCATGGATGTTCTCCTTATGCCGCCCCTTCCAGGTGAGTACCGTGAATCCGGCCAGGGACAGGATCATGACGGCGTAAAGACCAAAGAAAAGCCGGTTCAAGGGGTTGATGGTCAGGGTGAGTAAAATGCCCGGCCCGTTAATGCCGAACCGGGGGGGGAGAAATTCCGTCAGTGTGACCTGAAGGGATCTGTATTTCAGGGGGGAAAGCACCTGGATATCCCGGCTGAAAATGGGGGCTCCGTTCTTGGAGAGGCGGATCCGTGTTTTGTTTTTGTCAATGTGGATGCTTTCCCGGGTCATGAACTGCCGTCGTTTTTTATAGGGAATCTCCAGGATTTTAAGATCATCCACAAAGGTGACGGTTTCCACCTCAATGGTATAGGGGCCCATGGCATGGCCTTGTCCGGCATAGAGTTCAATGTTGCTCTCCTTGTCCCCCACAAAGAGGATGAGGCCATGGCAGAAGAGCACCAGGAGAAAGAGGCAGTGGAGAATGAAGAAGATCCAGTGCCGGGGCTCCCGGGTTCTCACAGCCCGGGACCAGAGACGGGTGATGCTGCAGGCAAAGGCGTTGAGACCCAGGAGTGCCGCCAGAGCGCAGATGGCAGCAAACCACCAGAGAACAGGGGGGGACTGGTGCAGGGCCGTGGGGATCCATTCCTGGATGGGGATCAGGTTCATGGCCTTGAAATCCCCGGGATGGGCCAGGCTGAGCCAGATGCCCGTCCCCATGACCAGGGTCAGGGCGGCCAGCAGGTAGAAGGTGAGCTTGAGGGAAGCCAGTTTCCGGAACATGGGGGTCTCCTTTGGGGGGCTGGAATCGGGGTGGGGATCCAGCCTGACCCTGGGTTAATGGAAAAAGAGCATCCAGGTGATGAAGATGCCGGGCAGAACACCGGTGCCGTATCGGAACATTGGGTTTCGCATCAGCCGGCCCGGCAGATGGAATCCGGCCATGACCAGCAAAAAGAGAATGGCGGCCTTTAAAAATCCCCGGCTCCAATGCCAGGCATCCCCGTACCAGTTCAGGCACCAGAGGGAGCCCATCCACTCCGAGGTCAGATAGATGCAGACCCCTGTGAGCAAGGTGTTCCGGCTTGCCTGGAAAAAGCCGTCCGTTTTTTGGAGGATGCCGGCCATGCTCTGGGCCGCACCGTGGAGGAGAAAGGCCCCTGCCAGGATGCGGAAGTTAAAGAAGATGATCACCAAAGGATTCCCGTACATGTAATAGTCCTCATTCAAGGCCATGGGGCGGTTCCACAGCAGAACAAATAGCCCCAGAGCAATGCCGGAGGAACACAGGGCAAATACCCGTTGATTTTCCAGCTGTCTTTGGTGGGCCAGGGAGAGCAGCCCCATGACCAAAAGCAGGTAGACCAGGGCCTCAAAGGGTCCGTAAAGGGGGAGCCGATATGCATGGAAACAGATATAAAGGACCCCGGTTCCCGAGATGAGAATGCGGAAGGCCACAAGGATTCGTCCCGGATCGGTTTTGTTCACGGCCAGGGCAAGGATCTCGGTGACGACGGTCATCAAAAGGATATAGTGGAGCAGGTCGGGGATATTATCCATGGTCATGGCGGTCTCCTTTGGGGGCACCATTGGAAAGAATCTGGTCGGGAAAGAACATGGCAAAGGGGTAGCCCGGCACCCGGACCTGGTCGATGTCCGTGTCGTAGAGGCTGGAAATCCGGTCCCGGGTCATGGTCTCCCCGGCCGGCCCCCGGGCCATGACCCGGCCTTGCTTTATCATGACCACGTCATCGGCAAACAGGGTGGCCATGTTGGGATCGTGCATGGAGGCCACAATGCTGATGCCCTTTTCCCGGCACTGGTGTTTAATGGCATCCAGAAGATGGTATTGGTTGTTGAAATCCAGGTGGTTGGTGGGTTCGTCCAGAAGCATGATCTGGGTGGCCTGGGTCATGGCACGGGCCAAAAGGGCAATGCGCCGTTCCCCACCGGAGATGCGGTTGAAATTCTTTTCTGCCAGCCGGCCGGCGTTGAGGCTGTCCAGGGCGGCACGGGCCCTGTGGTAATCTTCGGGGCCGGGAAGGGCCGACAGGGCCAGGAAGGGGGCCCGCCCCATGACCACCACGTCAATGACCCTGAAGGGAAACATGTCCATGTGTTCCTGGGGTACCAGGGAGATGCGTTGGGCGATCTGCTTCTGGGAGAGATCTGCCGTATCCTCCCCCTGGATGATCACCTGGCCGGCCGAGGGGGCGTGGACCCGGTTGAGGCAGTGAAGCAATGTGGTTTTTCCAGATCCGTTCCGGCCCAGGATGGCGCAGAACCGCCCCTTTGCCACCCCAAAACTGATCTCCTTTAAAATCGGTGTATTGCCGTGGGAAAAGGCCAGAGATCGGCACTCCATGATCATATCCATCCGGACCCCCTGTTTTTAAACATCAGATAACCAAAGACCGGCGCTCCGGTGAGGGCGGTGATGATGCCCACGGGAATTTCAGCCGAAGAGACCGACCGTGCCGCTGCATCGGCCGCCAAAAGGAAAATACCGCCCAAAAGGGCCGTCACCGGCATCATGCGCTGGTGTGCCGGTCCCACAAGGCTCCTGGCCATGTGGGGGATGATCAGGCCGATCCAGCAGATCTGCCCGCAGGTGGCAACGGCCGAGGCCACCAGAAAGGAGGAGGCCGTTATCAACCCCAGCCGGGACCATTGGGGATTGATGCCCAGGGATTTGGCCTGGGTATCCCCCAGGGAGAGGATGTTGAGCCGGAAGCTGAAGATGAGAAAGAGCAGGGTCCCCCCCAGGGTGATGGGGGCCATGAGGGCAATGTTGCCCCAGGTGACCCGCCCCAGACTTCCCATGACCCAGAAGATGATGCTGGGCAGTTCGTCATAGGGGTCTGAAAAGTACTTCAGGGTCATGAGCAGGGCATTGAAAAAGGAGAGGACCACCATGCCGGCCAGGACCAGAACGATCACCGGTTTTACGGCAATGACCCGGGCCAGTCCCACGCTGAGCCCCACGGCCAGAATCCCGAAAGTAAAGGAGAGGAGGTGCACCGGGGCCAGGGATGCGGTGGAGAGCATGAGCCCCAGGGCCGCCCCAAAGGTGCAGCCGGCCGAGACCCCCAGGATATCCGGGGAGACCAGGGGGTTTCTGAACAGCCCCTGGTAAACGGCACCGGAAAGGGAGAGGCTGATGCCCACCAGAACGGCCATGAGGCAGCGGGGCAGGCGGATCCAGAAAAAGACCAGGGCCTTGGATTTCAGGGCCTCGGGAAGGGGTGTTCCCTGGAGCTTGGCCGTCACCAGGGTGATCATTTCAGATCCCCCGATGGAGATGCGACCGGCGGCCAGGGAGAGGCAGAAGGCAAGGACCAACAGGCCGGTGAGAAGCCAGATCAGGGGGCGTATGGAGGGTTCCTTGGCCATTACAGGGGCAGCTCCTCGTCCAATTGCCCGCCCATCTCCGATAGGGTCTTTCCGAAAAGGTTCCCATGGTAGGACTCTATAATGGCATTGATGTCCACGTCCTGGAAGCGTTCTGGGTATGCCCTTGCCCCGAGCCAGAGCCCGGCCAATACGGAGAGGGGAGAGGGAAAATCCCAGGGGGCCAGGCTGGAGGGGCATCGAAAGAGCTGGTTTTCCGCAATGGCCGTTACCCGTTGCAGGGCCGGATTGGCAATGCATTTGACCTGGCTTTGCGGCAGGTACCGGGAGGTCATGATCAGGTCCGGGTTCCATTGGACCAATTGTTCCGGGGAGATGTTCTGGAAATACCCGGACAGGTCTTTGGAGACATTTTCAACACCGGCGCTGGTCATGATTTCGTGTTGGATCATGTTGGCAGTGGTGGTGTTGAAAAAGCCCAGGGTCGAGGCAAAGTATCCCCGTTTTTTCTGCTCCGGCTTCAGGCTGCCCAGGCGTTGTTCCAGCAGGGTGAGGATCTGGTCCATTTTATCTCCCACCTCCCGGGCCCTTTCGGGGGTGCCTGCGGCCCGGGCCATGAGGTCCAGGGAAGCCTTGATGGTATCAAAGGTCTCGGGAAGGATGGTGACACAGGGAATGCCCACGGTCCTGAGGCGGCGTCCCACAGCCGGGCCGTCCATCTGGGCGTAGAGGATGACCAGGTCCGGCTCCAGGGCCACAATGGTTTCAAAGTTCAGACCTGCGGATTTCCGTCCCACGCCCGGCAATTTTGTAATGCCGGGGAAAACGGCCCGCTGGAGGGGATCCCTGGGGGAGGAGGTATCCACCCCCACCAGCCGGTCCGACAGCCCTAAACCGAGGAGGCAGAGGGTGGCCGGTTTAAAGGTGGTGACAATGCGTTGGGCCGGTCCGGGCAGGGTCAGGGTGCGGCCGGCCATGTCCGTGAGGTGGATGGCCGACCCCGTGTCCGAGGCCGGTGCCGGCTTAACTGCAACATCGATGAAGAGGGTCAGGATCAGCAGGAATGCGCATGTTCGGTTCATGGGTATCCTTATCCAGGGTCAGGTCAGCTCAAACAGGATACTGATCCTAAGGGGTTTTGGGGTTTTAATCAAGTTTTGGGGCGGAACCGGAAAGGGGACAGCTTTTTTAACGGCTTCCAGGGCGGCTGTATTCAGACTCCTGTGCCGGCTTCTTTTCACCAGTTTCAGGCCGGAAATACTGCCGTCCGAGGCCAGGACAAACGCCACCTTTACCCGTCCCTGGAGGTGCCTGGACCGGGCGGCTTCGGGGTAGGTCTTCATCTGGTTGATGCGCAGGTTCATGAGTTCGAAATATTCCCTGGCCGTGGCAAATTGCATCATTTCCCCATGGGAGGCGACGGCGGGGGCCGGCGGTCCGGGCATGGCCAGGGCCGATACCCGGTATTGATCCACATTCATCTGCCGGGGAAGACGGGGCAGGTCCGGCAGGGCTGTCGGAGGGGGACCGGGGGCTGGTTGGGGCATGGGGGGCCTTGCCGGAGCCGGGGATGCCCCAGGGGTTGCCAAGGGCGTTGTTTTGGGAATTTTCCGGCTCTTTGGCGTGGGAAGGCGGCGGGCATCGGCCTTGGCCGTGGTCTTCATAGAAAGTTCGATATAGGTCAGGGTGCGGCTTTCATAGATGCCGGACATGTGGAGAAAAACCAGCACATGGGCGGCAATGGAGACCAGAATAAATCCGGTGAGCAGCCAATGGTTCTCCTGTGGCAGGGAGGCCGACACCCTAGAGCCCCTTTTCCGTGGCCAGACAGAGGCGGCTGGCACCGGCGGCCTTGGCAATGTCCATGACCTTCACCGCCTTGTTCAGGATCACGGCCCGGTCGGCCTTGATCACCACCAGGCGGTCGGTGTCCGTGCCGATCATCCCCTTGAGGCGGGAGAAGAGGGCATCCGCCGGGATCTCCCGGTTGGCGATGAAGGCGCTGCCCTGCTGGTTGACATGGACGGTGATCTCCTGTTTGACCCGGGGGGCCGATGCCTTGGCATTGGGCAGCTTGATCTTGATGCCCTCCTCCACCATGAAATTGGTGGTGAGCAGAAAATAGATGAGCAGGAGAAAGACAATGTCGATGAGGGAGGTCAGGGGGGCCTGGACCTGGTAGCGCTCTTTTTTGGGCCGGATCAATGCCATTTTATGCCTTTACTCCGGCCATGGCCTTGAAGAGCAGGGCCAGGCCGTTCTGGATTCTGGCCTCCTGGGCATCCACCCGGGCGGAAAGATAGGAATGGGCCAGCATGGCGGGCAGGGCCACGGAAAGGCCCAGGGCCGTGGTCAGCATGGCCTCCCAGATTCCCCCGGCAAGGACGGCCGCATTGACCTTGCCCCCCATCTCCTGGATGACCATGAAGGCCTTGATCATGCCGATGATGGTGCCCAGAAGTCCCAGGATGGGGGCGATGTTCCCAATGGTGGCCAGGGTCTGGAGATAGGTGGACAACCCCCTGACCTCCTGCTCCGTGGCGTTGATGATCAGGGTCTCCTGGGTGGTGGTGTCCATGTTCCGGGCGTCAATGGCCTTTTCCAGGACCCGTCCCATGGGGGAGTTGCTTTGGCGGGCGGTCTGCCGGGCCTGGTCCAATGCGCCTCCGGCCACCTGGTCGGCCACCTTTAGTTCTATTTTTTTGCTCCGGTGCCGGTTCACGGCAAACCGGATGCTGCGTTCAAAAAAGATGGCCAGCACCAGAACAGAGCAGGCCCCGATGGGGTAGACAATGAATCCCCCCTTGGCTAACAATTCCAACATGATCGTCTCCGCATCCAATGGGTCCCTGCCTAGGTGGGCGGGGACGCGTCGGTGAAATCCACTTGACCGTCAAAATCAAGATCCCGCTGCCGCTTCACCACGGCCTGGGATTTGTCATAGGTTTCCCACAGGTCGGCCTTTCCGTCCCTGTTGGTATCTTCATGGACCTGGGCCAGGCTGCCGTCGGCATGGTACCAATACCAGATATCCACGGCCCCGTCCCGGTCGGTGTCTTCCTGGGCCCTTGAGGGGAGGTCTCCGTTTTCGTAATACCAGGTGATCAATGGGCGGTGGGGTTTGTCCTCGATCATCCGCACCAAGACTTCCCCTGCACCGTAGAATTCCATCTGGTCCATGGAGCCGTCCCCGTCGGTGTCCATCTCTTTTTTTACCAAAAGCCCCTTTTCAAAGGTGGAACGGATTTCCGCTCTTTTGTCCTGGTTCCGGTCCAGGCTGACCACCCGGCCTTTGGCCGTATAGTCCTGACGGGTTTCAAAAAAGCCGTTGAAATCCGTGTCCGCCAGGCTGAGTACCGGTTTTCCTTCCTTGCCATGGGTGATTTTCAGGTCGGGGGTTCCATCCTTGTTTTTGTCCATGAGGGTCTGGGTGACCCTTCCCTTTTTGATGTGGATGCAGGTTTCAAAGAATCCGTCCCCGTCCCCGTCGTTGAGGGTCTTGACCAGTTCCCCGGCCCTGTAATGCCGTTTTCGGTCCATGGTGCCGTTGAAGTCCGTATCTTCCCGGCTTTTTTCCATGCGGCCGCAGTCGTCGAAAATGGCAAAATAATCGTATGTACCGTCCAGGTTGATATCCTTGTCCATGGAAGCGGGCCGGCCCTTTTTATACCGGGTCAACATGTCCACCCGCCCATCGGCATTGGTGTCCTTGTGCTGCTCCACCGGGGTCCCGTTTTCCAGAAACAACACCTGGCCGAAGTGTTTACAGGCATGGGTCAGGGGCTGCTTTTCGATTCTGCAGGCCCGGCCCTTGGGGTCAAAGTGGATGAATTGATCCACTTGGCCGTCCCCGTCGGAATCGGTTTTTCGCAATACCGGGCATTGGTGGGCAAAATCGGTCCAGGCATTGGTCCGACCGTCACCGGTGAGGTCCTGCTCCGAGGCCGTCACCTCTCCTTTTTCAAACCGGTAGAGGGTGTCATGCTTCAGGTCGCCGGTGGTGTCCTTGGTCATTTTAAGGGGCAGACCCCGGGGGTCGAACAGGGTGAGCTGAATGAGATCCCCATTGGGGTTCAGGCGTTCCTGGCGGGTGCGTTTTTCGTCACTGATGTAATCCAGGCAGTCCATGGCCCGGTCCTGGTCCGTGTCCCGCAGGATTTTGCTGATGCGGCCCCTAAGGTAGAGGCGAACTTCCTCTGCAAAGGCATCCTGGTCGGCATCGGTCTCCACCCTGAGGATGGTGCCGGCATCGTCGTAAATCAGGCGTTGATCGGTGATACCGTCCTGGTTCAGATCCTTTTCCCTTGTCTGGTTCGCCCGGGCAGGCGCCAGGAAAATGAGCAGGCCCAGGGCAGAGACAAGAAAATGTTTGAAGATCATGGCAATATTCCGGGAAATGGTTTTCGATGGGCCATGACATAGGAATTCTGGTCTGTTTTGTCAAGGGAACATGGGGTTTCTAACCAATAATAACCAAGGATAACTAAAATCCCCTGGATGAAGGATGAAACAGGGGCCTTCCGACATCAGGGGGCCGGGGGTGTTTTTTTTCGGTTTTTGGCAAAGGAGCGTCCCGTGATATGGAAGAGATCGTGGGAGAGCCGGCGCAGCTCCGGAGAGCAGTCCGCACGCCTGAATTCGCGGTCGGCGGCAAATTCCTTCCAAAAGGGCGGCAGACTGTCCATGCGGGAGACCATGCCCCCCTTGGGATCCTCCTCCACGTAGAGCACGGTTTTAATGCCCGCATTGATGATCCGGGTCAGGCACATGGGGCAGGGTTCCATGGAAGAGACCAGAACCAGGTTGCCGCAGTCCCTGGGATCCACACCCGAGTTCCGGCGATGGACCTTCCTTGTCTTGTCTTCGTATTGGTTGAGCAGGTCCATCTCGCCGTGTAGGTCGCTTCTAAAATAGCCGTCGTATTGTCGGTTTCGTCCCCTTGCCACCACCTTTCCGGTGTCTGGATCCACCAGGCAGGCCCCAATGCCGCCGCTTCCCTGTTTGACGGCTGAAAGCCCGCTTTTGACCACCAAAAGCCCATAGGCATCGTCGGGGAAGTCCGGGTTGGGGACGTAGGCATTGATCCTTGCCTCAAGTGCTTTGAGGGCGGCCGGGTCCACCGACCGCTTGGGGGAGACGGCCCATGAGGAGAGGGGATACAGGAAAATCAGGGATAGGATCACAAGGCGGCCAATGTACCTCATTTTTCCACCTCCCAATGGAGCAGGGCGGCCCTGTTGCCCGGGGGCCAGACATAGTCGTCCCCCTCTTGGGTTAATTCCGTTTCAAGGAGTCGGGTGAGCTCTCTGTCCCAGTGGGTGGCGTCCTGGATGTTGAGCCGGTTTTTCACATCGGCCAATGCCCCTTCAATGGAGGGGTGTTTCCATGCCTGCCAGACCACCTCCGCCTCCATGATCACATGGGGGAAGATATCCATGGAATGAAGGACATTGAGGGTCACCTGGAAGTTGGGGCTGTCGTAGGGCTGGCCCAGGACCATGCGGGCAGCCCTTGCCATGACGGAGTTTGCATAGGGGGCCCGGGCCACCATGAGGCAGGCATGGGTGGCGGTCTGGTTCATCTTTCTCACAAAACCTTCCAGGTCGGCTTCCCCGTACATGGAATGGGAGGCCAGGACAAAATCGTGGGGCGCCACCTCATCCTCCGGCCAGCGGCCTGGGTGGATGTCTATGTTGGAAAGCGTGCTTTCCTTAACATTGGCCTCCAAAAGTTCCTGCATGGGAATGGAGGGTTCCATGGCGGTGACGGTTTTGGCATGGGGGGCGGCGAACAAGGCCCATTTGCCCGTGCCGGCGCCAATGTCCAGGAGGGTGGAACCGGGGTGTTTTTTCAATTGTCGCAACAGGTAGTCCCGGGAGGCGTCCGGGGTCTGCCATCGTTTGTTCACCATTTTGTCAAAGTGTTTGGCCCGGTCCTTCCAGAAGTCGTCCTTTGGGTTTTGCCGTTGGCGGGCAAAGGCGCCTTCTTGGAGGTGGGAGAGATCGGCCCAGAGCTGTTTCCAATCGGGAAGAGAGTCCATATGTCACCTGAATCTATGATTTGTGTTACGGGGTTTCCCCCATGTTTTTCAACAAAAGGGCAAACACCGGGGCACCAAAGATGGCCGTGAGGATCCCAATGGGTATTTCCGTGGCCAGCAGGGTTCTGGCAATGGTGTCCACAAGGGTGAGGTAGACCGCTCCCATGACCATGGAGACCGGCAGAAGAAAGCGATGGTCCGGCCCCACGGCCAGTCGTCCCATGTGGGGGATCATGATGCCGATCCACCCGATGATGCCGCAGATACACACGGCAGAGGCCGTGGCAATGGTGGCGCTGATGATGACCACGGCCTTGAGCTGGGTGGTGTTGGCACCCAGGGACCGGGCATCGGTTTCACCCATGGCCAGAAGGTTGATCTGCCATCTGACCCGAAGCAGTATCACGATGCAGACCAGGAATAAAGGGGCGGTGATAAAAAGGTTCCGGGCGCTGACATGGTTGAGGGAGCCCAGGAGCCAGAAGACAATGGCCGGCATCTTGTTCATGGGGTCGGCAATGTACTTGAGAAAGGAGGTCAGGGCGGAAAACAAGGAGCCGACCACAATGCCCGAAAGCACCAGCATGAGGGTGGCCCGCATCCGGTAGACCCGGGAGAGGGTGTGGGTGACACCCACGGCCACAAGGCCCATGGTGAAGGAGACCAGGTGGATGACCCATATGTCGTTGAAGACCAAAATGGCCAGGGCCGCGCCAAATCCGGCACCGGAGGCCACCCCCAGGATGTGGGGGCTGACCAAAGGATTCTGGAACACGCCCTGGAAGGCCGCCCCTGAGATGGAAAGGGCGGCCCCCACGAGAACCGCGGCCAGGATCCGGGGCAGCCGGACATCCATGACCACGGAGTGGAGGGTGGGGGACCAGTGGGGCTGCCAGGTCGGATCCAGGGACAGCAGGGGGGACACCAGGATCTGGATCACCTGTTTGACGGGGATGTCCACCCGGCCCAGGGAAAGGGAGATCAGGATGACGCAGACCAGGACCAGGCCAAGGATCCGGATCTGGGTTTCCGGGGCGGGGCGGTAAGGTCTATTTTTTTTGATGGCGAATCCCCTTCATGAGTCTGGATTCGTAATGGCCGGCCAGGATGTCGGCGGCCTGTTGATCGGTGAGGTCAAACTCCATGATCTCTTTGTAAAAATCCTTGACGATGTCGGGGATACTCAGGTCCTGGAACCGATCCGGATAGGCCAGGGCGCCCAGCCACAATGGGAAGATGGCGGCGGATTCCATGGTGGGCCGGTTAAAGAGAAATACCCCTGCGGGCTGGTGGTGGACCTTGCCCGTGCGCACGGCCTTGATATTCCGCCATTGGGGATTTTTTTTCAGTTCTTCCAGGTCACCGAAATTGATGACCAGAATGTCGGGGTCCCAGGCCAGGACCTGTTCCATGGAGACCTCCCCGAGCCCGGAATGGAGGCCGCTTTGTTTCCCCACGGTGGTCACGGTTTCTGCGGCGTTTTTGCATCCGGCAAGGGTGATCCGTTCCTGCATGAAGGTGTCCCCCCCAAGGGTGACCAGGTGGCTGGGGCTGAATCCCTGGAATACGGAGATGCGTAGGTCGTCCGGGATGTCCCTTGTCCGTTCACGGACCAGGGATATGATGCGGTCCAGGTATTGGATATAGGCTTCGGCCCGTTCCGGGGCCTGGAAAAGGTAGGCGTAAAATCGGATTTCCCGTTTAAGGTCGGCCATGCCTTCTCCCATGGTGTCTTCCAGGAAGGCCACCTTCAGCCGGGTCTTATCCAGAACAATGTCCCCGTCAATGTCCCCGGCAATGACCAGGTCGGGGGCAGAGGTGATGAGGTCTTCGATCTGGATGGAGCCGCAGGTTGTCCTGGGGCCGGGAAGGGTGGTGATGCGGGGATAAAGCTCCTGGACCAATTGGGACATTTTCAGGGTGTTGGTCACAGCACAGAGCCGGTCCTGGGCCCCCAGGATAAAGGCCACCTGCCCGGTGGGACCACCCAGAAGGGCGATGCGTTCCAATGGATCGGGCACGGCAAAGCTCCGGTTGCGCATGTCCGTGATGATGCGGCTGGGGCCGGCAGGTGCCCGGGCCGGGCGGGAAGAGTGGGAAAGGTATAACCAGCCGGCGGCCAGGATCAATACAATGGTAAAAGGGATGAGGAATTTTTTCATGGGAATAAAAAAATCCGCACCCCAAAATCGGGGTGCGGATGAAGGGTTGGGGTTAGAAGGTTAAGGATGCGCCCACCAGATAGGACCGTCCGGGTTCCGGACCATGGCCCAATTGGTAGTCCTTGTCCAGGATGTTGAAAATCTCAAAGAAGATGTCCGTGGACAGGGATTCGGTGATGTCCAGTCTCTGGTTGATCCGGGCATTGGCCACGAAGAAATCGGTGAGGGTGTCGTTGCTCCCGTTGTCCTCCACCTGTTCGCCGGTGTAGATGCCCTGGAAGGAGAGGGTCATGCCAAAGTCAAAGGCATACCGGGCGTCCAGGGTAACCTTGTGTTCCGGTGTGAGTTCGGCGTATAGTTCCTCTGCATCGTCGTTGGCTTTTTCCTTGGCATAGAGGTAGGTGTAGCCTATGCCAAGATCAAGGTTCCAGGGGGTGAGGATGTCAAGGTAGAGTTCGGAACCGTATATTTGGGTTTCACCGGCGTTGAAATAGTATTTGGTGCCGGATATGCTTTTGTTGAGAATCCGGTCTTCAATGTCATTGTAAAATCCGGCCAGGGAGAGGTTGACCATGTCGCTGAGCTTGAAGTTACCACCCAGTTCGTAGGCAAGGGTCTTTTGAGGTTTTAGACTGCTGTCGCCGCCG
Organism: Desulfobacteraceae bacterium; assembly: GCA_965226635.1. GTDB lineage: Bacteria > Desulfobacterota > Desulfobacteria > Desulfobacterales > Desulfobacteraceae. Next base: position 5,064,075 of record OZ245369.1, on the reverse strand, counting down.
ATGAGGTCTGAGTAGAGCTCCTTCATCTGGGGGAAGCGGGTCTTTTTGCTCACTGAGGTGTAGATGTTGATATCCTCGTTCACATCATAGGCCAGGCCGACCTGGGGGTTCCATACGGATTCCGCATCCCGGTCAACGCCGCCGTCGGCCTTGATGGGATCCTGGTAGTCAAAGCTGGTGCCGAACTTGAGGGTCCATTTTTCCAGGAACTTGATCTCGTCTTCAATGCCAAAGGAATAGGTGTCGATTTCGTATTCTTTTTCGGGTAATAAAATACCACCGGTGCTGAGATCCTGCTCTTTGTGGTTGTCCTTCATGTAGCTTACGCCGAATTTAAGGAAGCTGATGTCCCCTAAATTGTAGTAGCCCTGTACTTCGCCGCCCAGGGTGTAATCATCATAGGATGCCTCAGCCCACCATGGAGAGGCAGTTCCGAGGTCTTTAAGGGTGTCCGTGTGATCTACGTAGTAGGTCCGGGCTTTGACGGTGAAACGGTCTGTCACATCGTGTTCACCCACCAGGTTGAGGTGCCATTGCTTCCATTCGGTGAATTCCCAATATCTGTTGCTTTCTACGGGGCATCCCTTTTCATTGTCATGGTAATCAAAGGAGAGATAGACCTTGGAGTCCTTGTCCGCCTCGTAGCCGATTTTAGCATTGAGGGTGTTGTAGGTGTAATAACTCAGCTCCCTTAAACCGCCGTCTTCCCTGTATCCACTACCGATACCGGTGTCGGGGTTGTTGGGGTCAAAATCATCGGACAGGTCATACCCATCGCTGGTGCGGTGGGATGCGGTGATCCAATAGTTGAACTTGCCCAGGGCGCCGCCATGGTTGGCAATGTAGTTTTGGGTGTCGTTGGGGCCAAAGGAGGTGGTCACAGAGGTGTGTGGGGTGGCGGTTCCCTTTTTGGTGATGATGTTGACCACACCCCCCAGGGTGTTGGAGCCGTGGAGCACGGAGGTGGCCCCCTTGGTGACTTCGATTTTGGCGATGGAATCCACCGGGATCTGGCTCAGGTCCAGGGAGCCGTCATAGGAAACATGGGCGGGGACACCGTCGATGAGAAGCTTGACTTCCCGTTCATCAAACCCCCGGAGAATAAAGCCGGAGGCGCCTTTTTTCCCGGCCTGGATATGGATGCCGGGGACATGGGCCAATGCTTCGGCTGCATTCTGGGCGCCCTGTTGTTTCATATCCTCAATGGATACGGTGTCGGTTGTGGTGATTTTATCCTGGGTCTGGCCCTGTCCCAGAACCAGGACCTGTCCCAGATCAAAAACTTCTTCTGTTGCCGTATCCTGGGCCCAGAGGGCCAGGGTGGGCAGACATGCCATGAGTGCCAGGTAGAGCAGGGTGCGTCTGATCCGTTTCATCTTTCTTCCTCCATGGGGAACATCAGTTGGTAAGTTGTATTTTCTCCTTGGCTAGGAGTGAACTGGATATAATTATTTTGTCTGTGTTTGTCCATAAAATGAGTAATATCAAGTTTGATATGAATGATACGAACCAATACCAACCAGTAATGACAAATTTTGTGGTTGAAAACCAAAGGGGCATGGAGGGGCTATGATTGGGAGGCTGGGGCCTGGATTTTTAAATGGGCCTCGGGGGAGAAACCGTTTGAGAATTGGATTCCAGTGGTGGTATACTACAAAATTTAAAGACGTTTATGTGGAAGGAACGGCATGGAGACATTGAAAAAAGAATACAGGGTCGACAAGACCTTTATCGGATTTATCAAATTCATTTTCGAAGCCTATGAGGGCGTTGCCGTTGTCACCACTTTGGATGCCAAGGAGGGCCGGATTCTGTTGAGCATTGCACCGGATCTGGCCCAGGAGGCATTTGAGATCATAGAAGACCTGAAAGAGGATTTTGAGTTCAATGAAATATAGAGGCTTGGCCTATATCAACACCATTGGCTGCCAGATGAATGTATACGATTCTGAAAAGCTCATGGTGATTTTAAATGCCCATGGGTTTGAGAAGACCGACCAGATGGACGAGGCCGACATCGTGGTTTGCAACACCTGTTCCATTCGTCACAAGGCCGAGGAAAAGGCATTCAGCTTTTTGGGGCGCTTTGCAAAGGCAAAGAAGAAACGCCCCCATTTGATCTGTGTCATGGCCGGTTGTGTGGCCCAGCAGGAGGGGCAAAAGGCATTTGACCGCCTCCCCCATCTCAACCTGGTGTTGGGCACCCAGGCCTTTGCCCGGTTTGGGAAACATGTGGAGGATCTGCTCTCGGGCCGGAATCGCATTGTGGACATTGCCGATGCATCGGAGATCTTCGAGGCCCTGCCCGATGAATCCTGCTTTGATGAAAATCCCATTTCCAAGTTCGTGACCATCATGCAGGGGTGTGACAACTTTTGTACCTATTGCGTGGTGCCCCATACCCGGGGCCGGGAGCGCAGCCGTCACCACAGCCATATTGTGGAAGAGGTGAAACTTTTGGCGGAAAGGGGCGTTCGCGAGATCACCCTTCTGGGGCAGAATGTGAATTCCTACGGGGTCAAGGAGGAGGGAATTACCTTCCCCATGCTCCTGGAAAAGGTAAGCCGGGTGGAGGGGATCCGCAGAATCCGTTTTGCCACCTCCCATCCCAAGGATCTTTCCCAGGAACTCATCCATTCCATCCGGGACATCGACAAGGTCTGCAACCACCTCCACCTGCCCATCCAGTCGGGTTCGGACCGGATTCTGAAAAAGATGAACCGGAAGTACACCCGGGAGATCTATCTGGACCGCATCGCCCGGCTCAAGGAGGCCTGCCCGGACATTGCCCTGTCCACGGATATCATCGTGGGCTTCCCCTCGGAAACCCAGGAGGATTTTGAACAGACCCTTTCCCTGCTGGACATTGTGGGCTATGATTCCATATTCGCCTTTGCCTATTCCGACCGGTCTTCCGCACCGGCATCCAAATTCCCGGATCAATTGGAAGAGGCGGAAAAAATGCGGCGGCTGAACCTGCTGCTGGAACGCCAGGAGGCCATCTCAGAGCAGAGACACAAGGGTTGTGTGGGCCGCGAGGTGGAGGTTCTGGTGGTGGGTGAAAGTGCAAAACTTCGGGAAGGGTTTGCCAAGACCTATGAAAATATGAAACAAATGAGCGGAAGAAGTGAAGCCAATACCATTGTCCATTTTCCCTCTGATACGGCTCAGATCGGCGACCTGCTGAAAGTTCGGATCGAAAATGCCTATCCCCATTCCCTATGGGGGGTACCCATTGGAGTTGAAAAATAATGAAAAAAAAATCAATGAAGATCGGCAGGAACGAACCCTGCCCCTGCGGCAGCGGCCGGAAATACAAAAACTGCTGCCGGAATAAGAAATTGGAAATCCCCATCGCCCAGGAATACAAGCAGCGTTACGATATCCATCTTAAAACCCCGGAACAGATCGATGGGATTCGCAAATCCGGTGAATTGCTCCTGTCCATCATGGACAAGGTGGAGGCCATGATCCGTCCGGGGATTACCACCGAGGAGATCAACACCCTGGTTCATGAAGAGCACATCAAGGCCGGTGCCGTTCCTGCTCCCCTGAATTACAGGGGGTTTCCCAAGAGTGTCTGTGTTTCTATAAACGAGGTGATCTGCCACGGAATTCCCGGGGACCGGGTCATCAAGGAAGGGGACATTGTCAATGTGGACATCACCCCCATTCTCAACGGCTATTACGCCGATGCCAACAAGACCTTTTTTGCCGGAACCCCCACGGCCCAGGGGCAGAAGATTGTTGCCGTTGCGGCCGAGTCCCTGAAACGGGGGATGGAGGTTGTACGCCCCGGGGCCACCCTGGGGGATATCGGATATGCCATCCAATCCTATGCCGAAGGTGAGAAATGTTCCGTGGTCCGGGAATTTGTGGGGCACGGCGTGGGCGTTGACTTCCACGAGCAGCCCCAGATCCTCCATTTCGGTAAACCCGGGGACGGGGTGGTCCTGGTACCTGGAATGGTCTTTACCATCGAACCCATGATCAACCTGGGCAAGCGTCACCTCCACGTCCTGGAGGATCAGTGGACGGCCGTGACCAACGACGGCAGCCTTTCCGCCCAGTTTGAACAGACCATCCTGGTCACCGAGGACGGTTACGAAAGCTTGACCCCCTATCCCCTATAGGGCCCAGGGGCGATACCCCAAAGAAAAAGGCCGGCAGGTGCTTCACGCACCTGCCGGCCTTTTTCTTTGGGGCTGCTGGTTACGGGGCGAAACCGCTAGGACCCCTGGTTTATATGGATTTAATCGGTGGGTTTCGGGGGGGCTACATTTGGGAAACCGGCGATGAGAACCAGGCTGATCAGGGGGATAAAGGCGGCATATCCCATGACGGTTTCAATGCCGTAGACATCGCAGAATTTCCCAATGACAGGGGAGATGGCCCCGCCCAGGCCATAGGCAAAGCCCATCATCAGGCTGGAGACCATGGCCCTGGATTTGGGGACCAGTTTCTGGGCCAGGCCCACGCCCAGGGGCAGGGGGGCCAGGACAAAGAACCCGGCCAGGAATCCGGTGGCCAGGACCAGGGGGCCTGTGAAGTGCAGGTAGAGCAGCAGGGCCGGGGTCATGAAGACATGGGAAAGGAAAAAGACCTTTTTATAACCGATGCGATCGGCCAGGTAGCCACAGATGAGGCCGGAAAGGGTACCGGCCAGGGTAAACAGGGCCACGATGAACCCCACCGAGGAGAGGCTGTGCCCCTGGTGGGTGAGGTGGATGGGCATAAAGGTCATGAATGCCTGGCCTGCAACGGCCCTGAGAACCATGACCAACCAGATGAGGATAATGCTTTTATATACCGGCCCCATGGATTCCTTAAGGGATCCGAAAAAGCCGTGCCGGGACATGTTTTCACTGACGGGAGCGGGCAGGTATTTCAGGCAGACCAGGAAACAAAAAAGACCGATGACCAGGGTCCAGGGCATACGTTCCAGGCCGTACATTCCCACGAACCATGTGATGAAAACCGGGCCAACGGCAAAGGCCAAGGTCCCTCCGGTGTTGAAGATGGACAGACACAGACCGGTACGGTTGCCGGAATAGAGGGGGATCATCCCGGTGACCGATGGATGGAACATGGAAGATCCCACCGATCCCAGGCAGAGGATGATCATCAAGACCCAGTAATTGGTAGCCAGTCCGGAAAAGGGGATGATGAAAAAGGTGAGCAAAAGCCCTGTCAAGCAGAACCACCTGCTTTCGTACCGGTCGGCCATGTAGCCCACGGCCGGCTGGATAATGAAGGCAAGCAATCTGATTATGCCGGTGATAAAGCCCACCTGGGCCAGGGTCAGGCCCAGCTTGTCCACAAATGCGGGCAGCAGGGGCGCAAAAAAGGATGAATAAAAATCTCCGGTAAAATGAACCAGAGTGAGGATAAAGATGATCTTGTAATTGACAAGGGACGCCTTGGATGCGTCGGAATGTGCTGTGGTCATGTGGACTCGGTGATGTGAAGCGTTGGGCTGCAGCCGGCAAGGAGCCGGCTGCAGCGGAAATATCAGTTTTTAAGGCTGTGGATGGGGGCCGGGATCTGGCCGCCGTGATTGACAAAGAGGTTGGTGTCGTCCAGGTGGGGGACTTCCATGATCCGGGCTTCCCCCAAAAGGCCGCCGAAGTGGACCCGATCTCCGGCCTTTTTGCCGGGCACGGGGATGATCCGGGTGGCCGTGGTTTTGGCATTGATCATGCCGATGGCCATTTCGTCGGCGATGATGCCGGACAGGCAGTCGGTGGTGATGTCCCCGGGCACGGGCACCATGTCCAGGCCCACGGAGCAGACACAGGTCATGGCCTCCAGTTTCTCCACGGTGAGGTGCCCCTGCTGGGCGGCTTGGGCAATGTTAAGGTCTTCGCTCACCGGGATAAAGGCGCCGGAAAGGCCGCCCACATGGGAGGAGGCAAAGGCCCCACCCTTTTTCACGGCGTCGTTGAGCATGGCCAGTGCGGCGGTGGATCCGGGCACCCCGATGTGGGAAAGGCCCAGGGCCTGGAAGATTTCGCCGATGCTGTCCCCCACCGTGGGGGTGGGGGCCAGGGAAAGGTCAACGATGCCGAAACGGATGCCCAGGGTCTGGGCCACTTCACGGCCGATGAGTTCTCCTATGCGGGTGACCTTGCAGGCGGTCTTTTTAATGACTTCTGCCACCTGGCCCAGGCCCATTTGTTTTTCTTCAAGGCTACGTTCAATGGCCCGTTTTACAACGCCGGGCCCGGAAACCCCCACGTTGATCACGGCATCGGCAACCCCCACGCCCAAATAGGCCCCTGCCATGAAGGGCATGTCCTGGGGGATGTTGGAGAAGACGCAGAGCTTGGCGCAGCCCAGGCCGTCGTCGGCAGCGGTGATCTCGGCGGTTTTTTTGATGGCCCTGGCCATTTCCAGGACCGCATCCATGTTGATGCCGGCCTTGGTGGAGGCCACGTTCACCGAGGCGCAGACCCGCTGGGTCTCTGCCAGGGCCTGGGGCAGGGCGGCGATCAAGGCTTTGTCCCCGGCGGCCATGCCCTTTTCCACCAGTGCGGAAAAACCGCCGATGAAATCAATGCCCACTTCCCGGGCAATGGCGTTGAGTTCCAGGGCCACTTCCACCATTTGGTCGGGGGAAAAGGGGGCGGCCACAAGGCCGATGGGGGAGATGGAGATCCGTTTGTTCACCACCTGGATCCCGTATTTATCCCCAACGGCGTCACAGGTTTTGACCAAATCGGCTGCGTGGCCGATGATCTTTTTACGGATATTGGCTTTGAATTGGGTAAGGTCGTGGCTGATGCAGTCAAAGAGGTTGATCCCCATGGTGACGGCTCTAACGTCCAGGTTTTCATTCTTCACCATTTCGATGGTGGAGAGGATTTCATGATCTTCAAACATGGTCCGGCCCCTTTAAATTTTATGGATGGCGTCAAAGATATTGCGATGCTGGATGCGGATGTCCAGATCCAGTTCCACGGCCTTGGCCCTGAGGCTTGCAAACAGGGCGTTGCTGTCCACATCCGGGGTGATCTGTACCTGGTAGGACATGACATTGGCCTCGGGAGCCTGGCCGCCCTTGAAGACGGCCTTCAGGTTGATGATATTGGCGCCGTGGCCGGCAATGATGGATGAAATGCGGGCCACCAGCCCCTGCTGGTCGGGGCCGCTGGTGGTGATCAAAAAGATGTCGTCCCCGCTGTTGGGAGTGGATGTGCCGTTTTCTTCCACATCGGTGACGTGGATGGTCAGGCCGGAGCCTTCGGTTTCCCGGGCCAGGGTCTGTTCCAGTTCCTCCGGGGAGATGCGTTTGGGAACCTGGGTCAGAAAAAAACCGGCAAACTGGTTCTGCAGGATCATCTGGTTGACGTTTTCCAGGTTGCATTGGTTCTGGTAGAGAATGTCGGATACCTGGGCAATGATGCCGGGCCTGTCCTTGGCCAGGACCGTGATGATGCGTTTTTGCATTGTGATGTCTGCTTTCGCCCCTTGGGCTGCTGTGGATGGAAGAATTAGTCTTCCATGGCCGATCTCAAGTCCGCTATGGTCTGGGTGTAGTCTGGAGTGTTGAAGATGGCGGAGCCGGCCACAAAGTTTTTGGCACCGGCCTGGGCCACCTCTTTGATGGTGTTGGCGTTGACGCCGCCGTCCACCTGGATAATGGCTTCGGGATTGATTTCGGCCAGCATCTCCGAGAGCATGCTGATCTTTTCCAGGCTGGAATCGATGAATTTCTGACCGCCGAATCCCGGGTTGACGCTCATGACAAGGACAAAATCAAGTTCTTCCATGATCCATTCAATGGCCGAGGGCGGGGTGGCCGGATTCAGGGCGACGCCGGCTTTGACACCCAGGCTTTTGATGAGCTGGACGCTACGGTGCAGGTGGGTGCAGGCTTCGGCGTGTACGGAAATATAGTCGGCACCGGCCTTGGCAAACTCGGGGATGATAAGATCCGGTGTTTCGATCATGAGGTGGACGTCCAGGGGAAGGTCGGTGGTGCGTTTGCAGGCATCGACAATGATGGGTCCGTAGGTGATGTTGGGAACGAACTGGCCGTCCATGACATCGATGTGGATCCAGTCGGCACCGGCCTTTTCTACGGATTTGAGTTCCTCACCCAGGCGGGTGAAATCTGCGGACAAAATAGAGGGGGCGATGAGTCCCATTGTTGCTCTCCTCTCCATTGTTCCAATCCTTTTGGGAACAATGGGTGTTGGGGTGGAAAATTGGGTATTCTATTTTGAATTTATTCGGGAATCAAGACATGAATTGTAAATTTTTAATTTGCAGAGATCAAGTCAGGAAATCAAGGCTTGCATGAAAGGCGGAGAAAAGAATCAAGGTGGGGGGAAGGTGGGACCGTAAAGGGCACAGGGTATGGCCCTTGCGGCGGTGTTTTTCAAGGGTTCTTCCCGTGGTTCCGCCGTCGGGTTGACGGCGGACTGGGGAATTGCAAATGGGGATTATTCTGCCGGGCGGCGCAGGAGCCGGGCGGCGAAAAAGCCATCCATGTATGCGGCCTCGGGATAGGTCTTGAACAGGTGGCCAGGCATGGGGATGCCTTCACGCACATCGGTCTGGTCCTCCAGACAAAAGCTGGTATCCAGCTGGTAGTCCTTTCGTTTGGCCAGAAAGGCGTGGATGACCTCCTGGTTCTCCTCGGGCTCGCAGGAGCAGACGGCAAAGACCAGCACCCCGCCGGGGCGGACCAGGTTGGCTGCGGCATTGAGGAGTTTTTTCTGTTGTCCGGCCAGGCGCTGGATATCGCCGATACCCCGTTTCCATTTGGTGTCGGGGTTGCGGCGCATCACCCCAAGGCCGGTGCAGGGGGCATCCAGAAGAACCCGGTCAAAGAAGCCGGAAAAATCTTTGATGTTGGCCTTCCTCAGGTTGTAGGGCCGGGTTTTGACAATGTCGATGCCCAGGCGCTGGACTTCCTCCTTGAGGCTGACCAGTTTTTTGGCTTCGAGATCCATGGCCACAAGCTCGCCTTTGTTGCCCATGAGCTGGGCCATGTGGGCGGTCTTGCCCCCCAGTCCGGCACAGGCGTCCAGGATGCGTTCTCCGGGCTGGGGGTTCAGGATCAGGCTCACCAGCTGGGCGGCTTCGTCTTGGACCTGAAAGAGGCCGTCGGCATATCCGGGGAGCTGATCCACGGCACCGGGATGGGTGAGGTGGAGGCCGTGGGGGCTGTGGCGTGTGGGCTCCGGGGGGTGACCGGCCTGGGTCAGCAGGGCTGTGAAGCTCTCCTGGTCGGTCTTGAGCCCATTGGTCCTCAGGGTGAGGACGGGGATCTGGTTGATCCGGGTGCAGAGCTCCCGGGTTTTTTCCTCCCCATGGGTTTTCAGCCAGCGTTTGATGAGCCAGGCCGGCATGGAATGGGTTATGCTGAGATGTTCTGCCGGGTCTTCTTCCGGATCGGGCAGCTCGGGAAGGGGTGTTCTCTGGGCGGTTCTCAGGATGGCATTGACAAACCCTGTTGCCCTGCGGCCGATCTTGGCCTTGGTCAGTTCAACACTGGTGTTGATGGCGGCAAAGTCCGGGATGCGGTCCATGAAGAGCTGCTGGAAAAGTCCCAGGCGAAGGATGTTCACCACCAGGGGATCCAGCTTGTCAAAAGGGGTTTTGGAAAAATGGGCAATGACATGGTCCAGCCGGGCCCGGTATCTGAGGACGCCGAATACCAGGGCATGGGTCAGGTTGCGGTCCTTGGGGGAGAGGTCTGCCAGCTGGGCGTCGGCATCCCCAAGGCTTCTATCAAGGGTACAATTCTTTTTTTCGCAGCGCTGGAGGATGTCCAGCGCTGTTCTGCGGGGATTGCTTTTCATTATTCAAACCGGGAGGGGGGGGTGATCTGGTGTCCCCGAAGGAAGGCGTCGGCTGCCATGCGTTTGCCGGAACTGCCCATGAGGGAGGTGATGCAGACGCTGCCGTCTTCAACGGCCACGTGGATGCCCTTTTCGTCACAGGCAAAGATGGTACCGGGGGTGTCGGTGCGAGGCGTGGGGTCGGGAATGACGTTGAAAATTTTTAGGCGTTTTCCGTCAAGTTGGGTAAAGGCGCCGGGCCAGGGGGTCATGGCGTTGATATGAGCCCGGATATGGTCCGGGGTCCGGTTCCAATCGATGCGGCCGTCCTTTTTTTTGAGCATGCCCACATAGGTGGCCTGGTCGTGGTCCTGGGGGGTGGGGGGCAGGGTGCCAGCATTGATCTGGTCCAGGGTTTCCACAATGAGCCTGCCGCCCATGTCCGAGAGCCGGTCGTGGAGCTGGGATGCGGTGTGGTCGGGATCCAGGGGGGTGGAATCCATGAGCAGGATGTCCCCGGCATCCATGGCCTTGGCCATGACCATGGTGGTCACGCCGGCCTCCTTGTCCCGGTTGAGCACCGCCGCCTGGATGGGGGAGGCGCCCCTGTATTTGGGCAGGAGGGAGGCATGGATGTTGATGGGGTATTTTTTGGGGATATCCAGGATCCTCTGGGAGAGGATCTGGCCAAAGGCCACCACCACAAAATAGTCGGGGTTGAGTTGGCTCAGGGTTTCAAACCCTTGGTCCGTGTTGAGCTTTTCCGGCTGGAAAACCGGGATGCCCAGCTCAATGGCGGCCTCCTTCACAGGGGAAAAGGCCAGTTTCTTTCCCCTTCCCTTGGGACGGTCGGGCTGGGTGACCACAAGGTCGATGCAGATGTCTTCCCGGGTGGCCAGGGCCCTCAGGGGGGGCACGGAAAAGTCCGGGGTTCCCATGAATACAATGTGGGTGGTTTGGCTCAATTTTTCCCCTTCAGCTGTTTCATGACGCGTTTTTTATACATGGCCCGCTTCAGTGAAGAGATGCGGTCAATGAAAAGGACGCCGTCCAGGTGATCGGTTTCATGCTGCATGATCACGGCCAGAAGTCCGTCGGCATCGAATTCGATGGTGTTGCCGTCCATGTCCATGGCCCGGACGGTGACGCTTTCCGCCCGTTTTACATCGGCCCGGTATTCCACAACGCTGAGGCAGCCTTCGTTTTCGGAAACAAAACTGCCCCGTTTTTCTATGATTTCGGGGTTGATCAATGCGGTGAATGCTTCTTCGGCATCCTCCATCTCCGGATCCTCGGTGCGGCTGTCATAGACAAAGAGCCGTTTGTTGACCCCCACCTGGGGGGCGGCCAGGCCCACACCGGATTCGGCAAACATGGTTTCCCCCATGTCCTGGATGAGCTGTCTCAGCTCATCATCTATTTTTTCCACCCTTTCAGAGGGCTCTGAAAGGGACTTGGCCGGATATGTGACAATTTCAAGTTTTGCCATTTTAGGATAATATTTCCTTTGCTTTCTTTATATCTGCTTTTATCTGGGATGCCAGCTCTTCAATGCTGGAGAATTTTTTCTCATCCCGAAGCCGGGCCACCATGTTGACACGGATCCGGCTTCCGTAAAGGTCCTTTTCAAAATCCAGGATATGGACCTCAATGGTGAACATTTCATCCCCGAATGTGGGGGAAAAACCAATGTTGGCCACACCCTGGCGGCGTTGTCCGTCCTCGGTCTCCACCTCCACGGCATAGACGCCCAGCTTGGGACAGAGTTCGTCATGGAGTTTGATATTGGCGGTGGGGAAGCCCAATTGGCTGCCCCCCCGTTCACGGCCTTTGATCACCTTACCACGGATCTGATAGTATCGGCCAAGGTATTTTCGTGCCTGTTCCACATCTCCGGACATCACGGTTTCCCGGATCCGGGTGGAAGAAATGCGCTGGTCCCCTGCATCGGTGTCATTGATCCAGGAGGCCACAATGGTTTCAAATCCCAGGCGCTTCCCTTCTTTTTTCAGGGTCTCGATATTGCCGCTCCGGTTCTTGCCGAATGTATTGTCCGGTCCGATGACAATGCATTTCATGCCAATGGTGTCGACCAGTATGTCCTGGATAAAGGCGTCTGCGGAAAGGTCGGCCAGTTCCTTTGTAAAGGGAAGGCAGATCAGCACATCCACACCCGATGCTTCAAGCAGTTCGATTTTCTGATCCCTGCGGGTGATCAGGGGAGGGCTTGAAATGCCCAGAGCCCTTAAAGGGTGGGGGTCAAAGGTGATGGCAATGGAAGTGCCGTCCAGCTCTTTTGCCTTTTGTTTGACCTGGTTTATCAGGGCCTGATGTCCTTTGTGGACACCATCGAAATTGCCCATGGTAACAACAGCGTTTGGGTAAACGCTGCTGATTTGATCCAGATTTTCGATTAAATGCATATTTTCCCTATGGTCGGAATAAATGTTCTTGACAATGCGCACAAACAAATATATATACCCTAACCATCGTTGCGACGCAATCATTAATTCTTGCCCGCAGCGAGGATCCAAGAGGTAATGCCGAAGTGGCGGAATTGGTAGACGCACTAGTTTCAGGGACTAGCGAGCGCACGCTTGTGGGAGTTCGAATCTCCCCTTCGGCACCACCTTTAAGAACTTCATTGCCGAAGTGGTGGAATTGGTAGACACGCTAGATTTAGGATCTAGTGCCGCAAGGCGTGGAGGTTCAAGCCCTCTCTTCGGTACCACATAATCACCCGAAATCATTCCAGATTTCGGGTTTTTTATGCCCAATCGGTGGTGCGCTTGTGGTGCAGGTGGTGCCCCCTATTTCTGGGCCTTCTTTGCCGTCTCAAAATCAACGATTTTCCCCCGGGCTTTGGCCATGGGTTGGGAGATATCAAAGTCATCCTGTTCCCCAATCTGGCAGTACCGGTCAAAGGCCTCGTTGGTGTCATGTCCGGAGAAATCCCGGGCCCGATCCTTGCCCAGCATTTTGCCGATGGCCGTGGTGGATGAATGCCGGGTTCCCCCGTATAGATCCAGATCTTCAATTCCAAAAACAGCACACCCTTTTTTCCAGGCCCGGTACAGCTGATCCTTGCCCAAGGGTCTGTTGGGATATTTGGAATCTTCCGGATGCCGGAAAAACAGAACTTCGTCCGTGGCCGGGTGATCCCGTTTAATTTTTTTGATTTCTTCCAGGTGGTAGTCCAGGAGTTTGATGCTTACCACCTTGGGTTTCTTTCGGTTCTTTGTCTTGGATGGCCGCCAGACTGTCATAAAACCATACTTCAGATCAATGTCCCTCTCCCGGATCCGCCGCAGGTCGATGGGCCGGATTTTGGCATAGGAACACAAAATGTCAATTCCAAGCCAGATCTTTGGGTTGTGGGAATAGGTGTCTTTCTTGATCCGGCTCACAATCTTTTCCCGGGTCTCAATGTCCACCAGCTTCCGGAATCCTAGCACAAATTGAATTTTGGGAAACTTGGGCAGCTGGTCCATGGTCAGGATCTCTTCTTCCCCATACAGATAATCATAAAAGAAATCGTGGAGCTGGATGTTGTAATTGTATTCAGTAATGTCCGGTTAGGTTTTTGCTTGTGTTAAAATTTTTTGATCTTTGACAATATTGTCCCTGTCTAAATTCGGCGGAGTATTGTTGCCGCCAGTGAAAAGGTCATTCAAGATAGCGGTGCGCAGTTGTCGAACCCTTTTAATTGAAACCTTTTCATTGAATTGTTCCCGGCAGTAGATAGCCAGCAGCAAATAAGTGATTAGGCCCGATAGAATTTGAACCATAAGCCCATATTCACTGCGTGCAATCAGATGGTATACCTTTAGATGTTCTTTCCACCATTTGAAAAAATCCTCGATGGTCCATCTGAGTTTATAAGCACTTGCTACTTGTTCAGCTATCAAGTCATGTCTATCCGTGGCCACATAGTATTTGATGCCTGAAATTTCATACCCGACAACTCGAACTGGTTTTTCAGTCTGGTTTTGATTTGGAGTACCAAGAAGGACCAGTGCATCATAGAAAATATAACTGTCAGAGTTGATATCATGCTTTTCGATTATGGTCCGGGTTGTTTTGTTTTTAATGCGGCAAACAAAATGTTTGCCTTCTTCTTGGAGTAGATCAAAATCTTTATGTGATTGATATCCGCGATCCATGACACCGGTTTGACCTTTGGAAAGGATACGCGTTACAAAAGGTCGTTCTCCACCATTACCGCCCGTCAGGAATATTTTGTTTGGAATTCCGTGGTTGATATCAAATCCACAGTGGGCCTTGGCTTTTTTTGCACCTTTTCTATAATCAGCCCAGTACATTGATAAAACCGCATCAATTAAACTGCCATCAATGGAAATCAGTTCTCCTAATTGTGCATGTTCTTTAGGAAGAACCCCGAGGGCTTTTTTATAGAGGTTTTATTTGATTTTTTTTTATAGGGAGATTTCGACGTACCTAATACGTCATGTTTTGCTTAAATCCTTATGAAAAAAGGTCTTACCTTCTATCGTACTAAATCAAAATCTTAGGTGGGGTTGTGAGGGAAGAGTCCTTTTCAAGGTGCCTTTTTTATTTGACTTCGGTATTCATGATCCTTAAAATATGTAGCATAATGCATCATTAGGATGCAAACTGTGGCAACAAAAGATAGAGAGGTTAATAATGGGAACCGTATCTTTAAGAATAGATAGTGATCTGGCACGCCAAGCAGAGCGTGAGGCAAGGATAGAGAATCGATCTAAAACCAAACAAATTGAGCATTGGGCTAAGTTGGGTAAAGCTATTTCGTCAAAATTGACGGTTGCCGATGCATACGCCGTATCCCAGGGAATCAAAATAATTAAATTGGAAGTTCCTGATTCCGTCCAAACGACTTCCATTGATTCCGATTCTATATTCGATGATTTAGAGAGTGATCGAGCAAGTGGACTGCTTTCCCAGAAGGTGACATCTGCTCGGGTTTATTATGAGGCCAGTCAAGAACGTCCTGGATATCTGGATCGTGTTGATTCTGCTACGGGAGAGCGGAAAACAGGATCGTTTGAAAACGGTAAATTTAAGGCTCTGTGATGGCTAACCCAAAGCAGCTTTGGATATTGGCCGGAGGGAATGGCGCAGGTAAATCCACATTTTACGATTTGTTTTTGGCCAAGCGCGGCATCAAGTTTGTGAATGCCGATTTGATTGCCAAAGGAATTGATCCTGATAATGCTGAAAATTTGAGTTACCATGCGGCTACTGTTGCGGCAAAGATCAGAGAAGATCTGATCACCGAAGGCGCTTCTTTTTGTTTTGAAACGGTTTTTTCCCATGAATCGAAGATTGATTTCATTGCGCAGGCTAAGGCCAATGGTTACCGAGTGACCATCGTCTATATTCATTTAAGTGATTCAAGCTTGAATGAGGCCCGTGTGAAGCAGCGCATTGCCGAAGGTGGCCATAGTGTTCCCCCTGATAAAATTCACTCACGCATTCCCCGGACGATGAAACATATTAAGACGGCTTTATCCATAGTGGATGAAGCCAGGATTCTGGATAATTCTTCAAGGGAGAATCCTTTTCGTCAGATCCTTGTAATGAAATCCGGAGCGTATGAAATTAAAGCCGAATCTTTGCCGGATTGGGCAAAAGCGTTTTTGCCGTAGAATTATTTTGAAATTGATCAGCGGATACGATTTGGGAAGATGCACCACCGGCTATGGTGGTGCAAATTTGGTGCGGCTCAAAAGTAACTGTCTGAAATAACAAATAAAAAATATTTCAGGTGGGGTTCAAGCCCTCTCTTCGGTACCATAAAGAAATGCCTTTCAGAGATTTTTCCGGGATTTCTGAAAGGCATTTGTTATTTTGGGGTGGTTAAAATTGATTCGCGGTGATCATGGCTGCCGCTTCTCGTCCCTTTCAATCCAGATACAAGCGTTGGGTTACACTTCCTGGGGGGCAGTGTGATGACATGATCCCCTTGGCGGTCCTACTTCTTTTTCCCAACCCTATTTTCCCATTCAATTCCTTCGATTTTTAGATGACAATGTTTTATGTTTAATCTGTTTTTGTTCCATGGAGGGCGCTGTGGAATTTGTTTACTTGAACTGGGATAATGGGCTGGGTGAAACTGCCCCCCCCCCCCCCCCTGTTGCTTTTGGGTGAAGTGGAATCCGTAGCGGGGCTTTCGGATAAAGTTTTAATAAGCGTAAAAATGGATGATGGTGGGCGTGTTCGGTGGTTGTTTTCTGGGATTCACAGCTGTGCAATTAAGAATGTCTTTGGAGTGGGGTATGAAAAATGGAAAGTGTTAAAGGGCCTCTTCTTCGGTGCCGGTTCCAGCATTTAAGGGGGATTGGGGCCAAGACGGAACAAAAGTTGTGGCGTCGGGGAATCTTATCCTGGGATGATTTTGACCGGTGTTTTCCCCGGAGGGTGGAAGAAAATCATGGGGCAAGGGCTGCGCTGGGAAATGGGGATATTACCTATTTTAAGGCGCGGTTGCCTTTATCCCTTGGATATTGCATGGCAGCCTCTTTCCCTGAAAAACTCTTGTTTCTGGATGTGAAAACCACGGGGAGCAGTCCGTATTACGGGGACTTGATCCTGGCCCAGTGGGTGATGGGCGGGGAGCGGGGCTGTTATATTAAGGGTCAGGATCCTTCCTCCTTTTTGAATGCCTTGTCCAGGGCAGGGGGGATGGTTTGCCTGGAGCGTCTGCAAAGGGGAATGGCCTTTGTCCGGCAGCTATGGCCGGGGGCGGAGATTCCGGAGGTGTCACTGGATTTGAGTTCCCATGTGGGAAAATCCAAAAAACGGGATGGAGCCCCATGGGGGAGGGGCGGGGTGTTCAAGTCGAAAACACCTCCAGTATCGATACGCTGGCAGGCGTACGTCCAAGGGGAGGCAAATGCCTTGGACGGGGTGGTGGGGTATAGCACCAGAAGCCTTGTCTATTTGGCAGAAGCACTGGATGACCATATCCGGCACCAGGGGGAAATGCAAGGTGTACCGGCTCAGTTTCTGTCGTCAATGGAACCTTTTTCAGCCCGGGTGGCCGGGGTGATGGAGCGAAAAGGGATGGAGTGGGAAGGCTATGGGGGGGCGCCCCCCATGACCTATGGCGCCATGGAAAAAGGGAAAGCAGATCAAGCCACCGTTCTTGGCATTGATCTGGTGGCCTCGGAAAAAAAGGAAAGCGGGGTCTGCCTGCTCAGGCAGGGGCGGGCCCAAACCTGGCGAATGCGGTCCAATGGGGCGTTTTTGGCCCTGGCCCAGGAGGAGAAGGTGTCCCTGGTCTGTATTGATGCGCCCCTTGGGCTGCCCCTGGGAAGGACCCATTGTTTTGACGACGATCCCCAGCGGGAGCAAAGGGGGATTATCCGTGAATGCGAACGGATTCTGAGGCGACGGGGAGTGGGTGTTTATCCTGCCTTAATCAAGTGTATGCAGAACCTGACCCATCGGGCCATGGGGCTTAAACATCAATTTGCCGAAATGGGGGTGGAGGTGATAGAGGTCTATCCCGGCGGCACCCAGGATTGTATGGGAATTCCAAGAAAACAGGCGGGAGTGTCCCTCCTTGCCAGGGGATTAAAGCATTTTGGCCTGCATGGAATATCAGAGGCCATGAGCCACGATGAGCTGGATGCGGTAACGGCTGCATTAACCGGTGTTTTTTACCTTGAAGGGATGTGCGAACGACTAGGGGTGGAGGAGGAAGGGGTGTTGATCATGCCTAAGCCTTCCAGGTTTAACGCTGGCCTAACCCACAATATCCAATAGGGTGCCCACCATTTCCTCCTGGTCCTTGATGACCCTGGCATTGGCGTCAAATCCGTTCTGGGCCGATATTTGCTGGACCATCTCCTTGGCAATGTCCACATTGGACAATTCCTTTGTGGTGCCATCCTGCTTTAACGGGTCCACCACCACCGGTCCCTTTGTTTCTATTTTACGTGTAATTGTTTCAACGCCCTGGGGGGTCCCTTCTAGGTTGAGGGTCTCCTTGGCCTTGTAGTTGTCGGTGAGGGAATTGGCCACATTGTTGGCAGACGTATCCACCTGTTTGGAAAATGCCGAAAGGGCTGAAACATTGTTTTGTATGGATGATATCATCTTGGTGTTTGTTTCCTCGGCTTTGGGTTTGGGTTTGATGTCCTATGTAAGCCAGAACTGTGCCATGGTGGAAACATGGGGGGCTTGGCTCCTTTTTTGGGGTCCCAGGGGGATTTCTGCCAAAAAATGTCGTCGGCAAAGACAAAAATGGGGCGGTGACAATTGTCTTGAAATGGTCCTGGGTTTTTTTTAAATTAACTCCATTTGATGTTAATCTAAATTCCATTGGGGAGGGTCTGATGTTTGTTACCGAAGATACGGTATTGGTGTTGGTGGATGTCCAGGGGCAGCTGGCCCAGATCATGCACGATAAAGATGCGTTGCATGGGGCTTTGGAAATCTTGATTCAAGGGAGTGTTCGCCTTGGTGTCCCCGTGATCTGGATGGAACAGATTCCATCGAAATTGGGGGCTACCATTGATTGCCTTTCCCGGCATTTAACGGATCAATCCCCCATTGCCAAAAACAGTTTTTCCTGTTGCGGTGAACCCGGATTCATGGAGGCATTAACCGCACTGGGACGAAAGCAGGTGGTCCTGGCCGGAATTGAAACCCATATCTGTGTGTTCCAGACGGCCCATGATTTGTTGAAGATGGGGTATGGGGTGCAGGTGGTGGAAGATTGCGTCTCTTCTAGAACACTGGCCAATAAAACCACCGGGCTGAATCGGATTCGGCAAATGGGCGGTGAAATCACCTGTGTGGAGATGTTCTTTTTTGAACTCATGGGGGATACGGACTGTGACCGGTTTCGGGATATTGTGAAGCTGATCAAATAGGTTTGACGGGTCAGGCAATGATCTGAAATTTGGTGATCTCTTCCTCGGGCAGGTTGCCCACCCTTATATAGGACTGGGTTCTCTCCATGGGAGGGGATGCGGACAATGGCGGGTTCTTGGTGTCTTGATTGGCCCTGAGGATGGCCAGTTCGGCCTGGGCTTTCATTGCCTGGGCCCCGGCATTGGCTGCCACTTTCTGGTCCTGGGCCGATGGGGATGCCGGTGCAAGGGCGGCCGCCTTGACCTGTTCCATTTTCCGAAGGGTGGCCTGGGGATCTCCGGGCACCGGCGACACATCAATCTGCACCTCTCCTGCCACGGCATAATCTTTCCCGTCCGGCCCCTTCTGGTAGCTGAATGTGGCTCCGGAGGTAACCAGGCCGGCGCCGGCGGCCACATGGGCCATTTCATGCTGTCGGACTTCCAGGTCAATTTGTTTGAGTTCTTCGATTAAACGCAGTTCATTCCGGGTGAGGGTCTGTTCCGGATTGGCGACGGCATTGTTTGGTGCCGGTGTATTAGCCGCTTTGGGGTCTTCGAACGGGGCGGCCCCAGTGGGGGGCTGACCATGAACCCGGGTGCCGGTTGATGCCTGGACGGCAGTGGTATGTGACATATTGGATATGTTCATTTCATAACCCCGTTTTGGGAAGAGGCGTTTGCCGGGTTTTACCCGCCACCTGTTAAGCATAAAGGGCTGTTGCAATAAGTGCAACCGCTAACCCGGAAATGCCGTGAAAATTTGGCCTGCCACATTGGGAACGGTTGGCCCTGAGGGGGCGTGCGTTGGATAAAAAAATTGACACTGGCTGTCAGCTCATGTATTTTTACAAGATTCGTTTTATGTGATTTACTTTTCGGTGGAAAAAATGACGGATACAATATTTGTGGTGCGTCCAATTTCAAGGATAATCTGATGGCTAGAAATGCAATTGTTTCCAGGAAAACAAAAGAAACAGAAATAGATATCCACCTGGATTTAGACGGCACCGGACAAGCCGATATCTCCACTGGAATCCCTTTTTTCGATCACATGTTGACCGCCTTCACGGTCCATGGCTACTTTGACCTTTCCGTTAAAGCGGTGGGGGATCTTGGGGTGGACTTTCACCATACCGTGGAAGACACCGGTCTGGTCCTTGGGCAGGCTTTCTTTGAAGCCCTGGGAGACAAAAAAGGAATCCAGAGGTTCGGAGATGCATGTGTGCCCATGGACGACGCCCTCACGCGGGTGAGTGTGGATCTTTCCAACCGGCCCTATCTTGTCTACCATATCCCGGATAATCTGAGATCCGGAGGGCCCTTTGACATTTATCTGGCCAAAGAATTCTTCCAGGCGTTTTCGGTAAGGGGGGCATTGAACCTCCATATTAATGCCAGCTATGGTATGAATGAGCACCATGTGCTTGAGTCCATTTTCAAGGCCATGGGAAGGGCGTTGAGTGCGGCCACCCGTCCCAACGAGAGGATTTCGGGCACCCTTTCGAGCAAGGGGAGTCTCTAATCCCCCGGTCTCCTTTCCGGGGAGACCGGGATGAACAACGAGCCGGATTCCGTTAATCTGTTGCAAAAACCGTTTTTGCAGGACAAGGCATGTTCTATGGAAAGGTCTTGTTTGTATAAGGGTTTTGGTTCAAAATCCCGGTTGAGACCAGGAACGAAAAATGGGAAAGCTGGGATTTCAAGTCCCCGTGTACTTGAAAAAAGTACAATCATACCTATCATTGCCCTGGCTGAAACAAAAGACAGATGTCGGCTGTTGAATGATGCCTCCGTCCGATCCCCTGACATAGTAGCAGATACAGGCTGAGTATCCTTATAGATTAAGGAACGGCGTAAAAGGGAAACCGATATGAATTCGGTTGTCATGGGATATTGACATGGCCTGTTAAGGTCTTATTTTAGTATCCTTGTAACACCATTTTGGAGATTTTTGGGAGTTTAAACCGGTCGCAATGTATATACCTGAAGATAAAATTGCCGAAATTTTGAACACTTCAGATATAGTTGATATTGTTTCAGAATCTGTTATATTGAAGAAATCGGGTAGAAACTTTTTCGGTCTATGTCCCTTCCACGCCGAAAAAACCCCATCATTTTCCGTAAATCCGGATAAACAGATTTTTCATTGTTTTGGGTGCAGCACCGGCGGTAATGTTTTATCTTTTGTCATGAAATACCATGGCATCAGCTTTCCTGAAGCCGTTAAAATGGTGGCAAGGAAGTATAATATTGTCATCGAGACTGAATCTGTTGATCCGGCAAAGCGGAGCGAAATGATGCTCAAAGAGTCATTGTTCCGGTTGAACAAGAGGGTGATGCAATATTTCCAAGACAATTTAGAAATTGATTCTGCGGCAGCAGGTGCACGGTCATACCTGGAGAAACGTCAAATTTCCCAGGAGACCATGGATACCTTCTGCCTTGGTTTTGCCCGGCCGGGCTGGGATGGTGTGGTCAATTTCCTGCACAGGGAGAAAATTACGCGAAGGGCTGCAACCCATTCCGGGCTGGTGCTTCCCAAAAGACAGGGGGACGGGTTCTACGATCGTTTTCGCAATCGGTTGATGTTTCCCATTTTTGACATCAACATGCAGGTGGCCGGTTTCGGGGGCAGGGTGATGAGCAGTGAAGAAAACCCGAAATACATGAACTCCCCGGAAACGCCTATATACAATAAAAGCCGGATATTGTACGGACTGCACCAGTCCAAACAATATTGCCGGCGGGAAGGAACCGTCCACATTGTGGAGGGATATTTTGATTTCCTTTCTCTTTACCAGAACGGGGTCAAAAATACCGTGGCCAGTCTGGGCACGGCCTTGACCCCGGAACATGTCCGGATACTAAAGGGCTACGCCAAGACCATGATCCTGGTGTTTGACTCCGATGCAGCCGGGATTAATGCGGCAAAACGCAGCATTAAGATTTTTATGAAGGAAGGGGTGGACACCCGTATATTGGTGTTGCCCAAGGGGCATGATCCTGACTCCTATGTGGTGGAGCACGGATCCGATGCCTTTATTGAAATGGCGTCCGGGGCAAAAACGGTAATGCAGTTTCTGCTCCAGGTTGCCATGGAGACCCATGGGATGTCCGTGGAAGGTCGGGTCAAGGTGCTGAATGATATGAAACCCCACCTTTCCGTGATCCAGGACAGTGCCCTGAGGTCTCTTTATATTAAAGAGATAGCAGAAAAATTAAACATCGATGAAAAGGCGGTCCTGGAAAAGGTCCGCCAGCAATTTCATCGGGACCAAACCAACGCCGCTCATCCCTTGATGCAGCAGGAGAATATTGAAGCGTCCCGGGTATCAGATCCCCGGGAGCGTCAGGTGCTGGCTATTATGCTGGCCTACCCCCATCTCATTGCCCACATTTTGGAAAGCGGAGTGCTGGATTATTTTTATTCCAAGCGATACACACACATTGCAAGTGTCATGGCGGAAACCTCTTCCGAAGACGGGCGGTTTGCCACAAATGTGATGGCAAAGCTCACCGACAATGATGATCTGTCGTTAATATCATCATTGTCCATGGCCCAGGGGCTGGAAGAAGACAATATTCAAGAGGCAGCAATGACCCTGGTGAATCGGATTATCCGTGTGGGGAAAAAGGAACAGAATCGTTTGACAACAAAAATAATAAGTGCGGAAAAGGGCTGTGATGCTGACGTAATGGCGCTGTTGAAAAAGAAGCAGCAGGAAATTCGGCAATTACATGGTGGTCAATAACTTTAAGCCTTTGGGAGGCATTTTATGGCAGGTAAGGCAAGTACGTCTGGAGAGAATCAAACAATAAGTAAATCGGTTTTAAGAAAGTTGATCAAAAAAGGGGAAAAAACCGGTGTTCTCTCTTTTGCCGAAATCAATGATGCGATTGCTGATGATGTAAAGTCACTTGATGGTCTGGATGATATTGTCGTTCAATTCCAGGCATTGGGCATTCAGTTGGTGGACAAGGATAAAAGCGGCAAGACCACCGTGGTTAAGCCCAAAAGAAAGCCTGCAGCAAAGACGGCTAAGAAAGAGACCAGTCGCAAAACAACCAAGTCCAAAAACAAATCCGATGAATCCGATGAGAAAAAGGATCTGTTTGCGCCTAAAAAAGAGCGGGCCGACCTTGAATTCGGTGCCGTCACCGATCCGGTGAAGATGTATCTCAAGGAGATGGGCATGGTCACTCTCCTGAGCCGGGAAGGTGAAATCGAGATCGCCAAGAAGATCGAAGTGGGGGAACGGGATGTGCTTCGGGCCATGCTGGACTGCCCCCTGACCCTGAATACCATTTTCCTCTACGGGGAAAAAATGGAGCACCGCGCCATGCGTCCCAAACATGTCCTGAGGGATGTGGATGAAGGGGACGGGGTGGTGGATGAAACCTCCAAACAGGAAAAATTTCTGGAGTCCCTGAACATCATCCGTGAAATCCACGAGCAGAACCAGGACAAGCGGGATATCCTTGCGGATATGAAAAAGGGGACCAAAAAGTACCAGAACGTTGTCAATGAAATCTCCGACAATACCCAGAAAATATTTGAAGAGTTGAAGCGGTGGCGGTTCGAATCCAACGTGATCGACACCATTGAAAAGAATATCCGCAATACCATCACCTGGTTCGATACCATTGATAAACTTCTGGAACGCTGTGCCAGGACCTTTAACGTCCTCCGGGAGACCCTGATCAAGCAGGTAAACGACAAGGAAAAATTCCTAAAATGGTCCATGGGTAAAACAGACATTGGAGAAGAGCGTCTGACGGTGCTTTACAATGATATCCATTCCATCCTTGGCCAGGTAGCCCTCCGCAAGGAGATGATCAAGGGGGATGCGGATGATCTGCGTCAGATCATCAAGGGAATTGACAGGGGCCGGAAGAGTGCGGATTTTGCCAAACGGGAACTGGTCCGGGCCAACCTGAGACTGGTGGTGAGTATCGCCAAGAAATATACGAACCGTGGACTCCAGTTCCTGGATTTGATCCAGGAAGGAAACATTGGTCTGATGAAGGCCGTGGATAAGTTCGAATACCGCAGGGGCTACAAGTTCTCCACCTATGCCACCTGGTGGATTCGCCAGGCCATCACCCGTGCCATTGCCGACCAGGCCAGAACCATCCGGATTCCGGTTCACATGATTGAAACCATTAATAAACTGATCCGGACCTCCCGCTACCTGGTCCAGGAAATGGGCAAGGAACCGTCGCCGGAAGAGATTGCCGAAAAAATGGAAATTCCCATCGACAAGGTGCGCCGGGTGCTGAAAATCGCCAAGGAGCCCATCTCCCTTGAAACCCCCATTGGGGAGGAAGAGGACAGCCATCTTGGTGATTTTATCGAGGACAAGAAGTTCTCCATTCCCTCCGAGGCCGCCATTGATTTTAGCCTTGCCGAACAGACCCGTAAGATTCTGGCCACCCTGACTCCCAGGGAGGAAAAGGTATTGAGAATGCGGTTCGGCATCGGTGAAAAATCTGACCATACACTGGAAGAAGTGGGTAAGGATTTTACCGTTACCCGTGAACGGATTCGCCAGATCGAGGCCAAGGCGTTGAGAAAATTGCGCCATCCTACCCGGAGCAAGAAGCTCAAGACCTTTATCGAGAATTAGAGCTTGACTTCAAAAAACGGGTACTATATATAATTCCAGTTTGTGTAGGCGAGAAAAAATGGGCCTATAGCTCAGTTTGGCAGAGCCACCGGCTCATAACCGGTCGGTCCCTGGTTCGAATCCAGGTGGGCCCACCATTAAGGATCGCAGGTACAATATGGCAATACAACACCCCAAAGGAAAGTCTGAACATCATTAGACATGCCTGCGACATATGGACATAAAATAGATAAAAAGCGTGGTGATCAACCACGCTTTTTTAGTTTATAAAAGAGGGAAAATGAGCGTCACGGTAAAACAAGTTGTCGATCTGGTTGACCAAATTGCCCCCTTCCGTCTTGCCGAAGCCTGGGACAATTGCGGCCTCCAGGCCGGAAGTTATCAGGGCAGGGTCAAAAAGGTGATGGTGGCTTTGGATGTCTCTTTGGAGGCCATGGCCGAGGCGGTTTCCCGGAGTGTGGATCTTCTGCTGACCCATCACCCTTTGGCCATGGAAATGCCCAAACAATTGGATTTCGACGCCATGCCGGGCCAGATCATTGCCCATGCGGCCCGCCACGGGATTGCCGTTGTTTCCGCCCATACCAATTTGGATAAAGCAGAAGACGGCCTCAATGATTATTTTTCTGAATACCTTCATCTGTCGGACCCGGCCCCCCTGGTTCCGGACCCGGTAGCGGAGCAGACGGTTGCAACGGGAATCGGCAGGGTCGGCAGCGTTGAGAAGACCACGGTGAAGGCGGTGGCCCAGTCTTTGAAAACCGCCCTTGGTTTGCCCAAGATCAGGGTGATCGGAAACCTTGATCTTCCTGTCTCGCGAATTGCCGTCTGCACCGGTTCCGGTGGCTCTTTGCTCTCTTCATTTTTTGATTCAGGCGCAGACCTTTACGTCACCGGAGATATAAAATACCACGAGGCACGGGAAATCGAGATCCACGATCGTGCCTTGATTGATGCCGGCCATTTTGGCTCCGAGATCATTGTGGTCGATTTTCTGACCCAACGGCTGAACGCCATTGCAGATGATTCGGGACTGGAAATAGAAGTGATCGGATTTAAAAAAGAGTTGGATCCATTTGTTTTAGTGTAAGGATAGGCTATGAAGGAAATTTCTAAACAAGATATTGAAACCCTTGTTAGACTTCAAGAGGCCGAAACTGAAATTGTCAGACTTCAGTCGGTTCTTGAATCCGTTGAAAAGCAAAAGGTGAAAACCGCAGCCCGGTTGAAACAATTTGCAACTGCCCTGGCCTCTGAAAAAGAGAGCTTTGATGCTGCCAAAAAAAATTGCATCACAGCGGAGCAAGAAGTCCAAGTGCTGACCGACCGCATTATCAAGAGCAATGAAAACCTGAGGATGGTGAAAACCCAGAAGGAGTATCAGGTTTTGCTGCGGGAGGTGGATGACAATAAAAAGCGGAAGGATGCCCTGGAAACCGAACTGCTCGAGATGTATGAAGTGCGGGACGGCTTGGGGGCCAAGGTTGAAGAACTTGAACAAGACTATCAATTGCTCGAATCCCAGGTGAAGGCGGAGCAGGACGAGATTGACAAACGCTCCACCGATGATAAAGAATTGTTGGAAGACTATTATCGGCAACGGAAGGATATCGGTGAAAACCTGGATGCCTTTCTCATGGACCGATTCAACCGTGTTTCAAAGATGAACCAGGGGATGGCGGTTGCAGAAACCCGTAACGGGGTCTGCCAGGGATGTTTTATGAATATCCCACCCCAGATGAGCATCGAGGTGCAGCGGGGGAATTCCCTGGTCAGCTGTCCCCAATGTTCACGAATTCTGTATTTTAAAGAAGATTGATATAAAATTTCGGCCTGTCCGGAACAAACGATCGCCGGGTGGCATGGGTCACCGGGAGGAAAGTCCGAACACCGCAGGACAGGACGCTCCATAACGTGGAGTCGCGGCAACGTGAAGGAAAGTGCAGCAGAGAGTAGACCGCCCGGCACAATTGAGTGTCGGGTAAGGGTGAAACGGTGCGGTAAGAGCGCACCAGTTTCCCAGGTGACTGGGAAAGCTTGGTAAACCCCGTCCGGTGCAAGACCAAATAGGTAAACGCTTGAGGGCTGTCCGCCCAAGTTTACGGGTAGGTTGCTTGAGGTGCACGGCAACGTGCATCCTAGATGAATGATCGTTGATCCGAAGACGGGTAACCGTCCCGGGTAACAGAATTCGGCTTACGGGCCGGTCAGGCCGAAATTTTTTTATTGGTTGGGAACAGAGAGGTATGGATAAGAGTTGTGATATTTCCTTTCAAGAAAAGGCAAATATATTTTCCTTTGAGTATTTAAAATGTCTTTTGTTTATTCATCGTCTGGATGATCCGGAATATATTTTCACAAAGAAGCTTTATTCAAAACTCATCGTCAACTCCCATATCCTTGAAGATTTCCTGGATTTCCACGGTGCAAAAAAGAATTCCGAATGGGTTTTCTACCGGGAACTGAGTGCCACCATCCGCCATCTTTCCCTTGCCAGTTACAGCCAGCGCCACATCCTGAACCGGTTTAAATTCTATACATTTGAAGATGGGGGGCAGGACATTTTTCGCCAGGAGGCCTTGGATACCCTGCGGACCATCCAGGACTCCATCCGCCTTGCAGCTCCAGTTATCCTGAAGGAGGCCGAGCGTCTCGGCATTGTTATCCCGACTTCGGGATATGACCTAAGCTATTTCCCGGGGATCTCCTCCACCCAGCAGCTGGATCATAATATTGACGATATCAACCCCGGAAAACAGAAACAGAAGAACCTGGCCCGGATTTCCAGTGAATTTCTGGAAGTGGTCAGGGATTTCGAGCAATTTGCCTTTTACGAACGGTATGATCTGAAAAAGATACACACCATTGTTCCGGAAAAGATAAACGAGGTGGCCATCCGCAGCTATGAGATGCGGGTTCACAATATCCAGTCTTCATTTGACTCCTATGTGGTTTCCCTGGAATCCGAAGAGGATAACCAGATCCTGGAACAATTGAGGAGTCATTTTTCCATTGTCTTTCACATGCTTCAGGTCATGGGCCGGCTGCTCCATTTTTACGAACGTCACCTCTATGATGTGGGGTTCAAGGAAGAGTACAAAAAGGTCAGCGAGAACCTTGCGGAACTCATTGATCCGGATGTGCTTCTGGACCGGGCCATGAATTTTTGTCTCTTCTATGCCTGGAGGTTTCTGTCTTCGGGTAAAAAGGTGGCCTCCACGGTGTTGAACCAGAACATGGAGACCGGAAGCATAGAGGTGGCCATTCCCAAGGACAGAGGGTTCCACAGCCGCCCCAGCCTTTTGGTGGCCAAAATTGTCCAGCACTACGGCGGAGAGGTACAGCTCAGGGTGGGCGGGGATTGTTTTGATGCCTCTTCCGTCCTTGATATCCAGTGGGCCGGGGGAAAGATCAACAAGGAAAAAATTGAAACCGTCACCTTTACTGGAAATTCTCGTGCCCTGAACGATCTGTTGATCCTGGCCGGGGTGAATTACGGTGAAGATGTCATGGGCAAGGGGATTCCCCTGCCCAAGGAACTCATCTACCTGACCTGAGATGGAACAGACCACCTACATCGCCATTATTTTGGGTGCCGGTAAAGGCCTTCGCATGGCCTCCACCCTCCGTAAACAATACCTTGAACTGGACGGGATCCCGGTGTTGGTTCACACCCTCAACGCATTTGACCGCCATCCTTGTGTGTCCCAGATTTTTCTAGTGACCCCGGCCGAAGACCATGCCTTTTGTAGGTCCCATATCCTTTCCCCCCACAGCATTGAAACGCCGGTCGAAATGGTTGCAGGCGGCCCCACCCGCCAGGAATCGGTATACAACGGATTACAGGCGGCCCGTTCCGCCGGTCTGACGCCGGATAAGACCATGGCCCTGGTCCATGACGGGGTACGACCCTTTGTCTCCCATGGGCTTCTCGACCGGCTCATGGAAGGCGCATTGCCCCGGCGCGGGGCAATCCCGGCCCTTCCCATGACCGATACGGTCAAGGAGAGCAGAGACGGGATTGATGTCGCCGGCACAGTGGACCGGAAGCGGCTTTACCGTGTCCAGACCCCCCAGGTCTTTTCCCTGGATCTTCTTTTGTCCGCCTACGAAACTGCGAAAACAACCGGTTTCCAGGCCACGGATGACGCCTCTGTTATGGAAAACAGCGGCCATGCCGTCTCACTGGTCAAAGGAAGTGAAGCCAATATCAAACTCACCACTCCCTGGGATATGAAACTGGCAAGTTTCCTTATAGAAAAATCCCTGGACTAATTTACTTGCTTTTCATTCCGAAAACCTTGGGGTAAATGTCGAAATCCTTGCCTGGCAGTAAACTCGTGCTTTACTTTCTTGTTGAAATATGTAAGATTTTACCCGTTGCAAACGGAATGAATAATGGCCTGGCGGCCATCAAATCCATCAAAGATTTTAATTCACAGTTCCCCGCAAAGAACTGATATCTTGACCGACCTTATCTTTACCCGGAGGTATTTCCATGGCGGATAAACCGGCAATCAAAATAGGCTATCTCAAAATTACCGATCATCTGATCCTTGGCGTTTCAGCCCTTAAACTTCAGAAGGGGATGGAAAAATTCCAGCATTGTACCCTGGAACCGGTGGTGAAGAACGGGTGGAACGAAGTTGCCGATGCCCTGGCAGTGGGTTCCATTGACGGGGCCATGGTGCTGGCGCCAACGGCCATGGACCTGTTCAAATCCGGAGTGGATCTGAAACTGCTGCTACTGGCCCATAAATCCGGCAGTATTCTGGTGAAGAGCAAGAAAGCGGGCATTGAAAAAATAGAAGATTTTGCCGGTAAGACCGTGCTGATTCCCTACCAGCTTTCCATCCATAACATGCTGTTTCACAAATTGTTGTCGGAAAAGGGCCTTAGGCCGGGCCGGGCCACGGAAAAAGGTGTGGATGTGGTCCTTGAAGTGGTGGCACCCTTCCAGATGCCCGAGGCCATCGAATATGACGACGATGGTGAAATCGGGGGATTCATCGTTGCAGAACCCTTTGGGTCCCAGGTCATTGCCCAGGGACGGGGGGATGAATTCCAGCTGTCAAAGGATCTCTGGGCCAAGCATCCCTGTTGTGTATTTGTCATGCGGTCGGAGGTCATCCAAAAGAATCCCGAGGCCGTCCAGGAGATCTGTACCAGTTTTGTCCGCTCCGGGGTGGCCGTGGATGCCCAACCGGAACCGGCAGCGATCATTGGCGGGGATTTTCTGTCCCAGGATCCGGAATTGATAAAACAGGTTCTGACCTCTCCCCCCGATCGCATCCTCACGGGGGAATTGATGCCGGATAAGGAAGACCTGGATCTGATTCAGAAATACATGATGGATGAGATGAAGATTATGACGGATCTGGTGGACCTGGATAAGTTCGTGGATACCCGCTTTGCGGTCAATGCCGGGGCACGTTAAAATCACATGACACGTTGCAGCGAAGAATATGAATGCGTTGATGTGGAATGACAGCCATCCCGGTTAACTCCGGGGCAAGCCAAATGAACCATGATGCGGCTATTGTCCGGCCGCATCAAACAAGGCATAGATCTTGGACATGGCGTTGACCTGCCATTGGGGTCTGCCTGAAAGGGTTTCAATGCCCTGTTTGTTGAAACCCTGGGTTGCCTCTTCCGGAGACAGGCCTTTTGTTTTCAGCTCATAGATGATTTTCATGATTGCGGATTTGTATTGCTTGATGTCATCCTTGGGGGAGATCCGGGGTTTGACAATAACGGGTGCAGCCATCGGTTCCGGTTGTTCCGGGGGTGAGGTCAAGGTGTTGTGGACTGTGGGTTCCATTTCCTCGGGTTTCCGGGATTCCACCAACTGTGCCAGGTCATCCATCTTATCGCTGTCGGCGGCATGGAGGGCTTCGCCTTGCATGGAACCTACCGGGGCTTCTGCCGGGTTCGAGGTTTCAAGTCGGTCAACCGGCGTACCGTGAGGTGCTTCCGGTTCCTCCACCAGGAGGTTGAGGTTGTCCATTTCCTCCTGTCCATCCTCTGATGCCGATTCCACCAGCTGTGCCAGGTTATCCATGGGGGCGGCTGCCTGGGAATTTTCGCCAGCGTCTCCCTCTGGGGGGGCCGGATTGTCGGTTTCATCCACAAGGAGACCGAGGTCGTCCATGTCATTTTCAGGGCCGTCCACTTGCGATGCCGAGGCCACCAATTGTGACAGATCGTCCATTGCCTCTTCTCCAGATTCAGAGGAGACCGTGTCGATGAGTTCGTTTAACTCATCCTGTTCTGTCTCTGGGTAGGAAGGCGCATCCAGAATTTCCGTCAGTCCTTCCGTATCCTCCGGGGCGCCTTTCTCTCTTAGACCCTGTTCTTCCATCTCAAAGGATTCCACCACCTGGGAAATATCCTCGGAGGTGATTTCGTCAAAGTGGCTCAGGGTTTTCTCAAGATTTTCTTCCAGAATCTCCTGTTCAAGCAGGGCTTTAGACGTCTGGGCATCCTCTTGTTCCACAAGGGGAAGGCCTTCTTCTCCCATGAATTCAGACAGGTCGTCCTGGGGCAGGATTTCTATCCCTTGGGAGGGCTCTTCTGACAAGGTGGGTGATAGTTCCAGGTCCGAGGCGTTCAGGTTCATTTCATCCATGGCCTGTTGGAGAATAGTGTTTCCCGTATCGGGATTGCCCATGTCTGGGGTATGGGACATGGATTGGAGGGCCGTTGCAATGTCATCCATGGCATCTGCCTTGCGGGATTCCTCCTGGGCCCTCTTTTCCATGGCTTGGGCCTTCCGTTCTTCAATCTGGTTTCTTGCTTCCTGGGCAAGGGCCATGCGTTCCTGTTGGAAGGTAATGGCCTGTATGTTGGAAAGGATGCTTTTAAGCTGTGACGGCGGTATGCTGATTTCGGATAATGGGAGATGGGTTCCCGTTTCCGCCGTTCCATGATCCAGTTCGTGGTTATCCAGTTTTTCTTCCACCTCCGAAGGCAGGTGGCCCATGTCCAGTTCGGATTTTATGTTTAGAAGCAGCCCCACGGTATCTTTGGGATAGCATCGTTTCCCATCCACGGTGGTTCCGCCCATGTGGCGGTTGAACCGATTGATGAGGAACTTGGTATTGGCCGTGCCGATACCCAGTTCCCGGGAAATATCAAATATGGATAAAGGGGTGTCTTGGCGCATAGGGATCTCTCTTAAAGGAACCGGATAAGGGGTGTTTTTCTTCCGGTTACCATTTGATAGGTTTCATTGGGATATCCCAGGGCAATGACTGCATGGATTTTTTCCGATTTTGGGATTTCCCATTTGGTTTTGATGGACGAATCCACTTTCATGGCTTCAACGGCAAATCCGATGAGGCAGCTGCCCAGTCCCATGGTGTGGGCGGCCAGGATGATATTCTCCGTGGCCAGAAGGGCATCTTCCATGGGGCAGCCGGCATCGGGGGTGCTTCCCACCAGGATGGCGGCGGTGGCGCCGTGGAAAAGCCGATCCTTCTGCCGGAGTTCCATATCCTCAATGGCCTGTTTCACCGAGTCATAATACTCCTGGTAATACCCTTCCAGGGCCTTTGCACCCAACAGGGCCAGCCCCTTTCTCAAGAGGGGATTTTCCGCTTTTTTATTGAGGTTCCGGAAAAACACCTTAAGGTCCATTCCCAGTTCCAGAACCTTGTCCCGGGTGGGAAGGCATGAAAATGTCCATGCCTGGCTGTTGGTGCCGGAAGGGGCCAGTGCGCCTAATTTGATCAGGTCGCGGAGCTTTTCGGGTTCAACCGGTTTTTTGCTGTAATTCCTGCAGGAACGTCTGGAGGCCAGCAGGCGGGCAAAGTCCGAGGTTGACGGATGGAAATAGGGCAACCATTGATGATCCATGGTAAAGGTTTCAAAGGTTAACTGCCGGGGATCAAGACCGGATACCTGGACGGCTCCAACAGGGCAGACGGCCATGCAATGGCCACATTCCAGGGATTTGTCGCCTGTAACAACGGCTTTTTTGTCAATGATGGAAATGGTTTCCGAGGGACATACGGTTATACAGGTGCCGCATCCGATACATTTTTCCGCATCAATCGTGGTGGTCACGTTTCTAGGATTCATGAAGATCTTTCCAGGGTCGTCACATCTCAATTACCATATTTTTACCATAATTCCGTTGGAGGAGAAAGCCATATCTATTTGCCCCCCCGCCCCAACGGCCTTCCGACTCTTCTACTTATCGTCCTTTGGTCGACGAATCTGAAACCATAATTGGTATTTCATGGCCCTGGAATTCCATTGAATCCGTTTGACACCCTGTCTGGGCCTCTGATATATTTAATTCACGTCTATTCCTATCGTTGTCATCACATAAAACATCGCGAATTTTATCCTAAATCATACCGAAATTATCATACGTCTTCGGTCGAGTATGGCGAATTCAAACATTAATTCAGGGGCAGTTTCTTCCGACGCATCTGCCCTGGGGAGGAACGCATGGTCGCAAAAGCGAATCCGAAATCTTTGCTTCATCACATCGATGCGGTCAAAAAGGGGAAACGTGTTTTTGAGGATGCTTTTCAGGGGGTCTCCAGGATGATTCTGGATGCGGGCATCCAGAAAATCACCGTAAAGGGCAAAACCACCTATCGGTTTGATCTGTTCAGCCAGGGTGCCAAACACCTGGTGGGGATGTACGATGAGATCAATAGTTTTGTCTCCTTTGTGAAGGATGCATCAGAGGGTGGATCTTCCCGGGAAATGGCCTTTGTGCTGGTGGGGGAGCCCGGCAACGGCAAGACCTTTTTTGTGGAATACCTCTGTTCCCGGTATCGTGAGTTTCTTACCATACCGGAAAACATGAAATATACCTTCAGGTTTGTGAATCTGGACAAGCTGGGCGGTTACGGCAAGATCCAGTTCATTGAGTCCCAGACCTATGAAGATCCCATGATTCTGGCCATGAACATGGAGGATACAAAGGATAAATCCAAGGCGTATCTGGCCAAAAAGTTCAAGTTCACCGATAACCAAATCGGCAAAATTTATTCCCATTATCGTCCCCTGGGGGCCTGCTCCGCCTATATCTGGGAGCAGATCCGGGCCCATACCGGGAACAAGGTCAACCAGATGCTGGATTTCATCGAAATCAGCCCCGTCCCCCTGGTGGAGAGCCTGGGCACCATTACGGGTAAATATCCGGCCAAGGACAAGATCACCTCCTCTGCCGTGGACCTCATGGGCGAGGAGTCCATCCAACGCATGCTCCACATCTCCGATACCAACAACCCCTATCGGTTTGACTTGAGGCGGGGGGCCCTGGCCCGCGTGGCCGGCGGTGGTATCCACTTCAGCGATGAGATTTACAAGAATAAAAAAGATCTGGTCCAGGTCTACCTCGGTGTGATCCAGAACCGGATGATCGAACTGGACGGGTTTAAATGGCCCATTGACACCCTGATCATTGCCACCAGTAACAACTCGGAGTTTGATACCTTTTTGTCCGAGCGGGAAGAGGCGCCCATCATTGACCGGTGTCGGATCTGTTATGTGGCCCATAACACCGATTATAAGATCCAGAAGACCCTGACCGAATATGCCATCGGCAAGGATAAGAAACGTTCCCTGGACCATGAGATTCTCCACCAGGATCCCAATCTCAACTATGCCGCATCCGTGGGTGTGGTGCTCACACGGTTGCCCCGGTCGGACAAACTTACCCCCATTGAAACCATGAAGCTGGCCGCCGGAGAAGTGGCCGGTGAAAAGAGTCTGAAAACCCTTGCCGAACTCATCGATACCCTGAATCAGGATACCGATATCACCAAACGGTTCGGCCAGAAGGGGCTGGGACAGCGGAACCTGGGCCGGGCCATTCAATTGCTTCTGGAGGGGTCTGAAACCAACGAAGGCAAGTGTATGTTTGCCCTGGATATCTTCAGGGCCCTGGAACGAACGGTGCTGGACTATGTCCAGGATCCGGCGGACCGCACCAAGTTCATGGAAGACCTGAAGATCGCCAAGGGCCTTTACCGGGAGCGGATCATGACGGAAATGTTCAACGCCTATATGGATGAGCCCCTGGCCATTAAAAAGGACGTGTTGAACTATGTGAATATGATTATCGGTGTGGATGCCGAACATCTGGGACCGGATATGATGTGGAAGTATAAGGATCCCCAGAGTGGAGAACTCAAGGCCTTGAAGATCGATGAACGCTATATCAAAAATGTGGAGGAGCGGCTGGGCCTGAAGACAGAGGAACAAAAGGCCTCCTTTAGAAATTCCATTCGAAAGATTTACGGCCAGAAGCTGTCCGTGGATGCCAATTACGATTTCATGGACAACCTGGAGCTGGTCAAGGCGGTGACAGACGTGCGGCTGAAATCCGACATCGCCGGTGCCGGTTCCCTGATCGGTGCCCTGGCCAACCGGACCAATGAGGAAAACCAGAAACTCTACGATCGCATGATATCAACCATGGACGAAAAGCTCGGTTATTGTCCCACCTGTGCCCAGAAAACCATCGAGTATTTCTGCAGCCAGGAGGACGATAATTAGGGAGGCTTTTATATGATCACTTTGGATGAGCTGCTGGAGAGGGACAAGGAGAGGGAGGCCGACGGGTTCATGCGAAAGATCCGCATCGGCCGGATTGTCAAACCCGGCAGCGGCGGTAAGGAAAAGATCATTGTGGTGCCCACCACGGTGGAGGAAAAGTTTGTCCATGATGAAATTCCCATGAACCCGGAGCAGGGAGAAGGTGAGCCCACGGGCGGTACCGGCGAAGGGGAAGAGGGGGATATCATCGGTGAGCAGCCGGTCCGCCCCGAAGAAAGTGGCCAGGGAGACGGCGAGGGCGAAGGCGAAGATCCGGGAGAAGGTCCGGGGGAAGGCCAGGGCGGTATCCACGAACTGGAGGCCAATGCCTATGAAATCGGCAGGGTTCTGTCCGAGGATTTCCAGCTCCCCAATTTAAAGAACAAGGGGAAAAAAAGAACCCTGGCCCGGTACATCTATGATCTGACCGACAAAAATCGCGGCGTGGGGCAGTGGCTGGACAAAAAGGCCACCCTTCGCAGGATTGTGGAAACCAATATCACATTGGGAAATCTTCCCGATGTTTCGGATATCGATCCGGCCCGGTTTATTATTTCCCCCCAGGATCTGGTCTACCGGATTCTGTCCAGGGAAAAGGACTACGAGTCCCAGGCCATGGTCTTTTTTTTAAGGGACTATTCCGGTTCCATGGGCGGTAAGGTCACCCAGACCGTTGTGTCCCAGCATGTCATGCTCTATTCCTGGCTCATGTTCCAGTATGACCGCCAGGTGGAGACCCGCTTTGTCCTCCATGACACCGAGGCCAAGGAAGTGGACGATTTTTACAAGTATTACTCCTACAAGGTTGCCGGCGGCACCAAGGTCTATACCGCATTTCAAATGGTGAATGATATTGTGGAAAAGGAGAGCCTGGCCAGGGATTACAATATTTATGTCTTCCACGGCACGGACGGGGACGACTGGGACAAGGACGGCCAGCAGACCATCATGGAGCTGGAGCGGATGATGACCTATGTCTCCCGCATCGGCATCACCATTGCGGAGCATTCCTATGTGGGCAATAAACAGACGGAAGTGGAAAAGTACCTGAGACAATCCGGCGTTCTTGATCGCTACAACCATTTGATCAAGCTGGATATCATGCGGGAAGGCGTGGATGATTCACGGATCATCCAGGGCATTAAAACCCTGATCTCCTGATGGGAAGGTGAGACCTTATGAAGCTTGTTAGTCAGCATGTGAAGGGAATCATGGAGGAATGCAAGGTCCGGGCAAGGGATGCAGGGCTTTGCTTTGACGATGAATCCCTGGAATATATTGTCACCAACCGGGATATGATCGAGCTTTCCCCAAAGATCATGATTCCCACCCTCTACGATTATTGGGTCCACGACGTAAAGGTCCTTTCGGGCAAGGGCATGTACGAGGCGTATCCGTCCAACCCCTATGAAACGGTGATCAATACCCGACCGGCCATCTCCTATTACAACGACAATAATCCGGACTGGCTCAACGTGATGATTTTTTACCATGTCCTGGGCCACATCGATTTTTTCCAGAACAATCTGTTCTTTGAAAACACCTGGGATATTGATCTTACGGGCCAGGCCCTGGTGGACAAAAGGATGATCGCCAAACTCAGGGCGGAAAAGGGCAGGTGGCTAGACTATACCATTGAGTTTGCCCGGGGCATCGACAACCTGGTCCGGTATCAGTATGAGTTGAATCATCCCGGTTCGACGGCCGGCAAGAAACGGCTGAGCCGGGTGGACTATTATTTTGATATTTTTCTCCAGCGGGAAAAACGGGTCTCCCACAATACCTATCTCAAGGAGATCGATCGGTACAACGGCCTCAAGGACGATGAGGATCTCTTTTTCCAGGAGATCATCGGCCAATATCCCGAGTTTGACGAATATTACCGAAAAGAGTGTGATAAGAACGGCGATTCCCATTTGGACGTGATGGAATACATCCTGCGGTATTCTCCCTTTCTCAAGCAGGAGGAGAACCAATGGATGAAGTCGGTGATCCAGATTGTCAGAAACACCTCCCTCTATTTCCAACCCCAGATCCGGTCCAAGATCATGAACGAGGGATGGGCCAGTTATTGGCACGAATATCTTTTCATGCGGGATGACCGCATCAACGGACATGAGGCCGATTTTGCCAAGATCAATGCCGCCGTCACCTCCCTGCCCAAGGTGGGCCTCAATCCCTATGCCCTGGGCATGCGCATGTTCCAGCACATTGAAGAGATGGAGAACAAGGGACGGTATTCCTTTGAATATCACCTGCTCAAAGAGGAGCATCTGAAGCAGGAATTCGATCTGAAACAGAATTCGGGCAAGGACAGAATCTTCCATATCCGGGAGACCATGAACGACTTCACCTTTATCAACAAGTTCATTGATCAGGAATTTGTCTCCAAATACAAGTTGTTCGTTACAGGGAAGCGGTTTAATCAGCAGCGCATGTCCTGGGAGTATTATATCAAGTCCAAAAAGGCCGAAGACTACAAAGATATGGTCATTGATACCCTGTATCATCCCCCGGATATCCAGGTGGACCGGGAAAAGAGTGTGGCCGGTATTCTTCACCTCAACCACCGGTTCGAGGGCAAGCCTTTGAAAAATGATTATTTGAAAAATACCATGATCGGCATTGAGTATCTCTGGGGAGGCCCTGTGCAGCTTGAGACCAACGATGCGGTGATTGTGCCGGAACCCACCGGCAGCTATGCCAACTTCTGGGATCCGGCAACCCCCCAGACCACTCCGTCCGCCGAGGAACGTCCACCAGAGCTTCAATGGAAGCGGGTTCTGTATGTGATGGATAACCGAAAACTTCACAAGCGGGAGTTATGATCAATTATGGCCAATAAAGCACCCAAAGTGGATCCCGTGGATCAGGCCCTGAATTTCCTGGAACAGAACATCCGGGAATATGAACGGCTCCAACCCGTTGCATTCAATGAGTTCCTTGGGTTTATCAATACAAGGCCCCACCATATCCTTCGGAATATCTTCCAGATTTTCCATGACATGATCCGCAGCTATGTGGATGAATATGAAGACGCCATCGGCGGTGAAAAGAACCGTCCCAAATTCACCCGGTTTGACTGTGCCCGTCTATTTGAAACCGATTCCCCCCAGCCCTATTTCCCGGACATGCTCTTTGCCAACCGGTTCATGAAACAGATGGAGTATCTGCGCCACGGGGCCCAGCAGAACAGAATTTATATATTTTACGGGCCCCACGGCTGCGGCAAGTCCACCTTTTTAAACAATCTATTGCGGCAATATGAGGTCTATGCCAACACCGAAGACGGGCTCCAGTATGAAATTGTCTGGCGATTGAACATCAAAGGGTTGCAGGATAAGGACACCTCCTTAAACATCTCCACCTTTGAAAAGATCATCCAATATGTGGAAAGTGAAAAAAAGATCACCCCAAAGAAATCCGGCGGGGAAAAACAGCTGCCGGTTTCCGAGCATGATTATATTGAAGTGCCCTGTCCCAGCCATGACAACCCCTTTTTGATTATTCCCAAGGAACAACGGCGAAGCGTCCTGGACGAACTCATCAAAAACGATGAATTTAAGTGGCGCCTGTTCACGGAAAAAGAGTATGAGTGGGTGTTCAAGGAGGAGGTGTGTACCATCTGTTCCTCCATCTACCATGCGTTGCTGGAGCGGCTGGAAAATCCCGTGGATATCTTTAAGATGGTCTATGCCCGGCCCTATTATGTCAGCCGGCGCGTGGGAAACGGCATCAGCGTTTTCAACCCGGGAGACAAACCGTTGAAACAGGGCATCATGTTCAATCAGATGCTCCAAAGCCGGATCAATAATCTGTTCCAGGACAGCAATATCATCCAATACCTTTATTCCAATTTTGCCAAGGTGAACAACGGGGTCTACGCCCTCATGGATGTGAAGGGCCACAACATCGAACGGCTTTTGGAATTGCACAATATCATTTCCGAAGGGGTTCACAAGGTCGAGGACATTGAAGAGCGGGTGGATTCCCTTTTCATCGCATTGATGAATCCGGAAGACAAACGGAATATCAGGGACTTTCCCTCCTTTGACGACCGGATCCAATACATTGATATCCCCCTGGTCCTGGATGTGAACACAGAGGTGAAGATCTATCTGAATACCTTTGGCCGTCACATCGAGGGCAGTTTCCTGCCCATGGTCCTGGAAAATTTCGCCCGGACCATTATCTGCACCCGCATCGGCAAGCGGTCCAGGGCCCTGGAAGAATGGATCAAGGATCCGGCTAAGTACAAAAATTATTGCGATGAGCGGCTCATGCTGCTGAAGATGGAATTGTTCTCGGGTAATATCCCCACCTGGCTGAACGAGGAGGATGTCAGGGCATTGGATAAAAAGATGCTGGGAAAAATTATTTCAGAATCGGAAATCTACGGAAAGGAAGGGTTGTCCGGCAGGGATTCCATCAAGCTCTTTGATGAATTCTATTCCAAATATGCCAAGGAGGACCGGTTGATTGCCATGCCCCACCTGGTCACCTTTTTTGAGAAAATGGACAACCAGCCCAAAAAGATTATACCGTCCGGATTCATGGATTCCCTGATCCGCATGTACGATTACAGCATCCTCCAGCAGGTTAAAGAGGCCCTTTATTATTACAATGAAGAACAGATTGCCAAGGACATCAAAAATTATATTTCAGCGGTGAACAATGAGTTCAACTCCATTATCCGCTGTATCTTTACCAATGAAGAAATCCATGTCACCGATGAATTCCTGGAGTCCATAGAAAACCGTCTGCTGTCGGAAAACATGGACAAGGACCGGCGCAAGGATATCCGCAACGACGTGCTCAAGGAATATACCACCCGGACCCTCACCCATGAGATGATGATCGAGCAGAAGGACATTACCGCGACCCGCCTCTTTGCATCCCTTTACGAACGCTATGTCCATAACTTGAAAAAGCGGGTTCTGGAGCCCTTTATCGACAATGAAAACTTTAGAAACGCCATAAAGGATTTTGATACGGACAAGTTCAGAACCCATGACAAACGCATCAAAAGGGATGTGAAGTTCCTTATTGAAAACCTGTCCGAGAAATTCGGTTACACCATCCAGGGGGCCAACGAGGCATGCATCTATGTCATCGACAACGACCTGGCCAATAAGTTCAAATAACGCCGGTGAGTTCATTCCGTGAAACATCCGGGCCAATTATGTCTTGATTCTTTTGACCACATCTTTTAAATGAAGGCCATTATTTTTAATGGCCTTTATCACTTATTGGAACTCCATGACATCACCCCTTATTGAACAGATTACATCGACGAAACACAACCTGGTGCTCACCGCCCAGGAGGGCTCCCACAGAGCCTGCCTTGCTGCCCGGCTTTACCAGGGCAGCACCTGCCCCATGGTGGCGGTCCTGCCCGATGCCAAATCCGCCCAGCAGTTCATGGATGACCTGCTGTTTTTTGCCCCGGGACTCAAGGGGGTGGTGCAGTATTTTCCAGGCTACCATATCCTCCCCTATAAAAATCTTTCCTACCACAGGGAGACCTCCACCTCCCGCCTGGCCGTCCTGTCCCGGCTGCTCCATTCCAACCACAGACGCTTTTTCATGGTTACCCATGTGGATAACCTGCTCCAGAAGATGATTCCCAGAAAGACCATTCTGGATACCTCTGAGCTGGTCATGGCCAATGAGGATGCCGATCGGAACCAATTGGTGGAGACCCTTGAAGCTTGCGGGTATAACAGGGCTTCCCTGGTGGAAGATCCTGGGGAATATTCGGTGCGGGGGGATATCCTGGACGTGTTCTCTCCGGGGGAGATCCGTCCGGTTCGCATGGAGTTCTTCGGGGATTTGGTGGAGTCCATCCGTTCCTTCAGTCCCTATACCCAAAGGGGGGTAAAGGAGTTGTCCGAAACCGTCATCGCGCCGGCCACGGAGGTGGTGATCCCCAAAGATGAACTCCCCCATGTTCTGGCACGGTTGAGAAAGGCCGGCGGAAGGGCAGGGTTGAGCGGAGACCAGATCCGGGATTATGTGAACCAGGCCCGGGACCTTGGACGGTTTCCCGGAATTGAAAGCATGCTCTCCATTGTCTATGAAGAGCTGGATACCCTTTTTGAGTATTTCCCATCGGACACCTTTTTCCTCCTGGATTCCCCGGATGTGATGAAGGCCAGGGCAGAGGACATGGAGAACAAGGCCCTGCTTAACCATAAGACCGTCACTTCGGAAAACCGGCTCTGTGTCGCCCCAAATGAGATCTATCTTCCCCATGCATCGGTGGAGGAGAGGCTGGGCAGATTCCAAAGGACCATTTTAAGTTCCCTGTCCGTGGAAGGGGATCCCTCCCTGCCGGTGATTCCCTATACCTGCCATGACAACCAGGGCCTTAAGGCCGAACTCCACCGCAGCACCGGTTCGGATACCCCGCTGCAGCCCCTGATCAACTGGTGCACCGATTTCCAGGAAAAGGGGTTTCGGATTCTCTTTGTTATCCGCCAGGAGGCCCAGGTGAAACGCCTGGTCTCCCTTTTGGCGCCCTATGGCATCTCTCCTGTGCAATGCGATTCCTTTGAA
Organism: Desulfobacteraceae bacterium; assembly: GCA_965226635.1. Taxonomy (GTDB): domain Bacteria; phylum Desulfobacterota; class Desulfobacteria; order Desulfobacterales; family Desulfobacteraceae. The sequence goes on along the minus strand of OZ245369.1, from coordinate 5,022,675 downwards.
GCGGTGACACGGCTTTCCCCGGGGATCTATTTTTATATCGGCCATGTTTCTTCCGGGTTTGTGAATGAAGCCGATTCCCTGGCCATGCTCACCGAGGACGAGATCTTCGGTAAGAAACGGATCCGCAGGCGCAGCACCACCGGGCGGGATCTGAAGACCGAACTCATTGCCCCGGAGGAATTGAAGAACGGGGATATTGTGGTGCACATGGAGCATGGGGTGGGGCGGTATGAAGGACTGTGCAACCTGAAGGTCGGTGCCATCCGCCAGGATTTTATCCTCATTGTTTACCAGGAAGAGGACAAGCTCTACCTGCCCGTGGACCGCATTGAGATGATCGGAAAGTACATCGGTGTGGACGGGTATACCCCGGTGCTGGATAAGATCGGTTCCAAAAGCTGGATCAAATCCAAGGCCAAGGCCAAGGCAGAGGTGGAAAAACTGGCGGCAGACCTTCTGGACCTCTATGCCAAACGCCGGGTTCAAAAGGGCTATTCCTTCAGCCGGCCCGATAATATTTACAACGATTTTGAAGCCTCCTTTCCCCATGAGGAGACCCGGGGTCAGCTCAAGGCCATTGATGATGTCCAGCTGGACATGGAATCGGATGTGCCCATGGACCGGCTGGTCTGCGGGGATGTGGGCTATGGAAAGACCGAGGTGGCGGTCCGGGCGGCCTTTAAGGCGGTGAACGACAGCAAACAGGTGGCCATTGTGGTGCCCACCACCATCCTGGCGGAACAGCATTTAAACACCTTTCGCAGCCGGTTTGAGAAGTATCCGGTGACCATTGAATGCCTCTCCCGGTTCAGGAGTCGCAAGGAGCAGACCGATATCCTCAAGCGCCTGGCCCAGGGACAGGTGGACATTGTCATCGGCACCCACAGGCTGCTGCAAAAGGATGTGGCCTTTCCATCCCTGGGCCTGTTGGTCATTGACGAGGAACAGCGCTTCGGGGTCAAGCACAAGGAGGCCCTTAAAAAGAAGAGGAGCAGTGTGGATGTCCTTGCCCTGAGTGCCACCCCCATCCCCAGGACCCTCCATCTTTCCCTCACGGGTATGCGGGATATTTCGGTGATTGCCACCCCCCCGGCCTCCAGACAGCCCATTGTCTCCTATATCTCCAAGTACGAAGATGCCATTGTCAAGGACGCCGTACAAAAGGAGCTGGCCCGGAAGGGGCAGGTCTTCTTTGTCCATAACAATGTCAAGACCATTCACAAGGTGGCACAACAGCTCCAGGAACTGGTGCCCGATGCCAAAATCGGGGTGGCCCACGGTCAGCTGTCCGAGGCGGAATTGGAAAAGGTCATGTTCCAGTTCATCCACTATGAGATCAACGTGCTGGTCTGCACCACCATTGTGGAGTCGGGCCTGGATATTTCCTCGGCCAACACCATGATCATCAACAAGGCGGAGCGGTTCGGCCTTTCCCAGATTTATCAGCTCAGGGGGCGTATTGGCCGGGGGGACCACCAGGCATATGCCTATCTCTTTATTTCCGATGAGTCCCGCCTGACAAAGGATGCCCGGAAACGGCTCTCTGCCCTCATGGAACACAAGGACCTGGGATCGGGATTCCAGATCGCCATGAAGGACCTTCAGATCCGGGGGGCGGGTACGGCCCTGGGGGCCTCCCAGTCGGGCCACATTGCCGCCGTGGGCTATGATATGTTCCTCAAACTTCTGGATCAGGCCGTGGGGGACATCAAGGGGGAAAAGACGGTGGAACCCCTGGAACCCGAGATCAATGCGGCCATGTCTTCGGGATTCCCGGACCATTATGTGGAGTCCGTGGAGCAGCGGCTCACCCTCTATCGCCGTCTGTCCCGGTTGACCCGGCTGGGGGACATCGCAGACATGAAAAAAGAATTGATAGACCGGTACGGCAAACTGCCGAAGGAAGCGGAAAACATGCTGCTGAAGATCATGCTCAGGGTCTTGGCCATCAAGGCGGGGGTGCGGCGTCTAGACATTACACCGGAATCCTTGACCCTGACCTTTTCCCCGGATCACATGGGCTGTTCCATTCCGGATCTGATCAATGTATTGCCGGCCCAACCCAGCTATACCTTTGTGAAAAAGGACAGCATCCGGTTTAAACTGGGCCGGAAACAGAGCCCCATCAACAAGGCCCTGCTCAAGACCAGGGAAATTCTCAAACGGCTGGGCTGACCCCAGGCATTAATGGCTGGTTCCACCGGCACCGCCATGGGGAAATGGGATTTTTTCGGATAAGTCTTTTAATTTTTATTTAAATTAATATAATGGCAGCACAATATGAAGGTGGTGTCATAAGATTCTAATCCGATCAAAGGCTCAAAGGAGTGATTATGCCGTCCCATTTCCCTCTTCTCTCCCGTTTCTCGTCTTCGTTTCAGCATGCATTCCTTCATAAATTTGTAAACACACTCAAGGAGGCCATGATCCCCCTGGAAGTGGTGACGCCTGAGGGGCAGACCTATTCCACCGGAATTTCCAAGGCCCGGTACCGGATTCTCATCAAGGATAAAAAGTTTTTCAAGGCCCTGATGCAGCCCAATGCCTTTTCGTTGGGAGAGGCATACATCAAAGGCTACTTTGATATCAAGGGCAGTATCCAGGAGCTTTACGAGCAGATCTGGGACACCCTTCTCAACACCAACCAAAGCAAGAAACTACTGGAGAGGGTGGCGGCCCCCTTTGTCTCCGGTCGGGACCGGGAAAAGGAGAATATTGCCTATCATTATAATGTGCCCAGTTCCTTTTACCGGATTTTCCTGGGGGAAACCATGGGGTATACCTGTGGATACTATCCATCGGACACCACCACCATGACCCAGGCCCAGAATGAAAAAATGGACATCATCTGCCGCAAGCTCCGGCTTAATCCAGATGAACATCTGTTGGACATCGGGTGCGGATGGGGCAATTTTGCCATCTATGCGGCAAAGCATTTCAAGGTCCGGGTGACCGGGATCACCCTGAGTGAAGAGCAAAAGGCATATGCAGAACAATGGATTGCCCGGGAAGATCTCGCGGACCGGATCACCATCCGGCTGCTCAATTACAGGGATCTGAAGGAGGAGCGCTTTGACAAGATTTCCTGCATTGGCATGTCCGAACATGTGGGACAGTCCAATATACCGGGGTTTTTTGAACGGGTATTTGATGTCCTCAAGGAGGGGGGATTGTTTCTCCAGCATACCATCACCACCCATGTTCCCAGGAGAAAGAGCCAGAAAAATGCCTTTCTGGACACCTATATGTTTCCCGGGGGAGAGCTTTTGCCCCAGCAGGAACTGATCCACATGTCCTGGCAGGCGGGATTTGAACTGCTGAATGCGGAGAATTTCAGGGTTCACTATGTCAAAACCCTTGCGGACTGGATTGCCCGAATGGAAGACCAGCGGGAGAGATTGCTGGAGATTGTCCCGGAATCCGTATACCGGATTTACCATGTTTTTTTCATCGGTTCCATGGTCTCCTTCAGGCAAAAGGAGATTGCCCTTTACCAGAACCTTTTTTTCAAGACCTCGGGTTCTGAAAAGGGGGACCATTATTTTATAAGCCCATTTTCAAAACATGAGAAAAGGCTGGAATGACATACACCGGTTTGAAAGGCAGGTTGGGTCATCCAGAAATGTAATGGCCACCCTGTTGCGATTCAGCCGAAAATTGCTTGAGGCTGATATGGCAGGGGTGGTGTATGGGTCGGATCATACGGAGAAACATTTTGTCCGGCCCTCGGACTGGGATCGGGGCATTATCCACCTATTTGACGGTAAGGGGGTGGTGGGCCGCCTGTTCCGGTGGTTCGGTCCCCATGTTGTCCGCAGGCGATCCCTTTCCCCCATCCCCCTTTACGGCACAGGACCGGACGGGCCGTCTTCCAAGGCCCCCGGTGTCATTGCCCATGTCCTGAGGAAGCATCGGGACTATTATCAAAAGGGGATCAAAATTCTGATCATCACCCCCATAGCCCCCCATGAAATCACCTCGGACGACGGGGTGGACCTACCCATTTATTCCTATAACGGAGAGGGGTTTGAGCCCCTCCATCATGTCCGCATCAACATGGACATCGTTCGCATGTTCAAGCCCGTCAATTTTGTTTCGGCCTATATTCCGGATTATGGGGCCATTGTGTTTAAATCGGTGAATCCGGATCTGCTGACGGGAAAGACCGGGGCCTTCCAGTCGGAGCTGGAGAAACGGCTGAAGCTTTTGATCCAGGCCATTGATGTCGCGTCGCTGGCCCTGCTGTCCAAGGCCACCGGTGCAAAAGCCTCCAGCATTATTCAACGTAAGGAACTTCAGCTGAGGGATGCCTGGGCCAGGTTGAAGGTCAAGGCCGATGAGCTGGATCAGAAAACCCGTTATCTTCGCGCCCTGGGCGGGGTGGACCACCAACAGGTGGAGATGGAGCCGGTGAGTGTGGACGATGGGGTTTATGCCTTTCTGGACATGGTGGGGTCGGTGAAAGCCCTCAGGGAAATCCCCCCCAAAGCCTATTTTTATATCTTACAATTCTGCCATGAAATTGCAGCGGAAACGGCCTTTAGTTTCGGCTGCCGCCTGGATAACTTCATTGGGGACTCTGTTTTCTTTGAACATGTCTCGGTGTTTGATTCCCCTGAACTGGAAAATTCCCCGGGGCTGGTGGAACGGGTAATGCTCATGACCATGGCCGTTGCATCGGTGCTGAACCAGATCGAGCAATTGAAATCCGGACACCATCCCATGGACCCTTCAGCCAGTGTGCACAACCTTCTTAAAACAGCCAAGGTGGATGTTCGGTTCAGGGCGGGAATGGAATACGGCAATGTGACCATCGGTCCTTTGGGCAGCAGCAATCGCAGGGTGATCACGGCCATTGGTTCTGCGGTGAATACGGCATCCCGCCTGGAACATACGGGAAAACCCGGCTGGATCCATGTGGAGCCGCATGTCATAGACCTGCTGAAGTCCGCCCGGGTGAGTCCCCGGACCCCGTGGTTGAGAACGCTGCCCTTTTCGTCCTCCTTCCCATGGAAGGAAGAGGGCCTGCCCTTCTTTGAAATGTTCAAACATCATTTCCGCCTGGAGCAGCAGATGATTCTTCCCAACCGGCCCGTGGCCTATAAGGAGTTCTCCAGGGAGAACACCTTTTTGATTGCCTGTGCCCCTGGGCCCCGCCCCAAGGATCAGAGCGATTCCTCCCTGAAATTTTCTGCGTGATTTTCAAGCAATGCCATTACCTTACGGGTGTTTGGGCCCGGAGTGCCGTCTTTGATACGGGTCTGGTCGATGCGGATCACAGGGACCACCCCTTTATTGGTTCCGGTGATGAAGACCTCGTCTGCCGCGAGCAACTCCGAAAGGAGCAGGGGGCGTTCTTCAACTGGGAAATGGGGGGCTGCAATGGAGAGGGTCAGCTTCCGGGTAATCCCTTTGAGGACTTTGGTGGAGGGGGTGACCAGGGTGGTTCCGAAAAAGGCAAAAAGATTGCTGGTGGTGCCTTCCAAAACCAGCTTGTCCGGGGTGATATACAGGGCCTCGGTTGCGCCTTTTTCCCTTGCCCTGTCCAGGAGCATGGCCGCAGACATATAGGAGATGACCTTGGCATCGGGGGTGGCCCGTTCCTCTTCATGGGTGATGACGGCGATCCCCTGGGTGTACCATTGGGAGGGGAGTTCCGGGATGGCCGTGACCATGACAATGAGGCGGGGTTTGCCCTGGGGGGTGAAAAAATCCGGACTGGAGCCGCCGGTGATGATCATCCGGATATTGGCCTCCTGGATATGGGGGTTCCGTTCCAGGGTTTCCAGGACGATGCCGTTGAGTTCCTGGGCGGTCCACGGCAGTTCAATGGCGGTCTTCTCGGCAGAAGAGATGAGGCGGTTGATGTGTTCATTGATAAAATAGGGGCGGCCCTTATAGGTCCGCATGATGTCGCATACACCATATCCCCTGAGAATGGCCAGGTCATCAACCGGGATGACCGCCTGATCCTCCGGTACAAACTGTCCGTCAACAAAATATGTTTTCATGTCCACACTCCAAGGCACATTGATAAAAAACTGAATTTATAGTACGACGGCATAGTCGCAATCAATAGAATAATGACCATCATTCAAAGGATTTCAATGTCTGTTATCAAAGGGGTTCAATATAATTTCAGGGGCCTGTTCCTTTCCTTTAAAACGCCTTCTCTGCTGTTCCTGGGGCTGTTGCGCTTTTTTGTCATCCTCATGGTGACCCTGGTATTATCCGGAATGGTGCTTCTCTGGCACGATGATATTTTAAATCTTCTCTGGACAATGCCCGATGGGGGATGGCCTGTTTATCTTTGGCACCTGACCTCCTGGCTTTTGTTTTTGATCTTGACGGCGGTGTCCATGGTTTTGTCCTATCTCATTGCCCAGCTGTTTTTCTGCGTCTTTATCATGGATTACATGTCCAGGATCACCGAGCGGATTCATTCGGGTTCTGAAAAGGAGGCCATGGCCCATTCATGGGTCTCATGGTTCCTCTACCTGATCCGGCAGGAAATTCCCCGGGCCGTGGTCCCGGTTCTCATTGCATTGGGCATAACCGTGCTTGGCCTGTTTACCCCCTTGGGGCCGGCCATCCTTGTGATTTCTTCCCTGGTCACCGGTCTGTTCCTGGCCTGGGATCACACCGATCTGGTTTATGCCCGCCGCATGCATCCCTTACGGGAGCGGGTGGGGTTCTTTAGAAAAAACATGGGATTCCATCTTGGATTTGGCCTGCTGTTTCTCATCCCCTGGTTTAATATCCTGCTTTTGTCCTTTGCACCGGTTGGGGCCACCCTTTATATCCTGGACCAGGAAAAAAAACAGGGAGGCACCCCCAGTGTTCTGTAAAGGGAAGGCGGTGGAAAAACCGAAAATAAAGGTTGCCCCGGCCCAGGAGGAACAGCCCTACCTGTGTCGTTTCTGCCGTACCCCCGTTGCCCGGGCCGAACACCGGGTGAGGATCGACGGTCTTTTGGACCATGTTTTTGCCAATCCCCATGGACATGTGTTTGAAATTCGATGCTTCAGCAGGGCGGAGGGGGGTGTTCCGGTCTCCTTTCCCTCCTCCGAGTTTTCCTGGTTCAAGGGTTATGAGTGGCAGGTGGGGGAATGTGGTCAATGCCACGGCCATCTGGGTTGGTTTTACAGCCGGAAAGAGGCGTCGTTCTGGGGCCTCATCCTGGATAACTTGATTCAGCCCTAAAAAAATATTTTGACAACCCTCTGATTTTTCATATAATAAATTCAGTATCTCATGGGACAACCCCCGGTTGTTACCGCAATATTCTCTCATTTCTATCTTAGGCGTAAACAGCCCAGAGACTTCAGAAACCTTAAAAATCTTAATCGAATCATGTTTCTATACAATGGGAGGGCAAAATGACCCAAGGTAAGACGACTTACACCAAGCGTTCACCCATCGATCGCAGATCGCCAATTGACCGCCGTATCCTTGATATGGGGCCCGGCTACCCAGGCGTGGAGCGGCGTGTTTCAGCAAAGGATCGCAGAAAGGGATGGGAAGACCGTTTCGGATGGGAGCGCATCAGCCGGTGGAGCAGTTCTCCCACCTATGCCGACCTTCCTTGAATTTAATTGTTTTCTACTTTACTTCATGGTAATAGAGATTCTGTCTAATTTCTGAATTCTATTACTAAACAGGAGCTTTATGAAAACCTTAATTACCGGAATCGCAGGATTTATCGGTTTTAACCTAGCGTCTCGTCTTCTGGATGAAGGTCACGTTGTAATCGGTGTTGACAACTTAAATGATTATTATGATGTGAACCTGAAAAAGGATCGGTTGGAGATCCTGAACCGGAAAGGGGGATTCCAGTTTATCCAATTGGACATTTCACATCGTCCGGAAATGGAAAAGCTCTTTGAAGACCACGCCTTTGATTGTGTGGTCAATCTGGCGGCCCAGGCCGGTGTGCGTTACAGCATTGAAAATCCCGGTGCATATGTGGACAGTAACCTTGTGGGATTCGGCAATGTCCTTGAAGGGTGCCGCCATTCAAAGGTAAAACACCTGGTTTATGCGTCTTCAAGTTCCGTATATGGATTGAACACCCATATGCCCTTTGCCGTAAAGCACAATGTGGACCATCCCATCAGCCTCTATGCAGCCTCCAAAAAGGCCAACGAGCTCATGGCCCATACCTATAGCTATCTGTACAACCTGCCCACCACCGGGCTTCGGTTTTTCACCGTTTACGGCCCCTGGGGACGTCCGGATATGGCCCTGTTCCTCTTCACCAAGGCCATCATGTCAGGGGAGCCCATGAAGGTCTTTAACAATGGGAATATGCAGCGGGACTTCACCTACATCGATGATATTGTTGAAGGTGTCATCCGGGTGATGAAGAAGATCCCCGAACCCAATCCCCAGTGGTCTCCGGAACAGCCGGATCCCTCGACCTCCTGTGTGCCCTACAAGTTGTACAATATCGGAAACAACAATCCGGTTCCCCTCATGGATTTTGTCCATGCCATTGAGGATGCCCTTGGAAAGAGGGCCGTAATCGACTATCTGCCGCTCCAGGCCGGGGATGTCCCTTCCACCTATGCGGATGTCAGTGATCTCATTGCCGATGTGGGATTTAAACCGTCCACTTCAGTGGAGGAGGGCATTGAACAATTTGTGAAATGGTATCGCAGTTACTACAAGTGTTGATGCCATAGAGGTCTTTGGTAGAACATAAAGAAGGGGAGAACGGCAAAGGCCGTTCTCCCCTTCTTCTATTTTTGTAATCCCATTGGCCTAGGCCAATGCCCTTGAAATGATTTCGTAAACATTTTTTGAGAGGGAGGAGTGGGACAGAATCTGTTCCAATTGATCGCACATGAGATTTTTTCTATGGGAATCATATCGCTTCCAGAGGTTGAAGCAGGAGGCCAGCCGGGCAGAGACCTGGGGATTGAGACGGTCCAGTTTCAAAAGGAACTCCCTTGTGAAGGCATAGCCACTGCCGTCATTGGCATGGAAATGGACGGGATTCTGCATGGCAAACATATAGATCAAGGATCTGACCTTGTTGGGATTTTTAATGGAAAAATCCGCGTGCCGGGTCAGGGCACGAACCTGGTCCAGGGTTCCGGGCAGGGTTGATAGCGCCTGGACCTGGAACCATTTGTCCAATACCAGGCTGTCCCGGGACCATTTGTCGTAAAATCGGCCCAGGGCATTTGTTTTTGCCGTTTCATCCATTTGGACAAGGATGCTCAAGGCACCGAATTCATCGGTCATATTCCTTGCATTTTCAAATTCATTGACCACCATTTGGATCATCTTTTCCCCGCCAAGGCTGCCCAGGAATGACAAGGAGAGGTTCTTGAGTGCCCGTTTTGCGATATCGTCGGCGTCAATGCGGTCTGCCCGCGCTGTACGGCAGGTTTCAACGGTTTTCAGGAAAAGGTCCTTCAGCTGGTGGGCCAACTGGGTTTTCAGAAAGGATCTGGCCTTGTGGATGGCATCCACGTCAATGGTTTCGTAGTAGTCCTTGATTTCCGTTTCCCTGGGAATGGCAAGTGCCTTTGCCAGGAAGGCCCGATCCGGATTCTTTTGTTTCAAGGCCGATTCAAATGCCTCGACGATCTGTGGTGTCAATTGGGGCTGGGTGTCGGTTTGAAAGGCCGTCACCAATTGCATGAGTTCGTTTTTGTAAAGGGTTTGGGCGGCATCCCAGCGGTTGAAATCATTGGTGTCATTGGCCATCAAATGGGCCAGTTCCACGTTTGACAGATCGGTTTCCAGTTGAACCGGGGCGGAAAATTCACGCAGGGCAGAGGGAACGGAGCCCTGGGGAATATGGGGGAAATCGTAGGTTTCTTTTTCCTTTGTCAAGAGAATAAGGCGTTGATCTTCCGGGGTGATGTCTGCACCGTCCGGGCCGATGATTCCAAGGCTTACCGGTATCATCAGAGGCTGCTTTCGGTTTTGGTTCCGATCGGAATTGGTGGATTGTTCAAATGTAATGGACAGGGACTGGGTTGCAGGATCATATTTCCGGGACAGGGTGATTCTTGGGGTTCCGGATTGGGAATACCAGGTTTGGAATTGGTTTAAATTTTTTCCGGAAGCGGTTTCCATCACTTCCAGGAAGTCCTCGGTTGTCACGGCCATACCGTCAAAGCGTTCAAAATAGAGGGCCATACCCCTTTGGAAATCCTCTTCTCCAAGGATAAAATGGATCATTCTGACCAGTTCCGCCCCCTTTTCGTAAACGGTCATGGTATAAAAATTGTCCATTTTAATATAGGATTCGGGTCTGACCGGGTGGGCCATGGGGCCGTTGTCCTCGGGGAATTGATAGGCCCGCAGATTTTTTACATTGGTAATCCGGTTCACGGCCCTTGAGTTGAGATCCGACGAAAATTCCTGGTCCCTGAACACCGTTAGCCCCTCCTTGAGGCTCAATTGGAACCAATTCTTCAAGGTCACCCGGTTTCCGGTCCAATTGTGGAAGTATTCGTGACCGATGACGGCCTGGATCGCCATGAAATCATCGTCGGTGGCGGTTTCAGGATTGGCCAGAACATATTTGGCGTTAAAAATGTTCAACCCCTTGTTCTCCATGGCGCCGGCATTGAAATCATTGATGGCGACGATCTGGTAGAGGTCCAGGTCATATTCCAGGCCGAACCGGCTTTCGTCCCACGCCATGGCCTGCTTCAGGCAGTCCATGGCATGGTCGCATTTGTCCATGTTTTCCTTTTCCGAGTAGATCTTAAGGGTGACATCCCTGCCGGAACAGGTGGTGAACCCATCGGTGATACAGGCCAGATCCCCTGCCACAAGGGCAAAAAGGTAACTGGGCTTCTTAAAGGGATCTTCCCACCGGGCGTAGTGGCGATTGTTTTCCAGGTCACCGGATTCCACGGGGTTTCCATTGGATAATAGGACCGGATATTCGTCCTTATCCGCTGTGATGGTGCAGGAAAAACGGGCCATGACATCGGGGCGGTCCGGGAAGGGGGTGATGTTCCGGAACCCTTCTGCTTCGCATTGGGTACAGATGATGGGTCCGCTCTGGTACATTCCTTCCAGGGAGGTGTTCCTATCCGGATGGAGGATGCTTGTGATTTCAAGGGTGAAGGCATCCGGGGTTCTGTTCAGTCTGAAAAAGCGTTGGTCTGCCTGGTATTCGTTGTTTAACAAAACCATACCGTCCGCAATGACCGATGAAATGTCATAGGGGCCCATGTCAAAGATCAGGGGTGCTGATTCGTCGGCAACCCTGGGGTTTCGCCGTACCTGAAGTGTGGAGGTGACAATGGTTTTATCCGCATGGATATCAATGAAGAGATCAATGGTGTCAACAAGATGATTTGCGGGGCGATAGTCTTTTAAGTGTTTTTCAGTATGTTGTGTCATAATTCCGAAGAATAAAACCAGGCTCATCCATTGTCAAATATTATAAAATCGCCAATTTAAGCCGGCTGCGCTTTTCGTTTTTAGAGTTGACAAAAAAGCCGTAGTATTAAAAGATGGGAATAGTCAGTAAGACGACAGACTATACATCTAATCAATTATTCCAGGTAAATACATGGCTGATTCTTTACAATCTCCGGCCCAGATACGGCCGGAACAAATTATTGATATTATTGTGCGAAGACGGTGGGTGATTGTAGTCCCATTGTGTGTTTCGTTGACGGTGGGACTGCTGTTAATCCTGACGGCTCAAAAGACCTATCAGGCTTCCACCCTGATTCTGGTCCAGCAACAGAGTGTGCCCACCGCCTATGTCCGATCGGTTGTAACTTCAAGTATCAACCAGCGGATTAATACCATTTCACAGCAGATTCTAAGCCGGAGCAACCTGGAAAAGATCATTGACCAATTCAACCTCTACACGGAACGACCGGATCTATACCTGGAAGAAAAGATAGAGAACATGCGCCAACGGGTCCAGGTGAAGATCGAAAGGGCCCGCCACGGCGCAGAGGCATTTTCCATTCAGTTCAACGGCAGTGAGCCCCAGAAGGTCATGCGGATCACCAATACCCTTGCCAGTTTTTTTATGGATGAGAACCTCAAGGTCAGGGAAGCCCAGGCCATTGGTACCAGTGAATTTTTGTATTCGGAGTTGGAGAAGACCCGCCGTCGCCTTGAGGAACATGAGTTGAAAATTTCGGCATTTCGGTCCAAATACCTGGGCGGTCTGCCCGATGAGCTTGAAACCAACCTCCGAACCCTGGATCGGTTGCAGCAACAGCTTGCGGATAAGAACAGCCAATTGAGGGAAGCCAAAAATGCACTCTCCCTGGTTCGGTCGCAGATTGCCACGGTGAAACAGCAGCTGGCAGGAAATCGCCCGGTTTCAGAAGGCGATGAATTGGCGTCTGCACTGGTGAGAACCGAAAACGAAGAAAAATTATACCTGGCCGAGCAGGAGTACAATGACTTGATCTCCCGATACACCGAGCGGCATCCGGACATCCTGCGGGTGAAAAAACGGATTGCCAAATTGACCCGGCTGGTAAAGGCGGAGCGGAGTACGGAACAGGCCGACGGAAGCGGGGCTGTTGTCAGGGAGTCAAGGGAGTTGATTAATCCGGCCTTTAACCAATTGAAGGTCACCGAAGCCCAGATCGGAAACGATATTGAAAAGATACAATACAATATTAAAGATATTGAAGGGAAAATGAAGGTCTACCAGAAACGGGTGGAAGAAACGCCTAAAAGGGAATTGGAACTTCAATCCCTAAGAAGGGATTATGCCAATATCCGGGATATATACAACTCTCTGCTGGACAGAAAGCTGGAGGCCGAGCTTTCCGTTAACATGGAAAAGAAACAAAAGGGCGAGCAGTTCAGGATTATCGATTATGCGCGGTTGCCTGAAAAGCCCATTTCACCCAATGTGGAAAAATATTTTTTCCTTTCGACCTTCCTTGGCCTGGGCTTAGCCGTGGGAGTGATTTTTTTCATGGAATTCTTTGATCCCTTTATACGAAGGGACGAGCAATTGGAAGATGAATTAAACCTGAACATCCTTGCCACCATTCCCCTGCTGAAAGATGCGGCAGTGGAAAAGAAAAAATATCTTGATGCAATTGTTTTTGGGTTTTCTGTCCTTTATTTTCTCGGTATACTTAGTGTCTTTGTCGTCTTAAGCGTCAAGGGTCTGGATCGGACCATCAACGTCATTAAAACCTATTTTAACCTTTAAAGGGAGTTGATTAAGCGTGGGTAAATTTTCACAAGCCATGGACAAAGACGGGGGGAAGAAAAAGACCGGCACAATTTCCGGCTCAGCTCCCAGACCCGCATCCAGCCCCCCGCCACGTGTTGAAGAAAAGGATCCGGCAACACCCGCTTCGGTAAAGGTCGATGCAACCAAGGAAAGAACGGCTTCTTCCATCCCCGTTCCCCCGGATTCCCAACCCCGGGTCGCACCAAAGAAGGCCCCCCGGCAGGAACAGGGGGATGCCCCGGATCCGGGCCCTGAACAGGATCCTCCTTTTCCCGAATTCGTATCAAAGGATCCCCGACACCGGAGAATGGGGAATCTGCGTCCAAAATTAAACAAAGTTCAGAGGGGGGTTCCCCAGGGGTTAATTACAGCCACAAAGCCCAATTCCATAGCATCGGAACAATTTCGTCTGTTGAAAAACAATATTTTGTTTCCGGAAAAGGGAACCCCTCCCAGAAGCATTATGATTACCAGCCCCTCCCCCAACGAAGGGAAATCCTTTGTGGCGGCCAACCTTGCCGTGAGCATTGCCAAAAGTATTGACGAGTATGTGTTGCTGATGGATTGTGACCTGCGGTCACCCACCATCCATCAAATGTTTGAAATGGACGGCAACAGAGGCTTGAGTGACTATCTGGCGTCCGGTATACCCCTGGCGCCGTTGCTGACCAGGTCCTTCCTTGAAAAACTGACGGTTCTGCCCGGCGGACAAATTCCTCCCAATCCTTCGGAACTTCTGTCTTCCGAACAGATGCGCCGGCTGCTTTCGGAGCTGAAATCCAGGTACAGCGACCGGTATATCATTGTGGATGCCCCACCCCCCACCATTACCTCCGAGACCAACGCCATTGCCCGTATTGTGGACGGGATTATCATTGTGGTCCGGCAGGGAATGACACGAAAAAAGGACGTGGAAGATATCATCGATATCTATGGTCGGGACAAGATTCTGGGGGTGATAAAGAATTTTGCAAAAGAACGGCCCATTTCAACCTATCGGTATCAACAATATGGATATCCAAAAAATTAATATGAGTGTGGATGACGGGCGCTTTGCCGGCGGATTGGCGGGGTGAGCCCATCCCCTGAAAACGGGTGGGGAGAACAAGGTGGGCAATGGTGCAGTACAGCCGGGCTTTGCCTTCTTCAACACACCTTTTGGGAGGAATCCAACTGGTACAACGCCTGTTAAAAGGGTGTGGTGATGCTTAACCGCACCTTTTTTATATTGTCATGGAGGGATCATCGATTCCCAGTTTTTTTATATTCCCGACACACGGGGAATCAGGGCAAGGTGTCAATCAATACAAATTTTATATGATTGAAGGAGCGGAGCTATGTTAAACATGTGTCAGAAAATCGGTCGGATGATCGGGGTTCTTGTAATGGTCATCGGTATTTCAGGAGGGGGGGCGGCATGGGCAAAGGGGCCTGTGGTTGTGGACACGAATTATAAAATCGGTGTGGGGGATGTTCTGAGTATTACCACCTGGAAGGAGGAAGACCTTTCCCTTGAGGGGGTCCGGGTTCGAAGTGATGGGATGATCACCTTTCCATTGCTGGACGATCTGCCAGCCCAGGGGAAAACCACGGTGGAACTCAAGGAGATTTTGCAGCAACGCCTTGCCGAATTCGTGGAGGCGCCATCTGTCACCGTTACCCTTGTCAATCCGGTGAGTCAGCGGTATTACATCCTGGGGGAGGTCCAGGAGATTGGGGAATATCCTTTGATTAAGAATTTGACGGTAATCCAGGCATTTGCCCTTGCAAAGGGATTCACCGAGTGGGCCTCCAAGGATGAAATTATTCTTTATCGCAGAACGGCAGAAAAAGAGATTATGATAAAAATTGATTATGATGATATAGTCAAGGGCCGATTAAACCGGGATATTCAATTAATGGCAGACGATATTATCATTGTTCCATGATGGGGAGGATGTGACCAGGATCCCTTCCGGGTATCGGCAATAATCTATGGCAATGGCGGCAGTGTGAGAAGGGATCGATTCCAAGCCGTGGTCGAGGGCACTTCCCGGTCACGGGGTTAATGAGGTCAGATACAGGGGGATGATTATGGGAAGGCTGAAGACCTGCAAAACAGTTTTGGGGGGATGTGTCCTTATTCTTTTGTCCATGGTGTGGCCTGCAAACGTGGTTCATCCCAGGGTTCAAATTCAACTTCTTCCCACCCTTTCGGTGAATCATACATATTCGGATAACTATCTGGAAACCCGTGACAACCATCAGGAGGAACATATCACGACCTATGGTGCTGGAATTTCCATGGGGATTTATGAAAAAAATTTAAACTGTTATATTGAGTATACGCCTGAGTACCGGGATTACAAAGAACTCAATGAGCGGGACCGTCTGGTTCATCCTGTGAACATGGGTGCCCAATGGGCCCCCACCCGGAAGACGGAACTTCTGTTCGACGCCGTTTACAACGGGGATTCGGAAACCTATCAGTCGGAAACGGTGAACAGCTTTGCCAGGATCCAGGGGAGGACCCGTTGGGCCAAACACATAGAATCGTCCTATGGTTACCGTTATGAGGATCTGTTTGAGCGGCAGGTCAGGACAGGAACCTTTGTGGACCGTACCCGTAATTCGGCCTTTGCGGACATGGTACGTCAGTATGGTTCGAAGAGCCGTGTCCAGGCCCGGATTGGACTTGTCCAGGACAGTTATGATTCCGGTGATGATGACAGTTATACCGAGGTTGAACCATCTGGCAGATGGGACCATTGGTTAACCCCTCTTACCGCCCTGGAATCCAACCTGGCGTACCGATACAGGGATTTTGACGACAGGGGTGGGGATGAAGACACCATCACCGGCGATGTCCGTTATGTTAAGCTATTGACCAAAAATTTTGACATCTATGGAAAATACCGCCATTCCTATTCCGAGACCGATGCGGCCCGGCACCATGTTTTCCACCCTTCCGTGGGCTTTGACTGGGCCGTTGATGAGACCTCCGGGGTCAGTGTGGGGCTTGGGATTCTTTTCCATGACTGGAGTAACGACAACGATGAGGATCCGGATCCTTTTCTGGATGTGAATGCCTTTAAACACCTTCAGTTTTCGAAGCGGATGAGGCTCTCCCTGGCCGGCAGGTCCGCCTACAGCGAGTCCAACGATGACGCTTCCAGCCTGGGCTATAACATCTCCTACGATGCCGGTGCCCGGTTTGAATATCGACTGACCAAACAGATGACAACCCATATGCAGGGGGGAATTCGAATCACGGAATATGGGGAGACTGCACAGGATAGATCCGACCAACGGTTAAACCTGGGGGCCGGCCTTTCATGGACCCCGCTGAAGTGGTTGGAATTTGGAATCGAATATCGGTATACTGATTTTCAGACCAACGCTGATCTCAGGGAGGATTATGCACAAAACACGGCTCTGTTTACCATTCGTCTGATACCTGAAACGCCGGCACGGATCGAGGTGCCGGACACGCGTGACGTTCTTGAATCTCTAATTTTTTATTAAGGAAGAAAAAATGATTGTTCATCTCATTGCTGCCGCCCGCCCGAATTTTATGAAGATTGCACCCCTGTACCATGAACTTAAAAAGCGACCCGGGCTTGACCCCATGGTTGTGCATACAGGCCAACATTATGACTTGAATATGTCCGATGTGTTTTTTAAGGATTTCCAGCTGCCGGATCCCCATATCCATCTGGGGGTGGGCTCTGGAACCCACGCCCAGCAGACCGGCAATGTCATGATTGCCTATGAAAAAATCCTCATGGACACCCCTCCCGATCTGGTTGTGGTTGTGGGGGATGTGAATTCGACCCTGGCCGCCACAGTGGCGGCGGTAAAATTGGGGATACGGGTGGCACACCTGGAGGCGGGGCTGCGGTCCTTTGACCGGACCATGCCCGAGGAAATCAATCGGCTGGCCACCGATGCCCTGGCCGATCATCTCTGGACCCCCTCGGAAGACGGGGATGAAAACCTTCTCCGGGAAGGGGTTGTACCGGATCGCATTACCCGTGTGGGAAATATCATGATCGACAGTTTGGAGATGCTCAAGGAAAAATTTTCCACCCTGGATATGCCCGCCCAATACGGTATGAAACAGGGTGGATATGGTGTGGTCACCCTGCACCGGCCTTCCAATGTGGATGCGCCTGAAAGCCTGGAGGTTCTGTGTCGTCAGCTCATCGGTATCTCCCAAGACCTCCCCCTGATTTTCCCCATCCATCCCAGGACCAGAAGCCGGTTGGAGGCATTTGGTCTGGATCGCGAATTGAACGCTGTTCCGGGGCTGACCCTGACCCCGCCCTTGGGATACATGGAGTTCATGGGACTGGTCTCCAATGCCAAGGTGTTGATCACCGATTCCGGCGGCATCCAGGAGGAGACCACCTATCTGGGAATTCCATGCCTGACCCTGCGTGAAAATACGGAACGTCCCATTACCATTACCCAGGGAACCAATGAGCTCTGCCGGGTTGAGGATTTAAGCATGTGGATGAAAAAAGTCCTGGACGGCAGTTTTAAAACCGGCACCATTCCGGAATTATGGGATGGGTGCACTGCATCACGTGTGGCCGATTGTATTCAGTCAATGGAAAGGAACTGATATGAGCTTGAAAAGGATTGTTTTTATTTTAATTATAATGGGGATCACCTATGGGGTTACCACCGTATCCCACCGGTCTGAAACCATCCCTCCGGTTCAATCCTTTTCAAAGTTCCCAATGCAATTGGGGGAGTGGCACGGACGAAGAAGTTCCCTATCCGATGAGGTTTACAATGTCCTGGGGGTTGAGGATTATATCCTGGCCGATTACACCCGGAACCCCCGGTATCGCGTTAACTTATACCTTGGCTTTTACCAGAGCCAGAAAGAGGGGGACCTGATCCATTCCCCGAAAAATTGTATGCCGGGTGCGGGCTGGAGTATCAAAACCGTGTCCCGGCAGACATTGGAGGGAGAGAGCGGGGCTGCCCCAATGGAGGTGGCCAGCCTGTTGATCCAGAGGGGCAAGGAGCAGCAGGTGGTGCTGTATTGGTTCCAGTCACGGGGGCGGGTCATCGCTTCCGAGTATATGCAAAAAATTTGGCTGGTGGTGGATTCCATCACCCGGCAGAGAACCGACGGTTCCTTTGTCCGTTTGATTTCGCCGGTGGTGACCAGTGAGGCGGAGACCCTGGATACGCTCAAGGGGTTTGCCAAAGAACTCAGGCCGCATTTGGAGGCCTTTATCCCTTCCTGAGAAGGATCTTATTTGTCATATGGAAAACCGAACTATGTCATATCGTACCTGGGGGCTGTGGGGCCTTTTTGCCGCCGGCTTTTTCCTCTTTTACAGTCACACCATCTCCACATTGATGTATGACTGGAAGACCAACCCCAATTTCAGCCATGGGTTTTTGATCCCTTTTATGGCCGGCTATATGGTCTGGTATAAAAAAGGGGAATGGATGCCCCTGGACAAAACCCCGTCCAATTGGGGCCTTGCCCTGATTTGCATGGGCATGGGGCTGCATCTTCTGGGCACCCTTGGGGCTGAAATGTTTTTGTTGCGGTTTTCCCTTGTGATGACCCTGGCCGGTGTGGTGGTGTTTGGATTTGGCTGGAAGGTCTTTCGGGCGTTGTGGATCCCCCTGGCATTTTTGTTGCTCATGATCCCCCTGCCGGCCATTCTATGGAATAAAATCGCCTTTCCTTTGCAGCTCATTGCCGCAAAGCTCTCGGCCCAGGTGGTCATGGTGATGGGAATACCGGTTTTCAGGGAAGGAAATATTCTGCATTTATCCAACACCTCCCTGGAAGTGGTGGATGCCTGTTCCGGCCTGCGTTCATTGACCTCTCTTATTGCCCTGAGTGCCGTTTTTGCCTTTTTGGCCCCCTTTTCAAACATGAAAAAGTGGATATTGTTTTTTTCGGCCATTCCCGTGGCCGTGTTTGTCAATGTGATCCGGCTGAGTATCACTGCGGGAATGGCCTATTGGATCAGTCCGGAAACTGCCCATGGATTTTTGCACGATATGTCGGGCCTCATCATCTTTGGATTGGCACTTTTACTTGTCTATTTGATTTATTTGCTTGGAATGAAACTGGAAAAGAAACAGAATAGGGCAGAAATATGAAACTCACCATTGTTGGAACCGGCTATGTCGGCCTGGTAACAGGGGCTTGTTTTTCTGAAATGGGAAGCCAGGTCGTCTGTATCGATATCGACCAGAACAAAATAGAAAGTCTGAAAAAGGGGATCCTCCCCATTTATGAGCCCGGACTGGAAAATCTGGTGATCCAGAATTACCGGGAGGGAACCCTGGACTTTTCCACCAGCCTCAAGGATGCATCCCGGGACACCGCTGTTTTTTTTATTGCGGTGGGTACCCCCCCCGGGGAAGATGGTTCCGCGGATTTACAATATGTGCTCCAGGTGGCCCGTGAGATCGGGCAGAACCTGACGGAATACGCTGTTATCGTGGATAAATCAACGGTTCCGGTGGGGACGGCCGACAAGGTCAAGGCCGTTATCCGTGAGGAATTGGACAAGCGCGGGGTGGACATCGACTTTGATGTGGTCTCCAACCCCGAGTTTCTCAAGGAAGGGGCTGCTGTAAACGATTTTCTTAAACCCGACCGCATCATCGTGGGGGTGGGTTCCCAACGGGCCTCCAATATTATGAAACGCCTGTATGCCCCCTTTTCAAGGAACCGGGACAAATTATTGGTCATGAAGGTCAGGGATGCGGAAATGACCAAGTATGCCGCCAATTCAATGCTGGCCACGAAAATTTCGTTCATGAACGAGATCTCCAGGCTCTGCGAAAAGCTGGGGGTGGATGTGGAAAATGTACGCAAAGGCATTGGTTCCGATACCCGCATCGGATATTCCTTTATTTATCCGGGGTGTGGTTATGGCGGTTCCTGCTTTCCCAAGGATGTTAAAGCCCTGATAAAGACCAGTAAAGATATTGGAATGGACTCCCTGGTGTTAGAGGCCGTTGAGAAACGGAACAACCTCCAGAAGAGTGTCCTTCCGGAAAAGGTGACGGCCCGGTTTGGGGAAGATTTGTCCGGACGCCGGTTCTGTGTGTGGGGGCTTGCCTTTAAACCCGGCACCGACGACATGCGTGAGGCATCTTCAAAGGTGTTGATCAAGGCGCTGGTGGGTGCCAACGCGCGGGTTTCCGCCTATGATCCCGTTGCCGGTGAGCAGGCACGCAAGGAGTTGCCGGAGGCGTGGATCAAAGATGGCCGGGTGGAGATCTGCAAGGATCAATATCGGGCAGCCGAGGATGCCGACGGCTTGATTTTGGTCACCGAATGGAAGACCTTCCGCCAGCCGGATTTTAAGCGACTTACCGGGTTGCTGCGTCAGCCGGTGATCTTTGACGGACGGAACCAATATGATCCAGAGGAACTTCAAGAACAGGGATTTGAATACCATGGCATTGGAAGGGAAAGCCACAATACTGCTGACCTTTGATGTCGAAGACTGGTTCCAGGTGGAAAATTTTAAGGATGTGATTCCGTATTCTTCCTGGGACCGTCTCGATTTAAGGGTGAGGAGAAATACCCACAGAATCCTTGATTTACTGGATTCATTTCCCTTTGGGGTCAGGGCCACCTTTTTTATTCTGGGGTGGGTTGCAGAAAAATGTCCGGACCTGGTCCGTGAAATTCACAGCAGGGGACATGAGGTGGCATCCCATGGATATGGTCACCATCTCTGTTCCCAATTGCCCCCCCATGAACTGGCCCGGGATCTGAGGGAAAGCAAGCAGCTTTTGGAGGATTTGCTCGGAGAAGAGATCCTTGGTTACAGGGCGCCGAGTTTCTCCATTTCCAAGGCCAGCCTTGAACTGGTCAAAAGTGCCGGTTACCAATATGATTCAAGTTACAACTCCTTTTCCGGCCACGGCCGGTATGGGGCCCTGGACCTTGATGGGTATCCCGGGACAGGGGGCGTTGTCCGGATAAAAGACACCTTTTTTGAGATTCCGGTGAGCAATTTAAAGCTGGGCCGTCGGATTTTTCCATTGGGTGGGGGCGGGTATTTTCGTCTTTTCCCCCTGCCCCTGTTTAAATTGGCAATGAAACAGGTGATCGCCCGTGACAATGCCTTTGTCTTTTACAGTCATCCCTGGGAGTTTGATCCGGACCAGCCCCGGGTGGAGAAGGTCTCCCCCTGGTTGCGGTTTCGGCACTATGTTCACCTGGAACAGACGGAAAGGAAACTGGAGCGATTGATCAGGACATTTTCCCACCTTTGTTTTTCCACCATGGGTCAGCACCTTAAGGGGCTTGGCCATTGAATTCACAACTCGATATCTGCTGCGCTGAAGAGAACCATGCTTCAGCCTGGGATGCTTATGTTGCCGGACATCCCCTGGGCGTTCCCTATCAATTCTGGGGGTTTCGGCGGGCCGTTGAACGGGCCTATGGATTCACCGGACCCTATCTTATGGCCCGATCGTTAAACCGGGTGGTGGGGATATTGCCCTTGATTCACCTGGCACTGCCCATGACCAGGGGGGAATGGGTCTCCCTTCCCTATTGTGATGCCGGGGGGATTCTGGCCGATGGGCCTGAAATTGAAGCCGCCCTGGTAAAGGCGGCTCTGGATAAGGCCCGTACCCTTGGCATAAGAAGGGTGGTGATTCGATCCATCCATCCCATGGCCTGTATCGCATCCACCCATACCCTCTATCCGGGAAAAGTGGGAATGACACTGGCACTTCCGCCGTCTTCCAGGGAAATGATGGCCAATTTGAAATCCAAGGTGCGCAGCCAGGCCCAAAAACCTATACGGGACGGACTTACGGCAGAAATAGGAGGGGTGAGGCTTCTGGATTCCTTTTTCGAAATCTTCTGCAACAACATGGGGGCCCTGGGATCCCTGGCCCATTCCAGGACCTGGTTTAAGCAGATCTTAAAGGGGTATGGCAATCGGGCCCACATCGGTTTGGTCCGGTTGCCCGACGGGCGCCCCGTGGCAGGGGGGCTGACGCTCTGCCATGGGCAGCGGGTTTCCATCCCATGGGCTTCGGCCCTCAGGGAGTATAATCGGTTGAACCCCAATATGCTTCTCTATCAGACCCTGCTCTCCCATGCGGCAGACCTTGGATTTTTCCGGTTTGATTTTGGGCGGTCCACACCGGGGGAAGGGACCCACCGATTCAAGCGGCAGTGGGGGGCACGGGAAACAGAACTTCACTGGGTGGGGCTCACGCCGGGAATGAAGACCCATAAGGACCTCAACGCCCATGTACTTCCCACCGGGAAAGGGCCGGGGCAGGCAAGGGCATTTGTGGCCAATGCCCTATCCCATTCTCCGGTATCGCTATTGTCCTGGCTCGGCAGCCGGACTCGAAAATACATTGCACTTTGATCCATGGCCGATAATTATACCATTTCATTTGTTATTTTGACCTGGAATTCCATGGGATATATTGGCGCCTGTGTGGATTCCATTCTTTCAGAAGCCCGATGCAGTCGGTTCACACCGGAGATCTTTGTGGTGGACAACGGCTCCACCGATGGGACCGCAAACCGTCTGCGGGAGCTGAAACGCCGGCATCCCCAGGTGATGCATCCCATTTTTCTGGATGGCAACTACGGCACCACATATCCCCGGAATATTGCCATAAAAAAGGCGTCCGGTAACTATATCTGCATTATGGATTCGGATATTGAGATTCAACCCCATGCCGTTTCCACCCTGGTTCAATCCCTTGCAGCAGATCCCGACATCGGCCTGATTGCCCCGAAGCTGATTTACCCCAACGGCAAGTTGCAGAAATCCATCGACCAGTTTCCCACCCTTTTCCGGAAGCTGCAGCGCTATTTTTTCCTGCGCTCCATGGAAAAAACAGAAACGGATCCAGGCAAGGCCAATGGGGATGTGGATTATGCCATTTCCGCATTCTGGGTGATGCCGGCCCATGTCCGGAATCGGGTGAACGGACTTGATGAAGCCTATTTTTATGCACCGGAGGATGTGGATTTCTGCCTTGAGCTCTGGAAAAAAGGGTTTCGGGTGGTCTATTGTCCCTCGGCCTGCGCCGTTCACCATACCCAGGAAATCTCAAGGGGGTTTCGATTGAACCGTGCCATGGTTCAGCATTTGCTGGGGTTGGTTTATTATTTCAAAAAGCATGGATATTTATTTAGAAAGCCGAACTTCAAGCCATGAAACTTTTGATGATTGCATATTATTTCCCGCCGGATTCCAGCAGTGGCGCCTTTCGGCCATTGTATCTTTCAAATTATTTCCGGTCCAGGGGGGACCAGGTGGATGTGTTAACGGCACGGCGGTCCGATTTTTTACCCGAGCAGACCTGTGATGATGCCTTGGTACCAGAGGACCTTTCCATCCATGCCACCCGTGTCCTCCGGCCAAGGGAGTGGCTGATCTCTTTGAAGCAGCGGTTAAGGGGACAACGACCGGTATCCATGGGAGGGGAATTGGTTTCCGGGGGCGGAAACAGGGGGGCAGATATCAAAGGTCGTTTTCAACGGGCAAAGGATTGGGTCACCACCCTCCTTGCCTGCCCCGACCCCCATGTGGGGTGGCTGGTGTCCGCCGTATCCGGGGGAAGACAATTAATCCGGGAGCGGAGGGTGGAGGTGATTTATGCCACGGGCGGCCCCTGGACCGGGATGATTGCGGGGGCATTGCTTAAAATGGGAACCCGGCGTCCCCTTGTGGTGGATTTCAGGGATCCGTGGACCCGGAATCCGCCCTTTGCCCTCAGGCCCAAGACCATCCGGTGGCTGGAATCATGGATGGAACGGTTTGTCATTTCCAAAAGCGATCTCATCGTGGCCAATACCGAGGCATTGGCGGCAGATTTTAAGGCCCGTTACCCCAAGGCCGCCCACAGGGTGGTGACATTGCCCAATGGCTATGTTGGTGAGCCCATTGCCCATGGGGCAGGTGAACCGCCATCGGAGCGGTTTGACCTCACCCATGCCGGTTCCCTTTATTTTTCCCGGAATCCCAAAAACCTGGTCAAGGCCATGAAAGCCCTCTCCCATGAAGGCCGGATTCATCGGGATAATTTCAGATTGAACCTCGTTGGGGGGATTTCCATTGAAGACCCGGAATTGACAGTGCTTCTGAAAGACCCTGATGTTCACCCCCTCATCCATACCACCCCCCGGCTTCCCCTTGCCGAGGCCGTATCCTATCAGATGAAAAGCCAGGTCCAATTGTTGATCCAGGTGAATTTTCCCCTGCAGGTGCCGCGGAAATTGTACGATGCCATGCCCATGGGCACACCTGTCTTGGCCATTACGGAATCCGACGGGGCCACCTCCCAGGTTATTGAAAGGGCCGATATGGGAATGGTGGTGGAAAACCGGGTTGAATCCATTAAGGCCGGCCTGGAAATTCTGTTGGAAAAGTGGGAATCCGGCGCATTGGGTGAATATACCTTCCAGGGCATTGAAGCATATTCAAATGACGCGTTGTGCCGGAAAATGCGCGGTTATATCGAACAGTTATTGAAAGAGGGTTAAGCAGGTCAGGCGCATGTCAAAGGAAGGTCTTAGGGAAGAAGACGAATTAAAGCAAAAGGTGGTTTCCGGGTTCAAGTGGCTTGCCATGGGCAAGTTTCTGGGACAGCTGATCAATTGGTGCCTCAGTTTCTGGGTGATCCGGCTTTTGGCGCCTTCGGATTACGGGCTCATGGCCATGGCCTCATCTTTTGTGGCCGTCTTGGCATTGTTCAATGAAATGGGAATGGGCGCCGCATTGATCCAGTCTAAAAGCCTTTCACACCAGATGATCCGGCAGGTGTTCGGCCTTACCATCCTGGTCAATCTGGCCCTGTTTTCAATCCTGCAACTGGCCTCCCCTGCCATTGCCCTGTTTTTTGCAGAAGACCAGTTGATTCCCATTTTAAGGGTATTGGCCCTTCAATTTGTCTGTACCTGTTTTCTGATTGTCCCCCAGGCATTGATGGACCGGAACATGGATTTCAAACGCAAATCCATGGTGGATCTTGGGGCCAACCTCATCTCCGGGGTTTTGAGTCTGACATTGGCGTTGAAGGGGCAGGGCGTCTGGTCCCTGGTCTGGGCCAGCATGGCCTTGGTTGCCCTGAGAACCCTGGGGTATAATTGCATGGGAGGGCCATTTTATCTCCCCAGTTTTGATTTCAGGGGAATGAAGTCGAGCCTTGTTTTCGGTGGGCAGGTGACCCTGGAAAAGGTGGTCTGGTATCTCTATTCCCAGGCGGATGTGTTTATCATCGGAAAAATTCTGGGAAAGGAGGCCCTGGGCTTTTATTCCGTGGGTAAACACATTGCATCCCTTCCGGCGGATAAGCTGATGCCCATCATCAACCAGGTGATTTTCCCTGCTTTTTCCCGGATCCAGGACGATGGAAAGGCCGTGGCGGGTGGGGTGCTGAAGGGCATCACCACCCTGGCCATCCTTGTTTTTCCCGTGTTCTGGGGATTGTCTTCAATCTCCCACGACCTGGTTCCCTTTGTGCTGGGGGAAAGATGGGCTCCGGCTGTCCTGCCCCTTTTGCTTATCAGCCTGGTTCTGCCCCTGAGGATGGTGAACAGCATTCTGATATCCGCACTCAAGGGAATACAGCGGGCGGACATCACCCTTCAGAATGCATTGATTCCCCTGGTTTTGATGGTGCCGGGGTATTACCTGGGAACCTTTTGGGGGGTGAATGGGGTAAGTCTTTCATGGGCCTTGGTCTATCCGGTCTGCTTTTTGATCTGCTCCATCCGGGCCAGTGCTTTTTTCCTTTTTTCCCCGGGGGATGTCTGGTTGGGTTTTTGGGGAACCCTGGCCTGCAGTGTTGCCATGTACGCCGGTGTTATCCTGATTCGGGGGATGTTTTCACCGGACAACCACGGGGTGGTTTTGCTGGGAATCTGCGTGTTCACAGGGGCCACACTTTATTGTCTCCTTCAGTTTCTGTTGAATAGGGAGCGCCTGAAAACCGCCCTTGCCTTTATCCGATAACCCTGATTTTTCTGATGGATTTGTTTGATATGCAAGGGCGGCTATGGGGAATCACGATGCCATGGATCAGGCAAGGACATCCCGTGCTCTATGGGGGGCTGGAATTTATGGTAAAGAAAAGGACGCGCTTTACCAACCCCAAGGCCCTGGTTTCCTTATGGCCAATTTGGATGAAATATGAAGGTTGGGCCAAAGGGTGGGGATAATTTCTTTTCGATCCCCCCTAAAATTTGATAAACTTTCCATAGATCCGTCCAATGCAGATCCCACAATCTTGGAGAGGTTCTCCAAGGCCCCAGTTCGGTCCGGGGGTAATCCATGGGAGATGCACAATAAAGAGAATTAACTATGTTAAAAATATTGTTTGCCCTGGCTGTCTGCCTGGTGGGATTTGGTGGTAGCCTCTTTTTGGATCCCATATGGGGACTGGTCGCCTTTACGCTGTTCACCCACATCACCCCCCAGCAGTTATCACCGGAAATCATTGAACCCCTCCGGCTGCCCTTGTTCTTGGCCGTCTGGACATTGGTCTGTTATCTTATCAATGCCAATTATACCCGGAAATTTTCCCGGCTCCCCCTGGAGGTCTGGCTCCTCCTTTTGATGTTGGGCGGCATGTACATGGGGACCATGAATGCCATCAATACACAATTGGTATACGATAAGATAATTGTGTTTGGGAAATTCTTCATATTTTATCTGCTCATCATCAATATCCTGAATACGGAAAAGAAGATCCGTTTGTTCCTGGATGCACAATGTATTTGTGCTGCCTGGCTGGTGTATCGGTGCTGGGATTTAAGGGACCGGTTTGATTACCGGTTTGAGAATTTCGGCGGCGGGGTCATCGAAGACAGCAATCATTTTGCCGCTGCCCTGGTTCTGCTTCTGCCCATGGTCATCCGCAGAACCCTCCGGGGGCATGCATTGATTCGTATTGGGGCGGTGGTGGGTGCCTTTGGCATGGTCCTGGCGCTGATCATCACCGGATCCCGTGGGGCCTTCCTTGGCTTGATGGTTCAGGCCGGTGCCTTTTTCTTTTTTTACAAGGAATACCGGAAACGGATTTTTCTGGGATTTGTGGCGTTGATGATCTGCGTGGCCCCTTTTATCACCGATTATTATGTGGATCGCATGGTGGGGATTTTCAAGCCGGACACCGTGACCGACAAACGGGACCGGGGATCCACCGAGAGCCGTCTGGCCTCATGGTCCCTGGCCTTTGAAACCTTCCAGAAAATGCCCCTGGTGGGATGCGGCATGGGAAATTTTGGATATTACATGGGGTATTACAAGGAAGGGTTGAACTGGGGGGAACTGGGCCATGTGGCCCACAGTCTGTGGCTCCAGGTTCTGGGGGAAGGCGGGTTGGCCGTTTCCATCCCCTTTGCCCTTATCCTGTTTTTCTTTTACAGGCGGATGTTCCAGGCCTCCCGGTACTATCGGCGACACCCCAGGCCGGGGATATTGTCGGATATCTATTCGGTCAAGGTCAGCCTGACCGGTTTTCTGGTCTGCGCCACCTTTGTGAACCGGTTGTTCTATGAACCCATCTACTGGTTTTCGGCCTTGGCCGTGGCCTTTTCTTATCTGGTGCGGAGCGATGAATTTCAAAGACAGCAGGAAATGAAACACGTTGAGATGGAAACGGAAGCCTGAAATGGAAAAGCTCAAGGTGGCCCATGTAACATTGAGCATGGGTATTGGTGGACTTGAACATTGTATTTTAAATCTCCTTGGCGGACTTGATCCCCATGGTTTTGACACCAGTGTCGTCTGCCTGGATTATCCGGGAGCATTGTATCCCATTCTTCGAAGGAAGGGGATTCCTGCCGTTTGTGAGCGCCGGCAGCCCGGTCTTGACCTTGGCCTGATCCGGCGTTTGGTCTCTTTTTTCAAGGCCGGTGGGTTTCACATTGTCCACACCCATAATCAAGCCTCCCATTTTTATGCCGGTATCGCCGCATTTCTGGCCCGTGTCCCCGTTCGGGTGACCACCGAGCATAGCCGTCACCACATTGCCAGGGAAAAACGGAGAATCTGGGAGAAGAAATTGCTCTACGGCATCACCCATCAATGGGTGGTGGTGAACGAGGCCCTTAGGGAGGCCAGTCTCCAGGAAGACGGCCTGTCTCCGGCCCGGGTTTCGGTGATTCCCAACGGCATTGCCCTGCCCGATCATCTGCCCAAACCATGTCCCGATATTGGGGCAAAGGCCGCTTTGGGCCTCAGGGACGATGCCCCGGTGATCCTGATGGTGGCCCGGCTGCATCCGGTGAAAAACCATGGCATGCTCTTTGAGGCAGTGGCCCGGGGCAGGGGGGCCTTGGGTGCTGCACAGATTGTTCTGGCCGGGGACGGAGAAGAGAGAACCGGCCTCAAGGCATTGGCAAAGGAACTGGGAATCCGGGAGCGGGTCCATTTTCTGGGCGGCAGGGATGATGTGGATCATCTTTTATCCCTGGCCGATGTGGTGGTGCTCTGTTCCCATTCAGAGGGGCTGCCCCTTTCCCTTCTTGAGGCCGCCGCCGCCGGGGTGCCCATCCTGATTACCCGGGCTGCCAATGCTGCAGGCTTTGTGGTCAACGGCGTCACCGGCATTGTTGCCGAGCAAAGGGCCGACGATTTGGCCCGCCGGCTTAGGGAGATGCTGGAAACACCGGAGGAACTGACCCCCATGGTGGAAAAGAGTTTTAAACAGGTTTCAAAACGGTTTTCCTCCAGAACCATGGTGAAACAGTACGGGGAACTTTATCAATCCCTGGCAAGGAAAAAAGGAGTGATGGGTTAAGATGTGTGGTATTGCCGGGATCTTGGGGTATGAAGGGGCGGGTCTGGAGTCAAAGGTCAGGGCCATGGAAGAGGTGATTCCCTACAGAGGGCCCGATGACCATGGAACCTTCGTGTCCCGGGAACAGGGCCTGGGGTTTGCCCATCGGCGCCTGAGTATCCTGGATACGTCCACGGCCGGGGCCCAGCCCATGGTCAGTGAAGATGGTACCGTGGTGATTACCTACAACGGGGAGGTCTATAATTTTCTTGAAATTCGGCAGATCCTGGAGGCAAAGGGATATACCTTCCGGACCGGCACAGATACAGAGGTGATCCTTGCCGCCTACGACCATTGGGGCCGGGACTGCCTTGAACACTTTAACGGCATGTGGGCATTCGCCCTTTTTGACCGGAAAAAACAAGAGGTCTTTCTGGCCCGGGACCGCATGGGTATCAAACCCCTGTATTACCATTGGTCGGGGGACGGCACCCTTTATTTTGCCTCGGAGGTGAAGTCCATCCTTGCGGCCCTGGACACCTCACCCACCCTTGAGCCGGGTCTGCTAAACGCCTATATGGATTTTGGCTATGTGCCGGGAGGGTCCACCCTTTTTTCCGATATCCACAGGCTTCTTCCCGGCCACAGCATGGTGGTGGATCTGAAACAAATGCGATTCAAGATCCATGCTTATTGGGATCTTGAATTTGATTCCCGGGAGGACCTGGGCCTGGACCATTATGTGGAAGAAGGCAGGGAACTGCTCAACAGCGCCATTGATCTCCGGTTGCGGTCCGATGTGCCCCTGGGGATTTTTCTTTCAGGCGGGTTGGATTCCAGTACCGTTGTGGGGTTGCTGGCCCCCAGGGTGGACAGACCCTTGAAAACCTTTTCCGTGGCCTATGATTTTGGGAAGGATTTCAATGAAACCCCATATGCCCGCCAGGTGGCCCGGCAATTCCGGACCGATCACCATGAATTCTTTGTCACCCAGAAGGCATTCATGGACTTTATTCCCGATTTTATCCGGTACATGGACGAACCCGTGACCGAGGCCGCAGCCATCTCCCTTTATTTCATCTCAAAACAGGCCAGGGACCATGTGACGGTGATCCTTTCCGGGGAAGGCTCGGACGAGATCTTTGCCGGATATGATTTCTATCGGTACATGACGGTGGTGGATCAATACCACCGATTGGCCGGCAAGGGGCTTTCCAGGGGGATGGCCAGGGCCGCCGCCCTTCTGCCTGCCGGGAACAAATTTCGAAAATATCTGGCCCTGGGCGCCATGGGGCTGGCGGACCGGTACAAGGGAATTTCCACCTATGATTCTGAAATGAAACACCGGCTCTTCCGCAGGGGGGTGCTCCAGGAGATCATGGGGGATGGAACCTCCGGACCCGAGGCATTTGTACGGGATCTTTTTTCCAGGACCCAGGGCTGGGATTCGTTGAACCGCATGCTCTACTTCGATACCAAGACCTGGCTGGTGGACGACCTTTTGATCAAGGCCGACCGCATGAGCATGGCCGCCTCCCTTGAGCTTAGGGTTCCCTTTCTGGATTACCGCATGGTGGAATTTGCCGCCAGGATTCCCACCCGGTACAAGATTAACAAGGGGTGCAACAAGTATCTTTTAAAGGAGATCATGGCCCCGGTACTGCCCAGAAAGATCGTCCACCGCAAGAAGATGGGCTTTCCCACGCCCTTGAAAATGATGTTCCAGGATGAATTGTCCGGATATGCCCGGGAGGTTCTGACCCAGGACAGGGCATGGATAAAAACCTATTTCAACGGCAATGTGATTGAGAAGCTCCTTGGGGAACACATGGCCGGGACCCAGGATCACCACCGGGTGATCTGGCAGTTGTTGGTCCTTGAGACCTGGGCCCAGACCTGGTTGAAAAAATAATATTCCCCTGGTGTTCAAGGGCATGCCCACGCCCACCCTGGATTGCGACCACCGTTACACGTATTGGTTTAGCTCCGCCTGGACAGATGATCACTGTCCATTAAACACGCAAAATGAAGGATCCGCCACACCAGATGAAAATTTTAGTTTTGTCTTATCTCTATCCCAATGTTGTCCATCCACACTATGGGGTATTTGTTCACAACCGCATCAAGGCCATTGGCCGGCAATGCCATGTCCGGGTTGTCAACCCGATACCGGTGTTCCCCGGGAGCCGTTTCACCAAACGATACGGCATTGCCCGGCAGATACCGGAGACCTTCCGGATGGACGGTGTGACGGTTTACCATCCCCGTTATTTCACCATCCCCGGGATGGTGAAAAGCCTTGAATCCTTCACATATCCCCACTCGGTCCTGAAACTGATCGATCGGATTTACAAGGACTTCCCCTTTGATCTGGTCGACCTTCACTGGACATATCCGGACCTGCCGGCCGGCAGGGAAATAAAAAAACGATACGGCAAGAAAATGCTGGTGACCCTGAGGGGGAAAGAGGCATTTTACAGGGGGCAGGGACGCCTGAGGGAGCAGATTATCAACAGGAGCCTCTCAGAGGCGGATGCCGTGATCAGCCTCAGCAGTGAATTACAGGAAATGGCAATCCAAACCGGTGTGGATGAAGCGCTTTGCCACGTGGTCAAAAATGGGGTGGACACGGCAATGTTCACCAAGGGCTCACAAAAAAAGAGCCGGGCAGGGTTGGGACTGGCCGATGGATATTTCAACATATTGACCATCGGCACCCTGAACTATCGAAAGGGCTTTGACCGGGTGATCAAAGCCCTTCCGGACCTGTTGAAGATGAACAGGAAGATCAAATATTATATCATCGGTACCGAGGGGCCGGACGGGAATTACATGGCTGAATTAAAACAATTGATCAAAGAACACCATCTGGAGGAGACCATTGTTTTTGTGGGAAAGGTTCCCAACGACCAGCTCCATAAATGGTACAATGCAGCCGACCTGTATTGCCTGCCCAGCCGTGGGGAAGGGTGCCCCAATGTTTTAATGGAATCCCTGGCCTGTGGCTGTCCCGTGGTTGCCTGTGATGTCGGTTCTGTGCGCGATATCGTGGATACAGATACCATGGGGGTGGTGACCCTGAACCAGTTTGAATCCTTTCGGTCGGGACTGTTGAATGCCTTTGCCCGGGACTTTGAAAGGGATGGGATCTCCACCAGCATGGCAGGACACACCTGGGACAGCTGTGCCGATAAGGTCTGCAGTATCTATAACGGATTAATGGATAGGAAATGAGGACGCAAATGCAGGCCAGGACCATCATATACCACCATAGAACCCAGGCCACAGGGGCCGAAGGCGTCCATATCAGGGGGATTCAACATGCCATGGAGGCCGATGGTTTCACGGTGCAGGATATCTCCCTTGCCAAGGGCGGTGGATCCGTGGGAAAGGCCGCTTCGGAAAAGACCGGAGCCCGGTCGGTTCTATTTTCCTTTTTTTCCCTGATCGCAAAGCATCTACCCAATTTCCTGTTCAAGCTAGTGGAAGTCTTCTATCCGGCATGGGCCTTCCTTTCCGGGTGGAAGGCCTGGAAAAAGAACGACCAGGGCCGGTCTGTGGGGTATTTTTACGACCGGTATGCCTATTTTTCCTTTGGCATTCCCCTGTTGTGCCGGTTGGTGAGGGCACCCCTGGTCCTGGAAGTGAATGTGACCTGCCTGGACTACGATATTCGCAAAATAATGTTCAAACCCTACGCTAAAATTGTTGAACGCTTCTGTTTCAGGAATGCAACGGTGGTCGTGGTGGTTTCTTCCTATTTAAAGGAAAAGATCATGGAGACCTACGGAATTGAGGAGGACCGGATCGTTGTCACCCCCAATGCCGTTATCCCGGAGTCCTTTCACCTGGCCCAATCCCCTCCGGCATCCCTGTCCGGGGTGAGGGAATTTGCCAGGAACAGACGGATCGTAGGGTTTGTCGGGGTCTTTGTTCCCTGGCACGGTGTGGATTTTTTATTGGATGTCTTTAAATCGGTTTGCCGTGATGATACAGGAGAAGGCAGGCCCGGGCTGCTGCTCATCGGTGACGGCCCGGTACGTGATGCCGTTGAAAAGAAGGCAAAGGACCTTTCCATGGATGGGGATGTCTTCATTTCCGGCATGGTTCCCCATGAATACATTAAATACTGCATTGACCTCTTTGACATTGCCGTGATGCCGGATTCCAACCCATTTGGATCCCCCATGAAGATTTTCGAATACATGGTCATGGAAAAAGCCGTCCTGGCCCCGGCATATGGCCCCATAGAGGAAGTGCTCACCGATGGCGTGAACGGGAAAGTGTTCCAGCCCAGGGACCATGAGGATTGTGTTCAAAGGCTCTCCCTGCTCATGTCGGACCCTGGGCTCAGGCAATCCCTGGGACGCAGGGCCCAAAATGATGTTTTGAAAAAGCATACCTGGTACCATAACCTCGGGCGGATCACCACCGGGCTGGAGAGACATCTATAACCGGGCGGCACCCCCGGGAGGATCAAGACAACGGGCATGTATCCGGCAACCCCTTAACCCTAGGACTGAGAATGACACCGAACCTGCAGACATTGGTAAGATGCCTGATCGGCGTATGCATTTGCATCGTTATAGCCCTTCCTGCCCAAGGGACGGAAGGCCGGCAGACCCTGTATGACTTTGATTTCAAAGGGGGGAGCCTTGAAAACGGGTTTGGCCGGTTTGGCTATTCCGATATTGGAATGGACCTGTGTCATATCTGGGCCGGTTCCCGGCAAAGCTATTTTTGCGGATCCGATGTCAACGGCCGGAAGCAGACCGTGAAATTGTATTACGTCCCCTACAACACCGATCACATGGGCTGGTTGCGTTGGGGGTTTCTGGATGCGGAAAAGGCGTTTTCCATCTCCGGTGGCGCATTGAAAGTCATCCTCACCGGTGGGGCCTATGACAAAGGCGGGTCCGTGGGATACAGCGGAAAGCCCGTGAAATCCAGGCAGCAATACCAGCGCTTTCTGGACCGGGGAGTGGATCCCCACGGAGACACCCCCCTGCCCGGGGACGCCAGCCTGTATTTCAAAACCCAGACCGCCACCACCCCCTTTCCCGCCCTGGCCGGGAAAAACCGGTTATCGGTCTGGGTGCTCTTTCCCAATCCCGGGCCCAACCGGTTTGACCGGCAGAAGTACACCTCCCAGTACCGGAGACCCGGATTCACCTTCAGCTTTTATCCCTTCATCGATAATGCCAGGGGGGGGCATTATTACCACGGTGTCACCAACATTCCCATGGGCGGGTGGACCCGCATTGAATTCGACCCCCATCCCTACCACCACAACGGAGGGGACCGGAACAGCTACAGCCATTATTCTTCGGGTGGTTATGAGGCCCCGGGCAACGGATACGACTATTTCAAGCGCATGGTGACCTTTGCCTTCAGGGCAGAGGAAATGAGGGGCAAATCATCCCCTGTTGCCTTTTATGTGGATGAAATAGACGCCTACACCGTTTCCCATGAAAATGAAGAAACCATCTCCTCGGTGGGCATTGGATTTGACCCCGGTTCACGTAATTTTGACCTGAGCCTCACCGATAAGTACCGGGGTCGGGACTGCAGGGCCGTTTATGAGGTAAGGTATGGTTTTTCCCCCATCACCCAGGCCAATTTTCCAAAGGCCCAGTTGTGCCGGATTACCAATTTCAAACGGAAACAGAACAATGATGCAGGCCGGGTGTACAAACCCAGCCCCGGATACAATCAGATCTGGGCCGGTCTCCGGGTCCGGCCCCGGGATGTCTCCCGTCTCGTTCCCGGTGCAACCGTCCACTTCGCCATCAAGGATCTGACCGATCGCAGCCATCTCACCGACCGGGATCCCTTGGATCTGACCCCCATAGACGTCCCCGGGGTGGGGCCGGTCCCCAGGACCGACCTGATCCGCACCCTTTCCTATCCCATCCATGCCGTGCCCTATCCCCTGGAAATCCGCCAGGCCCAAAACCGTTATGTCCTTAAGCAGAAAAGGGCTGCTGATATACGGCTGACCCCGGCGGGCGGCACCCCTCCCTATGGGTTCAAGGCATCCCGGGAGCTGCCGGCGGGTCTATCCTTTAGCCGGGACGGGATCATCTCCGGCACCCCCCAGGACACCGGCGTCTCTTCTGTGGATATCGTGCTCACGGACAGCCGGGATAAGACCCTTACCCGGTCATTGATTCTGGACGTCCAGCCCGTGGAGATCTGCGGGGACAACCTGGATAACGACGGGGACGGGGATACGGACTGCAAAGATTCCGAATGCCGGGACCAGGGGGACTGCAGCCGCCTGGTGGTGGATTTCGGGGCCAGTGCCGCCCAGAACCGTTTCGGCATCCCGGGATGGGACACCGTGATCATGGATCGTTACACCGGATACCTGAAAATCGGCACCACCATCATGGTGGGCAAAAACCGGGACTACGATTTCCAGGGGGTCATGGGGCCGGCCATGGAATTGAATGCGGGGGATACCGTATTGGTCTATTGGAAAAATCGTTCCAAGGAGACCGTCACCTTCACCCCCCGGATCAGCTTTACCCACAGCCAGCGCCCCCTTCACCCGGTGCGGGCCCAATGGGAGGCCATGTCCCAACTTGTCCTGGGATCCGGTAAGGCCGGTGTCAGCCGATATCGCCTGAACTCGGCCCGCCTGGCCCGGGTCATCAACGTCAATGTGAATCATTCCAACAATCAGCAGCTGGTCTGCGACCAGATCCGGATCTCCAGCCAATAGACCTAGGGGCAGATCATCGGGAGCACCCATCCCAGGGACCAAATGAGAGTTGTACATGCAATATCCCGGGTATGGGCCTTTGGCCCAAACCGAATATGTTATGACAATTTGTTTCTGAAGACTTGGCGTTCTAAATCTTGGCCTATATCATAGCTTTTGCCATTGGGCATCTGCTGCTGCAAATTCTTCGCCTTTCAGGCGAAATGGCGTCACCGGATCTGCCGTTTCTCAGAATGACGCACGGTACATGGGTACAGCTTTGTATCCTGGGCCTTGCATATTCAACAAACCCATTTCGTGAAATATCCGGGCAAATGGATTCCTTTAAGTTGAATATACAATTGTGGTGGGTAAAACAGCTGGGAGCAGGGCACCAAAAGGTATCCCACTAAAAAAGGGGGATGTGGTCGGCGCCATGGAATGGGCCCATGTCTCCTTGATTCCCAGGGGGCTGTGGAAAAATAAGTTGATTATAGGGTCAGCGACACTTGACAGGAGTTATGTAAGCCTTACTTTTCTTTTATGACCAATGAATGGTCTGACTAAGCCCCAACTTTAAAAAAGGGAGGAGACACCATGAGAAATGACCATTGCGTAATCGAGAAAACCTTTCAGTTCAGCATCGGGGTTATGCTACTTATCCTGGCCGTGGCCGTAGGTGGCGTTCTCTTCATGTTTTTCCCGGTGGTTGGCGTCCTCTGGATTCTTCCCATCCTGGCCCTGGCCATCTATGTTTTCAGAGCCCGTCTCAACGACCAGTGTGAGATTGATCCCGGATAAGATCCATCCTTTGACCGCGTCAGGGGCGTCTTAAGGCCCTCCCAAACAGGGGGCAAATGACGCCCCTTTTGTTTTATCCCCTTGACAATGCCGGGGAAAACGGGTTAGTCGAATGATATTCGAAAAAAAAACAATGCTCACAATTCCTTCTTCAGGAGCATGTCAATGGGTGTTAAGGAACGACGGGCCATGGAAAAAGAGGCCCGGAAAAGTCAAATTCTGGATGCAGCCCGGGAACTTCTCTTTACCCAGGGCATCCACCAGGTTTCCATTTCCAAGATTTCAAAGGCCAGCCAACTGGCCGTGGGAACCCTGTATTTCTATTTCAAAAACAAGGAAGAGATCTTCATTGCCCTCCAGCAGGAGGGCCTGAATCTGCTCTACTCCATCATCGAGCCCATTGTCTCCCAGCCCATAGTGTCCCAGGGGGACAAACTCCGGCAGGTGGCCCGGGCCTACCTGGATTTCAGCCGGGAGCAGGAGGCTTATTTCACCATTATCAATGCCTTTTTATCCTCCCCCAGGGTCTTTTTCCCCCAAGATCAGAAACAGGCCGTGGACCAGTCCGGCAACCAGGTCCTGGAATTGATTCGACAATTGGTGGAGCAGGGATGTGAGAAAGGTGTGTTCCAGGAAAGGGAACCGGCCCGGTTTGCCGTATTTTTCTGGGGGGCCCTCCATGGCCTTCTCCAGTTCAAGAAGTTTGAGCAGACCATCCTGGGGGGTGAAGACCATGAAGCCCTCTATTTTTACAGCGTTGAAAAGATGATCCAGTCCATTCAAATCCAACCCTAAACAAAGGGGATCTCCGATCTTTTGAAAAAAATTTGGATCGGTAACACCCGGGAGGCGGAACCCATGGATAGACCCTTGAGCGGAAAAACAGCCCTGGTTACCGGCGCCGGCAAAAGGACCGGCATTGGATATGCCATTGCAAGGAAACTGGCCCAACAGGGAGCGGACGTGGCCATTGCCGACCTGGCCGGCCCTTCTTCATCGGATGTGCCCACGGGAACCCTGGGTGAAATGGAAACCCTGGCAGCAGAATTGGCCGACGCCTGTGATGTCCGCATCATCCCCCTTGCCCTGGATGTCACCGACAGCCAGAGTATATCAGATATGACCACGGCCCTGGCCGATACCTTTGGCACCCTGGATATTCTCTGCAACAATGCCGGGGCCTCCTTTGGCGTGCCCAACGGGGTCCACACCTATGACGAGGCCGACTGGATCCGCACGGTGGATGTGAACCTCCATGGGGTCTTCCGGGTCTCCAAGGCCCTGGTACCCCTGATGCAGGAAAAGGGGGGGGCCATCATCAACACCGCCTCCCGGGCCGGCAAGGTCCCCCCACTGTTCAACGGGGCCTATGCCGTGGCCAAGGCCGGGGTAATCATGCTGACCAAGGTCATGGCAAGGGAGTTGTCCGGATTGAAGATCCGGGTCAATGCCATCTGCCCGGGTCAGATCATGACCGACCTTGAAAAATGGCGCTTCGGCCTGGAAGCCCAGTTCTTCAACACCACCGTGGAGGAGCAGGAGGCCAAGATGTGCCAGACCATCCCCCTGGGCCGCATCGGGGATCCCGATGAAGTGGGGGACATGGCCGTCTTCCTGGCCGGACCCCAGTCCGCCTATGTCACAGGCCAGGCCCTGAACATCTGCGGCGGCCAGGTCATGGAATTATAGACCGGCCCCGATATCAACACCCGAAATGGGGCTCAGCTCCCCAGTCGTTGGCATTGCACAACCCGAGGGTCGGCCAGGATCACCCGGCCGGCCGTTTAAGATCAAGGAGAGTAAAACCGGAACCCATTATCTGTAAATCATAAGGAGAGATCCATGACGACCATCACAGGTGCCCAGATTGTGGCAGAGGCGTTGATCCAAAGGGAAATTCCCCATATCTTTTCATTGAGTGGGGGGCATATCACCCCCATCTATCAACACCTTGAAGGCTCCAGCGTTAAGATCTTCGACACCCGGCACGAGCAGTCCGCCCTGTTCATGGCCGAGGCATACGGCAAGATGACCCGGACCCCGGGCGTGGCCATGGTCACGGCCGGTCCCGGCTTCACCAACGCCCTCACCGGTGTGGCTTCGGCCCATTTCTCCAACACCCCCCTGGTTCTCATTGCCGGTTGCGTGGGCATGGACAATAAGGAGAAACTCGACCTCCAGGACATGCCCCAGGCCACCGTCATTGAACCCATGGTGAAAAAGGCCCTGGTCTGCACCAAGGCGGAACGGGCCCAGGAATACCTGGACATGGCCCTGCGCATTGCCCAGAGTGGCCGGCCCGGTCCGGTCTACCTGGAGTACCCCGTGGATGTCCTCAACACCCCGGTGGAACCGAGCCAGGTTCGCAGAACCCTTACCCTGCCCCGGGGCCATCCTGCAGACCCGGCATCGGCCCAGTCCCTGATCCAGATGCTGCTCAGGGCGGAAAAGCCCGTGGTCATCGCCGGCACCGGCGCCTGGCAGAGCCATGCCGAAGAAGAGATCAATACCTTTGTGGAATCCGCCGGTATTCCCATTTTCACCTCCCTCTCCGGACGGGGACTTTTGCCGGACACCCATCCCCTCTGCTTTGAAGGCGCCATTGCCATCCGTCCCGGCGGCGGGTTTGCCGCCTTCCTGGAGACCGATTTGGTGGTGGTCCTGGGCACCCGCCTTTCCCTCTACTACCTTTTCGGGGACATCTTCAACCCGGCGGCCAAGATCGCCCAGGTCGACATCCACGCCGAGGAGATCGGCCGGAACCGCACCGTTGACCTTCCCATCATCGGGGATGTCAAAGGGGTGGTCTCCCATTGCAACAGCCTCATTGAAAACGACAAGCTGTCCCAGGGCCTTAAAGAGCGTTTCTCCCCGTGGATCGAGAGCCTGAACAAGGCCCATGCCGAGGGAAAGGCCATGGCGGAGAACGACTGGGCCTCGGACAACACCCCCATCCATCCCCTGCGCCTGGCCCGTGAAGTGGATGCCTTCATGGACCGCGAAGACGACCTGGTGGTGGCCGACGGTGGGGATACCACCACCTGGATGGGCATGACCCGGACCCTGTCCGTGCCCGGCCGCTACCTGGATTACGGCATTTTCGGTTCCCTGGCCGTGGGCCTGCCCTATGCCAATTGCGCCCAGCTCCTCAATCCGGGCAAACGGGTGGTCCTGGTGACCGGGGACGGCTCCGTGGGTTTCAACTTCATGGAATTTGAAACCGCCATCCGCAAGAACCTCCCCCTGGTGGTGGTGATCTCCAACGACCTGGGCTGGGGCATGATCCGCCATTCCCAGGAGATCCGCATCGGCCACGCCATTGAGGACGGTACCTGGATCGGCCGGGTGGACTACCACAAAATGGTGGAGGCCATCGGCGGAAAAGGGTATTTTGTGGAGGATGCCAAAAAGATCCGCCCGGCCCTTGAAGATGCCTTTGCCTCGGGTAAGGTCTGTTGCATCAATGTGATGACCGATCCCACCACGGTGAGCCCGGCCTCCATGACCCTGGCCAATGTGGGGGCCTATAAAGCCTGATAAAAGAGCCCCGGGATCGGGTATTGAAACCGGTCCCGGGGTTGATATTTCAATTTCCATTGGAGGTGTTCAAATACAGATCCCTGACCCGGTCAGGAATTCGGGATAACCCCAAACAGGAAGCGGAGGGTGTATGGATCCGGTATTAACGGCAATTGATCAAGTCCGGCTCAACGTCAATCCCACGGGCATGAATATCATCAACGCAGCCATCGGCCTTCTCATGCTTGGTGTGGCCCTGGAGCTGAAACTCCAGAATTTCAAAAGAATCCTGGTGGCCCCAAAGGCGCCGGTTCTCGGGCTTGTGGCCCAGTTTATCCTCCTTCCCGCCCTGACCTTTTGCCTGGTTTGGCTGATCCGGCCCCAGCCATCGGTTGCCCTGGGCATGATGCTGGTGGCGGCATGCCCAGGGGGAAACCTTTCCAATATCGTGACCTATCTGGCCAAGGGGAATTCCGCCGTCTCCATCTCCATGACGGCCATCTCCACCCTGGCGGCCATTGCCATGACCCCCTTGAATATTTCCTTCTGGGGAAGCCTGAATCCGGATACCGCCATTATCCTCCAAAAGGTCAGCCTCAATCCCGTGGCGGTGTTTAAAACCGTTTTTTTCATCCTTGGCATCCCCCTGGTAGTGGGCATGGCCCTGGGCCATTGGTTTCCCGGCCTTGCCCACCGGGTCAGAACGCCCTTTAAACTTTTTTCCCTG
The DNA here is from genome assembly GCA_965226635.1 of Desulfobacteraceae bacterium. Classification (GTDB taxonomy): domain Bacteria; phylum Desulfobacterota; class Desulfobacteria; order Desulfobacterales; family Desulfobacteraceae. Next base: position 4,981,974 of record OZ245369.1, on the reverse strand, counting down.
ATGTTTTTCCTGGTCATTGTGATGGGGGCGTTGGCCGCCAACTGGACCTATTTCCTCGACTATGTGGGCGGTGTGGTGTTTGCGGTTTTCCTGCACAATGCCATGGCCTTGAATATCGGGTATTGGTCGGGCAGGGCAGCCCGGTTGGAAGAAGGGGATTGCAGGGCCCTGTGCATCGAGGTGGGGATCCAGAACTCCGCCCTGGGCCTTGTTCTGGTCTTTAATTTCTTCGACGGCCTGGGGGGCATGGCCATTGTAACGGCCTGGTGGGCCATCTGGCATATTGTTGCCGGCCTGGTTGCTGCCCTGTTTTTTAATTTGAAAAAGAAGGTGTTGCCCGCCCGGGGCATCCAGGTTCGCAATGGGGAATAGGGGAGAGCTGCCCAGAACCCGGTGTCGAAATCGGGAGGATTGCCCATGGCGGTGCTGGGAATTAACCCGTTGAAAAAAAGGGCGGAATCCCTGTTATTTCTATCCTGGAATCCTTCTAAAACCCGGATGAATATGATAAAACCAGATGACATTTAATCGTCGAATTTATAACAACCTCACATCAGGAAAGGAGCAGTATGGCCGAGAACCCAGGTAAAAAGCCGGCACCGCCCCGGATGAATCCCTATGTGTTTACCGTGTTATTATTTGCCCTTGGGCTCTGGTGTTTCTATGACGGATGGCTCACCACGGATCCGGAAATGCTGGAACACGCCATGTTCAACAAGGTGTTGAGCTGCGTGTTGCTGCCCTGGGCCATCTGGGATTTCTTCAAGGTACGCAAGCACTACGGGAAAAAGGATAAAAACTAAAATTCCTAGACCGGATTCTATAATTTTCAAACACGATCATGGATAAATTGTGGAAAACCGCAATGGATGTTTTGATCGTAAAAAATTGATTTTATTTTGTATTTTTAAGGTGGATTCAGTTTTATATTGATTCCGCCTTTAAATATTGGTAGATTTTCACCCCTTTGAACGACGGAACGAGGATCGAATGGGATCGAACCCAACAGATAAAGCAACAGCAAAAGAGATCGAACGGCGAAGAACCTTTGCCATCATCAGTCACCCGGATGCCGGGAAAACCACCCTTACGGAAAAACTCCTCCTCTTTGGGGGGGCCATCAAGGAAGCCGGGGCCGTCAAGTCCCGGAAGGCCGAGCGGGCCGCCACCTCCGACTTTTTATCCATTGAACAGGAGAGGGGCATCTCGGTCTCCTCATCGGTGATGAAGTTCAACTATAAGGACTACGAGATCAACCTTCTGGACACCCCGGGACATAAGGACTTTTCCGAGGACACCTACCGGGTGCTCACGGCCGTGGACTGTGCCGTGATGATCATCGACAGCGCCAAGGGTGTTGAGCCCCAGACCCAGAAGCTCATGGAGGTCTGCCGCATGCGCAACACCCCCATCATCACCTTTATCAACAAGCTGGACCGGGAGGGCATGGAGCCCCTGGACATCTTTGCCGACATAGAGGAAAAGCTCCAGATCGAATGTGTTCCCCTGACCTGGCCCATTGGCATGGGCAAACGTTTCAAAGGGGTGTACAACCTTGAAAAACAGGAACTGGGCGTCTTCACACCGGGCTATACCCCCACGGACGGGGACGGGGTGGTCATCCAGGATCTGGAGGATCCCCTCCTGAAGGAGATGATCTCCGCCTCCCAGGCCGACCAGCTCAGGGAGGATGTGGAGCTCATTGAAGTGGCCTCGGAGCCCTTTGACCTGGACCTCTACCTCAACGGCACCCAGACCCCGGTATTCTTCGGCTCGGCCATCAATAACTTCGGTGTCAGGGAGATGCTGGACGCCTTTGTTAAAATTGCACCGGCTCCCGGCCCCCGCAAGGCCGATACCCGTGAGGTGGATCCCCATGAAAAGGCATTTTCCGGCTTTACCTTTAAAATCCAGGCCAACATGGACCCGGAACACCGGGACCGCATCGCCTTCTTCCGCATCTGTTCCGGCAAGTTCACCAAGGGCATGAAGGTCCGCCACCACCGCATCGGCAAGGATATCCGCATTGCCAACGCCACCATCTTCATGGCCCAGGAGCGGAACAACGTGGAAGAGGCTTACCCCGGCGACATCATCGGTATCCACAACCACGGCACCATCAAGATCGGGGACACCTTCACCACAAAGGAGCCCATGAAATTTTTGGGCATTCCCAACTTTGCCCCGGAGCATTTCAGACGGGTGCTGCTCAAGGACCCCATGAAGGCCAAAGCCTTGAACAAGGGGTTGACCCAGCTGGCCGAAGAGGGGACCATCCAGGTCTTCCGGCCCCTCATGGGCTCCATGCAGGTCATCGGCGCCGTCGGCGTGCTCCAGTTCGATGTGACCATGGCCCGGCTCAAGGCCGAATACAACGTCAATGCCGGATATGAAGCCATTGATCTCTCCGTGGCCCGGTGGGTCACCTGTGGGGATGATAAAAAATTAAAAGAGTTCAAACGGGCCAATGAAGCCCGTCTGGCCACCGATGCCGAAGGTTTTCTCACCTTTATGACCACCTCCACCTACCAATTGGGGTTTGTCATGGAAGACTGGCCGGACATTGAGTTTCATAACACCCGTGAGCATACTTAAGAGATAAAAAAGAGAGGATGATACCATGACTGTTGACCGAATCCACAATTTCAACGCAGGCCCTTCTGCATTGCCCCTTTCTGTTCTGGAAAAAATCCAGGCATCCTTCCTGAATTTCAACGGTTCCGGCATGTCCATTACCGAAATCAGCCACAGGTCCCATTATTTTGACGCCGTGATCCAGGATGCAGTGGAACGGACCAAACGTCTCCTGGGACTGGACGATCAATACCATGTCCTCTTTATCCAGGGTGGGGCCTCCATGCAGTTTGCCCTCTTGCCCATGAATTTTCTGGGTCAGGGGGAGAGCGCCGACTTCATCGACACCGGGATCTGGTCCGCCAAGGCCATTGAACAGGCCCGTCTCCAGGGGAAACGTATCAGAGTTGCAGGTACAAGTGAGGACCGAAACTTCTCCTATGTGCCCATGGAACTGGACCTGGATCCCAATGCCAAGTTTGTCCACATCACCTCCAACAACACCATCAAAGGCACCCAGTACCACGCCTTTCCCGAGACCCAAGGGATCCCCTTTGTGGCGGACATGAGCTCGGATATCCTTTCCAGAAAGCTGCCCATGGACCGGTTTGGTCTCATCTATGCCGGGGCCCAGAAGAACCTGGGCCCCTCGGGCTGCTGCATGGTTATCGTTCACAAGGACTTCCTTGCCCAGCACAACCAGGACATCCCCACCATGCTCAGCTACGACACCTATGCCCAGAAGAACTCCATGTACAATACACCGCCCTGTTTTGGTATCTACACCATCAGCCTGGTTCTCCAGTGGCTGGAGGAGGAGATGGGCGGACTGGACGCCATTGAGGGCCACAACCAGAAAAAAGCGGGGTTGTTCTACGATTTCATGGATCAATCAAACTTCTACAGGGGCACGGCGGAGAAAGCCTCCCGCTCCCTGATGAATATTGCCTTCAGACTTCCCACGGAAGCGCTGGAGGAACAATTTGTAGTTCAGGCCACCCAGGCCGGATTCGGGGGCCTTAAGGGCCACCGCTCCGTGGGCGGCTGCCGGGCCTCCATCTACAATGCCGCCCGCATTGAGAGTGTACAGGCCCTGCTGGAATTCATGGACGCCTTTGAAAAGGAGAATGGATGATGAAAGTTCTGATCAGCGAATCACTGGACCGGGCCGGGATCGAGATGTTCCAGTCCCGTGAAGGACTTGAGGTCGATGTGAAAACCGATCTTTCAACCGAAGACCTTCTTTCCATCATCAAGGATTACGACGCCCTGGTCATCCGGGCACAGACCCGGGTCACCGAACGGATCCTGGATGCGGCCCCCCGGCTCAAGGTCATTGCCCGGGCCGGCGCCGGCCTGGACAACGTGGACATTGATGCCGCCACCCAGAACGGTGTGGCCGTGATGAACACCCCGGGCGGCTCCAACACCACCACGGCCGAACACGCCATCGCCATGATGATGGCCCTGAGCCGGAACATCCCCCAGGGGACAGCTTCCCTCAAGGCAGGACGCTGGGACAAAAAACAGCTCCAGGGCCGTGAAATTGCCAATAAAACCCTGGGGATTATGGGGTTTGGCAACATCGGTTCCATCGTGGCCAACCTGGCCAAGGGGCTGAGCATGAAGGTCATTGTCTGTGATCCCAATATCTCTGCCAAGCACATTGAAAAGGAAGGGTTCGAGGCCGTGGCCCTGGAAGATCTCTATGCCCGGTCCGATTACATCAGCCTCCACGTGCCCAAGCTGGATTCCACCATCGACCTTTTGGATGTGGACGCCTTTGAGGCCATGAAGGAAGGGGTGATGATCGTCAACTGCGCCCGGGGCGGGATTGTCAACGAGGCCGCCCTGGCCGAGGCACTGACATCCGGCAAGGTGGCCGGTGCGGCCCTGGATGTCTTTTCCACGGAACCCCCCGGAGACACCCCCCTCCTTGGGATGGACCAGGTCATTGCCACCCCCCATCTGGGCGCCTCCACCTGGGAGGCCCAGACCCATGTGGCCGTGGCGGCCGCCCGCCAGGTCATGGCCTATCTCTTTGACGGCACCGTGATCAATGCCGTTAATGTACCCTCTGTTTCCGGCGACGTGCTCAAACAGCTCTCCCCCTTTCTCTACCTCTGTGAAAAAATGGGTAAAATGCAGGCCCAGGTCACCAAGGGCGGTGTGGAAGAGATCAACATCGAATACATCGGCAAGTTCCCCAACCTGGATCTCAAGCCCGTTACCATTGCCGGTGTTACAGGATTGATCAATGAGTTCGCCCCCTACGAGGTCAATGCGGTCAATGCCATTACCCGGGCAGGGGAAATGGGCATCAAGATCACCGAATCCATGGCCCAGGAGGCGGGGAACTTCCTCAACCTCATCCGCATGACGGTTGTCACCGACGACCAGACCAATATCGTGGAAGGCACCATATTCGGCAAGGATGACGCCCGCATCGTGCGCATCAATAAATTTCGGCTGGAGGTCATTCCCCAGGGTCATCTGGGCCTGATCCACAACGTGGACAAGCCCGGTTCCATCGGTTCCATCGGCATTGCCCTGGGCGAGCACAAGATCAACATCTCCCGGATGATGGTGGGCCGGGAAGAGGACGGACAGCGGAACATCATCTTTTTGAGAACCGATACCCCTGTGCCGCCCGATGTGGTCAGGGAAATCGAAAACCTCCCCCTTGTGGTCCGGATGACCACCTTTGAGCTTTAGGCATGAAAGATCCCAAGCGAAAAATACCCTATAACTACACCTCTGCAGATGACGATCAGATCATAGCCCACCTCTTTGGCCCAAAGATCCTTGCCATCGTCCACTCCCTTGATGCCCGCACCGATACCGGTCGTTCTGCACGCCTGCTTCGGCGCTTCATGGGGGATCTTTTCATCCTTCAACGCAACCCCTTTCTCTTCCAGGAATTGGTGGAGCACCCATTGCAGCGCCGCCGGCTTTTTAAGGAGTACCAGAACGATCTGGACACCATTGAGGCCCATGCCCGCCACGAAGAGGTTCTCCATGTCCTGGAAAGCTGCCGGTCCGCCCTGGGCGAACTTAAGGCCCATATCCGGACCCTCTTTGCCACCCAGCAGCGGATTCTGTTGGCACTGCGCCCGGTGGTGGGCAGGGAAAACATCTATTTTGATCCCTTTAACATCACGGCCCATGCCACCGATGCCACGGACTGGCGGCGGTTCACACCCGTGGCCGTTGTCCGGCCGGTGAAGGAGCGCCAGGTGGCCGAATTGGTGAAGCGGATCCGGAAACTCAACTTCACCATCATTCCCCGGGGCGCAGGCACCGGCCTCACCGGTGGGGCCACCCCGCTTACCCCCAACTCCATCATCATCAACACGGAAAAGCTGAATCGGCATCTGGGGATCACAGAACACCAGACCAAGGACGGTCGGACCTACCATGCCATGGAGCTGGAATCCGGCGTGGTCACCCAGGATGCCAAGGACAGGGCCAAGGCCCGGGGGCTGATCTTTGCCACCGACCCCACCTCTGCCTGGGCCTGCACCATCGGCGGGAACCTGGCCGAGAACGCAGGGGGCAAGACCGCCGTGCTCTACGGCACCGCCATTGATAATGTCCTCTCATACAAGATTGCCATGCCCGACGGGGAAAGCTATCGGGTGGACCGCCAGGACCATCCCTTGCGAAAGATTTTGCCCGACGACACCCTGGTCTTCACCATCACCGATGCCCAGGGACGGCTCACCGAGACCATTGTCCTGCCCGCGGCCCAGGTCCGGGGAAAGGGGCTGGGCAAGGATGTCACTAACAAGACCCTCTCGGGCCTGCCCGGTCTTCAAAAGGAGGGGTGCGACGGGATCATCACTTCGGCCCGGTTCATCCTCTACCCTGAATTTGAGTTTAAAAAGACCTGCTGCATCGAGTTCTTTGGCAACGACATGACCGAGGCCGGCCAGGTGATCACAGCGGTCTCCTCGGCCTTTGAGAACCAGGATCCCGCCCTCATGGCCCTGGAGCATTTTGACGAAGAGTACATCAAGGCCATCAAATACAAGACCAAACAATCCATTGGCAACCGGCTCAAGGCCGTGCTCCTCATTGACATGGTCTCCAATGAAGCCCAGTCCCTGGACCGGGGCATGGGCCTCATTGAGGAGATCCTGGCCCCCTATGACAAGACCGGGCTTACCATAGCCAAGGACAATGCCGAGGCCGCCCGTTTCTGGGAGGATCGGAAACGGCTGGGGGCCATTGCCGCCCACACCAACGCCTTTAAACTCAACGAGGATATTGTCCTGCCCATCCCGGCCCTGGCCGATTTTGTCCGGTATGTGGACGAGACCAACCTTAGCGAGAAGCAGTACAACCAGGAACGGATCATCCACTCCATTGTGGAATACCTGGACACGGCCAAGCCCATGGCCGATCCCGAGTGGCTCACCAAAAAGGTAGGCCAGGCCAAGGACCTGGCCTATTCCATCCGGAAAAAGCTCTCCATGGCCTCCAGGGATGCATTGGAAGCCGAGATCCATTCCAAGAATTTCTATACCCAGGTGCGGGAAAGCCTTCGGGGCTACAGCCTGATCCAGGAGAACCTGGAGCGGATCTATGACACCACACGGAAGCGCCTCATCGTCATTGCCACCCACATGCACGCCGGCGACGGCAACGTCCATGTGAACATTCCCGTGCTCTCCAATGACCGGGAGATGATGGAACGGGCCAACCAGACCGCGGATAAGGTCATGGAAAAGACCGTTGAGCTGGGCGGGGCCGTCTCCGGGGAACACGGCATCGGCGTGACCAAGATCAAGCATCTGTCACCGGCCCGGCGGGCCGAGTTCGAAGCCTATCGAAATGAACGGGATCCCGACCGGATCATGAATCCGGGCAAGCTCTCCGACCCCGACATCATGGACAAGGTCTTCACCCCCAGTTTCAACCTGCTGGAGCTGGAGGCCCGGATCCTCAAACACGGTTCCCTTTCCGACCTGGCCCTGAAGGTGGCCAATTGTGTCCGTTGCGGTAAGTGCAAGCCCCAATGCCCGGTCTTTTATCCGGAAAAGAACATGTTCTTCCACCCCCGGAACAAGAACCTGGCCATCGGCTCCCTCATCGAGGCCCTGCTCTATATCTCCCAACGCACCCAGTCCACGGCCTTTAAGATCCTCAAGAACCTGGAGGAGATCGCCGACCATTGCACCATCTGCCACAAGTGCCTGGACAAGTGCCCGGTGAACATCGACTCCGGCCAGATTTCCATCGAGGAGCGCCAGATCCTCAAGTCGTCCAAGTTCAAAAGGACGCCCTTGAGTACCAAGACCACCTTGAAATACCTTGCCTCCAAGGATCCCGGCACCAACCGGACCCTGCGGGCCGGTCTTTTGGGCGTGGGGGGCACCCTCCAGCGCACCGGTTCCGCCGTCCTGGGCCCCTTGGCCCGGACCCGTTCCATGTCCAGAACCCGGTGGGCCCAATTGCTGAAATCCCCAGTGTCCAAGGCTGCGGCCAGGACTTTGAGGGGCTATTTGCCCAAGACCCGGAAGAACCAGGCCCTGCTGCTGGAACCCGAGGGAGAGGCCCAGTCAACGGTCTTCTACTTCCCAGGCTGCGGCAGCGAACGGATCTTTTCCAAGATTTCCATGGCCGCCATCTTCCTGCTCCTCAACCAGGGGCACCGGGTGATCCTGCCCCCGCCCTTCCTCTGCTGTGGATATCCGTTGCGGGTCAATGCCCAGAAGGCGGTCTACGACCGGGTCAGCCTGGAGAACATCATCATCTTTACCCAGATCCGGGACTATTTCCAGGACCTGAGTTTTGAGGCCTGCATTGTCTCCTGCGGCACCTGCATGGAGTCCCTGGAGCGCATGGAAATATCCGCTGTCTTTGACTGCGATGTCCAGGACATCTCCCAATACCTGCTCAGTCGCCACCCCCTGCCGGAGCTGGGGGAACGGGAAGGGGCCTATCTCTACCATGCCCCCTGCCACGATTCCCTCAAGGCCGGGGCCGTCTCCTTGCTGAAAGACCAGGGCGTGGATTTGGATCCGGTGCCCTTCTGCTGTTCAGAGGCCGGGACCATGGCCATTTCCAGACCGGACATCAGCCATAACATGCTCATGCGAAAGAAGGATGCCGTGAAATCCGGCCTGGAATCGGAAAACCTGGAAAAAGAAAAGGGAAAGGCCAAGATCCTGACCAATTGTCCCTCCTGCCTCCAGGGGCTGGGTCGCCATGGAAAACTGGGCATCACCCCGGTCCACATGGCCGAGGAACTGGCCTGCCGGTACGGGGGTAAGGACTGGGTATCCCAATTCAAGCAGATGGTCAAGGACGCCAAACCGGTCAGATTTTAAGCCCATGAACCTTATTTTATTAACCCCATCCGACTTCACAGGGCCGGACTGGGTCTGCCTACACGGACGCCGGTTGGACCATGTGAGAAAGGTCATCCGCCCCAAAATCGGCGAGGCCCTTGCCTGCGGCCTTGTGAACGATAGGATGGGCGTCGGCATTGTGGAGGAGTTGTCCCGGCAGGAACTGGTCCTAAAGGTCTGTCTGGCCCAGGAACCGCCCCCGCCCCTTCCCTTGAACCTGGTGCTGGCGCTGCCCCGGCCAAAGATGCTTAAGCGGATCATGGCCGCCGTAACCAGCCTGGGGGTGAAGGAGATCTATCTGGTTAACTCCCGGCGGGTGGAAAAGAGCTTTTGGCAGAGCCAGTTCATGGATGAAGAGAAACTTTCCCATTACATGACCCTGGGCCTGGAGCAGGCCAAGGACACCATGATGCCCAACCTCCACATCCGCCGGTATTTCACCGCCTTTGTGAAGGAGGAACTGCCCGGGATTGCAAAGGGGACCCAGCGCATCCTGGCCCACCCCAAGACCCATGCGGTATGTCCCACCATGATCGACGCCCCGGCCACCCTGGTCATTGGGCCCGAGGGCGGCTTCATCGATCTGGAGGTGGAAACCCTTGCAGAGGCCGGCTTTGAACCATATACCCTTGGGCCGCGGATCCTGAAAGTGGAGACCGCCGTCACCCATTTGATATCACGACTCTATCGTTAGAAAGGAAGAACCCCATGGATAAAAAGACCCAGAAAGAAAGAAAAATTGCATTTGAGAGCCTTCCCCCGGTCATCCGGGACAGCCTCACCGAAGAAGAAAAAGAGCTCTTCCTCACGGCCGAAGAATGGCCCGAAGAATTGTTTGCCAAGCTGGCCGAGTTCATTGTAAAGGACTGATCTGCCGGTATATCTCAGGCCAGGTGAAATGCCGCCTGTACAAAGCATGGAAAAAAAACGCCCGTTGGATCCCCTGGGGATCAACGGGTGTTGTATATGCAATTTAGACCGATGGTTATCCCATGGGATTATTGGAGCCTTGCATCCCAGGGAAAGTCAAAAGGGCGGCCTTGACGAATTTTAGGGAAGTCGGGATGGTTGGGATTTATGAGATAGTTGCATTCGCTGGGGATGACCACACTGGGGACTTTTAGTACTGCTGAAATGAGATTACGGGCCCAGAAATCCCCAAGTGTCTGTGAGGCTCCGCACGGTGGGATGGTCTTCCAGCCCTGGGGCGGATAGGACAGAGGTTCAATATGATTTTTATCAAATTCGATGGAAATGCATTGATATGTCTTCAAAAGTTCATATGAAGGGAGGTGGACAAGGATCTCCAATGTGGCTAACGAAAGGCTGCTTGAGGTGTAAATCATGGCCGTGCCAATGGAATTCCATCTCTCTCCAAATTTTTTTGCTCCCATTCCATCAAATGCTTGGGTCACATATTGTTTTTTTACAATTCGCCATGCCGTGATTGCAGACATTATGAAAACAACCCTTGGTCAATCCTATTCAATAAAAGTTCAACTTCTCTGGCTCCAATTTCTGTTTTTGCAAATTCCAATGGAATTTCCCCATTCAGACCATATGCCTCTTCTTTTAACCATTTTTTTGCGTGATCGGTGTTGTTGTCAAAAACCCTAACAGCCAGTTTATATAGGTTCAGTATTCGATAGAGTCTCTCCGATTCCGTGGGGGAAAAATATCCTCTCTTTTTGCGACTTGCAAGTGTGCTCACGGAGGTACGGATAATCTCTGCCAATCGTTTTTCAGATATCTCAAGCAGGATACAAATTTTTTTAAAAAGATGGCCACTCAGCCCGGCCTCGAATATGTCGATCCTTGTTTTAACACTAAAGGGATCGAATTCCACGGGATCCAATAAAATGCACTCCAATTCTTCATTCCATTTTAATTTAGGGGCCGTCAATTCGAGAACATTTTCCAACAGCATTTTTTTCAATAGATCCAATGTTTTTTTATCATCCAGGCAGATCAGATCCGCATTTTGGAATTCGTCTTGAGCCCTTTGATGGTAGGTTGTTCCGAATTCTTTATAATATTGAATGTTTGCGTATAATTTTTGTTTTATCTCATCATTGTTTTCTGTTACATCAATTGTTGGGAACCGGTTATCTTTGTTGCGGCGGGGCGATTTCAATAGGAGTTCTGTAACTAAATTTCGTGCTTTTTTGGTTCGCAGTTCTTCACGTTTAATTTTTTCCAACATGATGATCTCCCACAATTATGTTGCAATATTGCAATAATAATATTGTTAATTTAGGATTGTTGTCAAATTTAAGTTTTAATGTCAAGGGATAACATTTTGTTTTTTTAGGGCAAAAAAGGGGGGGAGATGATCAGGACAGGGCTGGGAATCATGATGGGGTTGGCGCTGGTCTGGAATGCCTGGGCCGGACCTGTGGTGTTTAGGGGGAAGAGCCTGGGCATGGACTATGTGGTGGAAAAGGTGGTCGGGGGCCTGGATATTCCCTGGGGCATGGCCTTTGTGGACAAGGAGCAGATGATCTTTACCCAGAGGGACGGTCGCCTGGGGCTTCTCACGCCCTCCACGGGACGGGTGGTCTGGCTTCGGTATGATGCCTCCCATGTCCGGTCCCGGGGCCAGGGTGGACTCCTGGATGTGGTGGTGCCGGACGATCCCGGGGCAAAGGGGTGGATCTATTTCACCTATGCCCGGGACATGGGGGGAAGGGGGGCCACCACCCTGGCCCGGGCCCGGCTTAAAAAGGACCAACTCATTGACTGGGCCGACCTTATGGTCACCCGGTCGGAAACCCAGCGAAACATCCATTTCGGCAGCCGCATGGTTTTTGACGGGAAGGGGTATTTATTTTTCACCGTGGGGGATAGGGGCCACCGGCCCAATGGCCAGGATCTGTCCACCCATGCCGGATCCGTCCTCCGGGTGACCCTGGAGGGAAAGGCACCGGGGGACAATCCATTTGTGGGCAGGCAAGGGGCCTTGCCGGAAATTTATAGCTATGGCCACCGGAATCCCCAGGGCATTGTCTTTGACCGGAACACCGGACGGCTCTGGATCAATGAACACGGCCCCAGGGGCGGGGATGAGATCAACCTCATCCTTCCGGGCCGGAACTACGGCTGGCCTGTGATTTCCTACGGCAAGGAGTACTATGCCCCCCTCCAGGTGGGAGAGGGCACGGCTAAACCGGGCATGGAGCAACCCGTAAAATACTATACCCCCTCCATTGCTCCGGCGAGCCTGCTCCTCTATGACGGAGATGCCTTTCCGGCCTGGAAGGGCCACCTTTTTTCTGGCGCCCTGGCATTGGTCCACCTCAACCGGGTGGCATTGGATGAAGAGGGTCGTCCCATTGAAGAGGAGCGGCTTCTGGAGGATATGGACCAGCGCATCCGGGCATTGGTCCAGGGCCCGGAGGGCTGGATCTATTTTTCCACGGATGATTCCGGGATTTTCCGCATCCGGTCCGGTTCCTGAGCCCAAGGGGAAACCATTGGCGGCAGCAGGACCATCCGTAAAAGAATGGGATCCTTTTGAACATTCACGCCTTTAAATTTTTGGACAAATTGCCATGGAATTTCCGGGTGAAGGCCCCGACCGGTTCAAAAAAACCGGTTGGGGCCTTTTTTTATTGGATGATCCGGATGCAATGGTAATACCAACAAATTGATTCCCTCAGAGTGGGGCGGTACGAATTGTTGGGGGAGAGGGGATCCGGGCCCCAGGGCAGGGCCCGGAAAAAGAAGGGGTTATTTACCGGCGGCGGCCTTTTTTTCCTCCAGGATCTCCCAGCGGTCGTATAGTTCCTGGGTAAGGGACTGGGCCTTTTCAAGCCCGGCGCAGGCCCGGGTCAGGGCTTCGGGGTCGGCCATGACGGTTGGGTCCTGGACCTTGGCCTCCCATTCTGCGGCGGCTTCCTCCGCCTCCAGGATCTTGCCTTCGATCTGCTCCAGTTCGAACTTATCCTTGTAGGAGAAGGTCTTTTTGACGGTGTTGTCCTGTTTGGCGGCCTTTGCAGCCTTGGCAGCCGCGGCGGCCTTTGCGGCCCTTTCCTCCCGGATGGCATCTTCCCTTTGCCGGCGGGATTTCATGATCTGGTCAAAGTTCCGGTAAAAGGCTGGCTCAAGGCCGGGCTCCAGGTAGAGCATCCGATGGCAGACCCGGTCCATGAGGTACCGGTCATGGGAGACGATGACCACGGCCCCGGGGAAATCCTGGATGCTCTGCTCCAGAACCTCCAGGGAGAGGATGTCCAGGTCGTTGGTGGGTTCGTCCAGCAGGAGGACATCGCAGGGCTGGCGCATGAGGTTGGCAATGACGATCCTGGCCTTTTCACCGCCCGAGAGCCGTTTCACCGGCATGTCCAGCTGGTCGGGCATGAAGAGGAAGCGCTTGGCCCAGGTGACCAGGTGTACGGGTTTGCCCCTGAAATTCACCGAATCCCCGCCCTGGGGATTAAGGGCGTCCCTCAGGGGGATTTCCGGATCAATGCGGGAACGGTTCTGGTCAAAGACCCCCACCTTGAGGCCCTCCACCCATTTTACCGTACCCTCGTCCGGCTCCATGGTCTTTTCCAGCAGGGAGAGGAAGGTGGACTTGCCCGACCCGTTTTCCCCCACAATCCCTAAGCAAAAGCCCGGCCCGAGTTCAAAGGTGATCTTGGAGAAAAGCGGCGTATCCTGAAATCCCTTTTTCAGGTTGTGGACCCTAAGCAGTTTCCGGGTCTGGCGGCCGGTGCCGTCAAAGTCGATGGCCACCTTGGCAATGTGGCGGTTCCGTTCCTTGATGGCGGAAAGGGCCGTTCTCAGCCGTTCGGCCTGGTCGATGCGGTATTTTGCCTTGGTGGTCCTGGCCTTGGCGCCCTGGCGGAGCCATTCGTCCTCCCGGCGCATCTTGGAGGCCATGGAAGCCTGCTGCTTTTGCTGGGCCGTGAGAAACTTATCCCGCTCCCGCTCAAACTTCAGGTATTGGCCCTGGATTTTGAAGTAGCCGTTTTCATAGTATTTGGCGATCTCCATCATGCCGGAGCAGCCGTTTTCCAGAAAGGCCCTGTCATGGCTGACCACCAGAAAGGAGAAGGGGGCATGGGCCAGGATCTTTTCCAGCCAGACAATGCCGGAGATGTCCAGATGGTTGGTGGGTTCGTCCAGGAGAAGCAAATCGGGTTTCCGACACAGGGCCCGGGTGATGGCCAGGCGTTTGCGCCAGCCCCCGGAAAGTTTGCCAACCGGTACGGTCGGGTCTTCAAATCCCCCCTTACCCAGGGACTGGTTCACCCTTTTGTGGCGTTCCTTTTCGTCCAGGGACTGGTGGGAGAGGGCCTCATAAAGGGTCTCTTCAATGGTGAGCTCCGGATCGAACTTGTCTTCCTGGGCCAGGTAGACGATGCGGTGACCGGCCTGGGTCACCACCTCTCCGTCGTCGGGCAGGGAAAGGCCGGCAATGATTTTCAGCAATGTGGATTTCCCACTGCCGTTCATGCCGATGAGGCCCACCTGCTCGCCGGTTTTAAAGTCAAAGGACAGATCGGAGAACAATGTGTCGTCTCCGTAGGTTTTCTCAATATTTTTCAGGCTGAATAAAACAGACATGGACCAATGGATTCAGATTAATTTAAAGGGTTGTCGGTGTGGTTTGCGCCCTTGAAGGCGCGGACCATCTTAACCACGAAACCCAGCCCAAGGGCTGCGCTGATCAAGAGCATAAAACTGGCGGCAAAAAAGGTCATGATAAAGCTGAAGGGGTCTTCAAAGGTATAGGAGGCCCTGAGCAGATCAAATCCAAAAAGCATAAAAAAAATGGACACTCCCAGCATTAATATCTGGAAAATCCACCATCCGGGTTTCACGTTTTTATCTCTCCTGTGGTTAAAATATCGTGCAAGTTTATAGACTTTGGGCAAAAAAATCAAATCCATATTGATTATTCAAGGCCCTGAACTATATTATTTCCGTATCTGAATTTGAACCCCAGCCTTCCCGTTTCCAGGGAAAGGAAAGGAGACCATGAAACACTTCCGAAAGCAACTCTGGTTTGACGTCCCCAGTCGTCGCGCCTTTATCAATATCACCCCCGACGTGGAGGCCTGTCTGGCCGAAAGCGGCATCCAGAACGGCCTGCTTTTGTGCAACGCCATGCACATCACCGCCTCGGTCTTCATCAATGACGATGAATCCGGCCTCCACCACGACTATGAAAAATGGCTGGAAAAGCTGGCCCCCCATGCCCCGGTGGACCAATACCGTCACAACGTGGGCGAGGACAATGCCGACGCCCACATGAAACGTCAGATCATGGGCAGGGAAGTGGTGGTGGCCGTCACAGAAGGGCAGTTGGACTTCGGCACCTGGGAGCAGATCTTCTACGGCGAATTTGACGGCCGCAGGAGAAAACGGGTTCTGGTCAAAATCATCGGAGAATAATCGCCATGCGGATTTTATTGGTTGAAGACGACGAAAAGATTGCCGCCTTTGTGGAAAAGGGGCTCAAGGCCGCCGGCTTTGCCTTGGACGTTGCCGTGGACGGGAACCAGGGCTTTGACATGGCCTTTGACAACACCTACGACACCATGATCGTGGACATCATGCTCCCGGGCATGGACGGGTTTGAACTCATCCGCAATATCCGGGGCCAGGGCCAGAACACCCCCATCATTGTTCTTTCCGCCCGGGGCCGGGTGGATGACCGGGTCAGGGGCCTGGAGGCCGGGGCCGACGATTATCTCACCAAGCCCTTTGCCTTTTCCGAACTCCTGGCCCGGGTCCAGGCGTTGATCCGCCGGGCCGGCCATGTCACCGACCCCGTGGCCCTGAACTATGAAGATCTTTCATTGGACATTGTCAAGCGCCAGGTGAAAAGGGGGGATAGCCCCATTGATCTCCAGCCCCTGGAATTCTCCCTTTTGGAATACCTGTTGCGGAACCGGGAACGGGTGGTCTCCAAAACCATGATCATGGAGCATGTCTGGAACTACAGCTTCGATCCCATGACCAATGTGGTGGAGGCCCGGATCTGTCGGCTCCGGGACAAGGTGGACAAGGGCTTCCCCACCAAATTGATCCACACGGTACGGGGGGCCGGCTATGTCCTTAAAAAACAGGATTCCTAGGGTTTTCCGGAGCATTGCCTCCCGGCTTACCCTCTGGTATGCAGGGATCTTTTCCATCTCCTCCTGCGTGGCATTCGGGCTTTTTTATTATCTCACGGCCCAGACCCTCCAGACCCAGGTGGACCACGACCTCATTGAAAAGGCCGGGTATTTCCGGTCGGTGATCCAACGCAACGGCCTTCCCGGTGCCTCCAAACTGGCGGTGATCGAAGCCCAGGCTGCAGGGGAGAAGCTCATCTTTTTCCGGTTGCTTTATCCCTCGGGTGAGGTCTTTGCCTCTTCCCACATGTCCTATTGGAAGGATGTGGGGGTGAACCGGGAGGCCCTTACGGCCGTGATCAAGGCCCCCAATGCACCGGTGTATGAAACCCTGGAGGTGGGGGAACAGCGGCAAAAGGCCCGGGTTCTTTATGCGGCCATGGGGCGGAATGTTATTCTACAGACCGGCATCGCCATGGTGTTTTCCACCAAATTTCTCCACGCCTTTAAACTGGTCTTCATCGTGGTCATGGGATTCATTGTGGTTTTTTCCGCCGTGTCCGGCTGGTTTCTGGTGCGCAAGGCCCTGGCCGGGGTGGACTCCATGACCCGCACGGCCCAGTCCATTTCCGGCACCAACCTGGAAGAGCGGGTGCCCGAGACCGGGAACAAGGACGAATTGGATCTTCTGGCCCAGACCTTCAACCGCATGCTGGACCGCATTGAAACCCTGATCAAAAGCATCCGGGAGATGAGCGATAACATTGCCCATGATCTGAAATCCCCCATCACCCGCATCCGGGGCTTTGCCGAACTCACCCTGGTCCAGAAGGAGAGCATTGAAGAGTATCGGTCCATGGCCTCCAATACCATTGAAGAGTCGGACCGGCTTCTGGACATGATCAACACCATGCTCCTCATTTCCCGGGCCGAAGCCGGGGAGGGGGAGTTTGAATTCAGGAATCTGGACATCTCGGCCATGGTGGACGAGGCATGTGACCTGTTCAAGCCCGTGGCCGAGGACATGGGGCTTTATTTTACCCAGGAAATCCGTCCCGGCCTGGTGATCAACGGGGATGAGAAAAAACTCCAGCGGGCCTTTGCCAATCTTTTGGACAATGCATTGAAATACACCCCGGCCGGGGGCGGCGTCACCGTCACCGTGAACCGGAGCAGCCAGGGGGAGGTCGGAATCCAGGTTTCCGATACGGGCATGGGCATTGAATCCCACAGCCTGGACAAAATCTTTGATCGTTTTTTCAGGGCCGAATCCTCCCGCACCAGCCCGGGCACCGGCCTGGGCCTGAGTCTGGCCCGGACCATTGCCCGCCAGCACGGCGGAGACATCAAGGTCTCCTCCACACCGGGCAAGGGCAGCACCTTTATCCTCACCCTGGCCCAACGGATTCCCCAAAGATGACCATTTCGTAATCCCCAGGTTAAAGAAGGGTCATCAAAGGGTACTATGATACAAGGCATGAAAACACAGATGACGGACAGAGAAATTGGAAACATTACCCAAAAGGAGAGGACAATAATGAAACAGATACAGAAAATAATGGTTGCGGTATTCATTGTCGCCCTTGCCGCCCTGCCTGCCATGGCGGCCACCCGGATGATTCCGGCCACCTTTTCCGAACTGGCCGACATGGCCAAACCCGGCGTGGTCAATATCCAGACCACCAAAAATGTGGAAGGCGGGGGCCGGGTCTTCCGCCACTTTTTCGGCAACCCCTTTGGCAACCGGGATGGATCTGAGGATTTCATGAATCCCTTCATGGCCCCCCGCCAGTCCCGGAAGGAACAGAGTCTGGGCTCGGGCTTCATTATTTCCAAGGACGGATACATTGTGACCAATAACCATGTGATCAAGGATGCCGACGAGATCAAGGTCATCCTCCACGACAACAGCGAATACAAGGCCAAGATCATCGGTTCGGACCCCATGACCGATTTGGCCTTGATCAAGATCAAGGGTAAGGATTTTATGCCCCTGAAGTTCGGCAAATCCTCCCAAGCGGCCGTGGGCTCCTGGGTGGTGGCCATTGGCTCCCCCTTTGGCCTGGAACAGACCGTCACCGCCGGCATCATCTCCGCCAAGGGACGGATCATCGGCTCCGGCCCCTATGACGATTTCATCCAGACCGACGCCTCCATTAACCCAGGCAACTCCGGCGGTCCTCTGTTGAACATGGACGGGGAAGTCATCGGCATCAACACCGCCATTATTAAATCCGGACAGGGCATCGGTTTTGCCATTCCTTCGGACATGGCCATGGGCATCATTGACCAGCTTACGGAAAACAAGCAGGTCTCCAGGGGCTGGATGGGGGTTGCCATTCAACCCATTACCAAGGAACTGGCCGATTATTACGGCGTAAAGGAAAAGACCGGCGTTTTGGTGGCCAAGGTCTTTGAGGGGGATCCTGCGGAAAAGGCCGGTATCAAGCCCGGTGACGTCGTCGTTGAAATCAACGGCAAAACCATTGAAAATCCCAGGGACCTCACCGTGACCATTGCCAACCTCAAGGTCAAGGAGACCGTAAAGGTCACCGTGGTAAGGGACGGGGACCGGAAGACTTTTAAGGTGAAACTGGGCAAACGGCCCGAGGAGAATCCCCAGGCCCTGGCCTCCGGGCAAACCTACGACACCTTCGGGTTCAAGTACAAAACCATGGATCCCGCCCTGGCCAACCGGCTGGGATATCCCGCCGATACACAGGGGCTGGTTGTTGTGGACATCAAAGAAGGCAGCCAGGCCAGACGCTCCGGTGTCAGACCCGGTGACCTGCTCATCGAACTGAACCGGAAGAAGATCACCTCGGCCGACGACTACACCCAGCAATTGAGCAAGATCCAGTCCGGCGACACCGCCCGCCTCTTATACAGACGGGGCAACCAGGTCTTTGCCGTCCGGTTTGAAAAACCCTAACCCTTAATCGGATTTACCTCAAGCAGTCTCCTGCTGTTCATATAAAGCGGCCTTACAGCCCCTGGGCAAAATCGGCAGTTCCCTTACCGGGATCTGCCGATTTCTTTTATTTGGGCACAGGGCGGATCCGATTTGAACCCGTTTGAAATTTTACCATGGGCACAATAACGTCCCTTGGCGTTCTTTCACCCGACGGGGCTTCATCCCTTGGGCGGCCTTTCCGGGTCCAAAATCATGGTGCAAAAGATTAAATGGAATGCCGTTCCGGAACACTGTCCAGGAAGTCTTTCCCCATTTTGACCATGGCATCCTCCACCCGCTTGACCGCCATCTCCCTGTCCCGGGGCAGCAGGGCGTCAAAGGTGACCGTATTGATGCCGTGGATGCCCAGGTAAAGGGTTTCCACCTCAATGAGTTCGATCATCTTTTTCTGCTCTTCCAGCACCTCCCCCTCCGTTGCCGGGATGAATTTTCCCCTTTGAACATCCCTGGCCAGTTGACTGTCTCCAAAGGCCCCCATGGTGGTCACCGAGACGCCCATGGGTTTTGCCCCATTGATCAGCTTTGCGTTGGCCACGGCGTTTTCCAGGCCCTTGCCCCTGCCGGCCCCGCCAAAGATCAGGATGGCAATGTGGCGGATACCCGCAGTGTTCAGCCGTTCCAATTGTGTCTGGGAATCCGCCAGGCCAAAGCCCTTGTTCATGTATTCAAGGGTGGGTTCATGGCCGGTTTCCGTTCCCACCCAGAGTTCATTGATCCTCAACTCCCGCAACTGCTTCAACTCTTCATCGGTCTTGGCTTTGATGTTGTTGATGGAGGCGTACATGGTGATGACCTCAACCCTGGGAAGGTGGTGGATGATGCGCTCTGCAATGGCTTTCAGCCGGTTTCCGGAAAGGGCAAAGGCATCCCCGTTGACCAAAAAGACCCGTTTGACATTCCCATAAAGGGCCCTGGCCTCCATGAGATCCTGTTCGATCTGTTCCATGGATTCAACGGCAAATGGGGTATCCTTGTACATGGTGCAGAAGGTGCATTTGTTGTGGGTACAGCCCACGGTTACCTGGAGCAGCAGGCTGTTGGCTTCATAGGGCGGACGATAGGTTGGACCTGTGTATTTCATATCTTTTTCTCCCGGGGTTTTTATACGTCAACAACCACTTTGCCCATGGCCTTGCCGCTGGTCAGGCGGTCATAGGCATCCCCCACCTGGGTCAGGGTGAAGGATTTCTCATCCAGCAGCGGCACCAGTGCACCGGCGTCCACGATTTTGGCCAGTTCCGTCAATATCCGGGCGTGGGCCTCCCGTTTGTAATTGTGGAGCATGGGGATGAGCATGAAGACCACATGGATGGACAGGCCCTTAAGGTGGGCCGTGGACAGGTCAAGCTCCAGAAGGGATACGGTGGTGGCAATGCTGCCGTTCAATGCAGCCGCTTCAAAGGAGTTTGCCATGTTTTCCCCGCCCACTGAGTCATAGACCAGTTCAAATCCGGTGCCGTTGGTCTGTTTTTCAACATACTCCGCCACGGTTTCTTTACGGTAATTGATGGGGGTGGCCCCGTAGGTTTCAACGATTTCCATCTGCTTCTCATTGGAACAGGTGGCATAGACCCGGGCTCCAAAGTGTTTGGCCAGCTGCACGGCCACATGGCCCACCCCACCGGTTCCCCCATGGACCAGGACGGTTTTTACACCGTGGATTCCGGCCCTTATCAACCCTTCGTAGGCGGTGATGCCCACCAAGGGAAGGGCCGCGGCCTGGCGCATGGACAGGGTTTTTGGCTTGGGAGCGACCAGGCGGGCATCGGCCATTATATACTCTGCAAGGGCACCGGGTAGATCGGCCAGCCCCCCTGCACAGCCATAGACCTCATCCCCGGGGGCAAGGTGGGTGATTCCTTCTCCCACGGCCTCCACCGTGCCAGCAAAGTCCATGCCGAGCAGGGCGGGCAGCTCCGGGGCAAAGGCCAGGTTGTCCCGGCCCAGGTTGCGGATCATGGTATCCACCGTGTTGACGCTGGTGGCGGCCACACGCACTTTGACATGGCCGGGTTTAAGGGCCGGTTCGGAAAGCTCAGTCGACTGGAATCGGGCATCTTCGCCATAGGCATTTAAAATCATCGCTTTCATAAAGGGTCTCCTTGGTCATTTAATGTTTTTTATGGGATTGTTTCTGTAATAGGGTGTTGTCATCCATCTCTTATCGTTGACAATATGTAATATAGGGCGTAGTGTTGAATTCATCAAGTAGACACTAATTTGGTATGTAGTTACAGAAAGTATACTATTGGGAATTAACAATGCGTCACAAGAGATATAATTGTAATTTCGGCTGTCCGGTTGAGGCCACATTGGAAATGATCGGAGGGAAATGGAAGGGGGTGATCCTCTACCATCTCCTGGAAAGGACCTACCGTTTCGGGGAGTTGAAAAAGGCCATGTCCGGCGTCACCCAGCGCATGCTCACCAAACAATTGAGGGAATTGGAGCGGGACGGGATCGTGAACCGCAAGGTCTATGCCGAAGTTCCTCCCAGGGTGGAATACTCCCTCACCGAAACCGGAGAGAGCCTCAGGGGCCTGATCATGATGATGCGCGACTGGGGCAGGAACCACTTTCGGATCTAGGGGAAATCTCTTTCTGCCTGGAGAAAAGGATAAGGATTGACGATCTGAGAAAATATCCGGTGCAGGGGGGGGCGCTCCTTTATCGGGGTGTTGTCGTTAGCAATGATCTATCATCCATGCAAGAGCGCAGGAAGCGGTTCACGGCCTCATGTAACAGGGGTAACGCTAATAACCACTATGGTGTTAACTCAATCAGAAAAATGGAGGTGGAAAATACGACTGGATAAGTTCAGGTGGATCGAAATAAAAAAGCCTGTTGGAGAAACCAACAGGCTTTGATGTTTTAATGGTGGAGCAGAGGGGGATCGAACCCCTGACCTTACGGCTGCCAGCCGTACGCTCTCCCAGCTGAGCTACAGCCCCACAGAAGATGCGCATTTCTACCTGTTTTGGTCGGGGGTGTCAACACAAAATTTGTGGGGGAATTGTGCCAATGACGGTGCGGTTTTTTAATGCGTTAAAATCATATTAAAATTGCGTGATAACTTTTTTTGGGGAGGGTGGCGCTTTTGGGGAAGGGGGAATCTGTTTTTTTGAAAAAAGGGCTTGCCAAGGTCTTGTTATTATAGTATTTAGGTCTGGTTAATTCCGCACAACGGCGTGCGGGAAACGCAAAGATGCTTACAGGAAGGGGAGGTTTCCCTTTTGTGTGAGCTTTTTTTTTGTCTGAAATTTAAGGGTAATACAGTGATCGAAGAAACAACGCAGCGGATGATTCAGGAGTATGTGCCCGGGAAGCAGTTGACCCTGGCCCATTTGATTGCCAGTCCCCAGAAGAGCATTTATAAGAACCTGGGGTTGGATGACGAGGGAAAGGATGCCATTGGCATTCTCACCATCACTCCGGGGGAAGCTGTGATCATTGCCGCAGACGTGGCCACCAAGGCAGCGGATGTGGAGATCGGCTTTTTGGACCGGTTTGGCGGTTCCCTGGTGATCACCGGTGACATTGCCAGCGTGGAATCCTCCGTGCGCAACGTCATTGATGTTTGCCAGAATGTGCTTCACTTTGCCACTGTGGATATTACCCGGACCTGATGGGGCCTTGTATGAAAAAGATGATGCTGGTGGGAAAGACCGGCAGTGGGAAGACCACGTTGATCCAGGCCCTTCAGGGGGAGCACCTCTCCTATAAGAAGACCCAGGCCGTTGACTATTGCGGCGCCTTTGTGGACACCCCGGGGGAATATATTGAGAACCGGCGGTTCTACACAGCCCTCATGGCCACCTCGTCCAAGTGTGATGTGGTGGCGCTGATCCAGGACGCCGTTGGGGTCAACAGCATTTTTCCGCCCCAGTGTGCGGGCATGTTCAACCGCAAGGTCATCGGCATTGTCACCAAGGTGGACCATGAAGATGCAAAGGTTGAGCGAGCGGAAAAGTTTCTCAGGTGGGCAGGGGTGGAAGAGATTATCCGATGCAGTTCAATGGAGAACATCGGATTGGAGGCCATTGGGTCATACCTGGCCTAGGAGGATATTATGTCCCATGGGATAATAGTTGCCGATGACGAACCCATCAGCAGAATGGATATCACCGAGATCCTTGAGGGGGAAGGCCACCGGATTCTGGGGGAAGCCGCCGACGGTTTCGATGCGGTGGAGCTGTGCCGGAAACACCGGCCCGACATCGTGCTCATGGACATTAAGATGCCCCTGCTGGACGGGCTTAAGGCCGCCCGGATGATCCGGGAGGAAAGACTGGCCAAGGCCATCCTTCTGCTCACGGCCTATAGCGGAAAAGAATTTGTAAACCAGGCCAAGGAGATCGGCGTGGCCGGCTACCTGGTTAAGCCGGTGAGCGAGGCCTCCCTTTTGCCCATGATTGAAATTGCCATCTCCCAGGCCGGGGAGATGTCCCGCATGGAAGGGGACATTGCCAGGGCCAAGGCCGAACTGGAGTCCCGGAAAAAGATAGAAAAGGCCAAGGGCATCCTCATGCGCAGCCAGGGGATTTCCGAAGACGCCGCCTTTAAACAGATACGAAAACTGAGCATGGACAAGCAATGCCCCATGAAGGACATTGCCGACATCATCATCCTCAACGGATAGCACGACTTTGATTTACGACCTTTGCAAACAGCACACCCCTCTGTCATCCGCAGACATCAAGCGGCTGGAGGAGATGTCCACGGGACTTTCCACCATTGCCGATCTCAACGGGGCAGACATCTTCATCGATTGTCCCACCCGGGATGCGGATGTGGCCGTTGTGGTGGCCCAGGCCCAGCCCACCAACACCCCCTCCCTTTATAAGGGAAGCGTGGTGGGGGAGTTTGCCTATAGGAGCAAAGAGCCGGCTGTACTCAGGACCATGGAACTGGGGTTGCCCACCACCGATCTCTGGGCCGTGACCCAGGAGAACCGGAATGTGCGCCAGGATGTCTCCCCCATTAAGAATCACCAGGGCGAGGTCATCGGCACCCTGATTGCGGAAAAGGACGTGACCGCCAGCGTCAAGGCACAGAAGGATCTCTCTCTTCTGGCCCGGAGCACGGAAAACCTCATGGAGACCCTCATGGGTGCAAGCCAGCCCTGCATTCCCAACCATGTCACCGACGGCATCGTCATGTTCAACCCCGAGGGAATCTGTACCTATGCCAACCCCGTGGCCGAGACCCTCTATCGGGAGCTGGGCTACATGGGCAGCCTGTCCGGCATTCAATTCGCCAGCATGACCCTGGACGGGATCCGGTTGGGGGATGTGATCGGGGAGAAACACCTGGCCTCCCACGAGGTAAAGGTGGGGGCCTTTGTCCTGCACATCAAATATGCCGTGCTCAAGAACAAGGATCTGGATCTGGTGGGCGTGGTTATGCTCATCAGCGATGTCACCGATGTCCGGAAAAAGGAAGAGGAACTCATTCTCAAGTCCGTGGCCATCAGCGAGATCCACCACCGGGTGAAGAACAACCTCCAGACCATTGCCAGCCTCCTGCGGCTCCAGTCCCGGCGCATTGAAGACGATGACGCCCGTCTGGCCTTCAGCAGGAGTATCTCCCGGGTGCTGAGCATTGCCGCCACCCACGAGATCCTGGCATTGGAAGGGGTGGATGACGTGGACATCAAAACCATGCTGGGACGCATCCGGGATTCCATTGTCAACAATGGCTTGACCAACAACAGCATGGTCCACATCGCCGTTGAGGGGGATTCCCTTATGGGCGATTCCGAGACCGCCACCTCCATTGCCTTGGTGGTGAACGAAGTGGTGCAGAACTCTCTCAAGTACGCCTTTGTGGGACGAAGCAAGGGATGTATTACCATCCGCATCAGCAAGGGCACCATGTACTCCAATATTTCCATTGCCGACGACGGCGTGGGATTTGACACCGGTGCCGTTCGCCAGGGAAGCCTGGGGTCCCGGATTGTGAGCCGGATTGTGGAAGGTACCCTCAAGGGGAAACTGAGCACCGAGACCGGTTCAACGGGGACAACGGTCTGTTTCGATTTTCCCCATGGCCGCAAGGGAGAATAGGCCCGAAGGGTCGGGTCAGGTCGTAAAACGCATATCCCAGATATTTCACGAAGTGGAATTGTCATGAAATACTCGGGTTAAGGAAGAAGAACAACAATGCCGCCGGATAAGCCGGCCGGAGCGAAGACGACAATGGGTTTCCCGCACAACGGCGTGTCGGGAAAGGCAACGAAGCCTGGAACACCTAGGGATAGAACCCTGGGGGTTCAGGCTTTTTTTGTGCCGGGCCAACACCCGGAAAATATAGTGTAATTACGGCAAACGACCAAGGAGAAGAAGGTGAAAGAAAGTGTATTGAGCGTGGGAATCGACATTGGAACCTCCACCACCCAATTGGTGTTTTCCCGGATTTCCATTGAAAATACCGCCTCCATGATTTCCGTTCCCCGGATCCGCATTGTGGACAAGGAAGTCATCTTTCGCAGCCGGATCCATTTTACCCCCCTTACCTCTCCCCAGACCATCGACGGGGCAAGGGTGAGGGAAATCATCCAGGGGGAATACCAGGCCGCAGGCGTGGACCCGGATCATGTCCAGACCGGGGCCGTGATCATCACCGGGGAGACCGCCCGCAAGGAAAATGCTGCCCAAGTTCTGGCCAGCCTGTCGGACCTGGCCGGTGAATTTGTGGTGGCCACTGCCGGCCCGGCCCTGGAGGGTATCATTGCCGGCAAGGGCGCCAATGCCGCCCAGGAGTCGAAAAAGAGGGGGGCGGTCATCGCCAACCTGGACATGGGCGGGGGCACCACCAACATTGCCGTTTTCCGCAACGGAGATGTCATTGATACGGCCTGCCTGGACATCGGCGGTCGTCTGATCTGCTTCGGCGATACCCGGGGCACCATCTCCTATGTTTCCCATAAGATGAAACAATTGGGGAATCGCCTGGGCCTGGATCTCACCGTGGGAAGCCGGCTCTCACCGGACCAGATCGGCATTGTGGCGGAGCAGATGGCAAAGATCCTGGAAGAGGTCATTGGCCTTTCCCCGGCTTCGGATGCCCTGGCCCTCATGGTTACGGACAATGACCTGCGCCGGGATTACCCCATTGATCATGTGACCTTTTCCGGCGGGGTTGCAGACTGTATCCCCCAGGAAGAAGAGAAATCGGATTTTAATTATGGAGACCTGGGCGTTTTTCTGGGGCGGGCCATTGCCCAATCCCGCCTGGGACGTTCCAACAAGGTGCTCCACTGCGGAGAGACCATCCGGGCCACGGTGGTGGGGGCCGGTTCCCACACCACGGACATCAGCGGCTCCACCATTTCGGTCTCTGCCGACGCATTGCCCCTGAAAAATATTCCCGTGCTCAAGCTGTCCCGGGAAGAAGAAACCATCCCCTATACGGACTGGGGAAAGCTGATCCGGTCCAAGGTGGAGTGGTTCAAACTTGAAAGTGAAGATCAGCAGCTGGCCCTGGCCTTTGAAGGGCCGGACAATATCCGTTTTTCCGATATGCAGCTGCTGGCGGACAATATTATTGAAGGAATGGA
Source organism: Desulfobacteraceae bacterium (assembly GCA_965226635.1). Taxonomy (GTDB): domain Bacteria; phylum Desulfobacterota; class Desulfobacteria; order Desulfobacterales; family Desulfobacteraceae. Next base: position 4,955,445 of record OZ245369.1, on the reverse strand, counting down.
AAGCATCTCCCAAAAGCCCTTGATCGTGGTGGTGGAAAAGGATTTTTCCAAAGCCCTGGGCCAGACCCTGAGAGCGCGTTTGAAATTCCAAAGAGACGTCATCTGTATAGATACGGTGAAGGTTGAAAACGGAGACTACATCGATATCGGTCGTGAACTGCCCCAGAGCCGGGTGGTGCCCGTCATCGTAAAGACCCTGCTTTTCAACTATTAGACAACTAAGGATTACCCCATGAGATTGAAAACAAAACTGTTCGGTACGCTCTACGAATTCAAGGATCTCAACGAGGTCATGGCCAAGGCCAACGAAGAGAAGTCCGGAGACAAACTGGCCGGACTGGCTGCCGCCACCACCACGGAAATGATTGCGGCCAAGGAAGTGCTCAGCGACATCACCCTGGGTGAGCTGAGAAACGCCCCGGCCATCCCCTACGAGGATGACGAGGTGACCCGGATCATCCAGGACGGGATCAACGAGAAGATTTACGCGGAATTTAAAAATTATACCGTGGCCGAGTTCCGTGAATGGCTGCTCAGCTACGACACCGACGGTGCCGCCATCCGCCGGGCCTCCCGTGGCCTGACCTCGGAGATGGTGGCTGCCGTGACCAAGATCATGTCCAACCTGGACCTGGTCTATGCCGCCAAGAAGATTCGGATCACTGCCCATTGCAACACCACCATTGGTGAAGAAGGGGTTCTGGCCTTCCGCCTCCAGCCCAACCACACCACCGACGATCTGGACGGCATCCGCCTCTCCCTGCTGGAAGGGTTGAGCTACGGCAACGGCGACGCAGTTCTGGGCCTCAACCCGGTGAACGACACCGTGGATTCCGTGGCCAATGTTCTGACCCTGTTCCATGAGATCAAAGAGACCCATCAGATTCCCACCCAGACCTGTGTACTGGCCCACGTGAATACCCAGATGGAGGCCGTGCGCCGGGGTGCCCCCTGCGACATGATCTTCCAGAGTATTGCCGGCAGTGAAAAGGGCAACACCGCATTTGGCCTGTCCGGGGCCACCATGGCCGAAGCCCGGGAGCTTATGCTCAAGGAAGGCACCTCCGAAGGTCCCAACGTGATCTACTTTGAAACCGGACAGGGATCCGAACTCTCATCCGAAGCCCACCACGGCGTGGACCAGCTCACGTTGGAAGCCCGCTGTTACGGTTTTGCCCGCCAATACAAACCCTTTTTGGTGAACACGGTTGTCGGCTTCATCGGACCGGAATACCTCTACGATTCCAAACAGGTGATCCGGGCCGGCCTGGAAGACCATTTCATGGGCAAGCTCACCGGCATTCCCATGGGGGTTGACGCCTGCTACACCAACCACATGAAGGCCGACCAGAACGACATTGAAAACCTCTGCGTCCTGCTCTCCGCCGCCGGCTGCAACTATTTCATGGGCGTTCCCCACGGGGACGACATCATGCTCAACTACCAATGCGCCGGTTACCATGAAGCCCCCAGTCTCCGTGAGACCCTGGGCATGCGGCCCATCCGGGAGTTTGAAATCTGGCTGGAGAAAATGGGCATCTATGAGAACGGCCGTCTGGGACCCAATGCGGGCGATGCGTCCATTTTCATCAAATAGGCCAAAGGAGAGAAAAAAATGATTTCCGAAGAACAGATCAAAACCATTATCGAGGAAGTGCTCTCCTCCATGGACAAAACCCCAGGGGCAGCTGCTGTTGCCCCGGTCAGTGCAAGCCAAAATGTGGCCGACGAAGATATCGTGGATTTCGGTGCCCAGGACCTGAGACGGGAACTGATGGTTCCCAATGCAGCCAACGATTCCGCCTACCTCAAGCTCAAGGAGACCACTCCGGCCCGTCTGGGGATCTGGAGAACCGGTCCCCGTTACCTGACCCGCTCCATGCTCAGATTCCGCGCCGACCACGCCTCTGCCCAGGATGCCGTCTTCAACCAGGTCCCCAAGGCGTTCATCAAGGAGTGGGGAATTCTGGAAGTCTCCTCGGCCTGCCGGGACAAGGATGAGTTCCTGACCCGCCCCGACCTGGGCCGGGTCCTGGACGAGGAAAACAAAGAGATCCTGCTTAAAAAGTGTAAAAAGGCCCCCCGGGTACAGATCATCATCATCGACGGGTTGTCCTCCACCGCTGTTGAGGTCAATGCCCGGGATACCTTTGAATCCCTGATGCAGGGACTTGCCGGCCACGGTATTGAAACCGGTACGCCCTTTTTCATCCGCAACGGTCGGGTCCCTGCCATGGACTGCATTTCCGAAGTCCTGGAGCCCGAGGTCACCGTTGCCCTGGTGGGGGAAAGACCGGGACTGGCCACGGCCGAATCCCTGAGCTGCTACGCCTCCTACAAGGCCTCCCCCCACCGGGCCGAATCCAACCGGACCGTTGTGTCCAACATCCATAAAATGGGAACGCCGGCCGTTGAAGCCGGGGCTCACATTGCAGACATTGTCGCTGAAATGCTCAAGCAGAAAGCCAGCGGCATTGATCTGAAGCTTTAGAAAGGAAGAGAATCATGAAAGGCGACGCACTGCGCGCAAGCGTTCTGGCCGTTAAAATGATCCCCAACGTCAATCCGGCCATGCTCAAGGAGCTGAACCTGGATCCGGCCCATCGGAGCATCGGCATCCTGACCATGGACTGCGATGATGTGGGATACACCGCCATTGACGAAGCCACCAAAAAGGCCGAGGTCAAGGTGGCCTATGCCAAGTCCTTCTACGGGGGCGCCGACAATGCCAACACCAAGCTGGCCGGTGAATTCATCGGTATCCTTTCCGGTCCCACCCCGGCCGAGGTGAAATCCGGCATGGATGCCGCCATTGAGTTTGCTGAAAACCATGCCTGCTTTTACTCTGCCAACGAAGACGATTCCATTGCCTACTATGCCCATTGCGTATCCCGGACCGGTTCCCACCTGTCCGAGACCGCCGGCATTGTGGAAGGGGAAGCACTGGCATATCTCATTGCCCCACCCCTGGAATCCATCTATGCCCTGGATGCCGCCATGAAGGCCGCCGACGTTGAGATGTGCGCCTTTTTTGGCCCGCCCTCGGAAACCAACTTTGGCGGCGGCCTGCTCACAGGGAGCCAGTCTGCCTGCAAAGCCGCCTGTGATGCCTTTGCAGACGCCGTCATCCAGGTCTCTGAAAACCCGCTGAGGTACTAGCATGTTCGGTGACGCCCTGGGACTCATTGAAACCTTTGGCATGGTGCCGGCTGTGGAAGCAGCAGACATTGCCGTGAAGTCGGCCCATGTTCGCCTCCAGGGCTGCCGCTATGTGGGGGCCGGTCTGGTCACCGTGGTCCTGACCGGGGATATTACCTCGGTCAAGGCCGCTGTCTCCGCCGGATCCGCCGCCGCACGGCAGCTGGGCCAGGTGCGCTCTGTTACCGTCATCGGTCGTACCGGAGAGGGGCTGGAAACCCTTTTGACCTCCCCGGAACTGGCCGGCCCGGCACCTAAGCCGCCAAAGGACAGTGGATCTGAAAAGGAAATCGAACCCCGGCCCCTGGACGGGGCCAATGCCGAATCCGGCCCGGAGGAAACCCCGGTCCCTGAAGGGGAAACGCCAACTCCATCGGCGGCAGCCGCCCCGGTGAAAAAGGCCCTTCCCGATCTTTCCGGCATCAAAAAAATGAAGGTCTCGCGTTTGAGACATCTGGCGCGGCAGGTGGAGGGAATCCGCCTGAGCCGTGAAGACATCAAGTTTGCCCGCAAAAATGACCTCATCCAGGCCATCACAGACGTCTGCGGGCAGGATAAGGAGTAATATCCAATGGTAGATAAAGACCTATTGTCCATCCAGGAGGCCCGGGCCCTGGTCCGGAGCGCCAAAGCTGCCCAGGAGGCCTATGCCCAACTGGACCAGGCCCGGGTGGACGCCATTGTAAAGGCCATTGCCGACCAGGCCGTGGCCCAGGCCGAAGAACTGGCCGCCCTTGCCGTTGAAGAAACCGGCTTCGGAAAAAAAGAAGACAAAAAGACAAAGAACATCCTGGCCTCTGAAAAGCTGGTGGAGAGCATTAAAGATCTCAAAACCGTGGGCGTCCTCAAGGAGGACAAGGCGGCCAAGATCATTGAAGTGGCCGTGCCCATGGGCGTTGTTGCCGGGATCATCCCCTCCACCAACCCCACCTCCACCACCATTTACAAGGCCATCATCGCCCTGAAATCCGGCAATGCCATTGTCTTCACCCCCCACCCTTCCGCACAGAGGTGCATCGGGAGAACCGTTGAGATGATCCAGGGCGTGCTCAAGTCCTGCGGTGTTTCCGAAGATCTGGTCTCCGTGATGCATATCCCCAGCCTTGAGGGCAGTGCAGAACTCATGAAGATCGTTGACCTCATCCTGGCCACGGGTGGCCCGGGCATGGTCAAGGCCGCCTACAGCTCCGGTACGCCGGCCCTGGGGGTCGGCGCCGGCAACGTGCCCGTCTTCATCGAACGCTCCGCCGACATTGGGGATGCACTGGACAAGATTTTTGCCTCCAAGACCTTTGACAACGGTACGGTTTGCGCTTCGGAGCAGGCCATTGTCACCGAGGCCATCATTGCGGACCAGGTCAAAGCCGGTCTCAAGGCCCGGGGCGGATACTTCCTGGAAGGGGAGGACCTGGCAAAGGTCAAGGCGGTCATGGAACGGCCCAACGGCGCCATGAATCCCAAAATCGTGGGACGGGACGCCGGATACATTGCCCGCCTGGCCGGCATCCAGGTGCCCGCTGGCACCCGGCTTTTGGTCTGCGAAGAAGAGGGCGTCGGTCCCCGGTATCCCTTTTCCAAGGAAAAACTCACCGCTCTCATGGGCTTTTACACCGTGGCCGATTGGATGGAGGCCTGCGAGATCTGTCACAAGCTGCTGAAGAACGGCGGCATCGGCCATTCCCTGGCCATCCATTCCAAGAATGAAGAGGTGATCCGGGAATTTGGCCTGAAAAAGCCCGTCTCCAGAATGCTGGTGAACACCCCCTCCACCCACGGTGCCGTGGGCATCTCCACCAACCTGTTCCCTTCCTTTACCCTGGGATGCGGTACCGTTGGCGGATCCGCCACCTCGGACAACGTCACCCCCCTGCACCTGATGAACATCCGCAGGGTGGCCTATGACCTGGGGAATTTGACCTATGGGGGCAGCGCTTCCGCCGCACCGGCTGAGGCTGCTTCTTCCATTGATATTGAAGCCCTCACCGGCATGATCCTGGAAGAGTTGAAAAAAATGGCCTAGCCCTGAATATGTCATGACAATTTGTTCCGGACAGGTTCGATACATGGATGCCGGGGGAAACCCTCTTCATTCACTCAAAGCGCCTGATGTCACAAATTGTCCCCCTTCGGGCCTGTGACATATCAAGGGTCGTAATACCGAAATACTGAAAAATAGCAAGAACAATAACCACTTTAATTTTAAGGAGAAACACCATGTCTCAGAATGCATTGGGAATGATTGAAACCAAAGGTCTGGTCGGCGCTGTTGAAGCCGCCGATGCAATGGTCAAAGCCGCCAACGTAACCCTCATCGGCCGCAGCCAGGTGGGTGCCGGTCTGGTCACCGTAATGGTTCGGGGTGATGTGGGTGCTGTAAAGGCGGCCACCGATGCCGGCGCTGCTGCTGCCGACCGCGTGGGCGAACTAATATCCGTTCACGTGATTCCCCGTCCCCACGGCGAAGTTGAACTGATCCTGCCCAAGATCGAGGGCTAATCCGGGATGAAAGTCATCACGGAATCCTTTCTCAGAGAAGGCTTTAGAAAAAGCATTCCAGAGGCTTTCACAGTGGAGGCGGGTCAGATCCTGACCCCCTCCGCTGCCCAGCTTCTTTCGGAGAAGGGCGTCAAACTCCTTCGAAGGGGGGAAGGGGGGGGGACCCCGGCGGCAGATACCGGTGCCAAGGCCCGGACGGAAGCCAACTCCCCGGAATATACCCCGGCCAGAAGCTATGTCTCTGCCGCCGACGGCGGTTTCTTTGAGCGCAAGCCCGAGCACTATACCCAGCTTTACGGCAACAGGCTGGTGGCCAAGGACCATCCCCGGATCCGTTTCCGGGGGGAGTTGGACGACTTCCAGTCCCAACTGCTCCTGGCCCAGGCCCGTGCCAAGGAAGCGGGACTGCCCGGCCTTGTGGAAGATCTGGGGGATATCCTGGCCCAGGCCCGGGCCATCATGCGGGCCGACGTGGTGAATGAACCCCTTGAAGGCTGTACCATCATCGGCCTCACCGATGCCGAGCTCAGGGAACATTCCCACAAGCCCAAAACATTTTTTGGCTGCGGCCATATTCTCCCCCACCATGACATGGGACTGGCCCTTCTGGGCCTCAATGCCCTCAGATCCCAGGTGCGCAAGGTGGAGGTGGCTGCCGTCAGTGCTTTCAGAACCGAGTTCGAGCTGGAGCACCCCGATATCATTCAATCCCTGAATCGGATGTCCTCGGCCATCTACATCATGATGCTGAAAGAACATTCCGGACAATATAAGACGTGCAGGACCCATGGATAATCTGAATTTAGAAGACATTGTAAAACAGGTAATTTCCCGCATTCAGGACGTTGCCCCCCGACCGGTCGAGGCTGCTGTAACCGGCTCGGCCCATACTGCCATCCCGGTGGAGCTTTCCGCCCGCCACGTCCATTTAAGCGAGGCCGACGCCATTGCCCTGTTCGGCGCTCCCCTGACCTTTAAGAGGGAGCTGTCCCAGCCCGGGCAGTTCCTGGCCAACGAGCGGATCCGTCTCATCGGCCCCAAGGGGGTCATGGACAACGTGGCCGTTTTGGGCCCCTCCCGGGGCAGCTCCCAGGTGGAAATTTCCAAGACCGACGCCCGCAGCCTGGGCGTGGATGTCCCGGTGCGCCAGTCCGGTGATGTGGACGGAACCCCCGGCATTATCCTGGCCTCCCCCGGCGGGGTGGTGGGGCTGGAACAGGGACTCATGGTGGCCAGTCGCCACATCCACATGACCCCGGAAGATGCCGCCCGCCTCAATGTAAAGGACAAGGATATTGTAGATGTCCGCCTGGACAGTGAACGCCCCGTGGTCCTGGCCGATGTCCTGGTGAGGGTGAGCCCCGATTTTCAACTGGCCATGCACATTGACCTGGACGAAGGCAACGGCGCCGGCTGGAACAAAACCGTCACCGGCAGAATTTTGCCCAAACACTAGGATGGAATAGAGAACCCCATGGATTTTTCACACATCGACCAGCAGATCAGCGATCTTGAAGCCTGCCTGACCCGGACCGGAAAGGTCCGGCCCGACGAATCCCTTTACGTGGGGGTGGATTTGGGCACCGCCTATATTGTGGTGGTGGTCCTCGACTCTGAAAAGCAGCCCGTGGCCTGCGCCATGGAATTTGCCCAGGTGATCAAGGACGGGCTGGTGGTGGACTACATGGGCGCCATGCAGATTACCCGACGCCTGGTGGGGGAATTGGAGGAACGGTTGGGGCGTTCCCTTTCCCACGCCGCCATTGCCGTCCCCCCGGGAACCGGATCCAAGGACTGCAAGACCCACGGCTATGTGGTGGAGGGGGCCGGCCTTGAGGTCTCCACCATCCTGGATGAACCCACCGCAGCCAATGCCGTCCTGGGCATTGAGAACGGGGTTATTGTGGACATCGGCGGCGGCACCACCGGCCTCTCGGTCCTGGAACAGGGCCGGGTGGTTTACACGGCGGACGAACCCACCGGCGGCACCCACGTCTCTTTGGTGCTTTCGGGGAATTACCGGGTGAGCTTTGAAGCGGCCGAAGAGTTGAAAAAAGACCCCGGTCGACAGGACGAAGTTCTGGCCGTTGTAAGGCCGGTTTTCCAAAAGATGGGCTCCATTGTCAGGGACCACATCGCGGAATGGGTGGTTCCGGCCATCTACCTGGTGGGGGGCACCTGCTGCCTGGATCAGATGGAGACCGTCATTGAAAAGGAGACGGGCATCCCCGTGTACAAACCGGCCAATCCCTTCCTTGTGACCCCCCTGGGCATTGCCCTGAATTGCCAACCCAGGAGGCCCTGATGGAACTTGAAGCCCTTGTGACGGAAATTGTCCGTGAGGTGGTGGCCCGAACCGCCGGTGGTGAAGGGGCTGGATGGGGCCCAAACACCGGCCTGTCCGCCGACACCCGGTCGGTGATCCGGGTTCTGGGAAAAAAGGAGAGCCCCTGGGTGGACAGGGTGGCTGAATTCTACGGGGACAGGGCAAGGCTTGTCTTTGGGCAGAATGGGGCTTCCGACGACACCTTGGTTGAAGATGCCCAAAATGTCCAATATGTACTGCCCCGGCTTTCCCTGGGACGCATGGCCGATCTGGCCCAGGGCCGGGCAGGGGATGACACCGGGGAGGAGCTGCTCCGGCTGTTGCTTTCCGGGAAGAAGATCCAGGTTTTTTCAATGGAGTACCGGGACCATGAAGCCACAGCCCCCAAGGCTTTGATCCAGGTGTACAAAGACCACGAGGCCACCCTGGCCACCTTCGGAATCACCCGGCTTGGGCAGGATGACAAGGCGCCGGCGGCATCCTTTGAGGCCCCGGCCAAAAAACTGGTCACGGAAAAGGATGTCATGGACGCCCACGGCAGGGGCATGACCCGGCTGATTCTGGGAAGAGATGCCTTGATTACCCCCCTGGCCCGGGAAACAGCCCAGGAACTGAACATGGGATTGGTAGGAAGAGAGGTGAGCAAATGATCATTGGTGAAGTCATTGGAAATGTGTGGGCCACCCGCAAGGAAGAGTCCCTGAACGGGCTCAAGCTCATGGTGGTCAAGCGGCTGGACCCGGTTCGCCCCGGGGCAGAAGAGGGATTTGTTGCCGTGGATTTTGTGGGGGCCGGCATTGGGGAACGGGTGCTGGTGGCCACGGGCAGCTCGGCCCGGAACGCCCTGGACAATCCCAACGCCCCGGTGGATGCCACCATTGTGGGGATCATCGACGAAGTCGAAGTTCCCGGGATTGCGGATTAGGGGGGCCTGACCCGGTCCATGGCAGATCCGCCGGGATAGAACCGGATCCCCCCCAATGGGGAAAAAAGAACAGATACCGCAACCGGGGCCATGGATGACATGGGCCGGGGGCGAAAAAGGAGATATCAAATTTGGGAAAGACATTTATCAGTGCCGACAATGTGGAGGCCTTCATCTGCAAGGCCGACCAGGCCTTTTATGTGGACAAGGGCATGGTGCTCACCCCCGGGGCCAAGGATAGGCTGAAGACCATGGGGATTTCCATGATCTATGGTCCCCGTCCGGAAGCCGAATGTGCAGCAGCGGTAGAAAATACGACCCCTGTGGATGCCGGAGCGCTTGAAGCCCTGGTGGGGCGGATCACCCGTTTGCTCAAGGACCAATACCAGATCACCGATGCCGGGACCATGACCACGGTGGTGGCCCGGGTGGTGGAAACACTACAGAAAAAATAAATCGAAATTACATAGATTAACCATACAGAAAAATACATAGGAGAATAGAGATATGAATGCATTGGGAATGATTGAAACCAAAGGTCTTGTGGGCGCCATTGAGGCGGCGGATGCCATGGTAAAGGCAGCCAACGTCGAACTCGTGGGCCGGGAGCAGGTGGGCTCCGGTCTGGTCACCGTCATGGTCCGGGGGGATGTGGGGGCTGTTAAGGCGGCCACCGATGCCGGCGCAGCCGCTGCCGAACGGGTGGGAGAGCTGATCTCCGTCCATGTGATTCCCCGTCCCCATGCCGAAGTTGAAATGATCCTGCCCAAGCGCGGTTAGTAAAGACCCTAAGAAAGACCGAAGGAAGATCCCATGGAAATCAACGAACAGATGCTGGAAACCCTGATTCGGAAAGTCATTGAAGAACAGCTTGGCAAGGCCGGCAACACCCCTGAATTTGAAAAGGTGGTGGATGAAAAAAGCGGAGTCCTGGCCATCAAGACCGCCACGGTAAAGCCCAAACCCTTTGACACGGGTAAACCCGGGGACCGGGTCCTGCTCACCGACGTGGTCTCCCTGGACGAGAGCCCCCGCCTGGGCTGCGGTGTCATGGAAATGACCGAGACCACCTTTGACTGGACCCTGAACTACGATGAGGTGGACTACATCATCGACGGGACCTTGGAAATTGTCATCGACGGTCGCAAGGTGGTGGGGAACAAGGGAGATATCATCTTCATCCCCAAGAACACCTCCATCCAGTTTTCCGTGCCCGAGTTTGCCCGGTTTGTCTACGTGACCTATCCGGCCGACTGGGAATCCCAGAACTAATCGATTTCATGACAATTTGTTCCATTGAGGGGGGCGTCCCTGATGCCGGGGGCGTTTCCGGTGCAAATTGCCATTCCCGTGAAATACCCGGAATACATTAGGAGTTATATACCATTGACGCAGTTTAACGGCAGAACCAAGATCTGCTACGGGGGCAACGCCATTGATGCCCTGGAGAGCCTGAAGGGGAAAAAGGCCCTGATTGTCACCGACCCTTTCATGGTGAAAACCGGTTTTGTGGACCGGATCAAAAGTCATCTGGACCGGGCGGGCATTGCCCATTGCCTTTTTTCCCATGTGGAACCGGATCCCTCCCTGGAGACGGTGACCCAGGGGACCCTTCTCATGCTCAAGGAGGAGGCCGACCTGGTCATTGCCCTGGGGGGCGGTTCCGCCATTGATGCGGCCAAGGCCGTGATGTTCTTTGCCCACAAGGCGAGAAAGGGGGGGAGAAAGCCCTTTCTTCTGGCCATCCCCACCACCAGCGGCACTGGATCCGAGGTCACGGCCATATCCGTGGTGACGGATAAGAAAAACGAGGTCAAAATTCCCCTGCTGGACGAATTGTTGATTCCGGACATGGCCATTCTGGACGCCCGGTTCACCCGGACGGTTCCCCCTTCGGTGACGGCGGCCACGGGCATGGATGTGCTCACCCACGCCATTGAAGCCTATACCAGCCGCCAGGCCAACGCCTTTACCTCCATCTATTCGGAATATGCCATCAAGTACGTCTTCAAGTACCTGCATCGGGCCTTTGAGAACGGGGATGACATGGAAGCACGGGAGATGATGCTCCTGGCCTCCTGCATGGCGGGCATGGCCTTTAACAACAGCGGGCTGGGCATCACCCACAGCATGGCCCACAGCCTGGGCGGGGTGTTTCATATCCCCCACGGCATGGCCAATGCGGTGATGCTGCCCCATGTGATCCGGTTCAACAGCTTTGATGTGGGGGTGCAGTACCTGGAGATTGCCCAGGTCCTGGGCCTGCCGGCCGGATCCGTGGAAGAGGGGACGGCCGGCCTGATCCAGGCGGTGAACCAGATGAACTCGGCCATGGGCATTCCCGCCCGGATCCGGGATCTGGGGGTGGACCAGGAGGCCTTTAAGGCCGACCTGGAGACCATGGCCCGCCACTCCATTGAGGATCTGTGCACCGGGGGCAACCCCAGGCGGCCTTCCCTGGACGACATCAAAGGACTGCTGAACAGGGCCTATTAACCATTGAGCTGCTGATCCAAATCCGGTGACGGAATACTACCATGCCTCCAGGGGCGGGCCTTTATCCAGGCACCTCCTTGAATCCTCTGGCAAAAGGCCGGTGGGACAGCAGCGGAGATAAAAGATGAAAGCGCAAATTGTAGAAAAGGTAAAAAACGCCGGGATCGTGGGCGCAGGTGGGGCAGGTTTCCCCACCCATGTGAAGGTGAATGCCCAGGTGGATACGGTGCTGGTGAACGGCGCCTCCTGTGAGCCGCTGCTCATGAGCGATCCCCATCTTCTGGAGGCGGAGATTGACACCGTGGTCAAGGGCCTTGAAGCGGTCCTGGACTGCACCGGGGCCGGTCGGGGCGTGATCTGCCTCAAGGGGAAACACAGGGCGGCCATGGAAAATGTGAAGGCTGCCGTGGCCAAGGATACCACGGGACGGCTTGAGGTCTTTGAACTCAAGGATTTCTACCCGGCCGGGGACGAACAGGTCCTGGTGAAAGAGGTCATGGGCCGGACGGTTCCCGAAGGGGGGATCCCCCTCCAGGTGGGGGCGGTGGTCTCCAATGTGGAGACCCTGTTCAACCTGGCCCATGCCATGGAGGATCAGAACCTCACCCATCGTTACCTTACCGTGACCGGGGAGATCAACACCCCCATGGTGGTCAAGGTGCCCGTGGGCAGCCTGGCCTCCGATGTCCTGACCTTTGCCGGTGGTCCTCTGATCTCCGACTTTCGGGTGGTGGACGGGGGGCCTATGATGGGCCGGGTTCTGCCGGATACAAATCAGCCCGTGACCAAGACCACTTCGGGCCTCATTGTCCTGCCCCCGGATCACCGGGTGATTTCGGGCAAGGTCATGGATCCGGAACGGCTGCGGAAAATCACCCATACCATCTGCTGCCAATGTTCCCAGTGTACGGACCTCTGTCCCAGGAACCTTTTGGGCCACAGCCTCCATCCACACCGGCTCATGCGGGTGCCGGTTCAGGGGGTTGCCGAATCCGCCGCAGCCAGGGAAGCCCTGCTCTGTTCCGAGTGCGGGATCTGCGAGAAATTTGCCTGCCCCATGGGCGTCTCCCCCAGGGAGGTCAATGCCCAGATCAAGCAGGCATTGATGAAGGAAGGCATCCGCTGGGAGGGCAAGGGAAATGAACCCAAGGGCCACCCCTTCCGGGAGACCCGCTTCGTTCCAACTTCACGGCTCATGCAGCGGCTCAACATCACCCCATACGACACCCATCCCGGCCTGAGCCACCGGACCTTTGTGCCGGAAAGGGTGGTCATCCCCCTGAAGCAGCACATTGGGGCGCCCTGCGTCTGTACAGTCTCCGTTGGGGACATTGTGGCCGTGGGGGATCCCATCGGGGAGGTTCCGGAAAATGCCCTGGGTGCACGGATCCACGCCAGCATTGATGGGGTTGTTGAATCCGTTGACAACGGCCGGGTGGTCGTAGGGGCCCGGAACAAATAAAAGGGATAAAGAGGTATAAATATGCGTTTTAGAACGATGGGCTGTGTTGAGATGAACAGCATTGCCATGGGAATTCATACGGCCGACGAGATGGTCAAGGCCGCCAATGTTGAACTGGTTGTGGCCCGCACCATCTGCCCGGGTCGGTACCTGGTCATGGTGGCCGGGGATACCGGGGCGGTGAAAAGTTCCGTTGAAACCGGCAGGGAACTGGGCGGTGATATGGTGGTGGACTGGTTTTTGTTGCCCAGTGTCCACCCGGATGTGTTCCCGGCCATGGGGGGCACCTCTCTTTTGCCGGCCATCAATGCCCTTGGCGTGATTGAGACGGCCACCGTGGCCTCCTGCATCATTGCGGCGGATGCCGCTGCCAAGGCCGGCATGGTGGAGTTGCTGGAGATCCGCTTTGCCGCAGGCCTGGGCGGAAAGTCCTATGTCACCATGACCGGAGATGTGGGATCGGTGAATGCATCGGTCCAGGCCGGGGTGGATGGGGTTGGCGATGCCGGTCCGGTCCTCAGCCATGTGGTGATTCCCTCTCCCAGCGCAGAACTGAAGGAAAAATTAATCTAACCGGAATCTCTTCCCTTGGGGCCCGGGACTTACCCGGGCCATGGGAAGACCTGGCCCGGACAGGAGAGTGACCTTCCGGCACAGCCCATTATTCCATCAATGGCCGCACTTCTGTGACAGGGGGTTGCAGCTAAACAAATTTGAATCGTGTTTTTCGGGCAGGGTGGCCCATGTTCATTGGATTGCCCTGTTCTGATAGTAGTGTTGCGCTTTTCTTCGGCAGGAGGCTCTGTCGGCGGAACGGCTTTTAATTTCAACGTATTATTTGGTAAGGAAGTGTTTTAGATGAGTGCTATTGGAACCATTATCATCAACATCATTATGCTGTGTGCGGTTATCGGGGCGATTGCACACCTTATTAACGAAGAGAGTCCCCTGGGAAAAGAGTTCGTCGAAGGGCTCTATTCCATCGGGCCCATCTTTGTGCCCACTGCCGGTATTCTGGCCTCTCTTCCCTATTTGTCCGCATTTGTAAAAACCGTTTGCGGGCCCCTGTTCGAGGCGGTTGGTGCGGACCCGGCCATTGCCGCCACCACCATCATTGCCGTTGACATGGGCGGGTATCAGCTGGCCGATGTCCTGGCCCAGACCAAGGAAGCCTGGATCATGGCCATGGTTGTGGGGTACATGTCCGGTGCCACCATTGTGTTCTCCATTCCCGTTGGGCTGACCATGCTGGACAAAAAAGATCACAAGTACATGGCCCTGGGCGTCATGGCCGGTCTGCTGAGTATCCCCATCGGGGTGTTCATTTCCTGTACCCTGCTGTCGGTTTCCGATCTCATGGTCCGGGGCATGATCTCGGTCAATGCCGACTCCGCCTACGTTCTGGCCCTGAATTTTAAAACCATCTTCCTTAACCTCATGCCCCTGACCATCTTTTGTGTGACCCTGGCCATCGGCCTGAAGGTAATCCCCAAGACCATGATCAGAGGCTTCCTCATCTTTGGCCGTTCCATGAGCATCTGCCTGACCCTGGTCCTGGTCTTCTCCATTGTGGAATACTTCACCGGCTTCTTTGCCAAGGTTTTCGGATCCTGGGGATTCGATCCCATCATTGCCGATGCCGAAGATCAGTTCCGCGCCCTTGAGGTGGCCGGTTTCATCGGGATAATGCTCTGCGGTGCCTTCCCCATGGTTCACCTGATCCAGAAGTACCTGGCCAAACCCATGGAATATGCAGGCGCCAAAATGGGCCTTGAAAGCGCCGGTGCCGCCGGTATTTTGGCCGCTGCCGCCAACATCCTGGCCATGTTCCGCCTCATCGGCTCCATGCGGCCCAAGGATAAGGTCCTCTGCGTGGCCTTCTCCGTTTGTGCCGCCTTTACCTTTGGCGACCACCTCTCCTTCACCGCCAACTTCCAGCCCAACATGATTCTGCCGGTTATGATCGGCAAACTCTCCGGCGGCCTTGCCGGATTTGGTCTGGCCTATCTGCTCTCCGTCCCGGCTGCCCGGGCCCTGGAAGCAGAAGAGGGCGCAGCCGCTGCCGGTTCTGCACCCGCACCGGAAGCTGCCTAACTATACCTAGCTTCCCATGGATCAGGTGCTGCCGCCTGGCAGCACCTGCCATGTACGCCTTTGTTCCGGGGGATCTTTCCCCCATGGTGTCATGGAAAAACAGGGGGTTCTCCTTATGGAGGATCCCCTTTTTATTTGTGCGCCAGGCATGGCGCGCAGTGCCATTACTGGCGCTACTCCTGAAAAAAAAAACCGGGAGTGACTTGGAGGTGAAAGTCCTCTATCGGCCCGGCAAGGGGAACGATTAGCCGAACGGCAAGGGTGTCCATCGTGAGGTGGAATCTGAAGGAAGCCGAAGGCAAAACACTGGCCTGACGAACAGAAATCGCATATGAGGCGGTCGCATTGGGTGAGGAGGCAAATACATCCAAAGCCCGATACTTGCACAGAAAGTGCGGACGTATATGCGGCAGGTATAAGTGTGAAGGTCGCGCGTCTTACCCTGGGAGATCTGTCGATTTGCCTTGTGCTACCGTCGTCGCGAGGCGGCGGGATGAGTCGGCAGAAGTCAGCAGAGGGCATAGTAGGCTCATCCGACCGAGCTGAAGGCCCGAACGTGATAATTATGGTTGGAGCTTGAATTTCGATGTCAAAGCAGATGCAGACCAGTAGGGTTGAGATACCCGATCCCATACCGGAGAGTAGCGGGCGGAACCTGCAAGGGTACAGTGTTGGTGCGTCAAATGACACGGCAAGGAGAGAACACTCCAACCGCCATTCCCATCAATTGATGGAAGCAGTGGTCGGACGCGATAATATGTTTGCTGCCTATGATCAAGTGGTTGGAAACCGGGGAGCACCAGGCGTGGACGCAATGACTGTCCATGACCTTAAACCCTGGCTCCAGGCCCATTGGGCAGATGTCAAAGAAGAACTTCTACAGGGCACATATGTGCCGTCACCGGTCCTTCGGGTGGAAATACCCAAGCCCGGTGGTGGAATGCGTAGGCTTGGCATTCCAACGGTGCTTGATCGTCTGATCCAACAGGCGGTTAGCCAGATACTCACCCCGATATTCGATCCCTTCTTTTCTGAATTTAGCTTTGGATTCCGTCCGGGTAGAAGCGCGCACCAAGCGTTGCTCCAGGCCAAAGCCCATATGTCTAAAGATAAGCGATGGGTTGTGGACATGGATTTGGAGAAATTCTTCGATAAGGTCAACCATGATATTCTGATGAGCCGCATTGCCCGACGAATTTCGGACAAACGGCTGTTGAAATTGATCAGAAGATGGCTTCAAGCCGGAATCATGGTGGGTGGTATCGTAAGTGTTCCCACCAAGGGCACCCCTCAAGGAGGCCCGCTTTCTCCCCTGCTGTCCCATATCGTCCTGGATGATTTGGACAAAGAATTGGAAAGACGAGGCCATTGCTTTTGTCGGTACGCCGATGATTGTAATATTTACGTGGGGTCCCGCCGAGCGGGGGAACGGGTGTTGACGTCGGTGTCAATCGGCGTCCAAAAATGACCCCCCATCGGCGTCCAATTTTGACCCCCCTGGAGTTAAAAAAAAATCACTGCCTGCTCTTCAATCTCCAGCTCTCGTTTCCGGTCTCAACTATCTCACAATGATGGGTGAGACGATCCAGAAGAGCGGTTGTCATTTTCTTGTCACCAAACACCTTTGACCATTCTCCAAAATTCAGGTTGGTGGTGATGATTACGGATGTTCTTTCATAAAGTCGACTGATCAGGTGGAACAACAGGGCCCCGCCCGCCTGGGAAAACGGCAAATAGCCCAACTCATCAAGAACGACAAAATCCACATTCTCAAGACGCCCTGCTATTTTACCAGGGGTTCCCTGGTGTTTTTCTGCCTCAAGCTGATTGACAAGATCTACAACTCCGTAAAAGCGGCCTTTTTTCCCTGTTCGGATGCTGTGGGAACCGATGGCTGTGGCAAGGTGGGTTTTGCCGGTGCCGGTTCCCCCGATAAAGATGAGATTCCGCCTCTCTGACAAAAATCGCCCCTGGTAAAGGTCTTTGATTATCATCTCTTCTGCCGGGATATTGGCAAAATCGAAGGTGTTAATGTCTTTTAATATCGGGAATTTGGCGATGCCCATCTGGTATCGGATTGACCTGGTTTTTCTTTCAAGGCCTTCGGCTTTGCACAAATGATCCAGGATTTCATGGACTGTATGCTTTCTTCTGATTCCCTGGGTAACGACATCGTCAAATGCCCCAACCATCCCAAACAATTTCAGTTCCTTCATCCTGTCTATCAATTCATGGCCCTGCATCTGATCTCTCCTTTTCTGAGGCGGTCGTAGCGCCCGCAGTCTGCCAGGGGTTCATTTGCCAACTGAAGACGGGAAGGGACTTCTACCGGCTTGATCGGAGAGCCTTCCACTTCCCTGGCCAGCCAATTCAATATGACATCACTCTGGTAAACACCGGAGGACAAGGCCTTCCGGCAAACTTTGTCGGCTGCTTCTACACCATACTGTCTGGCTGCAGAAAGGATGTTCACAAATTGTCGATCTCCGCCGGGACGTTGGGTTAAACGGTGCCTCAGCCGTTCCAGCCCCGCCGGCAGTTCCCAGTTCCGGAACGGGGCCCCGTTTCTGAGGGCGCCGGGTTTTCGTTTCAGCACATCAAGGTAATGCCATGGATCGTAGATGGTCTGGTCCCGGTCAAAGCATCTTGTATGGCAAGCAATCTCTTCCCCGTCCTTCACCACAAGGATCTTCAAGGCCTTTGCCAGGACCGTTACGGTCTGGCCCACTGCTTGGCATGGAACGCTGTAATGGTTCCGGTCATAGCGGACCAGGCAGGTGCTGGAGACACTGCATTCTTTTTGTGTATATCCGTCAAATGCATGGGGTGAGGGTATCAGGGAAGCCTGCTCATCTTCAAACACCTCCTGGATGGTCTTTTCTTTGAATACAGGATGGTTTCTCTGGTTGCAGATCTGAACGCACCGGTCGTGGAGCCATTGGTTCAACTCTTCAAGGCTTGAGAACCGAGGCTTGGGCACGAACAGCCAGCGCCTGACGTCATTGACCTGCTTTTCCACCTGTCCTTTTTCCCATCCCGCCCCGGGGGTACAGGCCACCGGTTTGACCAGATAATGGCTGCACATCAGGATAAAACCGGAAGCATACACCCTTTCTTTGCCCTTGAGGATACTGACAATCGCAGTGGACATATTGTCGTAGATCCCGCGTTCACAGGTCCCCCCAAAGAAGGTAAATGCCCTGGTATGGGCGTCCATCACCATTTCACGTGTTTCCCTGAAATAGGCGGTTACAAAAAATTTTCGGCTGTGGCACAACCGGATATGAGCCACTTTTATTTTTCTGGGTTCACCATTGATAACAGCCATCTCATGACTCCAGTCAAACTGATAGGCATCGCCCGGCTCAAAATATAATGGAATAAACGTGTCTGAAGGGATTTTACCCTTTGCTCGCCGCCACTTACGAACATGTCGCCTGACACTGTCATAGCCGCCTTTGTATCCCCTTTTCTGAATCATTTCACAAAGTCTTGCCGCAGTCAGACGCCTTTTGGCAGGCCTTTGCCAATCCTGTTCCAGAAGCTCATTTAGGGTATTGATATAAGGGCCTAATTTGGGAACGGGTTGATGCTCCCTGGTGTAATCATGACGGGTGTTGTTGTTTCTGATCACCTTGCGGACCGTATTCCTGGATATGTTCAGGTCCCTGCTGATCTCTTTGATCCCCTTTTTCTTAATGAAATAATACCGACGAATCTTCGCTATCGTTTCCACTATCAGCATCCTCCTCACCTCCATGATTTAGTTCATGGAGAGTCTATATCAGGGGGGTCAATTTTGGACGCCGATTTTTCTATTTAGGGGGTCATTATTGCATGCCGATTAACACGTCTGTGGAACGGTTTATGACAGAGCATCTTCGGTTAAAGGTCAACCAGGAGAAAAGCGCTGTTGCCCGTCCATGGAATCGGAAGTTTCTGGGATACACCGTAACTTTCCATAAACCGCCCCGCTTGAGGGTTGCCAACGAATCAATTGCCAGATTTAAGGGCAAGTTGAAGCAGGCATTCCGGCGGGGTCGGGGAAGGAACCTGAAATCCTTCATTCAGGAAATACGTCCGCTGTTAAAAGGGTGGGCAAATTATTTTCAATTATCTGAAGTGAAGGGGATGTTCGAAGAATTGGATCAATGGATCAGGCATCATTTAAGATGTTTGATCTGGAGACAATGGAAGCGGAATTACACTCGGGCTAAGGGATTAATGCGCCGTGGGCTGACAGAGCAGAGAGCCTGGGCGTCCGCGACCAATGGCCGAGGGCCGTGGTGGAATTCAAAGGCATCCCATATGAATCAGGCGTTTAAGAAGAAATTCTTTGACAGACTTGGACTTGTGTCACTGCTGGATTTTATTGTGTGGAAGAAGAAGTTATCACGAACCGCCGTATACGGAACCGTATGTACGGTGGTGTGAGAGGACGGGGGGCGCAAGCCCCCCTCCTACTCGATGGGGCTGGAGACGTCCGGTATGGGGTGCCTCCGGAACCTGGGGATAGGTGGGTGTGGTCGGACAGGATATGAGGCGGTACGGTAATTCTGGACACAGATATTTTTTGAGAATTGAGCACGGCATTTGATGTGCACAAATATTATCGATATTATTTAATGTAATGAGATTTTTCTAATGTCAAAAAATCGTTGGAAAAATCGTCTTTTTCTTGTTGGTTAAATCACCGAAGTTCACGTCCTCTAAGGGTTTCCCTGATAGACACCTCTATTTCGAGGTGATACATTTATGAGCATAATATTACATTATTGACAGCAACATGAATTATTTAGGAGTTGGTACTTTTGGAAGAGAAAATTAAAGAAATCGTTTCGCATATATCTGAAAATAAAATGTTGCTCAAGCTGAATAAAGAGATCTATGAAAAGGATGCAGTTCTGGCTGCTGCTTATAAATTTACCAATAAGTGTTCTATCCTAATTGAGCCTTTTGATGAGTACACGGTGGCAGTCTATTTCGAGCGTGAAAATGGAAAAATAGATTTGAAGTTGATCAGCAAGCAATTTTGTAATGAAGTGCTCGATCAACAAGTTCGGCTTGATGTTGAGCGGCGGTACGGAAATATAAGAGAACTGATTTACAGACAGGCTTTTAGTCCGATAAAAGATTTGGAAAAAGATATTGAATATAATGTCTAAACAAGCATATACGATCCTTCCTTTTAATTTTAGGTGGGTTAACGAAAACACTGTTCTATTGGTTAATTCTTCTGGAGATTATCATTTTCTGAATCATGAAGAGTTTGATTTATTGTTGCAGTATAGAATTGATAGCGAGTGTCCTTCTTTTCATGATCTGAAGAGCAAGCATTTTTTATGTCAAGATGATGTTGAGATTGCGATTAAACTGTCAGCGACTAAACTACGAAGCAAAAAACAATTCCTCCAAAGCTTTACCGCACTTCACATGATGGTGATAACAGTCCGGTGTAATCATGATTGTCGATATTGTCATGCCTCGAGTGTTGATGATGATGCTGTAAAATACGACATGACACCGGAAACAGCCATCGAAATAGTGAAACAAATATTTCAGACCCCATCTACAGAGATCAAAATAGAGTTTCAAGGAGGGGAACCATTATTAAACTGGAAAACGATTGTTGCGACAGTTGAATACGCTGAGAAACTCAATGAGGTCGCAAAGAAAAAGGTTGAGTTTGTTATTTGTACGAATTTGACTCTAATTGATGACGAAAAATTGGAGTTCATTAATTTGCATGATATTTCAGTTTCGACATCGTTGGATGGTACAAAACAACATCATGACCAAAATAGGATAATGCGTAACGGTAGAAGCAGTTATGATATTTTTATAGAAAAGCTCCAGCTTACCAGAAGCAAATTGAAAGACGGTGTTGATGTCGGCCCCTTGATGACAACCTCCCGTGGCAACTTACATTCTTTACAGAATGTTGTAGATGAGTATGTAAAGCTTGGTTTTCATGGTGTGTTTTTAAGAGCTCTCAATCCGTATGGCTTTGCGTCAGATAATCAAGATGAACTTGGCTATTCTATGGATGAATTCTTATGTCAATTCAAGCAATGCTTGGATTACATTATTAATCTTAATCTACAAGGGCATTATTTTGTAGAGTATTACACTGCTTTATTGCTTTCGAGAATTCTTACTCCTTTTAGCACCGGTTTTGTTGATTTACAGTCTCCTTCTGGTGCGGGAATTTCTGGTGTTATTTATGATTATAATGGGGATGTTTATCCTGCGGATGAAGCCAGGATGCTTAATCGAATGGGAGATTCCTATTTTTGCATGGGGAATGTCCTGACAGATGATTATCAGAAGATATTCCATGGAAAAGTTATAAAAGAAATAGTCAAGAATTCATGCGTAGAAATTTTGCCAGGATGCTTTTCTTGTGCCTATAGCCCTTATTGTGGTGCCGATCCTGTACGCAATTATCTTGAGACAACCGATATCATAGGAAAGCGCCCGAGTAGCGATTTTTGTAAAAAACATATGGGCATTTTAGACATAATTTTTGAGAAGCTATTAAATAAAGATGAAGATGAGATAGACGTCTTCTGGTCATGGTTGACCAAAAGAAGTTTGAAGGAAATTAGAAGTGAAAACGCTTGTTGGTAAGTC
This sequence comes from Desulfobacteraceae bacterium, assembly GCA_965226635.1. GTDB lineage: Bacteria > Desulfobacterota > Desulfobacteria > Desulfobacterales > Desulfobacteraceae. The sequence goes on along the minus strand of OZ245369.1, from coordinate 4,933,815 downwards.
TAATGAATTCGATGATACTGTTTTGGGAATCATTACAAAAGAACGTAAGTTTTTCCGCAAAAACTATATCTTTCTCGAGCAAAACCTTCAGAATACCTGTTTGTGGGGATATAGAGGTGTGGTGTCAAGTCAGCCTCGTTTGAGTCGCCGGCCTAACATTATTGTTTCCGGCAGCGATGAATTGTCCAAGTTAAATGAAGGTGACATCGTTACTTTATCCCCCAACGGGGAAATTTCTGTTGTCTGGGATATAAAGGCTATAGATAATAGCCTGCTGATGACAGAACAATGCAATTGCAATTGCATTATGTGTCCTCAACCGCCTAAAAAAGATGAAGATGATCTTTTTGAGTTCAATAAAGATATTTTTGCGTTGCTTGATCCAGAGCAGGTTAAATCTATTTGTTTAACCGGTGGCGAACCTACATTTTCAAAAGAAAAATTCATAGAGATTTTAAAGGTAATCAAAAAAAAATTCTCCAATGCAACTGTGAATATACTTACAAATGGTAAAAGCTTCGCTGATTTTGACTTCGCCAAAGCCATAGCACAGTTGAATTTGAAAAATTTGGTATTTTGTATTTCGATACATGGTGACACGTCAGATATTCATAATAAAATAGTTCGGGTCCCAAAAAGTTTTGAGAAGACTGTGCTTGGAATAGAAAATTTGGCACTATTTAGGCAGAATATAGAGCTGCGATTTGTTGTCAATAAATTAAATTATGACAGACTAATCGCTTTTTCCGAGTTTGTTTATAAAAATTTTCCATTCGTAGTTCATGTTGCTTTCATGGGGCAAGAAATCTCAGGTTTCGCACGGAAAAATTTCTCTGAAATATGGATCGATCCTTTAGATTACCAAGAAAAACTTGCAGAAGCAGTTATCGAGTTACATCGAAGGGCCATTAATGTTTCCATTTATAATATCCCTCTGTGTTTGCTTTCCAGTAAGGCTTGGCGGTTTGCCCGGCAATCCATTTCTGGTTGGAAAAATATCTATTTGGTCCAATGCGAGAGCTGTATGGAAAAGGTTAATTGCTGCGGTGCTTTTAGCACTTCAGATGTCCAAAGCAAGAACATAACACCATTTTGCCAAAAAAGTTAATTGGCGTTGTGGCATTTTTAAATGAATTCACCTGAAAAGGAGGTAATATGAGAAAAATATTTAATAAATCAGTGGTTGTTATCGTGGGGTTTCTGTCGTTGATTGGAATCTCCGTTGGAAACTCTGACGTTTTCGCCTTCACGAATTCGTCTATCTGCACAGAATATGACAACATGACAGAAACAACACCGTTGTATCTTTTTCATGGGTCTGATCTCGTAGCAAAAAATGATTCTGCGTTACAGGCTCACTATTCACATAGTTCCCATCAGTCACATAGCTCCCACTATTCACATCGATCCCACTATTCATCTCGTTATTAAGGGACAGAAGGAATAGATAAAAATCTTTAAATGGTGAATTTCAATGAAACGGCTCATGCATCAATAATGATGTGTGAGTCGTTTCGTATTCGTGGTGGAGAATTTTATTTTCAACTATGAGCCATATGTGGACAACATACACAAAATGGTATTTGGAAAACCAAATAAAAAAGCCGTTGATGCTGTCATCAACGGCTTTAATCGATTTTATTGGTGGAGCAGAGGGGGATCGAACCCCTGACCTTACGGCTGCCAGCCGTACGCTCTCCCAGCTGAGCTACAGCCCCACAAGAGATGCATAATAAAACCCGATGAAATTTCATCGGGTAGATGTCTTTTGTGTGGTGGAGCTGAGGGGGATCGAACCCCTGACCTTACGGCTGCCAGCCGTACGCTCTCCCAGCTGAGCTACAGCCCCACAGAAGACGTATGCAAAATAAAGGAAACCTCATCCGGTGTCAACAAAAAAATGTGGCCCCTGGGAAAAAATCAAAGGTGGTCAGTAAAATTCTCCATGTATGGTATTGGGCTAATAATATATTGACACCGGGTTTTATGAAAAGATATTATGGTACGTTTTTAATTTTTTATACTATTTTGGTTATCTTTTTAAGGAGAACATAATGCTGGGTTATCTTCGTGAGAATACGGGAAACTGGATCATTAAAATATTTCTTGGGATCATCGTCCTGGTCTTTGTCTTTCTGGGGGTCGGCAGTTTCAATGCCACCCGGAATAACAGCGTGGCCACCATTGACGACGAGCCCATTACCATTACAGAGTTCCAGGAAGCCTATCAGAACCTGCTGGAAGGCATGCGCCGGCAGTTCGGAAACAGTCTCAACGATGAGTTGATCCAGGCATTGAATATCAAACAGCAGGCCCTAAACGGTCTCATTGAAAAACGTCTGATCCATCTGGAGGCGGATCGTTTGGACGTGTCGGTCACGGACCAGGAGCTCCAGGATGTGCTCATGTCCATCAAAGCCTTTCAAAAGGACGGGGTGTTTGACATGGAACTTTATACAAAGGTTCTGGCCCTGAACTCCATGAATCCTGAGATGTTTGAAACGGCCCAGAAACAGGCCCTGCGGGAACAGAAGGTCCAGGACATGATCTTGAGCAATGTCTCTGTTGCCGATATGGAAGCCCGGGACTGGTACGTTTTTGAAAATACCAAGGCCACGGTTGATTATCTTCACCTGAGCCCCGAAGCCTTTACCGATATTGCCGCCAACTGGGATCAGGTAAAGGCCCACTATGATGCCAACAGGGAAAACTACAAGTCCGATCCCCAGCGAAAAGCGGTTTACCTTAAGTTTGCTGCCAGGGATTATGCCGACAAGGTGGCCGTAACCGATCAGCAGGTTGAAACCTATTACCAGGAAAACCTGGGGCAGTTTAAAATCCCTGAAAAGGTCGAGGCCCGTCACATTCTTTTCAGACTGGACCAGGGTGCCGACGATGAAAGCGTTGACGCTGCGCGTAAAAAAGCCATGGACGTTTACGAAAAGGCGACCAAGGGCGAAGATTTTGCGGAACTGGCCAAGGTCTACTCCGAGGGACCCAGCAAAACCTCTGGTGGATATCTTGGCAGCTTCAGCAAGGACGAGATGGTTAAGCCCTTTGCCGATAAAGCCTTTTCCATGGAGGCCGGTGACATCTCCAAGCCGGTCCAGACCCAGTTTGGCTGGCATCTGATCAAGGTGGAATCCCGCAGCAATGCCAAGGTAACGCCTTTGGCCGAGGTCAGTGAGAAAATCCGTGGTCAACTGGCTGCCGAAGAGATGCAGAACATGGCCTATTACAAGGCCGGGGAAGCCTTTGACGCCGTCATTGACGGAGATGACTTTGAGCAGGTTGCCCTGATTGCCCAGAAAAAACCGGCCCAGACCCCAGCCTTTACCCGGGACGGTGCCGGTTTGGATTTTGATGCAAATAAGGTGGCCTTTGCCCAGGCCGCCTTTGATCTTCCCAATGATGATATCAGTGAAGTGAAACAATTCGGTGATGCCTATTACCTGATCCGCATCACCCAGCGCATTGCCCCGGAGGTTCTTCCCCTGGACGTGGTTAAGGAGAAAATCCAGGTGGAGCTGACCGGCCAATACAGGGATGAAGCTGCCAAAAATCGGGCCGAAGATGTCTTGAAAAAGGTGGTGGATGCAGGCTCCCTGGAAAAGGTTGCCAAGGCCGAAAAACTGGATGTCTTTACCACCCAGCCCTTTACCCGTAATCAGTCGGTACAGAATATCGGCGAATCCGCAGATTTTGTTAAAGCCGCCTTTGAACTGACCCTGGAAAAGCCGGTTTATGCAAAAGTCTTGGAAACCAGCCAGGGATACTATATGATTCAATTAAAGGGCCAGGAAGTCCCGGCCGGATCCGAAGTCGAAGATTCCCTCAAGCAGGTCAAATCCCGATTAACCGCGATGAAACAACGCCAGTACTACCAGTCCTGGATCGAAGAACTTAAACAAAAATACACCATTGAGATCGATCCGAATTTCGTTAACTAAAGGACGCCTTTTAACAGTGTCGTTCCGGCAGGAGCCAGGTCGCAGGGAAATCCTATCCAGAGGTATGCGTTCCCAGATAGGGTTTTGCTGGGATGCTGGTATCGTGCCAAGGGACTTTCATTGGAGGCGGCCTAAAATTCAGGATAGGTAAGATATGAGAAGAACCCTTTGGGTTGGTCTATTGATTATTGCCGCGGCCCTGGCTTCCGCCTGTGCGCCGCGGCATCCGGTTTTGGTCTCCGGGGACGGGTTGCAGCAGGATCCCCGGGTGGTTCACGGGGTATTAAACAATGGGTTTCAATACCTGTTGCTCCACAATGAAACTCCCAAGGACCGTGTAATTGTTCATTTAAATATTTTTGCCGGTTCCGTCCATGAAACCGATCAGGAACTGGGCGTGGCCCATTATCTTGAGCACATGCTTTTCAATGGGTCCGAACATTTCAAGCCCGGCGAATTGGTGGAATATTTCCAGTCCATTGGAATGGATTTCGGAGCAGATGCCAATGCCAGCACATCTTTTTTTACCACAAAATATGATCTGAACCTTCCCAAGGGGGATCGGGCCCATCTTGAAAAGGGGCTCCTTGTCATGTCTGATTACGCCAAAGGCGCTCTGCTTCTGGAGGGTGAAGTGGCGCGAGAGCGGGGCATCATCCTGGCGGAGAAGCGGGAGCGGGATTCCACTTCCTACCGTATGTTCAAGGATTCCCTGGACTTTCAATTGCCGGGTTCCCTGTTAACCAGGCGATATCCCATTGGAACCACAGAGGTGATTTCGTCCACGGATCGCGCCCTGCTCAAGGGGTTTTACGATCGCTGGTATCGCCCCGACAACATGGTGTTGGTCGTGGTGGGGGATTTTGATGTCCAGGAAGCGGAAATCCTCATCAAGGAACGGTTTTCCGGCTTCCAACCCAGGGGGGGCAATTTCCAGTCTGCCCCGGATCTCGCATGGACGCCCCACAAGGGGGTGAACTTTTTTTACGATTATGAACCCGAGGCGGGAAACACCACCGTAACCCTGGAGCGGATCCATCGGGTACCCTTCGAGGCCGAGACCCTTGATGGGATCAAGCAATCCCTGCTGGAAGACATTGCAGATGCAGCGGTCCAGACCCGTCTGGATGCCATGGTTCGTTCCCAATCCTCCGGTTTTTCCTCTGCTTCCGTCTATTCCGGTCGGTTTTTCCAGGAGGTGTATGCGGCGGTCATGAGTGCGGATTGCGATCCCGGCAATTGGAAGCTCAGCCTGATTCAACTTGAAAAAACCTTGGCCCAGATGCTCCGGTACGGAGTCGATCCAGGGGAATTGTCCCGGATCAAGGCCGATTTGATGACCCAGTTGAAAAATGCGGTGAAAAAATCCGATACCCAAAGGTCCAAGGATCTGGCCCGTGCCCTTCTCTCCGCTGTGAACCGGAAAGAGGTGTTCCAGTCCCCGGCCCAGCAGCTTGCGCTTTTGGGGCCCTTCATTGAAAGCATCACCGTGGCGGATGTGAACAAGACCTTCCGTCGGACCTGGGATGGGGATCATCGCCTGATTCTGGTGACGGGAAATGTGGACCTGAGTGCAGACGGTCCTTCGCCGGAAGGGGTAATAAAGGCCGCCTATGCCAAGGCTGTTTCACAGGACGTCCAGCCCTATGCCCAGCCGGAGCAAAAGGATTTCCCCTATCTACCCCTGCCGGAGAAAAAGGCCGGGGTGATTCGCCAATTGGAGAATGTGGGAGATCTTGGAATTACCACCCTGGAGTTTGAGAACCATATCCGGATCAACCTGAAACCCACGGATCTTAAAAAGGGGGAGTTTCTCTTTAAAGCCACCTTTGGGAATGGGATTGCCTCGGAGCCGCGACAGATCCCCGGGCTTCATTTTTTGGCGGAATCCACCCTGGCAAATACCGGGTTGGGCCAGATGACCGCAGATCAATTGGAAGATGCCCTGGCCGGAAGGGATGCCGGCATTGAATTCAGCATCGGGGAGAACTATTTTGCCCTGGGTGGGACTGCATCTCCGGACGAGGCTGAGTTGGCCTTTCAATTGATCTATGCCTTTTTAAAGGATCCCGGATTTGGTTTTCATGGGCTTGAACTGGCCAAGACCCTCTACCGCCAGCGGTACGAGGCCGCAGCAAGGACCCCGGACGGTGTCATGTCCATACAGGGCAACCGGGCCCTTGCGGAAAATGATCCCCGGTTCGGCCTTCCCCACCCCGATGGGATGGACAGGGTGAGCCTGGAGCAGATTCGGGACTGGCTTTTGCCCGCCTTTGCATCTGCACCGGTTGAAATTTCCATTGTGGGGGATTTTAACCTGGAAGAGGTCATTGCCAAGGCCCGAACCTATGTGGGGGCCCTTGAAAGACGGGAACGGATCATGGATAAAACCGTCTACAGTCCCCAAAAGGCGCATTTTGCCAAGGGCAGCCGGATAGACCTTCCTTTGGATTCCCGGATTAAAAAGGGGATGGTACGGGTGGTGTTTCAAACCGATGACTTCTGGGACATCAATCAGACCCGCCAATTGTCGGTTCTGTCCCAGGTCTTGTCCGAACGGCTTCGAAAGGTGATTCGGGAGAAACTGGGTGCCACCTATTCCCCCTACGTCTACAATGATCCGTCCCTGATCTACAAGGGGTATGGAACCCTCCATCTGGTGGTCAATGTCGAACCCGGCACAGAGACCGTTGTGGTGGATGCCGTTCAGGGGATCCTAAAGGATGTTCGGGAAAATGGGATTTCTGAAAAAGAGGTGGCACTGACCTTGAAACCCTTTGTCACCCATTTGAAGGAATTGCGGCAGCGCAATTCCTATTGGTTGAATTCGGTTCTGGTTAACTCCGGGCGTCATCCGGAACGCTTGAACTGGGCCAAGACAATTTTAAACGGATATGCCGATACCAACGCCAAGGATTTAATGGCTCTGGTTCGGCAATATTTACCCGAAAAGGCCGAGGCCGTGGTTCAAATTCTGCCTCCAAAAGCTCCGGAATAAAGGATCAGGATCGATATTGATCCGGCAGCCTCTCCACCTCTTCGGAGACGTTGTTCCTTAGGTAATAATCCAGATCAAATAGTTGTTTAAAGCTGAGGTCCGTAAACTGCACATGCCGTTTACGGACCTTCATGCTACTGAAGGACGGGGCATTGGTCACTTCATAGTCGGCAACGGTCTTAAATGACAGGTCGCCCACATAGTAGCCCATGCTGCTGAGGAAAACAGTCTGTTCCTGTTCTGTGTCTTCGGGTTCGTCCAGATGTCCGGTGTCTATATATTTGAATGAGAGTCCACCCATGCTGATGTCAATGATTTGCCCCAGCCGACTGGATTTTGGGCTGATGGCGGCATAGGCGCCCTCAATGGCTTTATACCGTTTTGATCTGCGCCTCTCAATGGTGCGTTTTCGACCGACCATAGGGTTTCCTTATTGGTTAATGTATGAAGTATTTGTATAATATTTGCACGAATCATACCAATGGCGTATCCAAAATTTTCCATATCTTTAATTGGTGGGGATTTCGCCTGTTTATGGAGTAGAAAAGAGAGACGGCGCTCCATGGCATGTTCCACGGGTGAACCCGTGTGGGGGAAATTGGGAAAATAGCACTATAAAATATGGGTAGAAAATTTCCCAGAATAGGAGTTTTTTTTCCTAACTATCTGTAAGCTCAGGGTTATTCGTCATAGAGTTCTTTTGAAATACCTTCCCATGCGTGACGGGATGCCCCATATCCAAATCCCCTGTACCGGAGATGGCCCATACATTTTTTTTCCGCAAGATCCAAAGCAAGGTGGCGCCAGCGGCGGGCCTTTATCCGGGCGGCACCCAGGGCCAGTTCGTCATCGTTAAGGTCCGAGACCAGCTCCTGGATGATTTTTCCGGCGATTCCCTTTTGCTTTAATTCGCAACCCAGGGCATAGCAGGATCTGGGGCTTGAATTGATCCGGCTTCGGATAAAAAGCTTGGCAAATCGTTTGTCGTTGAGATAGTCCATGCGCACCAGCCGTTCCACCACCTCCACCACCACCCGTGTGGGAAATTCCTTTTTGGTCAGATAGGTTTCCATTTCATGGATGCTGCGTTCCCTGTGGGAGAGGTAGCCCAGGGCCCTGCTCATGGCCTTTTCAAGTTCGGTATCCCGGGGATCAAACAGGGACATGGCTGTCCCTCCATTGGAAGGTGAGTCGGGCCACGGGAAGGCCACTGTCCTGGTTGGTGATCAAATGGCGGGTGATCATGCCCGCCTCCGTCGGGGTCTGTTCCACCATGGAGACCATGGCATTCTGGTAAAAGGTTTCCTTGAGATAGGTCACGGCCATGGATAAAGGGATGTGGCGGCCAAGGAATTCCAGGGGCAAAGGATCCAGGGCCCAGGTCACATAGGCGGTATTGTTCACATGTTGGTTCATATCCAGTTCCCGGGATTGGACATTGAATCGTTTCTGGAAATCCGGGCGGATGTGGTCGTGGTCGTTGGGGATCAATTCAACCGGGGATTCCTGGGGATGGGCCATGCAATGTTCGGGAAGATATTTGCTTAAGCGAACCGGTTTTGCCGTGTGTGAATTGATCAGTATCCAGAATGAAAACCCCGAGACCAGAACGCTTCCATCCGGGCGTTCCAGGGAGAGGTGGCGAAGTTCATACAGGTTTTTCCAGGGCCGGCGCCAGGTTTTTAGGACCAGAGGATCTGGCCAGCGGGGAATGGCATGGAATTGGATCTGGTACCTGGAGACCACCCATTTAACGGTTTTTGCCGCCAGTTGGAGGCCGGAGCTTCCCAAGAGGTGGCTATGCTGGGATGCGGCATCCTGGAAGAGCCGTATCAACCGGTCGGGCCGAAGCCGACCAGATGGCCCCACTGCGGAATAGGGAAGGACAAAGGGCTGTTGGTAAATGTCGAATTTGGATGGATCTGATGGAGATGGGGTCGTCATGGTGCGCCTGAAATTTGGATTAAAAGGTTTCTTTGATAATGCGTTCCGGTGCCTTTAGTATGTTTTCCACCATCTGGGTGAATCCTTCCCCCACTGCACCGGGGTCAAGGGGGGTGATTTTGGGATCTGAGATGCGCCCCTCGATACCGGCGGGAAAAGAGACCAGGCGACCGTTTAAAAGGGTTCTGACAATGGGAATTTTCTGGATGATGGTATCTATGGTTTTCAGGGGGGCCACCAGGGCGGTCAGGTCGAGTCGGTCGTGGAAGGGATCGATGGTGCCCTTGAAAAAAATGGCCATGTTTTCGGCATCAATCACTGCTTTTTCCAGGTGGATAACCCCCTTTTTAAGTTCGCCCTCCACCAGGATGGAGCGATAGGCAAACCCCTTTTGCTGGATGTCGGGGACGCTGAGGAGGTTGAGTACGGATAGAAGGCGGCTTAAAAGGGTCATTTTGTAGATTCTGCCGTTCCTACCCTTGTAATCGATGACCCCGTTGAGGTTCCGGAGTATATCCTGGGACGGGCCCTTTCCCCTTATAATTCCGCGGATGCCGTATTGTCCATCAATGAAACGATTGTCCGGGAAAAGGCATGCCACCATTTTTTCAACCCTGGATTTCTCTTCCGATGCCAGGGTGAGGTTCACCCGTGTCTGGGGGATTCCCTTGGACTGGTTAAAGGCGATTTCGCCCTTGAGTCCCAGGCCGCAGAGATTCATGGTCTCTATGGAAACAAGGGTCTCTTCCCGGTCGATCGAAATAAGCCCCTTGACCTGTCTATAGTGTTTTCCCTTAAAGGTCAGGGCGTTGGCTATGAAATGGATTTCTCCCATTTCTATGGGGGAACGGTGACCTGGGTCGGAGACTTTGGAATTTGAGTCTGATCCGGTATCCCGGTTCATGATTTCATCCAGGTTGATGTGCTGGGCCATGAGCCAGAGGTGGGCCTTGGTGTCGGCGATGAGCCGGATGGGGCTGCCGCCTGTGAATACCTCTAGCTTACGGGCCAGGGATGAGTCCGGGACCAGCATTTTTTCAAGGGTGCGGGTGTCCAGATTTCCCTTGAAGTGGAAGAGGGAGAGATCCTTTTCCTGGGGCAGTTTTACTTGTGCATTGGAGAATTCCCCGTCACGAAAACCCAATTCACGGGGCAGAAGGCGGGCCGGGGTGTTGCCCTCCATATCCATGTAAAAGTGTACCTTGGATGGAAAGGTAACGTCACCCTTAACCCTTGATCGTCCGGGTTCAATGGAGAATGAAAAATTCGAAAGGTCCAGGGGCAGGGGAATGCTGGAAAGGGTCTTTGTTGAAAGGGCCGGTGACACCCAGCTCAAGTCCGTTATGGTGGTCTGGACTTCCATCAGGGAAAAGCGCTGGTTGGAAATGTCAAAGGTGCAGGAAAGAGCCTGGAGGGTGTCGGGATGATCCAGCAGATCTGTTGTGAGCCCGGCGGTCTCTCCCAGGACGCTGAAGTGCCAAGTTTGGGGCTCAAGGGCCTCTCCTTGGATGTTCAGTTCCGACACCTTCACTTTTCCCCTGGCCCGGGTCACGGGTCGGATAAGGGAGGCAACTTCACCGTGGGTGAGGGCCCAGGGGAGAAACTCTTCAACCCGGCATTGGATCCCATGGGTTCTAAGACGCATGGGGCCGTTTCCTGAGAATCGGATATCGGCATCAACCCCTGAAAACTCATTTTGATTCACATGGCCCCGGGCCGCGGTGAGGACCAGATGGTCATCCTCCAGAAAGAAATGTCCCCCTTGGATGACCACGGGATAGGGAATGCGGTCGTAGTCGATTTCCCCCTGGAATTTATCGGCGGTGACCCGGACCACCAGATCTTGGAGGGAGGGGTTGTCCAGCACGAGACGGGCTTTGATTTTCCCCTCTGCCCGGCGGATGCGGGCCAGTTCCTGGGCCAGGGTAGAACCGGGCAACAGGGTGATCAGGGATTTGGGAAGGGTGGCCAGGTCCGCCACAATGTCAAAACCGCCCTTAAAGGGGAAATCCGGATAATTGAACAGATCGATATCCAATGCCTTGGTGGAGACACGGGAGCCATCCACAAATCCTTCTTTGGCATAGATCTTCAACACCCCTTTTTCCACGACCGCCCCCCCGGTGATGTCGTGGACCATGAGATCGGTTTCCGGGATTTTAACCCTGGCCCCTGTGGTGCTGCCCTTTATTTTCATGGCCCAACCGTCCCATAGATGTTCCAGATCCTTACCGGAAAAGCTAACGGTGACATCCTTTGCAATGCCCGCCCTTAAGATATCAAATAAACGCTGTACGATATAGTTACGCCCGGCAAATGTCAGGGTTACATCCCGGCCCTGCTTGATATCCACCCGGCTGCCGGCAAAGGTGACCTGGGCCCCTTCCCCTTCTCCATGGGAGAACGCCACGGAAACGGCGGCATCGGGATAGGAAAAGGTGGTGGGCGTCAGGGTAAACGCCTGGTAGTGGCGGGACAGGGTGAAGTTGATCTTCATCTGCTCCGTGGCCACGGGGTGGGGAAGGGCTCCGGGGGATGCCCCTGCCAGCTTCTGGAACTTCAAATGGCCGATCATGGCTCCCTGGGCATTCAGCCTGAGGATGACATCCGCAGCACCAATGGAGAGTTCTTTAAGGGGAAAATCCCCGGGGACTAGCCCCTTGGGCAGATCTTTCCTGTCAATGTCCAGCCCCTTCAGCCTTGCGTTGAACAACATCTGTTCGTTGTTCCGGAAAAGCAGAAGGGTACCGGTGACATCTGAAAAATAGTTGGATTTTGCATGGGAAAAATTAAGGAGCAATTGATCCTGGCCCTCGGGAAATAGGGCAAAAAGGTCTGAGATGGCGGATTTGGGAAAATCAAACCAGGGCATTTCATCCACAGGGCCTGTCTTTTTTCCAGGGGGGCTGGGAGATTTTTTTGCCGGCTGGTAGTGGATCCAGGGGGATTCCACATCAATGCGGGAGAGGACCAGTTGACCGGAAACCAGCTGCCAGAAGTCGATGTCAACACTTAAGGCTTTGATGCTCAACTCCAATTGGGCGTTGATGGGAAGGGCCTGATCCTTTAACCCCACCCGGATATGGGGGGTGAGCTGGACAAATAAATTGTCCGGGTCAATGACCACCCCGGAGTGTTGCTCAATGAGTTTGGCAGCCCTTGCCTTGAGGGGAGAGAGATTGAGAAGCCATTCCAGAACCAGGGGGAACAATACCAGGAAAACGACGATGGAAAGGGTCGCAATAACCAGTTTCCGTTTTTTTTTTCTGGTAAAAATCCCCATGGGTTACCAGGAATATCCCTCCCTGCGGGACAGGCCGATGAAGTCGGCCATCACCATCTGGGCCTGTTCCAGAACGATTTTTTTGTATTCTTTGATTTTGGCGGTTTCCGTGTCGTAGTTTTCCAACACAGGTTGACCAATGGCCGTGAGGTATTGATTTTCGATTTCCAGCTCCTGCTCTTCTTCCATGGCCCGGGTCTCCTCCCTTTTTTCAAGGTTCAAAGACAGGGTCTCCTTCTCGTCCATGGTCGCCGTCATGTCCAGCCGTTTATTCAGATAGACGATGCCGGGATCCTTAAGGGAGCGGTCCTTGAGATTTTCGATGAGTTCAGGGAACAGGGGCTCCATTGAAGGGTAGGCCAGGTAAAAGGACTTGGCAATGGTGTCCCAGAGCAGGGCACCCTCAAGGGAGCTTTCGCCGGTGTCCTCAATTCTGTATACACCGGGCATGGCAATGTCGGGAAGAACCCCACGGTGCTGGGTGCTCTTTCCGGAAACCCGGTAGAATTTGGCCGAGGTCAGCTTGAGTTTTCCATCCCCCAGGGGGCCCAGTTCCTGGACGGTTCCCTTGCCGAAACTGCGGGTGCCCACGATGATGCCGCGGTTGTAATCCTTGATGGCACCGGCAAAGATCTCCGAGGCCGATGCGCTCATCCGGTTGATGAGAACGGCCATGGGGCCGGTGTAGGTAATCTTGGGGTCATTGTCGTAGAGCCGGCTGACCCGGTGTTTGGTCTTGATCTGGACCGTGGGACCGGATTTGAGAAACAGGCCGGTGAGTTCGTTGGCCTCCTTGAGGGAGCCGCCCCCATTGTCCCGGAGATCAATGATCAGACCGTCGATCTTTTCTTCTTTGAGTTCGGCCAGAAGTTTTGCCACATCGGATGTGGTGCTCTTGTAATCCTTGTCCCCCCTGTGGAATGCCTGGAAGTCGATGTAGAAATTGGGGATTTCAATGATGCCGAGTTTATAGGGCGTTCCGTTAAGTTCAACGGTCTTGATCTCTTTTTTGGCGGCCTGTTCCTCCAATTTGACCTTGTCCCTTTGGATGGCGATGGTGGTGGTGGAGTTGAGTTTTTTGGCCGGAATGATTTTCAGGCGTACATAGGTGTTTTTGGGTCCCCGGATGAGTTTGACCACTTCGTCGATGCGCTGGCCGATGACATCGGTGATATCCCCGGTTTTGCCCTGGCCCACGCCGATGATTTTATCCCCGGGCATGAGCTTGTTGGATTTATCGGCAGGCCCCTTGGGAATGAGCCGGACCACCTTGGTGTATTCGTATTCATTGGCCAGTACCGCACCGATCCCTTCCAAGGAAAGGCTCATGTGGATGTCAAAATCCTCGGAAACCCGTGGGGGAAAATACTGGGTGTGGGGATCAAAGCATTCGGTGACCGTGTTGATGAACAATTGGAATACGTCCCTGCTTTCGGTCTGGGAAAGGCGGGAGAGGCGGCTGGTGTAGATTTTGTTCAGGGTCTCCGAGATCTCTTCCACGGGTTTCCCATCCAGCTTGTAGCCGATGACTTGGTGGATCAGGTCCTTTTCCCACAATTGTTTCAGTTCGGTCTCGTCCCTGGCCCGGAGACGTTTTTCAAAATCAATGACCAATTCCTTGTTGGAATCAAAGTCAAGATCGGTTTCCCAGCTTTCCAGCCGCTTGAGAATATATTCAAGGCGCTGCACCGCCCGTTCCTGATATATATTGAAGATACCGAAGGCCAGCCCGAGATTCCCCTTTTTAAGGGCTGTGTCAAAGGAAAGCCGGTGGGGGGTGAACCGCTGCAGATCCTTTGTGGAAAGCAGGCGGCGGCTGGGGTCCAATTGTTTGATATACCGTTCGTAGATGGTGGCCGACATATCGTCGTCCAGCCGCTTGCCCGTGTAGTGATGCCGTTCCAGGGCTTTTACGATTTGAACGGCCTGGCTCATCTGGGCCTTTTCCGGCTGGAGACGCTGGATTTCCTTTGCCCAGGCCGCCCCAGCCAAAAGGGCGGTGAGCAGGATACCGGCGGTCAGTCCCAGGAAAACAAATGGTTTTTTATTCCTGATCATGGATCTCTTCCAAATCTTTCGGGGTTTCAAAACTGATGCGTCCCAGTTTCCCGGATCTCAGATCCTGGATAATGGCCAGGGATGCCTTTTGATAGTCGATGATGCCGCCCTTTTTTAAACACCCCCTGGCCCGTCCCACCGCTTCGATGAATTGGGTTTCATCGGGGGGAAGGTCTTCCAGAAAAGGATATCGTTTCAGCATCAGATCCGGGTATCGCTCCATGAGAAATCCAGTTGCGAAATAGGCAATCTCATGGTGGTCCAGGGCCGTATCGGAAATGGCACCGGAGGTGGCCAGGGCCAGGGCCCTTTCCTTGGGTTCGATCACCGGCCAGAGGATGCCGGGGGTGTCGTAGATGTCGATGTTGTTTTTCAGGCTGGTTCTCTGCTGGTGGCGGGTGACGGCGGGCACGTTTCCGGTTTTGGCGATTTTTTTACCGGCCAGGCTGTTGAGCAAGGTGGATTTTCCTGTGTTGGGGATGCCCACCACCATGATTTTCACCTTGCGTGCCCGGTTTCTCTGGATGCGGCCCACACACTGATCCAATGCCTTTTGTGCATATCCCTTTTCCGTTGCAGAGACGGCAATGGCAGGGATGTTAAGCTGGTTTTCAAAATAATCCATCCACTGGCCTGTGACCTCGGGGTCGGCCAGGTCAATCTTGTTCAGGAGTTTGAGCCGGGCGGTCTTTTTGCACAACTTGTCCACAAAGGGGTTCTGGCTGGCATCGGGCAGGCGTGCATCAAGGACTTCCAATACGGCGTCAACCTTTGAGATGGATTGTTTCAGGGCCTTTTCCGTTTCAAGCATATGGCCGGGAAACCATTGGATACTCATTATTCTAACCTTTTGAGAGGGGGTTGCTGTTTCAACTGGGTAATTTCATCGTTGAGCCTCTGGATTTTTTCCGTGTCGGTTTCCTTGCGAAAGAAAAAGAAAAAAGAAAAGACCAGGGCAATCACGGAGCTGCCTGCAAAACCGGCAATGGAGAGGGCAATGGTCCACTCCATGGGGGTGTAGTTTTGATAGTAGGACAGGGCCCCGCCCGATGCGAGGCTGAGGATAAAAATCAATATATAAACGTAGATCATTTAGGGTACGCTTCTTTTGTCAGTTCTTTTACCATAAGGGGATGGAGGGCCTGGTTTGTGGCCACGATCCCCTTTTCCGGCATCTCCTGGTTCCCGCTGAAATCCGTTACCCGTCCGCCAGCTTCTGTGGTGATGAGAACCCCAGCGGCAATGTCGTATATGTTCAGGTTCATTTCCCAGAATCCATCCACCTTTCCGCAGGCCACATAGCAAAGGTCAATGGCGGCGGAGCCATAGCGGCGGACATCCCTGAGCTGGGGGACAATGCGGTTGAAATGGGATAGGTTGTTCCGTTGGTGTCCGTCCCTGAGGCAGGCAAAGCCCGTGGCCATGACCGAATCCATGAGACGGTGTGCGGAGGAGACCTGGATGGGCACCCCGTTCAAAAATGCCCCCTTTCCCTTTTCTGCATGGAAAAGTTGGTTGAGCACGGGGGCGTTTACGGCAGCCAGAACGGTTTCACCCTCTTTTTCAAGGGCAATGCTAACGGCATAAAAGGGCTGGCCGTGGACAAAGGAGGTGGTGCCGTCAATGGGGTCAATCACCCACCTATAGGGTGCAGTGCCTTTTGTGGTACCGGTCTCTTCTCCCAGGATGCAATGGTCGGGGTATGTGGAACGGATTTCATTGATGATGAGATCTTCCACTCTCTTATCGATTCGGGTGACCAGGTCCTTGGGGCTTTTGAATTCAAGATCCTGTGGGGTAAGACGGCTCTGTTCCGCCAGGCAGATCTCGCCGGCCCTGGCTATCATCTGGGTTAGGAAAGAAATCAATGGTGGTGCTGCTCCTTAAGGGGTTCCGGTTTCGGATTGCTTTTGGGTTTTGAATTAAACGATTATGGCATATCAAGGCGTAATTGAAAAGGCAAAGCTTGGCCCTGCTGGCCTTGGGTTTGATTGACTTTGGAAATTTTATTTGTCATGATCGAATTTTATGTGAACCCATTTGATCCAGGACGATTTCCATGGTGCAATTCAGATATGGCCCCATCCGCGTCTTCTTTGGGGTCTTTTTTATTTGGTCTTTTATTTGGTTCTCCACCCAGGCCCGGGCATCCCAAGCCGAAGCCCGGGGAGAGGCGATTCCTTCCCTTATCCGAAGCATTCAATTCCAGGGAGAGATGAGCTTTTGCGGGGAACCGGTTCCCCATGAACGCAGGGATGTCAAGGAGGCGTTGGAAAAGGAAATCCTTCTGGCCCTGTGGAACCGTCCCCAGGTGATCCTCTGGCTCAAGCGTTCGGGCCGGTATTTCCCCCATATCGAAGCGGTGTTAAAGGAAGAAAACCTTCCCTTGGACTTGAAATACGTTCCCATGGTGGAAAGTGCCATGCGGCCCCATGTCAGGTCCTCGGCCGGCGCCGTGGGGTATTGGCAATTCCTCAGGGGCACGGGCCGTCAGAACGGACTGGTGATTAACTCCCAGATGGATGAACGGCGGAATATTTTCAAGTCCACCCGGGCGGCCTGTCGGTATATTAAAAAACTCTACGGCATGACCGGATCCTATGCCACGGCCCTGGCCGGATACAACATGGGGGTCTATGGGCTGTCGGCGGAGATGGAGGCCCAGAAAACCCGGGAGTATTATTCCCTTTACCTGCCCCTGGAAACCCAGCGTTACGTCTATAAGATCATTGCAGTGAAAATGATCATGGAGAACCCCGAAGCCTACGGGTTCAATATGGACGAGGAGGATTATTACCCCACCTTTACCTATTCCAGCCTTGCCTTTGATACCAAATCCTCCATCCCCCTCCAACTCATCGCCGAGGCTGCGGGGATTTCATTCAAGACCCTGAAAAATTGGAACCCGGATATCCGGGGGTATCAATTGCCCACCCGGAAGTTGACCCTCATGGTGCCCCGGGGCAGTGAAAAGGGATTCCAGAAACGGTTCGATTCCCTCTATGCCGGCTGGAAAAGGGATCACCAACCCCGGTTCCACAAGGTCAAATCCGGGGATACCCTCAGCGGTATTGCCCAGAAGTACGGGATCTCCCTTCCCACCCTATTGCGGTTGAACCGGTTCTCCGCCAAAAAGGTCATCCATCCCGGGGACCGTCTTGTGGTACGATAGCCGGGGGGGCCACCTCTTTAAGATACCGATCCGAAAGGCATAGGGCGGAAACACAAAAGAGAAAATCAATGAGTTCGGGCACGGAAATGGGCTGGTTGAAGCCGCCCAGGTGAGGACCGGTGGACAGAAGAATGTCCTCCCGGTCCTTTTCATATGTTTCGGGACAACTCACTCCCCTTTCCTTAAGAAAGGCGTGGAATTCGGCCTGGGACATTTCCTGCTGATCCCGGACCCGGAGGGTCTCCTCCATGTGCTCGTCCCGGCCCATGCGAAGGATGAGGGCCCGGGTCAGCTCCTGGTAGGGCAGGGCATCCACGGCCCGGGGAACCTGCTGGTTCATGCCCCGGCAATAGGATCGGACCACCTGGTGGATCATGGCGGTAAAGAGGGTCTCGTCAAAGAGGACCCGGGCATCGGCCGGCCGGCCCTGGGCATCCTTGCCCTTGAGCCGGGGGTTCCTGGCCCGGAAGTAACTCCCCATGACAAGGATGAAACTCAAAAGGTGTTCACCGATGTAGTGGTGCAGTCCCTTCTGGTTTTCCAGGCAGACCATGTGTTCAAAATCCCTGAGGCCCGAACCTGCGAAATTGGGATATCGGCAGGAGTCCAGCCATTGGTCCAGACGCCCCCCCAATTCCCATTCATAGCGTCCCTGGTCTTCCCTTCTATGCTGCTGAACCCGGTTGTGGAAAAGGGGGATCAAGGCGGTGTGGATAATGCCCTTGCCGGTTAATGCCCCCAGAAGCCGGGCGTTTCTTCTGAAGATCTCCAATACCTCTTCCCCTTTGGTGGCCGGTGTCTCCTGGTTGGGATAGGCATAATAATCCCGGGGACAGACAAAGGCCACGGCAGGCGCATCCCTGTCAATTCCCTGTTTCAGGGGAAGGCCGGGAAGGGTGAACAGGGCATGGGACCGGATGCGGATGGGCCGGGGCAGGCAGAACCGGACCTGCCGGCAAGGGGGCGTATGGTCCAGGGATTCCATCCAGAAGAGCTCTTCGAGCAGGTCGGGGATGTCGGCCCTGCGGGTGGCAAATTTCAGGGTGAGCTTTTCCCCGGTTTCCAGGGAGACGACCAGGCTCCTGCCCTTCCAGTCCATTTTGGTCATGGGAGCGCCGGCAGCCTGGAGCAGGGTGTCCAGATCAATGGGCAGCCGGGCCTGGTTCCCCTTGTCCGGGCGGGTGGGGGTAAATTCAATGGGAAGCAGCCCCAGGGCCTGTGAGGCGGCCCGGGTTTTGTGGCCGCTGCTGGAAAAGACCTTGTCCTGGAGTTTGCCGATGATGGTTCTGGAAGGGACCGGACAGGGGGCGGCCACGGCCATCTCCACCAGGGCTTCAAAGGCGCTGCGGTATAAGAAGAGGGCCTGCTTTCGTTTTTCAAAGCCCGGCGTCTCCGTGGTCGCCAAAAGGGCCTCAAGGGTCTCTTCCGTGATGTCTTCGGGGTGGGACTGGATGTGGGAGGTGAGGTATTGGATGGCCAAAAAAGCAGCTGAGAACCCAAGGGTTTGGGAACTCAGCTGCTTTTCCGTATGGATTCGGCTCTTTCTATAATGTCCCATGGAGCGGGGAACCCGTGGTTATTGGGTCAGGTCTCCCTGGGAGATGCCGTTTTTAGATGGGGGTGCCGTCTGGGGCCCAATGAGCTGGGGAACCGGTTTTGCAGCCGGCTTGGGCTTTGGTTTGGCAACGGACTTGGACTGCCCCATGGTCTTCAGCTGAAGGGTGAGTTCCCGGATATCGGCTTCCAGGCGGGTGATCCGGGCCTGGGTGCTTTTCCGGTCTTCCAGCTCCCGGGTCAGGGTGCGGATTTTCTTGTCCATTAGGGCAATCTGCTGGTTGAGCTGGGTAATCCGTTCCTCATATGCGTTGAGCACCAGGAGCCGGGCATCAAACTCTTCCTTGAACAGCCCCATATCCTCTTTTAGACCCGAGGCGGAGCGTTCCACTTCCTTTTCGGTCTCAATGAGTTTGGCCGTGAGGGCGGCGTTGACCGTGCCCAGTTGGGCCGCATTGGCTATGCTTTTGTCCGATGCTTTTTTAATGCCGGCCTCCACGGTTTTCAACCGTTTGTCCGCCTTGGACAGCAGCAGTTTCAGCGCTGCCAGATCCTTGAGCTTGGCCCTGGAGGATTCCATTTTTGCCAGTTGGTTTTCAAGGGCCTGCCGGCGTTTTTTCATGGCGG
The DNA here is from genome assembly GCA_965226635.1 of Desulfobacteraceae bacterium. GTDB lineage: Bacteria > Desulfobacterota > Desulfobacteria > Desulfobacterales > Desulfobacteraceae. The sequence goes on along the minus strand of OZ245369.1, from coordinate 4,914,229 downwards.
GCAGCTCCTTGTCAATGTCCAGGCGGTTTTTGCCGACCCGCATGTCCAGGGCATTGATCTTTTCCCCCACCTGGGTTTTCAGATGTTCCACCTGGGTTTGCTTGCTCATGTTTGAATCCACCATGCGCTCCTTCATGTCCAGGTAGGCAAAGAAGACAATGGCACCGATGAGCACGGGCAGGATAACGGAGATGATGGTGACCCGGTTGGCCAGCTTTTCAATCTTCAAGGTGTTGATTTCCTGCTGGTAATGGGAGGAGGAAGCCTCCAGTTCGGCCTCCTCCGCATCTGTCTTTGGGGACGTTGAGGCAATTGATTCAGGATCGTTCCTGAAATCCTTGAGTTGATTCATAGGGATACCTCGGTGGGCTTATTCCCACTCAATGGTTCCGGGAGGTTTGGAGGTGATGTCGTAGACCACCCGGTTGATTTTATCGACTTCATTGATGATTCTGTTGGAGATTTTTCCCAGCAGGTCATGGGGAAGCTTGGCCCAGTCGGCGGTCATGGCATCGTTGGATGTGACCGCCCGGATGGCCAGGCAGTTGGCAAAGGTCCGTTTGTCACCCATGACGCCCACGCTTTTGACGGGGAGCAGAACCGCAAAGGACTGCCAGAGTTTCCGGTAAAGGCCGGCGGCCTTGATTTCTTCCATGAGGATGACATCGGCCTTTCTCAGTACGTCCAGGCGATCTTCGGTGATGTCACCCATGATGCGGATGGCCAGGCCGGGGCCGGGGAAGGGCTGACGCCAGATCAGCTCTTCGTTGATGCCCAGTTCCAGGCCCAGCTTCCGGACTTCGTCCTTGAACAGCAGCTGAAGGGGTTCGATGAGTTTCAGGTTCATCTCTTCGGGCAGCCCGCCCACGTTGTGGTGGGATTTGATGATGGAGGTGGGGCCGCCAAAGGCGGATTTGGATTCGATGATGTCCGGATAAAGGGTGCCCTGTCCCAGGAAGGCGGCACCGTCGATCTTTTTGGCTTCCGCATCAAAGACTTCGATGAAAAGGTTGCCGATGATCTTTCTCTTTTTTTCGGGATCGGTGACACCGGCCAGGGCGGTGAGGAATTTTTCCCGGGCATCCACAAATTTGATGTTCAGGTCCAGGTTTTCGGTGAGGGTTTCCTGGAGCTGTTCCTTTTCACGGTGGCGCAATACCCCGTTGTCCACAAAGATGCAGTGCAGGTTTTTGCCCACGGCTTTGTGGATGAGGGTTGCAGCCACGGAGGAGTCCACACCGCCGGAAAGTCCCATGATGACTTTTTTATCGCCCACGGCTTCCTTGATCTGGGCAATGGCGCCGTCGGAAAAGGACTTCATGGTCCAGTTTTGTTCGCAGTTGCAGACCTCGAACAAAAAGTGACGGATCATGAGGGAACCGTTGATGGAGTGCTCCACCTCGGGATGGAGCTGGAGGCCGTAGAAATTCTTTTCCACGTTGGCGATGGCTGCGATTTCGGTGTTGTCGGTGGAGGCGGTGATTTCAAAGCCCGGGGGGAGCTGCTTGGCGGAGTCGCCATGGCTCATCCAGCATTGGAATGAGGGCTCCATATCCTTGAAAAGGGGGATATCGGCCTTGAGGTTGAGCTGGGCAAACCCATACTCCCTCTTTTCGGCCCGTTCGATCACCCCGCCCAGGGAGTGGACCATGTAGTGCATGCCGTAGCAGATGCCCAGAACGGGAACTCCCAGGTCAAAAATGGCCGTGTCGATGGAGGGGCTGTTTTCTTCGTAAATGCTGGAAGGACCGCCGGAGAGGACGATCCCCACCGGGTTGAGCTCTTTAATGCGCTCAATGGAAATATCAGCGGGTTCCACCTGGCAGTATACGTTGTTTTCCCTTACTCTGCGGGCGATCAGCTGATTAAATTGTGATCCGAAATCAATGACAATGATCATGGCAAATATCCTAAAACTTAAAATTTTCTAAATCATAATATTTCCTATAAACGGGCTGAAAAAGCAAGTTGTTTTTATCTGGACCTTGCCAATCGGCCCGGTTTATGCTTTATTAGGCATCAAAATCATATCCAGCTTAAATGTTAACAATTTAGGAGCAATACATGTACCTTGCAAGCGACCTAAGAAAAGGTCTTAAATTTGAAATCGACGGAGAACCCCACGTAATCGTAGGGTTTGAGTTTAAAAAGCCGGGGAAGGGACAGTCCCTGTATAAGTGCAAATTGAAAAATATGATCACCGGCGCCCAGTTTGAGCGGACCTATCGTTCGGGGGATAAATTCGAAAAGGCAGACCTGGAAGAGCAGGACATGGAATACCTGTACTCCGATCAGGACAGCTACTGCTTCATGAATTCAAGCAACTACGAACAGATTTTCATGACCGCTGATCAGCTGGGAGATGCCGTGGACCTGCTCAAGGACAACACCGTCTGCACCGTACTGCTCCACAACGGTAACCCCATCGGCATGACCCTGCCCAACTTCATCCACCTGCGGGTGACCACGGCCGAACCCTGGGCCAAGGGAGACACCGCCACCGGATCCACCAAACCGGCGGTATTGGAAACCGGTTTTGAAGTCCAGGTTCCCCCCTTCATCGACGAAGGGCAGATGGTGAAAATCGACACCCGTACCCGTGAATACGTTGAACGGGTGAATGAATGATTCACCGGGCATAGACCAGCCCCCTCCAGCCAGAATATCCTGGAGGTTGAAGATGAAAAAAGACTGGCCCTTGTTTTTGAGAAGACCTTGAACGGGGCCGGTTATACCCCCGCCGGATCTGCCACGATGCCCAAAGCGCCTGGCAGATCCTGACCCACCCCACGGGACCGGACATGGATCTGGTCATCTCCGATATTGTAATGCCCGGCATTGAACTCCTTGGAAAAATAAAATCCCGCTCGGAATTGATTCGGTCGTGGTGGCCTTTGGCCATGAACTTGAAATGATATCAGGGGGCTGTCAGCCCCCTTTTTTTTGTGGGGTGAAATCTTCTGATTAAGCGTCCTCGGTTTCCACGCTCACCTTGTATCCACATCCCCGGACCGGGCATTTCAAAAAGCGTCCGTCCCGTTTGGTCTCCTTTTCCACCAGATAGGGGGAGTCGCACTGGGGACATTTCCGGTTCACGGGTTTGTCCCAGGAGGCAAAACTGCAGTCCGGGTATTTGGAGCAACCGTAAAACAGCTTTCCGCGCTTGGATCTCTTTTCCACAATGGTGCCGTCGCAGCCCGGTTCCACACACTTGATTCCGGTGTCGCTGGTGGACTGGTCCTGGGCAAGGGATTCGGTGTGCTTGCAATCGGGATAACCGGTGCAGGCCAGGAAAAGACCGAACCGGCCATCTTTTTGGACCATGGGTTTGCCGCATTCCGGACAATCCTTCACCGGTGTATCGTCTATGATTTTCTCCACGATGTGGATCTCGCCCTTTTCGTCCCGGGTGTAGTTGCTGGTGAAGGAGCATTCCGGATAGGCAGTGCAGGCCAGAAAGTGTCCGTTCTTTCCGATTTTGATGTTCAAGGGCTCGCTGCAGGTGGGGCATTTCAGATTGGTGGGAACGCCCACCCCCTTGACGCTGGTCATGTTTTCCCCGGCCTGGTCAAGGGTCTCTTTAAAACCGGAATAGAATTGGCTCAGCAGTTCCACCTCGTCCAGGCGACCGGTCTCCACGTTGTCCAGGTTGGTCTCCATCTGGGCGGTGAAAGAGATGTTTAGAAGCTCGGGAAAGGAGGTGACCAGCAGGTCGTTGACGATGAATCCCAATTCGCTGGGAACAAAGTAGCGCTTCACCAGTTCAACGTATCCCTTCTCCTGGATGACCGAGAGGATGGAGGCATAGGTGGAAGGACGGCCAATGCCGTTCTTTTCCAATTCCTTTACCAGGGATGCCTCGGAAAAGCGCGGCGGCGGTTTGGTAAAATGCTGCTTAGGGTTGAGCTTTCTCATGCTCAATACCTGGCCGGTCTCCACATCGGGAAGGGCCTGGATATCGGTATCGCTCTTGCTGGATTCCTGGGTGGCATAGAGGGTGGTGAACCCTGCAAACTTCACCGTGGAACCGGAAACAGAAAAGGTATAGGCGTCTCCGGCCTGGATGAGGATGGACTTTTGGTCGATGAGGGCCTGGGCCATCTGGGAGGCCACAAAGCGCTTCCAGATCAAATCGTAGAGTTTGAACTGGTCCTCTGACAGATGGGATTTGAGCTTTTCCGGGGTATTAAAGACAGAGGTGGGACGGATGGCCTCATGGGCATCCTGGGCCTTGTTCTTGTTTTTAAAATTCCGGGGGGTGTCCAGGGCGTATTCCTTGCCGTAGTTGGAAATGATGAGCTCCTGGGCTTCCTGGGCTGCTTCCGGCGCAATTCGGGTGGAGTCGGTCCTCATGTAGGTGATGAGACCTTCGGGGCCGCCTGTGCCGATTTCAATGCCTTCGTACAGCTGCTGTGCCACCACCATGGTTTTTTTTGCGGAAAAGCGCAGGCGGTTGATGGCGTCCTGCTGCAGTTTACTGGTGATGAAGGGGGGCAGGGGGTTTCTTTTGACCGTTTTCTTTTTGATTTCCCCCACCCGGTATTCGGCCACTTCCAGATCCCTGAGCACGGCATCTGCCTCTTCCTGGTTGCCGATCTTCACCTTTTTGTTGTTGATCTTGTGCAAGGCGGCGTTGAAGTCAGGGGGAACCTGGCTGAAAAGGTCAGCGGTGATGGTCCAGTATTCCTCGGGAATAAAGGCACGGATTTCCCGCTCCCGGTCGCAGATGATTTTAACGGTCACCGACTGGACCCGGCCGGCACTCAATCCCCGCTGGACCTTCTGCCAGAGCAGGGGGGAGATCTGGTAGCCCACCAGGCGGTCCAGCTTCCTTCTGGCCTGTTGGGCGTCGTATTTGTCCCGGTCCGGTTCCATGGGGTTGGAAAGGGCTTCGGTGATCCCTTTTTTGGTCAGCTCATGGATGAGGACCCGGTGGAATTTGCGGTCCTTTTTCTTGAGGATATCCATGATGTGAAAGGCAATGGCTTCCCCCTCCCGGTCGGGGTCAGGGGCAAGGTAGATATCACTGGATTCCTTGGCATCTTTTTTCAGGCTGGAAATGATCTTGGACTTGTCCTTGATGTTGACGTATTTGGCCTTGAATCCGTCTTCCACATCAATGCCCAGATCTTTGACGGGAAGATCCCGGATATGCCCGGCACTGGCCGCAACATTATATGATTTACCCACGTATTTTTTCAGGGTTTTGATTTTGGTTGGAGATTCCACGATGATGAGTGGTTTTGCCACAATTATTCCTCCGAGGTTGAAAAATAGTTGCCCGGGTGCCGGTTTACCAGCCCCTGGAGCTCAAGCTCCAAAAGGACGGCGGTGACGTTGCCGCTATCCATGCCGCTGGATTCGATGATCCGGTCAATGTGAAGGGGGTAGGCTTCCAATAGCGCATACACGGTTTTGCTTTCCTTGTTCAGGACCGGGCATTTTCGTTCGGGTAAGGGGTTAAGGGTCGATGCCGAAGTGTGGACGAATTGACATAGTTCATCAATGATGTCGGTTTCGTTTTCCACCAGTTTTGCCCCTTGTTTTAAAAGGGCATGGGTTCCTTGGCTTTTCTTTGATTTGATGCTGCCTGGAACGGCAAACACTTCTCGATTATACTCGGCCGAAAGACGCGCCGTGATCAGTGAGCCGCTCTTCTTGGCGGCTTCCACCACCACGGTACCGCAGGACAGGCCGGCGATAATACGGTTTCTTGCAGGAAAGTTATACGGAAACGGATCTGTGTCAAGCTTAAATTCCGAAACCACAGCACCATTTTTGGCGATTTCATGGAATAACCCTTTGTTTTCCTTTGGGTAAATTTTTTTTAGTCCCGACCCAAGAACGGCAATGGTTTTCCCCCCTCCGTCCAGGGCCCCTTCATGGGCCTGGGTATCGATGCCCCGGGCCATGCCGCTGACCATGACAAAACCGTTTAGGGCAAGGCGTTTGGAAAGCTGGCGTGCTGTATTTCGTCCGTATTCCGTGGCCAGTCTAGACCCCACCATGGCAATGCAGGGCATCTGTTTTTCAACTGTTCCAAAATAGGTGAGGACCGGAGGGGGATCGGGGATCTGTTTGAGCAGGGACGGGTAGTGGGGATCGGATAGGGTGAGGATTTTTGCATCCGCACTGTGGATGCGTTCCATCTCGCCCATGGCCGGTGGAATGAAGGGTCTATGGTCCAGGATACCGTCCCGGGTCCGGGATCTGAGGCCGGGCAGGGCCTCCAATTGGGAGACCGGGGCGGACAGGATGGTCTCCGGGTCGCCAAATACATCAAGCAGGCGCTTGAAGGTCCGGTTTCCCAGCTCCGGGATCTCTTTTAGAATAAACCATGGCAGATATTTTTTTTCAAAGTCGATGCACATTCCCTGATCATTTAGTCTATTAAACCAAGTTTTTCCTGGGCCTTTTCTGCGGCCGATGAAAACGGATATCGTTTGATGACTTGCTTCAGAAAATGGCCGGCGCGGTTTGCGTCGTCCATGGAAAGAAAACTATACCCGGTTTTCAGAAGGGCGTCGGGTACCTTTTCCGCTTTAGGATAACGGTGAATCAGATCCTTAAAAACGTCAATAGCTTTTTGATACTGGCCCAGGGAATAATAACATTCACCCAGCCAATAAAGGGCATTGTCGGCCAGGCTGTGCTTGGGAAAACGCCGGGCCAGTGTCTTGAAAATCTGGCCAGCCTGGATGAAATTATTTTCCAGCAAAAGGTTGCGGGCCTTTTGGTACATCTTGGCCGGCGGATCGGTTTGGAAATTCTTTTTTTGGCATTCCCTGTTTTCATTTTCAAGCAGGCGGACCTGCTCTTCCAGGGATTGGACTTTGTTTTCAAGGCCCAGGATGATGTCGTCCCTTTGAATCAACTGGGCGTTAAGGTCGGCCAGGCTGGGTCCCGGTGCCGGTTTTTCTTCCAACAGGGAACAGGAGGAGACCATCAGGGTTAGGATCAAAAGGAAAAGTGAAGCCGGGGCCTTGAAAACAGTCATCTGCCTATCCTCTCTGGTGGGCTGCCAGAACCACAGGGCTTGCAATGAAGACCGAGGAATAGGTTCCGATGAGAACCCCCACGATCATGGCAAATGCAAAGTTGTGGATGATGTCGCCACCCAGGAAGAAGAGGGCCAGCAGAACGATGAGGGTGGTCACCGATGTCAGCAGGGTCCGTGCCAGGGTTTCGTTGATGCTCTTGTTGAACAACCCGGGCAGGGATTCCTTGTCGTCGCTGCCTTTGACATTCTCACGGATACGGTCAAAAACGATGATGGTATCGTTCAGGGAGTAACCGATGATGGTCAGAAGGGCGGCAATGATGGACAGGGAAAAGTCCAGGTCCAGGATGCTGAAGATGCCCACGGTGATAAACACGTCGTGGATCAGGGCTACAATGGCGCCCATGGCGTATTTCAGTCTCAGGGACCAGAACAGGGCCAGGCTCACCACCAGGGCACCGGCAATGAAATAGGTCATGCTCAGGCCAAAGACCGAAAGGAAGTATACCGCGGTCATCAGGGCACCGGCGGTAACGCCGGAGAGCATCCATTTCAGTTCAAACCGTCCTGAAATATAGATGGTGATGAAGAGCAGGGAGTAGAAGATGGCCAGAAGGGCCTTGTTCTTCAGGTCGTCGCCCACCTGGGGGCCGACCATTTCCACCCTTCTAATCAGGGGGGGTTCCCCGGTTTTGGCTTTGAGGGCCGTGGTCACGCCTTCGGCCAGTCCGTTCTCCACTTCCTGGGAGTTGGAGGTACGGATGAGGAACTCATGGGCGCCGGGCTCTCCAAAGTCCTGCACGGAGACATCTTTCAGGTTGAGGGCGGCCAGTCCGTCCCTGACCTGGGTAATGGGAACATCGGACTGGAACTGAACCTGGATCAGGGTGCCGCCGGCAAAGTCGATGCCGTAGTTGGGGCCGCCCTTGGCAATGAGGGAGACCGTACTGGCAATGATCAGGAGCAGTGAGACCATAAATCCGATCTTTTGTTTTCCCAGGAAGTCAATATTAATGTCAGGCTTGATAAGCTGCATTATGGAAAATCCTTATATACTGAGGGTTGACGACTTTTTGTTCTGGAGAACCAGATCAAAAATGCTCTTTGACAGAATCAGGGCTGTGAACAGACTGGAGACAATGCCCAGGGCCAGGGTAACGGCAAAGCCCTTGATGGGGCCGGTGCCGAACTGGAAGAGGACAATGGCTGCAATCAGGGTGGTCACGTTGGCGTCCAGAATGGTGAGGCTGGCCCGTTCAAAGCCGGCATGTACGGCTGCTAGGGGTGTCCTTCCGCTTCTGAGCTCCTCCCGGATGCGTTCAAAAATAATAACATTGGCGTCAACCGCCATACCAATGGTCAGAATGATGCCGGCAATGCCGGGCAGGGTCAGGGTGGCCTGGAAGGCCGCCAGTCCGCCGCCGATAAGAATGATATTCACCACAAGGGCCAGGTCGGCGATGAGCCCGGCGCCTTTGTAGTAAATCATCATGAAGACCAGAACCAGGGCACCGCCCACGGCCATGGAGATCAGGCCCATGCGGATGGAATCCGCACCCAGGGTGGGGCCGACGGTCCGTTCTTCAATGACTTTAACCGGGGCGGGCAGGGAACCGGCCCGAAGGGCAATGGCCAGATCCTTGGCTTCTTCGGTGGTAAAGTTACCGGTGATCTGTGCCTTACCGCCGGCGATTCTGTCCTGGATCACCGGTGCGGAGTAGATATTCTTGTCCAGCACGATGGCCAGCCGTTTTTTGATGTTCTGGCCGGTGATGCGGTCGAAAATACGGGCGCCTTTCCGGTTGAATTCAATGCCCACCTGGGCCTGCTGAAACTGGTCAAACTCCACCCGGGCGTTCACCAGAAGGCTGCCGTCCAGCAGCACCTGTTTTTTTACAACAAAGGGAATCTTGGTGATGTTGCCGGTGGTGGGATCTTGCCGGTTTTCAAACAAAACTTCGCAGCCCACGGGTACCTTGCCGGAGGCTGCAGCCGTGATATCGGCTTCTTCGTTGACCAGTTGAAAGGTGAGCTGGGCGGTTTTGCCGATGAGGTCCTTGGCACGGTCGGGATCATTGATACCGGGCAATTGAAGCAGGATGCGGTTGCCGCCCTGGATCCGGATATCGGGTTCGCTGACGCCGAACTCGTCAATCCGGTTACGGATGGTTTCCAATGCCTGCTCAGTGGCCAGTTTTTTCAGGTTTTCGATCTCATCGTCGGGCAGATTCAGGGCAAAGCTTGCCATCTGAGCGTCTGCGCCTGCCGGTGAAACGGAAAGATTGGAGAATTCCTTTTCCACCAGAGCTTTAAACCCGTCGTTGTTGTCTGCACCCTTTATCTTGGCAAGGATGCTTTGATCTGCCCGGCGGGTGATGCCCAGGTGTTTGATACCTTGGTTGCGAAGCTCTTTTTTCAACTCCTGAATGGTTCTGTCCAGCTCTGCTTCCACGGCCTTCTCATTCTGAACCTCAAGTACCAGATGCATGCCGCCCTGAAGGTCCAGCCCCAGGTTGATCTTCTTGTGGGGCCAGCTGTCTGTAAAGGTCGGCAAGAGCCAAATGATTGCGGCCAGGACAACTCCGGTTATCACAACGCGTTTAAAGGTAAATAGTTTCAAAATACCATACTCCTAGCTGGAATTATTTTTTGTCAGATTTGGCTGCAGGCTCGTTGTCGGAAATCAGGGCAGCGACGTTTCCGCGACCGATTTTGATTTTTACCTTTTCGGCTACTTCAAGTCCGATGGTGGTGTCGTCGATGGATGCAATGGTTCCGTAAATGCCGCCGGAGGTGATGATCCGGTTGCCTTTTTTCAGGTTGTTGATCATCTCACGGTGTTCCTTGGCCTTTTTCTGCTGGGGACGGATCAACAGGAAATAAAAGATGGCAAACAAAATGATGATGGGCAGGAAACCTGCCAGTCCGCCTTGTGCTCCGCCTTGTGCTCCAGGTGCCATTGCATATGCTGTACTAATCAAAGTAATCCTCCTTTATGTTTAAAAAATAAATTTAATTTTTCTGTGTGGGAATCCAGATGTTCTGTCCGTCAAACTGAATTCGGTTAACGGTGTCGTAGTTGATTTCTTCCAGAAGTCCGAAGACCTCCTGCATGTTGTAAACCACAACTTTGCTCAGGGGCTGGACCAGGTTGATATCGGTTTCAACCCGGTCTTTTTCCAGGTTGTAAATAATGACCATTGTCTCGGAAAATTTGAGCAGCTTTCCAACGCCGGAACTCATACCCTCCAGGGGCTCGTCCGCCTTTTCTGCGACCATGATGCCCTTGGTGGTGTAATATTCCTTCAGGATATCAAAGTGGATGTTCCAGATGTTGTCTCCGGGCTGGACCACATAGATGCCGAATTCCTTAAGATTTCCGGGAACACTTTCCCCTGCGGCATTGAGATCTTCCTGGTAAACACCGCCCTTACGAACCTTGGCCTTTTCCAATATTTTGGCCATGGACACGGTTTTTCCTCCGAGGGTGAAGGCTTCATCGGACCTGACAATCATGTCCAGACTTTTGTTCAACCCCAGTTTTTCCTTGCGCTGGACCATGAGCTGGTCTGCAGGGGTATCCTTGTTCAAGTCCTGGTAATCGATAAGCCCATTGGACGGGGGCTGGGGCGCTTCAGTTCCGGGGATGGGGTGGGGCTGGGGTTCAATCTTTCCCTGGGAAGGGGCCATTTCCGGTGTGTCGGTCGTTTTAACCGTGAAAAACTCCAATGCCAGGAAAATAACCAGAACGGCACCCAGTGCCGTGATCCCTATTTTCATCCTGTTTGTGCGCTTTCGTCGGGGCATTCGTTTACCTTGTCCTCTAAGATTCAGAATTGTTTCAGATACACAAAAGATCTGTTTATGTCAAGAAAGCGACACATCTCCATCCTAGGATTGGGCGTTGATCCGGTTCTCTCCGGGTACCATTTCCGGATCGATTTCAATGAAGATGTCCACGGATCTCCGGGTTTCGATATCCACAAGCTCTTCCCGTTTTTTATTGAGGATGTAATAGGCCACTTCCTTCGGCAGGTAGGCGGTAACGGTGTTGATACCGTCCTTCAATGTCTTCAGGTTGAGCTGGCGCAGAAAGGCCAGACCCTGGGTTTCCACGGACGGGGTATGGCCCCTTCCGTTGCAATGGGAACAGGTTTCATAGCTGCCGAAGGTAATGGAATGGCGGATTCTTTGGCGGGACATCTCCAAAAGGCCGAAGGCGGTGATGCCGCCCACCTTGGTTTTGGCCTTGTCCGCCTTGAGATGTTTTTTCAGGGTTTTGGTGATGTCGGCCTTGTGCCGCCGTTCCCGCATGTCGATGAAGTCCACCACAATGAGGCCGCCCATGTCCCTGAGACGCAGCTGCCGTGCCACTTCTTCGGCCGCCTCAAGGTTGGTGTGGTAGGCGGTCTCTTCGATGTTTTTCCGCTTGGTGGATTTGCCCGAGTTCACATCGATGGAGACCAAGGCCTCGGTCTGTTCAATGACCAGGAACCCGCCGGATTTCAGGGGGACCTCCCGCTTGAAAATGGAGGTGATCTGCTCCTCCAGCTGGTATTTGCTGAAGATGGGTTTCTCGCCCTTGAAGAGTTTGACAATGCGGTTCTGCTTGGGGGCGATCATGGACATGAATTCCTTGACCTCGGCAAAGGTGTCGGGGTTGTCGATGAGGATTTCTTTTATGTCCGTTGTGAAGTAGTCCCTCAGGGATCGCACGGCCAGGCTTTGTTCTTTATAGAGCAGGGAGGCCGGGGGATTTTTGATGGCCAGCTTGTCAATGTTCTTCCACACCCGCATCAGATATCTTAAGTCTGCTGTGAGCTGGGTCTTTGTGGCGGTTTTCCCTGCGGTTCTAACGATCATTCCGAAACCTTCGGGGACCTTCAGGCTTTTGATGATCGCCAGCAGCCGCTTGCGTTCGTCTTCATCGGAGATTTTCCGGGAGACGCCCCGGGTGGAGCTGCCGGGCATGAGAACCCCCAGCCGTCCGGGCAGGGAGATAAAGGTGGTGAGCATGGCCCCCTTCTGGCTGATGGGGTCCTTGACCACCTGGACGATCATCTCCTGCCCCTTTTTAATGAGGTTGAAAAGGGCCTTGTCCTTGGTCTCCACTTCCTGGAAATAATCCCTGTGGATTTCGTTTTTCTGCAAGAACCCGTTTTTTTCGGCACCATAGTCCACAAACACGGCCTGGAGGCTCTGTTCCACCCGGGTGACCACACCCTTGTAGATATTGCCCTGGGTAACGGCCTTGGCGCGGGTTTCAATATGAAATTGATCCAGTTTGTTGTCTTCCACAGCCGCAATCCGGCTGACATCGGGATCCTGCGCATTAATTAGAATTTTTTTAGTCATGGGTTTACTCTTATCGTTAAATTTGGGCTTGTCCGGCCCCTTTAGTCAATACCGATGATGACTTCATCAAGGCGAAAAGGGCAGGTCAAACAGGTTTTGTTATGATTCCCAAACCAGGCGATTCTACTCTTCGGAAAAGTCCTTTTGTTTGAGAATGTCAAAAAATGTCAGGATGCGCTCAACGTAGTGGACCGGCTCCCACCCCCTGGCGTATCCGTATTTTGTCTTTTTATAGTACTTGGCCTGGGAGAGCAGGGGCAGGGCCGATTTCAGCCCGTGCCAGTCCGTGGTTTCCCAGCCCTTTTCCTTGGCTATGCCCAGGGCGTCCAGCACGTGTCCATATCCCACGTTGTAGCTGGCCAGGGCAAAGAGCATCCGTTGGTACGGATCTTCAATGTGATCGAACCGATGGTACATGCGATTCAGGTATTTGATGCCGGCCTTGATGCTCTGTTTCGGATTCCGCCGGTTTTCGATGCCCATCTCCTTGGCCGTGGCCGAGGTGACCTGCATCAGCCCTTTCACATTGGTAAAGCTGGTGGCGTTGGGGTTGAAATGGGATTCCTGGTATATCATCGCCGCCACCAGCCGCCAGTCAAATCCGTATTTGGCCGATTCTCCAACGATCACGTCCTTGTAAAGGGGAAGTCGTGTTTTCAGCCGTTTGTGAAAGGTTTTTAAATCATATATATCCATATCACGGATGTTGTCATAATACTTGTCCGATATCCGTTTTAGGATTCCGGTGGCATTGGCATGGAGGAAGAACCGGTTCACCGCCTCCAGCATCTGGGGATCGTCCTTTCGAACGGCCCAGGCCAGGGATTCCTTTTTCTGGATGGGAATTCCAATTCGGATGTCGGGGTAATAGCGTTGGGCCAAAATGGCAATGTTGGAATCGGCGATGGTCAGCTTGATGTCCTGGGCATTGACCATTTTAATGAGCTCTTCGGTGGGAATATTGTCGTGGAGAATATAGTTGAAATCAACTCCCGCCCCCTTGAGTTCCGACAGCCGATCCTGGTAGGAGGTCCCCCTTCTGACGTGGAAGGTCCTGAACATGAGGTCCTCTATGTTCCGGGGGCCAAAGCTGAGGTTGTGGTGAATGACCCGCTGCTGGATGGTCATATAGGGGATGGAAAAGGCTGCCCGGTCCAGGCGGTTCTGGGTGATGGCCATGCCCGCGGCGATCATATCCCCTTTTCCCTGCTCCAGGTATTCAAACAGATTATTCCAGCCCGGCACCACCACATCCAATTCCACGTTGAGGAACTTGGCAAACTCTTTTGCCAGGTCATATTCAAAGCCGGTGGGGCTGCCTTCGTAGAGATAATAGGTGTTGACCGCATTGGTGGTGATGACCCGGAGCGCACCGGTCTGCATGATCCGGTCAAATGTGCCGGTCTTTGTTATACTGCCCCGGTGCCGAAGGCTGTGGGTTCCGTACAGCAGGGGCAGACAAAGGCAAATTAAAAGGATGAGAATAAAATGTTTGTGGACAATTTTCATCATTAATTTGTTTCAGCAGTCTCCTCGATGGGGATGACCTCTATGCGGTCGACATTGCGATATCCCCTGGGCAGCTTTTTGCCTCTATACCCCCGCATTCCTGTGTAGTCCTTCTGATTTCCAGGTCCCAGCCTGAGAAAATGCTTGCCTGAATGTATAACAATATTGGTGTTTAATGGCAATATTTTTAGGAGCTTAAGTTCCTCCGGATCCTTGCAGGTGCGTTCTTTTTTCGGGATGGTGATGATCTTGTTTCCCTGTCCTTTTTTCAATTGGGGCAGTTCGTTGAGCTTAAAGATCAGCAGCCGGCCCTTGTTGGTGACGGCGATGACGTTGTCGGTTTCAAGGTGGTTGACCCTTTGGGGGGCCACCAGGGCGGTGCTTTCCTTTACCGTGATCACGGCCTTGCCGTTTTTGTAGACCGTGAAGAAATCTGACACCTGGATGATAAAGCCGTATCCGCCGTTGGTGGCAACCAGGAAACGGGTCTCCTCTTCCTCGGAAATCATATGGGTGATGGTGGCCGGCGGTGTCAGGGCCAGGTGACCGGTGAGGGGCTCTCCATTGCTCCTGGCCGAGGGCAGGGTATGGGAGTGGAGCATATAACTTCTGCCCGAGGAATCCAGGAAAATCACCGGCCGGTCGCTCCGGGTCCGGACGTGGGACATCAGGGCGTCCCCGGATTTGAACTTCACCTTTTCCGGGTTGATCTCATGGCCCTTGGCCGCCCGTATCCATCCCTTTTGGGAAAGGATAACCGTCACCGGTTCAATGTCAATCACATCGGTGGCGGAGAAGGCTTCGGCATCCCGCCGTTCCGTGATGGGGGAGCGGCGTTTGTCCCCGTAGGTCTTGGCGTCGGCCTTGATCTCCTCAATGAGGTAGGATTTGAATTCGGCTTCGTTGCCCAGGATTTTTTCCAGGTAGTCCCGCTCCTCTCCCAGCTCTGCCATTTCCCCATCAATTTTGATTTCTTCAAGCCGGGCCAGCTGGCGCAGCCGGATTTCAAGGATGGCTGTGGCCTGGATTTCGGTGAGGCCGAAGACCTTCATGAGTTCGGGTTTGGGTTCGTCGGCCGTGCGGATGATGTGGATGACCTCGTCAATGTTGAGAAAGGCGATTTTCAAGCCTTCCAGGATGTGGAGCCGATCCTTGACCTTGTTGAGCCTGAAGTTGAGCTTTCGCTTCACCGTATCGGCACGGAAGCTGAGCCATTCGGTGAGAATGGTGAGCAGGTTTTTCACCTCGGGCTTTCCGTTGGTGCCGATCATGTTCATGTTCACGGAGTAGGATTTTTCCAGGTCCGTGGTGGCGAACAGGTGGGCGGTGAGGGCGTCCAGATCCACACGGTTGGATCTGGGGATTACCACCAGTCGGGTGGGATCCTCGTGGTCGGATTCATCCCGGATGTCGCTGACCATGGGTAGCTTCTTGGAGGTCATCTGGGCGGCGATCTGCTCGTAGATTTTCTCAACCGAGGCATGGAAGGGCAGGGCGTTGAAGATGATTTCACCGTCCTCAATGGTATAGGTGGCCCGCATTTTTATGCGGCCCTTGCCCTTGGCATACATCTGTTTGATCTCCGCCACCGGGGTGATGATCTCGGCCTTGGTGGGAAAGTCCGGTCCCTTAATATGGCGCAGGACCGTGCCCAGGGGGGCATCCTCATTTTCAATCAGGGCAATGAGGGCCTTGGCCACCTCCCTGAGGTTGTGGGGCAGAATGCTGGTGGCCATGCCCACGGCAATGCCGGTGGTGCCGTTGAGCAGCAGATTGGGCAGCCGGGCCGGCAGCAAAGTGGGTTCCTTGAGGGTGCCGTCGAAGTTGGGGGTGAAATCCACGGTGCCCTGGTCCAGTTCGTCCAGCAGAACCTTGGCGTAGGGGGAGAGCCGGGATTCGGTATACCGCATGGCGGCAAAGGATTTGGGATCGTTGGGATCCCCCCAGTTGCCCTGTCCGTCCACCAGGGGGTATCGCAGTGAAAAGGGCTGGGCCATGAGGACCATGGCTTCGTAACAGGCCGTATCCCCATGGGGGTGGAATTTACCCAGAACATCCCCCACGGTGCGGGCGGATTTTTTGTACTTGGCCGTTGCCGAAAGCCCCAGCTGGCTCATGGAATAGATGATGCGGCGCTGGACCGGTTTCAGTCCGTCTCCAATGTGGGGAAGGGCACGGTCCAGAATAACGTACATGGAATAGTTGAGGTAGGCTTCCTCGGCAAAGTCCTGGAAGAGCCGGCTCTCATGATCTTCTGTGGTGGTGATGACCTGGTTCATATTTCGATCTCTTTGATGTTGCCCTTGGCCTCGATCCATTTTTTACGGTCCTTTGCCCGTTTCTTGCTCAGCAACTTGTCCATGGTTTCAAGGGTGGCACCCAGAGCGGTGCCTTCCTCCCCTTCCAGCTTGAGCTGAACCAGGCGGCGGGAATCCGGTGCAATGGTGGTTTCCTTGAGCTGTGAGGGGTTCATCTCCCCCAGCCCTTTGAAACGCTGGATATTGATTTTTTTCTGCTTTTTTCTGCGGCTGATTTTTTTGGTGATGGCGCTTTTTTCCGAATCGTCCAATGCGTAGAACACTTCTTTTCCCACGTCGATGCGGTAGAGGGGGGGCATGGCAATATAGACATGTCCCTCCTTAACCATGCGGGGGAAATGGCGCAGGAAAAGGGCGCAGAGCAAGGTGGCGATGTGCAGGCCGTCGGAGTCGGCATCGGCCAGGATACAGACCCTGTTGTACCGTAACCCTTTAATGTCGTCCTCTCCGGGGGTGACCCCGAGAACCTTGGCAATGTCCCGGATCTCCTTGGAGTCCATGATGGCGGAATGGGACATGTCCCAGGTGTTCATGATCTTGCCCCTCAGGGGCATGATGGCCTGGAAGCGTCTGTCACGGGCCTGTTTGGCCGACCCGCCTGCAGAGTCCCCTTCCACAAAAAAGATCTCCCGGTCAGCCTGGTGATCCGAGGTGCAGTCGGAAAGTTTGGCCGGCAGGGTGGCCCCGCCCACGGCTTTTTTCCGGGTGACCTTTTTGGTTTTTTTCAGCCGGGCCCGGGCATTTTCCATGGCCTGTTCGGCCAGGGCTTCGCCCAGCTCCACATGTTCGTTGAGCCAGAGGCTGAAGGCATCCCTGACATGGGGATTGACCAGGTTGGCACAGTGGCGGGAGGAGAGCCGTTCCTTGGTCTGTCCGGAAAACTGGGCCTCGGAGAGTTTGACCGACAACACATAGCCCACATTCCGCCACAGATCTTCCGGGGCCAGGACCATGCCCTTGGGCAGCAGGTTCCTGAATTTGCAAAACTCCCTGAGGGATTCCAGAAGCCCCGAGCGGAACCCGTTGACATGGGTACCTCCCAGTTTGGTGGGGATGAGGTTGACAAAGCTTTCTTCGAAGTGGACCGGGGTTTCATTGCCCCAGTTCACGGCCCAGACCACTTCAAAGTCCTCGTTGGCCGCCTTTCCGTTAAATGGGGCCTCAAAGAGGCAGGTCTGGGTCTTGAGGTTTTCGGCCAGGTAGTCGTCCAGGCCGTGGTCGTAGAACCAGGTCTGTTTTTCTCCGCTGGCTTCATCCTTGAAGGTGGTCTTCAGTCCCCGGCAGAGAACGGCCTTTGTCTTGAGGGCGTTTTTCAGGGCGGAGACGGAGAATTTTGGGGAATCAAAATAGGAGGCGTCCGGGTAGAAGTGAACCCGGGTGCCGTTCCTGCCCTTGGGCGAGGTGCCGGTCTGTTCCAGCTCCCGGACCTTGGACCCGTCGGCAAAGCCGATTTCCCACAGGGCCTGGTCCCGTTTGATGGTGATGTCCAACCGGGAGGAAAGGGCGTTGACCACGGAAACCCCAACCCCGTGGAGGCCCCCTGAAAAGGCATAGTCCTTGTTTGAAAATTTTGCCCCGGCGTGGAGTTTGGTCATGATCAATTCCACCCCGGAGATCTTTTCAACCGGGTGGATGTCCACGGGCATGCCCCGTCCGTTATCCGTTACAATAATGCTGTTGTCATCCTTTAGCACCACGTCAATTCGGGAGGCAAAGCCGGCAATGGCTTCGTCCACGCTATTGTCAATGACCTCAAATGCCAGATGGTTGGGGCTGCCTGTGTCTGTGTACATCCCCGGCCGTCGCTTCACCGGATCAAGCCCTTTGAGGATTTCTATGGATTCAGCATCGTATGAGTTGGTATGGGCCGTTGTTGCGGCCTTTGCGTCAAATAAGGTCATAAATATTCAGTTGTGTATCGCAGTCGTATTCTTTATACTTGATGTCGAACATACCTCTATAACACTTTTAGAAAGAAATGTAAAAAATACTAGATATTCTATCAAACATGGAATCCCAGTCCCCCCTTTTTAATGTGAAAAATTTTGAAAGCCGGTGGAACGCCCTCGAAAACGCTGAGATGGCCTACCTGGTGGACAAGGCCGCTGAAATGAATCCCCATGTGGGCATTCTGCCGGTGATAAAGGGGGTGTTGTCCTTTCAATTTAATATTCGCAATGCCGCCCATAAGAGTTTGGGAATATTGTTGAATCGCATTGAAAAATATCTGGAGAATCCCGATGAAAAGGAAAATTACCAACGGGGGTTGAAACAGGCCGCCCTGGTTTCCGGCCGCCTCTACCAGCACATGGCCCCGGAGATGAGTTTCAACGAAATCAGTTTTTTCATGAAGAGCCTTTTGGGGCTTGGGGAACATGGGGCCTATTTTGTTTTCAAGGCCCTGTTCTGTGGAAAGGTCAGCGAGGTTAACCTTAAAAAATTCATCCATACGGTTCCCGAGGCCCACCGCCTGGCCTTTGTGGATCAATACCTCATGGCCTCCCCCGAGGTCCGCCTGAAGTATGTCCGGATTTTTCGGCCCATCCTTAGCCAGCTCAAGGACCGGGACGCGGTGATTTCTTTCTATGCCCTTCTTTTTGATCTGGACCGCCATGCCGATCCCTTTCTGGGGAACATCCCCGAAGATCTGCGGAATCCCTACGAGATTTTAAGGACGGAAATCCCCTCCCTTTCCCCCAGGGTGAAGATCAAGGGACTCAAGGCCCTTGCCATGGTGACGGAACGGATTTCCACCAAGCTTCTAAAGGGGATACTGGCACGGGAGGATGTGAAAAAGGTGAGGGTGGCGGTTTATAAAATTGTGGAGAACAGTTCCCTGGGGCATTATTCAGATCTTTTTGATGCGATTTTCGATCGCATGAAAACCGCCGATACCGCAGAGGGACTTCTGGCGTTTAAGGCCCTGGTGGTCTGCGGTCGGGAACCGGTTCACAAGGTCATGGACCGGGTGAAGGACGCCTGTCCGGATCTTTTGCCCGGTATCCACATGGAAGTGGCGGAATTGTCCCGGGTCGCCTTTTTCGTGGTCCAGGACATGGCCATGAACAAGGCCGCATACCAGAGGGATCATTTTGATTTGAACCTGGCCTGTGTGCTGGGCATGTTCCAGAAACGACCGGAGCGGGTGGTGCGCATCATGAAAGCCTATGATGCCCGTTCCACAGAGGCATTGGACATGGATGTGGATGGGTTTGTCCAGAAGACCCGCCGCCTCTTCAGCAAGGAGCGGGAGAGCATTGAAGATCAGGTGGAATCCGTTAAAACCATGGTGGCCTCCCGGGTTGTCAAAGCACCCAAGGTGCTGGATTCGTTTCTCAGTACGGCCTCGGGAAAGAATGTGGACCGCCTCAAGGGGCGGCAGGCCGCAGTGGACTTCCAGGATCAATTGGTGGAGGGGGTGGACTTTACCCGGTTCACCATGTCGGCCAAGGCATATTATTTCAGTGGAACGGTTTTCAAGGACTGCAACATGGCCGGTCTCCATTTAAAAAACGCCTGGTTCTGTCATTGTGTCTTCTCCAATGTGGACTTTTCCGGGGCCATGCTGGACGGGGCAAATTTTGACCGGGCGGTGTTCCTGGATGTCCAGGCGCCCAAGGCCTCCTTCAGGGAGTGTAGTTTCCAGGAGGCCAAGATCTACAACAGCAATTTCCCGGAGGCGGATTTCCATGACGCGGACCTGGTGAATTCCTGGATTTCCAAGTGCATTTTCACCGATGCCAACCTTTCCTGCGCTGCCTTTTCCCATTCCCTGATTTCCGGGGTCTCCTTTGTGACCTCTGGATTGGACCAGGCCAATTTTTCCTATGCCAGTTCCCGGTTTTCCCAGTATCCGCCCTTTTCCCGGATCCAGATGCGGTCCAGGGGGCTGTCTTACAACGCGAGGCGGTACCGGTTGGGGTTCAGCGACCTTCCCCGGGTGGACAAGGCGCTGATTCCGGAGATCAACCTCATGCTATTTTCGGAGTTCATCCATTTCGGGGAGAACCAGTTTCTTGAACAGAACAAGATGAGCATGCTCATGGCCTTTGATATCTTCCGGGCCACCCAGGTGGATTTCTTCCAGGTGATTCCCTTGCTCCTCCATGAGAATATTCCCTTCCCGGGAAGCAAACTGGGGGCAAAGACCCCCTGCGGCATCGCCCAGTACCATCCCACCGACCGGGTGCGCCGGCTTTTGGCCCGGGTGATGGAGAAGCGGACGTACACGGTGGAGCCCAGTCGGTTTCCCAAGATCGAAGGACTCTATACCATGGGCAGCGTGGGCTCCCTGGCCCAGACCCATGAATCGGACGTGGACTATTGGGTCTGTGTGAATGAGAACCATCTCACCGACCATGAAATGCTGTTGCTCAATCGCAAACTCCAGTCCCTGACTGCCTTTGCCGCGGAGAAATTTAAACTTTCCATCACCTTTTTTGTTGTGGATGTACTCAAGGCCAGGAACAACGACTTTGGAGATTCCAACCAGGAAAGCTCGGGATCGGCCCAGTCCCGTCTGCTCAAGGAGGAGTTTTACCGGACCATGATCCATGTGGCGGGTAAGCTGCCCCTTTGGGCGGTGATTCCCAGCATGCTCAGCCTTCACTATTATAACACCATTAAACGTCAGGTGGAGCGGGTGGTTCACTCCCAGCGCTACATGGATCTTGGGGATATCCATGCCATCCCGGTGAATGAATACCTGGGGGCCTCCATCTGGCAGATGTTCAAATGGTTGAAAAGCCCCTTTAAATCGGTGATAAAAATGGGGCTGCTGGAAAAGTACATCCACGGCTATGGAAAGGAGCCGCTCCTGTGCAATCTTTACAAGGACCGGTGGATGAATTCCGGCTCCTATATGCGCCAGTCGGAAAACGATTCCTATATCATTCTATTGAATCATTTGATGCAATACTACGAATCGGTGGGGGACAAGCAGGCCATCGGCCTTTTGTTGACCTGTTTTTTTCTTAAGCTGGGCATTGCCAAGGAACGCGCCGCAGACCTGACGGTGTTCGGTCTGCGCAAGGTGATGCTGGAAGGGTGTCTACAGCAATGGAACTGGAACATGGAGAAGGTGGTGGAGCTGGGCCGGTTCCGGGAATGGCAGTATGACAGCATCCAGCGCCTTTCCAACTCCATCGAGAGACACATGCTGGCCAAGTACAATGCGGTCAAGGCCAGCTTTGAACGGAATTCCCAGGACCTGATGATTTCAAACGAAGATCGCCAGGCCCTGGAGCGGAAGGTCAACACCATGTTTCTGGAAAAGCCCTGCAAGATCCGCAGGATTCTGCTGGTTTCCAGGAGTGAGCACCTTTTCAACCGGCTCCATCTCAAATTTGATGCCGATGCATCGGGCAGGGGCATGTGGGTTCTGTTTCATAAAAACAAGATCCAGACATCCTCCGGGGAGGAGCCCCTGCTTCGGGCCTCCACCATCGAGGAAATAGGGGCCTGGCTGATTCACAACAGCCTGTACACCTCCC
Source organism: Desulfobacteraceae bacterium (assembly GCA_965226635.1). Taxonomy (GTDB): domain Bacteria; phylum Desulfobacterota; class Desulfobacteria; order Desulfobacterales; family Desulfobacteraceae. The sequence continues at coordinate 4,892,555 of OZ245369.1, read as the reverse complement.
AGTCGGTGATCAGTCTTTTGCCCAATCCCACCCTGGTGACCCACGATGATATCATCAAATTGTTCAATGCCATGCTGGCGTTCTTTTACCCGGTGATCCATAAAACGGTCCCGTTCAAGGCCCTGCGCAAGGCCCCCCCCGAGGTGGACTGCCTTTTTATCAATGTGAATTTTTACCACCAGCGCCAGGGCGACCGGGTTTCGGATTATTGTGCCGTCTATGTCAATTCCTGGGGGGAGATGTTTTATCATCTGCCCAAACCCGGCCTGGGGTTTTCCAACCTTGAAGCGGCCAAGCAGGATATCCTGAAGGGGATCGGCATCACCGCATTTCCGGACAATACCTGCTTTTATTTTTCAAAGGGCGTGCCCCGATAGACCCCAGCCTCCCCATCCCATCCTGTTGGATATCCCGGTGGGTTATTCGGGATTTTCCGCATAAAAATCCGTAACGATTTTAACGGCGGCTTCGGGTTTGTCCACCAGGTGAAACAGGTCCAGATCCTCCTTGGAAATCATGGCTTCCTCCAGCATGCGGTCCTTGATCCAGTCGATGAGGCCCCCCCAGAAGGTTTTGCCGAAGAGAATCACCGGAACCCGTCTGATGCGGCGGGTCTGGATCAGGGTGATGGTCTCAAAGCACTCATCCAGGGTGCCGAAACCGCCGGGCATGATGACACAGGCCCGTGAATGCTTCAGGAACATGACCTTGCGCACAAAGAAATAATCAAAATCCACCTGTATGTTGGCATGGGGGTTGGGGGTCTCCTCAAAGGGGAGTTTGATGTTCAGCCCCACGGAATCCACATGGGCCTGGGAGGCGCCCTTGTTGGCGGCCTGCATCAGTCCCGGACCGCCACCGGTGATGACGGCATAACCGGCCTGGCCAAAGAGCTGGCCTGTTTTACGGGTGAGTTCGAAATAGGGCTGGTCTTCGGCCACCCGGGCGGAGCCGAAAATGGAAACGGCGGGGCCCAGGGGGTAGAGGGTGTCAATCCCCTCCACAAATTCTCCCATGATCTTGAAAAGTCTCCAGGATTCACCGGATTTAAATTCGTTAATAAGGTATGTGTGGGTGCATTCTGCGGGCGTCATAGGGCGTCCTTTCTCTTCGGGGTTCATTCGGGGTTGCCGGGGAAAAGCTGCTGGCAACCTTATTTGAACTATGATATACCATACCCATGTAAAAATCGCCCTACCATTGTGAGGTTTTACCTGCTCCCTTCAATAATTGACTTTTCAAAGATAAAAAGATAAAGAAAAACAAATTTTTCTTGAGAAAGAAGTTTAGATTGAATACAGAAGCGCAATTGTCCCATGATACCTATGTCGTAAATGAACTGGGAATGCATGCAAGACCGGCAGCAAGGATTGCCGAAATGGCGATGGAGGCCAGGGGAAATATCTGGCTGACGGATGCAGATTCCAAGGTGGATGCATCCAGTATCATCGATATTTTAACCCTGTGCGCCGTCAAAGGATCTCGCATCCAGATCCAGATTGAATGCCCCGAGGATAAAGAAATTTTGGAAAACATACGCATGTTTTTTGAAAGTGGGTTCGGAGAGAATTCAGATGAGTAACACCGAGGCCGGTGAAGTCGTATTGAGGGGGATCAGCGGATCCCCCGGGATCTGTATAGGAAAGGCATATATTGTAGACCGTGAAGGGGTCAACATCATCAAACGGTACGCCGTTACCGATGCCATGATTCCCCAGGAAATCGACCGGTTTAAAAGTGCCGTTACCAAAGCCAAGGCCGAGCATGCCAAGGTCATTGAAGGTCTGGATCCGGATTTCGGAGAGACCCTTCACATCCTTGAAACCCACATGGCCCTGTTCAAGGATAAGATGCTCTACGGCAAGACCATCGACACCATTGCCCAAGAGAATATCAATGCCGAATGGGCCCTGCGAATGGTCAGCCGCAAGGTCAAGGCCATGTTTCTCCAGATCGACGATCAATATCTCAAGGCCCGGGTCAATGACATCATCCAGGTGTCGGACAAGATCATGTCCTACCTGGTGGGGGCCCAGGATATCAAGATTTCTTCCATTAACAAACGGGTGATCATCGTTGCCCACGACCTCAGCCCCGCCGATACCAGCCAGATTCAGCTGGAGCGGATCAAGGGCTTTGTCACGGACAGGGGAGGGAAGGATTCCCACACCAGTATCGTTGCAAAGTCATTGAAGATTCCCTCGGTCCTGGGCCTGGGACGGGCCACCGCCAATGTGAAAAACGATGATATCCTCATCGTTGACGGTTCCTCCGGGATCATGATCATCAATCCCGATGAGGAAACCCTGTTTAAATACGAGGACCGCCTGGCCCGGTTTGAAGCCTACCGGGCCGATATCGAGCGGGAAAGTCATCTGCCGGCGGTGTCCAGCGACAAGGTGGAGTTCAACCTCATGGCCAACATCGAGTTGGTGGAAGAGGTGGTTTCGGCCAAGGATAACGGGGCATTGGGCATCGGGCTTTTCCGGACCGAGTTCCTCTACCTCGACCTGGAACGCCTGCCCACGGAAGACGAGCTGTTCAAACGCTACAAAGAACTGGCCGAACTGATGGGCTCCCAGCCCGTGACCATCCGGACCCTGGATATCAACGGGGACAAGTTCAATCCCTATATCGATCCTGTGGAAGAGGCCAACCCGGCCCTGGGGCTGAGGGCGGTGCGGTTCTGCCTGGAAAACGAGGATGTGTTCCTCACACAGCTCAAGGCCATTCTCAGGGCGGCGGCATTTGGCAACGTCAAGTTGCTCATCCCCATGATCTCCTGCATGGAGGAGATGATCCGGGTCAAGGAAATGATCCGCCGGGCCTGTGACGAATTGAGCGCCGCCGAAGCCATTTTTAACCCGGATATCCCCCTGGGCATCATGATCGAAGTGCCCTCTGCCGTGTTCATGGCCAATGAACTGGCCCGCCATGTTGACTTTTTCAGCATTGGCACCAACGATCTGATCCAGTATTCCATGGCCATTGACCGGCGGAACCAGCGGGTGGCCCACCTTTACCAAGCCCTTAACCCGGCCGTGCTGAAGATGATCAAGATGATCGTTGATGCGGCCAAGCAGAATAATATCGAGGTCACCATGTGTGGTGAAATGGCAGGGGAGCCCATCAATATCCCGGTACTGGTGGCCATGGGGTTGAAACACCTCTCCATGAACCCCGCCTCCATTCCCGTGATCAAGAAGATGATCCGGGATATGCGGGTGGCCGATATCAAGGATCAGCTGGATGCCTTCCTTGGGTTTGACACGGCAGAACAGGCCAGCGACTATATCCACAAAGCGTTTAAAGAGATCCTCCCCTACCGGGAGGCGGAAGAGTAGATATGAGTTCGGACTATATCAAACTGATTGCCAACAATAAAAAAGCACGCCACAACTACCACATTGATTCCGAGGTTGAGGCCGGCATCGTCCTGGTGGGTTCCGAAGTGAAATCCATCCGGGAAGGCCGGGTCAGCTTTAAGGACGCCTATGCCGATATCAAGCGTGGCGAGGTCTTTTTACGGCAGCTGCACATATCAGAGTACAAATATGCCTACAACGCCAACCACGAGGCCCTGAGAAGCCGAAAACTGCTCTTGCACCGGTATGAGATTGATAAGCTCCAGGGAAAGATCAAGGAAAGGGGATATACCCTTATTCCCTTGAAAATTTATTTTAAGAATTCCAAAATTAAAGTCCTCATTGGTCTGGGTAAGGGTAAAAAATTATACGACAAACGGGAAACCATCAAGAAAAAGGACATCCAGAGAGACCTGGATCGGGCCCGTAAAAAGTACTCTTCTTGATCCCCGGGATATTGACTTTTTCCCAGTTTTGCGTATATTACAGACACGACTTTGATCTTTTACAATTTGGGGGCGAAATGGTTTCGACGGAGATTTTGAGGCCCACGGTAGCATGTCGAGCTTTTGTCAGCTCGTAAACTTGGCAAATTTTAAACATAATCGCAGACGATTATAATTACGCTGTAGCTGCTTAAGGCAGCTTCCGTTCTCCCGACTTTTTCTTGCTGAGTCGGTTCAGAATGTCATTTTCGCAAGATCGCTACTTACAGTTGTCTGAGCTGTAACAGTTAAATTTTTTCAGACTCACCTGACGTTATCCATCCTGAAGGAGCACTCAAGGTTAAATTTAAAGTTCAGGATAAGCATGTAGAAGCCTGGGATGATGGTTTCCGGACACGGGTTCAACTCCCGTCGCCTCCACCAATTGAATTAAACAACCCGTTATTCAGAATTGAATCTGGATAACGGGTTTTTTATTTGTACTTAAAAGTTACGGTCGCTGTGGCATCTTTTTGAAATTTTTTTTCCAGCCATCAGATTCTTTCCTTTACCGTCATCACCCCCGGGTCGGCTCCAGCCTTTTGCCTTCCATTTCTACGACATTGGAGAATATCAAACTTTCTCTGGAGGCCCTGGCTCATCCTTCCACCCGGGAGGGGGGGCCGCAACGATGGCGGTTAAAGCCGGTGGGCCAAGCCAATGATGACCTGGTCATGCGTTAATAATTTTATGTAGTTTGTTTCTTCATCCCGATGGAGAGGGTCAGTCCCAGGGTGTCCAGAAGCTTAGTGAGGCTGGAGAGGTTGGGGTTCCCCTTTTGGGAGAGCATCCGGTACATGGTTTCCCTGTTGAGATCCGCCTCCCGGGCCGTCTGGGTCATTCCCTTGGACCGGGCCACATCCCGAAGGGCCAGCATAAAGACCTCTTGGGAGCCTTCATTTAATGCCTCGTTTAAATATTCAGAGGCGTATGCAGGGTCTTTAAGCCTGTTTAACAGTCCGTTCTTATAATCTGCAGTTGCCATGGTTATCCCTCCCTAATGTATTCTTCCCAAAAGCCTGCGGCTTTTTTGATATTTTTTAGGCCGTCGTGCCAGCTCCTGAAGTGGTTTTTCCCATCCCGTGTAACATATTCTTTGATGATCCGGTCAATGGCTTTCATGGATATAGTGTAGCCTTTAAGCTACAAAATATCAAGACCCAGCGACATGATTTAGGTTCGCCATTAGGTTTATTTCTCCTTTGCACAGGCTACACTGGCATCGGATACGGATGTTGTCGGGGCCAATTCCCCGGTTCGGTTTATCAGCTGGAATGCCAAAAGACGTAAGACGCTTACATCGGCGTTTTATTATTGCTCATGGTTCGTTCATGGCTCGGTATATCCGGGCCGGGAGAAATGCTGGCCTTTTTGCTGCCTGCAGTCCTGCGTTTCACCCAGAAAAAAGCATAAGACACCTTACATTCTGCCTAACACACCAACATTCTAAAAAATATTCTTCCACACCTTACCATTGATACTTTTGGAGCATGTTTTCGGCAACTAAGGGGATGTGGCAACGGTTATGCCATGTCCCGTGAGTGGGTGCGCTTGCCTGAATGGCCTGCTGTTGAACGGTTTGCAAAGGATGACAGGAAATAGCAATTGCGGTGTTTTAGAGGGACTTTAAAATAGTGGAAAGCCTTAGGAGCGTCTGGCAAGAGATGTTTTTTAGGGCAGGGGTTCTTTTTCAGGCCGTTTATTTCCAGGTAGAATTAAGTGTACCTATTCGGTTCATTTTTCTTGACCCAGAGAAATTTATGATGATATTGAACGCTATTAGGTTTACAATTAACCTAATAGATGAAAGAGAAGTGCTATGGTAAAAAGAATATCAAAAAAGTTTTTGCGTGGGATCGGGTCTGTAATCGAAATACAGCCCAGGAAGAAATATGCTGTAAAATCATATCGTCCTGTAAAATCAGATGCTGATAAGATCAGAGGCGATTGGTGCAAAGTAGGGAAATCCATTTGCAAAGCTGCAGCCTCTGTGACCCATGGGAAAATCTAAAAAGCACAAGAATCTCCCCACCCAAAAAAATAAAACCAATTCATCAAAGATGACCGCTGAAGCAAGGCAGGTTCAGTTTCAAGGGCCTATCCCTCCCCCAGAAATATTGTCCAACTATGAGCAGCTCCAGCCCGGAGCCGCAGACCGGATCCTGGCCATGGCCGAAAGTGAAACCCGCCATCGCCAGGAAATGGAAAGGATGGCGTTGACTGCAGAAGTTAAGGGACTTACATCCGAAGCCAAGGATACCCAACGAGGGCAATATTGTGGTCTCACCATTGGCATCGTGGCAATCCTTTCCGGTACATACGCTGCCGTAAATGGGGCACCATGGGCCGGCGGTTTTATCGGGACCGGTGGTGTCGTTGCCCTTGTTTCCGCATTTTATTGGCGGACGGAAAACTACCCAGAACGTCAATGGGGACAGCCCTTCCAAAGAAATCGGAAAGGATCACAATTAGGTTTATTTGTCCTTGACACAGGCAACGTTTGAGTATTTTTGGCCGGTCTGCTAACCAGACTCGGTCCGTTTTCGTTTATAGGTCAGACTAAAATCAAGGGCATTGAACTAGGGGCTTTAAAATAAGTAAGAAGCGGAAGATGAAAAATGGGACCGGATCCAAAGAAAATAAAAGCCCTTGAAATGAAGATGGAGGCCCTGGGCATCCAGTGCCAGGATCTGGAGGAGAAGTTTGTCAAATCCTCGGGAAGGGGAGGGCAGAAGGTGAACAAGACCTCTTCTGCGGTCTTCATCCGCCACCGGCCCACGGGGCTGACGGCCAAGGTGGGCAAGTACCGGTCCCAGCATCTGAATCGGTTTTTGGCCCTGCGGCAGCTGGTTGAGAATATTGAAGTCCACCAGACCGGCAGGGCCGTTCAAAAAGATCAGAAACTGGAGAGATTGAGGAAGAAGAAGGCCCGGCGCAAAAGCAAGAGCCGGAAAAAACATAGGGTTGGAGAGGCGCCGGTCCGCCCGGATGCGTCGTCCTAGAATGCCCCCAATTGACAGGGTTTGATCCGCAGTTCCAGTTTTTCACAGGCCGATCCCACCATGAGCTTGGAACATTTGAATTCCTTTGCAATGGCCCAGCACTGGGCGCAGGAGAGGCGACCGTCCACGGCCTCTGATTCCAGGCGGTTCCAGAGATCATCGGGAACGTCCACCGAGGGGTCGAGTTTCTTTCCGGAAGGGTATCCGAACAGCCCCATCTGACATTTGGAGATTCGCAATTCCTTTAAATCGGCCTGAACGCCGATACCGGAGGGATCAATGTTCAGTTCCTTTGCGACCCTGTGGGCGGAGGCGCAATAGAGCAAGCCGTCCTCCTGGTGTCTGTCCAGGGCCTCTGCGATTTTTGGATCCATTTCAATTCCTTTGTGTTTGGCAGCATAGTGGCCACGGTCTTCATGTCCCATATTTACATCCAATCCTGTTCCGGGTTATGGTGTGGTTCAAAATCGTATATACTCCAAAAGAACGGGTGAATAAAGGAAGAATTATGGCACAGAGCGACAAGAAAAGCGGCTTTCACATGATTTATGTGGCCTCCTGCGGAGAAGGCATCAATGCCTTTCATCTCATTGAATCCAGTCTGGTCCAATTCCCGGACAATGAGATTACCGTGGTCAAGGTTCCCCATATCCGGACCGAAAGCCAGGTGGATGAGCTCATTTGCAAGGTCACCGAGATTAATTCCGTGGTGGTTCACACCATCGTGAACTCACGGTTGCGGCAATACCTCACCCGCAAGGGCATAGAGAATCAGGTGGTGACCATTGATCTCATGGGGCCCATCCTGTCCAAAATCCAGTCTTTCCTTTGCCAGGATCCCGTGGAGATTCCCGGCCTTTACCGGGAAATTCACCAGGTGGACCTTAAACAGGTCTCTGCCATTGATTTTGCCCTGGCCCACGACGACGGCCTGAATCCGGACAGCCTGGAAGAGGCCGAGATCGTTTTGTTGGGATTATCCAGGGCCGGGAAAACCCCTTTATCCATGTACATGGCGGTGATGGGGTGGAAGGTGGCCAATATTCCCTTTGTGCCAGGGGTGCCCATGCCGTCCGCCCTGGCCAATGTGGACCGCCGCCGGGTTTTTGCCCTGAACATTAACTCCCAGCAGTTGCTGGCCCATCGGAAGATGCGCCAGGAAAGCCTGGGGGCATCGGATATCCATGCCTATGCCAGTCGGTCGGATGTGGAGGATGAAATCCGAACGGCCCAGAAGTATTATATTACAAAGGGGTTTTCCATGGTCAACGTGAGCAACAAGCCCATTGAGACCAGTGCAGAGGAAATTGTGGAGATGATTACCCGAAGGTTCCAGGCCGCGGCCCATTTCTAGCCTGGAGGCATCACAGGGGAGGGCCGCCGGGCTGCCCGGTTTGAACAGATTGTGAAGGATTATTTGGTGTAAAGCCCAGGGGTCTGGGCCACGGGTTTGAATTCGTGGTAAAGGTTGTTCAGGGTTTCGCCCTTGCCAATGGCGAAAAAGCCCTTGTGGGTCAACGAGTTGTAGAGTTTGGTCACCACCTGTTCGCTGGTTTCCGGATCAAAATAGATGAGCACGTTCCTGCAGAGAACCACATCAAACTGATTCACAGGGACCGGATCCTTTACCAGGTTGAATTTTCTGAACTGGATATGGTTTCGGATCTCTTTTTTAATTCGGACATGGCCCTGGTATTTCCCATCCCCCCTCTGGAAGTATTTCTGGACCAGGGCAGGGGAGAGTTTTCGGAGTCTCTCCATTGTATAGATGCCCTGGGTGGCAGTATTTAAAACAGATCTGGAAATATCCGATGCAAGGATGATAAAGGAAAGACCCGCCTCCTTCATCTGGATGGCCATTCCATAGGGCTCTTCTCCGGTGGAACAGGCCGAGCACCAGATCTTGAGCCGCCTTTCCTTCTGGTCGGGCAGGGCTGAAAAATGGTCGAGGATGGGGGCAATGGTGCTGTTTTCGCGATAAAAGGCAGTGGGGTTGGTGGTGATGGTGTCGATGAATTCGATGACCTCACTCTGGTCGGTCTCCAGATGGGTCAGATAATCTGCGAACTCCATCTGGGTCACGTGCATGCGTTTGGAAATCCGGGAAATCAGTAAATCCCTTTTCCCATCGTGGAGATGGATGCCCGACGCTCTGTAGACCAGCCGTTTTATATCGTCGAATTGTTTTTTGGAAAGTTGAATGGGACTCATGGAAAAATAATAATATAGATTGTAAACAAAAGACAATATAAAGATTCAGGGGCGTTACATGGCCGGCTTAAAAAGACGAAGGACCGATCGACGACGCGCAAAGGATTTCTGGTCCAGAACCCTGCCCTTTCTTCTGGGGGGCGGCTGGATCGTTTTATTGGTAACCCTGCTGGTCTATCACAGGGCCAGTCCGGAATTTTACACCCTGTTTGACGCGTTTTATCAACTCAAGCTTAGACGGGTCTGGGACAACCGGTTTGTCCGGTATCTGCTCATAAGCCTCAGTGTCGGACTGGGTATCAGTTTTGTCGGCATGGTATTAGGCGCATTCCGGGCAAGGAGAAAAACCGATCAGAAACCCCAGTTGATCGTTCTGGTGTTTGCCTACCTGCTCCTGGCTGTTCTCTGCCTTCGTCTTGTTTAATAAAGAATTTTTCTCCACCTGCCGATAGATGAATAAACCCAAGGTTTGAAGGAAGGCGGTTATGAAAAAATTATGTGTTGGTATTGTAATGGTAGGGCTCTTGTACTCTCCGGCCGGGGCAAGGGATTTTATGGTTGAATTTGTAAAGGAGAATTATAAGGAGACTGAACTCAGCTATTCCGATGTTCCCCAGATTTACCATTCCATCCAGGTGGAAAGCGCAGCCGGTCCCAAACTGCTCATCCTCACCGGCGACGATATAAATTATCGCAGATGGCTTCGGGCATTCATCAGTGAGGATGCCCATTTCGTGGCCCGGGTTCCGGACGAGGCCAATGCCCAATTCATCGGGGCCAGGGCCTTTGAAATCGATGTCACCCGGATCCACCCCTTCCAGAAAACCCAATACCAGGTCCAGGAAGACAAAAAAGACCAGAGCCTCACCGTTCTGGAGGACCGCCATATCCTGGTTCTGGATGACAACCCCAAGCGGAGCTCGCTCATCTCCCAGGTGATTCGCAGAATGGGATACCGCCCTACGGTTCTCAGGGATGAGCACATGGCCTTTAATGCCTTTCGCATCCAGCCGGAAAAATTCAAGATGATCATTGCCCACCATTCCGTGGCCGGGTTGTCATCGGACTCCTTTGTGGACCGGGTTGTGAAAATCGATCACAAGATCCCCATTCTCTATGGTACGGGGTACCGGAACGGAAAAATCCTGAACCAATCCATGGATCATTTTGCCGGCAAGGAGTCGGTCCGGCCCACCCCGGTGGTGCTCAAGGACCTTCAAAACACCATCACCGACCTGGTGGATAAAAACGCCTGATGCCCATGAAATTTTTCAAAAGATTGAATGCCCTTGTCCTTCTGTCCGGGCTGTTGTTGGCGGCTTTTCTGGTTCCGCCTTCCCTTTCCTTCGGGGAGACGGATTTCATCCGGGAGGAAGCCCGGTTCAGGAATTTTGTCACCTGTGAACTTACACGGAACGGTGCCCTGTCCTATTTTGATGAGCAGCCTTTCACCATCACCATGGTGGATCTCTTTGCCGTGGCCCGGGAATTGGACCTGACCGTTCTCACCGGTGCGGCCCAGTGTTCGGTGAACGGGGTGGACAAAACCCTGTACCTGGCCGTGGGGGTGAGGCAGGTGGAGGACAGCAACCAGGTTCAGTATTTTGTGGTGCGCCACAGGGACTTCAGGATCCTGGGAACCGAATTGATGCGTTACCCTTACAAGCAGAAATGCGGGTGGCAGCAGTACTGGGTGGATACGGATTCCTGATTCCCCCGGAAATAGACCACCGCTAAAATAAAACGCCCCCTGGTGAATTTCACCAGGGGGCGTTGTTGGTTAGGGACAGGACCCGTTATTTAAGGGCGGCCTGTGCTGCGGCCAGCCGGGCAATGGGCACCCGGTAGGGGGAGCAGGAGACATAGGTGAGACCGGCCCTGTGGCAGAATTCCACCGAGGCGGGGTCACCGCCATGCTCGCCGCAGATGCCCAGCTTGATATCCGGACGGGTTTTGCTGCCCCGTTCAACGGAAATCTCAATCAGGCTTCCCACGGCCTCCTGATCCAGGGTCTCAAAGGGATCGGAGCTGAGGATGGCATTGTCGATGTAGTCGTTCATAAAGGAACCGATGTCGTCCCTGGAGAAGCCAAAGGACATCTGGGTGAGGTCGTTGGTCCCAAAGGAGAAGAATTCCGCCTGTTGGGCCATTTTATCGGCCACCAGGGCGGCCCTGGGGATTTCGATCATGGTGCCGAACATGTGGGGGATGGTGTCCAGACCGTGGGCCTGGGCTACCTGGGCCAGGCAGTCGTCGGCGATCTTCCGGGTGAATTCCAACTCCTTTTCATTGCAGGTTACCGGTACCATGATTTCCGGACGGGGATTTTTCCCCTGGGAAATGAGCTGGGCCGCAGCCTCGAAAATGGCCTTCATTTGCATGCGGGTGATTTCCGGGAAGGTAATGCCCAGTCGAACCCCCCTGTGCCCGATCATGGGGTTGGATTCCAACAGATGTTCGCTGCGTTTGAGCACCTCTTCTATATCAATGTTCAACGCCTTGGCGATCTGGGCCTGGTTTTCTTGGCTCTGGGGCACAAATTCGTGCAGGGGCGGGTCCAGGAGGCGGATGGTAACGGGCAGGCCGTCCATGACCTCCAGGGTTTTCCGGATCTCTTCCTTCACAAAGGGGAAGAGTTCGTCCAGGGCCACCTGGCGTTCGTCCAGGTTGTTGCTCAGGATCATCTTTCTCAACAGGAAGAGGGGTTCGTCGGAATCACTGCCGTAGAACATGTGCTCGGTTCTGAACAGGCCGATGCCCTGGGCACCGAATTCCAGTGCGGTTCTGGCATCTTCTGGGGTGTCTGCATTGGTTCTCACCTGCATGGTCCGGTATTTATCGGCAATTTCCATGAAGGTTTTGAATTTGGGATTTTCAGAGGCATCCTTCATCTTGAGCCGGCCGTTGTAGACCATTCCCCGGGTGCCGTTGAGGGTGAAAAAATCCCCCTCGTTAAAGACCCGGGTGCCCACCCTAAGCTGCCGGGTTTCAAAGTTGATCTTCAGGGCGCCGGCGCCAACGATGCAGCATTTGCCCCAGCCCCTTGCCACCAATGCGGCGTGGGAGGTCATGCCGCCCCTGGCCGTGAGGATGGCGGCTGCGGCGCGCATGCCTTCGATGTCTTCGGGGTTGGTCTCTTCACGGACCAGAATGACGTTCTTTCCGTTTTTGGCCCATTGGACCGCATCTTCCGAGGTGAAGACAATCTGTCCCCAGGCACCACCCGGTCCTGCGGGCAGCCCTTCGGCCACCTTGACGGCGGTCTTTTCCTCTTCCGGGTCCACAACGGGGTGGAGCATTTCATCCAGAGCCTTGGGATCCAGGCGGCAGATCATGGTCTTTTCATCGATCATGCCCTCTTCAAACATATCCATGGCCATGTTCAGGGCGGCGGTGGCGGTTCTTTTGCCGCTGCGGCATTGGAGCATGTAAAGCTGGCCTTCCTGGATGGTGAACTCGATGTCCTGCATGTCTCTGTAATGGGCTTCCAACTGACCACGGATGTCCACCAGTTGAGCGTAGAGTTCGGGCATGGATTCTTCCAGGCTTTCCAAGTGCTGGTTCTGGATATTTTTGGTGTCGTTGTTCAGGGGATTGGGGGTCCGGATACCGGCCACCACGTCTTCGCCCTGGGCATTGACCAGCCATTCCCCAAAGAATTTGTTGGCCCCTGTGGCCGGGTCCCGGGTAAAGGCAACGCCGGTGGCGGAATCCTTGCCCATGTTGCCGAATACCATGCTCTGTACGGTGACGGCGGTGCCCCAGGAATCCGGGATATGTTCGATGCGCCGGTAGGAGACAGCCCGTTTGCCGTTCCAGCTTTTGAAGACTGCGCCGATGGCGCCCAAAAGCTGGGCCCGGGGATCGTCGGGGAAATCAACATTCAGCTCTTCCTTGATTTTCTTTTTAAACCGGTCGCACAGGGATTTGAGATCCTCCACGGAGATATCGGTGTCGTTCTCATAGCCCTTGTCGTTTTTTAGATTGGTCATCATCATCTCAAGGTTGAGACGGATGCCCATGCCGTCGGCGGGTTCTATCTGTTCGGCCTTTTCCATAACCACGTCGGAATACATCATGATCAACCGGCGGTAAGCATCGTATACAAACCATTCGTTTCCGGTCTTTTGGATCAGGGCCGGGGATGGTTGTGGAACAGAGTCCGACGTTGAGAATGGTTTCCATCATACCGGGCATGGATTTTCTGGCGCCGGAGCGGCAGGAGACCAGGAGCGGATTCTCCGGATCCCCGAATTTCATCCCCATCTGGGTTTCAACATTGGCCATTGCCGCATCAATTTCCCCATCAAGGCTCTGGGGAAGGGTGCCGTCAAGGTCAAAGAAATCATTGCAGCACTGGGTGGAAATTGTGAATCCGGCCGGAACCGGCAGTCCCAGGCGGGACATCTCGGCCAGGTTGGCTCCTTTACCGCCCAAAAGGTTGTTTTGGGAGGCCTTTCCATCGGTTTTAATGGAACCGAACTCATAAGTATACTGGGTCATTTCATCCTCATTTCATGTAATATTGGGGTGTAACACCCTTTTATAAAGGATAAGCCATGAAACTGTCAATCAAACAGATTACAGATTCAGTGGATTGTGCTATATTCAGGCTTTTGTAAATAATTAAAGGCACGAAAATTAGAGAAATCGGTTAAACATGTTACAGATAGATTCCATTACAAAGGGATTTGGGGACCAGGTGCTCCTGGACGATACCGGATTTCAGATCAATCCGGGGGAACGGGTCGGGCTGGTGGGCCGCAACGGTCATGGGAAGACCACCCTTTTGAACATCATTGCCGGAACCGATCATCCCGATGACGGCAAGATCATCTCTCCCTCGAACTACCGCATGGGCATCCTTTCCCAGAAAATTGAATTTTCCCAGCCATCGGTATTGAAGGAGGCCATGCTCGGCCTTCCCGAACATGAGAAGGATCATTATTGGAAGGCGGAAAAAATCCTGGCCGGCCTGGGCTTTTCCAATGTGGACATGGAAAAGGATCCCCTTCTTTTTTCCGGTGGATACCAGGTGCGCCTCAACCTGGCCAAGGTGCTGGTCTCCGAGCCCGACCTTCTCATCCTTGACGAACCCACCAACTATCTGGACATCACCTCCATCCGCTGGATTTCCCAGTTTTTGATCTCCTGGCCCCGGGAAGTCCTCCTGGTCACCCATGACAGGGGTTTCATGGACAATGTGGTCACCCACATCGCCGGCATCCATCGTAGGAAGATCCGAAAGATAAAGGGCAATACCGGAAAGTACTATGAACAGGTGGCCCTGGACGAAGAAGTCTACGAAAAGACCCGGCAGAACGAGGAAAAAAAGCGCAAGGAAATCGAAACCTTCATTACCCGGTTCCGGGCCAAGGCCCGGCTGGCCAACATGGTACAGTCCCGGGTGAAAACTTTGGAAAAGAGCCAGACCAAAGAAAAGCTCATGCAGATCCGGAACATGGCGTTTAGCTTCAACAGCTTGCCCTTTGCCGGAAAACAACTCATGCAGGTGGAAGAGCTCTCCTTTGGCTTTGAGCCCTCCCGTCCCCTGATCCAGGATCTCTCCTTTACGGTCTACCCCCAGGACCGCATTGCCGTCATCGGCCAGAACGGCAAGGGCAAGACCACCCTGCTGCGGCTGTTGACGGAAAAATTGAACCGGAGCACCGGCAATATCCAGGTTAACCCCGGGGTCTCCATGGGTTATTTTGAGCAGACCAACGTGGAAACCCTGAACCCCAGGGCCACCATTGAAGAGGAACTGCTCAACGCCCATCCGGATTTCGACCGCCAGGCCGCCCGGAACATCTGCGGGGCCATGATGTTTGAAGGGGATGCCGCCCTGAAACCCATTTCCGTTCTGTCCGGCGGGGAAAAGGCCCGGGTCATGCTGGGCAAACTCCTGCTCTCCCCCCTGAACCTGCTGCTCCTGGACGAACCCTCTAACCATCTGGACATCGAAGCCTGTGACGCCTTTGTCTCCTCCCTTGCCGCCTTTGACGGCGGGGTGGTCATCGTCACCCATAACGAGCTTTTCCTCCATGCCATTGCCAACCGGCTCCTGGTCTTCCGGGAGGACGGTATCCACATGTTCGAGGGGACCTACCAGGAGTTCCTTGAAAAAGAGGGCTGGGAGACCGAAGAAAAGTTTGTGGAGGACAAACCCCGCCAGCCCACCCTTTCCCGGAAACAGCTCCGCCAGAAAAAGTCCGAAATCATCAACCAGCGTTCCAAGGCCGTTGGGCCCTTGAAAAAAGCAGTGGATAAGATTGAGGCCGCCATTGAAGTCAACGAGGAGAAAATGGCCCAGGTCAACCAGGCCCTGCTCAAGGCATCCCAGGACCAGGACGGAGCCGAAATCCAGAAGCTTTCAAAGGAGTTGTCCCAATTGGAGGCCCAGGTGGAAGATCTGTTTGAGGCACTTGAAGAAGAAACCGACAAACTGGAATCTGCAAAAAAACAATTTGATGCGCAGCTGGAAGAGCTGGAAAGGTAAGAATTGAAATGGACAAAAAAAAATTTGCATTCTATTATGGAATACTGTTGGTGGCAGTGGGACTTGGTGTCTTCTATAGAATTCCCCAGGTCATGCCCCAGGTCGCAAGCATTGAATTCTTCAGTCATAAGCTGGGCCTGGTGAAATTCTGCTTCTATGTGCTGGGTATTTTGTTGATCGTCGCAGGGGGCATGCGGATTTTCAAAAATTATAAATAAGCATTGGGGTAGGATATGGCAAACGGAGGGAAATTAAAAATCGTCTCCAGTTTTAAATCCACCATCAAAGATCAATCCGGGGTTTCTAAAACACGTATCGGAACCATCCTGTCCAAGGAAGGTCAGATTACCAGCATCCAGCTCAACGAAGCGCTTAGACTCCAGGAGCGCACCAAGGAACGCCTCAGCTCCATCCTCCTGAACAAGGGGTACATCGACCCCGACACCATCGTCAACGTCCTGGGGCGGCGGTACAATTACAACGTCATCCGGTTCTCGGAAATCAAGCCCAAGGCATCTGTGCTGGAAACCGTCCCCTTTGAAATGGCCCGGGAGGACATGGTCTTTCCCCTCACTGAAAAGGGGGATGATCTCTTTCTGGCCATGGCCGAGCCCACCGACACCGAGGTGGTGGAACGCATCCAGAAGAAGACCGGGAAAAATGTCCGGGTCTTTGTCTCCACTGAAAACGATATCATCCAATGCTATCGCGATTATTATAAGATCAGCGACGAGGAGTACAAACGCTTCCTCCACTTTGAGGACGAGATCGAAGAAGAAGAGCCCGTCACCTCGGTGGAGGACTTTGGTTCCCTGGTCTCCGAAGCCGAGGAGATCATCGAGGTGGGCGCCCTGGATGTGGCCGAGGATGAACAGGACGAGTTCATGGCCTCGGACGCCCCCATCATCAAATTGGTGAACGGCATCTTGACCAAGGCCATCAGTGACGGGGTGTCCGATATCCACATCGAGCCCTTTGAAAAATCCTTCCAGGTCCGCTATCGCCTTGACGGCTCCATGTACAAGGCCATGAACCTTCCCGTGACCATTAAAAACGCCGTCATCTCCCGGATCAAAATCCTGGCCGAGCTGGACATTGCAGAGCGCCGGGTTCCCCAGGACGGACGGATCAAGCTTCGGCTGGGACGGAAAAAATCCGTGGACTTCCGGGTCTCCACCCTTCCCACCCTCTTTGGGGAGGGCATTGTCATGCGGATCCTGGATCAGTCGGCATTGAACATCGACCTCACCCGGCTGGGGTTCGAACCCTCCACCTTTGACCAGTTAAAGCGCTGTATCTCAAGGCCCTATGGCCTGCTCCTGGTCACCGGCCCCACCGGCAGCGGCAAGACCACCACCCTCTATTCCCTGCTCAACCGCCTCAACAAGGACGATATCAAGATCCTTACGGCCGAGGATCCGGTGGAGTTCAACTTCAAGGGCATCAACCAGGTATCGGTGAAGGATGATGTGGGCATGACCTTTGCCGCCGCCCTCAAAGCCTTCCTCCGCCAGGATCCCGACATCATCATGGTGGGGGAGATCCGGGATATCGACACCGCCGAAATTGCCATCAAGGCCGCCATGACCGGCCATCTGGTCTTTGCCACCCTCCATACCAATGACTGCCCCTCCACCATCGGCCGCCTGGTGGACATCGGCATTCCCGCCTATATGCTGGCCGCTTCTGTTACCATGGTTCTGTCCCAGCGGTTGTCCCGTCGGCTCTGCCCCGAGTGCAAGCAGCTGGTGACGGGGTATTCCACCAAGGACCTTGAAATGCACGGCTTTCCCAAATCCGAAATTTCGGATTTGAAGATCTACGGCCCCAAGGGTTGCAGCCATTGCAACGGCACCGGTTACAAGGGCCGGGTGGGCCTTTATGAACTCATGGAGGTCACCGAAGAGGTGGCCAAGGCCATTGGGGCGGAACTGGGGGAAGACCAGCTCCGCAAGGTGGCCATGTCCGAAGGCATGATTCCCCTGCGGGAGGCCGGCCTTCAAAAGGTCAGAACCCGGGAAACCTCCCTGGACGAGGTCCTGAAAAAGACCATCCTCACCAAAGAGTCCCTGCCGCCCTACCTGGTTAACCCCATGGTGGAACAGTACGAGGACAAGGATGTGATCATCCGGGAAGGCAATGTGGACAAGGATTTTTTCAAACTGGAAACCGGTGCCCTCTACGTGGTCAAGGGCGGGAAAAAAATTGCCGAGATCACCCAGCCCGGGGACTATTTCGGCGAAATGGCCGCCATCACCCGGGAACCCCGCTCCGCCTCCATTGTCTCCAAGGGCAGGGCCCGGGTGAAGCGCTTCCCCGGGGACAAGCTGGATGAGATCATCGAAAAGTATCCTGAAGTGGCCCGCCACCTCTTTACGGTCATGGCCGACCGCCTTCAGCAGACCGACACCCGCCTGGTCACCATGATCAACGAATACCGCAAGATGGCGCCCAAACGCTAAAAAAGAGAGGAGGGTGGTTCTACCCGTGGGAAACGGGGCGACCTCCTCCTTGTCGGAGTGTGGACTTAAACCGGCTCTAAGTTTCGCTCCGGGAAAATGCGAAAACTCCTCCCTGCGGTCGTCAAACAGTCCGCCTTTTCACCTCCACGAAACAAGATCCGGTAATAACCCGCACCCTATGACTGCGGAGGACACCGCCCCGTCCCCCACTGACCGCTGTACAAATCCCCATAGATAGATTGAAAATACAAGTATTGAGGCAGGTTATGATAGGTGTTCGACTTTATTTGCCATAGACTCGATGTGGCACGGGTGTGATAATCGAATTTTTTTTGTAACACCTTGGATTTATGGATTTCTTTCAGTTGTTAGGTTCGGGGTGGGAGAGCCTTTCGCAGGCCGTTGGGAGATCGAAGTTAGAGATCCTTAATGGAATGGAGATGGCCCGGAATGGAATTTAGGAGCTGTCTTCGATATCACAGGGACAAGACAGAATGCGCCGCCCCGAACCGGGTTTGGTTAAAGGCGGTTGATATTAAAAGGAAAGTGTATATTTCAAAAAGACCGCCGGAGCCTGTGGAGGCATCCGGCGGTGGTGTTTTTGGGAAAGGGCAGGGAAGCAGGCGTTAGCGTTTCTTCCTTTCCGAATAGTACCGGTCCTTTTCACTGTAGATACAGCCGCAGTACTGCTGCCGGTACATTTCCCGTTCCTTGGAGATGTCGATGCCTTCCTTCCATCCTTCCCTGAAGTCCTGGTAGTGGAAGGGGACCCCGTATTGTTTGCCGACGGCGGTGCCGATCTCCCGGATCAGGGCATGGTTCTGGAACTTGCTGTAGAGCAGGGTGGAGGAATAGGCGTCAAACTTCCCCTTTTTGGCCACCATGGCGGCGGCCTTGAGGCGGTCGTGGTAGCAGAAGCGGCACCTGTCCTTTTCCCGGAAGGCCACGGACTGGAGAAATCGTTCCAGTTCATATCCCTCCTGCCAGATCATCTTCAGTTCCATGTCCCGGGCATATTCGGCCAGGGTCTGTTCCCGTCTTTGGCATTCGGTAAAGGGATGGATGTTGTGGCGGTAAAAGTATCCCATGACCTGGAAGTTATCCTTCCGGAGCATGTCCAAGGGATAAATGGTGCAGGGGCCGCAACAGGCGTGTAAGAGTATTTTTTTCAATCTCTGCTCCCGAAGATGGCGGTGCCCACCCGGATGAAGGTGGCGCCTTCTTCAATGGCCACGGCAAAGTCATTGCTCATGCCCATGGATAAATGTTGCATGTGGGTCGGGTCCAGTCCGGCCTCCAGAATCTCCTGTTTCAGGGAGACCAGTTTTTTGAAAAAGGGACGGGCCTCTTCCGGGTCGTCGGAAAAGGGGGGCATGCACATGAGGCCGCAGAGCTTGAGATTGGGGAATTCCACAAAGGCCCGGGCCAGGTCAAGGGCCTGGTCTATTGGGGCGCCGGATTTGGAGGCTTCGTCACCGATGTTGATCTGGAGCAGGATATTCTGGACTTTTCCCACCTTTACGGCCTGTTTATTGATTTCCTTGGCCAGCTTCACGGAATGGACCGTGTGGATATAGTCGAAATTGGGCACGGCAAACTTGGCCTTGTTGGACTGGAGGTGGCCGATGAAGTGCCAGCAGGCCCGGTCCTGTCCAATGGTCTGGATTTTGTCCACGGCTTCCTGGATATAGTTTTCGCCCAGGTGGTCTGCTCCGGCCTCAATGCCCCGGACAACGGTTTCGGCACTTTTGCGTTTGCCCACGCCGATGAGCTGGATCTCTTTGGGGTCCCGGCCACAGGCCAGGGCGGTACGGGTGATGTTCTCTTTTATGCGGTCAAGGTTTTCCTTGATGGGGGTCATGATCAATGGTCCTTCATTTGGATGATGTTGAGATGGAAGAGGGTTTCCATGAGTTCGCACATGGGCAGGCCCACCACATTGGAGTAGGAGCCCTGGATTTCCCTTACCAGAAATGCACCGATGCCCTGGATGCCGTAACCGCCAGCCTTGTCATAGGGCTCGTCCGTGGCCGCATACCATTGGATCTGTTCCGGGGACAGGGATTTGAACCGGACCCGGGTGCTCACGGACCGGGCTTCCAGGACCTCCCTGCCGCCACAGGCAACACAGAATCCCGTATATACATAGTGGTCCCTGCCGGAAAGACTGGTGATCATCTCAACTGCATGGTCCCTGGACTGGGGTTTCCCAAGGATAAGCCCGTCCAGCACCACAATGGTGTCGGCGCTGATCACCCATGCAGACGGATGGTCACAGGTCAGGGCCAGGGCCTTGTTCTCAGCCAGATGTTCCACGGCCTGGGCCGGTGTCAGCCCTTGTGGAATGGTTTCGTCAATATCCGCCGGACGGATGTCCAGTTCGATTCCCATCTGTTCCAGGAGTTCTTTTCTTCTGGGGGACTGGGAGGCCAGTATGATATGGTTTTGGATCAGTGATTTCATGGCCTGTGTTTTAGCAGAATTCCCAAAAGATGACAATGGTATGGGCCCTGTGGCGGGGGATCACAGGGGCAAAAACCAAACATAAAACGCGATTTTTAGGCTTGCAAAAACAGGGGAAATATTATATTTACTGCCCATTATGCCTGGGTGGCGGAACTGGTAGACGCAAGGGACTTAAAATCCCTCGGTGCTGAGCACTGTACGAGTTCAATTCTCGTCCCAGGTACCATTCCAAAAGAAAAGGGGGGTTGGACGTTGTACCAAACTCCCTTTTTTTAATGACCCCAAACATAAATTAGTTTCTCTATATGGATAAAATTCAGATCAACGGCGGAAAGAGACTTCAGGGCGAGGTCTCCATCAGCGGTGCCAAAAATGCAGCCCTTCCCCTCATCGCATCCAGTATCCTGGTCAATGGAACCACTGTGTTCCACAACGTGCCGGAACTCATGGATATCAACAGTATTAAACTGCTGCTGGAAAGCCTGGGCGCCCGGTGTTCTTTTTCCGGCCATGTGATGACGGTGGACGGTTCCGGCATCCATCGCATCGAAGCCGATTACGATTTGGTTCGCAAGATGCGGGCCTCCATCCTGGTCCTTGGACCCCTGGTGGCCCGTTTCGGCCATGCCAAGGTCTCCATGCCCGGTGGCTGTGCCATCGGGGCCCGTCCGGTGAATATTCACCTCACCGGCCTGGAAGCCCTGGGCGCCACCATCAACCTGGACCATGGATATATAGAAGCCAAGGCTGAAAACGGCCTGGTGGGCAACGAGATTGTCTGTGAAATGCCCACGGTCACGGGCACGGAAAACCTGATGATGGCCGCTGTGCTGGCCAAGGGGGATTCCGTGATTCGCAACGCCGCAAGGGAGCCCGAAATTGTCTGTTTGGCCGATGCCCTGAACCAGATGGGGGCACGGATCACCGGCGCCGGAACATCGGATATCCACATCCAGGGGGTTCCCCAACTCCATTCGGCCGAAGTCTGTGTGATTCCGGACCGCATAGAAACCGGCACCTTCATGGCAGCCGCAGCTGCCACCGGGGGGGATGTCCTGATCCGGGGATGCAACCCGGAGCACATGGGGGGCATCATTGATAAAATGACGGCCACCGGCACCCTGGTGGAAGCCTGGGAGGATAAAATCCGGGTCATCGGCACCGGGGAGCTGAAAAGCATCAACCTTGAAACCCTTCCCTACCCAGGATTTCCCACGGACATGCAGGCCCAGTTCATGGCCATGATGACCATTGCCAAGGGCCGGAGCACCATTGTGGAGTCCATATTTGAAAACCGGTTCATCCATGCCAACGAATTGGTGCGCATGGGGGCCGATATCGCCGTGAAAGATGGAAAAGTGGCCCTGGTCAATGGGGTGGAAAAACTCCAGGGGGCTCCGGTCATGGCATCGGATCTCAGGGCTTCGGCCTCCCTGGTCATTGCCGGACTTGTGGCCGAAGGACAGACCACCATTTCCCGGGTCTATCACATGGACCGGGGATATGAATCCATTGAAACGAAATTTTCCGCCCTGGGGGCAGATATTCGACGCATTCGCTGATTCTGTTTTGAAATAAAAGACCTGGGGCGGCAGAGGAGATGCCCATGGAAGCGCCTGGATCGCCATCTTTTCCCTTTGCCCCCATGGTCCCCATTGCCCTCTCCCTGGCCGCAGGAATTTTGTCGGGAAGTGCCTTCTTGGGTGCTTCCCGATTTTGGTTTCCCCTCCTTGCCCTTCTTTTCATTCCGTTTCTGGCCCGGTATTCAAGCCCCATCCACAGAATTGCCCTGGGGCTCTTATCCCTGCTTGCCTTTGGGTATGGATTCCATACCATTTCAACCATTGAGCAGGGCCCCTTTCCCAAAGACAGCCTCGTCCACCAGGCCCGTCACCAATACGGGCGCATCACCGGTCGGGTGGTCTCCTTTGCCCGGCAATACCCCAACCGATGCCGGGTGGTGGTCCGCACAGAAAAATTCACCCCCCGGGACGGGAAGGAAGAACTTCCCATCAGCGGTAAGCTGCTGCTGAGTATTCCGGGCCGGGGCATGCAGGATTCCCGGTTCGGCAGGCGGATTGTTTTTAAGGCCCGGCTGCGCCCTCCGGGTAACTTCGGTAATTCGGGGGCCTTTGACTATGTGCGGTATCTCAGGCACCAGGGTATCCATGCCTCTGCATATGCGACCGGGGATATCCGGATTGCCCCCGGGGGTAGCGGCTGGATCAAGGAGGGGGGGTATGGATGCGGCCGGGCCGTGGAGAACCTTAGAAACCGGTTCTATTGGTTCCTAATGGAAAACAGCCCGGACACATCCACCGCCCATATCCTTGCCGCCCTGATCACTGGCCACAAGGACCAGTTTCCCATGGACCTCCGGGACCGTTTTGCCCGGGGCGGGGCCTCCCACCTTCTGGCCATTTCAGGACTTCACATGGGCATGCTGGCCCTGTTATTCCACGGCCTTTTCCTTTTCATGTTCTGGAAAAACACCCGGGCGCTGATCACGGGTTGGGCCCGGAAATGGGCAGCCCTTCTGACCCTGTTCCCCCTTTTCTTTTACCTGCTTTTTTCCGGGTGGTCCCCCTCGGCCCAACGGGCCTTTGTCATGGCCGCCGTCCTCGGGGTCGCCCTGGTATGGGAACGGGATGTGAATCCCTGGAATACCCTTGCCATGGCCGGTTTTTTCATTCTTATCCTTGATGTCACAGCCCTGTTTTCCATTTCGTTCCAGCTCTCCTTTGCCGCTCTGTTTTTTCTCATCAAGGGGCGTTGGCTCCTGTCCCGGGTCCAGGGGATGGGGCCCTGGCTGCGGTACCCCCTGGGCATCATGGCCGTGACCCTGCTGGCCGGTGCGGGCACCGGGCCGTTGGCCGGATATTATTTCCATCTTTTCTCCCTGGTGCAATTGCCGGTGAACCTTGTGCTGGTGCCCCTGGTGGGGATGATCTGCCTTCCGGTGGGGTTGACGGCCCTTGGCCTTTTCTGGATAGTTCCGGGCCTTGCCGGTGTTATGGTCTGGATCTGTGAGCAGGTGTTGACACTGGCCATGGGCTGGTTGGACCTGTGGATTTCCTTGCCCCACGCCTGGATCAGGCCGGGACAGGTGAACTGGTGGCAGGTGGCCGCCCTTTACGGGCTGTTGACGACCCTGATCCACGGTGTGATCTACCCAGAGCATCGGCGGGGGACCATTGCAACAATGGCGGGAATTTTAACGGTATGGACTGCTTTGGGGCTCTGGCCCCGGGCGCCGGCCCCACCCCTTGAGATCACCGTTCTGGACGTGGGCCAAGGCAACAGTGCCTTTATCCAGACCGGTGAGGGACAGACGGTTCTGGTGGACGGTGGCGGTTTTCCCCGCACCAGCCGGTTTGACTTGGGCCGCCATGTCATTGCCCCCTTTCTCTGGCGGAAGGGGGTGACCCGTTTGGATGCCGTGATTCTCACCCACCCGGAGTCGGATCACATGAACGGATTGGTCTTCATCCTTGAAAATTTCAAGGTGGGGCAGTTCATCCGAAGCCACCACCACCGGGATCATCCCTCATTTAGAAAACTGATTTCCCTGTGCCGGTCACGGTCCATTCCCATTTTTGTCCCGGATTGCGATAATCAGCGAATGGCCATGGGGGGCTTGGAGCTGCGTTTTTTTCAATGCAATACCCTGGACAAGGGCTTTGATTTCAACGAGGGGTCCCTGGTTTTCCAATTGCGGTGGAGGGATGTGTCCATGCTCTTTCCCGGGGATATCGGACTTGACCGGGAAAGGGAATTGGCCCGGGTGGTGGGCGGGGATCTGAAATCCCTGATACTCCTGGCTCCCCACCATGGCTCCAGGGGCTCCAGCCATCACTTTTTCCTTGATAAAGTCAGACCCGAGAGTGTAATAATATCCTGTGGGCGGTTCAATCGGTACGCGCTTCCCAGCCCTGAAACGCTGGCCCGGTACCAGGGACACTCCGCCCGGATTTTTAGAACCGATCTTGACGGAGCCGTCACCATTCGTTCCCCTGGCACCGGATATAACATTTTAACCCACAGAGGCGAGTAAATCGTGTTTTACCTCTATTTTCCCTTCATAGTCGTCGTTTCCGGAATCACCCTGTTTTATTGCCATCGCCGCCGTCATCCCAAATGGTGGTCGGCCATGGTTCTGCTGGCCCCTGTGACCACCCCCTTTGTGATCTACAAGATGAAAAAAATGGAGGGAAAACTGTTGATGCTGGGGTTTCTGGTTCTCTTCGCAGGGGTGATCACCGGAGAGAGCCTAATGTACAGCCATGTGGAAAAGGCCCGTAAGCTCAACAACCTGCCGCCGGTGACCCGGCAGATTCTGGAATTCTGCGACCAGTTAAAGGTCACCAACCAACAGGTGGACCAGGGATTGATCCAGCTGGAAAACCTCTCCCAGGTGGAATCCACGGCCTCACAAATCCAGGCCACCCTGTCGTTCATGACCGAACTTCGCCAACGCCTGGCCAGCAACCAGGAGGCCATCCAGTCCCTGCTCACCTACCTCAATGACCATGAAGCCTATTTTGAAAAAAAAGAGGTGGGGTGGATCCGGCAGTTAAAGGCATTCTATACCCACCCACGGGTGACCCGCCATGATAAAAGCCTGTTAAAATACCTGGATGAGTTTGAACTCATGCTCAACTTCACCTATACCTATTTCGATGAAATTTCCGAATACCAGGACGCCGCCTATAAGCGTAACTATGATCAATTCTATCTCAAATACCGCCGGGCCGTGGACCGGCATATCCTTTACAACACCGACCGGATTCAGTTCCAGGATGGGATTGTGTCCAAGATGCCCGCATTGAAACCCTATCTTCCCGGTCCCCGCCAGACCCATACCTTCCGTTTATTGAGATAGATCCATTCGATCATGCCTTGACTTCGGCAACCGATTGAATCGGGGCCATGCATCAACGATGCTCCATCTTTCGGAGTTCGGTGCCATCCGTTGTCCGGTTCAGGTTTTGGAGGAAGGGGGTGATCACCCGGTTTTTATTTCCCCCTGAAATGTCATAGGTCAGGCTGACAATGGGAACCCCCGTCCGTTTCTCAATCTGGGCGGCCATGGCCTCGGTCACCATGCCCGGACAGCAGAAGGCCGGGTTGGTCTGGACCAGCAGGGCCAGGTCCGGGTGGGCCTCGGCCAGGTGGTGGATTTTGAGAATATTGTCCATGGATTCCCCGGTATGGGCCGGGGTGAGGCCGTAGAGGTCCAGGATGCTTTCGTTGCAGGACTCCACCAGGAGTTCCGATTCCGGCAGGATTTTGAGAAAATGGGGATGATATTTTTTTTCCAATGCCTGGACCATGGTGAAGATGGCCTTGTTGGACATGAGGTTCAAATACTTTCCTTCCTTGAACCATTTTTTAAAATAGGTGTTGGCAATGAGCTTCACATAGGTGGCGTAGGGGGTGGTGACCACCTCTCCGCCCTGGGCTTCGATAAAGGGGATCAGCCCCTGGTTGAGGATATCGTTGTCCCGGGCGTAGAGATCTCCGAAAATGGCCACCTTGGGGCGGCTGCCCCTCTCCCGGGTCTGGATGGCCAAGAACAGGGAGATCACCTCTTCCAGGGCTTTTTCCTTTGACCCGTTGGTGAGAAAGGCCGTTCCCAGGATCACCCGTGCCTGTTCCAGGACCGTGTCGGTTTCGCCTTTCCGGATTTCATAGGGACGGATACGGCATCCGATCCGGCGGAGCAGGCCACCGAAAAGATAGGCAAAATAGGCATCCATCGCCGCTGAAAGGGAGATGTCCGACAGGGAGAGCTCCCCCTTGTAGATTCCGGCGTTTTCAAATCCCCCGCCGTGGGCCTTGAGGATCTTGAGGATTTGATAGGGGTACATCTTTATATTACAGGCGATTTCACTCTCGTTGAGCCAGAGCAGGCAGGATGCCGGGGAAAGGCCGTGTTTCTCCACGGTGTGGATAAATCCGGCGGCCATGGCGTTAAGGGGGATGCACTGGCCCGTGTTGGTGAGCATGGCCTTTTTAAGGGTTTCTTCTGTCTCTTCCATGAGCAGGGCGTTCTGGCCCTGGCCCTTCATGGTGGAGACCAGCAGATGCCCGGTGATGCTGTCCCAGTTGGGGAAGACAATGGTTTTTCCCTGGGCCGTGCGGGTATACCGGGGAGACAGGTAAAGGGGGGCCGTGGGCCGGCCCGGGCCGCGGTGGTGGTCAAAGTGGTTGGTAAAGGCCCTCACCGCTGCCTCCACCCGGGTTTCATAGCCCACGCTGGAGTCATGTTCGTCCAGTTCCAGGATCAGGTAGGGTTTGTCAAACCCGTCCATGATCTGTTTGACATAGTCCACGGTAAAGGCATCCGGGGAACATTTGAAACTGGAGACATAGACCGGGTAAAGCCCCGGGGTTTCCGCCGCCTTTCGGGCTGCGGCCAGGATCCGGGCGGCATATTTCCAATGGATTTCCGAAAGAAGGGGTCCCAGTTCCCTTATTTCTTCGGGGCGGATGTCCACCATGTCCTGGAAGAGGGTGGTCACCCCCAGTTTTTCAAAGAGCTGGGGGATGTTTTTATTCATGGCCCCGGAGAGCAGGGTGTAAGGGCGTCCCAGAAAGATGACCTTCAGGTCGTCCGGCCGGTCCATCTCTTTTTTGAATTGGTCATTGAGCTTTTGCTTTTCCCGGCGGTGACGGCTCTCTGCACGGTCCCAGGCAGAGGAGATGTCAAAGAAGGAGAGGTGGGGAAAAATGGGGGTGAGGCACCTGTACAATTCCATGCGGGTATGGAATCCGGTGTAGAGGTAGCGAATGGTGGGGGAGAGGATTTTATGGGGCTGGTCCATCTGCTTCACCATGGCCGGCAGGTATTGGGTATAGTAGCAATGCTGTCTGCGAAGCCCCTTTTCCGGGGGCCGGTCTTCAAAGTAGAAGGGCAGGAAGATATGGTCTGTTTTCTTGAGAAGGTGGGCCACATGGCCGTGCATGGCTGTGATGGGGGCGCAGAATTCGGCCTGGATCAGGGGTTGGCCCTTTTGCACCGGCTGCTTTAAATGGCGGCTGGTCCGGGTCCGGATGCCCAGAAGCTGGAAAAAATGTTCCCACATGGCCAGGTCCTCCACCAGGTGGAGTCCTGCAGGCAGGCCAATGGTGACGGGGCTAACCGGTTTAAAATCCGGCAAAGGCCGCCTGGGCTTGCGCTGGGCCAGAAGCCCGGGCACCGGGGGCACCTTCCGTGTATCGGCGTAATCCCTTCCGCAGAGGAAGCCGTATGCCTGGTCTTCCCCGTCGATGCTGGCGATGGTGATCTTGCAATGGTTGGTGCACAGGCGGCAGACCTCCCGGCGCAGGGGAATCTGCTTTTTCCACAGGTCAAATCCCCTGAAGCGGCTTGGGAAGATCCCTTCCTCCCTTGCCATGAGGGCCACGCCCAGGGCCCCGGTGAGGTGGCAATAGGGGGAGACATGGATGGGCTTTTTCAGCTTTTGCTCAAAGGCGGCCACCAGGGCCCGGTTCCGGGCCGTGGCCCCCTGGAAGAGAATGCAATCCCCCATCTGGCCCATGGGTGCCACCTTGGTAAGGTAGTTGTCCCGGACCGAATGGAGCACCGTGGCCAGGATTTCATCCCTTCCATGGCCCTGGGTGAGAAAATGGTTGATGTCCCGTTCCATGAAGACCGTGCACCGGTCGCTGCCCATGGGGGCCCTTATACCTTCTGCCCTTGCGGAGTAGTCCGTTAGAGGACAGTCGAGTTTCAGGGCCTGCTCCTCAATGAAGCTGCCCGTGCCGGCGGCACAGACCGTGTTCATCACCGAGGCCGTAACCACTCCGTTCCTGAGCCGGGTGAACTTGGCGTCCTGGCCCCCGATTTCGATAATGGTATCCACCTCCGGCTTCAGGCTGACGGCTGCTGTGGCATGGGCGGTGATCTCGTCGGGTTCCAGGTCCGCCCCGATGATGCGGGCGCTGATGCGGCGACCGGAGCCGGTGGTACCGCATCCCAGGACCTTGAAATCCAGCCCCTGGGTGCGGAGAAGGTCGTCACAGGCGTGGAAGAGCCGCTGCACCGCATCCACGGGTTGGGAGGCGGTCCGGGTGTAAAACCCGGCCAAAGGAAGGGCGGTGTCGTCCATGAGGATGCTTTTGGTGCTGGTGGAGCCCACGTCCAGGCCCAGGTACCCCTTTATCTTTCCCGGGGTCGAAGGGAGGCTGAACACTTCCACCTCCACCCCGTGGGCCTGGTAACGGGAGCGGCAGTGAAAATCCGGATATTCCGATTGGGTGAGGCAAAGTTCGGGATAGAGCAGGGCGGATGCTTTTTCCTCCGGGGCCAGATAGTCCTGGAACCGTTTAAGGGCGAGGGGGGAAAATTTTTTTCCGGCCTGCAATTGATCCCGGAACACCAGGGCCGTTCCCAATGCGCCGTAGACATGGGAATAGGTGTCCATGACCATGGTGCAATGGGTGAGATCCTCCAAATGGCGGGTGACGGCATGGTTCCTGGAGACGCCGCCGCAGAAAATCAATTCCCCCTGGGGCCATTGGCCCTTGAACAGGGTGTTCACAATATTCCGGGCCATGCCCCGGCAGAGGCCGTCGCAGATCTGGGGGATGGAATAGCCCTCCTGCTGGGCATGGATGAGATCTGTTTTTGCAAATACGGCACACCGGGTGGCAATGTCCGGGCGTTCTTCCCTGTTTTCAAGGGCCTTTTGGCTGAGGTTTGCCGTGGTGTCCAGACCCAGGCGAAGGGCCTGCTGGTCCAGGAAACTTCCGGTGCCGGCGGCGCAGGAGGTGTTGTGCCGGGCCCCGGCATATTGGAATCCCGGGTTGAACCGGCTCAGGGAAAAGGTTTCCCCCCCCACGTGGAGCATGGCCTGTATGCCCTTGGGATGGAGGTGACGGGACGCCCGGATGCGGGCCACCTGTGAATCCACTTCCATCTGCCGAGCCACCAGCCCCGGGGTGGACTGGGTCACGGCCATGTATCCGGGTACAGGGAAATTCCAATGGGAGAGCAATTGCTCCAGACAGGTTTTCAGATCGCCTTTATGGGGACGGGCATCGTGGTGAAGAATCTGGCCGGTGACCGGGTCCAATAGAACAATACCCATGGTGACGGATCCGGCGTCCAGGCCGAGGATGGGAGGCTGTTGGCTCATATGAATCGGCTCCTTATGTCCAAAGAATAATCCAAGTGGCATCGGAGGATCGGCAGGGGAGGACGGGAAGGAAAAGAGAAGATCGCCGATGCCTGCTTTTCTGATCAATGTCTGATACTCAACTACCTATAAATTAGAAGCACTTGTGTCAAGATATTGATTCATTCCCCCTGCAGCCGGGAGGCGCAAAAGGGCTGCATCTTGTGTTTTCAGGGGGGATTGGGTATATCTGGAAGTATTATGGTTAGAAATTTTATTATAGATACGGGTTCCATGACCCTGTCGGGCATCGGGGCCGTGGGGCGGTTCAGTATTTTTCTGGTGACGGGACTGGTGCAATGCATTCTTCCCCCCTTTCCCCTTCAAAAGGTGTTGGATCAGGTCAGTTTCATCGGTGCCAAATCCATGTTTGTCATTGTGCTCACCGGCCTGTTTACGGGGATGGTATTGGGGCTCCAGGGGTACTATACCCTTGTGGACTTCGGCTCCGAAGCCGCCCTGGGCTCGGCCGTATCCCTGACCATTGTCCGGGAGCTGGGCCCGGTGTTGTCGGCCATCATGATCACGGCCCGTGCCGGATCCGCCATGGCGGCGGAGCTGGGGGTGATGCGGATATCGGAACAGATCGACGCCCTGAAGACCATGCAGATCCATCCCATCCGGTTTGTGTTCAGCCCAAGGCTGCTGGCCGGCCTGCTCTGCTTTCCCCTTTTGACGGCCCTCTTCGACGTTGTGGGGATTTTTGGCGGGTATCTGAGCGGGGCCCTTATGCTCAATGCCAACGGGGGCACCTACATGGACAAGGTCGTTTCCAGCGTTTTAATGATCGATATTGTGGGCGGGTTTATTAAATCCCTGGTCTTTGCCGTGGTGGTGACCGCCATCTGCTGTTACAGGGGATATTATGCCCATTTGAGTAAGGAGGTCGGCGCAAAGGGGGTTTCCCTGGCCACCACCAATGCCGTGGTCCAGTCCTGTGTCAGCATATTGATCTTTGATTATATCATTACCTATTTTTTGGTTTGAAATCATGACACCTCCCCTGATCCAATTTGAAGATGTGACCAAGCGGTTCGGGAAGAATCTTGTATTGGACAAGATCAACCTTTCCATCTTCAAGGGTGAAATAACCGCTGTTATCGGAAAGAGCGGCACGGGAAAATCCGTGCTGTTAAAACATATCATCGGGCTCATGGAACCGGATTCCGGGCAAATCCTTTATATGGGAACCCCTGTGAAGAAGCTGTCCAGGAGAAAGCAGATCCTTTTTAAAAATGAGCTCAGTTACATGTTCCAGGACAATGCGTTGTTTGACTCCATGACCGTGTTTGAGAACATTGCCCTGCCCTTAAACGAAACCCGGAACCTTGCCGGTGTGGTGATCCGAGACAAGGTCCATCAGCGCATGGAGCAACTGGGGCTTGAGGGCATTGACAACCGGTTCCCCATGGAGTTGTCCGGGGGCATGCGCAAACGGGTGGCATTGGCAAGGGCCCTTGTCACCGATCCCCAGGTGGTGCTCTTTGACGAACCCACCACCGGACTGGATCCCGTCCGGAAGAATGCGGTCCATGAAATGATTGTTCAATACCAGGAACAATTCGGTTTCACCGCAGTGGTGGTCAGCCATGATATTCCGGATATATTTAACATTGCCCAACGGGTTGCGATGTTGGATAATGGCGGTATTACCTTTCAGGGGGAATCAAAGGATATTCTGAATACTACGGATCAAAACTTGTCCGCATTCATCCGGGGCAAGGGATTCACAACGGATTTGTGATCCATGTTGAGGCAGCTATAATGAACAGACGAAAATTTGAATTTTACGTGGGACTTTTTGTGATCATCGGTTTTATGTCGGTGGGCTACCTGGTGATTGTATTGGGAGAGGTGAGTCTGTTTCCCCAGAAACATTATTCCCTGCACGGGTATTTTTCTTCGGTCTCCGGCCTTAAAAACGGGGCCACGGTGGAGATGGCCGGGGTGAAAATCGGGCAGGTGGATTCCATCAGCATCGACAGGGAGCGGCAGGTGGCCAAGGTGGTCTTTAAGATCAACCAGGACATGACCCTTACGGACGACGTCATCGCCTCCATCAAAACCTCCGGCATCATCGGAGAAAAATACATTGATATTTCCCCGGGCGGATCAGACACCCTTTTGGAGGACGGTGACGAAATCTACGATACCGAGTCCGTGGTGGATCTGGAGTCCCTGGTCCGGAAATTCATTTTTTCCAACGAAGACAATAAAGAGGAATTTTAATACATGGGTTTTAGAATCACTTTGGTGTTTTTGTCTGTGTGGTTTTTTAGCATTTCCCCTGGGCCTGTGGCTGCCCAGACGCCGGTGGCGGCAGATACGGACGCCGGGTACAGCGACAGCCTGGAAGACGATTTTTTGGATGATTTTGAGGAGAGTACCCCACAGATTGAGGTGGCCGACCCCCTTTATTATCTCAATTACGGGGTCTATCTGTTCAATGATACGTTTTTCCTCTATGTGCTGGAACCCGTTGCCAGGGGGTATAAGGCCGTGGTCCCCAGCCCGGCCCGCAGCGGTATCCGAAATTTTTTCCACAATCTCCAATTTCCCATCCGTTTTGTGAACACCCTGCTCCAGGGGGATCTGAGTTCCACAGCGGATGAGGTGACCATCTTCATTGTCAATACCACCGTGGGCGGCCTGGGATTTTATCCCTTTAGCCAGAATCACCTGGATCTTCACACCGATGATGAGGATTTCGGGCAGACCCTGGGAAAGTGGTCCCTGGGCGAGGGCATCTACCTGGTGCTCCCCCTTTCCGGTCCGGCCAGCCTGAGGGATGCCGTGGGCATGGCAGGGGATTATTGGCTGGATCCCGTGAACTACATTGACGACTGGGCGGTTTCCCTGGGGGTAAAAGGGGGGGAGACCCTGAACCGTTACTCCTTCTTCACAGGGGAATACGAAGCCCTGACCGATGCAGCCCTGGATCCCTATGAGGCGTTAAAGGCGGCCTATATCCAGAGGCGGCGCGCCCTGGTGGCCGACGAAGACGAAATTAAACAAAAGGATTACAACAAGCGCTGGTAGGCCGTTGATCCGATTGGCCATACCATGGAATGGCCGGAACCAATGCCGTTGAAGGCCGTATAACAATTCGGTTATTATGCGGGATCGGTTTCGGTTACCTCCCCGGCGAAGGGCCCAGACATGACGGTCCAGAATGGGGCGTTGCTTAGAGTGGAAAGAGATCCTGCCGCCGGTTGGGCAGGAAATACCGCATGCGATGGGACCGGACATGGTCAAGGCAATTCGGTTCCAGATCCACCATCACCAGGGATTCATCCGATTTTAAATAGGTTTCCATGGTGTTGCCGTTGGGGCCGATGGCCACGGCCACACCCGGGAAACAAAGACCTGCCCCATTGTCACCGGTCTGGTTGACAGCAAGAACAAAGATCCCGTTATCAAAGGCCCGGGCACTGAGGTGCCGCATCCAGGAGGTGAATTTCCCCTTGGAATCCCCCCGTGGGGAAGCATGGGGAATGATGATGAGATCGGCCCCCTTCAGGGCCATGGTGGTGGTCAGTTCTGGAAAATGGGAGTCGTAGCAGAGCTGGAGACCGAAGCATGCCTTGGGATGGGAAAATACGGGAATCCGATTGCCTGCTGTAAAGCAGGCTTTTTCATTGGGGGCCAGGTGAACCTTGCGATAGTGCCCCCGGACCCGGTCGGGGAAGAAAATATGCTGGGCCGGATATATCCGACCGGGAGGATCCTGCTGGGCCAGCCCCACCACCAGGGTGATGTCCAGGGCTTCGGCCTGGTCTGTCAATTGGGCCTCCAGGCCCGGATCAAGGGGGCGGGCATGGGAAGCGATCTCCTTTCCGGCCACATAGCCGGTGAGGTTCATCTCCGGGAAGACGATCATATCGGCTCCCTGGTCGGCGGCCGAGCGGGCCAGTTTCAGGCTTTTGGCAAGGTTGGCCTCAAATTGCCCGGCCGGGCAGTTCTGCACGGCCAGGGCCACCCTGAAGGGCATCATACCTTGAAATTGGCGGAGATTTTAAACACCCGGGTTGCGGGCAGGTTCAGGATCTCGGCCACTCCGGTTTTTCGTGAGATTTCAGCAAGGCTGTTTTCAATTTTTTCAACGGAATCCGCAATAAAGGTGAACCAGATATTGAACTCATGGTCCCTGCGGTAGTTGTGGGTGACGCCGGGGTAGGCGTTGACCGTTTCCTTGAACACTTTGATCTTGTCTTCGGGTACCCGGGCGGCACACAGGGTGGAATGGTATCCCAGTTTGTCCGGGCTGAAGTTGCCGCCGATCCTTCGAATCAGCATCTCATCCTTCATCTCCCGGATGCGCTGGATCAGTTCGGATTCAGACAGTCCCAGGCGCTGGGCAATGATCTTGTAGGGCCGGGCGTGGATGGGAAAGTCCATCTGAATGCTGTTGAGGATCTCTTTGTTGGTGGTATCGATATCGGTCATGAAAGAACTCCTGATCGAATAGGGGGTGTTTCAGAACAACAAAGGCCCTGCTGCGAACAACAGGGCCTCTATCATTTAATCGAATTCGGATGTGTACGTGTTATACACAGCCAGTCGGTTTCGGGAGACCGGCCATCTTACAAGCACCTTTACCAGGTCCTGAGGGGAACAGCTCGTAGATGTGTTTCAGCTTGAACTTGGTCAGCTTGGAGAGAACGCGAACCATGGGAGCGATTCCGTTTTTCTCGTAGTAGTCCTGCAGAACTTTAACCAGCTGCCAGTGTTCGTCGGTCATCTCTTCGATGCCTTCCTGGCCTTTAACGTATTCAACCCAAACTTCGCTGTAGGTATTGTAGTCGAGCAGGAAACCGTCTTCATCAATGTCAAAAGTTTCCCCGTTAAATTCGATTGTTGCCATTTAAAGTGTCCTCCTGTAAAAAGTTTTTGCTATCCATTTAAGACTTAGCGTCTTTGCTTTCAACGTATCGCAACAATAATTGAAAACTTAACATATCCCAGGGATGTATGGTTGTCAATAAAGAAAGCAGCCTCTTCAATGAAAAAAACAGCATCCTCGGAACCTGCTAAAACTTAGTATTCCTTGGGGGTCTGGTTGATTTCCTCAAGGGTGAAAACCGGCCCGTCCTTGCAGACCAGTTCCTTGCCGATATTGCAGCGACCGCACATGCCGATCCCGCATTTCATTCGGTTTTCCAGGGACATGATGATTTGGTCGGGCTTGTAGCCCAGTTTCACCAGCGAGGGCTGGGTGAACTTGATCATGATGGGCGGCCCACAGATGATGGCATAGGTGTTCTCATCGGCTTCCGGGGCGTTCTCTTCAACGATCTGGGGAACAAATCCGGTGTGGTATTTCCAATCGGGATCATCGGTGGCGTCAACGGTGATGTGCATGTTGATGTCGTCCCGTTTTTCCCACTCATAGAGCTCTTCTCTGTAGAGGAGCATTCCCGGTGACCTTGCGCCGTAGACCACGTCGATATTGCCGAACTTGGACCGGTTGGCCGGATCCAGCATGTATTTGATGGAAGAGCGCAGTGTGGTGAAGGCAAAACCGCCGCCGATGATGACCACGTTTTTTCCTTCCAATTGCTCCCAGGGGTACCAGTTGCCCAAAGGTCCACGGATACCCATGATGTCCCCCTCCTTCATGTTGTGCAAAAAGGAGGTGACCACACCGGTTTTAAACACGGTGAATTTGACAAAGCCCTTTTCCACGGGTGAGGAGGCAATACCAATGGGGATTTCCCCCACACCCGGGATGGAAAGCTCGGCAAACTGGCCGGCTTCATAGGCAAACTTTTCTTCGTCCCCCTCGTTGAGGAAGACGAATTTAAAAGTCTTTAGTGAGCTGTCTTCGGTGGCAACTTCAATATCATCGATGCGAACCGGAAACGGCATATAGGGATTTTCCATATTCTATTCTCCTTTGTTCGCTAGTCTTTTTTCTCAAAAGCGTTCATGGTGTTACAGACGTCTCTGATGTCGATGTTAACAGGACAGCTTTTGACACACCGGCCGCAGCCCACGCACATGATGCCCTGGTCGTATTTGTCCAGGAAGTATTTCAGCTTGTGCATGAAACGCTGGCGAACCCTCTGGGTTTTGGTTTCCCGGGGGTTGTGGCCGGTGGCGTGACGGGTAAACAGGGAGGACATGCAGGAATCCCAGTTTCTGAAACGGGTGGAGTCCTTGAGTTTGTTCTCGTCCTGGATGTCAAAGCACCAGCAGGTGGGGCAGACGTAGGTACAGGTGCCGCAGTTGAGGCAAGAGAAGGCCACATCGTCCCAAAAGGGGGCTTCGTGGAGATCCAGGATGGTCTTTTCCCCCAGCTTGTCCGTGGGTACGCAGGAGGTGATTTCCTTTTCAGCGGCCTTTCTCAGGACGTCAAAGGTGATCTGGCTTGCCTTGTCGTCGGCAGCCGTGGTGAAACCACATGCCTTGGCATATGCCTCGCCCTTGGGGGTAAGGACCTTGGCCAGGTATTTGTCGTCCATGTCCACCAGCAGGATGTCCAGCCCTTCTTCGGAAAAGGGGCCGCATCCGGTGGAGGTGGAGAAATCCGTGGGACCGGGCTTGAGAACGGCCAGGCCCACAAAGGTGGTGGCCTCATAGGCGTCACACCAGTAAGGGTCCCTGTAATCTTCGGTGTCAAAGTTCAATTTCACCAGCTGAACGGCCTTGGCATCGTAGGGACGGACGCCCAGGACGGCCCGGGGCGTATAATCGGCCTGGGCCCGTTTCATGATGTGGTGGTCTTCCTTGGCCGTATCCAGGGTGGTGGTCAGGATGGGCTCGCTCTGGGGGAAGAGAACGGATTTGGCGGACAGGACCGTGTCCTGGGCCTCCATATCCGGTTCAACCCCGGCGTCCAGGGACTTGAACTGGCAGCCGTTGTCGTCTTTGACCGGGCCGAAGAGGCGGTAGGCCTCCCTGGATTTTTCAACCCCTGCGGTCCAGTCTTTTTTATCAATCGTAATGAAGCTCATTTTCATACCCTTTTTAATTTACATGATAAAATCATCAGGATCATCCGGACTATAGGCGTCCAGAGGGGGCCGCTGGTCCGTGGAGAGGCCGGCTTCCCAGCCAAAGAGTTCCAGGGCGTCCTTGTTCAATTTGCGGGTAAAGTCCCGTACGTTGATTCCCATGGGGCAGGCTTCCACACAGGCGCCGCAATCGGTGCAGCGGCCGGCGCAATGGAAGGCGCGCAATACATGGAAGGTATCCACGTCGGTCTTGTTCTGACCCTTGCCCACCCACTGGGGTGTGGATTCGTCCACAAAACAGGTGGGGCAGTAGCAGAGGGGACAGGCATTTTTGCAGGCATAGCACCGGATGCAGTTCTGGGTGAGAGCCTCAAAATGAGCCCATTTTTCATCGGCGTCCATGGCCTCGATGCGGTCCACATCGGGGAAGGGATTGTCCAGCTTCTGCTCTTCCACAAGGTCGCAGGCCAGATCATCGTAGATGACCGGGTTGCGGTGGGTGCAGTACCGGCAATTGTCCCTGAGGACGTCGGCTTTCTTAAAGGTTTCTTCCTTGGAAGCCGAGGCGGCCTTGAGGGTGTCGCCGTCTTCTTCAAAGGAGGTGAGTTCATCGTCAAAGGCGGCTGCAATCTTCAGCTTGTCCACCATGCCGGAGCAGGGCACACCAATGATGTGGATGTCCTCTCTTTTGACCTGGTTTTCAACGATGTGGGTAACCATATTTCTGGAATCACAGCCCTTTGCCACCACGGCAATTTTGCCTTTGATCTGGCGGGCGTAATTGGCCAGGTTCAAGCCGCAGGTGGAGGAAAAGATCAGCTTGTCCACCTCGTCTGCAGATGAGACGGCCACGGGCTGGGTGGCCATGGGGACGGTCCCCTTGGCGTAACCAATCACCTTTTCAGCGGCTCCGGACTCCAGAAGGCCTTTGGCAAGTTCCCTTATTTTAGTCGTACAGGTATCCATAACCATAACCTCTATTCTTGATAGTCCTTTACAAGTTTCTTGTTCGGTCCGAGGGCCCTGACTTTTTCAGTGATTTCCTTGACCACGTCCACGAATTTGGTGGCTTCGGCGGAGGAGATCCAGGAGAAGTGTACCCGGTCCTTTTCAACGCCCATGTGTTCAAGAAGGTTGCCCATCATTGCAAATTTCCGCCGTGCATAATAATTACCATCCAGGTAATGACATTCACCGGGATGTCAGCCGGATACCCAGACGGCATCGGCACCTTCACGGAGGGCGGACAAAATAAACTTGGGACTCATGCGGCCGGAGCAGGGGATACGGATCACCCTGACGTCTGCCGGATATTCAAGCCTGCTGACACCTGCAAGGTCTGCTGCACCATAGGAACACCAGTTGCACAGAAAGCTTACAATTTTAATGTTTTCTTCAGCCATTATCAATTCTCTCCTTTAAACCACTTCGCCCAAGGCAAAAATCTGTGAAAAAATCTGGTTGGTATCAAATCCCCTAAGATGCAGGGCACCGGAACGGCAGGATGCGACGCAGAGGCCACAGCCCTTACACAATACCGGGTTAACGGTTGCCTTACCGGCAAACCGGCCCTCTTCCATGAAGCTGGGGGCATTGTAGGGACAGATGGATACGCAGATACCGCAGGCACTGCACTTTTGTTCGTCCACAGAGGCGATGGTGCCGCTGGTATACAGACTGTCCTTTTTGGCCAAGAGGGTGAGGGCCCTGGATGCAGCAGCCCGGCCCTGGGTAATGGCTTCGTTCACCGGCTTGGGATAGTGGGCCGAACCGGCGATGAAGACGCCGTCGGTGGCAAATTCAGCCGGCCCGAGTTTGGCGTGTTTTTCAACGAAGAAGCCTTCGTCATTCAGGGGTACCTTAAAGAAATTGGCCAGTTTTTCATCCCGTCTGGGCACGATGGCCGCGGCCAGGGTGACCAGGTCGGCATCGATGGAGACGGGGCGATTCAGGACGTGGTCAATGAGGGTGACCTCGACCTTGCCGTCCTTAACAACGACTTCGGGTTTTTTGTCAACGTCGTAGCGGATGAAGATCACGCCCAGTTCACGGGCTTCCTTGTAAAGAAGCTCCCGTTCTCCGTAGGTTCTGATATCCCGGTAGAGGATGAAGACATCGGTCTCGGGATTGCGTTTCTTCAGTTCAATGGCGTTGTCAATGGAGTGGGTACAGCAGACCCGGGAACAATAGGGACGTTCCGGCTCCCTGGAGCCCACACACTGGATGAAGACGGCAGATCCAAGTTGATCCAGTTTGGCATCGTTTTCCTTGAACATGCGGTCAAGATCCAGGGTCTTGATGATGCGCTCGTCGGTTCCATAGGCATATTCGGTGGGCTCAAGAGCCTTTGCACCGGTTGCCAATACGGCACCGCCGTGTTCCAGCTCAAAGGCGGCGTCGCCGTTTTTCAGCTGGGACTTGAAGTTGCCCACAAACCCTTCCACGTTTTCAAGGGTGGTGTTGGTGTGGACGGTGATTTTATCGTTGGCTTCGATCTCCTGGAGCATTTCACCGAGTTTTTCCTGGACGTCTTCGCCCTGGGAGGTCTTGAAGAGCTTGAGGGCTTCGCCTCCCAGTTCTTCGTTTTTTTCGATGATATGGGTCTCATATCCCTGGGTGGCAAGGGACTTGGCAGCGGTCAGGCCAGCCAGACCACCGCCGATGACGACCATGGTGTCGTTGACGTTGATCTTTTCTTCCTTGAGGGGCTCTGCCAGGGCGGCCTTGGCAACGGCCATCCTGACCAGGTCTTTGGCCTTGGCCGTGGCGATGTCGGGATTGTTCTTATGAACCCAGGAGTTGTGGTTACGGATGTTGGTCATCTCAAAGAGATACTTGTTCAGACCGGCATTCTTCAGGGTTTCCTGGAACAGGGGCTCATGGGTCTTGGGGGTACAGGCCGCAACAACGATGCGGTTCAGGCCCTTCTCCTTGATGTATTCCACCATTTTGTCCTGGGCATCCTGGGAGCAGGCATAGGTGGTTTCAACGGAGAATTCCACATGGGGAAGGGATTTGGCATACTCGGTTACCTCGGGACAATCCACGGTGCCGGCGATGTTGGACCCGCAGTCACAGACAAAGACGCCGATTCTGGGCGGCTCGCCTGTCACGTTGAGTTCTTCAACGGTTTCCACTTCCTTGGTCATGGTGTTCCGGGCTTCGGCCAGGCCGTCGCCGGCGGCCGAGGCAGCAGCAGAGGCATCCAGAACAGACTCGGGAATATCCTTGGGGTTGTTGAAGACACCGGAGACGTAGATACCGGGACGGGAGGAGGTCACCGGTTCAAAGGAGTCGGTCTTGCAGAATCCGTTCTCGGTGAGGTCAACGCCCAGTTGGTCTGCCAGTTCCTTGGTCTCCTGGGGGATTTCCAGGCCCACGGACAGGACGACCATGTCATAGGTGTCATCCACCATCTGACCCAGTTCATCGGCATAGCGGATGTTCAGGTCATGGGTGTCCCGGTCTTCGGTGACCGAGTGTACCCGGCTGCGGATGAAGTTGATGCCGTGTTTGTCCTTGGCATTCTGGTAGTATTTTTCAAATTCCTTGCCCGGGGTCCGCATGTCCATGAAGAAGATGGAGCATTCCAAATCTCCGCCGGCATGTTCCTTGGCAATGATGGCTTCCTTAACTGCGTACATACAGCAGACGGATGAACAATAGGGATTGTCGCATTTGTTCATGTCACGGGAGCCCACGCACTGGAACCAGGCAATCTTCTTGGGATCTTTCCGCTTTTCCGCCAGGGCCTTGTCTTTTTTCTTTTTCGGCTTCAGGGGCAGTTTGGGAAAGGTGGTGACATGTCCCATGGTGGGACCGGTTGCGGACAGCAGTCTTTCAAACTCCATGGAGGTGACAACATTGGGGAAGTTGGCATACTGGTAGTTATCAAACTTGCTGGGGTCAAAGGGTTTGAACCCGGGGGAAAAGATGATGGACCCTGCATCCAGGGTGATGGTTTCTTCGGTCTGGGTGTAGTCAATGGCGTCTGCGGGGCAGACCTTGGCACAGGTTCCGCATTTGTCCTTGGCAAGCTTCAGACAGGAATCCGGGTCAATGACATACTTCAGGGGAACTGCCTGGGGGTATTCAACATGGATGGCAGTCCGGGCTTTAAGATCTGCATTGTACGTATCGTCCAGTTTACCCGGGCATTTTTCCGTACAGGCACCGCAGGCAATACAGCGATCTTCTCTTACGTAACGGGGCTTTTTCAGGATTTCAACCTGGAAATTGCCCAGTTCGCCGGTTACGTTTTTAACTTCCGAAAGGGTTAACAGCTCAATGTTTAGATGCCGGCCGACCTCGACCAGTGTGGGTGAGATAATTCACATTGCACAGTCATTGGTGGGAAATGTCTTATCCAGCTGGGCCATAACGCCGCCAATGGATGATCCTCTCTCCACCAAATAGACGTAGAATCCGGAATTAGCAAGATCAAGGGCGGACAGCATGCCGGAAATACCGCCACCAATGACCACCACTGATCCGTTTTTCGTTGTTTTCATTATCATTCTCTCCTGTTGCTAATCGTAAAACGAATTTAATTAAGCAGGTCCATTCGATCACAGCCGATTTCCCAACCAAATCGACTGTTTGAATTAATAATTTTCCACTTATAAAAAACTATGTTATAAGGCCAAGTGTCAAATGTTGTCAACCTATTAATAACCGCAAGAGGCCGTAACTTCCCGCACATGAATAAAATTATTTCCATCTGTGGTCCCACCGGGATCGGAAAAACCAGTTTTGCTATTTTTCTTGCCCAGCACTTTAACGGAGAAATCATCGGTGCTGATTCCATGCAAATTTATAAACACCTGGACATCGGAACCGCGAAACCCGACGCCGAAGAACGGGCTGCAGCCGTTCACCACCTTGTTGATTTTCTGGATCCGGCGGCGAATTACGATGCCGGAAAATATGTCTCAGACGCCGACGATGTCATTGAAAACCTCTGTGAACAGGGAAAACTTCCCATCGTTGCCGGTGGCACAGGTCTTTATATCCGGGCACTGATCCATGGACTGTTTCGCTCATTTTCCCCTGATTCCCATACCTTGGACGCCCTTGAAAAGGAGTTGGAGGAGAGGGGAGGGGAGGTTCTTCACCAGGAACTGACCGCCTGTGATCCGGTTTCGGCCGGGCGGATCCATCCCAACGACGGATTTCGCATCGTCCGTGCCCTGGAGGTGTTTCGCACCACGGGCCGTCCCATTTCCGAAAAACAGCAGGGCCACGGCTTTGCCCAGGAGCGTTACCAGAGCCTCACCTTTGGCCTGACCATGGACCGGGACCGGCTCTACGACCGCATCAATCGCCGGGTGGATATCATGATGAATCGAGGACTTCTGGAAGAAGTTGTCCAATTGAAGGAAAAAGGGTATTCTCCGGACTTGAAATCCATGCAGTCCATCGGGTATCGCCACATGTGCATGTACCTGGATAAGGAGGTCAGCCTGGATGAAGCAGTAAGATTGTTGAAGCGGGACACCCGGCGATATGCCAAACGTCAGTTTACATGGTTCAGAAAGGAACCGGGGCTGATCTGGATAGAACCGTCGGAGACCCAACGTGCAGCAGAACTTGTGGAGAAATTTGTAAACGGGAAATAAAGACTGATGGAGATGAACTCAAAGCGGAATCTCTTTTTGCTCGGGGTGGGCCTGGCCCTAATGACGGCATTGACAGGCTGTGGTGAAAAACAACTACCGGCCCCAGGGGTTGAAACCGCCAAACCCAATGTCGGGATCCAGTTGTCTGCACCCACGGCACAGCAAGGCCTTGAAATGCAGATAAAGGCAGCTGCTGAACTGGCGGGCCAGGGTCGGTATGGCCAGGCCCTTTCAATCTATAACACCCTTTTTGCCCTTGGAGATGCGGATAAGCAGGCCCTGTCAAAATCCATGGGCGCCCTGTTGTCCAAGGCGCCGGTCGGGGAGCTCCAGTCCCTGGCGGACACCTTGCCTTCCCATATCCCCCAGGCCGATCTTCAATACTGGCTTGGGGTGGCCCTGGTCCGGGAAAAATCATATGAACAGGCCCTTCAGGTTTTTTCCGGTTTTATTGGAGCCCACCCCGACCATGGCTATGCCAAGGATGCCGAAGAGGTTTTGGCCATCATCCACCAGATGATGCTCAGCAAGGAGACCATCGGCTGCCTTCTTCCCCTGTCCGGCAAATACGGCATCTATGGACAGCGGGCCCTGAAGGGGGTTCAGATGGCCGTCCAGGAAATGTCCCGCCGCCACCAGCGTCCCTTTCGGGTTATTATAAAAGACACCGGATCGGATCCGGCCCGGGCCGCCGCCTGTGTGGAGGAGCTGAACCAGGCCAATGTGGTGGCCATTCTGGGACCACTTCTGGCCGTTGACACCGCCGGGGAGCGCGCCCAGGAACTGGGCATTCCCATGATTGCCCTGACCCAGAAAACCGATTTTCCCCTCAAGGGCGACTATCTTTTTTCCAATTTCATGACCCCGGAAATGCAGGTGGAGACCCTTGCCGGTTATGCCTTTGGAGAGCTGGGGCTCAAGCGGGTGGCCATCTTCTATCCCGATGAACGCTATGGGGAGCGCTACCGGGAATTGTTCTGGGATGCCGCAGATGCCTACGGAGGCCAGGTGGTGGGGGTGGAAGCCTATGACGGTCGCAAGACCGATTTCACCAAGCCCATCCGGAAACTCACCGGCGAGGCATACCCCATTCCCGATTATTTGAAAGAACTGGCCGAAAAGCTGGACAGTGAAAAGATCTTTATTGAGACCGCCGTCCTCAAGGGGAGACCCCATCCGATTATAACGGAGGACCCCATGGTTCCGGAGTTCGATCCGGACCAGGAAGAGGAAGAAGAGATTGAAATCCAGTTCGATGCCGTCTTCATTCCCGACGATGCCTCACGGATCAGCCTGATCCTGCCCCAGCTGGCCTACAACGATGCCAGGGACGTCTATCTTCTGGGAACCAATCTATGGCATGACAACGCCTTGCTGAAGGAGACAAAGGGCTACAACCGGAACGCCGTCATCACCGAAGGCTATTTTAGCAAGAGCCAACGCCCGGCCACCCGGAAATTTGAAACCGACTTCAAAAGGCTTTTCAAAAAGGGACCCAAGTTCCTCGAAGCGGTCTCCTATGACACCGCCGTTATCCTCTTTGAATCCATCATGACCCCAGGGGTCCACTCCCGGGAGGATCTAAAAAACACCTTGGCCGGTACCCGGATCTTTGAGGGGGTCACCGGCAACACCATTTTCGAACCCTCGGGCCAGGCACGGAAACAATTGTTCCTCCTCACCATCAAGCGGAACCGCTTTGTTGAAGTGAGGCCGTGATTTCAGCTTAGCCGTTGAAATAGGCGGCCTGGCCCGTGGCCTCCAGCACCGACTGCCATAGGCGGCCGTCGGGGTCCAGGTTCTTGCGTTTCCCGGCCGATGCCTCCATTGGAATGTGGACATATTGCCCGTTCCAATGGGAGATGAGGAGCTTGGTTTTGCCGGCCATGCCCGCGTGGACCGCATCCCTGCCCAAAAGGCCGCAGAAGACCGAATCATTGGCATTGGCCGGGAGGCTGCGGATCATATAACTGGGATCGATGTATTTCAGGGAGATGGGGACTTTTTTATCCTTGAACCAGTCGGCAATCCTGTCCTTTAGAAAGATGCCGATGTCCTGGAGGATGACATTGCCGGAAAGATCGTGCTTTGCCTCCTGGTCTTCAAAGAAGTTCTGCCCCGCACCTTCGGCCACGATGATGACGGCATGCCTCCGGGTGGCCAGGCGTTTTTCAAGGGCGGGCAGGAATCCGTTTTCCCCTTCCAGGTCGATGTCCACCTCCGGGATGAGGACAAAGTTGGCGTCCTGCTGGGCCAGGGCCGTGGTGGCGGCCAGGAATCCGGAATGGCGGCCCATGAGCTTGATCAGGCCCACCCCGTTGGGATATGCCTGGGCCTCATT
This sequence comes from Desulfobacteraceae bacterium, assembly GCA_965226635.1. Taxonomy (GTDB): domain Bacteria; phylum Desulfobacterota; class Desulfobacteria; order Desulfobacterales; family Desulfobacteraceae. The sequence goes on along the minus strand of OZ245369.1, from coordinate 4,847,968 downwards.
GTGGGCGCCCCGGATGGCCAGGGTGGCCACGTCAACGGCCGTGTCAAAGCCAAAGGAGCGGGAGACCAGGAAGATATCGTTGTCAATGGTCTTGGGGATGCCCACCACCGAGATTTTTAAATCCCGGGCCGTGACCTCGTCGGCAATTTTTTTGGAGGCCATGAGGGTGCCGTCTCCCCCCACCATGAAGAGGATCTGGATGTTCATCCGTTCCAGGCAGTCCACCAGCTGGCCCATGTCCTGGCCGCCCCGGGAGGAGCCAAGGATGGTGCCGCCGGAGTTCTGGATGCCGGCAACGGTTTTGGGGGTGAGTTCCATGATGTCGTGGCCGTATTCCGGGATGAAGCCCTGGAGACCGTGGCGGATGCCGTAGATGTGTTTCACCTGGTAGAGGTGGTAGAGTTCCAGTACAATGGCCCGGATGATGTCGTTGAGACCGGGGCAGAGGCCGCCGCAGGTGACAATGGCGCATTTGAGTTTGCTGGGATCAAAGTAGATGTGCTCCCTGGGCCCGGCCTGCTCAAAGGAAAGCGGCTCTGCCTGCTCCCCGGAAGGGGGGGCGGGGTAGCGGGTGCTGGCCAGGATGCGGGCGTCGTCCCGGATGAACCGGGTGCCGGATCGTCCGGACGAACTGGCGGTTTTAAGGGGGGAGGGGATCTTGGCCTCCCCCAGTGTGGGGATCGCTGTCGTGAAATCTCCGGATCTCATTAACGGCCTCCCTTGAATTTAAAGGACCCCTTTCCCAGAATGTCATGGAGGTGGAGAATTCCTTCCAGAACCCCGCCCTGGCCCACGATGGGCAGGACCGTGATCTGGTGTTTCTCCATGAGGTTCAATGCCTCGTAGAGATAGGCATCCGAGCTCAGGCTGTGGGGGGTCTTGGTCATGATGGTTTCAATGCCGTTGCCCTGGGGGGTGCCGCCGCCTACGGCTACCCAATGGCGGATGTCGCCGTCGGTGACAATACCCAGTAGCTGCTGCTGGTCGTTAATAATAAGGACGGCACCGATGCTGTGGCTGTCCATGACGGAAATGGCCTCGTCCAGTCCCTTATTGCCCTGTATATAAGGTGTTTTCTCCAGGTCGAACATCACTTCCTTGACCCGGCTGTTCAGGCGTTGGCCCAGGGCCCCGCCCGGATGGGATCTCATGAAGTCGCTCTTCTGGAAGTTCTTTTTACGGATCAGGACCACGGCCAGGGCATCCCCCATGGCCAGCTGGGCCGTGGTGGAGCAGGTGGGGGCCATATTAAAGGGACAGGCCTCCTTTTCAACCCCGGTATCAATGACCAGGTCGCAGTAATTGGCCATGGTGGAGTTGGCATTGCCGGTGAATCCGGCCAGGCGGCAGCCCACCTCTTTAATGACGGGCAGAAGCTGGTTGAGTTCGCTGGTCTCTCCGGAGTTGGAGATGGCAATGAAAACATCCTCCTTGTTGACCATGCCCAGGTCGCCGTGGACCGCCTCCACCGGGTGGAGGAACATGGCATTGGTGCCGGTGCTGCTCAGGGTGGCGGCGATTTTCCGGCCGATGAGCCCGGATTTGCCGATGCCGGAGATGATGACCCGGCCCCTGGTATTGCAGATGTCCGTGGCCAGGGCCTCAAAATTCTGGTCGATTCTATCGGCCAGTTTCAGGATGCTGTCGGCCTCTTGTTTTAATACGTCGATTGCGGTTTTGGTTATCATTTTATATATCTTAATTTGATTTTTTTCTCGGTTGATGAACAGGTTCGAAGGGTGGTTCCGAACCAAAACTTTTTACGGTTATACAATACTCCCGGGGATTTGCCCATGAAAAAAAGGGCAGGGCTCCGCCGAGACAAAGATTGACACCCGGGGATTATAATGATATTAGACTAAGGTTTATAGCCCCAGGCGGGGTTTTGGTGCGAGATGATGGCGAATCCGTTGAATATCATGGTGGATGGGTTCGCCTTGAATAATTTTTAATAACTCAAGGAAAAAACAGGATTTTAAAGTTATGATTTGCACAACAGTTAGGGAAGGCGACGACTGCGTATTTATGACGGCCAAGGGCTGCAGCTACAACGATGGAAACTGCCATCCCGTCATCGACGAATGCATGGGTTGCCAGAGAACCAAAGAGATTGCCACCGGCGTCTACTGTACTGCCGCTCCCAACCCCGCTCTGAAATGGGCCAACGGGAACTGCAACATTGCCACCCACGTTAAAACCGTCACCGAGACCAAAAAACAGAAACTTAACCCCATCAAGGCATCCAAGAGACGTTAAGTTCCTTTTCCGGCTTTCTAAAAACTCTGTGGTTTACCTTGAATTCAAGTTCTAAGGCCGCAGAGTTTTTTGTTTTTTAGCCCGGGTATTTCACGAAAGGATTTGCCTGAGCTGCAAGGCGTGGAATCCGTGGCCCTAATCATTTACCGCAAGCGATTCTGGAACGCAGCAGGTCAGGTGAAGGCGTTTCACCCGAAGGGGGACAATTTGCAACAGCAGGTGTTTGGGAGAAGAGGCATGATTTTCCTGAAACATCACAATCTCCAATCGCCTAGGGCAAATTGTTGTGCAGATATTCGGGATAAGGCTGGTAAATTGCATGATTGTAGTTGTTTGTAATTCGTTTTTCACTATTAACCCCTTTTGATCTTTCCAATGGAAGAATGCCAATGAATGCGATTGCTAAAGAACTAAACACCGCCATTAAAGGATCCAATCCCCATATTTACGAGATGCTCTCGGAACTGGGAAAAGCATTGTTCTTTCCCAAGGGGATTCTAAGCCAGAGTGCAGAAGCAAAGGTCAAGGCCAACAAAATCAATGCCACCATCGGCATTGCAAAGGAGGGGGATTCTGTTTTAAGCCTCTCCTCGGTCACCCGTCACCTGCCCGATCTGTCACCCGATGAATACCTGCCCTATGCCCCCTCCTTCGGGACCCCGGCATTAAGAAACACCTGGCAAAAGGCCATTTACCAGAAAAATCCCTCCCTGGGGGATCATCCCATCAGCCTTCCGGTGGTCACCTCCGGCATTACCCACGGCGTGAGCATCCTGTCAGACATGTGGGTGGACGAAGGGGATGTTATTGTCCTGCCCCACATGATGTGGGGAAACTACAACATGACCTTCTGTGTGAGAAACCACGCCACCATCGTTCAATACCAGGCATATGACGAGGCCCTGACCCGGTTCAACCTGGACGATTTTGAGGCCGTGATCCGCAGTGAGGCCGAGAAGAACGCCAAGATCGTTACCGTGCTCAACTTCCCCCACAACCCCACAGGCTACACCCTGAGCAAGGACGAAGCCGACAAGGTGGCCGAGATCCTCATCGACGTTGCCCAAAATGGGACCAATGTGGTGGCGGCCTGTGACGACGCCTATTTTGGTCTCTTCTTTGAAGAGGGAACCTCCAAGGAATCCCTGTTTGCCAAGATTGCCGGAAAGGACAAACGTCTTCTGGCAGTGAAATTGGACGGGGCCACCAAGGAGGACTATGTCTGGGGGTTCAGAACCGGATTTGTCAGCTACGGCATTGCCGCAGAAACGGACATGGCTGCCTGCCTGGAAGCCCTGGAAAAAAAGACCGCCGGTTGCATCCGCGGCAACATCTCCAATTGTTCACACCTGAGTCAGACCCTGCTGCTCAAGTCAATGGAAGATTCGGAGTACGACACCCTGAAACAGGAAAAATTCAACCTGCTCAAACAAAGAGCCTCCAAGATGAAGGAAGTCCTGGCAGATCCCAAGTACAAAGAGGGATTTGACGTCTACCCCTTTAACTCGGGCTATTTCATGTGCATCCGTCTCAAGGACGGGATCAATGCAGAAACCCTGAGGGTTCACCTTTTGGAAAAATACGGCGTGGGCCTGATTTCCATTGGAGATGAGAACCTTCGGGTGGCCTTTTCCTGCCTTGAAGAAAAGGACGTGGAAACCCTGTTTGATATCGTGATGAGCGGGATTAAAGATCTTAAAAGTGCCTGAATATGATTCTTAAAGACAAAATGGAGTCACTGGATCTCAAAGTGGCCTCCAAATGGCTTCTCAACTTTGTTCTCATTGGTCTGATTGCCGGTCTCGGCGCCATTCTTTTCCACTATCTGTGCGGCCTGGGCATGCACTATTTTCTGGATATGATGGCGGGCTACCGTCCGTCTTCACCAGCTGGAGAGCATTTGCTGATGCCCGAAACCTCCACCCCCTTTAGCCGATGGATGCTGTTGATCCTCCCGGCCCTGGGCGGTATTGTTTCCGGATGGCTGGTCTATACCTTTGCCCCGGAAGCAGAAGGCCACGGAACCGACGCGGCCATTGACGCCTACCACCACAAGGGGGGGAAGATCAGGGGCCGGATTCCCTTTATTAAAACCATCGCCTCCACCATTACCCTGACCACGGGCGGTTCCGGCGGCAGAGAGGGCCCAATTGCCCAAATCGGTGCCGGCTTCGGCTCCTTTTTGGCCACCAAGCTCAACCTGTCCGAACGGGAACGGCGGATCATGATGGCCGCAGGCGTTGGGGCCGGCGTGGGCAGTATCTTCCGCGCACCTCTGGCCGGGGCCCTTTTTGCCGCTGAAGTCCTTTACCGGGATCCGGATTTTGAATCCGATGTCATCATCCCGGCCGGGATCTCTTCGGTGGTGGCCTATTGTGTCTTCTGCCTGGTCTTTGGCTGGGGCTCCCTGTTCGACTCCCCGGATTTTGTATTCCAGAATCCCCTGGAGTTGGGACCCTATGTGATACTGGCCGGAGTGCTTTCCGCCACGGGCTGGCTCTACGTCAAGGTTTTTTACGGCACCGTGGGCCTCTTCCACAAGTGGAATATCCCCAACCACATCAAGCCGGCCATTGGCGGGCTCATGACCGGCGCCATCGGGTTTTTTCTGCCCTATACCCTTTCCTTCGGGTATGGCATGGCCCAGAACGCCATCCTGAATCAGGTGGCCATCCCCACCCTGATTCTTTTGGCCGTCGGTAAGATTTTCACCACCTCCTTTTCCATTGGCTCCGGCGGCTCCGGCGGCGTCTTCGGCCCCTCGGTTGTCATCGGCGGTGCCATGGGCGGAGCCGTGGGGAAGATCTTCCACATGATTATGCCCGGTGTGGTCACCCAGCCCGGCGCCTTTGTCATCGTGGGCATGGCCGGTTTTTTCACGGCCGTATCCAACACCCCCATCTCCACCATTATCTTTGTCAGCGAGATGACCAACTCCTATCACTTGCTCCTGCCCAGTCTTCTGGTCTGTGCCCTCTGTTATCTGGTGTCGCAGAAATTCACCATTTTTGAGAACCAGGTCCAGTCCCGGGTGGATTCCCCGGCCCATGCCGGCGAGTTCATGATGGATATCCTCCAGACCCTGAAGGTGGAAAACCTGGGCCACCTGGTGAAGCGGGTGCGGTGCGTGAACGAGGACATGCCCTTTTCCGAGTTCAAGAAGATCTTCCAGGCCACCAAGCAGCATTATTTCCCTGTCATGGATGCCAAGGGGGATTTCATCGGGATCTTCTCCTCCACGGATATCCGGGAGGTGATCTTCACCAGTCACCTGGAAGATCTGGTGGTGATGAAGGACATCATGGTATCGGATCTCATTCGGACCACCCCGTCCGAGGATTTGAACACCGTGCTGCTCAAACTCACCGAGAAGAATATCGACGCCCTTCCCGTTGTGGAAGAGGAGAACAGCAATACCCTCATCGGTCTGATCTACCGGCGGGATATCATTGCCCACTACAACGATCACATCGGGAGAATAAAGGCAGAGCACGAATAGTCTTTATTCCATAGTAGAATACCAGAACAGGCCGGTGGAATTTTCCACCGGCCTGTTCTATTTTTCATGACAATTTGCATCAAAACCTTTGGATACTTCGATCCACCTATGGCCACACCTTTTTTCATAGACAGCTTGGCAAATGGTACTCCCTGTTCTGAAAAACGTGGCGAAATGGCCAGGCGTCGTTTTTCATTCCCAAGGCCATTCAAATGCGGCGTTTCACCATGGACGGCATAAGGTCTTTCCATGGTAAATTGCAATGGAGGGGTTGGATCAGGGTGCTGGGGGTGTTTCCGGATAGGTCACATGGTGGAGGAACAGGCCCTGGGCTGGGGCGGTGGCATGGGCCCGGGTTCTGTCCCGGGCCTCCAGGATGGCCTTAAATTTTTCCGGAGTGATTTTCCCCATGCCGGCGGCGGCCAGGGTGCCCACGATGTTCCGGACCATGTTTTTCAGGAAGCCGCCGGCCGAGATTTCAAAGCGCAGCCGGTCCCGGTCCCTGGGTTTAAACCGGGCAAAGAAGATTTCCCGAATGGTGCTGGACCGGGGGCTCCCCACATTTTCAAAGGATTTGAAATCGTGGACCCCGGTGAGGATATCGCAGCATTCTGCCATGGTCCCAAGGTCCAGGGGCTGGTGGACATGCCAGGCATACCGGCCATCAAAGGCCGAGGGCAGGGAGCGGTTGAGGATCCAATAGTGGTACTCCTTGGATTGGGCCCAATACTGGGCATGGAAATCCAGGGGCGCCTCCTCCATGCGGTTGACCACGATGGGGTGGCGCTTGAGCAGGCTGTTGACCGATCTCATCAGGTCTTTGGGGGACATGGGGGTATCGGCGGTGAAGGAGGCCACCTGGGCCAGGGCGTGGACCCCGGCATCGGTGCGACCGGAACCGGCGATGTGGATTTCCCGGTTGAGGATGAGGCTGAGGACCGATTCCAATTCCCCCTGGATGGTGGGCTTGTCCTGCTGGCGCTGCCAGCCGAAAAAATCGGTCCCATCGTATTCAACGGTCAGTTTAAAGGTTTTCTCGTGCATGGTCTGTCTTAATGGGTGAGTGTGGCGGTTTTTTCCGCCACCTTTACGGTGGCCTTTGCGATTTGTTCGGACAGGTCGTGGGCGCCGGCCATCCCCAGCACCTCTGAATAGGAGAGTACCAGGTTCTTATATGCGCCGGCAACTTGCCCCTTGAGTCTCATACTCCGGTCCGTGGGGTGGATCTCTATGGTTTTTCCCCGGCTTTGCCGCCGCAGCAGCTTTTTTTTCACCAGGGCATCGATGAACCGGGTGATGGTGGAGGGGGTCAGGTGGAGTTTCTGACTCAATTCCTTGGGGCTGATGCCCGGTGCTTCATAAACCTGGAGGAGCAAAGAGGCATGGGCCGGTGATAATTTCAGGTCTCGAAATGCATTTTCCGCCAGTTTGAGGAGTTGGCGTGACAGGGCATTGGTATTGAAAAATAAACAACTTGAGAGAAAATTTTCGTCCTGCATGACGGGATTCCTTTTGGATGGTTTTGCACATACAACTATTTCTTTTTTCCAGAAAAGTCAAGACGGCATCTCTCCCTATTTACAAGGTCCGTTCCCCCATCGTATAATACCTTTTTTTATCCATTGACCACCATTCAGGAGCCACTTTCATGCAAGTCCAAAACCAGATTAAAGGATTTCAATTTGCCGGTATCCATTCGGGTATCAAAAACAAACCCGGGGTCAAAGACCTGGGGCTGATTCTCTGTGACACTGCTGCACCTGCCGCAGCCGTATTCACCCGTAACCGGGTAAAGGCCGCCCCGGTACTGCTGGGGGAAAAGGTCATGGCAAAGGGCCGATGCCGGGCGGTTCTGGTCAATTCCGGCAATGCCAATTGTTTCACCGGGGACCAGGGCATGGCCGATGCAGAGGAGTGCAGCCGTCTGGCCGCCGATGCCTGCGGTGTGAACCTGGATGAGGTCATGGTCTCCTCCACCGGGGTCATCGGCGCCCCCCTTCCCATGGATTGCTTTAGAACCGGTATCCCCCAGGTAAAGGACGCCCTGTCAGAAGACGGACTCATGGATTTTGCCCAGGCCATTCTGACAACGGACCTCAGCACCAAAATGGTGCAGATGGAGGCAGTGATCCCGGGCAAAGAAAAGAAAATCAAGATGGTGGGCGTGGCCAAGGGATCGGGTATGATCCGGCCGGACATGGCCACCATGCTGGCCTATGTCCTCACCGATGCCCGGATTTCCCCCGGGGATCTGAAAGCCTGTCTTTCCGCAGCCAATGAAAAATCCTTCAACCGTATCACCGTGGACGGGGACACCTCCACCAACGATACCCTGCTCTGCATGGCCTCGGGTGCCGGTGAGGCCGCTGTGGAGGACGAGGCCTCCTTATCCGTTTTTTCCGATCTTCTGGAAAAGGTCTGCTTTGAGCTGGGCAAGATGATTGTCCGGGACGGGGAGGGCGCCACCAAGGTGGTCCAGATACGGGTGAAGGGGGCACGGACGGCCCAGGATGCCTTTAAGGCGGCCGAGGCCATTGCCCATTCCAACCTGGTGAAGACCGCCATCTACGGAGAGGACCCCAATTGGGGCCGGATAACCGCAGCGGCCGGACGCTCCGGTGCCGAGGTGGATGCCGATCTCATGGACCTTTTTTTTGAATCCCAGGCCCTGGTCCTCAGGGGGGAATGGCTGGGGCTGGAGGCCGAGAAAAAGGCTGCAGAGATCATGAAGGCCAAGGAGATCCACATCCTTCTGGACCTCAACCTTGGCAAGTTTGAGGATGCCTTCCTCTTTTGCGATTTCAGTGAAGACTATGTCAAAATCAACGCCGACTACAGGTCCTGATCCCATGGTCAGGATGCACTCCCCATCCCAGGGCCATGGGCCGGAAAAGAAAGAGACCATGCGCCTTCAGAAATTTCTGGCCCATGCCGGTGTCTGTTCCAGAAGAGCGGCCGAGGCCCATATCCTGGAGGGGAAGGTGACCGTGAACGGGCAGACGGTCCTAACCCTGGGAACCCAGGTGGACCCGACCGCAGACAAGGTCGCCTTCCAGGGCAAGCCCGTGGGCCTGAAGCAATCCGATCCCCATGTCTACCTGGCCGTGAACAAGCCCAAGGGGGTGATCACCTCCTGCTCCCATAAGAATGCCAAGGTCATCTTGGATATAGTGGACATCAAGGAGCGGGTCTATCCCGTGGGCCGCCTGGACAAGGACTCCGACGGCCTGGTCCTCCTTACCAACGACGGGGATCTCCATAATAAGCTCTCCCATCCCTCCCATAACCATGAAAAGGAGTACCGGGTCACCACCCACCGTCCCATGCGGGACAAGGATCTGGAGGCCATGGCCAAGGGCATTGTCATCGAGGGGGAAAGAACCCGAAGGGCAAAGGTCAAGCGCCTGGGGACCAAGGAATTCAAGATCATCCTCAAGCAGGGCCGCAACCGGCAGATCCGTAAGATGGTAGCCAAGGTGGGCAACGGGGTGGACCGCCTCCAGCGGCTGCGGATGTCTTCGGTGGGCCTGGGCAATCTAAAGTCCGGTGCCTGGCGCCATCTCACCCCTAAAGAGATCAAGGGGCTGAAGAAACTCAACCCTTGACCCACCCCTTCCGGAACCGGTTCCAGATTCATGGGCGCCGGTTCCGTTTTTCCCACCCCATTCCGGGCATGGATTTCTCCTCCACATTTTTTTTATATCTGAGCGGAGTCAAGTTGTATCGTTGATTACGGCTAAAATTTGTACCCGTGATTATTTTTTTTCTTCAGTATATTAAGCCCCCCTTGTCCATGCCCACGGACAAGGGGGAAGGATAGGGGGTATCGAAAAAAACCTATAAATTCAACTGGGTATGAAGCGATGTGAGTTGTATTTTGACGGGCTTTTTTTATGGGAACTGGAATTTAAATCCATGATTCCTGCCAATTATCCACCTATATTCTCCTTGACATGGCCCTGTTTTAACCTCTATTCAAAGTAAACTTTTATATAATCATTTTAGCAATGGAGTAAACATGAAACGACTTGTACCTGTTCTTATTGCTGTTCTGATGCTGGGTTTCACTTCCTTTACCCATGCACAACAACATCTCACCATGTCCCTCACCGGTGTTGAACCCGGCTCCAAAGTGGCCATAGGATCCCAACAGATCGTTGATTTCCTCACCAAGGATATGGGCGTGAAAATAAAGGTGGCCTGCATGGCCGGAAACCGGTCCATGAACATGCTGAAACAGGGGAAACTGGATGGGGACATCGCCCGGCTGGACGGGTTTGACAAGATTCTTCCCGGTCTGGTCAAGGTGGAGGAAGCGGTCTCCCATATCCCCTACCTGGCCTATGCCAAGGACCAGACCCTTAAAATCAATGGGTGGGAAAGCCTGAAAGCCTATAAGGTTGCCTATTTCAAGGGAATGAAACAGGTGGAAACCAAATTGGCCGGTCACCCCCACCTCATGCCGGTGAATTCCGTCCGCCAGGGCCTGAAAATGGTACTTTCCGGACGTGCCGATGTCTTTCCCTTCTCCCCAGCACTGGTGGAGCCCGTTCTCCAGTCCGATGAATTCAAAACCTCCGGCCTTGCGGCTCTTAAACCGCCCGTGGCCATGATTTCCCTCTATATTTATGTGCAACCCCAGCATGCCGAACTGGCCAAAAAACTCAGTGCACAAATTGCCCGGCTCAAGGCCGACGGCACCTATGCCAAACTGACCGGAGCCAAATAGTCCTTTTCTGTCATGGCAATTTGCTTCAACGCATTTGAGTGCGTCCATTGGTAAAGGGGCGCCATCCTTTCCCCCGGAATCCGTTGTTGCAAATTGCCCTTCCATGGGGTTCCCCGAAACCTATGTTTGTAAAGCATTACACGTACCGGGTTCTGAATTTTCCCGGGAAACAATAGAGGCCATTCCGTGAAAATTAATTTAAAACAACTTTTTGCGAGCATCTCTTTTAAAACGGCATTTGCGTGCAGTTTGATTATTCTGGTACTCCTTTCTGCCGGGGCCTTTACGGCCATTCATCTCCAATCCGGCCTGGCGGATACCATCCTCAGCCGGATGGTGGAAAATGAAAAATCCGAACTCCAGGAGGACCGGACGGTCCGCCGGGAATCCCTGATCCAGGATCTGACCGCGGTCAAGGACATCTGCGCCGGTGTGATTCCGCCCATGGTCTATAATTTTGACGATGTGGCGGTAAATCGCATGCTCAGCAGTTATCTTCGGCTCAAGGACCTGGTGGCCTTTGAGGTTCTGGATGTGGACGGCAATCCCTTTGGGGCGGCCTGGAAAACACCCGAACTCACCTCGGGCCCGGCCCTACCCGATGATTTGGCCCTGGATCGGAACCTGTCCATGGAGGCCCGGGTGGTGTACCAGAAGGAGACCGTGGGCACCCTGCGACTGTTTTACACCGATGCCAGGGTGGTGAAGGCCATCCAGAAGCAGGAGGAGCGGACCCAGGCCACCATTGATGAATTCAAGGCATTGGCCGGCAAGAGCATTTCCAAGTCCATCACCTTCCAGGTTCTGGTCTCCCTGGGATCGGTCCTGGCCATGATCCTCACCATTGTTTTCTGCCTCAAGCTGCTCATGGTAAAACCCGTGACATTGGCCTCGGACATGCTAGGGGATATTGCCCAGGGGGAGGGCGATCTCACCAAGCGGCTGGTGGTGAAAAACCAGGACGAAATCGGCCAGCTTTCGACCTGGTTCAACTTGTTTGTGGATAAAATCCGGAATATTATCCAGGGGATTTCCATGAATGCCGGAAAGCTGAACACCGCCTCCGACGCCCTGGTGACCGTTTCCGACACCATGTCCCAGGCCGCCGAGGACATGTCCCGGCGCACCGATTCCGTGGTGGCCTCCACCCAGGAAATGACCAGTGCCATGGCACTGATGGCCACCAGGGCAGAGGAATCCGCCTCCAATATCAACATGGTCTCGGTGGCGGCCGAAGAAATGACCTCCACCATTAATGAGATCGCCCAAAATACGGAAAAAACGCGGCAGAGCAGCCGTGATGCGGTTTCCCGGACCCACTCTGCCTCGGAAAACGTGGACCGCCTCAGCCAGGTGGCCCAGGAAATCGGGAAGATCGTGGAAACCATCAATGATATCTCCGACCAGACCAATCTGCTTGCCCTGAACGCCACCATTGAAGCGGCCCGGGCCGGTGAGGCCGGAAAGGGATTTGCCGTTGTGGCCCAGGAAATCAAGGAACTGGCCCGCCAGACCGCCGGGGCCACCCAGGAGATCAAGGGCAATATCGGCCAGATCCAGGGCTGCACCCAGCAGACCGTGGTTGAAATCGACGAAATCATCAACGTGATCACCGGGCTCAACGAGATGGTGGATGCCGTGGCCGCAGCCGTGGAGCAGCAGAGTGCCACCACCAAGGATATTGCCAAGAACGTGAGCCAGGCTGCCCAGGGCATCCAGGAGGTCAGCACCGGGGTTTCCCAGACCTCCCTCACTGCCGAAGGCGTGGCAAAGGATATCAACATCCTCCGCCGGACCTCCCAGGACATTACCCAGGGGAGCAGCCAGGTCCGGGGAGACGCAGATATCCTCAGCCAGTTGGCCGGCCAGATGGATGATTCCGTGGGCCAGTTTAAAATATGATGAACGTCCCCCCCCGGACTTCACCGCTTCCGGGCTTTGTGGCGCAAGCGGGCATGGTATATCCGGGATCGTGAAATGTGGTAGATATCGCTTGAATTTTCCGATGGAAAGCCCCATGGATCAGGATAAATTCCTGGTCTTCATGGGGATTTTTCATTTTTAGGTTTTAAGTTTATCCCGTCTTTCCATAGCTGTCCCGGATGAGCTTCGGGATCTCCCATGCCCTGTGGCAGGCCACCTGGTGGCAGGTGTCCCCGTCGGCAGCCTCAAGTTCGGGCATGGTCTGTTCACAGATCTCTATGCAAAAGGGGCATCGGGTGTGGAAGCGGCAGCCCCGTGGCGGGTCCACCGGGCTGGGCACATCCCCGGTGAGGACGATGCGGTCGGCTACCGCAGTTCCGTCGGTGGAGGGAATCCCGGAAAACAGGGCAAAGGTGTAGGGGTGGCGGGGGGTGTCAAAGAGGGTCTGGGTGTCGGCCATCTCAACGATCTTTCCCAGGTACATGACCACGATGCGACTGCTGATGTACTTCACCACCAGCAAATGGTGGGTGATGAAAAGATAGGTGAGGTTGAATTCTTCCTTAAGGGCCTTGAGCAGATTGAGGATCTGGGCCTGGACCGAAACGTCCAGGGCCGAGGTGGGCTCGTCCAGGACCAGGAGTTCGGGGTGGGTGGCAATGGCCCGTGCCACGGCAATGCGCTGGCGTTGCCCCCCGGAGAACTCATGGGGGTAGCGCAATAGATGGTCCCGGGTCAGGCCCACCCGGTTCAAGAGTTCAAGGACCCTGTCGTGGATCTCCCCGGAGCTGTGGCCGCCCTGGGCCTTCAAGGGTTCGGCAATGATGTGCTTGATGAGCATCCGGGGATTCAGGGAGGTGGTGGGGTCCTGGAAGACCATTTGCATCTTTCCGGTGAGACCCATGCGCCGGGCCTGCCTGGGGCTGAGCCGGGTGATGTCCACACCGGGTTCATTGCCCGGGGGATGATAGAGGATTCGGCCCGAGGTGGTCGGGTGGAGTTTGATCACGGCCTTGCCCGTGGTGGTTTTGCCACAGCCGCTCTCCCCCACAATGCCGATGCATTCCCCCCTGTGGATGGTCAGATCAATGCCGTCCAGGGCCCGCACCGCATTGACCTGCCGCCTCAGGACGCCCCCCAGGATGGGGTAGTGCTTTTTCAGCCTTTCAAGGGTGAGTATCTTTTCCATCCTATCCTTATTCATCCAAACTTTATTTATTCGATCCTAATTTATTCGATTTATTGTCATCCGATTCTTTGTCAAAGAGATAGCAGGCCACATAATGGTCCCTGCCGACCTTTGTCTGTTCAGGGAACCGGGTTTTGCATTGGTCCATGGCATGGGCGCACCGGGGGTGGAACCGGCAGCCCGGCGGGGGATGGACCAGGTTGGGGACATTGCCGGGGATGCTGATGAGATCCCCGGTCTGCCGCACCTTGGGCACAGACGCCAGCAACGCCTTTGTGTAGGGGTGTCTGGGATCTCCAAAGATCTGCTTCACATCCCCCACCTCGCAGAGGTTGCCCGCATACATCACCCCCACCCGGTCGCAGGTCTCGGCCACCACCCCCAGGTCATGGGTGATGAGGACAATGGAGGAGATCACCTGCCGTTGTTTCAGGTGGTTGAGCAGGTCCAGGATCTGGGCCTGGACCGTGACATCCAGGTTGGAGGTGGCCTCGTCGGCAATGAGGAGGACCGGCTCCGAAGCCAGGGCAATGGCAATGACCACCCGCTGCTTCATCCCCCCGGAGAGATGGTGGGGGTATTGGTCAACCATGCGTTCCGGGTTGGGGATGCCCAGGTCGGCCAGCAGCTCCACGGACTTGAGTACCGCAGTATCCAGGATGGCCCGGTCCCAGTGTTTGAGGACGGGGAGCCGTTTCAGCAGTTTAAAGACCAGGGCATGGGGCCGGTTAAGGGCAAGGACGTAAAGGGGCTTGAGGAGCCCGGAGATTTTTACTTCGGGAAAGGGATTGTCCGCTGCCCCCCGGCCCAGGAGCCGTTCAATGATCTGCTCCCGCCGGTGGAAAAGGTAGCTTTCGGCAATCTGTTCCCCAATGGTCATGATGGGGTTGAGCGCCGCATTGGGCTCCTGGAAGATCATGGAGATGCGGTTGCCCCGGATGTCCTGCATGGCGGTTTCATCCAGGGTCAGCAGGTCTGTCCGGCCTTCTTCACTGGCCGGTTCGCTCTTTGATTCAGTGTCCGTTCTATTTCCAGTGCCATTGCCTGGATCCGGGGAGAACCAGATCTCTCCTCCTTCAATGACGCCCGGGGCTTGGACGATCTGCATCAGGGACCGGACCGTGACGCTTTTGCCGCAACCGCTCTCCCCCACCAGCCCAAAGGTGGCCCCATGGTCCACGGTAAAGGAGATGCGGTTCAACGCCTTGACCACCCCTTCGTAGGTGTAGAACCGGGTGACCAGATCCCGTATGTCCAAAATGGGGGCCATGTTGGGGTGCTATTTCCTCCTCAATTTCGGGTCAAAGGCGTCCCGGATGGCGTCGCCGAACAGGTTCCAGGCCAGGACAAAGAGGATCATGGACATGCCCGGGAAAAAGATGGTGTACCAATACTTGAGAGGCTCCCCGGGCGGGCCCACAATATAATTCCGGGCCATGGCCAGCATCTGCCCCCAGTCGGCATATCCAATGGGGGCCCCAAGGCCGATGAAGCTGAGGAAGGCTGCGGTGATGACAATGGAGCCGGCATCCATGAAGGCGATGACCATAACGGGATAGACCGCATTGGGGAAGACATGGCGGAGCATGATCCGGATATCCGACACCCCCATGGACCGGGCCGCCAGGATATAGTCCTCGTTGCGCACGGAGAGAACCCCGGCCCGCATCACCCGGGCGTACCGCCGCCAGACCACCAGGATCAGGGCCACCATGATCTGGTCCAGCCCCCGACCGAACCGCACCACAAAGGCCATGGCCAGGATGGTGAAGGGCACGGCAAAAAACACATCCACCAGGCGCATGATGATCTCGTCGATCCACCCCCCGTAATAGCCGGCAACAATCCCCAGGCTCGCCCCGATGAGAAAGGCAGAGACCACCACGATGATGCCGATGCCAAAGGCGGTGCGGGTCCCCCAGACGCAGCCGTAGAAAATATCGTACTGGCCAGAGGTGGTGCCGAAGAGGTTCTCTTCGCTGGGGGGCTTGGGCGTCATGGAATAGCCCTTGTGGGGCATCATATAGGGCTTGTGGGCATATTTGGGCGGGGCAATGTAAGGGGCCAGGATCGCCACCAGGGCAAAGGCCAGGAGCAAAACCACCCCGATCACCGCCGAAGGATTCCTGAAGATCCTATGGAGGGTGAACTTGAGTTCCTTGAGCCTGGGATGTCGACTGGTGTTTTCCATAAAAGCCCTTGGTTCAGGTGAGTCGGATTCTGGGGTCAATGACGGCGTAAAGGATATCGATGATCAGGTTGGCCACCACATAGATCAGTCCCAAAAAAATGCTGATGGCCAGGACCACGGGGATATCCAGCTGGGTGGCCGCCTTGACCAGGAGCAGTCCCAGGCCGGCCCTGTTGAAGATGAATTCAACGGTGACGCTCCCCTCAATGGACAGGGCCACAAGCCATCCTGCAACGGTGATGGCCGGGAGCAGGGCGTTCTTCTTGGCATGCTTGTGGTAGACCGTGTGGGGATCCGCCCCCTTGGCCCGGGCCGTGATGATGTAATCCTTGGAAATCTCCTCCAGCATGGAGGAACGCATCACCCGCACCAGGATGGCAATGACAACGGTGACCTGGGTGGCCACGGGCAGGACCAGGTGCTTGAGGGCGTCCCAGACCACCTCGAAATTCCGGTTCAGAAGACCGTCCACCACGTACATCCCCGTGTATTGGGTGAATTTGTCCGGGTTGTTGGAGATGAAATCGTCAATGGGGTCGGAGATGATCTCCGGGGGGAAGAGCTGGAACTGGGAGTAGAAGATCATGAGCAGGATCAGGGCAAAGAGAAAGGTGGGCAGGGACCAGCCCACAATGGCGGCGATGCGGGTGGTGTGGTCGATGAAACTGTCCCTGTGGATCCCGGCCACCGTCCCCAGCCAGATGCCCAGGGTGATGATGATGGGCATGGAAAAAAGGTTCAGCTCCACCGTGGTGGGCAAATACTTTTTAATGGCATCCAGGGTGGGGGAGGCGGCCACGGTGGAATAGCCGAAGTTCCCCTTGGAGATTTCATTGAGCCAGTTCACGTATTGGACGTAGAAGGGCTGGTCCAGGCCGTATTTCTTCACCAGGTTGGGGATCTCCTTCACCTGCTGGGGGGACCGGACAAAGGCCGCCGCCCGCCGCTCCGGGCTGAAACTCATGAGGATGGAAAACATGAGAACCGAGACACCGAAGAGCACAATGACCATGAACATCAATCGTCTGGCAATGAAGGCCGCCACAACCCCATCCTTCCACAACCTTGAAGATTAAAAGCCCCCTGGAGTTATCACGGGGTGGCGGGCAGACCGCGTGGCCTGCCCGGGGTCTCATCCAAACTTCGTCCTAGCGCAGGTGATAAAAGAAGGTATAGGTCCCCTGGTACATGGGATTGGGGTGGAATCCTTTGATATTGTCGGAGAATCCCTTGGCCCCAAGGCGCTGGATCACCGTCACCCCGGGGATATCCTCGGCCCAGATATCCTGGATCCTATGGTAGATCTTCCGCCGCTCATCAATGGCCGCGGTCTCTATCCCCATCTTGATGAGGCGGTCGGCCTCGGGGTTGTTATAGCCGATGTACTTGGAATAAAACCCGTTGGAATGGAGATAGGGGAAGGCAAAGTTGTGGGGATCGGGGTAGTCGGCGCCCCAGCCCACCACAAAGACGGGCAGGCGGCTTTGCTGGATGGCGGTGAGGTATTCCCCCCAGTCCAGGGCCTGGACATCCAGCTCAAATTTGGGATTGAGGGAGGAGATGTTCTCGGCCATCATGGTGGCGGCAACCCGCCGGATCTCCCGGCCCGTATTGTGGAGCAGGGTGAGTTTGAACCCCTTTTCCCACAGCCTGCCCCCGTGGGCCTTTTTCAGATAGGCTTCCACCTTTTCCATGTCAAATTGGGGATGGAAGGTGTCTTTCTGATAGGGGAGGCCGTCCACAATGGGGTTGGCCGGGATGGAGCCCAGGCCGTTGGCCACCTCGTTGATGATGGCCTGGTAATCAATGGCATGGGCAAAGGCCAAACGGACATTCTTATCGCTGAAGAAATCGGCAGGGATGCCCTTTCCATCCAGCTTCCCAGAGCCCACATAGGGATTGGCCGTCATCTCCAGCTTCTGGGTGAACATGGCGCAGGTCACCCCCAGGTTGGGATATTTATAGAGCTTGATTCCCTTACCGGCCTCCATCTCCGCATAGTACTGGGCCGGGATCTCAATGTCGTTGGCATCTCCGTTGAGGAACATCATCTTCCGGGTGGACCATTCCGGGATGATTTTGATGCGCACGGTTTTGTAGGCCGCCTGCTGTCCCCAATGGTCTTCAAACCGTTCCAGGACCATCTCCTTGCCCGCTTCCCATTTCTTCAGCCGATAGGCATTGGTCCCGTTGGTGATATGGTGAAGGGGTTCCTTGCCCGTGTCCGGGCCGTTGTATTTGGCGGCATTGGCAATGTCCCCATCCCAGCAGCCCTGGGCAATGGCCCATTCCTTGTCCAGGATGGCCCCGCTGGTATAGGTGAGGATCCCCATGAGGGGCGGGAAGGGCTTGGGCAGGTGGAAGACCACGGCGTCGCCCTTGGCCTCAATGCACTTGTCGATTTTTTCAAAAATCCCCGGAACAATTTTTCCGTCTTTGCGGGTGCTCACTTCCCCGGTCAGGGGCTCCAGCAGCAGGGCCATGGGACCGCCCTCGGCATCCACAATCAGGTTCCGCTTAAAGGAGTAGACCACATCCTCAATCGTAAGTTCGGCCCCGTTGTGGAACGTCACCCCTTTGCGGATCTTAAAGGTATAGGTCTTCCCATCCTTGGAAATCCCGCCATTGGCCACCGTGGGAATCTCCACGGCAATGCGGGGTTCGAACTCGTCGGTCTTGGTTTCCTTGAAGGCCACCAGGGTATCGTAGATATTGTAGAGCTTGGTGGCGGACGAATCATCATATGCCTTGGCCGGATCCATGGATTGAATCGTTGAAATAATGGCGGAAACAACGGTGTCTTTTTGGGCCGCACCCGCCGGAACAACAAGGGCCAGACAGAGTATCGCCGATGCAAAGAGCAAAGCTATTCTTTTCATGCGCACATCCTTTCGGAGCTAAACATTGATGGAACCCCCGATGAGGAGAAACGGGAACGAATTGTTTATTTGGACCCGGATATGTCACGAGATGGATTTGCCGGATCTGCAAGGCGCGGAATGGGCAGTCGTAATGGTTTACTGCAAGTCATTCCGAAACGCGGCAGATCCGGTGAAGGCATCTCGCCCGAAGGGGGACAATTTGCCACGGCAGATGTCAAGGAAGTCGGGTGGGTACACTTTAATTCGTATCAAGTATTCCATCCCTTTTAGGAGCAAATTGTCATGGCATATTCGGGTAAATGTCTTCTTACATATTCACACTTTGAGTGAATGGGCAAGGGTATTCATACGTCGGGCCGATTTCGAATGGTGGTATTTTAAGGGAGGATATAGATGGCCATTGTTTTATCATCGTAGCATCTTAGGTCTTTTGAACTCTTCATGGGGAAAAATTTCATAATTTCGGACACAAATGGTTTTGTTTCAATAAAACGGAAATAAAGCCCTTTTGATATTTTGTAATATATTGAAAGTGTTGAAAAATGGGATGGCAGGAGATATATGAGAATACAAAGGGAAACATTTCAATATCCCGGGAAGCGAACTCTTATAAAAGCCTGACCCGTCGCCCTTCAATTCCAGCTTCTGTTTTTTCAGTGCTTAAAGGAGAAAAAACATGGTGACCGATTCCCCCATCAAAACACCTGAATATCGTAAATGGCTAATGGAGATAAAAGAACGTATCCGTGCTACCCAAATAAAAGCAGCAGTCCAGGTAAATTCGGTATTGCTGACCTTATACTGGGAGCTTGGGGCGGACATTGTGGATCGCCAGAAATCCGCCAAATGGGGCAGTGGATTTTTGAAGCAGTTGAGTACCGATCTTATGGCGGAATTCCCGGATATGAAGGGGTTTTCATATCGAAACATCAGAGCCATCCGGCAGTGGTTTCTCTTTTATAAGGAGGGCGTTTCGAATTTGGCCACAACTTGTGGCCAAATTGGTCAGCAGCAGGTGGTGGCGGCATTGGTTCGCGTTCCTTGGGGGCATAACCGGGTTATTATTTCAAAATGCAATGGGGTGGTCGAGGCCCTTTATTACGTTAAGGAGACCATCGAAAACAATTGGAGCCGGAGTGTGCTGACCCATCAGATCGAGAAGGGGTTATTTCATCGCAGGGGAAAAGCGGTCACCAACTTTGTGGAGACGCTTCCGGCCCCACAGTCGGACCTGGCACAGCAACTCATTAAAGATCCCTATACCTTTGACTTTCTGACCATGACCCGGGATTACAATGAACGGGAACTGGAAACAGCATTGATTGACCACATTACCAAGTTTTTGCTTGAGCTGGGGGCCGGATTTGCCTTTATGGGGCGACAAAGGGGATTGCGGGTGGGCAAGCGGGATTTTGTTCTTGACCTTTTATTTTACCATACAAAATTGCACTGCTATGTGGTGATTGAATTGAAAACAGAGGCGTTTGAACCGGAGTATGCGGGCAAGCTCAACTTTTACCTGAAAGCACTGGATGAACAATTGAGAGGGGATGGGGACGAGTCCACCATCGGCATTTTGTTGTGCAAATCCCGTGATCAAGTGGTGGTGGAATATGCCCTGAGCGATATGGGCAAACCCATGGGGGTTTCTGAATACCAATTGACCCGGGCCCTGCCGGACAATTTAAAACCGAGCCTTCCGTCCATCGAGGAACTGGAGGCGGAATTCGGAGACCCATCAGATGCGTAATGGTTACAAAACCAGCGGAGAATAAGGAGTATCATTCTCCATTAGCGGGGGCCCGGGAATTCCAGAAGTGCGCTTGTGGCCAATTTTTAAAAGGGAGCCTTGAGTGCAAAATTGTCGTTCCGTTGGCACGATAATTCATTTTCGAATTTACCGTGTTAACACCAGTGCCCCCGGCGAGTTTCCATTGGTTGGGAGCGTCCTGTTCTAAAATTACCCCACATCCAGTCGTGACGTGGTCAAGTAAAACTGGACAGTTTTTTAAGCGGCTTTTTTCAAAAGCTGCTGTTTCTCAAATTCCTTTGGACTTATATACCCAAGATAGGAATGCCGTCTCTGACTGTTGTAAAACATTTCGATGTAGTCAACAATATCCCTCCTGGCATTCTCACGGGTTTTATAATTGACAAAGAAAATGCGTTCTGTTTTCAAACTGCCGAAAAAACTTTCAGCAACCGCATTATCCCAACAGTTGCCTTTTCTGCTCATGCTGCTGATCATCCCATACATCTTCAGTTCTTTTTGGAATTTTTTGCTGCAATACTGGCTCCCTCGATCGGAATGAAAAATGACTCTGGCTCCAGGGTGACGACGCCAACGGGCCATCGTCAAAGCATTGATGACCAGATCCGTTTTCATACGACTACTCATGGACCACCCCACAACCTGGCGGGAAAACAAATCAATGACAACGGCCAGATACAACCAGCCTTCTTGGGTCCAAATATACGTAATATCTGAGACATAGAACTGATCAGGCTCTTTGACCTTGAATTGTCTATCAAGCAAATTGGGGGCTACGGGTAAATTGTGTTTGCTGTCAGTCGTCACTTTAAACTTCTTCTTCTGTTTAGCGGCCACTCCTGCAAGATTCATGATCGTTTTGGCCTTATACCGGCCACAGGAATAACCTTTTGATGTTATTTCCGATGCAATCCTTCTGGCACCATAGGTCCCCCGGGATTTGGCATGGGCATCTTGAACGATGGGAATCATACGTTCATATTCTTGCCTGCGTTGGGATTTGGTCCCATTTTTCCATGCATAATAGCCACTTCGGGATACCTGCATGACACCACACAGTAAAACTATTGGATATGCCTTCTTCTCGTTATCAATAAATCCGTGACGTAATCCTCCACCTATGGTGGAGGACCCTAAGAGGTTCAACCGATACAGTGAGAAATGATATAGGTTCATCCCCATGGAAAGCCCCAAAGGGCCAGAGAGGATGAACCTATGCACGATTGGGAAAGCCTATCTCATGTGAGATGGGATTGCAAATATCATGTGGTATTTGTGCCAAAATACCGGAAAAAGAAGTTGTACGGGAAATTTAGACGTCGAGTTGGTGAAATTTTAAAAGATTTATGTAGACAGAAGCGTATAGAACTTCTGGAGGGCCATCTGATGCCAGATCATGTCCATATGTGTTTGAAAATCCCTCCAAAACTTAGTGTTTCTCATAGCATTGGATTTTTGAAAGGGAAAAGTGCCGTACGAATCCACCGACAAGTTTTAGGAATGGAAAAGTCGACCGGGTTGAGTTTTTGGGCCAGAGGGTACTGTGTGAGCACGATCGGTTTTGATGAGGCAACAGTTCGCGCCTATATCAGGAATCAAGAAAAAGCAGAGCAGAACCAGTTAGAACTTTTTAAATAGCCCCAACGGGGCTTTCCTTACGTAAACGCCCCCTTCGAGGGGGCTTCATGAAGCCTCCCGCTCTGCGGGAGCGAGTTTCACTTGATATTTCAGCTCATTTCGTTCGCGAAGAAGGCTGCTGCCTTTTTTAAGATTTCACGCTCCATCTTCAATCGTTTATTTTCTTTGCGGAGGCGTTTCAATTCGGCCTGTAATGATGCATCCGAAGGATCTGATTCCACTCCTTCAATTTCATTTTTCCATCGGCGTAGCATGCTTACATTTATACCAAGGTTCCTGGCGGTTTCAGCGATCTGGTATCCCTGTTCGGTGATCAGCTTGACGGCTTCTTGTTTAAATTCTTGAGTATACGTTTTTCTTTTCTGTTTCATTGGACACCTCCTCAGGGGGATTTACCCCACTCTTAAAAATGTGTCCAGTATTACCGTACCACCTCACCACCGAAGGTGCTGCTCCTTCGGGGCAAAAACAGCCCTTGATTCGATCCCCAATATAGCGGCATTTTGATCGAGATCATTCTGCCGGTCGTCCAATCCTTTGATAAAAAGGAGATAGGTAAATTGTTCAATCACGGTGAGGGGATTGGTGATCCCGCCTGTCCAGAATATTTCCCAGATCTTGTCGACCTTGTTTTTAACTTCGCCTGTAACCATTGATCCTGCCCATTGAGTGTTACTGAAATATATTACGGAACAGGATATACCATCCACAATTGGAAAAGACCATATCCAAGGGCTAATTCAGACCGCTACAGGCAAAATAACCCAGCCTGACTTGTGGACTCGCGCCAATAAAAAGCCGCCCCTGTCATTGGCATTGACAGGGGCGGCTTTTACCAGTCGGGAATGCGATGGTTTATCTGCGGTCCCGGTTTGTTTAATTTATTATGTGTGGCATGCCTGGATTAGAGAAACGCCAGTTCAAACTCCAGACTCGGGTCGTGGGTAATGACCACGATGCCCGATTCCACCGTGGGCGGGGCTTTTTTTACCTCAATGCCGGCGGAGGTCCCGTCCACGTAGACGGTGCCGCGGTCGGCGGTGTTCACCCCGCCTTTGATGCGGTAGAGGCGGTTCAGGTAGGGGGTGAGTTTGTGGTAGAGCTCCTGGGCGGTTTTCAGGGCGGGCTTGATGACAAAGGATTTGGGGCGTCCCTTGGGGCCCCACCCGGAGAAGCGCTCGGCGTCCATGTTCAGATAGGCATCCTCTCCCTCCATGAGGTGGGTGAGGAAGTCGCCGGCCATCTTTCCTTTGGTGGAGAGGAGGATCTGCTTGTCGGGATAGTGGGCGGTGAGGTGGGCCAGCAGGGCCTCCTTTTCCGCTTCCGGCAGCAGGTCTGTTTTGGTGACCAGCAAAAGGGTGCTGGCGTCCATCTGCTCGGTGAGGACCATGAGACTTTGCTCCAGCTGCATGTGGCGCTCTCCGTCCACAAGGCAGGCCATGCCGCCGCAGGTGAACTCCCCGGGGGCGATCATGTCGATGGACTGGGCGATGTCCTTGAGGCCCGAAGGCTTGGCCAGGCCGGAACACTCCACAATGAGAAGGTCGGGTTTGACATCCCGGTAGGCCAGGACTGAATCCACAAAGGAGCCGGAAAGGCAGGAGCAGAAGATCTGTCCCGACTTGAGTTCCTTGACTTCGCCGGCCAGGGCGCTGCTGTCGATGAGGCCGGCATCCACATCCATGTCACCGAAATCGTTTACAATGACCCCGATCTTCATGCCCCTGTATTGGTTGAGCAGGGTGTTGAGCAGGGTGGTTTTCCCGGCACCCAGGAAACCCGTAAGAAAGACGTAGGGGATCACAGGACCTCCTTGATCTCGGCGTAGAGTTCTTCCTGGGAGGGGATGAGGGAGGAGTGTTTCAGCTCTCCATTGATGTAGATGGAGGGGAGCTGCTTTACGCCCATTTCCCGGCAGCGGGCGATGTTCTCGGGCTCGGTGTACTTGTACTCCACCACTTCTATGGCATCTCCGAACTCCTTCTGGGCGTCCATGGCCACGGCCAGCATATAGGTGCAGGCGGCACAGGCCACGGAATCCAGGGTGAAAACTTCCACCAGGGGTTTTTCCAGGTGGTCGTAGTCGGGGAGCTCTCCTGTGAATTCCACTTCGGCGGTTTCGTAGTTCTTCACCATTTCCCGGACGGCATCGGTGTTGTGGACGGCCTGTTCCGTGGCAATGACGTTTTCCATGGGGGTGGCATAGGGCATGTCGCAGCCCGGGGCGATGATCAGGTTCTTTGTGGAACCCACTGCGTCGATGAGGTCCACCACATATTTCATGTTGTCCTGCTGGGTGCCGAAGAGCATGGTGGTGGTCAGGGGGATATTGCCGCCCAGAACCACATTGTGGCGGTCACAGATCTTTTTGCCTTCCACCAGGTTGACGTTTTCATCGATGGAGATGGAGTCGCAACCGGTTTGGCACATGAGATCCATGTTTTTGATGGCGTTGCCGCAGACAAAGAAGGAGGATTTCCCGCCCTTTTCCCGGATGTGGTCAAAGACCCGTTTAAAGGGGGCGGCCATGAATTTTTCAAAATGGGCAGGGGAGATCTGGGAGATCATGGGATCCACCAGGGCCAGGACATCCATTCCAGTGTCAAGGATGTACCCGGAAACGGCCACGGCCACATCGGCGCAATAGTCCAGGAGGTCGTGGATGTAGTCGGGGTTGGTGACCATGTCCATGAAGATATTGGTCCCCCGCAGGTGGAGGGCCAGGGTAAAGGGGCCAGTGGCCAGGCCGTAGAGGGCGGTGGTTTTTCCGAATTCTGCCTTCATTCGGTGCATGACATCCAGCTCCATGGCAAGGCGGCCTTCGTGGGGTTGGGGGATTTTTGAGGGGATCTCCTGGGTGTCGGACAGGGGGTGGCTAACCACGGTGGGGGGGGAATCCTGTGCCCAGAGCAGGTCGCAGCCAAGGATCTCGGCCTCCAACTGAAGGTCGAACATGATGGGCTGGCCATCGGGCTTGTAGAGCTGGTTTGCCTTTTTCAGGGCCTCAAAGCATTTGTCGCTGTCCTTGTAGACTTCTTCGGCATTGTAGCCTTCCAGAAGTCCGGCGTGGACGCCTGCAAAGGGGACCCAAGGAATGGCATCGGTCTCTTTATGGTTGAGGGTGTTCAGGATTCGTTCTTTTCCTGTCATGTCTTACTCCTAACTTCGGTGTTGCGGTATTGCTCTTGTCTCTATAATAAGATCCTGTTCAGAGGATCATTTATTCGGTGTATCTCGTGTGAGTCCAAAAGGGATAATTCAATTTCCATGCCAATAAGTGTGGTTTTTTTGTGGGTGGAGGGCATGGGGAGAAATAAGGTGTGTGGGCGGGTGGTTGGTTCGAGCAGGGCACCGGAGGGATCGTCTGTGATGGTGACAATGTGATGCGAAAATACATCGGGCCCGGTGAGGGGGGTTGGCCATCCCGGGCGAAGGAAATGGGGTTAACTGCCTCAATTCCATGGGGTGTCCCATGGAGGGACGCCGGGGAGGGAGGCGATGCGAAAACGCCTTGGATGCCAAGAAGGACAGAGGATGGGGCGGAGAGGATGGTGGGGGATATCGCTAAGGGGGTGTTTTTGGGGCTGTTTTTTGCCCGGTGCGGGGTTGGGGTGGCTGATGCGAAGGTGCATCACCCCCCGGGAATCGTCGGTGATCAGGGCTCTGGAATCGAGTCTGTTTTTGCCGGGCAGGGAGAGATTTGTTCCAGCCCGGGGGAGGCACAAAAAAGCCGCCCCTGCCGGAGAGGGCAGGGGCGGCTTTTCATATTGAGAGGGCAGGGGCCCTTTCACGGGGTTGAATTAGAGCTGGGCCGCTTCCTTGGCCGGGTTGGTCTTGAGGTATTCCAGGCGGTTGAGGCCGTTGATATAGGCCAGGGCCGATGCGGTGATGATGTCGGGATCCGCACCCTTACCCAGTGCCACGATGCCGTCCTCTTCCAGGCGGACGGTAACCTCACCCTGGGCGTCGGTACCCTCGGTCAGGGCCGAGATGGTGAAGCGCTGCAGGGTGGATTTGGTACCGGTAAGCTTGGAGATACAGGCGTAAACCGCGTCAATGGGGCCGGAACCTTCCAGGGCGCCCTGGACCAGACGACCGTTGACGTTGAGTTGGATGGAGGCCGTGGGGAAGACGGTGTTGCCCGAGAGCACGTGGATGTATTCCAGGCAGAAGACATCGTTGTGTGCCCGGAGGACCACCTCGTTGACCAGGGCTTCCAGGTCTTCGTCCTGGATGGTTTTCTTTTTGTCGGCCAGGGCCTTGAACTTGGTGAAGACGGTGTTGAGTTCTTCACCGGAAAGATCGTATCCCAGCTCGGAGATGTGGGCCTTAAGGGCATGGCGACCGGAATGTTTGCCCAGGACCAGGTTGTTCTTGTGGATGCCCACGGTTTCCGGGCTCATGATCTCGTAGGTCATGGGGTTTTTCAAAACCCCGTCCTGGTGGATTCCAGATTCATGGGCAAAGGCGTTGGCGCCCACAATGGGGCGGTTGGGCTGGACCAGGATGCCGGTGATCATGCTCACCAGCCGGGAAATGGGATAGATCCGGGTGGTGTTGATGTTGGTGACGCAGGGGAAGAAGTTGGGCCGGGTCTTCATGGTCATGACCACCTCTTCCATGGAGGTGTTGCCGGCCCTTTCCCCGATGCCGTTGATGGTCACTTCCATTTGCCGGGCACCGGCCTGGAGGGCGGCAATGGTGTTGGCTGTTGCCAGGCCCAGGTCGTTGTGGCAGTGGACGGAGAGAACGGCCTTGTCCATGTTGGGGGTGTTTTCCATCACATACTTCACCAGTGCGGAGAATTCCTCGGGCACGGCATAGCCCACGGTGTCGGGCAGGTTGATGGTGGTGGCCCCGGCGTCAATGACGGCCTCAAAGACCTTGCAGAGGAAGTCCTTGTCCGAGCGGGAGCCGTCCTCGGCGGAAAATTCCACATTGTCGGTGAAGGAGGCGGCCAGTGTCACCGCCTCCACTGCTTTTTCCAATACCTTTTCCGGTTCCATCTGAAGCTTGTACTTCATGTGGAGTTCAGAGGTGGCGATAAAGGTGTGGATCCTGGGGCTGGCGGCATCCTTGATGGCCTCCCATCCCCTGAGGATGTCGTTTTTGTTGGCCCGGCAAAGGGCTGCAATCTGCGCAGTCTTCAAGGTTTCCGCAATGGTTTTCACTGCTTCAAAATCACCGTCGGAAGCTGCGGGGAAACCGGCCTCAATGACATCCACACCAAGGGCTTCTAGCTGGGTGGCGATTCTCAGTTTTTCTGCTTGGTTCATGCTCGCCCCCGGGGATTGTTCCCCATCCCTCAGGGTGGTGTCAAAGACGATAATGCGGTTGTCCTCGCTCATGGTTCGTTACCCTTTTTTTAAGTATTGTCTTTTGCGTTATCCAGCGACAATTTGTATTGGAAACTTTCTTCCAATGCCTGCCAACTGGCTTCGATGATGTCCTCAGAGACCCCGACCGTGGTAAAAATATGTTTGGTGTCCCTGGATTCGATGAGTACCCGGACCTTGGCGTCTGTGCCGTCGGATCCGTCAATGACGCGAACCTTAAAGTCCACCAGGTGGAGGTCATTGATGCTGGGATAAATGGTGGACAAGGCCTTTCTCAAGGCGTTATCCAGGGCTGATACCGGACCGTCCCCTTCGGCCGAGGTGATCTCGATGCGGTCGCCCACGCGGATTTTAATCATGGCGTGGGAGTAGCAGGGCCGTTCCTTGTCCTTTTCAACGGAGACCCTGAAGGATTCCAGGCTGAACTGGGACTGGTATTTGCCGGTGAGTTTTTCCATCATCAATTTCAGGGAGCCTTCGGCCGCGTCAAACTCAAAGCCTTCGTTCTCCATTTCCTTGATGTTGGCCACAATCTGGGCCTTGAGCCGGGGATCGTCCCCCAGGTCCACGCCCAGTTCCTTTGCCTTGTAATCAATGTTGCTCTTGCCCGACTGCTCGGAGACCAGAACCCGTCGTTTGTTGCCCACTTCCTCCGGGGCAATGTGCTCGTAGGCCCGGGGGTTTTTCATGATGGCCGACACATGGACCCCGCCCTTGTGGGCAAAGGCGCTTTGACCCACAAAGGGACGGGCCTGCATGGGGGGCACGTTGGCGGTTTCGGAGACGAACCGGGACAGGGAGAGCAGTTTTTTCAGGTTCTCCGGGGAGATGCACTGCTTTTTCATCTTCAATGCCAGCACCGGGATGATGGCGGTGAGGTCGGCATTGCCGCAGCGCTCTCCATATCCGTTGATGGTGCCCTGGACCATGGTGGCTCCGGCATGGACGGCATTCACCGAGTTGGCCACGGCCATGGCGCAGTCGTTGTGGGTATGGATGCCGATGCGCAGTCCCTCCACGCCCTTGAAATGGTCCAGCACCTCCCGGACAATGGTCTCGATCTCACAGGGCATGGAGCCCCCGTTGGTATCGCAGAGGACCAGGGTCCGGGTGCCGCCTTCCAGGGCAGCCTGGAGGGTCTTCAGGGCGAATTCGGCATTGTCCTTGTACCCGTCAAAGAAATGCTCGGCATCGTAGAGAACCTCCCTGTCATGGGCCAAAAGCCAGGCAATACTCTCCCGGATCATGGCCAGGTTCTCTTCCTCGGTATTGTCCATGATCTCCTTGACGTGGAGATCCCAGGTTTTGCCGAAGATGGTCACCACCGGGGCACCGCACTGGATCAGGGTGGCCAAGTTGACGTCCTGGTCACAGGAGAGCCCCTGGCGCCGGGTGGAGCCGAAGGCGGTAATCCTGGCACTGGTAAAGGGAACATCCTTTACCAGTTCAAAGAACTCCTGGGCTCCGGGGTTGGAGCCGGGCCATCCCCCTTCGATGTAGTGGACCCCAGACTCATCCAGCCTTTTGGCGATTTTCAGTTTGTCAGAGGGAGAGAAGAAGATGTTCTCCCCCTGCATGCCGTCCCTGAGGGTGGTGTCGTAGATAAATACGTTTTCCATTTTTTTACTTTCCGTTTTCCCTGGACAACGCAATGGAACCGGTGGAGGCGATTTCCATGATGCCCATGGGTTCTAATAATGAGATAAAGGCTTCGTGTTTATTCATATTACCGGAAATTTCAATGGTGTAATGGCTGCGGCCCACATCCACGAT
The DNA here is from genome assembly GCA_965226635.1 of Desulfobacteraceae bacterium. GTDB lineage: Bacteria > Desulfobacterota > Desulfobacteria > Desulfobacterales > Desulfobacteraceae. The sequence goes on along the minus strand of OZ245369.1, from coordinate 4,818,781 downwards.
TTTGGATCTGAAAATATCCACGACCCTGAGGATCTCGGCTCGGTTTTCGGGTTTGGCATGGACCTTGACCAGTGCCAGTTGCCGTTCCACATATTTTTTTTCCGTCAGGTCGGTGACCGTGATGACGTTGATCAGCTTATGGAGCTGCTTTTTGATCTGCTCGATGGTGGAGGCGTCACACAGGGTGACCATGGTGATCCGGGAGACCTCGGGGTCGGCGGTTGTGTTCACACTCAAAGAGTCGATGTTGAATCCCCTGCCGGAAAAAAGCCCGGCAATTCTGGAGAGGACACCGGGTTCATTGTCCACGAGAATCGAAAGCAGGTAACGGTTGATTTCCATTCTTTCTTCCTTTTATATGCGCCCTAAACCAGCAGCATGTCGGTGATGGCCCCACCGGCGGGTACCATGGGATAAACCAGCTCTTCTCTTTCCACCATGAACTCCATGATCACGGTACCCGGGGTGCTAAGGCCCTTTTCCAGGGTCTCTTCCACACAGGCGGGATCGGTGCAGCGGAAGCCGGTGGCACCGTAGGCATCGGCCAGTTTCACAAAGTCCGGGGCCTTTTCCATGGGGGTGGAGGCGTAGGACTTGTTGTAGAACAGCTCCTGCCATTGGCGGACCATGCCCAGGTATTGGTTGTTCAGGATGACGATTTTAACGTCAAGGTTGTACTCGATGGCGGTCATGAGCTCCTGGATGTTCATCTGGATGGAACCGTCACCGGCCACGTCCACCACCAATTTGTCCGGGCAGGCGGCCTTGGCGCCGATGGCCGCAGGCAGGCCGTAGCCCATGACGCCCAGCCCGCCGGAGGTGACAAAGTGGTTGGGCTTGTCAAAGTGGTAGTACTGGGCGGTCCACATCTGGTTCTGGCCAACCTCGGTGGCGATGATGGCATCCCCCTTGGTGATTTCGTGGAGTTTTTCAACCACAAACTGGGGTTTGATCACGTCGGTCTTTTGCTCGTAGCGCAGGGGCTGGGTCTGTTTCCACTGGTTGATCTGATCCAGCCATGCATCTCTGTCCATTCTGAACTCTTCGGGATCTTCCATCTCCACGAGATCCAGGATGTGCTCCAGGGTGGTTTTGCAGTCGCCTACGATGGGGCATTGGACCTCGATGTTCTTGTGGATGGAGGTGGGGTCGATGTCGATCTGTACAATCTTGGCATTGGGGGCGAATTTTTCAATCTTGCCCGTGACCCGGTCGTCAAAGCGGACCCCGGCGGCAATGATGAGATCGCAATGGCCGATGCTCATGTTGGCCCGGAAGGTGCCGTGCATGCCCAGCATGCCAAGCCACAGGGGATCGGTGCCGGGGAATCCGCCCAGGCCCATGAGGGTCCCGGTGACCGGGATATTGGCCAGCTTGGCCAGGCGGGTCAGCTCTTCCGAGGCGCCCGAGGCGATGACGCCGCCGCCGGTGAGGATGACCGGTTTCCGGCTCTCCTTCACCATGGAGACCACCTTGTTCAGTTGTTTTTTATTGGGCTTGTAGGTGGGTTTATAGGATCTGAGTTTGGTCTCCTCGGGCATGTCGAATTCGATCTCGGCCTGGAGGATGTCCTTGGGCAGGTCCACCAGAACCGGACCCGGGCGTCCGGTGCGGGCGATGTAAAAGGCTTCCTGGATGGTGGAGGCCAGCTTGTTGGGATCCTTGATCAGATAGTTGTGCTTGGTGCAGGGCCGGGTAATTCCCACAATGTCCACTTCCTGGAAGGCATCGTTGCCAATGAGGCCGGTGGGCACCTGTCCGGTGAAGACCACCATGGGGATGGAGTCGCAATGGGCAGAGGCAATGCCGGTGATGGTATTGGTGGCACCGGGGCCCGAGGTGACCAGGGCAACTCCGGTGGCGTTGTGGACCCGGGAGTAGGCATCTGCAGCATGGACGGCGCCCTGTTCGTGGCGGACCAGTACATGGCGCAGTTCGTCCTGTTTGGCCAGTTCGTCGTAGATGTCTACGGTGGCCCCTCCGGGATAGCCGAAGATGGTGTCCACGCCCTGTGCTTTAATCATTTCAATGAGGATCTGCGCCCCTTTTAATTTCATTGGTCTGTCTCCTATTTGAAGATGGCGCCCTGTCCTGCAGAACTTACCTGCCGGGCGTAGCGTGCCAGATATCCGGTTTTGATTTTGGGTTCGGGCTTGGTCCATGCACCAAAGCGTTTTTCAATCTCGTCTTCGGCCACCATGAGTTCAATGGATTTATTGGGGATGTCGATTTTGATCTGGTCCCCTTCTTCCACTAGGGCGATGAGGCCGCCGTCGGCTGCTTCTGGAGATACATGGCCGATGGAGGCGCCCTTGGTGCCGCCGGAGAACCGGCCGTCGGTGATCAGGGCGCACTGGGCGTCCAATCCCATGCCGGCAATGGCCGAGGTGGGGGTGAGCATTTCCCGCATGCCCGGTCCACCGGCGGGGCCTTCGTAGCGGATAACAATGACGTCACCGGGGTTGATCTGCTGGTCCATGATGGCGGCGGATGCCTCTTCTTCGGAATTGTAGACCCGGGCAGGGCCCTGGTGGGTAAGCATTTCCGGCAGAACTGCAGATTGTTTGACCACGCAACCCTCGGGGGCGATGTTGCCGAAGAGAATGGCCAGGCCGCCTTCGGTGTGGTAGGGATCTTCCACCGGGCGGATGACGGCCCTGTCCTTAACCTGAACGGTTTCCAGGTTCTCGGCCACGGTCTTTCCGGTGACGGTGATGCACCCGGTGTCCAGCATGTCATGGTCGGCCAGTTCCTTCATCACGGCCTGGATCCCTCCGGCACTGTTCAGGTCCACGATGTGGTCGGGACCGCCCGGGCTCAGGGAGCAGAGGTGGGGCGTCTTTTTGGAGATTTCATTGATCTGGTTCAGGTCAATGTCCACGCCGGCTTCGTGGCCGATGGCCTTGAGATGGAGAACGGTGTTGGAGGAGCAGCCCAGGGCATTGTCCACCACCAGGGCGTTGGTAAAGGCTTCCGGGGTCATGATTTTGGAGGGGGTTATGCCCTTTTCCAACATGTCCATGACGGCGATGCCGGCTTCCTTGGCCAACCGCAGCCGTTCGGACATGACGCCGGGGATGGTGCCGTTGCCGGGAAGTCCCAGGCCAATGGCCTCGGTGAGGCAGTTCATGGAGTTGGCCGTGAACATGCCGGCGCAGGAGCCGCAGGTGGGGCAGGCCGAGTTTTCAATGGCCAGGAACTCTTCCTGGGAGATCTTACCGGTTTTAAAGGCCCCAACGGCTTCGAATACGGAAATCAGGTCGGTCTTTTTATCCTTATTATTGGGGTGGCGTCCGGGAAGCATGGGGCCGCCGGAGGCAAACACCGCCGGAATGTCCAGCCGGGCGGCGGCCATGAGCATGCCCGGTACGATCTTATCGCAGTTGGGAACCATGACAATGGCGTCAAAGGGGTGGGCCGTGGCAGAGACTTCAATGGAATCGGCAATGAGCTCCCTGGAGGCCAGGGAATAGTGCATGCCCTTGTGGTTCATGGCAATGCCGTCACAGATTCCAATGGTGGAGAATTCCATGGGGGTGCCCCCTGCCATGCGAATCCCGTCCTTGACCGCCTGGACGATGGTGTCCAGGTGCATGTGACCGGGGATGAGTTCATTGGCGGAGTTGGCAATCCCGATTAGGGGCTGGTTGATTTCCCTGTCCGTGAAACCCACGGCCTTCATCAGGCTGCGGTGGGGGGCACGGGCTGCTCCCTTTGTAGCAATATGGCTTCTCATTTTTCAGCAGTTCTCCTAAAAACAAAAAAGCCGTTATCTGCCCCCCTTTGGGGCTGATAACGGCTTTTAACGATTATTAAGTTATGCCACTAGGAGCCCCTTCGTAAGGAGGTGACGAGAATCACCTCCACGATAATGACGAGGACTAGTAGTATGTTGATCTGTGCAATTTTCATAATATTCACTCTTCTTAAAGAGAATTTATTATATATTAATTTTACCCTGTCAAGAAAAAACATGACCAGGGGGCAATTAATTTGAATTTGACAACCAACCCCGGGGTTGGCTATACTTTTTACATCCACTTACCTATACAAGGGCTGCATTTCTCTCTCACCTTCCCATGCAGTGACAACGATTAAGCATTTCGCAAACATGCAAGAGATAAAACAAATTAAAGGGATGTCGTTTCTTGTGTCTAGCCTGGTATTGGTGATGACGCTTTTGGCATGGGAAGCCCAGGCCGGCAGCCTGGCCCTGGCCGGGGTGGGATTTGTCTCCATCTCCCTGTTGAACCACGGGGTCTATCTCGAGCAGGGCCGTGTTGAATCGGCCTGCCATGTTCTGAACATCAGCTTTTTGGGATATGCCCTCTATTTTTGTCTGTCCACCGGGGGCTTTGAATATCAGGGCGTTTTTATGCTGCTCTTTGTCCCGGTTCTGGCCATGCTCTACCCGGACCGAAAAAACGGGTTGCCCCTGGTGGCCTTTACCCTGTTTGGATTTTTTCTTCTCTCCCATCGTTCGGATTTCGGCCCACCCCACATGGACCTGGGCCGGTATCGCATCCTCTATTTTACGGCGTTGCTGGGGGTGTTTTCCGGCAGTATGTATCTACTCATGGGGAGGGGGAGAAAGGAATCTGCTCCCTTTACCCGATCCCATATTCAGGAGGAGCCCATCAGCGATTTTGAATTGAAAAAATCAAAGGAGGCCGCCCGGGCCAAGGACCGCTTCCTTGCCCAGATGAGCCATGAGATCCGAAATCCCATGAACGGGATCATCGGCATGATGCACATGCTTATGGATACGGACCTGGACGACACCCAGCGCCACTATGCCAGTATTGTACACAATTCGGCCCAGGCCCTGCTCACCATTGTTAACGATATCCTGGATCTGTCCAAGATCGAGGCGGGTAAAATGGAGCTGGTGCCCATTGCCTTTGATCTGGAGTTGTCCATAAGGGATATTGTCTCCCTTCCCGAGCTCCAGGCCCGGCAGAAGGGCATTGAGTTCACCCATGCCATTGACGAGGCCGTTCCCCGGAGACTGGTGGGAGACATCGGTCGAATTCGCCAGATCCTCTTAAATCTCACGGGTAATTCCGTGAAGTTCACACACCAGGGCGGGGTCGACCTGAGTATCTCTTTAAAGGAAGACGATGATCGCCATGCCCTGATCCGGTTCTGTGTGGATGATACGGGCATCGGCATTGCCAAGGATAAGCTGGACATGATCTTCGGCGCCTTTAACCAGGCCGATTACGCCATGCAGGAGAACTACGGCGGCACCGGCCTGGGGCTGCCCATTGCCAAGTCCCTTGTGGAGAAAATGGGGGGAACCATGGGGGTGGAAAGCATGGAGATGGTGGGCTCCACCTTCTGGTTTGACATCCAGCTTAAGAAACAGGGGACGAGGGAAGAATCCCTGCCCATGGAAGAGATCAGTTGTGAAAATTGCACTGCCCTGGTCTTTTCCGATACCGGTCGCATGGGACGGGATGTCAAGGCTACATTGGAGACCCTGGGTATTGAGTATGCCCATGCCCAGGGCATTACCGATGCCCTGGGCATGGTCCGCAGGAGGGAGACCGCAGGCCAGGCATTTGACATGGTCATTGTGGAAGCACAGGAGACCTGTCACCATGCCGATGTCCTGGCGGAGATGTTCATGGAGATCCAGAAGAGCCTTAAGTTCATCCTGGTGACGGCGGTGGGGTGCAAGGGCGAGGCCCATCAATTCGAGGCCATTGGATTTGCCGCCTACCTGAGCAAGCCCATGGCGGCGGAATTGTTTCGGGATGCCATCCGGGCGGTGCTTTCCCTGCCTCCGGATTTTCGCAACCAGGGCCACGGCATCATCACCCGGTACCGCATTGAAGAGAATCGGAAACAATCCAAACGGGTGCTGGTGGTGGACGACATGGAGGCCAACCGGCTGACGGGAAAGGCATTGATCGAAAAACAGGGATATGCCACCCGGCTGGCGGCCAATGGGGCCCAGGCATTGGAAATGATAGAGCGTGAAAATTTTGATTTAATATTGATGGATTGCCAGATGCCGGAAATGGACGGATACGAAGCCACCCGACGCATACGGGAATGGGAAACGGAAAGGAGACGTTCCCCCATGCCCATCATCGCCATGACCGGCAACGCCTATAAGGTGGACCAGGAACGGTGTCGCATGGCCGGAATGGATGATTATGTTTCCAAACCGGTGGAGCCGGCGGTATTGGCCGGAAAACTGCGGGAATTCCTTTCCATCTCTCCCCATCTTTCCCAAACGAACCGTCCCGGCACTGGCCCTGTTGAGGCCCCGCCTGGCATCCATGATGCCGGCCCCATGGAAGATGCCCCGGTGGCCTTTGACCGGAAACGGCTGTTGAGCCGGTTTGAAAATGATATGGATATCATCCAGGCCATTGTGGCGGCCTTTATCCAGGAATCCTCCCAGTTCCTGGAGGATATGGAGTCGGCCATCGCCACGGGGGATATCCAGTCCCTTGAATTGGTGGCCCACTCCCTTAAGGGGTCGGCGGCCAATGTGAATGCAGAGGAATTGCGACACCTTTCCTTTCAAATGGAAAAGGATGCCAAGGCCCATGATGTGTCTAATGCCCAGAACCTGTTTTCCAAAATACAGGTTGCCCTTGATACCTTTACCCGGGAAGCGAAACTATGATTGATATTGAAACCATGAGCATCCTGGTTGTGGATGATATCAAAAGCATGCGCATGACCATTCGAAAAATGCTTAGAAACCTTCGCATCGGTAAGGAGCTCAGAGTTGCGGACAACGGCAGAAGAGGACTCGAAGAACTGCGACGCAATCCCACGGATCTGGTGATCGTGGACTGGAACATGCCGGTGATGAACGGCAGTCAGATGCTGGAGGAGCTGCGAAAGGACAAAAACCTCAGGGATATTCCGGTGATCATGGTGACGGCCGAGAATGAGAGGGATATTGTATCCGAAGTTGCGGAAATTGAAATCGGTGCCTATTTGCTCAAACCCCTGACCCTGGCCTCCCTGGAGGATAAGATTCGGGCCGTGGTCAATGCGGCCAACTATCCGGACGAGGCCACCATTCATCTGCTCAAGGCCAGGGGACTGGAGGAAGAGGGGGATTTTGAAGGGGCCATTGACGAAATTCGAAGCGCCCTGGTCTATAGGCCTTCTGCATCCCGGATCCTTCGGAAGATGGGCATGCTCCACTTTAATATTAACAAACCCCAGATCGGGGAAAAATGTCTCCAGAAGGCCGTGTCGGTGAATCGCCAGGACACCATTTCCCGGTGTGAGCTGGCGGAATTCTACATGAAAAAGCAGGATTTTGAAAAGGCCGGTTCCCTCTACCTTGAAATCCTCTCGCTGAGCGACCGGTATGCCGATGTGGCCATCAGACTGGGGGAAAAACTCATGGGCAAAGGTACCCGTGAAATGGCCCTTCGGCTCTTCACCGAAGTGGCGGCCCGGACCAAGAAAAAATCAGATCTCAAGGACCGGATTCTCAAGATCTGCATGGACAGGGAAGAGTACGATTATTCAAAGGAGCTGCTGGATGACATGATCCGGGACAATCCTTCCAACCACGATGTGGTGTTCAAGGCCGGCCAGACCCTGTTGCAGATGGGGAAGGAAGAAAAGGCTTTGGAGTATTTCCAGGCCGTGGATAATATGACCGGCGGGGATGTGGCATCCAAGATCGAAATGGCCAGGATCTGTTTCCAGACCGGGCAATTGTACAAGGCCGACGATTATCTCAGTCAGATCCTTAAGATTGATCCGGACAACAAAGAGGTCATGGAACTGCGCAAGGAGCTATGACCCCCTTCCTGCCCGAATCTGATGCAACATTATTCTGTGTTGACGGGTTCGGGTTATGATCCCGCCGATACATGGTTGATGCAGGAGGCCATGTAGCCGGCACCAAATCCATTATCAATATTGACCACTGCAATGTTGGAGCTGCAGGAGTTTAGCATGCCCAGAAGGGCGGTCATCCCGCCAAAACTGGTGCCGTATCCCACGCTGGTGGGAACCGCAATCACTGGGGAGCTGACCATTCCCGCCACCACCGAGGGCAGGGCGCCTTCCATTCCCGCCACCACAATGATCACCGCAGCGTTGGCCAGGGTTTCCCTGTGGGCAAAGAGGCGGTGGATGCCGGCCACGCCCACGTCGTAGATGGTCTTGACCGCGTTGCCCATGGCACTGGCCGTGAGGGCGGCCTCCTCTGCCACGGGGATGTCCGAGGTCCCGGCGGAGACAATGAGAATTTCCCCGGTACCCGTGGGGACCGGGGGGGTCTTCTGTACCCGGAGGAGGCGGGAGGCCGGAAAGTATTCCGCTTGGGGAATCTGTTCCAGGACCGTTTTTGACTTGTCCTCGTCCACCCGGGTGACCAGGATGACATTTTCCCTGTCCATCATTTTTTCCAGAATACCGATGATGTGTTCCGGGGTTTTGCCCTCGCCGAAGATCACCTCTGGGAATCCCTTTCTCAGGGATCTGTGGTGGTCGATGTGGGCATAGTCGATGTCTTCAAAGGTGAGGTTGGTAAATTGTTTTTCCGCAGCGGAAACATCCAGTTTCCCCTGGGCCACCTGGGTCAGAATATGGGTCAGTGTCTCTTTGTTCATAATCGTGTATCAGCGTTTCATCCATTTGCGGCCCTTGGCCGGCGTCTCCTGGGCAGGGGCGGAATCCGTTTCCCCTGGGTCAGATCCCTGGTCACCCGTTTCTTCAGCGGTTTTTTCCGGTTCGGCTGCCAATGCCTTTTTCCATTTGTATTTCCCGAATTTGCAATAGCCCTGGACATTGTTAAACCGGACATCGCTGTTGGGGGCGATGGGGATGACATTGCCCACAATATTCGGAGAGAGGTGATCGGCCAGTTCCAGACCTCCGCCGCCGGACAGAATGATGGAATCAATGTCCCAGTCATTCTCCCAGAGTCGGTTCAGGTCGGCCGCGATATTGGCGGCGGCATGGGAATAGACCTTTTTGGTCAGGTTTTCGATGTTGTATTCTTTTCCCCGGATCTTGATGACACCGTTTTGGATAAACTTATAGATCCGGTAGAGCTCGATGTTGATGTTGCTTTCCTGGTTCAGCTTATTGGCGATGACGGAGAAGCATTTTGAAATCCCGGTCTCCATGGTGGCCGATCCCCTTTCAATGTACTGGAGGCGGTCGAATATGGAGCAGTCCGTTGTTTTGAATCCCACGTCCAGCACCCCCAGTTTCTGGGTGGCCAATTCCCGGTTGGTGATCCGTCCCTGGTCGTCAAAGATCAGGTTGAAGATGGAGCCGATGGGCTGGGGAATGACCTGGACCTTGTTGATGGTGATGGTCCGGGTGGAGTCCTTGTCTGAATCCTTGACGTTGTGAAAGGTCAGCTGATGGGTGCCAAGGATCATCTCCTTGAGTTTTTTGCTGTCCCGTCTCAGGTAGCTGATGGGAAGTCCTGTCACCACCTGGAGGGGGCCGTTTCCTTCGGAGCAGAGGGCTGCAGCCGTGACGGCCAGTATGCGGACATAATCTTCAATGAGCTTATCCTGGTCCAGGGTGTATTGGGTGATATTGGATTGCAGTTCCGCATAGGAGCCCAGAAAATAGGAATTCCCATCCAGGGTGATGTGGAGCTGGGAGGTGGAGGCGGTGTCTTCAATATTGGAACTGAATTGGATATCAGTGGCATCCCCCAGAATCGACTTGAAGATAACCGAATTTTTACCATTGTAAGCCTTGGTGAAGCCAAAGCCGACATCAATTCCGATGATTTCCATGGTGGTGCCTCCTCAATTGATGCGATTGTGAGATATAGTGAATTGAAAGGTCTGTCGTCATCGGTAATATCATCTGGCCCCAAAGGGAGTCAAGGAATTATCCCCCCGGATGAGTTCCCAAATCTTGAACTTATGGGGGAAATACGATAATACAAGGCGAACCTAATTTTGAGAGTCGTGAGAAATGGAAAAAGACCGGGTGTTTGCCCAGAAACAGGACAAGATCAAACCCTTTACATTCAACCGGGAAGTGACCCGGGTATTTAACGATATGCTGGGACGTTCCGTGCCCATGTACAAGGAAAGCATCAAACGCCAGGCCCAGATGGCCAAGGTGTTTTATCAGCCCGGCTCCCGGATCTATGATCTGGGGTGCTCCAACGGGAACCTGGGGCTTCTGGTCCTGGACCAGTTCGGGCAGGCCCCCTGCCACATGGTGGGTGTGGATACCTCCCCCCCCATGATCGAGACCTATAAGGACCGGTTGGAAACCGCCGCCCATCCCGATGCACAGGTGGACCTGGTCTGCGGCCCCATGGAACGGGTCTGCATTAAAAATGCCTCGGTGGTGCTGATCAACCTCACCCTCCAGTTTCTGGATGTGAAAAAACGGGATGACCTCATGGCCCATATCTACCAGGGGCTGAACCCGGGGGGGATTCTTCTGCTTACGGAAAAGACCTTTCACAGCTCCGAGGTTCTCAACGAAAACCAGCTGGCGTTCTATCGCCGGTTCAAGCGGGAAAACGGATATTCCGATCTGGAGATCAGCCAGAAGCGGGACGCTTTGGAAGAGGTGCTTATTCCCGACACCCTTGAGATCCATTTGCAACGGCTGGGCAATGCCGGTTTTACCCACACCGACGTCTGGTTGAAATGGTTTAATTTTGCCGGTATCCTTGCACTGAAACCGGCCTGATATTCACGAGAACCCGGCGGTTTTCCCCGGATTTCTCTGGATGGATTTTATTATGCCCTAGCGGGGCCAAGCCCCATGGAAAGAAGTTAAATGGAACGCTTACTTGCCCAGCGCCACTACCTGGGCCTGGATGATTTTTTCGCCCCACTGGAACAGCTGGTCCGGGAGAAACGGGACTTCCTTGACACCACCAAGGGGAACTTTAAACGGTTCCGGGATGTCTATGACCAATTGCCCGACGTGACCCCTTCCAAAATCCACCTGGACCGGGATGCGGTCACGGCCGGATGCCCAGAGGATTTGAGTCCTGAAGAACATGGGGATCTTTTTGCCAAGCTGGAGCTGCTTCGGCCCTGGCGCAAGGGCCCCTTTGAACTCTTTGGGGTGGACATTGATGCGGAATGGCGCTCCTGTCTAAAATGGGACCGACTGGTTCCCCATTTGCCCGACCCCAGGGGGAAGAAGATCCTGGATATCGGTTCCTCCAACGGGTATTACATGTTCCGCATGGCCGCCATGGAGCCCCGGATGGTCCTGGGTCTGGAACCCCAGTCGGCCTTCTATTATCAATATTTGAGTTTCCAGAAATACCTGGGGCTGAAGAATGTCTTCTGTCTCCCCGTTCCCCACGATCAGATGCCCAAAACCGGCCCCTATTTTGATCTGTGTTTCTGCATGGGGGTTCTCTACCACCGCAAGTCCCCGGTGGACATGCTCAAGGATATACGGGAGAGCCTCAAGCCCGGGGGCACCCTGGTCATGGAGAATCTCATTATTCATGGCAATGAGGGCCTCTGCCTCTTTCCCAGGGATCGGTACGCCAAGATGCGCAATGTCTTCTTTCTCCCGGATCTGGCCGCAATGGAATCCATGCTCATCCGGGCCGGGTTCCGGGAGGTCTCCTGTGTGGATATTTCCAGAACCACGTTAGAAGAACAGCGCAAGACCCATTGGATCCAGACCGAATCCCTTGGGGATTTCCTGGATCCCCATGATCCCACCAGAACCGTGGAAGGGTATCCCGGCCCTGTCAGGGGGGTATTCATGGCCAAGGTGTGATGGACACCTTCCCAAAGATAAAAACAGAAAAGCCCGGATAAGCGCAAGGCCTATCCGGGCTTTGTATTTTTAATTGGCTGAAGGGCTATTAAAAGGCGATGTGCCAGCCGGCATCGGCAAAGGCAAAGCGCTTTCCGAACCGGGCATGGAGGCGGGCCGCCGCCACATTGCCCGTGCAATGGGAGACGGCGATTTTCCGAAGGTGAAAGCGGTCAAAGGCATCCATGGTTTTTTCCAGCTGGTTTTCGCTGCTGTTAAAGGCCAGGTGGGTGCCGCCCAGAACGCTGTGGAACCGGTCCAGGTTCAACTCCTTTGAAAAATGTTCCATGATGTTGACGATGCCCGAATGGGCACATCCGGCAACAATGACCGGGCCGCTGTCGGTTTCAAGGAGGAGGGCGGTGTCGTCCAGGAGGGGATCGGTTTCAAATCCGGTATGGGTCTTCAAGATGAGATCCGGGTCCAGGGCCTCAAAATCCGTGACACGGGGAATCTGGCCGGAGAACCAGATGCCCGGCGAGATCTCGCACAGCTGTGTGGTGAGGTGCATCTCCAGGTTAAGATGGCGTTCCACCCCTTCCGCCGTCATGGACGTGCCGATGAAGATGGGATCCTTTCCCTGGGTGGGCCTTAGATATTTTGGGGTGAAGATACCCGGGTGGGCGTGGAAGGTGGCCCGGGTTTTTTGGGGCGGCATCTGGCCAAGGCCGCCGGTGTGATCATAATGGCCGTGGCTGATGACCAGGTGATCCAACTCGGCCAGGTCAATGCCCAGGGCCTTTGCATTGTTGGCCAGGGCCAGGCCCTGGCCTGTGTCCAGAAGCAGGGTGGTCGCCCGGTGTCTGATCAGGGCGGAGAAGCCGTGTTCCCCCATGATGTGCAGGGGAAGGCCGGCCCGGTTTTCACAAAGGATGCGGATCTGGGTGGATGCCATGGGGGCGCCTATACCAATTCCACGGGATGGCATTGGTGGTTGGTAAGGTAGATTTTGCCCCCGTCTTCATAGGCAACAATGCCCTCCAGATACCCCACGTCTCCATTGGCCTCGTGCTTGAGCCCCAACTTGAACTCCTTGAGGGGAAAGAGGTTCCAATCATGGGAGGCACACATGGCGATTTCATTGTCCCCAAGACCGGCAATGCGTTCCTTGAGAAAATCTGCCAGGGCATCTGCTGTGGTCCTGGGATTTTTCATGATGGTTTCATCAATGGCCCCGTCAAACCAGTTCCGGATGAAATCCAAGGTTCCCTGCTCCTCCACAAGGGCGATGGCATCTTCAATATCCTCGATATAAAAGGGGGCCAGGACGGGGGAGGTGACGTTGTGGGGCAGGGATGTGTGGTGTTCCCGGGTATGGCCCTTGTCCAGCAGATATGCGGTTTCGATGCACCGGCCAAAATAGCTGGAATAAAACCGGTACCCCATGCCGGCGGGCAGGGTTCCGCCCATGTCAAGGGCAAAGCCTTTTCCCTGTTCCGTAAGGCCCATGAAGGGTTCCATTCGGGCATCTTTGGTCCAATGGCGTTCGGAATGGCGGAGGATGACGGCCATTTTACGGATGTTTCGGTCCCGAAGACCCTGGATGACGGAAAGGGTTTCGGTGGATCTGAGTTCGTGTTTTCGCAGCATAGGGTTGAAGGACTCCCGGCCAAGGATGGCCTATTGTTTTGGTTGAACTGAATTCATACTCCATGCTAATATCCGCTGTCAACTGTCAATCCATTTGGATCCATACCGGTTCACATATATATTTCAGGGGATGAACATGGCAAAACACATCAGTATCATCGGCATACCCATGGACTTTGGACAGCTCCTCAGGGGCGTGGACATGGGCCCTGCCGCTGTCCGATATACCGGCCTGGTTTCCCGGCTCAGGGCCCTGGGCCACACCGTTACCGACCAGGGGGATGTGCCCATTCCCCTTCGGGATGGCGACACCCAGCCGGCAACCGAGGACAAATATCTGGGTGAGATCACCCAGATCTGTACCGATATTTATACCATGGGCCGGAGAGCCGTGGATGGGGGCGATTTCCCACTGTTCATCGGCGGGGACCATTCCATTGCCGTGGGAACCGTATCGGCCGTGGCCTGCAAGGACGAGCCCACGGGCCTGATCTGGATCGATGCCCACGGGGATTTCAACACCCCCGAGACCTCCCCTTCGGGTAACATCCACGGCATGCCCTTGGCCGCCCTCTTGGGAGAAGGCCATTCCGATCTGGTGGACGTGGGCTTCCCCGGCGCCAAGATCGCCCCGGAAAACGTGGTCATGATCGGCCAACGGGACTTGGATCCGGCTGAAAAGAAACGGCTTAAGGACTCGGGGATCACCGTCTTTACCATGCGGGAGATTGACGAGCAGGGCATCTCCACAGTGGCGGCCAAGGCCATGATGCAGCTGGTCCGGTTGAAACGGGTCCACCTCACCGTGGACATGGATGCCCTGGATCCGGTGGAGGCCCCGGGCGTTGGGACACCTGTCCCCGGCGGCATCACCTACCGGGAGGCCCATCTGCTCATGGAGATCCTGGCCGATTCCGGCAAGATCACCTCCATGGACCTGGTGGAGATCAACCCCATCCTGGATGTGGGCAACAAGACCGCAGAGCTGGCCGTGGAGCTGACGCTCTCTGCTTTGGGCAAGAGTATTTTGTGAACCTTGCCGAGTATATCCAGTCCCTGAAGCAGTACAAGGGCTTTAGGGGTGACATTGTTTGCCACCGCCAGGTGGAGGGAAATGATCCCATCTTTTCCCCGTCGGTGAAGGGGCTGACCTCTAGGCCGGAGGAAATGCTGGAGATCCTGGGGATCGATCAGCTGTTTATCCACCAGGCCGAGGCCGTGGAGCAGATCCTTGAAGGCCGCCACACCGTCATTGCAACGCCCACAGCATCGGGCAAGAGCATGATCTACAATCTACCCGTGCTGGACCATTTGCGCCGCCACCCCAACTCCCATGCCCTCTATCTTTTTCCCCTCAAGGCCCTGGCCAGGGATCAGCTGGACACGGTGCAGGCCCTTTTAAAGAAACTCACCAAGATGGATCCGGACCTGCCCAAACTCTGGGCAGGCGTTTACGACGGAGACATCTCTTCTTACATGAAGGCCAAGATCCGCAAGGCCCCGCCCCAGGTCCTTCTCTCCAACCCGGAGATGCTCCATTTGGCCATGCTGGCCCACCACCACCTGTGGGAGGACTTTTTCCGGAACCTGAAATACGTGGTCATTGACGAGGTCCATACCTACCGCGGGGTCATGGGTTCCAACATGGCCTGGGTCTTTAGGCGATTGCGCCGGATCTGCCGCTTCTACGGCTCGGAACCCATCTTTATCTTTTGCTCCGCCACCATTGCCAATCCAGCCCAGCTCAGCCAACGGCTCACCGGCCTTGGGGTCTCGGTGGTGGACCGGGCAGGGGCGCCCTCGGGCCGCAAGGACGTCATCCTCATGCGGGGGCTGGAGGGGGCGGCCCAGACCGCCATTGCCCTGATCCATTCCGCCGTCCACAGGGGGCTGCGCACCATTGTCTATACCCAGTCCCGGAAGATCACCGAACTCATCGCCATCTGGGCCTCCCAAAGGGCCAAGAAATTCAAGGACAAGATCTCCGCCTACCGGGCCGGGTTTTTGCCCGAGGAGCGCAGGGAGATCGAACAGAAACTGGCATCGGGGGAGCTTTTGGCCGTGGTCTCCACCTCTGCCCTGGAGCTGGGCATCGACATCGGTAACCTGGATCTCTGCATCCTGGTGGGCTATCCGGGCACCATCATGTCCACCTGGCAGCGGGCCGGCAGGGTGGGGCGGGACGGCAAGGATGCGGCCATGGTCCTCATCGCCCACGAAGATGCCCTGGACCAGTATTTCATCAACCACCCGGATATTTTCTTTTCCATGCCCCCTGAGACGGCCATGATCAACCCCGCCAACCCGGTGATCCTCCAGAGCCATCTGGAATGCGCCGCCGCCGAGTTGACCCTGAAACAGGATGAGCGCTTCATGGAAGACCCCCGGGTTAAGGCGGGCCTCCAGGCCCTGGAGTCCAAGGGAAAAATTCTGCGCAGCGCCAGGGGGGACCTCTGGATGGCCTCCCGGAAGAATCCCCACCGGGAGGTGAGCCTGCGGGGAACGGGCCGGTCCATCCCCATCTTCCTTGAAGATACCCGGAAGAGCCTGGGGGAGATCGACCGCCACCGCTCCTATTTTGAGACCCATGAAGGGGCGGTCTATCTCCATAGGGGGCTTTCTTACCTGGTGACCCAGTTTGACCATGAAAAGGGGAGTGTGGAGGCCGTGCGCCGGGATGTGAACTACTATACCCGGGCCCTCTCCTCCAAGAATACCGAGATCATGGAGGTCTGGGAGACCCGGAAGGTCCACGGCACCCGCCTGGGCCACGGCCGACTCAAGATCACCGAGCAGGTCACCGGCTATGATAGAAAACGGGTTTCCACGGGCAAGTCTTTAGGCGTCGTCCCCCTGGACCTGCCCGAACTCACCTTTGAAACCCAGGGGATCTGGATCGAGATCCCGGACCGGGTAAGGGAGGAGATCGAATCCCGGCGCATGCATTTCATGGGGGGGATCCACGCCATGGAGCATGCCGCCATCGGCATCATGCCCCTTTTGGTCATGACGGACCGCAACGATCTGGGGGGGATTTCCATCCCCTACCATCCCCAGATCTCCAAGGCCGCCGTCTTTGTCTACGACGGCATCCCCGGTGGCCTGGGCCTGTCTGGCCAGGCCTTTGACCGGGCCGAAACCCTGATGCAGAGGACCTTTGACGCCATTGCCCATTGCTCCTGCGACACGGGATGCCCCGCCTGCGTCCATTCCCCTAAATGCGGGTCGGGTAACCGGCCCATTGATAAACATGCAGCCCTGGCCATCCTGGAATTGATCATGGGCAATACCTTTAAAGAGGAGTTTCAAACCTTGACCATCTCACCCCCCTCCCAGCCCATGGAAAGATCCATCCCCCTGTCCCAACCCCCTGGCCCCAAACCGGAACGCTACGGGGTCCTGGACATTGAAACCCGCCGCTCCGCTGCCGAAGTGGGGGGCTGGAACAAGGCCGAGCGCATGGGCGTCAGCTGCGCCGTCCTTTACGACTCCGCCTCCAAGGAATACCACACCTATCTCCAGGACGAGATGGAGGCCCTGGTGGACCATCTGGAAAAACTGGATCTTGTCATCGGGTTCAACATCGTCCGCTTCGACTACAAGGTCCTCTCCGGCCTTTCCCCCTATAATTTCCACAAACTGCCCACCCTGGACCTGCTCATGGAGGTCCACGAAATCCTGGGATATCGCCTCTCACTGGATCACCTGGCCCAGCAGACCCTGGGCTGTGAAAAATCCGCCGACGGCCTCCAGGCCCTGGCCTGGTGGAAGGAAGGGAAAATGGATGAAATCATCGAATACTGCAAACAGGATGTAAGGGTGACCCGGGATCTTTATCGGTTTGGCAGGGACAATCAGTTTTTATTGTTTAAAAATAAAGCCGGACAGAAGGTCCGGATTCCGGTGAACTGGTCTTGAATGAACGATTTTTTGTTGGAATGAATAGAAGGGGTGGCATTATTCAATAAGCTGTTCCGCCGTAATCTCCATGGCCCGGGCCAGCTTCGCCAGTGAACTTTTCCTGGGGTTGGCATGGGGTTTTTCCATGCGGGCCAGGGCGGGTTGTTTGATCCCGGCTTTTTCTGCAAGTTCGGCCTGGGTCATCCCCTTATACTCCCGCCAGGATTTGATGAGGCTGTCCCCACGGACATTGGCCTTTACCACCTCATTGGGGAACCATATTTCCGGCCCATGGGTGTCAACGCCTTTCACCAGGGCTTTGTACTCATCCCATGGGATGACGGCAAAGGCGGGTTCACCGTCTTGCTTGATGATTTGAACCTTATCCGTAAGTCTGGTTGTCACGCTTTTTTACCTCCTGAATGGCGATGGTTCGGAGCTGTTCCCCATGATCAAACAGCACCCTGTAACGGCCCACATGCATCCTGTAATCGTATTTGTGTTTTATTAGAGCCTTGATATTAAGGCCCCCGTGGTGTGGAAACTCAGCCAGCTGGTCAACGCTTTGAAATATGGCCTCCCGGTAATTTGCGGGAACCTTTTTCATTTGTTTGCGGGCTTTATTGCTCCACTGAATGGTTTTTATGGCGCCTATAATAACATTTTATAACTTTAAGTCAAACTTGAAGCATAAAATGCTATTACCCATTATGGTCTAAATGGAGGGAATGCCATGGTGATGGGGGCGGATCATTTGTTCAAAAGGGATTCCACGGCCTTGACGAGTTTTTTGAGCACCGGCCCTGCCTTGTCCCGGATGAGAAGATCACAGGAAGGGTCCATGGGGGTTTCGGACAGGTTGATAATGGCCAGGAAGGCATTGTTCTCCTTGGCATAGACGGGCATGAGGGCGGCGGGCTGGACCAGGAGGGTGGAGCCCACAACCAGGAAGAGGTCTGAGGTGCGGGAAAGTTCGACGGCCCTTTGGGTTTCGGCTTCGGGCATGGCCTGGCCAAAGGAGATGGTGTCGGGTTTGAGATACCCCCCGCAATGGCATTCCGGGGCGGGGTCTCCGTTGAGAATTCGTTTTTCCACATCATCCCATTTTTCCAGGCGGCTGCAGCTCATGCAGCGGACCCTGCGGGTGTTGCCGTGGAGTTCCATGAGGTCTTTGTCCGGGATCCCCGAGGCCTGGTGGAGGCCGTCGATGTTCTGGGTGATGAGCCCGGTGAGTTTCCCCAGGGTATGGAGGCGGGCCAGGGCCCGGTGGCCTTCATTGGGGGCGGCGTGTTTCAGCCCCTTTTCCATGGCCATGCGCTGGTTCCAGTATTCGATCCGGGCACTGCGGTCTTCCATGAAGTCCTGGAAATAGACCGGGGTGAACTTGTCCCAGAGGCCGCCCTGGCTGCGATAGTCGGGGATGCCACTTTCCGTGGAGATGCCAGCCCCGGTGAAGGCTACAATGGTTTTGGCCTGGATGATTTTCTCGGCCAGGGTCTGGATCTGTTGGGAGGGGCTCAGGCCTTTTGGCTTGCTTTTCTTTGCCATGGCAGAATCCTTTTTAATATCCGTTCATAGAGAATGGGGATTTCTTCCATTTTAAACATTTTTCCGGCCAGGGGAAGGAGAATCACAAACACCATCCCCGTTGCCATGCCCACGGCCAGGGCCGGGAAGAGGTGGTGGGGGGGAAGAACCATTGCAAAGAGGTGGCGGGCCAGGGCGGATAGGGCGCCCATGGCCATGCTCAGGGGGACGAGCTTGAGGAAGAATCCATAGACCTTGGTTTTATCCTGGTTGTTGCTTCGCCTGTTCCATGCCTCGTAGAGGAGGAAGGTGGTGAGGATCACCGAAAGGCTCAGCCCCAGGGCAACGCCCTCCACGCCCATCCACAGGGAAAGGCCGTAGATCAGGGGGCAGGAGGCCAAAACGCAGAGGGTGGAAAACAGGGCCGGGAAGAGGGTGTTCTGCAGGGCAAAGTATCCCCTGGAGACAATGGTCTGGGCGGCAAAGGCAAAGGCCCCTGCCATGAAATAGGGGAGGACCCCGGCGGTGAGCCGGGTGGCCCCAAGGTCGAATTGCCCCCGCTGGAAAAGGACCAGGACGATTTCCCGGCGCAGGACCATGAAGAGGACGGAGAAGGGCAGGACCAGGAAGATGAACTTCATGGCCTGGTTGATCAAATGGTTGAGCTGGTCCATGTCCCCCTTTGCAGCAATCTTTGCCATGAAGGGGTAGGAGGCGGTGCCCACGGCCTGGCCAAAGAACCCCACCAGGATGAACATGATGCGCAGGGCATAGTTCATGGCGGCGATGCTGCCCTCGTCCAAAAAGGAGCCGAAAAACTTGAGCAGGATCTCCGTGGAAAAGGTCATGGTGAGCCCGAACATCAAGGGCAGGGTAAGGAGGATGTATTTTTTAAAGTCCGGGTGGGTAAGATCCAGGGTCAGGTGGTATTTAAGGCCGGCCTTTCCGGCGCCAATGAGCTGGACCAGGAAATTGCCCACAAAGGCACCCCCGAGAACACCCCAGGCAAAGCCCTCCATTCCAATCCTTGGGTAGAGGAAGACCCCGCCGGCAATGATGCCGATGTTGTAAATCAGGGGGGCCAGGGCCGGTATGAAAAACCGTTCCTTGACAAATTGGACCGCGGAAAACAGACCCCCGGCAAAAAAGAAAAACTGGGCCGGGATGATGATCCGGGTCATGGTCACGGCCAGTTCAAAGGTGACGGGATCGGTGAGACCCGGGGCAAAGAGCCGGACAAAGAAGGGGGCCCAGACCATGGTGACAATGATAAAACCCAAAAGCAGCAGGCCGAAGCCGTTGAAGATGATGGAAAAAATCCTGAACCCTTCCTGGGGCTTTCCCTGGTTAAGGTAGCGGGCCAGGATGGGGATGAAGGTGATGGACATGAAGCCCGAGGCCACCACATGGTTGAGGATTTCGGGAATGACAAAGGCGACCTGGTAGGCATCCACCCCGGCACCGGCGCCGGCGGAATAGGCAATGACCGATTCCCGGACCAGGCCGATGATGCGGCTGGCAAAGACAGAGGCCATCATGATGAAGGTGGCCAGTCCGATTTTATGGAGCATGGACGATGGTGTTTTCATAATGGCAAGGGGTATCATAAACCCGGGGTAAAAGAAAGGGGAGGTGCCCCATGGTTCCCACCATCCCGGACACTTCTCAAAATGGATTTGCAGGATCCTCAAGGCACAAATTGTCATGAAATATCTGGGCTATTTCTTGACGGTGTTTCCATGGCTTGGCTATACTGGTGCAACAACTGTCTTTTTGTCTTTGATCGTAAACGCCCAGGACATCATCATGTTTACAAAATTAGGGTTACTTTCCATTTTGGCCGGTGGGTTTGTCGGGGTCTTCTCCCTGATTTCCACCTTCATGGGCGCGGATAATCTATGGGTGGACATCACCCTGGATAAATTGGCCCAGGGCGCCCTGGACGGCATGATCGAGGCCGTTCCCTTTGGGGGGGTCCAGAACGGCCTCTTTTTTGTGGTCCACCAGGCGCCTTTGTCCATGGTCATCATGGCATTGGGGGCCTGCCTTCTGGTGGCAGGAATGTTTCGCAAGGTCTGATTTTTCCATGGGACTGGACCCGTCAACGGGATTTGGATATAGTAGGGCATCGATAACCTGAACACTGCTGAAGAAGAGGAAAAGGCCATGCGCGTATATGATTCCGACAGAGTGACGAATGCATCTGAACAAGGGTTCAGACTAAACCGCCGTCAATTCCTGCAGCATAGCACCCTGGCCCTTGCCGCCGGAAGTCTCTTTCCCCTCATGGGCTGCTCCGTGGATCCTGTCACGGGAAAACGGCAGCTGGTGATGATGAGCCGGGAGCAGGAGATCGGCATAGATCGCCACCACTCCCCGTTTCAATTTTCTTCGGATTACGGGGTGAGCCGGGACAAGGATCTCAACGCCTATATCTCCCGGGTGGGCAAGAACATGCTGCCCCATGTCCACCGCAGGGGGATGCCCTACACCTTCCAATGTGTCAATGCCACCTATGTCAACGCCTATGCCTTTCCCGGCGGCACCATTGCCGTGACCCGGGGAATTCTTTTGGAATTGGACAATGAGGCGGAACTGGCCGCCCTTTTGGGCCATGAACTGGGCCATGTCAATGCCCGGCATTCTGCGGAGCAGGCCACCAAGGGGCAGATTTCCGCCCTGCTCATCGGCGGGTTGTCGGTCCTGGCCCAGAACCAGGGGGAGGGATATGGGCAGTTGACCCAGCAGCTGGGCGCCCTGGGCCAGGGATTGTTCCTGAGCAAGTACAGCCGGGACAACGAACGGGAGGCCGATGCCCTGGGCCATGGCTACATGGTCCAATCGGGCTATTCCTCCCGGGGATTTGTGGGGCTCATGGAGATGCTTAACTCCCTTCACAAATCCCGGGCATCCTCCGCCGCCATGCTTTTTTCCACCCATCCCATGGGATCCGAGCGTTTGGCATCGGCCCGGAACAGGGACAGGGGGATGTACTCGTATTCGGCCCAAAAAAAGTTGAACCGGGACCGGTACATGGATGCCATTGCCGATCTGCGGCGCATTGCCCCGGCCATTGAGCAGATGCAGCAGGGGGAAGCCCACATGGCCCGGGAAAAATATGCCAAGGCCGAAACCGCATTCCAATGGGCCGTTAAAAAGGCACCCCGGGATTACACCGCCCACCTGCTCACGGCCAAATGCCAATTGATCCAGAAAAAGTTCGACACCGCCCTCTCCCATGCAAGGGAGGCGACCCACCTCAATGCAAAGGAATCCCAGGCCCCCTATATTAAAGGATTATGCCACCTGAATCTGAACCAGTTTTCCTCGGCCTATGATGCCTTTTCCACCTCGGACCGCCTCCTTCCCGGAAACCCCCAGCTTACTTTTTATAAGGGATATTCCCAGGATAAACAGGGCAATGGACGGGGGGCGGCCAGGGACTATAAAACCTACCTGGACCAGATGAACTATGAAACCAATCCCTATACCCAGTACGCCTATAAGCGGCTCAAGGCCATGGGATACGTAAAATAGAAAGACCACTATGAATTTTGACAGCCTCAACGCCTGCCTTTTGTCTCTGGAAAAACAGGGGGAATTGGTGCGGATTTCCCAGCCCGTGGACCCGGACCAGGAAATGGCCGAAATCACCCGCAGGGTTTTTGATGCCCAGGGGCCGGCCCTTTTGTTTGAAAATGTAAAGGGGGCTTCTTTCCCGACCGCCTCCAATATCTTTGGAACCTACGAGCGGACCCTGAAGATTTTCCATCCCCAGTTAAAACAGGTGAAGGCACTTGTGGATGCCACCTCGGAACCGCATAATCTTCTCCGACAGCCCTCCCTGGGAATACGGGCGTTGCCAGCCCTGGCCCATGCCCTTCCCCTGCCCACCCGGACCCCCCGGGTAAGACAGCACCGGACCCAAATAGACAAACTTCCCCTGATCAAATGCTGGCCCAAGGACGGGGGAGGATTTGTCCTTTTGCCCCAGGTCTTTTCCCAGGAACCGGGAACCCGGTCCATTTTCAGGTCCAACCTGGGCATGTACCGGATCCAGATGTCGGGCAACGATTATGATCTGAACAAAGAGGTGGGGCTGCACTATCAGATCCACCGGGGCATTGGCCTCCACCATCAAAAGGCACTGGCCTCGGGGGAGCCCTTGAAGGTGAGCATCTTCATCGGGGGGCCGCCGGCCCACACCCTGGCCGCAGTCATGCCCCTTCCAGAAGGCATGCCCGAGGTGGCCTTTGCCGGTGCATTGGCCGGGCGGAATTTTCGTTACCAAAGGGAGGACGGTTTTTACTATTCCGGGGATGCGGATTTCTGCATCACCGGCATTGTGGTACCGGGCAAGACCAAGCCCGAAGGGCCCTTTGGGGATCATTTGGGCTATTATTCCCTGGAACATGAATACCCCTATCTTAAGGTCACGGCCGTGCACCACAGGCCCGGGGCGGTCTTCCCCTTCACCGTTGTGGGACGCCCCCCCCAGGAGGATTCCAACTTCGGACGCCTCATCCACGAGATCACCCGCACGGCCATTTCCAAGACCCTGCCCGGGGTCAAGGCCGTGAATGCGGTGGACGATGCCGGGGTCCATCCCCTTTTATTGGCCAAGGCCCAGGAACGGTATGTGCCTTACCAGGAGCGCAAGCCCAGGGAATTGCTCACCCATGCCCATGCCATTTTGGGGACGGGCCAGCTTTCCTTGGCCAAGTATGTGCTCATTGCGGCCCACGAGGACGATCCAAACCTGGACGTCAACGATGAAAAAGCCTTTTTCATGCACGTTCTGGAACGCATTGATCTGTTCCGGGACCTGCACTTCACCACGGAAACCACCATGGATACCCTGGACTATTCCGGTGAGGAACTCAATGCCGGTTCCAAACTGGTGATGGCGGCGGCGGGCCCGCCGGTGCGTAAATTGACCGGGGAGCTGCCAAGGGGGTTTAACCTGGCCCATGGATTTTCCAATGCAGGGTTTGCCGCCCCGGGCATGCTGGTGGTCCAGGGACCGGCCTTTACCTCAAGGACCCAGGCCCGGAAGACCATCAACCAATTGAAAGCCTGCTGGGACGGGGAAATGGATTTCAGGGGCATCCCCCTGGTGGTGGTGGTGGATGACGCCCCCTTTGCCACGGCCCGGTTTGCCAATTTCCTCTGGGTCACTTTTTTGCGCTCCAACCCCTCCCATGACATCTTCGGGTTGGGGGAAAGGACCCAGTTTAAACATTGGGGGTGCAAACCGCCCATGATCATCGACGCACGGATCAAGCCCTTCCACGCCAAAGCCCTGGAGGTGGATGGGGCCACGGCCCTGAAGGTGGATGAGTTGGGAAAAAAAGGAGGGCCGCTGCACGGGATTATTTAACCCGGAGTAGAGCCGGGATAACCATTGGGGAACTTTTTAATCATTGGGATTTCGGTCGGGTTTCAAGGGGTGGAAATCAGGCCGAAGGACAGTGATTAAAGGGGATCAAAAGGAGGTTCTGCCATGGACACCCAGCACCATCCCAGTGTCTTTCTGCACTTCAGGTTCAAGTTTCTGGCCATCACATCGGTGGCATTTCTGCTCTATGTGATTCTGTCCTCTGGGGCGGAACTTTCCCAGTTTTCCAACAGCTTCCAATTTCAGCTCATGGGGCCCTTTTTTCTGGCCATGGCCGGCGCCTACCTGGTGTTTAGGCGGTTGCCGGTGCGCTGCCCCCATTGCCGGACCGTCCACAGGGTGAAGTACGATTGGACCTGTAATCAATGCGGCAAGGCCCAGGGCCGGGACCGGTGCCTGGCGGACAAGTGCAACTCCTGCGGGGCCCTCCAGGCGGACACGGCCTGCCAAAACTGCAGGGCGGTGTTCAGACTGTAAAGGAGCGCAGCCGATCCAGGTTCACCGGATCCATTTCCCGGTCGCCTTGGGTTTTGGGGGTCTCCAGGATCTTTGGGATGTGGAAGAGCCGGGGATCCTGCATGATGCATTTAAAGGCCGTCTCTCCGATGCAGCCTTCTCCAATGTGGGCATGGCGGTCCTTTGTGGAGCCCAGATCTGGAATGGAGTCGTTGAGGTGGAGGGCAAAGAGACGGTTAAGGCCGATGGTCCGGTGGAAGGCTTCCATGACGTTTTCATACCCTTCCAATGTCCGGATATCATATCCCGATGCAAAAATATGGCTGGTGTCCAGGCAGATGCCCAGCCGCTCTTCCATGTCCACCCCTTCCAGGATATCCCTGAGTTCTTCAAAGGTTTTCCCAAGGCTGCTGCCCTGGCCGGCGGTGGTTTCCAGCAAGAGGCGGGGGCCCGCCTCCTTTACCTGGCCAAGGACCTGTTTCAAACTGTCCACGGCAAGTTCAATTCCCGGCTCCTCCCCCTGTCCCAGATGGGCGCCGGGGTGGAGCACCACATGGTCGAGTCCCAGCAGGGCCGAGCGTTCCATTTCCTTTGCCAGGGCATCCCCGGCCTGTTGTCGTTTGGACGGGTCCGGGTTGGCAATGTTGATCAGATAGCTGCAATGGGAAAGGGCAGAATGGACCTGGTTCTTTTTCCGGGCTTCCTTAAAGGTGCGGATCTGTTCTGCACCTGGCATGGATTCCTTCCAGGTCCGGGCGTTTTTGGTGAAGATCTGGACCACGGGGCAGTCCAGCTTTTTGGCGGTGTAAAGGGCGTTTTCAAGGCCGCCGGCCACTGAAAAATGGGCCCCGATGGGCAGGGGGATGTTCATTCTATGCAATTCCGGTAAATTCGATTCCCAGCTTCTGCTGGAATTTTTCCGTTAGTTTAAAGACGTCTTTTAGGCGCTGCTGGTCCAGGTGGGAGAGGTTGGCCGGATTGATATCATTGTCCGGGGGCTTTCCCTCGTCGGTGACGGCGGTGATCTGCCGCCTGAACCTGAGCTCCATTAAAAATTGGTAGGACTGGAGGATATCCTGGTATTCCCGGGCCGTCAAGGCATGGCGGGTGTAGAGCCGGAAGAGGCGGGTGGGGGTATGGGGGGTGTCGATCTTATATTTCAAGGCATAGATGCGGGTGACGTCAATGATGGGCAGCTGGGCATATTTCAGGTCCAGGGTGTCCTTTTTATCCCCCTGACCCGCCACCTGGAATTTGCCGAACAATCCCAGGGGGGGACGGAACTCCAATGCATTTTCCGTCATGTTCCTTAAAAATCCAGACCAGGAGCCAATGGCCTCGAACAGGTGATCCCTGAGTTCCTGGGCAAGGGCCTTTGATCCGAATCCGTCCTTGAAATCGAAAAAGATGCCGCTGTGGAGCAGGTCCCGGGGGGAGGCCGCCCGGATCCATTGGGAAAAGTATTGCTTCCACACGGACATGGGTTGGCACCATTTGGGGTTCATGGCCATGTTCTTGCCCGTGCAGAAGACAAAACCGGCCTGGTCAAGCCGGGTGCAGACCTTACGGGAAAGATCGTCGAACCAGATTTTGGCCTCCCGGTTCTCCTTGTCCGTTGTACCATCCCTGAAGAGAAGGGCATTGTCCTGGTCCGATATCAGGGTCTGCTCCCCCCGGCCTTCGGAGCCCATGGTTAAAAAGACGAATTCACAGGGGGGCGGTCCTTTTGCCTCCAGGCTTTCCGCCATGATCCGATGGAGAACCTGGTTTGAAAAGCTCTGGATAAAACCGGTGAGGTCGTCCACGGGCGCCCCCTGGTAGATGGCCTCCCGGAGCAGGCCGGGCAGGGCGGTGTGGATTCCCTTGAGGGAATGGGGTTCATTGCCGTGGAAAAGGGGGGCCAGGGCCGTGTTCATTTCCGCGGTGCTCCGGTCCAGGATATCCCTGTGGGTGAGGATCCCCCTGGGACGGCCCCGGGCATCGGTGACCAATAGGGCGCAGGGACCGTTGTGGTCCATGCGGGCCAGGGCCATGCCCAGGGGTGCCGTCTCCAGGATAACGGGCAGACGGTGTTCCGGGGGTTTGGCCAGGATCAGGTCCGAAACCAATGGGGCGGATGTGTCCCCATCCTTTGCCATGACCCGGCAGAGATCCTGGAGGTCCAGAAGTCCCTGGGGCGCTTGATCATGGGACTGGATCACAAGGCAATGGGTCCGGGCCGAAATCATTTTCTGGGCAGCCTCCCGGACGGTGGCGTCGGGGGGGCAGGGCGGCGGCGGCGTCAGACCGAGGCGGGAGATGGGATGCATGAACCGGGTAAGGGACATGGCATCACCCCCTGTCCGACAGCTGTTTGAGGCTGTCCAGGGGCAGCAGGGGATAGCTGAGATGGTCCAGGGAAAACATCCGGGCGATGTAACGCACCGGGACCACCTGGCGGCGCTGGTTAAAATAGGTGGCCTCCTTGTTGTAGCGCACCGTGGTCTGGAGCAGACCCTGGTGGAGCTGGGTCCTCTGGGCCTCAAGGGTCCGGGGCAGAAGTTCCTGGTGTTTGGGCAGATTATCGGGAAGGGCCATGGTGGACAATTGGCCCAGGTGCCGATTCAAGGTGGTGCAGACCGCCATAAAGGTTTCTTCATCACTTGGGGTGAGGGGGTGCCGGACCGAGGAGAGGTCGTCCATCTGTTTCTGGATCTGGGTGAGCTCCCGGGCCCGGGTCTCCACTTCGGGCCCGGTGGCACCGGACTGAATTAGCACCAGCAGTTTTTGGTTCAGGCTGTAGTGGTGTCGGACCTGGACCAGGGTCAGATCAAAGGCAGCCGCAATTCGGTTCTGGGATCTGAGCAGGCTGGAATATCCGCCAAAGACCACACAAAAGAGGACAATGCCAAGGACAAGGGAACACATGCCAAAAAAGACCCACCGTTGTTTTTTCACCTGATGCCTCCTCCAACCCGAAAAGCTTGTGAACAGCGGTTTCATAAAGGGGCGTCATCCCCCTTGGACCGGGCCGCTTGCGGATCTTCGGGCTAATATTTCAATCGTGCATAATAGGTTTTCCTGGAGGCGGCCAGGGCCTCGTCCAGGGTGTGGATGCCGTTGTCTTCCAGCAGGGGAATGAGTTTCAGGAAAATCTTTGCCGTTGCCACGGCATCCCCCAATGCCGTGTGGCGGCCCACAATGTCCACCCCCAACCGCCGGGCAATGCCCTCCATGGCGTGGTCGTCGTGGGCCGGGTGGAGCAGGGCCGAAAGCAGCAGGGTATCCAGAGCCGGATTTTTGAACCGTATCCCGGTGTCCCATTCCTTGACCTTGAACATCTTCAGGTCAAAGGCGATATTGTGCCCCACCAGGATGGAGGTCCCCACAAATTGTTTAAACCGTGGGAGCACGGTTTTCAAGGTTTCTTTTCCCTTGACCATGTCCGGGTGGATGCCGTGTATCTTATAGGATTCCAAGGGGATATGGCGTTGGGGATCCACCAGTTCCTCAAAACTGTCCGTGAAGACAATGCGCTGGTTAACAATGCGCAGGGCCGCAATGGACAGGATCTCATCCCCCTGGTCCGGGTTCAGGCCCGTGGTCTCCGTGTCCATCACCGTGAAGGCCATTTTTTTCAGGGGCTGGTCCCCCTGGACCACCTGGGCGTCAAAGAGGTCAAAATCATAAAATTCCGGTCGGCTGCCGGCCAGGTAGATGTTTTTTTGTGAAGGGGGTTGCGCCTCCCTGTTTCCGGCCAGGGGCAGGGAGATGGATACCGAAGAAATCCGGTGGTCGTCCCGGCGCTCCATCTGCCAGTCCCCCCGGGTCAACCGAACCAGGGCCACGGCATCGGCAACGCCCTGGGCCTGGTTTATTTCAAGGGCGTTGACGGCCCTGCCCTGCCAGCGGATCTCCAGATCCAGGTGGGTGTCCCCTTGCCGGGCTGTTATGGAAAGGCGGTCTGTGCGGGTGAGACCGGCCAGGGATTCCATGAGCAACCGAATGGCCCGAACCATTAAATGAAGGTCCATCTCTACCAGTGCCGGGCCCGCCGGCTTGTGAATTTCCAGTTGAAAGCCCGATGGGGAGGCGGACAGGGTCTGTTTCAAGCGCTGGAAAAGAATGGCCGGATCGTGGGGTGCCATGAAGGGGTGGGCCTGGGCCTGGGACAATTGCTGGAAGAGCAGCATGAACCCGGTGGGGTCCATGGCCCGGGTGTGCATGACCCGGCTGGGGGTGACGCAATAGAGACGATGATCCCCGGACTGGATGGTGAATCCGGGATCCTTGCCCGTATCCACCTGCCGGGACAGGGCCCGTTGAATCTGTTCTTCGGCAATGAAATTAAAAATGGAACGGCCCAGGCTGATGTCGGTGCTGTTTTTGCCCGGGGACGGGTTTGAGAAAATGGATTTTCCCAGATGGTTATAGAAAAGGATCTGTCCCTGGGTGTTGCAGATGATCACCCCCTGGGGAATCTGATCCATGACCGCGGCCAGAAGGTTGCGTTCGGTTTCCGTTTCCCGGCGGGCCGATAAAATTTGGATTTTTATCTCCCGGTCCAGGTTTTCAAACATATCGGCAAAGTCATTGATAACCCGGACCAGGGTCTGGATATCCTTGCTGCCGGAGAGGTGAAGGCGATGGGAAGGGTTGGCGCTGTATATGATTTCGGCCTCGGCGGCCATTTGTTTGATGGGACGGATATACCGGTTGTAGACAATATCCCCCACCACCCACAGGGTTGCAATGAGGATGAAGACCAGCAGGATAATGGGGTAGATTTCGGTCTGGAAAATCTGGATGAGCAGGGTCTGGTGAGCCGGGGAAAGGTCACTGACAATATAGCCCACCATGGCCAGGGTCACCAGGCTGAGGCTCACCAATGTGATGAGAAAAAATTTCCAGAAGCGGTTGGTACGGATCATATGGACATGTAAGGAAAATGGGCTTCCGGGCTGATGCAGCCCGGAAGCCCCAATGACGGATTAAGGGTTATCCCCACCATCCCCAGCCGAAGGAGGCGACAAACACGACACAGAAGATGAGGGTTGCTATGAGATATTTATCTTCAAGGGCCATAATGATTCTCCTTTTTTAAAATTAATCCGCTTCCTTGGTGACATCCAGGGTCTCGGTGTCTGCCCTGCGGATCTGTTCATCCGATGTGGTGGACATTTCCGCCTTGAAACACAGACCCCACATCATGACGATGCCCAGGATCCACCAGATGATCTGCCATGCCCAGATGTGCGGAAAACCGCAGAAGGTGATGGCCTTGTTGCCCATGAGAACCCCCGGACCCAGGGCCATGAGGTACCAGACCGGGACGGCGATTTTCATCCAATCCCGCCATTTACGGCCGTTTTCAGACGGGGCGTCCACGGAATCCAGCCATTCCCGGACTTCCCTCTGCCGGGCAATGGTTTCCTCGTCATCCTTGATGCCGATGCCCCGGCAGAGATAGGCCACCAAAAGGCCGGTGAAGATGCCCCAGAAGGCCGTGTGCATGGACAATGGGTATCTCCAGATGTAATAGGTGAGGAAGCAGGCCACAATGGCGGCCAATAGCCCCAGGACAACACCGATGCTGGGGAAGCGGAATCCCCAGTGAACCCCCAGGAGGCAGAGGTACATGATGGTGCCGAAGGCCGTTGCAAAACCGCCGATCATAACGATGGCGTCGGAGGAGGTCAGGCTGACCACAACCGCTGCCGTTGCCAGGATGGTGGCAAAGATCCGGTTGGTCCAGATCTGCTCGCTGTGGGAACCGCTCTGTTTGCGGACATATCTCCACCAGACGTCCCTCTGGATGATGGTACCGCCGGTGCCGATGTAGGGAGCGGCCGTGGAGTGGATGGCGGCAATGGCGCCCAGGAAGACCAGGCCCAGGATGGGTCCGGGCAGGAACTTGGTCATGAGCATGGGAACCACGTCACCGTCCACCTTGGGGGCCAGCTCTCCGGCCATCATGAGGATGCGGGCGCCGATGCCCTGGAAGGCGGTGAAGAAGAACAGGGCCAGGCCCACAACAAAGGTAGACATGAAGACCTGCTGCCAGGCCAGGGGCTTGGGAGAGGCCAGGCCGAAGTTCCACAGGGTAAAGGCCGGTGAGGACTGGATGCCCATGAGGGCGAACATATAGGTGAGGATCATCACCGCTGTCCAGCCGCCGGCGCCCAGGCCCCAGTGAATCAGGCCCGGTACCTGCATGTATTTGGTTTCAAGCTGGGTCATGGATGCCACAAAACCGGACCATCCGCCGAACAGGGGCGAGGTAATGGTGTACCAGCCCAAAAGGATGATGCCGCCCACCAAAAGGCAGAACTGGAGCACGCCCACCCATGTGGAGGCCTTGAGACCACCGGTGACCACGTAGAACCAGACGATGAAGGCCATGAAGATCAGGCCGGCGGTCTGGGGTACGCCCGCCACCCAGTAGAAGAGCTTGGCCGCAGCAATGAGCTGGAGGCCGGAGTAAAAGATGGAGTAGAGGAAGGCGGCAATTACCGTGAGCCAGCGGATGGCTTCACTGTTGTAGTAGTAGGCGAACATGTCACCCGGGGTGATGAACCCGTAGCGTTTCCCCAGAAGCCAGTTCCGTTTTGCAAAAAAAGCACCGGTAATGGGGATGGTCAACACGTAGAAGGATGCAAAAGCGTAAACCAGCCCGGATTTCCAAATGGCCCCGGGGTGGCCGATGAAGGTCCAGCCCGAGAAGGATGCGGCCGTGGCGGCCATCAAAAAGGCGATGAATGGAATGGATCGGCCAGCAATGGCATACCCCGACGCTTTTTTCTCCGTAAAGAATCCCCTCAGACCCCACCAAAAACAATAGATTATGTATAATCCCAAAAGGATGTAGACCCACATTTTCGGATCCATAAATTGTCCCTCCTGTTTTTAATTATGGTTGAATGGTCCCAGTCTGCTACGGAAATCAGGGCATAGATCATCACCTCCTTTCCATTGGGTTTTTTATATTAATCCTTTCTTTTTGATGGGTTATACCTGTTTTTCCGGAGGGTGCTGCCGGGCCGTTCCGGCCCGGCAGGCAACTCCCGTAGAATGTATAGCTAGGCATTTTTGCCATATCCGATTTTCCCCAGTGAGGTTTCGATCTCATCCAGAATGGTATAGTCGTCAATGGTGGCCGGGACCTTGTATTCCTTCTGGTCGGCAATGGAGCGCATGGTGCCCCTCAGGATTTTGCCCGAACGGGTTTTGGGCAGGCGCTGGACCACGGTGGCGGTCTTGAAGGCGGCCACGGGACCTATCTTTTCCCGGACCAGCTGGATCACCTCTTTGACCAGTTCGTCTTCATTGCGTTCCACATCGGCATTGAGCACCATCAGTCCCAGGGGAATCTGCCCTTTTAGGCTGTCGGCAACCCCCATGACCGCACATTCGGCCACGTCGGGATGGGCGGCGATGACCTCTTCCATGGCCCCGGTTGAAAGCCGGTGTCCGGCCACGTTAATGATGTCGTCGGTGCGGGCCATGACAAAGATATACCCGTCCTCATCCATATATCCGGCGTCCGAGGTTTCATAGTAGCCCGGGAACTGGGACAGATAGGCGTCCTTATACCGGGCATCGTTCTGCCACAGGGTGGGCAGGGTGCCCGGGGGCAGGGGCAGTTTCACCACAATGGCCCCGATTTCACCCGGTGCCAGTTCATTGCCCGCATCGTCCAGCACCGCCACCTCCCATCCCGGAGCGGCCTTGGTGGGGGAACCGGGTTTCACCTCATAGGCATGGAGGCCCAGGCAGTTGGCCGCAATGGCCCAGCCCGTCTCGGTCTGCCACCAATGGTCAATCACCGGCACTTTCAGGCAGTTTTCCGCCCATTCCAGTGTATCTGGATCTGTGCGTTCACCGGCCAGGAAGAGCTGGTCAAAGTTGGAGAGGTCGAATTTGCCGATCATCTCCGCCTTGGGATCCTCCCGTTTAATGGCCCTGAAGGCCGTGGGGGCGGTGAACATGGTCTTGACCTTGTGCTGGGAAATCACCCGCCAGAAGGCGGAACTGTCCGGGGTACCCACGGGTTTGCCTTCGTAGACAATGGTGGTGCAGCCCTTGAGCAGGGGGGCGTAGACAATATAGGAGTGGCCCACTACCCAGCCGATGTCCGAGGCCGCCCAGTAGACGTCCCCGGCCTTGACGTTGTAGATGGCCTCCATGGACCATTTCAGGGCCACCATGTGGCCGCCGTTATCCCGGACCACGCCCTTGGGCTGGCCCGTGGTTCCCGAGGTATAGAGGATATACAGGGGATCGGTGGCCGCCACGGGAACGCAGTCGTGGGGCGATGCCTGGTACATGGCGTCGTTCCAGTCAAAGTCCCGGCCGTCTACCATGGCGGCTTGGGCCTGGGGCCGCTGGAAGATGATGCAGGCGTCGGGCTTGGATTCGGACATCTCAATGGCATCGTCCAGAAGGGGCTTGTATTCAATGACCCGGGTGATCTCAATGCCGCAGGAGGCAGAGACAATGACCTTGGGCTTGGCGTCATTGATCCGGGTGGCCAGCTCATTGGCGGCAAATCCGCCAAAGACCACGGAATGGATGGCCCCCAGCCTGGCACAGCCCAACATGGCAATGACAGCTTCCGGGATCATGGGCATATAGATGATGACCCGGTCTCCCTTGGTCACCCCCTTATCGGCCAGGGCGCCGGCAAACAGGGCCACTTCATCCCTGAGCTGTGCATAGGTGTAGTACTTGACGGTATCGGTGACAGGACTATCGTAGATAATGGCGTTCTGATCCCCACGCCCGTTTTCCACATGATAGTCCAGGGCATTGTAGCAGGTATTGGTCATTCCGCCTTTGAACCATCGGTAAAAGGGGAGGTTGCCGTCATCCAGCACCTTTTCCCATTTCTGGTACCAATGGCAGTCTTCGGCGATCTGACCCCAGAATGCTTCGGGGTTTTCAATGGATTGGGCATGGGCCTGTTCATAAGCGTTGGTCATGTAAATTTTCCTCCTGGTTAGCTCAAGTTTAGTTCTGAACCATGGTCCGAATCTCTTCGACGACTTCCGGGTTGGCCAATGTCATGACATTGCCCACATCCCCGTGGTTGGAGATGGCCCCCAGCACCCGGCGCATGATCTTGCCGGAACGGGTCTTGGGCATGTCTGGCACCAGCCAGACTTTACGCGGTCTTGCTATTTTGCCGATCTGGTCACAGACCACATCGGAGATCTTCTGGGCAAGGGCTTCTGAGGGCTGAACCCCTGTCTTCAGGGCAATGTAGAGATCGGGTTCCTTTCCCTTGATCTCATGGGAGACCGGAACAACGGCGGCCTCGGCCACTTCTTCCACCACCAGGGCGGCGGATTCGATCTCCTTGGTGCCCAGCCTGTGGCCGGATACATTGATAACGTCGTCGATGCGGCCCAGGATGCGGAAGTATCCGTCCTCGGCCATCATGGCGGCGTCACCGGCCAGGTAGGGCCAGTCTCTCCAGTCCTTGCTCTCGGGATTCCGGCAGATGGGGCCAAAATAGGTATCCACAAAGCGTTGGCGGTCGCCCCAGATGGTCTGAAACTGGCCGGGCCAGGGATTGCGGATACAGATATTGCCGGCAATGCCGGTTTCCGTGATTTCATTTCCGTCATCATCCTGGATAAAGGGATGGATACCGGGGACGCCAGGACCTGCACTGCCCGGTTTCATGGGTTTCAGACCCGGTACGGTGGAGCAGAGGAACCCACCGGTTTCCGTCTGCCACCAGGTGTCCACGATGATGGCTTCACCCTTGCCCACTGCGGATTCATACCATTTCCAGACCTCGGGCTCGATGGGCTCGCCCACGGTGGTCATATGCTTGAAATGATAGGTGTATTTGGCCGGCTCTTCCGGACCCAGTTTCCTCAGGGAGCGGATGGCCGTGGGGGCGGTGTGGAAGATATTCACATCCAGATCCTGGGCAATGCGCCAGGAACGGCCCGGGTCCGGGTAGGTGGGAACCCCTTCGTAGATGACGGTGGAGGCGCCCAGGGCCAGGGGGCCGTATACGATGAAGGAATGGCCCGTGATCCAGCCGATGTCGGCCATGCACCAATAGACGTCTTCGGGATGGATGTCCTGGATGTATTTGGACATGGCCGTAACATAGGAGAGGTATCCGCCGGTGCCGTGCTGGCAGCCCTTGGGCTTGCCCGTGGTGCCGGAGGTATACATGAGGAAGAGGGGATCTTCGGACAGCATCTGTTCCGGTTCCACCCGCTCTCCGTAGTATTTTTTAAGTTCCAGGTTTACGTCGACGTCCCGGCCGTCCACCATGGGGGTATCGGAGGCGTATTTGCCGGGATAGCGTTGCCATACCAGAACCGTATCCACCACCTGTCCCTGTTCCTTGGACATCTTGACGGCCTCGTCGGCATTCTGCTTGTGGTTGAGGAGTTTACCGGCCCTGTAATAGGCGTCCATGGTGATCAGAACCCTGGAGTTGGAATCCACCACCCTGTCGGCACAGGCCGAGGCGGAAAAGCCGCCGAAGACCACGGAATGGATGACGCCCAGACGTGCGCAGGCCAGCATGGTGATGGGCAGTTCTGCGGACATGGGCATGTGGATGGTGACCCGGTCCCCCCGTTTCAGCTTTGCCGTATTCTTTAAAAGGGCGGCAAATTCATTCACACGGACATGGAGTTCCTGGTAGGTGATGTGGTCCACACGTTCTTCTTCCAGCTCAGGAACAAAATGAATGGCGGTTTTGTTTTTGTTCTTTTCCAAATGGCGGTCGATACAATTATAACTGGCATTGATTTTGCCGCCCTTGAACCATTTGTAGCAAGGGGCGTCGCTGGTATCCAACACCTCATCCCAGTATTTGTACCAGGTGAGAAGCTCGGCATATTCCACAAAATAATTCGGAAAATTGTCCAGGCTGAACCGCTCGTAGATTTTCGGATCCGTTAAATTGGCCTGGCCAACGAATTTGCTTGAAGGATAATAATAGTCCTCTTCCTTCCAATGGACTGCAATCTGGGCTTCCGTAGTTTCTGCCACATTTGGTTTACTCATGGATCATCTCCTTTGTTTGTAAGATTAACCGATTGAAATGATAGTAAAAATAAGAAAACCAAAGATAGGGGCACCACCTCCTTTAAGCGGGTTTGCTCTGGTTTAGCCTGGGTTAAAGGTTAACATCGTTTATGTATTATGTAAGCGTCTAACCATTGTAGACTCAGTGTCTTGCTAAAAAACGATATAACCAGGGCCGGTATCAGCAAAGGAGGCGAGGTCAGGGATATGAAGAATCTAAATCAGCAATTGAATCTGATTTAGATGGTATGATTACCCATATTAAGAACCTTAGGTTAAGTCAATAGGAAAATACATTTTTTTTATGAATTATAGAAATTTAGACATGGATTTGTTCCCTGGCCTCCGGTGCCCGGAACCGCTGTAACGGCGGAAATAATCATTGCACCCGGTCTTTGCCGGGGGTATAGTCTTTAGCCGGAAACCTTAACCCGAAACGGAGGTATACGGATGCAACCGATCGACCAGTATTGGAAGTTGAAGCTTGAATCTGTAAAAGAGAACCTTGAAAAGAATCAGTTTGAGGTTTTTATCACCCCTTCTGCAGAAGAGGCCAAGACCCTTGTTTTGAAGACGGTTATCCCCGGCCTGGATGTTCAGTCCGTCTCATGGGGCGGTTCCATGTCCTTCATCGGTACCGGGCTCTTCCATGCCCTTGTCAAACGGGAGGATCTGGAGGTCATCAACACCTTTGATACCCGGATTTCATATGAAGAGATGATGGAAAGACGGCGGGCCTCCCTCCTCACGGACCTGTTCATCACCGGCACCAATGCCGTCACCGAAGCCGGACATCTGGTGAACCTGGATATGATCGGCAACCGGGTGGCCGCCATGATGTGGGGGCCCAGGAATGTCCTTCTCATCATCGGGCGGAACAAGATCTGCCAAGATCTGGAAGACGCCATGTTTCGGATCAAAAATTTTGCAGCCCCGGTGAACTGCATGAATCTCGATAAGAAAACCCCCTGCGCTAAAACCGGTGTCTGCCAGGATTGTTCCAGTCCGGATCGAATCTGTAATTATTGGACCATCACGGAAAAGTGCTTTATCAAAAAGCGCATAAAAATTATTTTAGTTAACCAGGATCTTGGATTTTAAGATGCAAAAAATAGTTGTATTTCAGCAGGATGGCTCAGGAGAGGCCAAGATAGAAGGCATCCGCCGTTTCGGCGGCGAAACATTTGAGGTTGTTCCCTTTAATATAGACGGGGTCTTGCCGCCGCTTTTGGACGACACTTCGGACTACCTTCCCGAAACCGTTGAAGGCGACCTGGTGCTGGATTTTCTCAAACACCAGGATCTTTCCCATGATCTGAGCCTGCTCTGTGGGCGGTTGAACATCCCCCTGGTGGCTTCGGGGAAAAAGATCAACCAGGGCAATGCCGTCTGTCCACCGGTCTGATGCGCCCTGGCGGACCTGGAAGGTCTGCAGGACTATGGACGCTGTTTTGGCTCCCCCCGGCTTGGGGTGACCATTGAGGATGGAAAACTGGCCCATATAAAGGTGGAGCGGGGGGCCCCCTGCGGCGCCACCTGGCTGGCGGCTGATAAGGTAAAGGGCATGCCCGTTGAAGAGGGGATTGTTCGATACGGACTTGAGGTGCAGTTTTTCTGTTCGGCCAATCCGGCGGGCTGGGATCCCCTTTGGGGGAAGAGCCCGGTTCACCTGGCCGCCGACATCCATTCATCGGTGCTCAAGGCCGTTGTGAAAAAAAAGGAAAACCAGGAGGTAGCGGGTTAATTCCATGGAAAATTAGTGAATTATCCGGGATCATCTTTTCTTTTTTTCCCGGGATTAAGGCTGGCCAGGGTAACGGCACGGGTACCGAATTTTTGGGAAATGGTATCCAGGGTCTTATCCACATCCTCCCACTGCCGGCGCCCCTGGGATGACGGGGGCGCCAGCAATTCCATCTGCACCGGCTCGTCCCTGTGCCTGAGATGGGAGACCCCAACCCCCAGCAGGCGTATCTTTTTTTTCAATACCAGCTTTCGAAAGAGTTCCAGGGCATGGTCGTGGATGGCCGAAGAGGCACAGATCCATTCCCGGGTTTTTTGGCTCCGGGTGATCTGGGAAAAGTCGGAGAATTTGATTTTGATGGAGACGTTTCTACAGACCATCTCCTTCCTGCGCAGATCCCGGCCCACCCGCTGGGAATGGGCCAAAAGAATTTTTTCGATTCGACCTGGGTCGCTGATGTCCGTTTCCAGTGTGGTCTCACTGGAGATGGATTTTATCTGGTGGGCGACTTCTACCGGGGTGGCATCGATTCCCATGGAAAGGTCCTGGAGCCGTTTACCGAATTTACCGAATTTCAGATCCAGCAGCCGGGGGGAGAGCCGGGAGACATCCCCGAGAAACTCGATGCCCAATTCGGCCATGGTGGACATGGCCCGTTTGCCCACACCGGGGACCTTGCGGATGGGTAATCGGGTGATCAGGTTTTGGACCTCTTCCGGGGATATGAAGGTGATGCCGTCGGGTTTCTGCATGT
The DNA here is from genome assembly GCA_965226635.1 of Desulfobacteraceae bacterium. Lineage (GTDB taxonomy): Bacteria > Desulfobacterota > Desulfobacteria > Desulfobacterales > Desulfobacteraceae. The sequence goes on along the minus strand of OZ245369.1, from coordinate 4,780,603 downwards.
CCGAGGCGATCTTGGCCAGGAATTTTACCGGGGCAATGCCGATGGAACAGGTAAGGCCGGTTTTGGCCAGGATCTGTTCCTTGATTTTTTTTGCAATGGTGGGGGGAGGACCGAACAGGCTTTCACATCCGGTGATGTCCAGGAAGGCTTCGTCAATGGAAACCGGTTCCACCAAGGGCGAGAACCGGCCCAGGATCTCCATGATGTTGGCGGAGATACGGCTGTATTTGGCCCTGTTCCCGGGAACAATGCAGAGATGTCTGCACCGTTGCTTGGCCTGGAACAGGGGCATGGCCGAATGGATGCCGAATTTCCGGGCCTCGTAACTGGCCGTGCTCACAACGCTTCTTTTGGAATCTCCGCAGACCACAACAGGCCGTCCCCGGAGGGCCGGGGTGTCCCGTTGCTCCACCGAAGCAAAAAATGCATCCATATCAATGTGTAGAATCATGATTCCGTATTTTTATTGGACAAATCCACTTTAGGGATATGCAGTTCCGGCTATTGATGCAGGTCCCTTTTCTGAAGTTCCAGAACATACTTGTGCAAAATTTCATAGTCCTGGATGTGGCAATGTTCGAAAATGGCATGGCAGACCTGGTCGTCGGTGATGAGAAGGATGCGGACCAGGGCTTCAAAGGCCACATGGAAATCATGTTCCGGTACCTCCAGGTCCATGGAGAAGAGGCCGACGTCATACTGGTCAAAATCCTGGTTGGCAAAGGCCAGGCCTCCGGCGCTGATATTGATCAGGCGGATAATTTTGCCCATGAAGGCACCCTGGGGACCGTCTTTGGTGCCAAAGGGGTATCGAAAGGCGTTCCGATGGTTGTCCCCTGTGGGATCACGGAAGAGATCAGAAGATTTCTTTTTTTTCCAGAACAAATTCCACTCTCCTGTTTATGGCGCGGTTGGCATCGGTGTCGTTGGGAACCCGGGGCAGGGCGTCTCCATACCCTGTGGCCGTAAGGCGGTTGGGCTGGATTCCCCTTGAGACCATGTATTTTAATACCGTGGTGGCCCGGATGGCGGAGAGGTCCCAGTTGGACGGGAATCTACGGGTGGCAATGGGCCGGTCGTCGGTGTGTCCTTTTATGTTGATTTGGTACTCCGGGTATTGGTTGAAGATCCGGATCAGGTAATCAAATGAGGGTGTTACCCCCGGGTTCAGGTCTGCGCTGCCCGAAGCAAAGAGGGCCTCTCCGGAGACCCGAATCACAATTTTGTTGCCGATGTTTTCGGTGTGGACGCTGTCGGGCATTTCCAGGGTCCGGGCAAAGCGGTTCACCGATTTGATCAATTCCTTCTGCCGGGAACGGATGCCGGTGAATTCATCCAGGCGGATGGGCCGGGATTTCCATTTATGCTCCTGGGGATCCATGGATTCTCCGGCGGAGAACCTGGTTTCCAAATCCCTGAGCCCGGAGCGGTATTTTTCCTTTTCAAAATAGGCCAGGGTGTAGAGGAGGATAAAAAAGACTAGCAAAAGGGTGACCAGGTCGGCATAGGTAACCAGCCAGGTCCGGCTGTCCTCTTCCTCGATGAGAAGGTTATGCAAAGGAGAGTGGTCCATGATCAATTGGTCTGCATCATTTCTTTAAGGGGTTTGCGCAGCCGGGAGGAGATGAAGCTGGACAATTTTTCATAGATGATCACAGGATTGTTGTTGTTGATGATGGAGATGGCGCCTTCCCGCATGATTTCAAGGTTCAGGGTTTCAATGACGGTTCGGGAGCGAAGTTTTCCGGCCACGGGCAGGAAAAAGAGGGTGGACAAAAGGGAACCGTAAAAGGTGGTGAGCAAAGCCGTGGCCATGGCCGGGCCGATGCTGTTGGGATCCTGGAGTTTGCTGAGCATCTGCACCAGGCCGATGAGGGTGCCCAGCATGCCGAAGGCCGGGGCATAGACCCCCATTTTCCGGAACACGTCCTGGACAATGAAATGGCGCAGCTGCAGGGATTGGATTTCCGTGGTCAGGGCGGCCCGGATAACGTCTTCGGAGGAGCCGTCGGCCAGGAGTCCACATGCCTTTTTCAGGAAGAGGGAATCGGTTTTAATCTGGGCCAGGTGCATGAGGCCCTGCCTGCGGCTGATGTTGCTCAGCCGTATCATGGTGGAGACCGCATCGTTGGGATCTTCCTTTTCCTTGGAAAAGACAAAATAGGCGGCCTTGAATGCGGCCACCACATCCCTGAACTGAAAGGTGATGAGTGTGGTGGCGACGGTGCCGCCAAATACGATCATTAAACCGGGGACATTGATGAAATTCTGAAGGTCTCCTCCGAGGAAAATGGCGGAAATGATCAGGGATAGTCCGGAAATAATGCCGATGAACGATGCAATATCCATATGCTGTATTTACCTTTGGGACCGGTGGTGTTTATCCGGGAAACTGCGTTGGTTATGTTTCTTGTGGCTGGGGTAATCTATTATAATGTCCCGGTCCAGGTCAAGACATTATGATTCCCGGGAATATAGGCATTGATCCTCTAACCGGTATTTTGATATGTTTTTTTTATCTTTCATCCAATGTGGAGAGTGATTTTGAAACCTTACCTTGGCCCTTTCGTATTGATCCTTGCCGGTGCGGTCCTTTTGTTCAGTTTAACAGGCTGCTCGGAAAATTCCCAGAACCCGGACAAAAATAGGGATGGGGCATCCCAGGACGCAGGCATTGTTTTGGACGCCTCTGACGTCGCTGGGACCGATGTCCCCGGGGATATCCGGCTGGTGCTTCCCACGGATCTGCAGTGGGAAACCAATGACACCGATCCGGTCTATGCCTCTCCGGATGCCCGGAAAGGGGGAATGCTAAGATCGGCATTAACCAGCTTCCCCATGACCTTCCGGGTGGTGGGACCGGATTCCAACGGCAGTTTCAGATCCGCCATTCTGAACAACCAATTGTCCCTGATCAGCATCCACCCCAATACCATGAAAATCATTCCGGAGCTGGCCACCCATTGGGCCTTTGGCAAGGATAAGAAGACCATGTACTTCAAGTTGGACCCCAGGGCCAGGTGGTCGGACGGGGTGCCGGTGACGGGCCGGGATTACGCCTATACCCTGGAATTCATGCGGTCGGAGCACATCATCGCCCCCTGGTACAACGATTATTATTCCAGGGAGATCGAGTCGGTGACGGTCTTTGACGATCACACCATCGGCATTAAAAGTACCAAGGCCGTTCCCGACCTTTATTTAAAACTGGGGATTTCCCCCACCCCCAGGCACGTCTTCCATCCCCTGACCCCGGATTTTGTCAGCCGTTACAATTGGACGGTGATTCCCAATACCGGCCCCTATCAGATTTCGGATTTCAAAAAGGGGCGGTACATCCAATTCCAACGCAAGGAAAACTGGTGGGCCCGGAATAGGAAATACATGAAGAACCGGTTCAACGTGGACAAGGTTCGGTACACCGTGATCCGGGATCCCAATCTTCAATGGGAGTATTTCAAAAAGGGACGGCTGGATGTTTTTAACCTTACCCAGCCCAAGTTTTGGTATGACAAATCCAAACACCGGGTTTTTAAGAAGGGGTATGTGGATAAGATCTGGTTTTATAATGATGTCCAGCGTCCCAGTTACGGAATGTGGCTGAACCAGGACAAACCCATTTTCAGTTCCCGGCCCCTGCGCCTGGCCTTTGCCCATGCCATGAATGTGGACAAGGTGATCCAACAGGTGCTGCGGGGGGATTACGAGCGGCTGGCCCAGCCCTTCTACGGCTATGGTGACTATACCGATTATTCCATCACGGCCAGGCCCTACGACATTGGAGAGGTGGAAGATCTCATGCAGACCCAGGGATGGGCCAGGGGAAAGGACGGAATCTGGGCCAAGGGAAAACAGCGGTTTTCCGTTAAACTCACCTATGGATATGACAACGACATGCCCCAGCTGGTTGTCCTTAAGGAAGAGGCCCTCAAGGCCGGCATTGAATTGGAATTGGAAAAGCTCGATCCCTCGGCCATGTTCAAGAAATTTTTGGAAAAGGGGCATGATATCGCCTGGATGGGGTGGAGTACCTACCTGAGGCCCTCCTATTGGCAGGGTTGGCATTCGGACAACGCCCACAAACCCCAGACCAATAATATTACCAACACCGACGATCCCGGACTGGACAGGCTCATCGATGAATACCGGGCCAGTCTGGACGAGGACGAGCGAATCGCCCTGTCCCTGAAAATCCAGGCCCTGATCCACCGGGTGGCCGCCTATGTGCCCACCTATATGGTGCCCTATACCCGGGCCGGATATTGGCGATGGATGCGGTTGCCCCAATCCCATGGAACCCGGAGTTCCACCTCCCTTTTTGATCCATTTTCCTCCAATCTGGGGGGATTGTTCTGGATAGACGCCTCCCTGCGGCAACAGACCCTTGAGGCCATGGACAACGGAGACGAATTCCCCCGGACAATGGTTAAAGATACCCGGTATAAATCAGGAGGGAGACAATGATGGACCAGCCGCTGCTTGAAGTTGAAGATCTAAAGGTCAGTTTCCAGACCGAAGCCGGTCGGGTGAATGCCGTTGATAGGATCTCCTTTTCCCTTTTTCCGGGGCAGATCCTTGGCATAGCAGGGGAGTCCGGCTGCGGAAAAAGCGTGACCGCCCTGAGCATTATCCGCCTTTTGCCCAAACCGGTTTCCCGCATGGAAAGGGGGCGGGTGATTTACCAGGGGAAGGATCTGCTGGCCCTGCCCGTGGAGGAGATGCAGAAGATCCGGGGAAAAAAGATCGCCATGATCTTCCAGGAACCCATGACGGCGTTGAATCCAGTTCATCGCATCCATCGCCAAATGGGGGAGGTCTACCAGCTCCATTTCCCAAAAATGGATGCCGATGAAAGGGAAAGGGCGGCAACGCAGATGCTGGAAAAGGTGGGCATTCCCGATCCCGGCCAGGTCATTAAAAAATACCCCCATCAATTGTCCGGCGGGATGCGACAACGGGTGATGATCGCCATGGCCCTCGCCTGCGAACCGGATATCCTCATTGCCGACGAACCCACCACTGCATTGGATGTAACGGTCCAGGCCCAGATTCTGGAATTGATACGCTCCCTCCAGGCCCAGATCGGCATGTCCGTGATCCTCATCACCCACGATTTGGGGGTTATTGCTCAAAACTGCGACCAAGTGATGGTAATGTACGCCGGCCAGGTGGCGGAAACCGCCACGGTCAAAGAATTGTTCCGAAACCCGTCCCACCCTTACACCAATGGCCTTCTACAGGCCATCCCCTCCCAGGCCACCCAGGCGAAAACCCCATTGCCCACCATTAAGGGGAATGTGCCTTCTTTACTTCAAATGCCCCAGGGGTGTCGTTTTGCTGAGAGATGTCCCCTGGTTCGTGAAATTTGTACGATAAAATCCCCTCAAAATAAGAAGGTTCGCGAAAGGCATATGGCCCGCTGTCATTTGCTTTGAGAGGTTTTCTATTAAAAAAATCGCAAGTTTAAAAAAAATGCTTGCTTTTTGAAAAAAAGCGAATAATATACTTCATAAGCCGAGATTATTAGGCTTTGCAGTTTCGTTCTACAGGCTTAACCCATTTGTTAAAGTGGCAGAACCTGAGGTTTGAAACTACAAGAACATTACCCCCAATAATTTTAAGGAGAGCGTCGCAATGGCAAATGGGATTGTAAAATGGTTCAACGATTCTAAAGGTTACGGTTTTATCGAACAAGAAGACGGACCCGACGTATTTGTCCATCATTCTGGCATTAACGCCAATGGATTTCGGTCCCTGAACGAAGGAGACCGGGTCACCTTTGATGTAGAAGACGGACAAAAGGGGCCGGCCGCCGTTAACGTAACCGTCCAGTAATAGTCTATAAAAAAGGGTTTTTATCATCGTGGGAAATGATCAAAACCCTTTTTTTGTGGCCTTGTTTCTTTTACTTTATTCCGTCACCTAAATTAGGAAAATCGTTCCGGGTTGTACGGGCGAATATTGACTTCAGGTTTTCTACCCAGGGTTAAATCACTGGCGATTTTGCCGGTTCCCGTGGCCAGTGTGAGCCCAAGCATGCCGTGACCCGTTGCAATGATAAGGTTTTCCCTGCCCGGTATCCGACCGATCACCGGCATATCGTCAGGGGTCATGGGGCGAAGACTGGTCCATTCTTCATATCGTATGTCCCCCGTGGGAACCTTTAAATAGTCTGCAGCACCGGTCACCAGTTTTTGAAGTCGCTTCAGGTTCATCTCCATGCCGTATCCTGAAAATTCCATGGTCCCGCCCAGCCGATATCCACTCTTCCACGGGGTTGCAACCACGTTTTTTTCATAAAAATAAAGGGAGTAGCGGGGGCAGGGGGCCGGCCTGTTCATGGTGATGCTATAGCCTTTTCCCGGTTCCACCGCCAGCCGGGGCAGCAGCGGGGCAAGGAGTTGGGAACTCCAGGCCCCCGTCGCAACAATCAGGGCATCTCCGGCGAAATTTCCCCGGTTGGTGTGAACGCCGGCGATTCGTGAACCATGGGTCATGAAATCCCTGGCCCGGCAGTTTTCCACAAAGCAGACTCCCTGGGATTCAAGACGGCGTTTCCATGCCGAAACCAGGAGGTCGGGTCTGAGGTACCAGTCATGGATGCTGTGATAGGCACCGGCCACATCGGGTAACAGGGCGGGTTCCATCTGTCTGAGATCGGCTGGAGCGACCTTTTCCGGTGCCAATGCAAAGGCGGCCAATTTTTCCGCTTTTTGGGCATATCCAATACAGTTTTTTTCTTCCTTGAATACGGTCAATATTCCATGGGTTTCCAAGTCACATTCAAGATCGTCCAGGGAGAAAAGATCCTTGAACAGAGACAGGGAATAGGTGAGCAGTTCGTATTTGTTCCGGGCGCTTTCATTGACAAGGCGCTGCCTACAGTTCAATGCAAACCGCATCAACCATGCCAGGCGTTTGATGTTCAGGGTGGGTTTAATGTACAGGGGAGAAGTGCCCAGCAGACTGCGCTTGATCTCTTCCGTGACCGCTCCGGGGACACAGAGGGGGAAGACGTCGCTGAAATAGAGAAGGCCGCAATTGCCGTGGGAGGCCCCCTTGCCAATGGGATCCTTGTCCATGACGGTAACCCGGGCTCCGCATTGAACCAGGTAATGGGCACAGGAGAGACCGATGATACCGCCGCCGATGATAATGATATCCGAGTGCGCGTCCATTGCATTCATCCTAAACGATTAAAATTGACATGGAAGACCTGCAAATACCAAGGCTGAACCTTAGAATGCTTTGCCCGCAATTTCAATTAAAAAAGGCGCTTTGCTTGCACAGTGATATTTTTCCCTGTATGAACAAGATGTGGGTGTGATCGCAAGGCAATAAGGAAACAAGAGCAGATGTCGATATTAGAAGTCAGTCACCTAAAAAAGTATTTTCCCGTTACCAGCGGCGTTTTTTTAAGACGAACCGGGTGGGTCCATGCCGTGGACGATGTCAGCTTTTCTTTGGCCAAGGGGGAAACCCTTGGCATCGTGGGGGAATCCGGTTGCGGTAAAACCACCCTGGGCCGATGCATCATGGGCCTTTATTCCCTGACCTCGGGAAGTGTCAAGATCAATGGCAAATCCGTGACCGGGCTCAATACCTCCCATCGGAAGGATCTGGCCCGGACCCTTCAGATGATTTTCCAGGATCCCTTTGAATCCCTGAACCCCAGACAGACCATCCGACAGGCCCTGGAAGAAAAATTCCAAATCCATGGCTGTGCAGGCCCCCACATGGAGGCGGAAATAAAAGGGCTCATGGAAAAGGTGGGGTTGGCCCCGGACGCCCTGACCAAGTTTCCCCACGAATTCTCCGGCGGGCAGCGACAGCGCATCGGCATTGCCCGGGCCGTAAGCCTTTCTCCGGATATTATCATCTGCGACGAACCCGTATCGGCCCTGGATGTGTCTGTGCAATCCAAGATTCTCAACCTTTTGCTCCACCTCCAGGCCACCATGGGGCTTACCTTTATCTTTATCTCCCACGACCTCTCCGTGGTCCGGCACATTTCGGACCGGATTGCGGTGATGTACCTGGGAAAGATCATGGAAATCGCCTCCCGCCAGGCCATCTACCAACGGACCCGTCACCCCTATACACAGGCATTGCTCTCGGCCATTCCCCATCCCGATCCCCATGTCAAACCCCGGCCCCTCCTGCTGAGCGGAGAGGTGCCCTCGGTTGAAAATCCACCCCCGGGATGCCGGTTTCACACCCGTTGCCCCCACGCCCGGGAAATTTGCAAAACATCGGAACCCCTTCTCCGTGCCGGAGAAGATGATGGGGATCATTTTTCGGCCTGCCATTTTTTCTAATCCGGACAACCTAGCGTTGGATTGACCGGGCCCCGGGCGGATTGGGCTTGCGAAAATCCCCGTGGAATGCTAATCTTTCCAACCCATTGAAGGCGAGGGGTACGCCCGTAATTTTGAAAGGATTTGAATTGATGCCAACAGTTGGATTTAAGCGGGTTCTGGCTGTTTTTTGCCTGGGATTTATATTCATTTTTTCAGGTTGTAACACCCCCGTGGAAGAACAAAAAGAGGCCCAGGTTCTGTCGGTCGGCGCCATGGGGGTAACGGTTTCGGAATTCACCCGGGAACTGGACCTGAAACTGTCCGCCTATCCTTACAACATCAAGGATGAACAGGCGGAATACAACGGTATCGTCATGGAGTTGATTTCGGAATTGTCGGAACAACTGGTGTTGGTCCTTGCGGCCAATGAAGAGGGGATCACCGTTTCCCAAGGGGAGTTGGACGCTGCAGAAGCCGCCGTTCGTGCCGATTATCCCGAAGACAGCTTTGAGCAGATGCTGCTGGACAATGCCGTGCCCTACCTGTTCTGGAAGGAGCGGTTGAGGAAATCCCTGCTCATGGAGAAAGTGATTCAGTTGAAGGTGGAAGACCAGCTGGAGATCAGTGCCGTGGATATCCAGACCTTTTACCTTGAGCAGGCCTCCAAAACAGAAGACGGTTCCGCAAATAAGATGATTCAGGATGAAGCCCTGATGATCCGGCGGTTGAAAATGGAAAAGCGTCAGCTTGAATATCAGAAATATCTGGCAAAGCTGAAACAGAGAATACCCGTGGAAATTAATAAAACCCAGGTCACCCGGCTTTTATTGAAATCCGGAATACAAGAGGAAAAAGCGAATGATTAAAAGAAAAGTATTGGGGGGCATCCTTGGGGGAATGGCCCTGGTGGCGTTGTCCGTACCGGTTTGTGCTGAAGTGGTGGACCGGATTGTGGCCATTGTGAACGAAGACATTGTCACCCTCTCGCAGCTGAACAAGATCACGGCCAGCTACGAAAAACAAATCCATGCCTCCGATGAAACCCCGGAGCGAAAAAAAGGGATGGTGGAGAAAATCCAGAGGGACGGGCTGCAACAGTTGGTTGAACAGGCACTGGTCCGTCAGGAGGCACTTAAAAACAACATTCGCGTCAACGATCGGGATGTGGAAAACGCCATAGAGAATTTCAAAAAGTCCAATGCGCTGGATCAGGAAGCCCTGGTGACGGCATTGGAAGCCCAGGGACTGACCTTTGAGGATTACCAGGCCAAAATCCGCCAGGACATTCTTCAGTCCATGCTCATCAGCCGTGCGGTCCGTTCCAAGGCCATCATCACCGATGAAGAGGTCAAGGCCCACTATGACAATAATCCGGCCAGTTTCCAGGGGGTGCGCAAGCATGAACTGTGCAATATCCTCATGGCAGACGGTACCGGTATTGAAGATATCCGCCAAAAAATCGCCAACGGCTCGGATTTCCAAGAAATGGCAAAGGCCCATTCCCTTGCATCCAACGCATCGGACGGCGGAGCCCTGGGGGTATTTGACATCAATAGTTTCAGCCAGGCCATCCGGGATGCGGTAAAGGATTTGAAGGTGGGGGAGACCTCGGAGGTCATTCCAACGGGCCAGGGCTTCCAGCTCATCTACGTGAAGGAGATTATGATGGCGGATGGTCAGACCCTTGAGCAGGCCAAGGATCAGATTTACGAATTGTTGTATAAAAAAGAAGTGGAAAAGAAATTTAAAATATGGATCAACTCCTTAAAGGAAAATGCCCATGTAAAGATTCTTCTCTGATGGACCCGGTTTAATGAAATAAGGAAAAACAATGCGTAACGAACAAATTCAAATTCTAACCACAAGTGTGACCCGTCTTCTGCGCCGTGGGGCAACCCGGCAACTGATCCGGATCATTAAAAAGACCCATATGGCAGACATCTCCATTGTCTTCAAAGAGTTGTCCAACAACAATCGACGAAAGTTGTTTGATCTCATACAAGATCCTGAGGATATGGGGCTTTTGTTCACGGAACTGGAAGAAAGCATGTTCCTGGAATTTGTTCAACACGTGGAGTTCGACAAGCTGGTGGAGGTCTTTGACCATCTGCCCTCGGACGATGCCGCCGAACTGCTCGGTCTGCTGGAGGAAGAACTCTCCGACCAGATCCTGGAAAAGATGCAGAAGGAGGAATCCGACAATGTCGAGCAGCTCATGAGCTACGGAGAGGACACCGCCGGCAGCCTCATGGTCACCGACTTTGTGGCCCTGGAAGAGGATGTCAACGCCAAGCAGGTCATCGAAGCCCTCCAGAGCGAATACATGGATGTTGAGATGCCCTTTTACATCTATGTGGTGGACGCCTACGGCAAGCTGGTGGGGGTCTCCTCCCTGCGTCAACTGGTGGTGGTCCATCCGGACAAACCCCTTAAGGATTTCATGGCCACGGACATGGTGTCGGTGAATACCTACACCGACCGGGAAGAAGTGGCCCGCCTGGTTTCCCGGTACGATTACCTGGCCGTCCCGGTTGTGGATGACGAGAACCGCATCGTGGGCATTGTCACCGTTGACGACGTCATCGACATTCTCCACGAGGTGGCCGAAGAGGACATCTTGAAAATGGCCGGTGTGGGCGAAGAATACGTGGAAACCCAGACCGTACTCCGGGGAACCCGGATCCGTCTGCCCTGGCTCATGGCCTCCTGCCTGGGTGGGTTGGCGGCCTTTTACATCATCGGCGGGTTCGAGCACGCCCTGGCCCAGCTCACCAGCCTTGCCGCCTTTATTCCGGTGATCATGGGCATGGGTGGCAACATCGGTACCCAGAGTTCCACCATTGTGGTCCGGGGGCTTGCAACGGGCCGGGTGAATCTAAATGATTTTTCACAGGTGGTTCTCAAGGAACTCTCCGTTGGCCTGATCCTGGGTGTTATCTATGGATTCATCGTAGGGCTTGTGGCCAACTTCCATTCATTTGGAGAGGTTTACTCCTTGGGGCTCTCCCTTTCCGTGGGCCTGGCCATTGTCTCCTCCATGTCCGTGGCCGCCCTTGTGGGGGCTGCCGTGCCCCTGGTTTTTGAGCGGCTGCACATCGATCCGGCCGTGGCCACCGGTCCCTTTGTGACCACCGCCATCGATATTGTCAGCGTTTATTGCTATTTTAGAATCGCCCAGCTCATGCTGGGCCTGTAAAAGGACCAGGGCAGGGGCCCGATCATTATGCCGGACTTCAGTTCCGATGCCATTCTGTTGCGGAAAATTGAGTATGGGGACCATGATTATATCATTACCTTCATGACCCCGGGGCAGGGTAAGGTGGCGGTGGTGGCCAAAAATGCCAAGCAGAGTGTGAGGCGGTTTTCAGGTGCCCTGGATCTGTTTTCCCTGAACCACATCCAGTGTTCCCGGCCCAAGCGTAATAAGGAGGGGCTCCTGATTCTGAACCAGTCGGAACTGGAGCATGGATTCGCCAATATCCGGTACGATGTTACCAAAACCGCCTATGCCTCCTATTGGGCAGAGATGATCTATCTCTGGCTGGAGGAGGGACAGCCCCAGCCGAACCTGTATCGCCTGCTCAGGTTTGCCCTGGAGATGCTCCATAAAGGCGAAATCCAGCCCCAGGTCATCTCCATCCTTTTCCAGGTCAGGCTCATGGGGATTTCCGGATTTACCCCCAACCTGGAATTTTGCGATGCCTGCCGGATTCCCCTGGACCGGATCCGGGCCGGAAAGGTCTGGTTTGATTTCAGGGAGGGTAAGATCATCTGCCCAGATTGCCGGGTCAACGGCGCAGGATACGGCATGGAGGTGGCCAAGGGAACCCTGAAACAGATTTACTGGCTCAACGGGACCCCCATGGAAAAGGCCGACCGCATCCGCCTTCCGCAAAAGGCCCTGCATGAGGCAGAAACCCTTTTGGAATCCTTTATTCCCTTCCACATTGGACGGGAGTTCAGGAGCCTTACATTTTTAAGACAATTGAGAAGAGAACAATGGACCTGACCCCATATCTGACAACTGAAATTGGCGCCTCCGTTCCCTGCCGGGTGGATTTTGGCGGCACCCTGGATATCTCCACCTTCCATCTGCCCCTGGGCCATCTCAAACCGGCCAGTTTTAATATGGCCCTGGACATGCGGACACAGGTGACCCTGGCCCCCCATACCCCGGGTCGGGTGAAAATTTCCTCCAGGGGGTTTGAAACGGCGGAATTTGAAAGGGGCAGGGCACCCTATGATCATCCCATGGGGTTGATGTTTGCCTGTGCCCAGTATTTTGACGCCCATGGGGTTCACATCCACATTGAGTCCACCTCACCTCCCAGAAGTGCTCTGGGCGGTTCTTCCTGCGCTGCCGTGGCCATATTGGCCGCCATAAAAACCGCCCTGAATCAATCCGTGGACCCCCTCCACCTGACCTGGCTGGCCCACTACATCGAATCCAGTGTGGCTGGGGTGGTCTGCGGGGTACAGGACCAGGCGGCTGCCGCATTCGGCGGGGTGAATCTCTGGCAGTGGAAGATGGGCCCCACCGGTCCCGCCTTTGACAGGATTCCGGTATACGCAGATCCCGGGGATCAAACCGCATTAAATCGTCATGTTTTGATTGCCTATTGTGGAATTCCACATGTTTCCAAGGATGTGAATAAACAATGGGTTAATGGGTTTATCTCGGGCAGGAATAGATCTATTTTTGAAAAAATTGCGGAAACCACAAAAAAATTTTACAAGGCCGTGGGTGCCAAAGAGTTCGCCCTTGCCGCCGGTCTCATGATTCAGGAGACAGAGCTGCGATTGGGCCTGACGCCGGATGTCCTTGACAAGACCGGCAAAAAGTTGTTTGAAAGGTCAAGGCAGATGAATTGCGGGGCAAGATTCACAGGCGCCGGCGGCGGCGGATGTGTCTGGGCCATCGGTGAGGCGTCTGACATAGACCGTCTTTCAATTGAATGGGCCGGTATCCTTGAACCCGTTGAACATGCTGCCCTTCTGGATACGAAAATAGATTCCAACGGTATTGTAATTTTATAACCATCATTATCCATAGACAAACGGAGTAATATGAATTTTCAAGATGTCATCCTAAACCTGAACCGTTTTTGGGCTGAAAAGGGTTGTGTATTGATCCAATCCTACGACATGGAAGTGGGCGCCGGAACATTCCACCCCACCACCCTGTTGAAAGCCCTTGGCCCGGAACCTTGGAAAGTGGCCTATGTCCAGCCTTCAAGGCGCCCCACAGACGGCCGCTACGGGGAAAATCCCAATCGGCTTCAGCACTATTACCAATACCAGGTATTGCTGAAACCGTCCCCTGGGGATGTCCAGGAACTCTACCTGGAATCCTTGAAGGTTCTGGGAATTGACCCGCTGGAACATGATATCCGTTTTGTGGAAGATGACTGGGAATCCCCAACCCTGGGCGCCTCCGGCCTGGGCTGGGAAGTCTGGCTGGACGGCATGGAAGTCACCCAGTTCACCTATTTCCAGATGACCGGTTCCATTGAGATGAATCCCATCCCCGTGGAATTGACCTATGGTCTGGAGCGCCTTTGCATGTACCTCCAGGGCGTGGACAATGTCTATGATCTGAAATGGAACGACGAGATCTATTACAGGGACGTCTACCACATGCAGGAAGTGGAGCAGTCCACCTACAACTTTGAGGTGGCCGACGTGGACATGCTCTTTGACCTGTTTAAGAAATATGAGGCCGAAGCCGGTCGCGCCTTTGAACGGGGCCTGGTGCTTCCCACCTATGAGTACTGCCTCAAATGTTCCCACACCTTTAACCTGCTGGATGCCCGGGGCGCCATCAGCGTCACCGAAAGAACCGGCTATATCAAACGGGTCCGTGACATTGCCCGAATGGCCTCCAAAGCCTATGTGGCCCAGAGGGAAGAAATGGGACATCCGCTACTGAGAAAGGAGAAAGAGGCATAGATCATGAAAACACTCTTAATTGAAATCGGTTGTGAAGAAATCCCAGCAGGTTATATTGTTCCGGCCTTGACCGCCCTCAAGGACAACCTCTCCAAAGCCCTGACCAAGGCCCGCATCTCCCACGGAGAGGCCCGGATCCTGGGTACCCCCCGTCATCTGGCACTGATGATCAAAGAGGTTGCCGACACCCAGGAGGCCCAGACCACCACCCTCACCGGTCCCCCGGAAAAGGTGGCCTATGATGCCGATGGAAATCCCACCATTGCTGCCCGGAAATTCGCCGAAAAAGCCGGCGTCCCCCTGGAAGAGGTGAAGTTGGTGGAAAATGGCAAGGGCAAATACCTCACCGCAGTGGTGGAAGAAAGCTGTGAATCCGCAGCCGCCATCATCGAAGCCATGATGCCCAAGCAGATCCTTGCCATGCCTTTTCCCAAGAGCATGCGCTGGGGCAGCCTGACCATCTCCTTTGCCCGTCCCATTATTTCCCTCACCGGCCTTCTGGGGGATCAGGTGCTCAACTTCACCGTGGGCAATATCCAGTCCGGTAACGAGATCCTGGGTCATCCCTTCATGTTCCCGGGCCGTGTGGTGGTTCCCACGGCCGATGCCTACGTGGAAACCGCCGAAAAGGTCGGGGTCATGCCCGAGATTGAAAAGCGCAAGGCCATGCTGGAAGAATCCATTGAGGCCCTGGCCAAGGAAAACAATGCCGAAATCCTGGAAGATCCCGGCCTTCTGGACACCGTGACCAATTTGGTGGAATGGCCTTTCCCGGTAGTGGGACGCTTTGACGACGAGTTTCTGGAAGTCCCCGACGAGGTGCTCATCACCGCCATGAGGGAGCACCAGAAATACTTTGCCCTGGTGGATGAAAACAAAAAGCTCATGCCCATGTTCATTGCCGTGAACAACACCCAGGCACGGGATATGGACCTGGTGAAACGGGGCCATGAAAAGGTTCTCCGGGCCCGGCTGGCAGATGCCAAATTCTTCTATGAAACCGACCTGGAATCCAGCCTGGATGACTTTGCGGAAAAACTGAAAAAAGTCACCTTCCACGTGAAGCTGGGCTCGGTCCATGACAAGGTGGAGCGAATTTCCAAACTGGTCGGTCACCTGGCCCCGGTTTCCGGGTACGATCTGTCCTCGGGTCTGGAAGACAAACTCCAGAGGGCCGCAAAAATTTGCAAGGCCGACCTGGTGTCCGGTGTGGTCATCGAGTTCACCAAGCTCCAGGGGGTTATCGGCCGGAACTATGCCACCCGTGCCAATGAGGATGCCCATGTGGCCGCCGCCATTGAACAGCATTACCGTCCGGTACAGTCCGGTGGCCGTCTGCCCGAGAATCCCGTGGCCGCCCTTTTGGCCATTGCCGATAAGGTGGATACCATCTGCGGCTGTTTCTCCGTTGGGCTCATTCCCACCGGCGGCACCGACCCCTACGCCCTCAGACGCCAGGGCATTGGTATCCTCCAGATCATGATGGAGGAGAACCTGACCTTCTCCCTGGCCGACCTCATTGAAACCGGCCTGAAAGGCTTTTTGGACGACACAGAAAAGATCAAGGCCGTTACTGCCCAGGTGCTGGACTTCCTGAAAAAAAGAACCCTTAACATCCTGACGGAGCAGGGCTTTGCCAAGGAAGCGGTGAATTCCGCCATTGGCGCCTCCTTTGATAATGTTCCCGACCTCACCGCCCGGGTCAAGGCAGTGGATGCCCTGCGCAAGCAGGCCGATTTCGAACCCCTGTCCGTGACCTTTAAACGGGTTGAAAATATATTGAAGAAGGCGGAAAATGCCCAGGCCCTGTCCGTGGACAACGCCCTGTTTGACGCGCCCTGCGAAGGTGCACTGGCCGATGCCGTGGCCACGGTGGCTGAAAAGAGCCGGGAAAAAATCCAGGCCAAGGCATACGACGAAGCATTGAAGGAAATTGCCACCCTCAGACCGGCTGTGGATCAGTTCTTTGAGGATGTCATGGTTTTCAGTGACGATGAAAAGATAAAGAATAACCGGATTGCCCTTCTGGCCTCTGTATCCCGGTTGTTTAAGACCATTGCCGATTTTTCCAGATTATAATAGGAAATCGGCATCCCCCAACCAACGACGAAAGAAAATATAAGGAGACATCATGGCTGGATATGATCCGGAAAAGGACAAAAAAATCAAGGAGTGGCGGAACGAGGAAACCGGTCTGCTGATTTCCATTCAGCAGTACGGCGACGGTGAACCCAAGGTTCAGGTCGGCCCCCGCATCCTGAAGAAAAAAGACGGCAGTGACCGGGCCCCTTCCAAGGCCGGTCGCCTGTCCGTTGAAGATATCATGTGGCTTTACGACATTATCGATGAGGTAAAGGATGATCTTTCCGACATGGTCGGACCCGAATAATCCACCCATTGTTCCCCCACTGGGTGATCGCCGGGCACCCGACCTGGGCCCGGTGGGGATACTGGTATCCACCGAACCGGACCTGAAGCTTTTCAGGTCCGGTTTGGCCTGTAAGAAAGAGGGCGTCCGGCCAAAGGACCATGGATTTTTCCTGGGAAGTCTTATGACCGAACCCGAACACTTCCCCGGCATCACCGTGGCCGGTCCGTACATGGGTGCCCCTTTGGGGGTGATGCTTCTGGAATCCCTGGTGGCCCGGGGCGCAGAGCAGATTCTGATCATGGGCTGGTGCGGCGGTCTCATCCAGGACCTTGCACCGGGTGACCTGATTATCCCGGACCAGGCATTTGTGGAAGAGGGCACCTCCAGAAGTTACTTGCCCCTGGGACCGGAACCCGCCGCCACCTGCCCCGACCCCGCCCTTTCCGAAGCATTGGGCGCCCATCTAACCCAGGAGGGCATTTCCCACAAACACCGTTCCATATGGACCACCGATGCCATCTACCGGGAGACCCGTGACAAGGTGGATTATTTTAAGGGCCAGGGCGCCTGCGCCGTTGAAATGGAATGCTCGGCCCTGTTTGCGGCGGCCCGGCATAGAGGGATTCCGGCCACGGCCCTTTTGGTGGTCTCGGATTCCCTGGCCGAAAAAAAATGGGCCCCGGCCTTTGGGAAAAAAGAATTTAAGGCGGCCCGCATAACGGCCAAGGACCGCCTTTTGGCATTTGCCAAAAACCTTATCAACTAACCCCCCTTTCCCCGGAATAAAGCAGCATTTAAACCATGGACGAACAGATTAAAAAAGACGTAAGAGCCCTGCAGAAAGAGTTGACCGACCACAGCCATCGCTACCATGTGCTGGACGATCCCATCATTTCAGACGGAGAATACGACCGGTTATTGAAGCAATTGGTGGAACTTGAACAGGCGTATCCGAAACTTTCCACCCCGGATTCTCCCACCCGGCGGGTGGGGGCGCCCCCCCTGTCCAGCTTTGAGTCGGCAGACCATACCATCCCCATGCTCAGCCTGGACAATGCCTTTGAAGACCAGGACATCCATGATTTCCACAATCGCAATGCCAAAAGCCTGGAATTTCCATCCATGGCGTATACGGTGGAGCCCAAGCTGGACGGGGTGGCCGTGGAACTGCGCTATGAAAGCGGGGTTCTGGTCCAGGCCCTGACCCGGGGGGACGGTCGCACCGGCGAGGTGATCACCGATAATATCCGGACCATCGGCTCCATTCCCCTGAAGTTGCGCCAGGGGGACCGCCCCATCCCGGAACTCCTGGAAGTCCGGGGCGAGGTCATCATCCATGGGGCGGATTTCAAAAAACTGAACCAACAGCGGCTGGGCCGGGGGGAGGATGCCTTTGCCAACCCACGGAATGCGGCGGCCGGTTCCCTTCGGCAGCTGGATTCCAGGATCACGGCCACCCGACCCCTGGATATCTTTGTCTATGGTCTGGGTGCGGTTAAGGGCATTGAATTCAAGACCCAGGCCGAGATCCTTGAATGCCTCGGGGACTTTGGCTTTCCCGTGAACCCGGAAATTGAATGCGGCATTGATGTGGACGGGGTGCTCAACGCCTACCAAGAGCTCATGGAAAAGCGGGAAAGCCTGTCCTATGAGATCGACGGCATGGTCGTCAAGGTCAACCGTCTCGATCTCCAACAGGCCCTGGGGGAAAAGATCAAGAGCCCCAGATGGGCCATTGCCTATAAATTCCCCGCCACCCAGGAGGTGACCACGGTGCGGAATATTACCGTCCAGGTGGGCCGCACCGGTGTTCTGACCCCGGTGGCGGAATTGGAGCCCGTGGGTATTGGAGGGGTCATGGTTTCCCGGGCCACCCTCCACAATGCCGACGAGGTGAAGAAGAAGGACATCCGCGTCGGGGATAAGGTCCTGGTCATGCGGGCCGGGGATGTGATTCCCAAGGTGGTGAAATCCATGAAGAGTGAACGGAAAGGGGACTCGGAATCCTTTGTCATGCCCACCCATTGTCCGGTCTGCGACAGCGAGGTGCTTCGCCTCGAGGGAGAGACGGCTGTTAAATGTGTGAACACGACCTGCCGGGCCCAGCTCAAGGAGCGCATCCGTCACTTTGTTTCCAAAAAAGGATTTGATGTGGACGGGCTCGGCAAAAAGATTGTGGAGCAATTGGTGGATGAAGAATTGATTTCAAGCCCTGCGGATTTGTTTGAGTTGGAAGCCCACACCTTGGCCGTTCTGGATCGCATGGCGGAAAAATCCGCAAATAACCTGGTCAACGCCATCAAGGGAGCCAAGGAGGTGAGCATGCCCCGGTTCATCTTTGCCCTGGGCATTGACCATGCCGGGGAAAATGCAGCACGGCTCATGGCACAGAACTTTGAAAGCCTGGACGATCTCATGGAGGCTGGGCCGGAACAGATCGCTGCCATCCACGGCATGGGGGAGAAGTCTGCCAACAGCATTTTTAATTTTTTCTCCAACCAGAGGAACCGGGATGTCATTGAAAAGATGCAGGCCCTGGGAGTGAAGGTTGTGAACACCTTGTTCATCACAGGAGAAGAAGAAACTTCCACCCACGCCTTTGCCGGAAAGACAATGGTTCTCACCGGTTCCCTGACCCGGATGACCCGGGCCCAGGCCAAGTCCGCCCTTTTGGAAAAGGGGGCCAAGGTCACCGGCTCGGTTTCGGCCAAGACCGACTTTCTGGTGGCCGGGGAAAAGGCGGGCTCCAAGCTGACCAAGGCCCAGGCGTTGGGGGTTCAGGTTCTTTCCGAAGATGAGCTGATTGAACAGCTTTAACTTCGGGTATCCGTCTGAATATATTCCTTGAATAAGGCATGGGATTTTATTAGGGTGAAGTAACGTTTTCTTCACCCTTTTTCATGTTTACGAAATCCATCCCAGAAAGGACGATAGCTATGGATACCTATTATGCCCCTGAAGATTTGGCCAAATTTGAAGACATTGGTAAGGATGCGCCGGAATCGGCTAAAAAATTTTTTGAGTATTACGGAGAGGTCTTTGCCGAAGGGGATCTCAGTGAACGGGAAAAGGCATTGATTGCCCTGGCCGTGGCCCACTCGGTCCAATGTCCCTATTGCATTGATGCCTATACCCGGGCCTGTCTGGAGAAGGGGTCCAACTTAAGTGAGATGACCGAAGCCGTCCATGTGGCCTGTGCCATTCGCGGCGGGGCATCCCTGGTCCACGGGGTACAGATGCGGAACCTGGCAGAACGCCTGTCCATGTAGGAGAAAGACCATGAAAGACGATGCCGGAACGCCGGATTTTTCAACCACCCTCGATGCCCACCATCTGACCCTGAATCGAATTTCTCCCACCACCCTCCAGATCAATGTGGGGCTGGTCTGCAACCAGGTGTGCAAGCACTGCCACCTGTCGGCCGGGCCCACCCGGGAAGAAATCATGGATCGCTCCACCATGGAATCCCTTATCCGGTTTCAGAAAAAGGCCCAGCTGCCCGTGGTGGATGTCACCGGAGGGGCGCCTGAGATGAATCCCGACCTGGGGTTTCTTTTGGAGGAAATGGCTCCCCTGACCTCACAGTTAATGCTCCGGTCCAACCTGAGTGCCTTGTATGGGGCAGATGACAGGGATGACTTACTTAAGCTTCTGGTACGGAACAGGGTGGGGATCGTGGCCTCCTTTCCTGCCTTGAATTCATCCCAGACCGATGCCCAAAGGGGCAAGGGTATATTTGACACCTCCATTGAGATGCTCTGTCGTCTAAATGATCTGGGATATGGAAAACCGGATACCGGCCTGAACCTGGACCTGGTTTCCAATCCCAGCGGTGCATTCATGCCCCCGGACCAGGAGGCGGCCCAGAAACGGTTCCACCGGCAGATGGCCCGGAAATGGGGCATTGAATTCAACCAATTGTTCACCTTTGCCAATGTGCCCCTGGGCCGGTTTCAGCAATGGCTTACCCGGTCCGGGAATTATGACAAATACCTGACCACCCTGGAAAAGGCATTCAACCCCTGTACGGTGGATGGTCTCATGTGCCGGTCCATGGTATCGGTGTCCTGGGACGGGTATCTATACGATTGTGACTTTAACCAGGCCGCCGGCCTGGACATGGGGAACCAGCGCTTGCACATCGATGATGTGGATGGCCTTCAAACCCTTGTGGAAAAGACGGCCACCAGGGCCGTGGCCGTGGGCAACCATTGTTTTGCCTGCACCGCAGGGGCGGGATTTACATGAGGCGGGAGCATTGAAGGATCTGGTTCAGATCCCGAAAAATAAATCCATCGATTTTTGTTGCTATTTTAAAGGGGGCGAAAGCCCCTTTTAATCTGTTTCCAGACGCCGGCTGAGCACCACCACATCATCCTGGCGGTATCCCAGGGCGCTGTATACGTCCAGAACCCCCTGGTTGGTGCCCCGAACCATGAGATTGACCTTGGGGCAGCCCATGGCCTTGAGCCGGGATTCGGCGTATTCCACAATGGTCCGGGCCAGTCCCATGCCCTGGAAGTCCGGGGCCACGGCAAGGTAGTACAGCCATCCCCGGTGCCCCTCATATCCCGCCATGACCGTTGCTGCAATTGTCTCTCCCAGGCAGCCCATGAGAAAAAGATCCGGATTCTGGTTCAGTTTTCGTTGGATATCCCTATGGGGATCATTCCAGGGAACGGTGAGGCCGCAGGTCTGCCACAGGGCAATGACCTGGTCCCGGTCGTTTTCTTCATAGGAACGGATCTTCATGAGGTGTCTGGGATGGAGGGGTTTTTCCATGAAGGTGCTCAAGGGGTCGGTAGTATAATCTCCAAAGGCGTCCCGCCGGGCAAAGCCCAGGGATTCGTACAGGGTAATGGCCGGGGTCTGGTGGATGCCGGTTTCCAGACGGGCCGTGAAAATGCCTTGGGCGACCAGGTCGATTTCCAGGGCGGCCATGATGCAACGGGCCACCCCCTTTCCCCGGTGGTCCGGGGAGACATACATCCGTTTAATCTCTCCATAATCCCCCATGTACTTTACGGCACCGACTCCCATGGGTTCGTTTTTTTCCCAGGCCCCCACCAGGGTGGCATGGGGGGGGACCAGGCGATCAATGGGCTCCAAATGATTGCTTTTTGCCGGATAAAGGGTGGCCTGGAATGCGTCCAGTTCCTGGATGAGCTGCCGTATTGCCGGATCTGCGGGGGAGGCGTGCTGGATGATCATCTGTTTTGTCCTTGGATGGGGGTTAATAGTCGATCCCCGGCTGGGGCTCGATGTTTTTCTGGTAGGCGTGTTTGACCTCCCTGACTTCGGAGACGGTGTCGGCCCGTTCAATGACGTCTGGATGGGCGTCCCGGCCCGTAATGACCAGGTGGAGAAGTTCGGGTTTCCGGTCCAGGATCTCCATGACCTGTTCATACTCCACCAGTTTTAAGGCCAGGGCATTGTTGATTTCATCCAGGATGAGGATGTTGAATTTTCCAGAATCCATTTTTTCCTTCACCAGGACCAGGGCGTCCTGGGCGTTCTGCCGGTGCTCGGAATGGGGATAGGGGTTGCCCTCTATGCCGCAGAAGCCCTTTCCCGTGGCAAAGAGTTCCACATGGTCCTTGAGGTGGGCCACGGAATCCCATTCCCCGGTATAGATATCCCCCTTCATGAACTGGATGATGCAGACCTTGAGCCCGTGTCCAACAGCCCTGAGGGCCATGCCCATGGCCGATGTGGTCTTGCCCTTGCCGTAACCGGTAATCACCACCACCAGTCCTTTTTTTTCCTTTGGGGAAAGTTTTTTGATTTCCATGGCAGCGTCTCCTTTTTTTACCTGAATGCTTGGCCTTTACAATGCCTGGTCCCCATGGGTCAGAACCGTTCCCCCCCCACCGAACCATCAGATTCTGCTCCCCTATGGAGGCCTGGGCCATGTCGACAATGGTAGGGATGATGTGATGGTCGAACAAATGCCCCAGCCAGTCATTCAGGGGGTTGAGATGATCAATGTCAAATATGAGTATACACATATCGTGGCGCTGCCGTCTATTGCCAGCGGTGTAATAATGGAAACGGCGCTGGAATTTCCTGCGGTTATATGCCTGGGTGCGCTTGTCCCGGGTGGCGCTTTGTTCCAGTTTTTTCTGGAAATGGTTGGTGGCTAGGACAAGTGTCGTTGGCCATGGGGGAGGAGGCATAAATGGACCGGGTCAGATCCTTATTGTATTTCCGAATAAATGGTATCGTATCTTAAATCCTTATTTTGAATCCAGGGCCAGCTTCAGGCCAAAGCAGATGTAGACCATGCCGGAAACCTTGTGAAGCAGGTGGCTGATCCGGGAATCTTCCCGGAACCGGCGGCTCATCTGTGCAGCCCCCCAGTTGAGGAAAAGGCACCAGAGGGTTCCGGTGAATAAAAAGGTGGTGCCCAGGATTAAAAAGGGAAGGGGGCCCAGGCGACTGGCCGCCCCTTCATGGATGAACAAGGGCAGAAAGGAAAGAAAAAACAGGGCCACCTTTGGGTTGAGCACGTTGGTGAGAACCCCTTGTTTGTATATTTTGCCTAGGTTTCCATTGAGCCCTTCAACCCGGGGCACCGTCTCAAATTCAGCTGTTTTTTTTCTTAAGGTCTGGATTCCCATGAAGATGAGGTAAAGGGCCCCGGCCCATTTGATCCCGTTAAAGACAAGGGCCGAGCGGGTCAGGATCAGGGAAAGCCCCAGGGCTGCACAGAGCACATGGACCACACATCCGGTCATAATGCCTGCCACGGAAACAAGTCCGGCCTTTTTTCCCTGGGAAATGCTCCGGGTGAGGATATAAACGGTATCCACACCCGGGGTTATGTTCAAAATAATACAGGCAATGATAAACCCCGGATAATTGTCGATTCCAAGACTGGTCATTGCCTCTTCCTTTGTTTAATCTTCAAAGATGGCATCGATGAATTTTCGGGCGTCAAAGTCCTGTAGGTCTTCAATGCCTTCCCCCACACCGATGTATTTGATGGGCAGGTTCATGGCGCCGGCAACGGCTGCTGCGATGCCGCCCTTTGCGGTTCCGTCCAGTTTGGTCAGGGCCAGTTGGGTTAGTCCCACGGCCTCGTTGAAGATCCTGGCCTGGGAAATGGCATTCTGGCCGGTGGTGGCATCCAGGACCATGAGAACCTCGTGGGGGGCACCCTTCATCTTTTTGGCAACGGTGCGCTTGATTTTTTTCAATTCCTCCATGAGGTTCTTCTGGGTATGGAGGCGACCGGCCGTGTCCACAATGACAATATCCACCTTCCGGGCCACTGCAGCGGCAATACCGTCGTAGGCCACTGCGGCCGGGTCTGCACCCTCCCTGTGTTTGACAATCTCGGATTCCGAGCGGTCCGCCCAGATTTCAAGCTGGTCAATGGCGGCTGCCCTGAAGGTATCCGCCGCCACCAGAAGGACCCTTTTACCCTCCCGGGTGAACCGGGTGGCCAGTTTTCCAAGGGTGGTGGTCTTGCCGGTGCCGTTGACCCCCACCACCATGATGACATGGGGTTTGGTATGGACCGGTTCGGTCTCCTGCTCGGGTTCTTCCGGGAAAAGACCGAAGATCTCTTCCTTGAGAACGGCCCTGAGCTCCTCTGCATAGGAGAGCTTTTTCGCCTTTGCCCGGATGCGCTCCATCATATCCATGGCAACGGTCATGCCCATGTCCGATGTCACCAGCATTTCTTCCAATTCGTCGAACAGCTCTTCGGTGATGGGCTTGCCGCTTTTAAAAAGGCTGTCCACATCCGAGGAAAAGACCTGGCGGGTTTTGGCCAATCCGGATTTAAGGCGGCTGAAAAAGCCCTGCCTTTCTTCGGGCTCAACAAACGGTTCCCCGGATTCTGTTTCTTCCGGTTCTTCGGGCGTGTCCAGGTCCTGGGCTTGGACAGGGGCTTCCAATGGCTCCGGGGTGTCGGCAACCTCTTTTTCGGTATCAACAATCGCTGTGGGTTCGGCTGCTTCCGGTGGTTTTTCGGCTATCTTTTCAGTCCGGGGCTCGGTGGCATGCATCTCCTCTTCCCAGGGGGCTATGGAGAGCGGCGCCTCGGTCTGGGTTTCGGTATCGGCCTTTTCCGGTGCAGGGGCGGAGTCGGACTCAGCCTCAGGTTTGGGTTCTGGTTCGGAAGGCAGTTCTTCATCCAGGGGGTTCTCTTCAAGGGGGACAACACCGGCTTCCACCGCTTCTTCAGCCGGTTGTTCCGGTTCCGTGGTCACCGGCTGTTCCGGCGGATCCACCTGTTCTGGGGCGGATGATTCTTCCGCTTCCATGGGGGCTTGGGATACCTCCGGCGCTTTCGGTGTTTCCTCTTCCAGGTCGGGCCGGGAATGAATTGCTTCCCCCATAAGATCGGTTTCTGGTATTTCGGGTTTGGGCGGTTCAGGTTCCGGGGGGGGCTGGGGAACTTCCGGCTGGATGATTTCCTGGGATTTTTTTAGGGCTTCAGCTTCCTTGGCCGCCTTTTTTTTCTTTCTTTTGAAGATGTTAAAAAACACGCATGAATCTCCTTTGGTGGTTGAGTCTGTGATAGCTCTTTTACAATTTTCCCGGGGGTTTATCAACCTAAGAAACGGATTAACCCCGGTGGTATGGATTTTAAAGGATTTTCTTTCTTTTTAAAGGCAATGAAACTTGGTGTTCCGCCTTGCCTGAGCCTTCTGTATCCGATATAATTGGCGCCTGGAATCCGCCTATTTGTGAAGATTTGACCGTCAATTAAGGAAAAACGGCCCATGTCAACTCAATTCGATGAACGCATCGCACTGCTACGGGAACACTTGGAGAAACTCCAGTCCCAGCGGGACAGACTCCTTAAGGAAATGGACGAAATGGAGGAGCGGTTCGAGGCCACTGAAAAGCTATATCGCCAATACCTTCCCTTGATTCTTGACATGCTGATCCAGGAGAACAGCGAGTTTGGAAAAGCCTGCAAGGAACTGGCCGCCTGTATCAAGGGCGGGAGCCGCCCGGCAAAGCTTTCCTATGTTTTTGACAAGGTGAAAACCGCAGTGCTCAAGGAAGAGGCGGGCACCCAGAATATGCGACGGAAAAAGGGGGTTCTTGCCGGGCTTTTCAGGTCCTCCTCGGATCAATATGTTGCGGCCTGTAAAGAGGATTACAACGAGGTGGTGAACCAGCTGCGATCCACCATGGACAACGCTTATTCCACGCGCCTGAACGCCATTGCCCGAAGCATTTTGAATGCAGGTGATGTAAAGGATCTCACCGATATCCGGGAAGGGGTGTTTGATCTGATTTTCAGGTATATCAACGATACCCATGCCGACCGGGCCAAGGTCAACGCCTTTGTCAGGGATATTGTAACCCAGATCCTTGAGATCGAAAACCGCATGGACGCCTCCCACGACCATGCCGAGCGCATGTATGAATCCGATACCGGATTTGAAACCCTATTGTCCGGCGAAATGAAAGAAATGAAGGCCAGTGCCGACGTGGCGGTCAACCTGGACGATTTGAAGGTGGAAATTTCCCAGCGGCTTTCTTCCATTGATTCGGCCCTCCAGAAAAAGCAGATGGCCCACAGGGCCATCCGCCAGGCCACGGTGAAAAACCATGAATCCTTTAAATCCGGATTTGCCCTTTTGAAAAAGGAACTTAACGAAGCCACCCGGTACACAGAGGAACTGGAAGAAAAACTCAATCGGGATCAGTTGACCGGGGCCTATAACCGACGGGCGTATGATCAGAAAATAGAGGAAGAGCTTGCCCGGAGCAAGCGATATGGAAGGCCCCTGTCCCTGTTGCTCATGGATGTGGATCATTTTAAGTCCATCAATGACACCTATGGCCATGCCATTGGTGACAAGTGCCTAAGGGAGATTATCCAGAGGAGCCTTCCTCTGTTGCGCACGAATGATATGCTGGCCCGTTACGGTGGAGAGGAGTTTGCCGTGATCATGCCCGAGACCGATATCAAGGGGGCCAGTAAGGCCGCGGATAAAATCCGGGCCCACATTGAAAAAATTATCTTTGTGTATAAATCTGAAAAAGTGCAGGTTACAGTGAGCATCGGCGTTTCCCAGGTCATGGAAAGTGATGCCGCCCCAAAAGACCTGTTTGAACGGGCGGATATCGCTGTTTACAAGGCCAAGAAAAACGGTCGGAACAGGATAGAACCCCACTGAATCCATCTGCCAAACCCATAAGGAAGTTGAATGAAGACCCAGACAGACACGGAGTTGTCGCTCCTGTCGCATCCGACCGCTGCGGCGGTGTTGTCGGATCACCATCCGGAAACCGTTGCCAGAAGGGCGTTTTGTCCGAAGAAGATCGATATTTTTAGCCAGGCGCTCTCCTGCCTGACCCCCCAACCCCAATATGCCTTTTCCTGCCACAGGGAGGCGGAACGGATTCTGCCGGATATCATCCACAATCCTGTGCAAAAAATCCAAGCAGCCCCGGCGGGTGGGCCTGAAAATCCAGCCTTTACCGCTCCCCTGCGCATTGGGGTGGTCTTTTCCGGCGGGCCGGCTCCGGGGGGGCACAATGTCATTGCCGGCCTTTATGATGGAGCCAAGGCGGTGAATCCGGATTCCGCCCTGGTGGGATTCCTCCATGGTCCCGACGGGGTGCTGGAATCCCGGTATGTGGACATCACCAAGGAGATGGTGGATCATTACCGGAACACGGGCGGCTTTACCTTGATCAAGACCGGTCGGACCAAGATCGACACCCCGGGCAAGATGGACCAGGCCCTGAAGACCTGCCTGGATCTGAAACTCAATGCACTGGTGGTCATAGGCGGTGATGATTCCAATACCAATGCCGCCTTTCTGGCCCAGCATTTCAAGGTCAACGGTATCCAGGTCATTGGGGTGCCCAAGACCATTGACGGGGATATCCAAGTCAAAACCGACGAAGGAGAACTGCTCTGCGCAACCTCCTTTGGCTTTCACTCGGCGGCCCGGGCCTTTGCCCGGAATATTTCCAACCTTGGGGTCGATGCCTCTTCGGACCGGAAATACTGGCATGTCTGCAAGGTCATGGGACGGGTGGCCAGCCACCTGGGACTTGAGGCGGCGCTCCAGACCCATGCCAACCTTTCCTTTGTGGGGGAAGAATTGGCCGACTATGTGAACCAGGACCGGGTGGCGGCTGCTGAAAAGGAGGGCCGGGTGGATTATACGGCCTACGGCCTCACCCTGCGCCACCTGTCCCGGGTGATCTGTGATGCCGTTGTGCGCCGGGCCGCCTTTGGAAAGAACCACGGCATTATGATCCTGCCCGAGGGCATCCTGGAGTTCATCAACGAGATCCAGGTCTTTATCATCAAGTTGAACAAGATCATTGCCGACTACAACCATATCCATGATGTGGATTTCCACACGGCCTTTCCCAGCCTTGGGGAAAAGGTGGATTACCTGCGCCGCCTGGGCAAGGGCATGATGGACAAAAAGGTGGCCTTTCCCATCTGGAACGACCGGGACAATGAGCTTTTCAACCAGCTGCCCTCCTTTTTCCAGGATGGTCTTTTAGTGGAACGGGATCTCCACGGCAATTTTCAGTTTTCATTGGTAAAGACCGAGGACATCATCCTGGACATGGTCAAGGAGTATCTGGATGTGCTCAAGGAACAGGGAAAATACAAGGTGGGCCTTGAACGGGAGATGTTCTTCCGCCACCTGGAAAGCCGTAACATGGATGGGGCCGCCTATGCCGGCGCCATGTTCCAGGATCCCGGGGCCGCCTATCTGCTGGTGAAGCAGGAGATCATTTCCCTGAAGACCTTGAAGCAGGCCCTGGTCGCTTCGGCCCTCATCACGGAGGAGGATGAGATTCCCGTGCCCGTGAAGGAGATGTTCCTTAAATCGGTCCCCCATTTCAGGACCCAGACCCATTTCTACGGATATGACGGACGGGGAGGGGAGCCCACCCTGTTTGACTGCACCTATACCTATAACTTGGGGCTCACCGCCTTCCATCTCATTGCCAACGGTGCCACCGGCCAGATGGCCGTGATCAAGAACCTGGAAAAGGGGTTTGATCTTTGGGAGCCCCTGGGGGTCCCCATTGCCCGGCTCATGCACCTGGAGGAAAGAAAGGGTCGGCTGGAGCTGGTCATTGAAAAGAGTGTGGTGGATCTTGATGGCAATGCCTTTAAGGCCTACCAGGCCCTGAGGGAGGACTGGCTGGCGGCCCGTCCGGGTGAGGATTCATACCGCAAGCCTGCTCCGGTGAGATTTTGCGGGGATACCGAAGAGGACCGGCCCATCAGCCTGGTGCTCAACGCCCTTTAACATAAAATGCCGCTGCCGTGAACCCGGTTGCGACATTGCCCTGTGGAGCAGGTCGGTAGATCAATAGGATCATCGGGCTGACAAAAACAAAGCGGCTGCTGTCCCCTTAAGGAGACAGCAGCCGCTTTGTTTTTAGACCCGGGCATCACCCGTGGGGATACCGGATGGGGATCAGGATTTTTTCTTCCTTGGGGTGTAGGAGCAGAGGGGTTCCTCCTCCAGGTAATCCCCGGTGGCCTCGTAGGCCCGGGCGCGGCAGCCGCCGCAGACCCGTTTGTACTCGCAGATTCCGCAGCTGTTCTTGAGCTTGGAAAAGTCCCGCATCTCATTGAAGACCGGGGAATCGTCCCAGACCTCTTTAAAGGTCTGCTGGGTGATGTCCCCGCAGGTCACATCCAGGAAACCGCAGGTCTGGACCCGACCGGTGTGGGAGATGAAGCAGAAACCGGTGCCGGCCATGCAACCCCGGGTGACCGCATCCAATCCATGGGATTCAAAGGTGATCTTCTTCCCCTCTTCATGGGCCCGCTGGCGAAGGATCCGATAGTAATGGGGGGCGCAGGTGGCCTTGAGCTGGAGGGAGGTTTTTTCCCGCTGGTCATAGAACCAGTTCAAGGTCTCCTCATACTGCCTGGCGTCGATGGCGGAATCCAGGATGTATTTCCCCCGTCCCGTGGGGACCAGCAGGAAAATGTGGTGGGCAACGGCCCCCAGTTCCTCTGCCAGGGCAAGGATCTTGGGGATTTCTTCCAAATTGGCCTGGGTGATGGTGGTGTTGATCTGGAATTCCAGGCCAACGGATTTGGCCAGCTCAATACCCTTAAGGGCATGGGCATAGGAGCCTTCCACACCGCGGAAATCGTCGTGGGCTTCGGCCGTGGCCGCATCCAGGCTGATGCTGATGCGCTTGATGCCGGAATCCACCATTTTCTGTGCGCTTTCCGGGGTGATCAGGGTGCCGTTGGGGGCCATGACCATGCGCAGGCCGATCTTCGTGCCGTAGGCGGCAATGTCGAAGATATCGTCCCTGAGCAGGGGTTCCCCGCCGGTGAGGATGATGATGGGGGTGCCCACCTCCCGGATCTGATCCATGAGGCGGAGGGCCGCTTTTGTGTCCAGTTCATTGTCGTAGGGGTGGTCTTCGGCGACGGCCCTGCAGTGCTTGCACTTGAGGTTGCACCGGCGGGTGGTTTCCCAGGCCACCAGGCGAAGGGTGTTGTTCTTACCGTCGCCGGAACCGGGGTGACCACCGCCGTGGGGGGGGTGTCCGTGTTTCATTATGCGTTCAGCTCCCTTGCCGTTTCAATGGCGGAATAGGTGAGGATGATGTCGGCCCCGGCCCGCTTGATGGAGAGCAGGGTTTCCATGATGGCGGCCTTGGCATCCATCCAGCCCATCATTTCGGCAGCCTTCATGATGCTGTATTCACCGCTGACGTTGTAAGCGGCGATGGGCAGGTCAATCTCGGTTTTCAAACGGTAGATGATGTCCAGGTAGGAGAGGGCCGGTTTCACCATGATGATGTCGGCACCTTCCTCAATGTCCATGGTGGCTTCCCGGACGGCCTCGTCGGAGTTGGCCGGATCCATCTGGTAGGTGCGGCGGTCTCCGAATTGGGGGGCGGACTCGGCTGCTTCCCTGAAGGGACCGTAGAAGGCAGAGGCGTATTTTACGGCATAGGACATGACCGGTACATGGGAGAACTCGGCTTCGTCCAGGGTCTGGCGGATTTCCGCCACCCGGCCGTCCATCATGTCCGAGGGGGCCACCATGTCGGCGCCGGCCTGGGCATGGGAAAGGGCGGTGCGGGCCAGAAGATCCAGGGAGGCGTCGTTGTCCACAATGCCCTTGTCAATGACGCCGCAATGGCCGTGGTCGGTGTATCCGCACAGGCAGACATCGGTGATCACGGAAATCTCGTCCACCTGGGATTTAATTTCGGAGACGGCCCTCTGGACAATCCCGTCCTTGGCATAGGCCCGGGTGGCCAGTTCGTCCTTTTTATCGGGAACCCCGAAAAGCAGGATGCCGGGAACCCCGGCTTCCTTGGCTTTTTTGGCCTCTTCAACGATGTAGTCCACGGACATCTGGAAGTGCCCGGGCATGGAGTTGATGGGATTTTTAACGGATTTTCCCTCAACGGCAAACAGGGGTTGAATCAGATCGTCCCTGGAGAGCTTGGTTTCCCGAATCATGCTTCTGAAACTTTCGCTGGCGCGCATGCGGCGTCCTCTGTAGTCCGGAAAGAGCATTCTTATTTCTCC
The DNA here is from genome assembly GCA_965226635.1 of Desulfobacteraceae bacterium. Taxonomy (GTDB): domain Bacteria; phylum Desulfobacterota; class Desulfobacteria; order Desulfobacterales; family Desulfobacteraceae. The sequence continues at coordinate 4,749,459 of OZ245369.1, read as the reverse complement.
TTTTTGATTTCATCGTCGGAAAGGTAGCAGGCAGGATCGGAATCCCAGGGATCACCGGCAACGGATTCGGCACGGGCGCGGAAGTTGCCGCCGCAGATGTTCAACCATTTACATTCGGCGCAGCGGCCTTTGACATGGTTTTTCTTTTCCTTGAGTTTCATGAGGAACTCGTTATCGGGATTGGTCCAGATTTCGGAGAAGGGGTTGTCCTTGATATTGCCCAGGCTCTTTTCCCTCCAGAACTGGTCGGGATGAACTTCGCCGTCCCAGGAGATACAGCCGATGCCCCGGCCGGAGTTGTTGCCTTCGTTCATTTCCAGAAGTTCCATGACCTCGGCGGCCCGTTCCGGATCTTCGTCCAGTAGGCGCTGGTAGACATAGGGCCCATCGGCGTGGTTGTCCACGGTGAGGATTTCCTTGGCCATGTTTCTATCGTGGAGGTCCTTGGTTCTATCCATGATCAGGTCCAGAACTTCCCGGGTCTCTTCATGGTTCAGGTCTTCCTTGGCAATTTCAGAACCCCGACCGGAGTAGACAAGGTGGTAGAAACAGGCCCGGGGAATGTTCTTCTTTTCCAGGAGGTCGAAAATCCCGGGGATATCGGCCACGTTTCTTTTGTTTATGGTGAAGCGAAGCCCCACTTTGATGCCGACTTCCTGGCAGTTTTCAATGGCGGCCATGGCCTTTTTATAGGAGCCGGGAACCCCACGGAACTTATCGTGGGTTTCTTCTAAGCCGTCCAGGCTGATACCCACGTAGGAGAGGCCGACGTCCTTGAGCTGTTGGGCCTTTTCCTTGGTGATCAGGGTCCCGTTGGTGGAGATAACGGCGCGCATACCCTTGGAAACGGCATACTGGGCATATTCCACCAGGCGGGGATGAACCAGGGGTTCTCCGCCGGAGAAAAGGATGACGGGGACTCCGAATTCGGCCAGGTCGTCCATCATGGACAGGGACTGTTCGTGGGTGAGTTCGTTGTCATAGGAAATGTCTTCGGACTGGGCATAACAATGGACGCATTTCAAATTACATCTCCGGGTCATGTTCCAGACCACAACCGGTTTTTTATCCTTGGAAAACTGCAGCAGATGCGAAGGCAGTTTCCCGGAGTGACGGGAATACCTCAAGGTATCGGAGGGTTCAACGGTTGCACAATAAAGCTTTGAAATTCCAATCATTTGATTTCTTTCCTGATTAGGTCGTTAAGGTAAGTTTCATGGTCCACTAGGGCGGCTTTTGACAAGAAAAACCGGTTTTTCTGGGTCTTTTCCCGGATAAGGTTGAACCCATCGTAGTAATCACCATAGAGTTTGGACAGGATCTCTTCGCTGGTGGCCTGGTGCTCTATAAATTGCTGGATCAGAAAATCAACAGCGTCCTCTTCAAACACAATGTTGAGATCATAGCTTTTCAAGACTTCCAACTCAATCTCTTTTACGGCGTCGTAAAGTTTTTTAACCTGACGGATGGCCTCCTCGACTTCCATGACATGGGTGCAGTATTGACGGGCCACCATTTCGCAGCGGACCTCGGTGAGGGTCAGGCCGTGTTTCAGTGAAAAATGTTTCCAATTGTCCTTCACATGTCGGGAAACAAAGGCCAGCTGGTTTTCCTTTGATTGGGCATGGCGTTCCTGCCAGTCAATGGTGGGGACGGGGGCGGTCAGATCGGCCAGGATTTTTTCGGCGTTATTGAGCAGGTCCGGTGTGACCACCAGGGCCTTGACCTGGGAAGAGGGCAGGGCCTCTTCAAAGGGCAGCAATGCCTCTTCAACGGCCGACACCAGACCCCGGGCACCGGTATTTTCTGAGAATGCTTTTTGGGCCAGCAGTTTCAGGGCATGGTCCTCAAAACGAATGTCGATGCCGTATGCGGCAAAATCCAGGCGCTTGTTCAGGATCACCGGGTTGTTGGGCATTTTTAAAATCTGGTAGAGGTCGTCTTCGGAAAGGGCGTCCAGAACGCAGCGCACCGGGATCCGACCGATGAACTCGGATTCGAATCCAAAGCCGACCAGGTCTTCGGACCGGGCCTGTTTGAGGAGGTCTTCCTCTGTTGTATTCTTGCGGGCAGGTGCCCCAAATCCGATGGATTGGGTGTGGAGCCGTTTTTTGATCACATCGGTGAGACCGGAAAAGGCCCCGGATAATATAAAGAGAATGTTTCCGGTATTCACCCTGCGCTGGGAGCGCTGTCCGGTTCTCTGGAAGGCGTCCAGTTCCTGCATCATTGAGACGGGATCGTGGGGCACCTTGAGATCGACTTCGGTTTCTTCCATGGGCTTGAGCAGGGCCCTTTGGACCCCTGTCCTGGAAATCTGGGCACCGATGACGTTGGGGCTTGCGGCGATCTTATCTACCTCGTCGATATAGATGATCCCGCATTCGGCCAGCTCGATGTCGTCGTTGGCCTCCTTGACCAGGTCCCTGACCAGATCGTCCACATCTCCGCCAACGTAGCCGGTTTCTGAAAATTTTGTGGCGTCCGCCTTTACAAAGGGTACACCGATTTTCTGGGCGATGAGCTTGATCAGATAGGTTTTCCCGGTTCCGGTGGGACCCATCATCAATATGTTGGATTTGATATTGCCCGTGAGCCTGACCCCGTCGTCCCCCCGGGATTCGGTGTGACGGATCCGGTTGAAGTGGGTGCAGACCTTGGTGGCCAGAACGGATTTCGCCCGGGTCTGGCGAACCACGTACTGGTCCAGGTAATGGATGAGTTCCTGGGGTTTGATATTGAAGTTGATCAGCTCTTTTTTACCCTTGGAGGGCGTGGAGCCGTCAACGGTGTCCTGCTGGGGCTCTATGGACGGGGATATAATCCTGACGTTGCCACCGAATTTTTGATTCAAAAATTCCCCCAGCTCTTTTTCTATCTTCCGTGTATCCTGAGCATGAATTTGATTTTTCATAATAGAATATTATAAACAGGCTTGGGTAAACTTCAAGGCAGGGCAGGGCTCATGACTTTTTTTTCTTTTTTTCTTTGAAGAATTGGCAGGGTTTGCCCGAGGATTGGAATACGACGAGGCTGGGAAGTCGTTTGGACTTGAAGCCCAGGGCACGGCACCCATTGGGAAGGGAAGGATTCCAGGTGACGTAGAATGATGTGCATCTGTGGCAATTTCTTCGGAAGGTTTCTGCCATGGCATTACCCCATAAAAAAAGGCCACGGGAATGATGCCCGTGGCCTTTGTATTTGGTGCCGAAGGGGAGATTTGAACTCCCACGGGTCGCCCCACACGCCCCTCAAGCGTGCGTGTCTACCTATTCCACCACTTCGGCTTGATATCTATCTTAGTTGGCTGTTTGGTCTGCAGCTTCGATGGGGGCTGCGGACCCCTTCATGACGCTGTCACTGCCCTTGTTGCCCGACATATAGGCAAGGGAGAGCGATGTGATCATGAAGATAACGGCAATTCCCGTTGTGATCTTTGTCAGGATGGTTGCGGGTCCAGCTGCTCCGAAGAGTGTCTGACTTCCGCCGCCGCCCATAACAACCCCCATCCCGGCTCCCTTTCCGCTCTGGAGGAGAACCACCAGAATCAGAAAGACACATGCGATTACGTGTAGTGTTACTACGAGTGTTGTCATGGTTATTTATTATACCTAACAATTTCACTGAAGGTTTCAGCCTCGAGACTGGCGCCGCCAACCAGCGCCCCGTCCACATCTTCGATTGCCATCAGTTCTTTGGCATTCCCAGGCTTTACTGATCCACCGTAAAGGATTCTGATCTTATCCGCAAGTTCTTTTGACAGGAGGTCTGCCAGAAGGTTTCTCAGGAAGGTGTGAACCTCGTCTACCATCTCAACGGTTGCAGTCTTTCCTGTACCGATTGCCCATACGGGCTCGTAGGCCAGAACCAAGTGCTGCAGTTCGTGAGAACGAGAGCTTTCTACCCCAGAACGGACTTGCTTGTCAAGCACTAAAAACGTTTTTTCTTCATCTCTTTCATTTTCGGTTTCACCGATGCAGAGAACGGGTTTGAGGCCTGCCTGGACAGCTGCCTTAATTTTAAGGGAAATACTAGCATCGGTCTCGTTGAAAAGCTGTCTTCTCTCGGAATGACCGATGAGCACATATTCTGCTCCGGCAGCCTTAACCATGTCGGCACTCACCTCTCCGGTGAAGGCACCCTGGGATTCATGGTAAAGATTTTGTGCACCCAATTTCAAAGAACTGCCCTGGATGGTTTTTGCAACGGCAGGCAGGCTGAGGAGGGTAGGGGCTACCATGACCTCCACATCGGTGGCGTCCTGGGTCAATTCAATCAGTTTTCTGGCTGTATCAACCGCCTCCGGGGCGGTTTTATTCATTTTCCAATTGCCGGCGATCAACGGCTTACGATTCATTGGAACCTCCAAGTTCAAGTGTAAAAATAGGTTTCCCGCAGGGAATAGAAGGGGGTGAATCCCTATGCTCTGCCGGTCCCTTTAAGGATGCCGCTGGCCAGAGAGATGCTTCGTTTTCCATGTTCAACTAGTGCTGCGGTTAAATCATTGATATTTAATTTTTTCCTGAGGGTGACGGCCTTCAAGAGAATGGGAAGGTTGACCCCGGAGATGACCTCCACGGTTCCTTCCTCGAGAAAGGCGTAGCTCAGGTTGGAAGGGGTGCCTCCGAACATGTCTGTAAGGATGATGACCCCATTGTCTGTTTCTACTTTGGAAATGCCCTTTTTGATTTTTTTTCTCAGGCTGCCTGGGTCTTCCTGTATGTTAATGGAGACGGCATCCAGTTTATCCTGTTTGTTCCCCAGTATGAACTCTACGGTTTCAATTAGAGCATTGCCAAGATTGGCGTGGGTGACAATCAATATTCCTGTCATATTTCTTTTGCATCCCGGTCGATATCCCTGTGGATAATTCCCGGAGAGAGCCCTTTTCCATTTAGATGTTCAAAAATAGCACGGGCAACAACCACGCTTCGGTGGCGCCCGCCGGTACATCCGACGGCAATGGTCAGATATGCCTTGTTTTCTTTTTTGTATAACGGAATCAGATAGTCCAGCAGGTTCAGGTATTTTTCCAGAAAAACCTGGGTCTCCTGATTTGAAAGTACAAAGGTTTTAACCCCTTCGGATTCGCCGTCCTGTTTTTTCAGTTCCGGAACAAAATAGGGGTTGGTCAGGAAGCGCATGTCCACCACAAGGTCCGCATCGGAGGGGATCCCGTACTTGAATCCGAAGGAGAGAATGTTCAGTTTCATCATATCGGTGTTGATGCCGCCGTCCTGGTCCTGGATCAGATTCAGGATTTTGGACTTGAGCTGGTGGACGTTTAAATTCGAAGTATCAATGATATGATGGCTTTTTTGCTTCACCGACCCCATGCGTTTGCTTTCGGCAATGATGCTTTCCCGCAGGCTGGGCTCACCGGACACGGGGTGGAGCCGCCGGGTCTGGCTGAATCGCTTGATAAGGGTCTCAACATCTGCCTTGAGAAAAATAATCCTGGAGGTGAGTCCCAGTTCTTCTATGGCGGTGATCCCCGAGGCAAAGTGGTCGATGAAGGTTTTGGACCGCATGTCCATGACAAATGCGATGCCTTTGACTTCAGGATCTTCCTTAAAGGGAAGTTCCAAAAATTTGGGAACCAGGGTGATGGGCATGTTGTCCACGCAATAAAAGGATGCATCCTCAAATGCCTGGATGGCCGTACTTTTACCCGACCCGGATAATCCGGTGATGATATAAACGGGTTGGGGCTCCATTAAAATTCTTCATCCTGTTCCAGGATGATGTCGCAAATCTCCTGGACGGTCTGTGCCTCTCTCAGGCGGTGTTTAAAACTTTCCATTTTAAGCAGCTTGGAAATCTGGGCTAGAACCTTGAGATGCCCTCCGGTGGAATGTTCCGGGGTCAGCAGCAGAAAAAAGATGTGAACCGGTCTGTTGTCCAGCGAGTTGTATTCCACGCCGGTACCGCTCCGGCCAAAGCCAACGATGACCTTGTCCACTGAGTTGAGTTTGCCGTGGGGAATGGCGATGCCGCCACCGATTCCTGTGCTTCCCAGGGATTCCCTTTCTGTGAGTACACGGGCGATCTGATCTGCATCGGCCTGGGCGGTTCGAGCCACTGCATTGGAAAGTTCTTTGATGACGCCAACTTTATCCGTAGAAACGAGATCTGCGACGATTGAATCCTTACTGAGAATCTCACTGATTTTCATTGATTGTTTATCCCCTGGGCTGGATAAGCCCCAGCTTGCCGTTTTGATGTTTATAGAGCACGTTGATCATTTCAGTCCGTGCGTTTGTAAATACAAAGAAAGAATTTTTTCCGGAGTTAAGTTCGGCAACGGCATCTTCAAGGCCCATGGGTTTTCCCTGGACGGTTTCGTAAATGATGTTTTCCCCGGGCAGACCATCTGCCTCAAAGGGGTCGGTGTCGAACTCCTGGGTATCGGTCAGGCTTTTCTTGTGGCCCGACATGTGGCGCTTCTGGCGTTCCTTGCTCCGTTTGATCTGTCCCTTAATGTTGTCCATGAGGGCATCGATGCTGGCGTACATGCGTTCGGATTCTTCCTTGGCGTGGAGGTTGAGCCTGTCGCAGGTGAGGGTGATTTCCACAATGTGTCTGATTTTTTCAACTGTGAAGACGATGTGGGCCTCTGCGGGGCTGTCCAGCATTTTGTCAAACCGGTCCAGTTTTTTCTGCACATAGGACTTTAATGCGTCAGAAGGGTCTATCTTTTTGAACGTAAAACTGGTTTGCATTGAAACACCTCCTTAGAGTTGTTTGCGTTTGTTGGAAGGCAGGATGTTCAGCACCTTCCGGTATTTTGCAACGGTCCTCCTGGCGATCTGGATGTTGGACTCCTTTAGGATGCCTGCGATGCGGTCATCGCTGAGGGGATCGTTCGGGTCTTCGTTTTCAATGAGCAGCCGGATTTTTTCCTTTACACTGGCCGAGGCCATGGATGCTCCGCCGGTCCGTTCGATGGAGGAGTTAAAAAAGTACTTCAGCTCAAACAGACCCTGGGGGGTGTATGCATATTTGTTGGTGGTCACACGGCTGATGGTGGACTCGTGCATCTGGATATCTTCTGCAATGTCCTTGAGGATCAAAGGTCTAAGATAGGCAATGCCTTTTTCAAAAAATTCCCTCTGGAATTTAATGATGCTTTCCATGACCAGGTAGATGGTCTTTTGCCGCTGGTGGATGCTTTTGATCAACCAGGAGGCGGACTGCATTTTTTCGTTGAGGTAGTTTTTGGTGTCCTTGGATATTTTTTTGCCGTCGGCAATGGCGTTCTTGTAGAATCCGTTGATTCTGAGCTTGGGCAGGCCGTCGTCGTTCATGACGATTTTAAAATCGTTGCCGTTTTTATAGACGTAGATGTCCGGGGTGATATAGGCGGGCTCTTCCGTTGCAAATTTTCGTCCGGGTTTGGGTTCCAGATATTGGATGATTTTCACGGCGGCCCGGACGTCATCCACGGAAATGCGAAGGGCCTTGGCAATTTTCTTGGAGTTTCTGTTCTCCAGGTTTTTGAGATGGTTTTTAATGATCTCGTTGATCACATGGCTTTCAATGCCCAGCTGGCGCACCTGGATGAGAAGGGTTTCGCATAGGTCCCGGGCACAGATTCCGGGGGGATCAAAGGTCTGGAGGAGGTTGAGCACCCCATCCACTGTCTCGGTTTCATGGCCCGAAGTCTCGGCAATCTCTTCCACGGTGGAGCAGAGGTAGCCGTCCCGGTTCAGGTTTCCAATGATCATGTGGCCGATGCGTTCTTCTTCCTCGCCTAAACCATGGAGCATGAGCTGCCATTTCAAATGGGCGTCCAGGGTGGGGCGTTCGGAATGGAAAGCCTCGTAATTGGGCGCTTCGGTATGTTCGGATTCGGTGTAGATGCGACCGGTGGAATTATACTCATTGATATAGTTTTCCCAATCAATGTCGGAGTTCACCTTTTCTTCGATGGTGACCTCTTTGATGGCCGGCTCTTCCTTTTCCGTGTCAGGTGAATCGCCCTCCTGGGCGGTGATGCTTTTGTCTGTGGTCTCGTCGGTAATTGACTCTTCCAGTGCCGGGTTCTGTTCCATTTCCTGCTGAATCATTTCCGCCAATTCAATGCGGGAAAGCTGGAGCAGCTTAATGGCCTGCTGGAGCTGTGGGGTCATCACCAGCTGCTGGGTCAACGTGAGGTTTTGTTGTAATCCAAGTTCCATATTAAAGCTTAAAATTATCCCCTAGATAGATTTTTTTTGCAATTTCACTTGAGATGATCTTCTCGGGCGATCCCGACTCAATCACTGTTCCCTGACTCATTATATATGCATGATCGCAGACCCCCAGGGTTTCCCTGACATTGTGGTCTGAAATCAAAACGCCTATACCTTTCCGACTGAGTTGACGGATGATCTGCTGAATGTCAATGACAGCCAATGGATCAATCCCTGCAAAGGGTTCATCTAAAAGGATGAACAGCGGATCCGTTGCAAGCACCCTGGCAATTTCCAGTCTCCGGCGCTCTCCGCCGGACAGGGAGGCTGCCTTCTGGGCGGCCAAGCGTAAAATACCCAGCTCCCTGAGTAGCGTTGTGGATTTTGCCTTCACATCCATGCCGTTCTTGGGCAGGACCTCAAGAATGGCGGATATGTTTTCCATGACCGTCAGTTTTTTGAAGATGGAGGCTTCCTGGGGGAGATATCCGATTCCCTTCCGGGCCCGGATATACATGGGATCCAGGGTAATGTCCTCCTTTCCCAACCAGACATTGCCCTGGTTGGGCTGAATCATGCCCACGGTCATGTAAAAGGTCGTTGTTTTTCCAGCTCCGTTGGGGCCCAGCAACCCGGTGATTTTTCCCTGTTCAACCTCTATATTGACTTTGCTGACAACGGTTTTGTCATCATAGGTTTTAACCAGGTTTTCTAGTTTAAGTTGTTTCATCTGCGCCTTGGAGAACCCCTAGTTTTGGTTTCTAAGCTTTTTGCTTTCTTTGTCGTTGGGATCAAAAAAGGCTTCCACCCGGCTGTTGCCGTCGCTTTCCACCATGGCCCGGTCCGTTTTTCTGAACAGGGTGATCTTTTTTCCGGAGACAAAGTTTTTTCCGGTCCACAGCCTTGGTGCGGAACCGGTGAGGATGAGGATTTCATCCTCCATTGTATATACGGCCTTATCGGAAACCGCCCGCCTGGTGCCGGAGGTGAATTCAACATTGCCTGCGGCCACGATTTTCTTGATGCGGTTTTGATCCGCTTCTTCCTGGGACCGGGCTTCGTCAAAGTATATTTTCAGGGAGTCGGAGGTGATGATGCCGTCCTTGCGGGTGACCTTGACGTTGCCCTTGAACTCGACAATGCCAGTATCCCTTTGGGCCACCATCTGATCGGAAACAACCCGGGTACTGTTGTCCTGTGCTTCTTGTGCTTGCAGGCCCGATGGAAAATTCAGGAAAAGGGTTAAAACAAAAACGATAACACCCGTGCTGATGGTGTTGATTTTAAGGGAGCCTGAAGGTTTCACTGAACTTTCCTTTTACATTTCCAATTAAAGTGATTCGGCTGGTCCTCAATTCCATGATCATCGCATCTGCCTGGACCGTAGAATCCTTATTTTCAAGCCATATCGGCGCATCGGACTGTATTATATGAGGTTTTTTTTTATAATGCAACTTATCAGTTTTAAGGGTGTAGGTCCCATGTTTTGCAACCACATTATATAGGAATTGCATGTCATGGGTGGTGGTATTCAGCTCTCCATGGTCAGCGCTGAGAAGGATTTTTTCCTGTGTTTTGGTATAAAAAACCACCTGGACGTTTTCCAGTACCGCCTTTTCTTCTCCACTGAGCAGGCTGGCCGAGGATGCCTTTAACTCCCATTCCGTGATCCCGTTTTTCTGGGAAATCTGTTCCACCAGGTTGAGCTTCATGGCGGCCTCGGAGTCTACGTCCACGTCCTTTACGCGGATGTCGGGTGCGGGGATTTTGCCTTTGTAGAGATAAAAACCAGTGCCGGCAATGATGCAGAACAGGAATAGAAATAGCAGGCGGGTCAGGGTTTTGGGGGTTAAGGTTTTCATTTAAGGAATCTGTCCAGGGCAGCGGCCCAGAGCCCCTGTGCTTTCAGAATCTGTTCACAGACCTCCCTGACGGCACCGCCCCCCCCCCTGGCCCGGGTAATGTAATCGGCTCTGGTTTTTACCTCGGTGACGGCGTCGGCAACGGCAACGGCCACGCCGACCCGGGTCATGGCCGGCAGATCAATGAGATCGTCTCCCATGAAGGCCATCTGCTGGGCCGGGATACCGGTTTTTTGGCAGATGGTCCCAATGGATTTGGACTTGTCTTTAATGCCGTCAAAGATCATTTCCAATCCCAGATTCTTGCACCGGTGGCGCAGGGCACCGGAGGTTCTGCCGGTGATGATGCCCACATCGATACCGGCATCCATGAGCAATCGGATGCCCAGACCGTCCTTTGAATTGAAGCTTTTAATCTGTTCTCCGGTGTCTGTGTAGGTGATCTGACCGTTGGTAAGAACGCCGTCCACATCCAGCAGCAGCAGGCGAATCTGTGAAAAATCCTTGACCATTGTGTTTATCCTGCTGCCTTTTTAATCTTTTTCAGGGTGGAGAGCAGTTCCTGCATTTCATCAAGGGGAATGGAGTTGGGGCCGTCGCAAAGGGCTTTTTCCGGCTCGGGATGGGTTTCCATGAAAATGCCATGGGCACCTGCGGCAATGGCGGCCTTGGTCAGGGACGGAACAAACTGCCGTTCACCGGCCGAGGAATCGCTTGCCCCACCGGGCAGTTGAACACTGTGGGTGGCGTCAAAAATCACGGGGACGCCCATGTCGCTCAGGATCTGGAAGGATCTGAAATCCACCACCAGGTTGTTGTATCCAAAGCTGGCGCCCCGTTCCGTGATGCAGATGTCGGGATTGCCGGTGGATTTGGCTTTGTTGATGATGTTGGCACAGTCCCTGGGTGCAAGGAATTGTCCCTTTTTAATGTTTACGGGTTTGCCCGTGGCGCAGGCGGCCAGGATCAGGTCGGTCTGCCGGCAGAGAAAGGCGGGGATCTGAATGATGTCCAACACCTTTGCGGCGGTTTCGGCCTGGTCCGGGAGATGGATGTCGGAAATGACCTCAAGGTCAAGCTCGGATTTGATCCGACCGAGGATTTCCAGGCCCTTTTCAGGTCCGGGCCCCCTGAAGGAGGTGATGGCGGTCCGGTTGGCCTTGTCGTAGGAGGCCTTAAATATAAAAGGTATATCCAGTTTTCCGGTAGCGGCTTTCAGGGTTTTTGCGATATGATAGGTGGTGTCGTAATCTTCGATGACACAGGGACCTGCCACCAGGAAAAATTTGGGTTCTGACCCGTTGATTTTATTGAAAAAAAAATTACTCATTTAATTGTCCTTAAAGACTGTAGGTTTTGGGCTAAAAGTATAGTTTGGCATCGCAAAAGTCAAGAATGTAAAATCCCTTGATAAGTTGATATATTATTGGTATTTTTATGTCCATTTTGTTTGATATTGATCTAACGTCGTAAAAACATAGGATAATCAATGAAAAGAGTCGTTTTGTTTTTGGTGTGTATTGGTGTGCTGATACCACTGGGCCTGGGGTTGTTTTACAAATACGAAGGCGACTCGCCTGGTGCAGAGGTTTCTTTACCATCCGTCTACCTTAAGAAAAAATCCAAGGTTTCTTTGACCGTGGGTGATGCCGGAACAGGGCTTCGCCATGTGGCCGTTTATATCCAACAGAACAACGCTGAAAAAAAACTCTTGGAAAAGCGATATCCGCCATCCTCCATCCAGAGTTTCTTCCGGGATAAACGGGTTGGCCAGGACCGGTTTGAAATCCCCATTGACTCCAGGAAATACGGACTGGTGGACGGGGATGCCGCCATCCGGATCGTGGTCACGGATTACTCCTGGAGGGGATGGAACACGGGCAATGTCAGCGACCGGATTCACAAGGTGATCATCGACTCTAAGCCCCCCATTGTGAAGGTGTTGAGTTCCCGCCATAACATTGTAAAGGGCGGGACGGGCCTGGTGATTTATCAATTGTTTGAGCCCGATGTCAAAAGCGGTGTAACCGTGGGGGACAATTACTTCCCAGGCGCATCTGGAATGTTTGAGGATCCGTCCATCCATGCGGCCTTTTTTGCACTGGATCATACCCAGGGCCAGGGCACCCGGATCTGGGTGAATGCCGAAGACATTGCCGGCAACATGGCCAAAAAAGGATTCCGTTACTACATCGGCAACAAGAATTTCAAGACCGATGTCATTAAAATTTCCGATGGGTTTCTGGACGCCAAGATGCCTGGGTTTGATCTGGCGGAAAAAGAGGCTTCCTTCCAGGTCGAAGACAATCCCAACCTACAGAAGTTTCTTGAAATCAACCGCAAGGTGCGGGAGGCCAATGTGAGCCGAATTCTGTCCGTTCCGTCGGACACGGCCCCCGAAGTCATGTGGGAGGGACGGTTCTCCAGGCTTCCTGGAGCTGCCAACCGGGCCGGGTTCGCCGACCATAGAATCTATAAATATAAAGGTAGGCAGATCGATGAAGCCACCCATTTGGGGATTGATCTTGCATCCACTGCCAATGCAGAGGTCTCTGCTGCCAACGGTGGACGGGTGATCATGGCCGAGGCCGTGGGGATTTTCGGTAATTCCATTATCATTGATCACGGTTTCGGGCTGGCCAGCCTTTACTCCCACCTGGACTCCATGAATGTGGGCGTTGGGGAGACCGTGGCCAAGGGGGATCTCATCGGGTATACGGGCATCACCGGCCTGGTGGGCGGGGATCACCTTCATTTCTCCATGATTGTCCACAACACCTTTGTCAACCCGCTGGAATGGTGGGATACAAAATGGATAAAAAACAACATCACCAGTAAGATAGATGCTGTACGCAAAATGACGCGAAAATAAAACAACAGGAATACCATGAGCGATTACCAGGTCAACAAGAGTTACGCCGAGATCAACGAGCGAATTGCCAAAGGGGAAGCAGTTGTTGTTACTGCAGAAGAGATTATTGATATTGTAAAGACCGACGGAGTGGTCAAGGCCGCTAGGGACGTCGATGTGGTCACCACGGGCACCTTTGCACCCATGTGTTCTTCGGGTGCCTTTTTAAACATCGGCCAGTCCCAGCCCCTGGTCAGAACCACCAAAACCTGGTTCAATAATGTTCCTGCCTATTCGGGTGTGGCTGCGGTGGATTGCTATCTGGGGGCAACCCAGACCAGTGATGATGATCCCTTGAACACGTATCACCCCGGTGAATTCAACTACGGGGGCGGCCATGTGATCCAGGATCTGGTGGCCGGTAAATCCATTGAGATTGTTGCCGAGAGTTATGGGACCGATTGCTATCCCAACCGGCGCATCGAAAAGAAGATGACCCTTTCCGAACTTCCCAACGCCATGCTGGTGAATCCGAGGAACGCCTACCAGAATTACAATTGTGCCATCAATCGGGCCGATAGGACCAAATACACCTATATGGGAACCCTGAAACCGGGCATGGGCAACGCCACCTATTCCACTTCGGGTGAACTCAGCCCCCTGTTCAACGATCCATATCTCAAGACCATCGGTCTGGGCACCCGGATCTTTCTGGGGGGTGCCCAGGGTTATGTGACCTGGACGGGAACCCAGCATAAGAGTCAGGTGGAACGGGGCATGAACGGGGTGCCCGTGAGTGCGGCCGGTACCCTTTCCGTCATTGGGGATCTCAAGGAGATGTCCCCGGAATGGCTGGTGGGCCAGAGTATTCGTGGGTACGGATGTTCCCTTTCCGTGGGCATTGGTATTCCCATCCCCATCCTGAATGAAGAAATTTTGAAATATACGGCCGTGTCCGACGAAGAACTCTTCACCCAGATTGTGGACTACGGCCATGATTATCCCAAGGGAGTTTCCAAGTCCTACGGCCAGGTCAGTTACGCAGAGTTAAAGAGCGGAACCATCATGGTCAAGGGCCAGAAAATCCCAACCGCCCCCATGTCCAGCATGGTCAAGGCCCGGAAAATTGCCAATATTCTGAAATCCTCCATCTCAAGGGGAAAATTCCTCCTGGGCCAACCCCAGCATATGTTTAATTGAATCGGACGTATTAATGAAAACTACCACAGCCAAGAAGAAGGGCGCATGGCGTGAGAATATAGAAGCCATTCTCATTGCCGTCGTCATCGCCATGTTCATCCGGACCTTCATTGTCCAGGCATTTAAAATCCCGTCGGGCTCCATGCTGGAAACCCTTCAGATCGGGGATCAAATCCTGGTCAATAAATTTATCTACGGGGTCAAGCTGCCCTTTACGGACGGGAAGGATCTGATATCGGTAAAGGATCCGGAAAGGGGGGACATCGTTGTCTTTAAATACCCCGAGGATCCCACCAAGGATTTTATCAAGCGGGTGATAGCCGTGGCCGGTGATACTGTTGAAATCATAGACAAACAGCTCTATGTCAATGATAGGAAAATTGAAAATGAACCCTATGCCCACTATTCCAAACGGTGGACGCCCCTGGACAATCTTCCCCGGATAAAGGTTCCGGAGAATAAGATTTTTGTCATGGGCGACAACCGGGATAACAGCCATGACAGCCGGGCATGGGGGTATGTGGACTTGAGCCAGGTCAGGGGGGAAGCCTTTATGATCTACTGGTCCTGGGACAGCAAAAACTTCGGCGTCCGGTGGCGCCGCATCGGTGACATTTTATTATAGGTAGATCCATGGTGTTTGAAAAAAAAGATATTCTGGATATCCAATCCCTTTCGAAACAGGAGATTTCCCTGATTCTGGACACGGCCCTGGGGATGAAAGAGGTGTCCGAGCGCCCGGTGAAAAAGGTGCCCACCCTTCGGGGAAAGACCATTGTCATGTTTTTCCAGGAGCCTTCCACCCGGACCAAGCTCTCCTTTGAAACAGCGGCCAAGCGACTTTCTGCAGATACGGTTTCCATTTCCAAAAGCAGTTCCAGCATCGTCAAGGGGGAAACCCTTGTGGATACGGTGAAGAATCTGGAGTCCATGAAGCCGGATATCATCGTGATGCGGCATTCTTCCTCCGGTGCACCCTATCTGGTGTCAGAAAATGTGGGCTGCGGCGTGATCAATGCCGGCGACGGGATGCATGCCCATCCCTCCCAGGCCCTTTTGGATATGATGAGCGTTGTGGAAAGGAAGGGAAGCCTCAAGGACCTGAAGGTCTCCATCATCGGGGATATCTCCCATTCACGGGTGGCCCGTTCCGATGTGATCGGGTTTTCTAAAATGGGCGCCCAGGTGTCTGTGTGCGCACCGGAGACCATGATTCCCCAGGGAATCGAATCCCTGGGCTGCCGTGTGACCGATAACATTGAAGACTGCATCGAAGGGGCCGATGTGGTCATGATGCTCAGGATTCAGAAAGAAAGAATGGGGACCCTTCTATTTCCCACGGAAAGGGAATATGCCCAGCGTTTTGGCTTGAACCGGAAGCGACTTGAACTGGCCCAAAAGGATGCAATTGTCATGCACCCCGGGCCCATGAACCGCGGCGTGGAAATCGCAAGTGATGTGGCTGATTCCGATTGTTCAATGATTTTAGACCAGGTGACCAATGGTGTGGCCTTAAGAATGGCACTTTTTTATCTGGTAGCGGGAGGAAACAGACATGCAGACACTGATTAAAGGATGCCGGGTCATTGATCCGGGGCAGGTCAACGATGTAAAAGACGTATTGGTAAAGGACGGGAAGATTGCCGCTTTGCTGGATCCCTGCCAGGACAAGGTGACCGGAGACGAGACCCAGGTCATTGAAGCCAAGGGCATGACCCTGGTCCCCGGCTTCATTGATATCCACGTCCATCTCAGGGAACCGGGCCATGAGTATAAAGAGACCATTGAAACCGGACTGAAGGCGGCAGCCAAGGGCGGTTTCACCGGGGTCTGTTCCATGCCCAATACCCGCCCCATCAACGACAATGCCCAGGTCACCTCGTTTATCTTGAACCGGGCTGCCACCGTTAAAGGGGCACGGGTTTATCCGGCCGGGGCCATCTCCAAGGCCTCTTCGGGGGAAAGCCTGGCGGAAATCTATGATATGAAACAGGCGGGAATCCGGGCGGTCACAGACGACGGTTGGCCCGTGAACGATTCCCAGCTCATGCGCCGGGCCCTGGAATACTGCAAGGGGTTGGACATCCCCGTATTTGTCCATGCCGAGGACGATTCCCTGGTCAACGGCGGTGCCATGAATGAAGGATTGCCCGCCACCCAGATGGGGATCAAGGGCATTCCCAATGCCGCAGAAGCGGTGATGGTGGCAAGGGATATCTATCTTTCGGAACTCACCGGTGCCCCGGTTCATTTTTGCCACATCAGCACGATGGAATCCATCCAAGCCATCCGCCAGGCCAAAAAGCGCGGGGCTAAGGTCTCCTGTGAAACCGCTCCCCACTATTTTACCCTGACCGATGCAGACATCCCCCCCTATGACACCCACTACAAGATGAACCCGCCCCTGAGGTCCGAGGCAGATCGCCTGGCCGTGATCCAGGGGCTTGTGGACGGCACCATAGACGCCATTGCCACGGACCATGCCCCCCATGGTGTGGATGAGAAAAACGTGGAGTTTGACCAGGCCGCCTTTGGTATCATCGGTCTTGAGACGGCATTTTCCCTCTCCTACCAATTGGTGTTGGACGGTCACATCTCCTTTGAGACCCTGGTGGAGAAAATGTCCAAGGCACCGGCCCGGATGATGAAGCTTGAAAACAATATCGGGGTGGGCCATGTAGCAGACCTTACCCTGTTGGACCTGGATCGCCAATATAATATTGATGCAGATACCTTTGTTTCTAAAAGCCGGAATACCCCCTTTAACGGAAGGGCGGTTCAAGGGGAGGTCGTCATGACCATGGTGGCTGGAGACATCGTCTACCAGCGTCCCTGATCATAACCGGGAAAAGATGGATATGGACCGAAAGCATCACATACTGGTAGTGGATGAAGATGCCGGGCTGAGACAATTCCTCCTGGAGCTTCTCACGGACAAGGGCTATAAAGTCTCTGTGGCCGGAAGTGGGAGGCAGGCCCTGGGCAGGCTCCAGAAAAATACCTTTGACCTGGTGCTTTCGGCATACCATCTCAAGGGCCTGACCGGCCTCGATCTCCTCCGTCGTATTAAGCGGGATGAACCCGATACCGTGGTGATTCTTCTGTCCGGTCATTCCACAACGGAGGTGGCTGTTGAGGCCATGAACCAAGGGGCCTACGATTTTGTTCCCAAACCCTTTGTCAACGAGGAACTGCTCCAGACCATTGATCGCTCCCTGGTCCTCAGGTCCATGGAAAGGGACACGGCCGCAGATGCCGGCGGTGATGCCCGTGGAGTGAGATTCAAGGGCATCCTGGGGACCAGCCCGGGGATGCAGTCCATCTATAAATTGATCCAGCAGATCGGTCCCACCCGGACCAATGTCCTGATCACAGGGGAAAGCGGCACGGGCAAGGAATTGATCGCCCGGGCCATCCACGAACATTCCGATCGAAGGGATCATCCCTTTGTCGTGGTCAATTGCGGCGGCATCCCAGACCCCCTTATGGAGAGTGAATTCTTCGGCCATGTCAAGGGCTCCTTCACCGGTGCGGTCAGTGATAAAAAGGGGCTGTTCGAAGTGGCCAACAACGGGACCATTTTCCTGGATGAGATCGGCGAACTCTCTCCCCTTCTCCAGGTCAAACTGCTCCGGGCGGTCCAGGAGACCACCTTTAAGCCCGTGGGCGGGACAGAGGATATCCAGGTGAATATCCGAATTATTTCCGCCACCAACAAACAATTGGAAAAGGAGGTCATCGAGGGCAACTTTAGGGAGGATCTCTTTTTTCGCCTCAACGTCATTCCCATAAAAGTCCCCCCATTGAGGGATCGCAAGGGAGACATTGAAATCCTTGCCCGCCACTTTGTGGAAAAGTACTCCAGGGAGATGAACAAAGAAATCGTCACCCTTTCTTCCTATGCCCTTCGCTTCCTGAATGAGTATAGTTTTCCCGGCAACGTCAGGGAGCTTGAGAACCTCATTGAACGGAGCGTGGCCCTGACCTCTACCAATATCATCCTTCCCGAAAGCCTTACCATTTCCATGCATAAACGGCGGCGATGGATCGAAGGGGTGGGCGATCGCCGATTCGATCTGGAAGATGTGGCCCAGGGGGTTGACCTGGATGAGATCCTCCAGACCATTGAATCCGCTTACCTAAAAAAGGCCATGGATATTGCCGGTGGAAGTAAAAAACAGGCCGCCGATTATCTGAATCTCAGCCTTCGCTCCTTTCGATATCGCCTAAGTAAAAAATAAGCCATTCAAAAATTGTAAAACCCGATCAATTCTGATAGCATTAGACTTAATCATATGTTCCAAGCGTCACCTCAGTAAAATTGTTTTTGTAAATTTGTCCCATTTATCAGGGTAGTAGGCACCACCAAATCAGATCTGCTGGTATAGACTTTGCAGACTGCAAATTCTCAAAGCATGATCTCCAAACATAGAATGCTTAACTACACCAAATCTTTAATAGGAGGCAGTATGAAAAACATTTTATCCAACCGGAAAGGGTTTACCCTTATCGAATTGATGATCGTAGTGGCCATCATCGGAATCCTTGCGGCCATTGCCATCCCCAATTTCCTCAACTATCAATGCAAGGCCAAACAGGCCGAAGCCAAATCCCTTCTGGGGAACATTCGGGTTGCCCATGCTGCCTACTATGCAGAGAATGATGAATATTCTTCTACCCACGCTGACATTGGTTTTTCCACTTCTGGGGATGCAGAGTATACGTTAACCACGGTTGTTGGCGGTACCAACAACGATGAATACACCACCACCGCCACTGCCACCATTAATGGCGAAACCGATACTTGGACGATTAACCAAGACGGAGATTTAGAAAACTCGGATAACGCCTGTGACCAATAGGAATCGTTAAACTTCAACATATCCTTGGATGATATTCCAAGGATATGTTGATATTTCATCAAAGAAATGAGAATCATCTCCACCACAGCCCTCTTGGTTTTCGGTTCTTTTTTTTATTTTTGCATTATTTTATTTCAATATCCCCACATCCAAGACCGCTTCCAGCCTGCACCCCGGAATGAAATTTGTGCCTGGTGCAACGGAACGGATTCGGATTCGGTGGAATTCCTTCCCACAAATTCCCAGTTTACCCGTCGGATTTTTCCGGCGGATCCCCAATTCCTGGCCAGCCTTGTCTGGATGCGGACCAAGTACTATTTCGGTTCCCAGGCCGTCAACGGTGAACCCTATGACAGTTTGTTGGATTTATTGGACCAGATTACCGATCTGGCCCCGGACTGGTATTATCCCTATTTTTATGGGGCGGTCCTCCTCTATGCCGAAGCAGAACAGCCCGAGGAGGCATTTTTTCTTGTGAATAAAGGATTGCATCACTATGCTGATGCCTGGCAGCTTCATTTTTTAAAGGGGTTTATCCTGTGGCGGCATTTCCAAAACCTGGAAGGGGCGGCGGCCTGTATGTTTCGTGCCTCGAGACAGACCGGAGCACCCCGGTACCTGCCGCGGCTTGCCGCCAGTTTGGCCCGTGACTCGGGCAACCCCAAAAAGGCATTGGATTATTTGTATACCACCATGGAGGGGATTTTGAATTCAGATGAAAAACGAACCCTGGAAGCCAAGATTAAGGAGTTGACCCCCCCATGACTACGCCTGCCGTTGACTGGGATCACGTTTTCTATGACGTGCCCAAGGGATTCTGGATGCGCAGAATTCCCATTTTTGAGGACTTTCATCTGAAAGTGATGCCCGGGGAGACCGTGGGCATCATCGGTCCCAACGGGGCAGGGAAGACCACCTGCATGAAGCTGGGCTGCGGTATCCTCAGGCCGGAAAAGGGGCAGGTTCGCATCCGGGGTATGGCAGCAGACACTCCCGCCAGCCGGGAAGGCATAGGACTGCTCACCGAGCACCAATATATCTATCCCCATCTGACCCTGGGGGAATGGGTCGGGTTTTTGGGGCGGCTTTCGGGCATGGATGCCGACACGGTTTTTCAAAGGAGTGGTCGGCTTCTGGAAGAGATGCAGCTGACCCATAAGAAGAACGAATTGATGAAACGCCTTTCCAAGGGACAATTGCAGCGGGCCGGCATTGCCCAGGCGTTTTTAAACCAACCGGATATTCTTTTTCTGGACGAGCCCATGTCCGGGCTGGACCCCTTCTGGAGAAACCGAATGCTCACCCTTTTGACAAAATATTGCAAGTCCGGAGGGACCCTGATTTTTTCCTCCCATATTCTGGCGGATATCCTTGAATTGTCCCATCGCATCGTATTGATTCGAAAAGGAAAGATCAAATGGGATGGACGCCCGGCTGAGCTTTGCAATTTCCAGGACCAACACAAGGTGGTGGTGGGGTCTGATCCGGCCCCCATCCTGGAGAAACTTCCCGATATTTCAGTGGATCCGCTTCCGGATGGCTCCTGGTCCATGGTGGTTGGACGGGAGGATTGCCGCCATGTCTGGACCCTTGCCGCAGAGGATCGGCTCAAGGTGAATTCCGTGACCCCGGTCTCCCTGGACCTGGAAAGGTTGGGCCAATGAAACCATACCGGGATCAGATTTTTTCCATGGGGCAGGTTTTTGTAAAGGGGAGCCTTCGTTCCCACTTGTTTTCCGGGCTCATGGCGGGTGGTATCCTGCTTTTCTCCGCCATTTACCTTTTGGGGTTTTTGGTCACAGGGGCAAGGGGGCATACTTTGCAGACCGGAGGCTTCTGGGCCCTTGGACTCTGGGGCGTGGTATCGGCCACGGCCCTGGGCATTAATTTGATTGACCAGGAGATAAAGCTGAAAACCCATTACATGGTCCTGTCCCGGCCCGTGAACAGGACCCGGTTTGTCCTGGGAAAATATGTGGGCATGTTCACGGTGACCACCCTGTTGTTCTGTGGGATGGCGGCAGCCGGATGGCTCCTTATTGTACTGGGACCGGTGGAGTTGACCATGAACCACGGCATTGCCCTTGGGTTCATCTTTGTTGAATGGCTGGTGTTGGCGGGATTCAGCCTTTTCTTTGCCTGTTTCACCACCCCGGTGCTCCATTGCGTTTTCATGGTGGGGCTCTATTACCTGGGACATTGGAGCAATGCCATACGGCTTTTTGCCGACCGCATGGACGGGGCCGGACTTAAGCAGGCATTGTTAACCCTTTATTATCTTTTTCCCAACCTTGAGGTCTTCAACTTCAGGGGGGCGGCCCTTTACGCCACACCTGTAGATCCCTCTGACCTGATCTATGCAGCATCACTGGGGGCAGGGTGGAGCCTTGTTATGCTGGGTCTTTCCATGATGATTTTCCACCGGAGGCGAATTCTGTGACAGATTCTTTAAATGAACAAACGGACTCCCCGCCCAGGTTGGGGCTTATCTTTCTGGCCCTGACGGCGGTGGTGCTGCTGTATTCCAATACCTTCTCATTCGCATTGTCCAAACCCTGGCCGATCTGATTGCCGGCGGGGTCGGCTGGGGCTTTTTAAAACAGAACCTTGGCCCGGTGGACTTCATAACCATTTCACCCTTGGAGGGTGAGTGATGATATTTAACCTTTTTATCCGTATAACATCAGGGTGGGGACATCCCAGGAAGAGACAAGGGGCCTAACCTGAATATGTCATGACAATTCCGGCCCTTGGATATCCGGCAAATTCATTTCGTGGAATATCCGGCCTAAACCGGGGAAGCCCGGTATATACACCTTGTTTTTTTCATGTTTTTCAATATAATCATGACCATAGCATCTTTTTTGCAGGATAACGTATTCAAATGAATATTTCAGGACAAGCATGCAGATGTTTTTTTTCATGAAAGGAAAAAACGCCGGCAAGGGCTTCACTCTCATAGAGATGGTCATCGCCGTCACCATAATGGCGATACTGGCTTCCATTACCATTCCCCAACTCCCTGACCTGCTGGCGAACTACCGACTTCGTAGAAGTGTTCGGGAAATGATGACCCAGCTCAACCGGATGAAGCTGCTGGCCATTAAAGAGAATTCCCGCACCGTTATCCTCTTTGACGAGGCCAATGATACCTATACGATTTTTTTGGATAACAACATGGAAAACTGGCAGTTGGATAATGCCGAAAACGGTGTGGTAACGGATCTGGGCGAACAGGGCCTTGAGGTCTCCACAAACCTGGTCTCGGACTATACCGGCTTTAACGGAAGGGGCTTCCAGGACAGGGCCATCGGCGGTACCATCACGGTGACGGCTTCCAACGGCAACAGCCAGAGCATTATCATCAGCAGTATCGGGACGTTTAGGGTGAATTAATATGCTGCCAAGATCTTTTTTTCAGAATCGTCGGGGCTTTTCCATCCTTGAGGTGCTTGTTGCCATTTTGATCCTTAGCCTGGCCATGGCCGGAATTTTTGCCTCCTTCAGCGGGCAGCAGCAATCCCATCTTTCCACGACCCAGACGGTGGAGATGCAGCAGACCGCAAGGGGAACCCTGTATCTGATGGCCAAGGAAATCAGAATGGCCGGCTATGATCCGGATGAGCAGATGAGTGCGGGGATCATTTCAGCCGGAGACGGTAGCGATATCAACAATGCCTTGACCTTCAGCTATGTGATCAACGATGGGGCGGATAGTTCAGGGGAGTTGAGAACCATCTCTTTTTATCTCTACGATGCCTACTCGGACGGGGACGGAAATGACGGCATCGGACGCGCCATTGACGGAAGTGTCCAGCCCCTGGCCGATAACATTGAAACCCTGCAATTCAGGTACCTGGACCGTAACGGCAACGCTACCAACCAGGTAAATGCCATACGGGCGGTTGAAATTCAGATCACCGCCCGGGTGGACCAGGGTCGCATCGACTGGACCCTGGGGGAGGACACCCGGATCAACCGTACGGCCACCACCATTGTGAATTGTAGAAATTTGGGGTTATGACCATGGAGATCCGTTTTAAGACATTGGGGAAGAATATCGGTCCCGGCCCAGATGGATTCAGTCTTTTGGAAGTCTTGGTTGCCCTGGCCATCCTGGCCGTGGGCATTCTTTCCCTGGCGCAATTACAATGGGCGGCTGTACGCAGCAATGCCCAGGCCGCCCGGCACACCAACTCCATTCTTGCGGCCCAGTTCCAGATTGAGACATTGACCATGGCCGACTTTTCCAGCCTCAATAACAACAATGCCGCCGCAAACGGTTTTACCCGGATATCCCATGCCTCAAATCCTTTGGTTCCCGACGGCTATCTTCTGGAATGGCAGGTGGTCCGGGAGATTGATCTTCAGTCTCCGGGGGACGGCATCAATGATTTGATGGAAATCAACGTTAGGGTCACCGATCCCCAGGGATATATCCGAAGCAACATCACCTTTAACAAACCGAGGTAACCCTATGCCGGAGTATCAATCCAATCCCAGCACCGGAATCCTTTCACAAAAGGGCTCTGCCCTGGTGTTGGCCATGATTATCCTGGCGGTGCTGACGCTCATGGGCCTTTCATCCATGAATCTGACGGTCACCGAATCCCAGATTGTTAGAAATGAGCGCATTTACCAGGATAATTTTTACCGGGCCGAATCCGCAGCCAGGGAGGCGGCCAAACAATTGGAACTGGCTTCCGACACCGAATTGTCCGACCGCTCCTTTTCAACCTTTACCTGGTTAAAGGATGAGGACAGCCACGATTTAACCCAGGCCGGAAACTGGGATACCAATGTGAATTCTTCCGATGCCACAGGACTTGGGAATACGGAGTATTCTGCCGTACAAAGGGGAATTGCCAGGGGGGCTTCCCTGGATATGACCCGTACCACAAACATGTATGATTATGCCGCAAGGGGATATGCACATGATGCCGGAGGTCGCGTCATCATAGAGCTGGGATACAGAAGACGCCATTAACCAAAATAGAGTGTGGACATGTTGATTTTTCTGAGCGGATTCCAAAACAGATTCAGGCATTGGGCAGAACAAGGGCATGGGATCGGGTGGATTTTTTTTCTGGTCCTTTTTCTGTCAACGGCGTTCCAGGCGCCGGCCCAGGGTGCATGTACCCTCAAATATCCCACCCACACCACCATTAACACCGCAACCCCCACCTTTGAATGGGGAACCCAATGCGGTGAAACCAATTATCTTTTCATCCTTCAATATGCAAACAGCGGGGTTTCCGTTGTTTCCCCCATCCGGGTAAACTCCAGCCAGGATACCATTCAATTGACATTGAATGTGCCGTTGCAGAATGCCAAATACCATTGGGCGGTCTGGATGTACAACAGGCAATCCTACGTGGGGAACATGACCGGTGTGTTTACGGTGACCGCCCCCCGGGACTTCTACGAAGACAAGGACAATGACGGGTATGGCGATCCTGCCGTCCATACACAGGCAGCCGGTCAGCCGTCGGGATATGTGGCCAATGCCGGGGATTGTGACGACACCAACCCCTTTATCCATCCCAACATGGATGAGATCTGCGGGGATGGGATTGATCAGGATTGCAGCGGCGCCGATCAATTGTGTGCTGCAGACAACGACGGGGACGGATGGCGGTCGGATGCCGGTGACTGCAACGACAACGACCCCAGTATCCACCCCTTTGCCCCCGAGGTCTGCGGAGATGGTGTGGACCAGGATTGCGACGGCCAGGATCGCCATTGCCAGGACCTGGTCTGTGTCAATTTGTCGGAAGCCCCTTTGGAAACCTATTACCAGGCTGCCCCTGCCAATATCATGTTTGTTCTGGACAACTCCGGGTCCATGGATTTTTCCTTTATGACATCCGGCCCCAGCGGCGCGTTCAAGGGGTATTATTACCTATACCAAATACCGAATCAGGTCTATGGCTCCAACGCCTCCCTGCCCGACAGCGAGAAAAAATACTGGAAGACCCGGTGGCATGGCTACAACCAGATCTATTACAATCCGGCAATCGATTACAGCCCCTGGCCGGCTACGGGTAAATACGACAGCCTGACGGCCTTTAAAGATGCCGATGCCATCTATCCCCAAGAGGTTTTTGTTCATCCCATATTGGACAAGACCGTGGTCAATCTTGACCACACCTATGTCACCCAGGGATATGCGGGAAAAGACATTCCCTATGCCCACTATTTTGTCCGCCACGGCAGCGATGTCTACCTGGTGGTCCTGGAGCGGACACGGTTCCGGTATTACAAACTAAACGATCCCAATCAGGAAGATTCAAAGGCGGCCGGGTATACGGAAGTTACAGGCAGTGCGGTCCCCTCCATCACCAACAGGAGCATTACCGAAGAACGCTGGAATTTCGCCAATTGGTTTTGTTTTCACCGGAATCGGTACCTGGTGGCGGCCGGTGCCCTGGCCAAGGTCATCAATCAGATGAAGGGGGTTCACATCGGGATTTATACCATTAACCCCAGTGATCCCCATTATACGGATAATTATATTGTCCAGCCGGTGGTACCGGTGCGGATTAAGGGGCAGGATCAATCCGACACCCTGATCAATAAATTATACGAATTGAAAATCCGGGTCATGGGCACACCGCTGCGGGAAGGGCTCAAGGCCGTGGGCCAGTATTTTGACGACACCGACAATATTATCGTCCCCGGTTTGGGACCTTCCCCCTTTGCCTCGGAGCAGGAGGGCGGCGCCTGCCAGCAGACCTTTGCCGTCATGGTGACCGACGGCCACTGGGGGAATTATACCCATTTGAACATCGGGAATCAGGATGGGGACGCCTGGGCAAACACCCTGGCAGATACGGCCATGTATTTTTATAAAAGGGATCTGTCCTCCCTGCCCAATAAACTCCGGCCCACCAAAAAAGATCCCATGACCAGCCAGCACATGGTCTCCTATGGGGTGGCATTCGGTGTAAAGGGCAGCATAGACCCCAGCCTTTATCCGGATTGCCCGGAAGCCTGTTCCTCCATCTTTCCCCTTTGCAACGCCTGTCCGAGCAATTGGCCCAGGCCCGATGGGAATGACGGGTCTAAAATCGATGACCTCTACCATGCCACGTTGAACGGCCATGGGGCCATCTGGAGTGCCAAAAACCCCACGGAACTGGCCGCCGCCCTCAATGCCCTGGTCCAGGATATCGACAATCGTAAAGGATCTGCGGCATCCCTTGCCGCCAACGGCAATGCCGTATCCTCACAATTGTCATTGTTTCAACCCTCCTATGATGTGTTTCAATGGTCCGGGGATTTAAAGGCATATCCTGTGAATTCCGTCACCGGTGCCGTGGGCCAAACGCCAACATGGTCGGCCTCCGATAAATTAAACCAGGCCGTGGCAATACCCGGATGGTGGTCCAATGGTCTTGGAAGAAAGGTTTTCACCAATGTGGGCAACGGGGGCGTGGCCTTTAACACCAACTATTCAAGTCAGATCGGTTTGCCGGCAAGTCTGATCGAATACCTCAGGGGGGACAGAAGCAAAGAAGGGAAGGGGGCAGGTCAATACCGGGTGCGGGACGGGGTCCTCGGTGACATCGTCCATTCAGAGCCGGTGCCGGCCAACGGAGTGGTCCTGGTGGGGGGCAACGACGGCATGCTCCATGCCTTTGATGAAAAAACAGGCCATGAGCGATTTGCCTATATCCCGGAATTTGTCACCCCCAATTTCCACGATCTGGCCTCCCAATCCTATGTCCATCGGTTTTTTGTGGACGGGACACCCTATGTAAAAAACCTCGACGCCAATACCACAGTTTTGGTGGGGGGATTGGGCCGGGGGGGGAAGGGGGTCTATTGCCTGGATATTTCCCCTTCAAAGATAAATCCCCCCAGCGAATTCATTGCCGCCAATACCATGTTTAAATGGATCTATCCCACAACAGACGACCCCGATATGGGGTACAGCTTCAGCCGGCCCTATATTGTTAACTCGACTGCGGGATGGGTGGCCGTCTTCGGAAACGGTTACGACAGCGAAAATGCAAAAGCCTGCCTCTATGTGGTCCGGCTTTCCGACGGCATTCTCCTGAGGAAAATAGAAACAGGCTATGGAAATGCCGGCCAGGAATGCAACGGCCTTTCCACATCAACCCCCATTGATCCTGACAATGACGGCCTTGTGGATTATGTCTATGCCGGGGATCTGAGGGGCAACCTTTGGAAATTCGACCTTAGGGCCACCAACCCGGCATATTGGGACGTGGCCTATGCCGATAACTCCGGGATTCCCCAACCCCTGTTCCGGGCGGTCAATGCCAATGGATTTGCCCAGCCCATCACCCATAAACCCGATGTGATGATGCATTGTGACCGGAGCCGATACGGCTATCTGGTTCTCTTTGGTACCGGGCGTTACCTTGGAGAGGAGGATTTTACCGACACATCCATCCAAACCCTTTACGGCATCTGGGACTGGGCAGAGTATTGGGAAAAAAAGGGGAAAAACAAGGGGGAACGGTTCACCAAAAACAAATACCTGGGACAATATGAACCATCGGGTAACGGGGAGCGGTTGTTCTCCAACCTGAAGTCTGAAACCTCCCTGCCCGACGGGGCCAGGAGGGTGGGGCTGCTTTCCCAGCACCAGGTACACACGGATGATCCTGCCGTGCGGGTCTTGACCGACGAGACCATCCATTGGTATGAACGAAAACAGGACGCTGCCGGTTCCCATGTGGGATGGTATTTTGATCTGCCCGTGGGCCGGGAACGGATCTTCAGGGATATTTCCATCCGGGGGAACGTGGCCATCGTGGTGACCTCCATTCCATCATCCAATATCTGTGAGGTGGGCGGAACCTCCTATCTGATGGAGGTGAATGCCTGCAATGGGGGTAGAACCGATCAAACCCGGTTTGATTATTCCAACGATCAGGTCATTGATGAACAGGACAAGGTCTATGTGGACGATCCCACCCAACCGGGGGTACGGATCAGGGTCGCCCCGTCGGGGCTCCGGTTTGACAGTCTTATCACCTATCCGCTGATTGTGATGCTGGAGCAGAATGTCAGGGAAAGAAAGTATATTTCCGCATCCAATGGTACCATTCTAACCCTGGATGAAACACCGGAGCAGACCGGGGTTTACTCCTGGAGGGAACTTACAAAATGAAATGTCGTCAATGGGGTATCGGCGTATGGGTAGGGATTCTGGTACTGGTGACACTGATGCTGGCATACAGCTCAGACCCCGCTGCCCGCCAGGGGGCGCTTCCGGAACTTCCG
This sequence comes from Desulfobacteraceae bacterium, assembly GCA_965226635.1. Classification (GTDB taxonomy): domain Bacteria; phylum Desulfobacterota; class Desulfobacteria; order Desulfobacterales; family Desulfobacteraceae. The sequence goes on along the minus strand of OZ245369.1, from coordinate 4,721,252 downwards.
AACATTCCAGCTCCCATGGAAAGCCCCATACTGGATCCGGCCATTCAATGGGATCATCGATTTCACTTCCAGGGTATCATCACCGACTTCGGAAATAACACCATATCCGTGAAAAATCGCACCTTTAAAAAGGCCCAGTCCGTTCGATATTTTGACGGTGTGGGCCACCCCATTTATTTTTCAAGCCTTCGGCACGGGCTCCGGGTCGGCCTGATTCTGGGGCCGTCCCTTGAAATACGAGAGGTCTGGAAAATTCCCGAATTTTAATTCCCCAGGGGCCCGGGTACGGGATTTGCTATTCATTGTTTTGCAAATGGTAAGCGCCAACCTGCCGTACCCCTTGAATAATTGCCTTTGATCCTTCCCTAAACTGTACTAAAATAGAAGTCGTACATCACCACTCCAAATGTCAATCGCAACACTTTAAAATCGTAAAGATCGTCAAGGGCCGTTTTCAGCCGCCCTCAACTATCTGTTGTTCTCCTTTCTGTTTTTGCCCCTGTTCTTTCAAGGCCAAGACGATGAAAAAAGAGGGAATGATATGAGATCAGTCCAACGCGTCCCAGGGACGAAATATAAACCCTTTCTTTTGTCCTCTCTCAGGCGGGGGGTTCTGCCGGTCCTGCTCCTGGCAGGTATGGCCCAATTCACCTTTCTCTGGGCGAATTGTCAAATCACCTCTCCGGTGTCCGCCACCCTGACAACGTCCACTCCCACCTTTCAATGGGACGGTTCTTCCTGTGATGAGACCTCTTACGAAATCGTTATTTTTGACAGCGGCGGCGTCAATGCAGTTGCCCCCATTGCTTTGACCTGCACCGGCGGGACCTGCAGTTTCACACCGGCCATCACATTGGCCAATGGAGATTACACCTGGAATGTCAGACGGGTGGTCAAGGGCGGATATGTCGCGTCTGCGGATGTGCCGTTTACCATTGCCGCCTCACAGACCTGGTACCAGGACAACGACGGGGATGGGTATGGTAATCCCAGCGTCAGCCAGGTGCAGGTCAGCCAGCCCGCCAACCATGTTCTGGACAATACCGATTGCAATGATTCAAACAGTGTTATCCACCCTAACGGAACCGAGATCTGCGGCGATAATATTGACCAGGATTGCTCCGGGGCGGATCTGGTCTGCACCGCCGACAATGATAACGACGGCTGGACCAACACCGGGGGGGATTGCAACGATTTCAATTACAATATTCATCCCACCGCCATCGATATCTGCGGAGACGGAGTGGACCAGGATTGCGAAGCCGGGGACAAGGCGTGTACCACATTGGTCTGTTTGGACATTGAGGATGCCCCCCTGGAAAGCAGGTTCCAGGCGGCTCCGGCCAATATCATGATTCTATTTGATAATTCCGGCTCCATGGATTTTACCTTTATGACGGCTGAATCCAACGGTGCCTTTGGCGGACGGTATTATGTCCGAAGTATGGGGGATAATACCTATACCGATTCCAATCGGTATCTTTCCAATTCCACTGGTAAGTATCTATGGCAGGCCCGTTGGCATGGCTACAATCGGATTTATTACAATCCCAGTGTGGAGTATTCTCCATGGCCGGCCACGGCCTCCTATCCCAACCTCCAGGCATTTACAGATCCCAATGATGCAGATCCTTCAACGGTCCGTTCCCATCCGGTTGTGGGAAACACCACCCTGGATCTGGATGATACCTACCACTCCTATACCAATGCCTGGGGGGACAGCCATGATATCCCCAATGCCCATTATTTTGTAAGGTATAACAACGAGGTCTACCTGGTCACCATGACCAACGGGCATATCCGATACTTTAAATTCGACGATCCCAATGAATACAACCTGTCCCAGATCAGGCTCACCCAGGTCACCGGTTCGGATATTCCCCCCGTCATTTCCAGAACCTATCTCCAGGAGCGCCAGAATTTTGCCAATTGGTTCAGCTTTTACCGGCGGCGTTCCTTCTCCGCCGTGGGGGGGCTGGCCCGCCTGATTCAACAGATGAGCGGCGTGAACATTGGTATCTTCACCCTTACCCGTTCCTCCAATCAGAATCGGTCCATTATCCAGCCTGTGGTTCCCGTGCGTGTTATGGGGAATGATGAGTCCGATACCCTGTTGAGGCGGTTATATGAATTCAAGGCACATTCTTACGGCACCCCGTTGAGGCGGGGGCTGAAACGACTGGGCCGGTATTTTGACGATACGGACGGTTCCATTGTCTCGGGTCTTGGCCCGTCCCCCTATGCCTCACTGGAAGATGGCGGTGCCTGCCAGCAGGCCATTGCCATCATGGTAACCGACGGGCACTGGAACGGCAGCCAAAGCCCCAACGTTGGAGACCAGGACGGTGACGGTTGGACCAATACGGTGGCCGATGTGGCCATGTACTACTATAGAACCGATTTATCGGACCTGCCGGATCAGCTGATTCCCAGCGATAACGATCCCCTGCAGAGACAGCACATGGTCACCTATGGTATTGCCTTTGGTGTAAAGGGATCCATTGATCCGGATATGTATCCAGACTGTCCCGGGGAATGCACCGAAGTGATCCCCGATTGCGATGCCTGCCCAGACAGCTGGCCGCAACCTTTGGGCCAGGGGGAATCAAAGATTGATGATATGTACCATGCCACGGTCAACGGCAGGGGGAAGATCTATAGTGCGGCCGATCCTGAAGAATTGGCTGTGGCCCTGAACAACCTGCTCCAGGACATTGAAAGTATCGGTGCCAGTTCCACTTCCCTGGGGGTGAACGGTGCGGAATTGACCACGGATACGGTGATATACCAACCCATGTATCATTCCGACTCCTGGACCGGGGATGTCAGTGCCTTTAGCATCGACGTTACCACCGGCCTGGTGAATACCGTTGCCGACTGGTCGGCCGCCGCGGTTTTGGATGCCAGCTTTGATGTGGCCGGCTGGTGGTCCAATGGTTCCGGCCGGAAGATATTCACCAACAACGGCAACACCGGCATTGTCTTTAATACCGTCAACTCCTCCACCATTGGTCTTTCCGGTCAGATGATTGATTACATCAGGGGGGACGACAGGCTTGAAGGGGACGGCCCTACCAATTACAGGGAGAGGGCCGGTCGGTTGGGGGATGTGGTGAATGCATCCCCGGTGGTGAAAAACGGTCTTGTCTTTGTGGGGGCCAACGACGGCATGCTCCACGCCTTTGACAAGGAAAATGGTAAAGAACGGTTTGCCTATATCCCCAGCTTTGTGATCAACACCCTGCCGGAATTGGCCCTGCAGGATTACGACCATAAATATTTCGTCAACGCCACCCCCTATGTGGCGGACATCAACAGTACCACCACCTATCTTGTGGGCGGGCTGGGCAAGGGTGGGAAGGGCATCTATTGCCTTGATATCTCCGCATCCGTTGTCAATCCCAATTCCGAAGCCCAGGCAAAGGATCTCTTTAAATGGATATATCCCACATCGGACGACGATGACCTTGGATATACCTATTCCGTCCCCTATATTGTCAATTCCAATGCAGGTCGGGTCGTGATTTTCGGCAACGGATATGACAGTGCCACGGGAAAGGCCAGTCTCTATGTGCTTCGGGCATCGGACGGCGCGCTTTTGAAACGGATTGAAACCCAGTACGGTGATACCTTTGCCAATTGCAACGGTCTGTCCACCCCCACCCTGGTGGACTTGAATTACGACGGCAAGGTGGACTATGCCTATGCCGGAGATCTCCAGGGAAACTTGTGGAAATTTGATTTAACCGCCACGGATGCTGCGGATTGGGATGTCTATTTTGAAGACGCCAACAATACCCCCCAGCCCCTTTTCCAGGCCAGGAATGAAGAAGGGGACAATCAGCCCATCACCCATAAACCCGATGTGATTCTCCATTGTGACCGATCCAAACATGGGATCATGGTGATCTTTGGTACCGGCAGGTTCCTGGGATTGAATGATTTTATCGATGAGTCCGTTCAGACGATGTACGGTATTTGGGACTGGAGTGCAGAATGGGCCGAGAACGGAACCAATGCCCAGGAAAGGAAGGTGGAGGATAAATACCTTGGAAGCTTTGGGACTGTAGTGAATGGGAAACGCAGCCTATCCAACATCAGCACCAAGGGCTATCTTACAGCCAAGGCCAAAGGGGTGACCCTGCTTGAACAAACCGAACTCACCACTGCGGGTTCCTCTGTCCGTGTGCTTACCAACACGCTTATTCAATGGTATGAACGCACCGAAACTGGCAATGTCAATCCGTATCATGTGGGATGGTATTTTGACATGCCCGTTGAAGGAGAGCGGGTGGTGCGGGATGTTTCGGTGAGGGACAATCGTGCCATTGTGGTCACCTCCATCCCCTCCACCAGTGTATGCCAGGCCGGCGGTATCTCCTACCTGATGGAGATCAATGCCTGCAATGGGGGGAGAACGGATTTTCCCACCTTGGATTACAATGGGGATGCCGTCATTGATGACAGTGACACCGTTGAGGTTGAAATCCCGGTTCCCGGAGGCGGAACCCAGACAGTGAGCGTTGGACCCAGTGGAATTAAATTCAACAGCCTGATAAATACCCCCATTATTCTGACCATGGAGGAGAATATCCGGGAGCGGAAGTATTTTTCCACCTCCAGCGGCACCATTACCACCATTGACGAAAAGGCCGAAAGGACCGGTATCTATTCCTGGAAGGAGGTCGAGTGATTGGAAAGGTCGGAAGTAAATGTCGTGTTGCCCTGGGAAACCGCCATCCATAGATCGGGCCATTGGAAAAACATCGGCCCATTGGATGGTCAAAGGAGGGGGGGGAGATCCAGGGCCGCTGCCCATCAACCGGGCCTAAATAAAATGGAGACAATGCCATGAGGTATCTAGTGTCGTTGATAAAAATATTGGTGATAACAGCGCTGCTGACCTTTCAATCGCCGGGCCCAGCCATGGCCGGATCCGAAACCCAATTGCCGGAAATTAAAACACCGTCAAAGCCGGAAACAGACATCAGGGATATCCAGATCAATTGGATGCATCGCCACCATTATACCGGTGTGATTACCCGCTTCACCCAGGGAAAAATCTGGGTAAAGCACAGGGGTTTTGACAAGAGCCCCGACATCCTATACTTTGACTGGGAAGGGAAAACAGCGTTTTATTCCAGTTTCAAGGTCGGAATGGAAGTGGGACTGATTTTGAACAAGGATCTTGAGATCTTGGAAATTTGGGAGGTCCCCCCCATCTAATGCCAAGCCGGATCAATCAAGAAAAAAGGTGCCCTGTGAAATGTTTTAAACTCTGCGTCCTTTGCAGCATTTTAATCTGTTTGAGCCTCACCCCAGCCCAGTCGGATCTCTATGAATACATCGACGAAAACGGGGTGCGTTCCTATACCGATGACAGCTCGATGATGTCCATGCCCCAGAGGCATGCGGCCAAGGCCCTGCCGGAGGTGGTGTCAAGGCAGCCAAACCCAGCCCCAATGGAACATCCGCCCCAGAAAAGCGTTTTTAAACCCGGTGAGGCAAGAGCAAAGGTAAGACAAGCTGCCGCCAAGGAGAATATCCCAGGCAGAGCCCCTGATCATGCAGCCCTGGCAACCGAAGCCAATGTTCTTAAACAGATGAAATCCGATCTGGACAGGGAGTATTCCCGTCTTCAGTCCGAGAAACAACGGCTGACCAATCTCAGGGATGAACTCCGGGTTGCGGATACGGTGAACGTGGCCACCATGGAAAATTTTAGAAGCCAGGTCAATACCCTGAACCGGGAGACGGCGGTTTATGAGGAAAAACTCATGACGTTCATGGGCCGGGTTTCCCAATATAATAAGAAAATCCAATAATCCCTTCATGGGCCTCCACATCCGGTTCTGCCCGCCCAAACCCCAGTTCCCCAATTGACTTTTCCCATGATTCGTTTTAGAAGTGACTATCTTTGTATGCGGGTTTACCCAAGACTGTTTTCATTCGTTGATGTGGAGGAAAATAATGATATTTAAATGTTCATTCAAATCTTTTGTTCAGATCCTGGCGGTATTGATCATCGCCTTTGGCGTGACCGGATGTTTAGAAAATTACGGCGCATCACCTTCGGACGGTGAAACGTCCACCACCGCAGGTTTGAAAACCAAGGCCGGCCCATCCAAAACCACCGCCCTTTATTATGATTTCGAAGACATCCTCGTTCCCAAGGATCTGAAGGTTGTTCAGGATCGTACCGTTGTGATTTCCACCCCCGGGTATACCTCCGGGATTCTGGTGGTGAAAGGCCGGGTGGAACGGCGTTCCCTGATCAATTTTTTCATCAACAACATGCAGAAGGACAACTGGGATATCATCAGCCAGATCAAATCCCCGGAAAATTCCATCATCGTATTTGATAAAGCCTCCAAATGTGCCGTGATTTCCATAAAGGCAAATCAGTACGGCACCACCTATGTGGAGATCGGAGTTGCCCCGAAACTGACCCGGACCGAGCTGCCCAAGGACGATGTCATGGTTGGACCCCAGGGCTTTTCACAGGGGACATTGGTGGAATAATGATGCTGGAAGGAAAACAGGTCCTCCTAGGGGTTACCGGCGGCATTGCCGCCTATAAAACAGTGGAACTTTTGCGGTTGATGAAAAAGGCCGGTGCCCATGTGGATGTGGTCATGACCGAATCCGCACAAAAGTTTGTGGGCAAGGCCACCTTTGAAGTCTTGTCGGAACGACCGGTGATCACCGATCTTTGGGATGATGCCCGGGGAGGGGTGGCCCACATCGAAGTGGCCTCCCGGGCCGACATTGCCGTCATTGCACCGGCCACGGCCAACACCATTGGCAAGCTTGCCAACGGTCTTGCCGACGATGCATTGTCCACCACCTTCACGGCGGTGACCGCCCCCATCATGGTCTGCCCCTCAATGAACACGGACATGTACCAGAACATCCGGGTACAGCGGAACCTGGATATCCTGGAAGCCGACAAGGTCCATATCCTGGATCCCGACTCCGGGGTGCTGGCCTGTAAAACCACCGGGGCAGGGCGGTTGCCCGAACCCTGGTTTATCCTTGACCGGATCCAGGCCCTGCTGACCCCAAAAGATTTCAAGGGGAAAAAGATCCTCATCTCCGCCGGCCCCACCCGGGAGGCCATTGACCCGGTACGGTATGTCAGCAACCACTCTTCCGGAAAAATGGGATATGCCGTGGCACGGGCCGCAGAATACCGGGGTGCCCAGGTGACCCTGGTCTCCGGACCGGTGAATCTGGATGTGCCGCCAGGGGTGGACTGCATCCATGTGGAATCCTGCCAACAGATGGGGGAGGCCATGCTGGAGCAGCTGCCCGCTGCAGATATCATTATTAAGGTGGCAGCCGTGGCCGACTACCGTCCCGTGGATCCCAAGGATCGGAAAATCAAAAAGACCGGGGATGCCGCGGACCTCACCCTGACCATGACCGAGAACATGGATATCCTCAAGCGCATGGGGGAACTCAAGACGCCGGATCAGCTTTTGGTGGGCTTTGCCGCCGAAACCAATGACCTGACCCCCCATGCCAAAAAGAAGATGGAAAAGAAAAATCTGGACATGATCGCCGCCAACCTGGTGGGGGGAACCGACTCTGGATTCGGTGTGGACACCAACAAGGTCAAACTCTTCCACAGGGACGGCAGGGTGGAGGACATCCCCCTCATGGATAAATCCCAGGTGGCGGACCGGCTTTTGGACGCCATTAAACAAGGGGTGGCACCATGAGCCAGGCCGCACCTTCAGATCCGGCGGCCTATCTGCTGGAGGTTCGAAACAGCCTGGGTGCCTTTTCCCAATTCCTGGCCGCCCAGAGGGACATGGGCAACACCGGGCTTGGGTTGGGGGATGAAACCGCCCGACGATTGACCAACCTGGGCCAGGCAGCGCCCCAGCCCGCCCCGACACGGCAGGAGGTAACCCCCAGGGCCCGGTCCCAGGCCCCCAAGCCCGGGCCCGCCCCGGACACCGCCTTTTTCTGCCAGGGGCCTGAAAGGGCCTCTGTTTATTTTGTGGACCAGGAAGGGGAATTCTTCAACGGTCCTGCCGGGGCTCTTTTGAAAAAGATCATCGGCGCCATGTCCCTGTCTCCGGAGCAGATTTGTATATGCAACACCGCCCATCGGCCCACCCTCATGGAAAAGATCAGGGCCAACAGCCCCAATGTGGTGGTCAGCCTGGGAGACCAGGCCACCCGTCACCTCCTCCAGACCCGGGAGGATATCCGTAAACACAGGGGAAAGTTCACCTTCCTGGCCAATGCCCGGATCATGCCCACCCGTCATCCCCGTGAGCTGTTGGAAAGCCCCGGCCTGAAGCGGGAAGTCTGGGAAAGCATGAAACAGGTCATGGCGGCTTTGGGGAACGACCATGGTGGTTAGGGATTTTCTGGCGGCCCTGGTGGCGGAAAAGGGGTATTCCCAACATACTTGCCGGGCCTATGCCACGGACATTCGTCAGTTCATCACCTTTTTGTTCAAGGAAGACCCGGCCCATGGTCAGGCAGTCGTTCCCAAGGATACACCCGAACTGGAGACCTGGTTTGAAGCGCAGATCCCCGGTCTTACCCGGGACCATGTCCGCCGCTTCCTGGCACTGCGGGTCCGCCAGGGGCGGAGCCGGAAAACCCAGGCCAGAAACCTTTCCTCACTCAAGGTCTTTTTTGACTATTTGGTTCGAACGGGTAAAATGAAGACCAACCCGGCCGATGCCGTTCCCTTTCCCAAGCAGGAAAAGAAAATTCCCAAATTCCTTTCCGTGGACGAGGTCTTTCACCTGCTGGATTCCATTGAGGTGGTCACCTGGCTGGACAAGCGGAACCTGGCCATGTTTGAAGCCTTTTATTCCACGGGCATGCGCATATCGGAAATCCACGGCATGGACATGGAAGACATTGACTTTACAAGCCAGGTGATTAGAGTTTTCGGCAAAGGTGGAAAAGAGCGGATTGTTCCGGCGGGAAAGCGGGCCCTGGACGCCATTCGGCAGTACCGGGCCGCCATGGGGCAGCCCCGGTCTCCTGTTTTTGTGAACAAGGATTACCAGAGAATTTCCAGCCGGTCCATCCGGCGGATCCTGGACAAGGTGGTTCTCCAATGCGGATTGAACACCACCATATCTCCCCATACATTACGCCATTCCTTTGCCACCCACATGCTGGATTCCGGGGCCGACCTGCGGGGAATCCAGGAAATTTTAGGCCATGCCAGCCTTTCAACCACCCAGGTGTACACCCATGTGAGCATGGACCACCTCATGCAGGTTTACGACAAAGCACATCCAAGGAGTTAGATTGATGAGCACAGAGACATTCCACGGGACCACCATTTTGGCCCTTCGCACCGACACCGGTGTTGTGGTTGCAGGGGACGGACAGGTCACCCTGGGCAATATCGTGACCAAACACAAAGCCAAAAAGGTGAGAACCATTTACCAGGACCGGATCATCACCGGCTTTGCCGGGGCCACGGCCGATGCCCTGACCCTTTCCGAAAAGCTGGAGCAGAAGCTGGAGCGCTTCAACGGCAACCTGACCCGTGCCTGTGTGGAATTGGCCCGGGACTGGCGCACGGACAAATACCTGCGCCGCCTGGAAGCTATGATGATTGCCGCCGACAAGGAAAACACCTATCTTCTTTCCGGAAATGGGGACGTGATCGAACCCGACGATGGGGTGATTTCCATTGGGTCCGGCTCTATCTCGGCCCAGTCCGCAGCCGTGGCCCTGAGGGAAAACACCGAACTGGGCGCCCGGGAAATTGTGGAAAAGGCCATGAAGATCGCCGGCGATCTCTGTATTTACACCAACCACCATGTCACCATTGAAGAACTTTAACCGTCGGTAAATACCGCAGGAATTACACCCCATGAAAGATTTGAAACCCCAAGAGATTGTCAGAGAACTGGATAAATACATCATAGGCCAGGATGCCGCTAAAAAATCCGTGGCCATTGCCCTGCGGAACAGATGGAGACGACGACAGCTGGAAAAGGATCTCCAGGAGGAGATTGCCCCCAAAAATATCATTCTCATCGGTCCCACGGGTGTGGGCAAGACAGAGATTGCCCGTCGTCTGGCCAACCTCACCGACTCTCCTTTTTATAAGGTTGAAGCCTCAAAGTTCACCGAGGTGGGCTATGTGGGCCGGGATGTGGAATCCATGATCCGGGACCTGCTGGAGTTGACCATTAACACCCTCAAGGCCCGGCAGCAGGAAGAGGTCCAGGAAAAGGCCGGTCGCATTGCCGAGGAACGGATCCTGGATGTGCTCTTGCCGCCCACCAACGGCGGGGGTAGCAACGGCATGGACGGAGACGACACATTGGATGTGATCTCCGCACCGGATGCCGATTCCCAGTCCTCCACCCGGGAGAAGCTAAGAAAGATGCTCCGCCAGGGCAAGCTGGACAAGCGGAAGATCGACATGGATGTGGCCGACAAATCCACCCCCATGCTGGAGATCTTTTCCAATTCCGGCATGGAGGAGATGGGCATCAACATGAAGGAGATGATGGGGAACTTCATGCCCAAGAACACCAAACGGCGAAAGCTTTCCGTCAAGGATGCCCTGAACCTGGTCACCCAGGATGAGGCCGCCCATTTGGTGGACATGGAGCAGATCAAAACCGATGCCATCTCCATGGTGGAGCAGTCGGGTATCATCTTCATCGATGAGATTGACAAAATTGCCGGCCAGGAAAAGAGCCAGGGCCCCGAGGTCTCCAAGGAAGGGGTACAGCGGGATCTGCTTCCCATTGTGGAAGGCTCTTCCGTGCCCACCAAATACGGTACGGTTAAGACCGACCACATCCTTTTCATTGCATCGGGGGCCTTCCATGTTTCCAAACCCTCGGACCTGATTCCCGAACTCCAGGGCCGGTTTCCCATCCGTGTGGAACTCAACTCCCTTGGGGCCAACGAGTTTACCCGTATTCTCACCGAGCCCAAGAATGCCTTGGTGCTCCAGTACATTGCCCTGTTGAGAACCGAAGGGGTGAAGCTCTCCTTTTCCCAGGAGGCCGTTGAAAAGATTGCCGACATTGCCGTGGAGGTGAACGCCACCACAGAAAACATCGGCGCCCGCAGGCTGCACACCCTCATGGAAAAACTATTGGAAGAGATTCTGTTTGAAGCCCCGGACGTGGCAGAAAACGAGATCCTCATCGATGCAGAATTTGTTTCAAAACAACTCATGGACATTGTCCAGAATGAAGATTTAAGCAGGTATATACTATGACACAATCCGTAGCCGACATCCTCATAGAGGCCCTTCCCTATATTCGTCAGTTTTCCACCAAAACCGTGGTCATCAAATACGGCGGCCACGCCATGGTGGACGATAACCTGAAACGCGATTTTGCCAACGATATCACCCTGCTCAAGTATATTGGGCTTAACCCGGTGGTGGTCCATGGCGGAGGGCCCCAGATCAACGAGGTTCTATCGGCTATGGGAATTACCTCCACCTTTATCCGGGGCATGCGCTATACAGACGATGCCACCATGGATGTGGTGGAAATGGTTCTGGGCGGCAAGGTCAACAAGGACATTGTCGCCCGGATTAACCGCCAGGGCGGCAAGGCCGTCGGGCTCACCGGCAAGGATGGGGAACTCATCCAGGCCGAAAAAATGAAGATCGTTGTCCACGACGACGAGACCAAACCCCCGGAAATCATTGATCCCGGCATGGTGGGTGACGTGGAAGCGGTCAATCCAGAGATCATCCATACCCTTACCGATAAGGGGTTTATTCCCATCATCGCCCCGGTGGGCATCGGCAAAAACGGGGAAACCTACAATATCAACGCCGATGTGGTGGCCTCCAAAATCGCCTCCGCCCTTAGGGCCGAGCGCCTCATTCTGGTTACGGACGTGGACGGTGTTCTGGATTCCCAAAAGAGGCTTATCTCTTCTGTGGATGCCGGTGATATCCAGACCATGATCCAGGATGGTCATATCAAGGGCGGCATGATTCCCAAGGTGGAATGCGCCCTGGACGCCCTGAAGCACGGGGTGAAAAAATCCCATATCATCAACGGTAAAACCCCCCATGCCGTCCTGCTGGAATTGTTCACCGATTCCGGTATCGGCACCCAGGTATTTGAGGACTAGGTCGGGTATGTCACCATCATTTTTATGACATACCCGGCTCCCCATCTGTTCCATTTGATCCATTGTTTTAGAGGGAAAATAAATGAGTTATCTAAATCAGACAGAAGAATATGTATTCCAGACCTACCTGAGACAGGGCAAGGCATTTGTAAAGGGAGAGGGCATGGTCCTCACCGATGAAGCGGGCAACACCTTCAAGGATTTCCTGGCAGGTATTGCCGTCTGCAGCCTGGGCCATTGCCACCCCAAGGTGACGGCGGCCATCCAGAAACAGGCCGAAACCCTGGTCCACGTCTCCAACTTGTATTACACCGCCCCACAGGCCGACCTGGCCCAGGGACTGATTGAAAAAAGTTTTGCCGACAGGGTCTTTTTTGCCAACTCCGGTGCCGAAGCCAACGAGGCGGCCATTAAACTGGTCCGCCGGTATTTCCAAAGCCAGGGGCAGAAGGACCGGTACACCATCATCACCATGGAGCAGTCCTTCCACGGTCGGACCATGGCCACCCTTTCGGCCACGGGCCAGGACAAGATCCAGAAGGGCTTCCATCCCCTGCTGGAGGGCTTCAAATATGTGCCCTACAATGACATAAACGCCCTTAAGGCGGCCATGGATGACAGGGTTTGCGCCGTGATGATGGAACCCATCCAGGGGGAGGGTGGGGTGATTCCTGCCGAAAGCGACTATCTGAAACAAGTAAGGGCGCTTTGTGACGACACCGGTGCCCTTTTGATCTTTGATGAGATCCAGACGGGCATGGGCCGGTGCGGCAGTTTGTTTGCCCACCAGGGATACGAGGTGACCCCGGACATCATGACCCTGGCCAAGGCCCTGGCCAACGGGATTCCCATGGGGGCCATGCTGGCAACCCAGGAGGCAGCCAAGGGGTTTGCCGCCGGATCCCATGGATCCACCTTCGGAGGCAACCCCCTGGCGGCGGCTGCGGCCCGGGAAACCCTTGGGATTATATCTGATCCTGACTTCCTCTCCCAGGTCCAAGAGAAATCCGACTATTTCCGGTCCAAACTGGAAGGTTTGAAAACCCGGCACAGCCGCATCAACGAGGTCCGGGGTAAAGGTCTTTTACTGGGGCTGGAACTGGATAAGGACGCGGGTCTCATTGTGGAAGAATGCTTTAAAAAAGGCTTTATTATTAATGGGATTCAGGATAAGGTTTTAAGATTTGCGCCCCCCCTCATCGTGGCGGAGGCAGATATGGATGAATTGGTCCAGGTATTGGACAGCGTCTTATAACCCAAGGAGATTTGCAGTGAAAAAAGATCTATTATCCCTTCTGGATTTAAAGAAAGAAGATTTCGAATACCTTTTTAACCGGGCATTGGAACTTAAGAAACGTCACCAGCAGGGCATCGTGGACCGCCCCCTCCAAGGCAAAACCCTGGGCCTGATTTTCGATAAAAAATCCACCCGTACCCGCATCGCCTTTGAAACGGCCATGATCCAGATGGGCGGGCATCCCATTTACATGAGCACCGCCGATACCCAGATTTCCCGGAACGAACCGGCCAAGGACACGGCCCGGGTTCTGTCCCGTTACATCGACTGCCTGGCCATGCGGACCTTTGACCATGCCCTGGTGGAAGCGTTTGCCCAGGCCTCCACCATTCCCGTGGTCAACGCCCTCACCGATTCCTTCCATCCCTGCCAGATCCTCTCCGACATCATGACCGTGATGGAGAAAAAGGGCGGCTATGACGGACTGAAGATCGTCTGGGTGGGCGACGGCAACAACGTGGCTGCCTCCTGGGTGAACGCGGCATCGGTTCTGGGCTTTGAGCTCACCGTGGCCTGTCCGGAAAACCACCAGGTCAAACCCGAGATCCTGGAAAGTGCCGATGTGGCCAACCGTCCCAACATCACCCTGACCACGGATCCCGTGGCCGGTGTCACCGATGCAGACGTGGTCTACACCGATGTCTGGGCCTCCATGGGGGAAGAGGATGAGCTGGAAGACCGCCTTTCCGCCTTTGAAGGGTTCCAGGTGAATTCGGAACTGCTCTCCCATGCCAAAAAGGATGTCCTGGTCATGCATTGCCTGCCCGCCCACCGGGGGGAAGAAATCAGCGAGGACGTGCTGGAAGCAGAAGAGGCTGCCTTCTGGGACCAGGCCGAGAACAAACGTCACATGCACAAGGCCATTGTGGAAGCCCTGATTCTAAAACCCCAAGCCTAGAAAGTAACCGCCATGAGTGAAAAGATGTGGGGTGGACGGTTTTCCGAATCCACCGATAAGCTGGTAGAAAAATTCAACGCGTCCATTGATGTGGACAAGCGGTTGTACAAGGCCGATATCAACGGTTCCCGGGCCCATGTAAAAATGATGACCCAACAGGGAATGATTTCGGAAACGGAAAAAGAAATCCTTCTGAAGGGGCTGACCCAGGTTGAAGAAAAGATGGACAGGGATGAGATCCCCTTTTCCGATGCCCTGGAAGACATCCACATGCACGTGGAATCCGCCCTGGGCGAGATCTGCGGTGATGTGGGACGGAAGCTGCACACCGGTCGTTCCCGGAACGACCAGGTGGCCGTTGATGTGCGCATCTATCTCAAGGAGGAAACCCAGACCCTCATCGAGATGCTCAAGGCATTCCAGGTGCAGCTGGTGGAACTGGCCTCTGAAAACCAGGACGCCATCATGCCGGGCTATACCCATCTCCAACGGGCACAACCCGTTCTCTTTGCCCACCATCTCATGGCCTATTACGAGATGTTCGGTCGGGACCGGGAGCGCCTGGCGGACGGGTTGAAAAGAACCAATGTCAATCCCCTGGGGGCGGCCGCCCTTGCCGGTACCACCTTTCCCCTGGACCGGGATTGCACCACGGCCGACTTGGGCTTTGCCATGACTTCGGCCAACAGCATTGATTCGGTTTCGGACCGGGATTTTGTCATGGAGTTCATCTCTGCGGCCTCCATCTGCATGATCCACCTTTCCCGGCTGTCCGAAGAACTCATCCTCTGGTCCTCTTCGGAATTTGGTTTCATCACCATTTCCGATGCCTTTACCACGGGCTCATCCATCATGCCCCAGAAAAAGAATCCCGATGTGGCAGAACTGGTCCGGGGCAAGACCGGGCGTGTTGTGGGCAACCTTGTGACCATCCTCACCCTGATGAAATCCCTGCCCCTGGCCTATAATAAGGATATGCAGGAGGACAAGGAACCCCTGTTCGACACCGTGGACACCCTGGGCATCTGCCTGGATGTCTACACCCGGATGTTCGGCAATATTACCGTGCACAAGAAGACCATGCGCAGGGCCTGCCAGACCGGTTTCCTCAATGCCACCGACCTTGCCGATTACCTGGTGAACAAGGGCATGCCCTTCCGCCAGGCCCATTCCGTGGCCGGCCATTCCGTGGCCTTTGCCCTGGAACAGGGCAAGGAGCTGGACGATCTGAGCCTCGAAGAGTTCAAGGGCTTCAGCGAGCTCATTGAAGAGGATATTTATACTTTTATTTCCCTGGAAGAGATGGTGGCCCGCAGGATCACCCACGGGGGCACCGGATTTGAAAATGTTAAACGTGCCATTGAAAACGCCAAAAAGGATCTAAGTTGATGAAACGTATATGGGTGCATCTGTTGAAGATGGGACTGGTGCTGTTTCTGGCATCGGGAATGACCGGATGCGGGAAAAAAGGACCACCGCTTCCCCCCCTTGCAGAGGGCAGGGTGGCCGTGGTGAGTGAATTGATATCCCAGCCCCTTGACCAGGGGGGAATCCGTTTGACCTGGGCCTATCCCAAGGGGGAGGGGATTTTGCCCGCCGAAACCTTTGAGCTTTCCCAGGCCGAGCGGGACGAATCACAATGCCAGGGCTGTCCCCTGACCTTTAAGGTGATTCATACCCTGGAAGGAACGGAAACCGCCAAGGAGCTTGTTCCCAATCCCCAGACCGATTCCTATTACCGGATCCAGGCCATTGGCCCGGACAATTTAAAGGGGCCGTTTTCAAATCCCATTAAGATCGAAAAGAAGCAGCAATGATCCCCAGTAATACGGCATATCTGAGCATTGGATCCAACAAGGGCCAAAAGAAAAAGAATCTTGACCAGGCCATCGGCCATCTGGATGCCCACATTGGTATCCGGGTGATGGGAGTTTCCCGGTTCTACCAGACCGAACCCCAGAACTATGCAGACCAGGACTGGTTCGTCAATGCGGCCTTGAAGATCGAAACCGACATTGACCACCCCCTTGAGCTGCTCAGGGTGCTAAAGGAGATCGAAGGCCGGCTGGATCCCGACGGAAAGGCCTTCCGGTTCGGCCCCAGGGTGGTGGACCTGGACCTGATTTATTACAACGACATGGTCTATGAAGATGAAACCCTGGAATTGCCCCATCCCCGGATGCATGAAAGGTGTTTTGTTCTCAAACCCATGTGTGATATAGGCGCCCAGGCGATTCATCCGGTTCTCAAAAAGACAAACGGCGAATTGTTGGAGCAGATAGAAACCTTAGGAGACCAGGGGATCATGCTCCTGGAGGAGGCGTGATGTATGAAATTTTTTATTGATACCGCCAATATTGAAGAGATTAAGGACGCCAATGCCATGGGCATGGTGGACGGCGTAACCACCAACCCCTCCCTCATTGCAAGGGAAGAGGGCGAGTTCAAGGAGATCATTGCCGAGATCTGTACCATTGTGGACGGACCGGTCAGTGCCGAAGTCATCAGCCTGGAATACGAGGGCATGGTGGCCGAGGCCAGGGACCTGGCAACGATTGCCAAAAACATTGTGGTAAAGATCCCCATGACCGTTGAAGGGTTGAAGGCGGTGAAGACCCTTACCACCGAAGGCATCAAGACCAATGTCACCTTGATCTTTTCCGCCCTCCAGGCCCTCATGGCGGCCAAGGCCGGCGCCACCTATGTTTCCCCCTTTGTGGGGCGTCTGGACGACCTGGCCCAGGAGGGCATGGAACTCATCGAGCAGATCGTCCAGATTTTCCACAACTACGACATTGAGAGTGAAATCATTGTGGCCTCTGTGCGCAATCCCCTTCATGTTCTGGATTCTTCCATGCTGGGGGCGGACATTGCTACCATCCCCTATGGGGTATTGAACAAACTGGCGGCCCATCATATGACCGACAAGGGCATTGATGCTTTTCTGGCGGACTGGAATAAAAAGAACAGCTAATTCAAAAAAAGAAATGGACACCTTTTTACAATGACCTGGCAGGAAAAAATAAAAGATTTTGTGCTGACACCGAACTTCATGACCATCTCACGTATTATCATTGTGCCCCTTATTGTGGTGCTGTTGATGTACGAAACCCGATGGACCACTTTTCTGGCTGCTGCTCTTTTTTCCATTGCCTCCATTACCGACTATTTTGACGGGTATCTGGCCCGGACCCGAGGACTGGTGACCCGGCTGGGGAAGATTCTGGATCCCCTGGCCGACAAGTTGCTGGTGGCCTCCACCCTGGTCATGCTGGTGGACCTTGGATTCATGCCCGGCTGGATTGCCTGTGTCATCATAGGGCGTGAACTTGCGGTGACGGGTCTGAGGTGTGTCCTCATCGAAAACAATCAGGATGTGGCGGCCTCATGGCTGGGAAAATACAAAACCGGATTTCAGATTGCAGCCATCATCCCACTTACGATACACTATCCTTATATTGGTATTAATTTCCACGGGATAGGAATGGTGCTTTTGTTCGGCGCCTTATTGTTTACCCTCTGGTCTGGTGCGGATTACTTTATTAAAGCGAGAAAATTTCTATTTTAATTAAAATCTGCTTGACAGGCTAGGGCAAAATCTATATAAATCTCCCTGTTCTCAACGAGCACTGAGCGGGAATAACTCAGTGGTAGAGTGCGACCTTGCCAAGGTCGAAGTCGCGGGTTCAACTCCCGTTTCCCGCTCCACCGAGGCGGCTTGGCCAAGTGGTAAGGCAACGGCCTGCAAAGCCGTTATTCTCCAGTTCGATCCTGGAAGCCGCCTCCACTTAAATAGCAAAAGGGTCTGGATTTTAATCCAGACCCTTTTTTGTTATTTCGGTTTTCACCTTCACACCAGTGCTCCGGCTTCATAAACCAGCCCTTCCACCCCAGTCTTTTCACATTATCCCAGCCGTTGTAAAAACATGCCTGGTTAGACCCGGCCGGATTGTCATGGTCCCATAAGGCAAGGCCCTAAAAAGCACTATAAGTTATAAATAGAGACACCCTGGATACCAGGATCAAAACCCCTTGGTAATTCCGTTGGATTCAGGGCTCTGGGCCCATTCGAAGGTTTAAAAGGGGAGGGCCCATCCCCGTCAACAGTTCATTCTTTGGATATATCGGTGTCTTCATCGTTGAACAGTGTTGACATCCCAGTGATATTTTGTATGATCTGTTGTCAAACTTCAGTGTTTTAAAGCGGTACCCCCCTGGGGAGCTGGAAACATCTGCCCCCCGGCGGGGACTTTTTTTTGTGATAAAGGACGCAATATGAAAGATTCAGGCATCATCAGACGGATCATTGATCGATATCTCATCGATGGGCTAAGCGGCATGGCCCTTGGATTGTTTTCTACCTTGATTGTGGGGCTTATTGTCAAACAGGTGGGGGCTGCCATTGGCGGTCTGCCCGGGAATGTGCTGGTCCAGATCGGCAGCATGGCGCTAATCTGTACCGGTGTGGGCATTGGTGTGGGCACGGCCCATAAGCTCAATGTGCCCAATCTGGTGCTCTACGCTTCTGCGGTCACCGGACTCTTTGGTGCCTATGCGGGTAAAATCACCGCCGGTACTGTGCTGGTCAATAAGGGGGTTTTTCTATTGGGACCGGGTGAACCCCTGGGCGCCTTTCTGGCCGCCCTTGCCGGAGTTGAGATGGGTCGGCTGGTGGCCGGTCGAACCAAATTGGATATCGTGATCACCCCCATGGTGACCCTGGTGAGCGGGGGGCTGGCCGGACTGGTCTTTGGGCCGCCCATTTCAAAATTCATGGTCGGCCTTGGGGACATCATCCTTTTTGCCACCCAGCAGCAACCCTTTATCATGGGGACCATTATTTCCGTTTTCATGGGCATCTTTTTGACCCTGCCCATCAGTTCTGCGGCCATTTCCATTATCCTTGGACTCAAGGGTCTGGCCGCCGGTGCGGCAACGGCCGGCTGTGCTGCCCAGATGATCGGGTTTGCCGTGGCCTCCTACAGGGAAAATAAAATCAATGGGCTCTTTGCCCAGGGCCTTGGGACATCCATGCTCCAGATGCCCAATATCGTCAGGAATCCGAAAATCTGGTTGCCAGCCATCATTGCCAGTGCCGTTACAGGCCCCTTATCCACCCTTGTTTTTGCAATGGAAAACAATCCCTTTGGCGGGGGCATGGGGACCGCCGGTCTGGTGGGACCCTTCATGACATGGCAGACCATGGCGGAAATCCATGAGCCCGGTATTTTGATGTTGAAAATTCTGCTCATGTATTTTATCTTTCCTGCTGCCATTGCCCTTGGCGTTTCTGAATATCTTCGCAGGATCAGTTGGATCCGGGATGGAGACATGAAACTTCGGTGCTGATCACCGGACCATGGGGGCGGCCTGCCCGGTATCGTGTGTGTCATGGAATCATGGGGCAGGGATGTCTGTTGATCTCCTATTGGACCTGCCGAGGCACGGCGATGACGTCCATTATCAGGAGCTGGAAAATCGTGCCCTCTGCAATCATTGCTGCTACATTCACTGCCTTTTTTTGTGCCTCATTTTTAAAGGGGCTGACCGGAATCGGTTTCAGCACCCTTTGTCTTGGCTTCATGGCCCTTTTCATGGATATACGGATGGCCATTCCCCTTGTCTTTTTGCCGTCCCTGTCCAGTAACCTCATGGTCATGATGGATGCCGGTCATTTCCGTGAATCCTTGAAACGGTTTTGGTGCCTTTTCCTGGTGGCCATTCCCGGGCTACTGCTTGGGATATGGGTTCTGGGCACAGGTGATCATCAGGGACCAAAGGCGGTCCTGGGAGTGGTCATGATCATGTACGGCATCTGGGGTCTATCTAAGACAGGGACGGTTCTATCGACACGGAATGAAAGGCGGTTGATGGGGCCTGTCGGGTTTGTGTCGGGTCTGGTGAACGGATTGACCGGATCCCAGATCATGCCGGTGATGCCCTATTTGCTTTCACTGAAGATGGATCGGGATCTGTTTGTCCAGACCATTAATCTCTCTTTCACCATCAATTCTTTGATTATGATGGCGTGTTTTGGAAAAATGGGTTTGATCTCTTCGCACACCCTTTGGGTGTCGCTGCTCGGAATTCTGCCGGTGGGGGGAGGGATCTATCTGGGTGCCCGGCTTCGGAAGACGATTTCCGAAGCCATATTCCGAAAACTGGTTTTCGTGCTCCTCATCTGTTTGGGCCTCATCATTGAAATCAAATTCTGGCTCTTCAGTTGAAAATCTTCCCTAGGTGGGATTCTGGCTTGCCTGGGCCTGGGCTGCTGTGGCCACGGTGCGCTCCCTTAGTACGATGAAATAGGAGAGCAGGGTCACCTTTTTGGTCCGGTCTTCCTCCTCATCAATCACCGAGAGCACCAGGTCGGCCATTTCAGATGCATTTTTAGACACCCCTGAAGCAATGCGGATTTTAGATGTTCCTTCGGGAAGGGTATTTAAACTTTCCTGGTATTCTTCATTGGTCATCTGTACCTGAGAATCTGGAATCACTGCGTAGGGAACGATGTTGGAACCGATAATACCTGCCAGACAGAATGTCTTTTCTTCAAGATCGTTTCGGCTGGATATGAGACGTGTCACCTCTTCGGCAGCTGCATTGGGTTCCATTCGAGTGGATACAATATAATTCACCGTTGCCTCCACCATCATCCCCAGGTTGCTGGCCAGTTTCTGTAAATGATCAAGCTCGATTTTTTCACCTTCAATTCTGGAATCGGTTCGAAATTCCGGGAGCCTGAAACGGGTCATCATCAGCAGCATTGCTTTTTGTTGATCCGACACTTCCAATTCATTCATAAATGATACAAACGCCTGGGCATGTTCTATCAACCCGTCCGCCTGTCCGCCGATGAGATCGTCAAGGCGCTGTTCTTGGCTTGGAGTCATATCTCCTCCTTAGGTTATGGGAAATAATTTTGATTGTCGTTCGTAAGATGATTTGAAATCGGGAGAGAACATTGTTTAGATACTGATTTTAAAAGTGTAATGTGGCAGGTATGGATTTGTCAACTTCTTGTTATGGCGGGGAAGAACAAAATGTTAAGGCCCCATGATCCAACCTAGGGGATTCACGGGAAGGATTGACCCGGAGGACAAGGCGTTTAAGTTTTTGTTAACAAATTATCCTAGCATATTTGGACTAATACCTTTTTCGTAATCCCATGGCAGGGTGTGGACATCCCTCTTTTATATGACTATTATCTTAGGTAATTAATTGCCTGAAAATACATTAAATTGTTTCGGCCGATGTTTGGAGCACAGCGGCGGTTCATGTGGAAACATGTTGTAGGGTTTGATTTACATTTCAGTGTTTGAGGGCAGGGGGGATTTTTCCCTGGTTGATCCAGGTTATCGGATTGGATAAGGGGTGGATATTCTTTTGTGGAGAAAGGGTTCAACCCCGTCGGAATTCAGGGGACGCGAATTCAATTGATATAAAAAGGAACTCAAGATGATTCCGGCCTGGAGAATAGAAGAGCCATGGGGTCTCTTGGAAAATTGAACTGCCCTTTTCATTTCCCAGTAGACGATGACCCCATGGCTACCCCCTATCGGTAAAAAGGTAAAACGTGGTGGGCGTTTCCCATATGCCTATGATAGGTCTGCGGCTTGGGTAATCATAGGCTTGATTTGAAAATACATCCTTGGGTCTACGCCTGGTAAATAAATGTAAATCTTTGTCGAAGGAATCGATGATTTCTCGAAATATGGCGGTAAATGATTATGAATGTAATTAAAGATAATATGCCTTTAAATCATGGCGGTCCCTCTTCCGGGCGGTTTCATATGGGGCAATTGGTTTTGTCGGGGGGGGGACCTGCACCGACCGGAATAAAGGAAACCTCCAACCAAAAAAAGATGCGGGGTCCCGAAGTGTTCCCTCCGGATATCTGGGCCTTGGAAAAGCAGATGTTTTTAAACCAGGCCGTGGTCTCTCTTCAGGGGGGGCAGGAGCCGGATATCCTTTATCCGGTGTTGAACCGATGGCAAAAGGATATTGCAGAAGCCTATCGAAGGGGAGGGTTATCCGTGGCGGCCAACGATACCCTGTCTGCATTCATGGAGGCACATGCCTATGAAAGTTCCAATCAGATCATTGATCGGCATATGGTAATGGACAATCTCCATCATGCGGTGTGGACCCAGTCTGAATTCAGTGAAGATCTCACCGTTGAATACGGGTATGATCCCTTTAAGGAGGATATGACCGCCGAACTTATGGATACGGTTAATCTGTCGGACAGTAAATCTCAGCTGCAGCAGCTGTATAGAGGAATTTTGAACTGGTTAAATTCCGATGCGCTTCCCAATGGCTATGAAGTCGAAATGTTAACAACCATTTCCCATGAGATTGAATTTTTATTGCGCAACGCCAGTCCCCTTGGGAGCAGTCGATATATTTATTCGGCTGTATACCGAAACAAAAGGCTTTTTGCCTTTTCCAGGTTTAGAAAGGATGGGCGGGATTTTATCCAGGACTGCAGGGGAACCGCACCGGGGCTGTTCACCGAAGGACCGCTCAGTTCCGGTGAATTGTTATCCATCTGGTATCTGATGGTTCCGGCCACCCGCATGTTTTCAGCCAATGGCCGCCTGATTATAGACAATGCCTTGAACAGTGATCGGGCCGGCCTTCTTAATATGTTGTTTTTTCACCCCATTTCCAGGGAATTGACATTTCAACCGGTCTCGGATCCGGCCCACATACAACAATTTTATTTATTGGGAATGCAGTCCAGGGTTGCCCGGCTGGTGGATACGGCCCTCCCGAATTTAAATGAGTTCCTTGGGGTCTGCAGGTTTTCCCAAAAAGCAGGAGAACGGCTCAAGGCATTGGAATCCAAAGCAGAGCGCCTTAAAAAATGGTTGAAACGTGCAGAACGCGTCAATCCCGAATCCAGGATCGGTGTTCACCTCACCCTTTTGGAAGAAGAATGGCGGTTGTTGGCAAAGGAGGTCTTTGCCAAGCTTCATGTTGATAAAAATGAATACAATTACCGCCTTGGAGCGGCCAGGGATTTGTTTGGCCGCTCCTTGTACAATAGATGGGAGTTTACCAGCCCATTTAAAACATTGGCATAGGGCCTGGTTAAAAAAGCAGGTACCCGTCATCCTGGTCGGTTAACGATGTTCCAACATTACCCTTTCTTGGATTTCAAGAAAGGGTAATGTTTTTTATGAAATGCTGTACGGTTAGGCAATATAGGGACGGACAAGGCCTGGAACACCATTTAGAGCCGCCAGGTATTTATTTGCATCAAAGGCTTTTCCATGGTAGGCTTTTACTACTTCCGTAGGTTCAAAACCTCTCAAAAGAATCTGCAGTAAATCCATGTAAAAAGGTCTGGATTGTGTTTAAAATCAGAACTTTTTTATGGATGTCCGGGGCGTGGTCCGGAATCCGGGTGTTTTATTACCGGGTTGTTAAAACGCAAGGCAAATTTACACAATGATTATGAACACCGTTAACATGTAAGAGCTGGATGTCAATGAACCCGTCAAACCAAGTTACGCAAAGTGAACATGTGCAGCCCCCGGAAGCCGAGGAGGCCGCACAACAGCCAAAAGTACCCACAGGGCTTTTAAGCCTTGTGATGATGCTGCAATACCATAAAAAGCCTGCAGATCCTGAAGTCCTCCGCCATGAGTTTTGCCCCGAAGGGGGAGATATGGACGCCACGCTTATGGTCAGGGCGGCCAAGAAACTGGGGGTCAAGGCCAGACAGGGTACCATCCGCAAGGACCGTCTTGAAAAGGCAGCCTTTCCCTTTGTCGCCCAAGGCAATGATGAAACATTTTTCATCATTGGCGCGGCCCGGGAGGACAGGGTTTTGATCCATGTCCCGGGGGAACGGCCCCAGCAGATCAGTTTTGATGAATTGTGGGAACGCTGGGACGGGGATGCCATCCTCATAACCAGCCGTTCCTTTTTATCCGGTGGTGACCGGAAATTCGACCTGTCCTGGTTTATTCCGGTGGTGGTCAAATATCGAAGAATATTCAAGGAGGTTCTTCTGGTCTCCTTTTTTATTCAGCTTTTTGCCCTGGTGACACCCCTGTTTTTCCAGGTGGTCATGGACAAGGTTCTGGTCCACAGGGGATTGACCACCTTGGATGTTCTTGTGGTGGGGCTTTTGACCATCACCGTTTTTGACGTCATTTTAAATGGGTTGAGAACCTATGTTTTTTCCCACACCACAAGCCGGGTGGATGTGGAGCTGGGGTCCAGGTTGTTTGATCACCTTCTACGGCTGCCCATTGCCTTTTTCAATGCCCGTCCGGTGGGGCAGATCGTGGCCCGGGTCAGGGAGTTGGAAAGCATTCGTTCCTTTCTCACCGGTAATGCCCTGACCGTGGTCTTGGATCTGTTTTTCACCTTTGTCTTTTTTGTGGTCATGTTTTACTACTCCAAGACCTTGACCTATATCGTTCTGGGATCCATTCCCATTTATTTTATTATTTCAATCCTCATCACACCGGAACTGCGGAGCCGCACCGAAGAAAAGTTTCAACGGGGGGCGGTGAACCAGGCATTTTTGACCGAGTCCATCACAGGCATGGAAACCCTAAAATCCATGGCGGTTGAACCCCAGATGCGCCAGCGGTGGGAGGAACAGCTGGCCGGTTATGTAAAGGCATCCTTTAGAAGTGTGGTTCTCGGTGTGTTTGGGGGGCAATCGGTTCAATTGGTGTCCAAGGTGGTCACCGCAATCCTGCTATGGAAGGGGGCCCATCTGGTCATCGCAGGGGAGCTCAGTGTGGGGCAGCTCATTGCCTTTAACATGTTGTCCGGACAGGTGGCGGCCCCCATTCTCCGCCTGGCACAGCTGTGGCAGGATTTCCAGCAGTTCCGGATCTCCATGGAACGCCTGGGGGACGTTCTGAATGTGCCGACAGAACCCCAGCAGGGCTTGGATCGGCCCAGCCTTCCCCCCATCCAGGGGGATATCTCATTTGAGCGGGTTCTGTTTCGGTACGACACCATGGCGCCAGAGGTTTTAAAGCAGATCAGCCTTCACATCAAGGCCGGTCAGGTCATTGGCATTGTCGGGCGTTCAGGCTCGGGAAAATCCACCCTGACCAAGCTCATCCAGCGCCTCTACATTCCGGAGTCGGGCAAGGTCACCATTGACGGCAACGACCTCTCCCTACTGGACCCGGCCTGGCTCCGTCAACAGGTGGGGGTGGTACTCCAGGAAAATATTCTCTTTAACCGGTCGGTCAGGGATAATATTGCCCTGTCAGATCCGGCCATGTCCATGGACCGGGTGGTCCATGCCGCCCAATTGTCAGGGGCCCATGAGTTTATCCTTGAACTGCCCCAGGGCTATGACACCCTCATCGGGGAACGGGGGGCCGGTCTTTCCGGTGGCCAACGCCAGCGCATCGCCATCGCAAGGGCACTGATTACCAATCCCAGGATCCTGATTTTCGACGAGGCCACCTCTGCTCTGGACTATGAATCCGAACGGGCCATCCAGGATAATATGGCGGCCATTTGTAAGGGGCGGACCGTTATTATCATTGCCCACCGTTTGTCCACGGTGCGCCATTGCGATCGGATTGTCACCATAGAAGACGGTCAGGTCATTGAAGATGGAACCCACGAAGAACTCTTGGTATTGAAAGGCCGCTATTCCAGCCTCTGGTCGGCACAGGTAGGGGAGACAGCATAATCATGATAGATATAAAACGCATGGTCCAGATCTGGAAATCCGCCAGTGAATTCTATAAAAAACAGCCCAAGGTGGATCGCAAGGGAAACGAGCTGGAATTCCTTCCGGCGGCTGTGGAAATCCTTGAAACCCCTCCGTCACCCATGTCCCGGGTGGTCATGTTCCTGATCTCCCTTCTTTTTCTCATCGGTGTGGCATGGGCCTGGTTCGGTCGAATTGACATCGAGGCCGTGGCCCAGGGCAAGGTGATCCCATTGGGCCAGGTCAAAGCTATCCAGGCATTGGAAATCGGCAAGGTCCAGGAGTTGCTCGTCACCGAGGGACAGGCCGTCAAAAAGGGGCAGCCTTTGATCAAATTGGATCCCACGGAAACGGAAGTTGATGTCCAGCAGGTGAAAAAAGAGCTGTTGGAAAACCATTTGAACGCCTTCCGGGTCAGGCTTCTGCTGGGGGCTTTGGACCAGCAGGAAATTCAATATTTGAATTTCAACGAACAATGGCAGACAGATGGGCCTCAATTACCCGAGCCTGCCACCGAAAAGCAGATCAGACTGCAGCAGTCCCTGCTTAACCGGGATCTGGAAACCTATCGGTCCACCGAGGCTTCCCTTGGGGCCAACCTGCGACGTCAACGGGCCTCCATTGAAGCGGCTCGGGCTGAAATTGAGCGGCTGAAAACCCTTAAACCCCTTTTTGAGGAACAGGAAAAGGCCATTAAAAGCCTGTTGGAAGCCGGCCATATCTCCACCATCGAATGGTTGAACATCAAAGAAAAGCAGGTGGAGACCACCCAGGGACTTGGGGTGCAAAACAGCCGTCTTTTGGAAGCCGAGGCCACCCTTTTGGCCTTGAGGAACGATGGGATTCGTCAGAGCCGTGAATTCAGGGCCCAGCGTATCCAACAGCTTCTGGAATTCGAAAGCAATGCAAGAACGGCAGAGCTGACATTGACCAAGGTCACGGAAAGGGAAAAGAACCGGTATTTGACCGCCCCGGTGGACGGGACCGTACAGCAGCTCCAGGTTCATACCGTTGGGGGGGTTGTCCAGCCCGCACAGGCCCTGATGGTCATTGTTCCCGAAGGTGCCCAGCTGGAGATCGAGGCCATGCTCCTGAACAAGGATATCGGCTTTATTGACCCGGGCCAGCAGGTGGAGATCAAGGTTGAAAGCTTCCCCTATACCCGGTACGGCATGCTTTCGGGGGAAGTCAGGGCCATTTCCAAGGATTCCATTGAACAGGAAGGCATCGGGAGGGTCTTTCCCATGCGGGTGGCCCTGAACGAGAAGGAAATTCTGGTCAAGGACCAATGGGTGGATATTCAACCGGGAATGACCGTCACCGTTGAGGTGAAAACCGGAAAGCGAAGATTGCTGGAGTTTTTCCTGGCCCCCTTTCTCCGGTACCAGGATGAAGGGTTTAAAGAACGCTGATTTTCGTTCGATTGCAGATACAAATAAAGGGGGCTGGAAACTGAATTTCCAGCCCCCTTGGCATATGCATATCCTAGGTGCTAAAGGATGAGCCTATTTAAAGAAATCTTCCAGTCCGTCCTGGCTGGGTTTCATGGATTTGTCCCCCATATTCCAGTTGGCAGGGCAGACCTCTCCATGTTTTTCCGTAAACTGAAGGGCATCAATCATCCTAAGGGTTTCGCTCACATTACGGCCCAGGGGCAGGTCGTTGACCACCTGGTGGCGTACCGTCTGGTCCTTGTCAATGAGAAAGAGGCCGCGGTAGGCAATCCCCTGTCCCTCCACCAATACATCGTAATCGGCGGAGATGGTTTTGTTCAGGTCGGATACGATGGGATACTCAACCCCCTGGATGCCGCCCTTGTTTTTGGGGGTATTCAACCAGGCCAGATGGGAGAAGTGGGAGTCGATACTGATGCCCACCACCTGGACGTTTCTTTTGTCAAACTCCCCCAGGGCATCGCTAAAGGCGTGGAGTTCCGTGGGGCAGACAAAGGTAAAGTCCAGGGGATAGAAGAACAGAACCACGTATTTTCCCTTGAACTGTGACAGGGTAAATTTTTCGATGATCTGATCTTTCTGGACGGCGGTAGCAGTAAAATCCGGGGCTGTTTTTCCAACCAATACACTCATGGAAATTCTCCTTATATTTTCGAGATACAAATGGTTTTATTCTATTTAAATCAACCCATAACGGGCAATTCGCTTTTTTTTCTATACAAGAGCTGTGCCAGGATAAAAAAATATGGATAATTGTTTTTAATATCCTGAATAAAAAGGAGGTTTGTGAATGGGAGGGCAAATGATATGGTTGAAAAGATCCCATGGATTAAAATTAATTCTGAAACACAAGTGTCTCCTTAAGCAGGAATCAGAGTTGTTGTACATCCCTTGTGAAACACTATTGTCCGGGTTGAGATTTCGCCCATTTATGATACAAGGAAGGAACCACCTCACTATACAGGAGGAATAGAATGAAACTGAGGTATTTTTCCCATTCGGCGTTTCAGATAACCACGGATTCGGGGCAGCAGATACTGGTGGATCCGTTTCTCGACGGAAACCCCACAGCGCCGGTTGGCTCAGATGATGTGGAAGCAGACGTTATCCTTCTCACCCACGGGCACGGCGATCACCTGGGGGACACCCTGTCCATTGCCCGGCGGTGCGGCTCCCTGTGCATTTGTGAAAACGAGCTGGCCTCTTATTTGTCATCCAAGGGGTTGAATGCGCATACCATGCACATTGGGGGGGAATTCGGATTTGACTTTGGCCGGGTTAAGCTCACCCAGGCCCTGCATACCTCGGTCACCCCCGACAAGGCATGCCACGGTGCCGCCACAGGGATGCTCATTCGCGTGGATGGTCAGGTGATCTACCACATGGGCGATACCGGGTTGTTCTCCGACCTCAAGCTCATTGGAGAAATGGAAGATGTGGACCTGCTGCTTGTTCCCATCGGAGACAATTTTACCATGGGGATCAAGGATGCAATCATGGCCTGTGAATTCATCCGTCCCAAGCAGGTTGTTCCCATGCACTACAATACATTTCCCGTCATTGAAGCCGATCCTGAAGAGTTCAAATCCCAGGTGGAAGCCAGGGGAATCCCCTGTACGGTAATGGCCTATGGTGAGGAAATCAAGCTAACCTAATATGTCAATGGAAACCCTTAAACAATTCAAAGCACTTTCCGATCCCACCCGGTTGAGATTGCTGAACATGCTCAATTATGTAGAGCTCAACGTCAATGAAATCGTGTCGGTTGTGGGCATGATCCAGTCCGGGGTTTCCCGGCATTTGAAAATTCTCATGGAGTCCGGTTTGTTGGAGAGCCGAAAAGACGGCAGCTTCATCTATTATTCCGCCGCCCGGAAATCCCAACAGCGTCCCCTTATTGATCTGGCCTGCTCAAGGGTGGCTTCTGAGCCGGTTTGCCAGGCCGACCTCCAACGGGCCGAACAGAGTATCACCATTCGAAAAAACAGGGCCAAACGGTTTTTTAAAACCGTTGCACCCCAGTGGGATCGATTAAAGCGGGAGGTCCTGGGTTCCTTTGATTTGAACCGGGTACTGTCTGAAAAAATCCAGCGGGGAACGAGTGTGGCCGACCTGGGTTGCGGAACCGGCGAGATGCTGTCTGCCCTTCACCGGGACTCCTCCCATGTTCTCATTGGTGTGGACAGTTCACCCGAGATGCTGGAGCAGGCGAAAATCAGGCTGTACAATGCCGAATCCATTGAATTGAGGCTGGGGGAGGTGGAATACCTTCCCATGAAGGACCAGGAGGTGGAAGCCGCCGTCATGAGCATGGTCCTCTACCACATTGTCCAGCCGGAAAAGGCGATTTCAGAAATTTTCCGGGTGTTGAAACCGGGGGGGCGTTTTCTTTTGGCCGATTTTGAATGCCATAACCAGGAACAGATCAAGGAGATCATTGGCGGCGCCTGGCTTGGCTTTAAAAAGCAACAGATTCAGGAATGGATGGACCGGATTGGATTCACCGTTGAAACCCTTGAGCGTCATCAGGTGGAAAACAATTTGTTCATCCAAGTCTTCAGCCTGGTAAAACCTACAGACCCATAAGGAGTCAAGATGATTGTACCCGTGATTATGGCCGGTGGCTCCGGCACTCGACTTTGGCCCCTCTCCAGAGAGCTGTATCCCAAACAGCTCATTGCCATGTACAACCCTAAAACCATGCTGCAGAACACCGTTACCCGGCTGAGCGGCCTCCAGGACGTGGGCGACCCCGTGCTGATCTGTAATAATGTCCACCGGTTCATGGTGGCGGAACAGCTCCAGCAGATCAATTGTACCCCCGAGGCCATCATCCTTGAGCCCGTGGGACGGAATACCGCACCGGCCATCGCCATGGCTGCCTTGAAACTGGCGTCCGATTTTCCCAACGCTATGATGCTGGTCCTGCCGGCAGACCATAGGATTTCAGATGAAGCCGCCTTTCACAGGGCCACATGCCAAGGGGCGGAATTGGCCGGCCAGGGTAGATTGATCACCTTCGGCATCGTGCCCGATGTACCGGAAACCGGATATGGGTATATCCGTAAAGGGGATGCCCTTGATCCGG
Organism: Desulfobacteraceae bacterium; assembly: GCA_965226635.1. Taxonomy (GTDB): domain Bacteria; phylum Desulfobacterota; class Desulfobacteria; order Desulfobacterales; family Desulfobacteraceae. Next base: position 4,690,703 of record OZ245369.1, on the reverse strand, counting down.
ACCAGACCTCCTTTACCATTGGTGAATTTGTGGAAAAACCCGATCCGGAGACCGCAGAGCAATACCTGGCATCCGGAGACTATTGCTGGAATTCAGGCATGTTCATGTTTACGGCCAATACCATCATTGAAGAATTCCAGGCCCTGGCACCTGAAATCCTTGATGCCTGCCGGGAAGCTCTGGCGACGGGGCAGCAGGATCTGGATTTTTTCCGCATTGAAAAGGACGCCTTTGAACGGGTGCCTTCGGATTCCATTGACTATGCCATCATGGAGAAGACCGACAGGGGGGTGATGATTCCCCTGGAAGCCGGCTGGAGTGATCTGGGATCCTTTGATGCCCTGTGGCAAACCAATGACAAGGATGGGGACGCCAACGTCTTTAAAGGGGATGTAATGGCCCATGATGTCTCCGAGAGCTATATCCAGTCCACCTCCAAAATGGTGGCCGCCATCGGGCTGGATAGGTTCGTCATTGTGGAAACCCCGGATGCGGTTCTGGTCTCTCCCAGGGACCGGGTTCAGGACATCAAAAAGATTGTGAACCAAATGCGGCAGGAAAACCGCCAGGAAGCCGTCACCCATTCCAAGGTGTACCGTCCCTGGGGAGACTATGAGACCATTGACATGGCCAATTGCTACCAGGTCAAGCGGATTACGGTGAAACCGGGGGCTGTGCTTTCCCTCCAGAAACATTATCACCGGGCAGAGCACTGGACCGTTGTATCCGGAGCCGCCCTGGTCACCAGGGGAGAGGAAACGTTCCTGCTCAAGGAAGACGAATCGACCTACATCCCCCTTGGCACCCTCCACCGGTTGGAAAACCCGGGGAAAATACCATTGGAACTCATTGAGGTTCAGTCCGGATCCTACCTGGGAGAAGATGATATCGTTCGGTACGAAGATGTCTACGGGCGGCGGGAAAATAGACGTCCAGACAGGGATACCAAGGGATAAAAAGATTGCAAAACCAGGCAAAATATTTAACACTATTTTCCTGGATTTTACTAAATTCAGGATGAAACCATGTCAAAAGTTTATAACGGAGTCAATCCATGAATAGCTCCCCGTCCCGGAGTATGAAGGGAAGATTTCTCCTGGCAATGCCGGGCCTGCCGGACCCCAACTTTGCCCAGACCGTGACCTGCATGTGCGAACACAACGAAAGCGGTGCCCTGGGTTTCATCGTCAACAAGGTACATCCTCTGTTGACGGGAAGGGAATTGTTCGAAGATCTGAGCATCCCCTGCAACGACAGTGTGGATAAACTGGACATTTATCTGGGGGGACCTGTTCAGCCCTCGGGTGTGTTTGTCCTTCACGGTCAGCCCGGAGGGTGGAACGAATGCCTCAAAGTAACGGACTGGCTCTACCTGAGTAATTCCAGGGACATCCTTGAAGCCATTGCCAAGGACCAGGGACCCGCCTCCTTCATGATTCTTCTGGGATGTGCCGGCTGGGGGCCCGTACAATTGGATGCCGAACTGGACGAGAGTTCCTGGCTCCACTGCGAGATGACAGAGAATATCCTGTTTTCCGTTCCCTGTGACCGGAAATATGAAAATGCAATGATGTTAATCTAACCTACCGTGAAATTGCCGGAACATGACCGAGAAAAACAGCCGACTCCAGACCATTGATGCACTTGTTTCCGAGACCCTTTCCATCATCGATATGATGGCCGATATCCAGGATATCTCCGGTACGGCCCTGGGAAAATACCGAACCACCTGCCTGGATATCCCCCGGCACATCGAATCGGGGCGGTTGAGGGTGGCCGTTGTGGGGGTGATTAAATCCGGTAAAAGCACCCTGATCAATTCCCTGCTGGGCAAAGATACCGTAAAACGGGGGGCAGGGGTGGTCACGGCCATCACCACCCGCATCCGCAAGGGGAAAAAGAACAAGGCACGCCTGCTTCTGAAGTCCTGGGATGAAATCAACGGCATCCTCAGGACAAATCTGGAATTGTTTTCAGACGACCCCGGGGAAAAGGCATTTATTTCCGCCCTGGATCTCAGGCGGAAAAAGGACAGGGAATTTCTGGCAAAGGCATTGAAGCGGCTTAAATCGGAATTTCCCGTCATTGACCAGGGAATTCATCCAGAAACCCTGAGCATCCAACACGCCCTGGAAGGCTACAACGGCTGCAAAGACATCGTCCAGGCAGATGAAACCGAATTGGTCTTTGAGTCAAGGGCCTTTGAAAAACATAAAAATTTCACGGCCAATGCCGCACATGCTTTCTTTGTCAAGGATGCCTGCCTGGAGATCTTTGGAACCGCCCTGGAACCCCAGATGGAAATGGCCGACTGCCAGGGGGCGGACTCAACGGATCCGGCCCAGCTCACCCAGGTGATTCAATACCTGGAACGGGCCAACCTCATCATCTATTGCATCTCTTCAAGAACCGGGCTGAGAAAATCGGACATGGAGTTTCTGAAGACCATCAAACGCATGGGGCTTCTGGACAACCTGATTTTTGTGAACAATTGCGATTTGTCCGAGCATGAGAACCTCCAGGATTTAAAGGCCATTGAAGACCGGATCCGATTGGAGCTGACCTTTCTCATGGATTCCCCCCAGCTGTTCGGTTTTTCCGCCCTCATGGACCTGTTTGAAAACCAGAGCGGACGGATAACCAAACGCAACGCCAAACAGCTGGAGTTGTGGCAGGAAGACAAGGCCATGGCCGAGCGTTGCCGCAGGCACTGCAAAGCCTTCAAGAAGACCCTCAACGGCCTTTTGGAGAACGATTATCTGAACCTGCTGGTCTCCAATCATCTGGAGCGTCTGGCCCTGACCCTTGAGGATCTGCAGGGGAAAACCGAATTGCTGTTGAAACTCACCTCCAGCGATGCCCTGGACAGAAAAGAGGCCAATGAACGCCTGGACTATGTGAGGGAAAACGCCACCCGTTTGAAGTCCATTGTGGAGAATTCCGTTGAAGGCGCCATTTCCGGTCTGGTCCGGGAAATAAAGGGAAACCTGGACGCCCTGTTTTCCAAAAAAGACAAGGGGCTGACCCACCGCATCCGGCAGCATATTCACAACGCCCCCATGGATGTGGAACCCTACCGCCCCCAGGTCAAGGATACCGGGCTCAAGCAGATCCTCTATCTCATGTTCCAGGACTTTAAACGGGACCTGGACCTTTTTCTCATCCAGGATATTATTCCCGAGATAAAGGCCCTGATCCGGGAACAGGAATTGCGAATCACCACCTATTTTCAATCCCTTCTGGACTCCTACCGCATGGACCCGGTCCATTGGGAAGTGGCCTCTCGCCACCACGATCTCACCGGCATTTCAGACCGGCTGGAACAGAAACAGCAAAAAAACGATACCACCGTGGACATCAAGGCCATTAAAAAGATTCTGGGGCTGGAATTGCCCCCGCCTCTGTTTTCCCCGCGGTTTACCCAGAAAATGAAAACCAATGCCCTTACCGGACTGAGCCTTCAATCCATATCCCTTCTCATCCGCTCCCTGTTTAAGAAGCAGGTAAAATTTTCCTTTTCCCCGGGGTTTGACCAGGCCGGCCGGCAGATCAAAAAAGAAAGCCTGGTCGCCTTTACCGCCCACATGGAGCACTACAAAAAAGAATTATTTGACCAATACTTCATGCCCTTGATTGATGCGGTGACCCGGGATTTCAACGATAAGATAGAAGAGCGGTTTGCCTTTTATGATGCCCTGAATCAGGATATGGACCGGGTGGTGAAAAACCGCCATGGGGAACAGGCAGCCCAGCGCGAAGAGTTGAAACAGATCAAGGAGCGGATTCAAAGTTGCTTGGCAAAGGTGGAAACCCTTTAATCGGCCCTACCCCTTGATGTTTCTGCCTATGTGCGGGGTGACATGGGCCTCCAGCTGGGCTGCATCAAAGTCCAATTCCTTAAAAAGCCGGATTTCAACGGCCTCGGTGGTGTCCCACATCCGTTGGATTTGATCCTTGAATCGCCCATCCTTTCCATAGCGTTTCCGAATATAGGTCAGCCGACTCTCCAGTGAGACCACTTGGTCGTGGAGGACCCGTTTGTCTGCATAGTTGACGATCTCCTCCTCCGTGACCGGACCCGCATCCCAGCCCTCATCCAGAAGGACGTGCTGGCGGATAATCTCCCCCACTTCCGGGTATCCCAACCGGTTCAACAGCCGTCCCCCGGTAAAAGAGTGCAGTTCTCCTGTTTCAAAACTTCGGGTTTTAGTGATATCATGGAGTAGCGCTGCAGAAAGAATCAGGTCTGGATTCAGTCCCGGATTGGTCCTGCGAAGATGCCGGGCAAGACAGAGCGCCACATTTCCCACCATGACCGAATGATCAATTATACGATCCAACATTTTCATTTCGTGTATCAACCGAAAACATTCGGCCTGGGACGGTGTCCTCATCTTGCCTCCAGCAGGGGGTTTTGGGCCAGATTGGTATTGCAGAACCCTTCTTTACTGTTATTATAGTTAACATTTTTTTAAAAGGGGATTTGGTGAGATGCTTCAAAAAATCATTTCCGGCGGGCAGACAGGTGCAGACAGGGCCGCATTGGATGTGGCCCTGAAGTTCAATATTCCCCACGGGGGGTGGGTGCCCAAGGGGCGGCGTACGGAAAGCGGACCCCTCCCGGAAATTTACGACCTCAGGGAGATGCCCACAGACGCCTACAAGGATCGGACCCTGAGAAATATTCTCGATTCCCAGGCCACGGTGATTTTCGGCAGCGGTCGCCTCACTGGTGGGACCCGTCTGACCCTTGAGCTGGCAAAGAACAACTCCAGGCCCCACATTCACATTGACCTTTCCCAGTCCGATCCCTTTGAGGCCAGTATCCTGCTGCACTCCTTTATTGTGGACAGCCGGATTTTAAGACTCAACGTTGCCGGTCCCAGATCCAGCGATGACCCCGGCATCTATGAACAGGTAAAGACCATTTTGGAAGCCACCTTTTACCTGCTCTCCCTGAACACCGATCCCGGGTATGCCCTGATGGATCCCACCCGGGAAATCGACACCGAGGTGGCCTATCCCAGAAGAATGGAAGAGGCCGTGGGGCTGATTGCCGCCGACCTTTCCCTGAAGACCAAAGTAAGCCTGGCCAAAATGGGGGACAATCTGATATTTGATCTCTATTACACTTGGAAAGAAGCCATCTGCAGACGAATCGGATTTGAAACCGGCAACCCGGTGCTGCTGGACGCATGCCGTGCCAAGGCCGGATACCGGGAAGCCTTTACCACCGAAGACGGAATAATGGAAATCATCAAGGCATTAAAGGATTACCTGAACAGAACCTACCGGCTCAAGGTCGTTAAATGATCCCCATCCGTGATAATCATCCCACACAGACCCTGGCTGTGGGAACCTATTTGATCATGGGACTAACCCTGCTTTGCTTTCTTTTCCAGTGGCAGGTGGGGTTCAACAACGAGGCTGTATTTTATCTCTTTGGCCTGGTGCCGGGTAAATACACCATCCCGGAAATTTCCGCCCGGTTCACCCTGGGCAATCAGTTGGTCTCCCTTTTTTCCTATATATTCCTCCATGGCGGGTTCTGGCATTTTGCCGGTAACATGTGGTTTCTTTATATCTTCGGGGACAACGTGGAAGCCCACCTGGGAACCCTGAGATACCTGGTGTTTTATCTTCTATCCGGCCTGGCCTCGGGCTTTCTTCATTTTTGTTTCCATCCCTTTTCCCTCACCCCCACCATTGGAGCCAGCGGAGCGGTGGCCGGTGTCATGGGGGCCTATTTTATCCTCCATCCAAGGGCTAAAATCCTGACGGTGATTCCCATCCTTATCTTTCCCTGGTTTGTGAATATCCCCGCCTTTATCTTCCTTGGCCTCTGGTTTACCCTCCAGTTTATCAATGCCGCCGGCAGCAGCGCCGGAAGTGGGATTGCCTGGTGGGCCCACATCGGTGGTTTCATCGCAGGAATGGTATTGCTGCGGTTGAACGGCAGGCTGCCCGACACCGGGGCCCAGCAGCGGATGAACCGGTTTACCCGGAAACGGAAAACCCCCAGGCTCCAGGTCCTTAACCCCAGGGCTGCCCACGGCAGTTTGGACCTCCACGCCCATCTGGAAATCTCTTCCCTGGAGGCCCTCACCGGGGCTAAAAAACGGATTTCCGTTTCCCAGGGACTCTATCGCCCCCTTTACCGGGTGGTGATCCCCGCCGGGGTTCGCCAGGGAACCCGGTTACGCCTGGCCGGCCTGGGCAGAACCACCCCCTCTGGAGAACGGGGGGATCTCTTCCTCCAGATCGAGATAAAAAATGTCATTTAAGCGCCTGGGATTGGGCCTAGCTCTTATCCTGGGCTGTGCCTTGATCCTGCTTTGGTTCCAATTGAATCGCATCGCTGAAACGGCCATCCAGGCCCGGTTCGGCAAGGTGCTCAAGGACCAGGGAATCGCCTTTATTATCCACGACATCGGCCTCTTTCACACCCGCATGGGGCAGCTCAGGTACGGGGATGTTCTTCTGGTTGAAAATGCCGAATTTTCCTATAGGCCGGGGACCATGCCTGCCATGGAGAGCTGGCGGTTTTCCGGCCTTGTGATAGATGCCGGCACCAATGGAGGCAAGCTGGTCCCATTGGGGGCCTCCGCCCTTGACGGGGTCAGCGGGCCGGTGGCAGGTCCCAGGGCTACCCCCCGGCTGGAGCCCGCCTTGATCCCCCGACAGGTGGAGATCCGCAACGGTCTGGTCCGGCTTACCCTGGATCGGCCCGGAGCAGCCCCCCTTCCATTGACCCTTCCCTTTAATTTAAAGGCCCGTATCCACCCCATGGATGCCAGGGCCGAACTAGGGGTGGATTTGACATGCCTGGGGCAGCCCCTTTACCTGGAGGCGGATCTGGATCTTGCCCAGGGGGTGAGGGACATTGAGTTCCGGGCAATGGGTTTTGATCTGAAGGCATTGGCCCTGATCCTCCCTGAACTCTCCCCCTACCTTGGCGGTAAAACCGATATAACAGCCAAGTATAGGCCGGGTAAGCCCCTTGGGATTAACCTTTCCGCCATTGATCTGGAAGCGGTCCAACCCGGAGCCGGATTGTCGGATATCCAGGTGACCCTAACCCCAAGGGAGGGGGCGAGGGATATCCATGCCCAAGGACAATTCACCCATCCCCTCATCCCCGGGCTGCCATGGCAGGGCCGGGTTCATCTGGACGACCCCGGGACCGGCCTTGATAGGTGGCAGTGTGAATTGGGGTTAAGGTCCGGGCAAATCCCTTCACTTGTGATCAAGAATACAAACCGTCTCCTGGCGTTGGAACACCCCCGTCTAAACCTCACACTTGCAAAGGACAAAACCGGCCTTACAGGCGAGATGGGGTTTAGGGCGGTTGTGAAACGGGCCGTTGCCCCGGAGGGGGCCGTCAGGGGTGGTAAGATCCGTTGTGATTTCAAAATGATCGGTCTGCCGGCGGCCCGGCAGGGGATGGAAGGCCGAATTCTGATCACGGGTCTTGGAATGGAAAAACCCATAAAGCTTCGCCCCATGGGTGCCGACCTTGACCTGAAATGGCGTCCGGGTAAAGGGCTGGACATAGGGGGCCGCCTCATGCCGGACCAACTTGATTTGCCTCCGGTTGAGATGACGGGCAGGGCCACCCTAAAGGGTGGAGTGGCAGGCCAATTGTCCTTTAGCCTTCCCCGGTTCCCGGTGACCTCCCAGACCCTTCGTCCCTTTATGGACCTGCCGGAAGACCTATCGGTTACGGCCCAAGTTACGGTCGGGGTGGAGGTCACCCTTTCCCAAAACGGCCTGGGGGTCGAAGGGAATGCCGAGTTGGAGCAGGGGCAGGTGCAATGGCCGGATATGGGGATCTTTGCCCGGGGAATTCACACCCGTCTTTCCCTGGAGGATTTGTTCACGCTTCGATCACATCCCGGTCAGATCCTGTCCATTGAGGCTCTGGACATGGGACGGCTGACGGCTTCCCATGCCCGGGTTCGTTACAGCCTGGAGTCAGGGGGGCTCCCCCTGGTTGAGAATCTCCTCTTTTCCTGGTGCCGGGGCCGGGTTTCCTCGGAAGCATTCCGTCTGCCGTCCGGGAGCAAGGCGCTGGATCTCACCCTCTATTGCGATCGGTTGTTCCTATCGGACATTCTTCACCAGATCGGGGGATTCACCGCCGAAGGGGAGGGGACGGTGAGTGGACGGATCCCCATCCGGTATCAGTCGGGAAGGATGGATTTTAACAATGGGTTTCTCTTTTCAACCCCGGGCAAGGGGGGACGGGTAAAGGTGATGGATACCGAGAACATCACCCGGGAACTGCCCATGGATTCGCCCCAGTTTGCCCAGCTGGACCTCACCCGGGAGGCATTGAAGGATTTTTCCTACAAATGGGCCCGGCTCAACCTGAATACCCGGGAAGAACAATTGGTGGCGGCCCTGCAGATGGACGGTCGGCCCAATGGCCTGCTTCCCTTTGTGTTCCAGAAGGAGATCGGCGGCTTTGCCCGGGTAAGGGGAAAGGCCCAGGGATCCCGTTTCCAGGGCATTACCTTGAACCTGAACTTGAAACTACCCCTGAATCAGGTTATGAAGTTGGGAAAAGGTATGAATGAAGTGTTAACCCGGTAAGGAGAGGGTATGAAATTTATCGTATTCGCCATGTGCTGCCTGGTGATGACCGTCGGCTGCCAGACCTCCCACCAGGTGGAGCTTAAGCCTGTGGAGATTAAACCCATCCACATCACCATAGATGTGAACGTCAAAGTGGATAAGGCCCTGGATGATTTCTTCAATGACATTGATACAGCCGAAGATCAAATCAAAACCCAATAAGGAGGTCCCATGAGATATATGAATAAATGTCTATGCCTGGTTCTGCTCATCCTCTGTGCCACGGTGGTTTCTGCATGGAGTTCGGATGCCAATGCCATCAAGTTGAGGATGAAGGCCCGGCTGCCGGATATTGTGGCCCTGAAGGCCCAGGGAATAGTGGGGGAGGGCAACACCGGTTACCTGGGATTTGTGACCCAGAACCGTAAAGGCCAAAACCTGGTGAACCAGGAAAATGCAGACCGGAAACGCATCTATAATGCCATTGCCAAACAGCAGAAGGTCTCCGTCGACCTGGTGGAAAAGCGGCGTGCCATCCAATTGGCCCAGCAGGCCAAACCCGGTGAATACATACAAAAATCCGATGGCGGATGGCAGCGAAAATAGCCTGGGTAGGGACTTTGACTCAATTTTAAATAAAAAATGGGTTGACTTCCATCAAGGAAAAGCGGTAGAAAAATCCAAACCCCTGAGCTGAAGCTCGGACCCCATAAGCACAATACATACACATTAAAACCACGAAGGTTTTCGGCGGTGAAACACCCCTTGAACTTCGTGGTTTTTTTATATCCTAGGAGGTTGCAATGAGATCCAAAGTGACAGCAGCAGTTCTGACAATGATTCTGGTATTGGGATCGGGTATGGCTTCAGCCCATTTCGGCATGGTGATCCCTTCGGACAATATGGTGGCCCAGGGAGAAGAGCAGACCATCACCCTGACCCTTTCCTTTTCCCATCCCTTTGAGGGAATCGGAATGGAACTGGTGAAACCCGATGCCTTTAAGGTCATGGCCATGGGGAAGGAAAACGACCTCACCCAGACCCTTGCTCCGGCCATTGTCATGGGTCACCCCGCATGGACCACCCGGTTCACCCCCCGGCGCCCCGGGCTTTTGGTCTTTGCCATGATCCCCAAACCCTATTGGGAACCGGCCGAGGACTGCTATATCCTTCATCTGACCAAGACCTATGTGGCGGCCTTTGGCGACGACGAGGGCTGGGATGAGCCCCTGGGACTGGAAACGGAAATCATTCCCCTGAGCAAACCCCATGGCCTCTGGGCGGGTAATCTTTTCCAGGGCCGGGTCATGCTCAAGGGCAAGCCCGTACCGTGGGCCGAGGTGGAAGTGGAATACTACAATGAAAAAGGCGGGGTAAAGGCCCCTTCCGATCTCATGGTGACCCAGACCATCAAGGCCGATGGCAACGGTGTCTTTTCCTATATGGCGCCCTTTGACGGCTGGTGGGGGTTTGCCGCATTGAATACGGCCGATCGAAAGATGGCCTTCAAGGGGGAGGACAAGAACATTGAGTTGGGCGCCGTGATCTGGGTCCATTTTGAAAAAACCGAGGGGAACTGATCCATGCATATCTCAGAAGGTATTCTTTCCGGACCGGTACTGGCGGGCGGCGCTGCCGCCGCCATTGCCATGACCGCAGTGGGGCTAAAAAAGATGGACACCGAACAGATGGTACAGACCGCCATCCTGGCCTCCACCTTTTTTGTGGCCTCATTAATCCATGTGAACATCGGTCCGGTATCGGTTCACCTGATCCTCAACGGACTCATCGGCCTTATTCTCGGTCTTGCCGCCGTGCCGGCCATCCTCACCGCCCTGGTGCTCCAGGCGGTGTTATTCCAATACGGCGGGCTCACGGCCCTGGGGGTGAACCTGCTTATCATGGCGGTCCCCGCAATTCTGGTCCACTATCTTTTCTCCCCTCTGCTGGGACGGTCCAAGGCCATGAACTTTGCCGCCGGGGCCGGGGCCGGGGCGCTTTCCATCTTCCTATCCGCCCTTTCCATGGCCGCCTCCCTCTGGTTCACGGACCAGGGCTTTTTCAAGACCGCCGGCGCCATTGTGGCGGCCCATGTGCCGGTGATGATCATGGAAGGGCTGATCACCGGTTTCTGTATTTCATTCCTGGTCCGGGTCTATCCTGAAATCCTTCCCCGGCTTCAAAGGGTGGCATCATGAAACATGTCTTTTCCATTTGTTCTGTTTTGTGCCTAGCTTTTGTGCTGGTGGTCCCCAGCCCGTCACTGGCCCACAAGGTGGTGGCCTTTGCCCAGGTGGAAAACGGGATGATCCAGGTGGAGGCGGGGTTCGGGGCAAAGCATCCCTGCAAGGGGGCCCGGGTTCTGGCCATGGGCCTTGAAGACGGAGAAATCCTCCACCAGGGGGTTACCAACGACCAGGGCAAGTATGCATTTGCCCTGGCCACACCCATTACCCAGGGGCTGAAAATCCAGGTGGAGGCCAGCCCAGGCCATGCCGGCCAATGGATCCTGGATCTGGATAAACTCACCGGTTCCCAGCTGGTGGAAGAGACGGCCAACCCGGTTGAAAAGGGAATCGCCCCGTGGCGCATGGGGCTGGGGATCTTAATTATCTTCTGTGCCTGCTTTGCCTTTAGATGGTTCAAGGGTAATCCATTGGAACGGATGGGGCCAGCCAAATGAAAACGACCCCATCCAAACCCCTGTTCCAGAGGCTGACGCCCAAATTCAGCATTCTCTCCGCCCTGGCCCTATCGGTGCCGGCGGCCCTGTGCCGGAATACCGAGGTCATCCTTGCCTTTCTTTTTCTCTCGGTGCTTTTGACAGGGGTGGCTGGGATTCCACTGTCCACCGTGAAAAAACGCCTGTTGCCCCTGGTGGGATTCCTGGCCATGATCTGGGTCTTTCTGCCCCTGACCTTTGGGGGGGAGACCATGGCCACCTGGAAGGTGCTGGGACTTACCCTGGACATCAGTGGGCCGGGGGTGGCCTACAGCATGGCCGTCAGCATCAAATCCGTGGCCATTTTATTGGTTTTCATCGCACTTCTGGCCCCTTTGCCCATCCAGGCCCTGGGGTTTGGTTTACAGCAGCTTAGGGTGCCTGAAAAGCTCATCTTCCTCTTTCTCATGTCCCACCGGTACATCTACGTGATCAAAGAGGAGTATGATCGATTGCTCAGGGCCGCCCGGTTCAGGGGGTTTCAGCCCGGGACCAATGTCCATTCCTACCGGACCTATGCCCATATGACAGGGATGCTCTTTGTCCGTGCCTTCCTGAGGGCGGGGCGGGTCCACAAGGCCATGCGCTGCCGGGGGTTCAACGGTCGGTTCCATACCCTTGACATTTATCCGGAGCACTGGTTCAATGCGGTGATGCTAACCCTCGCGGCCCTGGCGGGCCCGGGACTATTTGTATGGGAACACCTCCATTGATGAAAGAGAACAGCCCCCTTATTCGACTGACGGATATTTCCTTTACCTATGCCGGTGGAACCCGGCCGGTGCTGGACAATTTAAACCTGGAGATCCTCCAGGGTGACCGCATCGGCATGATGGCGCCCAACGGATCGGGTAAAACCACCCTGGTCCATACCATCATGGGATTGTGCCGTCCCCAGGCCGGTACCATTGAGATTTTTGGCCGGCCCATGGAAAAGGAGTCCGATTTCGCCGGGATCCGGACCCGGGTGGGTTTGTTATTCCAGGATTCCGACGACCAGCTCTTCTGCCCCACGGTGCTGGACGATGTGGCCTTTGGTCCCTTGAACCAGGGGCTGGCACCCAGGCAGGCCGGGATAAAGGCAGAAGAAACCCTTGAACGATTGGAAATCTCCCATCTCAGGGATGCGGTGACCCACCGGTTGAGCGGGGGGCAGAAGCGTCTGGTGGCCCTGGCGGCGGTCATGGCCATGTCCCCTAAAATTTTGCTCTTGGATGAACCCACGGCAGGGCTGGACGCCGAGGTGAAGACCACCCTGGCCCAAGTGTTAAAGGGCCTGGGAATGACCTATCTGGTGATTTCCCATGAGTATGATTTCGTGGATGAGGTGGCAAAACGGATCTTTTCCATGGAGGGGGGCCGGATTCTAACGGACAGTGAAATCCACGTCCATCGTCACGAGCATTTCCACCGCCACGGAAATCGCCCCCATAGTCACCATTGAAGCATGGGTTACTTGAATTTTGGACCGGAAGGGTAAGGGGAAGCCTTGACCTTATCGCAAACCTAGGCCCCGCCCCATAAAAAAACTCCGGTGTCGGCGGAGGCTGCCGACACCGGAGTTCTGATCTGTCGTCAAACTCGGTATTTCCGGGTTACCTTTCCTTGAGGGCCGTCAATTCCTTTTGGATGCAAAAATAAATATCTTCGTCACTGCCGTAAACGTCGATGACGTCCTTGTGGTTGATAAGGGTCTCAACGATGAAGGCGGTGAGGTAAAGGCTTGCAACATTGGGATTGGTGACCAGGGTTCTGAAGGGGGCGACCATGTAGTCGATATCGAAATCTTCTGCCTTTATCAGATTATCAAGGCTTCTGACGATCTGATTCTCGACGCTGGACTTGCTCACGGTTTCGATGAGTCCGGACTCGATGAGTTTCATGGACACCTTGTTGGCGAAGTCTTCTATGTTATCCCGAATCAGTCCAATGGTCTTGATGCGTTCCCTTTCCTTGGATGATTCGATTTTCGAAAGAAGTTTTGCTTCTCTGTTCCCGGTGTAAAACATTTTAGCCATAGATATATCCTTCGCTTCTAACTGGACGATTTTTGTCAGTCTGTATTTATAGCTTAAAACAACGGGCCCAGGCAAGATAAAAAACCAACCTGGAGATTTCATTGGAATTGGATTTGGAGGGGGGAAAGCCCTTGATGGGGCTATATGCTTTCAATGATCAATTGCACTGAACCGGCTTTGAATTTATTCATCTTCAACCGGCAGGCCAGCTGGGAATACCGATCCGGGAGATGGTCGGGGTCGGAAATGTTAAAGTGAAGGGCCTCCACCACGGGGCCGTTGGGGGCTCCCTCTTGCTGCAAGGTCATTTTACGATGGCGACCCCCCAGCAAATGGGAGGAGACCACCTTTAGATTGGAGACCAGAAACAAGGGCTCTGGATTGGCAGTGCCAAAGGGCCGGAGCTGGTCTAACTGGCAGGCCAAATCGTAGGTGATGTCTTCCATCTCCAAAGGGGCGTCGATGTCCAGGGTCTTTTGGAATTCGGCTTCGGAATACTGGGATTCCATGTGGGCTTGGAGCTTTTCCGCCAACCGGGGCAGGTTCTCCTTTTTCAGGGCCAGTCCCGATGCCATGGCATGGCCCCCGAACCGTTCCAGAAGGTCGGATGCCTCGCCAAGTGCCTTGTGGATATTGATATTGTTGATGCTTCGGCAGGAGCCCATGGCCGAATCGGCTTCGCTGGAGAGCAGTACCACGGGACGGACGTATTTCCGGGCCAGCTTGGATGCGGCAATGCCAAGGACGCTTGGATTCCACAGGGCATCCCAGAGCACCAATATCCGTTTGGAGAGCAGGGCGGGTTTTTCCGAAATGCGCCTTTCGATGTCCGCCACAATCTCCCTTTCGATGAGCTGGCGCTTCTGGTTCAGGTCATCCAAAAGAATGGCGGTTTTTTCAGCTTCCATGGTACCCTGGGCAGTGAGCAGGGAGACACAGATCCGGGCGTGTGAAATCCGACCTGCGGCATTGATTCGCGGCACCAGCTTAAAGGAAAGATCATCGGAATCCAGGCTGGACAAATCCAGACGGGCCGCCCGCACCAGGGAACAGATCCCCGGGCGTATCCCTTTTTTGATCTGGCGGATTCCGGCCAGGGTCAGGGTGCGATTGTCTTTTATGAGGGGAACCATATCGCCGATGGTGCCGATGGCAAAAAGATCCAGGGCCGCCAGTAGATTGGGTTCCGGAAGGCGTTCCCACATTCCCCTTTCGCGGCAATGTTTGCGAAGGGCCATGGTCAGGAAAAAGGCAACGCCTACGCCGGCCAGATACTCCAGGCCGGAATCGCAGTCCTTCTGTTTGGGATCGATGACGGCCAGGGCAGGGGGGATCTTTTCACCGGGTTCATGGTGGTCGGTGACGATGACGTCGATGTCCTCCAATGCCGCCGCCTCAATGGCGTCGTGGCTGGTGATACCGCAGTCCACGGTGACGATGAGATCCACCTGTTGTTCTGCAGCCTTCCGGATATGGTCGGTCTGCAGGCTGTAGCCTTCCTTTATCCTGTGGGGGATATACCAGGTGACATCGGCCTCCATTGCGGCGAAATAATCGCACAAAAGGGCGGTTGCCGTAACGCCGTCTGCATCGAAATCGCCGAATACCATTATTTTTTCATTGTTTCCAACGGCATCGTAGATGCGCTCAACCGCCTTGTCCATGCCCTTGAGACTGAAAGGGTTGGTGAGCTTATGGAAGTCAATGGAGAAAAACCCATGGGCGGCATCAAGGGTGCGAATTCCCCTTTCCCAGAGCAATCCGGCGATGATGGGATGGCAACCCAGGCCCCTGCTGAGGGTCTCTACCCCGGCGGGGTCGGGTGTGGCATATGTAAGACGGGTTTTCATGTGGTAAAAAAGGATATAGCGATTATCCCCAACAAAGTCAAACCTTGACTTTCACAGCCATAGGCTTTAGAAAGAAAAGTTTAATACTGTTGATAACCAATCCTGTTTCGGAGGAAGAATGGACTATAAAAAAACACTTAACCTGCCTTCAACAAAGTTTGCCATGAAGGCCAACCTGCCCCAGAGAGAACCAAAGCAGCTCAAAGAGTGGGAAGATAAACAGATTTATAAGAAACTTCGGGAAAGCTCCGAAGGAAAACCCCTTTTCATCCTCCATGACGGCCCGCCCTATGCCAACGGTCATCTGCACATGGGCCACGCCATCAACAAAATACTAAAAGATATCATCATCCGTTCCCGGCAGATGTCGGGTTTCAACGCCCCCTATGTACCAGGTTGGGACTGCCATGGGCTGCCCATTGAGCACAATGTGGATAAAAAGCTGGGCAAGAAAAAACGAGAAATGACCCCGGTTCAAGTCCGCCGGGAATGCCGGGCCTATGCAGAAAAATTCGTCGACATCCAGAGGGAGGAGTTCAAACGCTTTGGGGTTGCAGGAGAATGGGACAGACCCTATCTGACCATGAACTACGCCTATGAAGCCCGCATTGCCAAGGAATGCGGTGAATTTGCCCTGTCCGGCGACATGTTCCTGGGAAAGAAACCCATCTATTGGTGCTGCAATTGCCAGACCGCCCTGGCCGAGGCCGAGATCGAATACCACGATCATTCCTCTCCCTCCATCTTTGTGAAATTCCCCATGAAGGATGATGTGAGCCATCTGGTTCCCAATGCCGGTTCCCAGCCCGTTTCCGTGGTGATCTGGACCACCACCCCCTGGACCATCCCGGCCAACCTGGGCATCTGTCTCCATCCCCAGTTTGTATATGCAAGTGTAAAAACGCCAGACCACGGCATACTGATCATGGCCAAGAAGATGGTGGAATCGGTCATGGACCAGCTGGGCATCACCGGATATGAAATCATTGGTGATATTGCCTCCACCGACCTGGAAAATAAAAAATGCACCCATCCCTTATACGACCGGGACTCCCTGATCATCCTGGGGGACCACGTTACACTGGAAGCCGGTACCGGTTGTGTTCACACCGCACCCGGCCATGGCGCAGACGACCATATCGTGGGTAAACGCTATGGTCTGGACTGCTACTCCCCCGTGGAAAACAACGGGGTCTTCTCCAAGGACGTTGGACAATTTGCCGGTCAGTTCATTTTCAAGGCCAACTCTGAAATCGCCGCAGCCCTGGAAGAAAAGGGGGCCCTGCTAAAACAGGAGGAGATTTCCCATTCCTATCCCCATTGCTGGAGATGTAAAAAACCGGTGATCTTCCGGGCCACTCCCCAATGGTTCATCTCCATGGACAAGGAAGGGCTTCGCCAGAAGAGCCTGGAAGAGATCAACAACGTCAAATGGATTCCCTCCTGGGGCCGTGAACGCATCTACTCCATGATTGAAAACCGTCCGGACTGGTGTCTGTCCCGCCAGCGTTCCTGGGGCGTTCCCATCCCGGTTTTCCACTGTAAGGAGTGTAAGGAAGTCTATGTGACCCGGGAATCCGTGGACAAGATCCACGCCCTGTTCACCGAGCATTCCTCGGACATCTGGTTTGAAAAGGATACGGCCTTCCTCATGCCCCAAGGGGCCACCTGTAAGTGCGGATGCACCGAATTTGAAAAGGACGGCAACATCCTGGACGTCTGGTTTGATTCCGGTGTCTCCCATGCTGCGGTTCTGGATGAGACCGAAGGCTTGGAAAGACCGGCCGATCTCTACCTGGAAGGCTCGGATCAGCACAGGGGATGGTTCCATTCCTCCCTGCTCACCGCAGTGGGAAGAACCGGAAAGGCCCCCTATAAAGCCGTTCTCACCCATGGTTTTGTGGTGGATGAGAAAGGCCATAAGATGTCCAAGTCCGTGGGCAATGTTGTGGCTCCGGATTCCGTGATCAAACAATACGGTGCCGATGTTCTCCGCCTCTGGGCGGCCTCCGCCGATTACAGGGGGGATGTGAGCATCTCCAACAACATCATCAAACAGCTCTCCGATGCCTATCGCCGCATCCGGAACACCTGCCGGTTCATGCTGGGCAACTTTAACGATTTTAATCTGGCACGGGACAGCCGACCGGTGGCTGAAATGTCCGAACTGGATCAGGTCATCCTGCACAAGCTGTACAAGGTGGTGGACCGTTGCCTTGCAGCCTATGAGAACCTGGAGTTCCATACCATCTACCATGCCCTGCACAACTTCTGTGTTGTGGACCTGTCCGCCTTCTACCTGGACATCATCAAGGACCGTCTCTACACCTCTCCGGCCGAAAGCCGTGACCGCAGGGACGCCCAGACCGTCATGGCCCACATCATGGACGCCCTGGTGAAACTCATGGCCCCCATCCTTCCCTTCACCGCAGAGGAAATTTACCAGTTCCTGCCCAAGAACGGTGAAGGCAAGGAAAGTGTCCACATGGAAGAGATGGCAACCCTGGTTCCGGAATGGAAGAACGATGAACTGGCGGTGAAATGGGATCGGATCCTTGACCTGCGGGCCGAGGTGTCCAAGGCCCTTGAAGAGGCCAGAAAGGCCAAACTCATCGGCCATGGTCTGGATGCGGCCGTTGAAATTGAGCTGCCGGAATCCGAACTCAAGACCGATGTGGAAAACCTTCCCCTTGAGCTCAACGACATCTTCATTGTCTCCGTGGCCGGTCTGGTGGATGTCGTCGAGGGTGACTGCTTCCAAGGCAAGGAGATCCAGGGGCTGAAGGTTAAGGTCACCAAGGCCGTGGGTGAAAAATGTGAACGTTGCTGGCGGTATTCAGATACCATCGGCGACGACACCGGACATCCCACTGCCTGCCACCGATGTGTTTCCGCCCTTCAAGAGATCCTCTAGGTGTCGGTGGTGATTCCACGCGAATGGTTACGTTTGATCCTGGTCGGCGGGGTGGTCTGCCTCATCGACCAGGTGACCAAATTCTGGATCAGCCGCACCATTGCCCTCTATGACCACATCGAAGTTATCCCCGGGTTTTTCAACATCAACCATGTGTTGAACCCCGGGGGGGCCTTTGGGGTCTTTGCCGGGCAGTCCCAGGGGGTGCGCCAATTTGTTTTCCTTTTTCTATCCACCCTGGTGACCCTGGCCCTGGTCTGGTTCTATCAACGGACCGCCAAGGAATACCTGTTTTTATCCTATGGCCTTGCCCTTGTCTTTGGCGGGGCCGTGGGCAATCTCATTGACCGTTTTGTCTACGGCAAGGTGGTGGACTTTCTGGATTTCTACATCGGAAGTGCCCACTGGCCTTCCTTCAACGTGGCCGATTCCGCCATCTGCGTTGGAATGGGCATCCTCATTTACCACATGATGTTTAACAAGATGCCGGATCTTTAGCCGGTGCAGACATTAAAAGCGTCCTATGTATCCCATACTGTTTAAATTCGGGCATATCACCCTGTATACCTATGGCCTGTTCCTGGCCCTGGGGTTTATCACGGCCATCTGGTTTTCAAAACGCAACGCCGCCTTTTTCAACACAAGGGGCGAAGATATTTCCGATCTGTTTTTTGTGATTCTGGTCTCGGCCCTGGTGGGGGCGAGGTTGCTCTATGTATTGGTGAACCTGGACGCTTACCTGGCTGCGCCCCTGGATATCCTTAAGATATGGAACGGGGGGCTGGTCTTTTTCGGTGGCTTTCTGGGGGCCACCCTGGCGGCCTTTGTCTTTTTGAAGCACAAGGGGCTTCCCGTGCTGAAGACAGGGGATATTATTGCACCGGGTATTGCCCTGGGGCACGCCATCGGCCGGGTGGGCTGTTTTTTTGCCGGCTGCTGCTACGGCAGGGAATGCGATCTGCCCTTCGCCATATCGTTTTCCCATCCCCAAAGCCTGGCGCCTTTGGATGTGCTGCTCCATCCCACCCAGCTTTACATGGTGGTTTCCAACCTTATCCTGTTTTTCATCCTCATTGGCATCCAGCGGCGCAAGCGGTTCGACGGCATGGTCTTTTTGGCCTATATCATGCTGTACTCGGCCTTCCGTTCCTTTATCGAATTCTTCCGTGGGGATTTTCGGGGGGATTTTTTCTTTGATTTCATCAGTCTTTCCCAGGGCATCGGTCTGGTGGTCTCCTGCCTGGCCCTGGGAATCATGATCCGTCTATACAGGGCTGCCAATGACCGTACTTAAGCACAAGGCATTTTCCGATTGGCTGAAAAAGCAGGCCGATGAATTTCCCCAGGTGATTCTTCTATCAGGGGAAGGCGTGCTGACCCGGGAGGTGCTTTCCCAGTTCACACCGGCCTTTCTCAAGGGGGAGGATCCCGCCTTTGCCGTGGAAACCGTGGATGGAACCGCCGTCTCCATGGGGGACATCATGGAACAGGCCACCACCTTTTCCTTTCTCATGACCCGGAAGCTGATTCTGGTGAAGAACGCACCTTTGTTCACTTCAGGTGCCCAGGGGGAAATCACATACTCGGCCAGTGACCTGGATCTGCTCATCGAGCACATCAAAAAGGGACTTCCCCAGAACCATTGCCTGGTTTTTTCCACCACGGGAATGGACCGCCGGAAGAAAATTTATAAAAGTATCGATGCCAATGGGCTGATCATCGATTGCTCCGTTGCCCAGGGCAGCAGAAAGGCCGACCTGGACGAACAGCAGGCCGTGCTCCAGGCCGTGTGCAAAAAGACCCTGGCCGGTTCGGGAAAACGCATCGATCCCAATGCCTTTCGCATGCTCACCGACCTCATCGGCTTCAACCCGGATCTGCTGGTGGGCAATCTTGAAAAGCTGACGGCCTTCAGCGGCGATAATCCGGTCATTGATATGGATGCGGTCAAGGCGGTTGTGAAGCGGGATAAAAAGGATCCCATCTTCAGCCTGACCAACGCGGTCATGGACAGGGATCTTTCCCAGTCCCTGTTTTTCCTCACCTCCCTTTTATCCGAAGGCTACCATCCCTTGCAGATTCTCAAGGCATTGGAAAATCAGCTTCGAAAATTGGTGTTGGCAAAGTCCTTTCTCATGGGGCTTTCCCGGCAGATGCCCCACTTCAGAATGACGGGGATGAATTTCAACGCCTTTAAGCAACAGATCTTTCCCCATGTGGTGTCCCAGGACCAGGCCCGGAAAGCGGAAATGGAAAAACAGGATGCGGTTTTGCAGACCAACAAAGGGAAAACCAAAAAGGCGCCGGCCTCGGATCTTTTACTTGCGCCCAACCCCAAAAGTCCATACCCTGTATATCAGACCTTGTTGAAGGCTGAAAAATTTACATTAAAAGAACTCTCACTGGGGCTCATGGGTATCTCTGATATGGATTTTACTCTGAAAACCTCTTCATTGGACCCGGTCATTGGTATTGAAAATTACATCATGACCCTGTGTGCCAAAGGAGGTATGGATGAAAAAAACCAAAATAGTGGCCACCATTTCCAGCCATGAATGTTCCGGTGAATTTATAACGCGTCTCTTCAGTGCCGGGATGAATGTGGCCCGGCTTAACACCGCACACCTTACCCACGACCAGGCCCTTGAGATCATCACCAATATCCGCCGGGTCTCTTCAAAAATCGGCATTCTTCTGGATACCAAAGGTCCGGAGATCCGCACCTGCGAAACCGCTAAACCCCTGACCGTCAAGCACGGGGATTATGTCCGCATCAAAGGGGCGCCCAAGGAGATTTCCCTGGCCGAAACCGTTTGCGTCTCCTATCCCCATTTTGCCGAGGATGTTCCCGTGGGGTCTGCCGTTCTCATTGATGATGGGTGCATTGCATTAACCGCGGTGAAAAAAGAAGGGTCCCACCTGATCTGCCATGCGGAAAACGACGGTATTATCCAGGGCAGAAAGAGCGTGAACATTCCCTCTGTCCATGTCAAACTCCCGGCCCTCAGTGAAAAGGACATTGCCTTCATCGAGCTGGCCGCCGACCAGGATTTGGATTTCATAGCCCATTCCTTTGTGCGCAGCGGCAACGATGTCATGGCGGTGCAGAAAATC
Source organism: Desulfobacteraceae bacterium (assembly GCA_965226635.1). GTDB lineage: Bacteria > Desulfobacterota > Desulfobacteria > Desulfobacterales > Desulfobacteraceae. Next base: position 4,669,508 of record OZ245369.1, on the reverse strand, counting down.
CTGGACCGGAAAAAATCCGCCATGAAGATCATTGCCAAGATCGAAAACGGCCAGGGGGTTTCCAATCTGGATGAAATCCTGGACCATGCCTATGGGGTCATGATTGCCCGGGGGGACCTGGCCGTGGAAATTCCCACGGAACAGATTCCCATGATCCAGAAGGATATCATCCGGAAATGCATTGTCCGCCGAAGGCCCGTCATCGTTGCCACCCAGATGCTCCACTCCATGATCACCTCTCCCCGGCCCACCCGGGCCGAGGTCTCGGATGTGGCCAATGCCTGCCTGGACCATGTGGATGCGGTGATGCTTTCGGGAGAGACCGCTTCGGGGAAATATCCCGTGGAAGCGGTTAAAACCATGTCGGCCATTGCCCTGGATGTGGAGAACAGAAGAAGCACTTTTAACGAAGTGCCCTATACAAATGAGGATCGGGTTACCACCTATCTTGCAAAGGCGGCGGTGAAGGCGGCCTTCCGGTTGAAGATCCGGGGTATTGTTGCGGACACGGTGACGGGCCGGGCCATCCGTGCCCTGGCGGCCTACCGGGGGGATACCATTATCCATGCCCAGGTCTACGACCCAAGGGGCGTTAGGGCGCTTTCCCTGTCCTATGGTGTGGATGCGGATTTTGCCGAACCGGCCAAAGAAGGGGCTTGCCCATTGAAAAACGGCATTTCACGGTTGATTAAAGAGAAAAAAATAAAGGCAGAAGATTTGATTATTGTTCTGGCGGGGAGTTTTGGTCCGGCCCAGGGTGCTTCCTATATTGAAATCGCCCCGGCCGGAAAGCTGAAGCAGGAGCAGCACAGCTCCTGATACAGGGGGGGGATCAAATCCACCCCCTGTTGGAGAAGAAACGTATCAGGAGCTGTACAGCTCTTCGGCATTATAGGAACTTCGCACAAAGGGGCCCGAGGCCACCTGTTTGAAGCCTATTTTTTTAGCTATATCCTCCAGTTCCTTGAATTCATCGGGATGGTAGTATTTTTCAACGGACAGATGCTGCCGCGTGGGCTGGAGATACTGGCCGATGGTGAGGATGTCGCAATGGTGGTCATAAAGATCCTGGAGGGTCTGGATCAACTCGTCCCGGGTTTCCCCCAGACCAACCATGATACCTGATTTGGCGGGCATATCCGGATCAAGTGCCTTGACCCGTTTCAGCAGCTCCAGGGATCGATGGTATTTGGCCTCGGGCCGGGCTTTGGCATATAAGGAGGCAACGGTTTCCAGGTTATGGTTCAGCACGTCGGGTTTGGCGTCCACAACGGTTTTTAATGCGTTGATATCCCCCTGGAAATCGGGAATCAGAACCTCAACCTTTGCCGGCGGATTCTGGCCTTCCGATTTGAGTTCCCGGATCACGGCGGCGAAATGGGCTGCACCGCCGTCCTCAAGGTCGTCACGGGTGACCGAGGTGACCACCACGTATTTGAGCCCCAGCTCCGAGGCTGTCTGGGCTACGCGCTTGGGTTCTAGGGGGTCCACCATTTCCGGCGGGTTTGCTGTAACATTACAAAACCGGCAATGGCGGGTACATTGGGATCCCAGGATCATAAAGGTGGATGTGTTTTTTGAAAAACACTCAAACATGTTGGGGCAGTTGGCTTCCTGGCACACGGTGTGAAGGTGGGCCGAGGAGAGTAACTGGGTCACACGTTGATAATCCCCTCCACGGGGTAGGCGTTTTTTCAGCCAACTGGGTTTCCCTTTTCGGGACGATTTACAGGAACCTGACATGGTACCTTTCCTTTATTGACACTTAACCCGAATGATTCGTCATGGTAGATCCGGCCTGTGGTCACAGGCCGGATTCATCCCTTGAGGCCTCCAGGTTAAAATTAAAAATTTCACAAAAATTGGTCTGGAACTTTTGGATCACCTGGTCCATGGAAAGATCTTCTATGGGGCTGCCCTGTTCCCTTAACTCCGTTGCCACCGACGTCATGGAGACATCGGACATGCCACAGGGATTGGCCCAGGTAAAGGGGGTCAGATCCAGGGTGAAGTTCAGTGCAAGGCCGTGGATGGAGATCCCATGTTTGATGGAAAGCCCCACGCTGCCGATTTTTCTATTCTGAACCCAAAGGCCGTGGTTCTTGGCATCCCGCTTGGCGTCTATGCCGAAATCCCCTACGGTTCTTAACATGAGTTCTTCCAGGCCAAATACAAAATCCGCCACCCCGATGCGGGCCCTTTCGAGATCAACGATGGGGTAGAGCACGGCCTGGCCCGGTCCGTGGTAGGTGATATTCCCGCCCCGGTCGGTCTGGACGGTTTGAACGCCTTTTTCATCCAAAAATGCCTTGGACACCACAAGGTTTTCAAGGCCGCCCCGTTTTCCCAAGGTAAAGACGGGGGGGTGCTGGACAAAAAAGACCCGGTCCGGCAAAAGGGGATCTTCCACTTTGGCGGACCGGGTGGATTCCTGCAGGTCCAACGTCTTGCGGTATTCCAGGATACCCAGATCCTGGAATACGCAAGTGCGCTGTGCTGATTTTATCCCTTCAGGCATGGCTTCCGGGCGGCAGAGACTTCGTCCATGCGCCGCACCTTGGTCAATGTGGGCGCCTGGTGGAGTTTTTCCGCATTTTCACGGGCATCCTCGGCAATGGCTTTGACCGCATTGATGAAGTGGTCAATGTCTTCCTTGGATTCGGTTTCCGTGGGTTCCACCATAAAGGCGGCATCCACAACCATGGGGAAGTAGACCGTGGGCGGATGGAAGCCCTTGTCCAGCAGTCCCTTGGCCATGTCCATGGTGGTGACGTGGAATTCCTGCTGATGTTTGTCGTTGAAAACACATTCGTGCATGCTGGGGACGTCAAAGGGCAGGTTCAGGGTATCCTTGAGACTGGCTTTGATATAGTTGGCGTTGAGCACGGCGTAACGGCTGGCATCACGCAGGCCGTCCGGTCCCATGGAAAGGACGTAGGCAAGGGTTCTGACCAGAACGCCGAAGTGGCCATAAAAGGTGTGGAGGCGGCCGATGGAGTCGGGGCAGTCGGTGACAAACCTATAGCTGTCCAGATCCCTTTCAACCCGGGGCACGGGCAGGAAGGGGACCAGGCAGTCTTTTACCATGACCGGCCCGGCACCGGGACCGCCACCGCCGTGGGGGGTGGACAGGGTCTTGTGCACGTTGAGGTGGAGGACGTCGATTCCCAGGTCTCCGGGACGTACCGCCCCCATGATGGCGTTCATGTTGGCGCCGTCACCATAGACCAGCCCGCCCTTGTCGTGAACGATCTTGCAGATTTCAACAATGTGTTCTTCGAAGATACCCAGGGTGTTGGGGTTGGTGATCATGATGCCTGCGGTTTCTTCGTCCATCACGGCTGCAACGGTCTCCGGTTCAAGGGTGCCATTGGGGCCGGATTTGACATTGACGGACTTGTAACCGCACAGGGATGCAGAGGCCGGGTTGGTGCCGTGGGCCGTATCCGGAATGATGATCTTGGAGCGCTGCCTACCCTGTTTTGCATGGTAGGCATGGATCATGAGCATACCGGTCAGCTCACCATGGGCACCGGCAGCCGGCTGTAGGGTGGCTGCGGGGAAGCCCGTGAGTTCGCACAGACATTTTTCCAATTCGTACATCAACCGAAGGGCACCCTGGGAGAATTCTTCACCGGCCAGGGGATGGGCACCGGCAAAGCCCTTGCGGGCGGCCTGGACTTCGTTGATTTTGGGGTTGTACTTCATGGTACAGGATCCCAAGGGGTACATTCCGGAATCCACACCAAAGTTCCACTGGGACAGGCGGGTGTAGTGACGGACCACATCCAGCTCGGAAAGCTGGGGAAGGTCCGGGGCATCCCCCACCAGGGCGGGATCCAATTCACTTCTTTCTACGTCTGATTTGGGGATGGAAAAAGCACAACGACCGTCCCGGCTCTTGTCCCAGAGCAGGGGTTCGTTGAAAATCAAACCGCTGGTTCCTGGCTGCTTAATCATTATGCCACCTCCTTTACCAGCTCATCGATATTTTTTTTGGACACGGTCTCCGTGGCGCAGAAAAGATAATAATCTTTCATTTCGGGGTAGAAGGGTGCCAGTTCCACACCGGCAAATACGCATTTGTCATGGATGAGTTTGGCCCGTTTTTCTTTGAAATCGGCAGGGGCCTTCATCACAAATTCGTTGAAAAAGGGACCGGTGTGAACGGCTGTAAACCCCACTTTTTCAAGTTCGGATTTCAGATACACGGCCTTGTCGTGGTTTTGCAGGGCCAGTTCCCTCAGGCCGATTTTGCCCACGGTGGCCATGTACATGGCTGCGGTCATGGCGTTGAGGCCGTTGTTGGAGCAGATGTTGGAAGAGGCTTTTTCCCGGCGGATGTGCTGTTCCCTGGTGGACAGGGTCAGAACAAAGCCGTCTTTGCCTTCTGCATCCTTGGCCTTGCCCACCAGACGTCCGGGAAGGTCACGCATGAGCTTTTTGGTTCCGGCCAAAAGTCCAAGGCCGGGACCGCCAAAGGTTTTGGCGATGCCAAGGCTCTGGCCTTCACCGGCCACCAAGTCGGCTCCGATGCTGCCCGGGTTTTTCAGAAGACCATAGGCAATGGATTCAGTAAAGGAAGCGATCATGAGGATTTTCTTTTCGTCGGCGATTTTCCGAACTGCGGGAAGGTCCTCGATGTTGCCGAAGAAGTTGGGGGACTGAACCGCAATGCCGGCCACATCGTCCATGCCTTCCAGAACGGCAAGGTCGGTGAGCCCTTCTGCTGTGGCAGGGATTTCAACCAGCTCGTATCCGGCCGGGTTGATATAGGTTTCAATAATCCGGCGGTGGTTGGGGTGAACCAGGGAAGAAACGGCAATCTTGTTGAGTTTCTTTTTCTTACGAAGGGCGATCAGGGCACATTCGGCAAGGGCGGTACCGCAGTCGTAATGGGATGCGGTGGCAATGTCCATGCCGGTGAGTTGGGTGACCATGGTCTGGAATTCATAGATCCCCTGGAGGGTACCCTGGCTGACTTCAGGCTGGTACGGGGTGTAGGCGGTCATGAATTCGGACCGGGACACCAGGTAGGGGATGATGGAAGGGATAAAGTGATCGTAGGAACCGGCACCCATGAAACAGGTGTAATCCTTACAAGCGATGTTTTGGGAGGCCATTTCTTCCATGTACTCGTTGAGTTCCCATTCGCTCTTGGCTTCGGGCAGATCCATAGGATCCTTCAGCCGGACGGATTCCGGTATGCATTCAAACAATTCATCGATGGATGAATGGCCGGTGACGGCCAACATACTTGCGATGTCTTCTTTGGTATGTGGCAGATAACGCATGATTTATTATCCTTTCAGCATTTCAAGGTAGGCTGCCTTGTCCAGGAGGCTGTCCAGTTCAGCCATGTCGGATGCTTTGATTTTAATGATCCAGCCGCCGCCGTAACAATCGGTGTTAACCAGTTCGGGGGCGTCTTCCAGATCTTCGTTAACGGCAACGACTTCACCGGAAATGGGGCTGTACATTTCAGATACCGCTTTTACGGACTCAACACTGCCGAACTCATCTTCAGCGTCAAATCGATCTCCTTCTTCGGGCAGTTCAACAAAAACGATTTCTCCCAGCTGATCCTGGGCATAGTCATTGATACCGATGGTTACAGTGTCGCCGTCGATTTTGGCCCATTCGTGGTCTTTGGTGTACTTTACATCTTCGGGCAGATTCAGTTCGTTGATTTCTTTCATGGTATCCTCCTTAAATAATGCTAAAAATTAAATGAAATTATCGATTTTTTTGCGGGCGGTTCTATCCGGTCTGATGTCGGAAATAACCGTTACCTTTATGGAACGTTTTCCTTCGGTGAGCGTCAGGCGGGTGCCAGGGGCGAGTTTTTCCGATACCATTACAAATCCGCAGGCAATGCCTTTGATTTTGAGATCTTTGGGAAGGTCAGGGGTATTGATGCTGACAATGGTATTGTCATGCCAGCCAATACCCATGTCCGTGGCACAGGTGAGAACGTGACCGGTGAGGTCGCTTCCGTCCTGTGTGACCTTTGTGTTCTCCCCGGAGGAGACCTTTCTCAGGTTTTCGCCCACAAAGGGAAGAACAAAGACATCAGCGTCTTCGGCCTTCAGGGCATCTGAACCCAGGAAGGTTTTGGTGAATCCGTCTTTTTCGGGGGTGTAGGGCAGGGCAAAGTCCCAGGGATGGTTCATGAATTTGAAGGGACCGATGTCCTGGTGGGAGAGGGGAAGGCATGCGCCGGCTCTCAGGGAGTCACGGGCACCAAGACCGCAGGCGGATATGCCGAACTCTTCCCCTGCTGCCAGAATGTCGGACCAGAGTTTTACAATGCGTTCGGGGGCAATGAAAATTTCAAAACCGAACTCTCCGGTGTAACCGGATCTGGAAAGCATGACCGGGGTGTCGTCAAGGAGGGTCACCGGTTCTGGGGCGTCGCCGTCAAAATCACCTTTAAAGGAGAAGTAGGGCATCTTTCTGAAAACGACTTCCGGGGACTGGAGGAGTTTGGAAAGGATGCGGGCGGAATTTTTGCCCTGGATGTCCATTTTGGCCACCTTACCCGAAAGATCTATGATGGTGACCGGGCCGTCAAAGGTTTTGGCCTGTTCGGCAAGGTGGGCGGCAATCTCCCCGCCCATGCCGGCATTGACGCAGACCATGAAACGGGTGTTGGTAATCTTGTAGACAATGGCATCGTCGATGCAATGTCCTTCTGCGTTGAGAAAGGCACCGTACACACAGCGTCCTTCCATTAAGGAGGAGAGGTCTCTGGTGAAACAGAAGTCGAGTAGGGAGAAGGAAATGTCACCTTCAACCCGGATACAGGCCATGTGACTGGTGTCGAAAATACCTGCGGATTTTAGTACCGCCAGATGTTCGTTTTTTACGCCGGATGCGTACCAAAGGGGCATTTCGTAACCGCCGAAATCGGCCATGTTGGCGCCTGCGCCCTTGTGCCACTCATTTAAAGGTGTGGTTTTTAAACCGTTACTCATGACAACAACCTTAATTTTTTTTGGGGGTTATGCTAAAAAATATAGGGGACCTTTAGATTGTAGGATTTGTAAACGACAAATGTCTCAACGGAGCTGACCCCTTCTACCTTGGCCATCTCTTCTGTGTAGAATTCGAGCAGACCGAATCCCTTTTTAAAAAGAACTGTAATGATGAGATCATACCGACCCGTTACGACGCTGGTGGAGATGACTCCTTTTAGTTTACTGATTTCTTTGCCTTTTTCAACCAGATTCATTTCAGAAAGCTTGATTCCGATAATAACCACCCTGTGACCGGGCAGCGTTGCGGGATCAACCAAACCGCAAATATCAAGGACGCCCTCGTCCTGGAGCCGGTTTACCCTGGCCCGAACTGTGTTTTCTGTGATGGCAAGTTTATCGGCAATTTTTTTGAAGGATTTTTTACCCTCTTTTAACTCTCTGATAATGTCGATGTTGGTTTTGTCGATTTTCATTATGCCTCTTTTAGCTAAAAACGAGTTGGGTGTGAGAATTTAATCAAATCTACTTGATAAATAGAAGAGAGTGATGATAATGTCAAATAATTTTTAAAAAATTTGTGAGAATATTAATTTGTAGTTAAAAAGTTGTGAAAACTTACTAAATTTAGAAAAGTAAAAATCACGAAAGGGCACCGGTATTCGTGTCCGTAAAATGTAACGGAGGAGACAATGTCTGTAAAAGTGACGGTTATAGGCGGGGGGCCTGGAGGGTATATCGCAGCATTAAGAGCGGCAGCCCTGGGCGGAGAGGTGACCCTGGTCGAAAAGGAAAATTTGGGTGGAACCTGTTTGAACTGGGGGTGTATCCCGTCGAAAATAATGAAAAATTCTGCCGACGTTTTGTTGAAGTGTAAAGAGGCCGGTGAATTTGGGATTTCCATCACAGGAGAGGTGGCACCGGATATGACCGCGCTCATGGCACGTAAGGATAGAATCCTGGAGTCCCAGAGAAAGGGGATTGACGGGCTGCTCTCCAGCAGAGGCGTTACCGTCGAGATGGGAACCGGCAGGATCAGCGCCCCAGGACAAGTGGAAGTGACGGATAGTCAGGGGAACTCCAAAACACTGACCTATGACAAATTGATCATTGCAACGGGCACCAAACCGCTTAATGTACCGGATTTCCCCTTTGACCATGAACGGGTGCTGTCTTCCAATGACATCCTGGCCCTGGACCGCATTCCAAAATCCATGACCATTGTGGGCGGTGGGGTTATCGGATGTGAATTTGCATGTATTTTTTCCGCACTGGGAACCCAGGTGACCATTGTAGAAGCCATGTCCAGGCTTCTTCCCCTTCCTTCCGTGGATACGGCCATTTCAAAATTGCTGCTCAGGGAAATGAAAAAGAAAAAGATCAAGGTGATTTGTGACACCGTGGTCAAATCCTGTGAAAATGAAGGTGACCAGGTCCGTATCTCCCTTGGTCTGAGTCCTTTTACCGATAATCCCAAACCGAAAAAACTCAAATCCGACCTTATCGAATCCGAGGTAATGGCTGTCTGTATCGGTCGTACACCCTTGACCAGGGAACTTGGACTAGAAAACATCGGCCTGCAAACCCAGGGACCGGGATGGATAGAAACCAACGATGCCATGGAAACGGGGATTGAAGGTGTATACGCCATCGGTGATATTCTGGGGCCCCAGAAGGTGATGCTGGCCCATGTGGCCTCCCACGAGGGACTTGTGGCGGCCGAAAACGCCATGGGTGCCCAGAGTAGAATGTCCTACCACGCCGTTCCGGGCGGAATTTTCACCATGCCGGAAATCGGCACTGTTGGGTTGAGTGAAACCGATGCAAAGGATCAGGGATTTGAAGTAAAAACCGCCAGCGTTAATTTCAGGGTTTTGGGTAAGGCCCAGGCCATTGATGAAATCGCAGGTGAAGCCAAAATGATCATAGAGGCCGACAGCCAAAAGGTGTTGGGTGTTCAGCTCATGGGCCCCCATGCAACGGATCTCATCATAGAGGCCACCCTGGCCATTGAAAAGGGGCTGACCGCCAAGGAAATCGCCCATACCATCCACGCCCATCCCACCCTTGGGGAAATCATGGGTGAGGTGGCATCCAAAGCCATTGGCATGCCCCTGCACGGATAAGGTCTTTGGAAAATACATTTGGATTTTTTCAAGGTGTAAAAAGGGGCCTGCTGGGTTTTCCGGCAGGCCCCTAGGGCGTTTATGGGGGCTGTATGGACTCAGGCATGTCTATATTTTAAATCTGGACACCATTTCGTTGAGTGCATCAGCCAGGGATGACAGGTCTTTGGACGAGGTCTGTACCTGGTGGCTGTGGTCGGCCATCTCGGTGGAAGAGTGATTCACATCGGTGATATCCCGGGTGATTTCCCCGGCCACTGCCGAGCTTTGCCCCACATTCTGGTTCACTTCCTGGATCCCGGTGGAGGCCTGGCTGATATTCTGTGCAATCTCCCGGGTGGATGTACTCTGTTGCTCCACCGCCGTTGCAATGCCGGCGACAATGTCGTTGATCTTGTTGATCACATCCGATATTTCGGTAATGCCGGTGAGGGTCTGGGAAACCGTATCCTGAATATTGTCGATTTCACCTTTAATGTTGAGGGAGGCATCCGAAGTCTGTCCGGCCAGATCCTTGATTTCATTTGCCACAACAGCAAACCCTTTGCCGGCCTCTCCGGCTCTGGCCGCTTCTATGGTGGCATTGAGGGAAAGCAGGTTGACCTGCTCGGAAATGTCGGTAATGGTTTCCACCACATTACCGATGGACTTGGCCGCTTCACCCAAATTGCTCATCTGCTCGGTGGAGCTGTCGACTTTTACCACGGCATGTTGTGAAATTTCCCTGGCGGTTTCTGCATTGCCCGCAATTTCCATAATGGTGGCATTCATCTCTTCGGCGGCCGTTGCGACGGTATTGATACTCATTGTGGACTGCTCCATTGCCGCAGAAACCGAATTCATGTTGGCTGTCATTTCTTCGGCGGCAGCAGCAACGGTGTTGGCCTTTTCAGATGTCTGTGCAGTCCCCTGGGACATGGTTCCGGAGATGTTGGATAATTGACCGGAGGCGTCAGACAATGTGGTCACCCCATGGGTAATGTCCCGGATCATATGCTGTAATTTTTCAATGAATTGGTTAAAAATAACCGATAATTCACCCAGTTCGTCCTTTGAGGTTGCCTCCAGCCTCCGGGTGAGGTCCCCTTCTCCCTGGGAAATATCCTTTAAACCGTTGATCACCCCATGAATGGGATTCACAATGAGTCGCTTTGATAGAAAAAAAATCATGGTTCCAAGAAGGATCAGGCAGACCAATGTGATGAAGATGGCGCTATTTCGCATCTTGTAAACATCGGCCATGATCCGCTCCATGGGGGCGGCCACCAAGAGGTAGCCCCGTTCTCCGGTTTTGCCGATGGTAAAGGGCGCACCGGCCAACATGGCTTGTCCGCCAAGGCTTTGGGATTCGAATTTAATTTTGATGACCTCGCCGTTTGAAATGGCCTGGGTTACTTCCCTGGGAAAGTAATCTGTAATGGATTTGCCAATATTTTTTGGGTTTGGATGGGCTGCAAATTTCTTTTCAGCCGTGACAATGGCCGCGTATCCCACTTCATAGGGCTTAATGGATGCGGCCATTTCAACGATGTGGTCCAAGGTGAAATCAACACCGGCCACGCCAAGTGCCTGTCCCTTTACGATTATGGGGACGCAGATACTGAGAAGACGGGTATCTTTACCGTTGACCCGATAAGCAGCCGGTTCGGATATGGTCTCTTTTTTCATGTTCAGGGGTTCGGTGTACCAGGGTTTACTCATGTCCCCCAGGGGATTGACGTGGATACCGCCGTTGATGTTCCAGAATGGGGCAAATTGCCCGTTGGGCTTGTGGGCGGATGATTCATTCACATATTCTGCATCCTTGCCGTCCACGGCATTGGGTTCCCAGGCCATCCAGACGCCGAAAAAACCAGGGTTTTTTTTCAATAATTCTCCCATACCGGCAATGATGCTTTCCCGGGAGGCTATTTTGTTTCCGGTTTTCATGCCGGCAACACTCCAGGCCAGAGAACGTGCGATATCATAAGCATCACCAAGTGAATTACTCACCTGTTCACCATATTGGCGGGAAAGCATGATCAGTTCGTTTTCGGCTGTGATTCTGGCTATTTTTGACTGTTTGTAATTGATCGTGCCCATGGTCACTACAAAAACAACGAGTACAAGACCTCCGATGGACAACATGAGTTTATAGGTTAATTTAAGATTCTTGAACATGGCAACAGGTGTCTCCTTTTACTGGGTTTTTACAGCTAACTTTTCAATGTATTGTTAATGGAATTTTGCAATTAGGGGGGGGATGAAAAAAAAGATGTTCTGGACAAAAATCCTTTATGGTATCAGGGATCTAACGATATCACTCCTTTTAATGCGTCAAAACAACTATCAAGAACTGACCCGCAGGTCAAGTGAGAAAATAGATAAAATTATCTAGTTGTCATATTTGATGAATGCGGGCTGCTGTTTTCCGCAGCCCACAACCAAACTGAATTAAAGAAGAAAACAACGGCTTGATGGGCGATCCTTTGAAATCCTTGACCTTTTTGCGCTATAGTGTAAATATGATCGGGATTCATCAAACCATCGAAAATCTCAGATTTACACAAAAATCAAAGTGGGATATCTTACCCGCTTTTGATGGGATTCTTAGATCTCAGTTTTGTTGGAGATACAGCACGTTTTCTAACCTTTGAAACGGGCAGGCACCCGGTATGGTTCCTTTGTGCTGCAGACAGACATACTTACTATTTAAAGATGCGATTCATGAACTGGTATTTTAAAAGTCTTTTACTTATTGTTATAATTTTTTCAGGCGGGGCATGGGCCGCCACCGACACCCCCTCCCTTGACACTGTTATTCCGGCTTTATCTTTTACGGTCCAACCGGTCGACTCTCCTGAAAATACATTTTGCATAGACCCAACCCTTCTCTGGTTGGGAATTGGCCTTGGGGTCATGGCGGTTGGGATCTGGGGCTATTTCCGCCGGATCCAGATTCGATCCACCCGGACCGAATTGGAGAATGTCCGGACTCAATTGGCCCAAAAAGACCATCAGTTAAGACGTGTGGCCAAGATCGATGCCCTTACCGGGGTTTTAAACCGCCGCGCCATGATGGAGTACCTCCATGGGGAAATGGAATCGAGCTGCAAGGAAAGTCGCCCTTTGTCCATACTCCTGGTGGATCTGGATCATTTTAAACTCATCAATCAGCAATACGGGCTTGTACAGGGGGATACGGTTCTGGTGCATCTGGCCCGGCAAATTGCCAAAACCGTTCGTAGGGAAGACCAGGTGTGCAGATGGGGAGGGAATTCATTTCTCATCACCACTCCCAACACCAAAGCCAGAAGCGCCCTTTCCCTGGCAGAAAAGCTTCGTCGTTTAATCGAAAAGATGGAGTTGGAACGGGTGGGAAGCATTTCTGTGAGCATCGGCCTGGCCCAGTACGGGGATGAAGAAGTACTTGATAAATGGTATGAACGGGTTGAAAAGGCCCTTTCCCAAGCCCAGGAGCAGGGTGGAAACCGGTCGGTTTGCCAGTGGAAGAAAAGGGCCATGGCGGACGCCGCCAACGGTGCGACCGGAGAACAGAATGAATTGAAATTGTCCTGGAAGGATGCCTATAGTTCCGGGCACCATCGCATTGATGCCCAGCATGTTTCCCTGTTTGACCTTGCCAATCAGATTCTGACCGCAGTGGTCCAGGAAAAGGATAAGAGGACCATTGATCCGCTTTTGGATGAATTAACCAAACTCATCCGGGAACATTTTGCCTATGAGGAAAAACTGATGCGTGCCAACCGATGTCCGGACCTGGGCAAGCATATCAAGGTACACAAACAATTGTCCAACCGTCTGAAGAGACTGATCCAGCGTTACCGTGACGGCGGTCTGGTTTCCTTTATCCTGGTGCAGTTTATTTCAAGGGAATTGATCTCCAATCACCTGGTTCGCATGGATCAGGAGTACTTTGAATGGTTTGGGAATAAAAACGATGAATCGTAATTATGTCTTCCCGGGCATGGTTAAGTCCGGGGTTCTATTCCACCGCCCATAGACCGGGCAGGCCCGGTACGGGATCAAGCCCTTCTGTTCCAGGCAGGGGAAGAAACATCTCCACCCCTTCCCCCTGGTGCCGATGGCATGGCCCCCACGGCTCCTGACTTACTTTGTACTGGGTCCGGCCCGATTCCAATGCCTGGAAAAAGGACTGGGCCCGGTGGACAATGTTCGGTCCCAGTTCCAATGTGTTGTGGGAGGGGCAGAGGCGTTGAATATCCGGAAAATCCATGGAAAGTCTGACAAGGCTCTCTTTGTACAACAGGGGGTCTGAATCCTTGAACTGGGCATAGAGGGTTCCGTCGTAGAGGAAATCTCCAGAAAAAAGAGTGGCTGTAGTTTCATCGTAGAAACAAAGGCTTCCCCGGGTGTGGCCCGGGGTGGCAATGGTGGTGATTTTTCGTTGACCCAGATTGAATTCATCTCCGTCATTGAGAATGGAAATATCCCCTTGGAAGGAGGGAATGGCATAGGCAGCGGCATTAAACCCGGTGGTCTTGGCTGGAAGTGGAATCTTTTCGGACCTGCATAGATCAATATAGAAGGGAACCAGAACCGATGAAGGGATGGGGCACCGGATCAAGGGGCTGTCGGCTTGGGAGGCATGGATACACTTAAATCCGGGGTTTCCTCCGATGTGGTCAAAATGCCAATGGGTATTGACCACCTTCAATTCCGGTTTTAAAAGCGGTGCCAGTACTGTTTTAATGTCCAGGAATCCCATGCCCGTATCAATGAGCAGTGAGCTGTGGCTGCCGTTGATGAGAAAGGACTGAACATGGACCGATTCCCGGATACAATAAATTTCTTGTCCCAATTGTTGTATATCAAACCATCTGTCCATTCCCTGGATCCCCCCTTTAGAAAAGGTCTCTGCCAAGGCACCCGGTGGGGTGAAAAAAATGCCCCGGGTTCCCGCGCTACCGGAATGGAGTCTATCAGAAAAACATCGGTTTCATAAGGAAAATTTCCCACGGCGTCCATGTCCATGAATGGAGGGGGGCTGGGATACTAAAAAGGTAACCCCCGAATTACAAAATGTATTTCGGGGGATCGTTTTTATGTCGGAAGGAGGATGGCCCAACCACACCGGTTCTGCAGGGGGTTATGCACCCAGGTAGGCTTTTTTTACCTCCGGGTTGTCCAGAAGCGCTTTGGCGTCGCCTTCCAGCACCAGGTTCCCGTTTTCCAATACATAGCCCCTCTGGGCAAACTTCAGTGCCAGGCGGGCATTTTGTTCCACCAGAAGGATGGTAGTGCCCTGGCGGTTTATTTCCTCAAGCGCCTTGAACATGTCCAGCATGAGAAGGGGGGCCAGCCCCATGGAGGGTTCATCCAAAAGCATGATTTCCCGGCCCGACATATAGGCCCGCCCCACGGCCAACATCTGTTGTTCCCCCCCGGAAAGGGTACCGGCCAATTGGTGTTTCCTTTCCTCCAACCGGCCAAAAAGGTCAAACACCCACTTTTTATCCCGGGCCACTGCGGCCTTGTCCCCTCTGGCAAAGCAGGCCAGTGTCAGGTTTTCGGTGACCGTAAGGTTGCCAAATATCCTGCGCCCCTCCGGGACGTGGGATATGCCCAGGCGGGAGACCACCTTGTCCGCGGAAAAGGGTAGGATATCCCGGCCCTGGAATTGAATGACGGAACCGGGGTCCGCCGGTACCATCCTGGAAATGGCTCTCAATGTGGTACTTTTGCCGGCGCCGTTGGCACCGATGATGGTGAGAATCTCCCCGGCCTTTACCGAAAAATTAATGCCGTGCAGGGCCGTGATATTGCCATAGGAAACCTTGAGGTTTTCAACGGTGAGTTGCATCAGGTCACATCCTCCTTTCCCAGGTAGGCTTCAATGACGTCTGGATTGTTCTGGATCTCTTCCGGCGGCCCCTGGGCAATAACTTCCCCAAAGACCAGGGTCTGGATAAACTGGCACAATTCCATGACAAACCGCATCCGATGTTCGATGAGGAAGATGGAAACCTTGAAATCCCGGTGGATCTGGCGGATGATCTCAATCATTCGCACCAGTTCGTCCGGGGTCATTCCGGCGGTGGGTTCATCCAGAAAGAGAATTTTAGGCCGGGTGGCCATGGCCCGGGCCATTTCCACCCGGCGCTGGGCCCCGTAGGGGAGGTTGGTGACCAGGTGATCTGCATATTCGTTGATATTGAACAATTCCATGAGGTGGTGGGCATTTTCCAGGACCTGGTTTTCCTGGCGCCGACAGGCCGGGGTTCTGAAAAAAGCCCCCATGAGCCCATAGTCCAGTTGGCTGTAATGGGCCATGCGGATGTGATCCAAAACATTCATGTGGCGCCACAGGGCCAGGTTCTGGAAGGTTCTTCCCAGGCCCCTTGCCGCAATTTCATTGGTTTCCAGTCCCTTAATGCTTTGGTCTTCAAAAAAAATATCGCCCCGGGTGGGGGTGTAGACCCCGGTGATCAGGTTGAAGATGGTGGTCTTCCCTGCGCCGTTTGGTCCAATGAGGCCCACAATCTGGCCGGGTTTGATGGACAGGTTGTAGCCGTGCACCGCCCTGAGTCCGCCGAAATAGTGGGTCATGCTTTTAACTTTGAGCAAATCTTCCATGGTTACGCCTCCGGAATCTTCAGGGGCCTGGCCGCCAATAATTTTTTGGCATTGATTTCCTTAAATGAGATCAGGCCATAGGGCCTGAAAATCATGACAAAGATCAGGATCAGGGGGATGATGATCCATTTGAACAATTCCAGGGGACGCAGGGCCTCCCCCAGCAGGTTGATGGAGACGGCGCCCACGATGGAGCCCACAATGGAGTTGAGTCCGCCGAAATAGACCATGGCCAGGATTTCGGCCAGACGGTTGATGCTGAACATGCCCGGGTTGATATAGGCCAGGACATGGGCAAAGAGACCGCCTGCGATACCGGCCCAGAAGGCCCCGAACATAAAGGCCGTCATCTTGGTTCGCCGGGTTTTGATGGTCATGGACTCTGCGGCTGCCTCGTCGTCCCTTACGGTATTCAATGCCTTTCCCATGATGGAGGTAACAAAGTTGTGGACCACCCAGATGCACAGAAATGTCCAGCCGAAAATCACGGGCAGGGAGGCCAGGTCGGCCTGTCCCCCCATTCCCCGGGCACCGCCGATGAAATGGAAGTTTTCAACGGCGGATTTTACGATGAACATAAAGGCCAAAGAAATAATGGCCAGATAATCCCCCCGGGTCCTGAAGGAGGGAATGGCCACCAAAAGAGACCCAAGGGCTGCGGCGGCCCCTCCGGCCAATAGGGCCACGGGGAACAACCAGGGCCCAAGTGCAGGGGGGAGCAGGGGGGCACCAAAGATCTTATCCTGGGTGAAAAAGGCCAGGGTCACGATGGAGGAGGCATATGCCCCCAGGGCCATGAAACCGGGATGGGAACATGAAAATTCCCCCTGGTACCCATTGATAACATTGATGCTCACCGTAAGGATGATGGAAATCAGGGTGAGTTTGACCACCAATACCCGGTAGTCGTTGATGCCGGCCCACAGGTGGAGAACCCCGTAGAAAAATATGAGGTGCAGGGCCGCAGACAGCCACAGGGGCCATTTTTCCAGCCGCCGGGCAAGGGGGTTGGTCAAGGGGATGGTAACCCAGGCCGTAAGGAAGACCGGGATGCCGTATACGGCCAGGTCATAGGCCAGGGCCGAGGGGATCATGATGGGGTCCTTGAGCATGATCAACGCGCCAAAGAGCACCGGTATTTTAGGAAGGCCCAGGTAATAGGAGATGTAATCATACCCCCAGTAGTATTCCATTAGAACGCCCACCAGTATTCCCAAAAGCCATCCCATGAGGGGGACCCTGGAGCAGATGGTTTTGAATGATGAAACAAGATTCATGGATGAATCCTTTCCTGTATCCAAATGATTAGAGCCGGAGTTTGGTGCTGTGTTCCATGCCGAAGAATCCCCTGGGCCTGAAGGTCAGAATAATGAGAATGATGGAGTAGGCTATGAGATCCCTGAGGGTGGACGGGAAGACCGTGGCCACAAAGATTTCTATGAACCCCAGCAGATAACCGGCAAGGGCCGCACCTTTTATGGATCCCCTGCCGCCGAGGATGGCGGCCACAAATGCCTTCCATCCGATGATCACCCCCATGTAGGGGTCCAGGATGGGATATGCCTGGCCGTAGAGAATGCCGGCCACGGCGGCAAGTCCTGCGCCCACGGCAAAGGTTAAGGGGGCAATGAGGTTGATGGAGACCCCCATGAGGGGCACGGCCAGAAAATCGTAGGACATGGCCCGCATGGCCATCCCCCATTTGGTTTTCTGGATAAAGCCATTCAAAGCCAGCATGAGCAGCAGGGAGATGACAATGATCATGACCTTCACATTGGTGAAGTAGATGCCGCCCACCTGGTAGGTAACCGAGGTCATCAGGGGGGGGAAACTCAACCGTTTGGCCCCCAGGAGGATCAGGATCCCGGTTTCAAAGATGATACCGATCATCAGTCCGGTAATGGCGGCCGATGCCCTGGGTGCCTGGCGAAGGGGCCGGTATCCTGCCACTTCCACAAAGACGCCGATCCAGGATGCCAGGAACATGGTAACAATGATGGTGGCAAGGAAGATCAAAGGAGGGGGCAACAGTCCGGCAAAGATGGCAAGGAAGAGGGTGGCGATGCCAAAGCCGATATAGGTGCCCACCATGAAGATGTCGCCGTGGGCAAAGTTAAAGAGCATGAGTACGCCGTAGACCATGGAATAGCCAATGGAGATAACGGCATAAAAGCTGCCCCTCTGGAGGGCGTTGATCAGATTTTGAAGCAGGTATTGGCCAAATTCAAGAAAAGATTCCATTCATCCACTCCTGTTGTGAAAGGAAACGCCGGCCCGTGTTAAACGGGCCGGCCGTTACGATCAGGGACAACTGGATTTATAGAATTCATACTCGCCCTGGTTGTTGATTTTTACAATCACGGCACACTTGATGGGGTCGCCTTCTTCAGTGAAGGTCATCTGTCCGGTGATGCCGTCAAAGTCTTTAATCTGGGCCAGGGCGTTCCGGACGGCCAATCTGTCCGTTTCGACTTTGCCGGTGATCTTGCCGGCATCCTGGATGGCCTTTTGGGCCAGGGCCAGGGCATCCCAGGTCAAAGCGGCAACATCATCGGGGGTGTAGCCATAGGTCTTTTCGTAGCGTTGGATAAATGCCTTTGTGGCCCCTTTTGCACCGGCTGCGGCATAGTGGGAAGAAAAGAACTGGCCATAGCAGGGTTCGCCGCAGAGCTCAACGGTTTCGGCCGAACCCCATGAATCGGACCCTACAATGGGGCCCTTCCAGCCAAGATCCTTGGCCTGACGGACAATAAGGGGAACCTCGTTGTAGTACTGGGGGGTAAAAAGAACCTGGGCCCCGGATTTAACGATCTTGGTCAGCTGGGAGGAGAAATCCGTATCCTTTGTCGTAAAACTTTCGTATGCGACAATGCTGCCCATGCCGTGTTTTTTTTCCCAGGCTTCCTTAAATACTTCTGCCAATCCCTTGGGATAGTCGGAGGCCACATCATAGAGAACCGCGGCCTTGGTAAATCCGAATTCATCGGTGATGAAATTGGCCACAACAGGGCCCTGGAAGGGATCAAGGAAACACCCCCGGAAGACAAAGGGACGGTCCAGTGTGGTGTTGGGGTTGGTGGACCAGGGGCTGATCATCACGGTTTTATACTTATTGGCCACCTCACCGGCCGGGACGGCCTGCTTGGAGGACTGGGGGCCGATCACGGCCAAAACATCGTCCTGGGTGATCATTTTGGTGTTGGCCTTTACCGCGGATTCTGCCTTGGATTCATTGTCTTCAATGATTAATTCCACGTCGTATTGTTTGTCTCCCACCTGGAGGCCGCCCATTTTTTCGATATCCTCAAGCCACATCATGGCCGCATATTTTGACCCTTCCCCCACCTTGGGAATGTCGCCGGTCAGGGGAATGTTCAAGCCGATTTTGATGATGGTCTTACGGGCGCCGAAGGCCGCCGGAGAAACCATGATGGCCAGGATAAAACATACTATCGTTAGATAAATGATTCTTCTCATAACGTCTCCTTTAGAAAGTTGAAACTTCATTTTTCAGACCCGCCGGAATACAACAGGGCGAATCCGTTTCTATGCTTTGTGTCAATTTTTATGGGACGTTGTGATTTATTGCGGAGCACAGGAAGAACGAATCGAAAAGACAATAAATCCTTGGGACTTTATAGAATATATTTTATATGTAAATTATCAGGGGAAGTAAAGGATAATCCCGGATTAAACCCCCTTTATTTTAAAGGGGGTTTGACTTCAAATTCCGTCATTTTGTACAGAAGTGTCTTATAGCTGACCTTGAGGATTTTTGAGGCCCTGGACCGGTTCCAGCCCACCTTGTCCAGCACAAAGCTGATCACCTCTTTTTCCACCTTGTCCGAGGCCATTTTTTTGATTTTTTTCAGGCTGATGTCCTCGAACAATTTTTCAGAACTGGTGGACAGGTCGACAAATTCTGAAATCAGGTTCAACCGCTCCTGGTTGTAGTTTTCGTCAAAGTGGGCCGGTGCAATGGCCGGTTCTTCGACAAGGGCGGGTGTCTCCAAGGGATCCCTGGGTAATTCTTCGAAGATTTTTTCCCAGGAGTTGAGTACCATCTGCTTTTTGATGCAGTTCTGGAGTTGACGAACATTTCCGGGCCAGGAATAGCGGCAAAGCCTGTCCATGATATCGGGACTGGGATAGGCTCCCAGGCTGTTGGGATACTTGTCCTTGTAAAGCTGGAAATAGTAGGCGATGAGCTCGGGGATGTCCTCCACCCGCTCCCTCAGGGGCGGTATGTCGATCTTGATGATGTTGAGGCGATAAAACAGGTCTTCCCTGAAACTTTTCTCCTGGATCCGTTCTTCAAGGTTGTGATTGGTGGCGGCAATGATCCACACATCTGTCTTGAACTCTTCGTCGGATCCCAGGGGGGAAAATTCACCGCTTTGGAGGACATGGAGCATCTTGGATTGGAGGGGCAGGGGCATGTCGCCGATTTCATCAAGAAAAAGCACCCCTTTGTCCGCGGTGAGGAACTTACCGGGACGATTCTTCAGCGCACCGGTAAAGGCGCCCTTTTCGTAGCCATAAAGTTCGCTTTCCAGCAAGGTTTCCGGCAGGGCTGCACAGTTGATTTTAACAAAATTCTTTTCAGCCCTGGGGGAATTGGCAAAGAGATTCTGTGCCACCACTTCTTTTCCCACCCCTGTCTCTCCGGTAACAATGACGTTAAGACAGGTGTTGGCCACGTGCTGGATCAATTCCTTGATCTTCTTGATGGAAGGACTAACGCCAACCAAAGGTGTAATCGCATTAGGTTCAGGCATCATTCAGTTTCCGTTTGATTTCCCAAAAGGTCTTGGACCTTTTTTTCAATTATGGAGAGATCAATTGGCTTTGGAAGTACGATATCCGCTGCCGCTTCCGACGCAAGTTCGCTTGGTGGGTTTCCGTATCCGGTCATGGCAATGATTTTCAAGTGGGGATATTCATTCTTGACGATGGAAATTAGTCCTACCCCGCTGATATTGGGCATAACCAGATCGGTGATGAGGCAATCATAATAATTAGACGAATCCCTGAGGCGTTTCAATGCAGCAAATCCATCCGCCGCTGTCTCAACATCGTACCCCATGGATCCAAAAAACTCAGAGAAAGAGGCCAGGATCTCTTCACTGTCATCAACTATTAGAAGTCGCTTCGATTTCGCCATTCCAAGCACCTTGATTGTGTGGGATCATTTTTTAATTTCCTATGTCCTATAATATAAAGACAGGAATATGCAAGTAAAAAAGCAAAAAAGTCGGCGAAAACGATTCTATCAGTTGATATAGGAAACCGATATGTAGACAACAAACATGACCATCAGTATCCATCCGCCTTTGCGGTGAACCCCCCTTTGCAGCCATCCCATGCCCCCGAGAAGAAAGGCGATAAAAACCATGAAAGGGAATTGGAACCGGTGTAAGTCGGGGGCGGTGTCCATGGGATTGAGAAGCCCAAGGGTGCCCATGACCAGGCAGATATTGAAAAGGTTGGAGCCCACCACATTGCCCACGGAGATGTCGCTTTCTCCCCTTGCCGCAGCAACGGCGGAGGTGGCCAGTTCAGGAAGAGAGGTGCCCAGGGCCACAACGGAGATGCCGATGAAGGTTTCGGAAAGACCAAAATACCGGGCTATGTATATGGCCTCCTTTACCACATAATGTGCACCTGCTGCCAGGAGGACAACGCCGCCTGCCATGTATATTATATTTCGCAGGAAATTGGTTTTGTCAGGGGACGGCGATGCCTCGGCATGGTCTGTTGCATCCTTGGCGGTGCAGAAACCGTAAACAAGAAATATAGCCAGCATGAGCAGCAACACAATCCCGTCCAGGCGCCCCAGATGGTTGTCCATGCAAAGAACCCAGAACAGGGTTGAAACGGCGATCATATAGGGGATCTCGATTTTTACTACCTGGGATTGAACCGATACCGGTTTGATGGCGGCGGAGAGGCCCAGGACCAAAGCGATGTTGATCACATTTGATCCCAGTATATTCCCAAGGGAAATCCCTTCGGATCCTTTGAAGGCGGCCATGAGGCTGACCAGCAGTTCCGGGGCGGATGTGGCCAAAGACACAATGGTGAGCCCCACTATAACGGGACGAACGGCGAAAATGGCTGCCGTGGATGCGGCACCTTCCACCAAAATGGCGGATCCCCAATATAACAGAGCGGATGCCGCCAAAAGAATCAATACTTGTATGAACACGTTTTTGCTTTATATTTAATCGATTAAGGTTAACGTCTTGCCTAAAGAACAAATTAATACTATAAAACGAGAATCATATATTAGCACAGTCTATTTATCAATTGATAATTTAGATAGTATAAAAGGAATGCCAAATGAAACAAAGCCGAATTAAGGGAACAGGAATGTTCGTTCCCCCCAATGTTGTTACCAACCATGACCTTGAAAAAATAATGGACACCTCCGATGAATGGATTCGTCAGAGAACCGGGATTAAGCAGCGCCATTGGATCTCCGAAGAATGCGGCGCCTCCGACCTTGGGGTCGAAGCCGCCAAAATGGCACTGGACGACGCTGGATGGACTGCCGAAGATGTGGATTTCATCATCTTTGCCACCCTGAGCCCGGATGTGTTTTTTCCCGGTCCCGGATGTTTCATGGCAGCCAAGTTGGGCCTGGACAAGACACCGACCCTGGATATCCGGCAGCAGTGCACCGGTTTTTTATACGGCCTGGCCACTGCAGACGCCTATATTAAATCCGGTCTGGCCACCAAGGTGCTTCTGGTGGGGGGAGAGGTGCATTCATCGGGCCTGGATAAAAGCACCCGGGGAAGGGATGTCACGGTCATTTTCGGCGACGGTGCCGCTGCCGTCTGTGTCGAAGCGGTTGAGACCGAAGAGAATGTCGGGGTAATGGCATCGGCCCTTCACACCGATGGGAATTATGCCAAATCCCTCTATACGGAACTGCCGGCCTCAAGATTGATGGAGCGGGTTCCCAAAGACCTTTCAATTGACGATCCCCGGTATTTCCCCCACATGGACGGTCCTGCCATTTTTAAAAAGGCGGTCCGCATGCTGCCCAAGGTGACCATGGAAGCTTTGAAAAAAGCCGGAATCACCATGGACGATATCGACCTTGTGGTGCCCCACCAGGCCAATAAACGCATCAACCAAGCCTATGGCCAGTTTATGAAAATCGATGAAAACAAGGTTTTCCACAACATCGAAAAATACGGCAATACCACTGCCGCCAGTATTCCCCTGGCGCTCCATGAAGCCATGGGGCAGGAACGGGTCGGTAAAGTGGGAGATACAGTTCTCTTTGTCGGGTTGGGTGCCGGCCTGACCTGGGGTGCTTCCATCTATCGGTTCTTCTAACCCCCCATTCCGGGCTCCGTTCCCTAGTTCGGAAGGGAGCCCTTGCACACCCCTTCAATGTAAAATGCAGTAACCGGATCCCGGCGGGTCTTCCCCCCGGGATTCTGATTTTCCGCCTTCATTTCTTCCCTTAGGTCCTGGGCAATGGATTTTCCCAGTTCAACACCGAATTGGTCAAATGGATTCACTCCCAGCATAAACCCCTCAAGCACTGTTTTGGCTTCGTAATAGGCGGTCAGGCAGCCCACGCTCCAAGGGGAAAGATCCTCCAGCACCAGGATGGTGGAGGGGCGATTGCCCGGAAAAATCCGTTCCGGAGAGCGGGTTTCCATTCCCAATGCCAGGGCCTTGGCCTGGGCCAGTAGATTGGCCCAGAGTTCCTGGTGATTGGTGATATGGTCTGTTTTATGCTGGGGGCCGTTGTAGCCGGGCTTGAGCACACCGATGAATTCAATGGGAAAGCCCTTTCCCTGGTGGGCCAACTGGAAAAACGAGTGTTGGGCATTGGATCCGGGCTCTCCAAATACAATGCTTCCCACGGGTGTGGGCAATGGGTCTCCTTGGCAGGTGACGCATTTGCCAAGGCTTTCCATGTGGAGCTGCTGGATATGGGCCGGTAGTTTGGACAGGCTGTAGCTATAGGGAATAATGGCCTGGGCCGAGTATCCAAGAAAGCAGGTATTCCAGATATTGATCAGGGCTGCCAGCAGGGGAATATTATTCCTGGGTTCGGCCTGGATGGTATGGGTATCCATGTGGTGGCATCCCTGGAGGAATTCTTCAAAGACGGCGTGGCCGAAGGCCAGACTCAAGGGCAGTCCCCCGACAGCGGAGGAGACGGAATAACGTCCGCCGATGTAGTCAAACATGTGAAAGGTCTGGCCCTGTGCGGCCTCCTGATTGGCAGTGACCGTCACCAGGTGGTCCTTGGGATCAAGCCCCCGTTGTCCCAGAAGCGACAGAACCTGGCTCTGGTTGGCCAGGGTTTCCGGTGTTGTGTAGGACTTGGAAATGATAATCCAAAGTGTGGTTTCCGGATCCACCTGGTCGGACACGGCACTGAAATTATCAATGTCCACGTTGGATAAAAAGTGCAGGGAAATTTTGGGGCGAATTGTTTGTCTTAACGCCGTATATACAAATTCACACCCCAGGTATGAGCCGCCGATGCCCACAACAACGGCATGGGTAAATTTCTTTCCGGTGCTGCCACAAATTTCCCCTGTTCTCACCTGGTTGGAGAAAGTAACTATTTGTTCATTAACCTGATCCAGCTGGCGTTTTTTTTCTTCAAGGGGTGTTCCAAGGGCACTGGACAATCTTATTCGTGTCAGGGTGTGAAGGGCTGGACGGCCTTCGGTGACATTGACGGTTTTCCCCCGGGTCATTTGCCTGAACAGGTTTAAACCACCGGTCTGGTCGGCCATTTTTATGAGGAGATCAAATGTTTCTTCATCCATCCGTTGCCTGGAAAAATCCATGAAAAAACGATGGCTTCCATTACTGAAAGATTTTGTAAAAGAAGAAAAACGCTGGGGGGCGGCCATGAGATGTTGAAGGGTCATGGAGGGATAATCGGAGTGTTCAGCCTTTTGTTTCAATTGGGGAAAGATGGGGGTTTTGTACAGAGGCTCAAACGCCATGAAGATCTCCTAAATAGGGTATTGGATTTGACTAAGGTACCCCAGCATAAAGAAACAAGCAATGAAGGTCAAGCCTGCCCCCCTAAAAAAACTTGACAATAAAGCCCAGGGAAATCTAATACTGTGCCATGGAAAACAAAATCATTAATTGCCTGCTTGAAAAGGGGGTGAACATCCCCCATCCGGAATCTGTATTTGTTGGACCGGAGGTTGATCCCGGTCGTATCTCAGGAGAGGGAACCATCCTCTATCCTGGAACCCGTCTTCTTGGGAAAAAAACCCTTATCCTGCCCCATGCCCGCATTGGGGAGGAAACCCCTGCCACCCTGGATAATGTCCTGGTGGGAGAGAGGGCCCGCTTAAAGGGCGGATATTTTCAGGGGGCCGTATTTGCCGGGAAAAACGAATTCGGGTCAGGGGCCCATGTCAGGCCCGGCACCATCCTTGAAGAGGAATCCGGGGCCGCCCATACTGTGGGACTGAAACAGACCATCCTTTTTCCCTTTGTCGTCCTCGGCAGCCTGATCAACTTCTGCGACTGCCTTATGGCCGGTGGAACCAGCCGTAAAAATCATTCCGAGGTGGGGTCGTCATTTATCCACTTCAATTATACCCCCAACCAGGACAAGGCCACACCAACGCTTTTGGGAAATGTACACCAGGGGGTTATGTTGGACCAGGACCCAATTTTCCTGGGAGGGCAGGGCGGACTGGTGGGCCCCTGTCGGATTAACTTTGGCTGCATCACCGCTGCCGGCTCCATCGTACGAAAGGACGAGGAACATCCCAACCATCTGATCATGGGCGGCGGCTTGAAAAATGCCAGTATCCCCTGGAAGTCGGGGGGGTATTCCCAGGTGTCCGGTATTTTTAACAAAAATATTCAATACATCGGCGCCTTGATCAGCCTTAGGGCATGGTACACCCATGTGCGTCCCTTGTTCGTCACCGATGAGTTGACCAGAGAACTGATCCTGGGAATGCAGGAAACCCTTGACACCTGTATCCAAGAGCGCGTCAAACGGTTGGGACAGTTCTGCGACAATCTGGCCGCCGCCAGGGAAAAGGCATCCTCGATACAGGAAAAAGCTGTGGATACATTTCAAAGGGCCGGTGTCCTTTTTGAAGATACCCGCATCTGGCAAAATGTTGATCAGAGGGGCGAAACCTTTATTACAGCGGTTGAGTCTGCATTGAAGCGGCAGGAGTGTGCATATACAACTCTCATCCAGGGCCTGCCGGAAAAAATACGGCAACTGGGCAGTCAATGGCTCTTTGCCATGGAAGACCAGATCGTAGCCCCCCTGTTTATCTAACAGGACTCTCCGATATAATTTTCAAACGATACAACTAAAGGAAAGATCTAAATGGGACGTCTCTTTGGAACCGACGGAATTCGCGGACGGGCCAACCAGCATCCAATTACCATAGAACTGGCCATGAAAACGGGTAGGGCGGTTGCCAAGCTCATATTGCAACAGGGGGATCATATCCTGGTCATAGGGAAGGATACCCGGGAATCTGGAGATATGCTGGAATCCGCCATTGCAGCAGGGGCTTCATCGGAAGGGGTTCAGGTCCAACTGGCCGGGGTTATCCCGACTCCTGGGGTGGCCTTTCTGGTGCGGAAGATTAAAGGGGCAGGGGCCGGTGTGGTGATTTCCGCATCCCATAATCCATTCCATGACAATGGGATCAAGATCTTTGGTAAGGGGGGCTTAAAGCTCAGCGATCCCCTCCAGAATCAGATGGAAGAATGGGTTCTAAACCCTGAATCCATGGGGGTTCCACGGAATTCTCCCGCACGGGTCTCCAACATTCCAGAGGGCGTGGAACAATATGCAGATTTTTTGGTGACACGGTTTCCTTTTAAGAAACCCGCCAGCCCCATCCAGATTGTAGCAGATGCTTCCAATGGTGCTGCCACCTTTGTGGGGCCCCTGGTATTCAGAGATCCCGGGCTTTTTAAGGTGCAATGGATCCATGCCGAGCCCAACGGTAAAAACATCAACCAGGGTTGCGGATCCCAACATACAGAGGACCTGGTCTGTGCCGTAAGGGCGCAAAGGGCTGATATGGGTATCGCCTTTGACGGTGACGCCGACCGGCTCATTGCCGTTGATCATAAAGGCAATGAAATTACCGGCGACCGAATTTTGGCCATCTGCGCCAAATTTGCAAAGGAAAACAATCGGTTGTTCAACAATATCGTTGTAAGTACAATCATGAGCAATATCGGCCTTTCCCAGGCATTGAAAGCCCTTGATATTGACCATGCAATCTCAGATGTCGGGGACCGCATGGTCCTGGAAAAAATGAAGGCCAAGGGCTCGGTCATGGGGGGCGAGGACTCCGGCCATATGATTTTCCTTGGGGACCATTCCACCGGGGACGGGCTGTTAACCGCCCTCAGGCTTCTGGAAGTCATGGCCGCAACCGGTGAATCCCTGCATGATCTGGCAAAGATCATGACGGTATATCCCCAGGTACTCATGAATGTGGAGGTGGATGCCTCCCGTCCGGACTTTAACAAAATCCCCGGGATTTCAGATGCAATTAAGACCGTGGAAGACAGGCTGGCGGACCAGGGCAGGGTGCTGGTCCGGTATTCCGGTACCCAACCGTTACTCCGGGTAATGGTGGAAGGGCCGGAAGAGGGCTTGACGCGTCAATGCTGCCGGGAAATCTGTGAGGCCATCAAAAAATATATATAATAAACAAGTCAGACAATGTGCGGATGAGAAGGGTTCCCCCAGGGTAAAACGGCAGGATTCACTGAAGAATCCTGCCGTTTTTGTATATGCACATCAGCCCTGGCAGGGTGATGCTGCTTTATCTAATCCCTGTTGCCTCCAAAGATGTGGAGCAGCATGATAAAGAGGTTGATAAAGTCAAGGTAAAGGGCCAGGGCGCCCATGAGAGCTCCTTTCCGAACCATGGCGCCGGTGGCGTTGTCCGGCAGGGTGTGGGCCATGCTCTTCAGCTTCTGGGTGTCATAGGCGGTGAGGCCGACAAATACCAGAACACCGATATAAGAGATGATCATCCCCATGGCGGTACTTTTTACAAACAGGTTCACAACAGAGGCCACAATGATGCCGATGAGGCCCATCATCAAAAAGCCGCCCATGGAGGTCAGATCCCGTTTGGTGACCATGCCGTAGATGCTGCAAGCCAGGAAGGTGGCGGAACAGACCACAAATGTAGATACAATTGAGGTGGCGGTATAGGCCAGAAAAATATAGGATAATGTCACACCGTTAAGTACGGCATAGACCACAAACAGCAATGTTGCCGTGCTGGCTTGTATACGTTGGATCCGGGCGCTCAGGAAAAATACAAAGCCCAGTTCAACGATGATGAGGGCCGGCAGGGCAATGGGGTTTCCATATATGGCATTCAAAATGGCCGGTGAGTTGGCCACGTAGAATGCGGTAAAGGCCGTTAGAGCAAGACCAATGGCCATCCAATTGTAAACGCTTCGGATAAAGCTGTTGACCTTAACCATTGCGCCGGCAGGTGAGTAAGACGTACTTGGATTCATGATTCCCTCCGAAAATTCCGTTTCTGTTTAGGTTAGGTTTATTTTAAGGCTTAATATAACATCCCACGAAGAGAATTCAAGGTTACAATTTGGTTAACTGCCCGCGGGGAAGGGGAATTCGGTTTTTGGATGTTTTTAAAAGTTTACATAATATATATTATCAGACCCAATATCTACACTCCATACCAGCCAAAGGGATTCAATACTTAAGCCATATGGTTAAAAGGTGCAAACCCTTTGCATCTATAATGGCAACCCAGTTGACTTTTTTCTTTGAATCATCTTATAAATGTTAACTTTGCAGGATGCAGGTTAAAAATTTATGAAGACGGCAAATACACATAGCAACAGGATCTTCACCGTGTCAAAACTCACACGGGAGATCAAACAGCTTCTGGAAGACCGGTTCCCCTTTGTCTGGATTTCAGGAGAAATCTCAAACTACGCCGTTCCTGCATCGGGCCACTCCTACTTTTCCCTCAAGGACGCCAACGCCGTGATTAACTGCGCCATGTTCAAGGGTCAGAAACGTCAGCTCAAATTCAGACCTGAAAACGGAATGAAGATCATGGGCATGGCCCGGCTCTCCCTGTATGAACCCCGGGGAAACTATCAACTCATCTTTGAGCACATGGAACCCGAAGGTGCAGGTTCCCTTCAGGTGGCCTTTGAACAGCTAAAGGCCAAACTGACCGCCCAGGGACTCTTTGACCAGGAAAGAAAAAAACAACTTCCCGGCTTTCCCAGAAAAATCAATATCATCACTTCGGGAACCGGAGCCGCCGTCAGGGACATCCTGAACATTGCCGGCAGACGGGCCCCCTATTGTTCCCTTGAGATCCTTCCGGTGAAGGTCCAGGGGGACGGCGCCGATCTGGAAATTGTCCAGGCCATAGAAACGGCCAACGCCCATAACCGGTCCGACCTTATTATCCTGGCCCGGGGCGGCGGATCATTGGAAGACCTATCCGCATTCAACACCGAAGGGGTTGCCCTGGCCATTGCCGCTTCCAAGATCCCCATTGTCACAGGCATAGGACATGAAACCGATTTCACCATTGCCGATTTTGTGGCCGATTTGAGGGCCCCTACCCCATCCGGTGCCGCTGAAATGGCCCTGCCCGATGTGACCGTGCTTCGACGCCGCGTGCTTGAGATTTGTCGGAATGCCCGCCGGAACATGAACCAACGCATGGATTTTTGCCAGCAGAAGCTGGACGACCTCCACGGGCGTTTAAAACGGCCCGACCAGGTCATTGCCATGCAGCGCTCCCGGGTGACAGAGTTGAGCCGGCGCATGGAAAGGGCCATCTACCACCAGGCATCCCGCAAGCGGGAACGCCTGAACTGGAACAAGCTCAGCCTCACGGCCAATGCACCTGGATTCGATAAAACCATCATCCTTCAAAACCTCCAGCAGATGAGCCTTTCTATGGAGCATCGGCTGGAAACCCTGAAAAATCGTATAAAAAATGCCGGTACCCATTTGGAGACCCTTAACCCCGAATCCGTGTTAAATCGGGGGTATGGAATGGTCCGCACCCTGCCCGGTCGTGATCTGGTGCACAGCACGGATCAGCTTGACATTGACGACCGCGTGGAAATTATTTTATCAAAAGGACGGCTCCAAAGCCGGGTGGAGAAAATAGACAATGCCTAAAAAGAAAACTTTTGAAACCGCACTGGCACAATTGGAAACCATTGTAAAGGAAATGGAATCCGGTGATCTCCCCCTGGAGCAGGCCGTAAAAAAATATGAAACCGGAATCCAGCAGGCCAAATTCTGCATGGACATCCTGGATACCACGGAGAAAAAAATCACCCGCTTGACCCGAAATTTAGACAATACCCTTAAGGAAGAACCATTTGAAGAAGACTGACCTTAAATTCGATCTGGGATGTTTTGACCTGGCCGGATACCTGAAAAAGGAGCAGGCCCTTGTCCACCACCACCTGGATCGAATTCTTAACAGCCTTGATCCGGACCTGGAACTCACCCAGGCCATGCGCCACTCTTTAATGGCCGGTGGCAAACGCCTCCGCCCCATCCTGGCCCTGGCAACGGCAGACGCCCTTGACGGCAATCCCCTTCTGGCGTTGCCCGCCGCCTGCGCCATGGAAATGATTCACACCTACTCCCTGATCCATGATGACCTGCCCGCCATGGACGACGACGATTTGAGACGGGGCATCCCCACCTGCCATAAGCAATTTTCCGAAGCCACGGCCGTTTTGGCCGGAGACGGACTGCTCACCCACGCCCTCCACCTGATTGCTCGACCCGAATCTCTCTTTGCCCCCCTGCCCTGCCCGGCTGTCCGGCTGGAACTTGTGGGACTGATTTCAGATGCCGCCGGTATCCACGGCATGGTGGAAGGCCAGATGATGGACATGCAGTCCTATGAGGGCAGTGATGAAAATCGTCTGGAGCACCTGAAGAAAATCCATGCCTTGAAAACCGGACGCATGATCCAGGCATCGGTCCTTGCAGGAGCCGTTTCCGTTGAGGCCGGCCCCGAGGAAACCCGGGTGCTCAAGACCTACGCCGACGGCATCGGCCTGGCCTTCCAGGTGGTGGACGACATCCTCAACGTGGAGGGGGATCCCAAAATCATGGGAAAGGCCGCCGGATCAGATGCCCTCCATGAAAAGATGACCTTTCCGGCCATTTTGGGAATGGAGGCATCCAAGGCATATGCCGGGGAATTGATCGACACGGCACAGGATGCCCTGTCCATGTTTGGGAAAAAAGCAGATCCCCTTCGGGCCATTGCTGCTTATATTGTCAGCAGGGACCGATAGCGGGGTTTGAACCATAAAAGATAGGTGAACGACCTTTGACACTTTTAAATACCATAGAGACATCCCAGGATCTGAAGTCCCTGGATCGCGACCAACTCCCCGCCCTTGCAAGGGAACTGCGGGAGCGCATCATCCAGGTGGTGTCCAAGAACGGCGGCCATCTGGCCTCAAGCCTGGGTGCCGTCGAACTGACCCTGGCCCTCCACTATGTCTTTGACCTGCCAAAGGATACATTGATCTGGGACGTGGGACACCAGGCCTACGCCCATAAGCTGCTCACCGGACGGAACCAGGCATTTGACACCCTGAGACAATACAAAGGCATTTCCGGATTTACCAAGATGAAGGAAAGCCCCTGCGACGGGTTTACCGTGGGCCATTCCTCCACCTCCATTTCCGCAGGGTTGGGGGTGTGTTACGCCAAGTACCTGAACCAGGACGACTCCAGCGTCATTTCCGTCATCGGTGACGGTTCCATGACTGCAGGCATGGCATTTGAGGGGCTAAACCAGGCCGGTGATCTCAAGAGCAATCTCATTGTCATCCTCAACGACAATGACATGTCCATAGCCCCCAATGTGGGTGCGCTCTCTTCCTACCTGAGCCGGACCTTTTCCGCCAAATACCTCCAGAGCATGCGCAACCAGTTTGGCGCCTTTTTGAAATCCCTGCCCAAGATCGGGGAAGACATCTACCAGATTGCCAAACGGTCCGAAGAGTCCTTTAAGACCTTTGTGACCCCGGGCATGCTCTTTGAGGCCTTTAACTTTGATTATTTTGGTCCCATTGACGGGCACAATCTGGACCACCTGGTGGATATTCTCAAAAATATCCGGAACCATGATTCTCCGGTTCTGCTCCACGTCAGTACCAAAAAGGGCAAGGGCTATCCCCCTGCAGAGGAAAACCCGGTCCATTACCATGGTGTGGGGGCCTTTACCGTGGACACGGGCAAGAGCAATGCCAAGCCGGGTACCATCCCATCCTACACCCAGGTCTTCGGCAAGCAGATGATCCGCATGGCCCGGACCAATCCTAATATTGTGGCCGTTACTGCTGCCATGCCCGAGGGAACCGGACTCACCGAGTTCTCCAAACAATTTCCCGACCGTTTTTTTGACGTGGGCATTGCCGAACAGCACGCCGTCACCTTTGCCGCCGGCCTGGCCACCAAGGGGATTAAACCGGTGGTGGCCATTTATTCCACCTTTCTCCAGCGGGCCTATGACCAGATTGTCCACGATGTCTGCATTGACAAGCATCCCGTGGTTTTTGCCCTGGATCGGGGCGGCATCGTCGGTGCGGACGGCCCCACCCACCACGGCCTCTACGACCTGAGCTATCTGCGTCCCATCCCGGGCATGACCGTAATGGCGCCCAAGGACGAGGCCGAACTGGCCCGGATGCTGGTGACGGCGGTGGAACACCACGGCCCCGTGGCCATCCGTTACCCCAGGGGTAAAGGGGTGGGGGCGCAAATACCGGCACAGCCCATGCCCATCCCCATGGGGAAGGCCGAACTGCTTGAAGACGGAGACGACCTTTTGATCGTTGCTTTGGGCAGCACGGTTGTGGATGCCCAGGAGGCCTGCCGGATACTGAAGGCCCAGGGCATTGACGCCGGACTCATCAACGCCCGTTTTGTCAAACCCCTGGACCGGGAATTGATACTGGAAAAGATCGCAACCGTAAAAAAAGTCATGACCGTTGAAGAGCACGTTCTGGACGGCGGATTTGGATCCGCCGTGGCCGAAATGCTCATGGACAACAGGGTCGGTGGAATAGAATTAAAACGCCTGGGCATCAAGGATACGCTAGTGGAACACGGAACCCAGCAGGAATTGAGACGGGACCATGGCATTGATGCCCAGGGCATTGTCCTGGCGGCAAAGGAATTACATGGATAGACCCACAGGACAAACAAAGAAACCCGGGAAACAACGCCTGGACCTTTTGCTGGTGGAAACCGGTAAGGTGGCTTCCCGCCAGCGGGCAAAGGCCCTGATCATGGCCGGAAAAGTATTGGTGAACCAGACCCCGGTGGATAAACCCGGCTCCATGGTCCGCCAGGACGCGGAGATTGTTGTAAAGCAGGATGACAACCCCTATGTCAGCCGGGGAGGATTGAAATTGGAAAAGGCATTGGCCGCCTTTCCCGTGAGTGCCCAAGACAAGGTCTGCCTGGATATCGGGGCATCCACGGGCGGGTTCACCGATTGTCTTTTACAGAATAATGCAAAAAAAGTTTTTGCCGTGGACGTGGGATACGGGCAATTGGCCTGGTCCCTGAGACAGGATTCCCGGGTGGTGGTGATCGAACGCACCAACATCCGACATCTGGAATACGACACCGTGGGCGAACCCATGGACATGGTGGTGGCGGATACCTCTTTTATCTCGCTGAAAACCGTGATTCCGGCGGCAGAAAAATTCATGGGCAACGGGACAGTGATCCTGGCCCTGATCAAACCGCAGTTCGAAGCGGGGAGAGAACATATTGGCAAGGGTGGTGTTGTTAAGGATCCGGAGATCCGGAAAAAAGTGGTGGACGATGTTACCGCATTTTTCCGGGACAGGGGATATGAGGTCCACGATGTGGTCCCCTCCCCTATTCTGGGGCCGAAAGGCAATGAAGAATTTCTCATTCACATGGATTTCAGGATCCTTAACCGCACCGGAGAAGAAATGTAACAAAGCGATTGTTTTTATTAATTTGTTAAAGGAGCAGTAATGAGCGAAGACATCAAAACCATGAGGAATGTGGCTCTGGCAGGCCATGGAGGTGCAGGCAAGACAACTCTTGCTGAGGCTATGCTATTCAAAGCCGGCGTTACCAAGCGCCTTGGTAAGGTGGAAGAAGGCAATACCCTTCTGGACTTCCAGCCTGAAGAAACCAAGAAACAGCAGAGCATCAACACATCGTTTATCAAGTATACGCACAATAAGCATACGATCAGCTTGATGGACACTCCTGGTGATCAGAACTTCTTCTCAGCTGCCAAAACCTGCCTTCCGGTTGCCGACAGTATCGCCTTTGTCATCGACGGCGTTGGTGGACCCTCCGCCATGACCGAAGAAGCGGCTGCCACAGCCCTGGAATACGGACTTCCCGGATTTGTCATCGTGAACAAACTGGACCGTGAACGGGCCGATTTTGCCACCTGTGTAGATGCGTGCAAAAAATCCCTTAAAAAGAAAATCCTCCCCGTCTGCTTCCCCATTGGTTCGGAAGAAGAATTCAAGGGCCTGGTGAACATCATCACCGGAGACGCCTTTGAATATGATGCCGACGGAAAAGCCACAAAGATTGATGTCCCCGCCGACATGGCCGATGACATTGAAATGGCCAAGGAAGAATTCATTGAAGGCATTGCAGAGCTCAACGACGATCTTCTTGAAAAATATCTCGAAGGTGAAGCACTTACCCAAGACGAGCTGAAAGAAAGCTTCCGCCAGGGCATCCTGGATGCGGAATTCTACCCTGCCGTTCCGGCCGCCGCCACCCAGTTCATCGGGGTGGATGTTATCTCCAACTTTATCAACGAATATATGCCCTCTCCCCTGGATCGCGGAGACTGGACCGCCACCGATGCCAACGGTGAAGAGGTTCTGGTTTCTCCGGATCCCGAAGGGGAATTCTGCGGCTTTGTCTTTAACACCATTGTGGATCCCTATGCCGGTCGTCTTTCCCTGTTCCGCATTATCCGCGGCTCCCTGGGCAAGGAAGGCAACATCCTCAACGTAACCAAGGACAAAAAGGAACGCTTTTCACAGCTCCTTGAAATCGCAGGTAAAGACCAGAAAACCATTACTGCTGCCGGCCCCGGCGACATCGTTGCCGTGGCCAAACTAAAGGATACCCTGACCGGTGATACCATCACCATGGGCCAGGAAATCCAGATTCCGGCGCCGGCCCCCATGCCGCCGGTTATCTCCTTTGCCATTTCTCCCAAGTCCAAGAATGACGAAGACAAGATCCACGAAGCCATCCGGAAGATCCTGGAAGAGGATACCGGTCTTCAGCTCAAACGGGAAGAAGAGACCCGTCAGACCATTCTTTCCGGTCGCGGCCTGGTTCACATCGAGATCACGGCCGAAAAGATCAAGAGAAAATTTAACGTGGGCATGGACATTGCCACTCCCAAGGTGGCCTATCGGGAAACCTTTACCAAAAAGATCCGTGTCCAGGGTAAACATAAGAAACAGTCCGGCGGCCACGGCCAGTACGGAGACTGCTGGATCGTTCTGGAACCCATGCCCAGGGGCGAAGGCTATGAATTTGTGGATGAGATCGTTGGTGGTGTCATCCCCAGAAACTATATCCCTGCAGTTGAAGCCGGTATCCGGGACGCCTCCCAGTTTGGCATCCTGGCCGGATTCCCCTGTGTGGACTTCAGAACCCGTCTCGACTTTGGTTCCTACCACAGTGTTGACTCCTCTGAAATGGCCTTTAAAACAGCCGGTTCCATCGCCTTTAAAAATGCAGCCCAGGACGCCGGCCCCGTACTTTTGGAACCCATCATGAAGGTCTCCGTAAAAGTGCCGGATGAAAACACCGGTGACATCATGGGCGACCTTAACTCCCGTCGCGGACGGGTGCTGGGCATGGACTCCGAAGATGACAAACAGATCATCAATGCCCTGGTTCCCATGTCTGAAATGCTCCGGTATGCACCGGATCTTTCTTCCATGACCGGTGGCCGCGGTACCTTTACCATGGAATTTGAACAATACGATCAGGTTCCCGGTGACATGTCCGCAAAGATCATTGAACAGGCAAAGGCGGATAAAGAAGATTAACCGCCCCTGATTCAACATACCAACGCCCTGGAGAGTCCCGTCACGCTCCAGGGCGTTTTTTTATTTATGGAGATCTTCTGTTCAGGTTAGGTCTTTGATGCGGGTATAG
This sequence comes from Desulfobacteraceae bacterium, assembly GCA_965226635.1. GTDB lineage: Bacteria > Desulfobacterota > Desulfobacteria > Desulfobacterales > Desulfobacteraceae. The sequence goes on along the minus strand of OZ245369.1, from coordinate 4,633,560 downwards.
ACCAGATCCCGGATTTCCTCCACATCCATGTGGGCATATTCACTGGCGGGAATGGGCTCCCCGATGTGCACCCTCACCTCCCCCGGGCTGAGAAGGAAAGTCCCCCTGGCCTGGAATTCGAACAATCCCCTGACGCCGAATGGAAGGATATGGGGCCGGGCCGCCTTGGCCAGGTGGAAAGGGCCTTTTTTAAAGGGCTGGATCTTGCCGGTGCGGGTGCGGTGACCTTCCGGGTAGATGGCAATGGAGACCCCCTTCTTCAAGGTTTGCCTCGCCAGTTCAATGCTCTGTTTAGCCTTTTCCAGGTTATGGCGTTCAATGGGGATGCATCCCCATTTTTTAATGAGGAAGCCCCACACCGGAACGGAAAAATGGTAGGCCGCCTCCACACCGGTGAAGCAGAGGGGAATGGCAACGGGTATCATGAAAAGATCAAAAAGACTCTGGTGGTTGCCCATGATCAGATAGGACGTATTGGGGTCCACCTTTTCCCGGCCCTCCACCCGCAGTTTTACGCCCATGGTTCTCAATAAAATGGAAAAAAGAAACCGGGCCAATGCAAAGGTGCGCTGCCGGGGCAGAAGGTAGAGACAGGGGGTGAGGACCAGGGCGGATGCCAGAAAGATCATCACCCCGGCCAGCCAATGGAAGAGTGAGCGGATGTGGGTCATGCCAAAAAACGAACTCCATGGCGGATCAGGTTGAACTCCGCCGGTGTACTGCCAAAAACGTCCCCGTCCGGCAGAAGGGTTTGGGTTGGGGTGGTCTTTACGGATACATGGCGGGCCTTGAAGCAGGAGACCTGGGGCAGTTCCACATGGGTGCCCCCACAGAGGCGGGGAAGTGCAGCCATCAATCGGGGCAGGATTTTCTGCCCCCTTTTTTTGCCCGATACCGAGTTGACCAACAATGCAAGTTTCATGGGGTTCAATCTTTATACGGAGAAGGCCCCCAAGTCAAAGAAATTCAATTTGTAAGCAAGGATGGAATCCCGTATACTGGCCCGACGACAGGAAAGCGTAACCCCCAAACAGGATAAGAGGACCCCTCCATGGAATGTTTATGTCAGGAAATCGCCGGCCCGGAAATGGAGCTGTCTCCCATTTGCATCGGCCAGCTTTGGATCTTTGAAGACCTTGACTCCGAAGATATAGAGGCGCTGTCGCAACGGGCGCTGCGAAAGAAAAAAAACAAGGAAGAAAATCTCTTTCACCAGGGAGAGCCCGCCAATGAAATGTTCCTGATCAAAGGGGGACGCATCAAGCTCACCAAGACCCTTGAAGACGGCAATGAACTCACCGTTGACATCCGCAAGGCCGGAGATTTTGTGGGAGAGAACATCTTTGCCGAGGAAGGTGAGTACCCCGTGAGTGCCTGGTGCCTGGAAGATACCATGACCTGCGGGTTTACCCGGGATCAATTCGAATCCCTGGTGCTTGAGTTTCCCAATGTGGGGCTCCAGATCATCAAGCGGTTGTCGGACCGGATTTCCCGACTCACCAGCCGGGTGGGAAGCCTGGCCGCCACCAATATTGAAGACCGGCTCTACCAAGTGCTCTCGGTGGTGGCAAAGGAGCACGGCAGGCCCGAAGAACAGGGATTGGTGATCCAGTTCCCCCTGACACATGAAGACCTTGGCTTTCTCACGGGGGCCCACCGGGTGAGCATCACGCGGGCCATGAAGTCCTTAAAAAATTCCGGTAAAATTTTACACCAGGGCAAGCGCCTGGTACTGCCCTACCCTGCGGCCTGACAATGAAATAAGCGGAACGATAAAGTTAGGAAGTGAGCGTTTGAGGCGATTTAAGGATCGAAGGCAAAACGCATGGGATAAATAAAGGGTCAAGCAAAGGGGGCGGCAGAACGCCATCCCCTTTTGATATGGACTGTCCCGAAGGTGGAATCCTTCGGGACAGAAAAGTCAAACTTAGAGGGTTTCACCGGTAAGCCGGGTGTAGATATCCTGGTAGGCCTTGGCAGTGTGGTCGATGATGTCCTGGGGCAGATTCGGCCCGGGAGCGGTCTTGTCCCATCCGGAGTTGATGAGCCAATCCCGGACCGTCTGTTTGTCAAAGCTGTTCTGCCCACGTCCGGCTTCGTATTCATCCAGGGGCCAAAACCGGGAGGAGTCCGGGGTCAGAATCTCATCGATGAGGATGATTTCCCCGTCCAGAAGGCCGAACTCGAATTTGGTGTCGGCAATGATGATGCCCTTTTCCAGGGCCAGTTCAGCCCCTTTATTGTAAATGGCCAGGCTCAGTTCCTTGAGTTTGGCAGCCTTTTCTTCGCCCAGGATCTTAACGGTCTCTTCATAGGAGATGTTGATGTCATGATCGCCCACCTCGGCCTTTGTGGAGGGCGTGTACAGGGGCTCGGCCAGTTTTTCCGATTCCTTGAGTCCCTCGGGAAGCCGGATGCCGCAAACCTGGCCTTCCTTTTTGTATGAACTCCAGCCGGAACCGGTGATATACCCACGGACAATGCACTCCACAGGGAGGGGTTCCGCCTTTTTTACCAGCATGGAGCGTTTGTTCAGTTCGTCTTTAAACTTTGCAAATTCTTCAGGATACTGATCCACATCGGTGGTGATAATGTGGTTCTTCACAATATCTTCCATCTGTTTGAACCAAAAAACGGAAATCTGATTAAGAACCTTTCCCTTTTCCGGGATGGGATCGGGCAAAACAACATCAAAAGCGGAAAGCCGGTCCGTGGTAACCATGAGCAGAGAATCTTTAGTTTCAAAGATATCCCTTACCTTGCCCTGGCGAAGGGGCCCAAGTTCTTCAAACTGGCTGCTGGGGATGAACGCCATTTTTTTCTCCTTAAGAATGACAAATTATGGTATAAAACGAGCATGATTAATAACACATAATTGCGTGTTTTTCTATCCTTAGGATTTTAGAATCTTAAACCGAGTCATTTTCCCATGCCCCTCTTATCCTTGCAACCTGCCTGGAAAAGAGCAACGGTCATGACCTTGACGAAGTCCAATCACCATATTATGCTGGCTGGAAATTTCAATTTCCCAGTTTAACACGAGGTCACTATTCATGAATAAACTTAGACTGTCCCTGATCTTTACCGTCCTTATGGTTCTGATACCGTCAGTGGTTCCGGCAGAATCCACCCACTATACCCTCAAGGGCCTGTGCCGGAAGGCCAATGAAACAGCGGAGCAGATCCGCATCAGTGAAGAAGATGTGGTTCTGGCCAAGGAAGACAAAAACAGGGCGCTGTCCGTTCTCATTCCCCGGGCCGTAGCCTTTGGGGCCTTTACCAATTACAGGGACGAAGATCAGCGCAACGCCGATTCAACCTCCTACGGTGTTCGGCTGACCCAGTCCTTTACACTGAACGGCAAGGAACTCACCGCCTATGACATCAGCAAACGCACCATAGAGCAGAATGAATATGCATTGGACAGTGTCCGGTCCGATTACCTGCTCCAGGTGGCCGAGGCATATTTCGGCACCCTGAGCGCCAAGCGTCTGGCTGAAATTGCCGATGCCGATGTCAAACGCCTTGAAACCCATAAAAACAGTGTCCAGGAAAAACTCAACGTGGGCAGTGTCACCAAGACCGATCTCTTCCGCGCCCAGGCCGAGTTGTCCAGATCCAAGACCGATAAGGTCGTGGCAGAACACCGGGTGCTCCAGAGCAAGGCACAGATCGTTCAGCTCACCGGAGTGAACAGCGGATTCACCATTTCCGATGATGATGTCCCCAAAAACCTGGATGAATTCACCCCGGTCTTTGAAGAGATCAAGGATAGGGCCCTGGCCAACCGGTATGAGATCAAACAGGCGGAAAAGGCCCTTGAAGTGGCCACCCGCACCGTAAAACTGAGGCGGGGGGACTATTGGCCCAGCATCAGCGTGGAAGGCGGCTACAGGGAAACGGACATGACCTTTAACGAGTTCAACAATGATGGCTCGGAAAGTGAAAGTGCCTATATCTCCGCCGAATTTCAATTCACCATCTATGACGGTGGCCTGAGACGGGCAGAAATCCACCAGGCCAAGGCCAACGAACGAAAAGCCGAAGAATCCCTTTCCATGGCAAAGAAGAATGTGGTCCTCCAGTCCGAGGTGGCCTTCCTCGAATTTAACACCGCAAAAAAGACACTGATCAATCTCCATGACGAACTTAGGTCCGCAGAGGAAAATTTTACTGCCGTAAGCATGCAATTTAAATACGGATTGGCCGACTCCATCGATATGATGGATGCCAACACCCTCCTGGTTACGGCCCAGCGGAGAATTTCCAACGCCCAGTATGAATACTACCAGGCCGCCCTGAGAGTCATCCACACCCAGGGGGATCTCCTTGACTTCATTCTGGAAGAGTCCTGATCCTCCAGCCCGTTTCATTAATCTTTTTGCCCTTTGCCCACTGAAGCTTACTTCAGCATGGGTCAAGGGCAGCCAGATACCTTCAACGCCCCGGATTACACCCAGGCCCCCTTCCCTGGTAAACGCCCGGGGCAGTTTTTGTTCCACCCCGCTGAATCCTCAATGTTTTCCCTGGGTAAACTTGACTTCCGCAATGCCTTTCCCTATGATTTTTACGTATTAATTCCTTAGAATTTAAACAGGTTGAACCCAATATTTTTCAATAGGTTCATCAACGGTATACAAAGGAGCCTGCCATGTATGAAATCATTGCCAATCCCGAAGATTACCAGATCGATCATCTCATTAACGGAACCGGCCATTCCAAAATCGAACTCTCCAGGGAGGAACGGGAAAAATGGGCATCCGAGATTGTCAACTTCAGTGAAAGGGTGATGGAGTTTTCAAAAAAGTCAGGGCAATTGGCCGAGCTCTTGGCCTCGGATGCCCCCATATCCGCCACCCCTGCCTCCCTTAAAACACTTAAGATCGAACTTTTCACCATCAATGACGCCATCCAGACCGCTTTGGAAATCGCCCAGAAACTGGAATCCGACATCGTTGAAAAATAAAAACAACAAAGGGCCGGTTCAACGCTGAACCGGCCCTTTGTTGTTTTTGGGATTTCCCACTAAATCCTTGTTGTCCCTCTAATGTGAAATCATCTAAACCCCGCCTGTCTGTGCCCTTTGCCTGAGAAGGTGATCGGCCAGTACCAGTGCGGTCATGGCCTCGCACACCGGGTTGATCCTGGGGATGGCGCAGATGTCGTGGCGTCCTTTGGTGGAGATCTTCACCGCCTCTCCGTCCTCATTCACCGTCTCCTGTGACAGGGTGATGGAGGGAATGGGTTTGACATGGACCCGGGTGACAATCTCCTCTCCATTGGAGATTCCCCCTAATATGCCGCCAGCATGGTTGGTGACAAAGCCTTGGGGTGCCATGGCGTCATTGTTGGTGGAGCCGGTGGCCCTGGCCGCAGCCATGCCGTCTCCGATCTCCACGGCCTTGACCGCACCAATTCCCATGAGGGCCCGTGCCAGTTCTGCGTCCAGCTTGTCAAAGACCGGGTCGCCCAGACCCGCCGGTACATTCCGGGCAATGATTTCAACCACCCCGCCCAAGGAATCCCCCCTGCCCTTTACCGCTTTTACCCGTTCTTCCATTTTCCGGGCTGCAGCTGTATCGGGGCAGCGGAAGGGATTATGGTCCACCTCCTCCGGGGTGAAGGTCTCTATGGCAATCCCTCCCAGCTCAACGGTGTAGGCGTGTATGTCGATGCCGTGGGGGGCGAGAATTTTACGGGCCACAGCCCCGGCCGCCACCCGTGCCGCCGTCTCCCTGGCAGAGGCCCTGCCCCCGCCCCGGTAATCTCGGATACCGTATTTTTGGGCATAGGTATAGTCCCCGTGGCCCGGCCGGAACAACCGGGCAATGTCGTCATAGGACCGGGACCTGGCATCGGTGTTTCGGATCAGAATACTGATGGGGGTGCCGGTTGTTTTGCCCTCAAATACCCCGGAGAGGATTTCTGCCCTGTCCGGTTCTTTTCGGCTTGTGGAGGCAATGCCCTTACCCGGCTTACGCTTGTCCAGTTCGGCCTGCAAATCGGATTCGTCCAGGTCGATGAGGGGGGGACACCCCTGGATGACAACCCCCAGTGCGGGCCCGTGGGATTCTCCAAAGGTGGAAATTTGAAATGCTTTGCCAAAATCAGACCCTGCCATGGTTTAATCTCCTTATAATTGTATCTACAACCTGGGATATGGTTTGGGTGGTGGTGTCAATGGTAAGACTTGCGGTTTCCCGGTAAAGACCGGTTCGCTGGTCCAGCATGTCACAGGTTTCCTTATAAAGGGAATCCTTTTGGTTGAACCGGGGTCTGTGGGCGTTGTCGTCTCCCTTCAACCGTTGGACAATGGTTTCTGCGTCGGCCTTTAGCCAGATGGCCCTGCCCTGTTTTTTGATCATCTCCCGGTTCTTTGGATCAAGGATGATGCCTCCACCGGTGGAGATCACCAGGTTCGGCTGTTCAATGGTCCTTTGCAGGAGCTGGGATTCCATTTCCCGGAAAAAGAGCCAGCCCTTTTCTTCAATCAATTGGGAAATGGTGCAACCCGCGGTGGCTTCAACCAAGGCATCGGTGTCCATGAAGCCCAGGCTAAGCCGATCGGCCAATTCCTTTCCAATGGTTGTCTTACCGCAGCAGCGGTATCCGATGAGGATGGGGTTCAGGCCCATGGTTATTTCAAAGCTCCGTATACGTCCCAGAAGGTGGGGAAAGATTTTTCCACACAGACCGGGTTTTCAATCTCCATGCCGTCCACCTTGAGCCCGGCAATGGAAAAGGCCATGGCAATGCGGTGGTCGTCGAATGTCCCAATGCGCGCACCGTGGGGGCTGCCCCCCTCCACTTCAAGAAAATCCGGCCCGGTGTTGACCTGGATCCCCATGGAGCGCAGGCCCTGTGCCATGGCGTCGATGCGGTCGCATTCCTTGGCCCGGAGGTGGCCGATGTGGGTCATGCGGGTTTTGCCCTTGGCAAAGGCCGCCACCACTGCAATGGCTGGCACCGCATCCGGAGTGTCGGCCATATTCACCTCCACCCCCTTGAGATCCCCACCGGCAACGAAGACCCCCTGGTCGGTCTCTTCCAGTTTACAGCCCATGCGTTCCAGAATTTTAACCTGCTTAAAATCCCCCTGGAGGGAGTCGGATCCGGCATGGGAGACCCCGATTTTCCGGCCAGTGATGGCGCCTGCGGCCCAGAAGTATCCGGCATTGGACATGTCCGGCTCCACATGGAAATTCCCGCCGGCATAGGTCTGTCCCCCCTCCACCCGGTACTCCGTGGTGGAAATCTGTTCCGCTTTTACGTTGAACCGGTCCATGACATCAAGGGTGAGGTGGATATAGGGTTCTGAAACCGGCGGTGCGGTGAGTTGGACGGTCAATCCTTTTTCCATCAATGCACCGGCCATGACAAGTCCCGATAAAAACTGGCTGGAGGTGGTGCAGTCCAAAAGGGTGGTTCCCCCACTGCGGTTTCCTCCCCGGATCACCACCGGAGGGGTACCGTTTTCCGCAAAAGCCTTTATCTTTATAAGCGCCAGGGCATCCACCATTTCCTGCATGGGACGTTGGCACATGCGGGGGGTGCCCGTAAGGGTATAAGGGGTGGTGCCAAGGGCGGCAATGGCAGAGAGAAGGCGCATGGAGGTACCGGAGTTGCCCAGGTGAATGGGGGCATCATGGGGAACCAATTGCCCGCCGGTGCCCTTCACCCGTACCCGGGTGTGGTCTGCTGCCTTTGGGGTTATGGCGATGCCCATGGCCGACAGAGCACCCCATGTCAGCTCAATGTCTTCACTCTTTAAAAGGTTTTCTATGGTGGATTCTTCCCTGGAAAGGGCTGCACAGATCAACATGCGATGGGAAATGGATTTGGAACCGGGTACCTGGACCATCTGATCCTGGATGGCTCTGGGAGTAAGTGATTTCATTGGCGTCTCTCCTTGTCGGGATGTGATTCTTTCCGGGTTAGGAGATCTTCCATTACCCAGTGTTTCATTTTTTCTGTATTGGGGCGGATTTTGGTCCACAGCTCAAATTGTGCAGCGGCCTGGGCCACAAACATGGACAAGCCGTCCACCACCTGACAGCCCCTGTCACGGGCCGCAATGATCAAAGGGGTATCAAGGGGGGTGTAGACGGCATCCATGACAACGGGCCTTGCTTCCATGCAGGCTTTCGGGCAGGAAAGCCCAGGAGAACTTTCCATGCCCACGGGTGTGGTGTTGATGATCATGTCCGGTCTTGCCCTATCCAATTCGTCCATGGAAACAGTCCGGGCCCCACAGGCCCGGGCAAGGCGGTCTGCCTTGTCCAGGGACCGATTGGCAATGAGTAACGTCCCCCCGCGTTCCCGGATGCCGTGGGCAACCGCTTTGGCCGCACCACCCGCCCCTAAAAGGAGGATGGTTTTATCCTGGATTCCCCAATGTTCAAGGGGAGCCACAGCAGCCTCACAATCGGTGTTGTACCCCTTGAGGCGGCCATGGTCGTTGACCACGGTGTTCACTGCACCAATCCTTTCGGCAAGGGGGTGGATCCAGTCCAAGTGGGAGATGATGGATTCCTTAAAGGGAATGGTCACCGAGGCCCCCTTTATGTCCAGGGACCGCATGGCCGCCACCCCCTGTCCAATGTCCGGGGGAGAAAAGGCCAGGTAGGCGCCGTTCACCTGGTAATGGGCAAAGGCAGCATTGTGCAGCGTCGGGCTCAAAGAATGAACCACTGGATTTCCAAAGACACAATAGAGCCGGGTGGTGCTGTTGAGACGGCCCATGTTACTCCCCCTGTCTTTCATGGGCGGGATAGGAGCCCAGAATCCTAAGGGAGAGACATTGGGCTTCCACCGCCCCAATGGTTTCCGCCACCGTAGGATGGGTGATATGGCCCTCCAGATCCATGAAAAAATAATATTGCCACTGGTCTTTCCGGGTGGGCCGGGATTCCAGCTTGAGCATGTTCACCCCGGTGTTCTCCACAGGAGCCAGGGCACGTAGCAAAGCGCCGGGCTTGTGGGGAACGGCAAACATGACAGAGGTTTTGTCATGGTCGGAAACCTGGGGGGCTTCCCTGCCGATGATCAGATACCGGGTCACATTGCCACCGGCGTCCTGGACCTGGGTTTCAATGGGGAGCAGGCCATGGAGAGCCGCGGTCTGCCCAGGCGCAATAACGGCGGTTTCAGGCCGTTCCAATGCCGCTTCAATGGCCTGGGAGGCCGTGGAAACGATGTGGATTTTCATCCGGGGATATCCCCTTGAAATTCGGTCCCTGCAATGCTCCCACACCCCTTGGGGAGCGGCAATTGTGTCCACATGATCGGCATTGCCGGTGATGGAAATCAGATCATAGGTAAGGGTTTCATAGTGCTCGCCCACAATGGAAACCCCGTAGGTGGTGAAACGATCCAGGGTATGGGCCACGGTTCCTTCCATGGAATTTTCCACGGGGGCCACCCCAAAATCACTCTCCCCCTTTTCAACGCTGCGGAACACTTCGTCCAAGCCGGCCTGGCTGACAAAATCACCGGAATGACAGAAATGATTGAGGGCGGCCTGGTGGGGAAACCCTCCCCTGTGGCCGACATAGGCGATGGTCTTGGGACGCTGAACCTCCCGGGTGGCCGTGATGATGACATTGAAAAGAAAGCGCAGCAACTCGTTGTCCGCCGGCCCCTGGTTCAGGTTCAACAGGTTTTCAATCACCTGTTTTTCACGGGTGCGATCCAGAACCTGGCGTCCCTTTTCCCGTTTGATTTCCCCCACCTTTTGTCCCAGGTTCAGCCGCTGGTTGATGAGATCCAGGATCTGGGCATCGATGGTATCAATCTGCTTCCGCAAGGGCGCCAGCGCCAGTTCCGGAACTGAAATGTCCATTGTTTACTCCCCTTAAAACTAAAAAACCGCAGCAGGTTTGCTCCCTGCTGCGGTTTATCTGGTTCTTTTTATTTGGATAAAATGATCAGTTCACCACAGACAGGCAGCCCGGGTATAAAAATACCCAAAAAAATAAAAGCTGTAAAAAATGTCCGTCAGTTGTCTGTTCATTATCTTATATTCAAATTGGTAAAAAAAGTCCTTGAACCGTATATTCCAGATGGGTTTCTGTCAAGAATTTTATCTTGGTTATTCCTTTTTCAGGATAAAAGACTGGATGCGGTTTCCGTCCATTTCCTTGACCGTGGCGGTCCAGGGGCCGATTTTGATAAATTCGCCGGCCTTGGGAATCCGCTCCACCTGACCCAGGAAAAAACCGGACAGTGTGTCGTAGTTGGCCGATTCAGGCAGTTCGATGTCAATGCCCTTGTTCAGGTCATGGATGGCGATTTTTCCGGTGACCAGCCACTTATTGCCCTTGAGCCGGACAATGTCCGGGGGCACCTGATCGGTTTCATCTGTGATTTCACCCAGGATCTCTTCCACCAGATCCTCCAGGGTCACCAGACCCGACACCCCTCCGTGCTCGTCCACCACAACGGCCAGATGGCTCTTCTGGGTTTTAAATTCCTGGAGAAGGGAATCAAGTTTTTTGGATTCCGGCACGAAATAGGGTTTTTTCATGATTTTCTTCACGTCCAGAAACTGGTTCTCATGGTCATTGCCACTCATGAGTTTCTGGTAGGACAAAAATAGATCCTTCACATGGAGGATGCCGATGATGTTGTCAATGGTGTCCTCGATGACGGGAATCCTTGAAAAACCGGTCTGGAGGGTGGACTTGATATCCAGCCCCTCTGCCACGTCCAGGACGAACATGTCCGCCCTGGGGGTCATGATTTCCGAACAAAAGGTGTCGTCAAATTCAAAGATATTGGTGATGTATTCCTTTTCCGCCTCTTTGATCTCCCCCTCTTCCTCCACCACTTCCACCATGGTCATGAGTTCGTCTTCGGTCACGGTCTCCTGGGACTGTGCCAAAGGACCATGCAGTGAGGGCACGAAGTTAAGAAGCTGGATAAAAGGCCAGAGGAGCTTTGAAAGCCAGTAGATGGGGTAAATAACGGCACGGGAAACCAAGACGTTGTTATGGTTGGCAAAGGACTTGGGAAAAATCTCACCAAAAACCAGGATTAAAAGGGTCATGATACCGGTGGCTATGGATACGGCATTGGATTCAAGATACCGGAAGGCTATGCCCGTGGCCAGGGCGGAGGCACCGATGTTGACCAGGTTGTTCCCAATGAGGATGGTGGTCAGAAGGGTATGGGAGTCTTCTTTCATCTCCTGGATGAGACGACCGGTGTTGGAGCCGTCCTTGGAGATGTGAAGGGCCTTGACCTTGGATATGGAAAACAAGGCGGTTTCTGAGGAAGAAAAAAATCCTGAAAGGACGAGGCATATGATGAGCAGGGTGACGTCGAAGGTTATCAAATTCTATCGTTCCTCTAAAAGTGAAAATTAATTTATCTAATCGCTTTTCCCAGTGTTTGTCAAATTCCTTTGTGGGAAGTTCTGCCTGCCAGATCCAGTGCAATCCCGGCGGCCCTTTTTGATGCGCCCGGGGAGCCCAGTCGGGCCCTGACCAGGTCAAGTCCTCGCCGGTACCGGGGCAGATCTTCAAGCATCTCCATGGCAACGGCAAAAATTCTGTGGGGTTCTGCATCTTCCTGGAGCAATTCCGGCATCACGGTCCGGCCGGCCACCAGGTTGGCAAGGCCCACGTGTTCCAGTTTTACCAGGAGGCGGGCAATTCCATAGGTGACAGGGGCCATTTTATAGATGAGGATGGTGGGCACAGCGCAGAGGGCGGCCTCCAGGGTCACCGTACCCGAGGCGGCCAGCACCAGATCCGATCGGTTGAAGATGGCCTGGGGATGCCCCGTAACCACTTCAAAGAGGCCGGAGTTGTTTTTTTCGGCTACCAGTTCATCAAAGCGTTGCCGGTTTTTCCCCGTAATGGACTGGGCACAGCTGACCAGGCATTTGATTCCGGGCAACTGCCTTTGCAGTTTTAATCCGGTTTCCAGCAACACCCCCAGCAATTTTTCAATCTCTGTTTTCCGGGAACCGGGTAAAAGGCCGATGGTCAAATTTTGGGTTGAGGTTTTTTCCGGGGTGTCCAAGGGCTGTGTGGGATACTGGTCCAGCAAGGGGTTGCCCACAAAGGTGGCCGGAATTCGATGTTTGCGATAGAGGGAGGGTTCAAAGGGGAAGATCAGGGCGGTGTGGTCCACAGTCGCCTTGATGGCCTTCAGCCGCCTTTTGTTCCAGGCCCAGACCTTGGGGGGGATATAATACATCACCTTGGCCTGGGTGTGGGCCTTTGTCCAGGCCGCCGCCTTCAGGTTGAAACCGGGATAGTCAATGAGGATGACCAGATGGGGCCGCACCCTTTTCATGGTCTTCTGGAAAATGCGGAAGGCATGGCGGATCTGCCTGAACTGTCCCAGGATTTCCACAAGCCCCATGACGGAAAGGTGTTCAATGTCGTAGATGAGATGAACATTGGCGGCCGCCATATTGGGGCCGCCAATGCCCAAAAGTTGTACCTGGGGATCGGCCTGTTGCAGGGCTGTGGCCAGGCGGCCGCCGTGGACGTCCCCCGAGGGCTCGCCGGTGAGGATGAGAATCCGTTTGCCCGTGGATAAACCGCCGGGGTGGGGGTCTGCCTTCATTGGATCTCCCCGTCGGTGAGGGCAATGATGCTGATGCCGTGGGCATCGGCCAATGCCACCATCTCCTCCCGATCAAAGGAAAGGGACTTTTCCGCTTCAAGGACCAGTACGGTGCACCGGTGCTCCACCATGGTCTGGATGGTGTCCCTGCCCGAGGCCGGCACATCAAATCTCAGGTCCTGGTTGGGCTTGGACAATTTCACCACCACGGCCCCGTCCCCCTGGGAGAGATTCCCCCCCCTGGCAATGGTTGCGTCTGTTCCGTCAATGGCTTCAACGGCGAGAACCGAACCATTGGCAATGACAATGCATTGTCCGATGTCCAGGTCGCCGATGGCCTTGGCCAATTTCCATCCCTGGTGGATGTCCTTGAGCTCGGCCTTGTCCGGTTTGCGCCTTGTCCAGCAGCCGACCGGGCTGAGCAGTTCCGGCAGGAGAAATGTGGATGCCTTGATTTCAATCCCCTCTTCCTTCATTAGATCTGCCAGGGAACAGAGGACCTTGTCGTCATGGGTGAGACGGGTTTTTGCGATGAAACCCAGTGCCTTTAGATCGGGGCGGATGTCTTTAAAAATGCGGGTTTTTTCGATGCTGCCCAGCATGACGGCCTGCTCAACCCCATGCTTTCTATAGTATTTCAGCAGCTTGTTCAGCTGGCCCAGGTAGAGCCATTTAAAATCCGCCACCTGATCCGCAAGAGAGGGGTCTGTATCGGACCGGAATCCGGCGGCGATCACCTGGTAGCCCTCCTGGGCTGCCTTTTTTGCAAAAAGCCCGGGAAACTGACCGCCGCCTGCGATGAGACCAATCTTCATGCCTATCGGGTCACCCCTCTGTTGGAGTTCACAATGAAGTTTACGAAATTTTTAACTTCAGGGGTCTGTTCCACCTCTGCCTTGACCCGCTCAATGGACTGCTTCACCGTCAGGCCGATGCGGAAGAAGATCCGGTATGCCTTTTTCAGTTCCTTGAGATCGGTCTTGGAGAATTTGTGGCGCTTCAACCCCACGTTGTTGAGGCCGTGGAGGGTGGCCCGGTCCCCGGCTGCAATCACATAGGGGGGGATATCCTTTACCACTGCGGATTTACCGCCGATGTAGGCGTAGTCACCGATCTGGACAAATTGGTGGATGGCCACAAGCCCGCCCACGGTGGCATAGTTGCCGATTTCCACATGGCCGGCCAGGGTGGAGTTGTTGGCCAGGATAACGTGGTTTCCGGTCTTGCAGTCATGGGCGATATGGGTATAGGCCATGAGGTAGTTGTTCTCTCCCACCTCTGTGATGCCGCCGCCCACTTCGGTTCCGCGGTTGATGGTGACGAATTCACGAATGATGGAACCATTGCCGATCTTGAGATAGGTTTTTTCGCCGTGGAATTTCAAATCCTGGGGCGCACCGCCGATGGATGCGTATTGTGAAATCTGACAGTTTTCCCCAATGGTGGTGTACTTTTCAATGGTGGCATGGGGACCGACCGTGGTGCCGGCACCGATGCGGACATCGGCTTCAATGACGGCAAAGGGGCCGATGGTCACCTCTTTATCAATTTCTGCGCTGGGGTCGACAATGGCAGTAGGATGGATCATACTTACTCCGATTTTTCTCTATTACGTTCCATTGCATCCACCCTTTTTTCAAGGGAGAGCAAGGTCTTTCTCATCCCGGGCAGCCGGGGTGTGATATTGGCGGTTTTAAGCCAGGTCTTGTGGGGCATGTGGGGCACGCCCGAGACGATCTGCCCAGGGGCCACATCCGAAGAGACCCCGGTCCAGGGACCGATGATGGTATTGTCTCCCACGCTGAGGTGGCCGGACACGCCCGCTTTCCCGGCGATGATAACATTATTTCCAATGGTGGCAGAGCCGGCAATGCCCACCTGAGCAACGATGAGGGTGTTATCGCCGATTTTGACGTTGTGGGCGATGTGGACCTGATTGTCGGTTTTTACACCGGTACCGATGCGAGTGGTGCCCAGGGTGCCCCGGTCAATGGTGTTGCAAGCCCCGATTTCAACATGGTCTCCGATCTTAACATATCCGGTGTGGGGCAGCTTTTCATGGCCCCCGTCCGCCGGGGTGAAGCCGAACCCGTCGGAACCGATCACCGAGCCGGAATGGATGAGTACATGGTCTCCCATACGGGTCTTTTCCATGATGCTCACATTGGGCTTGATCAGGGCATGGGAACCAATGACAGCGTCCTTCCCGATATAGGTGTTGGCCATGATCCGGCTGTGATCGCCGATGACGGCACCGTCGTCCACCACCACGTTGGCTTCCAGGCAAACCCCTTCACCTAGGGTCACATTCTCCCCCAAAACGACCGAGGGGTGAACCCCCGGGCATAGGGTTTCAGGGGGATGGAATTTTCCCACCAGCCGGAAAAAGGAGAGGCGGGGGTTTTCCACCCGAATTAAGGCACAGGAGCAATCCCGGGTCTCTTCAGCGGGCACATCTTGTGGGATGATCACGGCACCGGCGGTAAGATCTCCCATGCGGTCCAGATATTTGCGATCCCCGGCAAAGGTGATTTCACATTCGCCGGCATCCTCCAGGGAGGAGACGCCGGTAATGACCTGTTCCCCGTTTCCCTGGACTGTGCCGTTGATCCATTGGGCAATGTCTTGAACTTTCATTTCCATGGAGGGTCTATGCCTATTTCTTTGCGACCTGGGCGTTGTAAGCCTTTACCACTTCATCGGTGATGTCCACATTCTCAGACATGTAGATAACACCGGCGTTCTTTTTTTCAATGATCAGGGTGAAGCCTCTTTTATCGCCGATCTCTTTGGCAATGAGGAAGACGGCCCTCTGCATCTTATTGAGCAGGGCGATTTCCTTGTTTTTCAGCTCCGTTGCAAAATCCTTCTGCATCTTGTTGAAATCGTTAACGCTGATGCGGAATTCCCGTTCCTTTTCCTTTTTCTTTTCAGGGCTGAGTACCAAAAATTCCCGTTCAAATCCCTTTTGGATCTCTTCAAGGTTCTTCTTTTCCGCTTCCAGTTTGGCCTTGAGGGATTGGGATGCCTTTTTGAGCTCTTCCTGGCCCATTTTGCCGGCGCTGGATTCCCTCATGATTTTTTCAAAACTCACCACACCGATTTTGGCGGTGTCAGCGGCAAACGCACCTGCGGAAAAGGTCAGGGTGACCACCAGAGCCAGGACCAGTGTAAAGAATTGTTTTTTCATTGTTACCTCCGAATAATTTAGATTTAGAAAAATGCGCCGATAGAGAAGTCGAATTGTCCGTCTCCGGTTTCTTTAACATCCTGTCCTTCGACGACAATGCCGTAGGCCAGGCGAATGGGACCCATGGGAGAGTTCCAACGCAGTTCAAACCCGGCACTGGAAAACTGATTTCCCAGGTCAATGTCTTCGCTGGTGCGATAGACATCGCCGCGGTCATAGAAAAATACGCCCACAACCCCCAGTTTTTCTTCAATGGGGAAGATCATCTCCGCATTAAATTGGATGAATTTTTCACCGCCTCTTTGTCTTTCAGATCCATCGCTGTTGAGGACGTTCGCATTGATATCATCGGTGTCATCAAAGCCGCGGATGGAGTTGATGCCGCCCAGGTAGAATCTGGCCCAGTCAATTTCAGGCTCACCGTCGGTCCGGTCATCCAGGTAGCCGCCCTTGATGTGGAGGGCGCCAGTAAATTTCCAAAACAGGGGGAACCAGACACCGGATTCGGCCAGGTATTTGGTATAGTCAATTTCTCCCCCAACAAATTGACCGGCATATTCCATAGAAAATTTGTGGAACATCCCCTTGGTGGGAAGAAAAAAGTGATTTCTGGAATCGTAGCTGATATAGGGCTTGATGCTGGCGGTCAGGTACTCACCTTCGGTAACGCTGACCTTTCCGTCCTGCAGGTTCTCGACTTCAAATTTTTCAATGTTGTATTCCGCACCGATGGCAGTATAATCCCAGATTTGACGATAGGCGTTTCTCAGGGTGACACCGATGGAATTCCTGTCATAATAATCATACTCTTTTTCCAGCTTATAGGCATCCGCCCCCAGGGAGATGGGCCGGTCAAAGAGCCAGGGTTCGGTGAAACTGATGTTGTAAAGGCCGGTTTCACCGGATAGCCGGGCCATGAGCTTCAGGTTATACCCCTTGCCCAAAAGATTTCGTTCTTCAAGGGAAACCTGTCCAAAGGCGCCGTCGCTGCTGTTGAATCCACCGCCAAAGGCAAAGTTGCCCGTGGGTTTTTCCTTGACCGTAACCGTGAGGTCCCTCTGGTTGGGAACCCCTGTTTCCACGGGTTTGATGTCCACGGTTTCAAAGTAGTCCTTGTACCTAAGATTCCGAAAGCTTCTCTGAATCTTGGCCATGGAATATTGACCCTGCTCTTTTACGGCCAATTCCCGCCGGATCACCTTGTCACGGGTCTTGGTATTACCAACGATGTCGATGCGGTTGAAGTAGACCAGCTCTCCCTTGACAATCCTGAAGCGGATGTTCACCTTTTTGGCTTCGGCATTCCGGTCAACCATGGGAGACACCTTGACATTGGCATAGCCTTTGTTGGCATAGGTGTCGTTGAGTTTCAGCAGGTCTGTTCTCAGGGTTTCATGGTTGTACAACTCCCCGGGCTGGGAGGAAATTCTCTCCATGAGGGCGGCTTTTGTGGTGAGGATGTCCCCTTCTATGTCCACATTACCGATGGAGAACTGATCGCCCTCCTGGATTTTATATCGGATGGTGATGGCCTCTTCTCCATAGGTGATCTCCGGGTCGGAAACCTTTACATTGATAAAGCCGTTGTTCTTATAGTGGGATTCGATGCGGATGACGTCGTTTTCCAGTTCCGCCTCATCCAGATCGCCGGAGTTGGTTAAAAAGGACCAGAATCCCTTTTCCTGGATCTTCATCACATCTTTGATGTCGTCACTTTCAAAATAGTGATTGCCTTCAAAGGTGATGGATTCAATCTTAAGCTTTTCCCCTTCCTTAATATTAAAAAAGATGTCGGCCTGGTGGTTTTTCTTTTCTTCTATTTCGTAGGAGATATCAATGTTGTGGTAGTTCTTTTCCGTGTACAGACGTTTGAGCTTGTCCACGTCGGAATTGATCTTATAAATGTTGAGGATGGAACCGGTGGTGGTCTCCACCACGTCCGAGAGTTCTTCGTTCTCATATACGTGGTTGCCGGAAAAATCGATGTAACGGACCGTGGGTTTTTCCGTGACTTGGAAAACGATTTCCAGTCCCCTGTCCAACTTTTTCTGTTCAATGACCACGTTGTCAAAGAAACCCATTTTGTAGATCTGTGCCAGATCCTTGGAGAGTTTGGCCGGCTCCATGATTTCCTGGGTTTTGGAGGTGATCACCCGGAGGATGGCATCGGATTCGATGCGGCGGTTGCCCTTGACCACAATATTACTGATGATCCGTTTTTCAAACAACTCTCCCAGGATGCCTTTGTTCAGCTGCTCCACGGCGGAGGCAATGGTCTGCTCCCCCCTGGACTGGGCAAAGAGGGTCAGGGGGGCCTGGTCCTTATAAGTGGAATACATGGTGGCGTCGATACTCATGCGTTGCCCAAGGACAAATACCTGGCCGGTGATGATCTGGTCCACCCCCAGTTTGATCCCCTGGTTTTTATACTGGTCCGGGGTCCATTGGCTTCGGTCCACAACCTCGTCCACCACGACCACCCTGGCACCGTTTTTTCTAAGTTGGTCTGCCAGCATGACAGGAATGGTGTCTGCCAGTTTGTCTTTGGTGTTCTGGGACTCTATTTCAAATGGATAAATGGCGACACTTACGCGGTTGACACCCTGTTCTGCATTCAACGGTGTAATCATACATAAGAGAAACATCGTTACCAGAAATGCGGCTTTTTTCTTTAGGCAGTTTACCATAGCTGTTTTCCTGACATCCTTCGCTTTAAATTCGTTCTACCGGTGTAATTTGGTTATCCCTGATGGTCACCTTCCGGTCCATCATATCTGCTAAATGTGGATTATGGGTGACCGTTATCACGGTCATGCCCAGTTCCTGGTTTAGTTCTTTTAACAATTTGTGTATGGATTCACTATTTTCCCGGTCCAGGTTCCCTGTGGGCTCGTCTGCGAGCAATAAGCAGGGATGCTGGACAAGGGCCCGGGCAATGGCGACCCGTTGCTGTTCGCCGCCTGAAAGATCCTCAACGCGATTGTTTGCACGATTTGTTAGCCCTACCTTATCAAGCATATTCAGGGCATGTTTTTCAATGGTTTTTTTGTCCTGGTTACCAATGAATCCAGGCATCATTACATTCTCCACCGCTGAGAACCCCTGGAGCAGGTAATGGAATTGGAAGACGAATCCGATGTGGCGGTTTCGAAACCGGGCCAGGCGGTCGGGTTTTAATTCAAAAAGATCCTGATCCTTAAAGAGAACCCTGCCCCGGTCCGGGCGATCCAGGGTGCCCACCATGTTAAGAAGGGTGGATTTCCCGATTCCGGATGCCCCCACCACTGCAATGGTTTCGCCCTGGTAAATGGTGAGGTGGGCCTCCTTTAAGATGGGCACCTCGACCGTTGGGGTCTGGTACCCCTTTGAAATGTTTTCCAGCCGGATGAAGTTGGCATCATCCATAGCGCACCGCCTCCACTGGATCCATTTTGGAGGCCCTGTGGGATGGATAAAGGGTGGAGATGAAACAGATCACAAGGGCGGATGCTGCAATCATGACCACATCTGCCGTCTCGAGCTGAACCGGCAGGGTGGAAAAGGGATAGGCTTCGGGCAGCTGGATGAAATCGTATTTTTTAAGCAGCCAGCAGATCACCACCCCGGACAGGGTGCCGATGAGGGTACCCAATGTGCCGATCATCATCCCCTGGAGGATGAAGATGCGGCGGATCATGGTGTTGGTGGCGCCCATGGTTTTCAATACTGCAATATCCTTTGTCTTTTCCATGACCATCATGATCAGGGCCGAGGCGATATTAAAGGCGGCCACCAGAATGATGAGGGTCAGGATAATGAACATGGCCACCTTTTCCAGCTTAAGGGCTGAAAACAGGCTCTGGTTGATGTCCATCCAATCCCTGACGTAATAGGGATATCCCAGAAACCCCATGGTGGACTCTTTGATCTTTTTTACACTGAAAACATCCTCCACCCAGAGACCGATGGCTGAAATCTTGTTCCGGTTTCCCGTCAGGATTTGTGCCTGGTCCAGGTGGACGTAGGCCAGAACGGAATCGTACTCCTGCATCCCCGATTCAAAAACACCGGCAACACGGAAGCGTTTCATCGAAGGAATCTGACCCATGGGGGAGATGATGCCCTTGGCCGTCATGAGAATGATGCTGTCCCCGGTGATGACCCCCACGGAATTGGCAAGGGCCTTTCCCAGGATGATGCCGGGCAGCTTGCCCTTTTCAGACGCCAGGGCCGCGGACAGGGCTTCGGGATTATACCCCTTAATAAGAGCAGCCCCGCTCTCCGGTTCCACCCCCCTGACCATGACGCCGGAAAAGGCGTTCCGGGTCCGGATCATGGCCTGTCCGAACAGAATCGGGCTGATGTGGGTGGCGGAGGGAATCTGATGAAGCTGCTCCACCAGGGGCTGGTAGTTTTCATAGCTCCCGGTGTAACTCATGACGAGCATGTGGGGTTCAAACCCGAGCAGGCGTTTCCGCCAATCGGTTTCAGCCCCGCTCATCACGGCAATCACGACCACCAATGCCATGACCCCCAGGGCCACCCCTGCAATGGACAAAAAGGTGATAAGGGAAATAAACCCTTCCTTGCGTTTTGCCTTGAGGTACTTTTTTGCTATGAAAAATTCAACATTCATCTATTTGGAAGGATTCTGTTTCATATGGGGGAACAGGATAACTTCTCTGATGGAGGGCGAGTCTGTCAGCAACATGACCAGACGGTCAATGCCGATGCCTTCGCCGGCCGTGGGCGGCATGCCGTATTCCAATGCTTCAACGTATTCAGAGTCCATGATATGGGCTTCGTCATTGCCTTCGTCCCGCTGTCTGACCTGCATGAGGAACCGGTTGTGTTGATCTACGGGGTCGTTGATTTCCGAGAATCCGTTGGCAATCTCACGTCCGGCAATGAAAAGTTCGAACCGGTCGGTGAGCTCGGGATCGGTGTCGCTCTTTCTGGACAGGGGGGAGACCTCAACCGGGTAGCCGGTGATAAAGGTGGGCTGGATGAGCTTGGGTTCAACCAATGCGTCAAACAGCTTGGTCAGCACCTTGCCGTGGCGGTCTTTTTTGGCAATGTGGATGCCCTTTTCCTCGGCAATGGCCAGAAGGGCCTCTGTGTCGTCGATGACGGCCGGGTCAAGCCCACCAACTTCGCAAAGGGAGTCGGCCATGGAGATGCGTTTCCAGCCCTGGGAGAAATCAATGGTCTCCCCCTGGTACTCAATGGCAGGCTGGCCAGCCACTTCAGTGACAATGGCTTCGAACATCACCTCGGTGAGGTCCATGAGGTCTTCATAATTTGCATATGCCTGGTAGAATTCCACCATGGTGAATTCCGGGTTGTGCCGGGTGGAGACCCCTTCGTTTCTAAAGTTGCGGTTGATTTCAAAAACCCGTTCAAATCCGCCCACCACCAGACGTTTCAAGTAGAGTTCAGGGGCGATTCTCAGGTACAGATCCATTCCCAGGGCATTGTGCCAGGTTTTAAAGGGGCTGGCCTCTGCACCACCGGGAAGGGGTTGCATCATGGGGGTTTCCACCTCCATGAAGTTATAGGTTTCAAAGAACCGGCGCATGGCCGCAACGATCTGGCTTCTGCGCTGGAAGATGGTCCTGGATTTTTCGTTCATGATCAGGTCCAGGTAGCGCTGGCGATAGCGTTTTTCCGGATCCTTGATGCCGTGGAATTTTTCGGGCAGGGGCCGTAGGGCCTTGGACAGCAGACGGAAACCCAGGGCCAGGATGGTCCACTCGCCGGTGCGGGTCTGGAAGACCGGGCCTTCCACACCGATGAAGTCCCCAATGTCCAGCTTTTTAAACAGATCGTAGGTCTCGTCACCCACCTTGTTTTTTTGAATATACACCTGCATCTGTTCCGCACCGTCTTTGAAACGGATAAAGGAGGATTTTCCCATCTTGTTGATGGCCATCATCCGACCGGCCACCTTAACGGTTTTGGACTCGTCTGCAAGGCTCTCGGCGTCCTTTTCAATGATCTGTTTAAGTGCTGCAACGGAGCAGGAAGGTTTAAAATCATTGGGGTACAGATGTACGCCGGATTCCTTTATGGCGGCTATTTTTTCTTTTCTAAGCTGGGTTAGCTTGTTTTCATTCTCCATAAGTAATGTGTGTCCGTTTGATGTTTAGGTTATATATTCAAAGGGTTTTGTTACAAGCGACAAAACATGCCTAAATATCCTATTTTCCGCTGAATTGTCAAGTTTTTGTTGAGACCCAGGGCCCGGGTTGGGCATAGAAAAAGGCCGCAACCAAAAGGGTTACGGCCCAGGATTACCACTTGATAATATGGGGTTAACCGATGACGCTGGCCAAAGAAAAAATAGGCAGGTACATGGAAATGACCAGCCCCCCCACCACAGAACCCAGGATCACCAGCATCATGGGTTCGATGAGATCGGTCATGGTCTTGATGCTCTGGTCCACTTCGGTATCATAAAAATCGGCGATCTTTTCCATCATAACATCAAGGGCGCCGGTGGTTTCCCCCACTGCGATCATGGAGCAGACCATGGAAGGGAAAACACCGCTTTCCATGAGAGGATCGGCCATGGAGCGCCCTTCTGCAATGCCGAGCTTCACATCCTTGATGGCGGACTCCACGGTTCTGTTGCCGGCGGTCTTGCCCACGATTTCCAGGGTTTCAAGGATGGAGACCCCGGAGGCGATCATTGTGGACGTGGTCCGTGTGAATTTGGCCACGGCCACCTTGCGGATCAGATCGCCCACCACGGGCAGCCGCAGGGAGATTTCATCCATGATCACCCTGCCCTTATCGGTATTGTAAAACCGCCTCATCGCAAAGAGCAGGATACACAGCCCTAGGATCAGATATCCGATGTTGGCCACCATGAAGTTACTAAGGGACATGACAAAGAGGGTGGGGCCCGGAAGGGTGCCGCCCATGTCCAGGAACATTTCTTCAAACACCGGGATGACAAAGATCAGAATGATGGACACAACTGCTGCGGCCACCACCATGGTCAAGAGGGGATAGACCATTGCCCCCTTGATCTGGCGTTTCAATTTGGCCATTTTTTCCATGTAACTGGACAGACGCGCCAGAATGACATCCAGAATCCCCCCGGCCTCCCCGGCGGCGATCATGTTGATGAACAATTCGTTAAACACCTTTGGAAATCGCCGCAGGGAATCGGCAAAGGTTTCCCCGGATTCCACGGACTCCTTGATCTGCATGAGGTATTTTTTAAAGGTGGGGTTCGTCTGCTGGCTGTAGAGAATTTCAAGGCATTGAAGCAGGGGAAGTCCCGCATCAATCATGGTTGAAAACTGCCGGGCAAAGACAATGATATCCTTTTCCTTTACCTTGGGCTGTAGAAGTTCAATATTTTCAAAGAGATCTTTGGGTTTTTTCCGAATGCGGATGGGGGAGATTTTTCTTCGTTTGAGGTTAGATCGGACATGGCCTTCGCTTTCGGCATCCATCTCGCCTTTTATTTTCCGACCTTTAGGGTTGGCCCCCTTCCATTGATAGGTAGTCAGTGCCATTTGTGATCCTTGATGATAGGGATTGTTTTGCCCGTAAATTTTGGGCCGGGAGAGGATGAAACCCGTCCCATTGGAATTTGTAAAATTCTAACAGATATACTATAAAAAAGCCAACAATGGATTTCAACAGGAGCGGTCATTTGGAGAGAAAAAGCCCTGCCGGTAAAAACACCACCGTCATTACCAGCCACATCAACTCAGACTACGATGCCATTGGCGCGATGCTGGCTGCCCAGCTATTATATCCCGATGCGGTGATCATTTTCCCTGGGAGCCAGGAGAAAACCCTGAGGGACTTCTTTGTCAGTTCCATGAGCTATCTTTTTAACATGGCCGATCTCAAGGAGATTGATCTGGAGTCGGTGAAAACACTGGTTCTGGTGGATACCCGCCAGAGAAGCCGGGTTCCCCTGGTGGCCCCCCTGCTCCAGCGCAACGACCTGGATATCCATGTCTACGATCACCACCCGGATCAGAACGACGATATCCAGGCGGATTATTCCTGTATCAAACCCCATGGATCCACCACCAGCATCCTCTGCGAACTTCTCCAGGAAAAGGGGCTTTCCCCCAGCCCGGATGAGGCCACGGTCATGGCCCTGGGCATCTATGAGGATACAGGGTTGTTCACCTATTCCTCCACCACCGAGGCCGATCTGCACCAGGCCGGGTTCCTGCTCTCCTGCGGGGCCAATCTGAACACCATCACCAGTCTGGTGGTCAAGGAGATGCGGGCGGAGCACGTAACCTGGCTCAATGAAATGCTCAACCAGATGCGATCCCACCGCATCAACGGGATTGAGGTCCACATCTCGGCCATCTCCATTCCCTCCTATGTGTCGGACCTTGCCGCCGTGGTTCAGAAAATCATGCGCATGGAAAATTTGGATATCTTTTTCGCGGTGGTGCTCATGGGCAACCGCATCACCATCATCGGCAGGAATCGGATTCCGGAGCTGGATGTGGGACGGATCCTCTCCGCCTATGGTGGAGGAGGCCATGCCTATGCCGGTTCCGCAAAGGTGGAAAATTATACCCTTACCCAGGTGGAACACCAATTGCTGGACCAGCTCAAGCAGGAGTTGAAAAAGGTCCAGGTGGCCCGCATGCTCATGTCCTCCCCCGCCATCACAGTGGACCCCGGGGTCTCCTGCGGCAAGGCCGCACGGCTCATGACCCGGTACAATATATCCACCCTTCTGGTGGTGGACCGGAAAAAGAACGAATACCTGGGCTACATCACCCGCCAGGTGGTGGAAAAGATTCTCTACCATCAGCTCAAGGAGCAGGCCGTTGAAGAATACATGAATCCGGAGCCCGTATGGGTTTCCCCCGACGCCGATCTTGTGGACATCGACCAGAAACTCATTGAGGAGAAACACCGCATTGTGCCGGTGGTTGAAAAGGGTTGGATCAAGGGGGTGATCACCCGGACGGATCTGTTGAATTATCTGGTCCAAAAAAACAAGGCCATGGGAGCGGCAGGGCCCACGGACACCCCAGAGCAGAACCCCAAGGAGCGGGATGTCCGCAATCTCATGGACCAACGACTGGACTATCACCTGCTGGCCTTGCTGGAAAACATCGGCAAGGCAGGGGATGAATTCGGTGTGAAAACCTATGCCGTGGGCGGCTTTGTCCGGGACCTCATGCTCAAGCGAATGATCGACGACATCGACATCGTAGTGGAGGGCGACGGCATTGCCTTTGCCAAATACTTTGCGGAAAAGACCGGGGGCAGAGCCTCACCCCATAAGAAATTCGGAACGGCCGTCATCGTTTTTCCCGACGACTTTAAACTGGATGTGGCCTCGGCACGTCTGGAATATTACACCACCCCGGCCGCCCTGCCCATTGTGGAAAAAAGCTCCTTGAAAATGGACCTGGCCCGCCGGGATTTCACCATCAACACCCTTGCATTGGCCCTGGGCCAGGATCAGTTCGGTACCCTGGTGGACCATTTTGGTGCGGTTCGGGATCTTAAGGATAAAACCATCCGCATCCTCCACAACCTGAGTTTTGTGGAAGATCCCACCCGGGTTTTCAGGGCCATTAAATTTTCCAACCGGTTTGGTTTTAAAATCGGCAGGGTCACCTCCAATCTGATCCAGAATGCCATTAAAATTGATTGTTTCAAGTATCTCAGCGGCCTGAGGGTGCTGTCCGAACTAAAACAGATCCTCCAGGAGGATAACCCCATTCCTGCCATCCAGACCCTTGAACACTATGGATTGGAGAAGATCATCCATCCGGAACTCTCCATCACCCAGGCCACCTACGGCGTATTGGAGGCCGTGAATAAGACCCTGGCCTGGCACGACCTTCTCTATGTGGAAGATGAGTACCCCCGGTGGGCCGTCTACTTCATGGCCCTTCTCTACCGGCGTCCCCACAAGGTGAGTCAGAAAATCTGCAGCCGCCTGCGCATGTCCGAGTCCGAAAGAACCCTGTTGCTGGGAAAACGGTATAAGGCCGAAAACAGACTGCGGCTCATTGAGGGCACCTTCCCCATCTCCCGCCAGGAACTCTATTGGGGGCTGATTAATTTCAGCACCGAATCCATCCTTTACATGATGTCCATCTGCAAGGATGAAGAGGTCAGAAAGGCCATCTCCCAATTTTATACCAGCGACCGGCATGTAACCCCCCTGCTCCAGGGCCGGGATCTCATTGGGATGGGCATGGCCCCCGGGCCTGTGTTCAGCCGACTTCTCAATGAAATCCGGAATCAGAAACTGGACGGCGCCCTGCCCGACCGAAAATCCGAGATGGAATTCGCCCTTGCATATGCAAAGGACCACGACCTTTTGTCTTAATTTAAAATATTTTTTAGCCTTGACTAACTTTAAAGGGTTCATATGTTATGCTTGTCCGGCACCAAAAGGTGCCCACCGATTAACGCCAAGCATATGAAGAGGTGTTCCATGAATAAAATACCTTTGAGAGATATAAACGGTCAGTGTGAAGGTGAGTGTCGCGATCTTGTGCAGGAAGCAGATCATAACCGCCAGCGTGATATCGATTCCCACCCCTACAGCGGATCAGAGGCCCCCAGCGTCCCCTGGGCCAATTCGCGTTCCGAACAGCCCGGCTTCCTCGGAGGCCATGTCTAAAATATCCATCCGAGTTTAACACACAGATCCCTCTCCTGCCGGAATGGTGGAGAGGGATTTTTTATTTCAGGGAGGACCCCGATAAATTTATTGATAAAACACCGGCATTTTGATACTCCCACAATGCGTAGCAGGTCTTCCCCTGCCCCTCATTTTCAATATAAGTTTAGGAAAACCATAAAATGAAAAATGCTGATTTTTTAACAGGAATCACCACCAGCGGTACTCCCCACCTGGGCAACTATGTCGGGGCCATCCGACCGGCTGTGGAAACCAGCAAAAACCCGGATTTGACCTCCTATTATTTTCTAGCAGACTACCACTCCCTTATCAAGAACCACGATCCAAAAATGCGCAAGCAGTCCACATTGGAAATTGCAGCCGCCTGGATCGCCCTGGGCCTGGATTATGAGAATTGTGTCTTTTATCGTCAGTCCGACATTCCTGAAATTCCTGAACTCACCTGGCTTTTAACCTGCATGACTGCCAAGGGACTGATGAACAGAGCCCATGCATACAAGGCCGCTGTACAGGAAAATGAAGCAGACGAACACAAGGATCCGGACAAGGGGATCACCATGGGATTGTTCTCCTATCCCATCCTCATGGCCGCGGACATTCTCATGTTCAACGCCAGGAAGGTGCCTGTGGGCAAGGATCAGATCCAGCATCTGGAAATGACCCGGGACATTGCCTCCCGGTTCAACCACGTCTATAAAAAACTCTTCATCCTTCCCGAGGTGGTGGTGGACGACACCGCTGCCGTCCTGGCCGGCCTGGACGGACGGAAGATGAGCAAGAGCTATAACAATTATATTCCTTTGTTTGATACGGAAAAACGGCTCCGGAAGATGATCATGAAGATCAAGACCAACTCCCTGGAACCGGGTGAGCCCAAGGATCCGTCTACCTGTACCCTCTTTTCCATCTACCGTGCCTTTGCCACGGAGGAAGAGACCAAGGCCATGGAAAAGCAATATGCCGAAGGCATTGCCTGGGGCACCATGAAACAGGAATTGTTCGAATACATCAACGCCATTCTCAAGGATCCCCGGGACCGGTACAACGAACTGATCCAGAACCCGGGCGACCTAGAGGCCATTTTGCAAAAGGGTGCTGTCAAGGCACGGGAATTCTCCGTTCCCTTCCTTGAAAAAATTCGCAAGGCCGCCGGTATCCAATCCCTGGGCTAGCGCTTTGAAAATGCCCGGTCCCATGGTTGGGCACTTTCGCCTTAAGCATCCCTGCATTGCGCCGACTTTTTTTATGTTTCGCCGACACGGGCAAGGAAAAAGGGCAGAGGAAATCCATCCTCTGCCCTTTGCTGTATGGTCGACCCAGGGGCCCCATGGGAAATGTCATCCCACGGGAGCCAAGGGTTGATTCGGATTAATCCCGAGCAATTTCCCCTTAACCTGCAAAGGCGGCATCGGGCATTTCCATGATGGCGGGAACATTGCCCATGATGGCGGCCATTTTTCCCATGGTGGCGGCCAGGGGCCATGCCAGGAAGTATTCTGCGGTTTTAACCTGTCCCTGGTAAAAGGCCACATCCTTTTTCTTTGCCTTTTCAATCTTGGGCTGGGCCACCACGGCACGCCAGAGATGGAACCACGCCATGCAAACGTCACCGGTGATATCCAGGAAGGGGTGGGCCATTGCAAAGGCGTCCAGCACCTTTTCGGACATGGCGGTCATGCCCATGTGCATGGCCACCTCCCCCAGTTTGTTCACGGCCTGCTCCAATTGTTCGGCCATGGCTTGAAGCTCGGGGATCTCCTTGGCCGCCGCAATGGTCAGGTTCATTTCACCCAGCAGGTCCATGAAGGGTTTGCCCTTGTTCATCCCCAGTTTCCGTCCCAGAAGGTCCATGGCCTGGATGCCGTTGGTGCCTTCGTAAAGAGAGGTGATCTTACAATCCCTGAGCAATTGTTCCTGGGGATATTCCTTGATGAAGCCGTACCCGCCATAGACCTGTATGCCCTGGGTGCAGACCTCGGCGGCACGATCGGTAATATAGCCCTTGACAATGGGGGTCAGCAATTCAATGAAGCCCTGGTATTTGGACCGTTCCTCTTGGGTCTCCGAGGTCCGGGCCTTGTCAAAGCAGAGGGCGGTGTAGTAGATCAGGGCCCGCATGCCGTCCACATTGGCCTTCATGGACATGAGCTGTCGTTTAACGTCGGGGTGGTTGATGATGGTAACGGGCTGGGGATTTTCATCGAAAATCTGGGTAAGATGGGTGCCCTGGACCCGGTCCTTGGCATAGTTCACCGCATTGATATAGGAGGAGGAGGCAAATCCGAAGCCCTGGAGACCGCATCCTAGACGGGCTTCGTTCATCATGACAAACATGGCCTTCATACCCTTGTTTTCTTCCCCGAGAAGTTCGCCCACGCAATTCCCCTTGGATCCAAAGGAAAGGGAACAGGTGGCATTGCCGTGGATGCCCATTTTCTCTTCAATACCGGTGCAGGTCACGTCGTTGAATTCGCCCATGTTACCGGCTTCGTCCACCCGGTACTTTGGAACCAGGAAAAGGGAAATCCCCTTGGTACCCTCAGGGGCCCCTTCGATGCGGGCCAGAACCGGATGGACGATGTTTTCCGTAAGATCCTGTTCACCGGCGGAGATAAAGATCTTGTTACCGGCGATGGTAAAGGTGCCGTCGTCGTTCCTTTGGGCTGTGGTGGTGAGATTGCCCACGTCGGAGCCGGCCTCGGGCTCGGTCAGGCACATGGTGCCGCCCCATTGACCCGTGTATAATTTTTTGAGGAACCGCTCCTTTTGTTCCGGTGTGCCAAACTCTTCCACCAGTTTGCCGGCCCCGTGGGTC
The DNA here is from genome assembly GCA_965226635.1 of Desulfobacteraceae bacterium. Lineage (GTDB taxonomy): Bacteria > Desulfobacterota > Desulfobacteria > Desulfobacterales > Desulfobacteraceae. The sequence continues at coordinate 4,604,334 of OZ245369.1, read as the reverse complement.
AGACCCGGATACATGAGAAAGGCGGAGTTGGCACCGGTGAACAATTCCCCGGCAGCCGTGGCCAGAACCTGGGGCATGCCCTGTCCGCCCAGATCCGGATCATCGCACATGGCCACCCATTCGCCCCCACAAAAAAGTTCAAATGCCTTGTGAAAGGATTTGGGCACCGAGACCTTGCCGTCCTTAAGGGTACAGCCCTCTTCATCCCCTTCTTTATTGATGGGCAACAATTCCTTGACCGCCAGATTCCTCGCCTCTGCAATGACCATGTCCATGGTCTTTTTGTTGAACTCCTCAAACAATTCATGGGAGGCCAGGGATGATGCATCCAGCATTTCATGGAGTACGTATTCCTGGTCTCTTCTGTCCGAAATCGATTGTGCCATTTGCTGTGCCTCCTAATCATTAAAAATTATTGCATCCGTATTCCGTTTGTGAACATATCAAAAATCATGGACAGCCGCTGGTTCATCCCTGGGTCGTCTTCTTCCTTGAACAGGGAGGCCCATGCGGCCGAATGGACGATATCGGCAAACAGGGCCGCCATTTCTCCCGTGGGGTAATCCTTGAACAGCCCCTCCCCGGCGCCCTGGTTAAACATATCTTCAAAAAGATTGACCATTTTTTCGTGGAGCCGGTTCACCCGATGGTTGAGTTTGGGCATGGCCACGGCGTCAATGTTGGAGCGTTCGGAAATGTAAATCTTTACCACTTCCCGGTTGGCCTTGTAAAAATAAGCCTGGGCCACCAGTGCGGCCTTGAGTTTTTCACATACCGAGTATGTGGGGTTGTTGCTGATTTCAAAGAGAATATGCCCCAGTTCATGGACCCGTTCCACCACCAGGTCATTGTAAATCTCTTTTTTCCCGGCAAAGTACTTATAGATGGTCCCCAGGGGGTATTGGGATGCTTTGGAAACCTGGGCCATGGTGGTCCCGTGGAACCCCCTATCGGCAAAAATCTCAAGGGCTGCCTCCAGAATTTCCTGGCGCTTGCGAAGATCGTCCCTCTCTTTTCTGGTGAGTTCGGCCATTGATATTCCCTTGGTGGAAAGGGGTTAACTGCCATTTCAACATTAGAATGATGATTCTATAATTAGAAGATGAATTTTTGTCAACAGAAAATGAATGAGTATTCACAAGTTTTTTAAAAAGGGTCATGCAGAAGATGCAGGCCCCGGAATGGGATGCCGTTCAAATGAGCCGTAAACCGTTCCGGCCATGGTGACGCAGGGGTGGGCATCTTCTTTAGGGGTGAGCTTGCCTGCCCCATCGGAGGTTCAGGAATAAAGGCGGGGATGGGTTAAGTGCCCATGTTTATCGCTGTATGACTCACATGGTCCTGGAACACCCTTGGCAGATGAAGGGACAGACCGGCGGATAATCTGCCCATGGCGCCTGAGATGGACGTAAAATCAAGCAGGGGGGCAAGGGGGGTGACAAATTGGGAATGGCGCCTCCCCTTTCGGTATTCCGGGGTTTTGGGGGGATATTTCAAATATCGGGACATGGCTTCAATGTCGGGCTCATAGAGAAGGGAGGCGCTGAAATATCCCATGTTCCGTCCATGGTAAAAACAGGTGCCCCCCACCTTTTGATTGGAAATGACCACATCGGAAATGCCGTCGATATAGATCTTGGGAAAACCCAGATCCTTTAGCCCTTTCAACAGCCATTGGGTGGCGGAATCAAACAGGGGGCGGGTTTTGGAGAGATCGGCACAGGGTGCGGCAAGGGCGACAATGATGTTGCCGGGATCCAGGAACACCGAACATCCACCACCGGGCCGCCGGAGAATGGGAATCTTATCGGCCCGGCATGCCTTTAAATGGATTTCCGCCTCCAATTTGCTGCCCCTTCCCGCCACAATGGCCCTGCCGGGGTGGGCATAGACGTTGAACAGAGTTTCATTGTTTTTACGGGCACGGGTCACCAGGCCCTGGTCCAGATCGTAGACCGGCAGGGCAGTTAAAGACGTCATTTGCCCTGCCGGAAGAGATGGACAGAACCCATGGCAGCTGCCTCCGCCGCCTCCATCAGGGATTCGGAAAAGGTGGGATGGGGATGAATGCTCACCAGAAGGTCTTCCAAACAGGCCCCCATTTCAACGGCCAGGGTTCCCTCGGTAATCAATTCCGAGGCATGGGGCCCCACAATGCCCACCCCAAGGATACGATCCGTCCGGTCTTCCACAATCACCTTTACAAATCCCTGGGTTTTGTTCACGGCCTTGGCCCGGCCCAGGGCAGCCAGGGGAAATTTGCCCACCCGGACCTGGACCTTTTTTTCCCGGGCCTGGGTCTCGGTGAGGCCGGTCCAGGCGATCTGGGGGCTGGTGAACAACACCGCCGGCACCGTCACATTGTCAAAGGCCGATGGAAGACCGGCAATGACCTCCGCCGCCACCTTTCCCTCCCGGGCCGCCTTATGGGCCAGGGCCGGACCCGGGCTGACATCCCCTATGGCAAAGACCGTTGGGTTCTCTGTCCGGCAGGTTTCGTCCGTGGGGATAAGCCCCCTATCATCGAGGCGGATGCCCAATTTGTATAGATCCAATTCCCGGGTATTGGGCTTCCTGCCCGTGGCGGCCATGACCCGGTCATAGGTCTTTTCAATGGTCTTTTCCCCGGTCTGGATCTGAACATGGAAGCCGGCGTTATCCTGGGAAATGGCCGTGACCTTGGCATTGGTATGGATGGCTTCGTACTGGGCCCTGCATTTTTTCACCACCACCTGGACCAGGTCGGCATCGGCACCTCCCAAAAGTTCGGGCTGGAACTCCACCATGGAGACCTTGGAACCGAGACCGGCATATGCCTGTCCGATTTCAAGGCCGATGTAGCCGCCGCCGATGATGAGGAGACGCTTGGGGATTTCCGGCAGTTTCAAGGCCGCAGTGGAATCCCAGATATCGCCCTTCCACTCCTTGGGTACCGGATTCACATGGGAGCCCGTGGCAATGACGGCATGTTTAAATCGGACAATGGTGTTGGCCCCGTCCACGTAGAGCCGTTCCTTGTCCAGGAATCGCCCATGCCCGTGCAGCACCTCCACGTCCCGGTTTGCAAGAAGCCCCTTGATACCCTGGGAAAGATTCTGGATCACCTTGTCCATGTGCTGTCTGAGCTTTTCATGGCGAATGATCATCCCCTGGGCTTCAATGCCCATGGCGCCGGCTTCGGCCACCTCCTTTGTCAGCTCAACCGCGTTGATCACGGTCTTGGAGGGAATACACCCTTCGCATAGACAGACCCCGCCAAGGAATTCCCGGTCTTCCACCAGCATCACGTCCCTGCCCAGGTCTGCAGCACGGATGGCCGCCGTATACCCGCCGGGCCCGCCGCCCAGCACCAGAACATCGGTTTCATATATAAGTTCACCCACCACCATGGTATCGATCTCCTTTTTCTATGGCATCACGCCCGGACCAGAAAGTCACCGGGGGTTTCCAGCATTTCCTTTATCCCCTTTACAAACAGGGCGGCCTGGGCCCCGTCGGCAACCCTGTGGTCAAAGCAGAGGGTCAAAGGCAGAATCTTTCTGACCCGGATTTCCCCCTGGACCACCACGGGTTTTTCCATGACCCGGCCCATGCCCAGGATGGCGCTTTCCGGGTGATTGATAATGGGGAAGACCCGGGTGCCGCCAATGGCACCCACATTGGTTACGGAAAAGGTTCCTCCGGTCAGCTCGGCCACGGCAAGCTCTCCCTTCCGTCCTCGGACGGCCAGTTCCATGACCCGGTTGCCGATGTCCAGAACACTTTTAAGATGGGTGTTGTGTATCACCGGTACCACAAGACCCCGTGGGGTATCGGCGGCAAAACCGATATGGCAGTCCGCCTTTTCCAGAATTTCCATGGTCTCGGTGTCCACACTGGCATTAAAGGCGGGGAATTGGCGCAAGCCCACCGCCACCGCCTTGATCACAAAGGCCATCAGGGTCAGTTTAACCTGATCTCCCCCATTGGCCGCAACCCCCTTGTTATGGTTTTTTCGCACACTTTCCATTTCTGTGACATCCACATCTTCCATGTGGGCCACATGGGGAATGAGGATGCTGGAAGAGGTGGTTTTTACGGCTGTTTTTTTGCGCAGGGACCGCATGGGAACCCGTTCCCCCCTTCCCTTGAACTCGGGTAGGGGGGAAATTTCTAGAAAGGGGATGGGGGAACCAATGGAAGGCATGGGTTGAGTTGTATCTGCAATCCTTTGGTTTTCCACAGGGGGAGAGACGGGTTCACCTTCCTGTTCCCCTCCATGGGTCGTGAGGTCCTCCCGGAGTACCCGTCCCCCGGGACCGCTTCCTTTGACCGTCTGAATATCAATGCCCATCTCCCTGGCCAACCGCCTGACGACCGGGGCGGCAATGGCCTTCTCACCTGGCCCGGTCATCCTGTCCGAGGCCAGCTCATGCTTTTCCATGGAAGGGGTCACGGGGGCCGTATCTGTAATCGGGGCCGCCTCCGACGAAGAAGGTGGTGTTACAGATTGGGTTTCCCCATCCTCAATCTCCACCAATACCGTACCCACCACCACAATGTCACCGGGCTGGGCATTGAGTTGATGGATGGTCCCGGTGCGGGGACTGGGGATGGTGACGGCGGCCTTGTCCGTTTCTATGTCGCACAGGGGGGCATCCTCGGTGATGGAATCGCCTTCCGACACATACCACTTGAGCAGTTCGCCTTCATGGATGCCTTCGCCCAGGTCGGGTAGTATAAATTGAAACATCCGGATCTCCTAAAAGTTCAAGGTTTCCATCATGGCCCGCTCTATGGTGGCCTGGGAAGGCAAATACATCTGCTCCCTGCCGAAAAGGGGCACCACAATATCGTACATGGTCACCCGCTTGACCGGGGCTTCCAGATACAGCAGGGCCTGGTCGTTGAGAACGGCAATGATCTCCGAGGCCACCCCAAAGGAGCGCTGGGCCTCTTGGACCACCACGCAACGACCGGTTTTTCTAACGGACTCCACCAGGGGCTGGGTATCCATGGGGGATATGGTCAAAAGGTCAATGAAATCCACTGAACAGCCGGTCTTTTCCTCCACCGCCTCAACGGCACGGGATGCATCGCGCATCATGGCGCCCCATGCGATAACGGTGAGATCATTTCCCTCCTTGACCAATTGGACCCTTCCAATGTCCATTTCCAGCCCGAAATCGGCCACGTTCTCCTTAAAGCTGCGGTAGGACCGTTTGGGCTCCATGAAGACCACCGGGTCGGGGTCGTTCACCGCAGCCCTGAGCAAGGGACCGGCATTGGATGGGGAAGACGGAATCACCACCTTCACCCCTGGGGTGTGGGCATAGTAAATCTCCTTGGATTCGGAGTGGTGTTCCAGGGCCCTTACCCCTCCGCCATAGGGCATGCGCACCACCAGGGGAACTGAAAACTGGCCCCTGGACCGGGTACGCATACGGGATGCATTGCCCTCCAGCTGGTGCATCATCAGATAGGAGAAGCCTGAAAACTGCATTTCGATCACCGGTTTCAATCCGGCCACGGCCATACCGATGGCCGTTCCTAGGATGGTGGATTCGGCAATGGGGGTATCAATGACCCGCTCCCTGCCGAATTTTTCATAGAGGCCGTCGGTGACCCTGAAAACACCACCGTTAATGCCCACATCTTCGCCCATGACAAGGACAGTGTCATCGGTCTCCATCAATTGGGTCAGGCTCTGGTTCAGGGATTCAACCATGTTGATTTTAGCCATGATCTTTATCCTCCTTTAGGGTGGACAGGAACTCGTCCCGCTGGGATTCCAACAGAGGGGGAAGATCCCTGAAGGTGTAGTCAAAGGGGGCGTCGGGTTTGAATTCCGGACTGGCCTCATAGGTTTTGACGGCCTGGTCGATTTCCGCCCGGATTTCCTCCTCCAAAGTGGCCTGGTTCCGGTCATCCCATAGCCCCTTTGACCCCAGGTATTTCTGAAAGCGAACCAGGGGATCCCTGGCCTGCCATTTTGCCACTTCTTCATCCTCCCGGTAGCGGGTGGGGTCGTCGGCGGTGGTGTGCATCTGCATTCGATAGGTCACCGCTTCGATGAGGGTGGGGCCCTGCCCTGCCCTGGCCCGTTCCGCAGCATCCCTGGTGGCCTGATAAACAGCCAGGGCATCGTTGCCGTCCACCTGGATACCGGGGATGCCGTACGCAATGGCCTTTTGTGCAATGGTGGTTGACCGGGTCTGCCATTTGCGGGGGGTTGAGATGGCGAATTGATTGTTCTGGCAGAAAAAGACCACCCCCACATCCAGAACCCCGGCAAAGTTCAATGCCTCATGGAAATCGCCTTCGGAGGTGGCACCGTCGCCAAAAATGGTAAGGGCAATGGTATCGGTTTCCCCCCGCAGCTTAGACCCGTAGGCCAGTCCCACGGCATGGGGAAGCTGGGAGGCCAAAATGATGTTAATGGGCAGAAGCCGGTCGTTTTCCGGGCTGATGCTTCCCTCTTCAAAGCCGTTGAACAAATGGAGGAGCTGGACCAGGGATTCCCCCCGCATGAGGCGGGCACCCAATTCCCTGTAGGAGGGCACCAGCCAGTCCGTATCCCGCACGGCCATGGCCGAAGCACAAAAGGACGCCTCCTGGCCCTGGCACAGGGGGATGGTGCCCAGCCGTCCCTGGCGCTGGAGATTGAGCATCCGCATATCCACCAACCGGGAACGGGTCATGGCCCCATGGAGATAGATCAATTGATCCGGTTCCAGTTGGGGTTCCAATTCCACATCCACTTCTCCAGTCTCATCCAGGATGGAAAGGTATGAAATATCAAAGGCTTCTATCTTATTAAGGGGCATAACAACACTCCTTTTTGGAACAAGGTTACCAGTGTTTACTAATTGTATTTTCGGGAATTTTTAAACTGTTTAGGAGGATATCATAAAAGGAATAAAGGTACCAGAAGTTTGGCAAGACTTCCTTGCCCGGGTTTTTCCTTGACACGCCAATAACAACAGAATACAAACAATAACGTCGTTTATATACCTTGGTTATGAATGTCTCAATCTCTGGAGGGAAAATGAAAAAACACGTCCTGGTTTTGATCCCGGTCCTGGTGGTTACCTTTTATCTGACCGGTTTATGCATGGCCCAGGCCCCCATCATTGGAAAATGGAAGACCATTGACGATGAGACCAACGAGCCCAAGTCCATCGTGGAAATCTTTGAAAAGAACGGCAAGTATTATGGGAAGATTGTTAAATTGTTCATCAAGCCGGGTGGGGATCCCTCTCCCACCTGTGACAAATGTGATGACGAGGATCCCCGCAAGGACCAGCCCATCCAAGGCATGGAGATCATCCAGGACATGCAGCCCAATGAAGATGCCTATTCCTGGGGCACCATCCTGGATCCCAAAAAGGGAAAAACCTATAAGTGCAAACTCTGGGTGGAAGAAGGAAAATTACGGGTCCAGGGCAGCTTTCTCTTTATTTCCAGGACCCAGACCTGGCACCCGGTTTCCAACTAATCCCGGTCAGCTGTCCACCGGGCCGGTCTCCTTTTCCAATCGGCAGAAACAATCGTAATAGGCGGCCTGGTTTCCCATATCCGATTCCCGGTTCGGAATCAGAACATTAACGGCACCGCTTACATGCCACCATCCCTGGTGCATGTAAGCGGTGTTTTTATGGATCCCCGGGTCCAGTTTCAGCCGTGCTCGAATCCGGCCTGCCTCCCCCCTGACAACCACCCGGTCCTCCCCTTCCAGCCCCAATTCCAGCGCCACCTCCGGCCGGATAAAGACTTCGGGCAATTCCCTGGTAAAGGCAAAGCCCTGGGAGTGCATGGACGAAGGTGTTTTGCAGGTGAGAAGCCGCAGGGGAAACGCCTTGGACCCCCTCCTGGGTGGGATGTATTGGGCCAAGGGGCTCAGCCCCATTTCCGCCGCCCTTGGGCTGAACAGTTCTATTTTGCCCGAGGGGGTGTGAAACCCTTCCTTTTCCCAGGCCACCTCGTGGTCTTTATTCCGGATATACCCCCTGTTCAACGCCTCCAGGTCTCCGTCAAAGGGAAGGCCTAAATCCGCCATCAATGCGGCGGCACTCTGTTCCAGAAAATCCCTTGAGCTGGTAAATCCAAGGTCAATCTCCATGCGCCGGGCCAGGGCCAGGTAGAATTCAAATTCCGGCAGGATCCCCCCCCTGGGGGGGACCAATTGCTGGGAATAATTCAGTACATGGGAATACATGGAGGTGGTAAACAGGTCCTCCTGTTCAAAGACAAATGCCGCCGGCAACACCAGGTCGGCATGGCGGGCCGTATCGGTCATGAAATGGTCAAAAACCACCTTGAATTCCACCCCTTGAAAGGCCCGGGTGGTGGCAAGGGTGTCCGGGCACTGGACCAGGGGGTTGGCCGCAGCGATGACGGCGGCCGTCACCGGGGGGGCCTTTGCCGTTTGGATAAAGTTCCCCATTCGGCCGGGGGCAAAATACCGGCGCTTGAGGGGACGGGATTCCGATTGCCTTTCCACAGCCCCCAACGGCCCGGCCAGGGACTTGGACGCATAGTTGACCCCACCGCCTTTTTTGCCCACATGACCGCAGATGGCGGCCAGGGCATTGATGCACCGGACCTTGTTCCCACCGGATTCATAGCGCTGGAGGCCGTAACCGATCCAGATGGAGCCCCGGTCTGCTTGGGCATAGTCCATGGCCAGGGACTGGATCACATGGGCGGGTATCCCCGTGATGTCTGCGGTCTTTTCCAGGGTAAAGTCCTCAATGCTCCGGCAGAACCGCCGGTAGCCCTGGACATTTTTAGCGATGAACTCTTCATCGGCCAGCCCGGCCTTGATGATAACCCGGGCCATGCCAAGGGCCAGGGCCCCGTCGGTTCCCGGATGGATCCTGATATGGCCGCCCAATGCCTTTGCCGTTTCCGTTTCAATGGGATCAATGACATGGATGGGAATCTGGTTTTTCCGGGCCTTGTTCAAAAGCATGTAAAGGTGGAGGTTGGTCACCTTGGGATTTCGCCCCCAGATAAGGATTTGGTCGGAACAAAGAATATCATTGGGAAGGTGGGCACGGGCGATCCCAAAGTCCAGTTTTACGGCGGCCATGCCCGCGCCCCAGCACAGACTGCCCCTGGGCCGGGAATCCCCCCCCAGTCCATTGAAAAAAAGGGATTGAATCCGCCCCTTGAGCCCCCCGTACCCATCGCCGCAATAGTTGATGACGGTGGTGGGGTCATGGGCGTCCATCCGGCGGGTGAGTTCCCTGGCCATGAGATCCAGGGCCTGGTCATGGGAAATGGGGGTAAAACCGGCTTTGGTTTTTTTCAGGGGCTGAACCAGGCGGTCAGGATGGTTCATGCGTTTGAGCAGCCCCCTTCCCTTTGGGCAGATCACCCCCTGGGTAAGGGGATGATCCGGGTCGCCGGAAAGGCTGACAATGGTCTGATCCTGAATACGGGCGATGAATCGGCAGAGGTCAAAGCAGTCCAGGGGGCAGGAGGCCCGTTTTTCTTCGATCATTTCAAAATATTCCGGAGTCTCAGAACCGAGCAATCTGCATGTTTAACAATCTGGCGGGCACAGGAATCGGAAAAGGCTTCGTTGATGCTCCTGCGGTGGTTGTGATAGACCACAATAAGGTCGGGCTCCCATGCCTCGGCCACCTTTAAAATCTCTTCGTAATGCTTGCCCACCAATACCTTGTGGGAAACCGGAATGGTGTTGCAATTCTCTTCCACAAAGGCATCCAGGGCCTCCTGGAAGCGTGCCCGGGCCTCCTTTTTAATTTCATCTGTGACAAAGGAGGAGACAATGGGCATGGAAAAACCGGGCATGACACTGACAATGCGAACCTGTCCACCACTCATGGCGGCCAGTTCGGCTGCATTTTCATACACTGCCTTTGAAATTCTTGGGTAATCAATGTCCACGGGCACCAAAATTTTCTTAAACATGGCCAGATCCTTTTTGATTAAGGGTTAAGCTCTGTCTCACATAATATTACCGGGATTACAAGCTTTTTCCACGACCATTCTTCCGGATGTCGTCCCCATCTTCTTTTGAATGTATATGGAGGTGTATTTTAAATTTTCCAGGGGGAATTTGGGTCCCACCGACCGGATTGGTCCGGAATAGAAGATCTGTCAATAGCCCCCGGATTATCACTTCAGCCCCATGGCCGATCTGTTTTAACCCGGGGCCTTGCCGGCAGGCAGAAACACAGGGATATTACACCGCAGCAGTTTCCTTTGGCAGGGCGCCGGCCCGTCGCCGCTGGAGCACATAGATAAGTCCCAGCAGGGCCAGGGCCGGGATGAACATGAGCTGCTTGGGCGGTCGGTCGGCCTTTAGGTTGATCTGGACGATCTCCTGGTCAAAATCCATGCCCAGTTTTTCAGCGGTGGAGGCAAAGACCAGGTTGTCCACCAAAAGTTTTTCCTCTTCCGTTCTGACCTCAAAGCCAATGGCGTTGAGCCGTTCTGGACCCGTTGCTTCATCCCCCACGGGCAGCATCACTGCCTTTGAGTAGACATTCCCATCCAGATCCTCTCCCTTGATCTCCAACCGGAGCATGGTGCCGGGTTTTTGATTTCCCACTATCTCCACCAGTTCGGTGCCGGGCCGTTGGTCAAAGGGCGGGAAAAACTGGTTCCAGAAAAAGCCGGGCCGGAACAGGGTAAAGGCCACCAGCAGCAAGGCCAGGGTTTCATAAATCCGGCTCCGGGTGATGAAGTATCCCTGGGTGGCGGCGGCAAACACCAGCATGGCAATAACCGCTGCGATGATGACAATGATAAGATGGAACCAGTTCTGGATCCCGATCATGAGCAGTTCGGTGTTAAAGATGAAGAGAAAGGGAAGGATGGCCGTACGGATATCATAGGTAAAGCCCTGGATACCGGTGCGGATGGGATCCCCCCCGGATATGCCGGCGGCGGCAAAGGCCGCCAGCCCCACAGGCGGGGTGTCATCGGCCAGGATTCCAAAATAAAAGACAAAGAGATGGACCGCCACCAAAGGAACGATGAGGCCGTTTTGGGCCCCCAGTTCCACAATGACCGGTGCCATGAGGGTGGAGACCACGATGTAATTGGCCGTGGTGGGCAGTCCCATTCCCAAAAGAAGGCTGATGCCTGCGGTGAAGAGCAGGATGAGGATCAAATTCCCCCCGGAGATGAATTCCACAAATTCCGTCATAACCAGGCCGATGCCCGTGAGAGTCACGGTTCCCACAACAATACCGGCTGCGGCCGTGGCCACACCGATGCCGATCATGTTCCTGGCACCGGCCACCAGTCCGGAGATCAGATTTCCCATGCCCGTGTTAAAGGTATAATGTCTGCCCTTTTCCCTGCGGTAGTATCCCTTGAGGGGGCCCTGGGTGAGGACAATGAAAATCAGAAGGATGGTGGCCCAATAGGCCGACAGAGAGGGAGAAAGCCGTTCCACCGTCAGGCACCACATGAGCACCACAATGGGGAGAAGGAAATAATAACCGGCCTGGGCCGTCGGACCCAATTCCGGCAATTCCCGGATCTCATGATCCGTATCCAATTCCGGCACCCGGCAGGCCAGCCAGACCAGGAAAAGATAGGCCACCAGAAGAAGCAGACCCACAATATAAATGGCATACCCCTTGGCCACCACCTTGATCCAACCCAGGCCATAGTAAGTCACTGCTCCCATGACAATGAGAAAGACCAATGCGGTGGCAAAGGACAGGATCTTTTGCATCAGGGTGGAGGTCACCGGCCTGACCATTCCCTTGAGGCCAAGCTTACACGCCTCAAGATGAACGATGTAGACCAGGGCAATATAGGAAATAATGGCCGGCAGAAAGGCATGTTTAATAACGTCCACATAGGAGATGCCCACATATTCCACCATGAGAAATGCGGCCGCCCCCATGACCGGCGGGGTGAGCTGCCCATTTGTGGATGCGGCCACCTCAACGGCGCCTGCCTTTTCCGGAGGGAAGCCCACCTTTTTCATCAATGGGATGGTAAAGGTACCCGTGGTGACCACATTGGCAATGGATGACCCGGAAACAAGACCGGTCATGCCGGAGGAGACCACGGCGGCCTTGGCCGGTCCGCCCCGCATGTGGCCCAGGCCGGCAAAGGCGGTGCGGATAAAATAGTTGCCCGCACCGGCCGATTCCAGCAGGGAACCAAAGAGAACAAACATGAAGACCATGCCCGTTGAAACCCCCAGGGCGACGCCGTAGACCCCTTCGGTGGAGAGCCAGTAGTGGGACATGCCCTTGGAAAGACTGGCCCCTTTGTGGGCGATGACCTCCGGCATGTGTGGACCGGCAAATGTATAGGTAAGAAACACAATGGCCACAACCATGAGTGGCGGTCCCAATGCCCTGCGGGTGGCTTCCAGCAACAGCACCAATCCGCTCACAGAGACCACAAGGTCCATGGTGGTGGGGTTACCGGGTCTGTCGGAAAGGGCGGCATAGAAGATAAACAGGTAGGCGGCACAAAATGCCGCTATCAGTGCAAGGCCCCAGTCCTGGACCGGAATGTGGTCCCTTGGAGAGGATTTGAATGTGGGATAGGCCGTATAGGCCAAAAACATGGCAAATGCCAGGTGAATGGCCCTGGCTTCGGTGTCGTTGAGGACAAAAAAATTAAAAATAAAGGGAAGGGGCGAGGCATACCAGAGCTGAAACAGGGTCCAAATCAGAGGGACGTAGAACAGGATCTGCCTGGGAATGGCTCCCTTGGGGTTTCGGGCCCCGGTATCGGTTTCCGAAACCATCTCCTGTAAATCGTCTACGGGTAGGGCATTGGGGGCGTCATGGCCCATGGGCATAACTCCTTAAATCTAACCAGGTGGTTCAAAAAACGAAACGTGTGCAATCCGTGGATTGCACACGTTTTAACTTATCATTTAAAATGACTTACATCAAACCGGCTTCTTTGTAGTATCTAACAGCCCCCTCGTGCAGGGGCGCAGAAAGGCCGTCTTTGATCATTTCTTCTTTTTTCAGGACAGAGAAGGCAGGGTGAAGACGTTTGAAATCTTTAAAGTTTTCAAATACCGCCTTGACCACTTCGTAGATCACTTTTTCCGGTACCCGGGTGGAGGTGACAAAGGTGGCGCCCACACCAAAGGTCTTGGTGTCCATGTCGGTTCCACGGTACATGCCGCCGGGGATGGTGGCGGTCCTGTAATAACCATAATCGGCAACCAGCTTGTCAATGGCCGGTCCGTCAACGGTTACCAGAACGGAGTCACAGGAAGTGGTGGCTTCCTTGATGGATCCGGAAGGATGCCCAACGGTGTAAATAATCGCGTCAATCTTGTTGTCGCACAATGCTTTGGACTGTTCCGCAGGCTTCAGCTCCGAGGCCAGTTTGAAATCGGCCTTGGTCCAACCCAAGGCCGCCATAACCACTTCCATGGTGCCCCGTTGTCCGGACCCGGGGTTGCCGATGTTCACGCGTTTGCCCTTAAGGTCCATGAAGTTGCGAATGCCGGAATCGGCCCGGGCCACAACGGTGAAGGGCTCGGGATGGACGGAGAAAATGGCCCGCAATTCTTTATTGGCGCCCTGGTCTTTGAATTTGCTGGTGCCCATATAGGCATGGTACTGCCAATCGGACTGGGCCACACCCATGTCCAACTCACCGGCACGGATGGTGTTCAGGTTGTAAACGGAACCACCGGTGGATTCCACCGAGCAGCGGATACCGTGGACTTTCCTGCCCTTGTTTACCAGGCGGGCAATGGCCCCACCCGTGGGATAGTAAACACCGGTTACTCCGCCCGTACCGATGGTGACAAAGGTCTGGTCTGCAGCCTGAACACCGAAGGAACCCAGGAATAAAATGCAAGCAAAAATAGTTGAAATAAAAAACGCAAATGTTTTCTTCATCTCTACCTCCCAAAGGTTAATAAATTATGAACCTGAAAACCAGATGCCATGCAACACCCTCGGTTCTCCGGCAGGAATTAAAATATGTTTATGGTTCCCCTGTGGATACCGGTCGGAGAACGCTCAATTACGATAATTTACGGGTACAGTTAAGATGCATTGGGCTGAAGTCCCTAAACTCAAAATCCGAATCCCAGGAACCGGTGTTCAACCCTGGGTGAACTTAACGCCTTATGGCATTTTTGTAAAGGAGATTTCTGAACTTGGAATTCCCTCGCCATCCATGGCCCGGGCCGTTGCAACGGGATGATTTCATGCTTTTTTTAAAAATGGAACCGCTTTTCCCGTACCGATTTTGCCCCGGGGAAAGCCCCGGGAATTCCCCCTTGCCGTCCATCGTAATTCCCCCTGTTTAGGCGAAGAAAAACCGGCGACATCGCAGGGAAAATTAACGGCTGTTCATGGCGGTGTTCTTCCATTGCCTCCCCTTTAGGAACAGGAAAGAAAGACTGGACATTCCCCCTTAAACCATGGATAAAAACCAGAGACAAAAACACGTAAGGCGGCCTTTTCCGTCCCAGGAGAGCAGACATTGAATTTTGATAAAAGACTGAACACCCATTTATCCCATCGCAGATCCCTGATATTTTCCCTTCTCAAAGAATTGGTGGAGATCCAGAGCGGTTCCCGGAACAAGGCCGGGGTGGATCGGGTCGGCGCCCGGATCAAGGATGAAATGGCAGTTTTGGGATTTAAATGTGAAATTCTGGAACAGGAATCCCTGGGGCATCACCTCATCCTCCGCAGTCCCGGATATAAAGCCGGCGCCCCCCATTTGCTCATCACCGGCCACATGGATACGGTTTTTCCCGAAGATACGGATTTTCGATATTACACGGAAGACGAAGACCATTGTTATGGTCCAGGAACTGCGGACATGAAAGGCGGCCTTGTGGTGGGAATGGCCGCACTTGAGGCGTTGACGGCATTGGATGCCATGCCCGGTATTCCCGTGAGTTTTTTCTTCAATTCCGATGAGGAAATCGGATCCCCCTCCTCCAGAAAGGCCATTGGACGGGAGGCTGAAACGGCCCAGGCCGCCTTTGTCCTAGAGGCCGGGGGCCTGAACAATGAAATTGTGGTTGGCCGAAAGGGCAACCTTTCCGTGGAGATCCGTGTGCAAGGAGAAGCCGGCCATGCCGCCTTTGCAGGCCCTGACAAGGCCAGTGCCATTACGGAACTGGCCCACAAGACATTGGAGCTGGAAGCCCTGAACTCCCCTGAAAGGGGGATTTCCGCCAATGTGGGCCTGTTCTCCGGCGGCATGGGCAGGAACGTGGTGGCGGCCCATGCCCTGGCAGAAGTGGACTTCCGCTTTCCGGATTCAAAGGGCGAGCGCATTGTCAAAGAAGGGCTTGAACGCATCATGGCCACATGCCGGGTGGAGGGGACCCACTCCAGTGTGAAGCGGATTTCAGGCCGTCCCCCCATGCCGGCCACACCGGGAAATATGGCCTTGTACCACCGGACGAAGCAGGTGGGAAAAGGATTGGGGATCCCGGTGCATCAGCAGATCCGCCAGGGGGTATCCGATGCCAACCTCATTGCCGCCACCGGCACACCGGTTCTGGACGGACTGGGGCCCTGCGGCGCCAAAGATCACAGCCATGATGAGTATATTCTCAAACAGAGCCTTTTGGACCGCATCCTCCTTTTTGCGAGGATATTATCTGGATTCTAAGCCCCTTCCACTTATCTAATTTCCAACAAATATCTGCTTGCTTTAGCCGAATCCTGCTGGTAAAAATCAAAGTCATGCACCTTTGACCGACCCGTTTGAAGCATCCAATACAAAATCTTTGACCGGACAGGGAGATTGAGATGTTCTGCACTTCATCATCCTGGAACATCCGCTTTTCCTGATCAATTCATCGGCCCGGTACGGTGGTCCATTCATTTCACCGGCCGATAAAGAGGACGCTATGACATCTGAGACCAAAGTGACCCCTTCACCGACGCATCGTAAACGCTTCTGGCTGTCCATCATCCTGGGCACTGGATTTCTCCTGTATCTGGCAATGGCGGGTCTTTTACTTCCCCGCATGCTCACCCAGAAACTGCCCGGAATGATGTCGGAAAAACTCCAGCGCCCCGTAACATTGGAGGAGATCCGGATGAATCCCTTTACCCTGAGGGGGGTGGTTTCCGGATTTGCAATAGGGGAGGATCCCAAACTGGCAGGGGTGGTCCGGGGTCCCTTTTTTAAAATAGAGGCCCTAACCATCGACCTGGATCCCATCCAGTCCTTGATCTCCTGGGGGGTCTGCCTTGACCGGTTTGAAATAAAGGGCCCTTTTATTTCCCTCTACCGTGACGGCTCCCAATACAATTTCGATTCTCTAGCGGCAGCCCTGATCCAACCCGGCGCTTCCAAGGCACCCGCAGATGAAGAAAAACAGATTCCCAAACTCCGTATCAAGGCCTTTTCCGTACAGGGCGGTTCCTTTTGCTTCAAGGAAAAGCGCGGCAACCAGTTCTGCGAATATCCAGCCAACAACGAGTTGAACTTTTCCGCCACGAATTTTGTCCTGGGGAAGGGAAAGAACCCCGTGATGCTTCGGTTCAAGGGCCCCGGTGGCGGATTGCTTACCCTGAACATGCAATTGGGAATTTCACCATTGGACATGGCAGGTGAACTGGCCATTGAAAAAACCGACCTGAGAAAGCTTTCCCTGTTTTTCGACGACAAGATCCCCGCCAACCTGACCAGGGCCATGGCCGATATCCATACCGATTTTTTTGTCCGGGCCACAGACTCGGGTTTTGCATGGGGATCTTCCAATGGAAAAATTGAATTTAATAAACTGGAATTGACCCACCATGGGGATGCCTTCATCACGGTGGAACGCTTTTCACTGGACCAAATCCAGACGGACAGTGTGAATCGCTCCCTTTCCATGGGCCCCCTGGTCCTGGACGACTGGACCGTTAAAATGGTCCTGGAAAAGGAGGGGAACCTCGACCTGGTTTCCTACTTCAGCCCTTCCCGGGAAGAAGGGCCCGTCGCCCTGGAGCCGTCCAAGACGGCTCCCAAGGATGATTCCGCCGAAACCCAATGGGGGTGGTCCCTGGCCGGTATAACCCTTACCAACGGCAGGATTCATTTTACGGACCGCATGGTGCAAGAGCAGGTCAGCTGGAAATTGGTCCCCATAACCTTGACCACCGGTCCCCTGGACCATGAAATGAAAACCCCCATTCCCGTTACCCTTGGAACCCGCATCAATGAAACTGCTCCCCTTGATATCGAGGGTGAGGTGGATGGCAAAACCGGCAACACCCGTGCCCATGTAGGTCTGAAAGATCTGGATCTTGGCTGGGTTCTGCCCTATACCCAATCCAGTCTGCGCCTTAAAAAACTGACGGGGAAATGTTCCGTTGCCGGCAGGGTCGCCCTTGAAGCCCATCCCTTTGACACCCGGTTCAAGGGGGATATTTCCATTGCCGGACTTGGGATGTATCCCCCCAAAGGGAATGCCCCCTTTGCCCAATGGGAAAAAATGGATGTCACCGCACTGGATCTCACCACCGGGGGCAGACAATTAAAAGTGGCCTCGGTGAAATTGAACGGACCGGTTTTCCGGGTGATAAAGGAGGATGGGGGAAGATCCAATCTTTCCGAGATCACAGCACCGCCCCGGCAAGGAAAAACCCAGGATAAAAAAAACGAAAAGACCACCGGCGAAAAAAAAGAAAGCCCAGCACCCTTCCGGGTGGGCCTGGATAAATTTACGGTAAAGGACGGTGCCCTTTTCTTTTCGGATCTCACCGTTTCACCGGCCTTCCGCAGCAGCATCGAATCGGTGAACGGCAGCATTAAGGGCCTCTCATCGGAAAGGGATATGCGGGCAGTGGTGGATATCGCAGGAAAGGCCGACCGCTATGCACCGGTTTCCCTCACCGGCACCCTGAATCCCTTTCTGAAATCCCCGGAGGTGGACCTGGACCTGACCCTGAACCTGTTGGAGATGACGGCCTTCAGCCCCTATGCCGCCACCTATGGCGGCTATGGCATTGACCGGGGTCTGCTGGAGGCCAACCTGGATTATACCATCCAAAATCGATACCTCAGGGCCGGCAACAAGGTGGTGATCCGGAAGCTGGAACTGGGAGAATATTCCAACAGCCCCAAGGCCACTGCCTTGCCCGTTAAACTGGCCATCGCCCTCATCGAGGATACCCAAGGGGTCATTGACATGGATGTGCCCGTATCCGGAAACCTGGACGATCCCAATGTCAGCGTGGGCGGACTGGTGCTCAAAGCCTTTGTCAATGTCCTGGTTAAGGCCATTTCGTCCCCCTTTGCCCTTGTGGGCGGCCTGCTTGGGGAGAGCGACACCCGGGACTATATCGCCTTTGCCCCCGGGGACAATCGACTGTCAAAGGAGAATCGGGATCAATTGAAAACCGTGGTGGATGGGTTGAAAAAGCGGCCCAAACTGCGCCTGATCCTCCAGGGGAGTGCCTCTCCCGCACAGGATGGGAAAGCCCTGGCCCGGAAAAAGCTCAGCGCCGCCCTTGCCAACCAATTGAATATCCCCACCCCGGAACTTGCACCCGTGGCGGAACTGATCACGGAACCCAAGGCACAGACCGCCCTTGAAGCCCTTTACCAAAGTGCGCTGGGAAAGACCCCGGACACCATCCTGAAAGCGGCGGCCCTGCCCGATGAAGCGGGCAATTCCCCTTCGGAGGAAGAAATCCGGAATGGGGCGGCACAGGGCATCTACCAGGCCCTGATGGTCCATTACCATCCTTCGGATGAACAGCTTGGGCTCATGGCCTACAACCGCAGCAAGGTGGTCAAGGCATTTCTGGTGGAAACGGGCCAAATCGATGCTGCCCGCATTTATCTGAAACAGAAGAAAGCCGAAGCCGTTTCCGGGGAGGCCGGGGTTAAAATGCAACTGGGGGTTGAATAACCGCCGAGCCTTCCGGGCCCATGGTCATGAGGGAACGTATTCCAGGTGGGTCACAAAGTGGATGATCAGGGTCAGGCCGATGGAGACCACCGGTGTCAGGCCCCAGGCCAGGAAGATGTTCACCAGGGTGGACCGGCTCACCGTGTTGGCCCCCTTGACAATGCCGATGCCCAGGACCGCACCCACCACGGCCTGTGAGGTGGAAACCGGAACCCCAATGAGGGTATAAATGTGTACGGTGATCCCCATGGCCGTAACCACCACCAGGGCGGAAAAGGGGTCCAGCCGGACCAGCTTCTTTCCCACGGTTTCCATGACCGAGCGGCTGAAGGTGAGGATCCCACCGGCAATGCTGAGGCCTCCAATGAGGGCGGCGGCAAAAGGCGTCAACAGCCCGGCCCCCACAAATACCGCCGTGACGTTGGCCACGTTGTTGGCCCCCAGGGCGTATGCCCCGTAGGAACCGGAAAGGATCAACAATAGGCGGAGAAGGATATCGGATTTGATGAGATTCAGGTTCATCCGGTTGTAGGCAAAGGCCATGAGGTGGTAGAGGACAAAGGCGATCAGCGCCCCCCCTATGGGTGTCCCGATCCAGCAGGCCACCACCTTGCCCAGACCCGAAAAATTCACATGGTTGTTGACAAGACCAATGCCGAGGATGGCCCCCACAACCGCCTGGGAAGTGGAAACCGGCAACCCCACCAGGGTCATCAGGGTAACGGTGAGGGCCGCAGCCACCGAGGAAACCACGGCCTGGTCCAACCGGATGGTGGTCAGGCTCTTCAGGGTTTCAATGCCGGCCTGGCCGGAAAGAACAGCCCCGGCCACCACAAAGATGGAGGCAAGGATGGCCGCGGTGCGGAAACGGAGCATCCGGGAGGAGACCGCCGTGCCGAAAACATTGGAAGCATCATTGGCGCCCAGGGACCAGCCCAGGAAAATACCGCCCAAAAGGGAGACCATACCTATACCCGCCGTTTCATGCTGATGATGTTGATCCGTTTGGAGACCCGGTCGGCTTCATCGGAGATATTGCCCACCTGAACCACCAGATCCTTGAGCTGGAGTTTGTCAAAGGGCTCCATGTCCGATTCAAACAGGGCCGTTATGAGGCGCCGCTCAATGTGATCGCAATGGCTTTCATTGATGTCGATGGTCTTTAAAAAAGCACGGATCCCCTCTTTTTTCTTGAACAGGGCCTCCACCTGCCTGGCCATGAGATCGCAGCTTTCAAGGCTGATGCGTACCAGATCCTTGAGATCGGCCACCATGAAGATGGGGATTTCGATTTTTTGGGTCTGGATCATGAACAACACCCGTTCAAAGATGTGGGGAATGCGGTCCATGGCCTCCAGAAGCCCCATGACATCCCCCCGGGAATCGGGAATCAACGCCTTGCCGTACATGATGGATTTGATTTCCTCACGGATATCATCGGCCTTGGATTCGGCCTTGTGGACCTGGTTTGTTAAAAAATCAAAGGTCTGGCTATGGGCGGACTCCAGGCAGGATTCAAAGGATTTGAGAAAAAATTCCTCGGTCTGCTTGAGGGCATCAAGATAATCATAGATCAGGTTCTCAAGCCGATCTTCCTTTTTGAATAAAAATTTAAAAAACATGGGGTTCCTTTCACAACCTGAATGTCTGCCCCTGGCGCACCAGGGGAATGGGCGTATCCTCCATTTCGGTGGAGTGGTATCCGTAAAGTTTTCCGGAGACTGTGTCGCGTATTTTTGCCACCTCCTCCCAATGGGAGTGTACCCCGTCGGCGTTATAAAAATCAATTTCGTGCAGAATCAAGTCACATTCACCGAACCATTCCGCCTCCAGTTCCGGTCGACCCAGAACCTGGTTGATTTGAGTACTGTATTTGGTATCACCGGAGATGCCGCAGCACCTGTCCCCTGCTGAAAGCTTCAACCCAAGGGTGCCGTAGGGCAAAAAGTGGTGGTTCCACCTGGACTGAATGTTCAACCCGCCAAGGTCCAGGGGTGTCCCCGGTTTCAGCTCCGCAAAGGAGACCCATTGATCCATTTCCGGGAACAGGGGAAGAAATTGCTGCCTCAGGATCCGGTAAATCTCCCTTCCCGTAATCAGCTTCAGTTGTTTCCTTTGGGCGGTACATCGACTGAGGCAGGCGGAAAATCCGGACATGTGATCTTCGTGGTTGTGGGTGATCAGGATGTGGGTGACATCGTCCCAGTGAACATCCACCTGGGCCAGGCTGTGGGCGGGAAAGGCACAGGGGTCGATCCACAGGGCCAAGCGCTGGAAACGGACAAGGAGACTGGCACTTTTTCCGGAAAAGCCATTGCCGCTTCCCACGATGGTGAGGGAGAACCCATCAGATGGACCCGGATGCCGGGCCACATTGGAAAGGACCTGCTCAACCGCCTGGTCGGGATCCTTGTCCGGGGCAAGCTCCCTTTGACTGTATATCAGCTCTTCCCTGTCCCGGATCTGAATATCCCCATTTTCAAACTCAATGTTTAAATCTTCCTGCCGGTAAGCATCCAGAACGGGATGGGGCAGAAACCATTGATCCAGCCAGCTGTTACGCACCGGATTTATCCGCTGTTCATCGAAAAAGTATGGAAAAACCGCATCCAGTTTTTGCCGCAACAGGTTTAGGTTTGACGGAAGCCCGATATACCTTCGTCCGGGATGGCCGAAAATCTGGGCCCGCCAGAAGTAGAACTCCTCTCCCGTATAATTGTCCCCGGCCTGTGAACCTTTCCATTCCGGGACAACCACCAGGTCATCTTCCAGACCGTGGTGGGCCGTAAGCTTTGATGCATCGGGCATTGACCCCATGCGCACAAGCCCCTGGGACGTCTCAATGAGGTCAAGATGCATCCCCCCCAATGAAATCCGGATCACCCCGGGCGCCGGTCGGCTTATCCGACTGGATTCGTACATGATTCATTCATTCCTTTCGTTATGTAAACGATTACATCGTTCTAAGAGCTAACCTGAACAATGTCAAGTAAAACTTATTTCCAGCGCTTTGGTGAAATGTTTTCAAAATTAGACTAGCACTTAAAATCCAAATAATTATCTAATTAAATTCAAATCTAAATTCCTTGACAAACAGGAATGGAGTAAGCTAAACACCATTGATGTAAACGATTACATTTGTATGGGCTGAAATCCCGATATCCAATGGGGTGCAGTGGTTGGAAAACACAGATGAATTCTCCGGAGCCCTTTTTGCCGGTTCCGGGGCTGGTCATACATTGTTTTAGCTGGAAAAAATAAATCGGAAAAGTTCAATTGCAAAGGAGAAAATCCAATGAAGAAGTTTCGTTTGTTCAACCTGCTGATGGTGGGCCTGATGGTTGCCGTCTTTGTCGGGACCGCATCTGCCCAGACCCTGGAGCTCTTGACCTGGAAGGGCTATGCCCCAAAGGAACTGGTGGAAAAGTTTGAAAATGAAACCGGCATCAAGGTAAAGGCCACCTATTCCAACAATGAAGAAATCATCGCCAAACTCCGGGCCACCCGGGGCGGCGGGTTTGACCTGGTTCAGCCCAGCCAGGACAGGATCGTATCCGTCCAGAAAAAATACAAACTCTACCAGCCCATTGACTATTCAAAGATCAAATCCGATCTCATCATCGCCTCCATGCTGGAAGCGGTGAAGAAAAATACCATGGTCAAGGGCGAAAGCTATGCCGTTCCCCACGTCTACGGCACCTCCGGTCTTATCATCAATAAGAAGCACGCCCCCCAAGCCCTGGATTACAAGGACCTGCTCAACGAAAACTACGCCGGCCGCATCAGCTATCGTCTGAAACGCCCCACCCTCATCGGCCTGGCCTTCTCCCTGGGCAAGGATCCCTTTGCCCTTTACAACGATCCCAAGGCATACAAAACCCTGATGACCGAGGTAGGCGCCCAGCTCATGGCCAAAAAAGGCATTGTGAAAAACTACTATGCCAACGGTGACGCCCTTCTCCAGTCCATGCGCTCCGGCGAAGTCCACGTGGCCATGGCTTGGGACAACGGCGGATGGAAACTCCATGCGGAAAATCCGGACATCGACTTTGTGGCCCCCAAGAGCGGTGCCCTGGGATGGATCGACACCTTTGCCATTCCCTCCAAGGCCAAAAACCTGGATGCCGCCTATAAGTGGATCAACTTCATGATGGATCCGGTCAACGCCGCCGTATTCACCAATGCTGAAAAATACGCCACCGCCTCCAAGGGCTCCCTGGACCTGTGTACCCCCAAGGTACGGGACAACTTCCAGCGCAGCTTCTCCCAGGCCGATATCGACAATATCAAATGGTATCCGCCGGTCCCCTCCGCCCTGGAAAAGGTTGAGGGCATGATCCTCGACAAGGTGAAAGCCGCAAAATAAGGCCCCATCGGACATTGCCGGCCGCCCCTGTTAGGGGGGCCGGTTTTGCCCCCTAAAATGCCCCGGCCTTGGCCGGCGGCTCCACCCATTGACGCAAGTGTTGTAAATTATGGAAACAGATTTATCCGTACGGGACGTGACAAAAACATTTGATCGGTTCACCGCCGTGGACCAGGTCTCCTTTGATGTGCCCAGGGGAAACTTTTTCTCCATACTCGGGCCGTCGGGCTGCGGCAAAACCACCCTGCTCCGCATGGTGGCCGGCTTTAGTGAACCCACCTCGGGCAGTATCGAAATCCGGGGGCGAAACATGGCATCGGTGCCCCCCAACCAGCGGCCCGTAAACCTGGTATTCCAGCACCTGGCCCTTTTCCCCATGATGACCGTGGCCGGAAATATCGCCTTTGGCCTGGAACGGCGCAGGGAAGACCGAAAAACCATTGCCCGTAAGGTGGACCGGATCCTGGAACGGGTTGGCCTGGCCGGATTCGGCCCCAAACGCATTGACCAGCTTTCCGGCGGACAGAAACAACGGGTGGCCATTGCCCGCTGCCTGGTCCTGGAGCCCGTGGTCCTGCTTTTGGACGAACCCCTGGGCGCCCTGGACCTGAAATTGCGGGAACAGATGAAGGTGGAGTTGAAAAAACTCCAGAATCAGGTGGGCACCACCTTTATTTACATCACCCACGACCAGTCCGAAGCCCTGGTCATGTCCGACCACATCGCCGTGATGAACAATGGAAAATTCGACCAGATCGACACCCCCCAGAACCTGTACAAGGCCCCCAGCACCCCCTTTGTGGCCCGGTTCGTGGGCGACAACAACACCTGGTCCGGCAAGGTGATCTCCTGCCATGCCGGGGTGGCCCAGATCGAAACCGAGGACCGGCGGCTCTTTAGCACCCAGGTCAACGCCTCCTCGGGCATTTCCCCAGGGGTCAACGCAGACCTGTTCATCCGGCCCGAGGCCATGATCATCCAGCCCGATGCCGCCCTTTCCGGACTGAACCGGTTCCAGGTAAAGGTAAAGACCATTCTGTTCGACGGGGCCAACAGCCGCCTGCTGGTGACACCGGTGGACGGGGATACTGAACTGCTGGTGGCCCTGCCCCAGAACCGCCAATTTGACCATATCCGTCCCGAAGACCAGCTGGAAATCGGGTGGGATCCAACCTCAGGAATCTGCTTTCAGGCCCATGAAACCACATAAGCCCCAATACATATCCCTGACCCTGGTCTGCTTTCTGGCGCCGGTGGTCCTTTGGCTGTTACTCCTCATTGTCCTGCCCCACATCGATCTTCTGCTCATGTCCTTCAGGGTGGAAAACGAATGGGGCGATTCCGTGTGGAGCCTTTCCAATTACCTGCTTTTCTTCCAGGAGCCCATCTATTGGCGCACCCTGCTGAGAACAGCCTTATACGCTGTGCTGGTCACCTTTTTGACCATGGTCATCGCCCTGCCCCTCTCCTTTTACATTACCAAGGTGGCGGCCCCCAGATACAGGGGATTCCTCATGCTCTTCCTGCTTTTGCCCTTTTGGGTCAGTGAGCTGGTCCGGGTCTACGGCTGGATGATTCTGCTGCGGGAAAGCGGCATCATCAACCATTTTCTGGTCCAGTCCGGGCTTCTCACCAAGCCGGTGGAACTGCTTTACAACGACGTCTCCATGGTCATGGGGTTAATTTACACCTCCATGCTCTTCATGGCGGTTCCCGTGATCTCGGTCATGGAGAGCCTTGACGACAGCCTCATCGAGGCGGCCTATGACCTGGGCGGAAGCCAGGCCAGCATCTGGAGGCGGATCATCATCCCCCACTCCGTGCCCGGGATTGTTTCCGGTTCCATTGTGGTCTTCATGCTGACCCTGGGCAATTATCTTACCCCCAACCTCATGGGGGGGAAGAATTCCCTCTGGTTCACCGAACAGATCTACAACCAGTTTATTGCAAGCTTTAACTGGAACCAGGGAGCGGCCTTCGGCTTCCTCCTTCTGGTTCTCTCTTCCACGGTGATCTGGGCCGGCCTCAAACTCACCGGACAGAAACTGAGCAAGGTGGTCAAATGATTCGCACCCTACCCAACTCAAAGACGTATTCCTGGGGATTCAGGCTGTATGTAACCGCCTTTTTCACCTTTCTCTTCCTGCCCCTTCTGGTGACCTGTTTCCTGGCCTTTAACGATTCCCAATTCCCGGCCCTGCCCTGGAACGGATTCACCCTGGACTGGTTCTTTGGAGACCTTTCCAACCGGGTGGGGATTTTCCACGATGAAATGAATCTTCAAAGCATCTGGGTCAGCGCCAAGGTGGCCTTTTTCGTCTCCATCTTTTCAACGGTGGTGGGCACCTGCGCCGCCTTCCTCTTTGAGCAGGAAGAGTTCCGGTTCAAGGGCGTTCTCTATTTTCTCATGCTCTCCCCACTGGTCATCCCCGGGGTCATCCTGGGCATCTCCGTCCTTTTGTTTTCCAACTCCCTGGGGCTGTTTTTCGAAAACCAATTCGGGCTGGATATCCCCTTGTTCCGCCCCGGCTTCTGGCTGGTGGTCCTGGGGCAGTTCTCCTTTATTACTACCCTGGTCACTTTGGTGGTGTCGGCACGGCTGAAGAAATTCGACCGCACCCTGGAGGAGGCCGCCCTGAACCTGGGCGCCACACGGTTCGAGGTCATGCGTCACATCACCTTGAAATTTCTCAGGCCGTCCATCCTCAGCGCCGGGGCCGTTGCCTTTCTCATGTCCTTTGAGAACTTCAACACCACCCTTTTCCTGGTGGGATCGGAGGCCACCCTTCCCATCAATCTCTACCTCCAGGTCAGGGACGGCAGCACCCCGGTGATCAACGCCATCTCCTTTCTGCTTATCGTCGGCACCTCCATTGCCGCCTTTGCCAACCTCTACTTCAGTAAAAAGGAGGGCTGATCCCCAGGGGAGCGCATCATTCCATGGCAACCATCATTGATGTGGCAAAAATTGCAGGCGTATCCACCGCAACCGTATCCCGGGTCATCAATTTCCCCGGCCAGGTGAAACCCGAGACCCGGGAACGGGTGGAACGGGCCATGAAGGTCTGCCGGTACCAGTACAATGCCCTGGCAAGGGGCTTTGTCACCAAAAAGACCAACACCATCGGCCTGATCATGCCCACCATCAGCAACCCTGTCTTTGCCGAATCCACCCGGGGCATCCAGGACATCGCCGCCAAGAACGGTTTCCACGTCATCCTTGGCAACTCCTATTACGACGGCGAAAAGGAGGCCAAACTCATCGAGATTCTCCGGGAACGCCAGGTGGAGGGATTGATCATCACCAGCACCAACATGAAAGGGGAGGCCCTCCGGCAATTGCTGGCCGACGGCTTCCCCTTTGTTTTGCTCTACTCCACCATCCGCAAGGGCCCCATGTCCGCAGTGGGGGTGGACAATTACCTGGGTGGATACATGGCCACGGAACACCTGGTGAAGTTGGGGCATGAACGCATTGCCATGCTGGCCGGAAGCTTCGGCATTTCCGACCGCAGCTTCCACCGGTGGCACGGCTATAAAAAGTGCCTTTGGGACCACAAGATTTCCTATGCCCCGGAACGCCTCCGCCAGACCGGCTTTGGCCTGGAAAACGCCAAGGACTGCATCCAGAAACTCCTGGCCCTGCCCCATCCCCCAACGGCCGTGTTCTGCTCCAACGACATGGTGGCCCTGGGTGCCATGGAAGGGGCCCGTGAGATGGGGCTAAGGATTCCCCAGGATCTATCCGTGGTCGGTTTTGACGACATGCCCCTCTCCTCCTATGTGGCCCCACGCCTCACCACCATTCACCAGCCCGCCTACGACATGGGCCGCAGGGCCGCCCGCATCCTCATGTCCCAGACCCGGGTGGAGAGCGATAAAGCCGTCCAGCAGATGCTGCCCGTCCACCTGGTGGAGAGGGATTCCACTGCCCCCCCTTCCTGAGCCGGCATCCATACGCCCCTTTATCCCAATAAAATTCAGGCATAGGCCAATTGACGATTTCGCACCGACACCTGGTCGTTCAACGTCCAAAAATCATAGAGAATGCCCAGGCCAAAGATCCCGCCGGTAAAAAGATAAAGGACCGCAGAGATCCACTTGCCCATGTACATGCGATGGACGCCGAAAAGGCCCAGGAAAGTCAAAAGAATATGGGCAAGGCTGTAATCAATATCTCCTGAATAATATCTCAGGTCGGCCTCATCATCCATGGACGGAATCAAAAACAAATCAATGATCCAGCCAATGCCCAAAAGCCCCAGGGTGAAAAAGTAAATGGTCCCTGAGATGGGTTTCCCATAATAGAACCGGTGGGCGCCGATAAATCCGAAAATCCAGAGGAGATAGCCAATGGACTTTTTATGTGTATCTTGTCTGTGCATCATGTTTCCTTTCATTCAATGGGTAAGCATCATCACGGGTTAACTTGCAAGACCTGTGCCAATCCATGAATGCCTTGAATCCGTGTGGTTATGGGATGATATCCAACGAACATGGTCGTCTCTTTCCATTGGTTATGGTCAATTTAACCAACTATTAGTATAATTAGCCGGTTTTTGTAATGTTTCTCCATGGCCCAAACCGTATTGGCGGGATATGCCATGGCCGGTATGGATATTCTCGGGTTTGTGGCGGGGCTAAGGAAAAATCTTCAAATCGGAATCAATCGATGATATCCTGCCAAGGTTCTGTCTGATAAAGGGATTCAGTTTTTTCCAAACCCATCATCTGTAAGGAGAAAATTCATGAAACACCGTTCATATCCCAGCAAACCTATTCTTTGGCTTTTCCTTGTTGTATGTGCAGGCTTTATCATCAGCAGTTGCAGCTCCACCCGGATGGTGGACACCTGGGACGGGGCAGACCCTTCTGTCCGCCCGTTGAAACGCCTTCTGATCCTTGGGATGTTCACTTCGGATCTCCATAGAAAGGTGGTGGAGGACCGGATTTCCAAGGCCCTGACCCCCACGGGCAGCTTCGGCATCAACGGGTATTCCCTGATTCCGGATGTGGCGGCCTACAAGGACCAAAAAGATGTCCGTGAGGCCGTGGAATCGGCCAGGGCAGACGGCGTGGTCCTTGTCTCCTTTAGGGGAAAGACTGAACAGAAGCGAAATATCCCGCCCCAGGTGGATTATGTGCCCACCTTTGGCATTTCCCATCGCCTCTATGATTATTACGGTGTTTCCCACCGGGCCGTCTATACCCCCGGTTACACGGTCACCGACACCCTTCTGGATCTGGAGCTCACCCTTTTTGACGCCCACAATGGAGAAATGCTCTGGGCCGGGGCCACCCAGACCCGGAATCCCTCTTCTGCCAGCAAAGTGGCCGAAGAAGCCGGTAAGCTTATGATTAAGGAATTGAAGAAAAAAAAATTGTTGTAAGCTTTTCTTGAGTCTCTGGGGCGGTGTCGGCGCGGCACTGCCCAAGGGGGAGGTTGAGACGAACCGCTCTTATCCGTTATAAAAGGCCCTGGTATATTTCCATACCAGGGCCTTTTTAACGGCCCTTCCCCTATTCCGGATGGGGGTTAAAGGTTTCCTTTTTTCCGGTGGCGTAATAGGTAAAGGGCGTGTCCTCGTCATCCACCACCGTGACATTGACCAGGGTGCCTTCCTTTAATTGGCCATTCTCCAGCTGGGCCGCCATTGCCAGCTTCCAGGCGTAGCGCCAGGTGGTGACATCGGAATCCAATGCCTTGTCCTCCAGGCCCGGGGAATATCCGGTTACCAATTCCCCTCCTTCCATGCGTTGAAATTTCACCCTGAACCCCTTGGGTTTGGTGATCCAGCCCTCTTCTATCAACTTCATGCCTTGTGCAATTTTCATGGTTATTCCCCTGCCTCCAGGGCGGCCAGGTGCATGTCTTCGGCACCATCATCCACCATCTGTTTCACATTCACATCCAATTGGTTGTAAGCAAGCCCAATGCCCTCGGCATCGAAACGAAGTTTGGTTTTCTCCAAAAGGTCACACCGGGCCACCCAGTATTTGAGGTTGTTCACCCAGCAACGGCCCCCCAGACGGACGCCGTTGGGGCCCAGCTCCATGACATAGACCTGGGGGCTGGGTTTGACCAGAACCCGGGCATCTTCAATCATCAGGGCCTCAAGCAGGCGTTTGGCCTTGATCAGGTCCTGATCGTATCGGATCACCACATCCACCTTTACCCGCCGGGTTTTGGTGAAATGGTAGTTCACCACGATGTCGTCGAGGATCTGGCGGTTGGGGACGAAGAAGGTCTTTCCGTCAAAGGTTCTCAAGCGGGTGTTGAGCACGGTTGTGGCTTCAACTTTTCCCAAAAGGTTCCCTGCCTTTACCGTATTGCCCACCTTAAAGGGAAGGGTGGGAATCAGGGGGCGAAAAATAATGATGATGCCAATGGCGGACAGAACGATGATCATCATCAATGCGATGAGGGGCCCGGGTTTCACCCCCACCTCCATGGCGGCTGCCGTGATGACCACCCCCAGCATGAACACCCCAACACTGTTGGCGATGATGGATATGGTGGTCACATCCTTTATGATTTTTGGACCCAGGTTTTTAAGGGTTTTCACCGTCCATTTGGTGAAAAACAGCCCTGCGATGAGAACGACCAGGGCGACAATCATTTCCAGGCCGTGTTCCTGCATTAATCTGCCTAAGTTCTGAAGCTTACTCAACTCTTGATCCATGGCGATCCCCAGATGTAAGAAACGGATTAAATTTTATGATTTTTTGAAATGATACAAGGGTCGATATAGTCAATACAAAAAGAGCTGTCAAGACATTCATGAACGACATCCCCATGATTTTATGGCCGATACAGCCGATTCCGGCATACACAAACTGACCTAGTTTTGCCATGGGATATCAAAATCCAGATGGATCAAAACCGGGATGGGAAGACCCCATGGGAAATTCCATTTTGGGCCATGCCCGAAAAGACGGATTTACAGATCTTGAAATAATGATTACCTATCTGGAATGGATGCAAGGCCCGCATTAAAAATCCGGGAGTGGTAAAAACACCAGATGGTTTGGCGGGCAATTGAGGTTCGCCCCGGGTTCCAAGAAAGACCCATCACCGTACAGGGGGAGAGATGATCTTTTTTTTCATTACAGCCCTAGTGGTTTTAATATCCATTTACCTCTATGTGGGGCTTCGTCTGATCAAGCCCGCCCCCATGGGACCTATATTGAGAGTTATGGCCTGGAGCTTCTGGGGACTGTGCCTGGTTTCAATGCCCCTTTCCCTTGCCGCCCGGTATCAGTTTCCCGGCCATGGATTGTCTTCACCCCTGGCCTGGTTTGCCTATGTTTCCTTTGGGGTGTTCACCCTGATTCTACCGGTTTTGCTGTTCAGGGACGGAATTCTGGGCATCCGATTCCTTGCAAATCGGAAAAATAAAAAAAAGACCGACACCCCGGATTCGGATGCCTCCGACCCGGGCCGTCGTCTTTTTCTTTTGAACTCCACCAATGCGGCCATACTGGGTATCACCGGCGCCATGGCCGGTTACGGGGTTGCCCAGGCCGTCCAGGCCCCCCCCATAAAGGAGGTGGATGTCCCCATTGCCCATCTGCCCGAGGTCTTTGACGGATTCCGTATTCTACAGATCACCGATCTCCATGTCAGCCTCACCGTAAAAGCCGACTATGTGAAACGGGTGGTGGAAAGGGCCGCCGGGCTGGAGGCCGATGTGGTGGTGTTCACCGGAGACATGGCCGACGGCCCGGCCCATGAACTGGGAAGGGAGGCCGCCCCCCTGGCCGAACTAAAGGGGAGATGGGGGAAATATTTTGTCACCGGAAACCACGAGTATTATTCCGGGGTAAAGGGCTGGCTGGAGGTGGCACGGCAACTGGGGTTCACCCCCTTGATCAATTCCCACGTTCTCATTGAAACCAAAGGAGCGGAATTGGTCCTGGCCGGCATCACCGATTACCGGGCCCACACCATTGAGCCGGCCCATGCATCCAACCCAGAATCCGCCCTGGTGAATACCCGACCGGACCAGGTAAGGATCCTTCTGGCCCACCAGCCCAAAAGTATTTACCAGGCCGAGTCCCTGGAAGTGGATTTGATGATCTCAGGCCACACCCACGGCGGCCAGTACCTGCCCTGGAATTTCATGGTTCCCCTGGACCAGCCCTATGTCCACGGCCTCCACAAAAGGGGCAGGACCCAGATCTATGTCAGCCGGGGTACCGGATATTGGGGACCGCCCATGCGCATTGGCGCCCCATCTGAAATCACCCTGTTGCGCCTGGTAAGACCGGGTACAAACCGCCTAATATCCTGATCCAAACGCCATCCCGGTCCGCCGGATAGTACAAAAAAAACGGGAGTGAGGACACTGCCCTTTTTTCGTTGGTTATGGGACGGTGTGACCACAGGTTTCCAAAACCGATTTTGCCGCCCTTTTTCCACTGAGCAGTGCCCCTTCCAGGTAGCCTCCCATCCGGGGAGCGGTTTCGGTTCCGGCAAGGTGGAGGTGCCCGTTCCAGATGCTGGTCCTGCCCTGGGGGGGATGGAATTCGGGATGGGCGTGGGCCGAGCGTTTGTCATAATCCGTTGCAGTGAATGCCTCCCTTGCCCAGTCCTTGTAATGGATGGAAACCGGCCGACCGGCTTTGGGGCCGAAGACCGTTTCCAGCTGCCGGACAATGGCCTGGATCATGATCCCATCGGTTTTCCGGCGCAGGGCCGGGATCCCCACAAACCCGGTGAGTCCGGCAATGGAATCGTCACCGGCAGACCCATCGTGGATTTCACCCAAGGGCCCGCAATAGCTGAACCCCTGCCCCGAAAGCCCCGATTCCCGCCATTCCGCCCTTTCATACAGGGCAAAGAATTTGCCCTGCCCGGCCATCCAGGTGCCGGCCTTGAGCATGGCCTGGGTGAGATCATGGGAGAAATCCGGGGTAAATAGGATGGAACCAGCGGCCAAACGCGGTGGGAGGGCCAGAATGACATGGTCTGCCTCCATTAGGGATTTGGGGGGCTGGTCCAGTTGTCCCACCACCACCCGGATGCCCCTTTCCAGCCGCTGGACTTCACATACGGGATGGTTCAAGCGGATGAGATCCCTGGGAAGGGCTCGCTCCAATTTTTGAATCAGAGCTGCCATGCCGCCCTGGAGACGATACCCAGGAGGATCCATGGGATAACCGTCAATGGTCTCCACCTCCCCTTTCCGTCCCTGGAGGCGACCCAGGCCGGTTTCAAATTGTGGGTAGGAGGGGAGTCTGAGTTTCCGGACCAGGCGGTCCATGGTGGGATTGATCATGGGCCAGTACCAGGAGGGGCCCATGTCTGGATAATATCCTTTATATTCGGTACAGAGAATACGACCGCCAATGCGGTCCCGGGCTTCCAGGAGGGCCAGTGACCGGTCTTTCCCGGCCAGAAGCGAGGCCGCATAAATTCCACTGAGCCCGCCGCCGATGATGAGGGTATGAACACGTTCTGCTTGCATCTGTTTGACTGCTTTTATGTCTGTCTTCCCATCTGCGCCCCTGTGATGTCCAAGGGGGGTTATGCGCCTCTCCAGGGGAAAATGCAAGCCTTTTTACCCTTGGGCCGTTGCTGTTTGGTTTCTTTTATGGCGTTCCCTCCAAAGACCTGATATGAGTTTAATCTGACATGTAAAACCATATCCAGGAGCCATCATGAATTTGAACCAAGGGCGTTATCTAAAAAAGATCAGTTCAAGGGGAATTGTAATGGGCTGGGTTTATCCCTTACTGGTCTGTGTATTCATCTGCTCCGGCGGCCTGGCCTGGGCCGGCGGCCCCAACCTGTCCAAGGGGCAGACCCTCTATGTTCCTTCCTACTCGCACATTTACATCGGCCACAAGGCAAAGCCCTACAGCCTTACCGTGACCCTGAGCATCCGAAATATCGACCCCAATTCTTCCCTGACCCTGGAAACAGTGGAATTTTACAATACCCAGGG
Organism: Desulfobacteraceae bacterium; assembly: GCA_965226635.1. GTDB lineage: Bacteria > Desulfobacterota > Desulfobacteria > Desulfobacterales > Desulfobacteraceae. The sequence continues at coordinate 4,571,180 of OZ245369.1, read as the reverse complement.
GAAGCCCGTGCGAAGGCTTCTGGACCCCCCCCTTGTCCTTAAGCCCATGGCCTCCACCCGGTATGTGATTCCCAGTCCGGATGAGACCGGGGGATCCGGGGCCAATTTCATTGTTTCCTGGTCGGCGGAAAAGGCCATCAATGCCCCCATTGTCGAGACTATCATGATTGGAACCCAGTCCCAGCAGGGGATTTCATTCACCTCCCGGGGACAGGAAATCCGCAAATAAACACCCATTAAATGGTGGTTTTCTTCCAAGGACAACGTCAAAGACGAAAGAGGGCGGGGGCATTTCCCTCCCTGAAAAACACAAAGGGCCCGCCACAATGGCAGGCCCTTTGAATGTTTTAATATGGGAAACCCTTAATCGGATTTGAGAACCGAAAGGAAGGCGGACTGGGGGATCTCAACCGATCCCACCATTTTCATTCGCTTCTTACCCTTTTTCTGTTTCTCCAAAAGTTTCCGCTTCCGGGAAATGTCGCCGCCGTAACACTTGGCCGTAACGTCCTTACGATAGGCGGAGATGGTTTCCCTGGCAATGATTTTACCGCCGATGGCCCCCTGGATGGGGATCTTGAACTGCTGGCGGGGGATCTCTTCCCTCAGCTTTTTACAGGCGGCACGGGCACGGGATTCGGCCTTTTCTCGGTGGATGAGCTGGGACAGGGCATCCACCCGCTCCCCATTGATCAGGAAATCCAGCTTCACCAGGTCGGTTTCCTGGTATCCGGCAATTTCGTAATCAAAGGAACCGTATCCCTGGGTCACGGATTTAAGACGGTCGTAGAATTCGTAAACCACTTCGGCCAGAGGGAGCTCAAATTTCATCTCCATGCGGTTGGAGGTAAGGTATTGGTAATTTTTGCTCACCCCGCGGAATTCATGGCAGACCTGCATGACATTGCCCATGTATTTGTCCGGCACGATGATGGAGGCGTTGATAAAGGGCTCCCTGATCCGGGTGATCTCAGCCGGATCGGGGTATTCCACCGGGTTGTCGATGATGGAGACATCTCCGTCGGTGCGGGTGATTTCGTACTGGACCGAAGGCGATGTCAGAATCAGAGAAATATCGTATTCCCGCTCCAGTCTTTCCTGGACCACCTCCAGGTGGAGGAGGCCGAGGAAGCCGCAGCGATAGCCGAATCCCAAAGCAACGGAGCTGTCCTTTTCGTAAATAAGGGAGGCATCGTTGAGCTTGAGTTTCTCCAGGGCTTCTGTGAGTTCCTCGTAATCGTCCGAGGCCACGGGGTACATGGAGGAGAAGACCACGGGGGTGGGATCCCGGAATCCGCCCAGGGCGGTGTCGCAGGGATCGTCCACCAGGGTAACGGTGTCACCGATCTTAACGTCGGAAATATTTTTAATACCGGCAATGAAATAGCCCACCTGCCCGGCGGTGATTTCCTTTTGGGGCACCCGCTGGATCTGGAAAAAGCCCACCTCTTCGATCTTATACTGGGCATTGCTGGAGAGGAACTTGATCTTGTCCCCCTTTTTCAGGGTGCCTTCAAAGATACGAAAATGGACAATGGTTCCCCTGAAGGCATCGTAGTGGGAGTCAAAGATCAGGCCCCTGAAGCCGCCTTCTCCTGTGACTTCCGGAGACGGAATCTGCTCCACAATGGCCGGGAAAATGGTTTCCACATTGGTACCGGCCTTGGCAGAGACCATGAGGGCGTTCTCCCCGTCCAGTCCCAGATCCTCTTCGATCTGGCTTTTCACCCAGTCCACCTCGGCAGAGGGCAGGTCGATCTTGTTGATCACCGGGATGATTTCCAGATCATGCTCCATGGCCAGGTAGAGGTTGGCCAGGGTCTGGGCCTCCACCCCCTGGGTGGCATCCACGATGATCAGCGCCCCCTCACAGGAAGCCAGGGCCCTTGAAACCTCATAGGAAAAATCCACATGGCCGGGGGTGTCGATCAGGTTTAAAAGATATTCGGTGCCGTCCGCTGCCGTATAGGGAAGGGTTACGGTCTGGGATTTGATGGTAATCCCCCGTTCCCTTTCAATATCCATGGAATCCAGGATCTGATCCTTCATATCCCGGTCGGAAATGATGTTTGACAGCTGGATCAACCGGTCCGACAGGGTCGATTTCCCATGGTCGATATGGGCAATGATACTGAAATTTCTAATCTTTTGGTGATCTGACTTCAAGGGTACTCCAAACTAAGAGTTGACAAGTATTATTGTTTCAAGCTAAATCGTACTTATTTACCAAATTACCCATAAAATTGTCAAGATAAGCCGGTCTTTGTAATGCTTCCCTCTGGAGAAATTCCCAATGAATTACGCCATTCTGATAGTGGACGACGACAGGGCCATCAAAAATTCCGTTGAAGACTATCTGGGATACCTGGGCTATGAGGTGCAAAGCGCCGTCAATGCCGAGGAAGCCCTCGAAAGGCTCAAAACCTTTCAGGCCAACGTAGTCCTCACCGATATCATGATGGATGGGATGGACGGTCTCCAGCTCACCCGGGCCATAAAACAGGACTACGACGTGGATGTCATGGTCATGACCGGCTACAGCGCCGACTATTCCTATGAAGAGGCCATCCACTCCGGGGCCAGCGATTTCATCTTCAAACCCTTCCGGTTCGAGGAGCTGGACCTTCGCATCAAACGGGTTCTCAGGGAGTCCGAGTTCAAAAAAGAGCGGGACAAGCTCATGCAGGAGTTGGAAAAGCTGGCCATGACAGACGCCTTGACCAATCTACACAACTCCCGCTATTTTTTCCAGCAGATCAAATCGGAAATCCAGCGCCATAAACGGTATAAACGAAATCTGTCCCTCCTGGTCATGGATATTGATTTTTTCAAACGGTATAACGACAGCTGGGGACATCTGGAGGGGGACAAGGTTCTGATGACCATTGGTGGGCTGATCTCCTCCTGCATGCGCTCCATGGACTCGGCCTATCGTTACGGCGGGGAAGAGTTTGCCATTCTCCTTCCGGAAACGGGCATTGAAAAGGCCGGGGTGGTGGGAAACCGTATCCGAGAACGCATTGCCCAGGAGGTATTCACCCCCCAGGAAGACATTAGGGAAACCATAACCGTAAGCCTTGGGGCCGGGGAATGGATTTCCGAGGAGGACTTTACCTCCTTCATCAAAAGAACGGACAAGGCCCTCTATCGATCCAAGGCCAATGGGCGAAATCAGCTCAGCTTTGCCGACTAATGTGCATATGCCATTGGTCCTGTGCCGACGCCCCTACTCGATGTGCATGCTCAGATCAACGGAGCGGGCCTGGTGGGTCAATGCCCCGCAGGAGATCACATCCACGCCGGTGGCGGCAATGGGGTTCAGGGTCTCCAGACCGACGTTGCCCGATGCCTCGATGATCACCCGGTCCTGGGAGATAGCCCGGATGACGGCCACGGCTTCGGTCATCTGTTTAGTGGACATATTGTCCAGCATGATGACGTCTGCCCCGGCGTCCAGGGCCTGGTGGACCTCATCAATGGAGGTGACCTCCACCTCCACCTTCATGAGGTGGGAGGTACGGTTTCTCACGGCTTCCACGGCCTGGCGGATGCCGCCGGCCACGGCGATGTGATTGTCCTTGATCAGGATGCCGTCGTAGAGGGCAAAGCGGTGGTTGTATCCCCCGCCGGCCCGCACGGCTTCCTTTTCAAGGCGGCGCCATCCCGGTGTGGTCTTCCGGGTGTCGGTGATCCGCACCTTGGGATGCTCAAGTGCATCCATGAAGGTCCGGGTCAGGGTGGCGATTCCCGAGAGGCGCTGGAGGAAATTCAGGGCCACCCGCTCTCCCTTAAGAAGGGCCAGCAGATCCCCCTGGACGTCCATGAGGGCCTCTCCCTTTTTAATCTGCCCCCCGTCCTTGAAGTGGAATTCAATGCGGGATTCGGGATCCAAAAGGGCAAAAACCTTATAGGCCGTATCCGAGCCGGCCAGGATCAAATCCTGTTTGGCGGTGATGCAGCCCCTGCCCCTGCGGGGGGTCTCCAAGATGCTTTCGCTGGTGATATCCCCCAGCCCCGAGTCTTCACCCAGGGCCAGGAGAATGATCTGTTCAACAGCATCCATGGTTAGGCCATGTCTTTAATGCGTTTCAGGTTGGTGGTCAGGGCTTCGTTCTTCTCTGCCAGCTCGTCGTGCTGGGCCTTGACCTTGGCAATGATGTCTTCGGGTGCCTTTTCCAAGAAGCTTTCGTTGTTCAGGCGTTTCTGAACCCCCAGCAGTTCCTTGGTGTTTTTGTCCAGCTCTTTTTCCAGCCGCTTGATTTCCTTTTCAAAGTCAATGACCCCTTCCAGGGAAACAAAGCAGGTGGTGTTTCCGGTGACCGAAGAGGCCGCAGACTTGGGCACGGAATCGGTATCACAGAAGGAGAAGCGTTCCAGTGTGGCCAGGTTGGCGATGACGGATTTGTTCTCGGCAATGAGAAGCTTATCCTTTTCATCGTCGGTGAGGGCCAGAACCTTGATGCGCATGGAGGGCTGGATGTTCATCTCGCCACGGATGTTCCGGATGCCGGAAACCACGTCAAAGATAAAGCCCATGTCCCGTTCCACATCCATGTTGCGACACAGATCGTACACCTCTTCGTCGTAGGGGAAGGCCGCCTTCATCACGCTGCCTTCGGTGGTGGGCATGATGTTGTAGATCTCTTCGGTGACAAAGGGCATGAAGGGATGGAGCATGATGAGGATCTCTTCGAGAACCTTGGCCAGGACTGCACGGGCCGTATCCCTTCTGGCGCCGCCTTCCTTTTCGTAGAGGGCGGATTTCTCCGTTTCAATGAACCAGTCGCAGAACTCGTGCCATACAAACTGGTATACGGCCGAGGCTGCTTCGTTGAACTTATAGGTCTCAATTCCGTCTTTGACGGCCTTGGCCGTGGCCTGGCACCGGGAAAGAATCCATTTTTCCTGGAGGGCCAGCTTGTCCATTTCAAAATCCGTGTCGTCCTCGGTGATGTGCATGAGGGCGAATCGGGCGGCATTCCACAGCTTGTTCACAAAGTTGCGATAGCCCTCAACCCGGGAGGTGGACATTTTCACGTCACGGCCCTGGGCGGCAAAGGCGGCCAGGGTGAAACGGAAGGCGTCGGCACCGTATTCTTCGATGACTTCCAAAGGATCGATGACGTTGCCCTTGGACTTGGACATTTTCTTGCCGTGTTCGTCCCGGACCAGGGCGTGGATGTAGACGTCGTCAAAGGGGACTTCGTCTTCCATAAAATGCATGCCCATCATCATCATTCTGGCCACCCAGAAGAAGAGGATGTCAAAACCCGTGACCAGCACGTTGGTGGGGTAGAAGGTTTTGAGAAGGTCGGTGTTCTGGGGCCATCCCATGGTGGAGAAGGGCCAGAGGGCCGAGGAGAACCAGGTGTCCAGAACATCGGTTTCCTGGACCAGTTCCTTGGAACCGCAGGCGGGACATTCCGTGGGATCGGTTTCTTCAACAATGACTTCACCGCAGGCACATTTCCACACCGGAATCCGGTGTCCCCACCAAATCTGACGTGAGATACACCAGTCGCGGATATTGTCCATCCATTCGAAATAGGTCTTGGACCAATTGTCCGGAATGATGCGGGTGCGACCGGAACGAACGGCTTCGGACGCCTTTTCCGCCAGGGGGCCCACCTTGACAAACCATTGTTTGGAAATGGAGGGCTCCACAATGGTGTGGCAGCGGTAGCAGTTGCCCACGCTGTGCTTCAGGGGCTCTTTCTTTTCCAGAAGGCCCCTTTCGGCCAGGGCTTCCACCACCTGTTTCCGGCATTCAAAGCGATCCAGCCCTTCAAATTCACCGGCGCCTTCCATCATGTTGCCGTAATCGTCAATGACCTTGATCCGTTCCAGCTTGTGTTTTTCACCCAGGTGGAAGTCGTTGGGGTCGTGGGCCGGGGTCACCTTAAGCGCTCCGGTACCGAACTCCAAGTCGACGTAATCGTCTTTGATGATGGGGATGACCCGGTCGGTGAGGGGAAGGGTGATTTCGGTTTCGGCAAGGTCCTTGAACCGTTCGTCTTCGGGATTCACGGCCAAAGCGGTGTCGCCGAACATGGTCTCGGGCCGGGTGGTGGCCACGGTGAGACCCTTTTTCTGACCCTTAAAGGGGTAGCGGACGTAGTAGAGGTAGGAATCCTCCTCTTCGTATTCCACTTCCAGGTCGGCCAAGGCGGTGCGGCACCTGGGGCACCAATTGATGATGTATTGATCCTCGTAGATCAGTCCTTCTTTATAGAGGCGGACAAAGACCTTGCGAACGGCTTCGGACAATCCTTCGTCCATGGTAAAGCGCTCCCGGTCCCAGTCACAGGAGGCCCCCAGCCGTTTAAGCTGGTTGATGATGGCCCCGCCTGATTTTTCTCTCCATTTCCAGACTTCTTCGATGAATTCTTCCCGGCCCAGCTGGTCCCGGGTTTTGCCTTCGGCCGCCAGCTTGCGTTCCACCACGTTCTGGGTGGCAATGCCCGCATGGTCGGTCCCTGGCATCCAGAGTACGTTATAGCCCAACAGCCGTCTGTAGCGGCACATGATGTCCTGAATGACATTATTCAAGGCATGCCCCATGTGGAGCACCCCGGTCACATTGGGAGGTGGGATGACGATGGAAAATGCTTTGTCGTCACTGGTGTCCTTGGCTCTAAAATAGCCCTGGTCCTGCCAGAACTGGTACCATTTTTCTTCTATACCCGATGGCTCATACCCTTTATCCAGAGAATCCGAACCCATAGTTCAACTCCTAAAACCCGTATTAATGAAAAAGGGACTCATATATGAATCCCTGTAACCTGTTTTAATTTGTCAGACCTGATATCAGTTCTATCTGAGTTATTCCAGATCTTTTTGCAGGTTTTCCCTGATTTCAGCGATTTCCTTTGTAAGGACTTTTTCCATAATTTCCAAGAATGCGGCCTTCAAACGACCCGAAAAACGTTTCTCAATCACATTTTCCAGGGCCTGGATAATCTGGGCGTCGCTGATGTCCAATTGTTCCAGATCAACGGCTGCAGGTGTCGCTTCGGTCTCGTCCGGAACCACCTCGGTGAGATCGAGGATTTCCTCTTCTTCCGGTTCTGAGATTTCAAGATCAGACTCCAACAACTCTGTCAATTCGATTACCGCCTCGTCGTGTTTCATTTCATCGGCCATATAATTGCCTCACTTTTTTGAAACCATTCTTTAATTTTCTTGGACACGAAAATCTATCAAAGTGTTCCCAAAGTGTCAATACCCTTCACAATACGGGCACTGGGCGCGGTTGTGTCGGGGGATTCCACAGGATGGAAGCAATAAGAGGGAAACAGCGCCGCTGGAATGAATTTAACCGGGCCGGGTCCTTTGGACGGCGATACATCAGGCCAAGCCGTCCCGCCACAGGGAAACCCAATTGTAAAGGCCGATCATATGAGTTCTTCATTGTATTTTACCCACGAGTTGCGTATTTTGAAAGAAATTATCAACATCCAAGGGAAAACAATGACAGAAAACCCCCTACCCTATACCCGGCAATGGATTTTTCCAGAGGATATCGCCGCGGTTGAGGCGGCGTTGACCTCGCCCTTCCTCACCACAGGCCCCATGGTCACCCGTGCCGAAAATGCCTTAACAGAAATCACCGGAGCAGCCCATGCGGTGGTCTGTTCCAACGGAACAGCCGCCCTCCATCTGGCCTGTCTGGCGACAGGTGTCACCAGGGGAGACACGGGCATTACCTCCCCCATTTCCTTCCTTGCTTCGGCCAATTGCATTGAGTATTGCAAGGGGAGAACAGATTTTGTGGACATTGATCCCAAAACCCTTTGCCTCTCTCCCAAGGCATTGGAAGACTATTGTGGACGAAACCCGGCGCCCAAGGTGGTCATCCCCGTGGATTTTGCAGGCCGGGCCGCCGATCTGCCCGCCTTCCACCAACTGGCCCGAACATGTGGTTTCAGCCTCATAGAGGATGCGGCCCACTCCCTGGGTTCCACCTACGAGGTTGAGGGAGAAATGTTTAACTGCGGAAGCTGTTCCCATACAGACATGGCCGTGATGTCCTTCCATCCGGCCAAGACCGCCACGGCCGGAGAAGGTGGAGCGGTTCTCACCAATGACCCGGACCTGGCCCGTCGCTTGAGGGCCTTCAGAAACCACGGCATGGAACCCGGTCTGGACACCCTTCCGGACCTGGACGGCCCCTGGGCCTATTCCATGGAAACCCCGGGGTTTAATTACCGCATCACCGATCTCCAATGCGCCCTGCTCCTTTCACAATTGGAAAAGCTGGACCGATTTGCCCGGCGCAGGCGGGAGCTGGTGGCGGTTTATATGGACGCCTTCAAGGACCATGACCAACTCATACTGCCGCCACAGGAACTGGCCACCCTGGCCTGTCCCCACCTTTTCCCCATCCAGTTCAAAGAAGGCCGCCACACAAGAAAAACCATTTATGAGAAAATGCGAAGGGCGGGCATCCATTGCCAGGTTCACTATATCCCCATCCACCTCCAACCCTATTATAGACAGACATACGGATACGAAGTCGGGAAATGCCCCCATGGGGAAACTTACTACAGCAGGGCGCTGAGCCTCCCCCTGTTTCCCGCCATGACCGATGGGGATGTCTCATTGGTCATCCAGACCCTCCTATCCTTATTGTAGAAAGGCCCCCCTTATCCATGGACCAAAAAATCAACCAGAAGTTCCTCATTGATCCCCCATGCGGCCGGACCTGCCGCATCAAAGGCCAGGATGCCAAACATATGTCCAAAATCCTCAGGGCCGATGTGGGGGACACCCTTTCCCTCACCGACGGAACCGGTATGGATTATACCGGAAAAATAACGGCCATTGATAAAACCTGCGTTGAGGTGGAGTTGATGGACCACAACCCTTCATCCACGGAGTCGCCCCTTGAACTGACCCTGTGCAGCGGCATGCTCAAACACCAAAAGATGGATACCCTTATAAAGGAGTTGGTCCAGCTGGGGGTGACCCGATGGGTGCCCTTCACCTGCCGATATGCCGTGCCCGTTCCCGATGAGAAGCGTATGGCAAAGCGCATGGACCGCTGGCGGACCATTGTCAGGGAGTCCCTCAAACAGTGCAGGCGCAGCAAACTCATGGAGGTCTCCCCTGTGGTTTCCTTTGAGACCCTGTTGCAGGAGGCCGTCGGCCACACCCATTGCATTGCCTTCTGGGAAAAGTCCGGCACCCCCCTTTCCCGCCTCACCCCGTCCCCTTCGGGGAAAAACCGGGCCATCGTCCTTGTTGGTCCGGAGGGCGGTTTTTCCTCCCATGAGATAGACAAAGCCAGGGAGGCCGGCTTTTCCTCCTATGGCCTGGGACCGCGAATCCTCCGTGCCGAAACCGCCGCCCTGACAGCGGCTGCCCTTGTCCAACATTTCCTCGGCGATATCTGATTGGAATTGTTGGCCAGTTGGATAAAGCGATCTCCATGCCTCATTTTTTGCTTGACACCCCAAACCAAAAAACATATAACCCCCCTGTTGCTTGAGCCCAGGTAGCTCAGTCGGTAGAGCAGGGGACTGAAAATCCCCGTGTCAGCAGTTCAATTCTGTTCCTGGGCACCACACAAAAACGAAAGCTTTCATTGGTTTTCAGATGAAAGCTTTTTTATTTGCCGGTGCAAGGGGAAATTTCCCCCCTGCCATTTTAAGCAACATTAAGGTTAGCCCTTACGCCCAGGTAGCTCAGTCGGTAGAGCAGGGGACTGAAAATCCCCGTGTCAGCAGTTCAATTCTGTTCCTGGGCACCATCCTAAGGCCGACCGAACCAAGGTTTTCCTTGACACCACAACAAAAACAACATATATCCGTGTTGTTACGCCCAGGTAGCTCAGTCGGTAGAGCAGGGGACTGAAAATCCCCGTGTCAGCAGTTCAATTCTGTTCCTGGGCACCATAAAAACAAAAGGCTTTCATCGGTTTCGGTGAAAGCTTTTTTTGCGTTTGGGGCATATGTGATCAAGACACCCCTGCCCTATTTTAAATCGACCATTTCTTTCTTCTTTTCCCCCACCCCGAAATTTTAAACTGCCTGAACGCGCTATTTAGTTGCCCAAATATGCCAGGCAAGAGATCCTGCAGGGTGACACATCATGACAGCCTTAACCCGATGGGCAGTCGGATCACGAAACAGGCCCCCTGCCCCGGCGTTGAGATGAGATCCAGTGTTCCGCCGTGGGTTTCCGTGATGATGAAGTAGGAGACGGAAAGGCCAAGTCCGGTTCCCAGGCCCACGGATTTGGTGGTGAAAAAGGGTTCGAAAATCCGTTTCTGAATGGCTTCGGGAACCCCGGGCCCATTGTCCTGGATTTCAATGGCAAGGAAGCGGTCCGATTCCTTTTTCAAGCGGATCACCAATTGAGGTGGCGCCCCTTGGTTCTTCTGGAAATTCTCCTGCATGGCCTGGGCCGCATTGCTCAGGATATTCAGGAGAACCTGCTGAATCTTACCACCCTGGCAGGGCAGCATGGGCAGGTCAGGTTCATATTCCCGAACCACCTTGATGCGTTTGAAATCATAGTGCTTTTTCAAATCGTAGTCCGCTTCGGCCAGGGAAATGATCTTGTCCATGAGCTGGTCCGGATAATGGCTGGAAAAGGCACCGTCGCTTTTCCGGGAAAAGCTGAGCATGTTTTCCACGATCTCGGCCACCCTTCGACCGGACATGGAGATGGCCTCCAGCATCTTGAAAATCTCCCGCTGTTCCATGAAGGTTTTGATCTGCTCCAGATCAATGTTGAATTCCTTTGCCACCCTGAGGTTGGCCGGCATGTCTATGCGCCTGAGCCTCTCCTGCATCACAGAGGAGGTCTGTAAAATCCCGGCCAGGGGATTGTTGATCTCATGGGCCATGCCGGCGGCCAGACCGCCCACGGAGAGCATTTTTTCACTCTGAACCATGATCTCCTCCATGCGGACCTGTTCGGTGACATTGTCCACACGGATCACAGCCCCTTCGACCCCGTTGGTCACCAGGGGATAAATGGTCACATTCTCATAGATGGGGATATCCTCGGTCCCCCTGCGCCGGCGGCGGCAATACCGAACCTTTTGTTTTGCCACGGCCTCGTCCACCAGTGGAACCATGGACGCCAGCCGGGGGATGGCGGCCTCAAGGGGGCGTCCCACGGCCTCCTGGGCCAGAAGCCCGGTTTCCTTCGCCGTTTCATTATTCCAGAGGGTGATGCGCTTGTCCGGAGTGACCCCGATGAGAAGCGAGGGCATGGAATCAATGATGTTGGTCAGGTATTGCCGCAGCTGGGAGATGGCCGTCTCATGTTCCTTTCTCTGGGTAATGTCCTGGACAATGCCGGAAATAAGTCTGTTGTCGGCCCGGTATTCGGCAATGACGTGGATATCCAGGATCTGGAGATCCCTTGGCCTTTGAATTTTAAACTCCAGTTCAGCACGGGGGGAGGCTTCGCACAGTCCTCCTATGCAGGCTGCAATATCCCCCCGGTATTCCGGAAGGGGTATGGTGTCAATGACCTCCCGGGAGAACTCGGTGTCCTGATCTATTCCATAAATGCGACAGGCCTCGGTTGAAGCGAAGATGGGATTCCGGTCCAGATCCATCTGCCAATGCCCCACCCGTGCCACGGCCTGGGCTCGCTGGAGGATGGCCTGTTGCTCCTCCAATTGGTCCCTGAGAAGGTAATCCCGGGTCACATCCCTGAAGACCAGAACCACGCCAAAGATGTTGCCGTGCTCATCCCGGATGGGGGCGGCGGAATCGGCGATCTGGTATTCGGTGCCTGTTTTGGAAATAAGGACGGTGTGGTTGGCCAGGCCGGCAATGTTTCCGGTCCTTAGAACGTGCTCCACCGGATTAAAGGCCGGATTCCGGGTGTGGGCATTGACGATTTCAAAGACCTCTTCCAGGGGACGGCCCACGGCGTCTTGGACCGTCCATCCGGTCAATCCTTCGGCAATGGGGTTGATCCGAACCAGATTCCCCTTCAAATCCGTGGCAATCACCCCGTCACCTATGGAGTTCAACGTGATCCTTAAATATTCCTCCCTGGCCTGGATTTCCCGGGTATCCCGTGTCCGCCGTCTTTCAAAAAAATAAAAGATCAGCCCCAGTATGACGGATATGACGGCAATGAGGCCGACCATGGCGAATTGGAGAAACCGGTATCGTTTAAGAAGGCGGCCCGCCCCCTGGTGGACAAGGGTGGAAATACCGTCGGCCAGGGTGATCATCTGGTCGTAGTTCTGATCAAATACCACCTCCGAGGTGGAACCGACACCGGAATGATCGCGATTGCGGACCCGGTCCACGGCCATCTGGCGAAAGGTCCGGACCGCGGCCATGGTTTTTTGGATATGGGTATCCAGGACCGGATCCTTCAACGGGATCAGGGGGCCTGCCGGCCCCTCTCCCCCCTCCATCATGGCATGGACAAACCATTGGGCACGATCCAGGTGCTCCCACAGGTCTTCCGGTCGGACACTTGTGTCTCCGGAAATAAATTCTTCAAACTTGAGGTGGCTCAGGGTGACCTCGTATTTGATCTGAAGGGCGGCGTCGGAAAGAGGGCCGTATTGGGCGGCGATCCGATGGTTAATTTTAAAGGAGTGTAACATAAGGCCGATGACCAAAGCGGCAAAGGCCGTGAGCAGGAAGAGATATTTACGAACATTTGAGAACTTCATCGGACTCTCATAGCACAAGCCCCTTCCTGCTTCAAGGTGATTCAGCAGCTGCAGAGATAATGGATATTGAAGGGATCATGGACCATTTCGCAGACCGACACCCGGGAGAATCCCGCCTGGGCCAAAAGGGCCTGGGCCCGTTGACGCCCCCACATCATTCCAAGTCCCAACCCCTTGTCGCACAGTCCCTGGGGCATACAGTGCATGAGGCTGACCGTATAGAGGAAAGGGCCCATGGGATGGTCCATGTTTCCCTTGTGGGTGGTCTGGGCGTCGATGTCCACCATGGAAAAAAGGCCTCCGTCCGCCAACAGGTGGCGGACGCCTTGAAGGGCCTCCAGGGGACGGCATTGATCATGGATGGCATCAAAGGCGGTGATATAGTCGAACCGGCCTTCCCATTCCACATCCCCCACAAGGACTGCGGCATCTGCCTGGACAAATTCAAGGTTGGAAAGCCCCTTTTCCCGTTGCCGGGCACGGTCAATGGAGGAACCGTCGTTGTCCATGCCGGTGAAACGTGAATTGGGGAAGGCCCGGGCCATGAGTTCAAGGGCAAATCCCTGGCCGCAACCCATGTCGCATACCCGGATACCGGTTTTGAGTTTTTCCACCAGTCTTCCCCCATCCACCTGGGGTAAAAACTGATCCACCAGAACGGTTTCATGCTTGGCGTCCGAAAGCTCTCCCATAAAATCCTGGAACCTGGGGTAGGCGGAAAAGGGGATGCCCAGCCCCTCCTTGAAATCCTTTACCACGGCGGCCTGGGCAATGCGGGTAAGCAGAGGAATCTCCTGGGTATAAACGCCCATGTTTTCCGAACCGGCATTACGGGTGAGGATGGCGGCGTGTTCCAAGGGCAGTGAATAGCGTTCCTTCCCCTCGTCATCGGTGTGGAGGTCGAGGATGCCTCCGGTGACCATGATTCCCAGCCATTCCTTTATATAGCGAGGGTTGAGGCCGGTCTTCCTTGCCAGTTCCCGGGCCGATACCGGATCCGGTTCCTCCTCCATGGCCTCAAATATTTCCAACTCGTATCCGATACCCAGGGCCAGGTTCAAGGCCCCGTGGTTGAGAATATCAACCATTCTATTCCCAAATGCCGCTTTTTTTTTCATGTCCATATGGCGCGTCCTCACCAGAAGTTTCAATGGGTAAACAAAGCTCAGCCCGGCTTTGAACAGGGCAGATCCTGCCTGAAATCTATAGTCCATGGCCAATGTTTCCGCAATGGAAATCAGGGACACCCCCCCATGCCAAATCAGCCCTGTTTTTCAATGGATACCCATGGTACTATTTCCATTGACATTTTCCATGCCTTGGTTTAATTTCGCATTCTTTTTATTTCAGTATGAAGGGATTTTAGCCATGCCGGTTGTATCTCTGAAGGGTGTAACAAAGACCTTTGACAACCACGTTGCCGTAGATCACCTCTCCCTTGATATTGTTCAGGGAGAATTCCTAACGCTTCTTGGCCCGTCCGGGTGCGGGAAGACCACTGTATTAAGACTGATAGCTGGGCTTGAAACCTGTGACCTGGGAGAGCTCATCATCCATGGAAAGGATTGTACCCATGTGGCGGCCAGCGACCGGGATGTGAACACTGTGTTCCAGAGCTACGCGCTTTTCCCCCACATGGACGTATTTGATAATATTGCCTTTGGCCTAACCTTGAAGAAAATGGACAAGGCAGAGATCCGCAACCGGGTAGAGGAGGCTGTGAAAATGGTCAAGCTCACCGGAATGGAACACCGGCGGATCCACCAGCTTTCAGGGGGGCAGCAGCAGCGGGTGGCCATTGCCCGGGCCATTGTGAACCAGCCCTTGATCCTGCTGCTGGACGAACCCCTAAGCGCCCTGGATTACCAGCTGAGAAAACAGATGCGCCTGGAGCTGCGCCAGCTCCATCGGAAATTGGGCATCACCTTTATCTTTGTCACCCACGACCAGGAGGAGGCCATCACCCTTTCCGACCGGGTGGTGGTCATGAACCAGGGCCGCATCGAACAGATGGGCAGCCCAAAGGATATCTATGAAGAGCCGGTAAACCTTTTTGTGGCCGACTTTGTGGGGGAGACCAATGTCTTTGATGCCCGGGTGATTTCCGTTAACGGGCCGGACATGAAAATCTCCATGGGCAATGTGTCCAAAACCGTGGCCAACACAAAGGCATGTTCCCCAGGGCAACGGGTCCATGTCCTGCTGCGCCCCGAAGACATGACCGTTGAGAGACTCTCCACCGGCAGCTGCCCGGAAGATGTGTTTCCCGGCCAGGTCAAGGAGATGATTTACAAGGGAACCACGGTTGAACTGATCATCGGCCTGGACAATGGACAGACCGTCAACGTGCTGGAATTTTTCAACGAAGATGCGGAAGATATCTTCTACGATGTGGGGGAAAGGGTCTGCGTCTCCTGGTTCAAGGGTTGGGAGGTGATCCTCTGTAATGGCTGAATCCCGTATGTTTAAACAGAGCGCCATTGGTCTGAACATGCTCTGGATTTTCTGTTTTGTCCTTTTGCCCAGCCTCCTGGTAATGGGGGCCAGCATCATGGAACGGGATCCCATCCATTTTGTGCGCCTGAACTTCACCCTTTTCCACTACCGGGAACTCATGGACCCGGTGAACTTGAAGATCTTTCTCAACTCCCTGAAGTATGCCCTGGTCACAACCCTTCTGACCCTGGGAATCTCCTATCCCTTTGTCTGGTACCTGACACGGCTGCCCAAACGTGTGCAGACCCTGCTGCTGCTCATGGTGATCATTCCCTTCTGGACCTCCTCCCTGATCCGGATCTATGCCCTCATGACCCTGATGAAGGCCAATGGGGTGATCAATTACCTTTTGATAAAGGCCGGGCTGATCCAGGAGCCCTTGCAGATGCTCTATACGGATTTTGCCGTTTACACGGGCCTGGTCTATTCCCTGCTGCCCTTCATGATCCTGCCCCTTTATTCGGTGGTGGAGAAACTGGACTTCCGGCTCATCGAAGCGGCCCGGGATCTTGGTGCAAGGGATGCACAGATTTTCAAACGGGTGATCCTGCCCCTTTCCCTTCCCGGCATTGCCGCCGGCTGCATCATGGTTTTTCTTCCGGCCATGGGTCTTTTTTACATTGCCGATCTTCTGGGAGGGGGAAAATCCGTCTTGGTGGGCAACTTCATCAAGAATCAATTCCTCACCACCGGGAACTGGCCCTTTGGCTCCGCTGCCTCTGTGTTTCTTTTGGGGCTGATGATGGGATTCATGGGTATCTATCTCATGATCATGAACCGGTTTAAACCGGGAGGGGAGGCCGCATCATGAGCCAACAGCCGTTAAAAGGAAGGCGGAGGCCCTCTTCTTTGGGCCGGTTGGGCATCTCCTGGATCACAGGGGTATTTGCCTTTTTGTACCTCCCCTTGATCACCTTGATCGTCCTTAGCTTCAACCAATCCAAATTCTCCTCTTCCTGGAAGGGATTCACCCTTAAGTGGTACGAAAAACTGGCCCAGAACCAGATGCTGCTGGATGCCTTTATCAACTCCATGGTGGTGGCCTTTGCCGCCAGTATCATCGCCACCGCACTGGGCACCCTGGGCGCCTTTGCCCTTTACCGCTATCGGTTTACCGGCCAACGTGTCTTTTTCGGACTAATCCATTCGGTGATGATGAGCCCGGACATTGTCATGGGCATCAGCCTGCTCATGCTCTTTGTTCTCATTGGGTTGGATCCGGGGTTCCTTACCCTGCTCCTCTCCCACGTCACCTTTTGCCTGCCCTTTGTCATTGTCACGGTCCATGCCCGGATCCAAGGATTCGATCCCATGATGGTGGATGCGGCAAGGGATCTAGGGGCCGGGGATTTTGAGATCTTCAAGCGGGTGATCCTCCCCCTGATCTTCCCGGCGGTGCTGGCCGGATGGCTTTTGAGCTTCACCCTTTCTTTGGACGATGTGATCATCAGCTTTTTTGTCACCGGTCCGGGGTTTGACATCCTTCCTTTGCGCATCTATTCCATGGTCCGCCTGGGGATTAAACCCGAGGTCAATGCCCTTTGCACCGTCTTGTTCATCATGACCCTGGCTGCTGTCATGGCCGCCCATTTTTTAATAAAGGAGAGAAAAAAATGACCCTAAGGCAACTGCTGCTTATCCTCTGTTTATCCCTGTGGCTGCCCCTGTCTGCCCTGGCCGGGAAAAACCAGATCCATGTTTACAATTGGACCGAATACATCCCCGACGAAGTCCTTTCCCAGTTCCAGAAGGAGACGGGCATCAAGGTGATCTATGCCACATTTGATTCCAATGAGTCCATGTACGCCAAAATCAAGCTTACCCGGGGCAAGGGGTATGATGTGGCCTTTCCCTCAACCTATTTTGTGCACAAGATGAGAAAAGAAGGACTCTTGCTTCCCATTGACCGGACAAAGATTCCCAACTACAGGCATCTGGATCCCCTGCTGCTGGACAAGGCATATGACCCGGGTAATGCCCATTCCATCCCCTATGTCTGGGGCTCCACCGGCCTGATCTTCAACACGGACAAGGTAAAGGCCGAAGAGATGACCTCCTGGAAGGACCTGTGGCGGCCGGAGCTGAAAAATAGACTGGTGATGAACGACGATGTCAGGGAGGTCTTTGGCGTGGCCCTCATCCTCAACGGCCATTCCATCAATGACACCGATCCCCGGCACATTGAGGCCGCCTACGAATCCCTGCGCAAACTTCTGCCCAACATCCGGGTCTTTTCCGGGGATTCCCCCAAATTGCCCATGATCAACATGGAAACCCATGCCGGCATGACCTGGAACGGAGAAGCCTATATGGCCAACCAGGAGCTGCCCAGCATCCAATATGCCTATCCCGAAGAGGGGGCCATTTTCTGGGTGGATTCCATGGTCATCCCCAAGGGCGCCTGGAATGTGGATGCCGCCCATGCCTTTATCAATTTTCTGTTGCGACCGGACATGGCCGCCAAGATCTGTGAATATGTGGGCTTTGCACCGGCCAATAGGGACGCCCTGCCCCTGATGCCCGAAGCGCTGCGCAACAACCCCATGATCTTCCCCCCACCCGAGGTGGTGGAAAAGGGCGAGTTCCAGTCCGATGTGGGAGAGGCCATCCTCACCTACGAACGGTATTGGGAACGCCTCAAAACTGGAAATTAAGCCCATCTTAAAACCCACCGCCTTCGGACTTTTCTTCGTCCGGAGGCTTCATACAAATTAAAACGGCCCGGAATTTTCCGGGCCGTTTTAATTTTTTGGTCAGGATAGGGAATCAGAGCCGCTCTTTAAGGGTGAGAAAATAGGGTTCCATGATTTCAAAGGGTTCATAGGAAAGCTTGGCCTTTCGAAGTCCGGGGATGCCCAGATCCTGCTCCCGGTTGACATAGGAACATTTGCCCCTGAGATAGGAAGCCGCGGCCCAGTTGATCATCTGGCCGGCCCCCTTGTACTGGATGTCGATTTTTTCAAAATGGACATCATAGGTATCCCTGCCCAGTGGGCTGAAGACGGCAAAGGCCACCAGGGCCTCCCCCACCCAGAGTTCTACCCCTTCCAGCCCCAGCTCTCCAAAAAAATCAAGGGCCTTTTCAAGGGCAACGGATTCATCCAGCAGATCCTTTGTCACGGGATTTCTCCGGGCCAGGAGTTCGGCGGCCAGGGCCCGGGCCGGTTTTAAACCGTCGGCGGCCATGGGACGGATATCATAATCCGGGTATCTGCGTTTGAACTGGGAGATGAGGTTTCTTTTTTTATGGAGCTTGGTCCCGGTGAGGTCGTAAAGCCGTTCCACCTCGTAGATGTATTCGGCATAATCCCTGTGGGAGTCGATGGTGTAATAACGATCCAGATCCGGGTGGGCGGCGATGAAATGCTCCGGCACCACACCAAAGTTGGGTTCCAGGCCGTTCTGGATCAGGAACCGGGACACATCCAGCAGTTCCTCCAGGTCCATGGCCTTTCCCAGGGGCATGAAAGCGCATTGGTTTTCCCCGTCGTACATGAGGAGCCGGCCCTTGTAAAGCCGCCAGGAATAATGGTAAATGGTCTGCCAGCAGAAAAGATTGGCAAAGCTGTATTCACATGACCGGGGGCCGTATTTGTCCAGGTAGATCTGGACCAGTTCCCGATCTTCGGGCTCGAATTGCCCAGCCGTTGGAAAGGTTAAGGTTCGTCCGGCATCGCAGTTTATTTTTTCACATCGGTTATACATCCGTTGTATCCTTTAGTTTAAAAGGGATATACCCCTCCAGCTGGCGGAAGCCCAGGCCTTCGTAGAACGAACGACTTCCCGGTACCGCCACAAGGCCGATCCAGTCCACACCCATGTCTTTTAGACCGGCGATTAATGTTTTTATGATGTTTTGACCTATCCCCTGTCTTCGATGGGTCTTTTTCACAACAATATCCTGAATATAAGCATCACTGACCGTGTCGGAAAGGGCCCGGCCCATTCCAATCATTTTTTTTCCGTCAAAGGCGGCCACGAAGAGTGCCGAAGACGACACAACCGTGTCCAGATAACCGGTATCGGTCCCCTCTTCCTGGTCCCACCAGCCGGCCTCTTTATAGAGGTCTATCATCTGGTCGTGGTCCGCGGTTGTAATGGGTCTGATTTCTATGGAATGGTTTGAATGCTCCTGCAACGCTCTATCCCCTGTGATGCAAGTTAAGTTTATAATGGTTCCCCTTGAAAAAGCCCAGGAAGGACTCGGCCACATGGCGGCCGTCAATGGGTGCTGTGCCGTAAAGATCCATGAGAACGGTTTGGGTCCCGGGTATCATCCTCACCTGGATCTGCCCGGTTTCATGGATGCGGCTGAAGCAGGCCTCCCGTTCAAAGATATCGAACCGGTCCCGTCCCCGGTCCAGGCCTGGAATATCTTGGATTAAACGGGCAAGGGTCTGCCGGGTTTCCCCATGGGTCATGGTGGTTGGGCAGCATCCGTAGAGATCTATGTCCAAGGAAACGCCCCTGGATTCAGGGGGAATTGCCAGGCCGTGGATATCCACGGGGGCTGTCCCCTTGCCCAGGGGAAAATCCCCCCTTACCCGATCGGTGTTGATCCGGGTTTCTTTGGCACCAAAGGCCCTGGCCATCTCCGTCACCGCCACCTTAAAATCCACCCGATTGGAACAGGTGAAGATGTCCACTGCGGCGAAATCGTGTTCCGGCCAGGCATGGAGGGTAAAATGGGATTCGGAAATCACCACCACACCGGAAATACCCTGGGGGGCAAACCCATGGAAACTGGAGGTGATCACTGTGGCATTGGCCTTTCGGGCTGCAGCTTCCATCATTTCAGTGACCTCGCCCACATCAAGAAATGCCCGGGGACGGCAATGGAAATAATCAACGGTCAGGTGACGCCCCAGGGCCTTTCCGGGCCCCAGGTCTGACCCGGGTATGTCGTTGGGTGTCATAAAGGTCCTAGAAGATTTCCATGACGGCCTTGAACCGCTCCAGTTCAGAGCCCATGGGAAGGGATGCCTTTTCCAGGCGGGCCGTCATTTCGGGATGGTTAAAGCGCAGGTAGGGATTAACCAAAAGTTCGTCCCCAAGGGTGGAGACCACCAGTGCAGGATTGTATTTGGCCATGTAGTCCCGGATTTCCCTGGTCCGGCCCTCAATGGAGGCGGCATAGGTCAGGGATTCTTTTACATAGTCGTGGCCGCTGTAGATCAAAGTTTCCTCTGGAAAGGCCATGATCTGCTTGATGGAGCGGTAAAAGGCATCCAGATCCCCGGAAAAACAATTACCAACGGTGCCGTTGAAAAGGGTGTCTCCGGTGACCAGAAAATCCCCCCCGTCAAAGCAGACCGAATCCACGGTGTGACCCGGGGTAAGAAGTACCCTGAGGCCTTCGGATCCCACGGAAATGACCTGATCCTGGGAGAACTCCCGGCAGTCCATGAAGGGGGCACCGGTTTTCTCCAGGGTGGCGGCATTGCCGCTGGTGTGGTCATGGTGAAGGTGGGTATTGGTCACATGGGTGATGCGAATCTTGTTCTCGGCGGCAAAGGCAACCAGAGCATCGGGGTCGCCCATGTCTATGGCGATGCCGCAGCCGTCGCTGTAAACCAGATAACCGAAATTATCGTGGCTGTACTTGAATTGCTGAATTTTCATACACGACTCCTCCTGAAACAAAAACCAACTTTCCCCTGAACCTGTAATTGTAACTTACCTTAATACCGTAATCCAGGTTGTCAATTCCGGGAAAGCCGTTCCTTGAGTTCGGCCACGGGCAGGGTAATGGAAAATTCTGTAAATTCGCCGGGTATGGAATCAATGCGGATTTCCCCGTTGTGCTGCTTGACACTGCGGTGGGCAATGAAGAGTCCAAGGCCGGTTCCCTTCTGCCCTTTTTTGGAATAGAACAGGGAAAAGACCTCCTTTCTATAGGACCTGGACAGGCCGGTGCCGTTGTCCCGGATGCAGAAGCGGGTGGCCCCGTCGTCGGTGGAGGCGTGGATGGCAATGACCAGGCGGTCCCGTTTTCCGGCCACGGAAGCACAGGCATCCACCGCATTCTCCAGGATGGCCAGCAGGGCGGCAAACATCACCGTGGGATCCATGGGGGCGGCCAGGCCTGCATTGGGTTTGGGAATATCCAGTTCCAGCTCAATGTCCAGGCTTTTCATCTTTGGGGCCAGGGTGGTGACCAATTCCTGGATAAAGTCAAAAAGATCAACGGATTTACACTCCAGCTCCCGGTCCTTGGAATGGTAGAGGATGCCCAGGACCATGTGGCGGATGATATTGATCTTTTCCTTTACAATGTCCCATCCGGTCTGGATCTGATCCAGCTTGCTCCGTTCCAGGCCCGAGGAAATGAGATAGTTTCCCCCGTCCATGCCCGTGAGGATTCCCTTGATCCCGTGGGAGATGGTGGAGATATGAAGCCCCAGGGCGGCCAAATGGTCCTGGAGTTCCCGGAATTCGGTCACATCGGTGGCCACTTCCATCACCTGGTGGATGCCCCCGGTGTCATCGGTGATGGCCGAGGTCTGGATAAAGAGGTTGCGCACACTGCCGTCCTTGAGGGGAAGATCCATTTCAGCGGTGTGGGATTCCCCGTCCTTGAAGGTCTTTTCCACGGGGCAGTCCGGGCAGGGCCGTTTCTGGTTTTTATACAATTGATAGCAACAGCCCAGGGGCGGTTCTCCGAACTCCTCCTTGACCCGGTCATTGGATTCCAGAATCCTGAAATCCCTGTCCAGGATGGTGATAAAGGCGGGGGAAGAGTTGAATAGGCGCATGTACCGCTGTTCGGAAACCGCCAGCTTCCGGGTCTTTTCCTCCACCAGGGTTTCCAGGTTCCGGGTATAGAGTTCCAGTTTTTTCCGGGTGGAGATTTTATCCTGGGCCCGCTTCAGGGCAATTCCCAGGATGTCATCATTGATGGGTTTGGATATGAAATCAACGGCATCCAGCTTCAGGCTTTCAATGGCCAGCTCCAGATCTCCGTGGCCGGTGATCATGATCACCTCGGTCTCGGGCCGCTCCTTTTTGATGAATTTGAGTAATCCGATCCCGTCCATGCCGGGCATGCGGATATCCGTGAGCACCAGGTCCGGCTTCAAACCGGGGATCAGCTCCGATGCCACCACGCCATTCTCTGCCGTGTGAACTTCGTGGCCGGCGTCGGCCAGGGAAATGGACAACACTTTTCGGATGCCGACCTCATCATCAACCAGCAATACCTTCATATCCTCTCCCACGTTTTCAGGCCGTCGTTTGACCTGGAATCACTTCTTCGATTCCAGGGGTGTTCTGGCTATTCCCAGTATTTTTATAGGAAATCCAGACCTGTTAAACCCTATTTCCAATGGTGGTACCTTGCATTACAACATTGTTGGTCCGGCATCCCTAGGGAGAGATTCAGGGGAATGAGAGGGGGATGATGCCGTTGGCAGAAATCCGTCAGGCACCCTCCTGGAGGCAGGATTGGATCACCGATTTCAAGTGCTCGGGATCTGCCGTTTTTTCAACATAGTACCTTGGTTCTGGAATGTCCATACCTGGTTCGGTGTTGAGCATTTTTACATAGTGTCCAAAGGCGCTGGATTCCACACCGGAAAAGATCACCAGGGGAATACCGCTCAATGCCGGATCGGTTTTCAACTCCCGATAGACCAGGGCCCCGCCCTTTTCCGGCATCATCACATCCAGGATGATCAGATCCACTTCCCCACGGGCCTGTCTAAGCAGGTCCAGCCCCTGTTCCCCGTTGCGGCTCATCAGGGGAGAGAATCCCATGGATTTGACCAGGGCCATGAGGTAGAAGCGCATGTCCACCTCATCTTCCATGATGAGGACCTTGACCACCGGGGTGTCGCTTTTGTCCATCAGAGTTTGTCCGGCCGGTTCACACTGGCCACGGGGCAGGCCGACCTGAGCACCACCTGCTCCACGGTGGAGCCGAAAAGGGCCTTGTCCGGATCCACTTCCCGGGTGTGGTGGGCCATGACAATGAGGTCGCCGCTGACCTCCCTGGAGAATTTCAAAAGCTCCACATAGGGAATCCCTTCCCATACCATGATCTCATAGTTGTCAAAATCCTCCATCTGGGCGACGTATTTTTCCTGGATTTTTTCCTTTGCCAAACGGATGTGCTCTTCAATTGAGACCTGGCCAGGCCGTGCACCGGACTGGGAAATCTCCACATCCAGGGCATGGAAAAGATGGAGCTTGCATCCAATGTGCTTGGCCATTTTATAGGCAAAACGGAATGCCGCCATGGATGCCTTGGAAAAATCCGTACCAAGGATGATCTGGTTAAAGTACCAGAAGCAGGTCTCACAGGGCCGGGAAATAATCAGAACCGGACACTTGGCCCGCTGGGCCACCTTCTGCATGGTGGTTCCCACAATCCCCCGGAAGCGCTCGGCTGCGGGATCGTCCTGGCGGGTGTGGGCGCCCATGATGATGCAGTCGGCATCAATGGCCTTGGCCTTTCTTAAAATCTGTGTTGACGGAATCCCGGCCAGGGACTCAAATTCCGGAACCCCGTGTTTCTGGATGAGATCGTCATAGGCGGTTCCCATCTCGTCATTGATGTATTCCACATACTCCGGGCCGACACTGGTTTCCTCTCCAGAGGCATAGGATTTCACAAAATGTCCCGCCCCCCTGGAAGGCTCCCCAAATACGTGGAAAAGGTGAAGTCTGGCATCATATTTTTCCGCCAGTTCAAATGCGATCTTGGCGGCGGCATCACAGGCCGGTGATGCCGTGGTGGCAAATAGGATACGTTGAAACATCTTTACCTCCTTAGGGTGCATTGCAATGGATTAAAGTTAAAGGACAACTCCCAACAGATCCCCTCAATGAACTCAAACAGGGTGTAGACCGTGTCGTATTGAAAAAGATCCTGCCCATCCCCGAATATCACATGCTCCAGGGGTCCCAACGTCAGGACATGGTCGGTGAGGGAGGAAAGCTGGAAGAATTTCAATTGGATCTTCCGATTCTGTTTTACCCCTTTAAGGCTGGTGAAGATTTCAAGACCGGTTTTGGCAGTCCCTCCTTTCATGGCAATGGTCTTGTAGAACACCAGTTTATCGATATCATCGGTTTTCAAGGACGGCTCCCCCTGCCCCCCGGTCATCTGTCTGAGGGCCGGAAGCAGTTCCGACAGGGCCAGGAATTGGGGGTAGCGGTCCAGCATCTTAAAAAAAGAAAACAGGGTAACTTCGGGTACCAGTTCCAGTGCAAGGGAGAGACAGGCCAGGGGATGTTCCCCAACGGCTTTTTCCCTTTGATATAAACAACCGTCTTCTGCCAATAATAGTCGGCTCATCCGTTTTCCCCTCCGCTCAGGCTTTGGCGTCTTGGATGGTTTCCTGAACAAGGGGAAGGTGGATGGAGAACTCCGTACCCTCCCCTTCCCGGCTTTGAAAGGCCAGTCTGCCCTGGTGTTCGGTAACGATTTTCCAGGAGGTCATGAGCCCGAATCCCGTGCCCCGGGTCCCCTTTGTGGTGACAAAGGCTTTGAAGATCCGGTTCTGGAGTTCCGGGGTCATACCGATTCCGTTGTCCTTCACCCTCAGGTTAACCCCCTGGTCCTCGGATTCCATGGAGAGGTCCACCCGGGGGGGATCCCCGGCGCCATGGGCGTTATCATCTCCCCGGGGAGAGACCGCATCCAGGGCGTTGTCCAAGACATTGGTAATACAGGCCAGCAGGGCATCGGCATCTCCCTGGACAACGAGATCGGCCCCGGTTTCAGGCAGGTGCAGCCGGGTCTCAATGCCCTGTTCACGGATTCGGGTCTCCACAAGGGTCATGGCATTCTGCACCAAAATTTTCAAATCCACCGGGCGCCTCTGGAGCCGCCCGGTCTTGGCATAGTTGAGCAGGTCCAGGGAGAGACGGGTGATCTTGTCAATGTTCCCCTTCATCATCTCCCAGCCCTTGACCATGTATTCCCGGTTTTCATTTTCAATGCCCTGTTCCAGGATAAAGGATGAGCCCTTGAGGCCGCCTGCAATATTCTTGATCACATGGGACATGCCGGCCACGGTCTGGCCGATGGTGCCCAGGGTCCGGGATTCGTCAATGGCCCGGTCCCGCTCCTTTACCGTATCCTCCAGCTCCGTCATATAGGTGCGGATCTGCCGGTTGATGTTGATGCGGTCCACGGCCTTTTCCACGGAGAGCTCCAGTTCCCGGGAATCAATGGGCTTGGTGATGAAATCGGCCGCCTCGTATTGGAGACTTTTCACGGCCAGTTCCATGTCCCCGTGGCCGGTGATCATGATCACCTCGGCCTCCGGAGCCCTGGCCTTGATGCGGCGCAAAAGCTCAATGCCGTCAATGCCGGGCATTTTAATGTCGGTGATGATGATTTCCGGCGAGGCCGAAGCAAACAACTCCAGGGCCTGCTCCCCGTCCGGGGCCGTGAGCACCTGGTACCCGGCATGGCTCAGGGTGATCTTCAATACATTACGGATACCCTCTTCATCATCCACCAGTAAAAGGGTATGATCACTGGGATTCATGGGTTCCCCCTGTTGTCCGTCTCTCTTCTTCCAATGGGGCCGTTTCCCGGTCCGCCATGGAAAAGGAGGCCCCGGATTCGGTTCTGAAAACCAGAATAAAGGTGGCGCCTCCGTCCTTATTGTTGTGAAAGGTGATTTCCCCACCGCTCTCCTTGATGATACCGTAGGAAATGGAAAGGCCCAGACCCGTGCCCTCCCCCACCTTTTTGGTGGTGAAAAAGGGTTCAAAAAGTTTATCCCTGTTGGCCCTGGCAATGCCGGTACCCGTATCCCGGATTTTCACCTTGAGGGTGCCCTCCTCTTCCCGGTCCATGAGCTTTTCTCGGTTTTCCATAACCGGTTCCGACGGGGGATACCAGCGGGTTTCCAGTCGGATTTGTTTTTTGTATCCTTCACCGGTTTTCTTTTTGCCCTGGGAAACAATGGCGTCCCTGGCATTGATGAGAAGGTTGATGAAGACCTGTTCCAAACGAACCGGGTCGGCATGGAGCCGGGGCAGCCGGGGATTTAATTCCCAGATCACCTCGATTTCCCTGAGCTTGAGCTGCTGGCTGAAAATATCAAATCCCCGTTTCAAGACCTCGTTGATATCCAGGGCCTCTTTTTTAAACACGGACTTCCGACCAAAGAGCCGCATGTGATTGGTAATCTTGGAGGCCCGGTCCACATGGGTTTCGATCTCCCTGGACAGGGTCTCTAAAATAGACGGGTCCACGGGATCCCCCGTGGAAATCTTCCGGGCGATGAAGGAAGAAGCGGTCTTGATGACCGAAAGGGGCTGGTTGAGCTCGTGGGCTACCCCGGTGGCCATCTCCCCCAGGGTGGCCATTTTACCGGCCTGGATGAGCTGTTGTTCGGCTTCCACGGAAACGGTGATATCCACCACGGCCACGATGAGCACCTGTTGGTCCACAAATTCCGCCGGCCTTATCCAGATGTTCACATAGAGGTGGTCCTGGTTGGCCTTGATGTGGACCAGGCGTTCGTGGAAGGGGGTGTCGATGTTGTTCCGTACCCGGTCATATTCGGTACCAGAGGGAAAGAGCATCTGAAAGGCGTGTTGGCGCAGGTCCGATGCCGAGTACCCGTAGGTGCTCTGGACGGCATGGTTAATGTCCAGGATGCGCATATCCTCTTGATCCAGGATAAAGACCGGATTGGGAATGTGGCGGAATACGGCCTGGTATTTTTTCTCCGAGATGCGGACCTCTTCCTCAAGGCGTTTGATCCGGCTGATGTCCAAACTCATTTCCATGGCCGCCACCACCCGGCCCCCTTCGTCTTTCAGGGGTGCGGTTTTCACAAACCAGTGGGAGGTGGAGCCGTCCTTGTTGGTGCCGGATTCCTCACTGAAATGGGATTGGCCGTCCCTGAAGGTCTTGTCCACAGGGCAATTGTCGCATTTGCGGTCCAGATCCTTGTAAGCGGCATAGCAATAATCCCCGTATTCGGGATTAAAGCGCCGGGCAAACTCCCGGTTGAATTCCACCAGCTCATATTGATCGTTCTGCACGGTGATGGAACAGGGCACCTGGTCAAAGAGGTGGCGGTACTTTTCCTTTTGGAGGTTGAGTTCCTCCTGCTTTTCCCGGATTTTACGGCCCATGTCGTCAACGGCACGGGAGAGCTGCTGGAGTTCCTCGGCCCAGGATTTTCCCGGTTCCGAGGGCAGAAAATCACCCTGGCCGATGGATTGGGTTTTCAAAATGAGGTGGGAGATGGGCCGGGTCACCAGAAATCCGATGCTGGCCGAGATGGTCAACCCCAAAACCACAAACAGGCCCAGACCGGTCCAGAAGGAGACGGTGGAGGCCGCAGCAATCTCCCGGCGGATATCCTCCAGGGAGACTATGATTTCAAGGGAACCGAGTTTTTTACGTTGGGGGGGATGGTAGTGGCAGTCGGAGGTGGAACAGGAGGGCGCGTTAAGGACGGGAGTGATCAGGCCCAGCTTCAGCTGGCCGTCGGGGGAGTCAAAGATACGGACCCGCTGGTTAATGCCCGTGACCACGACCGGGGGGTCCCGCCTGTGGCAGACGGCACAGGCGGTATCACCCTTTTCCCGGAACAGGTCCACTTCTCCGGGATCGTTGGAGAAGCGAACCTGGCCCCGGCAATTAAAAATCCGTATCTGCTCAATATCGTTGTATTCGGAAACGGAATTGAGGATCTCCACCATGTCCTCGCTGGGACTGTGGAGCATGGCAAAGAGGGTGAGCTTGAGCACGGAGTTGCAGAGTTTGTCCACCTGGACCACTGCAGAATCAATGCGTTGCTTTTCCCTGTATTTGCCGGAAAAATGGGAGGCGATGAAGACAGAGGCAAAAAGAATCAATCCCACGGGTACAAGCAGTTTCAGCGAAAGGCCCCTGGCATGTATTCTTCCCTGTTTCAATAAACGCCTCCATCTATGCCTGCGTCGGGCAGGTGGTTATGTCGATAAAACGTCCTTTACTTTAGCGATAACCGCTTCCGGGTCAAAGGGTTTTGCAAAAAAACCAACCGCCTTTGGAATGGCGTGCTGGCGTCCGGAAAGGCCGGAGATGACAATCACCGGCGTTTCAAACCCCTTGATCTTGGAAACTTTTCTGAAAAACCGGGGCCCCCACTCTTCGGGCATTTCCAGATCCAGGGTGATGAGATCCGGTTTTTCTTCCTCATAGATGGCCACGGCTCTTTTCCCGTCATCTGCAATGCAGGTTTCGTATCCATGGTCCGTGAACAGGGCTTCAAGATACATGGTAATGGCGGGATCGTCGTCGACAATCATGATTTTGTGGGACATCCTTCCTCCTTAATTCTTTCTGTGACATTCACCGCAAAGAACCGGTCCCTTATCTGCTTCATAGTGACACTCAATGCAGCGCCGGTGGAAGGCGGCTTCCAGGCCCACGCCGTTGGATGCATCCGGCTTCAGCTGATGGCATTCGGAACAGCTGCTGTCTTCACTGGATTCATCCTCCATTAATTTACCGTCCTCGTAAACGTGGTGGCACAGGGCACAATTGTCTTCCAGACCGGCCATTTCATTGTGCTCGTCGTGGGAGAATACGGCCATGGGACGTCTGGGGTTCTCAAAGGCGTATACCTCCAGCCGTTCCAGTTCTTCTTCCATTGCAGGTGCATCCTGGTTGCTTGAAAAAACGTTGAACGCTCCCACAACCAGCAAAATAATCAGACTCAAGGTCCATGTACGATAATTCATTCTTATGCTCCTGGTTTATAAACTTTTTTTTCCATAGTTTCAAAAATAATATCGCCCAGGAACTTCACTTCCATGTTCAACCCATAGTGATGGACGATGTCTTCAAGGCCGGAATGGCAGTTATGACAGGGCGCTATGAGGATTTCAGCTCCGGTGGCGGCCAATTGTTCGGCCTTTACCTTATTATTGACCATGCGCTCTTTTTTATAGGGAGGGCCACAATTGATGACGCCGCCGCCGGCACCGCAGCAATAGTTGTGTTCCCGGTTGGGGGTCATTTCCACAAAGTCGGAGCAGCACATGTTCACCACTTCCCGGGCCTTGTCGTGGAGGCCCCGGCCCCTGGATACGTTACAGGGATCGTGCAGGGTAACCTTTTTGCCGTATTTTTCACCGATGGTGATGCGGCCCTGGGTCATCAGCTCATGGTAAAAGTCCAGGGCATGGACCAGTTCAAAGGGCGGCATGCCCCAGGAGAGCAGCCGGTTGCCCACGTCATAGACCGAACGGAAGGCGTGGCCGCATTCGCCCATGACAATGCGCTTGACCCCCAATCGGGCTGCGGCTTCATAGAATTCCTTGGCAATGCGACCGGAGATGACGTTGTCACCGGTATACATGGCCATGTTGGAGTTGTCCCAGCCCGGGGTGGAGGGCATGGTCCATTTCATCCCGGCTGCGTGCATGATGGTGGCGGCCTGGTAAATAAGACCGGCCTGGAACTTGGGCTCCGGTGCAATCACCGAATACATGATGTCGGCGCCTACCTGGTCCAGGGGAATCTGAAGGTTTTCAAACTCTTCCCTGGCATCCTCTTCCTGCCATTGGAGGGTATCGATCCACTCGTCTTCCTTTACCCACATCTGGTTCATGGTGGCGGCATGGGAGTTCACCGTATCCTGGATGTACTGGGGGGTGATCTCCAGCTTGTGACAGATGCGTCTGACCAGGGTCATCAGATAGGCGATGTCGATGCCGAAGGGGCAGTACATGGAACAGCGGCGGCAGAGGTTGCATTCCAGATGGGAGATGCGCACGGCCTGCCTCAAAAAGTCCTTGGAGACCCGGCCCTTGTTTTTCACCATTTCAAAAATGGTTTTTTTCACCTTGGCCGCAGGGGAATAATTGGGATCCCGGTCATGGGAAAGAAAGTAAACGCAAGCATCGGAACAAAGACCGCACCGCATGCAGGTTTCCATATATGCCGTGAACCGGGGACCGGTTTCCTTCTGGAGAACCCCGTTGATGATGGATTCAATGCGTTCCGGGGTCAGCCGTTCCAATCCCTTTTCAATGGCATCGTCTGTAATTAATTCAATGGTTTCTGAAGTCATATTTTTTTCCTGTGTCGTCATTAGAATGCCTCCTACCAGTCCCTGGCGTGACGGACGCCGCCGAATTCAGACCCGGTATAGGCCCGGGTGAAGGGAGCAGTGATCATGTGTACAAGGTTGGAAAAGGGGATTAAAATCAGCATCAGTTCCCCGGAAATCACATGGATCACCGTAACCCAGCGATAGGCAAAGAACTGGTGATAGGCCAGGAACCCCGTGAGAAAGGGGACGGCCACCAGGGCCAGCAGCAGATAATCCTTGGGTGCGGTGAGAAACTTCACCTCCGGTACCATGCGCCGGCGCAGGAAAAAGAATCCCAGTGCACAGATAATCACCACGGTCATGGCATCGGCCACCCCGTCACCCAAGGCCGGCCAGGAAATCCCAAAGGCCTGGTTCACCAGGACCACGTGGGCGGACAAAAAGATGGGCACCAGAAAGACCAGGACATGGAAGATATAGGAGATCCCCCAGAAAACCGGATGCAGTCGGGTGCTCCTGGGCAAAAAAGGCACCAGCCAGGCCCCAATGGATCTCAGGCTGAATTTCAGACTCATATAGTTGAAAATGGAGGGTTCTTTCTCTTTAACCTCCCTGATCATTTTGGCAATCTTAAAGATCACACCGCCGATAAAAATGATAAAGGATATCCAGACCATGGGGCCCATGATAAACCCGATAAAGGTATTCATTTAACACTCCTTAAAGTTCGTATCGTCACCTGTTCCATCTCCCTAGAGGGAAACAATCCGACGTTTGTACACACCGTTTTCAATTCCCTTGACCAGAATCTTTCCCATATCCGGGCTGAATACGGGTTTCCCCATCATCTCGTAGCCGCCGGCAACCACCTTGTTGTTCACCACAAGGTCAAACCGGCCCTTGTTTTCGGCCACCACTGCAACGGCACCACCGTCAAAGCTGACCACGGGATGGAAGAGTTGCTCCGCCCCCAGGTTCCAGGGCTGATCATTGACAGCCAGATCCCATTTTTCACCGTGCTTTGCCAGGGCCACCAGGGTGGTTCCGTCTTGGGAATAATGAATTTCAGACACCATGGTATCCCAGGTGGTCTTCCAGGGGCGGTCGTTCACAGCAACGGTCCACTGAGCGAATTTAGGGGATACAATGGCCGCAATATCCTTTCTGCCCGGGGCCTGGGCCAGATGCCAGAGTTGATCGTACCCCTTGTTCCAAAAAGGCTTACCATCACAGTAGAGCCGCCAGGCCCCATTGATGCGCACCGGCGCCAACACCCGGCCCTGGGTATCAAACAAGGGCTGCCAGGCCGACTGGAAAACCCCGTCCCAGACTGCGGTGTTTACCACAACCTTATAGGACTCCCGATCGGTCCGGGCCACATAGGCCAGGTTTTCACCCGAGGCGTCAAATTGAAGGTCCCAGATGTTCAGAAAAACCGCGTCCAGGGGCACACCGTTGCGGGCAACGGAAAACAGACCCTTGGCATAGGCTTCGGTATCGGCAGCGGCCATGGGATTGACCTGGACAACGGCAGCGGTATCCCCGGTGCCGGCCATGATCATTCCGGTAATGGCGTCGAATTTATCCCCCCATGCCTGTCCATTGACGGCCATGCCGTATTCCATGTCGGCCTGAACCGCTGCACTGATCTTTTCCCCGTCCGGGGTGGTTTTGAGATCCCAGATAAAATCGTACCGGTCTTCCCATTCCACACCGTCAACGGACAGGGTCCACTCTTCATCATCGCAGACAAAGGCGGCAAAGCGGTTACCCGGCAATCCGGTCAGCTGCCAGACCTTTTCATGCTCACCTTCCCAGGTCTCACCGTTGACACAGACAGAGAATTCCATCTCATCCACGTTAACAATGCCGGCGATCTTCTCACCATCCGGTGTGATCTGCGGGGCTTGAACCCAATTGAACCGGTCTGCCCATTCCTTGACCGGGATCTCTTTTAGATCCGTATTCCAATCCCATGATGCTTTTTCAGTCATGCTCATCTCCGAAGACTTGCTTCATTAATTCGTTTATTACCCTGTCCAATGTATCGCCATTGAGGGGTTTTTCAATGAAACGGTCGATGCCGTTCCGCCGGCATTGCGCTGCCATATCCTCGTCACCGAGGGTGGCCGTTAAAACACGTACCGCTCCTCCATGGATCTGTTTCACCTGGTTTAAAAAGGTGATGCCGTCCATGTCCGGGAGGAAATAATCGCTCACAACAATGTCGGCGGGATAATTCTTTAACGATGTGAGCCCGTCGCTGCCGCTCCTGAAAAACAGGGGTTTTAGGGTACCACGATGGAAAAATGTCTTCAGGGAATCACGGACCAGTGGATCCTTGTCCACAAACATGATTCGGATATTCTGACCTGTTCTTTCCATTGCCGGTTCCCAATTGCGAGCTCAATGTTTCATCATTCCGGTCTGCATTAATGCACAGAACATGCCGTTCGGTAATTTATTTATAATTTCCATAAATTCAGCCCCTTTCATGGTTTGAAAAATTGCAATTTAGAAAAATTACAATTTTCCCATGGGGAAAAATGGAAATTTTTCTAAATTCACAACCGGCCTTTTGAGAAAATTATATATTCATGTTCAGGGCTAAAATGGCCTTTTAAAAAAAGCTATATATCCTGGCATATCCCACTTTGTAGGAGTTGGTTCGGGTGCCAATGCGCTTTTATCAAAGGCTGGCAGACGTATTGATCACCATTTTATCAAACGGATCAAAATGCATCGGGATCTTTCAAGGCAGATTGCCTGGGGAAGAAGAAAATAAGGGCGTGATACTGGAAGATCTGTGCCACGCCCTTTTTCAGATAGGGATCACACCGGAGATGGGAGACTTCAGGCCAATGGTTCCGGGTGGCGGTTCTGGTAATCGGTCAGGGCCCTGTAAAAGGCACCCACACAAAGTTCGGCGCAGTGCTCGTGGTCCCGGGGAAGGGTTTCCAGAAAGTCGATGATGTCGTCGGCTGTGATCTCCCAGGCTGCATCAACACTTTTCCCCCGGGCCAGTTTCACCAGGGTGTTACAGCAGGCGGTTGTGTTCATGCAGCCCTGGACCTGGAAGGATATGTGCTCCAGGCACCGGTTTGAAATTTTGAGATAGAACATGGCTGTATCGCCGCATTCCCCGGTGCGGGTGCCGAATCCGTCCGGGTTTTCGATTTTTTCCATATACCCCGTCTCAAAGGCCATCTCAAGATAATGAAGGGAATGGTGATTCCAGAAATCAGGCTCATGTGCTTCCATGGCGTTTATACTCTCTATTTCAATTGTAAATATCCGGCCCGAATGGTTGCAGAATCCAGGCCCTTATTCCACATCCCCTCCTCCCTGGGAACGGGTCAGAGTATGCCAGATTTTCCATATGGGGTCCAGCCATAAACAGGGAAACCCTAAATTGATTTTTCCCCTGCCGGAACCGAGGACCCAACTACCACAAACCCTTCCCCGCTGCCTTTTTCGTGTTGATCTTCATTGCCGGCAAGGCTATGATCCCGCCCATGGCATCATCACCCATTCCCCATAGGCGGAGGCTCTTGTGAAAGATCCGGATATTGCCCTCATCGGCGGCGGCATTGTGGGCATTTCAACGGCCCTGGCCCTTCAAACCCGTTTCCCCAAATTGGACATCCTTGTCATCGAAAAAGAAAGGGGCCTGGCCGCCCACCAGACCGGACACAACTCAGGGGTGATCCACGCCGGTGTCTACTACCAGCCCGGAAGTCTCAAGGCCGATTTTTGCAAAAAAGGATGGGCCGCCACCCTGGCATTCTGCAAGGCCCACGGCATCCCCCATCGGCAATGCGGAAAATTGCTTGTGGCCACCTCGGACCTTGAAATGGAACGCATGTCTGCCCTTGAGGCACGCTGTGAAAAAAACGGGATTCAGACCCAGGGGGTGAGCCGCAAACAGCTTAAAAAACTGGAACCCCATATCACCGGGAAGGGGGCATTCAAGGTGCCGGCAACCGGCATTACCGATTATCCCGCCATCACCCGGAAAATGGGTGCCCTGTTTGAAGCCGCTGGGGGAAAACTGGTTATGGGATGTGAGATCACCGGGATCAAGGAAGAAGAATCCGGCCTCCGGGTCATGGGCAAGGGGCTGGACATCCGCCCGGGCCACCTCATCGCCTGCACCGGCCTTGGGGCGGACCGAACCTGTGCCATGACCGGTATCACTCCGGATTTCGCCATTATTCCCTTCAGGGGAGAATACTATTCCCTTCCCCAAAAAATGGCCGGTATGGTCTCCCATTTGATCTATCCCATACCCGATCCGGCCCTGCCCTTTCTGGGCGTCCACCTTACCCCCATGGTGGACGGCTGCATTACCGTGGGCCCCAATGCGGTTTTGGGATTCAAAAGGGAAGGATATGGAAAAATCAATCTCAGCCCCAAAGATATGGCTGCCATGGTCCGTTTTCCCGGATTCTGGAAGATCATATGCCAACACCTGGGCTCGGGCATCATGGAGACCGTGGACTCCCTGTGGAAACCCGGTTACCTGAAGCGGGTGCAAAAATATTGCCCGGCCATCGGTTTAAGGGATCTGAGCCCCTATCCGGCAGGCATCAGGGCACAGGCCGTGGGACGGGACGGGACCATGGTCCACGATTTCCACTTTGCAAGAAGCCCGAGAACCCTCCATGTGTGCAACGCCCCCTCGCCGGCCGCCACCTCGGCCATTCCCATTGGAGAATACCTGAGGGACATGGCTGCCGAACATTTTTCCCTCTGATCCATCCAGGCGTATTTAAGGCTTTATTTCCGTCGTTTTTTCAAGCGGTATCGAAAGGTGTGATGGTTCATCTGCAGCAGCTTGGCGGCACGGCTTTCGTTTCCCCCGGCCTGTTCAAGGGCCTGGGCCATGTATTGTCCTTCCAGGTCCGATAACAGGCTGTCCAGGTTGATGCCGTCTTCAGGAATGAAATCGGGTACGGTGGCACCAGGTGGTTCCCCTTGGCTCCCCCGGCTGTCCAACTGGGAAAAAAGTCCCAAATCCGTCCCATCCACCTCATCCCCGGTACTGACCAGGACGGCCCGCTCCACAATATTGCGCAATTCCCTGACATTACCGGTGAAGGCATGTCGCCTCAGCTGGTCCTTTGCCTGGGGGGTAAATCCCAGAAGGGTCCGGTTGAATTTCCGGTTAAACCCATGGAGGAAATGTTTGGCCAGGGGAAGGATATCATCGGGCCGCTGGTTTAAAGAGGGAATCTCTGCCTTGACCACACAGAGCCTGAAATAGAGATCCTTGCGGAATTTATCCTGGCGGACCAGCTCTTCCAGGTCCTTGTTGGTGGCCGAGACCACCCGGGTTTTAACTTGATGCAGCCGGGTGGAGCCCACCTTATAGAACTCCCCGCTTTCCAGGAACCGCAGGAGCTTGGCCTGGCCAGCCGGGGTGAGATCGGCCACCTCGTCCAGAAAAAGGGTTCCCCCGTCCGCCTCCTGGATAAACCCTTTTTTGCCCTGGGCCCGGGCCCCGGAAAAGGCCCCGGGTTCATACCCGAACAATTCAGACTCCAGCAGATCCTCGGGAAAGGCCGAACAATTCACCGCCACCAGCTCCCCCTGGAAGACCGGGCTCCTGGCATGGATGGCCCGGGCGATGAGTTCTTTGCCCGTTCCAGTCTCCCCAAGGATCATAATGGGGGTGTCCGGGCTCTTGGCCACCATGTTGATGAAGTCCATGATGTTTTCAATATTCTGGCTCTCCCCGATGAAACAGGGGGCATTCTCCATGAGGTATTTTTCCTGGAGCAGCCGGACCTCCTTCACCAATGCGATGGAAGAAACGGCTTTTTGCAGGGTCACCATGAGGATATCGGGGTTGATGGGCTTGAGGATGTAATCAAAGGCACCCGAAGTCATGGACTGGATCACCATCTGGATGTCCTCAAATGCGGTGATCATGATGATGGGAAGGGCCGGGTGGCGTTCCTTGATCACCTTAAGGGCCTGGATACCGCTCATCTCCGGCAGGCCGATGTCCATGAGGACCACGTCGGGATACGCCTGGTCCATCTGGGTGATAAAGGACTCTGCATCGGGGTAGAGCTGGACATGGTATTTGTCCATGAGGATGGTTTCAAGGGAATCCCGGATGATCTCTTCATCATCCACGATGGCAATGGAATAGGAAGGCATGGCTGCTCCTTCTAAAGGGTGTCTGATCTTTCGTAGGGGATGCGGATGGTGAACCGGGCGCCCTGCCCCACTTCACTGTCCAGTTCCAGGGTGCCGCCGTGGTCCAGGATGATGCGATGGCTGATGCTCAGGCCGATGCCCGAAGAGTTGGCCTTGGTGGTGTAGAAGGGGTCAAAGATCCGGGACCGATGGCTGGGGGCAATGCCCGGCCCGGTGTCGGAAATACAGATTTCCATGGTCTCGCCGGTATTCCGGGTGGTGAGCTGGATGCATTTCTCTCCATGGTGGGTTTTCATGGCCTCGGCCGCATTGGTCACCAGGTTGAGGATCACCTGTTCAATGAGCTGGGGCTCCACATGGCATTCGGGCACGGTGGGGTCCAGCTCCTTTACAAACTTGATGCCCCGCTTGCGAAGGGTCACCGCCGTAAGCTGGGTTACCTCGTTGATGTAGGCATTGAGGTTGGCCTTGACAAAACTGGGGCTGCCCGGTCGGGAAAAGTCCATGACCCGCTTGATAATGGATTCGATCTTTTCCGAGGCCATCTCCATCTTGTCGATGATGGAGACCACCCGGGTGATGTCGCCCATTTCATTGTAAATGTTCTTCAGGCTCTTGAGGTAGATGTAAATCCCGGACAGGGGATTCCGGATTTCGTGGGCAATGCCGGCGGTGACCCGGCCCAGGGAGGCCATCTTATCCTGGATGCGAAGGAAGTTCTGGATCTCCTTGGAATCTGTGATGTCCATGATGTTGGCGGCCAAGGCGTCCCTTCCCTTGTACTGGATGGGACCGACAGCAATCAGGGCCCAGCGCAGCCGGGACTCCTCGGGTTCAAATCCCCTGGGGTAATAACGGAAACTGGCCTCCAACCGGGGAATCCGCCCCACCACCAGATCGTGGTATGCCTGGATCATATCCTCCCGGTCTTCTTCGTAGATATCCTCAAAATCCGGGGGATGAAATGCCTGGGTCATGAGGCAGTGGACCCGCCTCAGCCCCTCGTTTTTATAGACCACCTCGTCATCCTGGATGATGGAAATCTGATTCAGGGAAAGGTCCATGAGGGCTTCCAACGGATCGGCCATGGCCGTTCTGTGTTCCAGGGAAAACCGATGGAGGGCAGCCCCTGTGATATCGGCGGTCTCTTCCAAAAATTCCCGCTCCGGGCCGGATTGGGACAGGGCACCGGAAAGGGAGACCACGATGAAGCCGTGGACACGGCCCCTGAAGGACAAACGCACGGCAAGGCCGGCGCATCTGGGCCCCGGCGACGGGGGCAGGCAGGCCCGGCAGCCTTCGATTTCCGGTGGATGTTCCGGGTTTTCGGAAAGCAACAGGATATCCAGTATCCCCTGGACCAGGTTTTCCTGGAGGAATGAGGTCCCCAAGGGGGTGGTCCGGTTGGCGACATCCACCAATAGACCGACCCGGCCCCGCTTGTCCAGAAGACCGATCCAGGCATTGTCATACCCCCGTTTGTCCACAAGGGTTTTACAGATCCCACGGATCAATGCCGTCTGATCCTCGGCCTGGACCAGGATCCGGTTGATGTCCCGGAGACCGGCCACATTGGATCCAAAATCGCTGTTTTCTATTCTATCGTTCTTAATTCCCACCTGACGCCCTTTTTCGTTAATCTGATTCCCTGGAAAAATATGTTTTTTTCAACGGAATAACAAGGAAAAAAGGATTTTTGCTCCGGCTTATTCCATCAGGGATTTGGGCAGGGAGACCGTAAAACAGCTTCCTTGATCCGGGTGGCTTTCCACCTGGATTCGGCCATGGTGGGATTCCACAATTTTTTTGACGATGGTCAGACCAAGTCCCGTACCGTTGATGTACCGGGTTTTCTCATTTTTTACCCGGTAGAATCGCTCGAAGATGTGGTGCTGTTCCTCCTGGGATATCCCCAGCCCCGTATCCTTGACATGGATGAGGACATGGCCGTTCTCAGCCTGGCACCAGACCTGGATTCTGCCGTTGGCAGGGGTATAGCGGATGGCATTGGAAATGAGGTTGGACAAGACCTCTTCCATGTTGGTCCGGTTAGCCAGGACCCTTAGATCATGGGGAGAGGCCAGGCGTTCCAACTGGATGGACTTGGCATCGGCCTGATCCCGGTAAAAGGCCACCTGATCAATGATGAGATCCGCCACCGCCACCAATTCCCTGTCCTGGTTAATGAGGCCGGATTCGATCTTGGACAGATCCAACAGCTCCGTGGCCAGTTCCGTAAGGGAGGTGAGCTTGTCTGCGCTTCTGGACAGGATTTCCCTCTGCTTTTCCGTCACCCCGCCGGCCAGACCGTCCTGGATTACCTTGAGCTGCATGAGGATGGAATTCAAGGGACTCTTGATCTCATGGGCCACCATGGAGACAAAATCCGACTTCATGGCCTCCACCTTTTTCATTTCCGTGATGTCATGGAAGACCGAGACCACCCCAAGACTCCGCTTGAGCCGGTCCCGGAAGGGAATGCAGCGCACCCCTATCGTAACCGGTCCTTCGGTATCCAGGGCCTGAATCTCAAGTTCCTCGGTGAACTCTGCATATTGATCCGGTCCCTGGGCCATGGCCGCCTGGATCATCTCCAGGATCTTGTTGTCCCGGATCACCTCCCGTGTCTTATAGCCGATCACCGACGGTTTGGGGGACCCCATCATGCGCAGGAAGGCCGGATTGGCCAGGGCAATACGGTTCTGGTGGTCCGTGGTCAGCACCCCGTCCCTGAGGGTATTGATCATGGCCCGCATGCGGGACTTTTCGCTGGCAATGTCCTGGAGGGTGCGGATGAATTCAATGGCCTTGGCAATGACCACCCGCAGGTCCTGGGGGGCAAAGGGCTTGGCCAAAAAATCAAAGGCGCCCCGCTTCATGCTTTCAATGGAATGTTCCAGGGTGGCATAGCCGGTGATGACAATGATCACCGTATAGGGGTGCCGGGCCTTCACGTCGGAAAGGACCTCCAGCCCGGAAAGGCCGGGCATCATCAAATCGAGCAATATGATGTCAAAGTGGGCTTCTTCAATCATTTTCAGCCCCTTGATCCCATTGTCGGCCTCGGCCACCTCGCAGCCCTCGTCGGTGAGGAGGCGGTTGCAGGCATCGCGAATCCGGTCTTCGTCATCAATGACCAAAACCCGGGGTTTGAAAAAGATATCCTGAATGGTCTGTCGCAGCAAGTCGGTGGCGTCCGGGGTATGGGGTGTGGTGTCCAACGATTTTCCTATCCTTTATGGGGTTGTGGCGGGCACAGGGTGAGGCCGTTGTCCTGGGGAAGATAAAGGGGCAGTTCAATGATGAAGGAGGTGCCCTTTTTGCCCGTGTTTTTCACACTGATCCGTCCTTCGTGTTCCTCGATAATACCATAAACAATACTCAAGCCAAGGCCGGTGCTTTTCCCCGGTGGCTTGGTGGTGAAAAAGGGGTCAAAAATCCTTGACAGATCCGACCGGGGGATACCCGTGCCCGTATCCCTGATTTCCAGGTATACGGTTTTATGGACCTTGTCCTTATATGTGTATAGACTGATCTTACCGCTGCCCTCGATGGCGTCGGCCGCATTCATCACCAGGTTGATCACCACCTGGTTAAGCTTGGCCGTATCTCCGTTGATAAGCATCATCTCCTCTGTTAGGTGGCGGTGGATTTCAATGTTGCGGAACCGCTTCTGGTCCCGGATGAGCCTGAGACTGGCGTCCACCACCTCGTTGATCTGGACGATGTTCTTTTTGGAATCACTGCTGCGGCTGTAGACCAAAAGGCTTTTCACAATGTCCCTGCACCGGTTGGTGTCTTCGATGATGTAGTTCAAATCGGTCTTGGCCGCATCATCCAGATCCTCCCTTTCCATGAGCAGACTGGCGTAGAAAAGCACACCGGTGAGGGGATTGTTGATCTCGTGGGCCACACCGGCGGCAAGTTGTCCCAAAGAGGCCATTTTCTCCGACTGAACCAGCTTTTTCCGGGCCAGTTCCAGCTCTTTTTCCATGCGGCTTTTGCCCTTAAGATCGTTGTAGATGGCCATGGTGGCGGATTCATTACCCAACTCGTCGTAGACAATGGCAGCGGACATCTCCACCTGGATCTTTTCTCCAAGGGCATTGACAATGGTGGTTTCGGGAATGATGAGTTTGCCCCTGCCCCCGATCTGTTCGTCCCTGAGCATCTGCATGATCTCCCGGGCCTTGCCCGGGGGATAGAGATCCTGTGTATGAACAAAGGGTTCCCCCTGGCCAAAGCCGCCGGCAAAAAGCTCCTTGGCCACGGAATTCATCAACTCGATCCTACCCTTTCTGTCCGCCGCCACAATGGCCGAGGCCGAGGCATGGATCACCCGGGCAATGAATTCCTTCACCCCCAGCAACTGGTTTTCCAGGGCCTTGGTCCGGGTGATGTCCCGGATACTGGCAAGGACGTATTCCACCTCCCCGCCCCCTCCCATGATGGGGGAAAAGACCCGCTCCTCCCACTTGTAATGGTGTTTAAGGGGGTAGGAATAGCTCTGCTTGTCCGCCACCACCTTGGCAATGGGACAGTCAAGGGTATCGCAGGGGGTTTCCTTGTAAAGGAAGGTTTGAAAACACTTTTTGCCCAGAAGCTCTTCCCGGGTAAGACCGTAGCTGTCGTAGAATTTCTTATTGGCCCCCACAATGCTTTTATCCAGTGCCAGGATAACACTGGGAAAGGAAAGGGCATCAAAGATCCGATACCGCCAATTTTTTTCCATTTCCTGGTAGGTGGAGGGAGCGGTCATGGGCGTTCAAATCCTTTTTCCAGGGCGTTCACCGCCGCTGCCCCCAGGCCCTTTTCAAAGACCAGGGCAAGGCTTGCACCGGTGCAGCCCATGCAGCGCAGGGGAACCTGGTCCTGGGCAAGGCAGTCCAAGGCCGTCTGGAGGATGCGGTACCGGTCTCCGAAATGGGGGCCGTGGAAGCGGATGAAATCCACCCGTTCATGGGCTGAATTCCCCTGGGGAACAAGGGTGAGCATCTTACCGCCACATCCGTTGGTGACGGCAGAGACAAAGACAAACCGGTCACCCTGCCCGGTCCGGGGCAGTCCGGTCCCTTCTTTGCCCAGGTCCAAGACCCGCATTCCCAGATCCTCCATGAGCTCCAGTCCATAGGTTTTGATCCGCTCTTCCACATAGGTGGAGCGGGTTTCCGGATACTTTCTAAGGATGGGGGAGATGTCCATCGCCACCTCCTGGACATAGGGGGTATGGGTGTCGGGAAGGTCCACGGCCTGTTCCAACCGACCGATGAAGGTCTTTACATCCCCGACCGGCAGCACCAGGCTGACAACGGCGTTGGAGGAGACCAGGTGATAAAAGGTAAGGCCGGCGTCGGCCAGGAGCCTGAGCATCAGGTCCGGGACACGGGCATCCTCCCTGTGGGGGTACAGGGAGACAAGGCAAACCGGGAAGATCAGGTCCGAAAGGAGATTCCGCAGGGGCTTCTGTGTCCGGACTTCCGGTTCAAGACAACAGAAGAAAGTGAGGTCGTGGTGGAGAAGGTGCCCTCCCGCATTTACCATATTGATCCGATGGTCGGCCAGAATTTGGTGCAACGGCGTCTGTCCGGGGGATGAGACCTGGCAGGCCAGCACCATTTCACGGCTCAACCGAATTCCGTTCAGAGAAATCGCGGCCATGGCAGATGGTTTAACCGGTTAGGGGGTCCATAAAGAAAATGGCGAAAGTCTCCTTAAAGGAGGCTCCCGCCATTTTATATTTCATAGTGTCCTAGTGTTCAGGTGACAAAGGAGCCGTGCTTAATTGCAATGTTCCCCGACAATACCCATGAGTTCGTCCAGGTCAACCGGTTTGGGGATGTAATCATCGGCCAGGGTGGTTTTCCCGTCGTGGTGGGTATAACTTGTGGTCTTTACGGAATCGGCAACAGCGGTGAGCAGTACAACGGCAATATCTTTCAGGGCGTCGTCATTTTTAATGTCTTCGCAGACATCCCAGCCATTTTTCCGAGGCATCATGACATCAAGGATAACCAGGTCCGGTCTTTCCTCCTTGATCTTGTCCATGGCTTCAACCCCGTCATAGGCTTTCCCAACTCTATAGTCTTTGGCTTCCAGTTTCATGGATACAGCTTCAACCAGGTCCGGATCATCGTCTACGACCAAAATGAGTTTTTTCTCGCTCATATTAAGATCTCCTTTTGTATTGGTCCTGTCCCCAGGACATCAAATTAAGGTGCCGCTATACCTCGGGGCGGGGCATGAGCCCGGCCATTTCTACGATCTCAGGAACGCGTTCTTCCCATTCAATGGCCATGATGTGGAAACCGTGAACACCCTTGCATTCCTTCAGGCGTTCAATGTCTTCAACGGCCATCTTGATGCCTTCCTCGGCCTGTTTTTCCTTGGGCACGCCGGCAAGACGATCAATGACGGAATCGGGAATATCCATTCCAGGTACTTTGTTTTTCATGTAACGGGCCATGCCAACGGATTTCATGGGGGTGATACCGGCCAGGATGTGTACTTCTTTATCCAGACCTCTGTCCACGACCTGCTTCATGTATTCTTCGAATTTGTCAAGGTTAAAGATACACTGCGTCTGGATAAAGTCAACACCTGCCTTGACTTTTTTGGCCAGCCGGGCAACCCGCAGTTCAAAGGGATCGGCAAAGGGGTTTGCAGCCGCGCCAATGAACATTTTCGGCAGTCCGCCGGTGATTTTGGCACCGCCCTGGAACAGCCCTTCGTCCCGCATGTCCTTCACGCATTTGATCATCTGAACAGAGTCAATGTCATATACGCCCTTGGCCATGGGATGGTCACCAAATTTGGGATGGTCACCGGAGAGGCAGAGCATGGTGTTGATGCCGTGGGCGGCAGCACC
Organism: Desulfobacteraceae bacterium; assembly: GCA_965226635.1. Classification (GTDB taxonomy): domain Bacteria; phylum Desulfobacterota; class Desulfobacteria; order Desulfobacterales; family Desulfobacteraceae. The sequence continues at coordinate 4,527,973 of OZ245369.1, read as the reverse complement.
CAGTACTTCGGACTGGGCCGCCAGCCGGTTGCGGTCACGGGCCACCATCTGGATGATGGGATCCATTCCCATTTCCTTGACGATGATACCGGCGCATACCGAGGACATGCGAACCATGGCGGTCTGGTTATCGGTGATATTTACACCGTCAACATAGCCTTTGAGGTGGGCGGCTTTTTCCCTAACGATTTCAGCATCAGCACCACGGGGAGGTCCGCATTCGGAAGTAACTGCCAATTGTCCAGATGCCAATACCTTTTCAAGTCTGCTTTCGGTTTTCATTATTGTAAATCCTCTCTGATAATTTTTCCGGGGCCGGATGCTCCGCCAGGTCTCCAATCCTTAGCTTCCATGAGTTCTTCGTAGCGGTCCTGGATACCCAGTTCCACCATTCTTTCCCAGATCAGTCTCCAGGCGCAGTCGGTGTCCGGGCCGATTTCGCACTTGCCGTTGGAGGTACCGCCGCAGGGGCCGTTCATCAGGTGTTTGGAGCAGCGGGCGATGGGACAGATGCCGCCGGTGATGCCCAAAACGCAGTTGCCGCAGCCCTTACAGCGTTCGGCCCAGACGCCGGGGGCTTCGGAAGCGCCCATGAACCGGGTGTTGACCGCCGGGAAAACCGGGATGTTGTAACGGGCGGCAACGGTCTGAACACCGCAGCCACAGGCCATGGAGACAATGGCCTCGGCCCCTTCCATTACCGGAGCCAGTTCTTCAACATATTCGGGATCACACTGGCGTTCCAGGGTGATTTCCTTGATTTCGATGGTCTTGCCCTGCTTGAGGCTGTCCAGGTGAAGGGCGGAGGCCAAAAGACCCACTTCCTTGCGACCGCCGGCGGAGCAGACGGTGACACATTCGTTACAGCCGACCAGAAGGATTTTGCCGTAGGGCTTAATATACTGGATGATTTCCTGTATGGGTTTTTGTTCTGCTGTTATCATTCTTTTTTCTCCGAATATATTGGATTAACTTGCGGCCTTGCCGGCGTCCCGTGCGGTTCTGGCAGGACTGGGGCCCAATTCTCTGATGGTTTCTGTAAAATCCTTGGCAACCTGGGCGAATTTTTCACCCATGCCGGCCGACATGTGTTCCATGGCGACCCGTTCCTTTTCCCATCCAAGGTCTTCCAGACATTTTTGAATCCGTTCAACACGGGCCTTGACCCGCAGGTTGCCGTTTTTGAAATGGCAGTCCCCTTCCAGGCAGCCGGCCACGTATACGCCGTCGGCACCCTTTTCCAGGGCTTTCATGATATGGAGGGCATCCACTTTACCGCTGCACGGTACCCGGATGATCTTTACATTGGACGGATAGGAGATCCGTTTGCTGCCGGCCATGTCTGCGGCTGTATAAGCGCAGTAGTGGCAGCAGAATGCGACAATTTCCGGTTCAAAGTTTTCCATTAGTTATACCTCTCAAATAAGCCGTCAAGTTTCGCCAAAATCTGATCATCTTCAAATGTTCTGAGCTGAATCGCTTTTGCAGGACATTCGGCAGCACAGGTACCACAGCCATGGCACTTGTCGGCGTCAATCTGGGAATAACCGTCGGCATTGATAAAGGGAACGTCAAAGGGACATGCTCTGACACAGATCAGGCAGGAAGCACACTTGGTGCCGTCAACCGTGGCCACGGAGGCGCCCAGGTTGATCTCTTTTTTGGCCAGCAGGGTCTGGGCACGACCGGCTGCGGCCTGGGCCTGGGTCACGCTCTCTCTGATGGTCTTGGGAGAATGGGCCGTACCGGCGACGTAGACGCCGCGGACAGACATGTCAATGGGACGCAGTTTGATGTGGTCTTCCAGGAAGTAGTTGTCCGCCGTTCTGTTCACATGGAACATATAGGCCAGATCTTCGGTGGATTCGTCATCAGCCACCATACCGGTGGAAAGGACCACACAGTCGGCTTCGATGTCCAAATCCGCACCCAGTACAAAGTCGTGGGTTTTAACGACCAGCCCCTCTTCGGCAGCCTCAACCACGGGACGGTGATCCAGGGAGAAGCGGATAAACTTCACACCGGCTTCACGGGCCTTGCGATAGGCATCTTCCTGGAATCCGTAGGTGCGGATGTCCCTGTACAGGACAAAGATATCGGCTTCGGGATTGACTTCCTTGATACGCAGGGCGTTTTTCATGGCGGCCTGGCAGCAGATCCGTGAACAATTGGGGTTGTCCCCTTCCCGGGATCCGGCACATTGGATCATCACGATGGTGTCCAGGGATTTGATCTTTTCTTCATCATCTTCAATGATGCCGTCCAGATCCAGCTGGGTGCAGACCTTGTCCAATTCGCCCAGGCCGTAAACGGCAGGTCTGTTGGGCAGGGCGCCCGTGGCCAGGATGGTCACGCCGTGGTCGATCTTCATATAGGTCATGCGGACGCCGGTCTGGATACCGGTGGAAAAACGACCGGGCATGCCTTCGTGGTCGACGATGATGGAGCGGGTCAATACCTGGATGTTTTCGTGGGTGGCCACCTTTTGGATGAGATCAGCTACAAAAGCTTTTGGATCGTCACCTTCCAGTGTGGAGCGGACGGACTGTGCCAGACCGCCCAGAGCAGGGGCCCTTTCCACGATGTATACCTTAATACCCTGGTCGGCCAGCTGAAGGGCTGAGCTCATACCGGTGACACCGCCGCCAATGACCAGAGCGTTCTGGCTCATGGGCAGGGTATGATCGGTGAGGGGCATGTTTTTGCGAACGCCGGAGATACCAACCTGGAGCAGCTTCATGGCTTTTTCCAGGGCCGAGGTGGGTTCGGCAAGATGGGCCCAGGTGTTCTGGTCGCGCAGGTTGACGATTTCCACCAGGTAGCGGTTCAACCCGGCTCTCTGGAGCAGGTCCTGGAACTTGGCTTCGTGGGTTCTGGGGGAACAACCGCCGATGACCACGCGGTTGAGGCCCTGTTCCTTGATGGCGGCTTCGATGCGGTCCATGGATTCGGCGGAACAGCCGTGTCCAACCGCTTCGGCAACGGCCACATCCGGGTTGGTTTTCACATGGTCCAGCAGGGCGTTGACGTCGATGACCCCGCCGATTTCCAGACCACAGTCACAGATGAAGACACCGATCTTGGTTTCTTCGCCGGAAACGTCACGGGCAGGGGGATAGATCTCGTCTTCCATCTGATCCACCAGGGTGACGGGAAGGTCGGCCGCGGCCATGGAGGCAGCAGCAGATGCCTGTACCATGGTTTCGGGGATGTCCTTGGGACTCTCGTAAACGCCGCAGACATAGACGCCGGGTTTGGAGGTTTTCACCGGGTTAAAGGAATCGGTGGCGGCGAACTTATGTTCGTTAAGGTCGATGCCCAGTTTGCCGGCCAGTTCCACGGATTCTTCGGTGATGCGGAAACCGGTGGACATAACCACCATATCGAACTCCTCCACGGCCTTTTCGGAAGATTCTTCCATGGCGTAGGCGATTTCGATGTTTTTGGTATCGGGTTTTTCAAGGATGGTATGGGGACGGCTTCTGACCATGCGGACGCCATATTCGTCCTTGGCACGGTTGTAGTATTCTTCATACCCTTTGCCGTGGGTTCTCATGTCCATGAAAAAGATGGTGGTCTCGATCTCTTTACCAAAGCGTTCCTTGGTGACCATGGCTTCCTTCAGGGCGTACATACAGCAGACGCCGGAACAATAGGGCACATCGGCTCTGTTGATGCCCCTGGAGCCCACGCATTGGAGCCAGGCAACCTTCTTGGGTTTTTTCTGGTCGGATTTTCTGACCAGGTTCCCCTGGAAGGGGCCGGAGGCGGACATGATGCGTTCGTACTCTAGACCGGACACGGCGTTTTCGAACCGACCATTGCCCAGGTAGTCCAGGACGGTGGAGTCAAAGAGTTCGGCACCAATGCCCAGAACCACGGAAGCCACGTCTACGGTTTCTGTGGTTTCCTTGTCATGGGCAAGGATGGCGCCGGCCTTACAGACCTTCTGGAGTTCGGCCACATCGGCCACCTTGTCAATGTCGATGGAGTAGGCAAAGGGAGTGGCCTGGGGATAGCGCATACAGGTGGGCGCTCTGGGATCCAGACCGGGGGTGAAGCGGACGGCTTCGGGGAATTTTTTGTAACATTCGCCACAGGCCGTACATTTATCCATGTCGATGTAACGCGGCTGGGAGACCAAAGTTGCGGAAAAGTCACCTGCCTCACCGGTGAGGGATTCCAGACGCGTCATGGGTTTGATGTCCAGGTGACGCTCCCGGGCTCCTGCGGAAAGATGAGGGGATACGGTGCACAAATCGCAGTTATTGGTGGGAAAAGTCCTGTCCAACTGGGTCATGAGACCGCCGATGGAATAGGATTTGTCGATGAGCGTCACATCGCGCCTGGACTCAGCTAAATCCAGGGCCGCGCGGATGCCGCCGACACCGCCACCGATAACAAGCACACGTCTACCCTCTGACGGCTTATTCTCTGAACTATTATTTTTTTGCATGAGTAACCTATTTTCGTTAAGGCTATCCGCCCAACATGCCGGACCACGGCAAACCCCAGCGCGGCCCGCAAGGCGTTAAACGGATAATGGGTTAATTTACATTCTTGGTTTAAAGACCAGCACTGTCCAGGATGGCCGGTAACCGGTCCTCCCAGCCCAAGGCGGAAATCTTTATCCCCTGGGATACCTCCCTCAATGACCGAATCATTTCTCCGGCGATACCGATGCATTCTGCTTCTCGGTCCTTTGCCGTACGAATACGACTGATCAAGTCTTCAGAAAGTCGGGAATTGGGGTCGTTTATGGAAATGTACCGGGCCATGCCCACGTTTTTCAAAAGAAATACAGAGGCGATCACGGGTACATTCAGAGGTTTGAACGCATCAATAACCTGCGTATAAAAGGAGAGATCGAAGCAGGGTTGCAATATCAGGTATTGGGCCCCTGCCTCAATTTTTTGCCGGGCCAGCTCAACTTCCATCTTCAGTTGGGCCTCGTCGGCAATGGGAGCAATCATACAGCCTGCCGTAAGTTCTGGCTTTCCTCGCAGCTCAAAGCCTGCCAGATCCCGGCCCTGGGTCAGGGTCTGGACCATTGAGAGCATCTGTGCTTCGTCCACATCGTCCACCACCTTTGCATCGGGGTGGTCACCATGGCGCATTTTTTCACCACTGACCACCAGTACGTTGTGAATCCCAAGTACGTGGGCGGCCAGAAGATCGCCCTGCAGGGCCATCCTGTTACGGTCTCTGCCATAGACATGGATAAGGGGTTCCATCCCCTCCTGCTTCATGATCGCACCGCCCGCCAAAGCGCTAAGATGCATGACGCCGTTGTCCATGTCCGGTAGAATTACTGCATCGATTCTTGATTTCAAAGATCTTACATTGGTAACCAGATCGGATATATCTACACCCTTTGGAGTATCCATTTCTGCGAATAGGATGAACTCCCCCGAGGCCAGTTTTGCTTGAAAACCCATACACACATCCTTTTTCTTAGTTCATTGTCAGTTCATTCCATCAAAAACGCTGCTCCACTCCACTCAACTTTAATTAAACCTTTACCATGCTGCAGCTAACCCTATGACCCGTCATTATTAATATTAGAGGCCATGGCTACACCGCACCAATTTTCAAGGGAGTATATGCCTTCACAAGGAATTACTCAACAAAAGAATTGAAATTTTTAGATCTGTGTTTCGAGTTTTTTCAAATTGTAACGAATTTTACAGGGCAAGCTTTCCCTGATTCATGTGGGAAAGGGGCAGAGAACCCGTAAAATCGCCTATTTTGGATCCATGCGAAAATGCAGATTTTTTAGATTCCATGGACGAAATAGGCCCATTTCCCTTCTGGTCCAGAAGGGGCAGCCATCGGCCGAGAACCAGGCTTGATTTCAGAAACATTAGACTGCCCAGAATATTGAGATAGGGCATGTAAGGGCCCTCACTTCCGGCCAGGACCAAACCCGCCAGCCAGAGAATTCCAAATAGGGTCACCACCTGTTTTGCCTTGACTGCTTTATCTCTGTTACTCATCTCAACTCTCCTTGTGAACTATTTCAGCATCTGTTGAAAAAACTAAACATGACGGACAAAAAAAACGGAGCCGCTAGCGGTATTCCCTGCAGCTCCAGATCACTTTCCCAAGAATCCTGACCTTTTCCATTTCGTCCAGGTCGAGGAAGATGGGAGAATAATCCCGGTTGTCGGAACTGAGCACCAGCTTATCCGGATGCTTTTCCAGGCGTTTGACCAGGATGGTATCCTCCACCCCGACGGCATAGATGGCACCGGCAATGATCCGTGTCTGGGACTGATCGATGAGAACCGTATCCCCCTCCCCGATCACCGGTTCCATGCTGTGTCCGAAGACCTCCATGGCCACCATGTCCCGGGCAGATCCCTTGCGGGAGAGCCAGGCCGCGTTAAAGGAGAGGTATTCCACGATATCCTCCCCGCAGTCAAAGGAGCCGGTGCCTGCGGAAAGACGGGCCTCCACCTTGGGGATGTTGCGAAATTCCGAATCCTGGCTGGATTCCTTGCCAAGGAAAACCGAACCCGTACCGGATTCGATCCAATCGGGGTTAAAGCCGAACTGCCGGTAGAGCTTGACCACCCATTTGTCCGGAACACGGTTTTTTTTCCGGGCATGGGTGATGCCGGAGCGATTGATCCCCAGTTCCCGGGCCAGTTCCGACTGGGACCGGATACCGGTTGCATCCATGATGCGGCGGATGAGGGTATCAATCTTGTTTTCTTCCATGTTCATTTCTCCGGTAATGGGGTATAAGGTTCTGTAGGTGTTCTGGCATAGGTGATTAAAAAATGCAACATTTTTTTTATCCCCCAGACAGTCAGTCAAAACCGGCGGCTGCCCCCGGAACGCAACACATGGAAAACACATGACAACTTACCAATGGACCCCCCACAATGGATTACAACATACTGGTCATCAACTATAAGGACAATGGACTGACCGACCTTTCAAAGTCCAAATATTTCGATCAGGCAAGGTTTGCAAGCCTCGACACGGCCTCGGACAAGGAACTTTTTTACGGAGAGGATCCCCCTGACATTGTGGTGGTCTTCATCACGGAAGAGATCACCGGATGTTTGAAGAAAATCGCAAAGCTTACCAAAACCATTGTGGACATGGAAATCATTGCCGCAGTTGAAATGAAGAATGCCGCCACAGGGGTTAAGGCCATGCAGAGTGGTGCATCGGATTTCATCCTTTTACCGGCGCCTGCCGCCACCTTTGATTTCTATATCAACCGGGCCCTGGAGCGGATCTACATGCACAAGCATATCTGCTTTAACGATTCCTGCTACAAAAGCCGGTATGCCCAGTCCCAGCAGAGCTACCAGGAGCTTTTCAACGAGGTGCCCTGTTTTGTCTATGTCCAGGATCGGGATTACCACATCATCGATGCCAACCGGAAATTCATCGAATACTTTGGGAATACCATCGGGGACTATTGCTTTGGTATCTGCAAGAACAGGGACGAGCCCTGCCGAAGATGCCCGGTCCGGGAAACCTTCAAGGACGGAAAGGGCCATGCCTCGGAAACCGAAATCATCTCCTCGGACGGGGTCAAGCATACCGTATTGAGCTGGACGGCCCCCATCAAGGATCCCGACGGTGAAATCAACAAGGTCGTTGTCATGCTCACCGACATCACCGAAGCCCGGAGACTGGAAGACCATCTCACCTCCCTGGGATACATGATCGGTTCCATCTCCCATGGTATAAAGGGCCTTCTCACCGGACTTGACGGGGGCATGTACCTCATTGACACGGGCCTGAGCACCCACAACCACCAAAAGGCCAGGCAGGGCTATGAGGTCTCGGTGCAGACCGTGGACCGCATCAAAAAACTGGTATTGGACATCCTCTACTATGCCAAAACCCGGACCCTGGAATGGAGCCGTGTCTCCACCCGCACCTTTGTGGAAGACCTGCTCAAGGTGGTTTCCCCCAAGGCCCTTAAAAACCAAATCGTCATTGACACCCACCTGGAAACCGTCACCCAGGACGACGCCTTTGAGATCGACCAGAAGACCCTGGAGGCGGCCATGGTCAATATTCTGGAAAACAGCATCGACGCCTGTGTGGCCAGAACCGACAACCAGGAACCCACCATCCGCATCAATGTCCGGGTGGATCCGGAAAAGGTTCTCTTTAAGATCAAGGACAACGGCAAGGGCATGGACAAGGCCACCTTGAACAATATGTTCACCATCTTTTTCTCTTCCAAGGGGCACAAGGGAACCGGCCTTGGGCTGTTCATCGCCAACAAGGTCATCCGCCAGCACCGGGGGGAAATCAAGGTAAAATCCACCCCGGAACTGGGCACCAAATTCATCGTGAAAATCCCCAGGACCGTGCCGCCCACGGCCCGAAAATCCAACCAGGTTTACATCTATGATTAGCCCGACCATCCAGCGATTCAGGAAAGGAACCATGGGGGATATTCGCCTTGTTCCGATCCTGTTTCTGGTCTGCCTTCTTGTATCCACGGCCCCGGCCAAAGCCCTGGACATGGGGACCACAACCGTCCAGGACCTGGCAAAGAACCGAACCTGCCTCATGATTCTGGACGCCAGGTCACCGGATCTTTTTTCAAGGGGCCATATCCCCGGGGCCAGCTCCTTTTATTGGAAGGCCCACACCCAACCCCGGGAAAGTGATACCCCCTTTGCCCTGACGTCACCGGATGCCCTTGCCGCCGCACTCACTGCCATGGGCATCCACCAATACAGCCCCGTGGTCGTCTACGGCCAGGGGAAGGAAGGGTTCGGCGGTGAAGGGTGGGCCGTCTGGGTGCTGGCCTACCTGGGCCACCAGGGCCCCATCCGTATCCTGAAGGGTGGTTTCAATGCATGGAAAGCCCAAAACCAGCCCGTATCCTCCACGGCAAATCCCTTACCCACGCCCGAGGCCACCGGCCCCACCATCACTTTGGCCTATCAGTTCACACTCAATCCCCAGGTTCTGGCCCATGCCCCGGATATGGTTCCGGACAAGCATCAGGCCCTCATCGATACCCGTTCCTTTTTTGAACGCTTCACACAACCCGGTATTCCCGGATCAGTGAACATCCCATGGCGCAATTTTTTTGACGAAGACGGCACAAGCCCCCTGCCTCCTGACCGCCTTGACGCCCTGCTTCAATCCCACAATATCGCCCCGGGTCAACCCGTGGTCTATTTTTGCACCGGCGGCATCCGCTCCTCCTGGACCTGGCTGGTCCATACCCTGGCCCGCCCTGGAACCGCCCGAAACTTTGAGGCCGGCACCTCATCCCTTCCCTGATCCCGCTTTGGGTCCGTCACAACCGCCCCGTATCATTTTCTCCATAGGCAACCGGGTTGCACTGTACTTTTTTTCTTGTTTTCGCTACACTTAACATTGTTAAAACACCCGAAGTAAAACCCATTATTATTGCAAGCGAGACCTGCCATGGACACCCCATTGAAAGACCAGTTGCGTCAATTCATCTGCGATGCCGCCTTTATGGAAGAAGACGAGGTTAATAATCAGACCCCCCTGTTTTCAGGCGGTATTATGGATTCCCTTACCCTGCTGGAATTGATCTCATTTGTGGAAAAACAATTTGCGATCAAGGTCAGCCCTTCCAAGGTTTCCCTTGAAAATTTTGACACCATTGATCGCATATTTGCTTTTGTTGCAGAAGAAACCCGGTCCTAACCCGGAGATTTCACCTCCCATTTTTAAAATGGAGGGACAATTTGCAACCCAGATGTCTGAAAAAAGGGACTGTCTTTTCCGATATCGAACCCTTTCCACTGTCTGGAATAAATTGTCATGGAATATCCGGGTCAGGCGTCCAGAAACCCAAACCATACCCTAGCATGAAACGCCAACGCCCTCCCCGCCCGAATCGGGTCGAATTTGAAACCGCTCCGTTAACCAAACGGTCTTGGCTCTGCCTTGCCCTTTTGGCCCTGGCCCTGTTTACCGGAATGCTCCTGTGGCTCTGCTCCGAGGACAGAATGGTATTGAAACCCGGAGCCCCGCTGGTTTTAAACCGCTGGGACGACCATGCATTTGCCGTTTTAGAACTGCCCCGGACCCACCGGGCAGACCTCCTTGTACTCGGCAACTCAAACATCCGTGAAGCCCTTTACAGCGTAGAAAAAATCGAGGCCATGTATGCAGCGGCCACCGGAAAGCCCATGAAAATGGTCAACCTTTCCACCTCGGGACAGAGCCTCCTTGAAAGCCTTTTTCTGATCTATCATTCAAAGCTTACCCCCGGACAGACGATTATACTTGTCATGTCTCCCTCCACCTTTTGCCGCAGTGAAAGCGATTATGACCGATTAAGAAAGGGGAGCTACCTTCTCAATCCCCTGGACTTTAGCCGCACCTTTGCCCATGAAATTCCCCACCTTGCCCCATGGGTGTCCGGGCTGACCCCCCATTCAATTAATTTCACCATCAATAGGAACCTGCTCTATCGGCGGATTCACCATGGTCTCCACAATACCATACGGACCCAAATCTACAGGGACGATCTTTTCCATCTCCATAGATACGACCACCTGGACCATGCCGATGTCTCTTTGCAAAGACAACGACTTGAATCCTTTTCCAAGGTCATACACCAAAAATTTCCACGCAATTTCCCCATGAACCTGGACATCCTCCACAGCCTGGCCCGGTATACCCAGAAAAAACAGACGCGCTTGATTCTAGTGGAATCTCCGGGACGGCAGAGCGACCCGGAGGAATTGTTCAAACCATGGTGGGATCCATATCGGACTGCAGTGGACCACCTGGTTTCAACCCATCCGATCACCTATGCCAATTTAAACCCGGGACTGGGCCTGACACATGAGGATTTCACAGACACCCGCCACCTGGGACCGGTCGGCCGGGGTAAATGGTCCCGGGCCTTTGTCGCTTTTTTCGCCCATTTTTCCCATGGGGAATGCCGTCCATGACCGTCCATATCATATACCTGGCCTGCATCCTGGTCATGCTGCCCCTCTATTGGTGGGGTTGCGCCGGCAATCGGCAACGGCTGGGGTTCATCACCCTGGCCTCCATGGCCCTGCTGGCCAATGCCTCGGTCAAATCCGTTGTGGGACTTGCCGGTCTCAGCCTCATGGTCTTTTACCTGGGGAAACGCCTGGAAAAACACAAGGGGCTCCTTCCCCTTTTTTTGTCCATCTGCCTGCCCCTGTCCGTTCTTGTGGCCTGCAAATACCTGCTTCCCTTGATTCAGTCCCTGGGCATTGCCCATGTCCCCATGATCATGCCCCTTGGGGTGAGCTATTTCACCTTTAAGATGATCCACTACCTTGTGGAATCCTGCAGGGGCAGATTCCAGAACACCGATGGTCTTACCTTCATGGCCTATATCTTCTTTTTCCCCATGTTCATTTCCGGCCCCATCGAACGGCTGGACAGATTTAAGGAACAGGCCGGGAACCTTAAATTCAACTGGGCCGACATCTCCCTGGGCGGGGAACGGATCCTTGTGGGGGCCATTAAAAAATTTGTCCTGGCCGATTTTCTGCTCAGCGCCTTTCTTCTTCCGCCCTATCTTCTGGAGGGGCTGCCCAAGGAGGTGGGGTGGTTTGGCTGTTTTCTGGCCGGGCTTGCAAAGTTCCTCCACACCTATTTTGACTTTTCAGGCTACACCGACATGGTGTTGGGGACCGGACGGCTCTTTGGGTTCCGGCTCATGGAGAATTTCAACTTTCCCCTGCTGCGCTCCAACCTGGCCGAGTTCTGGCGCAACTGGCACATGAGCCTGTCCGGTTGGGCCAGGGATTATGTTTATTTTCCCATCCTTGCCCGGTTCCGCATGGCCGCACCTGCTCTGCTGGCCACCATGCTCACCATCGGTGTCTGGCACGGTCCCCGGATCACCTGGGTCCTCTGGGGCCTCCACCACGGCATGGGCCTGGTCCTTCTCAACCGATACCACCAATGGGTGAATCGTCAACCCCGATTCCATAAACTCAGGGATTCATTGGCCTGGCGGATCATGGGAATGGCGGCCGTCTGGTGGTATGTGGCCGTGGGCCACACCTTGACCATTACCACGGAATCCCTTTCAGGGCCCCTTTCCGTCTACCTTTACCTCATCAGCTTTGGAGCCATATCCCCATGAAAATCAGTATCCCCTGGAAAAACCAAATATGGCGGGTTGTGATCTATCTGATCGGGCTTGCCCTGCTGATCCTGGGCGGGGTTCCCACATTTCAGTTTATTTATCAAAGGTTTTAAGCCCATGGAATTGTTAGGCGCCATTCAAAACGCACTCAAGGGAAAAGGCGGATTCACCCTGTACCAGCAGAACACCCGAATCCCTCCCCCCAAACCGGGCCTGTTTTCGGCCCACAAAAAACAACCCGTGCTCTGGCCCCTGGGAAATGACGCCAAATCCTTGTGGGCCTTTTTAGCCGCCCTGGGGGATGGGGTAATTCCCCTGGTTTTTCCGAAAAATTGGCCCTTGAAAAAACAGGACCGGCTGAGAAAGGCCTTTCCCGGGTTTGGTTTTTTCAACGGAAAAACCATTGATCCCTCCCCTGTCCCGGTCACCGTGGACAAGGACTTCCTCTTTGCCATCCTCACCAGCGGCTCCACGGGCATTCCCAAGGCGGTGGCGGCAAGGGAAGAACAGGTCGTTGTTTCCATCAGGGCCATGGAAGAGGCCCAGGGACTTTCCAAAATCAAGAGCACCGCCACCGTCATCCCCCTGGCCTATGCCTATGCCATGAACAACCAATTGTTATGGGCCGTGCTCAACGGTCGTAAAGTTACGGCATTGGGCAGCCTGGCCATGGCCGCAGACGCCCTGGGCCACATCCATACATCAAGGACCGAGATGGTCTGCATGGTGGCCTCCCAGGCCGAGCACCTGAAACAGATCGGTGCTGATACAGATCTTGCCATACCCCATGTAAGGATAGTGAATTTCGGGGGAAGCCCCTTTCCCGTCAACCACTTCCCCGCACTGCAGACACTCTTTCCCAATGCCCGCTTCTTCAACAATTACGGTTGTACAGAGGCCCTGCCCCGCCTCACCGTTACCCGGGTCCGAAATGAAAACCACTCGGTCACCGATGTGGGATGCCCTATTCCCGGCCTTGAGTTAAGGATAAAGCCCCCTGCCCCCGGTCCCATACAATTCAAAGGCCCCTCGACATCCCTGGGCTATCTGGAAACAGACGGCAACGTCACCCCCCACGGCAAATGGATTGATTCCGGTGATGCCGGGTTCATGGAGGGCAACCGCCTCCAATTGCTGGGGCGACGGGATCAGATCTCCACAATAAATGGAGAACGCATCAGCCTTATGGAAATCGAAACCCTGCTGTTGACCTTCCCCTTTAAACGGGCATTGGTCTGGTGTGAAAAGGACAGCAACGGGCAACGCATCCTTGGGGTGGTCTCCGGAAATACCCCCGTTGAAAAACGGCAACTGGGCCGCTGGCTGAAAGAAAACGTATACCGCCCAGCCTGGCCTTCGGCCATTTACCAGGCCCATCCCTGGCCCCAGTTAAACAACGGCAAGACCGACAGGGTTACCTTGAAATCCCTTGCCCTGTCCGGACAATTACCGGCCATCTGGTCCTGAGACGCAACAAGGTCTTCCCCCACCATGTGGATAAACCGCCCATTTTCATTTATCATGGAGGCAATGCGTCCGTTTAACCCCATTCCCCCAAAAGGATCCCTTACCAAGGATGAAACCATGATCAAGATCGTTGAAGTGGGTCCAAGGGACGGGCTCCAGAACGAGACCGTCCTCATCCCCACCCCGGCCAAGGTCGCCTTTGTGGACGCCCTTTCCACAACCGGTGTCGGAGAAATCGAAGTCAGCGCCTTTGTCTCCCCCCAATGGGTTCCCCAGCTCAGTGACGCCGCCCAGGTCTTTAAACAGATCCGGCGCAACCCGGATGTGATTTACTCCGCCCTGGTCCCCAACAGCCAGGGCATGGACAGGGCCCTCAAGTCGGGGGTGGACAAGGTCTCGGTCTTCACCGCCGCCAGCCAGACCTTTAACCGAAAGAATATCAACACCACCATCAAGGGCTCCCTGGAGCGCTTCAAGCCCGTCCTTAAAAAGGCCCAGGCCCGTAACCTCCCGGTCAGGGCCTATGTTTCCACCGCCTTCTGGTGCCCCTTTGAAGGGCAGATCCCCCCCGAGGACGTCCGCATTCTCTGCCTCGATCTTCTGGACATGGGTATTGACGAACTCTCCATCTCCGACACCATCGGCAAAGCAAGCCCCCGGGATGTGGCCGACCTTCTGGATCACATCCTCCCCGACATTCCGGCCCATTGCATTGCCGCCCATTTCCACGATACCTACGGCACCGGCCTGGCCAATGTTCTGGAATCCATCGGCCACGGCATCAACACCCTGGATGCCAGTACCGGCGGCTTGGGCGGATGTCCCTATGCCCCGGGCGCCACCGGAAACGTGGCCACGGAAGAGGTGGTTCAGGCATTGGTAAAGGCCGGCCACATCACACATGTGGACCCAGCCGGGCTCAGGAAAGCATCCCGCATCCTAATGCCCCATATCCGAACAAACCCGCCCACACCGCCCAGGGACGATTCCCTGGCCTGCAGCACCTGTGAATTTTCAAATGATGACAGATGTAAAAAATAGAAGACCCCCACGGGTCTTGAATAAAGGATATGTTTAACCCAATTCAAATGGTTGACAAAAATTAAATATCGTGGATATATAGGTCGATTTTGAAATCCCTTTCAACCCCTCTTAATATAAAAGACAAACAAACATCCCATGCATACCCCTGAATTTACCCCCGGCCAGCGCTACGTGAGCGAGGCCGAACCCGAGCTGGGTATCGGTATTCTGATATCCCATGATAAACGCAGTCTGAACCTTCATTTCCCCCTGGGGGAGGCAACCCGGTGTTACTCCCGGGCCTCGGCGCCCATCCAGCGGGTGGTGCACAAGCCCGGTGACCAGGTAAAAACCGTGGAGGGCGTAGATTTTACAGTGGAAAGTGTTATCACGGAGCAGGGGCTGCTGGTCTATTGCGGCAACGGGGAAACGGTTCCCGAGACCGGGCTTTCCATGGACATGGGATTTTCCCTTCCCCAGGAGAAGCTCATGGCCGGGATGGGGGGGAACCCCAGGGATTTTGCCCTGCGAAGGGAGATCCTTGAGGCCCGGGCCAAGAGCCAGGGCATGCCCTGTAGGGGATTTCTCGGGGGGCGTCTGGACCTGATTCCCCATCAGTTTTACATTGCCCAGGAGGTCTGCCGCCGCCATGCCCCCCGGGTGATGCTCTCCGATGAGACCGGCCTGGGAAAGACCATTGAGGCCTGTCTCATTGTCCACCATCTTTTGGTCACCCACCAGATTTCCCGGGTGTTGATCATTGTGCCCGATGCCCTGGTTCACCAATGGTTTGTGGAGCTGTTCCGGAAGTTCAACCTGAGTTTCCATATCTTTAACCAGGAAACGCCCTGTACCGATCCGGATGAGAATCCTTTCCTGGATGCCCAGCACGGCATCATTGCCCAATCCCTGCTCCAGGGGGACACCCCCCACGGGGCACAGATCCTGGCCGCAGGCTGGGACCTGGTGATCATGGACGAGGCCCACCACATCCTGGACAACACCACCTTCTTCAGATACATGCAGGCCCTTTCCCGGGAGACCCAAGGACTGCTGTTGCTTTCGGCCACGCCGGAACAGATGGGGGTGGAACCCCACTTTGCCCAGCTCAGCCTCCTGGACCCGGATCGGTACTATGACATCGACGCCTACCGGGCCGAGGCCGAAACCTACGGAGAGACGGCAAAGGAAGTGGATACTCTGTTGAAAAAAGGAGAAGACCCCTCCCTGCTCCTGGACACCTATGGGCCGGGCCGGGTGATTTTCAGGAACACCCGTGCCGCCATCAAGGGCTTTCCCGGGCGGATTCCCCATTTGATTCCCCTGGAAGCCACGCCCGGACTTTTAAAACAATTGGTAAAGGAGCAGGAAGACAGCACCTCTATCAAGGCCGGGCATCTGGCCAACGATCCCCGCATGGACTGTCTGGTGGAATTGTCCAAATCCATTGCCCCGGCTAAAATCCTGGTCATCTGCAGTACCAAGGAAAAGGCGGCGGCCGTGGAGGCGGCCCTGGAATCAAAGATTGCCATTGAGACCACCCGGTTTGACGAAACCATGTCCCTGATGCAGCGGGACCGGGCTGCGGCCTGGTTTGCCCGGGAGGATGGGGCCCGCCTCCTCATCTGCTCCGAGATCGGCAGTGAGGGCCGGAACTTTCAGTTTGTCCACCACCTCTTCCTCTTTGACCTGCCCCAAAACCCAGAGCTTCTGGAGCAGCGCATCGGCCGGGTGGACCGCATCGGCCAGAAAAACGACATCCACATCCACGTTCCCCACGTCAAGGGATCCACCCAGGAAATCCTGGCCCGGTGGTACCACGAAGGGGTTGACCTGTTCAGCCACAACGTCAACGGCCTCCACGCCGTCTTTTCCGCTTTCGGAAATACCATCACGGCCATGACGGAGCGAGTTGCCAAGGGCGAAGCCATTCCCAAAAAAGAGCTGGACACCCTGGTCGGCAGCACCAAAGACCACTGCCGGAAATTGGACAAAAAACTGGGCCAGGGCAAAAACCGCCTTCTGGAACTCAACTCCTATAAGGCGGCACCGGCCATGGCCCTCATTGAGGAAGTCCGGAACCAGGATGATGCCCCCGGCCTCCGGGATCTCATGACCCAGCTCTTTGACCACTATCTCTTTTCCCTGGAGCCCGTGGATGATTCGCTTTACAGCCTCACGGCGGAGACCACCCCGGACGATGCCTTCCCCGCCCTGCCCCGGGACGCCCGGTTCTGCACCTTTGACCGGGGGGCCGCCATAGCCCGGGAGGACATTGCCTTCTTCAACTGGGACCACCCCTTTGTGGCCCAGGTCATGGATTTTTTCCTCACCCACGGCACAGGCGACTGCGCCGTGGCCCGCATGGACGGGGAGCCCGGCCTGATCATGGAGGCCATCTTCCTTGTGGAGGCCCAGGGCGGGCGGGATCTCAACGTGGACCGTTTCCTTCCGGCCACCCCTGTCCGCATTGTGGTGGACCACCTGGGCCGGAACCTGAGCCAGGCATTTGACCCCGAAGAAATGGAATCCCGCCTGGAGCCGGACAATCCCTCATGGGTAAAGGAGATGTTCGAGGTCACCCGGGAGCTGGTGCCCGACCTTCTGGACAAGTGCAAATCCCTGGCCCAGACCCAGGCAAAATCTATGAAGGATGGGGCCATCAATGAAATGGAACAGACCCTGGGAACCGAATTGAAACGGCTGGCCGCATTAAAGGAAAAGAATCCCAATATCCGGGATGAGGAGATCCAGAGCCTTGCCGGAAACTGGCAGGCATTGAAGGAAGCCATGGACCAGGCCGATCTCCGGCTGGACAGCCTGCGCCTGATCCGGTGCGAATAATTTCCAGATGGATATGAAATATGGGTGATTTATGCCCGGCTGTGGTATAAGCTGGGATGAATGGCCCATAACCATACCCCCAGGAGATTATGACAATGGAAAAGACCCAAAATATTTTATTTGCATCCAACCTGTCCACGGAAATGAAGGTGGTGTTCCAACAGGCTGCCACCCATGCTGTCTTCCAGAACGCCAACCTCATCGTGGTCCACGTTCTTGAGGACGATCCCCAGGCGGAAAAACGGGTGGAAATGGCCTTTGGCCAACACCTTTACGAAGACCTGAAATCCGAGCACCGGAAAGAAGCCCGGAACCTCCTGGTGGGAAAAAACGTGGAAGCCCTGAGAATCCAGCAGGCCATTGCCGGCTTCTTGGATGGGGAAACCCCGGATACCGACGACGCCAACCTCATCAGCAAAATCCTGGTGACGGACAGCCGCTCCGTTGCCGACGGCATCATTGCTACCGCCGCAGAAGAGAACTGCGACATGATCGTCATGGGCTATAAACAACAGGGCCTCATGGCCGAAGCCATGGGCGATAAGGTGGATCACAAGGTTTTGAAACAAGCCACCGTTCCTGTGCTGCTGGTTCCCCTAAAAAAATAACCATCAATATGGTTCTTGTTGTCTTTAAAACTAAACATTTGAATGAATCTAAATCTGCTGATATGAAAAATATACAGTCAAGGTAGGTGCGTGCCACCTTGACTGTTCAATATTAGGCCTATCCGTTGGGCGGTCTAAATCTTTCAAATCAAAGTCAAAATCAATTTTGCTTATGCAAGTTCTTTCTTGTACTGTACATTTTAGCCTCTTTATAAACCGGGGCAGTTTAATAAAGACCATCCATTTCAAGGCCGTCAGACCATGCCACTTTCAAACTATACACACAACATATTGATTTAAAAAAGGAAAACAGATGATGGAATCCTTCTCTTATGACCTCCCTGTTTACCGTTTGGAGCAAAATAAATATTACGACGATATGGATAAATACATAAAAAAGAAATTTGCTTCGGACGATATGATTACACGAAAATATTATGACCGAAATAGACCCCAAAAAGAATTACGAAAAGAAGCTCTAAGGAACGAATATGGCGGTGCTTGGGATTTCAATGAGATCATCGGCTATATAAGATTATACTTTTATGGAGCTCAGGTTAGAGGCGAATACTGGAAGATAAATGCCAAACGCATAGTTAGATCAAGAAAACGCTTTTATATTTATAAAGAATGGAATATTGCAGCCGAAGTCAACATAGATATCAAGTCCACTAATTCTGTTATCTATGCTGACATTTGTAAATATATTTGCCGTTGTAAGGAAGAATTAAAAAATAGATTCATTGATGACCAGAAATTTAAAACTTTAGGACCTTTCATTAATTGGCGGCAGGTTTTTGAAGCGCATCATGAAAAAGCATTAAACAAATCTTAAAGATAGGTGTACAACAACAGCTATAATTTTGTTTTTAGAAGATGTTTATTGTTACCGAAATTGTATTTCAAATATCCAAAATCCATCACTCAGAATGATAAGGTTGAAAATGAGCATATCGACTCGAAAAATAATACACTACAGCATCAAGATAGAGAATTTCAAAACTGGGAAAGAAGAATCGGTTGAACTCCTTCATAAGTGTTTTTGCACAATTAAAAAAATTGAAAAGCAAAAACGAGTTTTTGATATGACAAAAAAAAATAAATTCCATTTGCTTTTCGACTATAAAAGCTACGGCAAAGGGAAATATGCGGTCGGTTATTTTAAATCTGCAAAATATAATCACTGTCCAGATCTCATTGATAAATCAGATTTGTCCGAAAGGAAAAATCCTAAAAAATTGACAGAAGGCGAAGGCGAAAAAACTCATTTTGCTATAGGCTATGTGGATAAAGAGGCTCTTTTGCTGTTGGAGTCAAAACGAGATGGGGTCTGGATAAACGCTTTCAAAGCTTATATTGAAAAATTTATTAAAAAATTTAACAAGGATCTACACCTGAATATTGGCTTATCCGTAAAAGGGAATTTTATCGAAAAATTGAAAGATCTGGAACGTGTAACCAATATAGAAATTTATACTCCGTATGAGCAAGTTAGCGACACATTCGGCGAAGATCTACCAATCGTTAAAGAAGATATAAAAGAAGACGCGGTAATTAAGTTAACTGCCAAGCGCTCACGCTCAATAAAAAATATGACGAATGGACTTTATAAAATTTTATCAGACTCAAAAAAAAATAGTGTTGATAGGATTCGAGTTTACGGTAAAACCATCAGTCAGTCGGATACACTGATAGACACCGCAAACCTTAAAGATCATGACATTATTTCAGTCGAGTTGGATGATAATAAACAAGTAGTAACAAACAAAATAAATCCAGTTTTGACAAAACTGGTTAAAGAATTGCTATGAGGTTTTTATACACAGATTTTAGTTTTACACTTGTTGATTATATTTCTGTTCTGAAGAAAAGAGAAATCGCTTTTGAATGGGTCATTCCGCTATTGGCTGCCCTACTCGTGTATTTTAAGATCGAAAATATCCCCGGGGTTCAAGTCGATTGTAAATTTATGCAATCGACTATCTCCACGTTAATTAATCTGTTTGCAATCCTCGTCGGTTTTACAATGGCCTCAATTGCAATTTTTACTACCGCCGATATTAAAAAGGTCCCGATATTGGAAAAAAAGAGCGACCGGGAAATAAGAGGGCATAAGATAAAAAACCACCGATTCATTTTTGTCAATTTGATTTATTCTTCTGTATCAAGTTTAATTATGCTCATAACAACCCTAGTGGGTACAATATTATTGTATTTTGAAGAATATTCGGTCCTGATTTTATCCGTTTTGGTTTTTGGCACGTTGCATGTTTTGTTTCTTTCCATAAGGAACATCACTAGTTTATATTTTGTTTTTTTTAATCAAAAATAAAATATATAAGAGCTTGATTTTTCATATTTTTTAGAAAGTACTTTATCAGAAGACAAAGCCCGGCTGGGGCAGAAAACTGCCTCAGCCGGGCTTTGTAATTATTGGATGAATCTTATTTGTTCAAGGTTCTAAGCGTATCCTGATAACTGGGCCGGTCCTTATCCCAATAAAAAATCCCCAGACCGTTGGGGCTGTTGTCACAGGCCCGCAGGGCGGCTTCCATGTTGTTGGGTTCGGCGTATTGGTCCACGGGGTGGACGTTGTCCTTGAGGTTTTTCCAGGTTTTGTTGGTCTTGTCAAAGGTGACGCAGGGGGTGAGGATCTGGATGAAGCTGAAGCCCCTGTGCTGGGTGCCTTTGATGAAAATATCCTTCATGCCTTCGGGGTCGCCGGCAAATCCCCGGGCCACAAAGGAGGCGCCGTAGACCAGGGCCAGGCGGATGGGGTCTAGGGGGTTGTCCGGATTGCCCACGGGGTGGGAGTTGGTCTTTTGTTCAAAGGGGGTGGTGGCGGAAGACTGCCCCTTGGTCAACCCGTAGATGGAGTTGTCAAAGAGGATAAAAGTGATGTCGATGTTCTTCCGGGCCACATGGGGGAGGTGACCGCCGCCGATGCCCAATGCGTCCCCGTCACCGGCCACGGCAAAGACGGTGAGATCCTCCCGGGCCAGTTTCAACCCCGAGGCCACGGGGATGGACCTGCCGTGGAGGGTGTGGAATCCGTAACCATTGACGAAAATGGGGGTCCGCCCGGAACAGCCGATGCCGGAGACCGTGCAGACATTTTCATGCTTGAGTTCCATTTCCCTGCAGGCCTTGTAAAAGGCGTCCATGATACCGAAATAGCCGCATCCCGGGCACCAGGTGGGCATGTCCCCGGATCTGTATTTGAGGAAGTCCTTGCCCCGGACCTGTTCCAACTGCTCATCCAGATATGCTGATTTGATCTGTTCCATTACATCTCCCTCATCTTCTCTAGGATATCTTCCGAGGCCATGGGGCGGCCGGTGATAAAGTTGAGCCGCTCAATGGGGGTATTGACCATCTTGGCGGCAAAATCGGCAAACTGCCCGCCGTAGTTGAGTTCGGGGATCAAAAGGACCTTGCATTGATCGGCAAAGGCCTTGAGGGCGTCCCCGGGGAAGGGGGAGAGGATCATGGAGGAGAAGACCGCAGCGGAGATCCCTTCCTTTCTTGCGGTCATCACGGCCTCTTCTGCGGCCCCTGCCGAGCTGCCCCAGGAGATGACGCCGATGTCCACGGCGCCACCCTCCAGTCCTTTGACATTGGGGGCGGGGGCATCCTTGAGAACGCTTTGGTGTTTGCGATGACGCTTGGCGGTCATGGCGCCGTGGCCCTTGTCGCTGTAGTCGGGCCGACCGTATTCGTCGTGCTCCAGGCCCGTGGAAAAGAACATGCCGTCGGGGGTGCCGGGGATGGTTCTGGGGGAAATCCCGTCATGGGTGATCTCATACCGCTTGTAATCCTTGAGGTCGGCTGGCGCCACATTGGAATTGAGCTGGTCCGGCCTGGGCGTGTCCGGGGGCAGGATGTTCCGGATGGAATTGGAAAGGAAAAAGTCCAAAAGGATGACCACCAAGGTCTGGTATTTCTCGGCCATGTGCAGTCCCAGCACCGTGGCTTCGTAGCAGGAGCGGGTGTCCGTGGGGGCCAGGACCACCCGGGGGCAGTCGCCGGTGCCGCCCAAAACGGCGGCGTTGAAATCGCTCTGCTCGGTTTTGGTGGGGATGCCCGTGGAGGGGCCGCCCCGCTGGGAGTTGATGATCACAGCCGGAACTTCTGCCATGACCGAAAGGCCGCAGAATTCCGTCATCAGGGCGAAGCCGGGTCCAGAAGTGCCGGTCATGGCCCGGATGCCCCCAAAGCCTGCGCCCACCACGGCGCCGATTGCGGAGATTTCATCCTCGGTCTGGAGCAGAGATCCCCCGTGGGAGGGCAGCTCCTTGCTCAGGATCTCCATGATTTTGGTTGCCGGGGTGATGGGATAGCCGGCAAAGAACTTGAGGTCGGCATCCAGGGCGGCCTTTGCCACCAATTGGTTGCCGTTGATGATCCATTTGTCCGATGTACCGGCCTGGGCCGACTCCGGTTCAACCCCAAAATCCTCCTGGACCTCGAAGTTTTCCTTTCCATGGTGGAAACCTTCCAGAAAGGAGTTGACGTTGGAATCGATGACGATCTGTTTTTTGGCGGCGTAGCGTCCCTTGATGGAATCGCAGAACCCGTCCTTGTCCAGGTTGAACAGGGCGGCCAGGGCCCCCAGGGCCACCATGTTCCGGCCCCGAGCATTGCCGGCGGCCTTATGGGCCAGGTGGGTCAGGGGCACCCCAAAGGAGGTGGTGCCGGCCGGGGCCAGGCCGTGGACACTCTTGTCTTCGGGATGGGGTTTGGCCGGTTGGGAATCGTAGATTAAAATGCCCTCGGGTTTAAGGGCGGAAAGCTGGGATATGGAATGGCCGTCGTTTAGGGCGATGAGCACATCGGCCAGTTTTCCCGGGGAATAGATGGGACTGGAGGAGATCCGGGTGTGGGCCACGCATTTGCCAAACCCCCTGATTTCTGCTGGGTAGGCATCAAAGGACATGATCTCAAAGCCCTGGGAGCTCATGAACCGGCTCAGGATTTCTCCGGCGGAGATGGTTCCTTCTCCGGCGCTTCCGCAGATCTCAATGACAATATTCATCTCTTTCATGGATTCATTTCCTTAAGGTTATTGGTCGGATCCGGTTTCAAAATCTTCCCACCAGGTGGTCTTGATTTTCACCCCTTCCAGGTCAAAGTACTTCCGTCCCACCATTTCCACCTGGCGGCCTTCTCCCATGCAATTTTCCGCTGCCACCAGGCCCTGGGCCTCGGCATTGGGCCAACCGATGGAGGTGGTATAGGCGTTGATGGCAGGATTGTAGATCTGGGCGCAACTGCCGCAGGCAAATATGTCGGGCAGGCAGGTCTCCATGTATTCGTTGACCAGGATGCCCCGGTCGATATCCAGGCCGCAGCCCCGGGCAAACTCCACCCTGGGGATCATGCCGTTGAAGGAAAAGACCATGTCTGCGGTGAATTGGCTGCCCCGTGTGGTGTCGATCCGGTATTGGTCGCCTGCGGCTTCAATGGTATCGATATCGTCCTGGGTGATGACATTGGCGCCGGTGGCCTTGACCCGGGAGACAATGGCCTTTTGCATCTCGTCTGTGAGGTTGAAGGGCCAGAAGGCATTTGGATAGATGAGCAGGGTAACCTCCTTGTCCATCATCCGGAGCATCTTCATGAATTTGAATCCCACCAGATCCCCACCGAATATGAAAAAGTGTTGGCCACCTTCCAGCCGGGCCTTAAGGTCCACCACCTCGTCATAGGCCGTGACAAAGGAGAGGCAGTCGGCATACCGCTCCATGGCCGGCAGCACCCGGGCCCGGGAACCCGATGCAATGATGAGTTTGGTGTAGTTGACCTCTTCCATGTGGCCCAGAAGCAGGCGGTGCTTGCCGGGATCGATTCCCGTGACCCGCTGTCCCAGGCGCAGCCGGATGCGGCGTTCCTTATAATATTGATGGGTTCTTACCATGAGGTCGTCCTGGGAAAGCGTCCCAAGGATATATCCGGTGAGTCTGGGTTTATAATAAAAGGGAATGTCCTCATCCGAGATCAGGGTGATTTTGGCATTGGCATCCTTTTCCCGAAGGATATCGGCGGTCTTGTTACCGGCCGGGCCGTTCCCGATGATGACGTAATGATCAGAGTTAGGCATGGTACCTCCCATGGGCTTGTGTAAACAGGCAGGACTATTCGTCCGTATCCAGTTCTATGAGTTCGGTTTTGGTCACGGAAATACAATCCATGGGACAGACGTCATAACATTGTCCGCATCGGATACAGGCTTCGTTATCAATGGAAATGGATACCACACGATCCCATTGCGATGCCTCCTGGTAATCGCCAAAGGAGCCGTCTTGGTTCAGGGGGACCGACTCCACCATTTTGATGCAGTCCTTGGGCATGACATCAATGCAGGCGGAACAATAGATGCAGCGCAAAGGATCGATTTCATACTTGAGGTTACACAGGTAACAGCGCTTGGCCTCTTCATGGGCCTGGGGGGCATCAAAGCCGGTCTCCACCTCGTTGTTGGAATCCTTGAGTCGGTCTTCCATTTCCAGTGTGTTCATGTCCACCCGTGGAATGAAGTCGTATGACCGGGGCCGATCGGTGGAGGCGTGGGATTCCAGGCGGACCACCTTCTGCTTCCGCTTCAGGCCGGTGAGGTATTCGTCCATGGCCAGGGCACAGGCCCGACCGCCGGCAATGGCAGAGATGACGTCGGAGGAACCGGTGACAAAATCCCCGGCAGCAAACACTCCCTTAAGCCCTGTGGTCATCTGCTCCGGGTCAATGGTGCCCAGGTTCGGAGCCAGGGGATCGGCATCCGGGGTCTGGCCCAGGGCGGCAATCACGGAATCACAGGGAATGGAGAATTCCGATCCCTCGATGGGCACGGAAACTTTGTAGGGGGGCTCGTCAATGGTTTCCAGCTTGGTGCGCACCAGCTCCAGGCCGGTGACCTTGCCGTTCTCCCCAATGATCCGGGATGGCTGGACCAGGCTGTGCATAAGCAACCCTTCCACTTCGGCTTCGTGCTTTTCCGTATCATCGATGCGCATCTGATCCACGGTTTTGCGGATGCACAGCGTCACCTTCCGGGCGCCCAGACGCACTGCGGAACGACCGCAGTCCACGGCCGTAAATCCGGCACCGATGACCATGGTCCGTTTGCCGACGTAGGGGGTCTCTCCTGCATTCACCGCCCGCATAAAGGCCAGGCCGTCGTAAACATTGGTCAGCCCTTCCCCGGGCACGCCCAGTTTTCTGGGACGGGTGCAGCCCGTGGCCAGAACCACGGCGTCGTATTTTTCCTTAAGGGATTCAATGGAAATCTCTGTTCCCACGGCCTGACCGGTCTTAAGGGTGACCCCCAGGCGAAGAACATTGTTAATCTCCACCATGAGCAATTCCCTGGGCAGGCGGAATTCGGGAATCCCGTACATGAGCATGCCGCCGGGCTTTTCCTCGTTTTCATAGAGGGTTACCTTGTGGCCCAGGATGGCCAGGTCATGGGCGGCGGCCAGTCCGGCCGGCCCTGCCCCCACCACAGCAACGGTCTTTCCAGAGGGTGCGTAAAGGCCCTCAAAGATCCGGTGCAGGGGGGATTTCAGGTCTGCACAGGCCCTTTTAAGATGGCAAATCCCCACACTGACACCGTTATCCGGCTCTCCGTGGCGGCAGGCCGCCTCGCAGGGACGGGAGCAGATCCGGCCCAGAACCCCGGGTAGAATATTGGCCCCCCGGTTGAGTTCATAGGCCCGGCTGTAGCGTTCTTCGGAGATGCAGCGGATGTACCCTGGGATATTGGTCCGGGCGGGACAGGCATTCTGGCAGGGGACGCTCTTGGCCACCTGGCCAAAATCCCTTACGTCGGTGGAATAGGCAATCTGGGAAACGGTATGGGCCGAGTAGACCCGGTTGGCTTCGGTGATGGACCTGTGTTCTTTGGCGTATAAATCATTCTTCTTCAATGTCGACCCCATGCTTAAGGTTGTCCATGCCGTCCCCGTCTAAAGGAAATCGGGAAACGAAAAACGACACGATAATGTAAATTGGAAACGGAATTAATACGTCAATGATGCCTTGGCAATTCAGGCTTTCAGCCTCTGAACCCCTCGGCTTTTTTAATTGAAATAAAGTCTATCACAAAAAATAATAATATCCAATTTCAAATCATTTTTTATGGTGGTAGGATGATTCCCGCTATGAACAGGGATAAGCACAGGAATATACGTTGAGCGAAAAGGAACGATTTCGGGTATCGGTCCGGGATTTGGTGGCGGCGACCGAGACCCGGGGGGATCTGCGGTCCGGATATGCCGGAAGTAAGCGGGCCGTGCTGGGCATCAAAGGCCACCAGACCATCCAGGCGCAACGGATGGCGGCCAATGACCGGGTATATGAAAAGGAAGTCTCCCTTTCCGTTGAACTGGAACAGGACCATTTCATCCTCAAGGTATTCGGCAGGGCCGACGGGGTATTCCCAACGGAATCCGGCTTTGGGGTGGAAGAGATCAAGACCTGCCGCCGGGACCCTGCCCTTTTGTGTGAGAATCCCCGGGCCTCCCACCTGGCCCAGCTCAAGTGCTACGGCCACATGCTGGCCCGGGCCCGGAACCTGGAAACGGTGGAACTGGTCCTTACCTATGCCCAGATCCGCAGCCATGCCGTGGCGGAGGCTTGCCAGACCTGTACGGCCTCCGAGCTGGCCGAATTTTTCAAGAACCAGAGTGAGATCTACCTCTCCCTTCTCAGCCGCCGACAGGACTGGAAACGCATCCGCAACCAAAGCATCGAATCTTTGGAATTCCCCTTTGGTAAATTCCGCAAGGGGCAGAGGGACCTGGCCGAGGCCGTCTTCCGCATCATCAAGCACCAGAAGATCCTTTTTGCCAGGGCCCCCACGGGAACGGGAAAGACCATTGCCACCCTCTTTCCCGCCCTCAAGGCCATGGGCCTGGGCCATACCCAGACCCTTTTCTACCTCACGGCCAAGACCCCGGGGAAACGGGTGGCCTGCCAGGCCGTCTCTTTGATGGCAGAAAAGGGACTGCGCCTCAAGACCATGGTCCTCACGGCCAAACGGCAGATCTGCTTCACCTCAGACCAGGTCTGCGACATGGACAATTGCCCCTATGCCCACGCATACTTCACCAAGCTGCCCAAGGCCATGGCCCGGCTCAAGGACCATGATCTATTTGACCGTGAGCGCATCGAAGATCTGGCAAGGGAATTTGACATCTGTCCCTTTGAACTTTCCCTGGACCTTTCCCTGGAATGCGATCTGATCATCTGCGATCTCAACTATGCCTTTGATCCCCGGGTCTATCTCAAACGCTTCTTTGATCGGGACAAGACCGACTACACCTTTCTGGTGGACGAGGCCCATAACCTTCCCGACCGGCTCCGGTCCATGTATTCGGCCCCCTTTTTCAAAACCCGGGTTCTGGAGATCCGGGAGGCCATGGGGCCGTCCCTGGAAAAGATGGACCAAGCCCTGGAAGGGGTGGAAAAGGCCATGGACAAATTGTCCGGCTTCTACCTCAGTGAGGTTGATTTCCAGGCCCTGGACCATGTGCCGGAATATTTTCTGGAACCCTTGGCTGATTTCTGCGACCTCGCCGACCTCTGGCTGGAGCGCCACCACGATCATCCCGTGCGGGAGGAGCTGTTGGACGTTTACTATGAAGCTGCGGGTTTGCTTTCCATATATGATTATTTTGACCATCGGTACGAATGTTTCCTGGAGCGGACCGGCTCCGATGATCTGGATCTCCTTCTTTTCTGCAGGGATCCTTCGGCCATCTTTTCCAGCCTCATCAAAAGGAGTGCCTCCACCATCTTTTTTTCCGCCACCTTTTACCCCAGGGAATATTACCAGACCATTCTCTTTGGGGACCGGATCCAGCCCTATGCCATTGAGCTGCCCTCCCCCTTTGACAGGAATAACCTGGGGCTGTTTATCCACACGGGCATCGAGACCACCTATCGGAAGCGGGAATCCTTTTACGAAGAAACGGCCCGGACCATCCGGGAAACCATTGCCGCGGACCCGGGAAATTATCTGGTCTTTTTCCCGGCCTATCGGTATCTTGAAGATGTGGCCCGCATGGTCGAAGAAAAAAACTGGGCCCACACCCTCCTGATCCAGGAATCGGGCATGGCGGAGGAAGAACGCCAGGCATTCCTTGATACCTTTCAAACCGACACCGAGGTTACCGGATTCGCCGTCATGGGCGGCATTTTCGGAGAAGGGATCGATCTGGTGGGGGACCGGCTCAAGGGCGTCGTCATCGTAGGGGTGGGCCTGCCCCAGATCTGCCCGGAGCAGGAGAGCATCCGCAACTTTTGGGACAGGGAATCCGGGTCCGGTTTTTTCCATGCCTATCGCATGCCCGGCTTTAACCGGGTGCTCCAGGCCGCAGGCCGGGTGATCCGCACCGAAAGCGACCGGGGAGTGGTGGTTCTCCTGGACCGGCGCTTTGCCCAGGCTGGCCTGAAATCCCTTTTCCCCGGGGAATGGACCGATCCGGGATGGGTCAGGGATACTGCCGGTCTGGCCCGGGAATTAAAAAAATTCTGGCAGGGTTAAAATAGGCTTGTTTTTTAAGCGGAAGCATTATATTAGATGCGACTTTTTTCCATCGTGACTTTAATTTAGGTGACCCATATGAAATTGAAATTTCCCCAACAAATGACCTACTCGGTACCCTGGAACCTTTTCCTGATTACTGTGGGGGCATCA
This sequence comes from Desulfobacteraceae bacterium, assembly GCA_965226635.1. Taxonomy (GTDB): domain Bacteria; phylum Desulfobacterota; class Desulfobacteria; order Desulfobacterales; family Desulfobacteraceae. The sequence continues at coordinate 4,499,223 of OZ245369.1, read as the reverse complement.
ATCCTTTCACTGGGCCTGAAGGGCGTTATCATTCCCCACGGGATGATCACCGGCGGATTTTCCGGCCTGGGCATTTTATTTTTCTACTTTTCCGATACCATGAGCCCTGGGCTCTGGTACCTGGTGCTCAACCTCCCGGTTTTCATCCTGGGGTGGAAGTTCATTTCAAAACGCTTCCTCCTCTACAGTTTCTACGGCATGATTATCATCACCGCCTTCATGGATCTTCTTTCCTGGAATGCCGGCATTCAGGATCCCTGGCTGGCGGCCCTAGCGGGTGGTTCCTTGGTGGGCATGGGGGCCGGCATGATCTTCCGTTCCTTGGGATCGGGCGGGGGCAATGATATCATCTCCATCATCCTGAACCAGAAGCTGGGCATCCGCATCGGAACCTATAATTTTTTGTTTAACCTTTTCCTCTTTGGCTTCAGTTTCGGGACGTTGGAGACGGATCTCATCCTCTATTCCGTGGCCTCTTCCTATATTTCTTCCCAGGTCATCGACTATGCCATGACCCTGTTCAACCAGAGGAAAATGATGTTCATCATCTCCTCCAAGCCCAGGGCCATTGCCGACGAAATCATGAACCGCCAAAACAAGGGCGTCACCTTCCTCAAGGGGGAAGGCGGTTACACCGGCAAGGAGAAGAACGTCATCCTCACCGTGGTGAACCCCTTCCAGATCAAACGCATCGAGGAGATCGTCTTCCAGGAAGATCCCGATGCCTTCCTCATCACCGAGAACACCTTCAACGTCCTGGGCAAAGGCTTTTCCAAAAGAAGGGTCTATTAAAATAGGACTGGCGTTCCACACTTAAAATGGCTATCCTCCTGGAAACATCTTTTCAGGAGGATAGCCATGACCACAGCAAAAATCGATCCGGGGAAGGTTCTTGAATCTGAAATGACGGCCTATGTAGAGGCCCGCCACCCTGCGTCCATCTGGCGCTCCCCCTTGCTGGTCACGGCCCGGGCCGATGACCGGTTCAACATCCTCCCCCACATCGCAGCTCCCAACCATGCCCTTCCCACAGATTTGTTACCCACGGCCAAAACCGTGGTGGTCTTTTTCATCCCCTTTAAAAAAGAACTGGCCCTGGAAAACCACAGGGGAGAGGTCCCCTGCCGCAACTGGGGCCTGGCCTATCAATCCACCAATGCTTTGATCAACCACCTTTGCCAACGCCTCCAGGCATATCTGGAGGCCCAGGGATATGCCTCCGCCCTGGTTCCGGCCACCCACAACTTCAACCACGAGACCCTCATGGCCCGGTGGTCCCACAAACACCTGGGCTACATTGCCGGCCTTGGACGATTCGGGGTCAATGCCCAGTTCATCACGCCCCAGGGTTGTGCCGGTCGTCTGGGAAGTCTGGTTACGGAGGCAGATCTGGGGGATGCCCCTCTGGTAACAGCCGAGGAACTCTGCCTCTACAAGGGAGGGAAGTCCTGCCTGATCTGTGTCAAGCGCTGTCCTGTGGACGCAGTTTCCCCGGATGCGGGAATCGATCGGAAAAAATGCTGGGCCCGGCTCAATGAGAATCTCCACCACAGCCAGGAACTGGCTGGGTTGGAAGAGACCACCCATGTCTGCGGGAAATGCCAGGTGCTGGTACCCTGTAGTTTGAAGGCGCCCATGCCGGTGCATGTATAGCCGGTGTGTGTCAAGCAAGTTGTCGCCCAGATCTTAAAAAAAAATGATGCCCAAAATAAAAAGCTGGTGGTTGAACCCGCGGAAGCGGAACCCAACCCCCTCCGACGAGCAGTATTTGAAGTGCCCATTCTCAGGGCCTGGCTCTCACTTCCGCTAATCGTTGATGCCAGCTTAAATGCCTTGGGCAACACCACAAAATTAAGCGGCCTTCTTCTCCATGTTGGCGGTAGATTTTAACCGTCGAAATTTTTGTAAAACAACCCCCTCGGATAAAGCAACATTTTGTCTGTAAATTCGATCAGTGGATCAAATCTGTTTTCATGTTTAGGTAAATTTTACCCGTTTCCCATTCTTCACTTGTTTCCATAAGGATTGCGCTTACAAGGCGCAACAACGACCCCCTGTGTCAGGATAGTTGTCACCTCAAACCAAGGCAGCCGGGATAACGCCCAGCCCTCTCCACCCCGCGGGGTGGAGAGGGCTGGGCGTGGCGACCTATAATTGGCTGCCTATAATCCTTTTCTCTTCGGGGGCATTGGAGGATGACACATGCCATATTCTGAAAAATTTAAACGTAAAATGGTGCAGAAACTCGCGGGGCCAGATGCTATTTCGGCCACTGCCTTGTCAAAACAGGTTGACGTACCGCAGTCAACTTTATCAAAATGGCTTAAAAATGCCGGTGTTTCATCACCTTATAGCAACAACCATACTGCCAAATTATCCATAAGGAGGCCGCATATGCCCCCTAAATGCCCAGAAGACTGGAGCCCTGAAGAAAAATTAAAACTTGTCCTTGAAGCTGCTTCTCTTTCCGATCAGGATTTGGGGGGCTTACTTCGCCAAAAGGGCATCCATGAAACCCACCTGCAACAATGGCGTCTTCAAATACTGAATGCCCTTGGTAATAAAAATTGTGCGCCTGTAAAACCTAAACGAAACGCCAAGGACATCAAACGGATTCGAACCCTGGAAAAAGAGCTGAAACGTAAGGAGAAAGCCCTTGCCGAGACAGCAACGCTTCTCGCCCTCAAAAAAAAAGTCCAAGAAATTTGGGGGGACGAGGAAGAAAGCACAGCCCTAAGGAACGGGAAATGATTCTTGAATGGGAAAAGGAAGCACTTGCCAATGGTGCCCGGCTTCATAAAATTGCCGAGTCCCGGTAAAAAAATATAAATTCAGGATAGATTACAATGGCTCACAGTATTGGTCGGATTCTATTGGTTTAATCGTTAACCAGGAGATTCCGGTCAACCTAAACTTGGACACCCTAGCGTTGAACTTTACCACAAATCCGCATTATAAAAGATATGATGGTGAGATGCCCATAAAAAAACCACCTGAAATTTTGCTGGCATCCATCGGTTCTTTAGCAGGTTATTTGGAAACCGGGACACCCCAACCAGGGGTCGCCTATTATATCAATAACCATTTAGGAACCCCCATAAAAATGATCAACGGCGAAGGCCAGGTGATCTGGGATGGAAGCTATCGACCATTTGGATCGGTGATGGTCAACACGGAAGATGTACAAAATCATTTTCGGTTTCCGGGCCAGTATTTTGATGTGGAAACTGGTTTGTATTATAACTGGCACAGGTATTATGATCCCTTCTCTGGAAGATATATTACCCCCGATCCCATTGGCTTAGCCGGTGGAATCAATCCATTTGTCTACGCCCTCAATAACCCTGTCAGCTTTATTGATCCGAAAGGTTTGCTTGTAGGGTATATTGGTCTCGGTGGAGCTGGCGGAATCGGAGGGCCAGGGGCAAAGAATGGGTCTAACAATTTTAGCGCCTTTCAAGGTGGAGTATACGGGGAGACTTCATTACGAGATAAAAGAGAGTGGGGAGCATATATAGCGGGTGGAGAAGGCGATATAGACGGAGGGGCTCTCTCGCCTATAGGCCTAACCGCAGGCCTGTCATTTGGTACCGTCGAAGATCTTCAAAAGGCGAGCAAGGCGATAGGTTTCAACTTTTTAGGTATTACAGTAGAAATGACTTATGATCCTTGCAGTGAATCATTTTTAAAAGGCCGAGGCGTCAATTTTGGATTCCTGGGCCGAGGTTTTGGGTTTGGTTCATATGAGTTGGATACTAAAATGGATTACAAAACAATAAATGACGATTACAAACCATTCTTTCCGAGAAAGTAAGGCGAGGTGATTATGATTCATACTGCTTTTAAGGCATTGATTGGTTTGATTATGATCTTTCCATTTTTCCAGGGTACTCTAATAACCTTGTTCCTTTTATCTGGCGAGATTACTGAGTTTATGAATAATCCAGACTATGAATTCACTTCAATATATAAGACCATGGAAAGCTTTATAGTGCCAACGGTTTTTGCGGTTCTGTTAGCCATGCTTATCAACTTAAGCTATCTTTATTTGTCAGGTAAAGTACCGAAAGAGAAAAGAAGTTTTTGGTTAGGTTTAATCGTTGTTGGAAATGTTTGTACGGCACCTCTCTTTTGGTATTGGTATATTTGGAAAGAAAAAGCCCGCTAAAAGCCAAGAGTTAGACCTCAAGTTTGTTAACAAAGATCTTGGCCGTAACGATCTGTATACCCTGGTAGTGCTTCAGCTCCAGGAGATGGTTATCACCGGACACGATAAAATCGGCTCGGAATGTGTTAATGAAAATGAGACACGGTATTTGTTAAATTAGACTCTAACCATATCAGTTGATCCGTCTTTCGGTTTGTTGATCCAAGCAGCCTCCGGCAAAGCAGGTGGCATGGGCCTTTTCCCCTTAAATCCGTGACGTAATCCTCCACCTATGGTGGAGGACCCTAAGAGGTTCAACCGATACAGTGAGAAATGATATAGGTTCATCCCCCCCTGTGTCAGGATAGATGTCGCCCGGAATGTGCGGAATGTGTCAATGAAAATGAAACACCATTTTCAATAATTTAGACTCTAACCATATCAGTTGATCCGTCTTTAGGTTTGTTGATCCAAGCAGCCTCCGGTAAAGCCGGTGGCATGGGCCTTTTCCCCTTAAATCGTTTCGGATTCATCATGAAAGCTTTTTCCAATGTCTGGGTACGGTGCAGATAGATATCATCAGCAAGGCCATAATGAAGCTGTTCAGGGGTAACCAAGCCGATCCCAGAGTGGTGATGTTCAGAATTGTAGTACCGAAAAAAATCCTGGCAGAATGCCCTGGCATCTTCGATTGAACCAAAATTCTGCGGGAATTTTGGGCAATATTTCAGCGTTTTAAACTGGGATTCAGAATATGGATTATCGTTGCTAACATGGGGCCTACTATGGGTTTTGGTAACACCTAAATCAACAAGAAGCTGGGCAACTCCTTTGGATTTCATGCTGGACCCCCGATCGGCATGTAGCCCAAGTTGTTTTGGTTTAATCTGTTGTTTTTTGCAGGATTCTTTAATTAGGCGCTTTGCTAAAGCTGTTTGTTCCCGATGAGCAACCATCCAACCGACAACGTACCGGCTAAAAATATCCATGATTACATAAAGATAGAAGTAGGTCCATTTTACGTTGCTTTTCAATTTTGTGATGTCCCATGACCATACCTGATTAGGTTTAATTGCCAGCAGTTCCGGCTTTTTGTATTTTGGACGTTTGATCTGCCGACGCCGCTGGGGAACAGCACCATGCGCTTTGTGAAGAAGTCGATACATGGTTCTGATCGAACAATGGTATTCGCCCTCATCCAAGAGAGAAGCGTACACCTGATACGGTGTATGGTCTTGGTATTTTTCAGAATGGAGGATATCAAGAACCGTTTTTTCCTCCTGGAGATTCAGGGCCAATGGTGGTGACGGATTGGTCCTTTGTGGTTTTTGAGAAAAATGGAACCTATAAAAAGATGCCCTGGGAATGCCAAATGCCGCGCAAGAAGGTTGTTTGCCGATATCAGAGCTCAACTCAAGGGCAGCATCCATCAGTTGTCTCCTTCTATTCCGTCGAGATTCTGTTGAATTCCCAGAATCTGAGAAATTTTTTTTTGCGCCTCAATGATGAGTTCCGCTTGCTTCAGTTTTGCCTGTAAGCGCCTGTTTTCTTTTTCAAGGGTTGCATTCTGAATCGCCAATGGATTTTTTTTCTTGGGTTTTCTGCCCCGCTTTCGAGGGGCCATAGCCAGAAGAATCCCATTTTCCCTGGCACGCCTCCAAGTGGTCAAATTAGAAGAATAAAGCCCTTCTCTCCGGAGTATCTGTCCAACTTCACCTGGCTCGGAACATTGGTCGACCTCCTCAAGGATCCGAAGCTTGTATGCAGCGGTAAATTTGCGGCGTGGTTTCTTTTCAGGGACTTCGGGATCAGGGAAGCTATCACCACCCCCCAAAGGGGCCCCAACTCCAGTCGCCCTATGGGCTCCTTCCGTTGGGACCCCTTTGGGGGCGTCCTGGTTCTCTTGCTGGGATATCAAATTCAACTTGGCCTTTTTCGTAACAAAGTTCCTTACCCGCCCTACATTAATTTTTCAATAGGTAAGTGTCTCAGTTACATTGTCACAGAGGGGATAGGTCTTTTTTCAATGTGGAATTTTCTTTTCGCAACTGCTTTTCAGTTTCAGAAATTCTTTTCCTTGGCTGAGTTGACATTCCCGAGACGGCGTCTTTCTTCCATTGTTCCAAATGGTGGGGGAATATCCCGTTTTTGCGGCACCATGAAGCGCATTCTTCCGGCGTCATAGAACCTGTTTCTATCAAAGCATTGATTCGTTCCAATGCTGACCAGTCTTTTGGCCGTTTCTCTTTTGATTTCATATTGATGCTGCCATGTTGTTTGTAGGCTCTAAGCCATTTGCCAATCGTGGATTTTCCAACCCCATATTCCGATGCTATCTCGGAATGAGATTTGTTTCCTTGAAGAACCTTTTTTAACACGGAATCTTTAAACTGAATAGAGTACCCCACTGGTACCTCCTAAACGCCCCTCTATATTTTTCAATTGAGGCGACATCTATCCTGACACAGGGGGTTTTTAAGCCATTTTGATAAAGTTGACTGCGGTACGTCAACCTGTTTTGACAAGGCAGTGGCCGAAATAGCATCTGGCCCCGCGAGTTTCTGCACCATTTTACGTTTAAATTTTTCAGAATATGGCATGTGTCATCCTCCAATGCCCCCGAAGAGAAAAGGATTATAGGCAGCCAATTATAGGTCGCCACGCCCAGCCCTCTCCACCCCGCGGGGTGGAGAGGGCTGGGCGTTATCCCGGCTGCCTTGGTTTGAGGTGACAACTATCCTGACACAGGGGGAGGACGGGGAAGAGATTGCTTGCCATACAAGATGCTTTGACCGGGACCAGACCATCTACGATCCATGGCATTACCTTGATGTGCTGAAACGAAAACCCGGCGCCCTCAGAAACGGGGCCCCGTTCCGGAACTGGGAACTGCCGGCGGGGCTGGAACGGCTGAGGCACCGTTTGACCCAACGTCCCGGCGGAGACCGACAATTTGTGAACATCCTTTCTGCAGCCAGACAGTATGGTGTAGAAGCAGCCGACAAAGTTTGCCGGAAGGCCTTGTCCTCCGGTGTTTACCAGAGTGATGTCATATTGAATTGGCTGGCCAGGGAAGTGGAAGGCTCTCCGATCAAGCCGGTAGAAGTCCCTTCCCGTCTTCAGTTGGCAAATGAACCCCTGGCAGACTGCGGGCGCTACGACCGCCTCAGAAAAGGAGAGATCAGATGCAGAGCCATGAATTGATAGACAGGATGAAGGAACTGAAATTGTTTGGGATGGTTGGGGCATTTGACGATGTCGTTACCCAGGGAATCTGAAGAAAGCATACAGTCCATGAAATCCTGGATCATTTGTGCAAAGCCGAAGGCCTTGAAAGAAAAACCAGGTCAATCCGATACCAGATGGGTATCGCCAAATTCCCGATATTAAAAGACATTAACACCTTCGATTTTGCCAATATCCCGGCAGAAGAGATGATAATCAAAGACCTTTACCAGGGGCGATTTTTGTCAGAGAGGCGGAATCTCATCTTTATCGGGGGAACCGGCACCGGCAAAACCCACCTTGCCACAGCCATCGGTTCCCACAGCATCCGAACAGGGAAAAAAGGCCGCTTTTACGGAGTTGTAGATCTTGTCAATCAGCTTGAGGCAGAAAAACACCAGGGAACCCCTGGTAAAATAGCAGGGCGTCTTGAGAATGTGGATTTTGTCGTTCTTGATGAGTTGGGCTATTTGCCGTTTTCCCAGGCGGGCGGGGCCCTGTTGTTCCACCTGATCAGTCGACTTTATGAAAGAACATCCGTAATCATCACCACCAACCTGAATTTTGGAGAATGGTCAAAGGTGTTTGGTGACAAGAAAATGACAACCGCTCTTCTGGATCGTCTCACCCATCATTGTGAGATAGTTGAGACCGGAAACGAGAGCTGGAGATTGAAGAGCAGGCAGTGATTTTTTTTTAACTCCAGGGGGGTCAAAATTGGACGCCGATGGGGGGGCATTTTTGGACGCCGATTGACAGCCTGGCAGGCTCTTTGTCATCAAACCCCCTTTTTATTACACGTTTGGAATCACAAAATGGACATTGTCGCCCTTCTGTCCAGCGTAATTCTCGAACTGTATCATAACATTGAACATCATCAATCAGAGTCTTTATATTTACTTGCATCTGTCAGCTTTCTAAGGGGTGTTGTGGCAAAAAGAATCCATTAGCATTATACGACCCCGAAACGCAACATGAGCCTTAAAACAATATGGAAGTGCTGAAGTTAGGGCAATCCATCCAGTGAAATATCCGGGATAGGAAAAAGAAATAGGCTCACGAAACCAATTGGAGAACGGCCAACCTTTTGCCCATCCATCAGATGCGACCGACATTCAAAGGCGACAGGCGTTCTTTAAACTGGCTATCCCTTTATACATCAGGAGGTTTTGTCGGCATTAATCTGGTAGGTACCGTTGAGGCGGGCCCACATCTCGTCCAATTTTTCATCCAGTGCGTCAACAGCGCTGTTGTATTCTTCCTGGGTGATCTGGCTGGATTTCAGTTTGGATTGGAGGATAAAGAGTTCGTCGTCATACCATTTGTCCGGATCAAAATTATAGGTCATATCTCAGCTCAACATTAAATGGTTTAAGACTTAGGGCCCGATCTAAAAGGGATGGGCCCTTTTGTTGTCGGGGCTATTCATAGGTGGAATGGCGCCTGGGGTCAAAGGCCTCCCGGATACCCTCCCCGGTGAAGGTGACGGTCATGAGGGTGACGATGAGGGCGGAGACCACGGCGGTTGAAATCCACCAGGCCTCCATGTTCTGCCATCCCTGGGAGAGGAGTTCCCCCCATGAGGGGGTGGGGGCGGGAAGGCCAAATCCCAGGTAGTCCAGGGAGGTCAGGGAAACGATGCCGCCGGAGATGGCAAAGGGGGCATAGGTCACGATGACGGAGATGGTGTTGGGGATGATGTGGCGGAAGACAATCCTGAAATGGGAGGCCCCAAGGGAACGCACCGCCAGGATATACTCCCGCTCCTTTTCCCTATAGGTCATGGTGCGCATGACCCATGTGATCCCGATCCAGCCAAAAAAGGCCATGATGAGGAGGAGGATCATGAAGTTGGGCACCACAATGGAGGAGATGATGATGATCACGTAGAGGAAGGGGACATTGGACCAAATCTCGATGACCCGCTGGAAAAAAAGGTCAAACTTTCCCCCGAAATAACCCATGGAGCAGCCAATGGTAATGCCCACGGTGTAATTGAGCAAAAGCAGGAACAGGGAAAAGCCAATGGCCGTTCGAAACCCGTAGACCAGGCGGGCAAAGATATCCCGCCCCACATTGTCCGTGCCCATGATGTGGCGCTGGGACAGGGAGGGGGGAAATGGGGGGTATTCGTTGAGGCGCAGGTCGTTCTCGTAGGGGTTGTAGGGGATGGGGGGCATGATCACCCAGTTTCCACCGCCCTCGTCCCTGAATTGTTTTTGTAAGTCCCGGTACCGGGTCTCGTACTCATAGTCCTTGCCGAAGGTGGAGCCGGGGATGAGGTGGCCGTAGGTGGGGAAGAAGTATTCCCCTTCATACTTGACCACCAGGGCCCGGGAGTTGATGAAGAGTTCGGCCAGGCAGGAAAAGAGAATCAATCCCGAGATGATCACAAAGGACCAGAAGCCCCGCTTGATGGAGCGGAAGCGTCGCAATTTCTGGAGGGTGACCGGGTTCAATTTCATGATGTCTCCTTTACCATGCCCATGGCTATTTAAACCTGACCCTGGGATCCACCATGGCCACGCAGAGATCCGAGAGGATATTGCCGATCATGAAGAGCAGGGATGAAATCACCAGGATCCCCATGACCACGGGATAGTCCCGGTCAATGACCGACTCATACCCCAGCAGCCCCATGCCGTCGATGTTAAAGACCTTTTCAATGAGAAAGGATCCCATGAGGAGGATGGAGATATTGTTGCCAAAGCTGGTGGCAATGGGAATCAGGCTGTTGCGCAGGGCATGGCGGAAGACCGCCTGTTTAAAGGAGAGTCCCTTGGCAATGGCCGTTCTCACATAATCGGCGGAGAGGTTGTCCATAAGGGTGTTTTTCATGAGCAGGGTCATGACGGTGAAGGAGCCCACCACATAGGCCAAAAGGGGCAAAATGGTGTGCATGGCCAGGTCCTGTACCTTTTCCCAGGGGCTCATCTCGGAAAAAAAGTCCGATGTCAGGCCGCCCAGGGGGAAGACATCGTAGTTGGAGGCAAAGACCACCAGCATAAGGACCCCGGCCACCCATCCCGGGATGGCATAGCCGGAAAAAATAATAATGGAGGAGACGTTGTCAAAGGCGGATTGGTGGCGCACGGCCTTGGCCACCCCCAGGGGGATACAGACCCCGTAGATGGCCATGAGGGAGAGGATGCCGAAGTAAAGGGAGATGGGAATCCTATCCCGGATCATCTCCCACACCGGATCCTGGTACCGGGTGGACCGGCCCAGGTCCCCTTTTAGAACATTACCCAGCCAGGAGGCATAGGCTTCCAGGACGGGCTTGTCAAAGCCGTAATATGCCTTGAGCTTTTCGATCTGCTCCTGGGAAAGGGGCTGGCCGGAACTGACGCCTGCCCGGGAGGAGGCAGACCCTCCCCCCTGGCCCATCTGAAGGGCCCGGGTCTCGGAGATGATCCGTTCAATGGGCCCCCCCGGCACAAACCGGGTGATGGTAAAGACCATGACGGTGATCCCGATGAAGGTCGGGATCACCAGTAGCAGTCGTCTAATGAAGTATGCGGTCATGACATGATTTCGTATACCGATTCAAGGGCCGCATCCAGGTTTTCGGGTTTGGTGCCGCCGGCCTGGGCCATGTCCGGCCGTCCGCCGCCGCCGCCACCCACGATGCCGGCCGCTTTCTTGACAATATCCCCGGCCTTGTACTGGCCGGTGAGGTCCTGGGTCACCACGGCGATGAGCAGGGCCTTTCCATTGGATTCCGCACCCAGAAGAAGGACGCCGGAGCCCAGTTTATTCTTGAACTTATCGGCCAAATCCCGGAGCTGGGAGGGGTTCTCTATTTCCACCCGCCTGGCCAGAACCTTGACCCCGTTGATCTCCCTAATGGCGGAGTCAATGTCGTCCACGGACTTGGAGGCGATCTTGGCCTTGAGTGCGGCCAATTCCTTTTCCAGGGTCTTTTTCTCCTTGACCAGGGCGTCCACCCGTTCGGTCAGGCTCTCTTTGTTGGCCTTGACCAGACCGGCGGTGCATTCCACAACGGACTGAAAGCTGTGGACGGCATCCACGGCGGCCTGACCGGTGACGGCTTCAATGCGGCGGACACCCGAAGCAATGCCGGCTTCGGAAAGGATCTTGAAAAATCCCACATCGCCGGAGCGTTCCGTATGGGTTCCCCCGCAGAGTTCCTTGGAGAAGTCCCCCTGGGAAACCACCCTCACCGTGTCCCCGTATTTTTCTTCGAACAGGGCCGTGGCACCGGCTTTTACGGCGTCGTCCATGGACATCTCCAGGGTGGCCACGCTGTGATTTTCCCGGATGCGAAAGTTGACCTCGTTTTCAATGGCGGCCAGTTCTTCGGCAGTGATGGCGGAGAAATGGGTAAAGTCAAAGCGCAACCGGGAGTCGGTGACCAGGGAGCCGCTCTGTTTCACATGGTCCCCCAGCACCTTTCCCAGGGCGGAATGGAGGATATGGGTGGCGGTGTGGTTCACGGCGGTGCAGCGGCGTTTGTCTCCGTCCACCTTCAACGAGAGCGTATCGCCCTTCTTTACGGTGCCGGAAATCACCTTGCCCTTGTGGATGACAATGCCCGAAGGATCTTTTACGGTGTCGGCAATTTCGATCTTGCAGTCCCCGTTTTCCATGACACCGGCATCCCCCACCTGCCCGCCGGATTCGGCGTAGAAGACGGTCTCCTTGGTCACGATTTCAAGGGCCTCTCCGGCGGTGGCGGAATCCAGTTCCTTGTCGTCCCGGACCAGGATCAGGGTTTCGGCGGAAAGCTCCAGGCCGTCGTATCCCTTGAAGGGGGTTTTGATGCCCTGGGAGGTCAGGCTTTTATACGCTTCACCCACGCCCATGAATTTCTTCTTGGACTTGGATCTGGCCTTCTGCTCTGCCATGGCCGCATCAAAGCCGTCCATGTCTAGTTGGATATCGGTTTCCTTGAGGTGGTCCACAATGATGTCCACGGGAAAACCAAAGGTATCGTAGAGCTTGAAGACCACATCGCCGGGGATGATTTTGGGATCTTTCTTTTCCACGTCGGCAATGGTGGCTTCCAGAAGTTTCATGCCGGTTCCCAGGGTTTCCAGGAATTTTTCCTCCTCGTTCTGAACCACGTTGAGGATGAAGGCGGCGGAATCCTTGAGCTCGGGATAGGCCTCGTCCATGATCTGGAAGACCACCTTGACGGTTTCGTTGAGGAAGGGCTTCTTCAGTCCGATGGAGCGTCCGTAGCGGATGGCCCGGCGCATGATGCGGCGAAGCACATAGCCCCTGCCCTCGTTGGAGGGCAGCACACCGTCACAGATGAGGAAGGCGGCGGACCGGGAATGGTCGGCAATGACCTTCATGGCCACTTCCACCTGGTCGGACTCGCCCCGTTTCTTGCCGGAGAGCTCGCCCACCTTGTCCATGATGGGGGTGAAAAGGTCGGTGTCATAGTTGGTGGGAACCCCCTGGAGAACGGAGATCACCCGTTCCAGGCCCATGCCCGTGTCGATGGAGGGTTTGGGAAGGGGGGTCATTGTCCCGTCTTCAGAGCGTTCGAACTGCATGAAGACCAGGTTCCACAGTTCCAGCCACCGGTCGCAGTCACAGCCCACGGCGCAATTGGGGTCGTCGCAGGCAAACTGGACGCCCCTATCGATGTGGATCTCGGAACAGGGGCCGCAGGGACCGGTGTCGCCCATGGCCCAGAAGTTGTCCTCTTCCCCCAGGCGGCTGATGCGGGTCTCGGGGATGCCCATTTTATCCTTCCAGATATCGTAGGCTTCATCATCGTCCTTATAGACGGAGATATGGAGTTTTTCCGGATCAAACCCGTAGCCGTTGGTGAGCAGGTCCCAGGCAAATTCAATGGCCTGTTCCTTGAAATAATCCCCAAAGGAAAAGTTGCCCAGCATTTCAAAAAAGGTATGGTGGCGGGCCGTATAACCAACATTTTCCAAATCGTTGTGCTTACCGCCGGCCCGGACACATTTCTGGGAGGTTACCGCAGTGCTGTACTCCCGTTTTTCGTCCCCGGTAAAGACCCGTTTGAACTGCACCATGCCTGCGTTGACAAAGAGCAAGGTGGGGTCGTCCTGGGGAATCAAGGAAGATGAGCGAACATGCTGGTGATTGTGCTTCTTAAAATAATCCAGAAAAATTTTCCGGGCTTCATTACCTTTCATATGGCGTTACTCCTCACGTCCCAAACGGGGTTATACATTCTCAGCTTCAGGGGTGGTTTCGGATTTGGTTCCAATCCCCAGCTCAGTTCTCACACTGGATTCGATGCGATCAAAGATATCCGGGTTGCTGGTCAGGAAAGTCTTGACGTTTTCACGGCCCTGTCCGATGCGCTCCCCTCCAAAAGAATACCAGGATCCACTCTTATCAACAATATCCAGTTCAACGGCCATGTCGAGAAGGTCCCCGGTTCTGGAGATGCCTTCACCGTACATGATGTCGAATTCGACGTTTTTGAATGGGGGGGCCAATTTGTTTTTGACCACCTTCACCCGGGTGCGGGAACCGATGACGTCCTGGCCGTCCTTGATGGCGGCGGCCTTGCGGATTTCCAGGCGCTGGGAGGCGTAGAACTTCAGGGCGTTACCACCGGTGGTGGTTTCGGGGTTGCCATAGACCACGCCGATCTTCATACGGATCTGGTTGATGAAGATGATGGTGGTGTTGGTTTTGCCGATGGTGGCGGTGAGCTTTCTCAGGGCCTGGGACATGAGCCGGGCCTGGAGCCCCATGTGGGAGTCGCCCATTTCACCTTCGATTTCCGACCGGGGTACCAGGGCGGCAACCGAGTCCACAACCAGGATGTCAATGCCGCCGGAACGGATGAGCATGTCGGCAATTTCCAGGGCCTGTTCACCGGTGTCGGGCTGGGAGACCAGCAGTTCGTCGCAGTTAACGCCCAGCTTTTTCGCATAGGAAACGTCCAGTGCATGCTCGGCATCGATGAAGGCGGCGATACCGCCCTGTTTCTGGGCCTCTGCAACGGCATGGAGGGTCAGGGTGGTTTTACCCGAAGATTCCGGGCCGTAGATTTCAATAACCCGTCCCCGGGGATATCCGCCCACGCCCAATGCCTTGTCCAGGGCCAGGGAACCGGACCGGATTACCGGTACCTCTTCCACAACACGACCGCCAAGCTTCATGATGGAGCCCTTGCCGAACTGACGCTCGATCTGGCTCATGGCCGTCTGTATCGCTTTTTCCTTTTCCTTGTTCATCTCCATATCCAATCTCCTATATCAAACCCCAAAGGTGTAAACATTTCACAACAACAGCGGCCAGCCATCCGGCCATCATATCATCCAGTACAATCCCGGCACCGCCGGAATAGCCTTCAAAATAGCGCACCGGCCCGGGCTTAAGAATATCAAAGCACCTGAAGGCCAAAAATCCGGCAATCAGGGTGGATAAACTTAGGGGAACCAGTGTCATGGCCACACAATATCCGACCATTTCATCAATGACCACCGCACCGGGATCCTTTTTTCCCATGAGGGTGGATGCCCGATCCGCCACGTAAACGGAAACCAGGACAAAGCCGGTGAGCAAAAAGGCGGCCAAGGCAGGCCCGGCTGCGGACAAGATCCAGATCAAGGGCAGTCCAGCCAAGGTTCCAAAGGTCCCCGGGGCAACGGGAATGCGCCCCAGGCCAAATCCGGTGGCAGTAAAAAGTACGAGTTTTTCATCCCAGCGTGCAAGATGCGGCATGGTGTGTGGCATCCTTTTTTCTATATCCTGACCCCAATCCTGTCAAGGGGGATTCCCCTGGCAGGATTGGGATTACCCGTTAAGGGTTCAGCTCTTTCTCAACCCTTGAAAACACATCCATCAACGGAAGGTTTTCCTTCAGGGCAACGGCTTTACAGGCATCGTATTCCGGTACAATCCGGACCTTGCCTTCCGGTCCGACGATCTTTTTCACATCCAGGAGACCAAAGCAGGTCTCCCGGGTTTCCAGGCTGCGGTCCAGAATGATCCGGTCCCAGATGGTGTATCTCAGTCCAATGGCAGAGGTCTGGCCCAGGATGAGCCCGGCCATGCGGTCCAGATCCCCCATCTTGCAAAGCACGGTGAGGCAGGTGCCCGGCCGGTTCTTTTTCATCTGGATGGGGGTGAAGGTCACATCCAGGGCGCCGGCATCCAAAAGCCGTTCCATGACAAAGCCCAGGACCTCGGGGCTCATGTCGTCCACATGGGTCTTGATCTCGTAGATCCGGTCCCGGGTTTGGCCGTCTTCGAAGACGTCCCCTTTCACGGGTGTTCCCAGGACGCCCCTGAGCAGGTTGGGGGCGGAGCCGCCGGTGTCCCGCTTGCCCGAACCATAACCGATCTTTGAAACCGCCATCCCGGGCATGGGGCCGAAGGATTCGGCCAGGGTAGCCACCAGGGCGGCGCCCGTGGGGGTCACGATTTCTGTCTTCGCATCGGAGGAGGTGACGGGAATCCCCTTGAGCACGGCCAATGTGGCCGGCACCGGCACAGGGATTTTCCCGTGGGCGCACTCCACAAAGCCCGATCCCAGTGGAACCGGCGTGGCCGCCACCCGGGTGATGCCCAGCTTTTCGATGCAGATAAAGGTGCCGATGATGTCCACCATGGAATCAATGGCGCCCACCTCGTGGAAGTGAACCGATTCAATGTTCTTGCCGTGGATATGGGCCTCGGCCCGGGCAATGCGCTCAAAGGCTTCCAGGCTTTTGGATTTCACATAATCGGAAAGTTCAGACCCCTCGATGATGGCCTTGATATCGGTGTAGTGGCGGTGGCTTTTATCATCTTCCACATCCACGTGGAGATTCACCGCCCGCAGGTGCTGGGGAAATACAACTTCCGTTCTCAGGGTGAAGCCCTTGAACAAAGGGGTAAGCTGGCCCTGAAGCCACTTCACATCCACGCCCAGGTCCACCAATGTCCCCAGGGTCATGTCTCCGCTGATGCCAGAGACCAGATCCAGAAATAAAATCATCTTAGTTTGACGCTCCCGTTGCATGGACCTGCAAAATTTCCAGCACCAGGCGGGCCGTATTTTCCATATCCGACATTTTAATGGATTCCTTGAGGGTGTGGACATCGGTCATGCCGGTGCCCAGGACCCCGGCCATGATGCCTTTGCCAAAAAAAACATTGGCATCGGCTCCGCCGCCGATGGTCTTGCTGGCCAGTTCATAGCCCAGGTTCTTGGCCGCCTTCCGGGCCAGGGTCACAGTGGGGTGATCCTCGGGAATGTTGGTGTTGGCAAAATCCTGCTCCACTTCCACCTCAACCCGGGGAAGCTCGCCCCCTCCGCGGAGGTCTGCAATGGTCTTTTCCACTGTGGTTCTAATATTCTCTGTCACCCGGGCCAGCATCTCCACATCATGGGAACGGGCCTCTCCCTTGATCTCCACAAATTCGGGAACGATGTTGGTGGCGGCCCCGCCGGAGATCAGCCCCATGTTACAGGTGGTGACCTCGTCAATGCGTCCCAATTCCAGTTTGGACAGGGCACAGGCTGCGGCATGGATGGCATTGACACCGTTTTCCGGTGCAGCACCGGCATGGGCGGCCTTGCCGTAAACCTTGAGGTTGATTTTATTGGCCGCAGGGGCCTTGGTCACAATGCCCTCTGTGTCGGTGGAATCCAGGATATACCCGAACTGGGACGCCATCATGGAAAAATCAAAATGCTTCGCCCCCATGAGACCGATCTCCTCGGCAACGGTGAAGACCACCTCAACCGGGGGACAGGGAAGCTTATTTTCTTGGATCACCTTGAGGACCTCAATGATGATGGCCAAAGCAGACTTGTCGTCGGAACCCAGGATGGTGGTGCCATCGCTGCGGAAAACCCCGTCCTTGTAGATCACCTTTACGCCCTTACCCGGCACCACCGTGTCCATGTGTCCCGAGAGGAATAAGGGATCCACATCCACATTGCCCTTGAACCGGGCCACCATGTTGGAGCAGTTCCCGCCAATGGCTTCCCCTGCCGTGTCATAGGCAACGGTCGCCCCCATCTGGGTCAGTATGTCTTCAAGACGGACGGCGATCTTAGCCTCTTCCCGGGATTCTGAATCAATCTGGGCCAACTCCGTGAAGAGGTCGCCCATTCGCTTGCTATTAATCATTATCTTCACCCACTTTACTATTATATTCAAAACACTCTTTTATACTAGACTTCCCAAACCAATACCATAGGGTAAAACCTATTTTCCATCCTGTCACCGGATTTCATTTCATACATCGTGTTCCATGGAAAAACAAATTGACAAAAACAAGGGTTGGGTATACTTTAGTCATCGGTTTGAAGGAGGCACGCGGCTCACTGGTGGGGCCCTCGGACTTCAAATCCGATGTGGGGCGCTAGAACCGTCCCGGGTGGGTTCGATTCCCATGTGCCTCCGCCATCCATCGTTGTATTTTCAGGGGGGTACATTTCTGTTACCCCCCTTTTTTTGGTACCAATTGGGTACCAATCGTCAAGTTTCCACTGAAATCCCCCAGGGGATCCTTAAAGGTATCAAAGGTGGTTTCGTTGACCCCAAGCCCGCCAAAGAGGGTGATTCCTTCCCAGAGTTTCCCCCTGAAATCCAATTCCAAGCCCTTGGAGGTGGCCTCGGCCGCATTGGAGGTATAGGTTTCCCCGAAATTCCCCGTGCCCCCGGTGATATTGGAGGTCACCTGCATGTCGGAAATATCCATGTAATAGAGGGCGGCATTGAGGGTGAGGCGGTCATCCATGAGAATGGATTTAACCCCCACATCATAGGAGATCAGGCTTTCATCGTCGTAGGTTTTGGGATACCCGGCCATGGCATATGGGTTGACCCCCCCGGCCCTGTAGCCCTTGGCCACGGTTAAGTATCCCATGATATCCGAAGAAAAATGGTGGTTCACCGACAACTTGGGGGAAAACTCCGAATAGGAGTTGGTCAGATCAAGGCCCATGATCTCATCCTTGAGATTCTTTTCTTCATCGTCATACCGCAGGCCGGCGATGAGGTGCCATTTTTGGGTAAGTTCATAATCCAGGTGGGTAAAGGCCCCCAGGGAATTCCCATCGATGGTCTGGCGGATGGCCATGGATGCCGCCCCTTGGTAGATTTCATCCAATTCGTCTTCAAATGTATCCCCGTATAGGCCCACCAACCAGTCTAATTTTCCAAAGGTCCCGCAAAGGCGAATTTCCTGGGAGGTTTTGGTATATTCATTGTCCGAAAGCCCGTGGTAAATCACCATGGGGGTAAAATCGTAATCCTGGTCCTTTTCTTCGGTGAAGTTCCGATGGGTGGTCACGGATTCCAGGAAAATCTTGTCATTGACATCATGGTGGACCTTAAGGCTGGTGGCATCGTTTTCCGCATGGTTTTTTCCCTCAAGATCGGAACTGACCTGCCGGGGGGCCATGGAGGAAGAGCCCATGGAGGCGGCCCCGTCCTGGTGCTTTAAAAGGCTTTTGACCAGGGTGATGTCCCAATCCGGGGACGGTGTGTATCGCAGGGTCAATTTTCCAAAATTATTTTCCCTGTCATCCACGGGATCCCCGGTCTGGGTATGGATGACATAGCCCTCCTTTTGATAATGCCGAGCCGAAAGGCCGATGTACAGGGTATCCTGAATCACCGGGCCGGAAAAGGAGGCCGCGCCCTCCAACAGGTGATCGCTGCCAGTCCGAAGGGTGAACCGGGCCATGGGATCATTGTCCGGTGGCCGGGAAATGATATTCAGGACCCCGGCCTCGGTGTTCTTTCCATAGAGGGTGCCCTGGGGCCCCTTGAGCACTTCAACCCGCTCAATGTCCAGCAAGGGATCGTTGGCCCCCACGGCCATGGTGACAGGAACCCCGTCCACATAGATCCCCATGGTGCTTTCCAGGGTCAGTGCATCGGCAAACAACCCCCGGATTGAAGGCGGGTATGAGGTGGAAAACCCGATTCCGAACAACATCAAAGAGGGGGTATAATCACCGATATCCTGGATGGCTTCCAATTGCAGATCATCAATGGCTACCTCGTCAAAAAGGGTCATGCTGATGGGAACATCCTGGGGATTTTCCACCCGTTTCTGGGCCGTCACCACCAGGGATTCGGTTTCCTTCTGGATCAACTGTGCAAGGGCAACATCAACACCGATAACCATGGCAAAAACGCCCATGGCAACGGCGACAATCATCTTGAATACGCACATCTTTTCAACTCCTTTTCAAATCAAATACTTCCAACCCGTCTTCGGTTCAGAAGAGTCCCGGAATCATCCGCCACTTCACCTTTTCCCGGTAATCTGAATAGGCCCGGGGGAATTTCTCCAAAAGGTATTTTTCCTCGGCCAGGGCCGTGCCCCCCCACAGGGGAAGGGTGAAAAGGGAAAGATAAAAACCGGCTAAAATGCCGAAAACCAATCCCAGACCCAGGTTCAACACCATGAGGCTCAAATAAAGGGGGTGGCGAATCCGTTTGTACGCCCCGGTGGTCACAATGCCCTGGATCAAATGGGCACTCTGGTGGGCCTGGGCATGGGCCCGTTCCACCCGGAAGTGAAACACCAGGGCCCAGATGATGAATCCTGCCCCCAGGACATTGCTCCAGGGCTGCCAGGGAAGGGTTGACCAGGAAAAAAGTCGACCCAGAATGCCGCAGCCCCCAAGAAGGCCCCATTCAAACAATCCCCTTTTAAAGGGGTTCAAAAGGAAAAATCGGTGGATGGCGGATGGTCTGTCCATGGATGCTCTCCTGTTTCAGTTAAAACCTGTCCATGGATACCAACGATGGGGGGGATGCGCTTTGCACCCCGGCGTTAAAATTGTGCAGCAAAGAATTTTTCAAAGGAAAAGTGAGGCATGGCAAAGTCATCCATCACACATGCCCAAAAAAGAAAGCCCATCCCCACCGGAGGACGGCAGGGATGGAACAAAAATGGGGAAGGAAGGAGGGTAAAACCATTGGGTTTATTGTCTACGGGCGATTACCCGGACCACTTCCAATTTTCCGGTAATGGCACTTTCCTGGGCATTTTTCTGCTTTTCCGGAAAATTTTTAATGACAACGTCAATGCCCGGACCGGTATTTTCCACGGATTCGGCAGCATGGTCCTTGGTCCAGGCCATGATTTCCTCCAGGGCATCCCCCCCCTGCTCCACCGTGAAACCGGCCTGGGCCAACATTCCAGTCATTTCATCAAAGGTCACCAGGAAGCTGGAGGAGGCATCATCGGACCAGGGAACCGGATAGATCAAGTCATCTGAATTTTCCCCCCGGCAGACCTCCCACATGGCCAAGGTGCCCCCGGGCTTCACCACCCGGGCCGCCTCTTGGAATAATTGGGGCTTGTCCGGGATATTCATATTCATGTGGATCATCACCGCCCCGTCAAAGGCCCCATGGTCAAAGGGGAGATCCAGGGCATTCCCATGCCTGAACGCCACACGATCCCCCACCCCGGTCGCCCGGCTGAGTTCGTCTGCAGTTCGGCAAAAGGCTTCGGTGAGATCAATGCCGGTGACCCGGCAGTCAAAGGCATGGGCAAGGGTCCGAGCGGCACCGCCAATGCCGCACCCAATGTCCAGAATGTGGGTATCCCGGTTGAATCCCGCCAGTTTTCCCAGTCGCAGGGTGGCCTCCCGGCCCATGGAATGGAGCTCATCCAACGGGGAAAGAATTTCCGGAGTCAATGCATGAAGGTCATGGCCGGCCTTGGCCAGGACATCAAAGATCTGATGGGTGAGATTGGGGGTGGTGTAAACCGTATTTATGATTTCTTCCAAATCCGACATTGCAGTCTCCTTCTCGGGGAAATATCCCCGTATTGTTATATTTTACTGAATTTTCAACGGACAAACTCACCGGCGTACGGCGGAACGAAAATCCTTGGGGCTGATGCCGAAGTGATGCTTGAATGCCCGGGAAAAGGTCCCGGGCTGGGCATAGCCCAGGGCATAGGCCGCCTGGGTGATATTCATCTCATTGGCTGCCAGCCATTGGCGGGCCGCTTCCATTTTCTGACGGCGGAAACAGCCAAAGACCGAACAGCCGAACTCCAAATGGAATCCCTGGTTGAGCTTATCCTTGTTCAATCCCACCTGTCGGGCCAACTCAACAAGGCGGGGGGGATTTTCAAAATCCCGGCCCAGGATCTGCCGGGCCAGGTGAATTTTTCCGATTTCCCCCGGGTTCAGGGGAGGAAGGCGCTGGGACTGGGTTTCCGCCTTCCGGGAAGATGCCGCAAAATAGAGGAGCAATAACTCCAGGGTTTTGGCTTCGATGAACAATCGCCGCATGGCCCCTGCATAGGTGCAGGTCAGAATCTGAACAATGGCGTTTTTCATCTCCGGGGTCAGCACCACCTGGCGGCAGAATCCTGGGCTGTCTTCCCCCTGGCTGAGGGCCGGTGGCAGAACCTCTAACAATCCGTCAACCTGGGGGCATAAAAGATCGGGAAAAAAGCGGATGGTTACCAGTTTCAAAGGATCACCGGGAAAAATCCGATTGGCCCCGGCAATGGGTGAGGTGAAAAAAAGACTGGCCGATCCCGCTTCCACGATCCAGTTTTCCCCTGGGGTGGAAATACTCATTTTCCCGGAAATGCAGAAAAAGATCTCCACCGGGTTGGGTCGAAGCAGGATATCACCGTTCAAGGGGCAGGAAAAATCAAAGGTCTCCACCAAAAGGTTCAACCCCGGCCTCAAGGTGATATCCCGAACCCGGCCCCTGCCGGTGGCATATTCCCACTCCCGCTGTTCCTCACAGCAGGCCTGGGATGCCCCTTTGCTGTCCAGGGTCAATTGCTGGCCGTTTCCATCCATGGTCACCGTGTGCATATCCAAAGGCTCCTTAGTGGGAGCTGCGGTTGGTTTAAAAGGGGCGGAACAAATTCTTCGCCCCCCCATTTTCCTCCATTCGCACTCCCGGCCCACCTGTGGAATAACAAAACATGTTAGGAAAAACAAACAAAATAACCCCATGGACGTTCAAAAAGTGCCGTTGCACGATTTCTCCGCCGCAATGCAAATCCAAACCCGGAAAAATCCATTAGACTCCCGGCTGAAATACGGAGTATAAATTCACCCCTTTCCAAGGAGTATTACCATGATGCGTTTGGCCATGATCTGTCTTTCCCTTTTTTATTTTATCTCCCCGGTCCAGTCCCAGGAAAATATCCGGGACCTGCAGCCCTGGCAGGGGGAATTCGCCTCCCGTGCCCTTGTCCTTGATTCCCCGGAAGCTAAGGAATTTTTCAGGGCCACGGCCCGGGTGGCCGAGGCTGGGGGCAAAAACTGCACCCCCCAACGGGCAAAGGAGGAATTGACCCGGGTTTTTCACACGGATTTCCACCGGATCCAGGTCCGGAACAACACCATTGTTTACTTCTTCCCCGGTTCTGACCAGGGCCTTGCCCTGACCTATGAATACCAGGGCAAATTCATGGACACCTTCCAGGGCAAGGAATTTGCCTGGCACGCCTTCCGGGCCCAGGGAAGCAAAGGCCCCTATTCCCATATCCTGGTTCTCCCCATGAATACCCAGGCGGGCGCAGCCCCCCATTTCCACCTCAGATATGCCATGGATGATTTTTCCACCCTCACCCATGAAGCTGGCAAGGGTATGTGGTGGCCGGTCCTCTCCCGGGAAAATTCGATTCAAGCGCTGCTGTCTGAACTCTCGGCCCAGCAAATGGCCGGACTGTTGTAATTCCCTTTCAAATACCACCGGCCGGTTCCCAGGGAACCGGTCGGTACCCCCTCTGTCAACCCTGTATTGGGGATTCTCTGTAAGACGCCCAAACAAAGCAAAAGCGTTTTTTTTTACTTCTTTACAAAACCAGGCCCTTTTTATAAGTGTATGGACACACAGGTTTTCAATGGGGCCGGTTTCCAGACGCACTTCTCCTACTTTTCTATCAGGCAGAACCTATCCTTCGCATCCTCTGTCCACCTTTTCCAAATCCCGGGGGCAACATTCCCATCCCTGAAATGGACGCCGCCATTCGTCAATTCTTAAATTACCAAGGAGGACACCATGCCGAGCAACACCCTTATTCTGGTCCATGGAATGGGCACACCCACGGATGAAATGTTTGAAGAGTGGGAGGAGGGCCTTCGAACCAACTACGAAAAATACAGTGAAGGGGAAACCTTCAATGACAGATTCGAATGCGTTCATCTGGAGTATGACAGCATTTTTGAAGGCCATCGAGACCAATGGGATGAAATGGTCACCCAGATCCTGGAATCCGGCGTGGGAACGGAGCACCTGCCCACACAATCGGAATTGGAAGAGTTCACCGGGGATAATTTCTTCACCACCCACATCCAGGATGTGCTGCTCTATCGCTTTGTCTCCACGGTGAACCAGCAGGTCCGGGCCCATGTGCTGGCACAACTCATTGACAAAATACAGGAAAGCCAGGACGGTCAAAACATTTCCATTTTGGCCCATTCCCTGGGTACGGCCGTGATCCACGATGCCGTCAACGACATGTATGCGACCCCGCTTCCCGATGGGACCACCTTTCCGGTTGAGGATTTCCGGTTTTCCACCATTGCCCAGATCGCCAATGTGAGCCGCACCCTGATGGACGCCTATGATCCCTACCGGTCATGGGTCAAGCCGGGGGCTGGGCTTTTCCCCGACGCCGCCACCCACTATTTCCTCAGTGCATCACACCGGCTGGATCCGTTGTCCGCGGTGCGAGCCTTTGACCCCGGAGACGATTGGCCCGATCCTGAAACCGTTGCCGATCAAAAGGTCAGTATTGTAAAACCCAGGAGTGTCACCCATTGGAATGTCCACGATTTCCTCCATTATATCAATGACCCCGTGGTTCATCTTCCCCTGTTCCGCATGCTGACCACACCTTATTTCATCAGCGATGAAGATAAGAGAGCGGCCGAAGACGCCTATGACGCTGCAGCCATCCATCCCGTGCCGGATAAATTGTTACAGCTCATGGATGAGGACGGTGATGACGACCCCATCCAATGGAAAAAGCTGGTCAAACTTTTCAAACACTATTACGGCTTGATCGAGGATTAATCCCATCCATAAGGAGGTGTTCCATGCGCCATCGAAGCTGTCTGACCCTTATTCTCACCATGGCCCTGTTGATGATCCCCCTGGGAGCCGGTGCCGATATCTACGATCCCGGACAGAACCCCATGCGGCAATTCGGCATGGCCATCGACAGTGACAAGCTGTTTGAAACCCCTTTTATCAAAACCACACACGCCCAAATCACCACCCTATTCAACAAGAACAGACCCTTGGACAAACGGGTGCAGGTGGGGACCCTGGCATTGGAAAAAATCCAGGCCTTGATCAAACCCGGTTTTTCCCAGGGCGAGACCCCCCTGGAACTGGAAATTTTCCAAAGCCTTGAAACCATCATTTTCTACTACAAGGGGCTGGCTCCTGAAGTGGATACCATCTATCCGGAGTCCTGGAGGGTGGATCGGGTTAAATTCACCCTTCCCCCGTCCAAATCCCGCCCTGAAATCGACTTTAAATCCACCTATATCCATGGCAATGATCCGGATCGCTTCCGGGCCGCCATTGACGCCCTTGGGGTTGTAAACCTCATTCACAAATCCCTCTCCTATATCAGGCGGGATGCAAGCCTTGCCAAACTCGAAGGTGTCGTATTGGAACGGGGAAAGGAGTGGAACGCCTATTTCAACAAGGGGGTTGCCCAATGGCCCTGGGAAATGATGGCCAACGGCTGGTGCTACCGGAAAAAAATATCCGGAAAAAAAGGCCTGCTCCAGCCCCCGGAGTCCCAACTCATCTGCCTCCATCCGGAAGTGGCAATGGAATATGTGGATGGTGCCGAGGATGGAAGCGAGCTGGAGCCGGCCCTGATGCTGGAGGTTCTGGGGATCAATGCCTGGTCCTGGGAAAAGAATGGAGCACAAAAGGGGCCCATGGGGCTTTGTCTGCCCGTGGGGGTAAGCCTGGTGGTCAGCTATTCCGACAGAAACGGCACCGACGATGTCGGTATCGGGGGGCTGCTCCGCATCAACCATGTATATACCCTTGGTGTGACCTCACACGGGGACGACATTGGACTCTTCATAAGCCTGAATGCGGCAAAGCTTTTCACATCGGGACGGGATAAACTGGAATCCTATTTGGAGTATTTCAACCCCTAGTGCTGGTCCAGGTATAAAACCAATGCTTCGCCCCCAAACCCAAAGGAGGTGAATCTGGTATAGGACCACAAGTCCTAATTAACATCCTATGATTCCCATGTATCCGAAGACATCGAGATCCCGGACATTTCATTGGACATCTACTTCATTAAAACCGTTGAGGAAAACAGGACAAGGCCGGCCTATAAGTTTCCCGGAGGTCCGTCCTTCAAAGACCCTGGCCGGGGACCCCTGTTCCATCAATAGCTCATTACCTTTGAACCGTCCGCAAACAGGAGATCCAGCATCTCTTTGCCGGCAATGCGCACCCCGGGCATGACCTGGTCCTCTTTGAACTTCCCCACATGTTTCATGCACATGGGACAGATAAAGACCTGCCCGCCGTTCTCCAGAAAGGTGTTGAGCATTTCCCTCAGGGTTCTCCCCGTGGCGTGGACCGGGGAGGAGACGCCCATGTGGGCGATATTGACCCCATGGCTGTTGAGGAAGATGGTCGCCGGTATCTGTTTTACCTTCATGACCTTGGTGCTGAATTCTATGGCCATGCCGGCCCGGGCCAAATCCTTAGAGGTGAGATTGATGAACAATTGTTTTCCGGAGGGGCCCTGGCCCAATGCCGGGAATGTGGTGAAGGTCCAGATCAAAACAAAAAACAGGGGAATAACTTTTTTCATGACATGCTCCTTTTACCAAGATCGCCTGTAAGGATTTTCCTGCAGCCGTCAGGCGTTCCGGCTCCAGGGATAAGACAGGAATGGGTTTCCCGACGGGAATTCGGAAAATGTGCGAAAAGGCGGTGCCCCGGGAGAGGGCTCAATGAATGCTCCACTTTACCCCGGACCCCCGCATGGCTGTCAAGGTATAGATTGAATTCCCGGATCGTAAGTGTTAAATCCAGGCTTTTATACTATTTTAGTGGGATCTGCCATGACCTTTTGTGCCATAGATTTTGAGACCGCCACGGGCAAGCGATCCAGCGCCTGCGCCGTGGGCATCGTCACCGTTGAGAACAACACCATCATCGACCAATACCATGCCCTGATCCAGCCCCCGGACAATGATTATTTCTGGCGGAACACCCAGGTCCACGGCCTCACGGCATCGGACACCCTCCATTCCCCCCTGTTTCCCGAAATCTACCCGGAAATCCGACAGCGGCTGATGGGCAAGACCATGGTGGCCCACAATGAATCCTTTGACCGCAGTGTGCTCAAAAACACCATGGCCTTCTACGGCCTGGATTACAAGGAGCTGGGGATCTCCGAGCCCTGGGAATGTACCCTGAAAATATACAGAAGCCTGGGCTACCAGCCCGCTTCCCTGGATGCCTGCTGCCGGCGCAACAATATCCCCCTGGACCACCACGAAGCCCTTTCCGATGCCCTGGGCTGTGCCCGGCTCTATGCCCTTGCCGGTGGATAGCCGCCTAGTCCGTCACCAAAGAAAGGCGCATGACAATTGCCCCCACCCCTGTGTCACCGGATCCCGTTTCTCATGATCTGCTTTGAAACGGCAGCCGATACCGCCCTGGGCACAAACCGATTACCAATGGCCATGAGGGCGTTCATGGCCCCGGCAATGGAGGAGAGTTTACCGCCAAACAATGCCCGGATGCCGATTTCCGCAACCCGTCTGGAATCCATCCGAGACTGGGTTGAAAAGATGCCCTTTTCACCGTTGACGATGTTGAAAGACTCGAAAAAACCGGTATCCGTGGGGCCTGGGCAGAGGCAGGAGACCACCACTTGGTAATCTTCCATTTCCTTGGCCAGGGCCTCGGAAAAATTCAGCACATAGCTTTTTGTGGCCCCATAGGCGGCCAGGTAGGGATCCGGCTGAAAGGCCGCTGTGGAAGCGACATTGAGGATATATCCCCTATTTTTTTCCTTCATGGCCCTTCCAAAAAGATGACACAATCCCGTCAGTGTCCCCACATTAAGCTGGATCATCTCCCCGATCTCATCCATGTCCAGATCCACATGCTCCCCACCGACGCCAAACCCGGCATTGTTGATGAGCACATCTACTTCAACATTCCGCTTCACAACTTCATCGTAAAGCCGTTGTGCGGACTCCGGCCTTGCCAGGTCAACGGACATGGTGTCCACCCGAATCCCATACTCCCCTTCAAAGGTCTGCTGGGTCTTTAAAAGCCTTTCCCCGTTCCTGCCGACCAGGAAAAGCGAACGGCCCTTTTCTGCCAGTATGGCGGCAAACCCGTGGCCAATACCCGAGGTTGCGCCGGTGATCAATGCCCTTGCCTCTTTCATAGGCCCTCCCATATTCCTTTGTGATGTTTTGCCCCTACCCGTTTCCATACCACATATTACATAGAAATACAGAGACTTTGGAACATTGCAGGTATTGTCCCATGGGTTTGAAGCCCGGGGGTCTCCTGGGGGATCATCCCGTAAAAATGACCACCAGCGCCGCCATGGTCAACGGAGCCATCCACTCCTTTGTGGAAGCCGCCGCCCTTGAACTGCCCCCCCCCCTACGCATTAATGTGGTGGCCTCGGGCCTGGTGGAGGATGCCGTTGACCATTACCAAGCCAACTTCCCCTGCCACAACCCCATCCCCATGTGGAAGGTGGTCAACGGATTTTTTAGAAGCGGTGCAAGGGGCCAACACCGCTGAAATCATCCGCATTTACGATAATTGTTAAATACGACGAACTGGCCCCGGTATTTGAACTCCGGCGGAAGATGATTCGCATGGGAATGGAAAAGGGGATGACCCAGGAAGAACTGGCCAAAAGGATGGGAACCAAAAAGAGCAACATCTCACGGCTGAAGGCTGGGGAAAATGTCTCCTTTCCCACCCTGAAAACCATCTCAAAATACGCAGCGGCCCTGGAGTACAAGGTCAAGGTAGAATTTGATCCAATGTAACCCCTCCTTTGCTCGCCCCACAAAAAAACGGCCCCGGAAAGAACTCCCCGGGGCCGTTTTATATTTAAGTGTCTGCGACTGCTATCTACAGGGCGTTACCGCACTGGGGGCAGAAGCTGAACTCGGTGTCGTTCACCGGAGCATCGCAGTTGGAGCACTTTTCAGCAGGCGGCCCCAGGACCACCAGGAGTTCACCTTCCTGGACCGGGGCCATCTTTTTATCGTGCTTGTAATCGGCGGTTTTCACCACCCGTTTGACCACACCGTCCATGGGGGAGACCACGGCTTTTTCCTGTTTCATGATGGTGATGTTGAAGAGCTCTTCGCCCTTTTTCACCACGTCGCCCGGGCGGACATACATGATCCAGAGATCGCCCTTGCTCGGGGATCCGATCTGGCCGGGATCGGCCTTGTCGGCCATTTCAATGGCCCCCTTGCCGGAACCGGTGGCGTCGGCGGTCTTCACCGAATGGGAGAAGAGTTCGTTGTCCAGGGTGTAGCGGACATCGCTCATGCCCTGGCCGTCGGGGTCGCCAATGCCCAGGATCTGCATGGAGTGGGGACGTCCGTCGGAGTCGATGAACTCCAGGCTTCTGCCGGTTTCCAGACCTTCGAACCAGACATCCAGGGGCAGACGGTTGGGGTTGCCGAATTCATGGCGGAACTGGATGGTCTTCAGGGCGTCTCCGGGATGGTTGAGGTACATGATCAGTTCCTCGTCCGTGGGTTCGGTGCCGATCTGCGCCTTGAGGCCGGCCCGTTCCGTTTCGATGTCCGTGGCCTCCAGGCCGTCCAGGGGAGAGACCTCGGTACGGGAATCAATGGCCTCCTGGAAATTCTCGCCAAAGGCGGAGGCATAGACCCAGTCCGGCGGGAAGCCCAGGGGCAGCCGTCCGAACTTGCCCATGAGCAGGTTGCGGAAGGCGTCGTTGCTGTCCTTGTAAAGCATGAGGCGGTCTGCCCTGAGGCTGTCGTCCATCTCTTCTTCAGCCGTCTTGACCACATTGTCCAGAACCCAGAGCAGATGCTGAACCTCTTCCTCTCCGCCCCGCTTATGGGCGGAGGTCACGGCCAGAAAAGCGGTGTTCCAGGTGATCTGGGATCCCGGAGTCACATCGTGGTACCTAACGATCTGACGGGTGCCCTCCAGGAACTTGAGCATCTGGGGCAGCAGATGGATATATCCCTGTTTCATGGCCCCTTCCTGGGAGGAGGAGGTGGCGCCGCCGGGCATGGCGTGCTTGACCACGTCGTGGTCGATGCCCTGGAAGTAGGGGGAGGTGTACCGGTCGTAGTAGGGCATGATCTGTTTCAGGACAAAGTTGCAGTCCCGGATCATGTCCTTGTTCAGATTGGTTTTCAGTCCCAGTTCATCTTCCAGGTAGGCGGCGGTGGACAGGACTTCGCCCTGGCCGTACCAACGGGTGGCCGCACCCAATGCGGTATCCACAATGTGGGCACCGGCCTTGGCCGCAGCGCCCACGGCCGGAACAAAGAGGCCGTCGGTGCAATGGCGGTGGTAGTGGAGAACCAGCTCGGGATATGCCTTGCGGATCCGGGTCACCAGCTCGGAGATGAAACGGGGCGGACAGACCCCGGCCATGTCCTTGAGGCCCAGGATGAACTCCTTGGATGCCTGTGCGGGCGAAAGACCTGCAACATCGGCCACCAGGTTTACAATTTCATCCACAACCCCCAGGTAATGGTTCACATCAAAGCCCTTGGCCCATGACAGGGAGACGGCAGGTTCAAACACGTTGCCCATGGCGTTCATCACGGTCTCGGCAAAGGGACGCATGTTTTCGATGTGGTTGAGGAAGTCAAAGCAGCGGACAATGTCGTACTCTTCGCAGATGCTTTCGCTGGTCAGTCGCATGAGGTTGGCCGGCTGGGGCTTGTATCCCAGAAGGTTGGTGGACCGGACCAGAATCTGTTTGGGCGTCAGGGGCGCAAACTGGTTCCAGACCCGGGACTCGTTGATGGGATAGGTCATATTGGCCATCATGGCCACGTGGAAGTGGGCACCGCCGCCGTTTTCAATGGAGAAGAAACCACACTGGTCCAGGTAGGGTCCGATGAGGCGGTCTTCGGCCAGGCGAAACCGGTTTCCGGTGTTGGACTGGGTGGTGTCCCTGGGGGTGGTGTCGGAAAAATGGACATAGCCGGAATCCCGGACAAAGTCCAGCAGGGCCTTGCGGTCTCCACGGGGATAAATCCCACCGGATTTGACCACGTCCACGGCCGGCATCACCGGCTTGAAAGTCCCCATGCGCTTGTCCGCAGTGCCCCTGTATTCGCCCAAAAGGACGTGGGGATTGTAGCCCTTGGCGGAAATCTCGGCAATGAGACGACCCAGGCGAAGGGCCTCGGCTTCGGCATCCCGATACAGCATCAGATCCGGGTTGGTTTCCACAAACCGGGTGTTGTACTCACCGGACTGGAACACGGGATGGGCAATGATCTGCTGGTGGAAGGGGATGGTGGTCTTGAGCCCGCCGATGACGTATTCCTTCAAGGCCCGTTGCATCACCGAAACGGTCTTGTCCCAGTTCTCGCCGTAGGCAATGAGCAGGGAGGCGGCGGAATCGTAGTTGGAGGGGAATTCATACCCGCCGGCAATACAGGAGTCCAGACGGACGCCCGGACCGCCCGGGGAGAGGTACCGGGAAATGGGGCCCGCATTGGGGGCAAACCCGTTCCTGGGATCTTCGCAGTTGATCCGCACCTGGATGGCGTGGGAAATGGGCTTGGTATTTTCCTCGGTGAAGCGAAGCTTGGAGCCGAAGGCCACGGCGATCTGCTCTTCAACCAGGTCAATGCCGTAGCGGCATTCGGTGATGCCGTGCTCCACCTGGAGGCGGGTGTTCACCTCGATGAGGTAGGGGTTGCCGTCTCCGTCCACCAAAAATTCCACCGTGGCCAGGGAGTAGTATCCCACTTCGGAGACCAATGCCTTGGCATAGCCCTTGAGCTGGGCCCGGAGTTCTTCGGTCATGCCCGGCCAGGGAGAGGGGGTGATTTCCACCAGTTTCTGGTGATTTCTCTGGACGGTGCAATCCCGCTCGTCAAAGGCAAAAACATTGCCGTAGCGGTCGGCAATGACCTGGATTTCAATGTGGCGGACGTTGGTGAGCAGCCGTTCCACATAGATTCTGGGGTTGCCGAATGATGCCTGGGCCAGAACAGATGCCTTGGAAAATGCGGTTTCCAGGTCGTCCATATTATAGACTTCATAGATGCCGCGGCCACCGCCGCCGCCCTCTGCCTTGAGCATCACCGGCAGGCCGATGTCCATGGCGATTTCACGGGCTTCGTCCACCTCAACAGAATCGGTGGAGCCCGGTACAACCGGGACGCCCAGTTTCACGGCCAGTTCACGGACCTTGACCTTGTTGCCCAGAAGACGCATGGGTTCGGTGGGCGGTCCGATGAATTCAATGCCGGCGTCTTCACACTTTTTGGGGAAGCTGAAATCCTCAGAGGCAAAGCCCCATCCCGGATGGATGGCGGCCACGTCCTTTTCCTTGGCCAACTTTAGAATCTGATCAATCTCAAGGTAGGCCCGGGGATTTTCACCCAGATGGATGAGTTCCTGGGCACCCGAGGTAAAGGGGGCCACCTTGTCTACGTCGGTGACGGTGAGAACCGGTATACCCTGAAGTTCTTCCCGAATGGACCGAATGATACGTCTTGCCGTAATCCCCCGGTTGGCCACAAGAATCTTTTTACCCTTAATAGACTCTCTAACCTGATCAAATGTCTTCATATTTTTACTCCGCTAAACGTCATGTCATAATCCGGGGGATGATCCGTCCGGATTCAATTATTTCAACCCCGTTGGGGGTCTGAATCCGGATCCCGCCGTTGTCATGGACCCCCATGATACGAACGGGCCGGCTCTCCCCATTGTCCTGTTCCAGAAGGACGTTTTCCAATTTAAATGCAAGCACCTTGTCCAGTCGCCGGACCAGGGCCTTGGGCTGTCCCACAAGGGACATAAGCCCGTTGTGAATTTCCCCGACCAGTCGACGCCAGAGTCCCGGTGCAGACAACGGCATTCCAAACCCGGAGAGCCCCCCTGCCGGAATCCGGTAGTGACCCCGGTATTCTTCACCTTTTTCCGGGGACCGAAGGTTAATGCCGATACCGGCCACCAGACGGTTCTGGTGCTGTTCGATGAGAATTCCACCCACCTTATGCCCCCCCACAAGGAGGTCATTGGGCCATTTGATTTCACAGGGAATGCCCAGCTTCGTAAGGCCGTCGGAAACCGTCAGGGCCACGGCCAGGGACAAAAGCCCGCCGACCTTTCCTGCCGGGTCCGGTAGCCTGAGACTCGCATACAGGTTTCCCTCAACGGAATCCCATTTTCGCCCCAGCTGTCCCCTACCCCGGCCCTGGGCCTGTGCAATCACCCAGGCCATGCTGGGAAATCGACCCTGGGCTTCCAGGGCCCAGGCCACATCCATGGTGGAGGCACAGGCCCGTGCCAGGTAGACCGGAACATCCCTTTCCTGGGTATGGGAAATCTCAATTCCAGCCATTCCTTCCACAGCGCAGCTGTCCCAGGCAGCTCCAGGTATGAGCTGCTGCTGCCATCCTTCAAAGGAGAGGGCAAAGGAATGATGTTCAATTCCATGGGTCATCCCATATCCTTATATGATACCGGAAACCCGGCTTTTCTGCTGATAAAATTCATCTTTTTCCTTCGGTTCTGCACACAGTTCACCCTGCCCAGAGGATCCGCCGGCAAACAAACACCCCCTGGAATACAAGCCATATTCCACAGGGCATTTTTCTCTGCCTTGAACCGGGATCAAAGACTTGGATGATTGGAACCGCCCTTTCTGTCAAGCCGCTACAAACGCTGGATATTTCCGGCGGACATGCCGGATGAAGGGCCTTGCGTGCATACTCAGGATAGGAAATATCTCTGTACCAAAACGTATATAAATCGGAACAATATGATAAATCCTTTTTCTTTGTCAAGAAAAATTAACAAATGATAAGATTTATTTTAACCCGTGTTCAGGCGGATTCAGCCCTTTTAGGATGAGCTCAAACTGACTTGGGGGTGCGGATTTTGCAACAGTTGAAGAATGGCCGTGGCCGGATCGGGAAGGCTCTCCAATTGGATGCGGTAGGCGGTTTTCATACCCGAATCCACAAGGCGCTGCTCCTTGTCCCATAACAGACGCCAACAGGTTTCCACAAAGGCGTTGCCGTCCAGGGCCTCCACTGTGTTCAGGATGGAAAAAAACGAATCCGTCTCCATGAAAGGATTGAGGAAATTGTAGAATTGCAGGGGCCAGAGCCGGAAGGGATAGGAGAGTTCGGACCCACCCATCCATCCCCTTTCTTCAAGGATGTCGCCGGAACCGACAAAACTGTTCTGGACCAGGACCGTGGGCATGCCCATGAGGGTGGCCCGCATCATGTTCCCACTGCAGGGTTAAAGGAAAGAAAAAGATCCGATTCCATGAAAAGGTCATCCAAAGACGGCCTGGACATGGGGTTAACCCAGCGGTACCGCCCCTCCATGGCCCCGCCCAGGTCAAAGGGCCTGGGCCCCACATGAACCCACTCCACCCCATCTCCCAGGGTTTCCAGATAGCTGCCCACCAGCCAGGGCAGTTTCACCTCCCAGGAAAAGCTGCCGTTGACCCGCACCGGTCGATGCTGCCAATTGGAGGTGGTGGTCACCACCCGTTTCTTTCCATTTAAGGGTCGGTGGTAGGCCATCTGGGGTGGCAGATGGGGCATGGCATTGAACCGCAGGGAGTTGCCGTGGAAGGGGGCAATGGGAACCGGCGTCATGGGAAGGGTATGGGTGAGGAAATCCAGGTAGCACCTCTGCCCTCCCCCCTTGCACAGGGGAATCTGATCCATGGGAAGACGATCCATGGAAAATCCGGTGCGTTCGTTGTCCCAAAGATCTATGGATATTTTGAAAAGCGCTTGGGGAAGCTCAAGGCCGGAAAGGCCCAGGCGATGATACAGATTGCAGTTTCCAAAATAATCACAGAGCACCAGGCAATCCACCTGAAACTCTGAAATGGCCCGGTTGACCGCCTCGGCCCATCCTCCCCCCAAGGGCGTTGGAAAAAAACAAAGATGACCAGGGGCCCTCCTTTGCCATCCTTCCATGGCAGTGATTCAGGGCCAAAAGGGTTTTCTGGCCGGCATTGACCAGGGATCCGGCAATCTCCATCCCTAGGGCGGCCCGCCCCGGAGACCGATCGTCCAACGCAAGGATCATGAATACGGGCCCGGAGTTTTTGAACGCCATGGGTCTTTCCTTTACCTTTAAAGTTCTCCACCCAGATCCGGCCACACGCCCGGAACCACTCCGATGGAACAAAAGGAGGGGCCCCAGGAGCCTTGCCGGAATATCCCCCTTTAAAAATTCTGCCAACCTTGAAACGAAGGGGGCAAAAACAGACTAAACACTCAATATTACAGGAACTTGGTACATTTTTCAACTCGATCTAATACCAGGGTTATATTAGAATTCCAGGGCAAAAACCATCGGGTAAACCCGTATTTTTTCATTTTTTTATGGGGTTGATCCCAATTAATTCTTATCGAGCCCCCTTTCCCAATGATCGGAACACCAACAAAAAAAGATAAACCGACCCCATGTCCCATCCGACATTGGGGGAGATGGGAAGACGGTCCGATACCGTTGAACCCGCGGTTTTTCCGGAAAACGCCTGGCGGGCCTATAAACCCGGAGGCAGTCCATACCGATGTTTGCCCCCCATCTGTTACTTTAAATCTTCAAAAAAAATCCGGTGCAATATAAAAGCGCCTCAAATGGCAGGAGTCCCAGCAACAGGAGGCGTTGGAATGGACCAGGCCGGTTCCGTATGGAGGACGAAACAAGGGCCATTGGAATACCATAATGCCGGCCCCTCCGGGATCAAGGAAAAGATGTACCCAGGCGCCTTCCCAGTACCAAAGGTTTGCAGCGCCCGGCCCCTTGGGGTATAACCGGAAAAACAACATTAAAGGAGGCTCCATGGCACAGCACAATTGCAGCGTCTGTAAATTCCGCAAGACATACGACAACCGGCCCGACTCCCTGGTGGGAAAACTCTGGAGATGGCATATCAATTGGTGCCCCGGATTCAACCGATACCTCAAGTCCCTGCCAATGGAGGAACGTCAAAAGGTGGCGGAAAATTACAATATTAAAAAACAGCTATAACCCCCGCCAGATCCAAATAAGAAAAGGACACGTCCCCTTCCAGAAGGGGACAGATCCCCTATTAAAAGGGAACCACAGTGGAGCTGGTGCCTACCCGGGATTGCCGCCTAAACCGGAGAAACCGTCACCGCAATTCACCTTCCCACCCAATTGTAGTCCCCGCCAAGGAAGAGACAAAAAAATGGGCGGTTAAAATTATAGTTTACAATGGGTAAAAAATACCATAAATTATCACTTAACAAAGTTCATGGCACCCATGGCCGGAGTACCAGGGCCGATATCCATTGGCCCTTGCCCAAACCATCACCGCCATAGAACAGGGAAACACCGTTCCGGTTCAAAACGCCGCCACCCATTATTTCCGGCAAAAAAAAAGAACCGGAAGGGAATTCCAGGAAACGCAGAACGGAAACAAGCGGATTGCCCCATACTGAATATGCTACGCGGATGAACCTACCCGAGAAGACGCCCTTTACCGGGGGCGGCTGGATTTTCCAGCCAGGACAGACCAGGTAACCCCATCCCATCCTGAAACCGACAAGTTGTAACACCAGACCCGTTGAATTTAAAAAGCGCTTTCCATAGCCTCAATGGGAACACCTGTTTCCACATTTCTTGTCTTTGGCTGTTCAGGCCATCCCTTTAAATCCTGTTCAAGAAACAATTCCCCCATGCAGACCCCATGCACTCAACCCTTGGGAAGATGTTGCTGCCCTCTGCACACAATACCTGTTGTAGTACCCGTTACCGTACGTGCTGCCATAGCTGTTGATAGTACCCGCTGAACCTGAATGACGTGCTCAGCTAGAAAGGAGTGTTCCCATGCCCGGCCATCAAGACCATATCTATATTCCGTCCCCCCCATCCGTCACCCAGGGATCCACAATGATCGTGGTCCCGGCAAGCTATGTGGAAACCCATGGAGAAGCCCAGGCCAGGGCAGCCGCCCAGCGGGTGATGGATCTCATTGAAGGGTGCTTCCGGGTCTCCGGCCTGTCCGTGGCCCCAGCAGACCTTCCTCACCCAGAACCTGAACAGCCTGCTCCAGAACACCGCCCCTGTCGCCAACCGCCCCTCCCAGATGGGGGAGTTGTTTTCCGGCCTGACCGTGGAACCTCCCTCCACCCCCGGGAGCGCATTGCCGAATAACCTCTCCCTGGTGGTCTACCTGGATCCAAACCGCGGCACCATGGTGCCCAATTATTCTGTTTTCAACGAAGCGGCCCTGCCCGAAGGCGGGGGAGGCAGTGTTTCCATCCTTGAACTGGGGACCCGCTTCCTGGGGACCATGGGAAGCCAGGGGGCCGGGGAACTGGTCCAGGCCCTTTCCATTGCAGGGATTGTCAACCGGGGGGTATACAGCCAGGATACGCTTCAGCAAAGCGTCCAGCTGGGCCAGGACACCGCCAGGACCCAGGGGATTCCCATCTGGCAGGCCCCGGAACAGCCCATGGACTTCACCCGCACCCAATATGTGGACCGGGTGGGGCTGGAGCAGGAAGCCTCCTTCCTGGTGCTGTCCAACCAAAACGGCACCCCCCTCGACCGCTGCATCCTTCTGGCCTCCACCGAGGCAGAGGAGCTGGGAATGCCGGTTTTCAAACTGGAAACCGATGCCATCTCCCATCCTTACCCCGAACTTATTACTGCGCCCCTGCGTTCCAATGAATACATGAACCCGGAACTGGATGTGGCCCGGAAGATCCTGCTCAATCAGTTCACCCGCCGGACCAACGCCACCATGGCCGACGTCATTGACACTTACAACGCCGCCCTGATCCGGACCCTGGGCGAAGCCGGTCGCCGTTACTATCTCCACCCCAACCCCGATGTCAACCTTGGCACCATCAATGTCCGGGTGGATTCCACGGCCCGGCAATTCCAGTATTCCAATCAGGAAACCATGCTCATGCCCTATGCCAACGTGGGCAGCCGGGCCTTTATCGATGCCCTGCCCAGGCGCATTTCCCGCACCGCTATCCAGGACATCCAGGACCGCAGCGCACAGCTCATATCCCGCCTGGGGGAATCGGTGCAGGTCACCCCGGAACTCAGGGCCTTTGCCTTCCAGCTCTTCTTTGACATCTACCACCAGCAGAGCGTGGGCGGAGAGAATGTGCGCCAGAAAACCGCCTTTGACATGCTCCTGCGCTTCAGCAGTGAGGATGTGGTCTATTCCATCCTTTCCGATGAGAATGTCCAGGGCCTCCATGCCTGGTATCGGGATCCTGCAAACAGAACCTGGCTCTTTGACCAATTCCGAGAGGCCGGTATGGTGGACTCCACCGATCTTTTTGTCCACGAACGCCTGGACAATATTTTGTCCGTCACTGCGGAAAGCCGGATGCGCACCGGCAGGGCCCAGCTGGAAAGTTCCAAGACCTATGCCAGATACTCCCGGGTTCCCGACGAGACCCACACCTTCATCCGCCACTCCCACCCCAGTGCCGAATCCCGGCGCCCCTTTGTTTTCCGGGACGGACGGTATTACGCCGCCGTGGAATACCGGTCCAACTTCGGTTCCGTGGCCGGTCTGGCCAGGGGAGCGGGCAATTGGCTCTATGGGCCTTCCGCCACCCTGGTACGCCAACTGGCCGCAGACATTCCAACGGCCCGGCCCTATGACATCCGGGCCTACCAGTTCAGTAACGATGTCACCGCCCTGCTCACCCGCTGGGCATCCCGGCGCGTGGCCCCGGATGCGATAACCGCACGGGCCGACCTGGCCGCCATCACAAGGCGTATCGGCCCCTTTGCCCCACCCCGGGACAGCCAAGGCCGCCTGGAGCAGTCCAGCGAGGGCTGGTGGCGCCAGATCCACCGGACCCAGGCCGAACTGGAATCCACCCTTGAAACCCTGGGTGTTAACATGGACGCCACAGAAGTTACGGATTTACGCTGGGTCTTAAACGACCGCTTTGGCGTGGATCCGGCCCACCCCCCTGCGGACAACGGCAGCGTATGGTTTGAAAACAACAGCTTCCACACCTGGCGGGGGCCGGTAACAGCCCAGGAAATCGACCTTCCCCAGGGCTGGCGCCCGGGCATGGACCTGGACGGATTTGAGGTGACCGACACCGAGGAAGGCGCCTTCAGATACACCCCCACCGAAGCCGGTCACCCCATGGGCAAGGCATTTACCATTGCCTGGAACGGTCAGGCGTGGCCCACATCTGCCTTCCATCAGATGGAAATCCTGGAACGGCCCGCCACCACTTCCCTCACCTTTACCCCGCCAGGGGAAACACCCAGAACTCTGGATGTTCCCACCGGCTATGTCCGGCTGGACGAGACCCATGTCATGTGGACCTTTGGTGACGGCCCCAGGTTGGCCCTGGTGGCCGACCTCAGCCAGTACGAAGGCTTTTCCGAACCCTCCCTGGCCGAGGAGTTCCACCGCTTTGCCCAGATGCACACCCTGTTCAGCAAGACCCAGGCCGGTCGTGTCCTGCTCCAACACCTCCAGGATGGCGCAGCAGACGCCTCCGCCCGCTTTGCAGCGGACACCGAAGTCGGTGGGCTTTCCCCATCCCTGTTCCAGGGCCGGGAAGCCGTGGCCATGGTGGTCCGTTTGGGCACCACCACCGGTGGCTGGGCCCGGGAAACCGCCCTGGACGCCACCGGCCTCCTCCGGGTCCTTTCCCTGGACACCCTGGGCGCAGATGCCCGACTCAATGTGATGAACTATATCCACAGGGTCAGCGAATTGGAGCTACAGACATCCTTCTCCCGGACCGGCCCCATGCCCGATGGGCAATACCGGCACAGCATCAGCGCCCTGACCCTGGAACAGGCCATCTCCCGGGAACTGGGGCTGCCCCTGCGGTCCGTCATAGATCCCCTGCGGGTGGAGAACCTGGCCCCCATGGACGGCTCCGTTCTCCTGGCCTGGTCCAACCATGTTCCCATCAGCCCGGCCCAGCGCCATCAGTTCAACCTCATTGCCCAGGAACTCCAGCTGGCTCGCCAGGTGATCGAAACCGCAGGCGTGGACACATCGGACATCCCCTATGACATCGGCAACCCCTGGGAGGCTCTCTCCATAAGCCTCGACCGGGTGACACAACTGCCCGGGGGAGAAGCCAGAACCACCGCCCTCAGGGAGCTGAGAATGATCAGCCGCACCATCGCCGATACCAGTGAAACCATTGGGGAATTGAACAGAACAACGGGCCCGGCCCAATTCCGCACCCCGGCTCAAGGGGATCTGCCCACAGCCCAGAGCGTCATGGACATGGTTCGGGCCCAGGAAGCCCAGCTCCAGGCCGAACTCACGGAGCTGGTCACGGCCACCGAAGCCGGGCCCAGAATTGTTGCCCTTGTCCAAAGGGAGCTCATGGGGCTGGACGACGGCCTCAGGGCCCCGGAAGACGTGTTGGAATGGTTGAAGCGGACCTCTCAGCCCGTAAGGGACATGGCCCTCTCCCATTTGCTTGAAATCCACGGCACCCAGCCTGTGAACCCAGATATCCACCAGATCCTCCTGGCCCAGGAATCCAGAATCATGGAAGCCTTCCAGCAGGGTACCCTGTCCGACACCGCCCGCCAAATCCTTGCCGTCCGCATGGAACAGGTCCGGCTGGCCAACGGTCGGAATCCGGATATGGTATTGGGACACCGGCTGGAGCTTTCCCCGGAGATGCTCAGGTATATCCTGGAGTTCAACGCCCCCTACACCACCAATGAGACCCTGCTTAACAACGACGGTTCCACCACCCAGGTTCCCGTTGAAAGATACGAATCCGTCACCACCTCCCTGGAACAGGGTGTCCAACAGCGGACCGACCTGGCCCGAACCATTTCCCGGTGGGACGCAATGGATACCGGTCGCACCTTTACCCAGCTGGAAACCATCCTGGAGACAGGACGTCTGACCGGTGACATGGCCACTGCACACCAAACCTTTCTCACCCGGGTCTATGACCGAACCTCGGGCAGCCTGAAGGGCGTTGCCCTGGCCGTACAAACCGCGGAAAACGGTCCCGTGGATATCGTGGATATCGCCACCCGTACGGCTTCGGCCACCCTGGATGGCCAGACGTTTTACGGTCTCGCCCGGGCCGTCCATCAAAGCGACCCCAATGCTCATATCCGCTTCACCCCCAACTCGGAGGTTCTAAGAACCGCAGCGGCCAACCTGCTCTTCCAATCCTCCACGGAGACACCTTTTTTCTCCAGCCAGATGAACGCCGGCGACATCGACATTGCCGCTTCCCGCCTGGAATCCATGCAGAACCACTACATGGACTGGGCCTTCGGCCAGGTGGACCGGATCTCCGGTCAGCTTTACACTGTTCTTTCCGACACCCTGGTGGATCAGCTGGCCGCCTCCAGATCCGGCTGGGAAACCTTCAAGGCCACCGATGCGTTCCCCGGCGGTCCGGCCCAACGGCTGGAGGCGTATTTCAACATCCGAAGGGAACTGGGTGCCATTGCCGAGGAAATGTCCAACAGGGGCCGCGCCTTTGGCACAGGGCTCCTTGAAGATCAGCAGCACTTCCTGGAACTGTTTACCCGGACCGATCCCAACGGGGGCTTCCGGGAAACGGCCAGTGCCTATGTCCAGGACAGCTCCCATCGTATCATCGTTGAATTCGGAAACGATCCGATCACCGCCCAGGCAGCGAATTTCCTGGCCGGAAAACACGACACACGGCCCATCCGCTACCGGGTCAACAAAATCGGCCAATTGGAGCTTCTGGACGGCACCCCCGTGGATCTGCCAACCAATACCAAAATCCTTCTGGTGGGCCACGGCGCCCCCGGACAGGTGGGGGGGTACACCGCAGATGAAATCATGGATATTCTGGAAACCGGCGGACTAGTGGATTCCGGAGACACCGTCGCCCGCATCAGCGTGGTGGCCTGCACCACGGACAACCCGTCCACCCCCACGGAAGAAGGCCCACCCGATGCCGAATTCGGAAAAACCCTGATCCAGGAGGCCCAGGAACGGGACGTCACCGTGGACAGCGTCTCCTCCCGCTCCACCCTGGTCATGGTGGATGAGACCGGCCGCAAATGGCTGGGCACCCCCTCCCCGGACGGAGAGTCCGTCCTCTGGCAACGGGGGGGCAACGCCTCCAAAACCCTGGTGGAACGCCTGCCCGGAGGAGAACTTGAAGCCACAAAGATTCCCGTGGGACAGGGCATTCTGGAAAGCCGTCCCGGAACAACGGCCCAGGCCCTGGGGCCTGGGCGCACCGAAGTGGTGCGATTTTTCTACGGCATCCAGGTGGATGAAAACGGACTTCCCATCAATGAAGATCAGGCCCTCACCGAAGCGGAGCGTGCCCTGGTGGTCGAGGCATATGGAAATGATATCCCAATGGGTACGGTCTCATTTGAGGCCGGTGCAATCCGGATCGTTTCCACGGAAGACCCCACGTTGACGGGAAATGAAGAAAGCGATGCCCAAGAAGCAGCTGAAGAATTGATAGAAGACCTCTATGCCATTGAAATCACCAGCCAGGAAATGGCCCAGAATTTCCAGCGCATGCCGCCACTGGAAAAGAAGGCTGTCATCAATCTTCTCTTGGAAAAATACGGTCGGAATCCGGATTCGGAAGAACTCCAGGAGGGTATCCGTGAATTGGAAGAGGAAATTGAAGCCCATCTCATATCCGGCACCTTGGATGAACAGGCACAATTTGTGACCGAAATCTTGATGGAACACTATCGGACCCAACGCACGGCCCAGACCAGCAGCGAGGCCCGGCAGACCGATTTCCACATGACCCTTAAACCCGAACAGACCCGTTTGGCCGTTGAAACCATCCAGACCAGGGCCCCGGTTTTAATGCGGGTTGCCCCCGATGGTTCAAAGACCATCATCCAAAGGCAAGGGGCTGCATTTTCCAACGAAATTTATGCATTGAACACAGAGTCCGCCCATGGTGAAACCGCACCTCCCCTCATTGACGCCCAGCTGAGAGCGGAGATTGAGACCTTGGTGGGTCAATGGCTGACCCTTGCCAGGGAACAGGGCAGAAATGGATTCCATGAGGTCTATGAATCCACCCTGGAGGCCATCGAGCGCCAGGGCATTCCAACGGGCCGACATACGGTTCGCCCCACCAACATCCTTATCACCAGGGATCCGGAAGGCAATATTGCCGCCATTGGTGTCCACTCGGAAACCGCAAACGGCATCAAAAACGAATACTTCATCACCGATGCCCGTTTACGCATAAGCCCGAGGCCGGCCGGGGACTATTGGGTCGGGGCGGGACATGAGAACCTGGTCACGACCCTAAGGGAAATAAACGCCCGTTACCCAGGACGCCCGGTTTCCGCCCATGCCGTAAACTCCCAGTCCCATCACATCCTGTTGGAGCAGTATTTCAGCGAACAGGGCATTTCCTGGTTGGTACCGCCCTCTGATCCTGAACAATTCGAAGCTGCCGCCCAAAGCCTCCTTCAAAAAAAAGGGGCATTGATGGCCCAGGCCCTGACCGAATTGGAAACACTGGTGACCGGGCACGGTACCTCCGAGGAGCAGGCCAGGGTTGTTCAGATCCGGAGTCGGCTAACCCAGGTAACGGACCGGAACGCTTCCCCAGAGACCATTGCCTCCTTCCAGGAAATAGAGGCCGATTTATCCGGGTTGCGCCGGGACATTGCCGCCACCGGTCAGGCCCTTCGGATTGCCCACCCAGAGACCATTGGCACCGAACAATTCGGATCCAATATTCGATATGTGGACCAAACCTGGAGACCCACCTCCGATGCCCTGCATGCCACCTATACCCGTCTTTTATCCCAACTCAGGATAAAAGGTGTGCCCATGACCGCCGATCTGACAGACCGCGCCGGAACCATTGAGGATTTCACCCACCTGATTGAGACGGTCAACGCCCGGGGATCGGCCGAGGAACTGGGTTTGATTGAAACCCAACTCCAAACGAATTCAGGAGAAACGGAACTGACCTTTGTAGAGCAGCATCAGTTGCGCACCCCCATAGACGCCATCATGGCTCAAAGGGCGGGGCAGCTCTCCGCCCTACTGGAAGAATACGGCCAAGCCCCCACCCAGGCCCTGGCCGACACCCTGGCCGACCAGGAATCATGGATATTAAAATTCTACCGGGAAAACCGCCTCAACACCGATGCCCGACTCACCGTAGAAACCCTGATGGAACGGGTGCGCCTGGCCAACCTCGACCTCACCAGTGTCCATGATGCCCAGGGAGGAAACGGCAGCCTGTACCTGGATACGGTATTGGGTCAAGTCTTCTTTGACAGTCTTACCCAGCAGAGGGCCCAGTACTACGACACCGTGGACGGGGTAAGTACCCCTGGCACAGATACCACCTATTACCGGGACCAGACCTATACCCTGACCCCGGACATCACAGTACCGGACCGTTTGAACGGCGCTGTCCGGGATGAAATCTTCCGCACCCTGACCCAATGGCGGGAAGGGGTGGGGGAAGCCAATGTAAACCAGGAAACCCAGGAGCTATACAGATTCCTGGACGCCACCGTGCGCACCGCCGTGGCCACGGGCTATCCCAGGGACACGGTCCACCTGGTGGTCACCCGGGGGGCCGACGGCCAGATTGCCGCGTTCGGCCTCTACCAACACAACCACGACACCCATGATGTCTGGCTGAAATACACGGCAACCAACCCCGAACTGCTGCTTCCGGCATCAGAACGGGGTAACGGCCGGTTATGGCGGGGGGCCGGCACCCATTCCATCCAGAGCCAGACCGCCGATGCCCTGACCCGTTACCCCAACGCCGTCAAACTCATCGGCAACCCGCAAAACGTAAGGGTGGAACAGATCACCCGCAGCCTTTTCTACGGCACATGGGAACAGGCCCGGCTCTTTACCACGGAACCCGGTGCCGCCAGTGTCGGCTTTAGCCAGGCCCAACGCAGCCTCATTGAACGGGAGTCTGTTGTTCTCAACCAGGCCATTCAGGACCTGGTCCGGTATAACCGGGAAACCGAAACCCTTACCGGAGCCTGGGCAGACCGTTTGGCCATCCTTCCAAGGGAAATGCTCAACCTCTCCGTGGAGCTGGACGATGCAGACGAGGCATCCGAGGTC
Organism: Desulfobacteraceae bacterium; assembly: GCA_965226635.1. Taxonomy (GTDB): domain Bacteria; phylum Desulfobacterota; class Desulfobacteria; order Desulfobacterales; family Desulfobacteraceae. The sequence goes on along the minus strand of OZ245369.1, from coordinate 4,454,591 downwards.
CGGGAGCAGGCCGAACGCTTCCGCCGGATCCAGTACAAATTCTCCCGTCTGGCCAAGGAAGCAAGGCGGCAATCCCTGGGGGGTGAGTTTGAAGAAAGTCTGGACATCCACACCCTTGAACTTGTGGACCGTTATGGCCAATTCCCGGAGGCCACGGATTCCCGCGGTCTGTTCGACCTATTGGCCGGAGCGCTGGGCGAAACCGGGGAAGGGCTCACCCCCCATGCCCCGGGAAGCCCCGAGGCCCTGACCGATATCCTGGCCCACATGGCCGGGGAGCTTGGCAGCGATGCCTTTGCCCGGAATCTTTCCGAAGTCTTCAAAGAAGTGGCAGCGGGCAGGGTATCCCCCGAAGCCGCCCATCAATTGGTGGACACCCTTATGGACCTGGCTGAAGCCCGGCCCACAGAGGTGGTCAATGCCCTGGGCCAGGTGGATCCCGGCCTTCTGCGGGATCTGGATATGGGACTCAGCCTGGATACGGGCCTAGCGGAATCCTGGAACAGCTATGTCTCCTCTTTGGAAGACTATTGGGCCAGGGATGTGAGCCGTTTTGCACAGGTGGAGGTGGAAAACCTCCAACAGTCCGGACAGGGAGAATCCTTTGAGCTGGCAGGGGCCACCCCGGCCCAGGAAGAAGGCAGCCGCCTGGTCATGTTCAACGACGGAGAGCCCGTGGACCAGTTTGGCCTGCCCTTCCACCCTGAAAATGCAGACAGGCCCACCGATGAAGAAATCGCACGGGTAAGGGAAAAATACGGATTCCATTATACAGGACGGGTGCGCATCGCTCCCCACCTGGCAACCAAAGAAAACCCCGGGGATCTCTCCGAAACCAATCCGGAACTGGCCGACAGATTGAGCATCTTCCAGCGTCAGTATGCCCGGTACCGGTCCATAGCAGGCCGGGAACTGCCCACTGTGGATGTGAACCCAAAGGCCGTCCGCCTCCAACTGGACCAGGCCGTTGAATCGGCCCTCAATGACTCCATTCTTACGGGCAAAATCCAAGAAATTAACGAACTCATGCCCCAGGAGGTACGGGCAGGCATCAACGTGAGGGCCCGTACCCAAGCCCTGGCCGAAAGCATTGCCGACGCCGCCGCCATCCGCATGGAAGTGGAAAGGGATCATTTCCGCCTCATGAAGGCCGTCACCGACCAGGTGGATGCCCAGAACGCCCGCACAGGAGAGGACTGGGTTCTGGATCCCGACTCCATTGTATTTGATGGGGACGAGGTCCGCTTCCAGGTGGTCCGCCGCTCCGCAGTGGAACAGCTGCCCTCGGAAACAGCCGGTCAGCCCGATGAATACCGGATACCGGATACGGCAGAACGGGTTCGTTTCACCGTGAATACCGAAGGGCTGCTCAAATCCAAGGCCATCCTGGAAACCCGCAAGGCCCAGGCAGAACAGCTCAACCGCACTGCCTTTGACGCCGAGGGCAACCCCAGAACCTCGGTTCTGTCACGGGGCATCGGCTATGCCACCACCGCAGGCGGACTGGCATTGGCCGGCGTGGGCCTGCTCCAGGCCATCAGGGGCATTGAGGACAGCAACTCCTGGCAGGCGGCCTACGGCATCACCGCCTCCTCCTACTTTGCCGGGCACGCCGGTGTGGGCATCCTGGCCCAGGCCGCAAAAAGCGGCATTGGCAAGGCCATCATTTCCGGCGCCACGGAATTGGTGGATGTGGCAGGCGAGGCCGCCATAAAGGGCATTGCCATGGCCACGGGCCGGGCCGTTGAGGAAGTGGCTGAAATCGCCGCCAAGGCAGGGGCCACCGCCCTCAGGGCCGGCGCCTCCGTGGCCGGTGTCCTGGGGGAAATCATCCCCTTTGCCGGTGCCGTCATCGGCATGGTCATGATGGGCATGGACGCCTACAACCTTTTCACGGCTAAAACCGACATGCAGCGCATCCAATACGGGGTTGACCTGGTCATGGACGGAGCCCTCACCGTAATCGATCTCATCGGTGCGGCCTTCCCCCCGGCCCAGATCGTCACCGCCCCCCTATCCATTGTGGTGGGGGTTGTGCGCATGATCTTTGACTCGGCCATGGTCCACATAGCAGAAGATCTGGACGCCCTGCCCGAAAACGCCACCACGGTGCAGAAGGTCAATGCGGTCTTCCAGGGTATTGTGGAGGGTGTGGTGGACCTGATCAAAAACCTCACCCCCTGGGGGGCGGTTGAAGAGACCCATAAAATCATGGAACAGCATGCCAAGGATCTGGCCTATATCAACGCCCTCAACGATCCCACCACCTACTTCGGGATCCATCCCGTGGACGGGGTCACCGGGGAAAAGGCCATTGACTTCCAGGTGGGGGACAACTCCATGCTGGGCGGCGGCATCACCGCCGTTGTCGGGGATCCCGGCCAATTGTCAACGGTGACGGTGAGCGGGGTGCCCGAAAACCAGCTCACGGGCAGCTCGGGCAACCTGAGCACCCATTCCGTGACCTGGCAGGGTCTGCTGCCGGGCAACACCGACTATTTTGTCCTGGGATTCGGAGCGTCCTATGATATTGAGGTGACCGAGGCCACGGCCCATCTGTTCTGGGCCATCCCCGTGCACTCGGAAACCGTGATTGCGGGCATGACCGCCAACAACCAGAACCTGTTCGGCAACTACACCGGCAACAACAGGGACAACGTCTTTTTAGGGCCCCTCATGTCCAATTTCCAATACCATTCCACCAACCGCCCCCACCGCAACGACCCAAGGCCCTTGCAGACCGATGCGGAACGGCGGAAGCAATTGGCAGATATGCGGGCCACCCTGTCCGTCTACCATTACGAACTGTCTGGAAACGGGGGCAACGACACCTTTATCGTGGGCGGTGGCCATGCCTCCATGACCGGTGGATCCGGTGCCGACACCTATGTGATCAAGGAAAACATCCAGTTTGTCATCGACAACGAGGACACCAGTCCCAATGCCATGATCGACACCCTCTCCCTGGGGGAAATCGCCCTGGAAAACCTGGAACTGGGCATCAAGGCCGCGGACCATACCATTGGCTTCGACCCCTATGATTACACCCCCGGTGCCATTGGGGCCGCCAGCCAGGCCGCCCGGTATTTGAGCATCGGCACCACGGCCCGGACCACATCCGAGGCCCCCCACAGGGCCTGGTACGGCACCATTGACAACTTCCTTTCCGGAAGCCAGTACCAACACCTGCAGCTGCGGACCTCCGACGGCTACATGGTCACCCTTGACGGGGAATACTTCTCCGGCCTGCACAGAAGAAACACCTTTTTCTACACAGTGCGGGACCAGGACATTAAAGGGATCTACCTCCAGGGACGGACATCCGCCGATTTCGATGCCCGCAACGCCACCGCCGATGTGCTGGTGGGGGGCTCGGGCATGGCCGATCTGCGTTTCCGTTCGGCCGGATACGCCACGGGATGGTACACCCCCTATCTGGTGAACCGGGCCGCTCAATACAACACCCTGAACCTCACCCACCTGACCTACCTCATGGGGGACGACAGGGTGAACACCCTCCACGGCAACACCCTGGACAACTTCATCACCGGCGGGGGGACATCGGGTACCGAAACCGGTGGATTTGACCGCCTCTACGGCCACCAAGGCAACGATATCCTGAAAAGCGGTACCGAATTTGCCGACAACACCTACTTCTACGGAGGTGAGGGGGACGACACCCACATCCAGTCCAGTGGCTGGGGCCGGCACAAAGGCGGGGAAGGCGCCGACCGGTACGTCATCGAAAGGGGAAATGCCACCTTCTACATCCACGAGAATGCCGATGATTCCGTGAACAGTGTCAAACTGGACATTGCCTACGATGAACTCAGAGCCGTCCGGCTCACCAACGGGGCGTTGTTCATCCAGCAGACCAACGGAAACACTCATACCCACCGGGGAACCCTGTTCGGCTGGAGCACAGAAGGGGTCAATTATGAAGTCACCACCAAGGACGGCTGGATCCTGGGCAAGAATGCCGACGGCACCGGATTTGAAAAAATCGGTTTTGAAGCCTCCACCCATGGGGACTATATCCGGGAAGCTGTGGCCGCCCAGGTACCCGAGGCCGAGCGGGGCTTCACCGTCACCACCCAGGTAACGGGGCAGACCGCGGCCACGGCCCGGGTATCGGAGATCAATTTCTTCGGTGGTCGCCCCACAACCTATACCTTTGATATGGGAAGGGCCGAAGCCATTTTGCAATGGTTCTACGATCTGGGGGTGGATTTCGGGGTTCATCCCGCTGCCTGGGTTACGGTAAAACCCTTTTTGGCCCGGCGTTCCCTTCAGGATTTCACAGACCTGATCCGGGATCAGATACAGCCCCCGGTAGCCGCTACAGGTCTTGCAGCGGCCAATGACATCATCGGGACATTAAGGGAGGGTGAGCCCCCCATTACCCTGCCCCTGCAGTTTCTGCAGGAGGTTCCCAACTCCCACAGGGACGCCCCCCTGTCCGATTTCTTCGGCGACACAGGACTGGGAACCACAGCCGTGGACCGGGCGGTCTCCTCCACGGTCACCGGCTATGTCTGGCTGGAAGCGGGACGCCACGATTTCAGGCTGGCCTCCTCCATGCTCTCCCGGTTGAGGGTGGACGGTGAACTGCTGTTGGTGGAAGGTCACGGGGTCGTGGAAAAGGATGCACAAAAGATGATCCGTTATGCCTCCTTTGAAACCGAAACCGCAGGGTATCACGCCGTTGAACTGACCTATCGCCAGGGCACCGGCCAGGTCCAATTGCGGGACGATGCCCGACGCTCCTACGCAAGGGAAGAGCATTACCTGAGCCTGGAAGTCCAGACCAACAACGGACCGGTCCAGATCCTGGGACGGGGGGACCACACCCCCATGGCCAATCTCAACGCCTTTCCATCGGGCTTGAGGGATCTGTTTGCGGGACGCAATCCCAGAAACGGTGTCTTCATCGACCAAAATTTTGAAAACGGAACACTGGTCCGGATCTCGGGCACCCACCTGGACGACCGGATTTCCGGCAACGCCCTGGACAACATCCTGTCCGGCGGCGGGGGCAACGACATCCTCATGGGCCGGGGAGGTGCGGACATCTACTCCCTGGACGGGGACTCCGTGGACACCATCCGCAACTTCGACCAGGACGAAACCATGGACACCACCTACATTGACGCCAACCGGTCCGAGATCAGCCTTTCCCGAACCGGGACCGATGATCTGGGCATCTACGTCAATAGTCACCACATCGGCACCGTGGAAAACTGGTTCAGGGAATCGGCCTTTCGCCACATGCTCTTCCACACCAGGGACAATCAATACCTGCAGTATGTCACCCCCGAGGGCTCAAGGGATACGGACAATGACTCCGTTCTGATCAACATCGCCCCCAATTTTGCCGATGCCAAGGCAGGGGTCTCCCACACGCTGGCCAACGGCCTGGGCGCAGAATACCGGCAGTCCCTGACCGGATCCGACCATGACGATATGCTCACGGGCAACGACTTTGCCAACCGCATTGCCGGCCTGGACGGCAACGACACCCTCAGGGGCGGGGCGGGCAACGACCAGCTCTTTGCCGGCAGGGGCAACGATATCCTGGTGGGCGGGGAAGGCACCGACTCCTATATCCTCACCGCCGGGGACGGGGACAACACCATCCGCAACACCCAGACCGGAGAGGAGATGAACATCCTGCGCATCTATGCCGACAAGGATGATATCACCCTCACCCGCTCCGGCAACCATCTGCGGGCGGCCACGGGCACCGGAGAGGATGCGGTCTCCGCCACGGTGGAGAACTGGTTCATCGACGCCACCGTGCGTCATCTCATGCTCTTCACCGATGACGGATACCTGCTCACCCCGGCCCATGACACGGCCTCGGGCACGGTGCCCTATACGGCCATGTCCATGGACCTGCGCCATGCAACCCAGGGCCAAACCGTGGATCTCACCCAGGCCCCGGCCCTGGTCAAGGATGTGACCGGATCGGCCTTTGCCGACACCCTCATCGGGGATGAGCAGGACAACCTGATCATCGGCAACGGTGGCGCCGACACCCTCAGGGGTGGGGGCGGGTCCGACACCTATATTGTTGAAAGGGATGCCGGCACCGTCACCATTGACAACACAGCCCGGGACAATGAGCAGGATATGATTGTCCTGAACCTGGACGCCGACACCTGGACCGGTTCCCGGTTCCTCAACCAGGATCTGCTCATCGAGACCAGCGCGGGCACCAGTGTGCGCCTGACCGACTACCGGCTCTACGAAAGGGCCCGGGATGTGCTGCTGAGCATGAACGGCAGCACCTATCGGCTGGACGAATCCGGCCAACGCAACCCCATGAACCAGGATCTGTCACAGCAGACCCAGGGCCAGACCCTTACCCTGGCCGCCGGGGCCTCCGGCGCCCGGGGTTCGGAATACAACGATCACCTCACCGGCAACGCCTTGGACAACCACCTGGACGGTGGAGAAGGCGGCATGGACGTTCTTTCCGGTCGCAACGGGGCCGATGTCTATGGGGTGGACATTGAAATGATCACCAGCGCCACCCGGGTCTCCTCCCTGACCGCAGCATCGACCGAAATCCAGGCTGCCGGGGGCCGCCTCATCCTGGTGGACGACCAGGGCACCGACGAACAGGTGGGCACCCTCCAGCTGAGGGAGGGCAGTTTGTCCGAGGTCAAGACCCTCCGGGTGGGCAACCATCTGTACATCTATAGAAGCAGCACCGCCCTGGCCGACCTCACCCCGGGCGGGGACATCCTTATCCCTGCCCATGCCGTGGGCCTCCCCCATTGGTTCGCCAATGCGACGGTGCGCCACATGGTCATTGCCGACGACCAGGGTTTTACCGCCGACATCCTGGACGACGGCAGCATCGGTCCTGTTACGGTGATCAACGATGGAAACCAGGACGGGGTCACCCGGGATCTGAGCCAGGGCAATGCATTCCGCAGCGTGGTCAAGATCTCGGACAGCCCGGGCAACGACACCTATACGGGCAACGATAAGGACAATCTCTTTGTTCTTTCCCAGGGTGCCCGGGAAACCGTCACCGGCGGCAACGGCCAGGACACCTATTACATCACCGATCTGGACACCACCCGTCGCATCACCCTCACCAACGGAGGCCAGGACGGCAAAACCGACATCATCTATGTCAACGACACCTCCCGGGTCATGAACTTCTCCGGGTACGGCACGGATACGGTTCACATGCAAATCGGAGAGGTCTTCTTCACCCTTAACGTGGACTCCGACCAGGAAGAGGCCCCCTTTTCCGTGGTAACCACCGACGGGTTCACCTACAAGGTGATGACCTCGGGCAGGTTGGTGGTGGACACCGTGGACATCTCCCAACAGACCACCGAGGTGCTGGATCTCTATTCACTGACCGAACCCCGTCTGGCCACTTACTACGACCAGTTCGGCTGGACCTCCAGGGCCTTTTATGTCCCAAGAACCGCCTGGGGGGCCAAGACCCTCAGGGGCGGGATCAACACCCGGCTTCTGGGCGGAGACGACAATGACAATACCTTCATTGTCCTCAACACCCGGGACCAGGGCGTCACCCTCAGGGGACGGGGTGGATCCGATGTCTATATGACCGGTGCCACTGGTACCTATATCATTGACAACCAGGATACGACCGGAGCACAGGATACCCTGAACCTCATGCACGACTTCAATGACCTGATCTTCACCCGGGACAATGACGACCTGCTGGTGGTAAACCAGGGCGGTTCCTTCTCCCTGCGCCTGCTCCAATACATGTCCCAGGCCGATGACGGCGACCAATACCGTCACCTCTCCTTTGTGAGCCAGGATAATGTGGGATTCACCGTGACCAAACAGGCCGTGGAACCGGGAACGGATGTTCTCCTGCCCCTGATCACGGCTCTGGATCTGTCCGACACCACCGAAGAGATCTCCCTGGATTTGGGAACCCGGAGCCCGGCCTTTGGAAACGCCTACATGGCTGTGTCTAAGTTTGTTGGATCCAAGACCTCGGTAACCAAGCTCACCACGGGCAACGGCGACACAGCTGTAACCACAGGCTTTGCCGCCGATACCATCACCTCTGGTGACGGAAGGGACATTGTCCGGTCGGGCAAAGGCAACGACCAGATCACCACCGGCAGGGGCGACGACATGATCTTTGCCGGCACCGGGGACGACCATGTGGAAGCCGGAGACGGGGACGATGTCCTCATCGGCAACAAGGGTGCGGACTGGCTCTACGGCGGAAGCGGCAGTGACTCCGTCCTCTTTGACGGGGATCTCGCCGGCGAAACCGGTGTGGTGGTCAACCTGCTTACGGGCAAAGGCCAAGGCGGGGATGCCGAGGGGGATACCTATGTCTCCATTGAGAATGTCTATGGTACCTGGTACCAGGACGAGCTCATCGGCAACAACCAGGCCAACGTCCTCTCCGGCGGCGCCGGGTTCGACACCCTGGTGGGACACGGGGGCAACGACATCTTCCTCACCGGGGAAGGCAGCGCCAACAGCGTGGACGGCGGTGAAGGCTCCGACCTGATCCGGTATGCCGACTTCAGTGCCGGTGTGAGGGTGGACCTCACCCGGGGTCAGGCCGTGCATCTGGATGCCCAAGGCGATCCCACCGCATTTGTGGATCGCCTGGCCTCCATTGAAGATGTGGAAGGCAGTAAATACACCGACACCATCATCGGCAACGACGAAGACAACAGGGTTCTGGGCAGCCTGGGTACGGACACCATAAACCTGGGCGCCGGCACCGACGTGGTGGATTATCGGAACCTCACCGTTCACACCGACGACAATGCCGGAATCTGGGTGGACCTGGCCAACGCTCAACCCGTTGTGGTTGCCGCCGACGGCAGCCTTAGCGCTTACCTGGTCCAGGCCCTTTCCAATGTCGAGACCGTCTACGGTTCCAGTGCCAACGACCGGATCTACGGAACGGCCAATGCCGATGTCCTGGCCGGGTACAAGGGCCTGGACATCCTCCGGGGCCGGGGCGGTAACGACACCTTCTACGCCTGGGGTGACGGAGATGCCTTCTACGGCGGCACCGGTACCGACACTGTGGATTATCTCAACATGGCCGAAGGGGTGGTTGCCAGCCTGCGCACCGGCCACGGCCAGGGTCTGGATGATTTCCACGACATTGAGAATCTCTCCGGCACCCTGTTCAACGATGTGCTGGAAGGCAACAGCCAGGCCAACTTTCTTTACGGCGGCCTGGGTCTGGATGTGATCAGGGGCCTTGGCGGCAACGATACCCTCATGGGCATTGGGGACGGAGACCTCATGGATGGTGGGGACGGCATTGATACCGTCACCTACGCAGATGCCAATACAGGTGTCTGGGTTACCATGGGCACGGAGGTGATGGACATTGACCAGCGCCACCAATGGGAAAAACTGGTCCGCAGACCCGATTTCCTCAGCCATGTGGAAACCGTGGTCGGGTCCGGTTTCGGAGATCTCATTGAAACCTCGACCGGCTCGGAAACCATCCGCTCGGGCCAGGGGAACGACTGGATCATCGGCTCCATGGGCTCGGACACCTATGACGGCGGAGAGGGCACGGACACGGTCTCCTTCACCGATGGTGGCCTCACCCACGGGGTGGAGATCAACCTGGGTGCCAACACGGCAAGGGACCGCCACTCCAGTGCCTTCACCCACACCCTGCGCAATATCGAGCAGGCCCAGGGCAGCGAACACGACGACCGTATTATCGGTAATACCACGGGCAACGACCTCATCTTTGCCAGCCAGGGGCAGGACCGGATTGAGGCCCGTACGGCCACGGTGGTGGACTTCTCCCGCATGTACACAGACGACGGTATTGCCGTGTCCGTGGAAGCCGACTCCTATGAAGCCGAGTTTGATATCCTGGACCGGGAATCCACCACCCGCATCACCGGCGGGGCCTCGATCAAAGGATCATACCAGGACGATACCTTCACCGGCGGAAACGGGGCCGACCACTTCCAGGGCGGCAAGGGTAACGATGTCCTGGACGGAGGCACCGGTTCAGACGTTCTGGACGGAGGGGAGGGCAACGACAGCTACCGGTTTGAACGGGGGGACGGCTTTGCCGGAATCATTGATGCTTCGGGCAAGGACACTCTGGTTCTGGAGCGGTACTCGGTCAATGAAGTCGCCTTCTGGATGGACGGCAAGGATCTGATGATCTCTGCGGGCACCGACAGCCTCCGGGTCTATGACCAGGTATCTGCCTCGGGTTCCGCCGTGGACCGCATCCGTCTGTCCAACGGCATGGAACTCACCGCTTCGGGAATATCCGGCCTGGTGAGTGCCATGGCCCGGTTTGATGCCGACAATGATGAGGTCTCCATCTCTTCGGCCCAGGATGTCCGCAACAACTCCCAGCTCATGTCCCTCTCGGTCAGTGCATGGCAATAATTCAAAACCCCATGGATCTGCCACTTTGAATATCGCCGGCCTTTCCGGCGAGCTGGACCATCTGGGGCTACAATTTGGTACCCACCCCGATACGGCAACACGAAAAATTCAGACATGAAGCCAGATTAGCCCCTTGGAAATGCCAGGCGGGATTCCAGCCTGCCCGATAAAAAGGAAATGAGGAGGATGAGCAAAAAATAGGCAAACCCCACCACCAGATAGACCTCAAAGGCGCGGAAGGTACGAGTGTAGACCAATTGGCCGGCCCGGGTCAGCTCGGTGACGGCAATAACCGACACAAGGGAGGAATCTTTAATGGTGGCGGAAAAGGCGTTGACCAGGGGGGGCAGGGCCGTGCGCAGGGCCTGGGGAATCACCACCAGAATCATGGTCTGGAGGGGGGTCAGACCCATGGCGGCAGCCGCTTCGGTCTGTCCCCTGTCCACGCCTAAGAGAGAGCCCCTGACGACCTCCGAAACATAGGCAGCCGAGTTCAGCCCCAACCCCAGGACACCGGCGGTGAAACAGCCCATGGTCACCCCAAGGGAGGGCAGACCGTAATAGATGAAATAGAGCTGGATGAGCAGGGGCGTACCCCGGATGATGTCCACATAGGGGGCCAGGATACGGTAACAGAGCCTGGAGTTGTACCGCAACACCCCCACGCAGCCCCCCAGCACCAATGCCAGGGCAAAGGCGGCACCGGAGAAGACCAGGGTCATGCGCAGTCCCTCTGCCAGAAGGGGCAGTGCATTGAAAATGATCCGGGGTTGAAAGTCCATGGAGGCTAATCCAGGGCCAGCCATTTTCTGTGAATGGCATCGTAGCTGCCATCGGCCCGGATGGCGGCCAGGGCCTGGTTCACCCTCCGGGTAAGCTGATCTGCACCGTTTTTCATCACCATGACGATCTCGGCCTGGTGCAGGGGGTCTCCCACCACCTTAAAGTCCGGGGTCTTTTTAATCTGGGTGACAGCATAGGCATAGCCGACGATGACGGCGTCGATTCTGTTGTGGGCAAGGTCGGTAAAGGCTTCCGGATTGTAATTATACCGTTTGACGGCCTTAAAACGGTCCGCCATTTTATCGGCGATCTGTTCGCTGCCCGATCCCACCTGGACCCCCACGATTTTTCCCCTAAGGTCGGCCTCGGTTTTTAGACGGGTGTTGTTTTGGTTCACCACAATAACATCGGGCAACCGGTAATACACATCGCTCATGTTCACCTCGGTGGCCCGGGCCTCGGACTTGGACATACAAGTGATGAGGATATCGTAATCCCCCTTTTTCAGCCCGCCCAAAAGCCCCTGCCACTCGGCATCCACAAAGTTGGGGGTCACCGCCATGGTCCGGGCAATGGCGCGGCCCAGGTCCACGTCAAATCCCTCCAGTTCATTGGTGGTTTCGTTTCTGGATTCAAAGGGGGGATAATGGGCACAGAATCCGATGGTGAGCTGATTGGCCTTTTTTACCCTTTGCCAGGACAGATCCTGGGCCCAGGACAAATGGGTGAACAGGGTCAGCAACAGCGCAGCAATGGGGATGAATTTTTTCATGGTCGGCTCCTTTTGATAAGTGGATGATTATTCGGAAATGCCGGTGAACCGCACCTTCAGATCCACCTGCTTCAACATCTGGTCCAGGATGATGAAAAACAGTCCCTTTTCCGGAATGAATTTCAGACGGTCCGTCTGATCCGCCAGGGTGTGGGATCCGCAGATTTCACCGCCGGTGAACCCCACACAGGTTTCATTGGCCCCGCAATTGGGGCTTTTGTCCATGCCCACCACGGCCTCGATGCGGCAGCCGTTGTCCACAAGGGAACGGATCTGGGCCACGGGTGCGGCCAGCAACCTGCGGCAATGGTCCCGGAAGGCCGGGGTGTCGTATTGGTCACGGGTCATGCCCCAGCGTTTCATACCCAGGAAGGCATTTTCCGGGCAGGGCAATTGAAAGATTCCCGCTCCCTGGTTCAGATAGGGGGCCAGGACATCCAAATGGGTGCCGGGGGACTTGGCCAAAGGATGGATTTTGGCATTGGTATTAAGGAGGCAATGGGCGGTAATCACCAAAATGTTTTTCCGATTCACCGAATCGCCCTCCCCCACAAACAGATTTGGGGATTCCCCTGGGTCACGCCCCATGCAACACCTTGAAAATAATGAGCATAGGAAACATCATCAGAACCGTGTTTTGGGTAAAAACCATGGGAGCCGTTCTTTATCCCACGGGGTATTCCCCCACCAGGGCGTCTTGAATGGACAAAGGCCTGGATCGACATATTCCCTCCGTATCTGTTTTCCCCGAAAATGGGGAGGGTTCAATTGGATGGCCCAATGACTACCCAATCGGCAGATGATAGACAAATTGATTCTTTGGATGGAGGGGAGCTGGAAGTATTTGTTTTATGAATTCCCCAGGACTGGAAAGGATGGATGTAAAAGGGGGGAATATCTGGTATGGGAGGCGTCTCAATCCCTGGTTTAACCCGGATATTGCAAGGGATGGATTTTCCACAACAAGGTCATTAGAGAAGGGGAGGTTTTGCCCCAGGCACCTACAAGGTCAACACCTTTGGAACACATTGTGATGCAATATCCGGGTTGGGTGCCCCGGCCCCTATCCCATGGAATGGGGGCCGGGGGGATATATTAATACCGACTTCTCAGCCTGCCGCCCAGTGCGACCAGTCCCATGCCGAGCAGGACAAGGGTGCCGGGTTCCGGTACCGGTGCCTGCTGGATGGAGTCAACCCGTACGGCCACCCCTGTGGTTCCGGGCCGCCCCACGGTTCTTACGGTACGGAAATTCAACTCGCCCTGTTGAAGATCAGCATCAGAGGTGCCGGACCAGAAAAGGGATTCACCAATGGCCGTGGGAATCCACACTGCTGCCATGCTGGGCATGGACTGATCCTGACCGTCCAGCCCCGGACCGTTGAGACCGACTGCATCAATGAAGGTGGTAAAGGGGCCCACCGGAAGATCCGAATCATCTCCATCAAAATTGGTTAAACGGTGGGTGGCCTCCTCCCCTTCGCCGTTACCAAACCGGATAACCCCCCAGCCCTGACCGGCCTCCCAGGTGTCATCGTTATTGTCCAAAATTAAATTGAACTGATAATCAAACAGACCGTTCCCAATATCATCCACGGAATACTCGAGCCGGAGCGGAATGGCCTGGGCCGAGCCAAGCCCGGCAAAAAGACATAAAAATATACCAAATACGATTAATTTAATTCTCATTTTCCAAACCTCTTAAACAATCTTAAGTTAGGGTTAACACACCAAAAACAAAACATTTTTTATCTGTTTTTTATGTGCTGTTCTTTAATTAAAAATGGCGTACCGTCCCCATCTCCTCTTCCGGACGGTCCGATGGAGTATTTCAGGGGACCGGGCAAGCGCCCCCGTCCCCCTGAAATACAGATCTATCAATACAAGGCCCCTTAAGTTGGAGGAGCGATGATACCTGAAGAAGGCGTGGGCGGTCGCAATTCATTTGCATTTCCTGCTAAGGCACCTTGTTCACTCACCCGTATGGACCCAAAGGCAGCAATGGCCTGGGTCAACAGAGCAATGTCCGGTGTCCCTGACGGACGCGAGGCATAGGAGGTGGCCGAATCCGCCATATCCCGGGCCGTAAACTGCCGGTCATTGGACAGGACCACCTGCTCCACCACGGGCCCTCCCGAGGCCAGCTGATCTTCTATGCGCAGGGCATCCCGACCGGCGGTGATGATCAGATCATCCCCGTCGGAAAAAAAGTTGATCTCCGTTGCCGAATACCGTTCCAGGCGCAGGGTATCATTACCTTCGCTGTCCCGGATGGTGGCCACCTGATCCCCCCGCACAAAGCGGAAGACATCGTCTCCGGCCCCACCGTCCAGAACATCAATTCCCATGCCGCCCCGCAGGGTGTCGTTGCCGCTGTTGCCATCAAAGGTGTCGTTGCCGGCCCCACCGTTAAGCACATCGTCATCCAGGGATCCCTCGATCCGGGCCAGGCTGGATATACTGGTCCTGGACGAGCTGTCGTCCACATCAAAGGTGGCGGTATAGGTGGTGCCCAGATCGCCCTGGGCATCCAGCCGGATACCGTTGTCGGTGAGGATGCGGCTGAAATCCACAGTGACATCGCTCTGGACAATCACCTGGTCCTGTCCTTCCGATGCATAGATATAGGAGCTGCCGGTGTAGGGTCCCAGGATGATATCATTGCCCGAGCCGCCTTCGACCCGCTCCACACCCTGCAACCGGTCCACAAAGCTTGCCCCGGTGAGGGGAAGGGTCAAGTTAAAGGCCAACAGCACAACAAAATTCTGATCCATGCCGCGGTAACTGACCGTATCCATTCCCTCACCACCGAAAATTTCATCGTTTCCAAGGGAACCCCGGATATAGTCGTCTCCTGCACCGGACCGGATGACGTCCACCCCGTCCCCGGTTTCAAACCGGTCGGCGTGGGAGGAGCCGATGATATTTTCAACATTGGACAGATAATCGGGCCGGACCGCCAGGTTTTCCCAATGACGGACCTGGTCCACATCCAGGGGAGCAGCACCGGTGGAGACAAACACGCCGGCGTCGGCATCGGCATAGGTCACCGTATCACTGCCGGTCCCGCCGTCAATGCGATCCCCGTCGCCAAGGCCGCGGATGGTATCATCCCCGCCCATGGCCCGGATCACATCCAGCCCCAGGCTGCCCTCGAGGATATTGGCGGCATCGCTTCCCACCAGGATATCGTTGAACAGACTGCCCGTTACGTTTTCAATGCTGTTCAGGCTGTCCAGGCCGTTGGCGCCCCCCCGGCCCAGATCCACGGTAACCCCTTCTCCGGTGAACCCGTAATCCACGGTATCCGTACCCAGGCCGCCAAAGATCTTATCCCCGTCGGCCCAGGCATAGATGAGGTCGTCGCCTCCCTTTGCCCGGATGATGTCCTTGCCGAAATAACCGGCCAGAACGTCGTTGCTGTGTGAACCATAGAGCCGGTCGTTATAGGTCGACCCCCAAACTTCTTCCACCTGGGAGAGCCCATGGACCAGGAAGTTTGAGGTGACACCGTCACCGGCCTCCACCCGGATAAGCTCCCTGTGGATGAGATCCACCCAGACCCCGTTGTTGTCTGACCGGGAGAGGATCAGATTTCGGTAATCCACCACGTCGTGGCCCTGGCCCAGAAGGTAAAGGTCGCGGCCCAACCCGGCGATCACGGTATTGTCATGGGTATCCCCGATGATGAGATCGTCGTGGTCGGTGGCCACAATGTTCTCAATATCGATGAGCCGGTCCACGATGGGGTTGGCAAGGCTGGTGCCGGTTCCGGCCCTGTGAGAAGCGCTTCCGGAGACCAGGTCAACGGAGATGCCTGCGGTAAAATTGCTGAAATCGACAATGTCCGTTCCGGCCCCGCCGTCCAGGTGAACGGCCACACCGTCGTTGGCCACCAGGACATCATCCCCTTCCAGGCCATAGAGGCGGTCGGCCCCGCCCCGTCCGTTCAGGATATTGGCCCCATCGTTTCCGGTGATGATGTCGGCATACTGGGATCCCCTGACGTTTTCAATGGAAACATAGGTGTCGCCGTCGGCATCGCTCCCCTGCCCCTTTCCGGTGTCCAGGTTCACGGTGACACCGGCGGAGCGGGCATCATTGCCGAAATAGACCACCGTATCAGAACCTTCGCCCCCGTATAGCCAGTCCGCGCCCTGACCGCTGATGAAGAAATCGTTGCCGCGCCCACCGTCCAGATGGTCGTTTCCGGCCCCCCCGTAAAGGGTATCCCGTCCACTGCCGGCAATAACCACATCATCTCCGCCATAGGCATGGATGGTGTCGTTACCGGCACCGGTGGTGATGATATCCTTGGCATCCCCGGTGGAGAGTTCAATGCTGGTGTCACCGCTGGTCACCCTTGTGGCCGCCGTGGCACTTCCCGTGAAACTGCCCACTGCCATGAGGGCGTGGCCAAAGGCGTTGCCGTCCCTGAGATCAATGGTGCGGGCCGCTGTCTCATCGGAAAAATCAAGGCCGATGATGGTGGGTCTCAACTTGGTCGAATTGCCCTGGTTGGGCAGGTTGGAGGGCAGAATGAACCGCACCTTGTCCTGGGTGATGAACTCCAGGTGGCGATAATCATCACCATTGGCCGCCGAACTCAGGTAATTGGTGACTTCAAGGTGGAAGTTCCCGTTATAACTTTCAACGATCAGATCGTCGTTGAAACGGGACAGGATCAGATCCTGGAACCGGTGATCCAGGAAAAGAAGGTCTTCACTCCTGGAGGCATCCGTATTGTCTATAAAATAGGTGCCGGTGCTGCCGGTGACATAGATATCCGAACCGCCGCGGCCCCTCAGGGTGACCCCTTCGGATCGGGTCTGGTTCACCATCAGGGTTTCACCATCGCCGTCACCGGCCAGCAGGGATGTGGTAACCCCGCCCCTTAGGGTGGTGGCCCGCCGATAGTCCGACGGGATACCGAAAAACGGCAGGAAGATCAGGCCGCCGTCGCCCTCTCCTTCTAAATATACAGGAGGCAGGGCCAATGGGGCTGTCAAATCCAGTTCCGTTGTTCCGGTTCCGGAGATATCCACGGAGTCAAGGCGCATTTCTCCCGAAGAAAGAACCCGATAGGTATACCCTTCCTGGGTGGTGACCAGATAGGGGAGTTCATCCTGGCCGGTTTGGGGTGCCTCAAGGAAAATCCTCCCGCCCCGGAAGGAGATCTGTACCCGGGGATCTGAAAACCCAATGCCCGAGGAAAAGAGATCGTAGGTGCTGATATCCAGAATAATATGGTCCTTTTCCCCATCGGTCCCGTTGTTGGTAATATTAAAGGTCTGCCGACCGGAACCGTCCAGGGTCACATGGTAGGTATCCCGACCGTTGCCTCCGGTCACTGTATCGTTCCCCCCCGAGGAGAGGACAAACAGGTTGTCGTTGTCGTTACCCGTATAGGTATCGTCACCGGCCCCGTCCGTGACTTTGATCACATGGGAGAAGGCCGCATCCGTGAGATTCCGGGTCTGGTTTTCCGTGTGACCGGCATCATTCAGGCTGATGAGGGCGGAGAAGCTGCCGCTGTCGTTGATGCTGACCCCGGATCCCTGCTGGTCCACCAGGGTAAGGTGGCGAACGGAGGGATCCGAGAACCATGCCGTCACGCGGATGCCCTGGTCGGGGAAGGCCCTGGCCGTTCCGGAAAGATCCAGCTGTCCCCTGTAGATAAACAGGTCGTCCCCCACCCTCCGGGTCTGCAATTCCGTCAAATCCGCATTTTCAACTCGGATCACATCGGTTCCACCGTCGGTGGCCCGGTTGTCAATGGTGATCAGACGTCCGCCTGCGCTCTCGAAATCCGGTATAACGGCGGAGGGGACAATCCCCAGGGTGGCCGTCTCCAGTTCAACACTGTAGGTGTCGACCCCGTTAAGGCCCACCAAGGTGTCCTGACCGCCGTTTCCGCCATCCAGCAGGTTATTCTGATCATTTCCGGTGAGATGATCGGTGAAGTCCGATCCCCCCATGCTGAACGCGCCTGCCGGAAGAACAAGGGTCTGGCCGCTGGTTTCATGGGAGAGGTCAATGGAAACCAGATGGCGCCGTCCCTCTCCGTCCAGGGTATAATTTTTCCCCTGCATGGAAATCACAGGGGCGTAACCGGTTCTGTGGAGAAAGGCAAAGCTAAGGATACGGACCGTAGTGCCTTCACTGGTTTCAAACAAAAGGGCGGAGCCGTCCATTCGACTGCCGGTGTAGGCCGAGGCATCCATGGCCAGAACAATGGTATCTCGCTGGCCGTCAAGGGTGCCTGCATTTACCGTGACCACGCCTGAATCAGCTCCGATCACATAGGTATCACTGCCACCCAGACCCACCAGGGTGTCGGACCCGCCGTTGGACACAATGATGTTGTCCAGGCTGTTTCCAACGATATTGTCCCGGAACCGGCTGCCGGTGACCCGGTGGATCTCCTGACCCTCTGGAACATTGATGATCTGGCGTTGGGTGGCGTTGCTATAATCCAGTGCCTCGATGGAAAAGCCCACGTTCAGCGCAGGAGATCCGCCGTCCTGTCCGACTTCGGACCCCTCCGCCGGAACGGTCACCGTATCCGGGGTCAGTAGATAATGATCCCGGGTGAGCAGCTGCAAATGCCGGACATTGGCATCCGAGAACCAGTCTTCCACGGTCACCTGGCTGGCGGGCGTTCCGGAAAGGGCAATCAGAAGATGATTCCCCGACCGGGTCAGGGTCAGGTTGGCACGGTCCACATCCAGTCGGAGGACATTGGTTTCATCACCGGCCTGGCGGTTGCGGATGGTGACGTTGCCCTCCCCCTGGTTGACCACATAGGTATCGGCTCCGTCTCCGCCGATGAGAATATCGTTACCCAGTCCGCCGGCCAGCAGGTCGTTTCCGCCCCGACCGTCCAGGGTATCGTTCCCAACCTGGCCCGAGAGCCGGTTGGACTGGTCGTTACCCGTGATCACATCGGCATAGTTGGATCCATTGACGTGTTCCACCTCCCGATAGGTATCCCCCTGGGCGTCGCCGCCCGAACCGGTACCAAGGGCAAGGTTGACCACAACGCCTGTGGAATTGGACGGATCCCCGATGAAGACAAGGGTGTCCTCCCCGGTTCCGCCCGTGATGGAATCGGCCCCCCGGCCTCCCACAATGATGTCGTCGTCGCCACCGGCATTGATGGTGTCGTCTCCGGCTTCACCGTAGATCACATCGTTGCCGTCTCCGGTGGAAATCACATCCCTGCCCAGACCGCCCCGGACGGCATCGTCCTGGTCGTGGCTGCGGATGGTGTCCGGAGTGGTACTGCCCTGGACCGACTGGGCCAGGGATGCAATGGAGAGGGGGGCCAGGTTGGCAAACTGAACCTGGATGTTCTGGTGCAATGCGCGCACGGCAGCATCATCGCTGACAACACCCCTGAGGATCAAACGCTTCCCGTTGCGGGAATCCCAGATCACAAGGCCGCCGTCGTCGTCCCGGCTCACCACCATGTGGCCCGGGTCGATGTTGGCATCGAAATGGACTGTATCCATGGCGCTGCTGCCGTCCCGGCTGTCGATCACAATGACATCGTAGTGGGCCCAGGCCCCTGCGGAAATTCTGAATTGATCAGAACCATTACCCCCACTGAGCACCAAGGAATCGATTCCGTGGAGGACGGGCAGAACCACCTCCCTGGTGGTAACGGCCCCCTCCACATCTGCGGCCACCAGATAAAGGCTGTCCGTCTCCCCCACATACCGTTGGGCGGTGGACACCGTGTCAATGACCCGTCCTGCGGGGGCATTGGTCAGGGCCGGGCCCGTGGTCTGCCGGAGTTCAAGGATCTCACCTGCGGTCTTGTCAAGGAGATAGACCAGGGTCCGGTCTGCGGATTCTCCAAGGAATTCCATTTCATCCCGTTCCCTGCCCGAAAGGGCCGCCCATTTCCGGTTGTCGCTCAACCACCAGTTCTGGATCTCCCTTCCGTTCACCCCCCGTCTGAACACCCGGACCACATCCTCATGGCGCCAGGTGGTGAACAGGGCTTCCAGCTCCGCCTGGGTGCCGGTCCAGGTATCCAGTACAGCGGCCAGGCTGGGTGTGCTGTTGTGACCCACAAGGAAGGCCAGGCCCTGGGTGGTGGTGGCCAGATATTGGTTTCCGTCGTGGGGCACCACCTGGTCGACGGTGATACCGGCACCGGCAAAGATGTCGGTGAGACCGGGAATCACGGCAGACGCCTCCAGCACATGATCGTTCCCGAACATGGAAGCAAGGGCCGTTTCGTTGAGCACAGAGGTGACAAAAATCTGGTCCGTACCCGGATTATAGAGCAGGGCCTGGGTCTCGTCCGTGGTCAGCCCCAGAAAGAGCAGGGAGCCGGTGGTTACTGCCGGGGCAATGACAAATCGATCCGACCCGGTATCGTACCAGGCCGGCACGTCGGTTCCCGTTGAGGTGGTGATGCCGTTGATGGTCAGGACAGCCTCTGCGTGGACCCCCTCGTTGCGGGCCAGACGTCGGAGATCAATTCGCCAGTTGAGCATTTCCGTTACCGGTGTGGTATCGGGCAGGTTCTCCGGTCGCTCATCCGCATCCGAGGTATGGCGTTCCAGTACCTCCGGATCCGGCTGGACCACGGCGGTGCGGTTGGGGTGTTCGGACAACCAGGTCTGGTTCACCCCTATGAGCTGGGTGTCCCCCGAGGTTTCCAATTGCCGGATGTGGCCGTGGAGGGTTGAAAAGATTGGATTGGCTCCCAGGGTCAGAAGATGCTCCACACCGTCATATTCGGTGATGGGGCTCAACAGCAGGGAGACGTCGTCCACAAAGAACCGCGGCGGGTTGGTCGCCCCATCGTCGGGCTCCACCTCAATGCGCAGTGAATTGTGGGTGTCGGCCACCACCATCACCTCATGGGTTTCCATGCCCGTGGCCCAGTCAATGGAGGCAACTTCGTTGTTGTTCCAATACACCTTCAAAACACCTGTTCCCGTGGCGGCAGTTCCCCCACCCACCTCAAGACTCAGGGCATAATGGGTGCCAAAATGCAAATCGTCAAAGGCCTGGTAAATGCTGCCGTCGTTGATGCCGACCTGATATTCCCCCTGGCCGGTCTCGGCCACCCGTGCGGCATCCCCGACAAAGATCCATCCCCTGGCCTGGTTAAAGTTTCCGTTCACAATCTTTTCCAGATCTGCATCCTGCCAGTTCCAAACAATGGGGTTGCCCTCCTGGCGGTAGAGGCGTTTCAGATTCTGGCTGTAAAAGAGGAAGACATCTATGGTCTGGGAACTGTCCCGGCCAAAGAAGTGCAGATCGTCCGGGATTTCGGACATATCCGGAATCACCCGTTCGGTGACGCTGCCATTGCTCAGCCAGACCCGGCTGTCGGCCCCGGCCACCAGAACCCAGTCGTCGGCCACGGCATGCTGGTAGGTGCCCGTGGAAACGGCTGTGGTCCCGGGATTCTGGGTCCACAGGATATGTCCGGGGCTGGTGGAAAGCACATCGTTAAACCAGCGGGAGCCCGGGGTATAGCTGCGATAGCTGGTGACAAGGCTTTCATCTCCATTGATGGAGACCAGCTTCAATCCCTCATTGTCCAGGCGGTACCGTCGGGTGATGGTCTCCCCCATGGAGTTGTTGGCGATTTGTTCAAAAATAAGCTGCTGACCATTGTGCCAGACCCCTGAGAGGCGCTGGCTGCCGTTGGTGGGCACGTCGGCCATGCCGTACCGGTTTTCGATCCTGCCGTCGGCGGCATTCACCACCCAGAGCTCCACCTTCTGCTGTACAACGGCGGTGAGGTAGAGCTTTCCTTCGTAAAAATCGATGAGGTTCAGCCGCTGGGTCATCCGGGGATCGTTCACGTCAACGTAGCGGATCACCCGGTCGGTCTTGTCGTACCAGACCGTTCCTATTCTTGTGCCGTCGGCGTTGTCGTAATTGTTCACTGTAATAAAGCGTCCCGGCACCCGATCCCTGACAAAGTTCAGATAGGTCAATAGGGAGGCGTGGTCCCCATGTCCCTGGCCGTCGATGCTCACCAGGGAGGTGGTCCGTGTGGCCCAGTCAATGGTGTAAAGATCCTTTTGGTGGTTAACGAGCAGCAGGTTGTTGTTTCTGCGCACCGAAGACGAGAGCCACAACCGGGCCCCGCCGATGTGCAATTGATTCAGATCCGCCCTGAAGGTGACATTCTGTGCATCCAGGTTGGCGGTGTCAAATATCCATGTGGAGGCCGTGTTTCCATCGTTGCCAAGGGAGATGAGGCGATAGCCGTCATTAAGGCCGATGACATACTGGCCGCCCTGGCCGTGGAAGGTATAACCAATCTTGTTGTTGTGCTCCGTGGGCAGATCCGGCATGAGCAGGGTGCGGTCGTTGCCGTTCAGATAGATATCCGTATTCACGTTACGGTAATCAAAGTTTTCGATTCTGTGGAGGATGTACTCACTGGGGAAGAGGTAATAATCAAAATCAAAGGTTTCATCCTCTTCCAATGCCCGCAGAACCCCGAACCCGGGATCATTCCGTGTAACCGCCCCGGGCAGGGTCTGGTATTTGTACCCGGACAGATGGGTCTCAGGGGTGGCCGGAAGCACAACCACCTCGGTCTGGGGACGCAGAAGCGTGTACGGGGAGTCGGCGACCCCAAGGGCCTGACCGATGTCGATGGTGGCAGACGTATTTTCCACGGGACCGTCGTTGACCCAGAAGAAATAATTCTGCCGTCCACTGCCCGTGGAGCCGTGGGTGGTCTGATTCATATAATGGGTGCCGAACTCCAGGGTTGAGGTCCGGAAGTCCACATCTGTGATCACCACGCCGCCCCTGGCCGAGAGAACGTTGGTCCCGTTGCTGTTGATCAGCTCGAACCCGTTGCCCTCGTACCCGTCATAGATGGCCTTGAAATACTTACCAATGGCTTTGGCTTCGTCGGCGATGATGGAATAATTCTGTGCCAGGGCGGCCGCACCAATGCCCAGCCCGGCCACGATTACCCCGGCCCCGCCGATGATGGCACCGGCAGTAGCTGCACCTGCGGCAACAGTGCCAGCGGCTGCCGCCGTGGCGGCAACGGCGGCATGGCCGGCCACATAACCGGCCACACCGGCGGTGATGGACAGACCCAGGGCCGTGCTGGAAAGCACAAGTCCAGTGACGTCAAAGGCGAGTTGAGTACCGAAAACCGCCCTCTGGGCCGCATTGGATGCATTGGCGATCTGGATGGAATCCAGTATCACGTTGGCAGTCATAAAACCGACGCCGATGGCCTCCCCGGCATAGGCCAGGGCATGGCCGGCCCGGCTGGCCCCGGTAAGGGCTTCACTGGAGGAGAGCAGGGTCCGGGCCAGGCGCACCAGTTTGACCGTATCAGTGGCAGCGCCAAAGAGGACTTGGGCCCCGAAAAGCCAGCGGTGGACCTCAAGGGCGGTGTGCAAAGTCCCCGATGCCCCCTGGCTGACGCCCTGGCGCTGGAATTCCTGGGCCAGGTTTACAACGAATTGCACCAAAAATGCGGCATTCAATCCGTCGGGTGCATCTGCATCGGCCCCGAATCCCTGGCGGCGCTGCTCCAATGCGGTGCGTTCCACCTGGAGCTGCTCTTCCATAAAGCCCCGCAGTCTGAACAGGGTGTCGTCCGTGGTTTCGACCCATTGGACCTGCTCCGGATTCAGCCGATTCATGAACTGGACCCGGTAGGTGCCGCCGGCACGCTCTTCCATGGTGGCCAGAACCGGAACCCATTCCGCCGTTGCACTGGTGGCAAGATTATTGGTGCGGATCAAGGTCTCGGTGGCCTCGATGGCAGCGGCAACAAGGGCACGGCCCTCTACGCTTTCAAGGGCCCGCATCAGACTCCGGGGCGCAGATTCGACCGGGGTGGCCGGCTGGGTACCGGATTCGGGGGTAAAGGCCAGGGCCTCCTGGCGTCTGCGTCCCCCCAGAAATCCCGCCCATGCCCTTGACGACGTGCCGTCGTCCGCAGCCACAAGGGCCGACAAGCGACGGGTTGCCGCTTCATTGTCCTCGGAAAATCCGGGGATTTCCTCGGTTTCCAGGGACATCCGCCGCGCCCCGTCACGGACATTGCCGCTGGGATCCACATCCCGCCTGAGAACAACGCTGAAGCGAACCCGATTGCCGGTACGGGTAATGGGAGAACCGGGATCCAGGACCACGGGCAGCCCCGTTTGCCGTCCATACTGGGAAATCCGGGTTTCAATGGCTGAATTCCGAACCTCCAGAAGCCGGGTGGATTCCTGCTCCAGGGAGACCAGTTCCGTCTCAAGTTTGGGGTCACCTTCCGTGCCGGCCAGTTCAGGCAGGGGGGTCTCCGGGTTGGCTCTGAAGATGTGGTGTTCCTGCACCACCTCCCCCGGGACAATGGCCTCCCTGGTGTTCCGGTCTGCAAACCGGAGTTCCTCGGGGGCTTCCGGAACCCCTTCCCTTGGCGCCTCAAAGGGCTCGGCCGCATCCACTCCGTCCCGTCTCAGATGTTCGAACCGTTCCCTAAATTCCTCCCATTCCGGCCCTTGCTGCTCGGCCAGTTCGGGGTTCAGGTCCAGGACATCCGGGGTGATCACCTCCACGACCTCCGTGGGGGTCACCCTTACCTTGCCGGTGAAATCACTTCCCAATTCCGTGGTCACCCGGGTCAGGTCGGCGGTGCTCAAGGCCTCCTCCGAAGTCGGCAGCAGGGGCAGCCCGAATTCATCCACCTGCACCCCGCTGTTGAACCGAATGGCCGAGGCCCGTTCCCGGGGGCTGAGATTTCCTTCAACAATCTCCCCGTCCGGTGTGGACTGACGCAGGGTTTCCGAATCCACCTCCTCAATGGGACCGTAGTTCTGCTCCCAATACCCGCCCCAATAGGGCAGATGCCCCTGGCCCAGATCAACGGCCAGCCCTGAATCCACGGACCGGATGAAATCCTGAACCACGTTAAAGTCCTCTATGGAACCAACGGCCTCACCCACGGACTGGATGTCGTTTGATGAGGCCAGGACCAGGGCGTCGGCAAAATAATCCCTGACCTCTGGAGAAATCCGGTCGGCTGCAGCGTCCCTGAATACGGGCTCCAGACGCGCGGCAAACTCTTCGGGCTCAAGGATGGCCCCCAGCTGGCTGAGCAATTGGATGAATTCCGTAGGGGTTCCCCTGGCACTTTCAAAAAAGCTTCTGAACTCGTAGGTCTCGGGCAGCACCCCCACCAGACGCTGGAAGACCTCTGTGGCATCCGAAGGCAATTGATTGTGCTGACGCACCAGTTCCAGGGAGTCTACGGAGAATGCCTGTTCAAAGGTGGCCTGATCCACGGAGTTCAGCCGGCTGAAATCGGAGATGTTGGCAAACCTGCGCCGCATTTCATAGAACTCCTCTCCCAGCACCCTGATTTCGGAGCCTTCTGCATCATCCAGCTCTGCTGTGAAAGTCCGGATACGCTGGGAAAGCGTATCCAGCTTGGTCTGCCAATGCCCTTCAAGGATGGCGGGGTTGAGCCGGGAGTATTCCCCCAGTTCATAAACACCCTGGCTTAAAACCCGGAGCTGGCTTTCAATCAGGGTGCGCTGGGCTTCGGCATAGGTGCCCAGTGCGGTTCCGCGTTCCGATGAAAAAAGACGTGCCTGTTCCGAATCGCTGAAAAAATTCTGTCTGAGGAATTCTTCCATTCCGGTGTCAACCGGAGCAATGCGGATCCGGTGGTCGGGGTAACGGATCTGGGCCTCCCGCATTACCGCACGGATGCCGTCCCGGTCCCCATTGATATAGACCCGCCCTTCGGTGACGCTGGAAAGCCTGTACCGAGAGCTGTTCTCTACAACGGCTTCAATGGTGATGGTGCGGCTGGCCTCGTCCTGGGTATAGAGATTCACGGCCACAATTTCCCCCTGGGGATTCCGGGTGACCATGATATTCTCCCGGCCGCCGGTAATCCGCCCGGCAGCTGCGTCGTTGATGGCCGTGATCACCCGGGTGTAACGACCGGAGACATCGCTTCCCAGGCCGAGGCGACCGGCCTCGTTTGACCAACGGTTCAACAGGTCCAACACCGCGGCGCGCTCCGTGCCGGTAAGGGCCGTGCGACCCTGTGTGGCCGTGGCCGAGTCCGGTATAAGAACATATGCCTGATTTCTGTATCCGCCGCGTTCTATACGGGGCGTTGAACGGCCCTCTGAAAATTCCAGATACTGAACCGTTTCCGATGGGTTGCGGTTAAGGGCCAACTGGGCCCGGGCCGGATCGGCGAAAAGATTGCCCTGGAATGCCCTACGGATACCCTCAGTGGGTATATCTGTAGCCCGGACCCGCTCCAGCTGGGTTTCCACCAGCAGCCGGGCCTGGGTGCTGAGACGCCCCTCCCGGTAGAACTTTAGGATCCAGGCCGTGTCTGTTCCCAGAAGCTCTGCCAGGGCAGAGGAAGGGGACTCGGCATAGGTTTCCAACAGGGTGGACAGGGTTGAGGCTTTCTGCCCCAGGGCCGTACTTACCTCCTGCTGGAAACGGTTCAAGGTGGTCTCGGGCACCCGGCTGTTGCCGTTGCCCGGACGCAACCCCTCAATGATCTCGCCCTGGGCGGCTGTCCCCTCCACACCCACCAACTCAAAGAGCCGGGCAAAATCCTCGGGCGTACCGGCGGCTTCGGAGATCTCCGAGGAGAGGGTAAGCCCCTGGGCGGTCAAGGTTCTGATCAACCTGGTATATTCCACATGGAGCCCGTCGGAGGTGGGTCTGAAGGCCGTATCCACGAAGCGAACATTGGAACCCAAGCGCTGGAGGGTGACATCCTGGGGATGGGCCCCCCGGATGGCCTGGGACGTCCCGGCCGTATCCACCCGCGCCCGGTCCAGGGAAAGGTCCAGGCCCACAAAGTCCTCCACCGTTGTCGCCTCGGCAACACGGGTGTTGAGCTCGGACAATTGGGTCCGCAACTGGGTAAGGCGGGCAGACTCGGCAGCCGTCAGGTGAACCCGGCTTGCAGTCTCCAGTTCACCAATGGCGGTGGTTAAAAGGGTGATCTTCCGCTGCATCAGGCTACGGGCCGCTCCCGCCCAGCTGTCAACGGCCACCCGCGGTACGGCCTGCCCCCACCTGCCTTCGTTGTAGTACAGGTTTACGTCGGTAATGTGGGTCTGGGCGTTAACCGCGATGGAACGCTGGGACAGCCCCGGATACCGGGTGGTGGTTTCCCGCAGGGTGGCGATGATGTTCTCATACCCCGCCCCCAGCCAATATTCACCGGCGGGACGGGGCTGGACCCGCAAGCGGGCATCGGTGACGGTATAATCGTTCCAGATCACCCCGTCATCCAGGGAATGGAGCCCAACGGCCACCACGTTGCCGTCGGGAGCCCGGGTGATGACCACGCTGGTGGGCCGTATGGACTCCCCCTCTCCCGGTCTTACTCCGCCGTCCCGAAGGGCATCCCGCACAGATTCATAAACACCGTAGAATCCAGCATCGCCCTGGCCCCTGGCAATATCGATCCAGCCTTCCATGATCTGGGTCACGTTCCTGAGCAATGTCGTGGAGATCCGGGGCGGCGGAACAACATCCTCGCCCTGGAAGGATCCCAGGGAATAAACCTCATTGGTATAGGCCGCCCCCTCGGGGTTGGTCACCGTGGTTCGGGAGATCCCGTTTTCATCAACGGTGACCCTGCGCAGGGCCGGGGCCCGGGTCTGGGCAGTTTCAAGGGCCAGCTGGGCCCGGTAGGGTGCCAGGATAATGCTGTAATCCACAGACCCTGTAACCCCCCTGAGTTCGACGTTCCGTTGAATTCTAAACTGTTCAAGGGCCACTTCAATGACAAACCTTGAATGGTCGTTGAGACTGCCGGCATCCAACAATTCACGGAGCATGGGGTTCATGACCCGCACCCCGGCCCGAAGCTGTGTGGACTCGGGATGTTCCCCGTAGGCCCTGAGAAGTTCGTTGCCTGCGGCGGCCTGCTCCGACTCGGAAAGATAGAGGAATTGTTGGGCGGTTTCCTGGGCCGTGGCAGTGCCGTCGGAAAGATTGGCAATCAACTCCTGTGCCCTGCCCAGGGCGTCCTGTTCATTGATGCCCGAGGACAGTACGCTCTCCGTGGACAGAACCCGGATGTTCCCATTTTCAACCTCAACGGTACCGGTGGGATTCTCCCCCAGAAGGGTGCGGACAACGGCCAACTCCGCCTCGGAAAGTCCCTGGCCGGGCTCAATGCCCAGGCCGTTTTCATCCACCTGCTCCCCATTGACGAACCGCTGGGTCCGGTTCATGAAGCCCAGGGCTTCGGTGGTGGTACCCCACCGGTTTTCCACCAGCCCCTGGTCCACATTCACACGGGAGGTGCCCAGGGAGCCGTCGGAAAGGCGCTCCACAAGGAGCTTGCTCCCACCACCATCCCGGGTCCATTCCACCCGGCCTTCGGCATCGGGGGTGCCGGTCCATTTGCGGCCCGAAGAATCCACGGTGACCAGCTCGGTTCTGGCCGTGACGCTGCGGACTGTGACGCCGAGATCCTCGGCCTCCCGGATCAGGGTCTCGGCAAAGCGGGAACGGGGTGCCCCCTCTTCCACAGGGGTGTTGGGGTTGTCCGTCGAACAGGCCACAACACTGATCCTCCGGATCTCATCCCCGGAAACCAGAAGGCCCTGGTTCACCAGGGTGCCGATGATTTCCGAGGCGGTGAGCCCACTGACCCGATCCGGGGTGCCGTGGCCCACCAGAAAAATCTTGCTTTCGGCCGTGGGGGCGGCAACGGGTCCGGATTCATGGACCAGCTCCCCGCTCACCAGCCGGTACCGGGAGACAGGGCCGGAAGACTTTTCCGCCAAAAAACGGGAAGTTTCCCCAACCACTGGATCCTCTTCCAGCTGCACCACCACAAGGGGGGTGTTATCCACCACCAGAACAGACCGGCCCTCCTGGGTGGCTCCCTGGGGAGCGGTTTCCGACAGGCGACGCAAAAAGTTCAATTGATCCGTTGAGAATTCCGCACCTCCGGCCTCGGCCCTCCGGACCACCTGGTCGGCCAGATCCCCCAGCTGCTGGCGCAGCCTGAAATAGACCTCCGACCGTTCCCGGATCCCTCCTTCAAAGCTGGTCAGTGACCGGAATTCGTTCCACTCCTGTCTGAATTCCACCACTGCATCCTGGACGGCGCTATAACTTCTCCCCCTCAGGGATTGGGCCAGCCCCTCCAACTGGGTGATCGCCACATCCACACTGCGTCTTTGGAGACGCTGAACCCCTGCGTTGGCCTGTTCAAAGTCAACAAGCAGCCTCTCATTGGAAAAGAAATCCAAATCCGTGTTTTGGGTAAAAAACACCCCGCGGGCCTGGGCCAGAAGGCCCTGGTGGCCCGGGGTAATGCGGATATTGACTTCCGGCGACAGGGCATGGATGGCCCTTACATTCTCCACCAGGATATCCCGGCCAATGCTGAAATCCCCATCCACCACAGTGGCCGGATCCCATGCCACGGCACGGATCTCAAAATCGTTGGCGGCAATGCGTTCCACGGCATAACCGATGCCTTCCAGTGCACCGGTTTCTCTGTTGTAAATCCGGGTCAAAAGGGTCCGGGGGGCCACACCGTTCTCCAGGGCAACCCCCCGGGTCAATGCGGTTTCAAGCCCACGCCAGGAGACCGGCCCGTCCACGGTGGACAAGCGCCACTGGTTCACCAATTGTGCCAGGCCCCTGCGTTCTGCTATGCCCTCGCCCAGGGTGGTGGTAACGGCTTCACTCCGGGGGCGGCGCACATAGGAGACCTCCCCCTGGGCGGTCCTAATCCCCACATCCCTTGCCCTGGAGGATAGAAGCTCCAGCAGGAACCGGGTACGGGCGGCATCCAGGGTCAACTCCGTTGTGGGGAGGACACCCGGCGTGGCCAGATTGTGCTGACGCAGCTGGTTCAGCCGTAACCCCAGGGCATGCCGACCCAGCCCGGAAAGTGTCCCCCGTTCCCAGGCATTGGCGATCTCCGTCTGGTATTCCGTCAATATGCCCAGAAGCCCTTCGTGCTCCGGCTCCACCAGATACCGTTCCAGCAGGTTGGACAGAACAGAATCCCTTACATCTTCACGGGCCGTGTCCAGCCAGAAGGAAATATCCTCAAGGTTGCGGGTACCCACCTGGAACCGGTCCAACTCCTGGGTTACCAGACTGTTCACCAGGGCCCCGGCCTCCCTGGCCGACGACAGCACCCCGGAACGGCCCCGCCAGGCCAGGTTCTCGTCGTTCACATATGCCTGGACATTTGCCGGGTCGGTGCCGGGGAACTCGTCCCCCACCGCCCCCAGGGCAGGATCGAAGACGTTTAAATCCGTCCGGCCTTCCAGAACATAGACAGTCTCTCCAATGGCCCGCCTTAGGTTGTTCAGGCCCTCCAGGCCCGAGGTCCGGCCTGGATTGTCCACCGGAGCCCGTGCCTCCACACGATCAATAATGTTCTCAATCCCCTCCAAGGGGGATTCGGGATTCACTATGATATCGGAGGTGTCCACCCCCAGCCTAAACGCTTCGTCCCGGGCCATAAAAATCTGGGCGTTCCTTAAATTCCGATAATAAACCTGCCGCGGGGAAATGGCGTTATAGTCCTCATCCACCAGGGGGGTAAATCCGTCCAGGGTTACAAAATTTTCCACCCTGCTGGGATCAATGACGGCCCGCAGGGGCAGCCCGACCTCCCTTGCATAGGCATGCTCGCCGGTGAGCACCCGGCGGGCCTCAAGGTACTGAGCATCGGTCAGTGGACCTGCTTCCGGCAGGTTTATCTCGTTCCTCAGCTCATAGGCCCGGCGGAAATAATTCACCGCATCGGCCTCAAGCCCCTGGCCCTGCCCAAGGGGGGGCATGCCCAGCACGGCCAGGCGACCGGTGCCGGATGTGGGCGCAACCCGGCCCCACCCACTGGCATCGGGCGCCAGGCGGACCACGTAGGCCAGGGCATCCTCTCCGTTGAACCACTCTGCAAGCAGGCCGTTGACGTCTGTGCCGGGGGCATATCGTCCCAGGTCGGCGGCATTCAGCTGGAGGTTGGACAGGATCGCCCGACCAGCTTCTGTTTCAGACAAAAGAACATGGTGCTCCCTAAAGCTGGCCCAATCACGGGCCAGATCCTGGGGATTTGCTGCATAATCCTCCAGATTTATCACAAGGCCCACATCCCCCTCTTCCTGGCTGAAAGCCCAGATTCTGTGGGTTCCGTCCAGGCGCTCACTGCCAATGGGGATATCAATGGTATGGGTGTTGCCCTGGCTGTCCGTGAAGGTGACGGATTCGTTGGATACATACCGAAGGGTGGAAAGGGTAAGAAGCTGGCGGGAAGGCCATGCACGACCGTTCCAGGCAAGGGTGAACTGCCGGCCAATGGCATTGTTTCCGGCTTCATCTGGAACATAGGTAAACGTGCCGTCCTCCCCCCGGATAACCGTGAACCCGTCAATGTCAGAGCCGGGCCGCCATCCCTGGGCAAGCCCAAGCTCCTGTCCGGTGACAACCCCCCGCCAGGTATGGAATTGATTGTTCTCAAACCGGATCCCCTCCAGGGCGTTGGGGGGGGCGGCCAGATCAACCCCCCAACGGGAATCAAAGGTGGATCTCAGTCCCCGGCCCCACTCGGATTCCAGGTTAACCCCGGCGGTACGGAGCCGATTTTCCAGGGTGGCACCCACCCGATGGACCTGACGCCACCAGGACTCGTGGGACTGGGACAGCCGCCCTGCAGAATCCCGGGTGGGGGTAAGGGCTCCAACCCGGGTCAGGAGCTGGTCCACGGCCAGGCGGGCTGCAGCCTCATCTGCCGGCGCCCGGCTGCGCCAGCGGGCCAGAAGGGTGTCCACCTGCTGAAGAAGGGCGGCTGCCTTGGCGGAATAGGGATCCACATCGGGCACATCGGCCAGAAGGGAGCGGACCAGGGTGGCCCTATCCCCGTTGAGCCATTCGTTGGGGCTTGAGGCCAGGCGATTGGTGAGGTTAGTGACATCCCGGTACTCCACGGCCCCGTAGTACCGTCCATCCCTGAGCACAAAGGCGCGCCGGGATTCCGGGTTGGGGTGGCTCAAGTGCTGGACCAGGCGCTGGGAGGCGTCGGGAACCGGTGAGTAGTACTGGGCACTGGAAGAGACCTCCAGCTGGCTTCGACCAGTCTCCAGGCGCAGTTCAGCCGTGGTATCCAGAATATTGTCCAGCCAGGCCCCCACGGAAAGGTCTTCAGCGTCGGCCAGATTCTCAGAACTGAAAAGGGTTAAAAGCCGTTCCCGGTTACCCGTGGCCCTGTACCAATCCTGAACCAGTTGCACCTCGGAATCCGAAAGCACCGAATAGATCACATCCTCCAGGCTGTAACGGGAGAGAACCCCGAAATTCACCTTTACAGCGGAGTTTCCGCCGGCCACCCTTCGCTGGTAGGCGTTGAAAAACAGATGAAAGGCAAAGGCGGTCATCTCCCGGCTGGGTTCTGTGATCCCCAGGGCCGTGAGGAACTCACCGCTTCGGGTGCGCAGTGCCCTCACCTCGGTTGGGTTGAGGGTTCTGGGCAGAGAATTGATGAAGGCATCGGACCCCAAATGGTCATAGGGGATTAACAATGTGGACTGGTTGGCATACCGGATGGGAAGCCCTGCCCTTCGGGTCAGGTTTAGCTGCTCGCCCTCGGCATAGGTGGTGTTCAGGTAATAACGGAACCCGGCCTCTCCAAGGGTATCGATGAGCTCGGCGTTATAGTTGAAGATCAGCTCGGTCAGGTTGGTGTTGTTGGTATTCCTGAGCTGGTTCAACAGGATCTGCCGGGCCGTGTTCAACTCCGGGCCCATGTGCTCCCCCGACTCCAACGGGGCGATGATCAGTTCCGGGTACCGGGGGCCGCCCTCCCTGAGGACATCCGCCG
This sequence comes from Desulfobacteraceae bacterium, assembly GCA_965226635.1. Taxonomy (GTDB): domain Bacteria; phylum Desulfobacterota; class Desulfobacteria; order Desulfobacterales; family Desulfobacteraceae. The sequence goes on along the minus strand of OZ245369.1, from coordinate 4,421,781 downwards.
TCAGTTTAAACACGGGAATCCCCAGTTCATTGGCGCTGGTGCGGGCCAGCTCCTGGGTTCTAAAAAGGGTGACCCCGTCATCCCGACTCAAGGTTACGGCGGAAACCTCCATTTCAAGGCCGGCCCGGTCCACGCTGTCGGTGAGGGTGAAGCTGGTATCCGATGGATCGGTTGAGGGAGCCAATGGCCTTCCCTGGTTAAAGGCAATGGCATTTTCCACCTGTGCGGCAAAAAAGGAACCTTCGGCCACGGCGGTACCCTCGGCCACCTCGCCCGCCAGGGCAAGGTTACCCGCCAGGGACTCCTGCCCATAGCGAAGAAATTCGTCAAAGTACTGGGTGCCGATGTCGACAATGGGAAGACCGGACCGCCCCCGTCCGAGCACCTCCCTGCCGCGGTAGATATGGGTACCGGCGCCGGCGTTGTTCCGGTTAGGGTCCAGATAAATCACCAGACGCAAATTTTCCGGCAAAGGGGTTTCCGGGTTGGTGGGGGGTTGGAACCGGTTGTCCGACATGAGCTCCCCAAGGGTTGATGCCCCCACATTGGGGGATTCGCTTCCACGGGTCAAAATATCCAGGAGGTGGGAAAACCGGCTGCTCTGCTCGGGGGTCAGTTCGCTGGGCGGGGTGGTGGTCCACCCTTCAATGACATCGGTTATCTGCCGGGCCATGGTCTGAGCCCGTTCCAGCCCGTAGGTTTCGATAAACCCCGCTGGCACAACAATCATAAGGGATCCTGCAACCAAAGCGTTGGATGAGGGACGATATATAAAATCTGAGATCGAAGGCATGGCAAACTCCTTTATCTCCCACTCGTTTAAATCTGCAAGCGGGGCATATTTAACCAGACAATGCCCCCCCATCCCGTGGGGGGTAAACCACATGGTTTGTATGTAAAAAGCAACCTGGGTTGGGTTGTCGGCCCGGACCGCGACCGTACTGCATTAGATCGAAGAAGGATGCATAATTCGACAATAAAAAGGGGATGGCTTCAACAATAACAGCGTCAATCGAGGCAACAAGATGGTGATGGGCAACTCTCCCACCCGTTCTAGGACATTCTTCCTAGGATGTAAAACCGTAACAGATAAAAACGGTGTTTAAAAGAAAAATATGAAAATAGTTTCTCAAATAATCCAAAAATTAAAATCGATTTTTGTTAATGAGCCCAAATGCAACCAATTGATTTTATTGATAATAGAATTATAATTCCTGACACGAGAAAGATACCAAAAAAAATCTTTGTTTGGTAAAGACAATAAAGCCACACCATCCAAACACCATGGCCCAAAAACAGCAGCAGCCTATTAACAAATGATAGGGATATAAACCGAAACCCGTCCCCATGAAGGCACCGGCTTCATTCTTACATTGAAATTAACACTGTACAGGGGGCGGTTTTAGCCTTTATTTTCGATCCATGGACACTTAAAAAAAATCCATTTCCTTTGGATGATTTTTAATTATAAAAGCCACATGACACGAAATAACTTATAAAATTAAGTTGCTATATCAACAAACAAAAGATCGACAATTAGAATTGCACATACAATCAGAACTCGCTTTAACTTTGTTTATTGACCATTGTTAAACTCTTCTGTATATACTCTTCACCCTTGAGCTGTTATTAGTTGATTGAATAGACCTTTTTGCGCTGATTATTGTTGCGCTGATTATTGTTGAGCTGAGACCTGCTGATGAAAGTTGGGCTGCGCCGGCGGAGAACGCCGGCGGCAGCCACCTCCGTTGAACACAAAGAGATCAATACACCATTGATTCATGTTAGACACTTTCCTTCCGCAATGCGGTACCATGGTCCCAAAACGGTTACAAACACCGTTCATTTCAAATAAAAATCCACCTGACAGGTTCGCCTAACCTGTGGTGCCCATGGTCTTTCGTTTCAAAAATTAACCCAGTTTATATTGGAACAGCAACGCCCGAAGTGCCGACCTTTGCACCTGGGCCATGCCTGTTCCCAATGAAAGTAGAATCGTTATGCCCAGTCAGGATGCTGTTACCCGCCCCTCCACCACCTTGATCACCGCCGGCACCATGGCCATTGTGGTCCCGTCGGAATATGTTTCCACCCATGGACAGGCCGCTGCCGCGGCTGCCGCCCAGAAAATCACCACCCTAATCGAGTCACTGGCCCGGACCACCCCGGCTGGAATGACGGCGGCTCAGAACACGGTGTTCCAGCAGATGCTGGGCAGGTTGAGAACCAACACCCAGGCCCTGGACGACCATCCCGCCACCCTGGGGGAACTTTTTTCCCGGCTGGATGTGCCCCCGCCCGCTTCCCCAACCACCCCCCTGCCGGACAACCTGACCCTGGTCATCTACCTCAACCCTAACCAAAACGACATCCACACCCGACTCCACCTTTTCGGGGAAGGGGACGGCAGTTCCCGGTCCGGTGTTTCCATCCTGGAGGTGGGCACCCCTTACATGGACGATTTGGTCACCCAGGGGCAGCCCGGGTTTGCCGCGGGCCTTCTGGCCGCAGGCCGTGTGGCCGGGGGCGAATATACGACCGCCCACCGGGCCGACATCGCGGAAATGACATCCGCCATGGCCTGGGGCGCCAACCTGCCCATGGGCCCCCACCCGGCACAGAACTTTAACCACACCGCCCATGTGGACCGCATCGGCCTGGAACAGGAGGCCACATTTGTACGCCTGGGCCGGGTCAGCGGCACCGCCCTGCACCGGGACACGGTTCTGGCCACCACATCGGCCCAGGAACTGGGCATCCCCGTATTTCAACTGGAGGTGGACATCCTCTACACCGGCCCGGCCGACCCGGTCACGGGACTTCGCCCCGAGGCCCGGTATCCCGAACTGGTTCTGGCCCCCCTTCGCTCGGGGGAATATATGGATCCCACCATTGACACGGCCCGCCGGATCCTCCTCTCCCATCTGTCCGAATCCGGCTACGGAACCATGGACGAAGTGATCCAGGGTTACAACGGCGAACTCATGGAGACCTTGGGGGAGGCCGGACAACGCTACCTGCTCAACCCGTCTGAAAATGCCAACCTCAGCGATGTGTCCATCACACCGGCAGCGGGTAACCAGCCCGTACTCTACTCCAACCAGGCCAGTCTCCTCCTTCCCTATTCCGGCATCGGCAGCGACGCCTTTATCCGCTCCATGCCCTCCACCCTTTCCCGGACCCAGCTCAACGCCCTCAAAGCCAAAAGCGATTTACTCCTGACCACCATGGGTCTGGGGGAAACCGCCGGCGCAGAAATGCGGGCATTCGCCTTCCAGCTTTTCTTCGACCTTTACCAGCAAAAGGTGGCCGGCGGGGACAGCGCAGGAAAACTCGACTATAAATTATTGCTGCGCTTCTCCTGCGAAGATGCCATGTTCTCCATTCTTTCCGACACCGAAGTCAGGGCCCTGAAAACCTGGTACGGCCAGGCCGCCAACCGGACCTGGCTGCTGGAGCAATTCTCCCAGGTGGGACTCACCGACGGGGCAAACCTCACCGTGGGCTCCCGGCTGGACAATATCCTGAAGACCGCTGCCCAGGCCCGGATGGATACGGGCCGGGCCCAGCTCGAAGTCTCGGAATACACCAATACCTATTCCCCCATTCCCGACGACAGCGGCCGGCTCATCAGACACAGCCACCCCAATGCAGAATCCCGCCGCCCCTTTGTGCTCAAGGACGGTCAATACTACGGGGTCTTGGAATACCGGGATCCCACCTGCGATGTGGTCCGTCTGGCCGCCCGGAGCCAGGAATGGCTCTACGGGGACCGCTCCACCCTGATCCGGGAACTGGTCTCCGGGGTTGAGGCCGCCGATCCCTATGCCGTAAAGGCCGCCCGGTTCTGCAGGGATGCGGAAATCAAACTGGCCTCCTGGCGGGTGCTGCCCCCCGACGCAGATGCGGTGGAGGCGGCCCTGACCGCCCTGACATCCGACCTCACCGGTTTCACCCCGGCCCGGGATACCCAGGGCCGGCTCTCCACGGCCAAAGAAGCCTGGTGGCGCCGGGTCCATGGGACCGGAGCGGAACTTGAGTCCTTCATCCAATCCCGGAACCTTACCCTGGAAACCGGCACCCTTTCCACCTTTCGCAGCCGACTCAACACAGGACTGGGCGTGGACCTTACCAGCACCCCCATGGCCTGTGGAGAAATCAAGTATGAAAACAACGGCTTCACCACCTGGCGGGGCAGGGTCACGGCCCAGGAACTGGGGCTGGCAACCCAATGGCGCCCGGGCATGGCCATTGAAGGCTTTGAAATCCAGACCGGCAGCTTTGGGGAGACCCGGTACCAACTCACCGGGGACTCGGCCCTGGGCAACAGCTTCACCCTGGCCTGGACCGGGGCGGCCTGGCCCACGGAAGGACTGGCCGATGCCGGTGCCCTGGAAACCCCGGACACCGAAGAGATCACCATCACCGACGGCGACGGGGATTCCATCACCCTGGAGATCCCCGAAGGCAGTGAAGACCTGGGGTCAAACCAGCGCATCTGGATATTGGGAGAGGACCGGAAAATCGCCGTGGTGGCAGACCTGGAAACCTTTGCCCAAAATGAGGAAGGGCTTTACGATGCCCTGACGCGCCTGGAGCGGACCCAGGGCCTGCTGGAGGGCTCTCCCGCCGCCCGGACCTGGCTGGACCGCCTCCAGACCGGGGCGGCCGACGCCCAGGCCGAATATGCCGACACCGACAGCCTGGGGGATTTTCCCGTGGCCCTGATGGAGGGAGAGGATCCCGCCGCCCTGGTCATCCGCCTTTCCGACCGGGAGGGGGCCTGGGGGGTCTTCACCCCGGAAAGCGGCACGGGAAAACTGCGCATGGTCCAGCTGGGCCTGGGCAACGAAGAGGCCACCCCCATGGTTGATCTGCGGGATTCCTTTCTGGAATGGCTCAGGGCCCTTTACCAGACCGAACACGGGGTCTCCCTTGAGCCGGTGGGAACCGCCCACACCGATGCCCAATACACCCATGCCAAGGCATACCTGGCACTGGAACACCAGATCTGCCGGGAGCTGGGGTTGCCCCTGCGGGCTATCATCGATCCCAACCGGGTGGAAACCCTGGTGGCCCTTGACGGTTCCCTTCCCCTGGTGGATGCCGATTATGCCCCCATCTCCGTGATGAGACTGAACCAGCTCAACCAGCTCAACCGGGAATTGGCCCTGGTCAAGGAAACCGCCAATGATGCCGGACTGGACATCTCCGACATTGCCCTCGCCCCGGCCGATCCCCTGGAAGGGGTTGAGGCCGTCCTGGAAAAGGGCCGTGAAGGGCTGGCCACCACCAACCCGGACGCCCTGGAGACCCTGGAAATTTTGAGACGGGCCGTGGCCCGCACCGATGCGGAAATCGCCACCCTGGCCCAGGGGGAAACCGAGGGCAGGGTCAACCTGCGCAGGGCCCCTTCACAGCTGGTGCCCGACGGAGAAACCCACCTGGCTGCCCTGGAGGCCCTGAATACGGCCTGGCAGGCCGAGCTGGATCTTCTGGCCGAAGCCGACATCTGCAGCCCCAGGATCAGCCGCCTCATCAATAGAGAAATGGCCGACCTGGTCTCCGGAATCAATACCCTGGAAGACCTCAGCCTCTGGATGGACGAAGCCTCCACCCCGGTGAAAGAGGCGGCCCTGTCCCGGGCACTGACCCTCTGGGACCAAAACCGCAGCGACGCCGATCTCCAGGACTTTCTCTCGGACCATGAAACAGAGATCAAAACCGCCTGGCTCAGGGGCCGGCTCTCCAATGAAGCCCGCGAGGTTCTTACCCTGGAAATGGAAATGGCCCGCCAGGCCGGATCGACCTTGACCGCCGCCCCTTCGGACGGCCGGTTGAAACTCCAGGGCGCCGGGATCCGCTTTGTGGTGGAAACCCTTATGGCCGACAGCCAGGGCCTTACCCCCGAATTTGAAAGCCGGACCACCTCCCTGGGGGAGGGCCGGACCCAGCGCCCCAACCTGGACAGCCTTGTGACCACCTGGCAGACCCTTGCCGGGTCGGGTGCCCCGGGCTCCTGGGCCCTGCTGAAGACCGCCCTGGCCACCGGGAACACCGCCTCCAATGCCAAAACCACCTGGCTCACCCGGATCTACGATGAAACAACAGGGGCCCTGGTGGGCCTGGTTCTGGCGGAAAAAAACCCCACCTCGGGCAAGGTGGAGATCATCGCCGGCGCCGCCGATCCCAACCTCTCCGCCACGGCCCGGGGCAAGGTCTACCACGAAGCCCTGCTCCAGACCCTGGCCAATGTCCACCTCACCGAGCCCTCGGCTGAAATGAGCCTGCCCTCTGCCCACACCGAACTGGCAACCCAGGGCCGGAAGCTCTTCTTTTCCAACACCGGATCCGCCGACCTGTTCACCGAGCCAGCACCGGGGACCCTTTCCCTGGCACAGATCCACCTTCTGGGCTCCCAAAGCGAATTTGTCACCGCCATGCTCCACACCCTGGAACGGGCCGGTGAACACCTTAGCCTGTCCCAGGATACCCTGGGGGCCATGGACCAGGTCCGAAAAACCGGTCGGGCCTTCCTCAACGGAGAAACCGGGACCGACTACCTCGGCCTGCGCCAATCCATGGCCGAAGTCTGCCGAGATATCCTGGCCCAGACCGGAGAAACGGAATTCTTCCGCATGGAGGCGGGCCAGGCCCTAATGGAACTGGCCGTGGAGACCGCACCCCAAGCCACCGCCCTTGGGGCCCGGTATGCCCGGGTAGAGGAAACCGAGCCCGTTATTATTCTCCAATTGGACGAGACCAGTGCCGCCACCCGCACCGCAGACTTCCTTGCCGATGCCCACGCCGGCACCGGCTGCTGGTACCAACTGCGCAACGGAGAACTGGTGATCCAGGATGGAGCCGCCGTCACCCTGACAGAAAACAGCCGCATCATCGTGGTGGGCAAGACCACGGGCACCACCATGGGCGGAAAGACCGCCCAGGAACTGGTCACCCTGCTCCGGGATAATAATCTCATTGCATCCCAGGACGAGATTCTCGGGCTGGACCTGGTGGCCTCGGCCCATGAAACCAACGGGGACAACGGTCCCTCCCGCCTGAACACCACCTTTGCAGAGGAGCTGTTCACCCGCACCACTGCCCTGGGTGTGGACATGGAACGGGTGAGCCTGACCCAGGATCTGATCATGGTGGACGGCCAGGGTAGAAAATGGGTGGGCCGGCTCACCGGCACCGGCGACCGGGTCTGGACCCGGGACGGCCAAGGAATGAACACAATCGTGGAACCCTATGGGGACCAGGGCTATGCCTCGGTGGATCTGCCCCTGGACCAGGGCCGGGTCACCACCATCTGGCAGGCCCCGGGCACATCCACATCCCAGGACGGCCCCGGCCTGCTCCGGTTCAACGCAGGGGTTCAATTGGACGTCCACGGCAATTTCCTGCCCCAGGCAGACCAGATTTCAGCCACGGACCGGGCCCTGGTGGAAGCGGTCCTTGGACAGCCCCCCACGGGCTGGATCTCCATGGACGACGGGGTGATCCGTATCCTTTCCACCACCTCCGCCCATGAAGAGACCCGGGCCGCGGCCGCCCTGGTGGAAACGGCTGAAGGCCGGGTCTCAAAGCTCTCGGCAGGCACGGTAACGGCCCAGACATTTGCAAGGGAATTCCGCCAGGCATCCCCGGAACTCAAGGCCGCCCTGGCCAATGAACTTCTGGCTGCCTACGGTCGGACACCGGGCTCGGCCAACCTGGCCGGGGGCATCCGGGAGACGGCCTTTTACCTGGACGGTCAATTGGCCGCCGGCACCCTCAATGCCCAGGCCGAGCTGGTGGCGGAAATTCTTTTGACCCAGTACCGGACCCAGGCATTGGCAGGGCTCTCCTCCCGCACCGGCACCCTCAATGGGGAGGTGCGCTTTACCCCGGAGATCACCCCCATGGCCCTGGAAGCCGCTGCCCCCCAAACCGCAGAAAAACGGGTGGTGGCCCAGGACGGCACCCAAATCACCACCCGGCCTCCGGGCAAAACCTTCACCCATGAAGTCCTGGCCCTCAACGACGGCCCCATGCCCAACGACGGCACCCTTACCCAAATCTCCACCGCCCTGAAAACCCAGGTCACCACCCTGGCAGGCCAGTGGAAAGCCACGGCCACGGGCCTGGGCAGCAAGGGATTTGACACCCCCTTTGCCCAGCTGGAAACCCTCCTCACCCAGGGCGGGGTCTCCATGGGCGACGAGGCCACCGCCCCCACCCGGCTGGTGATCACCCGGGACCCCGACGGCAACATTGCCGCCCTGGGCGCCTATGCTCTGAAGGAAGGGGAAATCCGCCTGATTTTCTCCCTCACCGCACCCCGCTCCGCCACCCTGGCCCAGGGCAACTATTGGAACGGGGCGGGCCGGGAAAATATCCTGGCCATGATCCGTGAAGCCGGATATGCCGATCTTGCCCTAACCGCCACCGCCACCGGACGGGAAAACCTCAAGACCCTTCTGGACCTCTACGGGGTGGAGGCCGGCACCCGGATCTTTGACCAGCCCCTGTCCGCAGCCGCCTTCCAACGGGCCGGACGGAACCTGATCCTGGGCCGGGAAAAGGTATTAACCCAGGCCCTGACCGAACTGAACACCCTGGCCCATGGCCGGAGCTCCACCCAGGCCCAGGCCCGGCTCACTGCCCTTTCCACCCGGCTTGGCCAATTGAAAACCCAGGCGGCCTCGGCAACGGATCCAGCCGGATTCCTCCGGTTGACCACAGAGGCCGACGCCCTTGCCCTCTCCCTTTCAAGGGAATACCAGGCCCTGAGAATTGAACAGGGCAGCGCCCTGCCCCAGGCCGGCCCCACCCTCACCCTGGTGGACCAGCAGTTCTGCCCCACCACCGACGCCCTGGCCCAGGGATACGGCCAATGGGTCCAAATGCTCAAGGAACGGAACCTCCAGATTCCCAGCGACCTGGAAAACCGGGCCGGTACCCTCAGGGATTATCAGGATCTCTTTGTCCATGTGAGCAACCAGACCACCCGGGCCGACCGGGACGCCTCCATGGAATTTTTGAACCAGGCCGTGGAAGATTACGGAATCCCTGCCTCCATGGTGGTGGACCTAAACACGGATGCTACAGCACCGGTGCGGGGGGAAAGCCCCAGCTTCCAGGCCGGTCGGATATACAGCGCCTACACCGATCATCTCCTGGAGGACTATATCAACGGTCGGCTCTCCTCCCGCCGCCTCATTGCCAAATACGACAAACTTCCAGAATCCGAAGCCGGAGAATTCCTCTCCCGGCTGTTGGAACTCTGGAAGGGCAAGGCCACCCCCAGGGATCTCACCCCCCTGGTAAAACAATTTGAAAGCCGGATCATGGACGCCCATACCATGGACGGGCTCTCCGACTCGGCCACAGCCATTGTGGACAGCCTCATCGAAGCCGGTCGCGTGGCCGATCTGGAATACAGCGGCCTGCCCGGGGACGGCTCCGGCCTCACCCTGGAGCTGGACCCCAGCAGAAACATGCTCCTCTACGACTCCACAATCCAAGAGCCGGCCTACATGTCCATCTCCAAAAACGGAGAGGTGGTGCTCAAACGCCTTTCCTCCTCCTGGCGGGTGGACCATTACGTGCTCAACAGGGCATCGGATTACGATCTGACCATCCGGTTCAACGGTCACTCGGACACCACCCCGGTCTTTGACCCCACCGAGCACACCGACCTGGCCCGGGTGCTCTTGGAATGGACGGCCCATGCCAATACCCTTCCTGGGGGCGAGGCTGCGCCATACCTGGCCATCCGGGATGCCGTGGTCAACAGTTCCGTAACCCGGCCCGACGGCACGGTGATCGATCCCTATCTCACGGTGATCCGCCATCCCGAGTCCGGAGAGATCATGGCCATTGGTCTTTATTCCTATGATTTCAAGACCAACTCCGCCCACATTGAGACCATTGCCACGGCACCGGAAACCACGGCCAACGGTGAAGTGATAAGCCCCTCCAATGCCGACCGCCAGGCCCTGCTCTCCATGGTCCAGAAAATCAACCAGCGCTACCAATGCTTTGACATTGATTACCATGTGACCACCATGGAAGGGGAGGACCTGGCCCGGGAGCTCTTCTTCCGCAGGGACCAGGGAAGCCGTCTTTTTGAATCCAATTCCGGCGAGGCACTGGACCTCCAGGGGGCTGTCAAGGAACTCTTTTTGCGCCGTCTCGAGGTTCTGGGCCAGGGACTGGCCGATCTCAAGGCCCTGTCCAAGGACGGTGCCGCCGGTCTTACGGCGGATCTCAAACAGGAGATCACCGACATGGACGCCACCTATACCCGGTTGCTGCGTTCGGTGACCCGGGGACGGACCGGCCGGGTCCAGAACGAGGTCTATTACGATTTGAGAAGCCGGGTGGGAGAGGCGGCCCAGCGGGGCCAGGCCCAGGCGCCCCAGCGCTATACCACCCATGCCCGCACCGGGCTTGACGGCTTCCGCAGGGGCTTTGCCAATTCCGACGAAGCCCCCATGACCGCCTATACCAAGGTCTTGGAAAATCTGCCCTCGGACTTTGCAGGGCTGAACCGGTTCCGGGCCCGGGCAGCCACGGATTCCGCCGTGGAAGACCTGATCTACGAGATGAGCAAACGCCTCACCCCGGAAGAATTTGCCACGGCCTTGAAACCGGCCCTGGACTACCTGGAACAGGGCAGCATCTTTTTGCCCACCTCGGATCCCTATTATGCGGGATTGCACCGGGTAAACCAGGAATCCCCGGCCCATGCCAATGCCGTGGCCCGGAAGAATTCCACCATTGCCGAACGGATCTTTGCCCCGGACAACCTCTATGGGAACACCACCCAATACGACACCCAATGGGTGATTGAACTGGGGGAACTGGACGACACCATCTACGATTTGGTGAAAAAACATCCGGAAACCAGCCGGGGCCTGCGCTGGACCGGTAAAAACCTGGTGGACGTGGCTGGCAAACCCGTGGAGCTGGGCCCCAATAGCCGGATCATCATCATCGGCCATGGCTCGCCCTCCCGCATTTCCCAATTCACCCCGGAGGCCCTGGCCGATTTTCTGGTGGCCCAGGGGATTCTGGCCTCTGGAGAACAGGTGGCCCGCATCAGTTTCCTCTCCTGCAACCTGGGGGGGGACAACCCGCCGCCGGAGGCTTCCGGTCTTCTGGAAGAAGGGTTTGCCGCCCGGTTCATGAACGCCATGGAGGGGGAAAACATCACCGTGGATTCCGCCTCCTTCCGGACCGGCTTTGTCCGGGGGGATGAATTCGGGCGCAAATGGGTGGGCCAGGTCAACCCGGATAAAACCGTGACCTGGCGCCATGGTGTGGGGGACAGAAAACTGGTGGTCACCCGCAATGAAAAGGGGGAACTGGTCTACCGCATCGCCGCCCTGGAGGAAGGGGAACTCACCCGGATCAACGACACCCCGGCCACACCAGAGACACCCGGCACTGAGACCCCGGGAACAGAAACCCCGGGCACCGACCCCACACCGGAGCTGCCCCCGGGCAAGCGCCTCTACTTTGAAAACGGCATCCAGACCGACGCCCAGGGCCAGGCCCTGGCAGAAGGCAACGAGGACCTGCTCTCCACGACGGAGCTTGCCGTGATCATGGACCGGTACGGGGTCAAATTCTCCGGGGAGCTCTGGGTGGATGCGGACAATTTCCCCAGGGAGTTCTCCACCCCCGGAGAAGGGGCATACGATCTGCCCGGAAGGGGCCGCACCGGCCAGTTCCGGGCCAATGATCCCCTGCCCATGGAACGGGAATCCTCGGCGCCTGTGGTCTATATCCGGGAAGGGGTCCAGGTGGACAGCTTTGGCCGCCGGGTGGGCCATACCGCCCCGGAAAAACTCTCCACCCAGGATCTGTCCCGCATCACCACCAAATACGGGTCGGATTTCACCGGCCGGGTCCAGGTGGGCAGCCAGGGCCTGAACCTGGCCATGCCCTCGGACATCCTGGCCCAGCGGCCTAAACTCACCCAGGATGTGGCAAACTACGCAGCCTATAAGAGCCGGTACCAGGAGATCGCCGGCACTGAAATCCCCGAACTGGGGGTGGATGCCAACGCCATGCGGGTCCAGCTGGACCAGGCTGTGGAGCAGGCTGTAAACGATTCCATCATCACCGGACGCATGCAGGAAATAGCCGAACTCATGCCCGAACCGGTGCGGGCGGGATTCAACTTTAAGGAACGCTCCCAGGCCATGGCCAAGAGCATTGCCGAGGCCGCGGCCATCCGCATGGCCGTGGAGCAGGACCATTTGCGGTTGATCAAGGCCGTGGGGGAACAGATCCAGGCATACAACGATAAGACCGGGGGCGACTTTATCCTGGATCCGGACTCGGTGACCTTTGAAGGGGAGACCGTGCGCTTCAAGGTGGTGAGCCGGACCGCCCTTGAAACCATCACCCGTCCGGGCAAGGCCCCGGAAACCCGGATTCCCGAATCCGCCACCCGGGTGAAGCTGAGCTTTAGCAGCGAGGGGCTGGTGAAATCCCGGGCTCTGCTGGAGGCCAAAAAGGCCCAGGCCGAAGCCATGAACCGGGAGGCATTTGATGCCGAAGGCCGGCCCCGGGTCTCGGCCCTGCAAAAGGGATCGGCCTATGCCACCATGGCCGGCGGCCTGGCCATGTCCGGCATCTGCCTTCTCCAGTCCATCCGCGGGCTGGAGGACCATGCCTCGTGGGAGTCCATCTACGGGACCACCACGGCGGCCTATTTCACCGGCCATGCCGGATTCAGCGCCCTGGGCCAAATCATTGGAAAAAACATCGGCAAGGTTTTGGCAGAAGGGGCCACCCAGCTGGTGAAGACCGCCAGCCAGGCGGCCATCCGGGGAATTGCCTGGGCAACGGGCACCGCCGTTGAAGAGGTGGCCTCCACCGCCGCCCGCCTGGGCAGCACTGCCCTGAGGGCCGGTTCTTCGGCCATGGGCGCCCTGGGGGAAATCATTCCCTATGCCGGTGTGGCCATCGGTCTGGTCATGATCGGGCTGGACGCCTATCACCTTTTCAACGCCAAAAACGATGTCCAGCGGGTGCAATACGGGGTGGACCTCTGTGTGGATGCGGCCGTGACCATCATCGATCTCATCGGATCGGCCTTTCCCCCTGCCCAGATCGTCACCGCTCCCTTGGCCCTGGTGATCAATGCCGTGCGCATGGTCTTTGACTCTGCCATGATGCGCATTGACGAGCAGCTAAGTAAGCTGCCCGCCGACGCCACCTCGGGCCAGAAGCTTTGGGCCGTGATGGAGGGCTTTGCCATGGGCGTGGTGGACCTGGTGAAAAACCTCACCCCCTGGGGGGCCATCGAAGAAACCGACCGCATCGTCAAGGAACATGCCAAGGACCTGGCCTTTCTCCAGAACCTCAACGACCCCACCACCTACTTTGGGGTCCATCCCGTGGACGGGGTGGTGGGGGAAAAGGCCCTGGACTTCCAGGTGGGGGACAACGCCCTCATGGGCGGGGGCATCACCGTGCGCATGGCCGACCCGGGCCTGGACACACACATCACCATCTCCGGGGTGCCCGAGGCCGCACTCTCCGGCGGGGACCATACCCTGAACAGCCGGAACATCACCTGGACCGGAATGCTGCCCGGAAACACCGACTATGTGATCCTGGGATTCGGTGAGTCCTACAATGTCCAGGCCACCCAGGTAACGGCCCATCTGTTCTGGGCCATTCCCGTACACACGGAAACCGTGATCTCCGGAATGACCGCCAACGACCAGACCCTCTACGGCAACTACTACGGCAACAGCCGAAACAATGTCTTTATCTCCCCCCTCACGGCCAACCTCCAGGATGCGGAAGGGGATACCCAGGACGTCAAGGACAACAAGAAGAACATCCGGGCCACCCTGTCCGTGTACGAGTATTACCTGGACGGGGGCGGGGGGGACGACACCTTCATTGCCGGCGGCGGCCATCCCACCCTCAAGGGCGGGACCGGGGCCGACACATACGTGATCAAGGAGAATACCCCCTATATCATCCAGAACGAAAGCAGCGATGGTCTCACCGACACCCTGGTTCTGGAAAACATTGCCCTGGAAAACCTGATCTTCGGGGTCAAGGCGGCCGATCCATTAGAGAACTTCAATGCGGAAACCTATACCCGGACCTTCTACAGGGAGGCCGGTGCAGGGGATCCCCATCTCTACATCGGTTCCTGCAGCCGGAGTCGCAGCCCCATCATCGCCCCGTCCCGTAGCTGGCAGGGCACCATCACCAACTATTTCAGGGGGGCCCAGAACCAGCACCTTCAGATCAAAACCTCGGACGGTTTTGTGGTGAGCCTGGACGGGGATTATCTTTCGGACCTCTACTCCGAGGGCACCTATTTCTATACGGTGCGCAACCAGGACATCACCGGGGTCTATCTCCAGGACCGGACCTCGGCGGACTTTGACGCCAATGCCGCCACGGCCACCGTGCTCTACCGGGGCTCCTATATCCCCTCCATTGAGTACCGGATTCCCCGGGGCGGCGGCCCCCTGGCCCCTGCCGTGGGCTCGGCCTACCTCATCTATGACACCCACCGCCTCACCCAGGTGAAAAACCTTTTGGGGGACAGCCGGGCCAATGTCATCAGGGGCAACAACGGTGCCAACTACATTGCCGGCGGCGGCGGGAACGACCGGCTCCATGGTCGGGGGGGCAACGACATCCTGGAAAACCGGGCCGCCGGCAGCTCCGATGTCTATTACCTCTACGGAGACGGCGGGGAGGATACCCTCATCGTCGGCGGGGGCGGCACGGCCCACCTGGACGGAGGCCTGGGTGCCGACGTCTTTGTCTTTGAAAACGACACCACCCACTTCACCATTTCTACGGCAGGGGATGGAAAGACCAACTCCATCCAGCTGAAGCTTTCCTCGGCCATGCTGGACACCGAGCTTCTGGCCGACGGCCGGCTGCGCATCAAAAAGGGCAAGGATAACAAGGCCGTCTCCCTAGGCACCATCCAAGACTGGAGCAGCCAGGGCCATGTCTATGAAATCACCACCAGTGACGGATGGATCTATGGTAAGAATGAAGCCGGGGACGGCCTGGTAAAAATCGGCATTGAAATGAGCACCTTCCAGGAAAACCTGGACCACCAGGTGGAGGAACAGCTGGCCCAGGAAAGACAGACCTTCAAGGTGGAGGTCATGGACCTGGCCGGTGCGGCCAAGCCCGGCAACGCCAAGCAGGTGAATAAAATCCTCGGCCAGGGAAGGGCCTTGGCCGCGGGATCGGTTTCCGGTCTCAACTTTTCCGGAGGCCAGGCCGCCAAATACGAGCTGGATCCAAACCAGGCTCGTGCCATCATGGTCTGGGTGGTGGACGAATTGCGCCGGCGTGATCCGGAAGGCTTTGCCGGCACCTATGTTTCCAACAACATTAGCACTCCGGAGCCAAGCAATTTCGCCAATTCCCTGCGCCACACCCTGGGACTTGCACGGCCCACCACCAATGTGAACGAGGTCTCGGACATCCTTGCCCATTTTGAGGAACTGGGCTCCCCCTTTCCCGAAAAATACCTGCGCATGGTTTCCGACAGCAGCACATCGGTCTCCCTGTCCACCTTTTTCGGGGACCACAAACTGGGCACGGGTAATCTGGAAAGTGCCAAACTTATCCGCATCTCCGGCCATGTCTGGCTGGAAAAGGGACGCCATGATTTCCGGCTGGCCACCTCCATGGATGCCGGCCTTAGGATCAACGACCAGGTGATCATCAAGGACGATCCCGGTAAATTAGAAAAGGACGGGGACGAACTATGCCATTGGGGGACCTACACCGTTGAAGAGGCCGGGTTCCAATTCATTGAAATGACTTACCACGACGACGGATCCCTGGTGCCCAACCGGCGCTTTGACGACATGGTCCGGGATCAGACCCTGCCCGATCACTATCTCAAGCTGGAGGTCCAGACCCAGGGCGGCCCCTTCCGGGTGCTGGGAGATGGCGAGGACTGGACCATTGTCCCGGACTACGACGCCATTCCCAGAAACCTGAAGAACGGTTTCAGCCGTAACGACCTGACCCGGGGGCTCTATATCCCCATCACCTTTGCCGGAGGCAGCCTTGTCCGGTTCTCCGGAACGGACAGGGACGATATCATCTCGGGCAACGCCTTGAACAACCAGATCAACGGTGGGCTGGGGGCCGACAGCATGACCGGCAACGGCGGTTCGGACATCTATGTCCTGGACGGCCAATCCGTGGATACCATTCACAACCGGGACATGGCGGAAACCCTGGACATGGCCTACCTGCCCGTGGACTATGCCGACCTGCAATTTAAGCGCATCAACCAGTCCGACTTGGGCATCTACAACCGGACCACCCTCATCGGCAAGGTGGACGGATGGTACCTGGCCCCTTGGTACCGCCACCTGGCCTTCCACAGCCAGGACAACAAGGTCTTCAGGGTTCACACCCCGGACAATGCCTACGCCCTCTGGTTCAACGACCGGGCCCGGGCCACCCAGGCCCTGACCACCATGCTCATCAATCCGGATTTTTCAGGATCCCGCCTTAGCGTGACCAAGGATTACAGCACCACAACCGGTGGAGAACTGGTCCAGAGCATCAAGGGCTCCAACCACGGCGACACCCTAACGGGCAACAACAACGACAACCAGATCTGGGGCCGGGGCGGAAACGACACCCTCAAGGGCATGGGCGGAAACGACCAGCTCTATGCCGGTACCGGCATCGACATCCTGGACGGGGGGGAAGGGGCCGACGCCTATGTTCTCTCCCCCGGGGACGGGAATGTGACCATCCGCAACCGCCAGAACGGGGATGAGATGAACATCCTGCGCCTCCACGTGAACAAAGGGGATCTCACCCTGACCCGGTCGGGCAACCACCTTATGGTCACCCACAGGGGCACTGGAAACCAGGCCCTGGCCGTCACCGTTGAAAACTGGTTCACCGACGCCAAGACCCGTCACCTGAACCTGCTCACCGACGACGGCTATCTGCTCACCCCGGCCCATGACACGACCTCGGGAACTGTTCCCTACGCGGCCATGGCCCTGGACCTGCGCCACAAGACCAGCGCCCTGCGCATCGAACTGGGACGCTTCCCCTCCATGGTCAAGGACGTCACCGGCACCCGGTTTGCCGATGTCATTTACGGTGACAATGGGGACAACCTCATTGTGGGCGGCGGGGGAAGTGATTACCTCTCCGGCGGCAAGGGCACGGACTCCTATGTGGTGGGTAAGGACGCCGGCACCGTCACCATTGACAACACCACCCGGGATTATGTCACCGATGTTATCATCCTGGACATGGCCCCGGCGGACCTGGCCCCCCCCAAGGTCATTGGAGACGACCTGATCATCGACACCCATTGCGGGACCCAACTGAAACTGAAACAATGGAAAACCAATGCCCAGGCCCGGGAGATCAGCCTGGTCATGGACCGGGACAGCTACCGCCTGGATGAAGACGGCAGCCTCCACCTGGTCCAGGTCAACCTTTCGGACAAGACCACCGGCCAGACCCGCACCCTGGCCCAGGGGGTTTCCGCAGTCAAGGGCACCCTTGGCAACGATACCTTCACGGGAAATGCCGGGGACAACCACATGGATCCGGGCACCGGGAGCATGGACACCCTCACCGGCCTTGACGGCAGCGACATCTACGAGGCCGACCTGGCACCCATTAGCGCAGGCATCACCCTGGCCTCGACCGATGCCTCGGTTGCCCAGGCCGTGACCGCTGCCAAGGGGCGGCACATTGTCATTGACAACCATGCCGACGACGGCAAGTCCGACCTCATCCGTTTGAGAAGCGGTGAATTGTCCGAGATCAAGTCCATGCGCCGGGGCAATGACCTATACCTTTACCGGAGCGCCACCGCCCTCACGGGCAGCCTCACCCTTCCGGCCCATGCCGTGGTGGTGAAGGACTGGTTCTCCCGGGAGGATGTCCGCCACCTCAACCTCATGGACGGCAAAGGGCTCCAGGTTTCCATCAAGGACGACGGCACCCTGGGGGTGATCAAAACCATTGACGACTCCTCCCGGACGGAAGCGGTGACACGGGACATGAGCACCGGCGCCCGGTTCGCCCATGTGGTCCAAATCGACGACAGCCCCCACAACGACACATACGTGGGCAACGATTTGGACAATGTCTTCATACTCACCCAGGGGGCCGTTGAAACCGTCTCCGGCGGTGACGGCCAAGACACCTATTATATGGACAACGTCCGGAACAGCCGGCGGATCTTCCTGACCAACGGCGGGACCGACGGAAAAAAGGACATCATCTATGTCAATGCCCCGTCCAGTTCGGCCAACAATTCAGGCTACTCCGACACCCAGGTCTTTATCCAGTTCGGCAATGTCCATTTCATCCTCAACCACACGGACAGAACCCAGGACGCCCCCTTTATGCTGGCCACCTCCGACGGGGTGACCTACCGCATCATGGGAGACGGCAAAATGGTGGTGGATTCCGTGGACATCTCCCACCAGACCCGGGAGGAGCTGGACATCTCCGGCCTGACCAAACCGAAGTGGAAGAACCCGGGCATGGTGGAATACGGATTCACCACCATGGCCTACCAGATCCCCAGGACCATCTGGGGGGCAACCACCCTCAGGGGCGGGGTCCATACCCGGCGCCTGGTGGGCGGGGACACGGCCAACACCCTGGTGGTGGAAAAGGCCCATAAATCGGGTGTCACCCTCCGGGGAAACGGCGGAGCCGACGTCTATCTGGTGGGGCCCAGGGGCATCTACACCATTGAGAACGAGGACAGTGACAAGGCCATGGATTCGGTCCATCTCCAGCAGAAGTTCGAGGACATCCGCCTGGGATGCCGACGCAACGACCTGGTCATCTCGGCAGATGAAAAGGGGTTTGCCCTGTCCATGGTCAATTATATGACCCAGGAGACGGCCCGCCATGCCAATTTTGTCACCTCGGACGGGGTGGAATTCACCGTCATGGGCAGCAACCTGGATACCCCCCATGCCACCTGGGTCACCCCCACCATCACCGGGGTGAACCTGGCTGACACCACCGGGGCCATGGTCATGGACTTAAGGTCCGGTGCCCTGTTCAACAATGCCGACATGGCCGTCTCCCGGTTCACGGGCAGCCGCAGTGCCCGGGTGAACCTGACCACGGGCAACTACGACATGACCGTGATCACCGGCAGCAAAAACGATACCATCACCACGGGCTCGGGTTCGGACACCATCCGCTCCGGGGCCGGGGACGACACCATCGTCTCCAACGGCGGGGATGATCTCATCTTTGCCCTGGACGGCAGCGACCATGTCAAGGCCGGCAAAGGCAACGATGTCCTGGTGGGCGGCAAGGGTGCCGACTGGCTGGACGGGGGCGAGGATGTGGACACCATCATGTTTGCAGGGGATGTGGACACCAACACCGGGGTCACGGTGAACCTGACCACGGGCAAGGGAACCGGGGCCGACGCCCAGGGCGACATCTACACCAACATCGAAAATGTCTACGGCAGCGACTATGCCGACACCCTCACCGGCAACGGCGAAAACAACCTGCTCAAGGGCGGAAACGGGGCCGACACCCTTTATGGTAAGGGGGGCAACGATCTGCTCATGGGCGGTTCCGGAAGCGCCAACACCCTGGACGGGGGCGAGGGCAAGGACACGGTGAGCTATGCCGACTTCACCCTGGGGGTCCATGTGGACCTCTCCCAGGGCAAGGGCTGGCATTTGGATGCAGACGGGGCCAAGACCACGGTCTATGACACCCTGTCCAACCTGGAAAACATGGAGGGCACCTCCCACACCGACACCCTCAAGGGCGACGCTAGGGACAACCTGGTCCTGGCCTCCCTGGGCCAGGACGTCATCGACCTGGGCGCCGGCACCGACACCGTGGATTTTAGAACCCTGACCTTTAACAATGCCGACAACAACGGCATCTGGGTGGATCTGAAAAACCAGACACCCCGACCCTTCACCGGGGACGGCCAACTCTCCGATTACCTGGTCCAATCCCTAAAAAACGTGGAGCAGGTCTGGGGCAGCGGGTTTGACGACCGCATCTACGGAAGCCTGTCCAACGATGTCCTGGCCGGATACCTGGGCCATGACATCATCCGGGGACGGGGGGGCAACGACCTCATCTATGCCTGGGGCGACGGGGACGAGATCCACGGCGGGGACGGCAACGACACCGTTGACTACCGCTTCCTGGCCGAAGGGGTCACCGCCAGCCTCACCACGGGCTACGGCAACGGCCTGGATTCCTTGATCAGCATTGAAAACATCTCCGGTACCTTTTATTCCGATATCCTGGAAGGGGATGCCAATGCCAACGTCCTATACGGCAGCCTGGGCATGGACACCCTGCGGGGCTTTGGGGGCAACGACACCCTCAAGGGCATCGGAGACGGCGACCTGCTGGAAGGGGGGGCCGGAAACGACACCGCCGATTACACCGGTGCCGCCAAAGGGGTCTGGGCCATCATGGGCACCACCGCCCTGGATGTGGACCAAAAGCGCCATTGGGCCCGGCTGGAACTGCGGTACGATTACCTTTCCGGCATTGAAACCTTCAAGGGCTCTGCCTACGGCGACCTGGTGGAAACCAGCGCCAGCACCGAAGTGGTCCGCACCCTTGGGGGCAACGACTGGATCCTGGCCTCCCTGGGCAACGATACCCTGGACGGGGGGGCTGGAACCGATACGGTCTCCTACGAAAACCTTAAGACCGGGGTGACCATCAACCTGGCCACAAACCAGGTCACCGGTGGAGGCAGCACTTCCTTCACCCACACCCTCACCGGCATTGAGCAGGTCCAGGGCAGCGATCACAACGACACCATCACCGGACACGCCACCCGGGCCAATTATGTCTTTGCCTCGGCCGGCATGGACACCATCACCGGCGGCAGCGGCAGCGGCAGCGACACCGTTGATTATTCCCGCATCACAGCAGACAACGGAATCACCCTCACCGCCGGCGGCGCCGCCGGGGCCTACACCGCCCGGTTCACCGAAAACAGCCAGGCGTCCACCACCACGGCCACGGCAGTGGAAACCCTCAAGGGCAGCAAAGGCAACGATACCTTCACCGGCGGCAGCCACGCCGACCATTTCCAGGGCGGCAAGGGCAACGACACCCTGTCCGGCGGTGCCGGAGCCGACACCCTGAAAGGGGGTGAAGGCAACGATATCCTCAAGGGCGGCAGCGGTGCCGACACCCTCAAGGGCGGTGCCGGGGACGACCGGTACGAGTTCCGCAGGGGGGACACCTCCGCTGTGATCTCCGATACCTCGGGCACCGACACCCTGAGCCTGGAGCGTTACTCCGCCAATGAGATCTCCTTTTACATGGACGACAAGGACCTGGTCATCTCCGCAGACACCGACAGCCTGCGCATCAAGGACCAGAAGACCGACAACGGCCATGCCGTGGACCGGTTTGTCCTCTCCAACGGCAGGGAGATCTCCGGCGCCGGCATCGACACCCTGATCTCGGCCATGGCCACCTTTGGCGCCAACAACTCCGTCACCATCGCCTCGGCCCAGAATGTCCGGGACAATGCCCAGCTCATGTCCCTGGCCGCATCGGCCTGGCAATAATCCTTTATCCCACCTGACCCACGGGCGCATTGGAATCCGACGATTCCCACGTCACCCCAATGCGCCTCCCGCCACCTAGCCCACCCCAATACCGAACCGGCCCGGAATATTTCCGGGCCGGATTTTCTTTGGACTCTACTTTTGTAAAGCCCACTGAGGTTCTTAACGGTTCACCGTGGAAAATAACACCTTTGAAATTAACTGGTTTGTCCGTGGTTGGCCGGTGCAGGCATGACTATATGCTGAGATGCGCCATCCATGCACAAAGCTCAATTGCATGATGGCTCCTAATGTTTCAGCGTATGGACCCTTGACCGGCTGGGCGCTATTTTTCCTTTACATATTCCAGGGTTTCAACAACCCGTTTAATCTCATAGGCCGCACCGGGCACCAGGATAAATTCACTGGCCCCAAAGGGGGCCTCCCGGCTTCCCCAGTCATAGGTATAGCCCATGCCGGTCCAGGGAAGGCCGGGCCGGGTTCTGAAATTCTCCAGGTAAAGGTTTTTGTAAAAACTGGGGTAGCAGGAGATCCCAGTGACCACGGGGTCGGCCATTGGAAATTCAATATTGCACACATTGTCGTCGATTTCCGGATCTGTGCAGGGCCTGAAAAGGTCCGAGGGATCCACCCACATTTCCACAAAAAGATCATAGGTCCATTGGGGTTTCAGTCCCAGGTATTGCTTGAGCCTCAGGTCAATGTCCGCCTTGGAGACCAGGGGGAATTTTTCCAGGTACGCCTTTGCAAATTCCTGGACCTGGGGAACGGTGGTGACCCAGGTCACGTGCCCCTCGTCCGGTGCGGTTTTATTCCGTCCCTTGTAAAATTGTTCATAGCTTGACCGGCTTTTCCACATGACCACCAATACCCTGGTTTTATCCGGATACCACACCAGGTTTTTGTTGTCCGGGGTAACGGCCACAAGGCCCGGGTAAATATCCTTCTGCTCCACAACGGCGGCATCATCCACTGCCCTTTCATACTGGGTTTTTTCCGCCACCACGCATGAGATCACCATGAGCGGCAATGCCCATATCAATGTCCATTTTTTAATTTCCATTGTCTGCTCCGTTGCCTTGGGGTTGGGGATCCGGAACCAGCTCCTCCCATAATGTGTTAAATGCCCCTTTGATCTCTTCCGGGTCGGGGTTATCTGAAATTTGGTTTTTAAGATGCAACAATTTTTCGGAAATTCGCATTTTCAAGGCCATTTCCCTTTGATCGCTTTTCAGATTCAATGCCTGTTCCCGATTGCCCAGGATCTCCTTGCTGGTCCCTTCGAACAGGGATTTCATGGTTTCCACCATCCGGTTCAGGAAGGTATAGAACAGATCTGCTGAAAATCCCCCCAGGATGGCCAGGAGGGGGCGTACGATATTGGGGGAAAGAAAGGTGGAATCAATGGCATTGGGCTCAATGACCAGGGCCAGGAGCAGTCCGGATATGAGGCCCAGGAAAAACCGGATCCAATAGGACGCCCCCTGGTTGGGGTCGTAGGTCATGTCTTTGATATATTGATTGACCTTGTACAGGGCTGAAAAGGAGGCCCCCAATGCCGAGGCGGACAAGAGGAAGAGCAGTTGAACCCAAAGGCTTGCCCCTTCGGAACCGAAGATATTGATATCCTCGGAATTGATGTGTTCCGTCTGGACCACATAAAGAAAGACCAAAAGAGAGACGCCCCCCACTGCGGTCATCAGCCGAATCAGAACGGTGGGCCCCAGATAGTCCATGAAATTTTTCTCATTCACGCTTTTGTTAAGGAGGACAATGGCCTGGGGGGTGGCAGGTGTAAGGATTTTCGAAAGGCGGTGGTGGGTATCTGAGAGTGTGCCGACCTCTTCAACCTTTATCTTGTCCGGATCGGGATATTGTTTTTCAAAGGATGCTACGGTTTCCGCCAGGGAAGCCGGAATGTTGATGCCCCGTTCCGCAGCATACTTTGCCATGGCGCGGCTTTCTTCCAGCAAAAGGCCGGCATAGGATTTGGGGATGGGCCGGGTGGGGGATGGATTTGATTGTGCCTGGGATTGATTCATGGTGTTTCCTCCAAGGGTTTGGCGTTTAACTACCATGCATATGGATTCGTCCATGCATTTTTATGATGGTGTCCCGTTCGTCTTTAGACGCCCTGGGGCGGAACGGGCCCATTGATTCCGGAACGGGCAAAACGGGCAAGATCTCTTCCCGGATTGAGAAATGGGAGGCCCGGGGAATGAAAAAGCAAATCCGGAAGGGAAAGGAGGGCAGATGTTTAGGGAAATCGGGTCCGATTTTTTGTAGGTCCCAACTGCGTATTCCAGAGTAAAGCCCCATGGAATATCCGGGTTACCCCTTTGGATCCAAAGGAGGATCCATGGGGTGTAAGTATGATGAAACACAGCCCTTTGTCAAGGCTGTTCACCGGGAAGACAACGCCTTGCCAAGGTCGTTCATGGGGTGAAAAATAAGGGAATCCCCATGTCGGAATTGACACGGGGCGGAACAGGACATATGGTCGATATTTCATATAGTGGACCACCAAGACCCATAGAAAGGAATAGTCGTGATTGAATTAAAGGATAAAGGGCTTTTTCAGACCCAGGCGTACATCAACGGCCAATGGACGGACAGCGACGACGGCGCCGTGTTCGAGGTGACCAACCCCGCCGACGGCAAGGGAGTTGCCCGGGTGGCCAAATGCGGGGCTCCGGAGACCCGTCGGGCCATTGAGGCGGCCGAAGCCGCCTTTAAAACCTGGCGGAAATTCACCCCGGGGCAGCGGGCGGATATCCTGTACAAATGGTACGAGCTGATCATGGAGAATGTGGAGGATCTGGCCCTGCTCCTCACCATGGAACAGGGCAAGCCCCTGGCCGAGGCCGCAGGTGAAATCAAATACGGTGCCGCCTATATCCGCTGGTTTGCCGAAGAGGCCCGCAGGGTATACGGTGACACCATCCCCCAGCCCGCCAACGACAAGCGCCTGGTCTGCATCAAGCAGCCCGTGGGCGTTGTGGCCTGCATCACCCCCTGGAACTTCCCCAATGCCATGCTCACCCGGAAGATCGGCCCGGCCCTGGCCGCCGGTTGCACCGTGGTGTGCAAGCCTGCGGGGTATACGCCTTTGTCCGCCCTGGCCCTGGCCGAACTGGCCGCCCGGGCCGGCGTCCCCGACGGAGTGATCAATATGGTGGCCGGATCCACCCGGGCCATTGGCGATGAACTCACCCAGAGCCCTGTGATCCGCAAGCTCACCTTCACCGGCTCCACGGAAGTGGGGAAAACCCTTATCCGGGCCTGCGCCGGCACCGTGAAGAAGACCTCCATGGAATTGGGGGGCAACGCTCCTTTCATTGTCTTTGACGATGCCGACCTGGATGCAGCCGTGGCCGGGGCCATGGTGAGCAAGTTCAGAAATGCAGGGCAGACCTGTGTCTGCGCCAACCGTTTCCTGGTCCAGTCCGGGATCCATGACCGGTTTGTGGAAAAATTCACCGCCGCCGTCAAGGAGATGAAAATGGGGATTGGCACCGAAACCGGAGTCACCATGGGCCCCATGATCAACACAGGGGCCGTGGCCGATGTGGATGCATTGGTAAAGGATGCCGTTGAAAAGGGCGGGAAGGTGATCCTGGGCGGGAAGCCCTCGGAACTGGGCCCCTGCTTCTACGAGCCCACCCTGATCACGGAAGGGAAAAAAGAGATGCGGGTCTTCCGGGAGGAGATCTTCGGCCCGGTGGCCCCCATTTTCAAATTCGACACCGATGAAGAGGCCGTTGAACTGGCCAACGACACCGAATTCGGCCTGGCCGGCTATTTCTACAGCCGGGACATCGGACGGGTCTGGCGGGTGGCCGAAGCATTGGACTACGGTATCGTGGGCATCAACGAAGGGCTTATCTCCAACGAGACCGCCCCCTTTGGCGGGGTTAAGGAAAGCGGCAACGGTCGCGAAGGCTCCAAGTACGGCATGGACGATTACCTGGAAATCAAATACATGTGCATGGGCGGGATTGAATAGTCCGACCCCTCCATGACCCTCTGCTCCGGCACAACTGGAAGCCCTGGGACATGGACTGCATGGTTTCACCCGGTCGGGCCATGGGATTGACACGGCCCGGCCCCCCGATGAAGAAGAAGGCCCCCCTCCCTGGAGCGGGGGCCTTCTTATCTGGGATTCACCGCTTTTTGTCCATCATGAATCCATCTGCCAGGCGGCCGCGGCCAAATGCATCAACTGGGGACTGGCCGCCACATCATCCACGCTTTCAATGGAGATCTGATTTTGGGCGGCAAAGTCGGACATGGCCGAGATCAACTGGGCCACGCCGGTGGCGGAAATCCGATGGCCGTCGGACAGGGCGATGTGCTCCACTGCCCCGTCCGGGGTAAGGCCGTTTTCCACGGTGATCCATTCGTCTCCAATGCCCATGATCAGGTCGTTCCCCTGGCGCCAGAAGGCAATCTCCGAAGGACCGATGCCGGAAATTTCCAGCGCGTCACTTCCTCCGGCATCCCGGATCCGATCGTTGCCATCCCCCCGGTTATAGAGGTAGGTGTCATCGCCCAGGCCCCCGTCCAAAAGGTCGTTTCCCAGGTTGCCGGTGAGCCTGTCGTCCCCGGCGGCGCCAAAGAATTCATCCCGGCTGCGGCTGCCCTCAAACCGGTCGTCCCCCCGGCTGCCCACAATTGCCTCCACACCCCGGGTCCGGGTTTGGGACCAATGGTCCGGATCGATGATCCGGGTCAGATACCCGCCTTGGTTTGAATTGTCCACGGCCACCACAGGTAGGCTCCCGTCCTGGGAATAGAGACGGATGACGGTGCCCTCTTCACCCGGCTGCACCTCCATACCGGCAGCCGCTTCGGGCTGGTCCTGGATGGCCCGGATCAAGGCATCCCGAACCATTTCAGCTGCCGGGTCCGCCTCCTGCAGAACCAGGGAGACACGGATCCCGTTGAGGGTCAAGGCCAGCTCATCCCCGGCTCGGAAGCCCCCCCGGGGCAGGTCCAGGGTCAATTGAACCCCGGGACCGTTATCTCCGTCCACGGTCTGTGTATGGAGGGTGTAATCGGGATCTTGGGCCTGGACAACCACCCCGGACTCCGGGGAGATACGGCTGAAATCCAGGACATCCCGTCCCCGGCCGCCAAGGACAAAATCCTCGCCAAAGGAGGCATGGAAGAGATCATCCCCGCTCCCTCCCTTGAGCACATCGGAAAAGGCAGAGCCCTCCAACCCTTCAATGGAAATCAACCGGTCGCCCCCGGCCCTTCCCGAGGCCAGGTCCGCATAGACCCCGGCCCGGGCATTGGCATAGGAGACCAGGTCAAAGCCCTCTCCCCCGTCCAGCACATCCCCCTGGGGCAGGGACGGCAGGGGAACGGCATTCCCCGTGGAATCCCATTCAAAGGTGGGGGCCGGTGCCGATCCCATCAACCAATCGTCCCCCCCCTGTGACCGGATAACCTCGTTGGCGGCCCCGCTGACCTGGATATAATCGTCAAACTCACTGCCAACAACGGTTTCCACAGAGATAAGATGATCGGAACGCCGGGCCTGGTTCTCCCATTTATCCCGCTCCAGTTCGGTGAATTCCCGGGTGCCCATGGTCACAAAGGCCCCGGCCCCCAGGGCGCTGAAATCCGCCCTGTCCTCTCCGGCACCGCCGTGGAAGATATCCCCGTCCCCGGTTCCGATAAAGGTGTCGTCCCCGGCCAGGGCATGGATCACATCCAGGCCCAGGTTGCCGAAGAGGACATTGTCCTGGTCGTCCCCCTCCAGCTGGTCGTCAAAGAGACTGCCGTGGAGGTTTTCCACCATGACAATGCGGTCCAGGGCCCCGCCCCTGCCCGTGGCCAGGCTGGCATTGATGCCCTCGGCCACCAGGGAATAGTCAAGGGTGTCCCTACCTTCCCCACCGTCCAGGGTGTCCCCGTCGGCCCGGCCAAACAGGGTGTCATTGCCTCCCCTGCCCTGGATCAGATCCAATCCGCCCCGGCCGTCCAGGACTTCATCTTGGGAACTTCCGTGAATCCGGTCGTCTCCGCCAGTACCCAGAACGGCTTCAATATTCCGGGCAAAGACCCGGAGACCGGGCCGATCCTCGCCGTCATCCCCCCATTGGGCCAGATCCAGATAAATCCCACGGCTACCGGGCAGTGTCAGGGCGGAATAATCCAGGACATCGTAGCCCTCCCCGCCGTCCACGCGGTCCTGGCCCAGGGAGCCCAGGAAGCGGTTGTCCCCGGCATCCCCCACCAGGATATCGGCATGGTCCGTTCCCTGGACGTTTTCAATGTTGAGCAGCACCTGCTCCTCCTGGGATTCCCGGCCCTCGGGATCCAGGATCAGGGCCCGGTTTTCCTCCAGATTTACCCGGACGGCCCGGTCCAGACCGGTATATTGGACGGTGTCATTTCCCTGGCCCCCGTCCACACGGTCCCGGCCCCGGCCCGGCAGGAGAAGGTCGTCCCCCTGGTTGCCAATCAATTGGTCGTCGCCCCCCCGGCCGGCCAGGACATTGTCCTTTTCATTGCCGGTGACCACATCCTCCCAGGCCGTTCCCAGGACATGCTCGATATTGGTATAGATATCCCCCTGGGCATCTGCCCCAAGGCCCCTGCCTGCGGACAGGTCAACGGTGACGCCTGTGCGGTTGTCCCGGTCGCCCTGGAAACGCAGGGTGTCCTCCCCTTCCCCGCCGTCCAGAAGATCTTCACCATATCCGCCCACCAGGATGTCGTTGCCCTGGTTACCGTAAATCTCATCATGGCCGTCCCCGCCAAAAAGGGTATCGTCTCCACCGTTTCCGGTCACATGGTCGTTTCCAACCCCGGCATCCACAATATCCTTGCCCACATTGCCCTGGATTTCGTCATTTGATCCCCCGCCGGAAATCCGGGAATCAAGGGCACCCGCCGAGATCCGGTTCCGGTGGGACAGGGCTCCGACCAGGGAGGTCACGGCATACCGGGCCAATTCATAGCCCTCCAAACGTTCGAGATCAATGGCGATATCGGATTCAGACAGGGAAAGATCCAGGCCCACAATGGTTTTCAGGACCACGGCCCTGTCGGCCACGGCCAGATCTTCCTGGGCGATGGTGAACCAGACCCCGTCCGAGGTCTTAAAGACCAGGTGACGGGCCGCCTCCCGGGAAAAATAATCCACCACCTCAATGACCAGGGAAGCCACCTGGGTGCTTGCGGTCAATTGGAGGGTATTCCCGTCCCTCAGGGCCTGGATCCCGTTGAAGGCGGTTTTTAGAACCACCTGGTCAACGGCCCCGTCTCCGGCAATGTTGTCGATGCGGTAGCGGCCCGTGGATTCCAGAACATAGGTATCCTGTCCCAGGCCCCCCCGGAGGCGGTCAATGCCCTGCCCGCTCCCCCCGGCATAAAAAACAGTGTCGGCACCATCCCCGGTGAGATCATTGGCCCTGTCGTCGGCCTTTACCACCCCGGCCCCGGACGGGGAATGGGGAATGGGGAATACGGCATTGCCGTATTGGGCATAGATCTCGGTTCTGCGCTGTCGGTCCCGATCAAGGCCCGTGGTCAGATCCAGGTCGGCGCCCCCGTTCCAGGCCGTCATATCCACAGCAGTGACCCTGAGATCCCCCTGGCGGTTCACTTCATAGGTGAACCCGTCCCGGGTGGTGATCTCAAACACAGGGGTGTCTCCGGTGTACTGCCATGCCCCAAGCTCCAGAACCAGGCCCCGGGCAATGATTTCCAGACGGTCTCCCACAATGCGGGAATGGGAGAGGCTGGAATGGTCCAGATCCAGAAAAAGGGTGTCGGTTTTGCCGTCCCTTCCACCGTTGGTCACCCGGATCCGCCGTTGGCCCCCGGGGTCGATGCCCTTGATCACAAACCGGTCCCGGCCGTCACCGCCGGAAAGGCGGTCGTTTCCGGACCGGCTCACCAATATGTCGTCGCCCCCGCGACCGGACAGCACATCGTCTCCGTCTCCGCCTTCCAGGCGGTTGGCCCCGTCATCACCGTAAATCCTGTCGTCGTGGGCGGTGCCCACCACGTTTTCAATGCCGTGGTAGCTGTCCCCCTGGGCATCGGCGCCCCGGCCCGTTCCTGCGGCCAGATCAACGGTCACCCCCTGGTTGGAGCCGGTGGCCCCGGAAAAGAGGAGGGTATCCTCCCCCGGGCCACCGGACAGGGTATCCCCGCCCATGCCCCCCACCAGGACATCGTCTCCGCCCTGGGCAATGATCTCGTCGTCACCGTCTTCCCCAAAGAGGAGATCATCGCCGTCATGGCCGGTGATGGTGTCGTTGCCCTCCCCGCCCCGGATAATTTCAGAGGGTTCTGAAATGGCATCGGCCTGGTCCCCGGCCTGGACGGAACGGCCCAGGGTCTCCAGGGAGATGGGGGCGGTCCCGGCAAATTGGACCTGGATGTTCCCATGGAGGGCCCGGGTCTGGTCATCGCTGCTGAACACGTCCCGGAAGACGATTCTCCGGTGGGTCCTGGAATCCCAGAGCACCAGCCCCCCTTCCGAATCCCGGCTGGTCACCAGGTCGGCAAAATCGATGCCCTGGTCAAAATAGACCGTATCCACGACTTCCCCGTCCTGGCCCGCATCCACCACAATGGTGGTGTAATGGGACCAGATCTCCCGGGTAATGTGGAAGCGGTCCGCCCCTTGGGCCCCCATGAGAACCAGGGCGGAGATCCCGTCCACCACCGGAGGGGTCACCTGGGTCAGGTACCGGGCACTGCCCACCACCAGGGTGTCGGGCCCATCGTCCCCCCCCAGGAAGCGCTGAACCGTTCCGGCACTGGATACCACCCGGGCCGGGGGCAGGCTCGAAGAAAAGGAAGGGGCATTGGAAAGCACTGTGCTCACCACCTCCTGGCTGCTCTTGTCAAAGAAATAGGCAAGGTCATGGTCCAGGGAAAGCCCCACCCATTCCATGTCGTCCCAGGACCGGCCGGAAAAATTGGCCCATTGGCCGGTCTGGGAGAGGTACCAGTTCTGAAGGGGAACATCCCCCCTGCCCGTCTGAAGAACCCGCACCACCTCTTCGTGGTGGAAATCGGCAATCATGCCGGTAAGATCCCCTTCGGTGCCCTGCCAATTGTCCTGTACGGCCACCAGGGAGGGATGAATCGTGGCGCCCACCAGGAAGACCCGCCCCCCGGTGGTGACGGCCAGGTATTGATCATCGTCATGGGGCACTACATTTTCCAGCTGCACATAAAAGCCGGCAAACACATCCAACAGACCGGGCAGGACCGCCCCTGGCTCCAGGACATGGTCGTTGCCGAATCCGTTGGCCAGGGCGGTTTCATCCAGAAGTCCTGCATGGTAGAGCCGGCCGTTGTCCCTATCGTAGACCAGGGCCTGGTCGCCGTCCCGGGTCAGGCCCAGGTAGATGAGGCTTCCGCCCTCCGGGGTGGCGGTGACGATAAATTTATCGGCCTTTACGTCGTACCAACCGGCCAGGCTGTTTCCGTCGGCATCGGTGAGGCCCTGGACGGCCAGGACGGGCTCACTGTCCACGCCCTTTTGCCCGGCCAGATCACGGAGGTCCGACCGCCAGGTGCGGTGCACCGTGGTTTCTGCGGGGGTGGGCAGGGTCTCCGGCGCCGTCTCCGGGGTATGGGTGTGTTCTTCCAGGAAATCCGGATCCGGGGGCGCGGTTTCATCCCGGTCGGGATGTGCCAGAAGCCAGGTCTGGGTCACCCCCACCAATTGGGTGTCCCCGGTGCCTTCCAACCGGTGCAGTTCCCCGGTCAGGGTCTCGAATATGGGATGGGGCCCCTGGGTAAACAGGGACCTGACCTGGTCGTACTCAATGACGGGCCTGGCCTTTATGCTGACATTGTCGATGAAAAAGCCCGGGGGCTGATTTTCAGCCACCACTTCAAAGCCCAGAACATTGGCTCCGTCATCGGCCACCACCTGGATCTCCCGGGCCTCCATTCCGGCTTCCCAGTCGATCATCCCCACCTGGGCCCCGTTCCAGAGCACCTTCAAAACGGCGGAGCCCAAATCGGCCCTATTGCCCCCGCCCGTGTCAAAACGGATGGTGTAATGGGTGCCCCCATGGAGGTGGGTCAATGCCTGGGAAAGACCTCCGCCGGCCACCCGGGCCCGGCCCTGGGCCACCCGGGTATCCCCGGTGAGCTGCCAGCTGTCCGCCGTATCAAAGCCGCCGTTGCTTACGGCCTCGGTACCCAGTTCATCTGGAGAAAGTAATCTGCCCTCCTGGCGGTAGACCGTTTGCTGTGAGGCCGAGTACAAAAGGGCCACATTGGGTTCTTGGCCGTCGTCCAGCCCCACGATCTGGAGATCGTCGGGAATCTCTGCCATGCCGGCCACAACAACGGCGGCCGTATCCCGATGGATCCAGGCCCGGCGGTTATCGTCCATCACGGCGATCCAGGCATCCACCCGGGGGCGGAAGAACCGACCCGTATATGAAAGGGAGGACTGGGTGCCGTCCCGGTCCCAGGTGGTGGGAACCACGGTGTTGGGAACCAGACGGTTCCACCAGCCCTGTTCCAGGGGGCGGCCCGTGGTAAACCACTGGGTCAATGCCTGGTCCCCCCGGACCATGGAGAGGGCCAGCCCCTCATCGGAAAGGCGGTACCGGCGGACAATGGAATTACCGTCCAGGGTCTGGGTCTGTTCCAGAATCAATTGGTTGCCGTCGTTCCAGATGCCGGAAAGGCGATGGGTCCCCCCCCTTCCGGAGGAGACCAGGCCGTAGCGGTCCCCCACACGATGGGTGGCGGCATCCACTTTCCAGATCTCAATCTTGCCCTCCTTTTCCGCCAGCAGGATCATCTGGTTCCCCATCATGTCCAGGAGCTGGAGATGGGCCGTCATGTCGGCGCTGTCCACGTCCACATAACGGATTTCACGGGTCTCCTTGTCATACCAGGCCGATCCGATGGTCCGGTTGTTGACCTGGTAATTGGTGAGCTGGAGGAACCTTCCCGGGATGGTGCGCCCGGCCAGGAAGGCCATGAGCCCGTCCCCGTGCCCCTGGGCATTCACCGACAAAAGGCTGATACTTCTGGAGGAGGCGTCCACCGTGTACATGTCCCGGGCATGGTTGATGAAAAAATGATCCCCGGTGGCCTCGTTGAGTCCGTTGATCACATAGTTGCCCACCCGCAATTGATCCCCGTTGAAACGGATGTCGTCATGGTCCAGGTTGGCGGCATCAAAGATCCAGGTGCTGGGGGTGTCGCCCTGGTTGTGCAGGTCGACCCAGGTGCCCTCGTTCAGGGCCAGGGTATATTGGCCGCCCTGGCCGTAGATCTGGTAATGGACATGCCATTTCTGCTCCTGGGGGATGTCGGGCATGGCCAGGGTGCGGTCCCGGCTATCCAAGCGCACGTCCACCGCAGTTGTGGTGTAGGAAATGTTCTTGATCTCCTGGAGGATATATTCACTGGGAAAGACGTAGAAATCATAATCAAAAAGATAGTTGTCCTCCAGGCGTCGAAGCACATCATAGCCGGGTTCGTTCTTGGTGGTGGCCCCGGGCAGGGTCTGCCAGTCCAGGCCGGACATGTGAATTTCAGGGGTGGCCGGAAGCACCACCAATGGGGTCTCCCCGTGTTCCAGTGCAACCCTGTCCCCATAGCCCAGTTCGGTCCTGATATTCAATTGGGCATGGGTGTTTTCCTTGGGAAAATCCCCGGAGTTCAGAAAATAGTTGATCTTACCCGATCCGGTACTGCCGTGGGTGGTCTGGCTGATATAATGGTTTCCAAAGGTAACCTGGTTACTCCTGAAATCCACCTGGGTGACCACGGCCCCCCCCAGGGCAGAGAGCAGAGGGGTATCCCCACTGGTGTCGTATTTGAAGCCGTTTCCCTTGAACCCGTCATCGATACTCTTAAAGAATTTCCCCACGGACTTTGCCTTTTCCGCAATCACGGAATAATTCTGGGCCAGGGCCGCCACCCCAATGCCCAAGCCGGCCACGATGACACCGGCCCCGCCCAAAAGGGCGCCCACGGTGCCGGCCACCGTGACCGCGGCTGTGGCTCCGATTGCCGTGGCCACATCCGCGGTAATGGAGACCCCGATGCCAGCCCCGGAAAGGACCAGGCCGGTGGAGTCAAAGGCCAGCTGGGTGCCGAACACGGCCTCCTGAACCGGATTGTCCGCCTTTGCCAGCTGGATGGAGTCCAGGACCACGTTGGCCGCCATAAAGGCCGCCCCAATGCCCTCGCCCACATAGGTCAGGGCATGGGCGGTTTTGCTGGCCGCTGAAATGGCGGCATCCCCGCTTTTCAGCAGGGTTTTCACCAGCCTGTATATCTTGATGGTATCCAGGGCCGCCCCATAGGCCACCTGGGCCCCGAAGAGCCAGCGGTGGACCTCAAGGGCCGTGGCCAGGGTTCCGCCGGAACCGGCTCCGGCCTCCTGCCGTTGGAAATCCTGGGCCAGGCCCACGATGAACTGGACCATGAAGGCATTGTTCAGGAAATCCAGGGAATCCCCTTCCACATTCTGGTTGGTTTCAATGCCCCTGAGGGCGGCCTGCTCCCCGGTGAGATGGGCGTCCATATAGGACCGCAACCGCATGAGTCCGCCGTCCTGGGTCTCGATGACCCGGGTACGGGAAGGGTCCAGCCGATCCACAAACTGAATCCGATAGACCCCGTCCTCCACGGTCATGGTCTCCAGAATGGGCACCCAGTCCGGGGTGATCCCATGGGTCTGTCTTAACTTGTCCAGGGTGGCCATTCCCCGTCTGAGGAACAGGCGTCCCAACACACTCTCCTTGGCCTTGGCCAGGCTCACCGGATCGGCCACAGCTGGGGTTGTGGGTTGACTTCCCTGCTCCGGGGAATAGGCCACGGCAGAGGATTCCCGACCCGAGCCCACCAGGGTGGCCCATGCCCTGGAGGGGGCCTCGGTATCCTGGGTTGCCAGATGGGTCATGCGCTGGAACAGGTCGAGATAGTCGTTGCCCAACCCTTCCACCCGGGTCTCCAGGTCAATGCGGGGGGCCGTTTCCGGAATCCCCCCCTGGGGGGTCAGCCTCTGCTCCTCCACCACGGAAAAACGGATCAGATCCCCCTCCCGGACCAGGGTGGCTTCATCCACAATCACCGATGTGTTTTCATTGGCCTGGTAGGCATGGATCCGCTCCTGAACAGCCCGGGCCTGGACCTGGCGCAGGCGCACCAATTCCTGGTCCATGGCCGTGATCCTGACGGCTGTGTCGGATTCCGGCGGAGGCGATGCAATATCGGGCAGATCCCCGGGCAACTGACCCGGGGGATGGTTTTCCTCTTCCGGCCCCCCCGGCAATTCCCTGGCCAGGGATAAATCCCGGAGGCGGCCCACCGGGGTGTCCGGGACCCGGGGCAGCACATCGGCCAGCACATGGGTCTGGTTGTTGTCCGTGAGACGGGTGACAAAGCCCAGCTCTGGATTAAGGGTCAACAGATCCCCCACAGGTTCCACAATGATGTCATTGGGCAGCAGCCGGATCCGACCGGTGAAGGTATCCCCCAATTGGTTGTGCACCCGGTCCGCCTCTTCCGGGGTCAGATCCCCTCCGGAACCGGCCAGGACAGGCAGGCCAAAGGCATCCACCACCTCTCCCCGGTTAAAGCGGACCAGGCGACCGGCCTCCGGACCCTGTGCCGTGGGTTCCGTGCCGTTCGCTCCCCCCCCGGCGTCTTCTCCGCTTTGGCGAAGGGTTTCATAGGTTTTCAAATGGCTGGAGAGCATCAAATCCCACCCCGACCGGGAGGCCAGGGACTGTGACTGGCTTAGGGCTTCAATGTTCTCCCGGCCCAGCCGGGCCAACAGCCCATTGACCAGATCCCGCTGCCCGGACTCGAGACTGCCCAGGCCCTGGGCAACGGCATCGGCAACGGCAATGGGCAGTTCGCCCTGTCTTGCCTGTTCCAATACCCCTTCCATGGCCCTGACCAGCAGGTTTGGGCTTCTCCAGCCCAGCTCCAGGAAAAGGCGTGCATAATCCCGGGGGGTCCCGTCGGCACGGGCCAGATACCGGCCCACGGTTTCATCCCCCACCCGTTTCACCATGTCCAGGTAGGATTTAACCAGGGAATCCTCAGCCGGGCGCCATCCTTCTTCCACAAAGGCCAGGGTATTTCCCCAATCCCCGGGGGTGTTACGGAAAAGCCGGATCCGCTGGGCCGTTCTGGCAACGCGGGTGCGCAGGCCGTCCACGGCCGCATCCAGTTCAGATTGACGGGCCAAATCCACGGGTTCCCCGAACTCCCGGGACAGATCCCGGCTGCGGTTTTCCCAGAGTTCCAAATCCGTTCTATCCTCCGGGGCCAGGGCCCCTGAATCGGCATATTGCCTTAACTGATCCAGGGCGGTGGAGACCAGGGTCATTTTCCGCTCCACCAGGCTGGCAAAGGTCCGTAAAAATGAAGGGCCGTCTCCCTGGGGAATCAATTGCCCACCTTCGTGGTTGGCCGTGACAAACCCCAGTTCTAGGCTGTTTTCCAGGGTGGTGGAATCCGTGGCCGTCACCAGAATCCGCTCTTCGGGGAAGTGTTGATGGATGTGGCGCAGGGCGGCCAGGCGGTTTTCAAAATCCGCCCCCACCCGGTATTGCACCCCCCCGGGGAGGGGAGCTCCCAAATCGGCGGCGGATACGGTGAGATCCAGGCCCACCTGGTCCCCGTCATGGGAAAAGATGCCCAGGGCCGCCACCCGGCCCGAAGGATCCCGGGTCACCACCAACCATGTGGGCAGGAGAGCCCCATGGTTGTCCAGCCTGCCCTGGTCATAGAAAATCTGATTCAGAACAGCATAGGCCGGGGATCTTGAACCGGATTCCTGGGCGGTTTCCCGGAATTGGCCGGCCAGCTCTTCCAGGGTTTCCATTAATTCGGCTCCCAGGCTGTTCTCTCTCCGATCAAGGGCTTCTGCGGCGCTGTTAAAGGCATAGACCCTGTGGGTGAAGGCGGTATTATCCACGGGATGGTCCACGTCCAGCCCATTGGTATCCACGCCCATCCGACGGTCCCCTCGGCCCGGGGTGGATTCCAGAAGGGCTGCGGCCCCGACCGGTTCCAGATGGAGCTCTATCCCGTTTTCCGGGCCCACGGGGATTGCCCCCAAGGCCTGGAGCCGTGCCAAACGGTTTTCCTCCCACAATACCGTTGCCACCCGGCGGGCCTGGGCAGACAACCGCCCTTCCTTAAAATCCTCCACCAGGGCCGGTTCAACGGCCTGGATGGCCCGGCCCAGGTTCTGGGAATCCGGGTTGTCCCCATAGGCCGTGAGCAGCTTTGAGACCAGAACCCTGCGTTGGGTTGTGGTCAGCCAATGAAAGTTATTTCTAAAGTCCTGGGCGGACAAATGGCCGTCCCGCATCTCGCCCACCACGCCATCCACCTGATGTTCCAGGGCCTGGCTGAGCTGGGGTCTTTCCTGTGATTGTCCAGGGGCGTAGGCGGACAAAATCGAAACAATGTCCGAATCCTCCGGCACAACCGGTACGCTGGAAAGTTCAATGGGGGCCGAGATCACCCGGCCCTGTTCAAACCGTACCAGACCCTGGGGGGAATCCCCCAGCAGGGCCCTGACCAGGCTGAGTTCAGAAGGGGAGAGGGTGTTTTCCGACGCAGGTGTCCTTCCGTCTTCTGTCACCTGGACCCCGTTTTCAAACCGGAAGACCCCGTTTCGAAGCTCTCCCAGTGCACGGGTCCGGTCCCCGGAAATTACCCGGACCAGACCCTGGGCCACGGGGACATCATCCATAACAAAATCGCCGTCGGCATTGCGCTGGACAATCAGCTTATGGGCGGAGTTTTTCTGGGACCAGGTGATCCGGCCCCGTTCGTCTGGGATGCCGGTCCATTTCCGGCCCTGGTCGTCCACCATGACCAGGGCCGTCCTGGAGGAAACGCTTCCCACGAGAACCCCTGAATTTTCCAGCCCCGCCATGAGTTCCCGGGCAAAGCCGGCCCCGGGTGCCCCTTCGGTCTCAGGGGTGGCCGGATCATCGGTGGACGAGGCCACCAGGGCAATGCGCCGGATTTCGGACACATGGTAAAAGACCCGTTCCCCAATGAGCAGTGAGACGATTTCCTGTGCGGAAAGGCCGGATATGGCGCCGACGCTTCCCCGGCCCACCAGAATCACCTTGCTGCTCAGGTCCAGTTCCATTGTCCGGCCGCTCACGGTACGCAATTGACCGTCGTCCCCCAACTGTGCCCATTCCGTGTCCTCTGGATTCTTGCGCAGAAGGGCGCCGGCTGCAGCTTCAGAGGCCGGGTCGTCTCCCAGCTGGATGATCAGCCGCCGTCCTCCGGCGTCGGCATATCGGATGCCCAGGCTGACATCATCCGGATGGGGAGCGGTACGGGCGAGGTAATCCCTGAAGGCTTCCATGCCGGTCCAGGGCAGATCTGGCCGGGTCTGGGAATAGGTGCCCAGCTGCTCAGCAAATTCGGCCATGGCCTGGCGAAGCGCGTAGTATTTCCGCCCCACTTCTACCAGGTCCGGCTGGGATTCCTCGGCCTGTCTCTGGTACTTGTTTATGAGGCGTTCCAGGGCAAAATCGGCGTTTTCCAGCGGGGTCGGCAGGCCCTCCTCCCGGGCCTCTTCCAACAGGTTGTTAAGCCGGTGGGCCAATTCCTTGACCACCCTAAGCCGTTGGCTGTGAAGGGATTCGGCGGCAGCCTCGGCGCTCACCTGGGTCTCCTGGTTCTCCTCATCCTGGTTTTCCGGCACAAAATAATGGTCCAGCCCCATTCGGTAGATGTGGCGGTCACTGGTATCCAGGACAATGTCGGAATCGGAAAACGCCTGGGAAATCCGCCGGACAAACACCACCAAGGCGTCGGCCTGTGCCCCTGTCCAGCGAACCTTTGCCCCATTTGAGGTAAGATCGGGGTCGGCAAAAATGCCCTCAATGGAGATGTCTCCATCACCGTCCACATGACCTGCAGCCATGGCCACCACCCGGCCTTCCAAAGGCTCCCGGACCACGCTGACAAAACTGCGCACCGGATCCCCGTTGGCATCCACACTTCCACCCTGGTGCAGGCTCTGGTAGAGCCATTTATACAAGGCCCGGGCCCTGGGCTCCCCGATTCGAGACCGCCACACTTTTACGGTCTGGGCCAATTCAAGCCGGCTGTCGTTGTCCCGGTTGATTTCATGGAACTCGTTGCGATAATATCCCTGGTTTCGCCTTTGGCTCTGCCCGAAACGGAGGTTCACCTCCTGAAAAGCCACGGGCTTGGCCCGGTTCTCCAGAAACGCCTTGCGCAGCCCTGAACCGAGGATGAGCCGGTCCGAAGCCCTGCCGTCCCAGTCCAACAGCACCCCCATTTGCCGTCGCTCCACTTCCTCGGCCAGGTATTGCTGGGCGCCAAAGGAGAGCCCCCCGCGTTGAAGGGCATCGTCCACGGCATCGTCCTGTTCACTGAGTAGGCTGGAAATATAACTATTGTCCGGATCCTCCCGCTGGCCCTCAATGAGCCGGGACAGTGTATAATCCCGGATGGCGGTGGATGTCTCCTCCAACCAGGGGGCGAAATCCGTGGGATCCCGGTATCCCTCTCCCACCCCGCTGATCTCCCGGTCAATGAACTCCCTGGCCTGGGACGTCAGCTCACCGTCGTCCAGAACCTGGTTTTTCCATCGGTCCCAGGCTTCGTAATTTTCCCGGGCTTCTACCAGAAGACGGTCTGTGGACTCCAGTGGACCTGAGGCCGGCTGCCTCAAATTCTCCAAGGTCTCGGCCTCCTTCTGGAGCCCCATGCGGTATCCCATCTCCTGGATGTGCCGCTTCAAAGCCGCCAGGGTACGGAGGGTTTCCCTGTCTTCTTCCGTGGATTCCGCCAATCCCTGGAGGTGGGCAAACATATCATGGAGATCCTCACTGGGATGCTCGGAATCCACCGGCCAGGTCCTGATATCCGGATCCAGGGTTTCCCCCAATGCCATAAAGGCATGGATCTGCCGGTTGATCATCGTGGAAATTCTAAGCCGTTCCGGAGAGATTGGGCGGGAGTTTTCATCCACAAACGGGATGGAGCCGTCCAGGGGGTAGGCCATATCCGTCTGCCATGAAACATACCGTGCCCGCAGGGGGGTGCCCAGCTCAAGGGCCAACTGGTTTTCCACGGCCAGTTTATCCAGCCCCCTGGCCAGACTCGGATTTTCTCCAGGCAAGACATCAAGGGGGGCCATTGCCTGGACAATCCCTGCCAGACGCCGGGAAAAATCCAGAATCATATTGTTCAAACCATCGCCGTATTGGGTCAGATTTTCCGTATATACCGGCAAAGAACGCCCCG
Organism: Desulfobacteraceae bacterium; assembly: GCA_965226635.1. Taxonomy (GTDB): domain Bacteria; phylum Desulfobacterota; class Desulfobacteria; order Desulfobacterales; family Desulfobacteraceae. The sequence goes on along the minus strand of OZ245369.1, from coordinate 4,381,903 downwards.
TTTGGGAGGTCAGCGCCCCGACTTCGCCCATTGTACCGGTTAACCGGAGCACCATGCGAATGGGACGGTCCCCCACCAGTTCCGAGGCGGTTACCCCATTGATGCCGACCCCTTCCAATTCCTCTGCACTGCGCAGGGGTAGCTGCCCCAATCCGTCCAGGATACTTCCACCGGTTTTGGTTCTCTTCAGGACCGTCAATACCTTCTGGAATCTTAACCAACTGTCTTTAAGGCGTTCGGGTGCAGCCCCACCTGTGCCAAAGGCCTCAAGGTCAAGGAGAACCAACACCCCGTCCAGCTCGGGAAGTTCATATCCCCAGATATGCCCGCCGGCAGGGCCCAGGCGCCGTCCCCCTTGGGGAATTTCCAAGACATCATCAGGGGCATCCTGGGATGATGAATCCTTGATTTCCACGGTCTCCCAATCCAGGGTATCCTCCGCCGGCAGATCCTTTAGTGCATCAACGGGCCAGGCAAGGCCGTTCCAGGTCATGATGAATTCCCGGGGAAGGGCCGAACGGGCACCGGAAAAACGATAGTGGGTAACGCCAAGGCTGCGTTCCTTTGCAGAAAAACCAGCCAGGGCATCCCCGGGCCGCCAGTTCTCCGGAAGGCCCAGTTCAGAAAGAAAGACCTCTCCCCGCCAGGTGAAAAACCGGCCCTGGCTGAAACGGACATCCCCGAGCGGATGAATGGGGGCATCCACATTCACCCCAAGCCCCTGGCGTACCCCCTGGGCCAGCTCCATTGCCGCCCTGGTGTTCCCGGTTTCTGCAATTCTCTCTTCCAGTTTTCCGGTTATCCGGTATACCTCCCGCCACCAGCTTTCATTGGCCTGGGAAATCCGTCCATGGTCGTCCAGGGCCGGAACCGTCCGGGGCAGGGTATCCAGAATCCGTTGAAGGCCGGCCTCCCATGCAGCCCCCTCGTTGGTGCTGGATGCCACCAGTTCATTGGCCTTTGTGATGAAGCTGGAGGCGGCCCGGGCATAGGCATCGGGAACATAGGCCCCATCCAAAAGACGCCTCAACCCGTCAACAGCCGTTCCGTTGATCCAGCCGTCCATGTCCTCCACCAGGGCCACCAGGGGATTGAGTGCACTCCGGTACTCCACTGTGGCGTAGAAACGCCCATCCTTGACCAGGAAGGGACGGCGGGATTCTGCAAAGGGATGGGAATGATGTACCAGCCGCCCGGAGTCGTCGGGCACAGGTGAATAGGTGGTGGTGTCAAAGACATCCACCAGCAACTGGGCCCGCCCCACCTCCCGGCGCTGGGAAAGCGTGGTACTGAACACATTGACCATACGTTTCCATATGGCACTACCCTCCCCGGCATCCAAACCCATCTTGCTGAATTGCGTCTGAAGATGAATCCGGCTGGAGGGTTTTTCAAACCATTTTCCAAGAAATTCGATCTGATCGTCGTTAAGAACGGAAAAAATCACATCTTCCAAGCTGAAGCGTAACAGCAGCTTGTAACTGAGCTTGGAAGCCCCCTCCCCTCCGGCCACGTCCCGCTGGAGTTCGTCAAAAAACAATTGAAAGACAAAGGCTTCCAACTCCGGCGTCACCAGGGTCTTTGGAATTCTAAGGCTCTTTAACAGGCCGTCAACGGCCGTGGACAGTCGACCCATCCCCCCCATGAGCGCGGGATTATGCAGGCTTTCGATGAAGGGCGGGCTGCCCAACCGGGCATAGGGGATGGTCACGGTGGCCTGGTTGGAATAGGCCACAGGTACGCTGGATCTCGGGGAAACAACGATATTCTCCAAGCCAGCCTCCTCCCTGGGGTCCAATGCATAGCGTTCCCAGGCCCCCCCAAGGGTTTCCCACAGGGCCTGGTTGTACTGCTCAATGAGGGTTCCAATGCTCTGCTGGGAGGTCAGGGTCTGGAATTGCCGTAAAAACAGGCGGCGGGCAAGGTGAAAATTGGGAGAGGAATACTCCTCTGTGGTCAACGGCCCCACCACCAGTTCCGGATAGAAGAATCGTTTGGGAACAATCCCCAGTTGCTCGGGCAACCGCAATTGATCCAGCACCAGCTTAAACACCGGCTCCCCCAACTCCCTGTCCGGGGTCTGGGCCAGCACCGTCCCCCTGGAAAGGCTGTTGCCGGCCCTTGAACCAAGACGGATTCCATCCACCTCCAGTTCAAATCCCACCCGATCCATCCGATCGGTACGGATAAATTCTGATACCCTGGGCCGGTCCGCCCCAAGTCTGGGGAAATCGGCAAACTCTGCCACCTTGCGGCTGTATTCCTCTGCTTCCTGTCGTGTGCGTCGGCTATACCTTCCCTGAACCGCCTCGGAAACCTGGTACAGCGCCCCCACAAACGAGGGGGTCACCTCGTTATTAACACCGATGGGATCATTCCCGTTAAAGGCAATGAATCCCACACCGGTCTGTCCGGTACCGGCCAGTTCCCTGGATCGGTACACGCCGCTGGAAACCGGAATTTGATCGGTCTCCGGGTCAAGATAAACCACCAGGGAAACCTCCTGGGGCAGGGGGATGTCCCCCCTGTCGAGATGAAGATCCCCCAATGGCCTCAGCAGTTCATTCACCGTATCCGGACGGACATCGGCGGGAGATCTTCGCGCAAGGATGGACTGAACCCTCTGAACAAGATTAACGCTTGTGTCATATCCATATTCTTTTGTATCTCCGGCGGCGATGTTTTCAATCACCACCAGCAGGTTGTCCACACGCTGCTGAACAACAGCCTCTCCATAGGTATCCACCAGACTTCCGGGAACCACCACCAGGATGGGACGTCCGGCATCGGTGCCGAATTCGGGTTGGATTAAAAGGTCTTCTGAGGGCATGGTCGACTCCTTATGCGCCTGTCCCCTGCTTTACCGGGGACTGCATCATTTATATATAAATACAACTATATAGAATAAGTACAATGGACGGCCTTGCCAAGAAACGGACCAAAAATGACCCAAATGCGCCAGGCCGTCGCAGGTCTCCAAACCATGGGTTCTGGCCTTCTGCTGTGCATTGACCCCATGGGAACGGGAAAATCACATATGGACTGCAACCGAGGGTGGGAACGAATCGGAGTGGCGGATGGAAGGGGGCCCTTAATGCTCAAAGGCACCCCTGAGCTTGGAAAATCATTGTGCAGATGGGGGGACTGGACATGCCCCCCGGTTCAACTTCATCACAGTTCAGGCAGGAGACTGGACCAGTTTTTGTTTTAAAATGTTCAGGGAGGCTCTGGCCTGCTGGTAATCGGGATCCAGTTCCAGTGCCTTTTCAAACTCTGCCCTGGCCTTTTCCAGCTCACCTTTTTTATAGTAGACATACCCAAGGGAATTATAGGTTTCCACAATGGCGGCATCCTTTTCCACCACCTTGAGCAGGACAGCCTCGGCTTGATCAAACCGCCCCAGATCCCCCAGGGCCACGGCCATATTAAAGGTGGCGGGGAGATGATCGGGCTGGATTCTCAACGCCTCTTCAAAGGCGGCAACGGCCTCTTCCTTTCTATTTTCATTATAGTAATCCACCCCCTTTTCAAACACGGGGGTTGCCAGCTCCAAGGGGGTTTCCGGCATTTTCGCCCGGCCCAGATCCGTCTGGGGGATCCGATAGTTCACCCGTGACAGGGGGGAGCTGTAATCGGCGACCTCCATCAGGGGATGGGGCAGGACCGTAACGCTGAAAATTTCATCGATTCCCTGGGTGAAATCCATGAAGGTAACGATTTCACCGGTGCGGATATTAACCACCCAGACCCCGCATACCCTGCGGGCCAGACGGGTCACGGGAAGCCCGCTGAAGGTGGCGCTTTCCCTTACCTTTGAAACACCGATGAAGGCATGGTCGCCCACCATGTGCAACCCCCGGGTGAATCCGGGTACCCGGGCAATTTCCTCGCCCCTGCCGTTGGCATACCGGCACAGACGTCCCTTGCCCGACTCCAAAAACCAGAGGTCATTGGCGTGCCACCTCGGGGAATGGGGCATGGACAGCCCCGAAAGCAGCACCTCATTGGTTCTGATATCCATGAGAAGGCCGCCGTCGGCCTTTTTCTCCCGCCAGCCCAGGGGGGTGTCGGTGGTGCCCAGGGCCGTTACAAAGGCGGGGGCTCTCCCCTGGAGGCAAAGGCCGTTGAGATGACATTTGTCAACGGGCTGGAGGCTGGTGATAAAAGGGGGCTTCCACACCGGAACAAAACTGGCGTTGTCCCCGGTGGTGCAAAGGCAGGAAAAACGGGTATTGATGAAATAAAGCCGCTCCCCAAAGGCCATTTCATGGATATCCATGTCTCCGGTGAAATGGATGTCCATGGGCAGGTAGCAGGCGGAATAGTCTCCCTCCTCTATTTTGGCGGCGGCCGAGGGAAAATCCACAAACCGGCAGATGGTGTGACCGACACCGGCCCAGATCTGATCCCCATGGGCGATCATCCCCATGGGTCGTTCAAAATTCCGGGTTTGGATGTCCAGTTTTCCCCTGTTTGTTCCCAGGAGCAGGATTTTACCGGACTGATAGGTGGTCACGGCAATGGAAATACCCAGATTCCCCAGCAGGTCCACCAGGCTGTCCGGATATTTAAAATGTATCTTTTGTTCGGAGGGGTCCATTCCATTCCTCATTTATTTTTTCAGCATTTTCCGCCCTTATCGCTTCGGGACAATGGAAGCGGTTCGGCCTTTGCTCTGGCCGGGAGCCCAAGTATGGGGGGATTTCCCCACCCTTCCGGGATAAAATCCCATTTCCCCCTTCCCCCATCCGGGCCGGGGGCTTTCACCACGGGTTAAAATGCCCAGCTCATCTTGCTTGACACGGTATGACTGTGGAAGTCATCCCCCCGGCCTTCAAAATCATAACGGATATCCATGGCAAAACGGCTGGAGAATTGTTTGTCCAGGCCCACACCCGCACTGTAAACCAGGGGAGAATGGTCGATTCCAGGGGTGGTAAAGGCGGCTCCGCCGGCCTGGAAACTTGAATTCACAGAGTTGGTGTCATTTATCAGATCATATCCCAGGGCCAGGTTTGCAGCCAATTCCATGCCGCAGGGCGCATTCCAGACCAGATCGCCCTCCAGGGAAGCGATCAATGCATGGGAGTCAAACCCTTCCACATTGAGGTTCAGGGTATTGGCGCCGGTTTCCTGGTAATCCGGGGTATACAGATAGGCATAGGACAGCCTCGGCCCCACGGCCAGGAGAAGATCCTCCCCCAGATGGTAACCCCGGGATACCTTGGCCCTGGCAAAGAGGTTCTTTGCCGTGTAATCGGATTCCGCCCTTGCGTTGACGGCCTGGATCTTACGGCTGGTATCGATGAATTGAAAACCGCCTCCGGCCTGGTAGGAGAAAAGGGTGGCCTCATCAAGAACCGGTCTGCTGCCGTAAACCACCATGTTCACCACATTCATATCCGTCTCCTGGGGAAGGTTGTGGGTGTCCACATCGACCCGGCTGTAAAGAAAGGAGACACCTATGTGACGGTCCAAGCCATAGACGGTATCCGCCCCGACGGCAATGCCGTAACTTTTTGCCGAAAATCCGTTGATGCCGTCCACATCAGACTGTTCTATTTTGGAGCCAAAGGGCTTCACCCAGACCATTTCATCCAGCATCATGGGGGCGGCATCACCGGCATTGAGTCCCCTGACACTGCCCTGGCGGCTCTGGACCACATCCCCCATGGAAAACACCATCTGCTCGACCATTGACGGAATCTGGGTGGCGCCCACCGGTGCGGTCTGGCTCACGGTGCCGGCAATGGAGGCCGTTGTGGTCTGGGCATTGAGATGGCCCAGAAGGGAACAGATCTCGGAACCGGCATTATTGCCCAGGGTATCCAGGACACCGGCGGCACCGGTTCCCACAACCCCGTTACCGGCCCGGGTGGCGACTTCAATACTGGTGGCCTGCTCCACGACCAGGTCCAAAGCAGTGTTGGAAGAGGAGAGCTGGGGACTGAATTTCAACAGCACGGAATTGTCGGTAACATAAAACCCGTTCACATCGGCGGTGATGCCGCCGGTACTGCTGATGACCCCGGTCAGGGTCCGGCCCACCAGGAGGCCCTGGTGGTTATCTGCGGTGGTCACATCCACGTTCACGCAGGAACCGTTCTCGATGGTGGCGGTCCCATTGACCGAAAGTGTAGAAACACGGGTATTGGCCGGGGTATCGTCGCTGAACAGGGTAAGGCCCAGGAAGGAACCGGACCGGTTGATGAAATTCCCATCAATGACGGAGGTGGCGGCGGGCAGACGGATCACCCCATAGTTCTCCAGGTTCCCGGACTGAATCTGTCCCCTGAGCACCCCGGTGTTGACCACTGCGCCCTGGGTATTTACGGAATAGAGATCTTCGGCCAGGTCGCCGTTGGCATCCACCACCTCCACGGTGCCGCCATTGCGAATAGGAGCGGCACTTGCGTCAATGCCCCTGGCGATGCCGCTGCCCTCGTTAACCAAGGAAATGGTCCCCTGGTTGATGATTGTTGCAGCATCCCCATTGCTGGTGTCGATATCAATGCCCAGGGTGGTACCGCTGCCCCTGTTAACCATGGTAATGGTCCCGGAATTCAGTATGGTGGCGCCGGGTTCACTGCTCTCCACACCTATGGCCCGGCTATCGCCATCGTTATTCTGGAGGATCATAATGGTACCGGAGTTCACCAAGCGGCTGCTGTCGTCAAGGTCATTGGCATACATACCGTACATGAAACCGGAATTATCGCCGGTATGGGTCTCCATGGTGATCAGGCCCGAATTGACAAAAGCGGAGTTGTCCTTGGTATAGTAGGAGCTCATACCGTATGCCGTGGAATCATTATTGTGGACAATGGTAATGCTGCCGCTGTTCTCCAGGCGGGCGTTATCCTCCATCCCATAGTAGAGATAAATGCCGAAACCGCCGGAACTATTATTGTCCGTGGTGATGGTGATGCTGCCGGTATTGTAGACAGAGGAGCTGTCCTGAACATAGTTCTCCACCCGTATGCCGTATACGTCTCCACCGTCGGTTGAAGCGGCGTCAATGACACCGGCGTTGACCACCCTGGCGGTATCCTGCAGTTCGTCCAATTCCATGCCCGCAGCACGGCCACTCTGGGAGCGGACCTGGAGAACACCGCCGGCCCCATTTTCAATGCGTGAACGTCCCTCCAGCCTACCGGGTTCGACCAGGATTCCGCGGGCGGTATCACCGGAAACATCCAGGGTGCCCGTATTCAGGACATTGGTGTTGTCAAAGGTCTCAAATTCCAGACCAGTGGCGACGCCCCCTGCGCCCACAGTGATGGTTCCGCTGTTGGTAATACCGGAGTCCGTAAGTATGCCCCCTGAAATGGCCGTGGCATCGTCATTGGCAGCCGACACGTTGATTCCGCCCTGGTTGTCAATGGAAATACCGGCTAAATCGGCGTCCAGTTCAATGCCCAGGGCATTGCCTGAGGTGTTGGAGACCTGGAGCCGGCCCTGGGGCAGGACTGTCCCCACATCGGTGTCTGCTGAAACCTGCTGTGTGGCACTTTGGAATCCTGTGATAACAAATCCTGCTGAAAATGCAGGTGCTGCCAGGGTCAGGCAGGCCGTCATGGAGGCCACCACATGGAGAACCCGCCCTTTTTTTCCAAGTTTGTAATAGGATTTGACAAGCCTGCGCCAGACTTTATTACCACGTCTCTCTATCATGATGAACAACCTTCCTCAGTGTTACGAAATCATTGTCTTTTAATGGGGTAGGCTTGAAACTTAGAACAGAAACATTTGGGCTGTCAATGAAAATTTGGGAAATAAATTTCCTAATTTTTCAGGTTATTATCCATCATTTTAGGAATGGACAAGTCCATAATACCCCTTCAACCAAATGGGGGATGGAAGTTTATTTCCTAATACGAAAAGGCGGGTCCAGTGAACTTTGTTCATGAAAAAACATTAAATAACCTTATATTTCAAACAGGAAAACACCTTGGGAAGGGAAATTATTATGAACGGATGGTTGGTCCCCCAGAACGAGGGTCAGAGCGTTGTGGATCCCAGGCATTGATGAAGCGGGCGGCGTCCCTCCCATTAATGCTGGCGTGTGACCGCATGATATGGAGACGGGGACACCCTTTTTTGATGTGTTAACGGAATTCCTGAAAAAAGGTTACACCCACGGTATCAGGCCCCGGCCAAGGTTTGCCCCGCCCCCCTGCCCTCACTTTCCAGCTCCCTTTGGATCAGGGCTGAAAACCGCCGCAGGCCCATGTAGAAATCCCAGTCCGTCCTGCCGGGGCTTTCCATCATTTCGGCCAATGCATTTCCAAATGACGAACCGTTTGCCCCTGCCCTTCCGGCAAAGGCCGCCTTGACCGCCACCTTTTCCTCAAATGGGATGCGCCGACTCAGGACCAGTTCAAAGAAAGGAATATGAAAATCCGGATCCCTTACATAATGGATAAGACCACGGGGATCACCACCGGACAGATCCGTAAGGCGGATATTCCGATAGAATTCCATCTCACGGGTTTCCGCATCCAGCCAATTGGAAAGGGGGGGATCGAAGGGCTCAAACAATGCGGCAAAGTCCATCCCATGGTTACAATTGATCATCTTCCAGCAACAGCCCCACCCCGGTAGCACACTGGGGCGGGAAAAGGAAAGGTTCCCATCCCTTCCACCATAGACTTCTTCGGGATCCTGGGCCAGCACCCGGCTGAGATTGGACACCTGGGCCAGCACCTTGAATTTATAGTCTTTAACCAGGGATCCGGGCCCTCCCTTGTTTTCAAACACCATCTTCAACGCCTGGTCCGCCACGGCCGTTCCAAGGCAATACCCGAGTATGGAAACCTCCTGGCCCCGGGTTTCCGGATTTTCCTCCAATTGGTTTACGTAATCAATGATCTGCTTTGCCGTATATTCCACCACCATGGTGCACAAACGGGGACTTGCCCAGAAAAGGAGCAGGTCCATTAAATGGCGGTAAAAAAAATCCGCCCCGGTTTTGACCTGCCGGGCCCGGGCCAGGAGTTTGAGCATCCAGTGAAACCGCTTTCGGAGCAAGGGATTCCCCACGATTTCATTGGTCACTTCATGGATCTGCTTCTGGTATGGGGCCATATGCGCTTCCATTGCGTCGGCGTAATGGAGGGGAAAAAGTTGCAATTCCCGGTCAAACCCCATCTTTTCCAGGCTGGGATAGGAATCCCATGCATGCTTCAACGCCCGGGCTAAGGAGGGGCCCCGGTCGTCCGTATCATGGATCCAGTCCCTTGAATGCTGCCCCATACCGTGGAGGCATAAAATGTGGTGTCCTGCCATTTCCGCCTCCGTTTAGGAAGGGACCGGCCCCAAGAGAGGAAAGAGAGAACGGGGCCGGCCAAGCTAATAGTATTGAGAAATGACGTACCGAAGAAGACCTAATACTGATTCGCTTTCTGTATAGATAATCTGACCGGTCAATACAATCAGGGAAACCCTGATTTTTGAATATTTTTTGATTTAAACCTGAAAACCGTCTTTTTTCCATAACAGCCCCCCCCCCCCTTAATTGCAGAGTTTGCTTCCCCATTCCATGGCGGAATACGCCCAAGTTCTGCTTGAGAATTTCACCGGGCTAAAGCATAATGCCCCATGCGAACTTCTTTTTTTACATCCCCCTGGATGATCATCGGCATCAGCCTGGTCCTCATGTCCCTGGTGGGCGTCATGGGCGTCATCAACCATGACCGGGACGAGGAACGCATGCGACGGGTCCTGCTGAACAAGGGGGCCGCCCTCATCCAGAGCCTGGAGTCCGGCCTTGCACTGGCACCGACCGTCCCCCTCTTTCAAACCCTTCCCCCCGTCATGGCGGATCTGGTCCGGCGACCGGACATTCTGGGCATTGCCCTCACCGACGCCAAGGGGAAGATCCAATTGCACCAATTGAACCCAAAGGTGGAGCGCCTTTCCACCATGGGCGCCCTCCCGTCCCAGCCCCATCCGGGGGCGGTACCCCAATGGCGCATCATCCGCCAATCTGGAGAACCGGCCTACGCTGAAGTCTTCCGTGGGGTCCGCCTTTTCCATGCCGATTTCCCCACACCGGCCACCCTCTTCATTGCCATGGACATCCGCAGCTTTGACCAGGCCATGGCCGCAGACCGGAACCACAACCTGGTCATGGCCGCCATCATCCTGGCCCTGGGGGCCGCAGGGGTTGTCTCCCTGTTCTGGGCCCAGCGCCATGCCCGGTCCAAGGCGTTGCTGGAACGGGCCCAGAAAATGGCCATGGTGGGGAACCTGGCCGCGGGCCTGGCCCATGAAATCCGTAACCCCCTCAGCTCCATCAAGGGGTATGCCACCTTTTTCGAAACCCTGTTTGATCCCAACACCCCGCCCCGGGACGCCGCCCGGTCCATGGCCCAGGAGGTGGACCGGGTCAACCGGGTCATTTCAGAGCTTCTGGCCTTTGCCCGGCCCACGGATCTCAAATTCCAGACCATGGATCTCCACCAGGTGGTCGCCCATACCCTGGGGGTGGTGGCCCGGGAGGCGGAAACCGGAAACATCTCCATTTCTCCGCCCCCCCCGTCCACCGGGACCGAGGGCCATATCCAGGCCGATCCCGACCGCCTCAGCCAGGTGCTCCTCAACCTCTACATCAACGCCATCCAGGCCATGCCCCAGGGAGGAAAACTTTCCGTGGACCTTTTGCCCGGCAGCCGCAATGTGCGGATCAAGGTCAAGGATACGGGATTGGGAATTCCCAGGGACCACCTGCCCCGGATATTTGATCCCTACTTCACGGACAAGGCCCAGGGCACGGGCCTGGGCCTTTCGGTATCCAAGAACATTGTGGAAACCCACGGGGGGGTGATCCAGGTGGAGAGCCGCCGGGGCCAGGGCACCTGCTTCACCATTTCATTGCCCATCAAACAGAAGGAATCCCATCCATGAGCCCACGCATCCTCATTGTTGACGACGACAGGGGGCATCTGACCATGCTCTCCACCCTGGTCTCCAGCCTGGGATACAGGGTTGACACCGCCATGGACGGCCAGGCCGCCGTGGACGCCGTCGGCCAAGGCCCCTATGATCTCATCCTCATGGATGTCCGCATGGCCCCCATGGACGGCATCACCGCCCTGAAAAAGATCCAGGCCGTCAATCCGGCCATTCCCGTGCTCATCATGACGGCCTACTCCTCCGTGGACAGGGCCGTGGCCGCCATGAAGCTGGGGGCAAAGGACTACCTGACCAAACCCTTGAACTTTGAAGATCTGAAAACCACCATGGCAAAGGCATTGGGACACCTGGCCCCAAAGGGGACAGGCACGTCCCCGCCCAGGTCGGCCTTTGACACCATCATCGGGGAGAGTCCGGCCATGGCCCATATTCTGGAGACGGCCCAGGTGGCCGGATGCTCCCATGCCCCCATCCTCATCACCGGTGCCAGCGGCACGGGCAAGGAACTCTTTGCAAGGGCCATCCACCACATCAGCCCCAGGAATGACTTCCCCCTGGTGGCGGTGAATTGCGCCGCATTGAACAGATCATTGCTGGAATCGGAATTGTTCGGCCACGAAAAAGGGGCCTTTACCGGTGCGGACCGGTCACGGGAAGGACTTTTTAGAAAGGCCCACAGGGGCAGCCTCTTTCTGGACGAAATCGGGGAAATGCCCCTGGACATGCAGGCAAAGCTGTTGCGGGCCGTCCAGGAAAAGGAGGTCCAGGCCGTGGGCAGCGACCGGGTCACCCGGGTAGATGTCCGCATCATCGCCGCCACCAACCAGGACCTGGGCCGGGCCGTTGAAGAAGGGAATTTTCGCCAGGATCTCTTCTACCGCCTCAACGTCATCCAGCTGGAACTTCCCTCCCTGGCATCCCGCACCGGGGATATCCCCTTGCTGGCCAATTTTTTCATGGAACGCCATGCCGAACGGAACCGGAAACCGTTGAAGGGATTCACCCCCGGGGCCATGGACATCCTCACCCGGTACCACTGGCCCGGCAATGTCAGGGAATTGGAAAATGCCGTTGAAAGGGCCGTGATCCTCTGCCTGGGCAGCTATGTGTCGGAAAAGGAACTGCCCCTGAACCTGGTCACAGCCACGGCCTCCCCTTCCCCATTGGACGGCCCTTTGGTGGCCACGGGGGACAAATCCCTGGAGGAGATCGAATCCCTGGCCCTGGCCGCCACCCTGAGACAGACCGGGGGGAACAAGACCGAGGCCGCCCGGATCCTCAACATCACCCGGACCACCCTGAACAACAAGTTGAAAAAATACGGGCTCTCCCTGGAGGAGATCCTCTCCCCCAAGACCTAGCCCGAATATATCATGAGATATCCGGGTTTACCCTTGCCATTCACGGCACTTCGGTTTAGAAGCGCCATGGAATGCCTGGTTATTTCACCTCATGGACAAACCGGTCCCTGAGCTTTTTATCCCCCATGACCACCTTGGTGGAAACCGTGTACTTCCCCGGTTTTTTCAGGTCGGCCATGGTGCCGAAGCCGTTGCTCATGTACATGGTCATGGTCTTCTGGTCCATGCCGTCCCCGCTTCTGATCCACAGGCCCACCCTGGCCTTTTCCACCACCTTGCCCTTTGCATCGGTGATATAGACCATGATGTGGTGGGGCTTGTCCTCCATATTTCCCATGGAATGGCCCTTCATCTCCCGCATGTCCATGAAATAATAGGCCAGGGTATAGCCCTCCACCTTGGACTCATGGACCAGGGTGCCGATGCGGTCGGAACCGTGCATGGAATGGTCCATCTTCTCCTGGGCCTGGGCCGATACCCCGGCCCATACCATTGCCGTTACCAGCAGGATACGCATTATCTGTTTCATTGTGTTCTTCCTTTCGCTTCAAATGAATTATTTTAAAGCCCGGGATTTCCAGAAATGGTAAACCACGGGAATAATAATCAGGGTCATCACGGTGGAGGAAACCAATCCCCCCACCATGGGCGCTGCAATGCGCTTCATGATCTGGGAGCCGGCCCCACTGCCGTACATCACCGGCAGCAGCCCGATGAGGGTGGTGGCCACGGTCATGATCTTGGGCCTGACCCGGTCCACGGCCCCCTCCACAACGGCGGCCCGCAGATCGGCCAGGCTCGCCAACCGCCCCTGGGACATGTACCGGCCATGGACCTCGTCCAGGTAGACCAGCATCACGATCCCCGTCTCCGCAGCCAAACCGGCCAGGGCAATGAAGCCCACGCCCACGGCCACGGACAAGTTGTATCCCAGAAGGTAAATGAGCCAGAATCCCCCCACCAGGGCAAAGGGAAGGCCGGCCATGACAATGACCACCTCGGTGAAATTCCCAAAGTGGAGAAAGAGGAGGACAAAGATGAGCATGAGGGTGGCCGGGATGATGATGTTCAGGGTCTTCCTTGCCTTTTCCAGGTATTCGTACTGCCCGGACCAGACCAGGGAATAGCCCGCCGGAATCTGGATCTTCTCATCCACCAGGGCCCGGGCCTCCTTCACATAGGTACCGATGTCCGTGTCCCGTATGTCCACAAAGACCCAGGCGCTGCGCTTGGAATTCTCGCTCTTGATCCCGGCCGGTCCCTTTTTCACGGACATGTCGGCCAACTGGATCAGGGGAACCTGGGCCCCCATGGGCGTGGGCACCAGCACCCGCTTGAGTTCCTCAAGGTTGTCCCGGAAATGACGCTGGTACCTCAGGTTCACCGGGTAGCGCTCCAGCCCCTCCACGGTATGGGTCACGTTCATGCCGCCGATGGCCGTGCGGATGATGTCCTGGACATCCTGGACCGACAGCCCGTACCGGGCAATCTCCTCCCGGTTGATGGTGAAATCCAGGTAGTTCCCGCCGGTGACCCGCTCGGAAAAGACCGACAGGGTGCCGGGCTTATCCCGGAGCAGGGCCTCGATCTGTTCCCCCATGCCGGCCAGGACTTCCAAATCCGGCCCCATGATCTTGATGCCCACCGGGGTCTTGATCCCGGTGGAGAGCATGTCAATGCGGGTCTTGATGGGCATGGTCCAGGCATTGGTCAGGCCGGGGAATTTCACGGCCACCTCCAGATCATCCATGAGTTCCTGGATGGTCAGGTATCGCTGTTGGGGCAGCAGGGCCTCCAGGGGCGCTTTGACAAACCCGGGCCAGTCCTTGAAGAACCAGTCAATGGGCTTTTTCCGCCATTCATGGAGAATCTTCCCCCGCACCTTTTCGGGAAAGATCCAGGTGAGGGGCTTTTTCAACCAGACCTGCCAATGGGAAAAGAAGCGTTCCTTGTCCACCATCTCGTACACCACCTGGGGCCGGAGCATGATCACGGTTTCGATCATGGAAAGGGGGGCCGGGTCGGTGGAGGTCTCTGCCCTGCCGATCTTGCCCATGGTGGTCTGCACCTCGGGAAAGCGCTGGATGATCTTGTCCGTCTGCTGGAGCAGCTCCTTGGCCTTGGTGATGGAGATCCCGGGAAGGGTGGTGGGCATGTAAAGGATATCCCCCTCGTTCAGGGGGGGCATGAACTCCGATCCCAATCGTTTCAGGGGATACCAGGTCAGGGCCAGGACTGCCACGGCCAGAACCAGGGTCAGCTTCCGCCAGGAGAGGACAAATCCGATCACGGGCCGGTAGAACCGGATGAGTATCCGGTTCAAAGGATTGCGGTGCTCGGGCCGGATCTTCTGGGGAAAGAGGCAGACGGCCAAAAACAAGGAGAGGATCAGGGCAGCGGCCAAACTATGGTCGGGCAAATCCACCCCGGCCCATCCCAGGCCCCCCACCAGAAGACCCGGTCCCACCAGGGCCAGGAGCCAGATCCGCATCTTTTTCCCCCGGCTTAAGGCTGGATCCAGGGCATTCTCCCGGACAAAAAAGGTCATGAGTACGGGAATGATGGTGATGGCCAGAACCGAAGAGGCGGCCATGGCCGTGGTCTTGGTATAGGCCAGGGGCCGGAAAAGGCGGCCGGACTGCTCCATGAGGCTGAACACCGGCAAAAAGGAAACCGTAATGATGAGCAGGCTGAAAAACAGGGCCGGTCCCACCTCCTTGGCCGAATCCAAAATGATCTGGGTATGGGGTTTCTTTCCCCGGTCCCGCTCCAGGTGTTTGTGGGCATTCTCCACCATGACCACAGAGGCGTCCACCATGACGCCGATGGCAATGGCGATGCCCCCCAAACTCATGATATTGGCATTGATGTCAAAGGGATACATGATGATAAAGGAGATGAGAATCCCCACGGGCAGGGTAAAGATGGCCACAAAGGCCGATCTAAAATGGAGGAGAAAAATAATGCAGATCAGGGCCACCACCATCATCTCTTCGGTGAGCTTGGTCTTGAGGGTGTCCACGGCCCGTTCAATGAGGGCGGACCGGTCGTAGCCCGTTCGGATTTCCACCCCCGGGGGCAGTCCCTTTTCAAGGTCCCGCAGCTTTTCTTCCACCCGCTGGATCACCTCCTGGGCATTTTCCCCGTAGCGCATGACCACCACGCCCCCCACGGTCTCCCCCTCCCCGTTCCATTCCAGGATGCCCCGGCGCAACTCCGGTCCGATGTGGACCTGGGCCACGTCCTTTAGCAGCAGGGGGGTGCCCATGGCATCCACGCCCAGGCTGATGTTCTGGATGTCCTCCACCGAGGAGAGATAGCCCAGGCCCCGGACCATGAATTCCGTCTCCCCCATTTCCACCAGCTTGCCCCCGGCATCGGCATTGGAGCGCTGGATGGCCTTTTTAATCTTCTGGATGGGGATCTTGTAGGCCAGAAGTTTATTGGGATCCACCTCCACCT
This sequence comes from Desulfobacteraceae bacterium, assembly GCA_965226635.1. Lineage (GTDB taxonomy): Bacteria > Desulfobacterota > Desulfobacteria > Desulfobacterales > Desulfobacteraceae. The sequence goes on along the minus strand of OZ245369.1, from coordinate 4,366,163 downwards.
GGTATTGCTTGACAAAGCCCCCCACCGAGGCCACTTCGGAAACCCCGGGAACCGCCGTGAGTTCATACCGGATGAACCAGTCCTGGAGGGAGCGCAGCTCGGCCAGGTCGGTTTCTCCCGTGGTATCGTGGAGGACATATTGGTAGACCCAACCCACGCCGGTGGCATCCGGCCCCAGGCTGGGGGTCACCCCCGGGGGAAGCCGGTTGGAGACAAAGTTAAGGTATTCCATCACCCTGGACCGGGCCCAATAGATGTCGGTGCCGTCTTCAAAGATGAGGTAGACAAAGCTGTAGCCAAAAAAGGAATAGCCCCGGACCACCTTGGCAAAGGGCACGGAGAGCATGGCCGTGGTCAGGGGATAGGTGACCTGGTCCTCCACCACCTGGGGGGCCTGGCCCGGATAATCCGTGTAGATAATCACCTGGACATCGGAAAGATCCGGGATGGCGTCCAGGGGGGTGTTCACCATGGCCAAGATTCCGCCCCCAATGGAAAATAGGGTCACCAGGATAACCATGAACCGGTTCTTCACCGACCATTCTATGATGCTGTCGATCATTGCATTGGCTCCATGTCTTCAAAAAAGGCATCCATCTCCATGGATTCTTCCATGTCGTCGAAGAAATCGTCCGCCCGGCCTGCCCTGGCCGGGCCCTTGGATTTCAGTTCCATCATCTTCTGGATGGCCTCCTTGAGTTTGGATTCCGAATCCAGGAGGAACTGGCCCGAGACCACCACATTCTCCCCCTGGGAAAGGCCGGAAAGGACCTGGACCCGTCCCCCTTCCAGATGGAGGCCGGTGGTGATTTTCCGGGGGCTGAACAATCCCTCTCCCCGGGCCACAAAGACCAGTTGGTCCTCGCCAGAATGGATCACGGCCTGGGCCGGGATGGTCAAACCGGTGCGGCCATTGCCCGCAGCAATCTTGATCCGGGCGTACATGTCCGGCCGCAGCAGTCCCTTGGCATTGTCAAAGGCCAGGCGGATGACCACGTCCCGGGTCTTGGGCTGGAGATAGGGATAGATATAGGCAATGGTGCCGGTGTGGACCTGGCCCGGCCCATAGGAGAGCTGCATCTCCACCCCCTGGCCCAGGGAGACCAGGTTCTGCTCGTATTCAAAGATATGGGCCTCCACCCAGACCCGGGAGAGGTCCACAATGGTGAACAGGGGGGTGCCGGCCTTGAAATATCCCCCTTCAACAACCATCTTTTCCACCACCACCCCGGAAAAGGGGGAACGGACGGCTAGGGTTTCCTTAACCCGGCCCCCGGCCTCCAAACCCTTGATGTCCCTTTGGGAAATCCCGTAATAGGCCAGCCGTTTTCTGGCCGATTGGTAGATGCGCTTGTTCACATCGGTCTTCCGGGCCAAAAAATTTTTCCGGGCGGAAAACAGCTCCTCCTGGGAGGCGGTGAGGGCCGGGGAATAGACCTCGAACAAAGGGTCGCCTTTCTTCACCCGGGCCCCGGTGTAATCGGCGTGGAGGACCTGGATCCACCCGTCAAACCGGGGGCTGTACGTCCCGGTGCGGGTCTCGTCGTAGGTGATGTGGCCATAGGTGCGGATGACGTGGTCCAGGGGTTCCAGGACCACGGCCTCCACCTTGAGCCCCATGTTCTGCTCCACCACGGGGTTGATGTTCACATCCACCCCGTCCACGTTGGTCTCTCCGGATCCCCCGCCCGAGACTTCGTCTTCATAGACCGGCACCAGGTCCATGCCCATCTTGCTCTTTCCGGGTTCGTCATAGATCTCGGTGGGATCCATGGGGGCCTTCCAATAGATGATCTTCCGCTCCATGGATGCCCCCGGAGATCCGGCCATGTCCATGGCCCCCATGCCGTGCCGCCCGGGGCTGAAATAATGCATGGCAGAGGCCGTTATCCCGGCGGTCACCAGAACCGTTAATCCCATTTGAATCCATTTCATGCTTTATTCCTCCCCGGGTTCGCAGTATCCCGGTTCATCACTTCACGGCTCATCACGCCCCGGTCCATGGGGGTTGATCCTGTTTTTTCCGATTCCATTCCTTTGGGCCCCATTGGTTTTCCTTTCATTTCCGGCAAATCCAGGACCACACCGGCCCATTGTTCCAGCTCGGCCTGCTGCTGGGCATGGTCGGTGCGGGCCCGGGCCATGGCCAGCTGGAAGTCATGGACCGCCGTCTGCAGGGTGAGTAGATCCTGGAGCCGGCCCTTGCCCTGGCGGAAACGGATTTCGGCTGTTTCCATGGCCTGGAGGGTCCGGGGCAGGATCTCGTCTTTATGCCGCTCAAAATCCCGGCGGCTGTGGGAAAGGCTGAACCAGATCCGGCTGATCCTTGTGTTCACCTCATTGATCTTCTGGTCCCGGATGGCCTGGAACCGGGCCTTGTCCGCCTTTGCACGGGCCACCCGGCTCTGCCTTTTCCCACTCCACAAGGGAAAGCTTACCCCAAACTTTATGCCCAGGGCGTCCCGGCCTGCGTCCTCTGGCCGGGTGGGGGTATCGGGCTCCCCAATGGCGGCATAGAAGAGCCCCAGGCTGAAATTCGGCATGTTCTCCAGCCGGGCCAGCGCCACCATGGCCTCGGCCTTTTTAATGCCCTCCTCGGCCATGCGCACCCATTCCCCATGGGCAATGCCCAGGGCCTGGACCTCTTCCAGGGTTTGGGACAGGGGCAGGGGCAGGGATGCCGTCATTTCCAAGGGGCCAAAGGGGGCATCACTTTTCCGGTTGAGCAGACCGTTGAGCCGGATCTTTTCCGCCGTTATTTTTTCCTCCAACCGGGAAATCCGGGTCTCCAATTTGGCAATGGCAATGGAGACCAGGGAAACCTCCATGAACAGGGATTGGTCCCGGCCATAGGCATCCAAAAGGATCTCCTGGGCCTGCTCCCGGAGGGCCAGGTTCTCCCGGGCCAGTTCCAGGGCCCGGGAAAGGTAGGCCAGTTCGTGGAAGGAGACCGTGATCCGGGTCACCACCTCCTTGAGGATCCGGGACTGCTTGAGCCGGGCCAGGATCACATCGGATTCCAGCACCCTGCCCTTCTGGTCCAGGAGGCCGGGAAAGGGGATGGGCTGGTTCAGATTCAGGCTCCAGTCCTGGGGGCCCAACCGGGTCTCAATGGGCCGGGGAAACACAAGGGTGGAGAGCTGGGGATCGGGATAGGCCGTTCCCAGACGCCGGGCCTGGATAAAGGCTCGCCAGGAGGCCCTGGTGGCGGCCAGCTCCGGATTCTTCATCCGGGCGTATTCCAAAAGGTCCACCAGGTGGGTGGCCCTACCGATGCGCATGTCCAGGGTTCCAACGGAAGGGGCAGCATCCATATTGCCCCGGGCGGTTTCACCAAAGGCCACGGTTCCACCGGACCATACCGGCACGAATATCCCCGGCAACAAAAATGTCAGCATTAAAAGGGGGGGTATGACACTGCGTTTAAAGGCCCTGCGCCTTTGCCTGTCATCAAATTTTAAGGATAAGAAAAGCACGTTCAAAGGGCTCCTTGCTCTCCCCGGGGAAATCCCCCGGGGTCATATTTTGGGACCCGGCCCTGGGACCGGAACAAATTGTCTGGGACTTTAGAATTGCACAGGACGTGCCAATGGAGAGGTTTGGGCTAAAGTGCTGAAATAATGGACAAGGGAAAAACACACCCCCTGAAACAGGTGTCTAATTTTTAGACGGAGGGAAAGGGAACGGTTAAATTTTAACCGCCCCCATCTTTTGTGAAAAACCAGGGCAAAACCATGGGAATCCCCATGGTAAAGGGCTTACCTCTTTACATGAATCTGGAATTTTAAAGGGTGGGATTTCTCGATTTGAAGGCGGCTTCAGCATACCATTACTTCACATGGACAATGGATTGAAAGATCACCTCCCGGTTCAGGCCCATTCCCCTGATCCGGAAATCCCCCTTTGGCAGGATCAATGGGGGGCGGTCCTCCTTGTCTGTGATCATCACCTGGTCCACGGGCACAGCCCCCTTCCCTTCATGCTCATAAAAGGCCTGGACCAGGCAGGGCACCCTGGATGCTTGGATTCCCCGGGTCAGGAGATAGGGCTGCCTTCCCCCCTGCATGAGCAACCAATGGGGACGGCCGTTGTCATATCGGCTCCTGGGGTGGAAGACCTGTGCGTCATAGGCGTTTTTCCGATGGGGCTCCACCCAAATACCGCCCTCACCGGTTTGAAAGAGGGTGGGCTCACAGATCCCATCCACGGCTTTTCCATAATATGGATTTTCATGGGCCGGGGCAGAATGTTCGGTCATGATTTCCTGATCAATGGTAAAGGGATCAATGCCGGATATCTCCCTGAAATACTTGGCCATGGGGTGCCATCCCCCCCAGCCCCGTTCATCAATATGGCCGTAGCCGGCATGGACAATGGCCTTGGCCCCGGGGTTGTCCTTGAAGATACGGTCATAGAGCTGTTGGGCCTGGGCCCGTTCCCGCAGGTTCTGGCACTGATACATGTTTTGGGGATCGGGTTGGCATTCAGGGGACGCCTCATAGGGAATCACCTTGTATCCCAGCTGCAATGCGGTGCGGATTAACGCCCCGCAAACCGGTTCATTAACATAGTACCCGGTGGTGGACATGACCGGATATCCACGGCGCATCAGGTCATGGTCACCTTCACCCAGGGCCTCGGCGGCAAAATACCGGAACCCTTTTTGATACAATACCCTAAGGATTGAAATGGAAAAGGCCCGGTGCTGGGGAACATGGTGGGCCTCGTTAATGAAGATGACCCGGTTTGAATCCGCAATTCTCCGGATCAGATCAAGGGCCGGAACGGGGGTAACCCCGTTGAACTCAATTTCCGGCCATTTTTCCGCCCCGGGCTGCATCCGGTCAAAGCATGCCAGTGCATCGGTGTAACGCCCCACCCTTGAATAAAAAATCCCCAGGATATCCAGGTATTGCCGTTTGAAGGAAGAGGCCAGATACGCATTTTCCCGTTCCTCTAATCCGACCACAGCATCCAGGAGGCTTCCGTTTTGCAGGGCCGTCTTATGGAAACGGTAAGGGGCGGGCAATTCGCCTGCCTCGGAGGGGCTGCCGGAAACAAGGGGCAGAAAAAACAGGGATAGGAGCCATAAAAGCGCCGGCCCCCTGATCCTCCAGAATCCCAAGCGCTTCACGACCTGTCATCCAGGCGTAGCGTCATTGGAACAAACCATATTCCATCGACACATTGCTTTGGACTCTGGACCTTGAACCCCATGCGCTCGTAAGCCGGGACCGCATTCAAGGAGGAGTTGACCGTAACCTGGCCAATGTCCGGGTTTGATTTTCGGATCACGGCCATGGCCCTTTTAAACAAGGCTTGTCCCACCCCTTTATTCCGAAAGGCCCCTTGGACAAAAAACAGGGCCACATGGTTGAAGGTTCTGATCTCGATCATTCCCAGAATCCGGTCGCCCTCCCGGGCCAGGATTGTGAAATGATCGGTCTTTGACCGCTTTGCCAGCTGCTTAACATCGGCATAGGTGTAAAACGCCTCTATGCCCTCCTGGGTATAGGCCGGAGCAACACATTCATCAAAGACCTCTTTTACAAGGTCAATGACCCTGCCCTCCTGGCCCGGCTGCATGGTGGAAAACTTCATGGGAAACCTTTCGGGCGTCAATCAAAACGTCCAAATGAATTAGATCATAATACGCCCATGGACGGATTCATGGGGATAAAATCGCCTTTATCCGGAGGATCAAAACCGTTGTACAATGGGCCGGCCCCTGGGGTGGGTACTTTTTTTGCGGCTCCCCATGCCCCCACCGGCCCTGTTGTAGAAGAATCAATCTCCCATCAACGGGGCCTAACCCCATACCTTCTTTCCAATGTAGAAGACATACCCGTAAAAATCTTTATACTTCATGTACAGATCCTGCTCGTGCCTCTGGTTCTTGATGAACCCCTTTGCAAACTCGTTTTCGGGGTGGTTGGCCAGAAAGGTCTCCTGGGCCTGGGCCTGGGGGGCGTAGAAATGATCGATCCAGCAGGTTTCGGGCAGGATAAAACATGCCGTGGGCTGGTAGCCCTGGGCCTGCAACTGGCCCAACTTCGCCGGAATGGTATCGATTCCGGGGTAGGCGTCCAGCCAGAACGCCTCGATCTCGGCAGGACGGGTGTCCGAAAACCAGGAGACCTCGGAAACCGCAATGTATCCCCCGGTTTTGATCAAGGGCTTCCATTCAGAAAGGCCCCGTTGAAACCCGATGTTATAGATGGCGCCTTCGGACCAGATCAGGTCCAGGGAATCCGGCCCAAAGGGGAGGTCCTCCATGGAGGCCACCTCCCCCTTCACCCTCTGGCCCAAACCGGCCTCGGATGCGGCGGCGTTGAATTGGTCGATGAACCCGGGGAACAGGTCGATGCCCGTGATCCAGGCCGGGGTGTTCCTGGCCAGGGTCAGGGTCTGCCCGCCGGTGCCGCAGCCGATGTCGGCAATGTGGGAATCCGGGGTGAGCCCCTCGATGAAACCCAACGCCCTTTTGGTGATTTCCGGGCTCCCGGGCCCCTGGCGATCCAATGCGGAATAATATTCGCAGATCATGTTCACATCAAATTCGTGAATGGATTGTACATCGGACATTCCACTTTCCCTTCCATTTGTCCTCCACAATGCCCTGTGGAGAAATCTTTGGTTTGCCTAAATGGTCAAAGAGGGGCCCAGGCCAGCCAGCCCATTCTCCAACCGAAAAACCACTAGCTATACCCGGCACCATGCCGTGTCAATAGGAATTCGTCACCCCAGCCCCCATCACAAAGGAATACCCCCCTGCCCCCTATTTTGTCAAAGGGACCGGCCTTGCCTTCCCCCAATGGAGACCGGGAGGAAAAATCCCTTTGAAATGGGAATTCCCTTAAGGGCGGTATGGCCCCCCCGGGTTGGCAGCTATGGCGCACCGGCATCCCAATACAGGGTCAGCACCTCATCCTTGACCCCATAGCCGGACAGCTTCTTGAAAAAGGTCATCCCTAACAGAGAATGCCGCATGTCGGCCTCGTTCACTGAGACCCGGAGGTTGGACAGGTGGATGTGCCCCACCTGGAAGTCGGAAACCTGGATGGAACTTCCCCGGACCATGCCATTGGCAGTTTCGTAGAATTTATTAAACCGGAGGTCTGAAATCCGAATGCCCAGATGCTCTGCATCCCTTGGCGACAGGACGATATCGCTGGCCCCGGTGTCGGCCAGAAAGACCACCGGCCTACCGTTTACAAGGGCACGGACATAGAAGTGGCCATCCGAGGAAACGGGAAAGCTGATGGAATCTGTAGTGGCCTGCACTCCCCTGGACGGGACCAGTTCCGCCATCACTTTATCCTTTATTCCAGAAAGGTCATGGCGGTGGCTGTACCCGATCAGGGCTGCCAGGAAAATCGCTCCCCAGATCAAAAGGTATTTTAAATTCTTGAAGATTTTCCCATGGGCCACGACCGAACTGATGAGCAGGACAAAAACAAGGGCATAGGCCAGGGTTCCAATGTCCCGGGCAGACCCCAGGGCACCAAAATGGACATTTAAACCATATAGCACCAGGCTTAATACCCCGGCGATGCATAAAAATTTTATGGTAAATCCATATCCTTCGGACCTGCCTTTGTCCGGAGAATCCAGGGCGTAGAGGGGGGCATTGCACCGAATGCACCGGACGGCTTCGGCGGATTCATCAGGGGACATCATCTTCAGCCACCCCTGGTCCACGGCCTTGTTTTTCCCACCGCAATGGGGGCAAATTTTTATGGGATCTTCCGAGGTCATCTCTGTTTTTCCTTTTCAGCCCTGGGCCAATGGGCCGGCTTCATTTCAGCCCCGGCAATGTCCATTCCCTATCCCTGGTTTCCTTTAATGCTTCTCAGGGTAAGAGGGGCATCCAATCCCTTGAGATCTGCGGTAAAGGCCCGGTTGAGTTCCACCTGGGTTTGGACATGGGTGAAGATGGAATCAGAAATCAGGATTTCCCCGGGAGCGGCCTCGGCCTGGATCCGGGAGGTAACATTGACAGCCGACCCCACAATCCCGTACTTGGCCCGGGCCTTGGAACCGATGTTGCCCACGATCACCGGGCCGGAATGGATGCCGATGCCCATGCCCAATTCCGGCAATCCCCGACGGACCTGCTCGTGGTTAAAGGCCGTCATATGGGCCTGCATCCCCACGGCGCATTGGATGGTGTTCAGGGCGGTGTCGGCAATGGGGGCGGACAGGGGGTCGAAAAAGGCCAGGATGGCATCGCCGAAAAAATCAACGATGATCCCGTTCCGGGACTGAATCTCCTCGATCATCACTGAAAAATAATGGTTCAGCACCTGGATGATGACCTCGGGATCCAGGGATTCGGACATGGGGGTAAAGCCACGGATATCGGACATCATCACCACCACATCCCGGCGCTGCCCGCCCAGGCGCCAATCCCCGGGCCGGTCCAGCAGGGTCCTGGCAAATTTGGGATCCACATACCGGCCAAAGGAGTCCCGGATGAAATCCCGCTCCTTCAACCCCTGGACCATTTCATTGTAACTGCCCACCAATTGGCCGATCTCGTCCCTGGAGGTCACGGGCAAGGGATCCCCGTATATTCCGGCCGCCACCCGCCGGGCATTGGCCGACAGCCGCTTCACCTGGAGGACGATATACCCCACCTGGTGACGGATGAGCAGGATCACCATGAGTACCAGGAGCAGACTGGAGGCAATGGAAATATTTCTGTACTGGATCAGGGGTTTGAACAGGTTCTCCCCCCGGGCAAAGAGGAGGATGGCCCAGGGCACCTTGCCCAGCATGTGGAAGCCGGCCACCATTTCCGGGGGATTACCCGGGGCGGCAATGGTGCCGAAGGTCTCTGCCTGGAGGCGGTCCAAAAGGGCCAGCTCCAGGGGATCCTTGTTCTCCCCCAGGACCTTCCGGTCCTCCATGCCCATGTTGGTATGGGCCATGTACCGACCGTCCCGGTTAACGATGCAGGCCATGTCGCTCTCCCACCAGCCCAGGGAGATGATGTCCTTGAGCAGATAGTCAAAGCTCATCTCGATCTCAATGTCCTGGAGCCCGTTGCCTACCATGGGATAGGTGAACAAAAGGCGCACGGTCTCCTGGCCCAGTTCCCGGTCAAACTCCGGATTGGAAATCCGGGAAATCCGGCAATGGCCGAAGGTCATCATCAAACTGCCGTCCTGGTCCGGCATGGGGGAGGTCTCCATGTCCGGTCGCATCTGGGAATTGCCTAGGGGGGTCACCGAGATCACCCCCTCCAGCTTTCGAATGTGTTCGGCCAGGGTGGCGGGGGAGATGGGCAGTTTCTTGTCCTTGGACAATTGAAACAGGACTTCAATAAGGTCAATGGGCCTGGTCAGTCGCATCTCTATGTAATGGGCCGCCCGCTGGAGCTTCAGGGTGGCGGACTGGTCCCATTGGCGGATCAGGATATCCCGGGTATAAAAATAGCTGAAGACCCCTGCCGTGAAAATGATGAAAAACACCGGTATCAGCAACAGGACTAAAATTCGTGTTTGAAGTGTTTTAAAGGAAAATCCCATGGAACTCCGGCCTGGTTTCGGTTATGGACTGGGCCGTCTGGCCGCCCGGGATCCTACTATATCACAGGCATCCGGAAAAAAGCCAAACCCTTTGATAAAATGGTCCCAATCCATCCCCCCCTGCATTATTCCGGCGGATAAACACGGCATCGCCGGCGCCATAATCGCTGGATTGCTGGTGCCGGGGATGGATGGAAACCATGGCATAAAAAAACCGGAACAGCCCCATGTTAGGGAAACTGTTCCGGTGGTGTTATGGGGAGAAAGGGTCTTTCTCCCCTGTGGTTAAATGGTCAAAATCAACTGGACGGAATGGTCAGGGTGCCGGAGTACTGGGTGGAGGGCGGCTGTACGCTTGAATAGTCACCGCCGTCAAATTGACCGCTGGCACCGAATGCAGCCATTGCAGAAATAAGCTGATCCACATCGGGGGTTCCGTCGGCCCGGGATGCATAGTCCGTTGACAGATCCGAGATGCGGCTAGAGGTGAAGGTGGTGCCGTCGGTGAGGATAATCCGGTCCAGGGTGGCGCCGCCGGTGAACTGATCTTCCACCCGCAGGGCGTCTTCTCCTGCGGTGATGATCAGATCGTTGCCGTCGGTGAAGAAATTGACGGCGCTCCGGTCGTACTGCCGCAACCTCAGGGTGTCGTTCCCGCCACGGTCACGAATAACGGACACGTCGTCCCCCCGGTCAAAGTAGAAGGTATCATTGCCCCAGCCGCCGTCCATAATATCGTAACCCCGGCCACCGACGATGTTATCATTATGATTTCCACCGTAGAGGGTGTCGTTGCCTTCGTTGCCGTAAATCCAGTCATTGTAGTCCCCGCCGTAGATCAGATCATTGCCGGCTCCGCCTTTGAAGTAGTCGGCACCATGGCCGCCACGCAGGGTGTCATGGCCGGCCCCGCCAAAGAGGCGGTCGTTGTGGTTGCCGCCGTCCAGATAGTCGTGGCCTTCCCCGCCTTCCAGTGTATCTCTGTCGTTTGCACCCCAGAGCCTGTCGTTACCGCTGCCGCCGTTCAAGACATCGTTGCCGGTACCGCCAAGGAGGTTGTCGTCTCCTGAACCGCCGTAGAGATTATCGTTCCAGCTGCCGCCGTAAATGATATCATGGCCGGCATCTCCATAGAGCCAGTCGGCATGGCTTTCTCCGTAGATGACGTCGTTGTCGTCGCCGCCCCGGATCACATCATAACCGGAACCGCCATAGAGGACATCATTTCCACTGCCGCCCTCCAGCCGGTCGTTGTTATTGTCGCCACGCAGGGTATCGTTACCGGCGCCACCGTACAGACGGTCGTTACCGGCGCCTCCAAAGAGGCGGTCGTTGCCCGCATCCCCGTACAAACGGTCGTCGTGGTTGTCACCGTAAAGGGTATCATTACCCACCTGTCCGAAGAGACTGTCCCTGCCGTTGCCGCCCCGGAGTAGATCGTGTCCGTCGTTGCCGAAAACGATGTCCCAGGCGTTGCCGCCCAGATAGGTATCGTTCTGCCGGGTTCCCTTGAGGGAGGGACGACCGGTGAGATCGGTTCTCGATTCACGACCGTCCACGGCAAAGGTGATCACATAGGTGTTGCCCCGACCGGAGTCGGCCACAACCCGCAGGCCGCGATCCGTGTCCAGACGGCTGAAATCCAGGGTGGTATAGGTGTGCAGGGTGATCCGGTCCCGGCCTTCGGTGGCATAATAATAATTGCGTCCGCTTCTGGCAGAGGTAAAGGTATCGTTGTGGGAGGTGCCCTCCACCCATTCAATATTGGAAAGGGTGTCGGTGAAGGCATTGGCACCGGAGGCTGTGACCTGGTTGGCGCCCATGTTAATGTTCACCCCAAAGCCAAGGTCCATGTAAGTAAGAACGTCCGTTCCACTGCCCCCGTCAAGGGTGTCGTCCCCCAGACCGCCGTGCAGGGTATCGTTGTTGTCCCCGCCGGAGACGGTATCATTTCCGGCACCGCCGGAAAGGGTGTCGTCACCGGCACCGCCGGAAAGGGTGTCGTTGCCGCTGTCACCATGGAGGATGTCGTTGCCTGCACCGCCGTTGAGCACGTCTGCGCCGCCCTTGCCGTAGAACTCATCCGCACCGTCGGTGCCGGCAAAGATCTCATCGTTTTCCGTGCCCATGATTACGGCCAGACCCTCCACATTGGTGGTGGAACTGCGACCGTCCACGGCAAAGGTGATCTTATAGGTGTTGTCTTCACCCGGATCTGAACCAAAGGCAATGCCGGCGTCCGTCTCCAAAAGCCCGAAGTCCACAATGGTGCGGTCACGATGGACCACCCGGTCGGTACCTTCGGAGGCATAGAAATAGGAGCTACCTTCCAATGCCGCTTCCAGGGTGTCGTTGCCGGAGCCGCCCTGGACACGTTCAATGCCGTAAAGACGATCGGTAAATACATTGTCGACCTGGGCCGTGGCCGTGGCCAGGTTCACCGTAACCCCCTGGCCCATGTGGCTGTAGGTCACGGTGTCCGTACCGTCGCCACCGAAAAGGGTGTTGTTTCCCACACCGCCGTAAAGGGTATCATTCCCTGCACCGCCGTAAAGGATGTCATCCCCCTGGTCGCCGTAGAGCCGGTCATCCCCGTCCTGGCCGTGGAGAACGTCATTGCCCCTGTTACCGTGGAAAAGATCGTTGCCCCCGCCGCCGCTCAGCACGTCGTCACCGCTGTTTCCGCTGAAGGTATCCGCAGCACTGCCACCGGTGAAGGTATCATCGCCGATGGAGCCGATGATGACGGCTGAACCGGTGATGTTGGTGGTGGAGGCCGCGTCCAGGACATCAAATGCAACTGCGTAGGTGTGGGCGGTGCCGTCGGGCGTGGTCACGGTGAGGCCATCGTCGGTGAGCACGCGGCTGAAGTCCACCGTGGTCTGACCGGCTGCGGTGACGGTGTCGGTGCCCTGGGATCCGTAGAAATAGGAGCTGCCCGTGGCCGCGGCTGTCATGGCATCGTTGCCGCTTCCGCCTTCAATGCGTTCGATTTCGTGGAGGCTGTCCTGGAAGGTGGTTCCTGTGAGGGCGGAGACACGTCCCAGGCCCATGTCAATGTTCAGATTATTGGAAAAGCCTTTGTAGCTCACCGTATCCACATCGTCTCCACCGTAGAAGACATCGTTACCCAGGGAGGCTGTGATCTCGTCATTGCCCGCCCCGGCCCGGATGGTGTCCACACCGGCCCCTGTTTTAAAGCGGTCGCTGTGGGCGGATCCCACGATGTTTTCCACATTGATGAGATAATCGGGCCGGTCGGCCAGATTCCTCCAGTGACGGAGCTGGTCCACCCCAAGGGCGGCAGTGCCCGTAGAGACATGGGCGCCGGTAAAGGCGTCCGCATAGGTCACGGTATCGGTGCCGGCACCGCCGTCGATGCGGTCGCCGTCCCCAAGGCCCTTGATGGTGTCGTCTCCGCCCTTGGCATCGATGACATCCCGGCCGTAGTTGCCGTATATGACGTTGGCCGTGTCCGTACCGGTGAGCACGTCGTTGAAGAATGAACCGGACAGGTTTTCAATGCCGGACAGAAGATCCAGACCGTTACCGCCGTACCCCCGGCTCAGGTCTGCGGTGATGCCTTCTCCTGCAAAGGAGTAGTCCACCGTGTCCGACCCGTGGTCGCCGTAGATCTTGTCCCCGTCACCCAGGGCATAGATCAGGTCGTCTCCGTATCTGGCCCGGATAATATCATGGCCGTAATGCCCTGCCAGAACATCATTGGTGTGATTGCCGTAAATACGGTCATTGTAAATGGTTCCCCAAACCTCTTCCACCTGGCTAAGGCCCGGAGTCATGAACTGGCTACGGTCGCCGTCACCGGCAACGGGGGTGAAGAACTCCCTGAATCGGGTATCCACCCACACACCGTTGGTGGCATCGTCTGCCAGAATGACATTGCGGAAATCCACCACGTCATGGCCCCCGTCCAGCAGGTAAAGGTCTCTTCCCACACTGCCGATGACCGTATTGTCGTTATCGTCGCCACTGATTACATCGTTGTGGGCCGTGGTGATGATATTTTCAATGTTGCGCAGCTGGTCCACGGTGGTGGTGGCATGACCGTCGGCGTCAAGGTGGGTGGCCCGGACTCCCAGAATAACATTAATCCCCACGCCGAATCCGCCGTAATCCACGGTATCAACACCGCTGCCGCCGTCCAGATGGGAACCGGCGCCCTCATTGGCCACCAGCAGGTCGTTTCCGCCCATGCCCAGAATCCGGTCCGCACCGCCTCTGCCGTCCAGGACATTGGCCCCGGAACCACCGGTGATGACATCGGCGAATGCCGTTCCCCACACATTCTCAATGGAGACATAGGTATCGTCCTGGGCATCGGCCCCGGAGCCCTTGCCCGTGGACAGATTAACGGAGACACCGGCCCCGGTGTCCGCATCCCCTACAAAGACCACCGTATCATAGCCGCTGCCGCCAAAGAGCCAGTCTGCGCCGGAGCCGCCAATGAGGAAGTCGTTACCAGAACCGCCGTCCAGATTATCGTCGCCCCCGCCGCCGTAGACCGTATCATTTCCTGCGCCGGCGATAACCACATCCTTACTGCCGTAAGCATGGATGGTGTCGTTGCCCCAACCGGTGGTAATGGTGTCTTCGTCGTTGCCCGTGGAGAGCCGGATACTTTCATTGCCCGAGGTCACGGTTGTGGCTGCGGTGATGCTGCCTTCAAATTCGGTCACGGCCATGAGGGCGTGGCCATAAGCCGTGGACGACCGCAGGTCAATGGTGCCGGAGGTTGTTTCCAGGGACTGGTCAATGCCGGTGATGGTGGGCCGCAGCTTGGCCTCCGCCCCCTGCCCGGGCAGGGTGTTGGGCACAATGAACCGGACCTTGTCCCGGGTGATAAAATCCAGATGGCGGAACTGGTTCCCGGCGGAACCGGATCTCAGGTAATGGGTCACCGTCAAACGGAAATTGCCGGTATGGCTTTCCACCACCAGATCATCCCCGCTTCTGCTGAGGATCAGGTCTGCATATTGATGATCCAGGAAAACCACGTCACGGTCTCCGCCGGTGTCGGAATTGTCCACCTGGTAGGTGCCGGTGGAACCGGTCACATAGGTGTCGGATCCGCCACGGCCCCTCAGTACAACCCCCTGGGACCGGGTCCGGGTAACGATGAGGGTTTCCCCATCGCCGTCTCCGGCCAGAAGATGGGTCTCGGTCCCACCCCTGAGGGTGACGGCCTCCCTGGGATCCCTGGGTGTCGGAAAGTAGCCGGTGGCCACTGTATTGCTGCCGGGAGCCAGTGCGGTGAGGGTGGTCATATCCAATTGGGACGCCCCGGTGGCGGCAATATCCACAGTGTCCAATACCAGCTCACCCGTGGACAGAATGCTGAAGCTGTAACCGTCGGAGGTCGTGAGGATAAAGGGCATCTCAGCCTGCCCGGCCTGGGGTACCCCCAGATTGATGTCCCGGCTGTTGGCAATGTTAATCACCACCTGGTTTCCAGGGGAGGTCAGACCGGAGCTCAAAATGGCATCAATGGTTCCGTCCAGAACAATGTGGTCCTTTTTCCCGTCGGTGTTGGTGTTCCTCAGGGTAAGGGCGGTGTTGGAGAAATCATCGGTTGCCACATAATAGGTGTCCTGGCCGTTGCCGCCGTCCACGGTATCGGCCCCCCCCTCGGTGAGGACAAAGAGGTTGTCCAGACCATTGCCCGTATAGGTATCGTCCCCTGAGCTGCCAAAGACCTTAATCACCTGGGAATAGGCCGCATCGTTCAGGTTGCGGGTGAAGCCTGTGCTCTGGTCGGCATCATCCAGGCTGATGAGCTGGGAGAAACTGCCGTCGGCATTGACCCTTACGGAATCTCCACCGGCGTCGCTCACCACCAGGTGGCGCCGATCCGGTGCGGTAAACCAGTTCTCAATGCGAACCCCATGGTTGGGATAGGCATTGGGCGCGACGCTCAAATCCGGGCTGCCGGTGTAGAAGACAATATCGTTGCCCACCCGCCGGGTGTGCAGGTCTGCAAAGTTCACATTCTCAAGTTTCAACACATCTGAAACACCGTCGGTGGACTGGTTGTCGATGGTGATCATCCGTCCACCGGCCAATTCCACATCCGCTGCAAGGGTGGCCTGGGCCGTGGGAACCACTGCAGAAGTGGCCGCCTTCAGTTCCACAACATAGGTGTCCTGCCCGTTCCGGCCGGAAAGGATGTCCTGTCCCCCGCTGCCCCCGGAAATCCGGTTGCTCAAGGCGTTGCCGGTCAGGGTGTCGGTATAGGCCGAGCCCCTGATGCTGTATGCCGCAGAGTCAAGTGTCGCCTGAACACCGGCACTGCTGTCGGAATAGTCAATGGATGTCAGGTGGCGCTGTCCCGTTTCATCAAAGACATAGGACTGTCCCCCAACGGAGACCACCGTGCCTTTGTTGTCCCTGAAACCGCTCCATCCTGCCACCCTCACCGTGGTGCCGCTGCTGGTGTCGATGTACAGATCATTTCCCACAACCCGGCTGCCGGTGAAGGCGCTTACATCCATATCCAGAACAATGGTATCACTGTTGCCGTCCCTGACGGTGTCCACAATGCGGACCTGACCGGTGTCGGCGCCCACAACATAGGTGTCGCTGCCCCCTTCACCCCTAAGGATGTCGGCTCCGCCGGCGCCCACAATGACATTGTCCAGGGCATTGCCCGTGATCACGTCGGCAAAGCGGGAACCGGTGACCCTCCGGATGACCGCATGGTCCACAGAGGACATATCAATGGTCTGTCCCGTGGCTGCATGGGAATAATCCAGGGCCACCCGGGCAACGGCCACGCTGGTGCTGTCCACAGCAGAGGCCGTATCCGGTGTAAGCAGATAGTTGTCCCGGGTCAGCAGCTTCAGGCTGCGGACAGAGGCATCGGAGAACCAATTCTCCACGGTGGCATGGGTGGCCGGTGTCCCGGCAAGGGTGACGCGCAGGTTGTCGCCCTCCTGGGTCAGGGTCAATTCAGCCCGGTTGACGTCCAGTCGCAATACGTTGAGTTCGTCACCGGTCTGGCTGTTGCGGATGGTCACGTTCCCATCCCCTCGGTTGACCACATAGGTGTCGCTTCCGTCACCGCCGATGAGGATATCGGTTCCAGGGCCACCGGTGAGAACATCGTTACCGGCTCCGCCGCTGATGGTATCATCCCCGGCCTGGCCGGAAATCCGGTTGTCGTTGTCGTCTCCGGTAAGGGTGTCGTCATAGGAAGAACCGGTGATATTTTCCACGTTGGTATAGGTGTCGCCCTGGGCGTCCCCCCCCGTGCCCGTGGACGGGCTCAAGGAAAGGTTAACCACCACCCCCGAGGCATTGGCCGGATCGCCAAGGAACACCACGGTGTCGGAACCGGCACCGCCGTCGATGGCATCGGCACCCCGTCCGCCCACGATGATATCATTGTCGTCTCCGGCATTAATGGTGTCATCTCCGGCCTCCCCGTAGATCACATCATCCCCGCTGCCGGAATTAATGGTGTCGGCATTCAAACCGCCCCGGATCACATCATCTTCATCCAGGCTGGTGATGGTGTCGGCAGTGGTGCTGCCCTGGATGGAGTTGATCAGGGTGGACAAGGAGAGCGCCGGGGCTCCCAGGAACCTCACCTGGATATTCCGGTGCAATGCCCTTTCATCGGCGTCACTGCTGAGCACGCCGCGCAGGATCAGGCGCTTGCCGGAATGGGAATTCCAGAGCACAAGGCCGCCTTCATCGTCCCGGCTAACCACCATTTCGGAGATGGAAACATCGCTTCCGAACTCCACCGTATCCACCCTGCGGCTCGGATTCCGGCTGTCCACCACGATGACATCGTAATGGGCCCAGACCTCATTGGTGATCATGAAGCGGTCGGCTCCGTTTCCACCGCTGAGCACCAGGGAATCCACCCCGTAGATGACAGGGGGTATGGTGTTCTGGGTAACGATGCTGCCGGAGACATCGGCGGCCACAAGGTATAGGGTATCCGAGCTTCCCACGTAGCGCTGGACCGAGGCCACCGAATCAATGACCCTGCCGGCCGTGGCCGTGGTCAGTGCCGGTGTGGTGGACTGGATAATTTCAATAATCTCATTTTCGGTCTTGTCGTAAACGTAGAGCTTGGTCCGGTCCAGGGATTCGCCCAGAACCTCCATATCGTCCTTTTCCCTTCCGGAGATGCTGGCCCACTTATTATTTTCGGACAGCCACCAATGCTGGGTTTCAGACCCGTTGGCCGTCGGCCGGAAGACCCTTACAACGCCTTCGTGGGTATAGGTGGTAAAAAGGGTCTGCAACTCGGTCTGGGTACCGGTCCAGGTATCCAGAACCGCTGCAAGGCTTGGGGTGGTGCCGTCTCCCACAAGGAAGGCCAGACCGTTGGTGGTGGTAATCAGGTATTGGTTGCCGTCATGGGGAACCACATTGTCCACGGTCACATTGAAGCCGTCAAAGACATCGGTGAGGGAGGGAATCACCGCAGTGGCCTCCAGCACATGGTCGGTGCCGAACATGGTGGCAAGCGCCGCTTCGTTGGACAGGGTCTGGCTGAACACCTGATCCGATCCGCTGTTGTAGTACAATGCCTTGGTTTCATCCTGTGTCAGGCCAAGGAAGTGCAGGGAGCCCGAGGAAACAGCCGGAGCTATGATGAACTGATCCGATCCGGCATCGTACCAGGCCGGCACGGATGCGCCTGCGGACGTGGTAATGCCGTGGATAATCAGCACAGCATCGGCATGAACCCCTTGCTTCTGGACCAACCGCTGGAGATCAATGCGCCAGTTCAACTGCTCGGTAAGCGTAGCCGGTGGCGGTGGCGGGGTATCCGGACGGGTGTCGGAATGGGAGGTATGCCGCTCCAGGTAGTCCTCATCCGGGGTTACCCTGGCCGTACGGTTGGGATGGGCTTCAAGCCAGGTCTCATTGACCCCGATGAGCTGGGTGTCTCCGGAATGTTCAACCTGACGGATCTGCCCGTTCGCCTCTTCAAAGATGGGGTTGGCTCCCAGGGAGACCAGCTTTTCAACCCCGTCGTACTCGGTGACCGGATGGGCCTTGAGGGAAACATCGTCAATGAGGAAACGGGGCGGGTCGGTCTGACCGGCGGCGGCCTCCACCTCAAAACTCAAGGTGTTGTGGGTGCCGTCGGCCACCACCACGATCTCGTGGGAGGAAGCCTCGGCGGTCCAGTCAAGGCTCTTTATTTCGGAACCGTTCCAGAAAACCTTGATGGTGCCGGTCTGGGTGGAGGAACTGCCGTTATGGGTGACGGTCGACACAACTCCGCTAATGTCAAATTCAACGGAATAGTGGGTGCCGGCATGGAGCCGGGTGATGGTCTGGCCGGCGGTGCCGTTGTTGATACCCAGTTCATATTCCCCCTGGGTGTCGCCGGCCACCCTTGCGGCGTCCCCGGTCAGGGTCCATCCGGTGGTGACGGAAAAGTCGCCGTTGAGGATGTGCTCTCTGTCCGAGTCCCCCCACCTGGCTTCGTTGCCCACCTGGCGGTAGAGTTTTTTCGCACTTTCACTGTAGAAAAGATAGGCGTCCGGGGCCACACTGGTGTCCCGTCCGATGAACTGAAGGTCCTCGGGGATGGTCTTCATGGCTGGCAGTATCCGTTGGGTGGTGGTCGGATCCACCCAGAACCGTCTTTCCGCACCGGCAATCAACACCCATGTGTCCGGCGTGGCCCGGGCATAGGTGCCCAGGTTGGATGCACTCAGACCATAATCCGGGGTCCAGGTGATCTGTCCGCTGCTCCCGGGATCCAGAACGGAATAGAACCAATTGTGTCCAACATATTCCGAATCAAACCCCAGGAAATGGTTCACCCGCTCCTCATCGCCGATGGAGGCCACCAGTTTCAGATCATTACCCGCAAGGCGGTAGCGTCTCACCACCTTGGTGGTGCCGTTGGCCTCGGTCTGTTCAAAAATGAGTTGGGTTCCGTCGTGCCAGACCCCGGAAATCCGCTGGCTGCCTCCGGTGGGCACACCGGACATCTCCCATCGGTTTTCGATTCTACCGGTGTCGACGTTGATTTTCCACAGCTCCACCTGATTGTTCTTCTGGGCGATCATATACAACTTGTTTTGGAACACGTCCACCGGGGTCAGATAATCCATGATGCTGACGTTGTTGGTATCGGCGTAAACCAGAGAATACCGCTGTCTGTCGTACCAGACAGTGCCAATGAGGTGACCCGCAGGTCCCCTGTAATTGGTCACCTTTACAAAGCGGGCCGAACCGGTGTGGTCCCGCAGGTAGGTCAACAGGGAGGTGATGTTCCCATGGCCGCCGGCATCGACGCTGACAAGCTGGGTGGTGCCGGTGGACCAGTCAATGGTATAAACATCCCGGTAGTGGTTGAGCAGTACCAAATTGTCGTTGTTCCGCGTCGAACTGGACAGCCAGAACCGGGCGTTGCCGATGTGCAATTGGTTGGTACTGGAATGGAAGCTTATGTTCTCCCTGTCCATGTTCCCGGTGTCAAAGACCCAGGTGGAAGGCGTACTGCCCTCGGTTCTAAGGGAAATGAGGCGATACCCGTCGTTGAGTCCCAGGACATACTCACCGCCTGCGCCGTGGAAGGAATAACCCACCTTGTTTACATGTTCCGAGGGAAGGTCGGGCATGAGCAGGGTCTTATTGCCGTTGCTCAGGTAAATATTGGTGGTCACATTGCTATAGGTGATATCGTCGATCTTGTGGAGGATATACTCACTGGGCCACAGGTAATAATCAAAATCAAACAGCTCACCCTCCTCCAGCTTGCGCAACACATCAAACCCGGTATCGTCCCGGGACGTGGCACCGGGCAGGGTCTGGTATTTGTATCCGCCGATGTTGTTGACGGGGGTGGCCGGAAGTACAACGATATCCTGGGTGGCGCCCACCATGCTCACACTGGCGTCATACCCCAGGGCCTCACGGAAATCCACGGTGGCCTCGGTATTTTCTTCGGGACCGTCGTTGACCCAGGCGAAATAGTTGCTCGCCCCGCTGCCGGAGGAGCCGTGGGTGGTCTGGTTCAGGTAATGGGTGCCCAGGGTAACGGTGTTGTCCCTGTAGTTCATTCCCGTAATCACGGCCCCGGCCAGAGCCGTCTGCAGCTGTACGTCGCCACTTTGGGTAATGGTGAACCCATCACGCTTATACGCACTGTCAAGGGAGTTGATATACTTGCCGATTTCCTTGGCCTCGTCGGCAATGATGGAATAGTTCTGGGCCAAGGCGGCCGCCCCGATGCCCAATCCGGCGATGATGACCCCGGCGCCGCCGATGATGGCCCCCACCGTCCCGGCACCCGTGGCGATGGCCCCGGCCGTGGCCGCCGTGGCCGCAACCGCAGTATGGGAGGCCACATAACCGGCCAGCCCCGCGGTGATGGACAGGCCCAGGGCCGTACTGGACAGAACCAGGCCGGTGGTGTCAAAGGCCAGCTGGGTGCCGAAAACCGCCCTTTGGGCGTCATTGGTTGAATTGGCCAGCTGGATGGAGTCCAGTATCACGTTGGCGCTCATAAAGGCAACGCCCACTGCCTCTCCGGCATAGGTAAGCGCATGGCCGACACGGGAGGCTCCGGTGAGGGCTTCACTGGTATTGATCAGGGTTTTGGCCAGCCGGATCAATTTCACCGTATCCGTTGCCGCCCCAAAGAGAACCTGGGCCCCGAACAGCCATTTGTGGACCTCAAGGGCAGTATGCAGGGTGCCCGAGGCCCCCTGGCTGACGCCCTGCCGCTGGTATTCCTGGGCCAGGTTCACCACAAACTGCACCAGGAAGGCGGCATTCAGCCCGTCGGGGGCCTCTGCATTGGGTTCTGCGGCATTGTTCCGGCGGCCCAGGGCGGCATGTTCGGTCTCCAATTGCTCATCCATATAGGATTTCAGCTTGAAGATACTGTCGTCGGTGGTCTCCACCCATTGGGTCTGATCCAGGTTCAGCTTGTTCACGAACTGAATCCGGAAAATGCCGTTGGGGCGTTCTTCCATGGTGGCCAGCACCGGAACCCAGTTCTCCGTGGGCGAAGTCTGGAGGCGGTTGATGGTGATCAGGGACTCGGTTGCGGCAATGGCATTGGCAACAATGGCCCGGCCCTCAACACTTTCCATGGCCCTTACCAGGCTTTGGGGCGGCGGATCCGCGGCCGTGGTGGGCTGGGCACCGTCCTGGGAGGTGTAGGCCAGGGCCTCCTGGCGGCGCTGGCCGCCCAGGAAACTGGCCCACGCCCTGGAGGCCGTACTGCCGTCCCGGGAGTTCAATGCCTGCAACCGCTCGAGGGATGCGGTTAATCCGTCCCTGTACTCGGGCACCTCTGCCGTTTCCAGGGGGATCCGTGTGGCGTCGTCCCGGATATTGCCCTGGGCATCCACATCGGAACCGGCCACCACGGAAAAGTCAAACCGGGTTCCCCTGGGGCTGACGGTTTCCGGATCCAGGACCACGGTCACCCCATTGGCGGCCTCGTACTGCCGGATACGGACGCTTACTGCATTGTCCCGTATTTCCTGCAACCGAACCGCCTCCTGCTCGATGGCCACAATTTCCACATCAACATCCAATTCACCCGAAGGTGTGATTTCCGTGCTGTCTGGTGTGGCGCGGTAGACGTGGTCTTCATTTATGACGGATCCGGGCGCCACTGCCTCGTCGAGGTTGCTGTCCGCGTATCGCCATTGTTCGGGGATATTGATCACCTCGGCTTCGGTTTCAAGGGGATTAATGTCCAATTCATTTCTGCGCAATTGCTCGAACCGATCCTGGAACGCCTCCCAGGCCGGTCCCTCTTCCTCAACCAGTCCCGGATTAAGATCCACCAGATCCTGGGGGGCCACCTCCACCACTTCGGTGGGGGTGATCTTGACCTTGCCGGTGAACTCGCTGCCCAGGGCCGTGGAGACCCGGGTCAGATCCGCAGCCGATACGGCCTCGTCCGAAGTGGGCAACACGGGAAGACCGAATTCATCCACCTGGACCCCGTCGCGGAATCGGATTGCCGATTCTGCATCGGCCGGGGCACGGGTACCGGTATAGGTTTCCCCGTCCGGTCCGGACTGACGCAGCACCTCCACGTCAACCCCCTCTTCTTCCCCGTAATTCTCCTGCCAGTATCCGCCCCAATAGGGAAGGTGCCCCTCAACGATATCCGTTGTGAGGCTGACGTCCACGGACTGGGCAAAATCCTGGACCACATTGAAGTCCTCAATGGAGCCAACGGCCTCGCCAACGGCCTGGACATCCCCCAGGGAGGCAAGAACCAATGCGTCGGCAAAATAGTCCCGGACTTCCGAGGAGATCCGGTTTGCAGCCGCATCCCTGAACACAGGCTCCAGCCGTGCGGCAAACTCATCGGCATCCAGAACGGCCCCCAATTGACCCAGAAGCTGGATGAATTCAGTGGGGGTGCCCTTGGCGTTTTCGAAAAAGGATTTATAGGCATAGTCCTCTGGCAGTTGCCCCACCAGGCGCTGGAACACCTCGGTGGCATCCGAGGGCAGCTGATTGTGCTGGCGCACCAGTTCCAGGGAATCCGTGGACAGGGCAGCGGTATAGGCCGCCGGGTCTGCGGAATTGATCTTGGTGAAATCGGCAATGTTGGCGAACCTGCGCTGCATTTCAAAGATTTCCTCACCCAGGGTGCCGATTTCCGCACCTTCGGCATCGTCCAAATCTGCCGTCATGATACGAATCCGTTGGGACAGGGCCGTGAGCTTGTTCTGCCAATGGCCCTGGAGAATACCGGGGTTAAGTCTGGAATAGGCATCCAGTTCAAACACACCTGCGTTGAGCCGGGCCAGCTGATTTTCCAGAAGGGTCCGCTGGTTTTCGGCATAGCTGCCCATGATGGCGCTGCTTTCGGTCTCAAAGAGATGGGCCTGGGGGGTGTTGCTGAAATAACTCTCCCTCAGGAACTGCTCCGCAGCCGCATCCACGGGATTGATCCGGACCTTTGATTGGGGATAGCGGATCTGGGACTCCCTGACCACGGCCCGGACGGCATCCTTGTCGCCGTTGATGTAGACGCGACCGTCCGGGGCCTGGGTGGAATCGTAGCGATAGGCACTTTCCACCGTGGCATCGATGGTCACAACCTTGGTGGCGGCATCGTGGGAGTAGAGGGACACGGCCACGATCTCTCCGTTGGACCGTTTGGTGACCATGATCTCGTTCCGACCGTCGGAGACCCGTCCGGAAACGGCATCATCAATGGCGCTGATGATCTGGCTGTACCGGGCTGTGATTTCGCTGTTCAGACCAATGCGGGAGGCATCGGCGGCCCAGGCGTTCACCCGGGCAAGGAGCTGGGTTCTTTCACTTCCGGCAAGGGCAATGCGACCGTTGGCCGGGGTGGCCGAATCCGGGAGCAGCACAAAGGATTCATGGGTATAGCCGCCGGTCTCGGAATGGGTGGTGGCACTCCCACTTGAAATGTCCAGGTATTGAACGGTCTGGGAGGCCCTGGCATTGAGAAGAAGCTGGGCCCGGGCAGGATCAATGAACAGGAATCCGTCCGTGGCGTCGTGGACCGTGCTCAGGTGGGCGTCTGCCGTGCGGACCCGTTCCAGTTGAGTTTCCACCACCAGCCGGCCCGAAGGACTGAGCCGGTCTTCCTGGTAAAACTTGAGAATCCAGGCCGAATCCGATCCCAGGATATCCACCAGGCCCGCTGTGGGGGTTTCCCCATAGGTCTCCAGCAGAACAGAGAGGGAGGCGGCCTTCTGATCCAGGGCAGCCCTGACCTCCCGGTGGAAGCTTTCCAGGGTGGCCTCGGGGATCCGTTCGGTTCCGGTGCCGGCCCTTAGGTTCTCGATGATTTCAGCCTGGGCCGGGGTGGCTTCCAGGCCCACAAATTCAAAGAGGCTGCCGAACTCTTCCGGGGTCCCGGCTGCGGCCAGAAGCTCCGGGGACAGATTCAGGCCCTGGTCGGTGAGGCTGTCCACCAGGCGGGTGTATTCACTGTGCAACGCATCCGAGGTGGGACGGAAGGCCGTATCCAGGAACCGGGCATTGGAACGCAGGCCTGCCAGGGTCACATCACCGGGATGGGCCAGGCGGATGGCCTGGGAGGTTCCGGCCAGATCGGTCCTTGCCGTGTCCAAAAGACCGTCCAGCCCCTGGAACTCTTCCATGGTGGTGGCCGAGGTCACCTGGGAACGCAGCTCTGAAATCCGGGTGCGAAGTGCCTCAATGCGTGCCGTCTCCGCCGCAGTGACATGGGTCCTTCCGGCGGCCTCAAGCTCGGTGAGGGACTGGGTGAGCAGGGCGATTTTACGGTTGAGCAGGCTGGCCGAAGCTGGGGTAAAACTTTCCGCAGTCAAGGAAGGAATGACCTGGCCGCTGCGGTTTTCGTTATAATATAGGTTCACATCGGTGATGTGGGACTGGGCATTTACGGTTTGGGCATGGAGGGACAGATTCGGATACCGGGAGGTGATCTCTCTGAGGGAGGAAATAATATTTTCATACCCTGCCCCCAGCCAATATTCACCAGCCGGACGCGGTGAGATGCGAAGGCGTGCATCGGTGACGGTGTAATCCTTCCAGACCACTCCGTCGTCAAAGGAGTGCAGACCCACGGCGGCAATGCTGTTGTCGGGCGCCCTTGTTATCACCACGTTGGTGGGGCGGATGGGTTCGTTGGAACTGGGACGCACCCCACCCCCACGCAGGGCCTCCTGTACGGATTCATACACACCGTAAAATCCAGCATCCCCTTGTCCCCTGGCCGTTTCCAACCATTGGGTCATCAAGGCGGTAACATCCCGGAGCAGGGCTCTGGAAATTCGCGGGGGCGGTTCAATATCTTCCCCTGCAAAGGAGTTCAAAGAGTAGATTTCATTGGTATAGGTGGACCCTTCGGGGTTGGTGGTGGTGGTGTGGGAAACCCCGTTTTCATCCACGGTGACCCGCCGGAGGGCGGGGGCCCGGGTCTGGGCCGTCTCCAGGGCCAGCTGGGCCCGGTAGGGCTCCAAAATAATGTTGAAATCAACAGAACCGGTGACCCCTCGCAGTTCAGCGGACCGCTGGATCCGGAACTGCTCCAGGGCCACTTCAATGACAAAACGGGAACGCTCATTCAACCCGCCGTTGGCCAGAAGCTCCCTGAGCATGGGATTCATGGCCTGTAGGCCGGCCCTGATATTGACGGATTCGGGATGTTCCCCGTATTCCCTGAGCAGTTCATTGCCGGTTGCGGTCTGTTCGGCTTCGGAGAGGTAGAGGAATTCCTGGGCCGCCTCCTGGGCCGTAATGGTTCCATCGGACAGCCGGCTGACCAGATCCCGGGCCTTTACCAGGGCATCCTGTTCATTGATCCCAGCCCCCAGGACACTATCGGTGGACACCACCCGGATATCCCCGTCGCTGATTTCCAGGGTGCCCGTGGGCGTATCCCCAAGCAGGGTCTGAACCACTGCCAGTTCCGCCGCGGAGATCTGCTCCGAGGCGGGAAGGGCAATGCCGTTCTCGTCCACCTGGACCCCGTTGACAAAACGCAGGGTCTTGTCCTTGAGCCCCAGGGCCTGGGAGGTATCCCCCCATTGGGTCTCCACCCGTCCCTGGTCCACCGGCGCCCTGCGTGAGCCGAAACTGCCGTCGGGCAACCGCTCCACAATGAGTTTTCCCCCGGAACCGTCCCGGGTCCAGAGCACCTGGCCGTCTGAATCAGGTCGTCCGTACCACTTGTGTCCCGAGGGATCCACCGTCACCAGGTCGGTGCGGGTGGTCACACTGCCCACGGTGACCCCAAGATCATCTGCGGTTTCAATGAGGGATTCGGCAAACCGGGAGCGGGGCGCCCCCTCTTCCACCGCTGTTTCAGGGTTGTCGGTGGAGCAGGCCACCACACTGATACGGCGCAGCTCATCCCCGGAGCTCAACACGCCCTGATTCACCAGATGGCCGATGATTTCCGATGCGGAAAGGCGGCTGACCTGATCCGGGGTGCCGTGGCCCACAATATAGAGTTTGCTCTCGGCGGTGGGGTTGGCAACCGGTCCGGATTCATGGACCAGCTCCCCCCTGACCAGGCGGTACCGGGAAACGGTGCCCCCGTGTTTTTCCGCCAGGAAACGGGCAGTGTCCAGAACCGCCTGATCCTCTTCCAGGGCCACCACCACCAGGGGAGTGGTGTCGTTGACCAGGGTGAAGGTCCGCTCCTGGAAGGTTCCTTCGGGGGCGGTGTCGTAGAGGCGCCCCAGGAATTGATATTCTTCCGCAGAAAAGGGGGCCTGTTCACTGACGCCGCGACCGGCCACCTGGTAGGAAAGATCCCCCAGCTGCTGTCGGAAGCGGTAGTAGACTTCGTCCCTTATGGAGCGATTCTCATCAAAGGAGCTGGCCTTCAAATCGTTCCACTCCTCCCTGAGGGCAGTGGCGGCTTCGACCATATCGGCGGCATTCCCGCTTTTGAGCCTGCGGGTCAACTCATTCAGCCGGGTTACGGCAATATCCGTATACCGGTTCTGGAGCTGTTCCACCTGGATATCCGCCACATCAATGGAAACATCCAGGGCACCAGAGGAAAAGATGTCAATGGTTTCATCCGGGGTGAAAAACAGATCCCTGGCCTCGGCCATGAGTCCGTCGTGGCCGGGGGTGATGGTGATGGATGCATCGGAGTCCGAGCTGTGGATGGCCCGGATGCTCTCCAGCAGGGTGTCCCTGCTGATGCTAAAGTCATCCGACGGGGCCGCTGCGGGATCCCAGGCCACGCCTGTGATTTCAAAATCCCCTGTGGTCACATTTTTCACGGCCGCAGCAATGCCTTCAAGGGCACCGGTCTCCCGGTTGTAAATCCGGGTGAGCAGACTTTCGGGGGTCTCTCCATTCTGTTGGGCTACGCCCCAGGTCAACAAATGTTCAAGGGCCTGCCAGGCCGCAGGCGCATTGGTGGTTCCCCTCCGCCAGGCCGCCAGGGTTGCTGCCAGGCCGGGACGCTGGGCCACGGCATCGGCCACGGAGGTGGTCACAGCCTCGTTGCGCAGGCGGGTCTCATCCACAACACTGCCGTCTTCGTTCAGTATCCGATCCACCTCATTCCTTGGGAAGAGCAGCTCCAGGACAAATCGGATCCGGGTGGTATCCAGGTTTAATTCGGTGGAAGACAGGACCCCGGCTTTTGCCGCTTCACTCAAGCGAAGCTGATTCAGCCGCGTCGTCAGGGCCTTGCGGGAGACACCAGTAATGGATCCGCGCTCCCATGCTTCGGCCAGATCGTCCTCGTAAACGGACAGGATGGTCAAAAGGCGGAAGTCATCGGGGGTGTTGAGATAATCCACCAGCACGTCCAGGTACACGGCAGATTTGACATTATCGTGGGCCTCGTTCATCCAGGCCGCCACATCCTCGATGGTGCGGGTGCCCAGCTTGAACCGGCCCAGCTCTTCCTCAATGAGGTGGGTGGTCAAGGGGCCAACTTCTTCTGTTGTGGACAGGGTGTTGGAATGGCTCTCGTATTGGGTGTTTTTTTCTGTGACATAGGTTCTGGCGTTGGCCAGGGTGGTGTCGGGGAATCCCTCGCCCTCTGCACTGAGGAAACGGCTGTTGACATCGGTGCTGGTGCCGCCCCTCTGGATATAGCGGGTTTCGCCGATGGCGCGACGGATGTCACTGAGTCCGTCCAGGGCGGCCTCCCGCCCGGCCTGGTTCTCAGGAATCCGATCCTCAACCCGTTCGATGATGCTGTCCACCCCGCTCAAGGGGGAAAGCGGATTCACCGCTATGTCGGAAATATCCACCCCAAGGACCGCCACCTGGCTGCGGAACAGCTCCAGCTGTCGGTTCATCATGTTCTGGAAATAGACTTTTCTGGGGCTGATGGGATTATAGTTCTCATCCACAAGTGGGACGCTGCCGTCCAGGGGCGCCAGGTTCTCCACCCGTCCGGCGTCGATGCGGGCCCGCAGGGGAAAGCTCATCTGCCGCGCATACGCCTGCTCTGCGGTCAGGGCCAGCCTGCCGGCGGCATAGTCGGTGTTGGACCACCCGGTGGCCCGGGGCTGACTCACCTGGTTCCGGGCCTCGTAGATCTGACGGAAAAAGGACAGGGCGTCGGATTCCAGCCCACGCCCCCGTCCCAGGGGGGATACCCCCACCACCACCAGGTGGCCGGTTCCGGTCTCCGGTGCCACCCGCGCCCAGCCGTCGGCATTGGGGGCCACCTTGATGACATAGGCTGTTCTGGGCCTGTTGTTAAAGCTGTCTGCAGGCAGTCCATTGACCTCGGTTCCTGCGGTGAAGGTGCCTCTGTCAACGGCATTGGCCTGAAGATGGGTAAGGAACTCACGGCCCGGCTCTGACGCATTCAGCAATTCGATATGCTGCCTGAAGCTGTTAAAATCCCGCGCGATCAACGCAGGATTTTCCACATAATCCTCCAGGTTGAACACCAGGGCCACATCCCCTTCTGTCCGGGAAAAGGTCCATATGCGCTGGTTGCCTTCCAATTGCTCGCTGCCCTCGGGAATGCTTATGGTATGGGACGCGCCGCTGCTGTCCGTGAAGGTAAAGGATTCAAAGGGGTGATCCCCAAGGGTCAGCAGATCCAACAACTGGGGCGTAAGCCAGGACTCGCCGGTGTAGGTGAGGGAGAATTGTTTTCCCAGAAGCCCCCCTCCGCTTTCATCGGGCCGATAGGAAAAGGAGCCGTCGACCTGCCGTTCGACGGAGAAGCCGTCAATGTCCATGCCCGGGCTCCAGTTCGGGGCCAGCCCCAACTCTGCTGCTGTAAAGGCCCCCCGCCAGGTATGGAACTGGTTATTTTCAAAATGGATGCCCTCCAATACGTTGGGAGGAGCGGCCAGATCCACCCCCCAACGGGAGTTGATTGTGGAGCGAAGACTACGGCCCCACTGACTGCTCAGATCCACACCAACCCCGCGGAGCCGGGTCTCCAGGGTGGCCCCGCTCCTGTGGACCTGGTGCCACCAGCCCTCATAGGACTGGGAAAGACGACCGGCGGAATCCCGGGTGGGAGTGAGATCACCCACCCGTGAAAAGAGCGCGTCCACTGCCGTTTGTGCAGCGGCCGCATCGGCCGGGGCGCGCCGGTCCCATCCCTCCAGCAGCAGGTTGATTTCCCTGCTCAGGGCCGATGCCTTGGCCGCATAGGGGTCTGCATCGGGGACCTCCGTGAGCAGGTTGCGCACCACCTCGGCCCGGGGGCCGTTAAGCCATTCATAGGGGTCCGTGGCCAACCGATTGGTGGGGTTGCTCACCCGTCGATACTCCAATCCGCCAAAGAATTCACCGTTCCGCTCCACAAATGGACGCCGGGATTCGGGATTGGGATGGCTCTTGTGCTCGATCATCCTGCCGGTCCCATCGGGAACCGGAGAGAAATGGGTGGTCCGACCGGAGACCTCCAATTGTCCCCTGCCGGTTTCCAGGCGAATGCCGGCGGTGACGTCAAGGACGTTGTCCATCCACTCCCCTATGGAGAGGGTGGGGCCGTCCACCAGGTGCTCCTCCCTGAAAAGGTTCAGCAGCTGTTCCCTGTTTCCTTCGGTGGTATACCAGGTCCGGAGTTGCTGGACTTCGGCATCGGAAAGGACGGAATAGACCACATCCTCCGCACTATAGCGGGACAACATGCCGAAACTGGTCTTGACGGCATTGTTCCCCCCGGCAACGCGCCGCTGGTAGGCGTTGAAAAAGAGATGAAAGGCAAAGGCCCGCATCTCTTCACTGGGATTGGTTATGCCCATGGCGGCAATGAATGCCTCGCTGCGGGTTCTCAGGCTTCGAACCTCCGAAGCCACAAAAACCCGGGAAACCGAATCGATGAACCCGTCGGATCCCAGATCGGCATACCGCACCAGAAAAGAGACCTGGTTTGAATATTTGATCTGGCTGCCGGCCCTTTGGCTCAACCTTACCTCGGCGGCATCTTCGTAATTCAGGTTTAGATGATATCGAAAACCCGCAGCCCCCAGGGTCTCAATCAGTTCGGCATTGTAGTTGTTGATAAGGCCGGTCAGGGTGGTGGTGGCCGGATCCCTGAGCTGGCGCAGAAGGATCTGCCTTGCCGTATTCAGCTCCGGACCCATGTGCTCGGTGGAACGCAGGGGGGCAGTGATTACCTCAACAAAGCGCGGCCCCTCTTCGGTGAGCACGTCCACGGTGACCTTGAGAACGGGCAGATCGAACTCTGTGGCAGAGGTGGAGGCCAAAACCAGAGCCCGCCCAAGGGGGCGACCGTCGGTCCGGGTCAAGGTGATGGCCGAGACCTCCATTTCCAGCCCCGCCCTGTCCACAAAATCATTTTCCGTGAACTGGGTCTGGCGGGCAATCTCGGAAGGGGTGGTGGGCATCCCGTTCTGGAACGCAATGGCGTTCTCCACGTATTCCGGACCGGTAAAGTCGGTGGCAGTGGCGGTTCCATCGGCAACCTCTCCACTCCGGTAAAGTGCAGCCGCCAGCCGACCCTGTCCGTACCGCACAAAATCGTCAAAATACTGGGTGCCGATGTCAATGACGGACACGCCGGACTGCTCCCGGCCCACCACATCATCACTTCGGAACACCTGGGTGCCGGCCCTGGCATCCTCCCGGTTGGGGTTGAGATAAATCACCGTGCTGATATTTTCCGGCAACTCCCGGGCCGGGTTGCTGGGCGCTTCAAACCCGGTCCCCGCAAACAGCTCCCCCAGGGTGGAGGGCCTGATGTTCGCAGGTGAGTTCCGGCTCAGAATCACATCCAAAAGGCGTGAGAATTCCGTCAATTGATCCCCGGCCAGGCCGGCGGGGGGAGTGATGGTCCACCCATCTATTATATCGGTCAGTTGGGCGGCTATGGCCCGGGCCCTAGCCTTTCCGTACAACTCTATATAGCTGGCCGGAACAACGATCATCAGGGATCCCTGAACGATGGATGGTGCGGTGGGACGAAAAATGGAATCTGTTGTTTGGGTCGGCATGATAAACTCCTTTATTTTTCCTCCTGTTCTCACGACAGGGATGTTTCTTTTATTGGCTTGGTGATCTTCGCCCCATCACGAATATTTTATTCCGTGGGGGAGAAGTTGCGCCCGGCGCTTCAAATGGTGAAAGCTCAGGATTTCGTCAGGCTCAATATGGGAGTCATTCAACACTGTTCAGTGTGATATGTTTTCACAGGCGTTACTCACCTTTATTTATTTTGGATTGGCCCGCTTCAGGACCAAATCCCTCTTTAAAAACCTTGAACAAAGCTGCGCTCAAAATTCACAGGCATTATTAATTTTCACATCGGATAGGTGATTTCAGAGTGCATCATCAACATTTGGGAGGGGCAGCAGAATCAGGGGATGTGTGGTGGAAGTACGGTATCAGGGGCCTCCGTGTCAGGCTCTTTATACCCCCACACGGCCTGGCTCTGTGGGGTGACTTTTTTTGCGGCTACCTAGGCCAAACGGCGTAGTTAGCGCAAACTAATATTTACCACCCGTCAAAACAATATAACACAGCCACAATTTTTTAAAAGGCTATTTCAAGCATTTTTTTTCATATTTTTTTAAAATTTCAAAAATAAGGCAATGGTATGAACTGAATTACAGTATGCCTCTGGAACCCAGCCTTTTCCCATAATCCCCATCTTTCGAGTTCACAGGCCCTGTGACCGACCAGGGGATCCGCATTTTTAAAGCACGGAACCCGGATTGGGCCTTATTCATTTCACATGGCCTTTACTTTCAGGGCGTTTTGGGGTTAATTTTCATTTTTTATTTGCTTTTAAAAAATAACGACTATACATTAATCATGAATATAACAGGCTTTATGGATACAAATTTTCATTAAACAGGGAGGTACCATGAAGATCTCCAAGGAACAAAAGGCGGCAAACCGGCAGAAGATCATCCTGGCCTTTGTGGACCTGGTCATTGAAAAGGATCTGAAAACCGCCACCATGCGGGAGGCTGCCCGTAAGGCCGGCCTTGGCGATGCCACCATCTATAATTATTTCCCCACCAAGGATGCCGTTGTCTACGGCTATTACCAGGACAGGATGGACGAGACCATCGACGCCCTCAAGGCCATCCCCGACTTCCATCAATTTACCTTCCAGGAACAGCTCCAGACCTTCTTTGAAACCCAGTTTTCTCTGTTTACCCGGGACCGGGAATTTCTCCAGAAGACATTCAAGACATCCTTTCTGACCCTGAGCCAACATTACAAGTGGATCCGGCCGGTGAAGGACCGGTACACGACCGTGGTAAGGGATATCTTTGAGGCGGCGACCGAGGCCGGTGAAATTCCGGACCAGGTCTTCCTGGACACCATCATCCAGGTCCACTGGGAATATTATGTGGGCATGGTTCTCTATTGGCTGGGGGATGAAACGGAAAACTTCCAGCAGACCAGCATCCTTTTGGACAAGGGCCTGGACCTCTCCTGCTCGGCCATCCGGGCGGGCCTTGCCAACAAGCTCTTTGACATGGGCATATTCCTGTTCAAGAACCACATCCTCTCCCGCATGGACCGATTCCAGGACGGGGTGGAGACCTTCCATACCATTAAACGCAAATTCATGGAGGCCGGCCGTGGATGAATCCATTCCCAAGGGGAAACTCAAACGGACCTTTTCATCGGGTAAAATTGCGGCAAAGATGGGAACCACCCAGGTGGGATATTGGCTGAAAAAGCCCTTCCTTGAAGGGGAGGAAAAGGACAAGGCCAAACAGGATGCGGCAAGGCGCCAGGCAAAGACCCTGTTCGACGGCCTGGCCATGCTTAGGGGGACGGCCCTGAAGGCGGCCCAGATGCTCTCCATGGAAACCAAGGTCTTTCCCGATGAATATAGAAAGGAGCTGGAAAAATCCTTCCATAAGGTTCCCCCCATCAACCGGGCCCTGGCCCGGAAGATCATCCAGACCCATTTCAACCGCCCCCCGGAGGCGGTGTTTGACCGGTTTGACTCCCAGGCCTTTGCCGCGGCCAGCCTGGGACAGGTCCACAGGGCCCGGACCCAAAAGGGGGAGGAACTGGCCGTGAAGATCCAGTACCCGGGCATCCGGGAGACCATTTCAAGTGATATCCGCATGCTCAAGACCCTGGTCTGTCCCATGCCGGAATACGACCTTATGAAAACGGCCCTGGATGAAATCGAAACCGTATTGATCCTGGAGACCGATTACCGCCAGGAGGCCCGCCATCTCCAATTCTTCCACACCCGGCTGGCCCAGCCCGGGGTGGTGGTTCCAAGGGTCTATCCGGAATTGTCCACGGCCCGGGTATTGACCATGGAACATTTAAAGGGGCTGGAACTGGACCAATGGCTGAAGACAGGGCCGGACCTGGAGGCCAGAACCCATGTGGCCCAGACCCTGAACGATATCTTTGTCAGGGGGTTTTACGAGCTCAACTGCATCCATGCCGATCCCAACCCGGGCAATTATCTTGTCACCGAAGATCTGGACATCGGGCTTCTGGATTTCGGCTGTGTCCGCTCCTTTGAGCCCAAGTTCATAGCACTCTACCAGCGGCTGATCCAATCGACCGGATCCAAAAACAGGGAAAGGGTCCGGGCCCTGCTCCGGGACCTTCACTTCATCTCCCAGGACCTTGCCCCGGAGATCCAGGAGGAGATGATCACCCTCTTCCACGGCATCACCACCTGGTACGGCCGGCTTTTCAAGGAAGAGACCTTTGATTTCGGGGCCCACCCCGACTTCATGGAAACCGGGAGAACGCTCAGCCGCCGCATGCAGAAATTTTCCAAACATATCAAACAAATCAATCCCGAGTTTATCTTCCTGGACCGGACCCGTTACGGCCTGCTCCGTCTCTTTGAAAAAATGGGGGTCTGCCTGAAAATGCGGAACCAATACGAATTCTGCGGGGATGATGGGAATGGATGAACAATGTCCGTGGGGCATGGACCTGGCTTGACAATGCCTCCGGGCCCGTGGTAGCAGAACAGACTAAGCACTGAACCCTGTTCCAAGGAGCCCCGTCCCATCCATGACGAAAAAACCACTATCAACGGCCCGTACCAGTGGAGAGGATTTGACCCTCCAGGCATTTAACATGATCAAAAGCCTGCTGTTTAGAAACGAAATCACGGCGGACATGCGGCTCAATGCAAGGGAGTTAAGCAAGCGGCTGGACATGAGTCCCACCCCTGTGACCCAGGCGTTAAAGCTGCTCCACTACCAGGGGATCATCGGCCATGTTCCCAACCGGGGGTTTTTCATGGAGGCCAACACCCCCCAGGAGGTGGAGGATATCTTCAATCTCCGGCTGGCCCTGGAAACAGCCGGCATGCACACCATCACGGAGCGCATGGATACCCTGGGATGGGAGGAATTGGACCATGCCCTGGACAATCACATGGCCGCCCTGGCCATGGATTCCCCCAAGCGGATCCTCATGGCCGACATGAGCTTCCACACCACCCTGGCCCGCATGGCCAACGGAAGGGCCGGGGAACGGCTCATGAAAAACCTATTTGAAATGCTCTACCTGAAAACCCGCAGCGCCGTTCTTTATATTTCCCCCCG
The DNA here is from genome assembly GCA_965226635.1 of Desulfobacteraceae bacterium. Taxonomy (GTDB): domain Bacteria; phylum Desulfobacterota; class Desulfobacteria; order Desulfobacterales; family Desulfobacteraceae. The sequence goes on along the minus strand of OZ245369.1, from coordinate 4,331,164 downwards.
CCGGCAATTCGGGGACCAGCACAGGCAGATCCTTGACCTTCTTCGCAGGGGGGACGCCCAGGGGGCGGCCCGGTCAATATCCGTCCATATTCTTGAGGTCCGGGATTCCCTGCTCAGGGACATGGCCCGGGAGGTGGAGCCCCTGGACTTTGACTGGTAGCCCCCCCGGCGGTGTTGCCAACGCCCACAACGCGTTCTGGACCATCCGCTACAGCCTGCCCTTTTTTGAATATTTATTCACTTCCTTTGCACTTCATCTCACAATTTTCAATCCATGGGTGCCAAACTTATGGATTTCAGGCGGCCACAACTTGACATCCCCCACCCCTTCTGGTAGGCATAAAAATGCAATTGCATTTGAAATTGCATTTTTATGCATGGTTCTATGTTTAATTCCGGGTGCGGGACCGGCGAACCGACCGGGCCGCCCCCCTATCAGTAAGGAGTCTGCCCAATGAAGAAATTGCTCGCACTTGTTCTCGCCGCTGTTGTTTTGGCCGTCGTCCCCTGGTCTGCGGTTGGTGCAAAAACCGTCATTAAAGTCGCCAATGCCGGCCCGGACAATCCGGACAACCGGACGGTCAAGGCATTGAAGATTTTCGAATATCTGGTGGAAAAAGGGACCAATGGTGAAGTGGATGTCCAGGCATTCCACGCCCGGAAACTCGGGGATGAAAGGGAAGCATTGGAGGGTCTGAGAATGGGAACCATCCAGATGGGAACCCTTTCCTCGGGCCCGGTACCCGGCTTTCTCAACGCCGTGATGTTCTACGACATTCCCTTTTTGTTCTCCTCTGCACCGGCTGCATGGGAGTTCTTTGAAAGCAAGACCGCCCACGAATTCAACACTGCCTTCCTGAAAAAGACGGGGGTCCGGGTCCTGGCCACCACTGAAAATGGATACCGCCATTTCACCAACAATATCATGGAGATCAAAAACCCGGCTGACATGCAGGGGATCAAGATCAGAACCATGCAGAATCCGGCCCACATGGCCATGGTCAAGGCCCTGGGCGGCGATCCCACCCCCCTGCCCTTTGGCGAACTCTATATGGCCCTGCAACAGAAGGTGGTGGACGGCATGGAATGCCCCATTGTCCTCATCCACGACATGAAGTTCTACGAGGTCCAGAAGTACATGGTCCTGGACGGCCATCTTTACAACCCCCTCTTTGTCTTCATCAACGACAAGTTCTTCAATAAAAAGCTGACCCCGGAACAGCAGAAGGTGGTTGCCGATGCGGCCAAGGTCCTTGCCATGAGCCACAACGGATTCAGCCAGGAGGCCAACCTTAAGGGACTGGACGTGCTCAAGTCCAAGGGCATGCAGGTGTACAAACCCAACGCGGATGAACTCTCCCAGTTCCGTGCCGTGGCCCAGCCCGCCGGCCTTGGATTCATCTCCAAGAAAATCGGTAAGGACTGGGTGACCAAGGCCCTGGCCGATGCCGCCGTTGCCGAGACCAAGGTGGACAATGCCGCCGATGTGATCATCAATAAGACCATTGAAGACGCCAATAAACTGCTGGCAAAGATCCAGAACTAAACAGATCTGTCACCTGAACCTCCGTTCCCAAACGGATTCCCATGACCGATCCGGACCCGTCCTATGGATGGTTCTTTGTTAAACCTTTGGTTCAGCACCGGGACGGCCCCTGGCGGGCCTCCCGGTCTGACCCTGCCCGTGGAACCCTTAATACCATGAAAACTTTGCACCGCATCATCGAACACGTGACGGCAGGCGTAATACGGTTCTGCCAATGGATGCTCCTGCTTTTGGGCATCACCATGACCCTGTTGATCCTGCTCCAGGTCTTTTTTCGATTTGTCATCTATGTCCCCTTTCCCTGGAGTGAAGAGGCCGCCCGTTACCTCATGATCTGGATGGGCATGCTGGGCTCTGTGGTGGCCCTGGAAAAGGGACGGCACATTGGGGTGGACTTCTTCATGGACAAGCTCCCCTCCCTTTTCCAACGGCCCCTGCGCCTTCTGGTCCAGGTGGTCATGGGGGGATTTCTGGGCCTTCTTTTCCGGCAGGGAGTCGAACTTTGCATTTACAATTACGACCAACAATCCCCTGCCATGGAGATCTCCATGCTCATTCCCTTCAGCGCCATTCCAATGGGATGCGCCCTCATGGTTCTAGTGGTTTTTAAACAGATCCTTTCCCATGTGGTGGGGGCAACTCCCGAAGAGGTGGCCCCATGATTGCCGCCATCTGCATCACCTTTCTTCTGACCATGGTTCTGGGATTTCCCGTGGCCGTCTGCCTGGGGCTAACCTCCCTTACGGCCCTATGGCTGGGGGATATCTCCCTGGTGCTGCTGGCCCAGCGCATGTTCACGGGCATTGATTCCTTTCCCCTCATGGCCGTGCCCTTTTTTGTTCTGGCCGGGGAACTCATGAACCGGGGCGGCACCACCAAGCGCCTCATCGACTTTGCCAATGTCCTGGTGGGCCGGGTCCCCGGTGGACTGGCCCACACCAATATCCTGGCCTCCATGTTCTTTGGGGGCATCTCCGGGTCGGCCGTGGCCGATGCCGCGGCCATGGGCACGGTGCTGGTGCCGGGAATGGTACGCAAGGGCTTTCCCCCGGGATTTTCCGCAGCCGTGACCGCAGCCTCCTCCACCATGGGCCCCATTATTCCCCCCTCCATCCTCATGGTGCTCATGGGGGTGACCACGGGGCTGTCCATTGGCGGTCTTTTTGCCGCCGGCATTGTGCCCGGCCTTCTCCTGGGCATCTCAATGATGGCCCTGAGCTACGGCATGGCATTGCGCCATAACTTCCCAAGGGAGACCATGGCACTCTCCTTGGCCATCCTTTTTAAGGAGTTCGTCTCCGCCGGCCCGGCCTTGCTGGCCCCCCTCATCATCCTGGGCGGCATCCTGGGCGGGGTGTTCACCCCGACGGAATCGGCGGCCGTGGCTGTTCTCTATGCCTTTATCCTGGGAAAATTCATCTACAAGGAACTCAACTTCAGGGATCTGGCCGATGTCTTTGTCCAGAGCGGGATCACCACGGCGGTGCTTTTGCTCATCATCGGCATGGCCAATATCTTTGCCTGGGTGCTGACCAGTGAGCAGATCCCCACCCGCATTGCCCAGGCCATGCTGGCCCTGACCGACAATCCCTTTATCATCCTGATGATCATCAATGTTTTTCTGATCTTCATCGGCATGTTCCTTGAGGGCGGGGCCGCCATCATCATACTGGCCCCCACCATGCTCTCCATCACCAATGCGTTGGGCATCAATCCGTTGCACTTTGGTCTGATCATGGTACTCAACCTGGCCGTGGGCCTTTTGACCCCGCCCCTGGGGGTCTGTCTCTTTGTGGTCTGCGGGGTGACCAAGATCGAACTGGGCACCATTATCAGGGCGGTGATGCCCTTTCTGGCCGTTGAGGTGGGGGTGCTACTTCTGGTCACCTATGCCCCCTCCCTGATCCTTTTTATCCCCAGGCTGCTGGGATACCTTTAAACCGGATACCCCATGGCCCCCATGGGATATCCCCACCCATTTTCCGCCGTTCCGGTTCATCAAATCCATCCGGGGCGGACTTTCACGAATGCATGCCCTTTTCCTCCCGGGCCATGCTTCCCATAGGACACACCATGATCAATAAAACCATTGAAACTTTAAGATATTCCGTCATCCGTGAAATGAGCGGCCTGGCCCAGGGCCTTGACGACCTGATCACCCTGGGCATTGGAGAGCCGGACTTCCATACCCCTGCCCCCATCATTGAAGCGGCCTTTAAAGATGCGACCAAAGGCCACACCCATTACACCCATTCCCAGGGGGATCCGGCCCTGCTTTGGGCATTGGCAGCCCATACCAAAGGGACCATGGGCATTGATCTGCCTCCGGAGCGCTTCCTGGTGACCCACGGGGGCATGGGCAGCCTCACCGCTGCCTTTAAAACCTTACTTGAACCCGGGGATGAGGTGCTCCTGCCCGAACCCCATTTCCCCGATTACATGGCCCACATCACCTTTGCCGGCGGCAAGCTGGTCCGGGTTCCCACCCGGTTGGAGGATGGGTTCATTCCCGATGTAAGGGCCCTTGAGTCTGGTGTCACCGACAGGACCCGGGTGCTGCTCCTCAATTCCCCCAACAATCCCACGGGCGCCATCATCCCGGGTAAGGTTCTGGACGACATCGCCGAGATGGCGATTCGCCGCAACCTCATGGTGATCTCCGACGAGGTCTACGATGCCCTGACCTATGGAGACATGGCCCACGACACCATCTACACCCGTCCGGGCATGGCCGAGCGCACCCTGGTCGTCAAATCCTTTTCCAAGACCTATGCCATGACCGGCTGGCGCATTGGGTACTGCTTTGGCCCGGAAACGGTCATTGCCAACATGCTCAAGGTGGTGAACTATTCCACGGCCTGTGCCTCGGCTTTGGGACAACGGGCCGCCCTGGCCGCCCTGGAAATGGACCCCGGGGTCATCCTTTCCATGAAGGAACGGTTCCAGGCCCGCATTGACCTGGTCTGCTCCCGCCTGGAGGCCATGGAGGGCATCCGGGTGGTCCGCCCGGGGGGCAGCTTCTATGTCTTTGCCCACATTGGACCGGTGCTTGAAAAAACCGGCATGGACTCCAGGGCCTTTGCACTGGATTTGATCCAATCCCGCCATCTGGTGGTGGTACCGGGGTATGCCTTTGGCAATGACTGCGCCCCCTATGTCCGCATTGCCTGCACCGTGGACAGGGAAACCCTCCACCGGGCCATGGACCGCCTGGAGAAACACCTTTCAGTTCTCATGGCCTGATCCTTAATTGTATTTCAGACATGCCCCGTCCATGGACCGGAACGTCCCGGTTCATGGACGGACTTCCACGGGCATCTTTATTTCCGCCATTCCTTTGCCCCCCTTTTCCCGATTATGACCGACCGTTGGAAAAGGGGGGGGTACTCTCCCTTGGCAATGCCGCCCCGCCACCGATCACCACAATATAATTGACAAACCCAGCCCCAGCCCATAAGTGTACAAAGCAGGTCAAAGGGCTGCCCGGTCCACCGTCTTTCCATGATGGGGATATTTCCATTGGCGCCCCCATGGTGTTTCAATTTTCGTATTCATAAGGATTTTCGGGAGGAAAGATGCCACGGATCTGGATGGGACTTCTGGCAGGGGGACTATTGGGGATATTGTTTTTCGGCTGTTCCAACCAAGGCCAACGGCCTTCCCTTGGGGTGGACTTTAACTGGCCCGTTGAGATGAAATCCTGCTTTGACACCACCAGCCCGGAAATCCAAGTCTCCAATGTCCCAGAGGGCGTCCGGCGGTTTTCCGTCTCCATGTTTGATCGGGCCTATTCCATGGACCATGGCGGTGGAGAGGTGGACAACACCGGAACCGGGCGGATTCCCATGGGCGCATTATCGGACTACAAAGGCCCATGCGCCGACCTGGCACTGAACGGACCGGGAAGCTATGAGATCACGGTCAAGGCCCTGGATGAAAAGGGCCGGGTTCTGGCAAAGGGTAAAAAAACCAAGTCCTGGCCGGAACAAGGCTGATAAGGAGGAAGACCATGAAGGCTAAACTCACCTTTTTGGGCATCTGCCACGCAGTACCGGTGGTGATGAACATCCTGGGCCTTGGCATTTTCAAATGGCAGTATTGATCCTTTAATCCAGCTCCGGTGACCCCACCGGTTACCATAAAATGAAAGGACGCCCTTCATGAAACGACGTGACTTTTTGGTACTTGGCGGATATGCCGCCGTTGCCGCAGGCCTCCAAGGCTGCTTTCCCCCCAAGCCGTCCCCGGTTTCAAACCCGGATTTGGACACCCCCAAACCGGAATTGTTAATCGATGCCCATGTGCATTTATTCAATGGTGCGGACCTCCAGGTTGAGGGATTCATCAAGACCCTGGAAAAAACCGATAGTCCGTTTTTAAAGCCCATGGTGAACACGGTGGCCGCCGTCATGCAGAAGATCTCCTGGAAAACGGCACCGGATTACCACAGGGAAAAACAGAAATTGGACGATCTTAAACACCAGAAGTCGTCGGCCCGGGAAGCCCTGTACGAAGACATTGCCCGGGAACAATACAAAGAAGCGGCAAGGGCCCTTGGGAATGCCCTTGATCAACTCCGGGTTGAAAAGGATCTTTATGATTCGGATTTGTTGGATCGCATTGAAAAGGACCTGGGCACATTCCGGGACAATGAGGACAAATCCATGGACCAGCCCAAATTGTCCCTGGGAAAACTCCACGCGGTTACCCGGTTCATCCTTGAGTTTTTTCAATATCGGTTCCTCAGTGCCCACCATTATTTAAGGACCTATGATTCCCCGGACCACGCCTTTGATCTCATGGTCAATCATATTGTGGATTATGAATGGTGGCTCAATGCCCAGGGGAACCCAGCCCCCACAACACTTGAGCAGCAGATGCTGCTTGCAAAGAAATTGAGCATCCACACGGAGGGGCGTATCCATGCCTTTGTCCCCTTTGATCCGTTGCGGCAACTTCTCTACGACGACGGCGTAAGGAAAACAGGAAATGGATCTCCAAATTTCAATCCCATGGAATTGGTTGAAAAATCCATATTTGATTGGGGGGCGGTGGGGGTCAAACTCTATCCCCCCATGGGATTTTCCATGGGAGAAAACCATGATTTTAAGGACCTATGGAAAAAGAACAGATCCGGTTTTGCCCCCCCTGTGCAGGAATTGATGGCGCAGGAGGATTTCGGAAAACAATTGGATGACTGCCTTAAACGCCTGTACGCCTATTGTCATAAGAAAGATATCCCCCTAATGATGCACAGTAACCGGAGTAATTTCTCCAGGCAGGACTTTGATTTGCTCATTGATCCGCCCCTGTGGAATTGTGCCCTGAGAAATAATAAGGTGACCTCGTGTTATGCCCACCTGGGCGGTGCAGGAAACAGGAAGATAGATGCGCTCACCGATGCCGAACACTTTGTTTACGCCATGCAGCTGCCCGGCTCCCGCCAGTTCGCCGACACCTCTTACTTCAGCGACATGGCCGGTGATTCAGAACAGGTCAATCGGATGGCCGAGAAACTGGATAAGCTGTTTGCCCAAAAACCGGTGGCCCATTCCAGGTTCCACAACCTGATGTATGGAACCGACTGGAAGATGCTCCTTTTTGAAAAATCCTCCAAAACCTATCTTAAAGCCTTCTACGATATAGTGTACAACCTTAAGCAACGGCACGGGGATTGGGACATGGACAATGAGATTCCAAAAATTATGGGGATCAATGCCGTCCGGTATCTGCAACTTTTTCCCAATGGTGAGAACAGAAAGCGACTCAGGGATTTTTACATAAAGAATCATGTCCCGGAACCCGGCTGGTACACCAAGACCAGAGGGATGCCGGCATAGAAAGGGCCAAGGGGTTTTGGTGGGGCCACGTCTCCTTTATATAAAGGGTATCCCCGGAACGGCATCCCATGGCATGAAAAATCCCCGACCAAAACGAAAATGGGCCCGCTCCGACCGGGGATCTTTCCAAAAAGTGGGGAACTAACCTGCATCATAGATACAGGTGGTGAAGTCGATCTCCTCTCCGCACTCATCACAGGTATGGGGCTTGTCAAATTCGTCGGAGAAGATTTCTTTGGCAGCGTTACACTTTGGACAATTGCAGGTAAAGGACTTCAATTGTTTGAAGCTTTCAAAACCAGGGCAGTGTTGCGGTGTGCTCATGGGAACCTCCTTTAGGGTTTGACGGTTGGCCGTATCAACCCGGGCCGGGGCCGGGGTCACCCTTCCTTCATAGTTCAAATACCAGCCCCTGGTCAATCAATTCCTTTCACCTGCCCAAATAATCCAACCCCCCTGTTTTAATTAAAAATTAATCTCACACCTGGCACCGTAATAGGTGGTTTCCGGTGTTGCCTCCCCCCTGTTACGGGTCAGTTCATCCACCCGGCCGATTTCCGGAACCACATAGATGCCCGGGGAGAGGGTGAACCTGGACTGGAGGTAAAAATGGGCGGCATGGTCGCGCCCTGGATCCTCCTGCTCCGATGACAGGTATTCCCAGCCCGCCTCCAAAAGGAATTGGTCGTTGAACTGGTATCCGCTGACAATGCTCAACCCAAGGGTTTCGTTTTCCAATGACCTGCCCGGAGCCCCCCCCGGATCAATGGCAGTGGGGGCATCAAAGGACGAAGCCCCCAGGTTCTGCCCAAGGAAGACCGAACCGGCAGCAAATCCGTTCCCCATGCGGACCCTTCCCCCCAGGCCCACCACATAGGCATCCACCCCACGGTTCCGGTCCATGCGGCATGGGTTATATCCCCCCATGATCTTGACATTGCCCCCGTGGAATTTCAGGGTATAGGCGGCCTCCAGCCTGGGCAGCCATTCCATTGGATCCTGGGTGTCATGGGCGGCCATTCCTCCGGATGCCACAATGGCCAACTGAAACCCGTCCAAATGAAACCGGACCATGGACCTGACAAGGACCGGTTCCCCGCTTTGGAAAGCCGCCTCACTGTTAAAGGCATAGACGGACTGGAACAAACGGGTATGGGTGGGGGCCTGGGCCTTCCCCACCATGAACCGGCCGACTCCGGTGTGCCACTCGGCCCAGGCAACGGCAGGATCCGTGTCATGGGCCCGGCGCCCTTTACCAAAGATTTCCGAACCGGTTTCCATCCTGAAATCCTCATCCCTGGGGGATAACAAAACCGGTGGATCCAGGGGAGCGGCCAAAAACGGAAGGGAGTGAACAGGGGGTACCATGCCGGCACAGCCATAGAACGGCCACTCCGCCCCCTGCACCAAAGGGCAGGCGGAAAAGGCAATGAATAGGGCAACAGCAATGCGAATCCACTGGTTCATCCTCTTTTCCTCCAAAGGAAGACACCCGGCCCTGTACCGGGCAATGGTACCGGATATGGAATGGTATTTAGGGTTTGTTTTTCGTAAAAAAGGGAAAGTTTAAACTAGACAAAGACCTGTCCAATGGCAGCTATTATTGCACAGAATCTTCTGTTCTCAAAGGGTTTATATTGCAACACAAAAACCGCCCCCCCCTTTCACAGGATGGGATATCCACGAAAACCCCATGGAAAATAAAAAATGAAACCCCTTTGGTAAACGGGGTTTCCATTTTTAATTCACCGGCGGTGACGGCCTATTTTTTTTCTGAAAAGATTTCCGCCATCATGCACCTGGCCGAACCGCCGCCAATGCTTTCGATGGTGGTCAGATCCATGGGAAGGAGGGTGCCGTATTTTTCAAGGCGGCTTTTCTGCCCTGAACTGAATCCCTTATACGCTGTTTCAGACATGACAATGAAGGGGCGGCCCCCGGCGGAATTGACCTGGAGAATATTACCGCAGAAGTGGCGCTCCATCTGCTCCATTGAAATTTCAACGACCTCAAAGGAGGCGCTTAAAGAGGCCAATACCTGCTCCCGCTGCTCTGCATCAGAGATGCAGTCCAGGCAGACCACGGCATAGAGATCACCAATGCTCATCATGACATTGGTATGGTAGATGGGAGTCCCCTTGGAGCTGAGGGTATCAAATAAAATGCCCCTTTCGTAAAACCGCAGGCGGATGAAATTGTCAAACTGGTTTACATCGCACCGGTTGGACCGGGCCGCATAGACCACCTCGGCCCGATGGTCGATGACCATGGAACCGGTGCCCTCCAAAAAATGCTCGGTCTCGTCCAGGCTGCCCACGTTGATGACGTTGCGAATCTTGTATCCATTGGCCTTTAACAGCTTTTCCACATCCTCGGGCCGCCGCTCCCTTCTCCGGTTCATGGCCGCCATGGGATAGGTCAGAAGGGTGCCGTCGTGCTCGGTGGAGATCCAATTGTTGGGAAAGATGGCGTCCGGGGTGCGCTCGTAGGCCGTTTCCGGTTTTTCCAGGATCAATACGGTAATGCCCTCTGCCCTGAGACGGTCCACCATGCCCTGGAATTCCCGGTTGGCCTTTAGGTTGATCTCCTCTTCCGACCCGGTGGGGCGGTTCTGGAATTCATTGTCCAGTCCGGTTTCCTCGTTGAAACCGAAATCATAGGGTCTGACCATCAGCACCGTGTCGGTGGTTCGGGATACATCTAACATCGGCTCTACCTCCCATGGTTGTTTTCAGGGCATTGAACGCCATTCCGGTTTGGATCTTTGACCCGGCGGTTAACCGCCCGGGAATGCGTTTCATTTATCGGCTGGGGTCTGGGCCTGAATACCACCATAAACATCAAAATTGGTAAAGGTTACCCCCATTGGGGCAAGGGATTCTTAAAAATACAATTTCATTTGAAATTGCATTTTTGTTTATCATTGGAACCTTTTCCTGTCAATGGATTATCCACGGATTCCACCTGATTCTGTGGGGTTAGACCGGATGCTTCATTTTATACCTGATCCATTGGGTTTCTTCAAGCCCGGCTCACAGGTCAAGGGGAAGTGCCACTTCCTTCACCAGGCGGCGGAACCAGCCATGGACGGGATCGGCATCCTGGCGGAGGTGCCAGTATTGACGAATGGAAAACCGGGTGTCCATTCCCCTTATGGGAACCGGCTTCAGCCCAAGGGCCTTTTCAAATGAAAGGGCCACCCCGGGGGCCAGGGTACAATGGCGGATGCGGATGGTCATGGCCGGGACTTCGGTGGCGTCGCTTATCCATGGGGTTTATCCGCCCCATAAAAAAATTTCATTGGAAGGTTTCCATCTTTAGCTGTAGATTGCCGTGATGGAATCCTTGAACCTGACATCGAAAACTACCACAAAGCCCGGTGAAAAACATCTTCTATACTTCCTGGTGGTCACCACCCTTGGGAAATGGGCCGTCAATACGGGCAAACGCATTTTCTACCCCTTTGCCCCGGCCATTGCCAGGGGATTGGGGATCAATGTATCCGCCGTTACCGGACTCATTGCCCTGAACCAGGCCACCGCCCTCATTGCCCCCTGGATCATGGTCAAGGCCGCCTCCTACGGCCACAGGGCAACGGCCCTGGCGGCGTTTTTATCGGCAGTGATCCTATTTACCGCCATGGGGCTGCTGCCCTTTTACCTGACCATCGCCTGTGGGATTTTCCTTCTGGGCCTGGTGAAAAGCATTGTGGATCCGACCTTCCAGGCCATGGTGGGGGACCATCTCCCCCCGGAGCACCGGGGCAAGGCCGTGGGCATGATGGAAGTGTCCTGGTCCGCCTCCACCCTCATCGGCATTCCCGTCTGCGGGCTGATCATCCAGGAATTCCACTGGCAGACCCCTTTTCTGGCCCTTTCACTGGTCAGCCTGCTCTGCCTTGGGGCCATGGTCAAGGTGTTACCGGCCTCTCCCCCCCGGACGGCCCAGGCCAAACCCATTGGATGGACCGAATGGAAGGCCCTTCTTAAACATCCCCGCATTGCCGCCCTCATGGTCTATTCCTTCTGTGTCTGCATGGCCAATGACAACTTTTTTGTCACCTATGGATTCTGGCTGGAAGACAGCTATGGGCTCTCCCTTGCGGCCATTGGCCTGGGAACGGTTTTCATCGGCCTGGCCGAAATTCTAGGGGAATTGTTCATGGCCTTTCTGGCGGACCGCCTGGGCATGGTGCGGACCCTGATCTGGTCCACCCTTTTTTCCGCCCTCAGCTTTCTGGTGCTCCTGGCCCTGGATACGGAGTTGTACCAGGCCCTGGCCGGACTCTTCCTGGTCTTTTTCTTTTTCGAATTCAGCTATGTCACCTCCATGGGCCTGACCACGGAAATCACCGACCGGGACAGGGGAACGGTGATTTCCGTCTTTTTTGCCGTGCGGGGCCTGGGCCGGGTTGTGGGCGCACTCTCCGGGGGACTGTGCTGGAACGTCTCCGGAATCGCAGGTGTCAGCTGGCTTTCCGGGGCCATCACCTTCATTGCCCTGGCCGCATTGATGATGGGATTCCGGCACAGCACTGAATAGACCCACCCCAACCGTTTGTTTTTATTTGGTATCACCAGAAACACTGTGGTATACTAAACAATCTTTTCAAATCAATCGAACCCTCTTCATTCCTCCATCTTCCGTTTCCGCATTCCCACATGATCCAGTTTACATGAATCGTCATCAAGGCGAACGATCATAAAAACAGGTATAAAAGAGAAACGTCATGGCCACAACAGATCAAGGGGGCCCCTCCCCGAAAATCCTGATCGTCGACGATCGGCCGGAAAACCTCTATTCCCTGGAAATCATCCTTAAGCGCCCCGGGGTGGAGATCATTTCCGCCACCTCGGGCAGCCAGGCCCTGAGGGAACTTCTAAACCATGAAATCGCCCTCATCCTCATGGATGTACAGATGCCGGAGATGGACGGATTTGAAACCGCAGAACTCATCCGCACCAACCAGAAAACCCAGTATATTCCCATTATTTTCATCACGGCCTTTTCCAAGGACGACACCCATGTATTCAAGGGATACGAATCCGGGGCAGTGGATTATATTTTCAAACCCCTGGTGCCGGAAATCCTGAAAACCAAGGTGGATATCTTCCTCTCCCTCTATACCCAGAAAAAAACCATAGAACTCCAGAACCAGCGCCTCAACCGCGCCAATCACAAAATCCTCCAGCAGCAGGAATCCATGATTGAAGAAGAACGGGTGAAGGTGGTGCTCCAGATGGCCGGGGCAACGGCCCACGAGTTAAGCCAACCCCTGATGGTACTCCTGGGAAATGTGGACTTGCTGATCATGGATGGAACCGAGGATGAAACCGCTTCAAAAATCATCCAACAGATCCAGACCTCGGGCCGGCGCCTGGCGGAAATCGTCCAGCGCATCCAGCGCATGGATCATTCGGCAACCCAATTGAGCAGCCCCCATCCCAAGCCCCTGAACCCCGGCCATGAATTCAGCATCCTCTACATGGAAACGGGTAAGGTCGACCTGGCCCTTCTAAGGACTCAACTCAGGGCCGTCCCCCATCTCAAGCTTATAGGGGAATCCAGTATAAAAGCAGGGCTGGAACAGCTCTCCAGAAAACGGTTTGACCTGGCTCTGTTGGGACGGCAGCTGGCGGCAACCGCAACCAAGGAGGAAATCAAAGCCCTGAAACAGAAGAGTGCTGCAACTCCCTTCCTGGGCATTGCCGATCCCACGGACCTGGAAGCCGATTTCCTGGATTTTCCCATGGACATCAGCGGGTGTATTTTCCCAAACCAGATGGAGGAACGGGAAATCCTCTCCCAGGTCCAGTCCTGTCTGGAGAAATTCAGGCTCAACCGGAACATCCAGGCCGCCTTAAAAAAAATGGCCGTCCTCTCCACCCGGGACGAGCTCACCGGATTGTTCAACCGCAGGTACATGAAGGAGATCCTTAAACAGGAATTCAAACGGGCCCAGCGATACGAACTGCCCCTTTCCTGCCTTTTGCTGGACCTGGACCATTTCAAGGACATCAACGACACCTACGGCCACGACTGCGGGGATCAGATTCTAAAGGAATTCTCCCTCCTGCTCAAACAGGGGACCCGGGAATCCGACCATATCTTCAGATACGGCGGAGAGGAATTCCTGGTCCTCCTGCCCCAGACCGATGTGGACGGTGCCCGGCAGCTGGCCGACAGTATTGGTGAAAAATGCCGGTCCACCCCCTTTGAATGCCGGGGGGAACGGGTGAAGCTCACCGTGAGCATCGGCCTGGCGGCCAACCATTCCTGCAAGGCCGCCGGGGGAATGGACCTGATCAAGTGCGCAGACAAGGCCCTCTACCACGCCAAGGGGTCCGGCAGGAACTGCCTGAGAATCTACGGGGAAGCCCAGGGCACCGACCTGCCCCAGGGAATCAAGAACCCCGATGCCTTTCTGGAGGCGGAGATGCAAACCCTCCAGAACCGGACCAAACAGACCACCATGCACCGCTTCCACGTGCTCATACGGGAGATGGGCGGAGCAGAACTTGAAACCGAAACCCGGCGGACCGCAGAATACGTCCGCGAGATCTGTGACAAACTGGAAATGTCTTCCCAGGAGACCCAGTCCATCCTCCACGCCGCATTTTTCAACAATTGTTTCCGCTTCCTCATGGGCGATGCCATCCTGTCCAAGCCCGGAACCCTCAGTCCCGGAGACCAGCTCACATTGGAAGAACTGCCCGGAAAAAAGCAGGATCTCATCGAAATGTTCGACGGTTTCAAATCGGAAAAAAAGATCCTGGTCCACCACAGCGAGCGATTCGACGGCCAGGGTTATCCCAATGCCCTTACCTCCCAGGAGATTCCAATCGGGTCCCGGGTTCTGGCCCTGGGCAATGCCGTCTCGGCCATGGAATCCCACCGCCCCTACCGCCCCAAACTCAGCCCGGACAAGGTCATCTCGGAACTGGTGGAAAACGCCGGCACCCAGTTTGACCCCAAACTGGTGGGCATCTTCCTGGACATCGTGGACGAAAAGGGTCTGCTCAGCGTCACCGGCCTTGAATTGAACCAGGCCAGGGAGACCTTGAATCAACGCACCAACACCTACCTGAATTAGACAAGGGGGCATTTTGGTACAGAAACACAATGCGGGAATTCCCTTTTTCCAGCGGCTCTCCTTCACCATTGTGGCCAGCTTTATCCTGCTCTGCCTCATTCCCGTGGTAACGGTTACCATTGTCTCCTACAGCGCCATCCAGAAAACCGCCTTTCTCAACACCCAAAAGGCCCTTAAATCCATTGCCCTGGAAAGAAAAAAACAGATCAACGCCTATTTTCTAAAGGGACTCACCGACATCGGTCTCCAGTCCCACAGCTTACGCAATGCCGGATTCATGACCGCCCTGACCCAGGGATACCAGGCCTCCAACCTTTCCCTGCCGGCCTTTGTCAAAAGCCGGCAATGGACTGAGATCGTCAATGACCATTCACAGGATCTGGATCGATTCCTCGATGTGCACACCTATTATGACATCTTCCTCATCGACCCATTGGGCAACATCCTCTACACCGTCACCCGGGAAAACGACCTGGGCACCAACCTCTTCCAGGGCAACAGCCTCCACGTGGGCTCCCAATTTTCCAGGGCAGCAGCCAAGACACTGAAAACAAATGAAATCGCCATCAGTGACTTTGACCGATATCCCTACTCCGACCAGGGGATCTTCGGGTTCATGACCGCCCCGGTTTCAGATGCCCAGGGCAGGCCCATGGGCCTCATGGCCTTTCAATTTCCCATCCGCCACATCAACCAGATCAGCCAGCCCGACGTCTCCCTGGGAAAAAGCACCGAGGTCTTCCTGGTGGGGCCGGATCTCACGTTGAGGTCTGCTTCCAAACAGAATCCCGGCCTTAAACTTCTGGACACCCCGGTCCATACCCTGGCGGCCCGGCTCTGGCAGAAAAGCCTGTCCCCTTCCCTGGAAGGCCCCCCCCAGCCCCCCACCCCCTATGAAGGTCTCCACGGGGACAAGGTCCTGGGCATTTACGAATCCATCCAGCTGCACAATGTCTCCTTCGGGGTCATTGCAGAAATCTCCAAAAAAGAAGCCTATGCCACCATGGACCGGTTCCGGCTGCTGAACACCCTGCTTCTGGGGGGCCTCACCCTTGCGGTTCTTCTCTTTGCCCTCCTGCTTTCCCGGCGCATCGTAAAACCCCTGGCCACCCTTACGGACAAGGCCCAGGAGATCAGCAGGGGGGATTACAGCCTTCTTCCCGCCCTGGACTCGGCCAATGAAATCGGAAAGCTGAGCCAGATTTTCAACCAGATGATCCAGACCCTGGCCGACTCCAGGGAAAAGGGACAACACCAGGCATGGCTGGACCGGGGGCATGCCCGGTTGAGCCAGGCCATCCAGGGCCATACCACCATGGTCGGCCTGGGTACGGCTATCATCACCGAGCTGTGCACCTATTTGAATGCGGAAACCGGTGCCTTTTATCTGGTGGGGGAAGATGGGGATCTGATTTTCCACGGCGGCTATGCCCTTGCAGACCCCACCGGCATTCCAAAACAGATTCGAGGGGGACAGGGGCTTCTGGGCCAGGCCCTTTCCCGGCGAAGGGGCCTTGTCCTCAACGATCTGCCCGAGGATTACCTGCCCATTGCCTCCAGTCTGGGCAAGGCCGGTCCGGTGAGCCTGCTCATCCATCCCCTTGTCCATGGGGAGAGGGTCGTCGCCATGGTGGAGGTGGCCGGGCTGTCGCAACTGGGCTCCGGGGAAACCGCTTTGATGTCGGCTGTGGAATACACCCTGGCAACCGCCGTCAACAGTGTCAAATCCATTGAACAGGAACAGGAACTCCTCCACCAGATCCAGCGCCAGCACGAGGAACTCAAGGCCGCCAACGAAGAATTGGAAGAACAGACCGCCCACCTCAAACACTCCCAGGATGAACTGGAAACCCAGAGTGAGGAGCTCAAGGCCGCCAATGAGGAACTCACGGAAAAAACCCAACGCCTCTACGAACAGCAGGCGGAACTGGAAGACTCCAAAGAGGAGCTGGCCGTAAAGGCGGCCAAGCTGGGCAATGCCAGCCAGTACAAGAGTGAATTCCTGGCCAATATGAGCCATGAACTGCGCAGCCCTTTGAACAGCCTTTTGATCCTGGCCCAGAACCTGTCGGAAAACGGGGAAAAAAATCTGACACCCGACCAGGTCAAGTCGGCAAAGATCATCTACAACAGCGGAAAGGAGTTGCTCACACTGATCAACGATATCTTGGACCTGTCCAAAATCGAGGCCGGGCGCATGGAGGTACATACTGAAACCCTGGTGGTGGAGCCCTTTCTCGATGATATCCTTGCCACCTACGACTCCCAGGCCCGGGCCAAGGGGCTGGAACTGCACCTGGATACGGCGGAGGCGGCAGCCGTGGAAATGGAAACCGATATCCGGCTGCTCCGCCAGATTCTCAACAATTTCATGAGCAATGCCGTTAAATTCACCCACCAGGGCTCGGTGACCCTCAAGGCGGAGAAGGACCGGGACAGGGACAGCGGAAAAGCCCTCATGGTTTTCAGCGTCATTGACACGGGCATCGGCATTGCAAGGGACAAACAGGAGTGCATCTTTGACGCCTTTATCCAGGCCGACGGCACCACCACACGGAAGTACGGGGGCACGGGCCTGGGCCTGAGCATTTCCAAACGTCTGGTGGAATTGCTCAAGGGGGATATCAAGGTCAACAGCCAGGAAGGCTGCGGCGCAGACTTCACCATCCGCCTACCCCTGGAACGGCCCCGGGCCTCCCACCTCCATCCGGCAGAAGCCATGCACATGGGAAAGGCCAATGCCCCCACCCAGGATGTCACGGGCAGGCCCCCCCTGCTCATCATCGAAGACGATCCCAGCTTTGCCCAGGCCGTTGAAACCCTGGCCCGGGAAAAAGGCTATCTTCCCCATGTCAGCCCCACGGGAAGCAAGGGTCTGGAATGGGCCCGGAACCACGCCTGCGCCGGCATTATCCTGGACCTTATCCTTCCGGACATCAACGGCAAAACCGTGTTAAAGGAACTCAAGGCATCGGCGGCCACCCGCCATATCCCGGTGCATATCATCTCCGGGCGGGACGAGATGAACCAATGCATGGAACAGGGGGCCGTGGGCTATCTTCTGAAACCAGCGGGCAGGGAAGAGGTCCACATGGCCCTGAACCGGATCACCGGTGCCCTGGGCAATGATGCCAACACCTTCCTCCTTGTGGAGGATGATCCTGTCCACCAGGCCGCCATCACCGAGCTTTTCACCAAGGACAGCGTGGACATCCGGGTGGTGGATACGGGGGAGGCCGCCATTGACGCCATCACCACAAAAACCTTTGACTGCGTCATCCTGGATCTCAGCCTGCCGGACATGGACGGGCACCGGCTTTTGGAAACCCTTGTGCGCAGGGCCCCCAACCTGGTTCTGCCCCCGGTGCTGGTCTACACGGCCAAGGACCTGACCCGAAAAGAGATGAACCAGATCCTTCAATATGCCCGCAAGGTGATTCCCAAGGGTCCGGACGGCTACCAGCGTCTCCAGGAAGAGATCTCCCTCTTTTTGCACACCGTTGCGGAAAAACTGCCCGGGGCCCGGTCCCCCATTTCCCCCCTCATCCACGACGACCAGACCCTTTTCAAGGATAAGCAGGTCCTTCTGGTGGACGACGACATGCGAAATATTTATGCGGTATCCGGGCTGCTCCAGCGGGCCGGGATGGAGGTCGGCATGGCCGAAAATGGGGCGGAGGCCCTGAAAAAACTCAAGGAACAGGACTTTGACCTGGTACTCATGGACATCATGATGCCGGAAATGGACGGGTATGAGGCCACCATGAAAATCCGGGAACAGGCCGAATATAAAAATCTGCCCATCATCGCCCTCACGGCCAAGGCCATGCCCAAGGACCGGGAAAAATGCCTGGATGCCGGTGCCAATGATTACCTGGCCAAACCCATTGACAAGGACAAGCTCTTTTCCATCCTAAAGGTCTGGCTCTATTCGAGGTAAGGCCAATGATCCCCAAAGATCCCCTTCGAACCCAGGCCCTTGAAATCGAGCTTCTCCTTAAGGCCGTGCGCAGGGAAAAGGGCTATGATTTTCAAAACTATGCCCGCCACTCCCTGGACCGGCGCATCGAGGCCACCCGCATCAAACTGGGCCAGCCCCATATTTCCAGCCTCATTCCCCTCCTCCTCCACGACGACCACTGCTTTGACCTTTTTTTAAGGGAAATGTCCATCACCGTGACGGAGATGTTCCGGAACCCCGAGGTCTATGCCCTGATCCGGAGCCGGGTCATCCCCCTTTTTTCCCCATGGCCCTATGTCAAGATATGGTGCGCAGGCTGCGCCACCGGGGAAGAGGCATATTCCCTGGCCATCCTCCTCAAGGAAGAAGGGGTCTATGACCGGTGCCAAATCTATGCCACGGACATCAATGCCCACTCCCTGGCAAAGGCATGCCAGGCATCCTACCCCCTTGAAAAAATGCAGACCTTTGTCAAAAACTACCACAACAGCGGGGGGAAAAAGGAATTCACCCGTTACTACCGGGCCCGGTACGAATCCGTGATTATAGACAACGACCTCCGGGAACGGATCCTTTTCTCCCATCACAACCTGGTCTGCGACGGCAGTTTCGGTGAGATGAACCTCATCCTCTGCCGCAATGTATTGATCTATTTCAACCCGGAATTACAGAACCGGGTGTTAACCCTCTTTGACCAGAGCCTTTGCCATGGGGGAATCCTCTGTCTGGGCGACAAGGAGACCCTTCATTTTTCAGGCATGGAAGACCGGTATGAGCCCCTTTCCGCCCCCCATAGGATCTATCGAAAGGCATATCCCCGGTCGACCTGACCCGGGGGCATCCCATGCCGGCCCCGTGCCGCTGCCCCCATGGGGGAAATCCCCTTTTGTAATTTCAACGCCGCTGTGGTAGAAATCCCATATTTTTCCAGACCCAAACAGAGAATTGTCATCCATGAAACCAATTGCCATTACCCGGCTGGGTATCTTCATCAGGGGGGCTGCCATGGGCGCAGCCGACATTGTGCCCGGTGTATCCGGGGGGACCATTGCCCTTATCTCCGGTATCTATGAGACATTGTTGAACAGCATCAAGGCGGTGAATCCCACCTCGGCCCGGCTGCTGATCAAGGGCGAATTCAACGCCTTTTGGCAGGCCGTCAACGGAGAATTCCTCGTCCTCCTGGCCATGGGCATCCTCACCTCTGCCCTTACCCTGGCCCGGCTGCTGAAACACGGTCTGGAGGCATACCCCGTCTTTATCTGGTCCTTTTTCTTCGGCCTGATCATTGCCTCGGCCCTGGTGGTGGCCCGGCAGGTGAACCATTGGGAACCGGCCACCCTCACCGGGGCTGCACTGGGAACGGTGGTGGCCTTTGCCGTCACCGTGCTCTCCCCCACCACCACACCCGAAGCCCTCTGGTTTGTCTTTTTGTCCGGGGCCCTGGCCATCTGCGCCATGATCCTGCCTGGCATCTCCGGCAGTTTCATCCTGGTGCTATTGGGAAAATATCAGTTTATCCTGGCGGCGGTGACGGACTTCCGCCTGGATATCCTGGTGGTGCTGGGGCTGGGGGCGGTCTGCGGCCTTCTGGTCTTTTCCAATGTCCTCTCCTGGCTTTTGGCCCGGTACCGGGACATCACCATTTCCATTTTGGCCGGTTTCATGGTGGGCTCCTTGAACAAGGTCTGGCCCTGGAAGGCCGAGGGCGGAAACCTGCTGCCGGAACAGATTTTTTCCATGGGGCAGGACAGCCTGGCCACGGGGATTTTCATGGCCCTCATCGGCTTCGGCCTGATCTGGTACCTTGAAAGCAAGAGCCGAATAATCCCTTCAAAATCCGAGTAACCCAAGTCTTCAGTACCATTTGCTCCAATCCATTTGGGGATGTCAATCTGAAAGAAGGGCCCTTCTTTACCACCATTTGCAGGGACATGCGCCAGGCCGGAGCTATTGTTTCGTCCCATGGGATATCCGGTCGTGGACATTCATGGCCCTGCTCATCATCCGTTCTCCTCTTTGGGTTCCATGGTTTTAACCCGGCGTTTCCCGGTTCCTGAATTGGTGAGCAGGATACCGGAGACAATGACACAGAGGCTGAACAGATGGAGGCGCCCCACGGGTTCCCCCAGAAAGACATGGCCCAGGCCCCCGCAGAACATGGGCAGAAGATAATAGACCATGCCGGCCCTGGCAGGACCGGCGATTTCCACGGCCTTGTTCCAGCAGACAAAGGCAAACAGGGAAGCGAATATCCCCACGTAGAGCACCGCGCCCATAACCTTTGGGGTAAAAAAAGACCGGTTCTGCCCCCATTGTTCCCAGATGAAAAAGGGAAACAGAAAGGTAAGTCCCAGAAAAAAGGTGGAAAACTGCACCGACACCAGGCCCAGTTCCTTGGGTTTTTGTTTCAAAAGGATGGAATAAACGGCAAAGAGAACCGCAGCCGCCAGCACCCAGATATCCCCAATGGTAAACTGGATCTTCACAAGCCGGGCCACCTCCCCCTTTGAAATCAATGCGACAACGCCCACAAGAACCAGGGCCACCCCGGCCAATTTTCGGATCCCCAGCCCATGGCCAAAGGCCACCCGGGAAATCAAAAGGATAAAGACCGGAAAGGTGATGGAAATCAGGGCCAGGTTCATGGCCGTGGTGGTATGGCCGGCAATGTAGATAAAGGTGTTAAAGCAGGAGACCCCGATGAAGGAGACCAGGCTAAGGTAGGGCAGATGGGCAAAAATCGCCCTTCGCTCCCGAACCACGGTTTTCAGGGCAAAGGGCAGGAAAAAGACCACGGCCGTGGCCCACCTGCAAAAGGCAAGGGTGATGGGGGGAATGTCCTGGTTGAGCCCCCTGGCCATGATG
Organism: Desulfobacteraceae bacterium; assembly: GCA_965226635.1. Classification (GTDB taxonomy): domain Bacteria; phylum Desulfobacterota; class Desulfobacteria; order Desulfobacterales; family Desulfobacteraceae. Next base: position 4,309,856 of record OZ245369.1, on the reverse strand, counting down.
AAATTACCGGACCAGAATGCCGTGGCCAAAAGGGCAAAAACATACCCGCGCAAATGGGATGGGGGTGGGGATTGAACGGGATCTGTCATGGGGGCTCCTTCCCAAATGGGAATGTTTCTCATAATATTTCACATGCATACCACATCGACCCTTTAAAACAAACGACCGTGGAATTTTCAGTTTGAGGCATCACTCTATCAAGTTTGTCTTCCCTTCAAAAGGGACAGTTCCACCGGATTATTTTCGTAACAGTCCGGCCCTCCAACGCCGGGCTCCATGGAGGGATTAGGATTCCCCCTTGCCCTTTGCCGCCATTGGTGCTAAAGGGTGCGTTTTTATTGTTAATGTAAGGATCCACAATGAATTCCATATCTGCGGCGTCCGGCCCGGCCCCCCTTCCCGCCTTCAGAGGCCCCCTCATCATGCTGGGAGCAGCCCTCATGTTCACAGCCATGAGTTCCATGGTCAAACTCATGCCCCAGGCGTACACGGTCTGGCATGTGGGGTTTATCCGCTGCTTTGGCGGCCTGGTCTTCATGGTGCTGGCATCGGCCTCCCGGTGCAAACATCCCTTCCGGGGGAAAAAGCGATCCTTGCTGATTCTCAGGGGCATCACCGGTTCCCTGGCCTTTGTCTGTGTGGTCACGGGCATGCGGATCCTTCCCCTGTCCACTGCGGTGGTCCTTTTCTACTCCTATCCCGTGTTTGCCGCTTTTTTCGGTTTTCTCTTTTACCGGGACCGGATCTCCGTCTTTCAACTGGCCTGCATGGGGGCATTGCTGGCCGGGGTGGGTGTGCTCTTCGACTTTGATTTTTCCGGCTCCACCTTCGGCCAGGTCATGGTCCTGGCCGGGGCCTTTTTCGCCGGCATCACCGTCACCCTGATCCAGGGCCTGCGAAGCCACAACGGCCCCGGGGTCATCTTCACCTATTTCTGCACCATGGGGGCCCTGATCACGGCGCCTTTGGCCCTGGCCCATCCCATTGTCCCATCCACGGCCATGGAATGGACCATCATCCTGACCATGATTTTATCCTCGGTGGGGGGGCAGCTGCTCATGAACCAGGGATTCTACTATTGCAAAGGGTTTGAAGGGGCCGCCTACATGTCCACGGAGACGGTGTTTGCCGCCCTTGTGGGCATCTGTTTCATGAAAGACCCCGTTTCTGTCCGCTTCTTCCTGGGCGGCCTGCTCATTGTGGGCTCGGGCCTGGCCTTGAACCACTACCGCAGCCGTCACCCCTAAAATAAAACAGCATCCCGGCAAAGGGATGCTGTTTTCAAACCGAATACCCTGGACTTGCAATGGGCGTATTGTAATCCAGGTTAGGGGGTTTCAGGATAGGCCAATCTCGGATCCACCTTATACGTCCAGGGCAATCCCTCATTTTTCCAGCCGCCCAATACCCGTTTGCCGTTGAAGCTGCTGTGGGCCTGTTTCATCTTGTCCCCTTCAAACCCACCCATCATATTGTACACCTTGTCTTCGGGCCATTGGGAGGCGGCAGCCAGGTTGGCGGCCAGGCAGGAGCGTTTGCCGCTGCGGCACATGAAAATCAGGGAATCGGTTTTAGGGTTGAACCGGGCCCGAAGATCTGCGGCAAAGGCGGTATTATCGGCCATACCGTATCCCTTGGTCACATGTTTGCCTGTCCAGAATTTGCAGGGGATGTGGAACGCAATGGTGGGGTGCCCCACCAATACATACTCAGGGCGGGTCCGGACATCCACAATGAAGACATGGGGGTCGTTTAGCGCCATCTCATATGCCTGTGATGGGGTGAGGTCCTTTCCCTTGTGATCTGCTATTTTCACAGGGTATTGAAGGGAGGTGCTTCCTGCAAACAGGTTCCCCCCCATGAAAAGAAAACAGCAGATAAGGGCCAGACAGATGGATTTGATTTTCATAGGATTCTCCTTTCCTAATGATTGGATCTATATATCCGGTAATGGTATTCCAATGGGGCTCCCGGACCAACCGGGGGCCATACAGGACATTGCAAGTAACAGGCCATTTCATTTGGGATAAAAAAAAGGAAAACCGCCATGGGAAATGCCCGGATATGCAGCCATGGAATAAAAGCTACCAAAGGCCCCACACCCTTGTGGAAAACCGATTCACAAGGCCGCCACAGGTAAAGATCCAGGACCGGAATTGGGGTATCAACACGACCGGTTGATTTTTTTATTGATTAAAAGGGAAGGATCCCGGCCCAGGGCGGAAGAGCGACCATGGGTTGCAGTTCTGCCGACAGATGCACCGAAAAAACGGCACTGCAAAAAAACAGCCACTTTCAACCATGGCTATAACCCTCCAGGGCAGGTCCGTCATCCTCCAGCCGGATTGTCCTCTACCCTGGCCAGGGCCAGCACATCCTGGGAAAAATAGACCAGGCTGGAGTAGAAGGAAAAAATCTGGACCAGGCGTTTGGAATCGAACCGCCGGATGCGGCCATCCCTCCGGATGTTTATCAGCCCGTTGTCCAATGCCTGTATGCAGGCGGCCAGACCATCCGCACCGGTATCCGGCGCGTCGGCCACCACCGCCCTTAAGGTATTGGCGGCTGCCCGGGCAAGGGCGCTGAGTTCCTGGGATAAAATGATCTCAAACCCATTGCCCGGAAGGGCATTCAAGGTCCGCACCATGTTGTGGAGATGATAGACGCACCGGTTCATGAGCTTGATCTTGGCCTTAAACCCCTTGTCAAACATACGGTAATAGATCAATGCCTCATTTTGCCGGATCTTCTGGAAAAGGCTGTGGTTCCCCCAGGTTTCCCTGGAGAGTTCCTCCACCAGGGTATCGGAGACATTGCGCTGGCGATGGGTGAATGCATTGGCCAAAATCAGGCACAAACTGCCGCAGGTTTCCGCCTGGGAGATGAGATTGGATCTGAGCACATCCACCCGCCGCTTTGGAAAGACCAGGACCGATACCACAAAGGCACAGAGAATCCCCACAAAGATTTCCAGAATGCGGAACAACCCAAAGGCCAGGCTGCTTTCGGCGTGGAGACCGGTGAGCACCACAATGGCCACGGTGATGGCGGCCATGCGGAACTGGGTCCGGTACCGGGTCAGAAAGCTGCAAACCCCAATGGTCACAAACAGGGCGGAGGCCACCGCAAAAGGTGCCGGGGGAATCAGGTGTAATACGCCAATGCCCAAGAGGGCACCGGCTGTGGTCCCGCTGAGGCGGTAGAGGCAAAGTTCCACGGAATCGGCCACATAGATCTGCATCACTATCACTGCCGTAATCACGGCCCAATATCCAAAATCCAACTGCAGCCACAGGGTCAGTCCATAGGCCATAACCGCGGCCAGGGCGGTCTTCACCCCGTGGAGGACATGGGTGACGGAGATATGCTTCACTGCTCTTTTCCCTTTTTCAAAACATTAAACAAACCTTTAAGCGGACATGATACAGCCGGATCAGGAGCGTCTGGGATTACGGACAGTTTTCCGGATTTTCATATCAAATAGAGTTTATTTATTTTGCTCCATTGGATATTTCAAAATTAAAAAACAATCCGCCTTTGGAACAAAACCACCAGGGCGACCAAAGGAAGACCAGACAATAAAACCGTTTCCCAAAGGTGCAAGAGTTTAAAAATCTCCTTGACCGTTCAGGATCTGATAAAGTAAGGAAAGTGCTATTCTTTTTACCTATGAAAAACTGACAGGGTGTTCCATGGGATTCAAGACCATCAAAAAAAGTTCAGCCCCAGACCTGGTGGCCCAGCAGATACTAGAACAAATCGAAAACCACACCCTTCCCCCGGGAAGCCGCCTCCCCTCCCAACGGGAACTGGCCGCCCTTCTGGGGGTGGGACGCTCCTCATTGCGGGAAGCGGTCAACGCCCTGGTGGCCATGGGCTACCTGGAACCCATCCAGGGAAAGGGCACCTACATCAAGGCGGCATTGCCGGGCAAGGCCCCTAACATGGACAAACTGGCCCGGGCCATGGCCATGGGATCGGCCTTTGACCTCATGGAGGCCCGAACCCTCATGGAATGCAAGTCCGCAGCCCTGGCCGCATCACGGGCAGACACCACCCAGTTAAACCGCCTTGATGCCACCCTGGCCCAGCTGCCCACGGCCTTTGACGATTACGAAACCTTCCTGGCCCTGGATCTGGAGTTTCACACCGGCGTTGCCGAAGCCACCAACAACATGGTGATCTGCGAGATGACCAAACTCTTCCTGGAAAAATTGCGCTCCCACCATGCCGGCCTCAACACTGGAAATCTGAGTAGGGACTATAAGAAAATTTCAGTATATACCGCCCAAAAAACATATAAGGCCATAAAAAGACAGGATGCCGACCAGGCAAGGGTATGGATGGAGCGTCATCTTTCCGCCATCCAATGCGAACTGGGAAAATTACTTTGAAATTGGTCTGAAGACCTGAATTCGATAAAACCTGTTGACAGATGAACATTTGCTTCATATATCAGACTCTATTTAGTCATTTTAATTTGAAAGGCGTCATCCCTATTATCAGAGCCGTAAAATAATCCTGTCATCCCGTACCATTGGCAGGGCTGTGTTTGAATACCATAATTAAGGAGAAAAGCAGATGAAGTTAAGATCCTACCTTTTGAGTATGTTTCTTGTGGCATTGCTGAGTATTTTTGTTGTATCCGCACATGCCAAAACCCTGGTATATTGTTCCGAAGGAAGCCCCGAAGGCTTTACTCCGGCCCATTTCACAGCAGGAACCACCTTTGATGCCTCTTCCCGGCAGCTCTTCGACAAGCTGGCCATATTTGAACGCGGCACCACCAAGATCATCCCCGGCCTGGCCGAATCCTGGGACGTATCCGCAGACGGTAAAACCTATACCTTCCACCTGAGAAAGGGTGTTGATTTCCATTCCACTCCCTTTTTTAAACCCACACGCCAATTCAACGCAGACGACGTTCTCTTCAGTTTCAACCGCCAGAAGGACAAAGCCCATCCCTACCACAAGGTCAGCGGGGCCTCCTACGAATATTTCGAAGCCATGGGCATGACCGACCTTGTCCAGGCCATCGAAAAAATAGACGATTACACCGTGGTCTTCAAGCTGGCCAAGCCCGAAGCCCCCTTCATCGCCAACCTGGCCATGGATTTCGCCTCCATCCACTCTGCTGAATATGCAGACAAAATGATGAAAGCCGGCACCCCCACGGAATTCGACCAGAAACCCATCGGAACCGGTCCCTTTGTATTTGTAAGCTATCAAAAAGACAGTATGATCCGCTATAAGGCCCACCCTACTTATTGGATGGGTAAAGCCAAGATCGACAAGCTGGTCTTCTCCATCACCCCGGACCCCAGCGTTCGCTATGCCAAGCTTAAGGCCGGTGAATGCCACGTCATGCCCTATCCCAACCCCGCCGACCTGGCACTGATGAAAAAAGACGCCGCCGTCAACCTCATGGAAAAAGAAGGGCTCAACGTCGGCTACCTGGGCTTTAACACCGAAAAGAAACCCTTTGACAACGTAAAGGTCAGACAGGCCCTGAACATGGCCGTTAACAAGGGTGCCATCATCGGCGCCATCTACCAGGGTGCCGGTAAGGCCGCCACCAACCCCATCCCCCCCACCATCTGGTCCTATAACGAAACCATAAAAGACTATGCCTACGACATGGAAAAAGCCAAAGCCCTGCTGGCCGAAGCCGGTTATGCCGATGGGTTTGAAACCAATATCTGGGCCATGCCCGTACAGCGCCCCTACAACCCCAACGCCAGAAGAATGGCGGAAATGATCCAGGCCGACTGGGCCAAACTCGGCGTGAAGGCCAAAATCGTTACCTTTGAATGGGGTGAGTACCTGAAACGCTCCAAGGAAGGCGAACATGACACCGTCCTTCTGGGGTGGACCGGCGACAACGGCGACCCGGATAACTTTCTCAACGTTCTTCTGGGCTGCGACGCCGTGGGTTCCGCCAACCGGGCCCGCTGGTGCTACAAACCCTTTGACGATCTGCTCCAGGAAGCCAAGCTGACCACGGACGTCAACAAGAGAACCCAGCTCTACCGCGAAGCACAGAAAATTTTCAAAGAGCAGGCCCCCTGGGTCACCATCGCCCACTCCGTTGTTTTCGAACCGATTAGCCCCAAGGTTGTGGATTACAAAATCGACCCCTTTGGCGGCCACATCTTCTACGGTGTTGACCTGAAGTAACCTGAGTCCAAAGCACACCCCATGGCCGGGGCGGTGGACCACCGCCCCGGCTTTCACCGGTATACTTTGTAGATCCCAAAGACAGCTCAACCAAAGGATTCGTCATGATCCAATTTATTGTAAGGCGATTTTTGCACATTTTTCCCGCCTTCATCGGCATTACCCTGCTCACCTTTTCCCTCATCCATCTGATTCCGGGGGATCCGGTGGAAATGCGGGCGGGGGAACGGGGCATCGCCCCCGAGCGCCATGCACGGCTTAGGGCGGAAATGGGACTGGACCAGCCCATGTACGTCCAGTATCTACGATATTTGAACGGGATTTTCCACGGCGATCTGGGGGAATCCTTTGTTACGAAAAAGCCCATTCTGGAAGAGTTCCTCACCCTCTTTCCCGCCACGGTGGAGCTGAGCTTCTGCGCCATGATTTTTGCCGTGTGCATCGGTCTTCCAGTGGGCATCCTTGCCGGGGTCAAGCGGGGGTCGCCCTTTGATCACACCGTCATGGCCGTGAGCCTTACCGGTTATTCCATGCCCATCTTCTGGCTGGGCATCCTCTTTATCCTCTTTTTCTCGGTTCACCTGGGCTGGACACCGGTTTCCGGTCGCCTCTCCGCCCTGTTCTGGGTGGATGCCGACACCGGCTTCATGCTCATCGACACCTTAAGATCCGACGAAGAAGGGGCCCTTAAATCGGCCGTGCGTCACCTCATCCTGCCCTCCATGGTATTGGGCACCATTCCCATGGCCGTCATCGCCCGCATGACCCGTTCCTCCATGCTGGAGGTCCTCCAGGCCGACTATGTAAGAACCGCCAAGGCCAAGGGCCTTTCCCCGGCCCGCATCACCATGATCCATGCCCTGCGCAACGCCATGATCCCGGTGATCACCGTCATCGGACTCCAGACCGGGGTCCTCCTTGCCGGCGCCATCCTCACGGAAACCATCTTTGCCTGGCCCGGGGTGGGAAAATGGCTCATCGAATCCATTTCCCGACGGGACTACCCGGCCGTCCAGGGCGGCATCCTTATTATTGCGTCCATCATCATCCTGGTGAACCTGACCGTGGATATGATTTACGGCATCATCAACCCCCGTATCCGGCACACCTAAAGGACAAGACATGAGTACAGCCATTACCCAAGACACGGAAGAGACCAGAGAGACCATGGCCCCCCCCCATCCCCTGGTGGAATTCTGGAAATACTTCAGCGAAAACAAGGGCGCCGTGGCCGGCCTGTTCTTCATCCTCTTTGCCGTCACCGTGGCCTTGAGCGCACCCTATATTGCCCCCCACAGCCCCTTTGAACAATACAGGGACGCCATCCTCACCCCGCCGGCCTGGCAGGACGGGGGGACCAGTGAATTCCTCCTGGGCACCGACGATTTGGGTCGGGACATCCTTTCCCGACTCATTTTCGGGGCCCGGTTATCGCTATTCATCGGCGTCATCGTGGTCACCCTCTCCCTGGGTTCCGGGATATTGCTGGGCCTTTTGGCCGGCTATTTCCAGGGATATGTGGAGATTTTGATCATGCGTCTCATGGACATCATGCTGGCGTTACCCTCCCTGCTCTTGGCCCTGGCCATTGTGGCGGTGCTGGGGCCAAGCCTTGAGAACGCCATTGTGGCCATTGCCGTGATCATGCTTCCCCATTTCACCCGGCTCACCCGTGCCCAGGTCCTCACGGAAAAGACCCAGGACTATGTCACGGCATCCCGGGTCTCCGGGGCCGGCCATGTCCGGCTCATGTTCAACGTGCTGCTGCCCAATTGCCTGCCCCCCCTCATTGTCCAGGCCTCCCTTACCTTTTCCAATGCCATTCTTGATGCGGCCGCCCTGGGCTTTCTGGGCATGGGCGCCCAGCCCCCCACACCGGAATGGGGTGCCATGCTGGCCAACTCCCTCCAATTTGTCCAGCGGGCCTGGTGGGTGGTCACCTTCCCCGGCCTGGCCATCCTCTTGACCGTACTGGCATTTAACCTGGCAGGCGACGGCCTTCGGGACGCCCTTGACCCCAAGATGAAACGATAGGAGATGAACCCAATATGAGCAATCTTGTGGAAATAAAAAACCTCTCCGTTGAATTTGAAGGGTTCATGGCCGTGGATGATGTGAACATCAGCCTGGACAAGGGCCAGGTCCTGGGGGTGGTGGGAGAATCCGGTTCCGGCAAAAGTGTGACCCAGCTGGCCCTCATGGGGCTGATCCCCTTCCCCGGCATTGTAAAGGCAGACACCCTCTCCTTTAACGGACAGGACCTGCTGACCATGCCCAAAAAGCAAAGACGGAACATCACGGGCAAGGATGTGGCCATGATCTTCCAGGAGCCCATGACCAGCCTTAATCCCTGCTTCACCGTGGGCTTCCAGATCAAGGAGACCCTCAAGGTACACGAAGGCGGCACCCGGGCCCAGCGCCAGAAAAGGGCGGTTGAACTCCTCCAGCAGGTGGGGATCCCCGCCCCGGAAGAGCGGCTCAAATGCTTCCCCCACCAGCTTTCCGGCGGCATGAGCCAGCGGGTGATGATTGCCATGGCCATTGCCTGTAATCCCATCCTCCTCATTGCCGATGAGCCCACCACCGCTTTGGACGTGACCATCCAGGCCCAAATTTTGGATCTGCTTCTGGGACTCCAGCGGAAAAAGGACATGGCCCTGATCCTCATCACCCACGACATGGCCATGATTGCCGAAACCGTGGAAAACGTGGTGGTCATGTATGCCGGCCAGGTGGTGGAAAAGAACAGTTCCCAACAAATTTTCAACCGTCCGGACCACCCCTACACCGAGGCCCTGCTCAACGCCCTGCCCGAACGCAACGTGGAGTCCAAACGACTGCCCGTGATCCCGGGCGTGGTTCCGGGCAAATACGACCGCCCCTCGGGCTGCCTCTTCCACCCCCGGTGCAGCTATGCCACGGACACGTGCAAGGCCGAAGCCCCCAAGCTGGTCCATGCCCAGGACGGTTCCGCCGTCCGCTGCCACTACCCCCTGACCCAGAAAGGCGGTGCCCATGTCTCCTGAGACCCAAGAAAAACAACCCATCATCGTGGGAAAGGACCTGACCCGGTATTACACGGTGAAACAGGGCCATATCATTAAAACCAAGGCCACCCTCAAGGCCCTGAACGGGGCCAGTTTCAGCGTGGAAAAGGGAAAGACCCTGGCCGTGGTCGGGGAGTCGGGCTGTGGGAAATCCACCCTGGCCCGGTTGGTCACCATGATCGAAGCCCCCACGGCAGGCGACCTTCACATTGCCGGCATCCACGTCAACACCGCCACCAAGGAAGAGCGCAAAGCCCTGAGATCCCGGGTCCAGATCGTTTTCCAGGATCCCTATGGGTCATTGAACCCCCGGAAAAAAGTGGGGAGCATCCTGGAAGAACCCTTGACCATCAACACCACTCTTTCCAAGGCGGAAAAACGGGACAAGGCCCTGGCCATCATGGCCAAGGTGGGGCTGAGCCCGGAGCAGTACAACCGGTATCCCCACATGTTCTCCGGGGGCCAGCGCCAGCGCATCGCCATTGCCCGTGCCCTCATGCTCAACCCCGACGTGGTGGTGGCCGACGAGCCGGTCTCCGCCCTGGACGTATCGGTCCAGGCCCAGGCCCTCAACCTGTTCATGGACCTCCAGGACGAACTCAACCTGGCCTATCTTTTCATCTCCCACGACCTTTCCGTGGTCCGGCTCATCGCCGACGAGGTCATGGTCATGTACCTGGGACGGCCGGTGGAGCATGGGCCCAAGGAGGCCATCTTCGACAACCCCATGCACCCCTATACCATTGCCCTGCTGGCCGCCACCCCCCATGTGGACCCCAGCCGCCGCATCGGCCGCATCCGGTTGAAGGGGGAGCTGCCCTCCCCCTTGGATCCCCCCCCGGGCTGCCCCTTCCACCAGCGCTGCCGTTACCAGACCGAAATCTGCCGCAACCAGGTGCCGGCGTTAAAGCCCATTCAAGGACGGCTGGTGGCCTGCCACCATGCCGGCAATCTCATCGGTTAGCCGGATTTTAATCCATTGAATTGGGAACCATCAGACTGAAATAAAGGAAGACCAATGCTCTCCCCATATGCCCAGAAACTGGCCCACATCCTCTCCCGTGAAGGAGTGGATGTGGCCCTCATCCCCCCCGGCGGGGACATGAACGGCCTCATCGGATTTGACCCCGGCGGCTGCGAACGCTTCCAGGCCATTTTCATCACCCCAGATGCCAAATTTTTCTGCGTCACCAACAAACTCTACGCCGAGGACATGGCAAACCACCTTCCGGAAAAAACCCCGGTCTATACCTGGGAGGATGCTGGCCATTTCTCCGTTCCCATCACCCAGGCTTTCAAGGACCACGGCCTCACCCAGGGTAAAATCGGCATCAACCAGAACCTGCGGGCTGTGGATTTTCTGGAACTCCAGGAGATCTTCCCGTCCCTTCAGCTCATCAATGCCGATCCTTTGCTCTCGGAGGTCCGCATCACCAAAACCCGGGAACAGATCCATGCCATGGAAACCGCAGGCGCCCATGCCGATGAAGTCATGGACCATTTAAAAACCTTTATCAAACCCGGGCTTACCGAGCGGGAAATCAAAACCGAAATCCTCAATCAATTCGCCCTCAAGGACCTAACCCCTTCCTTTGATCCCATCGTGGCCTCGGGCAGCAACAACTCCCGCCCCCACTACAATAAGGACGACCGGGTGATCACGGAAAAGGATGTGATTATTCTTGATTTCGGCTGCAGGGTGGACGGGTTCTGCTCCGACACCTCCAGAACCTTTTTTGTGGGAGACCCCACGGAAAGGGAAAAGGAAATCTACGCCATTGTGGACCGCGCCTTTCAGGCCGCCGTGGCCGCCATCAAACCCGGCATCACCGCCGGGGAGGTGGACAGGGCCGCCCGGGACATCATCACGGATGCCGGGTTCGGCCACTGCTTCATCAACCGGGTGGGCCACGGCATCGGCATGGATGTCCATGAAGAGCCCTATATCAAGGGCAACAGCCCCCAGGTCCTGGAACCGGGCATGGCCTTTTCCATCGAACCGGGCATCTACATCCCCGGTGAGGTGGGCATGCGCATTGAAAACATCTACGTCATCGACGAAGACGGCAGCCCCGTCTCCATGAACCATTCGGACAAGGGGTTGGTCATCCTTTAACCCAGAAAACCGAAACTGCCGGCCCTGACTACAGGACCGGCAGTTTTCTTTCCAGCTGGGATAAAATCAGGTCAAGGTCACTTTTCCAGGATGTCCACCGACTCCGAAGAACTGATCCGAAATTGCGGTTATTTCTTCACCATAGTGGGAGTGGAAGACCCGGTCATTAAAACGCCCACCGGTGAAAGCTTGCCCCAACTTGAACTTAATTATGCCATCCGTCACCAAAAGCCTGTGGTCTGCCTGTTCAAACATCCATTGGAAGAAGGAAAGTCAGACAAACAAACTTTGAAAGCGCTATGGACGAACTAGTTTCGGCTATGATGCCGTGTTGATAAAATCAGATAACGGCCAAATTCCCTCATCGCCAAAACCTGGTATGGAGAGCCAGCTCTATCGGGGGGAATCCGATCCAACCAAAATGATCACCAGATCCATGACATTGGTAAGGGTGGGGCCGGTTTTCACAAGGCTGCCCGTCTTTTCCAAAAAGGCATAGGCGTTGTTGTCGGCCAGGTAAGCCTTGGGGGAGATGCCTGTTTCTTCCATGGCGGCCAGGGTCAGGGGGCAGGCAAAACCCCCCGCCGCATCCGTGGGGCCGTCTGTGCCGTCGGTGCCCACGCAGAGCATTGCGATCTCTTCCGAGGGATCCAACCATTGGCAGGCGGCCAGGGCCATTTCCTGGTTCCGGCCGCCCTTTCCTTTGCCCCTGAGGGTCACCGTGGTCTCACCGCCGGCCAAAAGGCAGACCGGGCCCCGGCGCTGGGGATCGGCCAACACCTTCCTGGCATATTCGACTATATACCGGGCCTGGTCCCGGGCCTCCCCCCCCATGGCGGCCGTGACCACCCGGGGCTCGTATCCCCATTGCCGGGCGGCCTTTCCGGCTGCGGCCAGGGCCTGGGCATTGGTGGCCACCAGGACATTGCAAACCCTTTCAAAGGCGGGGTGATCACTGCCCGGGGTTTCCGGAATTTCCCCGGATAGGCCCCGTTTAAAATGGTCCACCAGGACCGTTGGAACGCGCCCTTCCCCCCGGTACCGGGCCAGGATCTCCATGCAGTCCCCATGGGTGGAGGTGTCCGGTGTGGTGGGGCCCGAGGCAATGACATCCAGGTCGTCCCCGATGACATCGGAGATGATGAGGCTCACCACCTGGGCGGGCATGGCCGCCACAGCCAGATGCCCCCCGCCGAAACAGGACACATGCTTTCTCAGGGCGTTGATTTCGTGGATCTCCGCCCCCCATTCCATGAGACGCCGGGTCATTTCCTGGAGATGGTCCAGGGAGATCCCCTCCTTGGTGGCCGGGGTCAAGGCACTGGCCCCACCCGTGATCAGGCAGATCACCAGATCCTTTTCCCCTGCGGTCTTCACCAGGTCCAGCATTTGGCGGGCGGCATGGGCCCCTGCCCCATCGGGCACGGGATGGGCCGCCTCCACAAGGCGGATCCTCCGGGTGGGGACGGTGTGGCCGTATTTCACACAGACCAGCCCCTGGGTGATCCGGTCCCCCAAAAGCTTCTCCAGGGCCGAGGCCATAGGGCCGGCGCCCTTGCCCGCCCCCACCACATGGATATGCTCAATTTCCCCCAGGTTCCAATGCCGGTCTCCCAGGGTCAGCTGTTCTCCATCCAGGCTCAGGTGACGGCACAGGGCGTCATCGGGCCGGACCGCATCCAGGCCAGCATTGAAAATATCTTGCAGAACCCTGCGACGGGACATCTGCTTTTCTTTGTTTTCCATGGGTTTTAAATCCAAATCACATTAGGTTACCCCCTGGCTCAAACGGTCTCCTCCAAAGGGATCGTGTCTCACCGGGTCGGTTTATCCTCCATTCCCAGGCAAAGGGCGGATGAATGACCGCCCCTCGCATCCATAGCATAAATGGGGCAGGAACCATACCCTGGAACCATGGACAAAAGACTTGCATTTTTTCCCCCACCGGTATATCGCCTGACCAGCCAATGACAAAACGGAGAAAATACATGTCAGACCCATTGATGTCCCGGGCCGTGGAATTGATCCTGGACATGGCCTCGGAACTTCATTTCAGGGGGTGCAATGAAGACCACCCCCTGATGCGGCGGTCCGCCGACCTTGTGGCAGAGGTACGGGCCAGCCACGCCCAAGGGGAAGCCGTGGAGGAAACCCCGCCGGTAAAGCTGTATCTCATGTCCCCCCACGATGTTCTGGCCATGGACCTGGAACCGATCCACCAGGTCGGCGACATCTGCCTGGAGGAACTCGTGGAAGCAGCCTTTACCTTTGAGAATCAACTCACGGACCTCCACGGGGACGATAATATCATCCCCTATGATGCTTACGAAGGCATGACCGGACCCACATTGATCAAAACCATCAAAGCAGCGGTTTCCCATATCTGCCGCATTCAATCCTGAACCTGGAACACAATAGAATCCCAAGGAGATCCCCATGGCCAAAGGCTATGATAAAAATAAAAAAAGACGCGACCAAGTGGCCCTGCTGGGCAAAGCCCTGATCCGCAGGGCCAAGAAGAAATGTGAACTCTGCGAAGCCCGGGGGGTATCCATGTCCGTTGTGGAGGTGGAGCCCCTGCCCGCCGAGCCGGATGAAGACCGTGCCGTCATCATCTGCGACAGCTGCAAAGCCCTTTTGGAACAGGCCAAGCCCGACGCCAACCAGAGCCGGTTCCTGGAAACCGCCATCTGGAACGAAACCCCGGCGGTCCAGGTCACGGCTGTCCGCCTCTGCCGGAAGGTGGCGGCCTCGGGTGCCCACTGGGCCAAGGATCTCCTGGACAATGCCTACCTCAGCCCGGAAACCGAAAAGTGGCTGGAACAGGATTAACCCCTTACCCCCACCATGGTCGAATATGAAAATCGGCCCCCGCCGGTCTCTGGGGGCCACATATGGTTTGACAAATTGAACCCTCCCAGAGACCTGGCGTTTTGAACGGTCTTCCTTGAATTAGGCGGATTCCAGGGAGGGGGCAGAAACCACATTAACATTGTAAAATCCCCCATGGCAAAAAAAGGATAACCATCTGCCGAAATCCATTGGTTGGCAATGGGTTACCGTTTCGTCAATGAAACGAATCCCTGGGGCAATGGCCCCGTTCACCCCGGGCATCATCGGTCTATAGGATTCAATCTGGGCAATACCCGCCATGTCATTACCTCCTTATGTTATGGGTAGAGGATAGTCCGATACCAAACGGGCCTTCCAGCCCGCCAGAACGGCATCGCTGCCCTGTCGCACCATGGTATGGAAAAATTCCCGGGTCCAAAACGCCCCGGACCGGACCCCGGTCCCCTGGAAGACCTGTTGCAAAAATTTTACAAAAGGCATAGAGCGCCTTGCTGTCAGGGGTTTTGCCCCATTTTTGACTGACTCACCAGTCAGAAAGGCTTGATTTACCCCGGCCCGCCGTATAAGAACCTGCTTTTGACTGTTTTTAGGGGAGATGCAGATGACTGAGACTGACCTGGGAAGACGACTGCTGGATACCATGGACCGACACAAAGATCGGACCGCACTTCGCTACAAAAAAGAAAAGGAATGGCATTCCATGACCTATGGGGCCCTCAAGGCCCATGTTCATACCCTGGCTGCAGCCATGGTCCAGGCGGGGGTGGCCCCAGGGGACCGGGTGGGCATATACTCGGCCAACCGTTATGAGTGGACGCTCACCGATTTTGCCTGCATCCTGGTGGGTGCCGTCTCGGTGCCCATCTACAGCACCAACACCCGGGAGCAGGCCGCATACATCGTGGAGAATGCCGGCATCGGCCTGGTATTCACCGGGGATGCATCCCAGTTTGAAAACATGGCAGCCATTATCGATCCGGACCTGAAAATCATCACCTATGAAAAGGAAGCCCAGGAAGATTCTCGGGCCGTCTATTTTTACGATTTCATGGAAACCGGGCTGGGCAAAGAAGCCAGGGATGAGATCACGACCCGGAGCGCCGACCTGACCCCGGACCACACCCTGACCATCATCTATACCTCGGGCACCACCGGTCTGCCCAAGGGGGTAATGCTCAGCCATGCCAATGCCCTGCACCAGTTCCGGGCCCTGGAAAAACATTTCACCGTGACCCAGGAGGATGTATCCCTGTGCTTTCTTCCCCTGAGCCATGTTTACGAACGGCTCTGGTCCTATTATCTGTATTCCAAGGGGGCCTTGAACACCTACCTGTCGGATCCCAAAAAAGTGATTGAGACCCTCAAAGAGGTGCGCCCCACTGCCATGGTATCGGTGCCCCGGCTATACGAGAAAATATACGCCGCCGTCTGCAACGGTCAGGAAAACGCATCGCCCCTGAAACGCTTGCTCTTCAGCTCCGCCCTGGCCACAGGCCGCAAGTATCACACCCGGAAACAAAAGAACGCCCCCGTCTCCCTGGGCTTGGCCTTGAAGTTCCGCATGCTGGACCGCCTTGTGCTGTCCAAGGTCCGGGATGCCGTGGGCGGCCCCAAGAATTTTTTCTCCGCCGGTGGTGCGCCCCTTGAAAAAAGCATTGAAGAATTTTTCTTTGCCTGCGGCCTGCTCATCTGCCAGGGCTACGGCATGACCGAAACCGCCCCCATGGTCAGCTTCAACAGCCCGGGGGCATTCAAGTTCGGCACCGTGGGCAAACCCGTGCCCGACTGTGAGGTCAAACTGGACGAAAACGGAGAAATCCTGGTCAAGGGCGGCCAGGTGATGCAGGGCTATTACAACAACCCTGAAAAAACCGCAGAAGCCATGGTGGACGGCTGGTTGAAAACCGGGGATATCGGCGAATTCGACGAAGAGGGCTATCTGCGAATCACCGACCGGATCAAGGAGCTGATCATCACCTCCGGCGGTAAAAACATCGCCCCCCAGCACATCGAAACCCATGTGGGCAAGGATTATTTCATCGAACAGATCGTGGCCGTGGGGGACCGGCAAAAGTTCATCTCCGCCCTTGTGGTCCCGGCCATGGATGCCCTGGAGGCCTGGGCTGAAAAACAGAGAATCAAATGGAATTCCATTGAGGAATTGATCACCCTGCCCGAGGTGACAGCCCTGTATCGAAAACGCATCGATCTGAATTCAAGGGAATTGGCCCGGTTCGAAACCATCAAAAAATTCGTTCTGTTGCCCAAGCCCTTTTCCGTGGAGACCGGCGAAATCACCCCCACCCTGAAATTCAAACGCAAGGTGATTTCCCGGAAATATTACGAACTCATCGAATCCATGTATGCCCGGGTTACGGCCTGATACCGGACACGGGTTCCCCGGATTGTCATATAGACCATTGGATGCCCAAGGCGCCGACCAGGGAAGGACAATGCCCATCCCCGGTCTTCCCTGTTGGATGATCCCACTTCCAGATCGGGCGGGGTTGGCCCCCTTCCTGCCATGGACCGGTGGCTTTGTCTCAGGAGTCGCCCTTTAAAAGCCTGAAATCCCGGTGCTTGACCATGCCCTTGGCCAATGTCCCCACGGCCCTGAGCTGGGCCAGGGGATGTTTGTGCTCCAGGAACAGGGCATTCAACCCATCCCGGTCCTCGGGGGGCGTGGCCGACTTGGGACGGGAAACAAGGGACAGGGCCCCTGTTTTACAGGCGGAAACGCATTGGCCGCAGCCGATGCAGCGATTGGAATTGAGGGCGGGGATGACCTTGTTTTTCCCCGATCCCTGGGTAAAGGTCAATGCATTGGCCCCGCAACTATCCCGGCATTTCCCGCATCCCACACAGAGGTCCAGATCCAGCACGGTCATGCACGGGCTCTCCCAAAAATCCAGGGGGGCGGGCAGGCTCCGGTGGAGGTCCAGCATGGAACAGCAACAGGGGCAACAGGAACAGAGGAATTCTATTTTCCGGGTATTGGAGGGCTGGAGCACCAGCCCCTCCTCTTGATTTTTGGCAATGATCGCCATGGCCTCGTCCCGTGAAATCTCACGACCGGCCTCCATCTTTATCAGGGTCTGTGCCACCCCGCCCATGGCCATGCAGGTCTCCTCCCGGTGGGTCTGTTGACAGGGCTCCCCCAAAATCCTTTTTTTCTTCCGGCAGATGCAGGAGACCACCACAAAGGGCGGTTCTGCGGTTTCAAGGAGGGTCATGATCTGGTCATGGCCGGCCAGGGGCAGGTCCGGGGTGATGCTCTTGTTGATGGGGATGGTCCGCATCTGGGGACGCTTGGTGGAAAGAAAGGAAATCCCGTATCGTTTGCTTTGGGTATAGGCTTGGAAATCCCGTATGAATTCCGGGGTGAGGCGGTCGAACTGGAGTTCGTAGATCCCCACCACCAGGGGGGCGTTGGCATAGAGATCCTGTCCGTTTTCACAGCGGCATTCCAACCCGCCCTTCTTAACCATGGCCTCCAGATGGGCGACCAATTCCCCCCTGGAGGAAACCAGGCGCACGGCCCGGTCAAGGATCTGATCCACGGGCCTGGGTTCATGGCTGAGGCAGGCGGCAATGCGGGCCTCTTCCGGGGTAAAAACATGTTTGAGCAATCGAATATCCGATCCGTCCCCCGTGGGGGGGAAACCGATGGGAAGGCGGTCCAGATGTTGTTGAAGTCGGCGATATGCCTGATCGTCATTGTGGGAAGTCTTCATAGTGTCCATGATCTTTTATGGGTGATTTTTCCGGTGGTCCATCCCGGGTATGGATAAATACCATGGACAAGATACCACATGGGGGAACCGATTCGCCACCCCAATCCCCAAAAGGGGAAAATGCAAGTCCCTGGCGCCCCTTTGTACGGAAAAATCATAGACGAAACCGGGAAGAGACACCCCGGCGCATATAGCCCACGGTGGAGCCGATGCCAATGGCCTTCTTGCGCAATCCTTCATCCAGAATTTCCAGGATGGCGTTTCCCTGATCCAGGGTGGGACGGGTGTTGCTCCAGCCGGACTTCACCCTTGATTCCAGGGCATCCGGGGTGTGGAAATATTTCCAATCCCTAGATCCGTCCAGGACCTCGGCCCGGGCAAATTCATGGGCAACGGACACACCGAAATTCACCGGCGATTTCCCCATGCCCCGTAAACAAGGGCAAGGGCCCCTGGATGAATAGGACGGGGAAAAACAGGTTGATTTTTTTAAACACCCCGTGTAAAAACATCGGCTCATTACTCGGATGAAAGCTGCAGGAGAGATCCTGGGAATCCAGGACGCCGAAGAGGTAAATCTTTCAGGCAAAAGGACTGCAGCCGGACGAGCCTCTGGAGAGTCTCATCATGAGCACCGAAGGAGCAAGCCGGATTCCATCTTCCCACAGAAGCAGGGCCGGTGAAACTCTCAGGTACAAGGGACAGAGTGGCTGATTGTTTGTCAGTATCAGGGCCATGGTTTTGGCCGGCTGCAACAACCGGGAATCAATTGGATCCGTTGATTCCCCCCGCATCACCCCCCCTTGCTTTTCTCTTTCAGACCGTTCCATCCACTGAAATTTTGTAATTTTAAAATTTAGAAGGACACACAAGTGGAAAGTATTACCCAAATTCTCAATGCGATTGATTCCTTTGTCTGGGGCCCGCCCCTTTTGATCCTATTGGTGGGAACCGGGATCTATCTCACTTTTGGACTGCGCCTGATCCAGGTCACCCGCCTCCCCTTGGCCATCACCTACCTCTTTGCCGGTCGGAAATCCTCTTCCCTAGAAGGTGATGTCTCCAGTTTTGCGGCATTGTGTACGGCCCTGAGCGCCACCATTGGCACGGGGAATATCGTGGGCGTGGCCACGGCGGTCAAGGCCGGCGGGCCCGGTGCCATTTTCTGGATGTGGACGGCAGCATTTTTCGGCATGTCCACCAAATACGCCGAAGGTCTTTTGGCGGTGAAATACCGGGTCGTTGACGCCAACGGCCAGATGTCCGGCGGCCCCATGTACTATATCGAGCGGGGGTTGAACAACAGATTCCTGGCCAAAACCTTTGCCCTGTTCGGCATTGGGGTGGCCTTCTTCGGCATCGGCACCTTCGCCCAGGTCAACGCCATCAAGGATGCGGCCCATCTGGCCTTTTCCATTCCCGCACCCGTTGTGGCGACCGTGCTCACCGTGCTGGTGGCCCTGGTCACCCTGGGGGGCATCAAAAGCATTGCTAGGGTGGCCTCCCGACTGGTGCCGACCATGGCCCTGTTCTTCATTGCCGGTTCCTTTGTCATCCTGGCCCTGAACCTCTCCCATGTGCCGGCTGCCGTGGCCCTGATCATTGAAAGCGCCTTTAATCCCTCCGCCGCCTTTGGGGGTGCCGCCGGTATCTCCGTGATCATGGTCATGCGGTCGGGCATTGCACGGGGGGTCTTTTCCAACGAATCCGGCCTGGGCTCCGCCCCCATTGCCGCTGCCGCAGCCAAAACCGACTCCTGCGTCAAACAGGGCCTCATCGCCATGACCGGCACCTTTTTTGATTCCATCATCATCTGTTCCCTCACCGGCCTGGTCCTGGTGATGACCGGCACCTGGAACGATCCCAACCTGGCCGGGGCCGCCCTGACCAATGCGGCCTTTGCCAAGGGCATGGGCAGCATGATCGGGCAATACGTGGTCACCATCGGCCTAATCTTCTTTGCATTCACCACCATCCTGGGCTGGAACTACTACGGGGAACGGTGCACGGAATATCTCTTCGGGGTAAAGGGCATCAAACCCTATAAGATCGTCTACATCGCCCTGGTGGCCTTTGGGGCCTTTATCCAGCTGGATCTCATCTGGATTCTGGCCGACATTGTCAACGGCCTCATGGCCATTCCCAACCTCATCGGCCTCATGGGCCTGAGCCCGGTGGTCTTTTCCGAAACCCGGAAGTTCTTTGATCAACTCTCCGCGGACAGACCACCGGTGCCAAGCCCTTACCCCAAATAAAAAACCCCATTGGACAGGGATCCAGTCAAGGTATGGACGCCCTGCCCTGGGTCATCGGTCCGGCCCCTGCCCGCCATTGCCCCTTTCCATCACTCCGGGGGAGAATCAGCTTCTATTACGGGGCTGGGGCCGGACCGAACTTCAGGGTCCATCCCTGGCGAATGCCCAGGCAACGGAGGAAGAGGATGGTGAACATCCCCATGATACCCGCCTGCCACTCGGTCATGCCCAGGTATTGAAGCAGCAGATATACGGAGACCCCGGCAATGATGGTGGTGGCATAGATGGTGCCGGAAAAAATCATGGGGGGCCGGCCGCAGAGGATATCCCGGATCACACCGCCGAAACACCCCGTAGACACCCCCATGCACACCACCACCAGGGAAGAGTGGCTCAGGGCCATGGCCGCTTCAGCCCCCACAATACCAAAGGTGGCCAAGCCCAGGGCATCCATGTAAGTGATCATTTTCTCCACGCTGGGGCGGGCCAGAAAATGATTGATAAAATACCCGATAAGCCCGGGAACCAGGGCCAGGTAGAGCCAGAGCTGATTCTTAATCCAGAACACCGGAAGCTGTCCTAAAAGGATGTCCCGAACCGTACCGCCCCCGTTGGCCGTGACCAGGGCAACCACCAGAACACCAAAGAGGTCATAATCTTTTTCACGGGCCGTCATGGCCCCGGAAACGGCAAAAAAAGCCGTGCCCATGATACTGAGAAAATAAAGGCCGAGCTGAAACCCCTCGGACATGGGATAGGTTTGCATGGATGATATCTTTTAAAAAATGTTAAACCACGGTCCAGCCGGTGGAGCCCCCCGGATCTGTCGGAATAAAGGGAGTTCACTCCTGCCCATGGACGGCGGGGGTGACCCGTGCAAAGCCGATAAACAACTTCGCAAACAATTGTCACCCCGGATCATAAAAAGCGCGCATTATGCACCATTTGCCCCCCTATTTCAACCCGGATTTCACGGCATTTCTCCCTGTTTTCCCCCCGGCGTTAATTTTGTCAATCACAGCGACAACTTGGGTTGAGCCCCCCTGTGGTCTACCCCTGAAAATCCCCCTGGAACCCGGGATAAAATTGCCCTTGTCACCCCTCCATCTTTTCAAGTAACATGGATTCCATCTCCTTCTCCCCGGATATGGCTCCAAACGGTTTCGTTGCCGGTAAGGCACAGGACTATCTTTCCACACCCGGTTTCCACACCCCATCCCGAATAAGACAGACGCCCTGATATTTCCGGGGAAAAGACAACCTGCGACAAAAGGAATATTGGAGGATGGCATGAAATCAGGATGGATCGCGTCCATATTGATCACCCTTTGCCTGATGGGGTTGATCTATACCAAATGGGACGACATTCACAATGGTTACGAACCCTGCGACAACCAGTTGACCCGGAAGGATGAGGTCCAATCCTACCTAAAGGATTTTTACACCCCCCGGTCGGAAATGCTGGAGGATTACCAAAAAGTGCCCGTGGGCGTATTTGTGGAAGCCCTCCATTTTCAAACCCCCAATGATGTCTCCGTGTCCGGTTATATATGGCAGGAATTCCTGCACCGGGCCGATGATCAACCGCATCCCGGCATCATTTTCCCCGATGCCGTGGGGGGAGTCACCCTGGGAAAAGCCTACGAGGTCGACCTTGAAGACCGCAGGGTTGTGGGCTGGTATTTTGACGCAGTCCTGCGCCAGCCCTTTATCTACCGTGACTATCCTTTGGACCATAAAACCGTATGGATCCGTTTATGGCCCAAGGCATTCAACCAAGCCGTCATATTGACCCCGGCCCTGGATTCCTATTCCTCCACCACCCACACCGATACCTTTGGCATTTCCAAACAAATCGTCCTCAGGGGCTGGGACATCAACGAAACCTTTTTCAACTACAAACCCGCCGATTACGACACCGACTTCGGCCTGGGCCGGACCAACACCAAAAGCCACATCCCGGAACTCTACTTCAACATTGTTCTGAACCGCCAGCTCTTCAATGCCTTTTTCATCAATATCACCCTGCTCATCGTCAGTATGACCCTCTTGTACAGCCTTGTGGTCATGCTCACCTCGGACATGGAAAAAAAATCCGAATTCGAACTCAGCGTCGGCGGCTCCGTGGCCACCTGCTCCGGCCTCTTCTTTGCCGTTCTTCTGGCCCACATCCACCTGAGGGAATCCTTCCCCGGTTCGGGCGTGGCCTATATGGAATACTTCTATCTCATCAGCTATATTTTCATCCTGGCCTCGGCCACCCTGATCTATTTCTTTTACAAGGACGGCACCCCCAAGGAATCCGGAATATTGTGCAAGGATGCCATCTGTTTCAAGCTGGCCTTCTGGCCTGTCTATTTCGGCATCATCTATATCTCCACCCTGATCCATTTTGGGATCTGACCCGGACATGACCCAATAGACGGGAAGGCCGTGAGGCCTCCATCTGGGCAAATTGCCATGGGGTTTCAGCCCCCCTTTCCGGTGTCCGTCTGATCCATGGATACAACTTGTAACGCCTTTCTTTTGCCGTCCCCCATAAAAGGAACAGCCGGCCCTTCCCTGGACCGGCTGTATTCGTTATGGCCCTCCGACCCCGTCAGGTCAACACAAAGACCAGTACCACAAAGGAGACGGCAACGGCCGCCCCCACCCCCACAGGAAAGGTGGCGCTTGCCATATCCCTTTGGAGGCGCTGCTTTTTCATGGTAAGGAACTGCCCCCGGTATCCCTGGATCAGCCAGATGTTCACCATGACAAAGAGGGAGAGATTCAGGGCAGACCGCCGGAAAAAACCGGCACCACCCTTGACCAGGCCCATGAGGGCCCCTTCCGAGGCCGTGTTCAGCCCGTTCATCCCCTTGTCCAGACCCTGGTAAATCCCTTTGGAGGCCTTGCGGTAAAACCAGTCCGCATCCAGGTTCCGACTGCGGACCTCGGGCACGTAATACCCCGAAAGAATCAGCAGGGTAAAGGCAAAGGCGCCAAAGAGGAGGAGCTGGAGCTGGGTGACCACATGGGCACCGGTGTAGGGGACATAGTTCACCTCAAAGGGCAGCAACCCATAGAGGGGCTGGTACCAGACGCCCAACCCCACGCAGAGGAAGGCGGCCATGCCCATGGCCAGCATCATGTTCAAGGGCGGCTCCTTGGCCCGGATGCCGGAATCATGTCCGAAAAAGGTAAAAAAGGGCACCTTGATGCCGGCATGGTCCACCACCCCGGTGGAGGCAAACTGGAGCACCAGCCAGATCAGGAAGATCTTTTCCTGGGCCGAGGCCGTGACAATCATGGATTTGGAAACAAAGCCGGAAAACAAAGGAAAGGCCGATATGGAGGCCGCCCCCACCATGCAGAAAAGACAGGTCAAGGGCATGGTTTTGTACAGGCCGCCGATCTCGGTACACTTGATCTTGCCCGTCATCTGCAACACCGATCCGGCGGCCATGAAGAGCAAGCCCTTATATATAATGTGGCAGAAGGCATGGGCCACGGCCCCGTTCAGGGCCAGCTCCGTGCCGATGCCCACCCCCACCAGCATGAAGCCCACCTGGTTCATAAGGGAATAGGAGAGCACCCGCCGGATATCGTTTTCAAGAACAGCATAGAAGATGGGCACCGAAACCATGAGGGCACCGATGACAATGAGGACATCGGCCCCTGGAAAGGTGCGGATGAGCAGGTAGACCGCCGACTTGGTGGTGAAGGCGCTGAGGAAAACCGTGGAAGTGGGGGTTCCCATGGGATAGGCATCGGGCAACCAGGCATGGAGGGGAATGGCCGCCGCATTCAGGGCAATGCCGATGAAGATCAGCCAGGAGGCCGTGTCCTTTAACCCCACATAATCAAAGGAGGCCGTGCCATGCTGGTGGATGTAAAACACAATCCCGGCCAGAAGAAAGAGTCCTCCAACGATGTGGACCAGAAGATACCGGTAACCGGCATCCCGGGATTCCTTTGTCCGGGCGGCAATGACCAGAAAGGTGGAGGAGACGGCCATGATCTCCCAGAACAGATAAAGGGAGAGCCAGTCCCCGGCAAGGACCACCCCCAGGGTGGCACCGGCATAGACCAGGGCCGACACATGCTGGAGATCGTCCTTGACCTGGAGGGCAAAGAGCACCCCCATGAAGGCCATGATGGTAAAGACCAGGGAAAAGACATGGGAAAGCTTGTCCACCCGACCGAAGATGAGATCAAAGCCCAGGAACTCAGTGGTCCAGAAGGTTCCAAGGGGCAACATCACAAGGGAGATGAATACAAATACGGGCAGGGTCAGCATCCAGGCCTGCTTATACACCCCTCTAAAAAAGGGGATAACCAAGGCACCCAGGATGAGCACAACACCGGGGGGTAGCAGATTAATGGTCATAATAATCCTCTTTTCGCATGAGAAGGGTTCTTAGGAGTTTGGCCACAAAAATCAGCACAACATAGGAGATGAAGCCGTAGACGGCATAGAATCCGTAAAAATGCTCCACATGGAATTCGCCGTGCATCTCCACAAAGGCTTCGGCAATCAATACAAGGACAAGGGCAATGAAGAACCCGATCCTGAGGCGACGGACATTGTCAGGATTGTCAAATATGGCTATGTTTTTTTTCATGTGTTTTCCTTTCCCTGATCAATGGGCAAAAATATAAATGAAATAAATCACGGCCACACAGAGCACGATGTGAAATGCCCTCCGGTATCCGGGGACTTCGCTGTGCTCCAGCACTTCAAATTCCTGGTGTTTGAGTTGTTTTCTGGTGATTCCCATATGCGGTTTCCTTATGATAAAAATGATTGAAAGGACCATGTCCCTCAGGCCGGAAGCCGTTCAAAGAACCGGGGACATTTTGGATAATTCCGGCAGAAGATGTCGGTGGAAAGGGGCGTGGTCACCAGTCCCAGAGCCACCAGAAGCGAAAAGGGGATGACGCACGCAGACATACTGCCGTGTGGCAGCTGAAGCCGGAACAAAGGGGTATGGGGCTCAGGGGCTGACCGATACAACACTCCCTATGGTGTAAAGGTTAATACCTCTGGGTTTAGGAGATGGGGTCACGCACGGAGGGAGTGGCAGGCGGGCTCAGAAGAGGTCGGGGGCGGCAGAAGAAGTCGCAGTCCAGGCCAGATCGAGATCAGATGCAAACATCAGTGTCGGTGGATGTGGGGGTCTCCTTTACCATAATGGGTTTCTCATTTCATTCAAGCAGTTTAAGAACTGCCCCTTGTCTCTATCCCCAAGGCTGAAGCAGGACAGATACCTATGCATATTAAATTCCCAAACAAAAATCAACGTGGAAAAACAGCCCCCTTTCCCAAGCCGCCCTGAGGTTGCAACCGCCCCCCCTTCACACAATGGCACTGCTTAGCTCCCATACCATATTCATGGACTCCGCCCAACCCCCTGGGACAGCAAGCCCGTTGACAGAAAGTTTTCGGTTTTATATAGTTCTGCCCTAGCAAGTTAAACGCTGAAAAACCCTGAATTAGCAAACGGATTAAATCCTTTGCAAATCGGTGACTTTCGTTTTTTTTGGCCACATCAAAACATTTTTATTTATACTGAATTTCAATGTTGCAGTTAGATTTTTACAACTCTCCCGGCGTTCCAATAGTAAATCAAACAGAGAGAAGACCGCTTTCCTCCTCCCACCCATAAGGCCACACCATGTCAAAAGACGACTCCTTTATTCTGAGCTGGCAGCTCCTTGACCGGCTGTTTCGCACCCCCCTGGAAACCGATTTCATCCGTGAAATCATCACCCTGCCCCTGGCCCATATGGTGGCCCGGGAAGAGCTGGAAAAACTCATGGAAATCCTCACCCAATGGCTGGAAACCCACCAGCTCAGGGAAGAGGCCCAGCAGGCCTTCCAGCGTCTTTTTATCGGACCCGGCGTTCCACCTGCCCCCCCCTGGGGATCGGTCTATCTCACCGAGGACAATACCATCCTGGGACCTTCCACCATCGCCACCCGGAAAAAATTTGAACGCCTGGGGCTCAGACACTACAGTCAGGGATGGGAACCCGACGATCACTTTTCCCGTTGCTGCGCCTTTCTCTCTCTCCTGGCCCAGGAGGACAACCCTGCCCCGGCCAATGACTTCCTTGAACAGGACTTCCTTACCTGGGCGCCCCGGTTCCTGGAATTGTTAAAGGAAACCTGCCAGGATCCGGTTTACCAATCCATTGCCGACTATGCCCTGGCCGTACTGGCCCATGCCGGCAAAGACCTCACTCCGGCGGAGGTCAAGCTTTACCTCTGATCCCCATTATTTCTCATCCCCATCTCCCCCCCGGCATTCCGGACGGCACCATGGTCATATCGCCATGGGTCGTCCCTAGGGCACCCCATTTCCAATAAAAACGTGGACAAGCATCTGCCATATCTGTTAAGGGGATTCTGGTATTCTGTTTCATCTCAAGTCGTTATCTCCATAAACTCCAAATCTTCAAAGGAGGAAACATGTCTGAAATTGGTTGTGCCCGTCCCACGGGCGGTCCGGTGGAAAATTCTTTCTCGCCGGCAAACGACCCCGATTCTTCTCCATCCCCAAAACAGGAGGTCCGTCCCATGATCCAGGTAGGAAAAGTTGCACCGGATTTCAATGCGCCCGGCTATCACAACGGCGAATTCATCAACACTAAATTGTCGGACCACCTGGGCAAATGGGTCCTGCTCTGCTTCTATCCCGGTGACTTCACCTTTGTCTGAGCCACGGAAATTTCAGCAGTTGCTGAAACCTACCCCCAGCTCCAGGCAATGGACGTTGAAGTCCTTTCCATGAGCATCGATTCCGTATTTGTTCATAAAATGTGGAATGACAAGGAACTCTCCAAAATGGTGGAGGGCGGTGTCCCCTTCCCCATGCTCTCGGATGCCGGGGGCAAGGTGGGCCAGGTCTACGGCGTTTACGACCAGGACGCCGGCGTGGAAACCCGGGGCCGCTTCATCATCGACCCCGACGGAGTTGTCCAGGGCTTTGAAGTTCTCACCCCGCCCGTGGGCCGCAACGTAAGGGAAACAGAACGCCAGATCCAGGCCTTCCAACTGGTCAGGGAATCCAAGGGCAGCCAGGCCACCCCGTCGGGATGGAAACCGGGCAAGGCCACCCTCAGCCCCGGCCCCGACCTTGTGGGCAATGTCTGGAAGGAATGGGAGACCAAGCAAGCCTTTGATTAAAACCATCCATCCCCTGCTGGACCAATATCCAGCAGGGGATTTCATGCAGAACTCGGTATAACCATAGGCGTTCATAAAACCTTTACATCCAATGCTCCCCCAAAAACTCATGTTGGACACAGATATCATCGTGTTCAGTGACATTGGAATTCAAATGGATGACGATATCTCTCAAATGGCTCACCTGGTAATCCACACGTTTGGCGTCACCATCATCGAATCCAAAAGTGTCACTTCCGAAATTTCAAGCAATGAACAGGGCGAATGGATACGGCATTATAAGAACCAATCCAAGGGAATGCTCCAGGTGTAACACCTCTGAACTCTATTTTGAGAACCCAAATAAGAGACCGTATGATGTCCGCCGGGGAACAGACATCATACGATTATGATTTTTAGGGGGTGTAAAGCCCGGCCCATTGGGGCAGGTAAAGTGAAAGGACGGGGAAAAGGCTGAGGATGAGCAGCACCACCAGGTCCATGAGGACAAAGGGGATGGCCTCCTTGGCGATTTCGTCCACTTCGCATCCGGCCAGGTTGGCGGCGGTGAAAAGGTTCACCCCAACCGGGGGCGTGGCCTGTCCAATGGCCAGGGCCGAGATAAAGATCACCCCGTAGTAGAGGGGATCGATGTTAAAGGCCGCCAGCACCGGGATGAGGATGGGCATGAGCAGGTAGGAGATGGAGATGGCGTCCAGGATCATGCCCAGGCCGAAGAGGAGCAGGTTCACCAGGATGATCATGACCACGGCGTTGGGGCTCACCGACACGATGAAGTTGGCCAGGGTATCGATGACCCCGGTGACGGACGCAGCCCAGGTGAAGATGCCGGCAAAGACAACGATGAACATGATCACCGAGGAGGTCACGGCCGAGTCCACCAGGATCTCCACCATGTCCCGCCAACTGATGGAGCGGTAGACCAGGACCGAAACAAAGAGGCTGTAGAAAACCGCCACAACCGCCGCTTCCGTGGGGGTGAAGATACCAGTATAAATCCCGCCCAGGATAACCACCGGCGCCAGGATGGCCCAGATGGACTGGCGCATGGCCACCAGGATTTCCTTGAGGCTACCCCGCTTGGACATGCCCCGGTATCCCCTTCTCCAGGAGATGTACCAGGCCACCAGGATGGTGCCCAGGCCCGTGAGGATCCCGGGGATGATCCCGGCCACAAACAGGGCCGACACCGATACCGAGGTGATGTTGCCGTAAATGATAAAGGCAATGGAGGGGGGGATGATGATGGACAGATCGGCTGCGTTGGCAATGGTGGCCCCGGCAAAGGCTCGGTCATACCCGTGTTTGAGCATGGGGGTGAGCAGGATCATGCCCACGGCTGCGGTGGTGGCGGGACCGGATCCGGAAAGGGCGCCCCAGAACATGCAGGTGAGGACCGCCACGATGGAGAGTCCCCCCGTGGCCCGTCCCACCAAAAGTTCGAAGAAATTGGCAATTGTTGCGGCAAGGCCTGCCCGCTGGAGGATCACCCCGGCCAGGACAAAGAAGGGAATGGCCAGCAGGGGGAAGGAGGCAATGCCAGAGGCAAAGTTCACCCCCAGCATCTCCGCACCCAAATCAAAGTAAAGGATGGTGGCCGTGGCCGACACCCCAAGGGAGGTACCGATGGGGGCACCGATGAACATGAGAAAGAAGAACAGGGCCAGGATGAGTACGAATTCCATCTAGTGGTCCTCCCCGAGTTTGGTTTTGGCATCGGTCCAGATCCCCTTGAAGACAAAGACGGAAAACAGGGGAAGCCCTGCATAGTAGATCCAGACCGGAATGTTCAGGGAAGCCGACCGGGCCTGGAACAGGGTGATCTCGTCGTAGATGGCCTGGAGCATGAAGTAGTTGAGGATGACAAAGAGCAGGGCCGCCAGAACCGAATAGAGGAAGACACAGGCCCTTTGCACCCTTTTGGGAAAAAGGTTGTAAAAGGTCACCATTCCCAGTTGTCCGCCCCGCTCAAAGGCGATGCCGATGCCGATGATGGTCATCCAGACAAAGAGGTTGATGGTAATCTCCTCGGTGGCTGCCAGGGAAAAGTGGAAGATATAACGACTCAAAACATTGACAAAGGCGATGACGGCCATGACCGCCAGAAGGCCGGCCACCAGCCAGTGGTCCAGACGGATTCCCAGAATTTTCACGATCCTACTCCATGGATACGCCCCCGGCACTGACATTTCAGCACCGGGGGCGATATGTTTACAACCATGCCGGGCAAAGGGCCCTGCATAGGCTAAGGTTTAATGGGCCTTTTTTATTGGGCCATGTCGGCCCGGGCCTTTTCATAGACCTTGGGACCGATCTTTTTCACCCATTTTTCCGTCACGGATTGGGTGGCGGCTTTAAAGGCAGCAAGGTCTTCCTCGGTGAGGAAGTTAACGGTCATGCCCTTTTCTTCCATGAACTTAACCGGATTGGGAACGGCCATGTCATAGTTGAACTCGTTCTTCAGGATGTTGATGGACACATCTCCGTCCAGGCCGGCCCGGCACAGGGCGGTTTCAAACCGGCCGGCTTCCTGGGCGGCTTCCAGTATGGCGGCCTGGATGTCGGCGGGGAATTTTTTCCACTGCTTCTGGTTCCAGTAAAAGATCAAAGGATCCACCAGGTAGTTCCAGAAGGTGGCATATTTGTGATACTGGAAAATCTGAACGGGAATGAGAACGCCCACGGGGTTTTCCTGTCCGTCCACAACCCCCTGCTGGAAGCCGGCAACGGCATCGCCCCAGTTCATGTTCACAGGATCGGCGCCCAGGGCGCGGAAGGTATCGATGAAAAGGGGGTTGCCCACCACGCGGACCCGCAGGCCCTTCATGTCTTGGGGATGGTGGACGGCCACCTTGGAGTTGGTGAGCTGACGGAATCCGTTTTCCGCCCAGGCCAGGGGCTGGAGGCGTTTGGCCTCCATGGCGGCGAATACGGCCTTGCCGGCTTCACCATTTTTGACCTTGTCCAGGTTTTCAAAGTTGTTCAGGAAAAAGGGAAGGTGGAAAATATTGGCCTCGGGAATCACCGGGCTGATGTTGATGGTGGAATCCATGGCGCAGTCGATGACGCCCTTGGCCACCATCTGGGAGCTTTTCAGCTGGGCCCCCTTGAGCAGTGCAGATCCGAAATAGGGTTTGATGTGGATCCGACCGTTGGTCTTTTCCTTGACCACTTCGGCAAATTTGGCGGCACCCATTCCCCAGTAGAATTTGGGGCCCACCGTGACCTGCATCTTGTATTCTTTTTTGAAACCGGCGGCCTGGGCCGGTACCCCAGAGACCATGAAGAGAACCGCCACTGACAGGGCAACCCCTTTTAACAATTGTCTTACCATTTTCCGCTCCAATGGATGTCCAATACAACATCCGCATCGTTTGAGTTAGTGTTTCAGCACGCCCGACCTCCCTGGACAAGGACGACGGGCTTTTGTAAGGGGGTTGATTACCATAATCGGGAAATGCAGATCAAGGCAGTAAAGGAGAAAAACGACATGGGGCTAAAACCGGTTTAGGATGGCTAAACTCAATGTCTTTGCATATGGTTCTCTTCCGTGGGAGGAGCGAAATAATGGGGATACATGGAGATGGCGAATTGAAAGAGTCGCCAGAAAAAAGGGAGAACCATGGGAATCCGCCACATTGGGGCCACCCATGGTCCGGGGTAAATGTCCTGTTTTCTTCGGGTAAAGGTAAATCCCAGGGAGCGGGTTGGGGCTGTTGACGCCCATGCCTGACGGTGTTCCAGCAGCCCCAACCTTGGTATGGAATCAGCGAACCCCATACCCTTCGTCGTCATTGGGTTTATAGGGGGAATAGACAGAAACCTTCCCGGCGGCCTCGTCCACAACCACCACGCTGTTGGGGTAATGGGAAAACCAGATCCCGATTTTTTCACCCGAGGGGCTGAGGATGTCCGAGGAGCGTTTGGGGTCGGGATTGGGGTGAAGTCTGCTCAGGGAAGCCACATAATCATGGACCTGGGAAACAGGCTCTATCCGGACCCAGAACCGGGGTTCAAAGGTCCAGCCCGGCTTGATCCCCACCACGGCATAGGGGATGGTGGAACGACCGGTATAATAATATGTATAATCATGGGGCAGGGTTCCGGCCCGGCTTTTTTCAAGCCAGTTCATGTTGCGGTACATGGAGCCGTAGCTGCCCATACAGCCGGACAGAACAAGGGTTGATGCGGCAAGAAGGATGACACAGGATATCCACTTATGAAGAGATGCTTTCATTGTTGTTCTCCTTTTCATTGGGGTCCATCTTTCACAGCCGAAGGGCGGAGAGATATCCCTACAAGATCATCATCTCCGCCCTGAAAATCAAGCCCGGTTTTTACTCGCCTTCAAACTCCACCATGGCAAAGATCTTGACACCGGGAATCTCCTTGCGACCGCCCAGGTCGGGCAGTTCCACGATAAAGGCGCATTCCAGGAGTTCGGCCCCCAGGTTTTCAACCAGCTTTACCGTGGCGCCCACGGTGCCGCCGGTGGCAATGAGGTCGTCCACGATGACCACCCGTTCCCCCTTGGCCAGGGCATCCTTGTGGATCTCCAGGGTATCTTCCCCGTATTCCAGGCTATAGGTCTCTTCAATGGTGTCAAAGGGCAGCTTGCCCTTTTTGCGCACGGGAACAAACCCCACGCCCAGGCGATAGGCCAGGACCGCACCAAAGACAAACCCACGGGCGTCAATGCCCACAATCTTGTCCACATCCATGTCCTTGTACCGGTCCACAAACCGGTCACAGGCTTCCCTGAAGGCATCGGGATTCTCCATCAAGGTGGTGATGTCTCTGAAAATAACCCCTTTAATGGGCCAGTTGGGGATGCTTCGAATGGTTTCTTTTAAATCCATGGGTTCTGGTTTAACTCCTCTATTCATTTATAATGGGTGGGAACATCGGTCCCGTATTTAGTTTTTAAAGCTTGAGACGGCCTTGACCAGCAAGGCCTTCATGTTTTCCGCATTGGTGTTGAACACCGCCAGGATCTCCTCCCAGGTCACAGGTGCTTCGTCTTCCTTCCAGCAGTCATAGTCCGTGGACATGGCCACGGCTGCATAGGGGATGCCGGCCTCGTTGGCCAGCATGGCCTCGGGCGCCGTGGACATATTGATGACATCGGCCCCCCATTGGCGGAACATCTTGGACTCCGCAACCGTTGAAAACCGAGGTCCTTCGATGGTGACCACACACCCCTTGCCATGGACATTGAGATCCAGATCCTTGGCCGTGTCCGAGAGCAATTGCCGCAGGTCTTGGTCAAAGGGACGGGCCATGGCCGTATGCACCGCACCGTCCCCAAAGGAGTCGTGGAAGGTGTTTTTGCGGAACCGGGTAAAATCAATGAACTGATCCAGGACCACGAAATGGCCCCTGTCAATCTCCCGGCGGAGGCTGCCGCAGGCCGTGGTGGCAAGGATGTGGGTGGCCCCTGCTTCCTTAAGGGCATGGATATTGGCCCTGTTGTTCACCTGGGTGGGGGAATACTGGTGGCGCCGTCCGTGCCGGGCCAGAATCAGGGTTTCCACCCCCCCGATCTTCCCGGACATGATCCGTGAGGAGGGGGTGCCAAAGGGGGTGTCCACTTCCAGGTAGCCGGGGTCTTTGAGAATATCGGGATCATCCAGGCCGGATCCGCCGATAATACCAATCCGTGTCATTCAGGTTTCCTTTATTTGAATTAAAATCCAACCCCATCGCCTAACACAATTGAAGGGACGAATCAAGAAAGAACCCGGACAGCTATTCCAAAACCAGGGTATCAAAGGCAGAGAGCCCAAGGATCCGGGCCGCACTCTGATTTTTCACGGCAATCTCCATATATCCGGATGAAGACTCCAAAAGCACCGGCTGCTGATCCGGGGCATGGGCATAGGCGGGATGGGCCTGGGTAATGGTCCGGCTGCCGGCCCTGAGGCAAAACCCCTTGCCGCAGCGCTTATGAAAATCCCGGATCTTCAGGTTCAGGGTCAGATTGCCGTAGGTATCCACATGGAGGATGGTCAGTTCCAGGCCCTGGTCCGTGGGACGGGGTTCGGGAAAGGAAAGGGGGGTTAATTCAGACACGGCCATCTTTGGCCCCAGATCCTCCAGATCCCGGGAAAGGGAGAGGTGGGCCGCCACCGGCGCAAAGATGTCCCGCCCGTGGAAGGTGGAGGAGATGTTCTTGAGGAAAAACTCGGGCCGTTCCAGCGCCACGGCCTTTTTAACCCGGTCGGCCCGGGCTGCGGGATAGAGGACGCCGTTGTCCGGCCCCACAAAGAAATACCGCTCCGTTTCAATGGCCACGGCCCGCCGGTCCGATCCCACCCCCGGATCCACCACGGTGCAGAAAATCGTGCCCCTGGGAAAATACCCATGGGCAATGGAAAGGTGAAAGGCCCCGGCATGGATGTCCTGGGGGGGAACGCCGTGGCCCAGATCCGTAATGGACGCCCAGGGGTTGATGGACAGGATCACGCCCTTTAGGACGCCCACAAACACATCCTGGTTTCCGAAATCCGTCAACAGGGTAATGGGTCGGATCATGGCTTGATTATCCTCCATTATTTTAATAAGGTGAGCTTCTTTCTCATATCCCAAAACCCGACGGAGCTGCAAGGATGAA
Organism: Desulfobacteraceae bacterium; assembly: GCA_965226635.1. Classification (GTDB taxonomy): domain Bacteria; phylum Desulfobacterota; class Desulfobacteria; order Desulfobacterales; family Desulfobacteraceae. Next base: position 4,275,887 of record OZ245369.1, on the reverse strand, counting down.
TTCCCGGACCTCCCTGTTTATTTTCACGGCTGCGGCCATGACCGCCTTTGCCGCCAACTCCCTTTTCTGCAGGGCCGCCCTGGGGGAAATGGCCATGGACCCCCTGGCCTTTACCTTGATCCGACTGGGATCCGGTGCCCTCTTCCTCCATCTCATTGCCTGGTGGAGACCGTCCTGTTCCGGCAGCCCTCTGATATATGGGAAACGGGGATTCCCCTCTTTGATGCTCTTTACCTATGCCATGGGATTCAGCTGGGCCTACCAGGGTCTGGACACGGGAACCGGGGCCCTGATCCTCTTCGGAGCGGTGCAGCTCACCATGTTTTCCGGGGCCTGGCTGGGCGGAACCCGGCCGGGAATGGGGCAAGTTTTGGGAATGGGCCTGGCCTTTCTGGGGCTGGTCTGGCTTTTTCTGCCCGGGGTTTCGGCCCCGCCCACGGGCGCGGGAGTGACCATGGCCTTGGCCGGCATTGCCTGGGGCGCCTATTCCATGGCCGGTAAAGGGGAGGCAGACCCATTGGGGGCCACGGCTGCCAATTTTATCCTGGCCCTGGGCTGGGCCCTGGCAGCAGCCATTCCAATGGCGATTTGGTCCCCGGTCCCGGATACCCGGCTATCCATTTGGGGCATCGGCCTTGCCCTTCTCTCCGGGGCCCTGGCCTCGGGGGCGGGCTATGCCGTCTGGTACAAGGTCGTGGCCAGGCTCAACCCGGCAACCGCCGGGGTGGTTCAACTCAGCGTCCCCATCCTGGCCTTTGCCGGAGGCAGCCTTTTCCTGGGAGAACCCCTTACCCCCAGGTATGCCGTTGCCGCCACCCTGGTTCTTTTGGGCATCGGGATCGCCCTGATCTCCAGACACCCAAACTAGGGGGCCATCCGGTATAACCAACCGATCCCCCTCAAATGGTACCGCCGGTTTGCCACCGCCCCCGGATCCTCCGGACCAGGCGTTTCAAGAATTCTCAACAGCCCCATAGCCCTCAGGGGTTAAAAATACTGCGGTTTTCAGGGAATTCATATCCACCAGCCCCCGGGCATATAGATCCCGGACGGCCTCCATGATCTCACTGGGGGCCCCGGCCACCAAAGCGGCCACGTCCCGGATATCCAGGATTCCGGGGGGGCCTGTCATCTCCCACTCCTTTGCCAACAATGCCAGGATATCCCCATCCAATGCCGTGTCCATTCCATTCTCCTTTTCAGTTTAAAGGGGCCTTGGGGCCGTTCACCGGGAAGGCGGCACAAAGCACTTTCACCTCGGCACGGACCTCGTCCAGGATCTCTTTCCGGTCCGGATTATTCAGGGTGGTGTCCATGAGTTCCACAAGGACGGCCATCTGGTCCGGCCCCATGCCCCGTGCCGAGCCCCCGCCGGATCCCATTCGGATCCCGCTGACACGGCTCGGATGGGCATCGTCCGCCGGGACCACATTCCGGTTCAGGACAATGCCCACGGATTCCATGCATTGCTCTGCCTTTTTGCCCGTCATCCCCTTTGGCCTTAAATCCAGGATCACCCCGGCGGCCACAAGTCTCGTAAGGTGCGCCATATCCACCATGAACAGGGCCGAAACCGCCCTGGCTATTGCGGCGATTCTTCCATAATCAATGCAATGGTTTTGGTGTTAAAGACAGAGCCCATGACCTCCAGAACAGATGGGGGAATGGTGCTCTGCGGCAATGAGATTCAGGGTCTGGTCCAGCCGTTTTTCCTCTGCAGCCGCAAGATCGGCCAGTTGGGGATCTGCTGCCGATGGCTTCGACATGGCAATACCTCCCGTAAAAAAGTGATCTCGCCTGTTCTGCCCTTATACCATTTTGGACTTAAAACAGAAGCCCCGGGAGAAAAAAATCATCCCCTTCATTACCCCGGCCCAAAATGAACCGGACTTGGACTTTCCATGGATGGATTGGTATAGTGGTTGAATCCGACCGGCGCCATTGGAAATCCAGGCGTTTCCCATGGGCGCCGTTTTATTTTAATTGACCAAAGGGCAAGGCCATGACCCCGGAAGATCTAAAAGAAATCCAGACCTTTTTCGACCAGTACAGCCACTCCTTTATTGAAGACCATAAAGACAACCAGCCCTATGTCCTCAAACGGGCCCATACCCTCCGGGTCACACAGAACATTGAAGCGGTGGGGCAGGCCCTGGGACTGGATGACCAGACCCGGATGCGGGCCCGGGCGGCGGGGCTGCTCCACGATGTGGGCCGCTTCCCCCAGTTCCGGGACCACGGCACCTTTGTGGACCACCTTTCCGCAAACCATGCCGCCCTTGGCGTGGAGACCCTCAAGGCCAAGGGCGTTCTGGACCGGCTCCCCGGGGCGGACCGGGATGCCGTCCTATCGGCGGTGGGGGTTCACAATGCCTATGCCCTTCCGGAAAATATGCCCCGGGACCATGCCCTTCTCACCCGATTGCTCAGGGACGGGGACAAACTGGACATCCTCAAGGTCATGGCAGACAAATACACCCGGGACCAGGCCGGCGGGGTAAACGGGGATTCCGATGCCTTTATCACCATGTGCCTGCCCCACAGGGAAACCGTATCCCTGGAGTTGATCCGGACCCTGCGCCGGGGCCGGATGCTGGACCGGGATCAGGTCAACTGCCTCAACGATTTAAAGCTCCTACAGGTATCCTGGGTTTTTGACCTGAACTTTGCCCCCTCCTACGATCTGCTGGGGAAACGGGGACCCATGGCCACCATTCTTTCCACCCTGCCCCGGGTGCCGGAGATCCTTTCCCTGGAAAAATGGATCCTGGAGGAAATTGCCAAACGGGCCAGACCCAATCGTTAAATCTCCTCCCCCCTGCCCAAAATCCCATGGAAATGGTAGGATACCTCAATGAACACCCATCACCTCCGGCACACCCACCGGACCTGACACGGATTTCAACCAAGGAGAGCCTCCATGGCAGATAAAAACCAACGCATTAAAAACATCCCCTTTTCCGAACCTGTGGACATTGTTAACCTCATCTCCTACGAAGACGGCGGTGTGGTCAGCCGGACACTGGCGGCCAAACCCCATGTCAATATCACCCTCTTTGCCTTTGAGGCCGGGGAGGAGATTTCCGCCCACACCTCGCCCGGTGATGCCATGGTCCAGATTCTGGACGGCGAGGCCAGGCTCACCATAGACGGCAAACCCGTCACGGCAAAGACAGGAGAGGTGGTGGTCATGCCTGCCAATATCCCCCATGCCGTGGCCGCCGAGACCCGGATGAAGATGCTGCTCACCGTGGTGAAACAGCCCATGGAAATCAAGCCCGGCCTCTAACCCATAGCCCATCATGGGTTGGAAAACATAGCCCCCTGGGCCATGGCCCAGGGGGGAAGGGCGAAACAGATAGGGGATCTTAGACTTTTTTATGGATCTTTTTATTTTGAATCGAAGGGGAGGATTTCGGGGACGGCCCTGCCCTACGGCTGCGAATCCGAATCCCCAACATGGCTGAAATGGTAACAAAGACAACGGCGGCCATGAGGTGAACCAGGTTCAGCACAATGATGAGCCCATGGGGGAGAAAGACCCCGCTGAAATTCTTCCACACCAGCACGGCCCCAGAGGAGCAGAGCAGCATGGCGGATATGGCACTGGTCCAGGTCATCCCCCCAAGCTTGCTCTCCTTTTTCATCACGCTCCTGGCCAGGAGGTGCTCAATGGTCCAGGCCGTGTAAACCCCCAGAAAAACCGCTGCCAGTCCGTAATGGATGAGGTGGGTGACATAGAATTCCGCCAGCCAGCCCAGTCCGGGCATATCCGCAACATAATAGCGCTTGAAAATGGGCATCTGGGCAAAGCCGGTCAAGGCCATCATGGCGACCAGAATCCCGTACCCCCAGGACGTTGCCGGGGTGCGGGACGGGGAAGCCGGGGTCCTTTCTTCTGTCATCACTGCCTCTCCTTATTTTGGGGTTTGACGCGGGAATAGAATCGCCCGAAGGCGGCGGCTGCGCCGGCCAGGGGCGCAATGAGCATGGCCCGGGCCAATGTGTTGCCGTCGGCCATGGCGTCTTTGGCCGCATTGAGGTGGGGGCGGCCCCTGCCCGCCTCCATGCGGAGCTGATCAAAGGGGACCGGGGAGAGATAAATGGTGTGGGTGCCACCGTTTTCATCCAGGCCGTAGAGATGGCCATTCATCTTTTTTGCCAATGCCTTGGCCTTGGCCACCATTTCCCTTCTCGGGCCCATGGTCTGGACCCCTTCGGGGCAGGCGTCTATGCAGGCGGGGGATTCCCCCTTTTCAAGTTTTTGATAACAGCGGTCACACTTGTACATGACCCCGTTTCCGGCAACGGCGGGCAGCAGGTCCAGGTAGAGGCCGACACCGGTCTGGCGCTGGGGAATCTCCCAGGGGCAGACCGCCCGGCACTTGGCTCCGCCCAGGCAGAGATCGGCATCAATGCGGGAGAGCCCGTTGTTTTCCTGCTTGGCCGCCCCCCAGGGACAGAGCTTGACACAGGGGGGATTCTTACAATGCATGCAGCGCCGGGGAAGGGTGAAGATTTGCTCCTTTCCGTCCACCACGGCCGTGGCCTCCTGGATATAGAGCCAATTGTAGGGGGTTAGGCGGTTGGTGACATCCTGGTCCCCGGACCAATCCTCCACCGGCACCCGGGCGGGTACCATCCGGGGAAAGGGTTTCTCCGGTCTGGGAAATTTATGGGCATTGGCATCCTGACAGGCCACGACACACTCCTGGCACCCAATGCAGCGGGTGATATCAATGAGCGTTACCAGTTCCTCCCCGGACCGGGGATCCAGGGCAGCAGATGCAACAGATGGAATACCGGCGGCAGCCACCACGCCGGCGGTTTTCAAGCCGCCTTTAAGAAAAGCGCGGCGGGAGAGATCTTGGGGTGTCATGGAACCTCTCTTTCCGAATCAGATTCTTTTGGGCATTATCCCTTCTGGACAAACTCCTGGAAGGTCATGGAATCATAGCTTTTGGTCTTGATATACTTCAAAATATTGAGAAACTGGTCGGGCTCCACATAGCCGGGCAGGTTTGAAATGGGATTGCCGTCGGCCTCAAGGAACCAGAGGGTGGGCAATCCCCGAACCTTCCATTCATTGGCAAGGGTGGGGTTTTTGTCCGTATCCACGGAGATGCTGATATAATTTTCCGCCAGATATGCCTGGACATCCTTGTGGGAAAAGGTCTTTTGTTTCAGCTGACGGCAATAGGTGCACCAGTCGGCGTGGAAATAGAGGAAGACCGGCTTATTGGTCCGTTGGGCCTTGGAAAGACCGGCTTCATATTTTTCCCAGTCAATGCCGCTGCCGGCCTTGGCCAGAACCAGGGCCCCGCCCTGTCCCCCTGCAACGGCCTGGGAGCGCAGCCCCATCCCGTCCACCTGGCCCAATAAAACAACACCGGCCACAACAACCATGGCCAGAACACCCTTCCATTTGATTACGTTTTTCATTTATTTTCCTTGATTTCCGGCCTTTCATTGGGCAAGGCCGCTGAGCCCGGTCCGTCTCTGCCCTGTTACCAGAGCAAGGATAATGCCAGCACATGCGGATCGCGGGCAGACACCCCGAATGCCCGTCCATATTTCCCGGCGTTACAGATAATTAAGTTTGGATTGTGTTGGGATCGGATCCCCCCTGGATGCATAGGGGTGTTAACCCAGAGTTAACCTTCCGCCAGCATCCCTTCCACCATAGCCATTTGTCCCGGAAAAGACAAGGCGACTATGGTTTTAATCGAACCCCGTATTTTTTCATGCGTTTCCACACGGTCACCCGGGAGACCCCAAGGATTTCGGCGGCCCGGGTCTGGTTGCCGTCGGCCTGTTTCAGGGCGGCCAGCAGGGCCCTTCGCTCTTCCTGGCCCGGCTGGATATCCAGGGCCGGGGAGGATTGGGGCAGGTCCGCCGGGGCCGGCAGGGCCTGGACATCCGGGGCCGGCCTCACGGGGGATGAAAAGGGGACCGCCCCCTGGACCACCTTTTCCGGAAGGTGTTCCGGCCGGATGCTCTTGCCCCGTGCCAGGACAAATGCGTATTCCACGGCATTCCGAAGCTCCCGGATATTGCCCGGCCAGGGATAGGCCACCATGAGGCGCATGGCCCCGGGGGTGAACCCCAGGATATTCTTCCCCGTTCTTTCGCTGTGGATGCTGATGAAGTGCTGGATGATCAATGTGATGTCGTCCCGGCGGTGGCTCAAAGGAGGACAGGTCAGGGGAAAGACATTGATGCGGAAAAAAAGATCCTCCCGGAACTCCCCCTTTTCAATCATCTTTTCCAGGTTCTTATGGGTGGCGGTGATGATGCGCACATCAATGGGCACCGAGGTGTTGTCCCCCACCCGCTGGATGGTCCTGTCCTCCAGCACCCTCAGGAGTTTCACCTGGACCGGCAGGGGAATGTCCCCGATTTCGTCCAGAAAAAGGGTGCCCTTGTGGGCGGCCTGAAACCGACCGATGCGGTCGGACTGGGCCCCGGTATAGGCCCCTTTGACATGGCCGAAGAGCTCACTTTCCAGGATGCTTTCGCTCAGGGCGGCGCAGTTCACCTTGATAAAGGGATGGCCGGCCCGGTTCCCGGTTTCGTGGAGGGCCTTGGCCACCATTTCCTTGCCCGTGCCGCTCTCCCCCAGGATCATCACCGGTGTGTCCAAGGGGGCCACGCTCTGGATGTGTTCATACAGGTTCTGCATAACTGGGGTTCGGCCAATGATCCCATGGAAGCCTTCGTCGATTTCATAGATGCGGCGGATGGTGGCCAATTCGTTCTTGTATTCCATGTTTTCCCTGATGTCCTTGAGGGTTTCCACGGCCCCCAAAATCTTTTCCTTTTGGTCAAAGAGGACCGTGGCGCTTTTAACAACGGGCAGGGGACGGTTGTCCGCCGTGGTGATGATGCACTTTTTCTCCCGGACCATGCCCTGGGCAAAGAGGCCGCACCAGTCCGGTCCCTCCCCCCTTCCCTTTATATCGCAACCGGTGCAGTTGAGGATCCGGCAGGACTGCCCTTTAAGCTCCTCTTCCGTGTATCCGGTCATGAGCTGGGCCGAATGGTTGGCCGCCAGAAAATACCCCCGGCTGTCCACGATGATGATCCCGTCCTGGACCGCATCAATGATGGTCCGCCATTGGTTGCCGATCTCCATGCCCCTCCTTTGGTGTTAAGGTGTTCACCCAGTTAGTTAACACATCGTTAGCACTTTAACAACACCCCATGCCATGGCCGGGCCGGCAAATCCGCAAAACGCCTCAACAAAAGTGAATATTTCATTTAATTTCAAAAAATTACCCCACCAACCCACCGATTTTACACCGCCTGGCCCAATGCTTGCTGTTCCATCATAACAGACGAACCATCGGCCGTGGGCCGTAACCCTTTTCAGCCCCCATAAGGAGAAACCAATGAGGAAAAATCGTCTGGCTCTATCCCTTCTGGTAATGACCCTGGCCCTGCTGTTACAGGCCAGCAGCGCCCTTGGCCAAAAGGCCGACTGGATGCACGATAAGATCATGGAGGTCAATGAGGTCATCTCCCATGTGAGCGTGCCCATGGCCGGGGATGTGATGATCATCGACGCCCGCCCCTACAAACCCAAATTCACCAAGGGGCACATCCCCGGCGCCGTGAGCATCCCCTTTTCCGAATTCGATAAAAAAACCGACCTGCTGCCCAAAAACAAGGACGCCCTGCTCATCTATTATTGCGGCGGCCTCAAGTGCAAGCTCAGCCACAAATCCGCCAAAAAGGCACAAGCCCTGGGCTATACCAATGTATATGTCTTTGCCAAGGGCTATCCGGAATGGAAAAAGCAACCCGGGGCCTATACCTCGGTGAGCGCCGATTATGTGGCCGCCCAGATCCAGGAGAACCAGTCCCTGATCGTGGATTCCCGACCCAAAAAGACCAAGTTCGACAAGGGGCATATTCCCTCGGCCGTCAGCCTGCCCTTTTCCCAGTTCGACGCCCTCATGGGCAAACTGCCCCGGTCCCTGGAAACCCCCCTGGTTTTCTATTGCGGTGGCCTTAAATGCAAACTCAGCCACAAATCCGCAGCCCGGGCCATGGCCATGGGCTATACAAACGTCTCCGTCTTTGCCAAGGGCTACCCGGAATGGAAAAAACAATTCGGAGCCGGTGGCCAGGCCATGGCCGTCAAGGCCGGTGAAGTGGAAGGCGCCATTGACATCGATCACTTTAAAGCGGTTCTGGCCAAGAACCCCGAATCCCTTTTCATCGTCGATGTCCGGGATGCCGACGAATTTGCAAAGGGCCATTTGAAAAATGCCGTGAACATCCCCGTTGAAAAACTGGAAGCCAAAATTCCGGAATTCGCCGACAGCCGCCCCGTGGTCTATGTCTGCTCCACCGGAGCCCGCAGCGGCGAAGCCTATTACATGACCCGGGATGTCCGGGAATCCTTGAAAGCGGTCTTCTACGTGGAAGCGGAAATCGACTTTAAAAAAGACGGCAGCATTGCCATTAAAAAAATCCAATAGAAAGGAAGAACCCCATGTATCGCAACCTTATCATTATCACCGTCACCGCCCTTTTCCTGGCCCTAACCGGCCCCACCGCCTTTGCCGCCGACGGCCCCTCGGGCAACAAGCGCAAGGGAAAATACACCTATCGCAAGGTGGTCAAAGCCTGTTTCCAGCGGGGGGGCGTGGAATCCGAAACCCCCAAGGTCAGCCCCTCGGACAAAAAAATGGCAGAGTGGAAAACCCTGTTTGAAAGCCGGGAGCTGGGGGCATTCGGCTGCCAGGAAGAATGGGACACCATGAGCGACAAGGACTTCCAGGACATCTACTCCTATTTTTATCACTACGCGGCGGATTCGCCCACGCCGGCCACCTGTAAATAAACGCCTGCCAAAAAGCCCCTGTGACCCTAAAAAAAGATGGTCCGGGGGCTCCGGCTGTGATAAGCAGCTAAAAGGTTCTGAATCCGTCTTTGTATCCGGCCTTCGGCCCATGGGTCGGCAGGCCCTTCCAAACCCTGGAGACCACATGAAAAGACATCGACACCCCGGATCGCTATTCCTGGTTTTCTGCATCCTCCTCTGTGCAGCCCTGTGGCCGGTTCTGCTGCCGGCAGCTACCCCCATGGCCGACGAAGCCATGGGAATGAAGCTGGCCAAACAGGCGGTGAAATCCAACACCCTCTGGACCACGGCCGACCATTCCAAAATGGAGGCATTGAACAAGAACTTCAAGACCGGCGACGAGGTCACCCAAGCCTGTCTTTCCTGCCACACCAATGCCTCCAATCAATTCAAGGAAACCATCCACTGGACCTGGGAGGTGCCCTCGGAAAAACCGGGCATCATGAACGGGAAGGCCGGCCACGCCGTGAACAACTTCTGCATCTCTGGCAATGCCATGGACGACAAGGCATGCCTCTCCTGCCATGCCGGCTGGAACGGGGTTCAGGGCGAAGTCAACTGCCTTTCCTGCCACGGGGGCACCAAGTTCAACTTTAAGGAAGCCTTTAACGACCTGGCCGCATTTGAAGGGGACACCGACCCCGGCACCCTGGACATCGTAAAGGAAATCCAGGCCGAGGTGGGCGCAGCCGTCAGGGACATTGTCCGGCCCCAGCGGAACAACTGCGGGGAATGCCATTTCAAGGGCGGCGGCGGTGACGGCGTCAAACACGGCGATTTGGACACCTCCCTGGCCAAACCCAACAAGATGCTGGACGTTCACATGGCCGCAGACGGGGCCGACTTCACCTGTACCCGCTGCCACACCACCGTGGACCACCACATTGCCGGTCGCCTCTACACCCGCCCGGCCGCCACGGAGCGCACCTCCTTGATCCAGGACGACATGGCCTCCAAAATCACCTGCGAATCCTGCCACTCGGCCGAACCCCACAAGACCTCGTCAAAGATGAACGACCACACCGACAAGGTGGCCTGCCAGAGCTGCCACATCCCCACCTTTGCCCGGGTCAACCCCACCATGACCCAATGGGACTGGGCCAAGGCCGGGAAGCTGAACGACGGCAAACCCTACAAGGAAAAGGGCGACCTGGGCAAATACACCTACAAATCCGTTAAAGGGGAATTCAAGTGGGCCAAAAACGTGGTGCCGGAATACCATTGGTATAACGGCTCCTTCTCCAACATCGGCATCAAGGACGAAATCGATCCCCAGGAAGTGGTCATGGTCAGCCATCCCGTTGGCGATGCCAATGATCCCGACGCCCGCATCGCCCCCTTTAAGATCCACATGGGGAACCAGCCCTACGACAAGGTGAACAAACGCCTGGTGGCCCCCCTGCTCTCCACCCCCAGGGGCTATTGGACCACCCTGGACATGGACGACGCCATCGTCCGGGGCAACAAAAGCCTGGATGTGCCCTACTCCGGCGAATACGACTATGTAAAAACCAGTTATGCCTTTCCCATCACCCATATGGTGGCCCCGGAAAGCCAGGCACTGGACTGCAACGCCTGTCACATCAGGGAAACCTCACGACTGGCCAACATCACGGAAATCTATCTGCCTGGACGGGATAAAAACGACCTGGTGGACACCTTTGGCATGATCGCCGTGTTCGGCGCACTGGCCGGAGTGGCCCTCCACGGACTGGGCCGGTTCTTCACCCGGAATGGAAAGGAGGATTAAAATGGCAGAGGCAAAAATGAAAAAAGTCTATCTCTACACCCGGTTTGAACGGCTCTGGCACTGGTTCCAGTCCCTGATGATCATGGTGCTCCTCTTCACTGGATTTGAGGTCCACGGCTCTTACACCGTCCTGGGCTTCAGCCGGGCCGTTGAAATCCATAACTTTGCCGGTTTGCTCTGGCTGGGGGCCTTTGCCTTCTTTGCCTTCTGGCTGGTCATCACCGGGGAATGGCGCCAATACATCCCCACCACACAGAAGCTTTTTGTGGTGGCCCGGTACTATGCCTGGGGCATCTTCCACGGTGAGGACCACCCCGTGCAAAAATCCCCCGGTGCCAAGCACAACCCCCTGCAGCGCCTCACCTATCTGGGCATCTCGGCCATGCTCCTGCCCGTGCAAATGGTGACGGGCATGCTCTATTACCTGTACAACAGCCTGCCGACCGGCATCCCCCTTGAGGGAATCGCCGTTCTCCACACCCTGGTGGGCTTTCTTCTGGCCAACTTCCTCATCGTCCACATCTATATGACCACCACGGGACACAGCCTCTTCGGCCACATCTCCGGCATGATCACCGGCTGGGAGGAAATCCTGGAAACCACAAAGATACAGGACTGGGAAACCAAGGCCACAAAAAAAGGCTGACCCCCATGCCTTGATGGAAGTTCAGCCCTCCCCCGGCACCGACTCACTCCCGGTGCCGGGGGATTTTTTATTTTCAACCGCCTCTCTATCGTAACGCCTACCTGAATAATTTTATTCAGATGGATCAGCTTTATCCGGCACCAAATGAATTGGCTAACCTCCAAGATAGCAGCGCACTTTTGTGCATCCAACCCGAAGGGCTATACTGTTTTTGCGTATTGTGTGTTTACAGATTATTAATACCTGTATTTACTGTACCATCGTCATGGAGGTAATGAATGTTGCGATCTACCATATCTTCAATGACCGCTCTGGCAGAGTGAGGTGATTCGATGATACTTTCCATTGGTTGAGCTCGATGGAGAACCATTTCAATCTCAATGCTATCTAACATGACAGATCCCAAACCTTCGATATCTATAAAGAGGTCCGTGCAGTCAATAATATTATGCCCGGCCTTAAGAGTGTTCGTGTTTATTAACTCATTTAATCTAACTTTGTCGTTGCCTTCTGAGTCTTTAAGGTACTGATCTCCAAAATAGGATAAATTCTTTTCAAGCTTGGTGAGCCTCTTATCTTTCATGGCCCTTCTTATACTCGCATCGTTAAAATTGAATTTTGGATTAACAAAATCACTCATAATTGGAACAATAGATAAGCGGATAGACTTTATTAAGTGATTCACTAAAACCAACCGAATATTATTTTCCTTGGCTAATAGTTTGGCTCCTTTTTGGAATGAATTTGTCGTTGCAATTATGCCGTTAGCATTTCCAATATCGCGTAAAACTTCTGCGAAAGAGGCTACATGCGATTTTTTAACTGCTGACTTATAATTTTTACACTCAACGCAAGTTCTATAGGTTGTTCCTGCTGCTTTAAACTCCCAAAAGACATCAATTTGATGAGTTGCTCCACTCTTTCCTGTAATTGTTACATCGTGCGCCACTCGTAAATTTTCAAAACCATCAAAGTCAAGCATTCCCTGGAGAATCTCAGCAACGAGTTTTTCATATTCTGTATTTGGATTAGACAATTCGTAGACTTCCTTTCATGCATAATAAAATAATGTACTGATCTGTTTATCCACTTATTCTCGTTTGCTAAACATAACGATTCGAATAATATTCAAAAGTTTAGCCAAGTTGATGTCAAATCAATTTTATTGGAGATTAAACATCAACAACTCAAAAATGCAAAAGCCAACTTAATCACCTGTTATATTAACGAGTTCATCGAATCGACCGAGGCAACAACAATCATAATTATCAGGCAGTTGCCGGATCCAGAACCATCATGGTAATCCGGGAGACACAGGTCAGTTCGTCCTTTTCATTGCGTACCTCAATGTCCCAGACCTGGGTGGTTTTACCCAGGTGGACGGGTTTGACCCAGCCGGTGACCCGGCCCGAGGTGGTGCTTTTGATGTGGTTGGCCTTGATCTCCAGCCCCACGCTGTAACGGCCTCCGTCCAGGGAGAGGTGGGAGGCGATGGAGCCCAGGGTTTCGGCCAGGACCACGGAGGCCCCGCCGTGGAGGATGCCCATGGGCTGTTTGGTCCGGTGGTCCACGGGCATGGAGGCCCGGATGAAATCCTCACCGATCTCTTCCAGTACAATGTCCATGTGGCCCACAATGCAGTCCTTGCCAAAGGCGTTCATTTCTTCCAGGCTGACCTTCTGCTTCCAGATTGAACCGGCCATATATGTCTGTTCCTTATGGTTTCTGGGTTGGGGGTTTTTGCCGAATATACACCACCTTTTTTACCCGGGCCACCACTTCATTGTCCTGATCGCGTATTTCCACGGTAAAGGGATGGAGATACTTTTCCCCGCCTGCGGTCTTTTCCCGGATGATATTGAGAACCCCATCGGTGACCACCAGGTCGGCCGTCACCTTCCCCCTGCCCGGTTTGACAAATTCAACACCTGCAGACTGGTCCCAGACCCGGTATCCTTTTCCCAGGATCTGCATGAGCATGACCATGAGCTGGGGATCCACCATGGCATAGAGGCTTCCGCCGAAGTGAACCGCCATGATATTCCGGTTGTACCATCTCAGTTTCATGGAGACCCTTGACTCGCGCCAATTGTCGGCCACATATTCCATTTTGATGCCCGCCCCCATAAAGGGCGGCCAGAGATTGAGGCCCCACTTCAGAAGCCTGGGTGTAAGTTTGAGTGTCATGGCAAAAAATACGTTATCTGTTCAATTCAATCCCCAACGTCCATGGATGGGGGGCCGGGCCGGAATCCTATTGTCCTACACCCAAACCGGCATGGAATGCAACAACCACATATGGGGTTTTCCGAAGGTATCCGGATCTCCCGCTCCATCATCCTGGGGGAAAGGGGTCATGGCCTCCCCTGTCATGGGGCCATATAGGTGGTGATCCAGTCCCGTGTGCCCATGCCGAACCAGGGTTTGAAGGCATGGTGAAAGGCGGCACGGGGGTGCGCCAGATACCCCGGGTCGATGCCGGTGTGCCGGATCAAAACATCGCTGCTCACCCGGTACTCAAATAAAAAATCGCACAGGGTCCGTATGGTTTCTGCTGTGGTGGTGGGTTCAGACGACGGTGCCGGACGGTTCTCGGGATCTGTTTTCAAAGGACGGCCCTCCTTTTTGATACTCTCCCAGGACGGATACCGAACCTGCGCTGAACGGCGTTGTAAAGGAGCCGGGTTCAGGATATTCCAACACATCTGCCATCTGGCCAATTTGAAAAGTCTGCTGTAATGGGCACGGCACAGGGGGCGTCATAGGGATTCAAACCGGATCTTTCCTGAACGCCGTTTCAGTGGGGTACCGGAATCCCTTACAACCGGTCAAACAGATCCGGTACCGGAAGGATGGCCTGGGGATGGATGGGCAGGTCGTGGAAGACGCCGGCCACGCAGACCCGCTCTCCCACCCGGTGGCGGCAGACATGGAAGTCAAATTCCCTGAGCTTTGCATAGAACCGGTCAAAGACCTCCTGGTCGGTCTCCAGCCAGACCCGGCACTCATCCTTTAAATGAAACAGGTGCACGGCATGGTAGACCATGAGGTAGAAACAGACGGCGGACAGGTATTTGGAAGAGACCTGGCGATAGAGTTCGGGGTAAAATTTAGACACATAGATCCCATGGGTTCTGACATCATGGGAAAGGATAAGGTTCTGGGAAACGGGTTCATGGGCCCCCCGGGAGTCCAAAAAGTACTCTATGCAGGAGGCGTCCTGGAAATAGGAGAGTTCAAACCGCTCTTCCAGGAGGGGAATCCAGGTGGATAAAAATCGGGGATCCACAGACATGGCCTTGTTTTCCTTTCGTAAGGACCGGCAGTTGTCTACAGTGGGATACTGCAAAAACCTGTCTGAGCTTACACCTGATGGTGGATGGGGTGGGCATCACCCCCATGAATCTGCTATACGCCCATCCAGAAAGAATGGCAAGCCCTGGATGTGAAACCGGCTTCGCCTTTACCCGTTGTGGCAGGGCCAGCCCCGCCTCCGGGCGATCCGGGCCAGTTCCGGTGTGGGATTGATCACCGATGGACGGCCCACGGCCTCCAGCAGGGGCAGATCCGAAGGGTGATCGGAATAGGCGTGGGAGGCGGCAAGGTCAATGGACTGGTCCCTGGCCAGTTTCCGGATGGCCCCCACCTTTTCCTCTGCGGCACAGATGGTGTTTACGGCGCGGCCCTTGCACCGACCGTCCCCGCCATATGCCAGATGGGTACAGAAATAGAAATGGGGAACCAGCTTTTCCACAAAGGGAAGGATAAGGTGGTGGGTGGTGGCCGAAACCAGAACGATCAGGTCCCCCCTTTGCCGATGGGCTTCCATAAGGTCCAGGGATCTTGGGATCAGACGGTTTTCCAGGGTCTGGGCAAACAGGATCCGGGCCTGGTCCCATAGAAACTGCCGGGATCGACCCGTGCAGGTTTTCAGATAAAGCCTGTTTTTAAGATGGATGCTCAATGGAAGGACATTGGCAAAACCGCTGACGGCCAGCCGCAGCAAATACAGGGGATGCCACGGACCCTGGCCCAACAGATGAAGGGCCTCGGCGGTCTGGCTGTCCCCGCGGATCAGGGTGCCGTCCAGGTCAAAAAAGGCGGCAGAGATAC
This sequence comes from Desulfobacteraceae bacterium, assembly GCA_965226635.1. Classification (GTDB taxonomy): domain Bacteria; phylum Desulfobacterota; class Desulfobacteria; order Desulfobacterales; family Desulfobacteraceae. The sequence continues at coordinate 4,260,506 of OZ245369.1, read as the reverse complement.
CCCTGGTCGAGGGTGTTGCCGGGGTCATTTTTCTCTTTTTCCCATCTTTGGGTTTACCATTGACTTCTTAAATCCCCTTCTTCTATATTACGCCCATGAAAAAACAGCGCAAAAAGATCAAAATCATTGAGGCGGCCGGTCGGATTTTTTCCCAAAAAGGGTACCACCAGACCAAAATGGATGAAATTGCCGAAAAGGCCGACGTGGCCAAGGGCACCCTCTACTACAATTTTGCCAGCAAATCAAAGCTCTTTGCCGCCACGGTCACCCATGGTCTCAATGCGGTCATGGAAACCATTGAAACCGAACTGGAATCCGATCTTCCCTTCCGGGAGCACTTCCGCTCGCTGGTGGGGGCTGTCATCCGTGTCTATATCCGCAACAGTGAAGTCACCCGCATCTGCGCCAATGAAATGTCTTCGGGCATTGAGGAGAGCGCCATCAGGGAGATCAAGGCCGTGCGCCAGAACTTTGTGGATTTCATTGAAGAGATGCTCCATGTGGGGGAGGCCAGGGGATATCTCAAATCCCTGCCCCATCATCTCACGGCCGTGGCCCTGGTCAGCACCATGGACAGCCTGTGCAACCACTACCTGGAAAATCCCCATACCGCCACCGAAGACGAGATCATCGAAACGGCCTACGCCCTTATCTCCACCGGGATGTTCCGGTCGGATCTGGCCGAATAGCCCGGAAATCCCGGGAAGGCCGTTCAGTTGAACTGCCCCCCTTCTTTAACACGGAGGTTTCCCACAGCCGCATTGGGCATGGGGCATGGCCGCTTTTGAACCCTCAGTCCCCCTTTTGATTCATGGTCCTGAAGAGCTTTTGGTTCCGGGCATAGAGCTGACGGAATACGTCGAACATCCCGTTGTAAACCGACTGGGCGGATGGGTTGGGGGTAAAGGTCCGTTCCACCGGCACCATGGCCTTAACGGCGTCGGGGGAGGGGATCATTTCCAGGCCCAGGCCGCAGATGATGGCCGCCCCCGCCGCTCCGGCGTTCTGGGGATCCCGGGGCACTTCGATGGTATGTCCGGTGATGTCGGCCAGGATCTGGCAGAAGACCTCTGATTTTGCCCCGCCGCCGGCCAGGCGGATCCTGGACTGCACCCCGATGCGCTTTTCCATGGCCTCCAGCATCCAGCGCTTGTGAAAGGCCATGCCCTCCAGCACCGCCCGGACCATGGCCCGTTTCCCCGTTTTCAACCCCAGGTTGAAGAACATGCCCCGGGCAAAGGGATCTTCCTTTGGGGCCCGGTTGCCGTGGAGCCAGGGGGTAAAGATAACCCCATGGGAGCCAGGGGGCACCTCGGCCACCTTTTGGTTCAACAGCTCATACAACCCGTCCCCTTCATCCATGGGAGGGAGCTTTCCGCTCTCATCCCTGTAGATGCCCAGGCTGTCCACGGCCAGGTGATCCCTGACCCATTGCAGACAAAGGCCCGAGGTTTCCTGCTCGGCCACAAAATTATAGGTACCGGGAAAGGCCCCGCAGATGGAGGCCATGAAATTGTTCAAGTCCACCATGCGCTTTTCCACATGGGCCACCACCCATCCGGAGGTGCCCACATAGGCATGGATGTCATTGGGCAGCACCGCCCCGCATCCCAGGGGGATAAGGGTGATATCCCCTCCCCCGTTGAACACGGGACAGCCGGGGTAAAGGCCCAGTTCTTCGGCAGCTAGAGGGGTTAATCCCCCTGCCGTATCCAATGCCGTCTCCACACCGGGGAGAAGGGCGGAATCCACATCAAAGAGGCGGCAAAGATAATCTGACCAGCCTTCTTTGCCCGGCCGGGTATCGTATAAAAAGGTCAGGTGGGCGGAATCCCGGGTCATGGCCGCCCGCCCCGTGCATCGCATGGCCAGGTAGTCCCGGACATCCAGCCAATGGGAGGCGGCCTCCATGACCTGGGGCTCATGGGTTCGGGCCCAATGGTATTTCCACAGGGGGTCCTTTGCCGTGGCAGCGGCTCCCCCGGAGATATAAAGGGTTGGCAATAATTTACGGGCATTGAGGCCGGCCACCTTGGGAAACCCCTTGACAAATCCCGTTTCAAAGACATCGGTGGCCCGTCCGTCCATATACCCCATGGGATTGCGCAGGGCCCGGCCCTGTTCATCCACCAGGATAAGGGCCTGCATCTGACAGCAGAAGGAAAGGGCAGCCACCTCTTCCCTTTTGACACCGGACCGATTAAGAACGGTCCGCCCCCCTTGACACAGGGCATCCCACCAGTCGTCCGCCCGCTGCTCGGCCCCTCCGTCCGGGGTGGTCAGCAGGGGGTACTCCACCACCTGGGAATCCACAAGATCCAATTGGTCTCCCAATTGATACAAACAGGTTTTGGCACCGGTGGTGCCCACATCATAGGCCATGACATGGAGGGGAGAACGGGCATTGGCTTTCACTGGAACTCACACTCCTTCCGGTATCATTTGCCGCGGACGCCGTTCCTTTAAATAGGGGTAGCGCGCCTACAGCCGCATTGGGTACCAAGGAACTGCCTCCACACCCTATATACGGACCAGTCCGTTTCTACAACCCTTTTCTCCGGTGTCCCTCCCCCGGTCCCCGGGCCCCGGAGCATCCATTTCGTAAAATATCCAGGCTAAAGATTTCAGGAAATGGACTTGACAAACCGGGCCGACTCCATCATGGATGGGGGGCAGACTTTGAATATTGCCTGTTCCATCTTTTAAGGAAACCACCATGCGAATTCAGCAATTCCGCAAGATTCTGTTGTCCAGCCTCACCGTGGCGGCCTCTGCCGCCGTTCTGGTGTTTATCCTGAAACTCTACTTTTCACCGGAGCCCATGGCCCAGTATCTGGAATCCGGGTTCACCCATCATATTTCCCCCCTGCTCTCCCCAAAATTCGACAGGGCACCCTATGACAACGACCAGAAACGCCACACCCATGTGTCGGATCTGATCCAGGCCAGGGAAAAAGAGGAGCGCCCCAATATCGTCCTTGTCCTTGCCCAGGGCATGGGCTATGGAGACATGGGCTGCTACGGCAACCCCCTGATTCCCACCCCGAATATGGACGATCTGGCCCACCGGGGGGCACGGTTCACCGCATTTTACACGGCCAACACCGCCCCTTCCCCGGCCCGGGCCGCCCTTATGACCGGGCGATACGCCCATCGCACCGGGATCACCTTTACCCTTTATCCGGAACAGGACCCCCGGTTTCTCCGCCAGGCCATCCGCAACATGGAACAGGCCATCGCCCGCATCGGCGCATTGGAGCATCCGGCCGACCTCAGTATCCTCAACGGTCTTCCCCCATCGGAGATCACCCTGGCCCGGGCGTTGAAACAGGCCGGATACCGCACCGGTCTCTTTGGCAAATGGGATCTGGGGGATTTCACGGCCAACCCGGCCCACCACCCCCGGGAACACGGGTTTGACACCTTCTGTGGATTCAACACCTCATCCGGGGACTGGCCCGTGGCCTATTGGGAGGACAACACCCAGCTCCTGGACGACATCAGAAATGCAAAGGGCCCCTCCATTGGAGAGTTGACCGACAAGGCCCTGGCATTCATGGGCAGCGTGGACGTCCCCTCATCCCAGGCCCCCTTTTTCATAATCTTCTCCCCCATGATGGAGCCCGGGCAGGCCATTGATCTCCAGCCCACCCCGGCAGGGGCCTACGGAAGCCGGATCATGGCCCTGGACCAGACCGTGGGACGGATACAGGCCCGATTGAAACAGCTGGGCCGGGGGGAAAACACCCTCATCCTTGTCACCAGTGACACCGGCCCCGTCGACATGGGCCGGACCCTTCCCCACAGGGGCAGAACCGGAGACGGCTACGAAGGTGGATTCCGGATCCCCTTTATTGTCTGCTGGCCCAGGGGGATCCCGGCATCACAGATCGTGGATGCGCCGGCCATGAACACTGATATTTTCCCAACCCTGGCCGCCGTTGCAGGCATTGATCCGCCCAGGGATCGCATCCTGGACGGGAGGGATATTTCCAGCCTGTGGACCCACAATGTCCCTGGGCTTTCCCAGCGGGATCTTTTCTATTTCCACGGCAACGACCTCATGGGCATCCGCTCCGGTGAAATGAAATACCTCCGCCATCCCCGGCCCGCCCTCTTCCACCTGATCCGGGATCCCGGGGAAGCCTACAACCTTTTCCAGGACCGTCCCCAGCCGGCCCAATACCTGGAGGGCCGCCTCCAGAAATGGGAAGGCCGCCTCTACCTGAACTCCAGGGGATGGCTTGAATAACCCGGACCCTTTACCAGGGAATTACTGAATAAAACGATCTTGTCTCACAATGGGCGATACAGGCTTGTATCGCCTTCCCTTTTCGCCACCGAGACACCCCCTGATACACCCCCTGTCCCAGGGGGGTGGCTTAACATGGAATCCCCTTGAAAACCCCATGTGATTCCGGTATGGTAAATCATTTCAATCCAAGAACCCAAATATCCATTTTTAAGTGTTTCCAGCCATGGCATGCATATTGCTAAGACCAGTGCAGGACATACAGAAAACCAATCCTATATTACAAAAGGAGTTCACAATGGAAAAAGATGTATTGAATGCAATGAAGGACGCAGGAAAACCGGTCCGCCCCGGAGAAATCGCAAAAACGCTGAACGTTGACAGCAAAGAGGTCTCCAAGGCCATCAAGTCCCTCAAAGAAAAGGGAGAGGTTGTCTCCCCCAAGAGATGTTACTATTCCCTGCCCTAGGTCATGTGACCCTGGACTGATTTTGTTAGAACCCGTTTAACCTGGAGGAATCTATGGATCCGGTTTTTCTTTCCCGACTGCAATTTGCCGCAGCCACCATGTTCCACTTTTTGTTCGTTCCCCTGACACTGGGACTCTCCATTCTCATCGCCTATATGGAGACCAAGTACGCCAAAACAGGGGATGAAACCTATTTGCACATGACCAAATTCTGGGGCAAGTTATTTCTCATCAATTTCGCCCTGGGCGTTGTCACCGGGATCACCCTTGAGTTCCAGTTCGGAACCAATTGGAGCCGGTATTCCGAATATGTGGGGGATGTCTTCGGCTCCCTTCTGGCCATTGAGGCCTCGGTGGCCTTTTTTCTGGAATCCACCTTCATCGGCATCTGGATATTCGGCTGGAAAAAACTTTCCGCCAAGGCCCATGCCGGTGTGATGTGGCTGGTGGCCCTGGCCGGTAACCTTTCCGCCGTCTGGATTCTCATGGCCAACGGATTCATGCAGAATCCCGTGGGTTACGTCATCCGGGACGGCCGGGCGGAACTGGACAATTTTTTTGCCGTCATCACCAACAAACACGGCCTTCTGGAAATCATCCATGTGGTACCGGCGGCCCTGCTTCTGGGCAGTTTTTTCGTCATGGGCATCTCCGCCTACCATCTGCTGAAAAAACAGCATATCCCCATCTTTGAAAGGTCCTTTAAAATTGCCCTGCCCGTTGGGCTTGCCATGGCCCTGTTTGTGGCCTTCACCGGCGACCTGCACGGTATCAACGTCTCCAAAACCCAGCCGGCCAAGCTGGCCGCCATGGAAGCCCATTGGGAAACCCAGGAGAAGGCCCCCATTGTTCTCTTTGCCATTCCCGACGAAGCCAATGAACGCAACGCCGTTGAAATCGGCAAAATCCCCGGGCTCCTAAGTCTTTTGGGTTTCCACGATTTCAACGCCACGGTCACCGGTCTCAGGGACATTCCCAAGGATGAACGCCCCCCGGTATGGCCCACCTTCATCGGATTTAGAACCATGGTGGGGCTGGGTACCCTTTTCATCCTCCTCACCGGCTACGGATGGTTTAGACGAAACAAACTCCTTGAAAGTCCCACCTACCTGAAAATCATGCTCTACGCCATTCCCCTGCCCTATATTGCCACGGAAATGGGATGGGTGGTCTCGGAAGTGGGCCGCCAGCCCTGGATCGTATACGGTCTCATGAAAACGGCCAATGCCGCATCTCCCATTGCCACGGAACAGGTCCTGATCTCCCTGATCGGTTTCATCCTGGTCTATGGTCTGCTGGGTGCCGTTGGCTACTATCTCATCGTCAAATCCGTTAAAAAAGGCCCAGTGGCCGCAACCGTAAAGGGGGAATGATACAATGATACTTCAATCGATCTGGTTTTATCTGTGGGGACTTTTGTGGGCCATCTTCTTCATGACCGACGGATTTGACTTCGGCATTGGAACAATTTACCCCTTTGCCGGTAAAACCGAACGGGACAAACGGGTGATGCTCAACTCCATGGGCCCCTTGTGGGACGGAAACGAGGTATGGCTGATCACGGCCGGCGGCGTCACCTTTGCCGCCTTCCCCCAAGTCTACGCCACCATGTTCTCTTCCCTGTATACCCCCTTGATGCTCATCCTATTTGCCCTAATTTTCCGTGGGGTGGCCCTCCACTTCCGGGGCAAGATCGATACCCCGGCCTGGAAAAAGGTCTGGGACAGCCTCATCTTCATCGGATCCTTTGCCCCCGCCCTCCTCTTTGGGGTGGCCTTTGCCAACATCTTCCAGGGCATTCCCTTTGACGACCAGGGCCTCTACCACGGAAACACTTTAAAACTGCTCAACCCTTACGGCCTCATGGGCGGTATCCTCTTTGTCCTGCTCTTCATCCTCCACGGCGCCAACTGGATGACCATCAAGAGCACGGGGGAGCTCCAGGCCCGCATGGCCAATATCGCCGAAAGGACCTGGCTGGCCCTGGTACCCATGGCCGTTATTTTCCTGGTGGCCTCCTATGGGTACACCAACCTCTACGACAACTATTTTAAATATCCGGCGCTCTTCCTGCTCATCGCGGCCAATGTTGCCGTACTGCTTTCCGTACGTTACTTTCTGGCACAACAGGCATGGTTCAAGGCGTGGCTGGCATCGGCGGGCACCATTGTCTGCTGTACCTTCTTTGGGATCATCGGCCTCTTCCCGGCCCTGTTCCCCTCCAGCCTGAACCCGGAATGGCACCTCACCGCCTTTAACGCATCCTCAAGCCCTTTGACCCTGAAAATCATGCTGGGCGTGGTTCTGATCTTTATCCCCATTGTCATCGGATACCAGATCTGGGCCTACTTCCTCTTCAGGGATCCTGTCAGCGACGAGGATCTGGATATGGACGAAGCCTATTAACCCTCTTTTAAGGAGACTTTTATGAAACGATATGTATGTGGACCTTGCGGCTATGTGTATGACCCTGCAGACGGCGATCCCGACAACGACGTCGATCCCGGCACTGCCTTTGAAGACCTTCCCGATGACTGGACCTGCCCCATCTGCGGCGCCGGAAAGGAAGAATTTGAAGAAGAGTAAGCTGCATTAGAACTCAAAAAGGCCGGATAACCTAAGTTATCCGGCCTTTTTTTACCCCCGATTTAAGGAGGTGGAACCATGGCCCTATCCGTTGTCGACCTCTATTCCCGCGTCCTGCCCCGGACCAATTGCAAGGACTGCGGTTTTCCCACCTGTATCGCCTTTGCCGGCATGGTGGTCTCCCAAATGCATCCCCTGAAAAGCTGCCCCCACATCGCCCCGGACGTCCTTGCTGAAGCTGAAGCGGAGCTGGCCCAGCAATACAAGGAGGGCAAATGGCTTAAAAAAGACATGGCCCAGGAAGCCCTGACCCTGGCCCGGGAAAAAACCGCCTCCATGGAGCTGGCCGACATTGCCCGGCGCATTGGGGGACGCATGGAGGGAGCCAAAATGCGCCTTCCCTATTGTCGGGGGGAACTCATTGTCTCCCCAAAGGGGGAGATCGCCATGGAGGGGCGGGGGCTAAGCCGCAACGAGCAGACCTTTATCCACATCCACATGGCCATGGGTGGGAACCAGAACCCCACGGGCCGGATGAAAAGTTTTAAAGAATTTCCCAACACCGTCTCCAAAATGACCTCCATGAAAAACCATGTGGAAAATCCCCTCGGTAAGGTCTTCACCGGCAGGGCCGATGACCTGGACGCAGCCTGTGACAGGGCCGGGGCCATCAACCGGGGTGGGGCATATTCCTCTGCGGACCGGGCCTGGGAATTTAAAATTTTTCCCAAGATCAGTGTGGTCCTCCTCTTCTGGGATGCCCGGGATGAATTTGAGGCCCAAGTCAAACTCCTGTTTGACGAAACCATTGTCCACCACCTGGATGTGGAATCCATCATGTTCCTGTGCGAACACCTTAAACAGCAATTGACCTGATCAGACACCATGGAAGACCAGTATTGACGGACCCAAAGCCGTGGAAGGGTAAATGCCGGCCCCCTTGGCCCTGGCTCCCCTTCCATGGCAGATCCCCGGCATTCCGACAAAGCCCCCCTGGCGGAAACCGGAACTCTCCTTCCTTCAAGGGCCTGGCTTTCTATGGTTCTTCTTTACCCCTGTCCAGCCTATTGACCGGTGAATTTGGGCGCTCTTTTTTCACCGAAGGCGGTCACCGCTTCGAACAGATCATCCGAGGGAATGATGTTGGCGCTCATGGCGGCCACATACCGAAGCCCGTCGTCAATGGATTTACCGATCCCGTAATTGAGAACATCCTTGGAGGCCTGGACGGCAAGGGGAGAGCAGGAAGCAATCTTCACGGCCATCTTTTGGGCGGCGGTGGTCAGGGCCTGCTGGTCCGGGTAGACCGCGTTGAGCAGAAGGATCTCCTTTGCCCGGGCCGCTGTGATGTCCTTGGCGGTGAAGGCCAGTTCCCGTGTGATGCCCTGGCCCACAATGTGGGGCAGGCGCTGGAGCACGCCCACGTCGGCCACAAATCCCACCGCAGCCTCCCTCAGGGAGAACACGGCATCTGCGCTCCCCAGCCGGATATCACAGGCGGAGATCATGTCCAGGCCGGCGCCGATGCAAACCCCGTGGACGGCGGCGATGACCGGTTTCCGGCACTTTTCAACGGCGGTGACAGCCTCCTGCAAGGGATAGAGTTTTCGAAGGAGGCGGGCTTTAATGCCCCCCTTTTGGGAAGGTTCCATGAGTTCGGGGATCTCCCCCACCATTCCCATGAGGTCTATGCCTGCACAAAAGCCTTCCCCCCTTCCGGCAAGGACAATGGCCCGGACCTGTGGATCTTCATCCAGCCTTGAAAACAGATCCGGTGCCTCGGACCAGGCCGGCGGGTTCATGGCATTCTTTTTTTCGGGGCGATTCAGATGGACCCAGGCAACGGGCCCCTGCTTTTCCACTTCATAAAACGAATATCCGCTCATCTTATCATCCTTTTGGTTCAATGTTCCAATGGGTTCTGTTCAGCCTTCGGCTAAGGGATAATGATCAACTGATTTTTTTGCCTGCGGTTTTCCCGATCTTGTCGATGATCCACTTTGCCAGGGTGGCCTGGCCCACGCTGCCGGTATCCTTTCTCACCAGCTTCAAGGAGAGTTCGGCCCGGGCCATGGTCTTGTGACCGCCTGCGGATCCGTATTTGGAAAAGGCATCCCTGGCGGTGTTGCCGGCGCCCTTTCGCAGACCGTCGTTGCGCAGGACAATGATCAAGGTCTGGTCCATGACCCCGGAAATAATGCTCCAATTCACCCCGGCAATGGCCAGGAAAAAATCGGCCACCACCACCAGTTCATCGGGCTTGGAAATCCGACCGGCATGGTAAAAGGCACGGTTGTCCTGGACCACCCGTTTCTTGATGGCCGTGCCGATGAAATCCAGGTCTTCCTGGGTGATCAAGGCCCGCTCCACCTTGGTAACAATATTGATGTCGGCAAATTGATATAAATACTGAAAGGCCCGGATGTCCTTGAGGGTGGCCTGGCGGGTGAAATCCGATGTGTCGGTCTTGATGCCCAACATGAGGGCGGCGGCCAGTTTGCCCGAGGGTTTGATTTTCACGGCCTTGAGGTATTCGGTGAGCATGGAGGAACAGGCCCCGTATTCCGGGCGGATATCCACATACTCGGCCCGGTCGTCGCTAAGGGGGTGGTGATCAATGATGGCATCGTAGCTCACCTCGGAAAAACGGACATTGTGATCGGGCTGGGAATCCACAATGACAAATTTATCATATTCCGATGTATCCACCTCGTCCAGGTGCACCAGGGTCGAGTCGGTGAGATCCACCATGGTCAAATTGTCGGGACGGGTCACCCGATTGAAATGGGCAATGGTGACCTCTGTCACCTTTCTCCAGAGAAGCCGTTTAACGGCCATGGCCGACCCAATGGAATCGGGATCGGCATTGATGATCACCAAAACCTTTCCACATCCTGCGAATTGGCCTTGCAAAAGACGCACTTTTTCCCGGGTACTACTCATAAACGGATTTTCCTTTGGTGTTGCTGCTGAAAAACAGGGTCAGGGTTATAAAAGCGTAGCCTATAATGGCCAAAACGGCAAATGGGCCGAAAAACACCCCAAGGGGGGCCAGGACAATGGCGGTGAGCCAGTGGATGACAATGACGGTGGGGGAGTGCAGCTTTATGGGAAAATCATTAAACCTGCAGATCACGGAAAGGCCGCACAGGTTCCATCCATAAAGGGAGGCAAAGACGTGCATGTGCAGCAACCATTTAATCCGTTGGGCATCGTACCCGTCGGACATCTGGAAAAAAATATAGGCAATGCCGGTGATGGCCGTGACGATGAGGAACCCGATGCCCGAGGTTAAAAACATCTTCTGCTGGATGCGCCGGGCAAAGGTGGCATAGAGATAAAACACGCAGATCACGGCCAGGAAAAGGGCGGTGGTCACATAGATCTGGGGGATGAATTGTTCAAACAGAATGAAGATGAAAAAAATAATCACCCCCAGGGTGATGGTCCAGAAACAGATCTCCATGAAGAGTTTTTCCCGTCGCTCCTCCAACTGGCGGGTCATGCCGAAAACAAGGGAAAGGGTGATCAGGGACAGGGGAAAGGAATAGCCCAGAAAAAAGGTGTTGAGGGTGAGCTTCTCCATCTGTACCCAGTGGCCGTATTCATTGTTGATGATCACCAACGAGGCCATGAAAATGCCGATGGACAGACAGAGCAAGGAGGCCTGGTGAAATTTTTCCGACACAGAGACCCGGCCTTTGAAAAAGGCAAAGGGGAAAAAGCCGAATTTTCGGATTCGCACACTCTCCACCTGCCAGCACAGGACCAGGGCTGTGATCAGGGTCAATGGATAGACCTTGAAAAAGGCGGAAAAGGCATAGACCAGGGAGGCCAGAAAAAAATAGGAGACCACAGGGGTCATGGTCTGGCGACCCTCGGTATAATAGAGCAGGATGGTCCCACCGGTACACAGGTTGAACAAAAAAATGTGCAGCCGTTCAAAGCTGAACGCTTGGGCTGGAAAATAAATATGAACAAATCCAAAGATCAACGCGGTGATCATCAAAAAGGAAAAAAGAAGTTTTAATCGAACAGCCATGGTCAATTTCCAATGGTTAAAAGTTATGTCTATCGGCCCAGAAGGTGTTCAAGGGCCGGTTTCACCCGGGTATGCTGAAAGGCAAAACCGTGGGCCAGAAGTTTGTCCGGCATCACCCGTGCGCTGGTCAAAAGTGTCTCCTCTCCCATCTGTCCCCATAGGAGCCGGGCCACCCATGCCGGCATCACAAAGGGGACAGGCCGGGAGAGTACCTGTCCCAGTTCCCGGGTAAAGGTTTTGTTGGTCACCGGTTCCGGCGCGGTGAGGTTGACCGGGCCCTGGATATCCGTTGTGTTCAGGATATGCAGGATACCGCCCAGGGTATCGTCCATGCTGATCCAGCTCATGTACTGTCCGCCGTGGGACAGGCGTGTACCACACCCGCACAAAAAGGGCGGCAACATTCGTTCCAATGCCCCCCCGGCCGGTGTCAACACCACGCCGATGCGCAGTTGGACGGTGCGGATCCCGGCCTCCTGGGCCAAAAGGGAGGCGCGTTCCCATTCATGGCAGATCTCCGAGATAAAGGAGTCTCCCTTTGTATCTGTCTCGGTGAGACAGCTGTCTCCCCCCTCTCCGTAATAACCGATGGCCGAAGAAGACATAAAGCAGGCCGGTGGTGTGGCCAATTCCCGCATTTTTTCCACCAGGAGTGCGGTGGTCTTCACCCTGGAATCCGCGATGCGTTTTCGCTGTTCCGGTGTCCACTTGCCCCTTGAAATGTCCACACCGTTGAGGTTGATAACGGCATCTATGGGGCCTGCGGTTTCCAGATCCAGTTCACCCTTGTAGGGATCCCAATATATTTCATCTTCGTTCAGGGGCGCCTGGGTGCGCACAAGGCGCAGAACCCGGTGGCCGCAGGTTCTTAAAAAGGGCACGAGAATGGACCCGATGGTGCCCGAGGCGCCGGAGACCAGGATCCGCTGCCGGGGCCCCTTGTCGGCATACTGCTCCAGGTCCAGCTTCAGCACCCGGTGGCGGTAGGCAAACATGCGCTTCAATTCTTTTTTTGCATATCCGTAAAAGGGAAGGCTTAAGAAGCCAAAGGGAAGCCGGAACCGGATGCGGTCTTCCATCACTGATCGATTGTCCCCATCACTGCGGAAGCAGTGGCTGTGCTCCCAGGCCCCAAAGGGCCCCCTGCGCTGAACATCCTTAAACCCCACGTTTTTTTCATATGCCACATGTTCAGCCTCCCATCGGCAGGGAAATCCCATGATCTTCATGTCAAAGGCCACCTCAACCCCTTCATCGATTCCCCGTCCCTTCCTGCTCACCAGCTTCATGGGCGCCCAGGGCGGGGTCAACCGCTGGATGGCCCCTTCACGGGCATGCCAGTCAAACAAGGCATCAACCGGGACTTCGATGGTGGAACGATGGGTGAACAAGTGGTTTTTCATGGCGCCTCATCAACAAATGATTTATTGCATTTACGGACCTCATATTATATGAATACCTTTTGAGTATAAACCTTTAATTATCATTTGTCGTTGTGAGACCCAGGCATGCTCTTTGCAGTATTCCTAATCGACTCAATGATGAGATCTTTGATTATTAACGCTAATGATTTTGGAGGATTGATTATGGACAAGTGGGAATGCCCTTGCGGATACATTTACGACCCCGAAGAAGGTGATTACGAAAACGGCGTTGAACCCGGAACTGCCTGGGAAGACCTCCCCGAAGACTGGGTCTGTCCCCTGTGCGGTGCAGCCCAGGAAGATTTTGAAAAATACGAATAGTTTATCATTTTGGAGGCAAACATACATGTATAGACCCATTGAAATCGCAGATGGGATTTACTCCGTAGGTTGCCGGGACTGGGATATCCGTGATTTTCACGGATATTCCGTCTATGAAGGCACCACCTACAATGCATTTCTGGTAAAGGGTGAAAAAAATATCCTCATCGATACGGTCAAGGCCAATTTTGGGGATGAGCTTCTCTCCAATATCAGCCGGATTATGGATCCCAGGGACATTGATGTGGTCATCAGTAACCACACGGAAATGGACCATTCAGGTGCCATACCCAAGATCATGCATAAAATCGGTGAAGAAAAACCCATCTATTGCTCCAAAATGGGGGCCAGAAACCTGAAAAGCCATTTTAACCGGGACTATAATTTTCAGGTGGTGGGCAGTGGAGACACCCTGACCATTGGAAACAAAACTTTCTCATTTCTTGAGACAAGGATGCTTCACTGGCCGGACAGTATGTTTACCTACCTGCCCGAACAGGCCATCCTCTTTTCCAGCGACGCCTTTGGGCAGCACTATGCGGGCGATGTCTTTTTCGACGATGAAATCGGGGATGAAATCATGCCCCATGCCCGTAAGTACTATGCCAATATCCTGCTCCATTTCAGCCCCAGGGTCCAGGCCCTGCTCAAGGATGTGGCCAAGATGAACCTGAAGATCGACATGATCTGCCCGGACCACGGCATCCTCTGGAGAAAGGATCCCCAGAAGATCATCCAGGCATATGACCGCTGGTCCAAACAGGAACCCACCCGCAAGGCCGTGGTTCTCTTCGACTCCATGTGGGAAAGCACCACCAAAATGGCCCGTGCCATTACCTCCGGAATCGAATCCGAATCGGTGAATGTCCGCCTCATGAACACCCGTAAATGTCATCGCAGCGACATCATGACCGAGATCATCGATGCCGGCGCCATTGCCGTGGGATCCCCCACCTTGAACAACAGCATTTTCCCTGTTATCGCCGACGTGATGACCTATATCAAGGGACTTCGACCCCAGAATAAAATGGCGGTTGCCTTTGGCTCCTATGGATGGAGCGGGGAAGCCGTTAAAATTCTGAACAAGGAATTTGAAGAAATGAAGCTGGATATCATTGATCCGGGCCTCAAGGTCCAATATGTTCCCAGTGAAGAAGATATCAACAACTGCTTTGACCTTGGGGTTAAGCTGGCTAAAACTTTAAAAGAAAAAGTAGACTCCTAAACACGGGAATCAATAGAACTTGACGGAGGATGACTATGGCCAACGATTTTAATGCCAACGAAATTTTCGAGATTGCCAAACAGATTGAAGTGAACGGCGCCAAATTCTACAGAGATTCTGCCGAGTTGGTCAGCGATGCTGCCCAAAAGGAATTCCTGCTGGAACTGGCAGCCATGGAAGACGACCATGAAGCGACCTTCGCCACCATGCAGAAGGAACTGACAGAAGGTGAAAAAGCCGCCACTGCATTTGACCCTGAAGGGGAAGGTGTCCTCTACCTCAAAGCCCTGGCCGATACCCGGGTTTTCTTTGAAAAGGAAAAACCTAGTGCGGATATGAAGGGCATCCTGGCCTCTGCCATTGCCGCTGAAAAGGACTCCATTTCCTTTTACCTGGGCATGAAAGAGCTGGTAACGGAAAAACTGGGCAAAGACAAAATCGACCACATCATCAAAGAAGAAATGAGCCACATAAAGCTGTTGGCCGTTCAATTGGTGACCCTGGCCGACTAGGGTTTCTGCCGGAAGTGGCAGACGCGTTTTGCCCCGGACGTTAAAAGCCGCATGGTCTGTGTGACCATGCGGCTTTTATGATTCAGGACCGGAGGGGTTCTCTAGGAACGCCAGAATCCGTGAAGGTTGCAATAGGCCCGGGCCACAACCTTCTGGGCATCGGTTTTAAAGGTGGCTTCGGGGGCCTCGTCCGGATTCAGCATTTTTCTCTGGACAAAGGTGTCGTCTTCACTGGAAAGTTCGATCCATTCGATCCAGTGTTTAGGGGTCATGGGATGGGCCACACTGCCCACCTTCACCACATACCCGCCCTCGACTTTTTCCACCACCGGAACATGTTTCTCCACCGCCGCATCAACGGTGTTTTCCACCACCCGCTCCATGTTGGTGCCGCAGCAGGTTACCGGCGGTTTTTCACTGTGAAGGACCTGTACAATATTCCCGCATTTTTCACATTTGTAGATCGCCATTTTTTCAGCCATTGTCACATTCTCCTTTTTCTATTGATTTCATAGCACAACACTATTAACGACTCATTTCAGGGTTTTACAATCTTTTAAGAACAGCAGCCCAATTCCATCTGCCTGTATCAACCTATATGACATTGGGTATGTTTTTTCCAGAAATATCTTGGAGCCCTCGGTTCATTATTCTGGCCATCCAGACGCCGGCCAGACGATTTTCGTCCCGGCTCACAGCCCGGAAAACAGATGCCATTTGAAAGTAGACTTCGTTTTTGCATTTGCCGGCACCATAGGAACTCTTCTGCCCGGCCCGATTCTTTGACCTGGCCCTTGCCTTTGTTGTGCGGCCCATACCTTTTCTTTCTAAATCTGACATGACGATGTCCCTCCATGGATCCATTGGCGTTCACTTTAAATTTAAAGCAAATAACATACCAACCGCCCGTCCTGGGCAGTTTACCCTTGACCGCTCCATGGTGAGTTCCCGTTTCCAAGCCGAATATCGGTCTGGATGGGCCTTACCAAACCACGGTCTTTGATGGATTTCAGGTTATCGTTCGAGCAATTCTGAAAGGAACTTGCGAAATAGAATAATACCGGAATATCAGTAATTCCTATTATCCAGGCTCTTATCCTATCAAAACTTTCATCGCCATTGCAAGCCTATATTATTGGGTTCCACGGTAAAATTAATTTTATCCGAATCCGCCGTCAATAAAAGGTCTGCACTTTTTTAATGCTGTTCATCATTCCAATAAATAAAAACGCCTATATATTAAATATGTTATGACCTACCGGCCTGGGCCGAGATCAAAAGTCTCACATGCTCTTTTTCAGCCTGGGCCAAATCAAAAAACATTTTCTTTACAGATGGTTCCTCTGACTTTTCTGCCATCACCCGGTATAAATCGTAGGCAGAAATTTCCATTTCCAGGGCAAAATCAAATACATCAAAGTACTTATTTGATTTCGTCTGCGTCAAAAATTCGTCAACCTTGTCAATGGATTCCCCACCCTCAAGAACATCCCCCGGAAGATTTTGAAAATACAAGGTAAATTCTT
This sequence comes from Desulfobacteraceae bacterium, assembly GCA_965226635.1. Classification (GTDB taxonomy): domain Bacteria; phylum Desulfobacterota; class Desulfobacteria; order Desulfobacterales; family Desulfobacteraceae. The sequence goes on along the minus strand of OZ245369.1, from coordinate 4,244,149 downwards.
CCTGAACACCCACAAGGGAGTCCAGGCATTTATAAATCATCCGTCCATGGGAGACTTCGGCCTGGGCCAACTTCCGGATAACGGGCTCAAGCCTGGTATGGGCGTATTGTTTAAGCAGTTTCCCATAAAAGATATGGGCGGCCCGCTCAAAATTCATGGCCGCCGTGAGCACCCTATCCAGGGGATCTTCAAGGGGAAGGGCATCCAAGCGTGGCCCGGCATCTAAAATTTCGCCCTCATAGGCCATGATCCCCCCCTTCAGATGAAATAATCTATCCTGGGGCACACCGGCATCGGCGGCAAAGATCAGGGCCGCTTTGGACCGCTTTCCATTCCGGCAGTAAAACACGATATTTCGCTGTGATTTCAGTATCAAAGGATGGTCTTCCACATCCATGGCAGGGATATGGATGGCGCCGGGAATATGCTCCCGTTCATAGGATGATTTTTTCCGGATATCCACCACCAGAAAATCCCTCTCCCTGCCCTGGGAAATCCATTGATTCAAGGTCCCTGCGGATAAATCTCGGCATCCTTTCATATCTCCCAGGCCTCCCTAAGCGCATTTTTATGTGCGATAAGTATTTTCATGTAAACGGCCTCGGTTTCCAACATTTCTGTGTCATTTTTTCTCAACCATTCCGAGAGCCAGGCAAACCTCAGGGCCAGCACATAATCCGGGAACCATCTCCAGGAATCCCCATGGACAATTCTCGCCTGCCCCAGGTCATGGAGAAATGTCACCACCATGGGCCCCACAAGCCCCTCTGGATGTTCCATACCTGCGCAGCCCACCAGGTTGGCCGCATCGTAGATATCGGGTTTAAAACCGGCGAATTCCCAATCAATGACCGCCTTGACCTGTTCATCATCCCAGATCACGTTCATGGGATGATAATCCCCATGGCAAAAGGTCATTGGGAAACGATGCCCCCCCGACCAGAGCCCCTCCTCCAGAAAATTTAGAAAGGGCCGGTATTGTTCGGCACGGTGGGGATGATTCTCTTCCATGGCCTTGAACAGATTTCGGACATACCCCTCCAGATCAAACACAGGAAAGGAGAGGTCTGCCACCCGGCTGTCCGGAATGGATTTCATCCGAATTAAAAAACCGGCCAGCGCCCTCCCCACCTTGGGCTGGTCAAGCCATTGGGGACGGGCAAGTCCGGTGGAATGAATAAAGGGTGAGACTTGAATACCACATCCATTATAGAGATTGAGTACCAGGTCATTGTGTGCAGGGATTCCCCCCAGGGCCTGGGTCAGTCCCTCATCTTTAAAACGGAGCAATGCCCTGGCAATCCGTTGCCGGCTTTCACATTTTTCCGGTGCAAATTTTTCCACCAGAAGGACGTCTCCCTTGTCATCTTCCACGGCCACCCGGGACAATGTCCGCTCCGGGCTGCCCTGGAGGTCCAGATCCTGTCTCAGTTTCAGGATCCGGATTCCCCAGGTGCTCCCAACCCATTGGATGAATCCATCATCCGACATCTCATAGAATACGTTCAATCACAACTTCCATTTCATCTTTGGAACGGGCCCCCACAAGGGTTTCCACCAATCCCCCCCCTTTGAAGAACAAAAGGGAAGGGATACTGGAGATGGAAAACCGGGAACCGGTTCCGGCATTTTCGTCCACGTTGATCTTTACCACCTTGAGCCGGCCCTGGTATTGGCGGGCCAGTTGATCCACCAATGGAGATACCGCCCGGCAAGGGCCGCACCAGGGGGCCCAGCAATCCACCATCACGGGCAGGTCCGATTGCATCACCTCCCGGTCAAAACCGTCATCGTCCACATCCACCGGCCCCTTGGGGATATCAATAAAAAGGGGCGCTCCGCATTTGCCGCACCGGGGATTCTCCTCCAGGCGTTGGGTGGGTACCCGGTTTTTAACCCCGCAGGCCCGGCAGGGACGTATCAATGTATCAGCACTCATTTCGCTCTCCTCATGGCAAATCCGGATTAGACCATGCCGGCAATTTCCCGTCCGTATTCCTGGGCCGCCTGGGTACCGCCGCCCACCCAGGCCGCTTTAAGCATCAAGGGACCCGAGGCCATCATCTTCATTCCATAGATATGATCCATGGTATCAAAAATACGACCTGCGGCCTCACCGCTCCAGCCATAGGATCCAAAGGCACCACCAGGCTTGTCTTTGAGCTCCGCCCTTTCCGCCAGGAAAAGGAGCTGCTTCATACTGGAAATCATTTCTCCATGGTAGGTGGGGGAGCCAAAGACATATCCATCATACCCCTTAAGCTCATCTTCATTCTTAATCTCAGACACCCGCTTTACATCGGCAGAATGACCGGAAATACGGACGCCTTCTCCAATGAGGTCTGCAATGGCTTTGGTTTCGTCGGAACGGGTACCGTAGACAATCAGGACATTACTCATAACGCTTCCTCCATTGTTAAGTGTCATCTTAAGGTATCGAATTATCCATGCCCCTGTGTGAATGCCCGTGGGGGCAGGAGGGGTTTAATGCTTGAAAGGCACCCGTCCCGGTGAAGAACAGGGCCAGCTCACGGAATCAACGGCAGCGGAACACATAGGAACAGTGCATCAGATACAGGCCAGCATATCATTGATTTTTTCTTTGTCAAATCCATGGTTTATCAGGGGGCGCGCCTTAAGGGCATTGAGGCGTTCATGGTGGGGAATTCCCTCCCGGCGATAATAGATGCCGCAGGCTAGTTTCCCCCGGGCGCCCTCCTCTTTTCCAAGGGCCAATTCCAATGCCCGGTTCAGATCGGAAACATCATGCCCCTCCTCCGCCAGGTCGTAAACCCGCTCCCTATACCATTGATGGGTGTTAATCCGGTTAAAGGAGACACAGGGCTGAAAAATGTCCACAAGGGAGAACCCCTTGTGTTCCATGGCCGCAATGATCATTGCCACCAATTGCTCCTTATTCCCGGAAAAGGCCCGGGCCACAAATCCGGCCCCGTTGACCAACGCCGTGGCCAGGGGATTAAAGGGGGCCGAGGTCACCCCCTGGGGGGCCAGCTTCACCTGGCGTTCCAGGGGGGTGGTGGGCGAAGCCTGCCCCTTGGTGAGCCCGTAGACCTGGTTGTTGTGAACCAGAAGGGTCACGTCCAGATTTCTGCGAATCGCCGCAAGGAAATGATTCCCCCCCTCCCCGTAACAATCGCCGTCTCCTGCATTGATCACCACCCTGAGGTCATGGTTGGCAATCTTTGCACCGGAGGCCAGGCACAGGGCCCTGCCGTGGAGACCGTGGAGCAGGTTGGACTCCAGGTAGTGGGCGGTTTTCCCGGATTGACCGATCCCTGGAACCAGAAGCAGATCCTCGGGCCTGAGCCCCTGTCGGGCAAAGGCGATTTTCATGGCATCCAAGATGCCGAAATTGCCACATCCCGGGCACCAAAGATTTTCCCGATTTCCATCAAACACCATCTTATCCATAATTTTTCTCCCGATTCCTTAAACCGGCGCCCCCTTTGGACCGACGCCGCACCTGATCCAAGCCCCTTGGGTTCGGGGCGGCACAGCCGTCTTTTTCAAATGGGGGCGTTGGTTGGTTTTGCCTGTTGCCATGATCCCGACAACCAATTCGTACACGGCCTTCTATTCGTATTTGCCTCTCCCGGACAGGGTTCATTGCACAAGTTATGCCGCCGTCAGGATCTGCCGTGCCCGCTCCACAATGAATTCCCTGTACAGGGGCCGGCCATCGTACTTATTGATGCTATAGGCATATTCAAGTCCGGTGAGCATGCGGATGAGTTCCCCCAGCTGTCCGGCGGCATTCCCCTCCACCAGGATCATTTTTTTTCCTTCCAGGCGGGACTTCAACCCCGCACGGTCCAGGGGCCACATGTCCTCAAACAAAACCCAGCCCACATCAAAGCCCTCCTCCCTAAGGGAAAGACAGGCTTCCATGACCGCCCCCTTGGACGAGCCCCATGCCGTCAGAAAAAAGGCACTCTCCGGACAAAAGACATCGGGAAACCGCATCTCCTGGGCCATGGTCTTGATCTTTCCCATGCGCTTGTCCATCATGGCCACACGGTTGACCGGATCTTCATTGGGAAAGCCCTCCGGGGTGTGTTCATTGCCGGCAACCCGGACCAGTCCCCGGTCGGTGCAGGGGGGAAGCCGGGGTGAAATTCCCGTGTCTGTGAATTTGTACCGCTGGTACGTCTCGCCCTGAGACAGTCCTGTATCCTGAGCCATACAGGATTGATACGCCGTTCCCAGTTCAAGGGGGCCGTCCTGGGTCCTGGCCGAATCCATGAGGTATTGATCCATGAGTACAATGGCCGGCACCTGGTATTTTTCCGAAAGATATACCGCCCTTTTCACCGTCTCATAGGCATCCTGAACCGTTCCCGGGGCAAAGACCAGTCTGGGAAAATCGTCCTGGGAGGCATGGATGGCAAACATGAGGTCGGCCTGGGCCGTACGGGTGGCCAGGCCCGTGGCAGGCCCCGGTCGCATGGCGTCAATGATCACAATGGGGGTCTCGGTGATTCCGGACAACCCCAGCCCTTCCACCATGAGGCTAAACCCGCCCCCGGAGGTGGAAACAAGGGAACGCACCCCGGCATAGGCAGCCCCCACCGCCATGTTCACGGCGGCAATTTCGTCTTCAGCCTGCTCCACCACTATGGGCACCTCTGCCGCATACTGGGACAATTGGGACACCACAGGGGTTCCCGGGCTCATGGGATAAAAGGGAAAAAACCTGCAATCGGCTGCCAGGGCGCCCAGGGCCGCAGCCTTGGCTCCGGAGAGCACATGGTGTTGGGACACTTCGTTACCCCAGTCCAGACAATGGCTGAAATCAATGTTTTCCGAGGCATGGAACCCCTTTTCAAATGCCCTGATATTCAAGTCCACCACCTGTTCTCCCCGGTCTTTGAACAACGTTTTTACAATGGCGGTCACCTGAACCGGATCCGCCCCCAGCACACCGGCAACCACACCGGCGGCCACGGTGTTTTGCGCAATGCGGTTTCCCGCCTCCCGCGCCAGATCGCCCATGGGAATCCTGTATTGCCGGTCCCGGGGAATCCCCTTTATAAAGGACGGCACATCCGACATCTGGTTCAGGATAAGAAGGCCCCTGTCGGAGAGGCGCTTGCCGTGTATCTCCGCCGTGTTCCCATCCATGGCCACCAGCAGGTCCGGAAATAGGGAAGGGGCACCCATGGGCTGGTCGCTGACCCGTAACAAATGGAAACTGTGCCCCCCCCGGATCCGGCTTTGGAAATCATCATAGCTGAAGGTATATAAACCTGCTGAGTTGCAGATATTGGCCAAAAGGCTGCCAATGGTCTGGATGCCCTGGCCTGCGGCACCGCCGATGAGAAGTGCAAAATCGTGTCCCATAATATCACCTGTTCTTTTATATATTAAATGACCCTGGATGTGTCTCTACCATGCCCTGTTTGTTGAGCAAAAATCAGGCCAACACCATTCTTTGTTTTGGCCTTGCTTTGGAGGCACAAAATATGCAAAGTTGATTTATTCAGAATCACACGGTCCATTGAAGATACATCCGGCACCTCCACCGTCCGGGCCCCACTTATGGACATAATTGAAACCGAAGGAGCTGAACATGCCCAACGAAAAAGCCAAACTATATGCCCTGAGCACCTGTAGCCATTGCAAATCCACCAAAAAGCTTTTGAGCAAGTGCAATGTGGAATATGATTACGTGGAAGTGGACGATCTGGAGGGGGAAGAACGAAAAGCCATCCTGGCAGACATCAAAAAATTAAACCCCAGATGTTCTTTTCCCACCATCAAAATAAACGATACCGTCATCATCGGATATAAAGAAAAGGAAATCAAGGAAGCCTTGGGAGTGAAAGATGAATCTTGATCAACTTTACGAGAATTTGAAACGCGTTAATGAAGCCAAGGGAATCTATTTTAACACAGATAAAGAACTGGTTATGGAACTTTTGGATGCCTTGGTGTTGAACAAAAACAGATATGGTTACATGGCCTGCCCCTGTCGGCTGGCATCGGGGAAGCGGGAGGAGGACAAGGACATCGTCTGCCCCTGTGACTATCGCGCCCCGGACCTTGAAGAATTCGGCGCATGTTATTGTGGGCTTTACGTTTCCAAGGCGGTTCACAACAACACGGCCGAGGCTGAATACGTACCGGAAAGAAGACCACCGGGAAACGTCGTATAGCGAGAAACCATGCTAAAGGAGAATACCATGGATGAATGTACCCCTGTACTCAACACAGGTCTGCGCGGAATTGACGTAGCCAGTTCCAAAATATGCGATGTCCGCGGAAAAGAAGGCAAACTAATATACCGCGGCTACCTCATCGAAGACCTGGCCCAGCGCGCGGGATTTGAAGAGGTCTGCTTTTTACTTTTATATGAACGCCTGCCCCTAAAGGGCGAATTGGAAGATTTCAGCAAAAGCCTCAAGCAGAAACGAAGGCTTCCTGAAAACCTCATCGCCGTTTTAAAGGCCCTTCCCAGGGAAATGGACCCCATGGATGTGTTGCAAATGGCCACGCCCCTGCTCATCCAGACCGACCCCAATGGGGGAAAGGAGGGCATGGAGAATACCCTTTTTAGTGCGGAAAATCTCATTGCCGGCATGGCCGGTATCATTGCCGCATGGGAAAGAATCCGTAAGGGCAAGGAACCTGTGGACCCCAATTTTGACCTCAACCATGCGGCCAATTTCCTGTACATGCTCACAGGGGAGCTGCCCAATGAAGAGACGGCCCGGTTCTTTGACACCGGACTGGTGCTCCATGCAGAGCACTCCTTTAATGCCTCCACCTTTACCGCCCGGCAGGTGGCCTCCACCCGGGCCCACATCTATGCCGCCATATCCGCAGCCATCGGCTCCCTGTCCGGCGCCCTCCACGGTGGGGCCAACGTCAGGGTGATGAAGATGCTCAAGGAGATCGGCAGCACGGACAAGGTGGATGCCTATGTGAACCAGATTCTGGAATCCGGCGGCCTGATCATGGGACTGGGCCATGCCGTTTACCAGACCGATGATCCCAGGGCATTGATTCTGGCCCCCCAGAGCAAGCGGTTGGGGGAAATTGTGGGGGACACCTCCTGGTATGAGCTCTCACGGGAGCTGGAAATCAAAGGCAAGGCTGCCTTTAAAGAGAAAAAAGGAAGGGAGATCTTCTGCAACGTGGATTTCTATTCCGCCTCCCTCTTCCACTCCATGGGGATTCCCACGGACCTTTTCACCCCGCTTTTTGCCCTGTCACGGGTCAGCGGCTGGACCGCCCATGTCATTGAAGAACAATTTGCAATGGCCGCACCCAAACCCTCCCTGTACCGTCCCGGTGCCACCTATGTGGGAGACTATTGCGGACCCGACGAATGTGTATTTACGGAAATTGATCAACGCGACTAACCCCATTGAACAGAGGAAAATCCTGAAATGAAAGCCTGGCAATGCAGCGTATGCAAATACATCCACAAAGATGATGTCCCCCCGGAAAAATGTCCGGTGTGCGGCGTAGGTAAAGACAAATTCATTGAGATCCAAGTGGACGAAGAAACCGGAAAGCCCCTGCCCCCAGGAGAAAAAAAACCGGAAAAAAGAAAAACGCCCGAAACAGCCACATCCCCCGGGGCGCCCAAAGAAGAGGTACAGGAACCAGAGACGGGTTTTGAGAAGGTTAAGGCCCTCATTCTCCAGCACCATGCCCACCCTGTACTGGTCCATACCCCCAACGGACTTTTGCCCGTCTCCGTGGCCCTTTTTATCATGGCATGGCTTTTTGATGCCCCCCTGCTCATGAAAGCCGGGATGATCAACCTGGTCTTTGTCCTTATCTCCCTGCCCCCGGTGCTCTACACCGGTTATGTGGAATGGGAGAAAAAATACCTCAAGGCCGACACCCTGATCTTTAAACTGAAAATCATGGCAGCCGCCCTGACCACAGCCGCCTGCGGCATTTCCCTGGCCTGGATCCTCCTGGATCCCCAGGTATTGTCCTCCGGCAAGGGCTGGGTTTTTATCCTGGTCAATCTGATCATGCTGGCCGGTGCCGGAGTTGCCGGTCACATTGGCGGAAAACTGGTCTTCAAGGACTGATCCGGATCCAAGATACGGTATTGCAGGGAAACGGCCATGGTGCCGTTCCCCTGGAAGCCGGGTGATCCTGAATACCATTCCGCCCCATCCACAGAACCCCTTGGCGGCCGGCCGGCAAAGGCAGGCCCTGCACGGATTTCCATGAATCCACCCCAGGGCCGCCCGTCACACCAAGGCCAACCCGCCCCAAACAAAAGGAGAGCGTCCCATGGCAGACATCATCACCCTCAATTCCAACGGTTCCCTGAACGTACCCGACCATCCCATCATCCCCTGCATCCCAGGAGACGGCACCGGTCCGGATATCTGGAAAGCAGCACAGCAGGTTCTGGAAACCGCCGTGGAAACCACCTACCCGGGCCGGCGCCGCCTCCACTTCAAGGAGGTATTGGCCGGGGAAGCCGCCCACGCCGCCACCGGGGAATGGCTGCCCAGGGAAACCCTCGCCGCCATCAAGGAGCACCGGGTGGCCATCAAAGGCCCCTTGACCACACCCGTGGGGGAGGGCATGCGCAGTCTCAATGTGGCCATCCGCCAGGAACTGGACCTCTTTGCCTGTATCCGACCGGTCTCCCATATTAAAGGAGTGCCCTCCCCCTGCAATACCCCGGAGGAAATCGATATGGTCATCTTCAGGGAAAACACCGAGGATCTGTACAAGGGCATTGAATGGGAGGCCGGATCCCAAGACGCCGTAAAGATCATCGACTTTATCAAGGAAACAACCGGGAAAGCACTGTCCCCTTCCACCACGGGCATCGGCATTAAACCCATCAGCCGGGAGAACACCCGCCGCCTGGTGAAAAAAGCCATCCAATACGCCCTGGACAACGACAAAACATCGGTCACCCTCATGCACAAGGGCAATATCATGAAATTTACCGAGGGCGGATTCCTCAAATGGGGGATGGAGGCCGGTGAAGACTTTAAAGACCGGGTGATCTCGGAATCCCGCCTGTGGGACGAATTGGACGGTAAATGCCCCAGGGGAAAAATCGTCCTTAAAGACCGCATTGCAGACAACATGTTCCAACAGGTGCTGCTGCGCCCATCGGAATATGAGGTCATCGCCTGCCCCAACCTTAACGGTGATTATATCTCCGATCTTCTGGCCGCCATGGTGGGCGGATTGGGGCTGGCACCCGGGGCCAATGTCGGCGCCGACTGCGCCGTATTTGAAGCCACCCACGGCACCGCCCCCAAATATGCAGGACAGGACAAGGTCAACCCCGGCTCGGTGATCCTCTCCGGCGCCATGATGCTCACCCACATGGGTTGGGAGGAAGCCGCCGTCCGTATCCGCAGCGCCATTGAAAGGGCCATCCTCAATAAACGGGTCACCTATGATCTGGCCCGGCAGATCCCCGGTGCAACCGAGCTCAAATGTTCAGCCTTTGCTGATGAGATCTGTAACGGACTCCAATGATACAAGGGGAGCTGGAGACAGCTCCCACACAGGAGAAGATGATACAATTTACCCGGCCCGGGAAACGCCTTTGTTGTTTTCCAGACCGCCCTTCCCACCATCGCCCGTCCCCATCCTACTGATTTCCTAAAAAAATACACCCTTTGTACGATTTTCCAACGCCCCTTCCCTGTAATACACTTTTTAACATGTGAACGGATGTCATTTTAAACAAAGGCCCACAAAACCTGGAACAATTAAAATGAAATAAAATACACCTAGGATTTTTTCTTTATCTCCTGCGAAAAAGTTGACTATTTTTTCATAATTCATTTACAATGACCAAAGACCAACCTGATCATTCCCTTTTAAATTCCCAGAAGTTTTTAGTTGAAGCGCCCAGTGATTCCCCATGGATATGACGGCGAACTGCCCTTGATGCCGGTCCATGAATCCTTTTTCCGGGGGAAATCCAATCAGCTCGGTACACCAGGACTTTTCCTGCAGGTGCCCTCCTCTGCCCCTGATTCCAGGCACAGCCCTGGGGCCCAAAAGGAAACCGGACCTGCACCACAACAGGTTGTCGCTCAACCGATTTCAATTTTTTCAAAAGTGCCAAAATGAAAACGTCATTTATCCAAAAAAATCCGCACAAGCCCCCCGCATTCCTCTGCATCTGTCTTATTGCGATGGGAATGCTCATCTCGGGATGTGCCCTTCACCCCCAGCGTATGAACAAGGAACAATTGTGGGAGGCGGCCAAGGACGACCTAGGCGACTTAAACCATGTCCAGGAACCCGTGGACCGCCCCATCACCCTGCACGAAGCCATGGCAAGGGCCATAAAGTACAACAGGGAATACCGGGTGAACCTGATGCAATCCAGCCTGGCCATGGCGGAGCTGGAGCTTACCCGGTTTGATCTGCTGCCCGATCTCATGGTCAACGCCGGATATACCACAAGGGATAAACGAATTGCCTCGGCCAGCGAGTCCTATGAAACAGGACAGGAATCCCTTGAACCCTCCATCTCCCAGGACAGGGACCGGCATTTCGGTGACATTTCCTTTACCTGGAGCATTCTGGATTTTGGACTCTCCTACGTCCAGGCCCAACAACAGGCCGACCGTTACCTCATTGCCCGTCAGGCCGAACGGAAAACCATTCACAACATCGTCAACGATGTGGGGGTTGCCTGGTGGAAAGCCCTTTCGGCACAACGGTTGATGGCCCAGGTCCCCCCCCTGATGACCAAGGTGGAAAAAGCACTCAAGGACTCACGGGCCATCGAAACCGAACGCCTGGACACCCCCACCACCGCCTTGAAGTATCAACGCTCCTTGCTGAACATGCTGCGGACATTGGAAGGGCTGAAAAAGGAACTCATGGGTGCCAAGGATGAACTGGCCCATCTCATGGGGCTGCCCCCTGGATATCGATTTACCATTTGCGATTCCGAAGGCATGCAGTCTGACCTCACCCGCATCGCCTGGAACGTCAACACCATGGAAAAGATTGCCCTGCTCAGCCGCCCCGAACTCATCACCGGCCACTACCAGCAGCGCATTAACCAGAAGGAATCCAAACTTGCCCTGCTCCGGCTCCTCCCGGACCTTAGCCTGGATGCCGGGTGGAATTACGACAGCAACTCCTACCTGGTTCACCGTTCCTGGTATGATGTGGGAGGCCGCCTGGCAGGTTCCCTGATGAACCTGGTTAAAATGCCCCAGACCCTGGAAAACACAAAGGCCGGTGAAGCGGTGAGACGGATGCAGCATCTGGCGGTTTCATCCACCATCCTCATGCAGGTCCACCTGGCCAAGACCGCCCACATCCAGAGCATGCGCAGTTTTGAACTTGAAAATGAAATATTTGCCGTGGAGGACCGCCTTCTTATGCAGAAAATCAACGAAAGGGACATGGAGGCCAACGGGGAACACGCCTTGATCGGCCAGCGCCTGAATCATCTTCTGGCCCAGTTCAGACGGAATTCAGCCTTTGCCGAGCTCCAGAATAATTTTCTGCGTCTTCTCTGGACCATGGGAATCGACCCGGTTCCCCCCACCGTTGATACCGCCTCGGTCAAAGGACTGGCCGACAAGATACGCCAACAAATGAAAAAATGGGAGAAGGCAAAATTGACACAGGTCAAAGGCATTGATTTTTATCTCCCCCTGCCCCCCAAAATATATGCCCCCATCCAAACCCATTCCCTCCAGGGCGGTTTGGACAAAAACCTCAGATCCACTCTTTTTCTGACCATGTCCATGCTGCTTTTGTTGGGATTTTCGTTTTTCACCCGCACCGCTTGGGCCGGGGAAACCGGCATGGCACTTGAGCCCCCCACGGCCCGCGGTTTGATCGTGGCCGCCCAGCAACCGGTGATCTCCAGCCAGATCTCCGGCGTAATTCAACGGATACGGGTTTCCGAAGGGGACACCTTTAAAAAGGGAGAGCTCCTGGCTGCCTTTGACGATGCCCTGTTCCAGGCCCGCAAAGAAAAGGCATCTGCCGAATTGGAAGCGGCCCGGGCCAAACTGGCAAACCTGAAAAAACTCGCCCGCCTGGAATCCGTGGGCAGCCTGTCCGTCTCCCTGGCAGAGGCAGAAGTCCGTTCCAGACAAGCCGAAGTGAGGATCGCCCAGATCAGCCTGAACAGATGCCGGATACGCGCCCCTTTCAACGGTCGTCTTGTGACACGGTTTGCCAGTGAACACGAGGCCATTGCCCCCAACCAGAAAATTCTGGAGATCGTCAGTTCAGATGAACTGGAAATCGAAATCCTTGCCCCGTCTTCATGGCTGATCTGGCTTTCCCCGGGGCTTCAATTCCAGATCATTGTGGATGACGCCCCGGAACGGATCACCGGCGCCGTCATCAATGTGGGGGCCGTTGTGGACCCGGTCAGCAAGATGATCCAGATCAGGGGCAGGCTGAAATCAGGACATTCAGACCTTCTTCCCGGCATGACCACCACGGTGCGATTCCCGTCTGTGATATCCCATTCAGCGCCACCCCGGGAGGCTGAATGACAAAGGGCCGGTCCCATGTAAAACCGGACAGGGCCCCATCCAATACCCCCCCATCGGTCCTGGTGACGCCGAAGGGATATTTGACACACGGACCATCACTGGCCCCCCTATCCCAGCGGACACCTGGACAGGTATGCGCCCAGGCAATTGGAAATTTTCCGGCTGCCCCCGCCTGGCAATATGCTGTGTCCGTATTGATTAGGGAGTGTGATATATGAAACCCAACCACAAGGATAAATCCCTTGATAACACCCCATGGCACAAGGGGCTTATTGCCGTTCTAGAGCCCCGTCTCATGTTTGACGGGGCAATGGGAGAAACCGCAACCGAAGCGGCCATGGCGAATCAAGGACCGGCAGCCCCCCCCCAGGGAAATACCCTTTTGGATGCTCTGGATGCCCCTGGCGGCAAGGACATTGCCGTCATTGACACAACCATTCCCGACCATGAAAAACTGGTGGAAGCCGCCGGCGATGCCGGACTGGACATCCTCCTCATCTCCGGAAACAGCAACGGCCTCCAGGAACTGGCCCGATCCCTCCAGGGCCGCCAGGACATATCCTCCCTCCACATCCTTTCCCACGGTCGCCCCGGCCAGATCACCCTGGGCAAGGATATCCTTTCATCCCAGACCCTGGGGGACCATGCCGAAGCCCTGGGGCTTCTCCGTTCAAGTTTGGGCCAGGATGCGGACATCCTCCTCTACGGATGCCGGGTGGGTGAAACCGGTGACGGTCTGGGCTTCATCCAGAACCTGGCCCTGGAAACCGGCGCCGATGTGGCCGCCTCCGACGACCTCACAGGCCCTTCCCATCTGGGCGGGGACTGGGACCTGGAAATTCACACCGGTTCCATTGAATCCCAGCCCGTTTTTACGGAAAAAACCCTTTCAGACTTTTCCCATATCCTGCCCACCGCCATTACCTTTGGCTTCGACCGAACAACTGCTACCACCATTGGGGCAAAAAGTGGGGCCGCCGGTATAAATGCCCAGTTTACCCAGAGCGGCTACACCCTCACCGTTTACGGCAGCTCCGTCTCCACCTACTCGGACAGCCAACACAATGCCGTCCTCACGGGCAGCGGAAAAAACAGCCAGACAGAAACCGAGGTCACCTTTTCCCTCAACGGCAATCCCAGCTTCGACGCCACCAGTATTTCCATCTACAACTATGCATCCGCATCCGAAGATTTTGTTATTACCCCCAGCTCCGGTTCTGCCGTAAATCTGACGGTCGCCGCATATTCCACCGCCACGGCCACCCTCAATTTCAGCAGCATCACTAGCTTTGCCGTCACCAATTCCGATGGGAACTTCACCGCCCGGTTTGACGACCTTTCCCTGGCCGTGCTCAGTGCCAACGCCGCCCCCACCCTTTCCAACGCGCCCGGTTCCATCACCGTGGTCGAGGATACGGCCTCCAATGTGGATCTCTCCGCCATCACCCTGGCCGATGCCGACGGCGATTCCCTGACCATGACCCTGAGTGTGGACACGGGCACCTTTTCCGCCCCGGCCGATGGTTCAGGCCTAGGATCCGGCGTCACGGAAACCCTTGTCAATGCCACCACCATCACCCTTTCCGGATCTGCAGCCGATATCAACACCTACCTGGATACGGCCGGCAACATCCAATACCAGGGCCCCTCCGATGTCAATGGATCAAAGACCGCCAGCCTCACCCTCAGCGTCTCCGACGGCTCCACCGGTCTGGCATCGGATCCCGCCATTGACATCGACATCACGGCGGTCAATGACAGCCCCGCCGCTTCAGGCATCCCTTCGGACATCACCGTCACCGAGGACACGGCCTCCAACGTGGATCTCTCGGCCATGACCCTGACCGATGTGGACTCCACAGATCCAGACTTCACCCTCACCCTCACCGCCGGGTCCGGCACCCTCAGTGCCTCCACCGGCGGCGGGGTCACCATCTCCGGTTCCGGCACCAGCACCCTTACCCTCACGGGTACGGTCTCCAACATCGATACCTTCCTCAACATGGCCTCCAATGTCCAATACACCGGCACCACCAACACCAACGGCAACAACGCCGACACCCTCACCCTTACGGCCAACGACCAGGACGGCAGCGGCAATGTCACCCTGGCCACGGTGAACGTGGACATCACTGCGGTCAACGATAACCCGGTGAACTCCGGCAGCCTCCCCTCGGATCTCTCCTTCACCGAGGACACCGCCGGTAACGTGGATCTCTCCCCCCTCACCCTCGGCGATGTGGACACCACCGGCAATGTGGTCCTCACCCTGGCCGCAGGGGCCGGCACCCTCAGTGCATCAAGCAGCGGCGGGGTCACCATCGGCGGCTCCGGTTCCGGCACCCTCACCCTCACCGGAACCATCTCCGACATCGACACCTATGTGAACACCGCCTCCAACATCCAGTACACCGGGGCGGCCCACGCCAACGGGGACAATGCCGACACCCTCACCGTCACCATCAACGACCAGGAGGGCAGCGGCAACCTCACCCTGGGCACGGTGAACATGGACATCACCGCGGTCAATGATAGCCCCGGGGCCTCGGGCATCCCAAGCGCGGTCACCGTCACCGAAGACACGGCATCCGATGTGGACCTGTCCGCCATGGCCCTCTCGGATGTGGACTCCACAGATCCAGACTTCACCCTCACCATCACCGCCGGGTCCGGCACCCTCAGTGCCTCCACCGGCGGCGGGGTCACCGTATCCGGATCCGGCACCAGCGCCCTCACCCTCACGGGCACGGTCTCCAACATCGATACCTTCCTGGACACCGCCTCCAATGTCCAATACACCGGCACCACCAACACCAACGGCAACAACGCCGACACCCTCACTTTAGTGGCCAACGACCAGGACGGCAGCGGCAATGTCACATTGGCCACGGTGAATGTGGACATCACTGCGGTCAACGACAATCCCACAGCTTCGGGCATCCCATCGGACATCACCGTCACCGAGGACACGGCCTCCAACGTGGATCTCTCGGCCATGACCCTGACCGATGTGGACTCCACAGATCCAGACTTCACCCTCACCATCACCGCCGGGTCCGGCACCCTCAGTGCCTCCACCGGCGGCGGGGTCACCATCTCCGGTTCCGGCACCAGCACCCTTACCCTCACGGGTACGGTCTCCAACATCGATACCTTCCTCAACACGGCCTCCAATGTCCAATACACCGGCACCACCAACACCAACGGCAACAACGCCGACACCCTCACCCTTACGGCCAACGACCAGGACGGCAGCGGCAATGTCACCCTGGCCACGGTAAACGTGGACATCACTGCGGTCAACGATAACCCGGTGAACTCCGGCAGCCTCCCCTCGGACCTCTCCTTCACCGAGGACACTGCCGGTAACGTGGATCTCTCCCCCCTCACCCTCGGCGATGTGGACACCACCGGCAACGTGGTCCTCACCCTGGCCGCAGGGGCCGGCACCCTCAGTGCATCAAGCAGCGGCGGGGTCACCATCGGCGGCTCCGGTTCCGGCACCCTCACCCTCACCGGAACCATCTCCGACATCGACACCTATGTGAACACCGCCTCCAACATCCAGTACACCGGGGCGGCCCACGCCAACGGGGACAATGCCGACACCCTCACCGTCACCATCAACGACCAGGAGGGCAGCGGCAACCTCACCCTTGGCACGGTGAACATGGACATCACCGCGGTCAACAACAATCCCACAGCTTCGGGCATCCCATCGGACATCACCGTCACCGAGGACACGGCCTCCAACGTGGATCTCTCGGCCATGACCCTGACCGATGTGGACTCCACAGATCCCGACTTTACCCTCACCATCACCGCCGGATCCGGCACCCTCAGTGCCTCCACCGGCGGCGGGGTCACCGTATCCGGATCCGGCACCAGCACCCTTAACCTCACGGGTACGGTCTCCAACATCGATACCTTCCTCAACACGGCCTCCAATGTCCAATACACCGGCACCACCAACACCAACGGCAACAACGCCGACACCCTCACCCTTACGGCCAACGACCAGGACGGCAGCGGCAATGTCACATTGGCCACGGTGAATGTGGACATCACCGCGGTCAACGACAATCCCACAGCTTCGGGCATCCCATCGGACATCACCGTCACCGAGGACACGGCCTCCAACGTGGATCTCTCGGCCATGACCCTGACCGATGTGGACTCCACAGATCCAGACTTCACCCTCACCATCACCGCCGGGTCCGGCACCCTCAGTGCCTCCACCGGGGGCGGGGTCACCATCTCCGGCTCCGGCACCAGCGCCCTCACCCTCACGGGCACGGTCTCCAACATCGATACCTTCCTCAACACGGCCTCCAATGTCCAATACACCGGCACCACCAACACCAACGGCAATAACGCCGACACCCTCACCCTTACGGCCAACGACCAGGACGGCAGCGGCAATGTCACCCTGGCCACGGTGAACGTGGACATCACCGCAGTAAACGACAACCCGGTGAACTCCGGCAGCCTCCCCTCGGACCTCTCCTTCACCGAGGACACTGCCGGTAACGTGGATCTCTCCCCCCTCACCCTCGGCGATGTGGACACCACCGGCAATGTGGTCCTCACCCTGGCCGCAGGGGCCGGCACCCTCAGTGCATCAAGCAGCGGCGGGGTCACCATCGGCGGCTCCGGTTCCGGCACCCTCACCCTCACCGGAACCATCTCCGACATCGACACCTATGTGAACACCGCCTCCAACATCCAGTACACCGGGGCGGCCCACGCCAACGGGGACAATGCCGACACCCTCACCGTCACCATCAACGACCAGGAGGGCAGCGGCAACCTCACCCTGGGCACGGTGAACATGGACATCACCGCGGTCAATGACAGCCCCGGGGCCTCGGGCATCCCAAGCGCGGTCACCGTCACCGAAGACACGGCATCCGATGTGGACCTGTCCGCCATGGCCCTCTCGGATGTGGACTCCACAGATCCAGACTTCACCCTCACCATCACCGCCGGGTCCGGCACCCTCAGTGCCTCCACCGGCGGCGGGGTCACCGTATCCGGATCCGGCACCAGCGCCCTCACCCTCACGGGCACGGTCTCCAACATCGATACCTTCCTGAACACCGCCTCCAATGTCCAATACACCGGCACCACCAACACCAACGGCAACAACGCCGACACCCTCACTTTAGTGGCCAACGACCAGGACGGCAGCGGCCCGGTCTCATTGGGCACCCTGGACATTGACATCACCAATGCCAACGATGTCCCCAAGGGCCAGGATGCAACCCTCAACCAGACCGTGGATACGGTGTATTCATTTAAAGAAGCAGACTTCGGATTCACGGACATCGACCCCAACGACAGTCTTTTCCGCATCCAGGTGGCCACCCTTAACATCACCATGGGCAGCCTGACCTTCAACGGGGTTCCCGTGGCTGCGGGGGATTGGATCCCGGCAGCATCATTGGGCCAGCTCCAATACAAACCCCAGGCTGAAGGGACGGACAATTTTACCTTTAAGGTCCAGGACAACAGCTCCGCCGCCAATGACACCGACACCGGCACCGCCACCCTGACCCTGCTTAATAAGGCCGATGCCGGCTATTCCCCAACCCATATCTATAAACCCGACCCCGTTGTCCAACCCACGGCGGAGGCCCCCAAACCACCGCCCCAGGAGCCCGCACTCCCCGATGCAGGCCCCCTGACCAACACAGACGGAAAAACGGGTGCCCCCCCCCAGACCGATGCACCTGCCGATGCCGCCCCTTCAGTTGAAGCCAGTCCCGATGCAGGGGATACCGCCACCGGTGGCGACGCCGCCCAGGGCCCCATCACCACCCGGGAAACCGTTGAAGTGGATGCCCAGGGCAATGTTAAATTTTCCAATGAAAACATTGGCCGGGAAACCGCCGGACTCAAGATCAGCTCCATGGAGATAGATGCCCGGTCCAATGTGCTGACCCTGGTCATCCAGGACAACACCGGCGGTCCGGCCACCGATGTCTCCATTACCCTGAGTGACGGCGCCCCCCTGCCCAACTGGCTCTCCTTTGATCCGGCATCGGGCAGCATCACCGGCAGCCCGCCCCTGGGGACCGAGGCGGTTTCCATTCGTATTATCTCCACCAACGAACAGGGAGAAACCGTGGTCCTGGAGGTGGAGATCAAGTTCAACGCCGAAGACCAGAATGCCACCGGCCAGGGAGAGACAAATGCCCACAATTCCGGCACCGGTCTCCAGCCCCTGGACATCCAGGTACAGCAGGTCCACATGGTGTCCCCGGGATATGGAGACACCCTGGTTGCGGTCCTTGGATGAATCCATTTAAATCTGTTTAACCCTTAATTTTAAAGGAGCCCATTGCCCATGACTGCCCCCACCTTTCACTTTATCTCCGGACTCCCCCGGTCCGGATCCACCCTTCTGTCTGCATTGTTGCGGCAGAACCCCGACATCCACGCCGGCATGTCCTCGGGTCTGGGCCCCCTGGTCAACGGGGCCATGCAGATCATGAGCCCGGGGGCGGAAACTGCCCTGACCCTGAAGCCGGAACAGCGGGAGACCATCCTACGGAATCTGTTTTTTTCCTATTACCAGGGCCATTGTTCCCAGCCGGTGATCTTTGACACCAACAGGGGGTGGAATTCCCGGCTTCCCCTGCTCCAGACCCTTTTCCCAAAGGCCAAGGTCATCTCCTGCGTCAGGGATGTCTCCTGGGTCATGGACAGCCTGGAGCGCCAGGTGCGGAAAAACCCCTGCCATTTCACCCGGCTCTTCGGCCCCCAGAACCAGGGCAATGTCTACACCCGGGCCGAAGCTTTGGTCCAGAGCAACGGCCTTGTGGGCTCCTCCTGGAGTTCCCTGAAGGAGGCCTTTTACGGAGAACAGGCCAATGTTGTGCTGGTGGTGGATTACGAGCTCCTGGCCCGGGCCCCGGAAAAGGTGCTGCGCCTGGTCTATGAATTCATTGAACTGCCCTGGTACCCGGACCATGACTTTGACAATGTGGAATATGACGCCCCCGACTTTGACGAAGCATTGGGGCTGGAGGGACTCCACAGGGTCCGGCCCAAGGTGGAATTCATCCCCAAACGGACCATCCTTCCCCCGGACCTGTTCCAGAAATTCCAGGACATGGATTTCTGGAGCTCGGTGGAGGGCAGCCAGGCCCACGTCATCAGTAAAAAATAAGCCCGCCCCAACAGAAAAGCCCATGGCCGAAAGGTTTAAGGGGGGCACCCTCCTTAAACCTTTCGGCCATGGGCGGCAACCTCTTTCCTTGATTCACTTTCCTTATTTCCCTTGCCGGCCCGGGGCATGCCCGGGCCGAGCCCCCACTGCCCTTTCTCCCATGGACCGGAGAAAGGTTTTTACACCCCGTTCAAACCCTGGTACTATTCATAAATACATCTTGAGTAAACCCTGACAACTTGCATATTACCAACCCGAAAAGGGGAATGGAGGCGTCTATGATTGGAATCATCGGCAGTGGAAATGTCGGAGCCAATACTGCATTCTTTCTGGCTGAAAAAGGGGTAGACCACGTCCTGTTATACGATGTTCAGGAAGGTTTTGCCAAGGGGAAGGCCCTGGATATGATGGAAGCATCCCCCATCCGAGGATACCGGACCACCATCCAGGGATCCGATGAGGTGGAACCGGTCCTGAACTGCGATATCATCATCATCACGGCCGGGGCCGTGCGGCAGCCCGGAGAAAAACGGGACGACCTGCTGAAAAGAAACCAGACCATCATCTGCGAATATGCCCAAAAGATCACCCGGCCCGATGCCAAGGTCATCCTGGTCACCGAACCGGTGGATCCGTTGACCACCCTCTTTGCAAGGGAGTCCGCCCTTCCGTCCCGGCAGATCATGGGCCTGGGCGGGGTGCTGGATGCCACCCGACTGCGCTATCTCATAGCCAGACACCTCAAGGTCTCCATGGAGAATGTGGCGGCCCAGGCCATTGGCCGGCACACCAATGAGATGATCCTGCTCAAGGAGTACTGCTGTGTCTCGGGCATCTCCATTGACAACTTCATGGATCCCCAGATGGTCCAGAACCTCTTTGACCAGACCCGGGAGGCCGGACATCTCATCGTGGAACTGGCCGGCCGGGCTTCGGCCTATTACGGCCCCTCGGCCGTGGCCGTGGAAATTGCCGATGCCGTGCGCAGGGACACGGGGCGGTTGCTCTCGGTCTCCCAGATGCTCACCGGACAGTACGGAATCAACGACATTGCCCTCTCCCTTCCGGCCTTCATCGGTAAAAACGGCATCGCCAGGGTGGTGGAGCCCCACCTGACCCAGGCGGAGATCCAGCAGTTTCAATCCTCTGCCGACGGAATCACCCAAGCCCTAAAGGAGGCCGGAAATGAGTAAGGTATCTATCATTGGTTCAGGATTTGTGGGGGCCACAGCCGTTTATTATATTGCGGAAAAGAACCTGGCCGATATCGTCATGGTGGATGTGGTGGAAGGTCTTCCCCAGTCCAAGGCCCTGGACTATCTCCATGCCGCCCCCATGCGGAACTACAACGTCAATATCTCCGGGTCCAACGATTACCGGGACATTGCCGACTCCGACGTGGTGGTCATCACCGCCGGCATCCCCCGGAAGCCGGGCATGGACCGCATGGATCTGATGAAAATCAACGTGGGCATTGCAAAAACCGCAGCCCAGGCCATTGCCGAATATGCACCCAACGCCATTGTCATCGTGGTCTCCAACCCCCTGGACATCATTGCCATGGTCACCCTCCAGGAGAGCGGATTCGCCCTGAAGCGGGTGGTGGGAATGGCCGGGGTCCTGGATTCCACCCGGTACCGGTATTTCATTGCAGAAAAGCTGGGGATCTGGCCCGGGGACGTCATGGCCATGGTCCTGGGCGGCCATGGGGATTCCATGGTTCCCCTGACCCGGTTCACAAGGGTCAATGGAGTTCCCGTCAGCGAGCTTATGGATGCCGACACCATCAAGGCGTTGGAGGACCGCACCCGCACCGGCGGCGGAGAGATCGTCTCCCTGCTGAAAAACGGGTCTGCCTTCTATGCTCCGGGAGCCTCCGTGGCCAAGATGGTGGAGGCCGTGATCAAGGATGAAAAACGGGTGGTTCCGGTCTCGGCCTACCTCAGGGGGGAATACGGGTACCATGATGTCTTCCTGGGCGTTCCCGTGCTCATGGGAAAAAACGGGGTGGAGAAAATCATCCAGCTGGACCTCAGCCCCGAGGAAAAGGCCGCCCTGGATGAATCGGCCCGCCAGGTTGCCGAAGGGGTGACCACCCTGAGAAGCTTTTATTCTCCGGGATAAACGCACAAATGCCGCCCCCCTGGACAGAGGAATTCCAAGGGCCGTCCCCCATATTCCCCCTGCAGATGCCCATTTGCAGGGGGATTCTTTTTCCCCCTTCCCATTGGGGAAGACCCCAGCCGACCGGTCTTGACAAGGTCGATTCATTTATGCCTATACATGCCTATACAAATACATATCATTCGCAGTTGAAGGATTGGCACATGCACCCCGGAAAAAAAGACCCGACATTCCCGCCTGGATTCCAGGCCCTCTCCCCCTCCAAAGGCCCCCTGTATGAACAGGTGAAATCCTTGATCAGGGGGATGATTCACAGCGGCCAGCTCCAGCCGGAAAACAAAATCCCCTCGGAAAACGAACTGGTTACACGGCTCAATGTCTCCCGCATGACCGTCCATCGCGCCCTCAGGGAATTGACCAGTGAAGGGGTGCTCTTCCGGTCCCCGGGCATCGGCACCTTTGTGGCCACTCCTAAAAAGCAGCCCGGCATCCTTGAGATCAGGCCCATTTCAGACGAAATCCAGGCCATGGGCGGTGTCCACTCCTGTAAGGTCCTGTTGCTGGTACAGGAGGCCCCGTCCAGGGACCTGGCCCTTTTCATGGGCCTGGGTCCCGGGGACCCCGTTTACCACTCCATCCTGGTCCACATGAACAACGGCACCCCGGTTCAATATGCCCAGAGGTTCATCAACCCAAGGGTGGCCCCGGACTATATCCACCAAGACTTTACCACCATCACCCCCAGTGATTATCTCCTCAAGGTGGCCCCCATCTCAGAGGCCGAACACATCATCGAGACCCAGATCCCCTCCCAAGAGATCCGGAAACGGCTCAACATGGCAGGGGGCGAGCCCTGCCTCACGGTACACAGGACCACCTGGGTCAACGACAATGTGGCCACCCGGAGCTGCTTCCACCATCCCGGTTCCCGTTACCGCATCAGCAGCCGGTTCAAACCCTGATAAAAAAACGACCGGGCCACCCCTCGTCAGGGGGTGACCCGGCACGTCCAAAATTTACAAAAAAATTAAAAAAGCAGGACCGGTTATCCCGGACATCTCACCCAATGGCCATGGCCTGGCCGGATTAAACCTCCACCACCAATCCCACGGGGCAATGGTCGGACCCCATGATCCCGTTGTCGATGAAGGCCTCCTTGATGATGCCCTTGTCCATGAGGTCTTTGCTCACGAAAAAATAATCGATGCGCCACCCGGCATTGTTCTTCCGGGCGTTGAACCGGTAGGACCACCAGGAGTACTTCACGGTTTCCGGGTGGAAATGGCGGAAGGTGTCCACATAGCCCATGTCCACCATCCGGTCCAGGACATCCCGCTCAATGCGAAGGAAGCCCGACCGCTTGGAATTGGGGCCGGGGTTTTTCAAGTCAATCTCATTGTGGGCCGTGTTGAAATCCCCGGTCATGATGATGCCCTTGCCCTGGTCCCGGAGGGCCTGGGCATGGTCCAGAAGCCAGTCGTAGAAGTCCAGTTTGTACTGGAGCCGCTCCTCGCTCATCTGGCCGTTGGGAAAATAGACGTTGAAGAGGGTAAAGGCGTCAAAGTCCATCTGGATCACCCGGCCCTCCCCGTCAAACTCGGGCCGGTCGAATTCCGTGGTCACCGTGTTGGGGGTGATTCTGGAATAGGCAACGGTTCCGGAATATCCTTTTTTTACGGTGGAATAGGCCCAGTAGTTTTCATAGGGGTCAAACTCGGTCATGGCCTTGGTCCGCTGGTCCTCCTGGAGTTTGGTCTCCTGGAGCATGAGGATGTCCGGGTCCATGGCGGCCACGGATTCAAAAAAGTCCTTTTTCAGCACAGCCCTAAGGCCGTTGACATTCCACGATATTAATCTCAATTGGGTCATTGGATTCTCTTTTCCATTAAAACTGCCGGCCCCAGGGCCGCAGGGGGTTATCAATTAAGGCAGGGTTAGAATAAAGGATGGACATCAGGAAAACAACATGATCCGGGCATCGGCCACCACGCATTTTTCCGGCCCGCAGATCACCGGGTTCAAATCAATGGATTCATACCAGGGTTCCAATTCCATCACCAGGTGGGAAAAGGCTTCCACGCAGGTCTGGAGGGCGGCCATGTTCACCCCTGCCTGTCCCCGGTGACCATGGAACAGGGGGGCGGCCTTGAGGGAGTCCACCATGGAGACCACATCCCCCGGGGTCACCGGAGCCAACCGGATGGCCGTATCGTTGTAGATCTCCACTGCGGTGCCGCCCGGGCCCAGCAGGACCACCGGGCCGAACTGGGCATCGTTCTTGGAGCCCACCATGACCTCCATGCCCGAAACCATCTCCTCCACCAGGACCTGTTCACAGCCGGGCAGTCCCAAAAGCCGTTCCATCTCCTGTTCCAGGGTGTGGGAATCCCGGATATGGGTGACCACGGCCCTGTGTTCGGTCTTGTGGAGGATCTCTGAGGAAACGGCCTTGGCCACCACCGGTCCCTGGATCTGGCCCAGGAAGGCTGTGGCTTCGGCCCCATCCCGGGTCAGTACAAAGGCGGGGATCTCCAACCCGGCCTGGGCCATGATCTTTTTGGCTTGGGGTTCCAGCACCCAACCCCGGTCCCTGGAGGCGGCCATGGCCTCTTTATAGTTGCCCTTTAACATGGTCTGCACCTTTTCAATGCCTTTGCCATGAGCACCGCCCCGTCAACGGAGGATGCCACGGGAATGTGGTTGAGTTCAAATCCCTCGATGATGATCTTGTACTTGTCTTCATTGGGGACGTAGGCGATGAGGGGCTTGCCCTCGGTGAGGGCCACCTGGCTGAGCTTGGCCCCGATGTCGGCGGAGATCCCGGGTGAATAGGGAAGCAACAGGGCCACGATGCAGTCCACCCCCGGGTCCCGGGAGAGGTGGCGCACGGCCTCCAGGATGTCCGGGTCGGAGCAGGATCCGGTGAGGTCCATGGGATTGGCCACGGCTGCGATGTCCCGGATTTCCGGGGCCAGCCGGGGCCGGATGGCCTCCACGGTCTCCTTTGCCAGTGGCGGAATCCCCATGCCGTGGAGGACACAGGTATCCGCCGCCACCACCCCGTGGCCGCCGGATAGGGAGACAATGCCCACATTGCCCTCAATGCCCTTGGGGTAGCAGCTCAGGGCCTCGCAAAAGGAGGCCAGCTCAAATTCGTTGTCCGCCTCGGCCACGCAATGCTGCTTCATGATCTCGGAAAAGATCCGGTAATCCCCGGCCATGGATGCGGTGTGGCTGGATGCGGCCTCCACGCCCTTGGCGCTCTTGCCCGCCTTGAGCACCACAATGGGTTTGGAGCAATTCTTGGCCCGCTCGATGAAGGCCCGGCCCTCCCGGCATTCAAAGCCTTCGATGTAAAAGGCGATGACCCGGGTGCCCAGATCCTGTTCAAACCAGTCGATCATGTCCGTCTCCCGGATGCAGGTCTTGTTGCCGATGCTCACCCCAAGGGAGACCCCGATGCCCTGGCCGGCAAACTTGACCATCTGGTCCACCAGAACCCCGCCGGACTGGGAGACAAAGCCGATGTTGCCCCGGTCGGGGCGGATGATCCTCTCCCCGGGCAGGAAAAAGGTGTCCACGTGGTCCGGGGCGTAAATCCCCAGGCAATTGGGCCCCACAAAGGGAAAGTCGGCTTCGGCTGCCATGTCCCGGACCCGGTTCTGGAGGGTTGTATTGCCCACCTCGGCAAAACCGCCGGAGATGATCACCGCCCCCTTGACCCCTTTTTTGATGCAGTCCGCCACCACCGAAGGCACATACTCGGCCCGCACGGCAATGACGGCCATGTCCAGGTCGTCGGGGATGTCCCCCACACTGGCATGGAGGGGGTTCCGGTTCAGGGTTCCGCCCCTGGGATTCACCGCATAGGTTTTTACGGGATATCGCAGAAAATTTTTATTGTAGATGACATTGGCCGGATGGGTGTCCTGGGTGGTGGACACCCCGATAACGGCCATGGTGGAAGGCCTGAACAATGGTGTTAAATTCATGGAGCTTCCTTGGGAAAACCAGGGGCGAAACCGCCCCCGGTGATTGTATCGGACGAACCCCTTTGTTCCGGGGTCGTCCGTATATCTTACGAAATGGCCCTACCGAAACCTTAATTATCCTGGTCCGCCAGGTAATCGTCGTACATGGATTCCAGGGCCAGCTTGTGCTGGGCCTCTTCCTGGACCAGAATCTCAAAGACCTTCTTGGCATCGGCATGGTCGGTCTGATCGGCCATGGTCTGGTAGAGTTTAACGGCCTTTTCTTCGCGCTTCATGGCCAGTTTCAGGATCTCGGGCATGGGCATCCCCTCTTCGTATTCCTTTTCCACCAGGTAGTCGCTGATTTTCAGATCGGTAACGGTTCTGAATTCATAGGCGTCAATTTTTTCCTTGTTGCCG
Organism: Desulfobacteraceae bacterium; assembly: GCA_965226635.1. Classification (GTDB taxonomy): domain Bacteria; phylum Desulfobacterota; class Desulfobacteria; order Desulfobacterales; family Desulfobacteraceae. The sequence continues at coordinate 4,217,951 of OZ245369.1, read as the reverse complement.
GAGATATCAGACAACAGGGCCACATGCTTTTCTTCTTCCTTGGCAAAGTTTTCAAAGGTGTCCTGGAGTGCCTTTCGGGTGGCCTCCTTGGCCAGGGACTCGTAAAATGCCACGGCTTCTTTTTCCCTGTTAATCGCAAATTCCAGAATTTCGTCAACGGATCCAAAGTTCATCGTTACCTCCTCAATACGTTTACATTTTTCTATGGGGTCTGTCCCATGTCCTCTATTGGATAAACACGATTCACTAAAGTAGCAAACCCCATGCCGCAGATCAAAGGTTTTTCCATTTTCTATCCATTATAGATCTGGGACAGGGCCGATTTCACAGTGGGATGCAGAAATTCAAACCCCTCTTCCAAAAGCCGGTTGGGGGAGGCTTTCTGGCTCTGGAGCAGGGAGGCCCCCAACTCCCCCATCACCGCTTTTACCATGAAACCGGGGGCCGGCATAAAAGCGGGGCGTTTCAGTATCCCCCCCATTTCCTTGGCAAACTTCTTCTGGGGGATCAACTCCGGCCCGGCAAAATTATAGGGTCCAGAGGCCGTGTCCGTGTCCATGAGGTGGCAGAGCCCCCGGCGCAGATCATGGAGATGGATCCAGGGAAAATAATGGCTGCCCGATCCCAAGGGCCCCCCCACAAAAAATTTAAAGGCAGGTGCCATGACCGCCAATGCCCCCCCCTGCCCCAGGACCACACCGAGACGCATGATACAGACCCGTATCCCCTTGTCCCGAGCCAATAGTGCCTCAGATTCCCAGTCCCGGCACACCTGGGCCAAAAAATCCGTCCCATTGGGGCTCTCCTCGGAAAGGTCGTTGTCTCCGCAGTCCCCGTAATAGCCCACCGCCGAGGTGGAAATGAAAACCGAGGGCCTGTCCATGGCCGCCACCAGGTTCCGGGTGGTCAGGACCCGGGACTGATAAATGGCCTCCTTATGGGCCTTGGTCCAGTATTGGAAGATGCTCCGACCGGCCAGGTTGACAACCGTGTCGGCCCCGGCCACCCGTTCCTGCCACTCTCCGGGGTGGCGGGTGTCCGCCCCCACCCAGGTGAAATGTTCAAATTCATATTCCAGCGGATGATGGGAAGAGGTGCCAAGGCCGATGACGGCATCCCCCCTTTCCAGGAAATAACGGGACAGGTAGGATCCCACAAAGCCGGATGCACCGGTGATGAGGATGTTGTTCATGGAGACCTCCTTTGTTGATAATGGTCTTTGGATTACAGCAGGTCACTCCAGTTGGCCGGCTTTTGCAAATCCATATCTTGTATGATTCGGGTTAAGGCGTGATCTTCATCATACCCATGACGATACCATAAGAAAAGAAAATTTAAACTTGCCCAGGGCTGTGGTATGATGGCCCCAACTTAATCCCACCCAGGAAGGACATTAAAAACCCAATGAACCTCGATACCATTGTCGAGGGGTGCCCCTTTTGCCACCCCCACACCCAGACCGTTGTTGCCCGTTACAAAAGTGTTTATGCCATTGCCGACAGAAACCCGGTTTCAGACCACCATCTGCTCATCATCCCCCTGCGCCATTGCAGGGATTATTTTGAAATGACCCCAGAGGAGCACCGGGACGCCCGGGAACTTATCCAAACCATGGCCCAGGACATCCAGGCCAAGGATCCTTCCGTCACCGGTTTTAACATCGGGGCCAATTGCGGGGCCGATGCCGGCCAGACCATTTTCCACACCCATATCCACCTCATCCCCCGTAGAAACAACGATACCCCCAGTCCCCGGGGCGGGGTCAGGGGGGTGATTCCCCATAGGATGAACTATTGATCCCATATCTTACCCAATTGCCACGACCTATCCGGGGTTGCTGATGCCGCTCCGGCTCCGGGGCAAAGGGCCGGTCTTTTCCTTTACCCGAAACGACCGGTGATATAATCCTCGGTCAACTGGTGCAGGGGATTCAAAAAGATCTGGTCCGTGGGCCCGATTTCAATGAGATCCCCCAAATGGAAGAAGGCCGTTCTCTGGGAGACCCGGGAGGCCTGTTGCATGGAATGGGTGACAATGGCAATGGAGTATTCCTGTTTGAGCTCGTCGATGAGTTCCTCGATCACGGCGGTTGCAATGGGGTCCAGGGCGGAACAGGGTTCGTCCATGAGGATGATCTCCGGGTTCACGGCAATGGTCCGGGCAATGCACAGCCGCTGCTGCTGCCCGCCGGACAATCCCGTGCCGGGCTGATCCAGTCGGTCCTTGACCTCGTTCCAGAGGCCGGCCCGTTTCAGGGAGTGTTCCACCAACCCGTCGGTCTCCCCCCGGGTCCGAACCAGGCCGTGGATCTTTGGACCATAGGCCACATTGTCATAAATGGACTTGGGAAAGGGGTTGGGCTTCTGGAAGACCATACCCACCTGGGCCCTGAGGGGCACCACATCCACATCCTTATCATAGATGTTTTTGTCGTCCATGGTGATCTCCCCCTTGACCATACAGCCGTCAATGGTGTCGTTCATCCGGTTGAGGCAGCGCAGAAAGGTGGACTTGCCGCAACCCGAAGGCCCGATCATGGAGATCACCTCGTTGCGACCGATGTCCAGGGAAACGTTGTTGATGGCCTTTTTCTCGCCGTAATTATAAAAAACATCCACCCCCCTGCAGCGCATGCGGGGATGGTCCACGGTTTTTTCGCCCACGGTGGTCCGTTCTTCACGGGAGACCAGCGTCCGCTTACCTGTTCTGGTTGGGGTTGGCTTCATATCGGCCTGACCTTTATCTTCCGTTTCAAAGGGCGTTTTGTGAATGATGCCTGCGTCCAGCATATGCATGGGAATTCCTAGTAAAGGGGTTATCCGGAGCAGGCCGGCATGGACCTGCTCCGGAGATGATGAATCACCGGGTTTCTATAAATCGTTTTCCGTAAGGGGGGTCAGATTCTGAACCGCGGTACGGAACAGATCCCTTTCCGTTTGGGGCATGGGGATGAGCCCCTTGTCCGTGAGGTAGCCCTCATCCCCCCAGGCCTTTTCACTGGTGAACTCCATGAGGAATTCCTTGAAGCCGGGGATGGTCTTTACATGGGCCTTTTTCACGTAGAAAAACAGGGGACGGGACACGGGATAGGCACCGTCTGCAATGGCCTCAAAGGTGGGCTGGATCCCGTCCACAAAAGAGCCCTGGAGTTTGTCGGTGTTCTGGTCCAGAAAGGAAAAGCCGAAGATACCCAATGCATCGGGATTGGCGTCCAGCTTCTGCACGATGAGGTTGTCGTTTTCACCGGCTTCGATGTAGGCGCCGTCCTCACGGACGGTGTGGCAAAGGGCCTTATAGGCTTTTTTGTCTGTTTTCTTCAAGGCCTTGATCCAGGCAAATTTCTTGGCCCCGCCTTCCATGGCCAGTTCAACAAAGGCGTCACGGGTGCCGGAAGTGGGCGGGGGCCCCAGAACTTCGATCTTGATGGCGGGAAGGGCGGGGTTCACGTCTTTCCAGGTTTTGTGGGGGTTGGGGACCAGTTGACCGTCGGCATTTCCGGAAGGGACATCCCTGGCCAGGGCCAGGAAAATGTCTTTCCGGCTCAGTTTAAAGGCCGGGGCTTTTTTGGAGTTGGCCAGGACGATGCCGTCGTAGCCGATCTTGACTTCAATGACTTCGGACACCCCATTGGCCATGGCCTTTTGCAATTCGGATTTTTTAATCCGTCTGGAGGAGTTGGTGATGTCGGGGTGTTCCACCCCCACGCCGGCCCCAAAGAGTTTGTGCCCCCCGCCGGAACCGGTGGATTCAATTTTAGGGGTTTTAAAGGACGAGGTTTTACCAAATTTCTCGGCCACAACCGTTGCAAAGGGATATACGGTGGAGGACCCCACAATGGAGATATAATCCCGGGAACTCCCGGCAAAACTGCTGCTGAAACACAGGCTCAAACAAAATACCAGACCTGCAATCCAAAGTTTCTTCATTTTCAAGCTCCTTGAATTCATGCGGTTAAATAAAGGCTTACCATCTTCTTTCAAATCGTTTCCGGAAGAACACGGCCACTGAATTCATGGTGACCAAAAAGGCCAACAGCACCATAATGGCAGCCGAGGTTCTTTCCAAAAAGGCTCTTTCGGGGCTGTCAGCCCAGAGAAAAATCTGTACGGGCAATACGGTGGACGGATCGATGAGGCCACCGGGGATGTCCACGATGAAGGCGACCATGCCGATCATCAAAAGGGGGGCGGTCTCCCCCAGGGCCTGGGCCATGCCGATGATGGTTCCGGTGAGCATCCCGGGCATGGCCAGGGGCAGCACATGGTGAACCACCATCTGTGTCTTGGAGGCGCCAACCCCCAGGGCGGCTTCCCGAATGGACGGCGGCACAGACTTAAGGGAGGCCCGGCCCGCAATGATAATGGTGGGCAGGGTCATGAGGGTCAGCACCAGCCCGCCCACCATGGGGGCGGACCGGGGCAGCCCGAAAAAGTTAAGGAAGACGGCCAGGCCCAGAAGTCCGAAGACAATGGAGGGCACGGCCGCCAGGTTGTTGATGTTCACCTCAATGATGTCGGTCCACCGGTTCTTGGGGGCGAACTCCTCCAGGTAGACCGCCGTGGCCACCCCAATGGGAAAGGAGAGCAGCAGGGTGACCACCAGGGTGTAAAAACTGCCGCAGGCGGCCCCGAAGATCCCTGCCAATTCAGGTTCACGGGAATCCCCCGCCGTAAAAAAGGTGGTGTTGAAACGTTTTTCAATGCGGTCCTCGGCAATGAGGTGATCCACCCAGGCAAACTGTTTGTCATCCATGCGCCGTTCCGACTCGGGCAGATCCCGGGGGATATGTCCTTTCATGAGCATGTCCACGTCATCGTCGGCCGGCACCCAGAGCTGGATGGTGTTGCCGATCTCATGGCGGTTCTTCATCACATATTCCCGCAGCTGGAAGGAGGCCCCCGAAGAGACCGTGCCGTAGAGCTTACGCTTCTCCCCCCGGGTTTTAACCTTTGGAAACATCTGACGAAGTGAAGATTTCACCAGTCCCAGGTAATTGCTGCCGGCCAGGTCTTCCGTGTCGATCTTTGCCGGGTCCAGGAAGATTTCCATTTTAATATAGGTCTGCTGGAAGGCGGAGTAGCCGTTGGCAATGATGGAGACAAAGAGCAGGGATAAAAAAAGCAGGGAGAGTCCGACTGCGCCCGCCCCCCAGCGGCGGAAGCGGCGTTCAGCTTTATAGCGCCGGTCCAGTCCCCTGGAGACAATGTCCATGGTGCGCCCCCCATTGCCCTTGGTATGGGAAGATGACTTATTCATATTGCTCCCGGTATTTGCGCACCACCACCAGGGCGATGACGTTGAGGATTAGGGTGACCACAAAGAGCATGAGACCCAGGGCGAATGCGGCCAGGGTTTTGGGGCTGTCAAACTCCTGGTCCCCCACCAGCAGGGTGACGATCTGGACGGTGACCGTGGTCACGGTTTTCAAAGGATTAAGGGTAAGGTTGGCGGACAAACCTGCGGCCATGACCACGATCATGGTTTCGCCAATGGCCCGGGAGACCGCCAGCAGCACCCCGCCCACGATGCCGGGAAGGGCGGCCGGCAGCACAACCTGTCGAATGGTTTCCGACTGGGTGGAGCCCAGGCCGTAGGCACCGTCCCTCAGGGATTGGGGCACAGCATTGATGACGTCGTCGGACAGGGAGGAGACAAAGGGGATGATCATGATCCCCATGACAAGGCCGGCGGCCAGGGCGCTTTCCGAGGAGACGGACAGGCCGATGGAGGCCCCGGCCTTGCGGATCATGGGTGCCACCACCAGGGCGGCAAAGAACCCATAGACCACCGTGGGGATACCGGCCAGGATTTCCAGCGAGGGTTTGGCAATGGCCCGGAAGCGTTTATTGGCGTATTCCGAAAGATAGACCGCGGACATAAGCCCGATGGGTACGGCCACCATCATGGCGATGCCGGAAATGAGCAAGGTACCCATAAAGACCGGGATGGCGCCAAAGGCCCCGGAAGACCCAACCTGGTCGGAACGGATGGCCATCTGTGGGCTCCACTCCAGGCCCAGGAGAAATTCGTTCAGGGGGATGACCTTGAAAAAACGGATGGCTTCGTAGAGCACGGAAAGGACAATGCCCATGGTGGTGAAGACGGCAATGGTGGAACAGGCGATGAGCAGAATCTTCACCACGGTCTCCACATGGTTCCGGGCCCGGAGTTTGGGGGCGATCATGCGGTGGACCCCCAAGATTCCCCCCAGGGCCAGGCAGGAAACAATAACGGCCAGGGCGGCATGGCTCAGGGTCTGCAACCGGTTGTAATGGTCGGCTGCGGCCTGGATGGCCAAACCGGGCTCCCCGGACAGGATATTCCCATTGACCAGGTTGCGGATATCGTTCATGACCAGGTTCAACTGATCCGCCGGCAGGCTGCCCAGACTCTCCGGCAAACGGGCCATGACCAACTGGGAGATCATGGTGGACTCAAAGGCCAGCCAGAAGCCAAAAACCAGCAGGGCCGGAAGAATGCACCACAGGGCCGTTAAAGACCCGTAATAGGCCGGCCTGGAATGCAATACCCGGACACCGCCCCGGTTCCGGGCAACGGCCACGGCCCGCCTAGCGCCCAGGTAATACCCTGCGCCGGTGAGGAACAGGAGAAGAATTAACAGGTGGGTTGGAGACATGGCTACCTCGTTTTAAAATCGTCTGTGTTCATTTGCCGGCAAGCATATAGTGGAATTATTAGATCTGATTTAACAATCCGTTAGCAAATGATTAGAAGACGGTACCCGGAGGCCCTTTACCTTTTTGTTCCCAAAAGGGGGGTAAACGGATTCGGAATTGCAGGGTATGCCCCCCGGGAACCAGGGGAAGCGGTTTGGGAGTTCTTCAGTTGTCCGGGCGGGCGAATACGGGGTATCGCCCTGCCCCTATGGTGGTATGAATTGAAAAACGCTAACAGGAGAAAAAAACAGGATGAAATAAGACAGCCGGTCTGACGGATGTCGGACCGGCTGTTGTGAAATGATTTGGGAGGGGGCTGCCCGGCAGGGTTCAAAGGGACCGCATCCGGGTGCCGAAGGGATCAGGGGGTTGCCACCTTTTCCCTCAGCTTGGCCAGGAGGGCGTCAAAGCTGTTCTTTTCCATGAAGCGACCGAACTGGGAACGGTAATTCCCCACAAGGCTGACCCCTTCGATGATTAGGTCGTAAACCTGCCAATTCCCACCCCCGGCATCGAACATCCGGTAATTGATGGGGATTTCAATGGACTCGGTGACGATCATGGTATTGACCTGGACCTTGCGCCTTGCCACCCGTTCGCCCACAAAGGCCACCCGTTCATTGGTATATGCCTCGATGCGGCCGATATAGGTGTTTTCCAGCAACTGGCTGAACAGGGTTGCAAAGGTTTCCCTTTCAGCATTGCTCAAGCCCTTCCAGTGGCGGGCCAGGGAGAGCTGGCTCATCTTCCGGAAATCAAAGCGGGAATAGACAATATCCCTCAGGGCCCGGCGGCGTTTTTCCCGGTTGCCGTCGGACTTAAGGGCCTCGTCCCTGAGGATATTTAAAATACCATCTATACTGGTCTTCAACTGATCCTTTGCAGGGGAGGCCCATGCGACACCCCATCCCATAAGCAGACCAGCAACAACCAGTATGGCCATAATCTTATGCAACTTCATCTTCAGGCAACCTCCTATTTGCCTGCCCTGGATTTCAATGCAGTGTCAAGCACATCCCAGGCAAAAAGGGGGGACATTTTTTTGGGGGTGGCGGCCACGGGTTTTCCGTCGGGTTTGTGGTTGGACCCGCTGTAGGAGACCTTTTCACCGCTGGAAAAATGAATGTGATAGTTGGGCCGGATTCCTTTTCCGCTGGTGCCGAAACAGATCTTGGCCTCCTGGTCGTCTCCCATGTTTGCAGATGCTTTTTCCAAAAACGGAAGGGCAAGGGTTGCAATCCGCTCGGGGTCCCATTCGATGCCGGCACGATCCCGCTTGGCCGTGCTGGCTTTTTTGGTCTTGAGTTTATCCATCCGGCCATTGAGAATCTTCAATTTAATCCCGAGATTCTTGACCGAACGCTCCTGTATTTCACCTTCGGCCTGGGGGGTTAATTTGTCCAAAAGAGAGCAGAGTTCACCAAACTTATCCTGGAGGGAATCGGTGGTTCGCTTTTCGATCATCTCGTTGATATTTTCGATCAACTGATTAATTTCCACTCGAGAATCACGAAATAAGTTGGGTTCCATATCATTTCCTCCTATGCATAAAGGTTACATCAGTCGGGCCGGAAGCAGCGTCGGGGAAAGACAACAGCCCCCGCAGACAGCAGAAAACTTTATTTCAGCCTTCGACGGCCCATTTCACCCACCCTACACCCATGGGGCCTCAAATACAAGGATGGAGTTCCAAAGCCCCCCAACTCAGTCCCAGCGGAGGATGACCTTCCCGGTTTTCCTGGAATTCGCGGCCTCGAACCCCCTTTCAAAATCCCGGTAATCAAATTCATGGGTGATCAGGGGACTGATGTCCAGACCGTTCTGTATCATGGCGGTCATTTTATACCAGGTTTCAAACATTTCCCGACCGTAGATGCCCTTGATGGTCAACATGTTCAGGACCACCCTGTTCCAGTCGATGGCCGTCTTTCCGGACATGATCCCCAGCATGGCAATCTTGCCGCCGTGGCACATGTTGGCCAGGATGGCATCCAGGGCCCTGGGGCTGCCCGACATTTCCAGGGCCACGTCAAAGCCCTCGCGCATGCCCAAGGTCTTCTGGGCATCGGCCAGGGTCTCCCGGTTTACATCCACCACCAGGGAAGCACCGGTCTTCTGTGCCAGTTCAAGGCGATAGGGATTCACATCTGTGACCACCACATGGCGTGCCCCGGCATGGCGGGCAATGGCCGTGGCCATGCATCCGATGGGACCGGCACCGGTGATCAGGACATCCTCCCCCAGAAGGTCAAAGGAGAGGGCCGTGTGGGTGGCATTGCCCAGGGGATCGAAACAGGAAATCACGTCAAGGGGAATGGAAGGGTCGCAATACCATACGTTGGTCACGGGGATGGCCAGGTATTCGGCAAAGGCACCGGGACGGTTCACCCCCACCCCCCGGGTATCCTTGCACAGATGGCGGCGGCCGGCCAGGCAGTTGCGGCAGTGGCCGCAGATCAGATGCCCTTCTCCGGAAACCAGATCCCCCCTTTGGAAATCCGTGACATGGGATCCGATTCTCTCAATGGTCCCCACAAACTCGTGGCCCACATGCATGGGGACGGGGATGGTCTCGGCCGCCCATTTGTCCCAATTGTAAATGTGGAGGTCTGTTCCGCAGATGGAGGTGCGCAGGATTTTAATGAGCACCTGGTTGTGCTCAATTTCCGGAATGGGGACCTCCTCAAGCCAGAGCCCCCTTTCCGGCCGTGCCTTGACCAGGGCTTTCATGGTTTCCATGGATGATGATCTCCCTGCTTTTTAAGGGATCGGCCCCCATGGATGGGGCACCGCTCCCCCGACGGTTATACAGTAGCTCTTTTTCCGTGGCTCTCCCACAGACCCCGGCCCCGGGGGATAGGGCAATGCCCTTTCCACGCACCAGGGGACGAAAAAAAAGATCCTGTGATCTATCCCGAATATTTGCGACAACAGCTATGGAAGGGAAAAGGGATGGGGCTCTTGGAATTTATAGACGCCCACGCCCCTGGAGCAAATTGTCATAAAACATCCGAGCTATGGATATATAATAAAGGATGCAGGTGGTTCCGCACCCTGGGAAAACCCGAATCGGGTGAAAACAGGAAAAGGGGGCCGTGTTATCCGGCGATGGGGGCGACACCTGCCCGGGTCAGCCGGACCAGATCATCCGGTGCAACGGAAAGCTGGAGCCCCCTGCGACCGGCGGAAACTCCAATGGTCTCAAAGTTCAGTGCAGAGGCATCCACAACGGTTTTCAACTGCTTTTTCTGCCCAAAGGGGCTGACGCCGCCGGTGATATAGCCCGTTGTTTTCTCCACCAGGGCCTTGTCCGCCATTTTGGCTTTTTTTCCCCCAAGGGCCTTGGCAAGGGCCTTGAGGTTCAACTGCCGGGAGACCGGAACCACGGCCACGGCCAATTGACCGTCAAGGCTGACCACAAGGGTCTTGAACAATTGTTCTTCCGGGATGCCGAGCTTGGCGGCTGCCTCTTTTCCAAAATGGATTTCATTGGGATCGTGGTCAAAGGAAAGGAGATCAAACTTGATTTTGGCCCGCTTCAGGGCCTGGGTTGCTGGGGTCATGGGGATGTTTTTCTTCCAGGTTTCACAAAGGGGTTAATGGGAATCGGCAATGGTGTACACCATCCTGCCCGTTCCCTTTAAACTACCATAGATCGTCCACATCCACCACACAAGACTGGAAGAAACCGCCCTTGGAACCACCGGATCCCAAGGGGTAAAACAGGGGGAGTGCCCCCTTTACAACCCAGGCCCCCGGCTTTATAGTGCAGCCATGAAATATTATGCCGTAGCCCAAGGGCACAAAACAGGAATTTTTACCAGCTGGCCCGAAACCCAGCGACTGGTTCAGGGATACCCCAACGCCATTTACAAAAGCTTTAAAACCCGGGAGGAGGCCCAGGCCTTCCTGGAGAACCCCGTGTATGGGAAATCCGGTGCCCCCCGCAGGAAAAAAGCGACCAAGGGCGCTGTCCCGCCCCCCTGCCCCGACAATGCCGTTGTGGTTTACACCGACGGTTCCGCCATTGGCAACCCCGGACCGGGGGGATACGGGGTGGTCATCCAGCAGCCGGGTGCCGGCACCTCCCAGGAATACACCGACGGATTCGACCGCACCACCAACAACCGAATGGAAATGATGGCCGTCATCGTGGCCCTGGAAACCCTCTCCGGCTGTCCCCATCCCATTGTCCTCCACTCGGATTCCCAATATGTGCTCAACGCCGTCACCAAGGGCTGGGCCAGGGGCTGGAAAAAAAGGGGATGGAAAAAATCCGACGGCAACCCCGCCCTGAACCCGGACCTGTGGAAGCGGCTTCTGGCCGCATTGGAAGGCCTGGACATCCGGTTCCAATGGGTGAAGGGCCATGCCGGCAATCCCCTGAACGAACGCTGCGATGAGCTGGCCAATACCACCGCACGGAAACCGGGACATCCCCGGGATAAGGGATTTAAGGGATAAACACCACCGGCTCCCCCCACGGATATTCATGGAAGGGGGAGGGGGTTTCCCGCCGCATCAACGGTTTCAGCATTTTTTGAACAAATCAGAATAAAATGTCCAAACAAAAGGGCGGGTTCCCGGAAAAGAGGAACCCGCCCTTTTTGTTTTATTTCAGGAAGCTATCCCTGATATTGGAGGGGAATGATATTCATATCCGGGCTATTTTTTTTTCCGGCGGCCCTTTTTCATGGCCTTGATCTTTTTGGCCACCCCCTGCCACCGCTCCTTTTCAATGCGATCGGCGGTTTTGGTCTGCCGCTCCCGGGCATGGGACTGTTCCTTGAGCATCTTGGTATAGTTGTCCAGCCGCTCCTGGGTGATCTCACCCTCCTCCACGGCCCGGCGGATCCGGCATCCGGGTTCATGGGCATGGGAGCAATTGGAAAACCGGCAATCCTGTGCCAGTTTTTCAATGTCCGGGAATGTGGTTTCCACCCCCTGGTCGGCGTCCCAGAAGGCCACCTCCCGGATCCCGGGGTTGTCAATGATCATCCCGCCCTGGGGCATGCGGATGAGATCCCGCCGGGTGGTGGTGTGCATGCCTTTGCCCACCACATCGCTGACCTCTCCCACCTCCTGGATGTCGATTCCGGCCAGGCGGTTGACCAGGGTGGACTTGCCCGCACCGGAAGAGCCCAGGAGACAAAGGGTTTTTCCAGGGGAGAGATAGGTCCCAAGCGGGATGAGGCATTCCCCGTTGCCCATGCCCACCAGGTGGACCGGGACCCCGAATGCCATGGCCTCCACATCGGCCTTGCAGGTCTGGGGGTCGTCGTGGAGATCGGCCTTGGTAAGGACAATAATGGGATTTAAATTGCAATTGTAGACCAGGGTCAGATAGCGTTCCAGGCGGCGGAGGTTAAAATCACGGTCCAGGCCGGACACGATAAAGACCCCATCCAGGTTTGCGGCCAGTCCCTGGGCGGCCCGGGCCGCACTGGTCTGCTGGTTGTGACCTCCGGCCGCCCCCCGGGTGAGCATGTTCTTCCGATCCAGAATCTGGGTGACAAACCCATCCCTGAACAGAACCCAGTCCCCGATGACGGGAAAGTCCTTCCGATGTTTCAACCGCCCGGCAAGCCGCGCCCAGAAGCCCTGGCCGCCCTGGCTTAACTGGAGATAACCCTTTCCCTGCCCCACAATGCGGGCCGGGGAGAGACCGGGTTTGGTCCGCTCTTCCAGTTCAAGTTGAAAATAGCTGTCCCACCCCAGCGCCCTAAGGGAGGAAGTGGGGGTAGAAGATGATGGATCTGTGGTTTTCTTATCCATGGATTCTCTTTCTTTGTTTGATCTTGGGCACCTGGCCCAATGATATATCCTGTTGAAATAATTTTAAATATCAAACCAAAAAAGCCACCGGCCCGTATGGTGTGGAAAAACAATTTTTTCCACAACCCGACCGGTTTACAATACAAAATCCATGTTTATTCTATGGCATAAAATGCGTTTGAGCAAAAATCCTCCTTGAAAAAGTCCCTTTATTCCAGGAATTTCCCATTGTTGGTATCCTTCCATGGAATCCCCAGGTCCGTTGTGTCCATTTTCGGAAAACCATCTTGCCGTCACTGCAGGCCTTGGGAATATTCTGTATATAAAGGATGGGTTAACCTCCGGTAAATATCGGAGATCCTGGGGGATGTCAAGCCTGGACGCCAGGCCCGAATGGGGAAAAGAAGGAAAAACGGGGTCCGACGCCCGGGTACCGGGGATAAAATCAGGTCAAAAAGAACTCAGCATGAACAGCATAGGACAGCGCAGCGTCCTCGGAAGACCCGGTAGTCGGAAGTGGAGCTAACGACAGGCCTCCACCGACCCCAATTAAGGACTCTGGTTCTGCGGCACTGGGTTGATTCCACGGGTCTTGATTATTAAAAAATCAGATCCAGGTCAAGACAGAATTTAAAAACAATTAAAATTATTTAAAAACGCCCATGGCAGTAGACATCTCACCCCGCCCAGCCCCCTTTCATTTCTTTGGTCCCTGGATTTTTTGCTTGAAACCGGATCCCTCCTGGTCCATAACCCAGGAGAATCTTTGGAACGGGGATTTTATAAACCCAAGGAGAAGACATGGCTGTAACCCTGACCATTCCCATCACCCACCGCCACCATTGCAGGGGCCTCAAGGAGATCTCCCTTGACGCCACCACCCTTGGAACCGCCGTCCAAGCACTGTGCCAGGCATGCCCCGACATGGCCCCCCACCTCCTTGACGCCCATGGTCGGCTGCGTTGGGACATTGAAGTCCGCATCAACGCAAGGCTGCTGACCAAGGATGAAACGGCAGAAGGGTTGAGCCTGGCCCTCTCCCAGGGAGACCATATCCTCCTGTCCAGCATCATTGCAGGGGGCTGACCCCACCCGTCCTCCCCCCTTCCCAAACCACCGAAAATACGATACAAAAATAGGAGATCCCATTATTCCCACGCGTCCGATGCGTTCCCACAGAAACCTGAATCATACATGGCATTCAATCTCCATATTAAGGGCCGGTTCTCCCCCGTCCTTTAATACGTCCATGCGGTTTTACCCCGTTGGTCCCGGCGGCTCTCCCGACACGGCCTGGGAAAATCAATGGTTTGTTTTTCATCCATGGTTGCAATCTGCTGCCCCCATAGGGGGGCCGGCACTTAAGGAGAAACCATAATGCCATCCAAAAAGAATGCCATCCATCTTCCGGGTTTCAGGATCTGCATGGGGGTGGGCATGGGGCTTGCCCTTTTCCTGCTCATCCTGCTCACCGGCCCCCGGGCCGGCTATGCCGCTCCGGGAATTGCCGGGGTTCTGATCTGCTGGCTTGCCGGGTCGGCCTGGTATCTGGGACGGGGCCTTTCCAACCTTCACCCCCCGGTTCAGCAGGGCCAAAATTTCTTCCAGCTGAACCAATGTTTTGGCGAGGCCTCGGCCCCGGATGCATCCGTCCATCCCGGCAACGATTCCCACCCCAATCCCCTTGAAGAAATGATGGTGGACCTGACCAATAATTCCAACTCAGCCACGACCGTGATCGCCGCCCTCCACGACACCTGCTCCCACATGGCCGGCCACATCGAAAAGGTCAGTGACAATGCCCAGGCCATGGCCCAGGCCACCCAGGGGCTGACCCAGAATGCCAAAACAGTGGCCCGGGACATAAACCAGGCCACCGACCACGTCAACCATGTGGCCGCCGGCACCGAACATTTGAGCACCACCATTACCCGGATCACCGAAAACACCTCCCAGGCCAGTGATATCTCCTCCCAGGCCAGTGAGCTGGCCCAGGTTTCATCGGACCAGGTGGCCCTTTTGGGCAAGCGGGCCAGGATTATCTGCCAGGTCACCGAAACCATCACTGAAATTTCCGAACAGACCCATCTTCTGGCCCTGAACGCCACCATTGAATCGGCCCGGGCCGGGGATGCAGGAAAGGGGTTTGCCATTGTGGCCCATGAGATAAAGGCCCTCTCCCGGCAAACGGCCAAGGCCACCGTGGATATCAAGGAAAGCATCCAGGACATCCAGAACGACATTGCCCTCACCGTGGAGGGTATGGCAAAGATATCCAAGGTCATCACCGCCATGACCGACATCACCACCGCCATTGATACGGCCCTGGATGGGCAGAGTAAGGCCACCCAGACCATTGTCCAGAGCATCCACCAGGCATCGGTGAACCTGGACGGTATCAATGAAAGTGCCGCCGCCAGTGCACAGGAAGTGGCCACCCTCCAGGCATCCATGGAATCGGTGTCACAGGATATCCTCCAGCTCCTTCGGGAAAGCGTGAAGCTGGAGGTCTTTTCCGGCGAAACCCAGATCATGATCGATGAACTCAAGGAACAGGTGGGCCAATACCAGTGTTTTACCCCCACCTTTGACATTGCTGCCGTAAAAAAGGCCTCCTCTGGCGGGTCAACCTGGAAACGGCCCTGAGGGGCTACCAGGGGCTGAAGGAAGAAGACATCGGCACCCACCTGCGTCTTTGGCAGGTGGTATGATGCCAGAAACGAGGACTGGAAGGCCAAGGAGACCTCCCAATCCCTGGGCCTGGAAATTCCATTTGGCATCTTCGTCTCCCTGCCCCCTTTGTCCCCCCAATTCTCCATAGAACCAGTTGACCTGCCCCGGTGATTATACTATTGGTTTTTATGACCCTACCTCACCCATTTTGCCGCCGTGGCCCAGCCCCCGGAACTCTCCCATGATCCCCATAATTTTACCGATGTCCCCATGACCTTTTCCCAGGGCGGCCCCCACGTCACCAGTGTCAACGGGGTGGCCAATGGATACGGGGCAGAGGTGGAGCGCACCTTTTTCATCAACAGGATTCCGGAAAGGGCCCGGGCCCCCTTCAACCACATGGTGGAAGCAAGGGAAAGGGCATTTTCCCTGATCAAGCCCGGGGTCTCCATGTCCCGGGTGGACCAAAAGTTCAATGCCTTTCTCAAATCCAAGGGACATGCAGACAACCGCCTCCATCGCACCGGACACGGATTCGGAGTGACGGAACACGAAGGCCCCTACCTGGCCGAGGGCTACGACCACCCCCTCCATTGCCGACAAGGGGAAAAGGGCGTTGGTGAAATACCTCCAGGCACGGGCGAAAAAAAACGGCAACAGAACGCCGTATAAAACCGCGCACAAAAAAAGGGCCAGCCCCGGAAGTCTTTCCCGGGACCGGCCCTTGGTATTTTCAAAGGAAAGGGGTGCCCCCCCCTTCCTCTTATGGGATTTTGGCTAATCAGGCATCCTTGCCCCCGGCCAGGGTCCTCTTTCCCCCAAAGAGGCGGAGAACCCAGACAAAAAAGATCGGGGCAAAGACCACCCCCAGGACAGTGGCTGCCAACATGCCGCCCATGACCCCGATGCCGATGGCCTGCTGGCTGGCGGCGCCGGCCCCCGTGGCCTTGGCCAGGGGAAATACCCCCAGGATAAAGGCCATGGAGGTCATGATGATGGGGCGAAACCGGGTCTGTGCCGCCTGGATGGCCGCATCCACAAGGCCGTGGCCCTGGGAGAGCAGATCCCTGGCAAACTCGGCAATGAGGATGGCGTTCTTGGCCGACAACCCGATGATGGTGATGAGGCCCACCTTGAAATAGACGTCGTTGGCCATGCCCATGCCCGTGACTGCCATCACCGATCCCAGGGCCCCAATGGGCACAATGAGCATGACGGCAAAGGGGATGGACCAACTTTCGTACAGGGCCACCAGCAGAAGGAAGACCACGATGAGGGCCAGGGTAAAGAGCTTGGGCGCCTGGGCACCGGCAAACTTCTCCTGAAAGGAAAGGCCGGTCCACTCAAAACCGATGCCCTGGGGCATCTCCTTGAGGATGTTTTCAATCTCTTCCAATGCCTCACCCGTGGAATGTCCCGGGGCGGGGCTGCCGTTGATCTTAAATGCAGGAAAGCCGTTGTACCGGGCAATCTGCACCGGCCCTGTCTCCCAGCTCACCCTGGCAAATGCCTTGAGGGGCACCTGGTCCCCATGGGCGTTGGGCACATAGAGGAAATCCAGGCTTTCCGGGGTCACCCGGTGCTGGGCATCGGCCTGGACCACCACCCGCTGCACCCGGCCATTGTTCACAAACTCATTGATCATCTGGGAGCCAAAGGCCGTGGAAAGCACCGTGGAAATGGAGTTAAAACTCAAACCAAGGGTTTCGGCCTTGTCCCGGTCGATGTCCACCCGCAGCTCCGGTGCATCGGGCAACCCTTCCACATAGGCAAAGGCAATGACCGGAGAGGCATTGGCCTTCTGGAGGAGCAATCCCATGGACTGCCCCAATACCCCCATGCCCAGGCCGGCACGGTCCTGGAGGCGCAGGGAAAAGCCCCCGGCATTGCCCAGGCCGTCCACCGGGGGCGGGTTCACGGCAAAAACCTGGGCGTCCTTGGTGGCAAACAGGGCCTGGTTGGCCATGGCCACTTCATTGGCCACGGATTGTTCCTTGGTCCGCAGGGACCAGTCCTTGAATGTGGGGAAGGCAATGGCCGCATTCTGCCCCATGCCGGAGAAACTGAAGCCGATGACCGAAACCACATTGGCCATGGCGTCCCTGGAAAGCAGATACCCTTCGGTATCCTTGGTCACGGCCAGTGTCCGGTTATAGGTGGCCCCGGGGGGCAGCTGGGTGGAGACAAACATATTGCCCTGGTCTTCATCGGGCACAAATGCCTGGGGAAGACGGACATAGGTATACCCCAGCCCTACAAGGATCAGGGCATAGATGAGCATGAACCGCCAGGTCCGGCGCACCGTGTGGCTGGTGATGCCCACAAACCGGTCCGTGATCCAGCCAAAGACCCGGTTAAACCAGCCGAAAAACCCCTTTTTCACCCCATGGTCCCCCTTGGGGACAGGCTTGAGGATGGAGGCACACAGGGCCGGTGTCAGGGTCAGGGCCAGGAATCCTGAAATGATGATGGAAACGGCCACGGACATGGAAAACTGGCGGTAAATGATCCCCACCGATCCCTTCATAAAGGCCAGGGGAAAGAAAACCGCAGCCAGGACCAGGGTAATGCCCACAACGGCGCCGGTGATCTGGCCCATGGCCTTCATGGTGGCCTCCTTGGGGGGAAGCCCCTCTTCGGCCATGGTCCGCTCCACATTTTCCACCACCACAATGGCGTCGTCCACCAGGATACCGATGGCCAGGACCATGCCGAACATGGTCATCATGTTCACGGAAAACCCCAGGGCCCCCATCATGGCAAAGGTGCCCAAAAGGCAGACCGGCACAACAATGGTGGGAATCAGGGTATATCTGAAGTTCTGGAGAAAGAGGAACATGACCAGAAAAACCAGCCCCACCGCTTCAAACAGGGTCTGGATCACCTTCTGGATGGCCACCCCCACAAATTTGGAGGTGTCGTAGGGGATGGTCACCTGGATATCATCGGGAAAGTTCACGGCCAGTTCATCCAGACGGGCGCCAAGGGCCGCCCGGGTTTTCAGTGCATTGGCCCCCGGGGCCAGCTGAACCGCACCGCAGGCCACCTTGCGACCGTCAAGATAGGCGTCGAAGTTATAGTCTTCAGGCCCCAGTTCCAGGCGGGCCACATCCTTAAGATAGACGGATGAGCCGTCGGCATTGGCCTTGAGCACAATCTGGCCGAACTCCGACGGAGAGGCCAGAAGTCCCTTCACCTTGAGGGTGGCCATGAGTTCCTGGTCTTCGGAGCTGGGCCGGCCCCCAAAGCTGCCCGCAGGCACCTGGATGTTCTGGGCGGAAATGGCCATGTTCACATCTGCCATGGAGAGATCATACTGGATGAGCTTCTGGGGATTGACCCAGACCCGCATGGCCGATTCCGAACCAAAGAACTGGACCTTGCCCACACCGGGCACCCGGCGGATCTCGTTGTTGATGTTCCGGGCAGCATAGTCGGCCAGGCGCTGGGAATCCTTATGGTCCCCGTCCTCTTTAAAGGAGACGGCATAGATCAGAAGGAAACCGGCATTGGCCTGCTCCACCTGAATCCCCTGGCGTTTGACAATATCGGGCAGGCGGGCTTCGGCCTTTTTAATCCGATTCTGCACATCCACCTGTGCCAGGGCCGGATCCGTACCCGGCTCAAAGGTCACTGTGATTTCCGCAATGCCATTGGCATTGCTCACGGATTCATAGTAGAGCAGCCCGGTGGCGCCGTTGAGTTCCTCTTCGATGAGATTGGTCACCGAATCGTTGAGCACCGTGGCCGAAGCACCGGGATACACGGCGGAGATAACTATCTGGGGAGGGGCCACCTGGGGATATTTTTCCACGGGAAGCCCCGGGATGACCAGGGCCCCTGCCAGGCAGATAAAAATGGCCACCACCCATGCGAATTTGGGTCGATTAATGAAAAAGCGATACATGGATTGACCTTTATTTTTTCAGATTCAGCGTCATACCCGGACGGACCTTGGACGCACCGGTGGAAACAATGGATTCCCCCTTGGACAACCCTTCCAACACCAGCCAGTCCCCACCCTGCATGGTCCCCATCTTCACGGGGCGGGCCTGGACCTGCCCCTTGGCATCCACCACCATGACCCGGGCACTGCCGTCGGGATTCCGAAGCACGGCCCGCTGGGGGACGAATACCGCATCCGGGATGGTGGCAAGGGTGGTTCTCACCCGGACAAACATGCCCGGCAACAACAGGGCGTTGGGGTTGGCAAATTCAGACCGTAGCGAGACCTGGCCGGTCTGCTGGTTCACGGTGACATCGGAAAACAAAAAGCGTCCTTCCTGGATATAGTCGATGTCGTCCAGGACCAGCTCCACCCTGGCGGGTTTATCCGAATATGCCTTGTCCGCGGCAAAGGCCGCCTTGATCTGGAGATAATGGGAGACCGGCTCGGTGAAATCCACATAGATGGGATCCAGCTGCTGGATGGTGGCCAGAACAGTGGCTTCGCCCTGTCCCACCAGGGATCCTTCGGTGACCATGGCCCGGCCAATGCGGCCGGAGATGGGAGCGGTAACCGTGGCATAGCCCAGGTTGAGTTTGGCCGTCTGGATTTCGGCCAGGGCCATGCGCTTGGCCGCCTCCGCACCCAGGAGCTGGGCCTTGGCCGAGTCGTACTGCTGGGTACTGATGGCCCCGGTTTTCACCAACCGCTCATAGCGGCGGATAATGGCCTTTGCATCAAAGAGGCTGGCCTCGGCAGAGGCCAGGCTGGCACGGGCCTTGGCCAGTTGGGCCTTAAAGGGCGCAGGATCAATCTGGAAGAGCAGATCCCCCTTTTTCACATCCGTTCCTTCAATGAAGCTCCGGCTGAGAATGATACCGGCCACACGGGCACGGATCTGGGCCGACCGCACCGGTGCCACCCGTCCGGGCAACTCCGTTTGGGGGGTATAGGCACGGGTGGTCACCTCCATGATATCCACCACCGGCGGCGGCATCTGGGGAGGGGTCCCGCCTTGTTTTTCCTTTTGTTCGCATCCTGTGATCAGGATCAATACGGACAGCAAAATGCCCGCAAAACCGGGCACGACAAAACATTTGCGCATCATGGACTCCTTACTATCCATTTGAAATTATTAGCATACCATGGGAGCGAGAGATTCTCCCAGAATAAATTTCAGGGTTTATAAAATGGAGTGAATAAGGTATATACCTACTATATAGTCAAGGAAAAAAGGGGGGATTGTGGAAATAAAATTCATGGCAGGAGAAATGGCCCGGCTTAGGAGCATCTCCAAGCAAACCCTTATCTATTATGACCGAATCGGTCTTTTCAAACCCAATGAAATTGATCCGGAAACCGGGTATCGGTATTACTCCATTGACCAATGGGAAGAGTTGGAAATTATCCTCTGCCTGAAAAACCTGGGCATGCAGCTCAAGGAGATCAAAGCCTACCTGTCCGAATCCCCACAACGGCGGGTGGAACTCCTTGAGGCCCAGGAGACGGTGATCCACGATCGCCTCAGGGCCATCCATGTCACACGGAAACGGGTGGGCCATATCCTCAACTCCCTGAAAAACAGCATTTCCATTGAGCCCTTTAAAACAGAGATCACCTGGATCGACGCCCTTCCGGTCATGATCATCCCCATCCAGCCGCCTGGGGATTTCCAGGCCCTGGAGCAGGCCCTTAGGGATACCGCCCTGAAAACCCGGCAGGAACCGGACTTCCTTGTACCCGATTTCTTTTACCAGGTGGACGACACCCATCCCCACCACATCGTTTACGAAAGGGCCGCCGTCCCCACGGACCGGAGCTTGGCCGACGATATCATCCCCAAGGGATACTGGGCCCGAATCTACCACAAGGGGCCCATGGAGACCATTGACGATTCCCGCCAACGCCTGCGGGCCTTCATCCGGGAGTCCGGTTATCTCCCCCAGGGCAACCCCGTGGAACGCATGATCTTCACAGGCCTGGCAGACCACACCAAAACCGACCATTGCCTTGAAATCCGCATCCCCGTTACCCGGGAGACCTGCATGCCTCCGAAAAAGGATCCTTCATGAAATTCAAACTCATGGCCGGTGAAATGGCCAAACTGCGAAAAATCTCCAAACAGACCCTCATCCACTACGACAAAATCGGACTCTTCCAGCCCTGTGAAACCGATCCCGAAACCGGGTACCGGTATTATTCCCTGGAGCAGCTCACGGAACTGGACGTCATCATCTGCCTCAAGGGACTGGGCCTCAGCCTTAAGGAGATCAAGACCTATATGCAGATCCACACCACGCCGGAACGGATAAAGGCCCTGGAGGACCAGAATGAGGTCCTGGAAAAGGAACTCAACCGGATCCAGCAGGCCAAACACCGGCTGGAGGACCTCATCGCCACCCATAAGAAAAGCCTGACCATCACCCCCTTTGACATGGGCATCACCTGGCGGGAAGAAATCCCCATCATCTCCCGGCCCGTCCCCTCCCCCAACGATCCTTACGCCCTGGAGGTGGCCTTCATCGACTTCCTTGAGATCGCGGAGGAAAAGTACAACGCCACCATTTCCGACGTCCTGGTCTTTGTGGATGAAAAAGCCCCCAGCGGCAACAACCTGATGAAAATCGGCCTCCTGAACAAGGAACCCGCCGAGGAATACCTGCCCCAGGGCCATTACGCCTACATCTACCATGAAGGTTCCTTTGAAAAGGCACCTGAATCCAGCCGTACCCTCATGGATCACATGGCCCAGCGAGGCTATGTCCCCAAGGGCCCCACCATCACCCGGCTTCTCAAATCCGCCCTTCTGGCCGTGACCGATTCGGAATTCATCCTGGAACTCAATATCCTGGTGGAAAAAAAGGATCCTTGAAAAATGCTGTATTCAAGGTATCAATGAATTCCGGCCTAGCAGAAGTGGTGAAAGGCAAAGAAGCTCCCTGCAACCGTGAGGTGGCCAACCGGGCCGCGGCTGTTTTGGCCCGGCAGTGGGATGGCCCTAAACCCTATTTGTTTTTTTAATACCCCTTTATTTTATTCACTTTCCCCCTCCCCCATTTGGTTCGCGAACCGATTATTGGAACTTTTTACCAACAGCGATATTTAAAATATCGTTGAACCATAGGGGAAATAAGCGATGTGCCGGTCGCGGACCGGCACGGCTTTCACGAAATCGCCGCCTATTTGGATTGCATATATTGCAATTTTCAATGATTTCATGAAAAAAATGTTGCATTTTAACGGTGTTTATGGCTTCATTAACTGGTAGGGCTAATCCGTTTAGCCTAGGATATTTTGGCGAGGATGTTTTTGTTGATTTTAGATCTATCCTTATCCCGATCAGGAGATGGGTGACCTGAAATTTAACGCGTTATCTTGTTTATTATTTCAAGGAAGTGTTTTATGAAAAAATCCAGTATATTTTTATGGACAGTCGGGTTTTTGTTATGCATCGTGTTAGAGGCCGGTGCAGCAAGTCTGGCCTCTGTCTCTGGAAGCTGGCAGTCTATCAACGGTGGAGATACCCCCCCGACATTGGTTACGGATGAATACGAGTACGACACCAGAACCGTATCCTTTGGGAATACCAGCGAAAGCAGGGCATTGTGGGGCACTCCCAGTGCCGTGGATGGGCCCAAAACCGGGCTTGGTTTTACGGGGATCGCCCCTCCGGGCCAGACGTTTGATTTTGGAGACGCCTTCATCGTCGGGCAATTACAGCATTACAATTATGCGGTAAGCAATGCTGCCTTGGGGGCGACCCTGAGAATATCTCTGATGTTCTCTCAACCGGCTATTACAAGCAGTTTCGATTTTTATTTTGACGTGGAAGAAACGCCCAACCGGGAGGCTCTGGTTCCCATTACCGATCCAGTGAACGACGACTTTGTCACCATTCCCGAAGCCATGGCGTCCAACACATTCACCGTGGATGGTATTTCCTACACCCTGGAGCTTCTGGGGTTTGGAGACACCCTTGGCAACTATGTTGATGCCTTCCGAACCACCGAAACCAGAACCAGCTCCACTCTATTGTGGGCACGGATCGTAACGGATCCGCCCCCCACGGAGGGGCCTCCCACGGACCCTGTTCCCGAACCCTCTTCCATAACCCTTTTGGGATTGGGCATGCTGGGACTTTTCGGAGTGAATCGTCGCAGAAGATTGGGTTAACATATAAATAAAATTCAGACCGGCCCATTCTGTGCTTCAGAATGGGCTACCACCAATAACGCATCCGGAACCGATATCTGGGTGCGTTTCTTTTTTTAAACGGCGTATATTTAACCTCTGCCCAAAAATCCGAAATTCCCAATTTGTACAATGGGCGGTTTTCTTTTTTCGTCATAGCACATCGTTTCAAGGTTGAGCCTCCGGTAATATGGAGTCAAAAGGGTCCGAACCGGATGGCCACGGCAATCATAAGGAAAATCAGGGAAAGGGCGGCGATGCCCACCTGCATCTTCCAGGTCCACTTCATCCACCGGGGGTAGGAGACCACGGTGAGGCTCAGCCCGATGAGGAGCAACGCATTGGTGGGGAAAATCATGTTGGAAAACCCATCCCCCAGGTCAAAGGCAAAGACGGCGGTCTGCCGGGTAAGTCCCACCAGATCGGCCAGGGGGGCGATGATGGGCATGACCAGAAAGGCTTTGGCAGAGGCCGATGAGATAAAGAAGTTCAGGGCCAGGGTGAGCAGATAGATGTAAAAGGCCGCCTGGTAGGGACCGGTGCCCTTGATGGACTCCGAAGCATAATAGAGGATGGTGTCCATGACATGGCCCCGGGTCATGATGTGGGGAACACTCATGGCCATGAGGATGAGCAAAATCCCCGGCATCATGTTCATGGCCCCGCTTCCCAGAACCTTGAGCAGTTCTACCCAGGAATAGCCGACGATGCGGCCGGCACCGGCGCCCCCGAGAAGGAAGAGAAGGGCCACGGTCGGAAAGGCGGCATCCGAGGGCAGGGCCGGTACCAGTCCGGCCAGGATCATAAAGACAATGGCGACCCCCAGGCAGGCCCCGAACCAGATGGCGGCCTTCATCTTCAAAGGATCCCTTTCTCCGTCCTGCTCCAAAACGGCCCGGACGCTGAACCGCTCCCTGATCCGGCAGTCGGCTTCATGGACCGGTGAGAGGGTGGGATTGGCTTCAATCTTTCTGGCATACCGGCTCACAAAGGTGTAGCAGAGGATATAGGTGGCAATGAAGAAGATAATGCGGAAACCCGCCCCGGAGAACAGGGGCAAATCGGAGAGTTCCTGGGCCACGGCAATGGTGAAGGGATTGGTCACGGCTGCGGCAAAGCCAAAGGTCAGGGCCAGCATGCTCATACCAAGACCGGTGAGGGAGTCCCAGCCCAGGGCCAAGGAAAGGGGAACGATGATGACGATGAGGGGAACCAGCCCTTCGTAGATCCCCACAAAAGCCGCCAAAAACATCATCACAAACATGATCACGGCCAGGAGTCGATACTTATTCTCCTTGAACCGGGCCACGGTGCCGGCCAGCAATTCCTGCATCACTCCGCCCTTTTCCAGGACGGTGAAGCTCCCCCCCAGGAAAATCATGAACAGGGAAAGGACCAGAACCATGAGCCAATTGTCCCCCCAGATCACCTCAATGGGGGCGGTGAACCAGCGCCACACCGGATGCCCATCGAATTCCAGCCAGGTAAAGGAGTCCGCAACCACGGCCATGCGACCGTTTTCCACCACCCGTTCATAGGCCCCTGCCGGGATCCAGTGGGTGAGGAACCCGGAAAAGACAATCAGGGACAATAGGATTCCAAAGGCCATTAGAAAAGGTTTAACGCCGATCTTGAGCATGGATTCGTCGGTGGACGACGGAGCTGTGGTTTCCCGGGTCATGGGCATGCCTCCTAACAAACGCTTTGTTTAAGGGATGAACAGATCCTTACCCGTGCCGCTTCCTGTGTTTTCAGCCACCTTCCCGGACAAACGCAAGGGAACGACCGGCCCATGGGATGTGGAAAAATCCCTATAGATGAATAAAGAGCTGCTCGTAAAAATGTAACCCGTGTCTCAGGTTGTCCAGGCCCACCTTTTCATTGATCCCATGCACCGAGGCCAGGTCGGTGGGGGACATGATCAGGGGGGTGAACCTGAGAATCTGATGGGTCACATTGCAATAGTATTTGGAATCCGTGGACCCATTGACCAGAAAGGGCACGGTCACAACACCGGAATGGGTGATCTGAAGGATGTCGCGCACCAGGGAAAAACCGGTTCCCCCAATGTCCCCGACCGGGATGGGATTGTTGGCCCGCCAGTGGCCGGCCTGTTGGATGCGGATCCCCTTGTCCTTGATCACAGAAGCATGGCGCCGGGCGATGGTCTCAATGGAATCCCCCGGAAGGATCCGGTGGTTGACCAGGCAATGGGCCTCGGAAGGCAGGATATTTTCCTGTTCCCCACACCGGGCAACGGTGACGGCCTGGGTGGTGCGAATGAGGCTGTCCGTGGACCTCTCTTGGGAAAAAAAGAAACGGACCAGTGGCGAAA
The DNA here is from genome assembly GCA_965226635.1 of Desulfobacteraceae bacterium. GTDB lineage: Bacteria > Desulfobacterota > Desulfobacteria > Desulfobacterales > Desulfobacteraceae. The sequence continues at coordinate 4,192,354 of OZ245369.1, read as the reverse complement.
AGAGCCAGAGGTTGGAAAAAATGATACCCAGGGGAAGGGAGACACAGGGGACAAACCGCTCCAGCATATTGACCATGACCGGATCCAGGCGGCTGGGAAAGGGGTGGGATTCCAGCCGGACAATGGCCCGGGCCAGCCGTCCCATGGCGGTTCCCTCCCGGGGGGGCATGGAGGAATGGCCGCTCTCCCCCTCTGCGCTGAGTTTAAAGGTGGTAAACCCCTTTTCGGCAAGCCCCACCAGGGCTGCGGGCCGCCCCTTTAAAAAGGCCAGCTGATCCCGGGCAATGACCCCGCCCTCGTCCATGACAAATTCAAAGAAGAGTCCCCGCTCTTCAAACAGGGCGGAGATCCGGCCCGCCCCCCCCTGGCCGGAGATTTCTTCGTCCCCGCCAAAGGCGAACCAGATATCCCGGTCCGGCTCCCAGCCCCGTGCCAGGAGCTGTTCTGCCGTTTCCAACTGAAAGGCCAGCTGGGTCTTGATGTCCAGGGTTCCCCGTCCCCAGAGAACCTGATCCTTGATCTTGCCGCCAAAGGGGTCTTCGTCCCAGGATTCGCCCCCCTTTTCCTCTGCCGGCACCACATCGTAATGGGCCAGGAAAAGCACGGGTTTCTTACCCGTGGCCCTTCCCTTCCAGTGAAGGATGATGCCCAACTCGTCCAGGTATTCCACATCCATGGTCCTGTGAACATTGGGGTAGAGGTTTACCAGGGTTTCCTGGAACAGGGTAAACTGGGACAGATCCCGCTTGGACAGATCCGTCCAGGAAACCGTTGGAATTTGGATCAGGGTCTGGAGGTTTTTCACAAAGGTATCCACCACCGCCGGATCCTTTACAAAGGCATATCCCCCTCCCCGGGGCCGGGCCGGGGTTTGGGCCGGTTTGTATTTTTTCTTAATGGACCGCCACCGCTCCAGACAGATCAGCACCACCACCAGAATCGCCACCAGTAAAACCGCCCACATACCGTCCTCCTACACAATCTCCAGGGTTTACCCCAACACTGCGAAAATCGAACAACCGTCTACCATATGGATGAATTAAAAGGATATAGGACGATGGGCTTTGCCCTGTCAACACCTAAACCGTGAAACCGGCCCCTGGATGGGCATGGTGACCATCCTTTTTAAATATGATTTTCCGCCCTATTCATCCCGTGGCAGCGCCGGAATAAAAAGGGTGGCGCATCACCGGTCAGACATGCTACGGTTTGTCCCAACAATCTGCGGTGTTCCCCCGGTACTCTTTTTCCCAAAGCCGTTTCCCCTTTTCATTCTCCCCCTCCTCTTCCATGGGGCATGCAGGATAACCCAAACCAGGAGGCCATGACAGATGCACCCAAGGGAATCCAGGCAAAAGATGGGGTTTTTCAGCACCGTGGGATTTATCGTGGGTTATGTGGTGGGGATTTCCATCTTCTCCCTGGTGGGCCCCCTGGCCTTTACCACCGGGCCCGGGCTCTGGGTCAGCTACCTCATGGCCGGGGTTCCCGCCCTTTTCATGTGCGCGGTCTCTGCCCAACTGGGCAGCACCCTGCCGGTGAGAGCGGGGCCAATTATGTACTCATCAGCCGCACCCTTGGCCCCTTCTGGGGATTTTTGGGGGGATGGCTGATTCTCATTTTAACCCCCATGAGCATCTCCATGGCGGCAACGGGCTTTACCGATTACCTCTCCTTCTATGCCAAGGCCCTGGACGGGCCCTGGGCCGGCATGGGTGTGGTCATGCTCTTTGCCGGAATCAATATCACCGGCATCCGCCCCATGGCCCGGATCCAGGGACTAATGGTCATGGTCTTTATCCTGGCCTTGCTGGTCTTCAGCATCGGCGGCATCCGGCACCTTCAGCCCGGGCACCTTACCCCCCTCATGCCCAAGGGGACCGGCCCCATACTCATGGCCGCCGTCACCGGCTATTTCTCCTACACCGGGTTCATGGTCATCACCGACATGGGCGGGGAGGTGGAATCCCCCCGGAAAACCCTGCCCTTGGCCCTGGTCATGGCCTTTTCCATCATCCTGGTTCTCTATTTTCTGGTCACCTTTGCCCTGACGGCATCGGTTCCCTGGCAGTCCCTGGCCCATTCAAAATCCGCTGTGGCAGAGGTGGGTGCCCGTTTCCTCCCGCCCTGGGGAACCGGACTTATTGTAACCGGTGCCGTATTTGCCGCCCTCACCTGCATCAACGGGGTCCTGGCCGCCACCTCAAGGCAGATCCACGCCATGGCCCGGGGACGGTATTTTCCCCCGGATCCTCTGCCGGACCAGCACCCGCTTCAACACCCCCCACTGGGCCATTGGTTTCATCATGGTCCTCAGCCTTTTGGCCATTGCCGCCGGACGCCAGATCACCCAATATGCCTTTATCTCTGTCATGGGGTTGATGTTTGCCCATATTTTCATTGCCCTGGGCGTCCTGCAGATGAAAACCAGATTCCCCGGACTATACCGGCAGGCCCTTTACAGACCCAAGGGGATCCGGCGGTTTTTCTGGCCCCTGGGCGTCATCCTCATCGGCCTGCTCTACATCACCGTCGGATTCATCCAGGCACCGGTGGATACGGCGTTGTTCTTTGGAATCCTGGCCATGGGCCCCCCCCCGCATACCGGTTCCGGCAGCAACACCTTAAAAAAAGGGGCATCTCATTGTCGGCTCTTTTTGAAAACAATAACCGCATCCTCATCAACCAGCTGGAAAAAACAGAATAAGTCCGCACGGGATCTTGGCCGCCCCATGGAACAACAGCAGCGGCGGCGGACCGCAACTGCTGTCGTATGATGTTTCCCAAGGACTTTGGGCGACATCCGCCCCCGGAGAATCCCCCGGGGTTCCCCTAAACCCTATTGATAGGAATAGAAGACATCCATGCTGTAAAAGCCCTGGGGATGATCATTCCCGGCCGGCAGCAGAAGTTGCTCCCGCTCCTGTCCCTTGCTTTTTTCATAGAGGATATAGCACTCCCCTGTGATGGGTTTGATATTCTTATTCTCCGACAACACCGGCCGGCTCAAAAGGACGGATGCCTTGAGCAATTCCCCCCGCCTGGAATACTCGGCAAAGGTATTGGGCGAATTTTTAATATATTTATGACCCGTGGCCACATCGAAATATGCCTCGACATCCATCCTTGCCATTTTTTTTGGACCACAGATTCCCCATGACCCGAACCCCAGGATCATCACCAGTATTCCTCCCCAGATAAACGCTCTCATCGTACGCTCCTTGTTTTTCTTTTGGAATAATCCAATGGAATTCCGCCCTACCAGGTGTTCCGAAATTCCCATACCCGTTTTATGAGGGGTAAAGCAGGTTCGATGCCATCCCCCCTTTTTTCCTTCGGACCACCGGACACCCACGAAGATAACCTACTGATAATATAAGAAAAAGAGCGGGAAGCATTTTCAAATCTGTCCCAACCCTTTCCCCCGGGCAGGATGGCCGGGTGATAAACGGCTTATCACCACGGGCAGGGACAAACGGACTTAAGAAGCTTGTTTTACAAAGAATATTGACGCAGATCAAAAAATATTACAGTATGTAAACCATCTTACCAGTTGAGCACCCATGGATCCTGTATCCATTGACCGACCACATGGGAGAAACCGTACAACACATGGGCAAGGCCATTGGACCCGTTGGTAAACTCGCCGACCCAATGGCCGAATCCGGGGGGACACATCGGTGAAACCAATGAATGATACGATCCTGATCATTGATGATGACAAGTCCATCCAAAGGGGGCTGGGCCGCTATTTTGGATATAAGTACAATGTCATTGCCGCCGATAACGGTGCCCAGGGCATGGCCGCCCTGGGAGCCCATGCCGTGGACTGCGTGATCCTGGACATCAAAATGAAAGGGCTCAACGGGTTTGAGACCTACGACGAACTCAAAACCATCCGCCCGGACATCCCCATCATCTTTTACACCGGATTCCAGGATGAACACGACATCAAGCGCATCCTCAACCAATACAGGCCCCAGGGTTATTTTGCCAAGGGAGAGGACATCGCATCCATTGAAGCCACCATTAAAGAGGCCGTGGCTGTATTCCGGCAGAGGCAGGAGGTCCACAGGGAAAGACACCGCCTGGAAAAGGAGCTGGACCGGGAAAAATACTATACCCGGATGCTCAACCAAAAGCTCAATGCCCAATACCCCTTTGACGCCCTCAGGGGCGGAAGCCCCAAAATGATAGAACTCAGGGAGATGTGCAAAAAGGCCGTGCATTCGAACATCACCGTCTGCATCCAGGGGGAGACGGGCACGGGCAAGGAGCTGGTGGCCAACGTCATCCACTCCAACAGCAACCGAAAAAACCGCCCCCTCTTTGTCCAGAACTGCGCCGCCGTGCCCGAACATCTTTTTGAAAGTGAATTCTTCGGCCATAAAAAGGGTGCCTTTACCGGTGCACTGGAAGATAAAAAGGGCTTTTTTGAACAGGCCCACAGGGCAACGGTTTTTCTGGATGAAATCGGGGATCTTTCCCTGCCCATGCAATCCAAACTCCTGCGGCTTCTCCAGGAAGGAGAGGTCAAACCCGTGGGCAGCAACCTAAAAAAACATGTGGATGTCCGGGTCATCACCGCCACCAACAAGTCCCTGGAGGAAGAGGTGAAGGCAGGCCGGTTCCGGGAGGATCTCTATTACCGGCTCAGGGTCTTCACCATTTCACCGCCGGCCCTGAGGCAGATCAGGGAAGACATTCCCGTCCTGGCCCGTTTTTTACTTAGAAAATTCACCGTCAAACATAAAAAATCCATCCATACCATCAACGCCCAGGCCCTTTGCGCCCTGATGAACCACCCCTTTCCCGGCAATGTCAGGGAATTGGAAAACGAAATCGAGCGGGCCGTGGTCATGGCCAATGCCAGGGACACCGCCCTGGAACTCCACCATTTTTCCCACCAGATCCGGGGCGACGGTGAAGGGGACATCCTCCCCCAGGACAATGGAATGCCCCTGAAGGAACAGGTCAAACAATTTGAAAAGCGGCTGATCAAAAAGGCCCTGGCCCGGTACAACGGTAATAAAACCCTGGCCTCCAGGCATTTGGGCATCAGCAGGGTGGGCTTGAACAATAAAATCAAACGGTACGCCATTTAAGCCATGGCCGGCAACCGAATCTCTTCCAGATTTTTCATCAAACCCAGGGCTCTCACCCCGGAGGATCCGGTCTACTCCACCCGGGAAATCATTGTCCTATGGCAATATCTGTTAAAGCACGGCATTGACATTGACCGCTTCTTTGACGGGGTGGACATCCCCAGGAAAAAATTGCTGGACAAATGGGGGTGGGTGGACATCGGCACCCAGGCCCGGCTCACCCGGAACTACAGGGCCTGCCTCCCCGATTACGACATGGCAGCGGCCCAAGCCGTCTCCCTTGAACAGTTTGACTCCTATGCCTATGGTTTTACCTCCACCCTTTTCCGCCTGCCCTCCCTGGAGTTGGTTTACAGAGCCCTCACCTATATCATGATGTTCCGGCTCTCCCGCATCGAATACTTCAAGATCCTGGAGTCGGATCCCGGTTCCGCCGTGGTCCGCTACTCCGTCCGTCCCGGGTTCGAGCCCTTCATCGACTCCTCCTTCATCTATACCTGGTCCGGTTTTCTTTCGGCCATCCCCCTGCTCCACGACCTGCCGCCGGCCCGGGTGGAGATCCTTGCCAGTTTTGTGGATGTTTTCAAACGCTTTGGGGAGGATTTCAGCCAGTTCCCCCATTCCCTCCGGCAACGGGACGGTATCATTTACCTGGACCATGAAAGGGCGGGCCGGTGGATTCTTCCCCACCAGGAGCCCGGAATGGACCCCCTGATCCGCCGCCACATGCCCAATGCATCCTGCATTCTCTGGGAAAAGGACGTCACGGCCATACGGCCCTCGGGTGAACGGATTTTCATTGCAAGGAAAGGGGAGCTGTATAATTGCCCCCACACCCTCCTCCGCTTGAAATGGACCCCCATCGGTTTTGCCGCCAGGATTCGAAATTTCTTTTATTTCCTCAAACGGCATCTTCTGTCCAGGCTCAGATCCAGAAAAGCCCTGCAAAGGGAAGCCGAGCTTCTCTACCAGTATTCCAACCGGCTCAAGCACCAGGTCAAAGAAAAAACAGATGAGATCCAAAGGGTCCAGGCCCGGATGTTTGAAATGGAAAAACGGGCCATTGAACACCGCATCACAGGCGGGTTTGCCCATGAGATGAGAAATGCCCTGGCCGGTGCCCAACTCGACCTCAAGGCCGCCCTCAACTACCGGTTCCGGAAAGCACCGGCCACCCATCGTTTAAAACAGGCCGCCCAAACCCTTGCCCACCTTCTGCCCCCATCCGATGATGGGGGAAAGGAAAGCCCTTCTATAAAGGCCATCGGCCACGAACTGGACAAAATCCACGAAATCGCCCGATTCATGGACGATATCCTCAATGATGTTTCCAAGGACATTGACCGCGGTCTGAGCATCACCGCCCAGATCCGGGAGTATTCCAAACTCCATGAAATCAACCCGGGCACCAAACGGATTTCTTTGTCCCCACTCATCCGGGAAATCCAAACCGAATTGGCATCTCTATTTAGCCGAAGAAAAATTCGGCTCATGGTGGATTGCCCGGAGGACGCCGTATGTCAGGGGGATGAAAACCATTTTTATTCCATCTTCCACAATATCATCCTCAATGCCGGTGATGCCCTGGAGGAGGCCGGAACCCAGAATCCCCAAATCCATATCACGGTGGAGCCGGAAAAGGATCAGCTCCGAATCCGAATCATGGACAATGGGCCGGGCATTTCCCCGGAAATCCTGCCCGATATTTTCACCCCCTTTATCTCCACCAAACCCGAGACCGGCACCGGCCTGGGCCTCAGTGTGGTCAGCCGGCTTGTGGGCCTATACAAGGGACGGATCCATGCCCGGTCCCACCGAGGCCGGGGCGCAGAATTCATCCTCACCCTGCCCCGCCCATGCTCCGACCCATCTGGAGGCGATCCAGATCCTTCACGGTAATATCTAACAACAAGTCCGTTGAAGGGAAAGGAAGGCCCCCTTCAACGGATTTGCAATAAACGGCCACGGTGTATGGGTGCTAGGAGGGCAGAATCCCTTCCACTTCACTGTGGGGGCGGGGAATGACGTGGACGGAAATAAGTTCCCCCACCCGTTGGGCCGCAGCAGAACCAGCTTCGGTGGCCGCCTTAACCGCCCCCACATCCCCCCGGACCATAACCGTGACCAGGCCGGATCCCACCTGTTCCCGGCCCACCAGATGGACGTTGGCCGCCTTAACCATGGCGTCCGCAGCCTCGATGGCCCCTACAAGGCCCCGGGTTTCAACCATTCCCAATGCTTCGCTATGTGACATTGTCTTTCTCCTGATATCTTTAAATGTTATGGGGTATTAAAATTTTGGTCGTTCAGGCCGGATATTGGAAATAAAAGTACCGCCCCCGGCCCCTGGCAGTCCCGGGGCCTCCCTCACCCGCCGGCAGGAAACCCAGCACCCCTTTCCCAAAGGTCAGGGGTCGTCCCGGAAGTCCCACCTCCATCTCCCCTTCGAGGAGATAGACAAGGGCATCCTTTTCCAAATTGCGCCATGCCATGCCCGGTTGAACCGGGTCGATGCCAGCCTCAATGGTTCCGACGCCGCCGTCTGCCAGGGCCAGGTGAAAGGTGGCCTGAGATGCGCTGGAGCGGTCTCCAACGCCTGTTTGGGTCAGGATTCCCCTTTCATGGAATCCCCGAAGCAGGGCCGAGAAGGCCGCCACCATCTCCTGCCCGACCGGCTCATCTCCCAATGCAGGGCCTTGTCCCGGATTTTGGGCCGGGGCATCTTCCCGGTACAGGCTCTCTTTTTGCTGAAGGGGATTCTCCTTCCCCAAGGCCATACCGCCCGACCCTTGAACCAATTGGATGCCGGCCTTCCGGGCACCATCCCTTGCCAGGGGGGTCACCACCATGCCGGGCACCAGCTCCAAACGGGTTTTGCCCTCCCGGGCCATGTTCCGGATATCCCGGGCTGAAATCAATGTTGTCATCTCTGCTTCTCCTTTACCAGGCTACTGTCCAATCCTTGTCCCCGGTATAATCCATGTCCCCGACATATGGGATTTTAATGCCGGACCACGGCCACGGGAATACCCAGGTCACGGATCCAGGTTTCAATGCGGTCCAGGTCTTCAGCCTTCAGGGACGGATCCCCCTGGATGGGGTAATCCATGCCCAGTTGCTGGTATTTGTGAACCCCCAGCCGGTGGTAGGGCAGAAGATCAATGCCCTGGAAATTGTCATGGTGCCGGAACCGGGAGACAAAGGCCAGGATGGCCCGGATCTCGTCTTCGGAATCGTTCACCCCTTTGAGCAGGGGCATGCGCACCCTGACCTGGTGGCCCTGCTGGATCAGGGTTTCAAGGTTGGCCAAAATGGTTTCGTTGCGCACCCCGGTGAGGGCCATGTGGCGTCCGGCATCCATGTGCTTGAGGTCAAAGAGGAAGAGGTCGGTGAATTCCGCCACCCGGGCCAGGGCCCTGGGGTTGGCATAGCCGCAGGTCTCAATGGCCGTGTTCACCCCCCGTTGCCGGCAGGCCGACAGCAGGGCCCTGGCCGCCTCGGGCTGGGCCGAGACCTCGCCGCCTCCCAGGGTCACCCCGCCCCCGGACATGTCGTAGAAGGGCTTGTCCTCCAGGATCACCTCCAGGAGCTGGGAAATGGATTTTTCCTCCCCGGTCACGGAGAGGGCCGAGGAGGTGCAGGCTGCTTCGCAGGCGCCGCAGCCCAGGCAGTCGACGCTCCGGTCCACCCAATGGTGCAACTGCCCCTTTTCCCTTTCCACTCCCCTTTCCATTCTTGTTTCCATCCTGTGGATGCCCACGGGGCAGACGGCGGCACAGTCTCCGCAATGGGTGCAGAGGTCAGCCTTGAACAGGATCTGGGGGGCCCGGTGCTGCCCCTCGGGGTTGGAGCACCATTGGCAGCGCAGGGGGCAGCCCTTGAAAAAGACCAGGGTGCGCACACCGGGCCCGTCGTACATATTGTACTTTTGGATGTTGAAGATCACGGCGGATCGGTCAAGGGCGGAAAGGCGTGTCATCAAAGGCTCCTTAAAAATTCCGCAGCACGGTCCGGGAGATGATCTCGTCCTGGACATCCTTGCACAATTCCACAAAAAAGGCCGAGTATCCCGCCACCCGGACCACCAGGTCCCGGAAATTCTCCGGGTGTTTCTGGGCCTCCAACAGCACCTCGTTGTCCAGGTAGTTGAACTGCATCTCCCCTGCCCCCAGCATGGAGGCCGTGCGGATCAGGGTGATGATCCCATTCTCCCCCTCCGGGGTGTCCAACAGGCCGGAGATGAGCTTGAAGTTGTGGACCATGCCGATGTTCATGTTTTCATTGGCGATCTTGGAGACCGACTTGATAATGGCCGTGGGCCCTTTGACGTCGGACCCCTGGCTGGGGCTGATCCCGTCGGACAGGGGCATCCATGCCCTTCTGCCGTTGGCCGAGGCCCCGGTGATCTGGCCGAAGGGGGTATTGTTGGAAATGGAAAGGGTCCCGTGGCTGAGCACGGAATAGAGGGTCTTGAACTTCCGGTGTTCCGCTTCGGTGAAGTTGACCAGGTCGGCGGCAATGAGATCGGCATAGTCTTCGTCATTGCCGTACTTGGGGGCGGCCAGGCAATGGGCCCGGACGGCATCAAAGCCCTGGAAATCCGCCTTCAGGGCCTGGTTCAGATCTTCCAGGCTGTAGGTTTTGTCCTCGTAGACCAGCTTTTTAATGGCGGCCATGGCATCGGCATAGGTGCCCAGGCCGCTCCAGATCACGCCGGGGCCGAAGTTGTACATGGCCCCGCCGGCGGAGACATCCTTGCCGTTTTCCATGCAGCCTTCGTACATGGTGGACATCAGGGGTTTGGGCGCCAGCTCCCGGTGGACCCGCTGGGTGATCACCGTGGCCACGGAAGAGAGGCGGGTGATGTACTTGATCTGCTCCTTAACTGCGGCATCAAAGGATTCCCAGCTGTCAAAACCGGAGAGTTCCCCCAGGTCCGGGCAGACCTGTTTCCCATACCAGAGGGGGACCCCTCTGTTCAGGACCAGCTCAATGGCAATGGGCCACTGGGTATAGGCGGTGGAGGTCCACTGGTAGAGGCGGCCGGCCTTCTGGGGCTCCACACATCCCATGATGCAATAGTCCCGGGCATCCTCCATGGAGACCCCCTTGGCCAGCATCATCTTGATCTGGGTATCGTCGAACTGGACCGCAGGGAACCCCATGCCCGACCGGACCACGTCCACAATCTTCCTCAGGTATGTATCCGGGGACTGGGCATGGACCCGTGTGGCCAAAGAGGGCTGGTAGATCTTCACGTGGCGCACCGCATCCATGAGCAGATAGGTGAGATCGTTTGTGGCATCCCGGCCCTCCCGGGTCACCCCGCCCACGCACATGTTCACAAAGGGCTGGTATCCGGCAAAGAACTTGGAGGCCCCTTCATTGGTGATCCACATCATCTCGGACATCTTGATGAGCATGCAGCCGGCCAGGTCAAATGCCTGGTAGGGGGTCATGCGCCCTGCGTCCACATCGGCCTTGAAAAAGGGGTACATGTACTGGTCCACCCGGCCGATGGACATGCCGGTCTGGTTTTCCTCCACCACCAAAAGGGACTCAATGGTCCAGACGGCCTGGACGGCCTCCCAGAAGGTTTCAGGCGCACGGGCCGGCACCCGGGCATTGACCCTTGCAATCTGTTCCAATTCGGCACGGCGTTGGGGATCGCCCTCCTTTGCGGCCAGGGAGGCGGCATATTCCGACAGGCGCCGGGCATAGATCATCACCCCCTCGGTGGTGTCGATGATGGCCTTGTAATAGTAGATTCGGTCAATGTCTTCGGGGTTTTCATACCCGAGTTTTTCCAGGTGGGCACGGGCCTCGTCCTGGATCTCCTGCATCCCCTTTTTCATGAGGATGACGTCGTAGCCCGGGTTGGAATCCCCGCCCCCGTTCAGGGCATGGTAGGAGCAGTCGGAAACAAAGGACTCCCCGGAAAGCTCCCAGAGGCCGGCCTCCCGGAACTGGTCCTCGCAATACTCATCCACGGACTTTCCCTCCCAGAAGGGAAAGAGTTCCTCCCGGAGGATCTTTTTGTCTTCATCTGAGATGTAAAAGGGGTCCTGGGGCCGGGTGGAGATGGTGTCGATCTCGTCCCTTAGCCAACGCCAGGCAATGTCCGGGGAAAAGGCACCGGCCCGGGGGGCGCCACAGGGGGAGCCCACGATGAGCTCGTGGTCCTGGATCACCAAAGGGGCGGTTTCGCAGCAATGCTTAAAGCATTTGGCCCGGAGCATGACCTTGGGCATGCCCGGATTCTCCCGGGTGATCCGGGTGATGGACCGGGCCCTATGGGTGGTGATGCTGGGCTTCTGCCTGAGGAAGTTCTCCTTGAGCCGGACATGCCGGGGGGTGGGACCGTCCGGGACCTGGATCGGTCCTCCATTGAGCCCTGTCCCGCAGGCGTTGATGCCGGTTCCTGCAAGGGGGGGCGCTTCGGACGGGTAACCGGTCGGTTTAATGCCCCGGGTCTCAATCTGTGAGAGCACCCGTTCAAAGGCGGTTTTCAAAGCGCTTCTCTGTGCCGGGTTCATGTTCTGGGTTGCCTTTGCAAGCTGGGCTGAAAATTCACGGGTATCCAATGGGTCTTCCTCTCTAGTCTTTCTTTTTTTCCAAACCGGCGGTCCGGCCTTGCAGATCATTGACCACCTTTCTCACCATCTGCTCCACCTGGGCCATGGTGGGGGAAGGGCCGTCTTCACGGGGTATCCCGGGGAATGCCCGGTCCGCCGATCCCATCCCATATCCCACCTTGCGCACATAGATGAGGTTCAGGGGGGATACATTGTCGGCGGTCATGCCCAGCCCCACGGAACCGCTGCCCAGGGTCATGGAGGGGGTGAGATGGGTGGTGACCCCCATGGAGCCAAGGGCGGCAGGGGTATTGACCAGCACCCGGCCCACGGGCTTTTTCATCACAAATTGCTGGATCACGGCCTCGTCCCTGGAATGGATGACCAGGGTATGGCCCCGGCCTTCGGCAAGGAGTAATTCAATGCATTTTTCACAGGCATTCTGCCAGTCGGGCTCCACATGCCAGGTCACCACGGGGCAGCGTTTTTCCTTCATAAAGGGGTCGTCGGAGAGCACCGCCTCCCTGGGGACAACGAGGAGCCGGACCTGGGACGGGAGTTCCAGACCGGCCCGGGCCGCCAATTTCAAGGCCGAGGCCCCGGCGGTCCAGGGGTTGGGGCACCCCTTTTTATCCAGGCAGGCAGCGGCAAGGATTTCTGCCTCTTCCGGGGAAACAAAATAGCCCCCCTGGCGGCAAAATTCCGCCTTGGCCGCAGCGGCAATGCCGGCATCCACCACAATGGCCTGCTCCGCACCGGAGACCACCCCGTTGTCAAAGGTTTTGGAGGCCATGACATGGGAAACGGCCTGGACGATATCGGCGCTGGCCTCGATGAAGGCAGGACCGTTGCCGCTGCCCCCGTAAATCAGGGGTTTACCCGTGGCCTGCCCCGCTTTAAGAAGGCCGGACACCCCGGTATTCAGAATCAGGGAAATCCCGGGGTGGCCCATGAGTTCAACCCCACCGGCCCGGGAGGCCGTGGGAATATGGGAGATCCCGCCCTGGGGCATGCCGGCGTTCTGGGCGGCCTTTGCCATGACCTCCACCACCCGGGCCGTGACCTTGGCCGCCCTGGGATGGGGGGAAAAGACCACGGCATTGCCCGACTTCAGGGCCATCATTGCCGTGTACACCGTGGTGGAAACCGGGCTGGTAAAAGGCGTCAGGGCGGCAATCACCCCCATGGGAACCCCCACATCCATGAGCCCCTTTTCCCTGTCCCGGGAGATGACGCCCACACAGCGCATGGCCCTGAGGTTCTCCAGGGCCCGGGTGCAGACAAACTGGTTTTTCCGCCACTTGTCCGCCTCCCGGCCGCAACCGGTCTCCTGAAAGGAAAGGGTTGCCAATTCCTTTGCAAGGGGGGCAACTGCCCCTGCCACGGCATCCACCATGCGGTCCAGATCCGCCTGGGAACGGTTGGAGAGCTGCTGCTGGGCCCAGAGGGCATTTTCCGCCAGGATCCGTGCCTCCTGCATGGCCCGCAGATCCGTATCAATCATCATGGGGGATGCCCTCCTCTGTTATGGCCCCTGCCACAGGGTCCTCGGGCCGGCAACCACAGTGGGGACAGGGTTGGGATAATGCCTGGGGGGTCAGGCCGTCAATGTCATAGCGTTGGGTGATTTCTTGCAGATCCGGGTGGGGGGTGGGAATCACCACCGAGGAATAGACCTGGGCCCCCATGGCCTCCACCGCCTTCACACCGGCCGCCACTGCAGCGGTGCAGGCGGCCACATCCCCCTCCACCAGAACCGAGATATAGCCGGAAGCCGTGTTGGCATAGCCCTTGAGTTCCACGTCTGCGGCCTTGATCATGGCATCGACCGCCTCCAGGACAAAGACCAGGCCATAGGTTTCAACCAGGCCCATGGCACCGTATCCCCTTTCGGTTGATGCAGCTTCACCGTGTTCGGGCAGATCCACACCATGGACCGAGACAATGTCCCCCACACCCTTTACCGGGCGGGGCATGACATTGCAGGCCGTGAGCTTCCCAATGGAAGCAGCTGCTTTGCCACCGGCATCCACGGCGGCCTTCACCGCCGCCACCTCCCCCTTGACCATGACCGTCACCAGGGTGGAACCGATGTTTTCATAGGAAATAAGGGTCACATGGGCGGCCTTGAGCATGGAATCGGCCCCGTATAGGGCCGGGACCATGCCCAGGGTTTCGATGAGCCCCAGTGCCTCTTGTCCGTGGTACCGCATTTAAATCCTTCCTGTCCTTTATTGGCTGTCTTCTATTCCGCATTCATTTCAAACAGGAGATCATACCCCCTCCCCCTGGGGGGAAGGTCAATGATTTTTTCGAATTTTTTCTGGTAATTTTTAAGGAGGGATCTTGCATATCCGTGCGGGGTTTTATATCTTTCCCGGCTGTGGTCGCCCTGCCGGTTCCACTGCCCCAACGGTACCAGGGGCCGGCCCCCCTGTTTAACCCTGGTTTTTTCCCGGAACACACCTTTGCCAAGGCAGTAATGAAAGACAGATACACCATAGGAGAGGTCAGCAGGATCTGCAATATTTCCCGCAAGGCCCTGAGATACTACGACGACATCGGACTCATCCCTTCCCACAGGGACGGCAGCAACAACTACCGGTACTATTCGAGAGATTCACTCCTCACCGTACCCGTGATCAAATATTACAAACAGATGGGATTCAAACTGGATGAAATGCGGACCCTGATCCCAAAGGGGGAATGCCAAACCATCAAACAGGGGTTTGAATCCAAAATCAGGGAATTGGAAGGGGCCCGTGAGGCCCTTTTACGCAAGTACGATTCCGTCACCGACTGGTACGGGCTCATCCTGGAGGCGGAACAGGTGAGGAAGGCCCAAAGCTGGGAGGTGGGATGCCGGTATGTGGAACCCACGGTTTACCTCTTCCAGGAACAGGTCTTTGACCATGACCTGAAACAGGCCATCATCAACCTGGACTTCACCCGGCATGTGGAAGGGATGGACAATGAAATCATCGGCCCGGTGATGATCCACTTCCCCTCCATGGAAGACCGGATCCAGGGCACCCCGGGCCGGATCACCATCATGCAAAAGGCCCTTTCCCCCCATGCAGACACCGAGACCCGGTGTTTTGGCGGCCAGATGATGCTCTCCTGTTACCACATCGGACCCCACGACACCCTGGGCAAGACCTATGATAAAATCCGGAACTGGGCCGGGGAAAAGGGGTATGTCCTGCAGGGCAGCTGCCACGAACGCTATGTCACCGATTACTGGACCACCCGGGATCCAAAACAATTTGTCACGGAAGTATTGGTGACGGCGGATCAGTCCCGAATGAAGATGGGCTGATAGGGTTGCTGGTTTTTCCATTGGAAAATCTTGGTGCGCATGCGCTTGCGCTGTTGGTTCCCCATGCCGATCTTTTCGATTTCATCGGCATATTCCCGGGTGAACCGGGCCTCGTTCAGGAGAATTTCATCCCTGTAAATGGCGCCGATCTCCTTCAACCGTGAGGCCGACTTTCGCAAATGGGCCCCGGCCCGGCCCGTCTGCCCCTGGTCCGCCAGTTCAATGGCCTTTTCATGGGCCAGGGCGTTGAGGGTGAGCTGGTAATCCCGGATCACCTCCAGGTTGGCCGATTCCCCCGAAGCCTCCCTGTCTTTGGTGAAGGAGACCTCGGCCTTATCTTCCACCGCCTCCCGTTCCCGGTTCAGCACATTTTTATAGACCACATCCGCCCGGGCCAGGGGCCGGTTTTCCCCGTCCCTTCCCCTGGGAAGCCGGGCCTTGATCAGGGCGTATTTCTGCTGATCCCCATAGAGCTGGTTCATGGTAAAATCAATGGTCCGGCCCTGGATTTCCCCCTCACGCCCCACCAGTCCCAGGGGCAGCACCCCCTGGGAAAAGGTGATGCGCACCAGGACATCCGTGGCCACCACATTGAGCAGGTCCCCCAGCTCCGTGGAAAAAATCCGGGAAAGATCCCCCTCGGACTCGGCAAAATAGGCATTGCCGTCGGAACTCTGGGAAAGGCGGGTCATGAGATCCTCGTTGTAATCCCCCCCCAGTCCCACCGTGGAAACCGAAATCCGCTCCTTGACCAGCTCCCGTCCCAGACCGGCCAATTCAGACGGGGTGGAGGGCCCCACATTGGCCTGGCCGTCGGAGAGGAGAAGCACCCGGTGGATGTAGTAGGGATAGAGGAACTTTCGCACCTCCCTGACACCGTGGATCACCCCCTGGTAAAGGGCGGTGCGCCCCTGGGCCTGGATGCGCTCCAGCCGGTGTTCAAAGGCATTCAACTCCATGGGATGGTAGGCCGGCACAATGGTTTCCGCCCCATTGCCGTAAACCACCAGGCTGAAATAGTCCCTGGGGCCCAGATAGGCCATGACCTCTGCTGCCGCCCTTTTGGCCCGGGCCAGCTTGCTGCCCCCCATGGAGGCGGACCGGTCCATGACCAGGCTGATGTTCACCCAGGCCCGGTCACTTTCCGGCGGTGCTGCCGGGGCGTCCAGAACCACCTTGAGCACCACCTCCTGTTCCGCTCCGGTCGGATAAATCCGGCGATCGGTTTCAATCCGGAAACCCAGATCCAGGGTATCGGCCTTTACAGGAGGGGGATCCCCTGCCCAGCAAAGCCCCATGCATACGACCGTCACCCCCCACATGATCAGGTCCATCGGACCTTGGTTTTTACCTTTGCACATCAAACCGGATCCCTCCAGGTATTTGCCCCTAAAATGACGAAAAAATCCAACCGAATCCATGACCATTTTCTGATTGTACCCCTTTCCCGACCCTGCCAGAAGTGAATTCTTTAAATTCATCTGCCGGGGACATCTGAACCCATACGTATCACCGGTATCCGGAAGCAAAACCAAGGGCGGAAGGAGACATGCGTCCTTCTCCCGTTTCCATACCTCCGTGTCCATCCCGATCCCAATTGTTACGAAATATTCGGGTTAAGGTTTGAAAAGAAAGACAAGATAGCTTACTCTATATTCATAACCCCATTAATTCAAATTTTTTCCATACTTTCAATATGAAACGCCACATTCATTTCATCAATTATGTCGCCTTGACCCATACCGGCCTGATCCTTGGGGCGGTGCTGGTCATCTCCGGTTACGCCCTTCTGGGCCATTACCAGGAACTTCGTAAAAACAATCTCCGCCTTGAGACCCAGTACATGGATGACCAGCGCCTCATCGTCACCAGGGAAGTCAAGGCTGCGGTGGAGCGTGTAAAAAACCAGAGACGGGAATACGACACCCTGGTTCGCCAGGAGGTGATCCAGCGCTCCAGGGAGGGCCTGGGCCTGGCCCAGCGGCTTTACAACGCCTACCGGGAACGGCTGCCGGAAGAACAACTCAAGGCATTGCTGCTCAAGGCCCTGGCCAGCCATCGCTTCTTTGAGGGGGACCAGGGGCGGTATTTTGTCCAGGACCAGGAGGGCTACACCCTGCTCCGGGACGGACAAATCCTGACCAAGGCCCACCACGTCTCCCAGATCAAGAACCCGGTCATTGCCCGCATGATGAAGCACCTCATGGACGTGGGCAAAAAAAAGCCCGAGGGATTCACCACCAGCACCAACTTCCGCCCCGGGGAAAAGGGATTCAATCCCCGGCTTTTCTACTACACCACCTTTGAACCCTATGGCTGGTACATCGGGACCATCGCAGACTACCGGGTGGCGGAAAAGCGGGAACAGAAAAAACTCCTGCGGGAACTGGCCATGGTCCGGTTCAACGCCGGTTCCGGTGGGTATCTCTTTGCCATGGACATTGAGGGTATCCTGCTCATGCATCCCTTTAAACCCAAACTGGTGGGACAAAACATCCTCTCCCACCCCAATGAAAACGGCCGTGAAATCTACAAGGAGATACACACCCTGGCCCTGGAAAAGGGGGAAGGCTTTCTCGAGTACGACGGGAAACGCCCCCATGGCCTGGAGGTGGAACCCCAGCTCACCTACCTTGAGCTGGACAAAAGTTGGGGCTGGATTCTGGGCAGCGGCATCTTTCTGAACCAGGGCAGAAACGCCCTCTGGGAAGAGATGGCCGTCAACCGGTCCGAATTCCAGAGAAAGGCATCGGACACCCTGGTCTCAACCGGACTTATCACCGTTGTCTTCCTCACCCTTCACCTTTTCATCCGAAGGGCCAATGCCAGGGAAATGGAACGCTATATTGAAAAATTTTCCATGGCCGCAAAATCCAACCAGAGGGTCCCCATGGACGACATCCGGTTCAAGGAGTTCCGTCGGTTGGCCCGGTATGCCAACAAAATGGTGGAGGGCCGGAAACTGGTGGAACGGGAACTCACGGACCAGACCACCCTGGACCCCCAGTCCCTGGCCTGGAACCGGCGCCATTTCACGGAACTGCTGGATACGGAAATCCTTCGTTGCCGGCGCTATGCCACCCCCATCTCGGCCCTGGCCCTTGGCCTGGAATATCCCAGCGATATCCACGAAACCCAGGGACGGGCGGCCCAGGATTACATGATCCGGGAATTTGCCAATATCACCTCCCATTGCCTGCGTTCCGTGGATGTCATGGGCCGGCTCAGCAAGGAAGGTTTTGGGATCTTCCTCCCCCAGACCAAGGCAAGGGCGGCCTTGGAGGTGGCAAAACGCATCCACGCCACCGTGGAAAACCACGCCTTTGAATTCAAGTCCATCCACATCCCGGTCACCGTAAGCATCGGCGTTACCACAGCCCATCCCGTGGACGAAGTCTCCCATGAAGATCTCATGGCCATGGCCGACCGGGAACTCACCGTCGCCCGCACCCAGGGGGGAAATCAGGTTTTTCCGGGCCAGGCCGACACATAGAGTCCCGGGCCGAAACGGTCCCGGGATTTCCAGGGCCGTTTCCCATTCCCACCATGGGGGTAGGTGCCGTCCCGTTGTTGGGTTCTGTCTTTCACCTATTCAGCCCAATCCACGGCCCGTTGCATGGGTTAACCGAGCATCGTCCCAAACGCCGGTATCATTTCAGTGGAACCGCGGTCCGTCACACAGACCTATCGTGGTCTGGCGTCCAGACCTGTTTTCCCCCCTGCGGGAGGATTCAATATTCGGGATTGAGTTCCCAGAACACCACTTTAGAGGCAATAGACAAATAAAACTGGCCGGCGCCATCCAGGGCCAGCTGGAAAAATGGCAAAGACGCAATTGGGCGATGTGGAAGGCTTAACCCCCTTTCTCACCCTTTCCACCCTGGATCTCTCCCATCAGGAGTAAGCAATGACGGATACCTCTCCCAACGAGCAGAGCCGCGTGGCCGTTCTCTTTGAACTGGAAAACGGAATTCGCAACGCCACCTCCATGGCCACCCTCGAATTTCTCATGGTCAACCAGACCAGCCGGCTCGTCCCCTGCGACCAGGTCGTTTTTCTCTCCTTTAAACGGCCGGGGCACCCCCCAAAGGTCAAGGCCATCTCCGGGGTGGCCGCCGTGGACCGGAACATCCCCTTTGTGAACTGGGTGGAAAAAATGGCCGCCCGGGAGCACAAGGGCCCCAAGGGCCAGGCCCCCCATGTCGTCGACTGGGAGGAATTGTCCGACTACCACCGGGAAAACCGGGACGCCCTGAGCCCCTCACAGGTCTTCTGGCTTCCGGTGGTCTCCCCCCTTCTGGGCCCCCTGGGCATCCTCTGGCTGGCCCGGAGCAGTCCATGGGAGGATGCCGGTGAGACCACCCTTCTGGATCACCTCTCCCTGAGTTACGCCCACGGTCTCCAGGGGTTCCTGGGCAAAAAATCCCTGACCGGTTCCCTGGTGGGTGCCCTGAAACGCCCCCTGGCCCTTGTGCTTGTGGCCGCTGTCTGCCTGGCCATGTTCTTCCCGGTCACCCTGTCGGCCCTGGGCAGTGCCCGCATCGTTCCCAGGGACGCCTTTGTCCTCACCGCTCCCTTCCAATCCGTTGTAAAGGAGATCCTGGTCCGGCCCAACCAGACCATCACCCCGGGCCAGACCCTGGCCCGGCTGGAGGACCAGGAGATGCGGAACCTGGCCGAGGTCTCGGTCAAGGCCATGGAAGTGGCACAGGCCCAGCTGCTCCGGGCCCAGCGTGCCGCCTTCAACAATGTGGAAAACCGGGAGACCCTGGCCGAGTTGGAGGCCCGGGTGGACATGCGCAGGGCCGAGCTGGCCTATGCCCGGGATCAGCTGGGTAAAACCATCCTCAAGGCCGACAAGGCCGGGGTGGCCGTGGTCAACCGACCGGACCTCTGGCGGGGACGGCCGGTAAGCCCGGGCCAGAGCATCCTCCAGGTGGCCGATCCCGGCCAGGTGGAGGTGGAGATCATGCTCCCGGTGAAGGACGCCATCCTCCTGGAGCCCGGAAACCGGGTGCGCATCTTTTTGGACAAGGATCCCCTTTCGGTTCTGGAGGCCCGGATCCTCCGGTTTGAATACGATCCCCAGCTCACGGAAATGGGCACCCTGGCCTATGTGATCACCGCGGAATTCATCCACGACACCGAGCCCCCCCGCATCGGCCTCAGCGGCACGGCCAAGGTCTACGGCCCCTCGGTGACCCTCTTCTATTACCTCTTCCGTCGCCCCATCACCCTGGTGCGTCAATGGTGGGGGGTATGATGAACACAGCGGCCCAGGACATCCGGCTTCCTGCACTGCGCAAGGATCTGGGAATCTTCGACGCCCCCCCGGGCGAGGACGGTTCCCCCTCCTGGCTTTTGTTTGATCCGTTGACCAACGCCTATTACCGCATCGGACACGCCGCCTTTACCATCATCTCCCAGTGGAAGGATGGCATGGCACTGGACCCCTGGCTCAACCAACTGATGAAAAAGGACCGCTCCATTGACGCAGCCACCTTTGAACATTGCCTTAACTACCTGCGCACACGGGGGCTCACCGCCGTCTCCGACGCCCAAACCCGCCGGGTGGTGGAAAAACAGCACCAACGGGCCAATGCCCCAAAGAACTGGCTCCTCAATCTCCTTGGCCACTATCTCTTCTTCCGGGTTCCCCTGGTCAACCCGGACCAATGGCTTTCCAAAACCCTGCCCAGGATCCTGTTTTTTTACCATCCCCTGTGGAAGTGGGCCATGCGCATCCTGGGCCTGGCAGGCCTTTTGATGATCATCCGGCAATGGGAGGTTTTCCTCAACACCATCCCCTATTTTTTCACCCTGTCCGGGGCCGTTGTCTTCGGTGTCAGCCTCTTTCTGATCAAGGGCCTGCACGAGCTGGGCCATGCCTACACCGCCAAAAAACTGGGCTGCCGGGTTCCGGTCATGGGCATGGCCTTTTTCCTCTTTTACCCCCTGTTTTACACCGACACCACCGATGCCTGGCGCATCTCCTCCCCCCACCAGCGCCTGGCCATTGCCACCGCAGGCATCAAGACCGAACTCACCCTGGCCTTCATGGCCTGCTTTGCCTGGAATTTTCTGGAGGACGGCATTCTCAAAAGCCTGATGTTCATCATTACCACCACCAGCATCATCTCCAGTCTGGCCATCAACCTCATGCCCTTTATGCGCTTTGACGGCTACTATGCCCTTTCGGACATCCTCCAGGCGGAAAACTTGCAACCCCGGTCCTTTGCCCTGGGAAAATGGCAGCTGAGGAACTTTCTTTTCGGCCCCAATACCCCGCCCCCCGAGGCCCTGCCCAAGGGGCGGCAGACCCTGTTCACCCTCTATGCCTTCGGCACCTGGATCTATCGGTTCTTCCTATTTACCGGCATCGGGCTCATGGTCTATCACTTTGCCTTTAAACCCCTTGGCATCCTCCTCTTTGCCTTTGCCGTCCACCGTCTCATCCTCACCCCGGTGTGGAAGGAAATCCAGGCATGGAAGACCCTGCCCGGCCTGGTGCAATTCAACCTCAGGTTCCTCCTGATCCTGCTCCTTCTGGCCAGCCTGTTCCTGGCGGCCCTGGTGCCCTGGAACACCCGGATCCTTTTGCCGGCCATTCTGGAGGCCGGCCACACCGGATCGGTGTTTTCCGAAGAGTCGGGACGCCTCCATTCCGTCCATGTAAAGGACGGCCAATATGTCCAAAAGGGGGATCTTCTCTTTGAGATCACCATGCCCGAACTGGAGACCGAGGCCGCCATGCTCCGGCGCAGGGCCGCCTACCTTCAGATCCGCATGAACCGGTACATGGCTTCGGCCCGGGACCTGGAACAGCTGGATATCCTGGCCAAACAATGGACCCGGATCCAGACCGATTTAAAGGGCCTTGAAGAGCGCATGGGACAGGGGCGGATCCTGGCCCCGTGCAGCGGACGGATCACACGGATGATCCAGCGCCCCCAGGGACAATGGGTTCCGGAAAAGGCGCTCATGGCAAAAATCATCAGCCCCCAATGGACCCTGATCACCGCCTACCTGCCCGAGAACCAGCTCTCCAGGGTTGAGATCGGTGCCACGGCCCGGTTCTACGACCAGCTTCACACGGGCACCTTTCTCAAGGCCCGCGTCACCGACATCTCCACCACGGCAATCAATTCCCTGCCCCATGGGGAGCTGGGTTCCATCCACGGAGGTCCCGTTGCCGTCAGGCCGGTCACGGAAAATGACCTCATGCCCGAAGGCAGCTTCTACCAGGTCACCCTGGAGACCCGCTCCCCGGCCCCGGCCCTTTTCCACCGCACCGCCGGGAAAATCAGGGTCCGGGCCCAACCGGAAAGCCCCCTTGTCCGGGCCGCAAAATATGCCCTGTCCGTCTGGATACGGGAGAGTGAGTTATGAAAAAAGCCGTTTAGCATCCCAGGACCGTCACCCGGACCCTCCGGTCCCCATCTGGCACCAGGGCCTCATTGCCCGCCTGGAACCCCGTCTCATGTTTGACGGGGCCCTGGGAGACACCGCGGTTCAGACAACGGATTTTGATTCCCCGGGACCGGATGACGCCCTGACCGAAGAAGAGATTCCCGTATCCCAGGGGCTTCCCAACACCATTTCTTCGGGCTCGGGCCGGGAGATCGCCGTCATTGACCGGGCCCCATTGCCGTTACGGATCGGGATTAGGATCCCACCGGGCCTAAGGGAAAAAAGTACCCCCGGGCTGACGCTGCTCCGTTTCCATCCATAAAAAAACCGCCCGGTCCCAGGTTCCCCCAAACGGGATCCCAGGGACCGGGCGGTCCTTTATTGGAATCAGGGAAAGGGAAGAAATGCCACGGTTCCCCCTCCCGGGATTCGGATTTATTCTTCTTTCAATTCGGCCGCCGCCTCCATGGCGTCCTCCCCCTTTTTCCAGAGGTTGCCCTGCCAGAGTTCCTCCAGGCCGGTCTCTCCGCAGGCTCCCTTGGTGGTGAGGTAGTCGTAATAGGAGGTGGGTTTGTGGCCGGTGAGATTGTAAAAATCCGGGCTGCACCGGCAGTAAAAACCGTTGGAAAGGTATTCAAAGAACTCGGCACGGGTGGCGCCGAAGTCGGCTTCGAAATCTTCCATGGACTGGGCTCGGTATTCAATGGATTTGTCCATGGCCCGGCCCAGATCGGCGGCGATTTCCGCCATGGTCTGGGGTTCGGGTCCGGTGAGGTCGTAGAACTTATCCCCGTGTTTTTCCGGTCCCTGGGTCAGGATAACGGCGGCGGCTTCTGCAATGTCCCGGGTGGCCACAAAGGAGTTGCGGGCCCGGCCCAGGGGATTGGTGAACCAGCCCTCCTTGTCGATGTTCTCGCAATCGGTCTTCAACAGATGGTTCATGAAAAAATTATTGCGCAGAACCGTCACGCTGAGGCCGGCGTCAATGAGGGCCTTTTCCCCCCACCAATAGTGCTGGAGCATCAAAGGAATGGCCGCACCTTCGCGGGAGGCGTGCTTTTCCGGATCATAGGAGGCGGTGTTGGCATCGGCGCCCATGCAGCTGACCCGGACCACGTGGGTGATCTGATCCTTGTATTGGGCCAGGGCCTTGGAAAAGGCCAGATGCCCCTCCAGCATGGGGTCCAAGGAGGCGGAATAAAGTGCGGACACCCCTTCCAATGCCGGTCCCCAGGTCTCGGAATTGTTCAGATCAAAGGCCACCACCCCATGGGCCCCCAGGGCCTTTAGGGCATCGGCCTTGTCCGGGCTGAAGCAGCATGCGCGTACAATGAAGTTGTCATCCTGGGCCAGGCGGGCCACCAGTTCTTTGCCGATGCGGCCGGTTGCGGATGTAACTAAAACGATGGGTTTGGACATGATTTTTCTCCTGTCTTATTGGGTCCTGTCGGGGGTGAGTCAGAAAATATAGACCAGGTGCCCCTGTGGCGTCAATGGCTGATATATTACATATCAGTCATTATCCTCACCACGGCTAAAAGGCCCCTGCATGCCCCCATTTATTCGCTCTCCCAATGGAATGCCGATTATGAATACATTTTTTTTATGGGTCATTTGATTCAGCTCAATGACACCCAGGCGGGCTTCCTATATCTTCTAAACCTCGTATGACGGATTTTTTCCAAAAAAACAGCCCCGTTACCCTATAACGTGGTATAGGGATGCAAGCAAAAATCGGAGACGGAATATTTTGAAAAAAAGGTACAATTTTCCGCTGGTATCGGCGGCCATCATATGGGGTATAGGCGTAATGGCTCTGCTGACTAAAAGTAGTTTGATCTTCATGGAGGCGGCAAAGAAGGGGGCCCCTGTGATGATCCTAGCATTGGCCGCCGCCGCTGCCGTCATCATCGGTATTATCAAATCAAAGACTCTCTTCATCCCCACCTGCCGGGAAAATATCCATCGAATTATGGGATTGAAATCGCCCAGGATCTGGCAGTGCTATCGTCCCCGATTTTTCCTTTTCCTTTTTCTGATGGTCAGCTTCGGTACCTGGGCCCATGGGGCGGCCTCGGGCAGCAGTGGGTGGCTGGTTCTGCTGGGGGGGCTGGAATTATCGGTTTCCACGGCACTTTTCCTGAGTTGGAAATGCTTTTTGGAACAAAGGTAAGCCGGGATCAGGCGGCGGTGGATTCTCCATAGAGGCCCAGGAGTTTCTGTGCCATGACCGCCGGTGCCACATCTTCGGCGGTCTGCCGGCTCACCCCCAGTTCTCCGGTGCGTTCAAAGGCGTTGAGGCTGTATACCTGGCTTAACACGGCCTCAAACCGGCCCCTCAATTGTCTAAATGCCTCCTCCACCTCTGGATATTCCATGGATTCCCGAAAGGGCAGACGGAGGAACTCCCGGATTTCTCCGGTCTTGAAATGGGGAACGGAAAGGCGTTTGAAGTCTTTGGGTTCCCAATTCTCCGCCCGCTCATTTTCCCCGGGGAGGCAATGGCTTTCGTGGGGGCGTGGGATATAGGGAATCTGACTGTCAACGTGGACGGAATGGACGGCCAGGGCCTTTTCATGGTCCTCCAGGGCCAGGGTATAGGTGAGGGTGGGCCGAAAATTGCCCCGTTTCTTTTTAATGCTCCATTCAATTCTCATCTTAAATCCCTTTCTTTATTCCATTGAAATTACCCGGCCAAAGGGGGGCTCTGTCCCCTGTGAACCGGTTTTGATCCAGACCAGGGGAAAATCCGGGGCCTTTCCGGGGTAGAGCCGGCATTCCAGGTCGGTGAGGTAAATCATACAATCCGGGGTAATCCCCAGGTTTTCCACAAATTCAAAGGCAGGTCTGAAATCGGTTCCCCCTCCACCCTTGGCCTCCAGCCGAATGGGCAGATCCCGGGGGCTAAAGGTCTGGTATCGGTTCACGGCCAGATCGCAGTGGATGAGATGGAGCCGGGCTGGGACCAGATCCAGAACAGCAGAAATTTCTGCGGCAAACTGCTCCAGTTCCCGGGGCTGGATACTGCCCGAGGTGTCAACGGCCACCACCAGCTCCCCCAGTTCATGGTTGTTCAGGCTGGGCAGGTAAAGCTCCTGGGAAAGATAGCGGGGATTGGGCCGGGTCCAGGAATAGTCCGACCGGGCCGCCCTGTGGATGAACTGGGCCAGAAGCTGCTGCCAGGGCAGTTTGGGATGGAGGATCTCCTCAACCCAGCGTTCCATACCCCGGGGAATCTTCCCCATCTCCCGGGCATTGGACAGGGCCTGGGCCAGGGCCTCTTCCCAGTCGGTCTCATCCCCATCCTCCGCCCCGGTGGCCTCGGGATCGTCACCGTCCCGGACCTCGCCGGCCATGCCCGGATCATTGTTCTGCCCTTCCTCGCTTTCACGGGCCTGGTTTTCACCGGGCTCGGGGATGCCCCATGCCTGCTCTTCCTCGGCCTCCTTCCGGCCAAATGGGTCCACCGAAGAGGGATCGGCCTCCCCTTCTTCCCTTTGGTCACAGTCACACTGGGTCAGATAATCGTAGATGGCATCGGCACTTTTGCCGGCCAGGGCGGGGTCGTGGAGAAAGCCAGGGGGCAGCTCAATCCCCGCCTCCAACAATATGGGGTTGATGGACAAATCGCAGGCCCGGTTCCAGGTCTCGGGGTCCCGGTGCTGCCGCCGGCGATGATGGTGGCAGGCCGGGTGCATTACGGTATGGGAACAGAGCCCCATGAGGGCCTTGGGGGTAAGCCGGTGCACATAGGCCGGGTTGTAGCCAAAGGTCTTTCCATCGGTCCAGGCCGTGTCGCAGTCCCTGTCCTCACTCATCTTCAGCCGCAGGGCCAGGGAGGCGAAAAAGGGCTGTTCCATGACCATGCCGGCCCGGGCCTTGAGCAGCTTCTGCCGGGCCAGGGGATCTGAAATATTCGGTGACATATTTCTATACCAGAACCTCTGCATTGTCCCGGGCCCATTGGGCAAAGGCGGGACTGTTGACCAGGGCGTTGTCCCGGCGGACGGCTTCCCGCATGAGAAGAACGGAAAATTCCACGGGCAGCCGGGCGGCATAGACCATGATGGGGGTGGCATTTTCCAGGGTCATGGACCGGCCCAAAAGTTCCCCCAGGGCAAAGAGCATGGCCGGATCCTCTGGAACCGCTGTTCCCTCCGGATCATTGAGGATGGTTCCCAATTCGGGTAAATTCTGCCATACCTTGAGAAACCCCATGAACTCGGCAGCAGCGCCAGGTCCCACGGTTCCGGCCACCATTTCCCTGAAAAGAGACCGGCCCTGCCCCTCCATATCCCGAAGTTGATTCTGATGGGCCAAAACCAGACGGGAGACAAATTCCCAGGAGCGTGGGGAAGGAAATGCCTTGTCGTCCCGGTCCGGATCAAAGGCATGGAGCAGGGCCGGTCGAAACCGGATGAATGCGGTGACCTCCAGGGGAAGGCCTGCGGCGGTTGCCCAGACATTCCAATCCGGGGCATCCACCTCAAATTCCAAATGAACAAACCGGTTGGACAGGGCCGAGGGCATACGATGGGCCACAGCCCTGTCCTGCTCTCGGTTGCCCGCCGCAATCACGGTCCAGCCCGGGGGCAGTTCATATTCCCCGATGCGCCGGTCCAGCACCAATTGGTAACAGGCAGCCTGGACCAGGGGTGGGGCCGCATTGAGTTCGTCCAGGAAAAGTACCCCTTCACCCTCCCTGGGCAGGAAGGAAGGGGCACACCACTGGGCATCTCCCTGGGGGGTAATCCTGGGGATCCCCCTTAGATCCACGGGGTCCAGCAATACCGCCCTCACATCGATGAGGTCCAGCCCAAGGGCCTTGGCCGTCTGGGCCACCACCTGGCTTTTACCCACACCGGGCGGCCCCCAGAGGAATGAGGGTTGTTGTATCTCTATCAGGGTTTCCAGGGACTGGGCGATGTCTGAAGCTTTCATGGCTTTCCTTCCAAGGGGTTAACAAATCATCATTCTTCTATATAAAATTTTATATTGTGTCAATTAATTTGTTAGCCATAACTTACGGACCCTTTCTTAACCTTCAATTGCTCCCGATCGGGGCATAAATGTTCCCGATCCGGGTAGAAACCTTAAAACAAAACATGTTAGGCACTCCTCAAACTCAACCGAATCGGTATGGCCCAAGGCATACCCATCCGGAAAACAAAGGAACCCAGATGATGAAACATCTTTTTACCCTCACCACCCTCACCATGACCCTCATGGCCGTTTTGTCCCCCTCGTATGCCCAGCCCACCGGCCGGGATATCATGATCATGGTGGATGAAGCAGAAGACGGCCAGGACAGAAAATCCCACATGGAAATGACCCTGACCAACCACAGGGGGAAAACCCGGGTCAGAAAAATCGCCACTGCCGCCAAGGATTACGGCCCCGACGTAAAGCAGATGATGGTCTTTTTAAAGCCATTGGACGTAAAGGGCACGGCCTTTCTCACCTGGGAATACGACGCCCTGGACCACGACGATGACAAATGGCTTTATATGCCGGCCTTAAGAAAGGTCCGCAGGATTTCCGGCAAGTCCAACAACGACTACTTCATGGGATCGGACTTTACCTATGACGATCTGGGGGATCGCAATGTGGACGAAGACACCCACACCCTGGTGGATGAAGAGGAGATCAACGGCACCCCATGCTGGAAAATCCAATCCATTCCCCGAAACAATGCGGACAATTACAACAAGCGGATTCTTTGGATTCACAAAAAGGCCACAAGAACCATCCGCGCCGAATACTACGATGCCCAGGGTCTGATCAAAACCTTCACCGTGGGAGACATTCGGCAGCACCAGGGATTCTGGACCATTTTTTCCATGCGCATGGAAAATCACAGGGAAAACCACACCACCGACCTAAAGATCCTGGACATGACCTATAACACCGGTATTTCCGATGCATTGTTCGAGGTGTCAGCGGTCTCACGGAGTAAACTGCGGTAATGAAAGTCAAATTCCTCTTCCCGGCCGGGGTGGTTCTGAGTTTTTTTCTCCTCTCAATACTCTCAACCTCCGCCCTGGCCGGGCCCTCCTTTTTTTCCGACATCGAGACCGAATTCTCCGGATTTCTGGAAAGCCGCCACGGCATCCAAGTCCAATCCCCCAACGACACCCTGGCATCGGAGACCTTCGTCCGCCTGGAGGGTGCGGCCTACACCGACGCCCTGTACGCCTTTGCATCGGTGGATGTATCGGAAAACCATCTCATGGGAGACGATTCCGGCCTTCTTCTCCACGAAGCCTATGTGGATGCCGCCTTTGGGAATCTGGACCTGCGAATGGGGCGGCAGATCATCATCTGGGGAAGCTCGGACGCCACCCGGATCACCGACCAAATTTCGCCCATGGACCTGTCCGAATACATCACCCGGAGCTTTGACGAGATCCGCATGGGGGTGGATGCCGTAAACCTCCGATATACCTGGGCTTCGGGCACCACCCAGTTCATATGGATCACCCGGTATCGCCGGGCTGAAAGCCCGCCGACGGACAGCCCCTGGTATTTGGGTGACGCCTCCCAGGGCAAGGATGTTCTCCCCGGTCCGGATTCCGATCCAAGGGACCAGACCGGCACAACCTTTTTTGACAATGGGCCCTCGGATTCCGAACTGGCCCTGAAGCACAGCCTCTTCCTCTCCGGTTTTGATATTTCCCTGAGCCATTTTTATACCTGGACCGATCAGCCCCTGTACGTCTTTGAAACCGACACCTCCAATGCCATCCTTGCCCGGCCAAGGGTGCTTCGCCAAAACATCACCGGCCTGGAATTCTGCAAACCCTTTGGGGAAAACGTCCTTCGCATGGAGGCGGCATGGTTTTGGAAGGATCCGGTGCAGACCCGGCCGGAGCTCTCCGGCATTGTGAAACGGAGTCGGTTCAAATGGCTTGTGGGACTGGACTGGTACCCCGGAGACCAATGGACCATCGCATTGGAATACGCCGAGCAGCACATTCTGAACCATGAACTGGGGATGTTCGAACCCTCTGTACAGCGGCAGATCTTCATCCGGGGCTCCAAAAAGGTCTTTCGCGAGAAACTGACCCTCACGGGCATGGTCTACTTCAATCCCCGTGTCCGTGACAGCCTGACCCGGATATCCGGAGACTATACGCCGGTGGACGACTTGGTGTTCAGCCTTGGACTGGACGTTTTCACCGGCGGGGTCGGTGGCCGGCGGGGGAACTACTCCCCCTATGACGACAAGGATCAGATCTGGGCCCGTATCAAATATTATTTCTAAAGGCTCCCCAAAATCCGGGCAGCCCGAAACCTCATAAAGAAGGTGAATATGCTTAAAAGTCATTCCATTAACACTTTTTTCGACTCGGCAGGGGAATGGATTCTGAAATTCAGATTCCTGGTTCTGCTGGGCTTTGTTGCGACCCTGGCCTTTGGCATGGCCGGCCTGCCCCGTTTAACCACGGATGCGGGATGGGACAAGTGGATGCTGGACAAAAGCGATCTCAAACGCACCGAGGATGAATTCAAGGACATCTTCGGCAACAACGATTACGTGGGGATCCTGGTCACGGCTCCGGATATTTTCACCCCGGAAAACCTGGCATTGATCCGGGAGCTGGGGGATGAACTCAAATCAGGAGTGCCCTTTTCCGATGACATCATGTCAATTGCCGATTGTGAATTCTCCCTGGGCAATGGGGAGGGCATCGATATCATCAATCTGGTTCCCGACCAGATTCCAACGGACCCGGTCGCCCTGGAAGAAATCCGGCAAAAGGCCCTGTCCAAGTCCCTTCTCAAGGGACGCCTGGTTTCAAAGGATTCCACCCAATCCTGGATTCTTTTGCGGTTAACCCCCTTTCCCGAGGGATGGCGGAACGAAGCCAACCAGGCCGCAGACATGGTGGTGGGGCTCAACGCCACCCGGATCATCCGCCAGGACAAGTATAAATCCCTCTCCCCCAAATCCTCTGGCATGCCCATCATTGCCCACGACAAGACCGCCTTTTTCATGAAGGAGGTCAAACGGACCATGGGCATTTCCCTAATGGTGACCCTCCTGGTCCTTTCCCTGGCCATGCGCTCCTTCAGGGGCGTGTTGTCCGCCATTATCGTTGCCGCTGCATCGGTAATCACCACCTTTGGAATTTTCGGATGGATCGGCAAGCCCATTGACGTGGCCAGCATCATGATGCCCCTTTACCTGGGTATTGCCGTCTCGGTCTCCTATTGTATCCATGTCTTTGCCTTTTACAATCGGGAGGTCTCCCGGACCGGCCGGCGCCATGGGGCCATCCGCCATGCCGTTCGTGAAACGGGCTGGCCCATTCTCTTCACCGCCCTGACCACCATGGGCGCCCTCTCCTCCTTCCACCTTGTGGACGTCAAACCGGTGAGATGGGTGGGGTCAGCCACGGCCACCCTGGTGGCGATGACCTTTTTAATGGTCATGATCATCATGCCCGTTTTCCTGAGCCTGGGAAGGGATAAGGCCCCGGGAAAACAAAGGGACAACGGTAGATTAAAAGGGTTCAATGCCGCATTGGAAAGCCGGCTGGCACGGCTGGGCGGCTATGTTCTGGACCATTCAAAAACCGTGATTTTCGTCTTCATCATCCTGCTCTTCGGCGCCCTTGCCGGCCTGGGGTATTTTGAAATCAGTTTTGACATCGTTAAAACCATCGGCTTAAAGGTCCCCTATGTCAACCGCCTCCACCAGGTCTCCCAATCCGATCTGGGGGCATTGTACTCCTACAACCTGGTGGTGGATTTCCAGGAAGAAGGACTGGCCCGGGAGCCGGAGAATCTGAAAAGACTACAGTCCCTCATGGCCACGGCCGAATCCTACCCCCTGACCAAGAAGACCACCTCCATTGTGGAAATCATCCAGGACATGCACCAGGTTCTCAACCAGGGGAATCCGGCCTTCCATACCATCCCCGACACCCGGGAGACCCTGGCCCAGGTCATGCTCCTCTATGAAAATGCCGGTGGAAGGGAAGCTGAAAAATGGATGGATTACGAATACCAGCGTTTCCATTTCATGGTGGACCTTGAAAACTACAATACCGCCCAGGTAAAGGTAGAGCTGGACCAGCTTTTGGCCGAGGCCCGCCGGCTTTTTCCCTCCGCCCGGGTCTATCTGGCCGGTTCCATTGCCCAGTTCACCTCAATGCAGGATCTGGTGGCCAAGGGACAGCTCAAATCCTTTATGGTGGCCCTTGGGGTGATATCCCTGCTCATGGTTCTGGTCTTCGGCAGCGTTAAAACCGGGCTGGTGGCCATGATTCCCAACGTCACCCCCGCCCTGACCGTGGGAGGCATCATGGGCTGGATGGGTATCCCCCTGGACATGATGACCATTACCATCATGCCCATGCTCCTGGGCCTGGCCGTGGACGACACCATTCATTTCATCGCCCATGCCAAAACCCGGTTCATGGAGACCGGCAGCTACCGCAGATCCGTCACCCAAAGCTTTGCCGCCATCGGTCTTCCCCTGCTCTTTACCTCGCTGATCATCTCTGCCAATTTCAGCGTTTATCTCACATCGACCGCCAATATGTATGTCTTCATCGGCTTTCTCACCATTGCCGGCATCATGGCCGCCCTGCTCACCGACTATTTTATCACCCCCATTCTATTGACCGCCATCAGGGCATTCGGACCGGAGAAACACGCACAGACTCCCCTGTCCCAGCCCATACACCCCCAGGAGATTCACCCATGATGTCTAATTTAATCAAAGGTCTTGTTGCGGCAAGCCTGCTGGTCGTTCTGGCCCTGCCCGGCGTGGGCCTTGCCCACACCCTTTACATGAACGTCAACGCCAATGACGACGGCACCGTCACCATAGAAGCCATGTTTTCCACAGGCGCCATGGGCGCAGAGCTTCCCCTGATCCTGGAGAACCTGGACGGCTCTCCCATCAAAACCTTTAAACTGGACGAAGATGGTGAATTAACCTTTAAAATACCCAATGTTCCCTACCGGATATTCCTGGACGGCGGCCCCGGCCATACCGTCCGGGAAGACGGCCCCGGTCCAGAACATACCCCATAAAATGTTTAAGGAGATTCAAATGAAACTTGTGAAACTGACAATCACAGCCCTTGCTGCCGTATCCATCCTTGCATCCCAGAGTTTTGCCCATTCCCTCTGGGTCAATACCCATAAATCCTTTACCCACCCTCCGGGGCACATGCTCACCTCCCTGGGCTGGGGCCATGTGGTGCCCATGGACCAGATCACGGATGCCGAATCCATTACCTTTTCCACCCAGTATAAGGCCTTTGCCAAATCCTATGTGGGCATCAAGGAATGGACCGATCCCAAACCAGCCAGATTTGACCTGGAAATAGCACAGATGGTGGGCGCACTCGGCTCAGAGAGGAGAAAAGAGGGCCAAAAATCCAAAAAGATAGAACCCGATTTCGTGGTGCATGGCGAGAACCCAAGCTTTTGATCATCTATGTGGTGGATGCACAGGGAAATCAAGAAAAAAGCGTCTTACCATTTGGCAGCGATGCCATTGAAAGTTCAATTCGTAGGGTGGTGAATTTACGTCTCAAGGGTCCATGTACCTTTTGGTATCAGGAGAATGCAGAAAAGATGATTATACTGCGATCATTTTATAAAGCCGGGCGTTGGAACTGCCTGAAGCAGATAGTAAACACTCACAACTCAATGCCAGCGGCATAACCGGGAAAATGGGAGTGCGCCCCCGCATTGTCAAAACCCGCAAGGCTGGATAAGCCCCTCATTTTTCAGGAAAAGATCAAACGAAATACACCCTGAAACGAAATGTATTATTACCCCCAGAGCAACATGCGCCTCCCTTGACAACCAGATATGATCTTGGCATTATTTCAGAAGTGTTTTACGGTTCTGAATCACATGAAGCGCCACCGCTCCCATAAAAAAAGTCCCCGCTGCAATGTGCATCTTCTTTGAAACGGAGAGGGCTCCAAGGGTACCACCTGCGCCGGCAATCATTCCCAGTTTGACCAGCTGCCGGGCCCTCCGATTGTTGAAAAAACGGGACCCTTTTTTTAACCAGCGACGACAGTCCACACCGGTCTTTTCCGATATCCGGTCGATGATCTCAGTCCCATGGGTTTTTGCCCTGTCAAAAACAACAAGAAGGCTGCCCACATATGGGTTTAATTTGACCTCAAGAACACCATGGACCGATTTAAGATGGTCCACCATTTTGATTCCAAAATCGCCATCCCTCAAAAGGGGGTTGCGAAACCTGAGCCGTCCGTGGTTTCCCGATGAAAATGCATGCATAAACTGTCTCCTGAACAAAGTTAAACATTCACCTTATATACCCTATTTTCACCGCCGCCGAAAGATTCGTCAAGCGAACCTTTTAAAATAAAAACTAAAAAAATAATTAAATTTTGATATAGTTAGCTATGCAAAACTATTTGTCTCACCCCACTTCCGCACCTGTCATGGGTGCGGTTTACCGTTTAAAATACAAGGGAGAACATTTATGGGAACCCATCGAATGGTTATTTTTCTGGCCGGGGCAGCAGTGGGTGCTGCTGGAATGGCATTTGCTACAAGCCCCAAGGGTAAACAGATCATTTCCGACGTGATCCAGGGGGGGGCCGGGCTAAAAGAAAGCGTGGCCGCCCACATGGAAACATTAAAGGAAGACCTTGAAGACTATGTGGCCGAAACCCGGTTTAAGAAGGAGGCTGGAAAAAAGACAGAGGAAGATCTTGGGCCGGAAGAAACCGCCGCAGAAGATGCCGAGCCGTCTGCAGACACTGCCTAACCGAAATTAAGGATCCCTAGCGTAACAGGTACAGCCCATGAGTGTAATACACCATATCCCAGGCCGCATTCGGTTCTCCGCCCATTCCACCGGCGGTGTCGATTTTTTCAAGGAAAAGGCCCTGGAACTTCTGGCCAAGGCGGATGTCACCATCCAGATAAGCTATAATTTAAGAACCCGGCGGGGGTTGCTCATTTTTCCCCCGGATGAACAGCTTACCCGAATTTTAGCCCGGCTCATTGAGGTATTGGCTAAAGACCTGGCCACCCTCCAGAAAACTCGCCCGGAGGTTCAATCGGCCCTTACCGAGCCCCAGGAATCCCAACCCCACCCCTTCTGGGCCATCCCCCTTAAGGTTATTAATTTTTATACCACCCGCTTGTTCATGCCGCCCATGCTCAGGCCCTTCTGGTGTATTTTCAATGTGGCCCCCCTCGTTTGGAAGGGGTTGATGTCCCTTTCCAGGGGACGTCTGGACGTTGACGTCCTGGATGCAACGGCCATTGTTTCCGCCTTGTTCATGCGGGATTTCGACACCGCAGGTACCATTCTCCTGCTCATGGATATCAGCGAAACCCTGGAGCAGTGGACCCGTGAAAAATCCAAGGGAAACATTGCCGAATTGTTTTCACAGGAACAGGAAAGCGTATGGATCATGCGCAGGGGAGAACCCGTTGAGATCCCCACCGAAGCGCTTACCCCCGGGGATCTGGTGGTGGTACGTTCCGGCGGTCGCATCCCCGTGGACGGTGTCGTTGCCGACGGTTTGGCCATGGTGAACCAGTCCTCCATGACCGGGGAGGCCCTTGCCGTTAAAAAAAAGGCCGGCAGCGAGGTCTTTGCCGGCACCACCCTGGAAGAGGGAAGCATCATCATTTTATCCGAAGCCGTTGGAGCTGAGACACGCTTCTCCCAGATTGCAAAAATCCTCACCGAGTCAGAGGCCCTAAAGGCCAATGTTCACAGCCAGGCCGAAAAACTGGCCGACAAGATCGTTCCCTTTTCCTTTATTTTATCCGGAATTGTCTTTGCCCTTACCCGCAATTTTCAAAAGGCGGCCACCGTGCTGCTTGCGGATTATTCCTGCGCCATCAAACTGGCCACCCCCCTTGCGGTGCGGGCGGCCATGGTTGAAATCGCCCAGAACGGGGCCGTACTCAAGGGGGGGAAACACCTGGAGTCCCTTTCCAGGCTGGACGCCATTGTCCTGGATAAAACGGGCACCCTGACCCAGGCCACCCCGGAGGTGGTCCAGGTCTGCCCGGTGAACGGATTTTCACGGGAATTTGTATTGAGCCAGGCCGCATGCATGGAAGAGCATTTCCCCCACCCCATTGCCGAAGCCGTCATCCGAAAGGCCGATGAAGAGGGATTGGAACACGACGAAGACCATGCCGAGGTGGAATATATTCTGGCCCATGGCATTGCCACCACCTTGAATGGGGAACGAACGGTGCTGGGCAGCAGGCATTTCATCCACGAAGATGAGGGCATTGATCTGTCCAATGCCCAGGCCGCCATTGACCAGTGCAGCCAAAACGGCTGCTCCCAACTCTACCTTGCCTGGGGGGGTGAACTGGCTGGGGTGATTGCCGTCAACGACCCGGTGCGCCATGATGCAGATGCCTTCATCCGCCAACTTGAACACAAAAAAATGAAGCGGATCATCATGCTCACCGGCGACGGTGGGAAGACCGCAGCCGGTGTTGCCAAAGAACTGGGGATCGACGAATACTATGCCCAGGTCCTGCCCCATGAAAAGACCCAATTGATCAAGGATCTTAAAGGACAGGGACACACCGTTGCCATGATCGGAGACGGAATCAACGACTCTGCCGCATTGACCACCGCCGACATCGGCGTCTCCCTGAAACACGGGGCCGACATCGCAAAGGAAGCCTGTGACATCATGATCACCGGCCAACGTCTGGACAGCTTCATAGACGCCATGGATGTATCCCAAAAAGCCATGGGACGAATCCGAAAAAATTTCATATTCATCGTGGCCAGTAACACCCTGTTCATCGGCCTGGGGATCGGCGGCATCATCACCCCGGCCTTGATGGCCCTTCTCCACAACCTGGGGACCGTGCTCACCTGCGCCGCCTCCATGCGCCCGGTTTTACCCGCCCGGAAAAGGGTTAAGGCCCTTCCTCCCTCCTCTCCCGACAGACGGAGGTAACAAAACCAGAACATTCACAGGGCCCGGCCCGTCCATTGCGACGGCCGGGCCCTTTTCTTTCCGTAACGCTTTGCCCAGGGAGCCGCCAACATCAACACAGACCTAATTCCATTAAAGCGGCACAGCAGCTGTCCTTTACACGCCACCTGCCACACCGAGCCCATTGTCTGTCCCCATCAAAAAAGGCCCGGCAAAAGCACCACCGGGCCCTAGGCAAATCCATACAGGATTACACCGCGTTCAATACGCCCAGAATCCATTCACGGATCTCCTGATCCTCAGGCTCTCCGTCGATTCTTAGGGATTCGGTCACCACCCGTGCCCCCAGTTTATCCACCCGTTCTTCAATCACATCAACCGCGCCGCAAAAGTATTCGTAATCCGAATCCCCGCAACCAAATACGGCAAAATTCCTACCGTCCAGGGAAAGTTTTCCATCCATCGTATCGTAAAAGCCTTCAAAATCCTCCTGGAGTTCGATCTCATCCGTCCCCCATGTGGAGGCACCCAGCAGATATAAATCATAGGTTTTTTTCAATTCTTCCACAGAGGTGTTGGCCACATTGATCAATGTGACCTCCCAGGATTTGGCTTCCATTTCATTCTGGATCTGTTCAGCCGCATATTCGGTGTTTCCGGTGGTGGATCCATAGATAATCACTGCAGTACTCATTTATACTCCTTTATATTTACATCAATTTGAGGTTTGGTTTCCCAGATCGGCCACACGTCCCTTTGACCCATGACCGCAGGTACAATTTTTACAATTCCCCATGCAAACATGGGGGGTTCCGTTTTTCTGTTTCAAAAGTCGGCATCCCGCCGGCATGATCTGCTTGGCATGGGCCCCGGAAAAATGCAGCCGGGAACGCTTCACCCGTTTGGGAAGCTGCCATTTCAGGACATGACGACCATATGCCATGGCCTGGGTAACGGCCCGGGTTTCAATGACGATATTCCGGTCCGGATGGGCTTCAATTTTCTGGATCAGTTCAAAGGCGGATGCCCCGTCAAAAACACCGTGCAGGTGAATGTGAACATTTTGATCCCGGTTCTGGGTTTCCAAATAAAAGTTTGATTCCATGGAACGATACCTCCTGGCATTGGTGATGTCCGAATTGTCCAAAATGTTTGGGAAAGCTAACTTAATCCTTCTAAAACCAATTCCGCGTTCTGTCAAGATAAAATCCATACACATCTTGACTTTTTATGTCATCGCTTTTATTTTAAGCCGAGCCTAATTTTTAACATCCATTTTTAAAAGGACATCTGCCATGAGACAGGAGGCCATCCGAATTTCAGCCCAGGATTATAAAAAACTACTCAAACAAATCGGCAACTTAAACCGAACGGGCATGCAACATGCCAATGAAGGGGATCTGACCACGGCATTTTTACAGATCTATGCGGCCCTTTCCCTGGCAAGGGTCCTGGATAAAAAATGCATCGAAGCAAAAATTCTCAACAGCCTGGGAATTCTCCACACCATGGGAAAAAAATGGGATACCGCCCTGCTCCACTATGAAGAGGCCATGGACATTGTGGTCACCCACTATGGAAAAAACAATGTCCTTTACCAGACCCTGGGGAAGAACATCTCCTATCTATTTACCTGATCGACAAATCCACTCCTGAAAATGTGTCTGATGGATTAAAAGCCAGCCAAGGCGATGTTCCAGACCGTCCATGCCTGGGGCCGTACCAAATCCCCCCCAGGTGTAACGGCAGGGCTCGCCGCACCTATCTATATAATATATTTGACTTTTATCCCCCTACTTTATATAAATAC
This sequence comes from Desulfobacteraceae bacterium, assembly GCA_965226635.1. Taxonomy (GTDB): domain Bacteria; phylum Desulfobacterota; class Desulfobacteria; order Desulfobacterales; family Desulfobacteraceae. Next base: position 4,154,201 of record OZ245369.1, on the reverse strand, counting down.
GAATTGTATTCTGCCATGGGAATCGACCATGCGGAGCTATGCCCGAATCCCATTTCATCGGGCAAGTTCAGCCCCCCTCCCGGCAGTCAAAAAACGGCCATTCCTCCTCCCAGCGCCGTTGTCTTTGAATTCCAATTTCCAGTTTTCCCCCCATTTCATCCTTTTCCCAACCCTTGCGGCATTACGCCCCCTTCCTAGGCCATCCCTGCATTCAAATCCTTTTTTCCCCACCGCCGTTCTCACCCCATTTACACATGCCTGACATGCCATTGGATCTGTCCGGTACATATCCTCCTATGGCATCTCCGGCATGGAAAGGAAGGTATATGAACGACATTTACCATTGTAAAGCCGACGTTTACGCCATCCGTGAACTCATGTCCCAAAGCCGGCTTCTGTCCCAGCAGATGACGGCTGCGGGCACGGATCCCAATCCCTTGATCGCCCAATGCCACAGTGTTCTTGCCGCCGGTGCCCTTCTCAAGGACGACCTGGAACAATTGTCCCACTGCTGGCAGCAGTTAAAGAATCCCAACCTGGCCCCACCCTTGGCCCAACTCTACTTCAGACAATTGGTTGCAGAGCTGGCCGCAATCCAGCATGAAAGCCAACAACTCCGGCAGTTTTCAGCCCAACTCCACACCCTCACCCAGGAAGCCCTGCCGCCAATGCAAAACCGGTCCCAACAGCTGGGCGCCCAAATCCGGAAATTGGAATCCGAAAACCAGGAGCACCAGCAGGCCCTGGAAAAGGCCCAGGCCGAATACAACCGGGCCAAGGCCGAACTCAGCGGAGACAAGGGATTCTTAAACGGCTTTCTCACCGGGGTCAGCTTTGGGATCTACAATCCCATCAAGAAAAATCTCGAAACCCAGAAAAAGGCCATTCACACCATTAACATGGCCATTTCCCAGATACGGACCGCCCAGGTGGAACTGGAACAAAACAGGACCCAATTGGACACGGTCACCAAGCTGGCCTTGAAGGTCACCGATGTCTCCACCCATCTCATCGATCTGGAAAATGCCGCCAACGCCGCCTATGCAAAGGCCCAGGAAGCCGCCCGGGAAGAGGCCCGCATCCAGGGTGCATCCCCCAGGGCGGCCGAATATTACACCCAACACTTTGACCAGGACATTGACGCCTTGTTGGCCTGGCAAAGCTGCTTTTAATCCGGGTGTCCACCACCCCATTTAAAGGAGGTTTATATGACGGATTCAACAACCGCCCCCAACGGCAACGATGACTTTAAGGAAGCAGAAAAGCTCATTGGCGATTTCAAGGAGTACCTCATCGGCGAGACCGACGACCAGGGCAAATTGCTCGCCCCGTCCTTGAGACGGAACTGGGAATATCTCCAGGTCTATGCCAACTACGGATTAAGGCTGCCGGGCACCGAAGCGGCATTGAAAGCAGCCCTGGCAACCAACAGCCCCGGCTCATACCTCTGGTTTGACAACATGGTGGAATCCTATGGGGGGATTGTCAAAGCCAGTGAATTTTTCCTCAACCACGTCTTCCTAAAGGTGGTGGACCTGGGCAACCATCTGAAAAACTACAGCGACGATGCCGGCACCGGCCAGGAGAGTGTGTTCAAATTGGTGCTCTCGTTGCTCTTCCCTCCTGCAGGCCAGCCCGAAGACCCCGAAACCGCCCTGGAACTCCTGGAGGACATGCGAAGCCAGGCCCAGGCCAATGCCAAAGAAGCCGCTGCCGTGGCCGCCAACCTGGCAGAGTTCAAAACCGATCTGATCAAACACGAAAACAACCTAAAAACGGTCAAGGAAGAGGTGGACAGCGACAACCAGGTTTCCCAGGAGACCATTGAAAAACTCTCCGGGGGAGAAGATGTCGCCGGCTCCCTGGCCCAGATGCGGAAGATGTTGAACCAGGACAAGGAGGAATATAAGCATGACGTGACCGTGGCAGCCACCACCCCCACCTATGCCTGGGTCTTCCTGGGCCCCATCCCGGCAGGCCTCATTGCCGCCGTCACCGTGGCAGCGGTATACGGGTCCAGGGCCACGGCCATGCTGGACACCATCCATTCCTTGGAAAGGCAGATCAGCCAGGGGGAACAGCAATTGAGGACCGCAGTCGCCACCCAGAACGTCACCAGCCTGGCCAAGGACAGCCTGGCCGAAACCATTGCCAACACCGACCTGGCCATCGTCAAGGCCAACGAGGTCCAGAACCAATGGAACAATGTCACCTCAGGCCTGGATTTCATCAGGGACAAAATCCAGCGCACCATCAAGCCGGGTCCGGACGACCAGGACAAACTGGCCGGAAAAGCTCTCATCAAGCGTTATCTGAACCAGTGCATCGACCGCTGGAGCGACATCAAGCCCATCGTGGATGCCATGACCACCAACCCCTTCATTGTGGTCCAGGACGGAAAGATCGACATGACGGATTTCCAAAAACAGGTGGAAGAAGAAATTCAGAAACAGAACTAAACCGCTAAAGATCCAAGGCATTCCGGGGCCCGGCTCCGGAATGCCCCCACCATTGACATATCATTGGAGGAAGACATGGAATCCATGAACTGGGACGACCTTTATTCAGACCATCAAATCCGGAAATGGGGACTTCCCCATGCCTCGGCCCGGACCCGGGACGGGGAGGTCAGGCAATTGCTCATCCAATGGCAAAAATTACAGGCCCAATGGACCCGCCAGGAACCGGTCTGGTTCATGGCCTGTGATGTCCTGGTCCTGGATCAGGACATGGAACTCAACCATATGATGCGCATCTTTGCCCGGAGGGTGGAGGTGGCCCATGGTGCGGCCTTGAATATCAACGGTCGCAACCCCAGGTTGGACACCATCCTGGTCACCCGGGAGATCGTTGCCATGGGCAGCCAAACCCCCTGCACCCTTACCCTCAACGTCTTTGACGAAACCCTTGACACCGCCACCCCCATCCTTCTGGACAGCCGGGACCGGGACGGGGAATTTACCACCACCGCCTTTTATATTTCACCGGAAAAGGACCATTTGGAACAGCGGGTGTTGGACCCTGCCGGTCCCTCGGCCCCGCCCCCATGGTACCGGGATATGGGAAGCGACCTCCAGGAAGGGGAGCCCCTGCGCCTGGCGTTGATCACCCAATTCCAGACCGCGGTTCTCCTCTCGTCCGAGTACCCCAAAGAGGCCATGGACCAGCTGGAATTCATCTCCCATCTGGCCGCCCTTCCCAATCCGGCCCTGGAACTGGCCAACCAGGCCAGGGGACTTATCCTGGGCATCTCCGCCAGGCAGGAAATCCCCACCCCGGTGCCGGGCCTGGATTTCAACCTCTATGCCGTCCAGGCCAGGGATATGATGGAATGGCTCCGCCAACGCATAGATACCTACCAGCACCTTCTGAAGGAAAGGGACGATGCCGGCCGCTGGGCCAAACAGGCCCAGGCCACCCTGGCCTTTAAAAGCAACGAACGCCAGCTCACCGCCCAATTGGTTACCCAGGCCCAGGATGCCTTGGATTCGGCCAAACAGGCCCGCAGATCGGGAACCCGGAACCTGTTGGACGATCTCAACACCCTGGATGCCCGGAAGATGGATTTTGACATCGGCATTGAAAAGTGGAAACACCACCAGACCATTAAGGCCGCCTTTAGCCTGGTCAAGCATTCCGTGGAATTCATTGCCCAGGCCGCCATTATGGTGGTCACGGCGGTGGCCGCCCCGGAAGTCGCCGCCCCGGCCGCCGGGGGCCAGATCGCCGGCGGGGCCTCGGGCATGTTGTCCAAGGTCAAGGACAATGTCTCGGCCAACCTCTCCAATAAAGAGGTCCGTAAAAAACTCACCGACCAAGCCAAGGGCGCCGCCTCCTCCGCCGAGGGCATGGTGGATGACGTCATGAAAATCATTGAAATCTCCCAGACCGCCAACCAGATGCAGGCAATGGGGGATTCCGTGGTCAAGGCATTGGACACCGCCACCCAGAGCACCTTTTCCACCCTCAAACTCACAGGGGTGGACCAGGTCACCGGCGGGAGCCAACTCTGGGACAAGCTGCTCATCACCGTGGATGCCATCTTCGAAGGCAACGATCAATGGAAGGAAATCGAAGGGGGCATGGATTTCAGGACCGCATTCCGCCATGTGGTGGTTTCGGCCAAGGCCCTGTGCCAGACCAAACTGGCCGTGGCCCGCCGCAGCAGCAAAGTGGTGGAAACCACCCTGAAGGCCAAATCCGCCCAAGCAGCCCAGAACATAGCCCAGTCCCAATTGGAATACTATACCAGTGATGAGAACCGTGCCGGGGAATTGATGCAGATCGCCTTCTGGCGGATCCTGGATGCCAAACGTGCCGTCTACCTGGAATTGGACACCTATTTGCGGGCCGTGGCCTATTACACCCAGCGCCGGCCCGAGCAATTGCCCCCATTGCCCACCCTCACAGCACCGGTGGATGAATTCAGCATGGACTGCGCCAAATTGACCAGCATCCAATTGGTGGTGGATGAACTCAAGGAACGCCCCTCCAAACTCACCCGTTTGAAAATCACCCTGCCCCTGGACGACCCCCAGGTCAACCTGCGACCCTACCCGGAAGAGCTCTCGGTTGTGGCGGATATCCCGCCGGAATTGGGGCTGTTCTCCCACCTCTACCGGGTCCGAATCGACACCGTGGAAATCACGCCCCGGGACCCAGAAGGCAATCCCCTCATGGTCAGGGAAATCCACCTCACCACCTCGGGGTATTACCAGGATCGGGACAAATCCGCCCGGGACCGCCTCTACGCAGGGGATCCCTACCAACGAACCATCCTGTTCGACGACCAGGGCAATATCATCCTGGAAACCAGCTCCATTGACCGGTTCAAGGAGGTCTATTTCAAACCCACGCCCTTCTGCCAGTGGACCCTAACGGTGAAGGCCCCCCAGGCGGTTTACCAAGAGATTTCAGCCCTTGAAATGCGCTTCAGCGGAGAAGGTTGCGCCCTGAACAATTAACCCCCACCGGATATTTCATTGCCATTGACCAGATATCCGAGGGGTCATGGCCGGCACCGTCGACTAAAAACAGCTTCCCGCCATGCCATCTCCATTGTGGAATTTCACCCAACGGCGGGGCAGCATTCCATGGAAACCGGTTACAACAACAAAAGGCCATGCTCCTATCCCGGGCACGGCAGTTGAAAAAATGAGACACTGTGGCGTTTGAAAAAAACCGGATAACGATATGTCCGGTTTTTCCCGACCAGATCGGTCGGCAGGAACAATGCCACCCTATACACCAAAAAAACAGGCCACCCCTCCGTCATTGCCCGGAGTGGGTGGCCTGTTGGGTTGTGGACCCTATGAATGCCGTCTTCTGCTGAAACCGGCAAAGCCCAGAAGTCCGAAGGAGACCAGGGCCATGGTGGTGGGCTCGGGGATGGGAGCACCGTCAAAAGCATCGGAAATCCTGAGCTGATACGCACCCGTTGTAGACGCGATTTCAAAACCAGTATTATAACCCGATACCCCCTGGAGGTTGGCTCCGGAATACCGGTTTCCACTCAATGAAAGGCCAGAGAGGAAAAGGTTATTCAGCCCAACTGCATAAGGCATGGTTGGATAACTGGCCACTGCGACAAAATAGGTTCCGGAACCCAAGGTGAGTACACCAATCAGCGGATCGTTGGACGGGTTAAAAAGATTGCCGGGCCTTGACCCTGGATCCGTAAGGAACACAAGATCTCCGGTATCACCATAGGCCTGAAGGGTTCCGGCGGAATTAAACACCGCCAGGGTCGTATCCACCCCACTGACAAGTTCTGCATTATCAATATCAAAGAAAAGCCCCGTGGTGGCCCCAAGGGTAAAGCTGTAAAAATCGACATCGTCAACATTGGTGGAACTGATGGCCCCATTGATCAAAAATTCGCCGCCGGAGGTATAAGCCCCCAGGGACTGGGCCGTGGTAATGCTGTCATTTACACCGCTCTGGTTGCTGAGCTCCGTCTCCGAAATGGAAGTGGCCCAGGCGGTTCCAGCCACTAAAATGCACAATAGAAACAGGGTAAGCACCTGGGTTAAATATGTTGCTCTTAAAACCTTCATAAATCTTCTCCTTAAATTAATTTGGGTCGCAGTCCATGGATCGTCTGCGGTTCCCGTTGCCGTCTTTTAAATGGAAAAAGCCCATTGACACATGCCAGAAATCCGGGGGAGATGCCTTCACACGATCTTCTAAAACCAAACCAGGCTCCATAATCCAAGGTAGAGTGTAAGGATAAATCTTGATGCCATCAATACCTGCCCATGGAATTGGTACCAAAGCATTACACCCCATAACGGACTGATATTGAAACAAATACCACCACATTTCAACAAAACATACAGCTCAAAGCGGGGGAGGAGGAATTTCCAAAAGCCGATACATCCACTTCATTATTCAATTTACCCTTGCCACCAGTCCGATTTTTCGGACCCGTTGAATGGCCCCGCCCCCCTCGTTGAAAGACCTTCCACCCACCCGGGACCGGGCAAAGGGGTCTGATTTTTCAGACAGACCGTCCAAAGACAAGAATCCCATTTTCGGGATTACAACAAACCATTCTCCTGAGATTAAAGACACTTACCTCGACACATCCCATCTGGCACGGATATTGTTATCCAGCAAGGGGAAAGGTCACGGAACCCTGTGTATCAACCCCATTTAGGAGAACCGATTTATGTCTTTGGAAATTCTAGCATTTATTGCCATTTTGCCCATTCTGGCGGCATTGATTTTAATGGTGGGCATGCGTTGGCCTGCCACCAAGGCCATGCCCCTTGCATGGCTCACCGCAGCCGCAGGCGCCGTCACGGCCTGGGGCCTGCCCGCCGGTTACGTAGCCGCCCTCACCCTCCAAGGATGTGTGACCGCCGTGGGGATTCTCATCATTGTATTTGGCGCCATTCTGATTTTACGGACCCTGCAGCAATCCGGGGGCATGGAAACCATTCAATACGGCATGCAGAATATCACCCCGGACCTCAGGGTCCAGGCCATCATCATCGGTTATATGTTTGCCGCATTTATCGAGGGTGCCGCCGGCTTCGGCACCCCCGCTGCCCTGGCTGCCCCCCTGCTGCTCTCCCTGGGCTTTCCCCCCCTGGCCGCAGCCATTATCTGCCTGGTCTTCAACTCCTTCCCCGTGACATTTGGCGCCGTGGGAACCCCGGTGGTGCTGGGGCTGAAATTCCTGGCCCCTTCGGTTGAACAGGCCGTCTCCTCCGGTGCAGTGGTCAACTTTGCCAACCAGGCGGACTTTGTGGCCCTGGTGGGACAATGGGCCACCTTGATGCACCTGCCCATGATCTTTATCCTGCCCATTTTCATGTTGGGCTTCATCACCCGGTTCTTTGGTGCCGAGCGCTCCTGGGCCCCCGGTTTTGCCGCCTGGAAATTCTGCATGTTCGCGGCAACGGCCTTTACGGTCCCCTATCTGTTTTTTGCCTGGACCTTCGGCCCGGAATTTCCCTCCCTCATCGGCGGCCTGGTGGGCCTTGGCATCATCGTTGCCGGTGCCAAAAAAGGCATCTGCGTTCCGGCCACCCCCTGGAACTTCGGCCCGTCCGAAAAATGGGACGCCCAATGGAGCGGTTCCGTAAAGGGCGGTTCCACCGAGTTCAAACCCCACATGAGTCAGTTCAGGGCCTGGCTTCCCTACATCCTCATCGGCCTGATCCTTGTGGTCACCCGTATTCCAGAACTGGGGCTCAAGGGCCTGCTGGCCGGACAGGCCATCAAATTCTCCGGCATACTGGGCTTTGACAGCGTCAACGCCTCCATTAAATACCTCTACCTGCCCGGCACCATCCCCTTTACCCTGGTGGCCCTGCTCACCGTGGCCATCCACGGGATGCCCGGACCCAAGGTGAAAGCGGCATGGACCCAGGCCATTGTCACCATGAAAAACCCCACCATTGCCCTGTTTGCCGCAGTGGCCCTGGTATCCATCTTCCGGGGTTCCGGCATTGACGATGCCGCCCTCAACCCCAATGCATATCCCTCCATGCCCCTGGCCCTGGCCAGGGCCGTGGCCGGTATTGCCGGGAGTGCATGGCCCATGTTCGCCTCATATGTGGGGGGACTCGGCTCCTTTATCACTGGCTCCAATACCGTGTCCGACCTGCTTTTTGCCGAATTCCAATGGGGGGTCGCCACCCAGCTGGGCCTCTCCCGCCAGATTCTGGTGGCGGCCCAGGCCGTCGGCGGCGCCATGGGCAACATGGTCTGCATCCACAACATCGTTGCCGTCTGCGCCGTGGTCGGCCTCTCCGGCTATGAAGGCCAGATTCTGAAACGGACCGTATGGCCCTTTATCCTCTATGGTCTAGTGGTTGGGCTCATGGTCTATCTCATGAACTTTGTCCTGTTTACCGGACTGTTCTAAAAGAAGTTTCGCCCCATAAATCAAAACCGTTTTCATGGCCGGCTCACAGGCCGTGGTTACACTCAAAACGGCCCATTGTCCAAAGGCAATGGGCCTTTTTTTACGGCCCTTCCTTCCAATAGGCCCCGTCCCTAAAACCAGAAACCACTGGAGCTGGAAGACCTCACAGGATCAATCTCCAAGGTGCAGGATTTCCAGCCGCCATACCCGTGCTGTTCTTTGGCCTCTGAAAAAGGCTCCCCAACACCCTTCTTTTTAACATTGTGAAATCAAACCCAATCAACGGGGTCTGCAGGATATGATTCCCCTCCAGAGTAAAAAAAGAACATTTAGATTCTTTTTCGCGGTGAAATATGATAAAAAAACGATCAAAAACATTCACCCACATTCATTCCCCGGGGAGATGTTCCAGGGGGAATAACCCTAGATAAAGAGATTAACGTGGAAACCGAGGTATTAATAATAGGAGGCGGCTCGACCGGAACCGGCATTGCCAGGGACCTGGCCCTGCGGGGCATCGACTGCATCCTCATCGATCAGAAGGATATCAATTCCGGCGCATCCGGTGCCAATCACGGATTGCTGCACTCCGGTGCAAGATATGTGTTCAAGGACGGCCTGGCCGCATCGGAATGTCATGTCGAGAATCAGCTCTTGAAAAAACTGGCCCCCCATTGCATCGAAGATACGGGCGGCCTGTTTGTGGCCGTGGAAGGGGACGACGACGCCTACATCTCCAAATTTCCTGAACTCTGCCGGGAATTCGGTATCCCGGTGCGGGAGATCTCCGTTGAAGAGGCCCGGGGGATGGAACCCTGCCTGGCCCCGGATCTCAAGGCCGCCTTTGAAGTCCAGGATGCAGTGGTGGATCCCTTTATGCTTTCCCTGGACAACGCCGCAGACGCCCAGGCCAACGGGGCCACCATCCTGAGAAATATCCGCCTCACCGGATTTGAATCCCAGGGCGACACCATTACCGCAGCAAAGGTCCGCCACCAAAGGACGGGGAAAACCTTTACCATCCAGGCCCGACAATTTATCAACGCCACCGGCGCCTGGGCCGACATTGTGGCGGGCATGGCCGGGGCGCAGATTTCCATGAGCTATTCCAAGGGCTCCCTTCTCATTACCCAGGAGCGCATGAACCAGCGGGTGATCAACCGGCTGCGTCCGGCCTCGGATGCCGACATCCTGGTACCCGGGGGCACGGTCTCCATCATCGGGACCACCTCCATTGAAATCGACAGCCTGGACGACATCCGTCCCACCACGGCCGAGGTGGACGCCATTGTCCGGGAAGGGGCCTGCATGGTTCCCAGCCTGGGGGATGCCCGTTACATCCGTGCCTATGCCGGCGTCCGCCCCCTGGTTCGCACCGCCGGAGGAGACGGTCGAAACATCAGCCGGAACTATACCCTCAAGACCCACGAAGAGGACGGGATTGCCAATTTGGTCACCATGACCGGGGGGAAACTGACCACCTTCCGGCTCATGGCGGAAAAGGCGTCGGACATTGTGGCCCAACGCCTGGGCAACACCAATCCCTGCCTCACGGACCAGCGTCCCCTGCCCCCCTCTGCCAAGGGGGAATGGACCGAGCCGGGCAAATCCCCCCGGGTCTGGATGAAAACCCCGGAACGCCGGGACACCTTGATCTGTGAATGTGAAATGGTCTCCGAAGGCATGGTGGACGAAATTGTCCAGGCCCTGAAGGACGAAGGCTCCGTCCCCACCCTGGAAGAGGTGGGACGGCGCAGCCGCATCGGCAAAGGCCCCTGCCAGGGCACCTTCTGCTCCTTCCGCCTGGCCGCCTACCTCTACTATAAAGGCGACCTGTATGACGACCAGGGCACCACCCAGGTCAGGGAATTTGTAAACGAAAGATGGAAGGGCTTCCGCCCCCTTGTCCGGGACACGGAACTGGCCCGGGTGGAACTCCAGGAGAGTTTTCTATGCGGGCTGTTCGGAATGGAGGAACCCATATGAATGCAGAATCGAACCAGAAGGGAAATGAGATGACCTGCCAGGTGGCCGTCATCGGTGCGGGCACGGCCGGCATGGCCGCATCCGTATTTGCCGCCAATCGAGGGCTCTCCGTGGTCCAGGTGGGCAGGGCATCCGAGGTCAGCTTTTCCTCGGGCTGCCTGGATCTTTTCTCCACCATCCCCGGTGAAACCCTCCAACATTTTGCCAACCCCTTTAAGGGCATTGAGGCCCTGACGGCATCCCAGCCCAACCATCCCTATGCCCGGGTCTCCCGGGATGAAATCGTCCAGGGGTTTGAAGAATTCACCGCCTTCATGACCCAGGCGGGCATGAAGTACCATTGCAGTCCCCAGAACAACCAGCAGATCATCACCCCGGCCGGCACCCTGAAATCCTCCTGGTGCATCCCAGCCCCCATGTACGGGGGCACCCGTGCCCTGGCCGAAAAAAAACAGATCCTCATTGTGGGCATCCGCGGGCTCAAGGGATTTGGCGCCCGCCAGATGGTGGAACGTCTCCGCCGCCTCCACCCCTGCATGGGCAGTGTAACCGTGGAATTCCCGGGCCGGGAAAAGGCCGGGGATCTCATTTGCGAACGGCTGAGCTGGGACCTGGAAAACCCTAAAATCCTCAAGCAGTTCATCCGCACCCTCAGGCCCCATGTGGCCGGGTATGATGCAGTGGGCCTTCCGGCCATCCTGGGAATTTACCGATTCCAGGAACTGAGACAGGCCATGGAGGAGGCCCTGGGCGTCACCGTCTTTGAAATCCCCACACTCAGCCCCTCGGTGACAGGGTTGCGGACCAAGGAAGCCTTCATGGGCCGGTTGCGCGAAACCCAGGTACGCCATTTCCCCGTATCCGTAAGGGATATGGAAGTGGATCCCAGGGGGGGATTCGCCTTTGACCTGGCCCAACCCATGGGCAAGATCAGGGTGAAGGCCGACCATCTCATCCTGGCAACGGGCCGCTTTTTGGGGAAGGGATTGGGGGTCAACCACCAGGGTAAAATGCAAGAAACCCTTCTGGACCTGCCCGTCACCCAGGCCGAGAACCGTTCGGACTGGTTCAACCGCGACTTCTTTGCCAAGGGCGGTCATCCGGCCAACCGGGCCGGGGTGGAAACCGACGAAACCTTTCGCCCCCTGGGTCGCAACGGAGCACCTTTCCATCCCCGGCTTTATGCCTGCGGCAGCATCCTGGCCCACCAGGACTGGAAACGGGAGAAATCCGGTTCCGGCATCTCCATTGTTTCCGCCTACAAGGCCATGGAGCACCTGGCCGGGCAGCTAAAAAAGGGGTAGGACCCCGTCCTTTCCTTTGGAACCGAAACACCACCGCCCCCGGGGATCACCCCGGTACCCGGGGGCCTTGGTTTCAATCCCCTTTTCCAACCCACCGATTTTCAAAGGGCCGCACCATTCCCGTCCCACAAAAAACCAATTCCGAAATAAACCGGTGCCGTCCTTTCAGCATAACCTCACCGGTATTTCCCTTACCCACCACCAAACGGCCAATGCCCCCCTTTAAGGCCTTTGGGCCAGTGCTCAACTTTGCCCTCATCCAGCGGAAGCCCAAGGGCCCGATTTTTCTCCGGGCCGCTTATTTTTCCCCTTGTCAACCCGCCATTAAGATCATTTATTTAACTTTTTTTGCACAATTTCCCTTTTTTTCTTTACTATTTGACCAAACAATGCGTAATTAACATTGTTAATAACACTAAAACAAATTGCGTGGACCCCTATAAGCATTAAAAGAGTCGTCGTCGTTTTTAACGGGGAGAGGCAGCCCCTTTCCCCCTGTAATGCTCCATATTCCCAGCGCCTTTCCAAACTTCCCCCATGCCCAACACCACCGCTTCCAGCCGGAAGAGTGGCGGTTTAAAGCCGGCCGGGCCGGCAACAAAGGAGACAATAGTGCCGACACAAGATTATCTTTACGTCGTCAACCAAGGCGGCCAAGCCCAGATCCCCACCCCCGGTGCCATTTTAATTGTGGTACCGGCCTCTTTCGTACAACAAAACGGATTGGCCGCCGCCCAGTCCCTTGCCCGAAGAACCTATAGGGTCATTTCGGGATTGTATCACAATCCCCCCCCCAGCCTGACCGCCGAGCAGAGAGCCCTGTATAACCAGATGATGCGGGAGATACTCATCACCCCCCCGCCCAGGTTCAGTGATCGATTCCAGACATACGCCACCCAACCCGGAACCCTGGGAGAGATACTTTCCATCGGCACCGGTCCCCCACCCACCAATCCCAGCTTCGAACTTCCCACCAATCTAACCACGGTCATCCACCTGAACCCCGACCAGGACAATGTGGAGACCCAGTCCCGCGTTTTCCGGGAAAGCGAAGTCTTCAACCAGGACGAGCCCGGTGTCACCCTGTTGGAGATGGGCACCAACTACATCAATGAAATGGCGGAGGCCGGTGCTCCGAGCCTGATTTCGGGCCTGATGACCGCAGGTCTTGTGGCATCTGGGCTATACGATTCAGCGCGAAATCAACTGGTGGATACCATGGTTGAACAGCTCCGGGAGGACATGCATCTGCCCGGGTCCTACTACCCTGGAATGCCCAATACCGAATTCATCCAGCAATCCCACCCCGACCGGGCCGAATTCAACCGGACCATCTCCCTTTTTATCGGCAGCGAGGACATGGGCCATCTGCTGGACGGCAACCAATTGGCAACAACCGTGGAGATGGAAAACGGTCTGCCCCTGTTAAGTCTGGAACTAACCGGAAATGTGAACTCACAGACAGACGCTGAAACCGGCCAGCATCGTTTTGTCATGCGCCCGGAATTAAGGCTGGCCGACCTTCGATTCCAGGCCTACCAGGCACCGGAGCTGGGCCTGGCCCAGGAAATCCTCCTGGAACAGTTCAACAGCCCGGCCTTTGGCACCCTTCAGGCCGTTATCGATGCCTATAACCAGGCCATTTACCACCGCCTGGGCCCCCTGGGGGAAAAGTATGTCCTGAACCCGTCCGAAGACATGGATCTGTCCGAATTCAGCCTGATCCGCAATTCGGACGAACCGGTGACCTATACCGACCGGGCCGCCTACTTTGTCCCCTATGCCAATATCGTGGGAACGGCTTTTGAGGATGCCATGCCCGACTATACCGTGAACGGCCGGACCATGGACTCCCAGCGCTGGCTGCCGGCCCTGAGACGGGCAAGCGAGGGCTTGCTTTCACAAATGGGCATTCTTGAAACGGCCCGGCCCGAGCTGCGCGCCTTTGCCTTCCAGCTGTTCTTCGACACCTTTCAATATGCCATGACCCGGGCCGATGCTTCGGCCTACAAGGTCATGCTCCTTGCCAGCCCCGAAGACGTGGTCTATTCGGTTCTCACCGATGCTGAAGTCCGGCAGGTTAAGGCGTGGTATGCCAACAGCGACAATCGCATCTGGCTCATGGGCCGGATGAGACAACTGGGATTGGTCAGGGATGCCGAGCTCATCCAACACAGCCTGGATAACATATTCATCACCACAACCGCCCAACGCCTTTCCACCGGCCCTGCACAATTGGAGGCCTCGGGCATCGATCATTGGTATTCTCCAGTTCCGGACGGCACAGGCCGCCTTGTGGCCCACAGCCATCCCTCCCCCCAGGAGCGGCAGCCCTTTACCATCCATGACAACCAACTCTATGTCATGGTGGACTATCTGAGCACCGATGCGCCGTTGAACCAACTTGCCGACCGGCCCTCCGCCTGGCTTTACGGCAACACCCACACCATCCTCCAGGATATGACCGGAAGCCTTATTCCGGCAGATCCCTATGCCGTGTCCGCAGCACGGTTCACCGAGTCGGTCCAACGGTTGACCGCAGGCTGGGACTCTTCCGGGTCCATCCTGACCCAGACGACCCTGGAAAACCGCCTGCAAAGGCTGATAACGGAAATGGGGACCCTGTCCCCGCCCCGGGACAGCCAGGGACGGTTGTCGCCCGCCATCCAAAACTGGTGGAACCAGGTCCACCGGGCCTCTGCTGAAATCATGTCGAAAGTCCGGGCTGCCGGATTTGAAAATATTCCCATGGTCACCCGGTTTCACCAACGGGTTCTGGACCGATTCGGGGTGGACTTCAACAGCCCCCCCCTCCAATATGGGCGGGTCTCCTTTGAGGACGGCGCCTTTGTAACCTGGCGGGGAAGGGTCACCGCAGGAGAATTGGGAATCCCAGCCAATTGGCGCCCCGGCATGGCCATCGAAGGATACAGTCATGAATACGGTCCCTACGGCTCCAGCTGGTATACGGCCCCAAGCCCGGACAGCGCCCTGGGCACCAATTTTGCCCTGGCCTGGACCGGCCAGTCCTGGCCCTCCCCCGGGTGGTCTTCCATGGACGCCTCCGTGCAGACCGGCACCACCCAGATTCAATTCACCGACTCCGCAGGACAGGTGCAGGAGGTGGATGTTCCCCGGGGTGGAGAAATGCTGGGCACCACCCATCTGATCTATACCATTGGGGAGCAGAACCCCATTTCCGTGGTGGCGGATCTGGAATACTATGCCGGCCTGGCGCCCCACAGCCTGAGCCGGGACATCATCGGCATCAGAACCCTCCATGCCCTGATCACCCGTGGAAGCCGGACCGCAAACGCCTACCTCACCACCCTGCTCTCTTCGTCGGTGGGCCCCGGGGCCCGGTATGCCGATGGAACCGAGGTCAACGGACTTGATGCCACCCTTTTGGAAGGCCGCAACCCCACCGCCTTTGTCATCCACCTGGACGAGGACGTCACCGGAATTGAACGGAGCCTGCCGGAAACCGGATCCGGGGAACTCAGGGTCATGGGAATGCTGGCCCCCGGCGACAACACCATGGAAAATGCCTTCACCTTCCTCAGGAACCTCTATGAGCTGCGGAACCGGGTCACCATACCGACTGATGTTGAAATGACCCAGGCAGAATACACACTGGCCCACCAGGAACTGGTCTTTGAACATGCAGTGGCCCGGGAGCTTGGCCTGCCCCTGCGCACCCGGCTTAGCGTGAACCAGATAGAGCCCCTGGTGGATGCCAGCGGTGCCACCCCCTTGCTTGATCAGCACTTTCAACCCATCAGCCCCCAAAGGGCCCATGCCCTTAACCTGCTCATTCAGAAAGTGGATCTGGTCATCCAGATTGCAGAAAGGGCCGGTGTGGATCTTATGGATGTGGAAATCAACTATGACCAGCCCAGGGAGGCCATCGATGATATTATCTGGGAGGCAAAAACCGAACTGCCCGACGGCACCCCCAGGGACCAGACCCTGGAACGGCTCGGGATTCTGGAGCGCTCGGCCCATGAAACCCTGATTCAGATCCAGGAGATGCGCCTTAGAGAAGCCGATGAAACCCTTTTGCGTCAACCCGCTCCCGACTTTACCATCACCCCTGAATCTGTTTTGACCCGGGTCATGGAGGAGCATGCCCAGTGGCAGGCCACCATGAACCGCCTCATCACCTCGCGGGAGGCCGGCGCCCTGGTCAACGATATCCTTGATACGGAAATCTCCGCCCTGGAAGACGGACTTCGCACCCCCCAGGAAATCGTGGACTTGCTCAACCAGGCCCATAGCCCGGTCAGGGATCTGGCCCTGTCCAAACTTCTGGAGGCCCATGGACGCAACCCGGACATTGAGGAGATCACCAACATCCTGGATTTGCAGGACGCGGCCCTGGAACGGGCCTGGATCAGGGGAACATTGAGCCAGGAGGCCCATCAGGTTCTTGCCCTTCGCCTCAATCAAATCCGGCTTTCCCGCATGGATGGCCCCGACCCCATTCCCGGTCGGGAACTGGTACTCGATCCGGTCTGGCGCCGTTTCCTGCTTGAAATGCGGGTTCCGGACATCGTCAGCCTGAGGGCCATGACCCCGGAGGGAGAGATCATCGACCGGAGCTACCCCTTTTTCAGCCACGCCGGCGAATCCCTGGCCCAGACCATGTCCGAACGTCCGGAATTGTCACAGGTTCTGGCCCGGTGGCGGAATCAGAACCCATCCCCCACCCCCCGATCCGAACTTGAGGTCATCCTGGCCACAGGGGGACGGCTCCCTTCCCAAATTCCAGCGGAGGCTGAAACCATTTTAGTCCGCATGTACAGGCCCGGAACGGACAAACTTGTGGGCATCGGCCTTGCCATCAAACACGGTGCCGACAATGCCGTGGAAATCCGTGCCCTGGAAATGGACCCCTCCTTCATCGCCCACACCGACAACCAGCTCTCCCGCAGCCTGATGGTGGAAATGGTCCGGGCCATTTACCAGGCCCATCCCAACAGCCCCATCCGCCTGACACCCGGAAACACTGACCTGGTAGCCGTGGCCGTTGACCTGGGCTTTAACCTGCCCTCTTCCCCCTCCATCTTTTCTGCAACCCAACCCAACCAGGTCTCAACCCGGAACGCATTGACCGACCTGCGCAACCTACAGGCATGGTCCATGGAAGCCGGCCTGGGCCATCTGGAAGTGATGCTCAGCCGCCCCGGGGTTGCGGCAACCCCTGAAATGGGCCGAGCCCTGGCCGATCTAAGAACCCAATGGTCCGGGTTCCTCCAGGATCCGGGCAGCGACCAGGCCGCCCAGACCGCCCTTTACAACCGGCTTCGAAATCGATTGGGGGATCTGGCCGGTCGGCTTGTCTCCAAGGGTCAGCTGCAGGATTTGATTTCACCCGAAGATTTCCAATACCTTGAACTTCTGTCCAGAAGCGCCCCCCATGCCTCAATCCAACAGGGGCGAGCCGCCTACGTTTCAGATCCCTCTCCTGTGGTGGTTGTCCAATTGGAAAACGACGGGGTTGCCCGGCAGTCCGCCGAATTTTTAACCCAAAGGTATGGAACAAATGCCGCCCATTACCGCCTGGACGACCAGGGACGCCTGGTGCTGGACCAAGGCCGTGCACAGGTTCTCAACGCTGAAAGTAAAATCATCCTTGTGGGCCACGGCGACTCCAACAGCGTATCTGGATACACGGCCGAAGCCATTGCAGAGCTTCTCTCCCAGTCCGGTCTTTTTATCCCCGGCATGGAACTCAGGCGCATCAGTGTGGTGGCCTGTACCGTGGACGATCCCAACACCCACCTGGTGGAAGGGGCACCGGACAACCTGTTTGGAGAGGACCTCATCCGGGCCGCCGAGCAAAGGGATGTGACATTGGACAGCGTCACCACCCGCAGCGACCTGGTCATGGTGGATGAACAGGGCCGCAAATGGATCGGCAGCCCGGACGAGGAGGGAAAGGTCACCTGGACCCGGAACGGCAGCGGCACCAAACTGTTGGTGGAACGCATGGCCGACGGCAGCTTCATGACCACCCGGATCCCCGTAGGACAGGGTCTTGTGGAGACCCGGGAGGGAACGCCCTCCCAGGGACTGGGACCCAAGGGGGATAAAGTCGTTAGGTTCATCAACGGCCAACAGGTGGATGAAAACGGCCTGCCCCTTCCCCAGGACCAGCAGCTTTCTGCGGAAGAACGGGCAGCAGTGGAGGCCCTAATGGGGCAGTCCCCCACAGGCAGCCTCTCCATTGAAAACAACCAGATTCGTGTTTTATCCCTGGACAATCCCATCCAGTTGGAGTCGGATACGGCCCAGGCCGCGCAAAGACAGGCCGTCCAGATGATCGCCGACCTGGAAAGCGGCACCCTTTCTCCCGGCGATTTTTCCCGGGATTTCAGAACCCGGCTCAACACAGAAGAGCGGGTGGCGGTTTGCAATGAGTTGCTGCACCAGTATGGAGAGCGCCCGGACACCGCCCGATTACGCACCAGCGTCAACACCCTTGAGTCCTATATTCGAAGCTATTTCACCCAGGGACGCCTTTCGGTCGAAAGCCGGCAGGTGGCCGAGGTTCTGTTGGAACATTACCGAATCGAAAAAACAGGAGAAATACAGACCGGGTCGGACCGGGTCAGTAATGATGTCCGGCTGGACCCCCAGCAGGCCGCCATGGCCCTTGAAACCAATGTGGCACAAGCCCCGGCCCTGATGACCGTGACAGGAGGGCCCGATGGCGGTAAAACCTTTGTCCAGCGACCCGATGTACAATTTACCCATGAAATCTACGCGTTGAATTCCCTGTGGCCGTCCATGGATGAAGGTCCTCCCCTGATTTCCGAAGCCCTTTACCAGGAAGTACTGGCCAAGGCAGGTGCCTGGCGGGAAATTGTCCGTCCTTTGGGGGATACCGGATATTACGATATTTACGACGCCGTCACGCGGGTGTTGGAACGACGTGCGGTTTTTCATCCCCTTTTTGACAGGGAATACCCCACCCGTATTGTCATCACCCGGGATCCGGACGGCGCCATTGCCGCAATGGGAATCCATTCCCGTGAGGGCAAACCCATGGACCTGGATTATTTTCTCACCGATGCCCGGTTACGCCTACCCTCCCCCCCCCCGGGGGATTATTGGGTCGGTGCGGGTTGGGGGAACAGGCTGGCCACCATAAGATATCTCCATGACCTCTATCCGGACATGTCTTTTGAGGCGAGTTCGGTGAATCCCAGGGCTCTCCAATCCAACCTTAAGCTCTATTTTTATGATCAGGATGAACCCCAGCTCGACATACCGGCCAACCAGGCTGAATTTGAGGCAGCCGCCAGAAGCCTTTTCCAGCGTAAGACCACTTTTATCAGCCAGGCCGTAACCGAATTGGAGGCCGTAAGCCGCGTCCACGGCACCCCCGAGGAGCAGGCCAGGATCACACAGCTTCGCACCCGGCTGACACGGATGGTGGATGACACAGCAGCAATGAACACCATGGCCCGGTTCCGGGAGATGGACACCCAGCTGGACAGCCTGCGCACCGACCTGGCCGGTGCAGGCCAGTCCTTGAGGCTGGCCCATGCCGACCACCTCCAGGATTTTGGTGCCAATATCCGATTTGTGGACCAGACCTGGCAGCCCACCACCGATTCCCTTCACACCACCTATGGGGACCTTGTTTCAAGGCTCAGGACCGAAGGCATGGTTCTGTCCGCAGATCTGGCAAACAGACCCGGTACCCTGGAAGATTTCACCCAATTGATCACCGCCGTGGACGGAACAAATTCCACTGCCTATTTCAACGTACTTGAATCACGGCTTTCAGGCAGCCCCGCCCAGCTGGGCCTGGGTGTGGAAGAACTGCATGGGATCCGTACCCCCCTGGAGGGAATCGTGAACAACCGGGCCCAGACCCTCTCCACCCTGCTGGCCCAATACGACCAGGCACCCACCCGGGCCCTGGCCGAGACCCTTGGCCGCAATGGGGCCTGGATTTTAAAACTCTACCAGGAGAACCGGCTCAGCAGCGAGGCACGACTCACAGTGGAGAGCCTTTTGGAACAGGTCCGGCTGGGTAACCTCAACCTCACCTCGGTCCACGACGCCCAGGGGGGTAACGGCAACCTCTACTTTGACGCAGCCCTCTCCCAGGTCTTTTTTGACACCCTCACCCAGACCCCCGCCCGGTTCTACGACACCCAAAACGGGGTGAGTACCTCCGGCACCTCCAGCAACTATTTCCAGGACCAGACCTTCACCCTCACCCCGGATACAACCATAACGGACCGGTTGACCGGAGCCACACGGGACGAAATCTTCCGCACCCTGACCCAGTGGAGAACCACCGCGGACCAAGCCCGGGTGGCCCAGTCCATCAGGGATGTCTACCGCTTCCTGGATGCCACGGTGAGAACCGGCGTTTCAACTGGCTTTCCAAGGGACACGGTCCACCTTTTGGTCACCCGGGGAGAAGACGGGCAGATTGCCGCCTTCGGCCTCTATCAATACAACCACGATACCCACGATATCTGGCTAAAATTCACCGCCACCAACCCGGAGCTGCTTTTACCCGCAGCCGAAAGAACCAACGGACGCCTGTGGAGGGGGGCCGGTGCCCATTCCGCCCAGAGCCAGCTGGCCGACGCCCTGACCCGGTATCCCAATGCCCCAAGGGCTGTGATTAACCCGGAAAACGTCCGGGCCGAAACCATTGCCCGGAATTTATTCTTCAGCGCTTCGGAACATGCACAGCTCTTTACCACGGAGCGGGGGGCTGCTGATGTCAGCTTCACCCAGGCCCAACGCAGCCTGATCGAACGGGAATTTTTGGTCTTGAACCGGGCCGTCACCGACCTGGTCCGTTTCAACGCAGATTCAGGCATCCTCACCGGAAGCTGGGCCCAACGCCTGACCGACATGGCCCCGGAGATGCTCAGACTGTCCGTGGAGCTGGACGATGCCGACACCCCCCAGGAGGTGCTGGACCAGGCCAACCGGTTGCGACAGATCCAATACCGCTTCTCCCGGCTGGCCCAACAGGCCCGAAGCGAGGCCCTGGACGGCGAATTTGAAGAGGGGGTGGCACCGGCCACCGTTGAACTCATGGAACGGTATGCCAGATTCCCTGCCGCAACAGATACCGCGGCCCTGTTTAACGGCCTGGTCACCTCCATGGGGCAGTCCGGAGACACCATTACCCCCCACGGGGCTGGAAGTCCCGAAGCCATGGCCGACCTTCTGGTCCACATGACCACCCATTTAAGCCAGGAAGAATTTGCCCGGCACCTCACCGACACCCTTCAGGACATTGCCGCAGGCAAAATATCCCCGGAGGCGGCCCACCAATTTGTGGACACCCTCATGGCGCTGGCCGAAACCCATCCCGCCCAGGTGGCCGATGCCCTGAAACGGGTTCCCTCCGGTCTCCTCCAGGATATAGAATTGGGCCTGGGCCTTAATCCGGATCTTGATCCGGGCCTGTCCCGTTCCTGGAACAGCTACGTGGAGGCCCTTGAAAACTATTGGGCCCAGGATGTGAGCCGCTTTGCCCAGGTAGAGGTGGAAACCCTGCAGCAGTCGGGACAAGGAGAATCCTTTGATCTGGCCGGAGCCAACCGGGAGCAGGACGACCAAAGCCGTCTGGTCCGTTTCAACGACGGAGAGCCGGTGGATGAATACGGTCTACCCTATCTGCCCACCAACCCGGACCGGCCCAGCAACGATGAGATCACCAGGATCAGGGACAAGTACGGGCACAACTTCACAGGACGGGTTCGCATCGCCCCCCACCTGGCCGCCAAGGAAAACCCCGGGGATCTGACCGAAACCAACCCGGAACTGACGGAAAAACTCAGCATTTTCCAGCGCCAATACGCCCGGTACCAAGCCATTGCCGGACGGGAGTTGCCCAATGTGGATGTGAATCCCGACGCCGTCCGTCTCCAACTGGACCAGGCCGTTGAATCGGCCATAAATGACTCCATCCTCACGGGCAAAATCCAGGAGATCAACGAGCTTATTCCCCAGGAGGTCAGGGCCGGAATCAATGTCAAGGCCCGGGCCAAAGCACTGGCCGACAGCATTGCCGACGCCGCAGCCATCCGAATGGAAGTGGAGCGGGATCATTTCCGCCTCATGAAGGCGGTCACCGACCAGGTGGATGCCCAGAACGCCCGCACCGGAGAGGACTGGGTTCTGGTTCCCGACTCCATTGTCTTTGACGGAGACGAGGTCCGCTTCCAGGTGGTCCGCCGATCGGATGTGGAACAGGTGCCCTCTGAAACGGCGGGCCAGCCCGATGAATACCGGATACCGGATACGGCAGAACGGGTCCGTTTCACCGTGAACACAGAAGGGCTGCTCAAGTCCAAGGCCATCCTGGAAAGCCGCAAGGCCCAGGCCGAACAGCTCAACCGCACTGCCTTTGACGCCGAGGGCAACCCCAGAACCTCGGTTCTGTCACGGGGCGTCGGCTATGCCACCACCGCAGGCGGACTGGCATTGGCCGGGGTGGGCCTGCTCCAGGCCATCAGGGGCATTGAGGACAGTAACTCCTGGCAGGCGGCCTACGGCATCACCACCTCCTCCTACTTTGCCGGGCACGCCGGTGTGGGAATCCTGGCCCAGGCCGCCAAGAGCGGCATTGGAAAGGCCATCATATCCGGTGCCACGGAATTGGTGGATGTGGCGGGCAAGGCCGCCATCAAAGGTATTGCCATGGCCACGGGACGGGCCGTGGAGGAAGTGGCGGAAATCGCCGCCAAGGCAGGGGCCACCGCCCTCAGGGCCGGCGCCTCCGTGGCCGGTGTCCTGGGGGAGATCATCCCCTTTGCCGGCGCCGTCATCGGCGTGGTGATGATGGGCATGGACGCCTACAACCTCTTCACGGCCAAGACCGACATACAACGCGTCCAATACGGGGTGGACCTGGTCATGGACGGGGCCCTCACCGTCATCGATCTCATCGGTGCGGCCTTTCCCCCGGCCCAGATCGTCACCGCTCCCCTGGCCATTGTGGTGGGGGTGGTGCGCATGATCTTTGACTCGGCCATGGTCCACATCGCAGAAGATCTGGACGCCCTGCCCGAGAACGCCACCACGGTGCAGAAGGTCAATGCGGTCTTCCAGGGCATTGTGGAGGGTGTGGTGGACCTGATCAAAAACCTCACCCCCTGGGGGGCGGTTGAAGAGACCCATAAAATCATGGAACAGCATGCCAAGGATCTGGCCTATATCAACGCCCTCAACGACCCCACCACCTACTTCGGGATCCATCCCGTGGACGGGGTGCTGGGGGAAAGGGCCATTGACTTCCAGGTGGGGGACAACTCCATGCTGGGCGGCGGTATTACCGCCGTTGTCGGGGATCCGGGCCAATTGTCAACGGTGACGGTGAGCGGGGTTCCCGAGAATCAGCTCACGGGCAGCTCGGGAAATCTAAGCACCCATTCAGCGACCTGGAGCGGACTTTTGCCGGGCAACACAGACTATTTTGTCCTTGGATTCGGAGAGTCATATGATATCCAGGTAACCCGGGCCACGGCCCATATGTTCTGGGCCATCCCCGTGCACTCGGAAACCGTGATTGCGGGCATGACCGCCAACGACCAGAACCTGTTCGGCAACTACACCGGCAACAACAGGGACAATGTCTTTTTGGGGCCCCTCATGTCCAATTTCCAATACCATTCCATCAACCGGCCCCACCGCAACGACCCAAGGCCCTTGCAGACCGATGCGGAACGGCGGAAGCAGCTGGCCGATATGCGGGCCACCCTGTCCGTCTACCATTACGACCTGTCCGGAAACGGGGGCAACGACACCTTTATCGTGGGCGGGGGCCATGCCACCTTAACCGGGGGCTCGGGTGCCGATACCTACGTGGTCAAGGAGAACATCCAGTTTGTCATCGATAACGATGACACCAGCGCCGATGCCATGATCGACACCCTCTCCCTGGGCGAAATTGCCCTGGAAAACCTGGAGCTGGGCATCAAGGCGGCGGACCATACCATTGGCTTCGACCCCTATAGTTACACCCCGGGGGCCATTGGGGCCGCCGCCCGGGCCGCCCGGGATCTGAGCATCGGCACCACGGCCCGGACCCGTTCGGTAGCCCCCCACAGGGCCTGGTACGGCACCATTGACAACTTCCTTTCCGGAAGCCGGTACCAGCACCTGCAGCTGCGGACCTCCGACGGATACATGCTTACCCTGGACGGGGAATACTTCTCCGGCCTACACAGGAGGAACACCTTTTTCTACACGGTGCGGGACCAGGACATCAAAGGAATCTACCTCCAGGGACGGACATCCGCCAATTTCGATGCCCGTAGCGCCACCGCCGATGTATTGGTGGGGGGCTCGGGCATGGCCAATCTGCGCTTCCGTTCAGCCGGCTACGCCACAGGCTGGTACATCCCCTATCTGGTGAACCGGGCCGCCCGGTACAACACCCTGAACCTCACCCACCTGACCTATCTCATGGGGGACGACCGGGTGAACACCCTCCACGGCAACGCCCTGGACAACTTCATCACCGGCGGGGGAACCTCCGCCACCCGCACCGGCGGCTTTGACCGCCTATACGGCCACCAAGGCAACGATATCCTGAAAAGCGGCACCGAATTTGCCGACAACACTTACTTCTACGGAGGAGAGGGGGACGACACCCACATCCAGTCCGGTGGCTGGGGCCGGCACGAAGGCGGGGAAGGCGCCGACCGGTACGTCATCGAAAGGGAGGATGCCACCTTCTACATCCACGAGAATGCCGATGATTCCGTGAACAGTGTCAAACTGAACATTGCCTACGATGAACTCAGAACCGTCCGGCTCGCCAACGGGGCGTTGTTCATCCAGCAGTCCGTTGGCAACGGCTTGTCCCACCGGGGCACCCTGTTTGGCTGGGGCACGGAAGACATCAACTATGAAGTCACCACCAAGGACGGCTGGATCCTGGGCAAGAATGCCGACGGCACCGGATTTAAGAAAATCGGGTTTGAAGCCTCCACCCATGGGGATTATATCCAGGAGGCGGTGGCCGCCCAGGTCCCCCAAGCCAACCGGGGCTTCACCGTCACCTCCCTGGCGGCGGGACGGGCAGCCACGGCACGGGTATCGGAGATCAATTTCTTCGGTGGCCGCCCCACAACCTATACCTTTAATATGGGAAGGGCCGAAGCCATTTTGCAGTGGTTCTACGATCGGGGGGTGGATTTCGGGGTTCATCCCGCTGCCTGGCCCACGGTCAGACGCTTTTTTTCCTGGAGTTCACTCCAGAACTTCACCACTTTGATCCGGAACCAGGTCGACCCGCCCGAGGCTGCCACGGGCCTGACCGTGGTCAACGACATCATTGGAACCCTACGGGAGAGAACGCCTTCCATGTCCCTGCCCTCCGAGTTTCTGGTGACCGTTCCCAACTCCCACAGGGCCGCCACCCTGTCCGATTTCTTCGGCGACACAGGACTGGGAACCACGGCCGTGGACCGGGCGGTTTTTTCAACGGTCACCGGCTATGTCTGGCTGGAAGCGGGACGCCACGATTTCCGGCTGGCCTCCTCCATGCTCTCCCGGTTAAGGGTGAACGGTAACCTGCTGTTGACAGAAGGCCACGGGGTCGTGGAAAAGGATGCACAAAAGATGATCCGTTATGCCTCCTTTGAAACCGAAACCGCAGGGTATCACGCCGTTGAACTGACCTATCGCCAGGGCACCGGCCAGGTCCAATTACGGGACGATGCCCGACGCTCCTACGCAAGGGAAGAGCATTACCTGAGCCTGGAAGTCCAGACCAACAACGGACCGGTCCAGATCCTGGGACGGGGGGACCACACCCCCATGGCCAATCTCAACGCCTTTCCATCGGGCTTGAGGGATCTGTTTGCGGGACGCAATCCCAGAAACGGTGTCTTCATCGACCAAAATTTTGAAAACGGAACACTGGTCCGGATCTCGGGCACCCACCTGGACGACCGGATTTCCGGCAACGCCCTGGACAACATCCTGTCCGGCGGCGGGGGCAACGACATCCTCATGGGCCGGGGAGGTGCGGACATCTACTCCCTGGACGGGGACTCCGTGGACACCATCCGCAACTTCGACCAGGACGAAACCATGGACACCACCTACATTGACGCCAACCGGTCCGAGATCAGCCTTTCCCGAACCGGGACCGATGATCTGGGCATCTACGTCAATAGTCGCCACATCGGCACCGTGGAAAACTGGTTCAGGGAATCGGCCTTTCGCCACATGCTCTTCCACACCAAGGACAATCAATACCTGCAGTATGTCACCCCCGAGGGCTCAAGGGATACGGACAATGACTCCGTTCTGATCAACATCGCCCCCAATTTTGCCGATGCCGAGGCAGGGGTCTCCCACACGCTGGCCAACGGCCTGGGCGCAGAATACCGGCAGTCCCTGACCGGATCCGACCATGACGATATGCTCACGGGCAACGACTTTGCCAACCGCATTGCTGGCCTGGACGGCAACGACACCCTCAGGGGCGGGGCGGGCAACGACCAGCTCTTTGCCGGCAGGGGCAACGATATCCTGGTGGGCGGGGAAGGCACCGACTCCTATATCCTCACCGCCGGGGACGGGGACAACACCATCCGCAACACCCAGACCGGAGAGGAGATGAACATCCTGCGCATCTATGCCGACAAGGATGATATCACCCTCACCCGCTCCGGCAACCATCTGCGGGCGGCCACGGGCACCGGGGAGGATGCGGTCTCCGCCACGGTGGAGAACTGGTTCATCGACGCCACCGTGCGTCATCTCATGCTTTTCACCGATGACGGATACCTGCTCACCCCGGCCCATGACACGGCCTCGGGCAGGGTACCCTATACGGCCATGGCCATGGACCTGCGCCATGCAACCCAGGGCCAAACCGTGGATCTGACCCTGGCCCCGGCCCTGGTCAAGGATGTGACCGGCTCGGCCTTTGCCGACACCCTCATCGGGGATGAACAGGACAACCTGTTCATCGGCAACGGCGGCGCCGACACCCTCAGGGGTGGGGGCGGGTCCGACACCTATATTGTTGAAAGGGATGCCGGCACCGTCACCATTGACAACACAGCCCGGGACAATGAGCAGGATATGATTGTCCTGAACCTGGACGCCGACACCTGGACCGGTTCCCGGTTCCTCAACCAGGATCTGCTCATCGAGACCAACGCAGGCACCAGTGTGCGCCTGACCGACTACCGGCTCTACGAAAGGGCCCGGGATGTGCTGCTGAGCATGAACGGCAGCACCTATCGGCTGGACGAATCCGGCCAACGCAGCCTCATGAACCAGGATCTGTCACAGCAGACCCAGGGCCAGACCCTTACCCTGGCCGCCGGGGCCTCCGGCGCCCGGGGTTCGGAATACAACGATCACCTCACCGGCAACGCCCTGGACAACCACCTGGACGGTGGAGAAGGCGGCATGGACGTTCTTTCCGGTCGCAACGGGGCCGATGTCTATGGGGTGGACATTGAAATGGTCACCAGCGCCACCCGGGTCTCCTCCCTGGCCGCAGCATCGACCGAAATCCAGGCTGCCGGGGGCCGCCTCATCCTGGTGGACGACCAGGGCACCGACGAACAGGTGGGCACCCTCCAGCTGAGGGAGGGCAGTTTGTCAGAGGTCAAGACCCTCCGGGTGGGCAACCATCTGTACATCTATAGAAGCAGCACCGCCCTGGCCGACCTCACCCCGGGCGGGGACATCCTTATCCCTGCCCATGCCGTGGTCCTCCCCCATTGGTTCGCCAATGCGGCGGTGCGCCACATGGTCATTGCCGACGACCAGGGTTTTACCGCCGACATCCTGGACGACGGCAGCATCGGTCCTGTTACGGTGATCAACGATGGAAACCAGGACGGGGTCACCCGGGATCTGAGCCAGGGCAATGCATTCCGCAGCGTGGTCAAGATCTCGGACAGCCCGGGCAACGACACCTATACGGGCAACGATAAGGACAACCTCTTTGTCCTTTCCCAGGGTGCCCGGGAAACCGTCACCGGCGGCAACGGCCAGGATACCTATTACATCACCGATCTGGACACCACCCGCCGCATCACCCTCACCAACGGGGGCCAGGACGGCAAAACCGACCTCATCTATGTCAACGACACCTCCCGGGTCATGAACTTCTCCGGGTACGGCACGGATACGGTTCACATGCAGATCGGTGAGGTCTTCTTCACCCTGAACGTGGACTCCGACCAGGAAGAGGCCCCCTTTTCCGTGATAACCACCGACGGGTTCACCTACAAGGTCAAGACCTCGGGCAGGTTGGTGGTGGACACCGTGGACATCTCCCAACAGACCACCGAAGTTCTGGATATCTTCGCCCTGGGTGAGCCCCAGCTGGCCACCCACTATAATTTAATCGGCTGGACTTCAATGTCCTTTTACGCCCCCAGAACCGCCTGGGGGGCCAAGACCCTCAGGGGCGGGGTCAACACCCGGCTTCTGGGCGGGGACGACAATGACAATACCCTCATTGTCCTCAACACCAGGGAACAGGGCGTCACCTTACGGGGCCGGGGCGGATCCGATGTCTATATGACCGGTGCCACCGGCACCTATATCATCGACAACCAGGATACAGACGGAGCCCAGGATACCCTGAACCTCATGCATGACTTCAGGGACCTGGTCTTCACCCGGGACAACAATGACCTGCTGGTGGCAAACCAGGACGGCTCCTTCTCCCTGCGCCTGCTCCAATACATGTCCCAGGCCGATGACGGTGACCAATACCGCCACATCGCCTTTTTGACCCAGGACAAGGTGGGCTTTTCCCTCTATGCCAACCAGATTGTGGAAGACAGCAGTCCTTTCCCCGTGGTCATAAGCCTGGACCTTTCCGACACCACGGATGCCCTCACCCTGGACCTGAGGTATCGCACCCGGTCTTACGGCAATGCCTACATGGCCGTGTCCGAATTCATTGGATCCAAAACCGCTGCGGTCAATCTCACCACCGGAAACGCAGACATGGTCGTGACAACGGGCTCCGCCGCAGATACCATCACCACGGGCCAGGGCAAGGACATCATCCGGTCTGACAACGGCGACGACCTGATTTACACGGGTCAAGGCGACGATATGATCTTTGCCGGTGCCGGGGACGACCATGTGGAAGCCGGAGACGGGGACGATGTCCTCATCGGCAACAAGGGTGCGGACTGGCTCTACGGCGGAAGCGGCAGTGACTCCGTCCTCTTTGACGGGGATCTCGCCGGCGAAACCGGTGTGGTGGTCAACCTGCTTACGGGCAAAGGCCAAGGCGGGGATGCCGAGGGGGATACCTATGTCTCCATTGAGAATGTCTATGGTACCTGGTACCAGGACGAGCTCATCGGCAACAACCAGGCCAACGTCCTCTCCGGCGGCGCCGGGTTCGACACCCTGGTGGGACACGGGGGCAACGACATCTTCCTCACCGGGGAAGGCAGCGCCAACAGCGTGGACGGCGGTGAAGGCTCCGACCTGATCCGGTATGCCGACTTCAGTGCCGGTGTGAGGGTGGACCTCACCCGGGGTCAGGCCGTGCATCTGGATGCCCAAGGCGATCCCACCGCATTTGTGGACCGCCTGGCCTCCATTGAAGATGTGGAAGGCAGTAAATACACCGACACCATCATCGGCAACGACGAAGACAACAGGGTTCTGGGCAGCCTGGGTACGGACACCATAAACCTGGGCACCGGCACCGACGTGGTGGATTATCGGAACCTCACCGTTCACACCGACGACAATGCCGGAATCTGGGTGGACCTGGCCAACGCTCAACCCGTTGTGGTTGCCGCCGACGGCAGCCTTAGCGCTTACCTGGTCCAGGCCCTTTCCAATGTCGAGACCGTCTACGGTTCCAGTGCCAACGACCGGATCTACGGAACGGCCAATGCCGATGTCCTGGCCGGGTACAAGGGCCTGGACATCCTCCGGGGCCGGGGCGGTAACGACACCTTCTACGCCTGGGGTGACGGAGATGCCTTCTACGGCGGCACCGGTACCGACACTGTGGATTATCTCAACATGGCCGAAGGGGTGGTTGCCAGCCTGCGCACCGGCCACGGCCAGGGTCTGGATGATTTCCACGACATTGAGAATCTCTCCGGCACCCTGTTCAACGATGTGCTGGAAGGCAACAGCCAGGCCAACCTCCTCTACGGCGGCCTGGGTCTGGATGTGATCAGGGGCCTTGGCGGCAACGATACCCTCATGGGCATTGGGGACGGAGACCTCATGGATGGTGGGGACGGCATTGATACCGTCACCTACGCAGATGCCAATACAGGTGTCTGGGTTACCATGGGCACGGAGGTGATGGACATTGACCAGCGCCACCAATGGGAAAAACTGGTCCGCAGACCCGATTTCCTCAGCCATGTGGAAACCGTGGTCGGGTCCGGTTTCGGAGATCTCATTGAAACCTCGACCGGCTCGGAAACCATCCGCTCGGGCCAGGGGAACGACTGGATCATCGGCTCCATGGGCTCGGACACCTATGACGGCGGAGAGGGCACGGACACGGTCTCCTTCACCGATGGTGGCCTCACCCACGGGGTGGAGATCAACCTGGGTGCCAACACGGCAAGGGACCGCCACTCCAGTGCCTTCACCCACACCCTGGCCAACGTCGAGCAGGCCCAGGGCAGCGAACACGACGACCGTATTATCGGTAATACCACGGGCAACGACCTCATCTTTGCCAGCCAGGGACAGGACCGGATTGAGGCCCGTACGGCCACGGTGGTGGACTTCTCCCGCATGTACACAGACGACGGCATTGCCGTATCGGTGGAGACCGGCACCTATGGGGTCGACTTTGACATCCAGGAGGTGGAATCCACCACCCGGATCACCGGAAGTGCCGTGATCAAAGGTTCCCTCCAGGCCGACACCTTTGTGGGCGGGGCCGGAGACGACCACTTCCAGGGCGGCAAAGGAAACGATGCCCTGGACGGGGGCACCGGCACAGACATCCTGGATGGCGGAGAAGGAGACGACCGCTACGTGTTTGAGCGTGGGGACGGATCTGTACGGATCATTGATGGAAAGGGCAACGATACCCTGGACCTCTCCTTTTATTCCACCTCTGAAATCGGATTTTACAAAGAGGGGCAGGATCTTATCATCTCTGCGGCTAACGATACCCTTCGCATTGAAAACCAGAACAATGGGGGCAACCATGCCGTGGACCGCATTGTGCTGTCCAACGGAAGGGCCTTGACCGGTGCGGCCGTGGATAATTTGATCACGGCCATGACCCAATTCAGTGCCGACAATTCAGAGACTGTCAATTCGGTGCAGGATGTCAGAAACAGTGCCGGGCTCATGTCCCTGGCCGCCAGTGCCTGGCAATAGGCACAGCGCACCGGCGGCGATCCTGAAGGCGATAGCGGGTCTCTTTGGCCAGGGCCCTTATAAAACCATCCGGTTTTAAAACGGTATCGGGAAATCTTGGATGGGGGACACCTGGTGTCCCCCATCCAAAACCGGAAAAAAGACAAACGGGGCAGGCTTGAACAAAGCAGGCCCCGTTTGCCATTGGGCCATGTCTGGCCGGAATCGTTTACAGCTGGGCCATACGGCGGATATAGTCCGGTGTCGTCCCGCAACATCCCCCAATGACCTCAACTCCCAAACCGGATATTTCGGCCATGTTCTCCACAAAGGTGGATGCCGATTCCGTATACAGTGTCCGCCCGTTCTCAACCCTGGGAACACCGGCATTGGGCTTGGCCATCACCGGTACATCTACGGCGCTGCGGATCTCTTCGGCCAATCCCACCATGGCCCTGCTGCCCAGGGAACAATTGGCCCCAACCACCGAAGCCCCGGCATCCACCAGGGCGACCATGCTCTTCCGGGGTGGATTCCCCATCACCGTGGCATACCCTTTCGGGGTCTGACGGAATGTCATGGAGGCAAAGACAGGGAGAGGGCTCACCGACCTCACCCCCCTTATGGCTGCCCGAATTTCATTGAGATCGAAAAAGGTCTGGAGAAGGAAAAAATCTACGCCCTCCTCTGCCAATACCCTTGCCTGGACAGCGAAACAGGCTTCGGCCCTTTCGGGTGTCAGGGTGCCCGAGGGGAACAGCAATTCCCCGGTGGGCCCCATGTTCCCGGCCACAAGGCAGACATCCCCGGCAGCTTCACGGGCCAGGGATGCACCCCGGGAATTGATTTCATGGGCCCGGTCATGGAGTCCTGCCTTTTCCAACTTAACCGTGTTGGCACCAAAGGTGGCCGTGGTCACCACATGGGCCCCGGTCCTTGCATATGCCCTGTGAACCTTAATAATTTCTTCGGGCCGCTCCAGTATCCAGGCATCTGCCGGTGTGCCGCCCTTGAGCCCTGCGGAAATAAGCATGGTGCCGATGGCACCGTCAAAAAGAAGACCTCCGGTCCTGATCCTATCCATGAAATCGGTCATTTTCCACCTCCCGGAACATGATAAATGCACTCCAAAGCACTGATCTGTATCAACCCTACAACCACAAGGCAAATCATTATTTCCACCTGACCCGGAATCATTTGGCCCGTGTCCTGTGTCCTTCCCCTAGTACCCAATTGGGTTTAAGGGAAATTGCGGTTTACAAAATGCCGCTGGCTTATTATGATCCCCGTGTTAAGCTGTAAAACCAAATTGGGCCCATGAACCATTATCAAAGATGAACATGCTCCAGGGGAAGAGCCATGACAAAAGAACAGCGCCGGGAAAGCAGAAAACTTGTGGTGGAAAACTCAAGTGTCGAATTCAGGCCGGAAAATGCCGAAATCGCTTACCATTTCAAGTTGCGGGACTATTCCTCCAAGGGGTTGGGGATCCTTGTCAAAGAAGACTCCAATGTTCTGGACCTCTTGAATGTGGGGGATGTATTGGAGATGAAATATTACCAGGGGGACGAGCGCCCCATGCCCGTCTCCATCCGGACCCGGGTGGAACACATCTCCCCCCCGGATAAAGGAAAATGCATAGGACACATGATTGTGGGCATTTACATCCTGGACAAGGAACTCCGGTTCGGATAGAAACAAAATCCCCCCTGCTTACGCAAACCGGGACGTTGCCTCTGTCTATCCCGCCGTCCCCCCTGTCCACTTTCTTTCATTATCCAATAACAGCTTATCCACACAGATTCCCTACTCCCGAATCCAGTAATGCTTCGCCCCCCCCTCTGAATCGCATATGGGAATTGAAGGAGCGGATCCAATTACCGGTCATGCCGGTTTACATCGGTGCCCCATGACCCGCCCGGGCCTTTTTTCAGCCCCCGTCCTAATGATCGTTTCCCGCGTAGATCCACATGGGTTTTGTTTTTCCTGCGGATTCAAAACCGCACCTTTCATAAAATCCAACGGCGTCCCCGTCGGCCGTGAGGATCTGTTGGTGAAACCCGTCGAATTTTTCGTGCATGGCATCCATGATTTTCCGCCCGATTCCCATGCCCTGGTAATCCGGGTGGACCACCATATGGGGATAATAGACCACAAGGTAGCCGTCGGTGACGGCATTGGCCAGCCCCACCAGCCGCTCCCCCACCCAGGCGGAAATCAGGGTGTGGGAATGGGTCAACCCCTTGTAGAGAAGATCGGGCTTTTCCGCAGCCGACCATTGGTTTCGCCTGTAAATATCCAATACCTGATCCCTGGGAATCTCCTTTGTCTCTTTGATGGTGATGTCCACTTCATCTCCTTTCTTCTTTAGGTCAAAATATATTCAGAAGATAATTCTTCATAAAGAAGATTTATACGAATATTATACTTTTAAATCAAGTCCGCATCATATTTTATTAAAACACCCTTTCTCCCGACCGCCGAAAATCCACCCAACCCCATTTCCCCAGGCCAGGTCGCGAACCGTACAAGTGCAATGGGAGTGGGGTCAATCCACGGGCCGATCCTTTGCCATCCCCGCCTTCCCTGCACCGCCTTCCATGGGTGGGAAAATTAAATTCCTATTTTTTCCGGCCATTAACCGTCCGGAATCTAATGGAAGTTGAAACACCACCACCCGCCGACCTGTTTTGTGTAACAAATTTTAACTTGATTCTATTCTTTATTTGCTTTACCTAACTATCGCTTACTTCCAAATCGAAGTTTGTGAATCACAAAACACTCAGCTCTATATAAACTTTCTTTAAGGAGTCTCCATGTCCAGAACCCCGGAGCTTGTCAACATCGCCATGATCGGCGACCGCCTCGTCACCACGGCCGGTGAACTGGGGGTCCACCCCAGCCTCATGGCCACCGCCCTCACCCCCATGATCGAAGATCGATTTCCCCTGAGCCGGCAGATTGAGTGCACCGCCTGCGTCATGGGTCCAAAGCAATCCGCCTTTCTGGGGCTGGCCAAACGGCTGGGCATCACCCGCATCGTCCTGGAAAAATCTCCGGATCCAAGGCTGGATGCCGCCACCATCGCATCCAAGGTGGAAGAAGAAGGATTTGATGTTGAAGTGGCCGATTTCAGCGGCACCACCCTCCAGGGCATTGTGGATACCGGGCGGATACTGGACCGCGGAAAACGGGCCAAAAAAATCGCGGACAAATACGAAACAGAGATGGGAAACGCCTTTGACCGACTTCCCGACAATTTGGGGAAACGGGTACTCATCCTCCTGGGACTTCCCTGGCCCGGCAAAGCCACCTCCCTGCTCCTGGTGGAAGAGGAAAGCCAGGCCGACGAAATGATCCTCACCCCCTGCGGCTGCGTCAATGTGGGCCATGGGATACCCAAAACCGGAGACCCCACCGATGACCACCCCATCCGGGTCATCAAAAACCTGGACGGCCTCATGGAAGCGGCCCCGGACATGATCGCCCTCACCGGTGATGCAGCACCGGGACTGGCCGCCATCCGGAACTTTGTAAAGCAACACCCCCAAGCGGCCCAACTGCCGGCCATTGCCAACCACGCTGTTTTCAGCCTGCCCCATTGTTGTGAAGGAGAGCCCCTGGCCCTCCCCGGGACCCTGCGCAGCTGGTGCCGGGCCCTGGAAGCGGTGTAGCCCCCATCGTGCTGCCTGCACCATCTGTGTAACATGCACCATATAAAGGAGAATTGTATGAAACCGGTGAAGCATTCCCTTGCCCTGTTCGCCGCAGTGCTGATCCTGGGTACAGGACAGACCTGGGCAGATACCGCCCCGGAACAGGACAAAACCGCCCAACTTAAACTGGATGCGGTTGTGGTTTCGGCCACCCGTGAAAAAGTCGGTGTCTTTGATGCCCCGGCCTCGGTGGTGAAACTGGACAAGGAGGAGCTGGAACGTTCCCAGGCCGCCAACCTTAAAGACGCCCTGGACGATATCCCCAACGTGGATTTTGACAATGGGAATTTCGGTCCCACCCAGCGCCCCTCCATCCGGGGCCTGGAACAGACCCAGATCATCATGAAGGTGGACGGCGTCCGCCAGACCTTCCGGGGCATAGGCGGTATCGGCCGGAACCCGGCCCAGATGGATCCCTCCCTTTTAAAATCCGTCGAAGTCCTCAGGGGACCGGCCTCCACCCTCCACGGTTCTGGCGGCATGGGCGGTGTCATCACCATGACCACCAAGGATGCTGCCGACTTTCTCAAACCGGGCCAAGCCATGGGAGCCAGTGTAAAGGCCGGATACCGATCCGGTTCCGAGGACAGCTACGGCACGGCCTCGGCCTACGGGAAATCCGGCATCTTTGATTTCCTGGTCTCGGGCACCCACCACGATTACCGGGATTACCACAGCAGCAACCCCGGCAACGGATCAAAAACCATTGACCGGGACGGGGACAATACCTCGGCTCTGTTCAAGACCACCCTGCGGCCAAACATGGACCACAGACTCGCCCTCTCCTTCAACACATTTAACGAAGACATTGAAAATGGTGCCCGCCGCTACCAATCCGATCAAAAACGGGTAGCGGCCATGTGGGACTGGTACCGGGGCAACGGCCTGGTGGACCTGAAGGCGGCCTTTCAATATGTGGACCGGGAAGACAAGCGGGCAACCGATATCCAGGACTATGTGGATGACTTCAACTCCCTGGGTTTTGATGTTTACAACACCTTTTCCGGCCGGTTCACCAAGGGGCTGGATTGGCGTCTGACCCTGGGCACCGACGGTGCCTTTGACCAGCAAAAGGGTGAGGATTCCGGCGCTCCGGATCCCTCTCGTCCCGATGCCGATGCCATGGACCTGGGGGCCTTTACCCGACTTGAACTGGACATCATGGACCAGTTCACCCTGACCCCGGCCGTCCGCTATACCCGGTACGAACGCCAGGCCAATACCCTTGGCTACCCGGACCAGGAAGACGAACACTGGTCCCCCAAACTTTCGGGGCAATGGCGTCCCAATGACTGGCTCAACCTCTTTGCCTCCTATTCCGAAACCTTCCGGGCCCCCACCATGGATGAAATCTATTTCCTCATGGACTGGGGCGTGATCCCGGGGATAGGCCACATGATGGTGGTTCCCAACCCGGATCTGAAACCGGAAACCGCCAAGACCTGGGAGGGGGGATTCGGCCTGAACTTTGACAGCCTGGTCACCCCCTCGGACCAGTTCCGGTTCAAGGCCGTCTCCTTCACGGAAAAGGTCTTTGACTTTATCTCGGCCACCCAGACCCCCTCCGTCAACCCGGGCACCGGGATCATTGAATACACCAACATCAACGTGGGAGAAGTCCACCGCTACGGATTTGAAGTGGAATTGGGCTACCGGTTCAAAGCATTTTCCCTCAATGCCGCCTATGGGGTGGTCAACGGGGAAGACAAGGCGTCCAACGAAAAAACCGGCTCCGTCCCCCATACCCTGACCCTGACCCTGGGCTGGGACCTGCCCGCCCAGAACCTGAACTTCTATTGGAAGTCCAAATGTGTTGCCGGCTCCGATTATGTGATCTACGGCGGCGGCCCGGACTCCATCCCCGGCTATGCCATCCACGGAATGGGCATGGTCTGGACCCCCAATGTCAGCTTTGCCAGGGGCATGCGGGTGGACCTGGGCCTGGACAACCTCCTTGACCGGGAATATGTCAACTACCGGGGTGGTGTGGACAAGGGCCGGGATTTTAAAATGGCCTGTGCCCTCTCCTTCTAAGCCTGAAACCCTTTAATGCGGGGCCCCCTCCCTTGGGAAGGGCGCCCCTTCTTTCCCATATGAAACAAAACCCCGCCATACGCCGACTTGCCGCCACCGCTCTTTTTGTCCTGACCGCCACCTGGGCCCAGGCCGCCGACGCCCCTTTGGGACCGCGGGTCCATGCCCTGTCCATGGGGGGGACGCCCAAATACGCTAAAGACTTTACCCACTTTGACTATGTCCGGCCCGATGCCCCCAAGGGCGGGGTCTTCCGCCGCCATTCCCTGGGCAGTTTTGATAATTTTTCCCCCTTTGCCGTCAAGGGACGGCCCGCAGCAGGCTTCCATGGGCTGGACGACGCCCTTTGTGTCCAGTCCCTGGACGAAATCAATACCGTATACGGCCTCATTGCCGAATCCATACAGGTCTCAACGGACCACAGCCGCATCCGCTTCCACATCAATCCCAAAGCCCGGTTCCACGACGGGGGCCCCATCCGGGCAAAGGATGTGATCTTTTCCTTTAATGCCCTCAAGGGAAAACTCGGCTCGGGTCTGCGGCGCTTTTTCAAGGATGTTCGCTCGGTTCAGGCCCTGGACCCCCTAAGGGTGGAGTTCAGGTTCGCCCCAAAAGCCCCCAGGGAACTCTACCTCATCATTGCCTGCCTCCAGGTCTACCCCTCCCATTACTGGTCCAAACGGGAGATGGGCCGAACCACCCTGGAGATTCCCGTGGGCAGCGGCCCCTACCGCATTGCCTCCTTTGACCTGGGCCGGAACATTGTCTATCAGCGGGTGAAGGACTATTGGGCAAAGGACCTACCCGTGTGCAGGGGAATGTACAATTTCGACGAACTGAGATACGAATATTTCCGGGACGACACCGTTGCCCTGGAGGCCTTCCGGGCCGGGCTCTACGATCTTCGAATGGAATATGCCGCCCGGCACTGGGAGGCCCTGAAACAGATTCCCG
This sequence comes from Desulfobacteraceae bacterium, assembly GCA_965226635.1. Taxonomy (GTDB): domain Bacteria; phylum Desulfobacterota; class Desulfobacteria; order Desulfobacterales; family Desulfobacteraceae. Next base: position 4,116,489 of record OZ245369.1, on the reverse strand, counting down.
GTGTGAAAACCGTCCGCCTCTCCCATGACCAGCCCATGGGCATTGAAGGATTTTTCTTCAACACCCGCCGCGCCCCCTTCAACGATCCCCTGGTCCGGCAGTCCCTGATCCTGGCCTTTGACTGGAAGTGGACCAACACCCATCTGCTCTACGGTCAATACCAACGGTGCAACAGCTTCTTCTCCAACTCAGATCTGTCCGCAGCCAAGGCGGGATGGACCCCGGCACTCCCCGTCACCAACGGCAATGGTTTCAACAGGGGCAATCTGGTCAAAGCCCACGATCTGCTCTGCCGGGCTGGCTGGACCGTAAAGGAGGGGCGCAGGGTCAATGCCAAGGGAACGCCTTTGACCTTCCGCCTCCTGGTCAACTCATCGGGCAAGCAACGGCTGGCCCAGCCCTGGTTCTTCAATCTCAGCAAACTGGGCATCCGGGCATCGGCCCACCTGGTGGATTCGGCCCAGTTCATCCATCGCCTGGACAACTATGACTACGATATGATTGCCTCGGCCCATGGCCAGCGCCTCTGGCCGGGCCAGGAAATCCTCTTTTCCTGGCATTCTGAATTTGCCCGGCCCGACAGCGGGGGGCGCAACCTCATCGGCCTCAAAGACCCGGTTGTTGACAGCCTCCTCACAAGGATATTAAACGCCCGGAACCGAAAGCAGCTCATCCAGGCCGGACGTTGCCTGGACCAACGCCTCATGTCCGGCCATTATGTGATTCCCCTGGGGGTATCCACCACCTACAACCTGGCAGTGCGCAGGGGCATTGCCATGCCCGACCACCGGCCCGGCTACGCCCTGGGAGAATCCTGCTGGTGGGCCGAACCCGTCACGGAGTTTTGATCATGTTTCCCTATCTTTGCAAACGCTTCCTCTTTGCCCTGCCCACCCTTGTGGGTATTCTCACCATTAATTTTTTCGTGGTCCAGCTGGCCCCCGGGGGGCCTGTGGAATCCATGGTGGCCCAACTCCAGGGGGAGGGCAATGGGTATATGGACCGGGTCATCGGCGGTTCCGACGACAACCTGGCCCATGCGGAATCAAATACGGAATCCAGTCTTTTCAAGGGCAACGACAGCCTGGACCCGACCCTGGTGGAAGAAATCAAGGCATATTACGGCTTTGACAAACCCCTAGGGCATCGCTACCTCGCCCTTTTAAAGAATTACCTCAAGTTCGATCTGGGAGAGAGTTTTTTCCGGGACTACAGCGTGGTGGAGCTGATCAAGGAGAAGATGCCCGTTTCCATCTCCCTGGGCCTTTGGACCACCCTTCTCACCTATTTTATCTCCATTCCCCTGGGCATTGCCAAGGCCGTGCGCAGGGGCAGCCCCTTTGACGGCTGGACCTCCTTTTCCGTGGTGGTGGCCTCGGCCATTCCCGTCTTTCTCTTTGCCATTCTCCTGGTCATGCTCTTTGCCTCGGGCTCAGGGGTGAAATGGTTTCCCTTGCGGGGGCTGGTCTCCCCCGGCTTTGACCAGATGAGGCTGGGGGCACAGATTCTGGACTATTTCTGGCACATGTGCCTACCGGTGACGGCCATGACCATCGGCGGCTTTGCAGGGCTAACCATGCTCACCCGGAACTGCTTTTTGGACGAACTGGGCAAACTCTACGTGGTGGCGGCCCGGGCCAAGGGACTCACGGAAAACCGCATCCTGTACACCCATATTTTCAGGAATGCCATGCTCATCGTCATCTCGGGTTTCCCTGGGGTCTTCATTGGTATCTTCTTCACCGGGGCCATGATGATTGAAATCATCTTTTCCCTGGACGGCCTGGGCCTCATGGGGTTTGAGGCCACCATGCAACGGGATTATCCGGTCATGTTCGGCACCCTGTACATCTCCACCCTCCTGGGCCTGGTATTGAAAATCGTCTCGGATATTTCCTATGCCCTGGTGGATCCACGAATCAACTTTGATGCCCGGAGGCAATAATGCGCTTCATGAACTCGGATATGAACCGCCGGCGCTGGCAGACCTTTAAACACAACCGCAGGGGATATCTCTCGTTGTGGCTCTTTTTCCTCCTCTTTTCCATGAGCCTGGGGGCGGATATACTGGCCAATGACCGCCCCGTACTGGTGCGGTATAACGGCATCTTCCTCTTCCCGGCCCTGGTCTCCTACCCAGAAACCCTTTTCGGCGGGGATTTTGAAACCGAGGCCGATTACAGGGATCCGACCGTCCAGGCCCTGATCAGTGAAAAGGGATGGATGGTCTGGCCCCCCATCCGCTTCAGCTACGATACCATTAATTTCGAGGTCAAGGGGACCTTTCCCTCCCCCCCCACCTGGGCCAACCCCCTGGGTACGGATAACTCGGGACGGGATGTCCTGGCCCGCATCCTCTACGGATTCCGGATCTCGGTCTGCTTCGGCCTCTGTCTGGCGGCCTTTTCCAGCGTAGCAGGGGTTCTGGTGGGGGCATTCCTGGGCTACCGGGGGGGCTGGCCGGATCTTTTGGGGCAACGCCTCATGGAGATCTGGGGCGGCATGCCCGTAACCTACCTGCTCATCATTCTGTCCAGCTTCATGGAACCGGGCTTCTTCATTCTCCTGGGCATCATGCTCCTCTTTTCATGGATGGGCCTTGTGGATGTGGTCCGGGCGGAATTCCTGCGCTGCCGCAACCTGGACTATGTCATGGCCGCCCGGGTCCTGGGGGTGGGCGACCGGGCCATTGTTTTCCGCCACATGCTGCCCAATGCCCTGGTGGCCACCACCACCTATCTGCCCTTTGTGGTCAACGGGGCCATCGCCTCTTTGACCTCCCTGGATTTCCTGGGCCTTGGCCTGCCTGCAGGCATGCCCTCCCTGGGGGATCTTCTGGCCCAGGGCAAGGCCCACATGGAGGCGCCCTGGATCGGCCTCTCCGCCTTTATTATTCTGGCGCTGCAACTCACCCTGCTGGTCTTCATCGGCGAAGGGGTGAGGGATGCCATTGACCCCCACAGTGAGGAACTGCCCTGATGTCTGCCCCCATACCTGATCTGTTGAATATGGACCGCCTTTCCATTGAAATCCCCAAAATATCCCTGGACCGCAACACCCGGGAAATCGACACCCCCGTCCGGGGGGTCAGTTTCCGGATCCGGGCCGGCCAAACCACTGCCCTGGTGGGGGAAAGCGGTTCCGGCAAAAGCCTCACCGCCAGGGCCATACTGGGACTGCTCCCCGGGGTGGCCCGGGTGGGCCGGGGGGACATCCGGTTCAAGGAGGACTCTTTACTCTCCATGTCCCAACGCCGGCTGCGGGGCATTCGGGGCAACCGCATTTCCATGATTTTCCAGGAACCCATGAACAGCCTCAATCCCCTGCACACCGTGGAAAAACAGGTTTCCGAGGTCTTGCGCATCCACCAGGGCATGGGCAAAGCCCGGGCCAGGGAACGGGTGATCCAACTGTTGAAACGGGTGGGCATCCACCGGGGGGAGGAGCGGCTGTCAGCCTTTCCCCACGAACTCTCGGGCGGCCAGCGCCAGCGGGTGATGCTGGCCATGGCCCTGGCCAATGATCCGGAACTCCTCATTGCCGACGAACCCACCACAGCCCTGGACGTCACCGTGGCCCGGAGGATTCTCACCCTTTTAGGCAAACTCCAGAAGGAAACGGGCATGGCCATCCTCATCATCTCCCACGACCTCAAGGTGGTGGCAGACCTGGCCCACGAAGTCCATGTAATGCAAAAGGGGCGCATTGTGGAATCCGGCCCCTGTGGGCGGGTGCTGGAACAGCCCCAACACCCTTACACCCAAAGCCTTACTGCGGCCATGGGCCATGGCTGGGTTCCCTCTCCTTCCCCGGGGGAGCCCCCGGTTCTGGAGGCCGAAAATATCCAGGTTTCCTTTCCCCTGAAAAAAAACATCCTTGGGAAAACCATCACCGCCCTCAAGGCCGTTGACGGGATCTCCCTCTCCCTTTCCCGGGGGGACTGCCTAGGGGTGGTGGGGGAGTCCGGCTCGGGCAAATCCACCCTGGCCAAGGCCCTTCTGGGCCTCATCCCCTTTTCCGGGGAGGTCCGGGTCAAGGGTCGGGCCATGGCCGGGCTGGACAGGACAGCGCTCACCGTCCTGCGCCGGCGCCTCCAGATCGTCTTCCAGGACCCCTTTGCCAGCCTCAATCCCCGGATGACCATCGGGGACATTGTCCAGGAGGGCCCCCGGGCCATGGGAAGTGTCCCGGACAAGGCCGGAATGCCCGCCGGCGTCACCGAACTGACCCAATGGGCCCTGGAAAAGGTGGGGCTTTCCCCAGACCTGGCCCCCAGGTGGCCCCATGAACTCTCCGGGGGCCAGCGCCAGCGGGTGGCCATTGCCCGGGCCATGGTCATGGCACCGGATCTCATCATCCTGGACGAGCCCACCTCCTCCCTGGACAGGAACCTCCAATTCCAGATCCTGGACCTCCTGGGCCGGCTCCAGGCCGAGTTCAACATGGCCTATCTTTTCATCACCCATGACCTGGACCTGGTCAAAGGCTTCTGCAACCGGGTGATGATTCTCAACCAGGGCCAATGCGTGGAAACCGGAAAAACAGCAGCCCTTTTCAGCGCCCCAGAAACCGAGTATGCCCGAAAACTCCTGGGAACAAAATAAGGTTTTTTTCCCCTCCCCCCAAAGAATTCAACGGGCTGAAAATCGATATGGCATATCCCGGCCTAGGGTCGGTCGGTGGAGTACCCCCCATTCCCACTGAGCCCCCTTTTCGTTATGTGCCCTGGAAACACCCCAGGAACCCTATATCCATGAAAAATGCCTCTCTTCCCTTCTTTTTTCATCGCCCTTGTGCTTTCCTCCTTTATCCATACACAGGCCTAGGGGACAATTGTCCAACGGACTCTCCTTGCAACCCTGGCCCATTCTGATATGATGTCCGGGACAAAAACAGAGACCAAACCCCTGTAACCCCGAAGAAATCCATATATGAAATCACTTGCCGTTTTATTGACCCTGACCCTTTTGGCCCTGCATTTATTCACCGGCCCGGCCATGGCCCACCCCCATGCCTTCATCGCCCAGAAAACCCGATTGATCTTCGATGACAAGGGGCTGGCCGGATTCAAGGTATTCTGGGCCTTTGACGAGATGTTTTCCGCCATGATTGCAGAGGATTTCGATTCCGACGGCAACGGCAGCCTCAGCCCCGAAGAGGTGGTCGTGATCCGGGAAAAGGCATTTAAAAACATTTCTGAATTCCAGTATTATCTCCATGTGAAAATCCAGGGAAAACCCTTTGAGGTGAAATATGTCCGGGACTTTAATGCCCGGCTGGAACAGGGGATTCTCTTTTATGAATTTTTAGTGCCCTGCCATGTCACCGCCACAGCCAAGGGAAAACAGATCAGGATCGCCCCCTATGATCCGGAATATTATTCCGCCCTTTATTTCCCGGACAAGGCCCCGGTGGGACTGGACAATGCCAAAGGATTTAAGGTAAAAACCCGCATTGGAGAAGACAAGACCACATCCTTTTATTACGACATGGTCCACCCCTATACCCTGTACATTGACTTTAAAACCCCTTAGGCCATCGGAATATGAACAACCCGTTTCAGGACGCCCCAATGAAATCCATTTGCCCAATTCTTACCCTGATTTTCCTGCTTACCGCCGTGGTGCTTTTCTCCGCCCTTTCCCCGGCACAGGCCAACCCCTTCACCGGCAAGGCCGATCCGGCCCCGGTTCAGATGGCCCCCAGGGCCGCCGTTCCCTGGATGCAAAAACTCATTCACCAGCAACAGGTTCTGCGCCAGACCATTTCCCAGAAGATGCGCCAGGCCAAGGCCCGGAACTCAGTCCTTCCCCTGGCCGCCGCCCTGGCTGCGGCCCTGGCCTACGGTATGCTCCACTCGGCAGGCCCGGGCCATGGAAAGGCCGTGGCCCTCTCCTATATCATCTCCACCCGACCGGGTTACCTTCGGGCCCTGGCCTTTGGCAATATCCTGGCCTTTACCCACGGTCTCTCCGGCATTGTCCTGGTCCTTGCCGTGAAATGGGTCCTGCACACCGGATTCCAGAGTTCCTTGAACACCATCACCCTTTATACCCAGCGGGTGAGCTTTGGCCTTATCCTGGTCCTGGGGCTCTATATCCTCTTTACCCTGGTCAAAAAACAGCTCCATTCCCGTGGGGGCGACATCCGGGAAGCAGTCCCCCCTGTGCCAGCCGGCCTGTCCACGGCCTTTGTCATGGGCATGATCCCCTGCCCGGGCGTGGTCATGGTCATGCTCTTTTCCATGTCCATGGGGGTCACGGCCTTTGGCATCCTCATGGGCCTGACCATCTCCCTGGGCATGGCCGTCACCCTCTCCATGGTGACCATGGCCGGTGTCCTGGGGAAAAACACCCTGATCTCCGGCGCCTCCCGGTTCGAATCCATTGCCAAATGGGAGGAACTGATTATAGAGGGTCTGGCTGCCCTGGCCCTGGTCCTCCTGGGCAGTCTCTTCCTGGCCGCCACCCTTTGAACGGCACATGCCCCGGAAACCTTTTTTACAGAGCCAAAAACAAAAATGCCGTACCGCCTTTATCCAAGGCACCACGGCAATTCAACTTTGATCCTCCCATGGCAGGATGGGAGGATCCAGATGGGGACAGGGATCAGCCCTGAAGGGTCTGTCTGATCCAGTCCAACTCTTCCCGGCACAGGGCTTCAAGGTCAACGGGTGCAAACCTTGAGGAGGCCAGGATGGGGAAGCGTTCAACCGGAAGGTTTTGGATAAAAAGGATCTAAAACCACTTCCGCCGGACATTGAATATCCGGCGGAAGACTGGGTGAATTTTCCCTTTGCCCATCCTTTCCCATGGATCAAGGCAGATTGGGAAAGGATTATTCGGATTTCTTTTTGGGCGGCGTGGGCACCAGGAAAACGGTGGAGGTGCTCAGTTTCAACTGGTGGTACTTCTCCCGGTCGGCCTCGGGGGCGGGGATCTTGATATGGTAGCGCACATACCATTCCCCTGCATTGGGCAGGGTCAGGCTGAAGGTGCCGTCCCTGGACACGGTTTTGGGATGGAACATGTCCTCGCTCAGGGTGGAATACCCTCCGTAGGAGGCATCCCAGCTGCCTTCTCCCCCATAGGGCTTTCCATCCAGATAGACCTGGAAATCAATGGTATCCCCGGGTTTCAGGTCAAACAAATTGTCCGCCGCCACCAGTTCCAGATACTGGTTGGACCTGGGAAGGGGTCCCTTGGAGGGCGCCTTACAGGCCACATAGGTTTTGGTGAACTGGGTGGTATAAACGCTGAGCAGAATTTTGCCGGCCCGGTTCTTGAGCCTGGACAGGGGTTTGATGGCATGGTGCTCCTTGCCCTTTTTGTCCAGGTAGATGGTGTAATATCCCGGATTGGTTTCGGCGCAGTGCATCCAGGTACCCTCCTGGTCATATTCGATGGAGTGGGAATGCAGGCCCCGGCCTTCACGGATTTCCAGGTCACGGACCTGGCCGTCCGGGGGAAGGACCTTGATGTATTTGAGCTTCTTTCCCTGGATCCCGTCATCCAGGGGGATGTGATGTCCCCATCCAAAGTAGAGGGGGGCTTTTTTACCGTTGTGGACGGTATAGCGGGTGGATTGGATAAAAAGGCTGTGGGCCAGGGCTGTCTGTGCAGTCATAAGAACAGCCGCCGCAACGGCGACCAGGCTCAGGCAACGGGTGAGTCGCATCATAGATCTTTTTTCCTTCTAAAGGTTTGGGTTAAACAATGTTTTTGGGTCAAGCGAAATGGAGAGCCCACACCGGTAAGGTGCCCCTCCCCTCTAAAATAGTGGCATCAATCACCAAAGCCCCCCCAGGCCCAGGCCAACAGGCCAAAGGGTCCAAGGCAAAGGGCCAGGACAGAGGGGACCATTTCGGGTTTCCTATTCCGGACCAGAAGGGCAGCCCCCAGGTAGAGGCCAAACCAGGCCGCCATTCCCTGTACGGCCAGCCCCGGTGTCCAGCGGACCTTCAAACCAAGGTATCCGCCAAAGCCGGTTCCCATCTCCAGGGAGACGGGAAAAAGAATATCCCTTATTTTCAAGGCCCGGGTCCGGGTGGCCCTTGACATGGTGTGGGTATGCTGGGCCAGGGGATTAAAGTCCCGGTCAAAGGCCACGGCCCGAATCCGTGTATCGTCGGAATAAACGGCGGTGCAATATAGGGGATTGAAGATGAGCTTCAGGTCCATGTCATCGGGGCGATAATCGGGCAAATCCAGGGGAATCAATCGGTAGTTGTCCCTGGAAAAGAGGTGAACCCGGCCCATACCGTCCAGGAGCAGGCCGTAATATTGACGTCGCTTGTCTTCGGAAGATTTAATATGGCGGGTGCTCAGGGACGGGTCAATGGGGGTCTTCACCACAACGGGTTGGTTGTCCACCCGTTTCAGGTGAAAGACGGCATGGGCCTGATCCACCAGGAAGACGCCCTGGTCATAGGGTTTTAATACGGTGAATCGACCGTGGACGGACCGGGCCGGGAAGATGAACCCGGCCCCTTCCAGGGCACGGGTAAAGGTCCGGGTGAGGTCCGGATCCACCCTGTTGGTGTCGGCGTTGACAAATTCCATGGCCGTATCGGTCATGCGGAACCGGTCATCGGGGAAGACCAGCCGGGCCTGGCCGGGGTTGGATTCTATCAGGGGCCATACCCGGGTTTGTGGGGCATTGCCCGTAATGGTGGCTGCTTTAAGTTCAAGGACGCGACGGGCCCGCTTGATCTCTGCCTTTTTAAAGGTATGTTCCCTTCCATCCGGCCCCTGGATTTTCAAGGGAAGAAATCCCCGGATCTCCATATTTTTATAAAAAATAAAGGGCAGATACTGCTCAAAGGTCAAACGATCCACAGATTCGCCCTCCCCGGTACGATAGGCCAGTTCGGAATGGTGGTCCTCCTTTACGACACCGGGAATGGGTATCACCTGTTTCTCTTTGTAGATGAAATCCTGGGTCACCGGAGAATAGAAAAGATGGGTTTTTTCCACATCGTCAAGGAAAAGAGCATCGTAAATCCGGGGAAGGTAAAGGGCGGAGATGAAGACAATCACAAGGGAAAAACAGACCTGGGCCAGATGTTTCATTATTGGAGCCTCCGGTAACGGAATCGAAATGCCGGCAGAAGCACGGACACGGCCATGCAGACCAGGGGCAAGATCAAGGGAATGCTCAGGCGGGCATAGCTGCCCGGTTCCGTCGGCACTAAAAACAGGATCAGACACCCGACACCCAGGGCCAAATTAAACAATTTTCTTTTATGGTGGGGTTCAAGCAGAACCAGGGTTGCCCCGAGGTATGCGGCAACACCGGCCAAAAACCAGGGAAAGGCCGTGGACAGGGTGGTGAACAGCGCCTGGATGGGGAAGTAGGACTGGGTCACCCAGACCATGATGCCCAAATCCGGTAGCAGGGCCAGAAACAGGGCGGTCAATCCCACCCAGACATGGACCAGAATCAAAAGATGGGAAGAAATGGGAAGATGCAGGGAAAGCTTCAACCGCTCCCCCCACATCTCGGGCAAATATTGAATGCAGGCGATGAGAATACCCGTGGCTGCCGGAACATACCTGAAGATTTCATAATGGATCTGCCCCAGATGAAGCACCCGGTACCAGACCACCTCTGGATGATCCAGGATAAAGAGACGACGGGTACAGATCAAGAACCGAACACACAGGGCCAGGTTCATGAGCAGGACCCCCAGCCAGAGGCGCCTGATTTTATAATACTCTTTGCGGAATACAGCACTGATCATGGGAATCTCCTTTTTAATATCTTCCAGTGTAACCGATGAAGGCATCCTCAAGGGACATGGGGATCTCCTCCATATCCGGGATCCTGCCCCCGCCCGGAACCAGGGCCTGGGCCACGGCCTCAATGGAGGCGAAGCTAAACAGGTCCACATGGTCGGCATGGGTCTCCATATTTTTAACAACGGCGCCCGCCTTCAACCCCATATGCCCCATTGGATCTGATCCGTTTTTCGGAATACGATAGCAATGGAAATCCGTTTTAAATGCCTCCAGGGAAGTGGTCATCAACTCCCCGCCCCGCTCCAGAAAAATCACCTCATCCACCAGGTCCACCATGTCCTGGATCACATGGGAGGTGAGGAAGACGGTGCCGCCCCGCTGGGCCAGGTATTCTTTCATATCGTCCAGGAAAAGCCGGCGGTATCCCGCATCCAAACCAATGGAATAATCGTCCAACAGAAGAAGGTCCGGCTGCTGGGCCATGATCAACCCCAGCACCACCTGGGAGCGCTGACCACAGCTCATGTTTTTAATGGGATGGTCCATGGGCAGGCCCAGTTTCTCCACCATGCGAAAGTAGATCTCCCTATCCCAGTTGGGGTAAAAGGGGGCATAAAAGGATTCGATCTGGGCAATGGACATGAACTCATAGGCCAGATGCCCCTCAAAAAGAAGGCCGATGCGGGCCCTTGTATTCGGGGAAAGACGATGGGACTCCTCGCCAAAGACCCGACATCGGCCGGAACTTGGCCTTAAAAACCCCATGAGAATCTTAATGAGGGTGGTCTTGCCCACCCCGTTCTTCCCCAGCAAGGCATAGATTTTCCCCCCGGGTATTGAAAAGTTCAAATCCTCATAAATGATCCGTTTTCCATACCGATGGGCGAGGTGCTCTACTTTAATGACATCCATGGAATCTTCCTTGGCCTTTATTTCATCTCATATTGGTGTAATGACAATTTGTGCCCCGCCGGAGATCGCCGGGTAAAAAGGCAGATCAAAACCCGGTCCGTGGCAGAGACGGGACACAAATTGTCATAATCCGGGCAGGAAGGGGCCGATCCGTCGACCCTTTCCTGCCCTTAATGGGGAACTATTCGGTGATCTCCTTGCTGGAGACTTCTATTTTGTGGCCTTCACCGGCGTCAAAGACAACGGTGTAATCCCCCTTGGGACGGTCAAAGGTATATTCGGAATCTTCGTCCATTTTTCCCTGGATCAGGACCTTTCCGCCGGGGTCTTCCACCCGCATTTGAACGCCGGATGCGGAAGAGCCGTCGGAAAACCCACCTTCACAGGTGATGGAACCGTCCCCGTTGTCAAAACAGGAACACAAAGGGGTATGGGCCAGGGCCGGTCCTGCACTTAGGATGGCCAGAACAGATACGAACGCAATGAGAGACTTCACGATGGATCTCCTTGGGTTTGGGGTTTAGGTTGAGGTATACAGGTTGATGTCATGGGAATAACTCCCGCCACAAGGGTCACGACCAGGGCCAGGACATAGAAGGCACCCATGGCCTGGAGACCGGTGAGGCCCAGGAGGCTGCCGCCGGTGAAGATGAGGCTGGACACGCCAAGCCCCAGGGCCATGGGATAGGCCATGGCAAAAAGCATCCATTTTACGGACCCCGACTGGAGTTTGACCGCAATGGAGGTGGCCAGGCAGGGGGGATAGAGCACCATGAACATCATCAATGCCAGGGCGTGGAGGGGGGTAAACCCGTCCTCCCCTTTTGCCATCCGGCTTTCAAGTGAACCGTCGGTATCCCCGGTGTCATAGAGGGCACCCAGGGTGGCCACGGCACTCTCTTTTGCGGCAAAGGCCGACAAAAGGGAGACATTGACCCGCCAGTTGAATCCAGCCCACTGGGTGATGGGAACCAGGGACTTGCCCAGGCGCCCCAGAAAACTGGTATTTAATCGTTCGGCCTTCATCTCCCGCAGCAGGCCCTTGCGGACCTTCACCAGCTTTCGCAGGGCACGGGAGGCGGCCTTGGCCGTCTTGTCCTTGCCCGGACGGACCAGGGAGAAGAACAGGGGGTTGGCCGTTTTAAATTCCGCATCCAATGCGGCCCGGGCCTTGGCCGAGCCCCCATTCATCCGCCCTTGTTTATACCGGGTCTGATAACGGACGGCCTCCATGAGGGCCGGGCCGGCAAGGGCCTGTTCATAGACTGTGCCCTGGATCTTGGATTCAAAACCATGGATGGCCTTTTCCTTACGTGCCTGGTAGCCGGACATGCTTTCGGGGCTGATCCCCGGAAACTGAAGCAAGACAAAAATCACCACGGCCAGGGCCACCACAATGGTGGTGATCTTGCGGATAAACATCCAGACCCGCTCCAACGCCCGGCCCAGAACGGAACGGAAGGTGGGCAGATGGTAGGGGGGCATCTCCATGACAAAGGGGGCGGTCTCCTTGTCCTTGAGCACGGTCATGGTCAGCAGCTTGGATACGGGCAGTACCATGAGCAGGCTGATGGTGGAGATATAAAACATGGCCAGGCCCTTGTTCTGGGCAAAGTAGATATTGATCAAGAGCACATAGAGGGGCACCTTGGCCAGGCAGTTGAGCATGGGGATGATCAGGATGGTGGCCAACCGGGACCGTTCGTCGGGAATCCCCTTGCAGGACATGACCCCCGGAACGGCGCAGCCCCCCACATAGATTCCCCCCAAAACCATGGGCAGGGTGGACTGACCGTGGAGGCCGTAACGGCTGAAGAGCCGGTCCATGATAAAGGCCATGCGGGGCATATACCCGCTGTCCTCCAGGAAGGCAATGCAGCCGAAGAGGATGAAAAAGATGGGGATATAGTTGAGCAGGGCATTCACCGAATCCACCAGCCAGAGGAAAAAAGCGCGTATGAGCGGGATATGAATAAAATCCGGTTCAGGCAGAATCCCTGCGGTCACCGCCCGGAACTTTGCCAGCCAGGGCCAGGTATAATGGGTGAGGTTATACCCCTGGACAATGGAAAAATAGTAAAGAAGCCAGAGCACCCCCACCATGGCCAGGGGGCCGGTAATTTTATGGCAGACCACGGCATCGATGCGGTCGGTGAGCCGGGTTTTGGGCACCTGGGGACGGGTCACACAGGAACGGCAAAGCCGCTGGGCAGCCTTATACCGGCAATGGGCCAGGTGCTGATCCGTGCTTGTACCGGTCTGGTTTTCAAACCCATGGGCCAGCCGTTCCACCCCATCCAGGAAAAGGTCATGCTCCTGGGGCAGTTTATGTTTCACCCAGTCCAGGACCACCAGGTCCCCTTCAAGAAGTTTCAAGGCCAGCCATCTCAAAGGATAGCTGTCGCAGATCTCGGGCCGGGCCTTGACCAGTGCCATGACCGAATCCACGTGGGGTTCCATTTCTTCGTAGGAGACCTGGAACCCCTGGGATGCTTCGGCGTTCCCCTCCATGAGCCGCTGCCGGACGGCGGCCTTGAGTTCCTCCCGCCCCCGTCCCTGCTTCATGGCAGAGGCCACCACCCCAAGGCCCAGGATGTCCCCCAGGCGCCCATGGTCAATGACCACATCCTGGTCCTCTGCCACATCCATCATGTTCAAGTTGAGGACCATGGGAATTTCCATTTCCATGAGCTGCAAGGTGAGATAGAGGCAACGCTGAACATTGGAGGCATCCATGACATTGATGAGCAATTCAGGCCTCTCGTGGAGGATGAAATCCCGGGTCACCCGTTCCTCCGGGGAATAGGACGTCAGGCTATAGGTACCGGGCAGATCTACCACTTCGATGCGGGTATCGTCCTGGCGGTACCAGCCGGTCATCTTATCCACGGTGACGCCGGGATAATTGGCCACGTGCTGCCGGGCGCCGGTCAGGGCATTAAAAACCGTTGATTTTCCGCAATTGGGCTGGCCGGCCAGGGCGACGAGGGATTTATGCATGGGCATGGAGACGTACCTCTACAAACCGTGCTTCCTGGTGGCGAAGGCTGATGGAATACCCATCCACTTCCACCTGCATGGGGTCTTCCAGGGGGGCATTGCGGACCACGGTGAGGTCCAGCCCCGGAAAGACCCCCATGTCCATGAGGCGCTGCCCCAGTTGGTCTTTTGCCGAGAGCCCGGTGATACGACATCGGTTGCCGGGTTTGAGTTGATCAAGGGTCATGGGGCCTCCTTTGACATCTGAATGCCTTGGGTTGAATATGGACGTCTTCCCCCCAATCCGGGTCGGAGGGAGGAAATCCCCGGGCCTTTATATGAGAGATCGCCCAGGGTGTGCTTTTCGACGATGTTAGCTACAACTAATATGAGTTTCGATGGCTGATATGTCATTCTTATCATAACTTGTCAATAGCTTTTTACTCTTTTTGCAGAACCTAACACAATCCAGTTGGCATCTCTGGAAGGCAGGAGATTGAAATATCAGATGGAATTCCCTCCCGGTGCAATGCCATGGGAGAGATGTGTTTTAAATCGGATTACCCCCTCACCGTCTTCCTCCGGCGACGGAACCACCCCTTTCGCCAGGCCCAGTCAAAGCAGCCCGTACACAGGAGCACAAGGGAGAAAATACCGCCAACGGGGATGACAAGCCAAGTCCATGGGCCCAAAATCCCCTGGAAAATTCGACCGTTGTGAAGTTCGAACAGGGCGAACCAGAACCGTACCCGCCCCTCCCGGTTCAAATTCCCGGGCATGACCATGTCCGGGCTCTTGGGAGAAAGGGGGACAAACCCCTTCCTGAAATCGGCAACACCCATGACCTCTCCTTGGTGGACCAGGCCGCCCATGGTCCGCCGTTTGGGGTAATGCCAGACTTTTTTAAATTCGGCATCCAATTGCCCCACTCCGGCAAAGGAACCCACCAGGAGCTGATTTTTCGGAAGGGTTTTCAGAATATTGGCCCCCATGCCGCTGATGCGCATGGGAAGGCGGACGGACTGAGCCGGTTGGGACAGGGGAAGCCCCTCCCGGGTCTCCAGGGTAAAAAAGCCCTTTTTGGAGGAGAGGAGCAACCGCCCCCTGCCCTGGCCCATGGACTGATAGACCGCCTTATCAATGCTCTCCTCCCAGGGATTTCCCCCATTGCCCCCTGGAAGGGGAATGCTGGGGCCAAGGTAATGATAGACCAGGGGCAAAAACGGGGGCCGCACCAGAAACCCGGTCAGGGTAATGGGAATGAGCACAAGGGAGAACCAGATGCCCCAGCGGAAATGCCGGGAGTAACAGAAGCGTAGCAGACGGACATGGGAGCGACGGCCTCGGAATTTACCCAGGCGGCCCGACATATACCAGATATAGCCCCCTGAAAAAGCCAAAAAAATGAGAATGCCCCCGGCCAGGTCCACCAGAATTTTCCCGGGAAACCCCAGGATGGACCCATCGTGGATGCGCAGCAACAGCATGGCCATGGAAAGACGGGAGCCGCCATCGGAAGGACCGGGCAGGGAAAGGGGTACGAACGCCGTCTCCTCAAGGGTGAAAATGCCGGACCTGGTGGCGGCGGCCAGGCGGTTTTCCATGGGAAAAAGACTGACCACCCGCTGGTTCGTAATCCCATCAATGGGATGCCATGAAAACTGGGGAACCGGGGCTTCCCATCCCAGGAGCCCCAAGGGCAGTCCAAAGGCCCCGGAATCGGTCCCCACCACCAACTTTCGTTTGAGAACATCATAATAGAGGCAATGGGCATTTCGGACGGTGAGCCCCTGGTTAATGGGCTGGAACTCCCGTCCATTATCCCGGCTCAGCCATACCCCCTGTTTGCCCGCCACCACAACAACACCGGGAGCACCTTGGGGCACCAGGGCATCCCTCAGGGCGCCCCGGTTCCAATGGGAAAAGGAATAGGCATCCGGCATAACCCACAGGGGCAGGGAAAGGTGTTTCAATGCATTGGGATGGTTGAGCAAAATCCCGGAGAGCCCCATCCAGAATAAAAACAAGGCCAATATGAGCCCCAAATACTTGTGAATGAATTTTGAAAACCAAAACAATGATTTCATGGTGGTCTGTCTTCTATCTACCCCTATGGTTAAATTTTTTTAAAATTATCTCCGGACCAGGGCCCATTCCCGGGACGGTGGGTGTGGAAATCCAGATCCGGTGAGCTGAAAGGAAAGGAACCAGGCAGGCTGCTTTCACCTGGAATCGGCAGGTCCGGGCCCCACGTCAGGCCTGAAGACACTTGCCAATTCCAAAATTCAGAATCTGCCTGGTTCCAGATAAAAAGTGGTATTGAACAAATTGGAAATACCCGGGAGTCTAAACCACCTCCTTGGAAAGCCGGTTATGGGTTAAAAGCGAGCGGTTACACCGGCCCACACGGTCCGGCCCCGTTCCTCGCTGTCAAAAATATCCGACTTGTCGGCCAGACGGACATCGCCGATATTATCAATACCCAGCTTCAGCTCCAGGTTCTGGGTGAGCTCTTTGCCCATGGAAAAATGCCACAGGGTATAGTCCGGAGCCACGCCGTCATCCTGGCGCATTTCTCCGTTATAATCGCAGCGCAGGCTGGCCCAGAATCCCCAGGAATCCAGGCGATAGCCCAGTTTGCCGCCGGCGGTGTGCCGGGCCTTGCCGGAAAGGCGTTCGCCTGTGGTTTTATCCTTGGCATCCAGATAGGTGTAGTTAGCCGAAGCATTGAAGCCATAGGGAAGGGTTAAGCCGAATTCGGTTTCAACACCCTGGGTCCGGGCCTCGCTGATGTTCATGGCCTTGTAGACCTTTTTGGAACCGTTCTTTCCCTGGTATTCGTAGTCAATGAGGTTGTCGATGTCGTTGTGGAAATAGAAACACTTGGCCTGGATTTTATCCAGGTAGAGTTCCACACCCACCTCATGGTTCTCTGCGGTTTCCGGCTTCAAATCCGGGTTACCCAGGAATTCATGGGGACCGGTGCTGGCATGGTAATCCGGGGAGACCTGCTTAATGGTGGGGGCGTTAAAGGCATGGCCATAGCCCAGTTTGACATTGAAATAGTCCGTCACCTTGTAAAGCCCGTAGATCCGGGGTGAGGTTTCGGAACCAAAGGAATCGTGGTGATCCCAGCGAAGTCCAGTGGTCAGGGAAAGACGGTCAAATAGAATGGCTTCATCCTGGAAGAACAGGGCCGTATGGGTGGCATCGTCCGTTTTCTTTACCAGGGTGGGAGAGGAGAGTTCTTCCCTGCGGGCCTCACCGCCCAGGGTAAGCTGGGTGCCGAAGACCCCAAAGGTGGACTGGAGATCGGCCACATCATTGATAACCTCATCGTAGGAGGTACTCACCGTACCGGACTCATAGGTCTTGGTGGATTTTTTTTCAATATAGGAGCGGTAGACCTTCAGGGCATTCTCAGTGGGTCCCAGTTTGGACTGGATATTGGCACCAAACTGGTATTTGGTGATGTCGTAGATGTCCTGGTAATATTTGGTGCCCCGCTTGGCATCATTTTCCCGTTCTTCGTCCACACCGGTGACAAAGACATTGATGGAATGGTCTTTAGACGGAGTAAAGGTCAGGCCCAGGGTCGCAGTGTTGACCTCTTTGCCCTCGATCTCACTGATTTTGGGATCCTCATCCTTGGGGGTGGGTTCCTCGTCGGAATATTCCGCAGACAGGGTCATGGAAAGCGTATCCGCTACAAGGGGGCCGGCAAGCTGCATGCCCACAACGGCGGTTTCACCGTCATCTCCGTCGGTGCGCAGGCCGCCCCTTGCCTGGACACTGCCCGACCACTTGGCATGGGCCTTTTTGGTGATGATATTGATAACACCGCCCATGGCTTCGGATCCGTACAGGGCGGACAGGGGGCCCCGGACCACCTCAATGCGTTCAATGTTTTCCACGGGCACCCAGTTATTTTCCAGATCGGAATGGCCGATGGAGGCATTGGAAGCAGAGATCCGCATGCCGTTGACCAGGATCAGGGTGTGTTTATCGTTTAGGCCGCGGAAGGTGATGGTCCTCCGGCCCGAAGAGGTCCGTCCCCTGAGCATGACACCGGCCTGGTCCCGGAGGATTTCTTCCAGATCCCGGGCAGAGGTCTGTTCAATGTCCTCCCTGGAAATAACGGTGATGGCCCCGGGGGCATCCCTGGGGTCCATTGCATTACGGGTGGCGGTAACCACCACGTCCTCTGCCGCAACTTGCTCGGTCGTATCCTGGGCCATGGCCGGAGTCAACAGGGCGTATCCCAATACACCTGCCATGACCGGCACCATGGCTTTTCTTTTCCAATTTTTCATTTTATTGTTCCTCAAAACAAACCGGGCTCTCCGGTCCAGCGCTCGGGACTTCCAATGAAGGGGTCTGTTTTTCCTTTGCGCCGGCACGCCCGGTCTGCTAAGTTAACGTATTGCCTGGATTTCCAGGTATGGTATCAGAAGGCCCGGCATGGTCTTTGGTCGGAAAATGCCGGGTCTTCCCTTTTTCAACGCATTATCGGTTTTATATGGGGGTCAAATCACCTCCTTTGGGGGTTGCTCCCCGGATCCGGGGTTTATCATATCCACACGTTGAAGTATAAAAGGGCCCACCCTGCCAAACCAGGCATCTCCGGCCCACGGTGCAGATGCCGGCCCAATTGGAGCGCAAAAGACCCTGTTTCATTTCCAGTTCTGTCATCCGGCGCATGGCAGGGTCTCCTTAGCCTTCCGGGCAATTTCAACAAAGACCTCTGCGGCGGCAACCAGATCGGCCCCATCGGGATGTTTTTCCGCTTCGGCCAGGCGTGCCTTCCGCTCCGGGGTCATGGAGTGATGGGGATCGTCCTTGAATTTTTCCGCCATCATTTTGACCAATTTGGGATCCACCCTGCCCTGGCAGAGAAAATCCCCAAGGATTTCATTACCCTTAAGCAATGCCCTGGCCCTATCCATGCTTTCCCGGGCATGGTCGGAATCGGGATAGGCCCCCAGGGTTCCGAAAATGCCGACCTTCTTACCCTGAACCCTTTCAAAATAGCTCCTGGCCTTTGCATCGGCCGTGCCCTTGTCCACCCAAAACCCCAGGGCGATGAAATCATATTCTCCAGGATCGGGCGCCTCCTCCACTGCAAACAATTGCTTGGGATCGGGCAGTGCTTCGAAGATGGCCTGGGCCACCTTGCGGGTGTTGCCGGTCTTGCTGGACACAACCACCATGGATTTCATAGCATTCTCCTTTGTTCAAAAATGTTTATGGTCAGGTCAGGGGCAGCGACAATTGACTACTGCAGGCGCCCCGGACCAGTTCAAGATCATGGGTAATCACCAGGACGCAGGCGCCCTGGGCCGCCATGGCCGACATCACATGGGCCATGATTTCCATATTGGCCCCGTCCAGACCCGAGGTGGGCTCATCCAGAATCAGGATATTGGGGGATTTCATCAGGGCCGCACCAATGACAAGCCGCTGTTTCTGCCCCCCGGACAGGGATTGGGGATGGCGATTTTTAAGGGCATTGAGCCCGAAAACATTAAGCATTTCCCGGGTTTTGGGTTCCAATCTCCCTTTCAGGAAACGACGACCCGAGGCGCGCAACTCTTCCGCAACGGTTTTCATGTGAAGCTGGTGATCGGTATTTTGCAGGACAATGCTTCCCTGCCGGAGAAGGTCCCTGGGGGCCAGGCGTTTGCCATCCAGGCAGATGGTTCCGGCCTGGAGGGGAAGCAGCCCGGTGAGGAGCCGGGCCAGGGTGGTTTTGCCCACACCATTATCACCGGTGACGGCAACCACTTCCCCCCGGGGAAGGCAGAAGGAGACATCTCCGAACAGGGAAGATTGTCCTTTGTAACCATGGGTGAGTTCGAAGACCTCAAGATCCATCCCTGCACCGGAGGCCGGCGGGACAGAAGAGAGGACATCCGAAGGAATACGGGACCGGCGCAGACCGTGCCGCCCCCTGAGGCCGGGGTCGTCCAGAACGTTAAAATCGCCCTGGGCCGCAATCCGTCCCTTGTCCAGGACATAGACATGGTCCACAAGATCCCTGAGCCAATAAAGACGGTGGTCCACAATGAAAAGGGTAATCCCCTGATCCTTTAGCTTTTCCAGGATACGGGCCAGCTCCAGGGTGGATTCCGGATCCAGGTTGGCCGAGGGTTCGTCCAGGATGATCAGCCTGGGGTTAAGGCAGAGGAGCCCGGCCAGGGCCAGTTTCTGCTTTTCCCCCTGGGAAAGATTGAAGATGGTGGATTCCAGCAGATGTGCAATACCGAAATCTTCGGCCCGTGCCGCCACCCGGGCCTTGATCCCGTCCCGGTCCATTCCCCGGCACTCCAGCGCAAAGGCCATTTCATCCCCTGCATTGAGGGCAAAGAACTGGTGCTCCGGATCCTGGAACATGGTGCCCACGGTTTTGGACAGCTCTCCCACGGAGACTTCCCGGGTATCCCGGCCATCGATGGACACCCGTCCGTAAAGATGCCCCTTGTAATAATGGGGTGCCAGGCCGTTGATCAACCGAATAAGGGTGGATTTACCGCTCCCGGACGCCCCGGTGCAGAGCACGGCTTGCCCCGGTGAAACCGCCATGGAAATTTCACTTACAGCGGGCTCCTCCTGGAAGGGGTAGGCATAGGACACCCGATCCAAGCGGATCATTGGGCCACCCCGCTGTACCAAAGCCCGGCCGCCATAAGGCAGAGGGCCACCCCTCCGGCAAAGAGATCTCCCCTTCCGGGAAGGCCGGGAGAATGGGGCACGACAAAGCTCTCCTGACGGATTCCTTTGAGCTCCGATGCCACGGCCAGCTCGTCTGCCGTGCGCAGGGACCGGATCACCATCGGTACCAACAACAAGCGCATGGAAAGGATGGGATGGAGGGTGATAAAGACGATGTTCAGCCGATATCCTTTAATAAGCACGCTCTCCCGTACCTGCTTCAAATCATGGATAAAACCGGGCACAAACCGCACCATCACCGTGGCCGGCAGATAGATAAAAAAGGGCAGGTTCAGCCGCCGGAAAGTCTCCATGAGATCCCGGGTCCGGCAGGACAGGGCCAGGGCCAGCATAACATTGGCCAGGACCATGGTCCGCAGAAAGGGATTGATAAAGGGGGCCAGCCCCCCATCCCCAATGCCGGGCATGATAAGCAGGATCACCTGGATGCTCAGAAGGGCCATGCAAAACAGCACCAGAAGCCCCCCATGGGCCAGGGCGATAATCTTTAACCGGCCATGGGCAACGGCATAGCCCAAACTGGAAAGGGACAGAAGGACCAGGGCCTCCCAGGTATCGATGAAAATAATACCCACGGAAAAGATCAGGGCAATGAAGAGCCGGGTCCGCACGTCCAGGCTCTGGATCCTCTTTCTAATTCCGGATAATGCCGGCATGTTTCAGCTCCTTTACAAATACGGATCCGGCACCCAGGCCCATGAGACAGCCCAGATAGCCAAGGGAAACCACGATGGTTCCCATGATAAAAAGGCTGGGCTCTTCCCGGTAAAGCAGGAAGGAATAGCCCAGGGAAACCAGGCGGGAAATAAAATCAAACCCGGCCACCCCCACAAGGATCCACAGGGGTGTTTTATATCCATCAACCAGGCGCAGGAAAAGATCGCAGACCACCCCGCCCAGGAGCACCCCGAACAGGCCCATGGGATTGCCCCCCATCATGAGCAGGGAGACCAGTGAGTTGATCAGGGCATAGAGGGAAAGCACCCCGAATCTGGGCACCTTGTGCACCAGAATAATCAAAAGACTGGTGGCCACGGTATTTTTCAATACCAGGGTCACAGGATTCATTCCCCCGCCGGCCAGTGCGATGAGCAAACTGGCCACCTTAATCAGGCCGGTGAAAATACCAATGACGATGAGCTCCGAAGGTTTCCAATAAAGGGGGGTGGTCTTCATGGATGGGCACTCCCCGGGGCCTCTTTAAAATAATCGATCATGCCCTGGGCCATGGTGGTTTCCCAGAACTGACCCGCCAGGGTCAGCTCCAGCCAGCCCCGGTCACGGGTCACCAGGCCTGCGGCTTCCCAGTTCTCCACCAGGGGGGCGAAAAGGGTTTCCAGATTCATCTCCAGTCGCTGACCCAGATCCCCCAAATTGAGGCGGCCCAATTCAAGTTCTCCGGCAATTCCACGGCTCAGGGCATCATGGGGAGAGGGGGCCATGGCATGGAGAAGGGGTTTTTCCCTGCCCGCCTTTTTCATATAGGACTCCAGGGTCCCGTCCATGAAAACCATGTGGCCGGAAAGATTTCCCCCTGCACCGGATCCATAGGCCAGGCAATGGGTCTTCTGCTTCATGGAAAGGTTGTAAATATTCCGCTCCCGGAAGGCCCGGCCCCAATGGCTGATGGAAAGGCGGCGATACCGGGCATCGGTCATGATCTCCACCCCCCGCTTGAACATGCGGGAGCGCTGGGTTTTACCGGCGGCGGGCCCCACCCGGCCCTGGGTCACGGCCTTGTCCAGGGCGCCGCCCTTGAAGGTGATCAGCTGGTAGAGATCCACCCCGTCCAGCTCCATCCCCAGGAAGGTTTTCAGGTCCGATTCCCAATGGGCCATGGTCTGTCCGGGCAGCCCGAAAATCAGATCGATGATGATGGCGGCCTGGTCCTTGGACTTGAGCAGCTCCAACTGCCGGAGGATGGTCCCTTCATCGGCCAACCGGCCCAGCTTTTTCCGCACCCCTGTGTCAAAGGTCTGAACCCCCAGGGAAAACCGGTTGGCGCCCCCCTCCAGGCAGGCGTCCATCTTTTCCTCGTCAAAGTTCAAAATTCGCCCCTCCACCGTGATTTCGCAATCATTGGCCAGGGGCAGACATGCCTTCAGGGTGGTGAGCAATTGCTTCAGGTCCCGTGCAGAAAGGCCGGTGGGGGTTCCCCCGCCCAGATAGACCGAATGGACCGGCCCGGATTTCACCAGGGGCAGATCCCTGTCCGCGCGAATTTCAGAGATAAGGGCCTGGGCATAGGCATGGGCAGCCTCCTCCTTCAAGGCATTGGCATAGAAGCCGCAGTAGAGGCACTTGGTCTGGCAAAAGGGGATATGAACATAGGCGCTGGTTTTCCCGGCCCTTGGAACAGCACTGAGTTTCTCCCAGAGTTGGGGCAGTTCTTCCCTGGGTACGGGCCGCCCCCCAAGGCCGGCATGGACCACGGCCTTCTCCTCAAAGGCATGGGCCAACGGATCATCGCTGACCTGGGCAAAATAGGGCCGGCCTTCACTGGGTTGAAATTCCTTGAGCAATGTTAGTTTTGAATTGGCCCCCTGGGGAGCAGGATCGGACTCGCCTGCATTTAACACATTAGAAACCATGAATATTCCACCATATTTCAGTTCTATTTTTTACAAACACCCACCGCTTGGACAATGGAATTACAGAAAGTTTACTATTCCAAACTTCACCATGTGTCAACTTTTTTATGCCATAACTAACTTTTTTTCTCGTAACCAACATCGCCCGAAACGGTCGTATGAATACGGTTTCACCGATTCTTATTTCTACTCTACTTAATTAGGAGAAACTAATTTATGGGAGCTAAATTAACTTTATAGTTGCTTCCACACAAAATTATGGAGTATAAGCTTGACCAAAATTCATCATCAACCCATCCGGCACATCCAAGGCCGGAGTCACCTGGAGGTGTAACCCAGTGAATTATAAATTTATCCCATCCGTTTTTCAGGCTGGCTGCATCCTTACGGCATTTTTTTTTCTCCCATGGCCGGTCGGGGCCGAAACCGGCACCCAGATACAGAAAAACCTGGCCCAGTCCATGGAAGTGGAAAAAGTAACCCAGAAAAAAAACAGCCAATGGCAAAAGGAATCTGAAAAGCTCTCCCACCAACTAAAAACCCTGGAACTTAGAAAATCCGCCCTGGACAAAACCATTGAAAAGCAAAACCGACAGCTGGCCCATGCCCGCACCGTCAACCAGGAAACCCAACGGAAGCTCATCGAGGCCAAACGGGTAAAGGAAGAGTTGAATACCTTTCTGGATTCGGTGCTCCAGCGCATTGAACAACGAATCCAAGGGGATCTTCCCTTCCTGGAAGAGGAACGAACGGCCCGGGTGGAAAGCTTGAAGGAAATGATGGTGGATCCGGACAGCTCTGCAGCCGAACGGTTCCGGCGCATGTTTGAAGCCCTCCAGATCGAAGCCGAATATGGCAACTCCGTGGAAGTGACCCAGGAGACCATCAACCTGGAAAACACCCAGGTTCTGGCGGATATCTTCCGCCTGGGCCGGGTCAGCCTCTTCTGCCAGACCCCGGACCGGAAAAAATCCGGTGTATTTGATCCGGGATCCCACAGCTGGCACACCCTGCCCGACGAGGTGAACGACACCCTGTCCCGGGCCATCGCCATGGCCCGCCTGGAACGCAGTGTGGAACTGGTAAAACTCCCCCTTGGAAGGATTGTTACACAATGAAGCAGCCCATTATCATATTCACCACCCTTTTCATCGCCATGACCGCCCTGACGGTTTCAGCCCCGGCCCGGGACATGCGGCAGGCATCCCTCCAGTCCCGCCAGGAACTGGAGGAGGCCAAAAACCGGAACCAGGCCGTCAGTCAACAGATTCGCAAGGATCGCAAAACACTGACCGCTGAGATAAAGGCATTGGAAGCCCAGGTCCATGGCCTGGAAGAAACCCGAAAAACCAACCAGAAAGACCTGGAGAACCTCCGCAAGGAAAACATCCAGCTGGCCGCCAAGGCCCAGGAGGACCAGGGGATATTGGATGAACTTTCCGGTGCGGTACGGGTCTCCGCCGGGAACCTGAAAGCCCTGCTGGCCGCCTCCATGTACACGGCAAAGGATCCCAAACGACTGGATCAGCTTTCACCCATCCTGGACACCAACCGGTTCCCGGGAATGGACGACATGGAAACCATTGCCGCCCTCTTCCTGGAGGAGGCCGACCTCACCTCCGGCATTGATCTTGCCGAAACCGAATTCATCGCCGCCTCCGGCGAAAAGGTCCAGGGCCAGGTCCTGACCCTGGGCGGGTTCACCGCAGCCTATCGCCTTGGCGAAGAGACGGGTTTTCTAAACTATTCCCCGGAAAGCCGCCAGCTCTATGCCCTTTCCGCCCTGCCCTCCCGTTCCATTCAAAAAAATCTGAAATCCTATATGTCCGGCGGAACCGAAGATGTCTTTCTGGATATTTCCCGGGGCGGCGCCCTGAGGCAGATCACCCATAAGCAGAGCCTAAAGGACCAGATCCGCAAGGGCGGCATGCTGGTCTGGCCCATACTGGCCCTGGGCATTCTGGCGGTGCTGGTGGGCATTGAAAGGGGATTCTTCCTCTGGAAGGTTCACTCCAACACCGATACGGTCATGGGCCGGGTCAACGAACTGGCTGCCCAGGGCAAATGGGATGCCTGCGACCAGATGGTGGGCCACAAAAAGATTCCGGTCTACAACGTCCTGCGGGCAGGTCTTGCCGCCAGAAAAGAAAACCGGGACACCCTGGAATCCATCCTCCAGGAATCCATCCTAAAGGAACTGCCCAAGCTGGAACGCTTCCTGCCCATGCTCAATATCATGGGCGCCATCGCTCCCCTGCTGGGCCTTTTGGGTACGGTCACCGGCATGATCGCCACCTTCCATGTGATCACCCTTTACGGCACCGGCGATCCCCGGATGATGTCCGGCGGCATCTCCACAGCCCTGGTCACCACCATGCTGGGCCTGGCCGTGGCCATTCCCATCATGCTGCTCTACACCCTGCTATGCCGCCAGGTGGAACATGTCATCGGCGATATGGAGGAAAAGGCCGTGGCCCTGACCAATATTATCTTCAGGGAGGTGAAATAGATGGGTTCCGACCTTGCCCACACCGTGATGCTCTATCTCCAGCAGGGCGGCCTGGTCATGATTCCCTTGATCATCTGCTCCACCATCATGTGGACGCTGATACTGGACCGGGTCCTGTTTTTTGCCCGGCTTGAACGCAGGGATCTGCCCCTCCATGCCATGGTGCACATCCTGCAGGATCCCCAGATTCCAGAGACCTGCCAGGGGATACGAGCCCACCTGGTCCGCTATCTTTTATCCAAGCAGACCCACGATCCCGTGGTGGATCGCCGCATCGTGGAAGAATGCGCCATGGGGATCCGCCGCCGGCTGAACCGGTTTTTGGCCGTCATCATGGTGTTGGCAGCGGTCTCCCCCCTTTTCGGACTTCTGGGAACGGTGACCGGCATGATCACCACCTTTGACGTTATCACCCTCTTTGGAACGGGCAATGCCCGGGCCATGGCAGGGGGGATCTCGGAAGCCCTGGTGACCACCCAGTCCGGCCTCATGGTATCCATCCCCGGCCTCTTCATGAGCGTTGTCCTTTGCCGCCGGGCCCAGCGGGCGCAAAACCGACTCAACACCGCCGTCATGACCCTTAAAAGGAGTATCAAATGATAAATGTCAGAAATTCCGTGAGAATGAGGAGCAAGGAGGTGGACATCAACATGTCCCCCCTCATCGACCTGGTCTTTCTTTTGCTGATTTTCTTCATGGTCACCACCAGCTTTGTCCGGGAGACCGGCATTGACGTCCAGCGCCCCTCCGCCTCCAGTGCCACCCTCACGGAAAACGGCAATATCCTGGTGGCGGTCTCCTCGGAAGGCACCATCCATTTTGACGGGCGACGAATCGACATCCGTTCCCTGCGCTCCCACATCACCCGTGCCCTGGCCGAAAATCCCGAGGGCTCCGTGGTTATTGTGGCGGACAAGGTCAGCTACACCGGCAAGGTGATCCAAGTCATGGACCAATGCCGGCTGGCCGGCGCCAAACGGGTGAGCGTGGCGGCCTCCAGGGATAAAGGGTAGGGCCATGACCGCAACGGTACATAAACACTATCTCCTCCAGGGTTTTTTCGGGGCATTGCTCATCAATGCCCTGCTCTTTGGTTCCCTGCCCGGTCTCATCCACCTGGACAACCAGGAAAAGGATGTGGAAAGTCTCAATGTGATCCAGTTCACCCGGATCAAACATCAGCCCCCTCCGCCCAAGGAAAAGAAAAAGCCCAAGCAGGAAGAAAAAAAGGTAAAACCCAAACCAATGAAGGTCAGCCGTCCCAAGGCCAGCCAGGTTCCCAGGAAGCAGCTCTCCCTGAACATGCCCCTTCCCGACCTGAACATGGACACCCGCCTCACCGGCGGTATCCCCATGGTGGCGCCCCCGAACATCTTGCCCCAGGGCCCGACCCTGGACCTGTCCGGCATTCTGGATGCAGACCAGGTGGACGTGATCCCCGCGCCCACCTACAAGCGCAACCCCCAATATCCCTATCGTGCCCGGCGCATGGGGCTGGAGGGGGAGGTTAAAATTCAATTTACCGTGGACCCCGAAGGATTGGTATCGGACATCGTCATCCTGGAGGCTACCCCTTCCGATGTTTTTGACGAAGCCGTTCTCGACGCCGTGTCCTCGTGGCAGTATTCCCCGGGGGAACTGGCCGGACAAAAGGTCACCTGCCGGGTTACCACCACGGTTGTTTTTAAAATGGAGGCCAACTAATGCGATCTTTAACCCTAATGGCCGCTGCACTCGGGCTGTTTCTGGTCCTGACTCAGACCGCCCTGGCCGAACCCAAATCCTGTCCCAGCGACGAAACCCTGAGCCGAGACGCCAGAATCGCTCTGGTGGAGGCCCAGCAATGGATCCACCCCCCCAAGGACAAACCGGTGGATCCAAAAATTGATGCCGTTGCCAAGGCCATGGAAATTTTGGAAACCTTTGCCCGGAAAAACCCGGATGAACTCCACCCCTATGTCACCTTCACCCTGGCCAGCCTCTACCTGGAAAAGGACCAGGGGGAAAAGGCCTTGGCCGAGTATGAAAAGACAGTGGAACTATGCCCAAAGTATGCTCCAGCCTGGCAGAATCTGGGAAGGCTGGCATTTGACCTGAAGCAATACATCAAAGCGGCCGAAGCCCTGGAAACGGCATGGGAAATCATCACGCCGAAAAACAATGACCTGCGCTACCATGCCGCTGCCGCCTATATCTCGGCCGAAGAACCGGCCAAGGCCCTGGAGCATATGAGCTTCCTGGTAGGGGGCAAGGCCGGTACCCCGAAAGAACGCTGGGTAAAACTCTATGTTCACCTTTCCCTGGAATTGAAAAAAACCCCGGCGGCCATCAAAATCCTTGAATCCCTCCTGGGCAAAGAGGACCCGCCGGCCAGCTACTTCCGGCTGGCCACCAGCCTCTACCTGGATAAAAACCGGCACAAGGATGCGGCCAAATGCCTGTCCGCCTATGGGATGTTCCACCCGCTTTCCACCCGGGAACAAATGCTCCTGGCCGATCTTTACAACAACCTGGGCCTGCCCTACAAAGCGGCCCAGAACTATGCAAAGGTGGCGGCCTGCCCCGTTACCGGAGCCAAGGACACAGCGTCAAACAGAAGAAGGCTTTACGAACGCATGGCCGCCTCCTGGATGGATGCCTGCGAGCCGGACAAGGCCCTTAACACTGCGGACAAGGGATTGGAAACATATCCTGCCTGCTATGGATTGTGGAAGCTCAAGGGATGGATCCACTATGACAATGAAGAATTCGGCCAGGCAGCCAATGCCTTTGCCAGGGCTGCGAAGTTGAAAAAGAATGACGCCCGTTCCCTGTTCATGCAGGGGCTGTGCGCCAGCCGGGCAGGCAAGAAGGAGGAGGCAAAACGGATTTTAACCCTGGCGGCCCGCCATAAACAGTATAAAAAGCAGGCCATGGGACTCATCCATCAGATAGAAACCCAGCCGGATCCTTCATGAGCTGCCTGTTCAAAGCCGACTACCGTCCCGGAAAGGACGGGTACCGTCAATACATCTACCGCATGGAAGGGATCCCACGGGGCAACTGGGATCTCTTCCGTTTCATATCCATACGGCCCGGCCTGGAAGCCTCCATCTTCACCCAGGTCAAGCATGAAATCTCCGAGGTGCTTTTTGAAATAGGAGAAGCTCCTGTGAGTTTCTCCTTTTTTTTATACGGCGGCTGCATCCACAGCTTTGATGCCATTTCTTCCCAGCCGCCCAGGGAGTTTTCCCTGGGTCCTGGCTCCAATATCATCGCCTCCCTGCCCCACAGCCGGGGCCGGATCACCATGGACCCGGAACTCGCCATGGGTGCCCTGGACATCAAAATTGACCGGCGGCTTCTGGCCAGCTACCTCACCGGTTCCCCCAAGAGTCAGTTCCTGAACCGATTGCTGGACCCCAGGGTCCACACCTACCAGTCCCTTCCCATGACCCCGGCCATGCTCGCCGCCACCCAGGCGCTGATCCATCCCCCCAGAGAACTGTCAGGCCCTGCCCTCTCCCTTTTCCAGGAGGGTCAAGTCCTCTCGTTGCTCTCCTTCCAGATCCAGCGCCTCCTGGAGGTGGAAGGCACCCACGCCGCCCCCACGGAACGGCCAGATGATGCGGAAAAGCTGCACACGGCCAGGCGGATTCTGGAATCCAACTTCAAGGACGCCCCCACCATTGCCACCCTGGCCCGGCGCTGCGGTTTGAACGAATTCCACCTGAAAAAGGGATTCAAAACCCTCTTTGGCACAACGGTCCACGGCTATCTTCAATTGAAAAAAATGGAAACGGCCTGGCAACTACTGGACCAGGAAGGGTACAGCGTGTCCCAGGCCGCATTCACCGTGGGCTACACCAATGTCAGTCACTTTTCCGCAGCTTTTCGCAAACACTTTCATTTCAACCCCAGCCATTTAAAGAAGAACAGGCCCCATCCCCCCAACTCTTCCTATACCCAACACATTGGGATGGGTGAATCCCCCCCTGCGGTCTAACCTGGAAATCCCAAGGGAACTGATACGGAAAATTCCATAACGATCCATCCCAAAAAACCATGGACGAATGGATTGAAAAATGAAAGATTCGAAACCGAACCCTTAATGGATAATAATGAATGAGGTTTTCATGATTTGGGACATATCACCGGTGATTTTTGAAGTCGGCCCCCTCACCATTCGCTGGTACGGGCTCTTTTTTGCAGCGGCCTTCCTGGGGGGATACGTCATCATGGCCCGGATCTACACCGGCGAAGGCAAATCCGTTGTCCATCTCTCCGCCCTGATGAATTATATGATCATCGGCACCCTCATCGGGGCCCGGCTGGGGCATTGTCTGCTCTACGATCCGGCCTATTACCTGACCCACCCCTTGAAAATCCCGGCGGTGTGGGAGGGGGGGCTGGCCAGCCACGGGGGGGCCGCCGGCATGGTTCTGGCCCTGTGGTTCTATTGCCGGAACAGGTTGGACCAGCCCTTTGTCTGGCTCCTTGACCGCATCGCCATTTCCGCCGCCCTGGGGGGCGCATTGATTCGGGTGGGCAATTTCTTTAACTCGGAAATTTACGGATACGTCACCCCCCAACCATGGGGGGTTGTCTTCGCCCGCATCGACCCCTTGCCCCGGCACCCCAGCCAACTCTACGAATCCCTGGTCTGCCTGGTCACCTTCATGGTGTTGGCCGGCTGCTATCGAAGGGCAAAGGGCCATCCCGGAACCGGGCTTTTATCCGGCCTCTTTCTCTTCCTGGTCTTTTCCAGCCGGTTTTTTCTGGAATTCCTGAAAATCCCCCAGGCCGCCTACACCCCCGGCCTGGGTCTGAATACTGGGCAATGGGTCAGCATCCCCTTCATTGCCACAGGATGCCTGCTCATTGCCCGGGCCCTGAAAACAGAATGAATCAGACCGGATCTATCACAAAATGGATGCCGGATCTAAAAGGCGCAGAATGCAAAGCGGTATGGATGTACCGCGCCCCATTCTGGAACGCGGTAGATTGGGTAAAGGCATTTCGCCCGAAGGGTGACAATATCCGGGTTAGACGTTGAATCTAAAATGCAGGACATCACCGTCCTTCACCAGATACTCCTTACCCTCAAGGCGAATCTTGCCGGCTTCCTTCAGCTTTTGCTCGGATCCATGCTCAAACAGTTCGGTGCAATGGTAGGTCTCCGCCCGGATAAAGCCCCGCTCAAAATCGGTGTGGATGATGCCGGCGGCCTGGGGGGCCTTGCACCCCTGGGGGAATGTCCAGGCCCGGACTTCCTTTTCCCCTGCCGTGAAATAGGTGTTCAGTCCCAGCATGCCGTAGCCGGTGTTGATGAGCTGGTCAAGGCCGGACGCTTCAAGGCCGGCAGCCTCAAGGAACTCCGCCTTTTCTTCTTCGGAATCCAGGTCTGAAATTTCCGATTCCAGCTTCCCGCAGATGATCACCACCTGGGACCCGTCCTTTTCCGCAAGGGCCTTGACCTTTTTCACATAGTCGTTGTCCCCGTCCAGGCCGTCTTCGTTGACGTTACAGCAATAGAGCTGCTGTTTCATGGTAATAAGATGAAGATCGGAGATCAGTTCTTTTTGTGCCCTGTCCAGGTCGACACTCCGGGCGGGTTTCCCGTCTTCAAGGGCCTTGGCCACCAATTTCAAAACCGGCTGAACCGCCTTGGCCTTTTCCGAAATCTTCTTATCGTGGGACTTGAGCTGTTTCACCAGGTTATCCAACCGCTTTTCAACGGTCTCAAGATCGGCCAGGGCCAACTCGATCCCAATGGTCTCGATGTCGCTTGCCGGATCCACCACCCCACTGACATGGACAATATCATCGTCGTCAAAACAGCGGACCACATGGACAATGGCCCCCACCTGTCTGATGTGGCCCAGGAACTTATTCCCGAGCCCCTCCCCCTTGGAAGCCCCCTTCACAAGGCCGGCAATATCCACAAATTCAACCACCGCAGGAATCAGTTTCTGGGGGGTGATGAATTCGGTGATCCGCCCCAGGCGCTTGTCCGGCACCTCCACAATGCCCACATTGGGCTCAATGGTGCAGAAGGGATAGTTTGCCGCCTCGGCAGGGGCCGATGTAAGGGCTGAAAATATGGTGGATTTACCAACATTGGGGAGTCCGACGATGCCGCAATTCAATTGCATTCTAAATATCCTTAACTTTCTTATAAAACCATAAAACCCGGCGGTTATGCCGGGTTTGTTATTCGCTAACAAAAATAGGCGTTATACTATAATGTCTGAAAATTTCAAAGGATATTGTTCATCATCTTCCAACATAAAATCAATCTTGAAACCCGAACATCTCTCCCATAAGATGCAACCGACAACCGGGTTGGCTGACCCCATAACAGGAGTGATACTCAATGAAGAATATGAAACAGACCCTTTTCTGGAGACCTATTACCTCTCACCCGTAATCCGTATTAACGCAACAGCAATCAAGATAGAATAAAGCCGGTTGTCTCAAAATTCAGTATGTAAGAACATTATCAGCCAATTTTCGGAGGAAAATATTATAGAAACAAAAAAGGCTTCCAACGAGAACCGCTGAAAGCCTTTTAATTTTATATGGTCGGGACGGCAAGATTTGAACTTGCGACCACTTGTCCCCCAGACAAGTGCGCTACCAGACTGCGCTACGCCCCGAACAAAAAAACTCTTGAAGACAAGAACCCTTCAAGAGCCATATATCAAAATGGCGCGCCCGGCAGGATTCGAACCTGCGGCCTACGGATTAGAAGTCCGTTGCTCTATCCAGCTGAGCTACGGGCGCAACAGGAAGGTCTTTTACCAAACCCCCCTACCTTTGTCCACAAAAAAATAATTTATTTTCCCGTGGCAGGGGCATCCATTCCCTTTAACCTTCGGGTATTCATACTCAAAAATCCATTCTCCAGGTTACAAAAACAACTCTTCATGTAACCACATGGATGTACATGGCTTCAAACGCACCCTGGTGATCCCGGAAAAAGACGGTGTCATAAAGGAGGTCTGTCTCCTTGGTGGAGATCGCGTGGGTCGGGGCTTCCAGGAATTGTTTCAAAACGCCCATCATGCGGTGCATGGGAAGGGAAAAAAGGCGGTGCCACTGAGATCCCAGATCTGATTATGGCATTCTACATTAAAGGCCATGCCCTGGGCAAGGGTTTCAGCCTCCCGGCCCTGGAAGCCCCCCCGAGCTGCTTGAGCTAGACCGGGGAGGCAGACAGGGGGGCTTGCCAGGCTACTTTGCCCACCCCCCCTTTAAATTTGTAAAATTAATTCCATCACCTTGCTTTGCCATGGCTTTTTTGGCAACATGCGGTAACGCAGATGGCAATTTGACACTTTCACTCACCCTGTTCATACAAAATTATGCTGGTTTCATAAGGGATGGCCCGGGGCCATTCCTGTGCAGCAAACCATTTGCCAAAAGGGCCCTACCCCCTGAAACGATTATATTTTGGTAATTTGGGGGGAATAGATATTGCTTTCAAGCGGAATATGATAATGGTATATTTGATTTTTTAATCCAAATGCTGAAGGTTCATTGAATGAAAAAAAAAGCTGACCAGGAACAACTCGAGAAAACGGAAAAACGGTTGACCAAAAAGGATTTCTTGATCCCGGCCTCCAAGGCGCGGACATCCAGTTCAAAGGCCATTGTCAAATCCGACCCGATCCAGAGTTACCTGAATGAAATAAACCGCTATAAACTTCTTACCCGCGAACAGGAAGTTGAGCTGGGCAAGCGGATCCAGGAGGAGGGCGACCAGGAGGCCGCCTATATCATGACCACCTCCAACCTTCGACTGGTGGTCAAGATTGCCCTGGAATTCCAGCGCATATGGATGCAAAACCTTCTGGACCTGATCCAGGAGGGGAATATCGGCCTTGTCCAGGCCGTTAAAAAATTCAACCCCTATAAAAATGTTAAATTTTCCTATTACGCCTCCTTCTGGATCAAGGCATATATCCTGAAGTTCATCATGGACAATTGGCGCATGGTGAAGATCGGCACCACCCAGGGACAGCGCAAGCTCTTCTTTCGGTTGAAAAAGGAGAAACAGCTCCTCATCGACCAGGGCTTCGATCCCAAACCCAAGCTGCTTAGCGAACGTTTGGGCGTGTCGGAAAAAGAGGTGGTGGACATGGACCAGCGCCTGGCCAACTGGGACCTTTCCCTGGACGAACCGTTGAAGAACGACTCCAACACCGAGCGCATTGAATTCATCAATGTGGAATCGGACTCCTCCGAGGATGTGGTGGCCAAAAAGGAAATCGAGGATATCCTCCACACCAAGGTGAATGAATTCAAGACCACCCTCAACGACCGGGAACTGGATATCTTCAACCGGAGAATTTTCTCGGACAGCCCCGAGACCCTGCAACAGATCGGGGAGCACTACCAGATTTCCAGGGAACGGGTGAGACAGATTGAAAACAATATCCTGAAAAAAATG
Source organism: Desulfobacteraceae bacterium (assembly GCA_965226635.1). Classification (GTDB taxonomy): domain Bacteria; phylum Desulfobacterota; class Desulfobacteria; order Desulfobacterales; family Desulfobacteraceae. The sequence continues at coordinate 4,082,592 of OZ245369.1, read as the reverse complement.
AAAGCCTATTTTAAAAAGGACATGCCGGATTTTGACATGTACGATCACAACCAATAGGATGATCCCATGACTGTCTTTTCCAGAACCTTCATTGCTGTTGCCGGCTGTATCTCCCTTGTGGGCCTGGCCGCCTGCCAGGGCATACAGCAACCTGCTCCTGGGGAAAAGCAAACCCCGGCCATAAGCCACACCGAGGATTCGGCCCGCCACCACTACCTATTGTCCCAGCTCTCGGACAAAAGGGGTGAGACGGAACAGGCCATGGCCGACCTGACCAGGGCCATTGAGCTGGATCCGGAATCTTCCCTGCTCAAGCGGGAACTGGTGAGGCTCCACCTTAAGATGAATCACATGGCCTCGGCCATGACCCTGGCCCAGGAACTGGTCCAAAAAGATCCCGACAATGCCGAAAACCTGATTCTTCTGGTGCGCCTGAAAAAGGAAGATGCATCGGAAAAGGAACTGGAGTTCCTGCTCAACCGGATCCTTGAACTGGCTCCCGGGCACAAGGAATCCTATCTGCGGCTGGGAAAAATCCTAATGAATGCCCAGCGCCATGGCGAAGCCTTGGATCTTTTCAGCCGCATGACCCGGGAATTTCCCACCTATTATGTGGCCCACTTCTACCAGGGCGAGGCCAAAATGCTCACCAAGGACATGGAGGGTGCCCTGGCCGCCTTCCGAAAAACCCTGGAGCTGGAGCCCGACCTTGTGGAGCCCCGGTTCCGCCTCTTTGACATTTACCGCTCCCAGGATTCCGACCCGGATTTCAAAACACAATATGCCCTTTTGGAAGAGATCCTGGAACTGGCCCCGGAGGATGAGCGGGCCCAGCTGGAAACGGCCTTGATCCTGGAAAAAACCCAGCAGTCGGAAAAGGCCGACCAAGCCTTTGCCTACCTGGGCGAACGCCTGGCCAAGGACAGCCGCCTGGCTGCCGCGGTTGCGGAAATCTTTCTTTCGGCAGACCGAAACATGGATGCCCTGAAGATTTTCAACCGGCTGCTCAAGGATGCCCCAGACAACGACCAGCTTAACTTTTTCACGGCCATGGCCCACGAAAGCATGGGGGACAAGGAAAAGGCCATTGAGTATTACCTCAAGGTCTCCCCTGCCCATCCCCACTATAAAAAGATGATGTTCTCCATTGCCTTTCTCTACCGGGACATGGAAAGGACCGAAGAGGCCCGCCTTCTTCTGGAGGATCTCCACGAACAACGGCCCCGGGACATCGACGTTATCATCTATCTTTCCTCCTTTTACGAGGAGGACCAGGACTATCCCGAAGCGGTCGCCCTTTTGGAAAAGGGGCTGGCCCTCTCCCCGGACAACACCACCCTGCTCTTCCGCCTGGGCGTGATCCAGGACAAAAAAGGGGATAAGGAAGCCTGCATCGCCACCATGGAAAAGGTGATCGCCATTGATCCCAAGGATGCCTCTGCCCTCAACTACCTGGGCTACACCTATGCAGACCTGGGCATCCACCTGGACATGGCCAAGGGCCTGATCACCCGGGCCCTGGAGGTAAAGCCAGAGGACGGTTTCATCACCGACAGCCTGGGCTGGATCTACTACAAGATGGAAGACTACGAAAAGGCCGTCACCATACTGGAGCGGGCCGCCCGCCTCAGCAAGGACGAGACCATTATCTCGGAACACCTGGGGGATGCCTATGCCAAGACCGGGCAGATCCAGAAGGCAAAGGCCGCCTACCTCAAGGCCATCAAAAATGCCAAGGAAGGGGATGCCGACCGCATAAAAGAATTGCGCAAGAAAATCCTCGACCTGCCCTCGGATCAGCCATGATCCGGAAGCCTGGTTTTCTCCTGCCCCTTGCCGCAACCCTGATCCTTGTCCTGTCCGGCTGCGGCACCCTGAGGCCCAAGACCGATCCGGCCATGGACGAGATGGCCCGGAAAGCAATCCAGCAGATCCGGGCCACCAACCAGGAGATCCAGACCAGTAAGGGCCTGGCCCGCATCCGCATCTTTCAGGAAAACAATACCCAGTCCTTCCGCCTGGCCTGGGCCGTGGCCTCGCCCAACCGGGCCCGGCTCATCCTCACCTTTGCCGGCCAGCCCCTGGAGACCATCACCGCCGACGGCCACCGGGTCCGCTTTTTTTCCCACACCGGGGAGCACCCCGAACATACGGTGTCCGAACCCGACCCGGATCTGGAATCCTTACTCCAGGTTCCGGTGAACCTCTCGGACCTGGTGGCCCTGCTCCTGGGTCGGATCCCCATACCGGCCTTTGACGATGCCTGGTATGACAGGCCAGATCCCGCCACCGCCCCCATCATCTTAAAGAAAGACTACGCCCGCCGGCATTGGAAAATAACCCAGAATTCCCAAGGAGATGTGGACAGCCTACGGCTCTGTAACAGCGACGGCGACACCGAATTTCGAATCCAATTGTCCCGGCGCAAGCCCGTGAAAGGAAAACAAATCCCCATGGAAATCCGCATGGGCGATATGGAGGGTCGCAGCCTCTTTCTGAATATCTCAAAATTCTTTGTCAATGCACCGGTAAAAGAACGCGTGTTTTGGTTGACACCCGGGGGATCATGAGCATAATGTAGTCTGATTTTTGTTAAAGGACTTCTCAATTAAGGAGATTAAAATATCATGATTCACGATAGCATGGACTCAGCAAAAAAATCATCGGACGCCAAAGCACAGGCTGCCCAGAAACAACAGGAACAAAAGGCAATGATCAAGGCCAACCTGGCCAAGATTAAACATAAGATTTTCGTTCTCTCCGGCAAGGGTGGCGTGGGCAAAAGCTCCGTGGCTGCCAACCTGGCCTCTGCCTGTGCCAAGCAGGGATATAAAACCGGTCTCATGGACGTGGACGTTCACGGTCCTTCCATTGCCCAGATGATGGGCATGACCGAACTTTTGGACATTACGCCCGACCAGAAGATGCTCATCCCCAAAAAGGTGGCGGACAACCTCAAGGCCGTATCCGTCCAGGCCCTGATGCAGGACCGGGACCAGGCCATCATCTGGAGAGGCCCTGCCAAGGCCGGCATGATCCAGCAGTTCGTGGGCATGGTGGACTGGGGGGAACTGGATTTCCTCATCATTGACGCCCCTCCCGGCACCGGCGATGAACCCCTCACCGTTGTTCAGACCATTCCCGAAGCCATGGGCGTCATCGTGACCACGCCCCAGGAAGTGGCCCTGGCCGACGTTAGAAAATCCATTTCCTTCTGCAAGACCGTGAAGATGAAAACCCTGGGGATTGTGGAAAACATGGCCGGGTTCAAATGCCCCCACTGCGACGATGTCATCCACCTCTTTGGTGAAGGCGGCGGCAAAAAGACCGCAGACGCCACCGGCCTGACCTTCCTGGGCTCCATCCCCTTTGACACCCAGGTGGTCTCCTCCGGCGACAATGGTAAACCCCTCATGCTCCAGGGCGTGGAAACCGAGTTTACCAAAGCCTTTAAAACCGTTATAGACAACATTAAAGCCCAGTTGTAGACGGATCCATCCTTTGGATGAAAAGCTGAACATAGCCAGGGAGCTCCAAGCCCGACTCGATGGTGATGAAGCCGAGCGCTTCAGCCCCCTGGCCTGTTTTTCCCAACATGCCGTTCGCCGCCATCCCGAAGCCCACCCGGAGACCGAATACCGCCAGAACTACAGCCGGGATGCCGACCGCATCCTCCACTCCCTGGCCTATACCCGTTACATTGACAAGACCCAGGTCTTTTCCCTGATCCGCAACGATCATCTCACCCACAGGGTCCTCCATGTGCAAATGGTGGGACGGGTGGCCCGCACCGTGGGCCGCTATCTGGGATTGAACGCCGACCTCATCGAAGCCGCGGCCCTGGGCCATGACATCGGCCACCCCCCCTTTGGCCACGACGGAGAGCGATTCCTCTCCCGGTTGACCAAATCCGCCAATGCGGGGTACTTCCACCACAATGTCCAGAGCCTCCAGTTCCTGGAACACATTGAACGCAGGGGCAAGGGCTGGAACCTCAGCCTCCAGACCCTGGACGCCATTCTCTGCCACGACGGAGAAGTCCATACCAGAAGGCTTTCCTCCGACCCCAACCGGAATTTTGAAGACCTGGACACCCTGATCCGCCACTTCAAAAAAAGCCCCTCGGGATATCCCGTTGTCCCCATGACCCTTGAGGGGTGCGTGGTGCGCATGGCCGACACCATCTCTTACATCGGACGGGACCTGGAGGATGCCATCCGCCTCAACCTGGTCACCCGGGACCAGGTACCGGAGGAGGCATGCCACCTTCTGGGGGATACCAACGGCACCATCGTCTTTAACCTGGTCACCGATCTCATTGCCAACAGCCACACGGCCAGGGACCCTGAAAACCCACCGGCCATCGGTTTTTCCAAACCCGTGGCCCAGGCCCTGAAAAAACTCAAGGCATTCAACTACCAGTACATCTATAAGAACCCGGCCATTAAAAAACACCTGGCAACGGTGGAAGACATCTACCGGTATCTTTTTGAAACCTACATGGCAGACCTGGAAGAAGACGCCACCACATCCCCCATCTTCACGGAATTCCTCGGGGACATGGATGGGGCATACCGGGAAGGCCACAGCCACGGAGAGATCGTCCGGGACTTCATCTCCGGCATGACCGATTCCTATTTCATCCGACAGGCGCCGGAACAGATGCGTCCTAAACCGGTGGACCATGTTTGAAAATCGAGATCACTACCGCCATGCCCACAAAAAAAAGGGGCTGGTATCCTTTAATATCACGGTCAAGGAGACCAACCTCAACATCCAGGCCGACACCGACCTGACCCGGGAAGCCGTCCAGGCCGCCCTGGAATGCCGGACCCAGATCGAAGCCTGGATTGTACAGAATCCCGGATTTGCCTCAAGCCTTACCCCCCTGCCCCTGCCCGACCTTGCCCCGCCCCTGATCCGGCAGATGCTGGCAGCAGGCCAGGCCGCCCAGGTGGGGCCCATGGCCGCCATTGCCGGCACCGTTGCCCAGTTCACCGGACAGGCCCTTTTGGCCCATTCCCGGGAGGTGGTGGTGGAGAACGGAGGCGATATTTTCATGCACTCCGGGACCGACACCACCTTTACCGTCTATGCCGGAGAAAACAACCCCTTTACCCTCAAGACCGGCATCAAGATCCCCTGCCGGCCCCATGCCTTTGGCCTGTGTACCTCATCGGGCACCCTGGGCCACTCCAAAAGCTTTGGCAGGGCCGACGCCGTCACCGTATTGGCCCATGACTGCGCCCTGGCCGATGCCGCCGCCACCCGCCTGGCCAACCGCATCCAGACCCCTTCGGACATCAATGTTGTCATGGAGGAGGGCAAGGCCATCCCCGGCATCCAGGGGCTGGTGATGATCATGGGAAAACAGATCGGACTCTGGGGGGATCTGTCCGTGGTGCCCCTGCCCGGCGCTTAACCCCTCTTTTTTACCCAGGCGTCCACGGATCCCCGCATTCCCGTGGGTATTGTGTCTTCCCCCAAAAAACAATCCAGCCATGGGGGTGATGTTACACACACCCATGGCCGGGATTTTATATGATTCAAGTTGTCAGACCCTGGCCCGGTAACAGGGCAGAACCTTTACCTGTTATTGTACCAGAGCCTCCAACTGCTCCTCATGCTCCTTGCACTCAATGCACTTGGTGGTCACAGGCCGGGCCTCCAGCCGTTTCAGGGAAATGTCCCCTCCACAGGCTTCGCATTCACCGTAGGTTCCGTCTTCAATCCGATCCAGGGCCTTTCTAACCTTTTTGATCAGACGGCTTTCGCGACTCCGGATCCGGAGCTTCAATGCTTGATTGGAGTGGGTCACGATGCGATCCAAGGATTCAATTTCCTGGTTGGGCTCCGATGCCAGTTCTGCCTTGCCAACCTCAGCTTGAACCAGGAGTCGATCCAGTTCTTCCGTAAGAATCTTCTTAAAATGCTTTAATTGTTTTGCTTCCATTGGCACCTCCTTCTTATTTTCATAATGACCATCATTAAATTTCGCCTTTTCTATTAACGATGTTAATCAAAGAGCAAGTACCATACCACCCTTAAAATTTCTACCATTAAATCACGAAATAATGCCCATTAGGCCCCGCCCCCCCCTGCCCAAAACACACCCCAATCCCACAACCTATTGAAATATGACAAAAATCGTCAACCATCCCACCCATTCCTGTCCGTTTCAATGACATTTCCTTGTATCTTTTTTTTAAAAAACAGCTGCCTCAACTTGAGACGATTTCGTCGCAACGATACAGTGTCGCTCCCCATGGGGTACATTTGATACATCCTTGGGAATTATCGTTCGCTGACATGACCGATTATGGTACACTGATTTTATTCCTTTTAACCCCGTTAAGATCAGGAGTTGTTATGTACAAAAACCGAATTTCAGGGCTGTTGTTATGCATGGGCCTTATGGTTTATGCGACAACGGCCTTTGCATTGGAGCCCGTATTTACCGATTTCACCAACACCGCCATCAAGGGATATGACCCGGTGGCCTATTTTAAAAAAGGGAAACCCCTAAAGGGGAAAAGGGCCCATTCCCTCCAATGGATGGGGGCCACCTGGCGGTTTGAAAATGCGGAAAATAAAACGGCCTTTGAAAAAGAACCAGAAGCCTTTGCCCCACGGTACGGAGGCTATTGCGCCTGGGCCGTCAGCCAGGGATACACGGCCTCCATTGATCCCGACGCCTGGGACATCCATGGGGGGCAGCTCTATTTGAACTTCAGTAAAAGCGTCCAGCGGCAATGGCTCAAGGACAAGGAGACCCACATCCGCCAGGCCGATGAAAACTGGCCCCGGCTTTTGAACCAATAGGCAGAGATCATCTGGAATAAAGGCCGGGGGCATTGAAGGCCCCCGACCTTTTTTATGAATCCGCCCTAGCCGGATATTCCACGACATGGCCGAGCCGGATCCACAAGGCGCAGGATGCAAAGCGGTACGGATGTACCGCGTGCCATTCTAAAACGCGGTGGATTCAATAAAAGGATTTCACCCCAAGGGTGACAAGATCCGGGCTAATATAATGTACCCACCTTTTCCTCCACGGCCTGGACAATGCGGCCTGACCGAAGCAATGCCTTCACCTTGGCAATGTCCAGTGAAAGTTGCCGGTCTTCGGTCATGCAGACCACTTCTTCCCGGATAACCTGGTAGGCCGCCAGGGTTCCCTCCCCGGCCTTGAGGTTGGTGAACAGGTCTATGGCCTGGGCACCGCAGAGCAGTTCTATGGCAATGACCTCTTCCACATTTTTCACGATATCCATGCATTTCCGGGCGGCCACCGCCCCCATGGAGACATGGTCTTCCTTGTTGGCCGAGGTGGGGATGGAGTCCACCGATGCGGGGTGGGCAATGACCTTGTTCTCCGAGACCAGTGCGGCCGCGGCATATTGGGCGATCATGAAACCCGAATTCAACCCCCCGTCCTCCACCAGGAAGGCGGGCAGGCCCGAAAGATCGGGATTGACCAGGCGTTCGATGCGCCGTTCGGAGATATTGGCCAGCTCGGCAATGGCAATGCCCAAAAAATCACAGGCCAGGGCCAGGGGCTGACCGTGGAAGTTGCCCCCGGAGAGGAACTCTTCGGATTCGGGGAAGATCAGGGGGTTTTCCGTGGAGGAATTCATCTCCACCCGGATCACCCGGTCCACATAGCCAAAGGCGTCCCAGGAGGCGCCGTGGACCTGGGGGGAACAACGGAGGGTATAGGCGTCCTGGACCCGGGAGCAGTCCATGTGGGAGGAAATGATCTCGGAATTTTCCGTGATCTTGAGCATATTGGCCGCGGCCTTCATCTGCCCCCGGTGGGGCCGGGCCTGGTGGATGCGGGGGTCAAAGGCCGCCCGGGTGCCCATGAGGGTTTCCAGGGTCATGGAGGCGGCAATGTCCGCATGTTTGCACAAATTCAAGGCATCGTGGAGGGCCAGGCACCCCAGGGCGATCATGTATTGGGTCCCGTTGATCAGGGCCAGCCCCTCACCAGCCTCAAGGACCAGGGGGGAGATCCCCCTCCGGGCCAGGGCCTGGGCCCCGGGGAGACGTTCACCGTCCACGTAAGCTTCGCCCAGGCCAATGAGCACAAGGGAAAGGTGGGCCATGGGGACCAGATCCCCGGATGCGCCCACGGAGCCTTTTTCAGGCACCACCGGAACAATCCCGCCGTTGAGGACGGCAGCCAGTTTTTCAATGGTTTCCAGGCGGAGGCCGGAATTGCCCCGGCAGAAATCATTCACCCTGAGGGCCATCATGGCCCGCACCACATCTGGGGGCATCTCATCCCCCATGCCAGCGGCATGGGAGAGCAGGATCTTCTTCTGGAGCCGCTTGGTATCCTCCCGGGAGATGGTCACTTCGGAAAGGGCACCGAACCCGGTGGTCACCCCGTATATCCGCTTCCCTTCCGCCACCCACTTGTCCACCAGACGCCGGGCCTTGATAATCCGGTCGCAGGCCGTGGTTGAAATCTTGATGGGAACCCGACTCCGGGCAATGGCCACCAATTGTTCCAGTTTAAAGGCTTCTCCGTTTAAAATGATCTCCTGGGTCATATTTCCATCCTTTTCCAGCCGCCGAAACCCGTCCAGGGGAGGGAATGATGAAAGGCCGCTTCCAAATGAAATTGTATTGACGCTTCACATCTATACCTGTATAGACAAGCTATATCAATCCTTAAATAAAAGTCAAGGGAGACCCCATGGATCTTCTGTTCACCCATTGCCACCTGGCCACCATGGACCAGGGCAAATACCATATCACCAGGGATGCCGCCCTGGCCGTATCCGGTAGTGCCATCTCCTGGACCGGCCCCATGTCCGAACTTTCCGCCGAAACCATGGAAACCGCATCAAAGACCATCGACTGCCGGGGAAAATGGATTCTGCCCGGGTTTGTGGACTGCCACACCCATCTGATCTGGGGCGGCTCCCGGGCCGGGGAATTTGAGCAGCGCCTTTCCGGTGCCACCTATTCCGAAATTGCCGCACAGGGGGGCGGCATCATGGCCACGGTCAATGCCACCCGTGCCGCCTCAAAAAAGGAACTGGTCCGGGCTGCGGCCAAACGAATGCAGGCCCTTCTGGCCTCCGGGGTCACCACAGTGGAAATCAAATCCGGATACGGCCTTGAAACCCAAACCGAACTCAAAATGCTCTCGGTTGCAGAACAACTATCACAGGACCAGCCCCAGAATGTCTGCCCCACCTTTCTGGGGGCCCATGCCCTGCCCCCGGAATTCAAGGACAATGCCCAGGGTTATGTGGACCACATCATCCATGAGATGCTGCCCAGGGTAAAGGACCAGGGCATTGCCACCGCCGTGGACGTCTTCTGCGAAACCATTGCCTTCACCCGGGAACAGACCCGGGCCATCTTCTCCGGGGCAACCCAAATGGGATTCCAGGTCAAGCTCCACGCGGAACAGCTCTCGGATTCCGATGGGGCAGCCCTTGCCGCCTCCTTCAAGGCCCTTTCCTGCGATCATCTGGAATACCTCTCGGAAAAAGGTGTGGCCGCCATGGCCCAAAGCGGCACCGTGGCCGTGCTTCTTCCAGGAGCCTTCCATTATTTGAGGGAAACACAAGTGCCGCCCATGGAATGCCTTCGGCAGCACCGGGTGGCCCTGGCCCTGTCAACGGACCTCAACCCCGGCACCAGCCCAGTCCATTCCATGTTACCCATCCTTAACATGGGCTGCCTCTACTTTGGCATGACCTGTGAAGAGGCCCTTGCCGGTGCCACCTGGAACGCAGCTGCCGCCCTGGGCCTCCAGGAACACAAGGGGAGCCTGGCCGTAAACAAGGATGCCGACCTGGTGCTCTGGGACATTAAAACCCCAGCGGACCTCTGCTATCTCACCGGCACCTCTCCGGTGGAAATGGTTGTCATTGGCGGGGAAATCAAGTATACCGCGTCCTGAACCCAGACGCCGGTGAAAGGACGGGACAGATCCCCCCTTCCCTTAACCGGTTCGTTTCAACTCCAGGGAGGACGATGTGATCCATTTTCTTAATATGCTCTTTTGCGGAGGAATTTCCCTTTTTCTGGCCATGCTGGCCTGGGCCTCCCACCGTGAAAAGGAAAAACGGGCCCTTGGCATCAGCCTGGGCCTTCTGGCGGGCAACCTGACGATCTGGCATCTCCTGGATCAGGTGGCTCCGGCCCGGCCCAATCTTTTGGTCCTGCTTTTCACCGGGGCCTTCCTGGCCCTTTCCCTTGCCCGTTTCTTTCCGGCCCGGTCTTTGACACGGGATATGTCCGGGGCCCAGGTCTATGACGAGCGGGACAATATGTTCAGTCGGAACAACCTGGTCAACCACCCCGGTGACATGGATGCCTTTTATGCACGCCGGCCGGAGTTCAAATCAAAGGATGAGCAGATCCGCAAAAAACCCGACTTCGGCAGCCCGGATCAGACCTATTACCACGAATATGCCACCCCGGTTTACGGGGTGGCCTTTGAATACCTGGAACGAACCATTCCCGCCTCCAACGGGGCGCCCGCCCCAAAGAAAAAACAAATCCATCCCGGAAAAATGACCCGGGCCGTCCAGGAACTGGTCCGCTTCTACGGCGGTTGCGACACGGGCATCCTCCCCCTTGAGCCCTATCACTTTTACAGCCACAAGGGACGCCATGGAAAGGACTGGGGCAGGCCCACCGACCAGGACTATGCCACGGCCATTGTCATTGTGGTGCCCATGTCCGTGGACATGCTCAAGCAGGCGCCCACGGGAAGCATCATCCAGGAATCGGCGCGGCAATATGTGGAAGCGGCCAAAATTTCCAATATCCTGGCCGGTTATATCCGCCATTTCGGCTACCGGGCCCGGGCCCACAACGATGCCAACTACGAAACCCTGTGCGTGCCCCTGGCAGTGGATTCCGGGCTGGGGGAGCTGGGGCGCATGGGCATTTTCATGCATCCGGTCCATGGCCCCTGCGTCCGTCTGGCCGTGGTGACCACCGATCTTGTTCTCCCGGCGACAGCCCCCAATGGGAACCACCACATGGGCGATTTCTGCAGGATCTGCAAAAAATGCGCAGACAACTGCCCCTCCAACGCCATCACAAGGGGGGAGGAACCCCGCAGCCGCAACTTCCGCCACTGGGCCATCGACCAGGAGAAATGCTTTTCCTATTGGAAGAGCATTGGCTCGGACTGCGGCATGTGCATCTCGGTCTGCCCCTATACCAAACCCGACACCTGGCTCCACCGCCTGGTCCGCTTCTATATTTCCCGGAATTGTGTCAACCAGCGCATTGCCCTGTTCATGGATGACTTGCTTTATGGGCGCAAAAAGCCCATCCCGGACAAAAACCCGGAGGAAATGTTTCTATAAACCATAATTTTTTGGGTAGGCGTGCCGGATTGTTTCGTCCAAGGTTGGGACGACGAGGAAAGGCTCCCGGAGATCTGCTTTCACTGATACAGTGTACTATTCCACCGACGGATCCTTTTGCCGAATCCCCGGGCCCCAATGGAGCAGAATCACCCACCAGGCCAGGGCAAGGCCCAGGCATCCGCCGGAAAGATCGATGAAAACATCCTTGATCAAAGGATTCCGCCCCTGGATAAAGACCTGGACCGATTCGGTTCCCACGGCCAGCATCACCAGGAAGAGAAACTGGTACAACCGGGGGACACGGGCCGTGGCTCCCCAAAAGCATCCCAACAGGGTGAAAAGAATGAAATGCCCCCATTTGCCCATGAGCCTGCCCGCCCCCATCTGCCCTTCCAAAAGTCCAAAGAAGCGCAGCTGTTCCGCCATCCACATGCTGATCACAGACTTGAAATGACTGGGCATGGACACCCCCGCCGCTATGGCAAACAGAAAAATCAGGGAAAGAACCCGTCCCCAATGCTGGGTCAGGCTGGACATCATCCAGAGGAAATGGAGGAAAAAAAGCCCCCACCCCACCAGCATGGCCTTCTGGATCCAACCAAAAACCGGGTTGGACCGGACCGGATAGACGGTCAGGTTCCGCACCTCCATTGCACCGGTGCATTTCAACAATTCCACAGCCACCCTCAGCCCATCGGTCTTGGAATGGATGGAAAAGACAGCGCTGACATCCTGCCATTCCCGGGTCCCCTTCAGGGTAACGGCGGCATTCCTCAGGTGATACATTGGCTTTTTCCCATTGTATTGCACCAGCATGAGCTTTGCCACATACCAGGGCCTGGGGCCCGGGACCACATTTTCACACCGGGCCTGGGCCTTGATCTGCCACCGCTCCGCCCCGGGAACAAGGTCAATGGTTTTCCAGGCCCCCGTGGCACGCTCGGGGCTGTGGGACTGGATGGAAATGGTATCCCCTGTCAATTGGACACTGCCCTTGGCCGGGCCATATTGCCGCCAGCCTTCCTGGCCCACGGCCCGGGGAGGGGTAACAGGAAGATAGGGCGTGATCCAGGCCACGGTGGCAAGGGTGAGCCCCACCAGACATAAAAAGAAGACGATGTGAAATTGTGTTGTTTTCATCTGCCGTAAGGGCTGGGAATCATCGACGGTCAAAGGGAGCTGTTTTCAATTCCCAAAGGCCGCCCCGGGGACCATGTTCCCCGGGATCCCAGGCGCCCGTTTTCCCCCTATGAAGTATTCGAGGACCATTTTACGGCAGTATTGTAACACCTTTTCCATGGAAAGATCATCCCCATTGTTGCAGGGGACAATGGTTTTCAATGCAGGGGAAGGAAAAAATTGGAAATACCCCCTTGTCGTTACGGCTCCAGACCGACGATTCATCCCGGCGGCGGGGGCGGCCAAGAATCCATATGGAACCATTCCATTGACGAAACAGGAGGAAAAAGATCATCACAGTTCTTATAAAGACTTAAAATAAAAAAGGAATTTTACCACACTTAACCCCATTCTCAAAACGATATTATGAGATTACACCTTGATTATAATGGCCCACACTGATAAATTTTCACTTATGGGTAGGTGATCGATGCCTGCGTCACACTTCAACATCGGGAATCAAATTTTATGTATGAATCGTTTTACGGGTTGGAACAGAACCCGTTCCAAATTAGTACGGACCCGTCTTTTCTCTGGTTGGGAGAAAAACACCGTGAAGCCATATCCATGCTGAAATACGGAATTCAAAGAAGCGGGCACACCGGTATTCTACTGCTTACAGGGGATGTGGGAACCGGCAAAACCACCTTGATCAATACCCTGTTTGCCTCCCTTGGACCTGAAATCATACGGGTATCGGTGAAAAACCCCAGCCTGACCCCCATTGAGTTTTTCAATCACCTGGTAACCTGCTTCGGAGGAAAGAAAAATTTCACCTCCAAAAATGAGTTTCTCCAGGAATTTGAAACCTTTTTGTACAATGCCCGGAAAAAGGGCAAAAAGGTGCTGCTGGTCATTGACGAGGCCCAGTTATTGGACGACAAACTCCTCCAGGAAGTCCGCCTTCTCTCCAACATGGAAACCGACCAGGGCCAGAGCCTCATGGTCACCTTTCTGGTGGGCCAGCCCGAAGTCAGGGAAAACCTGGCAACGGCCCAGAACCGCCCCCTGGTCCAGCGCATCACCCTGAACCACCACATCGACGCCTTTACCCGTCCGGAAACCCAGGACTATATCCAGCACCGGCTGGAGGTGGCCGGGGCCACGGAAATGCTCTTCACCGAAGATGCCATCAATGTGGTTCACAAACATTCCCAGGGGCTGCCCCGTCAGATCAACGTCATCTGCGACAATGCCATGCTCACCGGATACGTCCGGGCGGTGGAACGCATTGACGGCGACATTGTCTGGTCCTGCCTGGATGATTTTTCCATTGCCCGGGTCCCCACCCATAAACCCGGGGTGGCCGTCTCCATTGACGAAACCCCCCTGCCCGACGCCCCTGTGCAAGGCACCCTGCCCGGGGACGTGCCGGCCCACGCCGCAGAGGCAGATCCCACGGACTACCCCACCGAAGGTCTGGTCCAGGAGAACTCATCCTCAACCCCGGACTATCTTCTGAACAATAAACCTGAGAAATCGAAAACCAGCTGGCTCTATATTCTCTTTGTGTCCACCCTTATACTTGCAGCGATCTATTATGGAAGCCGATTCTTTGTCTGACCCGGATCTGACCCTCTATGCCGCAGCCGACATCCATGGAAAACCCCAACGGATCAACACCCTTAAACAGGTTGCCCGACGTTTTAACCCCAATGCCATAGTCCTTGCCGGAGACATCACCCAGTACATGGGCTGGAAATCCACCCGGGATCAGCTCTCCCAATTGGAATTTCCCGTCTTTTTCATCCGGGGGAATTCGGATTTCAAATCCGCTGCCAGGGGACTGGCATCCCTCCCCGGCTTTACCCGACTTTCCAACGCCCCCAGCCTTGTCAACGGGATCCCCCTAAAGGGGGCCAACGGCACCCTGCCCTTTCCCCTTGCCTCCCGCATCGGGTTCAGGGAGGCCCAGACCCTTTCCCAACTCGCACCCGGAACAGATGCGGGCACCATCCTTGTGGCCCATCCCCCGCCCAGGGGAACCCTGGACCGTGTGGGCGGCAAATTCAGCGCCGGCAGCCACGGCCTTGCCCGGCTGATCCAGGTCACCCATCCCATGGTGGTGATCTGCGGACACATCCACGAACAGGCCGGATGGGCCTTCAGGGGAAACACCCTGGTGGTCAATTGCGCCATGGGGAATGATTGTGCCGGCGCCCTCATCCGCATCAAAAAAACCGGCACCCTGGGTATTCGGCTCTTGAAACACGATGATGACGATGGTAAAGAAATCCGATTAACCCTTTAACCAAAGCCTATGAAGGAGATACCCATGTGCGAATCCAACGTTTATCTAAAAAACGGAGATACGGAAACCCTGATCATGGAAAATGTCGCAGCCATTACCCCTTCCGGTGAAAACACCTTTTTCCTTAAGGGGCTTCTCGGAGAACAAAAGGAAGTCAAAGGCGTCATTGAAGATATCAATCTCATGGGACATAAAATCATTCTAAAAACGGTGTCATGACCCAATTAAAAAATTATCTCGGCCGGATTGCCCTGGCCAACGGACGTGCTGAGGAGACAGACTGGTTTTTCTATCCCGGAATGCTCCAGGACAGTCCGGACAAATGGTGGGATGACTGGAAATTCCGCCATGCCGTCCACGAAGGTGTGGATATCTGCTTTTACCGAGAACCGGCGGACAAGGGGCCGGTCCACACCCTGGGCCCGGGGGCCCGGATACCGGCCTTGGCCCATGGTGTTGTCCGCAACATCTGTCCGGATTTCCTGGGCCACAGCATCGTTGTAGAGCCCATGGGATTTGAAAAAGAACCCCGGCGGATTCTATGGGTCTATTCCCATCAGACCCCGGTCAAGGATCTTGCCCCGGGCAGCCGCATAAAAAAAGACCAGATCATTTCACACCTGTTCGACACCCGGATCAAAGCCTCAAAGCTTTTGTCCCATCTCCACCTGTCCTGCATGGAAGTGCCCAGGGACATCCCCTTTGATGAATTCAATTGGGGCCTTTTCCCCCACCGAAACCGCATCAATTTAATCAACCCGGTCTGGGCCTGATGGGGGATGCCACAGGGGGAATTTACCGGATCCAGAACAGGTGATTGCCATGGAAAATCCAGAATGGCCCGACCTGTCGAAAGGCCCGTAAAATTTGTTATTTCAGGCTTCTTAATCCCAAAGAAGAATTGAAAAAAAGATAAATTTGATCTATGATCACGCAACTTTGGTATTTACAATGGAAAACTTATTTGGAGAAGATGAATGAAGACGATTAAATTCCTATTTTTCTTGGTTATTCTCGGACTGCTCGGACTCTTGTATTACCAGAACACCGAATATTTCCTCAGCCAGGGCACCTTGGGCCTGGACCTTAAAATTTCCGGCTGGAGCTGGAACACCCCGGCCATCCCCAATGTTGCCTGGTGGGGACTCTGCCTGGCCGCCGGTCTGCTGATCACCGGACTCAAGGGCATGATCACTGCCTTTTCCCTGCGCCGTGAAATCAAACGCAAGGACGCCGATATCCTCTCCCTCAGGGAGAAAATGCTGGACCTCCAGGCCAAACTGGACGTTTTTACCCACGATCCCTACATCCAAAAAGGAATCAATGACCATGCCCCCAAAGCCGAAGGTGAAGAAAAGCCCGAAGCATCCGAGGCCACCGCAGATGCTGCAGTACCTGCTGGGGCAGAAGCCAAAAGCGCATAAGGGGAGTCAGACGTTTTATCATCCATGAGCTCTAAGAAAAATACGCCCATGATGACCCAGTACCTGGCCATCAAAGAAGCGTACCCGGACACCATTTTGTTCTACCGGATGGGGGACTTTTACGAAATGTTCAA
The DNA here is from genome assembly GCA_965226635.1 of Desulfobacteraceae bacterium. Taxonomy (GTDB): domain Bacteria; phylum Desulfobacterota; class Desulfobacteria; order Desulfobacterales; family Desulfobacteraceae. The sequence continues at coordinate 4,066,253 of OZ245369.1, read as the reverse complement.
CGAGGACGCCCAAAAGGCGTCCGCCATCCTCGAAATTGCACTCACCTCCAGAAATAAAAACGACAAAAATCCCATTCCCATGTGCGGGATACCCTTTCGGGCCGCAGACAACTATATTGCCAGGCTCATTGAGAACGGCTGCAAGGTCGCTGTATGCGAACAGGTAGAAAACCCCGCAGAAGTCAAAGGACTGGTCAAACGGGAGGTGGTCCGGGTGATCACCCCGGGAATGATCCTCAACGAATCCCTGCTGGACAAGGGGTCCAACAACTTCCTTCTTGCCGTTTCAAATGTAAAGAATACCGCCGCACTGGCCTGCCTTGACATTTCCACGGGAACCTTCCGGACCTGCCAGATGGACAAGTCCGGCAACGGTATTCCCCCGGCCCTGGTGGACGAAGCCCTGAAGCTGGATCCCAGCGAGATCCTCCTTCCCCACCCCTTTGAAACCGATCCCCAGTACGCATCCCTGAGACGGGCCTTCAGCGGTCGGCAGATCTCCTATCTTCCGGCCGGGGATTTCCGTGTTGCCGATGCACGGGAACGGTTGACCCAGAAGTTTAAAACCCGCAGCCTGGAAGGGTTTGGAATCGAAACCATGGATGCAGCCGTATCTGCGGCCGGGGCCGTGGTCTCCTATGTCCAGGAAACCCAGATGCAGGATACGGATCACATCTACCAGATCTCCCCCTATGACCTGGAGGAGTATCTCATCATAGACGACCGGTCCTGCCGGAACCTGGAGCTGCTCCAGAACATCCAGAACCAGGATAAAAAAGGGGCCCTGATATCTGTCCTGGACCAGACCGTAACGGCCATGGGCAGCCGGTTGATGAAGAACTGGGTCCGCCATCCCCTGGTACAGCCCCAGGCCATCCAGGAACGGCTTAACGCCATTGAGGAGATGATCAACACCCCCCACATCCACGAGCAGATCGCCTCCCATTTGAAATCGGTATACGACCTGGAGCGGCTGGGGTCCAAAATCTCCATGGGACAGGGCAATGCCAGGGATCTTCTGGCATTGAAGAACTCCCTGCAGAAACTGCCGGCCATCTTTTCGGAGCTGGCCCTTTTCCAGAGTCCTCTGCTCAACGCCTCCCACCTGGACCAGTCCCAGGCCCTCCTGGGAGAATTGGGAGAGCTGGCCGACCTCATCCACACCGCCATCCGGGACGATGCCGTCCACACCCTCAACGACGGCGGAATCATAAAGGACGGGTACAGCGAAGAACTGGACGAACTTTTGGCCATTTCCAGGGACGGAAAGTCCTGGATTGCCAAGGCCGAAGCCTCGGAAAAAAAGGCCACGGGCCTCTCTTCCCTTAAGATTAAATACAACAAGGTCTTTGGCTATTTCATCGAGGTCTCCAAGGCCCAGTCCGCCTCGGTGCCGGAGAACTATGTCCGCAAGCAGACCCTGGTCAATGCGGAGCGTTTCATCACCGATGAGATGAAACAGGTGGAGTCCACCATCCTCAATGCCCAGGACAAACGCAACAGCCTTGAATACGATATTTTTTGCACCATCCGGGACCAGGTGGTGGCCAAGTCGGTCTTTATCCTCAGGGCCGCCACCTTTATTGCACGGGTGGATGTACTCCAGGGGCTTACGACCGCCGCCCTGGAAAACAACTATATCAAACCCGACATCCGCACCGACCGCACCCTTTCCATCACCGAGGGACGCCATCCCGTGGTGGAAAAACTCATCCAGGGCGAACGCTATGTGCCCAACTCGGTGTTGCTGGACGACCAGGAAAACCAGGTCTTGCTCATCACCGGGCCCAACATGGCCGGTAAATCCACGGTGCTGCGCCAGGTGGCCCTCACCGTTCTCATGGCCCAGATGGGCTCCTTTGTGCCGGCCAAGGCCGCAGCCATCGGCATTGTGGACCGTATCTTCACCCGGGTGGGGGCCCTGGACAACCTGTCTTCAGGTCAGTCCACCTTTATGGTGGAAATGGAGGAAACGGCCAACATCGTCAACAATGCCACGGAAAACTCCCTGGTCATCCTGGACGAAATCGGCAGGGGCACCTCCACCTTTGACGGCATGAGCATTGCCTGGGCCGTGGCCGAATACCTCCACAACATCAACGACACAGGGGTGAAAACCCTTTTCGCCACCCACTACCATGAACTCACCCGTCTGGAAGAACTGCTGCCCCGGGTGAAGAACTTCAACATTGCCGTCAAGGAATTCAAGGACAATATTGTCTTCCTCAGACGGCTTGTGGCCGGCGGCACCAATAAGAGTTACGGTATCCAGGTGGCACGGTTGGCCGGGGTTCCCGATCCCATCATCCGGACGGCCAAGGCCGTATTGTCTGAAATCGAGTCCAATGGGTCCCAGACGGTCACCCCGGGGTCCATGCCGGCCATGGAAGCCCCAAAAAAGGCAGAGCCCAAGGATGCCGGACAATTGGAACTCTTTGCACCGGACCAGGATCCGGTGCTTGATATGCTGGCCCAGGCCGACATCTCCAACATGACCCCCCTTGAGGCCCTGAACCTTCTCAACGAAATGAAAAAGGAGCTCCACGCCTAGGATGAAAAGGCCCCTTCCAGCCCCGTGCATCCCGTTTCCCTACCGGTCCTGGGGGGCCAGCAGGGTGGGCCTGGGGCTTTTGCTGCTCCTTCTTGTGGTAACCTGGGCCAGCCCTCCGGCAATGGGGGCCACTCCCAAACAGGCATATCTCAAGGCCGACACCGCCTACAAACGAATGCGCAACAGCCCGGAACGGAAACAAAAAATTTCCGAATGGCTCCAGTGCATCGACCTGTACGAGCGCATCTATAAAAAATGGCCGGACAATGCATGGGCACCGGCAGGCATGTACCGGGCCGCCGAACTCTATATCAAACTCCACGGCCTTTCAAAGGACAGGGAATACCAGTCCCGGGCCCTGGACCTCATGGCCCGATTGAAAAACAGATATCCCCAGTCCGCCTATGCCAAGCGGGCACAAAGCCTTGAAAAGCGCATCATCACTTCGGTGGTTTCCCCCCCAAAAAAGACGGCCAATAAACCCAGGCCCAAACCCAGGGTGAAGCCAAAGACCCAAAAGCCCCGCACCGTCCCCACCCTCATCACGGCCAAAGAGCTCAAATCAAAGGATCCGGCCCGCATGGACCAGCTCAAAAAGGCAGGCGCCCGGAAAAAGCTCAAGCCCAAGATAAAAAAGGAGAAGGTTCTCTTTCCCGTCCCCCAAAAGGCCGTACCCAAGGGGGTTCCCAAGGCCGACGCCACCATCACCGGACTGCGGTTCTGGTCCAACCCGGAATACACCCGCATCGTCATCAACGGCTCCCGGAATAAGGACTTCACCCACGGCCTCCTCAAAAAGGATCCCAAACGAAACATCCCCTTCCAGCGGCTCTACGTGGACATAAAAGGATCCCGGCTGGGGCTTGGGGTGGACGAGCATACCCCCATCAACGACCATCTGCTCAAACAGGCAAGGGCCGCCCAGTACCAGCCCCATGTGGTCCGGGTGGTGGTGGATATCAAATCCTTTGAAAGCTATAAGATTTTCTCCCTGCCCGATCCCTTCCGCATTGTCATTGATGTCTGGGACAAGGGGTCCAGGGGATCGCCTTCGGGCACCCATGGGGGTGGGAACGAACACGTGGCCTCCCTGCCGCCGGCACCTTCCGCCATCCCCGAAACCCATCCCATTTCCACAGACAACCTGAAATCCTCGGACATCGCCCGTCAACTGGCACTGGGGGTGCGGAAAATCGTCATCGATCCGGGCCATGGGGGCATGGACCCCGGCGCCCCCGGCTATATCAAAGGGGTCTGGGAAAAGGAGGTGGTCCTCAAGCTGGCCAAAAACCTGGCACAGCAATTGCGCAAAAGGCTGAACTGCGAGGTATTGCTCACCCGGGAGACGGACAAAAAACTGACCCTGGAAGAGCGCACGGCCTTTGCCAATACCCAGCGTGCAGACCTGTTCATCTCCCTGCACTGCAATGCCGCCCGCAATAAAAAACTAAAGGGAATCGAAACCTATATCCTGAACCTGGCAACCGACGACCAGGCCATTGCCGTGGCTGCAAGGGAGAACGCCACCTCTGAAAAGAATATTTCAGACCTGGAATTCATCCTGTCCGATCTCATGAAACACGCCAAGATCGAAGAGTCCACCCGCCTGGCCCACAATGTCCAGAATGCCATGGTGTCGGGAATGAAGAAAAAGTACACGGACATCCACGACCTGGGAGTGAAACAGGCCCCGTTCTATGTTCTTCTGGGAGCCCGGATGCCCGCCATCCTCATCGAAGCCTCGTTCCTGAGCAATAAAAAGGAATGCAAGCGGTTGATGACCAAAGCGTATCAGGACGATATCTGCCGATCAATCACCACCGGCATCGCGCAATATATCGATGCAACAAACCCGCGGAAGCTATAACCTCATTACTAAAAGAAGGAGTTGGTCATGTCTTTTGAAAACATTATCCTTGAAGTTGAAAACGAGATCGCCACTATTTTTTTTAATCGGCCCAAGGCATTAAATGCCCTGAACGCCGCATTGTTTGATGAGTTGGACACCGCCCTGGACATGGTCCGTGACAATACCGACATCCGGGTTCTGATTTTCACCGGATCGGGGGACAAAGCCTTTGTTGCCGGCGCAGACATTGCTGAATTGAACACCATGACCCCGCTCCAGGCCAAGCATTTTTCCCGCAAGGGCCAGCTGGTCTTCTCCAAGGTGGAGGCCCTTCCCATACCCGTGATTGCCGCCGTCAACGGCTATGCCCTGGGCGGGGGCTCCGAAGCGGCCCTGTCCTGTGATTTTATCTATGCATCCGAAAAAGCGGTTTTTGGCCTCCCGGAAATCAACCTGGGCCTGATCCCCGGCTTCGGCGGCACCCAGCGCCTCTGCCGCCTGGTGGGAACCAACCGGGCCAAGGAGATGGTCTTCACCGGCCAAAACATTACAGCAGAACAGGCCCATGAATTCGGCATCGTCAACAAGGTCTGCTCCGCAGACGCCCTCATGGACGAGGTGAAAAAGACCGCCGCCCTCATGGCCAAAAAAGGCAAGGTGGCCCTCAGATCGGCCAAGGAAGTCATCCACAACGGATCCGGCGTGGACCTTGAGACCGGCTGCCGAATGGAGAATGACGGTTTCGGCCTGACCTTTTCCAGTGAAGATGCAAAGGAAGGAACATCTGCCTTCCTTGAAAAACGAAAACCCGTGTTCAAAGGGGAGCTCTACTAGACCGGACATTTCCCGGCCAATCCCCGGATCCATAACCAAGGAAGACATCCATGCCCATTTACAACATTGATTTTGAAACCATGCCCCGGGAAGGACTCGAGGCCATTCAGCTGAGACGCTTGCAGACCACATTGGAACGGGTATATGCCACGGTACCCTTTTACAAAAAGAACTTTGATGCCGCCGGTATCAAGCCCGAAGACATCCAGAGCCTGGATGATCTCAGACGGCTCCCCTTTACCACCAAACAGGATTTAAGGGACAATTATCCCTATGATATGTTTGCCGTTCCCATGGGCCAGGTGGTGCGCATCCACGCCTCCTCCGGCACCACGGGCAAACCCACGGTTGTGGGCTATACCCGCAGGGACATTGACACCTGGGCCGAACTCATGGCCCGGAGCATGTCCGCAGCTGGCGCCACCCATGGCGACATCATCCACAACGCCTTTGGATACGGATTGTTCACCGGCGGTCTGGGCGCCCATTATGGTGCGGAAAAACTGGGGGCCTCGGTCATCCCGGTTTCCGGCGGAAACACAAAGCGCCAGGTCACCATCATGCAGGATTTCAAACCCACCATCCTGTGCGGGACCCCGTCCTATATCCTGCACCTGGCAGAGGTGGCCGATGAAATGGGCGTGGATTTTAAAGACCTCTCCTTTAAATCCGGTATTTTCGGGGCAGAGCCCTGGTCCGAAAACATGCGCAAGGAACTGGAGGACAAACTCGACCTCAAGGCCGTGGACATCTACGGTCTGTCCGAAGTCATCGGCCCCGGTGTCTCCATCGAATGTGTGGAAGAACAAAACGGGCTCCATGTGGCCGAGGATCACTTCATCGTGGAAATCGTGGATCCTGAAACCTTTGAACCGGTTCCCCACGGCGAACCCGGTGAGCTGGTCTTCACCTCCATCACCAAGGAGGCATTTCCCGTGATCCGTTACCGGACCAAGGACATCACCTCCCTGAACCCGGTCCCCTGTACCTGCGGCCGGACCCATATCCGCATGAACAAGCCCTCGGGCCGGACCGACGACATGCTCATCATCCGGGGGGTGAATGTCTTCCCCTCCCAGATCGAGAGCGTGCTCATGGAAGACAGAAAAATCCTGCCCCACTATCAGCTGGAAGTGGACCGGGTGGGCAACCTGGATACCCTGACGGTGAAGGTGGAAATGGATGAAGAACTCTTCAGCGACGATATCAAGGGTCTCCAGCGCATGGAAGCCCAGATTTCCACCGATATCAAGGAACACCTGGGCGTTTCCGCCAAGGTGAGTCTGGTGGAGCCCAAAACCATTGAAAGAAGCCAGGGCAAAGCCATCCGGGTCATCGACAAACGACATATTTAAGATTTAGGAGACGCATCATGTTTGCAGAACAGATTTCCATTTTCATAGAAAACAAGGTGGGACGGCTGGCCGAAGTGACCGCCATCCTGAGAAACGCCAACGTCAACATCCGGGCCCTCTCCCTGGCCGACACCACCGACTACGGGGTACTTCGCCTCATCGTAGACAACAACGACAAGGCCGAAGACGCCCTGAAATCAGAAGGCTTTAAAATGGGCAAGACCATTGTTCTGGCCGTTGAGGTGGATGATCGGCCCGGCGGTCTCAACCGGGTTCTGGACCCCATGAACGATGCCGACGTCAATGTGGAATACATGTACGCCTTTGCCAATACCAAGGGACAGAACGCCATCATGATCTTCCGCTTCGACGATCACCAGCGGGCCCTGGAAGTATTGCAGAAAAACAATATCAAGGTGATCAACACCCAGGCCATTTCCAAGCTTTAATCCATGGCCCGGATTTGTCCCAGCACAGGGTGACATACCCGGAACAACGCCTGGGGCTACCCCAAAAGAGAAATCCGGACCGTGGAAAATACCGCGGTCCGGATTTTTTTAATGAAGGATGATCAGGACACCGGCAATTGTAGGGTGAACCGGCTTCCCATGCCCGGTTCCGAATCCACGTGGACCCGGCCCTTGTGATTCACCGTTATAATAAAATAGGAAACCGCAAGGCCCAGCCCCGTGCCCTCCCCTACGCTTTTGGTGGTGAAAAAGGGTTCAAACACCCGTTTCCGGGTTTTTTCATCCATGCCCGGACCATTGTCCATTATGGAGACGGACAAATAGGAGCCCGAGGGGTTGATGCAGATGGTAAAACAGGGGGAGGAGATGCCCGACGCCTGCATGGCCTGGGCACCGTTGGAGAGAATATTGTAAAAGACCTGCTGAATCTCCGAGGCCCGACAGGGAACCTTGGGCAAATTTGTGGTATACTCCCGCTGGACCAGAATCTTCCTGAAATCAAACTGCTTCTTTAAATTGTAATCGCTTTTCGCCAACTCCAGGGTTTTGTCCATGAGGTGGCAGATGTCCTCCGGGGCGGCCTTGGAGGTACTTTTCCGGGAAAAGGAGAGCATGTTGGAGACAATGCCGGCGGCCCTTTGCCCCGCCGTGAGGACCGACTCCATCATCTGGAAGATGTCCCGCTTCTCCATGTAAACCCCCAGGGCCTCCATGTCCAGCCCCACCTCTTTGGCCGCTTTGACATTGGCCGGCAGCAACGGATTCTTCAATCGGTTCTTCACCACCTGGGTGTTCTGGAGGATGCCGGCAAGGGGATTGTTGATCTCATGGGCCATGCCTGCGGCAAGGCCGCCGATGGAGACCATTTTTTCAGACTGGACCATCATCTCTTCAAGGCGCAGCCGTTCATTCTCCTGGTATTTCAGATTCAGGGATTCAGCCAGGGCCAGGCCCAGCATCTGTCCGGCTTCCCTATCCTCGGGCCCGAATCCCCCCTCTTTATTGGCAAAGGCCAAAAGGCCCCGGCACCTGTTGTGTACCCGCAGGGGTACCCCCATGAAATTGATCAATTCCTTACCCGACCGGTACAAAAGGACAAAATCCGGATGGGATTCGGGATCATTGGCAACAAAGACCTCCTGGTGGAGATCCAAAAGGGTTTCGAACCCATGGGTCTGCATGCCGGAATTAGGGCCGGGCATGAGCAGGTCAAGTGTTCCAAAACGGGCCAGGACGTCGAGGGATCTATCGTCGGAATTCAGCAGGGTGACACCGCAATGGGAGCAGGGGATCACCCCCTTGGCAATGGGAAGGAAAAGCCGGGCAATATCATAACGGTCCCCTGCTGGCATGGATTTTTGGAAAAAGGTATTCACCGAAGAGATGATGCGGCTCTGGCGAAGGATTTTCCGCTCGCTGACGGCCTTTTGCTTCAACTCTTCGGCCAGCTCCAGGTTGGTGGTCTCAAGGGCGTCCATCTTCTCCTTGATGGCATCCCGCATCACACCGAAATTATGGGAAAGGGTCCCCAGCTCCCCCCTGCCCCCTTCCTGGATACGGCGATCCAGGTTGCCGTCGGCAATATCCGATGCTGCCTCGGCAAGCCGAACCACTGGCTGCATAAGCTGATTCACGATAAAAATAAGGGCCAGCAACAGCAATAGCACAATACAAAAGGTGAAGCTGAGCATCTGGATACGGAAACGGGCCAGTTCTTTCTCGATGAGTCCGGTGTTATACACCACTTCCATGCGACCCAGCTTCAAGCCCTTATAGTAGATATAAAACCGTTTGGGGATGTCCTGACCGCCGGGTTGGAAATGGCGCTTAAGGGAAATGTTCATGTCGGTGTCGGCATCAAAGATGGAAATCCGCTTCACATTTTCGTCATCAAAAAAGGTCTCCATGTTGACCCGCAGGGTTTCCTTGTCCACGTTGTACAAGGGTCTGGCATTGACCAACTTCATCATATAAGCGGATTTATTGATTTTCATTTTCAGGGATTGGAGTTCCTGATTGCGGATCTGACCGGTGAAATAGAAACAAAAAAAAAGATTGATAATTGAAGATGCGACTACCACTGCGACAACGATCTGCGATCTAAGGCCCATAAGCACAATACCCATCTGAGAATGACGATTCAGACAGCATCATGGCATAGAATCGGCCTTTAGACAAGTACCTCCGGATTCTTGCAGACCCGGCGCACCAGGGCACGGTAATCGGCAGATGCTGTGGACCCGGGGGCATATTCAAACACGGACTTGCCAAAGGAAGGGGCTTCGGAAAGAATCTCCGAGTAGCGGATGGGATCACAGATCTGGTCCTTGTACAATTGGGACAATTTATCGAACAGATTCTGGGGTCCATGGATTCTCAGATCCAGGAAGGTTGGGACAATATACTTGAGGTGAATCTCCTTGCGATACCGTCGAATGGCGTTGAGGCTTTTGAAAAATTCGGCAAGGGCATGGAAGGGCATGACCTCAAGGGCCACCGGCACCATGACTTCGTGGGCATAAAAGAGCACATTCACCGTCAACTGATCCCAGCCCGGGGAGGTGTCCAGCAGAATAAAGTCATATTGGCTCTCCAAAGGGGCAAGGGCTTCGGAAAGGGCCCATTCCGCCCCAAAACTTCTACGGTCGATGAGGCGTTTCACCCCGGCCAGCCCCCGGCCACCGGAAAGGATCCAGAGGTTCTTCCGGGCCTGGATGATACACTCATCCGGGCGGAGATCATTGGAGAGCAGCTCTGCAAGACCGGCCTGGGGTTTATGCCCCAGAAGATAGGCGGCCTGCCCCTGGGTATCGGTGTCGACAATGAGCACCCGGTAGCCGGCCAGGGCCAGACCGGCCCCCAGATTCACACAGGTGGTGGTTTTCCCCACCCCGCCCTTGCTCAGGGTCACGCAGATTTTACGGGCCGCCCTTTCAGGATGGGCGGTCTCGGGGCCCAGGGGGAATTTGAACCGGCATTTTTTACAGGTCACCTTGATGCGCCGCCCCTGATCCATATGGGGGATCACCAATTTCGAGTTCACCTTATGACGGCCATTGCATTGGGGACAAACAATGATCATTTAGTCTCCTCCTGCTGTAAATGCCTGAGAATCGCCTTTGCCGCGATTCCAGCCACCTCTTTCAGCGCAAGTCTTCTGCCCTGTCCATGGAGGGCCACGCGCATTCGAATTTTCGCCTGTTCTTCGTAAACCACCACAGACAGACCGTGCCGTGATATTTTCCAGGTAGACTCCACATCGTCGCCGGGGGGATGGTCGGCGGCAGGGGACGGCTTTACCCCCTGGTGTATAAGATAATCCAGCGCTTCATTGCCTTCTCGTAATTCTTCATCATCGGCGCTGAGAATTTCGCCCATGATATCCCGATGCGTGCCCATCTTATCCTGTCCTTTCCCCAAAGCCTGGGGGAAATGGGGATTCCCATTGCCTGGAAACGGTCATATTGATGTCATGAAATCGCTTTGATCTGCGGTTGAAAAAGAAAAGAAAGGAGCGGTATGACAATAACTACTTAGATTCATAAAATATACCAGCCCCATTGGGGAGAGGCAAGAAAAATGCTGAAGAGAAAACAAAAAAAGGCCCGGGCAAAATACCCGGGCCTTTTTTTATATTGCTTTAAAAGCGTATGCTGTCTATGGCTTAACCCATAGCAGCAACAGCACCTTTCAGTGCGGGATGTGCGTACATCAGGATCAGAGCAACAACCAGAGCGTAGATACACAGAGATTCGATCATGGCCAGACCGATCAGCATGTTCACCTGGATTTTACCAGCGGCTTCGGGGTTTCTGGAGATACCGCTCATTGCGCCGGAAAGACCCAGACCCTGACCAATGCCACAACCGAAAGCTGCAATACCGATTGCCAGACCTGCTGCCCAAACACTACCAACTAGAAATTCCATGTTTTACTCCTTATGGTGTAAATAAATTAATATAAAGTAACGGGCTTCTTCCAAGATCCCGTAAAATCCGTATTAATGCGCTTCCTCAATGGCTCCGGCAATGTACATGGTGGAGAGGAGGAAGAAAACAAATGCCTGTACCAGGGCCACAAAGGCGCCCAAAGCCATAACCGGCAGGGGGGCCAGAAACATGCCGCCCAGACCCAGTAGAATCATCACAACCAATTCATGACCCGCCATATTTCCGAAGAGACGGAAGGTGAGGGAAAGAACCCGTGCCGTGTGTCCGATGATTTCGATGGGCAGGAACAGGGGAATCATGGCGGGTACCGGCCCCAGGAAATGTTTGATGTATTTGATCCCATGCTGTTGCACACCGATGACATGGCTCCACAACACGGCGATGAGGGCAATGCCCAGGGTGGTGTTAATGCTGGCGGTGGGTGGATAGAATCCGGGAATCAATCCCATGAGGTTACCCAGGAGGACAAAAAGGAAGATGGTGAGAACCAAAGGATAGGATTTGCGACCTTCGTCGCCGGTGACGGTCACCATGAACTCTTCCAGACCGGAAATCAGTACTTCAAAAACATTTTGTGCAGACTTGGGAACAAGGGAGATGCTTTTGCCGCCCAACCAGCCAAGGAAAATCAAGACTGCCATTGCCAGCCACATATAGGTTACGTGGGGATGTGTTGCTGCCCAATGCTCCATGCCAAACAAGCCGAATACCGAAGTAAGAATTAAATATGGATGTTCCACCTTATACCGCCTCCTTGAAAATTAGTCGTGTTATCTCAAGCAACGTCGCCAGAAACATGCTTGCAACCACCACCGACAGCCCCGCCAGTAGCCCCAGTGGATGAACAATATGGTTTGAGATCAGCAGAAAAATCAAACACCCGCTGATGACAAATCGGATATAATACTTGGTCAGGATATTCCCCATGAGGGAACGCCCCTTGACCTCTACCACCTCGGGACGAAAATTATTCTGGATGGTACGCTTCAAAAGCTGGAAATTCACGGACACAATCAAGCCCCCCAAAGAGACGCCAAGGGAGACATTTTTTGCCATGGTTGCCGTGGACACCAGGGTTGCCAGTGCGAGCAACAGCCAGTTGGTCCGGGTGACAAATTCCACAACTCTTGAAATGTCCTGCATTAAAATTTCTTCCCTTTTTTTCCGGCCCGGATAACATTGCTGAACCCGGCTGCAATGCCGAACGCCAGCCCGATAAACATCAGCCACGGATCCGTACCGAATTTTTTATCCAGCCAAAGTCCTAACGCCAGACCGATGAAAATGGACAAGGCCACCGACATCCCCAGACTGGCAAAATACCCCACCTCCCTAAAGGTGCTGCCGCGATCCTTTTTCATTTTCACCTCATCTCTGCGGTCATTTCCTCGGCTTTAAAAGATCAATTTACCTAGGAGCAAATATCATATGATTCCAGGTAAGTCAATGTGAAAAAACCAATAAAGTCAAGAGCTGTATCCCCTTGTCAAACAAGGCTGACAGCCACTCCGAACCGCCCGGTAACCTTTTGTTTTCGATAGGAAAAATACTGGGAATTTTCACACCGGGTACAGACCCCGGTCGTGGGAATATTTCCCTGGGGAATTCCACTTTCCGTCAACTGATCCCGGGACATGGCCCAAAAATCAAAACAATCCCCTTCATTTATCCTGTATTTCCAAAGCCTTTCTGGAATCTCTTTTCGGTAATGGACAAATTCCCCACAACAGGGACCAAGGGAAGGGGAGATACCCGCAAGAATATCGCCGGGATTCGCGCCGAAATCCTTGACCATTACCGAAACGGTCTTCCCGATGATATTGGCAATGCTTCCCCGCCATCCCGAATGCACCGCCGCCACAACCCCACGGACCGGGTCGGCCAAAAGAACGCCCTGGCAGTCGGCCACCTGGATCACCAGAGCCAGCCCCGGAATATCCGTCACCATGGCATCGGCTTCGTGGACCTTGCCCCGGCTTCCGGGGCGCCAATAATCCCCTTGGACCCCGCATCCTTTTTTAAGGGCCAGGACCCCATCGCCATGGACCTGGTGGAGAAAAAAGCCCCGAAGATCGTATTCCCCGCCGCCCCCCAAGGCCGTCAAAAGCCGCTGCCGGTTCTCAATGACATGGATCGGATCATCCCCGCAGTTCAGTCCCAGGTTCAATGAATCCCAGGGCTTTGGACTCACCCCACCCTTCCGGGAAAAGATTCCATGCCGGACATTGACCAGGCCGTCAAGGTGATCAAAGGTCTTAAACAGGGCCATTTTATGTCCCGATCCCAAAGACCTTCCGGCCGATGCGGTCGATGATGGAAGAGGTGGATACCCCCGGTTCCAGGTCGATTCGCTCCACCCTTCCCCCCCGGGCCTTGACCACCTCCCCGCCGATGATATCCTCCTCGGCATAATCCGCGCCCTTGGCCAGAATATCCGGCTGGACCACTTTTATCAGTTCCAAAGGATCGGGCTCGTCAAATATCACCACATGGTCCACCGCCCCAAGGGCGGCCATGACACAGGCCCGCTCGGTGTCCGGCACCACCGGCCGTTTTTCCCCCTTGATCTCTCGCACCGACCTATCGGAGTTCAACCCCAGGATGAGGACATCCCCCAGGGCCTTCACCGCCTGGAGATAGGTCACATGGCCCGCATGGAGAATATCAAAGCACCCGTTGGAAAAGGCAATGGTCTTGCCCTGATTTCGATAGGTCTGGGCCTGTACTGCAATTTCATCACGGGTCATTATCCTTTTCATGGATCTTCCTTTCCATATTGCGTCTATCCCATCCTTGTCCAAGGGACCCTGCCAATGGTGGATGGGAAACCATTTTTTAACCACCGGGCAATTTCCCTTTCCCGTTACGCGCCTCCACCGGGCCGGAAAAACCAGCCACGCATTCCCCCCGGTGGACACAATCGGTCTACCATACCGGTTTCCCTGGCACCGGTCAAACCGCCCACCGGGAAAAAGCGCCCCTGTAAACGCCCTTTTATTTGTCCCCTATTCCGCCCCCCCCCCCCCCCCGGCAAGCCTGGGGCCGGCGTCACCGACCGTTCCACCAAATGCCGGCTTTTTACCATCCTGCCCCCCCCAGTTTCTCTTCCGGGTTGAACAGCCTTTCCCCATGGGAGCTGGAAACGGCAGAGGCTTCCAGGGGCTGATGGAGTGGATCGTATAACCTCCCCACATCGCCGTTGGCGGTGGACAGATGGATTCCATCCATATCCATTAGTAAAAGCCGCTGCAATCCTTTTCCGATCCAGCTGTTTCCCAGCCGGTTCCACTTTTTTACACAGGGGTTGCTTCCGGAATACCCCCCATGGTTTTTCCAAATTTTTCACGGTGCCCCCCTTTCTCCAATGAATAAAGGCCCCGTCACTTTTGGATTGACAAGGGGAAACCGGGTTTATATAGCAGCTCAAGGCCCTGTTCCCGTTTGAACGCTTTGGGGCAGGTTATTTCCAACGGCAGGATTCAGAAACCAGGTTACGATCATGGAAAAACTTATCATCACCGTTGCACCCACAGGCTCCGTTCCCACCAAGTCCAACACCCCCCACATTCCCATCACTCCGGAGGAAATCATCCAGACCGGGGTCGCATGCGAAAGGGCCGGAGCCGCCATCATCCACGTCCATGCAAGGGACCCCAAAGACCAGTCCCCTTCCACGGATTTCGCCCTTTTCAAGGAGATCTGCGACGGCCTGCGACAGGAGACCAACCTCATCGTCCAGATCTCCACCGGGGGACGGGCCGGCGCCGCCTATGAAGACCGCAGCCGGCGCCTCTCCCTGGCGCCGGAAATGGCCAGCCTCACCACCGGATCGGTGAACTTTCCCACGGCGGTCTATGCCAACGCCCCGGATCTCATTGGGAACCTGGCCCGGGACATGCAGACCCATGGGGTCAAACCCGAAATCGAAGTCTTTGATGTGGGCATGATCCAGAACGCCGTGGACTTGGTCGGCCAGGGTCTCATGGAGAATCCCCTTCACTTTGACTTTGTCATGGGACTCAAGGGAGCCATCCCCGCCACCATTGAAAACCTGGTCCACTTAAAATCCAGCCTCCCCCGGGATGCCACCTGGACCGTTGCCGGCATCGGGGCGGCCCAGTTGCCCATGGGAACCCATGCCATTGCCATGGGCGGCCATGTAAGGGTGGGGCTGGAGGATTGCATCTATTTTTCCAAGGGGCGGCTGGCCACCAATGAAGAGCTGGTCCAACGCATGGCAGACCTGGCCGGCACCCTGCTGCGGTCCGTGGCCACCCCGGACGAGGCCCGGCAGATCCTTAACCTACCCGCCAACCCGCCCAGGGAAGAAGGAAGGTAAACCATGGAAAAGATCCCCGGAAACGTCTTTCCCAGGCACCTGGCCGCCCCCCTGCCCCCGGCAGACCATGCCCAGGGCCTTTACATCCACGACGGCAACGGCAGATCCTACCTGGATGCCAGCGGCGGGGCCGTGGTGGTCAATGTTGGCCACGGCAGAAAGGAGATGGCAAAGGCCGTCCACGACCAGATCCTTTCCCACCACTATGTCCACCCCACCATGTTTGCCTCCCCCCCGGTGGAAAAGCTGGCGGCCCGCCTGGCAGAAAAGGCCGGCCGGGCCCTCAGCCGGTTCTACTTTTTCTCCGGCGGATCAGAGGCCAATGAAGGGGCCATCAAGCTGGCCCGGCAGATCCACATTGAACGGGGCGACACCAGCAAATACCGCCTCATCGGTCGGTGGAAATCCTACCACGGCCTGACCCTGGGCGCCCTGGGAGCCATGGGTCGGACCCGTTTCAAGGCCCCCTTCACCCCCCTGCTCAAGGAAAACCTTCACATCCCGGCCCCCTATTGTTACCGCTGTCCCTTTGGTCTCACCCACCCCGACTGCGACCTCCAATGCGCCAACGCCCTGGACGACACCATAGAAAACGCCGGGCCGGAGACGGTATCGGCCTTCATTGCCGAAACCATACCCGGTGCCACCATTGCGGCGGCAATCCCCCCGCCGGGGTACCTCCGGCGCATTGCCGAAATCTGCCGGCACCACAGGGTTCTCCTCATCCTGGACGAGGTCATGTGCGGTACGGGCCGAACCGGGAAATTCTACGCCTGGGAGCATTTTGGTGTGGAACCGGACATCCTCACCCTGGGCAAGGGGCTGGCCGGAGGGGTCTTCCCCCTATCCGCCCTGGCCACCAAAGAAGAACACTTTGACACCATCCGAAACAACAGCGGCACCTTCATGCACGGGGGTACCTTCACCCACCACCCCGTGGCCGCTTCTGCCGGCAATGCCCTCCTGGACATCCTGGACCGGGAAGAGCTGGTCTCCGCCGTGGCCGAAAAGGGAAAGCGCATGGGGGAACTCATGACCACCCACCTCTCCGCTCTTCCCCAGGTGGGGGACATCCGTGGCATGGGCTTTCTATGGGGGATGGAATTGGTGGCGGACAAAGCCTCAAAAAAGCCCTTTGACCGCTCGTTGAAAACCACAGAGACCCTGTGGCAAAAATTGTTTGAAAAAGGATATATCCTTTATAAATCAACGGGACTGGCCGGAACCCATGGAGACGCCCTGGTATTGGCCCCGCCCTTTACCCTGGACCGGGACACCATGGAAGAGCTGATACTGGCCGTCCGGGAGACCCTGGTTCAACATTTCAAATAGGGGATGAGATCCCCGTCTCCCCAGGGCATCCCGGGAGGACACATGGTTGTTAAAAGGATTTTAACGATTGGAAATCCCAACTGCGCCTGGAAGGCAACGAAGAAAAACCGAACCCGGGCAAGGGTTAAATCCGCTCCAGAATCCATTGGGAAATGTGGAGGAACACCTCTTCTTTACAGGGTTCCCCCACCATTTCATGGCGTCCCCCGGGATAGAGACGCAGGGTGACATCGGTGTTCCCCGCCTCCCCGTAAAGATTGACAACCTTGGTCACGCTTTTACCGAACTTGCCCACGGGATCCCGGTCCCCGGCAAAGCAGAAGATGGGCAGATCCCCAGGGGTATCCAAAAAGCATCCCGGGGAACAGACCCAGCCCAGCCCCCGGAAAAAATCCCGGTAAAAACCCAGGCAGAAATCAAAGCCACAAAGGGGGTCGGCCACATAGGCGTCCACATGGTCCGGATCCGACGAAAGCCAGTCAAAGTCGGTGCGGGCCGGAGAAAAGGTGTTGTTCATGGCGCCCAGGGTCAGCTTCCCCCAGAACCGGCTGATGGATTCCGGATTCTGGAAACGGCACTGCCACCGGGTCAAGGCCCCTGCCAGCCCCAGCTCGGCACCACCCTGGGCCGTTCCTGAAAGGATAAGCCCCTTGAGGCGTCCCCCATGGCGGGAGGCAAAATCCCGGGACAGAAACGACCCCATGGAATGGCCCATGAGAAAGAGGGGCCGATCGGGGTACTCCGCTCCCACGCTGCGGCAGAGGGTGAGCAGATCCCCTATCACCTTATCCCAGCCCTCTTCCCTGTCAAAAAGCCCCAGCCGCCCGCCCAGGCGGGAGGTTTCACCATGTCCCCTGTGATCGGGGGCATGGACACAGATCCCCTGTCCATTGAGATGCCTTGCCAACTCCCCGTATCGCCTGCCGTGCTCGCCCATGCCGTGGGCAATCACCAGAACGGCCTTGGGTTGGGGAATGGACCAGTGCCACACATGTATCCGGGTGCCGTCTTCGGCCCGTATCTCCAGAGAATCCGCCATGTCTGCCTCCTGTTGGAATGGAATGTATAGAATCGAGGTAGCACAGCACCTGCCTGGAAGTCAACGGATGACCAGGGGAAATCCCGGGATCCCTTGACTTTTCACCCCTGTCTTTATAGCATGCAAAAATTAAGGAAATACAAACCCATACCCAATTTTCCCTTGCCCTCAACCGGCACCACTCCTGGATTCAAAACCCCTGCCGGGTATTTCCTTTATCTTCATCTGTTTCTCTTTTCATGGGGAGGTGAATTGTGACCCAGGACATTCTCAAGGACAAGACCATTCTGGCTGTGGATGACGAATGGGACGTCATCGATACCATTGTGGAGATTCTCCACATGGCAAAGGTGGATGTGGCCCAGAACTACGACACGGCAGTTGAAAAGATCACCACCCGATCCTACGACCTGGCCATTCTGGATATCATGGGGGTCAACGGGATCAAGTTGTTGGAACTCTGCGTGGCCAACAATATTCCCACCGTCATGCTCACGGCCAATGCCATGAATCCCGATGCCCTCATGGAATCCATACAAAAGGGTGCCATCTCCTATCTTTCAAAGGAACACATGGCCGATCTGGACACCTTTATCACGGAACTGCTGGGGGCCCGCAACGATGGGAATCCCACCTGGAAACTGCTCTTTGACAAGCTCGGGGACTATTTCAACCTTCGCTTTGGCAACGGGTGGAAGAAAAAGCACCAGACATTCTGGGACGAATTCGAACAGGGATGGGACATCAGCCGGGGCATCCAGGAACGGTTGAAGCACCAGCCAAACATCCGGGACAAGGGCATATAAAATCAAGGGGAAGCCCCTGTCCGCCGTTGGACAAACAGACCCGGAATCCACCAGGACACCCGGGTCTGCACATCTTTGGTCCTGGGCATCCGAACCAGGATGCCCGTTTTCTTACAACATGGGTTCTACCACTTCTGCCAGCGGAGGAGATCCCCCTGCCATTTGTCCTTGGGCCGGGCCTTCTGTCCGGGTTCTCCCATGGGGATGAGGCTCAGGGGGACCATATGATCGGGCAGTCCCAACACCTTTTTTACATGGGCCACCCTGTCGGCCAAGGGATAGATGGCCGTCCAGGTGGCGCCCAGGCCCATGGCATGGCAGGCCAGAAGAATATTCTGACAGGCCGCGGAGCAATCCTGTATCCACAGGCTTTCCTCTTCCCCGTCAAATGCCTTCTCCAGATCCCCGCACACCACCAGGGCGGCCGGGGAATTTTTGGCAAACCCGGCATAGGGCAATTCCCGGGCCAGATCCGATAGAATGTCAGCATCATCCACGGCCACAAAGGCCCAGGGCCGGCGATCCCCGGCCGTGGGAGCCGACATTCCCGCACGGACAATGGTTTCGATTTCCGCCCTGGAAAGGCGCGGGGGGTGAACTTCCGGATGGAGGTTCGTGACAACAGGGTTTCAAGCGTGGAATTCATATCCATGTCCATTTTATAGTTTATCCTGGTAGGCGCCGGCGGAATAGGTCAACTCGTAGCTGTGGGAATAGATCTCGATGAGATTGCCGAAGGGGTCTTCACAATAGACCATGCGATAGGGCTTTTCGCCGGGGTAATACTCCCGAACGGGCATCCTCTGTTTGCCGCCGTTCTGAACGATTTTTTGGGCCAGCCCCTCCACATCCGGATCCTGGACGCTGAAGTGGAAGACGCCGGTTTTCCAGAATTCAAAATTATTCTCCGGGGATTCGGAATTTTTGAATTCAAACAATTCCACACCGATTTTATCCCCGGTGGAAAGATGGGCAATTTTAAAGGATCCCCAGCCCTTGCCAAAGACATCGTCGCACATGACGCCGATGGCGGAATCGTCGGACTGGATTTCGGTGGGGGGCATGATCACATACCAGCCCAACACTTCGGTGTAAAAGGTCACGGCCCGCTCAAGGTCGGGTACGGAAATCCCAATGTGGGAAAAGGTTCTTGGATAGGTCATTATCGGTTACTCCTTTTATGTTAAATTCAGCGATACCTTCACCGCAATACCTCCATATTATAGGCATGACCACACCTTGGAGCAAGGCGGCACTTTTCAGGCCGCTGCGCACCCACGGGTAAGTTTTAGGGAATGCCGGGGCCTTAACCCCGGATTTTTTTATCCCCCTTCTTTTCCCCATGGATGGAGACCGTCGTTTCCCGGATTCCCCGGGGCCAGGGATTCCCCCCTCATATCCGGCGGTTCCGGGTTTTTTTTCCCCCCTTTTCCTGGTATGATGCGCACCATTGTCGAAAATCCGGCCCGATCCATTTGCCAGGAGTCAGTTTTTACATGAAGTTGAATGCATTGCCCCACTTTACCCCGGGCCACCATCCCCGTCTGCTCACCACACTTTTGGTCATCAGTATTCTGGGCCTGGGCCTCTTGTTTTTCACCATTTATTCAGAGGTTTCCACCCGGATCCGCCAGGACAGGGAACGGCTCATGACCGAAACAGCAGGCGCCCTTTCCACCCACATCGACCAATGGCTGGATGAAAATATCCGAACCCTGAAAACCGCATCCCGCCAACCGGCCATAAAAGCCATGGACCCATCCGGCCAGACCAAAATCCTTTCGGCCGTCCAAAATGAATACCATTGGATGTACCTGGTCTTCACCCTGGACCGCAACGGTCGAAACATTGCAAGGAGCGATGGCGGCGCCCTAAAGGATTATTCCGACCGGGCCTATTTCAAGGCCCTGGCCCAGGGAAAAAGCATCGCCTGGCAGACCCTGGTGGGGAAGACCTCTGAAAAGCCGGCCTTGGTCATTGCCCTGCCCATCATCCGGGGGGGCCGGTTCCAGGGGGTCCTGGCTGCGGCCATGACCACCGATGCCGTCTCCAGCTCCGTTGCCGGATGGCAATACGGCAAAAGCGGGTTTGCCGTTCTTATGGATGAAAACCGGAACATCATTGCCCACCCCGAAAAACAACTCTCCCTGGATGGGGCCCGTCTGCGCAGCCACCCCCTGCTCCAGCTGGACCCGAGTCGTTCCAGCGAATTCAGAGCCTTTGACGACGGTGTGGCAAAGATCGGCGCCATCCGGCGCAATACCATGGGTTGGCATCTGATCATTGAACAGGAGCAGGCCGACGCTTACAGGGAACTTTACACCTTCCAAAAATTCATGTTCCTGGTCTTCGGATCGGTGGTGATCATGGTCCTTGCCATTGCCTGGCTCTATGCCCGGATTTCGGTTTCACCGGTGATCAAGATGATCAATGCCGGCCTCCACAGGGAAAAGGACTTGAAAAAGCAGCTCCAGGAAATGCGGAAAATGGAGGCCCTGGGTACATTTGCCGGGGGAATCGCCCACGACTTTAACAATATCCTGGGGGCCATCACCACCTGCTCTGAAATGGCCATCGAAGATGTGGAAGAATCCAACCCCGCCCACGAAGATCTGAAGCACATCCTCAAGGCCGCCACCCGGGGGAAAAAACTGGTCAAGCAGATTCTGGAATACAGCCGGAGCCGGAACACCCGGCAAAAACCGGTGAAACTCCACCGCATCATCCTGGAATGCCTTGACCTGTTCAAGGCGTTCAAACCCGATGCCATCAAGGTCAAACTCAACATTGCCTCCAAGCTCGACTTTATCCTGGCCGACCCCACCCAGGTCCACCAGGTGATCATGAACCTGCTTCTCAATGCAGAACATGCCATTACCGACGGCAAGGGCACCTTGACCATCACCCTGACCCAGGAAGAGGCATCCCGCATCAATTTAGGGGGCATCCGGGAACAGGAAGCCACCCATTTTCTCCACCTTAGCGTGGCCGACACAGGCTGCGGCATGGAGCCCCAGATCCTGGAACGGATGTTCGATCCCTTTTTCACCACCCACATGAACACCGGGGGCACCGGCCTGGGCCTGGCCATGTCCGATGTGATCATCCGGCGCCACCAGGGGGTGATCACTGCGGAAAGTGAAGTGGGACAAGGCTCCACCTTCCACATCTACCTGCCCTGCATCGGGGACGGGGAGATCCTGGACGAAGAAGACCAGGCAGATCCCGTTGCCATGACCGGAACAGAAACCATCCTCTTTGTGGACGACGACGAACACATGCTCTACTCCGGTGCAAAAATGCTCCAACGGCTGGGCTACCGGGTGGAGTCGGCGGAAAACGCAGACAAGGCCCTCTCCCGGTTCAAGGCATCCCCCTCCCGGTTCGACCTTGTGATCACCGACCGGGTCATGCCCGGACACACCGGGGTGGAACTGGCCCACATGGTCCGCCAGATCCGACCGGACATCCCCATCATCATGTGCTCTGGCTTTTTCAACAAAAAGGACGATGTCTTCCTGGATACGGAATATGACCTGGAAGGACTCATTGACGAGACCATTTCCAAACCCTTTGAAATCAAACCCATCTCCGTGATCATCCGCAAGGTGCTCGATGGAAAAAGATCCAATGGAGGCCTTTGACATGACCCAGAAAAAAATCCTCACCATTGACGACGACGAAACCTTTTCCCATGCCATCAAACGGGTGGTCACCCGCCTGGGCCATGCCCCGTACAACGCAGGCACCCTTGCCCTTGCAATGGAGATGACCCGGAAAACCGCCTTTGATCTCATCCTCCTGGATGTGGGCCTGCCCGACGGCAACGGCCTCGACCATCTATCCACCCTCCGGGACGGACCGGGACGGCCCGAGGTGGTCATCATCACCGGGGCCGGAGATGCCCATGGTGCGGAACTGGCCATCCTCAACGGTGCCTGGGACTACATCGAAAAAACAGCCTCCACAAAGAACATTTCCCTGGCCGTCAACCGGGCCCTCCAATACAGGGAGGAGCGGGAAAAGTCCAGGGACCGGAACCATATCCGCTCCCTGAAGCGGGACGCCATCATCGGCGCCAGTCCCCTGATGGCCCATGCCCTGGACCAGGCCGCCCGTGCCGCCGCCTGTGACGCCCACGTCCTCATCACAGGGGAAACCGGCACGGGAAAAGAACTCTTTGCCTCGGCCATCCATGCCAACAGCGACCGTTCTTCAAGGGAAATGGTGGTGGTGGACTGCGCCGCCCTCCCCGAAACCCTGGCGGAAAACCTGCTCTTCGGCCATGTAAAGGGCAGCTACACCGGGGCGGACCGCCACACCCAGGGCCTCATCGGCCTGGCCCACCAGGCCACCCTTTTTCTGGACGAGATCGGAGAGCTTTCCCTCCCCCTCCAGAAGACCCTTCTCAGGGTCCTCCAGGAAAAAAAATTCAGGCCCATCGGCGGCCAGGAAGAGCAGGAGAGCCGTTTCAGGCTCATCTGCGCCACCAACCGGGACCTGGACCAGGAAGTCAAAGAAGGGCGGTTCAGAACGGATCTTCTCTTCCGCATCCGCTCCCTCCACATTGACCTGCCCCCCCTCCGGAACCGGGACACCGACCTCCACACCCTGACCCGCCACTACCTGGACCTCCACAGCCGCCGGCAGGGGGTGGACTACAAGGGGGTCTCCTCTGACTTTTTTGACGTCCTTTCCGCCTATTCCTGGCCCGGAAACGTCAGGGAGCTTTCCCATACCATGGAACATGCCGTCATCTCCGCCCTTAAGGAACCCACGGTCTTCCCCACCCACCTGCCCCGGCAGATCCGGATCCAGGCCGTGACCTCGGGCCTTGGCCCCGGACCTGCCCAGGACCAGACAGCTCCGCTGGAGCAGGTCCGGCCTGGAACCATCCCCACAGCAGCAACCACCTGGGCAGAATTCAATCCCCTCCCCCCCCTGGCCCGGTTCCGGGAAATGGTCCTGGCCAGGCACGAAAAGAAGTACCTGGAACAGCTCATGGCCCAGACCGACAATATCAAGGAGGCATGTGCCCTATCGGGTCTTTCCCGATCTCGGCTTTATGCGCTATTAAAAAAACACCAGGAATAGAGCCATTCCACCCCGTCAAGACAGCCTCCCGGTCCCTCTCCCCTTATTCCAGCGTTCTCCATCCCATCGCTGGACTTTTGCAAGGCGGACATTCCCCTGTTTACCCGGAACCCTGGTCCGCCATAGCAGCCCACGCCCACCGGAGGAGATACATATGAAACCAAGGCATCCCCAGTCCCGTCATCCGACAGAACGGTTTGTCCATCGGGACATACCGAAACCCCATCTGCCTCGGTTTGCAATGGATGGCTGACCGATGACGGGTCAACCTTCTGCGTACCGGAATCAGCCCCATCCACGTCACCAGCCCATAAACTAAAAAACCGGACACCTTCCCTGGTCCAGGGAAGGTGTCCGGCAAACAAAGAAGCGGCCCGGTGATGTTCACCGGGCCGCTGTAAATTCAGGTGGTGGAATTAACTTCTAAATTAAATTAGAAGTTAATCTGCCATTTGGCGCCGTAGTACGTAATTTCTTCATCACCATTTTCTTCGCCGTCAATGACACCGATCTCGGGGATTACGTAGACACCGGGAGCCAGGGTGATGGTGGACTGAATGTAGTAAGTCTGAGCCTGATCTTCGGGTTCACCGGCCTTGTCCAGTTCCGTTTCAGCAAAACCGTAACCAGCTTCGAAGGTGAACATGTCGTTCAGTTTATAACCGGCAACTAACAGCAGCCCCAGAACATCGTTGTCGTAAATTTTACCAGCGGCTTCGTCAATCCTGGCCAGACCACCACCACCATCAATGGTACCGTCGACACTAACTTCAATCATGTGACCGGCATTTTCGCCAGCGTAGAAGTTACTCGCAATGTAAAGAGGTCCGAAGTCGGCCTTGGCACCAACACCAACAACCCAGGTGTCAACATCATATTCTTCTGACTTGGTATCGGTAACTTCAAAGGTGTTATACCCACCCAGGACAGCCACGGAGATGTTGTTGAATTTGGCTTTGTAGGAAGCTTCGATTCCGGGCAAGTTGGTTTCGGTGGTCCATTTATCTTTCTGTGCAGCGGCATCAGCGTCCCAGCTGCCGTCATTTCCGAAGTCAGTGGACTGAGGGGCAACGGCGGCAATCTGGAAACCACCGAATTTCAGTCTCAGCATGGCTTTACGACCGGAGTAAATGGAACCCTGGCCCAGCATGTTATTGTCAACACCATAAACCTGGTTGTTATAGAACAGATTCATGGGGGTGTAGGTCTGACCAACCAGCAGAGAGCCGGCACCAAAATCCCATTCGCCGTACAATTTACGGATGTTGGCGTTTCCGTCGGAAGCACCATATTCGAACCCACCGGTCAGTGAGTCGGATACCTTAACGGTTGCGCCGATACGGGCATTCCCCTGAAGCGCTTCTTCGAAGGAAGTATTGTCAGTGCTATCCAAATCAACTACGAAAGTGGATACACGGGCAGAACCGTAGAAGTTCCAGTCTGCTGCATAGGCAGAACCAGTGATCATTGCCAGAGCAGCAATAATTCCAATTAATTTTTTCATCTTTTTCTCCTTAAAAAAAATAAATCAACCACCTGAAAAACATTGAAACCCACACGTCCTTTTATTCGTGCAGTTCAATTAGAGATGGGTAATTATTTGAATTCGGCCCCCTTGTCAAGCAGGTTCTCCCCTTCAAATGCCCCGGCGGCAGGTGGGGATCACAGGATTCATCAACAACCTCAACCAAAACATCAAAACAAAGGCCGGTGTCCAAATACGGTGTCATCCCACAGAAAAACCATTCAATACCAACCGCTTATCCAAGGGTAGCAATCAAAGAAAAGCAATCCCTTTAAACCATTATCTTGATGCCCGCGGGCAGACCTGGAAAAAAATGTAAAAAATTGTATCCACCCTCAAAAACAAAAAACGGCCCGGTGATTTAATCACCGGACCGCTTAATGAATTCAGGCGTAAACTATATCAAATGTTTTTTAGAAATTAATCTGCCATTTGGCGCCGTAGTACGTAATTTCTTCGTCATCGTTTTCTTCGCCGTCAATGACGCCGATTTCAGGAATTACGTAGACACCGGGAGCCAGGGTGATGGTGGACTGAATGTAGTAAGTCTGGGCCTGATCTTCGGGTTCATTGGCCTTGTCCAGTTCAGCTTCTGCATAACCGTAACCAGCTTCAAAGGTGAACATATCGTTCAATTTATAACCGGCAACTACCAACAGCCCCATAACATCGTTGTCATAAATTTTACCAGCGGCTTCGTCAATGCTGGCCAGGCCACCACCACCATCAATGGTACCGTCGAGACTAACTTCAATCATGTGACCGGCATTTTCGCCAGTGTAGACGTTACCCGCAATGTAAAGAGGTCCGAAGTCGGCTTTGGCACCAACACCAACAACCCAGGTGTCAACATCATATTCTTCTGAGTTGGTATCGGTAACTTCAAAGGTGTTATATCCACCCAGGACGGCCAGGGAGATATTGTTGAATTTGGCTTTGTAGGAAGCTTCGATTCCGGGCAAGTTGGTTTCGGTGGTCCATTTATCTTTCTGTGCAGCGGCATCAGCGTCCCAGCTGCCGTCATTTCCGAAGTCAGTGGACTGAGGGGCAACGGCGGCAATCTGGAAACCACCGAATTTCAGTCTCACCATGGCTTTACGACCGGAGTAAATGGAACCCTGGCCCAGGACGTTGTTGTCTCCACCATAAACCTGGTTGGAATAGAAAACATTCATGGGGGTGTAAGTCTGGCCAACCAGAAGGGAGCCGGCACCAAAGTTCCATTCGCCATACAACTTACGAATGTTGGCCTTTCCGTCGGAAGCACCGTATTCAAACCCACCGGACAGGGAGTCGGAAGCTTTGACAGTGGCTCCAATACGAGCGTTGCCCTGCAGTTCTTCTTCAAAAGAGGTGTCATCTGTGCTGTCAAGATCGCTTACAAAGGTGGAAACACGCGCGGAACCGTAGAAGTTCCAGTCTGCTGCATAGGCAGAACCAGTGATCATTGCCAGAGCAGCAATAATACCAATTAATTTTTTCATCTTTTTCTCCTTAAAGGTGTTAAGCACCGCCTGAATTCGCATTGCTTAAACCCCGGTCCTTTTAACCGCGGTTCTGTTCTTTTAATTCACCTGCTAAAACATTGTCAATATATTTCTATTAACACCTGCTTCATACCGGGCGAACGAAAACGACATATTTTTCGCAGAACGAATTAAATAACATCAAAAAACAAATTAAATCGAATAATTATTTTAAAAATTTAGATATTACATCAATTTTAATGCTGTTCAATTTTTCTGCTCTTTTCCCATTATCGCCAATGAAAACCCCCTGGCGTTCACCAGGGGGTTCATATTGGAAGGTCCGGGGTTGTATTTGGCCAATGCCCTTAATTCTGGGCCATCAAAGCCCAGTCCGGAATCACATTGGGATCAATGGAAAAAACAAGGGTGCCCAGGGCCAGGAAAACCGAAGTGATCACAAAGACACCGATGAAGTTGATGAGGATCCCGGCCTTGACCATCTCAAATATTTTCACCCGGCCCGATCCGAATATAATGGCATTGGGCGGCGTGGCAACGGGCATCATAAAGGCGCAGGAGGCGGACAGGGTTGCCGGTATCAGCAGCATCAAAGGATTGGTCTTCATGGCCACGGCAATGGACGAAAGGATGGGCAGAATCATCTGGGTGGTGGCGGTATTGGAGGTGAGCTCCGTCAAAAAGGTCAGGGTGGTGCAGATGCCGGAGATCATGAACACATTGCTGGCCCCCTCCAAAACGCCCAGTTTGGATCCGATGAAGGCGGAAAGGCCCGATGCCTGGAATCCCTTGGCCAGGGCAAAGCCCCCCCCGAAAAGGAGGATGATCCCCCAGGGCAGCTTGGGAAAGACATTGGCGTCCAAAAGAGTGGCGCAATGGGCTCCCTTGGACCGGGTGGGCAGGAAAAAGAGGATGGCGGCCATGGCAATGGCCACACTGCCGTCATCGATGAGCCTGGGATAGGGCAGAAGGCTTGCCCACCCCGGAATAACGGCCAGGCCGATGTTGAGATCCTTGCGGAAAATCCAAAGAACGGCGGTGAGAAAAAAGATCACCAGCACCTGCTTTTCCTCCCAGGACAAGGGGCCAAGGCTCCGATATTCCTTTTCCACGATGGAATGATCCACGGACACGTGCCGGGGGACCTTGAAAAAGACCCGGGTGAGCAAAAGCCAGATGGTGATCAGCATGAAGCAGGCCAAAGGAAGGGCCATGGTCATCCAGACGCCGAATGAGATGGGGGCTGCCGTGGGAAAGGTCTGCTCAAAGGTCCGGACCAGAACCAGGTTGGGCGGGGTCCCCACCAGGGTGGCTGCACCGCCCATGGAGGCGGCATAGGCAATGCCCAAAAGGAGGCAGAGGGAAAAATTATGGGTGTCCCTGGTGTCAAACTGCTCTTCCATTTTCAGGATGATGGACATGGCAATGGGAAGCATCATCACCGCCGTGGCCGTATTGGAAATCCACATGGACAAAAAGGCAGAGGCAATCATGAAACCAAACACCAGCCGGGAAGGGCCTCCGCCAATGGTTTTCACCGTAAACAATGCAATGCGCTTGTGGAGGTTCCAGCGCTCCATGGCCAGGGCGATGAGAAAGCCGCCCATGAAAAGAAAAATGGTGGAGTTGAAATACACACCGGCGGCGGCCTTCCCCTTCATGATCCCCAAAAGGGGAAAGAGGATCACGGGTAAGAGTGCGGTAACGGAAAGGGGGACGGCTTCGGTCACCCAAAGCACGGCCATGGTGCCGGCCACGGCGGCCATGCGGGTCACCATGGGATTGGAGGGATCAAGGTTCAACAGCTGAATCCCCAGGAAGATGAGCGGGGCAAGGATCAGTCCGGCCTTTTGGAGGCGGGATCTTTGGTGGGTAGTGGTCATTGGTGTCCTCCCTATGAGACGTTAAATCTGCGTTTATTCATTGTTCAGGAAGGATTACAGCAATGGGTGTGCCACCACTCCGACAGAATTCATAAATTATAAAAAATCAAGCACTTATCTTCAAATCCAATAAAAGAACAAGCGTTCAGCGCCTGTCCCACCGGACGGGACTTGTCCTGCCGGAAAGGACGAATTCCATGGTGGGAAACGATTTGTCCTTTTCACCAGGACTGGCGGTAGCCGGATATTTCACCAGAAGGATCTCCCGACGCCCACGGCAGGTTCCCCTGGGCAGATCAGATGAAGGCATCCTGCCGGAGGGGTCTTTGTCAACAGGCCGGTTAAGGGGAAAACAATGACTTACCCCGGGGATCCGGCCAAGGCTGCCGGAGCAAATCTTCGTCCCGGCTTTGGGTTAGTGATAGCCAAACAGCCGGGGCAGGATGAGCACCACCTCCGGAAAATAGGTTAAAAAGAAGAGCACCCCGATCTGGATGGCCAGAAAGGGCATCACCGACCGGGAGACAAAGATGATGTCCCGCTTGGCCAAAGCCCCGGTGATGAACAGACTCACCCCCATGGGCGGGGTGCAATATCCAATGGCCAGGTTCACGGTCATGATGAGGCCAAAATGCATGGGGTCCACATTAAAGGGTTCCAGTAGGGGCAAAAAGACCGGTCCCAGGATCAGGGTGGCGGAGATGATGTCCATGAACATGCCGATGATCAGCAGCATGATATTCATGGCCAAAAGGAAGACCACGGGGGACTGGATGCTCTCCACCACCACTTCGGCCACCCGGTTGGGGATATTCTCAAAGGTGAGGTACCGGCCAAAGCAGGTGGCCGAAGCCACGATGAGCAACAGGGTGGCCGATGTCACCGCAGATGCAAGGGTAACCTCCTTCACCCCATTAAAATCCATGGACCGGTAGATGAAGATCTCCACCAGGAAGGCATAGACCGATGCCACCACCGCGGCCTCATTGGCCGTGAACATGCCGGAAAAGATACCGCCGAAAATAATAAGGATGAGCATCAGGGCCCAGATCCCGTCCTTTAATATGGCAAAGAGCCGGTCGAAACTTGGGGGGGGCAATCGTTTAATGTCGGTCCGTTTGCGGTAGAGGAGCCAGGTGTAGAGGCAGACCACCCCGATTATAATGATGCCCGGAATAAAGCCGGTGATGAACAGCCCCTCCAGGCTCACGTTGGAGATCATGGAATAGAAGATCATGGAGATGGAGGGCGGGATGATCACCCCCAGGTTGGGGGAGGTGGTCATCAGCCCCAGGGTGTACGCCTCGTCATACCCGTTTTTGATCAGGGCCGGAATCATGAAGCCCCCCAGGGCCACCACCGTGGCCACGGTGGAGCCGGAGATGGCCCCGAACAGCCCGCAGCCAATGACCCCTGCCATGCCCAGCCCGCCCGGAAGCCAGGAGACCAGGGAATTGGCCAGGGTGATCAGTTTTTCCACGGTTTTGCCCCGGCCCATGATATTGCCGCAGAGGATAAAGAAAAGCACCACCACCAACGAAAAATTATCCAGGCTCCTGAACAGGGTCTGGACCAAAAGGGCCAAGGGCATGTCCAGGAAGACCACAAAGCCCAGGGTGGCGGAAAGGAAGAGACAGAGAAACACGGGGACATAGGTGGCCATGCAGCCCAACAGAACGGCCAGGATCATCACATCACTTGTTTGCATTTAAACAGACCTCTTTCAGCGCCATGGGGTTCACCCGAATATGTCATGGCATGGTGAAATATCCGGGTTAGGAAGCAGGGGCATCTTTAGTTAAGAAGCAAGGGCATCTTTCACCATGACCTGGAGGGTGCGCAAAAAAATCATCACCCCGGTCACCGGCATGACGGCATAGACGATCACCAGGGGAATCTGCATGATAATGGTCTTCTGGTGGGTCAGCCATTGGAGGTGGGCCATCTTACAGCCGTGGAAGACCATGATACCGGCAAAGCCCAGCATGAGCAGGTGGGTATACAGGGTCAGCCCCTTTTTCAGTCGGGGAAAGACCTGGACCACGGCGTCGATGCGGATCATGGCCCCCTGCCGCACCGCAACCGAGGCCCCGATAAAGGTGGAATAGATGATCACGATGCGCACCAGCTCCTCGCTCCAGGCCAGGGTATAGTTAAAACCGTATCTGAGCACCACATTGGCAAAAAGAGAAAGGAGCGCCGCCATCACCATGATGAACAGACTCCATTCTTCCAGGTGGGCCAGGCCTCTATCCAGCACTTGCGTCAGCTTTTTCAATCCGATATCCCATCTGGTCAGCCCCGGATGGAAGGGCCCATGGCCGTTGGGGCAAGCGTGCTTTGTATTCCGGCCCAGGGACCGGCCCCGCCCTTAGTCCATTTGGCCACGGCTCATCCGGGTCGAACCAGAGTCGGTGCAATACCGGCCCTGGTCCGGGGTTGTCTCCCATCTAATTCAAGAACGCCATCACCTCTTTCAGATAGTTCTCCGGCCTGTAGGTATCGCCGGGGTAGAGCCGGTTGATCTCCTCCTTGTATTTATCGTAGGTGGCCTGGCTTTGTTCCTTTAACTGGACCATCTCCGTCGCCGGAAGGGTGTGGAAGGTCACACCGGCGGCCTTGGCTGCGGCAATGTTGTCCGCTTCCCAGGTGGCGGTGCGCTTTCGGTTTTCGGCACAGACCTCATGGACGGTCTCTTCAAAGGTTTGGCGCAACTCCGGGGGAAGGCTTTTCAGCCACGCCGTGTTAAAGATCCAGATGAACAGGCCCTGGGCATAGTTGAGCTGGGTATAGTTCTTGGCCACTTCAAACTTTTTGGTCAGGTTGCAGACACCCGGGGTGTGGTCCAGGCCGGTGATCACCCCTTGTTTCAGGGAAACCTGGACATCGGGCCAGGGCATGGAAACGGGATTAAAGCCCCAGCGGCGATAGGAGAGCTGGTTCACGGCCGCCTCTGCAATGCGGAATTTCACCTTTTTTGCATCGGCAATGGTCTCCACCGGAGTGGTGGTGGCCCAGCCGTAGTTGCCGTAGCCGGTGATGTCCAGGCCGGTGATGCCCTGGTGATCCATGGCCCTGAGGAAGTGGCCGAACAATTCCTTGTTGCCGATGAACTTGTCCAGCTTTTCAAAGGAATCCACCACAAAGGGGAGGTTGACCAGGCCGAACCGCGGCCCCAGGTTGGTGGAGGCCACCGACGAGACCCCCATGCCCTGGATGGCCCCCATCTGGAGCATGTTCAGAACTTCCACCTCCCCGCCCAGGATGGAGTAGGGCTTAAAATCAATGTAGATCTGTCCCTTGGTCCGTTTCCAGAGTTCATCGCGCATTTCAAATCCGGCAAAGGTTCCCACCAGGGCGGGTGTGGACACATTGGAGACAATGCAGCGGTATTTGGCCCCTTTGGGATCAAAGGCAGGCTTCCATTTCTCCAGTGAGGGCTTTTTCTTTGCCAGGGCTGGAGAAAGGCCCAGGCTGAAACAAAGTACCAAAACAATGAAGATGGCTGAAAGGGTCCGGAATTTCATACGCTCGCTCCTTTGTCGTATAAAAGTGAATATCTGGGCCGTGGCGCCTGGCATTTCAGGGGTCACGGAGTTCAACTTTTTTACTTTAAAGCCAGGCGGCGTTCAGGCGTATTCGGTTTCGGTTCGGGAGCGGTCAGGGTAAGGCGCAGTCAGCGGGGTCGGGTCGGTGATGGAAAACCTGGGTGCAACTGCCGGGGTCTGTCCCGGATATGTCATGGCATCCGGGGCGTTCTGCCCCCGACACCGGTAGGATACCCGGGTTATACTAGTTTTTTAAATGCCTCTTTCCGGCCAGTGTACTTTTCACGGAGCTGGGGTTTCATCAGCTTGCCCGTGGGATTCCGTGGAACCGTATCAAATATGACCTTCCGGGGAACCTTGTAAAGGGAGAGTTTTTCCTTGGCAAAGGCAATGACCTCTTCCTCTGTGAGCCGGCGGCCTTCCTTGGTCTGAACAACGGCCAGCACGATTTCCACCAGACGATCGTCCGGATATCCGATACAGGCGATATCGTCGATATCGGGATGGTCCATGAGGGCATCCTCGATCTCAACCGGGTAGATATTCTCGCCACCGCTGGTGATCATATCCTTCATCCGGTCCACAATGTAAAAATATCCGTCTGTGTCCTTCTTTAGTAAATCCCCGGTGTAAAGCCAACCCTTTTTTAGGGTCTCTTCGGTTTTTTCGGGGTTGGCGTAATACTCCCGCATCATCCGTGGGGTTCGGAAAATGAGCTCCCCCACCTCCCCGTCGGACAGTTCTTCCCCCAAAGGGTCCACGATCCGGGCCTCCACTGCAAAGGTGGGCTTACCGATGGATCCCGGTTTAAGCAGCGCATCTTCGGGGTAGAGGTTAAAGGTCCCCCCTCCCCCGCCTTCGGTGATGCCGTAGATATTGGAGACCTTGCAGGGCAGCCGGTCCACCAGCAGTTTCATGGTATCGAAGGGCACGGGCTGGGCCCCGATCTCCATGTATTTCCAGGAGGAGAGGTCATAATCGTCCAGGTCCAGTTCCCCCTTGTCAATGGCATTGAGGATGGCAATGCCGATGGGCACCACAAAAAGCATGTCCGTGCACCGTTCTGCGGCAATGGCCTCGATGATCCATTTGGGATCCCTGAAATCCCGGATAATGGTCCCGGCCCCACCCGTGGCATAAAAAGGTGCCCAGAGAAACAGGGTGCCGGAGTGGTAGAGGGGCAAAAAGATCAGATAATTGTCGTCCCGCTGGACATAATAGGTCATGCCGTTGCCCTGGGCAGTGGAATTCAGGGAGAAATGGGTATGAAGCACAGGCTTTGGTTTTCCCGTGGTGCCCGAGGTGAACATCATGGCCAGGGCATGGTCCCGTTCCACCTCCACCAGGGCATCCGAGGTGTCGGCATAATCCTGAATCCGGGCGTAATCCACCATGGTGTCGGGCCCCCCATCCCCCACACAGAGATAATGATCCACCGTGGAAAGGGAGGAGACGATGGGCTCCACCACGGGCAGAAACTCACTGCCGAAGATAAAGGCCTTGGGATTGCAGACCCCGGCGGCATAGAGGACATCCCGACTTTCAAACCGGAAGTTCAACGGCACCACCACCGCCCCCAGGCGGATCACGGCAAAATAGGTGATCAGCCATTCCATAGAGTTGTTTTGAAGATGGAGGACAAAATCCCCGTGGCCCACGGACATTTCCCTGGAAAGGTAATTGGCACACCGGTTGATTTCATCGTTGAATTCCTTCCAGGTCAGCGTCCGTCGGCTCCCCCTGGCCGGTGTCCGTTCAATGAGACACACCTTGTCCGGAATGTGACGTGCATGAATTGAAGCGTACCCTGAGTAGTTCAATGCATCCCTCCTTAGATTTCGAATCTGTTGTCAGACCTCCATTGGCGCTTTTGATGGTGTAAAGCAGGGCCGGAGCGCAGGACACGCTCCAGCCTTCAATTAAAAGTTAACCTTGTCCAGGCCCTTAAGCCCCAGGATTTCCCTGGCCTCTGCCGATGTGGCCGGTTCCAGGCTCATCTCCCTGGCCACATTCTTCACCATGACGACCTGGTCGGCACTGGCCTTGGCCATGATCCCCTTACCCGCATAGATGGAATCCTCCAACCCCACCCGGACATTCTGGGCCCCCATGGCCATGGCCGTGGAGGTGATGGGAATCTGGTACCGGCCCCCGGCGGCCACGGACCAGGTGAAGTTCTCCTCGCCCAGAACCTCCCTGGCCTCGTCGTGGATGAGGACCAGATGCTTTACGGACGGAGTCATCCAGCCCACCATGGGGCCAAAGACAAATTGGAGATGGACAGGCAGCTTCACCAGGTTCTCCTCCATGAGCCACTTCACATAGGAGACATGGCCCAGCTCATAGATTTCAAATTCCGGCTTGGTATTGATCTCCAGAAAGGTTTCCGCATAGATTTCATCGTCCCGGAAGGTGGGACGGAAGGTGACGTTCTTGCACAGCTCCAGGTATTCCTTTTCCCAATCATGCTTGTATTCCTTGAACCGACCGGCAATCTGGAAGATCCCAAAGTTAAAGGGCGCCGGGTCAAAGGAACACATCTCCGGCTCCAGATCCTTGATGGGGATCAACTTCTCCTCGGTGGTCTGGTTCATCCCCCCCCCTGTGGTGGGCAAAAGGATCAGATCACAGCGTTCCTTGATTTTGGTGTGGACCTCCCTGAACAGGACCGGGTCGGATACGGGCAGGCCGTTTTTGGGATTACGGACGTGGATATGGGCGATGGCAGCCCCGGCCTCCCAGGCCTTGACTGCATCGGCCACAATTTCATCGGGCGTAATGGGGAGATAGTCGCTCATGGTGGGGATGTGAACAGAACCGGTTATAGCCGCGGTAATAATGATCTTATTATCCATGGTACACTCCTCTTCCTGTTACAACGATTATGGCGAGACAATCCCCATAACTTTTAAAAGGGGATCATACTTTGTACTCTTCTTCCAAATTGAGCTGAAACATCTTCTTCTCTTTTACATTGTCAATAATAAAGGACGACTTCACCACCTGAATACCCGGGATCCGGGTCAGCTTCTGGTTCATGAACTCACCGTAGGATTTAATATCCCGAGCCATGACCTTGAGAATAAAATCATTGGCTCCGGCAATCTGGTAACACTCCACCACCTCTTCAAGGGCAGCAAAGCGCTCCTTGATGTCCTCCACCGAGGGCAGGCTGTCCAGACTCAGACCGATGCTCACCAAGGCGGTGATGGAAATGCCGATCTTTTCCGGATCCACCACGGCGGTGAAATGGGAAATCACCCCTGCCTGCTCCAGCCGCTTCACCCGCTCCAGGGTGGCCGGGGCGGAAATCCCCACGATCTGGGATAGTTTTGAATTGGTAATCCTGCCGTTTTCCTGAAGGGTATTCAGGATTTTTTTATCGATTCTGTCCAGAACCATTCTCCCCCTCTAAGTTTGCGTTGAGTTTGACCTTAGGATATGTCATGCGAATTATAGGAGTAAATGGTTATAGTTTTCTTCAATTAAAGGCAACAATTCTTTTAAGGCCGCCCCCATTTTCCCCACCAGATGATCCATATCCTCCCGGGTCATGGGAGTGGATAAAATAAACAGCCCCCTGGGGATATTGAAGATTCCCCTGTTCAAAAGTGACAGGTGGAACAGGGTATGGAGTTCCGATTCCGATTCTTGGGCAGCCCCGACCGTATCCACCACCTGGTCCGTAAAATGCAAGTTGAGCACCGAACCGATCTGGTTGGACTGGAGTTTCAAGCCCAGGGAGCTGAAAAGACGGAGCACATTTTCCTGGAGCTCCTCCCCCATGCGGTTAATCTTTTCAATGGCCTTTTCATCATATTTTTTCATGGCCGCATACCCGGCCTGCATCACGGTCTCATACCCGTTAAAGGTTCCGGAATGGTAGAGGGGGGCATCCACGCTTTCGTGGCAGTAAATCCTCATCACCTCTTGGGTTCCACCAAAAACTCCGATGGGAAGCCCCCCGCCCACCACCTTGCCCACGCAGGTGATATCCGGGACAATGCCGTAGCGTTTCTGACACCCGCCCTCGTCCACCCGGAATGAAAAGATCTCATCCAGGATCATCAACACCCCGTTGGCCGAAGTCACGGCCCGGGCCCGCCGGAGAAAATCCCTGGCCGGCAGGATCACACCGCCCGCCCCGAGGAAGGGCTCCATGATCACGGCGGCCAGCTCCGATGCATTCTCGGTGACCACCCGTTCCAGGGCCTGGATATCATTGAAGGGCACCTCAATCATATCCGCAGTCATGGCCGCCGGGATCCCGGCGGTGATCACATTTTTCTGGGTGGAGGCGGCCACACAATCATGGGTGCCGTGGAAGCCGCCGCTCATCTTAAGGATCTTGTCCTTACCGGTGACGGCCCGGGCCGTCCGCAATGCAAACAGGGTGGCTTCGGTGCCCGAATTCAGGAACCGCACCCGGTCAAACCCGGGCACCCGTTCACAGAGCAGCCGGGCCAGCCGGTACTGGCCCTGGGTGGGGGTGGAATACTGGGAGCCCTTGGCAATGCCCTCCTGGACCGCCGCCACCACATCGAGATCCCCGTGTCCGTGGACCAGGGCCCCGTAGGCATTGGTCACATCCAGGAGTTCGTGCCCCTCCGGGGTATAGACCCTGGCCCCCTTCCCATGGGAGATGTGCAGGGGAAAGGGTTTAAAATAGCTCAGGCTGCGGGTGGCACCGCCTGGAATATATCGCATCAGCTTTTCATGGGCCGCCCGGCACCGGGGATAGGTTTCCGAATAGGTTTTCCAAATGGCCTCGGGTATGGACTGGGCACTGCTTTTGGACGGGGTCATGATCTCCTCCTATTCCTTGGAATGAACCAGGTCCAGCTCTCCGATTGCCGCTTCCACCTTTTCCACAAATTCGCCCGATTCAATGCGGGCCCTGAGGGTTTCAAGATCGTCGATATAGACCTTGTCGTAATCCAGGTAGGGAAGGGTTTCCCGTACGGCCTGGTACATGATCCGGCCGGCGGTGCCCAGTTTATCCGCCCCTCGTAGGTCGGCGGCCTGGGCCGCACAGAGCAGCTCAAAGGAGAGGATGTGGTTGGTGTTCTCCACAATGCGCCGTGCCTTGCGGCCGGCAATCAGACCAAAGGAGACAATGTCCTGGAAATCGGCGGTGGAGGTGATGGACTGGATGGAGGCGGGTAGGGCAAGGGTCCGGTTTTCCGCCACCAGGGAGGTGGTCATGAACTGACCGCCCATGAGGCCCATGCGCACCCCGGTGTCCTCCTTACACAGGAAGGGGGGCAGGCCCGTTGAGTTGGAGGCATCCATGAACCGGTCGATGCGACGGTCCGAGACCACCCCCAGGTTCACCATGGAAATGCCCAGGCAGTCCATGGCAAAGGAGATGGGCTGGCCGTGGAAATGGCCGTTGTGGATAAAGGTCTCGTACTCCGTAAAAATCAATGGGTTGTCGTTGGAGGAGTTCAGCTCCCGGAACAGGGTTTTGGCGGCCTGGTCCACGGCCTCTTTGGTGGGCCCGACGAACTGGGGGGTGCACCTGATGGAATAGGCATCCTCCACCGGAATGTCGGCCACGGTGATGCCGTCGTGTTTCTGGAGGACCGACTGGAGCTCCAGGGAGAGTTCCTGTTCGTCAATGGCAATGTCCGATCCTTCCAAAAGCCGGGTCAGGTTCTGGGCCGTGGCATACTGGCCGGGGTGGTATTTCTGCTCGTGGACCCGAATGTCAAAGGGATTGACCCGGCCCATGAGGGTTTCAATGGCAAAGGCGGCAATGATGTCGGAGTTCTTCAGGGTGTTGATGGATTCGATGATCACCGTACAGGCCAGCCCCACCATGGCCGAGGTGCCGTTGATCAGGGACAGACCTTCCTTGGCGTTGAGGTGCATCAAGGGAATTTTGGCCGCATCCATGGCGGCCTTACCCGCCATGACCTCGCCCTTGTAACGGGCCTTCCATTCCCCAAATCCCACGGCGGCAATACAGCCCAGGGGGCCCAGGTCACCTGAAGTGCCCAAAGAGCCCTTTCTGGGAACCAGGGGAAAGACCTGCTTGTTGATCATGTCCAGGTAGATCTTCAGGTTCTCTTCCTTAATGCCGGAATAGCCCCTGCACAGGGAGTTGGCCCGGGCGATCATAAAGGTTCTCACCAATGTGTCTTCAAAGGGCTTGCCCACCTGGGTGGTAATGGAGCGCACCAGGTTTTTCTGGAAATCATTGTCCCGGTCCTTGGGCAGCAGATGGTCCACCAGGCCGCCGCAACTGGTATTCACCCCGTAGATGCAACGCTCTTCATTGGCCCATGTCTCCACCAGGGTCCGGCATTCCCGGATTTTGGGCCAATTGTCTGCTTTGACGGCGATGTGAACGGAGAGATCCTGTCCAGCCTTGATCAGTTCATCAAGGGTTAAGGTATATCCATCCAGAATCAGGGTATTGTCTTTGAACGGCATAGCTCCCTCCTGTTAATATAAATGTAAATTGGGGTGGTAACGCGTATCGGGTTTGTCCTTGGATACGGCGGGAAGTCAGAGGGAAAGAGGGAAACCAACCAGCTCTGGTCAGGGCTCGGGTCTTCCGCTTGTCTTTCACCTAATCCAATCCAAATTTCTTTGTCAAGAAGTATTTTTTAATTTTATTAAGAAAACCGGATATTTCGCCTTTGAATCTATATTTTTTAACCATCCTTAACTTATTTTATTCCCTTTAAACTTTGAGCCGGTTTGTATTATTAATGTAAAAACAGAACCGGTCGGTCAGAAAAAAAAAGGAAGGCGTTCTATAGTCACTGATTTGACCTGGATATTTCACGACAATTTGTGCTGGAACCATTGGATATCTTGATGGTTAAAGAGCTCCCCCCTTGCGGGACTTCTGCTGTTAGAAATTGTCACCCATGGGGCGAACACCTGCCCTTCAGGGTTACAGAATAACCTGAAACAGCTGATTGCAGCCGCGCATTACGCGCCTTGCATACCCGGTGAACCCATTTCGTGAAAGCTCCAGGTTGGTTTAGTAATTTAAAAAATATGGAGTTGTTGTCATTGAAACCGCACCTGCTGAAAAACAGAGTTTTTAAGGCAATTGCCCGATGCGTCGGCGTTACCGGGCTTTTCCTATTGGGCTGGAAACTGGAAGGCCGGCCTCCGGAGGAGAACAAGTACATCATCATCGGAGCCCCCCATACCAGTAACTGGGATTTTGTCTTTTTTCTGCTGCTCATCTTTGCCCTGGGGCTTCCCTGTAGATGGATGGCCAAAAACACCATGTTTATCCACCCCTTTTGCAACCTTCTTTTCCGGCTGGGCGGCATCCCCATTGACCGATCAAGGCGGAACAACGTGGTGGCCCAGACAGCAGACACCTTCCGCCAAGCCGATGAACTCATGCTGGCCATTGCCCCCTCTGGCACCCGAAGCAAGGTAAAGAAATGGAAAACCGGTTTCTATCACATGGCCCACCAGGCGGGCATCCCCATTCTTTTAGGTTTCATCGACTATCAAAAGAAGATTGTGGGCCTGGGCCCCCTGTTCCATCCCACCGGGCAACAGGAGACCGATATCCCCCGGATCCAATCCTATTACCTGGACAGAATCGGTAAGGCATAACCCCCGTTATCCTGACCGGGACGGCGCCCACACACAGGGCGCCGTCCGAATCCCCCTCCCCTTCTCTCCCCTGTTTTATAATTTTTTTTGGGCAAAAACCGCCCCTTCCATATTTAAGGCAATCCCTTCCCCTTCGTTATTCCAGAATCATATTCAGTATCATTGAACAATATATTAAAAATGTTCAATTTGACTTAATCTTCCATTTTCTCTATCTTGGGATTCTGTCTACGGGACAGAAACATCACATACACGCCATAGAAGTTGAGGTTGCCATGGAATACATATTAAACAAACGGAACACCAGTCTCAGCGGACTTTTTTTCGTTGGACTCTTTGCCGTTACCGCACAATATATCGCCGCCCATCCCTTTTTACGGGAACTGGGCATCAGTCCCCTGATCATCGGCATCTTTCTGGGGACGGTATATGGAAACACCCTGCGCCACGAGCTGCCCGGCCACTGGGTCTCGGGCATTGTTTTTTCCACCAAAACCCTCCTGAGGCTGGGCATCGTCCTTTACGGATTCAGGGTCACCCTCCAGGATATCTTTGCCGTGGGGCCCGCCGGCTTCAGCGTAAGCCTGGCCATTGTGGTCTCCACTTTTATCATGGGCTCCTGGATCGGTGTCCGCTTTTTTAAACTTGACCTCCATACGGCCATGCTCACGGCAGTGGGCTCCTCGGTCTGCGGTGCCGCCGCAGTCCTGGCCACGGAGCCGGTGTTGAAATCCGAGCTCCATAAAAGCACCATTGCCGTTGCAACGGTGGTTCTCTTCGGCACCCTGACCATGTTTCTCTATCCGGCCCTCTACCGGGCCGGGTTCTTTGACCTGGCCCCTGCCGAATTCGGTATCTATATCGGCGGCACCATCCACGAGGTGGCCCACGCCGTGGCCGCTGGCAACGGTATTTCACCGGAAGCCGGTACCAATGCCGTCATTGTAAAGATGATGCGGGTGATGATGATTGCCCCCCTGCTCATCGGTCTCAGCCTCTGGCTCACCCGTCGGGAAAGGACGGGTGAACCGGGGACCGGTGGCGCCCAGGCCCGGGAAAAAAGAAAGGTGGTTATTCCCTGGTTTGCCGTGGCCTTTGTGGGGGTGGCATTGATCAACTCCTTGAACATCATCCCCAAGCCCGTGGTCAGCTTCTGGACCCAGCTGGATCTGTTCATCCTCACCATGGCCATGTGCGCCCTGGGCATGGAGACCAACATCTCCAAGTTCAAGGGGGTGGGCATGAAACCCATCTGGCTGGGCCTGGTCCTCTTCCTCTGGGTGACCTGGGGCGGCTATGCCATCACCAAAACCATGGTGACCCTCTTCCCCTGATGGAGGGGATTCACCATTAGACCACGCTTACCTAAGCTTCTCCATTTCGGATATGTCGTGGATCGACTTTGCCCAGGCTGCCCCGTTTTGCTCTACGGTTCCCCTCCGGCAGACGGCGCGAATTCAATCCGCGTTGGGATGGAAAATAAAAACTCCATATGACGACATATCTGGAAGTTAAAATACCCCGGTCGGGATGACGATCCCGACCGGGGTATTTCCATATTAAAGGCGGCCTTACCCCTATTCCGCTTCCCCATCGACGCCGACCTTTGGATTGTTCCAAGATCAGTTCTGGGCCCCACCTCCCCGCTTCTGGGAAACCGGATTAACCAGAGGATTCCAGATAGGCATCCACAACCCTAGAAAGGGTTTCCAAACACCCACCGTAGAAATGATCACACCCGGGAAGCACCCTGAATTCCGGTGAAATCCCCCATTTTGTTAACTGGTCCTGCACCTTGTCCGGCGGTGCAATCTCATCCCTCTTTCCGGTGACCACAAGACCGGTGCGACAAATGGAGGGCAGACCGGCAAAGGACATAAAGGCCACCGGGGGAGAGACCATGATGTGGTCGGACACCCGCCTCCCCTTATCCATTGCCATGAATTCGGCATTGACCCGGGCGCCAAATGAATACCCGGCAAGGCAGCAACAGGGAAGCGCCAGCCAGTCCAGGGCAGCGGCCACATCCATGGCCTCCCCCCGGCCCCCATCATGGTGTCCCGTACTTTGGCCGGTCCCCCTAAAATTAAACCTCAATGTGGCCATATGCTTCCCGGCAAAGGCCCGGGCCAGGGCCATGACCACGGGGTTGTCCATGTTCCCCCCGTAAAGGGGGTGGGGATGGGTGATCAATGCAGCCCCCTTGGCATTTGAAACCGGATTGTACATGGCCTCCAGCCGATGCTCCCCAGATTCGATCCATACCTGTTTCTCCATGATCCTGCCCTTGTCTTCCAATGGGTTTTGGGATAGATTTGCCCAGGCAAAGGCCCGGTGCTCTTTACCAGGTCTATCCCATTCAACCCCATAAGAAAAGGAGATATCATGCCATCCATTCCCAACACCGTTGAAAGCCTCTGGGACCAGGCCGCCCTCCCGGCCCTGGAGTCGTATATCCGCATTCCGGCCGTCTCCCCGGACTATGACCGGGAATGGGAAACCAACGGCCACCTCACCCATGCCCTGGAACTGGGGCAGGAATGGTTCCAAAAACTGGAACTAAAAAAGGCCCATTCAAAAATTCTCACCTGCCCGGGCAGAACCCCGGTCCTCCTCATCGAGGTCGCCCCCTCTTCTTTCCGGACTGACAGGACCACCCTGCTCTACGGCCACATGGACAAACAACCCGAATCCCATGGCTGGGACCCGGGTAAGGGGCCATGGACCCCTGTCATAGAAGACAACCGGCTCTACGGCCGGGGCAGCAACGACGACGGTTATGCCCTGTTTTCCGCCCTCATTGCCATTAAAACCCTCCAGGACCACGGACGGGATCACGGTCGCTGCCTCATCCTCATTGAAACCTGCGAAGAAAGCGGCAGCTTTGACCTGGAATACTACCTCCACGCCTATGAGGAGCGCATGGGCACCGTGGACCGGGTCATCTGCCTTGACTCGGACTGTGGGGACTGGGACCACATGTGGATCACCACCTCCCTTAGGGGGCTCATCGAAGGCCGTCTCTCCGCCGCCCTTTTGACCCAGGCCGTCCATTCCGGCTGCTCCGGGATTGTAGCCTCCTCCTTCCGGGTCATACGGCAGCTTCTGGACCGCATCGAAGATGCCGGGACCGGGGAATTGAGACTGGCGTCCCTCAATCCCCCCATTCCCGAACTGAGACGGATGCAGGCCGAAACCGCCGCCCAAATTCTCTCTGCCCCGCCCTCCCACGATCTGCCCCTGGCCCCCGGTGCACAGCCCATGGCAGAGGGTACCGCAGAACAGATGATCAACAGCACCTGGAAACCCAGCCTCTCCTACATTGCCGCCCAGGGATTCCCCTCCCCGGATATCGCCGCCAATATCCTCCGACCGGAAACCGCCCTCACCCTTTCCTTCAGGACACCGCCTCACACCCCTGCCCGGGCCGCCGCACTGGAGTTGAAAAGAATCCTGGAGAACCAGCCCCCCCATGCCGCCCAGGTCAATTTCTCCATAGATGCCCATGCAGACGGATGGGAAATGCCCCCCCTTGGTCAAGACTGGGAAAAACGGATCGTGGAAGCCGCCCGGGATTGCTTTGGCCACGCGCCCTGTTACAAGGGTCAGGGCGGCTCCATCCCCTTCATGAGCCTTTTATCCAAACGCTTTCCCCGGGCCAAAATTCTCATCACCGGCGTCCACGGCCCCAAGGCGGGCGCCCATGGTCCCAATGAATTTCTGGACATCCCCTATGTGAAAAAACTCACCCGGGCCCTTACCCATATTCTGGAACAACCTGTCACGGATATTTAACGGCAGCCAAAAGAAAGGGAGTTCCATGGGTGCCTGCCCCGAATAAGGGCAGGCATCCCGCCCTTGTTCACAATTTCCCCCACACCCCTGGTATCCCTCCCCGGTTGATGGTAAAGTTCACCCACTGCCAGGAGAAACAAACGGCCAACGGGGCCGTCCCTTCCATGGCCGCAACCCACAGGCAAACCAATGAACACAGAACACCCACAAAGACAGGAGACCACCCCATGCCCCCTGTGCCGGAACAAGGAAACCCGACCCTATCATAGGGACTGCCATCGCCCCTACCTTTGCTGCCCCCAATGCAGCCTGGTTTTTGTCCCGCAGACCCACCGGCTTTCCCCTGAAGCGGAAAGGGCAGAGTACGATCTCCACACCAACGAGATCGACGATCCCGGATACCGGCGCTTTCTTTCCCGGGTCACCACTCCTTTGCTGGAACGCCTCCCCCCCGGCTGTGAAGGACTGGATTTCGGCTGTGGTCCCGGCCCGGCCCTGGCCGCGATGATGACCGAGGCCGGCCATACCATGGAGACCTTTGACCCCCATTACCAAAACCACCCTTCCCCTTTGCAACGCGCCTATGATTTCATCACCGCCACAGAGGTGGTGGAACATTTGAGAACCCCGGATCAAGAATTTGAACGGCTCTTTGCCATGCTCCGGCCCGGGGGATGGCTGGGCATCATGACCAAACAGGTCACCACCCCCGAAGCCTTTGTCAACTGGCACTACATCCGGGATCTCACCCACATCTGTTTCTATAGCCCCCCGGTCTTTGAATACCTGGCCAAGACGTTCAATGCAGAACTCCATCCCATTGCAACGGATGTCGTATTAATGAGAAAACCCCTTCACCCCCATTTAAAAGAG
Source organism: Desulfobacteraceae bacterium (assembly GCA_965226635.1). Taxonomy (GTDB): domain Bacteria; phylum Desulfobacterota; class Desulfobacteria; order Desulfobacterales; family Desulfobacteraceae. The sequence continues at coordinate 4,021,930 of OZ245369.1, read as the reverse complement.
GACACCATAAAATGAGTTTAGATTTCCAGGAACTGGATTACCGCAACACCCCCCTTGGGGAATTGATCCTCCGTCGCAGACGCTCGGTACAGCTTGGGGGGGTGGACATATACGAGGTCAAACTCGGGGAGTATTTCCTCATGTCCAGCCTCTTCCACGAATCCGAAGTCCAGCTGGCCCGCCTGGGGCTGGGTATCTTGGACGCCCCAGAGCTGGAAGTGGTGGTGGGCGGCCTTGGCCTGGGATATACCGCCGTCACCGCATTGGAAGACCCCAGGGTCTCCTCCCTTTTGGTGGTGGAATATATGGAAGGGGTACTGGACTGGCACCGCACCGGCCTGGTCCCCCTGGGCCAAAAACTCATGGCCGATGCCCGCTGTCGCCTGGTCCAGGGAGATTTCTTTGCCCGGTGCCGGGACCTTGCCAGGGGATTTGATCCGGATCAGCCCGGTCGCACCTTTGATGCCATCCTCCTGGACATCGACCATACCCCCACCCATGTCCTCAACCAGACCAACAAACGCTTTTACACCCAGGAAGGCCTCGGGGAGGCCGCGGCCCACCTCAAGCCCGGCGGTGTCTTTGCCCTCTGGTCCGACGCCGAACCCGAACCGGATTTCACCCGCCACCTTGAAACGGTATTTCCCCGGGCGCGGCATCACCTGGTGGATTTTTACAACCCCTTCACCGGAGAGAGCTGCGGCAACACCGTCTACGTGGCCCAGAAGGACTGAGCCCCCATGGGGAGGGCCCGGATACAGCCCTTCCCAAACCCGGGTTTCCTCCCATAAACCACCACTCTCCCCGGGGTAACATCGTAAAGGGCGATATTGCCCCAGGCCCCCCAATCCCCCCTGAATCGCCCCCTTCCGCCCCACCCCCCACGTGAAGGGGATTAAAATTCAAAACCGTCCATATATTGTGCTTGATTTTACAACCAACACCATATAAAGTGCTTTCTGTAATCCTACCAGATAATCTTAACATCATCTTTAGTTCATCAGACAGGAGTCATTCTATGACCACAGCCAACAAGCCCAATGATGCGGTAATTTTTATTACGGACAATGCCAAAACCGTTCTGGAACGACGGTATCTGAAAAAAGACACCCAGGGACGGGTGCTTGAAACACCGGAAAAAATGTTCAGGCGGGTGGCCTCCCATATCGCCCAGGCTGAGAAAAACTACGATACAAAGGTCGATACCCAGCCCATTGAGGACCAGTTTTACAACCTCATGACCGAATTTCGTTTCCTGCCCAACTCCCCCACACTCATGAATGCGGGCCGGGCCCTGGGCCAGTTGGCGGCCTGCTTTGTCCTTCCGGTGGAAGACAGTATCGACGGTATATTCGAGGCGGTGAAACATGCCGCCATCATCCATAAAAGCGGAGGCGGAACCGGATTCTCCTTTTCCCGGCTCAGACCGGAAAACAGCCGGGTGGGCTCCACCGGCGGCGTGGCCTCGGGCCCGGTCTCCTTCATGAAAATTTTCAACACCGCAACGGAGCAGGTCAAACAGGGGGGCACCCGCAGGGGGGCCAACATGGCCGTGCTCAGGGTGGACCACCCCGATATCATGCAGTTCATCCAATGCAAGGAGAACAAACAGGAACTGAACAATTTCAACATCAGTGTGGGGGTTACCGACGCCTTTATGAAGGCCGTGGAAACCCACAGCGACTACGATTTAATCGACCCGAGAAACCACCAGAAGGTGGGCCGGCTCAACGCCAATGCCGTCTATTCGGAACTGGTCCACCAGGCATGGGCCACCGGCGATCCCGGAATTATTTTCCTGGACGAAATCAACCGGTTCAACCCCACACCGGGCGTGGGAGACATCGAATCCACCAACCCCTGTGGAGAGCAGCCCCTCTTGCCCATGGAGGCCTGTAACCTGGGCTCCATCAACCTGGCCCGGTTTATCACCACAAGGGACAAGGCCCCCTGCATCGACTACAAAGCCCTGAAGGAGACCGTCCATCTTTCGGTGCGGTTCCTGGACAATACCATTGACATGTCCCGGTACCCCATCAAGGCCATCGACAAAATGGTCAAGGCCAACCGGAAGATCGGGCTGGGGGTCATGGGCTTTGCCGACCTTTTGTTCAAACTCAACCTGGCCTATGATTCCCCACAGGCCCTTGAAACCGCAGAAGAGGTCATGGCCTTTATCCAGAAGGAATCCCACAAGGCATCGGAAAACCTGGCAGAGGAAAGGGGCTGCTTCCCCAACTACGACCAGAGTATCTACAAGGGCAAAAAAGGCCGCCCCATGCGAAACGCCACCACCACCACCATTGCCCCCACCGGCACCCTGAGTATCATTGCCGGCTGTTCCTCGGGGGTGGAGCCGGTTTTTGCCCTGAGTTTTGTGCGCACGGTCATGGACAACGACAAGCTTTTGGAGGTCAATCCCGTCTTTGAGAAGACCGCCCGAACCCAGGATTTCTACTCCGAGGAACTCATGGCAGAAATTGCCGAAAACGGCACCCTCAAGGGGAATGTCAAGGTTCCCCAGGAGGTGCGAAAAACCTATGTCACCGCCCATGACATCTCCCCGGACATCCACATTAAAATGCAGGCCGCCTTCCAGCAGCACACGGACAATGCCGTTTCCAAGACCGTGAACCTGCCCCGGGAGGCCGGGGTTGAAGAGGTCCGGGCCATCTATGACCAGGCCCACGCCCTCAAGTGCAAGGGGGTGACCATCTATCGGGACGGCAGCCACGAAAACCAGGTTCTCACCATTTCCGGTTCAAACGCCAAGACAAAAACCGAAGAGGATCTCTTTTTGGAGGCGGGCCAGAACCGCCCCCAGGTATTGGAAGGGTTCACCGAAAAAATCAAAACCGGCATGGGCTATCTCTACGTCACCGTATCCGAGATCAACCACCGCCCCTTTGAAATTTTCGCCACCATTGGCAAATCCGGAAAATCCACCATGGCCAAGACCGAAGCCATCGGCCGCCTCATCTCCCTGGCCCTGCGCTCCGGGGTCCAGGTGGAGGAAATCGTGGACCAGATCAAGGGAATCCGTGGAGAACACGCCGTGTTCCAGGAAGGGGGCCTGGTCTATTCCATCCCCGACGCCATTGCCAAGGTTCTGGAAAAGCGCTACCTCAACGACCGGACCTCCCAGAAAAGTGAAAACGGCCTCAAGGCCGACGCCTGCCCGGAATGCGGCCAGGCCGTGGCCTTTGAAGAGGGCTGCATGACCTGCCATGCTTGCGGCTATACCAAGTGCGGATAGTTCTGGACCTGCCGTCTCCTGGCCGGCCCGGTTCCATCCGGGTATTCTAGGGGAAGGCCGACATGGGCGGGCGGGGGTCCGGCCTAGTTTAAGGCCGGACCCCTTTCCGTGCAGACAGGAGCCCCCCAGCAGACCCTTTCTTCCCCCGGGGCATTACCCCGGGGGGATTTTCTTTTATGGAACCCAAATCTGCTTTATAAATCCAGCACCCGTTTTACAAAACCAACACCTGCTTCCCCATCATGGTCCCCCCCTCCTGGGCCAGATGCATGGCCTGGATATTTCCAGGGGTCAGCCCGTGATAGGTCTTTTGGCGGGTGGTGACAAGATCTCCCCGGTCCAGGAGGCGGGCCATGCGTGCAAGCAACCGCCCCTGCTCTGCCATGTCCGAAGTTTGGAACATGGACCGGGTATACATGAACTCCCAGCAGAGCCGGACACTTTTAGGCTTGAACAGGGTCAAATCCAGCGGCCCGCTGGGATCATCGATGAAGGCAATGCGGCCCTGGGGCCGGATCATCTCCGCCATGGCCCTCCAATGGGTGTCAAGATCCGTGGTGCAGAAGATGGTCTCCACATCGTCCATGCCGGCCCGGGCCAGTTCTTTATCCAGGGGATTTTTATGGTTGAGCACCCGGGAGGCGCCCATGCGCTCGCACCAGGCTGCGGTTTCCGGTCGGGAGGCCGTGGCATACACCCCAAGTCCGGCCCACCGGGCCAATTGGGTGGCAATGGAGCCCACCCCGCCGGCCCCGCCGATGATGAGGATGCGTCCCCCCTTGTTTGCACCGGGCTCGGGAATCAGTTCCAGCCGGTCAAACAGGGTCTCCCAGGCGGTGATGGCGGTCAGGGGCATGGCAACGGCATCCTCAGGGGAAAGGCGTTTGGGTGCCCTGGCCGCGATGCGGTGGTCCACCAGGTGAAATTCCGCATTGGTACCCGACCGGGTGATGTCCCCGGCATAGAATACCCGATCCCCCGGCTTGAAATCCCCCACCTCCTGACCGGTCTTCTCCACCACGCCCCAGCCGTCCCATCCCAGGACGCCTTCTTCCTTGAAATTCCGGCGGGCCTTGGTGTCCACCGGATTCATCCCAATGGCGGTGAGCCGGACCAGAAGATCCCTTTTCCCCGGTTCGGGCAGGGGAAGGTCTGCACAACGAAACACATCAGGCCCTTCGGCCCCGGTTCCCACAGATGCAATAATGGCCTTCATGGCGCCTCCTCTTTTTAAGGGTCAACATATATTCAGAATGGATATACCTAAGACTATATATCCGATTTCACTCCCCTCAAGTGAAAGGGCGCACAAAACGAAAAACCGGCAACGGAATTTCCGCTGCCGGTTTTAAATGTCATATCCCCGGAGGGGTGGGGGAGACTATTTCCCCTTGTTCTTCAAAGATGCCTTGATGAAATCCCGGAACAGGGGGTGGGGATTTCTGGGGGTGGATTTGAATTCCGGATGGAACTGGCATCCCAGGAACCAGGGGTGGTCCTTCAATTCCACAATCTCCACCAGTTCATGGTCCGGGGAGGTGCCGGAAATCACCAGGCCGGCCTCCACCAGTTTCTCCTTGTAGGCGTTGTTAAACTCGAACCGGTGGCGGTGGCGTTCGGAAATATCGTCGGTCTTGTAGGCGGCATGGGCCCGGGTCCCCTCTTCCAGGTGGCAGGGGTAGGCGCCCAATCGCATGGTGCCGCCCTTGTCCGAGGACTCGTCCCGGTGTTCCACCTGCCGGGTATGCTCGTCATACCACTCCTTCATCAGGTAGATCACCGGATGGGGGGTATGCTCGTCAAATTCTTCTCCGTTGGCGTCTTCCAGGCCAGCCAGGTGACGGGCCACTTCCACCACGGCCATCTGCATTCCCAGGCAGATGCCGAAATAGGGAACCTTGTTCTCCCGGGCATATTTGGCCGCCAGGATCTTGCCTTCGATGCCCCGGCCGCCGAATCCTCCGGGCACCAGGACACCGTCGCAGCCGGCCAGGGTTTCGGCCACATTGGCCTGGGTGAGCTTGGTGGAATCCACAAAGGTCAGGTTGACCTTGGCCTCGTTGGAAATCCCGCCGTGGGTCAGGGCCTCGTTGAGACTCTTGTAGCTTTCAGTGAGATCCACATATTTGCCCACAATGCCGATGTTGACCTCAAACCGGGGATTCTTGAATTTCTCCACCATCTCCCGCCATTCGTCCAACCGGGGGGCGCGGGCCCAGATGTTGAGCTTTTTGATGATCTGGTCGCCCAGGCCCTCTTCGTTGTATACCAGGGGCACGTCGTAGATGCAGTCCACATCCTTGGCCGTGAACACGGAATCGGTATCCACGTTACAGAACAGGGCGATCTTCTTTTTAATGTCCGCGGACAGATAGCTTTCGGTGCGGCAGAGCAGGATATCCGGCTGGATACCAATGGAGCGCAACTCCTTGACGCTGTGCTGGGTGGGTTTGGTTTTCACCTCGCAGGCGGTCTTGATATAGGGCACCAGGGTCAAATGGATATAGATAACGTTGTGGGAGCCCACATCGGCCTTGAACTGGCGGATGGCCTCCAGAAAGGGAAGGGATTCGATGTCGCCGATGGTACCACCGATCTCCACCAGGACCACGTCCACGTCCTTGGACACCAGGCGGATGCTCTGTTTGATCTCGTCGGTGATGTGGGGGATGACCTGAACCGTCCCCCCCAGGTATTCGCCCTTTCTTTCCTTGGAAATCACCTGGTGGTAAATTTTACCCGTGGTAAAATTGTTGTTCTTCCCCAGGTTGGCGGAGGTGAAGCGTTCGTAGTGGCCCAAATCCAAATCGGTTTCAGCACCATCATCGGTGACAAAGACCTCACCGTGCTGAAAGGGGTTCATGGTTCCCGGATCCACATTAATATAGGGATCCAGTTTCTGGATGGTGACGGAGAGGCCCCTGGCCTCCAGCAGCGTTCCGATGGCAGCGGAAGCAAGTCCTTTCCCCAGGGATGAGAGCACCCCTCCGGTTACAAAAATATACTTGGTGTTTTCAGCCATCAAATCCTCACTTCATTTAATTGTATGTTCTCAATTATTGATTTAACATCAACGACATAAGATGCGGCATCACAGAGTTTTGTCAACCACCGGAAGCGGATATAAGTTCTGGAATTCCGGGATATCAAACGTCCCTTCCGGGAAACCCGCCTTCAGCTGGATGTCGTCCACCCGGATGCGGGTGACCGTCTCTTCGTTGACCAGGATATGGGTCTCCATGGGGTACCAGCTTTTGCTGATCTGCTGCCAGTCCCGGTAACGGAACTCCACGGTCCGCCCTTCCTGCCGGAGCAGGTAGCGCAGGGGAAAAAGGGTCTCTTTTTCTATCCAGATACTGGGAAAGACCTGGGGGTCTTCCATGGCCTGGGCCGGATCGCCGATGACATAACAGACCCGATCTCCAAAGCGGTGGAAGGCCCGGGTATCAATGTCCACACCCGCCTGTTTAATGGCCCGGGCCAGTTTGATGGGATCCCGGAGCAACAAAACGTCAAAGGCGTGGTCCGCCAACGCCTTGGCCCGGGGCTCAGGATTCCGGGTTAAAATTTTCACAAAACCACGACCGGACTGGATCTGGTGTAAAAGGATGTCCTGGGAATCGGGGAGGCGCAGGTCCGACCGGAACTGGTCGGGAAACCGATATTTCAGGGTCTCTGAAAAGACCCCTGTCTCCTCTTCCCCGGAAAGTTCCGTCCGGGTCTGGATGCACTCCAGAGCCTGGGGACGACGGATCTTTCTGACCATGAGATGTAAAAGGTGAGGCGTCTGGGGAACAAACGCCTCCACCAATGTCACCCCGCCAAGGGTGAACAGAATTACCAACAATAGTATTGGATTTTTTTTATTCATGCAGTCCGCAATTATACAAAGAGATCCTCGGGGAATACCGCACCTTCGCCCAGCCGTTCTTCGATTCTGATGAGTTGGTTGTATTTGGCCACACGATCGGAACGGGACATGGATCCGGTTTTGATCTGTCCGGCATTCACGGCAACGGCCAGGTCTGCAATAAAGGCGTCCTCGGTTTCACCGGATCTATGGGAAACCACGGTGGTGTAACCGGAATCCTTGGCCATCTGGATGGTGTCCAACGTTTCGGTCAGGGTACCGATCTGGTTCAGTTTAATGAGGATGGAGTTGCCAATGCCTTCACGGATCCCCCGTTTGAAGATATCCGGGTTGGTGACAAAGATGTCGTCCCCAACGATCTGGATCTGGTTACCCAGGCGCTGGGTCATGAGATCCCAACTTTCCCAGTCCCCTTCGGCCAGGCCGTCCTCGATGGAGTAGAGGGGATATTTTTCCACCAGGTACTGATAATAATCGATCATTTCCTCGGCGGAAAGGTCCTTGCCTTCCGAGGCAAAGTGGTATTTTCCATCCTTGTAGAATTCAGAGGCGGCCGCATCCAGGGCAATGCCGATGTCCTTACCCGGACGGTAGCCCGCAGCTTCAATGGCATTGATGATGTTTTCAATGGCCTCTTCGTTGGAGTTCAAATCCGGTGCAAACCCACCTTCATCACCAACGGCGGTGCTCAGCCCCTGGGCCTTGAGGATTTTTTTAAGGTGGTGGAAGGTCTCGGCCCCCATGCGTACAGCTTCGGACAGGGAATCGGCACCAAAGGGAAGAATCATGAACTCCTGGATGTCCAGGTTGTTGGCGGCATGGGCGCCCCCGTTGATCACATTCATCATGGGAACGGGCATGACCCGGGCATTCACGCCCCCCAGGTGCTGGTACAGGGGAATGTCGCAGGCATCGGCAGCGGCACGGGCGGCGGCCAGGGATACCCCCAGGATGGCGTTGGCACCCAGGCGGGACTTGTTGTCGGTTCCGTCGATGTCGATCATGGTGCGGTCCAGGCCGGCCTGGTCCATGGCGTCGTATCCGATGATTTCGGGAGCAATGACCTCATTTACATTGGCCACGGCATTCTGAACCCCCTTGCCCATGAAGCGGTTTTCCTGTTTATCCCTCAACTCCAGGGCTTCACGGGTACCGGTTGAGGCCCCCGAGGGAACTGCGGCACGTCCCTGGGCACCACAGGCCAGGGTCACGTCCACTTCAACGGTTGGATTCCCTCTGGAATCAAGCACTTCCCTTGCCATGACATCGATTATTTCCGTCATTTTTTCTCTTTCCATATATTTAAGATTTTTTAAGAATGATCCGTTTGAATTTTGGCTCCATTAATATCAACATCCCGTTGGACATTCAAGAACTAATCCGATTTTAACAGGGCAATTTATCCTGTCCAAAGTCCGGGTTAGCCCTCTTTTTTTTCCATTGCCCCGCCCCGTATAAGACGATCCCCCGGTTCTGTTCCGTTTTCATCCATGGTCCTGGTTTTTGCCCCCCGCCCCCCAAACATCCAATGGGCCGGGCCGCCCCGGGAAAAATCCGCCAAAGCCCTCTGTTTTTGTTGAACCAAAAAAAATTCTGGGGTATGGTGGCGGAGTGATTTTTGGGTCAGCGGAAAATGTCACCCAATCTTGTGCCCGGAATTATTCTCACGGAATTTGAATTAGGTATGCAATTCAGATGGTTGGAACACTCATTACCTATTACCTCATAATAAGGAGCAAACATGAACATTCTTTTTTTCGGTCCCAACGGCAGCGGCAAAGGCACCCAGGGCGCTATCCTCAAAGACAAATACAACATTGCCCACATTGAATCCGGCGGCATTTTCCGTGAAAACATCAAGGGCGGAACCGAGCTGGGTAAAAAGGCCAAAGAATATATTGACAAGGGCGATTTGGTACCCGATGAGATCACCATCCCCATGGTTCTGGACAGGCTGAAACAGGACGATTGCAAAGGCGGTTGGCTGCTGGACGGTTTCCCCCGGAACAAGGTACAGGCCGAAAAACTCCACGCATCCCTGGAAGAAGCCGGCATGAAGCTGGACTATGTCATTGAAATGATCCTGGACCGCCAGATTGCCAAAAACCGGATCATGGGCCGCCGTCTCTGCGAAAACGACAACAACCATCCCAACAACATCTTCATCGATGCCATCAAGCCCGAAGGCGACAAATGCCGGGTCTGCGGCGGAGCCCTGAGCGCCCGTGCAGATGACCAGGATGAAAACGCCATCGACAAACGTCATTCCATTTATTACGACACCGACACCGGCACCCTGGCTTCTGCCTACTACTTCAAAGACCTGACAGAAAAAGACGACTCTGTTAAATACGTCACCCTGGCCGGTGAAGCCGAACTGAAGGCCGTTACCGAAGAGCTTCTTTCCAAGCTGTAATCCCCATCGGCCGGTTAAACCGAACATGAAACCGTCCGGAAAAAAATACCGGGCGGTTTTTCTTCTTGCGTTTTCACCCCATTTTTGGTAGAAATCCGGGTTATAAATATTTCCATATTTAAATCCACTATGAAAGGGGCGATGTTCTTTGAAAGAAATTACGGTAACGGTTATTGATAACGATGTTGAAAAAGCTTTAAGAATTCTGAAGAAAAAAATTCAGAACGACGGACTGTTCAAACGTCTGAAAGTTAAAAAACATTACGAGAAACCCTGTCAATACAGAAGACGTAAGATGAGAGAAGCAATGAGAAGACAACGTATTGCTGCCTCCAGATCTCGAAGAAAACGTAGATAAACCATCTTTGGAACTAAACCCGGCTGGCTGTCAAGCAACCAGCCGGGTTTTTTTATGTGTGCGCCATGGCAAATATAAGTTACCAGGAATGCCTGGATCGAATCTATCAGCTGGGCCGTTTCGGCATAAAGCTGGAACTGTCCACCATCGGGAACATCCTTCGGTTCCTCAACCACCCCCAGAAAACCTACCATACCGTCCATGTTGCCGGTACCAACGGCAAGGGCTCCACAGCCACCTACATTGCCTCCATATTAAGGGAGGCCGGATTCAAGACCGGCATTTACACCTCCCCCCACCTGATCAAGTTCAACGAACGCATCTGCGTTGACGGGGAACAGATCTCCGACGACGAGGTGGTGGAAGCCTATGAAGCGGTCAATGCCGTTGACATTGGAAAACGCAAGGCCACCTTCTTCGAAATTGCCACGGCCATGGCCTTTTACCATTTTGCAAAGGCAGAGGTGGAATGGGCCGTGATTGAAACCGGAATGGGCGGACGGTTCGACGCCACCAACGTGGTCAACCCAGAGGTCGGCGTCATCACCAACCTTTCCATTGAACACACCGATTACCTGGGCAACACCATCAAGGACCTGGCCAATGAAAAGGGCGGGATCATCAAGGACAATACCCCGGTGGTTACTGCCGTGTCCCAGCCCTCGGGCCTGGAGGTGCTAAAGACCCTTTCCAGGGATAAAAAGGCCAACCTTTACCAGTTCAAACAGGACTTTTCCATCCGCAAGACCCCCAACCAGCCCACCCTGGGATACCGCGGCCTGCACCAGAACTTCACCCAACTGGTCCAGCCCCTGCCAGGGGAGCACCAGAAGGAGAACCTGAGCCTCGGCCTTGCCGCCTGTGAGCTGATCTTTGACCGGTTCAAGGACAAGGACCCCAGGTATACCCTGGACCAGGATCTGGTGGAAAGGGGACTGGCCCAGGCCAAATGGCCCGGTCGCCTGGAAATTGTCCAGGAAAGCCCCCGGGTGATCGTGGACGGTGCCCATAACCTCAAGGCGGCCCAGGTCCTGGGCAAATACCTGAACCAGACCGTCCCCAACAAGGACCTGACCCTGGTCATCGGTATCCTGGACGACAAGCCCCATGAGGAGATGCTCCAATATCTGCTGCCCTGTGCCAAACGGGTGATTATCACCAAGGCAAAAATCGACCGTAGCCTGGAAACCCAGGTTCTGGTGGATGCCGTGAAAAAAATTTCCAACTGTGATCTCCAGGTCATCGAGGATGTAAAGGAGGCGGTAAGCTTCGCCATTTCAAGTACTTCCAAGACCGAGACCATCTGTATTGCCGGCTCACTTTACGTGGCCGGAGAGGCCAAGGAAAAATTTTCTATGGATTTTATTTTATAATCTGGTATAACACTTTCTGTCTTTGCGCGCCCGTAGCCGAGTGGATAAGGCGTCAGCCTCCGAAGCTGAAGATCGCTGGTTCGATTCCAGCCGGGCGCGCCACTCAACTTCCCTTTGATGACTTCCAGACTTAAAATAGCCTTAATATCATACCGATCCAACCCCCATTGCGGCGGCCAGGGGGTTTATATCCGTCACCTGGGCCATGCCCTGTCCGACCTGGGTCACCAGGTGGATGTCATTGCAGGACCACCCGATCCCCAGCTCACGGGCAATGCCCAACTGAAAATGCTGGAGACCCTGGACCTTTACAATGCGGAGAATCCCTTTCGCACCCCCCGCACCCATGAACTGGCCGACCCCATCAATCTATTGGAATGGCTGGACGTCTCCTTCATGGGATATCCCGAGCCCTGGACCTTCGGCATGCGTCTCAAGCGTTACATGAAGGGTCGGCACCGCCACTACGATATCCTCCACGACAACCAGAGCCTATCCTACGGGTTGCTCTCCCTTGCCCGGCACATGCCCGTCACCGCCACCATCCACCACCCCATGACCGTGGACAGACGTTTGGCCGTCCAGGCGGAACACCGCTTTTACAAAAAGTTAAAGGCCATGCGCTGGTATTCCTTCATCGGCATGCAAAAACGGGTGGCCCGGAGACTGCCGGGGATCATCACCGTGTCGGAAAGCTCCCAAAAAGATATTGCCCGGGAATTCAGGATCCCGAAGGAACGGTTCACCACCATCCCCATCGGCATTGACCTGGAGCACTTCCACCCCCTGGACCATATTAAAAGGGTACCGGGACGGATCATTGTGACCAACTCTGCGGATACCCCCTTGAAGGGACTCTACCATCTCCTTTACGCCCTGGAGGAGCTGCTGAAGAAGGGCAAGGCCAGCCTCACCGTCATCGGCACCCCCAAGAAAGACGGAGGCATTGAGACCCTGGTGAAGAAACTGGGCCTGGGGTCTTATATCAACTTCACCGGTCGCATTGACCATGACCGGTTCATCCGGGAGTATGCCAGGGCATCCCTGGCCGTGGTCCCCTCCCTTTACGAAGGCTTTGGCCTGCCCGTGGGGGAAGCCATGGCCTGTGGTCTGCCCGTGATCTCCACCACCGGAGGCGCCCTGCCCGAAGTGGCCGGGGATGCCGCCTACCTGGTCCCCCCAGGGGATGCCAGGGCATTGAGATCCGCCATTGTCGAACTGCTGGACGACCCGGTCCAATGCCAACGCCTGGCCCAGAAGGGCCATGACCGGGTATTGTCCGAATTCACCTGGGAAAAAACCGCTTGCCGAACCGCTGACTGCTACAGGGAGATCATCCGTGCTTACCATTGATTTCAGCCGACTTCACCTGGAACCGGGACACTATTTTCTGGACATTGGATGCGGAGAAGGACGCCACATGGTGGAGGCCTGCCGAAAAACCGGCACCGCCTGCATCGGCGGGGATTACCTCCACGACAACCTGGACTTCACCCGGAACAAGCTCAACTTCCACCAGGCTATTGATGATTTGCACTGCCGCCACTGGGATCTCTCCGCCATGGACGCCACCGGTCTTCCCTTCCGGGATGAGCAATTCCATGCCGTGGTCTGCTCCGAGGTATTGGAGCACATCCCCGACGACGATGCCGCCATCGACGAACTGGTCCGCATCACCCGCCCGGGAAAAATCCTGGCCGTGAGCGTCCCCCGGCAGCTCCCGGAAAAAATCTGCTGGCTTTTGTCCGACGAGTACTTCAACGCCAACATGGGCCATGTGCGCATCTATAAAAAAAAGGCCCTGATCCAGAAGATCCAGGCCCGGGGAATGGACTTTCTCTCCTCCCATTTTGCCCACAGCATCCACACCCCCTATTGGTGGCTCAAATGCCTGGTGGGCCCCAACCGGACCGATTCGATTCCCGTGAACCTCTACCATAAATTTTTGGTGTGGGATCTCATGCAACAACCCAGACTCACCCGGACACTGGACCGGCTGTTCAACCCCATCCTGGGGAAGAGTATCGTCCTTTACTTTCGCAAGCACTGATTCCAAAGGCCTAGGACAACAGCGCTTCCGCCCATGGTGAGAAGCGCAATGGACCAAAGGTCGCAAGACCGCCTTCCTACGCCGACAGGCATCCCCCTGCCCTGGTAAACCTCGTCCCCAATTTTATTTTCCCCCCGGGTCTGTTATACTCCCATAACCCGGACATCCCATTCTCACAACACATTGTCATGGGGGGATCCGGGTCCACGCCAACCCCATAGCCCTAAAAAAGGTGATGCCATGCCCCTGAAATATACCGCCCTGATGGGCCTTTGCCTGCTCTTTCTCCAATCCTGTGTCACGGTCCCGGCCCCTTCACCCAAGGCAGCCTCAATGCCTTTGGATCCCCTGGTGGGAAAACGCCTGGACACCGAAACCAGAGACCTCATTCCCTTTAAAACGCTCATGGACCGGATCAAGGATCAGGATGTGGTTTATCTGGCCGAAAAGCACGACAACCCCATGCACCACGCCGTCCAACGGCGCATCATCCAGGAGCTGGTGGATACCGGCCACCCGCCCATCGTGGGATTTGAATTCTTTTCCTACATCCACACCCCGGTGCTCATGCGCTATTTGGAAACCGGGAAGCCCCACCCGCCAAAAATGAAAGCCAAGGACCCAGCGGCCAAATCCCAAATGCCCAAGGGCCATGGGGCCAAATTCCAGAAAAACCTGGCCAAAAAGCTGAGAACCCAACTGGGATGGGAGGACCAGTCCGATGGAATGTGGGCCTTTTACCTCAACCTGGTGAACCAGGCCCGGGACAACGGCCTCATGGCCGCTGGCCTGGACCTGACCTCGGCCCAGAAAAAACGAATTTTACGAAGGGGAATGGAGAAGATCAGCCACACGGAAAAAGCCCTCATCTTTACCACAAAATACGAGAATACCGCCTATGAAGAACACATGAAGGAGGTCTTCAAATCCGCCCATTGCGGCATGGGGTCCCCTGCCATGCTGGACCGCCAATACCAGACCTGGCTGGCCCGGAACGACACCATGGCCCGCTCCATCACCCGCCTGGCAAAGGAAGAGCGCAAGGGGCCCGTGGTGGTCATCGTGGGCGGGGGACATGTGCGGTACAACCTGGGGATAGTGGACAGGGTCAAGGCCATGGATCCCGGCCTCTCCCAGACCGTGGTCGGCCTTGTTGAAGTGGCGCCGGATCCCCTGGAGGCCGAGGATTATCTTACCCCCCTGGACATCCAGGGGTTTGACCCGGTGATGCCCGCCCCCTTTCTCTGGTTCACCCAGCGGGTATCGGATGGGGATCCCTGTGTGAAGTTCAGGGACATGCTGGAACGCATGAAAAAACAGAAAAAGGAATAGGGTTTACAGGGCCTGGAAAAACCCGATATAAAGAAGAATCCCCTTAATGAGACAGAGCTGAATGCTTGACATGCGTAAACCCATTACAAGGAGAAAAAGATATGACGGAAAAAGTCTGCCCCACCTGTAAGGGAACCAAGGTTATCCCCGGAAATTGCGAATGCCACCCCGAATGGCGCACCACAGATGAAGACGGCGGCTATGACGACTGCCATTGCGAACCCGACCAGGAATGCCCCGACTGCCAGGGAACCGGCGTTGTTCAAGAATAGACCGACACGGATATGCCACGGCGGTCCCCACTAGCCAGGCCCACCGTGACATATCTGGATTGAACGCCTTTAATCCATAATATAGGTGGCGGTTCCCGTTGCGATGCGGATCTCCCTTTCGTTGAACAGATCCATCTTGGAGACCACAATGCGGGATCCCGCCCGGATCACCCGGCTTCGACAGACAAAGTCCGTCCCCCTGCCCGGTCGGAGATAATCCACCCGCATATCAATGGTGGCCATGGCCGTCAGCTTTTCATAGAGGGTTTTGGCCGAAGCCCCTTCATAAAACTTAACACAGGAAATCAACCCGCTGAGCCCCCCGGTGAGATCAATCACCGCCGAGGTCACCCCCCCGTGGAGAATCTGGGCCACGGAATTGCCGATGAGTTCCGGCTTCATGGAAAATCGGGTGGCTGCCCGGGCGGTTTCATATTCCAGATCATCAATGACAATTCCCAGGACCTTGTTAAATGGAAGCTGCTCCTGGTAATAGGTCCGAATCAACTCCAGTATGGTATCCGTATCCATGCTCGCTCCTAGTTGGCCCTTACCCGCCTTCCCATGATGAAACAAAAGGAAGGACATGGGCCGTCCACATCGGTGAGTCCCTGTTTTTCATACAGGCGTTTCGTGCCCCGGTCTGGTAAAATTCCGGAATTCTTCCCGGGCTATCGACGCCTCAGCACTCCTAGGGTCAGGGTCATCTCTTCCACTTCAAACCGGTGGTCTTCCAGCATCTTTTCGTAGACCCGACGGGGGGCCTGCCCCCCCTCTGCCGGATCGAAAAAGATATCGTGGATCACCAGGTACCCCCCCGGTACAATATGGGGGGCCCAGGTCAGGTAATCGTTCAACGCGGCCTCGTAGGAGTGGCCCCCGTCGATGAAAACCAGGGCCAACGGGGTCTTCCACATGCGACCGGCCACGGTGGATGGGGCCACAATGGGGACCACCCAGTCTTCCAGAGCAGCCTTTTTCAAGGTCTGCCGAAACAGGGGAAAGGTGTTGACCCCGCCCGTGGCCGCATCGTAGAGATCCGGGTCAAAATATTCCTCCCCGGGCTGCTGTTCCTCCGAGCCCAGGTGGTGGTCAATGGTGAACAATTGGGATTCTTTTTTTCGGCAGGCAGCGCCCAAAACAACGGCGGACCGGCCGCAATAGCTGCCGATTTCCAGGAGGGGGCCCTTTTCTGCGGCCCCAAGGGCCAAGGTATGGAGGCGGATGACCTCCTCGTCTGCCATGAATCCTTTGATCCGGTTCAGGAGATCAAAATCCGTCTTCTTCATAATTTTTTACCAGAACTTCCCGTCCCTTTGCCCCGATCTGGGGGCCGACGATGCCTTCGTGTTCCATGATTTCAATGAGCCGGGCAGCCCGGTTGTATCCGATGCGCAGACGGCGCTGGACATAGGAGATCGACGCCTGGCCCGACTGGGTGACCACGGCCACGGCTTCGTCATATTTCTCATCGTATTCCGATTCATCAAAGGTCTTGGCCCCATCATCCTCTTCGCCCATGGTGACTTCTTCGTTGTATTCGGGCTTGCGCTGTTCCTTGAGGAAGGAGGTGACCTTGGCAATTTCCGTTTCAGAGATATAGGCCCCCTGGATCCGCTGGAGCTTCACCGTCCCCGGCGGGCAGAAGAGCATGTCCCCGTTGCCCAAAAGGTTTTCCGCCCCGCCCTGGTCCATGATGATCCTCCCGTCGATCTTGGAGGAGACCTGGAAGGAAATCCGGGTGGGGAAGTTGGCCTTGATGGTGCCGGTGAGCACATCGGCCGATGGGCGCTGGGTGGCCAGGATGATGTGGATGCCGGCGGCCCGGGCCATCTGGGCCAGGCGGGTCAGGGCAAATTCCACATCCTTGGAGGCCACCATCATCAAATCGGACAATTCGTCCACAATGACCACGATATAGGGCAGCTCCTCTCCGATGAGGTCAATGCTCTCCCGTTCCTGGGGCGGGGTCTTTTTCAACTCCCGCATGCGTGCGTTGTACTGGCCCAGGTTCCGCAGTCCACTCTGTTCCAGAAGCTCGTACCTACGCTCCATTTCCCGCACGGCCCAGTACAGGGCATTGGTGGCCTTTTTCATGTCCGTGACCACAGGAGAAATAAGGTGGGGGATATCGTTGTACACGGACAGCTCGATGCGCTTGGGGTCGATCATGATGAACTTGACCTCGTCCGGAGATGCCTTGTAGAGCAGGCTGATGATCATGGAGTTCAAGCCCACACTCTTGCCCGTGCCCGTGGCCCCGGCGATGAGGAGGTGGGGCATCTTGTCCATCTGGGTGGCCACGGGCCGGCCCATGAGGTCCTTTCCCAGGCCCAGGGTGAGCAGGGAGTCGCTCTTTACAAATTCCTTGGAGGCGATGAGCTCCCGCAGCAACACCATCTCCCGCTCTTCATTTGGAATCTCAATGCCCACCACGTCCCGTCCCGGGATGGGGGCCACGATGCGGATACTGATGGCGGAAAGGGCCAGGGCCAGGTCATCGGCCAGGTTGACGATCTTGGAGAGCTTCACCCCGGGGGCGGGCCGGTATTCAAAGGTGGTGATCACAGGGCCGGGCAGGATCTCCACCACCTCGCCCTTGATTTTGAAGTCCTTGAATTTGTTTTCCAGGATGGCGGCCTTTTTCTGGAGGAGTTCCGTGTCAATGTCCCGCTCCACCCGTTCCTTTTCGTTGAGAAAGGAGATGGTGGGCAGGATAAAGGCTTGGGTTTCCCGGATGTCCTTGAGCACGGGCCGGTCCTTGACATATTCCCGATCGTCGGTCTCCACACTGCGGATCTGGGGCTCGGACTGGGGTTCCAGCACATCCTCCAGGGCAATGGAATCTTCCGGTTCAAACACGGCGGAGGGTTCCACCACGGGCACCTCTTCGGGGATTTCCCGGCTGCGCACTTTAGGGGCTTTTTTCTTGCCCTTCTTTTTTTGGAGGCCTCTTCTTCGGGCTCTTCCTCCCCCTGTTTCCAGGGCAGACCCTTAACCGCATTTTTAAGCAGGGATGGTTTGGGCTTCACATCCTTGGGTTTGGCCGGTTTTTCCTTTCTGCCTTGCCGCCAGCCGCTCCACCTGGCCCCCAGAAAATCAAAGAAACGGGAGAGATCGTCGGCAATGGTTTCCCCCAGACGGGCCAGGTTTCTCCTCAGCCACAGCAGGACATTCATCAGGGAGATGCCCGTGGCCAAAACAAAGCCGGTGACCAGGAAAAAGCAGAGGACCACCACGCCCCCCACCACGCTGACATAACGCACCAAAAAGCCCACCAGGTGGTCCCCGATGAGGCCGCCGGCCGTAACCCGGGTGCCGTTGATCAGATAATCGTTTTGAAACAGATAGAAGAATCCGCCCGTGGTGACCATGAGGATGAGGCCCCCCAGAAAGGTGAGGCCCACGATCTTTCCCGTGCGGGAACGGATATAGCAGAGGGCCAGAAGGCCCAGGAGCACCGGCAGCCAATAGGCACCCACCCCGAAGACATGGATGAAAAATCCGGCGGTGTGGGCGCCCACAAGACCAAACAGATTATGGAGGGTCTCGGGTGAGGACGGGGAAGGATGGAAGAGACTGGGGTCTGCTGCATGATAGGAGTAGAGGCTGACCGAGGTCAGCACAATGAAAAAACAGAGCAGCAGACTTTTCAGTTCCTGTTTCATACCTCGATGATGACCGGCACAATAAAGGGCTTTCGGTTAATGGCAAAGGCAAAGTATTGTTTCAGTTCCTTCTGGAGCTTTTTGCGGATCTGCTCCACCCGGTTGGGCATGCCCGGCTGGATCTCGTCCAGGATTTCCAGGATCACGCATTGGGCGTCGTCCACCAGATAGCCCGTGGCCGAGTCAAAGACAAAGCCCTTGGAGATCAGCTCGGGTCCGTGGAGGACCACCCCGGTCTCCTCGTCGATGATCATGTTGACCACCACAAGTCCCCCCTCGGAGAGTTCCCGGCGTTCCCGCAATACGCTGCGGCCCACATCGCCGATGCCCTTGCCGTCCACCAGGATCCGCCCGGTGTGGACCTGGCCCTGGATACGGGCCCCATCCCTGTCAAAGGCAATGACCTTGCCGTTTTCCATGACAAATACATTTTCCCGGGACATGCCCTGCTTTTCCGCCAGGCGGGCATGGACCACCAGATGGCGGTATTCGCCGTGGACCGGGATGAAATACTTGGGCTTGGTCAGGTTGAGCATGAGCTTGAGCTCTTCCTGGTGGGCATGGCCCGAGGCATGGATCTGGGCCACCTTGGAGTAGACCACGTCGGCCCCCCGGCGGTAGAGCCGGTTGATGATGTTGGCAATGGCCTTTTCATTCCCCGGGATATACTTGGAGGAGAGGATGACCGTATCCCCTTTTTTGATAGCCAGGTGCTTGTGAACCCCAGATGCCATCCGGGTCAGGGCGGACATGGGTTCCCCCTGGCTTCCCGTGGTGATGATCAGAATCTTGTCGTCGGCATGGGCGTTGCTTTCTTTTACGTCCAGGATGGTCTCGGGCGGGGCCTTGATGTGGCCCAGGCTGGCGGCCACCGAGACCATCTGCTCCATGGAGCGGCCGTTGAAGACCACCTTGCGGTTGTGGAGGAGGGCAATGTCGATGACCTGCTGGATGCGGAAGACATTGGAGGCGAACAGGGCCACAATGGCCCGGCCCTTGGCCTCGGAGATCACCTTTTCCAGGTTCTGGGCCACCTCCTGCTCGGAAATGGTATACCCCTCCACCTCCACGTTGGTGGAGTCGGAAAGCAAGGCCAGCACCCCTTCTGCCCCGAACCGGGCAAAGGAGGAGATGTCGGTATTCTTCATGGGGTCGGCATTGTGGGAGATCCTAAAATCGCCGGTGTGGACCACCACCCCTTCCGGGGTGCGGATGGCCATGCCCACGCCGTCGATGGTGGAATGGCTCACCCGGATGAATTCGATGTCAAAGGGGTCCATGTTCAGGACTTCGCCGGGTTTCACCAGGTTCAGGTCCACCCGGGTGTTGAGTTCGAACTCCACCAGCTTGTTCCTAACGATGCTCAGGGTAAAGGCCGTGCCGAATACGGGGATCCGGAACTCCTTTAACAAATAAGGAAGGGCCCCGATGTGATCTTCATGGGCATGGGTCAGGATAACGCCCTGGACTTTTTCGCGGTTTTCCCTCAGATAGTTCATGGCCGGGATGACGATGTCCACCCCCAGCATATAATCCTCCGGAAACATGAGCCCGGCATCAATAATAACGATGGTGTCTTCGTACTCCACCACCATCATGTTCAGGCCGATTTCGCCCAGCCCGCCCAGCGGTATCAATTTTAACATCTTGTACACCTAAGAGTTTTAAATGCGAATGGAAAGCGTTTCCAGAATGGCATCGGCCTGCTGGATCAACCAGTCCCGCTGTTCCCTGGTTGCATAGCCCATGCAATCGCATTTGATATTGTTTTTGACCCTCACCAGAAATTCACAGGACAGGTAGGTCTCTTCCAGCATCAATGCAAACACATGGGGTTGGCATGAGGTATGGGCCGCCTGTTCCGGGGTCAGCAGTTCTTTTTCCAGCTCAATCCAATAGATCCCCCCCAGGGGAGATGCCTCGGCGTGTTGATCCAAATATTCCTTAAGCTTGTGATAATCTTCAAGCCGTAATCCATCTAGTACATATTGTTTCATACCGAAGGGTATTAGCATAGATCCGTAGGGTTATGCAACTGCTAAGCCCAATTAATTCAGGGGATTTAGGCCCTTGCCGCCCGTTTCCGGTACAGGGCCGTGAAATTGCCCCCAAGAACTAGAAAAAGCCCTGCAAATGCCATGGGATTCCAGACGTATCCTTCGAAAAAAGAGGAGATGACCAGGGCCACCACCGGCACCACCATGATGGTATAGGCGGCCTTGTCCGGTCCAATGGAGCCGATGAGGGTGAGATAACAGCCAAATCCCAGGATGGTGCCGAAGACGGCCAGGTAGAACAGGGAGCCCACATAGGCCGGTGTCATCACAAAGGAAAACTCCTTGCCCAGGACCATGGCAATGGCCCAGAGCAGCAGGGCGCCGTAGCCCATGCCAAAGGCATTGGCCTGGATCACCGGGATCCGGTTCCGGGAGTTCCGGGCCGAGGCAATATTGCCGAAGGAGGCCAGGGTCACACTGCCCATGCCAAAGAGAATCCCGATGATCCCCTTGTCCCCCATGTCAAATGCCTGGATCTCGGGCATGAAGATCATCAGGGTCCCCAGGGTGCCCAAAACCGCCCCCAGGATCACCCTTTTCTCCACCGGATCCCCCAGGAAAAGGGCCCCATTGGCAATGTTCAGAAAAACAATGGATGAAAACAGCACCGCCACAAGCCCCGAGGTCAGATAAACCTCGGAGATATAAACCAGCCAATAGTTCAGGGAAAATAAAAAGGTCCCGGTCAGGGCCATGTAGCCGTGTTCCTTCAGGGAGAACTGAAGGGAGAGCCCCTTGAACCGGCAATATCCCAGAAGAATCAGGGAGGAAAGACTGAAGCGGTAAATCACCGATACCATGGGGTCCACCGCCCCCAATTGATATTTGATGCCGATCCAGGTGGATCCCCAGATGATGATGGTCACAGCGTATAGAAACAGGGTTTTCATGGTTTTCTCCGATCACTCCTGCCCGTGGGGGGGCGTATATCCCGAAAATTGAGTTTGATTTTTGGAGGGCCATTATATATGACTTTCAGGGAAAAAACAGATACAAAAAAAATAAACATTCACCATAACAGATATGCCATGACATCACCTGCCAATTTCAGATACGTGGTCCTGGCCGACCAGATCCAGGCCAACATCATGGAGGGGCTTTTCAAACCCGGGGAAAAGCTGCCCTCCCTGCGCAAACTCCACCGCAGATTGGGCCTGTCCGTCTCAACGGTCCACCAGGCATATATCGAGCTGGAAAAACGGGGCCGGGTGGAGGCCAGGGAAAAATCCGGTTTCTACGTCACCCACACCCCACACCCCCAGCGCGCCCTGCCCCGGACCGAAGCAGCCGATGCCGTTCCCCACCGGGTCAAGATCAACCAATTGGCCCAGACCATTGTCAGCCGGCTTCGACAGCCCGACATCCTCCAATTGGGGGCGGCGGTCTATTCCAAGGAGTTCATGCCCTTGAAACAGCTTTCCCGGATCCAGAAATCCCTTTCCAGCCGGGAACTCCAGGACCAATTGTCCAACTATAGCCACCCCCTGGGAAACCCGGAACTCAGGTCGGTCCTGGCCAGGCGCATGGTGGGCCTTTCCTGCAGGGTCGACCCCGACGAAATCATCACGGCCTCGGGCTGCCTGGATGCCGTGGCCCTCTGTCTGCGGGCCGTGACCCGGCCCGGGGACGCCGTCCTTGTGGAATCCCCGGTCTTCCACAGCTTTCTCCAGCTCATGGAGGACCTCAACCTCATGGCGGTGGAAATCCCCGGCTGCCCGGAAAAAGGCATCTCCCCCCATGCCTTTGAACAGGCATTGGAGCGCCACCCGGTCAAGGCATGCCTGCTCAACTCCAACTTCCACAACCCCCTGGGATCGGTGCTCCCCCCCCGGGCCAGGCGTCGGATCTTTGAACTGGCCCGGGCCCACGACATGGCCATCATTGAAGACGACATCTATGGGGACCTCTTCTTTGGCAACCGGAGGCCGGCCACCTTTAAAAGCATGGACGAAGACGGCCGGGTCCTCTATTGCGCCAGTGTGTCAAAGACCCTGGCGCCAGGGCTGCGCACCGGATGGATCCTGCCCGGCCGCTACACCGACCAGGTGGCCCGGATCAAGCTGAACACCGCCATCTCCAGTCCGGAATTCTCCCAGGTCATCACGGCCCGGTTCATGGAAACCGGGGCCTACGACCGCCATTTAAGAACCCTGAGGAACCAGATCAAGAACCAGGCATCGGCCATGGCATTGGCCCTGGCCCGCCATTTCCCAAAGGACGCCACCTTTACCTTTCCCCAGGGCGGCATGTTCATCTGGGTTGCCCTGGACAAAGGCGTCAACTCCCTGGAGGTCTTCCACCGGGCCCAGAGGGAAAAAATTTCCATCCTCCCCGGGGCCATCTGCTCCTCCACGGGCAGTTACAACCATTGCCTGCGCATCAATTGCGGAATTAAATGGGATGAACGACTGGAACAGGGCATCCGGACCCTGGGCCGCATCGTCGGGGAGATCTACCGGGAAAATGGAATGGAGTAACAGAGCGCCACACCATTCTGAACATCCTTCAAAAACAGATCATTGGGCGGGGTGTCGGCCCGTGCCACTGAGTACCACCAGGCTCATCGCCGGGACGATGTGACCAGGACCAGGCCGAACCCCATGAAGATGGTTCCGGAAATCCGCCGGACCCATCCCTCCCGCACCGGGTTGGAGAGCCAGGCACCGGCCCTATGGGCCAGGGCCGCATAGGTCATGAGAAAGCCAAAGGAAAAGCCCATGAGCACCCCCATGAGCAGGGAGAACTGGGCCAACAGGGGGTAATCCGTACGGATGAACTGGGGAAAAAGGGCCGTGAGAAAGACAATGGCCTTGGGGTTGCTCACCGCCACCCCAAAGGCCTGGGCAAAAATCCGCCGCCCCCGGATACGGCCAAGGCCGGAGACCCCTGAAACAGACGCCAGACCGCCCCCCTTTTGCAGGACCATTTTCACCCCCATGTAAAAGAGATAGAGGGCCCCGCAATACCGGACAATGTCAAAGAGGAATTGGGAAGCCGCCAGCAAAGAGCCCAGGCCGGTGACGGCAATGGCCCCCAGGCAGAGCAGACCCATGATATTCCCCAGGGCGGCGAAGACCGCTTTTCTCCAACCATGGAGGGTGGCCAGGGTGGTGATATAGAGCACGGCAGGGCCGGGTGTGGCCGTGGCCACCAGGACCAGGGAGAGATAGATTCCCCATGAATGTAATTCCATATTACGCCTCCTCCCCTGCTGTCATGGCCGGTTCCCCCATGACCAGGCCGGGATATTCCTCCGGGGTTAAAGAAGCCAACCGGCTCTCCAGATCCCCCCAATGGATCTCAAGGCGATGGCCGTCGGGATCAAGGATGTAAAGGGAGGCCCCTTGGCTCTCATTCTCCTTCCATTGGACAATGCCGTGGGCCTCCACGCGATGGTGCCAAAGGGCCAATGTGCCGGCATCGGCGGAAAAGGCAATGTGGGTATAATCATCCGAAGGGCGTGCCCTGCCCCGGATCAGGCAATACCAGAGCTCTCCCAATTCCAGATAGGCCCCGTCCCGCCAATGGGCCCGACATTTCATTCCCAGGATATGGGTATAAAATTCAATGGAGCGTTCCAGATCGGCCACTTGAAGTGTGATGTGATTCAGGCCTGTGAGCATGAGCCAACTCCCCTTGCAAAGAAAAGATTTTTTTTAAGAGTCATAACACAATGGGAAACAACGTAAAACCGGAAACTTACCCTTCCCACCCCAGTCATTCTCGTTAGTTGTGGCTAACTTTTTTCACAAAACCGCTTGCAATCCGAATACAAGAGGCTTATTCTTTCTTCAAGGTTGATCCAAAACATGGGATCAGCCGAATGCAACACTTTATATGAAGGAGCCCAATATGAGAAACAGAGCAATCCGACGGCACCAGGAAATCAAAGTGAAACGTAAACTTACCCAACATTATAAAAGTTGCATTAGGGAGCTACCCCAGTCCGAACGCATGGGGGTCGAAGGCAACATCACCAAACTTAGGAAGGTGTGCGCCACCCCCTACTCCGAAGACCATGATCGGAAACTGGGAAAACGAACCGTACAAGAAAGACGCCATGACATTACCATGAGAGAGCAGATCTCCTAGCGTTTATTAAACCCCTTCACCCCCTGGAACCCTGGGTTCCAGGGGGTTTTTTGTTTTTTGACCCGCCCCTTTCCCCTTGGGCACAGATGCTGCAATTCATATCTTCCAGGCATGGAACCAGGAATATTTTTCCCGGAGAGTACAGGAGACTTTCCAGCCGCCAACCCCAAGCATCAAGAGGATGATATGAAACGCATCACCGTCGTCAGTACCTCCCTGGAAGAAGAAGACCGGCTTTCTTCTTTAATTTCCCTTTTAAAACAAGACCCTGAGGTTGAACTGGGCCAGATCACCAGCGCCCGCCACAGGGACGGGGGCATGGACATTGAATTTTTCCGGGTGGAGGCCAATGGAATCCTCCTGGATCAGCAGACCCGCCTACTCCTTGAAAGGGAAGAAAATTTTGCCCACCAGGAAGAGATCCAGGCCGGTTTCAGTCGCGCCCTCACCTCCCTGGCCCCGGAGCTGGTCATCCTCATGGGGGAATCCCACCGTGCCTTTGGAGCCGCCACCACGGTCGCCCTTGAACATGGGATTCCCATTGCCCACATCAACGGGGGAGAATCCCGGTACGACCTCTACGGCCCCTCCTACGGCTGCGCCATCTCCCGGCTCTCCACCCTCCACTTTACCTCCTGTGAAGCCTGTGCTAACCAGGTCCTGGAATCCGGGGCCGATCCCGGACTGGTCTTCTCCGTGGGCGCACTGGGCCTGGCCCCGGACCAGATGCCCATGGCCCGCACCCACCTCACGGCCTCCCTGGGCTGGGTCACCCACACCCCCTTCGCCGCCATCGCCCTTGAAGCCGATCCCGGCCTGGGGTCCAAAAACCATATATGGGTGGAACACCTCATCCAGGCCCTGGACCACGACGCCCTCTCCTGCATGAACCTCCTTTTTTGCCTTCCCGAAAACAAAGGATTGAACAAATTGGTCAGGAGCCCCCTTCTGGCCATGGCCAATGCCCAGCCCCACCGGATCAGATTAATGGAAAACCTGGACAACGATCCGGGGAGGAGCGCCCTGGCCCATGCCAATGCCCTTGTCACCAACACCTCCAAACATTGCCGACCAGCAAGCCTCTTTGCCACACCCGTGCTTTACATTGGACAGCCCAGTCCTTGCCTTGCCCCCATGGAAGGCCAGGGACTTACCCCCTGCAGGCTTGAAAAATCACAAATGGAAACCCGGTTGCTGGAAACCATGCTAAAGCCCCCAACGCGGTCCGGTGAAAATACCAGCGCCCCCTTTTTTCAACCGGACACAGCGGAACGGATCAAAGCCGTCATTACCGAATTCATCACCCAATTCCAGAGCAGCCTTCCATAGAACCGGACAACTGCCGGGCAGATAAAAAAAGGCAGACATCAACCGGCAGCTAAAATTTGGAAGGCGATCTGCCCATGGAGCTTCCACTGGTAGATCAATTGGCCGTTGGCGGGAAGGATGTATTTGCCTCCTCACCCAATGCGACCGCCTCATATGTGATTTCTGTTCGTCAGGCCAGGGTTTTGCCTTCGGCTTCCTTCAGATCCCACCGACACCCTTGCCGGGCCGATAGAGGACTTTCACCTTCCAAGTCACCCCCGTTTTTTTTCGGGAGTAGCGCCAGTAATGGCGCTGCGCGCCATGCCTGGCGCACAAATCAAAAAGGCTTGGTGATCGAAATCACCAAGCCTTTTTTTATTCGCTAACTACAGCTTCTAACTTCTAGATCAGGATTAGAAGTTGATCTGCCATTTGGCACCGTAGTAAGTGGTGTCGTCCTGATCCTGCTTGTAATCAACAACACCGATTTCGGGAGTGATTACAACGCCGGGGGCCAGAGTCAGGGGAGCCTGGATGTAGTAGGAAACCACATCGTCTTCTTTGGAGTTGTCAACGTCTTCTTCCATTTCAGCATAACCAACACCAGCTTCCAGGGAGATCATGTCGTTGATGGTATAACCAGCAACCAGGGCGTAACCCATGGCGTCAACGTCGATTACGTCATTGGTGCCGTCGAAAATAGCATAACCTTTTCTGCCTTTTCCACCAGCAACGTCAACGACAGCAATGTTACCCACATTCTGTCCTGAAAATACAGAAGCCTTAAGGGTGGCAGCGCCGAAGGCAATGCCGAATTTTGCAGCGACCATGTAAGAATCGACGTTGTCGGTCTTAGTGGCAGAGTTTACGTCAAACGTCTGGTAGGCACCGGAAAGGGCCAGGTCAAGGTTGTTGTATTTTAAGGCGTATTTAGCCTGAACAGCAGGCATTTCAACTTCAGTACCAAAGTTAGCCATCCAACCAGCATACTGGGCGTCGGTGCTGGCGATGTCGGCGAGCAGTTTAGAACCGGTTCCGCCAGCGCCATATACACCAGTGTTGGGTTCCAGAAAGGCCAGTTTGAAGTTGCCGAAAACCAGTTTGATCTGTGGGGTACGGTCAGTGTAGTTTTCACCCCATCCGCCAAGACCATTGTCGCCGGCATAAACCTGGTTAGAAATGGAGTGCCATGCAGGAGCATAATCCTGACCAACGATCAGGGAGCCGGCGCCAAAGTTCCAGGCACCGTACAGCAGACGGATGTTGGCGTTGCCATCGGCAGTACCGTATTCAAAACGGCCGGACAGTTCATCGCCAACTTTAACCTTGGCACCAATACGGGAGTTACCGTGCAGGTTTTCACTGAAGTCAGTGTCGTTGGTGGTGTCGTTGTCAGTTACAAAGGTAGCAATACGAGCGTTGCCGTAGAAGTTCCAGTCGGCAGCGGAGGCACTCATGGCAAAGGCGGTAACCATGGCCAGAGCAACAGCAAGAATTCTCATTTTTTTCATCTTTTGTTCCTTTAAAAAAAAGTGAAATGAGTTGGGTTAATGTTGTGATGAGAATTGTAAGTACAATTCAAATCCGATCCGATGTTTATGTGGAACGAAATGTACAGTCAATGGCATGAATGTGATAAAATGTAATAAAAAATTACCAAAAACATAAGTAATTAAAAATGCAAAAAAGTCGGTCTGTGACAGGGCGTTGGATTAGTTGTCGTGAGAGAACGATACGATTTTGTGAGTGGACTTTGTGTTTGTAAACAGCATTGTCAGGCGGTCCGGGCCCAGGGCAATGGGGGCTTAAAACAGGGTGGTAAGGAAATAATAGACCAGGGGAATGAAAATCCCGGGCAGCATATTGCCCACCTTGATCTGGTCCTTGCGGATAATGTTCAGGCCGATGCCCAGGATGAGCAGCCCGCCCACGCCGGACATCTGGGCCACCACAGAGGGGATGAGGTAGGGTTTGATCAGGGAGGCGGCCAGGGTGATGCTGCCCTGGTAGAGGAAGACGGGCACGGCGGAGAACATGACGCCGAAGCCCAGGGAGGCGGCCAGGATGATGGAGATGATGCCATCCAGGAATGCCTTGGCAAAGAGGGTGGCGTGGTTGCCGGCAAGGCCGGACTCCAGGGAGCCCACAATGGCCATGGAGCCCACGCAATAGAGAAGGGATGCGGTGACGAATCCGGCGGAAAAGCCATTGCCTCTTTTGGCCATGCGGTTTTCCAGGTAGTCCCCCAATTGCTTGAGCCGGGCTTCAATGCCGATCCATTCCCCCACCAAGGCACCGATGCAGAGACTGACGATGATGACCATGAGATCGTCACATCCCAGGGCCGACCGCAGGCCCACCAGCATCACGGCCAGGCCCACGGCCTGCATCACGGTCTGGTTGTACCGTTCGGGGATTCCGTTCTTAAACAGCAGTCCGGCAATGGATCCGGCAACAATGGCCACGCAATTTACAAGGGTTCCCAGCATGTACAACTCCGAAAATCGAAACTCTGAATTGGAATAATAAAAAGGCCGGGCCCTTTCCAGGAGCGGAAAAAGCCCAACCTTTTCTTGTATTGTCGACATCCGGTTTACCGGATTTTATCTAAATTGACCAGCTAAAAGTTCTCGCGGATGTACTCCACGCCGTTGCGGAAGAGTTTAATGCCCACGGTTTCACCGGTATCACAGGGGCGGCCTTCACGCCGGGCCGCTTCACGCATGCGGGTCCAGTCCGGATGGTTGGTAAAGTGGTTAAAGGCTTCGGGGTGGGGCATGAGCCCCAGGATCCGGCCGGTGGCATCGCAGATACCGGCGATGTCTTCCAGGGAGCCGTTGGGGTTGGCCGGGAAGGCGCCGTCTGCCACGCTGCCGTCTTCATTGGCATATTGGAAAACCACCTGGTTGTTCTCCACAAGGCCCTTGATCACCCCGGGGTCGGCAATGACCTTGCCCTCGCCGTGGCGGATGGGATAATCCACAACCCCCAGGCCCCTGGTGAAGACACAGGGGCTTTTTTCGTTGGTCTTCAGGTGCACCCAATGATCCCGGAAGGCGGAATCGTTGTAGGTGACGGAAACGGTGCGGTCGGTGTAGCTGTTGTCCAGGCCCGGGAGGAGGCCCAGGTTGGCCAGGGCCTGGAAACCGTTGCAGATGCCGATGATGAGCTTGCCGTCCTTGATGAACCGAATCAGGTCCTCGCCAATATGCTTCTTCAGCTTCAATGCCAGGATCACCCCGGCTCCGTGGTCGTCGCCCCAGGAGAATCCGCCGCCAAAGGCCAGGATCTGGAAATCGGCCAGGCTCACCTGACCGGAAATCAACGCGTTGATGTGGATCCTGTGGGGCTGGGCCCCGGCCAGTTCAAAGGCATGGGCGGTTTCATTGTCGCAGTTCAGCCCGAAACCGGTGATGATCAGTGCCTTTACATCTTTCATATCTAATAATCTCCAAAGGTTTTGTTGAATGCCGTATCCAGGGCATCCAGGGAAAGATCCACAAGTTCGGCGCCGGCGGCGCCCTTAATCTTCAACCGGGCGTCGGTGACGCTGCCGATGCAGGCCAGGGGCATGTCGGCGAACAGGACTTCAAAGGCCTCTTTTTCAGATGCCGGGATGGTGAGGATGAACCGGCCCGCAGATTCGGAGAACATGCGAACATCGTCGGAAAGATTCCCATCACAGGGCAAGGCCCCAAGGTCGATGTCCAGTCCCAGACCGCCGGCCATGGCCATGAGTCCCAGATGGATGCCCATGCCGCCCCGGGCCAATGCGTGACAGGAGGCGGGGATGCCCTTTTCAATGGCGGTTTCAACGGCCCGGTACACCGGGATAAAGGCGTTGAAATCCACCTGGGGAACCTGGGTGCCCACCTTGTCAAAGACCTCGTAGTATTCCGAGGCGCCCAGTTCGTCGGCGGTGGTGCCCACGGCATAGACCAGATCACCGGCCACCTTGGGCTCCATGGTCTGGCACTTGGTCACGTCGGTGATCAAGGAGGTGGCGGAGAACTGAACCGTCTCAAGGGCGGAGACCTTCACCCGCTCCCCATAGGCCCCTTCCAGGTGGCCGTCCACGTACATGGAGTCCTTGCCGGACAGCAACGGGATGCCATAGGTCATGCAGGCTTCTTTCAGGGCACGGCAGGAGCGGACCAACTGGGCGGCCTTGAACTTGCCGTCGGGGTTTTTGTCGGCATCAAAGGCGATGTTGGGCCAGCAGAAGTTGTCCACCCCGCCCATGTGATCCAGGGTGCCGCCCACGGCGATGAGGCGGCGGACCGCTTCGTCAATGGTGCAGGTCATCATGTGATAGGCATCGATCTTGGAGTACCAGGGCAAAAGGCTCTGGGAAAAGGCAATGCCCCTTTCGGAATCAATGACCGGCCGGGTGACGGAGGCATCCGAGGGGATGTTGTGATTCACACCGCCCAGTGGCTTGATCACGGATCCGCCCTGGACCTCGTGGTCGTATTGACGGATGATCCACTCCTTTGAGCAGATATTGGGCCGGGCCATCATGTCCAGCATCAGGGTGTTGAAGTCGGCCGGGGTGGAGATCACCGGTTCGGTGAGGCCCCGCATGGCAGGAGGCGTCCAAACGGCATCGAATTCCCAGGCGGGAAAGCCCTTGTCCAAAAGGTCCATGTCCACATAGGCACAGGTCTGGTCTTTATATTTGATGTGAAGTTTACCCGAATCGGTATATTCGCCGATGACCGTGCTTTCCACCTCGTGGAGGCGGGAGAGTTCCATGAACCGGTCGATGTTCTCGGGCTTCACGGCAATGGTCATTCTTTCCTGGGATTCGGAGATCCAGATCTCCCACATGTCCAGACCTTCGTACTTCAGGGGGACCTTGTCCAGCTGAACCACGCAGCCGTCGGAAATCATGGCCGACTCGCCAATGGAAGAGGAAAGACCGCCGCCCCCGTTGTCGGTGATAAAGGGGATCAGCCCCTCGTCCCGGCAGACCAGGAGGAAATCGTGCATCTTTTTCTGGGTGTAGGGATCGCCGATCTGTACGTGGCCGGCCGGGGTGTTTTCGGAAAAGCTTTCCGAGGAGGCGGTCACCCCGTGGATCCCGTCCTTGCCCACACGGCCGCCGCTCATGACGATGAGTTCACCCGGAGAGGTTTTCTTTTCATGGGAGGGTTCGCCCTTCACCGTATTGGGCATGATGCCCAGGGCGGTCACAAAGACCAGGGCCTTGCCCATGTAGCCGGGATCGAACAGGGTCTGGCCGTAGGTGGTGGGAACCCCGCTCTTGTTGCCCCCGTCCTTGACGCCTTCCACAACCCCATCCAACAGTCGGCGGGGGTGCAGGGGCGGGTTCAGGGGGCCGTCGTAGTTGACATCGCCCACGCAGAAGCCGAATGAGCCCATGAAAAGCTTGGAGCCCAGGCCGGTGCCCATGGGGTCCCGGTAGACGCCGACGATGCCGGTGATGGCGCCGCCGTAGGCTTCCATGTTGGAGGGGGAGTTGTGGGTTTCACCGGTGATGACGTAGTTATTTTCATGGTCAAAGGCGCCCACGCCGGCATTATCCCAGAGCACGGATACCACCCAGTCCTTTTTATCCTTAAGCTCCAGTGTGGGTTTCTGGATATAGGTCTTGAACAGGGAGGTCTCCACTTCGGTTTCACCGGTTTCCATGTCGGTGTAGGTGAAGATGCCGTTGAAGGTGTTGTGGTTGCAATGGTCGGAACGGGCCTGGGAGATGTACTCCAGTTCCACATCCGTGGGTTTGGACAGCCCCACCTCTTCCCGATCCTTGAGGACTTTTTCCGAAAGGAAGTATTCCCGGATGACGGGGATGTCGGCTGGGTTCAGGGCCAGGTTTCTTTCGTCGGAGATGCGGGCCAGGGTCTGGTCGGAATCGATTTCAATGGTATCGCAGGTGGGCTCGTGGTTGAGAATCACCCGGGGCGGTCTGACGTCCACGCCCACTTCGGGGTTCCATTCTTGGCGTGAATAGACACGATACTGCTGGATGATGGGGTTGGAGAGCAGTTCCGCGGCAAGCTTTTCCGCATCCTCCCGGGTGAGGTCGCTGCCCGTCAGGCAATAGCGCCGGGAGGTGTAAATCCCCTCTTCTCCCTCAAAGGTCTTGCCCAGGACATCGGTGACCGCTTCCATGGCCGTGGCCCCGGCATTGTCCTTTACACCGGGACGGTAACCGATCCAGATGCAGAAATCAAAGTCCAGGTCCAGGGTGCCCATGGACGACACCTGGGTGACCGGGTTGGTCAGGATCTGTTGCCGGACCGTCTCCAGTTGATCCTGATCCATGTCGGCCTCGAACAGGACACGGGTCACACAGCGTGCCGACTGGATGTTGATTCCAAAATAGGAATCTGCCTTTTTCATAAGTGCGGATGCGTCTGCATCCCGCAGCGCTTCTTTCAGCGCAATCTCAATACAGGAAATCATAATTACCCACCATTGAACATTCTGACAATGTCGTTGTAAAACACAAAGACCATTAATGCCACCAGTAAAACAGCTCCAAACTGAATGAGCTTTTCACGCATTTTATCGTTAACCGGTTTGCCCGTGACCGCCTCGATTCCGAAGAACAAAAGGTGGCCGCCGTCCAGGACCGGTATGGGAAACAAATTGATGATGCCCAGGTTCACCGAAAGCAATGCGATGAACCAGACGAAATTGGCCATGCCAGCCTTGGCCTGCTCCCCAGCCATCTGGGCGATCATGATGGGGCCGCCCAGGTTATCGGCGGAGAGGCTGCCGTTGATCATCTTGGCCACGGAAAGGATGGTGACCTTGATCAACCCGTAGGTGTCGGTGACCGATCTCACCATGGCCTGGCCCAGGCCGAGGGGGGAGTGAAAGACCTGGCCGTTGCCCATAATGCCGATGATGTATCGATTCACGGTCTCCCCAAAGATGTTTTTGTCGGGCTGGGGCCTGGGGATGATGACAAATTCCCCCATCTGCCCTTCCCTTTCCACGGTGAGTTGGATTTTATCTCCATTGGAGCTGCCCACGATGCGGGAGATGTCCTCAAAGGAAGAAATGGACTGACCGTTGATCTTCCGGATGATGTCACCGCCCTCAATGCCTGCGGCCTGGGCCGGGGAGTCCTCCACCACCTTGCCCACAACGGGCTCGGCCAGGTAAATCCCCGAGGTAAAGTAGAGGATGAAAAAAATAAAGATGGCCAGGGCAAAATTAAACACCGGACCGGCGGCCACGATGAGGCTTTTCTGCCACAGGGCTTTATGGGAAAAGGACCGCTCCCGCTCTTCGGGTGTCAGTTCGCTACCGGGTTCCTCCCCCACCATTTTAACGTAACCGCCCAGGGGAATGGCTGAAATGCAATAGAGGGTCTCCCCCCACTTCCGGGTCAGGATCTTGGGGCCGAAGCCCAGGGAAAAGACGTCCACGCCCACCCGGCAGAAACGGGCCGCCAAAAAATGGCCCAGCTCATGGATAAATACCAGTACACCAATAACGATGATAAATGCGACAACGGAATGACCCATTCTATGACCTCGTAAATTTAAATAAGAGAAGCGGCGTTTTCCCTGGCCCAGCAGTCGGCCTCAATAATACCTGAAAGATCAGGATTGTCAATGCGGCGGTGCCGGCCCATGACCGTGGAAATAATGCGAAAAATATCCAAAAATCCCAGCCGGTTCTCCAAAAATGCCTGGACCACGACTTCATTGGCGGCGTTCATCACCGCGGGTAGGGTTCCGCCCTGGCGACCGGCTTCAAATGCCACCTCCAGGGAGGGGAATTTCTCAAGGTCGGGACGATCAAAGGTGAGCCCGGACAGGGCGGTGAAATCGGGGAAATCAACCCCTATATCCAGCCGTTTGGGAAAGGAAAATGCGTAGCCGATGGCCTGGCGCATGTCCGGCACGCCCATCTGGGCCATGACGGCGCCGTCGGCAAACCCCACCATGGAGTGAACAATGCTCTGGGGATGGACCACCACCTCGATCTTTTCAGGGGGCAGTTGAAACAGATGCATGGCTTCGATCACCTCCAGCCCTTTATTCATGAGGGTGGCGGAGTCGATGGTGATCTTGGGGCCCATGGACCAATTGGGATGGTTCAGGGCATCGTCCCGGGTGATGGTGGAGAACTGGGAAAATGGGGTTTGGGTAAAGGGGCCGCCCGATGCCGTGAGAAAGACCTTTTTCAGGTCCCGCTCCCGGTTGCCGGCAATGCATTGGAAGATGGCCGAATGTTCGCTGTCCACGGGGAGGATGTCCACATCCCGGGCAAGGGCTTCGGCCATGACGATCTCCCCGGCCATGACCAGGGTCTCCTTGTTGGCCAGGGCGATTTTCTTTTGGGCGGCTATGGCGGCCAGGGCCGGTTCCAGTCCTGCGGCGCCCACCATGGCCAAAAGGGTGATGTCTGCGCTGTCCCAGGCGGCAGCGGCCTTGAACCCGGCCTCCCCCGCCAGGATCTCGGGCCGGCACTGGCCCTTAAGACACCGGGAGAGGGCCATGGCCGTATCCCCGTCCAGAACGGCCACCATTTCGGGCTGAAACTCCTGGATCAGGGGGGCAAAGGCGTCGATGTTTCTGGCGCAGGTCATGGCCCGAACCGCGTAGGTGTCTTTATGTCGTCGTACAATCTCCAGGGCAGAGCCGCCGATGGATCCGGTGGCGCCCAGTATGGAGAGGCCGATCATCGGACAAGCACCAGGTAGGTATAAAGGATGGGGATGGCCAGGAGCAGACCGTCAATGCGGTCCAGCATGCCTCCGTGGCCGGGCAGGATCCGACCGGAGTCCTTGATTTTAGAGGCCCGCTTCATGGCCGACTCAAACAGATCTCCCACCTGACCGGCCAGGGCCAGGATAAAGGAACAGGGCAGCATGACCAGGGAGAGCACCACGTCGTGGAAAAAAATCAGGGAAAAGAACAGGCCGCAGGCCATGGCGGTGATCACACCGCCCATGGAACCTTCAATGGTTTTATTGGGGCTGATGTTCGGGGCCAGCTTGCGCTTTCCGTAGAAGGTGCCCCCGTAAAAGGCCCCGGTGTCGTTGGAAAAAATCACAATGAGCAGCCAGAGAATCCACAGGGTGCCCTGATCCATCTCCCTGATAAAAATCAGGCAGGCCAGGGAGGCCGGGATATAGGCCATGCCCAGCACCTGCCGGGCAATGATGTCGAATACGTTGTCCCGTGAAGAGAACCGGGCCAGGACAAAGATGGATAGCAGGACCAGATCCAGGACAAGGGTAAGGAACATCACCTGCCACGACCCCAGGGTAGCACCAATGACCAGCCCGATGGATATGGTATAGGAGATGAACTTTATGGTTTGGGAGATGGGGCCTTCATCGTTACCGAAGATGATGCGCAGGTACTCCCGAACCGAAAAAACGGCCACGGCCGAAACCAGGCTGGCCATAAGAATCAGATTGCCTTTGAACAGGATCCAGAGGACGAGGGGTCCGAGGACTATTGCAGTGAGCCATCGTTTGAGGTGTTGCATTCCACTTTACCGAACCTTCGGTCCCTTTCTTGAAATTTTTTCAGGATGTCAATGAATTCGGCCCGGGAAAAATCGGGCCACAGGGTCTGGGTGATAAAAATTTCTGCGTATGCGGCCTGCCACATGAGGAAGTTGCTCAACCGGAACTCGCCGGAGGTGCGGATGATCAGATCCGGGTCGGGCATGCCCCGGGTGTAGAGATGGTCTGCAATCATCTCTTCGGAAATCTCCTCGGGCTTGATATCGCCTGCGGCGGCCTTGGCTGCCAATTGCTGCACAGCCTGGGTGATGTCCTGGCGTCCGCCGTAGCTCAGGGCCAGGTTCAGGGTCATGGTGGTGTTGTTCCGGGTCAGGCGGATGGTTTCCATGGCCTCGGTGCGGACATCCCCGGGCAGTTTGTCCACCTGGCCCAGGATCTTCAACCGGACGTCCTTTTCCATGAGCTGCTGCCGTTCGGCCTTCATGAACTTTTTCAGCAGCAGCATCAAGGCGCCGACTTCGGCCTTGGGCCGTCCCCAGTTCTCCGTGGAAAAGGCGTAGAGGGTGAGGACCTTGATCCCCAGTTCCCCTGCCGCCCCAACAATTTCCCGCACGGTCCGGGAGCCCTGCTCGTGGCCCCTAACCCGGTTCATGAGGCGCTTCTGGGCCCAACGACCGTTACCATCCATGATCAGGGCCACATGGGCCGGCATCAACTCAGGGTTCAACTGCATATCAGACTTCAAGGATTTCTTTTTCTTTTTCTGCGTAAATGTCGTCCAGCCGCTTGATGAACTGATCCGTCAGATCCTGGACCTTTTTCTGGCCGCCAAAGGAATCGTCCTCGGAAATCTCGCCTTCCTTCTGGAGTTCCTTGAGCATGTCGTTGGAGTCGCGGCGGATGTTCCGGATGGCCACCTTGTAATCTTCACAGGTCTTGGCCACGCCCTTGGCAATTTCCTTTCTCCTCTCCTCGGTCAGGGGGGGAATGGAAATGCGGATGAGCTTGCCGTCGTTGGAGGGGGTCAGGCCGATGTTGGCCTTGAGGATGGCCTTTTCGACCTCGCCGATCACGGACACATCCCAGGGTT
Source organism: Desulfobacteraceae bacterium (assembly GCA_965226635.1). Lineage (GTDB taxonomy): Bacteria > Desulfobacterota > Desulfobacteria > Desulfobacterales > Desulfobacteraceae. The sequence continues at coordinate 3,985,324 of OZ245369.1, read as the reverse complement.
TGACGGTGATCAAACGGCTTTCGGGAATGGAGACGGTGGCCATCTGAGGAAGGGGAGTGGGTGCGCCGTAATAATCGACCATAATTCCGTCCAGCATGGACTGGGAGGCCCGTCCGGTTCTCACCTTGGTCATTTCCTTTTCAAAGGCGACTTCGGTTTTACCCATGCGGTCTTTGGTTTCCTGGAGCACATCATTTATCATAACAACACATCCTCGATTTTAGGGTTTGGAATCAGCAGCTAAAGGCAAGGACATTCACAATGTCCCTGCCCATAACTGCCGTACCGTTACCGGTTTTATTTGTTGTATATCCGGGTTCCGATATCTTCCCCGGTTGCAGCCTTGAAAATATTATCTGCCTTGTGCAGGTTCAGCACCTGGAGGGGCAGGTTGTGTTCCATGGCCAGGGAGATGGCGGTCATATCCATGACATGGAGCTGCTTTTCGATGACCCGCATATAGGACAATTCGTCGAACATGACGGCATCGGAGTGGACCTGGGGGTCCTTGTCGTACACCCCGTCAACCTGGGTGGCCTTGAACAGGATGTCCGCCCGGGTTTCATGGGCACGCAGAACAGCAGCCGTATCTGTGGTGAAGTACGGGTTGCCCGTACCGGCTGCAAAGATCACCACCCGTCCCTTTTCCAGGTGACGGACCGCTTTTCTGCGAATAAAGGGTTCTGCAATTCGATCCATGGGGATGGCGGACTGTACCCGGGTGGGCACCCCGCATTTTTCCAGTGCGTCGCACAGGGCCAGGCTGTTGATCACAGTGGCCAGCATTCCCATGTTGTCAGCCGAGGTTCTGTCCATACCGGCGGAGGATCCTGCAACACCCCTGAAGATGTTACCACCGCCCACAACGATGCTGATTTCAACATCGAGGCGGGCCACCTTTGCCACTTCTTCGGCAACGTAGTGGATCATTTCAGGGGTGATGCCGAAGCCCTGATTTCCCATCAGGGCTTCGCCGCTCAGCTTGATCAGAATCCGTTTAAATTCGGACTGTTTTTCCAAGCGTTATTCTCCTATCTGGAAACGGGCAAATCTTTTGATCTGAATATTTTCCCCGATTTTGCCAATGGCTTCCTGGAGCAGTTCGGCAATGGTTTTCTGGGGATCTTTGACATACTGCTGGCTCATGAGGCAGATGTCTTTGTACATTTTTTCGATCTTGCCGTCCACGATCTTGTCGATGATGTTTTCGGGTTTCCCCTCTTCGATCATCTGGGCACGGTAGATTTCACGTTCCTTTTCAACGATGGCGGGATCCACGTCCTCGGGGGTGAGGCCGGCGGGATTGGCAGCCGCCACGTGCATGGCGATGTTCTTGCAGAAGGCTTCGAAGTCTTCGGTCTTGGCCACAAAGTCAGACTCGCAGTTGACTTCCAGCAGAACGCCCAGTTTGGCACCGGTGTGAATGTAAGAGTAAATCAAGCCTTCGGAGGTGGAACGACCGGCTCGTTTGGCAGCCTTTGCCAAACCTTTCTTTCTCAGCTCTTCGATTGCTTTTTCCACGTTGCCGTCGGCTTCGGCCAGGGCACGTTTGCAGTCCATCATACCGGAACCTGTTGCCTGGCGAAGTTCTTTTACCATTGCTGCGGTAATTTCAGCCATTGTATATTGCTCCTTAAATATTCGTTATTCAGTCTTTTCTTCGGTTTCTTCTGCTGCTGCGGTTTTACGCTTGATCTTCTCTACCACAGGACCGTCTGTTCCATCGGAAACGACTTCGACGCCGACCTTCTGACCTTTGTCATCACCGGCCTTGGCATCTCTGCCGCCTTCCTTGTCGGATTCGGCGCGCTGTTTTTCTTCGTAGATCTGACGACCTTCGATGGAGGCTTCTGCAATGCGGGATGCAAACAGACGGATGGAGCGGATGGCATCGTCGTTGCCGGGAATGACGTAATCGATGTCATCGGGGTCACAGTTGGTATCCACAACGGCAACTACCGGGATCCCCAGGCGTTTGGCCTCTTTAACAGCAATGGCTTCGTTCTTGGGGTCAATGATGAACAGGGCGCCGGGCAACTTCTTCATGTTGGAGATACCGCCGATGGCAAATTCAAGTTTGGCCTTGTCTTTGAGCATCTTGGCCTGTTCTTTTTTGGGATAATTTTCCAGGGTACCGTCGTTTTCAATGGAATTCAGGAAATGAAAACGGGAAATGTTGTTCTTAATGGTCTGGAAGTTGGTCAGCATGCCGCCCAGCCATCTGTTTTCAACATAGAAAGCTTCGGCACGGTTGGCTTCTTCGTAAATGGCTTCGGAAGCCTGTTTTTTGGTTCCCACGAAGAGGATATCCTTGCCGTCGGCAGTAACGCTTTTGATGAAGTCGTGTGCTTCTTTGAACAGCTTCACGGTCTGCTGCAGGTCAATGATGTAAATGCCGTTACGGGCTCCGAAAATATACTTTTTCATTTTCGGGTTCCAGCGTTTGGTCTGATGTCCGAAGTGGACACCGGCTTCCAGAAGTTCTCTGATGTTAATGTAAGCCATTTCTACTCCAAATTAATTAAATGGTTTGTCGTTCATCCGCTTCATCCCCGCAAATCGACTTTCCAAGGAAAGCACCGGAATTGCAGGTCCACGAATGTGTGTTTTAATTGTCTAAAAAAATCCTAATGTATATATCAGATACAGGCGGGATGATCAATTTCTTTTTTTAAGGCAGACCACTCGGTCGTGGCCGGCCAGGTCTTTGATAAAGACCGGGGCTTCATACCTTCCGAACGGCTGTGCAAGGGCAGCCATTCCCGCCTTCTGGTCAAATCCCATTTCCATGATCAGCCATCCCTCTTCTGAAAGGCGTTCATGGGCCTGGGCAAGGATGACCCGATAGCAGTCAAATCCGTCGGTACCTCCGTCCAATGCAAGGCGGGGTTCGTGGTTCCGGATTTCCGTTGCCAGCCCATCGACATCCCGGCTGGGAATATAGGGCGGGTTGGAAAGGATGAGGTCAAACTTTGCAACTTCGCCCACGCCGGCCAGCCATGAGGACTGAAAAAAACGGATGGGCGTTTGGACAAGCGCTTTGGCGTTTTTCCGGGCCGTTGCAAGGGCGATGGGGGAGATATCGCTTCCGAAATAGGTATGGTCCGGGCAGGCCCGGGCCAGGGAGACGATGAGTGCGCCGGACCCCACCCCCATCTCCAGAACCCGGCACCCCTGCCGGTCCTTCAGCCGCACCAGACACTCCTCCAGCAGGACTTCGGTGTCGGGCCGGGGGATGAGCACCCCCGGCACAACGGAAAATTCCGATTCGTAAAAGCCCTTTTCACCCGTGATATAGGCCACGGGCTCACCCTGACGGCGACGCTGGATCAATGCCTTGAATCCGGACAGCTCCTGTTTTTCCAGGGGCCGGTCGTATTGCAGGTAAAGATCCAGCCGTTTGGTGCCCAGGCTGTGGCAGAGGAGAATCTCTGCGGTGAGGCGCGGACTGTCCACGCCATGCTCCTTAAAGAAGGTCTCGGTCCAGGACAATAGCTTGAGAATGGTCCAGTCCATGGGGTTCGGCATCCTTAATATAAGGATCAGCGACTCTCCTTCAGGGCTTCGGCCTGGTAATGGGTCTTGAGCTCATCGATGATGGACTGGATGTCCCCTTCCATGATGCTGTCCAGCTTATACAGGGTCAATCCGATGCGGTGGTCGGTCATGCGGCCCTGGGGATAGTTGTAGGTCCGGATCCGACCGGAACGGTCTCCGGTGCCCACCTGCCCCTTACGGTCGGCGGCCCGTTTGGCCTCTTCTTCCTGGATTTTGGCGTCCAGGATACGGGCCTTGAGAACGGACATGGCCTTTGCCTTGTTCTTGTGCTGGGATTTTTCATCCTGGCAGGTGGCCACCACCCCCGTGGGGACGTGGGTGATGCGCACGGCGGAATCTGTGGTGTTCACAGACTGGCCACCGGGGCCCGAGGATCTGAACACGTCGATTTTCAGATCGACCGGGTTGAGTTCAATGTCGATGTCTTCCGCCTCGGGCAGAACCGCCACGGTAACGGCGGAGGTGTGGACCCGGCCCTGGGTTTCGGTTTCTGGCACCCGCTGGACCCTGTGGGTTCCACTCTCGAATTTGAAGCAGGAGTAGGCACCGTTTCCCTTAACCAGGGAAACGATTTCCTTAAAACCACCGGCTGCAGAATCGTTCTTTTCCATGATCTCGATGGACCAGTTCCGGGCTTCTGCGTACCGGGAATACATGCGGAAAAGATCGGCTGCGAACAGACCGGCCTCTTCTCCACCGGTTCCGGCCCTGATTTCAAGAAGGACGTTCTTATCGTCCCTGGGATCCTTGGGCATTAAAAGGACATTGAGCTCGGAGGTCAGGGTCTCGATGCGCACTTCCAAGTCGGGAATCTCTTCCTTGGCCATGGCGCGGATATCGGGATCATCATCCTTCAACAGCTCTTTTGCCTCTTCCAGCTCCCCTAGTGCGCCTTCGTAATCTCTGAATACCGGTACAATCTTGTTGAGTTCCCCGTGTTCCTTTAACAGATCCTGATACTTTTTCTGGTCACTGATCACCGTGGGATCGCTCAACAATTTCTCGATCTGGATGAACCGCTCTTCAATGCCTTTTAATTTTTCAATCATAGGATAAAAACTCAAAAGGGGCGCTTTGGAAAAGCCCCCTTTTTGATACGTTGATGATGTGGATGTTAAACAAGCTTGCTGGCGTCAAACCCTGCGTATTTTTTCTTAAAGCGATCGATACGTCCTGCAGAGTCAACCAGTTTCTGTTTCCCGGTGAAGAACGGATGGCACTTGGAACAGATTTCCACTTTTACATCGGCCTTGGTGGATCCGATTTCAAAGGTCGCGCCGCAGGCACAGGAAGCGGTGGTTTTAACGTAGTTCGGATGGATATCTTTTTTCATTTCCCTCTTAACTCCTTAAGCTGCCTCGTTATAAAGGCGTTTATTACATACAAAATTTTATGAATTCATCAATTCAAGAAACTCTTTATTATCCTTTGTTCCTTCCATTTTTTCAAGTAAAAACTGCATGCTGTCCACAGAATTTAAACTGGACAGCAGTTTTCTAAGGATCCAGACCCGGTTTAAGGTCATGGGATCCAGCAGCAATTCTTCCTTACGGGTGCCGGACTTGTTCATGTCGATGGCAGGGAAGACCCGTTTGTCGGCCAGCTTCCGATCCAGAACCAGCTCCATATTACCGGTTCCCTTGAATTCTTCGAAAATCACCTCGTCCATCCTGGAGCCGGTGTCCACCAGGGCCGTTGCAATGATGGTCAAAGATCCCCCCTCTTCAATGTTACGGGCGGCACCAAAGAAGCGCTTGGGACGGTCCAGGGCATTGGAGTCCACACCACCGGAAAGGATTTTGCCCGAGGGCGGCATCACGGCGTTGTAGGCACGGGCAAGACGGGTGATGGAGTCCAGAAGGATCACCACATCATGGCCCTGTTCCACAATTCTTTTGGCCTTTTCAATGACCATTTCCGCCACCTGAACGTGGCGCTCAGCCGGTTCGTCAAAGGTGGAGGAGACCACTTCCGCATCAACGTTCCGGGCCATGTCCGTCACTTCCTCGGGGCGTTCGTCAATGAGGACGATCATGGGGACGATGTCTTTGTGGGCCTGGATCATGGAGTTGGCAATATTCTGGAGCAACATGGTCTTACCGGCCTTGGGCGGGGAGACGATGAGCCCCCTCTGGCCGAACCCAATGGGGGCCATCAGGTCGATGACCCGGGTGGAATAGTTGTCGGATTCCACTTCCAGGTTCATCTTGCGATCGGGATACAGGGGCAGAAGGTTATCAAAAAGAATGGTTTCCGCAGCCAGTTCCGGGTTCTTGAAGTTAACAGCCTCCACCTTGAGCAGGGCAAAGTAACGCTCGGAATCCTTGGGCTGACGCACCTGGCCTGAGATGGTATCACCGGTTCTCAGGTTAAACCGCCGAATCTGGGAGGGGGAGACGTAAATATCATCCGGTCCAGGCAGATAGTTGTACCCCGGAGCCCTTAGAAAACCAAATCCATCCGGAAGAATCTCAAGCGTACCTTCACCATAGATCTGCCCACTCTCCTCGATATTGGCCTGGAGGAGGGCAAAAATCAGTTCTTGTTTCTTAAGGCCGCCGATTCCTTGGATATTGTAATCTCTGGCAAGCTGGGTCAGCTCGCTGATTTTCATTTTATTAAGGTCTACGAGATTCATTCATTCTCCCGAATTTTGTTTTGTTTTTTCATTGAAAGGGTTAAATGTGGGTCAGTTTAGGAAGCACCTTGTTGATTGATGTGATGATCTCAAACTGTTTTGAGAAACCAGATGGATGCACGATTGTTTTTCTGGTAACGAATGTTTAATATGGTATTATTTTTTTCTTGTCAAGAATTCTTTTCGGATTTTCGCGTAGAGATCCCCAACAGATTCAACGAGTTCACCCGGACTGCCGTTATTTTCAATTACATAATCCGAGCGCATCACCTTTTCATCCTGTGATAACTGCAAGTTAAGCATTTTCCGGGCGCTGCCGGCATCCACACCATCCCGGCGTGATACCCGGTCCACCAAAGCCTGTTCCAGGGACCGAACCGTCACCGTGGCATAAAACCGATCCTCCATTCCCAGTTCGAACAAAAGGGGAACTTCAACGGCACAAGCCGCTTCCTTTGTATATGTGGCCCGTGGGATTTCCCGAAAAAGGGTCTGGATGATAAGGGGATGCAAAAGGGCTTCCAACCCTTTCCTGAGACTGGGATCGGCCAGCATGCGGTCCCGCATTTTTGCCCTGTCCAGGGACCTGTCCGGGAGTACCACATCGTAACCAAAGAGCGATACCACTCCGTCGTACCCATTTTCTCCGGGAGCCACCACGTCCCTGGCAATCTGATCACAGTCAAATGTCACAAGCCCAATCCCGGCAAATGCTTCACGAACAAGGCTTTTCCCGGATCCGGCAGAACCGGTGATCCCAATGGTCAATATGTTTGAACACCTCACCTTTTTCCATTTCTCCTTTACGAAACACCAGGGTATTACGATTGACTTATAATATGGGCATATGCTACGTTTCAAGCCCATTTTGTAATTCTAACCCGTTTAACGAAAGGAAGGCAGCATGGAAAGAACTCTCTCTATCATCAAACCCGATGGTGTGAAGAAGAATCTCATCGGCGAAGTCATCAAACGGTTTGAATCCAAGGGCATCAAAATCGCCGCAATGAAGATGACCCATCTCACCAAGCCCCAAGCAGAAGGTTTCTACGCCGTCCACAAAGAACGCCCTTTCTTCAACAGCCTCACCGACTTCATGACCTCCGGCCCCATCGTCATCATGGTCCTGGAAGGGGACGACGTCATCGCCCAGAACCGCAAACTCATGGGCGCCACCAATTTTGAAGAAGCCGAGGAAGGAACCATCCGGCGGGATTTTGCCACCACCATCGAACAAAACGTGGTCCACGGATCAGATGCCCCGGAAACCGCTGCCTTTGAAATCGGATATTTTTTCAGTGCCCTGGAGATCCAGAGCCGCTAATCCGGATATTTCATCCCGCTAATTATCCGAACCAATCCGATCTTTCCGTTTCAAGCGCCAAAGCCCTGCAGATGCTTGCAGGGCTTTGTGCTTTATTTTCAGGGATTCAACAGTTCAAAGCCCGTCACCGGGTCGAGTTTTCGCACAGCAGAGCAATCCGTCAATTCCTGGACCACCACCTCCATGATGTGCCAGACCCGAACCCCGTTGCGCACACACCCGGTGAGAACATGGTCCCCATTTCCACAGGACAGATGAAGGTGAAGACGGGGTTCTCCATCCTCCCCGGGAAACAAGGTGCCCGTCCCCGTGACCTCGTGGACCTTATCCAGGATCCGGGTCTGGGGGGCAATGGGCGTCACCCTGCCCTGCTCCGGCCCAACCACCAGACAGGAATCTACGTCAGCGCCCCCAAGGATCACCACAGATGCCGCCTTAATCCCCTTTTCCCGGGCAAAGGCTTCCAAGACCTCATGGATCACATCTCCGTCTTCCAGGCGCATTACAAACACCCGCCCCAAACCTGCTTCAGAATACTTCATCTTTCAACACCCATCTTTCCATCATCACATTGTTCCATCAGGACCGGGTCAACAGTCCCGCATTCATCTTACCTGTGGTATATCCGTCCAGGTCCAAACTGACATGGACAAATCCCAATTGCTTCAATTTCCCTGAAACGGCCCGCCGCAATTCCGGGTCCGCCATAATCTGTTCCATGACGGAAACCTCGGTTTCAATGCGGGCCATATTTCCGTGGCAGCGCACCCGCAACCGTTGGGTCCGTTCCACCACCGTCTCCCGAAGCCAGGCCTCCGCTCGGGCAACACGGTCCAGATCGTCAAACGCGATGCGCTGGCCATAGGGAATCCGGGCGGCCAGGCAGGATTGGGAGGGCAGATCCCAGCTGGACAGCCCCATCTCCTTTGCACAGGCCCGGATCTCCTCCTTGGAAAACCCCACCTCGGCCATGGGGGCAGAGAATCCCAGTTCGGCCGCCGCCTCCAGTCCGGGACGGTAATCCCCCAGGTCATCCACATTCACCCCATGGATGAAATGGGAAATCCCCCTTTCATTGGCCACATCCTTTATTAAGGAAAAGACCAGGTGTTTGCAGAAATAACATCTTCTGGCGGTATTAATGACCAGGGCCTCATCCTTGAGCACTTCTACCCGGCGCACCACCAATTCCACCCCAAGTTTTTTTGCCGACTTTTTTGCCCGGTCCAATTCTCCGGCCGTCATGAAATCCGATTCCACGGTCACAGCCACTAGGGACTTCAAACCCGACCCAGTCGCCACGGAAAGGAGGAAATCCGAGTCCACTCCACCGGAGTAGGCAAGGACGACACCCCCCATACCACGCAATTTATTCTGTAACTCCAACCGCTTATTCAAAGGGCAGCCTGACGCCATTTTCCGTCTCCCTGTACCTGATTTTCCACCCCCCTTTCCAGGGGGTCACAATGGAGCCACCATACCATAATCCCCCTTGGAATTCATCTCTGACAAAAATTACACAATTTGTGAAAAAGAGCTTGACGCTCCCAGCACCATCCTGTATAAACCCTCTCATCTTCGTTGGCTGATCGTCCAATGGCAGGACTACGGACTCTGACTCCGTCAATCTAGGTTCGAATCCTAGTCAGCCAGCCACTTGAATTCGAAAGGGCTTTTGAGAGCAATCTCAAAAGCCCTTTTTGCATTAACTCTTCTATCCAGATCAAAAAGCATAATGCCGAACAACATCAAAGCTGTATTAAATTATTCCCACCCTACTACCTTCAACTCAATTATGAATTCAACTTCTCAAACATTTCAAAAACAGCATCTTTGATATCAACCTCTGAGGATTCCTCGGTGGTTGCATTTTATCTTCCCCATTGATCGATTTTCGATCATCTGTGTTTAGACCGCTTCACCATCCAACACCTCCCTGACCTTGACGGCCAGTTCCTTTTTGGAAAAGGGTTTGGGAATGAAAAAAACATCATGGTCCAGGACCCCGCGATGTGCGATGACATTGGCGGTATAACCGGACATGAACAGCACCTTGAGATCCCCACAGATTTGCTTCAATTTTTCGGACAGCTCCCTGCCATTCATTTCGGGCATGATCACATCCGTGATCAAAAGATCGAGTTCTCCGGTATGGCCCCCGGCCAAGGCCACTGCTTCGCCAGGGCCGGCAGAATGCAAAACCCTGTATCCCAGTTCTTCGAGCATGCGTTTCCCCAGTTTTAAAATGGCCTCATCGTCTTCCACCAGGAGCACGGTCTCGCCCCGGCCCAGGGGTGCTATGGGGGTGCGCTCCCAATGGATTTCAACCCCATTGCCCTTGTACCGCGGCAGGTAAATTCGGATGATGGTTCCCATATCCGGTTCACTGTAAACATTGATGAAGCCATTGTTCTGCCGGACGATACCATACACCGTTGACAGCCCCAAACCTGTCCCCTGCCCCACCCCTTTGGTGGTGAAAAAGGGGTCAAAGATTTTATCCATTATCTCTGGTGCCATTCCGCAGCCGTCATCACTGATGGCCAGCAAAATATACTCCCCCGGGATGAAACCGGCATGGGTTTCACAATAGGCTTCATCAAACCGAACATTCTCGGTTTCCATGGTAATTTTTCCCACGTCGGCGATGGCGTCCCGGGCATTCAGGCCGATGTTCGCCACAATCTGATCCACCTGGGAGGGATCGATTTTAACGACCCAGAGTTCCGGCCCGGGACGCCAGACCAGATCAATGTCCTCCCCGATGAGCCGCATGAGCATTTTGAGAATCCGTCCAATGGTATGGTTCAGGTCCACCACTTTGGGATCAATGGTCTGTTTTCTGGCAAAGGCCAAAAGCTGTTTGGTAATCTCCGCCGACCGCTTGGCTGCCGTCAGAATTTCCACAAGGTCTTCGTGGAAGGGATCTCCTGCCTTTATCTGCTCCAACACCAACTCTGAATATCCAATGATGATACTTGAAATATTGTTGTAGTCATGGGCAATGCCTCCGGCCAGCCGCCCCATGGCCTCCAGCTTCTGCACATGCTGAAGGCGGGCTTCAAGCCGTTGCTTTTCCTTTTCGGCACGTTTCCGCTCTGTAATATTTTCCGAAGTGGCAATCACCCCGATGATATCCCCATCATGATTCCGCAAGGGCATTTTATTGGTCAGCCACCAGACCTTTTCCCCTTCTTTATTGAAAAACGGCTCCTCATACATTAATTTAGGCTGCCCGGTGCGGATGACCTGGTTGTCATCGGCGCGATGAATGTCGGCATCTGCTTTCCAAACCAGATCATGGTCGCTCTTGCCTGTCACATCCTCCGGGGTTTCCATCCCGGAATCCTTTGCAAAATGGATATTGCAACCCAGATAGACGAGATCCAGATCCTTCCAGAAAATTCTGGCGGGCACAGAATTGATCACCAATTCAAACACATCCCTTTGGCGCTTTAATTCCTGTTCCACTTTGGTCCGAAGCACCACCTCGGTTTTAAGCCGTTTATTCAAAAACAGGACAAACCCAACGATAAAAGAAGAGATCCCAACCACACCCAATACCCATAGGGCCACCTGGGCTTTATCAATGCCGTATTCATACCGAATGGAGAGCCATTTATTCCGGATGGCGGCGTGGTCCTCGGTTGTCATGGATGCCAGGGTTTTATTGATGATACCCACCAACTCCGGCCAGTCGCTTCGAATGGCCATGGCCTGGTTATGGTTGCCAAAGGGGGTTGGGGCGGCCACCTTCACATTGGTATACCCCTTGTTCTGTATCAGGTAGGTGGTGGTTAAAAGATTCCCGATATAGGCATCCACCAGCCCGGTGGACAGATCCTTGATGGGAATATGGGCATACTCTTTCATGTGGGCCGGAACGACTTTCAGCTTTATGTCGGGATAGTGCTTCGCCAATACCTGGTGCATGACAAACCCTTCTTCCACTGAAACGGTTTTACCCCTTAAATCGTCTATTGATCCGACGAAATCCCCATTGGATCTGGTAAAAATCACCCAGGGCGCAAAGATATATTCATTGGTGAACAGCATATTCTTTTTGCGCTCTTCTGTGATTTTCGCCGTGGGCACCATGTCCACAACCCGATGCACCTTGATATATTCAAGGGCTTCGGGCCAGGTCACTTTCCCAGGGGGAATAAATTCATATTGGATGCCGTTGGTTTCAAAAAAGTGGGCCAGATAATCAATGGCCATCCCCTCGATTTCTCCGTGGGTCAATATAAAGGGAGGCCAGCTGCCAACCCTTACCCGAACGGTTTGACCCGACTGGATCCATGCCTTTTCCCCAGCCGTCAACTCAATGGCAGAAACGCTGCTGCCACAGGGTGACACCAGTGCAAATAGGAAAATCCAAACCAGATAAAGGAGTGGTGTTCGCATCTTCGAGCCCTTTCAAGACCGCATTGGCGCGTTGACAAAATCATATGAAAAAGATCCCCTTCCTGTGCCGTTTTTTGCATCAACGCATCCGGAATATCATTGATCCACCAACAACACAGAGCCGAAACAGGGCACCCGTTGAACCATGCCCCTTGGATCTCATCATTTTTCATATTACATCTGGGATCATCCCACCCTATCCAACCCCATTCAAAAATGCAACAGCCCCCTGGGACAAAATGCCATGGAACGGACCATTGCTGAAACAATGATGTTCTTCTGTGCTGGCCCCTGGCCTCAATGCCTAATGGCGAACATCGGGGCGATCCAGGACGGTCATCATGGTGCCGGTCATGGCCGCCACCCGTTTGAAAGGACCGTCCCCGGAACAGGCAAACAGATCCCCGGAGACAAAGGTGATGTTCCGGCCGGGCTTGTCCACCCGGCCCAGGGCCTTGAAATGGTCGCCCCTTGCCGGGGACATGAGTTGGATCTTAAATTCGATGGAAAGGACGCCTGCATCGGCAGGCATGAGTGAAAGGGCGGCATAGCCGCAGGCCGAATCCAGCACCGTGGTGATGATGCCGGCGTGGATAAACCCGTGCTGCTGGGTCCACCTGGAGGAAAAGGGAAAGGTGAGCTCAACCGCACCGGGCGCAACGGACTTAAGGGAGACCTGAAGTTCCGCCATGACCTTCTGGGCGTTGAAACTCTGGGTGACCATGTCCCGGTATTGGGGGTTCCGGGGCTGGAAGGATGCTGCATCTGCTGTGGTACCAGGGAATTCAGGCATGGATAAACTCCTTGGAAAAGCGAATACGGATATTGCCGTTCAGACATATCCGGCATGGAGATAAAAAAATCCCGCACCGGAAAGGGACAGCCCCTCCCCGATCCGGGATTATTATTAAAACGGATTCAGTCGGCTAAGCGGTTTCCGTGTCCTGAACCAGTTCCTTCTTACAATGGGGGCAGTACAGGGCCGCCATGTTTTTCTCGTCCATGATGGCATCCACTTCCACTACTTTGACATAGGGTTCATTCCCAGGATTCTGACAATTCTCATTTTTGCATTCGTACTTGATTTCCATGGCGACTCTTTACTCCTTATCATTTCAATTCAATGACAAAAAACTTAAGATACATGATGTTCTACATCATTTTTCCGATTTTCGCCATCAAATCAATCATTCTGTGGGAATATCCACTTTCGTTATCGTACCAGGAGAGGACTTTCACCAGGTTTCCTTTGACGTCGGTGCAGGAGCCGTCCACCACTGAAGAGAGGGCAGATCCGTTGAAATCAGAGGAGACCAGGGGAAGGTCGGTATATCCCAGCACCCCTTTAAGCGGGCCGTTGGCAGCTGCTTCCAGGGCCTTGTTGATGTCTTCTGCTGCCAGTCCTTCGGTTTTTACCTGCACGGTGACGTCCACCAGGGAGACATTGGGGGTGGGAACCCGGACGGCCATGCCGTTGAGTTTTCCCTCCAGTTCGGGCAGAACCAGTGCGACGGCCCGGGCGGCACCCGTAGAAGTGGGGATCATGGACAGGCCGGCGGCCCGGGCTCTTCTCAGGTCTTTATGGGGGAAGTCCAGCAGACGCTGGTCGCCGGTATAGGCGTGGACCGTGGTCATAAGACCGCATTCAATGCCGTAGTTTTCCAACAGAACCTTGAGCACAGGGGCCAGGCAGTTGGTGGTGCAGGAGGCATTGGAAATGATGTTGTGCCGTGCCGGATCGTAATCGGCATCGTTGACGCCGCAGACCATGGTGATGTCCGGATCGGGTGCAGGGGCGGAGATCACCACTTTTTTTGCACCGGCTTCCAGGTGTTTGGAGGCATTTCCCTTGTCCCGGAAGATACCGGTACATTCGGCGGCAATGTCCACGCCCATGTCGGCCCAGGGCAGTTGTACCGGATCTTTTACGGCGGATACCTTGATCTCCTTACCGTCAACCACGATGCCGTCGTCGGTGTGGGAAATCTCATTGGTCAGGTTTCCGTGGACAGAATCGTACTTCAGCAGGTGGGCAAGGGTTTTGGTGTCCATGAGGTCATTGATGGCAACCACTTCCAGATCTTCGCGGCCCAGGGCGGCCCGGAACATGACTCTGCCGATGCGGCCAAATCCGTTGATTCCAATTTTTACACTCATTTCTCTCTCCTTAACAAACTACTATAAATAAAAGGGATGGAATGGTCTGCGCTATTGGGGTACCCATGGTACCATCCTATCATTAGACCATTGTTAGTCTCAATACATCTTGTTTTGCGAATCAGCACTTCTGCCGCAAATTGGCGGCAGTGGAGATTTCAATATAGGATGCGCCGTGGCGCACCCCGAAGCTGCCGGCCAGGACGATGATCTGATCATCGTCGGCCAGCTCCTTTTCATCCACCAGCCGGCAGATGGCCTTTCTCAATGGTCCAGCCGAGGAGGCCAGATCCCGTTCAATGTAATCGGCATGGACCCCGAAGGAGAGGGAGAGCATGCGCATGACCCGCTTGTCATAGACCTGGGCCAACAGGGGATTATCCCCCCGGTAGGCGGCCAGGGCCAGGATGGTCTTCCCGCTCATGGAGTCGGCCACAATGGCCCGGGTGCCCAGGCGCAGGGCGGCCTTTACCGCAGCCTTGGCAAGGTAGGCCGTGGTCTTGTGACGGGTGTCGTAGGGCACATCAATGAAGGAGCTTTTATTCTCCTCCACTTCGGCGGCGATTTTGGCCATGGTGCGCACGGCCAGCTGGGGATAGCTTCCCGATGCGGTTTCACCGGACAGCATCAGGGCGTCGGTGTGATCCAGGCAGGCATTGGCCACGTCGGAGACCTCGGCCCGGGTGGGCCGGGGGGAGTTGATCATGGAATGCAGCATCTGGGTGGCCACAATCACCGGTCGCCGCCGCTCCAGGCAGGTTTGGATCATCTGTTTCTGGATCAGGGGGATTTTTTCCGTGGGGATTTCCACGGCAAGATCGCCCCTGGCGATCATGATACCATAGGCATGGTCCAGGATTTCATCCAGATTTTCAACCCCTTCGGCGTTTTCAATCTTGGCAATGATCTTCATGGGGGAGTTTTTGCGATCCAGGATCTCCTGGACCGCCAGAACATCGGCTGAATTCCGGACAAAGGAATGGGCGATGAAATCCAGGTCCATGTCTGCGGCAAATTCGATAAAGCCCTTGTCCTTTTCACTCAGGGCGGGCAGGGTCACGTGGACCGAAGGGATATTGATACTTTTCCGGCCCTGGATCACCCCGTCGTTCTCCACTTCACAGACCAGGTAATCGGCCTGTTTTTCCACCACCCGCAGGGCCACGGAGCCATCGTCCACCAAAACCGAAGAACCCACGGGCACATCGTCCACAAAGCCTTCATAGGAGACATGGACACAATCACCGGAAGAGACCTGATCCGGGGCGCCCTTCATGCGCACCCGGTCCCCGTATTTCACATCCAGGGGGGCTTCCATTTTACAGGTCCGAATCTCAGGCCCCTTGGTGTCCAGCAGGATGCCGATCTTATCCGACACCCTACGGGTGTTCTCAATCACCTTTCTGGCACCGTCGTGGTCCATGTGGGCGGTGTTCAGACGGACCACGTTCATCCCTTCATTGTAGAGGTCTCCAATGAAGTCGGAGCTGCAGTTCAGATCGGATATGGTGGCGACAATTTTCGTTTTTCTCGTCATGGGGTACTCTCCTTGTCAAACCGCAGTCTGGTTTGACCTTATCCCATTGGCCATCAGATGCCAAGGGCCCTTCGCAGGATTCGGGTAAACAAAACAGGTTCAACAGGGGCCTGGGTAAGGCCCTCCTCATATTGCATCTGGCAATGGGTACAGGCCGTCACAATCTGTTGAGCCCCGGCCTTACGGGCCGAGGCCAGCTTGCCCTGGGCAATGGTCCGGGCCAGCTTTGGGTTCAAAGCGGCGGTGGGGCTGCCGCAGCATTCAGTGCGCCCGCTCCAGGGAAGCACAGTCACGCCCAGGGCCGCCATGAGCTCTTCAAAGATCCGGGGGGCGTGGGGATTGTCAAACTGGGTCACCCCGTGGGGCCTCAGGGCATGGCAGCCATATTGGAGCACCACCTTCTCATCCATCCTGGCCTTGGCTGCCCTGGCCGCCAGGGTGTCCACGCCGATATCGGTGTAAAGGAAATCCAGCAGATGACGGACCCTGTTTTTACCGTCCCAGTAAAGGCGTTCCGCCATGAGCCGTTCCTGGAGTTTTTCCCGGATCTCCGCATGGGCGTTCCAATGGTGGACGGCATGTTTAAACTGCCCAAAGCAACACTTACAGGGGGTGATGATGTCCAAACCGGCCTCCCGGGCCAGGGCCAGGTTTCTCATGGCCGAATAGAGGCTGGTTTCCAGATCCTCCCCCCTCATGGGGTTGCCACAGCAATGGAAACTCAAATTGACCAGTTCAACATCCAGTGCGGCCATGACCGCTTCAACGTCTTCTCCGTATTGGGCCTGGAAAAAGGAGATTTTACATCCGGGAAAATAGGCCAGTCTCATTGGTTCTTCCCCTTTTTATTCACCAAAGGGTCTTGGGGTTTACCCGCGGCAGCGGCATGGGCCCGGCACCGGAGTTCCAGAAGGATATCGGTTACGGGAATCTGCTGGGGACAGTGTTCCTGGCAGGCATAACAGCCCAGGCAGTTTCTCACCATCCGGCTGGACCTTGCCGCCTTGGGGTTGCCCAGTCTCAAAAGGTTCATGACCTGCTGGGGACTGATGTCGTTTTCGGGGCCGGCATGGGCCACCACCGGACAGACATTGGAACAGACCGTACACTGGACACAGCTTTCAAAGGCGGTGATGTCCCGGGTGAGATGGGCACTCATGGACGGGGCGCCCTCTTCCTTTTCCGGAACTGGATGGAGCCGGTCCCCAAAGGGAAGGTTGGCCGCCTTGTCGGATACGGCCACGGCCCCCCTGGATTCCAGGGTGGGGGAAAGGGAAAGCCAGATGGCCTGGAGGTCAATGCCCGAAGGACAGATCCGGGTACATTGGCCGCATTGGGTACATTGGCGGTTGCCCTCGTACAGGGACTGGACCTCGTCGGGATCAAGCCCCCTGCCGTTGACCAGTTCGGCCACGGCCAGAATTTTGTTGTGGGGCAGGGCATTTTCATGACCAACCACGGCATTGGGGTAGACATTGCACACCGAAGAGCAAAGACCGCACCGGGTGCAGGCGGCCAGGGCCGCCGGAGACAGGGCCGGCCGTCCCGTATCCCCTGCCCGTTTCCACTCTTCCAGGGTCAGCTTCCTTCCGGCCGCAGCCAAGGGAATGAGGAGCATGTGGGCCAACCGGGTAAAGGGCAGAAGCACCACCAGGGCAAAAATCGAAAGGCAATGGATCCAATAAAAAATCCCATCGGCCCGGACCTGGTTCAGCCAGGCCCCCACACCGTTGAACCGCTTGCCCAGGGGAACGGCAATGGAGTTGGAGACAAAGGCGCTTCTGGGGCGGGAATGGCAATCCATGCAGAAGTCCTGGTTGAGTTCCCTTCCGGTCGCAAGCATCTCCGAAGTGATTTCAGGCGGATGTTCAAATACCACATGGTACTCTTCCTGCCACAGGGCCTTAAGGGCCTCCAGTTCCTCTCCCTCTTCCATGTCGGCATAGTCGTCCACCATCTCCATGAAGATCGGCTCGGAAACAATCTTCACGGATTCAAGGAGAAACCCCGTGGCCACGGCCAGAAAGACCAGGAGAATGAGGACAAAATCCCGGCCGTTTCCCACCCCAGGAATCCGGCGGTGGCTCACAGGGTCACAGATATGGCCGGAGGTCCGTCGACGGATGAATCCGGCACAACCCAGCACCACCATGATCCCGGCCAGGTTCCGGAGAAGCTGGTGGGGGTCCAGGGTGGGCTGGTAATAATCAAACAGATTAAAGGAAATCAGCTCGTCCATGGCATGGAAAAGCGTCAAATAGGCAAAGCCGGCCACCACCATGAAATGCCAGAACCAGCGGGTCTTAGATGCCTTGGCCAGCCGGGGCTGGGCAATGGCGTTTTTCAATCCCGCGTCCAGATCCAGACCCGGGGAAAGGGGGACGGCATTGAACCGAAGTTTGCGGCGGAGGAATCCGGTGCAGCGGATTCCCCAGCCCAGGAGGCCCAGAATCAGGCTCCCCCAAAGGAGTATGGTAAACATATTATCGTTCAGGCTTTCAAGCATGGCCGGCCCCCTTCTGCCCAAAGAAATCATCCACTGCGGTAATGGCAGAAAGACAGGCAACCCCGGCCCCGGTTTTCAGACGGGTCCAGTCGTTATGGGCAAGGATGGCCCCGGCGGCGTACAACTGTTTGTGGATCCGACGGCCCTGGTCGTCCACCGGGGAAAAGGCCCCATCGGTGAGGATACCGGCCCGGTGCACCCCGTGGCCCTTGGGCGTAAAGAATTCGGCCTCGTGCCAACATTCCCTGCTTTCGGGTTGGAACACCGGCAGATCGAACACGGTTTCATGGATTTTTTTCCGGTCACCGGCAAGGCCGCCCCCGGGGAAACTACCCGTTGCAAGGATCACCCCGCGGCACCGGATCCGGGTTTCCAGGGAGGGGGCATGGGCGGTGAGGTAGATGCCGCCGTCCCTATCCCAGCCCTCGGGCCTGCAAATCCTGGCCGATCCCAGATAGGGGAGGCCGGACAGGGCCTGCTCAAAGGCATTCTTCAAACGGATTCCCGGGATGGACGGCGGCATCATTGGAATTTCAAATACAGGGATACCCAGGCCCTCTTCCAACCGGGCCATGACGGACTGGCAATGGTCCAGGCCGCACACGGCGGGCAACCCCAGAAGGTCGGCGTTTTTGGCATCCTCGGACAGCTCAAGGATTACCCGTTCAAGGAACTCGGGATCCTCAAACCGGAATGCCAGATGGAGGGGGTCAATTCCGCCCTGGGTTCCGGCAAGGGTGACCCGGCGGGTCTGGATCTGCCAGTTCCGGGCATGGGGTCCAGCGCAGACCAGGGAGAAGCGGTTTGGCTCAAGGTCCGTCAACCCCGAAGCCATCTGGGCTGCGCTGAACCCCTTAAGCCCGGAAAAATCCACCAGCAGCAATTGTCCGCCGGTGCCCTCTTCCATGAGGGTGGCGCCCTTGGCCATGGTGACCGGGGCCCGGAACACGGGTTTGAATGTTCCCAGGGCCGTGGGAATCAGCATGTTCTGTTCCGGGTCCTTGCCCCCCACATAGGTGAGTCCGGCCTTGCCCAGAAAATCGGTGATAAAGGTAAAATCCGCCACCAGCTTTTCCCAGGAAGATTTGGCATAGGGGTGATCCGGGATCCCCTTTACAAGGGAATCCCATCCGCCTGAAGGGCCTTTTAAAAAGCCCTGTTCCAGGGGATAGACCCCAAGGGCCTCCATGGCGCCCGAGGCAAAATAAAACTGGGAAGGGTTTCCGGCCCGGACCACATCCAGTCCCAGGTGGGCGGCCCGGGCCGTGGCCGCCATGCCGGCAAATCCGGAGCCAACGACCAGTAAATCACAGGAGATCTCCGTCTCAAAGGGTGTCATCATGCCCCTCCTTTCCCGACCTGCTCCAGTCCGAACAGGCCGCAGTGAATCATTTCCTTGAGGGTGGACTGGGCCAGGGCCCGGTCCCAAAGCAGGGGATGCTCCCCCTTCCATCGTTCGCTCAGAAACCGCTTCAGCCCGTCAAGGCCGTCGGCATCCTCCCCGGTGTCGTGGAGATGGGTCTGGACCCTGAGGCTGCAGAAGGCGCCCTGGCAGGGCCCTTTGCCGATGCGGGATCTTAGGCCGATGGCCGAGAGATTCGGGGTGAGACCGCCCTCCTTCAGGGAGGCCACAATGGTATCCACGGCAGAGGCCGGTACCATCTCACACTCGCAGAGCATGGGATCCGAGGCCCCCTTGGGTTTAAAAACCGAAGGGCCCACAATGCCGGGCTCGGACCAGTCTCCATCCTGGGTGGCCGGCAGATCCAGCTCATGGGTCTGGCAATCGTTGGGGCAGTTGAGTTTGGAACAGACCATGTCACAGGTCTTTTCCGCCATGAGCCGGTAGGTGGTCAACTTCCCTCCGGTGATGGTGATGAAATTGTCGTGGCCCTGTTCCCCATGGTCCAGCAGGGAATAGCCCCGGGTCACGGACCGGTCATCGCCGCCACCGGCGCTGACCAGGGGACGAACCCCGGCATAGGCGCGGATGTATCGGCAACTTCCCAGCTCGGGTACCATCATTTCCCCCTGGTTCACCATCTCGTCCACCTCACCCACGGTGGGGTAGACCCTGTCGGGATCCGCCACCCGAACCGAGGTGGTGCCCAAAATGGAAACCACGCCGCCGGGCACCAGGATATCTCCATCCGTTGCCTTTCTCAAACGGTTGATGACCCGATGGGTGATGCGGTTGGCCGTGATGATCAGGGTGCCCTTGGAAAAGACCATGGGGATATCGATACCGGCCTTGGCCGCCACTGCACCGGCCCAGGCCCCCGATGCATTCACATAGATGCGGGCCTTGATCTTAAAGTCCTCGCCGGTGACCTCGTTGCGGATGACGGCTGCGGCAATTTTTCCCCTGCCGTCCATCTCAAAACCGGCCAGGCGGGAGTGGTTCATATACACCGAGCCCTTTTTCCGGGCATCGTTGACGTTTTCTATGGTCAGTTTAAAGGGATTGACACTGGCATCGTTGACCCGATAGGCACCGATGGCCTTTTGGGAAATGGCCGGTTCCAGTTCCCGGGCCTGGTCGATGGTCAAGGTTTCATAGGGGATGCCGGACCGTTCACAATACCCGGGAAAGTCTGCCACGTAATTTTCATCATCCCCCTCAACGGCAACAAAAATACCGCCGGTGTCTTCGATGCAATGGGGGGCCGTGGCCTTTAGGATATTGAGTTCAGCGCGGCATTCCATGGCCGCCTCCGGGTCGGAACAGACATAGCGGGCTCCGGAATGGAGCAGACCGTGGTTGCCGCCCGATGCCCCGGCATTGAGGTCCTTTTTCTCCACTAAAACCGTGTGGAGCCCCCTGAGGGTTAGGTCCCGAAAAATACCGGCGCCGGTAACCCCGCCACCTATGACTAGTACATCGGTTTCCAATGGAGTGCCTCCTGTTAACCGGTCTTTGAGCGTTGTCCCATGGGTGATTCCACACAATACCATGGACGGACCACGCTCAATGTTCGTTTTTGTACTTTTTTATACATTTATTTATGTTTTTGTGCAAACATTTTTTCCCTCCCCGCCAACCACGATTGATTCCAAAGACCATTACTGCTATAAAAAATGAACAAAAACATAATCAAAACGAACAGGATCATACATGGCCCAAACATTAATACCCGTGGATCGTCAAAACCGGATCCAACGGCTCATCGAAGAAAAGGGAATTGTAAAGGTCACCGAACTCAGCCAAATGTTCGGCGTCACCGAACTCACCATCCGACGCGACTTCGACCGCCTTGAAGAAAAGGGGGTTCTGGACCGGACCCACGGGGGGGCCATTGTCCGCAAACGGCTCAAGGTGGAATCCCACTATTCGGAAAAAGACCAGAAGTACCGCATCCAAAAGGAAAAAATCGCCAAGGCCGTGAACCAGTTCATTGAACCCGGGGACACCGTGCTCATCAACACCGGGTCCACCACCTCACAGGTGCTGCGCCACTTGTCGGGTAAGGACATCCGGGTGGTCACCTCCAATGCCGACGCCCTGGCCCAGGTGGAAAATCCCGAGATCGAGGTCATCCTCACCGGCGGCCTGTTTCGGCGGCAGTCCAACTCCCTGGTGGGGGATCTGGCCCATGCCATGCTGAAAACCGTCTGTGCCGGCAGGGCCGTCATCGGGGTGGACGGGGTCTCTGTGAAATTCGGATTCACCACCCCCATCCAGGAAGAGGCTGCGGTGACCCGGAGAATGATCGAGCAGACCGCAGGCCCGGTGATCATGGTGGCCGACTCCAGCAAGATGGGCGTGGTCTCCAACTTTGTCACCGTACCCCTTCAAAAGGCCGACATCCTCATCACCGATTCCGGCATCAAACCGGGATTTAAAAAGGAATTGGAAGAAAAGGGCGTCCAGGTGGTGGTTGCCACCTGATTCCGATGACCTGCCCTTATTAATATAGTATAGCCTGGGAAATTCACCGGTGTAAAATCAAACATAGGGGTGGCTGCCGCCCCCGGCGGGGCGGAGTTCAATCATACCGCCCATCAATCCCCCTTTCCCATCCGGGGCAATTTTACATCCCCTTATTACATGGGACGCCAATGGGTTACAGGCCCCGGGGAACGGTCACCTTTGTGGTGGCCCTGTTCCAGAGGCACACCCTGCTCTTCCTGGAGTTTGAAAAACAGGCCGGTTCATGGCGAATCAGCCGCTTGGAATGGGATCTTAGGCTAACCCGGTGACAGAATGGGCCAGCGCCCGTCTTCTTGTTTATGGAAAAAGGAGCGTTCCGCTGCCCGGCGGCAGAACGCCCCATGGCTTCAGGAAAAGGGATCAGACCACATTGCCCTGTCCGTCAAAGGTATAGGTGTCCACCCCGTCGGTGACACTGATGTTCAAGGCCATAAGGGAAATGGAGTTCCCGTCCTCGGTCTGGCCTTCCCAGACATTGGCATTGGTGGGGCTCCGGCTCCAGGAGGCGTCCAGGGTCAGGCTGTCGTTATCGGTCTCCCCGCCCACCACCTCAAGGCCGTTGCCGGCGGACATGTCAAAGACCTGGTCCGTGGTCAGGGTCAGGTTCTGGTCCTCCCCGGTCTCTCCCAAAAGGAGTTGTTCCATGTTCTGAACCTGGGAAAAATCCAGGGAGGAATCTGCGGATATGAGCAGGGTATCGGTGCCAAGGCCGCCGTCAATGGCATTGGTGCCGCTGCCGCCGTCAATGGTGTCGTTTCCGCTGCCCCCCACCAGGATATCGTCCCCTGCCCCGCCGTCAATGGCGTCATTGCCTTCCTGGCCGTAGATGATATCATCCCCGTCTCCGCCGAAAATCTCGTCGTCCCCCCCCAGGCGGCCAGTGCCGGCGGCATCCACGGTTTCCAGGCCAAGGGCCTCGTGGTTGGCCTGGATATAGTCCAGGGTATTTTCCCGCCCCCAATCGGCGTTGTTTTCTTCCAGGGTTGCAAAAACCGCCCATCCAGATCCAATGGGCAGGTCGGCAATGGCGGAGACATCCACCCCGGACTGGGACAGATCCTCGGCCACCCCATCGGTGTTCAGGGTATCGCCGAAAATCAGGTCATTCCCTTCCAGGCCCCATAGGGTGTCATTGCCCACGGGAAGGAGTTGACGGCCCAGGCTGTCGTCCATGAGGGAGACCAGATCCACCCCGTTCCCCTGGCCCGTGGTCAATTCCGCCTGGCCCGAGGTGTCCATGGCATTGAGCAGGTCCACAGGGCTTCCGATATTCACAATGGTACCGTCGGCGGCTTCAACATTTTCCACCGTGGGGTAGGCCGAACTGCCGGTTTCCACATCAATGCCGATCACCTGGATGGCGGTGGCATTGGCGGCCAGCTCTGTAACCTCATTGCCCCTGTCGTCCCAGTCGGGGTTCCAGTACTTGGGATTGATATTGGTCTCGGCCTGGTTCGTCACACCAAAGATATCGGCAATGTTAAAATAGTCCACTGCCGTGGAATTGGGAGTTGTTCCGATGTTGGCCGTGGGATGACCGTCGGTGAGGAAAATGACATGGTTTTGGGCAAAGGCCGGATCCACAAGCGTATTGGCCTCCACCAGGGCACTTTCATAATTGGTATACAGCCCCTCCTGTACCAGGGGAAGGACATGGGTGTTCACCCAGGCATCGGTTGTGGTCTGGGCCTGGGTGCCCGGATTCAGGCTGGTCCCCCCGGATACCTGGACCCCGTTTCCCGGACCGGTCTTTAAAAACTCAATATAAACGGCATCCCCGGCTTCATCGGCAAAGCCCTGGAGACTAATCCGGATATGGCCGTAATCGTTTTCCCCCACCTTGACTTCGGCCTCCCGGACCATCTCCTCTATCTTTACCTTCAAATTGGAGATGTTCTGCATGGACGTTGACAGGTCCAGCTCAATGATGAAATGGTGATTGAACACCGTGGCATCCCCGCCCGGGTCCCCCACCAGGGTATCGTTGCCCCCGTCGCCCAGGAGTTCGCCGGAAACGGCGCCCCCCGGAACCGTATGGGGTGTAGAGGCCCCGGCCACATCATTGTCAAAGGAAACCGGGATATTTTCGCCGTCACCGTCGGGTGCCGGCTGGAACAATGCCGAAGGATCCGGGTTGGAGCCCACAATAAAAACGGGGTCAGGCTCCGGTTCAGTTACAATCTCCTCCCCTTCGTCAAATGAACGGGGGGCCTCTTCCACCTGGGGGGCATTGTCCCGGTCCTCTATTCCCAGCAACCTGGGATCCACATCCCCGGCACTGCGGTCCCCCTGGTAAAACCCCATGTCTTCACCCTGGAAGGGATCTTCTTCACCGGCGGCGGGTTCATCCTCGACCGGGGGATCTTCCTGCCCGGGCACTTCACCCTCCTGTTCCAAGGCCGCCTGGATGGCTTGCACTTCACGGACCACGGCGTCCACTTCGGCCACCGGGGAGACAACGGTTTCATCCACCAAAAGGCGGGTGTCCCCTCCCAGGGAGAGGAGTTCTTGGCCGGCCCCATCCACCAGGATCACCTGGATCTGCCCGGTGGTGACCAGGGTTTCCCCCAGGAAGACAGGATCCCCCGGGTTCAGGTGTCGGGTCGGGTTGTCCTGGGACATGGCCTGGACGGATCCATGGCCGGTGATGGTTTTGATGGTACCGATCTGTGTCATATTGACCTCCCCTATTTGGGATAAACCCCATGTTCATTATCAATGACAACATCCATGTTCGTTCCGGTTTCAATTCTGTGGTGCCGTCTATCTGTCATCGTGGGCCAGCTGTAAAGAAAAAACATTGTACCAAGGTCCCATATTCCGCCTTTTTCTACCCCATGCAAAAAAACAAAGGCAAGCCAAATCCCCCCATCCCAAGCCCGAATTAAACCTTTTATATAAGCGCCTTGAGAAGCAATAAGCGCCTTGAGAAGCATTTCATCCACATATGCCAGTCCCCCACGCCCCTGTATGGGGTTCTCCTAGCTTTATTGACAATTTCTTTCTAATTCCGTGGTTTTTCATTGACAGGGGTCAGATACAATCGTAATTCATGACAGATAATAGTAAACCGGCATTTATCCAGACATCATATACACCTTCATCCTCCCGGATTTCCAAGGGAACGGAAGACCAAACGCCGGCAAACGCAGCACCGCAACACTCTGTTAGATCAGCTCAACCACCCCGGCCCGTACCACGGGGGCATCTCCATTGGAACAGAACGCCTTCCCCCATGTGGGCGGTTACCATGGGGAAACGCCCCTGGAAAACCGCCAATGGGGTAAAGGGATCACGCCTTCGGAAACCCAATGGCCTGGTCCATGGAATTCCTAATTCAA
The DNA here is from genome assembly GCA_965226635.1 of Desulfobacteraceae bacterium. Taxonomy (GTDB): domain Bacteria; phylum Desulfobacterota; class Desulfobacteria; order Desulfobacterales; family Desulfobacteraceae. The sequence goes on along the minus strand of OZ245369.1, from coordinate 3,959,925 downwards.
AAAAGGAGAGATGATGGAAAAGATGCGCGTTGTTCTAAAAACCTGGGGATTTCTCTTTGTGTTCTTTTTCTCCATACTCCCGGCCCAGGCCGAACAGGCAATGCCCCTCACAGATGCCCTGTCCAATATCATAGAGACCAATCCCCGGATCCGGGAGGCCATTGAAAATTTCAACAGCATTGTTTCCGAACGCAAGGTGGCCCGGAAAAACTATCGCCCCACCCTTGGGGTGGAGGCCCATACCGGACCCCAGTATACCAAAGGCGTTCCCACCAATGATATTTCCGAACGATTGTGGGAAAATTCCGCCACCGCCTATATCCGGCAAAACCTTTTTGAGGGGTTCGGCACCCAGGCATATGTGGATGAAACCGAAGCCAGAATAAAATCCGCAGCCTTCCATGCCCTGAATACGGCCAACGATGTGGTGCTGGAGGTGGCCGTGGCCTATGTCAACGTCCTCAATGCCAGGGAGCAATTGGACATTGCCCAGAAGAATGTTCTCACCCAGGCCCGGATCCTCAAACAGATCAAGGAAAGATCGGACTCGGGTTTTGGCAGGGCTTCGGACCTGACCAATTCCGAATCCCGGCTGGCCCTGTCCAGGGGGAATTTCATTTCCCGCCAGCAGGACCTTAACCAGGCCCTGACCAAATTCCACCGGGTTTCCGGTCGCATCCTCACCCCGGCTCAGTTCACCATGCCCGATATTTGGCTCTCCCTTCCGGAAACGGTACAGGAAGCCGTGGACATGGCCTTTAAAACCCACCCGGCCCTGCGGGTTGCCCAGTACAATATCCTGGTGAGAAAGCACAGCAAGGAAAGGGCCCAGGCAGGCTTCTGGCCCACCCTGGACCTCTATCTGAGTTCCAATATCCGCAGGGACACCAACGGCGAACGGGGCGAAACCAAGGCATTTGGAGCCGCCCTCCAGCTCAATTACGAACTCTACGACGGGGGCGCACGATACGGTGAAATCGATAAAAATTACCGTTATCTCATGCGGGAATACCAAAAATCCTACGACGAACGCCGCAACGTCAACGAAATGGTTCGCCTGGCCTGGAATATCCTGGCTGCGGAAAAGTATAAAAAGGAATTTCTGGTGGACCATGTCCGGCTGAGCAAGCAGACCCTTGACGAATTCACCCAGGAATTCCATGCCGGCAAACGGGATTTGCTGGAAATACTGGACATGGAGATCGAATTCTACACGGCCCGGTCCGCCCAGGTCGAATCCCGTTTCGCCTACCTGGTGGCCTATTTTAGAACCGTCCAGGCCATGGGCAGATTGCTGGCCCTGTTCGACACCCGACTGGTGGAAACCCTTGGCCTGGCAGAGGACAGGGAAATGGAAGCCTTCACCTATGCCAAGCTCAAGGAAATGCTGGGCGAAGACACGGTCCTGCCCGACCGGGACCATGACAGCGCAGACGATTGCACAGATCAATGCGACAACACCGAAGACGGAGCAGCGTTGGAAGAGTACGGTTGCAAGAAAATCAACTCTTCCGAAGCCGGTTACCTCGCTCCCCTTGAACTGGCACCCTACATTATCGAATAGGATAAAAGGACGTGGGCCGACGGTCCTATAAGCGCCTACCCACGCCCCATAAAACCCCCATGCCGGACAGATGCCATGGTGATAGAAAGGTTCCAATGAAGGTCTATACACTCCTGGGGCTGTTCATCCTTTTATGGGTGGAACCCCTTGCCGGGACCACCCTGGAATTCTTTGTGGAACCCCGACTTCTCAACAGCTACACCCACACCCATGGTCCCCGGGCGGTCAAGCGCCTCACCGCCCTTTTGGACCTCATGGGAACCCACCAACATGCATCGGAGATGGACAGGCTTAAAACCGTGAATGCCTTTTTCAACCAATTGCCCTTCCGGCACGACCATAAACTCTGGGGCCAGAGCGACTATTGGGCATCCCGGCTTGAATTCCTGGGCAAGGGCATGGGGGATTGTGAGGACTACGCCATTGCCAAGTACCTGACCCTGAATCAAATGGGCATCCCCCAGGAAAAACTCTTCCTCACCTATGTCAGGGCCAGGAACTTCAAACCGGCAGCCCACCTGGTGGTCTCCTATTACAAAACCCGAAAAGACATCCCCCTGATCCTGGATAACTTTGACAAACGCATCCTCCCGGCCACCCAGAGAAAAGACCTGGTACCGGTCTATTCCTTCACCGCCCGGGATCTGTTTCTCCAAAAGCAAAAGGGGCTGGGTAAACGGGTGGACCCCTCCAGGGCCAAAACCCTCAAACGCCTGAAATCCATTGACATTGAAATCCATCAACGGGTGAAACAATGAGCCTTTTTAAACAAATTACGCTGTTGATCACCGCCCTGCTTTTTCTGGTTCTGGCAGTGGTGTTCGCCATCAACTTCAACGCCTCAAAATCCTTTGTGCAGAATGAGTTGTACCAGCAGACCAAAAACACGGTGAACACGCTCTCCCTGTCCATCTCCCATGTCAGCGATGATCTCTTCCTCATGGAAACCGCCATCACCGCCATGTTTGACGGCGGACACTTCCAGCGCATCACCCTTAAGGATCCCGATGGCCGGACCCTGGTCCAACGCAATCAGGCCCTGACCATCCAGGGAATCCCCCAGACCTTTATCCGCACCTTTTCCATGGAAGCCCCCGTGGCCGAAGCCGTGGTCACCAACGATTGGAACATCGTGGGTTCCCTGGAAATCCAGGGCCATACCGGCGCCGTCTACATCCGCATCTGGGAGATCCTCAAGGATCTCACCCTGGCCTTTTTCCTGGTCTGGGCCGGCTGCACCCTTTTGGGCATTCTTCTGCTGCGGCTCCTGCTCTCCCCCCTTGAACAGATCCGGCGCCAGGCCGAGTCCGTGGAAAAAAACCAATTCATCATCACCCCGGACATCCCCTCCACCCCGGAGCTGAAACAGGTGGTGATCCAGATGAACAAGATGGTCCAGACCGTGGGCGACAATTACAAACGCTCCCTTGAGACCATCCGCAAAATCCGGCAGCTTCAATATGTGGACCCCGAGTCCCAGCTGTACAACAAAGCCTATTTTGTCAAACAGATCCAAGCCCATATGGACTCGGAATCCGCCCTGTCAACGGGCAGTATCGCCCTCCTCCAAGTGCGGGGGATGGACCGCATTAAAACCGGCCAGGGCTATGACGTCTACCGGGACTGGATCCGCAGAATCGCCACACGGCTCACCGCTGAATTCCAATCCATGGACGGGGCGTTCACCGCCCGGCTCAACCCCTGTGAATTTGCCATGGTCCTGCCCAATCATACCCCGGAAGCCGTCCGACCCACACTGGCAAACCTCATGGCAAAGCTGGAAAAGGTCGAGGGGGACATGCCCCCCGGCCCCCAGCCCCCAACCTTCCCCCTGACCGTCACCCCATATGCATTTGGCCGTCCTCCGTCCCAGCTGTTGTCCAACCTGGACCTTGGCCTGGCCCAGGCCAAGGCCCAATCCGGTTCAGCCCCCCTTCTCTTTGATCCCCGGTCCGTGGCCCCCATGGAAAGGCGGGAGTGGAAGACCCTTTTGGAGGCCACCCTGGCCTCCCACGGATTCCACCTGTCCACCCAGCCGGTGCAGGATAAGAAAGGCCGCCCCCTCCACCAGGAAATCTATGTCTCCATGGAAACGCCGGAGCAACCGGTGCTGGCCGCCGGGATCTTCATGCCCATGGCCGTGGACCTCGGCCTGGCCGGCAGAATCGATGGGTATATCATCCGCAAGGCCGCGGGATTGGCAACCCGGCAGGCGGAACTCCGCCTGGGCATCAATGTCAGCGCCGATTTCATCCGCAACCGGGAGACCATGGGCTGGTTCAGACAATTCCTAAAGAAAAACAAAACGCTGGCTTACCGGCTCGTCTTTGAAATCTCTGAGAACACCCTGGTGCATTTTCCAGAACCGGTGGCGGATTTCACCGACATGGTCAGGGCATTTGGATTCCAGTTCGGCATCGATAATTTCACCCTCACCGATGCCTCCCTCTCCCTGCTTCAGCCCCTGTCCCCCTCCTATATAAAGGTGGACCATTTCCATGTTTCAGATCCCCAAGGGACAGGGGCGTCGGACATTACCCTGAACGCCCTTTTGAATATCACCCAGAGCCTGAACACCCAACTCATCGGATGCCGCATCGAAACCCAGGAACAGTTCGACGCCATGCAAAGGGCTGGCATCCGTTATTTCCAGGGGAATCACATCGCCCCGGGCCGGAGGTTAAATCCCAATGACAGGTGACCGCCACATGGATCCGCTGCTTTTCTGCCTGGCCACATTGACCAAGCTGGCGAACCAGCCCGTCAGTCCCGAAGCCCTGGTCTGCGGCCTTCCCTTTGATCCCGGGGAGGACAAAAAACGCCTCTTCTCCGTGGGCAATTCCAAGGCCAATTTTTCCAGGGCCGCCCGGAACGCCGGGTTTGAATCGGGATTGTTCAAGAAAAAACTCATGGAAATCCCCCCCCTGATCCTGCCGGCCATCCTGATTTTGAAACAGGAAAAGGCCTGCATCCTCACCGCCATCGACCCCCATGAAAAAATGGCGGAGATCATCTATCCGGAGGTGGATGAAACCCCGATCTCCGTAGATTTCAACACCCTGGAAAAGGAGTACCTGGGATTTGTATTCTTCCTGAAAAAAGAATACCTGGCCAGGCGCCCCCAGGAGTTTACCCGCCAGCCCAGGCCCTCAAAGAACTGGTTCATCTCCACCCTTCTCCAGTTCAAGGGCATCTATTTCAATGTTCTGGTGGCCAGTTTCTTCATCAACCTCTTTGTCATTGCAGGGCCCATGTTCACCATGAGCGTCTACGACAGGGTGATCCCCCACAATGCCGTGGATACCCTGTGGATGCTCACCATGGGCATTGCCATCGTCTATTTCTTTGATCTGATTTTAAAATTCCTTCGGGCCTATTTCCTTGAGGTGGCGGCCCGGAAAAGCGATATCATCCTTTCCTCCATGCTCTTTGAGCACTGCCTGAACATGAAGATAAAGGACAAGCCCAGCTCCGTGGGGGCCTTTGCCAACAACATCAAGGACTTTGACACCATCCGGACCTTTTTGTCTTCCCACATGGTCACCGCCTTCATTGAACTGCCCTTTGCCCTGCTCTTCCTTGGGGTGATCTATTCCATCCATCCCTACCTGGTTCTTCCCCCCCTGGGGGCCATGGTTCTGATCCTGGTCTACAGCGCCGCTGTGGGCGGCAGCCTGAAAAAGGTGGTGGGCCAGACCCAGGAGGTCATGGCCCGGAGAAACGGCACCCTGGTGGAGGCCCTGGGCAACCTGGAGACCATCAAAGCCTTTAATGCCACCGGTGCGGTCCAATGGTTCTGGGAGGAAAGCACCGGGGACATTGCCCAGCGCAATACCCGATCCCGGCTCATTTCCGCCTCCATCTCAACCCTGGTGGCCTTTGGGTCCCAGTTTGCCATGGTGGCCATTGTGGTTCTGGGGGTCTTTCTCATCAAAAAAGGGGAGTTGACCATGGGGGGGCTCATTGCCGTGAACATCCTATCGGGCCGCTCCATTGCCCCCATGTCCCAGGTGGTCTCCCTGGTCACCTCATTCCAGCAGATGCTCACCAGCCTGAAATACCTCACCCAACTCATGGATCAGGAGGTGGAACGCCCGGTTCACAAACCCTTTGTCCAGCGCCCGGTGTTCAAGGGCGGCATTGAATTCAAGGGTGTCTCCTTTACCTATCCCGGAGAATCCAAACCCGCAGTGGAAGGGATCGGCTTCAAACTCAACCCCGGTGAACGGGTGGGCATCGTAGGATCGGTGGGCTCGGGCAAATCCACCCTGGGGAACCTGCTGCTGAACTTCTACGATATCGACCAGGGCAGCATCCTGGTGGACGGCATCGACATCCAGCAGATCGACCCGGTAGACCTTCGCCACAATTTTTCCTATGTACCCCAGGATGTTTCCCTGGTGGCGGGCACGGCAAGGGACAACATCGCATTCAAGGCCCCCCACGCAGACGATGAAGCCCTGCTTGCCGCAGCCCGAATCGGCCAGGTTCACCGGTTTTCCGATACCCATCCCAGGGGGCTTGAAATGCAGGTGGGAGAACGGGGCGCCCGGCTCTCCGGGGGACAGCGGCAATCCATTGCCATTGCCAGGGCCTTTGTCCACAGGGCCCCCATCGTACTACTGGACGAACCCACCACGGCCATGGACTACGCCACGGAGATCCAGGTGGTCAACAACATCTCCCAGGCCATCCAGGGAAAAACCGCCCTGATCATCACCCACAAACCCACCATGGCCAATATTGTTGACCGGCTCATCGTCATGAAAAACGGCCGTGTGGTCATGGATGGCCCCAGGCAGGATGTGCTCAACCGACTGAAAGGGCAGGCCGGACAATGAAAAAAAAATACACCCAAAGGGATATCCGCTACATGGACAGCCTCAACGGAGCCGTCCTGGAAAAAAGCCCCGTTCCCATGACCTGGCTGCTCTACATCATTGCCACCTTTGTCACCGCCTGCATCGTCTGGGCCCACCATGCAGAAATCGACGAGATCACCCGGGGCTTCGGTCGGGTGATTCCCTCTTACAAAATCCAGGTCGTCCAGAACCTGGAAGGGGGGATCGTGGAAGAAATCAGGGTCAATGAAGGGGACCAGGTCACCAAGGGTCAGGTATTGGTCGTCATCGACGACACCGGTGCCGACTCCAGCTTTAAGGAAAACAATATCCGGCTCATGGAACTGACGGCCAAAAGCCGGCGCCTCAAGGCCGAAGCCACGGGTGCCGCCTTTACCGCCGCCCCCGGTATCCCGCCCGCATATGCCGGCATATTCAGGGAAGAGGAAGGTCTCTTCCAGGCCAACCGCAAAAAGCGCATTGCCCAAAAAGAGATCCTGGGCCAGCAGCTCCGGCAAAAAAGAATCAGCTTAAAGAAGGCGGACCAGGGTATCCGCCAGCTCAAGCTGAGCCAAGAGATGATCCAGCGGGAGGTGGAATTGACCCAGCCCCTGTTCAAAAAAAACCTGGTATCCGAACTGGAATTCCTCCAGGTCCAACAAAAGCGGATTGAAAATGAACGGGAACTGCTTTCCGAGACCAATGCTGCCGCCCTGGCCAAATCCCAGATAAAGGAGGTCCAGAACCAGATCCGGGATGTTGACGCCGGATTTATCCGCACTGCCCAGGCGGAACTCAGCACCGTGGTGGCGGAGATGGAACGCCTGGGGGAAAGCCGGAAAGCCCTGGAAGACCGGGTGAAACGGACCCATGTCCGCTCCCCTGTGAATGGGACCATCAAACAATTGCTCATCAATACCCAGGGCGGAGTGGTGACCCCGGGCATGGACATCATGGAAATCGTTCCCCGGGATGATAAATTATTGGTAGAGGCCAAGGTCAAGCCCTCGGACATCGCCTTTCTCTATCCGGGACAGGAGGTGGTCGTCAAGGTAACGGCCTATGATTTTGCCATTTACGGGGGCCTGCCCGGAAAGGTGGTCCACATCAGTGCGGACACCATCATGGACCCGGCCTTTCAGCAGGAATTCTACCTGGTCAACATAAAGACGGATAAAAACTTTCTGGGATCGGAAAAGGACCGCAAGGAGATCATTGTGGGCATGACCGTCCAGGCCGATATCATCACCGGGAAAAAAAGCATCCTCCAATACATCATGAAACCCATCCTCAGGGCCAAATACAATGCCTTCAGGGAAAAATAGCGCCCCCACAAGGAGATCCCCATGATCCTCTGCTCCAGGGACCCGGCCCTTGCCGGGCGACTCTGCCGCATATTTCCAAAAACGCCCCCCGCCGTGGTCCCCATGTCCAGCCTGGACCAGCCCGGGATCGTCAAGGGTCGGACCCTCTTATTCCTTGACCTTGACGCCCCCGCCGGCGTCCCCGTGGAGGCCCTGCCCGGCATCAGTTGCCCCTGCATTGCCCTGTCCGCCACCCCCTCCCACCAAGAGGCCATGGCCGCCCTCAAGAGGGGGATACGGGGATACGGCAATTCATTCATGCTGCCCGAAAATTTCCATCAATGCGTTGCCACGGTGAAGACCGGGCAGATCTGGCTGATGCCTTCCATCCTCAACCAGTTCATCCAGAACATCCCCTCCGGGGAATCCAGCCCCTCCTCTCCGGTGCGGCCATCCCCTTTGGACAAGGTCTCCAAACGGGAAAAAGAGGTCTGCCTCAACATTGCCAGGGGATTGTCAAACCAGGAAATCGCCGATCAATTATCGGTCTCCCTTCGAACGGTCAAGGCCCACCTCACCCATATTTTTCAAAAGACCGGCTGCCGGGACCGGCTGGAACTGGCCCTGGAGGTCAACCGGTTCAAGGCGAATTTCTCATAGGGCCGTAAGCGTGCAAAAAAATCCCCGGAAGGGCCCTTCCGGGGAAAAGAAGGGAATTTCAAAACCGTCTAAATTCAAGAACCTCTTCGCATACGATTCCCCAATCCCAGAAGACCGATCCCCAAAAGGCCCAAAGTACCCGGGATGGGAACCGGGGTATAGGACAAATTGTCCAGCCAGAGGTAGCTGGCTTTGCCATCTCCGTAATCGTTTCCGGTGTCCACCACGGCATATCCGTCAAACCCCACAGGGAGGGCCAGCAAATCCGTGCTTCCCACATAGAACCTTTCATCCATATAGTCGAAATAGGAGGATGTGGGGAGAAATTCCCGTTCCCACAACAGGGTGTCATCCACCGCATACAAGGCCACCGTCAACGGCTGGAACCCGTCAAGGTCCGGATTGTTGGACAGTGCAAAATCAAAGGACCAGGCATAGCTCTCCACCTGGGACGGAAAGGTAAAGCCCACCCTGAGACTCGTGGGAGCATCATCCCGGGACTGATGGACGTAGGACGCCAGGGGAAGGGGCAGGCCGGAGCCTGACATGTCAAGGACCTGGAAAAAGGGCGGCCAGGCAGCCCCCTGGGAGTCCAGGGCAAATTCCCCGCCGGTGGGGACGAGATAATCGGCCTCCGGGACCGCGCTGGTTGCATCGGTATCGTAAAATTCATAGACATAGGGTGCGCCCGTTGCGGAGCCCATTGGCATCCCCAGTAAAAACAGGCCCAATAAAACGCATAAAACGTGTTTCCTCATGGTGTGGTTCTCCCTTGATCCGGCAATTGTAAAGACCAGTGGTAACGACCACATGGTCTTCATTATTTTTATTCTCTGCCCCATGGAATGCAATATAAGTGCCAAAAATAAACACAGGGCCTCCACCCATGGAAATCCTCTTCCAAAGGCCATCCATGGCTGTGAACCTTATAACCCGAACACCATAGTAAAAGAGCAATTGTGGCATCTGGCTCACAAATCAAGGAAAACTTTACCATAATCATGGAAACGAAATCCCAATTTTCGCAAATAGCGTTCACAGTCTTTCCTTCCCAGTCCCCATAACCGTTCTTTCCAGGAGTTTCCCTTGATGGGCACCGTTTAGAACCCCATGATTTTCCGCAAATGCATGGGGACAACGCCCGGATTTCAACTCCCCAGACAGGTCCATAAATCTCCCCGGTCTTTCCTCCCCATCAATTCTTTTATTCAGGGAAAAGAAACATTGATTTCACTATTTTTCTAATATACATAGACAGACACTATCCATCCTGGATATTTCAACCTGGAGGACGGCATTCGTGTCCAAGCCAATGACGTCGCAAAGGAGATGAAAATGAAAATAAAATGGTTTTTAAATGGCCTTTGTTTTTTCTGTATCGCCTGTTTCATGACCGGCTGTGCCTCTCCCCCCACGCCACCGGTCCAACCCAAGCCCGTGGCAAGCCTTTCCCCCCAGGTGACGGCCCTTCCGGATTTCAAGGCCATTGCCCTGGCCCCCACGGATTACAAGGCCCGGCTGGATTCATTCGTCATCATCCTTGACGCCTCCAACTCCATGGGAGACCTCCACGGCGGGATGGAAAAATTCGACATGGCCAGGGCCATTGTGGACCGCCTCAACCAGACCCTGCCGGAAATGGGTCAGGTCGCCGGGCTGCGGACCCTTGGACACCACGACCGGATCTCCAGCGAATTGACGGAAATGTTCTTTGGCATGCAGACCTACGACACCCAGGGCCTGGGACAGGCACTGGAGACCGTAAACGACACAGGGGCATGGAGCCCCATGGCCAACGCCCTCTATGCCGTAAGAAAGGACCTTGAAGGCCATGTCAACACCTTGGGTGGTGTGATCATCGTCAGCGACGGAATGAACATGAAAAACACCCTCCAAAGTGCCCAACGCCTGAAAGATACCCATGGGAACAGGATCTGCTTTTTTCCCATCCTGGTGGGGGACGATCCCCAAGGCCATTCCCGCCTGGAGGAAATCGCCCGCATGGGGCAATGCGGTTTCCTCACCCCGGCAGAGCGGATCCTGGGACCGGAGGCCATGGCCACCTATGTTGAAACGGTTTTCCTCGATAAAATCACCGCCGCCCAGATGGATTCCGACGGAGACGGGGTCATGGACGATGCGGACAAGTGCGGGGACACACCGCCCGGCGCCCGGGTCAACCCCGAGGGGTGTTGGACCCTGAGCAACGTCCTTTTTGACTTTGATAAATCCGTGATCAAACCTGAGACATATCCCCTCCTTGACGAGGTGGTGGTCATCCTGGAAAAGAACCCTGCCATGGGAATCGACATCCAGGGCCACACCGACGACATCGGCAGCGCTGCCTATAACATGGGGTTGTCCATGAGACGGGCCAATGCCGTGGCTGACTATTTCATGGGCAAGGGCATTTCAAAAGACCGCCTGACCGCATCTGGTTTTGGATTTGACCGGCCCGTGGCCCTCAACGGAACCCCCTACGGTCGCTCCCTGAACCGGCGGGTGGAACTCCATCCCCTTCAATAGGCCCTCCCCGTTTCCCACGGGGGTCAAAACAGGCGAACAAGGAAATCCGTCCAAGGGCTCACCGTCCAAAGACAACGCCCTGTGGGAGAATTCATCTCCTGCAGGGCCGTTTCAATTGATCCATTCCCCCTTTTGTTCCCCTTGCGATTAGGATTTCAGCCCATATTTATTCAACTTATACCGCAACACCCGCTCGCTGATCCCCAGTTCGGAAGCGGCCCGGGTCTGTACCCCCCTATGCCTGGAAAGGGCCGTAAGGATGAGTTCCTTTTCCAGGGCTTCCAGCTTCTGTGCCAGAGTCCCTTTTTCCACGGCGCTCTGAAACCGGACCTCGTGGGGTAAGTCCTGCTCCCGGATCAGGGTAGAACGACAAAAGGTCACGGTGCGCTGGATGATATGCTCCAATTCACGGACATTTCCGGGAAAGGCGTACCGACTAAGGCAATGGAGGGCCTCGGCATGGAAGGCCATGGGAACCGGGCTGAACTTTCCCAGGAAATGGGCGGCCAAGTCGGGGATGTCCTCCCGTCGGTTCCTCAGGGGGGGCAATTCCATGTCCAAAACATTGAGACGGAAATACAGGTCCTCCCGAAAAAGATCCCTTTGAACCATTTGCTTAAGATCCCGGTTGGTGGCCGCCACCACACGGACGTCCACCGTTTTTTCCGTTTCACTTCCCACCCGGGTAATCTTTTTTTCCTGCAAGGCCTTGAGGAGTTTGGCCTGGAGGTTCAAAGGCAGCTCCCCCACCTCGTCCAAAAAGAGGGTGCCCCTGTGGGCCAATTCAAACTTGCCCCGGCGGGCGGTCAATGCCCCGGTAAAAGCGCCCTTTTCATGACCAAACAACTCCGACTCAAACAGATTTTCCGGAATGGCGGCACAATTGACCTCCACAAAGGAATGGGGCCGACGGGGGCTGAGAAGGTGAAGGAGACGGGCAATGAGTTCCTTTCCCGTACCGGTCTCCCCCCGGACCATGGCCGTCCAATCCGTGGGGGCCATGCGACCCACAAGGGAAAGGACCTCCACCATGGCGGGGCTGTCCCCGATGATGCGCAGGGGCAAATTCCGGATATCCAGGGTTTTGCGGAGTACGTCGGCCTCTTCCTGTATAAGAAGCTGCTGTTCCATGGCCTGGATTTTTTCCAAAAGTGCCAGAAGATCCACCGGCTTCTCCAGAAAATCCCGGGCCCCCAGCTTCATAACGGAAACGGCGGTATCCACATCACCGTAAGCCGTCACCATGATGGTGTTCACATTGGGATTCAGGGCCCGTATCCGCTCCAGGAGTTCATCACCGGTCATCCCGGGCATTTTATGATCCGTGATCACCAGGGAAAAAGGGATCCTGCCAAACAAGTCCAGGGCGGTTTCTCCGTCTTTGGCCGTGGAGACCTCGTAGCCTTTTTTGGTTAAAAAACCAGCCAGCATCTCCCGCTGCACCGCTTCATCATCCACAATCAAAATTTTCATTAAAGGTCCTTTTTCACATCTTTTATGTCTTTGCTCTCTTGGAACCGTGGGAATCCCACCCGCACTTCAAGGCTCCGGGGAGTGGGGCATTGGATGTCCAACAGCCCGTCGTGGGCCCCAACGATCCTCTGGACAATGGCCAGTCCCAGGCCAGAGCCCCGGGTCTTGGTGGTCACATAGGATTCCAGCAAATGTTCCGGCCGTTCCGGATCCCCACCAAAGCCGCCATTGGTCAAGGAAAGGCAAACCAGGGACCGGCCCCGGACGGATTTAAGGGAAAGGTTGAATTCCATAAACCCACCATGGGGCTGGGCTTCCACGGCATTTTTAATGAGGTTCTCCACCACCATTCCGCAGAGGTCGGGATCGGCCATGATCCGGGGAAGGGCCTTTGTTTCCCCACGGGACCCGGCACCCCTGCAGACATCAATGCCCTGATCCTGAATCCGGGACTCGTAAAGGTTGAGGCAGGAATCCAGCAGGGTATCCAGGCAGACCGGTTCCGACCGGATCTCCATGGGACCTACAAACCGTTTGAGATCGGCAATGATATGATCAATGCGCTTCACAGATCCCAGCAGGTCCGCAACCAGGGTCTGGTGGTCCCGGTCCAGATCCGCCACCTCCAGGGAAAACCGCTGGAGCCCCATGCTGATGGCATTGAGGGGGTTGCGAATCTCATGGGTGATGGCGGCCGTGGCCCGGCCCAGGGCTGCATCTTCCGCCCCCCGTGCCAGGGCCTGATCAAATTCCCGGACCCGGGCCAGATGGGCCCGCTGGAAAAGATAAAGCAACAGGGAGCAGCCGGCCCCCGCCCCAAGGATGAGGATGGAAAAGATGAGCTGGGAACGTCGGTTCTGGGCCAGCCACCCGTCATAGAGTTCACACCCCATGCCAATGACCATGGTCCCATTGCCCAGGGGCAGACGGGTTTCCGCAACCCGGCCCGAGGGCGTGGACAAAAGCCGGACCCGGCCCGGCTCTGCCGTCGTGGAAGAATCGTCCCCCTTTTCGGCCAGGCGGACATACCGGATACCGGCAATGCCGGTAACGGTTTTAAAAAGCTCAGGAAGTCCCATTTTCTCTTTCAGAGCATGGAAACCATCGGATTTAATACTGGTGAGGATGTCCCCGTTTTCGAACCGGGGATACCGATAATAGAACCGGTTCTCCCGGGCCACGGCCGTATTGGCCGGGATGGTGTCCAGATCCCGGATAGGGGCAAACAATTGGTCCGGCCCCTCCAGGATACGATCCGTTGTGGAAATGCGGATGCCGGCCAGGCCCAGCTCCTTTGAAAGGGCGGCCAGTTCTTCCGGACCAAGGGCTTTAATGCTGTCCAAATAATCGATAAAATAGGAAACATTCAGCAGAAAGGTCTGGAGGATATCCCGGACCACCTGTTCCGAAAACACCGCCCCTTCGACATTGAGCCGGACCACCTCCGAAAGCAATCCGGCATGTTCCCTGACATTGCGACCAAAGGCATCGGCCACCTGGCGACTCTGGTAGTAGAAATGGGCCTGGGCCACCAGAATCAAAAATCCAAAGACCAGAACATTGGCCTTCCACATGGAATGGGAGGGAGAGACAAGGGATTTCACGGTTGCCTCCTGCAATGGTCCAAGAGCCGCTGTCGAACCCCGGTGGGATCGGTATCCGGGTTCCTGAATTCCAGAATTTCATCGGCCATGAACCTGTCCGTTCCCATGAACCGCCCCTTGAACCGCACCACCGCATCCTTGCGAACAAAGCCCGGCAGCTCTTTTCCCCCATAGATAACATTGATATGGGCCGCCCGATCCCCAGGCCCATGGTGACTCCCATGGCCCCGACCATGGTGACCGGCCTGGAACACTGCCACCCAAAGCCACCCCGGGGAAGGCTCTGGGGAAAGAATCCGCCCGACAAAGGCATTATCGGCCCCACACACCGTTGCGACCCACAACAGGCTTACACAGAAACCAACAAAAACCCCCCTCATTTTTTATCCCCTCCGTTTCCCCCCGGAACCCGGGCCAGGACCAGGGTAATATTGTCCCTGCCTCCTGCGGCCAGTGCCTTGTTCAGAAGGCCATGGGCAATGTTTTTCAATTCCCTGCCCGGATCCATGGATTTTAAGACTTCCCCTTCAATCACTTCATGGGAGAGGTAACCGGAGAGACCATCGGTACACAAAAGCAGCACCCCGGGTCCGTCAAACAACAGGATTCCCATTTCCGGCTCAAGATCCCCCATGCCCACACATTGGTCCAGCACGCCCCTTAAGGGATGGGAACGGGCCTGCTCCAAGGAAATGCTGTTGTCGTCTATGAGATACTGGAGAAAGGTCTGGTCCGTGGTCACCTGTTCAAGCCCATTGCCCCGGACCCCATAGAGACGGCTGTCTCCCACATGGAGATAATGGACCCTTCCCCCCTGAACCAAGGCCAGGGAAAGGGTGGTTCCCATATCCTCCATCCCTGCATGGTCTCGGCAGGCCCTGTCCAATGCCGTCTCCGCCTCTGACAGGGCCTGTGCCAGGGCCACCCTGGGTCGGGCCTGGGAAAAGGAAAACCCCGCCAGGGCCTGGATCACACACTGGGCCGCCGTCCCGCCCCCCCCATGGCCACCCAGCCCGTCGGCAACGGCCAGAATATACCCGCCTGCCCCGGGACGGACCAGGAAACGGTCCTGGTTTTCCCTGCGTTTCACTCCCCTGTGGCTCAAACCAAAGGCCCAATAAGCGTCAACCTTGATCAAGGTGTTTCCTCCACCGGCAACACGGTTCTGAACCCCACATTGGAAAAAGCTTCCCAATACTGGCGCTCCAGATAGGACTCCGTATTGTCCAATCCATGGATATAAAATTCAGGCGGCGCATCCATGTCTCCGGCCACGGTCCATTCGTGGACATTCTGCTTCAGTCCTTTGATCCCCAATCGGTTGGGGCGGGTATGATTAACCGAACCGATATCCTTACCGGCACCCACGGCTTCGGGTTCTTCTGAACCCACGGGTGCCCCCGGAGCCCTTCCACTATCCACAACAAACCACCACTGGGAAATCCGGGGCAGCTGCTTTCCGTAAAATGCAGCATAGGCCCAGGCGCCCAGCACCACCGGCTTGGCCACGTCCTCGGGTTTCACCCGGAACCGACCGTTCCCATAAAGGATGGGTTCATATCCGTCGGAAATCCGGGCCAGGTAGACCACCCCCTTCCCGCCCTGGCGATGAAACTGAGGATTTCCCATTTATTGTTGATGACCATGCCCTCCTCCAAAAGCAGAGGGACAATGGATTCCGTCTGTGCAATCATGCAGTTACCTGAACAGTATCAACGGGTTGAAACGGTATAAAACAAGGGGAGCAAAATGGTGGAGCGAGAATACCGTTCCACCATGATATCAGGAAAGTCAACGGCGTTACAGCCCTATTGGTGATGGGACATCCCATGGCCCCAACCGTGGTTGCCCGCATTCCGGCAGAATCCGGCATAGTCCGGGCCAAGCTGTTTCATTTCCAGGGTGTGATCCAATTCAAACCGGTCCAGCTGGGTACGGATTTCAGTGATATCCTCCTGGATCCCCATTATCTTATCCCGGTCGGTTTGCCCCTTGAGAAGCTCACTTTGCAGCAGTGCCTGGTTGGAGCGAAGGGCCTGGTAAAGGGGGGCCATCTTATCGGTATAGGCCGTGTGGAGTTTGTTCATTTCCTGGTATTTGGGATCGCCGGTATCCATTGCCCAGGCCCCGGAATGATGGCCGTGGCCAGCAAAGGCCAAGCTGGACAACCCCAGGATGGCAGCCGCACTAAAGATAAGGATTCGAGTGGTTATAGCAGGTGTCGTATTATTGTATTTCATGGGTAGTTTTCCTTTCGGGTTAAATCAATGTATTCGATCAGGGACAAGGATGTGGCTTACCAACACCCACCATTGTTGCTGTAGCCGCCCCCCCTGTGGCCACCGCCGTGTCCACTGTGGCCGTTCCAGGCGGCAAAGGAAATGCCGGCCATACCCACAACAAGTGCAATGGTGAGGGCGGCAATCCATCCAATGGATTTTCTGTTTCTTACATCTTTCATTTCAGACTCCTTTCATCTGGGTATCATTCGAATCCGTTCCTGGATCCGATGTTTTATCTGGCCTTTTCTTATATCAAGATGCATGCCACACCATAATCACTTGAATTTTAACAAGAATACAACATAGACAATGGATTTAAATTCGACAAAAACAGAAAAGGCTCGACAAAATTGTCGAGCCTTCGTTCCCCCAGCGGACAAATCATTGCCCCTCCGCCCCCTTTTTTATCCGCTTATATCTGCTGGGTCACCACCCAATACCAGATACTAGAGGTGAGAAAATACATGGCCGCCAGTTCAAACACCAGAAACATACAATAATATAAGAGCCGTCGGGTCAGCCCCAGGGGCAAGAGGCAGCCCAGGACCGTCGCAGACAGGAATCCAAGGGAATAATAGGTGTAATAATACCCTTCCCGGGTCACCAATTCCGTCACAAAAAACAGACTGATGTTCAGGATGATCAGCAGGTTGTTGGTTCGGGCCAGGTTGGACCAATAGATCACCCGGTCTTCTTCAAAGGAGTGGTTCATTTTTTTTAGTATCTGCATCATCCTTATTATACTAACAAAACCCTTGGATGTTTCAATTCCCGATAAAACTTTTTCCCCAAAAGGCGGATTACCGTATTGAAATGTCCGCCAGATATGATATAACGCTTTCTTGTTCATGCAGGCCAGTAGCTCCAATTGGTAGAGCGCCGGTCTCCAAAACCGGATGTTGGGGGTTCGACTCCCTCCTGGCCTGCCATTTTCAATCCCCTCCCCTGCTTTTTGCCCGAAGAGACCCCAGACACCATTGGCATATGCAATTCATCCACGCTGGATGATTCCCATAAGACATGGTAGATTGATGCAATCCCATGCCCTGGCAGCAGGGTTAACCTGAATATATGAGGATTCAATGAACACCGTACTTGAATGCCTGTCCGCCCATCGATCCATCCGTAAATTCACCCCGACCCCGGTGGACGATGCCGTTGTGGCAGAGCTGCTTTCCGTTGCCCAGTGCGCCTCCACCTCCAGC
Source organism: Desulfobacteraceae bacterium (assembly GCA_965226635.1). Lineage (GTDB taxonomy): Bacteria > Desulfobacterota > Desulfobacteria > Desulfobacterales > Desulfobacteraceae. The sequence continues at coordinate 3,942,466 of OZ245369.1, read as the reverse complement.
CATGTCCAGGCATATTCCGTGGTCCAGGTCAAGGACGGCGCCGTGCGAAGACAAATTGCCCACCTGGCCGGCCCCCAGCCCTGGGTGGAATCCGCCCCGGTCTTTCTCGTCTTCTGCGCCGACCTCCTCCGGCTGACCGATGCCTGCCACCGCCACGGGGTAAAACCGGAAACCGGGTGGACCGAACAGGGGCTGGTGGCATTCGGGGATGCGGCCATGCTGGGGCAGAACATGATGGTGGCGGCGGAATCCATCGGCCTGGGAGGGGTCTTCATCGGTGGGATCCGGAACGACCCCAAAACGGTTTCCCGCCTCCTGGATCTGCCCGACCAGGTCTTCCCTGCCTTTGGCCTCTGCCTGGGCTATCCGGACCAGGATCCCCCGAAAAAACCCCGGCTGCCCGTGGAGGCCGTCCTCCACACCAACCGCTACGACACCGGAAAGGTGGAAAAGGGGCTGGATGCCTATGACCGAACCGTCCAGGCATATTACACGGCCCGCTCCCCCAAACTCAAGGACAGGACCTGGACCTCGGGTATGGCGGCGTTTTTCAGCCAAAAGGTCAGGCCCCACATGAAATCCTTTCTGGAATCCAGGGGATTTTTCAAGCGATAAAGCGCCAAGGGAAAAGATCCACCAACCGGAGGAAATCCACCACCAGACCCTTCTCTCGAAAAGCCCCATTCAGTTGAAGATATGGATCGTCAAGTTCCATATGGATATGAGAACAGCCCGGATAACCCAGGCCCCGGACCCGCCAGCGTTACCGCCACCGGTGGAAACGATCATCCATGAAAAAAGCGGGGGGCTTCATCGGGAATTCATTAAAGAGGGGCTCCCTCGCCCGGGGATTTCGGCCTTACAAATTTCACAAAAAGATGGTAAGACTCGTCTTCCATGCAGACCACCCAGGAACAAAATACCATCATTGCCTGTGACCTTGAACCGGGACAAATCCTCAAGGTCATGGCCTTTGCCGGCACCGGCAAGACCACTACTTTGGTGGAATATGCCCGGCAGCGCCCCCATTTGAAATTTTTGTACATTGCCTTTAACAAGAGCGTTCAGATGGAGGCCGCAGCCAAGTTCCCCTCCAATGTCACGGCCCGGACCTCCCATGCCCTGGCCTTCCGGTCCAAGGGGCATCCCCATAGGGACCGTCTGGTGCCGGGGTTCAGGGCCAACCAGGTCATGGAAGCCCTGGGGATAAAACAGATGGAGGATGCCCGGTTTGCCATGGAGACCCTGAACAGCTACCTGGTCTCGGACCATGCCAAGGTGGCACAGCGCCACATCCCCGGCCATGCCCGGGCCTTCTACCGGAAAAACGGACGGTCCATGCCCGACCTGGTGGAGCTGGCCAACCAATTGGGCCGGCTCATGTGCAAGGGGGGGGATGAAACCATCGGCATGCTCCACGACGGATATCTCAAGCTCTTCCAGCTCTCCCGGCCCATCCTTCCCTATGACTGCATCCTTTTGGACGAGGCCCAGGACATCAACCCGGTGACCGCCGCCCTGGTGCTCTCCCAGGCCGATGCAGGGCTGCGCCACAGGCCCGCTTCCATCATCATGGTGGGGGACAACCACCAGCAGATCTACAGTTTCAGGGGGGCCAGGGACACCCTGGAAACCCTTGAGGCGGACCAAACCCTCTACCTGACCCAAAGCTTCCGCTTTGACAACAACGTGGCCCGGGTGGCCAATATGGTTCTGGACGAATACAAGGGGGAGAAACGCCCCATCCGGGGAACCCCGGTCAAGGGCAGGGAAAAGCCCAAATGGGACAAGGACCACCACACCGTCATTGCCCGGACCAACGCGGCACTCTTTGACAAGGCCGTGGGCCTCTACCGGAAGCAGGCCATTGCCTTCACCGGCGGGGTGGGCGGGTATCGCATGGATATTTTAGGGGATGTGTTCTATCTCTACAACCGGGAGAGGGACCGAATCAGGGACGCCTATATCAAAGGGTTCGACACCTTCGGGGATCTGCGCTCCTATGCCCGCACCGTGGAGGACATGGAACTGCTCAGCGTCTGTGCGGTGGTGGAAAAATATACGGCCAGCATTCCCAAACACATCAAGGGGATCAGGGAAAAGGCCGTTGAGCCGGACCGGGCATCGGTGACCCTGACCACGGCCCACAAGGCCAAGGGGTTGGAATGGGACAATGTCCTGCTCATGGACGATTTCACCCCCCTGATGCAGGACGATGGGCCCAAGACCTCAAAGGGAACCGATCCGGACGAATATAACCTCATCTATGTGGCCATGACCCGGGCCCGGATCAACCTTCGGTTCCACAAGAACAGTGATATCCCGGCCTTTATCCGGTTGTACCAGCGCCGGAAAAAAGAGGGGGAACCTGGCCGCGGGTGATCTCCACCCGTTCCCAGACATTGCCCAGGACATAGGGTTCCTTGTCCAGCCACTCCCGGCGCAGGGCGGCCTCGGATTCAAATTCACAGATAATGACGGAGCCGGTCATCTTGCCGTCCGGATCCAGGATGGCGGCGGCATAGAGCCATTTTCCGGCCTCGGCCATGGTTTTGGCCATGGCCAGATGATCTTCACGGGCCGCCATTCGGCGGTCCAGTGCCTGGTCGTCTTTACCGTCCAAGCCGGTGACAATAAATTGCATGAAGGACTCCTTCTCTTTTTCATGATCTCCCCCGGTGCCAAAGCCGCGGCACCGAAGTATTCACATGGTATTATAGACGTCCATGGCCCAGCCGGAAACCGGATAAAGCAGGATTTCCCGGCGCCCTTCCCTATCCATCCACCCCGTTGCGGATGAGTTCCTCCAAAGCGGTCTGGCGGTGGCTGATGTCCTGGTTGCGAACGGCCATGGTCAAGGCCCGCCGGGTCCCCACAAACACGGCCAGTTTTTTGGCCCGGGTGATGCCCGTATAGATCAGGTTCCGAAAGAGCATCATAAAATGCTGGGTCAGCACGGGGATGATCACCGTCTCAAACTCAGATCCCTGGCTTTTGTGGATGGTTACGGCATAGGCCAGGTCCAGCTCCACCAGGTCGGCCTGGCGGTAGACCACGGTGCGGTGGTCCGGGAAAAAGGAGACGGTGAGGGTCATGGCCTGGGTATCCATGTCGCAGATCCGGCCGATGTCCCCGTTAAAGACCCCCAGATCGTAGTTGTTCTTCCGGTGGATCACCCGATCCCCCACCCGAAAGATGCGGGAACCCACCTGGACCTGGGGTTTGCCCTGGGCCGCCGGATTGGTCTTTTCCTGGATCACCCGGTTCAGGTTCAGGGTGCCCAGGCTCCCCCGGGTCATGGGGGAAAGGATTTGGATTTCCGCATTGGCCCCGTAATACTTGGGAATCCAATGGGTATAGAGCCGGGTCACCGCATCCACGGCCGTGAGGCCGTAATGGAGGGAGGACCAGGGGTGGACCTTTTGGAGCACGGATTTCAACTCGGCCACCCTTCCCTCTGCCCGTACCACCCTTTCCAGATCCACATGGCGGAACTTGTCCGGAATGGTGATTTCCCCCTGGTAGGGGGAGGAGGTGTCGTCGGCCCGGAATTCAAAGAGCCCGGCTTGGGAAGCCCCAATGGCGGGCTCCTCTTTCCAAAGGTCTTCCCCCTGGCCGGCCAAAACCCGCTTCACCCGGGCAATGAAATTCATCTGCTCCTGGGTGGCCTCGTCGGAATCCAGGAAGAGGCAATCCGTGGGATCGGTCCAGACCCGGGGATTCTTAAAGGGGGACTGGATCCAGGGGGTCTGTCCCTGGTTGATCTGGTGGGCATACTTGATGATCAGGGACTGGGTGGCCTGGCGGAAAATCTGGGTCAGACGGAAGCAGGGCACCCGGCCCGAGGCAATCATATCCTTGAGCACATTGCCCGCCCCCACCGAAGGAAGCTGGTCAAAGTCGCCGATGAGGACCACCTGGCCATAGGGGGGCACGGCCTTGAGCAGGGAGGCACTCAGGTTGATGTCCAGCATGGAGCATTCATCCACCACCAGAAAATCCGTGTCCAGGGGCTCGTCCTGGTTCTTTTTAAACTTGCCCCCCTTCCAGCCCAGAAGCCGGTGGATGGTCTTGGCCTCCCGGCCGATGACCTCGCCCATGCGCTGGGCGGCCCGGCCCGTGGGTGCGGCCAGCATCACCTTGAGGCCCATGGCCTCCAGCAGGGCCACCAGCACCTTGGTGGCCGTGGTCTTGCCGCAGCCGGGCCCGCCGGTGAGGATGGAGACGGTCTCGCAGGCAATGCCCTTTACCGCAGCGGCCTGCTCTTCGCTCAGGGTGAGCTTCCGGGCCTTGCAATAGAGGTCCACCCACCGGGAAACCCGTAAAGGATCTGCCTTGGAAGAGGTGGATCCCGGATCCATCTGTCGGATGCGACGGGCCACATATTCCTCGTCAAAATAGAGGGACCGGGCATAGTAGCAGGCCTGGGGCAGATGGGGATCGGAGGGTTCCGCCTTGGGATCTTCTGCCAGGACCAGCATCCGTTTCATGAGCATGCGTTCCTGCTCCATCTCATCCAGAAGGCCGCCCAGGGTCTGGGAAAGGTCCAGGGAAAGCAACTCCTCCACCTGGTGTTTAATCTGGGTGTAGGTCAGGTAGCAATGGCCGAAATTCCGGGCTGCGGACAGGACATGGCCGATGCCGGCCATGATGCGCTGGGGGCTGTCCTCGCTGAACCCGATGCTCAGTGCCACCTTGTCTGCGGAGAAAAAACCGAACCCGTAAAAATCATTGGCCAGGCGGTAGGGGTTGGCCGTGACCTTTGCAATGGCCTCGTCCCCGTATTCCTTGTAAATGCGCACGGCAAACAGGGTGGAAAGGCCATGGGACTGTAGAAAGATCATCACATCCCGGATGGCCCGGTGTTCAATCCAGGCCGTGGAGATCATCTTAAGCTTTTTGGCGGCAATGCCCGGAACCTCGGTGAGGCGGGCCATGTCGTTTTCAAAGACATCCAGGGTGTCGGCCTTGAAATGGGAGACGATCTTTTTGGCGGTCTTGGGGCCGATTCCCTTGATCAACCCCGATCCGATGTACTTTTCCAGGGCCGAGGCCGTGGCCGGTTTCCGCTCCATGGCCTTCATGGCCCGAAACTGGCGGCCGAACTTGGGGTGGGCGGTCCACTGCCCCTGGAAGGCCATGGTGGCCCCGGCAAAGACCTTGGTCTGGTGCACCACAACGGTGAGCCGGTTGTTTTTATTGCCGGAAAAAAGGTTGGATCCCAGGGGCAGGACCTTGAGAACAGACCAGCCGTTGTCCGGGTTGTGAAAGGTAATCCGGTCCACCACGGCCACCAATTCTTCCATGGGGGTGTCCGGTCCCTGCCGTGCTTCATATGTCGGGTCTGCGGATGTCATAAATGATGCCTACCATATCCCATCCCCCGGTTCCGGGGCAACGATTTTCCCCCCCGTGGCCGGACAATCCCCCATGAACAGTATTCAAGGATAAAGGAGTACCACCATGCCCCGAAGGGGTTCCCCCGGGCATCACAACCGGGCAGGATCACCGGACAATGGAGACACCCAGGCGAAATATATCGCAACGCTGGTCATAGTGGAGAAGGGTCTCGGCATATCCGGTGTAGAACTGTGCATGGAGGAAAAGGTTGAACCGGTCCCCCAGGATCCGATTCAAGGGATAGCTCAGATCCGCCTGGAAGGTATTGCCCTTTTCCGCCGGCCGGAACAGGGTGGAAAGAACCAGTCCGTCCGGTGAACCCACCGAGGTTTCCAATTGAAAATATCCCCGGTAATCGGCCAAATCGGGATTGTCTTCGTCACTGTTGTTCACATAGATCCAGCCCGTGGGTGCCAGGGAGAGATAATGGCTGCTCCACAGTGGAAAGAGGAAATACGGGGTCAGATAGAGGCGGTTAGTGCTTCTGGATTCCAGGCCGCCCCGACCGTTGGACTCATGCTTATACCCCAGCTGCATGGCCGAACTTTTCACCCAGGGCAGGTCAAAGCCCACCCCGTCGAGCCGGTAAAAGACCTCGGGCTTATAGCTGGTATCCTCAAAGGGGGCGGAGTCGGAATCCAGATCCCACAGGGATTTCTGGGTATAGCCCAGGTAGAAGCCGTCCAACCAGCCGACCGTCTCCCCCAGCTCTCCTTCCGGGTCAAAGAACTGAAACTTGAAACTGATCTGGAAACTGCTCTTTTCCATGCCAGGGTCCACTCCAAAGAGGAAGTAGACCGGTTCATAGGGAGTGATCTTGTCGGCCAGGGAATAGTAGTACTCCTCGGCCACCCTCACCGACCATTGCTTGGAGGGGCCTGCAATGCTGGGCTCGACACTGCCGTCCACCTGGTAGACCGCCCTGGCTGTGTCATGGTCCTTGAGCCGAAGCTGGAAATCGGTTTTCATTTCCCTGGGCACCATGAATTCATAACTGAGTTTCAGGACCCCGTCGGCCTTGATGACGACCCCCTCCAGATCGGTGACGGCAACGGCCTCCACTTGGTGGCGGCGGCCCCTCGAAAAGACAAGGCATTCCAGGCGTTCATAATCCCGGGAGGGGACATCTGCATTTCCCGGGTTATGGAAGAACACAGTTAAACCAGCGTTACCGCCGCTCTGCACGGCTGTTTTAGGGCCGGCCAGGGCCATTTCCAGGGCAGGTGGTTCTGCAGATGCCCGCCCCTGGTAAAAAATCGCCAGCACCAATGCCCCGATCCACATCCACATCCCTACTTTTTTCAAATACTTCCGGTCCATATTCCAATCCATCTCTTTCACCCCGGAATTCCACCAGGTCTTTGTATTTATTTTCGGTATCCGTATCGCGACAGTCCTCTTCACAGCGGGGCGCCGAACCACGGCCCACCTTGGAACTTATATTTCCCCCATTGACATTGAGGAAATGGGAATGATATTTGTCTTCTTTAAGCTATCAATTCCTTATATAGAGAGACACACATGAATACAAGCGGTATGAAGCAAAAAAACCTCATCGCTCAATGGGCTTTTGATACCCGGCCCATCCTTGGACGTCTGCATCTCTGGCTGGAGGATGTCCGGATTGAATGGCTCAGGGGAGAAACCCCGGACGAGCTGGTGGACGGCATCTCCTTCACGGACCAGCGCAGCGAAAAAATGCTGGCCATGACCCTGGCGGTGACCGCTCTGGGAACCAAATTGTTCGGCCGCTACGGCGAAGGCGCCGGCCTGGCCAAAAAAGAACTCAACCTGATTAAAAAGGATGCCGACGCCATCTCGGCCTATGCCATGAGCGAAAGCCTCTGGTACCTCTCCCGGACCCTGCCGGAAAACCATGCCATCATGGTCTGCCTTGGGGAGGGCCTCATGCCCAAGGCCGGGGAGACCTCTGAAATGGGGGCCAACCCCCTGTTGGGATTTGGCCGAATCTATGCCCGTCCCCAGGTGGCCAAATACCTTGAAGCCTGTGTGCTCCGCCTCATCAACGACGGGGATTACCAATGGGAAGATTTTAAACGGGCCATGGGCAAAAAGGACATCACCGTCTGGGGGGCCGCCATTGACACCCTGGAATGCACCTCCCGCTTTGCAAAGGGGGAAAAGACCGGTCCCATGACCGTTCTCCATCTCTTTGACCAGCCCCTGGCCATCTCCGACCAATACGAAGGCTACATCGGCAATCTGGTTCTGCCCAAGGCCGTTGTGGACACCGCCGCAAGGGATTCGGTCCTGGTGGACTATTTCACCCCCCGCCAGAAGGTACTGGAGGCCATCCTCAAAACCTATAAAGGAATGAAGCCGGAAAACATCCACATCTGGACCCTGACCGGACCACAGCGGGCCCCCCGCATCCAGGAAATTTGGGACCAATGGGCCCAGGGCGGCGCCCACCTCATCGAGGACGAATGGGAAATGCCCACCGGCTTTACACCGTTCACCGATTCCGGCACCTATGCCCCCACCTTTTCCGTGAAGCCCTGGGAAGACGAATCCGGTGAAACCCACCTTTTGGTGGTGGACGGCTATGCCGCATCGGCCGAAGCCATCCAGGCGGCCAGCCTGGCACCCATTTTGGATCTCTCCGTCTCCCTGGCCGTGCTCTCCTCTGTCTTCAAGTTCCGCTACGACAAGGATGCGGCCTGCATGAAGCTGGATCCCCATGCCGAAGATTTTGCCGACCAGTTGCGGACCACCTCGGGCCAGTCCGACCTGGACGATCAGATGGTGGAAATCTACCGCCAGAGCATCCTTTCGGCCACCAAGGCCGGCATTCCCTTGGACAAGCGGACCATCACGGCAGACGACCTCATCTCCGAAAAGAAATGGCAGGCCCTGGCCGGGGGTGCCTATATGCTCCCCGACCCCTATTCAGGTGCCCCCGGGGTCACCCAGATCAGCGACGACACCTGGGAGGTCACCACCCGCATCACAACGCCCAGGGGGGACAAACGCATCACCTTTGCCCTGCGTCTTTTGGAAACATTCGGCCAGAGCAAGCTGGTCTTCAGTCCCCTGCTCAACCGCTTCCTCAAGGGAGAGGATTATACCCAGCGCCCGGTGAAGATCTCCGATTCCGGTCGCATCCGCAACGAGCTCCAGACCCTCTGCCTGGACGCCCTGACCTTCTACGATGGGAAAATGGTCCTCACCTTTGACAAGATACCGGCTGCGGTGATCAACCCCGACGACCAGATCCTGCTGCGCCGGATCCTGAAATGGTACAAGGAAAACCACCCCATCTGGTTTGAATGGCTTGAACTGAACTAGAAGGTTCATCACCGGAACACATCTGAATTTGGAGGACCCTGTTGTGGCTGAATTTAATGTAAGCTTTGCAGAAAATAAGAAAATCAACATCCAGTTTGGCCCCTTCACCGTGAATACGGATCAGTCCAGGCCCAACGGCGGAGATGAAAGCGCTCCCGAGCCCTTTGCCCTCTTCCTGGCGGCCCTGGCCTCCTGCGCCGGGCTCTATGCCAAAAGCTTCTGCGATTCCCGGAAACTGGACACCAGCGGCATGAAGCTGGAGCTGGATCCCTTTTTCAAGGAAGGGCAAAAGACCATGGAAAAGGTGGTCACTACCCTTTACGTTCCCCAGTCCTTTCCGGAAAAATACATCAAGGCAATGGTGAAAAGCATGGGCAGCTGCGCCGTGAAAAACCAGCTCCACCCGGATATTCCATTTGAAACCCAGGTGGCCTACCTGGCCGAATAAATCCCCAATCCCGGGGAAGGCGATCCCATCCAGTATCAAAACCGGCCCTGGTCTTGCGTAAGACCCGTGCCGGTTTTATTTTGAACCGGGGAGTCCGGACCCTGTCTGAGCGAAAGGTATGGAATATGGAAGTGGCCCCCCTTGGCGGGGGAACCACACCCTTCCCGTCAGATACGGACCAATGACCCGTTGGCATCCGCCGTTTCCAGAAGATCCACGGCAGCGGTGAGAATCTCCATGTGACGGGCACTGTTCCCGGGATCCCCCAGGGGGCGTCCCATGAGTTCCCGGGTCATCACGGCCCGGGGAAGGGACATCATCTTGATGCGGGGTTCAAACATGGCTGCGGCAATGATCACCGTTGCAATTCCGGCCTCTTCAAAGGCCCTGGATACATGTCCCACGGACATGTGGCAAACCGGTCAGACCGGCACCAGGATAACCGCCTCCACTCCCTTTTCCTTAAAATCCTTTACCCATCCGGGAAGTACTTTCTTGGTGAGCCGCTTCTGGGAACAGGCCCCCATAAAAGAAAATGCCTGGGGGGTAAGGTTGCCAATGCGTCCCTGTGCCTTTAGGGTGGCCATGCCCTTGAGGGGGAGGCAGACCTCATTGTCCTTGACCGCAGCACGGATATCATATCCCCCGTGCCGGACACAGAGTTGATCCGCCGGGGTATCAAAGGGAATTTCCGACAATTTGGGTAATTCCCTTACAAATTCCATGACCCGCTTCACCGCCTCTTCCTGGGTCATGTCTTCCACACCAAAGGGTTTGGGGTCGTCTCCCTTTATAAAATGCCCCGAAGAGGTGATCAGGGAAAAATTCAGTTTTGAGGGGGGCTGGTCCAGGGATTGGAAGGGGCCGTGGTCGTAGTCGAATTTATCGGGATGGGCAAAGGCCTGGGTCTGCCCCTGGATGATCTTCTCCTTGATGGGTGCGGTATCGGTGTCGTCCACCCCGTCCACCAGGACCTGGAACAATTCCTGGAGATAATCCGGCGCCTCCGCCTTCAACTCCGGCAAAAATTTAAAGGAGAGATCGGTTCGCTCTCCGTAAAAAAAGGATTTGATAAAGGATTCAAAGCTCTCTGTTTTGGGTTCTTCCATGGCACCTCTCCATCTAAAAGGGTCATCCATGGGATGGCCAACGTCCGTCCCACGGCAGAAATCAAGCCGACCCACGGTCGGCTTGATGGCAAATGGAAACGCTGCAACCGGAAGATACCGGACCCCAGCGTTTTCCCATTAAATACTTTTGATACTTTTTTCCCGGATCATCCGCTCGATGCAGAGGATGGCGTGTTTTTTCACGTTGGAGATGTGCTGGGAGAGGACTTCCTGGGCAGCGGTCACATCCTTGTTTACGATGGATTCGTAAAGCTGGATGTGCTCATTGTCCACCCGGTCCATGGGGGTGACAAAGAGCATGTTGCCCCGGTATTTGAGATAGAGAAGGTCAAACAGGGATTTCAGGGTATTGATCTGGATGCTGCATCCGGAAAGCTCGGCCAGGGTCAGGTGAAATTCCATGTCCTTGAGGAGGCGATCCTTGAGGTAGATATCCCGGACGGCGGCCTGGTGGTTGTCCAACGCCTTATTGAGCCGGTTCAGTCCCCGCTTGGTGGTCCGCTCAATGGTCTTGGGCAGCAGGGAGACTTCAATGAGTTCGCGGAACTCGTAAATTTCGGTAATTTCCTCAAGGCTGACATTTTCCGTGTAATAGCCCTTGTTGGGCTCGTGGCGGACCAGGCCCTGGAACTCCAGCCGTTTCAAAGCCTGGATCACGGGGGTGGTGCTCATGTTCAACCGCTTGGCCAGATCTCCGTAGGAAATCTTCTGTCCAGGAATGATTTCATTGAGGAAAAACATCCGGCGAATGCCCATGTAGGCTTCCCGGGTAAAATCTTCTTTTGTTTTTTTGGGTGATTTTTTTTGTGCTACCATGATGTCCCATCATTATACCAAGAAATCCATAAAATCAATCAAAATATAACGGAATTTAAAAAAGCATATCCAATTGATTTCGATTTACTTATCCCTTGACAACGGCGCCGTTGGCCTTTATTAAGAAATGATATTTGATTAGATTTTTGATTAAATTTAATCCAACCAATCTGATTAAAAACTGAATATAACTTCTCAAGGAGATTTAGAACATGGCGTTAGCATTTATGGAAGGCAATGAAGCCGTTGCACGGGGAGCCATGGCCGCCGGCTGCAATTTCTTTGCAGGCTACCCCATCACACCGGCCACCACCATATTCAACAACATGCTGAAAATGCTCCCAGCACGGGACGGAATCTGTGTGCAGGGGGAAGATGAAATTGCCTCCATGGGGTATTGCATCGGAGCCTCCATGGCCGGAAGAAAGGTCTTAACCGCCACCTCCGGTCCCGGCATCTCTCTTTACAGTGAACATATTTCCTTTGCCATCGGCAGCGAGATCCCCCTGGTCATCGCCAATGTCCAGCGGCTGGGCCCCTCCACCGGCTCCGCCACCCGGGGCGCCGACTCGGACATCCAATTCATGCGCTGGGGCTCCACCTCGGGCGTGCCTGTCATCGTTCTGGCCCCCAAGGATGTAAAGGACTGCTACGAGCTCACCGCCCATGCCTTTAACTTTGCAGAAGAATTCCGCTGCCCCGTCTTTGTGGCCTCCAACAAGGAGATCGGCATGACCAAGGAGAGCTTTGACATGGACGGTGTCAACCTGCCCCCCATTGTCAACCGCACGCATTTCACCGGTGAGGAGTATATCCCCTTTGCCGCCGAAGGGGACAAGGCCCCGCCCTTCCTGCCCATCGGGGGAAAAACCCTGGTGCGCCAGACCTCTTCCACCCACGGCCCCGACGGCTATATCACCATTGATCCGGACACCATTGCTGCCATGCAACAGCGGCTGAGAACCAAACTCCACGCCGCCCGGGAACGCATCACCCTCCACGGGGAAAACATCCTCCCGGATACCGATACCCTGGTCATCTCCTACGGCATCACCTCAAGGGCCGTTGAAGACGCCGCCGCCGCCCTGGCGGAAAAGGGCAAACCCGTCTCCACCCTCTCGTTGAAAACCCTTTGGCCGGTCCCCGAGCCCCTGATCCTGGAAAAGGCCACCCAATTCAAACGCATTGTCATGGTTGAGATGAACCTGGGACAATACGTCAATGAAATCCGCCGGGTCCTCCAGGGTAAACAGGTGGACTTCTACGGCCAAATGAACGGGGTCCTCATTCCCCCTGCCAAGATCATGGAGGTGATTGAAAATGACTAGTTTCCTGAATAAAAACCGTCCCCCTGTATTCTGCCCCGGCTGCACCCACGAACGCATCACCAAGGGACTGGACGACGCCCTGGTCAAGATGGGGGTTCCCGCCGACAAGACCGTCATCGTCACCGACATCGGATGCTCCGGCCTCTTTGACACCTTTTTCAAGGTCCATGCCCTCCACGGCGCCCATGGCCGGGCCCTGACCTATGCCGCCGGTCTAAAGCTTGCCGATCCCTCCCTCAACGTCATCGTGACCATGGGAGACGGGGGACTTGGCATCGGCGGCGCCCATGTGCTCTCGGCCTGCCGCAAGAATATAGACATGACCCTGATCATCCTGAACAACTTCAACTTCGGCATGACCGGGGGGCAGTATTCCGCCACCACCCCTTCCGACGCCGTCGTGGGCTCGGAATTCCTCAACCAGGCCGAGATCCCCATTGATATCTGCAAGATCGCCCGGGCCGCCGGCGCCACTTATATTTCCAAATGCTCCGGCCATGACAAGGGCCTGGCCGATGAACTGGTGAGTGCCATGAAGCACAAGGGCCTCTCGGTTGTGGAAACCCTGGGCATGTGTACGGGCCGGTATACCAAACGGAACAAACTCACCCCCAAGGTCATCGATGAAATGATCCAGGCCAATCCCGTCCAGGGCGGCGTGGTGGAAGAAAACATGCGGCCCGAATATGGGGAAACCTACCGGAAACTGGCCAGGGAAAAGGGCAAGTTCCCCGGGCCCCTGGTGGCGGAAAAGCTCATCGAAGTTGCCCATCCCCAGCGCCAGGAAGTGGTCATCCTGGGTTCGGCGGGCATGCGCATCGTCACCGCAGGTGACATGGTCTGCTACGCCGGTATCTCTGCCGGCATGAACGCCTCCATTAAAAACGACTACAACATCACGGTTCTCAGGGGCCAGTCCGTTTCCGAAATCCTGCTCTCCCCGGATAAAATCGGCTACACCGGCATCGAGTCCCCCACCGTGGTCATGGCCTTGAGCGATGAGGGCGTTGCCCGGCGGAAAAAGATATTTGCCAACCTTTCCGAGGAGACCTTTGTCCTCAAGGAAAAGAGCGTGGAGATCCCGGAGACAAATGCCCATGTGGAAGAAATCGACTATAAGGCCATGAAGATCAAACGCCAGGACTGGGCGTTGGCCTCCCTGGCCGTCATCGCCAAAAAAGAGCTGGCCATCAACAAGGAGATGCTCTTCTTTGCCATGAAGAACCGGTTCAACGAAAAGGTCTACAACATTGCCATGGAGACCGTGAATAAAGTTTTATAGCCATACCCGCCGCCCGGAGGTCGGTCCGGGCGGCACACCACCGAAACCTCCCCCCTGAAGCCGGTGGATTTGCTCGTCCTCTCCCCCATACCGGCGGTTGATAAAATTTCCAGTCCAGCCCAAGATTTATTACCCGGTCTCACCTTACTCGATTTGGGCTGCTCACGGGTTTCGACCAATTATCGTTCCGGGGCCTTCCATACCATCTCAGCTGATGAGATAGAGGAACACATTCTGTTCCTAAATTATTGAGCTGAGCAACTTGCGGAACGGACGATTCTCCTCTTTTGTTTGAATGTAAATTTTTATATTTTAAACTGATCCACGGCATCTTTCAGCCTTTTGGACAAGGCGTTTAATTCTTCCGCGGAATTTTTAATCTGGGCCCCGGTTCCCGACATGTGGGAGGAAGCGTTGTTAACGGCGCTAATATCCCTGGCAATTTGACCGGCAAGGCTTGAACTCTGGGTGACGTTTTCGGTAACGCCACCAATTCCGCCGGCGGCCTGGCCGACATTTTCCGCGATCTCTCTGGTGGTTACGGACTGCTCTTCAACCGCTGCGGCCACACCATCAATCATTTCATTCACATCGGTGATGGCAACCGTAATCTCCGAAATTTCCGATACGGTTTCCTGGGTTGAACCCTGGATATTCTCTATTTTGGTTTTAATTTCCAGTGTTGCCTCAGCTGTCTGCTGGGCCAGGCTTTTAATTTCGCTGGCGACAACGGCAAACCCCTTGCCCGCTTCCCCGGCCCGGGCTGCTTCAATGGTTGCATTCAATGCGAGCAGATTGGTTTGTTCCGAAATATCATTTATGGTGTCAACGACATTCCCGATCTCCCTGGCAGACTGGCTGAGAAGGCTTATCTTTTCAGAGGCTGTTTTTGTCCGGAATACGGTTTTATTACTGGTCAAACTCGTTTTTTCGGTATTTTTTGCAATTTCATTTATCGTTGACGTCATTTCTTCTGCGGCGGCGGATACCATGGCGATATTTGTGGAAGACTGTTCTGCTGCGGCCGCAACAGAAGACATCGTCGAGCTCATTTCATCAGCTGAAACCGCAACGGTACCGGAATTGCCGGCGATTTTCTCTACCCCTTCCGACATGTGTTCAGATATCGTTAAAAATTCTGTTGAGGATTGATCAAGCAGCTCGGTGTCTTTTGAAATGTTGACGATAATGCCCTGCATTTTTTCAACAAATGTATTGAACCAGCCCACCAGGATCCCGATTTCATCTTTGTTCTGAATATCGATCCGTTTTGTCAGATCCCCTTCGCCGCTGGCAATATCTTCCATATTTTTTGCAACAACATTGATCGGGCGGACAACATTTCTGTTTATAAAATAAATGATCCCCAGGATAAGAAGTAAAAATACCGAGAACAGCGCCCCGAACAGCTTAAAAATCATCGTCCTGACCGCATTGACCTCTTCCATGACAATGCCCGACTTGATCCCGAGCAGATAAAGACCGACCGGGGTATGGGAAAATCCTTTGAATTGCCCCTTAAAACACAGGTAATCGTCATCTTTGACATATTCCGATCCAAGAATACCATTGAATGTACCGGGTCTTTGGATATAGTCGAAAAACGCCTTGTCTACATCCTTTTGATTTAAAATATAATTGGCGATTTTGGGTTTTTTCATCATCCCCTTGGCAATATCCAGGAATACATCATCCATGAAATAGATAAAGTCGATATCATAGGGTTTCAAGGTTCGCTTAATGGAATTGAGACCGCCTTCGAAATTGGCAATCCCAATGAAATCAGAACCGGCAAGAATAGGGAAGAGCCCTTTGAGTCGTAATCCCTTGGGTGACATTTCCATGGCCACAAAAGATTTTTTTGTGGATTTGACCAGAGCATACCCTATGGAATGGGCGAGCGTTTCACCGAACGTATCCGGTGCCCAGGATTTATAAAAGGATATTAAATTTTTATCAATCAAGTGGACCTGGACATTTTTGAATCCGGTATTTTCCTTGAAAACTTTGCCGAGCTGTTCTAATATCCGGTTCGCTTTTTTCCGGTCATTTTCCATAAGCGCCTGTCTGACTTCAGCGCTGTTCGCTAGCTGGAGGGCATTGGTTTGCCACACTTTCTTTTTAGCAGCCATGGCAACTTCGAAATTCTGACGGGCCGACAGAACAGCCTTATTTATCCTGGCCTCTTTCACATTGTTGTAAAAAAAAAACGTGGCCACCAGGCTGACACAAAAAATGATAATAAATCCGACAATGCTTATGGTTAATAGCTTTGCGTTTAATTTCATGTTTTTCTCCTTCCATAAAAGAGTTAGGCGCATCTTGCGTTTCAGGGTCTTATCTAATCAAAAGGTCTAAAAGAGAATGGAGCAGTGCTTTTCCTCTTCTGCCGGCATTATGAACAAACGCAAAAAATCCAAGATAAAAACGCAGTTTCTCTTGTGAAACATCCACGATGTGCGCAACCAACCCCGTAATAGAGACCAGAAGCCTTCCATCGTATTCACATGGAATCCGTCGTCATCCTCGTCTCGGGCATATTCTCCGGCACCGTGATTCACACCCTTGTGCTTATATCTCCAGTTAGGTAACCGGCTATGGATCCCGCATTGGCCCCTTTTCGCCTATTTCGACGACCTTCCCGGCCTTTTTGGGATAGGGTTTTAGGAATTTCCTTTATGCCCTCCTGACACGATGTAAACTTCATCCCATTCAACCTTACCTTCAAGTGTTACTTGCGGCTTTTTTTACTACACCTTCACGAAGTTGGGTTACCATTTTTTGAACATCGGACCGGTTCAACCCCAGTTCTTTTCCTATCTGCTGATTTGATGAGTTCAGCCCCATAAAAAATGGACATTACCGCCCTTCTGGCCAGCGTAATTCTCGAACAGTATCACAACATTGAACATCATTAATCAGAGTCTTTATATTTACTTGCATCTGTCAGCTTCCTAAGGGGGGGGGGGGCAAAAAAGCCCATTAGCACTATACGCCCCCGAAACGCGACATGAGCCAAAAGTTATTTGGAAATAGCAAATAGCGTACCTTTAATAAATGGATCTTATTTAACTCGTAAAATCGGTGCGTTTATGAAAATCCATGGAAACCGCCCCATGAAATAGTGCAATAAAAGTATGGCGATGCAAAATTTAATTGCACCATATTCCGATTTTTCCCCAAGGCAATCAAAACCAAACACGGTTTAAAAGACGATACATTAGGGCAGGGTGAGGTGGCCCCCATTGTCTGTACAGCCAAAAGGTTCAGATGAGGCCACCGGCGTTGATGCTCCTGCTGCATTCCGCTTTTGTTTTCCCCCTAACCTATGATAGGAATTGAACAATCAACATTTTTAACCCCCATTGGGAGTGGACCATGCCTGAACCCCGTCATCGCTCTGTTGTGATATTCCGCGTCTTCCTGCCCTTTGCCTTTGGCTACTTCCTCTCCTACCTCTTCCGGGTGGTCAATGCCGTACTGGCACCGGATCTCACCGCCGACCTGGGGCTGACCCCGGCGGACCTGGGCCTGCTCACGGCAACCTATTTCATCACCTTTGCCGCCCTGCAGCTTCCCCTGGGGATCCTTCTGGACCGCTGCGGCCCCCGGATCATTGAGGCGGGTCTCCTGCTCTTTGCCGCCCTGGGCGCCTTGGTCTTTGCCCGGGCCCAGGGCCTTCCCAGCCTGATCCTGGGCCGGGCCCTCATCGGGTTCGGGGTGTCGGCCTGCCTCATGGCCGCATTCAAATCCTACGTGATCTGGTTCCCCATGGACCGGCTGGCCCGGATCAACGGCTTCCAGATGGCCGCCGGGGGCCTGGGCGCCCTCACGGCCTCGGCCCCGGTGGAATGGGCCCTGACCCTCACGGACTGGCGGGGGGTTTTCACCCTCCTGGCCCTGCTCTGCCTCATATCTTCGGCCTCCGTCTTTTTTCTGGTGCCGGAAAATAAGAACGCCCCGCCATCGGAAACCCTGTCCCAGCAGGTAAAAAACCTTATCCTGGTCCTCAGGAGCCCGGTTTTCTGGCGCATCGCCCCCCTGACCACCCTTTCCCAGGCCGGTTTCATCGGCATCCAGGGACTCTGGGCCGGCCCCTGGCTCAGGGATGTGGGCGGCCTGGACCGCCACGGCGTGGCCCAGACCCTTTCCCTATCGGCCATGGCCATGATCTGCGGTTTCATTCTCCTGGGCAGTCTGGCACAATGGCTGGCCAAACGGGACATCCCGGTGCGGACCTCGGCGGTCACGGGCATGACCGTCCTCATCGGGGTCCAGGCCCTGATCACCTTTGAAGTCCCCCTTCCAGCCCCCCTTCTCATGGCCGGTTTCGGCTTCTTCGGCACCTCGGGAATCCTGGCCTACACCGCCCTGACCCTGGACTTCCCCGCCCACCTCTCAGGCCGGGTGACCACGGCCATCAACCTTCTGGTCTTTTTGGGGGCCTTCACCATCCAATGGGCCGTTGGCGGGATCATCCATCTCTGGCCCGAAACCGGCCCGGGCCTCTATGCCCCCCAGGGCTATCATGCAGCATTTTTAACGGTGACCGGGTTCCAGTGCGCCGGCCTGGCCTGGTTCTGGATATATAAACGAAAAAAAATTCCCCAAGTCGTTTAAAGGAGGTGTCAATGTCCCCCCCCATTGTCAAAGCACCGCCCCAGGATGCCCCGGCCATCGCCGGCATCATCCGCAAATCCCACCAAAACATTGCCGAAAAATTCAACCTCACCCCGGACAATTGCCCCAAACACCCCAGCCTCTGCCGGCCCCAATGGATACAAAAGGGCATGGACAGGGGCGAGGTCTATTTTCTCTACCATGTGAGGGGTGATTTCATCGGATGTGTGGCCCTAAAGAATGCCGGAGACGGGGTGGCCCACCTGAACCGGCTGTCGGTCCTGCCCCGGCACCGGCGCCAGGGCATTGGAAAGGAATTGGTGGACCATGTTCTGGAGCAGGCCAGGAATTATGGAATGAAACAGGTGAGCATCGGCATCATCGATGCCCATACCCGGCTCAAGGACTGGTACCTGAAGCTGGGCTTCACCATGGGGGAGAAAAAACGCTTTGACCATCTCCCCTTTGAGGTGCGCTACATGACCTATGATTTAGGGGATTAGACGTATTGCCCGGCGCACCAGCCCGAGGACCAGGCCCATTGGAGGTTAAAGCCCCCCAGCCACCCGGTGACGTCCAGGACTTCACCGATGAAAAACAGCCCCGGAGCCTTGCGGGCCTCCATGGTTTTGGAGGAAACCCCGTTGCAGTCCACGCCCCCCACGGTGACCTCTGCCGTGCGGTAGCCCTCGGTGCCGCCGGGGGTGACCTGCCAATGGTGAAGGGCCTCGGCCACCCGGACCATCCGGGCCTGGCCGGCGCTGCCCAGGGGGATATTCCCATCCTTTTTTGAGATCCGGGCCAGGACCAGGCGGCGGGGGAGATGGGAAAAGAGCAGGGATTTGATCTGTTTTTTGGGATGGCGTTTCCGGCCTTCCTCCAATTCGGCCATGAGATCCATTTCCGGCAACACATCAATGGTGACCGACTGCCCCGGCATCCAATGGGAGGAGACCTGGAGGATGGCCGGGCCACTGAGCCCCCTGTGGGTAAAGAGCAAATTTTCCGTGAAAACGGCGGGACCGCAGCTCACCCGGGCCCTTACAGCAATGCCGGACAAGGGCGCAAGACGGGACTTGTCCCCGGGATTCAAGGTAAAGGGCACCAGACCCGGCCGGGGGGACACCACGGCCAGATTGAATTGCTCGGCAATGCGGTAACCTAAAGGGGAGGCACCGGCACCCGGAATGGAGACCCCGCCGGTGGCAATGACCAGGGAACCGGTCTCCACCCTTCGTTGCCCGGTGCGGATGAGATAGACGGGCCGGTCCCCACCGGTCTCCACCGCTTTGATCTGGATATGGGTCTGCTCAAAATCAAAGGCCACTCCGGTCGATTTGCAGCCCTTCACCAAGAGATCCAGGATCTCCGATGCCTTGCCCTTGCAGAAGAGCCGCCCCAGCTCCCGTTCCTCAAACAGGATCCCGGCCGCCCGGATGCGTTCCAGGAAATCCGAGGCCGAATACCGGCTCAGTGCGGATTTGCAGAAATGGGGATTGGATGAAATAAACTGGTCCGCCGTGACCTCCCGGTTGGTGAAGTTGCACCGACCGCCTCCGGACATGAGGAGCTTCCGCCCCGGTCCCTTGTTGTGGTCCAGGACCAGGACCTTTCTCTTCCGCTGTGCTGCGGCCTCGGCACAGACCAGGCCCGAGGCGCCGGCGCCGATGACGACCACGTCATACCGTTCTGCCATCTTGCTCTTTCCATGGATTGGGGTTATTGCTTGGGGGATTCGGGATCTTCCGCCGGACCCGGGGCATTGCCGTGGGCCCGTTTATTCGAGGAGGGAACCGTACCACTTCTAAACCCGGCCATCTTACCTTTTTTTCAGTCATTTGTACACCGTGCCCCGGCCGCCAATTCTTCGGCCTCCCTGGGCCGCCAGGGTTGCTTCCGTCGTCGACCGCCAGGATTTTTGCCCTCCACCGACCAAGGTTGCCGGGCCCTCCTCTGGAGCCATCCTTGGAAACGCCCCTGCTCCGCCGGCCCCCCATGGCCCCCCTCCAAATGCGACCGCCAGGAGGACGGGGAGCACTTTTCCATTGACAGCCCCAGCCCAAGGGCATAGGGTTCTTTTCCAACACGGGCAGCAGAAGCTGTCGCTCTAAAGAACAGATATACCGGGGCCACCCCCCAATCCACATATGAACCGTTTCAACCACGGTAATAAAAAAGCCAGGAAGGTTTTTGACTCTGAAGAATCGAGCTTCCCGGCTTTTTTTATGGAAAAAAGCGAATCCGCCATTTGGCGTTTGCGTTGTTATCAACGGGGCAATCCGAGCCCTTTCAAGATAGAGGAGGTAATATGGCCGAACCCAATCCCCTGCCGGAGATGATCCTCCGGCCCGTGGGCATGGTGGAAAACAGCCTGACCCGGGAGACCCAATCACCTGGCACCCAATCACCCGACCCCCAATCCCCCGAAACCCAGGGCCTCTCCCTGGCGGAGAAGCGCAGACGCACCTTTGAACACCAGCAGAGGGTAAGGGGGGAGATCTCCCGGCTCATCCTTTATCCGGAATTTGAACCGCTGCTGGAGGGCATTGAAGCGTTCTCCCACCTCCTGGTCCTGTTCTGGCCCCACCAGATGCCCGAGGGCTCCCGGGAGTTGAAAAAGGTCCACCCCATGGGCATTGCCGAAAATCCTCTGACGGGCATCTTTGCCACCCGGAGCCCGGCCCGGCCCAATCCTGTCCTCATGACCGAGACCGAACTATTGGAAAGGGAGGGGCGAATCCTGAGGGTCCGGGGCCTGGATGCCGTAAACCAAAGCCCCATCATCGACATCAAACCCATTATGGGCGGCGGCTATAGCAAAGCGGATCTCCGGCTCCCCCAATGGCTGAGACAGGCCCGCTATCCCGAAGGATAGACAGCGGGACCTTCCAATGAAACCGTATCCACTCCCCCACCGGGCCATTTGCCCGGCGACCTGCCCGGTCTACCGGTATCCCTATTATCTTATAGAACCGCCCTCCCCCGCCGGTTGATGGAGTCCGGGGCGGGCGGTTGGTCCGACCGGGAGCGGACAGTTGGTCCGACCGGGAGCGGACAGTTTCAATTCCGGTCCGGCAACGAATACGGTGTCCTGCCGGGCCGGTCCCATCCCCGGGATATGGCGCCAAAAGGGGCGGTATCATGGAAATCCCCTTGACAAGGGGCGCCACTTCCCGTTTATTAGACCAGAATCGGTCTGTCAGAAGGCGGACCAAGATCTGACCCTGACACGACCATAGACAATAAGCCTCGAAGGCGGTTGCCCCTGCAAAGGGGGAGATCCTGCTTTTGCGGCTTTTTTATTTTGGCATCTCCTTCCCCGCCGGGGCGCCCCCTTTTCGGCAATGCCCCCGGTTGACCGGCGTTGAAAATCATACACCGGCCCTGGCCAAGGAGATGCACAATGAAACGATCCGCTCTTTTTCTGCTGGGACTTCTGCTTTTCACCCTTCCCCCCTGTGCAACGGCATCCCAGACCGTTGTCACCGATGTCCTGGGTCGCACCCATACCTTTGGGGCCCCTGTGACAAGGCTCATCTGCTCCGGGGCCGGCTGCCTCCGCCTGGCAGTGCTGCTCCAGGCCCAGGACCTTGTGGTGGCCGTGGACGACATGGAGACCCGCAAGGGCCCCTTTGACGCCCGCCCCTATGCCCTAGCCAATCCCGGCCTGTCCCAACTCCCCCTCTTTGGCCAGTTCCGGGGACGGGACAACCCGGAAAAAATCCTGGGCCTCTCCCCCCAGCCCCAGGTGATTTTCAAGACCTATCCGACCGCGGGCCACGATCCGGTCAAGCTTGAAACCAAGACCGGGATTCCCGTGGTCAGCCTCTACTTCGGGGACCTGGCCGCCCATCGCAAGGACTTTTTCAACGCCCTCACCCTCATGGGCCAAGTATTGAACAAAGAAGAACGGGCCAATGAAGTCATCGCCTTTTTCACCCGGGAAATCCGGGAACTGGACCAGCGGACCCGGGATATCCCGGAGGAGGACCGCCCCACCTGCTTTGTGGGGGGGATTGCCTTTAAGGGGCCCCACGGTTTTGCCTCCACAGAGCCCTGGTATCCCCCCTTTCAATTTGTCCATGCCCGGAACATTGCCTGCCCCGGCCCGGACAAGGCCCTCCTGCGCCACAGCATTTTCTCCAAGGAATCTTTGCTGAATACGGATCCCCAGATCCTCTTCCTGGATCTGTCCACCCTGCAGATGGGAAAGGGCCAGGGCGGTCTCCACGAACTGAAAACGGATCCGGTCTTCATGGGACTTTCCGCTGCCCAGGCCGGACGAATTTACGGGGTGCTGCCCTATAATTGGTATTCCCAGAACCCCAGTTCCATCATTGCCGACGCCTGGTTCATCGGTAAGGTCCTCTATCCGGACCGGTTCGCAGATGTGGACCCCCGGGCAAAGGCCGATGAAGTCTATGAATTCCTGGTGGGCCGGCCGTTGTTTGACCGCATGGACAAAAGCTTCGGCAACATGGCCTTCAGGGCCGTGGATCTATAGGGGGCAGATCCATGCACTTTGAACAGGGCAGCCTGCCCCCGGCCTATACCGGATACATCCAACGCAAAAAACAATTTTTAATGTGGAGCGGCCTCTGCCTGGTTCTGGCCACCCTTGGCGGCATCTGCCTGGGCGCGGTTCCCATTCATCCCCAAGACCTTGTCCACACCCTTTTTGGGGAGACCGTTTCCAAACCCATCTCCCTCATTGTCTGGCAGATCCGCCTGCCCCAGATCCTCACCGCCCTTCTGGCAGGGGCCGGCCTGGCCGGATCCGGGGCGGTGATGCAATCGGTGTTAAAAAACCCCCTGGCCTCCCCCTTTACCCTGGGCATTGCCCATGCCGCCGCATTTGGGGCGGCCTGTTCCGTTCTTTTCATGGGGGAAGGCTCCCAGGCCCTGGCCGCCCGGACCGGTTTCACCCTCTCCGCCTCTGCCGTGACCCTGGGCTCGGCCTTTTCCTTTGCCATGGCAACGGCCCTTGTCATCACCCTCATTGCCAAGATCAGGGCGACCTCCCCCGAGGTCATGGTCCTCACCGGCGTGGCCCTGGGCTCCCTTTTCACGGCCGGGACCATGCTGCTCCAATACTTTGCCGACGATGTCCAGCTGGCGGCCATGGTCTTCTGGACCTTTGGGGATGTGGGCAGAACCCAGTGGCAGGATCTGGTCGTCATGGCCCTCTGCCTCTTCCCGCCCCTGGCCTTTTTCATTGCCAACGCCTTTAATTACAACGCCATGGCCGTGGGGGACGAAACCGCCCAGGGGCTGGGGGTAAGGGTCTCCTGGGTCCGGCTCTCGGGCATGGTCGGTGCCTCCTTTGTCACCTCGGTGATCATTGCCCACGTGGGGGTCATCGGCTTCATCGGCCTGGTGGCCCCCCACATGGTGCGCCGCCTGGTGGGGGAGGACCACCGCTTCCTGCTCCCGGGCGCCATTCTGGTGGGCGCCCTTATTCTGCTGGCCTCGGATACCGTGGCCCGGCTCATCCTTCTCCCCCATGTGTTGCCGGTCTCCATTTTCACCGCCTTTCTGGGGGCTCCTGTTTTTATCTGGCTCATAACCAAAGGAGGTCATCTGTGATCCTCGACGTCGCACAGCTGGGCTATGCCTGTAAACAAAAGCAGATCCTCAGGGATATCAACTTCAGCATCAACCATGGAGAGATCCTGGCCATCCTAGGCCCCAACGGGGCCGGCAAGACCACATTGCTCAAATGCCTGAACCGCATCCTCCCCTTCCAGACCGGTTCGGTGATGCTGTCCGGGACGCCCATCACCCGACTCTCCCCCCGGGACATTGCAAAACGCATGGCCTATGTGGCCCAGCAGAGCCAGCCCGCCGGGATCTCGGCCTTTGATGCCGTGCTCATGGGGCGCATCCCCCACATGGGGGGCCGTCCCGGCCCCGAAGATTTGAAAAAGGTGAATGCGGTCATGGGCCACCTCAACCTCTCCCACATGGAACTCACCCACCTGGACCAGATGAGCGGGGGGGAACTCCAGCGGGTCTGCATTGCCCGGGCCCTGGCCCAGGAAACCGACCTCCTCCTCATGGACGAACCCACGGCCAGCCTGGATTTGAAACACCAGGCCCGGATCCTCTCCCTGGTCCGGCACATTGTCCAGTCCCACAATATGGCCGCCGTCCTCACCCTCCATGATCTCAATGCGGCCCTGCGCTATGCCGACCGGGTCCTCTTCCTCAACCGGGGGGAGATCATGGCGGAAAGACGGGTCACCGAGGTGACCCCGGATCTCATCTCCAGGGTCTACGGCATGGAGGTGGATATGCTCTTCCACCAGGGGCTTCCCCTGGTCATCCCCCGGGAGTGTGTGGCATAATCCAGGCACAGCTCCCCTTTGCTTCTCCGTGGCGGAAAAGGCCCGGGGGCCAGCTCTTTCAGGCATTCGGTATTGACATTAAATTTCCATCGTTATTAAACATAGGGGTGTCAATCGTCGCGCCATCTCAACTGGAGAAAGAACACCCGGGGCATGGCGGCTGCTGTTCCATGGCCCCGCCGCCCCCCCAAATGGATATCAACGGAATCCCATGAAAATCACTGCTGTCACCGTATGGAAGGAAGATCTCAAGCTCACCCGCCCCTATACCATTGCCTACGAAACCATCTCGGCGGTGGAGAATCTCTTTGTCACCCTTGAAGGGGAAAACGGGCTTGTGGGAATGGGGGCCGGCTCCCCCGCCCCCGAGGTCACCGGGGAGACCATGGCCGACTGCCAGGCGGCCGGCCCGGTCATTGAAGACGTGTTAAAGGGCAAGGATGTGCGCACGGCCCCGGCCCTGCTGCGCACTTTACAAACCCGGCTGGGCGCCACCCCGGCCGCCCTGGCCGCCGCCGACATTGCCCTCCACGATCTGGCGGCCCAGGGCCTGGGCCTTCCCCTGGTGGACATCCTGGGACGGGCCCACACCGCCCTGCCCACCTCCATCACCATCGGCATCATGTCCGTGGAAGAGACCCTGGAAGAGGCCGGAGAATACGTGGACCGGGGATTCACCATTCTCAAGATCAAAACCGGCCATGACCCGGAGGAGGACATCGAACGGATCCTGAAAGTCAGGGAACGTTTCGGCCCCGGGATCCGGATCCGGGTGGACGCCAACCAGGGGTATTCCCCGGAGGACTATGCCCGCTTTTTCCAGGCCACCCAAGATTGTGTGGAATTTTCGGAACAGCCCCTGAGGGCAGATGCAATCCGGGCCATGCAGCAATTGGAAGAGCCCATGAGGCGGGAGGCGGCGGCCGATGAAAGCCTTTTAACCCCGGCCCATGTCCCGGCCCTGCTCCAGGAGCCCCGGCCATTCGGCATCTTTAACATCAAACTCATGAAGTGCGGGGGCATCGGCCCGGGCAGGGAAATTGCCTGCATGGCCCAGGCCGCCGGCATCGACCTCATGTGGGGCTGCATGGACGAAAGCGTGGTCAGTATCACCGCCGCCCTCCATGGGGCCCTGGCCAGCCCGGCCACCCGCTATCTCGACCTGGACGGCAGCCTTGACCTGGCCCGGGATCTGGTCTCTGGTGGCTTCACCCTAGAAAACGGCATTTTAAACCCCCTTGATAAACCCGGATTGGGAGTGGAACGAATATGATGAAATCCATGCCAGATGAAATGATGATGGGAACCGCCGTCATCCTGACCAACGGCCTGCTGGACAGGTCCCATGCAAAAACCGCCCACGGTCTGATCCGGGGGACCCGTCGCTTCAAGATCATCGGTGTCATTGATCCCGAGCATGCCGGTAAAGATGCCGGGGAGGCCCTGGACGGGATCCACCGGGGCATTCCCATCTATGCCAACCTGGATGAAATGATGGAAAAGGGCGGGGAGAAACCCGACTATGCCGTCATTGGCGTGGCCCTGATCGGGGGGCGGCTCAACGCCCAATGGCAGTCCATGGCCATAGATGTGATCTGCCGGGACATCTCCCTGGTCAACGGCATGCACATGCACCTGAACCTCATGCCGGAATTTGCCGCAGCCGCCGCAGAACACCAGGTGGAGATCATCGACATTAGAAAGCCCAAGTCCTTTGACCAGCTCCACCATTGGTCCGGCAAGATCTATGACATGAAAATCCCCCGCATTGCCGTGCTGGGAACGGACTGCGCCCTGGGAAAACGGACCACGTCCAAATTAATCCAGGAGGCCTGTAAGGGGGCCGACATCCGGGCGGAGATGATCTACACCGGCCAGACCGGCTGGCTCCAGGGCAATCCCTATGGGTTTATCCTGGACGCCACCCTGAACGATTTTGTCAGCGGGGAGCTGGAACATGCCATTGTCCGGTGCGAGGAGGAGGCAGCCCCGGACCTCATCATTGTGGAGGGGCAATCCGCCCTGAGGAATCCCATGGGACCCTGCGGCTCTGAAATGATCCTCTCGGGCAACATCAAGGGGATTGTGCTCCAGCATGCCCCCTTCCGGGCCCTGGTGGACGGGGCGGAATCCACCCGGTGCAGGATTCCCTCCATTGAAACGGAACTGGAACTGATCCGCCTCTATGGGTCCAAGGTCATTGCCGTCACCCTCAACGGCCAGGGCGGTACCCTGGAAAAGCTGGCCGCCTACGGAAGTTCACTGGAGGACAAGATCGGCATCCCCGTGATCCTCCCCCTGGAAGACGGGCCCCAGGGCATGGAAAAGTTTCTGCCCCTGGTGAAAGCCTTCATGGCGGACCATGATGGTTTGCCCGACACGGCACCAAGACTGGCAGCCCCCTGATTCGGATATTCCCCTTGAAGGATATGATTTGATATGGCTGCAGTCCCACCTGACGCACCGTCTTCAGGCAATCATCATAGATGTCCCCGTTGAAATCCCCATGGTCCGCCCTGGGGATTTCACCTTGACACTTTCTTTGGTTTTGTCTAGCATTGGGGAAATCCCTCACCCAAAGGAAAGATAAAGATGGATATTTGCGAAGAACGATGCATTCATGAAGCCCAGGTCAATCAAACGGTGGAAAACCTTCCCCCCCTTGACGACATCCAGGCCATTGCCAACATTTTCAAGGCGTTGAGCGATCCCTCCCGCCTGAAGATCGTTCTTTCCCTTTTGGAGGCAGAGCATTGTGTCTGTGATCTGGCCGTGATCTGCGGCCAGAGCGAATCGGCTGTTTCCCATCAGCTTCGCCTTTTGCGAACCCAGAAAATCGTCAAAAACCGGCGGGAGGGGAAAATCATCTACTATTCACTGGACGACGACCATGTCAAAGCCCTCATCGACATGAGCCTGGAGCATGTTCACCACAGCTGAAAACCGCCCTCCCAACGTACCCGGGCCGTCCTGCACCGGGTCGATCTTCGGACCTAATTCCCTGCCTGGCTTCCAGACGTCTTTGTGATTTTCCCTACCTATTGAACCTTGAAAAATTTTGTATCGGACTGGAGCATGATATGGGTTTCGGTGGACTCGATGTCGTCAATCTGGCCAAAGCCCCTGTCAAAGAGAAAGGTGTGAAGATCATTGATGGAATCGGCCAGAACCTCCACAAAGATATCGTATTTCCCCGTGGTCACCCATACAGCATTCACGTTGGGCAACGACTGAATTTCCCGGACGGCCCGGCTGTGGGAACGATGTTTAAGGTTAATCCCCAATAGGGCGGCCACCTTTCCGGACAGGGCAAAGGGATTGACCCGGGCCTCCATCTTAAGGATGCCCTTTTTGACCAGCCTATTGACACGATTGGAAATGGTGCCCTCGGATACATTCAACGCCTTTGCAATACTTTTAAAGGAGCGTCTGGCATCCTCCTGAAGGGACAGGACAATCTGGGTTTCAAGTTCATCAAGGCTGCCGTCTGTCAAAGTCATGGAAAACTCCTTAATTCAATTGTTGTTGAACACCCCAACCGGGAATGTCAATGCTCTTTAACGATGATAGATACGCCCCCTGTCATATCAATAGTTTTTATTTTATTACACTATTTTTTACATTATGCATAAAAAAAATTCATAATTTTAGCTTAGCACCAATAAATATTGTTCATCGCTCTTCGCCGAATTTCCTTATTTTTCCCCACATTTACCTTGCTATCCCCATTGTTCTGCCTTCCAACATCACTAAATAACGTATAGTAAAATCATTCAAATATTGGATAATATCCAAAATAAATTAGAAAAAATGCTTGACTTGCAAAACGCATGCGGAGTATTTACCCATAGTCATTTAATTATAGAAGGAATCATTAAAATTATAGCAATACCCTAGGCAGCACATAACCAGACCCCAATTTCCCCCTAAGGAGGCTGAAATGATTAACTCGGGAGCACAGCAGGTACGTCAACCCTATCTACGTATTTTAACCGAAGATCAAATCTATGAAATCAAGCGGGCCGCTTTCGATATAATGTTCAGCGTTGGTTTTAAGGTGCTGCACAAAGGTGCCAGGGATATGCTGGAAAAGGCCGGTGCTGTGGTGGAAGGGGAATTGGTTCGTGTTCCGGAATACATTGTCAAGCAATGTCTGGCCACGGCACCCAAGGGGTTCACCCTCTATGACCGCCAGGGGAACCGGGCCCTGGAAATCGAAGGCCGGAAAAGCTATTACGGCACCTCAACGGGCAGCCCCCGTTTCAAGGATGCCCGCACCGGGGAAATCCATCCCACCCGTGTTGAAGACATCGGCATCGGGGCCCGGGTGGCCGATGCCTGCGACAACATCGACTGGGTCATGCCCATGGGCTCCAGCCAGGATGTGCCCTCCATTGCAGCGGATGTATACGAATTTGAGGCCGTTGTCACCAACACTACCAAACCCATCGTCTTCATCGGCTACTCCGGTCGGGGCACGGAACTGGTCCTTGAAATGGCGGCCGAAGTGGCCGGCGGCATGGACAAGCTTCGCCAAAAACCCTTCCTCGCCCTCTACCCCGAACCCATATCCCCCCTGGTCCAGCCCGATGAAACCGTAGACCGCATCTTTGCTGCGGCAGATCATTTCATTCCCCAGGTCCCCGGACCCGCCGTACAGATGGGTGCCACCGGTCCTGTGACCATGGCCGGAGTCGTCACCCTGATTACGGCGGAATCCCTCATGTGCCTGACCCTTGCCCAGCTGCGTCAGCCCGGTTGTCCGGTCTGCCTTTCTGGCAATGTCCAGATTCTGAACATGGCCTCGGGCGTTTTTGGGGTGGGATATCCTGAAATGAGCCTCGGCATCTCGGCCCAGGCCGAGGTGGCCCAGTCCTTTGGCCTGCCCACCTGGGGATATGCCGGCTGTACCGACGCCAAAACCGTGGATGCCCAGGCTGGACTTGAGAGCGGTTTTTCCATCATCACCCAGGCTTTGGCCGGCCTCAACCTCATCCACGACGTGGGCTACCTGGACCAGGCCATGGTCTGTTCACCGGCCCAACTGGTTCTGGGCAACGAGGCCATCGGAATGGCCCGGAAATTCATGGAAGGCATCCGTGTGGATGCCGACACCATTGCCCGCCAGGTCATCGAGGACATCGGCCCGGGCGGTCACTACCTGGCCCACAAACACACCTTGGAACATTGCCGTACAGCGGTCTGGAACTCAAAACTCCTGTGCCGGGAACCCTATGAAAACTGGCAGGCCAAGGGTGAAAAAAACATGGAGCAGCAGGTCCAGGAACGCCTCCACCATATTCTGGACAACCACAAGGTACCGCCCCTAGGCGATAAGGTGCTGGAACGCATCCGGGAAATCCGGGATGCAGGCGCCAAAGAACTTACTGCCAACGTCTAACCCGTAACCCGTATCATCCATCAAGCCCCGTGAACCGCCCCCCATTGGGGGCGGACACCCGAGCTATATTCAAGCGCAGCAACGGAAAACACCATCGATTTAATCCATAATTTTAACGCATTACCCCCAAAAAAGGAAAAAACCATGACCCTAAAAGCAGATGCCGTCATTATCGGGTGCGGTATTATCGGAAACTGTATCGCCTTTGAATTGTCCAAAAAAGGATATCAGACCCTGAGCCTCGACAAAATGGGAGACTCCGGCGCCGGCTCCACTGCGGGCTCCTGCGCCATTGTCCGGGCCCACTATTCCACCCTGGAAGGGGTGGCCTTTGCCTGGGAAGGCTTTGGCTACTGGCAGAACTGGGAAAACTATTGCGAAGTCAAAGACCCCTGGGGAATGGCGGAATACCGCCAATGCGGTTCCGTGATGGTAAAATCCCAGGACCGGAACTGGAAAAAAATCCTGGAACACTGGGATACCGTGGGTGTGCCCTATGAAAACTGGGATACCAAAACCATGGTGGACCGGCTGCCCATCCTGAGCAACACCGAATTCTGGCCCCCCTCCCGGCCCGAGGAAGACGAAGGCTTTTTTGATGACAAAGAGGCCCGGCTGGAAGGCGCCCTTTTCTGCCCTGCGGCCGGTTACATGTCCGACCCGAAACTCTCCACCCACAATGTCCAGGTGGCGGCTGAAGCCAAGGGCGCCCGGTTCATGTTCAATGCAGAGGTGGCCTCCATCAACCAGGAAAACAACACCGTCACAGGGGTCACCCTCAAGGACGGTACCGTCATAGAGGCACCCATTGTCATCAACGTGGCCGGTCCCCATTCCAGCATCATCAACCAGATGGCCGGTGTGGAAGAAAAAAACAACATCAAAACACGACCGGAACGCCACGAGGTGGCCTATGTGCCCTCCCCTGCCGGATTCAACTACGAGACCAACGGGGTACAGCTTTCCGACGGAGACAACGGCATCTACATGAGACCCGAAGTGGGCAACTCCATCCTGGTGGGCTCAGAAGACCCCCAATGTGATACCCACCAATGGGTGGAAGATCCCGACAATTTCAACCGGAACACAACGGACGAACAATGGACGGCCCAGATTTACAGGGCGGCCCGCCGCATGCCGGAAATTGCCATCCCCAACATGCACAAGGGATTTGCCGAACTTTACGATGTTTCTTCGGACTGGCTGCCCATCTACGACAAAAGCGACCTGGGCGGTTTTTACATGGCTGTTGGCTCCTCGGGCAACCAGTACAAAAATGCACCGGTGGCCGGAAAGATGATGTGCGAACTCATAGACCAATGTGAAAAGCACGGCCTGGACCACGACAAGACCCCCTTGCAGTTCCTTCTGCCCAACACCGGTGTGACCCTGGATGTGGCAGCCTTTTCAAGGAACCGCGAGCTCAACCCAGACTCCACCTATTCGGTAATTGGTTAACCTTTTATAAAGGAATTCCCAATGAAACAGTATTCCCACCCGGATCCGGCCGTTGAAAAACTGGCCGGACTGACCCTGGACATCATGACGGATGTGGGCATCCGCATCCTGAGCGCCCCCTACCTGAAACGGCTTGAACAGATGGGCTTCCGCATCAGGGAAGACCGGATTCTCTTTGACCGGGACCAGGTTCTGGAGACCCTGGCAAAGGCCCCGGCCACATTTGATTTAAAGGCCATTGGCCCGGGTCACGATCTTCCCATGGGCCGGGGCAATTCCAAGATCGCTCCGGGATACGGCTGCTCCTCTGTCATGGATGCCCGGGGACGGGTGCGGGATGCCCTGCTCCGGGACCACATTGAACTGCTCAAGCTTACCCATGTGGCTCCGGAACTGGACTTCAACGGTGGGATCCTTGCCCAGCCCTCGGATGTGCCGACCGGTCTCAGCCATCTGATCATGCACCATGGGGCCCTGACCCATACGGACAAATGCCTCATGGGCATGCCCGGCACCCGGAGCCAGGTGGAAGACCTCATGGCCTTGACGTCCATTCGTCTGGGGGGAGAGGACAGGCTGGCGGCGGCACCCCACCTCATGACCATGGTCAGCCCCATCAGCCCTTTACAGATCGATGAAATGACCCTGGAGACCGTTGAAGTGGCCACCCGGTTCAACCAGCCCATCATGGCCTCCTCGGGTGTGGCTGCCGGTACCACCGGCCCCATTGACCTAGCCTCCAATGTGGCCATGGCCTCTGCAGAATGCCTGGCGGTCATTCTCATTGTCCAGGCATTTAACCCCGGCAACCCGGTGGTTTTCGGCCTCCAATGCTATGGGGCGGACATGCAAAGCGGGAATATTTCCATCGGCAGCCCCGCCTATGCCCTCCAGGCCCGGTATTGTGCGGCCCTGGCCAAGTATCTGGGACTCCCCAGCCGATGCGGGGGGACCACCACCGATGCCCGTTCCCTTTCCGCCCAGGCCGGATATGAGGCCATGCTGTCCATGTTCACGGCCATGCAGAATAGGGTGAGTCTCATTGTCCATGGGGCCGGCATCCTGGATTCCTTTGCCGGCATCAGCATTGAAAAATTCATCATGGATCTGGAGGTCATCAAAATGGCCCGGTTCTACCTGGACGGCCTGGATGTGGGAGATGCCGCCCTCAACCTTGACCTGATCAGGGAGGTGGGTCCGGGCGGTCTCTTTTTGACCTCCATGGACACCCTGACCAAATGCAGAACCCACACCTGGACCCCCAGGGTGGCCATCCGGGGCAGCCTCAGGGGCATGGGCCCGGATGAAAAGCTGCTGGACAACATTGAAACCTGCCGGCAAAAACTGCTGGCCGATTATGTCCAGCCCGAGATAGACCCGGAAATTGTGGACCGGATGGACCGGTTCATGGCGGACAGGGGGGTGGAGCTGTCCCTTTACGGGGCCGTTGAGTAATCAAGGTACGGAGCCCGGATGTGAGGCAGGACAATGTTCCGGCCCACACAGTTGCACAGCCCTATAATTCTAAATTGATATGGAGGAAGAGATGAAGAAGAAACTTGTGATGTTCCTGGTATCCCTGGTTGCCATTTCCATGGCATCCGGCACTGCAATGGCGGGCAAACGCTGGCGAATTGCCGGCATTGCCCCGGTGGATCATGCCTCGACCAAAATCCTGAAGGAAGCGGCGAAGGAAATCAACGACAAGACCGACAATAAGTTCAAACTCAAAGTCTATCCGGCCAGCCAGCTGGGCGACTACACCCTGGTACTCAACGAAGTGGCCCAGGGCGCCATTGAACTGGCGGACATCTCCATCACCCCCCAGCTGGACAAGGCCCTTGGCATTGTCTACATGCCCTGCCTGGCTGCCACCTATGACGACATCGACCGGGTCTATGCCAAGGGATCCAACTTCTATGCCCTCTACGAAGAACTGCTGGCCAAACACAATATCAAGCTGCTGGGGCTGGACGTCCAGGGCTTTGCCGGTGTGGGCATGGTGAAAGACCCCAAGTCTCCCAAGGACATTGACCTGGCCAAGGGCGCCATGATCCGGGTTCCGCCCATTGAGACCTGGAAGACCGTTGCCGAGGCCCTGAATTACAAAACTGTGACCATCAACTGGGGCGATCTTTATCCGGCCATGCAGTCCGGTGTCTGTGACGGCTGGATCGCTGGAACGCCCTCCTGGAACTACATTGCCTTTAAGGATCTGCTCAACTACTACATCCCTTACAACACCACAGTGGACTCCACTGCCTATATCATGAGCATGGACAAGTGGAAGTCCCTGGGAGCCGAAGAACAAAAAACCTTCCAGGACGCCTTTTCTTCAGCAGCGGCCAAGAGCCGTGCCAATGCCAGAAAGGACGATGCCGGGTACATCAAAAAGATGGCGGACAAGGGCATTAAAATTGTCGAGCTCACCGAAGAAGAAACCCGCACCATCTCCAAAAAGGTACATGACAAGGTCTGGCCCAAGCTCACCGAGACCCTGGGCAAGGAGATCATGGACCGCCTGGATAAGGATATCCTCTAACATCCACCCCTCCGGCTGCCTGCCCGTGCCTTTGGGTGCGGGCAGGTCGGACCGGTGCGCCCCAACGGAGGCCCTATGCAAAACCTCAACGACACAGAAATCCAGGCCGTCATGGACCGGTACAACACATGCCTGGACGATTCTCCCTTCTGGCAGCGGTTCAGAAAGGTCCATGTTTTTTTCCTGGTCACCTCCTCTGTGCTGATCACCACGGCCATCTGCGTTGCTTCGGCCATGCGGTATTTTTTTGAACTGGACTTTTTTGGCCTGGAGGAATACGTCCTCATTGCCGCCTGTGTCCTCTACTTTGTGGGGGCGGCCCAGGGCAGTTTCGAACGGTCCCATATTTCCGCGGATTTCATGGAAAACTTCATGGCCAAAAGAGGGGGGCTTGGCGGCCTTCTCCTGGTCCAGAAGACCATTGAACTGCTCATGAGCTACATGTTCATCTACTGGGGATTTCTCATGATCAAATGGTGTATCTCGGCCTGGCCGGTGACACCGGTATGGCGGATCCCCTTTCTCATTCCCGAATCCGTTGTCTTCCTCTCCTTTATCATGATGGCCGTCTATACCACGGCCCACTATATCCAGCTGCTGAACATCATCTTTGGAAAACAAGGAGGCCGTTCATGATTGTCCTTGGTACCATCTGCATCCTGGTGATCCTGCTTATGGTCGGGGTTCCCATTGTCTTTACCTTTGGCGCTGCAACATTGTTCATCGCCTTGGCCGGGGACTATAACATGGCCACCCTACTCCCCGCCGGGTACAACCGCATGAACTCCATGGTCCTGGTGGCGGTTCCCCTGTTCATCTATTCCGGGGCCCTTATCCAAAAGGGCAATATTGCCCAACCCCTCATCGGCCTGGCAGAGATGCTCTTCAAGCGGGTCAGGGGGGCCATGGCCATTGTTGCGGTGGTGGCATCCGCGGCCTTTGGCTCCATTTCCGGCAGTGCCGCAGCCACCCTTTCCTGCATGGGCTCCATTCTCCTGCCCAAGATGTACCAGGACCGCTACCCCCGGGCCATTGCCAATGCCCTGGTCATCAATGCATCTCCCCTTGGCCTTCTTATTCCCCCCTCTGCGGATTTGATCCTCTTTGCCTGGATTGCCCAGCAGTCCGTGCTGGCATGCTTCCTGGCCACGGTGATTCCCGGTGTCATCCTCATGACCCTTCTGATCATCGTCAGTCTGGTCATGCTCCGGGATAAAGATCTGGC
This sequence comes from Desulfobacteraceae bacterium, assembly GCA_965226635.1. Taxonomy (GTDB): domain Bacteria; phylum Desulfobacterota; class Desulfobacteria; order Desulfobacterales; family Desulfobacteraceae. Next base: position 3,907,160 of record OZ245369.1, on the reverse strand, counting down.
CACGGATCCGGAGTTGGACAAGCCTTTGACCACGGAAATCGTCACCACCCGTGTCAAAACAGCAGGGCCTGCTTTGACCATGCCGGTAATTGTCCTTGGCGGTATCTACGGTGGCTTTGTCACCCCCACGGAAGCAGCCGGTCTTTCGGTTCTGGCGGCCGTTCTTCTGGGTCGCTTTGTCTACAGGGGGCTGGACAAGGGCGCATTCAAAGCGGCCTCTGTGGAATCCGCAGTCACCTCCGGGGTCTTCATGGTCATGCTCTTTGTGGTCATGATCATGAGCCGTCTCTTTGTGTTTGAGGATTTTTCCCAAATCACCCTGGATTTCCTCTACAGCATTTCGGACAACAAATGGGTGGTCCTGTTCATGGTCAACCTGCTCATGATCCTCATGGGCATGCTCATGGATGATGCCTCTGGTATTCTTATTTCTACGCCCATCCTGATTCCGGTGGTCATGGACCTGGGCATTTCCCCCATCCATTTTGCCGCCATCCAGGGGGTAAACCTGGGAATGGGCACCATTACACCACCTACGGCCCCCCTGCTCTACCTGGGTGCCCGGGTGGGAAAAACCCCGGTGCCCAAGATGTTGAAACCCACCTTGATTTATATTATATTTGCCTGGATTCCGACCCTGATTCTCACCACTGTATTTCCCCAAATTTCCCTGTTCCTGCCGGAATTTTTTCTGGGATAATTGAAGATAATAAGGAGAGTCCTTTGAATACAATGAAAGCACTGGTCAAAACCGCACCCGAACCCGGCCTGGTTCTCAAGGAGGTCCCCATACCGGAAATCGGACACAATGAGGTGTTGATCAAAATCAAGAAAACCGCCATCTGCGGCACCGACGTCCATATATATAACTGGGATGCCTGGTCTGAAAAAACAATTCCCGTTCCCATGCATGTGGGCCACGAATTTGTGGGCACCATTGAAAAGGTGGGTTCCCATGTCACCGACTTCAAGCCCGGGGACCTGGTCTCGGGCGAAGGTCACCTGGTCTGCGGCCATTGCCGGAACTGCCTGGCAGGCCGGCGCCATTTGTGTAAAAACACCCAGGGGGTGGGGGTAAACCGCCCCGGCGCCTTTGCCGAATATCTGGCCATTCCCGTGACCAATGTCTGGTATTGCGATCCCGCCATCCCCACCGATGTCCTGGCCTGTTTTGATCCCCTGGGGAATGCCACCCACACCGCCCTCTCCTTTGATGTGCTGGGGGAGGATGTCCTCATCACAGGTGCCGGTCCCATCGGCTGCATGGCTGCCGCCATTGCCCGCCATGCCGGCGCCCGCCACGTGGTGGTCACGGACATCAATCCATTCCGCTTGGAACTGGCCCAAAAAGCCGGGGCCACCTGCACCGTGGATGTATCCAAACAAAACCTGGCCCAGGTCCAGAAGGAACTGGGCATGAAGGAAGGCTTTGATGTGGCCATGGAAATGTCCGGGAATCCGGCGGCCCTGAACGATATTCTGGAAAACATGTGCCACGGGGGAAAAATCGCCCTCCTGGGCATCATGCCCGATCACACGGAAATTGACTGGAACAAGGTGGTCTTTAACATGTTGACCATCAAGGGCATCTACGGTCGGGAAATGTATGAAACCTGGTACAAGATGACCACAATGATCCAATCGGGTCTGGACATTGCACCGCTGATCACCCATCGTTTCCACTACACGGAATTTGAAAAGGGATTTGAGGCCATGCGGTCCGGGGAATCCGGAAAGGTCATTCTAAACTGGGATTAACCCCTTAAAACACCGTATGATAGACCATACGCTTAAATCATACTAAAAGTTGCAAGCGTTCTTTGGCCGAGTATACAAGGCACCGGATAGACCGCCGTAGTCGTCTACCGCAAATGTCCGGGCACAAAGTAGATTCGCTCAAAGGACGTTCCCGTAAGGGGGAGAAAGTTAAGGGTTTTAACTTGTATAACTTTAATGAGGTGTACAATGGATAAATTTCACCATAAGCCATGACCATGGCGACACCCTATCCAAAACTCGAAACAACGACTGCAAGTTTTAGGCAAAAATGGAGCATCCACACCCATGGAAAAACTTGACCAAAGCCTGGCCGCTGAAATCCAGGCACTGAACGCCCAAGGTAGGGCCAAAAAACCCGAACGAATCATTACCGGTTATGTGGCACCCACCGGGGAAAAGGGCCCCCGGTATCGCCTGGCCGGATCCCACCAGGAATACATCCGTCTCAACTCCAACGCCTACCTCTCCCTCTCCTTCCACCCCAGGGTGGTGGAAGCGGCGGACAAGGCCACCCACGACTTTGGCACCGGCCCCGGGGCTGTGCGGTTCATCGACGGAACCTTTGCCCCCCACACCCGGCTGGAGGAACGCATTGCCCGGTTTGTGAACAAACCCGCGGCCAAAATCTTTAACTCGGCCTATACCTCCAACTGCGGTCTGGCCCTGTCCATCTCCCATAAAAAGACCCATTGGATCGGGGACCAGCTCAACCATAACTCCATTATCCGGGCCATGCGCATCTCCAATATCCCCAGTGCCAACAAGGGGATCTTCAAACACAATGACATGGAGGATTTAAGACGCTGCCTGGATGAGGTCTCCCAAGAGATGGAGCGGGTGGTGGTGATCTTTGACGGAATCTTCTCCATGCGGGGGGATTATGCGCCCATCTCTGAAATCGTGGAGATCTGCAAGTCCTACGACCACAAGTTCAAGGACGGGGTCATCACCGTGGTGGACGACTCCCACGGCATCGGCGCCTACGGCGACACCGGCAGGGGCACCCCTGAATATGCCGGGGCCTGGCCCGACATTGTGGTGGGGACCTTTGGCAAGGCATTTGGGGTCAACGGCGGCTTCATCGCCGGTTCCGAAACCCTGGTGGAGGCGGTGCGGCAGAAGTCCGACACCTATATCTACACCAACCCCCTGAGTGCGGCGGATTGTGCAGCGGCCACCGCGGCCATTGATATCTGCGACAGCCCCGAAGGCCTGGAACGGCTGGCCCATTTGAAAAGGGTTACGGCCCGATTCCGGTTGGGCCTGGAAGACCTGGGGCTGGAATCCATTCCCGGGCCCCATCCCGTGGTTCCCCTGATGGTGAGGGATACAGAAAAGACCCATCACCTGGTACAAAAACTCTATGAACATGGGGTTCTGGTGGTGGGACTGACCTTTCCCGTTGTTCCCCAGGGGGACGAAACCATCCGGTTCCAGATCAATGCCTGCCACACCGAGGCCGACATTGATTATGTTTTGGGGATCATTGCCCAATACAGCGGGAAGTAATTTATCCCTGCCGTCATCATAGGGGCTCCGGAGATCATCTCCGGGGCCCCCATTGTTTCAATCCCGTGTCATCACTGCCAATGCCAAGCCGGAACCTTGGCTTCCAGTCCGTCCATGGATATTGGGGTTAAATCGACCAGATGGCCGTGGCGGTTTTGGCCTCCTGTTCCTTACGGATCACCCCATTGTCGGCCATGTTAAACAATTCGGCGACCAATAGGGCTTCCACCTCGTGCCAGGGCATTTCCCCCAACTGCCCCTCTTTCCACACCCGTGAAAAAAAGGCCTTCTGCTTTTTCAATTCCTCTTCCACGGCAAGGGTCTGATCAAAGTGGACCGTATCAAAGGTAATTTCCGGGAATACCCCCCTGGAGAAAAGCAGATTCAACTTATAAAGGATGCTCTGGGGTTTGTCGTCCAGGGTTTTTCCCAGCAGCTTTTCCCAAAGGGCCGCCAGCACCGGATCCGGCTTCTTCTCAGCCCACCCCCGGATGGCACACCCTTTTCGGGAGCAGGAGATCATCTTCTCAAAGGCGTTGGGTGTGGAGACCCCCGGGGACATGAAGGCAATCACAAGGTCAAAGGCACCGATCCAGCCTTCCCGGACCACATCCACTTCATGCCAGTCCACCTGGTGGAGGGAGACCTTCTCCCCTAGAGCGGCATGGGCATCCAGATCGGCTTGGAAGCGGTCCAGCATCCCCCTGGAGAAATCAAGGGCCGTCACCTGGGCACCGTGCCGGACCAATTCAAGGGCCAGGTGCCCGGGTCCGCATCCGATTTCCAACACCGTCATGCCTTCATAAAGGAAGGACTGGCGCCTGAAAAGGTCCAATGTCTTTTCAGTCCGGCGGTTTTCGATCTCCTTCTGGGTGGTGTTATAGGTGGCAGAAGCCCTATCCCAGTATTCCGGGGTGGAAAACCCTTTTCCCACGGCATAGGTGTCATCTGCGGTTTCCCTCTGCCATTCCTTAAGCCAAAATTCTTCATTAAATATGGTGTTCATCCTCTTTCCATTTTCAACTTCGCAAAAGCCATAGAGCGTTTAAATTGGACTTCTCCTCAGGTAATCCATCCCCCCTTTTGTCAAAGACCACGGCCCCAGAGTCAAGCAAAAAATGTTTTTCGCCTTCCCCATGGTAAATATGGATACCCTATCAACCCATTGGCCTCCCAAAAGACCAATGATATGCTCCCAGCGCTCCCATCATCTGTCATGGGTCAAAAAATTACATATTTTTTTGTATGGATAAAGGTCATAAACTCCCTATCCCGTAATTCTTCAATTCGCTCAACAAGCTGCAATATCGACCATCACGGCCCATCTTCGTATCTGGCAATACATCCTTTTACAACAAGGACATATGAAGTTTTTTTCTAACCAATTAGTAAAAAACTTCATATATTTTAAATTCAAATACACCAAGTCGGCCCTACAAAATTTCGTAAAACCATCACATGGTGACACAGCTTCATTTCAAATCCCATTTTTCGCTTCATTTCTGACAGTTGGCTACATAAATTTATGTATGAAGCTGTTATTTTTATGCGTGGGTTAAAATATTTCTTGACGATATTTTTCGCATGGCACGACAGATGCAGATATGTGGTCCATCGTATTTTTTAGATACCCGGAAGCTCATGTAACCGAAAGGGCGGAGCTATACGTTTTAAGCATTTTTATGGATTTCCCCCCTATTTAAAAATCCATATGGAATACACTGTTCCAACACCACCAGGAAATGGTGGATACGATGTTAATCACAAGCCGACCCACCTCCCAACAAGAAATCGTAATCACCCGGCATGGTTACCCAGCAATAGGCCCGAGCATCAGGGGTCTCCCAGAAAAACATCGGAATAAATACTTACAAGGAGAATGATACCATGGGACTGAAAAACTGCAGTGTAATCCTATTCGCATTGTTAATGATGTTTATTTTTATCCCAAATGGGGTTTGTGAAAATTTTGAGGGGTATAAAATCGGTCCTGGGGATATTTTGGAGATCAGTGTCTGGAAAAACCAAGACCTGACCCGTAACGTGGTTGTCCTTCCCGACTACACGATCCGCTTTCCATTAATTGGTGAAATCAAGGTGGGGGGACATACCGCTGCCTGGTTAGAAGAGACACTGACATCTCGTTTGGAAAAATATATCCCAGAGCCGGTATTGTCCGTTTCCGTCAGCCAGACCACCAGCATGGCCATCTACATCATCGGCAAGGTTAACAGTCCGGGCAGATTCGGTATCAACGACAACATTAATGTTCTCCAAGGGCTTGCCATCGCAGGTGGCTTAAACCCCTTTGCAAATGACGAAGAAATCAAAATTTTCAGAAAGCTTGGAGATCAAACCACTATTTTTACGTTCAACTACGATACGGCCTCAAAGGGAAAATCATTGGAACAGAATATCACCTTAAAGAGAGGCGATGTCATTGTTGTACGTTAAGGGAATAAGATGAAACGACTCTTAATTCTATCCATTTTCACAATTACAATGCTGGGAGTAGCTTTTCCGACCGCCGCCGATACCGTCAAATTCCATCCATTTGTTTTTGTCAAACAGGAATACTCGGACAACATCAAACTGGCATCGTCCCAGGAAGAATCCGATCATATCACCACAATCGCCGGAGGTGGAGCACTTTTGCAGGAAACGGAACGACTCTCCGCATCTGTGGGCGGCCAAGCCGAACGTCTCTTGTACCGGGATAACGATGCCAAGGACGCAACGGACTATTCCTTTGATGGAAATATCCTTTTCCAAGTGACAGAAAGATTCAGCAGCAATGTTTCTGCAGAGCATTCCATTGACACCCGCAATGATGCAGATACCCAGACAACGGGACAAAAAATATCCGGTGAAAGAAAATCGACCCAGGGCAATATGGGATTTGGCTATCAATTGTCCGAATTAAGCTCTGCCAATATTTCATTTGGCTGCGGTCAATCTGATATCACGGACACCAATCGGTTCGAAGATAGCAACACGGCCTCTGTGGTGATTTCATTCAACCGGAGCCTCCATCGGTATTTCGCCAACACAACAGGCATCGTTAACTTTAGCTATAATCATTATGCCACAGACACGGAGGATATTACGCCTGGTAACATCCTGACATCCACAACCTATGGCGAATTCAAATCGGATATTTTCCAGCTCTCGGCAGGCTTCTCAAAAACACTGACCGAGACCTACAATATTTCCATTATGGTCGGCGGCACCTATACCGATCGGTCAGAACGCTCAAAAATTCGGCTCACCCTGCCCTCGGGTGCCCTGTTCGGTGAAAGCATCTTTCCCGAAATAACAAACGACTCCATAAACGGGATGCTGTCGGCCAGCATTGGCTACACCGACGAGTACAATAGGGTCTCCCTCTCCATAGAGGAAAGTATGCAAGGCGGAACAGGAAGTTCCGGAGTCGTATTACGCAGTTCCATTTTAGGACACTATAGTCGACGGATCTCGGATGAATTTTCCGTGGATCTGGATGCCTCCTGCCATTTAAATCAAAACGAGAGGAAAACAACTGCAGATACGGATACCTTTACATTCACCCTTCAGCCGGAAGTTCGATATGTATTTGCCAGAGGCTTTATTTTGACCTGCGGTTATAAATTTTCTTCAGTGGAAGATATGGAAAACTCCAAAACAAGCAAACAAAATCTTGTCTTTTTAACGATTCGGAAAGAATTTCAACCATAAGGATTAGAGGAACTTCAATGGAAGAAAAGGAAATTGGGATTAAGGATATTTTAGCTGCTCTGAAGCGTAGAAAATGGGTGCTTATCATCCCTTTTTTCATTATTTTGATTACGTCGGCACTAACAGCGTGGCTTATCCCATCTACATATCGCTCAACCGCCAAAATCCTCATTGAACAAAGGGCTATCCCATCTCAATACGTGATCTCAAGCCAGACAACCTTTGCAGAGCAGCGAATGCAGAATATCAAACAAAGAACATTGACCTCCAAGCAACTCCTGGCCCTGATCAAACAATTTAATCTTTATAAAAACAAGAAAAAAAAAACACGTGACGAAATTCTTAATGAAATGCGAAAACGAATCAGATTGGAACCGGTCAGCGTTAAAATCGTAGACCAACAAAAGGGCAAGAACACCAAAGCAACAATTGCCTTCACCCTTAGTTTTGAATATGAGAATCCTTTAAAGGCACAACAGGTGACCGACCGCCTTGTCACCCTTTTTTTGAAGGAAGACCTTAAAGAGCGGACAGAACAGGCTGTCAGCACCTATGCCTTTTTGCAGGATGAAAAAGATAAAATCAAAGCCGATCTGGATCGCACTGAAATCCAGTTGGCGGATTTCAAAAGGGTAAACGCAAATGCCCTGCCCGAGCTTTTCCAATTCAACATGCAAACCTTCAACAACATCGAGTTGACCATAAAGACTACCAAGCAGCGACTCAGGGTTTTAAAGGAAAAAAAAATCACATTGGAAGAACAATTGGCCGCTGTTCCGTCCACCATAAATCGTGAGGCGGCTGCAGACACCTGGGAGAATGAAGATAAAAAGCGCCTGGCCTTTTTGGAGATGGAATTAATCAACCTAAGAACGAAATACTCGGATCTCTATCCGGATGTTAAAAAGCTTAAACAGGAGATCAAGGCTCTGACCCAATCCAGTGAGGCCGATGATAAAAACGCCCAGCCATCTGAAAAGGATAGCCAACGGCCTTCACTGGCCGTAAAGAACCCGGCCCACATTGCCCTTTCTGCCAAATTGGTTGAATTAAACTCGGACATGGCTCACACAAAAAATGAACTCAAGGAATTGGCTGGCCAGGCCAAAAAATATTCCAAACGGATTTCCACTGCTCCCAAAATAGAAGCAACCTACAATGAACTGGTGGCGGAACGAACCAACCTGACCTCAAAATACAGGGAAATGCAGGCCAAGATGCTGGAGGCCAAGGTGGCCCAGGCCCTTGAATCTGAACAAAAAGGGGAGCGGTTTGCCCTGGTTGAAGCGGCCTCATTTCCGGAGAAACCGTTCAAGCCCAATCGACTGGGGATCTTTATGGTCGGTTTTATCATCGCCATAGGCGGTGCCGCCGGTATGGTGATTCTGGTAGAATTTTACGACGATTCGATCAGAGACCCTTGGGTTATAGAACGCATCAGCGGATTACCTGTATTAACGACGATTCCAAGGATCATTACCCAGGAGGATCGGGCCAAAGCCGACCGTCATAGGGTCTTCTGGTTGGTTGGATCTATTTTGGCGTCCATAATCGCAGTGTTTTTATTTCATCTTTACGTAATGAATTTGGATATATTTTTCATTAAAGTGCTGAGAAAAATTTCATAATTAAAGGGGTGGTTCATGAAATTGAGGAAAGCCTTGGATCAGGCAAAATTTGAACGGGATAAGGACATTACAACCAAAGACATCCCCCCGCCCAATGGCCATTTTGCCCCTGGAGAATGGATCTGTCCGGGATATGATTCGCCCAACACAAACCTTTTGGATCCCATTGTTGTGGAAAAAAACAGAGGCGTATGCCTCAACCCCAATCCCGGCGAAATTGAACGGTACAAAATTCTGCGTATTCGAATCGAACAGGCGGCCAAAGAACGAAAGATGAACACCATCATGGTAACCAGCCCCAACAAGGGAAACGGGAAAACAGTCACCTGTATCAACATGGGTCTCACCTTTGCCCAGGCGCTGAATCAGACAGCCCTTATCGTTGATTGTGACCTTAAGGGGCAGGATATTCACCGCTACCTGGGCATTAAAACAAAACAAAGCCTGATCGACTATTTCCTGGATGACGTTCCCATTAAAGACCTCATCATCTGGCCGGGTGTGGACAAGCTGAATCTGATATCCGGAGATCGCACCGTTGATAATGCCACTGAACTCCTGTCATCAAAAATGATGATCAACCTCATCCGGGAAATGGGCAACCGCTACAACGACAGATACGTTTTCCTGGATGCGCCTCCCATACTAGAGCAATCGGAGGCCATCTCCATGGCCCCCTTTGTGGATGGGATTCTCATGGTAATTGAATCCGGCAGAACCACAAAGACAGACCTTGCCCAGGCCCTTTCCCTGTTGCCCAGGAAAAATTTTCTTGGTTTCGTACTCAACAAACAGGCTGAATAATGTATACAGAGTTTTACGGATTCACCGAGAAACCCTTCAACCTGGTCCCCGATCCCAACTACCTTTATCTCAGTTCCAGGCATGGTAAGGCATTGACCTTTTTGGAATACGGACTTTCAGAGAAAGTCGGTTTCGTGATGCTCACAGGGGAAGTGGGTACGGGTAAAACAACATTGATTCGGTACCTGCTCAACCAGGTTGAATCGGACATGGAAGTGGCGGTGATCTTCCATACCAATGTGGATTCCTTTACCTTGTTTCGTCAAATTCTCAATGAATTTGACATCGGACACAATGAAACCATGGATAAGGCGGATCTCCTTGATCTTTTATATGATTTCCTCATCCAACAGTATTCGTCCAACCGCAGGGTATTTGTCATCATTGATGAAGCCCAAAATCTATCCAACGATGCATTTGAAGAGATAAGAATGTTGTCCAATCTACAAACGGACAAAGAGATGCTGCTTCAGATCATCATTGTTGGACAACCTCAACTAAAGGATAAAATCAAAGCCCCGGGACTTGAGCAATTCGCCCAGCGGATTTCCGCAAGCTACCACATCTCCGGTATGACGCTGGAGGAAACGGCATCCTACATCGCCCACCGCCTGGGCAAGGCAAGCGGTCCGGTCTCCCTTTTCAAACAAAGCCTCATCGAAAGGATTTTTATCCTTTCCAACGGTATTCCCCGGACCATAAACATGTTGTGCGATGCCTTGCTGGTCTATGGATATGCAGATCGTGCCCCCCTATTGACAACGAAACTTCTTGATCAGGTTGTGGAAGATAAAGAAGGCATGGGTGTTTTCATGCCCAATTCAACCCAGGCTCCCCCTTGCCTGTTGCCGGATGAAAATGATCACACGGATCTAATGGACAGGATTCGCGACCTTGAAGCCCGTGTTGCCCATCTGACAGACGCCTTTGAAAGTCGAATTCAGGAAACCCAGTCCAGGGCGGATGACTGCCGGAAAAATCTGGTTCTGAAACTCAGCCGGTTGTATCAAACAGAAAAAAAGAAAACCGAGACCCTGATATACAGATACGGAAAACTCCAGGAAAAATACGACGCATTACAACTGGAAAGGAACAAGCGCAGTGAACCCATTTTATTGGAAAAGATTGTGCAATGAAAAAAACCAGAATTATTCTTGTTGACGATCATCAGATCGTAAGGGACAGCATCGGTCACTATCTTGAAGCCGGAAACACGTTCCAGGTGGTTGCCAGGGCCGATAACGGCAGAATGGCATTGGAACTCGCCGACAGATTAAGGCCGGACATAGTTTTAATGGATGTGAGCATGCCAAAAATGAACGGTATCGAGGCAACCCGCCAGATTGTGACCTCCATTCCACATGTAAAAGTTGTCGCCTTGACCATGCATGCAGCAAAGCCCTATGTTCTGGGGATGCTCAATGCAGGCGCTTCAGGATATCTTTTAAAAACAGCGCCATTCGAAGAAGTGGTCAACGCCCTGGATGTCATCATGTCCGGTACCATCTACCTCAGCCCTGAGATCACCCACATGGTTGTTGAATTCGCTAAAAACAGGGAATGGGAAGTTGTGGACAGCCTGACCCTGTTGTCCCCAAGGGAACGCGAGGTTCTTCAATTGATCTCCGAAGGTCATACCAGCAAAGGCATTTCCCAGCTGATGAACATCAGTGCCAAAACCGTGGATGTCCATAGGAACAATATCAAAAAGAAACTTGATATCCATACCATTGCCGGATTGACCAAATATGCAATCACAAAGGGGCTGACAGACCTGGACGAGGTCCAATAACCGGTTCTTTTCCAGGCTCACCTTTCCACCATTGAATTTCTATCATTAAGGTTCCAACACATGAAAAAGGCGCTTATCACAGGTATTACAGGGCAAGATGGTGCTTATCTGGCCCAATTTCTCCTTGAAAAAGGGTATGAGGTACACGGGATAAAAAGGAGATCCTCCCTTTTTAACACCGACCGAATTGATCATTTGTATGAGGATCCCCATGCCGATTGCCCGAAAATGATCCTGCACTACGGAGACCTCACCGATGCCACCAACCTGATTCGCATCCTCCAGCAGGTTCAACCGGACGAAGTATACAACCTGGCAGCCCAGAGTCATGTTCAAGTTTCCTTTGATTCCCCCGAGTATACGGCGGATACGGATGCCCTGGGTACCATGCGGTTATTGGAGGGAATCCGGTTGCTTGGCCTGGAAAAAAAGACCCGCTTTTACCAGGCATCCACATCGGAGCTCTACGGGAAGGTGCAGGAGATGCCCCAGACGGAAAAAACCCCATTTTATCCAAGATCCCCCTATGCCTGTGCCAAGCTTTACGCCTATTGGATCACGGTAAATTACAGGGAAGCCTACGGCATCTATGCCTGCAACGGCATTTTGTTCAATCACGAATCTCCCATCCGGGGAGAAACCTTTGTCACCCGGAAAATCACCCGGGCCCTGTGCCGCATTTATTTGGGGATGCAGGGATGTCTCTATCTGGGAAACATGAATGCGCTGCGGGACTGGGGTCATGCAAGGGATTATGTTGAAATGCAATGGCTCATGCTCCAACAGGACAGGCCGGATGATTTTGTCATTGCCACAGGAGAACAACACTCGGTAAAAGAATTCGTGGAAGTGGGGGCAAGGGAACTGGGCATGGCCATTGAATGGCATGGGGAAGGTATCGAAGAAAAGGGGATTAACCCGGCAAATGGGGAAACCATTGTGGCGGTTGATCCAAGATACTTTAGACCCACAGAAGTCGAAACCCTGATGGGGGATCCATCAAAGGCCAAACAGAATCTGGGCTGGTATCCGAAAATCGGTTTTGAAGATCTGGTAAAGGAAATGATTCATTCCGACCTTGAACAGGCCAAAAAAGATGAACTTTGCCAGAGGGCGGGCTTTGACGTCTGCAACCACAATGAATAGGTCTGATAAAATATTCATCGCCGGCGCAACGGGCATGGTGGGAAGTGCCCTGGTGAGAACGCTTTCTGAAAACGGATATACCAATGTGATCGGCAGCTATCATTCCAGGCCGCCCCAAAATGCCCATATCAAATTTGTACAGATGGACTTAAGACGCCAGGAACAGGTCAATGTTTTTTTCAGGGATGAGGCGCCGGATTATGTATTTCTTGCCGCAGCAAGGGTCGGCGGAATCCATGCAAATCATATCTATCCGGCCGACTTTATTTACGACAACATGATGATTCAGTCCAACATCATCCATGCGGCATACGAAAATAGGGTTCAACGACTTCTTTTCCTGGGATCCTCCTGCATTTATCCCCAAAAAGCCCCCAGCCCATGGAGGAGGAACACCTGTTATCCGGCCCATTGGAACCCACCAATGAACCCTACGCCATTGCAAAAATCGCCGGAATCAAAATGTGTGAGTCCTATAACCGCCAGCATGGGACCCGTTTTTTTGCGGTGATGCCCACAAACCTGTACGGGGCCCAATGACAACTTTGATCTTGAGTCCTCCCATGTTCTCCCTGCACTCCTTCACAAATTTCACAGCGCAAAAGAATCAAACCGCCCCGAAGTGACCATTTGGGGAACGGGGTCTCCAAGAAGGGAATTTTTACATGTGGACGACATGGCAGATGCCACCCTCCATGTAATGACACTGTCCGACACAGATATTGACAGGCATCTCACACATTATCCAACCCCTTGTTTTGTCAATATCGGCACTGGAAAAGACTGCACCATAAAAGAACTAGCCCTGCTCATCAAGGAAACCGTCGGATTCAAGGGACGCCTTGTCTTTGATAATTCCAGGCCGGACGGAACACCGCGGAAATTATTGGATGTCACACGGATTAACACTATGGGGTGGCACCCCCAAATTCAACTCAAAGACGGCATCGCCCAGACCTATAAATGGTTCATCCAGAGCCAAAGCCTACCCGCCTGATTTTTTTCCATGGGTTAAAACGCCTGCTCCTTGGAGCAGTTCTTTTTGCAAGCCTTGTATTGGGTTATCCCCATGCCCTTGCATATCTCCAAAATGGAGATACCCCCGTACCATCGGATACCCTTGTGTTGTTCCTTGGGCCTGTAACCCAGGAAAGAATATGGCAGGCAAGACACCTTCTCATGGAAGGGTATGCACAAGGCGTCATCATCCCATCACAAAACCTTGCATTCCCGGCCCACCATGATGTCTTTTCGCTGGATGATGGGAAATTAAAGGAAAACAAATATTTTCACAGGCAGAAGGTCAAGACAGGCGATTACCCAAATTACTACGAAAACACCCACATGGAAGCCCTGGAGGCCAAAAGAATGATGGATGCGGCAGGACACTCATCTGCCATATTCATCACAGCGCCCTACCAGATACGACGGGTCCGAATCATTTGTGCGAACGTATTCCAGCCTGGAAATTACAGGCTGACCTTCGTTGGAAGTGCCCCTTCCAATAAAGGCAAGGACGAATCAAAGTTAAACTGGAAGAATACAAAACACCTTGTCACTGAATATGTCAAAATCCTGGGATTCTTAATCTACCACACCTGGGAAACCTCATTTTAAACAAACCGGTTATGCACAGAATGGGATGGTACTATGAAAGGGATTATACTCGCAGGAGGATCGGGCACACGGCTTTATCCCGTAACCCAGGAGATCAATAAACAGCTATTGCCGGTTTATGACAAACCCATGATTTATTATCCGCTCTCCACCTTAATGCTTGCGGGTATCCGTGAAATCTTGATCATTTCCAGCCCGGAACATCTACCCCACTTTCAATCCCTGTTTAAATCGGGAAGCCACCTGGGGCTTGAAATAACCTATGCAGAGCAACCCAAACCCGAGGGTGTGGCCCAAACATTTATCATTGGGGAAGCCTTCATAGGTAACGACAACGTATGCCTTATCCTTGGAGATAATATTTTCCACGGCCAGGGATTTTATCCCTTTTTAAAGGAGGGTACTGAACTTGAAAAGGGGGGATTAATATACGGATACAGGGTCAATGACCCTGAGCGGTATGGGATTGTTGAGTTTGATTCCGAGAAAAATGTCCTGGGCATAGAAGAGAAACCGGAAAACCCCAAATCGACATATGCGGTTCCCGGTTTATACTTTTACGACAATGATGTTGTGGATATTGCAAAAACCGTAAAACCGTCTGCCCGGGGTGAGTTGGAAATCACCTCCGTCAACACCGCCTATCTGGAACGTGGAGATCTAAAGGTCCTGTGCCTGGGCCGGGGGTTTGCCTGGCTTGATACGGGAACACATGAGTCCCTATTGGAGGCCGCATCTTTCATTGAAACCATAGAAAAACGCCAGGGGTTGAAAATAGGATGCATTGAAGAGGTTGCTTTCAGGAAAGGGTTCATCGATATCAACCAGCTCGAAGCCCTCACCGTTCCCATGGCAAAGTCCAATTACGGTCAATATTTAACCGCCATCCTTTCAGATTAAGTTTGGTACGATACTGGGGAAAACATGGGTATTACTGTTTTCCAATGGTGCAGCTTGGTCAGCACCTAAGACAGGAGAAACGCCAATGAGAATTTTATGTATCATATGGATCTTTCTGATATCCCATGGCTATGCCATGGCCGCAGACACATGGACGTCCATTAAGGGTATTCCAGAACCGCCCTTCGGGATCACCACCTCCCATGAAATGTATTCCAACGAAAAATATACCTATGACTATGGTTCCGGCCCTGAACCTTACAGGATTGGTCCCAATGGACCCTATACCCATTTTGTGATGCCCACCCACCCAAAGGCGACGGATAAGAACAATCCATATGGAACCGTTGAAAAGCCACGGGTAACTTGCCCCGACAGGATGTCCGGCAGGCCGATGTATGGCCCGCCATTACCCCCGGGCAGTGTGGTGGAGATACACAAGGGCACACGGGGGATAATGGGGAGCGTAAAGATTTCCGGTACAAAAGCCCTGCCGATTTTCATTAGGGGGATCAAGGGGGATGAACCCATATTTCATGGCGCATTATTTCTGAGGGGAAGCCATATTGTTCTTGAAAACATCCGGTTTGACATGGAGCAATCCAGCAAAAAGGCCGTTTATATAGGGCGCTTCGATGATGGACCGATAAAGAATATCGCCGTCAGGAATTGTGAATTTTATAATGGACAATATGATCCTTCGGAGAGTTACCAGATTATCCGGATAAAAAATGCCCATTCTAAGCCCTATCTCATCCGGAACATCGTCCTTTATAAAAATCATTTCCACCACATTGGCGACGGCCGAACAACAACGGTGAAAAAGGACGCTGTTGGTATCAGTATTGATGCAAATATCAGCCACGCCTGGATCATAGGCAATAGGTTCAATCACATCGGCGGTGATGGGATCCAGATCGCATGGGACAGTTTCGTGAAAAGCACGGACATGCCGCAATATATTTACATTGGTAAAAATACGGCACACGACTGCTATGAAAACTTTCTGGATCTGAAAATGTGCCAGGATGTAATTGTCTCCGAAAACAATGTTTTTAATTTTGGTGAAGGCTATGGCAAGGTCTATGGTAAAACCTCAATTCCCTTTCGATATGGATCGGGAGCAGGGCCTGCCGGTGCTGCCAGAAACAATATCTGGACATTGTTCAATGTTGTTTATAACTACAACAGTGCGGATGGAGGCTTTTTATCCTATACCAAAAAAAATCAGACACGATCGGATGAAATCTATTACATCGGCAACATTGCCTATAATTCACACAATGAAAAAGGGAACTCCGCCGGCTTTTATTCCAGCGGGCAGAACCGTGTTTATTGGATCAATAATACGGCCTATAATTGCGACCGTGCCGGTGTTTTCATTGGAGATCATTATGGGAATGCCCCCGATGAAAGATTGACCCTGATAAATAATATTTTCGGCAATATCGGTTCCGACTCAAAAAAGTCCCACAACCTGATGATTGGAGCAGTACAAGCCTCCCTGGATCGGGCAGTGGTCAAAAACAATATCTTTCACAGCAGCAAAGGGCGTTCAAAATTCCGGGTGGGTATTTACAAGCAGACGGGACCTGCAGCCTGGAAACTCTATTTAAGCCATTCGAGCTTTTCCAGAAAATACCCCTCCTTCGGAGCGGGTTTAATGGGGGCAGACCCCCGTCACATTGATGCCGTAAATGCGGATTTTCGTTTATCCTCAGACAGCCCGGCCATAGACGGAGGGGGGGCACATGGTGCCTACGATCGATTCAAGGCCAGGTACGGACTCAGCATAAAACTCGACCATGACAACAAGCCTGTTCCCAACGGCAGTGCCCAGGACATTGGTGCATATGAATATTAACCGCATTTCATGGGGCGTTCCAAAACAAAATCCCCTTTAAAACCCACACCCCATCATCGGAGGTCGAATTGAACCCCATCAAGACGGATCTTCCCGGCGTCACCATCTTCGAGCCCACTGTTTTCAAAGACGGGCGGGGGATATTCTTTGAAAGCTATCGAAGGGATATCCTCCTGGCCCAGGGAATGGATGCCGATTTCGTACAGGAAAATGTATCGGTCTCCAATGGCCATGTCCTTCGGGGCCTTCACTATCAGCTTAAGTTCCCCCAGGCGAAGCTGTGCAGGGTCCTTTCAGGGTCTGTTTTGGATATTGCCGTGGATATCAGGACGGGTTCTCCCTATTTTGGGCACCATGTGTCCGTCCACCTTTCCTCAAAAAATTTTCGGATGCTTTATGTGCCAAGGGGATTTGCCCACGGTGTCCTGGCCTTGGAAGATAATACAATTTTTCAATACAAATGCGATAACTACTATTCCCCCCGGGATAGCATGGGCATTATCTGGGACGATCCAGATCTCAATATCCATTGGGGGATAAAAAAACCTATTTTATCGGAGGTCGATGGGAATCTATCCATGTTAAAGGACATTCCCACAAGCGATCTGCCCCCCTTTATTCCATCATTTGACGCGCAACCCGAAAAGGATACAAAACGCTGTGTAACATCAGGAGATTGAAATGAACCCCATTTATGTGACAAAAACCTTTCTGCCCCCCTTGGAAGAATTTGTAGAACTTCTCGAAGAGATTTGGGAAACCCATCTTGTGACCAATGACGGTCCCCTCTTCCAACGATTTGAACAGGATTTAAGGGCGTTCACAGGCATAGAGAATCTTGTCTGTCTGGGCAACGGCACCCTGGCGCTTCAGATTGCCGTAAGGGCCCTGGGCCTAAACGGAAAAGAGATCATAACAACCCCCTTTACACACATCGCAAGTTCGGATTGTCTGATATGGGAGGGGTGCAAGCCCGTTTATGCAGATATTGATCCTGATACGCTGAACATCGATCCTGAAAAAATAAAAGAAAAAATCACCAAGGAGACCAGGGGCATTCTTCCGGTTCATGTATACAGCAACCCCTGTGATGTTGAAGCCATTGGTCAAATCGCCAAGGAATATGGGCTAAAGGTGATTTATGATGCAGCCCATGCCTTTGGGGTGAATTACAAGGGCCGCTCCCTGCTTTCATACGGCGACCTGTCCATGACCAGTTTCAATGCCACCAAGGTGTTTCACAGCATAGAAGGCGGGGCTCTGTTTTGCCGGGATAACGAAATGGTGAAGTCCATTAGAAAACTGGCCTACTTTGGAATGGACGAAAAAAAGGAAATCACCCAGCAGCAGGGAACAAATGCAAAGCTCATCGAGATGTGTGCGGCCATGGGCATTATCAACCTCAGATATCATGAGCAGGCCAACCTGCGCAGAAAAGAGATCTATGAACACTATTGCTCCCTTTTAGAATCCAACAATAAAATAAGATTTCAAAAACTCACAGGAAATATAAATTATTCCTATATGCCCATCATTCTGGAATCCGAGGCATTTAAATTTCATCTGATACAACGGTTAAAAGAAAATCAAATTTATCCCCGGGAATATTTCCACCCAAGCCTGGAGACAATCTTTGAAAATAAAATTAAATGCAAAACTGCTTATGATATTTCGAAACGTATCCTCTGTCTACCAATGTCAGACTACCTCACAATAGATGATGTAACGAAAATATGTGATGTCATAAATTCCGTTCAATAAAATTAAATCTTACATCCATCATTATAATGGCCCACTTAAAATTTCAATTGAGACGACATCTATCAAAACATTAGATTAAACTGCTCTTAAGAGGAATAACAATTGATTAATATCGAAGCCGTTAAAAATAATACCCCAGATACAATTATGGAAATCATCCAATTCTTGTATGATGTGGATAATGAATTTGAAGAATCATTGTCGAGTCGCATGAACATATCTGAGTATGTGGTGAAGATCATGCGATTTGGAAAAATCCTAATGGCTCGCGAAAAAAATGTATGCATCGGAATGGTTGCCTTCTATAGCAATGATACTATAAATCATATTGGAACTTATACCATTTTGGTCATTAAGCCTGGTTATAGAGGACAAAAATTGGGCACCGAATTGTTCCTAAGAGCGTTAGAAATGATGCATGAAAATGGGATGAAGCGAGCTCAACTCGGAGCCTATGCCAATAATCGTGCAATCCGATTATATGAGAAACTTGGCTTTAAAATCATAGAGACAAATTATAACAATCCAAATGCACCGCGAATAACCATGGAATATGTTTTTCCCATGGATTGATAGGGATTATTTTTCAAAACGCATTTTTAATCATGCAGATCACGCATCCAATGTAGCCCATAGGAATCCACGTGGCCAAATGGAGAATCCTCAATGAAAAAAGTGTTGTTTCTCGGTGGATCTTATACGCAGATACCTGCGATAAGCTATGCTCGTAACAATGGTTATTATGTCGTCACAGCGGATTATCTCCCTGGGAATCCCGGGCACAAATTATCACATGAATATCACAACTGCAGCACAACAGACATGGATGCGATCCTCTCCTTGGCCTCGAATATTTCCGTTGATGGCATCGTGGCGTATGCCTCGGAGGCGGCTGCACCGACCGCTGCTTTTGTGGCAGAGCATCTGGGATTACCAACAAATCCCTACAAGACAGTTAACATACTGACATCTAAACACTTATATAGAAAATTCTTATTGGAACAAGGCTTCTCTTGTCCTCGATATGTTAGTTTTAAATCAACAGAGAATATAAATTTAAAAAAACTCAAATTAGATCTGCCGATTGTCGTTAAACCCGTTGACTCCAGCGGAAGCAAAGGGGTTAGTATCCTAAGAGACTGGAATGATTTCAACAAGGCATTTAAATATGCACTTTCCTATAGCGCTTCCAAGCGTGTCATACTTGAAGAATTTGTGGGGGCTCATGGGGTGCAAATTTTGGGAGAGGGATTTATATGGGAAGGGAAACTGATTCTCTGCTGTTTGGCTCGGCATCGATTTAATCATTCCATAAACGGTCTCGTTCCCATAGGTGGAGATTTCCCCTATGGAAATATGGAGATTGAACAACGCCTTAAAACAAAATTACAAAAATTTATCGATCTGATTGGCCTGAAATATGGCCCTGTCAATTTAGAATTCCGAATCGATAAAAATGATAAGATATACCTGATGGAGGTTGCACCGCGCAATGGTGGGAATATGCTTCCCCAGCTGGTCTCTCACGCCACAGGATTTGATATGGTTAAAAACACAATTAATGTGGCGATAGGCTTGGAATGTGATCGCCCCTGGGAAAACGAAATAAATGGTTTTTATTCCTACTATGTATTGCATTCCACCTCCCCGGGAAGGCTTAAAAAGATTCGCTTTTCTAAAGAGTTGGAGAAGCGAATCTGCGAATCAAACATATGGGGACAACCGAGGGATGATGTATATCCTTTTGAAGGGGCAAATTGTTCATTGGGCGTGCTTCTTCTTTCATTTTCTTCACAAAACGATATGGTGAAAATTATGGACAATATAGATCAACACGTCACAATTGATATCACTGAAAGTTAAGGACTCTTCCATGATTGAACTCTTCAGAACCAAGCGTATACATGAACTACCCTATAATCAAGGAACGGTTAATGCCTGGGAATGCTCGGATGAGAATAGCCTCTTGCCTGCTCCTTTAGTCAGTGTGCTGATGTTGACCTATAATCATCAAAAATTTATCGCAAATGCCATTGAAAGTATTTTGGCACAAAAAACATCTTTTCCCATTGAACTGATAATTGGCGAAGATTGTTCGCTTGACGATACCCTGGGTATGGTGATGTCCTATCAAAAAAAAACCCAGCACAAATAAGAGTAATTACTTCAGACGCCAATGTGGGAGCCAGAAAAAACAGCCACCGTATAGAAAACGCAGCCCGGGGAAAGTACATTGCATATTGCGAGGGAGACGACCATTGGCACGATCCTGGAAAATTACAAATCCAGGTGGATTTCCTTGAGAAAAACCCGGATTATGGAATGGTTTTCACCAATGCGGATTCTTTGAATACAACCACGGGAGAGCATATTAAATTTGCAATCCCTGTTCGGCCCCACCTTTGCGACACCCCGGATCCATACCTTCAACAAATGACGGGTGCCATGCACATCTGGCCCCTTACCGTTTGCGTCCGTAAAACCTTGTCCCTCCAAATTTTAAAGGAGTGTCCAGAAGTAACGGATTCAACCTATGCCATGGGTGATACCCAGCGTTTCCTTGAAATCTCAAGACGGGCCAAGGTGAAGTATCTGGCAATATCCACAGCCACACGCAACCTTCTTCCAGAATCTGCAACAAACTCCAGAAGCATCAAAAAAAAGGCCGGATTTATAAATTCCAGTCAAAGGCTTACCCTTCATTATCTTAAAAAATACCCTTTACCGGAAAAAGAAGACCGGGCCATACGAACATGGGTAGCAAAACGGGCAGTTTTTTACGCCTATCTATGCCGGGACAAAGCCAAAGCGGAAAAGGAAATGGATGTCTTAAAATCCCTTGATAAAGGTATCCCATGGAAATATCGCCTTTATGCATTTGGCAGCCGGAGCCAGCTCCGGCATAGGATTGTTGTAATGATTTTTAAAATATTGCTCCAATTGTCCACCATCCGAAAAGACCTTATGCAAGGGGCCACTTTCATGAATAAAAGCCTGGGGAAAAACAAGCCCCGGATCAATTGATATGTTAAAAGAAAAAACCATAAAAGGGGTTGGATGGAATGCTGCCCAACACATAGGGCGACAAGGTATCCGGTTTGTTATTTCCATTATTTTGGCGCGGATGCTGCTGCCGGAGCACTATGGTGTGGTTGGCATTGTGTTGGTTTTCATTGCCATTTCCCGGACATTGGTGAACAGCGGTTTCGGCCAGGCGCTTATTCAAAAGAAAGATGCAACCTATATTGATGAATGTTCCATTTTCTATACCAATATTTTTTTAAGTGTATTGATATATCTAATCCTCTGGTTGGCCGCACCAGTGATTGCTCGTTTTTATGGTATGCCCCAGCTGGATATCTTGATCAAGGTTTTAGGGGTTCAGTTGATTATCCAGTCCTTTGGATTAATCCATTCCACCCTCTTAACAAAACGAATTAACTTTAAAACCCAGACGGTCGTAACCCTGACCAGCATTATCCTGTCCGGTGCCATCGGTATTACGATGGCATTCAATGGCTTTGGCATCTGGAGTCTTGTTTGCCAATCCCTATGTAGCAGTACGATTAATATGATCGGCTTATGGATGTGTTCAAGTTGGCGCCCGTCTTTGTCTTTTAGTTTTCAATCAATCCGGCAATTATTTGGGTTTGGGTCAAAGGTTCTGGCCTCTGGACTGCTGGATTCTTTTTTCAGGAATATTTATACCGTCGTTATAGGCAAGCTCTTTCCCCCTGCAGCTCTGGGGCTTTATGCCAGGGGAAACAGCCTGGTGCAATTGCCGACGCAGAATCTTGCTGTAATTGCCCGACGTGTGATTTTCCCGATATTTTCTTCAATCAACGATGACAGGGCCCGTATCAAAAGGGGAATGAAAAAAGTGCTGGTGGTATTGTTTTTCCTGAACTGCCCCATCGTAGTTGGATTGGTTGTTACGGCAGACACTTTAGTATATGTGCTGCTGACGGAGAAGTGGGCAAAATGCATTCCTTACATTCGCCTCATCAGTCTTGGAGTCATTTTATACCCTCTGCACTTAATCCATGTGAACAGCCTTCTTTCAATCGGACGATCGGATTTAAATCTAAGGAATGAACTCATAAAAAAAATATTGACCGCAATCGCAATCGCCATCACCTATCGATGGGGAATAGAGGCGATGATAATCGGTCAGGTCGTCCAAGGCGTTTTTGCCTATTTTATTAATGGATACTATTCCAAACACCTTTTCCAATATACCTACTGGGAACAGATAAGGGATGTCTTACCATATGTCGTTACCTCTGTTTTCATGGGCGTCTGTGTCTATTCTCTTGAGATATTGCATTTTGACAGCCTTGTTTTTAAATTTTGCTGCCAAATTTTCATGGGAATCACAGTCTATCTCACCATCTCGTATGTCCTTCGTCTTGAAGCATTCAGAGAGATTGTCGGCATTATTCAACTCGTGCTGACAAATAAGCGCAATCGTGCCATAGTTTCGGGTTAAAATCATAAATGATACCGTCGGATCAAATGCCCCTCCAGGAAGAAAAAAAAATCGGTAAAAACATTATTAAGCCAGGCTATTGTGGACGTGTTGCACATCCTGAAAAGTCGGATAATCTGTCATCAATGGTCAAAGACAGACTAAAAGCAACTCTCAGGCCAATTTACAGACCACTTCGACATTTTGCCATTTCAACCCTATGTCGTCTGAGAAGGGACTACAAAGGCATCATCTATGTAGATCCACAAGAAATTAAAAATACCGTTAATACCTGTGATTCAACATTAAAACAAAATGGGATGTGGCATTTTGGAACTGTAAAGGGTGGCGACTGGGATCTGGGAGGGGCCCCAATTAAAAAATACGGAAATATATATTTTATCTTAAAACAGCATACCGAATTGGGACGCGCGTATGATGACATTCCGGAATTCAAAGAAAATTTAAAGCGCATTGCCCAAGGAGAAAGACCCGATAATTGTTCTAGCGAAAAGATGTACAGGGAAAAATGGAACCGCATAGAAACGATTTTTAATCTACTGAAAAAAGAAGGGTATAAAAGCCAAAAAGAACTGGAGTCTGGATTCCCGTTCAATGAAATACGGGTACAGGTGGGCAGGCATGGAGACCTATTGTTTGAAGAAGGCATGCACAGACTTGCGATTTGTCAATTGCTCCGCTTTGAAAAAATACCTGTCATCCTCACAAGACGGCATGCCCAATGGGTAAAAAAAAACGGCCAGCAGGTTTATAAAAATTTTTCACCCCCACCCAACCCGGACAAAGAATAAAATACAGATCAAAATGGGAAATGCATCTCGATCAAAACCCTCCAGGAGACCCCATTAACATGAAACATTGGATCACAGAAAAACATGAGAAAGACTTGGTATCCGTCATCGTACCTTGCTACAACCGGGCCCAGATTGTTACAGATACCTTGGACTCCGTATGGAGACAAACCCATCGCCCCATTGAAATCATTATTGTTGACGACGGCTCCACCGACGATTCAAGAAAAGTCCTCCAAAAGTGGGCCAATGGGAAAAAACAGCAGGACGACAATGGGCTAGGGATTAAAATCATCCATCAAACCAACAAAGGTCCGTCAGCTGCAAGGAATACCGGAGTCCTCGAAAGTAAGGGTGAGTATATTCAATTTGTGGATTCAGATGACATCCTCCATCCAGACAAACTGACCATTCAGGTGGAGGCCATAAAAAAACAAAAAAAAGAATTTAGTGTCTGTAATTATAAACGCTTCGTAAAAGCAATTGAAGATTCCAACCCTGTTGTTGATTTCTATTCCCGCTCCCACTCCATTGACGATTTTCCCCTTGTCTATCCAATTAAAACCTCTGCCCCCGTATATCTTAGAAAAGCAATTGCAAGGGGAGGTGCTTGGAAGGAAGACCTGAGGGCGGGTGAGGATTTTGAATTTAATTTCAGGCTGGTATGCAGGGGGGCAAGGGGGGACTGGTTAAACCAAGTGCTTTTGTACGTCAGGGAGCACGACAGTGGAGAAAGGATACAGGCAAGCCCCCTAAGACTCAGGTACAAATTTATGTACACGGGTTTACTTGAAATGGAAAAAGAAGCAAGGGAACAAGGTATTTGTACAAAAAGGATGCTTCAGAATTTAGGACGACGCGCCCTAGTGTATTATGAACATATGAGGGTGGAAAATGATGGCCGCCTTGGAACCATTTTCCTCAGGTATGCAAGAGGCAGGGTCCCCTTCCATAAAATGGTTTTGTTTTTCATGGGAAAAAGAATGTGGAAAAAATTCTGGAAAAAATTCTACCGGCCCGGGCCACGGGTTTTATTGCGCAGGATGATTAAAGAGGCAAAATGACTTTAAAGAGTTGCAACCATAACCAATTCGCCTAAACCATCACTTTTCTAAACGGGTTCGAGGGACATCCATAATGATTAAACATGCCATGGGAAAGAAGCGCGTCAGGAAATTGCATAAAAGCATTTTAAGACGATTGAGATCTGTTGAGCTTAAAACCAACCTATTCTATAGGACGCTTTCAAAAATAAAGCCGATCAGTACGCCTGGACAATATATCTGGATCAATCCCATGGAAATCAACGAAGTCGGCTATAATTTCGAAAAGTATGACCTGTTGAAGACATTGAGCCTGGTCAAGGGTGGGGATTGGGACCGAAGAAGGAGACCGTTTGAAAGCATGGCATTAAATCAAGCATTTAAAGCCCATTTTGAAGATGGGGTTCCCTTTGACCAAACCGATTTTTACAATCCGGAGATATCCACAACAAGCCAGAAAGACGCAATGAATGGAACGAATAAATGGGAATTTATAACCGCCTTTGATTATGAAAACAGGGTGGCTAAAATTGACGATTTGTTTATTTCAATAAAGGAGGATGGGTATAAAAGCCAGAAAGAGTTGAATGGTATTCTCCATGATGAGGTAAGGGTCCGGATCACCAGAGAAGGGCATATTTTATTCGAGAACAGCATCCATAGAATGGCAATTGCCAAAATTCTGGAATTGACTAAAATCCCAGCCATTGTAACTGTCCGACACGCCCATTGGATGGCCTTTAAAATGCAGTTGATTGCCTTTTCAAAGAGGACCAAAAACGGGTCTGCTGAAGGTGGGAAATTATATCAGATGCCCCACCATCCCGATTTGCAGGATATTCCCTATGTGCATAATAATATAGAACGGTTCGACGCCATCAAACATGCAGTGAAAAATACTTCAGGTAGTGTTTTGGACATAGGGGCAAACTTTGGTTATTTTTCACATTGTTTTGAGGAATTGGGATACCAATGCACTGCTGTTGAACTCGATCCGGAGATCAACTATTTTTTAGAAAAATTAAAGAAAGCCGAAAACCGGCATTTTGAAATATGGCAGGGAAGTGTCCTGGAGTTAATCCATGGGCCAACAACATTTGATATTGTCGTTGCACTTAATATTTTTCATCATTTTTTAAAAAAGGAAACCTCTTATTTATCCTTTATCAACCTATTGAAAAATCTTGATATGAATGAAATGTTTTTCGAGCCCCACAATCCTGAAGAGCGCCCCTTTCAATCTGCATATAAAAACCTGAACAACCAAGATTTCATCAATTTGATTTTAAAACACACCCCCTTGAATCATTACAAAAAAATATTGGATTGCAAACACGGACGCTTTCTTTATCACCTATGGAAATAGGCGGCTTGAACTTGCAAACAGCCGAACATAAAATCCATCAGACATAGCAAACCAGAGCACTGAGGCTGCAGGCATTTATTATGAAAATTGCACTAACCTTGCCACGCTTACCACTTTCCGGTGTCGGAACCTCTGTGGCGATCATTGAGAACGGTTTGACCCAAGCCGGCCACAGGGTGGATGTTCTGATTACCGGACCTAAACCGGGCGATGATTTTAAATTTGCAACCCAATCCGGCTGGAACCTCCTCCATCCCGTCTCGGGCATGAATTTTCTGCCCCAGCGGTTAAAACGGTTGGCCCAGGTGATAGCGTTGAACAAGTATTCTGTTGTTATCAATAATACCAGCCCCGAAACCCAGATGATTCTACCCTGCCTGAAACCGGAGATAAAACGGATAGGGGTAATGCGAGTGTTGAATCCGAACGCACTTCGTCACCTGGCCATGAACTCCGAATATATGCACACCGCAGTCGCCATCTCGGCTGAAATGGAACGCATCATGTCAGCGGATAACCGTATCAAAGCGCCTATCAGACTGATTTCAAATTGTACCCGCGTTAAAGGAGAAGGGACTCCCCGTTTGGGAGATCGACTGAGATTATGCTATGTGGGACGTCTCACAAATCCAGACAAGAATGTAAAAATCATCCCTGCCATTGCAAAATATTTACAAGACAAAGGTCTCCCTTTTTCCCTTGATATCGCCGGGGACGGCCCCCTGGGGCAATGGCTTGAAAATGAGTTCAAACGAGTATCTGTCCATGATGTTAAACTCCATGGTTTGATCTCAAGGGAAGAGACCCTTGGGATCATGTCCCATTCCAATTTTGTCCTGCTTCCCTCGTTTTCCGAAGGGTTGAGCAACGTCATGCTCGAAGGAATGGCCTTGGGATGTGTCCCTGTTTGCAGTGATATCCACAACTTTAAATGGGTATTGGGAAAAGTGGCAGATCAACTTCAGTGCAGCATTAATGATCCTCTGGCATATGGGCAGCAGATTCTTCATTTGGCCACCCACCCAGACACCTATCAAGAGATACAACACTATCTGAAAGAGAGACAACAACGCCTGTTTACCCCTGAACATACGGTGAAGGGGTATCTGGATTTGATCGCGGAACTGATGTCTGGAAAGGGACGCAAGTTGCCGGATCCCTGTGATTTCAGAAAATTAAAAATACCAAGAGAATACCGACTTTATTGTTCTTCAGGATGGCGATTCATCCAAAAAGCCAAAAACATGCTCGTTAAATTATGATGGATAAGACCACCCAAAAAATATTTGACAGATCGACTCCATTTCCCGGCGGAAAATTATTCAGTATCGGGTTTTGGCTGTTAATGCTGAGTTATTCGGTGCTAACACTGGCGAAAACCCGCTGGCAAATCAACAGCATTTACATTGCGTCTCCTTTACTTTGCATTGCCATGCCCTGTTTGTTGATGGCAAGTTCCCAGGATATCCGAAAACGCGCAAAACAAATCCACTTTATAACCGTTGTCATCATCGGATATTTACTTTTGTGGGGAATGG
Source organism: Desulfobacteraceae bacterium (assembly GCA_965226635.1). Lineage (GTDB taxonomy): Bacteria > Desulfobacterota > Desulfobacteria > Desulfobacterales > Desulfobacteraceae. Next base: position 3,879,419 of record OZ245369.1, on the reverse strand, counting down.
TTACGGCCCTACGGGGAATGACCAGCTTTGAAATCAAAGCCATCCGCGACAATTTCGGAATACGCCATGCAGCCTGGACCTGGTTTGTCCCTGGTGTGATCTTTTTATCCATGGACCCCAGGTTTCTCCAGTATTTACTGAGGGCCATGTTAAACCATGGTCTCCTTGGGTTGACCATCCTATTTGTGGGATGGGTTCCTCCCCTGCGGCTATTTACCCATTTTCATCTATTATGGGGCTGTTCCGCCCTATTGCTTTTTTGGCACCATCTGTCCAAGGGCGCCAAGCGAGTTGCCCTTGTCGGCGCTTTTTTACAGGTTTTTTTTGTTGTTCTGTCCTCAAGTCGAAATGCCATATTGGGCCATAGTTTCCTCATTCTGGCTGCCAGCTATATCGGAATAAAACGACAATACAAATTCCAAGGTCGTCGTAAATTGGGCATCATTTGCTGTTATATGGCTGTGTTTGGTGTTGTATATTATACGGCCACCCATTCCGACTTTTTCTTCCTGGGAAAAAATACAGAGCATCGAATCAACACCTTTAAAGAAGAAATTTTCGAGGATACTCGAACCGGTCAGACCAGCGGTGTTAATCTCTACTGGGATTTTTTAGATGACATGGACATATGGGATCTCGCCTTTGGACGAGGCTCCATCGGTACCTATTACAGCATGGGCAGCGGAGAAAAATACCGGGTTAATATTGAATGCGGATATTTCCAGGTCATCCTCAAAGGCGGTGGGATTATGCTTGTCCTGATGATGTTATTGGCAGTCCCCGCAGTGTTGAGCGGTTTTTTCCTTTCACGGAATTGGGTGGTCAAGGGCTTTGCATTTATTATTCTGGGTTGGTTGTTGGAAATGCTGCCCTTTGGCCTGCCGGCGGCCTTCCCCCGATATGTCCTTTTTTGGCTTTCAATCGGTGTTTGTCTAAACAGGAAGTTGCTTAGAATGACGGACGAAGAAATAGAATATTATCTACCGGAAGGGGGATTGGGCTCACTCAAAAAGGCAATGCCAACCAAACCTAATGCAGAGGAAGGACAAAACATTGAGAGTACTTTGGTTTACGAACATACCTATTCCAAGAACCAATCCGTCAACAAATTCTAACCAGCGGAATAGCGGCGGCTGGATGTCGTCACTTCTGGACTATCTCAATGGGAACAGTGATTACCAGATGGCCGTGGTAACCGCAGCACCTGTTAAGCAAATTGTACATTCCAAGGAAAACGGAATAGATTTTTTCCTTACCCCTTCTGGCAAAAACAACAACAAACGGAATATGATCAAGGCACTTAATACATGTGCCTCAATAATTTCCAACTGGAACCCGGACCTTATTCATATCCATGGGACGGAGAGATTCTATGGACTCCTTAGCGCCCGCAACATAGTTGATATTCCCACGGTTATAAGCGTTCAAGGACTTCTTGGCCCATATTCGGAATGGTACCATTTTTTTGGAAACAAGCCGCTCATTGAAATTGTTCGCATGCATCGCATCATTGAACCATTGGTACTGCGGGGGCCGTTGTGGAATTATTGGAACTATATAAAAGCAGCCAGATTGGAAAAAGAAATAATAAGAGGCAATACATACTTTTTAGGTCGCACTTCATGGGACAAATCCCATGTTTTAGGGATGAATCCCGAAGCACGTTATTACCATGTGGGTGAAACCCTTCGTTCCCCTTTTTGGAACAACAGATGGCGTATCGATAAGTGTAAAAAATTTCGCATTATTTTTACAAATGCAGGGCATCCGAGAAAAGGAGCTGATATATTGTTTGAGGCGGCACTGTATCTTAGAAAAGATTTTCCGGACATAGAAGTATGCATTGCCGGCCCAATAAGCAAAAAAAATGGATATGGCCGATACCTTAGAAAAAAAATGGCCTGCCTGGGTTCTATTGTAAAGGAACTTGGAATGCTTACGGCGGAAGAAATGACATCCGAACTAATGCAATCCCATGTTTTCGTATCCCCCTCTTTTATCGACAATAGTCCCAATGCCGTATGCGAGGCTCAATTAATGGGTATGCCGGTGGTTTCATCCTATACCGGGGGAGTGCCAAGCCTCATTGACGAAGGCAATACCGGGCTCTTTTTCCCTACAGGAGATCCCGAAGTTCTCAGTTCACGAATAAGAGACATTTTCTTAGATGATCAATTGGCCCAAAGTCTGGGTAAACGAGCCAATGCTGTCGCACGGAAAAGACATGCCAATGAAATTGTGTTTGACCAGCTAAAAAACGCTTATACCGACATAATCAACAAAGGTTAAAGTCAATGTTAAAAAACAAACTCAGTCATGAACGAATGCCTGTAACAGCCTATTACGCATGGCGGTTATTACGCCAAAAATGGTATGGACCGATTGTGTGGACGTTTGCAAAATGGTGGGGCATCCGCATGGGTAAAAAATGTATTTTCAATGGAATGGTACGATTCTGGCGCCACCCTGGAAGTAAAATATCCATTGATTCGTCCTGCCGATTCAATTCAGGAGAAAATTCGACATTGGGCGGTTTTGTCAGATCATGCAGAATTTCCACCTTAAAGGAAAAGGCGAGGATTAAAATTGGTGAGAATTGTGGTTTCTCCGGCACGGTGATTGGCAGTGCAAAGGAGGTTCTCATCGGCAGGAATGTAAGATGTGCTACAAATACGACAATTTTCGATACCGATTGGCATTTTGATGATCCACGCACCGGTCCGGACTCTCCCGTCATCATAGGTGACAATGTTTGGTTGGGGTACAATGTAATGGTTTTCAAGGGTGTGACAATTGGAGAGAATACCTTGGTCGGTGCAAACAGCATTGTCACAAAATCATTACCGCCCAATGTGATCGCCGCCGGCTCTCCGGCAAAGGTTATCCGAAACCTCACCCCTGATGAGCAACGGGGAAAATACTAACATACCTGGAATAACATGAAGCTAAACATCGTCTTTTTATTGAATATTCCATTCCCCAAAGGAATGGCAGGAACAAAACGAATTCAGCACACCATTGATGCGTTAACCACCCAGGGTGCCATAAGTACCGTTATTATAACGAGACAATCCACCACCTTAAACAAATCCAACGGAAGGTATAAAGGCATTCCATACACCACCATTCTTCCAAATCTTCTTGGGTGGAAATTAGCGTTCAAATTACCCCTTTTAATCGTTAAAACAATTATTGAAATCCGAAAAAATCATAGGGCGAACCATCAAAACATTCTTTTTGTTTACCATTTTCCTTCAATAGACAACATCATCGCCATCGTCACAGCCCAAATGATGGGCTATAAAATTGTCTTTGATATCGTAGAAGACGCTGAATTCGGCAAAGAAATAGCCACGAATTGGCAACACCTTATCATGCTGTTTTTTAAACAAAAATTAACAAACAACATGCCCAAAATTGCAGATGGAGTGATCATTATCAGCTCTTATCTAAAAAACCGATATCATGAAATGGGACAAGGCCGGTTACCATTGCATGTTAAACCCATATCCATTGATATAACAAAGTTTTCAAAGTTACCAAACGCCTTCAATAAACAGCAAGTGACCTTACTTTATTCCGGAAGTTTCGGCGTTAAAGACGGCATTTCCAACCTGCTTGATGCATTCGATATCTTGGCAACCAAGCATCCCCGCCTGGAAATGATTATGACGGGCAAAGGGGCCGACCAGAGGATTAAAGAGGTCAAACAAAGAATAGAAAATTCACCTGCAAAAAATCGCATTGACTATAGAGGATACGTTGATGAAAACGAGTACTATAACATTCTATCAACGGTTGATATCCCATGTATGACAAGGATTAATAGCGGGTACGCGAATGCCGGGTTTCCATTTAAACTGGGTGAATTTTTAGCCTCAGGAAAACCTGTTCTTGCATCGGATGTTTCTGATGTGGGAGCCATTCTCAAAGATAGGCACAGTGCCATGCTTGTAGCTCCAGACGATGTCCAGAGTATTGTCGCTGCAATCGAATATTTAATTTCAAATCCCCAAAAAGCGATTGAAATAGGAGAAAGGGGTCAAAAATGTGCAATCGCCTTATTTGACTACAGATCCCATGGGATGGCCTTACACAAATTCCTGTATTCGTTATAAGGCATGATCTCTCCTCATCTTTAACTGGCGTGTTCCAGACGTGAAAACAAAAAAACAAAAACCTCCTCCAACAAGGATTGTTAAATTTTGATTTGCTTTATTCACATAGAGAAGGCCGGTGGGACCACCTTACACTATTTATTCAGAAATAATTTCATGTCCCATATTACATTGACGCCCTGGGATTATTGGACAAACGCGGATGATAATTCATTTCAAACAATGGAAGCGAAGCATTTATTCACGTTTTTACGGTTTGTAAAAAGCTTTGGAGGCCATACCACACGATCGTATCTAAATTACGAATCGGTCATGGATGATCGCGTTGATTATATTACATTTCTAAGGGAGCCGGTTTCTCGCTATATATCCCACTACAATCATCAAAAAAATGTAATGAAAATAGATTGGAGCATTCATTCGTTTTTAAAGGAAAAACGATTCGACAATTTCATGACAAAACGAATTGCAGGGAGTGAGGACCTCGATAAGGCCAAACGGATTTTAGACGAAAAATTTTCATTTGTGGGTTTAATTGAATCCTTTGATGAGTCCCTTCTTTTAATGAAGAATGAACTCCCCGAATATAACTTCGATGTCCGCTATGAGGTAAAAAATAAAAGCAATAACAAAAACTACCAAAGCAACGCCCAATTAACAGACAAGACCATTTTGAATGAAATAAAAAAAAGAAACCAATTGGACATCGAATTGTACCGCTACGCCAAATCAACCCTCTATTCCAGATACAAAAAAAGATACAAAGACGACATGGAGACTTCCATACGTAATCTGGAAAATGAAAATATGAAATATAAGTTCAGCAAGGCAAAACATTTAATCTGTGTGCTCTATCGTTGGTTTCTTTACCGAAACTTCGAATACATACTCCATAGAAGATACCATCACCCAGTTTAAGATAAACCGATGCATAATGGACAAACGGATCCAATGGTAAAAAACGACCTGTCAATTTTGATGATCTTAAAGACACCGCCACCATTCGGAGGGGGGGAGTTACAATGCGCCGCCCTGAAAAAACATGTCGAAAACAATCCTGGATTTAAGATCATAGAAATCAATTCCAAAACCAGAAACAAAACCAACCAGGGAAAATTCAACTTCTGGAAGATGAATGAATTTTTCCGTCTTTGGCTCAGGGTTCTCTCCCAGATATTATGGAACCGACCTGCCCTGATTTTTTGCCCCGTTGCAAAATCATTTCCCCATTTTCTAAGGGATAGTCTTCTATTCTGGACGGCCTGGTTATTCCGTGTCCCCTTTGCAGGGGAATTGGCCGGTGCAACCTTCTATTTCCTTGGGGAAAATAAACGCCAGACCCTATATGGAAAACTGGTGCTTTCACGCTTTTGCTGCCTGCGGGTACTAGGGGATGGAATCGCCGCCCACCTAAGGACATTCGGCATAGAAAACACCATTGTTTCAGACAATGGTATCGACCTTCCCCTCAAAAATTCTTTAAACCCTGATTCTAAAACAAAGGACGCCCCGTTTCGTATTTTATTTGTCGGGACCCTTTCTGAACAAAAGGGCTTTTCCACCCTTGTTGATGCATGTGGAAAGCTGGCGGATGAAGGGTGTCAATTTGAAGTCCATACCATGGGAGAATGGGGCTCTGAAAACTTCAAACATGAAACTGAAAAAAGAATCAGACAAAAAGGGCTTTCAAAGCATTTGATCCTACACGGCCTTACACATGGGAAAAGAAAGGCCGAACTTTATGCAGGGACAGATGTCCTCGTTCTGCCAAGCTACATAGAGGGACAACCCCTGGTGATATTAGAGGCCCTCTCCTATGGAATCCCTGTTATTTCGACCTGTGTGGGGGGAATCCCCGATACCATTAAAGATGAACAAAACGGTTTTATAATTCAGCCCGGTGATAGTGTCGAGCTTGGGGAAAAAATTCGATTTTTAATGCAGACCCCAAAGATATGCCAGAGGATGTCCCAGGCAAATTCAACACTATATTTAAAGCGTTTCACAGAGGCCGCCTTTCTTAAAACCCAGGTCTATTGGTTGGAACAGGCCGCCCATGGCCAATTGAATCCAAAGGGGCAATTTGTTCAATCCCCATAGATGATGCATTGAAATTTCCCAGCGGTCAAAGTGCCAAACAAACCGCCACCTCCCAACCCACATAATGACGGGCGCTTTTCCCAACGATAAACAGCACTTAAACACACACCAAACCGTCCACAATCACCAAAATTCAATACCGGCAATACCTGCTCTACTCTCGTCCACGCTTTCATTGTCCTTAACAGGGCAAGGCATCCACCATCTTTGTAAAATTAATTTTCCAAGGGATACCCCATGCGGCAACTCACCCAAAAATTGAAAAACGGCAGTATGAAAATACTGGAAGTGCCTCCTCCTGTTGTGAACAAGGGCACTGTCCTTGTGAAAACATTTTATTCCCTCGTAAGTGCTGGGACAGAGGGAAGTACCGTTAAAACGGCAAGAAAAGGATTACTTGGCAAAGCCCAGGAGCGTCCCCAACAAGTCAAACAGGTGATAGACACCCTGAAATCCCAAGGTCCGGTTCAAACATATCGGGCGGTGATGAAAAAACTGGATGCATATTCATCCCTTGGCTATTCATGTGTCGGGGAAATCGTTGAAGTGGGTGATTCGGTCACGGAATTCAATGCCGGCGACCTTGTTGCATGTGGCGGATTGTCCGCATCCCACGCCGAAATCATCGCTGTTCCTGTAAATCTTTGTGTAAAGCTGAATCCGGATACAGATTTAAAACAGGCCGCCTATAACACCCTCGGCGCAATCGCCATGCAAGGTGTCCGTCAAGCAGATTTAAGGCTGGGAGAAACCTGTGCGGTCATTGGTCTGGGGTTGTTGGGCCAGATCACCGCATTGTTACTCCGGGCCTCCGGGGTGAAGGTGGTCGGGGTTGACATTGATTCTGAAATGGTACGAATCGCGGCCGATAATTGCCTTGATTTAGGCATTCAAAGAGGTGCGGACGGGGTAGAAGAAACCATATATGAATTTACCCAGGGCATCGGCTGCGATGGGGTTATCATTACGGCGGCCTCTTCTTCCCTGGACCCTGTTAATTTTGCCGGTGCCATCTCCCGAAAAAGGGGAAGGGTGGTTGTTGTTGGAGCCGTACCAACGGGCTTTGACAGGGAACCCCATTTCTATAAAAAAGAACTTGAATTGAAAATGTCATGTTCCTATGGCCCCGGCCGCTATGATCCCGGATATGAAGAAAAGGGAGTTGATTATCCGGTTGCATATGTCAGATGGACGGAAAAAAGGAACATGCAGGCCTTCCAGGATCTGATTCTGGCAGGACAAATAAATGTCAATTACCTGACCACCCACGTGGTTGCCTTTAAAAATGCCCCCGGGGTCTATGACATGATGATGTCAAAATCAGAACCCTTTGTGGGGATCTTGATTGAGTACGATCATTCAAAGGAATTCGAACAAAAAAAAATAATTATCAATGCCCCAAAAACAACAAACGCCCCCTCCTGCAGCATCGGTTTCATTGGTGCGGGTTCATATGCCCAAAGCCATCTATTGCCCAACATCCCATCGGGGGAAAAGGTTCGGCTTAAAGGCGTCATGACGGGTTCAGGCGTCACCTCCCGGTCCGTTGCCGAAAAGTTTGGATTTGAATTTTGCACCGCAGATGAAACCGATATTTTATCATCGGATCAGATGAATACGGTCTTCATCGCCACCCGCCACGATTCCCATGCAGATCTCACACTTAGGGCCATGGAAAATGGGAAGAATGTTTTTGTTGAAAAACCACTCTGTCTGGATATGGGTGAATTAGAACAAATAAGTGAACTCGCCCACAATGATGCAGGGGCGTCTCCCCGATTAATGGTTGGTTACAACAGGCGTTTTTCCCCCTTGGCCGCCAAATTGAAGCAAAGCTTTAAAACGCCCCCCATGGCCATGGTCTACCGTATAAATGCCGGAAATATACCGGTGGATTCATGGATACAGGACATGGAAACAGGTGGGGGCAGAATTATCGGTGAAGTCTGCCATTTCATAGATTTTCTCACCTTTATCAACGGCTCCCTTCCCGTTTCCGTCCATGCGGTTGCAATGGACGACCCCCGTCATTTAAATGATGTGGTCACCATTTCTTTAAAATATGCAAACGGTTCCATTGGCTCCATTCTATATTTCTCCAATGGCGACAAGGGACTTGCCAAGGAAAGAATAGAGGTCTTCTCAAATGGCGTGGCTGCAATCCTGGATGATTTTAGAAAACTCACCATTTATTCACATGGGAAAAAAAGAGAAGAGAAACTATTAACCCAGAACAAAGGCCAAAAAGAAGAGGTCAAACATTTCATAGAAAACATCATACAGGGAAAAGGGGAGCTGATTCCCTTTAAAGAACTTCACAACACATCCCTGGTTGCATTCAATGTTTTGGACGCCCTTAAAACCGGTAGGACAATCAAATTATAAGTTGTTTCAAATCTTAAATTACAGTGCATAAAAAAAGCGAATACATCAACAGGCTCAAGACCGTTTCATTCCAGGAATTTTCCTATCGCATCAAGCGTTGGGTCCAGACCCAATATGTTGAAAAAAAATTCAAGCGAAATAAAAAATTCATTAAAGTTCCAAACATAGATTCCAACCATTTTGAAACCATCGAACCGCCGACCATCAAAATGGAAGGGCCTGTTAATGGAAGAGATTTTAAAACCGGCCATTTTGAAAAACACCACCGCCAATTCTTATCCTCAAAAATTAAAATCCATCATCAAGCCCCGGACATAAGAAGTCTATGGGAGTCCGGCAGGCTCCAAGGGGTCAGCAACATCCTTTTTTCGGAAGGGCAAGACAGCCGTCTCTCCCAGGCAAAAAAAAATATAATGTCCTGGATAAGGGACAATCCCTTTTTGCATGGGGTTCATTATATGTCCCCCATGGAGTGTGGCCTGAGAATCCCTGTTTTTTTTTACCTCCTGAAGGCCAATGGAATCCATTGGGAGAACACGGAAAGACAGAGCGTTGAAACAATTCTCTATTACCATACATGGTGGGTTTCAAAAAACCTGGCCCTTTATTCATCACTTGGGAATCATACCATATGTGAATGTATCGGCCTGGTCTTTGGAGGGGCTGTTTTCAAAGAATCCATACAAGGTAAAAAATGGCTGGATACGGGAAGCCGGCTATTGGAGCAAGAATTAACCCACCAGATATTGCCGGACGGTGGCCCTGCAGAGCAAAGCCTGAATTACCACAGATTTGTTTTGGATCTATATTGGCTTGCCGTTGACTTTTTGGAATCCAACCATTTTCATGATTGTTCAACATGGAAAAACCGGCTGAAAAAGGGTGAAAATTTTTTGGGATCATTTTCCTTTACGGACAATGGTTTCCCCCAGCTGGGCGACAGTGACGACGGCCATGCCATAGGCCCTGGTCTGATCCCCAAACGACAAATCAAAACATTGCACCATAATGCCCCCCCGGACAAACTTTCCCATAAAACATTTCAAGCGGCGGGTTACACCCTTATCAGAGATTCAAACAGTGTTTTCATAACATTGGACCACGGCCCCTTGGGCATGGGGCCCTTGTATAACCATGGTCATGCCGATGCCAATTCAATCACCCTGTATAAAAATGGAACCCCCTTTTTAATTGATCCTGGAACCTACAGATACAATGGGGTTCCGGAACAAAGGGCCTATTTCAAGGGGACAAGGGCCCACAACACGGTTTGCATTGATGGAAGGGATCAGGCACAGCAGCTATCCGGTTTTATCTGGGCTCATCCATATAACGCAGGATTAGATAACCTGGACCATTCTCCGGACAAAATTTCCATCAGAACCCACCACGACGGTTATAGGCGCCTGAAGGCACCTGTGATCCACCACAGGGAATTAAGCATTTTCAGCGACATCTGTTGTGTCATCGTCGATTATTTTTCAGGGAAAGGCGTCCATGAATTTGAATTGAACTATCACCTGGATCCAGGCGTGGAGGTCCGTTTTGAAAATGACTGGCTGGCCTGTCGTAATTCAGGGGAATCCATATTTTTCTACACCCCAAAGAACTGTCTCTCAGTGATCTCCGGCCAAAAAGAGCCCCTACTGGGATGGTATTCGCCCCAATATGGAATGATGCAAAAGACAAACACCATACAAAACGCAACAACCGGCTCTCCAAAGAAGATTCGGTTCCTTACCTTAATCTGTTTTGACGAGGCCCATTTCAATACAGCCATTCAAATTCAAAAAGACATTATGGAGAATCAATGCAACGGTATCCTGTGTTAAATTTATGGATTGATGATTGCGACATGGATAAAGCCCTGGGGCAGGTGTGTGACTACGTTGAAAATGGTAGAAAACTCCACACCATCTTTGCCTCAAATCCGGAAAAAAACTATTCGGTTCCCCAGGACCTTATTCTCTACGAAATGTTCAGGAAGGCCGACCTCCTGATCCCCGACGGAATCGGTGTCGTCATTGCCTCAAAGTGGCTTTACGGAACAAAAATCCAACGGGTTCCCGGATGTGAACTCATGCAGAACATTTGCGAAACAGCTTCGGATAAAGGGTATAAAATTTTCATCTACGGAGCAAAAGAAGAGGTTAACAAAGCCGCTGTTGAAAAATTACGGATGCGGCATCCCCGCATCAAAATTGTCGGCAGGCAAAATGGCTATCTGGGGGATGATGGGATGGAGATGCTCATCGACACTATAAATCAATCCAAGGCCCAGATCTTATTTTTGGCCCTGGGTTCCCCAAGGCAGGAAATGTGGATTTCAAAATACAGGGACCGGTTAACACATGTACGCGTGTGCCAGGGGATTGGCGGCACCCTTGACGTCCTTGCCGGCACGGTGAAACGGGCACCCGAATTCTATTGCAAAACCGGATTGGAGTGGCTTTACCGGCTATTGGCCGAGCCCTCCAGAATCAGAAGACAGGCAAAGCTCCCTCTTTTTGCGTTGCAGGTTGCCGGCCAGAAGCTAAAGCAATGGTCGGTGCCGCCCAATGTATCCAACAGAATGTAAATAATAATTTCACCAATTGTGTGGGGTGGATTCGAAATGCACTTTTCAAAAAAAACAACGGATCAGCACCAAGGTAATCACCCGGAAAAAGCCCTGATCAATCTTACCCTTATGGCCTCGGCCTATCTGGTTATCATTGGCACAATATACTACCAGGCGTTTTCATACATGGTGGGCCAATGGAGCAAGGACGACTATTCCTATTGTTATTTGATCCCTTTGATCGTTCTTTACCTATTGTGGGAAAAGCATAGGGAATTTTCCCATACTAGTTCAAAGCCCACATGGTCCGCACTTTATTTCCTTATTGCCGGCATTGGATTTTATTGGTTGGGTGAGTTGGGAGGAGAATTTTACACCCTGTATATTTCCGCCTGGACCATCCTATTAAGCATCTGCCTTTTCCATTTCGGATACCGAAAGGTTAGGGTAATTCTGTTTCCCCTCTGCATGATACTTACCATGTTTCCCTTTCCCGACTTCATCAACAATCGTATTACCTTTAACTTAAAGCTCATTTCTTCCAAATTGGGCGTTTTGATGATGCAGGGATACGGCATGAGCGCCTACCGTGAAGGGAATATCATTGACCTTGGCTTTACCCAGCTCCAGGTGGTGGATGCCTGCTCCGGGCTTCGATACCTCTTTCCCATGTTGATTCTCAGCGTTCTGATGGCCTATTTATATAAATCCCGGCTATGGAAAAAAGTCTTCCTGGTCCTCTTCACCGTTCCATTGACCATTTTTACCAATGCCTTGCGAATCGCCTTAACCGGCATCCTGTCCGAGACCTATGGATCCCAAGCCGTGGAAGGGTTTTTCCATGATTTTGAAGGATGGCTCATCTTCATGGTGACCCTGGGCACGCTATTGTCCTGCATGTGGCTTCTGGATCATTTATTCCCCGAGCCTGAGACCAAAACCCAACCCCAGGCAGATGAAGCAGAAGAGAAACCATTGACACAGATATCCAGCCCCCAATTCCGGACATTCCTTCCCCTGGCACTTCTCTGTCTAACACTTCTCTTTTCAAAGGGAATTGACTTCAGGGAGGCAAAGACCATGTCAAAACCCTTTACGGATTTTCCCATGCAGATTTCCCAGTGGAACGGTGAAAAGGATGTTCTGGACCAAAGGTTCATTGATGCCCTTGATTTCAGCGATTACATCATTGCCGACTACAGGGATCAGGCCGGCAAGGAAATCAACTTCTACGTGGCATACTATAACAGCCAACAAAAGGGTGAGTCCATTCATTCCCCTGCCACCTGTCTGCGAGGCGGGGGGTGGAATTTTAAACAAAGCGGCACCACCCATGTTCCACTGCCCGGCAACACCGCCATTCCTGTGAGCCGCGGGGTTCTTGAAAAGGGAAAATATCGGCAGCTGGCGTATTATTGGTTTCCCATGCGCGGCAGGATGCTCACCAATGCATTTCAGATGAAATGGTTCAACTTTTGGGATGCCCTGACAAAGCAACGGACCGACGGTGCGCTGGTGCGGGTAATCGCCCCGGTTTTACCAGGTGAAACCATTGCCCAGACAGAAGCCAGGCTTCAATCCTTTATCAAAGAGGTTGAACCGATTTTATCGGAATATCTGCCCGGCAGTTAACCCCCCATCCCTATAAACAGCCCATAAAAAAATGCATTTTTTCTCCACGTTCATCATTTCCCTGTTTCTCACCATTGGCCTGATTCCAATTTTCAAACGAATGGCATTTAAATGGCACCTGGTAGACACCCCCGACCCCCGTAAGGTCCATGCCACCCCCATGGCCAGAAGCGGAGGAATTTCAATGGCACTTGGGGCCATTATCCCCATCATGATCTGGGTGCCCATGGATGATCTACTCTTGTCCATATATATGGGTTGCGCCATCATCGTCTTCTTTGGCATCCTCGATGACGTCAGCCCCCTTGATGCCTGGCAAAAATTATTGGCACAGGTGGCCGGGGCGGCAGTGGTCATCCTGCGCGGAGGGTTGCGCATTGAATCCATAGAAGGATTGGCCCCCATGGGAGGGGCACTTCCAATGACCGTTTCCCTGGCCTTGACCCTTGTCTTCATTGTGGGGGTGACCAACGCCATCAATCTTTCCGATGGTCTGGACGGTCTGGCCGGTGGAATCTCAATGATGAGTTTCATCAGCATTGGATTCTTTGCCTACCGCTGCGGAAATATCGCCATTGCCCTCATGTCCATTGCCGTTGCCGGTTCCATCCTCGGCTTCCTGAGATTCAATACCCACCCGGCCGTTATTTTCATGGGGGATGCCGGCAGCCAGATGCTCGGTTTCCTAAGTGTGGTCTTCACCATTGTCCTCACCCAGACCAATACCCCCTACAGCCAGATCACCCCGCTGTTCCTCATCGGGTTTCCCATTCTGGATACATTAATGGTCATGGTGGAACGAATCTCAAAGGGTGTTTCTCCATTTAAGCCGGACAAAAATCATTTTCACCATAAATTAATGAAGCTGGGACTTTATCATTCCGAAGCCGTATTGAGTATCTACCTAGTCCAGGCATTGTTCATCTGCTGTGCCTTTTTCTTTCGATTCTACTCAAACGGAACCAATCTTCTTATTTTCACGGCAGTTGCCGGGGGCCTTATCTTTCTTTCCGAACTGACACGAAAGAAAAAAATCAAATTCAGAAACAGAAAAAAAAACAAGGCCCGCTCCCGAAGTGTGCTTGCCATGGTCGTTGGAGAACAATTCTCCATACGTTTTTTCTTTAGAATGCTGAAATGGTGGCTCCCCCTTGTCTTATTAATTCAAAGCCTCATTTCCACCCGGATTCCGGACCATCTGGCCTGGATGCTCCTTGGTTCCATGGTGTTGATACTGGGGGTGACCTATTTCCAACCCGGTGTGAAAAAAGATGGTATCCGCATGGTATTGTATTGCTGCATCCCATTTTTGATGTACACATCAACCATGTCGCCGGCCCCCTGGATGACCCAGCACCTAGCAACCGCAAACCATCTCACCTTTGTGGCATTGATCTTCTTTGTCATTGCAACTTTGAACCTGACAAAAAGAAAAAAGGGATTTCGATTTAATCCCCTGGATTTTCTCATCTTCATTGTCATCTTCATATTCCCTAACCTTCCCAGTATCCACATTGAAACCCCATTGATAAAAGTCGTGGTTTCAAAGGTCCTAATTTTATTTTTCAGCTATGACGTTCTCCTCGGAGAATTACGGGAAAACGATCAATATTTGGAAAAAAGCATCATCACTGTATTCACAATAATTGTCATTCGCAGCTTCATTTAAAGGAGTATCTGACATGAAAAAACGATCATGGATTGTATGGGTGGCGCTGGCATTTCTTTTAACGGCCTGCGGCACCCCCGAAGAAAAAAAGATGGCCTTCTACAAAAAAGGACAATCCTTTTTTGAATCCGGCGAATATGTGAAAGCCCGCCTGGAAATTAAAAATGCCATCCAGATCGATCCCAAGTTTGACAAGGCATATTACCTGCTGGGAAAAATTGATCTTAAAATGAAAAACCCCAAAGGGGCATATCAAAAATTCAACACCGCCATCAAGTTAAATCCAAAATACATTGAACCCAAACTGGCACTCGCAAAAATGTTCTTTGCGTTCAAGGATTCTAACCGGGCAACAGAACAAATTGCGGCCATAAAAAAGGAAGATCCGGAAAATTTGGAGATGCTTTTTATAGAGTGCTCCATTCTTTTGACCCAAAAGGATCTAAAAAAAGCCGGTGCATTACTTAAACGGCTTGAGGAAAAAGGCGTCACACAGTCGGAATATTATCTACTCAAATCTTCATACTGGGCCCTTGAAGGAAATGAAGTCGGGCTCGTCGAATCCTTGGAAGCAGGTCTTGAAACCCAACCGGACTCCGTTAATATTGTCATGGCATTGCTGCGATACTACGACCAGAAAAAAAATCCTGAAAAGGTGGAGCATTACCTCCACAGGGCCATTGAAATTTCTCCCCAAAACCCCGGATTCAGGCTTAACCTGGCATGGCTCTACCTGCGGCAGGACAAGGTGGATAACGCCATGGAAGAGCTAAACACCCTGATGTCCAATACCCCTGAAGATGATTCCCTGCGCCTGGCAACAGCCTCCCTTTTACTTAAGGGGGGACAACAAGAAAAGGGAACCCAAATCCTCCGCCAGGGGATTTCAAAAAACCCTAAAAACTTCCGTTTTTATGGAATGTTGGGGGAACATTATGTAAGAACCAATCGTCTTCCCAAGGCAGAAGCAGCGTTTAAGGAATTTTTGGCCCAGGGGGACGACATTCCCCGTAACGATCAGCTCAATGCCCGGCTCACCCTTGCCAAATTAAAACTTTTGGAGAAGAAACCACTGGAAGCCGAAGAAATCGTAAACCATGTCATCCAGGAAGACCCCAAGAACATTAATGCCCACGACATAAAGGGAAGAATTTATCTGTTCCAGGGAAAAGGCCAGGATGCTGTGGGCCAGTTTAGAACTGTCATAGAAGACGATCCCGATCGCATTGGCAGTCATCTCGGTCTGGCCAGCGCCCATATCCAGAACAAGGATTATGACCTGGCTCTGGACGGCCTTAAGATCGCATTAAAACAAAAACCGGACGCCCCGGTTATCTTAAATGCAATGGCCCGGGTCAACATGATAAACAACGATCCGGAATCTGCAGAGAAAAACCTGAAAAAAATCATTGAGATGAAGGCGTCAACCCCAGACGCCGTAGCACGCCTTGGCGATTTTTACCTGTCACAAAAACGATATTCCGAGGCAATGGAGCAATACGCCCGCCTAAAACAGAATAAAAAGACCTCCACCTTTGGATACCTTCGTGCCGCCCAGGCCCTGGTCACCCAGGAAAAAATAGACCAGGCCATTTTAGAAATGACCGAAGGTTACAACACCACCCCCAGATCTTCCGGTTTCATCACCTCCCTGGCCCAGCTCTATATCAAAGAGGGCCGGTACCCGGAGGCCGTTGAAAAATTAAAAGAAGCCATAGAAATTGACCCCACCAATGTGATTGCCCTATTTTCCCTGGCCACCCTCCATGAAAAAAATCGCCAATACAAACACGCCATGGAAATCTATAGACAAATTTTAAAACAGCAGCCCAAATCCTGGATGGCCTCCAATAACCTGGCCTTTTACCTTTCGGAGTTTGGGACATCCACCAAAGCCATGGATGAAGCCCTTGAACTGGCCACCAGGGCAGACAACCTCAAGCCGGACTCCCCCCTGGTTCAGGATACCCTTGGATGGATCTATTATAAAAAAGGGACATATCAAAAGGCCCTCAACGCCCTGACCAAGGCCCATGAAAAAATGCCGGACAACGAATCCATCAATTACCATTTGGGGGCCGTTTACCACCAATTGGGGGATCGCCAAAAGGCCAGCCACCGTTTGGCAAAAGCAATGGAGGCCAAAGGGGACTTCTTTGGCCGCAAGGAAGCAGCGAAACTATACAACGTCCATTACCTAGAGAATTAAACCGCAGCCGGACCCCATGCAGGGCTTAATTATTTTTTTTGCCCCCTGGCGGAAAACAATTACTCACAGCCGCCCCCCCGCCCCCCCGTATAACCGAGCTTTGACCACCCGTTCCCCTGGGCATTTTATCCACAAATAGTTCCTAGGCAAATCTTTAATAAGTTATAAGTATTTCACCCAATTGTTCCCTCTTATGGACTGTGATAGGTCCTAGGGTAATAAGAGGCAAAATCATTTTAATTCTTACCAAGGAGGTGATGCTCAGAGAACTCGCAACGTGTTTTTAATTTTACACCATATTTAATAGGAGATTATCATGAAGAAAAAACTAATTGGTTTATTATTGAGTATCTTTTTGGTCGTTGGCATGACCTCCGCTGCATATTCCGCCGTGATTTGGGGAATTAATGAGAACGGCACTGGAAGCGGCGGTGTTGTTGAAGTAGGGACATTTCTCGAAATAACTACCCCCAATGTGATATTGTATGACTCACCAGGTTCGGCATCATTTACCAACTATGGAATCGTAAATATTACCCCAAATCCAACCTACGGTTCTTTTACTAACCTTTTCGGTCAATATGAATTCTCTGGAATGGAAATCGGCGGTTGGCCCAACGCCGAATTCAACCCCGGCGGCCTTATGGCGTTTTCTGCTGGAAGCTATGGTGCAAGCCCCTTTGCTACTTTCGAACTCCTTGGGGGAACCAGTGTACCTAGCCAAATTGGAGCCACCGTTAATCTTAATTTCAAATTGAAAGCAGATGTTGACCCCGGTTACCTATTTTTCAAAGTCGGTTCTGATTGGGTTGATATGCATGATCTGGTTAATGCCGACCCGCCGGAACTGATCCTCGGGCTTACCTTTGCAAGTGCCGTCGATGGGCCTGCAGATGATACCGTCAAATCCGTACACGGTTTAACGATTGACGATCCTCTTCTCGTGGAACAGGGAAGATGGGTTGCTTCCAATGGACACTTTTTCGCAAGAACAGTCCCCATCCCCTCAGCAGTTCTTCTGCTGGGATCCGGTCTGGTGGGTCTGGTTGGCTTCAGAAGAAAAAACAGCTAAATCGTCCAAGACCATCTCCATAAAAGCGGCGGCACCTTTATATGCTAAGGTGCCGCCCTTTTGTGGTTTTCAGAAACCCTATTTTTGCGGTAAAAGATAATCATATGATCCCCATTGTAGAATTCAAAAAAATCCTGGGCAGGGATTTTGTCTTTGACGACGATGAGACCCTTTCCAAATACGAAAGGGCCACCCTTCCCAAGGGCACCCGTGCCGCCGCCGTGCTCATGCCCGAAAACGACGGCGAGATTCAAAAAATCGTGAAAATAGCCAATGGGGAAGGCCTCAAGCTATATCCCATCAGCCGGGGACGAAACTGGGGATACGGATCTGCCTGCCCCGTGGGAGACGGACAAATCATCCTGGATCTCTCCCGAATGAACCGCATCCTCCATGTGGATGAAACCCTGGCCTATGCCGTGATTGAACCCGGGGTCACCCAGATCCAGCTGGTCTCCTACCTTAAGGAAAACGACCTGCCCCTGTGGCTGGACTGCACCGGCTCCGGTCCCGATGCCAGCATTGTGGGCAACACCCTTGAAAGGGGCTTTGGGCACACCCCATACGGCGACCACCTCCTCCACACCTGCGGCATGGAAATCATCCTCGGAGACGGGCGAACCCTAAAAACCGGATTTGGTCACTTTCACAACAGCCAGGCCACCCAGGCCTTTAAATACGGTATCGGTCCATACATGGACGGCCTTTTCACCCAGTCCAACTTCGGCATTGTCACCCGACTGGGCATCTGGCTCATGCCCGAACCCGAAGCCGTGAACATGTTCTATTGCGCCGTTCCCAAAGAAGAAGATCTCTCCCCCGTGGTGGAAGCCCTTCGCCCCCTCAAACTCAACGGCCAGGTCAAAAGCCTGATCCACATCGGCAACGACCTCAGGGTCATCTCCTCCTTTAACCAATACCCCTGGGAACAGGCAAAGCACCAGACCCCCCTGAGCGACGACCTGAGGGATCTTTTCTGTAAAAAAGGAAAATTCGGTGCCTGGAACGTCAGCGGAGCCATATACGGCAGTAAAGGCCAGGTCCGCATCACCCGCAGGGAATTGAAAAAAGCCCTGGGCCATCTGGGGAAAATCAACTTCATCGGAGACCGTGGGGTCAACATGGTGAACCGATTGTCCAAGGTCCTGGACCGTTTCTCCATCCTCCAAGAACTCAACACCCGGTTCAAATCCCTGGACAAGGTCTATGGCCTGTTAAAGGGACAACCCACCGATGCCTTCCTCTTCGGCAGCCTCTGGCGGGTCAAACGCCCCATGGAAGGCCAAGCCATCTCCAACCCCCTGGATTACAACGCCGGCATGATGTGGATCGGCCCCATCATGCCCATGACCGGCCAGGCCGCCCAAACCCTCAACGCCGCCGTCAAACCCGTATTTGACAAGTATGCATTTGAACCCCTGATGACCATTTCCCTGATCACGGAACGGGCCATGGTCTGCATCATCACCATTTCCTATGACAGGGAGAATCTTGAAGAGACACAACGGGCGGAACAATGCTATAATGAGTTTTTCGATCTGATCATGTCAATGGGATACATCCCCTACCGGACCAACATCCACTCCATGAAGAAACTGGCCGACCATTCAGAGACCTTCTGGCAGGTCACCAAGGACATCAAATCTGCCCTGGACCCCAACGGAATCATCTCCCCCGGCCGATATCAACCCCTGGATCCAACTTAACCCCTTCAGCGGGGCAACCCGAGCCACCCTATTGGAGGTGCCCATGTTAAAAAATGAAATTGCCTACGGCCAGTTCAGATTCGGACTGGTGGACGACGACCGCATCCGCCGGGACACCTTCCGCATGCGCTATGAAGTCTATGTGGAAGAGTTTGGTTTTGAAAACAAGGAAGACCACCCAAACGGACTTGAAACCGACGAATACGAAAACAAATCCCTCCACTTTGCCTGTCTCAACGACAACGATGCAGTGGTCGGCACCCTGCGTCTGGTGATGAACTCCGACCAGGGCTTCCCCATAGAACATGCCACCCAGCTCGATTTTCCCGGTCCCATGCCCGACCGAGACCAGATTGGAGAAATCTCCAGGCTCACCGTGACCAAGGACCTGAGACGGCGTAAGGAAGACGGCATGTACGGTGTGGAATCCTATATCACCAAAAGCCAGGGCGGGGTGCTCCCCGACGACGGCTCCATCCCCGAGGAGATGCGGGGCAGGAAAAACCCCATCATCGTCCTGGGCCTCTACCAGGTCATGTACCAGGAAAGCAAACGGCGCAACATCACCCATTGGTATATGATCACCGAAGAAAAGGTCTTCCACGCCCTGGGCAAGTATGATTTCATCTTTAACCAGATCGGCGACCCCGTCTATTACCACGGATGGCGTATCCCCTACCTGGGGGTCATCAACACCATTGAAAAAAACGTATTGGAAAAGAACCCCACCATGTACGATGTCATGCTCACCTCCCTGGAGCCCGAATACCGCCCCAACCTACAAAAACAAGACCCTTAACCCCGGCTGCCACCCGACGGGCATGCCCCATAACCCCACCATCTTAAAGGGCGAATTTCCCTGCTGTTCCCAGGCATTGGAATTCGCCCTTTTTTTATGGCAGGCCGCCGGTGCAACAGCCCCCTTGCCATAAGCTGTTTTTTATCGTAAGAAAATAGGGAGTCCATCGGATATTCTTCAACCCAATACACACCCATAAACACCATCAACCGGAATTTGGAAACAGCCTTTTTTTCCAGCCCGGAAACAGCCAATGCCCTGGCATCGCCAAGGCGAAGCGAAAACAAATGGACCTTGAAAACTTTCTATCAACGGTTCCCCTTTTCTCCTCCATCCCGGGGTCCCAGCTCCGGGAAATCGCCAATTGCTTCCAGGTGGTCCGGTATAAAAAGGACCAGACCATTTTCAACCAGGGAGACCAGAGCAACGCCATGTACATCATCCGGTCCGGGGCCGTCAGTATAAAAGGCCAATCTCCGGAAGCCGGAACCTTTGAAGTGGAGCTGCTCCGGGGGGATTTCTTTGGTGAAATGGCCTTGATCTCGGACCTCCCCCGGAATGCCGGGGCCCAGGTCGCCCTGGATGCCGTTCTCTACCGCCTAAAACAGCAAGATTTTAAGGTGTTACTGGACAATAATAAGGAAATCGGCCTCTTCCTCAGCCGCCTCTATGCCCGGCGCCTCTCCGCCCCCCCCGGTTCCGCCCCCGCCCCCATGGGCGCCCACTTTTACACCGTCAGCGCCACCCATCCCCAATTGGGCCTCTCCCATTTCCTCTATTCCATGTCCTTCCACATTGCCACGGAGTCCGAAAAACAGGTATTGGTGGTGGAACCCCTTCTGGAATACGAGGCCATCATGGAAAAATACGAACTCTACACCATGCCCTGCCCCGACGAAAGCATGTACAGCCTTTTGCCCCCCCACCTATATACCCCCCAAGAAATCCGCTGGTTCCAGCATCCCTCCGGCTTCCAGGTCCTTCAGATCGACAAGGGATTCAAGGAAAACCTGGGCCAGGTTCTCACCCTTCTCATGGAGAAACTCAAACTGACCTATGATCTGGTCTTCTTCAACCTGGGCCACCGCTTCGGTCAATTGGAGCAGCAGGCCATCCGCCTCTGCCATAAGAACATGGTCATCATCCGCAACACATCCGACGCCCTGCCCCAGGTCCGGCAACGGCTCCAGGCCATCGAGGCCCTCTCCTCCTCCGGCCTGGACCGGGTACGGGTGGGGGTCAGCCACCTCATCGGTTCCATCGGCATCCCCAGGGAGGCCCTGCGAAACCGGCTCCACCTCTCCGAGACCCCCCAGATCTGGATCGAAAAATCCACCAAGGCCAAGGCTGACCAAATCGACACGGCCAAATGCTTTCCCATCCGAGGGGCCAGGGCCATTGCCAGGGAAATTGCCAATGTGAGGGTGGGGATTGCCCTGGGCGCCGGCGCCGCCAGGGGCTATGCCCACATCGGCGTCCTCAAGGTCCTCCAGGAGGAGGGCATCCACATCGACATGATCGCCGGCACCAGCATCGGCGCCCTGGTGGGCGCCGTCTATGCCGCCCAGGGTTCCGTGCGCCAGCTCTTCACCGAAACCGTTGAGAATCTCTCTTCCCGCTTCATGGTCCGGAAAAAAATCTACGACTACACCCTGCCCTTCCAGGGTCTGCTCAGGGGAAGAAAGGTGATGAATATCGTGGGGAATGCCATTGCCCATGCCGATTTCATGGACCTGAAGATCCCCACCTATCTGGTGGGGGTGGACATCCTTCGGGGGGAAGAGATCCTCTTTGAAACCGGGGATGTGACCCAGGCCGTTCGCTCCTCCCTCTCCCTTCCCGGGATCTTTGTCCCCCATCGCTACAGGAACCGATGGATGGTGGACGGAGGATTGCTCAACCCCGTGCCCGTGAACATCCTGGAGCAGAAGGGCGCAGACAAAATCATTGCCGTCTGCGTGGAAAATCCCCATGCCAGCGGCCCCAAACCCCATGTCCGCCCCAGCATCCTCACCGTAATCATGCAGACGGTGAATATTGTCCACAGCCACGCCACCCGGGGCTTTGCCCAAAAATCCGACCTGGTCATCTACCCCAATACCCGGGAATTTGCCTGGGACGATTTCCACAGGGGCAGCACCATTGTCCGGCGGGGTGAACGGGCCTGCCGGGAGATGCTGGACGAGATCAAGGCCATCATCTGAACACCGTCTCTCCCCCCGGCCACCCCATAAAAATCGCCCCGGAGGAAATTTGAGGTTGGCAATCCGTCCCAAACCCGATAGGGTGGTGTCAACCAAACCATGCCATAACCCTTTGTTAAAAACCAAAACCTAACCAAAGGCCGTTATCCCCCCAGGGGACACATCCAGGCGCTGCAGGGAAAGGATATAGCACGCCCGGGATGCCCATGGTCAAAGCCGTTACAAGGGAGATGCATATGAACAAACCTCCCCTTCTTCACCATGGATCAGGAGGGTGAACATGAAACCATCGCTTCTGAAAATTATTTCTCCAGCACGCCTCCTGCCCCGCCTCTTTCAGTTCCCCCCCTCCTTGGGACCCGTCCTATTCTTCATCCTCATCTTCCATACCGCAGCCCATGCAGGACGCCCCGTCAAGGTCGGCATTTTCCAGAACTTTCCCATGGTTTTCATGGATGAACAGGGCAAGCCCGGCGGCATCTACGTGGACCTTCTGGAGCACATTGCCCAAAAAGAAGACTGGGATCTGGAATATGTGCCCGATATCTGGGAAAACTGTCTGAAAAACCTGGCCACGGGCAAAATCGACCTCATGACCAATATCACTTACACCCGGGAAAGGGACAAGTTCATGGACTTTTCCCGGGAAAATGTTCTGATGATGTGGGGGCAGGTCTATGTGCAAAAGGGACTGGAGATCCAAAACATCCTCGGCCTGAAAGACCTGAAGGTGGCCGTGCTCACCAATGGGGTCAATGCCATCAACTTTAAAAAACTGGTGGACAAATTCCAGATCCCCTGCACCCTGGTCCAGGTGGACACCCAGATGGAGGTATTTGAAGCCATTACCACAGGCCGCACCCAGGCCGGCGTTCTCAACAACGTCTTTGGCACCGCCCACCAAAAAGAGTACCCAGTGGAGCTCAGCCCCATCCTCTTTAACCCCTTCAGCCTCCTCTTTGCCGTGCCCCAGGGAAAGAACCCGGAACTTCTCAAAAGCCTGGATACCTACCTGACCAATTGGAAAAACAAGGAAGATACATTTTATCACCAGACCATCCAGCGCTGGTATTACAAACTGGATTCCGCCAAGGAGGCCACCCCCATCTGGATCCTCTACACATTGGGGGGCAGCCTTTGCGTTCTCTGTCTCATGGTGGCCTGGATGACCACCCTGAAACACCAGGTGCGGCGCAAAACCCGGGAATTGGAGTCCACCAACCGGGAACTGCGCCGTGAAATCGCCGAACGCCGCCAGGCAGAGACCGAACGGGAAAACCTGAAAAAACAGCTCCTCCATGCCCAGAAGATGGAGTCCATCGGGCGGCTGGCAGGCGGGGTGGCCCATGACTACAACAACGTGGTCAGCGTCATCATCGGATTCACCGAGTTGGCCATGGAGGACGAGGCCAAGGGCCAACCCCTGCCCCCCCACCTCCAGGAGATCCACAGCGCCGCCGTCCGGGCCGCAGACATCACCCGACAGCTTTTAGCCTTTGCCCGGAAACAGACCATTTCTCCCAAGGAACTCGACCTCAACGACAACATCAACGGCATGCTCAAGATGCTCCAGCGCCTCATCGGGGAAGACATCGACCTTTCCCATTTTCCCGGGCAACGGCTCTGGCCCGTTAAAATGGACCCCAGCCAGCTGGACCAAATCATGGCCAACCTCTGCGTCAATGCAAGGGACGCCATCGAAGGGGTGGGCGCCATTACCCTTGAGACCGACAACATCGCCATTGATGAAGAGTTTTGCCGGCATCACCATGACTTCAAGCCCGGGGAGTACGTTCTTTTAAGCGTCAACGACAACGGCTGCGGCATGGAGGCCCGGATCATGGACAAAATATTCGACCCCTTTTTCACCACCAAGGAGATGGACAAGGGAACCGGGCTGGGACTGGCCACGGTCTACGGCATTGTCAAACAGAACAAGGGCTTTATCACCATTTACTCCGAGCCGGGCCAGGGCACCTCGGTGAACATCTACCTGCCCCGCCACTCCGGTCCGGTCACCCCGGTCCACGCCCCCGAACCTCTGGAAATTCCCCCGGGCCGGGGCGAAACCATCCTGGTGGTGGAAGACGACCATTCCATCCTCAAGCTGACCCAGCGCATCCTTGAGCGCATGGACTATGTGGTGATCCCCGCCCGCACCCCCAATGGGGCCCTGGACAAAGCCCAGCACCACCCCGGAGACATCCACCTTCTCCTCACCGATGTCATCATGCCCGAGATGAACGGTCGGGAGCTGGCCGACCGCCTCCAGGAACTCTATCCCGGAATCAAACAGCTTTTCATGTCCGGTTATACCGCCAATATCATCGCCCACCACGGTGTATTGGACCCGGACATCCAGTTCATCCAGAAACCCTTTTCCAGCAGCAACCTCAAGGCCGCCGTCAGGGGGGCCCTGGACACATAACCGCCAGGGGTACCGGAGATCAGCCACTCATGGGCCTTCCCCCCCGGCCCCCCGGGCTGCCCCCGGCCGCTGACCCTCGGCTTTGTGGAGAATCCGGGCGGAAGCCGGAGCAATGGGCATCCCGGCAAAAACCACCCTTGGATAAAAAAACAAAGTTATGCAAAAAAACGCTTGCCATCCCCATGGGATTGGAGTAGTTATACTCTTCGTTTCGGGCGATTAACTCAGTTGGGAGAGTGCAACCCTTACAAGGTTGAAGTCGCAGGTTCAAGCCCTGCATCGCCCACCATTAAAGCATACAGGCCCCGGCGTTCATTCGTCGGGGCCTTTTTTATTTCCAGCAGCCCTTTCCCCTTCCCTTGGTGACTTCATTCCACCGGTCCCAGGCCATCCCACCCTTTTTTCAACCCACTCCCTTTTACCCTTGACACGGAACCGGGAATTCCCTATTGGTTGGTCCAATTTTGTTCACCACAGGAGCAGTGCATGAGAACCACGGCAGTCACCGGCAACACCGTCCTTCCGGACCGCAACCCCCTCCCCACACATATCTCGGCAGCGTCCTGGATACGCCGGGGACGGCAGCAGGGTTCCCCCAGGTCTCACCAGAACCCCATCCATGCCCTTGCCGCCGGGGACGTCCCCACAGCCACCGCCACCATGCCCCCCCACATGAAACCAGTGAAACATCACCTGGATCTGCCCCAGGGCACCCGGTGATGGTGATCTTATATGATACACTTATTTTTTAACCCAAAGGATATGTCATGATTTTTATCACTTACCTGGCATTGGGCGCAGTGGCCGGCGTCCTGGCAGGTCTTCTCGGTATCGGCGGCGGCCTCGTCATTGTCCCCATGCTCACCTTCATGTTCACGGCCCAGGGACTGCCCAACCAACACATTCTCCACCTGGCCCTGGGCACCTCCCTGACCAGCATCATCTTCACCTCCATCTCCTCCATGCGGGCCCACCACGACAAGGGCGCCGTGATCTGGCCCGTGGTCCTGCGCATCACCCCGGGGATCATCTTCGGCACCCTGTTCGGCTCCTGGATTGCCGCCGGCCTTTCCACCAATGCCCTGAAAATCGTTTTTGCCGTCTTCCTTTTTTACGTGGGCACCCAGATGCTTCTGGGCATTAAGCCCAAGGCCGCCCGATCGGTTCCCGGGGCCGCCGGCATCTTCGGGGCCGGTTCCGTCATCGGGATTTTCTCCAGCCTTGTGGGCATTGGCGGCGGCACCATGTCCGTCCCCTTCCTGGTCTGGTGTAATACGGCCATGCACAAGGCCATCGGCACCTCGGCCGCCATTGGTTTCCCCATTGCCGTGGCCGGGGCCGCAGGATATATGCTCAACGGCCTGGGCGTGGAAAACCTGCCCTCAGGCACCATTGGCTATGTCCATCTTACCGCCCTTTTCGGCATTGTTATGGCCAGTGTCTGCACCGCCCCCCTGGGCGCCACCCTGGCCCATAAGCTGCCCGTGCCCAAGTTGAAGAAAATCTTTGCCGGCCTGCTCTACTTCCTGGCCTTTAGGATGCTCTGGTCCCTGATCTAATACCGAAAACTGACAGTCGTTGTTTCGCGTTTTGGATGGGGTGGCCATGGTTTATGGTGGAATCCACCCATTGTACACCGCATCAAAATCATACAAGCCAAAGCCCCCAAAGGCCTCCCCATCCACTTCGTTCCCGGACATTTGCCGTAGACGACGACAGCGGCATGTCCGGTGCCTTGTAGATCCGACCAAAGCCCCCGTACAACTTATAGGGAATAGAAAACGCCCCCGGGAAATCCTCTCCCGGGGGCGTTTTTGCCGTCCCCCCGTCGTTAGCCCGCCATCTGTGGCGGAAGTATTTTAAGGCCCTGGTGGAAGCCCGACGCAAATCCCCACAGTTCTCCGGGTCTTTGCCGGGTCAAGCCCCTATCCCTTTTTTCGCCCCTCCATCTTCTCCACCCTTGCCGCACAATACTTGAACTCGGGGATCTTTCCCCAGGGATCCAGGGCCGAATGGGTGAGCAGGTTCACCGCGGCCTCCCCATAGGCAAAGGGGATGAAAACCATATCCGGCTGGACCGCATCATCGCCGCGGGCAAAGGGAAAGATCTCCCCCCTTGGGGTGGCCACCCGGATCTGCTCCCCGGGGACAATGCCAAGCCGTTCCAGGGTCTTTGGATGGAGGCTGGCCGTGGGACCGGGCTCCAGGGCATCCAGGACATTGGCCCGCCGTGTCATGGCACCGGTGTGCCAATGCTCCAGCTGCCGACCCGTTGTCAAAATAAAGGGATACTCCCCATGGGGCATCTCATGGGGATCCTTCAGATCCACCGGTATAAAGCGGCCCCGGCTGTCCGGTGTGGGAAAGCCATCCCCAAAGACCACGTCCTCCCCGGGCTGGTCCGGCCCCTTGCAGGGATAGGTCACGGCCCCTTCCCTTTCAAGCCGCCCCCAGCTGATGTTATCCAATGAGGGCATGGCCTGTTTCATCTCTTCAAAAACATGGGCCGGGCCCTTGTACTCCCAGTCCAGGCCCATTCCCTTTGCCATGGCCTGGATGATCTCCCAGTCCAGTCGGGCCTTTCCGGGCGGAGGAACCGCCGGACGCCCCATCTGGATCTGCCGGTTGGTATTGGTCACGGTCCCCTCCTTTTCCGGCCAGGCCGAGGCCGGCAGGATCACATCGGCAAACAGAACCGTTTCCGTGGGGAAGATGTCCTGTACCACCAGATGTTCCAGCCGGGCCAGGGCAGCCCGGGCATGGGCCAGGTCCGGGTCGGACATGGCCGGGTTTTCCCCCATGATGTACATGCCCCTTATCCCCCCCTGTTCAATGGCCTTGACCACCTCCACCACGGTGAGGCCGGGCGCCGCTTCCATGGGAGCCCCCCATAATTTTTCAAACCGGTCCCGGTGGTCCGGGTCGGCCACCGGGGCATAATCCGGAAACATCATGGGAATGAGGCCGGCGTCCGAGGCCCCCTGGACATTGTTCTGCCCCCGCAGGGGATGAAGACCGGTGCCCGGCCGCCCCACCTGGCCGCAGATCAGGGCCAGGGAGATGAGGCAACGGGTATTGTCCGTGCCGTGGGTGTGCTGGGAGATGCCCATTCCCCAGAAGATCATGGCCGATGATGCCCGGGCAAACTTCCGGGCCACCCTGCGGATGACATGGGCATCAATGCCGCAGACCGGGGCCATTTTCTCCGGGGAGAAATCCTTTAAATGGGCTTCCAGGGAATTAAACCCGGTGGTGCGGTCGACAATGAAGTCCTTATCATGGAGGTCCTCGGTCACAATCACATGCATCATGGCGTTGAGCAGGGCCACATCCCTACCCGGCCTGAACTGGAGCATCTCATGGGCGTGGTCCCTAAGGGCATGGCCCCGGGGATCCATGACCACCAGACAGGTGCCCCGGGCCGCCGCCTGCTTGAAATAGGTGGCGGCCACGGGATGGTTCTCCGTGGGGTTGGAACCGATGACCACAATGAGATCGGACTCAAAAACCTGGGTAAAGGGGGCGGTCACCGCCCCGGAGCCGATGGTCTCAATGAGGGCGGCCACGGAGGAGGCATGGCAGAGCCGGGTGCAATGGTCCACATTGTGGGTCCGGCAGCCCGTGCGCATGAACTTCTGGAAAAGATATGCCTCCTCATTGGAACATTTGGCCGACCCAAACCCAGCCAGGGCGTTCCCGCCATGGGCATCCCGGATGGCCTTTAACCCGGAGGCCGCCACATCCAGGGCCTCCTCCCAGGAGGCCGGCCGGAAGAGCTCTTCCAATGGGTAGACATCCATATTCTCCAACTGTGTCATGGCGGACTTGGGCCGGTCCTTGCGACGGATCCAGGGCCGGGTGAGCCGGTCCTTTGACCGGATGTAATCCATGCCGAACCGCCCCTTGACGCAGAGCCGCTTCTGGTTGGAGGGGCCGTCCCTCCCCGTCACCCCCAGGATCTCGTTGTCACACACCCGGTACTCGATCTGGCAGCCCACCCCGCAATAGGGGCAGACCGAAGGAACGCGCTCCTCCCCGCCATCCCCCTTGGCCCCCTGCTCCGGCACCAAAGCCCCTTTCCTGAAATCCGCCGGCAGCAGGGCCCCGGTGGGACATGCCTGGACACATTCCCCGCAGCCCACACAGGTGGACTCCCCCATGGGGTCGTCCTGGTCAAAGACCACCCGGGTGGCCCTGCCCCGGCCGGCCATGCCGATGACGTTGTTCATCTGCACCTCCCGACAGGCCCGGACACAGAGGCCGCAATGGATACAGGTATCCAGGCGCACGGCCATGGCCGGATGGGAGAGATCCGGTTCCGGCACATCCTTCCTGGCGGGATAGGGACTGGCCGATATTCCCATTTCCCTTGCCCAGGTATAGACAGGGGCCTGGGGATCATGGGCATTTTCAGGATCCGGCAGGTCCGCCAGCAATAATTCCATCACCCCCTTGCGGGCCTCCTCTGCCCGGGGGCTCCGGGTTTTGACCACCATGCCCGGTGCCGGTTCCCGCCTACAGGAAGGGGCCAGGATCCGCTCCCCTTCAATCTCCACCATGCAGATCCGGCAATTGCCGTCGGGCCGGTAGCCCGGACTGTCGCAATGGCAGAGGTGGGGGATGGCAACCCCCTCCCTTTGGGCCACCTGCCAGATGGTCTCCCCCGGTGCCGCAGCCACGGTTTTTCCGTCCAGGACAAAGGAGATGGGGGTGTCCGATTTTCTATCCTTACCCATGGGTCACCTCCTTTGGCACCAGGTGGGGAAAATGTCGAAGAATGGAAAGGATGGGGTTGGGAGCGGCCTGGCCCAGGCCGCAGATGGAGGCATCCTGGAGGGTGCGGCAAAGGGCGGTGATGAGATCCACATCCCAGGGCTCCCGGGAAATCAGCGCCAGGGCCTTTTCACAACCCACCCGGCAGGGGGTGCACTGGCCGCAGGATTCCGCAGCAAAAAAGGCCATAAGATCCCGGCACAGGCCCAAAAGATCGTCGGCCTGGGAAAAGACCACAAGGGCATGGGAACCCACAAAACAGCCATGGGGCTCCAGGCTGCCGAAATCCAGGGGCAGATCCCCCAGGGAGGCCGGCAGGATCCCCCCGCTGGCCCCACCGGGAAGGTAGGCCGCAAAGGCATGACCAGGGGCCATGCCCCCGCAATACTCCCGGATGAGCTCCCAGGCTGAAATCCCGGCCGGGGCCAGCTTCACCCCGGGGGAGGCCACACGGCCAGAGACGGAATAGGAGCGCAGCCCCTTGCCCTTGTCCCTTCCCTTCCGGGCAAACCATTCCCCGCCCCTGCGGAGGATATCGCTCATCCAGAAGAGGGTCTCCACATTGTGGACCAGGGTGGGCCGGCCAAACAGCCCCTTTTCCGCCACAAAGGGGGGCCGCTGCCGGGGCAGCCCCCTGCCCCCTTCAATGGATTCGATCATGGCCGACTCCTCCCCGCAGATATAGGCCCCCGCCCCCCGGCGCAATTGAATCTTGCCCGGGGGTGTAAGGCCCCGATCCTCCAGCACCCGGATCTCCCGGTTCAGAATCTCGCGGACCTCGGGGTATTCATCCCTGAGATAGATATAGACGGTGTGGGCCTCCACGGCCCAGTCGGCAATGAGCACCCCCTCCAGGAATTGGTGGGGGCGGGAGGAGAGGTAATGGCCGTCCTTGAAGGTGCCGGGCTCGCCCTCGTCTGCATTGACGCAGAGGTAGCGCGGACCTTCCCCGGCCCGCACCGTCTCCCACTTGCGCGCCGAAGGAAATCCGGCCCCGCCTAGGCCCCTCAGGTGGGCCTTTTCCAGGGCATCCATCACCCCCTCCACCGAGCAGGGCCCCCTTTGGCAGCGCTCCAGGGCCTGGTACCCCTGGCGCTCCAGGGTATAGGCGCCAAAGGATTCATAGGAGGGGATCACCGGATCCACGGCCCTGTCCGCCACGGCCTTGAGCAGGGTACCCAGCCGGGCCTGGGTCTGGTAGTTCTGCCCCAGGGCAACGGAGGGGGCGCAATGGCAACGCCCCATGCAGGGGGCCGGCACCACCCGGACCCCCTTCGGGTCTGTGTTTTTCTCCACATCGGACAACAGTTCCTTTGCCCCGGCCATGGTGCAGGTGGGGCCGGTGCAGACCCTGAGGGTCATCTCCCGGAAACCGGATTCCGGATCCCCTTCCAGGTCAAAATGATGATAAAACCCCGCCGTCTCCCAGACCTGGGCCATGGGCAACCCCATGAGCTGGGCCAGGGCGCAGAGATGATCCCTTGAAAGCCCGTTGAATTCATCCTGGATGGTATGGAGATATTCCACGAGAAGGTGGCTGTCATAGGGCCCCTTCCCCATCAGTTGCTTCACCCGGGCCAGTGCATCGGGACTGGGCCGGCGTCCCCTTGGCAGGTATCGTAAGGCCGTCATGGTCTCCCCTTTGGTGCTAAACGGTTGAATGGAAGGCAGTTTAAAAAGGAGGGCACGGCCGGTCGGCCTGCCCTTTTTCCACGGTAGGGCAGAATGTCGGCCCTTGTCAAGTAAAGCCCCAAACAGAAGGAAAGGCAACCGGACAAAAACCAAACCAATACCCCCACCCCCTTCTGGTTCCCAAACGGCCCCAGGCAACCACCCTCCAAATGAACAGCGTTTAGAAAACGGCGATTTCATCAAAACCTGCCCGGGCATTTTCCTTGACTTTGGTAGTATTTTTCCATAATTTATTTGGAAATTAAGACAATTTAACACCAGCCCATTGGCAATACCATGCACATTAGAAAGAGAATTTTGGTCACCGGGGGTGCCGGCTTCCTGGGATCCCACCTCTGTGAGGCCCTGTTGAAGAACGGCGACGAAGTGATCTGCGTCGATAATTATTTCTCCGGTCCCCGGTCCAACGTCATCCATCTGCTGGATCACCCCCATTTTGAACTGATCCGCCACGATATCACCTTTCCCCTGCACATAGAGGTGAATGAGATTTACAACCTGGCCTGCCCGGCCTCCCCCATCCATTACCAGCACGACCCGGTCCAGACCACAAAGACCAGCGTCCTGGGCGCCATCAACATGCTGGGCCTTGCCAAGCGGACCCGGGCCCGTATCTTCCAGGCCTCCACCTCGGAAGTATACGGGGATCCGGAAATCCACCCCCAGCCCGAATCCTATTGGGGCCATGTCAACCCCATCGGCCTCAGGTCCTGCTACGACGAGGGCAAACGATGTGCGGAAACCCTGTTCTTTGATTACCGCAGGCAGCACCGGCTGAACATCAAGGTGGCCCGGCTCTTTAACACCTATGGTCCCCGCATGCACCAGAACGACGGACGGGTGGTCTCCAATTTCATTGTCCAGGCCCTCACCGGAAAGCCCATCACCATCTACGGAGACGGAAGCCAGAGCCGGTCCTTCTGCTATGTGGACGACATGGTCACGGCCATGATCCGGTTCATGGCCATCGGAGACGAGGTCACCGGCCCTTTGAACCTGGGAAATCCAGAGGAATTCACCATTCTGGAACTGGCCCGTACCGTGGTGGAGATGACCGGAACCACCTCAAAAATCCGATTCAAGGGCCTGCCCTCGGACGATCCCCGGCAACGGAAACCCGACATCTCCCAGGCCGCCGCCTTGCTCAATTGGCATCCCACAACCCGCCTCAACCAAGGGCTTGCCCAGACCATTTCCTATTTTGAACCCCTGTTGAGCCCCTAGGATGTCCATGGTCCCATACCGAATCGAACTGGCCGCCGGCCTGGCCCTGACCCTGGTGGTTCTGCTCTCCTGGCCCCACCTGGGGGAGGCCCAATTTTTCACCCCGGATGCAGACCGCATTGCCATGGACGGCATCTTCCTTCTGGATTTTTTCAGGGATCTGCCCGGTTCCCTGGCCGCCCCCTATGGGTATGCAAAAAACTATTACGCCCAGTATCCCGCCCTTTCCCTGGGATACCGTCCCCCGTTTTTCCCCCTGGTGATCGCCCTGTTTTACGCCGTATTCGGTTTTTCCTACGGCACAGCCAAGGCCGTTGTCCTTTGTTTTCTGGGACTGGGGATCTATTTCTGGATCCGGCTGGTGGAAAAGGATTTTGGCCTGCCCCTGGCCCTTGGCTCGGCCCTGGTCTGGGCCACCAATCCCTTTTTGTTCACCTATGTTCAACGGCCGGTGCTGGAAATCCCCACCCTGGCCCTGATGATCACCACCCTCCATTGCCTTGGCCGGTATGTCGCAGCCCCAACACGGGTCCGCACCGCAACCCTGGTACTCTCCACCCTCCTCCTGGTCTGGACCAGCCAGAAGGGCTGGTTCATCCTGGTGCCGGTCATGGCATACCCATTGATGACCTGGGGCCGGGCAGCCCTTGGGCGGCCGGATTTCTGGGCCATGGGAATGGGGATTTTCACGGCCTGGCTTCCCCTGGTGGCCCTGACCCTCTGGCTGGGCGACCAGAACCTGGCCCAGTCCCTGGGATACACCTCCGGCACCCTGCCCCACCTGTCACAGCCCCTGGCCCACCCGGGCTTTCTGTTCAAGTACCAAATGCATCCCCCCATTGCCGGACTGGGGGTGACCGGGCTGTTCATGGCAATGGTGGAAGGGAATAAACCCTGCCGGATCCATATTGTCTTCCTTGGGGCCATCTATCTCTTCTTCCTGGTCATCCAGGTGAAGCTGCCCCGGTTCACCCTCTATTGGATCCCCTTTTTCAGTCTCTTTGCCCTTTGGATCGTACGGGAGCTGGGACGTCGCATGGGCGGTTCCACCATGGCAACGGTCCTGGTGGTTCTCCTCACAGCCGGATTCCTGGCGATTCAGATACCCAAGGCATACCAGACGCCCATGGACCATGCCCGGGGCCATAGGGAGGCGGCCCAATTTGTCCTGGACCAGAGCCAGTCCCCCATGATTTTTTTCAGCGGCTACGGCAACGGCCAATTCATCTTCTTTGCCCGGCAAAACGATCCCCTGCGGGAGCATTTCATTCTCAGGGGCAGCAAACTCATTGCCTCGGCCTCCATTTCCATGGACAACCAGACCCGGATCCACCTGTCCACCCCGGACCAGATACAAAGGGCACTCACCGACTACGGGGTGCAATACCTGGTGATAGAATCGGGCAATTCATTGGAGCTGGACATCTTTGCCCAATTGGAAACCCGTCTCCGGGATTCCCCACAATTCAAACACCACCGAAGCATCCCCGTCCAAAGCAACGACCCCAACCTGGACGGACGGGAGCTGCTCATTTACGAAAACCTGGCCCATGACGGTTCCATCCGGCAACGGCAGCTCACCCTGCACCTGCCCGTGGTGGGGAAGACCCTCACCCTGAACCTGGCCCCCCTGACCCGAGACAGGATCTCCCATGACCGATAATTCCCCAGCCATGACAGAGCCCCATTCCCCTCTGCCCACCCTCACCATCATTGTGCCGGTGTACAACGGAGGGGGTAAGTTCAAACAATGCCTGGACAGCATCCGCCCCTGCCTGGAAGAGGGGTGCGAGGTTCTGGTGGTGGCCGACGGTCCATCGGACGGCAGCTGGGAATATGCCCGGGAACTGGGCATGGAAACCCTGGTCTTGCCGACCAACGGCGGGCCGGCCCGGGCCAGGAACCTGGGGGCGGCCCAGGCCAACGGTGAGATCCTCTTCTTTGTGGACGCCGATGTCACCCTCCATGGGGACACCCTGTCCCGGGTCCGATCCGCCTTTGGCAAGGATCCCGATTTGGCAGCCCTGTTCGGCTCCTACGACAACGCCCCCGGGGAAATGAATTTTCTATCCCAATACCGGAACCTGTTCCACCATTTCATCCACCAGCAGTCCCGCACCCGGGCCACCACCTTCTGGAGCGGCTGCGGTGCCGTGAGAAAGGAGATCTTCCTTGACCTGGGCGGCTTTAACACCGATTACGCCCGTCCCTGCATCGAAGACATTGAGTTGGGATACCGGCTCTGTCAATACGGGGCAAAGGTGGAACTCCACCGGGACATCCAGGTCTGCCACCTGAAACGCTGGGAGATCCGTTCCATGGTGAAAACCGATTTTTTCGACCGGGCCCTCCCCTGGACCCGGCTCCTCCTTGGCCGGGGCGGACTGATCAACGACCTGAACCTGACCCGCCAGGCCCGGGCCAGCGTGGTGCTCTCCTTTCTCCTGCTCCTTCTTCCCCTGGCCGGGCTTGCATTAACCGGGACACCGGCCTACGGTGCCCTCCTTACCTGGCTTGGGGTCGGGGCCGGCCTCATCCATCTCAACCGCCGCTTTTACCGGTTTTTGATGGGCATCCGGGGCTGGAAATTTGTCGCCAAGACCCTATTCTGGCACTGGATCTACTTTCTCATCAGCGGGGCCGCCTTTGCCCTGGGATGGCTGGAATACCATTTGGCACCCGGAGGAAAACATGGACGAATCTAAGCCCCCCCTGATCATTGTAGGCGGCGGCCCTGCAGGACTGAGCGCCGCCCTCAAGGCCGCCCAAAGCGGTCTCTCCCCCCTGTTGCTGGAACAGGGGGACCGCATGGGGGGCATCTCCCGCACAGAAACCTACCTTGACTATCATTTTGACGTGGGCGGCCATCGGTTTTTCACCAAATCCAACCAGGTCCACGCCCTGTGGCAGGAACTCATGGGAGAGGACTTTCTCACGGTTTCCCGCCAGTCCCGCATCTTTTACAACAACCGCTTTTTTCCCTATCCCCTCCGGGTCGTCCCCACCTTGCGCCAGCTGGGTATTGTGGAAAGCCTCAGGATCCTGTTCAGCTATCTTCACCGGCAGATCCATCCCTTTAAGGACGAGACCATGTTCCAGCACTGGATCGTCAACCGGTTCGGGGACCGCCTCTTCCAGACCTTTTTCAAGACATACACGGAAAAGGTCTGGGGCATCCCCTGCCACCAACTCCCCTCGGACTGGGCCGCCCAGCGGATCAAATCCCTCTCCCTGCGGGTGGCGGTGTGGAATGCCCTGTTCGGCGGCACCGGCGCCAAATCCCTCATCGAAGAATTCCAATACCCCACAAAGGGACCGGGCATGCTCTGGGAACGCTGTGCCGACGCGGCCCGGGACAAAGGGGCAGAAATCCTGCGCAACACCCGGGTGGAAACAATCCACATGGACAAAGGCCGGGTCACCGGCCTCTCCTACGGGCAAGGGGAGGACAGAACAACCATTGCCGCGGACCATCTCATCTCCAGCCTTCCCGTGACCACCCTGGTGGAGATCATGGATCCGCCGCCCCCCCAACCGGTGCTGGAGGCCGCCCGTTCCCTGAGCTACCGGGCCTTTGTCATTGTGGTCCTATTGGTGGACCGGCCCCGGCTTTTCACCGATCAATGGATCTATGTCCACAGCCCGGATGTCCTTGTGGGGCGCATCCAGAACTTTAAAAACTGGAGCCCGGACATGGTGCCGGATCCCACCAAGACCAGCATCGGCATGGAGTATTTCTGCCACCGGGACGATGAAATATGGGCCATGGCCGATGAAGATCTCATCCACAAGGCCGCCGGGGAAATCCAGACCCTGGGCCTGGCCCGCAGCCGGGAGGTCTTTGACGGGGTGGTCCTTCGCCAGGACAGGGCCTACCCCATTTACGATTCCCAGTTCAAGGAACAATTGGCCGTGATCCAGGCGTATCTATCCGGCATCGAAAACCTGGACACCGTGGGCCGGAACGGGCTGCACCGGTACAACAACATGGACCATTCCATGCTCACCGGTATCATGGCCGTGGAGAACCTCACCGGCGCCGGCCACGACCTCTGGTCGGTGAACGAGGACGAAGACTACCTGGAAGAGATCTCTTCCCGGGCCCCGGCCCCGGGGCTCTTCCCGGACCCGGCCCCGGCCCGCATGGACAAGCTGGGGGTTGCCCTTTCCCTGGGAATGGTTTTGGGGGTGCTGGTCTTTTCCCTCATTTTATTGTGCAGCCTTTATCCCCCCGGGGTCTCCCTGTCCGGCATCCGGGGATATGACTTCACCCTCACCGATGCCCTCAAGGCCGGCGGCCACGCCCTGGCCTGGGGCGGCCTTGCCGGATGGCTGTTCGCCTATGTGCGAAACCTGGTCTGGGGCATCCGCCTATTCACGGCCCGTAACACCAAACCCCTTTCATGGTCCGACCTGCCCAAATTGTGCCGGCAGTCGGGCTTTTAATACCGGAGCATATCCATGGCCTTTTTAAACATCATTCTCAGAACCCCCAAGGACACCCTGTTCAGCGGGGTGGTTCTGGTCAACAGCGGCCCCTTTTCCCTCTGTCTGGGCCTTTTCACCGGGACGGGACTTAGCCTCTATACCCTGTGGATGCTCCTGACCGCCCAGGCGGACAACGGATTCACCCACCTGCTCTCCCACCTGCTTCTGGGCTACGGCCTCTCCCTGGGCGGAAGCCTTGCCGGACTGGCCTACGGCTTTGCCCTGGGCAGCCTTGCCGGGGCCCTCATGGCCGGGATCTACAATGCCGTTGTCCGGTTCAGGAACCGCCCCAATGCCAAATAAAAGCCACGGCATCCACCTCACCCGGGGCACCCTCCAGGGCACCCTTGCCATGGCCATGGGTCTGCCGGCGGCCATTGTGACGGCGGCCATTCTCTCCCGCAAACTGGGACCGGTGGATTACGGGCTCCTCTCGGTGGCTTCGGGGATCATCATCTGGGTGGAAAGCGCCATTACCATGGGTTTGAACCGCACGGCCATCAAATTCACGGCCCAGGCCCATGACTGGCAGGGCACGGCCACCCGGTTCATCCAGGTCCAGCTGGCCATCTGCCTTGTATGCACCCTTTTGCTCTGGTTCTGGGCCCCTGCCCTGGCCGCCCTGTCCAACAGCCCGGCCCTGGTGGATCATCTGCGCCTCTTTGCCTGGGGACTGCCCCTGATATGCCTTTCCAGCCTCCACGAATCCTTTCTCATCGGCCGGGGAATGTTCGGATTCCGGGCGCGCCTGACCCTGGTCTTCTGGTTCAGCCGCATGGGCTTTGTCCTTCTCCTGGTGGGAAGCCACCCCCGGGTATGGGCGGCCATCACCGCACTGGTCCTGCCCTACCTGGTCACCCTGTCCATGGCCCGGTGCCGGGTCGCTCCGCCCTTCACGGGGACCTCGCCCCTGCCCCTCAAGGCCCTGGGCCGTTTTGCCCTGCCCGTGTTCGGCTATGCCCTGGCCCTGCGGTTCTTCAGCCGCATGGACCTCTTTTTTGTAAAGGCCCTGGCACCGGCCCCGGAGACCGCAGGCCACTACGGGGCGGCCCAGAACCTGACCCTGGTGCCCGCCATGTTCATGACCACCATCGTCCCCTTACTTTTATCCAAGCTCAGCCGGATCGGCACCCGGGATCCCCGCGCCGCAGGTCACCTCACCACCAATGCTTTGCGCTTCCTGGTCTGCCTTCTCCCCTTTGCCGCCATGACCGCCGGCTGCGCCCCCCAGCTGATCCAGCTCATCTACGGCCCCTTGTATGCACCGGCAGCCCCCCTTCTGGGCCTGTTGATTTTCAGCAGTCTGGGGGTCTCGGTCATTATCATCCTTGCCTATGCCCTGGTGGCGGCCCACCGTCCCCAGATCCCCCTCTATCTCATGGGGCCCGGACTGGTGCTGGGCGCCCTGGGCCTTGGACTCTGGGTACCGGTGAAGGGCGCCATGGGAGCGGCCCAGGTCAGCCTGGTGACCTCCTGGCTGGGGGCCGCCGCCTTCATGGCCGCCCTGGCCCGGATCTGGCCCCTGCCCCTGCCCTGGCCCACCCTGATCCGGAGCCTCCTGGTCTCTGCCGGGGCCTATGCCCTTTCGGTGGGCCTCCCCTCCCCGGGCCCCTGGGTATTGCTCAAGCTGGCCGGTATCTGCGCCGCCATCCCCCTTGCCTTGGTGGTCACAGGGGAATTGAACCCCGTGGAACAAGACTTTTTCAAAACCGTTCTGGGCCTGGGACCCCGGACATCACAAAGGAAGACACCATGAAATCCCACGAAAGAACCCGGGCACTGATCCAAAGCCCCAAGCTCCTCTGGCAGGCCCTGGGACAGGGCCGTTATGATTTTGTCTACGATCAGATTCCCCTTGGCATGGCCGGCATGTCCCTGAAAAAAAGACTCAACCTGGTAAAGGCCGGGATGAACCTCATCCACCGCAGGCCCCTTGCCTGGAGCATGCCCCTTCACATGCAGGTGGAGTTGACCAACTTCTGCAATCTCAGATGTCCGGTCTGCCCCTGCGGCATCAAGGAAATCCGGCGGAAACCCCAAAGCCTGGATACGGAACTTTTCCGCAGGGTCATGGATGAGGTGGGGCCCTATCTTCTCACCACCTCCCTGTGGGCCTGGGGCGAACCCCTGCTCCATCCCGACCTCCACGGCATCCTTTCCGTTGTCCACCCCCACAAAATGGCCACCCTCCTGTCCACCAACGGCCAGAACCTGGACCATCCCCGGGTGGTCGACGCCCTGACCCGATTCCCCCCCACCCACCTCATCGTTGCCGTGGACGGACTCACCGACGAAACCCATTCCAAGTTCAGGGTGGGCGCCAAGCTGGCCCCCATCTTCAAGGGGATAAAGGAGATCGCCCGGATCAAGGCCAAACGCAGGCTCACCCACCCCATCCTCCACATGCGCTTCATTGTCATGAACCACAACCAGCACCAGCTGGGGGAGGTGACGGAATTTGCCCGGGACCATGGGTTTGAATTTGTCTCCATCCGGACCCTGTCCATCATTGACGACGAGGGCGGGAACCGGTCCCACCAGGAACTCATCCCCACCATGTCCGAATTCCAGGCATATGGGAACAAGGGAAAACCGAGAAACGGATATATCTGCCAGGAGCCCTTCTGGTTCCCCTCCCTCTTTGCCGACGGCACCCTGGTTCCCTGTGAACAGGATTACAATGCATCCAAGGCATTGGGGAAAATCGACAGAAGCACCGGGTTCAGAAAACTCTGGTACGGAGAGGCCGCCACCCGGATCCGCAAACAGATCCGGGACCAATGGCAGGAGATCAGCTTCTGCCGGAACTGCCCCTACAGGGACCGGGAAACCAGTGATTGCAGTGTCCAGGCCCATGTCCTGAGCCCCGGCATCCAGCCCGGGCATACCATAAAATAAGAGTAGCCCAATTTAAGAGCACCCACAAATAGGAGCATCCCATTGGATCATTTGGAACACCCCAAGCAGAGGCGCCCCCAGCCCCCCCCAAACCGTCCCATTGGGCTGGGCATTATCGGATGCGGCAAGGTGGCCCGGGAACGGCATCTACCGGCCCTGAAACGGCTAAAGGACTTCAGAATCACCGCCCTGTGCGACACGGACCCCCGGCAGATGAATTCATTGGGACTTGAAGACCCTGGCCGGTATGGCCATTACCTGGATCTCATTGAGGATCCCAGGGTGGATGCCGTGGCCGTGCTCACCCCCACCGCCGCCCATGGGGAGCCGGCCATGGCCGTGATGGCGGCGGGCAAACCCCTCTTTTTGGAAAAGCCCCTGGCCCTGGATCTGGAAACCGGCCTTTGCCTGGTGCAGAAGGCCGGCCAGGTTAGCAGCCTCACCCTGCTGGGGTTTCATCTGCGGTGGCACCGGCTGGTGACCCGGGCCCGGGCCTTCATTGGTTCCGGCGCCCTGGGGGATCTCAAGGCCCTCCATTCGACCTTCACCCACGACCGCACCGGCCATGGCGCCCCGGACTGGCATCGACAGCTGAACCAGGGGGGCGGGGTCATCTTCAACGAAGCCATCCACCACTTCGACCTCTGGTACGCCCTCACCGGCTGCCGTGTGGAGACCATCGCCTCCTTTTCCCGGGCCTCGGACCAGTATGAAAATGCCGTCCATACCCTCACGGCCACCCTCTCAGACCAGGTGTCGGCCACGGGGATCTTCTCCTTTGGGACCAGCCCCCAGAGCCGGGTGGAACTCCTTGGGGAAAGGGGACGGCTGGTGCTGGACCTCTACCGGTTTGACGGAATGGAATTCCATCCCCGCAGGGTCTATCCCGGGGACCTCAAGCACCGGGCAAAACAATGCCTGTCCACCCTGGCCCAATTGCCGACCGCCCTGAAGATGATCACCAGAGGCGGGGACTTTGATGGGGCCTTCTACCGCATGTGGCAGGACTTTTCCCGGGCCATCCGATGGGGCACCCCCCTGCCCGTCACCTTTAAGGAGGGGCAATATGCCCTGGCCACGGCCCTCACCGCCCTGGAATCGGCCAGGTCCGGCCGGACCGTGGCCGTGAAAGCCCTTTTACCCCCACAGCAGGAGGCCGCCCATGACTGATCCTTTTTTTTCCATTATCATTCCCACCTATAATCGACCGGAGCGACTGGCTGCCTGCCTTGGAGCCCTGTCCTCCCAGACCTTTCCCGCCGCTGACTTCGAGGTGGTTGTGGTGGACGACGGTGGGAAATTCCCCCTGGACCCGGTGGTTTCCCCTTATTTGGAATCCCTGAACCTCACCCCCATTCGACAGGAGAACCAGGGTCCGGCCGCAGCCCGCAATACCGGGGCGGCCCGGGCAAAGGGCCGTTATCTGGCCTTCACCGACGACGATTGCAGCCCGGAACAGGACTGGCTCCAACGCATGGAACGGGCCTTCAAAACCCGGCCGGACCACATGGTGGGGGGACGCACCCTCAATTCCCTGAAGGACAATCCCTTTGCCGAAGCCAGCCAGGTCCTCATCTCCTACCTCTACGCCTACTACAATACCGACCGGCCCGGGGGGGCCTTTTTCGCCTCCAATAATTTTGCCCTGCCCCGGAAGGGGTTTCTGGCCGTGGGCGGTTTTGACCCCAATTTCCCCAATGCCGCAGCCGAGGACCGGGACTTCTGCGATCGATGGCAGGCCGCCGGCCATGGCATGGCATATGACCAAGATGTGGTCATGAATCACAGCCACGGCATGGACTTGGGGGAATTCTGGCGCCAGCATTTCAACTACGGTCGTGGGGCGGCCGTTTTCCACCGCATGCGGGCCAGGCGATCCGGCCGATCCCTGGAACTGGAGTCCCTGGCATTCTACACCCGTTTGCTGGCCTATCCCCTGGTGCAAGGGCATACCCGACCCGTTACCACCCTCCTGCTCCTGGGCCTGAGCCAGCTGGCCAATGCCCTGGGATTTTTTTCAAGCATGGCAAGGCAGAAATTTTAGCCCGGTTCCGATTTCCGCTTCCCTCTTCAAATGGGACCAATCCATCCCCCGCATCACCGTATAGCCCCAAACGGCCCTGCCCGGCACCCATGCCGGGCAGGACGCTTTTTTCCCAGGCATTGTCTTCCCACGGCGGGGATATTTTTCATCTGCCGTATCCCATGGAAGCATTTTCCCCCTTGACCCGCCCCTGTTCCCAATGGAAGGGCCCCCTCTTTTGATAACCGTCTCAACTCCATGGCTTGACAAGAATCATTGGCCGGTTTAAGGAACCTCATCACACATGGGATAGGGGACGTTAATTCCCCCCCCCATAACCAAGGAAAACAAAACATTGAACTTTCAAGGACTACAGGCCCAATACCATCGTTTATTCGACGAGGATAAGGCCTGGAAACTTCTCCGGGCGGACAATGCCCCAATGATCATGGCCTTTATCGCCACCCTCTTTGCAGAAGAAAGCGAGGTACCCTTTAGCCGTGCCCGGATTGCCCTGGACGCCGAATTGGTCCGGTGCAGGGAGCTGGGCATTTGGGAAACCGACACCCCTGCAGGCATTTACCTCTATCAATGGATCAAGGCCGGATGGCTCAGGGAAATGAATGACATGATCACCCAGACCGATGCCGGGGAAACCGCCCTGCGTTTCTGCCGAAACCTGGATGACAGGGGCAGTGTGACCACCGCCTCCCATTTACGAATTGTCCAGGAAGCGGTTCGGGACTTTGTGGTGGCCGTCAGCAACAGCCCGGAAGAACGAATGGCCCTGCTTGAAAAGAAAAAGTCACAGGTCCAAAAAAAAATTGACCAATTACGGGCAGGGGTTTTAACCGAATTAACATCTGCCGAACAACGGGAAAGGATCA
The DNA here is from genome assembly GCA_965226635.1 of Desulfobacteraceae bacterium. Lineage (GTDB taxonomy): Bacteria > Desulfobacterota > Desulfobacteria > Desulfobacterales > Desulfobacteraceae. The sequence continues at coordinate 3,836,552 of OZ245369.1, read as the reverse complement.
GGGAAATATACCAATTGGCCTCGGTTCTCACCGGAGATTTTCGCAGGGTGGAGGACGAGATCCGGATATTGGACCAGGAGCTGCGGACCCAGGTCATCGAAGCCGACACATCCCGGGGGGAGGTATTAAAATCGGTGATGGAAAAGGAGACCCTCCTGGAGCAAACAGATGCAGGCAGCGCCTTTGAAAGCTTTTTCCAGCTATTGTGTGACCAGAACAGATCCGCTGAATTCAGGAACCAATTGCGCAGTATCCTCACCCACCCGGCAGCCGCCCACCTCAGTTCCACCCAGCACCAGTTCCTCAACCAGCTCATGCGGGAACTGACCCGGGAAAGCGACCGGGTCTTTCAGATCCGGCGCAGAACCCAGGAAGGGCTCAGGAACTATATTGAAAACGATGCCGCCTTGGAAAACCGAGCCGTGGATCAATTGCTGGGACGGTTGGAACAAATGGCCGTGGGCCTCAGGGAAATGGAGTGTAGCCCAAGGACCGCAACCGACCTTTACCTGGATGTGGGCGCCGTCACCATTGCCTCCCCGGAAAAGCTTCGCCCCAGGGCACCCGAGGAGACCCTGGACACCTCCAATGTCCAGGAAAAAACCAATGCCGTCCTCCCCAGTGAAAGGATTTTGTCCCATCTGGATGCCGTTTCCATAAGGGATGTTGCCCAAAACACCCTGGCCGTTCTGGAATCCAACGGCCCCATGACCATTGGGGGTGTGGCGGAAAAACGGCCGTTGAAATCCGGACTGGAAGAACTGGTGGCCTGCCTGAGGGTGGCCAAGGCCGTGGGTGCCGTGGCCCTGGATGGGAAAGAAAAAATCCAGCTTTGGGACAGGGAAGGCCGTTGCCTGTGTGCCTCCATCCCCAAATTTCTACTGAGTGCGGACCTTTTTCCAGCCCGCCTGGAAGAGCTGAACCTTTAACCCCAGGCAATGAGGACAAACACCCCAATGAATTCTCCCCTAGACCCATCGGACTTCATGGATCGACTCAGACGGCAACAACCCCATCCCAAATCGGCCACGGGCCCCCAGCCGGAAACAGGGTCCCTGCCAAAGGACCAGGCAGACAGCCCTCCCACACCCAAGGAAAAATCCCCCATGTCCCAGGACAATGCCGACGCTTCGGAACCCAATGGGATACTTCCCCCGGATGCCCGACGGGGGGTGGTATTTTTGCTTCGCCAGGGGGTTGTTCTTCATTCCCTCAAACCCCGGTTGTTTGAAACCATCTGCCGGTACGAAAAACAGATCCGGGCCTATCTATGCCAGATCTATCTTAAATTAATATTGGACGAAAAATACGGACTCGCCTTTGTGGCCGGCATGGACAATGCGCAGGTCCAGGACCTTGAAACCGATGGAGAAGACGTCCTTGGAACAACGGTTTCCCTAATCCCACGCAGACGCCTTTCCCTGTACGACACCTTTCTATTATTGGTCCTCAGAAAACACTATCAGACCCGTGAAAAATGCGGAGAACAAAAAATCGTCATCGACATTGAAAAAATCGAATCCGACCTCTCCCCCTTTCTCCCATTGTCAAACAACCAACGCGGCGATAAAAAAAGACTCAACGGTGCCCTTAAAAAAATGATCACCCATAAAATCCTGACCACCATCCGGGGAAATGAGAACCGATTTGAGATCACCCCTGTGATCCGCTATGTTGTCAGTGCGGAGTTCCTGGAAGCCACGCTCAAGGAGTATACACGGTTGGCCGGAGAGGTGAATGGTCCCCCCACCGCCCGTGAAACAGAATCAAATCCCAGGGGAAAAAACAGGGACACCAATGGGGAGAATCCAAATGAAACCCAATAGCCCGGAACACGCCTCCCTGTTTAAAAATCCTCCCCGGCCTACCGGGGAACAGATCCGGTTGGCCGAACTTTCCGTATTCAACTGGGGTCCGTTCAATGGATTGCACACCGTGTGCATCGACCCCCAGGGCACCCTGATTACCGGGGACAACGGCTCCGGAAAAACAACGTTGATAGACGGCCTCATGGCCCTGCTCCTGCCTGCGGGTAAGGCCGCATTTAACGTGGCTGCGGCCCAGGGGGACAGAACGGATCGTTCCCTGCTCTCCTATATGCGGGGAAGTTACGGATCCGCCCATGACGGGGCCGGTACCCGGACCAAAAGCAAGCGGGAAGGGGCCGTAATCACCGGTTTAAGGGCGCTTTACCAGAAAGAGGACGGGTCCGAAATCACCCTGGCCGCCCTGTTTTGGACCAACCAGACCACCAATTCCCTGGCGGATGTAAAGCGGATATATGCCGTTGCCAGGCGGGATATGGCCTTGAAGGAGATGCTGGATGCCTATGGACAGGGCGGGGCCAGACCCCTGAAACAATGGCTCCGTAGTGAGGAGGCCGCCACCTGTTGCGACGACCATTTTTCAAATTACCAGGAATTGTACAGAAAACTGCTGTGCATGGACAATAAAAATGCCCCGGCCCTTCTTTCCAGGGCCCTGGGCCTGAAAAAAATCGACGACCTGACCAAGCTTATTCGGGAGTTGGTCCTGGAGCCCAGCAGCGTTAGACAGGATGCCCGTAAGGTGGTGGCAGAATTTGCAGATCTGGTGGCCATCCACGAACAACTCACCGATGCCCGGGCCCGGAAACAGACCCTGGAAAGGCTCCCCCACCTGGATGAGACCATGGGAAAGGCCCATGGGGTCAGGGCCGGCCTTGAAATGGAAAAACACTGCCTGCCGGCCTACCTTGGAGGAATATACAGCCGGTTGTGGCAAAACCACATCAAGGGATTAACCCGGAACCAGGATGCCGTCTTACAGGAAATCCAGACCGCAGAAACCCGGAAAAAGGAAGCCGACAACCGGGTGGAACACTGCCACGGCGAATACCTGCAATTGGGTGGGAATAGAATCGAGGCCCTTAAAAAGGAGTTGAACCACACCGGGGAAAAACGCAACAGCGCCATAAAAACCGCATCCCAATACAGTGCCGACGCCGCTAAACTCCAACTGCCTTCCGACATTGATCGGGACGGTTTTCAAAAGAACCAAGCAGATGCAGATGCCCATCTTGTCCGCCTTAAAAGGGACAATGATGCATCCATGCGCCAGTTTGGAACCGTCAGCGGAAAATTCAGCCATCTCCAGGAAAACATATCCCAACTGACCCATGAAATCCGGGAAATGGAAGCCCGACCGGATTCCAACATCGATGTCAGATACCAGCAATTAAGGGATGAATTAACCCAGGCCCTGGACCTTGATAAAAAAAGTTGCATGTTTTTGGGAGAGCTTCTGGATGTAAAGGAAGAGGAAGGCCAATGGCAGGGGGCCGTGGAAAGGGCCCTTGGGGGGTTAAAAACCACCCTGGCCGTCCCCCACACCCATTTTTCCATGGTCACCCACTGGCTGAACCAACGCCACACCGGCCTCCACGTCAGGGTACAGGTGGTCCCGGACCTGGGCATAAAACGCCCCATGGCCCAATTCAAGCCCCGTGGATTTTTAAGAAAATTGATCTGGCGGGACCATCCCTACCGGGACTGGTTGAAAACCCACCTGGAAAAATTTGATCTCACCTGCGTTTCCAATACCCGGGAATTGGATCAGACGCCCTTTTCCATGACCATTCAAGGCCTGGTTCATTTCAACAAAGGCCGGTTTGAAAAAAAAGATCAACACCGGATTGAAGACCGGAGAAAATGGTGCCTGGGCTTTTCCAACACCTCCAGGCTCGCCCTGTTAAAATCGGACAGGGCCCAAATGACCCGGGAACTTGCCGATCTTGAAAAAGAACTCACCCGGATCAGGGAAGAGATCGACACCCTTTCCGAGCATAAAAAAATCTGGGAACGGCTTAAAACCTATACATGGGACAGCATCGACGTTCCCACCCTGGAGGAAAAATACCGGCGGCTGGAACAGGATATCCAGGCCATCGCCCGGGCCGGCGGCAACCTTGAAAAAGCCAAATCCAGATGGGAGGCGGCCAAGGATGAGGCCCACGCCGTCAACAATGCTCTCAGAACCCTGGATGCGAAGCTGGCCACCCTTAAAAAGGAATTAAAGGATGCCCAAACCCAACATGACAAAGCCCAGGCCGATGCCCAAAAAGAGATTCCTGAGCCCACAGGACACCACCTTGAAAAACGACTGGGGCCGGTCACCATGGAAGATATCAACCAAAGGGCAGCGCTGACACAGGACCTCAATGAAAAACTGGAAAAAGAGCTGAACCACCAAAACAACATCATCACCAGGGCGGAAAAAACGGTCATCGGCATCATGTCCACCTTCCGGGCCAATGAAAAGTGGAAGGTCTTCACCATTGACTGGCACAGCGACCTCAGAAGCCTGCCCGATTATCTGGACCATCTTTCCCAATTGGAAAGAGAAGGGCTTCCCCAGCTGGTGGACACATTTGTGGAACGGCTCAACAAACACGCCACCCAATCCCTGGCCGGCATCAGCGCCAAGCTGGAAGCCGAGCGAGACGATATTGTGGAACGCATCGATACCATCAACAGGGTTTTAAAACGCACGGAATTCATGCCCGGTTCCTTTCTCAAGCTGGGTTCCACCCGGGAAAGATACCCCCATGTCCGGGAATTTGAAATCCAATTGAAAAAAACATTGGCCCAGATCACCAGCACCGACCATGGGGCCAGGTACCGTCAATTGTCAAAGGTGGTGGAGATTCTGGACAAGGCAAGCGCACCGGGCACCGCCGCCACCCTTGAAAGCCTTCGGCTCATGGACCCCCGGTATCAAATGTCCTTTTATGCCGAAGAGATCGATGCCGCCACCCAGGAGATCCGGGACGTTTTAAGGTCCTCCAGCGGCAAATCCGGAGGGGAGAAAGAATCCTTTGCCGGCACCATTGTGGCCGCCAGTCTGGCCTATGTATTAACCCCGGAGGGGGTAGACCGGCCGGCCTATTGCACGGTCTTCCTGGACGAAGCCTTTTCCAACACCGCCGAGGCCGTCAGCAAAAGAGTCCTGCGGGTTTTCAGGGAATTGAACGTCCACGTCAACCTGATCACCCCCTATAAAAACCTGAACCTGGCCCGAGAATCCGCCCGCTCCCTGATCATCGTGGAAAAGGACACGGAAAACCATGACAGCCGGTTCTGCGAAGTCACCTGGGAAGAAGTGGATAGAATGCGCCGGGAAAAGGAGGCCCAGACCCTGGAGACGGCGGAGGATCTGGGAATCGAACTCCACCCCGGGGAGGAACACCATGACAATTGATTGGGGATACCTTCCCAGCCAGGCCCTTAACATCATCCGGCACCGGGAATGGGATAATCCATCCCGGCTCAAGGCCAGGCTCCTGGGGAAAAAAGAATTCCCCATTCGATTGGGGTTAAAGCCGCCCAACGGGAAAAAAGCCGCCTCCCACATGGACCATTACCTGGACTTTGTAACTGCCTGGAAAAATTTTCCCCACCCCGACATGGTTTGCTGGGAGACCCGGCGCTTCCTAAGGCTCGATGAACAAAGGCTTCCCACCTTTCTTATCATCCCCTCCATCCGCCACCTGGCCCAGCTCATGGGCAAACAGGGGATCTTACGCCACAGGACCTGGGAAAAAAATATGGGCCCCATCCTGGCCCCCATGGCGCCGTCCCAACACCGGCGGGTTTACCCGGCCCTGGTCACCCACCTTGAAACCATTGAAAACCTATCGGAAAAAGAAGCGGAACTCCTGGCCGGCCTCATTCCCCAACTTCGACGGGGAATGGGCTGTGGCTGTTACCTCAGGGCCCTCCCCATCACCGGGGTGGACACCAAATTCATGGAAACCCACCTGGGGCTGATCGAAGCTTTGATGGACGCCCTGCACCAAGACGCCCCCCGCCATGCAGGAGGCCTTTTAAACTGGCTGGACTGCCGGCCCGCCCCCAGGGGCTGGCTTTTGGTCAGACCCCTTTGCCCCCAAAGCCGGAAATCCCTGGCAGGACTTCCCATCCTCAAACTCTCCAATGATGTCCTCCTGGACCAGGAGTTGACGGCCCCCCATATCCTGGTGGTGGAAAATATCCAGTCCGGCCTGGCCCTTCCCGTCCTGGAAAACACCATGGCCGTCATTGGGGGCGGGAGAAATCTTGCCTGGATGGATGCCCCATGGCTCAAGGACAAGAATGTGGGGTATTGGGGCGACATCGACACCTGGGGCCTCTCCTTTTTAAGCCATGCCAGGGAAAGAATTCCCAACCTCACCCCCTTGATGATGGACAAAGAAACCTTGCTCTCACATGAAGACAGAATGGACCGGGAAAACACCCCTTTGACCATTATTCCTCCGCACCTCACGCCTGAAGAGCACGCCTTGTTCAAGGAGCTGAACACCGGAGTCTTTAAATCCAACCGCCTGGAGCAGGAACGCTTATCCGCAGATTACATCCTTGAAAAGCTTCACACCTGGCTTGGATCAATTCAATGACCACCCCTTGCTATCCCAAAGCATTGGGTGGAATTTTTCCATGACACAACATTTGGAATACACATAAAAACAAACTATTTCGTCCTACCCGCCCAAAACCGTCTCTATTCGACAATAAATAAGTTGTCACATGCACCAAAAAAGGATAGTTTAGGTTTAATTCTAATGGGTTCAGGGACAAACAACAGGCCAAGCCAATAAGGACAATACCAATGGAAGAACGCTGGCTGACGGTTGAAGATATTTGCAAATACCTTAATCTAAGCAAAGAAACCGTCTATAAATGGATAGAAACCCGAAAAATGCCGGGCCATAGGGTCGGACGCCGATGGATGTTCAAACAGAACGAAGTAGATGAATGGATCCGTTCCGGCGGTGCGGCAGACAAACACTAGCACAACGGAGACCCCATATGGGTGACAGATTTCAATACGGTGCAGAATGGCTCAGGGCGGATTTTCATTTGCACACCAATGCCGATAGGGAATTTACCTATTCCGATGACCCCGACCATTATTATTCCAATTACGTTTCCAAACTGGAAGCCGAAGGAATCGGACTCGGCGTCATCACCAATCACAACAAATTCGACCACGGCGAATTCAAAGCCCTAAAGAAAACAGCCAAAAGAAAAGGCATTTTCCTGCTTCCCGGTGTTGAACTTTCCATCAACGACGGCAGCAACGGGATCCATGTTCTTGTGGTCTTCGGTGATGCATGGATTGAGAACGGCGAAAACCGTATAGAATCATTCATTGCTTCAATGTTTCCGGGCAAATCAAAATCCGAATACCAAAGAGAAAACGGCAGAAGTGATAAAAACATTATTTCCACGGTAAAGGCCTTAGAAGATTGCAAGAAGGATTATTTTTTAATTTTTGCCCATGTTGAACAAAGAAATGGTTTATGGGAAGAGATGGGGGGAGGAAAATTACAAGACTTTACCTCTTCCACATATAAAACCGTTCGAGAAAGAACCTTGGGTTTTCAAAAAGTCCGCACCCGGGACGACCGGGAAAAAGTCAAGACATTGCTATCCGACTGGTATCCGGCTGAGGTAGAAGGATCTGATTGCAAATCGATTCGAGACATTGGGAAAGGTGAATCGATTTTCCTTAAATTAGGAACCTTTGATTTTGACGCCGTGAAATTCGCCCTTACGGATTATTTGAGCAGGATCTCATCCACCCCACCGGTCCACCGCCATTCACATATCAGACATATTTCCTTTGAAGGCGGGAAACTGGGGGGGACTCACCTTCATTTCAACCCGGAACTGAACACCCTCATCGGCATCCGGGGATCTGGAAAATCATCCATCCTCGAATGCATCAGAACCGCCCTTGACATTGAGTTGGAAGGCAACTCAGGCGATGGGAGATACAAACGGGATCTGGTGGACTTCACCCTGGGTAGCGGCGGTGTTGTCAACATTGACGCCAGGGATATCAACGGAACCGATTACACCATACGATATATCCACTCCCAGGGCCAAGGCTCTAAATTATTAATGGACGGTAAAGAATGCCCCGGTGTGAATATTCGGGAAACCGTTCTGCGAAGCCCCATCTATTTCGGCCAGAAGGATCTGTCCGGGACCGGGGCCAGCTTTGAAACCGAACTGGTGGAAAAACTGCTGGGCAACCGTCTGGATGCGGTCCGGGAAGAAATCAAAGCCCAAAAAGACAAAGTGATTCAAACCGTTGATCGGTTCTCCCGGATGGACGACATTGAAGAACAGATCCAGATCCAACACAACCAGATTCAGGATGCCGATCATCAACTCAATTTTTACAAAACCCACGGCATTGACCAAAAACTGGAAAAACAGGCCGGCTTCGAGACCGACCTCAGCAAAATGAAAAAGGGCATCCAGCTTGCGGACGATTTTACCAAAGCCCTTCAGGGAGTCCTGGCAGAATACGAAGACGATATAAAAAATTTCAAGGGCTATGCCTCAAAACACAACCCAGAGATATTTGACCGCTTTTATGGTGTCTATGATGGTTTTTTATCTGCGGTGGACCAAGTGAGCACCCTGTCCCACCAATTGGAAACCGCCAAAAGCGAATTGGAATCCTCCCAGCAACGCCTTGAAAAGGAAAAAATTCAACAAACCGAACATTTTGCAGCCACCCAAAGAGCCCTGGAAGAGGAACTGAGATCCGCTGGGGTCAACAGCTTGAATGCGGCGACATTCTTAAAGCTTAAAGGGCAGAAACACAATTCCCAGCGCCTCCTGACGGAGTTAGAAGGCAAACAGAATAAAAAGGACGAATTCCATTCCCAAGTCATCCATGAACTGGATCACCTTGAATCCCTGTGGCAGAAAGAATTCGAGCTGATTCAGCAGGAAGTGAAACGGATCGGTCGACACACGGACGCCATTCGTATCCATTGTGAATATAAGGGAGATTCAGACACCTACCTGGAATTTATGAAATCCATGTTCAAAGGCAGCGGTATTCATTCCACAACATTCGGAACCATTGCAAACCATTATCCCGATTTCATCCATGTTTATAAAAACATTGAACAGGCCCGGGCCCATTTTGGATCCCGGCCCCACATCTTTGAAGAACGCTTTACGGCACTTTTAAAAGATGTGCTGCCCTACCAATCGCCCAATCGATTCACCATCCAATACCGGGGAAAAAATCTGCAACAGCATTCACTGGGTCAAAGGGCGTCTGCATTGATCCTTTTTGTGCTCAGCCTCGGGGAAAACGATGTGATCATCATCGACCAGCCCGAAGACGATCTGGACAACCAGACCATCTACGAAGACCTCATTAAACTCATCCGGGAAATAAAACCCAATGTCCAGTTCATTTTCGCCACCCATAATCCCAACATTCCGGTATTGGGTGATGCAGACCAGATCCATGCCTGCGCCTTTACCGAGGATCATATTTCGGTAGCGTCCGGAAGCATTGACAACAAAAAGAGCCAAAAAAAGGTTGTGGATATCATGGAGGGTGGAAAAGAAGCCTTTGCCCGCAGAAAGGAGATCTATCAAGTATGGAAATCATAGAGATTCTCACCACCCTCACCCAGGGTGAAGACAGCCAAAATCAATTTAAAAAGAACATGACCAATGCCGTATCACTGGCATCGGAAATGGTGGCATTCAGCAATGGTCAAGGTGGAAAGATCTTCCTTGGGGTAGACGACGACGGCAGTATTTCTGGCCTTGAACAAAACGATATCCAGCGATTAAATCAACTGGTGTCCACCACGGCCAGCCAGGGGGTAATTCCGGCCATAAACCCCACCACACAAAATATCCCCATTGAAGATAAACGCATCATGATCATCAAGGTGGAAAAGGGCTTGAACAAACCCTACCAGGATAAAAACGGGGCCATTTGGGTTAAAAACGGGGCCGATAAAAGAAAGGCGACCTCCAGGGAGGAAATCCAACGCCTCTTCCAGGCCGGGGGCCTGATCCATGCCGACGAAAATGCCCTCCCACAGTTCAGCATTTCCGATCTGGACATGGATTTCTTTGGGCGATTCTTCCAAAAACGATACAATGAAACCCTCAAGGAACAAGAAATCCCCCTGGATCAGGTCCTGTCCAATATGAACCTGGCCCGGGACGGATATTTGAATTTAACCGGAGCGCTCCTATTCGGTAAAAATCCCTCCAACCGCCTCCCCTCCTTCATTGTAAAAGCCGGTGCCTTTCCTGGAACCCAACTTACCACCGACACCTATATTGACAGCCGGGACATCACCGGGAAAATTTCCGACATTTTTCAACAATCCCTAAGTTTTATCCTGGGGAACATCAAACATATTCAGGAAGGCCAAAGCGTGAACAGTATCGGTCGACCGGAAATCCCCTCCATTGTTTTGGAAGAACTCCTGGTCAACGCACTTGTCCACAGGGATTATTTCATCCAGGCACCGATCCGGCTATTTGTTTTCAAAGACCGGGTGGAGATCATCAGCCCCGGTCATCTGCCCAACAACTTGACCATTGCCAATATCAAAGCCGGCAACTCCAACCAACGGAACCCCATACTGGCGTCCTTTGCCAACCACCTTCTCCCCTATCGCGGATTTGGTTCCGGTATTCTCAGGGCATTGGAGAACCACCCGAATATTGATTTTATAGATGACAGGGACGGCAACCTTTTCAAATGCATTATCCATCGTCCCCCCATAACACACCGGTTTCCAATGGATTAGAGCCAAATCATATTTGAGTATTATCATTGACAAACCAATTTTCCATCCCGTATATTCCCTGCCATACCACCAGGGTGCCCAAATTCCCATGTAGAATGAGGGGTAAAAGGAAAAACGGTGAAATTCCGTTGCATACCAGCCAATGCCGTGACCGGGGACAAGGTCTGCAAAATGCCACTCTTTGGAGACAGGGGGGAAGGCGCAGACCGAGGATGATCCGCAGCCGGAAAGCCTGCCCGGGGAGAACCCCATCTGAACTTCCGCTGGCACAAGTTCCTGTTGACCATTGTATGAACAATGCATGAGGAGTCTTGCGCCTTGGAAAACCAGAAAGCCTTCGGCGGTGTCGTCAACCGCCTTATCCATAGAGAAAATCTCAGCCGTGAAACGGCCCACGCCGCCTTTACCACCGTCTTGAACAACCAGACCCCGGACCTCCAGCAGGGGGCCTTTCTCGCCGCCCTCACGGCAAAAGGCGAAACCGCCGAAGAGGTTGCCGGCGCCTGGGAGGCCATCTATGAACTGGACACCACCAAGGTGGAGCTGGACCTGCCCGTGGTGGAAAATTCCGGAACCGGCATGGATACCTTTAAGACCTTTAATATCTCCACTGCCGCCGCCGTCGTGGCCGCTGCCGGCGGGGTGCCCATGGCCCGCCACGGGGCACGGGCCATCACCTCGGTCTGCGGCACCGTGGACATGGCAGAAGCCCTGGGCGTGGATGTGGAATGCCCGGCAGAGCTGGTGGCCCAAAGTATCCAAACATGCGGACTAGGACTTTTCAACGGCATGAGCCCCCAGATCCATCCCAATGCCCTGGGACGGATCCTCTCCCAGATCTTTTTCGGCTCCACCCTGAACATTGCCGCCTCCCTGGCCAACCCGGCCCTGCCCGCCATGGGCGTTAGGGGGGTCTACAGCCGGGAGATGATCCTGCCTGTGGCCCAGGTCATGAAGGAAATCGGATACCGCAGCGCCATCGTCCTCCACGGCTGCGTGGGCGACACGGGCAAGGGCATGGACGAGGCATCGGTCTGCGGCACCACCCATTGCGCCCGCATCCGGGAGGGTCGAACCGAAATCGAGGAGTTCTCATTTGATCCCCAATCCCTGGGCCTGACCTGTTCATCGGGCGAGGAACTTCGGCCCGAGGCAGACAAGGCAGCAGAAACCCGGCGCTTTGCCCGCCTCATCTCCAATGGGGAAACCGGCCCCCGCAGGGATGCCGTCCTCCTCAATGCGGCCCTGATCTTCCTGGCCGCCGATAAAGTTGATTCCCTGGACCAGGGCATGGCAAAGGCCAAAGGGCTCCTGGAATCGGGCAGGGCATTTCAAACCCTGGAAAACTGGGTGGCCGCCCAGAACCGTGAACCGGAAAAGGGGCTGGCCACCCTCCACGCACTCATCTAAGGAGGTGCCATGGAGCTGCTCATCATCAGAACCAATGACCAATACATCCGGGTCAAACCCGACCAATTCCTTGAAGTCAATTTGGACAAGGCATCGGTCTTTCCCATGGACCGACTGGACCATGTCAGGGCGCTGGAAGCCCAACTCCGGGACAAGGGATTTGAAAATGTGGTGATCAAAAAACTGGTCCTCACCGAGGAAGACTTATCATGATACGCATGGTATTAAAGGGCATCCGGCAATTGGAGGCGGAAACGGTTTCCGCCCTTCCCCAGCCCGGCCCGGGCCAGGTCAGGGCAGAGGTCCTGGCCTGCGCCGTCTGCCGCACCGATGCCAAGATGTGGGACCAGGGCCACAGGGACCTGGTCTTCCCCCGGGTCCTGGGCCATGAAATGGTGGTCCGGGACCAAGGGGGCCGGATCTGTATGGTCTGGCCCGGAAAAAGCTGCGGCAACTGTTCCCATTGCAGGGCCGGCCGGGAAAACCTCTGCGACGACATGGAAATCACCGGCTTCCACAGCGACGGGGGATTTGCCCCCCAGATCCTGGTGCCCGAGGCCAGCCTCATCCCCATGCCCCCCGCCCTGGATCCCCACATTGCCTGCTTTGGCGAGCCCGTGGGATGCGTCATCAATGCCTTTGAAAAGATGCCCCTGGCCCCCGGGAAAAAGCTCCTCATCTACGGTGGGGGGACCATGGGGCTCATTGCCGCCCTCCATGGCCGCCACCTGGGACTGGTCCCCCTGATCCTGGAAAAGGATGCCGCCAAAATCCGAAAGATCACCCCCATCCTGGAGGCATTGGACCTTGCCTGCGTCCAGGAAACCCGGGAGAGCCACTTCCCCCTGGTCATCAATGCCTGCGGCGACTACATCGCCTTTTGCCAGGCCATCACCAAGGTGGACAAGGGCGGCCACCTCTCCTTTTTCTCGGGCATCAGCAAGAACGAAACCCTGGAGACCAACTTGATCAACCTCCTCCATTACAAGGAGGCCGGCCTCAGCGGGGCCTACGGCATGAAAAAATCGGACATGGAAAAGGCCCTCCCCTTTCTGGCCTCCCATTCCAGGGAATTGTCCCTGTTGGTGGAGGAGATTGTCCCCCTGGAAAAGGCCCCGGAGTTGCTGCCCCGGGTCCTCACCGGGCAGAGGCTCAAGTATATCCTGGATTTCACCGGCGCCCCGTCAGTCGCCCCGAAACCGGAAACCGCCCCCCTGGAACCGCCCCACCAGGCCTCCGACACAAAAGGGTTGGAACGCTTTGACGATGCCCCTGCCCTCCGCTCTGTCCTGGAAAACATCCAGCCCCTGGACCCGGACATGGCCGCCCTGGCCCAGGCCAAGATGGACGACAAGGGCAAACCCCTGGGCGCCCTGGGCAAATTGGAGCCCCTGGCCGTGCGCCTGGCCCAGATCAGGGGAAGTCTCACCCCCCGCATGGACACAAAGGCCCTCCTGGTCTTTGCCGGGGACCACGGGGTCACCGAAGAGGGGGTATCGGCCTTCCCCTCGGAGGTCACCGCCCAGATGGTGGAAAACTTCCTCAACGGCGGGGCCGCCATCAACGTCCTCTGCCGCCACCACGGCATCGCCATGGAGGTGGTGGACATGGGCGTGAAAAAGACATTTCCCCCCCACCCCATGCTCATCCAATCCAAGGTGGCCCCGGGCACCCGGAACATGGCCCTGGAACCGGCCATGACCCGTGCCCAGGCCCTCCAGGCATTGGAAGCAGGCATGGATGCCTTTTTCAGCCGCCATAAAAAAGCCCCTGTCCACATCCTGGGCCTGGGGGAAATGGGCATCGGCAACACCACCTCGGCCACGGCCATCATCTCTGCGGCCACGGGCCTTTCCCCCCGCCAAACCACGGGCCGGGGCACGGGGGTGGATAACGAGGGCCTGGACCATAAGACCGAGGTCATAGAACGGGTCCTCAACTTCCACACCCCGGATCCGAAAAATGGCATGGAGATCCTCCAGACCGTGGGAGGATTTGAAATCGCCGGCATTGCCGGAGCCGCCCTGGCCGCCGCCTCAAAGGGCTGCGCCGTTGTCCTGGACGGGGTGATCTCCACGGCCGCAGGCCTCATCGCCCACCTCCTCCACCCCGGTGTGGGCAACTATTTCATCGCCGGCCACCAAAGCGTTGAACTGGCCCACCAGGCTGCCCTGGACCTCATGGGCCTCACCCCTGTGGTGGATCTTTCCATGCGTCTGGGGGAAGGCACGGGCGCGGCCCTGGCCATTGACCTGGCCGACACCGCCTGCAAAATCCTGTCGGAAATGGCTTCATTCGACGAGGCAAAAATTTCCCGCTCTCCGCTCAAATAAAAACACCCCGTGGCCACGGTTTTCATCCGTGGCCACGGGGGTTTTCTTTCCAACACAGATCCGGGAAACCAGCCCGGGTGTTTCAAACCATCTCCTCATCTATTGATAGGCGATTTCCATGGCTTCCCTGGTGACGGCATCCAGACCTTTACCCTCTGTGTTTAAAATGATTCCATACCTTCGTTGGACCATCTTTTTAATGCGATGGCGGCCAAGCTTATAAATGTGGAAATCCAATCCGTGTTCTTGGCAATATTGAACCCTTCCCCCATCCTTGGCCTTGTTTTTTCCACACCCCAGATCCGTTTCCTGTCTGGTCCGCATTGGTCTCCTCCCCCATGGGTTGATGCTTCATTATTAACCAACTTTAATACATGCCTAAAGGGCGACCCAGGTAAGTTGCCCTGAAATGATCAGGGAAGGGGCTCACCTGTGTAGGCCACACCGGCATCCTCGGACCCATGGGCCGTTAGGGGTTTGTTCTCCCGGATCTGGTCCACCCAGTCCGGATTCAGGAGCATGGACTTGGCCGAAAGGACAAAGTCGGCATGGTCCAGGGCGGTGTCTGCACCCTTGCGATCGTAGATTTTACCGCAGATCATCAGGGGGAGGTCCGTGACGTCCCGGGTGAGCTCGGCCATGGTCTTCCCGCTGCCATAGGCTTCAGCGGAGAAATCATAGGTGGAGACGGAGATGGCGTCGATGGGCTGGGCCGCAAAAAGGGCGATGAGGGCCTGCCACTCCTCTTGGGTTTTGAACAGGGAGACCTCCATGTCGGCAATGCCCCAGTCGGAGATCCGGACGATTAAAAGACGGTCCCTGGGGATGACGGGGCGCACCGCTTCAATCACCTCTTTCACGAAGCGGAAGCGGTTCTCCAGGCTCCCCCCGTATGCGTCGGTGCGCTGGTTGGAATAGGCAGAGAGGAATTGGTTAAGGAGGTAGCCGTGGGCGCAGTGGAGCTCCAGGGCGTCAAAACCGGCTTCCATGGCCCCCTTTGCCGTGTCCACAAATCCCTGGATCACCTGGTCCATGTCGGCCCGGGTCATCTCCCGGGGGACGGGATAGGGGGATTCGGTGAGGGGGTTGTCCTGTTTCGGGGGGATGGGGCTGGGGGCGATGACCCGGTTCACCGGGTTCACCCCTTCATAGGCCATGCGGCCGCAGTGGAAGACCTGGCAGACGGAGACGGCCCCGTGGTTCCGGATGCGGTCGGTGACATCCTTCCAGGCCGCCACCTGGTGGGGGTGGAGGAGCCTTGCCTGGCCCGGGTATCCCTGGGCGGCCTCCTCGTCGGTGACCAGGGCCTCGGTGTAGACCATGCCGGCCCCGTTCCGGGCCCGGGTGACCAAAAATTCCAATACATCCTTCCGGGGAACGGCATCCGCCCCTGCGGACATGCGGGTCATGGGGGCGACGCCGATTCGGTTTTTAAAGGTAATGCCGTTGAGGGTGATGGGGGAAAAAACAGAGGTAGCCATGGTGAAACCTCCTTTTTGAATTTTTAGGATAAGGGCGCAGGTAAAAATGGATATTCCCACGCCGGATATCCGATGTTAAGGCAGGTCTTTCGCATTGTCAACCCGGCCTTCCACCACCTTTTCTCCATCATGTCGGCACCTTAGCAAAGTGCGTCTGGTCCCCAAATCACGGCATATCCGTTTCTCCACTTTCCTCTTCTCCATGGGAGCGGTCACTGAAAAAGGCAACCACATCCCGTACCACCAGATAGAGGGCCGGGACCACAATGAGGGTAAGCACCGTGGCGGCCATGAGGCCGAAGCTGATGCTCACGGCCATGGGGATGAGGAACTGGGCCTGGAAACTGGTCTCGGTGAGCAGGGGAAGCAGGCCGGCCACCGTGGTCACCGAGGTGAGGAGCACGGGCCGGAACCGGCTTTGGCCGGAATTGAGGATGGCCGTCTCCGCCCCTTCCCCGTCCCTGACCTGATTGTTGGCAAAATCAATGAGGATGAGGGAATCATTGACCACAATGCCCGACAGGGCCACGATGCCGAAGATAGAGATCATGGTGATGTCCAACCCCATGATGAGATGGCCCAGGACAGCGCCCACCAGGCCAAAGGGGATGGCGGCCATGATGATCACCGGCTGGATATAGGAGCGGAACTGGGAGGCCAACAACAGGAAGATGACCATGGCGGCCAGGGAAAAGCCCTTGACCAGGCTGTCGATGGACTCCTGGGTTCGTTTGGCCTGGCCCTCCAGGTCATAGCTCACCCCGGGGAATTTCAGGGTGAGGCCCGGCAGAAAGCCCCGGGCCAGATCCGCGGTGATGTTCCGGGCGTTGGCCCGGTCTTCGTCCAGGTCGGAGATCACGGTGATCACCCGGTTGCGGTCCACCCGCCGGATGGTGGAATAGCCCTGGCGGGTCTCCACCCGGGCCACCTGGGTCAGGGGGATCTGCCGGTCGTTCCGGGTCCGGATTCTCAGCTCTTCAATGCTGGACTCGGATTCCCGCTGGGCCTGGTCGTACCGCACCATGACCTTGATGTCATGCTTGCCCCGCTGGACCTTGAGGACCTCTTCCCCGTGGTAGGCCTGGCGGATCTGCCGGGCGATGTCGGCCAGGGTGATGCCCAGGCTCTCGGCCCCGGGGCGGATGAAGATCTGTTTCTCCTGTTTGCCCGGGCGGAAGTCATCGGTGATGTCAAAGGTGCCCGGATAGGTGGAGATCTCCTGCTTCAGGGCATCTGCAGCCGCCTGGAGCAGGGTGAGGTCGGCCCCCTCCAGCTGGATTTCAATGGGGTTGCCCCCGGGGCCGGAGGAAAGAACGTTAAAGGTGAGCTTCTCGGTTCCGGAAATGGGGCCCGTGAGCCGCCGCCACTGGGCTGCGATCTCCGGGGCCGGGATCCCGGGCCGCCGGCCTGCCGGCAAAACCTCGATCCATGCCTCGGCGCTGTGGCCGCCGTAGACCCCGGGCTTCCAGTCCCGCCGGGCAATGGTCCCCACCTGGGAATAGGTGTTGACCACCATGTCGGCCCCGCCCTGGGTGCGGTCCCGAAAGTATTCGTTCAGGGCAAAGGCCCCGGCCTCGATCTGCTCGATGGTCTGTTGGGTCAAGTGTCGGGGGGTGCCCTGGGGATAGATCACCTCGGAGAGGATCCAGTCGGAATCGTTTTTGGCAAAAAAGACAAAGGGGACATGGCCCCCGATGATGAGGCCCAGGGTGGCGATGAAACAGGAAAAGGCCAGGGCAATGGTGAGATACCGGTTTCGGATACTCCGCTTTAAAAAGGGGATATAATAGTGGTTGATGGTGTAATTAAGCCCGGCTTCCACCCGCCTTCTCATGGCTTCGTGCCGGTGTTTCACCCAGGTCTTGAACCGGGAGAAAAGCCCTGTTTTTCTCCCCACGGGTCCATGCCCCCCAAGGGTGCCCTCCAGGTGGGCCGGCAGGATGACAAAGGCTTCCAAAAGGGAGACGGCCAGGACACAGACCACGGTCTGGGGCATGACAAAGATGAATTTCCCCATGATGCCGGCAATGTGCATGAGGGGGGTAAAGGCCACAATGGTGGTGGCCACGGCCATGACCACGGGGACGCCGATCTGATCCATGGCCGCCAGCACGGCCTGTTTGGGGGATTTGCCTTTGCTGTAATGGGTAAAGACATTCTCCCCCACGATGATGGCGTCGTCCACCAGGATGCCCAGGGTCATGATAAAGCCGAACATGGAGAGCATGTTAATGGAGGCACCCAGGTATTCCAGCAATAAAAAGGCAGCCATGAAGGAAATGGGAATGCCCGAGGCCACCCAGAAAGCCAGGCCCAGATCCAGGAACAATGCCAGGACCACAAAGACCAGGGCGATCCCCTGCCACCCGTTCCTCAGAAGCAGGTCGATTCGGTCCTGGACCAGGTCTGCCATGTTCCCCCAATGTCCCAAAGACACCCCCGGAGGCATCTGGTCCCGGTGTGCCTCCACGTAGGCCAGGGCGGTTTCCGAGATATCGATGGTGTCCTGGGTATCGGTGCGTTTGATCACCACCATGGCCGAGGGCCGACCGTTGAACCGGGCCCGGACATCGCTGTCCTCGAACCCATCCCTCACGGAGGCCACATCCCCGAGGTAGATAATGGTACCGTCGGGCCGGGTGACCAGGGGAAGGGCGGCGTATTCCTCTCCGGTGTACTTTTTCCCCTTGGCCCGGACCAGGAACTCCTGGCCCTGGGCCTTGATCTTGCCCCCGGGCAATTCCAGGCTTCCGGTCTTCACGGCCTGGGCCACATGGTCAAAGCTGAGGTGATACCTCCGCAGGGCCGCCTCGCTCACCTCAATGGAGATCTCATATTCCCGGACCCCGGTCACCGAGGCCAGGGAGATGGCCGGGCTTTCCACCAAATCGTCCCGGATTTTTTCCGCCGTCTCCTTGAGGAGTCGCTCCCCCACATCCCCGTACACGGCAATATAAATGGCAGGGTCGTTGGTGGCGATTTCCCGGATCTCGGGATCCTCTGCCTCCTCGGGAAAGGAGTCGATGAGGTCGATCTCGGTCCTCACCTCATCCAGCTTTTCGTTGATATCGTTTCCCGGCTCCAACTCGATGATCACCGAGCCATAGCCCTCCTCGGCCGTGGAATGGATGGTCTTCACATTCTCCAGGCTTTTGAGCTGCTCCTCCACCTTGATGCAGATCCCCTCTTCCACCTCTTCGGGGGAGGCGCCGGGGTAGGGAACGCCCACGTGGATCATGTCAAGGGAGAACTGGGGGAACATCTCCCGCTTCATGTTGAGCACCACAAAGAGTCCGGCCACAATGACAAAAATCATGATCAGGTTCACCGAGACCCGGTGCTCCACCGACCATTTACCCAGGGTCCGCATCTTATTCCGTCTCCTCTTGGGCGGGTTCAGCTGCGCCCAGCGCCAGGGCCATTCCGTCCACGGCCCCGGGAAGGGGGGAGGTGATGACCTGGTCCCCGGCCTTGAGCCCCTTGCGAATCAGGGCCTGGTCCCCCTGGGTCCTGAGGATCTCCACGGACTGGATCCTCAATTTCCCCTGGTCATGGACAAAGACCCTGCCCCCGGACCGGATCAGGTGGCGGGGCAGGACAAATACGGTTTCCACCCGGGGCCCCTGGATGGTGCAATGGACAAAGCTGCCCGGCTTCAGCAATCCCGTCTCCTCCCCGGGCAGGAGTTCAAGGGTGAGATCCAGGGTCCGGGTGGTGGCGTCCACCTCTGCCCCCATGCGGACCACCCGGGCGGGGAAGCGCTTATCCATGCCGCCGTTGCCGGTCTCGGGCCGGACCCAGGCCTTGAGGTCCTCAGCCAGGACACCTTGCCCCAGCCAGGGCAACTGCTCCAACGGGATGGCCACATCCAGGTCCAGGGCCCGGCGTTCATAGATCCGACCCAGGCTCTGCCCCGGGTTGACCAATTCCCCCAGCTCCACATTTTTTTCCAGGACCCAGCCGTTGAAGTCGGCCTTGATTTCGGTTTTGGACAGGTTTAAAGCTGCCCGGTCCGCCGCCACCACGGCCGCTGTCATGGCGGCTTTTTTCCCGGCCATGAGGGTGGGCATAAGGCGGAGGTGGTTCTCCAGGGTATGAAGTTTGATCTGGGCGGCCAGCAGCTGCTGCTCGGACTGGTCCAGCCGGTTCCGGGAGGCAAAGGATTTGGAGGTCAGGGCCTTGACCCGGCCCAGTTCCCGCTGGGCAACGGCCAGGGAGGATTTGGCCAGTTCAATGTCCCCCCTAAGGTTCCGGGTCTCCTGCTCCAGATTTTTAATGTTGATGCGGGCCTCTTCCAGGCGGACCTTTGCCGAACGGTGGTCCAAATCATAGGTCCGGGGGTCCAAGCCCATGAGGAGGCTGCCCTTTTCCACGGCTGCCCCCACCTTGAATTGGGGATGGATCTTCTGGATTCGCCCCCCCACCTCTGCAATGATCCGCACGGACCGGCGGGGCTTGAGGGTGCCGAAGGCCTCCACCAATAGGGGCTGTTTTTCCGGAAACACCGCCACAACGGCCACACTGGGAAGGGCCTGTTCGGGCATCTGGCGCTGGGGTTTGGGGCCAGCTTTGATCAGGACTGCGGCCAAGACAAGGGCGACCGCCAAGACAAAGACAACCCGGAGGATACGAAACAGAACGGAATCAAAAAAATGAGGCGCGCGTTTCATGGATGCTTCTCTCCCATTATAAGGGTTTACGCCTGGGGCGAGGCCCGCCAATGCTCCCTGCGCCCATCCACCTTGGACGAATTACCTGTCTCTATATCACCCCATTTCCCTTAAGGCCACCTCTTATCCCTGCCCTTTTACCATATAAACAAAATTTTACATTACAAGATCAGGGACTTGGTCCCGGCACATAGGAAGTGACAGGCGTTGTATTAAGATAGGGTTTGGGTTTTCCCCGGTTTCATAATTTTTACTAATAAAGTCCAAATTCCTTCCTCATCCCCCCCTAACCCGGTTCCCATAAACAAGGGCCAGACCATTGAAACCCCAAACCCAAACAAGGCCCGAACATGAACCAGATCACCATCCCCCAAGTCCGCATCGGCCTGAGCTGCCATTCCTGGATATTGCGGAACAAGAAAGAGATCGCCATAAAATCCAAAAAATTCTCACACAAGGAGACCCCACCCATGACGTTTAGAATCCCATCCCTGGTATCCATCCTCCTGGGCCTTTGCCTGCTGGCCTTCACCCTTCCGGCCCAGGCCCGGGACCTGCTGGTTTACACCGCCCTGGAAGACGATGAAATCCCCCGCTACCTGGAGCTGTTCAAAAAAAGCCACCCGGAAATCAATGTGAAAATCGTCCGGGATTCCACGGGCATCATCACGGCCAAACTCCTGGCGGAAAAGGACAATCCCCGGGCCGACCTGGTATGGGGAACCGCGGCCACCAGCCTCATGCTCTGCGACCAGGCCGGCATGGTCCAACCCTATGCCCCCAAGGGCATTGACCGGGTGCAGCCCAAGATGAAGGACAGCAACCCCACCCCCCATTGGGTGGGCATCAAGGCCTGGATGAGCGGCTTCTGCATCAATACCATTGAATGCAAGGAGATGAAACTTCCCTGCCCGGATAGCTTTGAAGACCTCCTCAACCCCGTTTACAAGGGCCACCTGGTCATGCCCAACCCCGCCTCCTCGGGCACGGGTTTCCTCACGGTTTCTGCCCTGCTCCAGCTCAAGGGAGAAAAACAAGGCTGGGCCTTCCTGGACAAACTCCACGCCAACATGGCCCGGTACACCCATTCCGGTTCCAAGCCCTGCAAGATCGCCGGCTCCGGCGAACTGCCCATCGGCATCTCCTTTGCCTACCGGGGGTTCATGCAAAAATCCAAGGGTGAACCCGTGAAAACCATCTTTCCCAAGGAAGGGTCAGGCTGGGATGTGGAGGCCAATTGCCTCATTAAAAAGGCCAACATGAATCCGGATGCCAAAACCTTCCTGGACTGGGCCATCTCCCCGGAAGTCATGAAGGAATATGCCCAGGTTTATCCGGTCACCGCCTATGCCACGGGCGTTCCCGTGCCCGACGGATTTCCCAGGGACCCGGCGGCCCAGCTCATTAATAATGATTTCCAATGGGCCGCGGCCAACCGCCCCCGGATCCTCAAGGAATGGACCCGCCGCTACGACGGAAAAAGCGACGCCAAATAACCCCTTTGGGGCCCCGGAATTACGGCCCGGGCCCCGCCCTTTAATGAATTAAGGAGATTTCCCATGTCCCCCTTTGACGGCCCCTACCTGGAACTTAAACACCTGTCCAAATCCTATGGGGATGTGGACGCCCTCAAGGACCTGTCCTTCACCGCGGAAAAGGGTGAATTCATCTCCATCCTGGGACCGTCGGGATGTGGGAAGACCACGGCCCTGCGTGCCATTGCCGGTTTGGAAATTCAGGACAGCGGCCAGGTTTTCATCAATGGGGTGGACGTCTCCCACCTGCCCGTGTCCAAGCGAAACGTGGGCATTGTCTTCCAATCCTATGCCCTCTTCCCCAACCTCACGGCCGGGGAAAACATTGCATACGGTCTCAAGGGGCTTTACCCCAAGCAGGCCATCCGCAGCCGGGTCAAGGAACTCCTCACCCTGGTGGGCCTGCCCCGGGTAAAAGACCAATACCCGGCCCAGCTCTCCGGGGGGCAGCAGCAACGGGTGGCCCTGGCCCGGGCCATGGCCCTCTCCCCGGACCTCCTCCTCCTGGACGAACCCCTGTCGGCCCTGGACGCCAAGGTCCGGGTGCGATTGCGCAAGGAAATCCGGGATCTCCAGCAGGGGTTGGGGGTCACCACCATCATGGTCACCCACGACCAGGAAGAGGCCCTGACCATGGCCGACCAGATCCTGGTCATGGAGGGGGGAAAACGAATCCAGAAGGGCAATCCCACCCAGATCTACGAACGGCCGGCCACCCCCTTTGTGGCGGGCTTCATCGGCTCCATGAATTTCATGGACCGGGCCCGGAAGGTGGACCAGGGGGTCTATGCCGTCCACGGTCGCACCTTTGAAGTGGCCCACGAAAACGGGGCCGGAAAACTCAACGCGGGAGACCGGGCCGTTTTGGCCATCCGGCCCGAGGATGTCATGATCGACACCCCGAACCGCATGGGGGCCAACGGCTTCCCCGCCCAGATCGACACCATGGAATACCGGGGCGCCCTCTTCCGCCTGGGCCTCACCCTGTCCACCCCCAGCCTGGGGCCCCAGCAGCTCACCGCCGACGTGTCCACGGAAAAAATCCGGCGCTACAACCTGGACCCTGAGATGCCCATCACCGTCTCCCTGCCCTCGGACCGCCTCCTGGTATACGGAGATGCCCTCCATGCCTGATCCCACGACCGCATATCCGGTCCAGGACTGGAAACGCCCCAGCCGCGCATCCATTGAACCGGATCCCTCCCAGAAAAAGAGAAAAGGGCTGTGGGGATTCCTCACCCAGGACCGACTCAAGGCCGTGCTCATCTGCCTGGTCTGCCTCTGGATGACCCTGGTGGTGGTCTGCCCCGTGGCCACCCTGCTCATGAAAAGCCTGTCCAATGCCCAGGGGGAATTTGTGGGCCTGGCCAATTACCTGGAGTATTTCCGCTCCCCCACCCTGTCCCAGTCCATTGCCAACAGCCTGTTCACGGCCATTTTCACCACCCTCATCTCCGTGACCCTGGGCTTTGGCCTGGCCTATTGCCTCACCCGGACCTGCATCCCCTTCAAGGGGCTCTTCAAGGGCATTGCCCTCATGCCCCTCTTTGCCCCCACCCTGCTCAACGGCATTGTCCTCATCTACCTCTTTGGCCGAAAAGGCCTGATCACCAAGGGGTTCTTCGGCCTCATCCCCGGCTTTGAAATTCCCCTGTACGGCCCCGTGGGCATCATCATCTCCGAGGTGATCTACACCTTTCCCCAGGCCATGCTCATCCTCACCATTGCCCTGGGCATCACCGATGCCCGGCTCTACGAGGCCGCCCGATCCCTGGGGGCAGGGCGGTGGCGCATCTTCTTCACCGTGACCCTGCCCTCCATTAAATACGGGCTGATCTCGGCTGTCTTTGTCTGCTTTATCCTGGCCTTCACCGATTTCGGTGCCCCCAAGGTGGTGGGGGGGAATTTCAACATCCTGGCCACGGACATCTATAAACAGGTCATTGGCCAGCAGAATTTCGTCATGGGGGCGGTGGTCAGCGTCATCCTCCTCATCCCCACCATCATGGCCTTCATGGTGGACCGGATCATCCAGCGCAGGCAGGTGGCCCTCATCGCCGCTAAATCCGTGCCCCTTTCCCCGTCCCCCCACAGGATCATGGACGGGGCGGCCCTGGTCTTCTACAGCCTGGTGGCCCTGCTGGTCCTGGCCTTCTATGCCACGGGCGTCTTTGCCGCCCTGGTCAAGGTCTGGCCCTACCAACTCAGCCTGGGCCTGTCCCATTTTCAATTCAGCGGCACCGGGGGCGGGGGCTATGCCGCATTTTTCAACAGCATCCGCATGTCCCTTTATTCCGCGGTTATAGGAACGGCCCTCACCTTTTTCTCGGCCTATCTCATTGAAAAGATCCAGCACTTTCCCCTGCTGCGGCGGATGGCCTATTTCCTCTCCATCCTCCCCCTGGCCCTGCCCGGGCTGGTCATCGGTCTCTCCTATATCTTTTTCTTCAATGCCCCGGGCTGGGAATTCATGGGAATGAACATCCCCAACCCCTTTCAATTCATTTACGCCACCATGGCCATCCTGGTCCTGTCCAATATCGTCCACTTTTACACGGTGAGCTTTTTGTCGGCCACCACGGCCCTGAAGCAATTGGACCAGGAGTTTGAACAGGTCTCCGACGCCATGGGCGTCCCCTTTTACAAGACCCTTTTCCGGGTCACCCTCCCGGTCTGCCTCCCGGCGGTGCTGGAGGTGGGCATCTATTATTTTGTGAATTCCATGGCCACGGTCTCGGCGGTGATCTTCCTCTATTCGGCGGATCTCCCCCTGGCCGCCGTGGCCATTGCCAACATGGACGACGCCGGGGACATCGCCCCGGCCTGCGCCATGTCCGTTCTGGTGCTGGGCACCAATATTCTGGTTCGACTGATCTATGCCCTGGTCACCAGCCGTCTGAAACAAAAAAGCATGGCCTGGGCCCATGCCTGATTCAAGTAAGGAGAAAGCAATGACACCTTTTATTCGAAACACCCCATATACCAGCCCGGTCACCGCCGTGGTCATGGACTGGGCCGGCACGGCCGTGGACCATGGCTGCATGGGACCCGCCGCCGTCTTTGCCGATGTATTTGAGGCCGCCGGCGTACCGGTTTCCATGGCCCATGCCCGGCGCTTCATGGGCCTGGCCAAAAAGGATCATATCCGGTCCATGTGCGCCCTGCCCCAAGTGGCCCAGGCCTGGAAGGAACGCCACGGCAGCCGGCCCGGCGAGGCCGATGTGGACCGCCTCTACCGGGACACCTTTGTGCGCATGGTGGACAGCATTGGCAAGCATGCCCAGCCCATCCCCGGCATCGTGGACATGGTGGAACAGCTCCGGGCCATGGATATCAAGCTGGGCTCCTGCACCGGATACGTCACCGAAATGATGGATGTCCTGGTCCCCCTGGCAAAGGAGATGGGCTACCACCCCGACGCTGTCTTCTGTTCCTCGGATGCCCCGGCCGGGCGGCCCTACCCCTGGATGTGCTACCTCAATGCCGTGGCCCTTGAAACCTATCCCATGGAGGCCATGGTCAAGGTGGGGGACACGGTCACCGACATCGAGGAGGGCCTCAATGCGGGCATGTGGACCGTGGGCATCAGCCGCACGGGCAATGAAATGGGCCTCACCCTGGACGACCTAAACGCCCTGGATCCCAGGGAAAGGCAACACCGCATCCGGGACATTGAAAACCGGTTCAAGGCCGCCGGGGCCCACTACACCCTGGAAACCGCCGCCGACCTCATCCCGGTCATCCAGGAGATCAACCAGAGACTGGCCCGGGGCGACCAGCCCCTGAAGGCCTGATAAAAGGGATTTCCATGGACCGGCGCCACCTGCCCCATTGATCTTTCCAAAGGGGATACCAATCTATCCCCCAACCCAACACCCCATTGAGACGTATTATGAATATCAAAGAGATCCCCCCCAATCCCTACCTCCTCCTCACCCCCGGCCCCCTGACCACCACCCCCACGGTGCGGGGGGCCCTGCTCCGGGACTGGTGTACCTGGGACGAGGAGTATAAAGCCCTTGTCCAGGATATCCGGGCACAGCTCACGGCCCTGGCCACCCCGGCCCCGGGCTACACCAGCGTTTTAATGCAGGGATCGGGCACCTTTTGCGTGGAAGCCACCCTGACCACGGCCCTGCCCCCGGAGGGTAAACTCCTGGTCCTGGCCAACGGGGCCTATGGCCGGCGCATGTCAGCAATCGCCCACCGCTGCCGTCTGCCCCACACCCTTTTGGACTTCGGCGACCTGGCCCCGCCCCATGCCCACACCGTGGACCAGGCCCTGGAAAGGGACCCCGCCATCACCCACCTGGCCCTGGTCCACTGCGAAACCACCACGGGCATGCTCAACCCCGTGGCCCCCATTGCCCGGATGGCCAAAGCCCGGGGCATCGGCCTGATCCTGGATGCCATGTCCAGTTTCGGGGGCATCCCCCTGGACATGGACCAACTGGGGGTGGACTTCCTCATCTCCTCGGCCAACAAATGCATCCAGGGGGTACCCGGGTTCGGATTCGTCATGGCCCGTACCAAAGCCCTGGCCGCCTGTTCAGGCCATGCCCGCTCCCTGAGTTTGGATCTCTTTGATCAATGGCAGACCATGGAAAAGGAAAAGGGCAAATGGCGGTTCACCTCCCCCACCCACGGGGTGCGGGCCTTTGCCCAGGCCCTGGAAGAGCTGGTCGCCGAAGGGGGAATCCCCAAACGCCACCAGCGATACATCCAAAACCAGCGCATCCTCCGGGAGGGCATGATGGCCCTGGGCTTTGCCCCCCTTCTGCCCCCGGGCCTCCAAAGCCCCATCATCACGGCCTTCCTTTACCCCGACCACCCCGGATTTAACTTTGACACCTTTTACCAATCCCTGAAATCCCTGGGCTTTGTCATCTACCCGGGCAAGGTCACGGAACGGAACACCTTCCGCATGGGCAACATCGGGGACATCCACCCCCGGGACATGGAAAAACTGATCCAGGCCGTTTCCCGATCCCTTCCCCCATTGGATGAAATAAAACACAGCCATGCCGAATCTTAAATATGGCCGTCAATAAATACGGTATTAGCCCCCAAGGATTTACGCCATCAGACCATACTCACTTTTGGCTATTAAGGAGTAGACCTTTAGATGCTCTTTCCACCAATTGTATTTCGGGAGGACGAAAGCAGGATAAGGAAAGGAAACGCTCCAGAGAATTTTGCCGTTATCCGTCATATCGCTCTGGATCTATTGAGAAATTACAAAACAGTCAAAGGAAGTGTGAAGACAAAATATTTGGAGAACGTCATGTTCGGGTGAGAAACGTCTGACTCATGGTTATAGGATCTTCAGAGATTATAGATGCGTTGGCCCTTCAGGGTGACTCAAAATGTATTGACAAATCATCAATAGCCATCCATATTGCTGCTTTATAAAGCGTTTGCTGGGGGTGCTTTAGCCGGCTGAGAAGGAAAAGATTCCTGACCCTTAGAACCTGATGCGGATAATGCCGATGCAGGGAAGCGGATATAAACCTTGGTTTTCCATTTATTCCCGCCTTAAAATTTCCTGGTACAATCCGCATACCGTTTCCTCCTCCCGCTTTATTAAGCGTTCCCTGCCTAGGGAAAAATAATCAGTGTCTGAACGGAAAGGAACGGTGAGCCTATGCACGCCCATGAACTGGCCGAAAATACGTATTCTCTTTTTACCGCGCTGCGCCATACAAAACCGTTGATCCATGTGGTGACAAACTTTGTGGTAATGAACCAGACTGCCAATGTGCTTCTGGCCCTTGGGGCATCACCCATGATGTCCTGGGCAGAAGATGATGCCAAGTATATGTCCGGTGTATCGGACGCACTTTGCATCAATACCGGTACCCCGGTTACGGATCGGATTTCGGTCATGAAGTCCTTGATGGCTTTTGCCGGGGAATCTGGAAAGCCCGTTGTATTAGATCCTGTGGGCGCCGGGGCAGGGACCTTCCGCACGGAAATCGCCCGGGATCTTTGCGACCACGCCCCGGCAAA
Source organism: Desulfobacteraceae bacterium (assembly GCA_965226635.1). GTDB lineage: Bacteria > Desulfobacterota > Desulfobacteria > Desulfobacterales > Desulfobacteraceae. Next base: position 3,808,484 of record OZ245369.1, on the reverse strand, counting down.
AATTATCCGGGGAAACCCTTCTGAAATTTGCGCCCTGGCTGCCGGCCATCTATCCACAAAGGGGGTGGACAGCGGGATCTCCGCCGAACAGGCCAGGGACATCCTCACTGGACACGGTCGGCCCGACCGAAATGCGGATGATTTGCCAAGCGGTGCCACCACGCTGCTTGAATCCGCGTCTGCCCTTGTTGTCAGCGGAAGCACCGACATGGTGCTGGGGCAAGGAAAAATGGTTAAAATTTCTAACGGATCCCAACTCATGGGTGAGGTCACCGGTACCGGCTGCATGCTTTCGGCCATCTGTGCCGCTTTTTATGCCGTGGCTGAAAATGGTTTTGACGCTGCCGTTGCAAGTGTTGTCGTTACGGGGATTGCCGGGGAACTGGCCGCAGCCAAATTGTCGGGCCCGGGCTTTTTTCTACCCCGTTTTATAGACAGCTTGTATGCACTTACGGAAGCGGATATTCATCAACATCTGAGGGCTGATGTGCTGAGGATTGATTAGGTTCGCCTTGATCCGGAAATCGCCCTTTGGGCAATTGTGAGCCAAAGCGCTTTATTCTTTTCGGATGGCAACCGTAATGACAGGAGACTTTTATGGCAGATCTAACGAAAAACATGAATCGTTCAACCGGGAACGGCATATCTTTAAAACGCATGATATCAACATTGGGGCCGGCCTGGATTATCAGTGCCGTGGCTGCAGGGCCTGGAACGACATTGAGTGTTGCCAAGGCCGGCGGAACATACGGCTACGGCTTTTTATGGGTGATCGTGCTCAGTGTGGTACTGGCATTTGTCTGCCAGTACATGGCGGCCAAGACTGCCCTTATCGGGGGCAGGGGGATTGTTTCCATTGTGCAGGATAAATGGGGCAGTGTGCCGGCCTGGTTTGTGACCCTAGATGCCCTTGTGGTCATCTGGCTTTGCAATGTGGTGCTTTTAAAAGTCCTGGTTTCCGTGACCGAATACGTAACCGGTCTTGCCGTGTCCTGGTGGGGCATCGTGTTCACCCTGGCGTTCTATGTCCTGGTGGCCCACGGCGGCTACAGGATTGTTGAGATGGTATGCAAGCTCATTGTCTCTTTGCTCGTGGTCTGTTTTATCGGCACCCTTTTTATCGCAAAGCCGGACTTGGGCATGGCCGTTAAAGGACTCTGGCCCGATTTTTCCCACTTCGGGAGAGCTGAAATTCTGATGATGACCGCGATCATGGGCGGTTCCATTCATGTAACCATTTTGTCCATGCAGACGTATACCGTGCATGAGAAAGGGTGGGGGGTGTCGGATCTGGGAACCGCCCGTTTTGATACAGCCCTTTCTCTTCTTGGCGCATTCGGGCTTTATTGCACGGCCATCTACCTCACCGGCGCCTGCGTGCTTCACCCCGCAGATATCCATGTGAATACCCTTTTTGAAATGGCCGATGCCATTACGCCGCTTCTAGGATCCTATGCCCATGGTTTTTTCTGTATAGGAATCTGGTGCGCAGTGTTTTCAACGATTATGCCCACCTTCATCGCCGCAGCCTATGTACTTGGGGATAAAATGAACTGGGAGATGCGGCCTAAAAGCAGCCGGTACCGGCTGACAATTCTGGCTGGATGCCTCATTGCTCTTCCCGGCGCCTTTCTCACCGGCAGGCCTGTCAATCTTTTATTGATCATGCTGGCCCTTTCATTTTTGGGTACCCCGCTTTTTGTGGGAATCTTTTTATGGCTGCTCAATGACAAAAATTGGGCAAAACAGTACCGAAACGGGTTGGTGTTAAACATCGGAGGGGTCTGTGCGCTGCTGGTTACCCTGGTGTTGGGAATCAAGTGGGTTTGGGGGCTTTAGCTCGATGCCCCAGGTTCTCAGCCTCATCGGTGTCTTCTGCTCCCTGGGACGTGTGGTTCCCCCACAAAGAAACCCCGCCGCCCACTGATCCCCAATTCCCACCGGGTTGGTGCCCCATTCGGGCGCACCAACCCGAAATCCACCGCCACCAAGGCTTTTATTTGTTTTTGCAAATATCGTTGCAATAAGTTAAAAATATCAAAATATAGTTGACACGATCCAATGATATTCCTATAAAAACCATGTTCGCAACTCAAAAACACAAACTTGAGGAGGGAAGCATGAAGCGCAGTGCAATGCAGAATGTCTTATGGATCGGGTTTATGGTTTTCGTATCGTTATGTATCATCGGCCCGTCCTGGGCCGGGAAACTCCGTGTGGGAGTGGATACGGCATTTGTCCCCTTTGAATTCAAGGGGAAGGACGGGAAATACACCGGGTTTGATGTGGACCTCTGGGCGGCCATCGCCCAACGCATCGACGTGGAATACGATCTCATCCCCATGGATTTCAACGGGCTCATCCCCGGCATCACCACAGGCAACCTGGATGTGATCCTCGGGGCCATCACCATCAAATCCAAACGGGAACAGGCCATTGATTTTTCCCATCCCTATTTCCGAGCCGGCCTCAAGGTCATGGTGCAAAGCGATAATTCAGACATCCGCGGTGCCGTGGATCTCAAGGGCAAGGTGGTGGCTGTGAAGACCGGTACCGTTTCCGCCGACTACGTCAAAACCCTGGATGCCAAGGACATACGCCAATTCCCCAACATTGACCAGGCCTACTTGGAAGTGGCCACCGGCGGCGCCGATGCCGCGGTCCACGATACCCCCAACGTCCTATACTACATCAAGACCGCAGGCCAGGACCGGGTCAAGGCCGTGGGCGCCAATGTGAAATCCGCCTTCTACGGCATTGGCTTCCAGCAGGGCAGCGAGCTGCGGGAAAAGGCCAATGTGGCCCTGCTCCAGATGATTGAATCCGGAGATTTTGACCAGCTTCACATCAAATGGTTCGGAACCCCGGCTGAATAATCCCATCCCTGCTCCGGCGCCCTGTAATTGCGGACGCCGGACAGTTCCATTTTTCAGGTGAAAGGAGCGGCATGACCTTTGAGTTCAAATATATTGTGGAATCCCTGCCCGCACTCCTGGCAGGTGCAAAGCTCACTCTCTACATTACCCTGTGCGGGATTTCCGGCGGTCTGGCATTAGGCACTCTGGCCGGCATTGCCCGGCTGGCGGAAACCGACGCCGTGGGCGGTCGGTGCTACGGGGTACAGCGCGGGATCAATCTGGTTCTCCAGAAAATCGCCGTGGGGTACATCGAACTCATCCGGGGGACGCCCATCATCGTCCAGGCCATGTTCATCTACTTTGCCCTGCCCATGCTCATCCAGGTGGTCTTCGGCATCAAGGGGATCCGGTTCAACGCCCTCACCGCCGCCATCATCACCATCATTCTCAATGCCGGGGCTTACATGGCGGAGATCATCCGGGGCACGGTGGAATCCGTGGACCGGGGTCTGGTGGAGGCCGGGCTTTCCATGGGGATCAGCCGATTCCAGCTCATCAAGGACATCATCGGCCCCATTGCCTTTAAACGGGCCATCCCGCCCCTGTGCAACCAGTTCATCATCAGCATGAAGGATACCTCCTTGTTCATCGTCATCGGTGTGGGGGAACTCACCCGCCAGGGACAGGAGATCATGGCCAGCAATTTCAGGGCCCTGGAAATCTGGTCTGCTGTGGCTGTCTGCTATCTGATCATGACCGCGGCCATGGCCGTGACCCTGAAATGGCTTGAAAAAAGGATGAACATCATATGAAAGGCGAAATTCAATTCAATCGGGTCTGCAAATCCTTTGGCAAATTGGAGGTCCTCCATGATATAGATCTCACCATCTTTCCCGGAGAGGTGGTGGTCATTGTGGGGCCGTCCGGGTCGGGGAAATCCACCCTGCTGCGGTGCATCAACGGCCTGGAAAACATCAGTGCCGGCGAGCTTACGGTGAACGGGTATTCCCTGCCCAGGGAAAACCATCGCATCAATGAAGTGCGCAAGGAAGTGGGCATGGTCTTCCAATTGTTCCACCTTTTTCCCCACATGACCGCCCTGGAGAATATCTCCTACGGGCCCCGGAAAGTCCGGGGGGCCTCGCGCACCGAAGCCCGGGACATTGCCCTGGATCTGCTGGACCAGGTGGGGCTGGCCGACCGCAGCACCCATTATCCTTCGGAACTCTCCGGGGGCCAGCAGCAGCGCATTGCCATTGCCCGGGCATTGGCCTTAAAGCCGGGGATCATGCTCTTTGACGAGCCCACCTCGGCCCTGGACCCGGAACTGCGGGAAGAGGTGTTGGAGGTGATGAGCAAGGTGGCCCAGGAGGGAATGACCATGGTGGTGGTCACCCATGAGATGAGCTTTGCCTCCAAGGCCGGTTCCCGCCTGCTCTTCATGGACGAGGGACGCATTGCCGAAGACGGCAGCCCCCAGGATCTATTGCAGAACCCCACCACGGAACGGCTTAAGAATTTTCTCAAGCATGTGGGATATTAATTTGTCAATTGGAATTGAATCATGACCCCCATTCCCCCCGAAAATCTGGAAGCGCTCAAGCGATTGAGCATGGAAATCCAGAACAAAAGCCATGAGGTCCGGCTCAACGAACGCAACCAGGCCCTGCTGAAATACATGCTGGACACCCCGGGTGAAACCGCAGCCAAAAGCATTTCAGAGCTGGCCCAGGAACGGGAAATCAACACCTCCACCATCACCCGCCTGGCCCAGAAGCTGGGGTTTAAAGGCTTCCCCGAACTCAAGCAGCTTTTCCGGGACCATCTCAAGGGCAGGAAACGCTTTTACAGCGACCATGTCAAAACCTATCTGGAAAAGGTCTCCCAGCAGCCCAAGGACGAAGACTCCACCCTGAAGCAGGTCATCCGGGATGAATGGAGTAATGTCATGCTCACCACCGAAGCCTTTGACAAGGAACGGTTCTCCCGGATCATCGACCTCATGGTCAACGCCGACCGCATCCTCATTGTGGGACTGCGGGGGAGCTATGCCGTGGCCCATTACCTGGGCTATTACCTGAAAATGATCCGCCAGAACGTCAGCCTCATCGGCCAGGCCGGCCATACCCTGGCCGATGATCTGGCCGTGCTCAAGCCCAATGACCTCCTGCTGGCCATCAGCATCAGCCCCTATACCAAGGCCACGGTGGAGGCCTGCAAAATGGGGCGGCTCAACCAGGCCGATCTCGTGGTCATCACCGACCGGCTCTCGTCGCCCCTGATCCTCCACACCGACGACTACCTCATCACCCCGGCGGAAAGCGGGTATTTCTTCAATCCCCTGGTCTCGGTGATGATCTGTATTGAAACCCTGCTCCTGGAGCTGGTGAAAAAACTGGGCGCCACCGCAGTGGAGCAATTGAAACACACCGAATATATCATGGAGAAGCTGGAAGCGGAAACACCGTAACTCTGAATTCGACGTCCTGAAACCGGCAAGATCATAAACTGACCGGATGCCCGCCTGAACAGGCGTTGGCCATCCCGTGGTCATCTGCGATTTCATTCGCCCAAATGGGGCCACAGCTGCGTTCGCCCCATGACAGGTTGTTTGTGCTGAAATTTCAACCCATTGAGGCAAAAAGGAGACATCATATGGAAGCCTGGCAGGAACAATTAAGGAACAGCGTCAGAACCCTGGAGCAGGTGAAGGAATTCATCATCCCCACCCCGGAAGAAGAAAAGGCCATCACCACACTGAACACCCAATGGGGGACCTCCCCCTATTTCGCCGCCCTCATGGACCGGGATGACCCGGAATGCCCCATCCGGCGGCAGGTCCTCCCCTCCATGGCCGAGACCCAGAATACCTACGGGATCCAGGATTACCTCATCTGGAAGGAGAACCGGGACGAGCCCCGGCCCGACGCCATTGCCCGGCAATACCACGACCGGGTCGCCTTCACCGTGACCCAGGTCTGCGTGAATTATTGCCGCCATTGTTTCCGCAAGGAGCTGGTGGTGGACCAGGACCTCAAGCTGAGGATGGACATTGAAGAAGGCCTGGACTGGATCCGGGATCACAAGGAAATCCGGGACGTCCTGGTCACCGGGGGGGACCCCTTTGTCCTCTCCGACGACAAGATCGAATACATCATTGAAAAGCTGCGGGAAATCCCCCATTTGGAAATGATCCGCTTCGGCACCCGCTCCCCCATTGTCCTGCCCCAGCGCATCACCCCATCCCTCCAGAAAATCCTTGGAAAATACCACCGGGTCCCCATCTGGGTGAACACCCAGTGCAACCACCCCAAGGAGATTACCGAACAGACCGCCGAAGCCGTGTTCAAACTCCTCCAGGCCGGGGTCAACGTGGGGAACCAGGCCGTCCTGCTCAAGGGGATCAACGACGATGTGGAGACCTTCCGCCGCCTCCACCAGAAGCTTCTCCAGGTGAGAATCCGACCCTATTACCTTTTCTATTGCGAGCCCGCTCCGGGCATCGACCATTTCAGAACACCGGTGGAAAAAGGGGCCGAACTCATCCGGGATGCCATCCGGGGACACACCACGGGCATGGCCCAGCCCATGTATGTGGTGGCCACCAACATCGGGAAAATCCCCCTCATGCCCGACTATTACATCCAGGATAAAAACGAGAAGGAATACACCCTGAGCAATTACCAGGGCATCACCACCTGCTGGCCCAATATTAAAGGTTAACCTTCACTGCAAGGGCCAAAACAAAAACACCCCTGCCATGGCATGGTATTCAACCATGGCAGGGACGTTTTAATATTTCTCTACGATGCCGGAGAAATCCGCCACCCGGGATTAGAGGAAGTCGATCTCCACCTTGGCCGGGTCGTTTTTCACATCATTTTTGGACGCCGATTGCCCCATATTTCGATGCTATCTCGGAATGAAATTTGTTTCCTTGAAGAACCTTTTTTAAACACGGAATCTTTAAACTGAATAGAGGACCCCCATTGGTACCTCCTAAACGCCCCACTATATTTTCCAATTGAGGCGACATCTATCCTGACACAGGGGGGCCGTGGTATGATTTTATTTTTTTTAAAATGAATTTTCCGGATCTTTGAATTGGATATCGATATAAGGGTCTTTTTTCCTTGGTTTGGCTTCCTGAATTTTGGGTGCATTGCTCATTGAAGTAATGGGAACTTGGGGATGGTGTATTATTTCTTTGAACTTTTTTCCCAAACTATCACCATGTGTTAAAAAAAAACCAAGGATTGCGACGAATAGGCCTACTATTGTTGCGATTGCAGCGAACTTTTGTAGTCTCGTTTCTTTCATTTTATAGCTCTGAAATTTTGAATGTTTGTGCTCCTTTAATTAGATAGAAGGAAGCTAAATGTTTAAATGAAAGTAAAAAAATAACTGAATTTTAAACTGAAATAATCCTCCTGAGCATTGCCCTTTCTCTTTTCTGAATCCCAGACGTTTTGAAACCAAGACGTTGTCGATATAGGACGTTATTTACTAACTCTCCGAAGTAAAATTGTCAAATGTTATTCAAATGACGGATGCTGTTATCGAAAATATGCTGCCATGGCGCCATTCAGGTTTCAATGTTTATATCAGTAATGGAAAGAACCGCATCAATCAAAGAACCATCAATTGAAACAAGATCACCGAGGTTGGAATGGCTGGCTGGCCCCCCCTTGGCCTTTTTGCAAAGCGCTTCGAACACGTATTGAAGTGGCTCAAGGCCTCGAGAATTTATGGCCTCAGAAAAAATAGCAGTGCATGGAGCTGATCTTCAAATGTCATTTTCAAAGGACTGTTCCCCCTGGATCCAAGGGTAGGAACATTCGGAATAATACCACGCAGGGGGCTGAGATAAGTGGCAGAAGAAAGTGAATCAAAGTCTACCTTTTCAATTTCAGGAAAAGACACTGGGCCGTAACCCATTATCATGATTGGATTATGATAACGAGACGGCAATTTCATTGTTTACTAAAAGTCAACATAAGTATGGCAAATACCCCTTTCTATTTTATGCAATTTCTTAACCGGACACTACTGACTTTTTTTCCTTTATCCTATTTTTTTTTCATGGGCGTCCCTTGCTTTTTAAACACACTCCTGTTTTAACTACCATGCTGAAAAAGGGTAATTCAGACCACAAAATCCATCTAACCGCCAACTCTCAAGTGGCTATATCATCGGGTTTGTAAGTTCAAAAAAGGAAGGTTCCATGCGCGTCGTTGGTTATGCTGAATTGAAGCAAATCTATAAAAATAAACAAAACATCATTTTCCGAGGGGTCCGGGAAGCCGACGGCAGGGACGTCTGTTTGAAAACCCCGGTTGCCGAATTCCCAGGTACCCGGCAATTGTCCATGCTGGCCCGGGAATTTGATATTCTCACGGCCCTGGACATTCCTGGAATTCCCAAGGCCTTAGAACTCATCGAGACCCAGGGCACCGTGATCCTGGTCACCGAAAGTCTACCCGGACGCCCCGTAAGCCGCATGGAAAACGGCAGTACCATGCCCCTTGACACCGCCCTGGCCATGGTCCAAGGACTGGTGGAAATCATCGGCGCCCTGCACCGGGCCTCCTATTGCCACCGGGACATCAATCCCAACAATATTCTCTGGGACGAGGAGAGCGCCACCCTCTCCCTGGTGGATTTCGGCTCGGCCCTGGAATTCCCCCACAAGGCGAGGAAAATGCACCCCCGCTTTGTGGAAGGCAGCCGGGCCTACATGTCCCCGGAACAATCGGGCCGCATGAACCGGGGGCTGGATTACCGCACGGATTTTTACTCCCTGGGTGTTTTGTTCTATCAATTGTTCACCGGACGCCTCCCCTTCACCACCCAGGATCCCAACGAACTCTTCCATTGCCACATTGCCATGGACCCCACGCCCCCCCACCAGGTGGCCGACCACATTCCCCCGGCCCTCTCTCAATTGGTGCTCAAACTCATGGCCAAGGATCCCTCCCAAAGATACCAGAGTGCCGAAGGATTGGCCGCCGACCTAGCCACCTGCCGCACCGCCCTGGCAGAGACCAAAGGAATTCCTGCCTTTGATCTGGCCTGCGAGGACATCGAAGACCGCTTTGTCCTGCCCGAAGCCCTCTACGGCCGGGAAAAGGAAGTCCACCTGCTCATGGATCTTTTCAACACGGCCCAGAACGGCCAAGGCCAGATGGCCTTTGTCTCCGGTACCTCCGGTGTGGGCAAGACCTCCCTGGTCCGGGAATTGTACACCCCCCTTGCCGCCGTGGGCGGTTACATGGTCTCCGGGAAATTCGATCAATTCATCCGCCACCAGCCATACTCGGCCATGGTCCAGGCCCTTTCCGCCCTAGTGGACCGGCTCATGGGAGAACCCCAGCGGAAGATCGATGTGTGGAAGGAAAAAATCCAAACCGCCCTGGGCAACAACGGCCAGGTGCTCACGGAACTCATCCCGGAGCTGGAACGGCTCATCGGCCCCCAGCCCCCGGTGCCCCGGCTCAGCGCGGCCGAAGAATGCACCCGGTTCAACACCCTGATCTCGGATCTCTTTACCTGCTTTGGCAAGCACAGCTCCACCCTGGTGATTTTCCTGGACGACCTCCAATGGATCGACGGGCCCAGCCTCTCCCTGTTGGAGACCCTGGCCCCGGTAATCCGCAACCGTACCATTTTCATCATCGGCGCCTACCGCAGCAACGAGGTCCCGGAAAACCATCCCTTGAGCCTCTCCATGCCCGAGCTGGAAAAGGCCGGCTCCCATCTCACCCAGATTTTCATCCAGGAGCTGGCCCCCAATGCCCTGGAAGAGATGATCCGGGACGGTTTCACCATGGCCGCCCCCTCGGCCGCCGACCTCAACCGCCTTCTCTTTGAAAAAACCCGGGGCAACCCCCTCTTTTTCAAAACCATGCTTTCCCGCATGCACAGTCTGAAACATTTTTTCTTTGATTATGCCAATGCCTGCTGGGACTGGAATCTGGACGCCCTCAACGCCATGCCCCTGGCCGACAATGTGGTGGACATGCTCAAGAACAACATCACCGAGCTTTCCCATGCCACGGTGGCCCTTCTCCAATTGGCCGGCGGCATCGGCAACCGGTTCAGCCTGGACCTGCTTTCACGGCTGGCCGACCAGGATCGGTCCACCGTGGCCCAGGCACTCCAGCCCGCCGTCTCCCAGGGATTGATCCAACCCCGAAACGATGATTTTGAATTGCTCACCGTGACCCAGGGCCGGGACATGCCCGACCTCATCTTCACCTTTGCCCACGACCGCATCCAGCAGGCAGCCTACAATATGATCCCCAAAGGCAGACGTTCGGCCCTGCACTGGCGCATCGGCCAGCTCCTGTCCGACATTCCGGGCAAGGCCGACCACGTGGACTTCGATGCCGTGGCCCAGCTCAACCAGGGCAGTGAAGCCGCCCGGGAGCACGAAAAAGAGCCCCTGGCCCGGCTCAACCTCCAGGCGGCCAAACAGGCCAAAAAATCCGCCGCATTCGGTGTGGCGGAGACCTGCCTCTCCCACGCCGTCACCCTCCTGGCCCAGGATGTCTGGGAACGGGACCACGACCTGGCCATGGCCATCCACCTGGAACTGGCCGAGGCCTGCTACCTGGTCTCCCGATTCGACCGGGCCAACCAGCTCTACGAACGCATCGAAGTCCACCTGGCCTCCAACGAGGAAAAGCTGTCCCTGAGAAACATGCAGGTGAAGCAATACCACCACCAGGGACTTTATCCCCAGGCCGTGGAGCTGGAATACGAAGCCCTGGCCTTGCTGGGCTTTGACCTGCCCCGGGAGGATACCGATCTTCTGGCCGCCCTGGAAAAGGAACAGCAGACCATTGAGGCCATCCTGGCCAAAACCGACACCGAGGCCCTCTACCACAATCCCGAGGTGGAAGATCCCCGGCACACCATTACCCAGAAGCTGCTCTTTGACCTGTTCTCCGACGGGTATCTTTTGGGCAAAGGCCCCATGATCGCCCTGGCCGCGGCCACGGCCGCCCGGCTCTCCATGGACCGGGGCAATTGCGCCATGGCCTCCATCGGCTACATCAATTACGCCACCATTCTCTGCTCCTCCGGGGCCTATGAAAAGGGACACGAGCTGGGTTGCCTGGCCGTGCGGCTGGCGGACAAATACCAGACCGCCTCCCTGAAGAATTACACCTACCACGTCTTTTCCCTGGGCATTAACCATTGGCTCACCCCCCTGCACACCAGCTACGATTATTGGTACGAGGCCTCCAAGCTGGCACTGGAATCGGGCTCCCCCTATGCCGGGTGGACCTTTCTCCAGCTGGCCCATGTGCTCCTGGCTTCGGGGGCGGATCTGGAACGGGTGGCGGAACGGCTGAACACCAGCCGCAATTACCTGAAGTCCGCCCGCATGGACGACATCCACACCCTGCTTGAAATCATTGTGGAACGGCCCCTGGACCATCTCACCGGGGAAACCAAGGATTTCACCACCCTGGACGGAAACACCTTTTCCACCCAGGCCTGGGTGGACACCTTCCAGGAAGCCCCCTTTTTCATGGGCCATCTGCGATATTCCCAGCTCCGGGCCAGTCTGCTCTGCGGCGACTGGGTGGCCCCGGCCCCGCTGAAGGAATGGCTGGATCTCATTGAACAAACCGTCCAGGCACAGATCATCCAGGTGGATTCCTTCCTCTACGGCGCCCTGCACCTGAGTCTGGGCTGCGACAACGGCAAGCTGGAGGGAGAAGGCCGCGAACTCTTCCACCGCATCCTCCATCTCTTTGGCCAATGGGCCAGCCTCTGCCCGGCCAACTTCGCCCACAAGCAGCTGATCATCCGGGCGGAGGAAGCCCGGATGGACAAACACTGGCTCCTGGCCATGGACCTTTACGAGCAGGCCCGGGACGCTGCCCTGGATGCCAATTTCATCCAGGATGCCGCCCTGGCCGACGAACTCTGCGGTCGATTCTGGGCCGGCCTTGAAAAACCCTACCTGGTCCGCCATTACATGGGACGGGCCCACGCCCGCTACCTGCGCTGGGGGGCCACGGCCAAGGCCGAACAATTGGCCGCCGTCCATCAATTGGCCCTAGCCGATCCCACCGCGGAATCCCTGCCCGGGGATCCGGACAGTTGCTCCATTTCCACCCAATTGTTCAACGATCAGATGGACCTGTACTCGGTGATCAAGGCCTCCCAGGCCATTTCCCGCCACATGGTCCTGGACGAGCTGGCCATGGAGCTCCTTGACCTGGCCGTGGAAAATGCCGGTGCCACCCGGGGGGTCTTGATCCTGAAGCAGGAAGGGGACTTCCTCATCCGCCACCACATCGACAAAACCGATCCCCAGGCCGAAGTCAGGGGCATGGGACAGCCATTTGCCCAATCCGACCTGGTCTCCTGTGCCATGGTTCGCTATGCCGTCAATTCCGGCAATGCCGTGGTTTACAACGCCACCCAACCGGAAACCCAGTTTGCCCGCTGTCCCCACATCCGCAAGCACAACATCCCCTCTGCGGGCTGTGTTCCCATCCTGCGGAAGAACCACATCACCGGCATCCTCTACCTGGAAAATTCCCAGCTCCCCGATGCCTTCAAGCCCGAACGGGTGGAGTTGCTACGCATCATCGCCTCCCAGTCGGCCATCTCCCTGGAAAATGCCCGGATTTACCACGAACTGGAAAAGATGAACCAGAACCTGGAATCCCTGGTGGCCGAACGGACCCGGGAACTCAACGACACCAACACCCAGCTCAACATTAAAAACCAGGAATTGGAAGTCCTCTCCACCACGGACCAGCTCACGGGCCTGTTCAATCGCCGGTACATGGAACACAGCCTGGCCCAGGCCATCCGCCCCACCGGGGCCGATGCCCAACCCATTTCCATTCTCATGGCCGACATCGACCATTTCAAAACCATCAACGACAGCCACGGCCATGATGTGGGTGACCAGGTTCTCCAGGTCGTTTCCCGGGTTTTGAAGGAAACTATCCGGCGGGTGGATGTGGCCGGGCGGTGGGGGGGCGAAGAATTTATGATCCTCCTCATCACCGACCTGGAGGGCGCCTTGTCCCTGGCGGAGAAACTCCGCACCCGCATTGCCGACCAGGACCATCCCCAGGCCGGACAGGTCACGGCCTGCTTCGGGGCGGCACAGTTCCAAGGGGGAGACACGGTGGATGCCCTGGTCAAACGGGCCGATTTGGGCCTTTACGCGGCCAAGGACAAGGGCAGGAACCGCGTGGAAGCCGTATAAGAGCCGTCTGAATTTCTGAACCAGCGCCCCGACTCCGGGGCGTTTCCCCATAATCTTCCAATCCAACTTTTCTCAGGAGTAAAATCATGTCCCACATCCACGGAAAATCCGCCCTGCTGGTGGTTACCAGCCACACGGAAATGGGTGACAGCGGCCAGAAAACCGGTTTCTGGTTCGAAGAACTGGCCGTCCCCTTCTGGGGGTTCTACGACGCCGGGTTCCAGGTCACCATCGCCTCCATCAAAGGCGGGGCCGCCCAGGCCGACCCCATGAGCCTCACAAAGCCCTTCCTCTCCGCCAGTGTGGAGCGGTTCCTCAACTCGGAATTCGCCATGGACCTGCTGGACCAGAGCCTGTGCATCGACCAGGTGAACAGCGATGACTACACCACCCTTTTCCTCTGCGGCGGCCACGGCACCCTCTGGGATTTCCGCCAGAGCCGGGGGCTGGCCCGGGTGGTCAGCCGGTTCTACGCCCGGGAAAAACCCATCGGCGCCGTTTGCCACGGTCCCACGGGGCTGCTCTCCGCCAAGAAACCCGACGGGGAGAACCTGGTCAATGGGCTGCGCCTCACCGCCTTCACCGATGCCGAAGAGGAACTCACCCCACCCATCTACCAGGAGGAGTTGCCCTACCATCTGGAGGATGCCCTGGGTAAGGAGGGGGCCGACTTCATGGCCGACAAGCCAGGGGCCGCCCACGTGATCTGGGAAAAGGGACTGATCACCGGGCAGAACCCCCAGAGTTCCGCCCTGGTCACCCAAACCATCCTGGACACCCTGGAAAAGACCCGGGTCTGGATCGACACCGACATTTCCATTGGGGCCCACACGCCCTCCGGCGGATTGTGCGATGTGGATGACGCCTATGCCATGGCCTATCTCTTCAACGCACCCTCGGTCCATGTGGAAGGGATTTCCACGGTCTTCGGCAACACCGACGTGGACACGGCCACCCACCTGGCCCGGTCCATGGCCAACCGCTTCGGCCCCATCAGCCTGCCCGTGGTCAAAGGTGCGGCCCAGGCCCTGGACATGGAAAAAATCGAAGGAACACCGGCGGTGAAGGCCATGGCCGCCAAGCTGGAACAGACCACCATGACCATTGTGGCCATCGGCCCGGCCACCAACGTGGCTGCCCTGGTCCTGCTCTATCCCCACCTGGCCCAGCGCATTGACAATGTCATCCTGGTGGCCGGGCGCAGCAGCACCGATGTCCATTTCCTGGCCGGCCCCCGGCAGACCGTCCCCTTCCGGGATCTGAACTTTGATCTCGATCCCGATGCCATGCGCATCCTTTTGGAAACCCAGATTCCCCTCACCCTGGCCCCCTTTGAACTCGCCCACCAGGTCTGGATCACGGAAAAGGAATTGGCCACCCTGGGCAGCCACGACGGGGTGGGCACCTTCCTGAAGAACAAATCCATGCCCTGGCTGGAATTCTGGGCCAAGGACTTCGGCGCCCGGGGATTCAATCCCTTTGACGCCCTGGCCGCCGGCATTGCCGTGAATCCCAACCAATTCATCGGCAAGGAACTCCCGGTGAAAATCCAGATTGCCCCCGACGACACCCGCACCCCGCGCTTTGGGGAACCCACAGCCTACAAGCCCTATCTCATCGCCTCCCCGGATTGCGTCAGCGCCCGCACCGTGAAATTTTGCACCGGAATTTCCGTGGACTTTGCCCAGGAACTTCTGGACACCATTGTCTGCCCCGACAACCCGGCCTCCTTTGTCTCCGCCGTCTCCCACATCAATGTGGTGGTGGACGATGTGGACCAGGCCGCAGCCTTCTACAAACGGACCCTGGGTTTTGAGCAGGCCATTGATGCCGACGGGGTCCCCATGAATTACCCCCACATCACCCTGGCCTCCTTTGCCAAGGACGCCGGGTTCCTGGACGGGAAGGTGGACGTGGACATCCGCTTCCTCCACCATCCCACCGCCGGCCTTTACCTGGAGCTCATGCGCTACTACGAGCCCAGGGGCAGGGATCATTTCAAAAACCGGAACGTCAACGACATGGGCGGGGTTCGCCACGTGGCCATGGAGGTCACCGATGTCTTCGAGGCCTTTGAATACCTCAAGGACCAGCCCGGGGTGGAATTGGTCCACTATCCAGCCTCCCATCCCCAGGACAAGGACGATGACGTGGGACCGCCCATGATGCTCAGCCCCTTCCCGGTCTCCTTCTTCTATTGGAGGGATCCCTACGGCGTGATCTGGGAAATGGAATGCGGGCGGAAACGGGGGCATTTGCGGGGGATTTAATCTCCATTCTTTAACCTGAAAAACAAAACCGGGGACGGCTTCCACCATTCCCGGTTCTTATTTTTCCGGTATAGTGCCACCGCCCCCTGCCCACCCACTTGCCCCGCAAAACCCCATCCACCGGTCCCGCGATTTGTGTTTTTTCCAGTGATGTCCGGTTAGATTTTTGCTTGCCTCGGGATCTTTTGTTTTTTTGACAGAACCATTCCCACTTGGGTCATCTGGAACAGCATCCGTTCCATTAAACAGATCGTTTAAAATAGCGAAGAACCATATTTTTAAAGGCCACTCTTCTGGAGACAAAACGGATTTCCCCCGGATATTTTACGAAATTGTCATGGAAGCGTCCCCATGGGAAGGGAAACCGCTATTTCCCCCGGGTGGGACAGATATGGTAGAGGGGACAGTCGTGGCAGCGGGGCTTTTTGGCATCGCAGATCTCCCGGCCGAAATAGATGAGCTGGAGGCAGAGGTCGTTCCAGGATTCTTTGGGGATCACCTCCATGAGGTCGAATTCCGCCCGGACGGCATCCTTTTTATCGGTGAGGCCCAGGCGGTTGGAGAGGCGCAGGACATGGGTGTCCACCACAATGGTCTGGAAATCAAAGGCCACGGACCGGACCAGGTTGGCGGTCTTCCGCCCCACTCCGGGAAGGGCGGTGAGGGCGTCCATTTCCTGTGGGACCACGCCCTGGTGGCGGTCCAACAGGGCCCTGGCGCAGGCCTGGATATTTCTGGCCTTATTGTTGTAAAACCCCGTGGAAAAAATCAATTCCTTGATGTGCTTCAGGGGGGCGGCGGCCAGCTGTTCCGCATGGGGGTAATGGTCAAATAAAGTTCGGGTAACCTTGTTGACCTGATTATCGGTGCACTGGGCGGAAAGGATGGTGGCAATGAGGAGTTGAAAGGGGGTCTGATGCTCAAGCTGGGTCTTGACAACCGGGTATCGGCCCCTTAATGTCTCAATCAGGATTTGAATGCGTGACGATAATTTTTCCATAAGAAGTTTCTATATATGAATACCCCAAAAACCACAAGGCCGGTCAGGGCCCTGGGACTTTGTTCCGGCGGTCTCGACTCCATCCTTTCGGCACTGGTCCTCCGGGAACAGGGCATTGAGACCACCTGGATCAGTTTTGAGACCCCGTTTTTTTCGGCCAAGGCCGCCAAGAATGCCTCCCGCATGACCGGGATCCCTTTGATTATCAAGGACATCACCCCCATTTACATGGAGATGATGCAGGCCCCCAAGGCCGGATTCGGGAAAAACATGAATCCCTGCATGGACTGCCACACCCTCATGTTCCAGCAGGCCGGCAAGATCATGGAAGAGGAGGGATTTGATTTCCTCTTTTCCGGAGAAGTGGTGGGGCAGCGTCCCAAATCCCAGAACAAAAACGCCCTGCGCTACGTTGAAAAGAACAGCGGCTATGACGGGAAGATCCTCCGCCCCCTGAGCGCCAAATGTCTGCCCGAAACCGAGGTGGAAAAACAAGGCCTGGTGGACCGGGAACAGCTTCTGGACATCAACGGTCGCTCCCGCAAGGTACAGATGGAGCTGGCCCAGAAATTCAAGGTCAAGGATTTCCCCTCCCCGGCCGGGGGTTGCCTGCTCACGGACAAGGGATTTTCCCAGCGGCTCCGGGATCTGCTCTACACCCAGAAGACCGAAGAACCCCGGCTGATCCACCTGTTGAAAAATGGCCGCCACTTCCGCCTCTCCCCCAGCTGCAAACTGGTGGTGGGCCGGTCCCGCCACGACAACAAATACATCATGGAGCAATACGATCCCAAACAGGATCTGCGCTTCCGCCACGCCTCCATGCCCGGGCCCGATGTGATCCTCACCGGCACCTGCTCGGACCCGGAGATCATCACAGCCGCCGAAATCACCGCCGCCTATACCAAGTCAAAGCCCGGGGACGAGGCCCAGGTCCGGGTCATCCAAGATGAAGAGGAACACCTGGTCACCGTCACCACCCGTCCGGCCAAGGACTTTGCAGATCTCCTGATCTGATCCGATCTGATCCATACCAGAACGGTAAAAAGACGCAAAAAGGCGAAGGTGAACCCGCTCCCTTCGCCTTTTCTAACAAATTGTCCTGAAACATCCGGGTTAGTGAAAGGTCATCTTATCCCAGAAGTCCTTTTCATCCTTGTCCCAGTCCGGGCCGAATTTTTCTTCGCAGAACTTTGCAAGGCGGGAATACCAGGAGATCCAGGGACTTTCCCCCTTGTCCTGGGCCTTGAGGACATCCAGGAGGAAATCCTCGATGTTGATCATCTCTTCCTTGGGGATATAGGAGCAGGCACCGCCCCTGCAGGACTTTTTGATATTGTCCGGGCTCAGGGCGTGGGCCGTGAGCATGACACAGGAGACCTTCTTCTCCCGGGCAATGTCCAAAAGCCGGTATCCGTCCACGCCCATGATATCCAGGACGGCCATGTCAAAGTCCTTATCCGTCAAGAGCTGTTCAGCGCTTTCGAAACTCCCGGCCCGGGTGAGCTGGCACATGGGGAGCAGCTCTTCCAGGGAGTCAAGTACATCGGGTTCATCATCTACGATTAAGATCCGCTTGCCTTCCAGACGGGTGTTCTCCATGACAGCATCCTGTTGTTAGGGTTGGGAATCCAATGTTCCACTCAAATCACAAAAGGCGTTTATTTTCAAGGCATTTCCAAGACTTACCCTTGCACATGGGAGAAAATGGGACCCGTTTAAAACAGTGTTCATCTTGCCCATACCCCAATGCGATACAAAGGGAAAAAGGGATTATTCTTTCTTCTCTTCGGCCAGCAGTTCTGCCATGTGCATGACCTTGAGGGGATTCTTGCGTTTGTCCATGCCCCCCTTGATCTGGAGGACACATCCGGGGCAGTCGGTGACCAGGATATGGGCTTGGGTATCCTGGGCATTGTCCAGCTTCCGGTTCAACAGCTTGGAGGAGATCTCCGGGAATTCCACGGAAAAGGAGCCGCCAAAGCCGCAGCAGACATCTTCATCCACCGAGGGACGATAGTCCAGGCCGGCTGCCTTGAGCAGTTCCCTGGGGGAATCCACAACTCCCAGGCCACGGCAGAGGTGACAGGGGCTGTGGTAGGTGACCTTGCGACCGCTGCCCTTGAACGCGTCTGCTTCCACCTTAAGGACATCGGTCATGAAGGAGGAGAAATCGATGATCTTGTCGCTGAGTTTCTTCACATGGGCAGGCACCTCAAACTTCTCGGTGAGGAGCTTGGGATAATTCTCCTTGAGGTGGGAACCGCAGGAGGCGCAGAGCACCAGGATATAATCGTAATCCCGGACGGCCATGGCCTTGATGTTCTGCTCGGCCACTTCCCTGGCCGTGGTGTTTTCAGAGGCCATGAGGGCGGGCAGGCCGCAACAGGTCTGGTCCATGGGGAAATCCACCTGGACATGGTGTCCTTCCAGGAGTTTCACCAGGGCCTTGGCCTGGTCGGGATAGACAAAGTCCACCACGCATCCGCCGAACAGGGCCACCTTGTATTTGGGGGTGGTCACCCTGGGCTGGATGTCGGCCCATTGATCCCGCAGGGGGGTATGGGCCAGGGCGGGCAGACTTCTAAACTTGTGTTCCTTGCCGAAGAGGGTGGGCAGGTGACGGATATACCCATCCCTGGCAATGGGTTTCTGGGTCTTGGAGGCCGTGCGCAAAAGAAAGTGGAAGATCCGCCGGTTCTTCATGGCCATGGACATGAGGTGGTTCTTGGCCGGTTTGGTGCCGTCCTCTTCCATGATGCGACGGGCCGTTTCCTTGATCAGGTGGGGCAGATCAATGTTGGCCGGGCAGACCGAGGCGCAGGACTGGCAGTTGAGACAGTTCTTCACAATGGCCCGGGCATTGTCAATGCCGTGGTAAAAGAGGGTTAAAATCAGACCGATGGCACCGATGTAGACATGGCCGTGGACGTGGCCGCCCACCATGCGGTAAACCGGGCAGACATTGGCGCAGGCACCGCAGCGGACGCAACGCAGGGCCTTGGCAAAAATGGGGTCCCGGGCCAGCTCAAACCGCCCGTTGTCAAGGAAGACAATGTGCATTTCCTTTTCCCCGTCCGGGCCGGTGGCACATTCATTGGCCCCGTGGATCCAAGTGACATATGAGGTGATGGCCTGGCCGGTGGCGTTTCGGGGCAACACCTTGAGGATGCCCAGGGCGGTTTTAAGATCCGGCACCAGCTTTTCCACGCCCATGAGGGCCACATGGACCCTGGGCAGGGTGGTGGTGAGGCGGGCATTGCCCTCGTTGGTCACGATACCCATGGTGCCGGAATCGGCCAGGGCAAAGTTACCGCCGGAAATCCCCATGTCGGCCTCAATGTATTTGGGCCGAAGGGTTCTCCGGGCCAGTTTGACCATGGCGTCGATGTCTTCGGGATCCTGTTTTTCCCTGGTGGTTTCGGAAAAGGTCTCCCCCACGTCATACCGGGAAAGATGGATGGCCGGCATGACCATGTGGGAGGGGCCTTCATTTCTCAGCTGGATGATCCATTCCCCAAGGTCGGTCTCGGTGACCTCCAAATTTGACCTTTCCAGGTGACGGTTCAAAAAGGTCTCTTCCGAGGTCATGGACTTGGACTTGATCACGGTTTTCACCTGGTTTTCCCTGGCAATGGCGGCGATGATCTCATTGGCCTCCCGGGCATCCAAGGCCAGATGGACCTTTACTCCCACGGCTTCTGCCCGGGCCTTGAACTGCTGGAACAGATCCTCAAGCCCGGCCACAGCCGCGTCCTTGGATTCGGCAATCTCGCTCCTCAGGGTTTCCAGGTCCATGTTGGAAAAGGCATTGGCCCTGGAGGCTTTATAGGCCGTTGCGAAATTATCCAGGGTCTTGCCCAGAAAGGTTTTGTCCAGGGTCTTTTTGATCTGTTTGCGATAGTCTTTTATATTGTCCGGTGTGTTTTCCATGGTCTCTTACCCCTGGTCCAATATCAATATATGCAATTCCCCGGGCCCGTGGACGCCGATGGCCAGCACCCTTTCGATGTCGGCGGTTCGGCTGGGGCCTGAGATAAAGGCCAGGTAGGAAGGGCCGTTTTTGAAGATACCGTCCACCTGATCGGCAAGGGATTCCATGTCCGCATGGATGGCCCATTTGGGAAGGATGGCCACATGGGTCTCACTGAGCATGGTGGCGATGCGCAGGTCCTCGCTGCCGGAGTTCACCACCAGGGTTCCGGTTTCGGCCACGCCCCAGTCGGCCATGGTCAATCCGGTGTGGATCCTTTCCAAAGAATCCCGATAGGGAGTGGGGAGCAGTTCAATCCCCTGTTCCCGGCACAGGCCCTCCAGCTGCTCCCGGGCAGTGGAATCCAGGCCCGGGGCCGCAATGGTTTTGCCCCCCTGCTCCCGGGTCATGTTCAATGCATAGTCGAACACCTCATCAAGGCTGGAGACCTCGTTCACCTTGGCCTGGATCATCTCCGCCCGTTCCTTCATGGTCCGGGCCGGATCTTTGGTTTTTGCCTTACCCATATGTCATCACTCCTTGAAACTGGCCCGGTGGATCCTCCGAAGTCCATATCCCCTCCATCCACCCAGGCAACCATGGATAAAATCCGTGGATACGGGGGGTGCATTCCAATCGGAATCCAAACACAGCGCTTACAAACACCGCACCTCCCCCCAACCCATTGTTATTCATGCTATATCAAAACAGCCCCATTTAAGACAGGTCAATTTTCACCCCCCTTCACAGCCGGTCGAGTCCAAAAAAACAGACTGCTTTATTTTTTTCAATCTATTTTCAACGGCAGCGCCCCTGCCATCCATGGACCGCCAACGGCTGAATCCGATTTACCTGACACGACCTTCCCTATTGTGGCAACGGCCACAAGCCTTTATAATAGAGCCCTTACACAATTACCCCCGGATCAAACACGACCCCAAACACTAGGAACGGTCCTTAATGAACCCCATTCAATGGATATGTCTCATTGCCATGATGCTCTGCCTTGCCCTGCCGGCCAAGGGGGAGGAGAAGAAAAACGTCCTTTTTCTCAACTCCTATGAGAACGGGTATCGCTGGTCGGATTCCGTGCTTGACGGGGTGAGATCCACCCTGGACAAGGGCCCCCATTCCATTGACCTGCGCATCGAATACATGGATTCCAAGCGCCACTACGATGCCCACATCGAATCCCTTCTCCTGGCCTATTACACCCATAAATACCGGAACACCCGGTTCCGGGCCCTCATCGCCTCGGACAACACCGCCTTTGACTTCATGCTCAAATACCGCCACCGGCTCTTTCCCGGGGTGCCCCTGGTCTTCTGCGGGGTGAACAACTTCACCGAAGAATCCATTGAAAACCAGCCCGCCGTCACCGGCATTGCCGAGCCCGTTGAATTTGCAGAAAACCTGGCCATTGCAAGGCGGCTCCACCCCCACATCAAAAAGATGGTGGTGGTGGGAAACGCCTCCCTCACCAGCCGGGCCATTGTCCGGCAACTCCAGACCATCATCCGGGAAAAGGGCATCCGATTTGATATCACCTTTCTCACCGTTTTCAGTTCGGACCAGCTTTTGGAGCGGCTGAAGCACAGGTCCGACGACACCCTGATCTTCTTTGTTCCCTTCTATGAAAAACAGGAAAGGGACGTTCTCTCCTCACATGACATCATGGCCCGGCTGGCCCGGAACACCAACCTGCCCATTTACAGCTCCTGGGATTTTTTCCTGGGATCGGGCATGGTGGGGGGCAAACTCACAGGCGGCCTGGAACACGGGCAACGGGCCGCCGGCATGGTTCTGGACCTTCTCAACGGAAAACCCATTGAAAAAATTCCGGTGATCACCCAGATGGAGGGAAAGTACATCTTCGATTACACCGCCCTCAAGCGTTTCCGCATCAAGGAGAACGCCCTGCCCCGGGGCAGCAAGATCATCAATGCCCCCCACCGGTTCTATGAACTGGACAAACGCCTGGTCTGGGGCCTGGTACTGGTTTTTGTCCTTTTGTCAGGCAGCCTTTTCTTCCTGGTGCTCAACGTGAACAAACGAAAGCGCATGGAAGTCTCCCTCAGGCGGACGGAGAAAAAATACAGGGACATCTTCAAACATGCGGGAAAGGGCATTGTCATCGTGGACCACGGGGGCACCATCCTGGAAATGAACCCGGCCTTTGCCAAGATGCTGGGGTATAAATCCGTTGAAGAGTTCCTCCACCGCAAGCAGAAGATCCAGCCCATTTTTGTCTCGGCAAAGCGCAGGCGGGAACTTTTGAAATCCATTCTCAACGACGAGGAGGTGACCGGGTTTGAACTGGAATATTACACCCTTCACAGGGAGATCCGATGGGCCGCCGTCACGGCCAAATCCGTGTTTTACTCCGGATGGCGTCAACGGGTCATCGAATGCATCTGCGAGGACATCAGCCAGAAAAAAAAGGCGGAAATTGCGGTGTGGGAATCCCGGGAGAAACTGCGCCACATCCTGGACAACATTCCCCAGCTGGTCTTCTGGCAGGACCAGGACATGCGGTTCATGGAGGTGAACAAAAGCTTTCTCTCCTTTTTCAAAATCAACGGGGCCGAGGACATCATTGGGAAAAAGGATTACAATCTTCTGGGCATCGGCCAGGATGCCCAGCGGGCCATTGATACCAACCTGGAGGTCATTAAAACCAATGTGCCCCAATACCGCCTCAAATGGGATTTCCAATCCCTGGGCAGCGAAACCATCTGGCTGGAGATCAACAAGCTCCCCCTCCACGATACCCATGGCAAAACCACGGGTATCCTAAGCACGGCCGAGGACATCACCCAGAAGGTGAACCTGGAAAAACAGCTGCGCCAGTCCCAGAAGATGGAAGCCCTGGGCATCCTTTCCGGGGGTATTGCCCATGACTTTAACAATATTCTCACCTCCATCATCAATTCCACGGAACTGGCATTGGAGGATGTGCCCCCCGATTCCATCACCCGCCAGGACCTGGTCCGGGTCCTCAAGGCCGGCAACCGGGGAAGCAACCTGGTGAAGCAGATCCTCTCCTTCAGCCGCCCCTCCTCCCACCAATTCCGCCCCATGGATCTCAACGAGGTGGTGGTGGAAACCCTGGGGTTAATCCAGACCTCCCTGCCCGGGAATATCCGCATCATTCCCCAACTGCCCCCACAGCCCAGCCCCTGCATGGGGGATCCCACCCAGATCCAGCAGATCCTCATGAACCTGTGTACCAATGCCTTCCAGGCCATGGCCGGCACCGGAGGAGACGTTGTCCTCTCCCTGGAAGCCATCACCGTTGATGAAAAAAAGGCCCAACTGCTCAACATCCACCCCGGCCCCTTTCTCCAGCTCATGGTGGTCGACACCGGGTCGGGTATCCCACCGGAGATCCTGGACAATATCTTTGACCCCTTTTTCACCACCAAGGACAAGGATGTGGGAACCGGACTGGGCCTTTCCGTTGTCCACGGCATCATCAAGGGGCACCGGGGCGCCATCCAGGTTTCCTCCACCCCGTCGGAGAGAACGGAATTCACCATCCTCCTGCCCCGGATCCGTGAACTGGGTACCGGCCACACCGAGACACAGGTCCATGCCCAGGGAAAGGGGGAACGCATCCTCTTTGTGGAAGACAACCTTGACCAGCGGGAGAGCATTCCCCGGGCCATGAACGGCCTGGGGTATACCGTCACCGGGGTGGGCAGCGCCGTGGAGGCCCTGGAACATGTCTTCAAAACCCCAACGGCCTACGACCTGGTGGTCACCGACTATGACATGCCCGGCACCAACGGGGCCGAACTGGCAAAAGAGCTGCTGGATGCCGCCCCAACCCTGCCCGTGATCATGGTTTCCGGTCGGGAAGCCGCCCCTGGGATCATGGAGATCCCTAACATCAAAGGCTTTATCCTCAAACCCTATGACCGACACATGCTGTCCAGGGCCGTCCGCGGCGTCATGGACAGGGAAAGGAGGCAGCAATGAGCCGCATTCTCATCATTGACGACGACGAAAACTTCTGCCAGACCATGGAGAGCCTCATCTCCCGCATGGACATGGAATGCCTCAGCGCCCACACCCTGGAGGCAGGGGTCCGGATCCTCTCCCGCAGCAACATCGATCTGGTCCTCCTGGACGTGCGTCTGCCCGACGGCAACGGCCTGGAGGCCCTGTCCAGGATCAGGGAAACCAGCCCGAGCAGCCCGGAGATCATCATTGTCACCGGGCTGGGGGACCCGGACGGGGCCGAGCTGGCCATCCAGGGCGGGGCCTGGGACTATATTGTCAAACCCTCCCCCGTAAAACAGACCCGGCTCAGCCTCACCCGGGCCCTGAAGTACAGAAGTGAAAAACAGCGCCACCACACGCCCAAGCCCATGGACCTGGCCCGGATCATCGGCCGGGCCCCGGCCATGCAGAATTGTTTTTCCCTTCTGGCCTCGGCAGCGGCCTCCAATGCACCGGTGCTGCTCAACGGAGAGACCGGTACCGGCAAGGAACTCTTTGCCAAAACCATCCATGACAATAGTCCCCGGTCCAAGGGAGAATTCATTGTGGTGGACTGTGCCTCCCTCACCGAGACCCTGCTGGAAAGCACCTTGTTCGGCCATAAAAAAGGGGCCTTTTCCGGGGCGGACAGCCACCGCACCGGCCTGGTCACCCTGGCCCACAGGGGCACCCTTTTCCTGGACGAGGTCGGGGACATGCCCCTGTCCACCCAGAAGGCATTTCTCCGGGTGCTCCAGGAAAAACGCTACCGCCCCCTGGGCAGTACCAAAGAGGTTTCCAGCGATTTCAGGCTCATTGCCGCCACCCATAGGGACCTTGAAGCCCAGGTGGAAAGGGGAACGTTCAGGCAGGACCTTCTCTTCCGCATCTGTTCAGTCCGCCTGTCCATCCCCCCCCTGTGCCAGCGCAAGGAAGATCTCAAGGCACTGGCCCGGTTCCAGGTCAACCGGCTGTGCAGGGAATACCAGATTCCCAACAAGGGATTTGACACCGGTTTTTTCTCGGTATTGGAGGCCCATGACTGGCCCGGCAACGTCAGGGAGCTCTTCAATGTCCTGGAGAATGCCGTGGTGATGTCCGGTGGGGAAAGGACCCTCTACGACATGCACCTGCCCCGGGAAATCCGGGTCATTGCCGCCAGGGCCGCCCTGGGCCAGACCGGCCCGCCCCCACCAAAGCCCGTGGAAAAAAACGCCGAAACCGCTGTCCCTCCGGCGGATCCCCCATCCAGTCCCCTGGCAGACGAACGCCCCCTGGAGGAGATGCCCACCCTCAAGTCCTTTAAACAGGAAATGGAGGTCCTCTACCTGGAACGGATCATTGAAAAGAGTCGGGGGGACATCGGACAGGTCCTCAAGGTCACCGGCCTTTCCCGGTCCCATTTCTATGGACTGCTCAAAAAACACCACCTGTCCATGTCCGACGGATGACCTTCCCCCTGGCCTTTTCCTGCCGGGAGGGCTTCGAGCCGGATCCCAGCCCATTCAAATCATTGGTTCCCTGCTGGAGGCCAAAATCCGGTCCGTCCATCACGGTTTCCGGGACCGATGGCACAACCGCCGTTCATTTTCTCATTTCCGGACTTTACCCGACCGGCCAGGACCCGGTATACTACCCCTACCGGTTTCATCCATCTCATCATTCCCGAATGCTCCCGCTCTCCCCTTTGTCAACCCATATAAGGAGGAAAGATATGACCGGTTTTAATCCGGAACAGGCCATGCTGAAGGCCAGACGAGAGTTCGGAGAACACGGTGGGGTGGCCCCGTCCATCTCCCGGTCCGCCACCTTCACGGTCATGGAGCCCCAGACCCTGCCCCGATTGTTCAAGGGCGAATGCCCCCCGGACCAGGCAGACTGTTTCCTTTACAGCCGCCACACCAACCCTACGGTTGATGTCCTTTCCCGCTACCTGGCCGCCATGGAGGGTACGGAGGCGGCCCTGTGTACGGCCAGCGGCATGGCCGCCATCTCCTGCGCCGTGCTCCAGCTCTGCCGCACCGGAGACCATGTGGTGGCCTCGGAGAGCATCTACGGGGGCACCCATGCCCTGTTCGAATCCCTCCTGCCCCAGATGTGCGTCCAGGTCACCTTTGTGGACATCTGCGACACCAGGGCCGTGGAAGCGGCCATCCGCCCGGAGACCAAAATCATCTATACGGAAACCATGGGCAACCCCACCCTGAACATCGCCGACCTGCCCGCCCTTTCCCGCATTGCCCGGCCCCGGGGCATCAAACTGGTGGTGGACAATACCTTTTCCCCCCTGATTTTTTCCCCCAGCCGTCTGGGGGCCGATGTCACCCTCTATTCCATGACCAAATACATCAACGGGGCCGCCGATCTCCTGGCCGGGGCCGTCTGCGCAGACGGGGACTTCATCCAGGCCCTCACCGACCTCCACACCGGTCGTGCCATGCTCTTCGGCCCCACCATGGACCCCCGGACCGCCTTTGACATCATCCAGCGACTCCCCCATCTTCCCATGCGCATGCGGGAGCACAGCCACCGGGCACTGGCCATGGGACAAATGCTGGAACAGATGGGGCTGTCCGTGAGTTATCCCGGCCTTTCCAGCCACCCCCAGCATGAGCTGGCCCAGGAACTGGGCAATGCCGGTTACGGCATGGGAGGGGTCATTGCCCTGGATTGCGGTACCCTGGAACGGGCCGAGGCACTCATGGACACCCTCCAGAACCAGGAGGCCTTCGGCATGATGGCCGTCTCCCTGGGGTATTTCGACACCCTGATCTCCTGCTCCGGCTCGTCCACCTCCTCGGAAATCAAAACCGAAGACCAGAAAAAAATGGGCTTGCCCCCGGGCCTGGTCCGCATTTCCCTGGGCTATACCGGAGACCTGGAGACCCGCATGGATCAGTTAAAACGGGCCGTCACCCAGGTCCTTCTGCGGGGCCATACCTGAACCATCAAACCATAAAAAAAGGGCAGCCCTTGGCCCCTTTCCCGGCTGCTCCCTCCAAAAACAAAAAAAGGCGCCGGCAGACTTCATCTGCCGACGCCTTTTTCAAGGCAAAAACTCCGGTTTACCCCGGATCTTTTCCCCTTTTGGCCCGTCGTCACAGCATTGCCGAAGAAGGGAATCAGGAAATGGGATTTTCGGTTTCCAGTTTGGCCCGGAGCTGGCCGCAGGCGGCCAGGATATCATCCCCCATGCTTTTGCGGATGATGGCGGTCATGCCCTTGTCCAGAAGAACCTTGAGGAAGGCGTGGATCCGGTTGTTGGAGGGCCGTTTGAAATCCGACCCCGGATGCTCGTTAAAGGGAATCAGGTTGACCTTGGCCCGGATGGGGGTGAGGATCTTCACCAGTTTTTTGGCATCCTCAATGGAATCGTTGACATCCTTGATGAGGATATACTCAAAGGTGATCTTGTTCCGGGGCTTCATGTTGAAGCGTTTACAGGCCGAGAGCAGGGTCCCAAGGTCATAGGTTTTATTGATGGGCATAAGCCGGATCCGGGTCTCGTCGTCCACGGCGTTCAGGGAGACGGCCAGGTTCACTTCGGTCTCCTCCCCCAGGGCCAGGATCTTGGGCACCAGTCCCGAGGTGGAGACCGTCACCCGCTTGGGGGAAAACTTCATGCCAAAATCCGTATCGCAGATGATGGAGATGGCCCGGACAACGGTGTCATAATTGGCCAGGGGCTCCCCCATCCCCATGAAAACAATGTTGGAGACCCTTTGGAGATCCATGCCCTTGTCGATCATGAAGTTCCGTGCCTGCCAGACCTGTCCCACGATCTCGGCCTGGGTCAGGTTGCGGATGAAACCGCCCTTGGCCGTGAGACAGAATCGACAGTCCATGGCACAGCCCACCTGGGAGGAGACGCAGAGGGTGAAATGGTCCTTACCCGGGATGAGAACCGATTCGATGTGGTGACCGTCCTCCAGCCTGAACAGGTATTTCTCCGTGGTGTCGACCGAAACCATCTTTTCTTCCAGTTCAAGGCCGCCGATGACAAAATGGGAGGACATCATCTCCCGCATTTTTTTACTCAGGTCTGTCATCTCCTCAAAACTGCGGGCCTGCTTTATGTAAAGCCAGGTAAAGACCTGTCGGGCTCTAAAGGGCTGGATTCCTTTTGTTTCAAACCAGTTGGCCAAATCCTGCCGGGTAAAATCCAATATATTTTTCATTCATTTCAACCTAAACGCTATTGATTATTTGCTTGACATTACACAAAATATAGATTAATTTCAATGATTTGATTTGACACTAGAAAGTTGGGTTCTTTATGTTTGAAAATTTAAGTGACAGACTGGATTCGGTCTTTAAAAAGCTGAAGGGTCACGGCACCCTAAACGAGAAGAATATTGAAGACGGCCTGAAGCAGGTGAGAATGGCACTTCTCGAAGCGGATGTCAATTATAAGGTTGCAAAAACCGTCATTTCAGATATAAAGACCCGGGCACTGGGTCAGGAGGTTATGCAAAGCCTGACCCCCGGGCAGCAGGTCATCAAAATTGTAAATGATGAATTCACCAAGATGATGGGCTCCACCCACCAGGAATTAGACCTGGATGGAAAGAGTCTGGGATCCATCATGCTGGTGGGCCTGCAGGGCTCCGGTAAGACCACAACCGCAGGTAAACTGGGGTTGTTTTTAAGAAAGCAGGGGAGAAAACCCCTTCTGGTTCCGGTGGATGTATATCGACCGGCAGCCATTGATCAGTTGACCACCATCGGAAAGCAGCTGGACCTTCCGGTCTTTCCGTCCACAACTGAGATGAAACCCTTGAAGATCTGCCAGGATGCGCAACAGGCCGCAAGAGAGCAGGGCTGCGACACCCTGATCCTTGACACGGCCGGCCGGTTGCACATGGATGAAGAATTGATGGCGGAACTTGAGGAAATCAAAAAAGGCGTCAATCCGTCGGAGATCCTTCTGGTGGCCGACGCCATGACCGGTCAGGATGCCGTCAACATAGCAGGGTCCTTTGACACCCGTCTGGACCTGAACGGCTTTGTGTTGACAAAGATGGATGGTGATGCCAGAGGTGGTGCCGCCCTTTCCATTAAGGCGGTGACCGGCAAACCCTTGAAGTTCATCGGGGTGGGCGAAAAATCCACGGGCCTTGAGGCATTTCATCCGGATCGGATGGCCTCGAGGATTTTGGGTATGGGGGACACCCTCTCCTTTATTGAAAAGGCCCAGCAGGCTGTGGATGAAAAAGAAGCCCATGACCTTGAAAAAAAGCTGCGGCAAAACGCCTTTACCCTTGAGGATTTCCGGAACCAGATGAAGTCGGTTCGCAAAATGGGCTCCATCAAGGATCTACTGGGTATGTTGCCCGGCATGAACAAAAAACAGCTCCAGGGGTTGAACATCAGCGATCGGGAGTTTGTAAAGATAGAGGCAATCATCAACTCCATGACGCCGGCAGAACGGGCAGACCATGCCATGATTAAAGCGTCCCGGAAAAAACGAATTGCCAAGGGAAGCGGAACTAGCGTACAAGACGTGAATAAGCTTCTGAAAAGCTATACCCAGTCAATGAAAATGATAAAGAAATTTAATAAAGGCGGCATGCGTTCTTTAAAGAACCTGCTGCCGTTTTAAGGAGAAAAAACAACATGTCCGTAAGAATCAGATTGACCCGTAAAGGTACCAAGAAAAAACCCTTTTACAGAATTGTCGCAGCCGACATCGAATGCCCGAGAGATGGTCGTTTCCTCGAGGTTCTTGGTACCTATAATCCCATGATCGAACCTGCTGCAATTGAGCTGAAGGAAGAAAGAATCCAATATTGGCTGGGCGAAGGCGCCAAACCTTCCACCACCGTGAAGAGCATCTTGAAAAGTAAGGGAGTGGCAACTGCCTAATCCTTTTTAAGGTGTGACACCCGGTATTCTCAACACCTCACTGAAAGGAGAATGACTATGAAAGAGCTGATCGAGTACATTGCCAAAGCACTGGTGGACAACCCCGACCAGGTACAAATCTCGGAAGTTGTCGGAGACCAGACGTCTGTTCTGGAGTTGAAGGTGGCAAAAGAGGATCTGGGAAAAGTGATTGGGAAACAGGGTAGATCTGCCCGGGCCATGAGAACCATCCTGAGCGCTGCATCTACGAAACTGAAAAAAAGAACCGTTCTGGAGATCATCGAGTAAGCATGACGTCCCCAACCCTGCTGACCATTGGAAAGGTTTCCGGTGTCCACGGACTGGCCGGAAACCTTAAGATATGGTCCTTTGCCGAATCCGCAGCCACCTTTAAGAAAGGGCGCACCGTCCTTCTCCGCAAGGAGAACGACCCCGATGAAAAGGCCAAACCCTTTGTCATCCAGGGTGCATCCGATTGGAAAAAAGGGGTGCTGCTTCGCCTTAAGGGCGTCTTTGATCGAAACGGTGCCGAAGCCTTGCAGGGCTTCCTCGTCCTCATGGACAAGGCCGACCTGCCCGAGCTGGAAGAGGACACCTGGTACTGGCAGGATTTGTTGGGACTAAAGGTCATTGACCGGGACCGGGGCGAACTGGGAAAGGTTGAAGACATCTTCCCCACGGGCGCCAACGATGTCCTGGTGGTCAAAAACGGAAAAGAAGAGGTCCTGATCCCCATGCACAAGGAATTTGTGACCCATGTGGATCTGGAGGCAGGCGAAATGCAAACCGACCTGCCGGAAGGTCTTTAAGTCAGAGGATCTTCCATGGATTTCACCGTACTCACCCTTTTTCCGGAGTTCCTGGACGCCTTTTTTGCCAACGGCATGATCGGCAGGGCCATGGAACAGAACTTGATTACCGGCACCAGCATCAATATCCGGGACTTTGCCACGGACCGCCACAACACAGTGGACGACCGTCCCTACGGGGGCGGTTTTGGCATGGTCATGAAACCGGAACCCCTTGAACAGGCCATTGCCGAAGCCAAGGCCAAATCCCCCAATGCACGGGTGGTCCTGATGACCCCCCAGGGAAAACGATTTGACCAGAGAACGGCAGAGGGATTTGCCCAGGCAGACACCTCCGGGCTCATCTTTGTCTGTGGCCGGTACGAGGGAATTGATGAGCGGGTCTATGCCCGTCACGTGGACGAGGAAATTTCCATTGGTGACTATGTCATGACCGGAGGCGAACTTGCGGCCATGACCATCATCGATGCCGTCTCCCGGCTGTTGCCGGGGGTGCTGGGAAGCCATGAATCTTCCCTTTCGGATTCCTTTTCCGACGACCGGCTGGAATACGCCCACTACACCCGGCCCGAAGAATTCCAGGGCATGCGGGTACCGGATATCCTGCTGTCAGGAAACCACGGCAGGATTGAAGAGTGGCGACGCAGTTCATCCCTGAAGCGGACCTTTTTAAAACGACCTGACCTCTTTGAACAAAAGGCACCCACGGCGGAAGAGAAAAAGCTGCTGAAAGCATGGTGCCGGGAGCTGGAAACGCTGATCCATGGATAACCTGTACGTGGCATTGGTCCACTATCCTGTGCTGAACAAGCAGCAGGAGACCATTGGATCCGCCGTAACCAACATTGATCTCCACGATATTGCACGGGCATCCCGGACCTTTGGGGTTCGGGGATACTATGTGATCACGCCCTATGCAGACCAGCAGGAGCTGACCCGGAAAATTACCGAGCACTGGACCTGCGGCGGAGGGGGCAAACGCAACCCCGACCGCAAGGCCGCCCTGGAACTGATCCGGGTGGTCAACTCCTACGAAGAAGCGGTTGAAGATATAAAAAATGAACGCCAACAGCCCGTGGTCACCGTGGGCACCAGCGCCAAGCCGGACCAGCGGTGTATTTCAACGGCGGCGTTCAGAGAAGAACTCAATACAAGTGCTTCCCATGTGATCCTCTTTGGAACATCATGGGGACTTGCGGCAGACATCATGGATGCCTGTGACCTGCAACTGGAACCCATTCTGGGTGCAGGGGACTACAATCATCTATCGGTTCGCTCGGCCGCATCCATATACCTAGACAGAATTACGAACGGCTGACCACGGGGTCGGCTGTAAGGCAAGATAACCAGGAGGAATCATGACAAACCTTATTGAAAAATTGGAAAGAGAACAGATGCGTCTGGATATCCCCGAATTCGATTCCGGGGACACCATCAAAGTGCATGTAAAAATCAGAGAAGGTGAAAAAGAACGTATCCAGGTATTCCAGGGTGTGGTCATCAAAAAGACCAAGGGCCTGGCCAGCGCTCGCTTTACCGTAAGAAAAATTTCCGGCGGGATCGGCGTGGAAAGAATCTTCCCCCTCTACTCCCCCATCATCGATAAAATTGAAGTGGTTACCCGTGGCCGGGTTCGCCGTTCCAAACTCTACTACCTCCGGAACCTGCGCGGTAAAGCGGCTCGTATCAAAGAAAAACGCTTTGCATAAATCCGATCTCCCCTCCGACATGTGGCTATTTGAAAAAGGGGCCATGGCGAAGGGGTATTCGGCCATTGCAGGACTTGACGAGGCCGGCAGGGGACCCCTTGCCGGCCCTGTTGTATCTGCAGCGGTTATCCTGCCCAAGGGCTTTGAATGCCCCGGACTCACCGACTCCAAAAAACTGACGGAGAAAAAGCGGGAGGCCCTCTTTCCCATCATACGGGAAAAGGCCCTGGCCGTGGGTGTCGGCATTGCCGACCACGGGGAGATTGATGAAATCAATATCCTCCAGGCCAGCCTTCTCTCCATGAAGCGGGCCGTGGAAGATCTGGGCATGGATGCGGACTATCTCCTGGTGGACGGCAAGTTCACCATCCCCATGGAGACGGCCCAGGAAGCCGTGGTCAAGGGAGACTCCCTGAGCATCTCCATTGCCGCCGCCTCCATCATCGCCAAGGTGACCCGGGACCGGCAGATGGCCGAACTCCACGACCAATACCCCCAGTACAATTTCATCAAACACAAGGGCTACCCCACCAAGGCCCATAAGGAAGCCATCCAGGAACACGGGCCCTGCCCGGTCCACCGCATGAGCTTCAAAGGGGTAAAACGCCCATGACCCAGGACCGCAAACGACTTGGAAAAGACGGGGAAACCCGGGCGGCACACTTTTTGAAACGCCAGGGCTTCACCATTGTGGAGACCAACTTTTCCACCCGGTTTGCGGAGATCGACATCATTGCCCTGGAAGGGAAAAAGGGCCTTGTGCCAAAGCGCTTCCAGGGCCGGGCCAAACCGAGCCTCTGCTTTATTGAGGTCAAGACCCGTTCCGGCCAAACCAAGGGACGACCGGCCGAGGCCGTCACTGCGGCCAAACAGCAGAAAATCATCCTGGCGGCCCGGGCCTACCTCAAGGCCCATCCCGATCTTACCCACCCCCTGCGCTTTGACGTGGTGGAGGTGATCCGGGATGGGGGAGACTGGCATATCCACCACATCCCCCATGCATTTCAATGCCAATGAGCACCCCAACCGAGAGATAAACATGAGCACAGGAACCCTCTACATCGTGGCCACCCCCCTGGGGAATCTGGAAGACATGACCTACCGCGCCGTGCGCATCCTCTCCGGGGCCGACTGCATTGCCGCCGAGGACACCCGCCACTCCAAACGACTGCTCAACCACTACGGCATTGGCACCCCCTGTATCTCCTGCCACGAACACAACGAGACCCAGCGGGCCCCCCAGCTCATTGACCGCCTCCTCAAAGGGGAGACCATTGCATTGATCACCGACGCCGGCACCCCCTGCGTCTCCGACCCCGGCTATGTCCTGGTCAAAGCGGCTGCGGCCCAGGGCATCCCCGTCATCCCGGTTCCCGGTTGCTCCGCCGCCATTGCCGGCATCAGCGTCTCCGGCCTTCCCACGGACCGGTTCACCTTTTTCGGATTCCTTCCGCGAAAACAGGGCCAATTGCGCAAAACCCTGGAAGAACTAAAAACGGAAAAGGCCACCCAGATCTTCTACGAATCCCCCCGGCGCATCGCCAATGTGGTCGGGGAAATCCAGGCCGTTTTCGGGGACCGCCCCGCCTGCCTGGCCCGGGAGATCACCAAGCGCCACGAAGAATACATCCGGGGTCCCCTCTCCCAGATCCTGGCCGCCCTGGAGGACCGGGAAAGCGTGAAGGGGGAATGTGCCCTATTTGTCCAGGGGGCACCCAAGGCCGAACCGCCAAAGGAAGCCGACCTGGAAGCCCATATCCGCCAATGCCTTCAGGAGGCACCAGATGCCCCCACATCCCGCCTTTCCAAGGAAGTGGCAGCCCAGTACCGGATTCCCAAAAAAACCGTTTACAACCTGATTCTCAAGCTGAAAACTGACTAAAGCACCTGTCCCGAATCCTCCATCTCTCCCTGGATCCGACCCCTCCATTTTATGAAATATCCGGGCGATTTCATCTCCTTTATTACCCCAATATTAGAATTGTGTTAGAATCAGGCCAAACCCTTGATTCCTATGCCCAATTAGACTAAAAACAGGCGGTTTGTTTGGATTTGATGTCCCCTTTGCTAGGGCGTCCCATCCGGGCAGATCAATTCCCAGATCATCGTCTCCGCTCCGATGCCCTTTTGGCGGAAACACAGACAAACAATTTAAAGAGAGAAGAACATGACCCTTGTCCTTTGCTATGCCGTCATTGGCATGTTATTGTTATTTGCCCTGTTTGACCTGATCGTAGGGGTGACCAACGATGCGGTGAATTTTCTGAATTCATCCATCGGTTCCAAGGCCGCCCCCTTTATCACCATCATGATCATCGCCAGTTTCGGTATCCTGGCCGGTGTGACCTTTTCAGGCGGCATGATGGAAGTGGCACGGAAGGGGATCTTCCATCCCCAGTTCTTTACCATGCCCGAACTGCTCACCATCTTCCTGGCGGTGATGATCACCGACATTCTCCTGCTGGACCTGTTCAACACCTACGGACTGCCCACCTCCACCACGGTTTCCATTGTATTCGAACTTCTGGGAGCGGCCGTGGCCCTCTCCGTGATCAAGGTTCTGGCTTCGGCCAACGGGGGCATGGCACTATGGGAATACATCAATACAGCAAAGGCCATGGCCATTGTGGGGGGGATCTTGCTCTCCATTGTGGTGGCCTTCTTCTCCGGGGCCGTTATGCAGCTCCTCTCCCGGATCCTCTTTACCTTTGATTACCAACCCCAGCTGAAAAAATACGGGGCGGCATGGGGCGGCATGGCCATGACCGCCATCACCTTCTTCATCCTGGTCAAGGGCTCCAAGGGCGCCACCTTCATGGACGCGGCCACCGTGGCCTGGATCAAGGGCAACTCCTTGACCATCATGGCCGGCATCTTCGTTGTATCCGCCGCCCTTTTCCAGCTGCTGCTCTCGGTCTTCCGGGTGAACATCCTCAAGATCATTGTTCTCATCGGTACCTTTGCCTTGGCCATGGCCTTTGCCGCCAACGACCTGGTGAACTTCATCGGGGTTCCCCTGGCCGGGCTCAACGCCTTCCAGAGCGCCATTGCTTCGGGTGATCCCCTGGGCATCACCATGGGGGCTTTGAGCAAGAAGGTCCAGTCCCAGACCTTTATCATGCTCATCGCCGGCGGCATCATGGTGGCCACCCTCTGGATCTCCAAAAAGGCCAGGACCGTCACCGAGACCGAAATCAGCCTGGGCCAGCAGGACGAAGGCATGGAACGCTTCGAATCCATCTGGCTTTCCCGGAAAATCGTCAACCTGTTTGACGCCACCTTCACCTCACTCAAGGGCGTTGTCCCCGAACCCCTGCAGCAAAGAATCGCCGCCCGCATCACCCCGGAGAACAGCAATCACCATGTGGCGGAAAGGGAAAAACCCTCCTTTGACCTCATCCGGGCCTCGGTGAACCTCATGGTGGCCTCGGCCGTGGTCTCCTTTGCCACCTCCCTTAAACTGCCCCTTTCCACCACCTATGTGACCTTTATGGTGGCCATGGGCACCTCCTTCTCCGACCAGGCATGGGGCCGGGAATCTGCCGTTTACCGGATCACCGGCGTGCTCACCGTCATCGGCGGCTGGTTCATGACCGCCTTCATCGCCTTTGTGGTGGCCTTTACCTTTGCCAATGTCATCCACTACTTCAATGCCTTCGGCATCATCGCCCTCATGGCCTTTGCCGCCTTCATGATCTGGAAAAACAAGAAAAAGCACGAGGTCAAGGAAAAGGACAAGGAAGATATCCAAATTTTCCACCTGGAAAAGGTGGAGGACTTTGACCAGGCCGTCTCCGACACCTTTGACCACCTGGCCTATATCCTCAAGGGGATCCGGGAGTCATTCGATCTTACCTTTGACGCCCTGTTTGAAGAGGATAGCATCACCCTGAGAAAGCAACGGAAACGAACCAAGCACTTCCAGAAGGGTATCAACATCATCATTGCCAATATCTTCAAGGTGCTGCGCCTCCTCCAAAAGGAAGACAATAAGGTCTCCTACAACTATTACCAAATCATCCGCCGGCTCCAGAAGATTTCCGACGGTTACCGGGATACGGTGATCCGCTCCCGCCTGCACGTGGGCAACCGCCACAAGGGCCTGCTCCCCGAGCAGATCCAGGAACTCAAGGAGATTAAGAAGGTCATCCTTTACATCTTCCTCAAGGTGGAAACCGCCCTTGCCAAAAAAGAGATCGTGGACTGCCACGAAATCGGAGAGCAATACCACTACCTCAAGGAATTGGTGGACGACCTCAATGCGGCCCAGATTGAACGGATCCGGAACGACAGCTCCAAAACCCGGCTCTCCATCCTCTTCTACGCCATTTCCGGTAACTGTGTGATGATGGCCAAACAGAATATCAGGCTTCTGGAAATTTTCAACGAAGCCTTTAAACTGGACGATCCCCGGGCCTCCTGCAGGTCCTGATCCCACATCATCCGGATAATCCGGGGAATGCCCCGGCCTATCCAGGCCCATAAAGCGGGCAGCGGCTTCACACGGAATCATTCCGACCACCTTTGCCCAGGTGAGCCCTGCCCGTTTTTATTTTCATCCCCCATTGATCCATATTCCCATATCTGATACGCTACCGCTTCTGGTTCGAAGATCAGACCAGACCACACCGAATATTTCATGGGAGGGAACACGTCTCAAAACGCGACCCCTTCCCCCCATTGTCGATACGGATTCGAATCTAACCCTAAACAACAGGATGCATCAGCCCATGGCTCTCCCCGATTATACCCCCATCCAACAGGTTAAGGTCTCCACCATGATTGTGGATCAAATCAAAGCCCATATTCTGGAAGGCAATCTCCACCCCGGAGACGCCCTGCCCTCGGAACGGGATCTGATGAAGTCCCTGAAGGTGAGCCGCTCCTCCCTGCGGGAAGCCTTGAAGATCCTCGACGCCACAGGCTTTGTCACCGTGGCCCAAAGAAAGCGGACCCGGGTGAAATCCATTGTGGCCGATGCCGTGACCGACCCCCTTCGCCCCCTGTTAAAAAAGGATAAGGCCACGGTGC
This sequence comes from Desulfobacteraceae bacterium, assembly GCA_965226635.1. GTDB lineage: Bacteria > Desulfobacterota > Desulfobacteria > Desulfobacterales > Desulfobacteraceae. The sequence goes on along the minus strand of OZ245369.1, from coordinate 3,770,742 downwards.
TGGAAATCCTGGATGTGCGCAGAAGCCTGGAATCCTGGAACGCCCGCTATGCCGCAGAAAGGGCCACGGAAAAAGACATTGAAGCAATGGGATCCTGCATTACCTCAATGGAGAAAAGACTGGCGGAGAACAGGGCATTGACCCGGGAGGACGCCGCATTTCACCTGGCCGTGTCCGCCGCCACACACAACAAGATCCAGAGCCATCTTATGTACTCCATCTACAGCCTGATCCAGGACACGGTGGGTATCTGCTACGAGAGCAACGATAACCTGGAGATCATAAAGGAACACCGGAACATTTACCTGGCGGTAAAGGCAAGGGACCCGGAACTGGCCGCCCAAAAGATGGCCTACCACCTGGACCGGATCCGGGAACGGATCCACGCCTTTTTCGACAAGAAATAAATCCCGCCTGAAATCATTGGAGCAGACGGGGTGCCACCGTCTGCTCCAATGGAATTTACACGCCCATGTCAATGCCGGGGAGGGGAAGCGCCCCCACTGCTGAACCGGGTAATTGCCCATGGGTATCCATATCAGTCCTTCCGGTTTTCCAAAATCAATCCACTCCCATTCACAATCATCCCGGATACATCACGGGATGGTCAGTCGGCGACGGGTTTGTACTTAAACAGGGCCTTGACAATGCCGTGGTCGGTGGTGCCGCTTTCCTTGTGTTTTTCGCCGTTGAGATGATCGTTGGTAACCGTGAGCTGCTTAAAGGCCCAGATGCGCCTTTTGGAATTATCGTAGAATTCCTGGGAGACCAGGATATGATCCAGGGATTCCCGGTAATCCTGGTGGATATGGGTGTAATAGACATCCCGGCGACTGCGGTATTCCTGCAGGACCTCTGCGGAATAAAGGTCGGTGTCGCCCCCACCTGTGGACAAACCGGAAAGATACCGGGGCTGGCCCGTTAGAATGTTCAATGTATTGCTTCCCTGGCCGTCATTGAGATCCCCCATGACCACAACGGGGTGGTCGTTGTCTTTCATGGCCGAGGTAAGGATCAGGCGAAGGGCCGTGGCCTCGGCCGTGCGCCGTATGGTGGACAGGGCCGAACCAATGGCTTCCTGATGGGGTTTATAGGTCTGTTCATCTTCCCGATACCAGGTTTCACGATAAATTTTAGTGGGGCTCTTGGATTTAAAATGGGCCACATAGACAGAGACATCGCAATTGGCCCTGGGGGGACGAATTTTAAAGTGGAGAACCGGTCGGGAGAAGCGGTCCAGGGTCACCTTAATCGCCGGGGTCTGATCCTGGTCCTCGGCGGTATCCAGGCGAAGGGCATCGGGAAAGGTCTCGATCCATTCCGGATCCCCATTTAACAGGTCCTTTTTCACCGCACCGGCACAGCTGATTTTCTCCCCTTTATGATCATGGGGAATCAGAAGTGTGTAATCCGGGCCCAGGCCGGCCTCTTCAAAGGCAACCTCAAGACTTTTTTGGTGCCAGAGTTCCTGGAATCCAAAGACATGGGCGGACAACCCAGCAAGCTGATGGGCCAGCCAGTCTATCTTTTTCCAGTATTCCCCCCTGCTCCAGCCGTCCCGATCCCTATAGATGGGAAGTTCGGGTTCATTGATATTGTAAAGATTACACGTGACAAAACTAAGGTACTTTGAAGACGCCATGGAACCCCCTTTTTGACCTCCCGCTCCCATGGAAAGGGCAGTGGAAAAAGAATGAATGAAAAGATGAATCCCATTGTGGAGGGATCATTCATTCCCTTATCAGGTCTTTAGGACGAAATAAAGGGGATTTTCTATCAATACAAAACCTTATCCATACAGATTAAGTGGAATTGTATAAACGATATCGGGTCACCACAAGTGGCCCTCTGGTTTTTTTGATGAAAAATTTTGTGGGGAAGGGCAAATGAGAGTCCCAGCCCCATTTGCCCCATGATCTGTCCAGGGTTACATTCCCATATATGCTTTTTTCACCTCTTGGGAATTCAAAAGATCCTCGGCCGATCCGGAAATCACCACCTTGCCGGTCTGGATCACATAGCCCCGCTGGGCCACTTCCAGGGCCTCCTGGACCATCTGTTCCACCAGCAATACCGTGGTACCGGCTTCATGGACCGCCTTGATGGTCTCCATCATCTTTTCCACCAGGGCCGGCATCAGCCCCAGGGACATCTCATCCAGCATGAGGAGTTTGGGCTTGGACATGATGCCCCGGGCAATGGCCAGCATCTGCTGTTCCCCGCCGCTCATGGTATCGGCCATCTGGGTGGCCCGGGCCTTGAGCTTGGGAAAGAGGGAAAAGACCTCGTCCAGGCGGGCATTAATCTCCCCCCTGTCCGTCACGGTGCAGGCCCCCAGTTCCAGATTTTCCCTCACCGTGAGCCTTCCGAAGAGCCGACGGCCCTCGGGCACGTAGCTGATGCCCTGCTTCACCGTTTTATGGGCAGGCAGGCCGGTGATATCCTCCCCGTTGAAGGTGAGCGTCCCCCGGGAGGGTGAAATCAGACCGGCAATGGTTTTCATCAAGGTGGTCTTGCCGGCCCCGTTGGTGCCCACAATGGCCACCAGTTCACCGGGAAAGACCTCCAGGGAAATCCCGTGGATCACCGGGACCTCGTCATAGCCGCAAAGGATGTTGTCAACTTTCAGCAGGGCGTTGGCCATTTTGTCTCTCCTGTTTTAACCGGTTGCCGAATTTCTCTCCAAAGTAGGCTTTGATCACCTGCTCGTTTTCAATGATCTCACCGGGGGGACCTTCGGCAATCTTCTCCCCCCCGTCCAGGACCACCACCTTGTCGGCAATGGGCATGATGGCCTCCATGATATGCTCCACCACCAGAAGGGTGATCCCGCTCTCCTTGATCTTGAGGATCAGCTCCACGGCCGCCTTGACCTCGGTGGAGGTGAGACCGGCCATGGCCTCGTCCAGCATGAGCAGCCTGGGCTGGGTGGCCAGTGCCCTGGCCATTTCCAACCGCTTTTTATTGCCGATGGGCAGTTCCCCTGCCAAAGCATCCCTGTAATCGGCCAGGTGACACATCTCAATGCAATCCAGTGCAATCCGCCGTGCCTTTGCCGGGGACTTTTCCCGGAGAAAGGCGCCGATGAGCACATTGTCCAGCACCGTGAGTTCCTTAAGGGGCTGGACCACCTGGAAGGTGCGCACCGCCCCCAGCCGGGCCACTTCATGGGCCGGTGCTTTGGAGATCTCTCGATCCTCCAGGAAAATCTTCCCGGAGCTGGCCGGATAATAGCCGGAGATACAGTTGAACACCGTGGTTTTGCCGGCGCCGTTGGGCCCGAGAAGGCCCACGATGCTTCCCTTTTCCACTTCAAAGGAGACATTGCCCGCGGCCACAAGGGAGCCGAATGTCCGGGTGAGGTTCTCTACTCTCAACATGGCCATATCACTCCCTCCCCTTGGCTGCAGTTGTATTGGATCTGCCCTGGGTGAGGTCTTCTATGATCCCCATGATGCCCCGGGGCTGCTTAATCACCACCAAAACGATGAGCACCCCGAAGATGATCAGATCCACCCCGGATCCCAGGCTGCCCAGGTAGGCCCGGCTGTATTCCTGGAGGGGAATGAGCACCGCCGCCCCCAGCAAGGGACCGAAAAAGGAGCCCGTGCCGCCCAGGATGGTGATGAGGACAAATTTCATGGACATGTCCAGGGACATGACCATGGGGGGATCCACCCGGAAGTTGTACTGGACGAAAAAGGCCCCGCAAAGGGCTGCCATAAAGGCCGAGGCCGCCAGGGCCAAAAGTTTGACAAAGGTGGAGTTGACGCCCAGGGACTCTGCGGTCTCCTGGCCTTCCCGGATGGCTTTGAGGTAATAGCCCATGCGGTTTTTCTCCATCCAGCGCACCGCACCGAAGATCAAAACAAAGAGGGCCAGTGCCCCGTAGTAATAGGGGATCTTATTGTCAAACCAGATGAAGTTCTTCACCCCCTCGTCCACAAAGGGATAGTCCAGACCCAGGGCCCCGCCCACCCAATACCAGACCATGAAGAGCCGGTTGAAGATCTCCACCATGGCAAAGGTGGCAATGGCAAAATAATGGCCGGAAAGCCGGAAGACCGGATAACTGATGATCACCGCGGCCAGGGCAGCGGCCAGGGCCCCGACAAGGGCGCCGGGCCAGGGGGAGGCCCCGTAGGTAACCACGGCCATGCCCGCGCCGTAGGCACCGATGCCGAAAAAGACCGAGTGGCCGAAGGAGACCTGCCCGCAATAGCCGCCCAGGATGTTCCAGGACTGGGACATGCAGGCAAAGAGCAGGATCAGGATGAATACATGCTGGGTAAAGGAGCTGGCAAAGAGGCCGGGGATCACCGGTAAAAGGGCGAATCCCGCAATCAGGGCCAGCCAGATCTTATCTTTTTGTTCCAAATTCTTTATCGTCATGGGATCACCATCCAAAAAAACCCTTGGGCCGGATCATGACCACCACCAGGTAGAGTCCGAATACGGCCACATATTTAAACACCGGCGCAATATAAAAACCGCAGAGCGCCTCCACAAGTCCGATCAACAGGGCGGCGGCCAGGGCCCCGGGTATGGAGCCGAACCCACCCATGGCTACGATGACAAAGGCAATGAGGCCGAACAGGGTCCCCACCTCCGGATGGACCGCAAGGTAGGAGGGCATGAGCCCGCCGGCAATGCCCACACAGGCACCGCCCAGGCCAAAGACCAGAAGATAGATCCGTTCCGTGTTGATGCCCATGAGTTCCGCCGCTTCCTTATCCATGGCCGTGGCCTGGATGGTCCAGCCCAGCCGGGTCCGGTGGATGAGAACATAGACCAAAACCATGACGGTGACGGCAAAGACAGCCGTCACCAGCTGGGGCATGGAGACAATCACCTCCCCCATGTGAAATGCCTTGCCCCCCAGCACCGTGTCCGACAGGAGACGGAAGTTGGGGGAAAAGCGGTTGAGGCAGACGTTTTTGAGGAGCATGGCCAGGCCAAAGGTGGCCAGGAGTGAGGAGAGCGGCGGTTTGCCGATGGTATGTTTAATGATGAGCTGGTAGGTCAGGGCGGCCAGGATGAAGACAAAGATGCCCGACATGATCCAGGAAAACAAGGGGTCGAATTTAAAGATAAAGCCCAGCCAATAGCTGACGTACATGGCCACCATCAAAAATTCCCCATGGCCGAAGTTGATCACGTCCATGACGCCCCAGATCAGACTCAGCCCCACCGCCACCAGGGCGTAGAGCATGCCGTTCATGAGTCCGTCCAGGACCACCTGCAAAAAGAGAGTCATAGCTGAATTCCCCATTTAAGGTTGATGAGAGGAGGGGGCCGGAAAACCGGGCGGAGGCCCGCCCGGTCCACGGCAAAGATCACAGGTATTACCCGAATATTGTATGAAACGGGAATGAAGATCCCCAGGTTAGCGCGCGTTCCATGCCGTCATGGGAACCACAGGGGCGGTGTCGGCAAGCTCCAGGGGATAGACCCGTTTGTAGGATCCGCCCTGGAGCTGGGTGATCAGGCTCATGGCCTTGATGTTCTGGCCGCCGGGGGCAAAGGCCACCTTGCCGCCCAGGGAGAGGGGGGAGTCCCAGGTATTGTCGTTCAGGGTCTTAATGACGGTGTCATGGTCCAGGGTGCCGGCCTTTTCAATGGCCTGGGCCAGGACAAGCATGGCCACGGCTTCCTGGATGCTGTCGCTGTCAAAGGGGACGCTGGGATTGGTCTTTTCTTTGTAGATCTTTTCAACGGCTGCAACCGCGGGCATGAGTTCGGCAAATTCCGGGGAATAGCCGGTGCCGCCCATGAAGAAGTTGGCATCCTTTCCCAGCTGCTTGGTGATCACGGGATCCTGGTAGCCGGTGCAATAGTTGAGGGCAGCCTTGGGCAACCAGTTCATCTGCTTCATGGTCTTGACCCAGAGGGTGTAGTCCCCGCCCAGGCAGGCGCCGAAGATCACATCCGGGTTCTTGGCCTTAAGGGTCTGGACTTCGGAGTTCAGATTGGTGGCGCCGGGGTTGAAGGGGACATCCACAACCACCTTGAATCCATGCTCCCTGGCGGCCTTTTTGCCCTCGTCCGCGGCATGTTTTCCAAACTCGGTGTTTTCATAGATCAGGCCCACGGTCTTGATGCCGGAGTTCTGTTCTGTGTTCAGCCAGTTCATGACCTCAACAAATTCCAGGGATTCGGTTTCATCGGTGGGGGCCATGCGGAAAAAGCGTTTGTATTTCCGCTTGGTCAGGGCTGCAGAGCTGGAACATCCACACATGAAAATCTTTTTCTTTCGTTCGGCCACAAAGGAGGCCGGCTTGGTCACGGCGGAGTTGTAGGAGCCGATGACGGCATAGACCCCTTCCTGGTTAAAGAGACGCTCGGCCTCGGACTTGCCCACATCGGGTTTGCCCTGGTGGTCGGCGTGGACCAGTTGGATGCGATATCCGTCCAGAATCCCTTCCTGGGCGGCCAGGGGCACCTGGATATCGGCATGGGCATTGTTGATGACCTCAACGGCCGTAACCACAGACGCCTGGCACCGCTGCCCGGCCAGGGCACAGGGCCCGGTCAGGGGAAAGAGGGTGCCGATTTTGATGACTTTTTCTCCTGCTGAGGCCTGCAGGGCGGTAAGGCCCACAGCCAGAATCACTGCTAAACTTGAGAATACGACGCGCTTCCATCCGTTCTTCATGTTCAATCCTCCGGAAAAATAAAAAATTTAAGCCACACGGTGTTGCAGGCTAAAGATCCGGAACAGATCATCCATGATGCGGGTATTCCTGAAATGCTACAGATCCACGGCCTGCAGGGAATCCAAAGGAGGAAACAGCAAAGACCATGCCTTTTTCCGCCCATGCCCCTTGGCGATGGGCCCGGATTGGATTGCCCCATCCTCCCTTGTCACGGCACAGGACAAAACACGCCTCTGAAATCCTCTGTTTTTCTGGAGGGTTTTTCCCAGCCCCTCTGTCCATTGGCCTTCCCCCTGCCCCCGGCCCATGGTTCAATGAAAATATTTGAACCAAGGTCCAACCCAAAAACACGCCACCTAAATGCAGCCCCGGATGCGACACAATGGGTCGCAAATCAAACACATAGTGTTGCAAAGAAGAAACCGTTCATCAAACAGGAACGGATTTTTTACATGAAATCATAGAACCTTACCCCACAACAGCAGAAGCGCCAAGGGGTTGCACCAAGTGGTTTACGGCTGTCTCACCCCATGGACCAGCCCCCGACCGACCACCAGCTTCCCCAAAAACAGCAAGGCCCCGCCGGTACAACCGGCGGGGCCTTGCTGTTTGCTTCTATTTTAAAGGGAGCGCTTACACGGCCTGGGTGCCGGCCACCACCTCGCTGATGTGGCAGACCTTGGTGGAAAGCCCGGCCCGTTTCACCCCGTGGGAGAGCTGGATCATGCAGGCCGGGCAGGAGGTGACCAGAAAATCCGCCCCTGTGGCCGCCACATTCTTCATCTTCCGGTCCAGAACCTCCATGGAAAGATCGTAGTGGGAGACCGAATAGGAACCGGCCCCGCCGCAGCACCAGTCGGCCTCGGGCAATTCCCGAAACTCCACCCCTGGGATCTGCTTGAGGATGGAGCGACTTTCGGTTTTAATTCCCTGGCCCCGGACCAGGTGACAGGGGTCGTGGAAGGTCACGGTCACCGGGGTTTCCCGCAGGGGCGCCACGGGCTTTTGGGAGAAGATGAACTCCACCATATCCTTCACCGGGGGCAGTTCCGACCGAAGCCGGTCCAGCATGTCCCGGTCCCCTTCAAAGACCTTTTCATATTGCTTGAGGAACCCGGCACAGGAGGAACAATCGGTGATGATGAGATCAAAGCCGTGTCCGGCAAGGACGTCCAGGTTCTTTTTGGCCAGCTTCAGTGCGGCCGGTATGTCCCCATAGCTCCAGGCGGGCAGACCGCAGCAGCAATTGTTTAAAACCGTGACCCTGCGGCCGATCTTTTTCAGGAGTTCAAAGCTCTGGCGACCGGCCTCCTGCTGGATGATGTCCACGCCGCAGCCAATGAAGAAACCAATGTTTAGATCCCCGCCCTCTCCCAGGTATTCCCCGGGCTTGATGGCCCCGCGCAGGGGGGCGGCAGGAAGCTTTTCCACCAGGCCCTCTGCCTGGTCCAGGTTCCGGCCCAGGGCCTTTAACAGCCCCACGGCCTTTGCCGCCTTGGACAGGCCCGTATTCTTCCCAAATGCTGCCATGCGGGCCGCAGCATGGAGCCGCCCAGGGTGGGGCAGCAATTGATCAAACAAAAGGCTGTGGATGGGGCTTCGTCCCACCCGCTCCAGGTACTCGGCCCGGCCCTTGACGATGAGATCCGCCGTGGGCACGGCCCCGAAGCAATTGGCAGTGCAGGCACCGCAGCCCAGGCAGTTGAACAAAGGATCTTCCATTTCCCTTCCCCAGTCCACCCGGTCCTCAATGATGGCCCGCATCAGGGCCAACCGCCCCCGGGCCACCCCGGCTTCACTGCCCGTGGCCCGGAAAACCGGGCAGGCCACCTGGCAGAAACCGCATTTATTACATTGTGATATGGCGTCGTATTCCGTTTTAATATCCATTTCTATTGGCTCTCCTAAATCTTTATACATGGCCGGGCAGACGACCGGGTGAAAATAATCCCATTGGGTCCAATGCGGTTTTGATCCTGTGGGTCAGGGCCCATTCTGATGGGGGCACGGCACCGAAAATATCCTGGGTCCGACGGAAGGCGTCCGGGGATTTCTCCATGGTCCCATGACCGCCGGCTGCTGAAATGGTCCGGTGCAAGGACTGCCACCCCTCCCGGTCAAGGGCGTCCATGGCGGAGAAAATCCGGCCACAACCAAAGTCCAGCAACCATCCCTCCTGGTGGACCAGGGTTTCCATTTGCCGGACAAGACCGGCCATCTTCCGGGTGGGCACGGCGGTCTTCATGGCAAAGGGAGATTGATCCAGAGCCTTAAAATCAGGGCCCAGGCAGCCGGCCAAAAGGGCGTAATCCCGGGTTTCACCCAGGGTCATGCCCCGGGCTTTCAACAGGGTTACCGCTTCCTCGGCCTTGTGGGCGGCCACCATGGCCAGATCCTCAAATCCGGCCACCACTTCCCAAGCCGTGGAAAGGCCGCCGGTCACCCCTTTCCAGGGACGGGCCACCACAAAGGCGGGAAACAGGGGCGAGGTCATCAGGGCCGATGCTGCATCCTGGCAGTCCTCAAGGCTGCCCACTGCGGAGACGGCACAACAGCGTTCCGGCCGGGTGGCCAGCTTCCAGGAAACCTCGGTAATGGGCCCCAGGGTGCCGTTGCTCCCCACCAGGGTCCGGGTCATGTCATAGCCGGCCACATTCTTCACCACCTTGCCCCCGGTGGAAATCACCCTGGCCTGGGCATTGACAAAGCGCAACCCCAGGGCCAGGTCCCGGGGGGCTCCATGGAGCATGCGCTCGGGTCCGGACACGCCCATGGCCGCCAGGGCACCCAGGGTGGAGTCGGCTTTGAAAAAGGGGGGCCGCACCGGCAGCCATTGGTTGTTTTTCCCCACCATCTCCTGGAGATCGGAAAGGGAGATGCCCGTTCCCAGGGTGATGAAAAGGTTGTCCGTATCATATTCCACAACATCGGTGAGACCGGTGGTCTCCAGGGGGACCAGACCGCCCTTTTCCATGTTACCAAAGGAGGGAAAATGCCCCCTGCCCCGGGGAATCAAGGCATTGCCCTCTTCCATGGCCGATGCCACGGCATCCATGACCTGGGTCACACCCTTTGCCTCGGTGGCGCCGGGGCGGTGGAGGATGGTGGGGGCGACGTGATCCATTTCGGATAGGGGAAGAACCTTGTCCGGATTGAGAATGGCCCGGGGATCAAATGCCTGTTTCACTGCGGCCTGGGCCTTGAGATCGTCACCTGAGAAAATCATGGGCATGGCCGCCTGTTTCTCACGACCGATGCCATGCTCCCCTGAAATGGTACCCCCCAATTCCACACAGGCGGACATGATGTCCCAGCCGGCCCTGTGAACCATGTCCAACTCTTGGGGATTCCGGGAATCAAAGAGCAGCAGAGGGTGGAGGTTGCCATCGCCGGCATGGAAGACATTGCCCACCCGGCAGCCGTAGGTTTCAGCAATGGAGTTGACCCGGGACAGGGCTTCGGGGAGCTGGGTCCGGGGCACACAGGCATCGTTGACCAGGTAGTTGGGGGCCAGGCGGGCAATGGCACCGAATGCCCCCCGCCGGCCCTGCCAGAGGCGGTCTCGCTCTTCCTGGTTTTTGGCGGTCTTGATGTCCCGGCACTGGGTGGACATGCAGATCTCCCGGATCTGGTCGGCCTGCTCCTTAAGCCCCACGGTCATGCCTTCCACCTCGATGATGAGGACGGCGGCCGCATCCGTGGGATAGCCGCAGGGAGCATTGGCCTCCACCGCCTCAATGACCAGGGCATCCATCATCTCCAGGGTATTGGGGACAATGCCGGCGGATATGATCTTGGAAACGGATTGGGCGGCGGCCTGGATATCGTCGTAGACCGCCAGCATGGTGATGACGTCCTGGGTCTTGGGCAGGATCCGCAGGGTGAGTTCGGTGATGATGCCCAGTCCCCCTTCGGAACCCACCATGAGGCCCCTCAGATCATAGCCGGCCGGGTCCAGGGCGGGGCCGCCAATGGTGGTGATCTCACCGTCGGCCAGGACCACTTCCAGGCCCAGGATATGGTTGGAGGTCACCCCGTACTTGAGGCAGAGAGGGCCGCCGGAGTTTTCCCCGGCATTTCCCCCCAGGGTGGAAACCTTCTGGCTGGCCGGGTCCGGGGCGTAGAAACAGCCGAATCCGGCCAGGTGCTGCTGGACTTCCAAATTGGTGACGCCGGGCTGAACCTTGGCATAGCGGCTTTGGGGGTGGACCTCCAGGATCCTGTTGAACCGGGACATGCAGATCACCAATCCCCGGGTCACGGAGATGGTGCCCCCGGAAAGGTTTGTGCCGAATCCCCTGGGAACAAAGTCCACACCGGCGGCATTGGCCGCCTTGATCACCTGGGACACTTCTTTACTATGGGCTGGGAATACCACCACCCCGGGATCTCCCTTGACCAGGGAGGCATCGTAGGAATAGAGCTCTACCCCGGTGTGGGTCACGGAGACATGGCGCTTTCCCACAATGGATTCCAGGGTTTGGATAAAGGTGCTGTCGATCATGGGTCTTCCTTTTATTTATGGCACCCTTCGCATGGGTAGGGCTGCCATTGGTTTTTATCACGGACCTGTCCCGGAAAAAATCCAACTCCTCTGCTTTGGATTCTTTTCTTATCCCCAAAGAACACGAGCAGCCCTTTCCGGATCTGCCCAAGCCCTTGGCCAAAACAGACTGCCACGATTTTTACCCCTTATGGCCATGGGATTCAAGTCAATTATACCCACCATCAAAAAAGACCGAAATCCAACAAAAAAGAAGCTCCAACCATTTCAATGTATCAGTCAAATTCAGCTTATATTATTATTAAATAATGAGAAAACACCAAGATCAAACCACAAAAAACCTCAATTTCAAAAACACTTCACAACACCCTATCCATATACCGGACAAAAAATCTCAAACACTGTATTCCCCATTCTCCATCGACAATGAAAGGCAAATGAAAAAAAGCAGCCCCCAGAAAAAACACATTTTTAAATCAACGGAATACTTTGCATTGGCACAAGATGGTCTTAAAAATAGGGATACTTTTCCGCTCCATGAACCTAGCCTCCAATGCCGACTGTTAATTTTCCACCAGTCCCTGTACATCCAGGTCGGCAACGATAGCCGACCAATGAAGATCCCACCCGTTGGAATGGTCGAACTCGGGAAACACCTTGTATTGAAGCTGCCTCTTGTGGGGAAACCGGGCGGCAAAGGAACGAAAGACAGAAACGTCAACATTCCAGTCTTTACCGCCAATGAGATGAATCTGGGGAAGATCTGCCAGATCAGCAGCCGCATCAGCCGGGTTCAAAGATCTTTTCAACGGGGTCAGGCGATGCAAATTCGTCCAATGATCAGTATCCAAATTACCGGCAATGGTTACCAAACCACGGACATCGTTACGCCGGGCAGCCAAAAGTGCTGCCACCGCCCCACCTCCGGAATACCCGTAAACGAAAAATCCAGAAGGGTGATAGCGTTCTTTAATCTTATCCAGAACCTGATCAAAGGCGTAGATCACCTCTGGAGCAAACCGACTGCCGGTCCAATATTCACGGCGGCAATCCGGTCCCGGAACAAATTGACAGGGCCGCGCCAGATAAATCTTATCCGGGGATGGATCTTGGAGAAACAATTTTAGCCCCATGGGGTTCAGGGGTGTCGGGTCCGAGGAGGCTTTTGAAAATGAAATCCATGCCAGGCCGTCCCCCTCGATATACACGGAAAGATACTTTCCTTCGGCGGCTTCCAGATCGGTATGCCAGGAGGCCAGTGAGAAGGTCCGGGTGTCAAAGGTATTCCGACGAAGTCCCATATGGGGTTCAGTTAGATTACAGGCAGACGCCAGACGCGCATCCCGGGTGGGCATTCTCACACTGCACCCGATCCCCCCGAGAAGTACCAATACGGCAAAACAGACAAGACAGAACATGGGGAGTCTGAAGGCGCCCCCCCAGTGTATTTTCCCAGGGAAAAGGGACAAAAACCTCTCCGCCATCATCCGGCATACCCAGTTGTGAACGCCATTAATGAAAAATGGGCCCCATTGGCACCAGCCCCTGTCATTCTGCGGCTCAAGCATACGCAATTCTCCGCTTCAAATTCTGTTCAACACCAGCTGCCCCGACATTTCAGATTCCGGACACCTTTCCACTCAACAAAGCAATATCAACATGCGCAGATAAAACGTGGAAGCATAACTAACTCAGGTTATATCGTCAAGACGATTGAAGAAATAGGCCCCGCCAAACACCCCCATAAAAAAGCCATAAAACCGAATGGATATACCTAATTAACGAATCTAACAGATGGAGAAAAACTCGCCATTCCTACCACACACCCTCTTCCTGCAGCCCCTTTCCCCCCCCCCATCAAAAAAAAATAAAATCTTAAATCTGTTCAGCCCATCAAAAAAAGATGGCGCAGCCGGTCGGCACCCAGCTCGGAGCCGGTGCAGCATTCAAATAAGACGGCAAGAACCTGGCCTCACCCTGTTTATCCAAAGGAGGGAGGTCGGAAAAAGGAAAGATCATCCATAACATCTTGGTGGAAATATCTTCTGAAGAGGGGGATGCCATCCCAAGGCCGGCCTTGCCGTACAAAACCACTTGACCATTGCCCCATTGGCCGATACCATTCATGGGTACCATGGTGGAAACGGCCTGCACCCTCCCAAAAAAGGCCCTACACCCCTGAAGTTTAAATCCCTTTACAAAAGAATGAGGACCCTCATATGCTGAACCACATTGTAATGTGGCGCTTCAAGGAAGAAGCTGCCGGCAAGACCAAAGAAGAAAACATGACCACCTTTAAATCCATGCTGGAAAACCTGGTGGGTAAAATCGATGAAATCGTGGGCCTGGAAGTGGGCACCAATGTCATCCTGGGCGAAACCGCCTCGGACCTGGTATTGAACTCCCGGTTCAAAAGCCTGGAGGACTTGAACGCATACAACGCCCACCCCGAGCACCAGAAGGTGCTGGCATTCGGCAAAGAGGTCATTGCCGAACGCCGTGCCGTGGACTACGAGGCTTAACCTGAATATGCCATGAAATGTTCGGGTTCGCCCAACTTTGGTAATTTAAAACGGGTCGAAACTTGCGGGATTCCGACCCGTTTTTTTATGTCCTGACCGGGGAGAATCCAAGCATGGAGCCCCTTCCCCCATATCCAGGCCCGGACATAAAAAAAGCCCCTTTTCAGGATGGTACTGAAAAGGGGCTTTTGGGTTTTATGCCAAGCCTTATTTACATGGGGGGGGTTACATGAAATTCCCCCAGGCCAGGTCAAATGCCTGTTCGTTCTGCTCCAGGTTGGTGATGATCAAAGACGGCATGATCCATGCCTTTTCATCGCATTCGTTGGTCTGGGCCACCTTGATCATTGGATAGGCGGTCTGGCGGGCAATGGTTTTGGCCGTGAGAAAGCGGGTGGAGTGCTCACTGGCCGGGGTGCGGGTAAAGGCCAGGTGGTTCACATTGTTGTGCTGGGCTGCTTTCTTGTAGTATTCGAAACCCTCCATGTTGTAGAGCTTGCCCGGGACCACTTCCATCTGGGTGGCACCCCGGGTGTCCACATCCAGGGAGATGTAATACTTATGGTCCTCAAAATCAATCTCATACCCGTCATAGAGGGTGTAGACGTTGCCCAAAAGGGTGATGAGCTTTTCAAAATGATCGATCTTCTTGGCATAGCGCTCGCCCTCTTCATTTTTGCCCACGTGGTGATAGTCTGACATGAACAGGCAGTGCTCGGGCAGGATGAGGAGCTCTTCCTTGTTGAACTCCTTGAGGATATGGGTCCGCATGGCCTGCTTGACCAGATCGGATTTGGTGGGGCGGCCCGACACCAGGAAGTAGATGCCGTCCAGGTCCTTGTCCTTCTGCCATTGTCTGAGCATGGCGGCCTGTTTACCGCAGAGCAGTTCCAGGAACCGGGAGAATTCATTGCCCATGAACCGCTCCGACTCCCACCAATGGGTGGGATCATCCGGCCCCCGTTCAAGGGCATAGGTGTTGGAGAAGTATTCCCCGGCCTTTTTCTCGGAAAAGGACTCCTTGCGTTTCAGGGCGGTGGTGATGCCCAGGGCGGAATCCTGGTAGGTGTTGACCAAAAGGATGGAAGCGTCGGTGGTGAGACCGCCGATGTCGATGTGGCAGACCACAAACTCCAGGTGTTTCTTCTTCATATCCCGTATGCGGTCCTGGGAAAAAAGAAGGGCGGCCTCCCGCAGGTCGGGGATGCGGTCCTTGTGGGAGGACAGCTCCCAGAAGGGCATGAGCTTGATCAGATTGAGGAAGTAGAGTTCACAGGCCCCGCTCTCGTCCGAGGAGATGTTGACAAAGGTCTTTTTCAGATGGCGCAGGTTGTCCGGGAAGAGGTACTTCCACTTTTTATGGGTGGAAAATTCCATGCAGACGGAAAAGATATTTTCCCGGTATCCGGCCCTGAGGTTCTCGATGAAAAGGTCGGGAACGGTGACCCTGACTTCGGTGATCACGGGTACGGCCGGCCCGTTCCAGGGACGGCCTTCAATGGGCTCGGTGATGTATTTGAAGCTCTCTTCCAGGATTTTCTTGATGTAAAGCTTGAACTGGGGGACGTTGCCCTTGTAGGCGGCAAAGTTGCTGGCAAAGGCGTATTTGGCGCTCTTCACAATCTGGCTGGAGGAAACGCTCTCCCCGTTGACGTTGGAGACAAAGGCAAAGTCCCTTTCGTCTCCGGTGGGGGGATTGATAAAGGCAGAGGGGAAGCCGCCCTGGTCGTCCACATTGGAGTGGATCACGTATTTCCAGGAGTCGGTGATCTTGTCCCGGCCAAAGCTGCAGGGCCAGCAGAGAACAGAGGTCCGATAGGAACCGAAGTCCACAAACAAAATATACTCTTCCCGTTTATTCACGTCCCTGGGGGTCCGGCCTGCAATGGTTTCGTAGTAGAGTTTATCGTCGTTCTCAAGGTCGAGTTGGAACTCTTCAACCTGGGGTTTCTTACGTTTGAAAAGATTAAACAGCATCTTTCTATTCCTTACGCTTTCTTAACCATCTGGGTGTGATCCCCACGCATCAGGGCATTGGGAATATAAAACTCGGCCATGTTCATGATGATGTAGGGAATGTCCTTTTCCCTGGCCCCGAGGAAGCCTTTGTGATCGGGGTCCAGCCGCTTGAACAATTGGGCCCAGAAATTCTCGGCCATCTGGGCAACGGTTTCGGCATCGTCAAAGAACTGGCCCAGGTATTGGGAGAAGACGGCTGTCCAAAAACCCTGGTGATCGGCCACAACCCCTTGGTGGGCATATGCCAGTTCGGCCTCAAAGGCCTGGCGCAGGGTCTGGTAGGATTCGGCCAATATGGCCTGGCGCATGCGTTCCTTGAGTTCTTTGACCTCGTCATAGTTACTGATATCGTGGTAGCAGTCCCGGGCCCGGACCAGGATTTCGTTGGCCTCCAGCATCCAGGGTTTGAGGAAAAGGTTGTTCAATGCCTCCCGGATATAGGAGGTGGTGGTTAGCTCCTTGAGCAGGCGTCTGGACCAGGAAATGCCGCCGTCCAGGGTGATGTGTTCCCGGATCTCCTCAATGTCCCGGTACCGGGAAAGGCTCCGGATCCATGCATCTACGTGGGGGCCGGCCGGGGCAAACTTCACCGGGTATTCGGTGTTGCTGGGGTTGACCAGTTGGATCACGGTGTCAAAGGATTTGTAACTCTGGAAGTCGCTCTGGATGTCCTGCTCCACGTTGGTGTTACCGCAATAGGAGGCAATGGCGGTCTCGCCCTGGAGGGAAAGGACCAGGGGGAGTTTGTGGTGGGAAAAATTGGTCCTTAGGGCATTGCCGTACTTTTTCAGGACTGCATCCAGGGGATGTCCGGGGGGAATGGCCACCTTGTGCTGGAAACAGGTGACCAGGATGCCGGGGAATTTTACCAGGCAGGCCATCATGTCCTCCTGGAATTTCCGGTGGAGTTCCTGCTGGCGCTCCATGGCATCGGCCCCTTCCTTGATGCCGGGGTATTCGATCACGGCCAGCTCCATGGGGGTGGAGGCTGCCGGGATGCGAATGCGGATGAGGTAATCCTCGGGTTCGGCACCCGAAGAGAGGTCATAGAGCCGGGTAAATTGTTTGGGGTTTAAATTCTCCCTCAGGGTCTTTCCGGTGGATATGGAGACCTGGTCGGCTTTGAGCTCTGAAACGGCCTCACTGGGTTCCACCAGACAGGGGACGGCGGTATTTTCGGAGGTGGTACGCAGCTTGACCGAAACAAACCGGCGCAGTTCATCGTTGTCAAACAGGTCAAGGAGGTAGCTGGTCTTAAAGGATTTATCCGTGCCCGTGACATGGATATAGATGGGGGTATCCACGACCGGAACGGACTTAAGACATTCCAGGCAACGGTCAAGGGCATTCTGGGCCTTGGTTTTATGGGATTCGGGGACAGATTGCAGCTGATCGGCTATGGATTCCAGTTCCTGCTGCAATTGCATCATTCGATCTGGGTTGGCGTTCATTATTCTACTGTCGTCTCCTTGGCTTCCTGGGGGGTTGTTGCTAGCGGATCTCTTTGATCTGGTGGTTACCATCACTGGACTTGGTGATTTTCAGCCTCTCCCTGCCCATGTCAATAACCATGTCGGTGATGTCGTTTTTACAGCTGAAGGTGATGCTGTCATTGAACACCATGAAGGAATAGGGATTGAACAGGTTGGCCGTGGCCTTTTCAAACCGGACGTTGGTACCATTGGCAAAGGTGGCCCTGAAGCTGTCCTGGGGTTCGAACAACCGGACAATGCCGGTTTTCCCCGGGGTGATGGTAATGGTCTGGACGGAGAAGCTGTCATCCTTGGACAGCTGCACCAGGGTGGTGTTGACCTGGATGGGATCCCGTTTCAATGCCACCTTGCCGTCCTTTTCAAAGGAGGAACGGGTGATCAGGTTGGACAGGACCAGGCCGGTGATGGGGTCGTAGCACTGGATGCCGTATTTCCCCTTGGAATCGCCCATGAGCAGTTCCCTGTGAACGGAAACCGATACCTGTGACTTGATGGGCTTCAGGCTAAGTTTTTTTATGCGGGAGGTGATAACCTCCAGTTTCAGGGCCTGGCCGGTGGGTTTGGAAAAATAGGTCAGGGCATCACCGGAAAGGTTGAGCTGTTCAGCGACGGCATCCTCAAGGGCATACCAGTTGATGCCCTTGGCCTTGGATTGGTTCAGCAAAATGTCTCCGATGCGTTTGGGCACCAAGGTGGCCTTGTCCCTAGCAAAGAAAGCGGCAAAATCAATGGCCTTGTTTTTATCGGTACGGGTGAGCATGTACCATTTTTTACCCTTGACCGCCTCTTTGATCCGAAGGGGGGTCAGGGTATACACATCCTCCAGAAAATTTTTCATCTTATAGCTGATGCCGTCCTTCTGGAGGAGGTCGGAAAAGGCATCCACGTCCCTAAGCTTGGTGTAATCGTTGTATGAGATCAGATTATGGGTCAGAAACTTGGAGATCTCGGAATGTTTAAGATCCAGATCCCCGACTTTGAAATAGAAGATGTTGCTGGAATAGCCCGATGCCTTGGTGGAATAGATCCGGGCCAGGCGCATGAATTCGGTGCCCTCCAATTTCACCCGGTGTTTTTCCAGGGCTGTCATCACCTCTTCATTGTAATTGAAATAGACAAAGAGGGTCAAACGCTGGGCCCGATTCCGATTGCGCGGCTCCTTTTCCTGGTAGCTTTCCTGGTCCAGGGTGGACAAAAGGCCGGTGACAAACTCGGGTTTGAGCAGGTCATCTGCAATTTTCCGGGTAAAGGGGCGATCATCGCTTTTCCAGTCAAAGACCTGGGGAAAAACCTCCTTGTAGAACTGCATTTCAGGGGAGGCCATACTTTCGGTGAATTTGCTGAAAAAAAAGCGCTTTTCCAGGTAGCCGTATTTATAGACCCCAAAGGCCGTGGCGGCCACCAGGGCGGTCACCCCCACAAATTTAAACAGCTTTTTGGAAATCCGGACCCCCAGTTTATTTTTTTTGAGCAGGGCCAGAAGGGCCCTGGCCTTGTCCTGGCCCAATTGGGCATCACCGTGGACGATATTAGCACCGATTCCCACAACCGGGGATTTGCTCTTTTTCCCCGAGGAGCGGAAAAAGGCCCAGGACGAACCGATATTGTCCCCCCGGCGAATCCGCATCTGAAGGTATTCGATGAAATCCTTTTTTTCCGACTGGGTGAGTTTTGAAATGGGAATTCTGACCATGTTCGGGGCCAATTCGATGCGACCGCTGACATTAAGGACCTGGATATCGAGGTGGGCGGTCAGATTCTGGTACCGTCTAACATCTTGAAAAAAATGACAGTCCCCGGGAATCAGGGCCTCATAGATCAAGGGGTGCTCATTTACCTTTTTTATGGCAAGTTCAAATTCATCAAAATGCCCCATCCATTTCTCTCCTCTTGTTTCTTTTGTTTTACACCTTTCCCAGAGGGAGTGCCGGGCCCTCGGCCTGTACACAAGAACCGAACCATACCACAAAAGCCCCCGGGAACATAGCACTTTATCGTCATTTCAACCTGGGAGAATCATTGACAAACTCCCCTGGTTCCCCACCATGGAATCAACTACCTCAGAAAATTTGATTTTCATGTTTTTAATGGGATTCATCCATGTGAGAGACCCGAAGTTTTTATCCGGCATAAAGCCGGATTTTTCGTCCCTATACAAAATCCACAGTCCCTGTATCCTCCCTTTGCAACGCCTCCCATCCAATACTTGATTCCAATGAAAAATCCTGTCCCACCCTTTGTCCATCCAAACAAGAATTCGCCATTGCACCGGCGGCATGGGTATCCCTCTCCCCCCATCGTTTCCAAAGGAAAAATTTCATAGTTCAAGCGCACCAGAAAACAAAAAGGCCCTGGACAGCGCGATGCTGAACAGGGCCTTTTAAAAGAATTTCGGCGGCGTCCTACTCTCCCACACTATCACCCGTGCAGTACCATCGGCGCAAGGGAACTTACCTTCCTATAATCGGGTGTGTTCGAGGTGGGAACTCTCCTTCAGTGAATCACACGGCTTTAACCGGAAATGTTTACGCGACCCAGATCGGACTGCTGCATGACAACCGACCAGAAATATAAAATTGATGAGCGGCAGAGCTGAACTGAAACAGACGCCATTGCTGCCATAAAGTTCAAGCGCACAACAAAAACAAAAAAGGCCCTGAACAGCGCAGTGCTGAACAGGGCCTTTTAAAAGAATTTCGGCGGCGTCCTACTCTCCCACACAGTCACCCGTGCAGTACCATCGGCGCAAGAGAACTTAACTTCCGTGTTCGAGATGGGAACGGGTGTGGCCTCTCTGCCATCGCCACCGAAAAATCGGTAAAATTCGTTGTAGTAATCACAATGTGTTCTCAACAAAGCATTTAAACTTGGTTGTAGAAAAAGTGGCTAAGCCTCACGACCTATTAGTACCGGTAAGCTGAACATGTTACCATGCTTACACACCCGGCCTATCAACCTTGTAGTCTTCAAGGGGTCTTCAGTCATAAAGATGGGATATCTAATCTTGAAGTTGGCTTCCCGCTTAGATGCTTTCAGCGGTTATCCGTACCCAACTTGGCTACCCAGCAATGCCCTTGGCAGAACAACTGGAACACCATTGGTTGGTCCATTCCGGTCCTCTCGTACTAGGAACAGATCTCCTCAAATATCCTACGCCCACGAAAGATAGGGACCAAACTGTCTCACGACGTTTTAAACCCAGCTCACGTACCACTTTAATTGGCGAACAGCCAAACCCTTGGGACCTGCTCCAGCCCCAGGATGTGATGAGCCGACATCGAGGTGCCAAACCG
Organism: Desulfobacteraceae bacterium; assembly: GCA_965226635.1. Taxonomy (GTDB): domain Bacteria; phylum Desulfobacterota; class Desulfobacteria; order Desulfobacterales; family Desulfobacteraceae. Next base: position 3,750,255 of record OZ245369.1, on the reverse strand, counting down.
CCCCGTCGATGTGAACTCTTGGGGGCGATAAGCCTGTTATCCCCGGCGTACCTTTTATCCGTTGAGCGACGGCCCTTCCATTCAGAACCGCCGGATCACTAAGACCTACTTTCGTACCTGCTCGAAATGTCTCTCTCGCAGTCAAGCTCCCTTATGCCTTTGCACTCTACGGCTGGTTTCCAATCAGCCTGAGGGAACCTTCGCGCGCCTCCGTTACTCTTTGGGAGGCGACCGCCCCAGTCAAACTACCCACCA
>OZ245369.1:1947500-3745000 GCA_965226635.1 Desulfobacteraceae bacterium | reverse complement strand
GCCAGATTGAGCCAACGGAATTCATGTTGAGGGGAAAAGGCGCGACCGGATGCTTCCACCTTTATAAGGGTGTCGGCCAACTTCCTTAAAAAACTTAAAGGCCAATTTCCCTTTTTCTGTTCCACCTGCTTTTCGATGGATTTAACCAAGACTTTGAGGGGATCCGGGTCTTCACTTGAAAAAGCGTTTTCCACTTCCTTGCAGGCCTTCCCGATCAAGGCATCATCATATACTTCTGTTTCGGCGGTTTCCGCTGCCGAGGGCTGGGAGTCCCGGAGTTGAAACTGCAATTGCCATTTATGGTCACTGACCGAGGAGTTGCAATACATGGCCAGGGTTCCCATTTCGGTGTATTCGGCACCAATATTAACGGGGATGGTCTTTTTCTCACCATTGGCGCCAAACTTAACAATGGTCTGGATGGGGGCCATGACGGAAAAGGAAGAGTCAATGGAAAGGACATCCCCTGCCCGGTCCCCGGACCGGAAGCTGGAGCTGTACATGTCAAAGGAAACCGGTTCATTGGCGCGGACCTCAAAGGCGGCATCGGGCAATTGGATAACCGACCCTTCATCCAAACCCCGTTCCACCAGGCAGATGGCCCGTTGGGATTCGTCCAAGGACTTGGACACGCCCAGATAATAGGACCGGGGGCTGCCGGATCCAACCCGGACACCGATGCCCTGCTTTACCAGTCCATAATAAGAGGCACCAACACCAACGGCCAGCTCCGGTCGATCGTTGTCCAGCACCACGGGTTTTTGGGAATCGCCTGTTTTAAACCAGCGCCTCACGGCTTCTTTGATCCGCCCTTGAACCAGGGAAGGTTTCAGGGTGCCGCCGTTAAAAAGAATAAAATCCGGCATGGGCAGGTCCTTACCAAGGCTCTCCTTGACCCCATCCCGATGTTTTTCCAGAAAACGGATAATATGTTTGGTCACCGAGGATTCGGTTTCAAACGGAAGGCCAAAGTCGGCAATCGCCTTACCGCCCTGGGATTCTTCCAGGGCGTGGGTGCCCACGTCGGGGAAGAACTCTCCCCGTAAAACCATTTCCACTTCCGGGCGGGTGAGATCGGCGCTCAGGGTCCCTGCAATCAGGGCACGCCCTTCTCCTTTCAGGGTAATGCGAACGGATCTTTCTCCGTGTTCCAGGATCTGTTCCTTGGCCTCCCGGCACCGGTGACACAGGGTTTTCCATTTATCCTGGCTCAGGGCCTTTTTGGAGTTGAACTTTGCCTCCACAATTTTGGCCAGGGCCAGATCGATATTATCCCCCCCCAGAATCAGATGATCCCCCACGGCCAGTCTCTCAAACCTCGGGGTGCCGTCACCCCCCTTTAGGGAGATCAGACTAAAGTCGGTGGTGCCGCCACCCACGTCGCAGACAAGGATGAGTTCATCCCCACGGACATGGTTCTCCCAATCGCCTTCGTGGAGGATCAACCAGGAGTAGAATGCCGCCAGGGGTTCTTCAAGAAGGGTCACGGAATCACCGAGTCCCGCGGCTTTGACGGCGGTCATGGTCAACTCCCTTGCTTCTTCATTAAAGGAGGCAGGGACGGTGATAACCACAAATTGATTTTCAATGAACTTGTCTTCATCTTTTACAAAATGGTTCCAGGCGCTGCGGACATGACTCAGATATTCGGCCGTGGCCTCCACCGGGGAAATCTTTTCAACGCCCTGGGATCCCCAGGGCAGAATTCTGGCGGTGCGGTCGGCCTGGGGGTTGCACAGCCAGCTTTTTGCCGAGGAAACCAACCGGGAGGGAATCTTGGAACCATGATCCCTTGCAAATACGCCAGCAAACATGTCTTCCCTTTTTTTCCAGGGATGACGCAACACCTCCTGGGAAATATCGTATTGTCCTGGGATATATAAAAATGAGGGGAGAACGGGAACCTTGGTAAACTCCCCATGGCCGGTGAGCTGGGGCACGTTAAATACCTTGATCCATTTATTCTTGTCCGGGGTGCCGCTTTTTTCAGCAGCGTCCTTCAGCCCGACAACGTCCACATAGGAAACCGCAGAGTTGGTGGTTCCCAGATCGATACCGATGACATATTGCTTATCTTGAAAATCCAAATCCGTTCCTCGCCCTTGCTTTTCTTTTTATTGAATTTCCACTTCCGCCGGAACCATGATCCCAGGATCCTGAATATCAGACAATTTGGGCAGCTCTTTTTTGGCAGCCTTCCAGCCCGGGTGCCTGAGAACGCCTTCAAAGGGCGGTTCTCCTGTCACATTTCCCACAAGGGCAATGGCATCCATGTCAAATCCCGGTTCGATGGTCACGGTATCCCCCTCTTCCTTTTCAATGACGGGGACCGGGTTGATGTATTTTTTAACAGCTTTTTTACAATCCTCCTGGATACTGCGAACGGTCGCACCGATCTGATCGTCTTCATACTGGCCCAGGTCCTCGGCAAAAAAATCCAGAAGACGCCCTTCCCGCTGGAGCACGGACAGGGTGTGGAGGAAGAGGCGGCGTTTTCGCTCCTGTTCCATTTTCTGTGCCAAAAAATCCTTTTTCCCTTTTTGGGGAACCTTGGGGGTATCGGATTCCCCGGATTTGAAAACCGGGGCCACCACGGCACCGAGCAATGCCCAGAAAACAAAGCCCAAAACCAATGCTGCTCCACATACACAGGGCAAAACCCAGGTGTAGAAATTGGCAATTCCCCATTCCAGATATTGTGCCACCAGGGGCAGTGCAGTGTTCAGGGCTTCGGTCCCGCCCCGGCCAAAATAGGTTGCATTCACCCAGCCCAGAATATAATAGAGGCCCGTACTCAAACCCGCTGCCACCAGAAGTGCACAGGTGCAGACAACACCCAGAGATTTTGTTCGATACGCTTTTATTCTGTCCACTGCCGTTATACTCCCATTGATGATGTGGTTATCTTCAAAAAAAAACCATGCTGCCGGATACAGCATGGTGGTTAATGATAATACAAAAATAGCCGATTTCAAGCAACCGTTTTAAAGGATGGAACCAGGGGACGGGCTTACTCCTTCATCAGTTGCCTTCTATCACAATGATTTTATTTTTATTGGCCTCATAGACCTTGGAACCAATGCCTTTTACCTGCATGATCTCTTCCGGGGTTCTAAAGGGATTTTTTTCCCGGTACTCAATGATACGTTGTGCCAATTTTTCCCCGACGTGCTTAAGGGTCATCAGCTGGGCCATATCTGCTGTATTGATATTAACCTTATGGCCCCCGGCCACGGCAAACACGCTGCCCAACATAAAGAAAGCCACCAGGACCAATACTAAAAAACGAAGTTTACGATGATAAATCATAAAGTCCTCCTTTGATTGAGTGGATCGTTGCCGATGCTTCCCCTGGTTCCTTTGACAGAGGCGGACGATGGTCCAGCGATCAAACCCGATCAGGCGAAAATCCAGAGAAAGATGGGAGGCGGAACAGGTGCGGGAAAATGAATTTCAGAAATAATGTGAGATGTAAAAAAAATAAACGGAAAAATCAATCCCGGGATCGATTTTTCCGTTTATTTTTAGCTGCTATGGCCGTTTATTCAGTGTATGACCGGCGATATTTTCAGGGGTTTCACCACCGTTGCGGATTTCTGGGGATCATACACAAGGCGGAGGTGAACATAGCGCTCCATGGCCTTTTGGGATCCCATTTTCTTATCCCGGGGAAAACGATACCGCCCCGAAGAGGCCACCTTGAACACCGAAGGCGGTGCCCCGTTCCGAATAAGGGCATGGACCACATTGGCTGCCCGGGTGGCCCCCAGCTCAAAGTTGGAAGGAAATTGCCGGGTATGAATGGGATCAAGATCGGCATACCCATCCACATAGACCCAGACCGGATGCGTTTTGATCAACCCAGCCAATTTCCCGAGAAAGGGAAGGTACTCCTTTGCCAGAACCGCCTTACCCGGGGGGAAAAGTATGGGAAGACGGGTTGCCACCCTCACCCCATGGGAAGAGGTTTGCAGTTCAAGCCAGTCGGAAAGACCGGCAGCGTTGATATCCCGGCCCAATTGCCCATGGTCCACGGCGGGTTTCTCTTTTTTCCGGGCCACGGCGGCCTTTACCTTGGCCTTACCGGCACCTTTTTTCCCAGCCGGCCCCTTTTTCAAGGCCGCTTTTTTCACCTCTACCTGTTTTCCCGGACACTTCTTTTTGGGGGCGATTTTAGGAGGCGCCGGGGCCAGACGGACCAATGCCCGTTCATAAAAGACCAGGGTCTCCTTCAGGGCTGAAATCTTTCTTTTTTTATGTGCAACGGAGGAATACAGACCAGCTGGAATGGCCTGCCCACGGATCTGTTTTCTTTGTATTTTTTCCGTCAACCAATCCAGATTGTATTGGGCCTCGTTGATTTCCAGACGCACGTCTTCCATTAGAGTCCGGTAATGGGCCATCTGCCGCGCATTTTGTTCCTTCAACCTCGGCTCTGGTTTTCTGGACGGGCTGCCGGCTGCCGCTTCGGCCCTGCATTCGGATTGAACATCAACTTGCCCAGCACCGGCATAGGGCCCACAAAAGAGCAGTCCCACCAGACATGCAACACAGAATCTCCACCCATAACCATTTACCCATTTTTCCATACACCACCTCCTGGTTGGCCCTGTTCCCCCATGGGGAATCAGAATTCGGGCAAGGGACGTTGGCCTTTAGCGCCGCCTTCAAAGGAGGCGTTATCGGCGATGTTTACCATACGCCCAAGCCCTTCGGGCCACCAAATCATTCCCTGGTGGGTAAACTTAATCCTAAGGGTCATGACAGCCTGGGCAATGCCGTATTGCCCGTGGGTGACCTCTTTGACCTCCACTCCCCTGAGCATGGATCTGGCACAGGCATTGACATAGTCCTGGTCCACCATTCCATACCCCACCTTGCTGAAGGCATCAATGTATACACCGCGAAGCTTTTCCACAAACTGACGGTAGCCGTCGGAGACAGCGGCCCGTTCTGCCATGAGGACGGCCTGGCCTTTTGTCAAAGCGGTTTCGGGCTCAATTCCCTTTCCAATGACGGTGAAGGTCACAATGCGGTTGAGATCGGCCTCCTCGGATTCCAGGATAACAGGCCCCGGTGAGACCAGTTTATCTTCGGACATTTCTACAATTTTCACCTTGGGGGAACCGCACCCGGCCAAGGTCATCATCGCAAAAAGCCCCCCCCATAACACCATCCATTTTTTCATTTTGCATTCCTCATCTTTGTAAAAACATTAGATCTGAAACATGAAAGTTTAATCCAGATAGACAGGAAATCGTCATTTAAGATAGACAACTTAAATGATAATCCATATCAATGCCGAATTAAACCCTTTTAAAGGAAGGCAAAACCCTTTGGAAGCTATGGAATTTTAAAGCGGATTGTTATATTGGCGTGGCGTTGCAGATTTTTCCATTTTTCACCCCTGCGGCTGCCGTGACCATGGGCGCCGGTGCTGCCGATTTTAAATGCAGAGGGAGCCACTCCCGCCTGGACCAATTGCCGGACCACGGCACCGGCACGGGCGGCCCCCAGTTCAAAGTTGGACGGATATTTGGCCGTCTTTATGGGATCGGTATCGGCATACCCATCCACGGAGACCTTGACCTGGTGCTTTTTCAAAAATGCGGCCAGTTTTTTCAAAAAGGCCCCATACCCCTTGGGAACATCGGACCGGGAAGGCGCAAAAAGAACGGGAAGGCGGCTTTCCACCAAGAGATACCCATTTTCGCTGCCGGTGATTTCCAACCACTCTCCCAGGCCGGCCTTGTTCAATGCCTTTTCCAGGGACTGGGCGGGCCCGGCCTTGGGTGCGGCCTTGCCGGGTCTGGCTTCCGACACCACCGGATCCGAAGGTGCGGGTCTTTTTTTTCCCATTTTCCGGGCGTCCCAGCCCATCTTACGATAGCGGGCCAACAGGGCATTCAAACTTTTAATCTTTGATGCCTTGAATTTCAGGGACTCGGTCATCCGATCCGGGATTTCCCGCCCAAAGGCCCTTAGATAATGTATTTTTTCAGACAACCACTCGTGGTCGGCCTTGAGCTTCTGGATTTCCTCCATGATGAATTCCACCTGGAGCACCCTGGCCTGTTTCATGGGATCCTGGCCTTTGGGATCGGGGGACTTACGGGCAAATCCGGAGGATACGGCCAAACCGACCATGGCCACCAGAACAATTAAACCACTGAAAATCGGTTTCCATATGATGGTCCGTCTCCTGCCCACATTGTTTTCCATGTCAGCCCTCTTCCCCATGATCAATGGTTGCCCGTTGACGGGGTACTAAAGGGCCCCATTGAGGCTTTCACATCATCGGTTGGTCTGACGCCGGGACCCAGGCCCGTGGGCCACCAGACCATATTCTTCTGGGTGAAGTAGATGCTCAATTGCATATGGGCTTGGGTAATCCCCTCCTTGCCCACAATGATTTCCTTCACTTCCACCCCCCTGAGCCAGGACTGGGCCTTGGTGGTGACCATCTCCTGGGTAATGGTTCCAAAGCCGGCCTTCATATAGGCATCCACATAGACGCCGCTGACCTTTTCGGTCAACTGGCGGTATCCGTCGGCAACGGCGGCCCGTTCTGCCATGAGTCGAGCTTCTCCCCGGGTCAGGGCATTTTCCGGCTCAAGCCCCTTTCCGATCACATCAAAGGTGACGGTCTTCTGGGCGCCGTCAAAGGTTTGCTCCAACCCCAGGACATGGCCTGGGGCGGCGGCTGCCTCCAGGCGCCTGTCCCCGGACAGTTGCGAACACCCAGTCAGGCTGAACAATAGTAAACCACACAGACCGGCGGCAACAATGAGATGCTTCATTTTCATTTCCTCTTGAATAAATGTTTGATACCATGTCCCTGTTTCGGACATGGCAGCCGGAAGAAATTGCCCCGGCAAAAACCTGTTATGTATGGTACATCACCACAACTAACCCTGAACTCAATCAAAAACCATGCCATCCTTTTTCAAATTTTGGATATTATCCCTTCTACTCCCCGCGGCCCTGTTGGGAGGATGCACTGTTTTTTCATCCGAACCCACTGAAATCGCCATTAAAACATACTATGTCAGGTACGATTTAAAGACCGAGGCCCACCATCCCACGGAAGAGAATCTTCTCATGGCACCGGCGGGACAGGAATTCCGAATGGAAAATTTTTCTCCCGTCACCCGCACCGGCGTCATTCCCATGACACCCAGAGAGTCAAAAAACGCGCTTCGTCTCCGGGCAAGGAATGCCAGCCTCAAGGAGACGTTGAGGGAAAAAGGACTTAAATCGGTTAAGAGCCATAACCTGGTCACCCTGGTCAGCTATGAAGGGATCATCCGCTCGCCGGTGGATATCCAACAGATCCCATGCCCGGAATCCGAACCGGACGCCTATTGTTACCGAAGTCGCATGGCATTTGCCCCGGTGGCATTTCCGGACCAGTGGAAACACCTAAAAACCCGCTACGAAATCCAACAGAAGCTGGAAGACTTCTTTGACCTGTTCTATTAAACCGCCCATTACAGAGGTACCCCAATGGATAAAAACAAAATCGAGGCCCTACAAAAAAAAATCTCCAGAACCAGCAGACTGGTCCACGATGCCCTTGACCGGAAAACAACGGACCAGATCCCTCTGTTCTGCGAAGGATATAAAACCTTTCTCAACCAGGGGAAAACCGAAAGAGAAGCGGTGAAGGCCATTGTCCGCACCGCCCGGGACAATGGTTTTGTCAATCTGGACGATCTGCTGCCCCACCCCACTGCACCATCGTCCCCAAAGGACGTCCGGGTCTATCGTGTCTTTAAAAACAGGGCCGTTGCCATGGCTGTCCTGGGCCAACAAAAGCTGGCCTCGGGGGCCCGGATCATCGCATCCCACATCGATGCCCCCCGGCTGGACTTGAAGCAGAACCCCCTGTATGAAGACCAGGATCTTGCCCTTTTGAAGACCCATTACTACGGCGGTATCCGAAAGTATCAATGGCTGTGCATTCCCCTTGCCCTCCACGGCACCCTGGTGGATGCCCAGGGGCAAACCCGCGACATCACCATTGGGGAGTCCCCCGAAGATCCGGTTTTCACCATCACCGATCTATTGCCCCACCTGGCCCGGGACCAGGCCGGGAAAAAACTCAGCGATATTTTCAAAGGAGAACAGCTCAACCTTGTGGCCGGCAGCCTGCCCCTGGGAGATGACAGCATAAAAGAACGGTTCAAACTGGGGATATTGAACCTACTCCACGACCAATTCGGCATCATGGAGGAGGATTTCATCAGTGCCGACATTGAAGTGGTTCCGGCGGGCCCGGCAAGGGATGTGGGATTTGATCGTTCCATGGTGGGCGGATACGGACAGGATGACCGCATCTGCGCCTTCACAAGCCTGGCCGCATTGACGGAAACCCAGGAACCGGAACAGACGGCCATTGGCTTTTTTTTCGACAAGGAGGAGATCGGATCCGACGGCAATGCCGGGGCCAAATCCAAACTGGTGGAGGACTTCCTTGCCGACCTTCTGTTTTTAAATGGGGAAGCCACGGACAGCCGCACCCTGAGAAAGGCCATGATCCGATCCGCCTGTCTGTCCGCAGATGTGAATGCAGCCGTGGACCCGGATTATAAGGATGTCCATGAAAGCCTGAATGCTGCCCGACTGGGCCACGGTCCCTGCCTGACCAAATTCACTGGAAGCGGGGGCAAGTCCGGATCCAGCGAAGCCGATGCCGAATTCATGGCCCATGTTCGCGGGCTCTTCAATGAAAACCAGATCATCTGGCAGACCGGAGAACTGGGCAAGGTGGACCAGGGCGGGGGCGGAACCGTGGCCAAATTCCTTGCCAAATCGGGAATGGACGTCCTGGACTGCGGACCGGCCATCCTCTCCATGCACGCCCCCTTTGAACTGACCAGCAAAGCCGATGTATTCATGACCTACAAGGCATACAAAACTTTTTTCTCAGGCGTATATGAACCCCGGAATTAAACAATGGATCAAAGGGGCAATCCTCGGGCTTGCCCTTTTGTCCACCCTCCTCTTCCCTGCCATGGGGGCTGCCATGCCCAAGGGCATTGGCATCCTGCTCCTGGATGACACCGGCACCCCCATCCACACCCGGAACCCGGACCAGTATTTTGTTCCGGCCTCCACCCTGAAGATCTTCACCAGCATGGCCGCCCTGGACCATTTCGGTTCCGATGGCCGGTTTTCCACCCTGGCCGGCTATGACCCCGTAAATAAGGATCTGTACATTAAAGGCATGGGGGATCCCCTTTTCATCTCCGAGGTGATCCGGGATTTCACCGCCCGGGTGGCTGCCCATTTCAAGATCAAAACCGTACGCCACATCTATCTGGACAATGGCTTTTTCGACCCCGGCATTGCCATCCCGGGGACGGGAAACTCTTTAAATCCCTATGATGCAACCACCGGGGCCCTTTGTGCCAATTTCAACACCCTTGCCTTTGCCTGGGACCGGGAACGAAAAATCTTTATCAGCCCAGAACCCCAGACCCCGCTTCTAATGGATATCTTTCAAGCCGCCTTAAAGAATACCGGGCTTAAAAAGGGAAGAATCCTCTTGAATCGAGAACAGCAATTGCTGTATCCGGGCCAACTCATGGGTCATTTTCTTGGGGAAAAGGGCATCCCGGTAACCGGAAGGGTATCTGCCCGTTCCCTTCCCGGGGATTTGGGGGAGATCCTTAGGGTGCCCTCCCCCTTTACCATGGCCCAGGTGGTGGAAAAACTCCTCAGGTTCTCCAATAATTTCATTGCAAACCAGCTCATGCTGACCATGGGTGCACAGCGACATTCTACCCCTGCCACCCTTGAAAAGGGCCAACAGGTGTTAAATGCCTATGCCGGACGATTTCAAATTCCCGGAATTCATATTGTTGAAGGCTCCGGCCTCAGCAGATCCAACCGGATCACGCCCCGGCAGATGGGGCGCCTCCTCCTGTGCTTTGCCCCCCATGCAGAGCTATTACGGGAGAATGAAAATGAATGGTACAAGACCGGTACATTGTCCGATGTCCGGTCCAGGGCCGGATACATCAAAGGGAAGGATCAAAAAAAATACCCCTTTGTTGTCTTCCTGAACGGACAATCAAAGGGGTATTCCAAAATAATGTCGGAGCTGATCCGCCGGGTGGGGATCCATTCCGGGAAAGGCGCGTCTAAGGATTAAGCAGAGGTGCCGCTGTTGTCTTTTTCGATATAAGCATAGGCACTGTGGTTATGGATGGATTCAAAGTTCTCGGCGCTCACGGAAAACCAGGTAATGTTCGAATCATTCATCAGGGGCTTTGCCACATCCCTGACAATGTCTTCCACAAACTTGGGATTGTTATATGCCTTTTCCGTAACAAATTTCTCGTCCTCCCGTTTGAGGACGGAATAAATCTCGCAGGATGCGGCCGCTTCAACGATGTCCACAATGTCTTCGATCCAGATCAATTTGCTGAACCGGGTGGAGACCAGGACTTCGCCCCTCTGGTTGTGGGCCCCGTACTCGCTGATCTCCTTTGAGCAAGGACAAACAGAGGTCACCGGTACAGCCACCTTCAAAATGATATCGGTATTGTTGTCCTTATCAGAAGATCCCATGATGGAACAGGTGTAATCCATCAATCCTTTGTACCTGGAGCTGGGAGCTGTTTTTTCAATAAAATAGGGAAAACTGATCTCAATGTGGGAGGATTCCGCACCAAGGATGGTCTTCATATCCCCCAGGGTGGCAGTCAGGGATTCCAGGGAGACCCGGTTTCTCGACTGATTCAGGATCTCGACAAACCGACTCATGTGGGTTCCCTTGCACTGGTGCGGTAAATCCACATACATACTGATATCCGCAACTGTGGTTTGGGTTCCCCGGATTTTGTCCATAACCTTTACCGGGTATTTGAGGCCCTTTATGCCGACCTTATCAATGGGTATATTTCTGAAATCGGGTTGATTCTGGATATCAATCATTCTTTTTCTCTAGAAGGTAATCCGGTGCAATGTTTCCCATTGCCCTGAATATGTTGCCCTTTATATGCGTATTTTGGTTATACAACGTCTCCAGCATTTCCCGAATTTGGCTTCTTTTTGTGCTGCCTGCACTGGGGCAGGGATTCTCAAAGGTCCGAAGCCTGTGCATTCGAGAGAAGGCTGTTATATCTTTTTTTTCTACATATGACAATGGTCGGATGATTTCAAGTAGCCCGTTGAAAAAAGGCTGCCTGGGTTTCATGGTTCCGATTTTACCGGCGTAGAAAATATTGATAAAAAGCGTCTCTATCAGGTCATCTTTATTATGGCCCAGGGCCACCTTGCGGCATCCATACGCCTTGGCCAGCTCAAACAGGCGTTTCCTCCGGAGCCTGGCGCATAAAAAACAGGGATTGTGCCGATTTTCTTCGGAATGGGCCCGGATACCATAATCGGTCTTTTCCACATGTAACGGGGCCCAATGGTCTTCCACAAATGCTCCTAGCCCATGGGCAAAGGAAGGCTCAAACCCGGGGTCGATGTGAACCGGTACCAGCTCAAACGCCACAGGCGCTTTCCTTTGCAGTGAATACAACAAAGATAAAAGCGCCTGGCTGTCACTCCCACCGGATACCCCCACAAGAATCCGATCACCGTGGGAAATCATCTGCCAATCGTGGACGGCACGTCCTAGTTCACGACGGACATTCTTGTTTAGGGCTGACTTCAAAACAGAAGGTCTCTACTCGTCTTCTGTTTCCTCGGCGGTCTTCAATACCACCCGGTTGGCGGCGATCTCTCTGAGGACCGTAACCACGTCTTCGTTCTTAGATGATTTAACCAAAAGATCGGCCCCTTCACGGACCTGGCGAACCCGCTTAGCTGCCAGATGAACAAGGGCGAATCGGTTATTGACGGTTTTCAAACAATCTTCAATGGTAACTCTTGCCAATTTATCCTCCTCAATATTCTAAAGAATATCGATTATCTCATACACCCGTTTTCCGCCGGGCGCCTGCAATACCGCCTCTTCTCCGGGCTCTTTGCCGATGAGGGCACTGCCCAGGGGAGATGATGCTGAAATTTTGCCTTTTTTAATGTCTGCCTCGTCCGGTCCGACGATCATGTATTCGACTTCCTCGCCGGTATCCAAATTTTCAACCAGGACCCTGCTGGCAAACCGGATAACGTCCTTGGGAACGGTTTCGGGATCAATCACCTTGGCATTACCCAGCTTATAACTGATCTCTCCAATCCGGCCTTCCAGAAAAGACTGACGTTCCTTGGCAGCGTGATATTCTGCGTTCTCAGACAAATCCCCATGGGCCCGGGCCACTTCAATGGCTTTAATGTTTTCCGGACGCTCGATGGTTTTCAGTCGTTCTAATTCTTCTTTCAAGGCTTTATAGCCTTCGGTGGTGATGGGTAATTGCTCCAAAGCTGAACTTACTCCATAGGTAAATATCTAAATGGTTAAGAAATATGGGATACAGGTTTATTTAAAAGCCTTTATCCACCTGGGTTTCTTCTTCGTTCTTTGAAGAAAAATGAAGAAATGCAGACAGGATGGGGCCGGAAAAAACATATCCCAAAAATGCGACAAACAACAGAATATAGGGCTCGGTTGCAACGGCAACAAAGATGAGAATCAGTCCCACCAGTTTATTGAAGGTCATCTGTTTGAACAGGGAAACCTTTTTAAAGCTCTTGTATTTGAAGGAACTGACCATGCAAAAGGACAGCACAAACATCATCACAAGCACCATCAGCTTAAAGGGCTCGGGATCCAGGTTCAGGCGGCTGAAAAACAGAACCGTTGAGACGTTCATGGCCGCCCCCGCCGGAATGGGAAGCCCCTCAAAATCCGGGGAAGAGGAATGGCTGCTGTTAAACCGTGCCAGACGCAGTGCGCCGCAGGCCACGAAAAGGAAGCCGGCCAGCCAGCCCGGTCGTCCCATGGACAGCAATGCCCATTGGACCATCAACAGGGCCGGTGCCAAACCAAAGGTAATCAGATCCGCCAGGGAGTCGTATTCGATACCAAATTTACTGGTGGTATTGGTGGCCCGGGCAATCTTTCCGTCCAGCAAATCAAAAACAGCACCGATAAGGATGGCGATGGCCGCATCCACAAACCGAAGCTGAACCGAGGCAAGGATGGAATAATATCCACAAAACAGATTCATGGAAGTGAACAGGTTGGGAAGGATATATATTCCTTTTTTCAAATTTTCTTTCTGCATATCCGTCTTCTGGCTCCTCTTTAATTCATATAACCGATAACGGTTTCACCTGCCTTTGTCTTATCTCCGAGATTGACTGCAATCTCAAAATCCATGGGCAGATAAAGGTCGAGGCGGGAACCGAACTGGATCATTCCATACCGCTCTCCCCTTTTGACCTTTTCACCGTTTTTCACACAGTTTACGATCCGCCGGGCAACAAGGCCGGCAATCTGAACCACTGCAAATTCTTTATTCGTGTCCGTTTGAATCAGCAATGCATTCCGTTCGTTGTGCTCGGAGGCTTTATCAAAGGAGGCATTGATGAATTTTCCCGGATTGTAGGTGACCTTTTTAATCACCCCGCCAAAGGGAATCCGGTTCACATGGACATTGAACACGTTCATAAAAATGCTGACCTTCTGGCAGGGCCCTTCCATGTATTCAGAAGTTGCCGTGCGATCCACAATAATCACCTTGCCGTCGGCGGGAGAGATCAAATCCCTCTCCCCCTGGGGGGTGTTCCGTTTGGGATCCCGGAAGAACCAGCACACAAACAGGGTGGCTGCACCGGCCAGCATGGCGATTTTCATCCACCCAAAATAAAAAAGCATCCCCGTAATGAGGATGGTCAGTACAATAAATTTGATTCCCGGAGCTGCAAAGGGCAATGTTGCCCTGGCCGGCCATTTTGTCTTATTCATATTCAACGATTCCTGCAACCAAATCCTGCCTATATTAACAAAGAACCAATCACGATGTCAATATGCTTGTTTTTTCAGCAAATTGGATTTCCGCATCGGATTTTCTTATGTAAGTGGGAAGGAGTGCATTTTCCTTTTTTTCGAAAAATTGATCTGTTTCCAATACGATGCGCCCCATGGCAGCAGCGGAAACCGCATCCTGCCAGGGGTGACTGAACCCGGCGTCCTGCCCCCTCCGGTCTTTTATCCGGTCCTGGTAGGCCTTGGAACCCGACCCCACAAAGAGAACGGGCCCGGGGGGAATCTGATCCATAATCACCTCGGGCGCACAAACCTGTTCAACGGGCTTTTCCATCAATCGTCCGCGCCGGAACCGGTAGACGGCGGAATAGACCTCCCCCCGCCGGGCATCCATCATGACGCAGACCCGAGCATCATTCACATGGCTGAATCGCCATGCAATGCCATCCAGGCTGGAGATTCCCCCACAGGGCTTCCCCATGGCATATGCCAGCCCCTGGACCATGCTGATGCCGATGCGAAGGCCGGTAAAACTTCCCGGCCCCTTGGCCGCCACATAGGCATCCAGATCTGCCAGGTTAAAACCGGCCCGTCGGACAACGGTTTCTTCAATCATGGGCACCAGCCGCTTGGAATGGGTGGTCCGGTCATCCCAATAGGCGTCTCCCATCAACTTACCGTTATCAAACACGGCCAGGCTGCAGCCCTGTTCCGCCGTACTCAGGCTGAGAAGTTTCATTGCAGCCGTTACTCCTTCAGTGCGATGGCAAGGACCTCTTCCACATCCTTAACACAGGTGAACTTCAACCTGGCTTTAACATTCTTCGGGATGTCATAGAGGTCTTTTTTATTTTTTTCCGGGATCAGCACGTGTTTGATGCCCGCCCTCAAGGCGCCCAGGGATTTTTCCTTTAACCCGCCAATGGGCAGCACCCTGCCCCGCAGGGAAATTTCACCGGTCATTCCCACCAGGTTGTCCACCTTCTGCCCGGTGAATGCCGAGACAAGGGCGGTGACAAGGGCAATGCCGGCAGAGGGACCATCCTTGGGAATGGCACCGGCGGGGACATGGATGTGAATGTCGTTGTTCTCAAAGGCATCCTTATCCACGCCGAGTTCTTCCTGGTTGGCCTTGATATAGGTCAGGGCTGCACGGGCAGATTCCTGCATGACTTCACCGATCTGTCCGGTGATCATCAACTCTCCCTTGCCCGGAAACAGGGAGACTTCAATGTAAAGGTGTTCTCCACCCACCTCTGTCCAAGCCAAACCGGTTGCCAGACCGACCTGACTGTCTTCCTGGTCCAGCTCGGACACGTACATTGGGGGCCCCAGGTAAGTGGTCAGATTCTGCTTGGTCACGGCAAAGCGCCCTTTTTTGCCTTCGGCAATTTTCCGTGCAATTTTACGACAGATTGAATCCAGCCGCCTTTCCAGGCTTCTTAACCCGGCCTCAAGGGTATATTCCGTGACAATGCTGTCCATGGCCTTGGGGCTGATGGAGATGCTGCGGCGGATCAACCCGTTGTCCCTCAGCTTCCGGGGGAAAAGGTGGGTCTTTGCAATGGTCACCTTTTCTTCCTGGGTATAGCCGGGAATCCGAATCAATTCCATGCGGTCCAACAGAGCCGAAGGGATACTGTCGGCCACATTGGCCGTCAGTATGAACAGGACGTTGGACAGATCAAAGGGCATGTTCAGGTAGTGGTCTGAAAACTCGAAATTCTGCTCCGGATCCAGTGCTTCTAATAGGGCAGAGGATGGGTCACCCCTGAAATCATTTCCCAGCTTATCGATTTCATCCAGCATAAAAACCGGGTTGTTGGAAGCACATTGTCTCAACCCCTGGAGAATACGGCCAGGCATGGAGCCGATATAGGTCCTGCGATGCCCTCTGATTTCGGCCTCGTCCCGGATTCCGCCAAGGGAGACCCGGTGGAATTTACGGCGCATGGCCTTTGCAATGGCCTGGCCCAAAGAGGTTTTACCAACCCCGGGAGGACCGACAAGGCAGATGATCTGCCCTTTTTTCTTTGGGTTGAGTTTTCTGACACTCAGGTATTCCAGAATTCGATTTTTGGCCTTTTCAAGGCCGTAATGATTCCTATCAAGGGCATCCTTGGCCTTTGCAATATCCAAAAAATCCTTGGTGGACTTATTCCAGGGCAGTTCAACAATACAATCCAGATAGGTTCTGACCACCGAGGCCTCCGAAGAGTCGGAGTGCATCTGCTCCAGTCGCCGAACCTGTTTCAAGGTTTCTTCTTCACAGGTTTCGGGCATCTTACATTTTTTAATCTTGGCCTTGAACTCTTCGATCTCGGCCAGCTTATCGTCACTTTCCCCCAGCTCCCGATGGATGGCCTTCACCTGTTCCCGAAGATAATAATCCCTCTGGTTCTTGGAAATCTCATCCTTTACGTCGGTCTGGATTTTGGCCTGTACCGTGGAGAGATCCAGTTCCCGGGCCAGCAAATCATTGACCCGCTTCAACCGGGAGACGGCTTCGGTGGTTTCCAGAAGGGTCTGGGCATCCTCAACCCTGAGATTCAGGTTGGAGGCCACAAGGTCTGCAAGCTTTCCGGGCACATCAATGTGGGAGAGCAGGTCTCCGATATCACCGGAAAGTTCCCCCTTCAGCGCCAGCAGCTTCTCGCTGTTTTCCTTAACATTGCGCATGAGGGCTTCGATCTCAATGTCGACATCACCGGGCTCGGTGTCGGTGAGCAGCTCCACATTGACCCTGTAAAAAGCCTTTTTCTGGACATATTCAACGATTCGTGCCTTGGCAATTCCCTGGACAAGCACCTTGATGCAACCGTCGGGGAGTTTGATCATCTTCTGAACCCGCCCAATGGTCCCCACCTCAAAAACGTCGTCGACATCCGGCTTTTCGATTTCTGAATCTTTCTGGGCGGTCAGGAAAATATAGCGGTCGGTGGAAATGCAGTCTTCCATCGCTTTGATGGATTTTTTGCGTCCCACAAATAATGGCAGTAACATATCCGTAAACACGACTACATCTCTGACCTGCATCATGGGAAGCGTTGTCGGAATGTCCTCCAGGCTCCCTTCTTTCTCTATAATTTCAATGAGATCATCAATATCTGCTTCTGCCATTTATGCTCCTTACTCTTTTTTTGAATCCACTGGGTATTAAGGCACCTGCTTGCCTTTATTGTATCCGCATTCAATCAGTCGATTTCAAACTGAAATATTCAATGCATTGTACAATAAAACACTTTTTCTTTTTTACAATATGCCTTGAACTTTTTTTATTCCTGGATTCCAAATGCCGAAAAACCTATAAAAACGCCATAAGTGATCGCACTTTCCCTGACAAGGACAAATAATTCATCCCATGCACACAGAACCGCATTGTGTTCGCCTGTAACACATTGGCTTTAAGGGGTTGTGGTATTTTTTCCACTGGATTCAAAGATGCGGCCCATAATGGATCGGTTTCAACTCCGCACTGTGAATTCTTCAAAAAAATTTTCCCATATGTACTATGTTCACCACCCAGGGCCATCCACCAAGCGTCCGAACCGGGCAAAAAACATTGAACCCCTTTGGTGTCAATATTATCCGATCCCCCCTTGAAAAAAACACACGATTTTTTTCAAACTCCCCTTTCATCCTCCGAACACCCCATCACCCCTGATAACACACCTCAACAAAAACCTTGCCCACAGTGGTTCTAAAGGGCATGACCAGGACATGTTTTTCATCTGAAAGGGAGCTGAGTTCCTGATCTTTTCCGACGATGACCCGGCTAAACTTTACCTTTGCCTGTTTTCCACTTTCCGTGATTTTTGTGGTGACCTGCCCGGCAATCATGTTGGTGAGCTCCCCCACCGCATCTGTGATTTCCTCATTAATTTCAGTCATTTTTTCGCCGAACATCGAAGATACGACGCCCAGTATACCGGCCTTTGAAAAGCCGATGGCAGCTGCCCCTGTGACATCGCCGTTAATTTCCATAACACCGGTAATATCTCCCAGTGTTAGCCTGTTTTTTTTCAAGTATGGTGATTCGGGTTTTGTCTGTACAGTTGCCGTTGTGCTGAGAATATGCAACACCCCTTCTATAAAGGGATTTACAAGGTCTACGTCCATGAATTCCTCCTAGGTTTTGCCAATTTTAAATTTTTTACTGATTCAAGGCAACGATATTTTAAAAAAATGACAATAAACACTTGACACGCCTTTCCCAACGACGTAACGTACGCAGAAAGCTGATTCAAAATTAATTTAACTTTTAGAAAGCCGTTTTTGAAACACAAATTCAACATTTTGTACTTTCTCAAACAAAAAAGGAGTGATCACGATGAACAAAGGCGATTTGATTAACAAGGTTGCAGAAGTGCTGAACAGCAAAAAAGAAGCCCAGGCTGCCGTGGATTGCACCATCCAGGCAATCACCGATGCCCTCGCCGCTAACGATTCTGTTACACTGGTGGGTTTTGGAACCTTCAAAACTGCTGAAAGAAAAGCCAGAAAAGGCAGGAATCCCCAGACGGGTAAAGAAATCAACATTCCTGCTAGAAACGTGCCCAAATTCGTACCTGGCAAAGCCTTGAAAGACGCCGTCAAATAACATCATTTGCTTTGATACCCCGATCAGATAATCTCCATATAGATTGTCTGATCGGGTAATGTTAAATTGGGAGCCGACATAGTCAACATATTTACCCCATCCACCGGAGTGGATCTCGTCGCAGACATCAATTCGCTGTCCCCGGTTTCCTGGCCCAGCATTATATATGATGTAGACTACAACGCCCAAACCTTCACCATCGCCCACCCCCTAGCCCATCTCGGCAGCCGTAACCGAAAAAGGCAACTCAGCCTTACTACCATTATACGCAAACAGCACCAAGACATAAGGGTAGGAATCGCCTGTAAAATCATCGACACGAATCCCCAATACCCCCTTTCCGGCGGTGAAAAAACAAAGGCTCTGATTCTGAAATATCAACTTCCGGTGACCGAGAGCAATATTCGTTCAGCCTATCGCCTACCGTTGAGCAAACACCACGCAATCCAAGCAAAACTACGGCACAATAAATTGGATTATTACACCACAAAGCATTTCATTATCCGGGATATTTCCTTTGCCGGCATAGCTCTGCTTGCCCCCTCTTGCATTGACGGAAAACGAAACCCCGTGGCGGATCTCCAGCTCAACGAAACCATTATGATCGGTATGACATTGATCAAACACGGGCAGAGAATTGAAGATGGAACCTTTCCTGCGAAGGCAAAGGTTTCGCGAATCAATGCGGATTACTCCAAAACCCACCTGCTCATCGGCCTTCAGATCACCGGCATTGGTGCGGACAAAGAATCCATGCTGACCCACTTCATTCACAACGCCCAGATTGACGAACTAAAGCGACTTCGCGCCAAAGGGAACTAAGCGCCTTCACATGGGCCTTCAATTCTTCCAGAACAGCCACCTGCTCATCATCCAGTTCTTTCGCCGCCTCTTCTGTTTGCAACCCTTCCATATGCTGCCGGAACTGCCAGAGCGAATATTTCGCATCCCCTTTATACCCAACCACATCGCCCTGCTCGGGATCGTTTGAAAACACACGCCTCACATGGTGTACATAGCCATTCGGAAGCGTCATGCCGGGCTCCTGGACATAGTTCCGGGCCAGTATCCGGCGAACAATGTTCTCTATCCTGGGTTGGGTAATTTTTTTCACAACGGCGAATTTTTCAAATTTCGTAGAGCTTGCGAAAAATCTTGCGATATCTTTTTTTTCGCCAAAGGTAAAAAAACCGTCCCGGTACAATGCCGCATCGGCATCCATATGCGGAATATCTGGGTATGCATAGGAAACATGGTGCTGAACCGTTCGGCCAAACATGGATGTTTGGGATTGGAAACCCTTGATATTTTGGGAGACCTGCTCCCGGGCAACAGCATGAATCCGCTCCCAGAATCGTTTTTTGCATGGCAGGGTAATCCATTCATCCCCGGGTCTTTTTCGAATGACAAACCACCTAAACAGTCCCGACCCATCATCCTGAGCCAGAAGATCGGGTTGATCAAGGCGTAGCCAGAGGGTCTGATTTTTATAGGGGATGGAATCCCCAATGCGGAGTACGGGGGCCAAATACCCCGACTTTGCCCCGAAGCTGGGGGAGACCATGATCCCAACTTGATACGGCCTCCCATCAATCTCACAGGTCCTGTCAAGGGCTTCCATCCTTGCCGCATCGGTCTTTTTATCAAAAAAACCCATGGCGTAAGACCACATTTCCGACTTACCGGCAAAGGCCCGTGTCAGTTCCACCAGCGCCTCCACATCGGCCATGGCCTCGTGTGCCTTGCCTGAGGTTTCGAATTGGTTGATCCGGGAGATATGTTCCAGCTTAAGGGTGGGGGTACCACCCTCTAAAACGGGCCAGTCCATCACATCTTCGGCGAAAACCCGGTACAATGCTGCAAGGGGAAGGATATCACCACGGGAACAACCACTGGCATACTGATGGGAATAGGGGTCAAGGAGGTTCCGATAAAAAAGGAACCGTAAAAAGGCGTCGTCGAATCCCAGGGAGTTGTATCCGATGTTCTGGGTATCCGGGGTGTTTAAAAGGGAATGAATTTCCCGTGCTGCTTCATGCTCGCAACATCCTTCCTCTTCTAATTTAGAGGGAAGGAGTCGATGGGTAATGAAGGCGTGGGGGGAGGGGACGATATCGGGTCTGGGTTTGACCGTGACCGTTTTGCGCTGTAGCTCCTTCAGGTTTGTGTCGGTAAAAATACAGGCAAAGGTAAGGATCTGATCAAAGGCCGGGTTCAGACCGGAGGTTTCAACATCGTAAAAAAGGTATTTTTTCATCTACGGCCATCTCCACCTTGAAGCAAACACAAAAGGGGGAACAAGAAATGTCCCCCCTTCGGGTACAAGAAAAACTGCGTAAAGGATATTACCTTTTTGAGAACTGGAAGCTGGCTCTTGCGCCTTTCTTGCCGTACTTTTTACGTTCTTTCTGTCTTGAATCGCGGGTCAGGAATCCTGCGCTTTTCAAAACGCCTCTTAGTTCAGGGTCGAAGAGAACCAGAGCCTTGGAAACTCCCAAACGAACGGCACCGGCCTGACCGGTCTGCCCACCACCTTTTACGGTTGCTTTAATATCAAAGGCCTCGTTTTTCTCAGTCAACATCAGTGGAGACACAAGCGCGTTCCGATTCACATCGATATCGAAATAATCGCTCAGTTCCCGATTATTGATGGTTATTTTACCGTTCCCAGGCACAAGCCACACTTTGGCCACTGAATCTTTCCGTTTACCCGTCGCGTAGAATACGTTTCCACTTTCCATTGATATTATCGCGTCCTCTATTTTCTTAGATGTCAATTACTACAGGCTTCTGAGCAGCGTGGGGATGCTGATCACCTGCGTATACAAACAATTTTTTTCCGAGTTTTCTACCGAGCCGATTCTTGGGCAGCATTCCCTGAACGGCCTTCTTAATGATCTCTTCCGGCTTCTTTTCCATCATCTCTTTAGCAGTCGTGGTCTTCAGGCTGCCGATGTATCCGGAATGACGATAGTATTTCTTCTGCTCCATTTTGTTTCCGGTCAGGCGAATTTTGTCGGCGTTAATTACGACAATCCAATCGCCGGTATCCACGTGGGGGGTATACAGGGGGTTATGCTTCCCTCTGATCCGGTAGGCCACCTGGGACGCAAGTCTGCCAAGCACCTTGTCTGAAGCATCAATCACACACCAATTTTCTTTATTGTCTGCTCTTTTTGCACTATACGTATATTTTTTCACTATTTTCACTGCTCCTATTCATAAACACAATCGGCAATATCTACATAATTTTTGTATACTTGTCAAGCACATTCTATAATTCTATCTGTTTTCCAGGGACAATGCCAGGCAAAACCGAATCATTTTCTTCCCCGGGATTTTTCTGACCGGAAGTTTTACAGGCCACTTCAGCGTTAAGGATCCCTCCGTTTTCCACGATCAGGTCCTTGCATTCCACTTTGCCGGAGCAGGTACCGGTCTTTAAAATGACCAGCTCCTTGGATGCTTCCACCTCCCCTTGAAAGGTTCCACCGATGGTTATGCTGGTCACCTTTGTGGAGGCGGACGCCACATGCCCGTCTTCTGCGATGATCACCTCATCCCCTTCAATGCTTCCGGTCACGTGCCCTTTGATGATAAGCTTGCCGCGACTGGAAATGGAACCCTCTATTTTCAATTCCCGGTCAATAATTGAAAGGTTGCTCTTTAGTTTTTTCCCCACAACGTGTCTCCTCAAATCCGTTAAGATTGTATTTCGACAAAAATCTTTCCCACTTCCTTACCGTTCAGCGTCGTAATAATCACATACATCCTGCCCTGCCTTTCAACGGAATACCGTTGAAGGAGAACATTCTGACCGGTATCGATCACGTAGCCTCGATCTTCACCGTTATTTTTACTATGATTTCCCACGAATCCTTTGAAGTTCACCACATATTCAGAAGGATCAACCCTGCCGGATAAGACATCCACAATGACCAAACGATCCCCTTTTTGAATCTCCAGTGTTTCGTAATTGCGCTTGATCCTGGTCTCTCCGTTGATTTTAAACTTATAGCGGATTTCGTCGGCTTTGGGAACAGACCCCATGGAAACTTTTGCAATTTGTGGCGTCGCCTCCCCCCCCACATCCAAAAACACACTCCCGCATGCATAGGAGTCCTTTTTGGCAACGATGCGGGTGGACTCCAAAATTTTGATTTTTCGCTTCATATCGTTGAAATCGTTGCCCGCATCAATGACATCCACACTCAATCCCCGCTCGTAGTTGGCCACGATGTCCAGCACCTGGACCTCATCGCCCCTGTTAATGAGGAGGCGCTGCATGCTGCCCACCACAACCGGGATATTACCGTTCACCGATAGGATCATATACTGCATCTTGGGCTTTTTCAGATCCACCCCCGGGGTTTCCGGGCGAATGCCCAGCAGATCCATGAACCCGTTGATGGCGTATATGTGCTGGCGAACCTTCTGCTCCAGGGGAAGGGACTTGGCCGACTCCACCCCAAAGGCGGGAATCCTGCACACATTCATGGCATAGTAGGTGGCGGAACGGCGCTGCTCCTTGTGGATGGAGTCGGGCTTCCGGGTCTGGTGATTGTTAAAATGAAACTTGAGTCCAGGGTCTTTGATATTAATGTTAATTTGCTTAATCACCTCATGGGCCATGGAGGCCAGATCCATGGGGGGCTTCCCCTCACCTTGATCCAGCACAGCCGCATCGGCGATGATGGACTGCCCGAATCGCTTGGGATTCCGATCCCCACTCACCCACTTTTCAGAATAGATCCCCGACCCCTCGTGGAGGTTCAAAAAACAATCACTTTCGCAGATGATCTTCTTGAGGACATCCACCACCCGGCTTTCATAATTCACGGCAGTGTCATCCATGAACTTTCGGTTCATGTCCTGGTTGATCTGGCGTTCATTCTTTAAAATAGAGGGGAAATTGGCCCGTGGGATCACAATGAGATTCCCCGTTTCCAATGAAAAATCCGCATAGAAATCCGCGGCCAGGAACCCGCCGGGTTCATCCCCCTGGATGCCCCCAATGATCAGCAGGGTCTTTCCCGGCCGGGATCCCATGATCCGATACACGTGGAGTTCATTTTCCTGGCCTTCAAAATAAACCGTATGGGTCCGTTGCCCGGCAAAGGCATGTGCAGCCATAAGGAAGCCACAGGCCAACGGCAGTAAGATTTTCCATGCCCAGATCTTCATACCGCCCTAGGACTCCTTCACCAGTTGAATGCTTTTTCGGCAAACCATCTGTCCGCCCTCATCATATATAAATACGGTGGCCTTTTTATAGGGCATCTTATGCCCTATTTTTTTAAATTTGAACTCCACCGGCTTGAAGCGACTTATGGAAAAATACTGTCCAAGAGCAGGGTCGACTGGGAACCCGCCCTTGAGCGCCACCTTGGGCTGGACCGCATCCAATGCGCGCCCTTCCTGGGATTCCGCCACCAGGAAAATCCGACCGGACACTTCCCCGGGTTTACGGGAGGCATTCTGGATCACAAATTTAAACCGGAGACGTTCCTTGTCCGGTTCATCTGAAAAGGTAAAATCCTTGATGGACACCATGGCGGCCTTCTGGGTTTCCCCGGAGACCGGCAATCGGGTGCTGCCGCCTTCGGGTTTAACCCCTTCCCGGGGTTTTCCCTTTGGGTCGGTATTTCCTGCTTCCTCCAAGGGGTCTTCCGTCGCGGCCTTCACTTCCACCGGTAACTTCCCCTTTCCCGAGATGACCAATCGGGCCATAAGAACCTCCCGATCTTTGTTCAATGCAGTGACCTGTTTTTCAAGGAACGAAATCCTGTCCAACAGCTGCCCTTGGGTCTGGCGTCCTTGCAGGTAAAAATAAAAGGCAGATCCGGCAACAATGCAACCGATGAGCCCAAGGACAAAGCAGATCCGGGCCATGACGCGCAGATGATCTCCGCTGCGAATTTCCCCAAATGCATCAACGATCAACACCCGCGAGTCTTTACGTTCCTGTAAAGGTTCCGGTTTCGTCTGGGCTATCTCTTTTTCCAATTCTCTTGAAATATCTTCCATGCCCCACCCCTGTTCTTCAATTTCAACTGTTTGATGCCATCGGTTGAAAAACCGCTGGATTTATATATCTGGAAAAAACGGACCTCATATCCGTATTTTCGTTTTATAACGGCAAACTCCCGGCCCGACACATCTATAAAATCATATTGGGCGGCCAGGCGACGCTTTCGCTTCACCCAGGCTGTTTTGCCCATGCCGTCGGAGACAAAATCTGGAGAATAGGCATTGGCATAGGCATCCATATCCCCGGCACTCCAGGCCAAAAGCCAGTTCCTCACCATTATCAATACCCTGTCTTCGTCCCGATCCTGCTGCTGGAACTGCCGGGCGGCCGCCACCATGGGAACCATTTCGGTCCCTTGCACCCTTTTCCCCTTAAGTTGGTAAAGATCCCCCACTATCTTCAGCAGCCCACCCTCCCGAACCAGAAAAAACTGGCGCCTGCCAAGGTGCTGCTCTGCAGACCCGGCCGTCAGAGAAAGATCAAACAGAGCCACATACATCCCATCATGGTGGTACAAACCAATGTTGGACAGACGGATCTTTGGTGGCATTTTCATCTGCACAAGTGAAAAACGCAGGTTCTTCCACTCTTCCCAAAAAGATACATCGGGCAAGAATCCATCGGAATAGTAGGATAAAAAATCATGGTATGAGCCCTGGTCCACAGCCCTGGCCCAGCTGGTCAACCCCTCGGATAACTCTTGGGCAAGGCGTTTACGAACCATGGCATCCATGGGCCTTCGAGACTGGGAAACAATCAAAGGGGTCTGGTGGAGATCGATATACCGCGCCAGGGTGGTGATATCGGAATTTTTCAGGGCCACACATCCGTTTGATTCCATGGGGCGAAGTGTTTTATCGGTTCCGTGGATCCAGATGGCCGATCCGTTTTTTCCCATTCGCCTGTCCATAAAATTGGGGTAATCCGTTGGAAACGCCTTGGCCCCATAGACCGGTGACAGGTATTTATCCTCGTACTCATCAATGAGAAAATAGATCCCTTCCGGGGTTTTTTTATCGCCCGCCCTTTTCTTTGGCCCGTCCACCTCACCTGTGGAACAGGGGGCTTTAAAGGCCACACGAACCCCATTGGCACCATCCGGGGCGTAGACATAGATCATCTGTGTCTGCTTTTCCACCACAACGGCATGGCTGTTTTTGGGCAAGGCGATGATGGCATCCGTTAAAGGCCCCACCGACTCGACTGCCACAGCTGAAGAGATAAGACAAAACAATAGGAAAAACACGCCCCACCCATAACCAACACCACGCTTCACACTACTCATGCTTTCAGGAATCATCGCTACAATTTCAAATGGTACAGGGTTAATCCACATCTCTTAAATGCAGACATGCAGTTTCGGAAATTTTTCGACCGCTGGAGGTCCGGAGAACAAAACCGATTTTTAGAAGGTAGGGCTCCACAACATCCACAAGGGTATCGGTTTCTTCCTGCAGGGTTGCCGCAATGGCCTCGATCCCAACGGGTCCCCCATGGTAAAAGTCCCTGATGGTTTTCAGGTAATCCCGATCCAGCCGGGTCAACCCCAGGGCATCGATGCCCTCCAGGGCCAATGCCGCCTGGACACATTCCCTGGAAATGCGACCGTCGGCACGGACCTGTGAATAGTCCCTGACCCGTTTCAGCAACCGGTTGGCGATTCTTGGGGTTCCCCTGGACCGCATGGCCAATTCCATTGCCCCGTCCGGGGTGACCTGGGCCTCTAAAAGGGAGGCCGACCTGGAAATGATCACCTTCAGTTCATCAATGGTATAAAAGTTCAGGGTCCGGAACAGGCCGAACCGGTCCCGAAGGGGAGCGGACAATAGCCCCACCCTGGTGGTGGCCCCCACCAGGGCAAACCGGTTCAAGCGATACCGGTGACTTCTGGCATGGATGCCCTTATCAAAAACAAAATCCACTGCAAAGTCCTCCATGGCCGGATAGAGGAACTCTTCCACAATTTTGGGTATACGGTGGATTTCATCGATGAAAAGAAAATCCCCGTCCCCCAGGTTGGTCAGAATCCCGATGAGATCCCCCCCCTTTTCAAGGGTGGGCCCGGAGGTAACCACCAATTCCTTTCCCATCTCCTTGGCAATGATATGGGAAATGGTGGTTTTCCCAAGGCCCGGGGGGCCATGGAGCAGGATATGATCCAGGGACTCATTCCGCATTTTAGCGGCCTGGATGGCAATCTTCAGTGTTTCCACGGTTTCTCCCTGGCCCACGTAATCGTCAAAGCATTCCGGCCTTAAGGAGACCACTTCGGCCAGTTTATCCTCCTGGACCTGGCCCGGGGTGACAATGCCTTTTTTTTCCGACTCAAAAGAGAGGATATCACTTGCCATGATCAGGCCCCCTCCCTGTAAATTTCATCAAAAAGCGCCTCGGGCGTATCAATGTCCGGATTCCGGTCAAATGCGTCACGGATGAGTCGTTTGGCCGAACCGGCGGAATGCCCCAATTGCCCCATGAGCACGTCGGCCACCTGGGAGGCGATGTTCTCTTTTTCGGGGGAGTCCTTTTTCTTGGGTGCCACCTCAGCCGCTTCCGCCTCCCTGGGATAACCGTCCCCGGCAAAGGCCATGGCCTTTCCATGGAGGGTGGCAATGATTTTCTCTGCGGTTCGCTTGCCAATACCGGGAAGCTTTGACAAAAAGCCCACGTCCTTTTGTTCGATGGCCGCCGCCACTTCCTCGGTGGGATAGGTCAACGCCTTTATGGCCTTCATGGGGCCGATGGCGGATACGGAAATAAACAATTGGAAAAACTCTTTGTCCAGGGGGGTTGCAAAACCGATCAACACGGGTTTGGGCTGCCGTTCGGCCACATGATAATAAATGTACAATGAAATGGTATCGGACTCCCCTGCCTCTGCCTTCACCCGTTCGATGGTAATGGGGTTCACCCAGACATCAAAGCCGATGCCGCCGGCCAGCAGCAGAATCCCGTCCTTTTCATACCGAAGGATTTTTCCCTCTATATAACCGATCATAAATGCCTTCTATACCTGTAATACCCTGTCATTGCCAGCCCCAGCGCATCGGATGCATGAAATGGACGAATGGGCTCCGAGTGCCCCAGCTGACTTCGAACGGATTTTTCCACCTGGACCTTATCTGCGCCACCACTGCCGCAGATGATCTTTTTCATTTCACGGACAGCGACCTCTTCGAACCGGACACCGACCTGATAGGCTGCAAGGAGGATGACGCCGGATACTTTTCCCAACATAATACCGGAACCCGGGTATTTTTCAAGGGAGTAGATATCCTCTATCACCACCAGATCTGGATGCTGCTCCTCCAGGAAAGAATGGATTTTTGAATAGATTGAATGCAGCCGTTGGGGCGTTTTTTCACTGGAGGGAGTTGAAATGCTGCCAAAGGAATAGCCCGTAATGGTGCCCCCACTCCCTTCAACAATCCCCACACCGGTTCCGGCCAGTCCCGGGTCAATCCCCACCACCTTCATTCGGGCCCCATCATTTCAAGCCCTTGAGTTTCTCCATGGCGTATCCGGCTTCCTTGCTGTTGGGATGCCGTTTCACCAATTCCTTTAGAATCAGCCGGGCATTGGCCCTCTCCCCCAGGGCAATAAAGGCATATCCCTGTTTCAAACGGGCAGCCGCAGCCTTGTTGGATTTGGGATAGGATTCCAGCACCTTCTGGTATTCCAGAATGGCCTTTTCATACCATTTCTCCACATAGTAGCTGTCGGCAATCCAGAATCGGGCATTGTCGGCCCGGTCTGATTTGGGGAATTTATTGATGAAATTTTCAAACTGAATTCGGGCGCTTTCCATGTCGCCCTGGTCAAATTTTTTCTTGGCCACTTCATACAATGCGCCTTCCCCCATTTCAGCACCGGTTCCAGCAGCAGTTTCACCGACCTTGGAAAGCGTTTCCCCCTGGGTGGGCTCAAATCCCATATACTTTTCCAGGTTGATGATCTTTTCAAAGTTCCTTGAAATGGCATTGTCCAGACGGCTGAGTTCCTTATCATAGGACTCGGCCTGGGCCTGGGAGGCATTCCCCATTCTGAAATTCAACTCTTCAATCTGCCCATTGATGGATTGGAATCGTTCTTTGATCTGTTCCAGTTCATACCGGATATCGGCATAATTTTCCTGGCCCGACTGCATCTGACCCTGGACGGATTTAAGATCGGCAAGCACTTGCTCTTCTTGGGAAAGGATATCCTTGAATTTTGATGTTCTGCGGTTATTCTCCATTTCCAGAGCGGCAATCCGGTTTTCCAGAATCCGGTATTGATCCGGTGCAACACAACCGGACAACAGCAATACCCCCAACCCGATCAAAACGACAATCTGTTTCATTCCTTTTCTCCAAGACGGAATTTTAACCAAAGAGAAACAGGCACACCAACGCCGGTGCGAGGTGTGCCTGATATCATCCTTAGGATGGATCCCTTTTCAGGACTTATTTAAGAACAAACTGGGCCCGACGGTTTTTCCGATAGGCGGCTTCGTTGGCTGCGGGGTCCAGGGGGCGCTCTTCGCCGTAGCTGATCATTTCCATGCGGGCGGTGGAAACCCCCAGATGGCCCAGGTAGGTTTTGGCGGCCAGGGCACGACGCTCGCCAAGGGCGATGTTGTACTCGGTGGTACCCCGTTCGTCGCAATGGCCCTGGATGACAATGCGGGCGACCGGATTATCGGCCAGCCAGGCAGCCTTTTCCTTGAGCAGGGTTTTGGCCATGGGGCTCAATACTGCGCTGTCGTAATCAAAGTGAATGTTCTGATTCAGGAAGCGTTTTTTGGCAGCCATGATTTTTGCCTGTTCCATGGCTCTTTCTTTGGCCATTTTTTCCTGGAGCTGCTGGGCTTTAATCCGTTCCTGCTCTGCTTTGGCTTCGGCATCGGCCATTGCCTGCTGGTCTTCTATTCCGGCTTCGGAAGAGACCACGGTGGGTTTACTGCAGGAAAAGGTCATCATGAGCCCGGCCACCAGGACCGCCATTAAAAGATTGATCCAAATTCTGTTCTTCATTGTGCCTCCTTAGGTCAAAATGTATTGAATTTTAAATGTATTAAATATCTGAGCCGATAGCCCCTGACCAATTGGGCTGGGTCTGCTTTCCACTCATTTCAAGCAACTGGCGCTGATCCGTGCCGGCTGCTGTCATCACAAACAATTTTGAAACGCCCCCGTTTCGGGTCGAGGTAAAGACGATGAGGCTGCCGTCGGGGGACCAGGATGGATCTTCATTATCCCCCTGCTCCAATGTCAACTGAACCGGCAGGTCGGACAAACGATCCAGATCCACCACAAAAATATTGATCCGGTTTTTCTCAATGCCGACATAGGCCAGTCTTTTACCATCCGGAGACCAGGCAGGCGAGGTATTGTATTTTCCATTAAAGGTCACCCGCCTGACATCTTCGGTCTCCAGATCCTTGATATAAATCTGGGGACTTCCTGCTCTGTTTGAAGTAAAGGCGATCTGCTTTCCGTCCGGAGAGAATCGCGGAGACACATTGATCCCCCAACTTCTGGTTATCCTTTTAATAATTTCTCCCTTCCGGGTCAACAAATATATTTCCTGGTTTCCAGAAAAGCTTAGAGCGGCAGCCAGCTTCAACTGATTGGGCATCCAGTCCGGAGAAATATTACTCCCCTTCCGGTTGACAATGGCTCCCCGGTTTTCCCCAACGTTTTTGATGTAAATATCCGGCTTGCCCCTGGCATAGGAGACATAGGCCAGCCACTTACCGTCATGGGACCAGGACGGGGACAGGGAGATGTTTTTGTGATGGGTGATCTGCTTGAGATTGTACCCGTCAAAATCGCTGGTAAAAATCTCCTTATGGCCCTTGGTGGTGGAGACAAAGGTCAACTTGCTGTTGAACACCCCCCAATTACCGGTAAGGGCGTGGGAAATCTCACCGCAGAACAGGAGAATCATCTTCCGAAGGGCGGACCGGGGGCCGGTGTAGACCTTCCCCACCAGCAATTTGGTTTTAAAGGTGTCAAAGAGACGCATCTTAAGTTTGAGCTTGCCGTCTTTCTCTTCGATGCCCCCGGTGACCAGAAGCTCGGCACCAATGCCGGTCCAGTCCTTGAAAAGAATTTGACCCAGGGCAATTCCGGTGCGGGCCGGGTTGCTCAAAAAGGCATCGGGATTCATCACCTTTAAATATCCGGTAAAGGCAAGGGCCTCTTTCAATTGCATCACCCCGGCGGCGGCATCGTTCAATTCGGCCAGATGTCCCCCTGTGGTCATGAATTCCGTCACGGCAATGGGGGTTTTATTTAGGAAGGGATTGCTGATATTGATCTGGTCATACTCCCTTGCCCCCACGGCGGTCAGCCAAAGCAGGGTGAACAAAAGCCCTGCCATAAGCGATGAAATCCTATTCCGGCATGTCATACGCCCTGTTCCCTTTGAATTCATATCATCTCAATCCTTTTGGGGTAAACACAATCACCATGTCCCAGGAGGTTCGTCCCTGGGGGAGCCTTGGAAGCGGATTGGCCCGCTGGATGGCTTTTTTGGCAGATTCGTCCAGATATCGATTCCCGGAGCGTGTCGAAAAAATAATATCCCGGATCTCACCGCTCCTTAGAATCTTTATCAAAATCCGGGTTTCCAGTCCCTGGTCCATGCGCGCCAGGGTTTCGTTGAACACCCAGTTCTGCTCAATGGCACTCTGGATAATGGTCTTGTACAACTCTTCCGCACTGGTGGGCGCCCGTCCGCGACCCTTTCCACTGCCACTGCCCGGCACCCCTTGGGCCTGGGTCCCTTCCGAGGCCACCGTATCCCTAAGCCGTTCAAATGCCTGGGCCAATTGTTTCTCTTTTTCGGCCTCCACCCGTTTGGCCAGATCCCTGCGGGCCTTTTTCAATTCTTTTTCCGCATCCACCTTGGACTTGGGTTTTAATTTTTTGGAGGGGGCTTTCTTTTTGGGCTTGGTCTTTTCCGCCATCAGTTTTTTCAAATTTTTCGGTTTGCTCTTGAGGCTGACATCGGGCTTGATGGAGGGAATGACCTCGGGCTGTGGTTCCGCTTTGGGCACGGGTTCGGGCTGGGCCACACCCACATCGGCCCCGGGCACGGACGGGGCCTGGGACGGGGCAAGGGCGGCGGGCTCGGCAACCCCGGGGGAAAAGGAGACAAGGTCCACCCGGACCACCTTGGCAACGGGCCTGGACATTTGGAAACCTTGGAAGAGCATACCGCCCGCCAGACATCCCAGGTGCAGAAAAACCGAGAGACAGACAAAGACCATCAACTGCCTGCTCCCCCCCTGGGAATCCGGACTGGGGGGAGTGACGGGCATACGGGGTAATTGGGGTAAATGGGACCGATCAGCCATTTTAGAATCAGGACGCATCCTGGTCATCGGGAAGGGTAATCATTCCCAGACTTTTTACGCCTGCTTTTTTAATTTTTGACATGACATTTACCACAATGCCGTAGGGCACGCCCTTATCGGCCTTGAGGTAAACCCCCTTGGCATCCAGATTCTCCAGGACCGCACCCAGCTTTTCCGTTAAAAAGGCCGGGCTGACCTCCTGGTCGTTCAAGAACACCTTGCGATCGGCATCAATGGATATGATCAGGTTGTTTTCATCCGTGGGTAAAGGTTCTGATGTGGCCACGGGCAAGTCGACATCCACCCCCTGGACCATCATGGGGGCGGTCACCATAAAGATAATCAACAGGACCAGCATCACATCTACAAAGGGGGTCACGTTGATTTCGGACATCAGCTGATCATGGCCGGATCCCAGTTGCATCAGTCATCTCCCTGTCGTTGAACATCCCGTTCGATGATATTCAAAAGATCCGATGAAAAGCTGTCCAGCTCTGAGCTGAGCACACGGATGCGGTCGGTGAAATAATTATAGGCAATCACAGAGGGGATGGCCACGGCAAGGCCGGCTGCGGTGGCGATAAGAGCTTCGGAGATACCCGGGGCCACAACGGCCAGGCTGGCGGAACCGCTCATGCCGATGCCCTGGAAGGTGTGCATGATCCCCCAGACCGTACCGAACAGTCCGATAAAGGGGGCGGTATTACCGGCCGTTGCCAGAAAGGGCACCAATTGACTCAGGCGACGCACCTCCACATTAATGGAGCGCCGAAGGGTTCGCTGGATGCTTCCCATGACATGGAAGTAGGCCCCTTCCTTCTGGAACCCGTTTTTCCCCTCCCCGCCTTCGGACCGGGACATCTCCATGTAAGCGGTGATGAAAATACGGGCCACCGGGCTGGCCTGAAGGGCCTTGGCCTTGGTGAATGCATCGGCCAGGGTCCGGCAGTTCCAGAAAATTTCCGTAAACTCGGCCGAATCCTTCCGGGCCTTTCGTATATACTTGTACTTAATGAAGACGATTGCCCAGGAAACAATGGAAAAAATAAGCAATATCAACATGACCAGTTTAACAATGGGACCGGCATCCCTGAGCATGTATAACAGCCCGAGTGATTCAGCAGTCATAGGTCTCCTTAGTCTTTTCGTTTTTTGTGCGATGCATGGGAAATCGGCACCGGGTCGCTGGATAACGGCACCAGGCCCATGGGATTTCCAGCACCTAACGGCACCCAAAAAAGCAGGCACCAAATTCCCACCAAAAGTATATGAGGCACCCTATACTGTCAAGCTAATTTCCATTGACAAAACCCCCTTAGACATCCCTGAAACAGGGGTCTAAGGGGGCCTTTTATCTCTTAATCAGAGAAGACGATCCAAAGGATCAGACTACATCATACCGGGCATTCCACCGCCCATTCCTCCGGGCATTCCGCCAGGCATGGGTGCAGCACCGCCTTCTTCGGGTTTTTCAGCAATCATGGCTTCGGTGGTCAGCATGACAGAGGCAACGGAAGCTGCGTTCTGCAGGGCGTAACGAACCACTTTTTTGGGATCGATAACACCGGCTTCGATGAGGTCTTCGTAAACATCGGTTCTGGCGTTGTAACCAAAGGCACCTTCGCCTTCTTTAACCTTGTTGATTACTACAGAACCTTCAACACCGGCATTGTCGGCGATTTTGCGCAGGGGCTCTTCAATGGCCCTGGCAATCACTTCAACACCCAGTTTTTCTTCGCCTTCAAGGCCC
The DNA here is from genome assembly GCA_965226635.1 of Desulfobacteraceae bacterium. Classification (GTDB taxonomy): domain Bacteria; phylum Desulfobacterota; class Desulfobacteria; order Desulfobacterales; family Desulfobacteraceae. The sequence goes on along the minus strand of OZ245369.1, from coordinate 3,711,383 downwards.
ATGTCGGCCAGGGCGGCAATGCTTCTAACCAGGGCGACACCACCGCCGGGGACGATGCCTTCCTCAACGGCAGCGCGGGTGGCGTTCAGTGCATCTTCAACCCGGGCTTTCTTCTCTTTCATTTCGGTTTCAGTGGCTGCACCAACATTGATAACAGCAACGCCACCGGACAGCTTGGCCATTCTTTCCTGGAGTTTCTCACGGTCGTAATCGGAGGAAGTGGCTTCGATCTGACCGGCGATCATGTCGATGCGGCCCTTCAGGTTGTCCAGGGAACCGGCACCGCCAACGATGGTGGTGTTGTCTTTGTCGATGGTGATGGAATCGGCTTCACCCAGATCCTGGAGGGAAACGTTTTCCAACTTGAGTCCGATGTCTTCGGAAACCACCTGACCACCGGTGAGGATGGCGATGTCTTCCAGCATGGCTTTTCTTCTGTCGCCAAAACCGGGGGCTTTAACGGCAGCTACGTTCAGGGTGCCGCGCAGTCTGTTGACAACCAGGGTGGCCAGGGCTTCGCCTTCAACGTCTTCGGCGATGATCACCAGGGGTTTACCTGTTTTGGCAATGTCTTCCAGGACCGGCAGCAGATCTTTCATGGAAGAGATCTTTTTGTCACAGATCAGGATATAGGGGTTTTCCAGGGCGGCAACCATTTTTTCGCTGTCGGTGGCAAAGTAGGGAGACAGGTAACCACGGTCAAACTGCATCCCTTCCACAACGTCCAGGGTGGTGTCCATGGATTTGGCTTCTTCAACGGTGATAACCCCGTTTTTACCCACTTTGTCCATGGCTTCGGCAATGATGTTACCGATGGTTTCGTCGTTGTTGGCGGAAATGGTGCCAACCTGGGCGATTTCGTTCTGGTCCTTGGTGGGTTTGGCCAGGGTGCCGAGGCTGTCAACGATCTTGGCTACGGCTTTATCGATGCCGCGTTTGATACCCATGGGGTTGTTACCGGCAACCACCAGTTTCTGACCTTCTTCATAGATGGCGCGGGCCAGAACAGTTGCAGTGGTGGTACCGTCACCGGCCATGTCGGAGGTTTTGGAAGAAACTTCCTTAACCATCTGGGCACCCATGTTTTCGAACTTGTCTTCAAGATCGATTTCCTTGGCAACGGTTACACCGTCCTTGGTGACATTGGGAGATCCCCAGGATTTTTCAATTACAACATTACGTCCCTTGGGGCCGAGGGTTACAACAACTGCGTCTGCAAGGGCCTGTACGCCTTTGAGCATCGCTTCGCGGGCTTTTGCATCGTACTTAATTTCTTTAGCCATTTTTCACAATCTCCATATATCTTTTAATGTAAATTATTCGATAATCCCGAGAATATCATCCTGACGAAGAATCAGATAATCACATCCGTCAACTTTTACATCGGTTCCACCATACTTGCTGAACAGAACGCGATCACCGACTTTCACATCCATGGGAAGCAGTTTTCCGTCTTCGCCCATCCGTCCGTTACCGGTAGCAACAACTTTACCTTCGGCAGGTTTTTCCTTGGCTGTATCCGGAATAATGATGCCGCCGCTGGTTTTTTCCAGTTCTTCAACGCGTTCAACCAGAATTCTGTCACTAAGAGGTCTCAAACTCATGATGCATTTCTCCTTTTGTTATTTAGTTGTTCTGTGAGTTGTAAGTGTATGAACACAGCCGCCTTTGTTGAATATTGGGGCAGCGGCTGCCGTCTGAATTAATTATGAATCTGATTTTCCACCGGATCCGCTTCCGGACTTTTTCCCGCCGTAATCGGTCACGTACCAACCGGTTCCTTTAAGGTGAAAGGTACTCTGAGACATCAATTTTTTAAGGGGGCCCTGGCACTGGGAGCAGGTTTCCAGTGGCGGATCTGTAATCTTTTGAAACGCTTCTTCAACGCGTCCACATTTTTCACATTGATACTCATAGACTGGCATTTTTACTTTTCTCCGTTAAACTATAATTGCCGCTTGAAAAATCATGAATAAAATAATAAGTCTTTTTTCCTTGTCAAGACAGCCCCGGGCAAATTTTTTCCCCAAAGATCACCCCGGCCCACTATCTTGCCATTTTCCAAAGAACCCAAGCACTTCAGATAAACCTCCAATGGCGATTCCATCCAGAACCTGGCGGGTTATTCCATGAACCCTGACCTCTTCCCCATGACTTACATCGGCCTCTTCCGCATTTTCATAGCGGTGCTCGAAACGGACAAACCGCACCACATGGACCAACTCGTGGACCAGAACATATATAAGGAAGGGTTCGAGGCCCATGCGGGGATGGGCGGTCAATGCAGACAGGATCTCCCCGTCCTGGATACAGACCCGGTAGAGGTTAAAGGAAGAAGAGCCCAGCCTTACCCTGGCCGGATGCCCCTCATATTTCACCACCTGGGCAAAGGCCCCCTGCACCCGTTCTCCTTCGTCCAGATCCCGGGCTGTCTTTATGTCATAACAGCTCTTGAGCCAGAGCCCCGAGGAGAGCTTGAAGTGATTGTTCACCAACTCCTCTGCAGAGGCCGCGGCCGACGCCACACACGCAAGTTCAATGCTATTGAAATATCTCTCCATCTTACCGGCTGCCTGGAAAAGAAAAAAATGGACTTTTATCAACCCAGTATGTTATAGTCGGTATTTGCCTAAGTAAAGAAAATTTTCAATTTATAAAAGGAGGTGATTTTTTGGGTAGTGTAATTAAAAAGAGAAGGAAAAAGATGAGGAAGCATAAACACAGAAAACTCCTCGCAAAGACCAGACACCAGAGAAAGAAAAAATAGTTCGACGCTTTTACGTTACTATTTTAAAAGGGGGATGGAGTTGTTATCAACTCCATCCCCCTTTTTAATTGAATCTTACCTTTCAAGTTCCTTGAGATACCGCATCAGCTCAGAGTCCGTTGACAACACCAGGGTGCTGTCTTTTTTAAGGGTCTGGCGGTACATTTCCATGGTTTTAAGAAAACCGTAGAATTCCGAATCCACCCCATAGGCCCGGGCATAGATCCGGGTGGCCTCGGCATCGGCCTTACCCTTGAGTTCCTGGGCCTCCTTATATGCCTCGGACTTGATCACCTGCAGCTCCCGCTGTTTTTCACCGCGGATATTGCTGGCCTCCCCCCGGCCTTCGGCCCGGAACTTTTCCGCAATCTGACGCCGCTCTGCAATCATTCGATCATAGACAGACCGCCGTACACTGTCGATATAATTGATCCTTTTGATTTTCATATCCACCAGTTCAATGCCGAACTCCGCCAGCTTTCCCTTGGACTGCTCCACAATGCGGTGGGTGATCTCGTCCCGGCCCAGGTTGACGGTATACCGAACCTGCTTGGCAGAACTTTCATCATCACTTGAAATGGATTCAAAGGTATCCATGGGGCGGTCGGTGTTCCGGACACTCTCCACCAAGGGATAGGAGGTCACCAGGTTTCGCATGGCCGGATCAATGATGTCGTCCAGACGCTTTAGGGCGGCAAACTCATCCTTCACCGTCTGGAAGTATTTGACAGGATCGCTGATCTTCCACCGGGCAAAGGTGTCGACCCAGATATAGGTCTTATCCCGCGTGGGAACCTGGCCGGGATCCCCGTCCCATTGGAGCAGGTTCTTGGGAAAATAGTTGGCCTTCTGGATAAAGGGCATTTTAAAATTCAGCCCCGGCTCCTTCACCGGCTCCCCCACAATTCGACCGAACTGGGTAATCACAGCCTGTTCGGTTTCGTCCACCACAAAGGCGGCATTAAAGATTAACAGCCCAGCAATCAGGATCAGGGCCGGAATGAACATTTTCGTATTATTCTGATTCATATTTATTCACCTTTCTCGCGGAAAATATCCTTACCGGGCGCGCCATTGCCCCCCATGTTCAAAAACGGCAACAGGTTCTGCTGCTCGGAATCAATGATATATTTGGATCCCAGCTGGGGAAAGACCTCCAACATGGTTTCAAGGTAGAGGCGCTTACGGGTCACATCCTTGGCCGTGACATATGCCTCGTACACGGCTTCAAACTTGGCCGCATCACCCTTTGCCCGGTTCACCCGGTCCACGGCATACCCTTCTGCGTCCTTGACCACCCTGCGGGCTTCACCCCGGGCCAGGGGAATGGCCTTGTTATACTCCTCCCGTGCCTTGTAGATGGTCTGTTCCTTTTCCTGGATGGCCTGGTTCACCTCGTTAAAGGATGCCTGGACCGGCTCGGGCACGTTGGTCTTTTTCATTTCCACGGTGACAATGCTGATACCGGCGTTGGCCTGGTCCATTTCCACCTGGAGCATTTCCTTGGCCGCCAGGGCAATTTCAGCACGTTTGGTAATCACCTCGTTGATGCTTCTGTCCCCCACCACCGTCCGCATGGTGGCCTCGGACATGGAGCGCAGCAGGGAACGCACATCCTTTACGTTGAATAGATACGCCTTTGGATCGGAACGCCGGTATTGAACAATCCACGGCACCACAGCCACGTTCAGATCGCCGGTGAGCATCAATGTGGATTCCTGCCGGGGCGTTTCCGAAGCGGAACGGAACGAATTCGTATTCCCAAAGGTTTTGAAACCGAACTCTTCGGTTTCAGGGGTCTTCACATTAACGATCGTCACCTTTTCAATGCCAGAGGGCAGCTTAAAGTTCAGCCCGGGCTGAACAAGCCGATTGTATTCCCCAAACCTCTGGATGACGCCGACTTCGTTGCGATCCACTGTAAAAAAGGTGGAAGATCCCAGATATACCGCCAAAAGGATGAACGCAAAAAGAAAAGCGCCCGTGGATTTAAACCCCTTGAAACGCGTCATCAGCTCATCCATCTGCGGAGGTTTCGGCATCCCGGGCCCTCCGGCCCCCTTTTTATTTTCGTATTTTTCTTGATTTTCCCTAAGTTTTTCCCAATCCCAATTCATAAATAATGTCCTACCCAAAATTTGTCGGTGGTTGTGTTTTTTTGTCCTTGTGCTTGACCTTGATGAAGCAGATAAAATATCTCCATTTTTATATGGATCAGCTCCAAAAGGCAATATTTATTTGGGATTACAACTCCGTTCATGCCCGATGTTCCAGGGGCTTACAGCCGATTCAACCCTTTACAAGGTCAAATTTTAAGTGCATTCCCCTCGGGTTATATGATATGAAAACCATAACCAAGGAAGATCACCCAAAGCCAGGCAGGTTGGACGTGACAAAAGACAACTCAAAAGACAATCTCATCCACATCGGAGACATCCTCAAATCCGCATTGGGCAAATACCGCCCGGCCCAGGATATGGAGATGACCCGGATCTGGAAACTTTGGGATACTGCCGTCGGCGCCCCCATTGCCATGAATGCCAAACCCGATGCCTTTAAGGATGGCATCCTCATGGTCAACGTCTCCAGTTCGGCCTGGATCCACCAGCTCAAGTTCCTTGAAAAGGACATGGTGGACAACCTGAACAAACACCTGGACGCCCCCCTCATTAAACAGATTCGATTTAAAATTGGAAAGATACACAGCTGACACCCTTCTGGGCGAAGACCTGATCATTCATCAGCCCGCCCGGGGGTACCGCTTCACACTGGACCCCGTCATCCTGGCCCGGAGCCTGGAACCGGCCCCTGGCGATCATATCCTGGACATCGGTTGCGGTTGCGGCATCATGCCCCTGCTTTTGGGGTATCTGCATCCGGATATCCGCATCACCGGTGTGGAACTCCAGCCCGACCTTGCCCATTGTGCCCGCACCAATGCCGCCGCCAACCGGATGGGGTTCATCCGCATCGTTGAAACCGACGCCAAAACCCTCTTCCCGGGGCAGAACCAGAACCGGGCAAACCATATCATCTCCAACCCCCCTTATATAAGGAAGGGGTGCGGCAGAATAAACCCCAACCGGGAAAAGGCCATGGCCCGGCACGAGATCACCATGGATATCAACACCCTTTGCACCGTTGCCCACAGGATGCTGGCGGACAACGGCACCTTCCATGTGATTTTCCCGGCCGGGCGCATCACCGACCTGACCCGGGCCATGACCCGAAATCAGCTCTTTTTGCAGACCCTCCGGTTTATCCACCCCCGGCCCCATGCCCCCGCCGTCCGCCTGGTGGCCACTGCCTCAAAAAAAAACACAAACGAATGCCAAATCAAACCAGCTCTTTACCTTCAAACCGCCACAGGGAATCCCACAAAGGCGTATTTAAATCTATTTAATGCTTGACAGGAAATAGCAAATAGACTATTTTCTCCGAGTCAAATTGATTGCGGAGAGGTGACCGAGCTGGCTGAAGGTGCACGCCTGGAAAGCGTGTGTACCCTAACCGGGTACCGGGGGTTCGAATCCCCCCTTCTCCGCCACCAAACAAGCATTACGGGGTTTTTGAGCACCCAGCTCAAAAACCCCGTTTTTAGTTTTTCCGGCCCGTATTCCGGCCCGGTCCAAAAAAATGGTCATTTAAGACGCTTCCAGGGGCTCCTTATTTATCCACCCGAAAATGGATATGGTCCTCCATCTTCTCCAGACCATAATCCCGTGAAACCGACTGGGCAATCCCAATGCGGTCCCCTTCCCGGACATGTTCCCCAATCAGCTCCAGAGCAGGTTTAAAATACCACATCTATTTTTCAAAATGGTGGAGGCGACGGGAGTTGAACCCGTGTCCCTCGATAAATCCCCTATAAAAACAGATACTTAATAATGGGCGCGCCATAAGTGCCCCACTAAAGACGGAGTTTCTCATGATTCAAGGTTGATTTCAATTAAAAAATGGGGCGAAAAATCCACCCCATTCACACCACTTTTAATGCCCCATCCAAACCTTAATTGGTTTCTACGACTCCTTCCGAATTCAGGTCAAGGCAATACAAGGCAACCTCAACCTCGGCATCATCATTCAGCGCGGTAAAATCCGAGTTGGCGGTGATGGTGAGGACCACATCGGTGTCCTGGTTCAACTCCAGGTCCATGTTCGCCCCCTGGAGGCCGTTGATAAGATCTTTAGTCAGAACAGAGCCGGAGTCAACATAGGCGTCGGCATCACCGGCGGTGCCCAGTTCAGCATTGACCGTGGTTTGGCCGGTAAAAGCGCTGTTGCAAACAATGGCTCCCTGGATGGGCAGCAGGCCTTTGGGGAGGGCCCCAACAAAAGTGAAGGTGCCGGCAGCGCTGCCGCCATCGGTCATCTGACTTTTTTTCACCCTTCCCAAGAGCAGTTTTACGACATTCTGAATTTTCATGGCTGAACTCCTTTTTGAATAATTTTGCAAGCTGATTTTTTTTATCAAAGCTTGACTGGGAGTTCTCGGAAAATAGCCCACATACATCCTCATGGGTAACAACTATCACCACAGCTTCCCCTATGGGCCGCCCCAAATCGGCCTGCATCTTAACAATCAACCCATCCAACCGCTCCCGGATCAGCCGCAGATCTTCGGCATACATAATCTTGGAACTGGTGAACAGATAGAGGTATTTATCCGCACACCCCTTGAACCACGGATACTCAAGGGCGATATCCTCCACCTCCAATTTCATGGCCAGATATGAAACCGGATTACTGACCAGCAGCCGCAGCCGGGTTGCAATTTCAAAAACATCTTCCTTGGGGTAGGTGCCTTTTTTAACCGCAATCACATTCAAAACCCCAACCCCGTCGGCAATGGCCGTGGGGTTCACCTCCAGTTCCTTGGCCCAGTCGCAGATCCTGGAAGGGCCGGCGATGGTGTCGCACTTATTGGGGAGAATGTTTCCGATAATGTTGTTTTTTCCGGTACAGCCAACTGCTGCCAACACACTCAAAATGACTAAAACCAAAAACTTTTTTTTCATGCTGCAATCCTTTCTTTGTGGTTGATGGCGGGATACCGCTTCTCCTCGCCAAAGTAAAAAAACTTTGCCCCAGCCGCCCGGACCGCCAGGTAATAGATCCAGCACCATGGCCGGTACCTGATCCGCTTCCACCAAGGCAGTGTGGCGCAATCTTCCTTCATTTTTTTGTACAGCATTTGGTCGGCCCGTTTCCGATCCCTCTTGGTGCAGCCCTTCCAGTATCCGTAATCATGGTGGTTACAACTGGCTTCGAAGAAGATGCGGTGCGGGGGCTTCACAAAACCGCCCTTACCACCGCATCCGTTGCAGATCTCCCGGCGCTGGTTCGGGGTTAGGCCTTCGTACGGTACTGGGGTACTATTTTGAGTTTTCATCCAAAACCTCCTTTCGAAAACGGTCCAAATCAAACTGATTCCCGGGACAAGATTTCCGGGGATCCAACTCCCGATGCCCTACAATTTCCGTGATACCAAATTTTTTCACCAAGAACTTACAGAGCCTCACCCCGGCCTCCCACAGAACATCAGGGATGAACTCATCGTCGTAATTCCCCACAAAGCAAATCCCGATGTTGTCTCGATTGTGGCCACGGACATGAGCCCCCTGGCGATCCGGCATCCGGCCCATGAGGATTTCGGCCTTGCCCCGGATGTTCTCAATGCCGAAATGGTATCCAATGTCAGACCAACCGTTGATTTGGGTGTGATACTTGTGGATCACCGGCCAGGATGCCGTCCCGGTATCCCTGGTCAGCGAATGGTGCAGCGTAATTTTATTCGGGGTCATTGAACACCCCCTGAAATCGAAATCCAGAACGACTTGACAATGGCAGCCAGGGAAGCCAAAACAGCCGCCCATGTAATTTTTTCCAAAGTCCGGATCTTCTCAGCATGGGTATGGCATCTTCGCCCTTCCAGCTTTTTCCCCATGGCCTCAATGGTTTTTTCCATGTTGGCCTGCCGGGTATCGAGCCTAATCAGCAGTTCACGATCCTCCTGGTTCATCAAATCTCCCCCTTGAATTTTTCCTGCATAAATCCTTCCCGATGATATATCCAGCCCAGCCTCCGGCCAGGGCAGCCGCACAAACCAAACCGACCACCGGCCAGATGAGCAGGGCCAAGAATTGATAGTCTGGAAATGTCATCATGCGCCCTCTCCAACGACCAGGGGCCTAAACTCAGACTCCAAGCCTTCCATCATCATTTCAAGCAGGCCCGGGTTACTTTCGGCCACATGCCGTTCGATATCCCCAATCACTCCCACATAGGGGCGCCGGAACAGCCCGTGGTAATCGAAATGCCCCCCCACCGCATGAAACCGAAACCCAAAGGCTTCCAACAGATTCTTCACATGGTTGTCGGTGATCATGTACCAATGCGTGATCCCCCTCCGCTTGCTCTCGTGGTACATGGCCTGGTACAGCCCCAGGGTGATTATAGGATCCGCTTTTTCCCGCTGTCGGAATTCCCGGGTCACGGCCAATCGAGATATCTCGGCCGAACTGGATGGGGCTTGAATGTCGATAGCCACCGCCTGGGTGACTGGCAACCCCAATACAGAATCCAGAACCAGGCGCAGGGTGCCGATGATCTCCCCGTGATAGAGGCAGACAAAATGAATAGAATGCGGATCCCATGGATCTATTTCCAGTCCCCCGGGGTGGTCCTCGGGTCGCTCGAATCCGAATTCCTCCACATAGACCTGATATCGGAGTCGGTGGACCTGGTCCAGGAACTTGGGTTCAACCGTTTTGCAGAATTGGTACTCCCCATGCGTGATCATTTTGCCCCCAAATTGAGGAAATTTAATGCATTATTAATTGGCCGCCTTCCATGAATCCACCTCATCCTGGCCGTATTCCGTCACAAACCATGCCTCATCGTAGGCTAACCCCTGGGCCTCAACCCATTGGTATGCCGCCTGGGGAGTATCAAACTCGGCAACCTGGTGAATGGTCTCTGTGACCGACTCAGGATCCCCCCTAAATGCTGTGATTATTTGATGGCCATCGTGGATGAGCCGGATAGTGTCTCCTGACAATTGATTGACTGCGATGCCGTCTGCATTGCGTTGGTTTATCATTATGCAGGCCCTCCGTCCGTGATGGTCCAGCCCTTGGCAATCCAGGCATTCCTGGCCGCCTCAACATCCCCACCACTGGTGTATTTGGATACTCCGGCGCCGAAGAGCGCCGAAACATTTTGAACCTGCGGCGACCAGGACAAAATCAGAGCATCGTATTGTGGAGTTGTCATAGCCCCCTCCATAAATGTTCTTGCTATTGTTACCTGGGAGACATCCCACTGGTCGACCTCAACACTCTGGATGGTGTGATGACACCCCTGCATAACCTGGCGTATATTGGTAATGGTGCTGGTATCCCAGGTATTGGCGTGGAATTGGGTCAGGGCCGTGCTGCGAAACGCATTCAAAAGACTGGTACAATCCGTGAGGTCCGGGGCATCCGTGGCGCTCATGGTCAAATTTGAGCACCCAAAGAAGAAATTGCCACTCGACCCGATCAACGCCAGAGGGCCCCAGGCAGAGATATCCCCAATCAGCTCTTTATCTATTCCGGTGGCGCTGAAGTTAAACCCCCTGATAGTGCCGGTAATCCGCACAATATAGGTTCCGGCAGCCCCATACCCATGATTGGTATCTGCATGATTAAACTGGGTGATGTCTGAGCTGGTACCATCCCCCCAATCCACATGGAAATCGTAGGTTCCGGCCGATTCAAGGGGAAGCTGAAACGTGGCGGTCCCCGATGTGATGACCTCAAAGATAAAGGCATCATTTTGGGGCTTATCATAGGAAATACTGACCTGGTTACTGGCCTGATTGCCGGCCTGATCGGTTGCCCGCACCTCGATTGTATGGTTGGCTGTGTCTGCCGGGACAGTGATATCCACATTGGCCCAGGATGCTTGGTCCCCGCCTGGAACCTGGTTCCAGGCGCCACCGTCAATGCGCCATTCAACGCTGGCCGGGTTGGTCTCGGTGACCATGGTGTCCATCACCACAAACGTCACCCCAGATCCATCGTGGGTGGTATCGGCCCCCAGGGCCACAACCGGGGCTACAGTATCAACAGTCATTGTAATGGAGGCATCCACCGTGGCGCCGTTACTGTCCGTTGCCCGGACGGCCAGGGTGTGGTTGCCCTGAGTAAGCCCCGTGAACCCATGGCTCCACGATGCCTGATCGTGGGTATCCACCGGGGCCCAGCCCCCAGAATCCAACCGGTATTCCACGGCTGAAATCGTGGCGGCTCCCGTTGGAGCAACGGTGCCAGAGAATGTATAGCTGCTGGATGCCATCCACCCCGTGGCAGAGGTGATGGTCACGGTGGGGACATCGGCATACAGGAGGGACACAGTATCAGTTGCCTGGCGCCCCACCCGATCCGTGACCCGCAGGGATACGGTGTGATTCACCTGATCCGCCGGGATGCTTACATTTACATTGGTATAGGGAGCGGCCCAGGACTGCCAGGCCCCGGAATCCAGCCTGTATTCCACCGTCACAGGATTGGCCTCGGTGAACAGGGTATCCATCAATACAAAGGTCGCCCCGGTGCCGTTGTGCGCTCCATCGGCCCCCAGGTTGACCGTAGGATTGATGGTATCCACGGAGATGGTGATGGTAGAAATGTCGGTCTCTCCATGGTTGTCCGTGGCCCGGACTCGGAGGATGTTGTCCCCCTCTGCCAGGGTGATGGACGATTGGGACCAGGAGGATTGATCCCAGGCATCCACTGACGTCCACGCCCCGGATCCAACCTGGTATTCCACCGCAGTAATCGTGGCGGCCCCCGTGGGGGATACCATCCCGGCAAACTCTGTATACATGGCCGATGCCACCCAGCCAGACGTGGGCGTAATGCTCACATTGGGAGCCGCAGCATACAGGACCGTCATGGTGTCCGCAGCCTGACGCCCGACCCTGTCCACCACATCCAGCTCAATGGTGTGATCGGTGGCGGCGGACGGGACGGAGACAGTGGTATCCGGATAGGGACTGGGCCAGGTGACCCAGCTCCCGGAATCAATCCGATATCGGACCGTGGCCGGATGATTTTCGGTGAACATGGCAGCGGTCAGGGGGACCGATTGTCCTGTGCCATTGTGGTATTGATCGGCGCCCAGGGACACCACTGGGATATCCGAATCAACGGAGATGGAGACGGCCCGTTCCAGGGTATCCCCTGCGCTGTCCGTCGCCTGGACATACAGGATGTTGGGACCATCGGCCAGGGCAATGGACGCCACAGACCAGTTTTCCCCGGACAGGGTGTCCACATCGGCGTAGGTACCACCGGCTCCCAGTTTCCATTGCACACTCGTGATGATCCCGCCATCTACATGGGAGACAGTGCCAAAAAACCCTGTGTATGTGGTTGATGTCACCCAGCAATTGGTTGGGAGAACCAATTGAATACCGCTATGTTTGGGGCGGCACATGAATTCAATGCCTCCCCCGGAAGACACAAATCCTCCACCACGACGCCCCCTGGTGACAAATTGAATTCCACATAATTTCCCCATATCTCTCTCCCTAAACAATCGAATTAATCCTCCCACCGACCTTGAATTGTCGAACAAATTCACCCTCTCTCGTGTAGACAACAACATCGTTTTCGATGCCGACATAAACCAGTCCGCCTATTATCGAGATAGAACCGCCGTAATGGCAGCTTGACAGGGTGGGCGAGAGGTGAAATGACCTTAGTTCATTAAAATCAGGGTCAAAAATTTTTACCCATTGAGGCAAATCAGACTCTCTTCCCTCGAAACACAAAACGTAAATTTCGCCACCAAAAATTTTGATATCCGCCAACCCGCTACCGATATCCCTGGACCTCTCTGTCTCCGCCACAAAGCCAGCGGAGGTCACTTCCCAAGAAAAAAGACCGGCGCCCCTGGCGGCCATAAAAAGCCTGTCTTGCCAAATATCCAGCCCCACTGGATAGATACCACCAACGGTACTGCCGCTTTTCACCCAACGCCCTTCACCTGTGTGGACCGAGTGGTATATGATCCCCCATATGTGGGAATCTTCTTCGATACCAAAAATACCCCACAGCCCCCCCATGCCTGGAACAATTTTGCTGGGACGGACTGGGTACTCCACATCACCACTTGAGATCATGGCTTTGCAGTTGAACGATTTAACCCGGGATCCGGTCTCAATGTCATACCCCCTAAACTCAACCTCATCGCCCATTCGATAATCCCTGCCTGACCACCCTGTACCCGCCCCTCCTGTTGTCCAAAGGAGATTTTTGTAGTCTATTTTACCGGTTTCTGGATCTGTAGCCATCGGAGTTGGACATAAAGCGGCGCCACCGGTATATACCTCATTGGATATTTCGATCACCGTGTTGAATTCGGAATCAACTACTGCGGCCACGGGCTTCAAGTCGGGGCTAAATTTGGTTATATTTATGGCGCTATTGGGGCATTCTTTTGGGGCAAACGGGAATCCAATCACCCTGGGAGTGTCCCATGAACCATCAAAAGACAATAGCGCCCAATCACCAACAGAAAAGGCTGAGCTGTCACACCACATATAATCGATTGGGACATTCTCCAAAATGATACTGGAGGCAATTACCTCCCAGCCCCCGGCGTCCAGGCGAGAGGTCCAGGAATAGTTGGAGACTCTCGGGTCTGTGATGGACATTACGTCTGGGAACCGATTGTCGAGAACGAGTGTCCCCTGATCAGTGTCGATTTGCAGAACTCCGTGCCCGACTAATTCCCCATCGGCCTGCATCACCACGCATCCAGTCAGATACAGGTCACTCACATTCCAACCCATGGAAATCAGAATATCCATTTTTGTCAGGACGAGATCCTCACAGTCCCCTGGTTGCCCCGGGGCCAGGATATTCCAGATATCATTGCCCTTATCATGTTCATAGGCATGTTCCGCATTAACCCTGGCATTAACCTCCTGTAGCTGGCGAAGCTTTTCAGGTGATAATGACAAAGGGGAGCCTGTGGAGGAATTCTCTACGATCGGATGGCCCTGATATCTCTCCCTGAACGACTCCCACCCATATGGGGCTACCCCAGGGCCATGGGATGTAATCGAATTATTCTCACCCGGATTCACTGACAGCCCTTGTTGAGACGAGTATGCCGGGGCCAGGGCCACGGAACATGTGTCTGCAGCGTAATCTACCAAAACGATCCGACCATACCGAAACCGGGGCCGCCACCGCTGCACCCCAGGGAGAATGGCCCGGTTGAAATATGCCGTTTCTGGCGCCATGGCCAGGATGGGGAAAACATCTCCATCCCTGGAAGCGTTATATTTACCACCTGGCTGAATGGTGACGTTCCTGTCAGGTTCATCCGGGATGTTGGCCACCCCGACAATGCCGGTCAGGTCTGTTTCATAATCCGCTGTCCAGGCCAGAACGACCCTATTTTTTATCTGTGAATATCGCTGCAATTCCTTTTCAATGGCCGCTTTTCTGAGCTTAAGCATAGGAATTTCAGCCTTATGTGCGATTGAAATTTCGGTTTCAATCTCCGAAATTTCGGCGTTCAGTTCTGCAATTCTATTATCGGCTGTTGATAAATTTCGAAATATCTCCACCCGGTACTGGCCGTTACCCAGGTTCTCTATGACTCTGCCCCTGGCCATTATTTTTCTGCCACCTCCATTTGTTGGTGCTCCGATGAAATGGATATACTGATCTGGTCCGCAACGAGATGAACATCTCCGCTAATAACAGTATCCCCAGGTTTTAAATACATATTGGGTTGCGGAAACCGAATTCGTTTTTTCCCATTGATCGTCGACCTATATGTGGGGTACGGAACGGTTATGGTTTTCGGTGTGATGTTTTCAGCCCGGTGTCCCGCCAAGGTGATTGATTGGTTCGTTCCCCCCTCGGAAACACCAATATAATCCAGGGCAGCCCGGGCGATTTCCTCGGACCGGAGAATTTTACCCGACTGAACCTGCGCCATTATTACCCGAATGTCTCCGTTTTTTCTGGCGGCAATTTCCTCGGATAGGTCAATAGCTGGAGTCACAATGTTGAGATAGGACATTGTTTCGGATCTGAGAATCGCCTGAACAGATTTCAGTGGAATTTGAATTTCATTGAGCCCATCCTTATCGCCAGATAAAAAACTCAGGTAAATTACCCACACGTCCCCGGCGGAGGCCGTTGCCTCAAAAACCTGAATTCCCCCAGCCATAGAAAAATCGATACTTATATTCGAGATATTGAAAACCTCATATTCTATGGGCCCTGCCCCCTTCAATTCAACAACATAGGGTCTGGGTTCCACCATGGTTGTCGAGGTGTGAATCCGCCCCAAAAATTCCAAATTAACACTGGCGGTAGGAAAAGAGTGCACTCGGGTTCCAGGACTACCGTCACCGGACCCCGAAAGTCCCACTTTCATGGGAAGAAAATACTCCACGTGCGGCGGCTCCTCAGCTGCGTTGAACGATAAATCCAGATAGAAAGCGGGGTTCAAAAAAAGGATGTAAAAATAATTCCCGGGGGCAGCTGCACTTTCGATAAAAAATACAATGCTGTTACCGGACACCCAACCGGGCTTTTCAACAACCTCCTGGACCAATTCAGTAACATCCAGGGCAATGTGATAATGCGTCACCAAATAAGGCCCATCTTTCCCCTCTTCCCATTCCTCCAATGCGACGGTGACGGAAAGGGTGGTTGAAATTGTACTTAGCGATTTAGACCTGGCAGAAAAATTTGATTCGGTGGAAAAATTTTCAGCCGAATCCGTATCCTCAAAAGATACCAGCACATCCAATGAGGATTCGGGAGGGAGGGCAAATGACGGCAGCCAATTCTCACATGGAATCCGCAACAAAGCTTTAGATATTGAGGTGCCCTGTTCTATATCGATCGAACGAAATTGTAAGGCAACCATGCTAAGCTGATTGTTCGGTAAAACCTGAACCCCTACAAAAGGAGATTGATGTGAATTGTCCGTATACCAAACGATATCGGTGGCGGCGGCCGGATCCCAGCTATTGGGCTGATACCCTACCATTTGGGTATTCCCGACGGGCATTTCAAAAATCTTCGTTACTTCATTACCTGCGAGATAATTGGCCTGCCCCCCTCCCGAGGAATTCAGGGGGATAGTGATACAGGGGAACGCATGAGAGGTTGTATCACCGGATGAGCACCATTCAATTTCGATCATGAACTCTTTCAGAACAAAATCGTTCCTGATCAAGCGAAGAGAAAGATCCTCGGCATAAAAATCAAAATGCTGCTGCCATTCCACCTGGTCGTGCTCGAAAAAAAAATTGATATTATTCCCAGAGCTCCAACCAAGTCGATTAACAATTTCTTGCACAAAGTTGGTTACATCCATTCCTTTCAATTTGGATATGGATTGGTATGAGGACCTGGGACGATTTTCAAAATCAAATGCAGTGGTAAATTTGGAGGCAGAATCCGTCTCTTCGTATGACAACAATAATGCTACATCAGCCGCAATTGGCTCCATGCTTTCAGGATGATTGGCCACACCACCCTCTACCCAGATTTTGGCACTCACAATGGTGGCGGCGTGAGGAACCTCAACACCAGTAACCAGCACGGCAAAATCAAACCGGTTTTCCCATTTCTCACCCACAAAAAGACCCGGCAAATTCTCACGGATGTCGGGACAAAAAAAGGATAAATAATCATTATCTGTGAAATTGTGCGGCTGATTTCCGGCTATGCTGGAGACGGTCTGAGTGAACATCATATTTTCACCTGTGGCGTTTTGATAGTGTGCCGGTCACCATCCGAAAGGAAACGTCGATTATTCGGGGAATGGATAACCGATATTTGGAGAATGGGTTTATTCTTGGCCGTGGCCGAATAGATGACACCAAGGACTGACTCCCGGGTATGGCCCCCGTTATATTCAACCCACAAATCCATGGCAAAATAATCGGTTCCCGGGGCCGCCTCAAAGGTCAAATCATCAAAGGTAATGGTAGTGGTACCGGATGCTGGATCAACGGCAATCGTCCTACCTAACAACTCCCGGCCGCCGGCTTGGTAGAGAGGGTTCACAGCCTCAAATGGCTTGATATCCCAGTAATAAACCGCCCTACAGGTGGAATCATCCAATACACGACCAATGTGGCTAAATCCCCCTCTCATCAGTGCCATTTTGAAAATATCTGTTTCAATATCGAAAATCCCGGATGCAAGATTGTGTGTGGCACAAAATCGTATCAGCCCGTCAGGACCAGTTCTGCCGACCGGATGAGAGCAGTCAAAAGCCTGCTCAGCTACCAAGAAGGCTATGTCGTCCTGGGAAAAAGTCATTGTTACCCGCCGATTTCCAGTACAATGTTTTCCCCCTTGAGGCCCTTGCCGTCCGCAGTGTATCCCGGGGCAGAAAACTGATAATACCCAACAATAAATGGATCTGGCGGGGTTGCATTAACAATCATTATCCCCGCAATTTCAACCTGAGTTCCATCTACGGCCCCCAGAAAACCACCAGCGGCGACCCATGAGGGGTCATCGAATTTTACTGTGGTTTTTTGGGTGGCAGGATCATTCAAGTACTCAGCCAGAGAAAGAATTTTATTGTTCTGGGTATAACCGTTTGCCGTGGGGGCCTGGTCATCAGGCCCCACCTCAGTCCAAGTGGCTCCGCCATCTGGTACAGTGCCGCCGGCGGTCGTTGGCCAGGTCGGTTCGGTGGACGACGTGTCGCCAGCAGAGGTGCACTTGTATTTATGACCATTCGGTGTGATGGGGATCCTAATATCGTTCAAGGCGACAGAGACGGAGGGTTCCCACGAAAGCTCCGTGATATCCGATAATTTGTCGTGATTCTCAGAGTCATAGACAAACCCATCCAGCATAAGCAGGGCCTTGAACTGGTGAGGGCTACCATCGCTTGAAAACACCATTTCTCCACGTCCCAAATGATATGATATTTTCCCGGATAAAATTGCGGTCCCCATTCTTTACTCCTCGTCTAATTTTTTATTAACCAAAATTTTCATATACAATTCACCATGGTTGATATTGCAGGTCGCAATGACTGCCTCAAAAAGACCAACCCGGGTGGACACCTCTACCATTTTGTAGCTTTTAAAAATGTGCTGGATTACCCTCCCTTGGTCTCTTGAAATCTTTGCCCTTACGATGAGCGTTCTATCCCCCTGACTCACTCCTGAATGGTTTATATACACCCCACCATCGAGGGTTTTTGTTCTGGATACCCTGGCGGTATTGTCTCCCAAAACCGAATCGCTGTCCTCGTTGATTATGACCGAGCCATGGGGATCAAAGACAGGGGCTGAAATTCCAATCATCCTTTCACCCCCAGGAGTTCAAGCCCCTCTGCATTGGCGGTTGTTTGGGTCATTTCCAGAACCTCCTGAAAAATCATTTCCAGTGCCGGGGCCAACCTTGATGATTCCACCTGGATACCAATTGGTTCCCCCGACTCAATTCGATTGGTCTGGGCCTCGGTCAATTCGATCTGAGCATTGATCAATTTTTCTTGAATGGACATTTCTTTATTCATCGCCTCGAAAAGCTCATAAAAATGGGTACTGCTGCCCATATCGGTCAACCCAGAGAACATGTTCCCCACGTTCGCCGACACAGCTTGGACAGATCCACCAATTGATTCAAATGCCGCCTGGACTTTCTGGGCGTCAGCCTCGATGCCGGCAATATCAATTTTCGCCCCCCATTCAATCTGGGTGTTGAGGGTTTCCAGGGTTGCAGAGTAGATATCAACCCCGGCCTCCAATTTAGCCATGTCCAATTCGGTTTTGATTTCCAAGATTTTGAGGGGTGAAAGCTCGTCATCAACTACCTTTTTGGTCTTCGATATTGACGGCTTATCGGCCTCGACCCTGTATGTGGCGGTGGTGCCGTCTGCCAGTTCCATTTCCAGGGTCTGCCATTGGCCCCTGGCCTCCTCAATAGGGGCTCCATCTATGTTTATTTGGACGTTTTTCTCACGGGGAATACTCTCCAGCATGGTCAGGGCGACTTTAAACTGACCAGCATCCATAAGGGCTTTTACGTTAACGAGTTTCTCCTCAGGGATTCCCCTCATCATGTTTGCCAATTTCGTCAGGTCGGACAGATCGGCATCCGCATAGACGCTGACATTTTTGCCGTTGAGCCTGTCCAGCTCCTCCCGGGCGGCATCAAACCCGTCTCTGGCAAAAATGGTCATAACCCTGGATTGAACCAAAACAGGCAGGTCGAGGATTGCTGTCTCTAAGGCTCTCATCTGGCCGACACCAAGGTGGGTCTCATCCGCCATATCACGGATGTCCGTGACAAGGCCCGGGTTGCCCTTCAATCTGGCGTATCGTTGGAGGGCGTCCTCCAACTCGATGATAGTTTCGCTGGCCCCATGACCACCATTCGTGACAGATGCGAGCCACTCCGTGAATAGCATAGTGCCTTCGTATATCATGAAGGCAGCAACGGCGAGGCCGAGGCCCTTAAACCCCAACGAAAGCATTTTCAATTTTTTGCTGACAGATAATGCTGACTCCCCGAGACCGATGATTCCCCTGATCGCATTCACAGTGCTGCCAGCCGCTAATGGAATCAGGGCAAATTTAAGCAAATCCGCACTCTCTGCCACCATTGTGAAAGTCTTAGCCGCCCCGGTCAGAGTCCCCACCAGTTCATGGGTTCCGGCGCCCAAACCTTCATAATTATCAATAGCAGATCCGATAGCAGCAAACATTGGCTGCATCCCCTGAACTACCCCGGTGGAGGTATTTATGAGGGCAGATAAACCATCGATAACTTTCTGGACAACCCTTGACAGACCAGCAGGCGTCGACAAATCAATCTCGCCGAACATGTTCCCGAAAACATCCCGAACCTCCTGCCCAAAATCTCCGATGGAGTCGAGGAAACCATCAAAATCCACATCCTCCATTGCCTCTGGCAGGTTTTTAGCGATCAATCTCAGGTCGGCGGCGAGATCTCTGCCGAATTCATCGATCTCGTTGAAAATGTCGTCGAATGTGCCGTCACCTACCATTTTCTGGAGGGCGACCTCGATTTCTGTTCCGCCATCAATGACCTCCTTGGCGGCATCCCTGAATTGGTCGCCGACCATAACGGCCAGGTTTTGCCACCCCTGAATGAACCGGTCCACGGCCTTGGGGGATGAATTCAGGAAAATTTCAACCTCCTTAGAGGCTGAACCGGCGGCCCCCATGGCCGTCTCAGTCACGGCCAGGGTTTTGTTCAGACCATCGAATGCAATGGCCATTTTTGCGGCCTGATCTTTACCGACCAACTGCTGGGTGTAATACGTTTTTTCTGTATCGGTGAGACCCTGGAATGCCGTCTGAACCTCATAGAAAATATCCCGGCCGGATTTCATCTGGCCATTAACGTCGGTCTGGGAGATGCCCAAGGCATTGAGCGCCTGCTCAACCCTGGGCATGTCGGATGTGAGATTCAATAAACCAGTCCGGAATCCCCTGGAAACCTCATCTCCGGAGCGAAAAACCTCAATTACTGGCGTCAGGATTCCGGCGGTCTCCTCGAACGAAAATCCCATCTGTTTTGCAATGGGTGAAATACCGGCCATACCCAGGGCCAGTTCCTGGACATTGGTGGCGTAATTATTGGAGGTCTCGTTGAGGATGTCGACAACCCGGGCGGCATCAGTGGCAGGGGCGTCAAACCCTTTCATGGTGGCAATCAATAGTTCACTGGCCTGGCTGGCCTCCAGTTCTCCGACAATGACCAGGTCCATGGAGTTTTTGGTGAGCTGCATGGCCTCTTCAACATTGTATCCGGCCTGTTTCAAACCGGCAGTTGAGGATAAAATTCCCTCGGCAGATTCACCATATTTGTTCGACAAATCCAGGGCGGCGGCGGCGGCACGGCGGACCCCTGCAGGGTTTTCACCCATGACTTTGTTCAGCTCAACCGTGGCAACCTCGAACTGTTTGGATTTGTTGAACGCATAGGCCAGCCCGCCGGCGGCCAAGGCGCCCAGGGCCACATCGGCCTTCAAAATATTGTCAGCCACATTGGCCCACGGCTCGGCGGCATTGGTGGCGACACTGCCGAAATTATCCATGTTGCTGGACAGGGAGGCCATGACCTTGGATGCCTGGTCATCGCCCTGGAACAAAATTTTTACTGTTTTTTCGACATCGCCCATTTATTTTTCCCTGAAAAACATCGCCCACAATTCCATTTCTGTTTCGGTAAGATAGCCGTGGGGAAACAAATCCGGTTTTGCCTCATAGAGGAATTTCCCCATTTTGTTGCACAGTGACAGGGCCGCCCTCACTTCTCCCCTTTTGTAGAGGGTTTGGGCTTTCCCGGCACCGCCCCCAGGCCGGTCATCTCGTAAATTTTGTCTGTTATTTTGACGAATGCCAGAGGGTATTTTTCTCTGATGATACCGGCCAAATCCTTGTCGCATTCAGGTGAAACGCTGCCCAAAATCAAAACCTCTGTCCGCCGTGCCATCTCCTCGGACAACCCGTCTACGACCCCAAAAATCGACTTGAACGCCTTGATTTTCTCCTCATGGGTGCCGACCAGGGCTTTCTGGGCGACCTCAATTTGCTGGTATTTTTTGGCCGTTTCGTTCACCTGCCCCACTTCCATGCCCGACAAATTCCTGACTTTCCATACGGCAGGTTCGTCTGCGTCAAAGAATTCTGTGAGTTCCGGAACTGAAACATCGCTTTCCCGGGAGGAGAATTTGGTTTTTTTGATTTTTTTTACATCGAATGCCATTCGATATTCCTTTTTTGGAAGCGGGGCCTGGCCCCGCATGGATTATGCTGTAATCTCGACAGCCTCGGTTTCTGCGGAGATAGTACAGGCAGCATTGTTCCCACCTTCGGCCGGCCAGGTTCTGGCGATGCCGATTTTTCCCTGGGTCAGAACGAATTTGGAGGTATCCAATTCATCGGGGTAGAACCAGACAAACAGATTTTCGTTTTTCTGGGCAACGATGGGGTCGGTCACGCCGTCTTTCAGGTAGGCCGTGAAGCTGCCCTGGTTCAGGGTGCTGGAACTGGAGCCGATGGTTTTACCATAGATCTGTTTGGAGCTGGCGCTGTGGCTGGTTTCAGGGGCTTTGAAATCAGAGGTTTCAGGGAGCTGCGCTTTTTCAGGGATGTAGTATTCGGCATAAACTTTTTTGGTGGTATCCCCCTCATGGATGGTCGGGAGGGCGGCGTCAAATTCCACACCGGCCATGCCCAGGGCACCATTTTCCACATTCATGCGTTTTTCCGTCCAGGTGGGTGAATTGTATAATTCCTGGGAAGCACCCGGGATCTGTTTGATCTCGGTGGGCTGAATTTTGGCATCGGCCTGGCCGGAGTATTTGACGATGGCGACCAGAATGGAATCGGCAGGGATCAGCGGGGGGCCACCTGCGGATCCGTATGTTTCCGAAAATGAGTTCCCCTCGGTTCCCTCGACAACAACCAGAGAACCATCCTCGTCAACAGTGACAGCAATTTGCTGGTGATCACTGGTTGAGGGCCTGGGCACAGTCAGGGCGGCGTTGGCCGCCACAGAAACCCGGGCCCCCTTGAGAAAACAGGTCATGGCGGCAATTGCAATTTGGTTATCCCCGGCACCGGGGGACGCTTTGCCGCCGGTAGCGATGCCATTGGGGCGAACGGTGGGAGAAAAACCGGACTTGGCAGACCAGAGGTGGTCATCAGAATAAAACCGTTTGTGGTCCCCGGAATCATCCAGGGCGGCCATGGGAACCAAGCTCTGGCTCATTTCGATGTAAATTGCGGGATTCATATTGATCTCCTTCTTTACTGTGCCGAGGGATCACCCACGGCGGTTTTGTATTTAATTTCAAATGTTGCGATGGCACCGGCCAAAACACTCTCAACAACCGGCATTTGCTCCCCACCTCCCCCGGTATGGATGATGGAATCTATAAGGGGGGATAGGGGATTCAGTGGGTTCGTCAGGGCCTTGACGAGGTCCGCATAGAGCATTTCTGAAGCGGCGGACGGGTCGTCCGTTTCAGGGTCGAACGAGATAAAACTCTGGACGCCCAGGGGGAATGTATGGATCATTTTTCCATACCGGTTTTTTTCGGATTCCTCATGGCGTGGGATGACCACCACCTCCTGAGTTGTCCCAGATTCGGCATATTTGGTGCTGCGGCCGGGGTTGGTGCCAACGTCGGTGTTATACCCATTGGAAACCTGGATTTCGCCGACCCGGGCCACTGCGGCATGGATGATTTGCTCTCTGATTGGATCAGGCATGTTTTTTCAATATCCTCTCAACCTCTGTGTCCAGATGGAGTGATGTTTTGTCAGAGGCCGCCTTCATGATAGGATCAATGATCCCTGGTTTATCAAAAATATCTTCAATCCTTGGCCCTTCAAGGCGCTGGAGGGGGTGCCTAAAACGCTCTGGTAGTCGTGCATAAAACCCCGGCGGCATTGGGGGCCCCTGACTGCGGGAACCGCTATACTGCCGCCACCATAAATGCTCTGTGGTGTATGTCCCACCGCCATTTTTGACGTTTGTGGTGGAGGCTCGAAAGGCATGTTTTAAAACCTCCCGGGGCCCACGGCGCTTTACCTTTACCGAATAGCCATCCTTACGGGGGCGGGCCATAAAATTGAGTAGTCCCACCGGTCGGCCGGTGGCGATGATGGCACCGGATGTGTCGGATTTTTTGGCCTTCCGGACCGTGAAATCCTGCTTGATTCGGGCGGCTTTCAGGGTCAGGTACTGACCGATAGCTTTAACGGCCTGGGTTTTACCGTGGGAAATGCCCTTATTCAGGGCCCTGGCAATGGCCAAGTCTGCCCCACCCCTGACGTCACGCAGCATGGAACGAACCTTGGCCAGATCACCATCGGAAATCTCAACCCTCACGGATCACCACCTTGGTGAAAATCCGGTCAGTAGAATCCAGCCGAGCGACGGTATAGGTTTCGCCATCCGCCAAAAACGTAGATCCGGACCTGGGCCTCCCAACATCCTCACACAATGCCTGGATCACGGTGCCAACCATGATGACACCGATCTCCAGATCACCGGAGGGCCGGAGTTCAGAGTCATGGATAATACGGATTTTGCATGGGACCGGTTCGCCGGGGGCTGGGTGGTATACCGCATCCACCCCACGCCGGTTCATCTGGTCCCGTGCGGCCTTCATGACAACCGGATCCATTACCTACTCCTGAATTCTACCCGAGCGGTGGAAGCGGCGGGTGAGGACAGATAGAGGTTTTTCATCCCCTCATAAAACGGGAATTGGACCATGACGTAATCCGTTTTGGTGATATTGATGAATTCCGGGACGGCATCGGCGGCGGCATTTATCCGAACCGTAACATCTGCATCATCCGAGGTCGGGTAAATGCAGATTTGGTTGGTTCCCGACGGGATCGGAATCTCCGTCGGGATCTCGGTGAATGTCACCTGGGTGCGGGAAATTATGGATTTCGGTTCCATAGCCCCCCCTTAGGTCGCCATGTCGAGTTCGACCAGAACTTCGGGTCTCATGCAGAGGGGCAGCGGGTTGGACTGGGTGTGGATGTCGACACCACGACCAAATTTCCGGGGCTCCTGTTTTGCATAGTATTCCTGCCCTACGGTGCCGACAGCCTCGTTAAAATCTGCCGGGGCATAGAAGGTGCGGAATGTTTTCATGGTGCCGGCGGGGTAGGCGTGAGCCTTCCCTTCCTCGATCAGGCGATGGTCGCCACCAGAAGAATCCGGAATTTTACCGGCATATTCCTCGAATACCAGGCCGCCATAGCGGAAACCCTTGCGGGGATCGCCGCCCAGGCGATCAGACGCTTCCTGGTGCCCCTCGTAGGTTCTGACAACGCTTTCATGATCGATGAGTTTGTCGAAAAATTCAGGGGAGCACAAAACCTCGGTGCCGGTGCTTACCTCGCCCCGAAGGTTTTGCTCGATATGTCTGGAAACACCCAGGCATTTTTGCCGGACATTGGTGGTGTCTGCAGCCAAGGCAAATTTCATGGTTTTTTTGGTAAGATCGAATTCATCATAGAGATTGTACAGGACCGTTTCGCCATCACCATCCACGATCAAGCCCTTGAGGGCACCGAGGCGGAGCCATTCCTTGGTGATATCGTGTTTGTTTTTCAATTCCTGGAGATGGTCATTCATGAGGGCAACCAAGGTGACCAATTCATTTTCAGTTCCAAAACCACGGATGCCGTCGTATTCTGCGGGCAGAATGGTATCATCCAAAGGCAGATGAGGGATAACGAATGATTTAACCCGGCGTTTCCCGGATTTATGCTGTGCCCCCGGGGCACCAACGGGTTTGCTTTCAACCATTCTCAGTACGCCGTCTTTTTCCTCAAAAACAACGGTGCGGGTGCGAATGCCCTGGCCGGGGAAAAGATTTTTTTCTTTCAGCCGTCCATACATATTGGGCAGCTTGTTGATGGACCCGGTCATCGTCCCTACGGTGAATGCATCATTGTCAAACGGATTTAAAATTTCGCCCATTAGTTTTCCCCCCTTTCAATGATACCCAGGGCCTGGAGTTCGGCCATGGCGGTTGTTTTCTGCGGATCTGTGATGCCATCGGGCCACACCAAATCACTGGTTGTGATGATGGCTTCCCGGGCGATGATGACGCCTTTGATGTCTGCGCCGTCGGCTTTGTATTTGGCGATGGTGAAACCAACAGCTTTCTGGGCACCGGTGTCTGCGGCCGGGTCGAGGGCAACGATTTTCCCGGTTGCCTCAATTCGGCCAACAATCTGGGCTACCGCCAAATCCTGACCATCAGCAATGACGACCTCGTCACGGGAGTAACCTCGGTCCTCCTCCCACACCAGGGTGTCCTGGAGGTTGTTCGGTTCTGTCATGGTGGGCATGGTTTACGCCTCCCTTCTTTTTTCGGCGTCCTTGACCAGGGCATTTTCGCCGCCGGCGGACGTGGGGTTAACGGTTGAAAAAATGACGTTCCTGGCGGACGCATCGGCCTGGGCCTCGATGATTTTGGCGCCGGCGGCTTCCGGGCTCAGGGCCAGGAGTTCCTGGATAAATTTCGGACTGGACACATTCGCCAGCTGTGCTTTTTCCATCACCGCCGCCACCCGGGCGGATTCATTTTCCCGCGCCGCTTTTGCGCCTTCTTCTTTTCCGGTAGCCAGGGCCTCGGCCTTGATGGCGTCAATGTCGGGGTCTCCCCCTGCTGTTTTCGGGAAAAATCCGAGAGAGGCCATGGCAGCCTCAATCTTCTCGTCTTCCACCCCAGAAATCAGCGCTCTCAGTTCTGTTTTAAGTCCCATGGTTAATGCTCCATTTGTTGGGGGTTTAGCCTGAAGCTCTGAGATGAGGCTTTCCAGGCTGCCAAATCTATCAGCCATCCCGGCCGCAATGGCTTTTTCAGCGATCATCATTCCACCTTGGCCGAAATCGCTTTTTACTTTTTCAATATCCAGGCCCCGGTATTCGGCTACCTTGGCAATAAAAACTGCCTCTATATCATTGGCCCTCTGCAGGAGGTCCGCCTGGCCGGATTCGGATGCCGGATCCAGGCGTTTTTTTGGGGCGTTTGCAGATACCACCTCGATGGTTTTGGAATCCGTTGGGCGGTAGCCAAAAACCACGCCGAGGGATCCGAGTTCAGCAATACGGTCCACCACGATCTCATCACACGCTGCAGCCCACCATAGCCCCCCAGATGCACACTGGCCGCCGACATAGGCAACCACCGGTTTTTTTGAGGCGTGAATCATCTCAGCGCATTCATGGATTGCCCGGGCATCCCCGCCGGGGGTGTCGAAATTGAGGATGATCGCCTTAATTTCCGGGTTCTCATCTGCAGCGGTAAAATCCCGGGCCACATCCTCGGTGGCCGTGCCGCCCCTGATCCAGTTCAGGTATGAGTCATACCTGGAAATCATCCCGGTGATGGGGAGAATGGCCACACCGCCACGCTTTTTAACGGTCCAGGTACCTTTGAGGCGATCCGAATATCTGGTCTCCAGGGCCTCGGGGGTCAAATTCATCTCCCTGGCAACATCCGTAATGGCTCCCTTAACCAACTGGTCATTACTCCCGATGGTGTTAAGGAGGTCGTTCAAAACAGCGGGGGTCAAAAGCCAGGGCCGGTCCGCAAGATTATTCATTTTTGTCCTCCTCTATTGCCTGATAGATGCCGCTTTTGCTGGTTTTTCTGGGATCTGAATCGAGAATGATCCCCAGGGAGTCAATCAGGGCCTGCTCCTCGGCCAGCTGGTTAAAATGGGTTTCCGGGTCCGTCCGGCGTTTTGTCAGTGCCTGGTCATGGGTGAGCCAGCCGGACCTGGCCTCCAGCAGTTCCCCAAGCATATCTTTGTAGGGGTCAACCCATGGCCAGGGTTGGGGCTGCCAGGTGATCGCCCTGTAATACCGGCGTTTTTTCTCCAGGTAATTTGGGATATTGAAAATCCCAGCAACCACTGCGGTGTCGAGCCATCTCTGGATGACCGGCCGGCAGAACAGGAACACGATGGTTTTTGCCTGTTCCATTTCAATGGCCCGGCGGAACTCCAACAGCCCTGCTCGAATGGATGAATAATTAACGCCGGATAAATCGCCGGTGAGCTGCTCGTACGTGATCCCCCATCCCTTGGCCAGGTCCATGAGCTGCTGTTTCATCCAGGCGACATAATTGCCGGACACATCTCTGGGTTGTGAGAATTCGACCTCCCACCCAGGGGGCAGGACAGGAAATGTACCTGGTTCGAGCGCAGGCGATTTAGGAATGACGGAGGTTTTCCGTTTTGTGCCGCCAACCTGAGGGACAGCCGGCTGGGCCAGTTCGTTCATTTTTTTAATGAACCCGCCGAACATGGCCGTGGTTTTTCTGCGGACCAGCTCTGCATCAACGCACAGATCTATCTCATGGAGTTTGACCAGAACACTGGAGCTGGACGGCAATCCCCGTTGTTGCCCGGGTCGGGTTGGGTCGAAAACGTGCATCACATCACTGGCTAAAAGCTGCTGCCGGCCGGTATCGTTGTTGAGGAAATGTTCCCCCGGATGATCCCTGTGGAGGTGGTAGGCAACACGTTTTCCCCGTTTATCATATTCGATCCCCATGCGGACCGTGTTGCCGTTCGGTAGAACCGTACTGTAATCCAGGTCCAGATGATCGGCCTCAAGGAGCTGGATTTGCAGCGGCACTGCCAGGTCATCGTATTTGCTCATGGGGCGGAACACGGCCAGGGCCTCGCCGTCGGAAAAAACTGCATCAGAAACGATGCTTTGCTGGCCATAAAAATCGGCTGTACCGTTCCAATCCAGTTCGGGGACGGAATCCTCCCATGTCTCCTGGACCTGAGATTTTAGCCCTGGATCGTTTTTAAAATTGAACCGGGGCCGAATGCCAGTTCCGACCATGTTTGCGGTTTTGATTTTCTGGGCCCCTTTGGCCAGGGGGTTATTCCGAATAGCCTGACGGGACCGCCCCCGCAACGTCCGCAACCCCATATGAATCGCAGTATTTGGGCCAAAACTGGAGCCGATAAAATTTGACATCCGTGGGGCCTGGCTGGCACCCTCAAACGGTGCGCCGGTGCTGGCGTATGGAATTCCGTGTTGGTCGAGAATCATAGGCCCTTGCTCGTCTGAAAATTCATTGGTTCGTGGTTTTGAGCCAGTGCCGCCTCGATGTCTCTGGCCAGAGCCCTGAGTTGTGGTAATTTGGCATGCGCATATTCTGTGGAATGCCCGTCGGAAAAAGCGACTTTGGTGACACGGTTGCCCGTGGCCAATTCGACGATCGCCCTGTTGACGTTATTGAGGTCATCCTGTGTAAAACTCATGACATCCACTGGCTCCTCTGGGGTGTTGAATCATATTCCTCCACATCATCCTCCATCTCTGGCTGATAACTCTCTGTAAAACTGGCCTCCAGGTCGTCCCAGTCGACCATAGAGAGACCAGCTTTCAGGGCGGCAGCGTAGCAATAGACATCGCAATCTAAACCCTCGTTTCTATCCCTGGTTTTCTCCCAGTGGTATTGAGGGAAGCCCTTGACGAATTTTTTGACCAGCTTTTCGGCAGTGAGCTGTTTGAAATACTCATCCTCGAGGCCGATCGGAAAATGGTAATAACCAGGGCCCGATTTGGTGATTTTGAGGCGGTTATAAATGGTCCCCTTGGCGGTGTCTGTACCAATGGGCCAGAGCTCAACGCCGCCCGGAATTTTCTGCCCCAGATAATCGAAATCTTGAGCAGACGGCCGGTTCAGAATGGGTTTATTCGGTGTGGATGCGCCTTTCAGGGCAAAAACGACAGGGCCTCGTGTCCGGCAATAATTGTAAACCGCTTGGGTTCGGTGACCACCGGTATCGACCCCCATGGAAACGATGTGCATATCGAACCCAGATGCGTGTTTGTAGGTGCGGTAAAGGAAGGCATCCAGCTGGTCCCATGTGGCAGGGAGGTCGGGATCCCCCCATATCTCACCATGGTAAATCAGCCAATTTTCTTCCCCCCTTCCGTAGGCTTTTATGGTAATTTCGAGTCGATTGTCCTGCGTATCAACTCCGGCGCAGAGAAGGAGGCCGCCTGCCGGGACGGTTAAAATGGGATACGATTCTGCCCTGGCCGACAATTTTGTCCATTCTGGTTGCTCCCCTTTCTCCTCCCATGTTTCCCCCAGCATCGTATTGGTGAATGTTTTCAGGGCCTCGGTGTCTTTGCGCACCTGCAGGAATTTTTCAGCGATATGGACCCAGGTTGAGTTTGGAGAATAGGAATATCCTGCCCAAATATGGAATCCGGCATGGCCGTTGAACGGTTTTGTCGCCCTCCACTCTCCCTTTTCATCCATTTTCCGTTTTGCGGAGTGGGGAATTAATTGTTTGCAGAACTCGCATTCATACCGGGCGTTCCGGGGCTCATTTTTCGGCCATTTGATTTGGCGGAATTTGAGAACCTGGAATTTACCGCAAAACGGACACGGTAAAAACCGGTACCGTTGATCCGATTCGAAAAAACTTTTTTCTATTCTGGAGGCCCCTGCAATTGTCGGGGTGCTGCCCAGGATAATTTTCCTATCCCAAAATGTTTCCGACCGCATGGTCCCCAACTGGATCTGGTCCCCCTCATTGCCAGCCGTCGGGGGGTAACCGTCGACCTCGTCAAATTTCACCCGTTTGACTGTGATCCGGCGGAATCCCCTGGCTGAGTTTGCCCCAACCATATGGAGGATGCCGCCGGGATATGATTTTTTGAGGATGGTGTTTTTCGAATCCCTGGTTTTGGGCTCGGCCACTATGCCCTGAAGGATTGGCATATCCCGCAACATCGGAGAAATTTCATCTTTGGAATAACCGGCCGCATCATCAACAGCTGGTTGAACAATGAGCTGAGAACATGGCTCCTGGGCGATATGGTAGGCGGTGTCCCAGTTCAAAATTTTCGTGTATCCGACCCGGGCTGATTTCATCCAGGTTAAAATTTCAATAGAGGGGTCGATCAGGGCATCGAGAATTTCTCTCTGGTATGGGTAACTGGTCCATCTGCCGGTTTCTGCGGATGATTCACCAGACAACCGGGCATATTTGTCGGCCCAATCTGACAACGGAAGTTGCTCTGGCGGGGCCCATAAGGAGGCGACTCTCTCAAATGTCTCTATGACGCTATTTTCTAAATCCGCCATCTGCGAGCTCCTGTAGGACATCACGCAAAACACCATCAACGCTGCGCATAGCAATGCCGAAATTTTCTGAATCGTCGATAAATTCCTTGAGCAGCGGAGCCAGGAGCCCTTTGATGGATAGGATTTTGTTGCGGGCAGACAAGACCAGCTCTGAATAGGCAAGCTCAATATCCTGCTTTGGCAGGAGATCCCCCCTTCTCTCCTCCAGGTCCATTTTTTTAGCCGCTGCAACATAATTTTCCTTGAGTGTTTGGGCGATTGAGAAAGGGACAATTTTTCCTATCCCAGCCCTCTCAAGCGCCTTTTGGTATTCCTCCGGTATCCCCGAATCCGGTTCACCGTCTCCGGAACCAGCCTGTTCCGTTTTTTGTTGTTCCGATTTGTTCCGATTTGTTATTCCCTTTTTGGGGTTCCCTTTTTGTTCCACGGGCCGCCTGTTGACATAGGAGATGTTGTTTTTCATATCCCTGTCGGCCTGGGCGGGATTGATTAAAAATGACTTCTTGCCCTTAGCCTTGAGCGCCGCCTTTGAGATCTTCCCCTTCTTGATGAGTGTGCGGACATAACGTGGTGTTTTTTCTACACGTTCCGCATATTCCTTGATTGTGATCCATACTTTTTTCGCCACTCATTTAAGGTCCAATTTGGTCAAAAAAGAGATTTTATATTTCGTTTTTGGTGCCTTCTAAATGGGAGTTCCTTGTGTCAGTAGATCTATATGGGTGAACTCCCAAATCATCACTAAAACCCCCTTCTGTCGCCTCAGAAACGGAACAACCTTTTAGGGTCTAAAACTGGTGAAAAATCGAGCCTTAACCGCCCGTATAGTGGTTTTCATTCCAGAAAGGACCCGGAAGACCGAGCCCCCACATGGGCGGGCATCTTCACCCTTTTCCCCCTCCAGCACCCCACCAATACCGCCGGATAATTTGATCGAGCTTGCTGTCAATCGAATCCAACTGCTTCTCCACTTTGGCAGTGTCGCTTTGGTAGCGCTCGAGCCTCACATACTTCTCTGGCATCCCATGAACCTCAACGGACAACCATGCAATAATCCCTGTCAAAACAAACAGAACGGTGTACAGCGCATAGGTGAGGACTCTAGCTTCAGTGGGGTTTAAACCCTTAGTCATTGCTCCTCCTAAAACCACGAACCCAAAAACCACCCTCGGATATGGGGTGGCCCTTGGGCTGCGTGAACTGCATTTCAGGGTGCTGTGTCAGTGGGGTGGAATACACGGAAATCTTCCCTCCCCTGGCTAAGAATTCTTTGAGGGTTTCATGAAAGCCTCCAAATTTTCGAGTTGACCGTTTCTTCATTGGCACTCCGCCGGTAAAAGTAATTACATTCTACCGGCGAAGGGTGCGGGTGGGAATGAAATGAGGCCTTGGAACTGAGTAATCCAAGGTGGGAAAATGATGCGGCAATGAATGGGATGGAATTATTCTATTGGGTTTGGCTTAAGTTAAAATAGGTGTTTGTTTCTGGTGATCAGCTCGTGACCAAGGCCTCAGCACCTTCGTTCAACACATGAGTCTCAGTTGTCTCTCTGATCTGCCGGCCGCATTCGGGGCAGCGTTTGTATTTGTAAACCACCGTTGATCCCTCCACAGGATCGGTCCAGGCTATCTTGTACTTCACCCGGCACTTTGGGCAATACCGCCCCCTCATGGAGGCAAAATATTTGAAACCATGGTCGATGCATTCCCAAGGCTTGCGGCATTCATCGGTCCCTAATTTCCTGCAATGAGTACAGTGTTTTTCGGCCATATCTTACCTTTGATTGAGATGGTTTATTGGTTATTAAATGGATTCGGTATTGGTCACCCGTGGTTCGTATTCAGAGCAGAATCTCTCAGAATTGGTTTGCCGTTGAATTTCCTCAGGGGTTAATTCGTCGCCGTCTCCCTCAAACCACATATCCGCCTCGCAATGTGTTTTTTTATTGTTTCTGCAATCGATACATTTAACAGTCATATCTATTAACTCCATTATTTTTATGTCAAAATTCGGGTTATACTCGTAGTCGTGTTCACAACTCCAGCATGTTAGCAGTTCATGGGCATGCGGGTCGTCAACCTCGTTTTCAGCTCCACATTCCGGGCATTCCATTTCCATATTCATCTCCGGTCAATTTAATGGATTATTAAACAGCCGACAAAAACGCCTCAGTCTTCAACCAATGCCGCACCTGCATGTCAACAGGACGGTCTTCCTCCAGGGCGATTCGCTTTAAATTATCATAAACTCCTGGACAATCCGTCAGATCCACGGTGATCACCCGGGTGACCGAGGCCTTGCGCTCCATGGCACTCCGGCATTCTTTGCAGTGATAATCATACCCACCCTTATTCCGGGCCTTCCGGCGAAAATTTTCGGAGGTACGGCTCAGTGCTTTTCTACAGGTTTTGCAGGTAAAAACTTCGGATGTTTTTTTGACGCATTCCACAACGGGTTTCTCCTTCTGATCAATTGAGGGGTTATTACCGGAAATCTCCAGGGCACCCAGGGCCTTTTTCCGCTGATACGGACTCATCTCAGCATGCTCAGAGCAATACTTACTCTTGGCCCAAGAGACAGTTCCCTGTCGCGGCTTTCTGCGAAATACTTTCCCACAGGGGCAAGTTTTTGTGTCGATTTTTACAGGATATGCTTTGAGGTTGGCGGCGCCGGTTTTGCAGTTGAAACACTGTTGGTGATTTCGAAAATAGGAGATATCCGCAGACCTTGCCCGGCGCCCCCACCCATTCATTTTTTCCAAGGCCTCTCCAGCCTTCTGAACTTTTTGGTGAATCTTGGCGCAGGACTGCTTTGGCATATCAACACCGGAAGGACCGCTCTTCGAACAATGAAACATTTCCAATTCCATGTTTTCTCCCTATGCGGCCTGGCCGCCTCTGTCCAAAAACAGGTTAATAAAATACCGCTGGCCCTTTCCGGTAACCCGAGGGGTTTTGGTGAGCTGGTTTTCACCATTCGACCGAAGCACAGTACCGACGCTGACCTCAAAGAGGCCTTGTTCGATGCTCTTCTGGGTTGGCATATTCCAGTCCATCCCCTTGCTGCGGATTAAATACCCATTATCCCGTAACCATTCGAAAAACCGATTCTGACCGATCTGAATACCATTTTGACAGAGCAGCTTGGCCATCTCCCGAACCAGGATGGTGGAACTGGAACTGGCCACAGCGTCGGCAAACAGGGCCTTGGGCCTCATGAGTAAATTCTCTGCTTCCAGGGCCTGGCTTTTTTCTCTCTCGGACTGCAGGGCCTGGAGGGCTCGGATCATAGTTTCCGGGTCGGCCAGGGCCGATTCGATAAAATCAGGGGTGGCATAGGCACCATGCCTCCGGATGGCCGGCAGGACTTCATGGGTGACCCACCGCTTAAAGTGCCGGGCCCCCACTTTTCTGGAACGGAGGATAAGGGAATAAAGCCCAGGCTCATTGATAAGAACCATATCTCTGCCCGGAGAGAGACCTAAGTGCCTTCTGGACACATAGGATTTCTCATCTGTATCCAGGTGGCGTACCGAGTCCCGGACATTTAGCCCCAGTGCAACGCAAACATCTTTTGCCACAAACAAAGGTCCTCGGCCCCGGTCGATGGTCCTCAGTGCCCCGAATTGGTCATGGGTGTAGCGGTTAATCTTCATTGCTGCCCCTCCTTTTTCGGTTAAAGAGCCCATGGTGACGCATTATTTTTTCTTGGCACTGTGAGCAAACCTTCAACAGGGATGCGCCTTTAAGGCTGCCATGGGTCAGCCCCGGAGGGCCCTGTTCCCCTGAGTGGGGTTTTGATGAGAAGATGGTACTCATGATATTGCCTGAGCCTGAAACAAACCCTGAGTGAAGAACTCAAGGTTTGTGGGATCCATGCGTTTCAACCGTTTGTGGATGGCAATGGCGTCTTTCTCATTCCAATTGCCGTTCTTGGTGGCCAAAATGGAGTTGCAGACACCCCATGGATCATCTGCTGTATCCCAGAAGAGAGATAACCCTTCCAGAGTCTCCTGGACCGCCCCTGGATGCGCCCCGTCATTAATGGCCAACTGCGCCCACGCTTGAGGGTTGAATTTTTTCTTTTTTGGCGGGAAGGACTCAACCACATTGCAAGCCTTGTTGATGCCCTTGAAATACGCTTCGCAATCGGCACCCCCATTTTTGTTGAAAACAGGGATCTTTTTCTTTTTCGAAAAAGCCCCCGAAGGGGTTTCATCGTCCGGGGAGGGCTGAGGTGCTGGCTGTTCTTTGGGGGGCTGGGTGAGGGGTATTATTTTATTAGTCTTCTCTACTCTTCTCTTCTCTACTCTACTCTGTTGTTCAGTTCGCCCGAACCTTTTGGAACTTTTTGAGCTTCCCACCGAACTTTCAGGTTTTCCCACCGAACTTTTTTGAGTCTGTTGGGTGTGGGTATCTGAACTTTCCGGTTTTTCATCGGAACCGTCCCTCTTTCCTGCTGAACTATTCGGATTTCCACCCGAACTTTTTGAATTTCCGGACGAACCGAATTTAGGGGGGGGCGTATTTTTCGAGCTTTGCTTTTTCCTGTTCCTGGAAGACTCCCGAACAGACATGACCTTCCGGTAAACTTCTTGGATTTTTTGGGTTGTGATCTTCCCTGGTTCCGCTTCAAAGATTAGCTCACATTCTTCAATCAGGTATTCGATATATTCGTCAAATTCATCCATGGTCAAACCAAGGGAATCGGCGATGGAAGCTTTGTTATATTTTTTCGAAATATCAAGAACGCACCCATCTGCTTGGCCGATACGGTTATGCAGGGCCCAAAACCGACCTTCCCCGGCCCACCCGAACCGCACCCGGAGCATTGCAAACTTCGGGTGTTGGTCCGCCGTTACTACATGGTCGTAAAACTCGATATTATTTTTCATATCCATTTCCTATGGATTACATATACAACTCCCACCCATCCTCTCTGGGCGGCAGTTGAACAGATTTTGTTGATAAACGCTTCCGCCTGGCCCGGGGACGACTGGGGACAATCTCATTAGGAACGGGTGCATTAAACCGGGTCACCCCCACGGGATAATTGATTTCCAGGTAAAACATGAGCGCTTCCAGTTCCGACAGCTCCATATCATCACGGGCCTTGTCGAACCGCTTTTTCAGCTCGGAATTGATCCGCTGGGGTTCATAATGATTATCAAAGGCGTAACGGTTGACATGGCCGGCAATTCTTCGTCGCAGCCGTTGTTCCTTTTCCGATACCGTCTCGATCAAGACCGGGGCGTCCGGGGGTGTTCCATCCAGGCCCACAAAATGCTGACTAAGACCGGTCAAGGATGAGCCCAGGGGATTAATGTCCGGCCCCTGGGTTCCGCCCCCACCTTCGCCGGGAAATGCGATCCGCTCAAACTCCGATTCCCCGGGCCCGGATTTCTTCCCCAAGGTGGGTGTCTGCTCCTCCTTGATCTGCTTCATGACAGCCACCATGCGATGATCCTTGGGGGCAAAAACATAACAGCGCTGGGATTCATACGGCCCGGCCGCTCGGTCAATCCTCACCCCCCTGGCCACCATCTGTTCGATCCACGGGGTGGACCGGACATGGGTCAGAGAACTGATATGGGTCACAGGGGGAACATCCAGCCCCTCATAGGCCATGGCAATGGTCACCAGAATATCGGTCTTGAGAGCTTTAAACCGTTTAATGGCCTGGACGGCCGCCTTGGAATGATGACTGGTGGCAATTTCGGCGTTGAACCCTTCCTTGCGGAGAAATTCCAGAATTTCCTTGGCCTGATCGTAATTGGCCGTGACCACGAGCATTTTCGCCCTCGGATTCTGTTGTTGATGCCCGCGCCAATGACTTACCCCCTCCCACAATAATTCCCGTGCAAAATCGGTCTGCAATGCCGTGTATAGAGCAGCCGCCCGTTCCTTGGGTTCAGCCTGGGAAAAGCTGTTGATATCCCTCAGTGTCCCCTCCTTGTCCTCCCACTGAAACCGACCGTCTGACAAATGAAATGAAATCGGCAGGATCGCTTTTTCCGCAAGCGCATCCCGCCGGGTGTAGGTGATTACAGATGTGGATTCATCGCCCTTAAGATCCGGCTGATTGTTCCGGTATTTCACAAAGGCGATGGGATTGCCGTCTCCCCGCTCCAGGGTGCCGGTCATGCGGATCCGAAACGCCGCATTCCGATAAAGCGGTTCTATGGCCTGATGCCATATGCCGCCATCCTCAACGTGGTGGAATTCATCCAGCAGCAGGGCATACCGGCGCCTGCGGAATTCTTCGGCCACCACCCCTTTGTCGTCAACCCCCAGGGCCTGGTATGTGGTTACGAATCCGTCGGTTCCCCGGCAGGGATTCACATCATTGGTGGCAGAACGAATGGTGAGATTGTGGTCAAAAAGCTCCCGGAAAAACGGATCCAAAAACCCCCGTTCCCCCTGGTCCTGCAGGGCTTGTCTGGGGACCACCCAGGCCAACCCGTCAATGAGCCCCGCCTGTTTCAATTTGCCGGTGATAATGGGGATGGAGCTCTTACCCCCGCCGGGGGTGACGGACATTAAAACATCCGTCACCCCCGAACCACTGACAATGGCATCCGTGGTGTCTTGGTATTGGGCCTGGTGTTTTCTCAGCATTCCGCCAGCCCCCTGCACCACCCCCTGGTTCCCATGGACAGCCTGTGCAAATCTTTCAAACCCTCCTTAGGATGGAAGTTGCAGCGATACACCCCCTCAATCAAAGACAATTCCTTAATCCGGGGGCACCCTTCTTCGATTTCATGATAAAGAGCATCCACCTCCGAATCATTGGTAAGAGTACGATCCGGATGCGTCATTACCGCCACCTGGTCTTCAAGCCCGACTGCAAAATCAATGGAAATCATGGCCACCCCCTTTATTCGACATAGATACCGGCGTTGGAAAAAACGATCCGGTGATCGGCCATACCAACAACCTCCGGGTTGTGGCTGATGTAAAAGCAGGAATCAAACCCACCCACCTCAAGGATGGATTTATATAGTCCCACAAAGGACTGGGCCTTTTCGCTGTCCAGGGGCCCGTCCTCTTCGTCGCACAGAATGGTCTGGAAATTACGACTGGATTTCTGCTTGGACACCAGGGTCATGGCCAGGCGCAAAGATTTCAACACCCACACCTTCTCCCCGCCGGACAGATTCTCCAGCCGGGTTTCACTGCCGTCCCCCCGGATCACCACGATGTCCAGGATCTCCTTTCCCGTCTCCGGGTCCTGGGTGTCCAGCCGAACCGAAAAATTGGGGCCAAAGGAAGAGGTCAGCAGGTCATTGGCATATCCGGTAATCAGCGGCGCAACACCGTCAATTTCCAGGGCCTGGAGACCACCCTTTCCACAGGCATTTTGGAGGTAAAGCCATTGGGCAGACTCACTGGTTACCCGCCCCAATTCAGTCTGGGCCGCCTCCAGGTCGGTTTCCACGGAACTCCGCTCTTCAAGGCGCTGGGTCAACACGGCAATGCACTCCGTTTTGGTCTTGATGTCCTGCTCCAGCTCTGCCTGTCTGTTTTTTTCGATGGTGTGTTTTTTTTGTGCGGCTTCCAATTTCTCGGCCACCTCTTCATCAATCATGGCCTTGATTTCATCCAACCGTTTTTCCATTTTCCGCTGCTTGGTCCGGGCGCTCAGATCCTCCTTATTGTAGCGATCCTGCTTTTCCTGCATGGAGGATTCCAGGGCCTGAATCTCTTTTTCAAGCTGGGCCACCTGGGTTTCAGCCCCCTGGACCTCCGGCAGCCGGTCGGCCAATCCCTGGTGGCGTTTCTTATCGGATTCAAGACGTTCAACAGTGGATACCTTAGCTCTCCGCTGTCCCTGTATTTCACGGCACCGGTTCCGCAGGTTGACCTGCTCGATTTCCAACTGGGAAACTTTATCCCGGAGTTCGGATAGGGTTTCGTCATCGGTAAGTTTGAGGGAATGGTCAAGGAAAGCTGTTTTTCTCAGGGCCAGGAATTTTTCATCATATTCACCCTGGAGCGCATCTTGTTTGGCGTCCAGGTCGGCTATTTTTTTACCCCCCTCTTCACTGATCTGGGCCAGGTCTTTCTCCAACCCCACAAGCCGCTTTTTGGCCGACAGGGCAGACTGAACAAAGGCACAGTTCGGTTCGGTCACCGGGCATTCCCCCCGCTGATCCAAAAGCGCCATGGAGTCTTTGCAGGATTTGATTTCAGTCTGTTTCCCGCTTTCCTGATTTGTGAGATTGAGCTCCATGACATGCCGCTTGGAATTAATGTCGTCCATCTGCTTCTGGATAGATTCCATGGCCTGGTGGATCCCAATGGCCGTGGCGTCAATCTCTTTCCTGGAGGCATTATTTTCAACACCCTGGATGTCGTCCTTGATGCCCTGGATTTTCGGGGTAATGGCCTGGCCTTCGCTGAACAACCCTTCTAAGGTTTTGGCCAGTTCCTGGTCTTCACTGTGAACCTGGGTTAATTCCTCTTCCAGTTCCCGGACCTTATCCGCTGCCTGGACAATGGCCTGTTTGTCCTCCAGCACCTTAAAGCTTTCTTTTTTGGTGGTTTTCTTGGCCGCAACCTCCTCCTCCAGAGCCAGCCGCTCTTTGGAATAGGTCTCATATCGAGAAAGGTTTTCAGACCGGATGGCGGTGAGGTCTTTTTCAAGATCATCCCGGCGCTCGATATTTACCGAATTTTTCGCCTCAATTTCCTTAAGGCGATCCACCTCCTCCACATGGGCCTCAATGGAGGTTTTTACGGTTGAAAGCAGCCCCTCCTGGGTACGTTTCCCGTCTTCGACTTCTTTGATGTCGGCCTCCACCCCCTGGAACCCGTTCAGCCGTTCCTGGAGGGAGGCAATAACCCGTTCCTGCTGCAAGGCCGCCCCATTGAGGCTGCCCACGCACTGCTTGGCCATGACCTCGTACCGGGCCAGACGATCCAGGCGAAGAAATTCCACGAACAGCTTTTTGAGTTCGCTCGTGGTCAAATCCGACATCTGGTCGCTGTTCTGGGCGCAGAAAACCGAGTTGTAAAAGAGAGTGGAAGACCCCAAAAGGTTTTCAATATAACGGCTGTAGGTGGTAGCTTTGCCGTCCACCAGGGATTCACCGTTTTTCCAGATAAACCCCTCACTCCGATCGGAGTTCGAATTCACCTTGACCAGGGTCCGGTAAATGTCGCCGCCAAATTCAAAGGTCAGATCCCTGAACGAATCTTTCAGGAAGAAATGATGGTGCAACGCCCCGGGCCGGCTGGCAAACATCCGGTAGGGAGAAAGGGATTCAAGGAGCGTGGTTTTACCGTGGCCGTTGGGCCCGGCCAGGGCCACCAGGCCTGAAAGCCCTTTGAGATCCACCTTAATTTCATCCACACCCAAACCTTTTTTAAATCCAATGGCGCCACGGACTTTAATGGAATGCATTTTCATCAGTTTACCCTCCCCACGATCTGCAGCAATTCTTCTTGCGTTGTTGTTTCCAGAAGATCCGCCTTTTCAAGGATCTCATCATCCACAGTCCCCTCAAGCCGCAGGGACGCCATTTCTTCGACCTTGTCCCGCAACCGATCCAGCGTCAGCACCCGGGCCGCCCGAACCGTCTCCCGGGGAATTCGGATCAGGTCGATATCGGCCCGGGCCGCCCCCGCCTCCAGAAAGGATCGCTCCAGTTCCGCCTGGTTGATCTTCCCGGCCTCGTCCTGCCAGACCTTGAACTCGACCTTGATGTAGGCACCTTTCAAATCTTCGGGTTCGTAACTATGGACGACGGCATCAACTTCCCGGATATCCGATTTGGTAAAATCCTCCCGAATCTTGAGCAACTGCCGGGTGGGGGTAAGAACGAATCGGGAAGCATGGAGCCCGGAGGAATATAGCTCATGGACATAAAACCCCTTATCTTCCATTTCCCCAAAGTTCTTGCGGTAGATGGAACCGGAATAAAAAATATTCTTATCCCGGCCCATGATCTGCTGCTTGTGGATGTGGCCCATGCAGACCAGATGGGCGCTGGTCATGGCAAGCTGATCCGTGCTGACCTCAATGTCACGGCCCAAAAGCTGCTGGGTTTCACTGATAAAGGCCCCGCCCACCTGGAAATGCCCATTGACGATGTGGGGGCAAGGGAACTGCTGGGCAATGCCGCCAAAGCCTCCCAAAAGAGCGGTCATGGCCTGGCCAATAGCCCGGTCCCCGTCTTCAATGGCAGATTCTGCTTGAAAAAATTGTTTGGTTGGGGTAGGTATTTGGGTGATAACTGCTGTGATATCAGCGTTTTCGTCCAAACCCGAGCAATCGACAAGGCGGCTACCTTGGAGAAATATTTGCTCGGGTTTTTCACTGATAAGGATCTGATGTTTCCCCCGGACATATTCAAGAATGGTGGCAGACTTGCCGTCATGGCTCGGGGTTCCGATGATATTGACCACCGGGGCGATATCCGCCATTTCACTGAACTGCCGGCAAATGGTCTTGGCCGACCTGGAATCCAGTTTCAGGTTCTGGGAATCCGTAATATCCCCAGAGACCACAAACAGGTCCGGTTCCTCCTCCCTGGCCTTGGCGATCATGGAATCCACGCATTTTTTAATTTCATCGTGGTCCCGATCGGTATAGTGCCAGTCTCCGCTATGGAATAATTTCATGATGCCTTCCTTTTCAAGTTTTTAAGATAAACGAAGAGTTCGGTGCGCTTCTGCTGGGTAAATTCATCCAGGCTCTTCCTGGCCCGGCTCAGATAATCCCCCATGTCATAGTTTTTCTGGGCAGCAAGACGGTTGAGTTCCTTGACCTGGGTGAGGATGTCGCAGTTTTCAAAATCCACGATTTCACCATCCATCTGCTCTTCGGGTACGCTGTTGGAATTGGTGGGGGGAGTAGGATTTTCCGGGGCATCGGCGCCCTGCGGGTCGTTAGGGGACTGATGGGGGATATCAATCACATTGGTATCCCCTCCGATCGGCAATGCCCTGGTGGCAGGGGTGCCGCCATAAATTGCCGCCATATTATCCCTTGCAGCGGCCAGCATGGCGTTTCGGATGTCCTGGTTCCCATGATCCATGACAAAGCGAACAATGACAAACTCCCGGTTAACAATATGTGCCTTTTTATGGTATTGAGACGGCAGGGTAAGGATGGACCGAATCACCCTGGACTTAGCCCCGGACTCGGCCAGAGTTAGTTTGTGGCGACGCTTCTGTCGCCAATCTCTGGTGACACAGTAGTCAACCCAGTTTTGGTCTTTATTTTTTTCACGCGCCTTTGCTTTATACTGGTCCACCAATTCTTCCCGGATCAGTTCCAGATCCAGTTCATAGGTACTGGCCGTGGGATATAATTTCCCATCCGCTTTGCGGATCATACCTGTGGCCCGGAACGCCACATATAATTTATCTCGGCCGTCATCCAGACGACCGGAATCCTGGGCGCTCCATTCAATACCGGCGGCATTGGCCAGCTTTAAAAGACCATCGTATCTAATCCGAGTTTTTTTTTGGGAGACATAAACATCATCATCCCCCAAAACCACCGTCTCCAGAATCGGCCTGTAAAATGATTCCGGCACAAGGGTTGAAGGTTGAAAAATAATAGCCCCTCTCTGGGCCGCCTGTTGTAATTGTTCTTGAATTTCTTTAACGGTGCTCATTCTTCCCTCCTTACGCCCCTGGCCGATCTCACACCAACGGCAGCAGCACCAAAAAACAACGGCGCACCAACCGCCTTGGTCCACCAGAATGTTTTCAAGTCCGGTGAATCTCCGCACAGTAGGACAAAACCGATAAAACCAAGTCCGAACAAAATTAGCCGGGAAATCTTCATGCGGGTTCTCCTTAGTTGATGCCCCGGGGAGGACCTCCCCGGAGCCATGGGTTGATCCCCGAGCCATCTTCGGGGTAGTGGTGTGGTTATCCATTGGCTGAACCGAGGGCCTTCTCCTCGTGCTTCTGGGAACCATAGTCCATTTGTTTGGGGTTGGTGATGGCTGATGCTCTGGCCGGCAACTCGATTTTCGGTATAATGCGTGAACCGATATGGAGGTCGAGCAGCCATGTCCAGATGTTGAAAAAAATGATTCAATCCTCCTTTTTGGGTTGAGAATCATGGTGTGTTCCCTGCCAGGAATCAATCACGCCACCGAGATTCAGTTATTGGTTTTTGTCTGATTCAAGGTTGTTCACGCCTAAAATCGAGACGGGTTATTGGTTATTGCCATTTGACTGGCCTGGGCCCTCTGTTTTCCGTCTACCGCCTTTTGCGTGTCGGTCTTCCGGGTGTGGGGTCAGTCTTTGTATTGTTGTTCGTAAAGAGCCAGATTCTCATCCAGCTCCTGTAATGCTCTTCTGTGATGGTCTCTGATTTCTTGGACCGGTCTTTTTTCGATCAGGGCCTGGTGGAAGGCCGCAACAACCGGGAGATCGTCCAGACATTCAGCTTCTATGGTATCTTTGTCCGGGGTCACTGATACTGTGGTGATTTTGGCATCTGCGATCCGGGCCAGGCGGTCGATGAGGTTGAGAGCCAAATCTCTTTCCTTGGCTTCCACGAGATTGGTGAGCATAGCCTCGAGCTTATCCAGGGGGTTGGGTCTGGTCTCGGCGTTGAAATCAGGATCGGCAGCCCATTTATAAAGAGTTGGGTCAGACACGCCGAAGAGTTTTCTCATATGGACATTGCCGAATAATTTCCGGTAACGGTTAAAAAATTGATGAGTCTCTATGGCGAAATCACTGGTCATTTTAGCCTCGCAACAACTTATTTTTATTGGTATTCTCCACCAAAAGCTCCAGGGCCGCTCTTAAATTCTCTGGTGTCTCCTCTCTCCATTCCTCAACTTTGCCCTCTAAGAGTTCAGTAATTCGAACACAGAGTTTGTAGGAAGGTTTGATCCGTTTTTCAGGATCGTCCGTGAGCATCTTAGATACTTGAGATTGATGGAGGCTGAGTCCCTGTGCTATTTCCGTCTGAGTAAGCATGGGTGTGATATTATGTAATACTTAAAACCTTGTCAACTATATTTTTGATATTTTGTGATATTTCCTAACATAGTATTAGTAAATATCGGAAAATATTACAAAATATGCCATTGATATTTTGTCATAAATTGCAATATACTGAGGCCTATGAGTATCGATAATGAAATATTTCGAGCGGCTCTGACATGGGTCGTGAAGAAACAGAAAATAATGACCCAGCTTGAGGTTGCTGGAGAGACTTGTATTGCGCAATCTTCAATTTCTGGGTATATCAGCGGCAGGACTCAACCAAAATACGATTACAAAATATCCATTCTAAACGCCTTCCACCGGGTGCT
Source organism: Desulfobacteraceae bacterium (assembly GCA_965226635.1). GTDB lineage: Bacteria > Desulfobacterota > Desulfobacteria > Desulfobacterales > Desulfobacteraceae. The sequence goes on along the minus strand of OZ245369.1, from coordinate 3,667,625 downwards.
CGATCTGGACGCCGATCAAATCATTCAAATAGGCCAAAGTGAGGTTTCGATCCAACCAAGATCCGATCAGGATAAAATAACCGATCAGGCCCACCCGGAAAGGATCGACGAATATAAGCACAACAAGAATAAAAATCACCATGATATAGTTGATAAATTTGTGCAGTCCGAATTGGCAGAGGAGATAAACGGCCTTTTGCTTGAAATCGAAAAGCTGCGCCAAACCAAACTGGAAAGGATCAAAAAATACCTTGCCGACGAATTGGCAGACTTAAAGAAGGAGGTTGGGGAAAGGGAGGTGAAGCGTTTGGCCTCCGGCGAGGGGAATTAATCCCCCAGTACAACAAATTTCTGATCAATGATGCTGGTATTGTATTTGGGGGTACACAGGTAAGAACCACTATAAACCGGAATCCTATCCTTGGCCGTTATATCATCCGGTTTTTCCACTCAACGAACGATGCAAAGCGGTTCATGGAGACCATTGATTTGGTCCTACAAAATCGCCAACCCGAGTTCGTAAGATATAATATAGATGGCATGGGTTTCATTGGGATTGTCGGGCCAGCATATAATATGGATCGTATCGTTGAGCTCCATGAGGTTTACCTTGGGAACTTCCCAGATACCGAGTCCGCTCAAGAATTTTTGAAACGAAAATACAGACATTGGTTGAAGGTTGAAAGGCAATAAATAAACTCTGCCCAACCCCTGAAAGGATTTTGCCATGAAATGCCCACAGTGCGATTTTGATGTTCAATCTGGACAGAAGGTTTGTGAAATATGTGGTATTGATTTGCCCGATCCGGCCCCGGTCTCTTCCAGGAAGCTATCCCTACCACTGCTCATCGCCATTGCTCTGCTTTGCGTGGCTGTCGGAGGGGTTTTTCTTCTCCGCCAAAACCATATTAAGCAACAAGAGGCGGCCTTTACCAAACAGCTCGACGGCATCAGCGGTGAAATGGTGGTCATGCTCGGTCTTTCTGTAAATGTAATCAAGGCGATTGAGAAAGAATGGCGCCTATGTATTAAAAGCCCCAACCCGGACATAAACAGAATGATCAGGACCACCCTGGTGGAGCACCGGGATAAGGTTTTCAAAATAGAGGATTTGTCTAAAAAAATAGCTAAAGACCTTAGGGGTATGTCTGCTCCAGAATCTCAGAAAGAACGGCTGAAGAGGATGAAAGAGCTCTACATCCTTTTTGATGAGTATGCGCAGTTTGCGATCTCTCCTTCTGGGAGTTTCATATCCTATTCTCGGGCGGTACGGGAGCTCAGCACAAAGACCTCTGCTGGGGTAAAGGAGCTCCAGATAATGTAATTTCAATTTCTACTTGACTTTCTCAATTTCGCCATGAGAGAATACCCATGATTTGATCTCCCTGCCAGGAATCAATCACGCCACCCAACGGAGGGTGGCATGGAAAAATCCAATCAAAAAACCGGAACAGTAGGATTCCCATCCACAACTGAACCGGTTTTTTCTTTTCAGGAAGGTGACCTCTTCGCCGATATCCTGGACCCCATTGAAAAACCCACACCCCATGCAGTCCCGTCGGTCTTTCAGCAGACCGGCTGGAAGAGATCTTGTCCGAGTGAAGTCTGTATGCGGCCGAGTGTTCTCCAGAGAATCTCCCAATTCAATTTTAATATCACCGCCCCTGGGTTCCTGAATTATTTCACCAGTCGTACCGGTGTCTGCTTTAAGGATCCCCTCACTGTTCCCTTTGGGCAGGGCCCGGAATCCCACATAGTTGTTCACCAGAGACTGTGCCAAAAACTCCAGGACTGCTGGGAGGTTTTTACAGAGTCCACTCACCTGGCCATGGTCCCCGGGATCAGACATGAAATTTGTGCCCCTGGGCGGCCGCAAAGGAGGGTGTCATGAGGTTCAGATACACTCTCTTGATTTTAACAATCCTGTTCTTTTTGGCCGCCATGGCCCTTATCGAAGTTTGCCAGGATATCAAATCTAGATGCGACAAACCCCTGGCGATACTGCAAACCCCCAAAACAATCGAGGAGGAAGAGAGATGAAGGTTACCCCTGCACATTACACGGAATCCATGATTTTGGCCGCCCTGGCGGGCAAGAAGGCGACTATCCGAGTACCCATGGCTATCCAGCCGCCGGGGCCCGGGTATCAACTCCTTAAACTGGCCGGAGTCCACAGGCCAGACTTAAAGCCCCATGTCGGCAAATCGTATTGGGGAAAGAAAAATGAAAAAATCCAGGGCCCCTTTTTTAGTAATCCTTTTGGCGAACCCGGAGATCTGATCTGGGCCAAGGAGGATCACTATATCTATGGCACCTATGTGCCCAACGGCACCACGCAGCTCGGCCACCAGATGTTCAAATTCTGCTCCTGGGAGAAGCCGATCCATTATTACGACACCATCCCCGGGAATATTACCCTTCTCAAGCCCGGGGAAGCCAAGGGCGGATGGGTAGAACACAGCGCACACCTCATGCCCATGGAATATTCTCGTGTCTGGCTCAGGATTAACAGTGTCCGGGCCGAACGCCTAAAAAGAATCACCCCCTCCGGCATCTCCCGGGAAGGATTTGAGTCCCCCCTCCGCAATGGGGCAGCCCTGAAAGATCTTTGGGCCCAGTGGATCACCAATTGGAACAATCTCTACCGGGGTACTGGCATGGACTGGGCGGAGGACCCCATGGTCTGGGTGACTGAATTTGAACGAATCCCGGGCCCCGGTTTGCAGCCTATTGAGGAGTGGTTGACGGACCAGGCCAGGGCCAAGGAAATGAACCATTATCACCTTTCTGCAGCATAGGAGAAAACCATGAAACTCAAAATCGCAGTAATGCCCAAAAACGGCAAAGATATATGCAGTGTGTGTCGGTTTAAGGGCCGCCATCATGACTGCCAAGCCCCCTTCTTTAAAACCGGCGTCACCCCCCCAACCAAGGACGAAGAAGTCGTAATTTGTGAATCATTTGAGCCCAAACAGGATCGTGCCCCGTCGTTGATTACCCCCAAGGACTTGAAGAGCGAGAACTATTACTGGCTCGTATCCGCAGATGGAGAAAGAACCCTGGTATACTGCTACCGTAATCCAGATACCAATTGGTACGGGTTTGGATTCAACACTGCCGATGGATCCGGTTTTTTACCAGCCTCTGATCTGAACAGCGACACCGAAATTTACGGCCCGGTTGAAATCCCGGGGTTTAAGGAGGTGAAATGATGCCATTACTCTCAACCACGACAGCCATATCCCAATACCAGGTCCATGGCCAATTCGAAGGCAACCCCACAGAAGCCGTCCGGGAGGCCCTGAAAAAAGAAGCCATCCCCACCATCCCCAGCGAATGCGAGCAGCTTACCGCCGGGTGGGCCTCTTACGAAAAACCGTATGACCCGAATTTTGTCACACATCCCTTCATCTACGGCACCTATTTTCTCTTTTCCCTGCGCATCGACAAGAAATCCATCCCGGCCAAGCTGGTACAGCAGCGCATGGCCATTGAAATCGAAAAGCGCAAGAAAGAAACCGGGCGGGACTTCCTCTCCAAGAGCGAAAAGTCCGAAATCAGGGACCATGTTATGGACGTCCTCATGTCCCAGACCCCGGCCGTGCCCAACACCCATGACGTCCTCTGGGATTATGAGGGCGGTCGGTTGCTTTTCTTCTCCACCCAGAAGGCCGCCAATGAGCTCCTGGAAACCCTGTTCCTGAAATCATTCGGATTGAAGCTGGTGCCGGTGTTCCCGTACACCTCCGTCATGGCCCTGGGCCTCACCGACGCCCAGAAGGACCAGGTCTTTGGCCTCTCACCCCTCAACCTGGGAGGTGACCATGCTTGATATCGCCACCGCATTCAACAAATACGGATTTCTGGGTAACGACTTTCTGACCTGGATCTGGTTCCAGATTGAAACCGATGCCGACAATATTATTTATGACCCCAGCGCATCCCGGGGCGAACGGCCTCAAGGGCAACGCCTTGTCCTGGAAATGGGCAACACCATGAAGCTGGAAATCCCCAAGGGAGACAAGGCCACCGAAAAGATCACCATCAAGGGCGACCAGGCCGGGTTGGAAGAGGCAAAGATTGCCCTGAAAAAGGGCGGCAAGGTCACCGAGATGAACCTAATCATAAAGCTCTCGGAAGAGGAGGAATACAGCCTCACATTCCGGGGACAGAGCTTCAACATCACCAGTTTGAAATGTCCGGCCGTGGGCAGAGTTGAGGCCGAGGACGAGGTGGAAGGGGCCGTCCTGGAGAAAGCCTACTTCGTGGAAAGAGTAACCAGGATCCTGCAGGATATGTTCCGGTATTTTGTTGTGGCCCGGATCAATCCGGATGCGGACCTGGAGTTGGATATGCGGATGTGGATTTGGGGTGAAAAATGAAAACCATTGAAATCAAAAACACCACCATCCACATAGGCGATTGCTTGGAATCCATGCGGGAAATGCCGGACCAGTCCGTTCACTGCGTGGTCACCTCTCCGCCTTACTGGGGATTGAGGGATTACGGGTGTGACGGGCAACTGGGGCTGGAGGATTCCTTTGATGAATATATTCAGAAAATGGTTAGGGTCTTCAGGGAGGTTCGGCGGGTACTTCGGAATGACGGCACTCTGTGGCTGAACCTGGGGGATTCCCTCCATAATAAAAACCTGATGGGCATCCCCTGGCGGGTGGCTCTGGCACTGCAGACCGACGGCTGGTTTCTCCGCCAGGATATCATCTGGCACAAACCCAACCCCATGCCGGAGTCCTGCAAAGATCGGTGCACTAAGGCTCATGAATATCTGTTTCTCCTGTCCAAATCGGCCCGGTACCATTTTGACCAGGATGCCATCCGGGAAGCCTCCGGCGACAATGGTAACGCCAATGGATTCAGAGGTGGTGCCTATATTAACGGCAACATCGACAATACCACCCTTGGGGCCCGGACCGAGGCGCCTTGCGGGGAGCTGATTGCGGCATGAGCAACCGATGGTCAACACCCCAAGAATTTTTTGACACCCTGAATCAGGAATTCAGTTTTGATTTGGATGTCTGCGCCGAGGAATGGAACCACAAATGCCCCCGCTATTTTTCCCCAGTTGAAGATGGCCTGGCCCAGGCCTGGGCCGGTACCTGCTGGATGAACCCGCCCTACGGCAAGGAAATATCCCAATGGGTTGAAAAGGCATATCGGGAATGTCTCCAGGGGGCCACGGTGGTGTGCCTGGTGCCGGCCAGAACTGAAACCGCATGGTTCCAAGATTTTTGCCTCAAGGGCGAAGTCCGGTTTGTCCGGGGGCGGATTCATTACACAGACCCGGAAGGCAGATCCGGGCGCCCCAGGTTTGGAAATGCTGTGGTGATTTTCCGGCCGGGGGAAATTGAACCAATCGTGGAAGAGCAGCTGGACCTTTTCAAACAGACAGCATAACCGCCCGGTACCGGGCCAGGAGGAGATGATAATGGAAAGTCTAAACATCCAATTTTCAAACACCCCGACCAGCGAACTGATGCCGATTTGTGAGATAGAAGTCGGGGAAACCTGGGACAGAATAAAACGCATGAATTTGGAAAAACCCCCAAAAATGGCCCCCAATGTCGTCCTTTTCGACAGGTTGGCAGAAAACGGGGATATCGAGGATACCGAGGTGGTCACCTCAGACACTGCCAGATGGTTCCTTGGGGATTTTTGGAAGCTGCCGAAGGCGGTAAAGGCGCTTGATAAGGCCGTGGCTCAGGCAACCCTGGAGTCCAAAATCCTCAGAACATTTGAGGAGCTTCGAAACCATGCCCCCACCTATGTCATTGCCAACCAAATCGGGATGCGGGGCCAAACGCCAAAGGTCTTGAAAGCTTTAAAAAGGATGAAGGAGGCAGGGGTGGTAAAGAAACACCCTGATTCAATCGTAAATGGATATGTCTGGGCCAGGAGGAGATGATGGGAAAAAACACACAAATAGCCTGGACAAATCACACCTGGAATCCCTGGCAGGGCTGCCGCAAGGTAAGCCCAGGGTGCAAAAACTGCTACATGTTCCGGGACAAAAAACGCTGGAATCAGGATGGCGGAAATATCCACATGTCCAGCATGTCCACATTCAGAAAGCCGCTTTCCTGGAAGGATCCGGCCCGGGTCTTCGTTTGCTCATGGTCCGATTTTTTCATTGAGGAGGCAGACACCATGTGGCGGGATCAGGCCTGGGATATTATGCGGGCAACCCCGCACCTGACATATCAGATTCTGACCAAGCGGCCGGAGCGGATCTGGGAATGCCTCCCCGATGACTGGCCACTGCCGAATGTTTGGTTGGGGGTCACTGTCGAATCCCAAATGGAGGAGCACAGGATAAATACCCTGTGCGAAATCCCAGCCGTTATTCGGTTTCTTTCCATTGAGCCCATGATAGGCCCGGTGAATTTGCTGCCGCCCTGGGGGAAACGTATTGACTGGGTTATTTGCGGTGGAGAGTCCGGGGCTGAATTCCGGGAGATGGATCCAGAATGGGCCCGGAGCCTGGCGGCTGATTGCAAAAAACTGGGCATCCCCTTCTTCATGAAGCAGATGGCCGGGAATCGGCCGGCTGGAATTCCGATCCCGGAAGATTTAATGATGCGGGAATTTCCCGGGGTGTCCCAATGAATCTATGCGGCAAAGCCATCCAAAAGTGGGGAGGCAAATTCCAGGGGGAAATGGCCATTGAAGAATGCGCCGAATTCATTACGGCAATTCGGCATTTTGATCGGGACAAGGCAACCGCAGATGATGTCATTGAAGAAATTGCAGATGTTCAGATCATGATGGAGCAGATGGCGATTTTATTCGGTCAGAAAAAGGTCCGGGCTGCAAAGAGGAAAAAGCTTCACAGGCTAAAAAACAGAATGGAATCAGACTCAGTTTAATATTTCATTAAATTTACGGAGGAATCATGAATTTGGCAGAACTAAAAAAGCAGGTGGATATGGCAGTTGAAAGCGCCGCCGAATACGGAGATACCCCCGAGAATATCCTCGTATCTCTCCAAATTGACGGCCCCGACCAAGAGCCTATCTGGTCCAGCGATGTGGAGTTGCATTACGACAATGATGGGATGGCGTCCGGATGTGTGTTGACCGCCTTCCGGGCCAATCAATAATCCATAAAATTAATTTTTTTAGGAGATGAAAATGGATAGCCAAAATTTTGAAAATGATTTTCTAGATAATGTGAGGGAACACAAAATAACCGTACTCAGAGATAAAGGGGTTGACAGGCATTTACGATTCAGAAATCCCGGCACAATCTATTACGGATTCGACATCATCACATGGTCAGGCCATCTCTGTATTACTGGGGACTGTGGCACATTCGTTTTTAGACGGACTGAGGATATGTTCGATTTTTTCCGGTTGGAACCATCGGAATGTAATTACCGAAAAGAGCACACGCTTCATATCAATCCTGGCTATTGGCACGAAAAAGTGTTGGCCGAAGAGCGGCGTGGTGGGTGCAAAAAATACTCGAAGGAAATTTTTGAATCGGAAATCAAACGATGGTTCGACGATTGGGCCGAGAATATAAGCGAGGACAGAAAAACAAGAGCATGGTCCGAAGTCGAGGAAGATGTTCTTTCGTACTCAGAAAATGAGCACAGCGCTATGGAGGCCGCTCTTGATTTTATTGTCAGGGACGAATGCATATTCCAGGATTTTTGGGAAGTTGATCTAAATGAATACACCTTCGATTATATTTGGTGCCTCTACGCCATCGTGTGGGGCATCTCTGAATACGACCAGGCAAATCAATAATCCATTAAATTGATTTTTTGAAATGACAGAAACCAACCAAATAATATCCCTTTCCGGGGGCAAGGATTCCACGGCCATGCTGCTCATGATGCTGGAGCGTGGAGAACGGATTCACTCCGCCGTATTTTTTGACACCGGATGGGAGTTCCCCCAGATGCAAGACCATATTGAGGCCCTATCAAGATACGTTTGGGATCGGTATCAAGTCAAAGTTTGGACGCTTCATCCGAGGCTACCGTTTGAATACTGGATGTTCCATAGACCGATTGTGGCCCGGAAAGGTCCAAAAACAGGGAAAGTCCACCGGATCGGGAACGGATGGCCCAGCCCAATGCGGCGATGGTGTACCCGTAACAAGGTGGATCAAATTGAATATTTTCAAAAAAACATTGAAAATGTTGTGTCCTGCATCGGCTATGGAGCCGACGAAGCCCACCGGGCCAAGGCAAACGGCAAAATCATCAAACGATATCCATTGATTGAGTGGGGCGTCACAGAAGCCGACGCCCTCAAATACTGCCTCGACAAGGGCTTTGACTGGGGGGGGCTTTATGGATTATTCCGCCGCGTGTCATGCTTTTGCTGTCCCCTTCAACGTATCGGAGAGCTTCGGACGCTTCGGAAAAATTTCCCGGACCTGTGGAGCAAAATGTTGGAATGGGATGCAGCCTGTCCCGAATATAACAATGGATTCAAGGATCATAAAACCGTCTATGACCTGGAACAAAGATTCTATTTTGAGGACCGCCAAATGGATCTTTTTCCAGAAATGGCCGAGGCAATTTAATAATCCATTAAATTGACCGGAGATGAATATGGAAATGGAATGCCCGGAATGTGGAGCTGAAAACGAGGTTGACGACCCGCATGCCCATGAACTGCTAACATGCTGGAGTTGTGAACACGACTACGAGTATAACCCGAATTTTGACATAAAAATAATGGAGTTAATAGATATGACTGTTAAATGTATCGATTGCAGAAACAATAAAAAAACACATTGCGAGGCGGATATGTGGTTTGAGGGAGACGGCGACGAATTAACCCCTGAGGAAATTCAACGGCAAACCAATTCTGAGAGATTCTGCTCTGAATACGAACCACGGGTGACCAATACCGAATCCATTTAATAACCAATAAAAGTGACACTTAGGAAGGTGAATATGGCGGATTATACATTTCAGGAATTGATTAATATGCCAATAGGAAAGTTGATCAAATTGAGAGATGAAAAGCGCCAGGAGCTTAAATCTATTAGGGATGAGAAAGCTGTTGTGTGTGGGAACATTGTTTCGCTTCAGGGGATGATTGCGGAAGAAAGGCACCCTGGGGGCGGCAAATCCCCCAGGGCTTACAACTGATGAAAGCAACATCAAGGAGGATGTCACTTAGCCAACGAATATCCCATCAATTCAATAATGTAAAGGAGAAAGCATGCGTAAAGTTCAGATCGGAAGTTCAAATTTCACCGAAGTTTTCGCCACAGATGAGCCTGGCCAGGGCGGGGCCTGCCACGAGTATGAGGTTTTAAAAAAACAGGATCCTTCTTTGTCGACCACATTCGCACAGGTATCATTCCAAAACGGCCCCGTGAAGGAAGCTGGCATCAACGGCTGTCACCAGGAAGACTTGATCGCCATCGTAATCGATCGCCTCCAGCATTTCCAGAAAGGGGATTTTGCCTGCCGGGAAAACGCCATCGCCATCACCAAACTGGAAGAAGCCATGCACTGGCTGAATCACCGGACTGCGGCCCGGGTCGCCCGGGGTGTGGAAGGCACCAATATTAAATAGGTAAGCAGCACCAAAGCCGCCGGCCCGATAACTGGATGCCTGGCCGGCGGCCACCAAAAAGATTTACCGAGGAAGTTAATCTTGATACCATCTAAGCAAAATACAGATTCAATACTGGAGGCGTTACGACGGCTGGTTACCCCCCAGATTGTTGACATTCATGGGCTTGCTGATGTATTGGATTGTAAATCAGATACTCTAAAAACTGAGTGGCGAAATTATCCTCATTTTTACATCGGCAGGGGCCGGGGGAAAAATGTCAGGTCTGCTCGATTTAGGGTTGAGGCCGTGCTTGCTTACTTGGAAGAAAGAGATTATACGGAACCCCAAAAACATGCCTTACAAAAGCAAAAAGCTCAATTGCTGGATGGGTCAAGTCAAGATAACTGTGGAGGGGGAGGAGTACAGCTTCCTGGAAACGTGGCCCCACTGGAAAAGGAAGAAGCAGGACCAAAGCCTATTCGCATACAAGAAGGACGCATCCAGGTTCAACGGCCAAAAATTCAAAACAAAGAAAGCCGCCCGGTCATGGGAAAGATCACACGAAGACCTGGTTCTGGGAGAGATCAAGGCGGCGATCGACACAACCTTCGTAGAGTACGCAGAGCAGTATCTTGATCAGATAGAGGTAACGTGCACTGGAGAAAACACCTACCAGTATAAGCAAAAACTCATAGTTGATTTAATAGACTTCTATGAGAGCGCATATCAATCAGATCCCCCCCTCCCAATCCCCCCTTTAGATATCGAACAATTTCTCATCCAAAAAGCCAGAGAGGACGGTCCCAAGACAGCCAATCGGTCAAGGCGGGAACTCGGCACCCTTTTTAATTGGATGATCGGCAAAGGGATTATAGACGCAAACCCCATCAAAACAATCAGCAAATTCCCCGCTGAAAAATTCAAAAAATACGTCCCCCCGAAAGCAGATATTCTCAAGATTATTGCCGTGGCAAATGCAGAGGAAAAGGATATCCTGCGAACCATTCTTCATTCGATGGCCAGGGCCGGCGAAATACGCAGAATGAAAAAAGAGCATTGTGATTTCAAAAACAATTCATTGTGGCTCTATACCAGGAAGACGGCGGCCGGTGATTTGGAAGGTGGGAAGATCCCGATGAATAAACCCTTAAGAGAAATCCTTTATCGCCGCTGCAAACTGGTTGACGATGAGTATGTTTTCCCAGGCCCTAAAGGCGGACAGTTGATACGGGCCACCATGGATAAGATCCTGCCCCGCCTGTTTAAAAAAGTGAACTGTGAGCGCGATGAAATCCCTACGACAGTGGAGCGCAAGCAAGGGGACGGTTCTGTGACGCAGCGAGTCACAAAGGTGGAATGGGTTCCCTTGCCTGAAGACGAACAGATCCGCCCGTTCGGGTTCCACTCTATCCGCCACCATGTGGCAGCCCACCTTTATTTATACTGCGGGTATACCATTGGGCAACTGCAAAAACTCCTGCGGCACAAAAGGCCCACCACCACAGAAATCTATCTGCAATCCATCATTGATATAGAGGCCCCCGTCGGATTCGACCCCATGGATGATTTCGAAACAGAGGCCGAGGAGCAAAAAGCCATGGACAATGTTCACCAATTCACGGGGACGGGAAAATGACCCGGGCTCACCTTTTCCGGCCCGTATTCCGGCCCGTAGGATTTTTTTTGGCCTCCAGTCGTTCCTCTTTACACTTTCTTCGCCCCCCAGAACCCCCAATTAACAGGACTTTCATGCCCGAATGTAAAGGGTTTTGGAATATCAGATATTTTTTTACATTCGCCTGGAAAGCGTGTGTACCCTAACCGGGTACCGGGGGTTCGAATCCCCCCTTCTCCGCCATTCAATTGCAAAAGGCCCTTCAAGGGCCTTTTTTTGTTTCTGGGGAAAAGACAGATTTTCCCTCCATTCTACCCCTCTCCGGACACGCCGTCCCCCCGTCCCCTATATTGACCTGGGAATCCGCCTTTGGTATAAAGTTGTGTTTGGTACCCCTTTTGGTACCTCCCATTAACACCTAACCTTAAAACGACGATCAGACCGGCACGAACGGATTTTCAATCGGTATTCTGCTCATCGCAAGGGACACCATGTCATATCAAGTACTAGCCCTTAAATACAGACCCCAGACCTTTGAGGATGTCATTGGTCAGCGCCACGTGACCACCACCCTTGTGAATGCCATTCAAACGGAGCGGGTGGCCCACGCCATGCTTTTCACCGGTCCCAGGGGAACCGGCAAAACCACCATTGCCCGAATCCTGGCCAAGGCATTGAACTGCAAAAGCGGCCCCACCCCCACCCCCTGCAACCAGTGCAAGATCTGTACGGACATCATCGAAGGGCATTGCAGCGACGTATTTGAAATCGACGGTGCCTCCAACAACAGCGTGGATCAGATCCGGGACCTGAGGGAAAATGTCACCTACATGCCCTCGTCAGCCCCCCATAAAATCTACATCATCGACGAAGTTCACATGTTGTCCACAGCGGCCTTCAACGCCCTGTTGAAAACCCTGGAAGAACCCCCGGCCCATGTGAAATTCATCTTTGCCACCACAGAGGTCCACAAAATCCCGGCCACCATCCTTTCCCGCTGCCAGCGCCATGACCTGGGACGGGTCCCCCTGGAAGAGATTGCAGCCCACCTGAACCAACTGAGCACCAAGGAAGGGTTCACCCTTGATCCGGCCGGACTGGACCTCATCGCCCAGGAAGCCGACGGCTCCATCCGGGACTCCTTGAGCCTCATGGATCGAATCCTGTCCGCAGCCCCGGACAGCGAAATTTCCTATGCCCAGGTGGTGGAAGGATTAGGGGTCATTGACCGCCAGCTTCTTTCGGACATCTCCAAGGCAGTGTTCCAGTCCGACGGGGCCGCCATCATCCAGGCCATCGAACGGGTGAACGATGCGGGAATGGATCTGAAAAAATTCTACGACGACATTGTCCTTCACTTCCGCAACCTTAACGTGATTAAACTGTGCGGCCCTGGACACGGCGCCGTCAACCTCACCGAAGCCGACCGCCGGAAACTATATGAAACCGTTGCCCCCCTGCCCCAGGGCTATATCGGGGTCCTCCTCCAGAGCCTCTTGTCCGATGCTGGGTTGATCAAATTCTCCACCCACACCCAGACCGCCCTGGAAACCCTGTTGCTGAAATTGCTCCAGATCCAAAAAGAAACCGATCTGGACAGCATCATCCAAAAGATCGATACCCTGATCAAGGGGGTGGACCAGAAATTTGAAAAGGGCAGTATTACCATGCCGACGGCACCGGCCCCTTCGGCACCAGCGCCCCAATCCCAGGCCCCGGCAACTCCGCCCATCGAACCTGCCCGGCACACAGCACCGGTATCGGACCAGGCCCCACCGGCACCCCAGGCCCCCACAATGGAGGAACCGGTCCAACCGACCGCCCCCACGCCTGTACCGCCCCAATCGGCCCAGCCCCGGGCAGATGTGCCCCCGCCCCAGGCCGCACCACCGGCTGCGGAGCCGCCCCCCCAGGCAACGGACCTAGCCCCACTGCCTCCGGAGTATGAGGCGGCCAGTGCCATGGTCCAGGCCGAAGAAACCCGTTCAACGGTCCCTGCAGCTCCGGCGCCGGGCAAGGGCAATTGGGCAGACTTTATGGCCCAGGTGGAAGGGTCGGTTCCCTTTATCCATGCCCGGCTGGCCCAGGCGGCAGCCCCCAGGGTGACAGACGCCCCAATCCTCCAGGTCACCATCCCGGAATGCTCCGCCTTTGAGAAAAAACGAATCCACGGGAAGCAAGGCGAGCTGGACAAAATCTGCACCCTGGTCATGGGCAAAACCCTGGATATTCAATTCTCCGGTGCCCCCACAAAACCGGTGGCAAACCAGGGACAGACCAAGGCCGACTTCCAGGCCCGGCAGGCCGCGCTGAACCATCCGCTGGCCATGGAAGCCAAACGCATTTTTAATGGTGAAATTTTAATTTAATTACGCTATGATATCCCTTTTATTTTAACCGTCCATAAGGAGTCATCCCCATGAAAAATATGAATGCCATGATGAAACAGGCACAGAAACTTCAGAAGAAAATGCTCAAGACCCAGGAAGAGCTAGCCCTTAAAACCGTAGAAGCCTCCGCCGGCGGTGGCATGGTCAAGGTCATTGCCAACGGCGGCCAAAAGATCGAATCCATTGTCCTGGAAAAAGAAGTGGTGGACCCCGAAGACGTGGAAATGCTCCAGGATCTGATCCAGGCGGCAGTGAACGACGCCCTGAACAAATCCCAGGAAATGGTTTCCAAGGAAATGGGCAAACTCACCGGTGGCCTGAACATTCCGGGCATGTAACCCCCAGTGAACCACTACCCCAAGGCCATCCTCAAGCTCATGGAGAGCCTGTCCACCCTTCCGGGGATAGGACGAAAGACCGCCGAACGGCTGGCCCTTCACATCCTCCATGCGCCGGACCACGAAGCGGCAGCCCTGGCGGCGGATATCATCGAACTAAAAAGCAGTGTGCGCATCTGCAGCACCTGTTTTGCCCTCAGCGATCATGATATCTGCCACATCTGCTCGGATCCGGCCCGGGACAACGCCACCATCTGCGTTGTGGAAGACCCCACCGACATGGTGGCCATAGAGCGGTCCAAGGCATTCAACGGCGTCTACCACATTCTGGGGGGCGCCCTGTCCCCCATCGAGGGTATCGGCCCCAGGGACATTCGCCTGGCCGAACTCTTCAACCGCGCCAATGCCGGCACCACCCGGGAAATTATCCTGGCCACCAAAACCAATGTGGAAGGGGAGGCAACCGCCTCTTACATCAAAGAGCGGCTCAAGGCATCGGGGGTCCGCGTCAGCCGGATCGCTTCGGGCATTCCCATGGGGGGGGAACTGCAATACATCGACCCTTTAACCATGCAGAAAGCAATGGAAAAACGATATGGAATCTGAGTTCAAAACCGCCGAAGAAATATTTGAATGCAAACTTTGCGGCGACTGCTGCAAGGGCTTTGGCGGCACCTATGTCACACCCGATGATATCCGGCGCATCGCCGATTTCATCCAGTCCGATCCCGGAACCTTTATCAGGGACTATTGCGATATGTCCGGCAGCCGGCCGGTCCTGACCCAGGCAGAGAATGAAACCTGCATTTTCTTTGATCCGGAAAAACAATGCACCATCCATCCGGTCAAACCCTATATGTGCAAGGCATGGCCCTATATCGCCACCATCATCGATCATCCGGAAAACTGGAACATGATGGCCAATTCCTGCCCGGGTATGCGAAAAGATGTTCCCCATGCAGATCTGTCGCGAATCGTGGCAGATGAAAAACAAAAACGGGATCAATCCCTGGACTAATCAACAGGCGCTCCAGTCCTGGGCGCCTTCCCCCTCCTGCATCCCCCCTTCTCCAGCCGGCTGAAATTTAAAGAAATTCTATGGAATTTCACCATGAAATATGGTTTACTTAAATAAAGATCGTCAGGCGATTTTTCAATACCATACGCCCGACAGCTCCCATCCCCGGCCAATGTTCTCCATTCCCCCCATCGCCCGTTACTCCCAGCCGGGACGGCATTCACCCCTTCCAGTGCAATGAACACTTAGGAAACAGGACAAATAGAATGGCTTCCAACCCCGGAGAAATTGTATCCCTTCTCATCAAGAAGGGTGTACTCTCAAAGGCAAAGGCCCGGTATGCAATGCGGGTCAAATCCAAACTGACCCCCGGCAAAACCCTCATCGACACCCTCCGGGAGTTAAAATACATCGAAGACGACCAGGTTAAGGACATATTAAGATCCCACCACCTTTCCCTGAGAATCGGCGATCTGCTGGTGGAATTCGGCTACCTGTCCAAGGAAAAGCTCCAGGCGGCCCTGAGCATCCAGAAAACCCAGAAGGACAAGCGCCTGGGCCAGATCATCGTTGAAAACCAATACATGAGTGAAACCGCCTTTATCGAAGCCCTTTCGGTTCAACTGGGGTTTCCCTTTGTGGACCTCTCCATCGAAGATGTGGATGAGACCCTGCTGGAAAGCATCCCGGTGAAATGGTGCATGGCCAACAACTTTCTGCCCGTGAAAAAGGTGGAGGAAAAAATCCTTCTGGTCTTTTCAGACCCCTTTAACAAAAGCGACATCCAGGGGGCCAGAAAACTCTTTGGTAAAAATTTCATCATGGGGATTGCCGCCCCCAACATGATCGAAAAGAAATTGGAAAAACTGGGCTCCGGCACCCTGAAGCCCAAGGCCGTGGTGGACGAAAACACCGCCATCGGCATCGTGGATTCCATCATTGCCTCCGGCATTGACCAGGGGGCTTCGGATATCCACATCGAGCCCTTTGAAGGCCGCCTCCAGGTCCGGTACCGCATCGACGGCATCCTGGTCCCCTTTAAGATGTACCCGGCCAATGCCGCCACCATGGTCTCCTCCCGGCTGAAAATTCTCTCCAAGGCCAACATTGCAGAAAAACGCCGCCACCAGGACGGCAGGATCTCCTTTGAGCACAAGGGGGCCAGCTATGACCTGAGAACCTCGTTTTTTGTGACGGTTTTTGGGGAAAAAATCGTCCTGCGTATCCTCAACCGCATCGATCAGATCATCAAACTGGACAACATCGGCATGCAACCCAAAATGCTGGAACGCTTCAGAAAGGATGTGCTCACCACCCCCTCCGGGGTTATGATCATCACCGGCCCCACCGGTTCGGGCAAAACCACCACCCTTTACTCCTGCATCTCCGAAATCGCCAAACCCCAAACCAGTATCATCACAGCAGAGGATCCGGTGGAATATGTGGTGGAGGGCATCTGCCAATGTTCCATTGATCCGGCCATCAACCGGACCTTTGAAGAAACCCTGCGCCATGTGGTCCGCCAGGACCCCGATGTCATTGTCATCGGCGAAATCCGGGACAATTACTCCGCCGATGTGGCCGTCCATGCAGCCCTCACCGGCCACAAGGTCCTGACCTCCTTTCACACCGAAGACAGTATCTCCGGTCTGATCCGGCTCATGAACATGGACATCGAACCCTTCCTCATCTCCTCCACCGTGGTCTGTGTCCTGGCCCAGCGCCTTCTCAGGCGGGTCTGCGACCATTGTAAGCAGCCCTATAAAGCCTCTTCGGCCGACCTGAAATTTCTGGGATACAGCCCCGAAGACCTGGCCGGCTATCCCCTGCAACGGGGCAATGGATGCCCCGTGTGCAACCACACCGGGTACAAGGGCCGCATCGGTGTTTATGAGTTGCTGGTCCTCAACGACTTTGTCAAGGAGGCGGTGCTCACCTCCCGTTCCACCTATGACCTGCGACAGATCAGCATCGAAACCACAGGTCTGGTCACCCTGATGGAGGATGCGTTGGTAAAAGTCACCCAGGGAGTCACCACACTGCAGGAGGTTTTCCGCTGTATCCCCAGATTGCTCAACCCAAGACCCATCCCAGAAATTAACCGTTTATTAGGAGCCTGATGCATCATGGAGTCCAAAACCAGTATCATTGACATGATAAAAGAACAGGTGAAAAAACAGGAATCTTTGCCCGTTCTAAATCCCAAGGGCATGGAGATCCAGCAGGAAGCCACCAAGGGCGTTCCGGATTTTAAAAAACTCTCCGCTCTGATCCGCATGGATCCGACCCTGACCAGTCAGGTTTTGAAAACGGCGAACTCCCCCTTTTACCGGGGACTAGGGGACGTGGAAACCCTGAAAGACGCCGTGATCCGGCTGGGCCAGAACGAGATGGTCAACATCATCATGACAACGGTGTTGAAACAGACCTTTAACACCAAAATTCCCCTGGTAAAAAAATACCAGACCGCCCTGTGGAATCACTCGGTAAGTTGTGCCGTGGCCTCGTCCTGGCTGGCCCGCCACCTGGCCATGGAGGATCTGATTGCAAAGGCATTTATTGGAGGGCTCCTCCACGATCTGGGCAAGCTCTATCTGCTCACCGCCCTTGAAAAAATCATGGAATCCAAACCCAAGGGTTTTGCCCCCTCCCCCCAGCTCATTGAAAAGATCCTCACCAGCCTCCATGCCGACATGGGGTTTGACCTTCTCACCAAATGGAATATTCCGGAGCAATACCGGAACATCGCACGGGATCACCACCTGGAGGATTTCGATGCCACGGACATCCTGCTGCCCATCATTAAAATGGCCAATATCGTCTGTAATAAAATGGAAGCCAACAATCCAGAAGAGGACCTGTCCGGTATTGCCAGCTCAAGGGATGCCGACATCCTCGGCATAACGGAGATCGGCATTGCAGAGCTTGAAATCGCCCTTGAGGATTTTAAATTCAACAACCTGATGATGTGATACGGCACCCAGCCGGCCTTTACATATCGGCGAATTGCCGGGCAATACTGTCCCGCTCGTAGACAATCTCCACACGACGGTTCCGTGCCCTGCCCTGGGGTGTGTCGTTGGTGGCCACGGGGTGATAGTGGGCATAGCCTTCTGCGGAAATATATTTGGGAGAGACCCCGTTGGCGATCAACAGACGGACCACGGTGGAGGCCCGGGCCGAGGAAAGTTCCCAATTGGAAGGAAACTGGGAGGAGGACATGGGCGAACTGTCTGTATGCCCCTTGATTTTAACCCGGTAGGCCAGCCGGGACAGGACCGAGGCCACCTTTTCAAGAATATCCATCCCCTTGGGCGCCAGCCGGGTGCCCCCGGTTTCAAAGAGCAACAGATCCGACATGGTGATCACCACCCCGTCCTCATTCTTTGAAACGCTGACCTCCCCTCCCAACTTGTTGAACAGAACCAGTTCACGAACCTCGGAGACAATTTCATCCATCTCCTTTTCAATCATCCCGCCCAACTCATCAATCTGCTGACTTTCGGAAGGCTCCTCCGAGGGAACCGCATGCATGGTCAACCCTTCCCGGGTTCCGGATTCGGGTACGGCCTGGGCCCCCAGGGCGCTCCTGAGGGATTTCACCAATTCCTTATAGGTCTCCTGCTGGGTGGTGCTCATGGCAAAGAGGAGAACAAAAAAGCACATCAACAGGGTGACCAAATCGGCAAAGGTGGCCATCCAGCCGGGTGAGCCACCGCCGCCGTCATCTTTTTTCTCTTCTGGGGGCGGGGCTGTAATGGCCTGCCGCTCTTCTCCGGATTCTTCAGCCATATCTTATCCTGTCGCCTTTGGGTTACGCATCGTCGCCTTTACCGCCATCTGCCAGATAGACCCTTAACTTGTCTTCCATGAGCTTGGGATGCTCCCCTTCTCGGATGGAAAGAATCCCCTCGAAAATAATATGCATATTGGTGATTTCTTCATCGGCCCGCCCGGACAGTTTATCGGACATGGGGATGAAAAACAGGTTGGCCAGAACCGCACCATAGAAGGTTGTGATCATGGCCACGGCCATTTTCGGCCCGATGGAGGAGGGATCATCCAGGTTGGCCAGCATCTGGATCAAACCGATGAGGGTTCCCACCATGCCAAAGGCAGGGGCATAGGCACCCATGGCACTGAAAATGGTTGAACCGGTGTCCAGTCCCTTTTTGGTCAGTTGCATCCTCTTTTGCATGATGGCGGCGATATCCGCGGTTTTAACCCCGTCAACGGTCATCTGAAGGGCCTGGGCCAGGTAGGGGTCAGCCGTCGACTGAATATCCCCTTCAATGGACAGAAGACCGCCCTTCCGCGCCTTATTGGATATTTCCACCAGGTTGCCGATGATGTCTTCAGGCTTTTCAATCTTGAACATGAAGACCTTCATCCCGGCCTTGAACATACTCAGGAAGTCGGACATGGGAAAGGCGATCATGGTGGATGCGATGGTCCCCCCCATAACAATGAGAATGGAAGGAATATTCACAAACATCATGATACTGCCGCCCAGCAGAATGGTACCCAGCACAAACCCGATTCCTGAAATCACGCCAATGACGGAAGAAATATCCATTTTTTATGCCTTTATGTAAACAGTTTCATCAACGGGGAATTCCCTGTTGTATTGTATGAGCTTATCAATGGCCTCCTGGGTCAGCACGGTTCCCATGGAGAACAATTTGGTTCCGGAGAGGGTAAATATGGCAGTGCCCAATTCCATTCCCGGCTCCAGCTGGGCCACCCCTATCCTGCGAACCTGACGGCTGAAATCCGGACTCTTCAATACCGCATAATTTTCAAGGCGGCCCACAACTCCGGGGTCAAGGCGGGAACCGGCCATGCGCCCCAATGCCTCCAGCAGGGCGTCCAGGGACTTGATATCCGGATCTTCTCCCAAGGTATCAAAGACATCGGCCCCGGCCAGTATCCGCGACACCAGCGGAATATTCTTTCGTTTGAGTCCTTCCGGATAACCTGTTCCATCGGAATTTTCGTTCAGATAGCGAAGCACCTCTGCGGCCCCTTCAAATGCCTTGCATTGGGCCAGCACCTCGGCGCCTTTCACCGGGTATTGCAGATGGAGATCCTGGTCGTACCGTGAGGGCCCGCCCGGGGTGTTCCACGGGCCATGTGCAAATAGAAGCCCCATCTCATGCACCATAGCAGCTTTTTGGAGATCCTCCAATATTTTTCCTTTAAATCCCATCTCTTGGGCTAGACAAACGGCGATGTCGGCCACCCGCTCTCCATGGCCTCTGTTCACCTCCACCCTGCGCTGAATCAGCAGGGAAAGCATCTGGACAAAAGCATCTGTATTTTCGCCGCATTCCCTTCGCAGATCTTTGATATGTGATTCCGCCCGCTCCCGCTGTTCCGTCATCTGCTGCAATTGCTTCAATGCGGTATTCAGAGCGGTTTTATCCTCTATGAGCTCCGCCTTGGTATCGGCCAGCTGCTGCTTAAATCGATCCAAATATTGAAAGGATTGGGCCAGCCGGTTCTGACCCCGGGAATACCGCTGGGAAAGGCTTTTATACTGGAGGAAATGACGACTGCGGCGTAACAATTCCAATGGGGAAGGAATACCCATGACAATTCCATCGTAACCCATATCGTACAGTTTACCCTCATCGACTTTGGAAGGAAAGAGTTCCAGGGATAAAAACATCATGGGAGACGGCCCCCGGGCCTTGAATTCAAGGGATTGGATCCACAATTCCGCCGTCACCATGACGGAGACAGGATCGCCGGAGGGCGCTGCCACCACCACATCGGGACGGAAGTCCACAGCGCTTATGGCCTGGGTATCGTCCCCGGGCATCCAGGTCAGCACCACCCCCATCTGTTGCGACAGGACCGCTGCGATATCGGACTCAGGGCCGCCCCCCAGGTAAAGAACGGCCAGGGGCTCCTGTTCCGGATCCTTTTTTTGTCTATCCATTTCTATTCCGAATAATTCCTTGTCCACCACTCATCCCATCGGGTCTGCAAAAGTTCCCGGGCAAGCTGCTTTCCAAGGGGGGTCTTCAATCGATCCACCACCTTTGGCAGCCACTCCTCGGGTCCCTTTGCTCCAATATCTTCCAGTTTCCTCAACTCCAGGATAAAGGAGAGTTGATCCGCATCATTGGCCAATAGGGCCTCGGGGGTCTTCTTCTCATTAAATTCCTGGATTAAAGACCGGACATCTTTGCCAAAGGGCACCCCCTTGGTCATATCCGCCACTGCCTTTTCCTCATCGGCAGTACCGTACTTTTTCTGAACATAATTAAAATCCCCAATGCGGGATTCGGGGATGTCATGGACCAGGGCCATGGACATGAGACGCTCTCCGTCCACCTCCGGGGCCATGCGCGACATGGCAAAACAAATAAAGGCGGTGGTGAAACTATGCTCTGCGATACTTTCCTTCCCAGATCCGAGAAAGGCATATCCCGACCGAACGATATCTTTTAGAATTCTAACTTCAAACAACAGGTTGGCAATCGACTTCATTTTCCATCCAAATTAATAGTGAGGTGGGTAACACTGCTTGACAAATTTATAGAACAGGAGTTTTAATAAAGTCAAGGTGTCACCAAACCCCCATCCCCTCCAAAATAGGGAGCCGTCATGAGAACCATCAAAGATTTTTGCGTATTCGCCACCATGGTCCTGTGGGGCCTTGTCGTTTATCTTTCCCCGGCAGCAGCCCAGGGTGAAGGCTTTTACTATACCATCCAGAAAGGCGATACCCTGTGGGATCTCTCCCAGAAGTTCTACAATTCCCAATGGGACTGGCCCGGCCTCTGGGAGCAGAACCGGGAGGTGAAAAACCCCCATTGGATCTATCCGGGCAATAAAATCCAGATCTTTCTGAAAAAGCAGCCCCCCGTCTCAATGGCCGCGGCAACGCCCCCGCCTGCCCCATTGCCCGATCCCGTGCAATTTGTCTACTTCCACATGGATTATGTGAGCTTCATCCGCCCCACCCCCATGCCGGGCCTGGGAACGGTGATTTCCAGTGAGGACAACCACCAGATGATCTCCCCATCGGAACGCCTTTTCATTCAACCCGATAAAATGGGACTTTTCAAACCCGGAGAAACCTACCTGGTCTATACCACACGGAATATAGGAAAAAAGCTCAACGCTTCGGGACATGACGGATTTCTCCACCTCATCAAGGCCCGGATCCGCATCCTTGAGGACCATGGTCCCTCGGTTCTGGCACGGGTTGAACACGGCATAAGAGATGTCTCCTCCGGAGATAAAATCATGTCCTACACCCCCAGCAATCCCAAAATCTCCGTTGTAGAATCCCCCCCGCCCATCCATGCCGAACTCATCTGCTCCGAGGATAATCTGAACATGATCAATGATTATACCCTGGCCTTCATCGACAAAGGCAGGGCGGACAATGTCCACCCCGGACAGATCCGGACCATCGCCCAGTCCACCACCGAGACCAATAAAAGCTTCTTTGCCAAAAAATCCATCCCCCTTTCCCCCCTCAGGGCCGGGAAGGCCATCGTTTTAAAGGCCGAAAAGGACACGGCCACCGTCATGGTTCTCAGTTCCAACCGGGACATCCATCCCGGGGACGGCATCTACTGATCCAGAAGTACTGCCGAATCAAAGCCCATAAACACCACTGCCGCCGCTACCCTGAAGGGTATCGGCGGCAGATTTTTTTCCTAAGCCTTCCTTCCCGGACCTTTTTTAAAACCGGTATGGCCAACCGGCCATCCACGGCAAGGACAGGGAAACCCGTCTGTGTCCCCCGCCGCCCATATCCGGCCACCGGACAAAGGGATGGATCAGGTCTGATCCCAGGTCACCCGAAGCACTTCCTGGTAGGTGGTTTGGCCCAAAAGCATCTTCCGGATCCCCCCTTCCCTGAGCAATTGCATGCCTTCTTCCCTGGCCTTGGCCCGCATGGCATCCAGAACGGCATTGTCCGAGGTCATGCATTTCAGGGCATCTGAATAGGGCATGATTTCATAGATCCCCGTACGCCCCTTGTATCCCGTCTGCCGACATTTGGCGCAGCCCCTGCCGTGGCGGAGGGTGACCCGGCCCTGCGCCTTGACATCCAGCCCCATCAATTTCAACTCCCGCACATCCATTTCAAAGGTTTCCGCGCAATGGGGGCAGATTTTTCTCACCAGACGCTGGGCCACAATGCCGTTCAGCGATGCCTGGATCAGGTAGGGGGGCATGCCCAGGTCCATGAGGCGGAAAAGGCTGGACACGGCATCGTTGGTGTGGAGGGTGGAGAGGACCAGATGTCCGGTCAATGCGGCCTGGACCGCCGAATTCACCGTCTCCCGGTCCCGGATTTCCCCCACCATGATGATATCGGGATCCTGGCGCAGGATATTGCGCAGCACACTGGCAAAGGTCACATCAATGGCTGGCTGAACCGCAATCTGGTTGAACTCTTCATGGACCATTTCAATGGGGTCCTCAATGGTGGTGATATTCACCTCCGGGGAGGAGAGCATTTTCAGGCTGGAATAGAGGGTGGTGGATTTCCCCGACCCGGTGGGGCCGGTGACAAGAACAATGCCGAAGGGCTTTGAAATCAGTTCTTTATAGCCCTCAAAATCCGACTTAAAAAACCCAAGGTTCTCCAGGTCCTGGAACAAAAAGTCCGGATCCATGATCCGCATGACCACCTTTTCACCAAAGGCAACCGGAATGGTGGAGACACGGACCTCCACCTCGGTCTCATCCTTGCCCAGTTTGATGCGACCGTCCTGGGGACGCCGTTTTTCCGCCATATCCAGGGCGGAAAGGGTCTTGATCCGGCTCACCACGGCATTGTGCAATTGCTTGGGCAGTTTATAGGCTGTGTGCAGGGCGCCGTCGATGCGCATGCGCACCAGGCAGACATCCCGTTTGGGCTCGATGTGGACATCCGAGGCCTTCTGGTCAAAGGCATAGGAAAACAGATGGTTCACCGCATTGACAATGTGCTGGTCCGTGGAGGGCATATCCTCCTTGGAGGAAAGCCGGGTCAGCCGTTCCAGGTTCCCGATGTCCAGTCCACGGGCGGCAAAAAGATCCTCTGCCGCGGAGATGGACCTGTGGAAGCCGAAGAACTCCTGGATGAGCTTTTCCACATCGGACCGGCTGGAAACAATGGGCTTCACCTTGAGCTTTGAGGCCCGCTCCACATCCTCAATGGCCTCCCGGTCAAAGGGATTGGGTGTGGCCACCACCAGCTTGCCCCCCTCCACCTGCAGGGGCAGCAATTGATGCTTTGCGGCAAAGGACTTGGAAATGGTGCCGGTGACCAGACTCAGTTCCAGTTTCAGGGGATCAATCTTACGGTATTCCATATCCCAGGCCCAGGCCAGGGCCCGGTATATCCGGTCCTCATCCAGGGGCTTATCCGGTGCATCGGACCGCATGAGTTTTAAAAAGAGGAGGACATCGATGAGGGTAAGAAGGGAGAGGGCCTCGTTTCGGGACAGGCCCTTGAACCGCTTACGGGCGTTCTGCCGGTAGATCTGTTCCTTGACTGCGTTTTCCTGCTGGAGGATTTCACCGGCCTTGTCCCTGGACATCAAACCGGTCTTGACCAGGATGCCGGCGATCTTGCGGGATGAAAACGGGGTATCTGAGGGTGCCTGCATAGCCTTCCTAAATGTTGGACTTAAGGGTTGGCGCTTCTATCAGTGTTATATCGGAAGGCAGGCGGGATTGCAAAGGAAACAACCCCGTTCAGGGGGATTGGGCCATTTGGAAAATTAAGATGCCGGATCTGTTGACCCACAGATCCGGCATTAAAACGATGGTGCAGTATCGAAGTGCCTAGTCTTCTTCAACTACAATGGCGTCTTCTTCACATACTTCTACACAGGATTCGCAACCCATGCATTCTTCTGCGTTGACGGCCACGGACTTTTCGTCTTCCATCTCGAATACTTCAACGGGACATACGTCTACACATTCTTCGCAACCAACACATTTGGACTCGTCAACAATTGGGGTAAAAGCCATTTTAATAGCCTCCTTAAATAATGTAAGATTCTTCGTATTATAAACTCATTTTTTAAGCTGTGCTCAGTTTAAAAAACGCTTTTATAACATCTGCTTTGATAAAATCAAGTGTTTTATCACTTAAGTTCGACCCTGCAGACCGCAAGTGATATGCCGGGCTGGTTAAAACATTCCTCCACCACCTTTCCTGAAAAAAGCCCAAGTTGAACCCGTCCCATACATCGGCATCCATCTTGAGCTTCCGGCAAAGGTGATTTAATGGAAGAACCTGTTTCGACCATTTGCTGTATGCTATTGGCAAAACGCTTTTGCCATTTTTGCCTCCAATCACATTCAACTTCATGCCCTTTTATGGATTCAATGTCAAGGGTATTTATTGGGCCTTCGGCATTGGCTTCCAGGTATTCGAAAACCGCTGAACTTGTTGTCAAAAGAAGGGTCTGGTCTTCCTTTTCCCGGAACAGACCACAATGCCGGGCCCAGGCTGCCCAGGCCGCTATCCGCTCCCGGGTCATGGTCCTGCCGGGGTCGGGATTTAAAACGGATTCCCGGGCATGGGACAGCCCATCCACCTCCCCTTTGAGCTGGGAAAACAACTCAGACTTGTTCCGCTCAAGGGCGGCCAGTTCTCCCTGGATTTTCTCCTCCTGGGCATCCCGGTCCTGGGCCAGCTTCAAAAAGAGAAGGGCCGATGAAATGCGTTGGGCATCCGTGGGGGTGGAGGAGGCCGCATCCCCGTTTCCCTGGCTCCCCTTGAGGATCTGGGACTGGATGCGGGTCAGCTGGGTATCATCACAAAAATAGGGGCTGTCCTTGAGCAAGGCCCCCAGGTTGCGTTCATTGCCCCTGTGCAGATCGGCCCAGGCCTGGAAGGTGCCGGCATGCCCCTCCACCTCGTCCACCACGTCGGCATGGGGAAAGACCGGCAGTAAAAGGCCCCTTTCAGCGGCCTGGGCCAGGGTCGGCCGTTGGGCCCAGTCCCGGTCCAGGGGCAGACAGACAATGTTGGAAAAAAACGGTTCTAGTGCGTCAAGGGCCCCTTCCCCCATGTGGGTGAAGGGGAAAAAAACAGGGGATAATGTCATGGATCTACCTTTTTATCGTGGAGGGCGATGCCCAGGGCTTCGATCTCGTCCCTGAGTCGGTCCGCCGTCTCCCAGTCCTTATTCCCACGGGCGGTCTCCCGTGCGTTGATCAATTCCCTGACCTGGGCCGGATATTCCCGGCGCCGGTCAAATTCAAACACCTGCAAAATATCGTTGATCTCCCGGAAGCCCTCCAGAAGACGGTCGGCATCCTCGGTGCTGATGCAGTTTTGGCTCATCATGGCGTTGATTTTCTTGACGTTGGACACCAGGGAGGAGACCACCTTGGCCGTTTTTAAATCATCCCCCAGGGCCGTAAGAACCCCCTGGCGAAGGTCATAGACCATCTGGTCCATATCCCCCCTGGAGGTATCGTTTTCAAGGCTGCCCAGGGTTTCGATGCAGCGGTTGATGCGTTCCAGGGTAAACCGGGCATCCTTGAGGGTCTGCTCGGACAAAACCAATTGCTTGCGGTAGTGACCGGACAGAAGCCAGAACCGAAGGGTGGCCATGTCCCAGCCCCGGGCTTCCAGGGCATCCAGGGTGAGTTCCTCAATGGTCTCGGCCCCCAAAGAGCCGTCATAGCGCACCCGGTCGCAATGGAGCCAGACATTGGCCAGGGGGGTATCGGCCACGGCATTGGCAATGGCCATCTCGTTTTCATGGTGGGGGAAGGTCAACTCCCGGTCCCCGGTGTGGATGTCAAAGCGGTCGCCCAGGTATTTCATGGCAATGGCCGCACATTGAAGATGGAGTGAGGGCCTGACATTGCCCCATTCGGTCTGCATGCCGATGCCCCTGCGCAGCTCGGCCAGGGTCACCCGCTTGAGCAGGGTAAAATCCCTGGGGTTCTTTTTTTCGTACTCATCCAGATCCACGGTGACCCCCAGGCGGATCTTTTCCAGATCCACCCGGGACAGACGGCCATAGGCATCGGCCTTGCCCACATCCATATAGACGGAGTGGAGTTTTTCATAGGCATTGCCCTTGTGGACCAGCTTACGGGCCAGGTCGGTCATCTCCTTAAAATGATCCGACACCAGGGGGTAGGCCTGGGCCGGGCGCACCTTAAGCCGGGCCAGATCCTCCTTAAAGGCCATCACATGGGCCCGGGTGAACTCGTCAAGCCGTTTGCCTTCGCGCTGGGAGCCCTGGATGGTCTTATCGTCGTAGTCGGTGATGTTCACCACATGCTTGACCCCCACGTGGTGGAATTCGAAATACCGGATGAGAAGATCAGTGAACAGATACCGCCTGAAGTCGCCCACATGGCGCCTGCGATCCACGGTGGGACCGCAGGTATAAATGGAGACCTTATCCTTTTCCAGGCCGGAAAAACTCTCCTTTTGAAGGGAAAGGGTGTTATAAAGGGAAAGATCCATGGCCGTGTTGACCTTGAACAGGGAGGTGGAAAGATACCGTTCCCCGGAGTCCGGGAAAATCACCACCACCACGCCCTTCTTAATGCGCCGGGCCTCTTCCACGGCGGCGGACATGGCCGCCCCGGAGCTCATGCCCACAAAAAGGCCCTCTTCCCGGGCCAGGCGCCGGGCCATGTCAAAGGCGGCATCGTCCTCCACCCGGACATTGCGCCCCAGAAGCCCCTTGTCAAAGATCCCCGGGGTATAGGACTCCTTCATGTTTTTCAATCCCTGGATCCGGTGCCCCTTGTAGGGTTCGGCACAGACCACGGTCACCTGGGGAGCATTTTCCCGGAAATACCGGCTCAGCCCCATGAGGGTGCCCGAGGTGCCCACCGTGGCCACCACAGAGGAAAGATCCCCCCTGGTCTGGGCCATGATCTCAGGGCCCGTGCCCTGGTAATGGGCCTGCCAATTGCCCTGGTTATTGTACTGGTCGGTGATGAAATATTGATCGGGATTTTCCCGGGCCAGGCGATAGGCTTCTTCAATGGCGCCGTCGGACCCCAGGTGCCGGGGGGTAAGGATGATCTGAGCCCCCCTGGCCCGCAGGATGCTCTTGCGCTCTTCACTGGCATTTTCCGCCATGGTCAATGCCAAAGGATACCCCTTGACCGCACAGATCATGGCAAGGCCGATGCCGGTATTGCCGGAGGTGGCCTCAATGACGGTTTTTCCCGGTGTCAGCTCCCCCGAGGCTTCGGCCTGGAGAATCATCTGAAGGGCGGCCCGGTCTTTGATGGAGCCGCCCGGGTTCATATATTCCAACTTTGCTAGAATTTTGACGCCCGGAACCGGATTGGTCTTTCGAATTTCCACTAGGGGAGTGTTTCCAATGGCATCAATTATAGAGGGGGTCATACTGAATCCTTTCGAAGATGCCCATCCTCTGTAAATCCCCGGAATATGGGCATTTGCCGTATTCTGCCTTGACTTTTATTATATAAAATGGCTTTATACAGTAATTTTATTCGATGTGCAATTTTTAAACTGGAAAGACAATGAAAGGCCAGGATTCACAAATGCATCGCCGTTTTCTGCAATTTTTTTTTATGCTGTTCTGCCTAGTTCTAATCGGCACGGCATTTGCTGCTTCCCCCCTGGAAGATCCCAAGAAAATCCCCTGGAAAATCAGTGCCGTATCGGTCTCATTTGACCAGGAAAAATCCGTTTACATCGCCAGGGGAGAGGTTATTATCACCGGCGGCCAGACTCGCCTGGAAGCCGATTATGTGGAATTCTCCAACCAGACCAAGGACACCCTTGCCATGGGCGATGTTCTGCTGGTGGCCGGGGAAGACGCCATCACTTGTGATGCCATGCAGTTCAATCTCGCCACCGAGACCGGCATCATCGAACAGGGCCACATTTTCATTCAGAAAAATAATATCCACATCAAAGGAGATACCATAAAGAAAACCGGCAAGGACACCTATACCCTTGCCAAGGGCACACTGACCTCCTGCGACGGCGAGTCTCCGGACTGGAAGGTCACGGGCAGGGACATCGAGGTTACCATTGAAGGATACGGGTTTGCCAAGCACACCGTACTCTGGGCCAAAAAGCTGCCTGCCATCTATTCCCCCTTCCTGGCCTTTCCCGTGAAAACCAAACGGCAAAGCGGCCTTCTGGCCCCCCGGTTCGGCAGCTCATCCCGCACCGGATTCGAATATGACCAGCCCCTTTTCCTGGCCCTGTCCCGGGACACCGATGCCACCATTTCCACGGACTACCTGGCCGATCGCGGGGTAAAATTCGGTCTGGAATACCGGTATGTGCTCTCCCCCCAATCCAAGGGTACCCTCTACTACGATTATCTCAACGACCGCACCATTGGGGACAGCACCGAGGACAATCAGGATTACAGCTTCGGTTCCACCCCGGACCGAACCAACCATGACCGGTACTGGTTCCGCATGAAGGTGGACCAGGAATTGCCCGCCGGATTCACCGGCAAGCTGGACATCGATTATGTCAGCGACGCCGACTACCTTCTGGAATTCAAGGACGGCATCACCGGTTACAATTCCACCGACGACGAATTTGAAGAGGGCTTTGGCCGGGGCCTGGACTCCTACGACGACACCACCCGGAAAAACAGCCTAACCCTGAACCGGAACTGGGGCAATTATTCCCTTACGGCCCAGGCCCTTTGGTACGACGATGTCCTGGCCCGCCAGGACGAAAACCGGTCCGACACCAATCTCCAGACCCTTCCCCAGATCAGTTTTGACGCCACCCGCCAGGAAATCGGAAATTCCAGGTTTTACTACACCTTGGATTCCGAGGTGGCCTCCTTTTACAGAAAGGACACCACAGCCACACTGGTCAACGGCCAGCGCCTGGATGTCTACCCCAAGCTCTACCGCCCCACCGTGCTGGGAAAAAGCTTCCATATCACCCCCTATGTGGGCACCCGGGGCACCCTCTGGTACACCGATAATTTCACCGATGCCGACAACAACGACGACAATCTGCGCAGCCGCTTTGTTCTGGACACGGGAACCGACTTCTACTTCAAGCTGACCAAGGTTTTTTCTCCAGGACTGGAGATGGCCGACAGGATCCAGCACGAACTCATTCCCAAAATCACCTACCGCTATGTCCCCGAGGTGGACCAGGACGATCTGCCCAGCTTCACCAGCATCGACCGCATCACCGAGGAAAACCAGTTCACCTGGACCCTTTCCAACACCTTTACCGGCAAAACTTTTTCCAAGGATCCCACGCCAGTGGCCCGGTACAGGCAGTTGCTCTGGTTTGAATTGGCCCAGGATTATAGTCTGCTTGACACCGATACCCTGGAAGCCGAGGGGAAAAACCGCTGGTCAGATATCCGGTTGAAAGTGGAAGCCTACCCCGTCACCTACCTTTCCCTTGACAGTGACATTTATTGGGATCCCTATAAATCCCGGTTTACCAAAACCGATGTGGGCGCTACCCTGAGGAACAACCGGGGGGATTCCCTTTCCACCACCCTTCGGTACACCAAGGGTGGTACCAACTCCGTTACCAATACCATCCACACCTGGAAAACCCGGCTGGACATCCAGGCCACCCGGGATCTGCTCCTTTACTATTCAGTGGAGATGGACCGGGAAAGGGATCGGACCATTGAATCCATCCTGGGCCTCAGATATACCCAGGATTGCTGGACCCTTGCCCTTGAAGGCAAGGAAGATACCGAACGGGAGAAAAGCATTGCCGTCATGATCATTCTCAGAGGACTCGGAGGTTTTGGAACTCTATGACATCGAACACCCGCCACTGGTTTGCCCTGCTGACCCGCAGCAATTTTGAAAACACAGTGTTCCAGCAGGTGACCCGAAAAAAAATAGAAACCTTTCTGCCAACGGTGCGAAAACTCAGCCGTCGCAAGGATCGAAAGCTCATGATCGAAATTCCCTTGTTCCCTGGCTATATTTTTGTTAAATCAAGCTTCGACCCTGCGCACCAATTGTCCATTTTAAAGACAATGGGTGCAGTGAGACTACTGGGGAATACCCAAAAACCCATTCCCATCCCAGACACCCAGATTCATTCACTCAAGTTGATGACATCTGCACAGACCGATGTGGTCACGGGAAGCTGCGTTTCGGTGAAGCCCGGCGATCCGGTCATGGTGCTGGAAGGCCCCATGGCTGGCCTGAAGGGAGAATTTTCCCGGCACAAGGGAAAAGGAAGGGTGATTGTTAAGATCGAATTGCTCGGCCAATACGCCGGCGTTGAAATCGATGCGGACAATGTGGAAAAACTACCCATGATCCCTGCATAACCCCTTGACTTTTTATAAATTTTTGAATACAACCCAGAACACAATTTTACTGATACCTTTTTAATACAGATAGAGGATTTATGAACAAGCTTGAACTGATTTCCACCCTAAAAGAACGGGCAGACCTGACCAAAGCTGAAGCTGCCGAAGTAATCAAAATCTTTTTCGACTCCCTTTCCGATGCCTTTGTTGACGGAGAACGTGTTGAAATTAGAGGATTTTGTAGCTTTCACATCAAAGAGTACAAAAGCTATGTCGGCCGCAATCCCAAAACCGGCCAGAAGGTTCAGATCCCCCCCAAACGTCTCCCCTTCTTCAAATGTGGTAAGGAACTGAAAGAGCGGGTGGACTACTAAGATCACTGCATGCCAACCCCCGATCAAAAAGGCACCATTCCAGCGGTAAATCCGGAATTACACCAGATTATAAAAACCCGTAAAATTCCCAATGCCCTTCTGTTTACCGGCCCCACGGGCACCGGTAAAACAGAAGCGGCATTTGTGTTTGCAATGGGGGTGAATTGTCTGGGACCGAAGCAGAATGCCCCCTGTAGGGAATGCCGATCCTGTAAAAAAATTCTGGATCGAATGCATCCGGATATCATCCAGGTTCAATCCGAGGAAAAAAAGAAGAACATTGCCATCTCCCAGATCCGGGACATGGGAATGCAGATTTCCACACGCCCCAATGAGGCCCGTCACCGAATGATCCTCATCCACAGGGCGGAGCAGATGAATGTCCAGGCCCAGAATGCACTGCTCAAGCTGCTGGAAGAACCGCCCGAGAACACCTTTTTTATTCTCCTGACACCGGATGCCTCCCAGCTTTTGGACACCATCCGTTCCCGGTGCCGCACCTTCAGGTTCAAACCCCTCACCGGCACCGGCCTGACCCAGTACCTGGCCCAACACCATGGGGTCTCCCTGGAGCAGGCCGCCATTGCCGCGGGCACGGCCGGTTCCGACCAGGACCAGGCCGCACGCCTGCTCCACAGCGACCCCGACCAGGGCGTGGACTGGATCCACCGCCGGCAATGGATCATCAAAGAACTGACCGCCCTGATGAAACCCCGGCCCCAACCGCCCGTTGCCCGGGCATTGGCCTTTTCACAGAAACTGGTGGCCCAACCCGACGCCACCCTGGACAGCCTGGCCGTCATCCAGAGTGTTTTCAGGGATCTCATGGTGCTTCCCCTGGGCGTGAAAAAAATAGTTAATCTTGATTTTTTCGATACATTTACAGATATTAGTCAGATAATTGAATATGATCGAATTCTCAAGTGGATGGACCATTTATATGAAACGGAGAAGCGTCTAACATCCAACGCCTCCCCCAGGTTAACCTTTG
This sequence comes from Desulfobacteraceae bacterium, assembly GCA_965226635.1. Lineage (GTDB taxonomy): Bacteria > Desulfobacterota > Desulfobacteria > Desulfobacterales > Desulfobacteraceae. The sequence continues at coordinate 3,635,098 of OZ245369.1, read as the reverse complement.
ACCGATTTTTCCTGGGGATTTGTCTGGATGAGGGATACCATATATTATGATAAAGGTGGCAGGCGTAAAATTTAAAAAAGCAGGCAAGATTTACGATTTCAAAAGCGGTGCCTTTGTCCTGAATATCGGAGATCGGGTCATTGTTGAAACCGAACAGGGATTGGGATTCGGCGTCATTGCCAAATTGCCCAAGGAGGTGAACGAAAGCGGCAAAAAGTACAAACAGATCGTCCGCATCGCCACCCCCGAGGATTTCATCCGCAGGGAAGAAATCCAGCACCTTGAGAAGCGGGCCCATGGGTTCTGTAACAAGTGCATCAACGATCTGGGACTGCTCATGAACCTGTTCAGCGTGGAAAGCACCTTTGACCGGAACAAGCTGACCTTTTTCTACACCGCAGACGGTCGCATCGATTTTAGGGAGCTGATCAAACTGCTGGTCAAGGAATACAGCATCCGCATCGAGATGCGGCAGGTGGGCATCCGCAACCTGTCCAAGCATTGCGGGGGCATCGGCAAATGCGGTCGGGAATTCTGCTGTTCCTCATTCATGCACGGATTTGAACCCATCTCCATTAAGATGGCCAAGGAGCAGGGGCTTTCCTTGAACCCCACCAAGATATCCGGTGTCTGCGGTCGCCTCATGTGCTGCCTGACCTTTGAGAACAAGACCTATAAGCAGCTCAAAAAGAAAATGCCCAAAATGGGCAAGGTGCTCAATCTCAAGGACGGCAAGGGCAAGGTCATCCGCCAGAATGTTCTCAAGCAGACCATCACCCTTCGAATGGAAGACCGCACTGAAATCGAAAAACACATCGATGAACTGAAAAATTAAAACAGGATCCCCATGGAAACCAAACGACAATTTTTTACCACGCCCATATACTACGTCAATGCCAAGCCCCACCTGGGCCATGCCTATACCACCATTGCAGCCGACGTGGCCACCCGGTTCAAACAGATGGACGGCCACCAGACCTTTTTCCTCACCGGAACCGACGAACACGGGGATAAAATTGTACAGGCGGCTGAAAAACAGAACACCAGCCCCAAGGCCTACGTGGACCAGATCAGCCAGCTTTTCCAGGATCTGTGGCCCACCCTGCACATCGCCAACGACCGGTTCATCCGCACCACCGATGCCGACCACATCCAGGTGGTCAGGGATCTGCTCTCCCAGATCCACGATTCCGGAGACATCTATTTTTCCTCCTACGAAGGGCTTTACTGCTTTGGCTGTGAACGCTTTTACCAGGAACGGGAGCTTGTGGACGGCAAATGCCCTGACCACGGCACCGAACCGGAGACCATCAAGGAATCCAACTATTTCTTCAAGATGAGCAAATACCAGGACTGGCTCATCGACCACATCAAGGGCAACCCCGACTTCATCCGGCCCGAGCAATACCGCACCGAGCTGCTCTCCTTTCTCAAGGAGCCCCTGGAGGATCTGTGCATCTCCCGGCCCAAGACCCGGCTGACCTGGGGAATTGACCTGCCCTTTGACGAAAACTACGTTACCTATGTCTGGTTCGACGCCCTGGTCAACTACGTCACCGCCCTGGGCGGCCCCAAATCCGAGACCTTCAACCAATACTGGCCCACGGCCCGCCACTTTGTGGCCAAGGACATCATCAAACCCCACGGCATCTACTGGCCCATCATGCTCAAGGCCGCCGGACTGCCCATTTACAACGGCCTCAACGTCCACGGTTTCTGGAACGTCAAGGGCTCCAAGATGTCCAAGAGCATCGGTAACGTCACCGACCCGGTTGAAGTCACCGCCGAGTACGGGGTGGACGCCTTCCGCTACTTCCTCATGCGGGAAATGGTCTTTGGGCTGGACGCCAACTTCACCGAAGATGTCATTGTCTCCCGGATCAACTCCGATCTGGCCAACGACCTGGGCAACCTGTTCTCACGGGTGCTCTCCATGACCCACCGCTACTTCAAGGGCAGCGTGCCGGAAAACAGCTCCGACAATGTGAAATCCTTGGAAGCCGATGCCACCGAAGCCATTGGGGTATTCAAAGAGACCATGGCCCTGTGCCAATACCACAAAGGCACCGCCGCCGTCTGGAAGTTCATCTCCAAAATGAACAAGTACATCGATGCCAACGAGCCATGGAACCTGGCCAAGGATGAGGCCAGGGCGGCAGATCTGGCCGGCGTCATGTACAACCTTGTGGAAGGCATCCGCGTGGTCTCCTGCCTGATCTACCCCATCATGCCGGAAACCAGTAAAAAAATGCAGGTAGACCTGGGCTTTGCCGCCCCGGAACAGGGCTTTGTCACCCTCTCGGACATCCTGCCCTGGGGGCAGATGAAGGCCGGTGCCCTCATTGAAAAACCCGGGCAACTCTTCCCCCGCATCGAGGTAAAAAAGGAAGACAAGGCCCCCAAACCGGCTAAACCCTTTAAGCCAGCCCTGAAGGATGAAATCACCATCGATGATTTCGCCAAGATCGACCTGCGGTCCGGAACGGTTCTGGAAGCAGAAAGGGTGGAAAAGTCCAACAAATTGCTCAAACTCAAGGTGGACCTGGGCCCAGAAACCCGGCAGATCATTGCCGGCATCGGCAAGTCCTATGCCCCCGAAGATCTCATCGGGAAAGAGGTGATTGTGGTGGCCAACCTCAAGGAGGCCAAACTCATGGGCGAGGTGTCCCAGGGAATGATCCTGGCAGCAGGCCGCAAAAAAGAGCTAATTCTCTCCGCCTTTGACAAGGATCTGCCCCCGGGCTGTGCCGTCAAATAAAACCAATTGTCAGGGTCCCCTTCTTTTCCATCCGTGGAAAAGGGGACCCTTGGAATTCAAATTTTTGCATACGTTTAAGAACGACAATTCCTGGCGACAGCACCAGTCAGACTATTTCCTGAAGAAACGGAAGAAAAAAGCCAGATTCCGTTTGATCCGCCTACTTCTCATACTGGCGTTCCTTGCCTGCGGTGTTTTCTTTTTCTCCGGCCCGGTCCTGAACAAAACCCAGGAAATGGCCCGATCCCTCTGCGCGTTTTTCCAGGAAAAAACCGCCCCAGACACCCCGGAAGAACCGACCGCCCCCAAGTGGGAAATGGCCCAGACCCGGGAATTGGTCAAGGGATTGTCCTTCCTTAATTCCGATCAGGACGTGTTCTTTGTGGACACCCCTGAGCAAAGTTTCCGTGTGGAGAACAGCCTGGATATTAATCTGCAGACCCAGCTTAACCGGGAAATGGAAAAACAAAAACGGCGCAAACGGGGCAAGCCCATCCAGCTGGCCTTTGTGGTCATGGACGCCCGGACAGGACAAATCAAGGCCCTGGCCGGATACGACCTGGAAACGCCAAGGGCAAACCCGGCCACCCGGGATGCCTATCCGGCTGCCAGCCTCTTTAAAATTGTCACGGCCGCAGCGGCCATAGACGACCTGGGATACACCCCCAAAACGCCCCTCCATTTCAACGGGAATAAGTATACCCTGTACAAACGCCAGCTCAAGGAGGTCCGCAACAAGTATACGGTGAAAACCACCCTGGAGAGCGCCTTTGCAGAATCCATCAACCCGGTGTTCGGAAAATTGGGGAAAAACCACCTGGGCCGTGAACGGCTGGACCGGTATGCACAGGCATTTGGTTTCACCCTGCCCCTGCCCGGTGACATGGCAGCAGCATCGGGGCAGTTTGCCACCAATGAAAGCGAATACCACCTGGCCGAACTGGGGTGCGGATTCAACCAGAACACCATGATGTCCCCTATTTTTGCAGCGGTCATGGTCTCGGCGGTCCTCAACCAGGGAAAGAGCCTGGTTCCCACCATTGTGGATCGAATCACCAACACAATGGACGAAACCATTTACAAAAGGGAAAAGGCATTCTATAAAACGTCAATGAAAGCGGCAACGGCCGATGCCATGTTAACGCTGATGCAAAAAACCGTTCGTTCCGGGACGGCCCGGAAATCATTCCGCCGCTCCTCCAGGGACAAGGTCCTGAAACACTTGCTCATTGGGGGAAAAACCGGATCATTGTACAATCGCAACCACACCATTAAATACGACTGGTTTACCGGGTTTGGAAAAACAAAAAACGGGCAATGACGCCGTCACCCTTGCCATTCTGGTGGGACACGGCAAATACATTGGCACACGGGCAGCCGACCACGCCCGTACCATTCTGAAGACATATTTTGAACCCCGGCTGGCCCAGGCCGCTTCAAAATCCCGCACCAACCCGTAGGCCAGTGATACGACCGGACCAGCTGGGTCCCCTATTTCGGAGGTAATATGAATTTCTGTATCCAACACAAACTCAGGTCGCTCATACGCATGCTTCCCTTCCAGCTCCAGCTGGGAACGTCTCCTGCCACAGCGCCTGAGAACACACTGATTTTGTTCCCAAATCAACCCAACCTCCTCTCCTGTGGGATCTGTGCCCTGGTGGCGTTCAAGGGAAACCAGGGCACTTTGTCCATGGATCTGAGCCCCCTGACGAACGGCGTTCAGCAAATAGAGGAATCCGGTTTGTCCAGGATGTCTGAAAAAAATGCCACGGCCATTGAGACACGCTACCTTGGGGGCAACGCCCTGTTGAACGAACTGAACGGGATTGCCCAGGCATTGAAGCAGGAAACCCTGTTCCAGCAATTGTACCAGTCACCGGACCAGATCCGTGACCTGACCCGCATCACCCGCCAGCTGCAAACATTGATAGAAGTCAACCTCACCGAATTTCACAAAGCCGAAGAAGCCCTTTCCACTGCGGATGTGGACATTGTTTCAGAACGGCTGGACTTGCTCCGGGACATCACCTGGGCCCTGGAAAAGGAGATCCTGGACAATATCACCGCCCTCCAGAACCTGGGGGTGTCCACCACCCCGGAAAAGGGGGATGCCTCCCCCATATCGGTGTTCAAACGCATCAATGCCGTGATGAACAGCATTGACCGCCTGGAGGTGAGGGGTCGGGATTCCGCTGGATTCTCTGTTCTTTTCACCCTGGATGCCGATACCTTTGAAGCCTTCCGCCAGGAGCTGGGCAAGGCCGGGCTCACCGATCTTCTAAAAACCAGGAGCAACCACAAGGTTCTGGCCAACAACAGCATCAGCATCCAGGAGGGCATTCCCGACGAAAAGGGAATTCCCTGCATCGGCATCTCCTTTACCTATAAGTTTGCCGCTGAAATCGGCGCCCTTGGGGACAATGTCTCCTTTTTGAGAAGCCAGGTGAAAAACGATCACATCCTTCATCTGCTCACCCGGTTTCCCAACAAGAGTGCCTCGGTCAGCGCCCACACCCGCTGGGCTTCTGTGGGGGACATCACCGAAGCCAACTGCCATCCTGTGGACAATACCCCCACGGATTCCAAGATCCGGAAATCCGGCATCCTCCATGTCTGCCTCAACGGGGACATTGACAACTACCTGGAATTGAAAACCGAATACGAGGCCCACTACGACAAGATCCATGTGGACATTAACACCGACACCAAGCTGATCCCCCTCCAGATCGAACACCACCTCAAACACGGGGCCGACATTGAAGAGGCATTCCGCCTGGCGGTGAACGATTTCCAAGGCTCCCACGCCATCAGCCTCCACACCGACCTGGCCCCGGGCAAGGTCTTCCTGGCCCAGAAGGGCAGCGGCCAGGCCATTTTTGTGGGCATTGCACCGGACCATTACATTGCCGCTTCCGAACTCTACGGGGTGGTGGAGGAGACCCGCAGCTACATCAAACTCAACGGTGAAGACAAGGGACAGATAGTGGTCCTGGACCAGCACTCCCCCGGGGGCATCGAAGGCATCCGCTCCTTTTACTACAACGGGGAGAAGATCCCCATGACCCGGGACCAGGTTCTCCTAAGCCAGATCACCTCCAGGGACATCGACCGCCAGGGTTTTCCCCACTATTTTCTCAAGGAGATCAGCGAATCCCCCACCTCCGTGGACAAGACCCTGGAAAACAAATTCAAGCGAAACCCGGACACCGGCCTTTTTGAGGTGAAGCTGCCCGAGGAAACCGTTCCCCAATCCCTCCTTGACGAACTGGGCGCCGGCAAGATCAACCGGATCTTTTTCATTGGCCAGGGCACGGCCGGCATTGCCGCCCAGGGCTGTGCAGACCTGCTCACCCACTACCTGGGCGACAACCAACTCCATATCCGGGCCTTGAAATCCTCGGAGCTTTCCGGCTTCAGCATGGGCTCGGAGACCGACTGCAGCGACACCATGGCCAATACCCTTGTGGTGGCCATTTCCCAGTCCGGCACCACCACGGACACCAACCGCACCGTGGACATGGTCAAGGCATGCGGCGCCAGAACCCTTGCCATTGTGAACCGCAGGGAGTCCGACCTCACCTTCAAAACCGACGGGGTCCTGTACACCAGCTCCGGACGGGACATTGAAATGTCCGTGGCCTCCACCAAGGCATTTTACTCCCAGCTCACGGCCGGGGCCATCCTGGGCCTTTACATTGCCGCCGTGACCCAAACCCGTTCCGCCGACTACATTGCCCAGGAAATCGCCGAACTGCTCACCCTTCCGGAAAAAATGAACACCACCCTGGCCCTCAGGGAAAAAATCAAAGCCTCGGCCGATGCCAGCGCCGTGACCAAAAACTATTGGGCCACCGTGGGCTCCGGCGCCAACAAGACCGCCTCGGACGAGATCCGCATCAAACTTTCCGAGCTCTGCTACAAGACCATCTCCTCGGACTTTGTGGAGGACAAAAAGCACATTGACCTCTCCTCGGAACCCCTGATCCTCATCTGCGCCGCCGGCACCCGGGAGAGCGTCCTTGGGGACATCATCAAGGATACGGCCATCTTCAACGCCCACAAGGCCACCCCCATCGTGATCACCACCGAAGGGGAAGACCGGTTTGACCCCTACTCCAAGCACATCTTCAAGGTCCCCCACATCCCCGAACACTTTGCCCCCCTGCTCAACACCCTGGTGGGCCATCTGTGGGGATACTACGCCGCCTTGGCCATAAACCAGGGCTCCTCCTTTTTCTACGAATTCCGCACCGAGATCCAGGATCTTCTGGAAGAGTACATGGCCCAGGGCCAGGATGAATACGAGGTCCTCCTGGAAAAACGCTTCCGGGAAAAGGTGGCTGTTTATTACAACAAATTCTCCAAAAAGAGACGGGAGGACGGATTTCCCGCAGCCATGGGCCTGGACAACGCCGCCAACATCACCCTGTTGTTGAAATACCTCTCGGGCCGGCTGCCCGTGTCCGACTTTGAAATTGATTTTTCGGTCAAGGGCACCCCGTCCAATATGTTTGATACCTTCTTTGCCACCCTGGGCCATGCCGTGAACACCATGGCCCGGCCCGTGGACGCCATTAAACACCAGGCCAAAACCGTTACCGTGGGCACCAGCCGGATCCAGGAGCGCTTTGACGGCCCCGTATTCAACGCCCTCTTTGACCACGGGGTCCAGATCTCCCAGCTCACCCATAAGAACGTGCTGGTCATCAAGAATCTCCAGGAAATCCTTTCGGAAATCAGGGGCGCCCTCTTCTATAAGATATCGGGCCTTTCCCTTTTGGGGGAGGTCACTGAACAGACCCGGATCTGTGTGGAACGGAAAACCGGAATCCTGGAAGGAGAATCCAGCCGGGTGGAATCCGATCCCCGGCTCAAGGGGACCAAGAACATCATCGTCCGGGAGGGCAACGTCTACATTGGCAAGGGCCGCAAGGACCAACGCAACATCCTTGTGATTCCCATTCTTTCGGCCTCTGCCGAGACCCCCAACATCATTGAGTACATCCTCTCCTTGAATGTGGCCTTCAAGCCCAGCCCGGAAATTTCCCTGCTCAAGAAGATCAAGGCCCTGGGCGGTAAATACCCCCGGCTCAAGGACTGGATCCTGGAAACCAAGAATATTCAATGGGACGACACCTTCCTCAACAAGGTGGAGGTGGAATGCCTCTTCGGTGACACCGCAGAGACCGTGGTTGAGAAGATCATCAAAGAACTCAACTGAGCATGGGGAGATACAGACAAGACCGGATGTACCGGTACCTGATCCTGCTGACCCTTTGCAGCATTGGAGGCCTCCAGTGCTGGCGGACCCTGTTTGACAATTTTGCCGTGACCGTGGCCGACCTGGACGGGCAGCACATGGGAACCATCCAGTCCTTCAGGGAGATCCCCGGTTTCCTGGCCCTTTTGGTCACCTATGTCATCCTGGTCATCCGGGAACACAAGCTGTCGGCCCTCTCCATTGTCATCATGGGGGCCGGCATCTTCATGACCGGTCTCATGCCCAGCTTTGGAGGGCTGCTCTTCACCACCCTGGTCATGAGCTTTGGCTTCCACTACTACGAGACCACCAACCAGAGCCTCACCCTCCAATACTTCGACACCCAGACCTCCCCCTTGGTCTTTGCCGACCAGCAGCGGTATTCGGCCCTGGCCAACATGGGGGTGGGGGCCGTCATCTTTTTTTTGGCCCCCTTCATGGGCTTTGTCTCCATGTACGCCCTGTTCGGGGGAATCATCTGCCTAACCGGCCTTTGGGCTTTGACCCAGCGGCCCGACGTCACCCCCACGGTTCCCCAGAAAAAGAAACTGGTCCTTAAAAAAGAATACTGGCTCTTCTATGCCCTCACCTTCATGGCCGGGGCCCGGCGCCAGATCTTTGTGGCCTTTGCCGTCTTCCTTTTGGTGAAAAAATTCCAGTTCAACGTCCAGGAGATCACCCTGCTCTTTTTGCTCAACAATGTGATCAAGTTCATCATCTCCCCCTATATCGGACGTGCCATCATCCGGTTGGGGGAACGGAAGCTCCTCTCCCTGGAATATATCAGCCTGACCCTGATCTTCATTGCCTATGCCCATGTGGACTCCCCATTTCTGGTGGGGGTGCTCTATGTCCTGGATCACATTTTCTTCAACTTTGCCATGGGGATTAAAACCTATTTTCAGAAGATCGCCGACCCCAGGGATATTGCCCCGTCTGCGGCCGTGGGCTTCACCATCAACCACATCGCCGCCGTGGTCCTTCCGGTGCTGGGGGGGCTGGCCTGGATGGTGGACTATAAGATTCCCTTTCTGGCAGGGGCCGTCTTCAGCCTGGTTTCCCTCTGCCTGGCCCAGTTCATTCGCATTCCCCATACCCAAAACACCTGACCCGTTCCCATGGAACACTTGCCCCGGGGGCGGCTTAAAAACCAAACCGCCCCCGGGTACCCACTTAGGGTACCCGGGGACGATTTCGTTTTCGGCCCAAGGGGAGATGAATGTGATTCCCGGGGCATCTGCCCCGGACGTGAATCAGCCTCCCAGACCGGCCATGTAGCGGAAGGCGGGATTGGCCCATAGATCCACGGGGATCAGCCCGGCCATCTCCCCATTATAGGGACTGTACTCGTATTCAATACCCCATGCCCGGTCCGACTCCTCCCGGAAAATCTCCAGGGCCAGCATGTGCTCAAAGGGGTTGAGGCTCTCCTGGGGAAGGTCGGGCAGCACTGGCATATGGTCCACAATATCCAGGAAGGAATGCGCTTCATCAATGGTGCCGCAGGAAAGGCGTTCTCCATTGCCCTCACTGGAGGGAAAGGCCCCGTGGTGAACCGGAGTACAGCTGCCGTGGGGGGTGATGAACATCTTGAACATCCCCTGTTTATGGGGATGGCAGATACCATCCCTGTGGGCCCAGAACAGGTTGCCGGGCAAAAGGGATTTGGCAAAGTAGATGCGGGTGTCCTCCTGGAGATCCTTGTACTTATCCACCACCTCTCCAATGGCCTGGGCCGTATCCGGTGAATAGGGAGAGGAATAGTCGGGTTTGAAATCAATATAGTCCACCCCCAGGGCCCTGACCTTGCGGATGAGCAATTCCATGTCCGCGTGGGTCTCTTCCATGACCACGGCGTTGACCCCGATGCGGGCATGGGGGTATTCCCGGTTCCGGTCCTCCACCAGGTTGCCGATATTGGAGAGCACCCGTTCCAGGCCGTAGCGTCTCCGACGCCGTGTATCCTTGCCAAACATGACACGGTCGTATTTTTCCCCATCGGCAATGCTCAAACTGATACGGATGTCATCGGCCCCCAGAACCAAACGCCGCCGGGCCTGGGACTCCAGAAGCATACCGTTGGTAAAGAGCTTCAAATGGACCTTCTGCTTTTTGGCCTCCTGGATAACGGCGGCCATGGCGGTGGGATCGGTGAGGGGCTCAAGGCCGCCGCTGATCTTGGTCAACACCAGATTCCCGGAATCCTTTATGGCGGCAATGTCTTCAAATATACCGGCAATGGCCCTGGGGGAGAGACAGTCGGATTTGGCCACGGGATAACGGGTCAACCGTCTGCGCCCGTCATCCGACTCGGAAACATTGGGACAGAACAGGCAGCGGCTGGGACAGGAGAGCCCCACAAAAAAAACCACCACATACATCTTCTGGTTGAAATAGTGGTTGACGATTTTAAGGTAATCCCCATTCACCGAATTTTTGAGATTGTCGGCCACCTGCCTGCTGCCCTGGATCAGCTTATAGGCCAGTTTGATCTCGTTGCGGTCCAGGTCCATATCCCGGGCCAGCTCCTGGGCCGGCACATGGGGGGTGGCCTCAAGGCAGGCGGCAATCTCGGCCGTGCGCCGGGCAAACCCCTCCACATGGGGCCGCCTCCGGGTCTTTGGAAAACATTGATAGGTCAATGCCTTCAATTGATCTGACAGATCCTTGACTAGGATGGGGTTCATGGCCGACCTCCTTTATCGCCGGAATAAGACCCGGGGAATCAGGGATACTCAAAGTCCATTGCCGTCTCCGGTGAAACAGCCTGGTAGCCCGTACCCACCCTGGGTTGGACCATCCAGGGGGCCACCGTGGTGAACCAGGTTTTATAGGACTCCGCCTCCCGGTGTTTGTGAATATCCTCCTCCGAGGCATAGACCTCGTAAAACAGAAAACAGGTGGGGTCGTCACGGCACTGGAGAAAATCCATCCTCAGGTTCCCCTTTTCCTTCCAGGTATTGGCCTGGTGGATGAGGGTGGCCTGGATAAACGGATTGATGAACGCCTCTTTGACATAGGCCTGAACCGTACTGATTCGCATAACACCTCCTGAATCGGTATTGATGGATTGAAGATGATGTACAAACAACGGAGACTGTAAGAAAAATTTGAATGAGGGGGATAAAAATATGATGGGCGAAAATGGGAAAAGCGTCAAGATTTTTATTGGGGGATTCTGTCCGTCGGCCTCCCCCTTTTCAGGCCCGGGCCAAAACCAAAACATCCACCCCGGCAGCCCCGGCTTCCAGGAGGGCACGGGCGGCGGAATGGCAGGTGGCACCGGTGGTGTAGACATCGTCCACCAGGAGGATCCGTTTTTCCCCAATCCGGTCCGGTTCTTTAACGGCAAAGGCCCCGGCCATGTTCCGGAACCGGGCCCGGGTGTCGAACCCAGTCTGGGGCGGGGTGTGACGAATGCGCTCCAGGGCGGTGAGGTTGATCTGCCAGGGGGGCAATGCCCCATGTCTCTCTCCAAACAGGCGGATAAAATTCCGGACCAATAGATATGCCTGGTTAAATCCCCGCTGCCGAAGCTTTTTGATGTGCAGGGGAATGGGCAGGACAAGGTCCACGGCCAAAGGGTCGAAATGGGTTTCAAATGCAGCGTAAAGATGGGATTCGAACTCTTGGGCAAGGGAGAGCCGTGCCGAATATTTAAACCGGGGTAAAAGCCCCTTTAAACTTCCCTGGTAGGCAAAGGCCGCCCTGACCTTCTCCATGGGAAGGGGGGTCTCCAGGCAATGGGTGCAAAGATGGTTCTCCCCCGGTCCCCGGGGAAAGAGGTGGCCGCAACAGGTGCAATGGGGGGATTCAAAGGGGATAAGGTTTTTACGGCAGGCGGCACACAGGGGCGGATCCGGCCCAGGGGCGGAACAGCCCGGACACCGGCCGGGGAAGGCCAGGGTCCGGGCAAGGTCCAGACCGGTGGAAAGGAGGCGACCTAGTCCATGGCCCCCTTGAGAATGTTTGCGAATTCGGAACATGACACAGCTTCTCCTCCCTGGATCTGGCTGGCCAAATCTGCGGTGACCCTGCCGCCTGCCAGGGCCCTGGCCACGGCGGAGCGGATCCGGTCTCCCACGGCCTGCCATCCCAGGTGATCCATCATCATGGCGCCGGAAAGGATCAGGGAACAGGGGTTGGCCTTGTCCTGTCCGGCAATGTCCGGTGCGGTGCCGTGGGTGGCCTCGAACACGGCACAGCTTGCCCCCACATTGGCCCCGGGTGCAATGCCCAGCCCACCAACCTGGGCGGCCAGGGCATCGGAGATATAGTCCCCGTTAAGGTTGGGGCAGGCAATGACATCAAAGTCCTCGGGCCGGATGAGCACCTCGGCAAAGATCATATCGGCAATGCGGTCCCGGAGCACCACCTTGCCCTGGGGCAGCTTGCCCTGGAACTCATCCCAGAGCCGGTCTTCGGTGATGACCTGGTCCGGGAATTCAACGGCGGCCATCTCATAGCCCCATTCACGGAAGCCCCCTTCGGTGAACTTCATGATATTGCCCTTGTGCATCATGGTGACGCTTTTGCGACCGTTTTCCAGGGCATAGACAATGGCGGCCCGGATCAGGCGCTGGCTCTTCTCCGGGGACATGGGCTTCAGCCCCAAAGAACAGGTATCGGACAGGTCGCAGCCCATTTCTTCGTTAAAGATCCGGATGAGCTTTTTGGCCTCCTCGGACCCCGAGTCCCATTCAATGCCGGCATAGAGATCCTCGGTGTTTTCCCGGAAGACGACGATGTCGGTCTTTTCCGGATGGGTCACCGGGCTGGGCACCGGGGGATAATAGGCCACCGGTCGGATGCAGGCAAAGAGATCCAATCCCATGCGGAGCCGGACGTTGAGGCTGCGCATGCCCTTGCCCACGGGGGTAGACATGGGCCCCTTGATGGCCACATGGTGGGCTGCCAGGGCCTCCACGGTCTCCCTGGGCAAGCCGTCCCCCGTGGCCCGGTGGCATTGGTTGCCCGCGGCCAGTTCCAGCCATTCAATGCGACGGGTATCCCCGAATTCCGCCTCTACAGCCGCATCCATCACGGCCTGGGCTGCGGGCCAGATGTCCTTGCCGATGCCGTCCCCTTTGATGTAGGGAATGACGGGAACCTGGGGAACCGCAAGGGTTCCGTTTTCGTCAATGCCAATGGGCTGTGCGTTCATATGGGGTACTCCTTTTTCTTACGTATTGTTCTCTTGCTTGGGGTTGCCGCAGCTCTCCGGCGGTCTTCCATTGAAACAGCGCCGTGGCCGACGACAGCCCCCCCTATGTCTTACGCTGTCTCAGTGCCTCGTACATGGCCATGCCCCCGGCCACCGATGCGTTGAGGGAATTCACCGGTCCCGCAATGGGAATGGAGACCAGAAAATCACACTCCTTTTTCACCAGGGGGCGGATGCCCTTGTGTTCCCCCCCCACCACCAGGACCATGTTACCGGTAAGATCGGCCTGGGACAGATCCTGCTTTCCGGCGGCATCCAGCCCTGCCACCCAGGCGCCCAGCTGTTTCAGCTCCAGCAGGGTGTTCCGGGTATTGGTAATGGGACAGATCCGGGCATGCTCCATGGCGCCGGCCGAGGAGCGGGAAACCGTGGGAGAGGGCAGAGCCGCCCTGTCCTTGGGCACCATGATATAGTCCACTCCGGTGCACAGGGCCGTGCGGATCAGGGCCCCCAGGTTGTGGGGGTCCTCAATGTTTTCCAAAACCAGTACCAGGAAGGGGGCCTTCTGCTGTTTCAGCTCTTCCAGGGCCCTGTTAACGGCCATTAGGGGGAAGGGGGAAACCGATGCCACTATCCCCTGGTGGATGGGGGCCTTGGCCATCTCATCCAGCTTTTTCATCTCCAGGGTCTTCACCGGGATGCCCCGGTCCCTGGCCATGATTTCGATCTTGCCGGCCCGCTTGGCCGACCGGGAATCGGCAATGAAAATGGTATGGAATTTCCGTTGGCCGGCCTTGAGAGCCTCGGCCACGGAATGGAATCCCAGGATGAGTTCGGTTTGGGGTTTTCCCGCCATTATCCCGCCTCCACATATTGGGCAAAAATCCGGTGCAAGGTCCCTGCCGCCGTTTCCAGGTCATCGTTGACCAGGACATGGTCATACCTGTCCCGGGCCGCCACTTCCCCAACGGCATTTTCAAGGCGCCGGGCAATGACCTCGGCACTGTCGGTGCCCCGGCCCTCCAGGCGGCGTTTCAGCTCGTCCATGGAGGGGGGCATGATAAAGACCGAGACCGGCCCAAGGCCCGAGGCCATGATCTGGCCCGCCCCCTGGACATCGATGTCCAGCAGCAGGCTGCCGCCCCTTTCCAGGGTTTCTTCCACAAAGGTTCTGGAGGTACCGTAATAGTTGTCGTGGACCCGGGCATATTCCAGCATGCGGTCGGATTGGATCAGGGTTTCAAACTCGGGCACCGACACAAAGAAATAATCCCTTCCGTCCACCTCCCCCTCCCGGGGCTGGCGAGTGGTGTGGGAAACCGAATAGGCCAGGGAAGGAAAGCCTGCCAACACCTTCCGGATAAGGGTGGTCTTACCGGCGCCCGAGGGGGCCGAAACTACAAATAAACTGCCGTGCGCCATGGTCTAACCTTCTGAACCTTTCTCTGTTCGTTTCTCTGTTTCGTCCCGCATCAGGGTTTCATACCGGGATGCCACGGTTTCCGCCTGGATGGCGGAAAGAATGACATGGTTGGAATCTGTAATGATAATGGCCCGTGTCTTCCGACCGTGGGTCACGTCGATGAGGCAGCGGGCATCCCTGGCCTCGTCCTTGACCCGCTTCATGGGGCTGGAGTTGGGGGATAGGATGGCCACCACCCGCTCGGCCACAACCGTATTGCCGAAACCAATGTTCAATAGGACCTGTTCCATTGTATTTCCTGTTCTCCTAAGGGGTTATTCGATATTCTGGACCTGTTCACGGATCTTTTCAAGCTCGGATTTCAAATCCACCACCAGGTGGGAAAGCACGGCATTGCCGGCCTTGGATCCGATGGTGTTAAACTCCCGGTTGAACTCCTGGATTAAAAAATTCATTTTCCGGCCCTGGGAGTCCTCTGCATCCATGACCTCCCGGAACAATTGGATGTGGCTGTGGATGCGGACAATCTCTTCGGAGACATCGCTCTTGTCGGCCAGCATGGCCAGTTCCTGGGCCAGGCGCACCGGATCCACGCCCATGGCGTCGGGGCCTTCGGCATCGGCGGTGAGAACAGCCAGCCGTTCCGTGAGCCGTTTCTTATAGATCTTGGGAATTTCAGCGGCCTGTTCCTCCACGTCGGAGAGCTGGTCCCCGATGAAGGTGAGGCGACCGTCCAGGTCGGCATAGAGGTTTTCCCCCTCCCGGCGGCGCATGGTGTCCAGTTCCCGGGCCGCATCCTCCACCACGCCCAGGACAACGGTCTTGAGCAGCTGGGCATCCAGCTCCTTCTTGGCCGGAATCACCACGCCCCGGGCGCCCAATACCTGGTCCAGGCCGGGGGCATCCTTGAGGCTGAGCAGGTCGCAGACCTGGGTCAGGGCCTTGTGATAGGAGCGGGCCTTGATCTCATCCACCTCAAACTGATCCAATTCCTTGGACTCGTCCAAAATGGAGAGGCGGATTTCCATGCGGCCCCGGTTGTGGAACCGGGCAACGATCTTTTTGATCTCTTCTTCCAGGGCCTGGCAGGCGTCGGGCAAATAAATGCTGAAATCCATGTGACGGGAGTTGTAGGACCGGATGGTCACGTCCGCCGAAAGGGTCTCCACGGTTTTGGATGCCTTGGCAAAGGCGGTCATACTCTTAATCATAATTCTCTTCCCTTGTGTGCTTTTAAATCCAGCATGTATTTGTTCCGAACCTTGGTTAAAAAGGTCTGGAGTTCTTTTCCGGCATAATCCGGGTAGGTCCAGGCCAGGCTGTTGAACCGGCCCTTGGAATAGGTCAGGGTCAGGTCTGCGTAAATTTTATGGCCGATGTAGATCCTATGGGAAAAATCCTTTCCCGTGGCCAGTACAAAACGGGAGGGCAAAAGGTAGCCCGGATCAATATTAATGAGACGGTTGCCCTGGTCCAGGTACTGTTGTTCCACTTCATTGGTGGCCAGCTTGATCTGTGCCAGCCGCTCCTGGTCCATGAGGGGTTTAAAGGCCATCACCCTGCGGAACAGGGGGGTGCCCATCTCTTTATGGTAATAATCGGTGTAGTCGAAATCCATCCAGGCGGACATGAGATCCAGGGGACCGCCAATGGCTTCCATCTTTTCGAACACCTCCGGAAAAAGGCGCTTGTCCCGGGTAAAAACCGACATGATCAGCTTTCCCGGATCCGGGGTTCGGGGGGTGCTCATTTGGTGTACGGCTTTGCGTCTTCCACCAGCATGATGGGGATATCGTCCCGAATTTCAAACACCAGTTTGCAAGGTTCGCAGATCAGTCCGTCTTGGGCCGGGGTGATGATGAGTTCCCCCTTGCATTGGGGGCACACCAGAATTTCCAGAAGTTCTGTGGACACTGCCATGAAAATCTCCTTACGAATTATGGGCTTCGGCGGCCTTCACCGCCTGCATGTTTTGAAGTTTATAGTATTCGCCCTTCTGTGCCATGAGGGCCGCATGGGTGCCCTCCTCCACAATGGTACCGTTTTTCAGCAACACGATGCGGGAGGCATAGTCAATGGTGGACAAGCGGTGGGCAATGACAAAGGAGGTCCGCCCCTTCATCAAATTTTCCAATGCCTTTTGAACCACCCGTTCCGCCTGGGAATCCAGGGCCGAGGTGGCCTCGTCCAGGATGAGGATAGGGGCGTTTTTTATCAGGGCCCGGGCAATGCAGAGTCGCTGTTTTTCCCCGCCGGAGAGCCGGGAGCCCAACTCGCCGATCACCGTGTCATAGCCCCGGGGAAAGCGCTGGATAAAATCGTGGGCAAAGGCGGATTTGGCCGCTGCTTCGATCTCCGCATCCGTGGCGTCCATCTTGCCGTAGCGGATGTTCTCCCGCACGGTCTCGTTGAAGAGGATGGGCTCCTGGGTCACAATGGAGATATGGTCCCGCAATTCCCTGATTTTCAAATCCCGCACGTCAATGCCGCCGATGGAGACCGCACCCGCCGTCACATCGTAGAGACGGGGAATGAGATTAACCAAAGAGGTTTTACCGCCCCCGCTCATGCCCACCAGGGCAATGACCTCGCCGGCTTCGGCCTTAAGGTTGATCCCCTCCAGGGCCGGCCCCTCTGTCGCATCATAGGCAAAGGTCACGTCCCGGAACGCCACCTCCAGATCACTGCGGGTGAGCCGCTTGGGGGTCTTGGGATCCAGGAGGGTATCCTCCTGCTCCAGGATATCAAAAATCCGGGAGGCGGCGGCCACCCCTTCCTGGACCGTATTGTTCAGCTTGGCCAGCTTTTTCACAGGATCGTAGAGCATCATCACGGCGGTGAGAAAGGAGAAAAAAACCCCCGGTGTGGAGGTGCCGTTGATCACCCGCATGCCGCCGAACCAGATGATAAAGGCAATGCCCAGCCCCCCCACAAATTCCATCACCGGAGAAGACAGTGATTTGGCAATCACCTTTTTCATCTCCAGGCGAAAGAGCAACCGGGTCTTTTCCCGGAAGCGTTCCTTTTCAAAATTTTCCATGGTAAAGATCCGCACGATCTTGGCACCGGAAAAGGTTTCATGGAGAAAGGAGTTGAGGTCGGCCATGGTCTCCTGGGTACCGGTGGAAAATTTTCGCACCCGGCGCCCAAAGAGCAGGATGGGATAAAAGGCCAGGGGCAGGACGATGAAGGCGCCGATGGCCAACTTCCAATCCCGGTAAAAGATAACGCAAAGGAATGCGATCACAGAAAAACAATCCCGGAAGATATTGATCACGGCCGTGGAGACCATTCCCTTGACGATGTTGACGTCATTGGTGATCCTGGACATAAGGCTGCCGGTCTTTTCCTTGTGGATAAAGGCAATGGGCAGATCCGTGATCTTTTCATATAAGGACTCCCGGAAATACCGGATGATCCGTTCCCCAATGTAGTTCATCAGGTATTCGGACCCATAGGTTCCCACCCCCTTGAGCAGAAAGACCAGGATGGCCAGTCCGGGGATGAGCAGCAGCATATCCCTGTTCCGGGCGATGAAGATATCGTCCATGACCGGCTTGACCAGCAGGGCCATGGCCCCGTTGGCCCCGGCCACAATAACCATGCAAACGGCGGCAACGGCCAGGCGTTGCCAATACCGGGAAACCAGGTGGATAATCTTCTTCTGCCGGGATTTGGAGAGGGTGGCGCGTTTTTTATTCATAGTCCCTTATTATTCCATAGCGACCTATTGTCAATCCATAAAAAACATGAGACATATGGCCCCATGACGAAAAACGCCTTTATACCCAATTTCTGGAAAATTTACAATATGATCTGGAGGACCGGACTCCCTTTTCTCAAGGGGAATCCGCGCCTGGCCCCCACCTTTGACAGACGGATTCCAGGGGCCCAAAGACAGGGGGCCGACCTCTGGATCCAGGCGGCCTCTGCCGGTGAAGCCTTTCTGGCCGTCTCCATCCTGAAGCAGCTTGCCCCGCCCGCCCACTTGCGGGTATTGGCCACCACCACCACTGACCAGGGGTTTGACATCCTTGAACAGGGCCGGACCGGCCTCCATCCCAACCTCACCCTCACCCTGGACCGATTCCCCTTTGACATGCCCGATGCCGTGGAAGAGGCCGTGGAACAGGTCAATCCCCGGCTCATGGTCCTGCTGGAGACGGAAATCTGGCCCGCCCTTTTCCACAACCTCAAGGCCAAAGGATGCCCCATCTTCATCCTCAACGCCCGCATGTCCGACAAGAGCCATGGCCGCTATTGCCTCACCCGGACATTCTGGAAGGCCCTTGCCCCGGACCGGGTCCTGGCCATCAGCCCCGGGGACGCCGCCAAATACGGGCGGGTCTTCCCCGAACTGGCCCCGGAAACCATGGCCAACATCAAGTTTGAATATCTGGGGGAAATCCAGGAAACCCGGGCTGAAATCATCCGGGAGCTGGACCACATCCTGCCCCAAAATCTGGAACTCACTCTGCTGGCCTCCTTCAGGCGCAGCGAAGAGGAAGAAATCCTCTCCCTGATCCAAACCCTGCTGGACAAACGGCCCGACCAGACCATCGCCCTCTTTCCCCGGCACATGCACCGGCTCCCCCTCCTGGAGAAAAAACTGAAAAAATCCGGGCTGCCCTTCCACCTCAAATCCCAAATGACCCGACCGGCCCGGAAAGGGGAGGTCGTCCTCTGGGACGGGTTCGGCGCCCTGCGAAGTGCCTATGCCCGGGCCGACGCCGTCTTTGTGGGGGGCAGCCTAAAAAAACTGGGGGGGCAGAACTTCATGGAGGCCCTGATCCAGGGCGCCCCCACGGTGATCGGCCCCCATTGGGCCGACTTCAAATGGGTGGGGGAAGAAATCCTGGAAACCGGTATCCTTATCCGGGCCCGGGACACCCGGGCCGTGGCCCATACCCTGGTCTCCTTTCTGGAATCCCCACCGGGCAAAGCCGCCATCCAAGAGCGAACCCGGTCCTACCTGGACCGGCACAGGGGCGGTACCCAGGTCGCCTGCCGGGCCATCCTGGAAACCCTCTTCCCCGGATGATTATGTATTGAAAGCCGAAGCGCCATGGCCTATAACCAGGCCATGGCACTGCTGTCTTCCAAATTGACGCCCCCCCATATGGGGGCGGCCCTGCACCGGGACCGGCTGTTGGGCCCCGCCTTTAACCATGGGAGCCCCCCGGGCACCGGCGCTTCCGGGACCAATGTCCCCGGGGCCCCGCCCTCCCCCGTCCGGCTGGTCCAGATCATTGCCGGGGCCGGATTCGGCAAAACCACCCTGGCCGCCCAATGGGTTTCCCGGGGGAAAGATCCGGCGGCCTGGTACCGCCTGGATGAATTTGACCGGGACTTTTCCGTATTTGCCGCCTACCTCACCCGGGCCGTGGAGACGGCAGCACCAAAGGTCGACTTTAACTTTCCCCTCCCCCCGGATCCGGCCATGGCAAAGGCAGGCCGGTTTGACTGGCTCATCACCTGGCTGGCCGCCCTGGAACAGGGGCTGCCCCTCACCCTTGTTCTGGACGACTATCACCTGGTGGACACCCACCTCAATGGGGTGGTGGAATTCCTGCTGGACCGCCTGCCCCAGGCCTCCTGTATTTTTCTGGTCAGCCGCCGGGAACCGGACTTGAAAATCTCCCGCCTCCGGGCCGGCATGGCCGTGGTGGATATCCGGGAAAGGGAACTGGCCTTCACCCCCGAAGAAACCCTTGGCTTTTTCGCCTCCCGCTCCCCTGCCCCTCCCCCCTCCCCAAAGGAGATCACACGGATCCAGAAAAAGACCCATGGCTGGGCCGCCGGCCTTGCCCTGTTCTCCTGCGCCCTGGCCTCGGATGAAGACGGATGGACACGCACCGCCGCCCTGGACCAGCTGCCCGACTCCCCCGGGGCTGTCTTTGCATACCTGGAGGAAAACATCTTTGACCAGCTGTCCATGGAAGACCGGGAATTCATGGTAAAAACCGCACAGCTCTCCTCCATGGAAACCGATTTTTGCAACGCCGTTTTGGACATTGGGGATGCCGAAATCCGATTCCGGCGCATGGCCCGAAGCCACCTCATGGTCTTCCCCCTTACCGGGAAAACCCCCGGATTCTATTACCACCATCTTTTGAGGGAATTTCTTTTGGCCCGTGCCCCGGAGGTTCTGGGAAAAGAACGCATCCGCCGCCTCCACTACCGGGCCGCAGATATATTGGCGCCCAGGGCCCATCCCTTGGCCCTCCACCATTACATCCAGGCCCGGGCCTATGACCGGGCCGCCGAGCTGCTCACCACCCTGGAGACCCAGCTGCTACTCATGGGGCAGATGCCCTTTGTTAAATCCTGTCTGGACAAGATCCCGGAAGGGATAAAAAACACCCATCCCCAGCTCCTGTTCATGGCGGCCAAACAAGCGTCCTACTACGGCAATCCCCACCGGGCCATCGACCTTCTCAAAGCGGCAGGAGACGGGTTCCGCCAAAGGGGGGATTCCCATGCCGCGGCCAAATGCCTGGCCGATCTGGGGGCCCAATACTATTATATCGGATGCATCCCCCGGGCCCGTCAGCTGTTGGAACAGGCCCTTGAACAAACCCCGGCAGAGGCCCCCACCTTTATACTGATCATGACCTACCTCATCTTCCTTACGGCGGTGCTGGGGGACATCACCGCATCCAGGGCCCATGAGAAACGGGCCCGAAGGGAAGTGTCGGCCTACCCCGCATTCCTTCAAAGGGCGGCCCAGGTCCTCATCAACACCTCGGTGACCCACCGGGAATATATCCGTGGGGACTTCAGGGCATCGGCCCGCCGGAACCGTGACCTCATCCGCAGCATCCAAGGAATGGACCTGCCCGCCTGCATGCCCCTGGCCCGGTACCAGAGTGCGGCCACGGCCTTTGTTCTGGGCCGCCACGACCAGGGCATCGCCCATGCCGAAGCCGGCCTTGCCACCGCCGCCAGAATTCATTTGCGGGACAGTCAAAAGGGCTGGCTCTTCCTGGCCTGGGCCGAGAACAGCATGGGAAAACAGCAATGGGAAGAGGCCCGGGACAAGGCCCAAAGGGGAATGGACATTTTCCAGGGCCAGGACAACCATTGGGGCCAGGCATACGGCTACACCCTCATGGCCGGCATCCTCCTGGGACAGGGGCGGCTCCACCGGGCACTGGACCAGACCCAGGCCGCCATGGACCACCTCCGGGACAGGGGGCTGGCATTCCAGGCCGGCACCATGGGCCTCACCCGTGTCCGGATCCTCATGGCCCTGGGCCGATACCCCAAAGCCCTGGACTGCCTTGGACAACACCTTCCCCGCCTGGCACCGGCCCCCCATTATACGGGGCTGGCACAAGTCCTGGCGCTTCAATGCCGCCTGGCCCTGGGAAAAATCGCCCCGGAACCGGCCCAAAAACAAATGGAAGAGATCCTTGGCCGGGGACGGGAACCGGGCTGGGATGCCTGGGCAAGGGAGCGCCTCTGCCCCGGGATTACCGCCCCCACCGCCCCCCCGTCATTGGACATCACCCTCCTGGGCCCCTTCCGCCTCCGGGTGGGGGACCGGAGCCTGCTCCCGGCCCTTTGGACCCACGGCAACGCCCTGGCCCTTTTCAAATACCTGGCCGCCCACCAGGACCAGGGCTTTCTGCCCAAGGATCTGCTCCTGGAAATCCTCTGGCCCGGCCAGGATCCGGACAAAACCGGCAAACGCTTCAACGTGGCCGTGAGCCGGCTTCGCAAGATCCTGGAACCCGACCTCCCCCCCAAGGCCCCCTCCCGCTACATCCAAAGAAACCGGGACCAATACCGGCTGGACATGGGGCCTTGGGGCCGATGCGACCTTGGGGAATTCCGGGCCCATTCCGCTGCCGCCCGGACCTGTAAAGACGCCCACCGGGCAAAGGACCACGCCCTTAAGGCCGTGGCCGCCTATGGGGGGCCATTTCTGGAGGACACCCGGGACCGGGATTGGAGCCTGCGCCTCCAGGAGGAACTGGCCCGGGAGTACGGCCGAATCCTGAAACAGCTCATCCGCTTCCACCAGGCCCACGGCCCGGACGACCAGACCCGGCGATGGCTGGGGACCTACCTGGAACTGGACCCCTTTGAAGAACCCTTCTATCCCCCCCTCATGACCCTTCTGGCAGACCAGGGCCGCTATGACCGGGTCCGGTATTGGTTTGACCGGTGTGCCACGGCCATGGCCGAGATGGACTGCCCGATCTCCCCTGAAACCCAAGACTGCTTCAAAGACCTCATGGCCCGGCGGCCTGCCCCGGATATTTCATAACCATTTGCCCCAACCCCTTTGACCGCCAAAGGGAAGAATTCCTTTTTTCAACAGTCGAATCCCCAGGTTTTACCCCCTGCCCATCTGGAAAATCCACCCCTTGAAATATCCCTACCAATCCCAAGGGGATCTTTCCCCAAGGTGCAGCAGATTTAGTCTGAATTTAGTCGGGTCCGGTATATCCCATTTGACCGGAAGATCCCGGTCCGCCAATTTAATCCATGAAAGGAAAACAATATGCTGGATGTTTTGTTCAAGGGAAGTCGTACCTATTGGATCTGGATGGGAAGCCTTGTGGCCGTCATGGCCCTGGGATTTGGGTTTTACATGGATCAATTCAACAACGGCCTCGTGGTCACGGGCCAGGGCCGGGATGTCTCCTGGGGATTTTACACGGCCCAGATGACCTTTCTGGTGGGGGTGGCCGCCGGCGGGGTCATGCTGGTCATGCCCTATTATCTTCACAATTACAAAGCCTTTGGCCGCATCACCATCCTGGGGGAATTTCTGGCCGTGGCCGCCCTGTCCATGTGCCTGACCTATCTGCTGGTCCACCTGGGGCAGCCCATGCGGGCCTTGAACATCTTCCTCCATCCCACGCCCTGGTCCATGCTCTTCTGGGACGGGAACGTGCTGTCCGCCTATCTGATTCTCAATATCATCATCGGGTGGAAGGTGCTGGAGGCCGAATCCAACGGAGTGAAGCCACCGGGCTGGCTCAAGCCCCTGATCTATCTGGCCATCCCCATGGCCTTTTCCATCCACACCATGACGGCCTTTATCTACTGCGGTCTTCCCGGACGGGGCTTCTGGCTCACCGCAGTTCTGGCCCCCCGGTTTTTGGCCTCGGCCTTTGCCTCGGGCCCGGCCCTGCTCATCCTCCTGGCCCTGGTGATCCGCCGCCTCACCGCCTTTGACGCCGGAGACCGGGCCATCCAGTCCCTGGCCATGATTGCGGCCTACGGACTTGTGGCCAATCTCTTCTTCATGATCTGCGAGGTCTTTGTGGTCTTTTATTCGGGAATCCCCTCCCACACGGCCCACTTCACCTACCTCTACGCCGGGCTCCACGGGAAAAACAGCATGGTGCCCTGGATGTGGACCTCCATCTTTCTCATGTCCCTGGCCGCCTGTCTCCTGCTCATCCCGGCCTTTCGCAAGCATACGGTCTACCTGGTCTTTGCCTGTGTCTGCCTCTTCTCCGGTACCTGGATCGACAAGAGCCTGGGCATGATCGCAGGGGGATTCATCCCCTCCCCCCTCCACCATGTCACCGAATATGCCCCCAGCGCCCACGAGCTGATCATCTCCGCCGGTATCACGGCCATGGGGCTGCTCATCCTCACGGTGCTCTACCGCATCACCATGGGGGTGAAGACCTGGAACCACCAGGGTCAATTCCCCCCGGCGGTATAGCCCGGCGGCACCGGCTCTGCACCCCAGGTTGGCGACGGAGTGCCCATCTACTCTGCGATCGATATGCCCCCACTGGCACCGGCAAGGCCGTTGAATTTCCCCGGGCCCGGTGATATCCATTGACCACAAACTCCATGCCATTGTCACCGAATTTCAATGGGTTGAACGAAATCCCACAAGGGCAGCCCGTTCGGTTCCCTTCCAAAGGAATGGGCCAGCCACGCTTTCTTACCGCCCCTGCTGTTTTACAGGGCATCGTCCATTGGTACCAATGCGACAGCCATGGCAAGCCCCTCTATTGACGAACCCGTAATTCAACGGTTACAATGGCCCTAATGGGTTGGCCCCCATCGCCCGATACGACCTTTATACGCAGCCAATCCCCCTCCTTGATTATCTGGAACACCACCACCGTCCTAATCCCCGGAGCACCGAATGGGCGCCCCAAAATCCCCCTGCCAGACCACCAGGGGGCCTGGATATTAAATAGACCCCTGTGTCATATCAATAGAGAGTCCATGAAAGTCAAACACCATATCCCCTCCAAAATCAACCGGCCCGGCCTGCAGGGCACGGATGCCCTATACCCGGCGGCCCCGAAGAACACCTCGGCCCTCCACGGCGCCGCCGTCGGTCTGAAACGGTCCTTTGGCGCCGTACAGACGCGATTGGGCCATTGGCTCAACGGCCTGCCCGCCACCATCCGCCCCACCCCGGCCGCCGTTGTTTCCGCCCCCCTGATCCACCGGCTTGAACCCCGGCAGCTCTTTGATGGCTCCATTGTCGCAGCCGCGGTCGAGGCAGCCGATATATTGCCCGGCCCCGAGACAGTCCCTGAAAACACGATTCAAGCCGTCCCACCGGTCCCGGGCAACAATGTGGCCGTCATCGACACCGGCCTTAACGGGTATGAACGCCTGGAAACCACCGCCAGGGCAGCGGGGATGGAGGTGATCCTCATTTCCGCCCGGGACAATGGATTTGAAACCCTGGCCCGCCATCTGGAAGGGCGGCAGGATGTCGATTCCATCCACATCCTCTCCCACGGCGGCCCGGCCAGGGTCTTTCTGGGGGCGGATACCCTTTCCGGTAAAACCCTGAGCCAGCATTCCCCGGCCCTGGACACCATCGCCCGGAGCCTGTCTCCAGACGGAGATCTTCTACTCTATGGGTGTCGCATTGGGGACAGCCGGGAGGGACTTCATTTTGTTGAGGAGCTGGCCGGCCTCACCCAGGCCGACATTGCCGCCTCGGACGACCCCACCGGCGGTGCTGAAAAGGGCGGGGATTGGGATCTGGAAATCAGCACCGGGGACATTGAATCGTCCATCCCATTTACCCAAAAAGCCCTTAAGGACTTCTCGGACATCCTCAGTTACAGCGGCACCATCAATTTCAGCAATATCGATTATATCGGCGGTCCCTATTACGGCGCTGCCAATGCCAATATGGACGCCCGCATCAAGGTGGGCTCCTATATCATGATCGCAGACGGAACCTCGGTTCGCACACGCGCCACAGGCACCCTTTTCTCCGGCATATACAACGGGGTCCATGAAACCCAGCTCACCTTGAAATTTTCCAATGGTGAAATATTCGACGTCCAAAGCCTCTATTTCTATCATCGGTCATATGACCCGGTTTACGGGCAATACAGGGACTTTACCATCAGCTCCGACCAGGGCCATTCCTATACCATTGCCAACCTTGACAACGTGACCGGCCAAACCCCCACCCTTAATTTCAACAATATAAGGGAGTTACGGTTTACCGTTGCCGAACCCACCGGTTTTGAAATGCTCCTGGACAATTTGGTGGTGAACAATGTCAGGCTTCCCAACACAGCCCCCACCTTGGCCACACCGCCTGCAGATATCACCATCGTTGAAAACACGACCTCTGATGTGGATCTGTCCGAGGTCACCCTGGCCGATGTGGACGGAGATCCCCTGACCCTGACCCTGATGGCCGGATCCGGCGTGTTTGCCGCCCCGGCAGACGGGGCCAATACCGGCTCCGGCGTCACCGAAACCCTGGTCAATGCCACCACCATCACCCTCACCGGTTCCGCCGCCGACATCAACACCTATCTGGACACCCCCTCCCACATCCAATACCAGGGGCCCCAGGACACCAGCGGGAACAATTCCGGCACCATCACCCTCAGCGTTAATGACGGATCCACCGGCCTGGCCTCGGACCCGGTGATCAACATCCATATCACCCCGGACAATTCCAACACCATGCCCACCCACATGCCCATATTCCTGGAAGAAGAGGCACCGGCAGCCCCTCCGGCCCTCCCCCCTGAATCCGTCATGCCTGAAATGGAAGTCAGCGGATTTCCGAAGGAGTCCCCCCCGCCCATGATGATGTCCGAGGGCACAACAGAGGAGGGGCAGGAAAGCAGTGGTCCCGCTCCCATGTCACAGGGGGCCGACACCCGCCAGACCCGGGTGCTGGTGGATGCCAAAGGGGAAATCACCTATGACCGGACCACCGATCGTCCCCCATCCAGCGACATCATCCAGGTCTCTGGGGTAGAAATCGATCCCCTGACCCAGGCCATGATCCTGGTGCTCCAGGCCCGGGATCCCGGTGTTCTGGTCAACATGAAGGTCAGCCTTTCCGATGGGTCCCCCCTGCCCGAATGGCTCTTCTTTTCTCCGGAGTCCGGTACCTTCAGGGGTATTCCGCCCGTTGGAACCGATGCCATTATCCTCCAGATCATCTACACAAGCCCCAATGGGCCCAGCCAGACATTGGAAGTAAAAATCCAGTTTGACCTCCCCCCGGATCAGGAACAAGGAACCCAGCAATCCTCCCGGCCAGGGGGTCCCCCGGCCCATTTATTCAACCTCCCCCCCCTGAACCATGGACAAGAGGCAGCCCCGGCCCTCTCCTGATCCCCTGCTTCCCGGTCAATGTCAATTTTGTTCAAGACATAACCGTGGGGACAGGTCCATATTCCTATAGGTCCGCACTCCCATGGGGCCGTTGAAACAACGGGATTTTCCATCCCCCCCAGACGTGAGGAGAATGCCAATGTCCAGACTACCCAAACCCGTTGTGCCCTTTGGCCAGACCTTTGAGAAACTGGATATCCGTGTGGGGCGCATCCTTGAAGTCACCCTTGAAACCCGAACCCACAAGCCCACCTATAAAATGGTGGTGGACTTTGGCAAATTCGGCAGATGCACCAGTTACGACCCGTTCTCCTGCCACCCCCCGGAGGAGGTCAGGGACTGGGGGGCCGCCAGGAAATCTTCTCCAGGCACTCCCCAAGGCCAAGGGCCCGGTTCCCGTCCCGGCCCCGGGTGGTGGCGGCACAGAACATGGAATTGAGAACCGCCTCTTCCACCCCTTCGCAAAGGGCCCGGAAAACCGGATTGAGTTCATCCTCCCGGACCTGGGGAATGGAAACCAGGGGCTGATCTGAAAAATGGGGGATCAAAGCAGCCGTTGAAAAGGCCAGGACAATCTCCCCGGAACCCGACTCAATGGGGGAGCCGGTGAGGGAGAGGCCGGTAACCGCTCGTCGGGTGATCCGGCCCAGCTGCCGGTGGCCCAGGGGGATATCCGTAGCAATGATAACGATGACGGAGCCGTCGTTTTCCGGGTCCGGCACCGGTGACAATGCCCCTTGAATCCGGGGGCCCACCCGATCCCCTGAAATGATGAGATCCGGCAGTTTTCCCATGTTGGTCAGGACCAGAATCCCAAGGGTATATGCCCGTTGCCCAATGGTCAATTTCCGGCTGGCCGATCCGATACCGCCCTTGAGTTCAAAGGCGGACATGCCCGTGCCCGCCCCCACCGCCCCCTGGTCGAAATTTTCCGAGGCCCGGGACAGGGCCCTTTGGACATCCCCGGGGGTGACATGGAGGCCCCGGATATCGTTAAGCCGACCGTCGTTGCATTCAAAGACCATGGGATTCACGGTGCCCGTGGACAGGCCGATTTCAGGGTTGTCCGCCAGCACGGTCTGGATGAGGGTATGGGATGCCGTGCCGATGCCCAGGGTATTGGTCAGAATCAGGGGAGTCTCGAGGGTGCCCAGCTCATTAACCTGGATCAGGCCCATGGATTTGCCGAACCCGTTGACCACATGGGCGGCGGCAACGGGTTTATGGCGGAAGACATTTCCCGGATGGGGGAAAAGGGCCGTCACCCCGGTCTGCACCTCGCCCCGGCTGAGGGTGGCATGCCCCACGGTCACCCCGGGAACATCGGTGATCCGGTTGCCGGGCCCCGTGGGAATCCGCCAATGGCAAATTCCCGCCTGTCGGGCCGTTCTCGTATGCGTCATATCTTTTTTTCCAATATCTGTCTTGGTTACAGGAACGGTTGAAGATGCCATATCCCGCCGGGTTCATCAATATATTTGCAAGGGAAGAGGCTCCCTTCATGCCACGGGTTCCTCACCGGGCGGCCAAAGATCCGATTCCCCGTCCAGCGCCCTTCGGACCATGCGGGCCAGCTCTGCGCTCATGATGGGTTTATAGGCCAGGCCCTTGACCCCCAGCTGAACAGCCAGGTCCTTGGTCATGCGCTTGCTGTAGCCCGTACACAGGATCACGGGCAACTCCGGTCGGATGGCCATAACCTCGGTGGCCAGAACATCCCCGGCCATCCCCGGCATGGTCATGTCCGTTATCAGCAGATCAAACCGGTCCGGCGCTGCGGCAAAGCGTTCCAGGGCCGTGGTGCTGTTTGTCTCCACCGTCACCCTATACCCCAATTGCTCCAGAATCCGTTTGGCGATCTTGCCGATGGCCACCTCGTCGTCCACAAAAAGAATCCCTTCGGTACCATGGGGCAGATCCTCGGGGACATAGGTCCTGCTGGAATTGCCCTGGTGGGTCACCGGCAAATAAACCGAAAAGGTACTGCCCTGCCCATAGCGGCTGTCCACAGTAATCTTTCCCCCATAGGATTCCACAATGCCCTGGACCACGGCCAGGCCCATGCCCGTGCCCTCCCCCGGGGGTTTGGTGGTAAAATAGGGCTCAAATATGGAATCCAGGTTTTCCGGCGGAATTCCGGCCCCGGTATCCGAGACTTGGATGCAGACATAGCGCCCCGGCTTGAGATAGATATCCCCTTCCCCGGGGTATCCACCCTTTTCGATATCCATATCCACCATCTCCATGGAGAGCACCCCCTCGGTTTTTTCCATGGCCTGGGCCCCGTTGGTACACAGGTTCATGCAGATCTGGTGAATCTGGGTGGAATTGCCCATGACATAGGAGGCGCTTTCAATGCGGGTGACGATCTCAATGGTAGAGGGGATGGAGGAGCGCAGGAATTTGGCCACCTCCTTGACAATGATACCGGGCTGCATGGGCTTGGTCTCCTCCTCGGACTGCCGGGCAATGGCCAGGATCTGCTTCACCAGGCCCTTGGCCCGCTTGCCCGCGGAAAAGACCTCCTGGAGGTTGTCCTCCATGAGGGAGCCCTTTTTCACATCGTCCAGGGCCAGTTCGGTGTAGCCGATGATGGAGGAGAGGATATTGTTAAAATCATGGGCAATGCCGCCGGCAAGGTTGCCAATGGATTCCATCTTCTGCATATGGTGAAGCCGCTGCTCAAGCCGCCGCTTTTCCGTAACGTCTTCACCGGCTCCCAGCACCCCCACAATGGAATGGTCCTCCTCCCGGATATGGGTGTTGTGCCAGGTGATCAGCCGTTCCTTTCCTGTTCGGGTGAGGATGGGATTCTCATAATACTCCACGGTGGAGGTGTGCCCCTCCATGAGTTCCATGAACACCGACCTGACCTCGGCCTGCTTCCGGGGGGGGATACAGGTGTCAAGCCAGTTTTTCCCTATTATGTCGGAACGGTTGTATTCCAATATTTCACAGGCCTTTTCATTCACCAGATTCACCGTTCCGTGGATATCAATGCCCACAAAAATCACCCCGGCCAGGTTCAGGTATTGTTCGGCCTTGCGTTTCTGGGCCAGGATCTCCTTTTCCGCATTCTTCCGTTCGGTGATGTCCTCGCCCACGGACTGGTATCCCTTGATACGATTAGAGGCCCTGGGATCAAAAATGGCCCGGTTGGTCCAGCGCATCCAGCGGATCTCCCCCTTGGCCGTGATCACATTGTGCTCGTGGGACATGATGGGGGAGTCCATTGAAAGGGATTTGATATTGGTCACCACCTGGGCATGCTGGGTCTTGGGAATGGACGCCAAAAAACGGTTTCCCACCAGGCTCTCGTAGGTTCGGTTAAAGTACCGGCAATAGGCCCGGTTGACAAAGCTGATCCTCAAATCCGGGGAAAAGGAACAGATCAGGCCGGGCAAATCCTCAATCACGGCCTGGTATTTATACTCGCTCTCCTCCAGGGCATCGGAGATCTCCTGCCGGGCGGTGATATCCTGGGCAATGCCCACCACCGTTACCGTCCGCCCGGTGTCGTCATACACGGGATACCCCCTGTCATGGATCCATCGGATCTCTCCGTCGGGCCGGATAATTTGGTATTCCGCATCATAGGCATCCCCCCTGGCCAGCTGGACAAAGAGGTCATGGATGTGGCTCCCGTCCTGGGGATGGATGCTCCTGGACCAAATTTCGGCATTTTCATAGAGACGCTTTCTGGACAGGCCCCACACCGCCTCAAAGGCCCTGCTGGCATAGAGGTAATTCCGGCTTTCCCAATCCACAATCCAGAAGACATCCTCCACCGTGTCAGAGATCTGTTCCAGCCGCAATTCGCTTTCCCTCAGGGCGGACTCCACCTGCTCCCGCTCCACAATCTCCCTCCTAAGCCGCCGGTTCCATGCCATCACCAGGCCGCAGAGCACAAGGGACACCGCCAGGACACTGCCCGCCGTCTTTCCCCAGAAGATCCAGTCCACGGTCTCTTTAAAATGGACCCGCACCCATTTTTCATAGATGGAGACCCGACGCTCCTTTTCCATGGCATCAAGGGCCTTGTTCACAATGGGCACCATCTCCGGCCAGTCCTTTCGGATGCCTATGGACAACCGGTAGGCATAGGGGGTGGTGGCCGCCATTTTCAAATCCGGAATCCCGTGGACGCGGATCTGCCAGGTCAGGCCCCCCATGGCACCGGCAAAGGCATGGGCCTTGCCCTGGGAGACCAGGCGCAGCCCGGCTTCATAATCCTCCACCGGAATCAATTCAATGGGGGGATGGTCCCTGGCGATCCACTGCTCACTCACATGGCCCTTGCACACCACCACCCTTCGACCGTGGAAATCCTCCAGGGAAGAGACAAATTCATAATCCGAATGGGTCACCAGGACAATGGGAGCCACATAGTAAACATTGGACAGGTTCAAGGCCTGGGCATGCCGTTGGCCGGAGGTCATTCCCATGACCAGATCGGCCTTTCCCCTGTGGGTTTGCTCCCAGGCGGCGGCAAAACGCTCCATGGGTACCAGTTCAAATGGGATACCCATCCAATCCTGGAGTTCCTCAAAATATTCCACGAATATGCCCTGGGGCAGGCCAGCCTCGTTCAGAAAGGCAAAGGGCGGGGCATTGATATGCACCGCCACCCGGGGTTTCCCAATGTTCTTGAGCCATGCCCGTTCCTCCGGGGACAACCGCCCGGGCCCGGTCACCGGGTCCATGGGGAACCACTTTTTATAGTACCGGGCATGGACATCAAAGGGCAGGGCATCCAGACACTTATTGATGATGGAAACCAATTCCGGCCAGTCCCTGCGGATGGAATAGACCATATCCAGGGGCTGTCCATCCGCCACAAAACCGATTTTAATGGTATTGGAGAATTGACGATGGAGGGGGAAATAGGTGGTGGAGCCCACCATGCAGGCGTCGGTTCGCCCTTCGATCATGGCCTTTATCGCATCGGTTTCCGATGCGACCGGCAGAAGGTCAACCCCGGAAAGGGCCCCCAGTATGGATTCAAGAAAGGCATTCCCCCTCTGGTATCCCACCCGCTTCCCCCTAAGATCCTCCAGGGAGGTCAGGGACATTTTCTGGTGGGAGGGCAGAATGACCAGGGGCAGATCGCTTACATATTTCCTGGAAAAATGAAAATACGGCCTTCGCGAGGCCAGGGCGGCCGAGGAGGCAAGGCCGTCTATTTCCCTCTGTTTTGCCGCCTCCACCAGGGCATCCCACTTACCGGTGACCAACTCAATCTCCGCACCGGACAGGGCGTTGATCAGCCGGATCATGTCCACATCAAAGCCTGCTGTCTCTCCGGTGGCGGTTTTCACCACAAAGGGCTCCCAGGAGCTATCCGTGCCCAGCCGTATCCGGGGATGGCGTTCAAGGAAGGCTGTTTCCGCCGGGGTCAATTGGATTGAAAGGCCATGGGGGGGGAAATACGGTGCATCCGAGGCAAATGCCCCCGGGACAACAGCAAGGCAGAAAAAAAGATAAACAAGGATCCGGCCTAACCCATCTATCATGTCTCTCACCTCTGGTATTCAGCGGTGCCGGCCAGGCCGAACACCCAAATTATGGACAAGAGATACTCCCCGCTTGGAACAGGATCAGTTACACGTTACACAAAACCCCTTTCCAGGGCAACTCCCTTACCCAAAAAGCCCCTATCCCCGTCGGTAAAAAGGGAATAAAACGGAACAATCGGGCCACTAGGTTCCCAAAGAAGGGCAGCCCCCACCCGGGAACGGATATGTCACAAAATACCCACGGGGGACCAGGGGGCGGAATGGCCGGGAAGGAGAAAGGCCGGGCCGGGCAGACAAGTGCCCGCTTAACTCCGCTTTGAAAGAATCAGGTGCTGGTAGCGCCCCAGATCCCGGTAGGGACGTTGTCGGGAGAACTGGAGTTCCAGTTCTTTCACCGTTTCCGGTTCCTTTTCCCGCATCCCGGGGTCGAGGTTGTAATCGTGGAAGACCCGCATGCCCGAATGGCAGACAGGGGAGAGGGGATGGCCCGGAATCTCTCCAATCCATTCCAGCACCTCCTCGGTCGTCCGGGGATGGGCCGGGGTGAGGCTGCCGGGCCAGCCGTGAAATGCCTTGTTTTTTATCTTTTTATAATTGGCCCTGAGCAGGTTTTTAAAGATCATCCCATGGCGGTTGTAAAAGGTAAGGGAGAGGAAGCCACCGGGTTTAACCCGGCGGGCCAGACAGGCCAGAAGGGCCCGGGGCTCCGCCACCCATTCCAGAACCGCATGGCAGAGCACCAGATCAAAGGGGGCATCAAAGGTCAAATCCTGGACGGCCCCATGGTGAAAGGACGGCATGGCCACCTCCCATTCCCGACACCTGTCCGCCGCCCGCTCCCGGGCCATGTCCAGCATCTTTTCCGAAATGTCGCACAGGGTGAGGTCATGGCCCCTTTCCATGAAATCCAGGGAAAAGGGGGCGGCCCCGCAGCCGGCATCCAGAATGGAAAGGGGCTGATCCGGGGCCATGGCCCTGGGACAGAATTCGGCAAGGTCCCGGTTCAGGACAGCCAGCCGGATTTCCCCCTTGAGCCCGCCGTATACCTTTCTTTGGAATTTGGCGGCCAGGGTGTCGAAGTTAACATCGCTGTTCAAATGGTGGGTCCGGTCCTTGGGGGGAAGGGGTCTGTATTTTCCTGCCATGGGATTCTGTTCTCTCTCCTGATTCAAATGTCTCTGTCCAATATCTGGGAAAAAGGGGCTGAGTTTAAATGTTTTCATGGGATTCACCTTTTGAAGCGGGCCCGGAGCAGGCCCCCTGGAATCAAGTATACCACAAGTTCCGGGATTCAACCCCCTGCATCCTGTGCCTGTCCCGTGGCAGGGCCCGGAGAAACGGATCCTCCGGGTTCCCAGACCCGGACAAAAAACAGGGCCGCCCCCAGGCCCGTCACCAGGAAGAATCCTCCGCCCACGGCCAGGGAATGGGGCACGCCCCAGGTGTCGGCGGCCCGGCCCAGCAAGGGCCCCAACAGGGCAAAGGCCAACCGGATGATCAGGCTTCTTATGGAAAGGATGGTGGCCCGGTATTCCGACGGCGACAACTCATTGATCTGGTTTTTCAACACGGGGGTGGCAACCCCCCGGACCACATAGAAGAGAAAGAGGAAGACCAGGCCGCCCATGCCCCCCCAGAACCCCATGGCCAGATATCCCCCGGCAATGCCGGCGGCGATGAAAAGCACCGTGCCCTCCCGACCCAACCGGGCCTCTACCCGATGGGCCCGGATGGAGACAAAGCCCGTGGTCAGATTGAGCAGGGGAATCAGAATCCCGTAATAGGTCAGGGGCAGGGCCAGGTGGACAAAATAGGGCTGGACAAACCAGGCCATGGTCAGGGTGGCCGTCCCCATGATGGAGGAATAGACAATGGAGCCCCGGAGCCCCTTGTGTTCCTTAAGGGCATAACGGATGATCCGGCGCATCTGCCCGAAATTCTGCCGTCCCTTGGGCTTCTGCCGGGCCGGCTCCACCAGGGTGAAGGCGGCCGGGATGGCGGAAAAGGCCACCAGGGCCTGGAAGTAGAACGGGGTGCGCAGGCTCAACCCGGCAATGAGTACCCCCATGGGGGCGGCAACGGCTTCGGCAAAATTCCCCGCAGACAGGATACGGCCCTCGATCTTGAGGTATTCCCCCTCCCGCTCCTGGTCCTTGAGGGTGTCGTAGAGCAGGGCCGAATCCGATCCGGAAATGAAGCTCTGCCCCACCCCCAGGATGATCTCGCAGCAGAGAAAGGACCAGAATCCCTGGGAAAAACAATAGAGGCCGAACCCCACAAAACCCAGCACCGATCCCAGGATCAATGAGGCCTTCCGCCCCCAGATATCCCCAAAATAGCCCGAGGGCACCTCCAGACAGAAGATGGAGACCGAATAGACCGCCTTGAGGAGAAAGAGATCCTGGGTGGCCAGACCATTCTCCTGGTAGAAAAGATAGAGGATGGGCATGGTCAGCATAAGCCACTTGGAGAGTTTGATGATATACAGCCGGAGAATATTGGGGTGGGTGGGCCTTGCCATGGGACATCCTTAACAGGGTGTGAAAAAGGGGTAATGTACCAGATTTGCCCCCTGCAATCCAGAACAAGATTCCCCTTGACCCGGCAATCGCCCAAGGCAAGGGGGACAGGCCCCCATGGACTGAACCGCAGCCACTGCCTGATCCCTTGGGTAAGCCTTAATACACAAAACGCCGGGCCCTTCACAGGGTCCGGCGTTCCTGTTCCTTGGGAACCATTCCGTATTGTATTTTATACGTTATCCGGCCAAGGGCCTTTGACAATGCCTAAAACACACTTCCAATCGTATTCAAAGGGCGGGGATGTCCGTCCTGCTGTTCTCCTGTGGCAGGTCTGGTTTATGCCCCCCCGGGTCTGCGCCCCAGGCCGGCCAGCCCCAAAAGGCCCAGCCCCAGAAGACTCAAGGTGCCCGGCTCCGGAACCGGCTGCCCGTCAAAGACCCCTGAAATCCTTAATTGATAGGGGCCGTTGGTCTGGGCATTTCGATCCAGCTCATATGTTGAGCCCGGGGGTGCATTCCCAACCACCCTGAACCCACTGACATCCAGGGGCTGCCTGATATTGGTGATGGCAATGGCATTGGGATAATTACCAAAAACGGCCACGGCCACGTAATAGGTTCCTTCAGCCAGGGCCAAGGGACCGATGAGGGCGTCCCTCTCCCCAAAGGGGGTTGAGCCCGGATCCGGAAGGGTATCAAAGGCATCGCTGTCGTCATTCCAGGCAACAATATTATTTGAAGAATCAAAGACAGCCAGGGTGGTGTCCACCCCTGTATCATCATCGGCACTGGCCCCGATATCATCGGCCAGATCAATATCAAAAAAAAGGCTTGCCCCTGCATTCAGGGTAAAGCTGTAAAAATCCACATCGTTGAAATTATTATCGGAAATGGCGCCGTCAATGACAAATTCGGCGCCCTGGGCCAGAACCCCTAAGCTCTGGGCCGTGGCAGAGGTGTCGTCCACACCGGTCTGGGAAGCTGTTTCCGTGGCGGTGATGGTGGCGGCCCCAGCAATGGCGCCTCCCCAAAACAGAATTAAAAAAACGATTAAAGACGGTTTCATTTGCCCCCCTTACGAAATTTTTAGTTCCCACAAATCAAAATAAGCCAAGACAAACTATTCTTATTAAGACTATAAAATCACCAGAACTTTGTCAAAGAAATATGTATTTTTTTACATTATTTCATCATTTTACCCCATCCCAAACAGCAAAATAAGAACACACAACGGCAGGGGGCCGCCGGGCAAATCCCCCAGGCCCGCCCTGGATAACAACAAAGCAGTCCAACTGGGTTTCCATTCCAGGACCTGGGGCAAGGGGTTATGTTTTCAACCCTTGCCGGGCCGCCGTAAAGGCCGCCACAGAGCGCTGGATATCCGCCGGTGTGGTGGCCCAGGAGCAGACCGAAATCCGGACCACCGGCTTCTGCTTCCATTGGGCCTGGCCGCACCAGCATTCCCCGGATTCCTGGAGGGCGGTGATGAAGTCCAGGGTCTGGTCCGGCCGGTCCAGGCCCACCAGAACCTGGTTAAAGACCACCTCATTGAAGATGGTGAAGCCCTGGGCCTCCAGGGCGGCGGCAAATTCCCGGGCCCTGCGGCAGAGCCCCGAAACCAGGGCGTCGATGCCCTCCCGGCCCAGGAATTTCAGGCAGGCCCAGAGTTCGACCACCCGGCTTCTCCTGGACATCTCCGGGGTGTAGAGCATGGAATCCCGGTTCTCACCATAGATGATGTAGGAGCCCGACGCCTGCATGGCCTTGACCAGGGATTCGGGCCGACGGCAGAGGACGATTCCGCAGTCATAGGGGGCGTTGAGGGTTTTGTGGGCATCCACGGACCAGGAGTCGGCCTTGTCCATCCCCCGGGTGAGGTGTCGGGTTTCCCTTGCGCCGGCGGCCCAGAGGCCGAAGGCCCCGTCGATGTGGACCCAGGCATTGGCGGCCCGGGCCAGGGTGCAGATCGGGTCAATGGGATCAAAGGCCCCGGAGTTGACATTGCCGGCCTGGAGGATGACCAGGCAGGTGGAATCCAGTTCAGGGAGCAGATCAAGGCGCATCCGTCCCTGGTCGTCGGTGGGGACCACCTCCACATTGTCCGTTCCCAGGCCCAGCAGGGCCAGGGTTTTGTAAACCGTGGCATGGGCCTCGGCTCCCAGGATGATCCTAAGCCGGGGGGCGCCGGCAACCCCCTTGGCATTCACATCCCAGCCCAGTCCTGACAACAGATGCTCCCGGCCGGCGGCCAGGCCGCAGAGGGTGGCCGTGGAAGTGCCCCCCACAAACCCGGCCCTGGTGGATTCGGGCAGGAAAAAGAGCTGTTTGAGCCAGGTTTCGCAGACGGCCTCCAGTTTGGCTGCAACGGGAGACATCACGTAGAGGGCCGGGTTCTGGTCCCAGATGTCCGAAAGCCACCGGGCGGCCTGGGCCACTGGGATGGCATTGCCGTTGACAAAGCCGAAGTAACGGCCCCCGGTCTGGGCCACGGTGGCCGGGGAGCCTTTGGTGTGGAGGAGGTCGAGGACGGCCCCTGGATCGGCCATGGATTCCGGCAGATCCCCGTCAAAGGCGGCCAGGCCCTCCAGGGCCTTGGCATCCGGGAATACGGGCCTGTCATTGACCTGGTCCATGTAGTCAAATGCCTGGGACCGGGCCTGGTCAAAGATCTGTTTTTCCATGCGGTGACGGGACAATTGGGCCTGGAGCGGATTCAATGGATGGTCGGCCATGGGGCCTCCTTATATAAATATTTTCTTTTTAATGTCGGGGGGTTCCACTCTTTTCTCAACCCCATCCTTCCCATATACGCCTTGACATTGTGTGGTGTCAATTTTTATATTGTGTGTATGACAATATATATTCCCGGGGACCTTGATCCCCAACGCCCCCTGTACAAGGCCGTGGCCGACGCCATTGAAAGGGATGTCTTCTCCGGTCGCCTCCAGCCCGGGGCCCAACTGCCCCCCCACCGGGAGATGGCCGATGCCCTGGGCATCAACGTCTCCACCGTGACCCGGGCCTATGGAGAGGCCCAGAACCGGGGCCTGGTCTGTGGCACCATCGGTCGGGGCTCCTTTATCTCCGCGGATGCGGCCACGGACACGGCACTGGTCCCATCGGAGCCCCATGCCCCGGGCATGGTGGAAATGGGCCTGGTGGCCCCCCTTTACCAGGAGGATCCCCATGTGGGACCGGAACTGGCAAAGCTGGCCAGGGGCAGGGGCATGAACCGGTTCTTCCGCTACTCCACCCCGGCGGGGCTGCCCGAACACCGGCGGGCCGGGGCCCGGTGGGCCGGGCGTTACGGGCTGTCCGCCACCCCCGGGGAAATTTTGGTTACGGCCGGGGCCCAGCATGCCCTGACCTGTGCCCTCATTTCCCTGCTCACCCGGGGGGACCGGGTGGCGGTGGAGGCCCTGACCTACCCGGCCATGAAATCCCTGACCCAGATGCTGGGCATCGAATTGGTCCCCGTTGCCATGGACCGCCAGGGCATGGTCCCCCGGGCCCTGGACACGGCCTGCCGCAGGGGCAGGATCAAGGCGGTCTTCCTCATGCCCTCCTGCCAGAACCCCACCACCGGGGCCATGGACACACAGCGGCGGGACCAGATGGCCCAGGTCATCCAGGCCCACGACCTCCTCCTTTTGGAGGACGACACCTATGCCCTGACCCGCCCCGATCTGGTCCATCCCATGCCCCGGGACTTTCCCATTTCCGCCCGGATCCCCAACCATGCCCTCTTCATTGCCGCCATTTCCAAGGCATTTCTCCCGGGGTTGCGCACCGCCTTTGTCCGGCTGCCGGAACAACTCATGAAACCCATGACCCAGGCCGTGCTCAACACCATTTGGATGGCCCCCACCCTCAATGCGGCCCTGGCGGCTGCCTGGGTCTGCGACAACCGTTGCGAAACCGTTATCCAGGCCAAACAAAGGGAGGCCGGCAAACGACGGGAACGGGTGACGGCATACCTCAAAACCGCTGGAATTAAGGATCTGGACATCCGGGGGCATTGGGGCAGCTTCTATCTTTGGATCTTTCTGCCCCCGGACCGGGATGCCCGGGAATTGGAGGAAACGGCACGGCAAAGGGGGCTTAACCTCTTCTGCGCCCACCGCTTTGCCGTGGGCAGTTCCCCGGTTCCCCAGGCCCTGCGCCTCTCCCTCACCGGCCCGGAAACCCTGGAGGAGCTGGACCGGGGCATGGCGATTCTCGTTGAGCTTCTGGCCCCGGGGAATAAAAAAACCACCCCGGTGTAACATCTGCTACAGCATCCTTTTCCAAAGGCGGATATACCCAGTACCACCCATGGAAACCATAGACAAAGGAGTGGAAATGAAAATTTTAGGAATAAGCGGAAGTCCGAGAAAGAGTGAAACCTCTGGGGTCAACGCCCTGGTGAAAACCGTATTGGAAAATACGGGCATGGAATATGAGCTCTTCAGCCTCAGTGGGAAAAAACAGATCAGGGGCTGCATCGCCTGCCTGGGCTGCGTCCAGGACAATGTCTGCAAGATCCAGGACGACCTCACCCCCCTGTGGGACAAGATGGTGGAAGCCGACGCCGTCGTCTTTGGCGCCCCCAACTATTACTCGGGGATGAATGTTGCCTCCAGGGCCGTCATGGAACGCTGCTTCCAGTTCCGCCACCAGGCCGGGGACAAGCTCTGGGGGAAACTGGCCGTGGCCGTGGGCGTGGGCGGCACCGCCGGCCAGGCGCCCGCCGACGAATTGGAGGGCCTTTTCCTCTATAATTTCATTGAAACCATTGCCAAGGTTTCGGGCCAGGGGGCGGCCTCCTGTTACAGCTGCGGATACGGTGAGACCTGTCAGGTGGGGATCCCGGCCATGATCCACGGCGAGGGCCTCAAGATCACCCCGGAGATGATCCCCAACGTCACCAAACAGCCAGAGGTCATGGAAGCCGCGGCCAATGCGGGTAAAGAACTGGCCCGCAGGCTCAACACCGGCCATGACCGTGCAGCCGTCACCCAGGCCATGCAGGAAAAGATGATGGCCATGTTTGGTGAAACCGTCTAACCCGGATATTTCATAACAATTTGCTCCAGGGGGCCTTTTCGTCAAATATCCGGTTTAAGGCCGAATATCCTTTTGGGGTAAAATGCCCCGTCATCCCTGTCCGCCCGTGCGCTTTCTCCCATTTGCCGCCGGGCGGGCGGGGATTTTTTTATGCCTTCCGGGTACAGAGGGCCAGGTAGTTTTGGATGAGATCGGCCATGTCCGGGGCCGGACCAAGGGCCAGGGCCTTTTCCATGCAGGTGCAGCCATCGGCTGTCCGGCCTAAACCAAAGCGGGCCTGGCCCGAAAGGAGCCAGTGCAGGGCCTGGCCCGGATCCAGTTCCCGGGCCCTGTCATAGTGGACCAGGGCCTTTTCCCATTGGTTCTCCGCCCCGTAAAGGCCGCCCAGGGCCACATGGGTGTTGAAATCCGCCGGGTCCAGCTCCAGGCTGTCCTGGAAATGGATCAGGGCCTTGTCCCCCTCACTGCGGCGGGCATGGTAATGGCCCAGGCTGGAATGGGCCCTGGGATCCCGGGGATTGAGGGCCAGGGCGGCCTGGATCTGTGAAAGGGCGTTTTTAAAATCCCCGGCATCAAGGGCCAGCAGTCCCATGTCCAGAAAATCGGTCAGGGTCCGGGGGGATGGGGATACGGCGGCATAATGGGCCGCCCTGAGGTTCAGGAAGCGTCTGAACAGTGGAAGCAAGGTCTCCCAGATTTCGGGATGACGCGCCTGGACCGGGATGTAAACGCAATGGGGCAACAGCTCCCGGTAGGGGGCAAAGCCGTAGAGGCGGCAGCACATGGGCCGGGCCGAATAGACGGTACATCCCCTAGGGGTACTCTGGGGGCAGAGGGGGGGAGAGCCGTTGGGGGATTTGATCCGGCCGTTGAGGAAATCCAGAAATTCCGGGGAGACCGCCATGCCCCTTTCCTCCATATAGGCCAATTCCAAACTCCCCACGGGAAAGCGGTAATTGTGACGGCAGCATTGGGTGCATGCCTTGCAGGGGTTGCCATTGTCCCCCATGTCCACCCGGGCCAATGCCCCATCCAGCTCCCTGTAAATCCTGTCCAGCTCTTCCAGAAAATTTCGATCTGCGTCGTCCACGTCCATTCCGTCCTCTTCTGTTCTGCCTGTACGATGGTTTTAAATGATCTTCCCCAGGACATGGATGCCCATGGAGACGCCCTCCCATGGAGAAGGCGTTTCGATTGAATTCTGTGGGCCTGCAGGGCCGGGATCTTCCCCGGCAAGGCCCTTAAAAATTTACTCCGGGCATCGACAAGCTCCCCCCTTCGGGGACACATTGCCCTGCCCTATCCGGTTTAGGCCGCTGCCACCCCCGGACCGGAAAGAACACTCTTGCCCCCGGACCGGGGCTCAATGGTGATCTGGGTGGTGATGCGCTCCTTCAGGGCCGGGATATGGGAGATGACCCCAATGGTCTTGCCCTCCCGCTGGAGGCCGGCCAGGGCGTCCAGGGCCACTTCCAGGGCCTCCTCGTCCAGGGTGCCGAAGCCCTCGTCCAGAAACAGGGAATCCACCCGCACCTTGGCTCCGGCCATGCGGGAAAGCCCCAGGGCCAGGGAAAGGCTGACGATGAAGCTCTCACCGCCGGAAAGGTTCCGGGTGGAGCGCACCTCCCCGGCCTGGTATTGGTCAATGATATTCAAGGCCAGGGGTTCTTCTTTGTCCCGAACCAGAAGATAGCGGTCGGTCATGCGCATGAGCTGCTGGTTGGCCTGGTTCACCACCTGCTCAAAGGTAAGGCCCTGGGCAAAATTCCTGAACTTTTTCCCATCCGCCGATCCAATGAGGGCGTGGAGGGCCTCCCACCGCCGGCATTCGGCCTCCTGTGCCTGGATCTTTTCCAGGACTTCCGCCAGGCGTTTTTCCGCATTCATGTTGTCGACCAGGCGCTGGTTCATGGCCCCGATCTCCTCCCCCATGGTTTCCAGGGTCCGGCGGAACTCGGCGGCGGTTTCTTCCAGGCGTTCAAGGCTTTCCCTGGTCAGGGCCCTGGCGGATTCGGTTTTCAATTTCGCCCCCCGGTCGGTGCGGCGGGCGGCCAATTCCTTTTTCCGGTCCATGAGGGTCTGGGCCTGGATTTCCAGGGCGGCCAGCCGTTCTTTGGACATGCGCTTGCGAAGGAAGTCGGCCTCGTCCCGGAACCCGATCTTCTCCAGCGTCTCCGTAAAGGTTTGGGACAGGTCCCCCACCCGCTTGAGTTCGTCGGCCGAACTCAGGGTCAGGGTCCGGATCCGGGTCTCCACGGCATGGTGGTCCTCCCTGGCCCCGGCCTCCAATTCCCTTGCCTGGTCCACCAGGCTGCGGGACTGGTCCACACCGGACTGGAGCCGGGCCTCTTCGGCATCGGGATCCTTGTCCTTAAAGGTCTGCCACCGCTCCCGGGAGAGCTTTTCCGCCTCCTTTTTCAGGGTATCCAACCGATGGCGGCGCTCCTGGAGGGCTTCCACATTTTCCTTGAGGACCTGGTTCAAATGACGGATATCGGTGTCCAGGGCCTCCAGCTTCCGCTGGACCTGGTCCCGCTCCCGGTCCTTGTTCTCCCACACGGTCCGGCGCTGCTTGAGGTTGGCGCAGATGCCGGCCAGGTCGGTGCGGGATTCCACCTTTTCCCCAAAGGGCTCCAGCACCGAGGCCAGATCCGTATCCATGCGCTCCAGGCGGTCGGCCATCTCCTTACCCTTGACCTTGCATTGGTCCATGCGCTGGCGGGCCATCTCCTTGTCATGGACGGCCCGGACCGCCTGGGTTTCCGCCTGGGTCCGCTCCCGACCCTTTTGTTTGCCCTTGAGTTCCAGCCCCTGGATCTCGTGTTCCAGGGTTTCCACCTCGGAGATGATCTTGTCCAGGACACCCAGGCGGGCCTCGGTGTCATCCACCCCGGGCAGGGCATCTTCCCGGAAGGGGTGATCCAGGCTGCCGCAAAGGGGGCATACCTTGCCCTGGGTGAGTTTTTTGCGTTCCTCCTCCAGGCTGAGGATCTTTTTGATATGTCCCAGCTCCCTGAGGCGCCCCTCC
Organism: Desulfobacteraceae bacterium; assembly: GCA_965226635.1. GTDB lineage: Bacteria > Desulfobacterota > Desulfobacteria > Desulfobacterales > Desulfobacteraceae. Next base: position 3,591,782 of record OZ245369.1, on the reverse strand, counting down.
TTTTCACTGCGGTACTCCCGGAGCAATTTCCCGTCCAGGCAGAGGTCCCGCTTCTTTTCCAGGGCTTCGATGCGGACAATGAGCCGGTCTTCTTCCTTTTCTATGCCCCGGCACCGGGCCTGTGCCTTTTCAACGGCCAGGGCCGCGGCCTTGAGGCTTCGGTTCAGCCCCGCCCATTCCGTCTGCATGGACTGGTGCTGCCGGGCCAGGCGCAACCGCTCCTCCACCCGGGCCTCAATGCCGGCCAGGGCGGAATTCAACCCCTGGTCCCGGCTGTGGCGGTCCAGAAAGGTCTGGATATCGGCCAGGCGTTTCTTCAGTTCCTCCCGGTCGTTTTTGGCCCATTTCATCTCCTTATCCCGATCCTTGAAGGCGGTCTCCAACCGGGCCGTCTCCTCCTGGGACCGGGCCGTTGCGGCGGTTTTCTCCCCCCGTTTCAGGTCCAGGGCCCGGACGGTCTTCAGGGTATCGCCCATGGCCTTGAGATCGGCTTCCAGGGCCTTTAAAAGATCGGCGGCCTTTTTGCTGTCCTTTTTCCGGGCCTCGTACCGGGCCTTTTTCGAGGGCAGGGCCTCCCGGGCCTCCCTCAACAATTTGGCATCCTGCTCCCGTTTGTCCCGGGCCGCGGTGAGGATCTCAAACTCCGGTGCCAAATCGGCGGCCTTCCGGGCCCAGTCCAGTTCGGCCTCCTGTTCCTTGAAGGCGTCTGCCTCCTGTACCCGTTCCTTTTCCTGCCGGTCCAGGTCGGCCAGCTCTGCCTCCAGATCCCGGATCTGTTTTTTCCACTCCAGGGCCCTGGACTGGGCCTGGGACTTATCAACGGTCTTTTTGCGCAGGGCCTCCTTTTCCTTTACCCGGGATTCCAGGGCCTGCTTTTCCTCGGTATCCAGGATGGGGATGCCCTGGGTGAGGGCCGAGAGTTCCTGGCGGGCCTGTTGTTCTTCCCTGAGGCGCTGGTGCACGGCCATGGAGATCTCGGAATAAATGCCCGTGCCCGTGATCTGCTCCAGGATGGGGGACCGATCGTCGGGGGAGGCGGCCAGAAAGGCGGAAAAGCCCCCCTGGGCCAGGAGCATGGACCGGGTGAACCGGTCAAAGTCCATGCCGGTTTCTTTTTCAATGCGGGCGGCCACCTCCCGTTTTTTGGTCTCCAGGACCTGACCGGTCACGGCATCGGAGATATCATGTTTGGAATCCACCAGATTTCCCGTTGCCTTTCTATGGGCCCGGTGCTGGCGCCAGGTGCAGCAGAAGCGGCCCTTGGCCGTTTCAAAGACCACCTCGCTGAAGCATTCCCCGGTGCGGCGGCTCATGATTTCGTTCCCCCCCTTGGTCACGGTGTTGAGCCGGGGGGTCCGGGCGTAGAGGGCCAGGCAGAGGGCGTCCAGGACCGTGGATTTCCCTGCGCCGGTGGGGCCGGTGATGGCAAAGATCCCGTCGGCCTCGTATTGGGGATGGGTGAAATCCACGGACCACTCTCCGTAGAGGGAGTTAAGATTCTTGAATCGAAGGGAGAGTATCTTCATTGGGCCTGGGTATCCTTTTCCTGCATGGATTTGAGAATCTCGTCATAGGTATGGCGCAGCCCATCCTGCTCTGTACCTGGGATGCCGTTGGTGTCCAAAAGGCGCTGGAAGACCTGGGTTTCATCCAGCTGGTCCAGGTCCTCCACCGGGGCCTGGGTCACCCGCTTAAACTGACGCCGGTTCCGGATGCGACGGATCTCCATCTTTGTGCCGTCCACGGCCGATTCCACCTGTTCCCTGAGGTCGGCGGCCTGGGCCTCTCCAGTGTATTCCACCTCCAGCCAGGCCGAACTGTCCATGGCCTTGAGGGCCTTGATCTTGGTGAGGATCTCCTCCAAATCGCCCTTGAGGGGTTCCAGCTCCTGGAAGCAGGGCACGGGGATTTCCTCAATGGAGGGAGGGGCTTGGGTGAATTCCACCTGGACGATCTTTTTGGTCTGGCCGGCCTCCCCGAATCCCATGGGAATGGGAGAGCCGGAATACCGGATGCCCTCCCGGCCTCCCACGGTCTGGGCCACGTGGAGATGCCCCAGGGCCACGTAGTCAAAGGCGTCGGGAAAGGCGTCGGCCCCCACCCGGGCCAGGGAACCGATGTAGAGTTCCCTCACCCCGTCCCCCTCTTCCACCTTCCCGCCGGCGGCAAAGAGATGACCCGTGGCAATGAGGGGGATTTGGGGATCCTGGTCTTTTTGGGCCTGTTCCCCCACCTGGGCATAATGCGCCTCAATGCCCCGGATGAGCTTGAGGGTCTTCTCCTCCATGGCCTCCCCCGGGGCGGTGGTGCGAATATCCCTGTCCCTGAGGTAGGGCACGGCACAGACCCGGGCCAGGGAACTGCCGTCGTCCCTGCAAAGATCCAGGATCTCACAGGAAAGGTCGGCAGGCATGGCCCCCACCACATGGACATTCAAGGCCTTGAGCAATTGGCCGGGGGCATCCAGGAAGGAGGGGGAATCATGGTTGCCCCCGATGACCACCACATGGGAACAGGGGGTGGTTCCCACCCGGCGCAGGAACCGATAATAGAGGGCCTGGGCCCGGTTGGACGGGGTGGTGGTGTCAAAGATATCCCCTGCGATCACAAGGATATCAACGGCCTGTTCCCGGATGTGGGAAACCAGCCAGTCTAGAAAAAGTTCAAATTCCCGGTATCGCTTCCGCCCGTAAAGGAGGCGGCCGATATGCCAGTCCGAGGTGTGGAGAAGTTTCATCATCTGTCCCGATCTATCTGTATTGATCCAATGGGTTTTTGTCCAGTGGTTTTGGCTATGGACACGGGGTTCCATGGGATATGCATAAGGGTAAGATGTATATCGGAGGCCGGGAAAATTCAAGGAAAACCCGTCTTGCATCCATGGGGAAACTGCTATACCATATCCCGATTCAGGGCAAGGGCCACGGGCGCCTTTGCTGTTGTGCTTTATTGATCCCACCGGGAGGGCAATCCATTTTTCCCCCGGCATTCCAAGGACGATTCCATGCCCCTTGTTAAAGACAGGCTCGACCTGCTCAGTGTTTCCCTGCTCATCCTCCTTTGCGCCAGCTGGGGGATGAACCAGGTGGCCATCAAGGCAGCCGTGACCGACATCCCGCCGATGTTCCAGGGCACGGTGCGCTCTTTGGGGGCCGGTCTGCTCCTCTTTGCCTGGATGCGGATGAAACAGATCCCCATTTTCACACCGGACCGCACCCTGAAATGGGGGATCCTGGTGGGCCTTCTCTTTTCCTTTGAATTCGTCCTGGTCTATTGGGGTCTGGAATACACCACGGCCTCCCGGTCGGTGATCTTCATCAATACCTCCCCCTTTGTGGTGGCCGTGGGGGCCCAGTTTTTCATTCCCAATGAGAGGCTGACCCCCATGAAGCTGCTGGGGCTGATCCTGGCCTTCTGCGGCATTATCTTTGCCTTTAACGACGACCTGGACACCGGGGGCCATGCAACCCTGGTGGGGGATCTCATGCTCCTGGGAGCAGCCGCGCTCTGGGGGGCCACCACCGTGGTAATCAAAAGCTCTCCCTTGAAACATGCCCCGGGCTCCAAGGTCCTGCTCTACCAATTGACGGCCTCGGCCCTGGCCATGCCGGTGTTCTCCCTTGTCATGGGGGAAACCCTGGTGCAGATGCCCTCGGCCATGGCCGTGGCCAGTCTGGTTTACCAGACCGTCTGGGTGGCCTTTGTCACCTACCTGATCTGGTTCTGGATGCTCACCATCTATCCGGCCTCCCTGCTGGCCCCCTTTACCTTTCTGGCCCCCCTGTTCGGGGTATTGGCCGGGGCCCTGCTTTTGGGGGAACCGGTGACCGCCCACCTCATGGGGGCCCTGGCCCTGGTGGCCACGGGCATCTACCTGGTCAACCGTCCGCCCCGGGCCTGATTAGCCAGGGATTCAATTGGGGCGCTGCCGGTTTTCCTTGCAGAGACCGGCCAAACATATTAGAACTGTTTCCATCACGACGATCATATCCGGATTGGTCCGGCATTTTACACTGCAGCCGGTGAACGCCTGCCAAGGCCCCGCTGCCACACCCGATATACCAAGGAGAGTCCCATGGCCGACAACGGCGGAACCCCCAGCAGCCTCGATTTTATCGTGGACAAAGACAACCTTTATAAAGAAGAAACCCTTACGGATTATAAAATCGCCACCATCCGGCGCCTGACCCCGGTCAAAATCGATGGTTCCGTTGACGACTCCCGGCAGATGATTTTCTTCGGCTCCACCCAGCTCACCACCCCCCAGGGTCCGGTGCCCATCCAGGCCAAGCTGGAAGCCACCTGCCTGGAAGAGGCCATTGAAGCCTTTCCCAAGGCCATGGAGGAAGAGACCAAACAGGTGGTGGAGACCTTCAAGCGCATGGCGGAACAGCAGGCCAAACAGAAAAAAGCCAATGAGTCCAGGATCATCCTTCCCGGAATGAACTAGACCGGGTCAAACCGTTCACCACTGAACCAGGAGGAATGCCCATGCCCATTGCTGATAAAATGGTCGGGATGGTGGAAGCCGCTTCCATGATCCGCAAGATGTTTGAAGAAGGAATCCGCATGCGGGAAGAATTCGGAGCCGACAAGGTCTATGATTTTTCCCTTGGGAACCCGGACGTTCCCCCGCCTGCGGCCGTTAAGGAAACCCTGCTGGACCTGATCAACGATCCCGCAGTCTCCCATGGGTACATGCCCAACCCGGGCTTTCCCCATGTGAGAAAGTCCGTGGCCGATTATCTGAGCAAGGAGTTCAACTGCGCCCTCACCCCGGACCTGGTGGTCATGACCGTCGGTGCGGCCGGGGCCTTGAACGACTGCCTCAGGGCCCTGATGAACCCCGGTGAAGAGCTGCTGACCCCGGCCCCCTATTTTGTGGGCTACAACCAGTATGCCTACATTGCCAACGCCCAGCTCAAAACCGCCCCCTCCCTGGCCGATTTCCACCTGGATCTCGAGGCCATTGAGGCGGCCATCACCGAAAAGACCCGGGTGGTTCTGGTCAATTCCCCCAACAACCCTACGGGCACGGTGTACACGGCCGAAGAACTGGCCGGACTGGGGAAAATCCTGGATGCGGCCAGTGAAAAATACGGCCGTCGCATCTACCTGATCTCCGACGAACCCTATCGCAAGATCGTCTATGATGCCCAGGTCCCCTCCATGTTCGATGCCTACGACCACACCATTGTCCTGACCTCCTATTCCAAGGAACTCTCCCTGGCCGGCGAACGCATCGGTTACCTGGCCATCAGCCCCAAGGCCGAAGATGCACAGATCATTGCTGCGGCGGCCGGGGTGACCAACACCATGATGTACGTCAATGCCCCGGCATTGTTCCAGCAGGTGGTGGGGCGGCTCCAGGGCGTCACCGTGGACATGGAGATCTACAGACGCCGCCGGGATCTTTTCTGCGAAGGGCTCAAGGCCGCCGGGTACGAATTTGCCCTGCCCAAGGGCGCCTTCTACCTCTTCCCCAAAAGCCCCATTGCCGACGATGTAAAATTCGTGGGCCTGCTCAAGGAACAGCAGATCCTTGCCGTTCCCGGCACCGGCTTTGGCGGACCGGGCCATTTCCGGCTCTCCTACGCCGTGCCCGACAAAACCATCACGAACTCCTTTGAAGGCTTCAAACGAGCCCTGGAGGCTGCAAAAGCCTGATGACGTAACCATTTGAGCCCCAAGGCATGTTTCGTGACATATCCGTGCTAGGCTGAATATTCCTTCCCCCTGTTCCGGTTCTCCCGGGACAGGGGGAATACTTCGTTCCCCCCATGCAGAGGGTGGGAGATCTCCCAAGGAGGCGCTATGACGGACAATTACCAGAAACTGGTTCAGAATAACCTCAAACGGTTGTACACCGACCTTCCACCGGACCTGGCTGTCCGGCTGCCCGCAGACCAGGAGGAGCAGACCTTTTCATTCAAGGCCTTTGGTCGGCGGTGCCGCATGACCCCGGGGGGCATTGAAATCGACGTCCCCGGGCATGATACCATTCTCTCCATCCTCATCTCCCTCTACGCCCTGAATGCCAAAACCGAACGGCCCCTTATCATGCCCTTCAAAAGCTATAAGGAATTCCCGGACACCGCTCCCTATGCCCCGGCCTTTGCCACCCACACGGAGCAGGTCCTCATCCCCCATGTGGATGCCGTGAAAAAAGCCGCCCCCGCCATCGTAACCGGCCTGGACGGTCGGATGTCCCCCAAGGGCGCCGGGGGCGATTTTTCCATTTTGGTCACCCCTTTGCCCAAGATCTCCCTCTGCTATATCTTTTACCTGGCGGATGCGGACTTCCCGGCCTCGGTGACCTGTCTTTTTTCCAACAATGCCCATCTTTTCCTCCCCCCGGACGGCCTGGCCGATGTGGGGGAATACACCTCCAAGGCCATTGTGAATTTACTATAAAGAAAAACGATTTTTGAATTTGAACTTCCGAAGCCATTAAAAAAGGCCCCGCCCTTCCAAAGCGGAAGAGCGGAGCCTAATAGTGACGGGATCAGCTGGGGGTTAGTATGTACAGCGAACCCCCTGGTGGGCCAGGGTCTTCTGGACGGCAGAGACCGAAACCCTGCGAACGGTGGTGCCGGCTTTCACTGCAGTGGCTGCGGCAGCCCCCGCACCCTGTCCGGATACGGCGCAACACATCATGTTACGGGTGGCGGCATGGGAGATCTGGTCACCGGAAATGGAACGACCAGCCACCAAGAGGTTTTCCATGCGCTTGGGCAGGATGGAACCGTAGGGGATCTGGAAGTAACGTCCGGTGACGGGCAGGCGGAGAATGCCAAAGCCGTCGACGAATTCCGGGAAGATACCGATGGAATCTTCAAACCGGCCCTCTTCCATGACGTCCTCGCCTTTTATGTCGTAGACACCGACAATTTTTCGGGACTCACGGGTCCCCAGGGTCATGGCGTAGTTCCTCAGCCGGGCCTTTTCCCATCCGGGGATGGTGTGGTTCATTGCCTTGATGGCCTCCAGGACTTCGGCACGGCCTGCGATCTCCGCCCGGGTAAGATCCCGGCAATCGGTGATGTCCACGTCCCCAAGGTGAACCAGGTTGAGGTAGGTGGCCTGCCCGTCTTCGGAAATGGTGGACCAGGAACCGCAGAGATCGAACTCTGACTTTTCAATGATTTTTTCATTGATGGCCTGGTTGAACTGCTTTTCAAAATAGGGGCTGAACATCTCGTTTTCCAGACCCGAGGTCTGCTGGGCCCAGTCTTCCCCCCAGTCGTTGTAGGTGGCGGGATCCGCTTTGATATATTCCATGAACCGATTCCGGTCCACGCCGCAGCAGTTAAAGACCAGGGTAACGGCCTGGCGGTCCTTCAGGGGCATCATGGTACAGGGGGCACCGGCCTTGTAGGCGATGTCGGCATCACCGGTGGCGTCGATGACCACCTTGGCCATGATGGCTTCACGGCCGGACTTGCTCTCGGTGATCACCCCTTTCAGTTCCTCCCCTTCCACAATGGGCTCAACCCCATAGCAGTGGAGCACGGGAATCACACCGGCTTCGGTAACCAGGACGTCGGCCACATGCTTGAACAGCTCGGTATTCAGGGCATGGGAATCGGACTGGGGCTCGGGGGCGGCGGCCCCCATTTCAACGGCCCGGGTCTCGAATTCGATGCCGATGCCTTCGGTGTCAATGGTCTTTTCGTGGCGGTACCAGGCCAGGGACTCCACACCGGTGGCGGTAAGGTTGCCGCCGAAGCAGCCGTAGCGCTCCACCAGGATGGTTTTCACACCGGCACGGGCGGCGGCAATGGCCGCGGCCAGGCCGCCGGGGCCTGAGCCCACCACCAGAACGTCGCAGCTGTCCCAGATTTTGGTCTCTCTTTGTTTTTCTACAATGAAACTCATGTGCGACTCCTAAGGATTAATACCCGCACAGTCCGGGCAGGAAAAGAACGGACTGGGGAACAAAGGTGATCATCAACAATACGGCAATCAGGATGCCCAAAAAGGGCCAGATGGCCTTCATTACCTCTTCAAAGGAAACACCTGCGATATCGGCGGTCAGGTAGGCGCAAACCCCCAGGGGCGGTGTGATCAACCCGATGTTCAGGTTCAGTTCCAACAGAACGCCGAAGTGCATGAGATCAATGCCCAGGCTGGCCATCAGCGGCAGCAATACCGGCACAACGATCATGAGAACGGAGATGCCTTCCATGAAGCAGCCCAGAACCAGGATAAAGACGTTGAGGATGAGCAGGATGATATATTTATTACTGGAGATACCGGTGAGCAGCTCGGTGAGCATGGCCGGAATCCCTTCGTAGGTCAGGATCCATCCGAAAACGGCGGCAAAGGAGACGATGAGCATGATTCTGGCGGTGCCCTTGCCCACGTGGATCAGGGTTTCGATGAAGCCCTTGAAGTCCAGCTCTTTATAGACGAAGGCCCCCAGGAACATGGCATAGAGAACGGAAAGTACAGCAGCCTCTGTGGGGGTGGCAAATCCGGTCATGATCCCGGCCAGGATGATGATGGGGGTGAGCATGGGGAAAAAGGATTTCCAGAAGGCGGCAATGACCATGGCCAGCGTGGCCCTGGGATAGACCTTGAAGTTTCTCTTCTTGGCTTCCACATAAACCACGAACATCTGGGCAAAGGTCATGAGCATGGCCGGGACAATACCGGCGATGAACAACCCTGCAATGGAGGTACCGGTCATGGCCCCGTAGATGACAAACCCCAGGGAGGGGGGCATCACCGTACCAACGGTGGACGAGGCCGCGGTAACGGCGGCGGCAAAGGCGGGATCGTAGCCTTCGGATTTCATATAGTTGATCTCAATGGTGCCCAGGCCGGCGGCATCTGCCGTGGCCGAACCGGACATGCCGGCAAAGATCAGGGAGGAAACGATATTCACATGGCCCAGACCACCGGGAATGTGGCCCACCAGTTTTTTACAAAAATCAAAGAGTCGTTCGGTGACCCCTCCCATGTTCATGATCTGGCCGGCCAGCATAAACAGCGGAATGGCCAAAAGGGTGAAGGACTCAAAGGAGCCCAGCATGATCTGGGGAACGGTTTCCAGGGGAACCCCGTTGGTTACAAAATAAAAGATACAGGACAGACCCAGGCTGAAGGCCACGGGCACCTTAATGATCATAAGGATCATGAATACGAATAAAAATAAAATACTCTCCATCGGATTACCCTCAAAAAAATCGGAAGCGAGATCTGCTTCGTTGGCGGTTTAGATTCCCTGTCGGTGTTAGCTTTTGATCTTCTGGATCAGATGATAGACCGTGAAGATGGTCATCCCCACAAAGCCCAGAAAGATGGCCAGCGTATAGGTGGGAATCGGCAGACGTACGGCAACCGAGGTAATCCCGACCTGGCTTTTCATGGCCAGAACCGCATCATAGCTCATGTAGGCGCAAAGAATGGTAACGGAAATTTTAATGCAGACTTCCACCCATTTCTGCATGGTTTCGCCCATGCGGTTGTAAAAGAAATCCACTTCAAGGTGGTTGTCTTCCCAGCTGCTGACGGCGGACCCCACAAAGGAGAACCAGCAAAAGGCGAACAGGGAAATTTCCTCTGTCCAGGTCAAGGGCTGGTTAAACACATATCTGGTAATAATTTGAAGAATGACACAGCCCAAAATAACCAGAAAGGATATTAAAAGCGCGGCAACATATACCCCGTTCAATCGTTTGAGAATACTATTCATGATTTGCCCATATAATTGATATTTATTGATCCCGGCACCGCCTCAGGCACCGGCATGCGTGGAACAGGTCCCCGGCCCTCACTCCGACCGGAGACCTGTTTTAGGTCGTTTAAGACCCCATGGTAAGGGAGAAAATCCTGGCTATTTCTTCAGCATTTCCTCGATGTCTTTCCACAGACCCTTTTCCCATTCGCCGTGGTCTTCGGCTCTGTTCATGGCATCGGGAACCACTCTGGAGATAAAGGAGGCCTTGTCCACATTGTGGATCTGAACCCCGCCTTCATTAACCATCAGGTCGATGTATTTTTTCTGCAGGCTGGCGTTTTCTTTCACATACCATTCATCGATGTTGTTCCAGGTGTCCACGATGGCGGTTCTCTGGTCGGCGGTCAGTCCCTGCCACCATTTGTCGTTTACGATGAAGGCGGTGATGTCGTAGCTGTGGTCGGTAACCACCAGGTGCTTGGCCACTTCGTACCATTTCATGTTGTACAGAGATTCAACATGGTTTTCAGCACCGTCGACAATACCCTGTTTCAGGGCCAGGTAGGTTTCGGAGAAGGCAACGGGAGTGGGAGCGGCCCCAACGGCCTTGAAGGATTCAATGTAAGAGTAGGCTTCGGGAACCCTCAGCTTGACGTTTTTCAGGTCTTCAACGGAAGCAACGGGTTTGGAGACCAGGACCTGACGGGGCAGACGGGTCCAGCCGGCAGTGACGTAACGGATGCCGTGGTCCTTGGCCAGTTTGTCGTTGAGTTTTTCCAGGGCCGGGGATTCGGCAACCATTTTGGCGGCAGCAGCGGAATCCAGGGAAAAGGGGAAATCCAGCAGGGAGAAGGCCGTGTCAAACTGAGCCAGCCAGGAGATGGAGCCGCGGAAGGCCTGCAGGGTACCGGATTTTACCAGCTGAAGCTGTTTGTTGGCAGAGCCCATCTGGGATGCATGGAATGCCTTAACCTTGATTTTTCCATCGGTGTTGTCTTTGATTTCCTTGGCAAAACGGTCCAGGGCAATGGCACCCAGGTTTTTAACATTTTCAATGTCACCAACCCGCATGGTGACTTTTCCGGCATAGGCGCTGGCAGATACGGAAAAAACCACAGCCAGAGCAGCAACAATTGCAAATAACCTTTTCATCCTAAAACTTCCTCCTAGTTTAGTGTTAAAGCGGATCTTTTTGATCCTTGGTGGCTATTTTCACATGGGTCGGGGGTTTACTAGTCAGGCTCCGGGACGACACAGGCCCTGTAGGTTTCCTGTGGCACCGGAGTATGAATTTTTCCCCCTGGCCTCCACGACCAAAACAGGATCTGCAGCTTGACAACCGGTTTCGGATGGTTACTTTTCCCGTCCTGTCGTCCGTAGCACTGGCTCCGGTCGAAGATGAAAAAAACTTTCAGCCGAGGTTTAGGCCCGGAAGATTGACATCCCATCCCCGACATTCGCCACAATGCCGTTGACGGTGCAACCTCCTAAAAATGCAGATCTTTGCATGGTCTTGTTCCTTTATTTTCTAAACGAAAATTTGTGAAAAAAAAAGAACATTTTACTTCAAAAATAGCATATCGCTATTAACAAAATATCCACGTCTGTGTCAAATGAAAAACCGTAAAAATCGGTAACACTTAGGACTTTGTCAGGGCCGCTTTCCCCTGCCGGTCTTTAAACGCAGGGATTTTACCCTCCCCTAACCCCTCCTTTAAAAACTGCGCTTTTCCCCGGTGCCGCACCTGGTCCGACCAGCTGGGACCCTTTCCTCCATTTCCTCTCCCAATACCACTGGATTGTTCCCATATTTTTCCTTGACAGAATCCCGGCGAAAAAACACATAAACATCATCCCCCCGCCCTTTTCCTGGCCACCATGGGGGCTGCGGGTTTCGGTTTTCTTCTGGGCCTTCCCGCCCTGCGGCTTGAGGGCCCCCATCTTTCCATCGCCACCTTGGGGTTCGGCCTCACCATCACCCAGGTCATCGGTGGTCTGGAGATCTGCGGAGGCCGTGAGGGACTCCATGCCCCGGGCGGGCCTTTACGGCCATCCGGGATGCGGACATCCCCGCCTGGACCATGGGGGTGAACCTCACCGACTACCCCTTCCTGGCCTACACCGGACTGATCCTGGAAAACCGTCGGTTTGTGCCCAAGTGCACGACCGACGCCAATGGCAGGGAATTCTACCTGGGCATGAAGGCCGACACCTCAACAAAGGGATTTCAACGATGGAAGCGGAATAAAGCCTGGCGATAACGCCCATTACATATTTTTCTATATTTCTCCAAATTTAAATCGACAGTCCTAAATTTTAGAGGGATGTGGGTATGAAGCTGAGCAGAATAGGGACCAACCGAACCATCCTTCCGTTCCGGGCAGCATGTCCTTGGGCCACAGCCTGCCATGGGGAAGGCCGATTGCAGGGGCCATGGGAACTACACATTTTGCTCCACGCTATCCTGGGAACAATCCGCTTCGCTTATTCCATGAAAACCGGATTCAGAAGTACCTCAAAATCCACCCGGTCGTGGAAGACCCTGTCCCGAATCAGATCCAAGTCCACCCCGGCCTGGGCCAGGTTGGGATCCCGGATGTCCTGCCAGGGGCTGTGCCCCTTGGGAGGCAGACAGACCAGTACCTGGTTGGACGCGGCCATGGCCACGGCAACCTTGTCCAGGCTCCTTGCGCAGTAGACCGGAATATCGGGTTCGGCCAGGGAAAAGGCCGAGGCGGCCAGGACATCGCAGCCCAGCTTGGCGTGGGCAATGCCCGTTTCCGGGTGGAGGAGTTCGGCCCTGCGGCAGAGCCCCACCCGGGCCGAGCCGGCCTGGGCAAAGGCAAAGGCATCTCCGGTGCGGAACTCCGGTTCCCCCTGGGGCGGAATCAGCACCGGAATTTCGGTATTCTTTCGTTCCACGCAGGTAAAGACGGCCAGGGCCTTTCCCCGGATGAGATCAGAGAGGTCCCGGATCAATGCCCCATTCCCCAGGGGTGGCAACACCGCCAGGGTGAAGGGAGCGTCCGGGAATAATCCTTCCATGTACGCCTTCACCCGCGCCATGATCCCCGCATCATCACTACCGGAAAGGCTGCAAACCTGGAAGGGTTCGGGCTCGGGCATGCCGAACCAGCCCGGGACGTCCTTGGCGTTGTGGGTGAGGTATCGGGTGTCCAGGAAAATGGGGGTGTAATTTCCCGGCTGCCGGGGCGCCAACAGGGGCCTGCGCCAGGAGGTGAGTCGCCCATCTGACAAGGGGATGGAGACCGTATGGATCCTTGAGGCCTCGCTGGTGTGGTAGAGCAGGGTCTCACCGTCCGGAGAAAAGGCGCAGGAGGGGGCGGTGGTGCAGTCCATTTTCCGATCCCGGCCGGTTCGGTTGCAGGCGGCCAGCCAGATCCCGTTTTCCCGGGCCCGGGCCGACCAGAGCCGGGCCGGGTCCATGCCCCCGGAGACGGGCCAATTGGCCGGGATGACCAGAAGATCGGCCCCCCGGAGGGCGGTCTGGCGCACCAGGAGGCCGTGGTAGGTGTCGGAACAGATCATCACCCCGACGCGGCCCCAGGGGGTGTCAAAGACCGTATCCTGGTCCGGGGCCCCGGGACAGGCCCACCGGGTCTCGGCATTGATCTTGTGGTAGGCCGGGCCGATGCTGCCCTCCGGGGTGAGAACCAGGGCGGTGTTGTGGAAGACCTTGGCCCTTTGGCCCACCTCGGCAAAGCCCAGGATAATATAGGCCTGGTGTTCCCGGGCCAGGTCAGCAAATGCCCGGATCCTGGGATCCTCCCGGGTGAGGAGAAGGGGTTCCACCTCGGCCTGGCTGTCAAAGCAATAGCCGGACAGGCCCATTTCGGTGTTCACGATGATTTGGGCGCCGGCCCGGGCCGCCTGGGTGTTTAGATCCAGAATGTGGGCCCAATTTTCCTCCAGCCGGGAATGTTCCACCCGGGCATGGATAAGAAAAAGGCTCAGGGCAGAATTCAGCTGGTCCATTTGTCCTCGTATCCCAGGGCCAGGGCCCGGCAGATCAGGTTGATAAAATCCTCGGCTCTCCGTTCTCCCAGGTGGTTGGACAAGTCTTCCTGATAATAGGGGATGCGGGCAGGAAGACCTGAAACGGCGGCGGCAGCCTGGGCCCCGTGGGCGCACCAGATCTCCGGGGTGCAGGAATCGGGCAGGATGCCCCAGTGGATCTTGTCCCAAAGATGGGCCAGGGCAGCCACGGCGGCCGTGACCAGGGGATCCTTGAGGATGCTTTCCGAATTATTTTTCAGAAGTTCGGCCCGGTCTTCCCCCAGGTGGGAGGAAATCCGATCCATGAGATCGGCCTTGTCCGTGCCAAAACGTTCCAGGTGGGTCTTCACCGACCGCTGGGCCTCAGGGGTCATGGTGTTCTGGAGGGAGAGGGTCTGTTTCACCGAGGCTTTCACGGCCCTGCCGATGAGTTCCCCCAGCTTGGTGTGTTTGCCCGAGGAGGTGAGCTCAAACCCGTCGGTGAGGGGGCTGGCCACGGCGATCTGGTCCGTGCCCGTGCCCGTGGCCGGTTCCATGGAATAGCGGGAGTTGACGGCCAGTTCCTGGAGGGCGGCGCTCTTGGCCTCGGTGGCCGTGACAATGCTCCGGGTCAGGGCCGCAGGGGTCAGGGCCTGGTTGATGAAGATCATGGAATTGATGGTCCCGGTCTTGGGAGGCAGGGGATTGCCCCGGGTGTCCTGGAATCCGGTTTCGGTTTCCAGGTACCAGGCCGGATCCCCGGCCCGGCCGGCATTGCCTTCCACCCCGCCCGTGGTCACTGCCAGGACCTTGAGGTCCCGGAATTTCTCCAGGCAGATGGCCGCATCGTTCATGTTGGCGGCCGTGCCCAGGACGGCGCAGGTCGTGTAATCAATGTCCACGCTGGAACAGAGCTTTTCCTGGTAGGCCGCAGGGGACCGGGTGATCTCTTTGGCATGGGCGGTGAGGTGCTTGCAGGGCTCGCAGGACTGGTGATTCATCACCGCAGTGATGTCCTCCCGTAGCCCCCCGTTGACCCGGCAGGTGGAGGTCACCCGATGGGGGACGTGGAGCCGGGCAAAGAGCTTTTTATCTTCCCGGTGGAGGGTGAGGATGGGGTCAAATTCTTTCAAAATCATATTTTCTCCATGGGGTTAATCCGATTTAATCCTTGGCTTTTTCCACCCAGTGGACGGCCAGGGCAAAACAGCAGATCCCGGTGACCAGCAGCACCAGCCAGTCGGTCACATGGGCAGAACCGGTGAGGCAGGCGCTGCGGATGGCCCGGGAGGCATGGGTGAGGGGCAGCAGGGACAGCAGGGCCCCGGCCCAGTCCGGCAGCCGGTCCACGGGGAAGAAGGTCCCCCCGAGGAAGGCCATGGGGGTAATGACAAAGGAGTTGAGCATGGCCTGGTCGGCGTGGGATTTCACGATCATGGCCAGGCCCACGGCCAGGGAGGCAAAGACAAAGGCATTGAGCAGAACGCCCGTCAAAAAGGCGAAGTTATACTGCATTTCCACCCCGAAGATCAGCCCCATGGCCATGATCACCAGCACCGACAGCAGGGCCCGGGTCATGCCCGCCAACACTTCCCCGGCCACATAGGCGGTCTTGGAAATGGGGGCGGCCTGGAACTCCTCAAAGATATGCCAGTAGAACCGGGCAATGTTGATGTCCGAAGCAATGGCAAAGGCCTGGGTCATGGAAGACATGGCAATGAGCCCGGGCAAAAGGAATGCGGTGTAGGCCACCCCGTCCACCTGGGCAGAAGGACCGGCCGCATAGCCGAAGGCCAGTAGGTACAATAACGGAGACACTGACCAGGAGGGAATCTGGCGGGTGAGGCGCTTCCTTAAAACCATCATTTCACGGGCATAGATGGCCCAGATACCGTGGATCATTTTTCCCCCTTTCCGTGGCCGTGGCTTGAACCGTGACCATGACCGGAACCCTGGGAACGCCCGTGGCCGGAACCGTGGCTGCTGCCGTGGCCATGGCCCGATCCATGGCCCGATCCATGACTGTGGGCCGCCACCGCCTGCCCCGGCTTCACCCGTTTCCCGGTGAGGGCCAGGAAGGCATCCTCCAGATTGACCCGGCGCAATGTGATCTCCCGGGCCCCCTCCTGGTTAAAGGCCCGGGCCTGGTCCTGGTCCTGGAAATAGGTGGTCTCCATGCCCGAATCGCAGAGGCGGTCCACGGCCCAGTTCCCAATGCCGGCCATGAGGCGGGCCGGGGTGTCCAGGGTGACGATCTTCCCCTGGTCCAGGAAGGCCACCCGGTCGGCCAGAAACTCAGCCTCTTCAATGTAATGGGTGGTGAGGAAGATGGTGGTCCCCTGGGCCTGGATCTTTTTGATCAGGGCCCAGATCCGCCTGCGAATGGCCGCATCCAGCCCCACCGTAGGCTCATCCAGAAAGAGGATGGCCGGATTGTGGAGCAAGGCCCTTGCAATCATCACCCGCCGCTTCATTCCCCCGGACAAGGCCTTCACCGGGGTGTTAAGGCGGTCGGCCATGTCCGTGTATTCCAGCAGTGCCCGGGTCTGCTTTTTAATAGCCGAAGGGGACATGCGGAAGAGCAGGCCGTGGACAAAGAGGTTCTCCTTCACCGTGAGTTCCTGGTCCAGGTTGATGGCCTGGGAGACCAGGCCGTACTGGGCCTTGGCCGCCTGGTCCTGGGTTTTGATGTTGTATCCGTTGAGGGTGCACCGCCCGTCGGAAAACCGGGTCATGCCCGTGAGGATCCGGATGGTGGTGGTCTTGCCGGCGCCGTTGGGGCCCAGATAGGCAAAGAGCTCGCCCCTACCCACCTTCAAATCCACCCCGTCCAGGGCTGTTTTTCCGTTGAAACTTTTGCTTAGTTTTTCAATGACAACCGCGTCCATGGATCAGGCCCCCAACCGGGCGGCGGATGCCTGTTTACCTGGTCCCGAGGCCTGCTTGTCCTCCCGCAGGGCACGGATGTCCGCGGCCACCTCCTGGAGGGGCTTGCGCCGGATGCGGTGGGGCAACGCCAGCTGGGCCGCATCTTCAATGTCCCGGGATTCCACTTCGGTGCGGCCGTGGTAGGCGGCCAGGGTTTTGGCCGTCTTCAGAATAATAATGTCCCCCCGGTGACCGTCGGTGCCCACGTCCAGGCTGTATTGGGCGATTTCAAACAGGAGTTCCCGGGCAATGGTCACCTGGGGATAGAGGGCCTGGGCCTCCCGGATCTTTTGGGCCAGGACCTGGGAGTCCCCCTCCCATTGGGCGCAGAAGGCTTCGGGCTCGGTGTCGAATGCCGCCCGCCGTTCCATCACCGCCACCCGGTCCTCCGCCGCCCGGATCCCGCCGATGTTGACGCAGAGGCCGAATCGGTCCAGGAGCTGGGGCCGCAATTCCCCCTCCTCCGGATTCATGGTCCCCACCAGGGTGAACCGGGCCGGGTGGGAAAAGGAGACCCCTTCCCGTTCAATGGTATTCACCCCCATGGCCGCCGAATCCAAAAGGACGTCCACCACGTGGTCGTCCAGCAGATTCACCTCGTCCACGTAGAGGATCCCCCGGTGGGCCGCGGCCAGGAGCCCCGGCTCAATGCGCTTTTCTCCCTGCTTCAGGGCGTGCTCCAGGTCCATGGTCCCCACCACCCGATCCTCGGTGGCCCCCACGGGCAGCTCCACCACCTGGATCCCGGTTTCCCCAACCGGAATCTCGGCCCCCTCGATTTTGGCCGGGCAGTCGGCCTTGGCGCATTCCCGGCACAGCTCCCCCACCTCGGCCGGGGCTAGGTGAAAAGGGCAATCCTGGACATGGGGGATGGCCGGGAGGATATCGGCCAGGGCCCGGACCGCCGTGGATTTGGCCGTGCCCTTCTCCCCCCGGATGAGGACCCCGGAAAGGCCGGGATTGATGATGTTCAGGACCAGGGCCAGCTTCATGGCCTCCTGGCCCACAATGGCGGTGAAGGGGAATATGGGTTGGATTTTCATGACGACGTCGTTCTCCTGTATCTATTCAATTGAATCTTGTTTATGTCTGTATCAATGGGGGATTTGCCCGCATCAGGTTAATGTCTCCACCAATTCCACCAGGGATTCGGATTTTAAATCATCCATGGGGAAATAGAGGCCGTTGAGGTTCTGGGCCAGCTTTTTGGCCAGGCCGAACCGGATGAGGCCCGGGGCTTCGGTGTCCACCACCACATGGGTGACCCGCTCGTCCTCGGCCATGTGGGATGCCATGGCCATGGCCTCGTCCAAAGGCTTGCCCTGGCCCATGGAGACATTGGACTTCCCGTCGGTGATGGTGATGAGGATGGGCCGGATCTCGGGATCCCGGAAGAGGACCGCGTCCAGCAGGGTCTTGGATTTCTCCAGCCCGGCGGACAAAGGCGTCCTTCCGCCCACGGGCATCTCGGCCAGGTACCGGGCCGCCAACTCAATGGAGTTGGTCACGGGGAGGTTCACCACAGCCTCGTCCCTGCGGAAGGAGATCATGGCCACCCGGTCCCGCTTCTGGTAGGCGTCCAGCAATAATGAAAGGATGGCGCCCTTGGAGGCGGACATCCGCCCCCGGGCCCCCATGGAGCCGGAGGCGTCCACCAGGAAGAGGAGGAAATTCCCCATTTTCTTCTCCCTTACCTTTTCTCTTATGTCCGAGGCCTCCAGGGCCACGCACATCCCCGGCGGCAGGGCCCGGCTTTTCTGGTAGGGGGCTGCGGCCCTGAGGGTGGCGTCAAAGGCGATGTCCCCACTCCCCCGGTGGAGGGTGGCCTTGACGTACCGCCCCTGGCGACCCGAGGTCCGTGACCTGGACCGCCGCCCCGATCCCCTGCGGGGCCGCTTGTCCTTCCCCAATTCAATGGATTTCACCTTAAAGGGCACCCCGATCTCGAAGATCTGCTCCATGGCGGTGTCTTTGGTGGGGTCGGTGCTTTCCCCCTGGAGAGGAGTCTCTTCCCGGGTCTCCCCCTCCCCTTGCCCGTCCTGTTCCGGCGGTGGGGGCGGTGGTTCTTCTCCGGAACTGTCCCGGGACTCCTCCTCGGGTTTTTCTGAATCTTCGGGTTCTTCCTCGGATTCATTCTCCGGGGGGGGCTGGGGCGGGTCTTCCGGAGGCTCCGGAGGCGGGGGCGGGGGATCGCTCTCCTCCTGCTTCCGGTGGAGGAGCACAAAGGGAGCCACGGCGGAGATATCCTCCACCTTTACCTCTTCCCTGCCCTGGAAGGCGGCATGGGCCAGGGCGGCCTGCTCCATGACAATGTCGGCCCGGTGGCCGGCGGCATGGTGGGTCAGGACCAGCTCAGCAATGAAGCCCCGCAGCACCGAGGGAATGGCCACCTTGGGCAGCCGGGCGGCCGCCTCCTTAATCTTTTGGGCCAGGGCCTGGTTCTCGGCCAGGAAGCGGTTGCGAAAACCCTCCGGATCCAGGTCGAATTCCTCCCGCCGGACCATGAGGTCCACCCGGAGCTCCGGATCGGCCTCGGCCGCGGTTTCGATACAGAAGCCAAACCGGTCCAGGAGCTGGGGCCGCAGGTCCCCCTCCTCCGGGTTCATGGTCCCCACCAAAAGGAAGCGGGCTGCATGGGCAAAGGAGATCCCCTCCCGCTCCACCCGGTTTTCCCCGGAGGCGGCGGCATCCAGGATGATGTCCACGATGTGATCGTCCAAAAGATTCACCTCATCCACGTAGAGGATCCCCCGGTGGGCCTTGGCCAGAAGACCGGGCTGGAGGATCTTTCTCCCCTGGCGCACGGCCTGGTCAAAGTCCATACCCCCGGCCACCCGGTCTTCGGTGGCGTTGAGGGGGAGGGTCACCACCGGGGTGGGGCCGGATACCGGGTCTGCGGTGGTGTTTCTGCAAAACTCACAGGGGTCGGGATCCCGGGGATCGCAATGGAAGGGACAGCCCGGCCGGGATTCCACCCGGGGCAGGACTTCGGACAGGGCCCGCACAATGGTGGATTTGGCCGTGCCCTTCTCCCCCCGGATCAGCACACCTCCGATGCCCGGGTTGACCCCGTTGAGCACCAGGGCCAGTTTGAGATCCTCCTGTCCAATGATCCCGGAAAAGGGAAATAAATACGTCATGTGTTGTTTCCTCTTACTCGTTCAAACCTTCGATGCGGCCTTCCATCTCAAGGTATTCTTCCATGAGCTGGTCCTTCATCTCCTCGTCCGCCTGCCACATCCCCCGGGAGACCGCTTCCAGGAGCTTGTCCAGGATATTCTGGCGGGCATAGGGATTGACCTGGCTCATCCAGTCCTTCATCTTTTCGTCCAGGATGTAGGCCTGGGCCATTTTTCCGTACATCCAGTCTTCCATGACATCGGCGGTGGCATCCCATCCCAGGGCCACATCCATCATCTTGGAGATGTCCCCGGCCCCTTTGTAGCCGTGGCGCATCATCCCCTCCAGCCACTTGGGGTTGGTGAGGCGGGATCTCAGGACATGCCTGGCCTCCTCGACCGTGGTCCTCAGCTGGACCCGTTTGGGATCGGAGCTGTCCCCCATGAGGCTCATGGGGGCGGTCCCCCGCACCGTGGTCCCGGCGGCGATGAGGCCCCCGTAGTAGTTGTAATAGTCGGTGCAGGACATCATGTCGTACTCCCGGGAGTCCTCGTTCTTCACGGTGACGTCCATGCGGTTCAAAAGCTTTTTAAAGGCCTCGGGCTTCTGGTTCCCGTAGCTTCCCCGGCCGTAGGCATGGCTGGAGTAACGGATGTAGTTGTTACCCAGCTCTTCCTTGGTCTCCCAGTTTTTGGCCTCCACCAATTCGGAGACGCCGGCCCCGTAAGTTCCGGGGGGGCAGCCAAAGACCCGGAAGCAGGCCTCGTCAAAGGCAGCGGCCTTATCGGCCCCGGCGGTCTCATAGGCGGCCGCATCCCTGAGGACATGGCGACGGATCATATTGGATTCCAAAGGCTCGTCCAGGGCCGCCACCATGCGGACGGCATCGTCCATGCGCTCCACCAGCAGGGGGAAGCAGTCCCGGAAAAAGCCCGAGATCCGAGGGAGGACGTCGATACGGGGCCGACCCAGTTCTTCCAGAGGGATGACCTTAAAGCCGGTGATGCGCTGGTTCACCGGGTGCCACACGGGCTTGAGGCCCAATAGATAAAAAATCTCGGCAATGTCGTCCCCCTTGGACCGCATGGTGGGGCCGCCGAAAACGATGATCCCCACGCTTCGGGGGTATTCCCCGGTCTCGTCCAGGTATTTTTCAAGCAGGGCGTCGCCCAGGCGTTTCCCCACTTCCCAGGCCCCGGGGCTGGGGATCTTGTTGGGGTCCACGGAAAAGAAGTTCCGCCCCGTGGGCAAAATCCCGGCCTGGCCCCGGGTGGGGGCCCCCGAGGGACCGGGGGGGACAAAGCCCCCGTCCAGGGCGTTGATGCAAGCCTGGATCTCCTCCGGGGTTTTCCGGATATTGGCCACCACGGAACCGAAGAGGTATTCCAGGGATTGGATCACCCCGGGGGCGGTGTGGGGAAAGCGGTCCGCCACCACGGCCCGGATCTGTTCGGCCTTCTGGTCTTCGCCCGGCGGAATCTGAGGCAGGAGTTCCCCCACCATTTCCAGGGCCAGGTCGTGGACCTGTTCGATAATTTTACCCTTGGAGGTTTTCCCGTCCCGGGCCATCTGCCCCTTGTTAGCGACCAAATCATCGTATTCATAGCCCAGGGCCGAGACAATGCTCTCCCTCAGGGAAGGAATGGAGCCGTTGTCCACCCGGACCAGCTGGACCAGGAACTCGGTGAGGCGATCCCCCTCCGGCACCTGGCCCAGGATGTGGAGGCCGTCGTTGATCATGGTGTCGGAAAGATCCGAGAGATAATGGTGGAGCCGTTCCAGAAAGGCGGGGAAATCGGCCAGGGCCTTTTCCTCAGTCATGTCCAGGTCATGGTCCAGGTGGGCGGCGGCCACGGCCTCCCATATCATGGGTTTGAGCACGGCCACCTTGCCCGGATCCTCGTTCACGGCATCCTGGTAAGCGGCCAGGTGGTTTTCCAGCTCGGACAGATCCTCGTAAAGGTCCGCATTGGTGAAGACCGGGGTGAGGTGGTCCACGATGCAGGCGCAGGAGCGGCGCTTGGCCTGGGTCCCCTCGCTGGGGTCGTTGATGATATAGGGGTAGATATTGGGCAAATCCATGATGGCGGTGTCGGGCCAGCATTCCCGGCTTAGGCCCAGGGCCTTCCCCGGGAGCCATTCCAAAGAGCCGTGCTTGCCCACGTGGATGACGGCGTCGGCCTTGAAGACCTCTTTGATGTACCGGTAATGGGCCTGGTAAACGTGGGGGGGCGACAGATACATGTCGTGGTAGATCTGGTCCACGTTTTCCAGGTAGCCCCGGGGGGGCTGGACCGTGATGAAAAGGTTGCCGTTGTGAACCCCGGGGAAGAGCATCCGGGCCTGGTGGACAAAGAGGTCTCCGGGGAGTTCCCCCCAGTCCTTGACCTGTTTTTCCCGGTTGGAGGCCGGCAGTTTTCCGTGCCAGGCCCGATAATGGTCGACCCCGGCCGTTGCTTCGACCTTTTCCGCCATCTGCTCGGGCAAGAGCCACCGCTGGTCATAGGTCATGCCGGAAACGATTTCCTGGGCCAGTTCATCCCCGGTTTCATAGGTCTTGTCCACGGTGTAGCCCAGCGCCTTCATTTCGTCCACCAGGTGCTTGACGCTCTGGAAGCTGTCCAGGCCGGCGGCACACCCGATGCGGTCGTTGCGGGGGGGATAGTGGTGGAAGATCACGGCGACTTTTTTGTCTTGGTGGGACACCCGGGAGAGGCGGGCCCAGTTCAGGGCCAGGTTGACCACATGTTGGGAGCGCTCTTCGATGGGCTGGTATTCGATGACCAGGGCCCCGGTGAGGGGGTCGGTCTTTTCCTCTTCCCGGCTGGCCGTGGGCACGGAGATCAGAGTCCCGTCGAACTCGGGCTGGGAGGCTGAAAAGGAGACCTCCATGGTGGTGAGGCCCTGGACCGATGCCTCCCAATTCTCCCGGGGCTGGAGGGTGGTGATGGCCTGGATCACCGGGACGTTGAGCCGGGAATAGAGGTCCTTGTAATCGTCGTGGACCAGGGTGAGGGAAAACATCATGGGATTGATGAGGACATCGATGGCGGGCTTGCCCTCTTCCATGAAGTATTCCTCCACCACGTAATCGGCGCCTTTGTTGTCCCGGCTCCCGTCTCGATAACGCAGGTGGAAGACGGTAATGACGTTGTGGCCGGCGGCCTCAATGCGGCGGATGATGTCGTCCAGATGGGCCAGGTTGTGGTTCACCCAATAGGACTGGTTGAACCAGAGCCCCACGGTGAGGCGGCCAGGTTTGATGCGTGCGGCCCAATAGTCTTCCCGGGTGGGGATGCCGGGCATGTCCGGGTGGTAGAGGCCCTGGTCAGGCACGGGCACCGGTTCCAGCGCCGCGGGTCCCTGGCCGGTGAAATCATGGGAGATATATTGGAAGAGTTGGAGGAAGTTGGGGGTGCCGCCGTGGTGGATGTATTGGTAGATCCGGTCCCAATCCGGGGTGCCGAAGCGGGAGGAATGGGCCTCGGCCGCAGCCACGGCATCCTCGTCCCCACCCACGGGCTGGACGTGGAGCCAGGGGCGTTCATCTCCGGGCAGGGACTCCAGGGCCGTGATCAAAGGATCAAAGGCCGGGCAGGACTCCCGGCCCCCGTGGAGGGTGAGGATGATGATATCGGCCTTGAGGCTCTGGGCCACGAACTCCTCCACCCGGGCCCGGTCAAAGAGCTGGGTAGCGGTCCGGGCATGGACACGGACCCGACCGCCGGCCTCCCTAAAAAGGGAGAGGCCCTGGCTCAGGCAGGGAATTTCCATGGCAGCGGCGCAATAGTAGGACAGGTTGAATTCTTTCATGGTCGTCTCCTTCAAGCGGGGATGGCCGCCGGGCTGTCCAGTTCGGCCATGAAGCCGTTGACCAGGGCGGTGGGGGTGTCAAAAACATGGGAGGCAGGCAGGGCCGGTTCCCGTAACGCGCCCTTGCCCTGGGCCAGCTGGAGGACGGGACGGCCGGAACGCCGGGCCTGTTCCAGAAGTTCCAGGTTGGACCGGGTCAGGGCCGATGGGGTGAAGCCGGAGTCGATGACGTAGCTGCACCGTTCCATGGCCTTGCAAGCCGTTTCCATCTCCTGGGGGCTCACCTGTTCGGGATCGGTCTGAACAATGGGGTCCAGCCCCAGGGAACGGGCCACGTGGCAGTCGATGTCGTTGTCCAGGAGGATCCCCGTGGAAACGGCAAAACCCTTTTTGGTTAGGAGACGGTAGAGGACGGCGGCCGATCCCATGCCCCCGATAACAAACACCTTTTCCCGGCCCGGTCGGGAGAGCACTTCAATGTTCCCCAGGGTGGGGGAGAATACGGCCTGGTCAAAGTCGTAGAGTTCGGAGATGGTGGCGTCGTGGATCACCTCTTCCGGCGGGCCAAAGGCGTCCACGGTGTGGTTTCGAATCAGGGCGGCCCGGTCGGAAACCCGGACGGCCACCTCAATGTCGTGGAGGGAGGCCACCACGCAGATCCCCTTTTCCCGGCACAGGGATTTGAGGATGGCCATGACCTCCATGCGGTGGCGCAGATCCAGGTGGGCCGTGGGTTCGTCCAGAAGGATGATCTCGGGCTCCTGGGTCAGGGCCCGGGCGATGAGGACCTTCTGCCGCTCTCCGTCGGAGAGCTCGGTCATGTCCCGGAAGAGGAGATCCCGGGCATTGACCCGGGTGACGGCATCCATGATCACAGCGTCGTCGGCCTCGGTGAGGCGACCGGTCCAGGAGGTGTGGGGATACCTCCCCATGGCCACGAAATCATAGACAGTGAACAGGGGCGGAACCACCTTTTCCGTGAGGACCACGGACATGGTCTCGGCCAACTTCCCCGAGGGGATGGCGGAAAGATCCTCCCCGTGGAGGGTGATGGTGCCGGCCATGGGATGTAAATGTTTGGACAAGGTGCGCAACAACGTGGTTTTCCCCACCCCGTTGGGGCCCAGCAGGGAGATGAACTCCCCGGGATGGAAGGCCAGGTTAAGACCGGAAAGCACCTCTTTTTTACCGTATCCCACGGTGAGGTCCATGGTGGAGAGAATGGGCTGAGTTTTCACAGGGCCACCTTCCTTTTCATCAATAATGATATGACAATGGGTGCGCCGAAAAAGGCGGTGATGGCGGAGATGGGCAATTCCACCGGGGCGAAGATCATCCGGGCGATGAGATCGCACAGGGCCGTGACCACCGCGCCCACCAGCAGGGTTCCCGGGATGAGAATCTTATTGTCCGAGGTACCGAAGGCCAACCGCACCATGTGGGGCACGGCCAGGCCCACAAAGGCCACGGGACCGGCCATGGCCGTGATCATCCCAGCCAGGGCGCAGGCGGCCAAAAGGATGAGGATGCGGAAAAATTTAATGTTCACCCCCATGGAGGCGGCGTAGGATTCACCCAGGAGAAAGGCGTTCAAGGGTTTGGCCAAACCGTAGATAAGAACACAGATCAGCCCACCCAGGATGAGCATGACCTCAATCTCGCTCCAGCGAAAGCCGGAAAAACTGCCCAGCTGCCAAAGGACAAAGCCCTTGATCTTCTCCTTTTCCGCAAAGGCCGTGAGAATGGCCGTCACCGCATGGCAGAGATAGCCCATCATCAACCCCACGATGAGCAGGGTGATATTGTTCTTCACCTTGCCGGCCACGGCAATGACCAGGGCCATGACCGCATAGGCACCGATGAAGGCGGCCAGGGTGGACATGAAGGGATTCATGATGCTGATCCCCAGGGAGATGGAGGAGAGCATGACAAAGGAGACCGTGAGGGTGGCACCGGAGGAGATCCCCAGGATAAAGGGCCCCACCACGGGATTGCGGAAATAGACCTGGAGCAGGAGTCCTGCCACGGCCAGGTAGCCCCCGCCCAATGCCGCGGCAATGGCCCGGGGAAGGCGGATTTTCCAGATGATAAAGCCGTTGGTGGTGGCGGTATTGCCAGAGGAGAGAATCTCCAACACCTCATCCAGGGGGATGTGAACCGATCCCAGGATAAGGTCGGCGGCCAGGATACAGGCCAGGACCGCGGTGAAAATAATCGCCCCCATCCACTGTCGATGGCGCTTGTACTGCCGGTGGGTGGGGATATCGGTGAAACTTGTAATAGTTTGCGTCATACAAATGCCTTCCTATGAAATGAATCTTTGTAAGGCACCGACGCCCTGCCCTAAAATACAAAAACCCCGCATCATTTGACTCAAACGATGCGGGGATGTCCCTATTTCTATCCGCAGGATATGGCGGGGTTCTGTAGTGCCGTACACAACTCCCTTAACATTACCGGCAGGTCTTCTGACTCTCGGATCAACCTTTTGCTGCGCCTTCCCGTTGATTCAACAGTGGCGGTGTGCAGCATTTGTCCCCGATCACAGCGGCGGGCCCGTTTCCGACTTTCACGGAATTCCCTATTAAGCCTTGCGGCACCTGGTAACTGGTGCCCAATTGCTATGTAAATTTGCAAGAAAAGTCAAGGCCGTTTTCTCCCCCCGGAAACTCAAAGGGATGGGTCATCCGTCCAAAAAACCTAAATTACCCGTTGCAATCATGCACCTTCCCAAAATCAAAAAAAAGGATTGCCTATCCAAAAGAAGTAATCTGGAGTGGAAACGATTCAGGAAAAAAATCGGATTCAACTGATCTTCAAGGCCTGGAATGTGAAACCGTAGTGATTTGCTGCAAACCATTCCGGAACACGGCAGATCAGCCAAAGGCATTTCGCTCGAAGGGTGACAATTTTCCGGTAAAATGGCAAGTTTCTGCTGAAATCAAACAATAAAATCATATTTGTTTCTTTTAGGAGTATGTTATTTAGGGACAGTCAATACATCCCTTCTAGGGCAAAATGGAAAGGGATGGGATGCCAACACATACTTTACCCCTGATATTTCAGACAATCCTTACCATGGAAACCACACCGTCCCCATTCACTCGGAAACCCAAACGAACATACGCCCACGGCTTTTCATTTGTGGAAATTATGGTGGTCCTGTTAATCCTCTCAACCATGGCATTGGTGATTATTCCTAAGCTCTCACCTTCCTTGGGAAGCAATGGGGTAGCCGCTGATCGGGATCGTCTTATTTCCCTCATCGAATCCATGAAACATGAATCGGTCAAAGGCAATACAAATATACTCCTTCATATGGATCCGATCCTTAGCAAGGCCTGGATCACCCGGGGCGGAACTGCTCTTTCCCAGGTCCATTGGTTCCCCCATATGAAACGGATCGTTGGTATTCCAGACAATATGGAATCCTCCCATGCCGTCATCTGCTTTTATGCCGCAGGATATTCCCAAGGCGGCCTGATGCATATAGGCGAAGGCACAGGGGCACAGACATTGAAAATTCATCCATTTCTTCCCCGGGTGGAAATCCTCCACGGCCATGTCTTCCCCAACGACTGCATCTAATCACCGACCTTGCACGCCGGTCAATGATTCCGGTTTCAGCCTTTTGGAGGTGTTAGTGGCCATGGCGGTTTTGGCCATTGCCCTTGGATCAATTCTGAAACTCCAAACCTCAACAATAATCCTCTCCCAGTGCCTTCAGACAAAACGCAACCTCCACAGGGTGGCATCAGAGCAATTGGCCGGGTTGACGAAAACCGGGTTTCCGATTTCAGAACAGAACACAACGGATTCCAATGTCACCTGTTCCTGGAAAGTGACCCAGGGGATGCCTCCTTCGGGACAGTCGACCAATTCGGTTCGCCTAAGGTCCCTTCGCCGGATCCAGCTTGACCTGGGCACGCCCGGAAACGAACAACAATTTGTTTTGAAATCCTATCGCTATGTCCATGATACAAACCAGCCATTCTGACAATAAAAACGGTTTCACATTGATGGAAGCCCTTGTGGGAACTGCTGTGTTTTCCCTATTGATTTTTACGGTATTCTCCTCCTTTGACAGCTTTATGGCCTCGAGCAAAATGATCCAAGGTCGTCAGAAAAAGGAGGTGAGGATCTCCACCCTTGTCAGGGTAATGACCTCAGATCTTGAGCAGCTATGTATTTTAAGCCCCGCCCTCCATCGAAGGGATCACCGCGACAGATTCAGGCTTTACACAGCAACCTCTCCTGTGGAAACCTTTCCCAGCCTCAGCTTCACCAGCCTGACCCGGGTAAGGCTTTATCCCCCTTTAAGCGCGCATGCTGCAGGTGCTGCACGCATCACCTATTATGTCCAAGCCCATGGAGAGCGGTTTGATTTGCACAGGGCCGACCGCCCCATTTTTTTGGAAGAAGAAAAAAAACAATCCGATCCCTGCACCGACCCGATTCTTATACAAAATATCCAGTCCCTGGAGATGGAATTCATTAATGGCCGGGGCCAGACATTCCAAACCTGGGATTCCCAGGATGCTGCATTTGATTGGGAACTGCCCTGGGAAATTCGGTTGAAAATCCATTTTTTATCCCCCGACGGGCCGGCGGACACGGTTGAAATAAAAGCTATTTTGCCCATGCAACGGAGCACAAAAAAATGAAAAGGATCCACCATCCCCCCCCCCTGCCCGCTCTGGATGAAGAATCGGGAATGGCCCTGTTAATTGTCCTGGCCGTCGTGGCCGTCCTTACGGCAGCGGCCTTAAAACTGACCGCCTCGGGCCACCATCAAATTGATGTGGACGCCATGACCCAAAATCGATTTATCCATATGGAAATGGCCCGGTCCGGCATCCATCTTGGCATGGCCCTTTTGGAGCGGGACGCCAACGGAACCGAACTGGATTCCATCCAGGAGGAGTGGGCGGATCCACAACAATTAACCCCAATGGTGGAACGATTGGGATTTGAAAGGGGGAAATTGACTCTGACCATTGAAGACGAAATGGGAAAACTGCAAGTCAATGCATTGATTCAAAAATTCCCCGGAAGGGAAATCAATGCGGGTCTGTTCCCGGTATGGGAACGATTTCTGACCCGGCGCGCCAAAATCAGCCAAAGGGACAAACTCAATGGAATGGAGGAGACCGCAGCCCTGTTAGACCCATTGATAGACTGGCTGGACGACCGGGATGACAACGCCTCAACCGGCCTCTCCGGTGCCGAATCCGGTTATTATCTGGGTTTGGCCCGCCCCCATGTCTGTGCCAATGGACCCATGGTGCATGTGTCGGAATTGTTTTTGATCAAAGGCATGTCTCCTGACCTCTTTGCCGTTGACGACCGGTCCCCTTCACCAGAGGAGTGGATCACAACCGCCGGGGCCGGCTGGTTGACGGGAAAAGCCGATTCCGATATCGGAATTGTTTTTTCCGGCAAAGTAAATGTGAACACCGCACCGGTGGAAATCCTGAGAGCACTGCTCCCCACAAGGCTTTCCGACTTTGCCGCAGACCTTTCAGCCCATCGCAGTGAAAGGGTCGGAAAAAAAAGGTTTGCCCATGCGTTGGACCGGGGATGGGTGGAAAATCTGGTGGAGATGAGTCCAACCGAAAAACAGGCTTTTGATGCCGTCACCTGTTATACCAGTTCCGATTTCACCCTGGTGGCCCATGCCGGCACCGGCCCTTCACGGGTGGGGATCCGTGCCCGGGTACACCGGCTCAAGGATACGGAATCCAACCGATGGTTCTGCCGGCTTCTATGGATGGAGTATCTTTAGCCCACAAACTGGTTGATCTCCACAATGGGGAGACAAACGGCCATGATGATGGTGCCCACCACCACCCCCATGAACAGAATGATCAGGGGTTCGATCAGGGCCGTGGCAGCCCCCACGGCATTGTGGACTTCCTTTTCATAGAGATCGGCGGCCTTTTCCAGCATGGTTTCAAGGGTGCCGCTTTCCTCCCCCACCTGGATCATCTGTACCACCAGTGCAGGCATGTGTCGGCTCTTTTCAAGGGTGGCACCCAATGCCTTCCCCTTTTCAACGGCCTGGGCCGCATCCTGGATCACCTGTGATATGATCTGGTTCCCGGCAACGTTCCGGGTGATTTCCAAAGCGGTGAGCATGGGGACCCCGTTGCCCAGAAGAGAGCCCAGGGTCCTTGAAAATCGCGCCGCAGAAAGCTTCCGAATCAGGGGACCGGCCACGGGCAAGGCCAGGAGCAGTCGGTCCGTCATTTCCCGCCCCTTTTCATTTGAGCGGATGGCCCAGACCAGGCCCATGCCCGCAAAGGGGAGCATGAGAATGGCCCACCACCAGACCGCGAAGATGTCACTGAGCTGGATGAGAATCTGGGTGGGCAGGGGCAGTTCCTGGTTCATATCGGCGAATATTCCCACAATCCCAGGGACAATATGGGTCATGAGGATGATGAGGACCACAAATCCAATGAGGCACATCATGGCCGGGTAGGCCAGGGCCGCACTGATCTTTTTGCGGGTCTCTTCCCGTTTCTCCGCAAAATCCGCCAGCCGCTCCAGAACAATTTCCAGGGTGCCCGAGGATTCCCCCGCAGCCACCATATTTACATAAACCGATGAAAAAACCCGTGGATAAAGGGCAAGGGTCTGGGCAAAGGAACTGCCTTCCTCCACCCCGTCCTTTAGCCGTGACAGCAACCGGTTCAGGCCCTGGGACTGGGCCTGGCGTCCCACGGCGCCCAGTGCTCGGATCAGGGGAAAGCCCGCCGAAAGCAACGTGGCCAGCAACCGGGTGATGGTGGCCACCTCCGTGGGCCGGATCCGGGTGAAAAGGCGGACAAAATAGGCCCGGATGCCAGCGGAGCCCGGAGCCTTTGCTTCCATTCGTTCCAGGGAAATGGGATAGAGCCTTTTCTGCCGGAGCAGGGTTTCGGCCGATGCCAGGCTCTCCCCATCCACCATGCCGTTCTTTTTCTTTCCCCTGGCGTCCAGGGCCGTGTATTCAAAGGTGGGCATTTAAATCTCCCGAAGGCAAATGGGAAGAAAGCACCGGCAGGGCCCGGTTAAGGAAATCCTTGAGCCGCATCTCTGCCTGTGCCGGCGATTCATTGCGGCCCAACGGGGCAATGATCCTGACCAGGGCACCGTCGGTTCTCCGGAGGGTCAGGGCGTCCCAGAAGTTGAACCATTTCATTTCATAGGCATTGGTGAGATTCCGGCCCCGCATGGGAAACCAGAAGTAACAGATCTGTTCTTGATTCCCCTTTCTCAAGAGGCTTCGGTTTACCGGCAAGGGTGGGCCGGAGTCCAAAGGAACCAGCTCCCGTCGGTTTTTTTCAAACCGCCAGCCCCCCCCCCGCAAACAGGTGGCAGGTGAGTGGATGGATTCCCCCTTTTGCTGGCTCTGGTAATAGGCCGCATAAAAGTTGATGGTCCTGCCCTGGGCATCCTGGTAATCGGCCAGGATATAATCACTGAGGTCCAGGGCAAGGATGAACTTTTCTTCCATGGTCCGGCGGATGCCCTTCCAGGGGCCTATCTCCATGGGAAAGGCTTCAAAGCCGCGGGCCATTTCCACAGGTGCCCTGAATTCAACTTCCTGGGAGACGGCCAGGGTCAGGCCCAAAAGCAAGATGGTCACAAGGGGAAACAGTATGCCGCCATTGTTTTTGGCACCGGGTTCGGACACTTCCGGCACCGGGGCGGGTGAAGGTGCCCCACCCGGGAAAAGTCGGTTCAGCACCTTGATTTGGACCACCAGGGCCCCAAGGGTAACCATGAAGATCAGCCAGCCTTCAAAATCGTGGAAAAAGCCCTCCACTGCAGCAGCCCCGTACCGTTCGGATAAAATGCCGGTGAGGGCAATGCGCAAGGCATTGGTAAAGATGGTCAAGGGAACGGAGGAAAAGACCACCAGGGCTTTTTTCCACAGGGCGGTGCGACTGAAATAGACCAGAAGGATGGAAAGGATGATCATGGGAAAAAGGTAGCGGAGCCCGGAACAGGCATCCACCACCTGGAGGCGGGTGAATCCCAGATCGATGATATTTCCCTCCCTGAAGGCGCTCATGCCAGCACCCTGGAGCATGGCCAGCCCCAGTTTGGAAGATAGCAGCCGAAGTTTGAAGGTGAGTTTCACCGTGACCAGGTCGGGAAGGGGGAACATGGTGGGCAGCAGGCAAAGGGCAAAGGCCATTTTCCGGATTTTTTCCCATCCCAGGTGGACCCAGAGCACCCCGGTGAAAATCAGCCAAGCCGATATGTAGAGGATAAAGAATTCTCCGGCCAGTTCCCCCAGCCAGAAGAGGACAAGGCCTTGAATTACAAGGCATAGGCCCAGGGCTGTGGGCCGGTCCGGTAGCCTGGAGAGTTCCTTTCGTTTTTCCCAGACCAGGTAGAGGAAGATAAAGGGGATGAGGATCCCGTGGGAGTAATCATCCCGCTTCCAGTCATGGGTAAGCAACCAGTGAAAGGTGGAAAAATATAGGCTGAAAAAGAACCCGGCAGAGGCCCCAAGGCCCAGGTGCCTGCCGAGGGAGCGTGGAAGGGAGTTTAAAAGGGTATTCATGATTATCGGTTCAGTTTTGCAAGGGTGATCTGCCCGGCAAACAGGGGCAGTTTGGCCTGCCGTTTCATGCGGCAGGGGTCGGTGATGAGGCGGTAAAACCATTCAAGGCCCAGGCAGCAGAAGAGTCTGGGGGCCCGTTTGACCCGGCCGGCAATGACGTCCAAGGTGCCGCCGATGCCCTGGCAGACCCGGACATGTTTCAATTGATCTCCGTGGGTTGAGATCCAGTTTTCCTGACGGGGGGAGCCCAGTGCCAGGAAGAGAATCCGGGCACCCGAGGCATTGATCTCATCCACCAGCTTCCCATAATCGGCTTCCTTGACATATCCATTGCTCCGTCCGGCAATTGTCAAATGGGGATGGCGGCGTTTCAATTCAGCAGCCGCCGACTGGTTCACCGCCTCGGAGGCCCCAAAGAGATAGATGGGGTAGGATTTTTTTCCGGCCAGGCCGCAGATCTCCTGCATGAGTTCACACCCCGGCACCCGCTGGAAACATTTGCCAAAGAGCAGGCGCCCGGCAACCACCATTCCGATGCCGTCGGGGATGATGAGATCGGCCCTGCGGAACATCTCATGGAGCAGGGGATCCCGGGGCACGGAATAGTTCTTCTCCGGGTTGGCCGCAAAGATGGTATGGACCCGGTTGCCGATTTCTACAAATTCAACCACCTTGTCCAGAGCCGAGGTCATGGTGCAGCGGTCGATCCACAAATTCAAAATGGGATAACGTTTCATTTAAAAGTCCTGGTGTTGAGATGGGGATTTCAGGTTGTACATACAAATCAAGCCGGGTAGTGAAGGTGATGTCATCGGCAGGACCTGTTTTTTCCATGCAAAGGGTGGTGGTGGGTTCCTTGTGACCATAGGTCTGGGAAACCCAGCCGGAAAGGGGGGATGTTTCGGACCTGTGGGTGTTGAAACACCCCGAGGGACTCTGGATCACCAAGGCGGTGTTGCCCCGGCTGAGGATGAAGCCGTGGGACCGTGGGAGGAGCTTCACCTTGGGATGGAGGTGGAAGTTCAGCTCAAAGCAATGGCAGCCTTCCCCCTTGAACCGGTCGATGATCCAGCAGACATGGTCGCTTTCCCAGTGGATTTCCCGGATATGGGTCACGGGTTCCTTCAGGCGGTGGTAGCCGGTATGGCTTGCAAGGGCTGTGATCCGACCCTGGTGGTGGGCCCGGTGGGTGTTTCGGATTTCAAATGGCGTGTCCCAGATAAAACCCGAGACCTGCCGGGCCTGGTCCCCACCATCTATGCAGACGGTGTTGTGGGCCCGTGTTCCTTTGAAATAGACCCGTTCCTCTGGGACATTGTTGTATTGAAAGGTGCCCGGATCCACCAGAAAGGGCAGGCCGTTGAGATAGAGCAGAACCGAAAGGGCATCGGCATGGCCGTGGTTGTACAGCGGAGCCATGCCCAGCTGCCCATGGTCAAAGAGCATGAAGGTGCGGCCGGACCTGAAGCAGGTATATCCACTGTCGGGAAAGGAGCGGGTCGTCAGTGAAGTGATGATCGTTGATGGGTACGGATGACGAAGGGATATAGGATCTGTATCCGGTTGGGGGCCGGAACCGGTTCCCCGGATCGGCAGGATGTCCGGTCCCAGTGCGAATCCGCCGTCCCAATCCCCCACGGCGGCCCATTCCTCCCCATTGGGGCTGACGGCTGCCAGAAAGGCTTCCCCCCGTTCCAGTTCTCCTGTCCAATGGCGGCAGTTATAAAGGCCATTGGCCGTGAGGAAGTCCCGGGCCAGCCAGAACAGGTCCAAAACCATGCGGTGGTAGCCAAAGGATTGTTCCCCGGGGCCACCATCCCCCCGTATCTGGTGGCCCCGTTCCTGTTCCAGGATTTCACAGGCCCTTTTTATCCATTCCCTTCCCCTTGGGGTGGATTGGAATACCGCTCCACAGAAGAGAAGGCCCACGGCTTCACAGACGGTATGGTTTCCCAAGGAGGAGTAGAGGGCCATGTTCCGGCTGATCCACCAGCCGTTGGAAAACAGGGCCGAGAGCAGGATCTGACTTTCCCGGGCATGGGTTTGGGGATCCAGGGTTTTTAGGGCAAAGAAAAACACCGGCATGCGAAGACCCATTTCCATGGGGGAGATATAATGGATGCCAAAGAGAAAGGGATGGGTGTTGATCCATTGGACTACCTCCAGGGCCGCTTCCATGCGATCCCGGCCAGGGGGGGCCGTTGCCAGGGACCTGAGTCGGGGCTGGAGCCGCGCCGCCTCCCAGGCCCAGCGGATGTCCGGATCGTTTGGACCCGGTACAATCCGGGAAAAGAAACAGGTGCGAAACCGGTCTTCAAATTCCCTGAAGTCAGGGGGACTGGCAAAGGGTACGGTTCTTTCCTTTGCCAGGAGAATCTGGGGACAGACCAGGCCCTCAATCGCCCTTTGGGAGATCCGGGGGGGAAAAAGCCCCTGGTTCTCCGGGGACAATTGTTTTTCCAGTCTCCGGGCCAGCAGCCGGCGTTTCAGCCGGTAGATGATTTCTGCCGGGCCGGCATGGGACAACCGGTTCAAATAGTCTTGGAGTCGGTGCATATTAACCTCTCACGAAGATGCTTTCTCCGGTGCGAAGGGACTCAATCACGGCAAAACAGGCCGCAGAAGTGGCGTGGAGTTCTTCCAGGGAAATGGGAAGGGGACCGCCGGAGACCACCCCGTCCAGGAAGGCCCGAATTTCCTGCTTCTGGCCCTTATCCTGGGAAATGCCCTTGAACTGCTGTTTTTTGCCCTCCCTGTACAGGGTGAGTTTCTTGAAATCCTCCAGCACCGCAGAACTACCCCGGCTGAAGATTTCAATGCGTTCCTTGGCCAGTCCCTTGTCGCCGTTGGCCAGGTAGAGAAGGGAGCCAATGGAGCCGTTGGCAAAGGTCAGGTTCACGGCTACGGTGTCCTCCAGGTTCCGGGCGTCGGCCATGGCCGTGGCATGGACCGACAGGGGCAGGCTGCCGTTGATATAGGTGAGGAAATCGATGAAATGGCAGGCCTCTCCGATGATCCTGCCGCCTCCGGTTTCCTGATCCTGGATCCAGGAATCCTTTGGGATGTTGCCGGCATTGACCCGGTAACACATGGACATGGGCCCGTCTCCCACTGCCTCTTTGAGTCGGCCGGCCAGGGGGGCAAAGCGTCGGTTGTATCCCACCATGAGGCCCGGGGCTCCCTCCTGTCCTGCCTGGGCAATGATGTCCACAAGATCTTCCGGGATGAGGCAGAGGGGCTTTTCCACAAAGACATGTTTTCCCCTTTCCAGGGCCCCACGGGTGAGGCGGGCGTGGGAGTCGTGACGGCTGGCAATGAAGACGGTATTGATCTGGTCGTTGTCCAGGATGTCATCGGCTTCGTGGGTGCAGAAGTCAAAGCAGAAGCGTTCGGCCACGGACCTGGAGCTAATGCCGTTCTGGGTGAGAACCCCCTTGCAATGGGCCTTTGGGTGTTTGCAGATGTGGGGCAAAAGGTGACTTTGGGCATAGGAGCCCGCTCCCATGAAACCGATAACACTTTGGGATTGGCCTTTTCTGTCCGTTTCCGATAACAATTGTACCGGCCCCGGATCAAGGGGGGTCTCCACATCATGGGCAATGAGAATACCGATGAAGGGCTGACTTTTTTCCATGATCAGGCCATAGGCCTCCAGGGACGATTCCAGGGGGAAACAATGGGTGGTAAGAAAGTTCAGGTTTATCCGGCCCTGGGATATGAGATCCTGGAAGGCCTGCATGTTGCGGTTTTCCGTCCACCGGACATAGGCGGCGGGGTAATCAATTCCCCTTTCTTCATACAAGGGATCATACCGGCCCGGTCCGTAGGAGCAGGACATGTTGAGCTGGAGTTCTTTTTTGTAAAAGTGGGGATCCCGATCAAAGCCCGTGGGCACATCCCCCACAATGACCACCCGTCCCCGTTTCCGGGAAACGGCCCCGGCAAAGTTCACCGGGTCCAGGGAAGAGGACGCTGCCGTGATGATGACACCATCACAGCCCAAACCCTGGGTGAGGTCATGGATTTTCTCGGAAATCCCGGCTTCGTCCCGGGCAAAACCATGGTCCAGGCTGTATTTTCTACCGAAATCCACCATGACCGGATCAATGTCCACTCCGATGACCTTGACCCCGGAGGCCCTGAGCAGCAGGGCCGTGATCTGCCCCAACAGTCCCAGGCCGATGACGGTGCAGGTCTCCCCCAGTTTCAAATCCGCCTGGCGCACCCCCTGCAGGGCAATGGCGCCCAATGTGTTGTAGGCGGCCTGCTTGAGGTCGGCACCCGGGGCCAGTGGAACGCAGAGATTCTCGGGTACGCTGTTGACCTGTGCATGGGTGGCGGTGAGGCCGCCGCAGGCCACCCGGTCCCCGGGTTTGAACCGGCTGCCCGCCGGGGCGTCAATGACCTCTCCGGCGCAGGAGTATCCAAGGGGGGAATAGGCATCCAGTTTTTTCATCACCGCCCTGAAGGTCTGGACCGGACCCTGGGATTTCAGGGTGTCCAGGACCTGGCGGACCTGTTGGGGGCGTTCCTTTGCCTTGCCCAAAAGACTTTTCCGTGCGGCCTTCACCGTACTGCCTTCGGTGCCGGCACTGATCAGGGAATAATGGGTCCTCACCCGTACCAGGCCGGGGCCTGCCAGGGGAAGGGGAACCTCAAGAACTTTCATGTCACCGTTTTTCAGTTTCTGGGTCAATTGCTGCATGGGGCTGAGTCCTGTCTTGCTGGGATTGCCGGAGCATTAGCCCCGGTGAAATGTTGATCGATAAACTTATACTTGCCTGCGCCGGTGAGGCGAATCCGGTCCACCGTTTCCAGTGAGATCTCCATGGCTCCCTCCAGCTTGGCGTTGAACTCGGCCTGTAACCATTGTCCATGATCGGTTTCATAGCCCGGTCCGGGGATCACCTTGAGGATCGCCTTGCCGGGGGTTTCCTGGAAAAACTGAAACTGCCGGATATGGTGCATGTTCCGGGAATGGAGGTTCACCGCACTCATGGCAATGGGGTTGTTTTGCCTGCCCACCAGGGTCTCCTGGGTCCACCGGCCCTTGACCCGTGAAAACACGGGATAGGCCCGGCCGCAGTCTGGACACCGGTCCCCTTCATAGATGCAAAAATCCCCGGTGCGATAGCGGATAAAGGGCATGACCGTGTTCATGAAGCCCGTACCCACGATTTCGCAGAATTCTCCGGGTTTAGCAGGTTGTCCCTCGGGGGTGAGAAATTCTGCATATCCGTATTGGGGATAGGCATGATAAAGGGAAGAGGTTTCGCATTCCCCGGCCAGGATCAGTTTTTCCGAGTGGCCGTACCAGAGAAAAACCCGTTTTCCCGTAACCCTTTCCATGTATTCCCGCTGGCCCGGATAGATGTTTTCAGAGCCCAGAAGAAGGGCTTTGACGCTGGGCGGAAGAGTATGGGTTCCCTCTTCCATAAAGGCACAAAGGGCCATGGCCGTGGAGGGGTAGGCATAGATGAAATCCGGGGCGAACCGGCTCAAGGGCTCCCAGATAGAGGCCAGGTATTCCGGGGTGAGATTAAAGGAAGAAAATTTTCTCTCCCGGCTCACCCCGTCGTCTTCGTAAAGCCCGTGGATTTTGCTGCCCCGGAAGGTGGCCCGCCTGGAAGACAGATCAAAGCCCACCCGCCCCCATTGGTCCGTGAAAAAGGCCCATTCCTTGGCACTGCGGTCGGAGTTGAAATAGAAGTGAAAGGGCTCACCCGAAGTGCCGCCGGTGGCGGTGTAGTCGTGGGGGATACCGGACCCGGCCGAAGAGATAAAGGCCTTTTTGTCTTCCAGAATTTCGGATTTATCAATCAGAGGCATCTGCCCGAGGACGGCAACGGGATCGGCCGTTATATCGTCCATGCCCAAGTCAAGTTTCTCCAGGCCGTTCCGGTAATGGGGAACGGTTTTGGCGGCATGGCATAAAATGGAGCACAACCGTTGGCGTTGGAGGGCTTCCAGTTCTTCGGCCGGTGCAAATTCGCTGCGTTTAATGTCTTCCAGGGTCCGGGTAAAAGCCTTACCGAACCGAATCCCCGGCGGCACCCATCCCGCCATGGTGGAGGCAGGCACCTTGAGAATCGGCGGTAAATGGGAATAGCTGTTAAAGGCCTTCCGGCGCAGGGCGGACATGAGGCTGACGACATCCATCTTCATCGTTCCTCCCTCTCCATAAGGTCGTGGAAAAACTTCATCCCCTTGTGGATCTGTCCTTCATAGGCCTCCAGGCTATAGTGCCGTGAGAAAAGGGCCTGGCCCCGTTTTCCCATTTCCCGGGCCCGTTCCGGTGCGGCCGCCAGGGCCAGGGCCTTTTCCACCAGGGCGGAGATGTCTTCCGGCGCAACTATGTAACCGTTTTCCCCGTGGCGGATGATGTCGGGGATGGCCCCCACCGGAGAACTGATCACGGGAATCCCCCATTGCATGGCCTCCAGGTTTACAAGGCCAAAGGTCTCTTTGGGAAACCGGGTGGGAAAGATCATGAGATCTGCGGATGCCAGCAGGACCTCCTTGTCCCTGCCGTAGACCGGCCCGGGCAGGCGGACCTTTTTTTCCAGTTCATGGGTGTGGATGAACTGCTGCAATTCCCGGCCGTACTCTGGGGTGGAGGCCTGTCCCGCGAGGGTGAATCGGACATTGGGATTCCGAGCCAGAATTTTTCTTGCGGCTTCCAGGACCACCATGGGCCCCTTGGCCGGAATCAGGTTGGAAAGATATATGATGTGAAAATCCCCCCCGGGGGCCGGCTTTCCGGGCACCGGGTCGCCGGGGACGGCATTGGGCAGGATGAAGAGCCGCTCCCTGGGGATGAGATGATCCACATCGGACATGAGGCGTTTGCCCAGCACCATTCCGCCCAGGGCATTGCCCAGGGCCCTTCGCACCATAGCCCTCACCGGAGAAGGGCCCTTGCCCAACGCCCGGTATCCAAATCCATGGAAATAGAGGACATAGGGAATGTTCATGCGTCGGAGCAGGGCAAGGATCAGGCAGTCTACCATGAGGGACGGCAGCCCCACCGATATGAAATAGACACAGAGTCGAGGGGACCGGGTTTTAACGGCCTTGAGGGTGCGTTGGCACAGTCCGGGAATCTTCAATAGCTTGGCCGGGTTCCGGCGTCCCACCTGGTCCAGGGTGGCGGAAAAGTCCTTTTCCACCATGGCCAATGGGATTTCAAGGTGGTCCAGGGCAGCGTTGAAGCGCTGGGTCATGACATTGGAACCATGGACCGGCGGCGGCAACTGGCCAATGACGAGTACGGGGGAACAGGGATGAGTCATGGGGTCTTTACCAATGTTGAAAAAAGATTGCAAAGGGTCTGCGCCACCTGGGCCGCCCCCCAGGGGGCGGCGTGGTTGCGGATGATTTCCGGTGCCCAGGTACGGGAGAGAACCGTTTCCAGTCCCCGGTCCAGGGCAGCCGGATCAGCCGGGGACATTAGAATGCCGTTTTCATTGGGACGGATCAGTTCGGGGATCCCCCCAACCGCCGAGGCCAGAACCGGTTTGCCGCAGGCCAGGGCCTCCAGGATCACCATGGGGACGCCCTCCATGCGGGAGGGCAGGGCCAGGACATCGGCCATGTTGTAAAAGCCGGGCAATTGATCGTGGGGAACCTTGCCCAGAAAGGTGACCTGGTCTTCCAGACCCAGATCCCGGCTCCGGGCTTCCAGTTCACCTCTCTGGGAACCGTCCCCGGCAAGGAAGAGCCGGACCCGTTTCCCCGTGGTCTGACGTGACAAGGAATCCATGAGCCGATCCACCTGTTTGAGTTCTTCCAGACGGCCGGCAAAGAAGACCACCTTTTCATCTTCAATCCCGTATTTATGACGCATGGAGCGGCCCAGATCTCCATTGGGATAGAAGGTTTCCATGTCCACGGCATTCATGATGGTGGTGAGCCGGCCCCGCCCTCCCCCGCCTACAGCCTGAGCGGCACAGATCCGATCAATGGCAATGATCCAGTCGGCATGGGTGTAGATCAGCCTGTGGATCCCATTAAATACCATTTTGACGACCCTGTTACGGGCCCAGGGAAAGACAGCGGTCTCCACGGGATTTCCCGATCCATGCTGGTGAAAGACCAGGGGAATGCCCCTGCGATTAAACAAAAACGGCAGGGCACATTCCGGGGAATGGACGTAGAGTAGATCAACACCGCTATCCAGGATTTGTTTTCGACAACGCCAATATCCTGCCACGGCCTGGAGTCTCAAGGGTCGCCTGGCCGGGAATTCAACGGGATAGACCGGTTGAAATACCGTTCTCTTCCCCAGGCGGTGGGGTTGATTGACCATCGTTCCATTGGCACCCACACCAAAGATGGTCATGTTGTAGCGGAAGTGGGGAATCAGGTTTTGGATAAATCCGCTGGCCCCGCCAAAGGGAAGGCGTTTGATCAAATCATTGGGCAGGATTACCCCGATGTTAAGGGAATCAGACATGGAATTCCTTAGAGGGGCCGTTCTGGAGACGGCCATAGATCAGCCCGGCAATGAACCAGAAGAGCTGGGCCATCTGGAATCGGACAATGTAGGAGTTGGAGACAAAGTTCATCACCAGCACCGCCCCCACCATGGCCAGGCAGCAAATCCGGTATTCCCGGCTTTCCCGGGCCGTGATCAGGGTCAGGATGAGGGTGAGGTAGATGCACAGGTAAATGAACAATCCCATGAGGCCGGTGGTAATGGTCAGGGACATGTAGTCGTTGTGGGAACCGATCCATTTCCGGCTCATGGTTCCAGGTATCACATCCAGCTCTTTACCCAGGCCCACACCGAGGATCTGCCGTGTGAAGGGCAGGCTGGAAAAACACGCCAGGTTGTGGGTCCAGATTTGGAGGCGACCGGAACCTGCGGTGTTCATGTCCACCTTCTTCTGCTGCCAATTGGAAGCGGCATCCTGCTGGGTGGCGATTTTGGCAATGGTGTTAAACTGCCAGGCCGAAAAGCAAACCCCCAAAATAAGAAGGGCATAAAACCATTTCCGCTTCCAGAAAAAAAGAAGACAAAACCAGAAGCAAAAGCCCCCCAGGATAACGGTTCGGGTATAAGTCCTGAACAAACAAATCAGGGACGCCAGAAGAACCAGAAAAAGAAATCGGATATGGATTTTTCTGTCCGGCGCACACAGGGCGAACAGGGCAAAGACAAAGGAGAAAAAAAGCATGAGATGGCCCAGGGTATGGACCCCGGAGCTGAGCCCGGCATCCCGGACCACCATGCTGCCGGTGACCATGGTCTGTGACATACCCGTCGCCATCATCACAAGGCTGCCCGCTGTGGGGATCAGGTACCCCAGGGCCAGAATCCAAAGCAGGTCCGGGCTGTTGTTTCGATCTGCCACGGTTTTGGTGAGGAAAAAGGGGAGAAAGGCCAGGAGGGTTTTCACCGTGTCCTTGATTTCACTGCCCCAGAGAAGGCTTGTCATGCAATAGAGCATGAAAAAAACGATGACCAGAGAAAGGGCGTCCAGCCGGAGCCATTTCAGGTTTATCAGCAGCCCCATGAGGATGAGAAAGGAAGCGGCGATGCCGAACAGGTCCAGGATGCTCACCGAACCGATGTGATGAAAGGAGACACTCAGGGGTCTGAAAAATAGAAAGATCCCCAAAAAGAAAATGCCGATTTTCTGGGCGGTTTCAGGTCTGTTATTCATGGGTCGTGTCACAGGCATTTAAAGGGGATGACCTCCGGTCTCGGGCCACGGACAGGGCAGCCCGCCGGGTGAGGATACATTCAACACCATAGGCGACCACCAGGGCGCCAAGGCCCCCGGCCAGTTGGAATCGGGTGTAAAAGAGGAAAAAGAGGATCAAATGAACCACCAGGGTGATGGTGGCCACCCTGGCCGTAAGGTCGGCCCGCCCCATGCCCTGGAGCACCCCCTTGTTCACGGCCGACAGGGATCTGAAGGGAAAGGCAATGAGGATCAGGGCCAGAAGGGGGGTAACCTGTGCATAGGCCGGGTTGCCCAGGACCAGGGATAAAAATCTGCCGCAGGGAGGCCAAAACAGGAGCAGCCCCATGGGAACAAGGGCGGCAAGGCTGAGCAGGCAGAAGCAGCCCGCACCGGGGAGTGAAAGCTGCTTTCCCCGGGCCGAAATACCGGAGACCTGGGGAATTAATACCGTTGTCATGGCCCCAAAGCCCATCTGGAGAATGCTAAAGACCAAAAGGACGATGTTGAACCGGGCAAGGTCCTCCAAATCATACCGGGCAAGGATGAGGTTGCAACCCAGGAGAATGCCCGTGTTCATGAGATCGGTCCAGCAGACCCATTTGGAAAAATGGAAAAGGGATCGGGCAGTTGCCATGTCAAAGCCCTTGCCCGGCTTGTTATCTTCACCGGGCAGCCGTTTCACCGTGGCATGGGAAATCCACCAGCCCCCCCAGGCGGCCAATGAGAAAAGAGAGAGGATCAGCTCCAGCCTCCCCGGGGAAAGGAGCCATACCCCGGTGCCGATGAAAACGAGTTTCAATGCCCCGGGGGTAAGGTTGACGGCGGCGGACGCCCCGAACCGATCCATGCCCTTGAGGAGACCGTCATTGATGGAGATCTGGGAAAAGGGGATGAGGCCGGACATGAAGATCAACAGGCCCGGGGAAAATTCGGTCTGCCCTCCGGCGATGAGTGCGGCCATGCAGCCCCCTGCCAGGGCGGCCCCGACCGCCATCCACCTGGCCGATGCCACAATGGTATGCCGGAGATGGTCCCTGGATGTCCCAGGCAGGGACCCCACCATTCGGGAAACCCCGGCATAGAGGTCCAGGTGGGAAAAAATCAGGGCCCAGTTGAACACCGATAGTACCAGGGCAAAACAGCCGTAGTCCTCCACCGAAAAACTGTGGATGATGACCAGGTTGGCCCCAAATGCCATGGCCCTGGAGGCCATGGCACCGGCGAGGACCAGTCCGGCCCGTTTAAAAATCCCGGACCACATTATTCACCTCCCAGGATTGGTTCCAAGGCCTGGATCTGCGAATCCGAGAGCAGATCATAGAGATAGAGGCCGAAACCGTGGGGGGGGCGTGCCAGGGCCATGGCGGCCAGGGACGATACCCGGAAGGCATTCCGGGAGGTAATGGGGGGGCCTGCCTGGTAATTGCCGATGAGGGGAACAAGGCCGCATTCCCGTGGCAGGATCTGCCGGGTGAATTCCAGGGATTCCAGGTCGGGATGGGCCCGGTAATCCATGTTGAAAATCAGGTCCACATAACCGGCCTCGGCCCAGGCCACCTCGTTCCGGCCCTGTACCGAGGCCGACCGGAGGGGCGGTTTGGGGGAGCCGTCAACGCTGATGATGATCCCGGGGCGAAGCTGTCTGGCCTGGATGGAAACCTCCCGGAGGATTTTAGCCACGGCGGCATCGTTCCATTGGATCAGGCTGGCAGGGGCTGCACTTTTGTCGGCCTGATACAGGGCGATGTCCGAAGATAAGCTCCAGTTATATCTGGCCTTGTATTCATCCTGGCAATTCCGACAGGTGCAAAAGCCCATGGTGCGGATATAATCCAAGTTGATACCGTCCACGGGATAACGACGGGCCACGTCAAGGATGAGCTCAATGATAAACCGCCTGAAGGCAGGACGGTGGAGATCAAAGGCCTGGTCCGGTGTCCCTCGTCCATGGAACTTTGGATGGAGGTCCCGCTGGCGCAGGGCCACGGTGAACCATGGATGGACCTGGAGACCAGCCCCATGGGCCATTCGAATCAGCCGCTCAAGGGGATCTTCTCCCCGGGGCAGGGAGACCTCTACAGGGGCAAGGGCGGTGGTGTAGCGACTGCCCATGCCGTGCCAGACACAGGGAATATAGGTGTTAAAACCGGCCTGGACCGTGCGCTGAATCGCCCGGCGGGCACCGGCTTCGGTCATCCAGCTTTTGCCTTCGTCAAACAGGGCCAAAATGGGTTTTTCCCATTTCATTGCCAAGGATCCAGACGCGGAAGAATAGCGGTCCAATGGAGCAGATTTCATGTAGAGTTCCAGAACCTGATCCGGGGAAAGGGTGCAATCAAAGAGCTGGATTTCGTCCACATCACAATTGCCGAAGCGGCGGTTTGGGGACGGACTTCCCTGATCCGAGCCAATGACCAATTTTTCCAGTTGGCATTCAAACCGGTCATCGGTGGGAATGCTGGCCTTGAGAAGACCGTTAACGTAATAGGTAAGGGTCTTGGGCCCGACAAGATCCCAGGTAAAAGTAAAATTCATCCACCGGCCCTGGGTATAGACCAGACGGTTTTCGGTCTTCA
This sequence comes from Desulfobacteraceae bacterium, assembly GCA_965226635.1. Lineage (GTDB taxonomy): Bacteria > Desulfobacterota > Desulfobacteria > Desulfobacterales > Desulfobacteraceae. The sequence continues at coordinate 3,547,412 of OZ245369.1, read as the reverse complement.
GTTTCAAATGGTTGTTGAAGATGAAATAGGTATAGGGTTTGCCCCCGTGGGATTCCCACCATCCGTCGGAGATAACCCCGAATGCCCCCTCCCCTTTCCAGGAAAAGGAGACAAAGGTGTGGGAAGTATTGGGCGCCGCCCCTGCATCCGACCACAATGGGCAGACCCAGATGGAAAAACTGCCCCTGGGCCGGTTGAAAAGATCGGGGGCGGCCAGGCTCATGTATGCGCCGTTTTCAAGGCGAATACAGCCGCCTGCCACTCCCGGATCCCGGAACTGCCCCTGGTGGTTGCCAAGGTCGGGGCCTGTACCGGTTTCATCGAAAACCCCGTTATCCAGGGCCCAATGGTACAGTGATTGGGGCAGTTCGGCATGGGCCGGGACAAGCCCGGTTACCCCAAGCAGCATGGCCCCTATAATTCCCCCGGCCAGGAAAGGAGGGATGAAACGGGTTATCATATCAATCCCTTTTTTTATTCAGAACACAGCCCAGAAAATTTTCCTTGGGCAGCAGACGGATGGCTTTTTCCACATCGGCTCGAGAGGTTTTGCCCGCCTCCACCACCAGAATCACCGCATCCACCAGGGGAGCCATGGAAATCGCTTCCGAGCGTTCAAGGACAGGCGGGGCATCAAAGAAAACATACCGATTGTCATAGCGATCTCCCATTTCCTGAACCAGGGCTTTCATCATGTCCGATGAGAGCAGCTCCGTGGCATTGACCGCGGTATTGCTGCCGGAAATCAGGGTGAGCTTGTCAATGCCGGGCCAGACGATGAGTTCATTCAGGGGGGTGTTGTCAATGAGATGGTCAATGAGGCTTTTATGATTTTCGATACCCAAATAGCGGTGGAGGTCCTGGCCCTTGAAATCGCAGTCAACCAGGATGACGGTCTGGCCGAACTGCTTGGCAAATACCAGCCCGGTGTTGATGGTGGTGGTGGTTTTCCCCTCGTTGTGATTGGCACTGGTGATCATGAGGGTGCGCAGTTTTTTGGACTTGGCCCGCTGGCGGACACGGGTGCGCAAAATTTTGTAGAACTCGATTTCCCTAGCCGCCGGGTTGAGACAGACGCCCCGGTTTTGCCGGACCACATCTGGATCAATGGTGGCGATGATACAATCTGTGTAATCGGGTAAATCCTGAGCTATGGTGGGATGCAGTTCCAGGGGGAATGCCGGCTTCACCCCTTGGGCGAATTTGGGAATATCACGTTTTAGAAATGAAAAAAGACGCATGGGATTGTACTCTCCGTTGGGCCGTTCCATTGCCCGGGGCAATGGGCAGGCGATTTTAAATATACAAACTCAACTGGCGAAGGATACGGGCCTTGAGAACCGCCAGGTCCATGACGTAGGTGTGAAAGGCCAACACCAGACCAGCCAGCACTGCCACCACCAGACCAAGGATGAAGCACCTGCGGATGGTGTTCCGACGGCGATCCTCCCGGGTGACAATGACCGGGATTTCCGCAAGGACATGGACTCCGGCGGACCGAAGGTCTTCACCGGAGAGGAAGGCTGTATCTGAAAATTCCGCCAGGGTCATGGCCGCCGATGAAATGCCCAGGGCGGCAAATAACCCAATAAGGATAATGGCAAATCGGTTGGGTTTAACCGGGGCTTCGGGAAATTGGGCCGCCTCGACCAGGGTGAAGCGTTCCCCCTTTTGTTTGGATTCAAATTCCTGTGCCACACCCGCTTCCATGATCTTGGCCTGGAGATCTGCGTATTTGGTATAAAGGTTCTGCCGGTCAGCCAGAAGGGCATTGTAGGTTTCTTCCACCAACGGGGTTTCGTCCAGGCGTTTCCGATAGGTTTGGACCCGGACTTCCCTTCCCTTGATCTGGTTTTCCATGGAAGCAATTTCCGATACCAGTCCGGCCAGGCGGGAGGAAAGGGTAATGTAGGCCGGATTCTTCTGATCGGTTTCCGAGTTTTCAGGCTTGCCGTCCACCTTCTTCCGGAGTTCTGCAATTTCCTGTTTCACCTTCCGGACATCGGGGTAACGATCGGAATAACGGGTCTTCAGATCGATGAGTTGGAGTTCGAGGAGTTCCAGCTTCTGGATGTCTGCATCCTTTTCCCGGACCAGTTGGTTGAAAAATTTTTCCGTATGGGAGAGCCGATCCTCCATCTCTTCTTTTTTTTCCTTGAGAAGGCGCAGAGATTCCTGGTCTCGATCGATGCGACGCCGGGCGTCGCCCAGGGTCTGGAGATTGCTCTGGAAAACCTCGGGAAGGATTAGGATATTTTTCCGTTTAAACAGAGCCAACTCCTTTTCGGCCCGATTGATGCGTTCCTGGAGTTTGTCCCGCTCCGCCGCCAGAAAATCGAAGGCCGATGAGGCCTGGGCCTTACGGACCTTGAGATCTTCTTTCAAAAAAAGGGAGGTGATGGTATCGGCCACCTTGCGGGCTTGGTCCGGTGAGGGGTTATCGTAGGAAAGACTGAAGGCAATGGTGGCGGTGGCGGTTCTGCCAGACCTGCGATCGGCGATCTCCACGTTCACCGGTTCAAGGTGAATATCCTCCCTCATCCTCTCCACCACCTCCTGCCGGGTCTTTCTTTTTTTCAGTTTGGGGTAGAGGGAAAACCGCTCAATGAGAGCCTGGAGGCGTTCACTGGTAAGGATACGCTGCTGGATGCTCTGTATGCGCTGTTCGGCAAAGGTGGTGATGCTGGAGGTGACATAAACGTCGGGAATCTCCCGCTGCTCAATGAGAATGGTGGCAGTGGATCTGTAAATTGAGGGCAGTGCCAGGGCCGTCAGAAGGGAGAGAAAAAAAAGACCGACAAAGGGAATGAGAAATATTTTTTTCCTCCGGCCCAACACGGCCGGTACGTCATTGAGTGTGTATCTGCGTTCTTCCATGGAGGGTCCTAATCAATGTCAAAGTTGAAGTCCTGGTTAATTTCTATGAAAATCCGATTTTTGTTACGTTCATCCTCCTTGTTGCCATAGGAGATCTCGCTGAATTGGTACCCCCCGCTGAAGACCAGGGTGGGACTGAACCGGTATTGGAAACTGGAGCTGAAATTATAGGTCATGGTGTCCAGATGGGTGGCGGCCGTGGCTTTATTCTTGTTGTGGAACACCGAGGCAGCCAGATGGAGACTCAGGGGTGCGGAAATGCGATACTGATATCCCATGGCCCCCGATGTACGGGTAACGGCGCCGCTGGTACCACCGTCGTCACGAATATCCCGGGACAAGGTCAAATTCAACTGCTGATACATATCCCCATAGGATAAACCAGTACGAAAAACCCCTCCAAGGGCATGGTCCTTGTTCTCCTGGCCGGCCTGGAGAAGGGAGGTGAGACGACGGGCGTCGGTATGGCTGAAGCCGGCTTGGAAATAGATCTGCCACAGAGGGGAGAAATGATGGGTAAACCCGGCACCGGCCTGAAAGACATGTGTGTCATACACCTGGGCAAATGGGGATCCGTGGGAATTAATCCGACTCTGGTAACGGCTGTAATTCACCCCGGTATTGAGTTGGGTGGTGGACCACTCCCCGGTGAGGGAGCGTGTATAGTCCAGGGCCGCAGTGAAACGTTGGTTGTCCTCGTCCTGGATGAGGTTCTTCAAATCGCTTTCTCCCATGTCCAGCGTTAAGGAGACATTGGAAAGCTCGGACAGGGCATGTACCGTTCCCATGATCAGGGTATTATTGTCCCTGTCGCCGGTGAGGGCCAGGCCGGTTTCCAGGGCGCCGGTTCCCCGTAGGTTGTCCCGGGCCCAAGAAAAACCGATTCGGGAGGTGGTGCGTTCGTTCCAATGGTACTCCGCCCCGATATCCACGGCCTTGTCTTCCCCGTTGAGCTGATCCATATCATGGTAAAAAAACTGAACCAGGCGGGTCCGGACATGGGATTTGAACCGTTGTTCTTTTTGGGTGACCGCCAAGATACCGGTGAGCTGGGTGATGTGATCCTGGTGGGTTTCCCCGGCTGAAAACAGAACATTGTCCTGGTATTCATGGCTAAGGCCCAGGCTGGGCTCCAGGGAAAAAGGGGCGGCCTGAACACCATCCCATGACGTGGACAATAAACTCAGCAGGCAGATAAAGGCGATTTTCCCGGACAAACCGCCCATGCGAATGCTAGAGAACAACAACGACATCCCCCCTTTTGAGCAGGATATTTTGTTCCATTCTTTCACCCTTCATGAATTCATCATAATGGAAGGAAAAAATCCGGGACCGGTCCCCATCCTGCCTGAAAATTCGAATCTCGTCCCGGGTGGCATAGGGGGTCATTCCACCGGCCGTGGACAGGGCCTGGAGAACGGTAATTTCCTTGGAAAAGGGAAAGCCACCCGGACGGTTCACATGGCCGAGGATATAAAAAAGCATGGAATCCGCCCGCTCCAGGGAGACGGAAATTTCCGGATCCAGAACAAAGGGGGCCAGCCCCCGTGCCAACTCCTGGGAAAGGACCTCCAGGGTCATCCCATTGACAAAAATGCCGCCGACCAGGGGAAAGTGAATCCGTCCGTCGGGCACCACCACCAACTGACGGCTCAATTCCGGATTCTGCCACACGGAAATGGATATCAGATCACCAATGCCGAGACGGTATCCAGCCGGGGCCTGAAGCCGGGAGGTATCCACCGGTGGTAAAACGGTCTGCCCCCCAAGGGCCGGGACTGGTCCAGGGACGGGAAAAACCAAAGGCTGCGGGTGATGGCCCTGGGTTGGCAAGGCTGCAGCGGGAACGACAACCGGTGCGGAAGGGGCGGTTTCCCCGGTTATGCCGTGAGGAGTCGCATGGTTTTCTGGAGCCTTGTCCCCCCATGGGCCGCCATGGGGTTCCTGGTAAATGGGCCCCGGCAAAAGCATGGGTTTGGGAAGGATGGGACCGGAAGATGCCAACCGGGGACAGGCCAACAGCAGCGCCGTCAACAGAATCAGGCCGCCAAAGAAAAAAATGGGATTGGGCAGTTTAGTTGACAACGATCACATCCCCCTGCTCCAAAATTATATTCTGCTCCAATTTTTCCCCCCTTGAAACAGCTTTGAAGTTAAAGGGGAGCATCCGAGAGCCCCCTTGGGCTTTCCGGATGATCCGAATCTTCTTGGACCGGGCAAAGGGAGTGAGTCCTCCGGCCAGGGATAGGACCTGAAGCACTGTGAGCCGGTCCTTAAGAAGGAAACGGCCTGGGTTGTTTACCTTACCGGTGACGTAGACCATGCTGCTGTTGATCTGCCGGATACTGACATTGATGATGGGATCGGAGACAAATTCCATTAAACGGCTCTCAAGGGAAGCAGTCAGCTCTTCGACGGAGAGCCCCCCGGCGATGAGTTCTCCGGCCAATGGAAATCGGATCATGCCGTCGGGCATGACCGTAACCTCCCGGGTAAGATCCGGGGTCTTCCACACAGAGATATCAAGGACATCGCCGGGGCCGATGCGGTAACGTGTTCCATCACCGGCCCATGAGAAAAGGGGCAGGCAGAGCAGAAGAATAAGGCCATTTCTGATAACCGATAACGTATTCATTGGTGTTTGGGATACTCCTTTTCCATGATGAGATCGACGATGCGTTCCGCAGAACGACCGTCCCAGAAATGGGGACGTTTTCCGATTTTCCATTTTCCAGACATACCCCGTTCGAAGGCATCGAGAATGGCCGATGGAGAACGGCCCACCAGGGTGTTGCTACCTTCGGTCACTGTAACCGGCCGCTCCGTGTTTTCCCGGAGGGTAAGGCAGGGGATCCCCAGGGCCGTGGTCTCCTCCTGGAGTCCACCGGAATCGGTAAGGACCACACGGGCGTCCTTCCAGAGGTTTAAAAAAGACATGTAGGAGAGGGGCTCCAATAACAATATGCCCGGTTCCGGACGGATGCCGAATTGTTCCATGCTTTTCCGGGTCCGGGGGTGGATGGGAAAAATCAAATCCATGCCATGGGAAATCCGCCCCAAAGTGTCAAAAAGCGAAAACAGAATTTCCGGCTGATCCACATTGGAGGGCCGATGCAGGGTGACCACCCCGTAAGGCCTGCCCCGTTTCTTAAGTTCATGGCTGGTGAGGTTGGGCAAGGGGGCGTGCTCAAGGCGCCCAAGCTGGTAGAAAAGATTGTCCACCATGACATGGCCCACAAAAAAGATGGCTGAACCGGGCTTGCCCTCCTTTTTCAGATTGGCCATGGCCCGGGTTTCCGTGACAAAAAAAAGATCTGTTATTGAATCCGTTGCCATTCGGTTGATTTCCTCGGGCATGTCCAAATCAAAACTGCGCAGCCCCGCCTCCACATGGGCCACCCGGATCCCTAACTTTTTTGCGGTTAGGGCTGCCGCCAGTGTGGAGTTTACATCCCCCACCACCAGCACCAGATCCGGTGGCTCATGGATACAGATATCCTCAAATTCGACCATCACCGCTGCGGTTTGCCGGGCATGGGTATTGCCCTGGCCATTGAGAAAATAATCTGGTTTTCGGATACCCAGTTCATCGAAAAAGACCTGGCTCATGTTCCGGTCGTAGTGCTGACCGGTGTGGATGATCTTGTAACGGAGATGGGGCTGGGCATCCATGGCCCTGGCAATGGGGGCGATTTTCATGAAGTTGGGCCTGGCACCGGCAATAAGATAGGTGAGCATGGGGGGGGTCCTTAAAATCCACAGGAATGGTGCGCCGGGGATGGAGACGGCCCATGGAGGGGCAAAACCAACTCCATGGCCAACATCCACGGAAGCTGTTGGCAAAGGTTATCCAGCGGAGGCCTCGTATTGTTTCAGTAGGCCGAGTGCCTTGTCCGCATCGGAAAAGTTGGAATCGGCAGCCAGGGCTTGTTCCAGGTGGTACCGAGCCCGTTTGAATTCTTTCAAAAAATCCAGGACCACGGCCATATGATAATGGATAACCGGATTATCCGGCTGGCGGTCCATGGCTTTTTTCAAAATTTCCCTGGCCGGATCCGCCTCCCCCAGAAGGAATTGAATCCATCCCAGGGTATCCAATACCAAACCCGATTCAGGATTCAGATCGAGGGCCTTCCGGGCATAGGCCAAAGCGATTTCCAATTTGTCCCGTTCCTTGGAGGTCTCGGCAATGGCGCAGGCCAAATTGTTGGCCGCAGACCAGAGATCCGGGTTATGTTTAAATGCCTGTTCATAAACCCGGGCCGCTTTTACAAAATCCTTTTTGGCGGTGTGGATGCCGGCAAGCACCATCCAGGCGGTTTTATTTCCTGGGGTTTTGTCCACAGCCGTTTCAAATTTTTCAATGGCGGTTTCCGCATCGTCGCGGAGCAGATAGATCCGGGCCATGCTGTCATAGGGGCCCCCCCATTCCGGGGCCAGATCACTGGCTTTCCCAAGGGAATTCAAAGCCGAATCAAACTTTTTACGGGAAATGAGAACATCACCGAGCAATTTATGGGCAAATGCCTGGTCGGGATGGGCTTTAACCTGGTTCCGGCATACATGTTCCGCCTGGTCTTTTTGGCCCAGAGCAAGGTGGACCTTGACCAGTGACAAGACAATCTGTGGGGCATGGGGCAATGCCCCATGCCCCTGGGTGAGGATGGCCAATGCCTTGTCATGCTGCCCAAGGACGCCATGGACATTGGCCTGTCGGATATAGGGCAATACCTTATCCGGAGCAACGTCCAGGGCCCTACGATAGGAGTTCAAGGCTTCGTCATGGCGTTTACAGGCCAAATAAAAATCCCCCAGATCCATATGGGGGCCGGAAATGGCCGGATCCTCCTCCATGGCCTGGATTAAAAGGGCTTCGGCCTGATCCGACCGCTTTTGGCCCATGTAAATCTGGGCCATTGCCTTGAGAAGTGTCCCTTTTTTGGACCGATGACTACAGGCCTTGTCCAACACATTCAGGGCCAACTCGGGTTCCTTGGCCATCAAGTGGGCCCGGGCCAGGCTAAGCTGTGCCTTGAGGGCATCGGGATAGTTTTGCACAACGGTTCTGAATTCAGTCGCAGCCCCGGGGCCGTCATTTTCCATGAGCAACAGGGTCCCTTTCATATAACGGGCATCCATATTTTTGGGGTCCGCTGCAAGGACCTCTTCCACCAATTGTCTGCCCTCTTTCCGACGGGACCCGGCAAGGAGAAACTTGGCCAGAGATGTTTTCATGGATATGCCACCGGGGCTGTCCAGGTCGGCCAATTGTTCCAACCCTCGGCGAAGAACGGCTTCGGCCTTGTCCAGCTGTTTCAGCCGACCATGGATGTCAGCCAAAACCAGGGTGAAGTCCGGGGTGTCCGGGGTTTTAGCCAGGCCGTCTTCCAAAAGGCCCCGGGCCTGGTCCAATTTCCCGGCGGAAATCCAAAATTTTGCAATGGCCAGGCGGTCATGGTCGTTGCCGCCCAGTTCAGCCAATGCACGATCCAGGATATCCCGGGCCTGGGCCACCCGGTCCTGGGCCAGGCTGACCTTAGCCAGATCCAACCGGTAGCGAAGAACCTTGGGATTCAGAACAATCGCCCTTTCAAAGGCCCGGGCCACCCCGGCCCAATCCTTTTGCCCGGCATGCATCTGAGCCGTCAACAAAATCAACCCCATGTGATCGGGATATAGGCTTGTCCCCTTTTCCAGCAATGTTTTCTCCCGGTCATTGTCCCGGTGACGCCGGGCAGAGGAAACCCCCATCATAAACAGGTCCGGATTCCGGGGTTCGGCAGCAAAGAGGCGTTCCAGAATTCCATCGCCATGGATGAATTCCCCTTGGAAAAACAGAATGGAGGCTTTCAAAAGATTTCCATTCAGATGGTCGGGATTGGATTTGAGAATGGCTTCGGCCTGATCGGATGCCTTTTCCACGGCCTTACCCGCCAGCAGAATCCGTCCGAGTTTGGCTCTGGCTTCCAGATGTTCCGAATCCAGTTCAATGGTCCGTTGAAGTGCATTGTAGGCCCCCTTGAAATTTTTGAGCTGAAACAGGGTTTTGGCCAGGGCAAAATGGGCTGCCGTGAACTGTGGATCAATCTGCACGGCATTCTGGTATTCCAGACGGGCCTTATCATAGGCCGCCTGCTCAAAAAGGGTGTCCCCCTTTTCCTTGAAGGCCTGTTTTTTATCCTCCGGGCTTGCGCACCCCATAACCAGGGTGACGACAGCAACCAGAAACAGATTGATTAGGTCTCGAAAATTTAAATGCATGGTTGATGTTCTCCAATGAAAAGGGTGCAAACGCCCCCCCTTTGGTTGAATTAAGGCAATATCAATCCCCTCAATGAAAGTAGGGCCAGGATCAGGGTAAAGGATCGGATCAGTCCCTGGGTTTCGCCCCTGGATTCCCTGAGGATCAGTTCAAAGCAAAAAAACAAAACCAGGGATTTGGCCAATGCGGCATGGGCCGCAGGTTCCCTCAGGGGCATGGAGGGCAAATTGGGCAAGATCAAAAGGATGATACAGACCAGTATGTCCAAGGGCGTAAAATGGAAACGGCAGGTCCGACGAGTCAGTTTCATGGTGAGAACACAAGCCGTCACAAGACCGACAAACATGAAAAGATCAACCCGATCAATTACCGGGACACGCCAGGATGGGCAGGACGCCTCCCCCACATAGATCACCATGGGGATGATCAGATAAAGGGCCAAACGGAGCAAATGCTCCTGGATACGACGCATCCGGGGACCGGGAAGCCTCGTCAGCGACCCCACCGGCACAAGCAATCCAATGACCAGGGCTGGTAGGCCGACGAAGGATGGAAGGGATCGGGGCATGATCACCTGGCAGGCCAACACCAGGGGAAACCCATATTTCACGACCCCATAGGATAATTGTATTGGAAGCACCCATGTAGAAGCAAATCCATCGGCACCGGACATGGACCGACTGCCCTTGAATTGCCAATTATTTTTTTCCGCCCCGGCCACCCATGTGTAGATAAGGGCGGAAAGGCCGATAAATCCCAGAACATGGACCCAGTCGGAATGGAACCGAAAGCGCAGTGCAAAAATGGTAAAGGCGGATTGACCAAGGTAGATGAGCAGAACCGATTGGGTATGACTGAATCCAATTCCCATGAGTCGATGGTGAAAATGTGTTTTATCGGCAACAAAGGGGGAGGCTCCCCCTTTTATCCGCCGAACCATGACCACCAGGGTGTCAAGGATGGGAAATCCAATGAGGGTCAAAGGAAGGGCCCTGGAATAGGGAGCATTCCCCTGGGTGAGAACCAGGGCAAGTACAATGGACAAGAACCCAAGCAACTGACTGCCCGCATCACCCATGAAAAGAACCGCAGGATGGGTGTTGTACCGGAGGAAGCCTGCAATTCCGCCCACCATGGCAGTGGCCATGACGGCAACGGTGACGTTTCGGTGCTGAAGGGCCAAAAAAACAATCAAAATAAAACTGAGAATTGAAATTCCCCCGGCCAAGCCGTCCAGGCCGTCGGCAAGGTTCACCGCATTCGTAATCCCCAGGATCACCACCAGGGTAAGGGGCATTGAAAGGATGTCCGGAATCATTCCGGAACCGGGCAGCAGATCACCGGCCCAACGAAGCCGCACCCCCCCCAGCAAAATGACCACAAGCCCGGCCACGGCTTGGGGAATGAGCTTGCCCAAGGGGCCCATGGGACGGATATCGTCTTTAAGGCCGAAGACCACAATGATTCCGGCCCCAATCAACACGGCCCCGGTAAAGGGGGTGTGGGGCAACCAGACCACGACGGGAATCAAAGCGCCCACGGCCATGGAAAGTCCTCCGGTTTTGGGGATGGGGGCATGGTGAACCTTCCTCAAATCTGGATGGTCCATGATCCCGGCCCAGGGGGCCAAATACCGGAAGGCCGGCGTCAGGGCAATGGTGGCGAACAGAGCGATGATGAATGTGACAAAAAGTTCCATTTCATATCCTTAGGGTAAGGACGGATGTTCCGAATAATCCGGGTAATAAATTCCGGCCCATTCTTTTTTTGATGGCGGGCCGATATTGAAGATAGCTCCGCACCGTCGACAACACGGCAGCCGACAAATTCGGCACGATGAGACCATTTTGCTTGGGAAAAGACAAGGCAAGATCCTTGACCTTTTTTGTCTTTTTTTTGTCTTTTTTTGCCATTTAAAAAAATCGATAAATACGCAAAGAAATACCCATATTAAGCAAGGAAATCTGAGCAAATGGATAGGAAAAAAGATATGCTCCCCACCACCTGAAAAAGCCACACCCGTCGTGAGGCGGGGTCGGAAAGCCAAGGGTCTTTTCCATTCTGGAACAGACAGCCGGTTGCCAGATAAATGACTCGTTTATTTCGAATCCATGGAGAAAAGTCCGACGTGCTTTATCCGATGTTCCGACCCAATCCCAACTTAGCGGGTATTACAAAATCCCCCCTGGGAAGCTGGGACCACCAGGTCAGTCCATTTTCTTTTCCCCAGTCCCGATGCGAAATATCTTGTGAAAAATGCCCATTGCATTCCCCACAAGAACACGGGTTATTTACGGCGAGGATCGGTTTTCCCGACGTCGGTAGACACCCGGAGGCCGGCCCAAAAAATTCCATACAAACGCATTAAGGAGAAAAAATGAAGCATTCCCGTATTGCAAAATGGTTATCCATGGCTGTGACATCATTGATGGTGGCCCTGGGAACCCAGACAGCCCTGGCGGCAAGCCAGACATTCAACTTTGACGACATTACCCAATGGGCCGGCCAGGGCAGCAACCAGGCCGCCCTGGTGGTGGACTGGCACAACGACACATTGGACGATGCACTGGTGTGGGGATTCCGCTGGGACGGAGAAGCCACGGGCGAAGATATGTTGCGGGCCATTGCCGGCACCGCTCATATCAGTACCTCCAATGGTGGTGAAATCACTGAATCCGGCTCAGGCCTTGATTCCCGACTTTTTATCCAATTGACCTCATGGGCATCCTTTGATGGCGATAAAACCTTGTTCGGCATGGGATATGACATGAACGGCAACGGGTTTGAATATGTACCCGGGGCCAACGAAACCGGTCATGCCGCAGATGCCGAAGACATTTATAACGAAGGATGGATGAACGGCTTCTGGTCCTATTGGCTGGATGATGATGGAGATACCGAAATTGGAAACAACAGTGCCCTATCCGGCTCGGGTATGTCCGTTCGAACGCTTTCAAACAATTCTGTGGACCTGTGGGGATGGGACGCTGATATTGACTGTTTTTTCGGAGGTGGAGACGGAATCGGCCAACCCCTCGGACCCTACGCTGCGGCCGAAAGCACATCCCCCGTCCCCCTGCCCGGAGCTGTCTGGATGATGTTGGGCGGCCTGGCAAGTGTCCTGGGACTTAAAAGAAAAAATTAAACATATTCCAAAAATAAAAGGAGATACCATGAAAAAATTCAGGATTTCATTGATGGTCATGGTCATCTGTCTGCTTGGTTTTGCCCTAACTATCCCTGCCTTGGCAAGCCCCTATGCCACTGAAATTGTGGATTCACAAGGTCCCTTTGGCAATGGAATTTACGGGGATCCCAATGCGGTTTTAGGAAAACCCACCACGGATTTTTACGATTCCTGGGGAAATAAAACCAGCCGGGTAAAAATGGTGGAAGCCCCCTATAACACCGATGTGGACGGCAACCCCCTGATCACCACATTGAATACCGGATCCTATATCACCGTGAAATTTGACCACCGCGTGGAAGACGATCCCAATAACCCCTATGGCCTAGATTTCCAGGTATTCGGTAATGCCTTCTATGTTGGATCCGGCTGGGTGACCGACGATTCCGACATGAATACCTATAGCCTCACCGGTGGGATCTACACCGAAGCCGTCCGAGTCTCGGTAAGCCAGGACGGCGAAAACTGGTACACCTATGAAAACGGTCCTTACGGCGATACAGCCTTTCCCACACATGCCTATGAATGGGACAGCGAAAATTCCCAGTGGACCGACAATGAAATGGATTTCACCCGGCCTGTGGATCCGGCCCTTGCCGATATCCTGGCCGCCGGCGGCATCACCGTTGCCGAAGCCATTGAAATGTATAACGGCTCCGGCGGTGGCACCGGCTTTGACTTGGCTGAATCCGGTTATGACTGGATCGAATACATCCGTGTGGAAGGATCCGGCGGTGAAATCGACGCCTTTGCCGACATTTCCTCCGTGCCCCTGCCCGGAGCAGCCTGGCTTCTGCTAAGCGGTCTCATGGGTATTTGCGGCCTGAAACGCCGCCAACGCAAATAATCGCAATTAACTCCCTTTATTTCGCAAGGAAGTGAAAGCAAAGTATCCATAAAAGAATTATAGGAATGGACATGAAGAAACAAATATTTATCAGCATGGCAATAGTGGCGACGATCATCGTTGCTGGTGTTTGGTTCCTCGTATCCTTCCGAAACGACCGGGAAATGCAGCCTGTACAGAATTCAACTCCTGTCTGTGATCAGGCCCTTGTCCAAGCGTCCCGGCCGGAGCCGCCACCATTGGAATCGGCTCCGGCCGGCCCGGTCCACCAACCGGTGACGGATACGGTTCCCCGGAAGGAAGAGATCCCGGTGGCGGCTGCCCAAAACGCTGCCGATGATCCAACGGCCACCGAGTGGGAAAAAACAGTATTCCAAAAGGCCATGGTATTCCGGGATGAAGCCCTGACGGCCTTCCCCGTGTATTCGGTTCAGGTTTACCAGCCCGAATCCGTTTCAGAAACTGCCCAGGAACCGGTGCTTACGGGTAACCCCATAACCCCCAGGGCCAATGAAATCTGGATTCGGATCAAACCGGATAATGCCCGGGAAATGCGGGAAATCATGGCCCAGACTGCCGATCTCTACAGGGAGCATGTGGATGCCCCTTCGGAGAATATCGTTGTTGTGAACTGGGTGGGCGGACAGGCCTGGGCCCGGATGGAATTCGATCCGGACGGTCGCACGGTCACCCCTTAGTGGAATGAATCAATTCAATTTTAGGAGATGAAATGAGATTTCAGTTTAAATCAACCCTTGGCACAGGGTTTCTTGGTGCCCTGCTCTCCATTTGTCTCATGGGGGGAGCGGCCTTTGGCGCACCGGATTTTCACCTTTACGGCAACCAAGGGGATGCCAATGTCGTGGACATGAATATTCCCACTGTGGATACCAGTTGGTTCACGGCCGTGGATTATTTCCGGGCCGGTCCCAACATGGGCAAAATGCTGGCGGCCACGGGCAAGTTTGTCTACATCCAGGACAGTGTGGGCGGTTCCACCTGGACCAAGGTGGGGGAAGTGGAAAACACCATGGATCCTGCCTTTGTCCGGATTTCCCCCTCGGGTGAGCAAGTGGCCCTGGGCCTGGGATGGAATCAGAATGTCCTGGTCTTTGACGCCGATATCCTGAACAGCTCCGCCCCCACGGATCTGAACATCACCCCCAACCCCGATGTCAAGGACTTTCCCGCCAACCATTATGATGCGGCCTGGGTGGGGGAAACCCACCTGATCATCAATGGCGGCTCATGGGTCGTCCCCGGCCAGAGTGCCCAAAGCGGTGTCTCATCACTGGACGTCACCGATGCGGCCAACCTGCCCCAAGGGCTTTGCGGTTCCATACCCGGCGCCTCTTCCTCCATTGCCGTGGACAGCGATAAGAATCTGGTCTTCGGCCTCGGCGCCGGTAACAACACCGGAGAACTCAAGGTATGGAAAGCCTCTGAATGGTGGGACACCAATGCCCAGGCCCCCGTATCCACGATCCTCACCTATGCCACCTCGGGTCAGAAATTTGCCGATTCCGTCCTTTCCGCCGCCTACCTGGGCTTTGACCAGGAGGGCAACCTCCACGTGGGCGGGGGCGTGTTTTTAAACCCGCCTGCCGGTCAAGTCAACCTGGAATCCGGCTATGCCGCCCTGATTTCCGGAACGGTCATCCAGGATGCCGTGGATCCCAATGTTCCCCTCTACCAGGTGGATGAAACCAAGGGATATCAATACCGGGAATTCGGTCCGGACATCTGCCGCAACGACACCGCCACCGGTGCCATTGCCAACGGTCGGGCCCTGTCCGTGCTGTGGAATCCCGCCTCCCCCGAAGGCGATGCCAATTGCGTTATTGGCGGAAATAAGGACTGGTGGGGAAGTGGCGTAGAACCCGTGGTCACCGAATATCGCATCGATGTAGCTCTGGACAGCGACAACGATGGGAATGTCGATGTGGTCGACCATTCCCCTCGCACCGCCGATGCCGGTAATATAGATACCGACGGTGACGGCTACGGAAATATTATTGATGCGGATTTCAACAATGACGGAATTGTAAACATAGGGGATTTTGGACTTTTTCAAGGCGCATACGGTAGCAATAATTCGGAAATGGATATGAACAGTGACGGTATTGTGGACAAAGGGGATTTTGAGCTCTTCAAGGGCCTATATGGAAAATCTGCCCCCTTTTATCAATTCTAAGGAGCAAAAATGAAACAGAAATTTTTCTATATGGTAGTCATGATTATCGGTTTTTTCTATTTTTCAAACAATGCAATGGCCGCATTTTCGTTTAATCTTTCCTCGGATTATTCGGTCGGGGATTCCCAAGTGGTCTTTGACTTGAACCTAACTACGGATGAAATCATTTCAGAGCTGGGGTGCTATTCGTTCGAATTTACATATGACACCAACGAATTAAGCTACGTTGGATATACCAACACGCCCGTCACAGGCTTGATTGCGGATATGTTTGGACCACTTACCAACAATGCAGAGGATGGAACCCTTGATAAGTTTGCTGCCGCAAGTTTCGGTGATGTTTCCGTTGATGCAGGCAAGTATCTATTAGGCACCTTTACCTTTGATGTTACCAATGCCGTGGCGGATGGAGAAGTGGATTTCAATTTTGATCTTGATGACCCCATGTTCGGTTACACCATGTTAGGTGCAGACGGCCCCATCCCAGGTCATTTCCCCTCCTCCACCCTGGACATTGCCCCTGAAGCAGGAGGTACCAATCCCGTACCGATTCCGGCGGCCCTGTGGCTGTTCGGCTCCGGCATTGTGGGCCTGGCATGTTGTAAAAGAAGGCAGGCAACCTGATTTCGTAGTCAATCCATGGGAACGGCAGTCGATCATAGATGCCGCGCCCATGGCCATGGTTAATCGGATGGGCCGGATGGGAATTTGCCTTCCCGATCCATCCGTATCTTAAATCCGGGAAGGGGACATGGGATATTAAAGTCCATGCCCCCTTCCCCTTTGTAAGTATTATAATCAATGCACCCATTAGGAGACCCATGAAAAAACGATTGATCTTTGTTGGATTTTTAATTTTTGTCTCCATGGCCGGGGTCGGTTCGGCCCAGGCGGCCTGGCAAAATGAGATCCCGGTAGATCGAACCAATGGAAGCACCCTTCCGGTTCCCAACCCGGGGACGGTCTTGGATCAAATCACCGCCACCGATTTATCTCCCATTGAAGGGGAACTGCTATCCACCGTGGACATGATTCTCCAGGCGGAATGGATGATGGGGTTCGGCCCCATGGCCGCCCCCGTGGCAGGGACCTTGGACATGTTCAATGCCGGAGGATTCGGCAGTGCCTCGGAAACCTCGGGTGATGAACTGGGCACCTTTTCCTTTGACGCCGGTTCCGTGTCCTCCGGAAACATGAGTTTTAATTTCAATGTGGATCACAATCTGTTTTCCGGTGGAGTCGACTTTGATACCTTTTTAAATACGCCCTCTTCCCCGGTGGGTGATGGGGGAGATGCGGTTCCCCTCCCATCGGCTCTATGGTTCATGGGGTCCGGCCTTGTCGGCATCTTGTTCACCCGTGGCAAATCCGCCTGATCCCCTTCCCGGTAACGTATCCCCTGCCGGGCCTTTTATACCCCTTGTTTCACCTTGAACATACAAAGGCGTCCCTATTCCGGACGCCTTTGCCATTTGGAGATTCCATGATTTTTTTCCCCATAAAGCAAAAATTCTTCTATGCGTTCTTTGCACTCCTGGTGCCTATTGTTTTTCTCCGGCCCTGCCCGGCGGCCTTTCCCCGGCTTGCCCTTGACCGGGCCCATGTCAGGGCCGGCAGCGTGGTGGAGGGATTTAACATCCGCCACACCTTTGTATTAAAAAACCAGGGTTTGGCTCCCCTGGAGATCCTGGAGGCCAAAACCGATTGCTCCTGCACGGACATGGCCTATGACAAAGTGATCCAACCTGACAGCAACTGCTATTTCCGGGTGGTTTTCCACACCCTAGGCCAGGTGGGAGACCAGGTAAAAACCATCCGGCTGTCCACCAATGATCCCAAAAATCCAGAGGTGGTCCTGGAAATCCATGCCCGGGTCCTTCCGGCCGTGGAAATTACCCCGAACCGAATCTTCCTCAATGGAGAGGCCGGAGCCCCCATGAAACAAAGCCTGATCGTAAAGGCACAACAAGCCTTTGAACTAACCTTGGTCGAGGATCACCTCCCCAAGGGGATGACCATGGGAATCAGCCCGACCCCGGATCACCATGCCTATCTCCTGGATTTTGCTGCAACACCCATAACTGCCGGTTCCGCCCGGGGCCGGGTGTTTTTTAAAACCACCATCCCCCATAAACCTCGAATCATGATTCCGGCCATGGTTCGGGCCAGATAAATCCAGAAGGGCTGGTCCAATGGAGGTATTGAAAATCTGCCGGGCAGCGTATTTTACCTTTTACGACAGGCTTATTCTTCCTAGGGGACCTCCAGAAGACCTAATTGGGGGGGAAGAAGGGCCGGGCATTGGAAGCCAAAGGAAAATGAAAAAGTGTGGGGGGTTGCGAAACTTTCTCCACATTTATTAAAGGTGATTTTATCCTCCGATATAATGCGGACATAATTGGGGTCCGGCGGGATATAATCCCCACCGACATGTTCGAAGATCATCTTTACGTCACCCTGGGCCATGAGATTGACCCCGGAAAGGGGATTGGATCTGGATGAGAACTGAATGCTACCGGTGGTGATGATGGTTAGCTGGTCATTTCCAGGGCCACCGTAAGTGATGGGCAGCGTGGGGTCACGATCTTTGTGGATGGGAAGAACCACATCACAGGTGGCCAGGATGGTGAGATTGGTCACCCGGTCTCCAAAGGGATCACGGTTGACGCATTTGCCGGCACTGGGATTCCCGGAATCGCAAATGGTGCATAAAGCACCCAGGTTCCCCGGCGCCCCCGGGACATTGCAGGGATAAGGGGTGAGGTAGACACGATACCCTTCGGGCAAATTGATGAATACGACTTCGTGTTCCGGACGCTCCTTTGTGAAATCAAAAAAGGCGGAGCCGCTTTCGTCTGAAGTGGGGAAAAACCCGTAACATTCTTTCAAGATGTGATGGGGGGTGCATGTTTTGTCCACCCTTAACATGAACCGGGCCATGAGATCATCAATGGAAATGGATTTTAAAAGGGGACGTTCCGGCATTGGATCGGAGGCCCGATGGCCATCCTGGCGAAAAAATCCCGGATCCCCTGGAAATGGGCCGGGAATATGCTGGTAGGTATTTATCCGTCCCTTGGCAGCCATGGTCATGTTTCTTTTAGAAAATGCCAGCTTATCTCCCCTCAGTTCAATATCGCCCATGGCATAGACCCGACCATTTTCAAGGGTGATTTTCCGTCCGTCAAGAAAATCAATATTCCCCTGTGCGACCATGCCGGTCTGGGGGAGATAGGCCACGGCAGATCCCAAAATTTCCCTGGCCCCGTTTAGGCCGGTAAGGCTACCCATGCTCCGGCCTTCGCCAATGGTGACCCTGACGGCGTTAATGCTCTCTCCAGGAGGAAGGGGGGTGGTCAGGGCCCCGGCAAAGTCCTGGAATTCCCCCAGGGCGATATCGTATTGATCAAAGGCATCGTAGAACCCTGATTCCACGGCAATGCCCTCGGTGGGAATGTCCAGGTTGAACCCCATGATGGTGGTCAAGGCAAGGGCTTCCATCCCCTCCACCCCGCTGCATTGGCAATACTGTGCAGCCACAGCTAAAGCGGCAGCTTCCGCTGCATTCTGATATTGATTTTTGACGCGGGTGAACCAGCCCAGATCCAGGACCAGGGAAAAGATAAGCAGAATTATGCTGAGGCTGAGGGCCAGCATCAGAGCAAAGCTGCCCTCCTCATCGGCAAAGCCCGGGGGTGGGTGGTACATTTATCAGTCCCCCCCCTGGCCACTGCCGACGCCCTCGGAATCTGATTTCATGGTGTTGGTATATTTATTGGAATAGATAATGTCGGCAATGTTGCCGGGCAGGGTCGGGTCAGCGGTGTCAGGCTTTCTTCCTTGGCGGGCCTGGAGATCAAATACCGAGGTATCCCCGCTTTCCTTGGGGAAACGGACAAATTCCATGAGTTGGTCCGCCTTGGCCTTTTCCCCCCGCATGGTGTAGATGCAGGCCATATTATGCCAGGCGGCCTGGGGATCCTTGGCTGCCATGAGAAGCGCCATGGTCTGGTGGTCTTTAAATTGGAGTCCCAGGGCCAGGATCAGATTGTTCCGGGCGGCTTCAAAGGACGGCTCCAGGGCCAGGGCTTTTTTAAATTGGGTTTCGGCCCTGCCATAATCCTGGGTTACCATGAAATGGTAGCCCAGATTATTCTGGAAATCGGCCCGCCCCGGGTCCAGGAGCACGGCCTGCCTGAAACAGACCTCTGACTGGTCCAACTGGTCCACTGCCGTATAAAGGATGCCCAGGTTATTGTGGACCGAGGCATTTTCCGGGGCCATGGCCCGGGCCTTCCTCAAATAGATTTCCGCAGCCTGGAGATCGCCGGTTTCCCGGGCGCAAACACCGGCCAAATCGTAGACCAAGGCGCTGGATTTCCTCTTGTCCATGGCAGATTTCAGCTGGACCAGGGCCACTTCGTAGAATTCCTTATCCACCAGATCCTTGGCCAGGGCCAGGTGGTTAGGGCCGGCCTTCCCGGCCATGGCCGGAGGGGGCAAAGGCTGGACCGTCTGGGGTTGGGGGGGCTGGGCCAGGGGAATTTTGGAGGTGGTGCAACCTACGGATAAAAGGGCCAAACCGGCCGTGATTAAATGGAGGCAGGTGGAAAATTTCATTAAAAGCCATCCTTTACAAGGGTGATAAAATTAATAATGGTGGGCCCGAGGATGATGAGAATCAGGGCCGGCAGGATAAAAGCCACCAGGGGAAGGGTCAATTTGGTGGAGAGTTTTCCCGCGGCTTCTTCGGCTTTCTGGCGGCGTTCGGTCCGCATGTTGTCGGTATAGGTTTTAAGTGCTGCAGCCATGTCGGTACCACTTTTGGCCGATTGAAGCAGGACCGTGACCACACTGGTGAGTTCAGGAGAGGGGTTACGGTCCTGGAGATGGTAGAGGGCCTCCTCCCGGGGCAATCCACCCTTTACCTCCAGGAAAAACAATGAAAATTCCCTGGACAAAACCGGGGCAATTTCCGCCAATTCCCGGCAAACCCGGTAAAGGGCAAAATCAAATCCCATTCCAGCCTTGAGGCAGATTCCCAACAGATCCAAGGTGTCGGGAAGCTCTTCAAAAATCCGGTGCTGCCGGGAACTCAATTTCTGTCTCAACACCAGGGCCGGCGTCCCGTACCCCAGGGCAAACGGAAGAATCAAAAAAAGGGTCTGGTCCGGTGAAAAATGACCGAAGATCAGAAGGGGCATTATAATCAAAAATGAAAGCACCAATCCCAATCCCACCCGCAGCCCGTAATAAAGTTGCAGGGCATCGGGCCGTCTGAATCCGGCGTGGATGAGTTCACGGGTGATTCTGGATTTGTCCTTTTCCTTTTTCGGGGCGGCCAGCCGTCCCAGAACCAGTGCCAGCTGGGTGCGTTGGGTTGTCCCGGATGACGGCTGGGAAAGGGTGTGAAAAGAGCTGCGGCTGCGTTGACTTAGTTTGCGCCTGCGGTACCAGGTTTCCAGGTGGGAGATACCAAAAAAACTGATCCCCGTTGTAATGGAAAATACAATAACAGTGGCCGGGGTCATGGTTTCACCTTTGTCATTTTCCGCATGACCAAAAACCCGGTGATTTCCAGTGCAATGGCGCCGCAGACCATGGTCCGGCCCATGGCGGTCTGGGTGAGTTGGCTGATATAGTCGGGATTCACGCCCCAGGCCACCAGGGCAAAGACCAGGGGAAGGACGGAGATGATCAGGGCGGACATCCGGGCCTCGGCCGTAAAGGTTTTAACCTGGCGTTTGAAGGTGAACCGGTTCTGGATGGTCTGACCCAAGGAGGAGAGCAATTCGTTCAGGTTCCCGCCGGATTCCCGCTGGAGAATAAAGGCGGTGGAAAAAAGGCGGACGTCTGGTAGATCCGGATATCGGCGGATAAAGCCCTGGAAGGCTTGATCAAAGGGGATACCCACGGCCATTTCTCGATAGATGATCCGAATCTCCATGCCCAAGGGGCCGGGCACGGCATCCCCGATTTCCTTGAGCGCCTTGTCCACGGAGAGTCCGACGCCCAGGGCCCGAACCACCATACCAATGGCCTCGGGCATGTCCTGGATGATCCGATGGCGGATCTGTCTTCGTTTCCACAGCAAAAAGATAAAGGCTCCAACGGGAATGACCAAGCCCATGCCCAGGGCCGGTAGAAAAAAGCCGGTGACCAGCTGGGTTATGCCGCCCAGGACAAGGGCGGCCCCCACCGGGATTAACAATACGGTTCTGGGAGCGGCTTGAATTCCGGCGCTGATGAGAAAATAATGGAGGTCCTGGCGTCGCCCGGTTCGTCTTTTTTCCCGGGACAGGGCCGGGGTCTGGGTTGTGACCGAGGGTTTCAACCGTTTCCGGACGACCCTGGCATTGCTGCCGGTCCGGTTTGAAAAACCGGCTCCAAGGGCCAGTACAAGTCCAAAAGCCAGACAGAAGATGATAAACTGCATCATGGGCCCACCTCGGTGACGTCCCTAAAGATATCCAGATCCAGGTCAATACCGGCCAGTTTGATTTGACGGGCGGCCCGGGGAATATGGTTCCGCCCCTTAAAGCTGCCCAGGATTCGTCCCTGGCTGTCCACCCCCGAAGGATCGAAGGTGAAAATAGAGGATTCCTGGATCCCGGATTCGTCCATGCCGATGATTTCTGAAATATGGGTGAGCCGACGGCTGCCGTCGGCTAGGCGGGAGATGTGGACAATGAGATCCACGGCCGAGGAGACCAGGATCCGCAATGCCTTTTCCGAAAAGGATGCCTCGGCCATGGACGCCATGACCTCGATGCGGGAAAGGGCATCCTTTGAGGTATTTGCATGGACCGTGGACATGGAGCCGGGATGCCCCGTATTCATGGCCTGGAGCATGTCGATAACCTCCCCCCCGCGGGTCTCCCCGATGATGATCCTGTCCGGCCGCATCCGCAGGCTGTTTTTCACCAGATCCGACAGCAGCACCTGGCCCTTGCCCTCCACATTGGGGGGGCGGGATTCCAGCCGCACCACATGGTTCTGGTTCAAGTGGAGTTCGGCACTGTCCTCGATGGTGATGATGCGTTCGTTTTCCGGGATATGACCGGAAAGGATATTCAGCAATGTGGTCTTACCGGCACCGGTACCGCCGGAGATGAGAATATTGTGCTTGGTACGGATGGCGGCCTGGATAAAGGTCATCATGGCCGGGCTGGCCGATTGTTTCCGAATCAAATCACTGCTGGTCAGGCGGGTGGTACCGAATTTCCGAATGGAAAGGGTCGGACCGTCCAGGGCCAGGGGGGGGATGATCACATTGACCCGGGAACCGTCGGGCAGCCGGGCATCCACCATGGGCGATGCTTCATCCACCCGCCGTCCCACGGAACTAACAATCTTATCGATGACGTGCATGAGATGGCGGTTGTCCCGGAACCGAATCTGGGTTTCAAAGAGGAGCCCTTCCCTTTCCACCATGACCTGATCCGGGCCGTTGACCAGGATATCCTGGATGGTTTCATCCTCCAGAAACGGCTGAAGGGGACCGAAGCCTACAATCTCATGGACAAGTTCGGAAACCAGCCGGCTCTTTTCCTTAACGTTCAAGGGCAGGGCTTCCTGCTGGATTATGTGGGTAAGCAAATCCCGAATAAGGGTGGAAAGCTCATCCGTGGACAGTCGGGTCACCGCCTCAAGGTCGAGCCGGTCCACCAATGTTACATGGACCCGGGATTTTATCCGCTCGAATTGTTCGCTGCTCCGCCCTTCCCAGGCGGCGGTTTTGCCGGCATTGACGCGCTGGCTCAGCTTCATGGCCGCCCCCAGTTCAACAGGCGAGCCCACCCTTTTTTGCCGGGTTGGGGAAGACCGGTGAGTTGGGCGGCCAGACTCTGCCATTGGTGAACAACCTTACTTCCCGGCCCCGCCTGTTCCGGGGGAATGCCCCGGTTGGCAGCCTTACGGAACAGGGCTTCATCCCTGGAGATGCATTGGAACAGGGGGCGACCCAATGCCGTTTCGAGATCTCCAGCCCCGAGATCGTCATCGTTGCTGCAACCATTGGCCACCACCTGAACCCGCTGGGGATCAAACCGGATCTCGGTGAGAAACTCCAGGACATTCTGGAGGCTCTTCACCCCGGCCAACTCCTGGCGGACCATGAGCAGAAGATGTTCGGTTTCCTGGAGAAGGGCCAACGTTTGTGGGCTGAGTTGGTGGGGGGCATCCACCACAATATGATCAAAGTGGGATTTGAGCAATGCCAGCATGGCTGCCACGTCTTCCGGCCTGATGCTGTCTGCATCGTTGACGGCATCGGGGGGGGTGAGCAGGTAAAACCCCCTGGGATGCCGGTCTAGGCTGGAAAAAATCAACTCTTCATCCATGCGTTCCAGGTCGGCCACCAGATCAAAGGGCGTGTAGTCCGGGACCCGATTCAAATAGGTGGGCAGGTCACTGCTCAACAGATTCAGGTCCAGGAGCAATACCTTCTCCCCGGAGAGGGCGTGGATCCCATCGGCCAGGGCCACGGCGCCCAACGTCAGCCCGACGCCGCCCCGGAGGCTGAACAGGGTGGTGATTTCACCCTGGGGGCCTGCACTGCCGTTTCGCTGCAGGGCGGCTCTAATGATGGCAGCGCATTCTTCCTGGTCCCCGTCCGGTGGAGAAAGCATGTCTAGTGCCCCTGCACGGAATCCTTCCAGCAGGGTTTCAGGAGACAATTCAAGGGTAAAGAGAAACAGGCGTAATTCGGGATGGTGCCGATGCATGCGGGTCATCCAGTTCAGGCCGGTTTCCCCGAAGCTTGAACTGTCCAGGAAAACGACATCCGGTGCCAGGGCGGTCAGTTCCCGACCGGCCTGGTCCAGGGTGGCAACCCGGGTCGGGGTTTCCACCCAGGAGGACAACTGGTCCATAAGGGTATCGAACTTCTCCGGCCTATCGCTGATGAGCATTCCTTTGTATAGGGGGGTCATTTTACAAATCCTGTCTTTCCTTTAAAGGTCATGGGGGACTGGCCGGGGCGGGACATTTCCGGCTCCGACACCAGTTTGTTTTTCAGAAAAAAATCGGTATCCTTGACCACAGAAGGCAGATTCTGTCCGGGAAGGTCCGGTGCCTGTCCCGGATCCAGGGGGCGGACAATGGTGGGGGTGACCATGATCACCAATTCGTTTTCCGTATGCTTGGTCTCCTTGGAGGTGAACAGGGTGCCCAAATAAGGAACATCCCCCAGAAAGGGGACCTTGGAAATGGATTGATAAAAATCCTCCTTCAACAGCCCGGCCATGGCAAAGGTCTGACCGGATTTGAGTTGCAGGGTGGCACTGGCCTTCCGGCTGGTCTGGCCGGGAACCGTTGTGCCGGCGGAGGTCACACCCATGGAATAATCTGGAGAAGAAACCTCGGGTATGACTTCCAGGGTGATGGTATTGTTGTCAATGATATAGGGGGTGAATTTCAGCAAAACCCCGTATTCCTTGTCTTCAATGGTGATGCCGCCGTCCTGCTGGATGGGGACGGGGTAGGACCCCCCCACCTGAAATTCGGCTTTCTGGCCGTTGAGGGTGACCAGGGTGGGACTGGCAAGAGTCCGGGCCAATCCCTGGGTTTTCAACACACTGATGATTCCGTAAAAATCGGAACCGGTGTGCAGGAGGGCAAGATTGAAGGCGGATTTGAACGGAGCAGATAAACCTTCTAACGGAATCTTAAAGTTACCATCTTCAACGCCAATATCTGTATCCTTTGACAAGGCACCAATGATCCCGTCGTTGTTCAGATTGATGGCGGTGAGTCCCATCTGTTTGAGTCCCGAACGGGAGACCTCGGCGATGATCACCTTGAGCTGGACCTGCTGGGGGCCGGCCACCCGGATGAGGTTGGCGTATTTGTATTCAAAAGCATCGGCAATGGTTTTCACCTGGTTGAAAATATCTATGCTGGGCACGGTGCCGGAAAGAATAATTTTTTCCTCTTCCGGATAGGTGGAGGCCGGAGAAGCCGACACCTTGACATTGGGGGCCAATTCGGCAATGCGGTGCTCCAGGGTTTCCAGAATCCAGGAGGGAACAATGGTGTAGACTTGGATATCAAAGGCAGCCACACTGTCTTCGCTGTGCCATATCATGAGGGTGGTGGAGGCGGCGACCTTTGCCTTTGAGACAATGAGCACCTTCCGGGGGGTGAGCAGGTTGAAATCCACGATCTTGGGATTGGCCACCCCCACCCTCAGAGCCGGTTGAGCCAGGGTGATGATTTTGGAATGATGGGCCTGGAGGCGAATTTCTTTCCCCACCTTGGGCGTATCCGCCCGGCAAAGGGAAACCGAAAACAGGAGCAATCCGGCAAAGCAGGTTAGAATTCCGATGGAGATCCGTTGTTTCATGGGATCAATTTGCCTCCTTGTGTGGGGATGTTTTTATAGCCACTTCATTGGAGGGATTGGATATGGGTGGAAAGCCCCCCACTTTTTTCCATTTTCCGGCAGTGGTCGCTTCTTTTTTTTGAGCTTTATTTAACTGACCCGGTTTCATGACTTCATCGGACTGAAATGTCGCCGGTTTTATCGGTTTAGCCCCCTTGATTCTAAAAACCTGGACATTCCTCTGGGAATCAGGTGTTGCGGCCTGGGCCAGGTCTTTGAATCGGATTCCCTTTGTTTTTGCTGTTCTGGTGTCCCCATGGGAGCGGAGGAGATAGCGAATTTTTGAGTTGAAACTGCCATCTGTGGCCACGGCCAGTCGTTCTGCCTGGGACGGCGTCACGGCCAGGGTGACTTTAGTTACGGGCTTGGGGGCAGTTGCCGGTGAATGATCGGTTTGGTCCGTTGCCAGAACTTCCAGGTTGTGGAAAAGAATTCTGGATACCATTTTTTTCCCTGTCACGGGAGCGCTGTCCCCCTGGGTGTTTTGCTTGCTGCTTTTGCCGATTTCACTGAGTTTGAATGAAACCACCACATCCACCCGGTCGCCGGGGACCAGGGTGTCGCATAGTCCATCCTGTCTATTGGCCGGAAGGCTGATGGCCCGCATTCCCTGTGCCAGGCGACCGGTCAGATTAAAAGGGGTCAGGTCTTCCGGGGCTGCGCCGGTTCGGCTGGAATAAAAAACGGCCCCGGTATCTTCAATGCGCTGGTCATCGGGATGCCTCAACACCAGACGCAGGTCGGCGGCCTCGTCCATGGAAGCCAAGGTCACGGCCTGGGAAAGATCCAGAAGGAGCTGCACCGTCCATTCCTTTTTTTTCCGGATCACCTTGTCGGTTAGTTTCTTTTGAAATTGGGTGGCTTCAACACTGTGGACAATGACGTTCTGGAGAACGGGGCGGGCAATTTTACCGGTGTTGATCCCGTCGATGGGAGTGACGCCGATGAGGTCCACCCGGTCTCCTTTAACCAGCTCCCGGGTGGCAGCGGAGACATCATTAACCATGACCGAAACCACCCGCTTTCCCTTGGGGATGGAATCACTATAGGCCGGCGGGGGCGGGGGCGGGACCGGCCTCTTTTCCGGGGTGGCTGCCACTTTAGCGGGTAGCACCCTCGGGACGCTGGTCATCAGGGAGAATACCTTGACGGCCAGTATGCCGATGAGCAGGGAAAACAGCAGGATAATGATGGTTCTGGGCTTCAACATGGATAGACTCTTTAGTTTAAATGTTAAGGATACTAGGGAAAGACATGGCGGGCAACGGCGCTAATTTCATCGGGCAACAGGGCGTCGGGCAGATAGCCGGCCAGGGGCTGGTAGGGATATTGGTCCACGTGGATTTCTATTCGGTCAAAGGATTCGTCCAATTCTACACTGGAGTCCTCCGCATTCTTCAATTCAGCGGTTACATATCCCTTGATGAGCTGGGGGCCCCAGCCAGAATCCGTTCTCCGCAGCCGTGGTAGCCACTTCCCTTGGATCCTGAAAGTTGGGGTCGGATTCCTCCAACCAGTACTTTACCTTGACCCCTGCCCGGGCCCCCGATGCCACCGCGTTTTCCAGCACCATGAGGTTGGTCAGGTACCATCCGTAGTCCAGAAGGCCAAAAAAAAAGAAAAGCCAGATGGGCAGCAGCAGGGCAAATTCCACGGCCGAGCCGCCACTCTGTTTACCAAAGCGGGAAAACCGTTTAAGGGACATCACAAACCTTCCCTGAACACATAAATTAAAAATCCCATTGCAGCCGGCAGTGAAAAGGGTAGGACATTCCGGGACCGCAATTGGCTACCGATCCTTCTATGGACGGCAAAGGCGGCCGGACAGGGAGCCTTAAGGGCAAGCAATGTTAAGCTAAGCAGCCCCCAGGCAAGGGTTGTATAAAGAAAGATCCCCAGAACCGGCCACGGACCTGTAATGGCGCCCAAGGCGGCGAAGAGTTTCAAATCCCCTCCCCTACCCCCCTCTGCACATAGGGGATCAATAGGAGGAGTCCCCCGATCACAAGGCCGTTGAGCCAGGTTGTTGCGCCATTGCCGATGGCCTGGGCACAATCCCACGGTCCGTAACAATTGCCCCCCAGCCTGGTCCATAGATGGACACCTAATCCTGCCAGGACAAAACCGACTATTACCTGGTTGGGAATCAAACCCTGGGCAAGGTCAGTGTATAATGCGGCACAGAGCAGGAGGGTGACGGCGATATGAAAAATAAAGGGCATGTGCGCAACTTATACGTTTTCGTTCTTAATGGTATCGGTGACGGTATTCAACTTATCACTGATGGCTTCGAACAGATCTTTTAGCTTATCTCCGAAACCACCCAAAGCAGTAATAAGCAAAGCGGCCATCAAACCGACAATGAGTCCGTATTCAATGGCTGTGGCCCCGGATTCGTCCCGCCACAATCTTCTTAGAAATTCCCTCATGGATCTTTTTCCTTCGGTTGTGAGTTTATAACCAGAATAAAGCTGCTCTGTACTACCTGATTTCATAAAAATGTGCTCGGATTTTATTGCCGAAAATTGCTAATAAATTGCGAAAAATCAGGATTATTTTGCGAGGAATGTGATAAAAATTCGTCTTTATAACCGACTGTTTATAAAACCATTACGGATTTCATTCTTTTTGCGCACATGGACTTGACTTTGACCATCGCAACCCCTATGGTCTCATCGCAATTTGATTTTGGATTACAGGTACCCTCAAAAGGGATAATGGGAACATTGTGAAAATCAATGACGGACCCGCCGCTGTAACCGGGGATGAACGCTGCATGAATTGTCACTGTCTCTAAGGGAGGGATGGGAAGGCGCAGCTTATAAGACGATCCGGAAGTCAGAAGACCACCCTGTATGAATTTGGCGATTCTAGGGAAAGAATCGTCGAACATTCTGCCGCAAAAACGGGAATCCAGGCAAATGCTTTTTTGTCTGGATTTTGCGTTGTATGGAGGGTCTATGGAATTCTCCCCCATGGTAAATGAATTGAATCGGCCACCTGTTCTGACCGACACCAGTGAAGTACATTTTAAACCCCTTGTCCACAAGGAGTTTGTACTTACCCGGTTCGAACCATATACATTGATGATGGAACGAAATCATCCCATCACCCAAATCGGGTATATCCACAAGGGTATGTTAGATGTACTCTCCGTCGGCAACGATGGTCAAAATAGCCGAAAAGGCACATTGGGGCCGGGGGATTTCTTTGGACTTGAAATCTTTTTTGACAGGGGGACCGCTCTCTACGACATCTTCAGCGTGGAGCCCCTGGAGTGTTATATCATTGATCCACCGTCCCTGGAAAAGCTTCTGCTTCGGCATCCCGGTTTCAATCAATTCCTCGAGACCTGCCTTGTGGACAATATGAGACGGTTCTGCCGCAACCCCTTTTTTTCCAGAAAAAAAAAATCCCCTTTGCCCACGGACAGGGGCTGCAAGCGGTTTACCAAAATCATCGCCTACATTGATGCCAATTACATGAACCCGTTGACATTGGACGAAATCGCCAAAAAAGCCGGACTCAGCCGCTTCTATTTCAGTCGCATGTTTAAACAGGATACCGGGCATTCCTTCAAAGACTATCTAAACATCAAACGCATGGAGGCAGCCAAAAAGATTCTGGCCATACCGGACATGAATATTTCCCAGGCCTGCTACTCAGTGGGATTCAACGATGTGTCATACTTCGCCCGGATCTTCAAGCGTTACGAAAAGACGAATCCGTCCGCCTACAAACGGCGCATCATGGACACAAGGTAGCCTTGTCCTTCGGACGGGACGGCCTCACCAGGAGTTGCTCGCCACAGAATAATCCGCCAAGGGGACTTCGAATCCCCCTTCGCCTTGCATTTCAAATAAATTCGCAGGATGAAAGATCCGGGTTAAAAAATGGGGGTCGGGCTGCGCCAGGGTTTTCCAGAGAGAAACGTGGCGTGTTTCTCCCTGGTGTTGGGGGGAACAGAATAGGCCTTTTCCCTTCCCAAAACAATCAGGCGGGCCTGACAGGCTGCTGCCCTGGCAAAATCCCCTGTTTCTGCATATGCCATTGACAATGTGTCCAGGGTGGCCGGTCCGGGGGATAATGCAATGGCTTTCTGTGCGAGGTCAAGGGCCAATTTGCCGTTGCGCAGAGAGCCATCCGGGCAGGCTGAAAGCAGCCAGGCCGCCTGGTTGCATGCCAGGGGGTTGGCGGGTTCTATGGACAGGGCCTTCTCAAAATCTCCGAGGGCCCTTCTGTGGTTCCCCTGACCGTATCTGGCGATTCCCCTTAGGAGATATAGATCCCCATCGCCCCCCTTCAACTGAATCGCCCGGGATAAATTTTGAATCGCCGGAATCCATTGCCCCATCTTCAACTGTGCCGCCCCAAGATTTTTCAAAATGGGAAAAGGGTGGGAGGCAAGGGGAAGGGCCCGGGTGAAATCCTTGATCGCCAATGAGACCTTACCTTGGGCCAAGCGGGCGGCGCCCCGACCTTCAATGCTGGAAAGGCGTTGGGAGGCCCGGACCAGCACCTGATCAAAATCAGCTTCTGCCTGGGCGAATTTTCCCTGATGGTAACGGGCGTTGCCCTGGATTTCCCTGGCCCGCAAATGAAGGGGGTCCAAATCCAAGATGATTGCGGCATCGGCTTCCGCTTCCTCCGGTCGCCGGTCTCCCAAAAGGGCCAGGCTACGATTTAAGCGGGCGTAGATATCCCCGGAATCCAGATCAAGGACCAGGGTAAAGGCGGCAATGGCATCGGTGTATCGCCCCTGTTCATAGGCAAGGCAGCCTTGGGCAAAGGGCTGGGCGGTTTCCCGGGCAAAGGCCGAAGGATCCGGGGATAAAAAAAGCAAAATAAAACCGATGATCACCGGGCGGAGAATTAAAAAAGAAGATTTCATTTTTACTATCCGTGACAGGTTGAAATGATGGAGATACCCTAAGTTGGAAATCCTTGAAAGTCAAGGTGAAGATGGCTGCTTTAAAGGATATGATATAACTGACAATAAAGTCTTTTAATTGAGCAAAAAAGTCCTAACCAGAGCTTGAATCTCTGTGTTATGTCAGCCCATCATTAATCTGAAAACGGCCCATGGCTTGGAGAATATTCTATGTGCAATGAAGATGGTTTTTCCTTTGTGGAACTGATGGTGGTGGTGGTGATCCTTGGAATTCTGGCCGGCATGATTGTCCCCCGGTATATGGGACGCACCGATGAGGCCAAAGCCGTTAAGGCCAAGATGGACATCACCGCACTGGAAACCAGCTTAAAGCTATACCGGCTGGACAATGGATTCTACCCTTCAATGGAACAGGGACTTGCCGCTTTGATCCAGAAGCCGGAAACGGAGCCGCTGCCGACCCAGTACAATCCCAACGGATACCTGGACAAGGGGTCCGTCCCCAAGGATCCCTGGGGACGGACCTATGTCTATGTCGCCCCCGGTGCCCACGGCGAGTATGATCTACTCTCATTCGGCGCCGACGGAGCCCAGGGTGGCGAGGGGAAAAACAAGGACATCTGTAACTGGGAAGTGAACTAGGTGGCTGCGAAATCCACCTGGATATTCTCCCTGGCAAACCAGGGAATGGTAGTCCATGAGTGGAACGCATCGGGACCCGGTGCCCCCGCAACGGCAGTGGACTGGGATGAATTGCCGGAGGACGGCGACCTAGAAACCCGTCTGAGCCTTGGGTTGGAACAGTTGTCGGCACAAGGAGGGCCGGCCCGGGAGTCCGCGGCAATCATTTTGCTGCCCGATAGCTGGTTTAATTTCAAAACCCTGGCCCTACCCTTTTCATCCCGGAAACATATTTCCCAGATCATTGATTATGAGTTGGCCCCGCTGCTTCCCCATGCAGAATTTGAAACCGGCATCATCATTGCTGGCCCCTGTTTTTCCCCCACGGCCCACTTGGCCCTCACCGGATCCATGGATAGAAGCCGGCTGACAGCCGTTAAAAACGCATTTTCACAGGCGGGGATAGACCTCAGGACCATTGCCCCCCGAGGTCATGCCCTGGGCCGAGCTGCCCCACTGAAAAATGAAGCCGTCCAGGCCGTGGTTTACATGGAGAACAAAACGGTTGTCCTGACCTTGTTCTCCCAGGACGTTCCCTTTTGGATAAGATGTTTCCACCTGAATCATCCCACTGACCTGGCCGGGCAGATTCGGGCGTCCCTATCCGGTGTTTCACTGAAATTTGGATGCCGGACAGATATCCCCCTGGCCGTCATGGCCCAAGGGGAAAACATGGCTGAGGATGCAATCAAGGCCTTGGCTGAAGACGTTCACTCCCCCACCGGAATCCGGCCCGTGGGGCCTCCCCTGCCCCTTGGCTACTCCCATTTGTGCACGGGGCGGCCTTTCCCCCTGATAAACCTAATAACCTCCCGGTCCCGGATGGCCTCCTTTTTCCAGGATTATCCCATAGGAGGAACCATGGTCGGCTGTTTATCCCTGATTGTGATGGGCCTTTTCATGGTACAGATCTGGACCCAGGTCTTCCGTTTGGAACACCGGATATCCCAACGAAAAGCTGAAGTGGCTACTGTGTTCAAAGGCAGTTTTCCGGACAAAACAAACGCCATGGGCGCCTCCCCCCTCATGACCATGCAAGCATTGGTCACTAAAGCACGACAAGGGGGAGGGGGGGAGTCCCCCGCCTTCAACGGCCCGCCCATTGTCCGAATCCTGGCAGAATTAAGTCGGGGGATTTCTGCAGAAGGCCAGACAATCATCCATCGGCTCAACCTGGGGGACCACCATCTTTCCCTGGACGGAAGTACAGAAGATTTTAATCAGGTGGACCGGATCAAAACCGGGCTCTCTTCTTCGACTCTGTTCAAAACCGTCACCATTACCCATGCCCAGGCCGACCCTTTCCGGGATCGGGTGCGGTTCAAATTTGCCCTGACCCTATAAGCCCATGAAATTATCAGAACGGGAAAAAAAGATAATCTGGTGGGGCATGGCACTGCTCGTGCCCATGATACTGGTGTATACTGCGGTGTTGCCTGCCCTGGACCGAATTGAAGAATTGAAAGAGCAACTGGCCGCCCAGGACCGCGCCCTGTTAAAGATCCAAACCCTTGCCCACCGGTATGAAACCATGTCGGCCCAATCCGATGATCTGATAAGGGCCTGCACTGCCCGGCCAAGGGAATTCACCCTGTTTGCACACATTGAGGGGCTGGCTCAGAAGACCCAACTTAAATCGCATATCGGATATATGAAGCCCGGAGAGCGTTCACTGAAAAACAATTCCCATCGACTGGCCAGGGTCAAACTCCGGCTGAAACGGGTGGAACTTGCCCCTTTCATGGACTTTTTATCCCACGTGGAAGACCGAAAACTGGGGGTGGGGATTGCTTCTCTCACCCTTTCCAGAAGCGGCAAGGAAGGACAGACACAATTCCTGGATGTGGTCATGGATATCCAAACCCTTATACCCGGGGGAAAGGCCCCATGAAATATCTGATTTGTTTCGTCAATGGTATATTGCTCCTCCTGGCCGTCTATCTGGGTGCGGATGTAGCAGAATCCTGGATATCCCGTCCCCATGGGACCCTTTCCCAGAAAATGGGAAAACCGGCCGGGCAACCGGAAAAAGAAGCGCCTTCCCCGGACCCTTTGGAAAAGAACAACCATGCCCATGACAATGCCGTTTTAACCCGGAACCTTTTCCAGGTGTCCACGGGAAGCCCGGTAAAACCGGGGACAGTTTCTTCGGTTCCCCTTGAAAGGACCCAATTGGCCCTTAGGCTGCGGGGAACCATGGCCGGCAGCGGTCGTGCCCAATCCTTTGCCGTCATCGAAGGCGGCGGCCCCATAGGCCAATCCCTTTATGCGACTGGAGATACCGTGGGCGGGGCCAAAATCCTACGGATCGGCAGAAACCAGTTGGTTTTGCAGTACCAGGGGCGGGAAGAGCTTCTGGAGACCCGGCCCGAAGCCGTTTCCGGCCCATCCCATTCCACGGGTCCCTCCCCGGCCCATGTCCCGGAACCGGCGGCCCTGGCCCGCATCAAAAAAACCGTGCCCAAAACCCTGGCCCAGTTCAAACGCTTTGCAGCGCGGGGAAAATCCAAGGGCCTCCTGGTCCATGGTATAAACCCCGATTCAGGCTTTGCCCGGGCCGGTATCAAAAACGGAGATGTGGTCACCCATGTCAATGACAATCTCCTTTCCCAGCCATCGGATGCCGGTGTGATTCATGAGGCCCTAAACGAAAACGAATCCGTAACGCTTTCCATTCTCAGAAGGGGGGCTGCCCGGACCATTATCTATGATCCCCAAACCGGTGACGGCTCACTGGTCCCCCCCACCAAGGCCGCCCCACAAGAACAATAAAAAAGGGAGCCGACCATGCCCATTTTCCACCATCTGAAATCCATTTTTTTGCTGTTTGCCGTGGCCCTGCTGCTGCCCCTCCCTAGCCTCGCCCAAGGGCAGAAGGGCTCCCCGGAGAAGCCCACTGCCATGGTGGCCTTTGACTTTGACAATGTGGATATCCAGGTCTTTGTAAAATACATCAGCAAAATCACGGGACGAAATTTTGTTTTGGACCATCGGGTAAAGGGTAAGGTCACTGTGGTTTCTCCCACCAAAATCCCCTTGAAGGATGCCGTGGAGGTCTTTGACTCGGTGCTGGAAATCAACGGATTTGCATTGGTCCCGGCCGGAAGGGTGACCAAAATCATTCCCGTTCCCCATGCCCGTGCTGAAAATATTGATACCAAGATAAGCAAGGGTGGGGAAAAGCCCGGAGACAACCTTGTTACAAGGCTAATTCCCCTGGAATATGCAGATGCCAATGCATTGAAAAAACTTCTCATTCCCCTGGTACCCAAACAGAATCTTATTCTTTCCTATGACGACACCAACATGCTCATTGTCACGGCAAGTCAGTCCCGCATTAAACGACTGCTAAAGATCATCCGGGTCATTGACGTCCCCAATGTGGGGAAAAGTATCTCAGTTATTCCGGTTTACCATGCTGATGCCACCAAGCTTGTTAAAACCCTGACCTCCATCTTTACAGCCCGAACCAAGGCGGAAAAGGGGAAACAGGTGGGGCAAACCATACATTTTACAGCGGAAGAACGAACGAACTCAGTGGTAGTTTTGGCCTCCAAGGCAGAAACCGAACGGGTACGCAGACTCATCCATCTTCTGGACCAGCAGATCCCCAAAGGGGGAGAGCGAATCCGGGTTTATTATCTGGAACATGCTGCGGCCGAAGACATGGTCAAGGTACTTCAACAAATTCCCACCCAGACGGGAAAGGCCAAATCCCAGGGAAAAAAAGAGGCTCCCCTCTTGTCCACAAAGGTTCATATCAATGCAGATAAAACCACCAACTCCCTGATTATCATGGCCGAAAAAGAAGACTACCCCGTATTGGAGGATGTAATCCAAAAACTGGACATTCCCAGGGCCATGGTCTACATCGAATGCCTCATCATGGAAGTGAATGTCAATCGGGGATTAAACGTGGGAACGGAATGGAAGATCTCCCAGGATTTTGATGGGGGAAACAAGTTGGCCATAGGCGGTTTCGGCGGCACCGGAGACAGCGGTTATGAAAGCCTATCCGGTCTGAACAAAAACAGCGCCATGCCCAAGGGATTTTCCCTAGGGGTCCTGGGGGAGAGCTTCACCATTGGCGGTATCACCTTTCCCAACATCCAGGCCGTGGTGGATGCCCTAAGTACGGACAAGGACGTTAATATTCTGGCGACCCCCCAATTATTGACAACGGAAAACGAAGAAGCGGTGATCAGTGTGGGAAAGAACGTACCCTACCAGACCCGTTCGGCGGCAGAGACTGCGACCCAGACCTATTCTTCCTATGAATATAAGGATGTTGGAATCAGCCTAAAAATCACCCCGCGGATTTCCAAAGACCGCATGGTCCGCCTGGATGTTTTCCAGGAGTTGACCAAACTGGACACCCTCAACCAAACCAGCCCGGATCGGCCCACCACCTATAAACGTCAGATCGAGACCACCATCATTGTTGAAGACAGCCATTCCGTTGTCATAGGTGGACTCATCGATGAAACCAGTTCCGAAACCGAAAGCAAGGCCCCTTGCCTGGGTGATATACCAATTCTGGGCTGGGCGTTTAAAAGCTTAAGCCACGGTCATGAAAAGAGCAACCTATACGTCTTTTTAACACCCCATGTGGTGAAAGACAGCTGGGAAGCCTCCCAACTCTATGAGACAAAGCACAATGAAATCCGCAATCAATTCAACCAAGGGGAAATTCCCCTGTCCGGAAAGGTGATTGAATCCCCGCCCTTGGAGCTGGAGCAACCCGCCGGACAAAACATTCCCAAGGGGTGAAAAAGGATGAATATCATCTCGGAATTAACCCGGATTATCTCTTCGTTAACCCCCTTTGAACCGGGTAAAGAGGCCAAACTGGTCCGTGTGATGGAAAAGCATGGAGATCATCTGATGGAGAAAATGGAAAAGGCGGGACTGGTATCTGAGAATCAACTCCTTACCGCCCTATCCCAGCTCTTTGACATTCCCTTTGACCCCTCATTGACACTGGACCCGCTGGACCTGCCGTCGATCCGGGATCTGTCCCCAGCTTTTCTAAAACGATCTTGTATGGTACCCGTCTCCCTGGCCGGAAACAGATCGGCAATTGCCCTAAATAATCCCATTGACCTCAGCGCTTCGGACGATTTGGACAGACAACTCGGATCCCGGGGGATGCCGTTGATTCTGGCTCCCAGGCAGGCCATTCTGTCTGCCGTCAATACCCTGTTTGAATCAAAAAACGGGGATAATGCCATGCTGATGGTAGAAGAATTGGAGGAAACCGAATTCCAACTGTTGGACGGGATACCGGAGACCCGGGATCTCCTGGACAGCGACGATGATGCACCCATCATCCGCCTGGTGAACTATATGATATCCCAGGCCGCCAAGATAAGGGCTTCGGATATCCACATCGAACCCTTTAAAAACAGCCTGAGAATCCGGTTTCGAATCGACGGCATCCTCTACGAACAGACGCCCCCCCCCCGTGCGGCCCAGCCGGCACTGGTCTCACGAATCAAGGTGATGGCCGGCATGAATATCGCTGAGAAACGGGTTCCCCAGGATGGCCGGTCCCAGGTACGCATCGGCAATCAAGAAATTGATCTGCGGATTTCCACCATTCCCACGGGCTATGGGGAACGGGTCGTCATCCGGCTGCTCAACAAATCCGGATATTTCATGTCCCTGGCCGAATTCGGAATGCCCGAGGGTACCCTGGAACATATCCGCGCCATCATCGGCCAGACCCACGGCATCGTACTGGTCACAGGCCCGACCGGCAGCGGAAAAACCACCACCTTGTACGCGGGTCTGTCTGAAATCAATTCCCCGGAAAAAAACATCATCACCATTGAAGACCCGGTGGAATACAATCTGGAGGGAATCGGCCAAATCCAGGTAAACCCTAAAATCGGCATGACCTTTGCCAAAGGACTGCGCTCTGTGGTTCGTCAGGACCCGGATGTTATACTGGTGGGAGAGATCCGGGACATTGAAACCGCATCCATCGCCATCCAATCGGCCCTGACGGGCCACCTGGTATTTTCCACCCTCCACACCAATGACGCCCCCAGCGCTGTCACCCGGTTAGCCGATCTGGGGGTGGAACCCTATCTGGTCTCCTCGTCTGTGAATACGGTCATTGCCCAACGTTTGGTCAGGGTACTCTGCACCCAATGTCGCCGAGCCACCTCTTTTTCAACGGAGGATGCCACTATTCTGGGCCTCGACCCAAAAAAGTGGGCGGGTCGATCCGTATTCACTCCCCAAGGGTGTCCTGCCTGCTTTAACACCGGTTATTTAGGTCGCCAGCCCATATTTGAAATCTTGGACATGGACGATGGGATCAAATCCATGATCATGACCACCTCCCACGCCGGCCGAATTCGAGATATTGCCATGGAAAAGGGAATGGTCACCCTGAGACGAGATGGGCTGAACAAGGTGTTACAGGGAATCACTTCGGTGGAGGAGGTCTTACGTGTCACCCAGTCATAGAATCATCATTTTTCTTTTATTTATACTGATTACGACGTCTCCTGCCTGGGGAGAAAAGCCAGCCCCGCAGACAAGGGACGACGGCCACTACCTGATCCGATTTTACCAAACCCACCTCTCCGTGGTGGACGGTGACCGATGCACCATGACACCCTCCTGCTCCACCTATGCCTTGGAAGCCGTTAAATCCCACGGAGCCCTCATGGGATGGTTCATGGCCTGTGAACGCCTATTGCGATGCGGAGGAAGCGAACTTCATATGTCCCCCACCGTTAACGTCGATGGGCACCATTATGTCGTAGATCCGGTTTCCGCCAATGACTTTTGGTGGTCCGATTCTGATTTTCCAGGAGAAAAATCCCATGAAAAAAACTAAATGGCTGGCCCTCTGTCTGGGAATGATCTGGACGTGTTCAGCCTTTGCCCAGCCCAGGGCAGACAGTGAGGAAACCTTGGTCATAACGGCAAACATGCAATTTGACTATGCCGAAAAGCTTTATGAAAATAAAGATTATTCAGCGGCCCGGATGGCCTACGACCGATTGATACATTTTTTCCCCGAAGATGGTCGCATCCAGGAAAGCAGATACAAATCCGGGGTATGCCTCTTTGCCCGGGGTGAATACCAAAAAGCCGCCCGAATTTTTGAACAACTGATCCGAAAGGGCCGGTTGGAACAGGGCTGGACCCTGGAGTCGTATTTCATGCAGAGCCATTGTTTCCAGGCAATGGAAAACCCGGGGTATGCCAAACTGGTTCTCCTTAACCTGCTACGCATGACCCGGAACCCGGATACCCGGGACCGGGCACAACTGGAGTTGGCCCGGCTAACCCTTAAAAATTCCAAAACTTTGGGCCCCAACACCCTGGAGCAGGCCCATGCTCATTTAAAAGAGTTGAGCGACACCCCGTTCCGGAAACAGAACCAGGGGAAAATTGACGCCCTGGTCGAAGCACAGCGCCTTCCCCGTAAAAATCCGGCCCTGGCAGGAATTTTTTCCATTATTCCCGGCGGTGGTTATCTCTATTGCGGACGATATAAAGATGCCCTGGTGACCTTTGGATTCAACACCGGGTTAATCCTTGCGGCCCGCAGGGCATTCAGGGATGATAATCCCGCTTTGGGGGGAGTTATCAGCTTCATCGAAACGGGATTTTACGCGGGAAACATCTACGGGGGAATCTCCTCCGCCCACAAGGCCAACCGAAAACAGACCGTCGAGATTCTCAACCGTGAATTTGATTTCAAAAGCGAGCCGGAAATAAGCTCCCGGTCTTGGTTATTCTCCTTTCGGCATTCATTTTAATGGAACCTTTAAAAAAACAGGGCATGAAACATTCCGGTGGTACATAACAATTTATGCCCTGAAACTCGAAAACATTGATAGCAAATAGAACCCAATGGGTATTCAAAAGTTTATGCTGTCACAATCCCCCCTTCGAGCGAAACGCCTTCACCCGATCTGCTGGTTTCCCAAATGATCTTCGGGTAACATCTTCCGGGGATGGCCCAAGCCAAAATTTTTATTGAAATACCCGTCCAATGAAGTGCCTGGGTTAGATTGAGTTCGGTGCTAAACGGGTATAATATCCAGCCCCTCTGCCATATGACGGCAGAAAATCCGGATAATCATTTCCAAATGTCCCATGCCCTGGCCATGGACACTTACCTGGATCCCGTTGCGTTCAAAGGTCCGTTGCCAGGAATCCTCTTCCTGGGTGAGATCTTCCTTAAAATGAACTCCGGCCACCACCATGAAGGGCAACAGCTTCACTCGGTCGTACCCGGCCGCCAGGATGCGTTCCAAAGTGTTTTCCATGCCCGGTTCCTCTTCCACCACGCCCACATAAACCGAGGGGCCATATTCCCTGCGAAGCACCGATTCCAGGGCCGGATAGACCGCCCAGGCCGGGTGATCCGTCCCATGGCCCACCAACACCGTAGCCGTTACGGGATCCCTGGAAATCAACGGAGCCAGGGAATAGGCCGCTTCCAGATAATCCAGGTGGGAGGTCAGAAGCGGAAGCCCCATGGCCGTACGGATTCCCAGATCCAACCGCCCATCCTTGAGTCGGTCGAATTCATGGCCGCAGATGAGATGCAGGGACTGGATCATGGCCCAGGCATGCCCTTGTTCTTCCAGCATGGCCAGGGTTTCCAGGGGATCCATAAGATTTTTCTTTTTCTTCATGGCATGTTTGACCATGCGGGAAGAATAAGCCCAGTGGATTGGATTGTCGGGAAACACAGACCTGAAGACAGCATCCATTTTGTCGTAGGTTTCCATGGCCCGGGTGGTGGTGCCAAAGGCGGTCACCACAATGGGCACGCCATGGGTATGGGTGGGTATTTGCATGATTCGCTCCATTTTAATCAAATTCAATCTCGGCCAAGGCCTGGTAGAGGGTGCAGGCCAATGGTTTTTCTTCATACCGGCTGTAATGCAGCCGACTGGGGCACTCGCCGGGACACTGACCATCCAGAACACACAGGGAACAATCTGCACCGGGACACCGATGCAACCGACGGCGGATAAGGTCGGTGCCCCTGGTTGCGGCCATGATCCGTTCCAGTTCTTCTCCCAGGTGGCCCAGGTAAAATTCAGGGTCAAAGGCGGTCTGGGAACAGGGGAAAAGGGAACCGTCCGGGGTGACGGCCAGACAGGTCCCCCGGGCGGCCTGGCAAAAATCCCCAGTCCCCCCCCCGGGGCTGTGATTCTGCCGAATCTTTTCCAATTCCCTTAATCGAATGGGATGGGGTCGGTTCCCATTCACCCAGGCCAGACTCTCCATCAATTTGACAACCCCAAATCGAATCTGGCCGTGATCCGGGGGAAGCAAGGCGTCGGTGGGTGCGTTCCCCTTGGGGACCAACAAATCCAGCCCCAGCCCCCGGGCCATGGGCATACTTCCCAACAGCAGGACCAGGCGATGGAGAAGATGGGTATTTTCCCGGGTCATCACACAGGTCACGTTAAAGGGAACGGCGGCGGCATCCAATTGCCGCAAGCCTTCAAAGGTTTCCTTGGCCCGTCCCCGCTGGATTTCCTGGATCATGGGT
The DNA here is from genome assembly GCA_965226635.1 of Desulfobacteraceae bacterium. Classification (GTDB taxonomy): domain Bacteria; phylum Desulfobacterota; class Desulfobacteria; order Desulfobacterales; family Desulfobacteraceae. Next base: position 3,506,551 of record OZ245369.1, on the reverse strand, counting down.
TCGCCGTCCAGGCTGATTCCCACCTGGATTCCGGCATCCTGGATCACGGAAATCACCCCCGGGGTAATACGGGTTCCATTGGTCTGCAATCCCAGGCGGAAGTTCCCCGGCATCCGACGCACCCGGCGGGCCGTGTGGGCCACAAGTTCCGGCACCAGTAAGGGCTCACCACCGGAAATCTGGACATGCCCTCCCCGGGGATCCATGAGGGCCAAGGCCCTGTCAATGTCCGCCGGGGACAATTGCCGAACGCCGGCATCCTTCTGGGGGCGACATTCTCCGCCCAGATAACAATACCGGCAGGACAAATTGCATTGGTTGGTGAGCATGAGGATGAGATAGCTCACTCCGGGCCGGGTATTCATGCGCCCTCCCCGCCCTGGGGATCTTCGTCGGGCAATTCCCGGAAATATTTCAACACATAGCCGGGATAAAGATCGGGATGGAGGATTGCGGAAATCTCCGTAAGGATCTCATCCAACCGGTCCCCGGACTGGCTGTAATGGGCCAGGGGAGAATAAACCCGGCCTTGGGGTTTCAAGGGACGGATGCCCGCCAGCAGGGGATTGGCCTCCTTCAGCGCCGCCTTGGAGGTGGCCCCGTTGGACGGCGTCCGGTAGGTGAAAAAGATGTCCGCATCCTCCCCGGAGTGGATAAAGCGTTCCAGGGAAATTTCAATGCAGGATTTCCCAAAGACATCCTCGAATTCGTAATCGCTCATGGCCAGCTCCACCAACTCGCCCACCCAGGCGTTGCCCGGTTCCACCAACACCCGCTTTTCGTAGATGTCCCCCCACATGACCTTGGGCATGGAACCCGCCTCGGCCGTGGTACGGCGAATCTCGTTCAACGATTTGGAAATGCGGTTGAAATACGCCTCGGCTTCCACCTCTTTGTGGAAAAAGGGGGCCAGGAAACGAACGAATTTCATGCGGGCGTTAAGGCACATGGCCGTGGGGGTGGTGGTGACGGCACAGGCCGCCCCCATCTCCTCCACCATGGGTAAAATAGACATATCCCATGTCAGAACCAGATCCGGCTTCACCGCCCGGAGCTGCTCGTAATCCAGGGCATTGTAGCTTCCCAGAAAACGAATCCGCCCGTCGGCCATGCCCTGGCGGACCTCGGGAATGAACCATTCGGTCTCCTTGGCCACCACCCCCTTGAGAACGGGATCCAATACCCCCAACGCCCTCAGCACGGCAATGTCAAAAAAGCCATAGGCCACCACCCGTTCCACCGGGGTATAGACCACCTGGGTGGGGGCATAGCCTTCGGGGGGTTCCTGTCCCCGGGGGACAAGGATCAGGGTCCGCCCCGCCCCGTCCCGAACAGCTTTGCACCCCTGGTTCAATTCCGTGATACTGAAGCTGCCCATGCTCATGAAGGAGAGATCTTCATTGGCCTTGGGCCCGGTGCCCGAGGTGGATTCCCCACCGGAAGGACCACAGCCCGTTGCCAGGGCCATCACCAGAATCATCGTCCACATCGCCAGCCGGTTCACACAATTATTCCACGTCATTCCCATGGTGTTTCCTCAACTTGTCAAAAAGATAAATCAACAGCCCCAGCACAAATCCCGCCATGCCGGCAAAATAAAATCCCACACCCGGATCCCGCTTCACCATGAGGGAGACATGGGGACGTTGGCCCATGCCGGACTGGGTTTTGGGGGCAAAGTTTTTCAAATGCAGGCTCAGCCCGTTGAAAATCACAGGTCGGTTAAAGGAGAGTACCCGTTCAAGGCGCTGCCCCGGTGCCTCCAGCAAGAGATGGGCATTCACCCCCACGGCCCGGTTCTGGAATCCGGCCATGCGCGTCCCCTGGTAGTAGGAGATATCCAGATCCGTCAACGTCACGGAGAATTCGCCCAGATCCCGGGCATGGTCCGGCACCAGAACGTGGCCCGGATAACTGGTCAACCCCACATAGGAGACCAGGTAGCCCAGAAACATCACCAGCATGCTGTAATGCATGATGTGGGGACCGAAACGCAGTGCAAATCCAAGCCGGTCCGAGAAACGGTTCCGGTTCTGCCACAGCCGGACCACCCGGTCGGTGGTGCAGACAAAGGTGTTGATCCCCAGAAGGGCGATGAGAAATGCCAATACGAAAAGCCAGCCGGTAATATCCGGGGTTTCCATGCCCCAGGTCCGGGCCCAGGGCAAAAAGCCCATGTCGTTGATGGGTTCGAACAGGTGGGCGTGGTATTTCAAAGCCCCGTATCCCCAGACAAGATCCAGGGCCATGGCACAGATAACCACGGTCATGAAATCCATACCACCGATCCATTTCCAGATCCGTCTTACCATGGCAGCCTCCAGGGGGAGCGGAAGGGGCCCAACTCGGGCAGGTAATGGAATCCAAAGACAAACACTGCACCGCACAGCACCAGCCAGGCCCGGCGGGAAGCCCCGGAGAACCGGGTCAGATGCAGGTGGAGAATCAAGGCAAAAACCAGCCACACCGCCATGGAAGAAGCCAGGGCCGGATCCTCCCAGACCAGGGGTGCACCCCAGCCCAACCAGGACCAGGCCGCCCCGCTGAACACGGAGAGCGTCCAACAGGCAAAGCCCCAGGTCACCGTGCGAAAAATCCGCCGCAACTCGGCCCGATTTTCACCGGTATCCCTTTGTCCCCGACCCCTAAGCCAGTCCAGTGCCTGGATACCGGCCAAGAAAAAGAGGGCCTGGCCGGCAACACCCAGTAGGAAAAAAACATGGGCAAAGGGGGTTTTAAATTGAAGAAAGGGGCGGTAAAAATCCTTGGGAAACAGACAGGTTAGCCAGGCCAATGCCATCACCAGAAAGAGCCGGAGCCGGGTGAGCCGTCTGCCGCGCCACACGCCCTCCACCAGCCCCGTCACAAACGGGAGAAAAAACGGGCCCTGGTACAGGGGGATAAGTGGATATACAATCCAATAGCGGAGAGCAAGGGACAGGCCGTTGCATGCAAGGCCGGCGGTGAAGAGCCACCCGGCTCCGGTTTCCTGTCTGCAGACAACCAGAAGGCCCGCCCCCGAATACAGGAGCAATGCTGCAGAAAAACTAATGTGAATAGCCAATTGAGCGTCCATAAAAAACAAAATCCCCGAATCGCAGCAAGCACGATCCGGGGATATCCCTTTTTTATCCAAATAGATCCAAACGGAAGTCTGCGTGCCGCGCACGACTTCCTATGCTTTATCCGGCAGGTCTTCTGACTTACGGATCGTCCTCGGATTGCGCCTTCCCGTCCTTCGACAGTGGCATTTTGCAATCCTTGTCCCCGATTACAGCGGCGGGCCCGTCGCCGATTCTCACGGCGTTCCCTTTTCAGCCCCGTCCAGGAATACACCAGGACCGACAGGCACCAGATAAAAAATATGTTCCCAAAGGGCTACACAAGGCAATAAAAAATGTCAATTCTTTTTTCCTTACCATAGGGGAAGAAAAAAGAAATACTCATATCCTATCCCGGCGGCCCTGCCAGTCGTTAAAATAAAATCATTGACAAAGTTTAGAGTTTGGATATAGGGATGCACCATCCAAGGTGCCGTAAAAGGCTTAATGGGGAATCCTGTGAAAATCAGGAACGGGCCCGCCGCTGTAATCGAAGACGAAAGCTGCAGAATGTCACTGGTGAATTCACCGGGAAGGCGCAGTAAGTAGGATGACACGAAAGTCAGAAGACCTGCCTGGATATGAACATAATCACTTTCCCCGTGGACAAGGGAGGATGCATTTCGTCTGAGGAGAACCAGGGAACCCCAGATCATTTCAATATGGTCCGGGGTTTTTTTATGCCAAACCCCGGTCAACAGCCGCTTCTGAGACTGCCGATCCACCAGTTACAGAGCATAAAAAGGGAAAAAATGAAACGAATTTTTGGACTTCTCGTAACCCTGATCTTCCTTCCGGTCATGGCCATGGCCAGCGATGATCCGATCACCATGGGCGACATCGTGGTCACCGCAACCCGAAGTGAAGAATCCGCAAAAAACCTGCCCACCAAAATTGAGGTCATCGACAGCCGGGATATCGCCCTCACCGTGGGAGACACCCTGACCGAACAATTGAAAAAAAATGCCTCCATCGGCGTCATCGAGTACCCAGGTGCCCTGGCCGGCATCGGGATCCGGGGGTTCAGACCGGAATTCTCCGGGATCACCAAGCACTCCCTGATCCTCATCGACGGTCGTCCCGCCGGAGCCACCAATCTGGCCACCCTGCTCACAGATCAGATTGAACGCATCGAGGTTCTCAAGGGCCCGGCCTCTTCCCTCTATGGCGCCGAAGCCATGGGCGGTGTGGTCAACATCATCACCAAGAAAAGCGACGGCGTACTTTCCGGTTCCGTGGAGGCCGGTGTGGGCTCCTTTAAAACCAACTTCCAGAAAGCGGCCATCGGCGGCGGTATCACCGACCGTCTGGATTTCGACATCTCCGCCCGGAGATACGAACAGGCCGACGACCTGGAACGGGGTAACGGTGAAGAACGGGCCAACACCTCCTATAGTACCAGCAATGCCGACATGCGCGTGGGCATTGACATGGGAAGCAACTGGCGCATGGACATCGGGGGAGAACTCTACCAAGGCCGGGACATCGAAACCCCCGGGGATACCTTTAACGGCGACAGCAAACCCGGCCAAAAGGACCTGGATCGCTGGGGCATCGATTTCAACATCGGCGGCAAGGTGGGCACGGCCAACCAGTTGGATTTCACCCTCTATGCCACCGAAGAGAATCAAGAAAGTTACAAACGGTATAACGGTAGCAGCCTCACCGCCCCCTATCGCAGCTACGACAGCGACACCTCCTGGTTGGGTTTCCAGGCCAAGGACACCTTCACCAAAGGCATGTACAAGCTGATTGTGGGTATGGATTACCAGGATATTGAAAAGGTCAGCAGAAGCTACAACACAGATGGTTCCAAAAAAGCCCCCTACTCTCCGGACGAAGACCGGAAAAACCTGGCCGGATACGTGGAAAATGTCTTCAGACTCATGGAAGACCGACTCACCTTCACCGTTGGCGGCCGTTACGACACCTTTGAAATCGCCACTGTGGCCACCCCCTACAAGACCAACTTCACCCCCAACGAAGAAGATTTCAACGCCTTCAGCCCCCGGGCCGGTGCCAATTATCTCTTCGACAGCGGCATCCGCCTCCATGCCACCGCAGGCAAGGCTTTTGTCCCTCCCAGCGCCTGGCAGCTGGCCGGCTACAGCCAAGCCTCCAACGGCAATATCACCAAAGGGAATCCCAACCTGGATCCCGAATCTTCGGTCACCTATGACGGCGGGATCGGATACAGCAAATCCGACCTGGGGCTGGACATGGATCTGACCTATTTCCACACCGATGTGGATGATAAAATCATCGGGGAAACCATCGGCACCACCAAGACCTACCAGAATGGCCCCGAAGCCAAAATCCGCGGCCTGGAATACATGGCCTCCTTTGATTTGGGCAACCTCATGCAATGGAACAGCTCCCTGGCCCTGTTCGTCAACGGCACCTGGATCATGAAGGCCGAAGAAGAGCTGAGCACCGGCGGTGTCAAAGACACCCACAACGTGGCCGACCACACCGTCAACTACGGAATCACCTATGATGACGGCTTCATTGATGCCAGACTCAACGCCCGCTACCAGGGCACCATGAAGGATACGGACTGGAATGCCGTGGGATATCCGGAAATCGAATACCCCTCCTTCACCGTGGTGGACCTGGCCATGGGCGTCTCCTTTCTGGATCACCACAGGGTCAGCCTCAAGGTGGACAACGTACTGGATAAGGACTACTACGAGAAAAAGGGCTATCCCAAACCGGGCCGCTCCTTTTTCCTGAGCTATGCCTATCGGTTCTAATGCCGAACCTTCCCGGAATGTCGTTCATAGACAAAGGACTGCCTTGTCCGGGGCGAATTCCGGGTTAATTCTTCAGCACCCAAGAGGAGATTCTCCGGGGGATAGTCCGGACAATGCCATGCGACCCTGTTATATTTTTATTATTCTTCTGATGGCCTCCACCGTGCCCATGTATTCCATCCCGGCTAACACCTACACCCGCATTCAAATCATGGCCCTGGGCAAGTTCAAACAGATCACCCATGTGGCCCGGGCCCTTTTTTATGGAAATGCCAAAACCCCGGTCCTCCGGACACCGGCGACGGAAAATCTGGTGGCAAACATCTGGAAGCTGCCCCGCATTGTCTTGGGCCGGGACCGGGGAATACTATTGACTCCAGGCCGGAATGGAGTTACGATTTTTCCTTCGCAACCGCCCCGACGGACAGATTCCATCCTCGCCCACAGAACTATGGGTAAAATCCAACCATACCCTCCGTCCCCCGGCCCCCCCCGGATTTACCTATACCCCGGCCCACGATGATCGACTGTTGTGACCGACATGGGCTGCCAATGCGCCGGCGGATTTCTGTTGGCATCTATGCCACCTCTGCCTGGGAGCAGGTGGCATATGTGGTGGGCCATGCCGATGTCCGCTTCCTCTTTGTGGAAAACGAGGAGCAGCTGGATAAGTGGATCCTCTTCCGGGACTAAGTCCCCCTGCTGGAAAAGGTCATCTTATAAGACACCCGGTGCATGACCCGGTTCTCCGATCCCATGGTCATGACCTTTGACCGGTTCATGGAGGCCGGTGCAAAGGCCCTGGATGGGCATCCCTACCGGATAGAGAAATGGTCCGCGCCCCTTGTTCCCGATGATCCCCGTGTGATCATCTACACCTCGGGCACTACCGGGCCTCCCAAGGGGCCGGTGCTCACCCACGGCAACGTCACATGGACGGCTCTTCACCGTCTTCGTCCGCATCAGCTATGGGGATACGGTGAACTTTGTGGAGAAACCGGACACGGTCATGGAAAACAGGAAGGAGGTCTCCCATATCCGCAAAGCCCCCGGCGGAACAATAGAACCGTCCATGGTCCAGGGCCATTTTTCCCGGTTCCAGGGGAATGTGGGGATACCGCGGCCTGAATTCATGGGCATATCCCCATTGCAGGGTGGAAGATCCACGCCTGGGAGGCCTGGCCACCACCCTGCAATACAGATCTGGGTCATCCCCCCAACAGGAATCCGCAAGGGGACTATTTTTTACAATACTTTTTCACGGGAATCGGGTATAGGCAATCCATGCGTCTAAACCCACATACCCGGGATCACCGGAACCCCGACCGGTCCGGTGAGGGCCTCTGCGGGGTGCCCGACACCGGTCACCGCCTCCCCCGTTCACCGCTCCCAAATTGAATTTGTTCTCCAGGAGGAACCATGGAAACCACGTCATTGCCCCGCACCCAAAAACATCACGCCACCTTCATGCCCTATGTGGCCATAGGGGCGGCCGTCCTCTTCTGGGGCGCCTCCTTTGTGGCCGGCCGGGTGGCCTTTAACCTGCTCCATCCCCAGGCGGTGATGTTCTGCCGCATGACCGTCGCCTGCCTTGTTATGGTTCCCTTTGCCCGGCGGCTCATGCCCGGGAAACTGGGCCGGAAGGACGCTAAGCTCCTGGTGCCCATGGTCCTGCTCCAGCCCTGCCTCTATTTCCTTTTTGAATCCCATGCCCTCCAGCTGACCACGGCCTCCCAGGCCGGGATCATATCGGCCTCGGTCCCCCTGTTGGTGGCCTGGGGGGCCTGGCTCTTTTTCAGGGAAGAGATTGGGTTGGGCACCGTCCTGGGCCTTGTCATCTCCGTGGCCGGTGTGGCAGTGCTCACCCTTTTCGGTGAAGGGACACAGCCCGGGGACAACCCCCTTCTGGGCAATGCCCTGGAACTGGTGGCCATGGTCTGCGCCGCCGGGAACCTGCTTTTGATCAAACGGCTGAGCGCCCACCACAATTCCTGGACCCTCACGGCCATGCAATTTTTCACCGGGTTGATCTTTTTCTCCCCGGGCATCCGTCACATTATTGCCGCCCCCCACCTCCTCTTGAACCCGGAACTCATCCTTGCCCTGTTCTGCCTGGGGGTCTTTGCCTCGGTGGGGGCCTTTGGCCTATACAACTGGTCCATTTCCCGGCTTCCCACCACCCAGGCCGCCGTCTTTCTCAACCTGGTGCCGGTCCTTGCCGTCTTCCTGGGATGGACCCTCCTGGGGGAGACCCTTTCCCTGCCCCAATTGGGCGGTGCCCTTCTGGTGGGATGCGGGGTTCTCATCAGCCAGAGATCGCCTTCCCCGCCCCCGGACTGATACCGGTCCCCAGACGCACCCGGCCCGGATGGAGGCGCTCCATCCGGGCCGGACATTGGCGGTTATGGGGCCGGGAATCCCCCCCATGGCCACCCACCCCTATTTTTTATTCCGTTTCAATCCCACCGTTTTCACCCGGAATTCCGCCTCTTCAATCTCCATGACCTCTGAATTCTGAAGGGTGACCTCCCTCCCGGTCAGGGCATCGAGAAAGACCACGGCCCCGCCGTCCTTATTGTCCACCTTTTTGGTGTAATAGACCTTTTCCGACATGGGATCGGTAACAGTATAATAGCTGCTGCAGCCGGCCAGCAGGACGACCATGGCGCCGACCATCAGAACTTTCAGGCATGATTTCATGGTGTTCTCCCTTCTTGGACGAATTGTTTATTGTTGTGATGAATAAGAGGTATCCGATGATACCCGCCGGTGGAAATTCAGAGAAACAAGGCAGCGATGGACTGGAAATGTCCCGGATACGGCCCAACGCGGATTTGGATGAATCCATGGTGCCCCGGTCCGGGCCAATGGACAAGTGACCAGGTACATAAATTTCAGATAGCCTTAATGTCGGATGAATTGCAAGTGTTTTTTATCATTGTGCTTCCGTCACAGAGGGTGGGATGTCCCCTTTTTCTTGGATCAATCACAGGTGCGGGTCCGGCAGTCCAGGGCGTCATCCACGCCCTCCTCGGCCCCTCCCCGGCATCCGTATGTCTCCACCCGGCGGCAGACATGGTCCGAAAACCCCATTCCGGCCTCGGCATAGACATTGAAAACCAGGTCCACTCCAGCAGCCTTCAGCTCGGGGATCTCATCGTCAAAGACCACGGATGCGGCCAGGGTTCCCCCCTGGTTCCCCCGGGTCTCCACAATCTGCCGGGCGGCGGCCAGGTTGGCCGTGTGGGACATGGTTAAAAGGATGAGGACCACCTGGTCGGGCTGGGTCAGTCCCCGCTCCCAGAAGTCGTGGTCTTCGGCGTCCCCGGCCACCACCCGGCGGCCCTCCTCCCTGTGGCGTTCCACCTGATAGGGGTCGATGTCCACCCCGATGACGCTTCTCCCGTATTTTTTCCGCAAATTGTCATAGGCCCCGGTGCCCACCCGGCCCATGCCGAAGATGGCCACGCCGGCATTGCCGATGTCGATGTCCTGGTCGTCGGGAAGCCGCCTGGGGGTTTCGAATGTCTGGAAAAGATGGTTCCAGCGGTTATAGGCCCTCTGGGTCAGGCCCCCAGCCGGGGCAGCCACCACCATGGAAACGGACAGGGCCAGGGCAAAGGTAACCAGCCATTCCGGCCCCAGCCACGCCTGGCGAACGGCCAGGGCCATGACAATGAGGCCGAACTCGGAGTAATTGGCCAGGTTCATGGCCGAAAGCAGGGCTGTCCTCGCCCTGAGGGAATACCGGGTAAAGAGATAGAAAAAGGCCGCGGCCTTCAAAGGGATGAAGGGCAAGAGGATACCGGCGGTCCAGAAGGCGGAAAAATCGGGCAAACCGGTCATGCCGATGGTGAGGAAAAACCCCACCAAAAACATGTCCTTGAACCCCAGCATGGCCCGGGCCAGCTCATCGGTCTTGGGATGGCCGGCCAAGAGCATGCCCAGGACCAGGGCGCCCAGATCCGGCTTCATGCCCACATATTTAAACACCCCGGCCCCGGCAATGGGAAGGATGCAGGAGAGCAGGACCAGCAATTCCCCGTGGCCGGAACGGTCCAGGATCATGAACAGGGGTTTCCGCAGAAGAAAAAGACCCAAAAGCCCCAATGCCATGGGCGAGGGCAGCGCCCCGGAGGAGGCCGTGATAAAGAGCACGGCAAAGAGGTCCTGCATGATGAGGACCCCGATGGAAATCCGCCCCTGTTTGGAGCCCATATCCCCCCGCTGCTCCAAGATCTTTACGGCAAATACGGTGGAGGAAAAGCTCAGGGCAAAGGCAATGACCAGGGCCTGGTTGAACTCCAATCCATTGAAGTAAAAAAGGCCGGTGAGGCTGAGGCCAAAGACGGCAAGGCCCAGGGATGCCGTGGCCAGGGCCATGTGGATGGAGGCAACGGCCCAGACCTGGGGTTCCAGCAGTTTTTTCACCTGGACCTTAAGGCCGATGCTGAACAAAAGGAGGAGCACCCCGATGTCGGCCAGTTGCCGAAGCAGGGAAGAGGTCTCCACACCGGCCAGGTTCAGGGCGAAGCCTGCGGCCAGGAAGCCCACCAATGGGGGCAGATGAATTAATTGTGCGACAAACCCAAATAAAAATGCAGTGGCAATAAATAAGATGTCCATGGTCCACCCGGGGGTAAGAATAATTCAATGGCACCATCTATAGCGGCGACCCAAAGCCTTTGTCAATGATTCCATGATCATTATTCTCCATTGTTTTACTTGATTCATTTTTACATACACCATATATCATTGTGATACTTGATCACCACAAAAACAAAGCGTCGAACCCATACCATTCGTTCCCAAACCAGTGGAGATGACCCATGAAGCTCGTGAAGTGGTACCTGGACGTCAACCTTCTCATTCGCATCCTGGCCGGCCTTTTCCTGGGCGCCGTGGCCGGAATCGTATTCGGCCCCGCCATCGGCGTCATCAGCCCGGTGGGGGATATCTTTGTCAACCTGCTGAAAATGATCGTCATGCCCGTGGTCATCTCCACCCTGGTGGTGGGGGCAGGCTCCATCCATCCGGCCCAGCTGGGGCGGGTGGGGGTCAAGGCCCTGGGCATTTATATGATCACCACGGCCTTTGCAGTGGCCATTGGCCTGGTCTTCGGCAATCTGTTCAAGCCCGGCAAGGGCATGGCGCTGACCGGCGGCGGCGAGGCCGGGGCGGCCCCCCCCGAGGCCATGGAGCCCACCTCCCTCACCGATGTGATCATGGGCATTGTCCCCACCAACCCCTTTGAGGCCATCACCTCGGGCAATATCCTTTCCACCATCTTTTTCTGCCTCATCTTCGGAATCGCCATTGCCAACCTCAAGCAGAGCAAGGACCAGCGCATCAATAGGGCCGGCCATACCATCTACCGCTTCTTTGAAGGCTTTGCCGAGGTCATGTACCTGGTGGTGGGCTGGATCCTCCAATACGCCCCCATCGGGGTATTCGCTCTCATTGCCGTGGTATTCGGCCAACAGGGCACCGATGCCTTCGGCCCCTTGGGCATGACCACCCTTGCCCTCTACCTGGCCTTTGCCGCCCACATTCTTCTGATTTACGGGGCCGGTCTTTTCCTGTTCAAACTCAACCCCTTTGTCTTCCTGAAAAAGGCCAAGGAGGCCATGGTCACCGGCTTTGTCACCCGGAGCAGCGGGGGCACCCTGCCCGTGAGCATGGAAGTGGCCGAAAAGGAAATGGGGGTGGACAAGGGGGTCTATTCCTTTTCCCTGCCCCTGGGGGCCACCATCAACATGGACGGCACCGCCATCTACCAGGGGGTCTGCGCCGTCTTCATCGGCTATGCCATTGGCACGCCTTTGGACTTTTCCCAGCAGCTCACCATCATTGCCACCGCGGTCCTGGCCTCCATCGGAACGGCCGGGGTCCCCGGGGCCGGCTCCATCATGCTCATGATGGTCCTCACCTCGGTGGGATTGAACGTGGAACCGGGCACCCCCGTGGCCATGGCCTATGCCATGATCTTCGGCATCGACGCCCTTTTGGACATGGGCCGCACCGGCACCAATATCACCGGCGACCTCACCGTCACCTGCATTGTGGCCAAAAGTGAAAAGGCCATGGACATGTCCAGGTGGAAGGAGATGCCCTGATCCGGATTGTCCCGCTCCTTGGGCACATCCGAATCCGGCACCCATAAAACACAAACAGGGCTGGGAAGTGAAGGTTCACCCTCCGGCCCCTGTTTTCATTGGGGGTTGGAATCCATTTTCCCCGTCTCACCGGCCCAGCCCGGGACCGGAAACCCCATCCATAACCAAATGGGAATTAAAGGATGGCGGTTTCCCCGTTCCCCTCCTCCATACTGCCGTGGATCCATTCCAGTTCAATCTCAAAGGATTTCTTCAGCTTCAACCCCAACTCCTCCTCCACCTTGAGTTCCAGGGTCAGGGTCTGGGGAAATTTTAGGACTGTCTCCTTGTTCCCCTTTTTCAGGATCATGCTGCCGGTTTCCAGTTTATCAGCGATCTGCCGGAGGGTGGCGGCAATATCGGCAGCACTCTTCTTTTCTTCGCTCTTGAACACGGTTCGCTCGATGCCCATGGGGCCTCCTGTCAAAGGGATGAAAGACAAAGGATAACTTCCCTAATTAAATAAAATTCTCCCCCAGTGTCAATTAAAACCCTTCCTTGCAGGACGATCCTCCCCTTTGGGGGGGCTTTGGACACGGTCTTCCCAAAGAAAACCCATTTCAAAAATATAAAGACAGGGGAGATAGGAGCTACGGCCCCGGCATCATTGACATGAAGGGCGGCATTGTCATAATGTTGGACACCCTGGGGTCCGCTCCCCCGGACATGGGGAAAAAGGTCCCCATCCTCCTTAACAAAGATGAGGAAATCGGCTCCTTTGAATTAAAGCAGGTCTACCTTCCACCGGTTAACCATGACATCCCCTAACCACGGCAGACAAGGAGAAACAATGATCACCCTTACCAGCCTTCAATTGGAACTCACCGACGCCCCCAACGCCCAGCGCCGGGCATTGGCTCTCAATCAACTCCACCGGACGGAGGAGAGCGACCTCATCCTCCTGCCGGAAATCTGGGCCACGGGCTTTTTCAACTTTGACCGCTATGCCCGTGAGGGGGAAGCCATGGACGGGGAGCTGGTCTCCCGCCTCAGGGAAACGGCAAGGGAAAGACGCTGCCACATCCACATGGGCAGCTTTGTGGAAAGGGACCGGGATCAATTGTACAACACCAGCCTGCTCATCGGCCCTGGGGGCGAGATCCTGGCCAAATACCGGAAGATCCACCTCTTTGGCTACCAGTCCCTGGAACAGCAGATCCTCACCCCCGGGGATGAAGTGGTCATTGCGGAGACCGACCTGGGGCGACTGGGCCTGGCCACCTGCTACGACCTGCGCTTCCCCGAACTCTTCCGGCAGATGTCGGACCGGGGGGTGGACATGATCCTGGTAACCTCGGCCTGGCCCCTGGCCCGGGTCTCGGCATGGACCCTGTTCAACCGGGCCCGGGCCCACGAAAACCTGGCCTTCCTGGTCTCCTGCAATTGCGCCGGCGCCAACCAGGGTACGGCCTATGCCGGCAACAGCATGGTGGTGGGGCCGGACGGGGAAATAATGGCCCAAGCAGGGAAAACTGGAGAGACCCTCCATTGTCGCATCGATCCGAACCAGGTCCGGGAACTCCGCTCCCAGTTCCCGGCCCTTAACGACCGGGTGCTTTAACCCGAATAGGGCGTAACCATTTGCGCCATAAATCATTAGGGGCAGTTATAGTTGAAGAGAACCCGCCACCTTTCCCAAACACCTGCGGCCCCCCTGACCTTCTGGGATACACTGTCAGGGGGGCTCCGGCACCACCCGGGAGAAAAAATTTGCAAGGCCGGAGAATCGTACATATGATGATTTTATCACTTACCCATCATAAGGAGGTAGGATCATGACCCAGGCAGAACGTATCTCTCCCACGGAGGCCAAGGCCAGGGCCGACGCAGGTCTGTCCCTTCTGGTCTGCATCTACGACGATGCCAAATTCAAAGGCCAGGCCCATTTGGAAGGGGCCATCCCCATGAGCGAATTCATGAAGATGAAGCCCGACCTGGCCAAGGACACGGACATCATCTTTTACTGAGGCTGAAACAACGATTCTTCGGCGGCAGGTCTTGCCGCCCAATACAATGCCGACGGCTATGTCAACGCCCGTGTTCTGGACGGTGGAATTGCCGGCTGGAGGGCCGCAGGATTGCGGATTTTATAGAGATGACCCCATGGGGCGGCCCCGGGATACCCGGGTGGTGCCCCTTTTTTATTCCCTGGGCTGTTCTACTCCTGGGGTATGGTTATACCGGTCTTGTCCCCAGCTATAGGATGCAGATCTCGTCGGGATAATTGGTGAGTTTTTCAAGGCCGTTGGGGGTCACCAGAAAGGTGTTTTCAATGCCCACGGTACCCCTGCCCGGAATCACCAGCTTGGGCTCCAGGGCAATGACCATTCCCGGCTCCAATTCCAGGGTCTGCCCCTTTGCAAGGAAGGGGAACTCGTCCAGTTCAATGCCGATGCCGTGGCCGGTGAAGCGGATCCGGGGCTCGGCCCCGCCCATGAAATAGTCGCCATGGCCCATGTTCCGGGCCATCTCCACCATGAGTTCATAGATGTCGCCGCTGACACTGCCGGGGCCGGTGGTTTCCACCACCCGGGTCTGGATCTCCAGCATATCCCTGTGGGCCTGGTGCAGGGTTTCCTCCAGGGGGCCCAGGGTGAAGATCCGGGTATGGTCGGCCAGATAGCCTTCCTTTGCAAAGACATAGTCCACCAATACGGGTTGGTGGGGGCCGATGGGCAGATCCGAAGCCCCCTGGCCCACCAAAGGACTCATGCCCGTCCCCGATGTGGGGGAGGCCAAGGCCCCGGGCACGGCCCCATGGTCACCGCAGAGGAGGTGGCCGTAGAAGAGGCGGTTCTCCCACATGCGCATGAAGATCAAGCCCTGGTGGCCCAGCTTCCGGGCATGGGCCTCCAAAAGGCCGGCCAATTCGATTTCCGGCATGCCCTCACGGATCAGCTCCGGGACCTGGGCCGCCACCTGGTCGGCCCGGGAGGCCGCCGACCGGATGCAGGAGATCTCAAATTCCGATTTAACGGCCCGCTGGAGGCGGATATCCGGTGAGAGGTCCGCGATTTGTGCAGGGGCAAAGAGCTTCTGGTACATGAAATAGAGGTTGGCGGGAAGAACATCCAACTCCATGCCCAGGGTCTTGGGCAGGGGCAGGCCCCGCTCCTCCAGGGTCCGGGGAATTTGTTTGGGGCTCATCAGGGGGATGAGGGTGTCCGGGCCCATGCCCGATTCCAACCTTGCCCGGTCCAGGTCCTTGAAGACCATGAACAGCGGTACTCCGGTCACCGGGACATAGAGCCAGCCGTTCTGGGTGGTGCCGGTGTAATAAAAGAGGTCGGCCTTCTGGAGGATGAGGGCGCCGTCCAGCTCCCGGGTATCGAGAAGGGTCTGGAGGCCTTGAATCCGACGGGTGATTTCCGTTTTCGGGGTAAGATACCGTTCCATGGTGTCGTCTCCTTTCTCAATAAATGCAAAACAGCGGACAAGGTCACATGGACCCTGCCCGCTGTTTAAGTGATATGGCGAGTTGGATGGCCGGGATTCTAGCTGTAGTCGTAGAATCCTTTGCCGGTTTTGCGGCCCAGCCAACCCACTTCCACATATTTTTTCAACAGGGGACAGGGTCTGTACTTGGGATCCTTGAACCCGTCGTACAGGGTTTCAAGGATGGCCAGACAGGTGTCCAGGCCGATGAGGTCGGCCAGGGCCAGGGGACCCATGGGGTGGTTCATACCCAGTTTCATCACCGTGTCGATGTCCTCTTTTTTGCCCACGCTCTGGTAGAGGCAGAAGACGGCTTCGTTGATCATGGGCATGAGGATGCGGTTGGCGATGAAGCCGGGGTAATCGTTGGCTTCGGCAGGGGTTTTGCCGAATGTTTCAGACAATTCCCAGGTCAGGTCAAAGGTTTCCTGGGAGGTGGCAATGCCCCGGATCACTTCCACCAGCTTCATCACGGGCACGGGATTCATGAAATGCATACCGATGATCTTGTCGGGACGGGAGGTCCGGGCGGCAATGCGGCCAATGGGGATGGAGGAGGTGTTGGTGGAAAGGATGACATGGGGGGGACAGATCTTGTCCAGATCCTCAAAGATCTTGAACTTGAGGTCTTCCCGTTCCACGGCGGCTTCCACTACAAAGTCCACCCCGGCCATGTCGGAAAGATCGGTGCTCACCTTGATGCGGTCCATGATGGCGGCCTTGCCGGCCTCGTCCATCTTCCCCTTTTTCACCATTCGGTCCAGGTTCTTTGAAATGGTGGCCAGGCCCTTTTCACAGAATTCCGGTTTTATATCGCTCATGAGCACTTCCATGCCGGCTGCGGCTGCAACCTGGGCAATTCCGTTACCCATCTGACCTGCACCAATCACACCAAATTTTTCTACGCCCATGTTTCCTCCTTCATATCCCCGGCACGGGTGCCCCGGGGCAGCAGATTAAGTCGTCCAGATTCCAATATTCAATGGGCTGCCCGCCCCTTTTGAGCGGGCAGCCCTCCCCCGGAGATTCCATGACAATTTGCTCTAGAAAGCTTGGCGTTTTTGATATTTCAGGAGTATCATACCTTTGCTCCTCAATATCTGCTGTCGCAAATTGTCCCCCTTCGGGCGAAATACCTTCACCAGATCTGCTGCGTTCCAGAATAGCTTGCGGTAACTCATTACAGCTTCACTTTCTGCGCCTTGCAGCTCAGGCAAATCCATTTCGTGAAATATCCGGGCCCACGCTCCGGAAGACACCGGAACGGTTGGGTTTAACGATTGACGATCAATGCCACGGCTTCGCCGCCGCCCAAACAGAGGGAGGCCAGGCCGCGGTTCACATCCCGTTTTTCCATTTCATACAGCAGGGTGGTGAGCACCCGGGCACCCGAGGCGCCGATGGGGTGGCCCAGGGCCACGGAACCGCCGTTGACGTTGACCTTTTCCGGATCTAGCTCCAGGACCTTGTTAATGCCCACGGAGGTGCCGGCAAAGGCTTCGTTGATTTCAAATAGATCAATGTCGGCAATGGAGAGACCGGCCTTGTCCAGGACCTTGGGGATGGCCTTGATGGGAGCCATGAGAACGTATTTCATGTCGATGCCGAAGCTGGCCTGGGCTCCAATTTCCGCCATGATGGTACAGCCCAGTTCCCTGGCCCGCTTTTCGCTCATGACCACAAGGGCCGAGGCCCCGTCGGAAATGATGGAGGCATTGCCGGCCGTGCCCACCCCGCCCTTTTTAAAGGCAGGTTTCATCTTGGCCAGAAATTCATAGGAGGTATCCTGGGGGCATTCGTCCGTGTCAAAGATCTTGGGGTCGCCCTTTCGCTGGGGAACGCTGATGGGGGCAATCTCGTCCTTGAACCGGCCCGACGCCACTGCGGCATTGGCCCGGCGGTAGGATTCCGCGGCAAATTTATCCTGGTCTTCCCGGGTCATTTCCCATTTTTCGGAACAGAGTTCGTTGGACATGCCCATGTGGAAGTCGTTGACGATATCCCAGAGGCCGTCGTGGATCATGTGATCTTCGATGCGGCCCGGGCCCATGCGGTGTCCCCACCGGGCCTTATCCATATAATAGGGGGCCATGCTCATGTTTTCCATGCCGCCGGCCACCACGCAGTCGGCATCGCCACATTGGATGGCCTGGGCTGCCAGCATCACCGATTTCAACGAGGAACCGCAGACCTTGTTCACGGTGATGGCTTCCACTTCCCAGGGAAGGCCGGCCTTGACCACGGCCTGCTTGGCCGGATTCTGTCCGTAGCCGCAGGGCAATACCTGGCCCATGATGCACTCATCCACCACATTGCCTTCGATGCCGGCCCGGTTGACGGCCTCCTTAATCGCGTGGGCCCCCAGGTCGGTGGCGCCGATGGTGCTCAGGGTTCCGCCGAAACTTCCCAGGGCGGTTCGGGTTGCACTGACGATGACTGCCTTATTCATGGATCCCTCCTTAGGTCTTGGCTTTTCAATTCTAGATTATCTACATACAACCATCCGGGGCTGGAATCAATCCCAAGAAGTGTATTTAATCAGATATTTAATCAAACAATCTCCATATCACATGCTGGACAGCCCTTGTTCCCGCCCCCCCTTCCCCCCGGCGGGCCTTTTACGGCAGTCGCAATGGAGGGGATTTCAGGCCGGGGGCAGCCATTACGCCTACATGTTTCTTCTGTATTTACCCCCCACCTCGTACAGGGCCTGGGTAATGGTGCCCAGGGAACAATGCTGGACCGTTTCCATGAGCTGTTCAAACATATTGCCCCCGTTCAGTGCGGTCTCCTTGAGTTTGGCAAGGGCCTGTTCGCTCTGGTCCTTGTGGTCGTCCTTAAAGGCGGCCAGGCGATCCAGCTGGGCATCCTTCTGGTCGTCCGAGGCCCGGGCCAGTTCCAGGCAATTGGCCATTTCCGCATAGTCGGCGTCCGGATCCTCAAAGGTGTTGACCCCGATGATGGGCATCTTACCGCTGTGCTTGAGGTGCTCGTAATGCATGGACTCTTCCTGGATTTTGCCCCGCTGGTAGCCGGTTTCCATGGCGCCCAGGACCCCGCCCCTTTCGGTGATGCGCTCGAACTCCATGAGCACGGCCTCCTCCACCAGGTCGGTGAGCTCGTCCACGATGAAGGCACCCTGGAGGGGATTCTCATTCTTGGCCAGGCCCCATTCCCGGTTGATGATGAGCTGGATGGCCAAGGCCCGGCGGACCGATTCCGCGGTGGGGGTGGTGATGGCCTCGTCAAAGGCGTTGGTGTGCAGGCTGTTGCAATTGTCATAGATGGCGCAGAGCCCCTGGAGGGTGGTTCGGATATCGTTGAACTGGATATCCTGGGAATGCAGGGACCGGCCCGAGGTCTGGATATGGTATTTCAGCTTCTGGGCCTTTTCATTTCCCCCGTACTTGTACTTCATGGCCACGGCCCAGATCCGCCGTGCCACCCGACCGATGACCGTGTATTCCGGGTCCATGCCGTTGGAGAAGAAAAAGGAGAGGGAGGGGGCAAAGTCGTTGATGTCCATGCCCCGGGACAGATAGTACTCCACATAGGTGAACCCATTGGCCAGGGTCAGGGCCAGCTGGGTGATGGGGTTGGCCCCGGCTTCGGCAATGTGGTACCCGGAGATGGAGACCGAGTAGAAGTTTCTCACCTGGTTGTTGATGAAGTATTGCTGGATATCCCCCATCATCTTCAGGGCAAATTCAATGGAGAAGATACAGGTGTTCTGGCCCTGGTCTTCTTTGAGGATGTCGGCCTGGACCGTGCCCCTGACATTGGAAAGGGCAAATGCCTTGATATCGGCCATTTCCGCCTCGTTGGGCAGGCGGCCGTTCTTTTCCTCAAAGGCATCTTTCTGCTGGGCTATGGCCGTGTTCATGAACATGGCCAGCATCATGGGCGCCGGGCCGTTGATGGTCATGGAGACCGAGGTGTTGGGGGCGCAGAGATCAAAGCCGGAGTAGAGGACCTTCACGTCCTCCAGGGTACAGATGGAGACGCCGGAGGTGCCGATCTTGCCGTAGATGTCCGGCCTGCGGTCCGGGTCAAACCCGTAGAGAGTCACCGAGTCAAAGGCCGTGGAAAGGCGCTTGGCAGGATAGGCAGAGGAAAGCAGCCGGAACCGGGCATTGGTGTCCGCAGGTCCGCCCTCTCCGGCAAACATCCGGGTGGGGTCTTCGTCGGCCCGTTTCAGGGGAAAAACCCCTGCGGTGTAAGGGAAGTTCCCGGCATAGTTTTCCTTGCGCATCCAGGTGTATTGCTCCCCCGGATCCTTGAAATTCGGGGTGGAGATCTTGGAAATCTTGGAATGGGAAAGGGACTCGGAATACAGGGGCAACCGAAACTCCCTGTCCCGGACCTGGTAGACAAACTCCTCCTGGTTAAAGGCCTCGGTGCAGGATTCAAATTCCCGGATCAGGGTGTCTGTTTCCGGGGCCACCAGCTTTTCCGCCTCGGCCACGGCATCCTTAAGGGCAGCAAGGCCGGCGTCTTCCCCAAGGGTGTTCAGGGTCTCGGCGAGGTGCCAGCGCTTCCGGGCCAGGTCGGCCTGTTCATCGGTCTCTTTATGGTAGTCCCGAACGGTCTGGGAAATCTCGGCCAGGTACCGGGTGCGTTCCCCGGGGATGATGATGGTCTTGGAGGAGCTTTCCTTTTTCCCGGTCCGGGGAATGGTGCTTTCGAAACGTATCCCCTTTTTCTCTTCTATGAGGTCCAGAAGGCCGTGGTAAAAGGCCGAGATGCCGTCGTCGTTGAACTTGGAGGCAATGGTGCCGTAGACGGGCAGATCCTTGGGGTCAATGCCCCATGCCTTGCGGTTACGCTGGACCTGCTTGCGCACGTCCCGGATGGCGTCTTCGCTACCCTTTTTCTCGTATTTGTTCACCACCACGATGTCGGCATAGTCCAGCATGTCGATCTTTTCCAGCTGGGAGGGGGCGCCGAACTCAGCGGTCATGACATAGACGGACATGTCCACCAGGTCCACCACACGACTATCCCCCTGGCCGATGCCGGCGGTCTCCACAATGACCATGTCGTATCCGGCGGCCTTGGCCACGGTGACCGCATCCCCCAATGCTTCGGGAAGCTCGGTCTGGGAACGGCGGGTGGCAAGGGATCGCATGTAGATGCGGCCCGACTCTATGGAATTCATGCGGATGCGGTCCCCGAGAAGGGCGCCGCCGGTCTTGCGTCGGGAGGGATCACAGGAGATGATGGCCAGGGAGACCTGGGGCAGGTCCCTCAGGATCCGGTTGATGAGCTCGTCGGTGAGGGAGGACTTGCCCGCCCCGCCCGTGCCCGTGAGGCCGATGACCGGGACATCCCTGCCCGCCGCCATCTCGTTGATCCGGGACATGATGGCCTCAAATTGTCCTTTGTCCCTGGCCTTGGCCTCCTGGACCGCGGAGATGAACCGGGCGATGGTCACCTTGTTATCCGTGTTCAGGCCGTCGTAGTCCAGGGCGTTGTAATCCACACAGGGATTGTCCATGGACTGCATCATATGGTTGATCATGCCCTGGAGGCCCATCTTGGAGCCGTCTTCGGGAGAATAGATCCGGGTCACCCCATAGGCGTGGAGCTCGTCCATTTCCGCCGGGATAATCACCCCTCCGCCCCCACCGAAGATCTGGATATGGGAGGCGCCCCGCTCCTTGAGCAGGTCCACCATGTACTTGAAATACTCCACATGACCGCCCTGGTAGCTGGATACGGCAATGCCCTGGGCATCTTCTTCAACCGCCGCATCCACCACCTCCTTGGCCGACCGGTTGTGGCCGATGTGAATCACCTCGGCACCGGTGTCCTGGAGAATCCGTCTCATGATGTTGATGGAGGCGTCATGGCCGTCAAAGAGAGAGGTAGCGGTAACAATCTTAACAGAGTTCTTAGGGGTATAGACTTCAGGTTCTGGACTCATCATTCCTCCTTTGTAAAGGATCCGAGAGGTAAAGATCCATAAGTTTGACCACACTAAACAGAGTTTATGTCTTACTTACCTGTCATAGATAAGGAAAAAAATAAACCCTAATTTTTTATTTTTTCTGGAAGATGTTGCCGAGGATAAAATCGGTCTGAAGGGCGGTGTACTGCTCCAACGAGAAGTGCCTCTTAAAGTGCCAACGGCGGAAGGCCCACATCTGACCGATGACGGATATATCATGGCCGATGAGGTTGAGGGCGTTTTCATCCAGGGTGGGGAAGTTGTCCTGTCCGGACAGCCGCGCCAGGGCCTGGACGAAAATATCAGTGATATTGAGCTCGTTGATCAGAACCCGCTCCTTCCACTTGTCCGGAAGGAACTGGGTGACCTGGTACATGAGCAGAATATGGTCGGACATCTTGTCACACACCATGAAATACCGGCGTATCATCTCGGTGAGCTGCTCGGTGGTGGAGCCGGAGAATGCGTCTTCCACGGCATCCTGCACCTCTTCGTGTATGGTCTTGCAGACCAGATAGAGCAGATCCTCCTTGGAGGAAACATACTCATACAGGGAACCGATGGAAAACTGCGCTGCCTTGGCAATCATCCGGGTGGTGGTCTTGTGATACCCGTGTTCAATGAACAGCTTAACCGTGGAATCAATAATGTGCCGCCGGCGTTCCCTGACCAAATCGGGGTTCTTGATCTGGGTGGGGACTTCCGGGTCTGCCAATGGGGTCGTGTTTCCGCTTAGCTGGCGTTTAGGCAACTTCAGGCTCCTTTGCTGGCCGGTATGGGGTTTGGCTCACGTGACCGAGCGCTCGTTCATAATTAAATTACAGGGTTCACCCTACAGTGTCAAGCTGAAAAAAACGCCCCCGGAATCCGGAGGCGTTTTCATATTCTTCACCCCAAAGGGTCAGGGCATCATTTTTCCATTTCAGGGGTATACGCACCGGCGCAGGCCGCCCCGTTGCACCGGGCCCGGAGGAGGAAGGCCTGCTGGGCGGCCCCGCGGTTGGAGGTCTCCCCCTTCCATGCGGCCAGGGCATCTTCCTGGAGGGCCCGGCCATAGGAAAAGCTCAGCTTCCAGGGCAGATTGCCCATGCAGTTCATGGCATTGAGGTGGACCGTGGCCTGGATGGGGGTCTGCCCCCCGGAGAGGAAGGCAATGCCGGGAACCGCCGCCGGCACCACCCGCTTGAAGATCTCCACCGTGGCCTTGGCAACGGCTTCCGGGGAGACCTGGTCGGGGCTTTCCTGGCCCGGGGTGACCATGGAGGGTTTGAGGATGATCCCCTCCAGCACCACCCGCTGGCGCAGGAGCTGGTCAAAGACCTTGCCCAGAACCCATTGGCTCACCCGCTTGGCCGTTTCCAGGTCATGGCTGCCGTTGATGAGAATTTCCGGTTCCACAATGGGAACCAGGCCCACATGCTGGCAGATGGAGGCATACCGGGCCAGGGCATGGGCGTTCACATCCACGGCCATGTGGGAGGGGCAGTGATTACCAATGTTAAACACCGCCCGCCACTTTGCGAATTTGGCCCCCAGGGAGCGGTATTCCTCCACCCGCTGGGTCAGGGTATCCAGGCCATTGGTATAGGACTCCCCCTGGGTGCCAAGGAGGGGGGAAAGCCCCAGGTCCACCTTGATCCCGGGAAGGATGCCCCGGCCGGAGAGATATTCGGGAAAGGGGGTTCCGTCTTCACAGGACTGGCGAAGGGTCTCGTCAAAGAGGATCACCCCGGAGATAAAGGCTTCGGCCCCGGGAGCCGTGAACAGGCTCTCCCGGTAAAACCGGCGGTTGGCTTCGGTGGACTCCACGGAAATGGTCTGGAACCGCTTGGCGATGGTGGGGATGCTTTCGTCTGCTGCCAGGATCCCTTTGTTCTGGGCGACCATGGCCGCAGCGACATCTTTCAGCTCGTTCATATACTTGGACTGGGTCATGACGTGTTCTCCATTTGATTATGGGGTTGCCGGAAACCGGGCAAACATGTGGAACCGGATTGCCCTTGGGATAAAAAAAGGATATCGGCTTTCCCCTTAAAAATCAACCGGCTGGCCAAGACGGACTTGATCAAATGGAAAAGACCGGATATGGTGTCTGCATCGTGTGCATTTGCCGCGCCCCTTGTCTCCTTCACCTGGATTCTTTCCCCCTTTTCCTTCCTCCGGGTCGCCTTGCAGGTGCCAATCCCATTCACCCATAACAGCGCCTTGACCATGGTCCCGAAACCGGTTTCATTTCCGTCGCCCGTCCTCCGCAGGAGGCTTGCCCTTTGCTGCCTTACCCTGGTGGTTCTCCTCTGCCTGGCCGGCGGCTGCCTGCCCTTTGTCTTTGAATCCCAGAGCCTTTTTTACAAGTTCGGCCTGGACAAAGGCCTGCTCCAATGGAGCAAGGTTCTGGGGATTGTGGCCATGGTCCTCCTGGGCCTCCAGCTGGTGCTGGCCTCCCGGTTCAAATTCCTGGACCGGATCTTCGGCCTGGACCGGTTGCTCGCCTTCCACCGGCGGATCGGCATGGCCCTTCTTTTCCTGGTGTCGGCCCATTTCACCGGCATCCTCTGGTCCGACGGCTTTGCCTTTTTCCCCCTTGAAAAACGGTATTGGCCGGAATTCATGGGACTGGGGGCAGGCATCCTTCTTTTGGGGTTGGTGCTGACGGCCCGGTTCCGGAATCGCCTTGGCCTGCCCTATTCCCTGTGGAAGGCCGGCCACGGCCCCCTTGCCCTAATGGTGACGGCCATGGGGACCATCCACCTTTTATGGGTGAGCGATCCCTTTGAAACCGGTCCCCTCCGCCCCCTGGGCCTGGCCTGGGCAGGGCTGCTTCTGGTCCTGGCCCTGGGCCTGCTTTCCATGAAATGGGGAAGGGGCCGGCCCGTCTTCTCCCTTTCCCGCATTGCCACGGAAGGAAAGGCAGTGGTCCGCCTGGACCTATCCCCCCTGCCCCCGGCCGGAAGGCTTGCCTTTTCCCCTGGTCAGTTCGCCTTTATCCGGCCCCTGGCCGGCCCCTTGGCCGGTGAGGCCCATCCCTTTACCATTGCCGCATCCCCCAGCCAGGTACCGGGCTTCACCATCCGCCAATGCGGGGACTGGACCCGGCAATTGTCCGAACTTCCCGTGGGTATCCCCATCCGGATAGATGGCCCCTACGGCCTCTTTTCCCACCGGGCCCATCCCCAGGCAGACGCCTTCATCTTCATTGCAGGGGGCATCGGCATCACCCCCTTTTACAGCATGGTCCATTCCATGGTGGAGACCGGGGAATCCCGGCCCCTCACCCTGGTCTGGAGCCGGAAACACCCCAGGGACATTGGCCTTCCCCAGGATTTGGACCGGCTTTGCAAATCCCTGGACCGGGCACGGATCCATCACCATTTTACCCGGCCGGACACAGGCCGGGGGCAGCGATTGACCCATGACCACCTTAAGACCCTGGTGGAACCGCTTCCCCCCCGGACCCACGCCTTTGTCTGTGGCCCCCCACCCTTTTATACGGCCATGGTTTCGGCCCTTGCCCGATTGGGCCTTCCAAGGGACCGGATCCATGGAGAATATTTTCATTTTTAAATAAGGAGATCCCATGAAAAACCTCCATTTAGCGCTAACGGTAATCTTCCTATTTGGCCAGGCCCTCCTGCCCTCGGGGCTGAAGGCGGCCCAGTGGCAACTGGACCCGGGCCACTCGGCAATCCTCTTCCAGGTCCGCCACATCTTTTCCATCACCCCGGGCCAGTTCACCGACTTCACCGTGGACATGACCCTGGACCCGGCCACCCCGGAAAAGGGGAGCATCGTCTTTGAGGTGGATGCCGGCTCCATCAACACCCTGAACACCAAACGGGATCAGCACCTGAGATCCGGGGATTTTTTCAAGACCTCCCAGTATCCCAAGCTCAGCTTCCGCTCTACCGCCATCACCCCCATGGGGAAAAACAAATTCCGCCTCAAGGGAGAGCTCACCCTAAAGGGAACCACCCGGACCATTGAGGTGGAGCTGGCCTACCTGGGGGCAAAACCCAACCCCTTTAAACCAAAGGTGACCGTGGGGGGATTTGAAACCCGCTTTACCATCAACCGCCTGGATTTTGGGGTTGGCAGCGGAAAATTTTATGAAATGGGTGTGGTGGACAAGGATGTGGAAATTCTGATATCAGTGGAAATGTTCCAGGTACCCTGACCCTGAGAACCCGACCCATTACCCCTTCCATTTAAGGAGAATCCCATGGAATTGAAAACCATTGCCATTGAAAACCCGGACGAGCTCAACCTCATCCTGGGACATTCCCACTTCATCAAGACCGTTGAAGATATCCACGAAGCCATTGTCTGCACCGTTCCCAACGCCAAATTCGGTGTTGCCTTTTGCGAAGCCTCCATGGAGTGCCTGGTCCGCTACTCCGGAACCGACGAAGCCCTCATCGAGCTGGCCAAGAAAAACGCCTTTGCCCTTTCCGCCGGCCACAGCTTCATCATCTTCATGAAGGACATGTTCCCCATCAACATCCTCAACACCATCCAGAATGTTCCCGAGGTGGCCCGCATCCACTGCGCCACGGCCAACCCCGTGGAGGTCATCATTGCAGAAACCGACCAGGGCCGGGGCATCCTCGGCGTCATCGACGGCTTCTCCTCCAAGGGTATTGAAACCGACGAGGACATTGAAAAGCGCAAGGGCTTCCTGCGCATGATCGGCTACAAACAATAGCCTTTCATCATCAAATGCAAACACCGACAGCCGCCCCAACGGGCGGCTGTTTTTATTCTCCCTTGGGAGCCCCTGGTTTTCCTTGCCAGAGCCGGGGGAGGGTTGTATAGTCTCCGGCCATGAACGTGGCCTATATCAATCCCTTTATCAATGCCTGCATCGAGGTCTTTAACACCTTCACCTGCATCGATTCCAGCCCGGGCAGCCCCAGGGCCCGCATCGCCCCCAGCCGGGAAGGGGAGATCCGGTCGGTGATCCGCCTCAAGGGACACGGCATTGACGGATTCTTCATCATCCACTTCACCCGCTCCTTCCTCCAGAGGATCATGGCCACCCTCTTCGGACAGGAGGCATCTCCCACCGATGACGAGTTCAGCGACCTTGCCGGGGAGCTCACCAATATGATTTCGGGCTGTGCCAAGGCCGCCCTCTCCCAGAAGGGTTTTTTCTTTGAAGTGGCTGTTCCCCAGATCAGCCTGGGTCGGCTGGCCATCCCCCAGAGTTTAAAGCAGTCCCCGGTGATCCAGGTGCCCTTTGACACCCGGGTGGGGGGCTATTGCATTGAGGCATCCATCCTCACCGCAGCCTGACCCGGATCTTTCATGACAATTTGCTCCATTCCCCTTGGAAGGATTATGGCGGAAGAGAAACACACACCTTCCCTAAACCATCTGCCGTCGCAAATTGTCCCCCGCTTTGAAATCGCGGGCGAAATGCCTTTACCCAATCTGCTGCGTTCCTAAAACGCTTGCGGTAAATGATTACAGCTACGCGTTCAGCGCCTTGCAGATTACGCAAATCCATTCCGTGAAAAATCCGGGCTGACCCGGATCTTTCATGACAATTTGCTCCATTCCCCTTGGAAGGATTATGGCGGAAGAGAAACACACACCTTCCCTAAACCATCTGCCGTCGCAAATTGTCCCCCGCTTTGAAATCGCGGGCGAAATGCCTTTACCCAATCTGCTGCGTTCCTAAAACGCTTGCGGTAAATGGTTACAGCCGACTTTGAGCCCCCTGTCCTCCCCCCGCTCCCTTGGGCCAAGGCCCGTCCACTGCGGCCACCGCCACCGATCCGAACGAGCGCTCATTTTTTTCAAGAAAGGATTTGACAATTCAATTCCGTTTAATTAAGACTGGTTATGAAATAGACCGAGCGCTCGATCACTTTTTCTTTTCTTCGAGTCTGCATCGCTGAGCCGCACCGGAAGTTAAGGAGTCAAACCATAACAGAGAAGGAGGCACAGGGTGGAATTTGATCTAACAAAAGAACAGGAGATGATCCGCAAGGAAGTCCGGAACTTTGCCCAGAAGGAAATCGCCCCCATTGCCGCAGAGCTGGACGAAAAAGAGGAATTTTCCGAAGACCTCACCCGCAAGATGGGGGAAATCGGTCTCTTTGGCATGTTTGTATCCGACACATACGAGGGCCAGGCAATGGATTATATCTCCTATATCATTGCCGTGGAGGAGATCGCCCGGGTGGATGGCTCACAGGCCGCCACCATTGCCGCGGGCAACTCCCTGGGCATTGGCCCCCTCTACTATTTCGGCACCGAAGCACAAAAGAAAAAATACCTGCCCAGACTCTGCGCCGGGGAAGGGTTGTGGGGATTCGGTCTCACCGAGCCCACGGCCGGATCCGATGCCGGCGGTTCCAAGACAACGGCGGTGCTGGACGGGGACGAATGGGTGATCAACGGCTCCAAGATCTTCATCACCAATGCGGCCTGCGACATGACCATGGGCGTCACGGTCCAGGCCGTCACCGGGGAAAGACCCAACGGCAAACCTGAATATTCCTGCATCCTGGTGGAGGCGGGTACCCCCGGCTTAAAGGCCGTCCCCATGCATAAAAAAATGATGTGGCGCTCCTCCAACACGGCCGAGCTCTACTTTGACAATGTCCGGGTTCCCAGGGAAAACATCCTGGGCAACAAGGGGGACGGATTCCACCAGATGCTGGCCACCCTGGACGGGGGACGGCTCTCCATCGGGGCCATGGGCCTGGGCGGTGCCCAGGGGGCCTATGAAATGGCCCTGAAATACGCCAAGGAAAGGGAACAATTTGACCAGCCCATCTCCAAATTCCAGGCCGTGGCCTTTAAGCTGGCCGACTGTGCCATGGAGATTGAATGCGCCCGGAACCTCCTGTATAAAGCCTGCTGGCTCAAGGACAACAAACGCCCCTATGAAAAACAGGCCGCCATGGGCAAGCTCTACTGCTCAGAGGTCATGGGCCGGGTGGTGGACCATGCGGTCCAGATCCACGGGGGCTACGGACTGATGAAGGAATACAACGTGGAACGCTTCTACCGGGACCAGAAACTTCTGGAAATCGGGGAAGGCACCTCGGAAGTCCAGCGCCTTGTAATTTCAAGATATATCGGCTGCTGATCCAGCCTTGGGAGAAGAATAGAAAATGACCACCAACACCCTTTTGAAAATGGAAGAAATCCACCAGACCGCTGTGCTCACCCTGAACCGGCCCAAGGTCATGAACTGCCTGAACTTTGACCTGCTCTACGCCATCAAGGAGGCCATCGAAACCCTGAATTACCGACGGGACCTGCGCTGCGTCATCTTCACCGGCGCCGGGGAAAAGAGCTTCTGCGCCGGGGCCGACCTCAAGGAGAGGGCCACCTTGAGCCCGGAGGAGGTGGAAAAGTTCATCTTCACCATCCGGGGTCTTATGAGCGCCATCCAGGATCTGAGACTGCCCGTCATTGCGGCGGTGAACGGAGTGGCCCTGGGCGGAGGCACGGAACTGGCCCTGGCATCGGACATCCGCATGGTTTCCGAGACCGCCTCCATGGGCCTCACCGAAACCCGTCTGGCCATCATCCCGGGCGGGGGCGGCACCCAGCGCCTGCCCCGCATCGTGGGCATGGCCAAGGCCAAGGAGTTGATCTTCACCGGTCGCCGGGTGGATGCCAAAGAAGCCCTGGCCATCGGCCTGGCCAACAAAGTGGTGGCACCGGAAAAACTCATGGAAGAAGCCCTGGCCATGGCCGCCATGATCGGCGAGACCGGCCCCATAGCCGTGGAAATGGCCAAGTACGCCATGAACAAGGGCATGGAAGTGGACCTGGCCACGGGCCTGGCCATTGAATCCAACGCCTACCGGGTGACCATCCCCACCGAGGACCGCACCGAAGGGCTCACCGCCTTCAGGGAGAAGCGCAAACCTGTCTACAAAGGGAGATAAAGATGACCGATCTGGCATTCTGGAGAAAAGAGGAAGATCTGCTGGAAGAACGGCGGCAGGCCGCCACCTGGCCCGGGGGCCAAAGTGCCGTGGACAAGCTGGCCAAGCGGAACAAACGACCGGTGCGGGAGCTGATCAACGACCTCATCGACCCGGGCACTCGCTTTTTTGAACTCTCCATGCTGGCCGGGTTCGGCATGGACTACCCCGGGGTGGAGGATGTCCCCTGCGCCGGCATTGTCACCGGCATCGGCAAGGTCCACGGTAATTGGACCATGATCATGGCCAACGATGCCCGGGTGAAAGCCGGCACCTATTTCCCCATCACCTTGAAAAAGCACATGCGGGCCCAGGCCATTGCGGAAAAATGCGGGCTGAACTGCATCTATATCGCCGATTCCGGAGGGGTCTTTTTGCCCATGCAGGCCGAGGTCTTCCCCGACGACCAGCACTTTGGCTCCATCTTCTACAACATGGCCCGGATGTCGGCCATGGGCCTTCGCCAGGTCACCCTGTCCACTGGTGGGAACACCGCCGGCGGGGCCTACATCGTCTTCATGGCCTGCGAGGCCGTGATGATCGACCAGCAGTCCTTTTCCTTTTTGGGCGGACCGCCGTTGGTCAAGATGGCCACGGGGGAGGTCATCAATGCCGAGGATCTGGGCGGGGCCAAGGTCCACACCCAGGTCTCGGGCGGGGCGGATCATCTCTGCGCCGACCAGACCGAGGCCGTGGCCCGGGTTAGGGAATTGCTTTCCCTCACCCGGCCCCAGACGCTGAACCTCCACCGGTACGAGGCCAAGCCCCCGGAACTGCCCGGGGACAGCCTCTACGATATCCTGCCCACCTCCCCCTACCAGGGCATCAACGGCCACAGGGTCATCCAGGCCCTGGCCGACGAGTCCTCCTTCATCGAGGCCAAGAAGAACTTTGCCCCGGGCCGGGGATCCAATATCCTCACGGGGAAGATCCGCATCAAGGGCCTGCCCGTGGGCGTGATCTGCTCCAACGGGGCCGGGATCATCTTCCACGAGGCCGCCAAAAAGGTGACCGAATGGGTGGTCCGCTGCTCCCACGAGCGCATCCCGTTGCTCTTTATCCAGTCCTCCCCCGGCTACATGGTGGGATCCGACTCGGAACATGCCGGCATCGGCAAGTACGGGGCCGACATGGTGCGGGCGGTCTCCTGCGCCCAGGTCCCCCGGATCCAGCTGGTCATGGGCCCGGACAACGGGGCGGCCAACTACGGCATGTGTGGCCGGGCCTACCGCCCCCACTTCCTCTTCTCCACCATGCGGGCCCGCACCGCAGTCATGAGCGGGAAAAGCGCCGGCGGGGTCATGCTCTCCATTGAACAGGGCAAACGCAAGGCCATGGGCAATCCCATGACCGAGGAGGAAACCGCTGCCTACCAGGCCAAGATGATTGAAAAATACGACGGCGAAGCCCATCCCTTTTTCTGCGCCTCCAGGATCCTCAACGACCGGGTCCTGAAGTTCTCGGAAATCCGGGACTGGCTGGCCATGGCCTTTGAGGTCAGCCTCATCAAACCCATTGACGCCCCCCGGTTCGGCAACTTCAGGTTCTGATCCGGTGACCGGCAGGGCCCCAACGCCAAGCCAGTAATCCCCCCGCCCCCACCCGGGTTCTGCAACGGAACCCTTTGATTAAGGTCACCAGGAGAAAATATATCAGCCGGGAACAGGACCCATCCGGCCGGCCACAAGCTAACGTAGGGTGCCGCTGCTCATCTGAATTTTGCTTTGAGTTCAAGGCGCAGGGGAGGTTTAACCGGAGGAATATATGGAATATTTCGAGGATTAAACCTCCCATGCAACGCGGAAATCGGAGCAAAAGGCGATGAACAGGGGTGCCCGGAACACAAGGAGGACGACCATGACTGAGTATGATTATTGGAAAATTTTCCCCAGAATGCCCAAAAAAGTCACCATCGGCGATATCACGGTAAGGGACGGGTTCCAGCATTTGGAAAAATTCATCACCACCCCGGCCAAGATCACCTATCTGGAAGAACTTATCTTTGCCGGCTGCCGGAACATCGAGGTCACCAACCTGGGCAACCCCAGGAACATGCCCCAATTTGCCGACGCCGAAGCGCTGCTGGCCCATTTAAGATCGGACAATTTCGTCTCCAGGGCTGCGAAAAAGGGCATTGACATGAAGGACGTGGTCCTCACGGCCATCACCATCCGGGAAGCCTCGGTGGACCGGGCCATTGCCCTGAAGGAAAGGGGTGTGGGACCGGACCGGGTTCTGATGATGGTCTCCACCGAGGAGCAGCACCACTATGCCAATTCCGGCACCACCCTTCCCAACTATTGGAGGGAAGCCGAGCGCTGCATTAAAAAATGTTCCGACGCCGGCATCAAGATGTGCGGCACCGTCTCCACCATCTGGGGATCCCCCATCGGCGGCGCCACCGAACTCAAGGATGCCGTGGCGTTCACAAAGCATTGGCTGGACATTGGAGCGTCGGACATCGAGCATGCCGACCATGACGGGTCCGCCTCGGCCGCCGACGTCTACCGCTACTTCTCCATGATCCTGGACGAGATCCCGGACACCTCCCTGCACATTGCCCATTTCCACGAGACCAAGCGGGTGGCGTCGGCCTCGGTCCTTGCGGCCCTCCAGGCTGGGATCACCCATTACGAGGCCACCTTGGGGGGACTTGGCGGACAGCCGGCCAACTTCATAGACGACCGTCCCATCAAGGGAACCGGGGATTATTATTATGACGACGAACGCTACGTGGGACTGGTTTGCCTGGAAGATACTCTTGTACAAATCGATGAAATGGGTATAGAACATGGGTACGATGTGGACCGGATCCTCTGGCTGGGCAAGCAGCTTGAAAAGACCGTGGGCACCCGCCTGCGCTCGGAGGCCATCATCAACGGCCGCACCCTGACCGAAGGGCACATGGAATACGCCCGCCCCGGCCTGGCCAAGCTCAAGGAAAAGCTGGACGAGACCCCGGACCAGAAGCTCCCCAAATAAACATATCCCAAGGAGGTGCCATGGAAAAGCAGGACAAAGCTCCCCAGATCAGCCTGGATTACCTGGATGAACTCACCGGCGATATCAAGTCCGATCCGGTCCATGATGTGGAAGAAGTGGGAAAACGCATCCAACAGGTGAGGCGGGAACGGGGAATTTCCCTGGAAGACCTGTCCAGCCTCACCGGCTTCGGTGTGGACCGTCTGGCCCGCATTGAAAATGGAGAGATCCATCCCCAGCTGGGTACGGTGATGAAATTGTCCAAGGCCCTGGATTCCGCCGTGGGCCGTCTGGTATCGGGCATGGGCACCCAGCTCTATTCCATTACCCGGAAAAACGAGCGCCGACCCATTGCCCGGTCTGCCTCCAGGACCGGGAGCCAGAGCGTTTATTCTTATATGAGCCTGGCCCCCGAAGTCCAGGGCCGTCACATGGAGGCCCTCATCGTCCAATTGGAAAAAAACGAGGAAAAGGAGATTTCCGTCCACAACGGCGAGGAGTTCATCTATGTGCTGGAGGGGTGCGCCAACCTCACCATTGCCAAGGACTCCTATGATCTGGAACCCGGAGACAGTGCCTATTACCTGTCCACCACCCCCCATTATCTGACGGCCAAGACGGAAAAAGCCACCATCCTGGCCGTCCTCTATGAATAGGAAGGAGGTTGACATGCAAAAGCCCCTGTGGCAGCCATCGGAAGAACGGATCCAATCCACCAACATGTACCGGTTCATGACCCGGGTCAACCAGGCGTACAATAAGGACTTCTCCGACTACACCGCTCTGTGGGAATGGTCCGTGGACCAGCTGGAGGACTTCTGGAAACTGGCCTGGGATTTTCTGGACATCAAGGCCGCCCTTCCCTACCACCAGGTGATCCAGGAGCCGGACAAGATGCCCGGTGCCAAGTTCTTCCCCGGTTCCAAACTCAACTTTGCCGAAAACCTCCTCCGGTTCCGGGACGACCGCACCGCCCTGATCTTCCGGGGAGAGGACATGGTCCGGCGCAGCCTCACCTACAAGGAGCTCTACGACCAGGTGGCCCAGGTGGCATCGGCCCTCAGGGCACAGGGCATCGGCCCGGGAGACCGGGTGGTGGGATTTGTGCCCAACATGCCCGAAAGTATCATTGCCATGCTGGCGGCCACCAGCCTGGGCGCCATCTGGTCCTCCTGCTCACCGGACTTCGGCATCAAGGGGGTTTTGGACCGGTTCGGCCAGACCCAGCCCAAGGTGCTGTTCACCGCAGACGGTTATTTCTTCAAGGGCACCCCCCTCTCCTCCATTGACCGCATCACCGGCATTGTAAAGGAGCTGCCCTCCATCGAGAAAATCGTGGTCATCCCCTATGTGGATGAAATCCCGGACACGGATCAGCTGCCCAACGCTGTCCTGTTCGAGGACTTCAAGGACCGGGCCGCCAATGAAATCGATTTTATCCAGATGGACTTTGACGATCCCCTCTACATCATGTATTCCTCGGGAACCACCGGCCTTCCCAAGTGCATGGTCCAGAGCATCGGCGGGGTCCTCCTCCACCAGAAAAAGGAGCTGGTCCTCCATTCCGACCTTGGCCGGGAAGACACCATCTTTTACTTCACCACCTGCGGATGGATGATGTGGAACTGGCTCACCACAAGCCTTTCCGTGGGGGCCACCCTGATCCTGTTCGACGGCAACCCCTTCCACCCCGGGCCCGACGCCCTGTGGAAGATGGCAGAGCAGGAAAAAGTCACCCACTTCGGCACCTCGGCCGGCTACATCGAGGCCCTGAAAAACGCCGGGGTGAAACCGGCGGCGGGATTTGATCTCTCCGCCCTCAAGGTCCTCATGTCCACGGGCTCTCCCCTGAGCGTGGAAAACTTTGAGTTCATCTACGAGCATGTGAAATCCGACCTCCAGCTGGCCTCCATCTCAGGCGGGTCCGACCTCAACGGCTGCTTTGCCCTGGGCAACCCCATGGGCCCGGTCTACAGCGGGGAACTCCAGTGCCGGGGCCTGGGCATGAAGGTCTATGCCTATGACGACGATGCCAAGCCCGTGGTGGGACAGCAGGGGGAACTGGTCTGCACCGCCCCCTTCCCCTCCATGCCCATCTACTTCTGGGGGGACAATGACGGCTCCAAGTACCGGTCCGCCTATTTTGACGACTTCCCCAACATCTGGACCCACGGCGACTTCATCGAAGTCACCCCCCGGGGCGGGGTTATCATGTACGGTCGGTCCGACGCCACCCTCAACCCCGGCGGCGTCCGCATCGGTACCGCAGAGATCTACCGCCGCCTGGATGCCATGGAGGAGCTGGATGACTCGGTGGTGGTGGGACAGTCCTGGAACAACGATGTCCGGGTCATCCTCTTTGTGAAGATGGCCCAGGGCTTTGAACTCACCGAGGCGCTCATGGCCAAGATCAAGGCCGACATCCGCACCCATGCCAGCCCCCGCCATGTCCCGGCCCAAATCATCCAATGCCCGGACATCCCCTACACCCTGAACATGAAAAAGGTGGAACTGGCCGTGAAGAAAACCATTGAAGGCAAGGAAGTAAAAAACAAGGATGCCCTGAAGAATCCCGAAGCCCTGGATTTCTTTGAAAACATCCCCAGCCTCCAGTCCTGATACTAAACAGCCCCCTGGTCCCAGCAAAGGGCCAGGGGGCCAACCCAATGACCCGGAAACATCATGGATCTTTCCGGGTCTGTCTATTGGGTACTTCTCAGCATTAGAAGTACCCAATTGTAACAAAAGGAATCGCCATGGATGCCCCCGTAAAAACCCACTACCACGCCCCGGATCTCATTGCCCCGGTGAAGGCCGCCCTGGAGGCCAAGGGCCAACTGCCCCGGGCCCCAGAAGATCCCCCCCTGTCCCCCAAGGCCCTGGCCCCGGTGGACCAGCTCCACACCGGCGGCCTCAGGGCCACCCAGGCCCTGTGCCGGCACCTTGGCCCGGCCCCGGACACCCGGATCCTGGACGCTGGTTGCGGCATCGGGGGAACGGCCCGGATCTTTGCCCAGGAAACCGGCTGTTCCGTGGTGGGCATTGACCTTTCCCCCTCCTTTATCGAAGCGGCCCAAACCTTTACCCAATGGTGCGGTTTAGGCCACCGCATTGACTTCCACATTGGCTCCATCACACAGGTACCCTTTGACGATAACCACTTTGACCTGATCCTCTGCCAGCACATCCTCATGAACATTGAAGAAAAGGACCAAGCCCTGGACGAATTCTTCCGGGTTCTGGCTCCGGGGGGACGGCTGGTGCTCAGCGAACTCTACCAGGGCAATGACAAGCCCATTGCCTATCCCGTGCCATGGGCCGACGGCCCTGGGATCTCCTTTCTGGAGTCCTGGGCCCAACAGGAAAACCGCTTAAAACAGACCGGGTTTGTTCAAGCATCATTTGAGGACGCCACCCAAAAGGGGGTCGCCTTCTGGGAACACATCCGAAAAATGGCCCCAAGGGCCGCCGCCCTACCAACCGGCACCCTCCCGGCTCCCAAAACTCCGGCGCTGGGGCCCCACCTGGTCTTTGGGAAAACCGCCCGCCACTTTAAAACCACCATGGCTGGAAATTTTACCTCGGGTGCCCTACAATGGGTGGACACTGTCTACCAGAAGCCCAAAACATAACCCCATATCCATAAGGAGCCCCCATGATTTCCGACAAATTACAGGACGCCATCAACTATCAGATCAACAGAGAGCTTTTCTCTGAATATTATTACCTCTCCATGGCCTCCTACTTCAATTCCACGGGCCTGTCCGGTTTTGAAAATTTCTTTTTGGTCCAGGTGGAGGAAGAACGCTTCCACGCCATGAAGATGTACCGCTTCCTCAATGAAAAGGGCGGACGGGTGATCCTGGCCGACATCGAAGCCCCCAAGACCGAATTCAAAAGCCCCATGGAAGTCTTTCAGCTGGCCTATGACCACGAGAAACTGGTCTCCAGCCTCATCAACGACCTCATGGATCTGGCCATCAAGGAAAACGACCACGCCACAAAGAATTTCCTGAACTGGTTTGTGGACGAACAGGTGGAGGAGGAAGCCTCCATGGAAGGGATCCTGAACAAATTAAAACTCATCAACGGCGAGGGACATGGCCTGCTCATGCTGGACAATGAACTGGCCGCCAGAACCTTTACCCCGCCCGCCGCATAGGCGAATAGTTCATGGCAATTTGTTTCGAAAGCCGTGGACGCCTTGATTGCCAAAAAGAACGATGGCTCTTTCAAAGAAACCTGCCCTGGGAAATTGCCTCCCCCACTTTAAAAGGTTGGGGGGAATAAAATATCCGGGTTGACCGGTCATTTCATGACAGCCGTTTAGGGATAAGGGAACGCCCTTTGATAACAAAGCCCCCTCCCTTCCCAACAAAAAACGGGTTGGCCATCCATTGCCAACCCGTTTTATATTTCCCTGGAAAAGAGGGTTCAGGGAACTATGCAAATCGATCCAGGGCCTGCCCAAATGCATTCTGGACCCGTTCCTGGATAAAATTATTCACCTGGTCCTGGAGGGCATTGAGATCCAGGAGCCCACGGGGGTCCTGCTCTTGCCTTGCCGGGGCCTTGAAATGTTCAAACAATTTGTCCAAAGGATTCCTGGCCTTTTCCAGGGCCTGGTCCTCCTGGGCCTCCAATTGTTCCAAAAGCCGCTCCAGAAGCCGGGAGCCCTCTTCCACCGGCCCCAGTTCACGGGGGGAATTGCCCCCCTGGAGCAGGGATGGGCCTTGGGGTGCATCATTCCCCTGGGCCATGGCCGTATAGGCATGGACGGAATCCGCCCGGGTCATGGTATAGGATCGCTCATGGGAAAGATCGGCAGAATAGGCCGCCACCGTATCAAAGCGCTGCATGGTGAGTTCCACGGCCCCGGCCATGGCCCCCTCCATGTCCTGGGCCGACATCTCAGCGATGATCTCGTCCACCCCTTTGACAATGGCTTCAATGTCGGCCAGCTCTTCCTCGCTCAACTCCCCCTGGACGGAAAAGGAAAATTGCTCCCCCGTGGACAGGGTGATCTCACGGAACTGGCTGGAGGCGGCCATGATGCCGTCCCCCGAGGCCACAACCCCCTGGCTGTTGTATTCCCGGGAGTTGAATTCGGCAAAGGAACTGGCATTGAGGGTGACCAGGTCCCCCTCCCGGGTCTGGATGGTGATGCCGGCGTCCATGGATTCACGGGCGTTGATCTGCTGACCATGGGATACCTGGGCACCGGAAAAACCGTCCGACCGCTGGGGAACTACCGGCCCCTGGGTGTTGATGCTTGTCATGATGACTCTCCTTCTATGGATGACCGCTAACCCGATTATTTGATGACGAATACGCCAGATGCGTAAAATATCCGGGCTAAGAAATTAGGATCATAGGATTATACATCGACAGTATACCGGGAAACCTGAATCCGCGCCCCCATTTTTTTCCATCTTTTCCCATACCAAACCGGCAATGCCCCTGTGGACGCCCACCCCCCATGGCAAAAATTTTCATATTCCAACGCCCCAAACCCTGGTATACATCTCCCATGGACATCTTTGGATTCACCCGCAAAAAGTTTATATCCCTGGGCAATGAAACCCAACACCGCCAGGTCATCAAATGGCTCTCCCGGGCCTTCCAGAAACTGAGGACCAACCGGGTCTCCGCCGAAGACTTCGCCGGATTCCAGGACCAATACAACGAAATCCGCTCCTGGATGGACCTTGCCCCGCCCCCCCCACCAGCCAACGACCGGGACAAGGCCCGGTTCGCCTTTGTCTCCGATGCCGTCCATTTCCATCGCTGCAAGATCGGCCTCACCCCAAAGGACGACGGCCTCCTCCCATCCGTCAGGGAAACCGACCGCCCGTACCCCGCCCCCGTCCGTCCCCAAAGGGAAATCTGGGTGGCCCTGGACGGCCTGCGCAGCCTCTTCAACATCGGCTCCATCCTCAGAACCTGCGATGCCGCCGGCGTAGCCGGCATCCTCCTGGCCCACACCCCGGGCGGAGAGCACCCTAAAGTAGCCAAAACCGCCATGGGCGCCCAGGAATGGCTCAACCAGGAAAGAACCGAAGACCTCTACCAAAGCCTGATGCAGAAAAAAAACGAAGGCTTCACCATCATGGGCGTGGAAACCGCAGAGGGCGCCACCCCCTGCCACCAAACCGCCTGGCCCCAACAACTGGTCCTGGTTCTGGGCAACGAAGAATACGGCCTCTCCCCCTCGGCCATGGCCGCCTGCAACGCCTTTGTCACCATCCCCATGTTCGGTCGCAAAAACTCCCTCAACGTGGCCAATGCTGCTGCCGTGGTCCTCTTCCAAGCCGCGCTTTCACCAGTATCTAACAATTTCCCCGAAAAAGATTAACTCTGCCACCCCATAGATTGAGTTTGCATAGCAACCGCATTCACCTGACGGTCACTTTAAAAATGAGGCATTTGATCACGCCTTCGAGTCTATTCTTTGATCAGCCCATCAGGCACCAAAGGAATTTCCCATTTTTTCATATACTTCCAAACAGCCGTATGACTAACCCCCAGTCGTCGACCCACCTCGGATTTATTCCAATTACACTCTTCAAGCAACAAAACGAGCTGCCCCTTATTTACCTTGGCCCGGGAATGTGACCTGCCCGCTTTGCGTTCAGGGGGAAGTGGGTGGGATTGCACCCTAACAGCCGGGCTCGGGTTCCGAAGGCTCCCAGGCAAATCATCGGTTTCAATGCGATCCCTGCGGCAGAGGACAAAGGCATGCTCAATGCAATTTTCCAACTCCCGGACATTGCCGGGCCAGTCATGGGCCATGAATGCACGCATCACCGGGGAGGAGACGTCCACAATGTTTTTTCCGGTGCGGTCGCACATTTGTCGGATGAAATGGTTGACCAGCAGTGGCAGATCCTCTTTGCGCTCTTTTAAGGGGGGGATGGGGATGGGAAAGACGTTAAGGCGGTAATAGAGGTCTTTTCTGAATCGACCCGATTCCACCAGGGCGGTGAGGTCCTGGTGGGTGGCGGTGATGATGCGAATGTCCACCCGACGTTTTTTGGATTCCCCCACCCGCTCGATCTCCCGCTCCTGGAGAACCCGGAGCAGCTTGACCTGGATCATGGGGCTGAGTTCGGCGATTTCATCAAGGAAGATGGTTCCGGTATCTGCGGCTTCAAACCGGCCGGTCCTGGAACGGATGGCACCGGTGTAAGCACCTTTGACATGGCCAAACAGTTCACTTTCCAGAAGATTCTCCGGCAGGGCGCCACAGTTCACTGTCACCATGGGGGCGTTTTTCCTGTGGCTGTGGTAGTGGATGGCGCCGGCGATGAGTTCCTTGCCCGTGCCGCTTTCTCCCTGGAGGAGGACGGTGGCGTCGCTGGCTGCAGCCATTTCCACGGCTTTGAATACGGCTTTCATGGCCGAACTTTTCCCGATGATATTGTCCAGGCGGTGTCGCTCCCCCAATTTGAGCAGGGCATCCTCGGCTGCCTTTCTGGCCAAATTCAATTCGGTCAAATCGGTAACGGTTTCAACGATGCCAAGCACCTGTCCGCCATCATCTTTGACCACGCTGGCGTGTTTGATTACCGGGACTTCGCGACCGTCTTTGTGAACCAATTCACAGGCTTTGGCACCGGAGGAACCTTTTTCAAGGATGCGGCACCGGTTCACATTGGCCGGGCAATCCGCCCCAAAGCAACGACTGCAACTCAGCAGTGCGCAGGTTTGGCCAAGCGCTTCTGTTTCAGCGTATCCACTGATCCGCTCCATGGATCGATTCCACGAAACGATCCGCCCTGTTTCATCCATGATAAAGACCCCGTCGGCCATGGAATCGATGATCCGGGTCATGAAACGGGGATTGAGTATGGGGCTGTCTGCCATGGTTTCCTCCGGTTGGTTACAAAAAATATTGTTACGTGTTACCTCAAAAGTAACGTTACCACATGTTACCGAAGCAATGGTAACACTTTCTTATCCCCAAGCCGAAAACCGCATAACCATCCGATTATAGAGCAAAACATCCAACAGAAACACCCCTGGCACGCAACTTGTTTTATATATTCCTAAACCCATCCCGAAAAATCGGGGAACACTAAAAAACAGGAGATGAAAACCATGAGCCCCAATCCCCATCTGTACGCCGCTGAAACCGAGAAACCCACGGCCTGCTTTGTTGAAGAATTCGTCGTTCTGGCCGAGGCCAAGGGATTTGTCATCAACAACACCCAAAGCATGAACATGAAAGAAACCTTCACCCGCCACGGCAGTGAGGTTCCCAAGGAGTTTGACCTGCACATGATCCAATTGTGCAAACCGCCCAAGGCCAGCAAAAGCCTCACGGCCAATCCGGAGCGCTCCATCCTCATGCCCAAATTCGTCCATGTCTTTTCCGGCAAGGGGAAAACCCAGGTCCGTTTCCTGGGGTACGGCTCCGATGAAATCGCAGATCTGGTCAAGGACGATCCGGCATTCCCGGATTCTCTGGCCCAGACCTATGAAGGCATCCGCAACCTGATCAACCAGGCCTTGTAAAAAACCGTCACCACAACAAAGGAGGTTTTCCATGTGGAATATCCTGATCCGAATCAATCAAAATCTGGTATACGCCATTCCCGCAGCCATCCTGGCCGGTCTGGCCATGGGCAGCCTGCTGGATCCCTCGGCGGCCAAGGCCATGAAGCAGTTGATCATGCCCCTGACCTTCCTCATGGTCTACCCCATGATGGTGACCCTGAACATCAAGCATCTCAAGCAGGGCCTGGATTTGAAACTCCAGGCCAGTGCCCTGGCCATCAACTTCGGCCTCATTCCCTTTGTGGCCTTTTTCCTGGGCAGGCTCTTTTTTCCGGAGCAGCCCTACATGGCCCTGGGACTGCTTCTGGCCTCCCTGCTGCCCACCAGCGGCATGACCATTTCCTGGACCGGATTTGCCAAGGGGAATATGGCCGCAGCCATCAACATGACGGTGATTGGCCTCACCGCCGGCTCCCTGGCCACGCCCTTTTACGTCAATTGGCTCATGGGCGCCACCGTGGAAGTGGACATTCTCCGGGTGATCCGGCAGATCGTCCTCATCGTTTTTCTGCCCATGGCCCTGGGCTATGTCACCCGCCAGGCCCTGTTGAAAAAATTCGGCATGAAAGAATTTAAAAGTCGCATCGCCCCGAGATTTCCTGCCCTCTCCACCATCGGGGTTTTGGGCATCGTCTTTGTGGCCATGTGCCTCAAGGCCGGGACCATCCTGTCGGAGCCCGGGCAATTGCTGACCATCTTCATCCCCCTAGCCCTGCTCTATCTGGTCAACTTTACCCTGTCCACCGTGGTCGGTCGGGGATTTTTCCAATGCGGTGACGGCATTGCCCTGGTCTACGGCACGGTGATGAGAAACCTTTCCATTGCACTGGCCATTGCCATCAATGCCTTTGGCCCCGCCGGAGCGGACGCCGCCCTGGTCATTGCCCTGGCCTATATCATCCAGGTACAATCCGCAGCCTGGTACGTCCGCTTCACCCCCAGATTTTTCAAACCTGTCCCCGTTGAGCAGGAACAGACATCCTAAATCCAACTCGCCGGCCAGGGGCGCACCACAGCGCCCATGGCCGGCAAATGTATTGGGTACTGGATTTTTTAAAGACTGAAGATTTTCCCGCGCTGGGTGCAGGACCAATCGGGCTTCACGGAATTGGATTGGCTGCAATGGGGACAACGGACCGGGACCTTGCGAAAGAGGAGAAAGGCGGCCCAGCATCCCAAGGCGTCCACCCGTTTTATCGTTTCCGGATCCGCCTCAAGGGCGCAGCATGGAAGGACTTGATCTGGGCTTCGTCCACCACCACCAGGGGGATATTGCTGAAATCCATGCCCTGGCTCCAATGGGATTTGAGTTTGCCGATGCTTCGCTGGCCTGCGGTTCTGGGAGTGAATTGCGGTCCCTGGACCACCCGCATGCCCGGGGCGGTAAATCCGACCTTGGAAAATCCGTCGGACAGGGTCTTGGTGATGCCCTGCGGGTGATGTCATGGATGAGTCGCCCAAAGTTGGAGTTTTCCTGGGGCGGCTGTCGAACACAAATGAACACTTTGGGGAAAAACCAATTTATTCAAAAACTGAAACATTTGACGTTATCCCTAATATTATCTTAAAGCTCTAATTATTTTTCTTGACATAAAAAAAATTAATTAATAACGGTTAACCGGAATAGTTCACACACTAAAAATTATTTATATGAAAGGGCTTGGGTAAAGCATTGAAATTCTTTCATGGTTCGTTGTGGAAAAGGCCCAAAGGCAATACTTTGGGCAGACCATGGCCGTTATTAAATATCCGGTTTACGGGGAATGATGACTTGAAAGCAGGGGAAGTGGCCCGAAAACCTGGTCAACGGATTTATGGGAGCTATAAGCCTAGGCAAGGCTTGTTTTTGGGGATCGGAAGATACAAGTTGAATAAAAAGACTTTTGAACTATTATCGACAGCGGCGGGCCGGATTTCCTTTCATGTTGAAACGGATCAGACACAGGGAGGCCTTAAACAGGCCGAGGTTGAAATGACGCACCGGATAAAAAGAATCATCGAAGAAAATATTGAAAATACCCTCAGCCTTC
The DNA here is from genome assembly GCA_965226635.1 of Desulfobacteraceae bacterium. GTDB lineage: Bacteria > Desulfobacterota > Desulfobacteria > Desulfobacterales > Desulfobacteraceae. The sequence continues at coordinate 3,463,640 of OZ245369.1, read as the reverse complement.
AGCAGCTTTCAAGGGCGGTCGGTATTTCTCATCCAAAACTCAATTATTGTTTCAGGCAATTATACGGGAGAACCGTTTTTGAGCATTTAAGGGATGTCAGGCTGAAGACGGCAAAACTTCTTCTTGATGAGGGGCGGTTTAATGTCTGTGAAGCGGCGTGTGAAGTGGGGTACACCAATTTAAGCTATTTCACAAAGTCGTTCAAAACCTATTTCGGGTTAAATCCCGGAGATTATTTGAAACAGGTCTCTTCAAAAAGGCCCTGATGCAGGCCGGCATTGCTGGCCGCCGAAAGTGAATCCGAAAGAAATCAGACATGGATATTTGCCTGACATCCGCAAAAGAGAACACAAGAAAACCGTGGGCGCAGTCCGGCCCCATCCGGGGCAGGGAACTGCGACCGGGGTTTAATCTATATTACACCGACTGCCTACCCAAAGAGCCCATGGTCCTGTCCTCGGATTCCTGGCCCGCCGGATTCGGATGGATTTTTTTCCTGTCCGGGAAAATACTTTACCACCACCATTCCCTGGGCCGGGAGATGGAAATGACGGCCGGCCTGAACCGCCTGGCCTTCCAGCCCGGCACTTCAGGCTGGGCCCGGCTTATACCCGGCGCCCCAGTCCGGGTGGTCACCCTGACCATGACCCGTGAATGCCTGATAAAAAGCCTGGGAAGCGATGTCGGCCTGTTGCCGGTGAAACTGCGGCGGGCCGCGCAATGCGACGGAACCGGGGGATGTTTTGAAATCAATGCCAATACCCCGGGGATCCAATCGACTCTTTCCGGTCTGGCCAGTGCCCTGACCCGTCCCGGATCCCCGGCCATGCTGGTGGAAGGCCTTGCCCTGGAACTCATCGGACAACAGTTTGAACTGTTTGCGTTCCGTCCCCCCGGCCCGGAACTCAGGCCCGGTGAATTGGAAAAACTGACCGCGGCAAGACAGATCTTGGAAAACGATTGGGAGGCGCCCCCGTCCCTTGTCTCCCTGGCCCGGCAGACCGGACTCACCCCCAACCGCCTCTCCGCCGGATTCAAGCAGCTATACGGCACCACCCCGTTTGCCTTTTTGCGAACCCTGCGCCTGAACCGTGCCCGGCGTTTGCTGGAAGAGCAAAAAATGAATGTCACTGAAGCGGCCATGGCCGTGGGCTATGATTCTTTGAGCCATTTTTCCAAGGCCTTTTTCAAGGCCTTCGGCATCCTGCCGGGGCAGTGCCTCCGCCGACAGTAAATACGCCATCGCCAGAAAAAAATATTCCGCCGTTAGCGGACCTGCGGATTCTTTCTTAATATATCCCTGTTCTTTAATTGTTCAGGAGAAACCCGATGTACAGACACCAAAGGACAGGTGTGCCGGTTTTAGAACCGGCCTTTTGGCCCGCCCCGTTAAAATTATCTTTTTTTCTGGTCGCCTATCTGGGGCAGCATACCCCGGTGGGCTTTACCTGGCTGGCGTTGCCCGTTATCCTGAGGGGCTGTGGGATTTCCCTGGCCGCCATCGGGTTCATGGCCCTGCTGTACGCGCCCTGGGCCCTGAAATTTCTTTATGCCCCCCTGGTGGATCATTTCCACTTTGCACGCATGGGACTGAGAAAATCCTGGATTCTGCCCGCCCGGATCCTGGTAATTGTCGTGCTGGGCCTGCTTGCTTTTTTCCCGCCCCATGACGGTGCCCTGCCGTTGTTTTTCCTGGTTCTGATCATGAATGCAGGGCTTGCCCTGGGCGATATTGCCGTGGACGGTTTTGCCGCGGATATCCTTAAGCCCGGGGAAAGAGCCCAGGGTGCCGCTGTCCAGATGGGCGCCAACTTCACCGGATTCATGGTCGGCGGCGGGGTGTTTCTCATCCTTTACCACCATCTGGGATGGGCAGTCTGCATGGGACTTCTTAGCGGATTCCTGTGCCTTCTTTCCCTGCCCCTTTTCCTGTTCCGGGAAGGCTCCCGTACGAATCCGTTTGAAGAAACGGCCAAGGTCGTGACCAAACCCTCTTTTGAATTCATCCGCAGTCCTAGGGCTCTGGGCTTTCTGACCCTGCTGGCTCTCATGGCCCTGGTTATGAAATCCGGATACCAGCTTCGTTTCACCCTTCTGGGGGAGCTTGGATTTTCCCCCCACCGGATCGGGGCCCTAATGCTCTGGGCCGGCTCTCCCGTGGCCGTCACCGGTACCTGGCTGGGCAGCCTGGTCATCCGGAAAATCCCCGCCGGCCTCTTTTTTTCAATGGGGTGTGCGGCCTGTGCCGGGGTATCGGGGGCTTCATGGGTACTTGCCAAGGGCATCTGCCGGACCCCGGGGTTTACGGCCCTTGCCGTGGGTGCGGAACAGCTGGTCATGGGTCTGCTCATGTCCGCTATCTATGCCCTGATTCTCCAGGCCAGTGCAGGAAGCGGCGGGGCCGCAGGTCGGTTCGGCGTCCTCTGCGGATTCCAGCATCTGACCACCTTCAGCGCCGTCATCCTGGGAGGCCTTCTGGGCCAGGCCCTGGGATACGATGTTTTTTTCCTGATCCTGACCCTGGCCTGCCTGGCCTGCATCCGGTCGGTGAGAGCCCTGTTTGCCGGAAGACTGGGTGACCTGGACCGGGCACTGATAACGGGCCGTCCCCCATCCATATAACTGCCATGGGGTAGAACAGGTGTCTATTTAGTGGCTTGCCTCACAACAAAGAAAAAAAAATTACCCCAGGGTTTGCCGGGGACTTTCTTATAAAAGGAGTTGCAATGACAATAGAAAACGATGTTTTTAAACTGTTTGAAATGCACCAGGGTATTTTTTACACCCGACTTCTGCACGAAGGCATCCAACTGGCCGTTTTTGACCACATGAACCGGCCCGTTGCCCCCAAGGCACTTGCCGGTATCCTGGATACCCATCCGGAAAACACCCGGTTCTTTCTCCGTGGTCTGGCCGCCGCTGGTCTGGCCGAGGCTCGGGGGCCGGACCGATTCGCCAACAGTGCCTTGAGCCGCAAATATCTGGTAACCGAATCCCCCTCGTATTTGGGGGATTATCTTACCGGCCACGCCCAGTGGAACCTTCCTTTTTTCGAGGGGATGTCCGCTTTGATCCGCAACGGTCCGCCCAAAAAGGAAAAACAGGCCGGGGACGAAAGTCTCTGGGTCGAACAGGCCAAGGGGCTGATCAATTTCCAGCGCGCCTGCACCGGTCCTGTCCTGGTCCGGGAGATTTCAGCCTTCCCGGAATTTGCCGGCCTGTCCAGGATTCTGGACCTGGGTGGCGGCCCCGGCCTCAATGCCGCGGCCTTGGTCCATGCCCATCCGTCGGCCACGGCAAGGGTTCTGGACCGCGAGGCCGTCATCCGGGTGGCTGAACAGGAGATCGAAAAAGAGGGGCTCGCCCACCGCATGGATGTCCGGCCCGGTGATTTCACCACCGATGACCTGGGCTCCGGATATGACATGGTCATTGCCACGGCCTGCCTCAATTTTTCCCGGGATGACCTTGAGGGCGTGATGGAACGGATTCACAATGCCCTGAATCCCGGCGGATTATTTGTCTCCGTCCACGACGGCCTTACCCGGGACCGCACCCGGCCCTGTTCCATCGCCCTGAGCTGGATACCCGTCTCCATGATGTGGCAGGAGCTGGGCCTGGACCGGGGCCGGATTGCCCGGGCCTGCCTCAGGACAGGATTTGAACATGTCCGGTCACAGCCCCTTGCCTGGGGTCTGGGCACCATGGACATGGATATTGCTAAAAAATCTTTCTGTAATCAACTTTGAAAGAAAAAAAATGAAAAACTGTTTACGCTGCCTGGTTGCCTTTCTGGCCACGGTTCTGTTCATCCCGCCTGTCACAGCCACCCAAACCCTGATCGACAGCCTCACGGTCACCGCCCGGAAACAGGAGGAAAATATCAGGGACGTTCCCATGACCATTGACCTGTTTACGGAAACGAAACTTGAGGATTACGGCCTGGAAACCCTGTCGGACGTCACCTTCCTATCGGCCAATCTCTTTATGAAAACCAACACCGCGGAAAGCCCCATCATCATCCGGGGAATCTCTTCGTTTAAAAGCGCCATCTTTTCTCCGGCCGGATTCTATGTGGATGACGTCAGCTCTCCGCTCAGCTATATGACCGATCCCGACCTGCTGGATATCAAGCGGGTGGAAATCCTCAAGGGCCCCCAGGGTACCCTTTACGGGCGAAACACCCTGTCCGGACTGGTGAAGCTGGTCACCCGCCAACCGGATAATCATACCCGAGGGCGGGTCAATTTTTCGGTGTTTGGTTATGATTCGGATAACAACGGCATGGGATATAAAACCGGGGTCTCATTGTCCGGGCCGCTGTCCCGGGACCGCCTGTTCATGGGGATATCGGTCCAGGGTCTGGCCTCGGACGGTTTCCGCATTGATCTGGCAAATAACGACCGTCAGGCCTCCAAGGAACGCCACCTGGACGGCCGGGGCACCCTTCGGTTCACCCCGTCGGACCGCCTGGACATTTCCTTTACCGCCGGTGAATCAGACCACAATGACGGATTCGGTGTATACCGCCTGGTCAACGGTCCCGACGCCACCGGCCCATTCACATCCAATTCCGGGGATCCGGGCCTGGGCAAAGACCAGTCCTCCCATGTCCAGAATCTGAAAATCAAATACAACGGTGGCAACTGGGACCTGGTATCGGTCACCAGTCGCCAGGACTATGATGTCAGTTTTGTATCGGATATGGATTTTAAGGGTGGTCCCACTTATTCGGGCTTTGCCTTTGACGACACCCAGTGGTCCCAGGAAATCCGGATGTCCTCCGCTGCCGGAAAACGGCTCACTTGGCTTGCAGGGATATACGGATTCACCGAAAAAACCGGTACCGGCCTGGACATGAAATTCGACACCCCGGGGGGAACCATCAACCTATGGCAGCCAAAAGGCGACATCGACATGAAGGGCTGTGCCCTGTTTTCCCAGGGCACCTGGAAAATGACCAGCACCATTGACCTCACCGCCGGCCTGCGCCTGGACCATCAGTCCCTATCCGGTCGGGTGGTCAATCGTGAGACCGCCATGATGCCTTTTTTACCCGCTTATCAAGAATTTGAAAAGGATCTGTCCTACACCGAACTTCTACCCAGAATGGCCCTGGGATGGACCCCGTCCGCCTGCACTACGGTATACGCATCAGCGGCCAAGGGCTATCAGGTCGGTGGGTATAATTATTCCATGGTCATGTCCCCGGACACCTTTACCTATGATCCCGAATACGCATGGAATTATGAAACCGGCATAAAAACTGCCTTTCTGGGCAACCGGTTGAAGGCCAATTTCAGCCTGTTCTACGTGGACATCAAAGACAAGCAGATCGATGTGAACAATCCTGACGCTGTGGGGGTGCCCATGGCTCCGGACATCAACAACGCCGGCCAGGTGCATACCTGGGGTGTTGAACTGGGCCTGGAGGCCGATCCGCTTCCCGGTCTCAGTCTGTTTGCCAACCTAGGCATCCTGGACACGGAAATCGACCAGTGGCGCTACCAGTCCCAAACCGGTACCATCGACTTCGAGGGAAACCAACTGCCCTATTCCCCGAAATACACCGTTTCTTTAGGGTCAACCTTCCGCATGGACAACGGGCTGTTTCTGGGCGGCGACATCACCGGCATGGGAAGCTATTACGGAGATCCGGGCAACCGGATGAAACAGTCTTCCTTTGAACTGGTCAATGTGAGAATCGGATATGAAGCCGAATCCTTTGACCTGATCCTCTGGTGCAAAAACCTATTTAACCGGGAATACTTTACGGTTCTCGATGAAATGATGAGCACCGGGGTACTCAAGGGTGTGGAAGGCAGTCCCCGGACCGTTGGGGTTACACTGAGATACCGATTTTGAGATGGAAAAATGAAATTAAAGGAGTGGAATCAGATCCTTCGGATGCATCATTACACGCCGAATTGAAACGCCTCCGCAAAAAAATAAACGATTGAAGATGAAGCGTGAAATCTTAAAAAAAGACGGCAGAACGAAACAAGCTGAAATATCAATTTATTGATAGGGAGAAGAAGGCATATCCAATAGTTTTACTGTGTGGTTGCAGGTATCCCGAAGTGCCTATTATGCATGGGAAAATGGGGCCAAATCCCAACGCAGGCAAGAATATGAACTCCCCATCGTTCAAGATGCCCATGGCCAATCCCGGGGGGTCTATGGTGCCAGAAGGATTGCATCGGAAATAACATCAAAAGGTTATTCCTGTGGCCGGTATAAGGCCAAAAACAATCATTAACCTTGCAAGAGTGGCCGCTAAACAGAAAAAGAAATAAAGTGACGACTGACAGCAAACACAATTTGCCCGTAGCTCCCAATTTGCTGATCGACAATTCGAGGTCAAAGGGCCTGATCAGTTCCATATCTCAGAAATTACGTATAGTTGGACCCTATAAGGATAGTTGTATCTGGCCGTTGTCATTGATTTGTTTTCCCGCCAGGTTGTGGAGTGGTCCATGGGTAGTCCCATGAAAACGGATCTGGTCATCAATGCGTTGACGATGGCCCGTTGGCGTCGTCACCCTGGAGCCGGGGTCATTTTTGGACGCCGATTGACAACCGCCCCGGAAGGCCTTTCCCTTTGGGGGTACTCCCAAAGGGAAAGGCCTTCCGGGTTCCTTCTCCCAAATTACAGACAAAATATTATACTAACAATGCGCCTATTGGGAAGCCTCCGCCTTCTGGATCTCCTCGTACCGATCCATGTCAATGGCCGTGAACCGGATGCGGTCGCCGGCCTGGTAGAGGAAGGGGGGTTCCCGCTCCGGGGCAAAGAGCCGCAGGGGGGTGCGACCGATGAGCTGCCATCCCCCGGGGCTGGCCACGGGGTAGATGCCGGTCTGGCCGTTGGCAATTCCCACGGAGCCCTGGGGCACCAGGGTCCGGGGATTTTCCAGGCGGGGGGTGGACAGGGATTCGTCCATGCCGCCCAGGAAGGGGAAGCCCGGGGTGAAGCCCACCATGTAGATCAGGTATTCAGGGGCGGTGTGGCGGCGGATGACCCCATCCATGTCCAGGCCGGAGGCGGCCATCACCGTTTCCATGTCCGGGCCGAACTCCCCGCCGTAGCAGACCGGGATTTCCACCACCTTGCCCTGGGCGGCCCGGGCCTGGTCCAGTTCACCCAGGAGGCCGGCAATGGTCTTTTCCAGGGTTTCCGGCGCCAGGACCAGGGGGTCGTAATTCACCATCAGGGCCCGGTAGGTGGGGACCACGGTCTCCAGCCCGGCCGGGGCGTATTGTGACAGCAGGGCGGCCAGGGCATTGATCCGGGCGTTGACCTGGGGATCGATGCCTTGGCCCATTTCCACCAGCAGGGCCTTGTCCCCCATGGGCTTGATCTTGATCTCGTCCATGCTGCCCATTATTGATCCCCCATGGCCTTGACCTGGATGCCGTTTTCCGAAAGCAGGCTTCTGATCCGGCTCACCAGGTCCACGGCCCCCTGGTTGTCCCCATGGACGCAGAGGGTTTGGACATCCAGCTCGATGCGGGAGCCGTCGCTGGCAATGACAAAGCCCTTGGCCATGTCCAATGCCCTCTGGGCCACCACTTGGGGATCGGAGATCACAGCCCCGGGTTCCTTGCGGGGCACCAGGGTGCCTTCCGGGGTATAGGCCCGGTCCGGGAAGGCTTCATAGGCCACCCTCAGCCCCAGCTCTTCCCCCATGCGGCGCATGGTTTCGCCCTTTTTGCCGGCCAGGGCCACAAAGATGAGGTCGGGATCCAGCCCCAGGATGGCCTGGGCAACGCCCCGGGCCAGTTCCTCGTTCTCCACGCTGTCCAGGTAGAGGGCGCCGTGGGGTTTGACGTGCTGGAGTTTGATGCCGTGGTGGCGGCAAAAGCCCATGAGGGCCCCCACCTGGTAGGTGAGGTAATGGCGGATCTCTTCACCGGAGCATTTCATGCTCCTGCGGCCAAAGCCCAAAAGATCGGGGTAGCCGGGATGGGCGCCGGCACGGACGCCGGATGCCTTGGCCATGGCCACGGTCTTGGCCATGACCATGGGATCGCCGGCATGCCAGCCGCAGGCGATATTGGCGGAGGTGATGTGGGCCATGACGGCTTCATCCATTCCAATACTGTAGTTCCCATAGCTTTCGCCCATGTCGCAGTTCAAATCAATGGTCGTCATATATGTGTCCTTGAGGGGCACCGGTCATACCTATTTACCTGCCATGAGGTTGGGCAGGTAGAGGGCAATGTCCGGGAAAAGGGTTAAAATCGAAGTGGTCAGGAGCATCAGGAAGAAAAAGGGCAACGCCATTCGGGCAATCTTCATGATGGGGTCCCCGGTGAGTCCCTGGATGACAAAGAGGTTGAATCCCACGGGCGGGGTGATCTGACTCACCTCCACCATGAGGATGAGATAGATACCGAACCAGATGGGATCAAACCCGGCCTGGGTCACCATGGGAAGGGCAATGGGAAGGGTCATGACCACGATGGAAAAACCGTCCAGCAGGCAGCCCAGCACAATGTAAACCATGCCCAGCATGAGCATGAGCATATAGGGGGAGAGGTTCATCTCGGTGATGGCCTGGGTGATGGCGGCCGGAATTCCAAGGAAACCCATGGCCCGGGAGAGGAAGCCCGCCCCCACAACGATGAGCATGATCATGGCGTTGGTCTTCACCGCCCCCTTGAGGCATTCCAGCAGGATGGACCAGGTCATGTGACGGTTGATCACGGCAAACATCAGGGCACCGAAGACACCCAGGGCCGCCGCTTCAGTGGGGGTGGCAAACCCGCCGTAGATGCTGCCCAAAACCATGAGAATCAAAACCAGGGTGGGCAGCAGATCCTTGAGTCCGGTGATGCGGTCGGCCCAGGTATAGGCTTCCTGGGTGGCCGGGGCAATGCTGGGATCCTTGACGCCCCTATAGATGATATAGGCGGAATAGACCCCGGCCAAAAGCAGGCCCGGCAGGATACCGGCCATGAACATCTTGCCAATGGAGACCTCTGCTAAAATGGCGTAGATGATCATGATCAAAGACGGGGGAATGAGAAAGCCCAGGGTACCGGCCCCGGCAAGGGAGCCCACGGCCAGATCCCTATTGTAACCCATCTTTTTAAACTCGGACAGGGTGATGCGGCCCACCGTGGCCGTGGTGGCGGCGGAGGAGCCTGAGACGGCGGCAAACAGGGTACAGGAGACAATGTTCATGAGCAGCAACCCGCCGGGCAGACGGTAGAGCCAGGGTACCAGGGCCTTGAACAATTTCTCGGAGATGCCGGATCGATAGAGGATCTCCCCCATCAATATAAAGAGGGGCAGGGCCACATACTCCCACTTTTCCACCGTGGCCCAGGCCGACGAGGCCATGTTATGGCCGGCGGGCAGGGAAGAGAAAAAGGCCATGCCCAGAAAGCCCACAATAAACAGGGAGAAGCCCACCCAGACACCGGCGGCCAGGGTCAGGAAGAGAATACCGAAGACAACAACGGACATGAAGAGCAGTTCAGCTTCCATTAGATAACCTCCTCCCCTGTTTCAATGGCGTTAAAGGTTTTCACCACCGTGGCCAAAAGCTGGATGAAAAAGCAGGCGGCCCCCACCAGCATGATGGCCTGGGGAATCCAGATGGGGGTGTTGGTCAGGGTCCCGGATGTGGAGCCGTACCGATGGGCTGCCGCGGTCATCTTATAAAGATAGTACCAGAGGTAGCCCATGAAGGCCGTGGCGCAGATGGTGGCCACAAAGGCGATGACCCGGGCCAGTTTTTCATTGAGGAAGCCCAGGATCAGGGTAATGCGGATGTGCCCCTTTTCCTTGAGGCAATAGCCCGAGCCCAAAAAAATAATGGCGGCCAATCCGTAGGCGCTGTACTCATCTGCAATCAAAGTGGTTTTTTCAAAAACATTCCAGAGGAAGATCTCCACCAGAATCAAAAGTGTCATCAACCCCAGAAGCACGGCCGACAGGGTGGCAGCCCCGTCGCTGAGCTTGTCTGCCAGTTTCACAAAAGTCTTCATGCTTCACCTGATAAAAACAGCGGCAACAAAAGGGCCGTTACCGCTGTTATGAATTCTTGGATTATGGTTTAAACCCGCCGATCTTAATGCCGGCGACCCGTGGCCGCGTAGTAAGCGTTCAGGATTTCCTGGGCTTCGACACCGGCCTTGGCGGCCCAGTCCTTACGCAGCTGAACACCCACTTGGTCCAGCTCGGCTCGGAATTCCGGGCTCAGCTTGTCGATGGCCATGCCGTTCTCCGCCAGCTTGGCCCGGCAGGTGCGGTCCATGTCGCCCACCAGTTCCCACATTTCGTTTTCCATTTCAGCGGCAATCTCAAGGACGATGTCCTGGGTCTTTTTATCCAGTTTGTTCCAGGCATCCATGTTGATGTTGACCATGTTCACCGGGCCCACGATGTTGATGGGAGTGAAGTATTTCAGGATTTCCCACGCCTTGGCATCCACCCCGGAAGGGGAGGAGGTGTACATGGAATCCAGAAGACCGGCTTTCATGGCCGGATAGACTTCGGAAAAGGGCATCTTCCGGGCGGCAATGCCCGTGGCCTTACCGAAAAGGAGACCGGTGCCGTCATAGACGCGCATCTTCAGCCCCTTGAGGTCGGCAACGTTTTTTACGGGACGCTGGGTGTAGATCCCGGCAAAGGGCCATACCGAGGTGTAGAGGGTCATCTGGTTGAATTTCTTCAGCTGCTTGGCATAGACGGGTTTGGCCATTTGATAGAGGAGACGCTGTTCAAAGGCATTACCGGAGAGAAAGGGCTGGGCCGTGAGGGCCAGGAGAGGGGCGTCGCCTTCCACCATTCCGGTGGGAATTTCAGCCACGGCCAGAACACCCTCGGCAACGGCGCGGAGAAGCTCGGGGCCTTTGAATCCCAGGGAGGAACCCGGGTGGAGAACGATTTCCAGTTCACCATTGGTGGCTTCCTTGACCCGATCTGCAAATTTCTGGGCGCCCTTGGAATGAAAATTACCGGCGGGATAGTTCAGATGAACGTCCCATTTGGTTTTGGCTCCAGCCGATCCCACCATGGCCAGAACAACAAAGAGTACAGTCAAACATCTCAACATTTTTCTCATCTTGCCTCTCCTTTGCTTAGTGATTGGTGTTACAACTCAAGAAACAAAATACACTTGACACGGTTTAAAAATATATGTCAAGTATATTTTTGCATTTTTCTGCAATATATATTCATCTCAAGACACCTTTAATAAAAGGGTTTAAGAATATTCCACATCCATTATTTAATCACAAATATAACCAAGTGAGGCAGCATGACCCATTGGCTCCAAGACATGACATGGCAGGAGGTCCAGACCCATCTGGACCAGGGTGGGAAAACCATTATCCTTCCCTTTGGCAGCACGGAACAGCACGGATATCACCTTCCCCTGGGCACGGACACCATGGTGGCCGTCACCCTGGCAAAGGATGCATCGAAAAGAACAGGGGCCCTGGTGGCCCCGCCCCAATGGGTGGGGTGGAGCCCCCATCACATGGTGCTGCCCGGAACCCTGACAGCCCAGCCCGAAACCCTTGCCGCCCTTGCCTTTGACATGATCGCCTCCCTGGCCACCCATGGATTTGAAAACCTCATCCTCATCAACGGCCACCGCATCGTCAACATCACCTGGATGCAGATGGCCGGTGAAAAGGCCAAACGAGAACTGGGGGTGAACCTGGTCATCTTCGACCCCGCCTACATGTCCAAGTCCATAACCACCGACCTGGGCTGGGGCAGCGTGGGCCATGCCGAGGAGATCGAAACCTCCCACATGCTCTACCGCCACCCCGAGTTCTGCCACATGGACCGGGCCGTGGACAATCCCCATCCCCCAAAGGCCCTGTACAGTGTGGACCCTTCCTTTGAAGGCGATACCCTCTGCTACGTTCCCTCCAGTCCCGAAGAAATGAAGGCTTCGGCCCTCAAGGCAGGCGGTACCGGCGGGGAACCCTCCAAGGCCAGCCGGGACGGGGGAAAGATCTACCACGATCACCTGGTCAAACGGCTGGTGGAGGTGATTCAATCCATGGAAAAATAATCCCCCCAGCTGGAGGGCACCTGCAATGGGGCGTCCCTCCAGCACGCCCATCCCCGCTGCGTCATGGGAGGCTGAAACACCCGCCTGTATTACAAATTGTCCGATAATATTCCAGGTTAAGCCGGAGGTGTCATAGGCGGTAATCCACCCGATATTTAAAATGCAGTTGTCCTGCTCCGGTGATAGCGACTCAGGAACAGCCCGAATTGAAATATCCGTGCTAGCGAACGAGGGCGTTGATCTGGGACCAGATTTCCCGGGAAAGGTATCCCGAATCCATCAAGGCATTCCGTACCGCCCTGGACGCGGGCTGCCAGAGGCGGACATCGGTTTTGATATAGACGGCGCTGTGCTGTTCAATGTTCCGGGCCTCTCCGTCCAGATCGGTGTCCGTCACCAGGGAGGAGAACCGCTCCCCGGCCCGATCACAGGAGGCCACCAGGGCCTCCTGGACATCCGGGGTCAGCATCTGGTATTTGTCCGCGTTCATGGCCACACAGATGACCGAGGGGATATCCCCGATCTCGGTGACAAACCGGGCATATTGGCAGAACCCCATGGTATGGGCATGGGCCCGGTAGCAGGGCATGATATCGATCTCTTCCTTGTCCAGGGCCCGGCTGGCATCTTCAAAGGGGACAAAGACCGGTTTTGCCCCCAATTCCTCCCAATAGGCCTTGATGGCCCTGGAATTATAGACACGGACCCGCTTCCCCCTGACATCATCGGGTGAAAAGACCGGCGCCCTGGAGACCAGAACCCGGGAGACGCCCCGGTGCCAGTTCCATTGGGGATTGATCAGACGGATGCCCTGCTCCAGAAGGGAGTGCTGCATCTGTTCACGGAAAAAAGGGCTTTCCAGGAATCGGATATGGTGGTCAAGATCCTGGAAGGTATAGGGAAGGGAGAGCATGTCGAAATCCGGCACATAGGAACGGAAGTAGAGCAGATCATCCATGAACATGTGGATGATGCCCCTACGCAGGTATTCCACCGGGTTGGTGGCCGTACCGATCTGGTCCGCCTCCAGACGCACCAGGGACATCTGTCCCCCGGTCCGGGTCTGCACCTCCCGACCGAACCGGATCACCGCCTCCTTTTCCGGCCCCTCCCCCACATTAAGGGTGCCGATGATATGGGTGGCCTCCTCCTTGTGGAAAAGATAATCCAGGGGACGGTTAAAAAACCGGCAGATTTGGGAAAGGGTACGGATGGAGATGGTGGCCTTACCGGTCTCTATTTTTGACAGATGGCCCTGGGAAATCCCGATCTCCTTTGCCAATTGAACCAGATTCAGATGTATGGCCTTACGAAGGCCCCGGACCCGACGCCCCACACTTTCTTGAACTTCCTGTTCCAACGGATCGATTTCATTCGAATTCATGCCATGACCACCATTTCCCTACCTTATTATAAATGCCTGCGCTGTCCGAAATGGAGCAACAGCCCTACTTATCCCCAGAAAAATTTTCCTGTCAAGAATATTTTCCATTTTTGCGCCCCTTCACTGCTCCATGTCCTTACCATCCATATTGCCTGGGCAAACCCCAGAATTACGCATCATTATCCAGGCAAAAAAGCATCGATCCGGCCCAACTCCCCCCAAGGTATGGAAATCCGCGGTTATAAAAATATTCTTGACAAGAAGAAAACACATTTATATACCAAAAAAATCTCAAATTAATATTCATTAATCTGGGGCGCACCTCTGTTTCAATAGCGCCATCCAAAGGGGTGCAGGAAGAATCGTGTCATTTAGCTGTATCACATCTTTTTCAAACGGAGGTTCGACCATGAAGAAACATCTCTTTGCGCTAGTGTCTGTTTTTCTCATCTGTTTTGCCGTCACGACCCAGGCCTGGGCGGTCCGGTCCGGCGGCACCTTTGTCTTTTGTGCTCCCTACGGGGGCGATGTGTTCTCGCTGGACATGCAGCGGACGGGAAACACCCAGGACTATATCGTGGGCCTCAACATTTTCCGCAGCCTTTACAAATGGGATGCCACCCAGAACAGACCCGTTCTGGAACTGGGCACCAGTGAAGAGATCTCCCAGGACAGCCTCACCCATACCATCAAGCTGAGACAAAACGTCAAATTCCACAACGGCCGGACCATGACCGCCGACGATATCATCTATTCCTACAACCGGATCATGGATCCCAAAACCGCCTCCTCCGGGGCCGTATTTGTGAAAAACATCAAGGGCGCAGCCGATGTTCAAGACGGCAAGGCCGACACCATTTCCGGTATCAAGAAAATCGACGACTTCACCCTGGAAATCACCCTGGAACATGCCATTGACCTGGCCTATCAGCTCTACAAAATTGAGACCGCCATCGTGCCCAAGGAAGAAGTGGAAACCCGGGGCGACGGGTTTGGCACCCACCCCGTGGGCTGCGGTCCCTTCAAGTTCGTCAAATGGGTAAAGGGCTCTGAAATCATCCTGGAAAAATTCGACGGCTATTACGAAGAAGGCAAGCCTTACATCGACAAACTGGTATACAAGATCATGCCCGAAGGCGCCGCCCGTGACATGGCCTTCCGGGCCAAGGAACTGGACGCCAACCTGGTGGGCGCCGCCCAGTACGATGTCTACCGGAAGGATCCGGAAATCTCCGGTAACATGATTGAAGTGGCGGAAATGTTCACCCGCCACATCGGCTTTAACCAGCAGTACAAACCCCTTGCAGACAAACGGGTTCGCCAGGCCATCAACCATGCCCTGAACTCCGAACTCATCATCAAAAAGCTCATCAAAAACAAAGCCTTTTTGGCCACCTCATTTCTGCCCATGAGTTCTCCGGCCTTTGATTCCACCCTGGCCCCCTACGAATACAACGTGGAAAAGGCCAAGGCCCTCATGGCCGAAGCCGGTTATGCAGACGGGTTTGATCTGGAGGTCATCGGCACCAACTCCCAGTCCTACGGGGTTCGTGTGGTGGAGGCCATCATCCCCTTCCTCAAGAAAATCGGCATCCGCGTAAAGGCCCAGCAGCTGGAAGGCGGCATGCTTTCCCAGCGCCTGAAAAAGGGGGATTACCAAGCCTATATCTGGTCCCTGGAATCCGGCCCCGATCCCCTGGCCTCCATGGCCCGGTTCCATTCCAAGACCCTGCCCACTTCCGGCAATTACATTGCCTATAACAACCCCAATTTCGATGAATTCATCGACAAGGCCCGCCAGATCAGCGACCCGGTCATCCGCACCGAACTGGTCAAGGCCGCCGACCGGTTCTTCCACGATGATGCCCCCCTGTGGTTCTTCAACTACAACAAGGCCATCATTGCCTTTCAGCCCTGGGTCCACGGCGTAGAAGCCGTTGCCATTGAAATGATGCTCCAGGATTTCACCAACCTCTGGCTGGAGGATTCGTCTCCCAGAGCCACTGCCAAATAAAACATCATTCCATTGATTTAGAATGGTGGTACCATCAGGCTGGCCCGGATGATTCCGGGCCGGCCCAATCAACCCGGATACGTCACCAGGCGGACATTTCCAACGGCAGCTTCATCGGGGAAAGGAAAGGTTGCTCCCAAAAGGGAAGACTTCTCCCAGGCGTTTAAACCACCTGGATCGTTTTTTCTGACACATCCGGGACAATCCCGGGGATTTGACCATGCACGTCTATGCGCTAAAGCGGGTATTGCAGTTCATACCCACCCTATTTTTCATCACCCTGCTGATGTTTGTCCTGCTGAACATTCTGCCCGGCTCCGCCGCCTACCTGGCTGTTGATCAACGCAAGGCCCCCGATCCCAAGCTCATTGCCCAGCTTGAAAAGGAATGGGGCCTGGACAAGCCCGTCCACATCCGCTACCTTAACTACCTCAAGGGCCTGGCCACAGGCGATCTGGGCAAGTCCTTCCTTCGAAAGGAAGAGGTCTCCCAGATCCTGTCCCAACGCATCGGCCCCACATTGGAACTGGCCGTGGCCTCCATCATCATTGCCATTATCGTGGGGCTTCCTCTGGGCTTTATTTCAGCCCTGCGCCAGGGGAGCTGGGTGGACACCTTTTCCATGATCGGGGCGGTGTCCGGCATCTCCATTCCCCAGTTCTGGCTGGGCATTCTGCTCATGTTTTTCTTTTCCGTGAAGATACGGATCTTTCCCACCTCGGGATACGGGGACGGCCATATCATGAACCTGGTCCTGCCCGCGATCTCCCTGGGCGTGGGATACATGGCCCTCATCGCCCGGACCACCCGGGCGGCGGTCATCGACGTTCTGACCATGGACTTCATCCGAACGGCACGGTCCAAGGGGCTGTCCGAACTTCTGGTCAACAGCCGCCACGTCTTCCAGAACACCATGATCCTGGTACTGACCACCGTGGGCCTGCAGTTCGGTTCCCTCATCGGTTCCACCGTCATCGTGGAAAAACTCTTTTCCTGGCCCGGCATCGGCTCCCTTCTGGTGGACTCCATCTACCAGCGGGACATCCCCGTGACCCAGGGCTGTATCCTGGTCATCATCCTGATCTTTCTCATTGTCAACCTGGTGGTGGATCTCTTGTACGCCGTCATTGATCCAAGGATAAAATACCAATGAAATCCATCTACGCCTATTTCCGCAACCGACTCAACCTCTTCCTGGGCGGGACCATTGTCCTTGGATTTGTCCTCATGGCCCTGGCGGCCCCGGTCATCTCCCCCTACCACCCCGTGGACGACGCCGACCTCATGGTGGCGGAAGAGGCGCCCAGTGCCCAGTTCTGGTTCGGCACGGACAGCCAGGGCCGGGATATTCTCTCCCGGGTCATCCACGGCTCCCGCATCTCCCTGAGCATCGGCCTGGTCACCCAGCTCATCAACACCCTCATCGGCATTGTCCTGGGGGTTACGGCCGGCTTCTTCGGCAAACGATGGGACGATCTCATCATGGGGCTGACCTCCATCATGCTCTCCATCCCCTCCCTGGTCTTTGCCCTGGCCGTCATGGCCCTGCTGGGGCCGGGGCTGATCAATGTCTTCATTGCCCTGGGCCTGACCAATTGGGCCTACACCTGCCGCATCACCCGCTCCCAGGTGCTGTCGGCCCGGTCCCAGGACTATGTCACCGCAGCCCGGGCCCTGGGCTACAGCCGGATCCGCATCATGTTCGAACAGATCCTGCCCAATATCATGGGCCCCATCCTGGTCATCGGCACCCTGGGCATTGCCTACGCCATCCTCATCGAGGCCTCCCTCTCCTTTCTGGGACTGGGAACCCAGCCCCCCAACCCCAGTTGGGGCGGCATGCTCTCCAATGCAAGGGAGCAATTTTTCACGGCATACTGGATCTCCATCTTCCCCGGCATTGCCATTTTTCTAACCGTATTGGGATTTAACCTTCTGGGCGACGGCCTCAGGGACGTCCTCGACCCCCATTCGGTCCTTAACCAAAAATCCTAAAAGGACGCTGACATGTATACTGCCTTTCTCTCCGCCCGCATCTTCACCGGAAACGACGCTGCCCCCTGGGCGGAAGCCGTTCTCATAAAAGACAACACCATCCAGGCCGTCGGTACCAACCAGGCCGTCCTGGACCAATGCCCCAAAGACACGGAGAAAATCGACCTTAAGGGCGCCTTCATGACCCCGGGCTTTGTGGACGCCCACGTCCACCTCTGGTCCATGGGCCATACCCTGACCATGGTGGATCTGCGGGGGAAGACCTCCCTTGCGGCCTGCCAGGAGGCCATTGCAAAGGCCGCGAAAAAGGCCGAACCCGGCCAATGGGTCCTGGGCCGGAACTGGAACCAAAACATCTGGGAGGAGAAACGGGACCCCACCCGCCAGGATCTGGATAAGGTCTGCCCGGACAACCCCGCCGTGATGATCCGCATCTGCGGCCATGCCAACTGGGCCAACACAAGGGCCTTTGAACTGGCCGGAATCACCCCGGAAACCCCGGAACCCTTTGGGGGCAAAATCGACCGGGAGCCCGATACCAATATGCCCGCGGGCGTGGTCCGGGAAACAAGGGAGGTGGTGGAAAACGCCATTCCCACCCCGGACATGGAAATGCGAAAAAAGGGCTTCCTGCGATGCCAGGAAATCTTCCTGGCCCAGGGCATCACCGCCGTCCACAGCTTTGAAACCCTATTTGACTTCAAGGTCATCCGGGAGGTGGAAAAGGACGGCAATTTGAAGATGCGGGTCTACCACACCGTCCACGAAGACGAACAGGACGCCTTTGACCAATGGCAGAAAGAAAACGCCCCCCAGACCGACATGCTCTGGCACGGCCACATCAAAATGTTTGCCGACGGCTCCCTGGGCGCCCGGTCCGCCTACCTCCACGAACCCTACGAAGGCACGGACAACATCGGCATCTGCTGCATGACCCCGGAACAGATGGTGCGCAACGTCCGCCGGGCCTATTCCACGGGCAGAAGCGTGATCTTCCACGCCATTGGCGACCGGGCCCTCACCCATTGCCTGGACGCCATCGAAGCCGCCCGCAAGGACTACCCTGGAGAACACCGGGACCGCATCGAACACCTCCAGCTCACCCGGCCCCAAGACTTCAAACGAATGAAGGCCTTGGGCATTGCCGCCAGTGTCCAGCCCATGGCCATCCTCACGGACTGGTACGTGGCCGATGAAATCTGGGGTGAGGAACGCTGCAAGGGCAGTTACGCCTGGAAGACCATGGAAGAGACCGGGTTGCGCATGATCTTTTCCTCGGACTCCCCCATCGAGCCCCTGAGCCCGGTGGAAGGCATCCAGGCCGCCGTCACCCGCAAGGGCTTTGACAGCGAACCCAGGGATGCCTGGTATCCTGACCAATGCCTCCCCCTGGACACCGCCCTCAAGGCATATTTTGCCCATGCAGGCTGGTCCACGGGCAAGGACGCCCTCTTCGGCAGCATCCAGCCGGGCAAACGGGCCGACCTCTCCATCTTTGATGCCGATCCCTTTGCCGTTCCCAAGGAGGAAATCCGGAAGATCAAAGCCCTGATCACCGTGGTGGACGGCAAGATTGTCTACCAGAAATAGCGTCGCCGCCAAACTGAATAGAAGCTGGTACGAATATTCAGCCAGACAGGTTCTGTGGTTGCGCCCCCCCCCAGAACACCGCCATGAATTAAACCCGGGCCTCCCAAAGGGGAGGCCCACCCCGGAGACCGGACCATGTTGTTGAGCGTTGAACACCTGAAGACCTATTTTCATACCCCCAGGGGAATCGTCCGGGCCGTGGACGATGTCTCCTTTACCCTGTCCAAGGGCGAAGTCCTCGGCCTGGTGGGGGAGAGCGGCTGCGGAAAAAGCGTGACCTCCCAGAGCATCATGCGCCTGATCCCGGAGCCCCCCGGAAAGATCCACGGGGGACGCATCCATTTTGACGGCAAGGACCTGGCCACCCTCCCCGTGAAGGAGATGAAATCCATCCGGGGGAACCGGATCTCCATGATCTTCCAGGAGCCCATGACCTCCCTGAACCCGGTGAAAACCGTGGGGTGGCAGATCGGGGAAATGTTCCGCCTCCACCGGGCCATGGGCCGGAAGGAAAGCTGGGAAATGGCCGTGGAAATGCTTTCCCGGGTCCAGATCCCCGAGCCCTCCAAGCGGGCCAGATCCTTTCCCCACCAGCTCTCCGGGGGCATGCGCCAACGGGCCATGATCGCCATGGCCCTCTCCTGTAATCCCGAGATCCTCATTGCCGACGAGCCCACCACCGCTTTGGATGTAACGGTCCAGGCCCAGATCCTGGACCTCATGAAAAAGCTGAGGCAGGACTTCGACACCGCCATCCTCATGATCACCCACGATCTGGGCGTCATCGCCGACATGGCCGACCGGGTCATGGTCATGTATGCAGGCAAGGCCGTGGAATCCGCCCCCACCTTGGACATCTTTGACGCCCCCTTCCACCCCTATACCCAGGGGCTTCTGGGCTCGGTCCCGGTTTTGGGCAAGGGCTCGGGTAAAAAAAGCGGGCTGCGCCTGCGGGAAATCCAGGGCATGGTCCCCAGCCTTTCCGACCTGCCCAGGGGATGTTTCTTCTACCCCCGGTGCGACCGGGCCATGGAGATCTGCAAAACCCAGATGCCCAAAATGAAAGAACGGACACAGGGCCATTGGGTCCGGTGCTGGCACGAATCTTAACCCAAAGGGATGCCCATGGAACACAGCAATCAACACAGAGACCCACTGGTTGAGGTCCCCCTGCTTGAAGTTAAAGATCTCAAGGTCCATTTCCCCCTTCCCAAGGGCCTGTTCAACCGCAGTGGCGGCAAGGTCTATGCCGTGGACGGGGTCAGCCTGGAGCTCCAGCGGGGAGAGACATTGGGCCTGGTTGGGGAAAGCGGCTGCGGCAAAACCACGGCCGGCCTGGCCATGCTCAAGCTCATCGACGCCACCTCCGGCCGCATCCGGTTCAACGGTCGGGACTATTCTGACAACAAGACCGAATCCTGTTCCCTGCTGCGCAAGGAGATGCAGCTCATCTTCCAGGATCCCTATTCCTCGCTTAACCCCCGCATGTCCATCAACCGGATCATCGGCGACCCCATGGAGATCCACGGCCTTTGCACCAGATCAAACAAGGCCGAGAAGGTGGCCGCCCTCCTGGAAAAGGTGGGCCTCCCCCCGGAGCACGGCAAACGCTTCCCCCACGAATTCTCCGGGGGACAGCGCCAGCGCATCGGCATTGCCCGGGCCCTGGCCCTGGATCCCTTGCTCATCATCGGGGACGAGCCCGTCTCTGCCCTGGACGTCTCCATCCAGGCCCAGACCATCAACTTACTCATGGACCTCCAGGAAGAGCTGGGGCTTTCCATGATCCTCATCTCCCACGACCTGGCCGTGGTGGAACACATCTGCGACCGCATCGGTGTCATGTACCTGGGAAAAATCGTGGAGACCGGCAGCTGCGAGCAGATCTACACCCTGCCCCGCCACCCCTATACCCAGGCCCTGCTTTCGGCAGTGCCCATCCCGGACCCCAGAAAGCAGCAGGACCGGATCCTTTTGGGTGGTGATGTGCCCAGTCCCATCCATCCGCCACAGGGATGCCATTTCCACCCCAGGTGCAGCCGGGCCACCGACCTGTGCCGGGAGGTCTATCCCACCACGGTTCAAGACAATAACGGTCACCAGGTGGCCTGCCACCATCCCCTTACCCCCTAACCAAAGGAGTCTGCCATGCACCAAAAAATCCCCCTGCTACGGAATCACCACACCCACCCCTCGGTGTTTGCCGCCCTTCAATACGGCCTGGACCTGAGCCCCTTTGACACCAAGGAAGAGGCCCTGGCCGCCTTGGCCCAACAGGACCAGGCATTCAACCTGGCCCTGGGCTGGAACAACAGCCGTTACACCTTTGAACCCGGCGACCTGGACCATCTGCCCCCCTGCCTCATCTGCAACGTCTCTTTCCACGAATTCCTGGTCAATGCCCCGGCCCGGGACCGGTTCCAGGCTGAATATCCCCAGGTCATGGAGAATATCGGCGACACCGACTGGGTGGAACGCAACCTCCACCAGATCCTGAAATTCATCGCCGGGGCCTCGGCCATCACCGCCGCCGATATCGCCAAGTTCTACCAAAGCCTGGCAGAGGAAGGGGTCTGGTATGCCGAAGACATGCTCCTGCCCGGCCAGGATCTCATCCGGCTCTACAAAGAGGCCGGCTGCTACAGCCGCACCCGGATCTGGGCCGACATGGACACCTTTGAAGCCATGCCGCCGGGCCTGCAAAGGGAGGTGGCCGGCATCAAGATCTTTTTGGACGGGGCCGTGGGGGCCCGCACCGCCGCCCTGGCCCACCCCTACCTTTCGGGGGAGACCGGGTTGCTTTTGCACACCGACCAGGGTCTGGCCAAACAGCTCACCAAAGCCGCCCGGTACAAGACCTCCGTTGCCGTACACACCATTGGTAACCGGTCCACGGAACAGCTCATCTCCGTGGTGGAATCCCTGGCCCCGGAAGACCGCCCCCGGGAAATCCGGGCAGAACACCTCCAATACATTGACAAAGACCTGGCCCCCAGGGCCAAGGCCCTGGGCATGGTCTTTTCCATGCAGCCCAACTTCAGCGAAGACTCCATCGGCTACCAGGACCGCCTCCCCAATGGGTATGCCCAGCGCAACAACCCCTTTCGCATGCTCATCGACCAGGCCGGATTTGTCCCGGGCCAGGACCTTTTCTTCGGCAGCGACGGCCCGCCCCACAATGCGGCATACGCTATAAAATCCTGCCTCTTCCCCCCCCTGGCCTCCCAGGTCCTGACCCTGGAAGAGGCCGTCAACGGCTATTGCGTCAGGGGATTCCACAATGGGTATGTGGAACTCACCATAGATACCGAAGCAAAAACCGTGGAGGCCAGAACCGTCCTCACACAGGAGACGACCTGACCCCATGAACACTGCCCCCAGCTTAATTTTTGTCAATGGAAACGTTATCCCCATGACCGGGCAGGCCCCGGCCCGGGCCGTGGCCGTGACCCAAGACCGCATCACCGCCGTGGGCACGGACCGGGAGATCCAGGCCATGGCCCACGGCAGCACCCGGGTCATCGACCTCAAGGGCAGAACCCTTTTGCCCGGCTTCATTGACACCCATGTCCATCTGCTGGGGTACGGGGCCTCCTTTTCGGCCGTGGATCTGCTCCAGGTCCGCTCCCGGGAAAAACTGGTCCGGGCCTGTCGGGACCACATCCGGAAACGAAGAATTCCCAAGGGCCAATGGCTCTTTGGCCGGGGGTTCAACCAGGCCACCTTCACCGATTCCAAAGAATTCCCCACGGCCCATACCCTGGACGCCATCTCCCCGGACCATCCCATCCTGCTCCTGCGCACCTGCGGCCACATCGGGGTGGTCAATGCTGCCGCCCTCAAGCTGGCCAGGGTCACCCCCGATACCCACATCCGGGGGGGCTGCTTTGACAAGGACGCCGCCGGGGCCCCCAACGGCGTCATCCGGGAAGCGGCCCTGGAATGGTTCAAAAAACAGATCGCAGACAGTCGGTCAACACAGGGCCTGAAACGGGATATCCGGGCCGGGGGAGAGGCCCTGGCCCGGTGGGGCATCACCTCGGTGCACAGCGAAGACTCCTACGATCTGGGATACGGGGGCGACCTCTCCCACATCCACAGGGCATACAAAGACCTCACCCAAGGGGGGCAAATGCCCCTGCGGGTCTACCAGAAGGTCTCCCTGCCCCGGAAACGGGATCTGGAGGCCTTCCTGGACAAGGGCCTGACCACGGGCATGGGAGACGACTTCTTCCGCATGGGCCCCATGAAGCTCTGGGCCGACGGCACCATGGGGGCCCGCACCGCAGCCCTTCGCGCCCCCTATGCGGACAGCCCCGGGGAAACCGGCATCCTCCTCTACCGGGACCAGGAGCTTGCAGACATGATCCAGACCGCCCAGGACCATGACCTCCAGGCCTGCATCCACGCCATTGGGGACCAGGCCCTGGAACAGGTGGTCCGCAGCTACGAGAAGGTCATGGAAAAGGGGGGCCTTCACCAGCGCCACCGCATCGTCCATTGCCAAATCGGCAGCCCCGACCTCTACCGCCGCATCGGCCGCCTGGGTCTTTCCGTCAACATCCAGCCCCTCCAGACCGCCACGGACTTCCCCCTCATCGAAAACCGCCTGGGCAGGGAACGGGCCTCGGCCTGCCACGCCTGGCAAACCTGCCTGGACGCCGGCATCATCCTCACGGGCAGTTCCGACGTCCCCTGCACCTTTGATCCGGATGCCGCCAATGTCTTCCACGGCATCCACGCCATTGTGAACAGGGATCAATGGCTGCCCCATGAACGGGTATCGGTATGGGAAGCCTTGAAAATGTATACGGTGAATGCGGCCTGGTCCGCTTCGGAGGAAAGGATAAAGGGAACCATCGAGCCGGGGAAACTGGCCGATCTGGTGGTGGTGAATGAAGATCCGTTAAAGGTGGACCGGAAGGGGTTGAAGGATATCAGGGTGGAGATCACCCTTTTGGGGGGAGAGACGGTTTTTCAATCCGGGGACTGACGGGGTGCCGGACGGGAAAGGGAGGAAAATGGGCCCCCCGCATGTCGGGCCATTGGAACGGGGGGCCGGGGAACAGCCATACCGCCCCCCCGCCGCCCAAAACATCTTTAAATCCGTGCTGCAAAGCCACCGGTCGAACCGGTGCCGCACCGGATCGAGCTATCTGCAATCCCTGAGGAAGAGACGCTCAAAATTCAAAATCACCAGCTCCAATTGATTTTCAAAAAGGTCGGCATCCATCTCGATCCACGCATCTTCCATGCCTTCCACGGCTTGGGTCAGGGAGCGGTCACCTTCGAGGTCGGCCAGAACCAGGAGATCATCCACCAGGTTCTCAAGGGCCCGGTCGATTCTGCCCCCCTCGACGATGGTGTCGGTGGGGCTGAATTCATCGGCGATCTCTTCCAGGTCCAGGCCAATTTCCACAAGCTCAACACATGAAGGCCGGGAAAATAAAGGCAAAATTGGCAACGAAACCGAAAGCTCCCACGGGAGGAAGGGGGGCTTCCCGGCCCAGGCGGATATTACCAACAGATCAGATCAGGGGCACAAGAACGGTGTAAAACCCCATGAAAATCATGACCCATACCGTTGCGATCAAACCGGCGAACACCATATCTTTCATTGTATCAGTCTCCTTGTTTTTCCATGATGTGAACCCCACTTGCCCATGACTTGGGACATGTTTTCCGGATCTTCACCCCATAGCGGGCCACCAGGCCGAGAATTACCCCCACCGGACAAAAATACCGGCACCAGAACCGGTGGATAAAAAAGGAGGCAAAGACGACTGCGGGAAGGATATACCATTGGATCCCGGCCCCCTGGAGGGCAAACAGGGGGGCAAAGGGCTCAAACCCGGCCATCCCAGGATTCACCAAAAGAATTCCGGCAAGGACGACGGCAAAGGTCACCCCGTACTTTATCCTGGACAGGGCAGTGTTCAATTTTTTACTACAGCACCATTTTCCGCCGCCCATGCGGGCGGTGAATTCCTGGAAGGCCCCAAAGGGGCAGAGCCATTGGCAATAATGGTTTTTCCCCAGCACCAGACAGGCGATCAATACCCCGGGGACCATGAGATACCAGCCCAGGGAGGTATGGATGTCGGGGAAGAACCCAAGGGCAAGGGAGATCACTCCGGACACCGACAGGGGGGTATTATGGATAAATCCCAGGAAGACCAGCCCCCCCGCCCATGTCATCCAGCGCCACTTCCACTTCCGGCTCCAAATCCCCAGGGCGGCAATTCCCACCAGGATAAGAATGGCCGTTTCCCGCCCCCCCCATTGGAAGGATTTTTCCACCCGGGGGATGTCAAGGTTGAAACGGGTTTTCAAAAGGATGCGCGCACCGGAATGGACGGCTTCGGTCACCCCCCTGGAGGAATAGGTGGCACCGGAGATCCCGTCCATATCCAGGGGCAGCTCGGCCCGGGGCAGCTCGATTCCCTTGAAACGCTCCATGAAATATTGATTTTCCAGCATGCGGATGAAGGCAGCGGTATCTTTGTGGGAGACGATCTCCACCCCAAGGATCTTCCCCTGGGGATCAACAAGGCTGGACACCACCATGGGCCCGCCATACCCATTGGCCGTGGACAGGATCACGTATCCCTCAACTCTTCCGTCGGTTTCTCCGGCCCACATGGGCGGATCCAAGGAGATCCGGCGGAATCCTGCGGCCGTGGGCAACAGCCGTTCCAGGGAGACCCCGGGGGGCGGGACCGGCACGGCCCATCGCCAGGCCGCAGCAACACAGAGGAAACCGACCAGGCAATGGGTGATTATTTGTCTTGACTTCATGGCTGTTTTCCTTCTAAATTTCCGGGCCCATAATTCGTTTACCATCAAGGCTTTGGCCGCTGGCTTCAATGCCGCCTAACCCGGAAACATCTCAATGAATTTTAACAATTTTCAATTCAAAGCCTTTGCGACCACCGTGGAAACCGGTTCCTTTTCCGCCGCAGCGCGAAGGCTGGGAAAGGCCCAATCCGCAGTCAGTACGGCCATCATGAACCTGGAAATCGATCTGGGCGTCCCCCTCTTTGACAGAGGCGGTCGCTATCCCCGCCTTACGGCCCAGGGGAAAAGTCTGCTCCGGGATGTACATCAAATCATCTCTGCGGTGGAAGATCTCCAGGCCAAGGCCGATACCTTTTCACAGCAGGAAGAATCCCTGTTGACACTGGCCATGGATGAGGCGGTTCCCTGGCGCCTCCTAACGGATTTCCTCACCCGGTTTTCAGAGATTTTCCCCAATATAGATATCAAAATCATTGATACCTCATTTGAGGACTGCCAGGCCATGGTCAACTCCGGCATGGCGGATATCGGCTGTTATATCGCCTCGGCTCCGGTGCTGAAACCCAACATGCGCGTGGCCTCATTCACCACCCCCCTAGTCATGGTCTCCCCCACCCATCCCCTGGCCCAATATAAAATGGTGACCAACCGGGATCTGGCCCGCCACCGCCAGCTGATCTACGTGGGAAGAAACGGGACCTGCGACACCAGCGAACCCGCCATCAGCAGCCAGGTCTGGTGGGTTCAAAGCTCCAGTATCACCCGGGAAATTATCCGTGCCGGCCTGGCCTGGGGCTACTTGCCGGAACACATGGCCCGAAAGGACATTGCCACGGGCCAACTGAAAGAACTGCCCCTTTCCACCAACGAAAGCGTCATCCCCCTGCCCTTTGTCCTGACCTGGCGGACAGATCCGACCCTGGGCCCCGGCGGCCAGTATTTTGTGGACCATTTCGGGAAAACACCCCCGGCCTGAGTCTCCCCGCCATGGGGGAAACCCGGGGCCGGGGCCGTTCATCACAATGGCCCGGCACATGGCACGTGAGCCCTGATCAGACAAAGGGCCCACCCGGTTCAGCCTAGAAGTAATAGGCCAATTGGGCCTGGGCAAAACCGGCATCTTTGTCGTTGCCGTACTGGGCTTTGGCCGCATCCCCGGCCAGGGCCACGCCCACTCCGGTATGGACAAAGACATTGTC
Organism: Desulfobacteraceae bacterium; assembly: GCA_965226635.1. Taxonomy (GTDB): domain Bacteria; phylum Desulfobacterota; class Desulfobacteria; order Desulfobacterales; family Desulfobacteraceae. The sequence continues at coordinate 3,436,619 of OZ245369.1, read as the reverse complement.
GTTGACAAACCAGTCCATGAACAGGTTGACCTCGTCGGCCCAGTCATCCGACCCGGCGGCATCGTTCAGGGTGTGTTTGATGTACATCAAAGATACGGACAGGGTCTCCACGGGGGAAAAGCCGGCCTCGATCACCAAATTCTGTTTGTTGGTATTGACCAACTGGGCTTCCCCCACCATCTCTCCCACAAAAAACCGGTTCCAGCTGCTGAATCCGGAAAACATGCTGTCATATCCCTCAATGGTATTGTCGGCGGCGTTCCCATCTCCGGAGAAGTTCAGGTGCATGACCCGGACATAGGGGGCCATTTTAGCGGGGAACCAATAGGTGGCGCTGGCCCAATAGGCCATGGAATCCCTGTCATATGTTTTGCCGGCCCCGTCGGTTACATCCCCGGTCTGAAGGGCCAGTTCGGCCTCCAACTGCACCGGACCAAAGGAAATTTCACCCCCCAGATCATAGGTGGTGGTGTCGTTCTCGTATTGATCCAGCAGGGTAGAGGAACCACTGCCCACACCGGGCTCGTCCTTTTGGAAGACCCCGCCGTAGATAAAGGCGGTCTGGGTGACATCGTAATGAACATCCAGGCCCCAGGTTCTCACATCCTTTTCAAGGGCGTCCCGGTATTTATCGGCCTGGGCCCAGAAGACCGTTGCATTCACCGGTCCCCAGCCTCCGTCCAGGCGTGCCCCATGGGAAAAGCTTTTGGGGTTGCACAGCCAGACACCGGCGGTCGGTTCACGGGCAATGCCCATGATGAATTGTTTTTCCAATTGGATGGTCTGGCGGCCAAGGGTCAGATCCATGGAGGCGTCCAGGATATCCGACCATTTGATCCATGCCTGGTCCAGTCCATAGGTATCCACATCCCTGTCATAACCGGCCCAGCCATAGTAGTTACTTTCTCCATTGTCCATGAACCCGTAGAAATCTTCACCAATGGTCTGGGTATAATAGGGGGCCACCTGGACGGTGAAGGTTCCCACATCGGTTCTTTTTTCTCCGGTGACGCGAAGGGTGCCAAAGACTTCCCCATAGATCTTGTCCGGGGTGTATCCGTATCCGGTCACGGGGTTGTCTTCACCGCCGTAAATGGGATTTTCCGTATACCGGCTGAACAGGGAGACCTCCCCGCCAAGGGTCATGGAATCCAGCCAGCTATTTTCGGAAACCAGTTCAACTTCCGCCCAGCAGGGCAGGACAAGCATCAAGGCAGCTGCAACACTGCACAGCGCAAGGGTCATATGTTTTTTCATCTTTTCTACTCTCTTTTATGCTTCGGGCTTTTATACTTCAGGGGATTGGACAATAAAAATCCGGGGTTTAAACACAATACGATAGGTCAACAGGGAGAGGATCAGCAGGGCCCCCCCGAAGATCAGCAGGGCCATGCCCGCAGCCTGGGGTTCGCGTTCTTCAAGGCTGGTGACGATGAAGGCCACCAGCCCCAGAACAGATGGGTACCACAGTGCAAGGGACATCCAATGGTACCAGGAAAACCGAAGTTTACACTGGGCCATGGCCTGCCAGATCCGGGTACCGATACAACCGGTGAGAATCCCCAATGCCAGATAAATCAAACTCATTTTTTTCTCCTTCCGGATTCCATTAGAACCGCTTGGGCCAGGTTTTAGGCCGCCCCTTGGAGGTCCACCATTCCATGGGGTTGGTATGTTTTTCATAGGTGGAGCCGTATCCCAGCACATCGTCCAGGGTGACAAAGGTCTTGTTGAACAGGGTGGTTTTGGAAGATACGGCTTTAACAATGTCGTGGATCCAGGTGCCGGGCTTGCTATAGGGACAAACGGCGATACAATTGGAGCAGCCGCCCCCGCTTTTCACCCAAAAATTCAAACAGGACCAGGTGTTGACGTAGTATTTCTTCATCCCGGGATTGTTGGAAGGGCAGGCCACCTCGTAGCTGGGCTCGTCATCCGTGGGAATGGATTGGGAGGGACAGAGGATGGCACATTTTTTACAGGTTTTGCAGAACTCGGCCACACCAAATTTGATGGGCTTATCCGGGGCCAGGGGCATGTCGGTGACCACGGTGGTGATCCGCAGATTCTGCCCCAGTTCCGGATTGACAAGAAGACCGTTACGGCCCAGTTCTCCCAATCCCGCATCAATGGCCTGGGGTACGATGTTGGAAGCGCAATCCACCGTGGGGACGGCATTGTAACCCAGCATGCGAATGAACTCGGCCATTTTACCGGCCAGCTCCACCATCTTGGAATAGCCGTGGGAGGTGCCCAGGCCGCCGGTCACCGTGGGGGTATACTTGAGCAGCATCCCGTCCGTGGGTATGGTCATCACAATCACCCGGTTCATCTTCCGGGGGATATAACACGCCTCGTTGGTACGAACCGGGGTCCTGTGGGTATCGGAAAAAATAACCTGGGGATACCCGGAAAAACCGCTGTGGGTGTAGAACCATTGCTCATTGAGACGGGCAACACCGGTGGGGCCGGCCCCAAAAAAATGCGCCGCCTTTTTTATATAGTGGTTGTTGTCCTTTGGGCTCCCCTCCCAGGGTTTCAACTCCTTGTGAAGGCTTCCCATCAAGGGCTCCCAGGAGAGCATGTTGGCCGGATTGGCCGGATCGTCGTAATAGGCGGAATTGTAACTGGTCCATGCGGCCTGGTCCAGTGCCCAGTCCAGATGGGTGAAACCGGACAATTTCTCATTGGCCTTTTTCACCTGCTCCTCGGCCATGGCGTTGTACCAGTATTTCCCCCCGAACTCCTTTTCCATGAGATCCGGGTTTTCAAAGGCCACCCTTCGATAGTCAAACCGTTTGAGTTTGCCACTGTCCTTAAAGGGGGCCGCATCATAGGGGGGGGTATCCACATGGGATACGGCAAAATCCGCAATGGGGCTGTCGGGCCGTTCTCCGGCAAGGGCCTTGGAAGTGCCCCCCACAACCCCGAGTCCGGACAGTCCTGCGGTAAATCCCCCCAACTTCATGAAATCCCTTCGGTTCAGCCCTTTTTCTTCAACGTTGGGCTGCTCTTCAATGTCTTGGGTCATTTTTCAATTCCTCAAAATTAAACCTTCCCCTGCACCGGCATCCAGGCCCGTACAAAGGTGCGAACAACATAGGTGAATCAAACCTCACCGTAATTTTGGGAAGAGACTATCTGCTACATGGGACATGGATTCAAGTTGGAGTCCATCTGAATTTCAGATGGCACCTGTTAAGGCAGGGATAAATCCTTACCCGGGCAATCTCCCTCACGTACAATTAGGCAAAGACCTTATTTGTTGGGCACTTAGAGCGTGAAGACTATGTGGCGTGAGGGGTACTACAAAGAAAGAGAGGCGAAGAGACCTGTCAATAGTGGAATCTGGCGTTCACAAGGAGGTTATCTCCGACAACTCCTGACAAACAACCCATCGAAAACACTATTTTCTTACTTTAACCAGTAATTTTTTGTTCCTTTTCTTGACAAACTAGAATTTATCGACCTATACCTATTGTCCCGATGGTCAACCGTCTCCCCCCCTAAAGTAAAGACTTGAACCAAAGAGGAGAATGTATGGAATCCTGCACTGAAGGATTGGATGCGAATGATGGACTATTAGAAAAATTCATCGGCCAATATGATATGAAACTCTTCTGGCCGGTATTAATCACCTTTATCAGTGTTATAACCTGCGCCCTGCTTTATCCCGAAGGAACGGCAGAGACACTGACCGGGATACGAAACTTTTTGCTTTTCAACTTCAGCTGGGCTTTCCTTTTAGGAGTAGCCGTTGTGCTTCTCTTTTGCTTTTATCTGGCCGTAAGTCCCTATGGGGACCTCAAACTGGGCCTTGACGACGACACCCCCGACTTTTCCTTTTCAAGCTGGATCGCCATGCTTTTCTCCTGTGGCCTGGGCATTGGCTTTGTTTTCTACGGTGTCACAGAACCCCTCACCCATCTTTACGAATCTTCCCGGGTCATTGATTTGGGTCTGGCCGGAAAACCCGCCGGCGTTCCCAAGGCCATAGAAATCAGCATCCTTGGCTGGGGCATTCACGGTTGGAGCCTCTTTGCCCTGTCCGCCTGGGCCATTGCCTTTCCGGCGTATCGCAAGGGCAAACCCCTTACCGTAGCCACAGGGCTATACGGCATATTGGGGGATCGTTGCAATACCAGTATCTGGGGAAAACTGGCCGATGCTCTGGGTTCTCTGGGTACCATTGGGGGCAATGCCGCCATGATCGGTTTGGGTGTTGCCTCCATATCCTACGGCCTGGAAACCCTTTTTGCGCTCCAACTTTCAACCCTGGGCAAGGCCGGGATCATGCTCTGTCTGATCATTGCCTACGTTATTTCAGCTGCCACCGGAATTGAAAAAGGCATCCGGTACCTGAGCCAAATCAATATGTGTCTGGCCGCCATTGTTCTTTTGATGCTCTTGTTTTTCGGCCATGCCCCGGTCCAATATCTGATGAATATCATCACCCAGACCATGGGCGGTTATTTTGGGAATCTGATGGACCACAGTTTCTGGGCCGATGCCGAACATTTTGAAGCCCGCCCCTGGCTGGGATGGTGGATTGTTTTCTATTGGCTGTGGTGGGTCTCTTATATTCCCTTCTGCGGCGGATTCATTGCCCGTATTTCCAAGGGGCGTACCCTGAAAGAATTTGTCCTTGGGGTTCTATTTGTCCCCACACTGCTGGCCATCATCTGGTTCTCCGTATGGGGCGGGTCTGCCGCCTACACCGAACTCAACGGCATCATGCCCCTATGGGAAACCGTTAAAGCCAACGGAGAGGCCGGGGTCTATTCCCTTCTGGGAAGCATGAACGGCGGGTGGTGGATCAGCTTGATGGTTCTGATCAACATCATCATATTTGCCGTTACCACATCGGACTCCGCCTCGTTTTTCATCGCCATGCAGATGTCCAACGGCAACCCCAATCCCACTGTCTCCATGCGGTTGCTCTGGGGCCTGATCATCGGTCTGACCGGCATTATCTTCCAACTCACCGGGGGATTTACCGCCATCAAGAGTCTGGCCATTGTTGTGGGAGCCCCCTTCTTTTTTGTCTGCATTGCATTTATCTTTTCCGTATACTCCATGCTGAAACAGGCCAAGGCTGGAAATCTTTAACATCAAGGTAAGGGCAAAGAAAGCCCTTGCCCGTTAACGGCCCTCCATGGAAACATTTAGCCCTTTTCCTTTACCCGCCGCCCCAATGGGATGGCTGGGAATAGGAGGGCTTATCCCGGATATTCCAGGACGATTTGCATCAAGTAGGAGGGGGGCTTGGGCCCCCCCTCCTCTCACACCATCATACATACAGTTCATTATAGGATGGTTGGAGAAGCGTTCTTCTTCCGCACAATAAAATCCAGAAGCAGCACAATTCCAAGTCTATCAAAATAGTTACGAATGACGATTTTTACTTAACCCCATCCCCTGGGCAATATCCTTGACCCTGGGAGACCAGACCAGGTTCTATTTTTTGTTTTTCTGGAACAGGGCGCTGGAAAGGCTGTTCTCCTTAAAGGCCATGGTCACCCGGTAGATGCCGTTGTTCGTGGAGATATCCATGGGAAGGCCGGCCTTTTCAAAGACCTTGAGCATGGGCTGGTTGTCGGCCATGACTTCGGCGGTGAGACCCTTGAGCCCCATGTCCCGGGACCGCCCGATGAGGACGTCCAGCATGTGGGTGCCGATGCCCAGGCCCTGGTACTTGTCGTCGATGAGGAAGGCCACTTCGCCGAAGTAGGTGCGTTCGTCCCGGATCATCCGGGCTTCTCCAATGATTTTCCGATCCGCGTTAAATCCCACCAAGGCAAACTCCTTCTGGTAATCCACATTGACGTAGGTCTGCATCTTGTTGTGGTCCATGGTTTTGATGGAATAGAAGTAGCGGTAGAAGATCATCTCCCTGGAGCATCGGTAGAAAAGGCGGCGCATGGCATCCTCGTCCGAGGGTTTCATGGGGCGGAAACGGATGCTGGTATCGTTCTTAAAGGTCTTGGTGTGGTCCAGCTGGCTGGGATAGAAATGGCCGGTGTTGGAGAGGAAGATCTGGTTGGAGTAGAGAATCTTCCTGTCCCGGGCCTGCTTGGTGAGTTCTTCCCTGTCGTCGGGGTGGGCGATGTCGATGATGGCCTGGGCCCGCTCCCGCATGGACCGCCACTTGATGTTGGCCACCCCGTATTCCGTGGCGATCATCTGCACCGATTCCCTGAGCCGGAGCTGGTTGGTGTATTTTTCCGTGGTCAGGAGGATGTTGGAATCCCCTTGGGCATCCCGGCTGGGCAGGCCGATGATGGTGGTGCCTCCCTGGGAGGCGTCGGCCCCCTTGAAAAAGTCAATGCCTTCGCCGGGCCCGGTGATCACGGCGCCCTTTGTGGGGAAGGTGACGGCGCCGAGGAGATCGACCTTCCGGGCCTCGTAGATGGAGACAAACTGTGGATTCCGGGAAATGAAATGGGAGTTGCAGATCCAGTCGATGCCCTGGAACTCCACCATGGGATTCTTGTCCAGCCACTTCATCAGCTCCTTGGTCCCAATGGCATAGGAGACCAGGGACTTGCCCCGGAAGGGGGATTTCCTGGAGTTGTTCACAGCCCCGCAATTGACCAATTCGGCCAGGGCATCGGTGAAATAGAGGGAATGGACGCCCAGGTCCTTTTTGTCGGAAAGATGGGGGACCAGGGCTTCGAAAAGGGGACCGAAGCCATATCCCAGGCAGTCCCCGTCCCGAATCACCGAGGCCAGGTTGGCGGCCACCTTTTTCATCTCGGGCCGGACCTTGGGCAGTTCATAGGTCACGGGTTCCCGGGTGGATTTTACCAGGTAGTCGAAATCCTCTATGGAGACAAAGGTATCCCCGTAGGTAAAGGGGATGTCCGCATTCACCTCCCCCACCACCACCGATGCCTGTTCCATGACCTCCCGGGCCACGTCCACGGCCATGCCCAGACTGCAATAGCCGGCGGCGTCGGGCGGGGTGATCTGGATAAAGGCCACGTCAATATCCAGTAGCCGGGATTTGATGAGCTTGGGGATGTCGGAATAATAGGCCGGGATGAGGTCCACCTGGCCCGATGAAATGGTGTCCCAGGCCACATAGCCGGAGCAGAAGGTCTTGAGCCGGTAATTGGGTGCGTTGAGGCGGTCTACGGAGAGGATGGTGTCCCCCAGCACCGCCAGCTGAACCAGCTCCAAATCCCGTATATTGTGGGTATCCGTATCCAGCAGCATCTTCATCAGGGTCCGGGGGGCGGCCGGCCCGGTGCCGATGAAAAGGGTCATGCCCGGGTTGATGTGGTTGAGCACCTTTTCAGGCGCAATCAAACGCTCCTCCCAATTGGAAGGATTGTAATCCGACATATCTGGCTCCTTTGGTTAAGGGAATCTGGCCGAGAGGCGGTACTACCCCTCGTTCATACCAGGAAAACCCCATGGGATCAAGGGAAGCCCGGAGAAGAAGCCTTTGCTGTTGTTGAACTCAACCGGGTGGAACATTTTTAAACGAACCCATATCCCGAAGACCGTTGCGACCAAAGGCTTTGCAGAATATGGGCCCTGGAAATCCAGCCATGGGGCCCATGGGGCAATACCCGGCCCGGAGGCGCCGCCCCGGATTTCCCCCCCAAATACAAACGGGAAGCAGAGGGCTGCTTCCCGTTCTTAATCGGCGATTAGGGCCATTGGTAAGTCCTAGAATTCGTCCTCCCCCGGCGGTTCGCTTTCGATGAGGGATTTTATGTCTTCAATGTCGGCCAGGGCCTTTTCCCGGGAGATGTCCTCCCATCCGTTTTCCCGGATCCGGGTCAACTCCTTGAGGTAACGGCCCAGGCATTGATGGTATTTGGTGGCGGCTCCCAGCCCCGTGGTGGGGGCCCCTTTGATCTCGCCGGACTCCCGGCGCATCTCCTGCATTTCGTTGTAGGCTTTGTTGATGGATTTTTCCCCCGCATTGACCTTTTCCCTGATCTCTTCCGGGGCATGTTCCAGGACCTTCCGGGCCTTGTCCACCTTGTTGGCCGAGATGCCCAGCTCCTTGGCCCGCATCTCATTGACCTCTTTCCGGGTCTGTTTGGGCGGGGCATCTTCCCCTTTGGCCGGGGCCTTCTTTGCTGCGCCCTCCTGGATATTGTCCAGAAGCTCCAAGCAGCGGAGGATGTCGTCGTCGGACATGTTCCGCCGGTTCCGCTGGACGTGGAAGCTGTAGAGGATGGCATCATCCTCATTGTCAAAGGATTTGAAGACCACGGGCACCTCTTCCAGGCCCACGGCCTTGGCAGCGGTAAACCGGGTATGGCCGTCCACCACGATGTTTTTTCCTTCCCAGACCACTATGGGGAAAACCGGATCAAATCCGTTGGTCTCCATGTCCTGACGGATGGAGCCCAGGGTCTCTTCCCCCATGGGGAAAATTGAAGCAAAGGGGTTCTGAACCGTGAGTTCAGACACATTGATTACACCTGTTTCCAAAACTGCACCTATCTTAATCTATGGATTTTATTCAAAAGGGAACGCCGGTTATACCCCAAGTTCCTCCCAACGGCAAGCCCCTGATTTTTATACGCCGGACATACAAAAAGCCCCCCGGGATACGGGGGGCCGTATTCACTTTCACAAGGCCCAGGAGCCCTGGGCAGGGGCCTATCTCACCCCGTCCAATTCATGCTTGAGGGAGCGATTCATGAGCCGCTGCACCGTCTCTTCCACGGCGTAATCCTCGAACAGGACATGGTAGACTTCGTTACAGATGGGCAGATCCACCCCCAGTTTCCGGGAGAGGTTATAGACGGAGCGGGTGGTTTTTACCCCCTCGGCCACCATGCGCATCTCGGAGATGATCTCCTCCAGCTTCTTGCCCTGGCCGATCTGGATGCCCAGGGTATAGTTCCGGCTCAGGGCGCCGGTGCAGGTGAGCAACAGATCCCCCACCCCGGCCAGGCCAGAGAGGGTCAGGGGATCGGCCCCCATTTTGGTGCCCAGCCGGTTCATCTCGGTTAGCCCCCGGGTGATGAGGGCAGCCCTGGGGTTAAGGCCCATTTCCATGCCGTCGCAGATGCCGGCGGCAATGGCCAGAACATTTTTCATGGCCCCGCCGATCTGGGTTCCCACGGGGTCGTCGTTGACATAGACCCGGAAGCTGGGGCAGGAAAAAACCTCCTGGACAAACCGGGCGGTCCCGGCGTCAACCGAGGCAGAAGCCACCACCGTGGGGACATGGTTGGCCACTTCCTTGGCAAAGCTGGGGCCGGAAAGAACGGCCAATTGGCCCTGGGGGATCTTTTCCAGAACCTCGTCCAGAATTCCGGTCATGGTCTGGTGGGTCTTGTTTTCAATGCCCTTGGAGGCGGTGACCACAATGGTGTCTCCATTGATAAAATCCGTCATCTGCCCGGCCACGGTCCGCATGCAATGGGAGGGGACCACCACCAGGACCAGATCCTTGTCCTTGACGGCCCGTTCCAGGTCATTGGTGGGGGTAAGGTTTTCCGGCAGTTTGAAGCCCGGAAGGAAGACCTTGTTCTCACGGTCCTGTTCGATCTGTTCCCGCACTTCCGGCTCAAAGACCCAGAGGTCCAGGGCAAAGCCCTTATCGGCCAGAAGTTTCGCCAGGGCGGTTCCCCAGCTTCCGGCGCCGACCACGCCGATGCGTGTCTTCAATATATCCGTCATCCGTTTCATTCCCTATCTGTCCTTCCTTGGCCCCATGGGCCTGTTCTCATATCCGGTTCCGGAACGCCTCCGGCACCAGGAGTCTATATCCCGAATGGGATATCAATTCAACGTCATTATTCAATGGCCTCCGGGTGGAAATAAAGGGGATAGTTCCCATATTCCCCTCCCCCCCAGAGGCCGTCCGGGTTTAATTCAAGGCAATGGGGCAAAAGATGGGAGGGGGCCCCGGGCTTCCATCCCGTCCGCAGGACAATGACCTGGGCCAACCGGTCTTTGCGGAAGACCAGGTGGACCGGTGCCGCCTTTCTGGGGCGGCAGATCCAGGAGGGGGCAAGGGCCAACTCCGGGGTCATGTCAAAGACCTTTCTGGAGGACAATGCCATGCGGGCAGTGGGATTACAGGTCTCCAGCTGCCGCACGGCCTTGAACCGGTTCACGGCCTCCAGGGCCTCCATCCGGTCCATTCCCGGAACCATGCCCTTATACCCATTGGTGCCTGCCCCATAGACGTGGACGCCCCTGGGGGGGACAGCCACCATCTCAATGATCAGGGCCAGTGCCACCAGGCCCAGGCCCAGGCCCATCTGGAGCAGCCGCTGCCGGTATTTGTGAAAAAAGTCCAATGGTTTGCCCATGCCCCGGTTAATTCAGTGCCAGCCCCGCCCGGACCTCTTCCAGGGTTTCTTTAGGGAAGAGCTGCTCCACCAGGGCCAGGGCAAAATCAAGGGAGGTGCCCCCGCCCCGGGAGGTGATGCAGCATCCCTCTTTGGAAACCCGCTCTCCGGTGGTGTCCCCGATGAGGTGGGCAAATCCGGGATGGCAGGTCACGGCCCCTTCCTTTGCCAGGCCCAGGGGGTGGAGGACCACGGCCGGTGAGGCACAGATCCCACCGTAGAGGGCCTGCTTGGCGGCCTGGGATTTCAAAAGCCGGGCCAAATCTTCAGATGCGGCCAGGTTCTGTGCCCCGGGAATGCCCCCGGGCAGGGCCACCAGGTCAAAATCCCGGTCCATGATATCGGCAATGAGGCAGTCGGCCTCAAAGCAGATGCCCCGGGCCGCCTGGACTCGTTTTTCATCCACAGAGGCCACGGTGACATGGGCGCCGGCCCGACGGAGAACGTCAATGATGGTGATGGCCTCCATCTCTTCGATGCCCTGGGCCACTGGAACCAATACGCGTTTTTCTTTATTCTCTTCCATATTCTCCTCCTGTCACAATGGGATTCATCCGGTCATCTTCAAGGGATCTGCCCCCCAGGGTGCTTCCAATCATCAGTTTTAGAAAACAACGATTAGAGGCGGCCTTAAATTTCAAGGGCGTCACCCCCCTTTACCCACCCTACTTTATCCGGTGTGAACATAATTTTCAAATACCCATTCTCCCGGGCACGGACCCGGACCCTTGTGCCGGCATGGAGGTCAAAGAGCCGGGTGGCGGCGGGATCGGTGCCCGACCGCACGGCCACCTCCTCCCCGATGATCACGGCCCGGGCCAGGAAATTTTCCTTATAATATTTCAATCCCAGGACCAGGAAGGCGGCCAGGGCAAAACCCAAAAGGACCTTCCCCGCATTGGTAAATATGTTTTTCCGTTGAAGGCTGCGTACGACCCCGTGGAGGCAGAAAACGGCCAGCAGGATCAGGCAGGCCCATTGGAGGCGATCCAGGGGGGGCAATTGGTCCAGGGCGGCTTCCACCATCCCGGCCCGGCCCTCTTCCCTATCCTTGATCAGGGAGCGGGCATGGTCCAGGTTAAAGCCCAGATCCGGGTCCCCGGGGCTGAGCTTAAGAGCCCGTTCATACCAGAGGATGGCCCGGCCCAGGTCCCCGGCCTTGAGCCAGGCATTGCCCGCATTGAAATAGAGATCCGGGTTTTCGATGCCGGAAAGGGCAAGGGCCTCAAAGGTCTGGGCGGCCTGTTCATGGTCCCCGGCCCGATAGGCATCCACGGCCTGGATGAACCGACGACCGGTGTGGGGATCGGAAGGCTCTGCCGCCGAACTATCCTGGGGCTGACTCCAGATCCCGGCAAGGACGACCAGGACCATAAGGCTGGTCTTGATCAGATGTTTAAGAAGGGCCAGAAGCTCGGTTTCCCTTTCCCTGTCCAGGGCGCCGCCGCCGTACCGGGCATTGTCCAGGTCGGCCAGCATGGTGAGAACGGCCTGGGTTTCATCCGGGGAGGCATGGGTCTCCTCCATGATGGCTTTGGCCTCCTCCCGGGTAAGGAGTTCCCCCCGGGCGCCGCCCCGGCCGCAGAGGACGGCGGTGAGCCCTTCCCTGAGGTGGCGGGCCACCTCGTCCGAGGCATTGCCGGTGCCGGCATGCCGGGCTGCGGCCTTCACATGGGTCTTGGCCCGTTCCCGGAGCTGCCGGGAGACGGAATCCCTGTGGCGTCCCCTGCGACCGGCCCATGCCCGGACCAGGCCCAGGGCCAACAGGGGGAGGGCCGCCATGGCGGCAAAGGCGCCAGGGGTCCAGGGCCCTTTGGCGTCCAGGGCCGTGAGGTTCTGGCGGATGTCCAGGATATCCTGGTTCACCAGTTCCACGGCCTGTTTTTCAATTCCCTTGCCCGTATCCATGGGCGGGGCACCTCCTGCATTGAGCATCTCCTGTGAGGGGACCACTTCCAAATGGAAGAGGTCGGTGACCAGGGTCTGGTATTGGCGGCTTTGGGTGTTGAAGTAGGAGAGCTTCACCGGAGGGATCTGGAGGGTGCCGGCCTTGAGGGGGACCAGGGCCCGCTTAAAGACCTTTTTACCGGCCAGGCCCCTGGCATCCACCCCCATCTCTTCCACGGGGCTGTCCTCGTAGACCTTGAAGCTGTCCTGATCCAGGGCCAGGGGGGGGATCTGGGCATCCATGACATTGCCCCGGCCTTCCAGTGTTAAGGAAAGGGTGGCGGATTCCCCTGCAGTCAATTGGGTCTTGTCCACCTGGGCCGTGAGCTTGAATTCCCCCACCAGGCCGGAAAAGGGCAGATCCCCGGACAGGGGCGGCAGGGGGGAGACCGTAAGGGTCACCGGGTTGGACTTGATGCGAAGGGAGCGGGTCTGGCCCTGGTTGAAAAAGGAATCGTTGAAAAGGCTGTCGAAGGTGTCGCTGCCCCGCCGGGGCATGAGGACCTGGGCCGACAGCTGGGCCGGTTCGATCTCCTGGGTGCCCGCCCCTGCCGGGGTGAGCAGGTAATGGATGCCGGTGACGGCATATTCCACCCCGTTGATCACCTCGGCCCTCTGGGACCGCTCCTTGAGTTCCTTGACGGAAAAGCCGGCGAAGGACGGCCGGTCCAGCTTCCCCCCCACGATGCGCAGGGCGGTGTAGAATTCAAAGGTGTAGAGAAATTGCTCCCCAACAACCAGTTCGGTGCGGCCCACCAGGGCCTTGGCAAAGAGGGGGTTGGCCTGGCCCGGGCCCTGTTCAGCCTCGACCGCCTGGATGGTGATGGCGTTGGTATACCGGGCCTCCCCGTCCCGGGAAACCGTAAGGGGCGGGATCACCAGGGTTCCGGTCCCCAGGGGGGCCAGCCGGAATTGGTAAATCACCTTGTGCTCGGCTTCCCCGTTCACCCAGGAGCGCTGGGACGAGGTTCCCCGGGAAAGGATTTCAAAATCCTTGAGGGCCGAGGTGTCCACCTGGGCCTCCCCTCCGGTGACCACCACCTGGAGGATCAGCCCCTCCTCCGGGGTGATCCGGGTCCGGTCCACCAGGGCGGTGGCGGTGAATTCCTCGGCCCCTGCCGGCAAGGCCCAGAGGCTTGCCCCCAGGACCAACCCCACCAGTATCATCAGGCATATGCGCCGTGGCTTCTCTTTCATCATTCTACCAATCCTTTTCAATGTCCCGGGCATCCCCCACGGGCATCAGGGCCATGCCGGGCTTGTCTTCCAGGCGGTTCAACTTCTGCTCCAGGGCGGCCTGGGCCGGGTCCCGGGCCGGGTCGGCCTTCCCCCCCTGGGCCATGGCCCCTTGTTCTTCTTGATCTCTTTTGTTTTTGGAATCCCCCTGACCATCCTGGGCCTGGGCGGCTACACTCTTGGGATCAGGCTTGGGGTCGGGCGGTTTGGGAGCGCCCTCTTCCTGTCCGGGTTTGGACGCCTCCCCTTTATCGGCATTGTCCTGCCCCCGCTTCGGTGACTTGTCCTGGTCTCCGGGCTGGGGGGCCTGCTGGGGATCTCCCTTGGGTTTATCCCCGGGATCAGCGTTCTTGCCTTGACCGCTTTGGCCCTTCTGGGGATCGGACTGTCCTTTATCCTGTCCGGACCTGTTCTGCTGATCCTGATCCTGCTTACCCTGTCCCTGATTTTTGTCGGCCTGATCCCCTTGTTTCTGATCTTTCCCGTCTTTATTCTGGCCCTGGTTCTGATCCTGATTCTGATTCTGGGGGGGCTTGTTCTTCTGCGCCTTCACAAATTCAAGGTTCTCCTTGGCCTGCTGGTCCTCGGGGAATTCTTTCACCAGGTTCTCAAAGGTCTCCAGGGATGCCTCCAGATCCCCATTTCGGTATTGGGTGTTGCCCAGGTTGTAGAGGGCATTCTGCCGCAGGGTGGGGTCCGTTCCTTCCGCCGCCCGTTTGAACTGCTTTTCCGCCAGATCATAGTCCCCGGTTTTATAGGCGGCCGTGCCGATGTTGTAGTAGAGGCGGGGATCGTCGGGATCCTTGAGCTGGGCCTCTATAAACCGGGCCTTGGCCTTTTCAAAGCCCTGGGCATTGTAGGCCTCTATCCCATCCTGAACCGTGTTGGCCCGGGCCGGGGTCATCCAGAGGCCGGATAAAACCAGGAGGCAGAGGGTGGTCCCCCCCACCCTTGACCGACTCCGGGAAGGCCTGCGATACAAGGGAAGCCAAATCTCCCATAGAAGAAGGAGGACACAGGGGAAGAGGAGCCATTGGAATCGGTTCTCCCAGACCCGGCGCTTGCCCTGGACCACGTCCTTCTGTTCCATGGTGCCCTTGATGCGCTGGATATAGATTTTTTCCAGGTCCATGTCCCCGGCAACGGAGCGGACGGCCAGGCCGCCGGTGGCCTGGGCCATCTTCTCCAGGGCAGCCATGTCCACCTTGGAAAGGATGATATTGCCCCGGGCATCCTTTTTAAAGCCACCCTGGACGTCGGGGATAGGGGCGCCCTTGGGATCGCCCACGCCGATGCTGAAGATGCGGATGCCCTGGGTGGCGATGGTGTTGAGGGTGTCGGTGAGATCCCCGGCCGTATTTTCCCCGTCGGTGATGAGGATGACGGCTTTTTCCGTCTCCATATCCGGATCAAATCCTGAAGCAGCCGCCTCCAGGGCGGCCTTGATGTGGGTGCCGTCCACGGGCATGTAGTCCGGGGACAGGACCTTTAAAAAGACCTGGAAGGCGCCGTGGTCCAGGGTGAGGGGGCATTGGAGGATGGCCTGGCCGGAAAAGGCCACCAGGCCCACCCGGTCGCCGGTGACCCGGTTGAGGAGGTCGATGATCTCCCGCTTGGCCTGTTCCAGGCGGTTGGGCTGGATGTCCGTGGCCAGCATGGACCGGGAGCAGTCCAGTGCGATCATGATGTCCACGCCCCTGCGGTGGGTCTGCTCCCAGCGGAAACCGTACCGGGGACCGGCCAGGGCGACAATGGCCAGGGCCAGGGCAGACAGGATCAATCCGGCCTTGAGCCAACGCCGCTTAGGGGCATAACCGGGCAGAAGGATTTTATGGTGTTCCGGGGCGGCAAAGGCATTGAGGATCCGGCGACGGCGACGGACGGCCCAGGCCAGCAATGCGGCCACGGGGATGAAAATCCAGAGCCAGATCAGATATTGGGGATGATCAAAGGGCATATCAGGGAATCCTCATGAATCGGGTCTGGGTGAGGAGAAGATGGAGGAGGAGAAGCACCAGAGCGGCCACCACGGCCTTGGGGTATTGCTCCTTGTATTCCACCCATTTCTCCTGGGTGACTTCGGTCTTTTCCAATGTGTTGATGCGGTCATAGACCGCCTCCAGGCCCTGGGTGTCTTCGGCCTTGAAAAAGAGGCCCCCGGTGATTTGGGCAATGGCCTTAAGGCTGGCCACATCCATGCCCACCCGGCGATAAACATATTGCTTGCCCAAAAGGCCGTCCACCAGAAAGGGGGCCTGGCCGTTGGAGCCCACGCCAATGGTGTAAATCTTCACGTCCTGTGCTGCGGCAACGGCGGCGGCCTCTTCCCAGTTCAGCTCCCCTGCGTTGCTCTCCCCGTCGGTGAGGAGAATGATGATATTGGAATCCGAAGGGATGTCCTTGAGCCGCTTGAGGGAGATGCCGACAGCATCACCAATGGCGGTGCGGGGGCCGGCCGCTCCGATGCGCAGCCGGTCCAGGATAAAGGTAAGGGTGTCATAGTCCCGGGTCAGGGGAACCTGGGTAAAGGCGTTGGAGCCAAAAACCACCATGCCCATGCGGTCCTGGTCCCGCTTGAGGATGAAGTCCCCCACCACGCCCTTGACCGCTTGAAGCCGGTCCACCACTTCCCCGTCCCGCTTGAAGTCCAGGGCCCGCATGGATTCAGAAAGGTCCAAGGCCAGGACGATGTTCACCCCCCGGGTCTGGATCTCGGTGCGCTCCCGTCCGGACTGGGGCCGGGCCAGGCCGACAATGAGCAGGGCAACGGCCCCAAGCTTGATCAAAAAGAGGAAGGGGGCCACCCGGGTGGTTAGGCCCAGGGGTAGGTCACGGCTCCCCTGGAGGGTGGGCAGACCCAGGCCGGTGGATGCGGGCTTCCGGGCACGGAAAAGGGCGCGGAGCCCCAATGTCGCCAGGGGAATCAACAGCAAAAGAAAAAGGGGATCGGCAAATCGAAAGCTCATGGGCCCTCCCCCTTTGATCTGTCTTCCAGGACCGGTAGTGGGGTTTCGGCAGGGGTCCGGGGGATATCGGGAAAATCGGCATCCCCGGCAGCATCTGCGCCATGGCTGTCCACCGGTGTGAGGGCGGCGTCCACTTCCTTGACCAGGGCTTCCACCCTGGCAAGGTCGGCTGTCAGGTCGGATGGGTTATTAAATTTCCCGTCCCCAATGGTCGGTGCCGTGGCAATGGCGGCATCCGGTTCCGGGGCATAGCGAAGGGGATCGCAATGTTTCTGGAATTGGGAAATCCGGTTCGCCAGGTTCGGGGGCAGAGGGGTGTTGCCCAGGGCCCGGGCCAGCTCCGGGGTGGTCATCTCCCGGGCATGGAAGAGGAGGCGATCCCCCAGGTATGCCTTGAGGATGCCGGAAAGCTGGAAATAAAAGGCCCGGGATGTACTGGGGTTTTGCTTTAGCGCTTCCAGGGCGGCAAGGGCGGCCTCAATGGGAGGAATTTGGGGCACCATGGTTTCTTCCCCCTTTCCCCCACGCTGTTTCCAGAGCCGCCGGGCCAACCAGGCCAGGACCAGGAGTGCCGCAAGCCCTGCCAGGGCCCAGAGGCCGTACCGGACCAGGTCGGGATCCAGGCCCGCCATGACGGGGGGGCGTATGTCGTGGATATCCTTCATTTATCGCTGTCGTTTCTCCCGAAGTCTGAAATACCGAGTCAGGGTGTCGGCCACGGAGTCCCGGGTGTTGAGGTCAAAAAAATCGCTTTTGGCACGGAGGAACTGCTTTTTGGCCCTCTCCAGGCGCTGGGTCTGCTGCTGGGTCCAGGCGGTTCGGAAGCGGCGGTTAAAGGCATCCACCCACCGGGTGACCCCGGTCTCCAGATCCCGCACCGGCAGGATACCGCCTTTGGGCAAGGAAAGGGCACCGTCGTCCAGGATACGAATGCCGATGAGTTCGTGGCGCTGCCGGGCAATGTTCAGGGAGCGGTCGTCCAGGGGGCCGAAAAAATCCGAAAGGATGAAGACAAAGGCCCGCTTTTTCATGACCCGGGACAGGTAGTCCAGGGGGAGGTTGAGGTCGGTGCCCCGGGCCTGGGGCCGGAAGGTGAAGATTTCCTTGATCACCCGCCAGACATGGGCACTCCCCTTTTTCGGGGGGATGTATTTTTCCACCTGGTCGGTGAAGAAGATCACCCCAACCTTGTCGTTGTTTTTGATGGCGGAAAAGGCCAGGACCGCAGCGGTCTCTGCCACCTTTTCCAGGACCGGGCCGGAAAAGCTGCCAAATCCCAGGGAATGGCTCATGTCAATGAGGAGGATGACAATGGCTTCCCGCTCCTCCCGAAATCGCTTGACAAAGGGTCTACCCATGCGGGCAGAGACCTTCCAGTCAATGGCCTTGACGTCGTCCCCCGGGCTGTACTCCCTCACCTCTTCGAACTCCATGCCCGAGCCCCGGAAGACGGAGCGGTACTGGCCGGCCATGGGGCTGGATACGGTGCGCCGGGACTTGATGTGGACCCGGCGGATTTTCTGGATGATATGGGCCGGTATCATGGCCGCTTCCTAGGGTACGGGGACCGAATCAAAAAGGGCGGCGATGATGGCCTCCACGGAGACATCGTCGGCTTCGGCCTCGAAGGAGAGGAGGATCCGATGTCGCAGCACATCGGGTCCCACCAGCTTGATGTCCTCGGGGGTGACATAGGCCCGTCCGGCCAGGAAGGCCCGGACCCGGGCGGCCTTGGCCAGGAAGATGGTGGCCCTGGGGGAGGCCCCGAACTCAATGTACCGGGTGATGTCGTCTTGGTGTGATGTTTCCCCCAAAGCGGCTGCATTCCGGGTGGCCAGGATGAGATCCACGATATATTCCTTGAGCTTTTCATCCACGTAGATCTGCTCCACCACGGCGGCCATGTCCGCCAAATCCTCGCAGGTGATGACGGGGGCCACGGGCGGGGCCGGGGCAAAACTGTTTTTCTTTAGGATTTCAATCTCCTGGGCCCGGTGGGGATAATCGATGAGGACCTTGAGCATGAACCGGTCCACCTGGGCTTCGGGCAGGGGATAGGTGCCTTCCTGTTCAAGGGGGTTCTGGGTGGCCAGTACCAGGAAGGGGGAGGGCAAGGGATAGGTGGTATCCCCGATGGTGATCTGCTTTTCCTCCATGGCCTCCAGCAATGCAGACTGGACCTTGGAGGGGGCACGGTTGATTTCGTCGGCCAGGATGATGTGGTTGAAGAGCGGCCCTTTCCGGGTCACGAAATCCGTGGTCTGGGGACGATAGATCTCCGTGCCGGTGAGATCGGCCGGAAGCAGGTCCGGGGTGAACTGGATCCGTTTGAAATCGGCCTGGACAGAGGATGCCAGGGCTTTTACCGCAGATGTTTTGGCAAGCCCCGGCACCCCTTCAATGAGGACGTGTCCGCCGGTGAGCAACCCGGTTAAAAGGCTGTCCACCAGCTTTTCCTGTCCCACAAGCTGTTTGGAAATCTCCTGTCGGATCCGACTGATGTTCAGGTGTTTTTCCTCGATAATCGCCTTGATATCCTCCATGCGCAAATCCCTTACAAAATCGTTTAAAAAACCACAAAATCAACCGGATGTTGAAACCGTAAATTTTATCTAATATAGATCTGTCTGGGAACCTGTCAAGGAGGGGAACTTCAGAGGATTATCGGATTACTCTCCCAACAATTTGTCGTTATAGAGGGAGGCGGTGACCTGGACCACTTTGATAATGTGATCCCGGACGGCCTCTTTATCCTTTCCAGAGGAGTTTCTAAAGGTCATGAGAATGCCGGTGATGGAGGCCACAAAGGAGTGGGAGTAGATCCGGGCGATCTCTTCTTCAACACCGTGGCGTTCCAGCAGGGTGGCGAACAAATCGAAAAAGAGCTTGGTGACGGAGTCAAACTTGCCCATGACCGGGTGGGTCAGGTTGTCCTTGAGCATGAGATAGGTCATCATCTGAAAGGTGGATTCATTCTTAAAAAGATGGTCCACAAATGTCACACCGAATTCTTCAATGCTGGCGGGTTCATCATTCTCTACCATCCGCTGGAAATCCGTTGTGGCCGCAGAGATGTCCTGGAGGAACGCCTCGTTGAACAACTCTTCCTGGCTGGGGAAATACCGGTAAATGGTGGCGGGGCTGATGCCGGCTTCGTCGGCCACTTCCCGCATTCCTACTTCGTAAAAGGGTTTTCTGGCAAACAATGCCAATGCGGATTCAATCACAATTTGTTTTCGTGCTTGTTTTTCCCTTTCCTTCAATTCCGCAAATCTTGATTCAGCCACTGACTTATATACCTTCCTTTAATTCATGTATAATGTATTGGGGTTTATTTCATCGTATGTTTAGATGGATGCCCATGGTTTTAACATGGGCGACCCCGTATGACAAGGCCAAAGCACAAACTTCTTTTTTCAAAAAAAACATTGATTTTTTAGAAAAAACCCCTCCTCTCCCGGGGACAAATGGTGGTTTGGAAAACAGGGGGTTTAACGCTGACCTTATTGACGATCCCCAAAAACATCTGATATAATTACCGGATTTTAACCCGGAACCCAAACCCAAATGCCTATGAGTACTTCCGTCAAAAGAGACCGATTCGATTTTGAAATCGGCTACTTAACCCAGAGTCCCTGCGTCGAGTGTGAGTACAAGAAAAAACGCCCAAAATGCCACGCCCAATGTCCCATCCTTGACCGGATCCAGACCCGTCTGGCCCGGGGCATCTCCTCCCAATCCAGGACCCATGGCAATTAAATGAAAAATACCCTATTCCCGGAGACGGCCCGTTCCCTTGTCGCCCGGTATGTCACCCCGGAGCGGTACGCCCGGCTTTCTGCCCTGAAGACCGCCACGGGCTTCACCCTTGCAAAGGCCATTGCCTCGGGCCGGGAGAACCCCGACTCCAGCATCGGCATCTATGTGGGGGATCCCGAGACCTATGTCCTTTTCCAGGAGATCATGGACCGGGTGATTGTGGATTACCATGGGATGGAAGCCCCCATTTCCCACCCGGCCCCCCTGCCCTGTGACGCCTTTACCGGATTGGACCTTGAAAACCCGGACCCCGAAGGAGAATTTGTCTTGACCACCCGCATCCGTGTGGCCCGGAACCTGGCCCGGTTTCCCTTTCCCCCCCACATGTCCCCGGAAGAGCGGGACGGGGTAAGGGATGCAGCCCTGGCAGCGGTCCAGGCATTTTCCAAAGACCTTTCCGGTACCTATTACCCCATGGACACCCTTTCCGAAGCAGACCTCAAAGCCGCCCATGAAAAGGGCCGGGCCTTCCCCAAGGGGGACCGGTTCATGGAGGCCGCCGGCATCAATGGGGCCTTTCCCCGGGCACGGGGCATCTTCCACGCCCACGACGGCCAGGCCCAGGTCTGGGTCAATGAAGAGGATCACCTCCGGGTGGTCAGCCTGGAAAGGGGAGCGGACATGGCCTCTGTCTTTGCCCGCATGGGACGGCTTCTGGACAGCCTTGAAACCCACCTCTCCTTTGCCCATGATCCCCGCCTGGGGTATCTGTCGGCCTGCCCCACCAACATTGGAACGGCCATGCGGGCCGGGGTCCACATCCGCCTTCCCGGCCTGGAAACCCAACCGGAACAGCTCAACGCCATCGCTGCCAAACACCATCTTCAGATCCGGGGCACCCATGGGGAGAAGACCTCGGTGGAGGGCGCCGTCTTTGACATTTCCAATAAACACCGCCTGGGCATTGACGAAGCCCAAATCGTTCATACCCTACACAAAGGGGTCACCGCCCTGATTCAGGCAGAAAAACAGATCAATTCACCGACCCGTTCCTGATACCGACACCGGGACAGCAGGCAGCCGCCTCTTCCCTGCCCCGCACCGGTCACAGGAAGGGCCAAATCCATGGGGGTAAACCGGTATGAATTCAGAACAAAAGATCCAAACCGCCTGCTTTGCAGGGGGATGTTTCTGGTGCACGGCCTCGGCCTTTGACGGGGTAGAGGGCGTGGAAAAAATCCTGTCGGGCTACACCGGCGGCCAGGTTGAAAATCCCAGTTACGAACAGGTTTGCACCGGCCGCACCGGCCATGTGGAAGCCCTTGAAATCCAGTTTGATCCAGAAAAGGTCTCCTATTGGGAGCTCTTGGAACGGTTCTTCCGCCAGATCGATCCTACCGACGACGGGGGCAGCTTTGTGGACCGGGGGAGTCAATACACCTCCGCCGTCTTTTTCCATTCCCCGGAGCAGGAGGCCCAGGCACGGGAGATGGTCCGGCAATTGGAATCCTCCGGCCTTCTGGAGGGCCCCGTGGCAACCCAGATCCTGGAAGCGGCCCCCTTTTATCCGGCCGAGGACCACCACCAAAACTACCACAACACCCATACGGTCCAATACAAGTTCTACCGCCTGGGATCGGGACGGGACAGCTTCATTAAAAAGTTCTGGGAAGAGGGGCCGGGCAAGGATTTTAAATTTATCCGGCCGGGAAGGGCATGAGCCGGTCATAGAAGCCAGCGGCCATGAAGCAGAAGAGGGAGAAAATCATGGCATGGTGGCAGAATGCCTGGAGGGGCTGCTCCCGGCGTCGGCCCAGAAAGAGGCTGGTTCCCACCACCAGGGGAAGGACCAGGGCATTGAGGCCCACGGCAACGGCGGCCCCGGAAGAGACCATCTGGTGATGGAGAAGAAAGATAAATAGGGAAAGGCTGTAAAGGCTGGTCCAGACAAAGACCTGGTGGTCCAGGCCTGTACTTGAAAAGCCACGGACAAGGGCGGGAAAGGCCCGTCCCCTGTCCGTGTTGGACTGCCGGGCCTGGATGACCAGGAAGTGGGGCACCTGCCAACTGCCCAGCACGGCCATGAGCCAGAAAAGCCGGGAGAGATCCAGATGGTCCATGGCCCAGGGCACTGCGGTCCACCCCATGGCCGGGGGGAGCATGCCGCAGACCACGCCGGGGACCAGGGCCCAGAGGCTGAATTTCTTAAGCGGGGTATACCATCCATTGTAACAGACCACCCCAAGGCCCCCCAGTAGCCAGGGGCCGTTTCCGTCAAACCGAATGTACAAGAAGAAAAGCGCTCCTGTGATCAGGAGCAGGGAAAGGGCCAATGCCCCGGAAGGGGAGATGCGGCCTTTTACCAGGGCCCGGGTCCGGGTCCGTTTAAATCCGGCATCGTAGGTCCGGTCCTGGACATTGTTGAGCATGGCTGCACCGGATGCCAGGGCCCAAACGCCCAGCCCCAGCACAAGGGAGTCCGTATTCAGACCCGGGCCGCTGAACCCATGGCCCAGGACGGCGGACAGGGCAATGAACAGGCTCAGATGGGGCTTGCACAGGGCAGCCCAGTCCCTCAGCCCATCCATGCCTACCACTCCTCTTCCTCGGCCAGCCATTCATCGTATTCCTCCAGGGTGACCACCCGGACCACCCCGTTCATGTCGGCATGGCCGGTGCCGCAGAATTCCGTGCACTGGAAGGTGAACTCCCCCAGGTTTTCCGGCAGAAACCAGGCATAGGTGGTGATGCCGGCCACGGCATCGGTTTTCAACCGAAAGGCCGGGATAAAGAGGGAGTGGATCACATCCTCCGAGGAAATGTTGAGCTTGATGGGGGTGTTCACCGGCACCACCAACTCGTTTTCCAGCTCCTTGTCGTTGGGATAGACCATGATCCAAGAAAAGGATTGGGCAATGACCTGGATCTCCAGAGCCCCTTCGGGCACGTTGCGAAGCCCGGTATAGGCCTGCCATCCCGAAACGAACATGGCCAGGGCAATGACCGAGGGAATAAGGGTCCAGGCCACCTCCAGCTTCCAGTTCCCCCGGATGTCGGCGGCCTTGGGGTGGCGGCTACGCCGGTAGCGGATGACAAAATAGATCATGACCGCGGTGATGGCAAAGAGGAAGATAAAGGAAAAGCCGATGATAAAATAAAAGGAACGATCCACCAATGTAACCGGATTGACCATGTCTTCACCTCACCTGAATGAAATATCCCAAAAGGTAAAACCGATCATGATGGCCAAAAAAACGATGGTGGAGATAAAGGATACCACCAACAGCCGGCCTTCGTACTTCATGTGCATGAAGATGATCAGCACCAGAGACGCCTTGCAGGACGCAATGGTAAGGGCCACCCAGACGTTGGCCCAGCCCAGGTCCACATAGGAGGCCCCCACGGTGATACCGGTGAGCACCAGCAGCAGCCCCAGCACCTTTAACAGGGTTTGATATGAAAAAATATGGGCACTCGTCATCACGCCTCCTTAAATCAC
The DNA here is from genome assembly GCA_965226635.1 of Desulfobacteraceae bacterium. Classification (GTDB taxonomy): domain Bacteria; phylum Desulfobacterota; class Desulfobacteria; order Desulfobacterales; family Desulfobacteraceae. The sequence continues at coordinate 3,412,881 of OZ245369.1, read as the reverse complement.
CAGATAAAACAGGGGAAAAATAAAAATCCAGATCAGATCCACCAGATGCCAGTAAAGACCGGCATTTTCCAGCAGGGCAAACCGGGTGGGGGTGATCCGGTCCTTGGCAATGAAGCCCATGGCCACGGCCAGCAGGGTCATGCCGATGACGATGTGCACCCCGTGGAGACCGGTGATCACATAGTAGAGGCCAAAGAACATGTTCAGCCCGTCCGGCCCTTCCACAAGGGAGGACGAATTGGGATAGATGCCCACCTCGATCTTGTGGCCCCATTCAAAATACTTGTTGACAAGAAAAATCAGGCCGCAGACCAGGGCCCCGCCCACGGACCAGAGGGCGATCTTTTTCTGGGACTGCTGCACCGCCGTGATGGCGGCGGCCACGGCAAAACTGGAGATCAACAGGATCACGGTGTTCACCAGGCCGAAGATCCGGTCCAGCTGGGCCCCGCCCACGATAAAATCCTCTGTGTAGACGGCAAAATAGACCGCATAGAGGACAAAGAGCCCGCCAAAGAGGATGATCTCCGTGTAAAGGAAGAGCCACATGCCCAGTTTTTTGCCGGTTTCATCGTTGTGGGGATGCATCTCAGACTCCTTTGGTTCCGTATTTGGCTTCCACCCCGGAAAAATCATAGGGATAGTCCAGGACCACGGGCTCCCGGACAAAATTGTGCAGGGGTGGCGGGGAAGGACTGGCCCATTCCAGGGTCACCCCGCCCCAGGGGTCGGCGGCCTCGGGCACGATTTCCCGTTTCAGGGAGAGCAAAAGGTTGCCCATCATAATGAATATGCCCACGATCATGAAGGCAGCACCGAATCCGGCCAAAAAGTTCAGCTCGGCATATTGGGGCAGATAATCGTAATACCGCCGGGGCATGCCCTGGAGGCCCACGATGAACATGGGTACATAGTGAAACATGAAGCCCCCGGTCACCAGGACCGAGGAGAGGTAGGCGGCCTTAAAGTTGTACATGCGACCGAACATCTTGGGCCACCAATAGTGGAGGGCGGCAAAAAAGGCGAATCCCGTGCCCCCGAACATGGTGAAGTGGAAATGGGAGACCACAAAATGGGTGTCATGGGTGTGGATGTCGGTGCCGGCCGCACCCAGGACCAGGCCGGTGAGCCCCCCCACGGAGAAAAGATAGATGAAACATAGGGAGAGGAACAGGGGCGGGCTCATCTGTATGGCCCCCTTGTACAGGGTGGAGACCCATGAAAAGACCTTGATGGCCGAGGGGATGGCCACCACAAAGGTGAGCAGGCTGAAGACAAAGACGGCGGTGTCGCTCATGCCCGAGGTGTACATGTGGTGGGCCCAGACCAGGGAGCCAGCCACGGCAATGCACATGGAGGATGCGGCAATGGCCTTGTAGCCGAAGATGGACTTGCGGGCAAAGACGGGAATGATCTCGGAGATCACCCCCATGCCGGGCAGGATCATGATGTAAACCGCCGGGTGGGAGTACATCCAGAAGAGGTGCTGGTAGAGGATGGGGTCCCCGCCCTTGGAAGGGTCAAACAGGCCCACGTTGAGGTAACGCTCCACCATGACCAGGACCAGGGTGATGGAAACCACGGGGGTGGCCAGAAGCTGGACCCAGGAGGTGGCATAGAGGCTCCAGGTAAAGAGGGGGATCTGCATCCACCCCATCTCCTTTTTGCGCATGCGGTGGATGGTGGTGATGAAGTTCATCCCCGTGAGCATGGAGGCAAATCCCAGGATAAAGGCGGCAAAGACGGCGGTGGAAACATTGGTCTGGGTGGAGACGGAAAAGGGGACGTAAAAGGTCCAACCCGTGTCGGGAAAACCGTCGGCAAACAGGGCGATGATGGCCGTAACGCCCCCCAGCATGTAAAGATACCAGGAGAGCAGGTTGAGCTTGGGAAAGAAGACATCGTCGGTGCCGATCTGCATGGGCAGGAAAAAATTCCCAAACACTGCGGGCAGGGCCGGGATGATGAAGAGGAAAATCATGATCACCCCGTGGAGGGTGAAGGCGGAATTGTAAAGCTCCGCCGAGACCAGGGTCTCCCCGGGAAACATGAGTTCCAACCGGATCAGCCCCCCCAGCACAATGGCCAAAAGAAACCAGAACAGGATGGCAAACAGATACATGAGGCCGATGCGTTTGTGGTCCGTGGTGATCAACCAGGACCAGATCCCGGTAAACTGCGCCGGTGCAGGGGTTTCAAAAAAGGATTTCTCAGCAACCATGGCACCTCTCTTCATTGGGTAATCCATTCAACCCGAATATTTTTGCCCCGGGAGATCCCGGGCGTAAAATGTCCAGATCAGGGCATCAGGACGGGGGATCTTCCCCCTTGGAATCGGCTTCGAAACCCTTTGGTTCCGCCACCTTCCGTCTCCCGGGGCGCAGCAGGAAATAGACAAATCCCGCAAGCAATACCAGGATGGCCGTCCCGGTCACCCGGAACATCTTAAATACATAGGTTTTATTTTCAGGGTCATAGTCAAAACAAAAGGAGAGCACCCCCCGTTTGATGGAGATGCCCGGGGTTCCCTTTTCCGCTTCGGCCACGGCCATGCCCAGGTCAAAGGGCAGGAAGTTGGGGCCGTAGAGATAGCGGATGATTTTACCCTCCGCCCCCAGCACCACCAGGGCATTGGGATGGATATAAAAATGATCCTTTTTCCGGACAAAATAATAGCCCAGGGAATCGGTGAATTTACGGATGTTCTTCTCATCCCCGGTGAGGTAGACCCATTTGTCCAAGGGGATGTCCCGTTTGAGCAGGTTGGAATAGTTGCGCTTGGCCGCATGGGCCAGGGCCGGGTCCTCGTCGTGGGAAAAACTGAAACTGATCACGTGGAAGTCTTCCCCGGGCAGGGCATTGACCTGGTTCAGGGCATTGGCCAATTCCGCCTGGAGAAAGTTACAGATGGTGGTGCACATGAAATAGACGGGGAGCACCACCACGGGTTTGCCAAAGAGCTCCTTGAGCACCACGGGCTTGCCGGATTCGTCAAAGAACTCGGCCTCCAGGTCGGCCGTCTCCCCCAGCCGTTCCTCCACCCTGACCTTTCGGGCCAGCTCCGGATCGGCCTCTTGTTCCGCCATGACCATTTGCGCATGGTTGCTGTGGTCCATGGATGGTGCAGCGCCGTGGTCCATTTCGCCATGATTCATTTCATTATGGCTGCCGTGGCCTTCCTGTCTCCCTGCCCCGGGCGAATGGGCGGCCCCGTCCATTTCCACGGCAGGGTCATGGGACATGTGGGAGCCGTGATCCATGTTATGGTCCATGGCATGGCCCATGGTTTCCTCCTGGGTTTCGCCATCCGGGATGGCCGCATGGCTGCCCGGAGGCCCGCACCACAGGATCAAAATAAAAAGGGCGGCTATTGCCGCCCCATATCGTCTCAAGTGTGTCATTTCACCTTCTTGGCTTCTCCGGTGGAAAAGTTGACATCATAGACCGTACGGAATTTATGGCCGGCGGAGAAGGAATCACGGCCGGAACCGTAGGCAAACATCACCCGGGTCATCCCATCGGTTTTAATGGGCTTGTCCCATTTTTCACCGCTGTCCAGGGGAATGGTGAAGGAAATCCGGGTCATGCCTCCGGATTCAGACCCCTTGGGGTTCATGACATGGCTTTTACCCCCGAGTTTCTTATCCTTCTTATGGGCCCGTTTTTTATCGGCATAATGATCCTGGATCCGGACCTTTCCCTTTTTAACAGCGCCGATGATGATATTGGCCCCCATCATGGCCTTTTCCGGATCAATGCCGACGGCCACCCACCCCGTGGTCTTTGCGGAAAGATCAAAATGAATCTTGTCCCCGTCCAGGGTCCATGCCACGTCCATGTTTTTAAGCTTGAGGGTGTGGGCATATTCCCCGGCACCCACGGGGGAAATCCAGATCAGACACAGGGCCATGGCAATGAAAATCAATTTACGCATCGTCTACTCCTTAATTAACCGAATATTAATTCTCCGCCTGAGAATCCAAGGCCCACCGCAAGGACGACCATGAGCAGGTAGAGCCCTGTCTGCTGGTTCATACCGGGATTCTCAGGGTCATCTGTAAATGCAATATAGGCCATGAGCAGGGTCAGAATCCCGGCCAGGACCATCTTAATAATGATGAGGGTTTCCCACTCTCCACCGTAACGGTGCTGCCAGTCCAGGTAACCGGTGAAAATCGTGGGAGGAATCCCCAGCAGCCCCAGGACCACACAATGGTAGCCGGTCCTGGCCAGGCCCTTCATCTTTGGCAGGAAAGATCCCAGCCGAAAGGCCACTGCGCCCATGACCATCCCCATGGGAACGTGGGTCAGTGCTGGATGCACGGGATGGGTAAACCCCACCCTGCCTAAAAACTCAAAAATGGTTTCTACCATACCTTCCCCCCTCTTCTGGTTTACATCGGGTTATACTGAAAATATTCCGCCGCACATTGACGACCGCCACAACAAATTGCTTTTTAATTTAAAGGGTTGGCAATAGTGCCTGTTTTTTTTCGGGCCGGCATTTTTCGATGAACGCCGTTAATGACAGGCAGAAACGTCTGCCTACTGACTGTATTCAGTTATAAATATGCGGGAAGACCAAGTCAAGTTTATTTCCTGCTCCAGGGGAAAAGGCGGAGCCCTTGAATGGTATTTGTTAGTTTATATAAACTTTTTGTTTGACACCATACGCCATTTGGTGCATACTACAAAACAGATCGACCCAAAAAGGTAAAACTTCAAAGGTTGGTCACAGGATAAACCATTTACCGAGGGTGCAGCCGGCATCCAAAGATAAATGACACATCCTCCTTAAATTAAACATTTATTTGCCTCTTATAAAAAAGGCAGCCACCTTGGCCGGGTGACTGCCTTTTTTTTATTTCTGCCTTTGCCCTTCCCGGGAGGAAGGTATTGCCACCCGCCCCTTATCCCCTATGTTTCGATATCGGGAATGCTGAACTTGGCCACCTGGCGGGAAACGGCAATGAGGTTGCCGGCGGCATCCCAGAGTTCCCCGTCCTCCTCCACCAGCCCGGCGCTGAGAAACCGGGATTTAAAAAATCCCTTGAGCCAGAGGGTCTGGGGCAGCTGACGGATGTTCACCGTATACTCCAGGGTGGGCACCCAGGCGGTCATGCCCCAGCGGTTGAAGACACAGGGGGGGAAACAATCACAGAATAGGGCAATGGAAGCCGCGTCAAATGGGCGTTCCCGGCGGAACCGAATCCATCCCTTCATAAAGGAACCGCCCCCCTGGGGCCGGCCCTCCATCCAGCCTGAACAACTGGGATCCAGGCGCATGTCAATCCCGTTAAACAGCGTATATCCCGGCATAAAGGCCACGGGAGCACATTGATCAGGGGGGGCCAGCTCCCCGGGAACACCGTCCAGATCCCGCCCCTGTTCTGCAAAGCGCATGAGGGTGGCCCAGGCCCTGATCCGCTCCCTATCTGCCTGCACCAGCCGGGCCTGGCGCCGCAGATAGGTGCCCGACTCCCCCATGGTTTCCAGCTTGAGTTCCCCGGGGCCCTTGGGGCAACGGTCCATGTAATTGGCCGTGGCAATGCAGGCGGCCGGATCCCCTTTAAATCCCAGGCGCAGGCCGGACAGCATCAGGGCCATGATATACCCGCCGTTGGGGGTATGGTTGATGGACCATTGGTCCGAGACCTCCACGGCCAGGGTCTGGGGATCTTCGCCCTGTTCCAGGGCAAGGGCTTGGTCAAAGGGGTGCGGCATCTTGTTTATCCTATATTTTTAACCCGGATATGGGGGAGATGTCCCCACATATCCCGGGTCTCAATCCCGTATTTTTTCCTTCACGGCCCGCATGATGCCCAGGCATGCCTGGTTAGCATCGGCCACAATGGCCACATCGGCCATCTTCATCATGGTGGCGTTGGGATTCTTGTTCACCGCCACGATGAAATCCGCATCGGTCAGGGCGGCGGTGTGCTGGATGGCCCCGCTGACGCCAAAGGAGATCAGAACCTTTGGGTTCACATGTTTACCGGCCTGGCCCACCAGGGCGTGGTGGCCGATCCAGTCGGCATAGACCACGGGCCGGGTGGCCCCCACCTCTCCATGGAGGAGTTCGGCCAGATCAAAGAGCTTCTTGAACTTGCGTTTGGAGCCCATGCCCCGTCCGCCGGTGATGACGATGTCGGCCTCTTCCAGCTTCCGGTTCCGGGCCGGCTGGTACTGGGATTTTATACAGCGGATCCGGGGCCTTGGCAAATCCTTTGGCAGGGGCAGGCGAACAACCTCTCCCCGTGCATGGTTGTCATGGGGCAATTCCTGGAAGGTGCCCGGCCGCACCGTGGCCATCTGGGGCCGGTGCTCCGGGGTGATGATCCGGGCAATGAGGTTCCCCCCGAAGGAAGGGGCAATCTGGACCAGGCGTCCCTTTTCATCCATTTCCAGGTCTATGCAGTCGGCGGTGAGGCCGGTACCCAGGCGCTTTGCCACCCGGGGGGCCATCTCTTGGCCGAACCGGGTGGCCCCCACCAGGAGAATCTCCGGCTGTTTTTCCTCCGCCAGGCGGGTAAGAATGTGGGAGTAGAGCTCCACATTGTAATCGGCCAGGGCGGGATCCTCCACCACATAGACCCGATCGGCCCCGTGGGCCATGTATTCCCCCACATATTCCGCCACCCCGTTTCCCAGGACCAGGGCGCAGACCCGGTCCCCGGTGGTTTCGGCCAGCTCCCTGGCCCGGGCCAGGATCTGGAGGGTGACCCGGCTTTGGAAATAGTTCCGATAATCCCCCAAAACCCATATTTCGCCTTGGTTGCTCATATCTCCTCCTCCCCGTGTTCGTGGGTTTTCAAATCCTTTCCCATGGCCCCGGAGATGATCTTGCCGTAGTCCTCGAACAGGGTGTCCACGGATTTTTTCACCGCTCCCTTGAGCACCCGGCTCTCTTTCCGGGTGGTGGGGGAATAGACCTCCAGAATCCGGGTGGGGGAATCCTTCAGGGCATTGAAGCCCTTTTCCAGGCCAATATCCCCGGCAGTGAAGATCTCCACCCCCGGGGTTTCAAAGGCGGTTTCAATCCCGTCCAATGCCGTGTACCTCGGGGTGTACCCGGTCTCGTCGTCTTCGTGGTCCACGGTCACCAACCCGGGCAGATCCATTTCCAGAAATTCCAGGAAGTCGTCCACATGGCGTTCCACCCGGAGACAGCCCGTTGGGGTGGGGGCGGGTGCATCATCCGCCAAAGTGCGGTCCCCCCCCTGCCCTATCAAATCAAGGCTGCGGGCATAGCCAATGGCCGGGATGCCCAGTTCTTCGGCCAGCTGGGGCCCCACCTGGGCGGTCTCGGAATCACTGGTCTGGGATCCGCAGAGGACCAGATCAAATTCCGGGAAGGCGTTCCGGAGGAACCGGGCCAGGACATGGGAGGTGAGAAAGGTATCGGCCCCGGCCATGCAGCGGTCGGTGAGCAGCACCCCCTTGTCCGCCCCCAGGGCAATGGCCTCGTGGAGGATCTCCTCGGCCATGGGCGGTCCCATGGAAAGTGCTGTGAGATGGGCCGGAGAATTCGTGTGCGCCTGTTTTTCCTTGAGTTGGAGGGCCGCCTCCAGGGCATACCGGGAGGCCGGGTCCATCATGCCCTGGGCCAGCTCCCGCTTCAGGGTGCCGGTCTTGGAATCCCAGGGCAGCTCCGAGACCATGGGCACCTGCTTAATGCATACGATGAGTTGGATCATGGAACCTCCTATCGGGGTTGGGTTAAAAGATGGCGGGCAATGACCAGGCGCTGGATCTCGCTGGTGCCTTCATAGATTTCAGTGACCTTGGCATCCCTGAAGTAGCGCTCCACGTCATACTCCTTGGAATAGCCATATCCGCCGTGGATCTGCACGGCCAGGTCCGTGACCGTCCGGGCCGTTGCCGAGCAGTGGAGCTTGGCCATGGAGGCCTCCATGGAAAAGGGCTTTCCACTGTCCTTGGCTGCGGCGGCCCGGTAGAGGAGCATTCGGGAGGCCTCGATCTGGGTGTGCATATCGGCCAGGTAATTCTGGATGGTCTGGAAAGAGGAGATGGGTTTGTTGAACTGCTGCCGCTCCCGGGCATAGGCCAGGGCGTCGTCGTGGGCGGCCTGGGCAATGCCCAGGGCCTGGGCCGCAATGCCGATGCGACCGGTGTCCAATGCCGTCAACCCCACCTTGAGCCCCTGGCCCGGTCGGCCCAGGAGGTGGTGGTTGGAGACCCTGCAATCCTCAAAAAACAGGGAAGAGACCGGGTTGGCCCGCATGCCGCAGAGGTCCTCCACCTCCCCCACCTGGAAGCCCGGGGTCTCCTTGGGGACGATGAAGACGTTGGATCTGGGACGCTCCCCCTCTTCCACGGCAAAGACCAGGACGGTGCCGCAGATCCCCCCATTGGTGACAAAGATCTTTGTGCCGTTGATGAGATAGCCGTCCGCCACCTGGGCGGCAACGGTCTCCACCCCGCCGGCATCGGATCCGGCATTGGCCTCGGTGAGGCAGAAGGCGCCGATGGAATCTCCGGCGGCCATAGCCGGGACAAAGGTTTGGATCTGTTCAGGGGTACCGAATTTTAAAATGGGATAGATGCCCACGGAATTGTGGACGGTGACACAGAGGCCCAGGGCCGCAGATACCCGGGAAAGCTCTTCCACGGCAATGGTGTAGGAGATGGAGTCCAGACCTGCGCCGCCGTAATCCCGGGGAACCTGGAGTCCAAAGAACTTAAGGGGTTTCATCTTCTGGATGATGTCTGCGGGAAAGGCCGCTTCCCGGTCCACTTCCGCCACCCGGGGCCTGATCTCGTTTTCGGAAAACTCCCGCACGGTCTTCCGAATCAATTGGTGCTTCATGCAGGGATTGAAGTCCATTGCCCATACTCCGTTTCACATGTGGGGTCCAGGCGGTCTCAATCCTCTAGAACAGCTTTCGGAAGTCCATGCTGCCAAGTGCCCGTAACAGGACGAGGCTCGCCTTTTGTACCGCCTTCACAGCCTGGGTATGGGTCTTCGAAGTGGCGGGGTCTGGGCAAATCGGCCAGGGAATTCAGCCTTTGCCCGTCACGAATCTGGGGCATTTAACCCAATTCCGTATCATTTGTCGAGGACTTTCACCCAATGGAATGAAACCGATACCTTGCAAGGGGGCTTTGACCGGATATACACGGCACCGGACATGCAGCTGTGGTCGTCTAACAAAAATATCCAAAACCGAAGTAGATTCCATGGAATTTGATCCCAGGTGCAATCCCTGATAAATATAAGGGTAGAATAAATTTACACCCTAAAAAAAAGGATACCCCATGAAACTGACCATTACCTATTGTGCCGTCTGAAACTATGAACCCCGAGCTGCCGGTCTGGCAGATCTGATCCGGAAAGAGGTGAACCTCACCGCAGAACTCATCCCGGGTTCCGGCGGAGTATTTGAAGTGGAGGCCGATGGAAAGGCCCTGTTTTCAAAACAACAAACCGGACGGTTTCCCGAACCTGAAGAAATTCTGTCTCAACTGAGACAATAATGTATTCAAAAGGTTAAACAGCCTTAAAACACCGGATCGAAAAGGATTTTTCCAAGACAGACAAGACCGCAAATCCCTTTGATAACAAAGGGGATTCCATTGGAACACACGGTCTGTTTTTCATGGGATTCCGGAAGATACCGTTTCCACAATCAAAAAAGCCGTCCAAATTGGACGGCTTTTTCGAAAAAGGAAAAAAAGATGAAAAAACTAATTGCTTAGTTTGACTTTATGGTATTGCAACCTGCGTGCCACAAATTCTTTTTTTTTCACCATTCTTTAAAACCCTTTCTGGATAAAGGGTTTCATTGTTTTTCCATTTTTTCCTGTTTTGGTCCTGCCCCTGATATCGGGTTAAATTGTTCAAAATTTTGAACCGGCCCTACCAAACATCCACACACAAAGCCCAGGTGCCAATCAAAATCCAATTAAAATTTCAAATGGTTAAATTAAAATTTAAAATTTTGAACTCGTTTTACGCCTTCTCCGTTTTGGCCTTGGGCTTTGCCTTGGATTTTGCTTTGGACGCGTTTTTGGCCTTTACCTTGGGCTCTGCCGCTTTTTTCACGGGTTTGGGCTTGGTACCGCGCAACAGGGGAATGATCTGATCCCGCTGCTGGGCCATGAGCAGGGAGACCTCTTCCATCTGTTCTTCCTTGAGTTTCAGGTCCGAAGCATCGAAGAAATCGAACAAATTGTCGGCAATATCCAGCATCTTATCATGGGCGTCTGCTTCCTTCTTTGTTGCGAATGTCATTTTCTCCTCTCCGTTCCTGACAACGATATACTTTACAATGACAGCCATACGGTCTCCTTAGGATCATACACGAGTAAAATGGGTTTCCTTCCCTTTAGTATAAATTAAAGCCCGGGTAAAGGGCTTTCCCTTCCCGGGCCTTGGGATGCCCCGTTCCGGAAGGGCTCCGAAACAGGTAAGATGAAAATGAGATTTAGACTTCGGGCCGGGGATGGAGCCCCGAGCGTTCCACGATTTCCGGGACCTTTTCCTCCCATTCAATGGCCATGATGTGAAAGCCGGAGATCCCCTCCACTTCCTTGAGTTCCTGGATGTGCTCCACGCAGATGTCGATGCCTTCCTGGGCCTGTTTCCCCTTGTCCACCCCGGCAAGGCGTTTGATGATCTCGTCGGGCACGTCCATGCCCGGCACCTTGGACTTCATGTACTTGGCCATGCCCACGGATTTCATGGGGGTCATGCCGGCCATGATATAGACCTGTTCCGTCAATCCGCGATCCCGGGCCCGGCGAATCCACTCCTTGAACTTGTCCAGGTTATAAATGCACTGGGTCTGGATGAACTCCGCACCGCAATTGATCTTCTTGGCCAGGCGGGGCACCCGGATTTCAAAGGGATCGGCAAAGGGGTTGGCCGCCGCCCCCACGAAGAGTTTCGGTGGGCCCTTGATATCGTCGCCGCCCAAAAATTTCCCCTGGTCCCGCATGTGGCGAACGGTCTGGACCAGCTGCATGGAATCCAGATCGTGGACGTTCTGGCCCTGGGCACAGTCCCCAAAGCTCTGGTGATCCCCGGAGAGGCAGAGGATATTGTTGATGCCGAAGGAGGCCGCACCCAGGATATCCGATTGCAGGGCCACCCGGTTCCGGTCCCGGGTCACCATCTGGAGCACGGGCTCGATGCCCATGAGCTTGAGATGGACGCAGGCGGCCAGGGAGGACATGCGGGTCATGGCGGTCTGGTTGTCCGTGACGTTCACCGCATCCACATGGTTTTTGATCATCATCCCCTTTTCCTTGACCTCGTCGGCCTGGGTTCCCCGTGGGGGACCGCATTCGGAGGTGACGCCCAGATGTCCGGCCTTGAGTATCCTTTCCAGTCTGCTTTCAGTATTCACCTGGCTCATATTTTCACATCCTCCCTGGTTACGGTTCTGGGGCCGCCGGCACGGTCCGTGGACCAGTCCTTGATGGGGGCGACCTGTTCGTAGTCCTCCATTTTATCCAGCGCCTTGAGACGGTCCACGATGAGCTGCCAGGCACATTCGGTATCCTCGCCCAGTTCACACTTGCCGTTGGTGGAGCCGCCGCAGGGTCCGTTGAGCACCCGCTTGGCACATCGGGAGACCGGACAGATCCCCCCGGTGCGGGCCAGGACACAGGCACCGCAAGCCTGGCAGCGCTCCCCCCACACCCCTCTATCCTCGTTGGCCCCCAGGCAGACCGTATTCACCCCGGGGATCAACGGCATGGTCAGGTATTTTTCCGCCGTGAACTGGACCCCCACCCCGCAGGCCAGGGAAACCACGGCATCGTAATTATCGATGTCGGCCCGCAGTTCCTCCAGGTACTCATGGTCGCACTGGCGTTCCAGGGTCCGTTCGGAAATGGTTTTCTCCATGCCCTGGGTCATGAAATACATCCTCAGGGCCGATGCCAATACCTCCACTTCCTTTTTCCCGCCCGCCTCACACACGGTGACGCACTCGTTGCAACCGAGTATCAAAATGCGGTCAAAGGCTTTGACATCCTCGATAATCTCTTCAATGGGTTTCTTCTCTGCAATAATCATGTCTACCTCATTTCAGCGGTTATGGATAATCTCAGGCTGCATTGGCCTTTTGTTTATCTAGTTTTTTTTTAATGGGGTTGGGCCCCAGTTCCCTGATATGGGCCACCATCTCCGTGGAGTATTGGGCAAAGAGCGGGCCCTCCCCGGAGGAGAGGTTGTACATGCGCACCCGGTCGCCACCGATGCCCACCTGGTCCAGGAGTCGGGCGGCCATTTCCACCCGCTTCCGTGCCTGGAAGTTGCCCTGGTTGAAATGGCAATCCCCTTCCATGCACCCCACCACATAGACCCCGTCGGCCCCCTTTTCAAAGGCCCGCAGGATATGGATAAGGTCGATCTTTCCCGTGCAGGGAAGGCGGATGATACGAAAACTTGTCGGGATCTTCAGTCTCATGGAACCTGCCAGGTCCGCAGCTGAGTACCCTCAATAATTACAGCAGAAGGACAGGATGACCGGCTCGAAATCTTTTGTCATATTACCCCCTCCAGCAAGGCTTCCACCTTGCTAAGTAATGAATCGTCTTCATACCAGTTGAGTTTGATGGTCTTGGCCGGGCATTCCGAGGCGCAGACCCCGCAACCCTGGCACAGGGCCGGATCGATATAGGAAACGCCCATTTCGTTGATCACGGGCACGTTATAGGGACAGGACCGGACGCAGACCAGACAGGAGGCGCAATGGCTCTGGTCCACTTCAGCGGTCACCGCAGACAGGGTGAGGTATTCCTGGGCCAGGAATGTGGTGGCCCGGGAGGCTGCGGCCATGGCCTGGGCCACGGTCTCGGTGATGAGCTTGGGTCCGTGGGCCGTGCCGCAGATGAAGACCCCTTCCGTGGCCGCATCCACCGGTCTCAGCTTCACATGGGCCTCCATGAAGAAGCCTTCGGGGTTGCGCTGGGTCTTGATGATGGTGGAAAGTTCCTCGGTGTCCGAAGCCTGGACTCCGGCGGATAGCACCACCAGACCGGCCTGGGCTTCCACGGGACATTCCAGGACATGGTCGGTGAAGGTCACGGCCAGGTTGCCGTTTTCCCCCGCTTCCACCCTTGGCAGATCGTCCTTGCTAAACCGGGAGAAGATCACCCCCAGGTTCCGAGCCCTGGTGTAATAATCCTCCATGAGGCTGTAGGTGCGCATATCCCGGTAGAGGATGAAGACATCGGTCGCAGGACGCTGTTCCTTAATGGCAATGGCGTTCTTCACGGCCGCCTGGCAGCAGATCCGGGAGCAGTTGGGATTCTCCTCGTTACGGGAGCCCACACATTGGATCATGACCACCCGCTCGGGGATCTCCACCTCTCCCTTGGCCATGGCCTCGGCCAGTTCCACCTGGGTGAGGACCTGGTCGGATTCGGGGTAGAGGTATTCCGTGGGCTGGTATTCGGTGGCGCCCGTGGCCACGATCATGACCCCGTGGTCGATCTTCATGGCCTTCATGGAATCGCCCACCAGCACCTCGGTGTTAAAGTTGCCCTTGTAACCGCCAAAGTCGGTGATCAGGGCCTGCTTGAGAACGTCGATTTTCTCATGGGCTTCCACCTTTTCCACCAGGTCGGAAACAAAGGCCTGGATGTCGTCCCCCTCTATGGTGTGGTGGAGGCGTTTGCCCATGCCGCCCAGCTCATCCTGTTTTTCCACCAGGGTCACCTGGAATCCCTGGTCGGCCAGTCCCCTGGCCGCGGTCATGCCGGCGATACCGCCGCCCACCACCAACGCCTTGTCAATGATGGAGATACGCTTGTCGTGCAACGGCCCCAGGACAGAGACCCGTGCAACGGCCATGCGGATGAGATCCTTGGCCTTGGCCGTGGCCTCTTCAGGTTTGTGGAAGTGCATCCAGGAATCCTGGTTCCGGATGTTGGCCATCTCAAAGAGATACTTGTTCAACCCGGCCTCCTCCAGGGTGTCCATGAAGATGCCCTCGTGGGTCTTGGGGGTACAGGAGGCCACCACCACCCGGTTGAGCTGGTGTTCGTCGATGAGATCCTTGATGGAGACCTGGGAATCCTGGGAACAGGTGAAAAGATTTTCCCCGGTGTAAACCACGTTGGGCAGGCTGTTGGCATATTCGGACACCTCGTCCACGTCGATGACACCGGCAATGTTGATGCCGCACTTGCAGACAAAGACCCCCACCCGGGGCTCCTCGCCCAGCACATCCCGCTCTTGGGGCATGGAGACCGTCTTGGTCAGGGTGTGGCGGGCCTGGGCCAGGTGGACGCCGGCAGCCCCGGCAGAACCGGATGCTTCGGTGACGGACGAGGGAATATCCTTGGGTCCCTGGAAGGTGCCGGAAACATAAACGCCGGGGCGGCTGGTTTCCAGGGGATTGAAGGTCTTGGTTTTCACAAAGTTGTACGGGTCCAGCTCTATGCCCATGCGATTGGCCAGGTCCACACTCTCCTTGGGAATGGTGAGGCCCACGGAAAGGATGACCATGTCAAAGACCTCCTCCTGCATCTGCCCGTGTTCATCGGCATATTTCAGGATGAGGTTGTCCGTACCCGGCTCTTCCACCACGGAGTGGATCCGGGACTTTACAAAACGAACCCCTTCCTGTTCCGCAGCCCGGTTGTAGTATTTTTCGTAATCCTTGCCAAAGGTCCGCATGTCCATGTTAAAGATGGCCGCATCCAGTTCTATTTCAGAATGCTCCTTGGCGATCATGGCGTCCTTGATGGCGTACATACAGCAGACCGAGGAACAATAGCCGTTTCCGCAACGGTTGGTGTCCCTGGATCCGATGCACTGGAGCCAGGCGATCTTTTCCGGTTCCTTTTCGTCGGAGGGGCGGACCAGGTGACCCATGGTGGGACCGCCGGCCGAGAGGATGCGCTCGAATTCCAGGGAGGTCATGACGTTCCGGGAGCGCTTGTACATGTAGGTGTCGTCCAGGCCGGAAGGGTCAAAGGTCTCGGCACCGGTGGTCATGATCACCGACCCCACGGGGATGTCCCGGACCTCGGCCTGCTGCTCGTGCTCAATGGCGCCGGCCAGACAGGCCTCCACGCATTGATAGCACTCGGAGCAGATCCCGCAGGAGAGACAGCGTTGGGCCTCTTGCTCAATGGCCTCTTTGGCCAGGGCAAGGGTAACTTCCTTGAAGTTGCCCTCCCGCTCTTCCACGGAGATCTTGGCCGGTTCCATTCGTTTTTTCCGTTCCACATTGGAGATGTCCGGCTTTTCAAAGTCAAAGTTCTGTTCCCGGCCCTGGGCCAGGTCCCGGCCGTTTATGAACCGGTCAATGCTTTCGGCTGCGGTCTTGCCCGAGGCAATGGCATCCACCACGGACTTGGGACCGTAATAGGCGTCGCCCCCGGCAAAGACCCAGTCAATGGGGGTCTGGAGGGTGACGGGATCGGCCTCGTACCCGCCCGGGGCGGTGAGGGAAATCCCTTCCTTATCTGCGAAACCGGTTTCCCCCATCTGGCCGATGGCCACAATCACCATGGCCGTCTCGTAGGAGGTGAGTTTGCAATCGTCGTATTGGGGATTGAACCGACCCTCTTTGTCAAAGACCGAGGTACACTCCTGGAAGGAGACCTCGTTGACCCGGCCCTTGTCGTCCCCGTAGAACCGCAGGGGCCCTTGGGAGTTGACGATCCTGACCTTTTCTTCCAGGGCCTCTTCAATCTCGTAATCCCAGGCCGGCATTTCATCCCGTTTTTCCAGGCAGACCATGGTGACATCGTCGGAGCCCAGGCGACGGGCCGTCAATGCCACGTCCACGGCCACGTTGCCGCCCCCGATGACAATGACCTTGCCGGAGAGTGTATCCGCCTTGCCCAGGGCTGCATCCCTGAGGAATTCCGTGCCCTTGAGAACGCCCTTAAGATCCTCGCCCTTGACGCCCAGGCTTCTGGAGCCATGGAGGCCCGTGGCCATGAAGCAGGATCTGTATCCGTCGGCCTTGAGGCTTTCCAGGGTGATGTCCCTGCCGAATTCCACCCCGGTTTTGATCTCAACGCCCATCTGTTCGATGACGCTGATCTCCTTTTCCAGATCTGCCTTGGGCAGCCGATATTCGGGGATGCCCACGGCCATCATCCCGCCCTTGACGGGCAATTTTTCAAATACCGTGACCGGATACCCCTTCTGGGCCAGGTAATAGGCCGTTGTCAAACCGGCCGGACCCGAGCCCACAATGGCGATTTTCTCTTCTCTTTTCTCCCCAATCTCCGGGATAAAGGTGTCGCCCTCAAAGTCCAGCTCCGCCAGATACCGGTGAAGGTATTGAATGGCCACGGGCTGGTCCGCATCCCCCCGGGTACACACGGCCTCACAGGGATGGTGGCAGACCCGACCGCAGGAACCGGGAAAGGGATGTTCTTCTTTAAAGAGTTTCAGGGCTTCGGCATGCTTGCCCTGGTTCATGAGGGCGATGAAGCCCTGGATGGAGACATGGGCGGGACAGGTGGCCTTACAGGGGGCGGTGGAACGCTTGGAGATGCCGTAGGCCCCGGGTATGGCCTGTTCGTATTGTTTGAAGATCGCCTTTCGCGGCGCAAGCCCCATGTTGTGTTCGCTGGGGGTTTCCACGGGGCAAACCTTGGCGCATTCCCCGCAGGAGGTACATTTGGAAAGGTCTACAAATCTAGGATTT
The DNA here is from genome assembly GCA_965226635.1 of Desulfobacteraceae bacterium. Classification (GTDB taxonomy): domain Bacteria; phylum Desulfobacterota; class Desulfobacteria; order Desulfobacterales; family Desulfobacteraceae. The sequence continues at coordinate 3,396,232 of OZ245369.1, read as the reverse complement.
TCCCGAATCCGGGCGGTGAAATGGCCCTGTTCCCCTTCCAGGTCCAACAATTCCGTGTTGGTTAACAACTCTATGTTCAAATGCCGGCCGACCTCGACCAGTTTGGGTGAGATTACTCACATGGTGCAGTCGTTGGTCGGGAATGTCTTATCCAGCCGGGCCATCATGCCGCCGATGGCATGGGATTTTTCCACCAGATAAACATAGTATCCTGAATTGGCCAAATCAATGGCAGACTGCATCCCTGCAATCCCGCCGCCCAGGACCATGACCGAACCCACAAGATCCGTCTTTACCTGTTGCGTCATTCTCTAACCCTCCTAACCGTTGTTTACGCCACATTGACGATACCCCGGATATTTCACCCCCAGCGCCCTGGGGTGGATCAGATCAACACGTTTCGGCTCAGGAATTCCACCCCTCAAACCTTAAAGGGTATGAAACATACGGGAAAGACCTGCCTCGCTTTGGCCATAAAAAAACCGGGCTCTGCCTGGCAAAGCACCGGTGGTTCTGACAATCGACGGAATCGACCGCCTGGGTATCGGCGGCCGGTGACATCTCACGGTATGAAGCCGGACCTTGATCATCTCCACGGACACAGATCCGGTTTCGCCTGTCCTTGGGCCCTGCTTCCCCCGATTCCGCAAAGGGAGGCGAGCCGGGAAACCGGCAGTACCTGGATGTGGATGATATATCAATGCCCTTGAACGGCATGGTGTTCGAACCGATAATGAGCCACCTCTTTCACTCGACGTCAGCGTATGGCGAATGGAATCGCGTATCAACTAAAAGGTATGGCAGCCTGGGAATGGAAGTGATGGAGAGGGACGACACCCATAAAAACAAAAACAGTGCAACGCCAACAATCTTTGTTCATGGGGGGGTCCGCTCATCAACAACGTATTGCCAGGTGTCACACTCGTATCTTTCCCCACAATCTTAGTAAAAAAAAGGCATTTCTTTGTCAAGACTTAATTTTATTCAGGAATACGGACGGTTGACCTTTTCTCCAAAAGTTCATTATTGCAATTCCAGGGGGCAATCCTAAATAGAAGGAGGAGTCCAGGCAGGGCCACACCCGCACAGATCAGGTAAAATCCGGCCCATCCCAGGGCCGTGGCCATGTAGCCTGTAACCGAGGCAGCAAGGACACCGGGAACGGCCATGAGGCTGGTAAACAGGGCATATTGGGTGGCGGTGAATCGGGTGTGGGTCTGGAGGGCCATGTAGGTGGCATAGGCGGCCTGCCCCATGCCCGTGGCAAAGAATTCAAACCCCACCACAGCCCCCAAAAGCAATTGCCGATGGTCCAGCCACAGGGCCCCACCGTGGTCGGCAAGGGCCAGCAGGGCAAACAGGGCCGTGGACAGGGCCTGGAGGATTCCAAACACCCAGAGGGAACGGGCAATGCCCAGGCGAATCATGATACTGCCCCCCACCAGTGCCCCACCAAAGAGACCGAACATGCCGATGCCCTTGACGATGACAAAATACTCAGCCTTGGAAAACCCCATCTTCAGGATAAAGGGAATCATCATGGCCGAGGCCATGTTGTCCCCCACCTTGTAAAAGAGGATGAAGGCCAGGATGATCCAGGCTCCGGAACGGCGGAAAAATTCCACAAAGGGCTGGAGCACGGCCTCGGCCAGGCTGGGCATATCCCCTTGTGCAACCCGGGGTTCGGGTACGGCCAGGCAGGTGAGGATGCCCACGGCCATGAAGCCGGCCAGGATGAAGTGGATCTGGGCCCAGGTCATCTGCCATTCCGTGAGCAGGGAGATGCCCACGGAGACATACATGCCCAGGCGCCAGGCATTCATCCAGACCCCGGTACCGAATCCCAGCTCTTCCGAATTCAAATACTCCCGCCGAAAGGCGTCCAGGGCAATGTCCTGGCTGGCCCCGAAGAAGTTGACGGCCAAGGCGACAAGACCGATGGCCCAGAGGGATCGGGCCGGGTCAAACTGCCCCATGAGGGCGATGCCGACGGCAAGACTGATCTGGGCCATGAGGATCCATCCCCGGCGGCGTCCCAGAAAGGGAGGGGTCACCCCATCCATGAGGGGGGACCAGATGAACTTAAGGGTATAGGGGAGGCCCAGGGCGGAAAATAGGCCAATGGTGGTGAGATCCACCTGGGATTCGGTCATCCAGAGCTTGAGGACGTCCTTGATCACATAGAAGGGAAAGCCCGAGGAGAACCCGAAAAAAAACATGGCCGCCATTTTCCAGGAAAAAATGGTGGCCCAGAAGCCCTTGGGGGGCTGGGAATGATCACGGGTACGGGGATTGGACGGGGAAGGTGTCATGGGAATAGAACTCCAGGGGGAAACGGAAAAACGGGTTTAAATCTCTATTTCAAAGGCATGGGAAACGCCCACACATTGGGTGCGGCATCCCTGGGCTTTAAATTGCCGGTTGCACTGGTCCACAATATCATCCATTTCATCGTCGCTGCGGTCCTGGTTGAGGTGGATCAGCCCCAGAAGGCCCACATCGGCCCTGCGGGCCAATTCCATGACGTCGGAGACCGAGGAATGCCCCCAGCCCACACGGTCTTCATATTCCACATGGGTGTATTCTGCATCGTGGAAGAGCACATCCACCTTTTTGCAGAAATCCGCATAGGCGTCAAAGCCCAGGCTCTGGGGATGGTCATATCCCAGCTCGTTGTCCGTGAGAAAAACAAAGGACTTGCCGTCCTCCACGAACCGATATCCCAGGGTGTCCTTGGAATGACTGGTGGGAATGGTCTCCACCGCCATGCTACCGATGGTGAACCGGGAGTCCAGTCCCTTTTCAAAATCCAGGGTGGCCTCCATGTCCTTGAGCTGGATGGGAAAAAACGGGGAGGTCATCACCGATTCCATGATCTGTCGGATGGACTTCCCGTCGATGGGGCGGTCCTGGACCCGGATGGTGACACCGGGGGTGAACATGGGGCAAAAAAAGGGAAGACCCTGGATATGGTCCCAGTGGCTGTGGGTGAATAAAAGGGTTAAGGCATTCACCTGCCGACGCCTCAGGTCGTTCCCCAGCCTGCGAATGCCGGTCCCGGCATCCACCACCACCACATCACCGCTATCGGCAATGATCTCAATGCAGGTGGTGTCGCCTCCGTAGGAAACAAACTCCTTTCCCGATACGGAAATGGACCCCCGGGATCCCCAACATTTTATTCGCATGCGCCTCCTGTGGCCGGTCACCAGCTCTTTTAATTATAGGGAATAACTCCTTAAAGAATCTTATGAATTGGATGATAAATCAATATTTTTTTCCCCATAACCCCGGCAAACCCCCGGAGCCCGCCCCCAACCTGAATCGGCTTTATTTTATTTTTGTTAATCATTGTAAAAATAGTTCAACAATATCAAACTTTTCAAGTTGACAAGGTCTGGGATTTCTCTTAGGACAATAACCATGGATCGTTACTATTCCCAATATCATCAACCCACACCGAAATAAGGAAGGCAGATATGGCACAACTTATCGCTGACAGAAGAGACGTTGATTTTGTACTGCATGAACAGATCGGACAGGTGGAACACGACTCCTTTGACGAGTTCAATAAAAAAACCATTGACCTGATTGTTACCGAAGCCCGGAACCTGGCCATCAAGGAGATTCTGCCCACCTTCAAGGACGGCGATGAACAGGGATGTACCCTGGACGACGGCAAGGTTACCACCCCGGACTCATTTAAACGGGCCTGGGAGTTGTTCTGCGAGGGGGAATGGCTGGCCATGTGCGACGCCCCGGAAGTGGGCGGCCAGGGCATGCCCCGCACCGTGGGCTGTGCTGCATTGGAATACATGACCGGCGCCAACTCCGCCTTCATGCTCTACTATGCCATGACCCACGGGGCGGCCAAACTGGTGGAAGCATTTGGGGACGAAGACCAGAAAAAACGCTACATGAAACGCATGTTCTCCGGGGAATGGGGCGGAACCATGCTCCTCACCGAACCCGAGGCCGGGTCCGATGTGGGCGCCCTGGCCACCACCGCGGAAAAACGCCCCGACGGCACCTATTCCATCAAGGGCTCCAAGATCTTCATCTCCGCAGGTGAACACGATCTGTGCGAGAATATCATCCACCCGGTCCTGGCCCGTATCGAAGGAGCCCCTGCCGGCACCAGGGGCATCTCCCTCTTCCTGGTTCCGAAATACCACGTCAATGACGACGGTTCCCTGGGCGACTTTAACCACGTGGTCTGCACCGGCCTGGAGGAAAAAATGGGCATCCACGGCAATGCCACCGCCTCCCTCTCCCTGGGGGAAAAGGGCGAGTGCATCGGCACCCTTTTGGGGGAAGAAAATCAGGGCATGCCCAACATGTTCCACATGATGAACGAAGCCCGTGCCTTTGTTGGCCTCCAGGGTTTTTCCGTGGCCTCTGCCTCCTATATGTATTCCCTGGACTATGCCAGAACCCGACTCCAGGGCCGGGACATGGGCTCCCGGGATTTCAAGAGCGTACCCATCATCAAACATCCGGACGTGAAACGCCAGCTCATGAACATGAAGGCATACACCGAAGGCATGCGCTCGTTGCATTACTATTACGGCTATCTCACCGACCTGGCCCACACCACCGAGGACGACAAGCTCAAGGCCGACACCGCCGCCCTCATCGAAGTGCTCACCCCCATCGTCAAGGGCTATATCACGGACAAGGCGTTGGAGGTCTGCTCCCACGGGGTTCAGGTCTACGGTGGATACGGCTATGTCCAGGAATATCCGGTGGAACAACTCATGCGGGATTCCCGTATCTTCATGATCTACGAAGGGACCAACGGCATCCAGGCCATGGATCTTCTGGGTCGCAAGCTCTCCATGAACAAGGGGGCCTCCTTTGCCTATTTCACAGATCAGATCAAGGCCACCCTGGCAACGGCCAGGGAAGTGGAAGGCATCGAGCCCCTGTGCGACAAGGTCCTGGCCGCCCTCACCCGGCTGGAAGAACTGGCCCAGGACATGGCCCAGCGCTCCAGATCCGAAAACATGCGCAACGCCTATGCCTTTGCCCACCCCTTCCTGGAAGTGGTGGGGGACATCACCTTTGCCTGGATGCACCTGTGGCGGGCCGCCGTGGCCGTGCCCAAGCTGGCCAAGAAAACCGGCAGCCTGAAAAAAGAGGATATTGCCGCCAAGGCCGCCAAGAATAAGGATGCAGCCTTCTACGCCGGCGTCCTGGAAACAGCCCGGTTTTATATTCATACCCTTTTGCCCGCAACCCATGGTAAGATGGATGCCATCTTTGAAGGGGACAGCTGTCTGGAAGATGTTCTGGACGTCTCCTTTGGCTCCAAATAAGAAAGGGAAAAAAGCCGCCGCAGCCCAGCCGGGATCTGCGGCGGTCGAAACGGAGGGCATCATGTTCGATTATATCAAAAAGAGTCTGTTAACCGGTGTGGGAATGGCCCTGCGCTCCAAATCCGAAATTGAGGATCTGGCAAGGGAATTTGCCCAGACCTCAAAGATGAGCCAGGAGGAGGCCGAACGCTTTCTGGAACAATGCCGGCAACGGTATGAAAATGCCAAATCCGACCTGGACCAGAAAATCGCAACCCAGGTGGAGCAGATCATGAAGAAACTGGACCTGCCCACCCGTTCCGATGTGGAGGCCCTGAACCGGCGCATGGATGAGCTTTCCAGGAAATTGGAAGAAAAAGAATAACCCAGCCCCATGCTCAGCATCAAAAAGATCTCCAAGGTGACCCAGCGGTACCGGCACATTGTCCGGTACCGCCAGATCATCGGCATCATCCTCAAATACGGGTTTGAAAACATCCTTGAGGCCATGCACATCGAGCAGGTCATCGAATCCGGTCGAAGGCTCATGCCCTTCACCTCACCCCAGGAAGAAAAACTGGAAAAACTCAACCGGAACCAACGCATCCGCATGGTTCTGGAAGAGCTGGGCCCCACCTTTATCAAGATGGGCCAGGTTCTGTCCTCCCGGCCCGACCTGGTGCCCCTGGATCTGACCACCGAATTGACCCGACTCCAGGACGAGGTCCCCTCCTTTGAATTTGACAAGGTGGAGGCCATCCTCTCCTCGGAATTCGGCAGCAGCTGCCGGGAGATGTTCAAAGAATTCGACCCCACCCCCTTTGCCAGCGCCTCCATCGGCCAGGTCCACCGGGCCGCACTCAAGACCGGAGAAGCCGTGGCCGTAAAGGTCCAGCGCCCGGCCATCCGAAGGACCATCGAGGCCGACCTGGAAATCATGCACTACCTGGCCGCCATCATGGAAAGCACCATTGAAGAGGCCGCCTTTTTCAAACCCGTTCGCATTGTGGAGGAATTTGCCAAAACCCTGGAAAAGGAGCTGGACTACACCATTGAGGCCGCCAGCATGGAGCGCATGGGCATCCAGTTCCAGCTGGAGCCGGGCATCCACATCCCCAAGGTCTTTTCTGAATTTTCCACGGAACGGGTGCTGACCATGGAGTTCATCAACGGGATCAAGGCATCGGACATCGAGGCCATCGACGCCGCAGGCCTGGATAGAAAACAGCTCACCCGGACCGGGGCCGACTTTATCCTGCGCCAGGTATTTGAACATGGGTTCTTCCATGCCGATCCCCACCCGGGCAATATCTTCATCCTCAAGGACAACCGGGTCTGCCCCGTGGATTTCGGCATGACCGGATTTGTGGACCAGGCCACCCGGGAGACCTTCATCGACCTCATCCAGGCCATTGCCCGGGGTAAGGCAGGCCAGGTGGCCCAGCTGTTATGCGATATCTGTGAGTACGACGGCCCGCCGGACATGGTGGGATTGGAAAAGGAGACGGCCCAATTCATCGCCGTCCATCTCAACCGGAATTTGAGCGAAATCCGAACCGCACGCATGGTGAACCAGTTTCTGGAACTCTGCGCGGCCTTTTACCTGCGACTGCCCCCGGATCTTTTTCTCATGATGAAGGCATTCATCTCCATCGAAGGGGTGGTCCGAAACCTGGACCCGGACTTCAATATGGTGGGCCATGCCGTCCCCTATATCTCCCGGGCCCAATACCTGCGCTACAGCCCCTCCCGCATTGCCGAGGACGTCATGGGCGTTGCCCGGGACAGCTATAAGCTCATGCAGTCCCTGCCCAAGGACACCGGGCAGATCCTGGAACAGATCAAACAGGGGAAACTCAAGGCCACCATCCGCATTGACGGCCTGGACAAGGTGGTGGCAACCCAGGACCACACCAACAACCGCATCTCCTTTGCCATCATCATTGCCGCCCTCATCCTGGGGTCGGCCATTGTGGTCCATTCCAACGTGCCCCCCCTCCTCTTCGGGGTTTCGGTCATCGGCATCGGCGCCTTCAGTGCCGCCGCCGTCATGGGGGTGTGGCTGCTCACCGCCATCATCCGTAGCGGACGCCTCTGACCTATTTCATGACAATTTGTTCCAGAAATTTTTGGTAGGACGATTACCGGAGAGAACCATACCCATTTTCCATGGCAACTGCTTTCACAAATTGTCACCCCACTTATAAAATTGGGGGCAAAATGGCTTCACCGGATCTGCCGCGTTCCAGAATGACGCGCGGTACATCCGTACAGCTTTACATTCTGCGCCTTGCATATCCGGCAAATCCATTTCGTGAAATATCCGGGCCGAAAAATTTTGGTTGCGGGAATAGTAGCGAAAGCCACACTTATTTTTCATAACAATTGCCTTCTTAAATTGCCTGGGGCGGGATGGCGTTGCCGGATCGGCTTGAGGTGGATCACCACGGCTGCACATTCAGGGCCTTACATATAAGGCAAAGCCGTTAACACCCCGGGTTGACCCTGGGATTTTTTCTATCTTGATCCCGGGGTATAGGGGAACCAGTCCGAATCCCGGAGCCGGTCCACCTTGAGCACCACCATTTCACAACTGTCGGTTTTGTAAATCACCTTCCGGCCCAGCTGCCCTCCCACATCCTCGGAGACAACACGGATGCCCTCTTTCCTGAGGATGCGCCGGGCCCAGGCCACGTTTTCCCGGCCCAAGTCCCGGGTGGAAACCCTTGGGTTATAAGCACCGCCAAAGATCTGGGCCTCCAGATTTTCCCTGGGGGAGCCGTCCCGGAGCATCATGCGGACCAGGGTCATGACGGCCACATCCCCGAACCGGGCCGTGGCTTTTTGCCCCTGTTCCAGGAAGGGATAGAGGAAATGGTTCATCCCCCCCCGGGGTCGCCCCCTGTCCCAGAGGGTGACGGAGACCGAAGATCCCAACACGGTAGAAATGGCAACCGGCTGTGAAGGTAGGTAAATATACCCGGGTTTTAATAGATAGTCCCTATCCATGAAATGTCCGATAATGACGTGTTTTGATGTGAAGATTCTCTAAAGTTTTTAGTATATGCCCATTCCCAATTCCTAATCAAGGCAGAATCCTTAAAACTTGCCTTCATTGGGGTGATATGGTAATAATAATCCCAATATATGGTTCCTAAAGCAGTTGTTACAATCCCATACCAGGAGGTCTGAAAATAATGGCAGAAGCAATCCCGAGCATTCGTATAGGGCATTTGCAGATTGTCGATCATTTGATCCTGGGCATGTCTACCATCCGGCTCAAAAAAGATAAAAGTTTACTAGACGATCTTTACCCGGAACCCGTGCCCATGACCTCATGGGAACAGATCTGCCACGGACTGGAAAAGGCTCACCTCGGCGGGGCCTTTCTCCCCATCCCCCTGGCCATGGATCTCTTTGCTTCGGGCCTAAATATCAAGTTGCTCATGCTGGTCCACCGGTCCGGCAGCCAGATTGTGGTCCGCAGGGACATACAGACCCTCAAGGACTTGAAGGGCACCTCCATGCTGGTGCCGTCTCTATATTCCATCCAATCGGTGCTACTCCACCAATTCCTGGCATCGGTCGGCCTTACCTATGCCCCTGCCCACATCCGGGACGGGGATGTGGTCCAGGAGGCCGCCCCCCCGGCCCTGATGCCGGAGATGATGGGCCAGGACCAGGATGGAGACATCGGTGGTTATGCCGTGTCCGCCCCCTTTGCCCAAATGGCGGCAGCGGCAGGAGACGGACGGCTCCTCTGCCCCACCCACAGCCTGTGGAAACACCACCCCTGCTGCGCCTTTGTTGTCAAAGGGGAACTTTTGGACCAATATCCAGGCATCATCCAGTCACTGGTCTCCCATTTCATGGCCTCGGCCCGGGATATAGGCACCGCAGGGACCGACACCCTTACCCGGTGTGCCGCCGATTTCCTCCACCAGGACCTTACCCTTGCCGCCCAGGCCCTTTCCGGCTCCAGGGTGAGTTTCAAGCCGGAAACACTGGTACCCGACACCCGGGAACTGGATGCCCTCCAGACCTATATGATCCGGGAGATGGGCCTGATGGAGGCCCCCCTTCCCCTGGACCAATTCCTTGACACCAGCTGCGCAGAAAAGGCCCTAGCGGAAAACGCCATTGAAACTCGAGCTTAAAAACCTAACCAAGGCATATGCCTACTCCCATGGGCCCTCCCATCCCGTACTCAAGGAGATATCCTTTACCATTGACCCGGGCGACTTTGTCATCATCCTGGGGGAATCGGGCTGTGGCAAAACCACCCTGCTCAACCTCCTGGCCGGGCTGGACCATGCCGACCAGGGGGAGATCCTCCAGGATGGCAGTCCCCTCACCGGCATCCACCCTTCCCGGTCCATGCTCTTCCAGCAGCCCGCCCTTTTGCCCTGGCTCTCGGTGCGGGAGAATGTGGCCTATGGCTGCCGGTTAAGACAGGACCTGGACCAATTGGAGTACCGGGTCAACCAATTCATCGAAATCATGGGACTTACCGCCTTTGCCCATGCCCGGCCCGCCCAGCTCTCCCTGGGTATGGCCCAGCGCACCTGCCTGGCCCGGGCCCTGGTGGGGCGCCCCCAGGCCCTGCTCCTTGACGAACCCTTTGCCGCCCTGGACACCTTTACCCAGGCCCATATCCAGGAGGAACTCATCCAGCTGTGGCTGTCGGAAAACTTCACCGCCGTCTTTGTCACCCACGACATTGACGAGGCCATCCGCCTGGGCAACAAGATCGTGCTCCTGGCCGGACAACCGGCAGAGATCAGCGACATCATCGAAAACCCGGAACCCTACCCCCGGGACATGAACCGGGAGCACTTCAAGTCCCTGCGCCACCATATTTTGGACCGATTCAAACGGGCCTATCGGGCCAAAAGGAGCCTGATCTGATGCAGGCCCCTTCCGTCCCAGCCATGGACCGCCGCACCTTTCTGAAAACCGCCACAGCGGCATGGGCCGGGCTGGCATTGCCCGCAAAAAGCTGGGCAAAGCCGGCCCCCCTGCGCCTGGGCTATTTGCCCATCACCGATGCCACCCCCCTGCTGGTGGCCCACGGAAAGGGGTTTTTCAAGGACGAGGGGCTTGGGGTGGAGCGGCCGGTCATGGTCCGCTCCTGGAAGGTTCTCACCGAGGCATTCCTGGCCCGGAAATTCGACATCACCCACATGCTCTTTCCCATCCCGGTGTGGATGCGGTTCAAGCACCAGCAGCCGGTGAAGGTCCTGTGCTGGGACCACATCAACGGCAGCGCCGTCACCGTTCGGGGGGATTCAGACATCAAAAGCTTTGCCGACCTGGGCGGAAAGCAGGTGGCTGTGCCCTCCTGGTATTCCATGCACAATCTCCTTCTCCAGATGGGACTGCGCACCGCAGGGCTTACCCCGGTGATCCGGCCCCAGTCCGCCCCATTGAAACCGAACCAGGTCAACCTTTTCATCCTTCCCCCGCCGGACATGCCCCCGGCCCTTTTGGGCAGAAAGGCCGACGCCTTCATGGTGGCCGACCCATTCAACGCCCTGGCCGAACTCAGATTCAAGGCACGGATCATGCGCCACTCCGGCGACATGTGGAAGAACCATCCCTGCTGCGTGGTGGTGGCCCACGAAGCCCTGGTCCGACAGCGGGCCGCCCAGGTTCAGAAGGCCACCAACGCCCTGGTCCGGGCCCAACTCTGGTGCAGGGAACATCCCCAGCAGACCGCAGACCTGCTCAGCCGGGACGGCATGGGATATCTCCCGGCTCCGGCACCGGTGCTCCGCCGGGTCTTTGCCCCGGCCAATCCATTGGAACTCAATCACCCGCAATGGCAAATCCCCCGCATCGACTTCCAGCCCTTTCCCTTTCCCTCGGCCTCCCGCTTCCTCATGGACGAAATGAAGCAAACCCGGGTCCAGGGGGATACGGAATTTCTAAGGGAACTGGATACGGGACAGGCCGTGGCCGAACTGGTGGACGATCGCTTTGTCCGCATCGCCCTGGAAGGGGTGGGCGGTATGTCCCGCTTCCACACCGGACAGGGGACAAACGAATTTACAAGGGAAGAAGTCATTGAAATCCATTAATCGCTTCATACATGGGAAACCCACCCAGAACGGAGTGGATGCGGCCCTGGGACATGCCCAGCCCGGCCTGGCCTGGGAGATATTGGGTCTGCTGCTCTTTTTCGGCTTCTGGACCCTGGCCTCCTTCCTCTTTTTTTCCAGGCCCGAGTATGCCCACTTCAGGGATTTCATGCCCCTGCCCACCTTCAAGGCCCTGTTCGCAGCCCTTAAGGATCCGGTATTCTGGACATCGGTGGGGGCCAGCCTCAGGCGGGTGGTCATCGGCATCGGCCTTGCCGCCCTGGTGGGGCTTCCCCTGGGCATCCTCATCGGCTTTTACCCCCGGCTCAGGAGCCTGTCCCATTCGGCCATTCAGTTCATGCGGATGATCAGCCCCCTGTCCTGGATGCCCATCGCCCTTTTGATCTTTACCCGGTTCGAATCTGCGGTCTATTTTTTAATTGTAATGGCAACGGTTTGTCCCATCATACTCAACACCGCCATTGGGGTTTTGACCATCAACACCCAATGGATCAAAATGGCATTGAACCAGGGGGCAAGCCACGCTCAAATCATACGGACCATCGTGATTCCTTCGGCAATCCCCTCCATGCTCACCAGCCTGAGGCTGGCCCTGGGTGTGGCCTGGATCGTCCTGGTCCCGGCTGAATTCCTGGGGGTTTCCAGCGGCTTGGGATACCTGATCAACGACGCCAGGGATACCATGGAATACGACAAACTCATGGCCATGGTCATTGCCATCGGCATCCTCGGGTTTGTTCTGGACCGCATGTTTCAACTCTTCCAACAAATGCATAGATGGACCTGGACCGACTAATTCTATGATATCAACTCAATTCTCAATATTAACGTAAGGAGTGTTCCCATGGCAGTGAATCCCAACATCAAAATCCTGGTGGCAGATGACTCCGGTACCATGCGCATCATGTTCAAACAGATCCTGGCCAAGGCCGGATTCACCAACCTTGTCATGGCCGTGAACGGCAAAGACGGATTGGAAAAGGTCCAGACCGAAGCCCCCGATCTGGTCATCTCCGACTGGAATATGCCCCAAATGGACGGGCTGGAATTCCTGGAGGCCCTGCGCCAGTCCCCGGAATTCAACCAGATCCCCTTTATCATGGCAACGGCCCAGTCGGACAAGGGCCAGCAGATCGCCATCATGGAAGCCGGGGGCAACGCACACGTGCCCAAACCCTTTGACGAACACCAGATCTCCGCCGCCATTGAAAAGGCCGTGGCCGGAAACGCTGCCGCACCGGCGGCAGCCCCCCGCCTTCGCAAGGTGGTGGACGGCAAGGTGGAACTCAACGTGGCCCACATCCAGATCACCGACCACCTGGCCCTGGGCGCCCTTCGCCACCGCATTGAAACCGGCGAGGTCACCCCCCAACACTTCACCTTGAACACCGCCCTCAAGACCGGCTGGAACCCCATCCAGGAAGGTCTGGAATCCGGTGACATCGACTGTGCATTTGTCCTGGCCCCCATTGCCATGGACCTCTTTGCCTACGATTCCCCCATCAAACTGGTGCTCTTCGCCCATAAGAACGGATCCACCTTTGTGCGTTCCCGCCACTACGACCACCGGTTCGACTCCCTGCAAAGCTTCTACAAATATAAGGTCGTGGACATTCCCCATAAAATGTCCGTCCACCACATGCTGGCCCACCAATTCCTCAAGGAGCTGGGGCTGAAACCGGGTGTACCCGGTAAAAAGGCCATCAATGTCCGGTTTGAGGTGGTACCCCCGGTCAAGATGCCCCAGATCATGAAGGAAAATGAAGACGTGGCCGGCTTCATGGTGGCCGAACCCGTTGCCACCAAGGCCATGGCCACGGAGATCGGTAACCTGGAATTTTACTCCGCCTCCCGTTGGGACGACCACCCCTGCTGCGTGGTGGCCATGCAGGAGGATTTCATCCAGAACCACCCCGAGGCGGCCCGGGAATTTGTCTCGTTGCTGGTGGAAACCGGTGAGTACATTGAACAGGACAAGGAACGGGCCGCACAGATCGCCATCCAGTTCCTGGACCCCCAAGGAAAGCTGGGGCTCAACCCCCTGGTATTGCAAAATGTATTCTCCCAGCCCCAGGCCATTCACTGGAACGGACTCTACCCAGAAGCAAATCAACTGGACAAAATCCAAAGATATATGCATGATGTAATGGAGATCGGAAAAATCATTGATCTGGAAAGATTCATCCAGCCGGAATTTGCCAATACAGCGTATAACATCTAACGCATTTGAGGAGGGACGTGTATGAAGATCACAGACCCGGATGTCATTAAAAACGGAGAACAGGACCTCATAGAGGCCGTGACCGGAGACCTGGATCTTGAAGTGGTAAAACAGATTCTCAAGGAGCGTCTCAAGGCCGCCCCCCTTAAGACCAAGGGCGGGGAAATCGTGGTCCACCAAGGCCAAATCGCCTTTCGCCTGGACTTTGACCTCCAGCTCAGCGGCAGCCTATTGTTCGACCGCAAGGGCAACTATATTACCGCCGCAGATACCACCGGGGCCGCCCCTTCGGAGTCATTGGAACTGGAGCTGGATGAGGCCGATGCACAGATGCCCGATCCCGTGGACATGGATCTGGAACCGGAAGACCTGGTCCAGGAAGAGGATCTTGAACTGGAGGAAAACCCGGACCAGATCACCGAGACCATAGACCTGGAACTGGACCAGGCCGATTTCGACCCGGAGGATGCCGCCGACATCGACCTGGACGAAGCCGTGGATGCGGACCCCTCCCCCGACACCGTGGATCTGGAAGACGAAGACCTATCCATCGACCTGCCCGAATACGATGAAGACGAATCCCTGGACGAGGAAGACCAAGTGCCCCAGGGACCGGAAGACCTCCCCGGGGACGAACTGCTCCAGGAAAAAATGCTGGACGACGACATCAGCGATATCATCAAGGAAAGCCGGGAATTCTGGGAACAGAAAAAGAACTCCTGACCCCGGACCATAAAAAAGCCCAAAACCCCCTGTCGCTGTGCGCGCCAGGGGGTTTTTATATTGGGGAGCCCGGAACCAAATTCGGTTCGACGGCCTCTTTCATGGGAAAACAACGGCTCGAAAGCCTGTGATTGTCTCCCGGTTTACCCCGGAGATCCTCCGGGGTATGGCAGAGGCCCTTCGGGCTTAGTATCTATAGTGATCCGGTTTAAAGGGACCGTTGACCTTCACCCCCAGGTAGTCGGCCTGTTCCTGGGTCAGCTTGCTCAGGTTCACGGCCAGGTTCTTCAAGTGGAGGCGGGCCACTTCTTCGTCCAGCTCCTTGGGCAGGGTGTAGACCTTGTTCTCCAGTTTTTCCTTGGCCAACTTGAGCTGGGCCAGGGTCTGGTTGGAGAAGGAGGTGCTCATGACAAAGGAGGGGTGACCGGTGGCGCAGCCCAGGTTTACCAGGCGGCCTTCGGCCAGAACCACGACGGATTTGCCGGATTCCATCACCCATTTGTCCACCTGGGGACGGATGGTGATGCGTTCCACCTTGGGGTTGTCCGTGAGGTAAGCCATGTCGATTTCGTTGTCAAAGTGGCCGATGTTGCAGATGATGGACTCGTCCTTCATCTGTTCGATGTGCTCACCCCGGATGACGTGGTAGTTACCCGTGGCCGTGACAAAGATATCGCCCCGGCAAGCCGCTTCTTCCATGGTGACCACTTCGTAGCCTTCCATGGCGGCCTGGAGGGCGCAGATGGGATCGATCTCGGTGACCAGGACAATGGCGCCGTAGCCCTTCATGGAAGCGGCACACCCCTTGCCCACATCCCCATAACCGGCAACCACAACGGTTTTGCCGGCGATCATCACGTCGGTGGCCCGTTTGATGCCGTCGGCCAGGGATTCCCGGCAGCCGTAGAGGTTGTCGAACTTGGACTTGGTCACGGCGTCGTTGACGTTGATGGCCGGGAAGAGCAGCTCATTGGCGGCTTCCAGCTGGTAGAGACGGTGAACACCGGTGGTGGTTTCCTCGGAAACCCCCTGGATGTTGGCGGCGATGCGCTGCCATTTTTCACCATCTGCGGCCTGGGAGACCCGCAGACGGTCCATGAGGCATTTTTCATCGGCGGAGCCGGTGGCCTGTTCCAGAAGGGAGGGATTCTTTTCCACCTTCACACCCTGGTGGACGAAAAGGGTGGCGTCGCCGCCGTCGTCCACGATGAGGTCCGGCCCGGAACCGTCGGGCCATACCAGGGCCTGTTCCGTGCACCACCAGAACTCTTCCAGGCTCTCCCCCTTCCATGCAAATACAGCGGCGGAGCCCTTGTCGGCAATGGCAGCTGCAGCATGGTCCTGGGTGGAGAAGATGTTGCAGGAGGCCCAGCGGATGTCGGCACCCAATTCGTACAGGGTGTCGATGAGCATGGCCGTCTGGATGGTCATGTGCAAGGAGCCCATGATCTTCAGACCCTTCAGGGGCTTTTCCTCACCGTATTTTTCACGGATGGCCATGAGACCGGGCATTTCCTTTTCAGAGAGCTGCATGTCCTTGTGGCCTTCGTCGGCCAGGGTCAGGTCCGCCACCTTGTGGGGAAGGCCCAGGTCCAGGTCGATATATGAGGGATCTTTGATATCTGACATTATTTTAAATAACTCCTTTAATATTTAGGGTACTTCTAATAATTAGAGACCGGCCAGCTCGCGGATCTGCTCTGCCTTGTCGGTTCTTTCCCAGTAGAAATCGGGATCCTTGCGTCCAAAGTGACCATATGCAGAGGTCTTGCGGTAGATGGGACGCAGCAGGTCCAGGGTCTTGATGATGCCGGCGGGTTTCAGGTCAAAGACTTCCTTGACGATGTCCACGGCCTTGTCTTCGTCGATCTTACCGGTGCCCATGAAGTCCACCAGCATGGAAACGGGTTCAGCGACACCGATGGCATAGGCCACCTGGACTTCGCACTTGTCGGCCAGGCCGGCGGCCACCAGGTTCTTGGCCACGTAGCGGCCCATGTAGGAAGCGGAACGGTCCACCTTGCTGGGGTCCTTGCCGGAGAAGCATCCGCCGCCGTGGCTTCCCTTGCCGCCGTAGGTATCCACGATGATCTTACGACCGGTAACCCCGCAGTCGCCCATGGGCCCGCCCACAACAAACCGTCCGGTGGGGTTGATGAAGAAGCGGGTGTCGCCGTCCATCATCTCTTCGGGGATGACCTTTTTGATGACTTCCCTGATCACGGCCGCCTTGAGATCGTCGTGTTCAATCTCGGGGGAATGCTGGGTGGAAATAACAACGGTGTCCACGCGGGTGGGTTTGCCATCCACATATTCGATGGTGACCTGGGATTTGCCGTCGGGGCGCAGGAAGTCCAGGGCGCCGTTTTTACGAACCTGGGTCAGGCGTTCGGTGAGCCTGTGGGCATAGATGATGGGCATGGGCATGAGTTCTTCGGTTTCGTTGGTGGCAAAACCAAACATGATGCCCTGGTCGCCTGCACCCTGCTCTTCGTAGAGACCGGCGCCTTCGTCAACGCCCTGGGCGATGTCACTGGACTGCTGGTCAATGGAGGTCAGTACGGCACAGGTCTGCCAGTCAAATCCCATGGAGGAGGAGTTGTAGCCAATGCTTTTGATGGTGTTACGGACCACTTCCGGGATATCCACGTAGCAGGAGGTGGTGATTTCACCGGCCACCACGGCCATGCCGGTGGTGACCATGGTTTCGCAGGCCACCCGGCAGTTTTTATCCTCGGCCATGATGGCGTCCAGGATGGAGTCTGAAATGGCATCGGCCACCTTGTCAGGATGACCTTCGGTAACACTTTCCGAAGTAAACAGGGTTCTTTTATTATCTGACATGTCACATTCCTTTTTGATTCTAATTATCTGTGCAAGACACATTCTGGAATTCATTCAGTGATTTAGACCTCTTCTATAAAGGGTTATCCCCCATTTGTCAATGGCCTGATCAAAATATATCAATATATGTTTATATTTGCATAGCCCATAGAAAAAACTTGACTTTCCACGGTGTTTTTCTATGCTTTGCCCCATCACAAACCCAGAGTCCAATCCTCAAATAACGGAGAGAAAAGAATGGCCCAGCCCAAACGCATCACCGGCATCGGTTCCGCCCTGGTGGATATCCTCATCAACGAATCCGACGCCTTTCTCAAGGCCCTGAACAAAGAAAAAGGCGGCATGACCCTGGAGGAGAACGCCACCATTGAGAACATCCTGGCCCAGACCGACCAGACCCCGGCCATTGTCCCGGGGGGAGCGGCCTGCAACACCATCGTGGGCGTGGGAAAACTGGGGGGGGATGCCCGGTTCATCGGCCGCAGGGGGGATGACGCCTATGGCCGCCTCTTTGAAGACCAGGTCAACGCCTGCAACGTGGAATCCTGCCTCACCTTGTCCCAGGCCCCCACGGGCAAGGTCCTCTCCGTGGTCACCCCCGATGCCCAGCGCTCCATGTTCACCTTCCTTGGCGCCTCCACGGAAATGGCCCCCAAAAAAACCACTTCTGAGCTCTTTGCCGACACCGCCGTCACCATGATCGAAGGCTATCTTCTCTTCAACCCCGATCTCATGAAGGCCGCCGTGGCCGCCGCCCGCAAGGCCGGCTCCCGGATCGCCCTGGACCTGGCCAGCTTTGAGGTGGTCAATGCCTCCAAGGACCTGCTGGACGAGCTCATCAAGGAGAGCGTGGACATCCTCATTGCCAACGAAGACGAGGCCCTGGCCTTCACCGGAATCCAAGACGAGGAAAAGGCCCTGGAACGCCTAAGCCGGGATGTGGAATACGGGGTCCTCAAACGGGGCAAGGAGGGCAGCCTCATCTCCCATAGGGGAGAGGTCCACCGCATCCAGGCCGTCAAGGGCAACGATCCCGTGGACACCACCGGCGCAGGCGACCTCTGGGCCGCCGGTTTCCTCTTCGGCCTGGTCAACGACTTCCCCATTGAAAAGGCCGGGAAACTGGCCTCGGCCTGCGGCTACGAAGTCTGCCAGATCATGGGGGCCCAGATCCCCGAATCCGGTTGGGAACGCATCCGGGAACTGATCTAACCCGAGTATTTCAGGACAACCGGCCCCCTTTAGGGCCCTTGTTCCCCAACGAAAAACGCGCAGATGAAGTGAAACTCGCTCCCGCAGAGCGGGAGGCTTCATGAAGCCCCCTCGAAGGGGGCGTTTACGTAAGGAAAGCCCCGTTGGGGCTATTTAAAAAGTTCTAACTGGTTCTGCTCTGCTTTTTCTTGATTCCTGATATAGGCGCGAACTGTTGCCTCATCAAAACCGATCGTGCTCACACAGTACCCTCTGGCCCAAAAACTCAACCCGGTCGACTTTTCCATTCCTAAAACTTGTCGGTGGATTCGTACGGCACTTTTCCCTTTCAAAAATCCAATGCTATGAGAAACACTAAGTTTTGGAGGGATTTTCAAACACATATGGACATGATCTGGCATCAGATGGCCCTCCAGAAGTTCTATACGCTTCTGTCTACATAAATCTTTTAAAATTTCACCAACTCGACGTCTAAATTTCCCGTACAACTTCTTTTTCCGGTATTTTGGCACAAATACCACATGATATTTGCAATCCCATCTCACATGAGATAGGCTTTCCCAATCGTGCATAGGTTCATCCTCTCTGGCCCTTTGGGGCTTTCCATGGGGATGAACCTATATCATTTCTCACTGTATCGGTTGAACCTCTTAGGGTCCTCCACCATAGGTGGAGGATTACGTCACGGATTCAATCCCCCATTGATTCATCTGCGCGTTTCATATTATACCCGTACCAGAAAAGACCATGCTGGAAATCACCCCCCATATCACCCTTGCCGACACCGAAATCCGTTTCGAGGCCATCCGTGCCTCCGGCCCCGGGGGCCAGAACGTGAACAAGGTCTCCTCGGCCGTTCACCTGAGATTCAGCATCCCCGACTCCAGCCTTCCCCAACACCTTAAAGACCGCCTCCTCACCCTCAGGGATTCCCGCATCTCCAAGGACGGCACCCTGGTGATCAAGGCCCAGCAGTTCCGCACAAGGGAAGCCAACAAGGAAGACGCCCTGGAACGGTTACGCACCCTCATCCAAGGGGCCCTGGTACGCCCCAAAAAACGCAAACCCACCCGGCCCACCCGGTCGGCCAAGCGCAAACGCCTCAACCAAAAAACCAGACGGGGAAACCTCAAACACCTCCGGGGCCGGGTGAGGTCCGAAGACTGATTCTGAGACCACATCATTCCTGTGAAGAAATACACTTTTTGGCTGTGTTGCCCCCCCCCCCTCTTTCCGCCGGCCTATTTTGTAACGCTGCCTCATTTCCCTCAGATCGCACTTGAAGTGCTTGTTTAAAATAATTATAATTAATGGCATTAAATGATCTTTTAACAAACCATTTAAAGGGGTGGTTATGGCGCATCAAATTTTATCGGATATCAGTTCAGGGATCAGTGAATTTAAAAAAAATCCCATGGCGGTACTAGAACAGGGAGATGGGGGGCCCATTGCGGTTTTGAATCGAAACAAACCGGCCTTCTACGCAGTGCCGGCTGAATGGTTCGAAAAAATAATGGACCGATTGGAGGATATCGAATTGGCCAGGATTGTGAAGGAGAGGGAGGACGACTCGGAAATCGAGGTTGATATCGATGACCTATAAATTGATCTTCAAAAAGCGGGCGAAAAAAGAATGGGACAAACTGGATCCCTTCATCAAAACCATTCTCAAAAAAAAATTGAAAGAAAGATTAAAGGCCCCCTGTATAAAAAGCGCAGAGCTTAGCAATCTGGAAAATTGCTATAAAATCAAGCTGAGGAACTCAGGGTATCGATTGGTCTATCAAGTCCGGGATCAGGAAGTCGTGGTGGTGGTTATTGCCGTGGGCAAAAGGGATAGAAGCGCAATCTACAGAATCGCATCTGAGAGGCTGTGACGGTTTTGCCCCTGGCAGTTTAAGGCCAATCAATACATTCCATTGGAGGGCGATTCCTTCGGAACTGATGCGCATTTTCAACCGGTGTGATTCCCCGCTCGATTCCCCATAAAAAAATCTTTGGGCCACCCTGGCCAAGATATCCATACTATTTTTATATGGCAGCCCCCTTCCTTTGACCGCCCCCCAAAAAACGGTCGTCTGTTCAGCAAAGATCACACCTTGCCCTGGTTCCGGGGCTGTGATAGGTCATTTTAAGTTGACTTGCGTACCCAAGCCGTCCACCCCATGATGCGTTGTTCCATAGACGCCACGGAGTTGCGCCCATGAAGCCGTCTGAAGCTGCCGGCCATCCGTCCGAAAATCCTCCCCGTCACCCCATCCGTTCCCTGTTCGGTGCCATGGAGATCCGGTATAAATTTCTCTTGAGTTTTGCCCTGATCTTTTTCCTTTCCATGCTCATGTGCAGCCTCTTTATTTACGCCTATGTGCGCCACAATATCGAGGACCGCATTGAAAGCGAGCTGACCAATACCACCCAGATGATCTACCACATGGTCACCACCTCGGTGAATGTCTCCATTAAGAATCACCTCAGGGCGGCGGCGGAAAAGAACCGGGACATTGTGGCCCAATTCCACCGTCGGTATATGGCCGGGGAATTTTCAGAAAAGGAGGCCCAGGAGCGGGCCGGCAGGGTCATCCTGAGCCAGTCCATCGGCAGCTCTGGCTATCTTTACTGCCTGGACAGCCAAGGCGGGGTTCCGGTCCACCCCAGGGCCCCGGTGAGCGGCAGCAATGTGGCCGGCCATGCCTTTGTCCGGCAGATGGCGGAGATGAAGGAGGGCTACCTGGAATACGAATGGAAAAATCCAGGGGAGGAGACGGCCCGGCCCAAGGCCCTGTTCATGTCCTATTTCAAACCCTGGGACTGGATCATCGCCGCCAGCGCCTATCGGTCCGAATTCATCAAGCTGGTCAATGTGGAGGATTTCAGGGAAAGCATCCTCTCCCTGAAATTCGGGAAAAGCGGCTACGCCTTTGTCATTGACAAGGATGCCAGGGCCCTGATCCATCCCCGACTCCAGGGCATTAACATTTTCAAAACCAAGGAATTGCCCAACCAGCACCTGGAAGACATGATGGTCCGGAAAAAAGGCCGGTCGGTCTACCATTGGAAAAACCCCGGTGAAGACAAGGCCCGGCCCAAACTGGTCATGTTCAACTCCATCCCGGAGTATGAATGGATCGTTGCCGCCTCTTCCTATCTGGATGAATTGTATGCCCCCCTGTCCACCATTCGAAACGTGATCCTGGGAATCTTTCTGGTCTTTTTCTTTATCATGCTGGCGGTGACCTTTGGGATCAGCCACGGGATCACCACCCCCCTGGGCCAGCTCACGGCCCGGTTCAAGGCGGCAAGGCACGGGGATTACACCACCCGGATGTTCTGTGGTTCCAAGGACGAAATCGGGCAGCTGGCAGGCCATTTCAATGAATTCATGGACCAGTTGGAAACCACCCACAAGGACCTGAACAACCAGATCCGGGAACGGCAACTGGCCGAGCAGAAAAGCCGGGAAAGCCGGGAACGGTATTACCTGCTCATGGAGGCGGCCCCCGACCCCATTGTCAACTACGACATGGAGGGCCGGGTCATTTACATCAACCCGGCCTTCACAAGGGTATTTGGCTGGGAGCCGGAAGAATGCACCGGCAGAAAAATGGACCATTTCGTCCCCGGGGCCTGCTGGCCGGAAACCCGGACCATGATCCAACAGGTGATCTCCGGGGACGGGATCTTTAACGTGGAAACCCGGCGTTACACAAGGGACGGTCGTATGGTGGACGTGAGCATCTCCGGGGCCTCGGTCTTCGATGCCCAAAAGGCCCTGGCCGGTTCCATCATTATCCTCAGGGACATCACCCGGTCCAAAACCCTTGAAAAGCAGGTGATGCAGGTCGGGGACCGGGAACGGATGAACATCGGACACGACCTCCACGACGATCTTTGCCCCCACCTCATCGGCATTTCAGGTCTGGCCGCCGTTTTAAGGGACGAGCTGGGGACGGCCCACCATCCCAGCGCCGGCCTGGCCGGGCAAATGGGGGAACTCATGGCCGATGCCGTGGACAAAACCCGTCAGCTGGCCCGGGGCCTCTGCCCGGTTCACCTGGTGGCCCACGGGTTCCAGGGAGCATTGGAAGAGATTGCCACCCAATTTTCCTTTCACCCCGGCATGACCGTTGAGTGTCACCTGGACCCCGGGGTGGAGATCCGGGACAACACCCGGGCCATCCACCTCTACCACATTGCAAGGGAGGCCGTGAACAATGCGGTGAAGCACTCCGGGGCCGGGTGTATCCAGATCATCCTGGAACAGGAAAAGGGATCCGATTCCCCCTGCCCCATCCACCTTAGGATCCGGGACAACGGCCAAGGGATGGATCCCCCCCATGTCCAGCCCCCGGGCCCGGGCATCGGACTCCAGATCATGGCCTACCGGGCAAAGATCATCGATGCCCAGTTCCATGTCCATCCCCTGCCCCGGGGGACGGAAATCCAGGTTTCCCTTATTCCCAAACCCGCCCTAAAAAAGGAGGTCGCCCATGGCCAATCCCACTGAACCCGCCCGCATCGTCATTGTGGACGACCACCCGGTCTTCTGCCTGGGCATGACCGAACTCATCAACCGGGAACCGGATCTTGAGGTAACGGCCTGCCCGGAAACGGCCGACCAGGCCCTTGCCATCCTTGAACAAGAGGTACCCTCCCTGCTCATCGTGGACATTTCCCTGGCCCAAAGCAACGGCCTGGACCTGGTCTCCCAAGTGGGCCGGGACTTTCCCCAACTGCCCGTGCTGGTCCTGTCCATGTACGACGACGCCATTTATGGGGAAAGGGCCATCCGGGCCGGGGCCAGGGGCTATGTGATGAAACAGCGGGCCATCACCCAGGTGGTGAAGGCCGTGCGCAGGGTCCTGAGCGGGGGCATCCATGCCAGCGAACACATCAAGGAGAAAATGCTCAACCAGATGGTCAAAGGCCGAGGAAAGATGGATTGCACCGGCCCGGACCGCCTGACCAATAGGGAGCTTGAGGTCTTCCGCCTCATGGGGGAGGGGTTGGAATCCAGGGAGATCGCCGCCCGCCTTGGCCTGAGCCCCAAGACCATCGGCACCCACCGGGAGAACGTCCGGGAAAAACTCCAGCTCAAACATTATACGGAATTGGTCAAGGCTGCCGTGCAATGGGTCCAGGAAAACCAGAAATAAGGTCCGGTCCGATTCCCCCCAACGCCTTTGATTTTCATTCCCCCTTGTAGGTAAAACACCTAGCAGGGCTCAGACAGACGGCAGGATAAAAATGAGATCCTGACCGATTGAAGCCCTGTCCATCCATTTGTTAATCTTCACACCATAATGATCCCCAAAAACGGACATTCCATGGAAATTAACAAGGAGGAGACAGTCATGGCCGAAAAGCGCATTAACTACGATCTGCTCAGCCCCACCAATTTTCTTGCCAGGAGCGTGGCGGTGTACCCCGACAAAACCGCCGTGATCTACAACGACACAGCCTATACCTGGACCCAGTTCCAGGACCGGGTTTTCCGCCTGGCCAACGCCCTGAAATCCAGGGGGATCGGCCCCGGGGACAAGGTGGCCTTTGTCTGTCCCAACACCCCTCCCATGCTGGAAGCCCACTATGCCGTTCCCCTGCTGGGGGCGGCCCTGGTCTCCATCAACATCCGTCTGTCCGCCGGGGAAATGGCCTATATCATCAACCACAGCGACGCCAAGGCCGTATTTGCCGACAATGAATTCGGCAAAATCCTGGCCCCCATCGCACCGGAACTCACCGCAGTGGAAACCTTTGTCAACATCTGTGATCTGGACCATGGCCAGCCCCTTAAAGGCCCGGAATACGAAAGCCTTCTGGAGGACAGCCCGTCCACCCCGGTCGCCCTGGCCATCCAGGACGAGCGGGAGGTTTTATCCATCAATTATACCTCGGGCACCACAGGTCGGCCCAAGGGGGTGATGTACCACCACAGGGGGGCCTACCTCAACGCCCTGGGGGAATTGTTGGAATTTAAGATCACCCCGGACAGTAAATACCTGTGGACCCTGCCCATGTTCCACTGCAACGGCTGGTGCTTCACCTGGGGCCTCACCGCCATGGGCGCCACCCATGTCTGCCTGAGAAGGGTGGAACCGGCGGAGATCTACCGCATCATCGACCAGGTCGGTGTCACCCACCTCTGCGCCGCCCCCACCATCCTCATCGGCATGTCGGTTTATGCCGTGGAAAACCAAATGTCCCTGTCCCACGGCATCGAGATCATGACCGCCGGGGCCCCCCCCGCCCCCATGGTGATCCAGAACATGGAAAACATCGGGGCCAATATCACCCAGACCTACGGCCTCACCGAGGTCTTCGGCCCCCATTCCGTCTGCCAGTGGCAGGACAAATGGGACCAATTGGACCCCATGGTAAAGGCCGGGATCAAGGCCCGCCAAGGCGTTCCCTACATTGTGGCCGAGCACATGGATGTGGTGGATCCCATGACCATGACCCCGGTCCCCCGGGACGGGGCCACCATGGGGGAAATCGTCATGCGGGGTAACAATGTCATGCTGGGGTATTACAAGGATGAAGCAGCCACTGCCGAGGCGTTCAGGGGCGGGTGGTTCCACTCGGGCGACCTGGCCGTGATCCACCCGGACAATTACGTGCAGATCATGGACCGGAAAAAGGACATCATCATCTCTGGGGGAGAAAACATCTCCACCGTTGAAATCGAAAACGTCCTTTACACCCACCCCGACGTTTTGGAGGTGGCCGTGATTCCCGTGCCCCATGAAAAATGGGGGGAGGTACCCAAGGCATTTGTGGTACCCGCCAACGGTGCCCAGCCGGATCCTGCGGATATCATTGCCTTCTGCAAGGAAAAACTGGCCCGGTTCAAGGCCCCCAAACAGGTTGAATTCGGCCCCCTGCCCAAAACCGCCACCGGTAAAATCCAAAAGTTCAAACTCAGGGAAAAGGAATGGAAGGGCCATGACCGCATGGTAAATTAAAATGAATATTTCATGGCAATAAGTTTCCAAAAAAACATCTTTATCAAAAGATTTTGATTGTTTTTTAAAAAAATCAATTGTATTAGAACTCAGAGTAGCGCAGATTCGTCATAATCTGCGCACTCTATATTTGGCAACCGGTCTATTTCATTTTCAGGGTTTCGGTTCGGCACACTGCCCACGACGTCAATGCCAACAGCGGATATGTTCACCATGAAAGAACAGCTCAAAAAATTACTCGTAGTTGCCCTGATCATCTGTGCGGGAATCCTTAGCAAAGAAAATCCATTATTGGGACTCTCCAATCGTCTGGACAGCTATTCCCAGGATCTATTCAACATTGGTGCCGGATATCTTCCCCAATGGCTGTCCCAAAAGCTATACCCATTGACCGGACAAAGGGAGATCAGTGTCCTTTTATTGACCGATGAAACCGTGGACGGTTTTTTTTCCGGAAAATGGCCCATCTCCTACGATGCCCATGGAAGGATATTGAATGCCCTTTCACGGTACAATCCCAAAGCGGTTGTCATTGATTTTCTTTGGCTGAATTCCGAAAAACCCGGGGCAAAGCGCCTGGTAAAAAAACTTGAAAAGTTCAAGAAAAAGAAAATTCCCGTCTACCTCACCTTTAGAAAGCCCGCTGAATTGATAAACTTCTGGCCGGAACTCAAAGGTCTTGTGATTCCTGTCTCCCCCAAAGTCACCGTGGATCCCACGGATTTTATTGCACGGAATTACACCATTACCTCCCAGGACCTGCCTTACCCGGCGGTAAAGGCATACCAGGATCTTTATATGTCTGATTTTTCGTCCGAAAAGGTGCCGGACATGCAAATTTTCTGGGGGGTGGGCAACAACCCTAGGAATGACGCCTGGATGGACCAGGGGGACGGCCGGGAGACTGTTATGGATTTCATTAAAGACGGGATTTCCGCCCACAGGGATTCCCCCCCTTATACCACAACCGTTCTGGTGCGGGATCTATTGAACCCAACGGCGGAAACAGAGGAAAAGGCCCATGAAGACCTTAGGGCACACCTTGAAGATAAGGTGGTATTTTACGGAGCCCAGGTAACCGGGGCCAGCGATGTGATCTATACCCCGAAACGGCAGCTCCGGGCCGGGGTATATTACCATGCCATGGCATTGGATAACCTTGTCACCTTAAAAGGGGATTATAAATCCGACAAACTCAAAGGCATTTTTAAGGATAGGCCATGGTTCTACGGCATTCTTTTGCACATCGTTATTCTGATTGTTCCAAGTGGAATTATTTATAAGCGACACGGTCAAAACAGGGCCGAACAAAATCCTAAAAAAACAGCCGATACAGAAGCATGCTCCCCCATAAAGAAAATTCTCCTAAGAATTCGGAGATTTTTTTGGGATTTTGTCCGTTACCGTCTGCCGTTGTACGGATATATCATATTCTGCAGTATCCTATGCTTTTGGCGCCTCGAACTCGCACCACGGCATTGGGCCGGTTACATCGTATTTGCCGAAATAAGTTTTTACATCGACAATATTATTCGTTTTGAAACAGCAAAAAAATGGATGGAGGAAAATCGACATGTATAAATTCTGGTCAATGGTATTATTTTTCACCATGGTGCTCCCCCTTTATGCGGAAGAGCAAATTCGTATCACAAAGGTCCGGGATCCTGAAATTGATCTGATCGACCCGGAATCCTGGATGATCCTCAAAACCGTTCCAAGGGAGGAAATCCCCCTTCCCCTCCGTGTCCAGAAGAGAGAGAATGGAACCTTCCTTGTGATGATAGACGGGAAAAAAGTCGCCATTGATGTGGGGGCGGTGAACACCGACAAAAAACCGAACATTAAAAATCTGAGGGATTGCAACAATTCCATCAAAACCAACTATGTAGCGGCCCACAGGGGACTGGGAAAGGGGTGTCTGGAATGAAAAAAATGATCCGAATCTCAGTACTTTTATTGATTTTCAACATGGGGTGCATGGGCACCATGGTCAATAAGATGAAACCCGAGGATCAACAGGTTCCCATCCTGCAGACCATCGATTCCGACCATACACCGGCCATTCTTTCCATCGGAGAGGATGAAGACAGAAAACAGGAACAGTCAAGGGGGCTGGGGTTAATCCACAACGATGTCTTTGAAACATATGCAAACACGGTTCTGGAAAAACTCAAAGCCGCATCGAAAATCCCCAATATTCCGGGCCGGGTTTACCTAAAGGCAGAGAATGCATGGGGGGCAAAGGCCAGCGTCAGCGGAAATATCTATATTCCCCTTGGAATCCTGGGAGACATTCACTCCGAAGATGTATTTGCCGCATTGCTCGCCCATGAATTGTCCCATGTCATCCAGAACCATGCAGACGCAGACTTGCTGGGAAAAATTACCAAAAAAGGGGTGTATGCCACCGCTCTGATTTCAAAAATGTCCGGTAAGGGCAATTCCGACGCATTTAAAACGGCCCTTGGCAGCTTTGCGGCCTCCGAGGTCTTCTTATGCCCGCTCCATTCCAGATCCCAGGAGGTGGAAGCCGATTGCCTGGGGTTGGACATTTCAATTGCTGCCGGCTATTCCCCCAATGCCATGGAGGAGCTTCTCACCATCGTTGAATGCCTGGACGAACGGAACCGGCTCGAGCATGAAAAGCGATTGATGCAGATAAAAGAGGCCAGCCTGAAAACCCAGGAAGACGCCATCCGGAATCTGGATTTTAACACCTGTTTCAAAAGTGTGCTCTCCGATGCAACCTCGGCCTTAAAAGAGGGGATCACATCCCTCATGGCAACCCACGATCCTGCCAAGGAGCGGATCGATGCATTAAGGGCCTACAAAAACAGACACTACCGCAATTGCCCAAGAAAAGCATACACAATAAAACCGTGGGAAACAGCCCTTAATACAAAGGAGATCGCACAGATCACCAAAAGTGTTGAAAAATCCTATCAGGCCCATGATTCTTTCATTGAAGACAACTTTACCAAGGCCGAGAAATACATCGGTGAAGCCATCCAGCCCACCACAAGAAATTCAAGCTATGTCCGGAATGTTTTCGCCGAAATACGGAAGGCACAGGGAAAGACGAATCGCTACATACAAAACCACGAAATTGCCCTGAGGGGAAAGTATCCGCAATTTGAAAGCCATAAAGTCGTAATCCTGTCAAGAATCAATGCGTCCAAAAGTGCGCCCCAACGCCTTAAACATTTAAATGATCTCATGGCTGTATTTGACGAATATGGAAGACCGCCCGAATACTATGGCGAAATAGTATCACTTGCCAAAAAATGGAACGTGAAGGACAAGGCATTGGCATTGGAAATCGAGTGCATGGCAAAATATGCAGGAGACGGCGTCAGCTGTAATGGAATACAATCCGCCGAATCCAACACCCTGAGCGCCCAAGGCCTCTTGGACAAGGCATTGTCCACCCAATAAACCGGCCAGCCGGGGCTATTTAACCCGGTTCAAGGCCCCAAACAGGTTGAATTCGGCCCCCTGCCCAGAATCGCCACCGGTAAAATCCAGAAGTTCGAAGGCAGGAAAAAAGAACGGAAACCGCCCCCCCTTCTGTAAAGGGCAGGGGCGGTTTCCCCAATTGGATCACCCTTTTTTCGCCCCACACGAAAAAGGCCCACAAGGCCGGAGGCGAAAGGGAAAAGGGCCAACGTCCGTCCCACCACAACCCCCTTTGATTATAGAGCGGTTTGTGTCCATACTGATCTTATATTTCCACAAAAAACAGTGGTACCGGCTCCTGAAACAAGGACCCTTTGCGCCGAATAAAGATGGGTCTACAATGCACCTGAACAGGTGCCCACCCCGGAGACCAACGGAGGATGTGAATGGGTGTTTTCCCTGAAAAACAGGCCACCATTCTGCTGTCCGACATGATCGGATTTACCCGGAGGACCATGAAAATGGTCCCCAAAAACGCCGACCGTTCGGCCCTTTTAGACTATATTGCTCTGAAAAATAAAAGCATTGAATACCGCCATGGAAACCGGAAAAAGGACGTCTCACCGGACTTTCCAAAGGCCAGGCAGACCCTTAAACAGGCCTGCGGTGTATACGAAGGCATCACCGACCGACCGGACCTGTCCAGTGAACGGATCATGGAATGGTTCTGGGAAAGGGCCCCCCCGTCCCCGGATTTTGCATTTGAGGGGATCAAGATGGAGGATAAAAGCAGATTTTCCCCCAATTGGAAATCCCATGACGCCTTTCTTCACGGGCCCCTTTCTTCAATGGCGCCTGTTTTTAATGGTATCAAGGAGCCGTTGCGGGCGTTGCCAAAAAGGATGGCGCCTCACTCCGAACGGCCTACGGGTAAAAATGGGAACAAAACCGAACACTTCATGGAAAATACGGTTATCCCCAGGGTGGGGCGGTCAAATTGGGGGATAAATGGAGACTATACTGCGGCGGACATGGTGGCGGCCAGGGCCATCCAATAGAGGGCCACACCGGCCAGGGCGCTGGAGATCCAGCCCGCCCGCTTCCAGAACCGGGGCAGGGAAAGACGGTATTGCTCAAAAAGGGCCAAAAGAAGGATCAGCAAAGGGATGCCCAGGGCGGGCACGGGGGCTCCGGCAACCGCTTCAATGGCCTCCCGGCTTGGGTTCACAAACCAGATGCCCACGGTAAGGACAAGGCCGTAGAGGGCCAGAAAAAAGCTGATGGGGGCTTTGAGAACGGCCACCCGACCGGACAGGTTGCCGAAGATCCACCCGGCACAGGCCAGGGGGGTGGCAAAGGGGACCAGGAGAATTCCGGTCACCATGATGAAAATGATGGGACCGATGAGGATTTCCGTCATTAAAAGGGAAATGAGGTTGTCCATGGTCTTTTCCCTCCCCTGCCGGCAGGATTGGCCGGCAGGGGGTGAATGACCGGGGGAGGCGTCTCCCCCGGTCATTAATTCTTATTCAAACACCACCTGGAAGACATCCCTATAGGTTTTGGCAAAGTGGAAGGTGATGCCCTCCTTGATGTGCTCGGGCAGCTTCTTGAACTCCGGGGTGCAGCCGTCGGGCAGGATGATCTCTGTGATGCCCGATCTCCGGGCCGCAATGATTTTTTCCTTGATCCCGCCAACGGGCAGGACATCCCCGGTGAGGGTGATTTCACCGGTCATGGCCATGTTCCGGCGGATGGTCTTGTTCCGGGCCAGGGAGACCAGAGCCGTGGTCATTGTGATGCCGGCCGAGGGGCCGTCCTTGGGCGTGGCCCCTTCGGGCACGTGGAGGTGGATGAAGCTATTGTCAAACCAGTCCTCATCAATGCCCAATGCCTTGGCATTGGCCCGGGTGTGGGAAAAGGCTATGGAGGCCGATTCCTGCATGACCTCACCCAGCTTGCCCGTGAGCTTCATGCCCGCTCCCTTGCCGTGGACCTGGATGGCTTCGATGGGCAGGGTGGCCCCGCCCATGGCGGTCCAGGCCAGGCCCGTGACAATGCCCACCCCCTGCATCTGTTTTTCCTTCTTAAAGATGGGGGGGCCCAGGTATTTTTCCAGGGACTTGATGTTCACCCGCACCTTTTCCCTTTTCTCCTTGAGGATGGAGACAATGGATTTGCGGATGATCTTGTTGAGCAGCTTTTCCAGGTTCCGCACCCCGGCTTCACGGGCATAGCCCTCGATGAGGTGGCGGATGGTGGGATCGGTGATGGTGATGATAGTGTTGTTCAGCTTGTTCCTCCGCAGCAGCTTGGGCCAGAGATGTTTTCTGGCAATCTCCAGCTTTTCACGGGTGATATAGCCGGACAGATTGATCCGGTCCATGCGGTCCAGCAGGGGACCGGGGATGGTATCCAGGGTGTTTGCCGTGCAGATGAACAACACCTTGGACAGATCGATGCGCAGGTCCAGGTAGTGGTCCAGAAACTCAGCGTTCTGTTCCGGGTCCAACACCTCCAGCAGGGCCGATGCCGGATCCCCCTGGTAGGAGGCACCGATCTTGTCGATCTCGTCCAGCATGATCACGGGATTGGCCACCTCGGTGTCCTTGAGGGCCTGGACCAGCTTGCCGGGCAAGGCGCCCACATAGGTACGGCGGTGGCCCTTGATTTCGGCCTCGTCCCGCATGCCCCCCAAACTGAACCGGTAAAACTTCCGGCCCAGGGCCTCGGCAATGGACTTACCGATGGAGGTCTTGCCCACACCGGGCGGGCCCACAAAAAGGATGATGGAGCCGGAGATATCTTTTTTATAGACGCCGGCGGCAAAGAACTCGATGATCCGCTCCTTAACATCGGCCAGGCCGGCATGGTCCCGGTCCAGGACCTCTTCGGCCCGTTCAATGTCGATGTTGTCCTCGGAGAACACCCCCCAGGGAAAGGCCGTGAGCCAGTCCAGGTAGTTCCGGGTTACCCCGTATTCCGAGGAACCGGTTTCCAGAACAGAGAGTTTTTCGATCTCCTCGGCAAAGCGTTTCACCACATGGTCCGGGGGATCCAGCTTTTCAAACCGCTCCTTGAACTTGTCCACATCCGAGGTTTTGTCGTCCTTCTGGATGCCCAGTTCCTTCTGGATGGCCTTGAGCTGTTCCTTGAGGAAAAACCGGCGCTTGTTGTCGTCCACCTGGGTGTTGATGTCCTTCTGGATCTGGCTCTGGAGCTTGGCGATCTCGATCTCCTTCTGGAGGAGCATGAGAACAATTTTCATGCGCTCCATGATGGATTCGGTCTCCAGCACTTCCTGGAGCTGATCCCCGGTGGCCGTGGTGATGCCGGCGGCAAAATCCGTCAACGGAGACGGCTGGTCCGGGCTGAACCGCCCCAGGTACTGCTTTAACTCTTCGGAATACAAGGGGTTCAAGGACAACAATTGTTTAATGGAGGAAATGATGGAGATGGCATATGCCTTGAGTTTATCCCCGTCCTCCTCACGCT
Source organism: Desulfobacteraceae bacterium (assembly GCA_965226635.1). GTDB lineage: Bacteria > Desulfobacterota > Desulfobacteria > Desulfobacterales > Desulfobacteraceae. Next base: position 3,363,981 of record OZ245369.1, on the reverse strand, counting down.
TTTCAAAGTATTCCACCTGGGCCACAAAGGGGGGCTTGTCCGAGAGGAATTTTTTAATTTTAAAGCGTTCAAGTCCCTGGGCAATGAACTGGAGGTTGCCCTCCACATCCACCACGTTGAGCATGCGAACCACACAGCCCACCTCGGGGAAGTCTTCCTTGTATACGTACTTGCCCTTGACCTCCTTTAAATAGGAGAGGCCCAAAAGGCCCTGGGTTTCATTTGTGGCCTTGATCAGGGTGGTCTCCCAGCGTTTTTTGCTAACCACCAGGGGTTGAACCTGGGCCGGCAGATGGGGCCGCCCGGTAATGGGAACAAGGTAGAGGATTTCTGGTTTCAGGGTTTGCTGAACCAATTGGGTATCATCGGAAGGCATCTCTTCTTCATTCACAATTTCAGGGGTAATGGTCTTGGTCTCATCCGTCATGGTACACCTCAACAATTTATTTGGGATTACGGGTGAAGGCTGTTGCTCCATAGTACACTGAGAAAAGCGGGAAAAACAACCGAAAACAAAAATCCCCGCAACCCGTTTTTTTCATTAACAAAAGCGGGATTGCGGGGAACTTCGCACCGAAATTTAACGGTGTTTTTCTATTTTACACGCTTTGAATCACAGCTGGATTGAATCTGTGTGCCGGTTTTATTGCAGCCGTTATCACAGTTGCAATTGCACCCACCGTCCCCCCTGTAGATTTTAAAAAAACTTCTCAGGGTAAAGGCCAGGGCTGCGCCCACAATGATCCATACCAAAAGATTTTCCATGGCAGCACCTCTTTATTCGTTTAGGACATGATACCGGAACCGATCTGGTAGACCAGAACCGAAAGGCCAAAGGCCAACGCTGTATTAAAGACCACGGAAAAGGCTGCCCATTTCCAGGAGCCGGCTTCCCGGGCAATACAGACCACGGTGACAAAACAGGGGGCGTAGAAAATGGTGAAGATAATCAGGCTCATGGCCGTCACAGGCCCCCAGCCATCGGCTGTCCTCAGGCGGTCGGACAGGGAACCGGTCTCTTCGGGGTCCACCTCCCCCAGGGAATGGGCCGTGCCCAGGGTGGAGACCACCACTTCCTTGGCTGCAAACCCGCCCACCAGGGCAATGTTGGTCTTCCAGTCAAATCCGGCAAATTGGGTGACCCCTTCCATGGCCGTACCAATGCGACCGGCAATGGAGTTCCTCAGGGCGGTCTGTGCCTCTGCCATGTCCACGGCAATCAGGGCATCCCTGAATTCTGCTGCGGCAGGAGAGAGTTCGGCCCCTTCCTGGGCACCCTGGACTTCTGCAATCACAGCCGGCGGGGTCTGGCCGGAAATGGCACTGCGCCGGGCTTCAAACCCCTGGGTGGCACCATCGTCCAGTCCGGGGAAGGTCATCATGGCCCAGAGCAAAATAGAGATGCCCAGGATCACGGTACCGGCCTTTTTGATGTATTGCCAGGTCCTTTCCCAGGTGTGGATGAGCAACCCCCTCAGGGTGGGCAGACGATAGGGGGGCAGCTCCATGACAAAGGGGGTGGCCTCCCCCTTGATCACGGTGGACCGCAGCAGGCGGGCCACCAAAAGGGCGCCGATCCAGGAAATCAGGGTGATCACCAGCATGATCCGGGCCTGATTCTCTGCAAAGAAGGCCCCCACCAGGAGCACAAATACAGGCAGCTTGGCCCCGCAATTCATGAAGGGCACCGTGAGCAGGGTGGCCAGCCGTTCCTTGGGGGATTTCAGGGTACGGGCCGCCATGACGCCGGGCACGGCGCAGCCACCGGCAATGCCGCCGGAAACGATGAAGGGCATGACAGAGGCGCCGTGGAGGCCGAACATGCGGAAGACCCGGTCCAGCATAAAGGCCATGCGGGCCAGGTACCCCGTATCTTCAATAAAGGAGATGCCCAGGAACATGAACATGATCAGGGGCACAAAGCCCAGGACCCCGCCCACACCGTCGATGATGCCCGAGACCACCAGGGATTTCAGATGGCCGTCGGGAAGAACGCCTTCCATGGTGCCGGAAAGCCAGCCAAAGAAGCCCTCCAGCCAGGCAACGGGCAGTTCGCTGTAAGTAAAGGTAAAGGAGTAGAGGGCCATGAGCACGCCCACCATGATGGCCGGACCCAGGATCCGGTTGGTGAGCACCCGGTCCAGCTTGTCGGAGAGTTCCTGGCGTTCCGCATTGGTATCCCGGATCATGACATCCTGGCGAAGAACCGAATTGATATAACCGTAACGCTGATCGGCAATCATTCCCTCGGGGTCCATGTCCAGGGTTTTGTTCAGATGGCGGGTCAATTTTTGGGTCAGGGCCTTGAGGCGGGAATCGGTTTCCGGATCCTGCCCTTCCCCCATCCCCAGGATTTGGCTGTCGTTTTCAAGGTATTTCAGGGCCACCCATCGGGGGGCATAGTTCCCGGCAAGAAATCCCTTATAACGGATCAGAGCCTCCATCTCCTCCAGTGCATCATCAATGTCCTGTCCGTAGGAGACCACCAGGGGAGATGCCTCCGGCGCCTGGGCGGCAATGGTATTAAGCAGCTCTTCCTTGCCCTTGCCACTTCTGGCCACGGTGGGCACCACCGGGGTGTTCAACAGCCGCCCCAGTTTTTCATGGTCAATCTGGATGCCGCGCTTTTCGGCCACATCCATCATGTTCAGGGCAATGACTACGGGCATCCCCATTTCCATGAACTGGACGGACAGATAGAGGTTTCTCTCCAGGTTGGAGGCATCCACTATATTAACGATAACGGCCGGTTTTTCATTGACCAGGAAATCACGGGCCACCACCTCTTCCAAAGAATAGGCGGTGAGGGAATAGGTGCCGGGAAGGTCAACCACGTTGAATTCCCCGGCATCGGAGACACAGGTACCCTGTTTTTTCTCAACGGTGACACCGGGGTAATTGCCCACATGCTGGCGGGCGCCGGTCAGGGCATTGAACAAGGTGGTCTTACCGGAGTTGGGGTTTCCGGCCAAGGCAATGGCAATACTCATTTTAATTCACCTCCACGCTGATGTGATCTGCTTCATTGTTACGGAGACTCAGGGTAAATCCCATGATTCTCAGGGAAACCGGATCGTAGAGCGGTGCCTTTCCCTGGATGGTGATTTCCTTTCCCGGAATCAGCCCCATGTCCCGGATCCGTCGTCCCAATTCGCCGTTGGCCTTCACCGTTTTAATGGTGCCGGTCTGATTCACCTGCATCTGCCTTAAATTTATGGTGGCCACGTTTTTCTCCTCAGGTATTTGGTTATGGAATATCATCTCTGATTTTTTTGAAATTGTTATATAGTCCTAACTTTTCCTTGTGTCAACAATTTAAAATAATTAAATGAAAAAATATTTATTTGACTTACTATATCGTTAGGCTATAAAAAGAACAGCATCATCAAAATTGGAGGAAACAATGGACAAGAAGCCCCAGCTGTCGGAAAGTCTTGAAGATTATCTCGAAACGATCCTGGAATTGCAGACCCTCAATACGGTTGCCCGCTCCAAGGACATTGCGGAAAAATTGGATATCAAACGGGGATCTGTAACGGGGATGCTTAAAAAACTGGCCGCCCAGGAACTCATTAACTACGAGCCATACGGCTACGTGACCCTAACCCCTGCAGGGGAGAAAATCGCCAAGGAGATCAAGCGCCGTCATACCGTGATCAAGGATTTTCTCTTTAGAATCCTGAAGGTGGAGGAGGCCATTGCAGACGAAACCGCTTGCAAGATGGAGCACTCCATGGACGGCGACACCTTTAAGAAGTTTGTAAATTTTATTGCAGAACTGGATGCCTGCCCCCATCGCAAGGCAGACTGACCCCCACATCAGGGCCCAAGGAAAAAAAGGGAGCGCATCTTTTCCAGGGTCAGGGGGAAATTTCCCTTTTCCCCCACCTGGCAGGCCGCGGCAATGGAACCGATGTAGGCCCCCTGCCAGACATCCGCCCCCACGGCCAGGGCCAGGGAGGCACCGGTCAAAAGGGAATCCCCTGCACCGGCCGGATCAACGGCCATTGGGTTCATGGCTCCCAGGCGATCTGTGACAAAGCCCCTGCCTTGGGGCTTGCCCGCATGGACCAACACCCCCTCCTTATCCAGGGTGATGAAAATATTTTTTGCCCCTGATTTTTTCCTCAGCTTTTCCGCCAGCACCACCAAACCGGACTCAAAATCCTTAAGGGCCAGCCGGGCCTCCCGCTCCGTGGGCGTCATCAACGCCATTTGGGTGAACCGGCTCACATCCCCCACCTGGCTGGAGGACTGGCTGTCCGCCACCATCATCACCCCCATTTCCCGACAGGCATCAATGATCTGGGCCACCAACGCCTGGGGAAGACACCCATAGTTAAAATCGGAAAAAATCAATAGATCCGTCCGGGAAAGACGGGCCATGATCCGTTCCAGGATCTGCTGCTGCAGATCAAGGCCAATGGGATGGCTGCGCAGATGGTTGACCCGGAGCAGGGTTTTGCCGGAGCTGCGAAAGCGCTGCTTCAGAATCGTGGGGCGGGAATCGTCCACCAGAAGATGGTGGTGCACCTGGAAGCGATCCAGCTGGGTCCGGGCAAATCCTCCCATGTCGTCGCCTCCGATGATGGAGAAAAATTCCACCCGGGCCCCCAAATTGGCGGCATGGGCGGCCACAATACCGGCCCCTCCGATGAAGAGTTCCGTGCCCACAGGGGTAACCACAAGGGTGGGGTCCTCCCGGCTCATGCCCAGGGAATCGCAGGTGATATATTCATCCACGATGCTATCGCCGACGACCAGGACCCTGAGTTGGGAGAACCGGCCCAGAACGGCAGCCATATCCCGGGGGTCAAATGCGTGGCGGCGCATGAAGCCCTTGTCCCTTAAAAATCCCCGCCCCCCGGGTGCGGCCGCCTCCCCCTGGAGGAGTTCCACCAGGGAGAAACTCATATCGCCGGAGCCGAAAAGAATCCGCCCCCCATATGCGGCCACGGCATCGGCCTCGGGGTTCCACTGGTCCTCGTGCTCCTTTCCCTTGACCACCACCTGGGGTTTGAGCCGGGCAATGAAATCCTGGGGCGGCTCGGTGAGGACCAGGGCCTGGTCCACCAGGCTGATGGCCTGGATCCCCTCCAGGCGGATGCTGTCTTGGAGCAATCCGGCCTCCGGCCCGCCCGGATTCACCCCCACCACCAGATAATCCCCGCACTCGGCGGCAAAGCGCAGCAAGCGCAGATGACCGGGATGGATGATATTAAAAAACCCAGAAACGAAGACCAGTCGCCCCTTTGCCGGGACCTGGTCCCGGACGGCCCGGACCGCCCCTGCCATATCAGCCATGGTCGCCCCCCCGGTCGGACCGGCCCATTTCAATGAGGCAGCGACCGGCCACCCGCCCCGTCTGCATGTCGTCTATGGCCTGGTTGATCTCCTCCAGGCCGTAGCGCCGGGTGATGAGATCCTCCAGGTTGAGCCGCCCCTGTTGGTAGAGGTTCACATACCTTGGGATATCCTCATGGGGCTGGGCATCCCCTCCGTGGGAGCCGGTGAAGACCTTTCCAAAATGCAGGGCCAGGGTGTGGAGGCTCACCCGGTCCTCCACCCCGGGCACCCCCACCAGGATGGTCCGTCCCCTGGGATGGGTGATCCCGTAGGCCAGTTCGATCATTTGGGGATTACCGGTGTTGTCCACCACCACATCCGCCCCCTGGGCTCCAATGGGGGAAAGAATCCGATTCTTGTATCCCGGGTCCCTTTCCGTATTGATCACATGGGTGGCCCCCATTTTCCGGGCCAGTTCCAGGCGGTTGTCAAACCGGTCCAGGGCGATGACGGGCCAGGCCGATGCCATGGCCGCCCCCTGGACGATATTCAACCCCACCCCGCCGGCCCCCAACACCACCACGGATTCCCCGATCTTCACTTGGGCATCGTTGCAGACCACGCCCAGGCCCGTGGTCACGGCACAGCCCAGAAGGGGGGCCAGGTCCATGGGAAAATCTGGGGGAATGGGGGTCACCCGGTTTTCAGAAACCACGGCCATCTCGTTGAAGGTGGTGACAAAGCCTGCGTTGAGGGGACGCCCCTTCCATGAGTATCGGGGCGGAACCGCATCAATGCCCAGGCCCGGCCGCCAATGGAGGACCACATGGTCCCCGGGGCTCACCCGGCGGACGCCGGGTCCGATGGCCTTGACCAGGCCCGAGCCCTCATGCCCCAACAGATGGGGCAGATGGGCATCCGGTCCCTTGCGGCCCTGGATCTCACCGATCTGGGATCCGCAGATCCCGCTGTAGTGGACCGCCACCAACACCTGGCCCACCTCCAATTCCCCGGGCAGATGCACCCGGTCCACCACCAGGGGTTCATTGAGGTTTTTTAAAATGGCCGCCTTCATCACCTGGTTTTCCATGGTCCCTCCATCTTAAAAGGGCCCCTTGAACCAGGGGCCCGGTACATCGTGGGGCTGGGATTCCGCTTCCCGGGGAAGGGTAAAAAAAGTGTTGGTCATCTCCTGGGCCGCCATGACAATATCCCGGCGGGTACGGTAAAAATGCCGGGTCAGGTGGAAGCTGGTGGGGGTGGGCACATGGGGAAGCCCCAGCCGCCGGGGCGGTGCCTTGAGGTGGTTGTAACCGTCCATGGCAATGCGGGCAATGATCTCGGCGGCCACGGACCCCCGGGCCGCCCCCGTATCCAGCACCAGAAGCCGCCCGGTCTTTTCCACCGAGGTTTGCACCATCTCCATGTCCAAAGGGGAGATGGACCGCAGGTCGATGAGATCGCAGGCGATCTTGTTCCGGGCCAGGATCTTCCAGGCCCCAAGGGCCTCCACCGTCATATAGGAGGAAGCCACCAGGGTAAGATCCCCGCCCTCCCTCAGCCACCTGGCCTTTCCCAGTTCAATGCCGTAGGGATCTTCGGGCACCTCCCCTTGGGTCTGGTGGAGCCATCGATGTTCCAGAAAGAGGACGGGATTGTCGTCAAAGATGCTCTCCAGGAGCAACCCCTTGGCGTCCCGGGGCGTGGCGGGCATGACCACCTTGAGACCGGGGATGTGGGCAAACCATGCCTGGAGGTTCTGGGAATGGGTGGGCCCCTGGCCCCAGCCCCGGCCCAGGATAAGCCGGATGGTGATGGGCACCGGGGACTGCCCCCCGAACATATAATGCCACTTGGCCGCATTGTTCACCAATTGATCCATGGCCAGGAGAAAAAAATCCAGGCGCTGGTGGGTCATGACGGGGCGGATCCCGTTGAGGGCCGCCCCCACGGCCATGCCGGTCATGGCATTTTCCGAGGCGGGCAGGTCAAAAACCCGTTGGTGCCCGAAGGTCTCCTGCAATCCCAGGGTGGTGCCGAAGACCCCCTTGGGATCATCCACGCCCAGGCCGAAACAGATCACATTTTCGTCCAGTTCCATGGCCTGGTACAGGGCCTGGTTCACGGCCTGTGCAAAGGTGATCATTTGTCCCATGGCCGCCTCCTCTTTTCCGAGAACAGCCCCTGGGTCACCTGGTCGGCCCGGGGGACGGGGGCGGCCAATGCCCTTTCAAAGGCCCGGTCGATCTCGGCCTGGACCTCGGCGGCCATGGACCGCAGATCCGCCCCCCGGGCAAACCCCTGGTCCAGGACCAGGGCCTCCATGCGGGCCAGGGGATCCCTGGCCATCCATTGGTCCACCTCATCCCGGCTCCGGTATCCCAGATCATCGTCAAAATAGGGACCGCAATGCTCGTACCAGCGATAGGTGTCAAAGAGAAGAAGGGTGGGCCCCCGGCCCGCCCGGGCATGGGCAACGGCCTCCTTGACCAGGGTGTATGCCTCCCAGGCATCGTTCCCGTCCCCCTTGCGGGCCCTTACCCCCATGGATTGGGAAAGGGCTGCCAGGTCAACGTCTTCGGGCCGCCTTTGCTTCAAATTCGTGTACACGGAATAGCCGTTGTTCTCGCAGATAAAAAGGACGGGTAATTGCTTGAGGGCGGCCAGGTTCAGGGATTCGTAAAACACCCCTTCCTCGGTGGCCCCCTCCCCGAAAAAGACCGCCGAGACCTGGTCCCCGCCCTTGAGGGCAATGGAAAGGCCCAGGCCCACCCCCACGGGCAGGGTGCCGCCCACAATGGCGGTGCTGCCCATGAAGCCGACGCCGGTGTCCACCAAATGCATGGACCCGCCCTTGCCCCTGGCACAGCCCGTGTCCCGACCGTAGATTTCGGCCAACATCCGGGTGAGATCACCGCCCTTGGCCAGGTAATGGCCGTGGGCCCGGTGGGTGCCCACGGCAAAATCCCTTGGGGCCAGGACCATTCCGGCGGCAGCCGGCACGGCCTCCTGGCCTACACAGAGATGGGTGGGGCAGCGCATCTCCTGTTGGGGATAACGCCGGGCGATCTCCTCCTCCACCCTGCGGATGCGCAAGATCATGCCCAACAGCCCAAGGGCGGTCTTCCGTTCATATGGGGCCATCTTCCGGGTCGCCCCATCCTGTGATGCCCCACGGCCTGAATTCATGGAATGAACCAATAATAATCCCCCGTATATCCGTGGTCCCTGAAAAAGGTTTTCCAGCCCGCCACGCTCTTTATGGTCCGGGCGGTGAGGTTCCACATCTCCATGCGCTCCTTCTCCTCGGGATTGCGATGGGCATCCACGGTGATGAAACTGCCCCGGGTTGCCACCCGCTCAATCTCCCTTAAGGCCCTGGCACAGGCCTCCTCTTCCAGGTTGTGGATGGTGTTGATGGAGATGACCACGTCAAAGCTGTTGTCGTCAAAGGGCAGGTCCTGGGCATCGGCCACCTCCAGGCAGTCCCGCACCTCTTTTTTGGCATTTTCCACGGCATAGTCGGAGATATCCACCCCCCGCAGCCGGATACCGGGGAGGGCCTGTTGCAGATCATAAAGCATGAAGCCCTTGGCACAGCCCACATCCAGAAGAGAGGATGCGGCGGTCAGTTTGAAATGGGCCTCAAGGTCCGGCACCACCGGCTGCCAGAACCGGGGGTGATAGGTAAAACCGCCGTAGCCGTGGTCCCTGGATCCGTCGAAAAAAGCCCTGCCGAATTGCCGGGCAATGGCCCGATCGGCCTCTGTTTTTTGGGCTGCCCGCTGGGTGAGGTCGCGCTTTGTCCTGGGGTAATTGTGCAGGAGATCAATTTCCATTCCCATGGGTGGGTTCCTTTTTGGGATCGCCGTTATAGAAGCCCCTGTTCCATCAGGGCCTTCATGGTTTTAATATTGTAGTGGATATCCCCAGGGGCCAGGCGCCCTGCCTTGTGGGCGGCCAAAAGTTCATCCATGGCCGTGTCCACCCCGTACTCCGGAGAAAAGCCCGTGGTGAGCAATTTGTCCGAATTGAGCCGGTAGGAGCGGGGATCCTTGGACGGGGTGGTCTGGATCCGGGCCCCGGTGCGGGCGGCGATCGTCCGGGCCATCTCCATGATGGAGAGGTTTTCAAATCCCGCATTGTAGATACCGGTGTGGGCCGTGCCCGCTTCAATGAAATGGAGAAAGACCCTGACAATGTCCCGGATATGGATGTTGGGCCGGGTCTGGTCCCCGCCAAAGACAGTGATGGTTCCCTGGTCCGCCGCCTGCAGGGTCAAAAGATTCACAGAGACGTCCAGCCGGGTCCGGGGGGAGACCCCGCACACCGTGGCCGGCCGGACAATGTGCAGGCTGAACCGGTCCTGGTAGCTGAGCAATACCCGCTCGGCAATCATCTTGGTCTTGTTGTAATCGGAGATGGGCACCAGGGAGAGGTCCTCGGTGACGGCCTCTTCATCCTTGATCCCGTAGACGCTGCCCGAGCTGGCATAGATGACCTGGGTAACACCTGCACCCACGGCGGCTTCGGCAACGGCCATGGCCCCCAGGGCATTGATCTCCCAGACCAGCTTGCTGTCCAGGTCGCCGCAGGGATCATTGGCCACATTGGCCAGGTGGATGACCACATCCACCCCTTCCATATCACAGGGGGTGATGGAACGGATATCCCCCTGGCGCACCCCAAGGTCGGCATGGGGCTCCAAATGGTTGCCGAACCAGAGTAGATCCATAACGCTCACCCGCCATCCCCGCTCCAGAAGCCGGGGCACCAGGACGGAACCGATATAACCGCAGCCACCCAACACCAGAATATGCTTTTTCACCGTGGCGCTCTCCATTTCAGGGTTTGTGAATATAATCCAGGGGAAGGTTCTTCAGAATGTCAAAGTGGGACTGCACCCAGTCCAGGGTCTGGGCCAACCCCTCTTCCAGGGAATGCATTTCGGTCCAGCCCAGGGCCCGGATCCGGGTGGAATCCAGGACATAGGCCGCATCCTTGCCCGGCCGGTCTCCGGTGATCCATACATGGTCGTTCACCTCCACCCCGGCCAGGTCCGCGGCCCGCTGCACCAGTTCCCGGATGGAGAAGACCTCCTGGGTGGAGATATGGAAGGTCTCTCCGGGGGCGGCCGTGGCGGCGATTTTCCAGATGGCCCTGGAAACATCCTCTATGTGGATAAAGGAACGGCGGGAGGTGCCGCCGCCGTGGAGGGGGAGCACCTCTCCCTTTAAAAAGGAGACCAGGGCCTTGGGAATGATGCGGTAGATCTGCTGGCAGGGGCCGAAGACATTGGCTGCCCGGGTAAAGACCACGGGGAATCCCATGGTTTTGTGCAGGGCGGACAGATGGAGGTCAAAGGCGGCCCGGGACACGGCATAGGGGGTGGAGGGGGCATAGTCGGCATGCTCATGGATCCGCCCCTGGCAATGGCCGTAGACTTCGGGGGTGGAGATGTGGACATACTTTTCCAGGCTGTCAAGGGCCTTGAGCTGCTCCACCAGCAACACCGAAGAGAGCACATTGGTGCGGTACCAATGCTGGGGATAGGTCCAGCTCTCCCCCACCATGCTCTGGGCGGCAAAATTCACCACCAGGGCGGGACGGAAGGCCGCCACCTTGGGCATGGCCGCTTCCAGATCATGGTTGATATCGCATTTTAAAAAGGTATATCCCGGACCCCTGTCATGGGGCAGAAACACGGGGTCGGATTCCGGGGAACGACTCAATGCCAGCACCTTCGCCCCTGCATCCAGGGCGGTCTTCACAAACCAGGCCCCGGAAAAGGAGTTGGCGCCCAGCACACAGACTCTAGGTATCCTCATCTTTTTCCCTTTCCCTTAGATAAATGGTTTCCACCAAAGCGTGGAGGATGGCCTCGTGGGAAAGCTCCACCAGGCCATAGCGGTTGGAGGGAACGTAAAAGGCCAGGTCCGGCCCCAGGTTCCACAGGGGGTTGTCCGGCCCAAACCCGGACAGGGCCACCAGGGAAAGCCCCGATGCCATGGCCTGCCCGACGGCCCGGACAATGTTTTCCGATCGGCCCGAGCTTGAAATGGCAATGAGCAGGTCCCCGGGATCGGCAAGGTGGGACAGGGGGCGGGCATAGACCTCCCCATAGCCGAAATCGTTAGCCATGCAGGTGAGCAGGGCCGGATCCCCCAGGAACTGGGTGCGCAACCCCAGCTTATTCATATAGTCCTGGGACAGATGGGAACAGACCGCCGCACTGCCCCCGTTGCCGATCCACCAGACCCGGGCCCTGCGGGAGCGCACCCCGGTCAAAAGGGCCTCAAAGGCCCTGAATCCCCCGGCCATGGACGTGTCCTGTCCCTCCACCCGGCAGAGGAATTGTGTTGTCAACTCCGCCAGATCCCCCAGCCATGCCTCCGGGGTCAGATCCCCTTGTCTCTTCATTGCTTTTCTCCCTGGGTATGGGCCAGGATCCGCTTTAGATACCCCCGGTTGAAATAGGGGGAATTCCGGGCGTCGTAGTTGATTTTCTCCCCCCGGACCAGGGCCTGGTACAGGGTGTAAACCACCTCTTTTTTTTCGGCCAGATAGGTCTGGACCGCCCCGGAGATCAGCACCTGATTCAAGGCCATGATTTCCCTAAGGCGGGCCTGATCCCCGGCGGCGGGTTCCCGGCCGACCATGCCCTGGAACAGCAGCTGACTGCTCAGATCCAAATCCAGCTTCAATGCCGAAAGGGCCCATTGGACCTCGGGCTGAAAAAAGGCCGAAGCCCCCTGGTCCAAATGGCGGTTGAGCTCTGCCGCACTCCTGTATTCGATCTCTGCCATGGCCCCGTATACCGCAGGCCGTGCCGTGCAGGGGAATCCCACAAAGGGCACCCCCCGTTTCAAGGCATCGTACAGGGGACCACTGGCATCAAAATAGGTGGTCACATGGTTTAAAAGCAGATAGAGCTGATCCCCCCGGTCAAAGACCTCGTCCACCCCCTGGTTGTCCAGATGGCCCCTGTAATATTCGGGGAAAACCGTCTCCCATCCCTGGTCTCCATAAAGTTCGATGCGGTCCCTGGCCTCGATCTGTTCAATGACTTCGTACTTGAGAAGGTTCATGGCATTGTAGAACAAAGAATGGATCAGGGTGTTGTAATGGGCCCTGCGAAACAGGGGCAGCTCAAATTCGTTCAGGATGAGGTGGCGCAACGCCAGATAGGAGAGCTGAACCTCGTTGAACAAATTGGCCGGGTTCATCTGATCCAGCCAGAAGAGCACCGCCAACAGGCTTTGTTCAATGTTGGCCAGCCGGGACTGGCTGAGGATGAGAATCTTGAACCCCTCGGACAGGGGGGGGGCATCCACCTGCTCCCGGACATAATTCTGGGGATATGCCCGATACTCAACGGACTCCAGATCCAGGGTCTGGTCCCAGTACCGGTGGAAAAAGGAGAGGGAAAACCGGGGCGTCCCCCGGGGATGGAAAAATGCCTTGGCCAGGTATCCCATGGGGGCGGCATCATAGGGGTCATTGTCATAGATCACATATTCCACCCCCAGGGCACCCAGCACCGCCGGCAGAAAAATGCCCTGGGTGTTGAGGTATTTTTCAAGGAGGTAGTGGTTGGCGGAGATGATCCGTCCCACCCTTTTCTTCTCCAGCATGGTGAGCAGTTCGTCAAGGGGATAGGGGGCCGGACTCTCCTCCCACTGCCGGGTCATGGCATTGAACCCGGAGGTCATGTTTTCATAGTGGAGTTCCGGTTTTGCCATCCCCTCCAGGGCCCTGTGGATTTCAATCCCCCTGGGATTCTCGTCCACATTGAAAAAGAGGATCCCCTTCCACCGGCCCCCCTTCCCCCTGTGCTTTCCCAGTCCCCTAACGGCCTGATTGGTCTGGTCCGTGATCTGGAGACACCGGGTCATGATTTTTTCATGGGAAGAGATAAATGCCTGGGGCGCATTGATATTCAGGGTCACGGGCATTTTGTAAAAGGCCGGTTTCAGGGCCGTGAGCAGAAAATAGAACAGGGCCTCCTGGGCATGGGGATGGGAGGGATCCAGGTCCATGTTTCTCAGATGAACCTGGCCATCCAGATCCAGGTGAACGTGGATATTCCCATCAAAGGTAAAAATCTGAACCTGGCCTTGGGATTCTTTCATATATGCATCCTTTGCGCTGTTGTTTTTGATTCTTAACCCTTTTCACGTCTTTGCTGTTCCAGTCCGCCTGCCCCTTTTCTATCCGGGGCAGTCCCTTGCCCTTCAATGATCCGGTTCCGCCCCAAAAACGCCTTTGCCCGGGCGGGTGTTGCCCCGTGCCCTCACATAGGCGGCGATGCCGGTCTCCACATCCACCATGGGCAAGGGGCCCCCTCCCTTGCGGAGGCCGTTGACTTCAAACTCCAGATCAAACCCCTCCGTGGGGGGGCCGGGATCAAAGCGCAATTCCCCCCGGCCCAGGTTTCGGCAGACCCTGGCGCCCATGTCCGCCAGGGAGCGGCTCTGCCCTGTAACCAGGTTGAACAGACAGTCCCGGGGGTGAGCCAACCAGTCCGCCACCCAGGAGCAGAGGTCGGCAACGGCCAAAAAATCCCGCTTCTGATTCCCCCGGCCCGAGATTTTAATGCAATTGGTTTCAAGGGCCTGGCCCACCAACCTCCCCACCACACTGGTTTGGCCGTCGCCGGGGCCGTATACCCCGGGCAGCCTTAAAATTCCCAGGGGAAAAACCCGGGCCCCCTGTATCCGGCAGATCATCTCCCCGGTGAGCTTGGACAGGCCGTAGAAGGTATCTGGACACACCGGGCTTTCTTCGGTGAGGGGCAGATCCACCGGGGGCCGGCCATATACATCCACGGAGCTGAGATAAACCAGGCCCCCCACCCTTTGTGCCCTGGCCGCGGCCGCCGTATGGGCCGCCATGGCGATGTTCGCCGCCAGGGCCCCGGCGTCATCCCGTTGCCGGCGGGTAACGGCGGCGGAGAGGATCACCCCGGTGTTTTTGCCGCAGCCCTCAAGGGCCCGGGCTGCGGCCTCGGGATCGGTGAGATCGGCATCCCGTGAGCCCAATACCTTTACCCCAAAGCCCTTCTCCATAAGGTGCCGGGCCAATTGTCCGCCGATGAACCCGGTCCCCCCTAATATCACCACCCGTGAAAGGGCCTGCTGTCCGTTTCCGGAATTCACCGCTTGCAACTGCCCAGGGCGAAAAGATAATGGCACATGGGGAAAAAGCCGGTGTGGACCACTTCATCGTTCATGCCGAACATGAAAACATTTTTGAAACGGTGGCGCATGGCTTCATCCAGCCGTTCCGCCGTATAAAGATTGACGTGGCCGATGCGGCTCTCCCTGGAGGCGTACCGGGCGGCCGTGGCATTGGGGGTACCGATGATGCAGATACCGGATTCATCCAGATTACTGGTGATGGTGTGGAAAAAGTCCCCCTCCTGCTCCTTTGGGATGTGCTCAATCACGTCCAAGGAGACAACGGCGTCAAACCGCCCAAATGCCTTGCCCAAAAAATCCTCACACACAAAGGTGAGCTTGGGATCTTCAATGTGTTCCCGGGCGTGGGCCACGGCATCTTCGTCAAAATCCACGGCCATGATCCCATGGGCCCGCTCCCCCAGCAAAATGGTGCCGATGCCTTCATTGCAGCCCAGTTCCAGCACCCGCCCCCCCCCCTTAAGGGGCAGCATGCTCAGGGCGAATTTATATCGGGAATAGGTAAAGAGCAGGTGACGGGGAGAGGATTTCATCTGATGGGCGAAATAGGGGCCCAGGGTCATGGAGTACGATTCAATATTGGATTTCACCTTTTTCCAGGTCTCATCCGCCATATCCACCTCGGTATGCTAGATAGAATCAAGGATCTGTATTGATGTTCAGAATTTTGTCCGGGACCGCCGGCCAATATTTCATATGGGACCGGCATTTTAAACGAATCCCGGACCACCAACGGGCCCGGACTGGGAAGCCCTGGGGCATCTGGACACATCCGACCGTTGAACACCTTATATGACCCAAGCCAATTGTCTGTTACACGAACGGTTTTGGAATCTGCACCGGAGGATTTTCACCCCTCCCATGGAAGACATCATTGCGAAAATGGGGATCGGCGAAACCCGTTATGATTTCCGGGCACTGTTTATCCTACATAGGATATCGGCATCGGGCCTGTCCACTTCTTTTTCATTCTTTCTCCATTTTTCCGTCCCCTTGTGAGAATCTGGGATACTTTGTCCTTCACCGGTTGGTGGATTTTAATATTGATAATTTAAATTTGTATGATAAACTCACCCCACTTTTTCCCTGCCATCTACATGGCGGAACCCCAGACATCAAGGAGAACCGGTGGCGATCATCGCAAAAAAGAAATTATCTGAACGGGTGGTGGATGAAATCCGAAAACGCATGGAAGCCGGAGAATTGAAAATCGGCGACAAACTCCCCAATCAGAATCAATTATCCAAGGAACTGGGTGTGAGTCGGACCTCCCTGCGGGAGGCCATGAACATCCTGGACCTTCTGGGGGTGATCGAACAGAAACCCGGATTTGGCACCGCCATCCGCAAACCCATTCCCCAGATCACCCCCGAGGGCCTCAGACCCACCCTACTGGCCGACGCCAAAACCACCCGGGAACTGCTGGAGGCCCGTAAAATCATCGAAACCGGCGCAGTCTATCTCACGGCCCAGAATGCCACGGCCCGCCAGGCAGAAGGGCTTGAAGCCCTGGTTCAGCGCATGGAAACCCACTTCCAGAACGAAGACTACGTGGGCTACGGTCGGGTGGACCTCAAATTCCACACCCGCATTGCCGAATTGTCCAAGAACCGGTTCATCAAGGAGGCATTTGTCTCCATCCAGCAACACATGGAGCTCTTTATCCAGGAACACACCCAGATTCTCCACGATGTCCTGGCCGAATCCCAAAAACACCACAAAGAGATCTGCCGGGCCATCACCAACCAGGACCCTGAAGGCGCAAAAAAGGAAATGGAAACCCACATTACCTTTCTCCAGGGAAGTCATAAAAATTACAAAAAACGGCCGAAATCCTGATTCGGCCGTCACATCCCCCCTCCCCCCCTTTCGATCTTTCCTAAAAACCCCACTAATAAGCTAGGATTTATTCTTCCTTTAAATTTGCTTGACAAAGGCAAAAGTTTGTATGATTATCCGCTCAAGTGACAAACATGCAGACAGGTACAAATCCGTTCTATTGAAGTGGAGACGACATGCGCAGCAAAACCATCCTTACCCGACCGGAATGGTCCATCAACCGGGCCTACTACAAGAGCATGGGCTATTCCGACGACAGCCTTGACCAGCCCATCATCGGCATTGCCAACGCCTGGAGCACCACCGTTCCCGGACACGTCAACCTGAGATCCGTTGCCGAGTCCGTCAAGGCCGGCATCTGGCAGAACGGGGGAACCCCGGTGGAATTCGGGGTCATCGGTGCCTGTGACGGCATTGCCGAAGGCCACGAGGGCATGCGCTATATCCTCCCCACCCGGGACATCATCGCCCATTCCATCGAACTCATGGTCCAGGCCCATCAATACGATGCCGTCGTCCTTCTGGGCTCCTGCGACAAGATCGTCCCGGGCATGCTCATGGCCGCAGCCCGCCTGGATATCCCCGCCATCCTGGTCAACGGCGGCCCCATGATGGGCGGCCCGGTCATCGCCGGCAGAAAGGCTGACTCCACCTCCATTGTGGAGGGCATGGGCCGGATGAAGGCCGGAAAGATCACCCAGGAAGAACTTTTGGACATGGAAGACCGCTGCGCCCCCACCTGCGGCTCCTGCTCCTTTCTGGGGACGGCCAATACCATGTGCTGCATTGCCGAAGCCCTGGGCATGAGCCTCACCGGATCGGCCATGGTTCCGGCCACCCATGCCCGTCGCCTCCACCTGGCCCAGGAGAGCGGACAACGCATCGTGGACCTGGCCCGGTCCAACACCACGGCCCGGCAGATCATCAATGAAAAATCCATCACCAATGCCGTGCGCCTGACCTCGGCCATTGGCGGGTCCACCAATGCGGCCCTGCACATCCCGGCCATTGCCCACGAGGCAGAGGTTCCCTTTGACATGGACCTCTTTGACCGCATCAGCCGGTCCACCCCTTTGCTGGCCAAGATGAACCCGGCCGCCTCCTGCAATGTCGTCGATTTTTACGAATCCGGCGGCGTGCCTGCGGTCATGGGCGAAATGATCTCCCTTTTGGAAGGTGACATCCCCACGGTGACCGGTCGGACATTGGCCGAAAACCTCAAGGGCATTTCCTCCCCCGATGATGCGGTCATCAAAACCCTGGACCACCCCTTTGAAGCCACCGGGGGACTGGCCGTTTTATACGGTAATCTGGCCCCGGACTCCGCCGTGACCAAGCCGGCGGCCATTGATCCGGACATGCGCATCTTCACCGGTACGGCCCGGGTCTTTGACAGTGAACAGGCCGCCAACATCGCCATACTGAACGGGGAAATCCGTGAGGGCGAGGTGGTGGTCATCCGCTACGAAGGCCCCAAGGGCGGCCCGGGAATGCCGGAAATGTTCAAGGCCATGAAACTCCTCCACGGACTGGGCCTGGCCCGAAGGACGGCTTTGGTCACCGACGGTAGGTTCTCGGGCACCAACAACGGCTGTTTCATCGGCCACATCTCCCCGGAGGCCCAGGAGGGTGGTCCCATCGCCCTTGTGGAAAATGGAGACGAAATCCACATCAACATCCCGGAAAAGACCCTGGAATTGAGGGTATCCTCCCAAGAGCTGGAACGCCGCAGGGCGGCCTGGCAGCCCCCGCCCCCCCGGGTGACCCGGGGATATTTGCACCAGTACAGCCGCCTGGCCTCGTCCGCGGCCCGGGGCGCCGTCACCACATAAATCCCATTGTAATGGAAAATTTAAATACTTAATTCCGGCCCGGGGCATCCTGGACCAGGACACACCACAGGAGTACGACATGAAAAAAAAGACCATTTTTGACCTTTACAAGATGAAAGAAAACGGCGAAAAGATCGCCTGGCTCACCTCATACGACTTCCCCACGGCCCAGTTTGCCCAGGAAGCAGGCATGGAAATGATCCTGGTGGGCGACAGCTTGGGCATGTGCGTCTACGGCTACAACGGCACCGTCCCCGTGACCATGGACCAGTGCATTGCCCATTGCGAGGCCGTCCGCAGGGGTGCCCCCGACTGCTTTGTTGTGGGCGACATGCCCTTTGGCTCCTACCAATCCTCGGACGAAGAGGCCGTGAACAATGCCGTTCGTTTCCTCAAGGAAGCCGACGTGGACGCCATTAAACTGGAGGGCGGTGTCCGCATCACCTCCCGGATCCGGGCCATCACCGATGCCGGCATCAACGTCATCGGCCACATCGGCCTCACCCCCCAGAGTTCCGGTCAACTGGGCGGTCACAAGGCCCAGGGCCGCACCGCAGATGCGGCCAAACTGGTGGTGGAGGACGCCCTGGCCGTCCAGGAGGCCGGTGCCAAAATGATTCTGGTGGAAGCCGTTCCCCCCGAGATCATGGACCATATCTGGAAGGTCCTGGACATTCCGGTCATGTCCATTGGTGCCGGCCCCCATTGCGACGGCCAGCTTCTCATTGTTTCCGACGTCATCGGACAATTCCAGGCATTCAAACCCAAATTCGTCAAACGCTATTGCAACGTGGCCGAGGTCATTGTCAACGGTATGAAGGATTATGTGGCAGAGGTCAAATCCGGCACCTTTCCCGATGAGAATCAGTATTGCTACCACATGGTGGAAGGTGAAAAGGAAAAATTTGACAAATTGATGAAATAATTTCTCCATTAATGTCTTGTTGACACCTTTGTATGATTATAATATTAGAGTACCTTCCCAGGGGCGAGGATTCCGCAAATTCCCTTGGGAAACGGATGTTTCGACCTCTAAGATCTTAGTGGTATATGCTTAGTTTAACTTATTTTTTTGCAAGGAGATTTTCCTATGTGTTCAAGAAGTAAACTCACACGAATCGGTATCCTGGCCCTGGCCGCCATGGTACTGGCAGCAGCACCCGCCTTTGCCAAAGCAAGGATCATCAAGGTATCCACCACCACCCAGCCCACCCATATATACAATGTGGGCATGAAACACTTTGCCAAACTGGTAAAGGAAAAAACCAACGGAGAACTGGAAGTACAGGTTTTCCCCGCAGCCCAGCTGGGTTCCGAGCGGGATGCCGTTGAAGGGCTGCAGTTGGGCACACTGGAAATGACCCTGACCTCCACCGGTCCTTTGGGCAACTTTGTACCCGATGTAAAATTATTCAACCTGCCCTTCCTCTTCCAGAACCGCGACGAAGCATACAGCATCCTAGACGGCGCCATCGGTACCGAAATCGCCGCTAAATTCCCGGCCATCGGCATCCGCTCCCTGGGATGGTATGAAAACGGTTTCCGTAACATCACCAACAATGTCCGCCCCATCAATACCATCAAGGACCTGGACGGCATCAAAATCCGCGTCATGGAAGACAGCCTGTTCATCTCAACCATGAAAGCCATGGGCGCATCTCCCCTTCCCATGGCCTTTGGCGAGCTGTACACCGCCCTGGAACAGGGCACCGTGGATGCCCAGGAAAACCCCCTGGCCCTCATCGACGCCTGCCGCTTCTACGAAGTTCAGAAATACCTGGCCGTTACCGGCCATTTCTACAGCCCCTCCATGCTGCTGGTTTCTGAAATTTTCTTCCAGAGCCTGACCCCGGCCCAGCAGAAGGCCGTTGAAGAAGCCGCCATCGAAGCCCGTGACTTCGAACGGAACCTCTCCATCCAAGGGGATAAAACCTGCGAAGCCGACCTGGCCAAGAAAGGCATGGTCGTCACCCATCCGGACAAGGCCGAGTTCATGAAAGCCGTAGCCCCTGTCTACAAAGCCTCGGCCAAGGACATCGGCGGCGGTGACGCAGCCAAGGGCCAGGCCCTCATTGAGCGCACCCTGAAAGCATTGGGGCGTTAATCTCTCCCCACCGAGACCCAAACGTCCCTTAAGTGGACCGGGCCGTCCTGCGACGCGCGGCCCGGTCCACCACCCCCCAACATCCGTTAAACAAATCATTTCACCCCGGAGGAATCCATCCCATGATATCCATCCTTCTCAAAGGGCTTGATACCACATTGAACTGGGTTTTGACCGTGATCATGGCCGCCATGCTCGTGGTGGTCAGCGCCCAGGTCTGGTACCGTTTTGTGCTCAACAATCCCCTGGCCTGGTCCGAGGAACTGGCCCGGTACCTCTTTGTCTGGATCAGTTTCCTAGGCTCCGCCGCCGGCATCCGCATGAATGTCCATCTGGGCATCGATCTCATTGACAAAATCCTTTCCCCGAGGGGACGGAAGGTCATGACCTTCATCGTCAACCTGGCCATCCAGATCTTCCTGGTCGTGGTGATTTTCTGGGGCATTAAAATCCTCAAGGTGGTCCAGTTCCAGAAATCCGCCTCCATGGGGATTCCCATGACCTATCCCTACCTGGCCGTGCCCGTGGGATCGGCCCTCATGCTCCTCAACTCCGTGAGAAACACCTGGGACATGTTCTTCAAACCCGCAGCCCCCAAGGAGGATGACCATGTCTAGTATTTTATTTATCTCTTTGATCATCTGCTTTGTCATTGGCATGCCCATTGCGTTTTCCCTGGGCGTGGCCTCCATGGTCACCCTTCAGTTCGGCTCTTCCCTTCCCTTGACCCTGGTGGCCCAAAGGCTCTTTGCCGCCACCGACTCCTTCCCCCTCATGGCCATTCCCTTTTTCATGCTGGCCGGGGCCCTCATGGACACCGGCGGCATTTCCAAGCGCCTGGTGGACTTTGCCCATGCCCTGGTGGGCTGGATTTACGGCGGCCTGGGAATGGTGGCTGTACTGGCGGCCATGTTCTTTGCCGGCATCTCCGGTGCGGCCGCGGCCGACACCGCCGCCGTGGGCGCCGTCTCCATCCCGGCCATGATCCGCAAAGGGTATAAGCGGGGCTTTGCAGCCGCCATCCAGGCCGCCGGCGGTTCCATCGGCGTCATCATCCCCCCCAGTATCCCCATGATCATCTTCGGGGTCATCGGCGGGGTTTCCATCGGCAAAATGTTCATGGGCGGTTTTGTTCCCGGCGTCCTCATCGGCGGGGGCCTCATGATCGCCTCCTATTTTCTCTCCAAAAGGGCTGGATACAAACGGGATAAACGCGCCTCCATGCCCGAAGTGGGCAAGGCATTCGTCAACGCCATGTGGGCCCTTTTCATGCCGGCCATCATCCTGGGCGGCATCATGGGCGGTGTCTTTACCCCCACGGAAGCCGCGGTTGTGGCTGCCGTCTACGGCCTTTTGGTCGGGCTCTTTGTCTACAAAGAACTCAAACTCAAGGACCTGCCCTCGGTATTTGCCAGATCCGCTGTGACCACCTCCACGGTCATGCTCCTCATTGCCACGGCCAATATCTTCGGATGGATCCTCACGGCGGAACAGATTCCCCAGACCGTGGCCAACCACCTGGTCTCGCTGACCTCGTCCCCCACGGTCCTCTATGCCCTGATCCTGGTCATGCTCCTCATCGTGGGCACCTTCATGGAGACCACGGCCTCGCTGATCATCCTCTCCCCGGTGTTTTTGCCGGTGATCCAGGAATTCGGCATCGACCCGGTCCACTTCGGTGTGGTCATGGTCACGGCCCTGGCCATCGGCATGCTCACACCGCCCCTGGGCATCTGTCTGTTCATCTCCTGCAATATTGCGGAGATCCCATTAAGCCGGATCATCAAATATGTCATGCCCCTTTTGGCCATCATGATCGGCTGTTTGTTTCTCATTACCTTTGTACCGGACCTGGTTCTGTTCATCCCCAATATGCTGGCGAACTGACCCCATACCCGGCCCCCATGGGAAGCGGACCTCCTTCCCGGCGAAGCAGACCGTCTCTTCCCCTTGGGGGGGCTAAAATGGAAAAAATCAGGATCCGGAACCATTCCTGCATCCATGTATGCTGAATTAAGAATTTTAGGGCGGCCCTGAAAGGACAAAAACCCTCTTTCCCCTTCCAGGGACCACCCGGCCCCATGTGTCACGGGCATTTGCCGTAACGGATCCAATCCGGAAAATGCCATGCCCTGACATATACGGGATAAGTGTTTTAAGGATATCACCATGACCCATCTCACATCCGACATCATCCGCCTCCATGCCGGAGACAACGTGGCCGTTGCCGCAAGGGAAATCCCACCCGGACCGGTGGCCGGCAGTGCCGACCTGAGTGCCGCCGTCCAGATCCCGGCTGGCCATAAGGTGGCCACGACCCCCATTGCCAAGGGAGAGGCTGTGTATAAATACGGCACCATCATCGGCCATGCCCAGGCCGCCATCCCCAAGGGAGACCATGTCCACTCCCACAACCTGGCCATGTCCGACCACAACCAGGACTACCGGGTGGGCATTGACGCCTCCCCCACCCCCCTGCTTCCCCTGGAAGAACGGGCCACCTTCCAGGGCTATGTCCGGGGCAACGGCAAGGTGGGCACCCGAAATTACATCGGGGTCCTCTCCACGGTGAACTGCTCGGCCTCGGTGAGCCATTTCATCGCCCGGGAGGCCGAGGCCCTGCTCAAGGATGAACTGGGCAATATCGACGGCATTGTGGGCGTGAGCCACGGTGCCGGCTGCTGCATGACCATCGGCGGCGAGGGCCTTGAAATCCTCCAGGACTGCCTGGCCGGCTTTGCCCGGAACCCTAACTTCTGCGCCGTTCTGGTGGTGGGCCTGGGCTGCGAAGTCAACCTGGTCTCCACCTTCATGGAGACCACGGGCCTTTCCCAGGGCCCCCTTCTGGTCCCCCTGAACATCCAGGATCTGGGCGGAACCGCAAAAACCGTCGCCGCCGGTGTGGAGGCCATCCGGGAGATGCTGCCCCGGCTTGCCCATATCAAACGGGAAACCGCATCGGCGGAACATCTGGTCCTGGCCCTGGAATGCGGGGGATCCGACGCCTATTCCGGCATCTCCGCCAACCCCTCCCTGGGGGCGGCCGCCGACCTTGTGGTGGAAAACGGGGGCACCGTGATCCTGGCGGAAACCCCTGAAATCTACGGGGCGGAACACCTGCTCATCCAGCGGGCCGAAACCCGGGAGACCGCGGACAAGCTCATCCAGCGCATTAAATGGTGGGAAGCCTATACGGAAAAACACGGGGCCCAGATCAACAACAACCCCACCCCGGGAAACAAGGAGGGCGGTCTGACCACCATCCTGGAAAAATCCCTGGGAGCCGTAGCCAAAGCCGGCACCACCAACCTCAGGGATGTCTTCTGCTATGCCAAGCCCGTCACCACCAAGGGCATGGTCTTCATGGACACCCCGGGCTACGACATCGCCTCCATCACCGGCATGATCGCCGGCGGTGCCAACATGGTCTGCTTTACCACGGGCCGGGGCACGGTGGTGGGCTTCAAGCCCGTCCCCTGCCTGAAACTGGCCTCCAACACCCATATGTACACCCGCATGTCCGACGACATCGACATCAACTGCGGCCCCGTGGTGGACCAAGGGGTGACCATAAAGGAGATGGGAAAAGAGATTTTCCAGGCCATTCTGGACACGGCTTCGGGCAAGCCCAGCAAGAGCGAGGCCCTGGGATTCGGCGACAATGAGTTTGTGCCCTGGCACATCGGTGCCGTCCTCTAACCCGGATATGTCATGGCAATTTGCGCAAAACAAATGGAACACTTTAATACGAAAGGGAAAAAGTTCCCCTTTCCAAGGACAATAATGTGAACCCCCAATCCCAACCCCATATGGACCCGGCCCCCGGGGGCGCCCCGGTCGTCCGGGATGACCATCCCCGTCGGAATCTTGAGCCCCCGTTCCGGCGCCACCGGTCACTGGCCCGGGCCCTTGGACGGATCCTGGCCAGTGACCAGTACACGGACGCCCCCCTGATGCGGAAGATGTACGCCTTTGACGCCTCCCCCTTTATCCATCCACCGGAATGGGTACTCTTTCCCCAAACCACCCAGGAGGTGGCGGACATTGTGAAACTGGCCCGGGACTTCCAGACCACGGTCACGCCCCGGGGGGCGGGAACGGGACTGTCCGGGGGCTCCCTGGCCCTGGACAACGGCCTCTGCCTGTGTACCAGCCGCATGAACCGCATCCTGGACATGGATCCGGTCAGCCGCACCGCCCTGGTCCAGCCCGGTGTGGTCAACCTTGATCTCCAGGCCGCCCTGGCGCCCCATGGTCTTTTTTTTCCCCCTGACCCGGGGAGCCAGAAGGTGGCCACCATCGGCGGTAATGTGGCCAATTGCGCCGGGGGCATCCAGGGGGCCCGGTACGGGGTGACCAAAAACTATATCCTGGGCATGGAAGTGGTCCTGGCCGATGGGACCACCATCACCACCGGCCACCTTAATTCCGGGGAGACCCTGGGCCCCAATCCCTCGGACATCTTCAACGGCAGTGAGGGCAGCCTGGGCATCATCACCAAAATCCTGGTCCATCTTTTGCCCCGCCCCCAGGCCCTGCGAACGGCCCTGGCCACCTTTTCCTCGTTGGAGGATGCGGCCCGGTCGGTGTCGGCCATCATTGGCAAGGGCATCATTCCCACGGCCCTGGAACTCATGGACCAGGCCATGCTCCGGGCCGTGGACGACTTCCTCAACATCGGCTTTCCCCGGGAGGCCCGGGCCGTTCTCCTCATGGAGGTGGACGGATTCCAGGCAGACCTGGACCACCAGCTCACCCTCATGGCAGAGACCTGCACGGCCAACGGTGCCACGGGCATCCAAAAGGCGGTGGATTCCGCGGAACGGGACCAGCTCTGGAAGGCCAGAAGATCGGGCAACGGGGCCCTGGGTCGCATCCGTCCCGCCTACATGGTCCACGACGTCACCGTGCCCAGGAACCAGCTCCCCGCACTGCTCGAGGGATTGGAGCCCATTGGAAAAAAACACGGGATCTTCATTGCCCAGATGGCCCACGCCGGAGACGGCAACGCCCATCCCCACATGCTCTTTTACCCGGAGGAAGAGGGCATCCAGGACCGCCTCCACAGGGCCACGGAAGAGATGTTCCGCCTGGCCCTTTCCCTGGGGGGCACCATCACCGGTGAACACGGGGTGGGGCTGGAAAAGCAGGCATTCATGGGCCTTCAATTTTCCAGGGCCGACCTGGACTTCATGGAAGGGGTGAAACAGCAATTGGACCCGGACCGGCGCATCAACCCGGGCAAAACCTTCCCCGGCCCCGGCCATCTGCCCCCCCGTAAAGAACGGGAGATCCCGGCCATTGGCGAACCGGGCCGGGTGGTCCGGTTCATCCAGGACAACCTGTCCATCGAAGTCACCGGGGCCATGACCCTGGGCCGGCTCTTTGAAATCATCACCCCCCACGGGGCCTGGCTCCCCCTCTGCCCGGTCACCCAGGGTCACCTTACCCTGGAAGAACTGGTCTTTGAAGGGGCCCACGGCCACCAGGCCCTGGCCCTGGGCAGCCTCAAGGAATTCATCTACGGCATGGCCTTTACCCCCCACAATGGCCCGACCGTCACCACCGGGGGCCACACGGCTAAAAACGTGGCCGGTACCGATTTCACCCGGTTACTCTGGAGATCCCGGGGGCAATTGGGCCGGATCAATACCATCACCCTGAAACTATTGCCCCGACCCCAGGCCCAGATCTTGATCACTGCGGAATTCCCGGATCTAAAAACCGCACAGAATGCCGCCCTGGATATGTTCACCACCCCGGTCTGCCTCTCCACCCTCAAGGCCGGTCTCCGGCCCGGCAAATCCGTGGGACTGGTGGCGGGCCTCATGGGATCAGCCGCCCTTACGGCGGTCCACAAAAAGACCCTGATCAAGCTGCTGGAAACCTGGCATCCGGCCCGGCAGATCCACGCCATGGATACCGACACCGAGCAGAATGGGCTCTGGCAATCCCTGGTCCCGGATCCCACCGCCCCCAGCCGCATCCGTGCCCGGGGCTGCCGCAGCGCCCTGTTTGGGGATCTTTTTCCCGCCCAGTGTCTGCCCCAGGGGCTGTCGGCCAACCTGGACTTTGGCTATCCCGGCATGGAACTCTGGGGATCGGTTTCCCCCGGTAAGGAAGAGGAACTGGTCCGGCACCTCACCCTGAATGGATCCCTCTTTGCCACGGCCCAACGATATACGCCCCCCTCCCCCATGTTCAATCGCCTGATCCAGATGATGAACCCCGGGGATGTGCCGGCCAAAGGAGAAAACGCATGACACCTCCCCCCCCCTGGGACATGGGCCCCCTCACCGATCCCATGGCCCGGTGCAACCGTTGCGGTTTTTGCCAGGATGTCTGCCCCACCTATGGGGCCACCCTTTCGGAAATGGATGTGGCCCGGGGCCGGATCCAGACCCTGAGGCTGATCCAGAGCAACCAACTGGATCCCATGGCGGACAAGGCCGTTCTCCAACAGGCCGACCAATGTCTCCTCTGCGGCGCCTGCGTGGCCCATTGCCCTTCATCCGTGCCCACGGACCGGCTCATGCAGCAGACCCGCAGCCGGATACAGTCCGCCCTGGGGTTCTCCCTCTTCCACACCCTGATCTACCGAGGGCTTCTGGGCCCCCAGGAACGGTTGGAAAAAATCACCCGGCTGATTCACCTCCTGGATCGGGGGCTTAAAACCCACCGGTTAAGGAACGGCATTGCCCGAACAGCGGCCTTAAAGGCCCGGACCCTGGTCTCCGACGGCCTCACCTATCTCCCCTCCCCCGTGCCCGGACCGGCCCGGTTGGACAAGACCCTCATTAAAAAGGAAGGGGGGACGGGGCGGATCACCTATTTCCTTGGCTGCGGTACCAATGTTTTCACCCCCTCGGTCGCCCTTTCGGCCATTGGGTTGCTGGACCATCTGGGATACCAGGTCTCCGTGCCCCGGTTCCCCTGCTGCGGCGGCCCCCATTTTGCGTCGGGGGACATGGAAAAGGCCCAATGCCTGGCCCTGAAAAACCTGGCCCTGCTGGAGGCCCAGGATCCCGAAGCCATTGTCACGGACTGCGCCACCTGCGCACATACCCTGGCCGACTACCCGGCATTTTTCCCCCAGGACCATCCGGCCCAGGAAACCATTGCCCGGCTCGCCCCCCGGGTGAAGGATATCAACACCTTCCTGGTTGAACAACTGGTCCCAGCGGTAGAGGCCATAGCACCGGAACAGGACCGGCCCCTTAAGGTGACCTACCACGACCCCTGCCATGCCGTGCGGGGCCTTGGGGTCGTTTCCCAACCCCGGCGGATCATCCAGGCCCTGCCCGGCCTGGAGTTGGTGGAAATGGAAGGGGCGGATTCCTGCTGCGGCGGGGCCGGCTCCTATGCCTTCCGCCACCCGGAGATGTCCCGGCGCATCCTGGAAAAGAAAATCCAGGCCATTGAAGAGACAGGGGCGGATATCCTGGCCACCTCATGTCCCTCCTGCACCCTGCAGATGGGCGCCGGCCTTCGAAGGGCCGGCCTGGACATCCAGGTCCGCCATCCCATGGAGCTGGCCTGGGCCCGTTTGAATCCCGGCTGTTCCCCAAAACAGGATCCCCATTGACAGAGATTAGAAAGGGGGGCAAGATGCACCTCCCCCACAGACCCGGGGCAGCACCCACAGCGCCTGCCCCCATTGAATAAGGAATCGACACAATGAGCAGCTTTCCCCATATGGTCACCCTGACCCAGGCATTTGAAAACGCCCCCCTGGAAGATCCGGCCCAATACCTCAAGGACAAACTGGGGGCCATGGACCTGCCCTCCCGAATCAAACCCGGCCAGAGCGTTGCCGTCACCGCCGGCAGCCGCGGGGTCACCGACATGGTTCCGGTGATCAAAACCCTGGTCGCGGCCATGAAAGAGATCGGCGCAAAACCCTTTATCTTCCCCTCCATGGGCTCCCACGGCGGGGCCACGGCCCAGGGCCAGGCCGATATCCTGGATGCCCTGGGCATCAACGAAACCAGCTGTGGCGCCCCCGTTAAATCCGCCATGGAAACCGTCCACATCGGCGACACCCCCAAGGGTCTGCCCGTATATGTGGATGCCAACGCCTGTGGCGCCGACCATGTCATCGTGGTCAACAGGGTCAAACCCCACACGGATTTCGAAGGAGAAATCGAATCCGGCCTCACCAAGATGATGGCCATCGGCATGGGCAAACAAAGGGGGGCTGAAACCTACCACAACGCCATCCTGGACCAGGGCTACTACGACACCTTTACCTCGGTGGCCGAGGTGATCCTAAACAAAGCCCCGGTTACCCTGGGGGTGGGCATTGTGGAAAACCAGCTGGACAAGACCGAGGAGATCGGCGTGGCCTGGAACGAAGGAATCCCGGCCCTGGACCGCTCCCTTTTGGTCAAGGCCAAATCCGTCTTCGCCCGCCTCCCCTTTGACCAGATCGACCTCATCATTGTGGATGAAATGGGCAAGGACATTTCAGGCACGGGCATGGACCAGAACATCATTGCCCGCACCGTTATCAAGGTGGGAACCGTTCCGGCCACCCCCAGGATCCGCCGGATCTTTGTCCGGGACCTCACCCCGGCCAGCCACGGCACGGCCACGGGCCTGGCCAATGCCGACTTTGCCCTGACCCGGCTCATCGACAAGGTGGACAAGCATGCCACCTATACCAATTGCCTCTCCTCCTGCGAACCGGCCATGGCAGCCATCCCCATCCACTTTGACACGGACCGGGAGGTCATTGAGGCGGCCCTGCGGACCATTGGTTCCCGTACCCCGGACCAGGCCCGCATCGTCCACATCCAGAACACCCTTCACCTGGAAATCATGTCGGTATCGTCCGCCATGGCCGACGAGGTAAAGGATCTGCCCGGCATGGGCGTTAAGGGCGAGGCATATCCCCTCTCCTTTGATGGAAACGGTATGCTGGTCCTGCCCTGGTAACCCGGATATTCCCCATGGAACGCCAACCCCGGTCCCTGCCCTTGGCAGGGACCGGGGTTTTTACCTTCCCTTAAATTCTCAGATCAGCGACAGGGGTTACCCCATTATTATAAAGGGTTCCCCAGCACTCCCCTCCCATTTTTAGTTTGCCTTATCGCAATTTTATGTTAAAAGCAGTGAATTTATTTTCACCCACAAGCGGAGAATAGCGTCACCCACACAGAGGTTAAATTATTTTAATTTCATATTGCCCCTTCTGCCCTCATTTACCTTCTGCTTCTGCCGTTTAACACCTCCGGCTTCCCGTTTCTGAAATTCCCTTCCGGTACTCCCCTCCCAGCCATGGCCGGGACAGGGGCGATGTATATTCACTAAGGATCTGACATGACCACCCAACACCAGGAACACCTCGGGTTCGGCACCATCCACGACCCATTGATCAAAGAAAAAATATTCCAACTTAGATACCAGGTCTATGTGACTGAATTTGGATTTGAAAAAAAACAAGACCACCCCAACGGATTGGAGTCCGACGGCCATGACCACCGGGCCCTGCACTTTGGCTGTACCACCCGTTCCGGAAAAGTGGTGGGCTGCCTGCGCCTGGTACCGGATTTAGGGGCGGGCCTGCCCATGGAGGCCGCCGTTTGTGTCCCCATCCCCAACCGGGAGACTGCGGCGGAGATCTCCCGGTTGGCCGTGGCACCTGGATTCCGAAACGGCTCCCACGGCCCCGGGGGCACCGATGTGGTCCTGGGCCTCTACCGGGCCATGTACCAGGAGAGCAAGCGCCGGGGCATCACCCACCTCTACATGATAACAGAAGACTGGATCCATGGAACCCTGACCCGGTACGGATTCAGGTTCACCCCCATTGGAGATCCGGTCTATTACCATGGATGGCGCACCCCCTATGTGGGGAAAATTTCCAAAATCGAGGCCCACCTGGCCGCCCACCATCCCGGGACATTGGCCCTGCTGCTCCAGGGACTGCCCAAACAACTCCACCCGGTCCCCAGGAAAAAGGCGTCCTGAAGCACCGGGTGGAATAGGGTCGGTGACAAAGGCCCTGCCCCCTGGAGGGGCAGAACCGTATATGCGCTAAGCGGGCCCTAGAGGGAGCGTCCCAGGGTCTCCAGAATTCTCTGCAGCTTTTCCTTTCCGCCAATGCTTTCATAGTATTTGGGCCATACGGCCTTGGTGGCCGCATCAATCCATTCTTTTTCATCGTTGGCGGGCGGGGTGATTTCCATGCCCTTTTCCGCCAGAACCCTCTTAATGTCGGCTTCGGATTTTCTCAGGAAGGCAGCACTGTGGAGGGTGGCTTCCTTACCGGCCTTGAGGATGATCTCCTTCATCTCAGGCGTCTGCTGCTGGAAAACCTCTTCGGAGATGATCAGGGGTTCCAGGGAGAAAATATACCGAATGGGGGTGACGTATTTCTGAACTTCGTAAAACTTCATGGCATAGACGGTCATATAGGGGTTGTCCTGTCCGTCCACAACCTTCTGCTGAAGGGCGGTGAAAGTCTCGGACCATGCCATGGGAGAGGGGTTGATACCCCAGGATTTATAGGTGTCGATCATGATGGCGTTCTTGGGAACACGGATGACCAGTTCCTTTAGGTCTTCCAGGGTTCTTACGGGCTTCTTGGAGTTGGTCAGAACCCGGAAACCGGTATAGGTCCAGGCCAGGATGCGAACGCCGGCATCCCGCAGGGTATTTTCCGCCAATTCTTTGCCAATGGGGCCCTGGGTGATTTTTTCCGCCTCTTCAAGGCTCTGGATAACATAGGGAAGGGAAAGGCTGCCCACGGTGGGAGAAAAGGGAGTGATGTTGTTGATGGCCAGTATGGAGAAATCCAGGGTGCCCATAGAGCAGTCGTTTACCGTGTCCTGCTCCGACCCCAGTTGGCCGTTCAAAAAGAGGGTGGCCTTGTACTTGCCGTTGGTTTCCCGCTCGAGGATCTCGGCAAATTTCAGACCGGTCTGCTCCTGGGGACTTCCCCCGGAGTCACCAACGGCAATCTTCCAGGTTTTGGCAGATACCGGAACTACAAAGGCAATCATAAGTGTGAGTGTTACAAAACCGATAAACCATTTGGGCCAAACGTGCTTCTTCATCATTTCTCCTTTGTGGATAAATAATTATGGTGTCTGCATGGGAACTCTCACCCCATGCACGTAATGCCTCATATATTGTATCTTAAGTAAACTCTGGTATTGTCCTCCGGTGCTCTCCGGTTATGGAAACGCAAAATAAATAAAATCATCTATACCCTACAAGAAGAGGCAATAAGCGTGCCTCTAATCGGGTCACCCAGCGGCTACAAACGGAATCCGGTTCATAAAAATGCGGATAACATCTTTGTAGGAAAGGGAAAATAGAAAAATGATTTCATACAAAAGCAATGGGAATTATTGTCTTCCCAGGCAGGGTTTCCACTGAATTCGATTCATATCTGCATCACCAACAGGCAAATCTGCCCATGCCTGAATCATGCTTTTTCCAGGGTGTCCCATCCCGGGGCCGCTGCGGTTCACTTTTACGGGGGAATAACGAACTTTAAAAATAAAAAAAGTTTAAAAAAATACAAATAAATTACCTCCCATAGCACCAAAAGCATTTATTCATTAAAAATCCAGACAGTTAAACCAATCCAGCCCCATGATTCCCAAAGGCAATCCATGTCCACCCCCGCCCCGGTCAAAGGAGATCTGAAACGAAGAAACCTCTCAACCCAAGGGCCTTTCCACGGACGAATCCTAAAGTGAATGCCCTTGGTCGTCTGGACCGGCATCCGAAATTCCAGAGCATCTCCCCCCTTGCACCCGACACAAAAAGCTGATAACGCTGTTTTGAGCTTTGTCCATTCATCCCACATGAAATACGGAGTTTATCATGGGTTTTACGGCAGAAAACGTCTGTTTAGACGTAAATGACGACAACTACCTGAACGATATTTCCTTTCACCTGGAACCGGGCTCGGTGAACGTTTTCCTGGGCCGGACCCTGGCGGGCAAGACCTCCCTGCTTCGCATGGTTGCCGGGCTTGACCGCCCCACCTCCGGACGCATCCTGTCCCAGGGAAAGGACGTCACCGGGGTGTCGGTGCAGAAGCGAAACCTTTCCATGGTCTACCAGCAGTTCATCAACTATCCCTCCTTTACGGTTTACGATAATATTGCCTCCCCCTTGAAGGTGGCCGGGCTTGACAAGTCAACCATCCGGGAACGGGTGATGGAGACGGCAGGTCTCCTCCACCTGGAGGAGCTGCTGGACCGGCTGCCCGAGGAATTGTCCGGGGGCCAGCAGCAGCGATGCGCCATTGCCCGGGCCCTGGTCAAGGATGTCGACCTTCTGCTCCTGGACGAGCCCCTGGTCAACCTGGATTACAAGTTAAGGGAGGAACTCCAGTCCGAGCTGTCGGCCATTTTTTCCCGCAGGAAAACCATTGTCATATACACCACCACCGAGCCGGCAGAGGCGTTGAAACTGGGGGGGAACATCCTGATTCTGGACGAGGGAAAACTGCTCCAGACCGGCCCCACCTCACAGGTCTTCCACCAGCCGGCAAACGTCCGATGCGCCCAGGTCTTTTCAGACCCGCCCATCAACCTTGTGGACTGCCGGATCACGGACCAGGGATTTTTCCTGGGACGGGAGGCCCCCATCCCCTTGCCACCGGCCTTGGCCCCCCTTGCCCAGGGCGACTACCGTGCCGGGGTCAGGGCCCATCACCTCTCCATTGGCCCCCGGGACGACCGGGAACTGGGGTTAAACACCCGCATTGAATTAACGGAAATCAACGGGTCGGAAACCTATTTCCATGTCCGGTATTCCGATACCCGGCTGGTGATCCAGGAGATGGGGGTCCATTCACTGAAGATCGGCCAATCCATGAAGGTCTACCTGGACCCGGCCCATCTCTTTATTTTTTCAACCGCCGGGGAGCTGGTCAGCGCACCCCAAACCCTGTAATCAGGAGGTTTATTGTGGCCGAAATTCGATTGGATCAAGTGGCCCACGCCTATATGCCCCACCCAAAGGACGAAACCGATTTCGCCCTTAGAAAAATCCACAATATCTGGAAGAACGGAGGGGCCTATGCCCTGTTGGGCCCCTCCGGATGCGGAAAGACCACCCTGCTGAACATTATTTCCGGGCTGATCACCCCCTCCCAGGGCCGGGTCTTTTTCGACGACAAGGAGGTCACCTCCCTGCCCCCGGAGCAGCGCAACATCGCCCAGGTCTTTCAATTCCCCGTGCTCTACGACACCATGACCGTCTACGACAACCTGGCCTTTCCCCTTCGGAACCGGGGGTTTTCCAAACCCGATGTGGACAAACGGGTGAGGGAGGTGGCCGATATCCTGGACCTCACCCAGAGCCTGAACAAAAAGGCCGCCCGCCTCTCCGCCGACGCCAAGCAGAAGATCTCCCTGGGCCGGGGCCTGGTCCGCTCCGATGTGGCGGCCATCCTCTTTGACGAACCCCTCACCGTCATCGACCCCCATCTAAAATGGCAGCTTCGGTGCAAGCTCAAACAGGTCCACGAACAACTCCGGCTCACCCTGCTCTACGTCACCCACGACCAGGTGGAGGCATTGACCTTTGCCGACAAGGTCATCGTCATGTACGAGGGGGGCATTGTCCAGATCGGCACCCCGGAAGAGCTCTTTGAATCCCCCGACCATAAATTTGTGGGCTTTTTCATCGGTAGCCCGGGCATGAATTTCCTTCCCTTTACCTTTGAAAACGGAAGGGCCGTGATCCGGGAAACGGACCACGACCCCGTGGCCCGGCTCCCCCTGCCCCCGGACCTTGCCGTCGCCCTTTCCAAGGCCCTGGACGCCGATGCCGACCTAAACCTGGAAATGGGCATCCGCCCCCTCTATGTCCGGGTCCGGGACAGGGAAGCCGATCATCATATTCCCGTGACCATTACCCGGGTGGAGGACCAGGGTAATTTCAAAATTCTCACCCTGGTGCCGGAAAAGGGAGGTCTGGAACTTAAGGCCCGGCTCCCGGGGGACCAGGCCGTACCCCAGGGCCGGGCCTGGATGGGCTTTCCCCCGGACAAGATCCGGATATTTGCCAATGACAAAGCCCTGGGAGGTGTACATGGATAAGTGGAACAACAACAAGGCATGGTTCCTGGTGCTGCCGGTCTTTATCCTGGTGGCCTTTTCTGCGATCATCCCCCTGATGACCGTGGTGAATTACAGCCTCCAGGATATCTTCGGCCCGGGTCAGCGGGTCTTTGTGGGAACGGAATGGTTTGAAGAGGTGTTGGCGGACAAACGCCTTCACCACGCCCTGGGGCGGCAATTGCTCTTCTCCGCCATGGTGTTGCTCATTGAAATGCCCCTGGGCATCCTCATTGCCCTGGCCATGCCCAAAAAGGGATGGCCGGCTGCGGTCTCCCTGGTCCTCATCGCCCTGCCCCTGCTCATTCCCTGGAATGTCATCGGCACCATCTGGATCATCTTCACCCGGCCAGACATCGGGCTCATGGGCTGGCTGCTCAACGGCATGGGCATCCATTTTGAACACACGGCCAGTGCCGGTGAAGCCTGGACAACGGTGATGCTCATGGAGGTCTGGCATTGGACCCCCCTGGTGGCGTTGCTGGCCTATGCCGGGCTGCGGGCCATCCCCGAAGCCTATTTCCAGGCCGCTAAAATCGACGGGGCCTCCACCTGGGCGGTGTTCCGATACATCCAATTGCCCAAGATGCGCGGGGTGCTTACCATTGCCCTTCTCCTGCGGTTCATGGACAGCTTCCTCATCTATGCCGAACCCTTTGTCCTCACCGGCGGGGGACCGGGCAACGCCACCACCTTTTTGTCCATCTACCTGGTGAAAATCGCCGTGGGGCAATTTGACCTGGGCCCGGCTGCGGCCTTTTCCCTGGTCTATTTCCTCATTGTCCTGCTCTTTTCCTGGCTCTTTTACCAGGTCCTGCAGAATGCAGGGAAGGGAGAATCTTGATGAAAAAACGCCATTTATTTTTTGCCCTTTATCTTTTTTTGCTCATGCTGCCCATCTATTGGATGCTCAACATGAGCCTGCGGACCAATGCGGATATCCTTTCGACCTTCCGCTTTTATCCCGATAAGATCACCTTTGCCAATTACATGCGCATCTTCACGGACCCGTCCTGGTATTCCGGGTATATCAACTCCATCATCTACGTGACCTTGAACACGGTGATCTCCCTGGTCACGGCCCTGCCCGCCGCCTATGCCTTTTCCCGGTTTTCCTTCATCGGAGACAAGCACATGTTCTTCTGGCTGCTCACCAACCGCATGGCCCCGGCAGCGGTCTTTCTGCTCCCCTTTTTCCAGCTCTACTCCACCTTCGGCCTCATTGACACCCACATTGCCGTGGCCCTGGCCCACTGCCTGTTCAACGTGCCCCTGGCCGTGTGGATTTTGGAGGGATTCATGTCCGGGGTGCCCCGGGAGATCGATGAAACCGCCTTTATTGACGGTTATCGGTTCCCCCGGTTCTTTGTCACCATCTTCATTCCCCTGATCAAATCCGGCATCGGAGTCACGGCCTTTTTCTGCTTCATGTTCTCCTGGGTGGAGCTCTTGTTGGCCAGAACCCTGACCACCACGGCGGCTAAACCCATTGCCGCCACAATGACCCGTACGGTGAGTGCCTCGGGTCTGGACTGGGGGCTTTTGGCCGCAGCCGGCGTCCTCACCATCGTGCCCGGGGCCGTGGTGATCTGGTTTGTAAGAAACAACCTGGCAAAGGGATTTGCCATGGGACGGGTATAAAGGAGGGATCATGAATCTGGAATGGATGGCCTGGACCCTGCCCACGGCCGTATTTTTCACCACCATCGTTGTCATGCTTGCCGGAATGACCTTCTGGCAGGTGGTCTCCCCCACCCGGGACCGACGGGGATTTCTTCCCCTGTCCACCACCCGGGGGGACCGGCTTTTCATCGGCCTTCTGGGGTCGGCCTATATCCACCTGGCCTGGATTGGTCTCACCGACATCACCCTGTGGGCCGGCTTTGGTATTGCCCTGGTCTGGATGGGGATCGTCATGCGATGGGGATAACCCAAATGAAGTATAGAAAGCAGACCCGGGCATCCGGCCTTCGCCCCGGTCTGACCTCTTTTATCCATTGAAGGCCCGGAGGGAAGGATATGAAGAAAGGACTCTTGTATTTCAGCACGATGATTCTAACCCTGGCATTCCTGGCCGGCAGCCCGGCCCAGGCCGACATGAAGACGGCGGAAAAATGGGTTGACCAGGAATTCCAGCCCTCGACCCTGTCCCGGGCGGCCCAGCTCAGGGAGATGGAATGGTTCATGAAGGCGGCAGCCCCCTTCAAGGGCATGGAGATCAAGGTGGTATCGGAAACCATCCCCACCCATGAATATGAAAGCCGGACCCTGGCCAAGGCGTTTTACGAGATCACCGGCATCAAGGTCACCCACGACCTGATCCAGGAAGGGGACGTCATTGAAAAACTCCAGGTCCAGATGCAGTCGGGCAAGAACGTCTTTGACGCCTATGTCAACGACTCCGACCTCATCGGCACCCATTCCCGGTACGGCCACGTGGTCAACCTCACCGACTGGATGGCCGGGGAAGCCAAGGACGTCACCCTGCCCACCCTGGACATTGACGATTTCATTGGCAAGTCCTTTACCACCGGCCCGGACGGCAAGCTCTACCAGTTGCCGGACCAGCAATTCGCCAATCTCTACTGGTTCCGCTACGACTGGTTCGCCAGACCGGAATTTAAAAAACAATTCAAGGAACTCTACGGCTATGAACTGGGCGTGCCCGTGAACTGGTCCGCCTACGAAGACATTGCCGAATTCTTCAGCGAACATGTCCGTGAAATCGACGGCAAGGCCATCTACGGCCACATGGACTATGGAAAAAAGGCACCGGATTTGGGCTGGCGCTTCACCGACGCCTGGCTCTCCATGGCCGGTGCCGGGGACAAGGGCAAGCCTAACGGCAAGCCCGTGGACGAATGGGGCATCCGTGTGGATGAAAACAACCGGCCCGTGGGCTCCAGTGTCTCCAGGGGCGGGGCAGCCAATGGTCCGGCCGCCAAATACGCATTACGCAAATACATGGACTGGCTGAGAAAATATGCCCCTCCGGGCGCCCTGGGCATGGACTTCTACCAGAGCCTGCCCAGTCTGGCCAAGGGCAATGTGGCCCAGCAGATCTTCTGGTACACGGCCTTCACCGCCGACATGGTGGTCAAGGGCACCCCCGTGGTCAACGACGACGGCACGCCCAAGTGGCGCATGGCCCCCTCCCCCCACGGTCCTTACTGGGAAAAGGGACAGAAACTGGGATACCAGGACTGCGGTTCCTGGACCCTGATGAAATCCACCCCCGTGGACCGGCGTAAGGCTGCCTGGCTCTTTGCCCAGTTCTGCGTGAGCAAGACCGTCTCCCTGAAAAAGGCCCACGTGGGTCTGACCCCCATCCGGGATTCGGACATCCGTCACCAGAGTTTCACCGACCGTGCTCCCCAGCTGGGCGGCCTGGTGGAATTTTACAGAAGCCCGGCCCGGGTCTCCTGGTCCCCCACGGGCACCAATGTTCCGGATTATCCCAAACTGGCCCAGCTCTGGTGGCAGAACATCGGGGAAGCCGTTGCCGGCGAGGTCACCGTTTCCACGGCCATGGACAATCTGGCCCGGGAACAGGATAAAATTCTCAAACGCATCCAGCGCTCCGGCATCCAGGGTGATCTGGGTCCCAAACTCAACGCGGAACGGGAGGAATCCTATTGGCTCAACACCCCCGGCGCCCCCAAGGCCAAACTGGCCAATGAAAAGCCCCAGGGCCAGACCGTGGACTATGACGAGCTGATTAAAACCTGGCAGGAATAAACCGAGCACACCGGTATGGGCCGGTCCTATCCTAGGGGTAATGGTCCGGACGCACTGGAACTTGCAATAACAGATCAAGACCCCTGCAGGGAAAGGCATCTCCCTGCAGGGGCTTTTTTATGTCCTATTCCTCGCTTCAGCCGAACCCAGGGCTTTTCCCATCTTCCGGAACCGGAAACCGGCCAGGAAAAAATAGATCAACGCCAGGCACCAGAGCAGCACATAGTTATCCCGCACATCAAAAAGGGTGGCCCCCATGGTATAGATACGGAGGAAGCCCTCCCCACCAGGTACCGAGGGCACGATACTGGAAAGGGTTTCCAGAAAATCCGGGATCATCTCCACCGGCCAGGAGAGCCGGGAGAAAAACGTGAAGGGCAGGGCCGTGAACAAGACCACAAAGACCGGAATCTCCCGCTGGCGGAAAAAGGAAGCCAGCACAAATCCCCCAAAGACCACGGCCAGCAGAAAGGGAACCATAAAAAGAACGGCATCGGAAATGGCTCCCCGCTGGGGAAAACCGTAAACCCGGGCCATGATCCCGAAACAATAAAGACTGTGCAGGCTATAGATACAAAAATGGGCCATGGCCTTTCCCGCCACCACCACCAGGGGATGGCGACCCGGGGAGGAACCGATAAAGTAGGCGGTATTCCTGGTTTCCCGGGCCGTGGCCGCCAGCATGCCCATGCCCATGAAAAGGGTCTGCTGGAGCAGGATGAAAAATACAAGGGGCACGGCATAGGTGGCATAGCCGCCAGCCGGATTGAACAGGGGCACATACTTGACGGCCAAAGGATCCCTTGCGGCCATGGCCTGCTCCATGGCCATGCCCGATGCGGCAAGGCGCTTGATCTCGATTCCGGCGGACAGGGTTTTGGCGGCCCCGTAAACCCCGGCACAGTTCTGTTTATAGGTGATAAAACTGGTGGCATCGCAATAGAGGGCCACCGGTGCCTTTTCCCCGCGATGGACATTGCGTTGGAAATCCTTTGGGATGAGCAGGATCCCGTTGGCTTTACCGGCATATACCCGTTCCCGTGCCCCATGGAAATCTGACTCGCGGAAGGCCACGTTCACCCCTTCGGCGGCCTGGGTCATTCGGATCAGGGTCCGGGAAAGCTGGGTCTTGTCCAGATCCACCACCACCACGGGGATGTCCCGCACCACTTCGGCCCTGTAGGGGAAGGGATAAAAAAGGGAATAAAAGCCCAGGCTGGTAAGGAGGATGAGCATGACCTGTTTGTCGCCAAAGATATGGCCGAATTCGGCCCTGCAGATCCTAAACATAATTCCCCCCCTTTCCATGGAAAATCCCGCCGGGAATCCGGGTGAGGATCAGCCCCAATATGCCCGGTACCAGGACAAAGGCCAGCAGAATCTTGATCCCGGGCATGGCATGGAGGGGGGTAACACCTCCCAGGGTTTGGGCCTGGAGAAGGCGGACATAGTGGCTCAGGGGCAGAAGGTTGGAATACCACTGGGCCAGGGGCGGCATGGACATGGTGGGAAAGGTGACCCCGGCAAAGGCAAAGGCCGAACCCGAGTAAAAGGAAGACAGGGTAAGGGCCCCGTCCATCTGTTTGACCCATGCCAGGATAAGGACGCAGATCATCTGGCAGGCCAAAACAAAGAGAAGGGTAATGCCCAGAACCAGCCCCCCGTCCCCCCAGAAGGGGACGGCCATGGTCTTAAAACTCAGCAGAAGCATGACCATGGCTGAAATCCAGATCATCAGGGTGTGGGGAAAAAGCTTTCCGGCAATGGCGGTCACGGCGGAGCCGTTGGCCGTTGCCAGCCACTGGCCGCAGCTGCCCGCCTTGACCTCGGATGCCAGGGCATAGGTGGTGAGGCTGCAGCAAAAAATCATGAGCATGGACGGCAGACAGGAAAGAAAAAGGTAATGGGTATAGTTAAGGTGGGGATTGAACAGGATCCTCAGATCCACGGCCAGGGGTTCCATATGAACCATGGCCGCCGTTCGGGAATCCCCGGTCTTCATCCGCCGGGTCACATCAATGCCGGCGGAAAGGGTGCCCACGGCCTTGCCCACTGCCCGTTGGACATTCCCCCCCACCAGGAGGAGCTGGTTGTTATAATAGAGGGTGGGTGTCGCCCCCCGGCCCCGGAAGACATCACGCTCCATATCTGCCGGCAGAACCAGGAGTGCGTAGACCTCTCCCCTTGAAAGGGCTTGTTTTCCCTGTTCGACATCCATCACCCGGTGGGAAATGGTCACGGTCTGGGTGGCGTCCACCATGCGAATCAGGGCCCGGGAAAGGGCGGAATGATCCTGATCCAAGACGGCCACGGGCATATCCGTGACAATGCCCCGGTAAAACAGGGCCGCAAACAGGGAAAATATCAGCAGGGGAAGGGCCAGGCCCAGGCAGAGATAGAGGCGCCTGGCACCGATGCGGCGGACCTCCCGGAGGACCACCGCCCAAAGGCCGCACCCTCCCCCTTTGTTGTCTTGTTTTTCCATGGTCCCGTCCTAACCGGCCCCATCCGTCTTGTCCCAAAGCACCACGGCCCCCATGCCCGGCCGCAGGGCCGGTAGGGCGGAATCATTGTCGGACAGCCGGGGCACGGCCCGGACCTCAAAGGTCTTTAGGTCAAACTCCCCGGAGGTCTTGGTGGAATGCCAGGTGGCAAAATCCCCCATGGCGGCGATGTAGTTGATCTTCAAATCCAGGACCCGGTTGCCCAGGGCGGGGAATTGGGCCTGGATCACCTTTCCCATGGATATGTCGGCCATGAGATCCTCCCGCAGGTGAAAGGTAACCCATACATCTGAAAGATCCACGATGCTCACCACGGGATAGCCCGTGGCCGCCAGTTCCCCCGGGTCCACGATCACGTCGGCAATCTCCCCGTCAATGGGGGAGACCATTCGGGTTTCGGCCAGATAGGCTTCCACCTCGGCCCGGGCGCCTGCGGCCTGTTCCACCAGGGCTTCGGATGCCTTTTTATCCTCGATGCGGGCCCCCTTCCGGGCCATGGTGTAGGAGGCATTGGCCGCCTTGGCCGTTTCCCGGGCCGCCTTCAGTTGGGCCGTGGCCTCGTCCAATTTCTGCAGGGGTAGGACCCCGTCATCGTAAAGGCGCTGGATCCGGGCCTGGGTCTTTTCCGCCAGTTCCAGACCGGCACGGGCCTTGTCCCTTAAATTCCGGGCGGCCTGGATCTCTTCGATGCGGGCCCCCTTAAATGCCTTGTCCCGCATGGAGCCGGCTGCATCCACGGCGGCCTGGGCCTGGGCCAGCTTGGCCCGGATCTCCGGGCTGTCCAGGACAAAGAGCAGGTCGCCCTTTTTCACCTGTTCTCCGTTTTTCACAAACAATTCCGTCACCCGACCGGGCACCTTGGAGGCCAGGTCGATCTGGGTGGCCTCCACCTCTCCCTGGACCACCAGGGGCACGGGACGGTTGGTATAATGGATGGCCCCCCAGGTGACCCCCACGGCGGCACAGACTAGGATCAGGGGTAAAATCAGATTCTTCACCTTACAATATCTCCTCGGCAATGGATTGGCGTTTATAGGTCAGAAACTCCCGGCTCGTGCCCACGGCTTCCAGCAGTTCGGCCAGGGCTGCATCAAATTGATAGGCCGCCGACAATTGCTGGATCCGGGCACCGGACAGGGTCAGGTGGGCATCCACCACATCCAGGGAGGTGGAAAGCCCCTCTTCAAAGGATCGGGTCCTCACCCGCAGGGCCTCTTCGGCCAGAACAATGGTATCCCTCAGGGCATCGTACTGCTCCAGGTATTTCATCACGGTGTTGTATTTTTTTTCGGTGAGGGTGGCGATGTCCTTGGCGGCCTTCTTTTCCAGGAAGGCCGCCCGGGTCCGGGTCTCTTTGGCCGCTTTGATGGTGTTCATCCGGGACATGCCCTCAAACAGGGGCAGGTTCACCCCCACACCGACGGCCCATTCCGGCTCCAGGGCCGTGAGATCGTCCTTGTGAAGTTCATAGAGGCCAAAGAGGTAGACCTCGGGAAAAAGAAAGCCCTCCTCGTATGTCACCCCCTTCTCGGCCATGTCCCGTTTCTCCCGGATCCGGCCCAGGAGGGGATTGCGTTCCATGGACAATTCCACAAACCGGTCCAGGGAGGGTAGATCCCGCACCAAAAAAAGGGGGGAGACCACATGGACGACCTCGGCCTCGACCCTTTCCATGGAAAGGACATTGGCCAGGGCCGTTCTCACCACATCCCGGTCCCGCACCGCAGCCTGGAGTTCCCGTCCGGCCTCGGTCACGGCCACCTGGGCATGGAGGCGTTCCGCCCGGGAGATGATCCCGTTCTCCTCCAGGGCCCGGGCCCTTTCCAGATGCTGTTTCACCCCGTCCAAATACTCCCGGCGCAGCTCCAGCACCGCATCAAAAAGGCGCATTCCATAGTAGCGTTTCACCATGTCCGACACCAGGGAAGCACGGGTCTGGCGCATCTTTTCACCGGCCTCCCGCTCCCTGGAATCGGCAATGTCGTTGGCCGCGGTGATCCGACCGCCGGTGAACACGGGCCAGGCCGCATTGAGGTTGCCCTTTACAAAGGTGTCGTCTTGGACGTCCATGGTGAAAGGGGGGACCGCACCGTTGACCTGTCCGGGAGAATAGGGATGGTGGGGTAAAGATACAATCACACTCCGCACATCGTTGAGATCCAGCACCACCGGTTCATCAATCCGGGTATATTTCCCCGTGGCGGATATCTTGGGGAAATAGAGCCCCCGGGCCGCCTTTTTTTCAAATTCCCGGGCCTTTTTCTCTGCAGCCGCAGCCTTCAGGGCCTCGTTTTTCTGGTCCATTCGCTCCAAAGCGGCTTCAAAGCTCAGGTCGGTCCGGGCCCAGACGCCCTGGGCCGGGGCGATCCAAAAAATTCCCCCCAGCACCAGGCACCAGAGCCATTTCACAGTGTTCTTCCTATTGTTCCCCATGGAGCAAAATTCCCTTTCGAATCATGAGTTTCACATTCTGCCGCATAAAACTGAGGCTGTATCGGTCCGGTTCCAGGGCCATGGCATAGATGATCCGCTTGATCCCGCCCATGATGAATTCACAGGCAATGGGAGCCGGGATATTGGGATTGAAGCAGTGGGCCTCCGCCCCCCTTTCTATGAGGGAGATGAAGACATCCTTAAACCGGTTATAATCCTCCATAAAGCTGGGATCCCCCTCCTTGATCCTGGGTTCAAACTCATTGGCAAAAACCGTGATCAGATCGGGATAGGGGCCAAGGATATCAAAGACCAGGTCCACGGCCCCCTCCAGCTTTTCCAGGCAGGAAAAATCGTCCCGGGCCCTGAGGGGTTCAATCCCGGTGTAAAACGCCTTGCACATGTCATCAAAGACCCGATCAAACATATGGTCTTTGTCGCTGAAATAATTGTACAGGGTACCGGCGCCCACCCCGGCCTCCTCGGCAATGGCGGCCATCTTTGATTTGTGGAACCCCTTTTGGGCAAACACCCGGACGGCGGCTTCAAGAATCTCGGATTCCTTATCCCCTTTTATTTTTTTCATTTTTCCTCCATTTGAAAAATGAACCATTATTCAAATAACGCAAAAACCACATTCATATTATTCATTTAAATTAGCCACAAAGCATACAAATAAAAGCTATATCAAGGATGAACCCAATTGAATATTTATTCATTATAAGGATAAATTTGTCGGAGTAAAGCCCCGCTTGAATTTTTGTTCATCTTCTGTTTTCCTTTTCCGCCCATGGCTCTCCCGGGGGCAGCTCCCCGTTCCAATTCCCGCCCATGGACAAAACAGATCCCCATTCAAGATGCAGATCCAGGTCATTCCGGTAAAAACATCACCCAGAGGAAAAACCTTTAAATTCCGTTTCTCCTTTGTCATGCTTTATTTGACAGCAGAAGAGGCTGATCCCAGGACCATCCTAAAGGGGCGGGCCATTGTCTTTTTGATATTTGAGTTTGAGGCCGACCAATATACCCATGGCGGCCATGGACAAGTCCGGCATCCCCGGCCATCGTTTTTCCGACCCCATGGAACGGCTGGCGGCCAGGACAAAGGAAAAGGATCTCACCCAGCAGACAGGTGGAATACATCGCATCCACATAGACCCAGCCCGAATAGACACCCAAGATAGAATGAATCTCATTGACGATAAGGGTTTCCACCCCACCCATGTTCCCGGGCAGAAAAATATAATTCACCCAATCTTCCATCTCATATTGTTCCATCACCAAAATCATGCGTTCAATGGCGTCGCCGT
Organism: Desulfobacteraceae bacterium; assembly: GCA_965226635.1. Lineage (GTDB taxonomy): Bacteria > Desulfobacterota > Desulfobacteria > Desulfobacterales > Desulfobacteraceae. The sequence goes on along the minus strand of OZ245369.1, from coordinate 3,319,648 downwards.
CCCGGTCTCCGAAACTGTAGAAGCATACCGTTGACAAACCTAGGCACACAGCCATCCAGATCGCCAGAAGATCACTGATGGGCTTTAACCGGGTCATGGAATTGAGAAACTGAGGGGTCCGATGAATCCAGGGTTGGCCCTCCCCATGGAAACCCCATTTAAGAAGAGGAGAGAGATGGTTTTGATTTTAACGCGGTCTTTGAATTCATCGGGAGTCATGGAAATGGAACCTCGCACTTTATGGGTATTTTTTTCATGTCACAAAGGATTTAAATCCTTATTTAACAGGCTGTTAAATCGACAAATACTATGACTATTTTTACTAAAAAATAACTCTTTTCACTTTACAACTTATTTTTTTACTGATATCCCCTGTTCTATCTTCAAAAATGTTGAAGGGCGCCCCCATTCATCATAGGGGTGCGCCCTTCCCGTTTTACAACCCAGGGCATAATATCGCTTCAAAACACCCAACCCATCTGAATCTGAAAAAGGAGTATCCTTGTGGCTGAAACTACCATGATGACAAAACCTGTCGGCAAAGTAAGAAACCCCTGGATCGTCTTGATCCTCGGCGTCGTAACATTGGGAATTTACGGCATTATATGGCAGTATTCCATCTTTGAAGAATTGAAGAACTGGCGGGGCCAGGGGTGGAGCGGCGTGCTTTATCTGCTGCTCACCCTCTTCTTGGGCATCGCCCTCATCGCCGTCCCCTGGCTCACCCCCGCCTATGTGGGCCGGATGTACGCCGAAGACGGCCGGGAAAAACCCATCACCGGGCTCACCGGCTTTTGGTGCCTCCTCCCCCTGGTGGGTGCCATCATCTGGATTTTCAAGGTCCAGAACGCCATGAACGAATTCTGGGAATCCAAGGCATAGTCTATTATCCGCCATTCTCCGGAATCCCCGGAGAATGGCAGGCCCCACCACTCCACCGTCCTTCGTAAAACCCGGTAAACACTGGCCTATAAACGAATTACCGGTGGAGCCTGCCCTTCCCCGTGCTCTTTACCAAAAAGACCCCAGGGCGGTTTCAAGCATCTCTTTTGTTATGGGACCATCCAGGGAGTCCACGACATTACCGCGGCTGAAGATCAAGATGGTGGGAAGACTTGTGATTTCGTATTTGCCCCCCTTTGATAACAGTCAGTGGTATGATTTATTCTTTTCCTTTTTCCGGGAATACATGAACAGATAGACCTTGTGCATCATCCATGCCTCGATCCTGTGGATGGGCTTGGCACCGCCGATGAACTCGGCCTGGATGAAGGCGTTACATGCCTTTTCCAGGACCAGGGCGGCCACGATGGCCTCTTCCATGGTCCGGCCCAGGGTGACGGCACCATGGTTGGCCATGAGGGCGGCGTAGCGGCCTTTGAGGGCTTTCACCGTTGTCCTGACGATCTTTTTTGTATTGGGCAGGGCATAGTCGGCACAGCGAACGCTGGGCCCCAGGATCTGGGCCTGGTCGTCCAGGATGGGGGGAACCTCCCTGTGGGCGGCGGCCACGGTGGAGGCGTGGGGCTGGTGGGTGTGGATCACCGCCCCCACTTCCCCGCGGGTTTTGTAGATCTCGGCATGGAGTTTTTTTTCCGATGAGGGTTTGATCTCTCCCATCACCTCAAGGGTGTGGTAATCCATGACCACGATATCGTCGGGGGCCATGTCTTCGTAGCGACGGCCCGAGGGGGTGACGGCCATGAGCCGATGGTTGATTTTCAGGCTGCAATTGCCCCAGGTTCCTTCCACCAGGCCCCGCTCCATGAGTTTTTTCCCGGCCTCGCAGACAATGGTCCGTTCCTTTAGATAATTTTCCGTCATCATACCCCCTCGATGTTTTTAAAGACCCGTTCAAACCTTACCAGGGCGTTGTCGATGATTTCGTCGGTGTCGGCTGCCGAGGTGTAAAGCCGGGAGCCGGCCAGGGTAACCAGGCCCTCGGCCATGTAGGCGGCCCCCATCTCCTCCATGACCTCTTTCCGGGCATGGATCTCTTTTATGGTGGACGGGATTTTCCAGGGCCGGTTCCAGGGGATGTGGAAGAGCATGGTGCCCACGGTTTCCAAATGACAGACCGAGCCCTGGTTAAAGGCCACAAAGGGGAGGTTGTACTTTTTGATCAGTGCATCCAGCCCCTGGGTGAGGCGGTCTCCGGCCCTGCCGGCCACGGTTGGGGCATTGGTTCTTTCCAATTCGCACAGGGTGAGGTATCCGGCGGCGGAACTTAAGGGGTTAGCGGCCATGGTGCCCCCCACCAGGGCCTTTTTCTTTCCGGACTGGATGCCGGCGGCCAGGTAGGACATGTACTCCTCCTTACCTCCCAGCCCCCCTGCAGAGGGATATCCCCCGGCAATGATCTTGCCGAAGACGGTGAGATCCGGGGTGACGTTGAAATAGCCCTGGGCCCCCCCCATGCCCATGCGGAAGGCCGTAACCACCTCGTCAAAGATGAGCAAGGCCCCGTATTTGTCGCAAAGTTCCCTGACCTGGCGGTTGAAGTCCTTGTCCAGGGGACGGGTGCCGCTTTCCGGGCCGATGGGTTCCATGATCACGGCAGCCGTGCCCCCACGGAACTTGTTCCGCCAGAGTTTTTTCTCCAGGTTCTTAATGTCATTGGGAAAAAACTCCTGGGTGTATTTAAAGCAATTCCTGGGAACCCCGTGGGCCTCAAGGTGCTTGATTCCGGGCAGACGAATGCCGTAGGCCAGCTGGTCGCTCCAGCCGTGGTAGGCCCCGCCCATTTTCAGGACAAATTTCTTTTTGGTGGCCAGGCGGGCGATGCGGATGGCGGCCATGTCCGCCTCGGTGCCCGAGCCCAGCATGCGGAACATGTCCACCCCCTGCATGTGCTGGGCCACCTTTTGGGCCAATTTGAGCTCGTATTCATGGAAGAGACCGGTGACCGGCCCGCAGCTGTTGAGCAGCTCAATGACCTTTGACCGAATGGATTCAGGATTGGAGCCCAAAAGGGTGGGGCCACCGGCCTGGAGGAAGTCGATGTATTCGTTGCCGTCCAAATCCTTTAGGTGGGCGCCGCTGGCCTGGGTAAAGACCAGGGGAAAGGGGTAGTTGAATGCCAGGTTGTGCTGGACCCCGCCGGGGATATATTTCTTGGCCTGGTCGATCCGGGTTTTGGAACGGTTGCAATGGTCTTCAAACCATTGTTTATACCCCTCCAGGGCCGAGGGCTTAAGCCGTCGGATGGGCTGGGATATCAAGGCGTTGAGCCGGGCCGTCACCTCCCGGGTGTCGTGGTAGTCCGTGATGGCATATGCCGAAGTGGCAGGGGGTTGGGTTGTCATGGTTCATCTCCCATTGCAATTTACATCAAAACTGACCAGTCAGTACAAATTAATCTTTTCCCCTGGAATCTGTCAAGACTAAAGATCCAGGGCCCCCCCCGGGCACACCCCACCTCCATTCATGCCCAAGGGAGGAGCCGCCCTTAAAAAAGACAACCCCAGACATTCACTTGTTTTTATTGACAATTCTCCTTCGAAACGATGGCCATATCCCCCCCTCAGTAAGGGCGGACTTCAAACCATTGAACCGATGATAAGCCCTTTAGATTTTTACCCCATTGGCTGTACTACTTTTTGTCTCCCGGACACCGGCTCTCCCCCAAGCACACCACTGGATTCTTGATCGCCGGCGGTTTATTCACCCTGTGCTGATCTTCTGCGTGATCGGATACGGCAACCGTGTTGGGGGCCGTCCTCACCCCGTCCCCTCACCCAACCCACAAAAACCCTCCCCACTTGGAATATCCCGGGAAAGGTTCCCGGAAGGTTGATGCCTGCGCTTTCCCCCCGGTGAAAACAGAACAGGAAAAAATAAAATTCTATTTTTTCCTGTTCCTGGTAACGGATCCCATTGGGATCTATTTTTCACCCTGTCACTTTAATTTCACACTTTTATGTAAACATTTATATTATGTTTCACGCCCTCCTGGACCGCCTGAAAAAAAGGCCGGCCATTCCGGAGCCCAACAGCAAGAGACTGCCGGGAAGGGGAACGGCATTTACCTGTTGTCTGACACCGAATTCCATGACATCGTTTCCGCAGCCCATGGTCCAGTGGAACCCCAGATCATAAATTCCGTCCTCCGGATCCAGCCCCAAGTCGGCCAAAAAAAAGGAATAGTTGATATAGCGTTGGTTGGTTTCAGCCCATATGCCGATACTAAACTCCCCCCGTTCTGAAATAGAGTCCTGGCCCTGGGAATCATAGGCCACTTCCTGGCCGTACCGAAACAGCTGACCCAATTTGGCATCGGACCAGATGATCTCGTCACGATCCACCGAATACAGCGCCCCCTGATTATCCAGCACAAACTCCCAGTCTTCCCCTTGATCCTTGGAATCATGCCTATACCTCTTCTTTTTAGAGCCAAAGGGATTCCAGCCATTGGTGCTGATGAACAGATTCCCATACATGGGCGACCCCCCTGTTTCTTTGTAATTGGTCTGCAATTTGATGTCCACCCGGCCGTTTTCCACCCGGAAACGGGCCCCCCCAATCTGATAACCCTTTCCAATGGAATCTTCTGAATCCTTTTTGAAATCGAGCCCACACCATTGTTTTTCTGCAATGTCCCCGCCCCAAAATTTATCGGCGATGACATCGCTGAACGGTGCGGCATGGACCGAAACGGAACCGCATAACAAAAAAAACAGGCTGAATAAAAATCGCTTCATGATTTCCCCTTTTCTTAATCTGGTTTACGAGAATGATTGAAGGCAAAATGTCCTTCACCTGAATAGGGACCTTATAAGCAATGACCATACCAAGCCGAATTTAAATACTGGAGGGGGGGGCATGGCTTTGTTTTGACTTAGGGGACGGTTAACCCAAAATCCTCGGCAGCCCAGCCCCATTTACGAACATAAAGGGGTTAGGCCATGCCCTTTTTCCGGTAAAACCGCACCAGTGTAAGGTCCATGACCAGGAAAAGAAAAATGGGTAAAAACAGAAAGATCAGGGTGAGGATGGCGGCCAGGGAGCGATTGGAGGAGGAGAGCAGAGGAAACAGGGTGCCGGTGAAGGAGGGCACGGCGCCCCCGCCGATGAGGAAGACCAAAAAATACTCAGAAAAAGCCACTAGAAAGACCACGCTTCCCCCGGCGACCATGGAGGGGATGAGAAGGGGAAATTCCACCCTGAGGAGGATGTCCCAGGCAGAGGCCCCCAGGTTTTTGGCACAGATTTTATAGTCCTCCCCCATGGCCTGGTATCCGGCCACCAGGGCCCGGAACATATAGGGGTAGGAAAACATGGCCAGGATCAGGACTACCCCGGGGAGGGTGTCGGCCAGGGATGCCTTGATGAAAAGAAAGTGGAGGCCCATGGCAAAGGTCATGGGCGGCACCAGGGCCGGGGTGAGGAGCAGCCCCTCCACCAGGGCCTTGCCCCTGAAATCGTTCCGGGAAAACACCGCCGCCGGCACCAGGCACATGCCCAGGGTGGTGGCCACCGTAAGCAGGGAAAAACCAAATGATGAGGCCAGGGCCAAAAGGATCTGTTCATGGTGGCGCATGAAAAAGCCAAATCCCTTGAAGGAGAAAGCCGCCGGCCAGAGCTGGGGGAAACGCCACCCCGGTGCCAGACTTACCAAGACCAGGGTCAGGACCGGCACCACAAAGATCAAAAGAAACAGGGCCAGGGTATTCACGGACTTCATAGCTTGCGGACTCCGTTTTCCAGGCGGGAAACGCCCCTGGAATAGGCCAGGATAAAGACCACGGCAAAGGCAAACATCACCGTGAGGATGGCCATGGCCTCGGGCCGCCGGGCCAGGTCGTGCTTGAAGTAAAGGTTGTAGATATGGATGCTCAGCATACCCGGTCGGCTCTCGCTGAGCAGATAGGGGATGTCAAAGGCACCAAAGGCATAGAGAAAAAGGATGATGAACCCCGTGTGCAGGGCCGGGGCCAGCCGGGGCAGGATGATGGAGACAAAGATCCGAAAACCAGAGGCCCCCAGCATGGTCGCGGTCTGGACCTGGCGGACGTCAAAGCGGATGAGCAAGGCCAGGGCCAGGAGCATGGCAAAGGGGGTGCCCTTGAAGACATAGGCCAGGATCATACCCAGTCCCCATCCCGAATAGAGGAGGTTGGGGAATTCATGGAGGGTCTGGATGAAACCCAGGTGATAGGCCAGGGAGGCCATGATCCCGGACCGGCTCCAGAAGATCATCACGATAAAGGCCACGGCAATGTGGGGCAGGATCAAGGGAATCTTGTGGACCAGGCTCAGCGGGGCCAGCTGCCGGGGCAGTTGCCAGGCCCTGAAGGCCAGCACCGCCCCCGCCGCCACGGACAGGAAGGCCGAGGCCGCCGCCACCCAGAGGGAAAAGCCCAGGCTGGCCCAGAAGGAGCGATCGGAAAGGATACGGTCATAGGCATCCCATACCCCACCCGTGTGGGCAAGGGGGGTCCAGAATCCCAGGGACTGGGAGACCGTGAGCACCACACCGCCGCAGAACAGGGCCAGGTAGGGAATGAGCAGGGGGGACATGCCCAGGAGGATTCGCCCTTCCCTGCTCCATCTATTTATACTGATCCCCTTCGTCATCCGCTTGATCCTGTCCACATTGCCCAATTTATTTCATCAGATCTATTTATCCAGGACATTTTCCTTCCATCCCTGCTCCAGGGCTTCCAGGTAGGCCGAAGGGATCTCGGGCACGGCAACGGTTCCCAGGACATCGGACCCCAGGGTGGCCGCCCCCAGGTCCACGGCCTTGAACCGGTCCATGTCCGCCGAACCCAACCGGGAAAGATCCAGAGCTGGGAAATCCCCCCAATTGTCCGGCATATACTTGGACAGCTGGGCATCGGGGGAGATGAGGAAGTCGGCCAGAACCATGGCCGCCGCCTTGGAGGGGGCGTTAAAGGGGATGGCCGTGAAATGGGTGTTAAAGATGGAGCCGTCCTTGAGGACAAAGGTCCGTGTGGTCTTGGGAAAACTGCCCTCCAGAATCTTGCTCTGGGCATGGGAGGGGTGGTAGGACATGCCGAAGGCCACCTCCCCCCTGGAGAAAAGGGTGTCCAGCAGGGCGGAATCCTTGGGATAGGTTCGGCCCCTCTGCCAGAGATGGGGTTCAACCTCGTTGAGCCAGGCCCAGAGTTTGGGGGCGTTTTTGGCAAAGAGATCGGCATCCCAGCCCTTCATGTATTGTTCATGGCCGCCGGTGACCGCATAGAAGACCTGGCGAATAAAGGCGGAGCCGGTGAAATCCGGGGGCTGGGGATAGGTGAACCGTCCCGGATTGGCCATGATCCATGCCTTGAGGGCGGCAAGATCAACGGGCGCTTTATCCACCTGTGCCGTATCAAATTCAAAGACAAACTGGGCCCGACCGTAGGGGGCTTCATATCCGTCCACGGGATAGCCGAAATCATGGCTGACCTGTGCCGCATCCACATATTTCATCACGTGGGGAAGCCGGGTACTGAAGGGGCCGAATAGGAGGCCGGCCTCCTTGGCGTTCTTGAAATTCTCCCCGTTGATCCAGAGCAGGTCGATGTTGCCCCTGGCCTTGTCGGCGGCCTTTTCATTGAGGAGCTTGTTTACAAAAACACCCGCATCCATGGGAACCCGGACCAGCCTGATATCGTACAGTTTCTCCATTTCACCGGCCACATAGGTGTCCACCCAGTCGTTGACATGGGCCCAGCCCCCGTACATGTACCAACGGACCTCCTGGCCCCGGGCCTGTTCCACCACCTTATCAAAGCCCATGTCCAGAAGGGCTTTATCCCCGGCCTGGGCCGATGAAACTCCGGCTGCCATGGCCCAGATCATCACAACGATCATCACAATTCTCTTCATGTTTTCTCCTTGGATTGAATGTTCAGTTTCAGGGACACAGCCTGGCCTGGATAGAACCGACCGTCCCTGCAGTATACGGTAAAACAATGGTTACCCATGCCCACCCCATAGGCGAAATAGTGGCCGGCAAAATTCTTTTCCTTGATCATGAAGGGGCCGGGGTCGGGACCGATATCCAGCTGCTCTGGTCTGACCATCAGCTCCCCATATCTCTTTTCAAATGTTCCGGCATCGCCCTCCAGAAGGGACGTCAAGGATTCGGGAATGGGGTTCACCGGTCCCAGGAATTCCGCGGCCTCCCGGGAGGCCGGTGAGAAATAGACCTGCTCCGGGGTATCAAACTGCTCCAGCTTCCGGTCCAGGAGAATCCCCATGCGGTCGGACATGGCAAAGGCCTCCTCCAGATCGTGGGTAACGCTGATGGTGGGGATGCCGAACTCCTGCTGGGTTTTCCGGATGAACCGGGCCGTCTCCATTTTCAAATTCCGATCCAGGTTGGCAAAGGGCTCGTCCAGGAGCAGCACCGCCGGATTCACCACCATGGCCCGGGCAATGGCCGTGCGCTGTTTTTGACCGGCGGAAAGCTGGGCCGGGTAGTGCTCGGCCTGGTCCGTAAGCTTGAAATAGGTCAGCATCTGGTCCACCCGCCGCTGGATTTCGCCACGGTCCAGTTTCCGCGCCCTAAGGCCAAAGGCGATATTGGCGGCCACGGTCATGGAGGGAAAAAGCACATAGTCCTGGAAGACGATGATCACGGGGTGCTCCCGGGTCACGGGCCGCGAAAACACCACCGTTCCGGTATCAGCCCTGTCCAGGCCGGCAATGATCTTCAACAGGGTGGTCTTGCCCACGCCCGAAGGCCCCACAATGGAGACCAGCTCCCGGGGGCCCACCCGAAAGCTGATATCCGAAAGAATGGTTTTGCTGCGAAAGGTTTTGCCTATGCGACGGAGTTCAATATCCATGGAATGTCTGACAAGTATTTCTGAATTTTTGAAAAGGTTTCTGAATTCTGGAGGGGGCGGTCGGTTTGGGTATACTCATACCAGGCCATGAAGCACCAGGCCAGTGCCCGGAGTAAAATGGTCCTTTCCATGACCCGGGTCTTTTCCTTCATCTCGTCCAGGTCCATATCCGGACAGGCATGGGCGTGGTAGGCCCTGAGAAATGCCTCCTTTTCCCCGGCCCCCAGGCAGACATCGGTCTTCCACAGGGTGGTGGTGGGCACCATGAAATGGCCCAGGTCCTGGTACCGGTAGGAGACCACGGCCTTTTCCCAGTCCACCAGATAGGCCCTTTTATCCCCGACAAGGAAATTTCCCGAATTCACCTCGGTGTTCACCAGGCAAAGATCCTCCCCCTCAAAGAGATGGCGGGTCTCCTCCCCCAGTTCCAATACCTCGTAATAATAGGACATGATCTGATCCCGTTCCCGTGTCAGGGGGTGCTGGGCGAACCGCCGGACCAACCCCAGGCTTTCCCTGGCAATGTCCATGACCGGATCGGCCTGGACAATGAAGGCTCCATCCGGAACCGGCTGGGTGTGGACCCGGGCAAAGATGTGGGCGGCCCGGTCCAGATCCCGGGTATAATCCAATGCCGTTCCCGGCAAAAATTCCATGAGCAAGGCCCCACCCCCCAGATCTTCTGGGTCGGTGTGGCAGGCAAAGGGCTTGGGGGTCACCCCGGAATCGGCCAGGGCCTTGAGCACCTCGTACTCATAGGCAATCTGGTCCTGTCCCAGGCCCAGCTGGCTTCCCTGGTTGATGCGCAGCACCCTGGGCCCTTCCCGGGTTTCGATCAAATAATTGGCATTGTATTCCCCGGCGGCCAGAAAGGAGACGGATACCGGATCCCGGGTCCAGCCGGAGGATTCAAGAAAAGCATGGATACGTTCAACGCTATCGGGGGCAGTCATGTCATTTCCGAAATTTGAAGTTGGCGGTTCCAAATTACATACCATGTTTGTCCGGGGACGTCCATTTCAATTCAAAAAAGACGGCCCGGCAAACCGCTGTTTTCAAAACCCATAACAGCGTTCATACAAGCCACAAACAAAGGTTCCCGGCCCTGTCGGCGCCCGGTGGCCCATGCCCTGTTTCTCCCCTCCCCTTACCTGCCGCCCCAAGGGTGCAATCATCCCAGCAAAAGAGCAATCCTACCATTGCGGGTTTAAAGTTCTATACTCCATTCTAGTTGGGAATTCAAACCGATTTAACACGGATTTTATTTCCTGTCTTTCAAAACAACAAAGCAAATAAATATTGCATTTACTAGTCACATTTCTCTATATTGCCCCAAATCTAATCCAAAACCAAGGGCCCTAAAGGAGGGATATGGGTATGAAGCTGAGCGGAATAGGGACCAAGCTGATTTCATTGACGGGGATTCTTGTCCTCATCACCTGTTTGACGGTGACATTCATTAACTATCGCATCGGCCGGTCCTGCATGGCCAAATTCCTCCAGGTCTTTCACATGCCCGCAGTGATGGAAAACATCTCCGCCGTGGTGGACAACCGGATCATCCGTCCGGCAAAGGCCCTGGATCTGGTGGCGGAAAACCCCTTCCTGGTCCAGTGGATACGGGACGGCGAACCCCGGGAAGACCGGGAGACCGTCTATCGCCTTCTCCGCCGGGTCTCCTCCAGCCTGGAAACCCGGGGGGCCAATGTGGTGCTCTGGGACAACCAGAGCTACTACGACATCAGCAAAGACACCGCATCCTTTAAGAACCTCACCCCCTCGGACACCTGGTTCAAGGCATTCAAGGAGAGCAGCAAGACACTGGACATCAACCTCCACATCAATGACAAGGTCTATGGTTCCATTGCCTTCATCAACCGCCGAATTGAAGACAAGGGACGATTTCTGGGCCTGACCTCGGTCTCCCTGGACCTTGAAACCTTCAGCCGCCAGGTGGCCGACACCGTGGTGGGGGAAAAGGGTGAAACCTATATGGTGGACAGGGAGGGCAATATCATGCTCCACCGGAAAAAGGACTTCATCCATAGCCTAAACCTTGTGGACAAGCCCGGGTGGGCCGACCACCTTGAAACCGTTCTGGAAGCAGGCGAATCCGTGGTCCGCCTCAAGGGCCCGGACGGCAGCCCCATCATTGCCATGACCCGCTTTGTACCCGAACTGGGCTGGTACCTGGTGGCCGAGGCCAATGAAGATGAGATGATAGAAAATGTCACCCACGCCCTGTTAAAGGATATGAACGGGGCCTTTTTCATCATCATCCTTGCCAATATCGTGCTGCTCACGACCGGAGTGGGGGCCTGCCTGGTATTCTCCTACCGCAGCATCATCCGCCCCATCAACGAAACCGTGGCCCGAATCAAGGACATTGCCACCGGCGAAGGGGATCTCACCCTGCGTTTACCCGGGGACCGCAAGGATGAAATCGGGGAACTGGCCTTCTGGGTCAACACCTTCATGGAAAAGCTCCAGCAAATCGTGGGCCGGATCTCGGAAAACGCCCAGACCGTATCCCAAGCCTCGGAAAAACTTCTGGCCGTTTCCGAGGACCTGGTCCGGGAAAGCCGGGACACCTCCCAAAAGGCATCCACCGCCTCCCGGGCCACGGAGCAGACCGACTCGGGCATCAATGCCATTGCCGACACCATGGAAGAGACCGCCGGCCAGGCCGCCGGCATCACCACGGCAGCCGGAGAGATGAGAGCCAATTCCGAAACCCTGGCCCAGGGCGCAGTCAAGGCCCGGAAGGAAACAGGGGCGGCCGTGGCCGTCTCGGACAAGGCCCTGGAAACCATCCAGCGCATGGAAAAGGCCGCCAGTGACATCGAAGCCATCAGCGAAACCGTTTCCGAAATCTCCGAACAGACCAAACTCCTCTCCCTCAACGCCACCATCGAGGCATCCCGGGCCGGGGTATACGGCAAGGGCTTTGCCGTGGTGGCAGATGAGATCCGGGAATTGTCCCGGCAGACCACCAGGGCCATCGAAGATATCCAGGCCACTGTACAGGGCATCCGGGAATCCTCCAAGGAAAGCATGGACGAAATCAACGGCATGACCCAGGCCGTGAAAACCGCAGATACCATGGTCCAGTCCATGGACCGGGCCGTGGAGGAGCAGACCGCCGCCGCCCGGGACATCGCCGACCGAATCGAACAGATCGCCCGGGACATCGACCATGTCTCGGACAATACCGGCATCAGCTCCCAAAGCGCTTCGGACACGGCCAGGGATATCAAGGCCGTATGGGAATCCGCCCGCCACATGTCCGGCAGTGGGGATCAGGTCCAGGCCAGCGCGGAGCAATTGCGCAACCTGGCCCTGGATCTTAAATCGGCTGTGGGAAGTTTTAAGATATAGGACAGAAGGAAAAGAGCATCACCGGCCCGGATATCCGGGCCGGTTATATTTTTCCCATTGAAACAACAGGGTTCAAAACCACATATTAGAGATCGCCCCCTCCGCTATGGTTCGCCCAATGGAGAAGAGCATTTGATTTCTACCCACCATTTCAGGATATGTGCAACAGGATTTAAGTGATAACCCAAGGCCGGAGAATTAAGATGCTAAAACAACTACGAATACAAAATTTCAAAGGCTGGAAGGACACTGGCCTTATTCGCATGGCGCCTATCTCCTTATTTTTTGGGGCAAACAGTTCAGGAAAATCCAGCATCGGACAATTCCTTATGATGTTGAAGCAAACCGTGGAATCTCTGGATAGAAAAGCCGTCACTATAACTATTACCTATAAACCAGCATTTTGAACCAGAAATAAGCGCCTTAAAACGAAAAGAATTAGAGGTATAAGAACTGTCCCTATCAATGTTATTAATTCCAGCATCCCAAAAGACCAAGACTTTTTACCACTTACGATAGATTGAAGATGAAACAATTCTTTCAGTTGATTTATATTCTCAGATGTTGGAGATGAAGATACTTCACTAAACGTCACATCAATTTGATTGACTAAAGAAGATAAACGTTCCTGTTTAAGTGACATTAGCGTTTTATGAATATTGCTTTGGGGCAAAATAAAATACAAAATCAAAAAAAATCCGAAAAAACCAACCACTACAATATTCGGCATGGTCAGTTCCAATGGACATACAAAATATGTTGAAACTCCTAAAACATATATTAATGAGGCACTTATTGACACTTTCCAGAGTATTTTGGATGCGCTATTAAGCAAGCTTGTTTTACTATCGAAAATAGAGGCCTTAATAGCCACATCTTTTCCTAGGTTTGAAAATAATCGCGCAAAACCGATCATTGCCCAAAAATAAGATCCAGCTAAAAAGCCAATAATAGCTGCTATAAAAAATAAATATATTTTCACGATGACGAATGAAATTGGGAAAGTAACAGATTTCATAGACAAATACATACAAATAATACCTAATACGATACCAGCGACGATGTTCTTTTTAGACCAAAAAATATCGTTATAATAATATTCTATCCATTTTTTTATTTTTTCTTCAGATTCATCCAAGAGATACCAAAGATTATCTGCAATATTATCCAATAATTTTTCATAGAATATAACGGCATTTGCTAGGGCAGATATCAAAATAGCATTAAATAATAGTAACGATAAAACAGGAGCCTTTTCACCGGTCAACTTCACTATTCCCCAACCAACAAACAAAAAAAAGAACGCAATCAGGACCCAAGCGAATGGATAGGGCAGTTTTGTAGAATCCTGGACACGTAACTGCCATGAGTCTGGAGATTCTTCAAATGTTTTGTAACGATTACGAACTTTGATTATGTCCTTGTGCTTATTATTCATCATCTCTACCTTTTAATTTGGGATAAGTCGATAATGCGAGAATCATATAAAGGGATCCCCGAAAATCTACTTTTTTGAAAAAGGCCGTTCAAATTAAATATTATTAGGGCGATCATGTCTCAGTTTATAGAAATGTTTATTTTCTAATAACTTAAGGTATAATATACAGCTACTATATTTTGAAGAATGGAACAGCAAATTCTGTTTGAGTTTGCCCAACATCGTATTTTCTATCGGAGAGAATTATATTCTGTCAAGCACATACCAATAATTTTGTTTGTTCATAAATTTTTAACAACTTAACCATCCCACATCAAATTGTTCTCTGAACACCATAAAAAAGACATCATTCAGTAACTCAGCTAAAAGACAACATTTCTAAATATGAAAAATGCCAAGCAGTCACCCTAATTTCTCGGCATCATTTTGGATGGTTCTGCATTAAGAACCGGACGGTGTTTTCTCCCATGACTTTTCGGATGAGGGGTTCGGAAAAATCGGCCTTGATCATCTCTTCGGTGGGGGCGGCCAATTCAGAGACATCAAACTTTGAGGTGATGGTGCCGTCAAAATCCGATCCCAGGGCCACATGGTCTTCACCCACAAGATTGACGGCATAGTCGATGGCCTGGACAATGCCGGCGGGGGATATCCACATGCCCGTAGTCGGAGCGTTCCAGCAGATTCCGTTTCCACAACAGGGAATCGGCATGCCAGTCCGCAATTACCAGGCGATCGTGGAGGGCTTTGATGGCTGGGTTGATTTTCCCAATGCCGGATTGAGCCCATTTCATGGATCGCCAAAACATCCTGGGCAGCATGTGAAAAGGGATGGAATCACTGCCGCATGTTAGGACCAAGCCCCGGTGGTCGTCAAGAATGAAAACTGTTTTCCATTTCAATGGAATGGAGGCGAAACAGAGCAGTTGGAACAGAATGCGAGCCGCAATTGTCCGATTCTCGGTGATGGGCGCCCCGCCCCACTGCTACTTTCCATGGGCCATGATTTAAAAACCAACATTTTATACCTCAAAAACAAATCGTATTTGAGGTATAAATTCATTCATAACATCAATTTGATGGAACGAACTCCAAAAAAGGTAGAGTCCAGGCTCGTTTCACGGCCTGTCTTCCGGAATCCAAAAGGCGCAAAATTTTCAATGGAAACCATTGATTCGTTGATCGGGATTTCCGTTAACGGTATCATGGAATCATATGGTCTTCACGGCTTCTTATGGGGGCAGCCGGATGTGGATCAAAAGGATACGGCCAATAATCCCTAGATACGTCTCCGCTAAACACAAGAATGGACCCTGTAAGAAAAAAAGCGCCTGCCCCTCACCCTGATAAAAAACAACTTTTATGATATTTTTTTCCATTCAATCCTTTAAAACAGATAGTTTTTCAAGCAACCCCCATCCAACGGGGAGTGCATCCACGGCATGGCCGGGATGATCCGGCGCCGCTGTAAAACAAAATCCATTTTATCGGCGGAGCAAAGGCTCACCCCAGTCATTGAAGCAGAGCGACAATTCGACCAGGAGGTCTGAATCCATGGAAGTTACACGGTTATTGATAGATGAGCATATGATGATTTCACAGGGACTGGAATGCATGAAAACAGCCCGTGACAAGCTTGAAAAGGAGATTCACCCGCCCAGAATCTTTTTCGATAAGGCATTTATTTTTTTTATGTTTTATGCGGATCATTTCCACCATTATAAGGAAGAGTTTCTCATGTTCGGATGCCTAGCCCAGAAAAAAAAAGGGCTGCTGGATCTGGAAATCGGCTCCCTCCGTCAACAGCACGATGAGGCCAAGGAACTGCTGAACAGCATTCAACGATCCTTGAACGGCTATGAATCGGAAAATGAAATTGCCGCCACCATTCTATTAAAGCATACAGCCGCATTCATATCCGTTCTCAGCCGTCATCTATACAGGGAAGAACGGGTCTTTTTTCCCATGGTTGAAGCGGAGCTGTCCCCGGCGGAAAAAAATGACCTGATGGATCAATTCAGGAGTGAAGCCTCCAAACACGACCAATGGAATACCATGGAAGAAAACCAGAATCTTCTGGAGGAAATGAGGGCCATGGTCATTGGATAGAGAGGACCGGCCAGGCCATGGCGCAGGTGAAGCAAGGGAACCAATGGGAGGGACAGATGGCTGGTAAACGGATTAATTGCTGGGAGTACAAGGGATGTGGCCGGGAGCCCGGTGGGCAAAATGCGGCCACCCTGGGTGTCTGCCCGGCTGCCATGGACAAGAGTTACGACGGCATCAATTCTGGAAAATGCGCCGGACGGTTTTGCTGGGCCGTTGCCGGAACCCTTTGTGAAGGGGGCTGTCAGGGAACCTATGCGGACAAGCAGGCCTCCTGTCTGGAGTGTGACTTCTTTAAAATCGTCCGGGCCGAGGAAGGCACCCTGAACCTGCGGACCAAGTTTCTCAGATTTCTGTCCGAATGCGACGGGCATTCCGTACTCAGGGATCTGAAGCTGAAGCAGGTCAAAAAATCCACCCGGTTCATCGTACAGGGGGAGCAGTCCCAGGAGGCCTATATCATTAAAAGCGGCTCCTGCATCCTCATCGTGGAGAAGGGCGGGGACCTTCACCCCATTGACCATCGCGGCCAGGGGGATATTGTCAATATGTCGGCCCTGTTCACCGGGGAGCCCATATCCGCACACATCGAAGCGGAAACCGATATGGAACTCTGGGTGCTGGAAAAGACGACCCTGGAGAAAATCCCCGGAAACAACCCGGCGCTATTCGGCTTTCTAACGGAGATTGTGGCGGACCGGTTCGATTCCAAGCGCCCCATATCCGATCGGACCATCGGCCCTTACGTTGCAACGGATATCATCGGTCGTGGCGGATATTCCATCGTATATAAAGGGATGGATTCCAGGACCCAGGCCCCGGTTGCCATCAAAATGATGCGCCATCACATGGCCCTGGAACCGGACTTCATAGATAGCTTCCGGAATGAGGAAAAAATCGTAACCGGTCTGAACCACGGAAACATTGTCCGTGTATTCGAAATCATCGAACGCTTCCGCACCGCTTTCATCGTCATGGAGCATCTCAAGGGGGAATCCCTGGCCCAGCGCCTTGGCCGGAGAAAAAAGCTGTCGCCCGGGGTGGCCGTGGACTATCTGATCCAGGCCTGCAGGGCCATTGGCCATGCTTACAAAAAGGGCGTGCTCCACATGGATATTTGCCCGGCCAATCTCATGATCACCCAGGGCAATGTGGTGAAACTCATTGACTTCGGTCTGGCCCGGTTTGTCCATGAAGATGAGGATGTGCTGGACGGCTCCTTCAAATACCTGGCCCCGGAGGTTTGCAACGGAGATTTGTCCAGCATCCAAAGCGATCTCTACGCCCTGGGCATCACCGCATATGAAATGATTACAGGGCAGCGGCCCTACCCCGAAGACGACCCGGCCAAGTTCATCAAGCTGAGAAGGAGCACCGAGGTGCCGGACCCCCGTGCCCTGGTCCCGGCCATCCCCCACGGCCTTCGCAAATTTATCCTCACGGCCTGCCGCCTGACACCCCAGGAACGATACGAGGATCCGGATGCAGCCATGGCCGATCTCAAGGACGCCCAGAGGGCCCTGTCGGTCCAGCCCCCGCGCCCCTTGAACTGCTGGGAGGTCATGAAATGCGGCAGGGGCCCGGATATCACAGCAAAGGGAAGGGACACCTGCCCGGCGGCAAAGGAGGTGGGCCTGGACGGAATGAACCAGGGCCAATGCGCCGGTCGCGCCTGCTGGCTGGTTGCCGGCACCTATTGCTGCAACGCCGTTTCCGGCACCTTTGCTGAAAAAATAGACTCCTGCCGGGAGTGCAAATTCTACAAGGCTGTGAACCAGGGAAAGGGCCAGTCCCGGATCAGCATGGAAAATGTAGAGGTATTCGGCCTCACACATGTGGGCCTTCGCCGAACACAGAACGAAGACCGGTATCTGATCCGGCAGATGGACGACCATGCCCTGCTCCTGGCTGTGGCCGACGGTCTGGGGGGCAATGTCTCAAGCGATGTTGCCGCCGAAGTTGTCAACGGCACCCTCACCGGCCTCCGGAACCTTGCCAAGGGCAGTGAAATGCTCCAGCTTAAAGAGTTGGTCCGGGATCTGGATGCCCGGATATCACAAATCACCGAAATCCATCCAGAACTCAAACGCATGGCCACGACACTGGTCTGTGGGATTCTTAAAAACAGCCGAATCAATTGGATCAATCTTGGGGATTCACGGCTTTATCTTTTCAGGGACAAAAAACTCCACCAGCTCAGCGAAGATCAGACCCTGGCACGGTTTCTCATCCAAGAGGGAGAACTTTTGGCGGACAATGCCCCGGATCATTATTCCTACGATATCCTGGATCAATGTATCGGATACGGAGAGTGCACCCCGGAAACCGGGACACTGACCCTGAAGGCAAAGGATCTGATCCTCCTGTCCACGGACGGACTCCATAAGATGGTTCCCCTGAAAAAAATGATTGGAATCCTGGAACCCCACGCCCCCATCGAGGCCAAAACCCATGCCTTGACCCAGGCGGCCC
The DNA here is from genome assembly GCA_965226635.1 of Desulfobacteraceae bacterium. GTDB lineage: Bacteria > Desulfobacterota > Desulfobacteria > Desulfobacterales > Desulfobacteraceae. The sequence goes on along the minus strand of OZ245369.1, from coordinate 3,301,453 downwards.
TGGACGGGGGCGGACTGGACAACGTCACCATTGTCATGGCCGAAATCGGTGCCACAAAAGGATAGTCCGACCAAGTCACCCGTTGAATCCACACGGGTAGGTGGAACAACGGTCCATGGAATATCCACACTTGCCCCCTAATCCGTTGACATCGCAATGGGATTCGGTTACATCTGCCCTGTCTCCGGTGTGGAGGAAAGACACCAGGCCGTACTCCAGCACCGATCTCACCCCGGACCCTTAACCAAAGAAAGCAATACATGAGCACCAACACAGCAGACGAACTTCGGGCAATGATGCAGAACAATCCCCACGTCTCCCCCTCCACCTTTCTCAGGGATGATTCCTTTGCCGCCCACTGCTACGACAACAAAAGTATCCAATGGCTGGAAACCGCCTTTAACCGGGATGCCGATCCCGAGGATTGCAGAACCTGGGGATTGACCCCTGCGGAATGGCGGACCAATGTGGAAATGGCCCTCATGGCCCTGAAGGGGCGATAGCCCTCATCACCGGGTCATTGAAATGAATTCAGCACCCTCCCCAGAAACCATAAAGGAGCCTACAAAGAAAATGAATCCGGACCAGAAAAAAGAGATCAAACAGGCCATCATTGAAAAAATGAAGGTTGTGAAAACCGCCATAGAGGCATTGAACGATCTGTCAAAACCGGTCTCCCCGGACAATGCCATTGGCAGGCTCACCCGGATGGAGGCCATCAGCAACAAGAGCATCAATGAAGCCTCACTGGCCAAGTCAAAGCAGACCCTCGGTGCCCTGGAAAAAGCCCTGGACGCAGTTGAAACCCAGGATTTTGGAGACTGTCTCCACTGTGAAGAACCCATCCCCCATAAGCGCCTCATGGTCATGCCCGAAGCCACCCTGTGTGTAAGCTGTGCAGAAAAACTCAACCGGGGCCGAAGCTAACAGCCCCTCCTTTTTTTTCATGGCCGATGGAGACCCGACCTCAGTTTCCAATCCGAATTCAAAAAAGAAATAGCCCCACCCAGGCCCCATCCAAAGAATCAATTGGTGCTTGGGCCATACCTGGGGTATACCTCGATGTGAATTGTCCTTGCCCAAACCAGACAAAAAGGAGGGAAGATGGCAGAGGTTTTCATCCACCCCAGGCTCCGGCGTCAACTTGCCGATATGGTTCCCAGGGAGGGCGGGCCCACCCAGCCGTCGGCCATTGCAGCCCATCGGGCACGGCAGATCATTGACCGGCTTGCCCAGGGAGTCCGCCCCCCAAGCTGCGGTCGCATGAGCCCCAGGCCGGACAAACGGATAAAAAATAGCTTAAAGTTCGATCTGGGATCGGGCTTCCGACTCATCTGCATCAGGGAACGATCGGCCATCCACGTCATGTTTGTGGGCAACCACGACAGGTGCGATGCCTGGCTCAACCACCATATCCGGTCCACCCCCCTCAAGGTTCCCCTTTCCACGGGGATCCGCCATCCATCTCCGCCCAGGGACGGGGATCCGGAGGCCGGGCCCCCCCCTTCAATTACAGAAGAAGAGTTCCCCTATACCCAGGTATCCCAGAAACTCCTTAGGAAGATCTTTTGCGGGATCTGTTCACCCGCCCGGCCCGCCTAGACCGGAGTCCGCCGGCCATAGCCAACGCCCCCACACCCAGCAAAACCCCGGTACCGGGTTCCGGCACCGGGGCATAGGTGATCCCGTCCAGAAAAAAGTCGTCATCGTGCTCGTTGGCACGGATGCCGAATACCCTATGGGTGTATCCACCTCCCAGCTCCGTCCAGGGACCGGGGTAGGTCTCCAGGTTGGAAAGAACCAGGGAGTCACCGGAAAAAAAATCAAATTGATCGGTGATGTGTGGAAAATCAAACGAAACCCGTGTGAGGGTCACAGGTCGGCTAAAGGTCAGCCATAGGGTTTCATCGGGCCCCCTTCCATCGATATTGGGATCGTCGGTGTTCCCGGCGGTTCGGAACACCCCCACCCCCATGAAGGTCTGCCAAATTTCCCCGGTGCCGCTGGTGCCCAAGTTGGGACGATGCCAGGTGGCCGTAAGGGTCACCGAGAGGTTGTTTCCAAGGTCAAAGGTACGGTCGGGGCCCCTAAAGGATTCCCCCTGCCCCAGGGAAAAATCATAGGTTAACGGAGTGGCGCCGGCGGGACCGGCCCATAAAAACCATACCCAGAAGACAAATGTGATAATAGATAATCGTTTCATAACACCTCCTACAAAGATAGATCAACTTCAAAACATTGGATATCTAAACAGTGTTCAGTCGCCCAATAGACACAAGGTATGCCAAACGTTCAACCTTGTCAATGCTGAAGTATCTCAACCGACAGAGCCCCCAGGTGATAGCCTTCCCCCTGGGCAAGGACATTCCAGGTATTAAATTTCGGCAAAGATGACCATGAAGATACAACAGGAGTGGGGTCAGCATTACAACGATGAGATTCTGCTCTGCAAAATGAGGTTTCGCCCCCAATGAACAGCGTTAGAATCATAAAATCCGAGCCAAATATGTCACGAAATGAATGGGCCGGATATACAAACCTGTCCCCAAATACCCTCCACGGCACTTGAAAGGTCCGGGCCAAGGAACCTAACACCACGACCATGGATGTGGAATCCATCTGGCGGCTGCTGTCTTTGGCGACCCCATAATGGGGGCTGTGGTGAATATGGTATAGGAAAGAAAGGGGCAGTGGACACCGGGGTGTCAGAAGGGCCAGACACGCGGGACCAGGAGGCTGGACAGAACCACCACGATCAGGCTTAGGGGAAGCCCGATCCTGAGGAAATCGGAAAACCGGTACCGGCCCGGGCCATAGACCAGCATGTGGGTCTGGTAACCAATGGGGGTGGCAAAACAGGCCCCGGCCCCAAAGCAGATGCCCACAACAAAGGGACGGGGGTCCACCCCCAGGGTGTGGGCGGTGGAAACGGCAATGGGTAAAAGGAGGACAGCCGTGGCATTGTTGCTCAGCACATGGGTGCAGATGCTGGACAAAAGGATAATGCCAAAGAGAACCATGTGGGGGCTCATGCCGGAAAAAAGGCCCAGGAAGGCATCGGCATAGATCTGGGTGGCCCCGGTTTTCTGCATGGCCAGGCCCAGGCCGATGGTGGCCACGATGAGGAGGAGGACCTCGGACTCCAGGGAGCGGTAGGCATCCTTAAGGCTGAGGCAATGGGTAAGGGTCATGGCCAGCACCCCGGTGAGGGCACAGACCATGATATCGGCCAACCCCAAGGTGGCGCTGCCCACCACGCCGGCAAAGATCAGGGCGGCGGAGAGGCTTTTGTCGGTGCGGGGAACCGAATGGTGGATGTCCTCCACCACGATGACATCCTTGATGGCCCTGAGCTTGTCCAGTTTGAGCCGGGGACAGCGGACCAGGATGGTGTCCCCCACCTTGAGTTTCACTGTCTTGATCTTTCGGTAGGAATAGTGGTGGTGGCGGGTTCGGATGGCAATGATCCGGATATCGGCATCGTCAAAAAGATCGGCGGAGAGGAGCTTTTCCCGCAGAAGACCGGACAGGGGCGGAATGATGAGCTCAATGATGAGATCGTCCTTCAAGCCCCGGCCAAATTCCAGATCCTCTTCCCCGTGGACCGGCTCCACCAGGTGCCGGTTCAGGGCGTCCAGCAGATCCTGGGCAGAGCCTTTCACCATGAGGGTGTCCCCTGCCCTCAGGGAGATGGTGCTGCGTTTAGGATCATAGATTTCATTGTCCCGGAAGACCTCGATAACCTGGAAGCCCAGTCGGGTTTCTGCATGGTCCACAATGTCGGTCTTGCCCACCAGGGTGCTGCCCATGGGGATGATGAACTCGGCCAGATACCGGCTGGCCCGGGTGGCGTCGGATTCACATACCGGCGGGGTCCGGCCGGGCAGCAACCGCGGGGAGGCCAGAAAGAGAAAAAGAATCCCCACCAATGCCACGGGGATGCCCACCCGGCTGAGTTCAAACATGGTCAGGGGGGGCAGCCCCGACTGGGTGGCCAAATCGCTGACAATGATATTGGTGGAGGTGCCGATGAGGGTACAGGTTCCGGCCAGCACCGAAATAAAGGAAAGGGGTATGAGCAGTTTGGAGGGGGAAAAATCACATTGGCAGCTCAGCCCCATGACCACGGGAATGAAAAGGACCACCACCGGAGTATTGTTGATAAAGGCGGATAAAAGACCGGAGGCGGAAAGGATGAGAATGGCGGCAACAGCTGTCTGCCCCTTGGAAAAACGAAGCACCTGCTCCGTGAGCAGGCCAACGGCCCCGGTGCGGATCAGGCCATGGCTCAAAAGGAACATGGCCCCCACCGTGATCACGGCGGGATTGGCAAAACCGGCCACAGCCTCCCCAGGGGTCAGGATCCCGGTCAGGGCCAAAAGGACCATGATCCCCACGGCGGTCTTGTCCACGGCAATGGTTTCCGTGACCAGGAAAACCAGGGCCGTCAACAGAATCAGGGTCACCAGGATAATATGCAGATCCATCTGTGGCATGGTGGTTCCAAAGGGTTGGGGTTAATGGTGCTACCGCGTTCAACATCCGGTTTGGCACAGCAGGTACCGGCCTTTTTTCAACACGGGAACACCTGCTGTCTTCAGATACCATAAGCATGATTTTCACACATGCTCGTTTTAATTGGCATTTTCCCCGTTGATGTCCATGGACATGGGTGCGGCCATGGCCTGGAACCTTTCCCGGGCCTCGGGGGTGCCGATGACGGCCACAAGGTCATAGGATTCGATGATCAATTCCGCCGGCGGATTGGGGTAGAGATCCTTTTCCTCCCTCAACACCGCCACCACCGAGGCACCGGTCCGGGGACGGATCCCGGCCTGGGCCAGGGAGACGGCGCAGAGTTCGCTGTCCTGCTCCACCCGCACCCATTGGAGGTCAAAGGTGGCCTCCACATGGCGAAGCCGTGCCAGGGTATTGGCCGAGGCCACCCGGCCCAGTACCGGTTCAAAGGTCCGGTTCCGCAGGGCCTCCACCTCGTTCTGGATCCGGGTGGGGGGAATGTGAAGAAAGGTCAGGGCCTTGCGCAGCATTTCCAGGGCCGCCTCAAATTCCGGCAGAACCACCTCGGCCACGCCCTGGTCCTTGAACACATCCAAAGAATCCATGTCCGGCGCACGGGAAATCACCGTGACCCCGGGGTTGATCTCCTGGGCCCGGGTGATCACGGCCTGGGCAGACACCACGCTGGGAAGGGTCACCAGGAGCAACCCGGCCCTGTCAATCCGGGCCGCCTCCAGAACAATGGGGTGGGAGGCGTCACCAAAGACCGCCGGCGTCCCCTCCTCCCGGGCCAGCTCCACCCGACGCTGGTCCAGTTCGATGACCACAAAGGGCAGGCCCATGGCATGGAGGACCCGGGCCACATAGGTGCCGGTGCTGCCCCGACCGGCAATGACCACATGGTTGCGCAGCCCCTGTTCGGGCAGGTTCACCGTATCCAGGGGTTCGTTGCGGAACCAGCGTTTTTTCAGGGTGTAGAGCCGGGCGGTCTGGCTGGAAATCAGGGGGGTGAGGGCCATGGTGACCACAGCCGTGGTCAGGGCCAGGTTATAGAGGTCCGGCCCGATGGAGGAGGTGGCCACCCCCACCCGGGCCAATACAAAGGAGAACTCCCCCACCTGGAAAAGCCCCAGGCCCACGGCCAGGGGAATGACGTTGCCGTAGGAAAAAATCCGGGCAACGAGGGAAAAGATAAAGCCCTTTGCCAGACCAACGGCAGCCACCAGCATGAAGACTTCCCCAAAATGCTCCAGGAGGAATTTCGGATCCAGGAGCATGCCCACGGAGGTGAAGAACAGCAGTCCGAAAAGATCCCGCAGGGGAATGATATCGGAAAGGGCCTGGTGACCATAGTCGGATTCATTGAGGACCAGGCCAGCGGCAAAGGCGCCAAAGGCGAATGAAAGGCCGGCCAGCCAGGTAAGATAGCCCACCCCCAGGCCAATGGCGGCCACGGCCATGAGAAAAAGCTCCCGGGACCCCAGCCGGGCAATGTAGGCCATGATCCGGGGCAGAAGCCGGGTGCCCACAAAGACCATGACCGACAGAAACACACCGGCCTTGACCAGGGCAAATCCCAATGTCTTCACCCCCATGGCCGGATCGTTGAGCTGGGGCAGGATGATGATCAAGGGGACCACGGCCAGGTCCTGGATGATGAGCATCCCGATCATGACCCGACTGGACAGGGTCCCCAACCAGCCCTGGTTCATGAGGGTCTTGAGCAGCACCATGGTGGAGGAGATGGAGATCAATGCCCCGAACCAGACCGCCTCCTGCCAGCTCCGGCCCAGGAAGGCGGCAAGGCCGAAACCAAAGGCCATGGTCAGCCCCATCTGCAGGGGGGTTCCCCAAAGGGCGATCCTTTTCACGGGTTTTAAATCGTTGATGGAGAATTCCAGGCCCAGGGCAAAGAGGAGCAATGCCACACCGATCTCGGCCAGAAGCTCGATTTCGTGAACGCTGGAAACGGTGAGGCCGCCGGTATAGGGGCCCAGAAGAATGCCGGCCAGGATGTATCCCAGGACCAGGGGCTGGCGCAGCTTCTGCATAATCAGACCACTGATGAAACCGGCAACTACAATCAAAGTGATGTCGGTGGCAATTCCCATGGCCCATTTAAACACATTCCCCGGGCCGGGGCAATTATGTAATCACCTCTTTTCAGCGGTGTATCCCAGGCTCCTTTGCCGGTACATGCCAAAGCAGACCCAAAGGGTGGCGGCTTCGGCAAGGGGGTAGGCCCCCCCTCTGGAAGGAATCCTGATATGACGAGCTATCGGGAGACCTTGTATACAACAATGCTCCGGATGGCCTGGGCATTACCCTTTCCCCATGGTCTGCGCTTTATATGAACGAAAGATGGATACGGTCGGTCTCTGGATGGGTCGGGCTGTAGGGTTCTCGGTGCTGGGCCTGTTCAATGCCCTACCCTTCACCCGGACCCTGGGCAGCCCCTCCATCCGCCCTTAAAATCCTGCCGGTATAGGGGGCACTGCCCTGGAAAACGGGGGTGGTTTGGGGATAAAATCAGGCAAACCACCAGCGTTCAATGGCCTTGTGACTGTCGGTTTCCCAGAGGCCGGACATGTTGACCTGGGCCACCTTTTCCGAACAGGCTTCCACATAGTCCTTGAAAAAGGGCACAATGGTGCCGCCCTCGTCCCGAAGAATGCGCTGGCATTCCACGTACATCTCCCGGCGTTTGGCCTCGTCCAGTTCCGAACGGGCCTCCAGGAGAAGGGCGTCGAATCGGTCATGTTTAAACCGGGCGTCATTCCATTTGGCATCCCCGGAATAGGCCACGGAGAACATCATGTCCGCTGTGGGCCGGGCCCCCCAGAAGCAATTGCAAAAGGGCTGCTTCAGCCAGACATTGTTCCAGTATCCGTCGGCGGGCTCCTTCTGGATCTTAATGGTGATGCCGGCCTTGCGGGCACTTTCGGCATAGAGGGTGGCCACGTCGATGAAATTGGCCAGTTCCGAGGTAAACAGGGTAACGGTCTTACCGGCCATGCCGGCCTTTTTAAAATGGTAGGCGGCCTTGTCCGCATCGTAGGCACGCTGGGGGATCTCCTTGGCGTGGTATTTATTAAAGGGCGGGATGGGATGGTCGTTGGCCGGGCTGCCGTATCCCCGTAGGAACTTGTCCACCAGAACTTCGCGATCCACGGCGTACTTTAAGGCCAACCGGAAATCCTTGCTGTCAAAGGGGGCCACATCGGTGTGCATGGGCATGGTGTAGTGATAGCCGCCGTTGACCCTGAGGATCCTTATCCCCTTGGTGCGCTTGAACAGATGGATGGTCTTGACTTCGGCCCGGTTCATATAATCCACCTGGCCGGTGCGCAGGGCATTGGTCCGGCTGGAGGCATCGGCAATGTGCAGGATCTCCACGGAGTTGAAATGGGCCCGGTCGGCCTTGAAATAATTGGGGTTCCGCTTCAGATCCACCCGGACACCGGGTTCCCAGTTTTCCAGGATATAGCCCCCTGTGCCGATGCTTTTCTGCCAATCGGGTCCGGTGGTGCCGTGGGGTACAATGATGAGGTGGTAATCGTTGAGCACATAGGGGAAATCGGCATTGCCCGAGGTCAGGGTGAACACCACCTGGTGTTTACCATCGGCCTTCACCTCCTGGATCTGGTCCACCAGTCCCTTGGCCCCGGACTTGGAATCCGTTCCCATGTGGTGGCGGATGGAATAGACCACATCCCGGCTGTCCATGGTTTTGCCGTTGTGGAAGGTGACATCCTTTCTCAGGTTGAACACCCATTTTACCGCCCCGGGTTGGGCCTCCCAGGAAACGGCCAGTTCGGGCAGGGCCTCTCCTTTATGGTCCACCTCCACCAGATTGTTCCGGGTAGCGTAACTGGTGCTGATTTCAATCTGGGCGGCCAGCAGGGCGGAATCCAGGCTGTCCGTGGTGCTGCCCCCGCCCATGCCCATGCGGAAGTGACCACCTTTTTTCGGACCGGTCGCCAGGGCCTTTCCCGACATGACGGATGGCATCAAGGCGGCGCCGACACCCAGGGCCGACAGCTGGGTCACAAATTGACGCCGGCTTATTTTTTTCTGATGGAACATCTGCTGTAACAGGGAGAGGGGGTCTGACATGGGGAACCTCCTTTGGGCTTGGGACGGGGCGGGGCATTGCCCGCCCTCGGTCTATTGGCATGGGGTTGATCTCTCGGTCAAAGTGCCGCCCCATGGGTTTCAGATATAGGATTCAGCACGTTCTTCCAACAGGGCATCCAGCCAGCCCGGATCCATTTCCGGAACCGAGGCCAGCAATTTATCGGTGTAGGCATGGTGGGGCGGGGACAGGACCGTCTGCCGTGGGCCCTGCTCCACAATCCGGCCCTTGAGCATGATCACCACCTCATCGGCAATGGCCTTTACCGTGGCCAGGTCATGGGTAATGAACAGATAGGAGATCCGGGTCTTGTCCTGGAGGCGCTGGAGCAGGTCGAGAATCCCCTCCCCCACCAATTGATCCAGGGCCGAGGTGACCTCGTCGCAGATGATGAGATCGGGCTGGGCCGCCAGGGCACGGGCAATGCAGATCCGCTGTTTTTCTCCACCGGAAAGTTCGGTGGTGCGACGGTGGATATAGTGATCCGGATCCAGTTCAATGTCCACCAGCAGCTCCCGGATGCGGGCCTCGGCCTTTTTCCCCTTAAGACCAAAGTAGAATTCAAGGGGCCGGCCCAAAACCTTGCGCACACTCTGCCGGGGATTCAAGGCCGTATCCGGCATCTGGTAGACCATCTGCAACCGCCTCAGGTTCTCCTTGGTCCTGCCCTTGAGACGGGGGGAAAGGCGCTCTCCGTCAAATTGAATTTTTCCGCAGGAGGGGGGCAAAAGTCCGGTGACCACCCGGGCCAGGGTGGATTTACCAGAACCGGATTCTCCCACCAATGCCACGGTCTTGCCCCGGGGGACACAGACGGAAATTTCCCTTAAAATCTTCTTATCCGGCGTATAACCGGCATCCACACCGTGGACTTCCAGAAGGGGCCGGGTTTTGCCCCCGGCATCCTTGACCTCCCGTTCGCCGCGGATGGAGAGCAGCTCCCGGGTGTAGGTTTCTTTTGGGGACTGGATGATCTGTTCGGTGTCGCCCATCTCCACCATGCCTCCGTTGCGCAGCACCATGATGCGGTGGGCCACCTGGGCCACCACGGCCAGGTCATGGGTGATATAGAGGGCGGCCTTATTCATCTTTTCCGTCACCTCCTTCACCGCCGCCAGGACCTCGATCTGGGTGGTGACGTCCAGGGCGGTGGTGGGTTCGTCAAAGACGATGATATCCGGGCGGCAGGACATGGACATGGCCACCATGGCCCGCTGGAGCTGTCCCCCGGATAACTCGTGGGGATAACGCAGGCCAATGTGCTGGGGATCGGGCAAGGACAGCCGTTCGTACAGGGACTCGGCCTCCCGGCAGGCCCGGTTGTATTTCATGATCCCGTGGTGCACCGGGGCTTCGGCATATTGCCGGATGATCCTGTGGGAGGGATTAAAGGAGGCGGCTGCACTCTGGGCCACATAGGCGATTTTGGATCCCCGGATCAGCCGCAGATCTTCGTTGGAGGCGCCCATGAGTTCCTGTCCCTCCAGCTTGATGGACCCCGAGGCCAGTCGGCAGCCCTGGCGGGTATAGCCCATGGCGGCCAGGCCGATGGTGGACTTGCCCGCACCGGATTCGCCGATGAGCCCCAGGACTTCGCCGGGTTTGAGGATGAGACTAATGTTTTGAACAATGGGGGACCATTGATTGTCGTAACGGCCCTGGATGCACAGATCCTTTATTTCAAGAAGGGGTTTCATCTTTCACTCCTTTATTCATCCCCAAGGCCGCTGGATAGGTGGAGAAAATGGTCCACCACAAGGTTCACCCCAACGGTGAGGAAGGCAATGGCAAAGGCCGGAATCAGGGGAATCATAATGCCAAATGTAATGGCCCCTGCATTTTCCCGGACCATGCCGCCCCAGTCGGCATGGGGGGGCTGGATGCCCAGTCCCAAAAAGCTCAAAGAGGCAATGAACAAAAAGACAAAGCAGAACCGCAGTCCAAACTCGGCCACCAGGGGGGAAAGGGCATTGGGCAGGATCTCGTGGCCCATGATCCAGAGCGTCCCCTCACCGCGCAGCCGGGCCGCCTCCACAAATTCCATGACCTCGATGTCCATGGCCACGGCCCGGGAAAGGCGAAAGACCCGGGTGCAGTCCAGCAATGCAATGGTGAAGATAAGCACGGGCACGGAGGCGCCCAGGACCGACAGGATCATCAGGGCGAAGATCAGGGTGGGCAGGGCCATGATCACATCAATGGACCGGGAAAGGATTTGATCGGTCCATCCCCCCTTCACCGCAGCCGAGAACCCCAGGAAGGATCCCACCAGAAAGGAGAGGGTCGTAATGGTAAAGGCCAGGGCAATGGTGTTGCGGGCACCAAAGACCATGCGGGATAAAAGATCCCTCCCCAGGTGATCGGTTCCCAGCAAAAAGGTTTTGGAAAAGGGTTCCCACACATCCCCGGCCACCACGGTTTCGCCATGGGGGGCAATCAGGGGGGCCAGCAGGGCCACCATGAGGTTCAGGGCGATGATTCCAACGCCTATCCTTGCAGCCAGGGGCATTTTCTTGAGCCAGCTGGGCATCATCACCTCCCTATACCTGTGACTGCCGCAACCGGGGGTTGGACAGGATGGACAGAATATCCGCCAGAAGGTTCAGCAGGATATAGACCACGGAAAAAATCAGACCGGCGGCCTGGACCAGGGGCAGATCCCGCTTGGCCACCGAGTCCACCAGCAGCTGCCCCAGGCCGGGATAGACAAAGACCACCTCCACGATGACCACCCCCACCACCAGGTAAGCCAGGTTCAGGGCCACCACATTGATCACCGGAGAAAGGGCATTGGGAAAGGCGTGGTGGATGATCACCCGCAGCCGTTTTATCCCCTTGATATGGGCCATTTCAATGTAGGCGCTGGCCAGGACATTGATGATGGCGGCCCGTGTCTGGCGCATCATATGGGCCGTGACCACGCAGCCCAGGGTCATCACGGGAAGGGCCAGGGCAGCCAGACGGTCCACCATGCCCATCTCCGGTCGAATCACGGCCAGGCTGGGAAAGATACTCATCTGAACCGATAGAAACAGGATGAGAATATAGGCCACGAAAAACTCGGGAAAGGAGATAAAGGAGAGGGTAACCGTGGAGATGAGCTTATCAAAAAAGGTATTGCGATAAAAGGCGGCCACCATACCCAAAAGGATGGCCATGGGAACGGTGACCACGGCAGTGGTCAGGGCGAGGAGCAGGGTGTTCTGGAATCGCCAGCCGATGAGATCGGCCACGGGGCGACCGTTGGACAATGAATTCCCCAGATCCCCCCGGACGAAATCGCCCAGCCAGGAGAGATAGCGGATATGGGGGGGCAGGTCCAGTTTCAGTTCATGGCGGAAGGCAGCCACGCTTTCGGGGGTGGCGGTCTGTCCCAGGACGGCTTCGGCCGTATCCCCGGGCAAAAGTTCCACACCGGTGAAGATGATCAGGGAGACAACGAATATGGTGGCAAGGCTGCCCACACATCGTTTCACAACCATTGAGAAAAGAGGGTTCATAATTCCGCCGCTCCATGTTTGGATCTTCGGTAACATCTGCCGGAAGCCCCCTGGGTGTTGTATGAGGAATCTTTGACGGGCTGGAAATCAAAGGCCAGATGGAGACAGTTTAACCGGCTTAAAATACAACGTACTCCAAATTAAAATCGAAACATATATATCGAACTCTAAGTTTATTGTCAACACCACAAGGCACTACAAACACAGAATTAACAATAAAACTGCAAAAATAACACCTGTATTATCGGGCTTTTTTTACAACGTATACCATACAATTATTGCAACGTACCCAATGTTTATATATGCTGGAACTCAGCACTGGATTTCCCCCCTGCCCCCCAGGACAAGGGGGAAAAATCGGGCAAAGTTTGAACAAGGGTACTTTCGGGTGTGATTCAATTATGTTAAATAGAAGCATTACGTTAAGGACTGATACAGCCCGTCCGGAGGGGGGAACCAATTAATGGAAAAGACGTTAGACCAGGAAAGATGCAGGGAGATCCTCATATCCCTAAGGAAAATCACCCAGGCCATTGACATCCATTCCCGGATGCTCAACAAAAAATTCGGGCTCACCGGCCCGCAATTGATACTGCTCCAAGAAATCGCCAACCACGGCCATATTTCCATTACCCCCCTGTCCAAGATCACCAGCTTGAGCCAGGCCACCATCACCGATATCACCAAACGCCTGGTGGCCAAGGGCTATATCCTGAGGGAAAAGCGGGAGGACGACCGCAGGGCGGTCCGCCTCAGCCTCACCGAGACCGGGCAGAAGATCCTGGACAACCTGCCCCCCCTGCTCCAGGAAAAGTTCACGGATCGGTTTTCACGGCTGGAAAACTGGGAACAGATGATGATTCTGGCCTCCTTTGAACGGGTGGTCCAGATGATGTCGGCCGAAGAGATCGAAGCCTCACCGGTTCTGGTCACCGGTCCCATCCGCAACGGAGAGGCGGCCAAGCCCAAATAATCTTCCGGGCAAAGGCACCCGCGATAAAGGCCCCACAATATAAGAGGCCCCCGGGATAACCCATTGTCCCGGGGGCCTTGTTTGTTTTGAAGCGAAAAAATAAATGGGAAGGCAGATCGTTATAGCCCCCCAGGGCGCTGAACACAAAGGGCTTTGCCCCTCCCAATCCCAATGTCATATCCCCTTTAGTCGGGATCGAAGATATACCCCACGGATCTGCGACTTTTGAAGAACTCGGGTTTCTTGGGATTTTCCTCAAAATATTTCCGGAACCGGACGATGAAGTTGTCCACGGTGCGGGTGGAGGTATTGGCGGAATATCCCCATCCGGCCTTGAGCAGGCGTTCCCTGGACATGGGTTTTCCCGCATTGGCAACGAAGATCTTCAACAGGATGATCTCCTGCTCGGTGAGGGTGATCTCCCCTGCGACACACCGGGCCTGGGAGGTGACAAAATCAATGGCATTGGGACCGAAGATATAATGGTCTTCCTGGAAAAGGGAAAGGGTCTCGTCCTGGGGCGGCCCGGCTGCGGCGTACCACTCTTTTTTCTTGAGGAGCCGCTCCAGCCGCAGCAAAAACTCTTCCAAGTCAAAGGGTTTGGAGAGATAATCGTCCACCCCGTATTTCAGCCCCCGGATCTTATCCTTGGTATCCCCCCGGGCCGACAGGATGAGCACGGGGATCTTTTCATCTTCCTTCCGAATGGTCTTAAGGATGGAGAACCCGTCGATCATGGGCAGCATGATGTCCAGGACAATGAGGTCGGGCTTCCAGCTCCGCCACTTGTCCAGGCCGTCGATGCCGTCCGGGGCGACCAGGGGCTCATACCCGGCCAGTTTTAGATTGAGCTGGAGTCCATCTGCAATGTGGGTTTCATCTTCTATGACCAGAATACGCTTTTTTTCAGCCGCTTCCATAGCTTCTTCTCCCGGACGCCGGCAATGCTGGCCCTGGGAATGGTCAGGGTAAATGTGGCCCCCTTTCCCTTGCCCTCACTGGCAACGCCCACCCGCCAGCCGTGGATCATGGCGATACTGGACACCAGATAGAGCCCCAGGCCCGATCCTGTGCCGCCCTTTGCCGCATCCCGGCCGGATTGGTAAAATTTACGAAATATCTTCTTGGCTTCCTGTCGGTCCACGCCAATGCCGTTGTCTTTAAACTCGATGGTTACCTTCTGGAGATATGCCTTGAAGGTAATATCCAGCCGGGGCTGGTCCGATCCATTATATTTAACGGCGTTGGAGATGATGTTCATGAGCAGCATCTCAAACAAAAACAGGTTCACCGGCAGCTTGAACCGACGGCCCGAGGGATTATGAATCCGGATATCGCAGCCCCGGAACAGGGAATCGTTCTTCCGGCAGAAGGCATCCACCAGCTCCACCATACTGTCGTGGGTGACCTCGGATCCAAAGTTCTGGCTTTCGATGCGGGCCAGGTTGAGGATCCGGTTAATGTTCTCTGTGAGCCGGTCAATGTCCTCCAACATCTTGCCGCTGTACTTTTTAATATCCTCCCCGTCCAGGGGGTGACGGATAAAGGTTTCCAGGTAAAGCCGAAGGGAGGTCACCGGAGTTTTGAGTTCATGGGTGAAATTATAGATAAAATTGTGCTGGAGCCGGAAGAGGTTCACCGTTTTCTGGTAATAGATAAAGGCCAGCAGAATTCCGGCCATGACCATTGCAATGAGCAGGAACAACGCCAGGATGGTCATGTCGGTCTTGGAGGGAAAAATCAATCCCGGATCGATGTGGAACTTGAGGATCACCACCTCCAGGGCCGAGGTGATCTCCATGTACCAATTAACGGTGAGGACCAGAAAGGTGGCCAGAGAAAGAAGGGACACCGCAAAGATAAACACGGGGTGGAGGTACCACCGGGACGGGTTTAATATCTGCAGACTCATCTGTTTACTCCTGTTACAGCTGCCGGCTCCGGCAGGGCACAGCTCCCCATTGGGGGCTGCATTTTATTTCGTCCCAACGGGGCACCATTGATGCCCCCGCAGAACAGCATTCCCAGGTCAGCTCCCTGACCGTACCAATTCATACCACACCCCCGGCCTTTTGACCACGCCGGGAATGGGCACACTCCGGCACAGAGGGGGAAGGGGATAAAAGAAATGGGTGCTCTCGAATATTTTACAAAATGGATCTACCCGATATAAAGGATAGGATCAGGCACACAGAGCCCGGATCAGAAGATCCAGATCCGGGGCCGGTTTGATAATGATCCGCTCCGGGGTGACGCCCAGGGCCCGGATGGGGGCGGGGGGAGCATAGTCCGCCGATCCGGTGTGGACCACGAACCGGATGCCCGGCTGCAATTTCCCGGCCTTGACCATGAAGGCATTGCCGTCCTCCCCGGGAAGCCGGATATCCACCACCACACCGTCAATGGGCTGCTGTCGAATGATGTTCAAGGCATCTTCACTGGTTTCAGCCGTATGGACCACATGGCCCTCGTCTTCCATATATGCGGCAATGCTCTGGCGGATACTAAGTTCATCGTCCAGGATCAAAAAGCGTTGACCATTTTCCAACATGGACTCCCTCACCCTTCCACCAGCACCTCGGTCGGCTTCAGGATCTTCTGGATGGCGGCACTCAGGGAGTCAACGGTCACAGGCTTCATGAAAAAACGCCGAATCCCCACCGATTTGATCATCTCCTTGGTAATGGTGGCCGAATAACCGGAACAGAGAATAACAGGCAAATCCGGGCGCAGGGCCATCATCTTCTTCGCCAGTTCAAATCCGGTGATCCCGGGCATGGTCTGGTCAAGGATGACCAGATCCACCCGGTCCATGTTTCCGTGGAAAAAATCCAGGGCCTCGGTGCTGGAAAAAAAGACATGGGCATCATATCCCAGCAGCTCCAGGCCCTCCTTGCACATCAATGCAATGTCATGGTCGTCGTCCACCACCAGGATCCGTTCCCCGGATCCGGTATTGTCTGCACTGGCCAGGGGAGCGGTCTTCTCCTCTTCCCTGCCCGGCACCACGGCGGGTAAATAAACGGAAAAACAGGACCCCTTACCCGGGGTGGATGCCACACGGACGTCCCCCCTGCAGTCCCGGGTAATGCTGTAAACCGTGGCAAGGCCCAATCCGGTGCCCTTGCCCTCTTCCTTGGTGGTGAAATAGGGATCAAATATCCGGTCCCGGATGTCATCGGCCATGCCGCAGCCGGTGTCCGAGACCTCAATGACCATATAGACCCCGGGACCATTGCACAGATTGGGATGGTCCAAAAGATCGGCCTGGGTGAGCACGGTCTTCCTCAACCCCACGGAGAGGGTTCCCCCGGTGGCTTCCATGGCATGGTAGGCGTTGGTACACAGGTTCATCACAACCTGGTGAATCTGGGTGGGCTCGGCCATCACCGGAAGGGTGTCCCGCATGACCTCATCCTTGATCCGGATGGTGGAGGGAATGGATCCCTTAAGCAGTTTGATGACCTCCTTGGCCAGGGGATGAAGACGGATGGCCTGCTTTTTCTCTGCCCCGCCCCGGTTAAAGGAGAGGATCTGGCTGACCAGATCGGCAGCCCGCATGGCCGCCATCTGAATTTTTTCGCTCCTGTGGTAATTATCACTCCCATTTTCCGTGGTGCGCATGATCATGTCGGCATAGCCCAGAACCGGACTGAGGATGTTGTTCAGATCATGGGCAATCCCCCCGGCCAGGGTGCCGATGGCCTCCATCTTCTGGGATTTGCGCAGCTGGAGTTCCAGGTTCTTCCATCTCTTTTCCGCCCGTTTGCGCTCGGTGACGTCCAAAAGGGAAATAATCTGCTGTTCCGGCCGGCCCGGAATCACCCCCAGGCAGACATAGACATATTTGACCTGGCCGTCGTCATTGACAAACCGGGTCTCGTACTGCATGGGTACCGGTCCCTCCATCTCCAGGAGCCTCCGGTTGAACATGAAGTTGCGCATGGGCCCCACGTCCCGGGGGTCCACAAATTCACACCATTTTCGCCGGTGTTCAATGGCGCTTCGGTCAATGCCCATTAATTGGGCAAAGGCGGGATTGGCCCTGGAAATCGTGCCATCGCTTTCCACGATAACAGCAGCAACACCGATGTATTCAAAAATGGCCTTATATCGCTTCCGACTTTCTTCCAGCTCTTCGGTCCGTTCCCGGACCAATTCCTCAAGCCTTTCCTGATAGGCGACATTCTGCCGTTTCAGCCAGCTCTGTTTCAGGCATTTCCGCACCGAATGGAGCAGAACCTTCATGTCCCTTATGGGCTTGAGAATATAATCACTGGCCCCAAGGTGCAGGGCCTTGACAACATCGGAAATCTCTCCGGTGCCCGAGGCCACCACCACTGGGATATCCGAGTTGCGGGCCCTTAGGGCTGAAAGCACATGGAAACCGTCCATGGAAGGCATCCTCAGATCCAGAAGCACCAGATCCGGTGCCTCCCGATCAAACAACTCCATACCCTGGTGGCCGTTTTCCGCTTCAATAATGACAAAACTATAATCTTCCAAATAGGTCCGAACACTCTGACGCACATATGCTTCATCGTCAATGGCGAGGATCTTATGGGTCATATCCATGTCCAAACTACCTGCCTGCTGTTTCTCCGTCATGAAATCTCCAGCATCTGCTATGAAAGAAGCCTTCTGCTTCTGCGAAACCCGGGCCCCATTATTCTTATAGAACCCCCTTCATTGTCAAGCCCTATTCCGCATTGGACCTGGATTACCCCTCCGAATATTTTATAACAATTTGCTACAAAAAAGGCCCCATGGATATCGCCTTGGACAAATGTTCACCCCTCCGGGAAATATACTGTCGCCAAGGCCCCCTCCACCCCGGCGACGGAATCCTTCCATTGCGCCCCCCCCCTCAGATCATGGCCGGGGAGCCCAGGCCCTTCCCCCGTGTAAACGCATGTCCAGCCGCCCTGCCGTACAAAGTCCCCAGTTCTACTCCCTGCCTTTTCTGCTTTTTTCCATTACCATTCCTATGCTATGGTGCTTTCCAAAACAGGCAACAACCCTTTTTAAAAGAGGACAGCCCATTGGTCTCACATGAGAAAACACACCCGGAACTGGATCTGAACAGCATTGATTTCTTTTCGGTCTTCAATCGGCTGGACGACGGCGTCATGATCACCGATGCCAACGGCACCATCCTCTATTACAACCAGACCCAGAGCAAGATCGACGGCATCCCCGCCGACCAGGCCATGGGGCTGAATGTCACCGACATTTACGAACTCACCCACCGGACTTCCATGATCCTCCAGGCCATCCAACACAGGGGGGCCATCAAAAACAAGACCTTTTTCTACCGGACCTGTTCAGGCAAGGTGGTAAACACTATTACCAGTGCCTACCCCCTGTATTCCGAAGGTCGGATCAATGGCTCCATCTGCTTTGTAAAGGACTATGAACTTTTGCGCCGTTCCACGCCCATGGCCCACCGAACCCATTGCCCCATCGATATGGGCAACGGCACCCAGTTCAGCTTTGCCGATCTGGTGGGCTCCAGCAGTAATTTCCGCCAGAGCGTTGAGATTGCAAAAAAGGCGGCCGACTCCCTATCTCCCATCATGATCCAAGGGGAGACCGGCACGGGAAAGGAACTCTTTGCCCAGGCCATCCACAACCACAGCCCCAGGCGCCTTGAAAAATTTGTGGCCGTGAACTGTGCAGCCATCCCCCACGACCTTTTGGAGGGCATGCTCTTCGGTACCAGCAAAGGCGCCTTCACAGGCGCCCTGGACAAACCAGGTCTCTTTGAGATCGCCCACGGCAGCACCCTTTTTCTGGACGAACTTCTGGCCATGCCCGTGGACCTCCAGGCCAAACTGCTCCGGGTGCTCCAGGAAAAGCGGGTCCGCCGGGTGGGATCGGTGAAGGAAACCGCCGTGGATGTAAAAATCATCTCTTCGGTAAGCCGCCCCCCCCAGAAAGCCATCAAGGAAAACCTGTTGAGAAAAGACCTCTACTACCGCCTGGGCGTGGTCATGGTAAAGCTGCCCGCCCTGAGGGAACGCCGGGACAGCCTGGTCGAACTGATCCACCACTTCCTTAAAAAATACAACGCCCGGCTGGGCACCAATGCCCATTCCATCTCCCCGGGGGTCATGGATCTTTTCATCACCTACCATTGGCCCGGCAACATCCGGGAGCTGGAACACCTCATCGAAGGGGCCATGAACATTGCCGGCCAGGATGAAATCATCGGCCTCCAGCACTTTGGCCCGGGGCTGGACAGCCTTGAACAATTCGACTTCACCAGTGAGACCCCCTCCTTTTTCCCCTCCAGCTCCCTATCCCCTCCACCGCCGGTACCCGAGGATGTTGCAGACAACTTTGCCCAGAACCAGCAGAGGCGGGAACGGGCCGCCATTCGAAACGCCCTGAACCGAACCCGGGGAAACGTCACCCGGGCGGCCCGGATCCTGGGCATTACCCGTCAGGTCCTCCATTACCGCATGAAAAAATTCAACTTCCGCCGCCAGGACTTTGTCCCCCGACAACACAATAGGCGCTAAACTGTTGGAATGAGCCCCATTCCCTTCCATACACTTCCCCCCCCCCTTGCCCTTTTCGAGGGTGTAGAATTTTTGTCACCGGAGAATTCTTGTCACTTTAGGGCCAAAAAAACCGGAGAATTTTTGTCACTTTCACTTTTCTTCCCAGGCAGCATTGCATCACCATCCAAACTTTGATCTATTCTTTCAACGACTTGCTATATGCAATTTCACATCCATCCTCTGCCTGGTATGCAACCTGCACTCCCAAGGACCGACACCCGGAGAAAAATGATTTCCGGGACCAATGCACCATTTTAACCCGAACAGGAGAACAAGAGTGAAAGACGCAACAAAACCCTTTGACCCTTTTGTATTCTGGGTCTCCGCATCTGTGACCGTATTATTTGTCCTCTGGTCGGTGATGTTTCCCGAAAACATGACCACCGTCATTAACGCTGTGTTCAGCTGGACCACCACCAAGTGGGGCTGGCTCTACCTATTGACCGTTATTCTCCTGGTGGGGGGCTGTTTCATCCTCATGGGCAATCGATACGGTTCCATGAAATTGGGAGGTCCCGGGGACAAACCCGAATTTTCCAACTTCTCCTGGTTTGCCATGCTCTTTGGCTCTGCCATTGCCGCGGGCATTGTCTTCTGGGGACCGGCAGAGCCTGCCTACCATTATATGAGCGCCCCGCCCTATTTCGGCGGAGGGGCCAAAACCCCGGTGGCCGGCGTCAACGCCATGACCTACTCCTTTTTCCACTGGGGCTTGAGCGCCTGGTCCATCTACGCCATGCTATCGGTTGCCCTGGCACACACCTGCTTCACCCAGAACCTGCCCCTTAAATTTTCCTCTGCCTTTTATTACGTCATCGGGGACAGGGTCCACGGCACCTGGGGCAAGGTTCTGGATATCTTTGCCGTATTCGCCACCCTGGGCGGTCTGGCCACCACCACCGGATTTGTGGCCCTTCAGCTCTCCGCCGGCCTCAAATTCCAATACGGACTGGCCCTGGGCAGCGGCGCCACCTATATGATCATCGGGGTGCTCACCGCCATCTTCACCATCTCGGTCTACACCGGCATTGAAAAGGGGGTAAAGCTCATCGGCGACATCAATATGTGGGTCTTTGTCCTGGTCTGGTTCTTTGTCCTGGTCTTCGGCCCCACCATCTTCCTCATCAACCTGACCACCAACTCCCTGGGCCAGTACCTGCTCCACTTCATCCCCATGAGCCTGTTCACCGGACCGGGGTACGAGGGCAATTGGATCGGCTCATGGACGATCTTTTACTGGGCATGGTGGATGAGCTGGGCCCCCTTTGTGGCGGTTTTCATCGCCCGGATTTCCAAGGGGCGGACCATCCGGGAAACCGTGGCCGCCTCCCTGCTGCTGCCCTCACTGGGCAACTTCCTCTGGTACGGGGTTGTGGGGGGGGCCGGCATCTTCTACGACGTCACCGGCACCCTAAACGAACACGGGGTGGAAAGCGCCATCTTCGCCATTGCCCGGAACCTGCCCATGACCGGGCTTTTGGCCATTGCCCTCATCTTCCTCATCGGCACCTTTTTCCTGACCTCGGCCAACTCGGCGGCCATCTCTTTGGCCATGTTTGTTTCGGGCCATGAAAATCCGGGAAGAAACCTAAGGGCCTTCTGGGGCATTGCCCTGGGCGCCGTGGCCGCAGTCCTGGCCGGTGGCGGAAGCCTCAAGGCCATACAGACGGCCTCCATTGCCACGGCATTTCCCCTGATGTTCCTGCTCCTCATGGTACTCTACGGCACCTTTAAGGGGCTGAACCAATACAAAAAAGATCACAACCAATAAACACGACGGGGAAGGCCCGGCCTTCCCCGCATCCCTTTTCCCAAACAACAGATTCAAAGGAGATGACCCATGTACGACCGCATGCAGACCCTGTCCAAGGAAGAGATGGAAAAAATCCACGATGCTGCCATGGCGCTTCTGAAAACCACCGGTGTGGCCTTCAACGACCAGGAGGCACTGGATATGTTTAAGGACAGTGGATTTACCGTGGACGGCTCCACGGTGTTTTTTGAGGAAGCCCAGGTCCAAAAGGCCCTGGAAACTGCGCCCAAGCGCTTCATCCTCCATGCCCGGAACCCGGAAAAGAATGTGGAAATCGGCGAAGACGACTTTGTCTTTGTCCCCGGCTACGGCGCCCCTTTTATCATGGACGGCGACGGCACCCAGCGCCAGGCCACCATGGAAGATTACAACACCTTTTGCAAACTGACCCAGACCTCCCCCTACCTGGACATGAACGGCTGGATGATGGTGGAACCGGCGGACATGCCCCACGAAACCGTCCACCTGGACCTGAACCTGGCCAATATGCTGCTCTGCGACAAGCCCTTCATGGGCAGTCCCGTCTCCAAACAGGGGGCCATGGACGGCATTGAAATGGCCGGCATCCTCTTCGGGGGCAAGGAAAACCTCCAGGACAAGACCGTATCCGTCTCCCTGATCAACTCCCTCTCCCCCTTGCAGTTTGCCGATGAAATGATCGGTTCCCTCATTGCACTGGCCAAAAACAACCAGGCATGCGTAGTGGCCTCCCTGATCATGGCCGGCGGCTCCGGTCCCGTTACCCTGGAAGGGGTTCTGGCCCTGCAGAATGCGGAAATCCTGGCCGGCATCACCCTGGCCCAACTGGTCCGCCCGGGCGTTCCGGTGATTTACGGGTCCACCTCCTCTGCCATGGACATGAAGACCGGCGCCCTTTCCATCGGTGCCCCCGAGCTGTCCAAAAACATCCATATGGTGGCCCAGATGGCCCGGTTTTACAATCTGCCCTGCCGCTCCGGCGGCGGCCTCACCGATGCCCTGGCAGTGGATGCCCAGGCCGGTGTTGAATCGGCCCTGGCCCTGTCCACGGCTGCCCGGGCCGGTGTGAACTTCATCCTCCACGCCTGTGGTATCCTGGGCTCCTACATTGCCATGAGCTTTGAAAAATTCCTGGTGGACGAAGAGGTCTGCGGCATGATCCGTTCCATGTTCAAACCCCTGGACATCAGCGACGACCGCATTGACCTGGACATGATCAAACAAGTGGGCATCGGCGGCCAATACCTCACCCATCCCAAGACCTTCCAGCTCTGCCGCAGTGAATTCTTCATGCCCCAGCTCATGAGCCGGAAGAACCCGGAAGCATGGACCAGGGACGGCAAACAGCACATCCACACCCTGGCCACGGACAAGCTGGCCCAGCGCATGGCCGCCTACCAGCAACCGGACATTGATCCGGACATTGAAAGGGCTCTCAGGTCATACGTAGAAAACCGTAAGCACACTTAACCTCTCTCCGGGCGCCAGCTCCTCCGGCGCCCAAAACAAAAACAGGGCCGGCATTTCCGCCGGCCCTGTTTTTGTTTTTACGGATCTCCCATCCGTTTATCCATCCAGCATCTGGGGTTTATGCAGACGCCGTTCAGGTAAAAGGGGACGGGTATCTTATCTTCAATCTAATCCAAGGCCCCGTTCAACTCCACGGAATCAATGACCATGGCCGAGGGGATAGCGTTGTCTTCGCTGTTGATAACCCCAAACCCGATGAGGTATTTCCCCGCCCTATCAAAGGTGATGGAATGGGTTTTAAATCCGGTTTCATAGACAAAGGGATTGTTGCCGGTGGTCTCGTTCACCGCATCGGTAATGTCGGCCAGACGAACCAGGTTCTGCCCGTCACCGGTGCTGA
This sequence comes from Desulfobacteraceae bacterium, assembly GCA_965226635.1. Classification (GTDB taxonomy): domain Bacteria; phylum Desulfobacterota; class Desulfobacteria; order Desulfobacterales; family Desulfobacteraceae. The sequence goes on along the minus strand of OZ245369.1, from coordinate 3,278,099 downwards.
TGTTGTACCGGTAAAAAAATCCGTAATCCGTACCGGGGTATTCGAAACGATTGGTGAGGAACTTGTACCGGAAGGTCAGGGTATCCCCGGTTTCCACCTCAACTATTTTTTTCACGCCGGCACCGCGTTTGGCCCAGTTGCTGTTACCGTCCCCTTCGTGGAGGCTCTGGGTGCTGGTGCGGAAGAAGTGGCTCATGTCCCCCCGCATGGCATAGCCGTTCATCTGACCGTCGGCCAGCAGATAGAAATATCCCGTATCCGCGTCCGGTGCCATTCTTTCACCGACCCCACCGCGACCGGTAATACCTACGGTGCGGTAATCCTCATCCACCAGGGGTTTGAAATTACGGTTAAAGACCTCCCTGGCAAAAAGACCGTGGGCCTGGGTGGTGGGATGAATGGGATCCCACCAGAGATAATCCGACGCCGGGGTATTCACGGCGCTGGTCCGGCGGCCCTGTTGATCCAGGACAACCAGGGTGCCTCTGGTATTGGCAAAGGTATTGCCGGCAAGGATGGCATTGAAATACCGGAAACTGTCAAAGGTATGGACCACAGCATCGGAGCCGATCTGGGTTTGGGCGGCGTTCACTGCCTGGGCCAGGGCACCGTTCCATGCCTGGGTCAGCTGGGTGACCTGGGCGCGTACCTGCTGGGAAAAAGCTGCAAACCTGGGGGTCTGGGCAATGTCGGGCAGGTTTACAATCAGAAAATGCCGGGCACCGATACCGGCCAGGCGGCCCATGGCCTGGGCGATGCGCCCCACACCGGCGCCAATATAGGTGGCTGCGTCCGGCAGGGTGGGATCCTGGGCCTGGAGGCGGGCAAAATAGGCCGCCAGGTCATTGGCCCCGATCCACATGACAAAGAGGGTTTCCTCGGGCCGATCCCGGCGGAAATCCGGTGAGGAGGCCACATAGGCCGCCACCCGCTCATCCAGGCCCAATGCCTGGAAGGTGGGAATCTGGGCATCGTTTGACGGATCCCCATCCGTGGCAAGTGCCAGGGCAACCTCATGGCCCGAGGTCAGGGCACCGCCAAAGGCATTGTTGGAGACCCTTGAATTGGGGATCACCAGCTCCCGGGCCAGATAGTCCACCCAAACGTCTCCGTCGGCCCAGGTCACCGGCTGACTGGGCACAATCCGGTTAAGGTTGCCACGGTCGGAAAGGCTGTCGCCGAAAACCACCATGCGGGAATAATCTGCGGCAAAGGCAGGGATGGAGGAAAGGATTAAAAACATCGTAACCACGGCCATCAGACCGTATGTGAAACAACTTCTTCTTGGATACATACAACAGACTCCTTTAAACAGAGGCGCTCCCTTTTTGCATGGCGCAAAGGGAGAAACCGATTACCTTGAACAAGGACAGCAGTGTCGGCATGGCAACTCAGGATGATGGGGCCTGGAAAGGCCCGACCCTCAGAAGGTCAAACGCTGTTTTTCCGGGATTGAAACGGGCAGTTCCGGCATCGAATTGAACACCGATCAACAAAATGTCCCCACATAAAATCGTGAATACCAGAGATTCTCGATTTTAGATAGTAAAAATTTACCCAATTTTTACTAAAATGCAGATTTTAAAATGGGATCCCACGCCCCCATTTTCATAAACACTGTTTAACCAAATACTTATCCCGGAGGGCCAACAGGGCAAAAACCGCGATGCCCCCAAAAAAGAACCGCCGGATCCGGGCTTCCGGACCTGGCGGTCATTGGGGGATGAATTTTTTGGGAAGATCAGGCCGTGGTAATGGCGGCATCCGATTCCCGGTTCAGGGCACCCACTGCATGTTCCCGGAGTTTGTACTTCTGAATCTTGCCCGAGGCCGTGGTGGGATATTCCTCCACAAAAAAGAAAAAGGCGGGGATCTTATGGAAGGCGATCCGGTCGGTACAGAATTCCCGGAATTCTTCCGGATCCGATGCATGCCCCTCTTTAAGCATGATATAGGCGGCCACCTCCTCCCCGTATTTTTCACTGGGAACCCCCACTACCTGGACATCCAAAATTTTGGAATGGGTATAGAGGAACTCTTCGATCTCACGGGGATAGATATTTTCCCCGCCCCGGATGATCATGTCCTTGATCCGCCCGGTGATCTTGCAATAGCCCTTCTCGTCCATGACGGCCAGGTCACCGGTATGGAGCCAGCCCTCCTGGTCAATTGCGGCAGCTGTGGCCTGGTCATTCTTATAGTAGCCCTTCATCACATGGTATCCCCGGGTACACAGTTCCCCCTGGACACCGGTGCCCACCTTGGCCAGGGTACCGGGGTCCACAATCTTCACCTCCACATTGGGAAGGGCCCTTCCCACGGTGGTAACCCGAAGGTCCAGGGAGTCCGTCGGTCGGGTCTGGGTGATGCCTGGAGAAGCTTCGGTCTGGCCGTAGACAATGGTCATCTCGGAGATGCCCATGAGATCCACCACCTTTTTCATTACCTCGATGGGACAGGGGGAGCCGGCCATGATTCCCGTGCGCAGGTGGGAAGTGTCATAGATCCTTTTCTCCATCTCCTCCAACTCGGCAATGAACATGGTGGGCACCCCGTGAAGGGCCGTACATTTATTGGACTCCACCACCCTCAGGACCATCTCCGGCTTGAACTGGGTCACCGGGGACATGCAGGCGGCCGATACCACACAGGTCAGGGTTCCCAGGACACAGCCAAAGCAGTGGAAAAAGGGAACCGGAATACAGAGGTTGTCCTCACAGGTAAGGTCCATGCACTCGCCAATGCTTTTGGCGTTGCCGATGAGGTTGGTATGGGTGAGCATCACCCCCTTGGGGAATCCCGTAGTGCCTGAAGTATACTGCATATTAATGGTATCATCCGGGGAGAGACTATCGGCCCGGGCCTGGAGTTCCCTGGGGGAGACGGTCCTACCCATTTCCAGGATCTGCTCCCAGGTGTACATCCCCTTTGAGGCGTCGGCATCCGGCCCGATGAAGACCAGATTCTTCAAAAAGGGGAGTTTTTCACAATTGAGTTGGCCGGGCTCGCTCCGGTCCGATTCCGGGCAGACCGACCTGACGATCTTCAGGTATTCGTCCCGCTCCCGCACCCCGCCGACAAAGACCAGTGTGCCGGCATCGGACTGGGAAAGGAGATATTCCAACTCAAAGCTCTTATAATTGGTGTTCACGGTCACCAGGACCGCCCCCATCTTGGCGGTGCCGAACTGGGAATAGAGCCACTCCGGCACATTGGAGCCCCAGATGGCCACCTTGTCCCCCCGCTGTACCCCCAATGCCATAAAGGCCCGGGCCACGTCGTCGCAAACGTCCCGGAACTGACCGTAGGTATGGTCGATGCCGTATTCATAGTAGGATACAGCAGGGCTGTACTCAAACTGATCCGCCGCAAGATCCAGCAGCTGCCCGATGGTGGTCCGGCCCACTTCATATCTTGGTCGTTGCATCTTACCTCCCTTTCTTATGGTTATATCAAGACCTTAGAAAAAGGACGCCATGGATTTCAATCGGCCCTAAACGGAAAATGAATGTAGGCAAAGGGATGACACAGGGGTAGGTTTAAAGGGAAGAAATGATAGGGAATTTTCCCACACCCATCGGCGGGGTGCCCGGGGTTAAAGGCATGGGAGGGGCAAACAGAGCCTCTTCACCGGGGCCAGCCCTTGGTACGGGTAGCCCCGGCAATATGGCCCCATTTCCCTGGAGCCCCCGGGGAAATGGGAATTAGAAAACCAGATCGTCAAAGACCACCGGCAGCTTGGTCTTTAATTCTTCCAGCAGGGGCAACACCAGCTTCCGGATCTGGGGATGGGCTTTTTTGGAGCAGCGCAGGGCAAACATATGGCGCCATTCCCGGATATTGCCCTTGACCACGATTTCGGTCTTCAACGCATTGGGAAGGACCTCTCGGGCCTGCTCCGCCCGCCAGCCCGCTGCCATCAACTGGCAATACCGCTGTTCCGCCTCAACCATGGAGTTTTCAAACATATCCCGTTGCTCCGGGGTGCTCTCCTCCCACCAGACCGGACGGATGAATTCCATCTTTCCGTCGTACCGGACATAGCGGGTGGACTCCTGGGCAAAACTGAAGAGACGGTGCCGGACCAATTCGTGGGTGACGCCCCGGTTGGTGGTAAAGCGCACCGTGATATCTCCGAACTCAATCACGGCGTGGTGGCCGCGCTTGATCAATGCCCCCACAAAGCGCTCCGCAGAATCCGGGGTAATCTTGTCCTCGGATTTATAGCAGGTGCGACCGGCCGTTTCTATGGCCTCCAGCAGATCCACGGGCAGATTTAAAATGTCGTAACCTTGTTCGATGATTTTCATGGCATTTTCCTTTCGTTAGGCATTTCTTATACACCATTCATCCCCGGTTGAAAACCCGTGGACGCATCTGGATATCCCGCAGGATGACTTTGCCGGATATCCAAGATGCATAGGGAAGCGCTGAGCCCCCTCACCGTAAGCGGTTCTAAAAAACGGCAAATCCCCTAACCCGGATATTTCACGAAATGGATTTGCCGGATCCACAAGGCGCAGAATGCAAAACCGGAATGATCAACCTCGCACCATTCCGAAACCCAGCAGATCCCATGGGGGCAATGTGGTAGTTGTCTATAGGAAAGGGCAGGGCTTTCTTCGGCCATCAGGGGTTCCAAGTGTTTTGGAACAAATTACCATGAAGTCCTCGAACTATGCCGGCTGGATCACCTTGTCCGCCAGCTGCATGGCCGTGACAATGTCCAGCATATTGGTGGTCTCCCCCACCTGTTTGGCCTCCAGAAGGTCAAAATGGGACAGGCAGGTGCCGCAGACCAGGATCTGCAATCCCTGTTCTTCATAGGCTTTGAGTTCCTCCAGCACCGGAGAGCCTCCAATGGCCAGTTTCACCCCGTTGTTCACAAAGATGAGCTGCCAGAGATCCTCCCCCATTTCCTTAAGGGTTTTAATGAAACTGACCATGAGTTTTTTACCCAGTTCGTCGTCACCGAACCCCATGCGGTCCGTGGGAACAAAGACCAGGATTTTTTCCGGTCCCTGATCGCCATCTGTTGGGTCCCCATCTGTTTGGGCAGCCGTTGGTGTGGATTCCACCTCCCGGGCAGGGGCGGTACCCTTTCGGAGGGCAGAAACCCGGAATTCCCCGTCACCGCCGGATGCGGTGGTCTCGTATCCCTGGAGGCCCAGGAACCGGCCCAGATTTTCCACGGCCGCCTCATTGTCCACTATAATGTCCAGATGTTCCGGGGCCTGGGATTCCACGACCGCCTTTGCCTTGAGCACCGGTTCCGGGCAGGCCAGTCCCCGGGCATTGATTTCCAATTTCATATGTATTCCTGTGTGGGCGGAATCGGGCCATGGCCGACTGGATCACCCCTTGTCCCGATTTGGGATTGACTAGGGCGTGATCAGGCGTTGACCACCTCTATTCCGCCTGGATTTTCCTGGCGAATCTCGCCGATGACGGCAGCATCCATGACCTTGAATTCGGCCAGGGCTGCCAGTAAGTCCTTTACCTGGTCCCCGGGGCAGCCCATGAGTAGGCCCCCGGAGGTCTGGGGATCAAAGAAAAGATCCCGAAGTATGGGGGAGATGTCCGGGGAAAGGGTGACCATATCTTCCCGGAACCGGCGGTTGCGAAAGGCTCCCCCGGGAACCATTCCCATGGCGGCAAATTCCTCGGCATGGGGCATGAGGGGCACCTGGTTTCCATATACCACCGCCCCAATGGGAGTGCCTGCCACCATCTCCGCCAGATGGCCGAGAAGGCCGAATCCGGTGACATCGGTGCAGGCAGTGATGCCCACCTGGTCCATGGCCAGGGCGGCATTCTTGTTCAAGGTGGCCATGAGATGGGTGACCCGCTCAATGGTTTCCCCATCGGCCAGGCCGGCCTTCACCGCCGTATTGATCACCCCGGTGCCCACGGGCTTGGTCAACACCAGCCGGTCACCGGTTTTCAGCCCCTGGTTGGCCAGGATTCGGTTGGGGTGGACCGTACCGGTTACGGAAAGGCCGTATTTCAACTTCGGATCTTCAATGGAGTGGCCCCCCAGAAGAACGGTTTCCGCCTCTTCCAGCATCTGGATACCCCCGGCCAGGATCCGGTGCAGAACCTCGTGGTCCATGTCGGCCAAGGGGAAGGCCACCAGATTCATGGCCGTCTTGGGCACCCCGCCCATGGCATAGACATCGGAGAGGGCATTGGCTGCGGCGATGCGCCCGAAGTCAAAGGGGTCGTCCACAATGGGGGTGAAAAAATCCACGGTCTGAATCAGGGCCAGATCCGGGGTGATTTGATAGACACCGGCATCATCTGCCGTTCCCAGCCCCACCAATACATTTTCATCCAGGGGAACTTTCAATCCCCCCAGGGCCTGCGCCAGGTCCCCCGGCGGCAGTTTGGCAGCTCAGCCGGCGCCCGTGGTGCATTGGGTCAGTCGAATCTCATTGTTGCGCTTGGTCATATTCATATCGCTTCCATCCGGTTTAGACGGCCATTATTGTAAACGGTCCGGGAATTATCAAATTCAAAAAATCGCTGAAACATACCGATCCGCATTGAAAATAACAATGAAAAACCCGAAAAAAAAGGGTGCGAACAGGGTCAACGGGAAAGCCGCGGATAGAAGGAAAGGCGCCCGGACACGCCATGGCAATTTACAATGGCAGATGGGGAAAAGGTCAAAAAAAACCGGGACAGTCAGCAGATGCGCCCAAACATCTCTGCCCGTCCCGGCCGTGCGTTTCCGCTGAATAGGTCATAAAGGAGAAGTGAAAACCCAATTGGCGGAAACCCCTAACGCAATGCGTTCGGACGGCCCGGAAATACAAAATCCCCGAACCGCTTTGTGCTGCGATCCGGGGATTTCCCTTTTATCCTGGATCCAGAGAAGCGCAGTACCACGTGCACATCCCTGATGTCATCCGGCAGGTCTTCTGACTCTCGGATCATCCTCCTGCTGCACCTTCCCGTCCATGACAGTGGTTATTACAGCAATCGTCCCCGATTACAGCGGCGGGCCCGTCTCCGATTTTCACGGCGTTCCCTATTAAGCCTTTTACGGCACCGGATAAACTAACTGGAAAAAACTATACAAGTCCCTGTTAAAAGTCAACCCCATTTTTCAATGGATAAGACCTGGATTTTTATATCTCTCTTTGTACTCTATTCCCATAATTCCATTGCTGATTTTCCAGCATCTTTTCCAGGGTGGTCTTCAACTTGTCCAGCTTTTGCCCGGCCTTTTTCCCCTGGGCTCCGACGGATGAAAGGGCCAGCCCCCTGTGGCACCAGTCCAGGGCCTGTTCCACATCCCCCCCACGGACATGGGAGAGGGCCAGGCTGTGGTAGGCCAGGAGAATCTCCTTTTCCAGACGGGCCGTGTTTTCGGCCTCCTCCGCCCTGGCCCTTACCAATTCCTTTTCCTGTTCCCGGATCCAGTCGGCCCAGACCCCGGCGGCTTTGATGGGGACATTACAGGCGGCGTAGAGATCGGCCAGCAGCCGTTTCTCCCGGGAGTTCAAGGGGGTGAGGTATCCATAGACCACCAGGGCGGTGAGGGCCTCCCCTGGACCGCGATCCACCTCCCCGCCGTCCTGGAACCGGTCCAGGCGGATATGGGCCAGGGCCTTCCACCACCTGGGCTCGGTGGGGGCCTGACGGGTCAATTGCCGGGCATACTCCAGGGCCCGGGATTTCATCTCCAGGGCCATGTATTGTTGCAACAGGATCTGTTGCCACTTCTTTTTCCGTGCCCCCTGGGTGATCCGTGTGAGTTCCTCTATCCAGGAAAGGGATTCCCTGTATTTTTCCAATGCAAACAGGACATTGACATGGGCCTCCTTCCAGGCCAGCTTCATTTCGAGACGATGATCACGGATGAGCCGCTGGAACACGGCCAGAGCCTGGGTGTTCTTTCCGTCGGCCCCATAGCAGACCGCCCCGTAGTAAAGGGTCTGGGCAGCCTTTTCCCCGGCCGTTTCATAGGCGTTGACAAAGGCCCGGGCAGCCGGGGTCAGTTCTTCCAGTTCATACCGGCACCGGGCCAGGTTGAACCAGGCAGGGGACATATCCGGCGCTTTGGCCACGCAGCGCCCAAAGGCCCGGGCCGCCTTCAGGGTTTTGTCCCTGGGAATTTTCCCCTTGCCCGGGGGGCCCCCAGTCCCCTTCTCCGCCATGAGGCAGACATTGCCCAGAAGAAACTCCAGGTAGTAGTGGGCCTTGCCGTCTGCCACTGCCTTTTCCAGGAATTCAAGGGCCTGGGAAATCTTATCCTGGGAAATGAGCAGGTTCACCTGGTTGACCCTGCGGGCCACATTCAAGGGCATGCGTTCCCCACCGGCCCGGACAAAGGTCGTAAGCGAGAGGATCAGGATCACAAGTCCCAGCCCCATGCACTGCTTCATTCTCATTTCTCCAACTCAAACTTGATGGTGGTCTTGACCCGGGTGGACACGGGCTCCCCGGTCACCGTTCCCGGCTTGAACTTCCACTGGGAGACATATTTGATAACGTTTTTGTCAAAGATCCGTTTGGGCTTGGCCCTGAGGACCTCGATGTCCTCCACCAGGCCTGCGGCATTGACCGTAAAGGCGACTTCCACCCATCCCTGGATTCCCCTGCGGCTGGCCCGTGGGGGATAGGGTGGCTGCACCCGCACCAAAGGCACCAGGGGAGAATCCAATTCCCCTACTGCGTAGACATCCTTGAGCATGGGGCCGGCCATGGCAAATTCCGCCGCCGGGGGCATGGAAAATGCCAACTCCGCGGTCGGAAGTTTGGCATTGAGTTCAAAGGGCAGACGCTGGGGGGCCAGCCGGGGCCGGGGCGGGCTCACCTCGACCCTGCGCACCGGCCTGGGCTTCCGGGGTTCGGGTTTGGGGAGCCTTGCCTTTTCCTTCCGACGGGCCGGGGGTTCGGCCCGTTTCACCCGGACCACGGAGAGATTCTGGATGGCCGCAAGTTTATCCGGTCCCGTGGGTACCGCAGAGATCATGCCGGGCATGATGCCGAAGAGAAAAAAATTGAGCCCTGCGGAAAAGACCAGGGCCAGCGCCCATACCAAACGACCGGCCCAGACCTGGCGTCGCCGCCCGGGTGTACCCTTGGGCAGGGGGGAAAAGGCATTCACGGCCTATTGCCCTCCGGGCAGGCTGGCGGCAATGGAGACATTTTCCGCCCCGGCCAGCTTACAGGCATCCATGACCGAGATCACCAGTCCGGTCTTGGACTCCTTGTCTGCCACAATGACCACGTTGCCGTCGGGGTTCTCGGCCAGGGAGCGTTCCACATTGGCCCGCACCGCACGAAGGTCAATCTCCCGGCGGTCCAGGTGGATGGTGTTGTCCCTTGTGATGCCGATGAGCAGAGTATTGGCGGTCTTTCCCACGGCGGTTGAGGCCGAGGGCCGGTTGATGTCCACCCCGGTCTCCTTGATAAAGGAGGTGGTGACCAGGAAAAAAATCAACAGGATAAAGACCATGTCGATGAGGGGGGCGATGTTGAGCTCCAGGCTCTGTTTTCCGGCCCTCCGGGCCGCTGAAATATTCAGCATGGCAGTCTTCCTTATATATACCGCCGCAGATACATACCCGTTGCGGCGATTCGGTTTTTCAGGTTCATGGACCGTTTCTGGAGCCATCCGCTCATGTACAGGCCCGGGATGGAGACCATGAGTCCGGTCTGGGTGGTGATCAAAGCCACGGAAATCCCCGAGGCCATGGCCCGGGCATTGCCCGTTCCAAAGAGGGTGATCACCTCAAAGGTGTGCATCATCCCCACCACGGTGCCCAAAAGCCCCAGCAGGGGCGCCACAGCCGAGAGCACTGTGATCACCGACAAATACCGGTCCAGGGAGGTGTTCAGCCGCAGCACGGCCTCGTCCAGGATGAACTCGTCCAGGTCGGGGTCCTGGCTCCGATGGGCCAAAAACTCCCGGACCAAAACGGAATTGGCCCCCTGGAAGTCGGCATCGGGCCAGACATTGTCCCGCACCAGCTCCCCGGCCTCCTGCCGGCTGATGTTCCGGGCATGGAGCCGCCCCATGAAAAGGACCCGGTTGAAGATCAGCACCCACATGGAAAAGGAGACCAGGAGGATGGGCACCATGACCACGCCCCCGTTCCGGATATACCCGGCCATATGGTAGAAAAAGTCCATTGTCATTGATAGGCCCTCGGGCTAGTCCTTTTCCACTACCGTCTCAACAAGGATGGGACGGCACTGGTTGCGGGCCTTGAAGACCATGTTCACAAAGGAGACGGCCTTTTCCTCCATCTGGTTGATCTGGGTTTCCACCCGCCGGCTGAGGAAGGTGTGGAAGAGCATGATGGGAATGGCCACGGCCAGTCCCAGCATGGTGGTGACCAAGGCTTCGGAGATACCGCCGGACATCATCCGGGGATCCCCTGCCCCGTAGTAGGTAATGGTGTGGAAGGTGTTGATCATGCCGGTCACCGTGCCCAACAGCCCCATGAGGGGGGCGATGGCCGCCAGCATCCCCAGGGTGGACAGGAAACGTTCAATCCTGGGGATCTCCCCCAGGATGGCTTCCTGGAGAGCATTTTCCATGTCCTGGCGGCTCTGGTCCCTGAAGGGAAGGGCCTTGGCCAGAACCTTGGGGATGAGGCATCCCTTGAAGGAGGCCATGTAATTTTGGCAGGCATCCCATTCCTCCCGGACCACAAATTCCCGGACCTTGACCATGAAGGGCTCCACCTTGATGCGGCGGAAGAAAAAATAATAGGCCCGCTCCCCAAGGATAATCAAGGCCATGGCCAGCAGGGCCAGGATGGGCCAAACAATGGGACCGCCCCTGGGCACCTGGTCCACCAGGCTCAGCTCATGGGTGAGGGAGCGCAGGGCACCGCCCTTGGTGATGTCCGTGGGCACGGTGTCGCTCTTTCCCTCCAGGTAGGAGGCCAGGGCCGCCTTTACCTCGGGGGAGGGCAGCCGTGACAGGGCAAAGAGTCGCTGGCTCTTGTCCGAGTAGAGAAGGAAGCCGATCTCCCCGTCCAAATCGTAGATGCCGGTGAAATTGCCCAGGCCCATGACCCGGGCCGATTTTTCCCGTCCCTGGCGGTCGATGATGGGGGTCTGGGTGAACTTGACCTCCCCCGAGTCCTGGATCTCCTTGAAGAAAAGCTGGGCCATCTGCCGGATATCTTCCATGGAGGGGAATTTCTCCTGGTTGATCAAGGGCGGCAGAAAGGTCCCCCGGTCCCGGGTGATGGCGCTCTGCATGCTCTGGAGGAGAAGGCTTTCCAGGTCCTTGGCATTGGAGCGGATAAAGCCGGACAATTCCCGGGTTTCCCCCATGGACTCGGCCAGGGCCGTCTCCAACTTTTCCCGGGTGGCGGTCAGGGATTTGATCTTATTTTCAAAGCCCTTGATCTCCTTTTTAAAGGCTTTGTTGTCGGCCTTGAGAGCGGCCACAGCCGACTTTAAGGCAGACGCGTCCGCCTGGATCTGTTCCTGTTTTTTCCGGGCCTCGGCCTGGGCGGCCTTCAGCTCCTGTGCCGCCTTTTTGGCCAGTTCCGTCCGCTTCACATCCAGCTGCTGGTAATCGGTGCGCATGTCCCGGGCCCCGGCCAGGTGTGGAAGGCAGACCAGAAGAGCGGCCACAACAAAAAGCCCCAGGCGGTTCATTATCTGTTTTAAATCTTTCATTATTCCCCCCCCTTTGCCACTGCCAATTTCCCCAAAGGAAGGTTGATCAACTCTGCCGGACGCCGCTTGGCCGCAATGTCAAAGCAGGAAGCAACGGCCGGGATATGGGCTGCATCCAGAACCTCCCACTGGCCCGAGCCCACATTGAACCGGGCCGCCCTGGCCTGGTCCAGGGAGAGAAAAAACAAGGAGACCCGTCCCAGGCGGAAAATATTGCCCAGGACCGCTTCATGGGCCAGGGTGATCTTATCCTGGTAAACCTCGATGGTGTGGCCGTATTCCGCCTCCACGGCCAGGGCCTCCATGGTCTTCCGGTATTTTTCCGCAACCCCGATCTCCACATCGGCCATGACCTCCTTGAGCCGGGCCATTCTGGAGCGCCGCTCCCTGGAAAGGAAGGGGGTGTCGGTCTGGATAAAGGCATCCAGCCGGACGGTCAGATCCATGAGAAAGGGCATCATCTCCTTCTGGATCTTGAGATTTTCTTCCATGCGGGCCCCAAGGGACCGGTTCAATTCCTTTAGTTTTCCCGCCTCCGAGGCCAGTTCATCCCGGTGGGCCTTGAGGGCCTCGTTCTCCGCCTTGAGCTGGTAATATTTGACCAGCAATGCCGCCTGGCGGTCGTCCCATTTTTCCTGGGCCTTCTGGGTCTTCTGCCGGGTCTCCACGGCCTTGCCCACCTTCTTTTCCACTGTATCCGCCGTATTGGCCCAGGCCGCCGAACCAGCGGTCAGCCCCAGCACCAGCAGTAAAACAAGGGTCTTTTGGATCCACTCCATAACACATCCTCAATGGGGGACTTCCAAGCATCGGGATTTTAACCGAAGTTCAGGAACCATGAAAATCTCAACCAAAGGAATAGGGGTGTATTCCAAAGGTTAACATTTCAATGCGACACCGGAACCACGGCAAAGGGCGATGATCAGGAGTACCCGCTGTATAAAAATAAAAAACCCCGAACCGCGCACAAGCGATCCGGGGATATCCCTGTTTTTATCCATAAGATCACGGGGGAGAGGTCTGCCATGCCTTTTTCCCCTTTCTTTGCCGGGCAGGTCTTCTGACTCTCGGATCTTCCAGAAACTTGCGTCTTCCCATTGGTTTCAACAGTGACCTGTGCAAGTCTGTCCCCGATTACAGCGGCGGGCCCGTTTCCGATTTCCACGGAATTCCCTATTAAGCCTTGGGCACCTGACAAAGGTACCCCTCATCTATCCATGCAGCCCATAAAAGTCAAGAAAAAACGCCCCTGATCGAATTCACAGGCATGGATGCCCGCCCCATTCCTATTAACAGTCTGTTTGTGGCCGGCTTTTGGCCGTTTCGGCAGAATTAAACCGAGGGACGCCGATGACGAACCTGAATTTTCAATGGCCAATGACGGATAAAATCGACACCATGTCCCCCCCTCACTGAAAGGCCAGGGATAAACCTATTTTAAAGCCCAATTTATCAGTCATATCAAACACCCCAAGCATATTCATATAAAGAGATAAAGCCCCCATAAACTCCTTTTTTCAACATTCCTTAACTTAGAAGTTGACAACCCCATTTTTGAATTATACATCCATGACCACGCAAGTGGCGTCGGCCCGACCGACGCCGTCATAGGGAAAACAGTGAAATTCTGTTGCGGTCCCGCCGCCGTGAAAGGAGACCTGGTCTGCCCAATGCCACTGTGCCATGGGCATGGGAAGGCGCAGACACAGGAATGACCCTGAGCCGGAATACCTGCTTGCCGACCATATGGAACCGAATCTGCGCGGAACAGATTGGAATCCGAACACAGAGATTTAAATACGGAAGATCTCAGGGAATACCCCTGGGATCTTTTTTTTTTGACCCAACCTGAAAGATGAGGAAACAAAATGAATGTACGGAAGTTGAGTCGGAGGATATTGCTCTTGTTGATCTGCTGGACAACCTCAATGGCCCAGGCCGATCAAATGGGAAAACCAGATCCCCAGGAGTTGGGGACCATGGTGGTGACGGCCAATCGGACCGAGGCCCAGTTGAAGCATGTGAGCCAGAACATCACCGTATTTACGCAAACCCATATTCGAGATTCCGGTGCAACCTCGGTGACGGATTTACTGGCCGGGGCCGGAATTCAGGTATACAACGAAGGCGCTGCCGGATATGGGAATGAAGGGGTTGTCATCCGGGGCGGCCGGACCTCCATGCATGGTTTTGACCTGGCAGGGGATATCCTGGTGCTGGTGGACGGCCATCGCACGGGATCTGATTTTCTGGGAAACATTGGTCTGGACAACGTCCAAAGAATTGAAGTGATCCGGGGTCCAGGGGCCGTTCAATACGGGGCCGCCGCCATGGGCGGGGTGATCAATATCATCAGCCGCCGGGGAGAAACCACTCCCAGGGCCACGGTGGAGACCGGCACAGGAAGCTGGGGAGAACAACGCTATAAGGCGGCGATATCGGGTCGGCAGGGGCCGGTGGACATTTCCCTGGGGACCTCCTACCAGTCCCGGGACAATTATGAACTGGGCAATGGGGAGACCTATGAAAACAGTGATTATAAAGACCGAATCCGGTACCATGCCAATTTAGGGTGGCAGGTCAATGACCATCATCGTCTCGGCCTCGTTGTCCAGGGGGCGGACACCCGGGATGCCGGCAAGGGGGAGGATGCCGCAAAAAGCTATCATTATTACACCCGCCAGGAGCGCAACAATTACGGAATGGATCTCTCCTGGGAAGGGATGGCTGGCGAAACCGACTGGCTGGCCCGGTATTTCCAGGGAGAGGTGGATTACGACCTGGCCCGCTTTACCAAGACCAGCTCCACCCAACTTCCCCTGTCCCAGAATGACAATGCATACAAGGGAGCCCAGATCCAGGTGAGCCCGACCCTGGGCCGGCTGGATGCCGTGGTGGGAATGGATTGGATGCAGTACGATCTTAACCAACGCCAGGACGGGGATGCCGCCAGCAGCTCAAAACAAAACACCTCCCGCAGCGACTATGCCAATGTCGGGGGCTTTATCCTGGGCCAATTCCACCTCCTGGACAACCTGACCCTTTCCGGTGGTCTCCGCTACGATGCCTATGATGTCTCCGTAAACGCCCATAAAATCAAAGAGGATGTCCGGGTTTCCCGGGACATCGACAAGGACAGCTGGACCCCGTCCCTGGGCCTGGCCTATTCCCCTGTGGAATGCCTGAAGTTGCGCGCCAATTACGCAAAAGCATTTAAAATGCCCCTGCCCCGTCAGCTCACCGGATACACGGTGATGATGTCCACCCCCTTTGTGGGAAACCCGGATCTGAAACCGGAAAAAAGCGACAACTTCGACCTGGGCCTGGACCTGGACTGGCGCTCCCTTTTCATGTCGGCCACCTGGTTTTACAGCGACTATACCGACATGATCGGGTATGAGACCCACACCACGGCAGACGCCCATTATAACGGCAAACACTATTGGTATTACAATGTGGAATCCGCAGAGATCCAGGGCATTGAGCTGGGCATGAAGTGGGATGCCGCCAAAACCCTGGGATATGATTTCCAACTCACCCCCCAGGTCAACTGGACCCACCTCATCGTCTTTGAGGACGGAAATGGGAACAAACTGCCCGACCGGGCCCAGAACAGCCTGGGAGCCGGTGTAACCCTTGGGCTGGAAAAACTGGGATTCACCGGCAACCTGAAGGTCACCTATCACGGGAGCCAATACGAAGTGGACCGGACCTCGGGCACCAGCACCACCGTGGGGGACAGCAAGTTGAAAGATGTGGGCGACACCTGGGTAACGGACCTGAATTTCAGCCAGCGGTTGGGGCCCAAAAACACCTGGGGAAGCCTGTTCCTAAAGGGAGAGCTGCACAATCTGTTTGATGAGCACTACGCCAACGATGAGGACAGCTGGATGCCGGGCCGTTCCTGGTACCTTGGATTGGAATACCGGTACTGATCCAGATATTTCATGGTAATGTGTACCATCGCTTCAGCCCCCTCCATCCCGTTGCCGCCCCTGGGATGGAGGGGGGCTTATCCCCGAGGATAAATTTGCCATGTCCGTTGGAAGAACATTTCGCCACGACCGGATTGGGGATGCTGCATTTAAATTATTTGCCCGGGATATGGGAATCCGAACCAATAAGTTGGCAGAGCTTATGGCGGCCATGGTCCATGGGGTTACCCATGAATTTGAACCCCTTCTCACCCGCCACGAATCTCGATATGGTCACGCAGATATATACAGCGCCATCAAGAAAACCATTGGGAAAAATTCGAATTCACTTGGACGAATCCTGCAGGCTTTTTAATATCCATCCGCTATTCATAAGGCTGGCTTCTTTTCGATTAAGTTTGTCCTCGGGCTCCCATTGGCGTTCCGAGGACGGATCAGCTTGGGTGGATGCAGTAGTGGACATGATAGAATCCTTAAGAAAGAAGATGAAAAGAACGAAGGCCACAAGGCATATCCGATTTTCACGGGGAGGACAAGTACTGGATATTTCCTTGACAAAACCCCGCCCGACACTTAAGTCTAAACTATGGATTGATCTATTGGATCTCCTGCTCTCCACCTCGCTTATAGGTCAAACACCTCCCCCAGACCTGAGCTTCCCTTCATCCCAGCTATGTTTTCCCAAAGGGTTGTACCGTTCGGCACACCGGGTGCCGGCGTTTACCTTATAAATCTTTTTATAAAGGAGGCCCGTATGGATAAACATGCCATGTATTACGACACCCTGGTCAAGGTCACGGGCGCCATTTCCCAGTGCAAGGATCCTGAGGAGGTGGCCCTGATCACGGCCGAAAGCGTAAAGACGGCGTTCAACGCCAAGGGATGCTCGGTCTTTCTTGTGGATAAGGAGACCCGGGAGCTGGGCCTGGTGGCCTCTTCCGGCCTGAGCCAGGAGTACCTGAACAAGGGGCCCATCCACTTCATGCAGACCATCCGTGAGGCCAAGGATGCGGTCCCCGTTGCCATTTACGACATCATGGACGATCCCCGCATTGAATACCCCCATGCGGCCCGGGCCGAGGGCATCGCCTCCCTACTAGGGGTACCCATTATCTCCCATAACAAGATCATCGGTGCCCTGCGCGTCTACACCACGGAAAAGTGGGAATTCTCCCACTCGGATATCAACCTGGTCCAGGCCGTGGGCCTGATCTGCGGCATGGCCATGGACATGTGCCGGATGTACAAGGGGTACAAGACCAGCATTGAGGTCCTCAAGCACATGCGGGATCCAGATTCCTTCAGCAATCGGAAATGGACCCCCTTTGAAGGGGTCCCCCAGAGTGTCGATCCTTCCATCTGCAACTATTAAACCCAATGTTTCGGAACAGGAGTTCTCCATGACAACACCGGCGGGCCGCCCGCACCGTCCTCCCCTCGGGCGGCCCCATCTTCTCCTTTCCTGTTTTATCCCCCAATTCCATCCGATGTGGCCCTAGGGATTGTCCGGGAGTAAGGGGCTATCCCCACGTCACTCCAACCCGGCAAGCCCCGTGGGACGTTTTGGACGTAGGAGGGGGGCTTGCGCCCCCCGTCCTCTCACACCACCGTACATACAGTTCCGTATACGGCGGTTCGTGATAACTTCTTCTTCCACACAATAAAATCCAGCAGTGACACAAGTCCAAGTCTGTCAAAGAATTTCTTCTTAAACGCCTGATTCATATGGGATGCCTTTGAATTCCACCACGGCCCTCGGCCATTGGTCGCGGACGCCCAGGCTCTCTGCTCTGTCAGCCCACGGCGCATTAATCCCTTAGCCCGAGTGTAATTCCGCTTCCATTGTCTCCAGATCAAACATCTTAAATGATGCCTGATCCATTGATCCAATTCTTCGAACATCCCCTTCACTTCAGATAATTGAAAATAATTTGCCCACCCTTTTAACAGCGGACGTATTTCCTGAATGAAGGATTTCAGGTTCCTTCCCCGACCCCGCCGGAATGCCTGCTTCAACTTGCCCTTAAATCTGGCAATTGATTCGTTGGCAACCCTCAAGCGGGGCGGTTCGTGGAAAGTTACGCTCCTGTTCGACAGTGGTAGGTTCACGAAAACTATAACCCAGCACCAATAAAGGGATTTCACCTCTCGACAAAATGGCGTAGTGCCTACATATTTATGGGGTGTTTTTAGAGATTTTGACTCTTGTAGGAGGGTTGATTTTTAGTCTTTTTAATATGTTACGTTGCCTTTTTTGTCAATTCCGTATACTGTAGTATATGCTCATCTTTATACAAGAATTTTCCTAAATGAAGACGTTCAATCTCTGACCGGACCCGTGTCCAGGTCATACCGGCTTCCAGCTCGACGATCCGAACTAACAGAAGAGCAAGCCAACAAATCAGGACATGGGACCTGATACGTTCATCGCTGGTGTGGTAAACCGGCCTGAGGGAAAGGGTTGACTTGAGTGTGCGGAAAGCCCGTTCGACCTCCATCAGTTGCCTATACCCCAGAGCCACATCTTCAGCCGACTGACGTGGTTAAGTAAAACTGGACAGTTTTTTAAGCGGCTTTTTTCAAAAGCTGCTGTTTCTCAAATTCCTTTGGACTTATATACCCAAGATAGGAATGCCGTCTCTGGCTGTTGTAAAACATTTCGATGTAGTCAACAATATCCCTCCTGGCATTCTCACGGGTTTTATAATTGACAAAGAAAATGCGTTCTGTTTTCAAACTGCCGAAAAAACTTTCAGCAACCGCATTATCCCAACAATTGCCTTTTCTGCTCATGCTGCTGATCATCCCATACATCTTCAGTTCTTTTTGGAATTTTTTGCTGCAATACTGGCTCCCTCGATCGGAATGAAAAATGACTCCGGCTCCAGGGTGACGACGCCAACGGGCCATCGTCAAAGCATTGATGACCAGATCCGTTTTCATACGACTACTCATGGACCACCCCACAACCTGGCGGGAAAACAAATCAATGACAACGGCCAGATACAACCAGCCTTCTTGGGTCCAAATATACGTAATATCTGAGACATAGAACTGATCAGGCTCTTTGACCTTGAATTGTCTATCAAGCAAATTGGGGGCTACGGGTAAATTGTGTTTGCTGTCAGTCGTCACTTTAAACTTCTTCTTCTGTTTAGCGGCCACTCCTGCAAGATTCATGATCGCTTTGGCCTTATACCGGCCACAGGAATAACCTTTTGATGTTATTTCCGATGCAATCCTTCTGGCACCATAGGTCCCCCGGGATTTGGCATGGGCATCTTGAACGATGGAAATCATACGTTCATATTCTTGCCTGCGTTGGGATTTGGTCCCATTTTTCCATGCATAATAGCCAGTTCGGGATACCTGCATGACACCACACAGTAAAACTATTGGATATGCCTTCTTCTCGTTATCAATAAATTGATATTTCAGCTCATTTCGTTCGCGAAGAAGGCTGCTGCCTTTTTTAAGATTTCACGCTCCATCTTCAATCGTTTATTTTCTTTGCGGAGGCGTTTCAATTCGGCCTGTAATGATGCATCCGAAGGATCTGATTCCACTCCTTCAATTTCATTTTTCCATCGGCGTAGCATGCTTACATTTATACCAAGGTTCCTGGCGGTTTCAGCGATCTGGTATCCCTGTTCGGTGATCAGCTTGACGGCTTCTTGTTTAAATTCTTGAGTATACGTTTTTCTTTTCTGTTTCATTGGACACCTCCTCAGGGGGATTTACCCCACTCTTAAAAATGTGTCCAGTATTACCGTACCACCTCAGGGGGCCAGGGTTTAAGGTCATGGACAGTCATTGCGTCCACGCCTGGTGCTCCCCGGTTTCCAACCACTTGATCATAGGCAGCAAACATATTATCGCGTCCGACCACTGCTTCCATCAATTGATGGGAATGGCGGTTGGAGTGTTCTCTCCTTGCCGTGTCATTTGACGCACCAACACCGTACCCTTGCAGGTTCCGCCCGCTACTCTCCGGTATGGGATCGGGTATCTCAACCCTACTGGTCTGCATCTGCTTTGACATCGAAATTCAAGCTCCAACCATAATTATCACGTTCGGGCCTTCAGCTCGGTCGGATGAGCCTACTATGCCCTCTGCTGACTTCTGCCGACTCATCCCGCCGCCCCGTGACGACGGTAGCACAAGGCAAATCGACAGATCTCCCAGGGTAAGACGCGCGACCTTCACACTTATACCTGCCGCATATACGTCCGCACTTTCTGTGCAAGTATCGGGCTTTGGATGTATTTGCCTCCTCACCCAATGCGACCGCCTCATATGCGATTTCTGTTCGTCAGGCCAGTGTTTTGCCTTCGGCTTCCTTCAGATTCCACCTCACGATGGACACCCTTGCCGTTCGGCTAATCGTTCCCCTTGCCGGGCCGATAGAGGACTTTCACCTCCAAGTCACTCCCGGGTTTTTTTTCAGGAGTAGCACCAGTATTGGCGCTGCGCGCCATGCCTGGCGCACAAAAAGAAAACCGGGCTGCCTGGTATCGGCAGCCCGGTTTAGGGGGTGGAGCGGATGGCCCGGTCCGGCCATCCCGCCCAGAACAATTATGAACGTTTCATCCCCTTCCCGACCTTTCGTTCATGGGATTGATAGAAATAATCTTTGCCTGAACAATGGGCAAAGGCTGGCCGGATCGGGGATGGAACAGATCAGGGTTGACTGCTCTGGATCACTCCTTTTAAGGTGGATGCAATCATGGATATCATGATGAAAAGAATGGGGAATCCCGACAGGACCACCACGGTTTTGATGCCGTCGCTTCCGGCGGCGGCAATCATGACATAGGCAAAGAATCCGATGATGATACCCCAGATAATCTTGAGGCGGGCCGGTGCTTCGCTGTCGTCGTCCACGGTAATTCCCCGGGTGCTCATGGCCGCCATGCAGGAGGTCATGGAATCGGCAATGGTGACAAAGGAAATCACTACACAGACCATGAACAGGCCCATCAAAAAGGTTCCCAGGGGGAAATTTTCAAAGATGTTAAACACGGCCACTTCCATGCCCTGGGCCTTCATCTGGGCCAGGAGATCGATACCCTGGTTGATCTGGATATCAATGGCCGTACCGCCGAATCCACAGAACCAGACAATGGAAAAGAGACTGGGGGCCAGCATGTTCATGAAGATGAATTCCCTGAGGGTCCGCCCCTTGGCCAGGCGGGAGAGGAACAGCCCCACCAAAGGCGCATAGGCAGCCCAAAAGGCCCAGTAGAAAACCGTCCACCAGGAGGGCCATTGATCATCGGAGACCGCAGCCGAGAACAGGGCTTTACTGCAAAAATTATCCAGAAAAATCCCCAGACTTTCCACACCCAGGTTGAAGATAAACTTGGTGGGTCCCAGGAGAATAACCAAAAGCAGGATCAGGGCATAGGCCTTGGCATTGTTGTCGCTTAGGATGCGGATGCCCTTCTGAAGACCGGTGTAGGAACTCAGGGTATAGGCAAAAACAATGGACATGGAAACAATGAGCCAGATGAACTTGCTGGGGGCCAGACCGAAGATCACATTAAGCCCCTGTGAAATCTGAAGAACGCCCCCGCCCAGGCTGGCGGCCAAACCACCGGCAATGGCAAAGAGGCAGAGGCAGTTGATGGCCTTACCCAGGCCGCCGTCACACCGGTCCCCCAGGAGAAAGTAGAGGCCGGAGCTTACGGTGAAGTTCCGGTGGTGGTTGTAATAGGCCAATGCAATGGGCACGGCGCAGATCAGATAGGCGGCATAGGGAATCACCGTATAATGGAGAAAACAGGTGGAGATGGAAAACAATGCCGCCCCCCGGCTGTTGGGTTCCAACCCCAGGGAGGAGGGGGGACCGGCCACATGGTAAATGGGTTCGGCAATACCCCAGAAGAGAATCCCCGTGGCAATGCCGGCACACAGACTCATGGCAAACCAGTTCCAATAGGAAAAATCGGGCCGGGCATCCTCCCCTCCGAAACGGATATTACCGAACCGGGAGAGTGCAAGGCCCACCAGAAACACAACAAAACTGAACATGGACAATAGAAAAAAGGATCCAAAATTGGATGAGATCCAGCCCATTGCACCGGATACACTTGAATAAAATGCCTTTTCATCCATCAGGCTGTAAGCCAGGAGGATCAACAACGCCGCCACAGGAGGCCAGAAAACCCAAGGGTTGATTCTCTGTCTCTGCCCCAGGGACATGGGTACTGATTTGTCTTCCATTACTTTCTCCTCAATATCAAAGGTTGAAATTCAAGACCCGAGGGTCTGTTTATTAGGCAATGACTTGGTCCACAAAGGCATCCAATTCCTTCCGGATGTTGTGGCTGTCCCGGGGGGCTTCATAGGCATTGATCCGCTTTTCATAGGAGGCCAATGCCATGGAGTGGGGATCCAGCCCATTGTCCTTCCAGGCTTGGAAGGGGCTCCGGTCTGCAATTTCCGGGATGTGTAGTACCTGTCTGAAGCATCTCATGGTATCGGGCTGCTGGATATAGGCACCCTGACCCATTTTTCCCAGCATCTCAACGGCCCCTTCGGCCAGGTCGGGCATGGGTTGATTCATGCGCTGGAACCGGCGGCAAATTTCTTCATCCACCATCCATTTCAAGGGGCTGAGGCTGTTAAATGACTCCAGGGTTCCCAAAGAATGCATGATCACATCGGTGCCGTTGGCCAGGGTGACCATGAGGCATTGGGCAGATTCAATACCGGCCTGCATATCCAGGGCCTTGGCATCGGTGAGGCCGCCCCCGGTTCTGAAGGGTAGATCGTAGAATTTGGCCAGCTGTGACACGGCCGTACTGAGCATGAGCAACTCGGGGGAGCCGATGGAGAGGGTCACCTTTTTCATGTCCGCCACACCGGAGGTATTGGCATAGATCACCGGAGCACCGGGATTCACCAGCTGGGAAAGAACAATGCCGGTGAGCACTTCTGCATTATTGGTGACCAGGGTATGCTCCAGGAAAATATGGGAGGTGAATCCGGACATGGAACAGCAGCCGATGATCAGGGGCTGGGCCTTTTCCGCATAGAGCATGATCACGTCCAGCATGTTTTCATCCCAGGCCATGGGGGAAAGGCTGTTCACATTGTTCATGATATAGGCCCCCTGGGTCCGGCCCGTTCCCATGGCGGCCATCTCCATAATCTGAGCGGCGGATACCCGGTCCGGCCCGTGGGCGAACAGGGGTTTATCCGACAAGGCCAGGGCTTCGGTCACTTGCTGGAGCAGCATGCGGGGCACATCATCGGTCTTGGGATAGATCACCGAAGAACAGGTGACGTTGCAAACATCACTGGTGTGGCAAAGCTTGATGAAATTCTGAAGATCCGCCATGGCTGCGCTGCGCTTTTCCCCGGTTTCATCAATGACAAAGACCCCACCGGCTGCGGGAATGATCACAGGGTCATGGTCCCTTCCAATCTCCAGATTCTTCTCGTCGTTCCGTCCCTGGAGGGTGAAGGTTTTGGGCACGGTTTTCAAACGGTCTTCCACCAGCTGGGCCGGTATTTTCACCATGTTGCCGTCTATGGTACAGCCGTGGGCTTTGAATAGGGCCTTTGCCGATTCCGAGGCAATCTGGATACCATAGGTCTCCAACAGGTCCAGGGTGGCCTGGTGGATATTTTCCACCTGGGCGTCACTAAGGGCTTTAAAGGTCATTTCCATTGGATATCTCCTGGGTTAGGCCCGGGGTAGGCGGGTGAACCGGGCCGGGTTTTTAAAATTGTAATACTGGTCCGAAGGGCCGTTGTCGCAATAATCCTTGTGCAGGATCTCCATGGCGGCCCGGTCCAGGGTCACGCCCAGGCCGGGGCCTTCGGGTACCCTGACCACATTATTTTCAGGGCGGTAGGGGCCCTCGTTGATCACATCCATATCCTGCCAACGGAACAGGGACTGGCTGGGTTCACTCAGATGATCGCAGGCTGCGGCCATGTGGAGATAGAGCGTGGAAGTGATCCCGGCGTCGCCACTGTAGAACCAGAAATTTTTCCCCAGCTGCTGGCAGGCCCCGATGAATCGAATGGTATTCATGATTCCACCCAGGGCTGCGGGGTGGCCGCAAAAGTTATCAGGTGCCCCGGCGGCCACGGCCCGACTGACATCACATTGGTGGGTCCCCAGGGGGATGGCCGTGTGTTGTTTAAGCTCGGCCATGGCCTCAAAGGTCAGGGCCGGGTCTTCCAGGTTCCTGATGTTCAGGGGCTCCAATTCTCTGATCACCTGTTTCATGGTGGCCATGGCATAGCCGTAGTTGGCATCCAGACGGATCATACACTCCGGCCCCACGGCTTCCCGGACCCGGGTCACCGTGTCGATGTCCACCCGGATATCGTCGTGGCTGGCCAGTTTGCCTTCGAACATGGTGCTGCCGTGTTCCTCTTTCATCTTCAGGCAATAGTCGGCCACGGCCTGGGGATCATAGGAGACGGTATAGGTCTTATCTGCCTGGGGAATGCCCTGGTATCCAAAATATTCGGTAAAAGGGATTTCCTTTCGGTAGGCGCCGCCCAGGAGCTGGTACAGAGGCATGCCTGCGACCTTGCCCTTAATGTCCCACAGGGCCGTATCAAAGGCACCAAATGCCTTGGCCACCCCATCCCCCACCCCGGCAATGAGCAGGGTTTTCCATTCGGGAATGGCCGCAATCTCGCAATCGGCAATGTCCATGGGATCCTGACCGATCAAAAGGTCGGCAATGCTCTGGATTTCAGGTACGAGACTAGTGGAGGGGGCTTCCCCAATTCCGGTGATGCCTTCGTCGGTCTCAACCTCAATCACCACCTTGGAATATCCGGCCGCCACTCCCATGCTCCATACATAGTGGAAATTCAAAGGGATATTCACCGGTGTCACCTTAACGGCTGTTATTTTCATCTGTTCATCCTTACAATGGTCTGAATTAAAATATACATCGGGGAAGGGATAGAGCAAACCCCATACCAGAACCGGATCAAAATGATGGAAGCCCGGAGAACGACAGAAATATTATCAATTATTATAAATATTTAAAGAATTTAACCCATTCCATCATGGATGAAAAGATGGCGGAGGGGGGCGGTTATACAACAGCCAAAAGACAACTCAATTTGTCTTTTTTGAAAAACCATCTTTTCAAAAAGACAATTTAAATTGTCTTTCAAAATTAAACCGGCATAGACACTATCCATCGAAATAGAGACGGGACATCAATGGGGGTCCGGTGGGATGAACTCCGATTTATGGATGTGGTAGCGCTTCATTTTCTGGTAGATCAACTGCCGGGAGAGCCCCAGGTCACGAGCAGCCTTGGCCCCATTCCCCTGACGGTCAACCAGGGTTCTCCGGATCACGTCCGCTTCAAACTCTGCCACTTGTTCAACAAGGGTCTGGGAAGGAGGATCAAATGATTGAAAAGTGCCATGCGGCCCTCCCTTTTCCCCTGGATACAGCCCTTTCCCAAGGGGCGCCATGAGGTCACCCTGGATGGTATGATGGCGGGTCTCCCGCATGAAGTGAACCGGGAGATGTTCGATTTCCAGGAGCCGCCCCGTGGAAATCATGTTCATGGCCCCTTCAATGACATGTTCCAATTCACGGACATTGCCCGGCCATTGATAGGATTTAAAGCAGGCCATGACATCCGGGGAAACCGCAGAAACCCGTCGCCCCATGGCGTGATTACACTTGGCCAGGAAATGATTGACCAGTTCTCCCATATCCTCCATTCGATCCTTCAGGGGAGGAATATAGACAAAAACCACAGCCAGTCGATAGTAGAGATCCGATCTTAGCATCCCCCGGGCAATGGACCGGGCCGGGTCGGAATTAACCGAGCTGATCACCTTGAGGTTTACCGGGGTTTCCGTCATGGAGCCCACCCGGCGAACCTTTTTCTCCTGTAGCACCCGGAGAAGCTTGGCCTGGACCCCCACGGGCATGGAGTTAATCTCGTCAAGAAAAAGAGTCCCGCCATTGGCCTGTTCGAAGAGACCGGCCTTATCCCGGGCGTCGGTGAAGGCCCCCTTGGCCGTTCCAAACAAAATCCCCTCCAGCAGGGTTTCCGGAATGGCCGAACAATTGATTCCCACAAAGGGCTTCTCCCGCCAGGGGGAGGTGTTGTGAATGGCCTGGGCAAACAACTCCTTGCCCGTTCCGCTCCTGCCGTAGAGCATGATGGCCGATGGGGAGTCCGAGGCCATGCGGGCCGTGTGAACCGCCTGGAGCAATTCCGGGGTCTGACCAATGATATCTTCAAACACAATGGTCCGATCCGGGGATCTTCCGGCACGGGGAGGATCTTCCGATACATGGGGCAATCCCCTCTCCATGCCGCCGAAGCTATTATAGAAACAGACCGCCCCCTTGATCCGATGACGCTCATCATACAGGGGATAGGCATTCTGAACGGCAAAAACCGCCTGTCCGCTCCGGGTCCGGTAAAACTGGGTATACATTTCTATGGGACGTTTCTGGTGGAGACACCTCAACACCGGGCTGGTCTCCGGGGTGACCTTGTAAAGGCCCTCCATCTGTTTGCCGATCATGTCCGACAAATCCATACCGTCAATCCGGGCAGCCGCTTCATTACAAAAGACCACCCGCCCCTTTTTATCAACAATGATAACGCCCTCGTTCATCCGGCCCAGGACTTCCACCAGATCTTCTCGGGTGAGGCCCATGGACTGGATTTGCCCATTCATATCCGTATCTTTCATTGGGGTTCCAAAATTCAGGTTAAAATTCCATTCCTTATGGCAAATTGATCCAAATTTCTCAACCCGCTATTTTCAATTCTCCCCATATCCCGCCTCTCCCCAGCAAGATAAATTTGCCAAACCGCCAAGGCAAATAGGGGTAAATAGTAAATTGGTTCCCCCGGAGGTACCTATGAATCTGGATTAAAAATACGCCATAAAAAAAGCCCCCGGAAGACCGAAGTCGTTCCGGGGGGCTGGGAGGTGGTTTTATGCCCAACGGGTCAAGACATACCAGTGGGGCAGGGATTATTTGCCCTGCATCATGGCGGAGATGTCGCCCTCCACATCTGAGATGGGTTTGATGTCAAAGTTCTCCACCAATACATTAAGAACGGTGGGGGAGACAAAGGCGGGCAGGCTGGGCCCGAGGCGGATGCCCTTCACCCCCAGGTGGAGCAGTGCCAGAAGAACGGCCACGGCCTTCTGCTCGTACCATCCGATGTCAAAGGAGATGGGCAGTTCGTTGATGTCTTCCAGCCCGAAGACGTCCTTCAGCTTCAGGGCAATGACGGCCAGGGAGTAGCAATCGTTGCACTGGCCCGCATCCAGAACACGGGGGATGCCGCCGATGTCGCCCAGGTTGAGCTTGTTGTACCGGTACTTGGCGCAGCCGGCCGTGAGGATGATGGTATCCTGGGGCAGTTTTTCGGCCACTTCGGTGAAGTAGGCTCTGCCCTTGTGGCGACCGTCGCAGCCGGCCATGACCACAAAGCGTTTGACGGCACCGGATTTCACGGCATCCACCAACTTGTCGACCAGGGCCAGAACCTGGTTGTGGGCAAAGCCGCCCACAATGGAACCGGTCTCGATTTCCTGGGGTGCGGCGCAGGCTTTGGCCTTTTCAATGATGGCGGAAAAGTCCTTTTCCCCGCCGGCCTTTCGGTCCTGGATGTGGGAGATACCGGGGTAGCCCACCACGCCGGTGCTGAAGATCCGGTCGGCATAGGTATTGGTCTTCTTGATGGGGATGATGCAATTGGTGGTCATGAGGATGGGGCCGTTAAAGGAATCGAACTCCTCGTTCTGTTTCCACCAGGAAGATCCGTAATTGCCCTTGAGATGTTCGTACTTCTTAAAGGCAGGATAGTAGTTGGCCGGGAGCATTTCCCCGTGGGTGTAAACGTCCACACCGGTTCCCTGGGTTTGCTTGAGCAGCTCTTCCATGTCCTTGAGGTCATGGCCGGAGATGAGGATGCCGGGGTTGGCGTCCACACCGATGTTCACCTCGGAGATTTCGGGATTGCCATAGGCGGTGGTATTGGCTTGGTCCAGGGCGGCCATGGTGGTCACGGCGATTTCACCGCATTTCAGGACCATGTTCACCATCTCGTCCACGGAGAGGTCTTGGGTGGTGGAGGCCAGGGCTTCCAGGAGGAAGTCGTAGACCTCTTGCTTTTCAACGCCCAGGACCGCAGCATGGTCGGCATAGGCTGCCACACCCTTGAGGCCCAGGATCAGCAATTCCCTCAGGGAGCGGACATCTTCATTTTCCGTGGTGAGGATACCAACAGTACCGGCCTTGGCCGGGAACGCCTTGGGATCTTCTTCAACCCAGAGGGCGGATTCGTGGAAGAGCGACCCCTGGGCTGCCTCGGGTGCCTGGGAGAACAACCCGGTGAGCTTCTGCCACAGGGAGGTCTTTTCCGGACCGGAATCCAGGGCGTCGAACTTGGCCTTGAGGCCCCTTTTCACCCGAACGGATTCCTGGATCCAGTGGACCAGGCTGGTGTCGTCAAAGTTGGCATTGGTGATGGTGGTGAACAGGGACTTGGACACAAAAAGTCCCAAATCGCTTCCGCTCTTTTGGCCCTGTTTTCCCAGGCCCTGCTCCAGAACGGCAATGCCCTTGAGGTTATAGATAAGCAAATCCTGAAGGTTGGCTGTGGTTTCTTTTTTCCCGCATACGCCTTTTACGGTGCACCCTTTTCCACCGGCGGCTTCCTGGCATTGAAAACAAAACATTATGTCCCCCTTTTTAATCTCTGATAAGTGATTCATTCCAAAACAATGCCCCATAGATACATGAGTCGGGAACGGGTTTCCTTGACATGGATCAAGGGCATGATTTTTTTTGAAAATGACCACGGATTCAATCGGACCACCGTACCTGAACAGGATCCGATACAGCGGTGGAGAAGGGCAAAGGATGATGATGATTCCCCCTTTACAACAGCGTTTACAACCGATCCTTCAATATCAGGATTCTTCAGGAAAGGTCCGGGCAAAGGAACGGACAATGTCGGCCACGGGCGCCACGCCCTGGATGCCCCCCACGCTTTTTCCGGCCTGGAAGAAGTCCTTGTACCCCGATCCCTTTAGGGAGGCATTTTTAAGCTGCCACACCGACTTCAGGGTATAGGCCATGCGCACATAGTGCCTGTACCTGGGGTGGCGCAGCAGCTTCCGAGCCAGCCATCCGGCGCGGGTGCCGGTCCTTTCAATGAAGGGGGTCTGGATCACGGAGACGGGAACCCCGGAGATGCGGTCCGTGAGGACAATGTCGGCCTCCCCTGCGTCCAGGATGGCCTGTTTGTAATCCTCGTGGGCCGTGCATTCCTGTGAGGCAATGAACCGGGTGCCCATCTGAACGGCGGCATAGCCCAGGTCCAGGGCCGAGGCAAAGCCATGGGGGCTTCCAATGCCCCCGGCGCAGACCAGGGGAAGGTCAAGGTGGGCCAGTTCTTCAAACAGGGCCTCCCGGGTACGGTTGCCAGCATGGCCCCCGGCACGGTTGTTGACGCAGATCAGCCCGTCCACCCCGGCCTCAACGGCCTTAAGGGCCCAGCGCAACTCGGTGACGTCGTGGTAGACCTTTCCCCCGGCAGCGTGGACCAATTCAACCACCCAGGCGGGGTTGCCCAGGGCGGTGACAAAAAATCGGATTCCCTTTTCCAGGGCCGTATGAATCCAGCCCTTCATGCGCTCTTCATAGGCAGAGGAAGAGCGCTCCACAATGGCGTTGAACCCCACGGGATTGGAAGTGAGGGCCTGGACAGCATCAATGCCCTTGTCCAGGGGGATACCATGGGCATAGACCATGGAGACGGGCTGGATGATCCCCAGGCCGCCGGCTGCGGAGACCGCCGCCACCAGTTCCGGGTTGGAACAGGGATACATGGCCCCGCAGATCAGGGGCAGGGAGACCTGGGCATCTTGTGTGAACCGGGTTGTTACCGTGGACATGGCCACCACCTTTATAAAAGAGGATATCCCCCTGTGGATCGGGGAGTTGTCCCCGGCGGATGCAGGGGGTGGGATCCATTTTACCACAGTTCTCTTTCAGATGAAGCCCAATTCAAAATACGGCCGGGCCCGGGGCCTGGTTTAATTTCCACTGGATATTTCTTCCCCAAAACGGGCATAATGGTTTTAAGGTGATTCCAGGGTTACCCTTGGCCCCTGGGGAAAAAACCGCCCTTCCCCAGGGGGGTGGACAGCGCCGGATATCGGCGTATTAAAACAATTTGTCCGCGCTTTTGGGGAGATGGGAATGGGCATTTTTGGATTGTATATTCCCGGTATTCGTGTATGATGCGGACTTAAGCGGATCTGATGATCGCCCCTGCCGTCCCGGCAGTCGGCGCCCAATCCCGCCGGATCCATTCGGGAAACCCCTCGTATATGTTGAATTACATCCCCCTTTGATGGCTCTGTGCCAGTGGTTATCGGCCAAGGGACTGCCAAGGCCCGCTATAACCAAGGAGAGTGAATGAGTTTTAAAAATTTTGAGTTCCATCCCCATATCCAGGCCGGCATCACGGCGTGCGGCTATACCCGCCCCACCCCCATCCAGACCGGCGCCATCGGGCCCATCCTTGATGGAAAAGACGTGCTAGGACTGGCCCAGACCGGAACCGGAAAAACAGCCGCATTTGTACTGCCCCTTCTCCAGCGACTGCTCAACGGACCGCGACGTCAAGCCCGGGTTCTGATCCTTGCCCCCACACGGGAGTTGGCGTTGCAGATCCACGAAAACATCGAAACCATGGCCCAGAAGGCCAAATTCCGAAGTGTGGTGGTCTATGGCGGTGTGGGCAAGGGTCCCCAGGTCGCAAAAATTCGCGCCGGCGCCGAATTCATCGTCGCCTGCCCCGGTCGCCTCATCGACCTGCTCAATGCCAAATCCCTGACCCTGGACACCATTGAGGCCCTGGTCCTGGACGAGGCCGACCAGATGTTTGACAAGGGATTTTTACCCGATATCAAACGGATCATCAAACGCCTGCCCGGGGAACGCCAGACCCTGGTCTTTTCCGCCACCATGCCCAAGGAAATCCGCAAGCTGACCCAGCAGATCATGGACAGCCCGGAAACCATTCAGATTGCCAATACCCGTTCGGTAAAAGAAATCTCCCATAATATGATCCAGGTGAAGCAGGAGGAAAAAACCGCCCTGCTCAAAACCCTGGTCCAGGATCCGGCCATGACCGCCACCCTGGTCTTTACCCGGACCAAGCACAAGGCCCGGAAGCTGGCCCGCCAGCTGACCAATGCGGGGTTCAACTCCACCTGCCTCCAGGGCAACCTTTCCCAGAACAAACGGCAGAAGGCCCTGGACGGATTCAAGGACGGGACCTTTTCCATCCTGGTGGCCACGGACATTGCCGCCCGGGGCATTGATGTGTCCGGCATCTCCCATGTCATCAACTACGATGTCCCGGACACGGCCGAAGCCTATATCCACAGAACAGGCAGAACCGGTCGGGCCAAGCAGAGTGGAAAGGCCCTGAGCTTTGTCACGGAAAAGGATTCCAAGATCATCCGCACCATCGAACGGAACATGGGCCAGAAAATCCAGAAGACCGATGCCCCGGATCTCTCCGGTTTTGAGCCCTCCCCGCCCCCCCCAGCGCCTCCGCTGGAACCGGCAAAGGAAGCCACAGAAACCATTGAGGCCGGTGGGGTTGAAACAGAAAAACCCCACCCCCGGCGACACCGGCCCAGGCCCCGTCCCAGACGCAGGGCCGCCGCCACCGCCACCAGTAACACGGCACAGACCGACACCGAAACACCCGGAGAAAGGAAATCCCCTCCGGGCCGCCCCAAGGCAGCTGCCAGGCCCAGGGGCCGGAAACCCAGGACCGCCGCCGCGAAACCCGCTAGGGCGACCGCTCCCAAACGAACCAAGGCCGCCTCCCCCAAAGCCAAGGCCGAACCCCAAAGGGCCACCGCCGGCAAGCGGGGCAAGAAAGGGCCGGCCAAAACGGACAAGGCCGCCCCAAAGGCAAAACGCCCGGCCAAGGCAGGAGCAAAGCCCCAAGGCCGATCCCGGGCAAGGGATGCCTGCCCCATGCCCCTGGCCATTTTGGGTAACAAGACCCAATAGGCCCTCTTCTTATTCCGCCATAGCGACGCAAAAGAACATGTGTATCAGACCCGCCCGGGGAATTTTCCCCGGCGGGTTTGTTGTTCCCAAGCCCCTCCCCCCCAACGCTTCCGCCCCCGCACACCATGCCCCCCCATCTTTTCCCTTGAAAAAGCCCTTAATTATGCGTAAATATTCACCTTTCGACACCATAAAACAAGAGTATCCATGCAGTTGAAAAAAAAGCGCGCCATTGTCACCGGCGCAGGAGGGGGAATCGGCAGGGCTGTGGCCATTGCACTGGCCCAGGCAGGGGCGGCTCCCGGTCAATGATTTCAGCACAGATGAAGCGGTTCGGGAAACCACCCGGGCCATAGGGGCTTTGGGACGAAGGGCCGTGGTCGATAATGCAGGCGTGAGTCGGAACCCAGATGCCCGGGCATCACCAAGACCCACATGACCAGGAAACTCCAGGCAAACGAACATCTATATAAGATGTACATGTCCAGGATCCAGCTGGGCCGGTTTGCCGGGATCGAGGAAATCGTCCCCATCTTCGTCTTTCCGGCCTCACCTGGGGGTGGACGGCGGCTATATTGGATAGTCCAGGCCCTGCCGTAGCCTTGCACGTGCAGACATGACAAAGACCCCGGGGGAACCGGACAGGGATTTTCCCCTGCCCTTTTCCCCCGGACCTGTGGTATAGGTTCTGTTTTTTAAATTCGTCGTTCCCCAAAGGGGCGATCATCCATATATCCCCGAGAGAGGACATCCATGACCATGTGCGACCAGGGCACTGCCCTGAAGGAATTAATCCGCCTGATTCGGCTGGAAAAAGTAAAGGAAAACCAGTTTCTGGGGCAGAGCCAGGATCTGGGATTTGGAAATGTATTCGGGGGCCAGGTCCTGGGCCAGGCCCTGTCTGCGGCCACCCAGACCGTCAGACCCCTTTTGAATGCCCACAGCCTCCATGCCTATTTCCTCAGGGCCGGAGATGCAGGGCACCCCATCCAATATCAGGTGGACTGCATCCGGGACGGGAAAAGCTTTGCCACCCGCCGGGTGGTGGCCCAGCAGGGGGAACGGGCCATCTTTTTCATGTCCGCCTCCTTCCAGGTGGAGGAGACAGGATTCAGCCACCAGGATCCCATGCCCATGGATATCCCCGGCCCCGGGGGCATTGAATCGGAAACCGCCATGATCCAACGCCTGGCCCAATTCATCCCCGGGAACGCCCGGGAAAAACTCATGGCCCCCAAACCCATTGATATCCGCCCGGTCAATCCCACCGATCCCCTGAACCCCAAAGCCGGAGCTCCGGAAAAGTATATCTGGTTCAAGGCCGCCGCCCCCCTGCCAAGGGACGAGTCCCTGCACCAGTCCCTCATGGCCTATGCATCGGATTTCAACCTGGTGGACACGGCCCTGTGTCCCCATGGAAAGAGCTTCTGGTCGCCGGACATGCAGGTGGCCAGCCTGGACCACTCCATCTGGTTCCACAGGGAGTTCTCCATGGACGACTGGCTCCTCTATGTTCTTAGAAGCCCCAATGCCGCCGGGGCCCGGGGACTGAACATCGGCGCCATCTACACCCGGGACGGGGTACGGGTGGCCTCGGTGGCCCAGGAAGGATTGATGCGGCCCCGCCCCTGAGACGGATATGCCATGACAGGTGCCGCCCAAAAAAGGGGGCGCCTTGGTACTTGAAAAGCGCCCCTGTTTCAGGGGGTTCCTGTGCCATATTCCAGATACAAAAAACCGCCGGGACTGTCCAAGACAGCTCCGGCGGTTTTCCTTTCAACCGGTATGTCTCCGGTCCTATTCCTACTGCACGCCTTTGATGGCACTATCCGGTCGGCTTCATCTACTTTTCGGGAAGATGGGCCTGCCGTTTAATGCAATGGATTTGGCTGCCCTTAAAATTCCAGGGCCAGACGGGCAAAGAGTTCATCCACGTCAGCGTCGTTGGAGGAGGCGGCAGTGGTTTCGTAATCGCAGCGACGGTATTCCCCCATGAGGAAGGCGGCCATGGCATCGGTTTCCAGCAGGGTATAGGTCAGCCCCAGGCCATAACGGAATTCCAGGCCTTCGGCAACGGTTTTATCCGGATCAAACCCTTCCCAGCGAACCGCCACCAAAAAGGGGTCGGCCACCTGGTATCCCAGGGAGAGGGTCCATGCCTTTTCCTTGTATTCCCGGTTGTCGGTGCGGTGTTTTTCACGGTTCAGGGCACCAATGTATTCGGCATCGGCCATGAAGTTGAAGCCTTCCCAGTGCAGGGCGGCCCCCAGGGTGGTGTTCCGGTCGGAATCCCCGGGTTCAGAGTTGAAAAAAACCGAAAGGTTCAGGCCCTCGGCCGGAGAAAAGCCGGCGCTGACGATGAAGGCATTAACATGGTCGGGACCGTCGTAACCGGCCAGGGTATCCCGATCCCATCCGTATTCGGCATCGTGGACCCGCTGGATCAGGGTATCCCCCTTGTACAGGGTCAGGGAGAGATCCAGGCCCATGGCATTTTCATTGGCATAACCGACGGTGACACCGGTCTTGTTGATTTCGTAGAGATCCTGGGTCACAGGATCGTTGATGAACAGACTCTCGTATACACCAAAGGGCTGGCAGCGCTTACCGGCCACCACATAGACTGGAAAATCCGCCCTTTGGAAGGTCATGAAAACCTCGTCCCAGGTAATCCTGTCTTCGGAATCCAAATCCTCTCCCAGAAGAAGAACAGTGGCAGTTACCCAGTCGTGAAGCTGGGCTTCCAGGCCCAGTTCAACGGTTCCCAGGGACAGGTCGGAGCTGGACTCCTTTACGGTGTTGTCGCTGGTATCGCTATCCGAGGTGTGGGAATAATCCAGTTCAACGGCACCGAAAATCTTGATCCGGTCGCTGAGAAAATGCCCCTCCCCTGGGGCTGATTCTTTCAACTGGGCTTCCAACTGGGCCACGCGGGCCTCCAGTTCCTGGGTGGTGGTGTCGGCCAGGGCAATGCCCCAGGTCAGGGTGAGCAGGGACAGAATGAGCACGAATTTCATTTTCATCTTTTTTTCTCCAAAAGGGCTCCTGAAAATCTAATCAGTGGGGATCAGAATGTAAAAAGGGTTGAAGCCGGCCCCATGGGAAGCAGCCGGCCCGGGGAATCAGGATCGATTATTAGAAATGGGCCAGGGGGGCCTTGATATGATCCACCCAGATGGTGACAAATTCATCGAATTCCGCCGTCCCCTTGAGGACCGGTTTGCATTTGAAACCGGCCTTGGTCAGGATGGACTTCCAGGAATCGTCTTCGTCACCGGCCATGTCGTTTTTGGCATGGTCGCCGGCAACGGACATGAAGGGCATGAGCCAGACGGTTTTAAGGTTTTTGGCCTTCAACAGGGTCTGGATGCCGTCCAGTTCGGGATAGCCTTCAACGGTTCCGATGAAGACATTGGGATCCTTGAGCTGTACCTGGAACATGAGGGCGGCGTAGAAGGCATTGGCCGAATGGTGGGTTCCATGGCCCATGAGGACAACGGCTTCGTCTTTTTTACGCGCCTTGGGAAGGGTGGCCAGGACGGCATCCACCGCCCTTTCCATATCCGCCTGGGTTGAAAGGAGGGGATGGCCCAAAAGGATGTTTTCAAAGGCCCCCATGGCCTTGAATCCGCCAACGACTTTTCTCAGGTCGTGGTATTCGGAACCGGCGATGGTGTGGAGGCTCTGGACCGCCACATGGGTGAACCCCTGGTCGGCCATCTTGGCCAGGGCCACTTCAGGTGAGTCCAGAAAGACCCCCTGTTTGGCCATTTTGTTCCGGATAATATGGGAGGTATAGGCCCAGAAAACCGGTGTGCCCGGATAGGCGACCCGGGTCTTTTCCCCGATATTTTTAAAGGATACCTGGGCACTGGCTTCACTGGAACCAAATGCCACCAGAAGAATACCGGTCTTTTTTTCCTTTTCAGGGCCATGGCCGGCAAATGCAGACGGCAGGGCACAGGCCAGAACCATTACAAGGCTGAGAACAGCCACCAACAGGGTGATACAGGTCTTTTTCATTTTCAACTCCTCGTCCAAATGGGGTCTGGGGCATCCAATAAAAAATCCCCAAACCGATGGTTAAATCGATCCGGGGTATCCCTTTTCTTTTCCAAGATCTTTGTATGGTGATATGCGACACTCCATTTTCCACGTGGAGGTGTCATCCAGCCCCGGTAGGTCTTCTGACTCCCGGTTCATCCTAATTTCCGTCCCTTCCCATGGAGATTTGTCCCCACAGTGGTTATGACGGTTTTCGTCCCCGGTCACAGCGGCGGGCCCGTTCCGGATTCCCACCGGATTCCCTTTTTAAGTCTCACGGACACCAAAGCTTGGAGCAAGCTATAGAAAAGCAGGCCCAAAAAAGCAAGAGAAAAGAGAATTAAACGGATTTTTTATCTCCTCCCGGGTCGGCAGCCCCTGTCGGTTTTTCTCTGCCCCACGGGTATCAGAACGAATCTGCCTTAACCCATTTTCAAGTACTTACTCCAATGCAGTTACAGTGCAAGGCATTGGGAAGTTACAATTTCATAACATTTGGCAATTTTCCCTTACACTCCATAACAAGAGAACCACATCTTTTCACACGCCTTTGGACTAAGTATCAATTGTACAAAGACGGATGGCGGTATTCCAGGGTTCAGTTCTTTTCCACGCCCGCCACCTTAAGGCCGCTTAGATCATCCGGAACGAGAGACAATTATGTTGATCAGATCCCTGACGGGATGTTGAAGTTGATCTTTTTGTTTTTACCCATGGGAGAGAAAATATGAAAAAAGGATTAAGCAGTTTTGTGTTGGGGTGTTTATTGTGGGGGATGACCACCCCTGCCCTGGCCGGAGGTGTGGACAACAAGCAGAATTTTAGTGCGGATTTTGTGGGCACCGGAAGCCGGAATGCCGCCATTGACGGAGCGGATGTGGCCGCCTACAACCCGGCCGGCATCATGCAGATGAAAAATGGCGGTTACCTGGAATTCAACGGCCAGGCCATCACCCTGGACTATGACCACCGCATCAACGGAAGGGATTACGGCCTTTCGGACCTTGCCCTGATCCCCACCACCTTTGGAATCTATAAACAGGATAAATGGGCCTTGTACGGCACCTTCACCATCAACGGAGGGGGTGGTGAAGTGGAATACAAAGAGGGCAATACCATTACCCAGGGCATTGCCGACGGGGCCAATGCCGGCATGTTCACCAATGCCTTCCTGGACAATTATGCCACCCTCACCGGCACGGCCCGGCCCAATGGTGCATCCCTTTCCCCCGGTGGTGTTTTTTCCAATCAATATGCCTATAGCGAAAGCGCCCACTACACCCTTACGGTCGGCGGGGCCTATGCCTTGACGGACGCACTCTCCCTGGGGGCGGGCATCCGGTATATCATCACCCGTAAGGAAGTTGATATCCGGGGGGATTACAGCGGCTCCCCTGATCCTGTCATCGGAAAATACAGCCAGGATTCAGACGGCTGGGGCGGCGTTGTCAGTGTTAACTATCGCATCTCCTCCCATCTGAATTTTGCCGCCAAATACGAAACCATCGTCAAACTCGACTGGAAGACCGAGATGGCCGGGGCCTCCAGGGGCAATGTGGGGGAGAACATCCTATGGATGAACGACCGGGTCCACGGCCGGGAATATGCCAGGGACCTGCCCGCGGTCTTTGCCACCGGTTTTGAATGGCACGCCCTTTCAAACCTGACCCTCTGCCCTTCCTTTACCTATTATTTTGAAAAGGAGGCCGACTGGGATATCCAGAATGCCGAGGTGGAAGAGAACTCCTATGACCTGGCCCTGGCCCTTCGGTATGAGATGAATGAAAAATGGAGTGCCACCCTGGGCTATATATACACCGACATCGGCATCAAACCCGAAGATTTCGGCATCATCGAAAAGATGAACCCCGCCCTGGACTGCCACAGCTTCACCATTGGCGGCAAATACCGAATGGATCAGCGCTGGACCTTTACCACCGGTATCATGGCCTCCTTCTATGTTTCAGATACGGCCCCTGCATCCGTGCCCAACCCTGAAACCACCTATAAAAAGGATGTCATGACCTATGCCGTCGGCATCCAGTACCGGTTCCTATAAGCCCAACCCTTTTAGGACAAAAACCGCCATTGGACTTACCCCGGCACCCGGCCCCACAGCGACCGGGTGCCGGCCCGTTATAGGGCGGGCCCATGGTCCATCAGGTATGGAACGTCCCCTTTATAGGGCATCGTTCAACTCCGCCACCCATTCCTGGATTTCCACGCCATCGGGTTCACCGTCCACCCGAAGGGAGTCCACTATGCGGAGCCCCCCAAAAGATACACATCATGGGGGACATTCAAATCCTCCATGGATGCATCGGACACATTTAAAAGGGTGATGGTGTGGGACCGGTTAATCATTTCCCTTTGGATAAGGGTGGCCACATATTCGGTGTTGCCCGTTGTGGACCCGTAAATGATCAAAGCACTGCCCATGGCACCTCCTGCCTTGTCTATTTCTATGGGGGCGGTCGGTGACCAATGCCACCGCCGGCACCCAGGATTTATCCCGGCACGGCCTCCCAAAACCAAGGATTACTTGGAATGTGTTCAAAAAACCTCATTGTCCAGCTACAGGGAAACCGCACTTTCATTCAATCCCATTGAAGCCTTCTCCGAACTAAACGACAAAAGGCCGGCAAGTGGTGGACTTGTCAGCCTTTTGCACAACTCAAGGAGGTTACAACAGCCAATGCATGGGATTTGTTTTGGCGTTGGATTTACCATACCCTCGGTTTTATGCCGTGTCAACACAAAAGTTTGCCTAAACAAACTTTAATAACGTAACCGTACTCCTCTCCACAAATGTCCTGCCGCTGCCGGGGGCGGGCACTGATTTGTCCGGCAAATCCAACCCTTTGAATCGAATATGGGCACCGTTCTGCTGCATCTCCCCTAAAACAAAACAACCGGCAGTGCTGCACTTGCAACCCTGCCGGTTGTTGTCTTTACATGACTGTGATTTTCAGCCTATTCGTATCTCCGCCGGCCCCATCCAAGGAGCCCCAGGAGTCCGCCCCCCAGGAGCAACAGGGAAGAGGGTTCCGGTACCAGGTTGTACCGAATCTGGGCAAGGAAGAAGTTGTCATCGTGGTTGTCGGCTCGAATCCCGAACACGTTTCCGGTATACCCGTTGGGGCCCAGGGCCCGCCAGGGTCCCGGAAATGTTTCCTGATCTTCCAATACCAGGGTATCCCCCACAAAGAAATCATACTGATCTGTCAAATGGGGAAAATCAAAGGCCAGATCCGTCAGGGTGATCTGCTGGTTGAAGGTCAGCCAAAGGGTTTCATCCGGTCCGGCACCGTCGATCTGATTATCATCACCGGGGTTAAAGGTATGACGTACCCCCAACCCCATACTGCTCTGTACGATCTCGCCATCGCCGCTGGCCGACAGAGAATCGCTGACCCAGGTAGCCGTAACCGTCAGGCTCTGGCCCGACATCAGGGTAAAAGTACGGCTGCTACCCTGGAATGTTTCCCCAGCACCTAGACGGAAGTCATAGGTCATGCTGGTTGCATATGCAGAGCTGTATAAGAATAATAAACTAAATAATATGGCAACGCTTGTGGTTAAATGTTTCATAATCCCTCCCAATATAAAGGGCACATTTGCCCTCTTTGCGGTGTTACGTCGCATGGCATCCATACGCTCCATCCTCTAAACCATAGGTATAGAAAGTCTAAATTAAACAGGCCCTGAACACTTGTCAAGCGCCGCCCGTCGTCGCGAATTCGTTAACCGTTATATCCCCCACCACAAGTAAGACATTGGAATTAGAACGTATTTTTTTGCGCCGAGAATCATACCTCTTTAAGCCCTTTACCAATGGGAGTGCGAAAGGGAGATGATCTTACAAAACCATCTCCCTTCATTTAAGTGTTTTCCTCTCATACTTACGAATGAAAGGAAATTATTTTTTTTAAAAACATGAACTTAAATCCGGCATATGCAGAGCGTCCCGGTGTGGCATAGGACCATGCCTCTTCATATTCTTCATCACGGATCTTGTCCAAGCCATGGATATCAATAAGTCCGAAAAAAAATATTCAAGGGTCAACCTTTACCAGCATTGGCATCCGCACAATAGTTTCTCCAATGATGGCAGATAAATTATGAGTGGTGTGATGCCTAAAACGCAAAAGGCAAGATGCAATACGTTAAACATAGGGGACTTAAACTCATAGCTGATACATCCTGGTTTTGATGCGGAGGGTCTGTATTCAGGGAAGGTTCAATAGAAAATCCTCCCCAAATTGTGATAAAAAATCAAATCAGGGAGGATTATAAGAACCCATAGGATGTAATAGACAGAGGAGGCAGAAATTCCCCTGCCCAACAAAAAGGTTCAAAAAATTGTTAATAGGTAAATCTTACCCCAAGGTAAAAATTCCGTTCCGGCATGGGGTAACCGTTGACATAGTTATAGCTTTCGTTGAATAAATTACGAATACCGGCATCCATGGAAATGGTTCCCCAATTATCCCCTTCGACCAAAACCTGGGAGAGGCTCAGATCGGCAACGGTGTGGGATTTCTGGGTAAATACCCCGGTGTAATTAATCCAGTCGTCCACCTCTTTTTCTCCAGTATAGGTCATGTTAAGGCGACATGAAAACCCATCCAAATTGGACAATGCAATACCGTAGGAGGCCATGAAATCCGGTGTGTATTTCAGATCTTCCCCGGTCTCTCTATCTTTGTATTCGGTCAACCAGGTCAGGGAAACATAGGGGCGAAGAGAAAACCCCCAATTCATTGCCTGGGCAAGATCCCATCCAAACTCGGCCTCCAGGCCGGTAATCCTGGATTTGCCCAGGTTCTCCCAGGATTTTGTACTGGTGGCAATTGTCACGCTTTCAATTTTGTCTTTGTAATCCGTATGGAAATAGGTCAAAGCACCGGACAATGCGTTCCAAGCCAGATCAACGCCACCTTCATAGGTACGGGAGGATTCAGGTTTCAAATCAGGATTCCCCACATAGGTGGTGTTTCCGCCCCCCCATGCCGGTGCTGTATAATCCGCAGCCAGGTGATCGGCGGACGGCATAACAAATGCCTCCGAATATGCGGCTCTAACCTTCAACCAGTCGGTAAAAAGGAATGCCACCCCCACATTGGGTGTCAGATTCCCGTCATCTTCTGTTTTACCGGTCGGATCAATCATTTCAACCTCATAGCGGTCATAACGGGCACCGGCTGAAACCGTAAACCGGTCATCCAGAAGAGTCAACTTCCCCAATACAAAGCCGGCAATATTTTCATATGTGGATTCTTTGGGGTCATAGCGGTTGCTGACCTCATAATCCAACCAATCCATACCGGCAGTCATCTGAAAGGGCCCCCAGGTACTGGTCAGCTGGGCCTGAGCCCCTTGGGCGTCTACCGTCTTAACCGTGTCTATACCGTCATCAAAACCATTGGGGTTGGAGGCCACGGGGCTCACCCACTTATCCTCGTCTTTTCCAAAGAAATACCGGATGAACCATGAATAGTTTTCATCATCGGTCTTACCCCCATAGCTGAGGTCGGTGGAATAGTTGGATTTGTCGGAGTAGTCGTCCAGGTCATTTTGGGCAAAAGGATCTGGAGAGCCGGATTCATCGACATCAACACTGTTGAAAATGACTCCCACGCGATGTCGCTCGTCCATGGTATAACCCAAATTGATGCTGACATTTTCTTTTCCATCGATGCCGGTATTTTTATAGACATCTCCGTCGGCTGTGGTGTAATCCCCAATGGAGCCGGTGGTAAAGCTGCCTGAATAATCGAAACCATTGACCTCACCCGCCAATCCAACGGATGCTTCCCGGGCATCAAAACTCCCGATGTAGCCTTCAACAAATGCCGTTAAATCGTCTGTTCCCCTTTTGGTAATAATATTAACGACCCCACCGACTGCTGCCGAACCGTATTGAACAGAGGCCGGACCACGTATGATTTCGACACGCTCCACATTTTTGGTCATGATTTTAGCAGCATTGCCGGTACCGGCCCTACGACCGTCAAGCAGGATAAGGACTTTTCCCTTAAGATCATTACCATGGCTGTCTGTCCTGAATCCTCGAATGGCAATTTGGGTGGAGGTTCCTGGATATTGACGAACGTCCAAACCATTCTGTGCCAAAAGTTCCCCCAGATCAACAGCGGTGGACTGTTCAATGGCTTCTGAGTCAATGACGGTGACATTGGCAGGAATTCCCTTTTTAGGCTCCGGGGTACGACCAGCCGTGACCACCATTTCCTCCAGACTTGCGATAGTTGAATTTTCCATTCCCTTTTCCTGGGCCAGAACCGTTGAAGAAAACGAAAGACAAAGAAAACAAAACACAGCGATCAAACACAGACTCCGATTCATCTTTTTCTCCTGATATAAGAAAGTTAGGGTCCAGGCATAAAAAAACCCGAACCGTTATCACGATCCGGGATGTCCCATAACTATCCGAAGGGATCTGGCAACCGCCCCTGTCCACGGGGATGTGGTTACCGTATCCAGGCAGGTCTTCTGACTCTCCTCCCCTGTTCGGCAGCCTTCCCGCTTTTCAGCAGTGGCATCTGTTGCCGAAGGGTTATCCGTCATTGACGGAAGAGGATTACAGCGGCGGGCCCGTTCCCGATTTTCACGGGATTCCCTATTGGGGACAATCCGATTGTCCCTAGCTCCGGGGAGCACCTGAATACCAATTCACCGTAGTACTAATCATTTCGGAACAAATTTGTCAATTAAAACAACGGCTAAACCCAATGATGACAGCCACCATTATCCCCCTTATCTCTCCGCCAAAAAAAAGACGCCGGCCCATCAACCGGAAATGGGGAAAACAGCGGGCTTGCCCGAAACAGGATGGGGGGCGATTTTCACACTTATATGGTAGACCGAGG
The DNA here is from genome assembly GCA_965226635.1 of Desulfobacteraceae bacterium. Lineage (GTDB taxonomy): Bacteria > Desulfobacterota > Desulfobacteria > Desulfobacterales > Desulfobacteraceae. The sequence continues at coordinate 3,235,496 of OZ245369.1, read as the reverse complement.
CCATGGCGGCTTCGGTGAGAACGGCTTCGGGCGGGCCCACGGCCTCAATGGTCCGGGTGTCCTTATTGAGCAGGATAAGCCGGTCGGAGTACTCCGCAGCCAGGTTCATGTCGTGGATCACCATGAGAACAGCCAGGTTGAGCCTCCGGGTCAGGGAGCGGATGAGATCCAGAATCCGGACCTGGTGGGTGATGTCCAGGTGGGAGGTGGGCTCGTCCAGGAGGAGCAGTGCGGGCTCCTGGGTCAAGGCCCTGGCAATGGCGGCCAGCTGCCGTTCTCCGCCGGAGATCTGATCCATGCGCTGTTTGGCCAGTGCCCTGGTATGGGTGAGGTCCATATATTTTTCAGCCAGGGCCAGGTCGGCATGGGTTTCAAAGAACTGGAACTTCCGGAAAAAGGGAAGCCGGCCCAGGAGGATATAGGACTCCACCCCCATGGCCACGGGCTCCAGGTTCTGCATGACCACGGCCATGCGACCGGCCAGATCCCGGGAGGCCAGGGTGGTGACCGGTTCCCCCTGGACCCGGATCCCACCTTCGGCCAGGGGCAGTTGGGAGGAGACCGCCTTTAGAAGGGTGGTCTTGCCGGTGCCGTTGGGGCCGATGACACTAACCACTTCCCCGGGGGACACGGAAAAGGAGACCTTTTCCAGGATGGTTTTGTCCTGGTAGGCCAGGGAGACATTGTCGATGTCCAGGATGGGGGGCTGAATCGGGGTCACAGGGTCACCTTCCTTCGGGACAATGCCGTGATAAAGACCAGGCCCCCGATGATGCCGGTGATCACGCCCACTGGGAGTTCCAGGGGGGAAATAATGGTCCGGGCCGTCACATCACAGAGGATGAGGAAGGCGGCCCCGCCCAAATAGGATGCAATGAGCAGAATCCGGTGGTCCGGCCCGGTGATCATGCGCATGAAATGGGGAACGATGAGGCCCACGAACATGATGATACCGGCCACGGAGACTGACAGCCCGGTGAGGAAGGAGGCGATCATGAAGATCCACTTTTTGGTCCGTGCTGTGTCCACTCCCAGGTGGGAGGCGGCCTCTTCCCCCAGCAGCAGGGCATTCAGGTCCAGGCAGAAAAGATAGGAGGCCGCAAGCCCTGCCAGGGATCCCAATAAGGAAATACGGATCAGGGCCTGGTTGGGTTCGTCCAAAGACCCCATGATCCAGAGGACGATGTTCTGGAGTTCATCGGCCTTGGACACGGCCATGAGCAGCATGACCAGGGAGGAGGCCACATAGGAGATCATCACCCCGGTGAGCAGCATGCGGTTGGAACGGATGTGCCGGGAATCCCGATTCAGGGTATAGACCAGAAAAATAACCGTAACAGCCCCAAGGAACCCCGAGATGGGATAGGCGGCCACCCCCAATTGTTCGTGGAATTTAAAAAGGATGTTGCAGCAGACCCCCAAAGAGGCGCCTCCGGAAATCCCCAGGGTATAGGGTTCCACCAGGGGATTTTTGAACATGCCCTGGAGCAGGGTGCCGGCCAGGCTCAACGCCCCGCCCATGGCCAGCCCCAAAAGGATCCGGGGCAACCGGATGCCGGTGATGATCCCGTATTCCATGCTCCCCTGTCCATGGAGGAGAATGCCCGGAATATCCATGATCCGGATGCCGGCAGATCCCGTACACAGGGCCAGGAAGGCGGAAAAGAGGAGAAAGAAGAGCAGGCCCATGACCAGCAGTCCCCATTTCAAAAGGATTTTTTCTTTCATTGGACCCCCAGGGCTCTGGGATGAATCAATGCGGCCACCACGGCCAGGCCCCGGGCAAAGCTGATGGGGGTGGGGCTGCAGATCACATCCGGGTCCAGGATATAGACGGTTTTCTCCTTGGAGGCCTTAAGGGCGGAAAAGGCCAGCCATCTCTGCTGCTCCTCCTTCCTCACCTTTTTGGCCGACCCCATGGTGGCAATGAGGATGATGTCGGGGTTGGCCCGGATCACATTCTCCCGGCTGTAGACCCAGGAGGGTTCGTCCTCGGCAATGTTGGTTCCCCCGGCCAGTTGGATATATTCGTTGATGAACATCTCCTTGTTCACCGTCTTCAAAGGTTTGATGCCAATCTGGATGAAGACCCGTTTTTTGGGGAGCCCCTGGGTAAGGCCGGCGGTGAGCGCCACGGATGTGCGGGCCTGGACCACAATGTCCCGGGCTTCCTTTTCCCGCCCCATGACCGCTCCCATGTCCAGGGTCAGCCGGCACATGGCCTCAAAGGACTGGGGGTTTTCCTTTAGGATCACCCGGATCCCCTGGGACTCCAGCAGCTTGATCTGCTTTTTGGAGGAAAGGGGGGAAGCAATGACCAGGTCGGGCTGAAGATAGATGATCTTCTCCACATTGGCCTGGGTCATGGTGCCCACCTTTTCCTTATCCTGGGCAGCCTGGGGGACATTGCAATAGAGGGTATTGGCCATGATCCGGTCCTGGGCCCCCAGAAGGTAGATCAACTCGGTGATGGAGGGGGAAAGGGAGATGATCCTGCGCTGGTCCGGCGGCGGCAATTCCCGGGCCGCCACGGTGTTGGCCCCCAGGCAGAATAACGCCAGCACCAGCATCACCATCGGCCAGGGGCGCCTGGGACACGCAACGGCACGCCTTGCACCGCCCCCGCCATGGGAGGGGCTGTTCAAGTCCCGGATATGGACCCTATAGGGCGTCACGGTCGTCACCTCCCAACGAGACCCGCATGCGGGCACCGGTCAACAGGGTATTCATGGCCTTTTTCAACACCAGGGGCATGGGGGTATCCCCCACCAAATCCTCCAGGAATTCCGGTTCTTCCCCGCCGATTTCCCCTGCCAGGTTCAGGCACCAGAGGTCAAAGGCGGACAGGTCCTGGACCAGCCCCCTTTCATGGGCATCGGACAGGGCAAAGGCCGAGGCCATGAACCCGGCATATTCGGGCTGGAGCAGGAGGTATTCCACCATGGCGGCAAAATCGCTCTTTTTTTCCCGGCAGCCGCAGTCGGCCTTGGCCGCAAGCTGGAAGACACGGATGCCCCGCTCCTCCAGGCGCCGGAACACATCCCGGTTTTCGGCCACCTTATTCTGCAGGGCCACGGCGTCCTTCACGCCCTGGTGGACGGCCCGGGCAATGAGTTCCCCCAGCTTGGAATGGCCGCCGGCCATGGTGAGTTCCTTGCCGTCACCGGAGACCACAAGGACATTGTCCGTGCCCGTGCCCGTGGCCCCATACTCGGCTCCCGCATAGGAGGAACGGATATCGAGATCCTCAAGTGCGGCGGTCTTGGCTTCCGTGGCCGAAACAATGGCCCGTGCCATGGCCCGCTGGCCCAATGCCATGTTGGACAGAAGGATGACGTTGATGGTGCCGGGCTCATAGTGGAGACCGGTGTCCCGTCCCATGCGCATGGCGTTGCTCATGACCCCGGCGGTGACCAGGGCGGTGAGTTTCATCCTCTTATACTGCTGCCGGACAACGGCCACATTGTCCATGTCCGCACCGGTGATGAGGAAGGAGGACGTCTCCCGGGTACCGCCCATGATCCTTCGAACCCCGGAACGCATGTGCTCGATGCCGGCATAGTGGCCCGGAATCCAGGTGGGGGGCGGCATGTAATGGTTTCCCACCCGGGTGATGCCCCGGCGAAAGCCCTCAAGGGTGGAAAGCACACGCCTGGGGGTTTTAAATTCAAGCACCAGGGTCTTGTTGATGAAATCATCCATATAGGAATAAAGGATCCGGGCCGATGCCAGGGTCTCCATATCCACATCCAGGATCCGGCTTTGGGTCACCCGTGGGGCGTTGATATGGGTTTTGGCATCGGCAAAGGCTTGGGGATAAATCACAGAGGCGAGCCAGGAGACAAAATCACCGGTCTGCAGGGAAGCCCGGCAGGTCATGTCACAGGGAAAATAATGGATCTGGTGATTCTGAACTGCCTCCACATCCTTCCATCCGGGCTGGGAAAAAAGACTGGCCGCCTCTTTATCCGGGGGGCAGCCGTAGATCACCTGGGGGTTGAAGGTCTTCCATTCCTCCAGATCCACGGTGATGATGTCACCGGTTCTTCCGAAATCCGGGGGCATGCCTCCGGCGGCCCGGATGAGATCGTTCATGAAAGAATCGCTTCCCGGCGTCATGACAGATGTCCGGCCCATGAGGCGCATGACCCGTTTGGGGACGGCCAAGTTCATCCGTTTAATCTTGGCGGCAATGTGGTCCAGCTGGGCCCGGTTGTACCGGGCGATCTGGTCGGCGGCCTTCCCCCTTCCCACCAGCCGTCCGATGCGGCGGATGTTTTCAAACCCCTGGTCAATGGAGTCGGTGCGATACACAAAGACGGGGACGCCCCTGGTGCGATAGTCCCGGATCAGGGCCTCGTGGAATCCGGTGGCAATGAGAAGATCCGGTTTGAGGGCGGCAATGCGGGCGGTGGACGGATTGGAAATCCCCCCCACCACCATGGCCTTTTCAGCGGCGGCAAGCCGGGTGTCGTGGTAGGTGATCCCGGCCAGTTGGTCCCCTATTCCCAAGGCATCCAGCACCTCGGTGGCCCCAGGGGAAAGACTGACGATTCTCCGGGGAAACGCCTTCAGGGTTACGGATGTTCCCAGGCTGTCCCTGAGGACAATGGGCAGGGTTTCGGCCTGGACGCCCAGGGGAAAAAACAGGCCGAATCCGGAAATTGCCAGAACGCCTATTATTAATAAGGTATAAATTTTCTTCATGTCCGCTCCCAGAACAGGTCCGGATTCTTCCATAAAAAAACCCGGGTCGATGTCCGTATCGATCCGGGGTATCCCTTTGCTTAGCCAAGATCCTTGCACTCCCTTTTACCGTGGGGGAGATTGCATAACACCAGGCAGGTCTTCTGACTCTTGGCTCGTCCTAGTCACTGCGCCTTCCCGCGGATTTTGGAATCCACAGTGGCTTGATGCAGTTTTCGTCCCCAATCACAGCGGCGGGTCCGTTCCGGAATTTCACCGGATTCCCTGTTGTGCCCGTTTCCGAAGCACCTGGTCCGCCCTTTATATCAATGATTCACTTAGGCAAGTCAAGCTAAAAACGTCCAAATAAAAAAAACCCCGATGGGTTACCTCATCGGGGTTGATTTGTTTGGGTTGGCTCCCCAGCACGGACTTGAACCGCGGACCCATTGGTTAACAGCCAATTGCTCTGCCAACTGAGCTACTGGGGAGCAGCGCCTCGCTCGTTGCGAAGACTTGGGCTTTATACCCCAGGCCCCCTGGGGTGTCAAGCGGAATTGTGAAAAAAATTGACTTTTTTTAGTTCAATGCTTACCTTCCATCATGCTTTTTCCATTAAACCAAGGAGATAGGCCAAATGTCAATCCAGTCCATTAATTATTTAAACCCATATGGATCGGTGCCCCGGGTGGAACCGACCCAGGATACGGCGCCCATTGCCCGGCAGAACCAGAAGGCTTCGGAAACCGAATTGAGCCGGAAAGCCACCCAGGCGGCCCGTGAGGCATTCATTGTCACCCTCAGCCGGGAGGCACAAACCCGCATGGAGGAAGAGGGCTGCCAACGGCTCAATGAAGCCCGGGAACAGCGTGACCAGGACAGCCGGGCATCGGTACTCACCCGGGAACTTTTAGAAAAGCTCCACCAGAACGCCCTGGCTCCCTCCCCCCAGACACCGCCTTCTGTCCGCAACGCCAACCGCATTGTAAATATTATTGCCTAATCCCACCATTGGCGTTATCCTTGCTCCCATGTACTGCAACCCCAATCCATAAAGGCTTTTAGATCATGATTACCGAAACCGGTGTTGTCACCCAGGCCAATGACGCCGTAGCCTGGGTCAAAACCCTTAGAAAAGGCGCATGTGAGCATTGCCAGCAGCAGGACAGCTGCGGCACCAGCCATGAAATCAAAGAAATGACCGTTAAGGTCAAGAATTCATTGGGCGTCCAGGCCGGTGACCACGTCACCCTGGGCATTGAGACCCGCCCCATGATGTTCCTGACCTTTTTCCTCTACGTGTTTCCCATCATCTGTATGGTCATCGGGGCCCTCATCGGCGACAGCTTCGGTCCCCGGTTCGGCCTCTCCCCTTCGGCCGGTGCCATGATCCTTGGATTCTCAAGTTTTGGTGCGGCCTTTCTGGTCATCAAAATCAAGCATTCAAAGATGAGCAAGAACGAAGCGTATCAGCCATTTTTAATCCGCAAGGACAAAACGCCAGCTCCCCCTTCCTGCAAGGCATCCTGATTCAATTTTTTCTTGCCAACCTACCCCTAATATACTATATACGCTGCCAGTTGTGGGTTTGTCGCAAAACCTCTAACCCTTTAATTGAGAGATGAATTATGACATCACAACGAGACCTTAAAGTAGCTTTCTGGATAATGATCGTTTTATTGATCACAGGCATCGTTTGCTACGCATCTTTTTCATCCCCTGTACCTGACAACCCTGTGCGTCTGATGTTTCAGAACAAGGCTGGAAAGGTTCTCTTCACCCATTCCGTGCATACAGAAGAATACGGTTCTGACTGCGCTGACTGCCATCATAATCTTGAAGATGATGATGAAACCTACAACTGCAGTGAGTGTCACGAAGAAACGGGCGACGAAGATTTACTTTCCAGAGCTGATGCATTTCATGCACAGTGCAAGGGATGCCATGAAGATTATGGCGCAGGTCCGGTAGAATGTAACTCTTGTCATGCATTATAGCAGGGTGTGACCTTACCTTTTACCCAGGTTGATCCATGACCTTACGCTTTTACACAACAAGGACTTACTATGATTAAACGATCTTTTTTTTCTTTATCCCAGCCCAGGCTCACCTATGACCTGCTTGAGCCGGATCCCAAAACGCCGGAAGAGGTTCCGCTACCGGCGAGTCTGACCCTTTTGCTCCGAGAGACCCTGGATAGCGGTCGCGACGCATTGTTCAAAAAAGGGAATTCGGTGAAAAAAGGAGAAAAGCTCAAACTCTACGAAGACAGCACCGCTTACGTGGTTTCTCCTGTTGCAGGCACCATTTCCAACGTCGATATCTATCCGGATGATTTCGGTATTACCTCTACATTCGTGGCGATTAAACCGGATGCAACAGCTGCCGCCGATGAAGCGGCTCCCGCCCCGGCGGAAACCCTGGATTATGCCGACGCCAATCTTCGGGATCTGCCCGGCGCTCCGCCCTTTGCCGCCCTGGCCGACACCGAAAACAAGATCAGCACCATTGTCATCAACTGCATGGACACCGACCTGCTCAATACCGCATGTCAGTATGCCTGCGCCGCCGACGGTGCAGCCCTGCGCGAAGGCGCCCGCCTCCTAAAGAAGATGACCAATGCCCCCCGGATCTGCATCGCCGTTCCCAAGGATGCTCAACTCGCCCCTGAATTCGACACCTATCAGCTGTTGGAAATCGACTCCGTCTTCCCGTCTGCCCTGCCGGCCATGATCATGAAGGATCACCTTGACATGGTATTGCCCGCTGGTCAGACGCCGGAACAAGCCGGTGTCTGTTTCGTCTCTGCGGAAGCAGCGATTTCCCTGGCAAAGGTTTTCACCCAAGGTCGCCCCTTTGAAAAGGTCTTCACCCTCATGGGCAAAGACGGCCAGACCCAGCGGGTCAAGGCCATGATCGGCACCCCCTTGAGCAATATCCTCAGCCAGTTCAGCATCCACGTAAACGATCAGGACCGCATTGTCATCGGCGGACCCATGATGGGATTTGCGACATTCACCCCCCATCATCCGGTCACTGCCGACACGGACATGGTCATGATCCAGGACCGGGACATCATCCCGGCACTGTCTGACAATGCCTGCGTCAACTGCGGTAAATGTATCCGTATCTGCCCGGTAAATGTTCCGGTGAACCTGCTGGTACGTTACCTGGAAGCCGACGAATACGAAGAAGCGGCCGAACGGTTTGACCTGGAATCCTGTATTGAGTGCGGTTTGTGCGCCTACGTCTGTACGGCACGCATCCCCGTTAGCCAATATATCCGACTTGGGAAACACGAGCTGCTGAAACTTAGAGCAGACGCTTAAGATGGAGACTGCCAATGAATACCAATAAGCTAACCGTTTCCCATGCCCCGTTCTGGCATGACGGAGACAGCCTGTTTAAAATGAACCTGAATATCATCATCGCATTGCTGCCCGCAGCACTCTTTGGTGTGCTTCAGTTTGGAGGCCCGGCCCTGGGCGTACTGGCCCTGTCTGTTTCATGCGCCATGCTCTGGGAAGTTGTCATGAATCTGATTTCCAAGAAACCGCTGACCATCGGCGACCTCGAGTCCGCCCTCATCGGTCTGCTCTTCGGCATGATGCTGCCGGCAACCAGCCCCTACTGGCTGATTATCGTCGGTACCTTCGTTGCCGTTGTCCTGGGGAAAATGATCTTTGGCGGCTCCGGTGCCAACCCCTTTAATCCGGCCCTGATCGGCATGTCCTTCCTCATGCTTTCCTGGAAGCCCATGTTCGATTTCGACGCCGCATACGTCAACTATGAATTCACCTACACCGCCCTGGCCCCCTTGGCAGCCCTTAAGTTCATGGGTGCTGAAGCGGTCAGTGGAATGTTCCCCAATGGAGCCCTGCTCATGGGGGACCAGGTGGGCGCCATCGGCTCCACCTTCGGCATTGGGTTGATCATCGGCGGAATCTACCTGATTCTGCGCGGATACATCAGATGGGAAATCACGGTTTCCTTCATCGCCGGTATCCTGGTCACCGCCTATGCCTTCCATGCCTCCAATCCGGAAGTGTACGGCAGCGCCACCCTGCATCTCCTTTCCGGATACACTTTGCTGGGCGCCTTCTTCCTGGCCACGGAAAACTCCTCGTCACCGGTGAACACCATCCCCATGCTCATCTACGGATTTGGTGCCGGTGCCATGATCATCCTCATGAGAAACCTGGGGATTTACGAAGACGGAACCGTTTTGGCCATCCTCCTCTTTAACCTGGTCAACCCCCTTGTGGATGCCATCAGACCAAAAGCTTTGGGAAAGGGTGTGAGCAATGCGTGAAATGATTAGTATGGTTGTAGTTTTGACGGTTTTGACTGCGTTTTCCGGTGGCATTCTTGCCACATTGAAAGACAGCACGGCAGACCGTATCGAAAGCCAGGTGCTCAAGTTCCAGAAGGCACCGGCCATTGCCGACATCTTTGAAGAACCGGAAAACGATCCCCTGGCCGAACGGTTCACCGTTGAAGGCGACGATGTCAAACTTCAGGTTTTCCCGGCCAGGCTGGCCGACGGCGTTACCGCCGTTGCCTTTGAAGCCGCCGGCACCGGTTTCGGCGGCCCCATCGGCCTCATGGTGGGCGTGAATGTGGAAACCGACGAAATCATTGCCGCCCGGGTGACCACCCATGCGGAAACTCCGGGTATCGGTACCCGTGCCAAGGACGACCTCTCCTTTGTAGACCAGTTCAGCGGCAAGGTCATCATGGAAGCGGACCTGAACGCCAAGGGCAACGGTGGTGAAATCGACGCCATGTCCGGCGCCACGGTCACCTCCCTCGGTGTCTGCCAGGCTGCGGTTCAGGCACAGGCCCTGTACAAAAAACTGAAACCTGAAATCGTCAACCAGATCAACTAGGAAATCCTAGTCAGGAGATATAATTATGGCAAAATCCTTGGCACAAGAATTTACCAAAGGACTCTGGGCTGAAATACCGCCGTTCCGGTTGGTTCTGGGCCTCTGTCCGATTCTGGCCGTTACCAAAACCATGGAAAACGGCATCGGAATGGGCGTGGCCACCACCTTTGTTCTGATCTTTTCCAACCTGCTGGTATCACTGTTGAGAAACGTGATCCCCTCCAAGGTTCGAATCGCCTGCTATATTGTTATCATAGCCACCTTTGTTACCATCGTTGAATTCCTCATGCAGGCCTACGCCTACCCGCTCTTTCTCAAGTTGGGCATCTTTATTCCGCTCATCGTTGTAAACTGCGTGGTTCTGGGCCGGGCTGAAGCATTTGCCTCCAAGAACGGTCCGCTGCTGTCCGTGGCCGACGGCCTGGGCATCGGCCTGGGTTTCACCCTGTCCCTGGCTGCCCTGGGCGGGGTTCGTGAACTCATTGGTGCCGGCACCCTCACCATCTGGGGCGGGGTTCCCGCTTACACCATGGGAGACTGGTACATGCCCTTCCAATTCATGATTGAAGCCCCCGGCGCCTTTGTCGGGCTTGGACTGATGCTTTGTCTGATGAACCTCATTCCAAGCAAATAAATAAGGAGATTTTCAAATGACGGATTTATTTGTTCTGGCCATCAGCTGCATTTTCATCAACAATATTCTCCTTGCCCAGTTTCTGGGGAACTGTCCCTTCCTGGGGACCTCCAAAAAAATGGAGACCGCAGTGGGCATGTCCATGGCCGTTATCTTTGTACTGGTCATGGCCGGTATCATCACCTTTATTGTAGATCATTACCTGCTCAAGGCCCTGGATGTTGAGTACCTGAGAACCGTATCCTTTATTCTGGTTATCGCGTCCCTGGTACAATTTGTGGAAATGTTCCTTAAGAAGAGCATCCCCGGTCTCTACGCCGGTCTGGGTATCTTCCTTCCCTTGATCACCACCAACTGTGCGGTTATGGGTGTGTGTCTGATCAACATCAAGGAAGAATATACCTTTATCCAGGCCCTGGTATCTTCCTTTGCCTATGCCATCGGCTTCGGCATCGCCTTGATTCTGTTTGCCGGCGTACGGGAAAGAATCAACCTGGCCCGGGTTCCCAAGGCCCTTCAGGACACCTCCATCGGCCTGGTCACTGCGGGCATCATCGCTTTGACCTTCATGTCCTTTAGAGGAATGGTCTAACTTTGACGAAAGGGGCGGAACCCCATTGTTCCGCCCAAATTATAAGGTGAGATTATGATTCCAGCTTTATTGCTTATGTTAGGTATCGGCGCTGTCTGCGGCATCGTTCTGAGCCTTTCCTCCAAGATCTTCTACGTGTACGAAGATCCGAGAATCGCCCAGGTTGAAAACCGTCTGGCCGGCGCCAATTGCGGCGGCTGCGGCTATGCCGGCTGCTCCGCCGCTGCCGAAGCCATTGTAACCGGGCAGGAACCCCCCTCGGTCTGTATCATCAACTCCAAGGAAAACGTGGAAGCGGTTTCCAGTATCATGGGGGTCGATGCCGGTGCAGCCGAAGCCCTTCTCTCCGTGAATATGTGCGAAGGCGGCAAACGGGCCGAAGATAAATTTACATACATGGGAGTCAACTCCTGTAAGGCCGTTGCCGCCATGTACGGCGGCAAACGGGTCTGCGAGGTCGGATGTATCGGCCTGGGAGACTGTGTAAAAGCCTGCCAGTTTGACGCCGTTGAAATCGGTCCCAAGGGATATCCCGTGGTGGACGAATCCAAATGTGTGGGCTGTGGTGCCTGCCAGAAGGTTTGCCCCAAGGACATCATCAAGGTCAATACCATGAGCGAACGCCTCCTGAAGTTCAACCAGGAGGACGACGCCCTGGCACCCTGTGCCCAGACCTGTCCCGCCGAAATCAACATTCCCCGATACATTAATCAGCTCAAGGAAGGCAAATACAAGGAAGCGGTCATGACCATCCGTGAACGCAACCCCTTCCCCCTGGCCTGCGGTCGGGTCTGCCCCCACCCCTGTGAGGACATGTGCCGCCGCGGCATCGAAGATGAACCGGTCTCCATCAACCAGCTCAAACGGTTTGTGGCAGACTATGAATACAACTCCGGCTCCCGGATTCCCATCACCTGTGCCCCCAATACCGGTAGGAAAGTCGCCGTCATCGGCGGTGGTCCCGCCGGTCTGACCTGCGCCTATTTCCTACGCCGGGTGGGCCACGACGTCACTGTCTTCGAGGCCATGCCCAAACTGGGCGGTATGCTGCGCTACGGCATTCCCCAGTACCGTCTACCCAAGGAAGTTCTTGACTGGGAAATCCAGGGTATGCTGGATCTGGGCATCAGCTCCTACTGCGACGTGAAATTCGGCCATGACTTCACCCTGGGCGCCCTCAAAGCCTCGGGCTACGAAGCCGTTTTCATCGGCATGGGTGCATGGCAGGATTACAACCTGGGCATTGACGGGGAAGATCTGGACGGCGCCTTCACCGGCATTAACTTCCTCCAGAGAATCTCCCGGGGCGAAGACATCCGCCTGGGTGAAACCGCTGCCATCGTCGGCGGTGGCAACACGGCTGTGGACTGCGCCAGAACCCTGCTGAGAAAGGGCCTGAAAAAAGTCTACATGGTCTACCGTCGTACCCGTAAAGAAATGCCGGCCAACGAGGTTGAAATTGTGGCCTCCGAGGAAGAAGGCATTGAATTTGTTTTCCTGGCCGCCCCCACCAAGGTAATCGGGGACGAAAACGGCAAGGTCAAGGGCCTGGAATACCTGCAGATGGAACTGGGCGAACCCGATGCTTCCGGTCGTCGCCGCCCCGTGCCCGTTGAAGGGTCTGAGACGGTTCTGGATGTTGAGATGGTGATTTCTGCCATTGGCCAGCGTCCCGAAGCCGATTACAAGGACTCCGACCCCAACCCGAGAATAAAGGAATTGGAACTCACCCGCTGGAACACCATTGACAATGATCCGGCCCTGCTCCAGTCCTCTGTTCCCTATATCTTCACCGCTGGTGACCAGGCCACGGGCCCGGCCCTGGTGGTGGATGCCATCGGCTCCGGTCGCCGTGCAGCCCGCTCCATCGACCTCTACCTAAGAGAGGGCAAGGTGGAGCCGGTTGAACACTCCCTCCAGGGCAAACACATCAAGGGTTCCATCTTTGAAAAGGTGGACGGCATCCAGCCCTCTCCCAGGGCCAAGATGCCGGAAATCCACGTGGAAGACCGCCTGGATTCCATGATCGAAGTCGACCTGGTTCTGCCGGAAGACGAAGCCCACCGGGAAGCCAACCGCTGCCTGAACTGCTGCCGGATCTGTTACAACCCGGATGCAGAAGAATTCCCCATTGCCAAGGGAGAATGAAAGATAAAAGGATCCGGCCCTGCCGGATCCTTTGGCATAACACCAAAAAGGGTATCCGGCTTCGGATACCCTTTTTGTTATTCTCTTCACCATACCAAGGGTGCTGAATCATGACTTCTGAAAATAAACAGACGCCTCTGGCTCCCACCGGGCAAGGCAAAAAGCGTCCCCCTGTAAACCGCCTTAAACCCATGCTTTTGTGGGTGGGTCTCCTGGGTTGCATTGCCGCCACGATCATCGCTTTCCAGGCATGGTCATTTCTCAACACCCCGGTACGCCCGGACAGCACCACCACCCGGTTCATCATCGCCTCCGGGGAAAGCCTGACCCGCATTGCCGAAAACCTCAAGGAAAGCGACCTGATTTCCAGCGCCTTTTTCTTTTCCCTCTACGCCCGGCACCAGAATGCAGCCGGCTCCCTCCAGACCGGAGAATATCTTTTCACCAACGCCCATACCCCGGAAGAGATTCTTTTCATCCTGAGAAAGGGCAAGGTCAAGCTCTACCGCATCACCCTGCCCGAGGGCCTGAACATGGAAGAAACCGCCGATGTGGTGGCCAGATCCGGTTTCTGCCCAAGGGAGGCATTTCTGGCCCTGTGCCGGGACGCCGACTACATCGAAACCCTTAAGGTGCCCTCCCACACCCTGGAAGGCTTCCTCTACCCGGACACCTATTTTTTCCCGGTCACGGCCGGGTGCAAGGATATCATCTCCACCATGGTAACCTCCTTTAACCGGGTCTTCACGGAAAAGTGGAAGGAACGGGCAAGGGAACTGAAATTTTCGGTCCAGGATGTGGTCACCCTGGCCTCCATCATTGAAAAGGAGACGGGCAAAGCCTTTGAACGGCCCATTATTTCATCTGTTTTCCATAACCGGCTGGAGCGAAAGATGAAACTCCAGAGTGATCCCACGGTGATATACGGGGACAAGGATTTCAGAGGCCGGATCCGCACCCGGCACCTGCGGCGGAAAACCCCTTACAACACATACGTGATCAAGGGGCTTCCCCTGGGACCCATTGCCAATCCAGGATCAGCAGCCCTGGAAGCGGCCCTCTACCCGGACCGCACCGACTATATCTTTTTTGTTTCCAAAAACGATAGGACCCACCTGTTCTCAAAAACCTTGAAGGAACACAACCAGGCCGTCCGGAAGTACCAGCTCAAGAAATAGGCAGAATGGAGGTATCCAGGTTAACCTGGATTTTCATAAAATGGATGTGCCGGAAGCACCATGCCTTCCATGGCAAATGATCACGAAGGGTCGTCGTCAAAGCGTTTGAGGTAGACGATGAGGGAACCGGATCGTACCTTTTTTTTCCGGTCCCATTCAAAGGAGAGCACCAGGTTTTCCTTTTTCATGGCAGACAAAAGATCCTCCATGACGTCGGGGAGCACCGGTCCCATATCCGAGTGCAATCCCTTGCCCACGATGATGCGCAGGGTGAAATAGCCCTGGCTGTGGCAGGTGGTGATAAAGGAGCGGGCCTTGATTTCCGCCCCCAGGGCGGTGAATCCGTGGAGGTCCACTTCCATTTCCGGAGGGGGGTATCGCTTCAACCGACGCTTCAGGGGCATGGGCTTTTTCGACTGCTGTTTCCCCTTTACCGGTTGTTTAAAGGAGGCTTCCAAAAGGGAGTGGAATTCTTCCGCGTCCATTTCATCCTTGTCGTCCTCTTCATCCCCTTGAAAAGAGGTGGGGATATCCTGGATTACGGGTACACCGTGGCGATTGAGAAGGGGTTTGGACGGTCCCTCGCTTTCCGACCCGGTCTTTTCCTTTTGCTCCCGTTGAAAGGCGTCGAGAAAATCCTGGTCGGAGGCCAGTTTTTTAGGGGTATTTTTTCGCTTTTTCCTGGTCATTTTTTCTCGATTTTCCCATGTGGTACTGAAAAGAAGTATCCTATCGTATCCCCTTTGTTTTTTCAAGATACAGCAGGGTCTAATGTTTGACTTTACCCCCCCATCCTGCTATTGTCCTTTTCATGAATATTGGGGCCATTGTAGAATATATTGATCAGCAGAAAATCATATCGGCGATCATCCTGAGCGAGAAAAAAGGCAAACTTCGATTGCTCAACGAAAACAGTCGTGAGATCAATTTGTCCGAAAAGCGCCTCTCCCACACCAGTAATACCTGTGTGGACACCACCCTTTCAAGGGCGGCACAGATTCAACGCATCAAAAAAATTTCCACCGCCCGAAAAGCCCTGGCCGACACCATTGACATCAAGGATCTATGGGACATCCTCCACGGGGAACCCGAAGAGATCGACTTGTCCGCCATGACCCTGTTCTGCTTTGACCCGCCCCTGTCTTGTGACCATGAAGCCGCTGTAATCCGGGCCTTTTTCAACGACCGCATCTATTTTAAGTTCAACAAGAACACCTTCACCGCCTATACCCCCCAGCAGGTGGAGGGTAAAAAGCGTCAAATCCGGGAAACCCTGCGCAGGGAACGGCTTATCCACCAGGGCATTGCCTGGCTGGCGGCCATGCAAAAGGGGGAAACCAGTCTGCCCGACGCCCAGGTGGTGGACGTTCTCAAGGACTATTACCTCTTTGGCGGGGATGCCCCCCAGGCATCGGCCGCCCGGCAGATCCTGCGAAAATCCGGCATGAACACCCCGGATCCCCTGTTCCATTATTTTGTGAAGCTGGGCATCTGGAATGCCGATGAGAACGTCGATCTTCTGGCCATGCAGGTCCCCACGGTGTTCTCATCCAGGGTTCGGGAGGCTGCGGACAAAATCTGTCAAATCCACGGTCCCACCTCGGTCAATTCCGGCAGAAGGGACCTGACCCGTGTTCCACTGATCACCATCGACGGACAGTCCACCCTGGACTACGACGATGCCATCTCCCTTGAGACCACGGAACAGGGCTATCGCCTGGGCATCCACATCATTGACGTGGCCGCCTATATCCGGTCCGGCTGTCCCGTGGACATGGCCGCCCGGAGGCGGGCATCCTCCATCTACATGCCCGACGACAAGCTGCCCATGATCCCCACCACCCTGTCCGAGGATCTGTGCAGCCTGCGCCAGGATCAAGTCCGGCCGGCCATTTCGGTTTTGGTCCACATGAGCCGGTTCTTTGAGGTCCAGAGCTACGACATTGTCTCCTCCATCATCAAGGTTCACCAGCAGATGAGCTATGCCGAAGCCAATCTGCTCAACGGACAGAACGACCCCATCACCAGCCTCTATAAAATCGCCACCCTTTTGAGGGAAAAGCGGCTCAAGAGCGGTGCCGTGCAGATTACCCTGCCCGAGGTCAACGTCTGGCTGGAGAACAAGGAGATCCGCTATGCCAAGGTGGACCGGGAAAATCCAGCCCGGATGCTGGTCTCGGAAATGATGATCCTGGCCAACTCCCTCATGGCCGAATTCCTGGCCAACAACGACACCCCTGCGGTTTTTCGGTCCCAGGCCGCCCCCAAACAGCGCCTGTTCAAGGGGGTTGAGACCGCATTGCTGCCCAATTTCATGCAGCGAAAGCACCTGAGCCGGGCCGTCATCGGCACCAAGCCCGAACTCCATGCAGGCCTCGGGGTCAAGGCATATGTCACGGCCACCTCCCCCATCCGGCGCTACCACGACCTGCTCACCCAACGGCAGATCCGCTCCATCCTGGGGCTGGGGCCGGCATACAGCCGCAACGAGCTGGAAGACATCCTCCACACCGTCTCCATCCCCATGGCCAACACCGGCCGCATCCAGGGGGCCCGGAAACGCTATTGGTTGATCAAATATCTGGAGTCCATGAAGGGCAAACAATTCGAGGGCCTGGTCCTGGACTGCCACAGGGATTTTTACAACATCCTGATTAAGGAGTTCATGCTGGAGACCCGTATCCCGGCCTCGGGCCTGCGGTTGAAACACGGCGACATCATCCAGGTCACCATCCAGCACGCAGACGCACGAAGGAACCAGCTCTCCCTATTCACCTTCTAACCCCGGAGACTGACATGAAAAACATCCTGGTTACAGGAGGTTCCGGATTCATCGGAACCAACCTGATTCGGCTGCTCCACACAACCCATCCCCAATGGTCCCTGTTTAACCTGGATGCCCTGACCTATGCCGGCAATCCCCACAACCATTCCGCACTTGAAAACACCCCTCGGTACACCTTTATCCACGGGGACATAACCCAGGCCGGATTTGTGGACCAGCTCTTTGAGACCCATGAATTCGACGGTGTTTTCCACCTGGCGGCCGAATCCCATGTGGACCGGTCCATTGCCGGGCCCAGGGCCTTCATGGAAACCAATGTCACCGGCACCTTCAACCTGCTGGAGGCCGCCCTGAGACAGTTCAAGAAAAACCCGGACAGACCCTTCCGCTTTCTCCACGTTTCCACGGACGAAGTCTATGGCAGCCTTAATCCCGGAGAACCGCCCTTCACCGAAGAGACCCCCTATGATCCTTCCAGCCCCTATTCGGCGTCCAAGGCGGCCTCGGACCACTTTGCCAAATCCTTTCACAAGACCTTTGGCCTGCCCGTGGTGGTCACCAATTGTTCCAACAACTACGGCCCCTATCAATTCCCGGAAAAGCTGATTCCCCTGGTCATCCTCAACATCCTTGACCGGAACCCCATCCCCGTTTACGGCAAGGGGGAGAACATCCGGGACTGGCTCTATGTTAAAGACCATTGCCGTGCCCTGGCCCTGGCCTTTGAAAAGGGCAGGGCCGGACAGACCTACAACATCGGCGGCGGAGTGGAAAAAACCAATATCCAGGTGGTCCACACCCTCTGCGACCTAATGGATGAAAGACAGGGAAACCCAGCCGGACAATCAAGGGCCTTGATCCGTTTTGTCACCGACCGTCCCGGCCACGACCTTCGCTACGCCATCAATGCGGACAAGAGCCGGAAGACCATCGGGTATACGGCGGAATATGGGTTCGAAACCGCCATGGCCCGTACCATTGACTGGTACCTGGAACACATGGATTGGGTGCGCTCGGTACAGACCGGCAAATACAGGGAGTGGATGGCATCCCACTATTCCATGTAAAACAAAAATAGAAAAAGCCCGCCGAGACAATCCATAGAACATATCAAAGAACAAAACACATCTAATTTAAAATTGTTTAATATATTTTCTAACCCCAGACAAATCCAATACGGCGAACATTTATTTGCCCCACACCCTTCAGCCGACAACCGGAAAAATGGCTTGACACAATTTCACAACATTTTAAAGCCTTAAGCTCCATAACTTTTCTATCAAACCATCTTTCATATCCAAAAACACATAGTAAACACCCAATAACCAGGCCAAAAAACGGGAGCTACCCCCCATCAAGAACCGGGTGTTCGGACTATCAAATATATTTTATCCCTCATATTTTCTGATAAAAAATATTGACTTATATATATCAAATAAACTATCAACATCATCTATCATATATATGTTTTTACAAAGAACGCTTGGGCTCAAGATATATTAATTGTTCAGGGTGCCTTGTTTATTTGCCGTATAACCTTTGAATCATCATGGAAACATCAATTCGGCACCCCCAAATCCAGCACTGCCGTTTTGCCATCGGGGTTATCACCGGTCCCGAAACTTGCCGTGCCAAAAGGAGATTTCGAACAGCCATGAGTAATGTACATCAGAATAGAACCCTCGACTTTCAGAAACGAATTGCAGAACAGAATATTGATTTTGCTTTTATGCAGGAACCGGACAGCGTCTATTACCTCTCCGGGTTCTGGGGCTATCTGGGAATGCAGTTCGGTCGTCCCACCATCGTTGTCGTTCCCGGTGGTGGAGACTGCAGCATCATCACCCCCAGTCTTGAGGCGGAAATGTGCACCCAGATGACCTGGGTCCAGGACGTCCAGGAATGGTCCGATGGAATTGACGGCGAATGGAGACGCCTCCTGGACAACCTGCTAAAGGATAAGGGCAAACTTCGCATCGGCATCGAAGCCCTCCAGATGCACCCCATGATCCAAGCCTACCTGAGAGACGCCTTCCCCAATGTCGAAATCGTTGATGTGGCACCGATTTTATCCGACATGCGGCTCATCAAAACCCCCGCAGACCTGGAAATCATGCGCCAGGCCGGACAGGTTTCCATTGCCATGTGCGAAGGCGGCAGAGACGCCATTGCTGAAGGGGTGCCCGAATATGAAATCTCCCTTGCCGTAATGGCCGGCGGAACCCGGAAGGCGGCGGAATTCCTGACGGATAAGGGATCAGAAAGACTGTTCTCCCCCATGATTTACAACCTCCAGGTCTTTGCATCCGGCGGCCCCGACCTCTCAATGGTCCATAGACGTCCCACCGTAAGAAAGGTGGAAAAGGGTGAATCCGTCTATATGTGCTTTTGTGAGCTGAACAATTTCAAGGGCATAAAAATCGGATTTGACCGCCAATACTGGGTCGGTTCCGTAACGGACGAGGAAAGACGGCTCTACGAAATTTCACTCAAAGCCCAGGCGGCCGCCCTGAATTCCATCAAGGAAGGTGCCGTTGCAGAAGATGTTCACAATGCCTCCGCCGCCGTATACGAAGACGAAGGCTTTGGCTTGTGCTACCGGACCGGTCGGGGCATTGGCTTCTCCCTCATCGAAAAACCGGAATTGAAAACCGGGGATAAAACAGTGTTAAAGGCCGGCATGACCTTTGCCGTGGACGGCGCGGTTTCCATCCCCGGAAAAACGGCTGCCCGGGTCGGAGACTCCATTGTCGTCACCAAGGACGGATTTGAATATCTGACCCCCTTCCCCAACGAGCTGCAGGTTCTCTAAACAAAGGGAGCCATGCCTTCGGTCATACCACCGAAGGCCGATAACGGATGCCGGATAAACAGGGATTTGAATTCTTTGAATTTTCACACCTTGTTTATCCGGCCCTAATTCAACAATTACAAAGAGGTTGACCATGCAAACCGTCTCCAAACAAACACTGGACCAATTGCTCAGGGAGTTCCCCACCTATGAATGGGAAGACCAGGATCTCTCGGACCTTGTATCCCCACAGCATGGCGTCATTACCGGATTTCAGGAATTGCTGGAAGAGATCAAATCCTTACAGGAAATCGATCTGGATCAGATCGGGCCGGCCGAAGGTATCACACCGTAACCCCTGGATTTTTTTCAGCCGAAACCCTATTCCCCAAAGGAGCCCCAAATGACCCTTGATGCTTTAGCCAACATGACTGTCCTGCAATTGGCTTCCCAGCTGGAACAAAAAGAGATATCCCCCGTTGAATTGACGGGTTTCTTTATAGCGCGCGCAGAAGAAGAGCGCCTCAACGCCTTCATCACCATCCCCAAATCCCATGCCCTCCAACAGGCCGAGGTAGCGGAAAAGGAACTAGCGGCAGGAGACTACCACGGCCCCTTACATGGGATTCCCTTTGCCTGTAAAGACCTCTTCTGCACAGAGGGCATCAGAACCACGGGCGGATCCCGTGTTCTGGAAAACCATGTGCCCGAAGCAGACGCCCTCATGGTAAAACGGCTGAAAACCGCCGGCGGCATCATGATGGGTAAAACCAATCTCCATGAATTTGCCTATGGGATCACCGGTGTGAACCAGTTCACCGGAACCGCCTTTAACCCTTGGGATCCAACCCGCCTTGCCGGCGGATCAAGCAGCGGCTCCGCATCATCCATTGCCGCCGGCCTTGTCCCCTATACCCTTGGAACCGACACCGGCGGATCCGTGCGGGTACCGGCTGCATTGTGCGGCATTGTGGGATTCAAGCCCACCTACGGCAGGTTGGACTCCCAGGGGGTTATCCCCTATTGCTGGTCCCTGGACCATGTCGGCATCATGGCAAAGGATGTGGCCGACACCGCCCTGATCATGACGGCAATGGACGGCGGAAAACAGGATTTTTTCGCCGGACTCGAAGCATCTTCCATCAAAGGGCTGCGTATCGGCGTTCCAAAGTCCTATTTCCTGGACGACCTTGACCCCGAGATTGATACCGCCATGAAGGAGCTGCTCCAGCAATGTGAAGCCCATGGTGCGGAACTGATCCAGGTGGAACTGCCCTCCATGGAAAAAACCAGAACAGCCTCCCTTCTGGTCCAGCTCCCGGAGATGCTCTCCTACCACAGCCGATATCTGAAAACCAGGAAACACCTTTACGGGGACGATCTGCGTTCCGGCATGGCCACGGGCCAGTTCATCCTGGCGGAACATTATGTCAGGGCCAAACGGCTCATCGAAAAATACCGCATGGAAACCACGGCAGCCCTCCAGGGTGTTGACGTCATGCTCACACCGACCTGTCCCATTATTGCTCCCAAAACAGAAACCCGTTTCGTCACGAACAATGGCAAAAAAGAAGCCGTGGGCAATGCCTTGACCCGGTTTACCAGTTTCTTCAACATGACCGGACACCCGGCCATTTCCATCCCATTGGGACAGCACAGCACCGGCCTTCCCATGGGATTGCAGATCATTGGCCACCATTACAATGAAGAACGCGTATTGAATACGGCCCACGGAATTGAAAAAATCCTGGATCTTGGCCTGGCCCTTCCCGGACATTGATCGGGCGGGAGAAACAAAAGCCCAGAGATCTTGGTATTTTTCCCATAAAAAAATATATATTCAACACACAAAAACAGAGGAGGGTATCCATGAAATAAACGGGCGGCATCGTCGTCGCCATAGATATTTTTACAGAAACGCACAGGAACTGCTTTTGCGTCACCGCAAATATGTTTCTCCGGTCCTAAATCAAAATACCTACACCATTTTCAATTAGGAGAGTTCGCATGAAAAAAATAAAAAACATCACCACCATGATAACGAGTGTCTTCATTTTCCTTATGGCAGCCTCGTTTTTCCTTCCGACCCAGGCAAGTGCAAAAACCACCCTGATTCTCTCCCACGCCATGCCCACATTCCATATTTTTCACAAGGTATCAGAGCGGTTTATTCAAAATGTCACTGAAAAGTCCGGCGGACAGATAAAGGTGGACTACTTCCCCGGTGGAACCTTGGGAGACTGGGCCAACCAGGTGGACCAGACCATTGCCGGTTCCATCCAGATGAACATCACCTGGGCACTTTCGGAACTCAACCCCAAATTGGACCTTTCCATTTACGGCGGGCTTGTTGACAACTGGCCCGCGGCAAGACAGCTCTATGGCAAAGGCGGATATATCGATTCCCTTTACGACGACATGTATGCCAAACTGGGGCTGGCCAACCTGGGGCTGGTACCCTCAGGGTTCGCCGGCTATTCCGTCAGAAAAGGAAAACAGCTTCCCGTGGATGTCCCTGAAACCTCCAAGGGGTTCAAAATGCGGGTTCCCCCCTTTCTCATGGGAATTGATCGTTACAAAGCCCTGGGCTTTTCCGTGGTTACCGTTCCCCTGTCTGAACTCTACACAGCCCTCCAGACCGGTGCTGTGGACGGCGGCGCTTACAATCCCCCCGTTGACGCCCTCCCCTTCTCAGATGTTCTGGATGCCTATGTTCATGCCAAACTCCACTTTGAACACACCTTTATCCTGGCCAACGCAGCCTGGCTGGAAAGCCTTCCCCAGCAGGAACAGCAGTGGATCAAAGAATCAATGGACGAAGCGGTTTCCTGGTCCTGGACCGAAATTGAAACATTCAACCATGAGGTGCTGAAGGAAATGGAAACCAAGGGACTTTCCGTAGTGGAACTGACACCGAAGCAAACCCAGAAGCACCTCTCCCTCATCCGCAGTGCAGAGCAGCCCAGAATGGAAGAACTCCTGGGTAAAGAAACCGTTGCCCGTATTCTAAAGGAAGCAGAAGCCGCCATGGCCCGTTAATTTTTTCCATGCCGGCCTCTCCTTGGATGGACACGGCCAAACACCCTGGACCGGACCGGTTTGAAGCCGGTCTGGTTTAGGACAAACAGGTCCGGTCCAGGGCACGGGAAATCGGAACCATCTACCATATTACATAAGAGCATTCAGGGATCAAAAATGACAACGGAACACAACGAAGAGACGACTTCCCCAACGCCCCAAGGGGATTCAACCTGCACCGACTCAAACGCTGCGGTGACGGTGAAATCAAAACTGGAAGGCGCCAATACGCCGTTTCTTAGCGGCTTGGCACGCTTGGAGCGCGTGTTGATCAAGGGGATCCAGGCCAGCACCATTTTTATGATCATTGCCCTGGGGTTTCTAATGGCCCTCCAGGTTTTCATGCGCTACGTGCTGGAAAGCCCCTTCCTGGGAATTGAAGAACTGGCCCCCCTTTTTGCACTCTGGGTCTATTTTCTGGGCATGGCCAACGCCACCCGGCAGAGAACCCACATTGCCGGCGGTGTTGTAAATCTGATTTTTAAGAAGCCGCTAACCAAGACCATCATCAGCGCCATCAACACCCTGCTCTGCCTCGGGGTGACCTGTGTATTTTCGTATTATGCCTACAAATTTGCCATGGTGAACCTTAACATCGGTCGAATGAGCACCTATATGAGACTTCCCAAATACCTCTGGGACTTCAGCATGTTCACCGGGTTCAGTCTCATGGCGGGTTATTTTTTCCTGCAATGGATTTTTGAAATTCAAAAAATCCTCTGCCTTAAATCCAACCCAGCAGAAAAGCGTCAGTGCACTCAACCGTGAAAACAGCGCCCGGCTTTAACTCAAACCACCCAGAGAAGCATTATCGATAAGGACTTTTAGGGATTATGACGTATTTTATTATAATGATTACGGTAGTTGTTGGGCTGATCCTGCTGGAGATGCCCGTTGGGTTCGCATTTGGCAGCGGAACCATTCTATATGCGCTGATGACGGGTATCGATATCTCATCCCATGCGGTGTACGGTTATTTCCAGGCTTCGGCCTTTTCACTGCTGGCCATTCCGCTGTTTATCATTTCCGGCAACCTCATGGGCTCCTCGGGAATTTCCAAAAAGCTTCTGGACTTTGTAAACGCCTTTATCGGAAGAAAAAAGGGCGGGCTGGGTGCAGTCACCGTTGTCAGCTGTGCTCTGTTCGGTGCCATCTCAGGCAGTGCCGCCGCCACCATCGTCGCCATTGGAAAAATCATGTACCCGCGGATGGTGGAGGAAGGCTATCCCAAAGGCCACGCCACAGCCCTGCTGTCGGTATCATCCGTCCTGGCCTTTTTGATTCCCCCCAGTATCCCCATGATCGTTTTCGCCATTGCCATCCGCGAATCCGTAACCAAGGCATTCTTGTCCACCATCGCACCGGGCATCCTGCTCACCACCATTTATTGTGTGCTGAACTATCTGTTTTTAAGGAAGAACGACAATGTCAAGGTGGCCGAAAAAATCCCCACTTCAAAGGCGATTTCCGAAATCGGCAGCTCCTTTAAGAAATCCTTTTTGGCACTGCTCATGCCTGTTCTCATCCTGGGCAGTATTTACGGAGGGATCTGTACCCCCACCGAAGCCGGCGCCATCGCCTTCGTCTACACATTGATTGTGGGCTTCATCTTTTACAGACAGCTAAACTTTAAAAAATTATGTTCCGTCTCCCTGGACGCCGCAACCCTGACTGCAGAGGTGATGGTACTGCTTTTGTTCCTCTTCATCATGAGCAGAAGTATGGTGCTGGGCCGCATCCCCAACCAGGTGGCGGAATTCCTCCTCACCCTGTCCGACAACAGGGTGGTGCTCATGCTCTTGATCAACCTTTTGATCCTGTTCATGGGTATGATCATTGACGACGTGTCCGGCGGGGTACTGGCCGCCATCATCTTCCTTCCCATCATCAAACAGCTGGGAATCGACCCCATCCACTTTGCAGCCATTGTGGCCCTTAACCTGGGCATGGGAAACATCACCCCGCCCTGCGCCCCAATGCTCTACATGGCCGGAGGTGTATCCAACCTGACACTGGACCAATATTTCCTACCCACCATGCGCTTTTTAATGCTGGGCCACTTGCCCATGGTATTGTTTGTCACCTTTGTCCCGGAATTCAGCATGTACCTTCCCAACCTTTATGAAGCATACATGGGCGGCTAATCCCTGACCGGAGTCCGCTATCCCCTAAAACAAAACGGGGTGGAACCGAAAGAATACATTCGCCTCCACCCCGTTTTTATTTGAATCCCCCAATTAGGCCTGCCCAACAAACACCTGGGCATCATCCGGTCCAGGGCCCCACACATGACGTTTGGATATAAAAATGCCGTCCCAAGGCCAAGGGCCTGGCAAGGACGGCATGGGTGGATTAATCCGTAAAATTAAACAGCATGCGCTCCACATAGCCTTTTATGGTATTGCCCCGCACCTGTTTTACCAACTCCCCATCATTGCTTTTCAATGCGTCGTAGGTTTTCTCCATCTCGGCAAGCTCAAACTCGGCCTCGGCCTGGATATTCCGTTTGCTCACGGCCAGTCCCCAGACCCTGAAAGTATACTCGTAAAGGGAATCGGAAATTTCAGCCAGGGTATAGTTCCTTGCGGCAGTGGCAAGCACCTTTCTGAACTCGGTATCCAGTTTGAATAAATGCTTGGGATCCTGTTTTTTAATAACCGTCTTACATTCCACGATCAGCTTTTCGATTTCAACAAGGTGGGATTCGGTACAATTTACACCGGCCAGGTAACCAATTTCGCCTTCGATCATCACCCTGCACTTAAAGACTTCCTGCAATTTCTGGAAATCGATCCTCTCAACTGTAATGCCGACCCTGGGAACAATCTGGATCAGTTTTTCCCATTCAAGGAGGATCAACGCCTCCCGAATGGGTGTCCGGCTTACACCGAATTCCTTTGCAATTTTCTGCTCATCCAAATTCTCCCCGGGTTCATATTCCAAGGATAGAATCCTGTCTTTTAAAATCTTATAAATTTTTGAGGCCATGGGTATCAAGCTCGCTTTGAATTAAGATATATTTGAAGTATGCGTATAATAGCTAAAATATTCAGGTGAATCAACATGCAAAATCAACGAACACCCTTGCAAATTAACCCTGTTCCCCATTTTGATCATGGCTCTTATTATTTTTTTGCGGTTATTTCAGACAGCCATTACGCCCCCCAAACCGCCACGAATTATTGCGACAAAATTCTCCCCTTAAATATTTTTCGCCATGGTTCCGCAAAGCCGTCAGGCTAAGGCATGCCATGGGCACCGGAACACGCCCGGTGTCGATTCCTTTCATCACTGGCCCGGCCACGAACCGCCATGCCCATAAACAGAGATCAAATGGAAATCAGAACCAGGGCAGCCAGGGCACCTGCCACGCCCAACCATTGTTTCCGACCCAGCCGTTCCTTGAAAAACAACCAGGCCAAGGCCACCGTGGCCGCCGGATAAAGGGATCCCAGCACCGCAGCAATATCCAGCCGCCCCACCTGGGTTGCCATGGCGAATAACAGATTTCCCAGGGCATCAAACACCGCCACCACCCCAATGGGTTTCCATTGCCCCGGAGCCGTCCGGATAGACCTGCCCTTGGCCAGGAGAAAGCTCCCCAGAAAAACAATGGAGGCCACACGGGCACTGACCAGGGGCCAGAACACCGCCTGTTCACTGGCCCTGTCGATGAAAATAAAAAACAGGCCAAACCCCAGGCCCGCAACAATGGACAACCCCAATTCCAAGGCTGTCATTTTGAACCCAGCTTCCCCGGCGGAAAGCAGCCAGATGGCCACCATGAACAGGAAAATCCCAACCAATTGCGGCACCGAAGGAAGTCCCACCGACACCAGGGAATATCCCACGGGAACCAGGGCCGTCAATACGGCGGACAGGGGGGCCACAATCCCCATTCTCCCCAGGGCCAGCCCCCTGTACAGGGCCACCAGCCCAATGTTCCCAAATACACCTGCAATCCCTCCATATAGGACAAAGTGCAGATCGGGAAACCCCTCGGATGACAGCAGGGCCAGGGTCGTCAACACGATCCCGCCCAGGACCTGGGAGATCCAGACCACCCCAAGGGTGTTCCCCTTTCGGGAGGCAAATCCCCCGGCAAAATCCCCAGTCCCCCATGCCCCAGCACACCCCAAACCCAATACAATGGCCAATGTTTCCCTGGTCACCTTTTACCTCCCAGTCCCCATCCGGTTTACGCGTCTTTCCATATAGGCCCAAGGGGCCCGGCAACAAACCCGAAAGGTGCCCCATTTCCGCCGAAAAAGCAATACATGCCTTGCCGGACCGTCTGGATTCAATTGAGGACGACTGTTTCCCTGGCCGCTATCCTTGAACAGGGCCCCCGGCTCCCTTTGGCACCATCCCCCTGAAAACCATCTCCCCCAAATTCGCCGTCTGGAAGGCCAACCACACCATCTTCACGGTCGACAGGGGACGGACCGGGTCCGTCTGCTGTCACGGCCTTGTCTTCCGGTTGCAGATAAGGCCATGACAATTGGTGAAAAAAAGGATAAAACAACACCCACTCCTTTACCGACAACACCATTGCCCGGGGGACGGGTTCGCCCCCGGACAATCACTGCATAACCGAACGATAAAGCGGCCACGGCCTCCATGCCTGGTTCAGAACCGAACCGCCACCACCTACGGGGATCCCAATATGGAACTTGCCATTGATTTTACCGGCATCACCCAGCTCCTCACCTCGGCCCATGACGAGGGAAGGGGCTTTTTGTACGAATTTGAAACCTATGATCTTTTGGCCCGGTCCGGGGCGGAAACCCCGCCCAAATGCCACTTCATCCGCAGGGGGGCCCGTCCCACCCAGGAAATCCTGGACGCCCTTTCCGGTGAAAAGGTCGTCCTGAAGATCGTTTCCCCCCACATCATCCACAAGACCGAGGTGGGCGGGGTAAAGGTCGTAAAAAAGGACATCAACAAGGTAAGATCCGCCGTGCGCCGGATGTTTGCCGAGGTGCCGGAAAACTATGCCTCCCGCATCGAGCATTTCGGTGACCCTGCCCCGACCGACTACGAAGGGCTCACCGGCGAGGCCCTGGTCTCCGCCGTGTCCAAAAACATCCAGGGGATCCTTTTGGTCCAGTTCATGCCCCCGGATTCCACGGCATTCGGCAACGAACTCATCGTGGGCCTGCGCCACACCCGGGAATTCGGCACCGTGATCTCCGCTGGGTTAGGCGGGACAGACACCGAACTCTACGCCCAACGCTTCCGCAAGGGCCAGGCCATTGTGGCCGGCTCCGTGGCCCTGAACACCGGGGATTCCTTTTTCCAGCTCTTTAAAAAAACCATCTCCTATAAGAAACTGGCCGGCCTCACCCGGGGCCAGCGCCGCATCGTCACCGACGAACAGCTCATCGAATGTTTTGAATCCTTCATTCAGATGGGCCAATACTATTCCCAGGCTAACCCCGAAGCCCCCTTTGTCATCCAGGAACTGGAGATCAACCCCTTTGCCTTCACCGACTACCTCATGGTCCCCCTGGACGGGATGTGCCGCTTCGGCAGGGCCGAATCCCTGCCCACGGCCCGGCCTGCGGGCAAGGTCCACAGCCTTCTCCACCCAGAGACCCTAGGCATCATAGGCGTCTCCGCCACCCGGAAGAACTTTGGCCGCATCATCCTGGACAATGTCCTGGCCGAGGGCTTTGACAGGGAAAAGGTGACGATCTTCCGTGACGGCAGCCAAGACATCGACGGGGTGCGCTGCCTGCACGACTTCAAGGCGTATATGGCTGAAAACAAGGGCCCGTTGGATCTTTTCATCATTGCCGTGGGGGCCGCCCAGGTCCCCGGCCTGGTGGACGACATCCTGGACCTGAACCTTGCCCACACCGTCATGCTCATCCCCGGCGGCATGGGTGAGACCGATGACTCCAAGGAACGGGCGGCCCAGGTCATTGAAAAAATCGATGCAGCCCACGCCACCCCAGACGGAGGGCCGGTCTTCCTGGGGGCAAACTGCATGGGCGTGGTCTCCAAGCCCGGGGGCTACGACACCTGGTTCATCCCCGAAGAAAAGCTGCCCAAAGACTGGGGAGCCGGATACAATCGGGCCGCCCTGGTGAGCCAGTCCGGGGCCTTCATGCTCCACCGAAGCCACCAGTATCCCCAACTCTCTCCGGCCTACATGATCTCCATGGGCAACCAGACCGACCTCACCCTGGCCGACATGATGACCTATTTCAAGGAGAGTGATGAAGTGGATGTCATCGCCGTCTATGCTGAAGGATTCAACGACCTGGACGGCCTGGACTTTTGCAAGGCCGTGCGGGCTGCGGTGCTCAACGGCAAGGAAGTGGTCTTTTACAAGGCCGGTCGGACCCCGGCGGGCAAGGCAGCCACCTCCTCCCACACGGCTTCCCTGGCCGGGGATTACATGGTCTGCGAATCCTGCGTCCGCCAGGCCGGGGCCATTGTGGCCCGGACCTTTTCCGAATTCCAGGAACTCATGTTCCTGGCCGAAAGCCTCAACGGGAAAAAGATCAACGGTAACCGACTGGCCGCTGTCTCCGGCGCCGGTTTCGAAGCCGTGGGCATGGCAGACTCCACCCAGTCCGACGACTTTAAGATGGAGCTGGCCAAGATCGGCGGCGCCACCAAGGACGCCATAACAGAGATCCTTGCGGCCAAACGGCTGGACGCCTTTGTCACCATTGCCAATCCCCTGGACATCAACCCGGCGGCCGATGACGAGGCCCATGGGAAAATCGCCACCGTCCTTACCCGGGATCCGGGGGTGGATGCGGTGATCCTCAGCCTGGATCCCATGTCCCCGGCCATGAAAACCCTGGAAAAAACCGACCTTCCCCACTTCCACATGGATGCCCAGGGCAATATCCGGGACCGGCTCATCGCCCTGAACCAGGCCTCCAACAAACCCGTCATTGCCGTGGTGGACGGGGGACGCCTCTACGACCCATTGCGCAACGCCCTGACCAGGAACCATATCCCGGTCTTCAATGTCTGCGACCAAGCCGTGGCCGTCCTTTCCCTCTATATCCAGGGACGGCTCAATGCGGAGATCATCCGCAGCCATGCCGACCTGGAACAATAAAATGGGGAATTAAAACCAGATGCCGTCCCCCCATCTGCCCGGCGGGTTCCCACCGGAACCCACCGGGCTTTTTTCCGCGAAAAATCGCGCCCGGAGCCAATCTCCCATTGACATTGTCCCTGTCATGGCGCAGAGTTCTGTGCTGATGTGTCGCCCATATTGAATACAGATATCCCCCGGCCCCATGAATGCCCGGGGTGCCCATAAGGAATCAGAACATGCCCATTGCATCTCAAAAGGCCACCCCAAAGGAGGTCTTTTTTCTAATCCAGAACAGATTTCAACATTCCCTTCCTGAATTTGAAACAGCCCTGAACCCCACCAAAGAAAGGTAAGTTCCCATGACAGATCAACACAGCGCCACCCCGGCCCGGGGCTGGGTGGTGACGGCGGCCGGAGCCATGCTGGCCCTGGCCTTTGGTATTCTCTACGTCTGGTCCGTGATCAAGTCCGGCATCCCCGACGCATGGGGCTGGACCCATGCAGACAAGGCCCTGCCCTACGCCATCATGGCCACGGTCTTCTCCCTGGTCATGGTACCTGCGGGACGCCTCCAGGACCGCCTGGGGCCCCGGCCCGTGATCCTCCTTGGGGGATTTCTCTGCGGTCTGGGCTGCATCATGTCCGGGCTGGGTGAGGGGAGCAAGGCCGCCTATATCCTGGGCTTCGGCTTTGTCACCGGCATTGGGGTTGGCTTTGGCTATTCCGCCCTGACCCCGGCGGCCATCAAATGGTTCCCCAGGGAAAAAACCGGATTGGTGGCCGGACTGGTGGTGGCCGGCACCGGCCTGGCACCGGTGCCCCTGGCCCCCCTGGCCCAATGGCTCCTCCACTATTTTGCCCAGCCCGGTGCCGACGGGGCCCTTGTCCTTGGTGTTTCCCAGACCCTTATCACCCTTGGCATCATGGTCTGGGCCGTCACCGCAACCGTGGGATGGCTGGTGACCAACCCGCCCAAGGGATTTACCCCGGCCGGAACCCATTCGACCGCCGCCATTGACATGACCGAATTCTCCCCCGGAGCCATGCTGAAAACCCCCCAGTTCTGGCTCCTCTACCTCATGTATTTTTCCGGGGCCTCGGCCGGTCTGGTCTACATCAGTGTGGCCGCAGACATCGGACGCCATGCCCTGGGGGAGATGGCCTTTTTCACCGTGGTGGTCCTGGCCGCAGGCAATACCCTGGGCCGGATCCTGGCCGGGGCAATTTCCGACAGGATCGGTCGCCACCAGACCCTGTTCCAGGAATTTTTGGCCCAGGCCGTCACTGTTTTTCTCCTCATCCGCCTCACCTCGGCAGGGAGCACCAATACGGTCGCCGTGCTCACCGTGGTATTTGCCATGGGCCTCAACTACGGGGGCAACCTCACCCTTTTCCCGGCCATTACCAAGGAGTACTTCGGAGTCCGCCACTTTGGGGTGAATTACGGCAGCCTGTTCACCTCCTTTGGCACCGCCGGCATGATCATGCCCTGGCTCAACGGCCACATCAAGGACAGCTTCGGCACCACCGCGCCCATGGGCTTTATCATCATTGCCCTGCTCTGCGGTTCCGCCCTGCTCAGTCTGTATTGTAAACGTCTTGGGCCGCCGGCCCTTGCAGACCAGGGGCTCCGCCTCAAATCCAACTGATCCGATGTCAAAGGGGAGCGGATTCACAGCTCCCCTTTCCTCCCTTCCCCCTTCCCCCATCCATCATAGATCGTAGGTGCGGCACTTTGAAAAATACCCTTTTTCCGGAGTTGAGCTTTTTTTATTTGACAATATAAAAGCCGCACTATAATGATAACGGAGAATTCTGTGAAATAACCGAGACATATCATTAATTCAGGGCCACTTACCCTGACTTTGTTCATACACGGCAGTTGACCCTTTAATATGAGGACAGCCATGGATGTAATCAACACTCGGATCGACGTCAATTCACAAGGCTATAAAGACAATTTCGCCCGGATGACCACCCTGGTGGAAGGGCTGAACCAGGAACTGGACACGGCCATGAACCAGCGATCTCCCAAGGCCCTCCAGCGCCATAAAGAATCGGGCAAGATTCCGGCGGCCCAAAAGCTGGAACTCCTCCTGGACCGGAATACCCCCTTCCTGGAAATCGCCCCCCTGGCGGCCAAGGGCCTCTACGACGGTAAAATCCACAAGGCAGGGATTGTGGCCGGCATCGGCAGGGTTTCGGGCAGGGAATGCATGGTCCTCATGAACGATGCCACCATCAAGGGCGGGGCCATGTACCCCATGTCCGTGAAAAAGACCCTGAGGTGCCAGACCATTGCCATGGAGAACCGGCTTCCATTGATCAACCTCATGGATTCCTCCGGCGCCTTTCTGCCCATGCAATCGGAGATCTTCCCCGACCTGGACGACGGAGGTCGGGTCTTCTACAACCAGGCCCGCATGTCCAAGATGGGCATCCCCCAGATCGTGGGGGTGATGGGGCTGTGCACGGCCGGCGGGGCATACGGGGTGGCCATGTGCGACGAGATCGTCCACGTCAAGGGCCACGGCGCCATCTTCCTGGGGGGACCGCCCCTGGTCAAGGCCGCCACCGGTGACGAGGTCAGTGCCGACGAACTGGGGGGCCCCATGGTCCACTGCCGGGACTCCGGGGTCTCGGACTACTATGCCGAAGACGATCCCCAGGCCATTGCCATGATCCGTAAGATCGTGAGGAACCTGCCCGTGGAGGAAAAGTCGAAACTTTCGGTGAGGCCGCCTATTCCCCCCATTTACGATCCCAAGGAACTCTACGGCATTGTCAGCCCGGACCTGAGCCAGCCCTACGACATCCGGGAGGTCATTGCCCGGGTGGTGGACGGCAGCGAGTTCCTGGAATTCAAATCCATGTACGGCCCCACCCTGGTCACGGGCTGGGCCTATATCCACGGCTACCCCGTGGGCATCCTGGCCAACAACGGAATCCTCTTTTCCCAAAGCGCCCAAAAGGGCACCCAGTTCATCCAGCTCTGCGACAAGCGAAAGATCCCCCTGGTCTTCCTCCAGAACATCAACGGCTTCATCGTGGGCAAGGCATACGAAAAGGACGGGATCACCAAGGACGGCCACAAAATGGTCAATGCGGTCTCCACCTGCTCCGTGCCCAAATTCACCATGATCGTGGGCGCCTCCTTTGGGGCGGGCAACTATGCCATGTGCGGTCGGGCCTATTCCCCCCGCATGCTCTGGATGTGGCCCAATGCCCAGATCGGCGTCATGGGCGGGACCCAGGCCGCCGACGTCCTCATCACCATCACCAACGACCAGCGCCTTCGCATGGGCCAACCCCAAATGACCCAAGCGGAATGCGCCGCCATCAAGGAGCCGGTTGAGGCCAATGCCCTGAAGGAGGGCAACCCCTACCATGCCACCTCCCAGCTCTGGGACGACGGCATTGTGGATCCGGCCAAAAGCCGGGACGTGCTGGGGTTGGGAATTTCCGCCGCCCTCAACGCCCCCATTCGGAATGACGAATACGGCTTCGGCGTATTCAGGATGTAAGGGAGGAGATGATGTTTACCAAAATACTCATTGCCAACCGGGGAGAGATCGCCATCCGGGTTATCCAGACCTGCCGGGAGATGGACATTGCCACCGTGGCCGTCTATTCAGAGGCCGACACCAAAGCCCTCCACCGCCTGGAAGCGGACGAAGCCGTCTGCATCGGCCCGGCCGATCCCGGACAGAGCTACCTCAACATGGCCGCCATCATTGGGGCGGCGAAATCCACCGGGGCCCAGGCCATCCACCCCGGGTACGGTTTTTTGTCCGAAAACGCCGAGTTTGCCCAAAAATGTGAAGAGAGCGGCATTGTCTTCATCGGCCCCTCTGCAAAGGTGATCCGGGAGATGGGGGACAAACTCACGGCCCGGGCCATCATGCTCAAGGCCGATGTCCCCGTGATCCCCGGCCTTTCCGGGGAGGCCACCTCCCTGGACCAGATGCTGTCGGCGGCCGAGGACATGGGCTACCCCGTCCTCATCAAGGCATCGGCCGGGGGCGGGGGCAAGGGCATCCGCATTGTGGAATCGAAGGAAGAAATGGCGGAAAAACTGGAGGCCGCGGCCAGGGAGGCGGAAAACGCCTTTGGTGACGGACGGGTCTACCTGGAAAAATGCTTCACCCATGCCCGCCATGTGGAATTCCAGATACTGGCAGACAAGCAGGGCAACACCCTCCACCTCCTGGAGCGGGAATGCTCCATCCAACGCCGCCACCAGAAGATCATTGAGGAAACCCCCTCCACTGCCGTGGACCCTGAGTTGCGGGACCGCATGGGCAAAACCGCCTGCGACGCGGCCCGGGCCGCCGGATATACCAATGCAGGAACCGTGGAGTTTCTCCTGGATAAAGGGGGCAATTACTATTTCCTGGAGATGAACACTCGGCTCCAGGTGGAGCACCCCATCACCGAGCTGGTCACCGGCATTGACCTGGTGCGGCACCAGATCCGCATTGCCCAAGGCCGCCCCCTGGCCCTGACCCAGGACCAGATTTATAGCCGGGGCCATGCCATTGAATGCCGGATCTACGCAGAGGATCCGGAAAGGGACTTCTTCCCCAGCCCCGGAACCCTTACCTGGTACCAGGAACCCACGGGCCCGGGCATCCGAAACGATGCCGGCGTCTACACCGGGGCCGACGTCCCCGTGGAGTACGACCCCATCCTTTCCAAACTCACCGTCCATGCCGAGACCCGGGACCAGGCCATTGCCAAAATGATCAAGGCCCTGAAGGGCTACGTGGTCATGGGGGTGAGAACCCCGGTGGACTTCCTGGCCGATGTCCTGGACTCAGGGGCATTCCGCACCGGTGCCACCTACACCGACATCATCCAAACCGAGTTTGCCCACTGGACCCCGGACCAGACAGATCCCCAGCACAGCAACAGGGACATGGCCGTCCTGGCCTTTTTGGCCCATGAACTCACCTCCGCCACCCCCGCAGCCGGGCCGTCCCGGGATGCGGCCCTCACCGAGCATTCCCCCTTCAATACCCTGGGGGCCTGGAGGCTTTAATGGGATCTCTATCATCGAAAGGCTTTAATGGGGTCCGGCCGACCCATTGGGCCCCTGTAACCGGAGGAAACCATGGAATACCAATTGAAGATCAATGGAGAAGACCTTAGTGCAGACCTCACCCCGGGCAAGGACAACACCGCCCGGGTCACCCTGGGGGATACCGAATATGAAATGGCCTTTGAAAGGATCTCGGAAACCGGCCTCCAACTCAGGGTCAACGGCCGGCAGATCAACGCCTGGGTGAAGGAGGGGCCCAATGGGAAAACCGTTGTCCTCAACGGTCGCCATTTCACCATCATGGACCCAATGGTCCAGAAACAGGCAGGCAGTACCGGCAATACCCCAGAGCTGGATACCCCCACCCTTGTGACCCCGCCCATGCCCGCCATTGTCATCCAGGTGCCGGTGAACCTGGGGGATACCGTGGCCAAGGGAGATGCCGTGGTGGTGGTCTCGGCCATGAAGATGGAGACCCCCCTGGCCGCCCCCCATGGCGGAACCGTCACCCGCATCGGTGTGGCCCAGGGGGACAAGGTCATGCCCGGCGACATATTGGTGGACATTGAAAAGGAGGAGACCCCATGAACACATCCCAGGACCTGACATATGAAATAAAGGACAGCACCGCCTGGATCACCATCAACCGTGCCGACCAAGGCAACACCATCAGTGGGGAGGCCATTGCCCTCTTCCTGGACGTCCTGGACCGGGCCGAGGCCGACGCCGATGTAAGGGCCATCTGCCTCACGGCAACCGGGGAGCGGATCTTCTGCTCCGGCGCCGACCTGGGCGGGGCCATGCAGGCGCCCCCGGAGGAGAAACAGGCCCTGTTCAACCGGTATGCCCGCCTCCTTTCCCGGCTGGCCCAATTCCCCAAACCCACCCTGGCCAAGGTCAACGGCCACTGCCTGGCCGGGGGCACCGGCTTCATGCTGGCCTGCGACATGGTGGTGGCCCGGGAGGATGCCAAATTCGGAACCCCCGAGGTCAATGTGGGCCTCTTCCCCATGATGATCGGGGCCCTGATCTTCCGCAACGTCCTTAGGAAAAAGGCCATGGGAATGATCCTCCTGGGGGAAAAGCTCAGTGCAGCCCAGGCCCTGGAAATGGGCATGGTCACCCGGGTCTGCCCGGCTGACACCTTTGATTCCGAGGTGGAAACCCTTTTGGAAAAGCTCTCGGCCAAAAGCCCCATCGGCCTTCGCCTGGGCAAGGCCGCCTTCAATGCCTGCGAGGGCCAGGACCTGAACACGGCCCTGCTCCAGCTGGCCCAGGCCCTCCAGGATGTGGCCGCCACCAGGGACGCCACAGAGGGTATCACCGCTTTCCTGGAAAAACGAAAACCGGTATTCACGGGAGAATAGACCATGACGGATTCCAAGGCCCCACTGATCATTGCCAATTGCAGCGGTTTCCTGGGAGACCGGCTCTCCGCCGCCAAGGAGATGGTGGAAGGCGGCCCCATTGACGTCCTCACCGGGGATTACCTGGCCGAACTCACCATGGCCCTGCTCTTCCGCATGAAGATGAAGGATCCGGCCAGGGGCTTTGCCACCCCCTTTCTCAAACAGATGGAACAGGTCCTGGGCCCCTGCATGGACAAGGGCATAAAAATCGTGGCCAATGCAGGGGGGCTCAATCCCCAGGGGCTGGCCACGGCCCTGGAAGAACTGGCAAGGGAACTGGGGCTTTCCCCCCGCATTGCCGCCATCACCGGGGACGACCTTTTGCCCCGGCTGCCCCAGCTCCAGGAAGGGGGAGAAGCCTTTACCCACCTGGACACCGGCAGGGACCTGGCCCAGGCAGAAGGCCATCCCATAACGGCCAATGCCTACCTGGGGGGCTGGGGCATCACCCGGGCCCTCAAGGAAGGGGCCGACATTGTGGTGGGGGGGCGGTTTGCCGACGCCGCCCTGGTCTCCGGCCCCTGTGCCTGGCACTTCAATTGGCAGGAGGAAAACTGGGACCGGCTGGCCGGGGCCTATGCCGCCGGCCACATCATTGAATGCGGGGCCCAGGCCACGGGGGGGAACTACGCCTTTATGGATGAAATCCCCTCCTATAATAATGTGGGATTCCCCATTGCCGAGGTGGAGGAAGACGGATCCTTTGTCATCACCAAGCATCCGGGCACGGGCGGGCGGGTCTCCAGGGGCACGGTAACGGCCCAACTCCTCTATGAGATCCAGGCCCCGGCCTACAAGACCCCGGACGTCCTGGCCCATTTTGACAGCCTGGAAATGGAAGAGATCGGGGAAGACCGGGTCCGGGTTTTTGGCACCCGGGGATCGGCACCGCCTTCCGTCAACAAGGTCTGCATCAACACCTTCTGGGGCCACCGCAATTCCATGACCGTCCTCCTCACCGGCCTGGACATTGAAAAAAAGGCCGCCATCGTGGAGGAGACCCTCTTTGACAGCCTGGGAGGCAGGGATTCCTTTGCCGAATCCCAGGTCCAGCTCATCCGGTCGGACAGGGAGAACCCAGATGAAAACGACCTGGCCTTTGCCCATCTGCGCATCTCGGTCATGGATCCCGATGCCAAACGGGCGGGCAAACTCTTTTCCGCCAAGGTGGTGGAACTGGCCCTGGCCTCCGTCCCCGGTTTCACGGTCACGGCACCGCCCTCGGGGGGCATGCCGGCCATCCGCCACTGGCCCTGCCTGGTGGGACGGGACAAGCTCATCCAGACCCTTCACATGGGTGGGGGGGAAATCCAGATCCCCCAGACCCTTTTTCCGTCGGACGGCGCCACACCGGCCCCGGAATCCCGGGGAGAGTCCCCCCCATTTGACATGGACCAGGGGACCGTTGAAACGGCCCTGGGCCATCTCTTTGCCACCCGGTCCGGGGACAAGGGGGGCAATGCCAATCTGGGGATCTGGGCCAAGACCCCAAAGGCCCATGCCTTTCTCAGGTCATGGCTTACCACGGACCGGCTCAAGGCCCTTTTGCCCGACCTGGCCCCCCACGAGATTGAGCGGTATGAACTGACCAACCTTCTGGCATTGAACTTTTACATCAAAGGGCTTCTGGGCCACGGGGTGGCCGCCTCCATGCGCAGCGATCCCCAGGCCAAAACCCTGGGGGAATACCTCCGGGCCAAGGTAATCCCCATCCCCGGATCCATTGTGTGAACACTGGGGGAAGGACCGCTGCCCGATACACGTGTGCGGGCATTCTGCCGGAAGGACCCACCAGGGGCAAAAAACGGAACCAAGCGCCATTGACTTGAACCTACACTTCATAAAGGACACCCCATGGGAAGCGACATCTACTTTACCAAGGAACATGATCTGGTCCGCAAGGCCGTCAGGGACTTTGTCAGCAAGG
The DNA here is from genome assembly GCA_965226635.1 of Desulfobacteraceae bacterium. Taxonomy (GTDB): domain Bacteria; phylum Desulfobacterota; class Desulfobacteria; order Desulfobacterales; family Desulfobacteraceae. The sequence continues at coordinate 3,197,272 of OZ245369.1, read as the reverse complement.
AAATCAACCCCTACGTGGATGAATGGGAGGAAGACGGCTTCACCCCCCTGCACAAAATCTTCAAAAAAATGGGGGCGCTGGGATTTCTGGGCATCCGGTTCGACGAAAAATACGGGGGCGAGGGCATGGACCATTGGTACGAAACCATTGTCCTGGAGGAATGCGCCCGGATCCGCTGCGGTGGCATCCCCATGGCCATTGCCGTCCAGTCCAACATGGCCACCCCGGCCCTGGAACAATTCGGGTCCGAGTATATCAAGGAGACCTATCTCAAACCGGCACTGGCAGGGGAGATGGTGGCGGCCATTGCCGTGACCGAACCCCATGCCGGCTCCGACGTGGCCGCCCTGGAGACCCATGCCAAACGGAAGGGGGACCACTACATCCTCAACGGGTCCAAAACCTATATCACCAACGGCCTCCAGGCCGATTTCCTCACCCTCCTGGCCCGGACGTCCGACGAACCGGGCTACCACAGCTTCAGCCTCTTTGTGGTGCCCACCAAACTTGAGGGCTTTTCCGTTTCCAAAAAGCTGGACAAGCTGGGTATGCGCAGCTCGGACACGGTCGAACTCTTTTTTGACAACATGAAGATCCCGGCAAAGAACCTCATCGGCGTTGAAGGGGAAGGCTTTATCCAGCAGATGCAGCAATTCCAGCACGAACGCTTTGCCGTGTTGCCCATGTCCTATATCACGGTCCAGGAGACCATCAAGGAGACCATTGAATACCTCAAGGGCCGGGTGGTATTCGGCAAACCCCTTATCAAAAAACAGGTCCTGCGCCACCGCCTGGCCCATTGGCTGGCCCAGGCCGAAACCATCCAGCAGCTGGCCTACCACATCGTCCGCATGAAAAATGAGGGACAGGATGTGACCAAGGAGATCTCCATGGGCAAGCTTCTGGCCGGGGAGCTCATCAACGAGGTCACCGCAGGCTGCCTCCAGATGCACGGGGGCATGGGCTTCATGAATGAAATGCTCATCTCCAGACGGTTCCGGGATGCCCGCCTCATCTCCATCGGGGCCGGGGCCAGCGAGGTCATGGGCGAAATTATTGCCAAATACAGCGGGTTTTAACCCATCCTGCGGTATATCCATCCATTCCTAAACAGCGGGAGGATAAAATGATCTTTGAATTCGACGGCAACACACCGGTGATCGGCCAGGGCAGCTACGTCAGCGACACCGCCCAGGTCATCGGGGATGTCCACATCGGAAAAAACTGCTACATCGGCCACGGGGCCATTATCCGGGGGGATTACGGATACATTGAAATCGGCGACGGCACCGCCGTGGAAGAGGGGGTGATCATCCATGCCCCGCCCCAGTGCCGCCACATCATCGGTAAAAGCGTCACCCTAGGCCACGGGGCCATCCTCCACGGCAACCGGGTGGGGGACTATTCCGTCATCGGCATGGGGGCGGTTTTGAGCATCTTCTCCGAGACCGGGGAATGGAGCATTGTGGGGGAAGGCAGCCTGGTCCGGGCCAACCAGAAAATCCCTTCGGCAGTGGTTGCCGTGGGCAACCCGGCACAAGAGGTCCGCACCGTCAGCGACCAGGACCGGGAGCTGTGGACCTATGGGAAACAGGTCTACGTGGACCTGGCCCAAAAATATCTAGATCACCCCATGAAACAGGTGGGATAGCCCGTCCCCGGCGGTGGGGCTCCCCTCCCTTTGGGAGGCTATGCCCCAGACAAAAAAGCAGAGGCACCATTGTCCGGCCCTGGCACTGCCCCGGGCTGGGGCTGGGCACCCTCTTTTTTATTTTGACAAAAACCAGAGCCCGACTCTATATTCAAAATAATTTTCACCCGAAGACCGTATCCACCCCCTGGAATTTCCCATGGCCCCATGACGGTGGGCCTAATCTGAATGGGGTCCCCCACAATGGACCCCGGGTCATGCAGGACGGAAACGGCACCGCGCAGACAGACGTCGGATCACATTGATATCTTTATAGTGAAAGGCAGCCATGGCCACGCCAAAGACCGAATTGAGGAAACAGACCATCCTGGACACCGCCACCCGAATATTTGCCCGGCGGGGATTCCAGGAGACCACCATTACGGAAATTGCCAAGGAGGCCAAGGTCTCCGAAGCCTCCATCTACGAGTACTTTTCCACCAAGGAGGGGCTGCTCTTTTCCATCCCGTCCCAGTCCAGCAGGACCCTTTTCGACACCATGGCCTTCCACCTCAAACTCATCCGGGGGGCGGGGAACAAGCTGCGGGCCATTGTCTACCTTTTCATGGATGCCTACCAGAACCAGCCCGACTTTGCCGCCGTACTCATGCTCTTCCTCAAGCACAATAAAAAATTCCTGGACACCACGGGCCACCATGTGATCAAGGAAGGGGTAAAGCAGATCACCCAGGTCATTGAAGCGGGCATGGCATCCGGGGAATTCAAGTCAGAACTCAACCCCTATCTCATCCGGGCCATGGTCCTGGGCACCATGGAGCATCTGGTGACCAACTGGGTGATGACCGGGAACCCGGAAACTTTGATGGAATTTGTGGACCCGCTCATGGACTGCCTATTGGCCGGCATTGAGCAGACGCCCGAATAATTCGCCGGACACCCCATTGAACCAAAAGAAGGACCAGGAATACCAGCAAAGGAGAAAGCGAAGGACCATCCATAATCTTCCCCAAGGAGGGCCATATGAACCAGACCCTGCGGAATGACGATACCCCCTGGCTGCGCTTCTACGAACCCGGTGTCCCCGAGTCGGTTGACTACAAGCGCCCCCTCTCCCATGGGTTCCTGGAGGCCAACACCAGGGCCAATCCACACCACACGCCCCTGATCTTCCAGGGATTTCGCATGGGCCATGGGAATCTCAACCAGGCCGCAGATGCCCTTGCCGCCTACCTCCAGGCCCGGGGGAAGCAGATCAAAGCCTTTGTGGTGACCGAGCCGGACAGCACCGTCACCCAAGAGGCGCTCATCCAATTCTGCGGAAACCACCTGGCCAAGTACAAATGGCCCACCCAGATCGAATTCATTAAGGAACTGCCCAAGACCAACGTGGGCAAGGTATTGCGAAAGGACCTCCGGGCCCGGGAAATCGCCAAACTGGAAGCAAATCAATAGGAGAACCGCCATGCCGTCCCATCCATACCCCCAGCTTTTCAGCCCCCTTGGGGTGAACCGCCTTACCCTGAAGAACCGCATTGCCTACCCCTCACTGGGGCTGCTCTTTTCCTACGACACCAAGCTGAACCACCGCTACTACAATTTCTATGAAGAGATCGCCCGGGGCGGGGCCGGCATTGTCACCGTGGGACCAGTGGGGGTGGACTATTTGGGATCGGGATTTGTCCCCCTCTCTTTGGCCTCCGACGAGGTCATCCCCGACTTTGCAAGGGCTGCCGCCCGCATCCGGGAGCAGGGGGCCAGCCCCTGGATCCAGCTCTTCCATGCCGGGGCCTATACCCACCCCTTCCTCATCAACAATGAAACGCCCCTGGCCCCGTCGGCCATCTTTTCCAAATATTCCAAGACCACCCCAAAGGAGATGAGCCTTAAGGAGATCACCACCGTGCAGACCGCCTTTGCCAAGGCAGCGGTGCGGGCCAAGGAAGCCGGGTTCGACGGGGTGGAGATCATCGGGTCCGCCGGCTACCTCATCACCCAATTCCTCTCTCCCTTGAAAAACCAGCGCACAGATGCCTACGGGGGTCGCTTTGAAAACCGGGTCCGCTTTCCCGTGGAAATCATCCAGATGGTCAGGGAAGGTATTGGGAAGGACTTTCCATTAGGCGTCCGCATGGCCGGCAATGATTTTGTGGAAGGCTCCACCACCGACGAGACCACCCCCCGGGTGGCCCAAGCCTACGAAAGGGCCGGAGCCGACATCCTCAACGTCACCGGGGGCTGGCACGAATCCAAGGTGCCCCAGCTCCCCATGGACCTGCCCCGGGGAGGCTTTTCCTTCCTGGCCATGAATATCCGCAACGCCGTCTCCATCCCGGTCATGGCCTCCAACCGCATCTCCACCCCAGCCCAGGCCGAAAAAATCATCCGAAACGGCCAGGCCGACATGGTCAACCTGGGCCGGGTCCTCATTGCCGACCCCTTCTGGCCCCAAAAGGCCGAGCAGGATCGGGCCGATGAAATCCGCCCCTGCGTGGCCTGCTCCCAGGGCTGCACCGATGAAATCTTCAACGGCAGACCCGTCTCCTGCATCGGCAATGCCCGGGCCGGATTTGAAGGGGAACGAAAAATCCCCAAGGCAGGAACCCCGTTGAAAGTCCTCGTTGCCGGGGCCGGGGTGGCCGGACTCGAGGCCGCCGTCACTGTGGCCATGGCCGGCCACGAGGCCCACCTCTACGACCGGGCCGACCACATCGGCGGCCAGATCCCCATTGCCGCAGCCCCGCCCCACAAAAGCGAACTTTTGGAATTCCTCCGTTATTATAAAGCCATGGTGGACCGCCACGGGGTCTGCCTCCACCTCAACACCGAGGTGGACGATCTCCTCCTCATGAAGGAGGCCCCGGATCACCTCATGGTGGCCCAGGGCGCCGCCCCCCTGACCGCCCCCATCAAGGGCATTGACCTCTCCCACGTCATCTCCTCCTGGGAGGTCCTGAAAAACGATCCGCCCCTGGGCAAACGGGTGGCCGTCATCGGCGGGGGCTCCGTGGGCCTGGAAACCGCCCACTTCGTTGCGGCCAAGGGCTGCCTCACTCCGGAAACGCTCCACTTCCTCATGACCCACGAGGCCCTTTCCCAGGAACGGTTGCGCCACTACATGTTCACCGGCACCTCCCAGGTCACGGTCTTTGAAATGCTGGAAAAGGCCGGACAGGACCTGGGCAAATCCACCAAATGGATCCTCATGGACCATCTAAAACGCCACAAGGTAGAAATCCGAACATCGGCCCGGGTAACGGCCATTGAAGAAGGTACCCTCCGGTTTGACCACCAGGGACAGGAACAGACCCAACACTTTGACACCATCATCCTGGCCCTGGGCTCCCGCCCGGTGAACACCCTGGAGGCCTCGGCCAGGGCTCTGGACATTCCCTGTACCGTCGTCGGGGACAGCAGGCGGATCGGAAAGATCAACCATGCCGTCCACGACGGATTCCTGGCGGCGGCAGATTTACAGATCAACGGGTTCGAGGGATAAATTTTTCATTTAATCTCCCTGAATCCTTCAGAAAACGGAGAGCTCTCCCGGATATTTCACAAAATGGATTTGCTGGATATGACGGTGCAGAATGCAAAGTTGTAATGATCTACCTGGCGCCATTCTGGAACACAGCAGATTTGGTGAGGGCATTCTACCCGAAGGGGAACAATTTGAACCGGCAGATATCTCTGAAAAAGGACATGGCCTTATTCGACGATCAAGCGGGCCAAGTGTTCTGGAGCACATTATCATAACAACGGGCTATGCACCCTTGTTCCAAGGGAGGGCATAGAGGGAGACGGCAAGGATAATAACGATTCCGTATACCATGCGTGTCCACAGGCCGGAGATGCCGGAACTTATGATACCCGCTTCAATGATGCCGATGATGACGGCACCGATGAAGGTGCCATAGATGGTTCCGGTGCCGCCGAACACAGAAGTTCCACCGATGAACACAGAGGCAAACACCAACAGCATATAGCCTTCACCCTGGGTGGGCCACCAACTGGCCATCTCAAGGCATACAAACACTCCGGACAGGGCACTGAAAAATCCCATGAGGCAGAAAACCAAAATTTTTGATTGCCCAACCCGGATGCCCATGGCCTTTGCCGCAGCTTCATTGTCGCCGATAAACCGCAGGTTGTCCCCAAAGGGGTAGCGGTTGAGAACCAGCCACAGACTGGAAGCCACCACCACCATCCACACCGCCTGGGCAGGCACAAGGTCTCCAATTCTGCCGGTGAACAGGGTGTAAAGCGGGCTCTCCCTCAAGGTCACAAGGCTTTGGGCCAGGCCACCCGAGGCAAGAACCACCGCGCCGCGCCAGAAAAACTGGGTACCGATGGTGGCAATGATGGAGGGAACCCCGATGATGACCACCGCCACACCGTTGATCCCCCCTGCAAGCCCCCCGGTAAAAAGGGCGGATGCAAGGGCAAGCATCGAAGATCCGGTTGCAGAAAACACCGATGCAAAGACAAACCCTCCAACGGCCATCACCGAAGGAAACGACATGTCGATTTCACCGGAGACAATCACAAAGGTCATGGACAGTGCCATAATGGCGGTAAAGGGGATGGTGGACATATAGGCAATATAGATACGGGAGGTTAGGAAGGTGGCCGGGGTCAGGCAGACAAAAAGGCCCAACAGGAGAATCAGAATCAGGGTGATACAGACCTGGGGCCGTTGGAGCAGTCGGGATCTATTCATTGTGTTCAGGCGGAGACCTCCATCATTTTACTGGTCAGATCGTCGAGGCTGATGCTCGATTTCGGATAGGTGCTGGCGATACGTCCCTGATGAATCAGTGCAAACCGGTCTGCCACCCCATGGATCTGGGGCAGGCTGTGGGAAACCATGATCACGGCCCTTTTCTCCTGTTTGAGCCGCCGGATAAACGTCATCACCTTTTTCACCTCCCCCACGGCCAGGGCGGTGCAGGGTTCGTCCAGAATAACGATATCCGAATTAAAATAGACGGCCCGACCGATGGCAAGGCCCTGGCGTTCGCCCCCGGAAAGCATGGAAACCGGCGCATCGGAATGAATACCGGCACCGGAAAGTCCCATGAATTCGTTTAACACCCACAGGGCCGCCCGTTTCTCCTCGCCTCTTCTGATCATGCCCAGACAATTGGTCTTGTGCCGCCCCATGAACAGGTTCCGCCACACCGGCTGCTTATTCCCCAGGGACCGGTCCTGGTGGACGGTCTCAATGCCCAGGGCCCGGGCCCGGGAGACGGAATATCGATCCAGGCGGACAGGATGGTTTTTAATAACCATGGTACCACCGTCCGCCTTAATGACCCCTGAAATGATCTTGATCAAGGTGGATTTGCCCACCCCGTTGTCTCCCATGAGCCCCAGCACCTCGCCGGGCATGAGATCAAGACAGATGTCTTTAAGGGCCATGACCTGGCCGAATCCTTTCCGTATATGGGAAAGCGAAATCAGGGGTTCCATTTATTTTGGCCCCTTTTAACGCAGCCCTTTTTTGGCAAGGGGTTCCACCAGTTTCAGGTTTGCCTGGTCAATGAATCCGCCACCGGTATCAATGGACAGCCCGGAAAAACCGTATTTCTCAGTCAGGGCAATCTGAAGGACGCTTAAATATCCCAGCAAAAATGGCTGGGCATCCCCCACCAAATCCACATACCCATCCTCAATGGCCGCAGCCGTGGCCGGGCTGAGGCTGAAGCCGGCCACATCAATCTGGTCTGGTTTTACCCCTGAGGATTTCAAAAAATTGCCCATCTGGGCGGTCAATGCCCCATGGTCCACAACCATCAGCCGGCAGTCGGGATGGGCCGAGAGGTAGCCGGTGAGCACGGGAGTACCCAGGGAGGGATCCTTGTCGATCTCCGGGGAAATTTCAAGGTAGTCCACCACCACCCCCCTTTTCTCAAGGGTTTCTATAATTCCCAATGCCCTGCGACCCCGGGTGGGCAACCGTTTCAACCCCCATACAAAGGCCCTTTCCCCGGCTTTGATCTTGAAACGCCGGACCGCTTCAGCTGCCATGCTTTTCCCCTGGAGATAATTATCAGGGCCAACGTAGCCAAATCCCCGGGGCTGGTATTTGGCATGGTTTTCCGGCAGCGGCGTATCCACACAGGTTACGATGATCCCCTTTGATCTGGCCTCGTCAATAAAGGGGGAATAGGCGATATCACCGGGATGGCCCATGACCACAATCCCTGTGGGATTTGACGCCAATGCTTTTTTGAAATTGTTCACCATCTTTTCAGACTGCCAGTCCGAATAAACAAAGGTGATATCCGCACCAATATCCTTGGCCGCGGTTTTGGCGCCGTTATATACAATGGTGTTATAGGCCCCCCCCACCGGTCCTCCCGTATCAAACCAGATCCGGATTCCATCCCCGGTCTGTGTTGTTGAGCCCGCCCAAGCGGAGCCGTATACCATAAAAAAGAGAAAGACTGCTGCCAGATTTTTTTTCATTCGTATCTCCGTATTGTCTGCATCTGCAATGGGATATCCGGGTTATACCATCTCCAGGAAGGCTTCCACCCTCACCCGGAGCTGTTCGGTATCCGATTCCGAATAATCGGTTTCAATGTGGAGGTAGGGAAGTTCGAACCGGTCGGATACCCGTTTTCCCACCTGATGGGCTTCGATGTTATAGGTGTGGCATGCCTGCCAGGTCAGATCCACAACCCCGTCAATCTTGAATTCCGTGATCATCTCTTCAAGGAGGTCCATGCGGCCCGGGTTGGGGCTCATGACGGAACAGGGGATGGAAAGGTATTGCTCTGCAAGGGCGGTGTAGGGATCCTTGGATTCATCCACCTGGAATGCCTTTTTGTAGCCGCTGCAATTTTCATAGGCCACTACGTTGGCGCCGGATTCTTCGATGATCCGGATCACCTTGTCCGACCCCAGCCCCACGGGCACCCCGGTCATGAGGATCCGTGGTGTGTCTACGGTATAGGGGCTTTCTCCGTTCCGGGACATGGCCTGGCAGGCATCGGCAATTTCATTCATCAGGGAGATGCCCTTTTCCTTGTCTGCGAAAAAACCGGTTTTAAAGAGGATTTCAAGGAGTTCCATTCCGGTGAGGGGAGAGGGTTTGGTCTTGGTGACATCCATGAGCCGCTTCAGGGCCTGCCTTTCCCGGTTGAGCAATTGGATGGACCGGGCCAGTTTCTCCCCTGTGATTTCCTTTCCGGTGAGGCCTTCCACCACCTGTTTCAATTCAAGGATCTCGTTCTTCCAGGGCTCCAGAAAAAGGTCCATGTTCTGCTGCTGGGGCAATTGGAGGACATGGACCGGTTTGATCTCGGACATGAGTTCGAACATCTTTTTCTTCCCGTCACAGGTGGTGTCGGCCACGATCATGTCGGAAAACCTGAAAAAGGGGCAGGTGTCGGAGGCGGCAAACCCATAACTGCTTTTGATCAGGGCACAGAGATTCCTGGGCAGCACCTCTTCGGCGGCTTCGATGGGATCGTTCCGGGTGCCGCACAGGGGCAGGGGAACGGCATCGGCGGCCAGGGCGATTTCCGTGGGGGCATAGAGGCAGTAGAATCCGATGGCATGGTTCCCCTTCTGCTTGTGGGCTTCAAGGTCCATGAGGTTCTGCTCGGTGATCTGCTGCAGTTTTTTCAAAAGGTCTGCTTTCATTTGTCCGTCCTTATCTTTGGGGGTTAGTGGATTCATCTTACCGGGCCAGCAGGGCTGCGCCGACGGCGCCGTTCATTTCCGGTGCCTGGGGCACCAGGATCTCCCTTTGGGTGGCCTCCTGGAGCAGGTTTACGATAAAGGCGTTGTTGGCCACACCGCCGGTGAAGACCACGGGCCCATCAGGTGATACCCGCTTCAGCATGGAGGCGGCCCTTTGGATCACGGATTTATGGAGGCCCTTTGCGATCTCTTCCGGCTTTTCCCCCCTGGCCACGAGGGAGGTGACTTCAGATTCGGCAAACACCGTGCACATGCTGCTGATATTCAGTTCTTTTTTTGCTGTCCCGGCGGCCTCCCCAAAGGTCTCGGTTGTGAAGCCCAGGGCCCGGGCCATGATTTCCAGGAATTTCCCGGTGCCGGCGGCACAGCGGTCGTTCATTTCGAATTTGGTGACCCGTCCGTTTTCGCCGAACCGGATCACCTTGCTGTCCTGGCCGCCGATGTCCAAGACCGTGGATGCCTGGGGAAAGAAATAGGCCGCCCCCTTTGCGTGGGCTTTGATTTCCGTCACCGTTGATGCATCGTTTTGGATTTCAAACAAATTCCTGCCGTAACCCGTGGCCAGGATGGCGTCAAAGCTTAAATCCTTTATCAACCCCTTTGCCTGGTTCACCGGATCAAACCCGGTGTCTGTTTTCCGTGTCTCCTGGATGATTCCGTTTTCCATAACAACGCATTCAATGGATCGAGATCCGATGTCGATACCCGCAGTGATCATATAACAGCTCCTGTAAAATTGAGTGATACGCCGTATTCATAATGGGGACGGGGAGGGAGAATCAAATTGATTGTTCTGATAGAAACGGCCATCTGTGTTGGAAATAACTATACATGGCCGGAACCAGCATTCCGTTGGCGTTTTCAGTCCCCTTCATCCGGGCTTTAAATCGGGTGTTGCCATTTTCGCCATATAAGGCTATGCCTCGAATCATAAACCACTTCGCCCAACGACTTGTCCGCGGCTGAACACCGTTGGAAACATAAGGGAAACATATGGGAAAAAACCGTTCTGAATATGCAGACGGGCAGAAGGAACCCGGCAGGGCCATTATAACCGGCAGAGCCGTCCCTACCTTTGGTGGCCCCTCTATTACCGGATCAAGGAAAATGCGTTTTTGGAATTTGTCTCAATTGTGGCCAATGGCGCCGCCACATTGGTGGGGAAGTATCATTTGTGAACGTCATAAAAGAAACCCCGGATCACCTCAAGACGACCCGGGGCTTTACGGTCTGATGGTTTTATGATGTTTTACGCGGATTTCCGCCGCCGCAGGAAGCCTGCCCCGCCAAGTAGACCGCTGCACAAAAGCAGGGCCGATGCCGGAAGGGGAACCGGTCTTACCCGGATGCCGTAGTCTTCCACCTCCCCTTGTTTCAGATAGCCATCGTGTGGAATATATTTGCCAGCGCTCTCGTTGCCAGGCTCAATTAAGGGAAGCGAACTGCTGCAGGCCACCCGGGCCCTCAGCCACAGAATCCCCACCCCACCGTCAAGGGTGAATGCATCGGAATAAAAATATTTTTGCAACACGGCATCGGGGTTTGTTGTCTCATCCCAGTCATCATCGGGAACCATGGTATCTCCCTTAAGCCAGGTGCCGCCGTATGGAGAATCACTTGACCAATCCGTCAGGCGGAGTCTTTCATTGTCGTCCCAAACCTGATTTCCATCCTTATCCAACCAGACCCCAAGCTGGTCATATTTGTGATTACCATAGGCGGCCCGTCGAAAATCAAACCGGAACTGAATCTCCTGGCCGGCAACCACCTCGTTGTTCGTCCAGGTGGCGCCTCCGTCCACGGACCAGGTCACACCATCGTCAAAGGAATCAAGGGGCCGGGTGCCGTCTTCACTATCCCATCCGTCACCCAGGCGCTGCCATTCCACATCCCGGTGCCAGGCTTCTGCATATCCTGGCGCATCTCCGTAATCATGGACATCTGCAGATACCGGGACCGGCCCCACGACCCAACATAACAAAAAAACAAATAAGAAAAATCGGAGTCTAACAAAACCTACTTCCATAACATCCTCCTAGTAAAATTGAGTTTTCATCATCTGCAACAACACACCTATCCACAATCCCACGCTTAAATCCGGTTACTGCTTTTTCAGAGTCCATTTTGGATACTCCCTGGGTATTTCGCAATTCGGATAAAGGAGGCTTTTCCCCCTTCACCGCCCGGGGATGAATCCATTGTTCACAGGCAGAAAGATCATGGATCACCATAGAGTATGCGAAAAACCAGGTTCAAGGGGAGGAAAACAGGTCAGCAGCAAGACTCTATTTGCCCGAAACCGCCTTCACATGGATAACCATCTGAATTTAATAAAAGCATGGGCCAATTTCCTTATATTTCCATTCACATTAAATGTCTACTTTTTTCCACCATTTTAGAAATATTTTTTCCGTAGATATTGGGGTGTTGGGCCCTTGCGCACTCCTTACCGAGATTTTGTCCGTATCTGGCCCTTCGATATTTTTCCTGATCTAAATTCTTCATTCCATCTTCCCCCTCTGGAGATGCCTGTCACCCAACGCTCCCACAGCACATATTCCCATGGAATCATTCCACAACAGACACAATCCCAAGACGCAATTATAGAATGCCATTGCCCGGAAAGAAGAGCCGGTCACATGGATCGGTCCCGGGCCTGGGGTATCATTCCCCCTTACTGAGCATATATCCCACCCCGGGCACGGTGACGATGTACCGGGGTTGATCTGCGTTTGCCTCGATCTTCCCCCTGAGACGGAGGATATGGACATCCAGGGTCCGGCTCCATTTATAGAGCTGGCGGTCCGGCCAGATCTCGTTGTGGATGGTATCCCGGTCCACCACCCGGCCGGCATGCTTGAAAAACAGGGTCAGAATATCGAATTCCTTTTTGGTCAGGGGGATTTTGACCCCCCTGATTTCCACCTCCCGCCGTTCGGGAATAAGTTCCAATTCCCCCACCTGGTAAAGGGTGTCTTCGGGACGATAGATCTGGCTTCGGCGCAAGCCGGCCTTGATCCGGGCCGCCAGCTCCAGGTAGTCAAAGGGTTTGACGATGTAATCATCGGCCCCGCTCTCCAATCCCAAGACCTTGTCTGACACGGCATCCTTGGCAGTGAGCATGATAATGGGAACGGGGGATGTGGCCCGGATGGTGCGGCAGACCTGGATCCCATCCACATCGGGGAGCATGAGGTCCAGGACCATGAGATCAACGGCATTGGCCTTGAACACCGATATGGCCTCCTTGCCGCAGGCGGCGGTCAACACTGTATACCCGTCCAATTCCAGATTGTCCTTTATAATGGTCAGGATATCGGGATCATCATCAACAACCAAAATATTGAAGGGTTCCATATGGTTTCCTTATTATATAGATGCAGGCTTGCTTTCAAGGTGTCTCCGGGAACGGGGTAGGGTAAAGCTGAACCTGCTGCCCTTTCCCACCCGGCTTTCCACCTGGATGGCGCCGCCCTGGGCACGGACAATGCCCCGGCAGATGGCCAGGCCGATGCCCGAAGATCCCTTCTGGAAATCCGTTGGCCCGTTATCCCCTGGGGCCTGGTGGAATTTCTTGAATATCATTTCGTGGTACTCGGGTTCAATGCCGATGCCCTGGTCTTCCACGGAGACCGTCAGGGTCTCATCCCCTTCTATTCGAACCCATATCCCTCCATTTTCATGGGAAAATTTCACCGCATTGGAGATCAGGTTGGAGATCACCTGGTAAATCCGGTACCGGTCCACGGGTACGATAAAGTCCCCCTCCGGTTCAAATTCAAGGGTCAGGTTTTTGGCAAGGATCTCAGCCTGGCGGGCCTCCACCACCTCCCGGATGATGTCCGATAGGGAATGGGGGCGGATATCCAGCTCCAGCCGTCCGGCTTCGATCTTTGAATAGTCCAAAAAATCCACGATGGTCCGGATGAGATGGTCGGTGTTCTTTTTAATGATATCCAGGTAGACCGGATCGCTGCAGGAGGATTTCCGGGCCAGGATATCCGCCGCCCCCTTGATGGAGGTGAGCGGGGTTCTCAGCTCATGGGAAATATCGGAAAAGAACTCGGTCTTGGCCGTGTTCAAGGCCGTGAGATCTTCATTGGCCTGTTTCAGACTCAAGGTGGTGTCGTAGAGATCCCGGGTGGCCTCCTGGATCTTCTTTTCCAATTCCAGGTGGCGGTTTTTGAGTTTTTCGTCAATGACCAGGCAGGTATTGGCAAACTCCTTGAGTTCATCCCCCTGGATCTGGGTCACTTCCGCCTCCACTTCCCTGTCCCTAAAGCGCTGGGTGAATTTCCGGATCTCCTTTACAGGGGTGAAAATCATGCGGTTGGTAAAGAAAAATAGAATCACGATGATGGAGCCGGTAAGCCCGGTCATGGTGAGAAAGAGAAAAAGATTGTTCTTGCGGATGGCCTTCTGGGCCTCGTCAAAGGGAACAAAAACAGAGATACATCCCCCCACACCGCCCATCTTCTTTACCATGGTGGGATGGCAGTTCAGACAGCTTTTCCGAATGGGAAGGGGCGCTGCATACCGGTAGACCTTTTTGCCCCCATGGGTTTCGATGCGACTCATTTCATCGGCCCGGCCGGAGACAAAGAGGCGCAGGGCATCGATCTCAAAATCATCGGGTCTGTTCCCGGGATTCAGGGAATGGAAATTGGTCAGGTTAAAGGAATAAAGGTGGCTTCTCATGGCATAGTCCGACAGCTGCCGGGTGAGCATGGAAGGGGTCACCTTGGCATAGACCCTGCCCTGGTCGTCCTGGATTTCCGGATCCGGTAAAAAGGAGCGAAAGGAAGTCCCCCCGTTCTTTCTCACCAGCACATGGTTATGATCGGACACCCATTCCCGGGTGAGGACGATTTGTTTGTGTAAAATCACGGCCTGTTTTCTCACCTGATCCATGATCATCTGCTGCTCCTGGCGGGAGAGCCAGAAGTAGAGCACGGTAAAAACACAGGCAATGGTAACGGAAGTTACCAAAATATACTTGAGGGATACCCTTTGTTTAATGTAAGATAGCATAGCGTATACTGCCTGAAACGCTCTCATTTTTCAATATTCATTCCAGCGACTTAGACTCGGATTCTAAAATTTAACATTTTCGTTACATCAATTAACCCCCTCTTTACACGCTGATCTGGTATCTAAGTTTCAGAACGCTATTCAGACCGGAAGTAAGACCGAAACTTTCAATTGGGCAGACTGCCCCCGGATATCATCAGGGGCTTAAAGATCAGGAGAAAGGATGAGTATGGGAACAAACAAGTTTATGAAATACATTGCCATCGGGTCCGTCATGGTTGTGATCGGCTTGGGGGCATATGTGGGGAATGCATCAAACATGATTTCATACCTCTCCGAAGACCCCAGGGTATGTATCAACTGCCATGTGATGAACCCCCAGTATGCCAGCTGGCAGCATAGCTCCCACAGGGAAAAGGCCACCTGTGTGGACTGCCATTTACCCCGGGAATCCCTGGTGGACAAAATGATTTCCAAGAGCCGGGACGGGTTCAACCACTCCGTGGCCATGACCCTTCGAACCTATCCCAACAACATCCGGATCAGCGCCGACGCCGCCAGGAGAATCCAGGCCAATTGCATCTCCTGCCACAAGGAACTGGTCTCCCAGATGGTGGCCATGGCCCAGCCTTACACCACCGGCGACACCCAGGTGGACAGAAACTGCTGGGAATGCCATCGCATGACCCCCCACGGTTCCACCCGAAGCCTGACATCGACTCCGAACAATATCGGGGTAAAAGAATTATATAAACTTGGAAAAGGAGAGAGGTAAGATGAAAAAATCCCTAGCCATCACAGCGGTATCTGCGGTAGCGATCATCGGCTTATTTCTGTTGGCCATATCCATCAACAAAAACAAGGCTGAACAACAGGCATTGAATGCGCTGGCCATCAGTTCCACCGCCGATATTCCCGAGTTCGAATCCAGAAGCTCGGAATGGGGAAAATACTATCCCCGTCAATACGACTCCTATATGAAGACCAAAAACAGCGACGACATCGACGACATGCTCAAAAAACAGCCGGCGCTGGTGGTTCTCTGGGCCGGGTACGGCTTTTCCAAGGATTACAACGCCCCCCGCGGCCATTATTACATGCTGGAAGACAATATCAACACCCTGAGAACCGGTGCTCCGGTGGATGATAAAACCGGCCCCATGCCCACGGCCTGTATGACCTGTAAATCAACCGATGTCCCCCGCTACATGAAAGAACACGGAGAACTGGACTTCTTCACCGGTAAATGGGCACGCCTGGGCAGTGAAATCGTCAACCCCGTAGGTTGTGCCGACTGCCACAACAACAAGACCATGGAACTCACCGTAACCCGGCCCCACCTCATCCGGGCCCTGGAGAACGAAGGCAGCCTCCCCTATGAAGAGGCCACCCACCATGACAAGCGCTCCCTGGTCTGCGCCCAATGCCACTCCGAGTATTATTTTAAGAAGACAGAATACACGGCAAAAGACGGTACCGAAAAAGTCGCAAAAGTGGTCACCTTCCCCTGGGACAACGGCCTTTCCGTTGAAGCCATGGAGCAGTACTACGACGACCGCGAATTTGTGGACTGGACCCACAAGTTCTCCAAGACCCCCATGCTCAAAGCCCAACATCCGGGATACGAAATCTTCAAGACCGGTGCCCACGGTCTGAACAACGTCTCCTGCGCCGACTGCCACATGCCCTACACCAGGGAAGGCGGGGTGAAATACTCCTCCCACACCGTTGGCAGCCCCATGGACAACATGGGCACCACCTGTATGAACTGCCACAGAGGGACGGAAGAAGAACTCAGAAATACCATCGAAAGAAAACTGGCCAGGAAGAACGAACTCAACGACCTGGCCATGGACACCATTGGAAAGGCCCACCTGGAAGCCGGCAAGGCATGGGAACTGGGCGCCACCGAAGCGGAAATGAAGGATGCCCTCATGGATATCCGTCATGCCCAGTGGAGATGGGACTACTCCATCGCCAGCCACGGCTCCTTCTTCCATGCACCTGAAGAAACCCTGAGAATCCTGGGCTCCGCCATTAACAAAGGCCATGAAGCCCGCCTCAAGCTGAAGGTCGTCCTGGCCAAGTACAACGCCGCTGGCTACGAAGCACCTGACTTCTCCACCAAGGAAAAGGCCCAGAAGGTCATCGGCCTGCCCTTTGAAAAGCTGGTCAAGGATAAGACGAAATTCCTCAAGACCCTAAGAAAAGAATGGATTGAAGACGGCAAGAAAAAGGGCCTCTACGACCCTAAAGCCTGGGACGGAATGGAATTCAAATCCTCCTATGAGCAGTCCATGTAAGCCCGGTTAATCCGGACATCACCTGAAGATCCCAAAGCCCCCTCCGGCCACACGGCCGGAGGGGGCTTTGTTTTTTCCCCTCATCCTTGGTGCCCTGAGGTGGTACGGTAATACTGGACACATTTTTAAGAGTGGGGTAAATCCCCCTGAGGAGGTGTCCAATGAAACAGAAAAGAAAAACGTATACTCAAGAATTTAAACAAGAAGCCGTCAAGCTGATCACCGAACAGGGATACCAGATCGCTGAAACCGCCAGGAACCTTGGTATAAATGTAAGCATGCTACGCCGATGGAAAAATGAAATTGAAGGAGTGGAATCAGATCCTTCGGATGCATCATTACAGGCCGAATTGAAACGCCTCCGCAAAGAAAATAAACGATTGAAGATGGAGCGTGAAATCTTAAAAAAGGCAGCAGCCTTCTTCGCGAACGAAATGAGCTGAAATATCAATTTATTGATAACGAGAAGAAGGCATATCCAATAGTTTTACTGTGTGGTGTCATGCAGGTATCCCGAAGTGGCTATTATGCATGGAAAAATGGGACCAAATCCCAACGCAGGCAAGAATATGAACGTATGATCCCCATCGTTCAAGATGCCCATGCCAAATCCCGAGGGACCTATGGTGCCAGAAGGATTGCATCGGAAATAACATCAAAAGGTTATTCCTGTGGCCGGTATAAGGCCAAAACGATCATGAATCTTGCAGGAGTGGCCGCTAAACAGAAGAAGAAGTTTAAAGTGGCGACTGACAGCAAACACAATTTACCCGTAGCCCCCAATTTGCTTGATAGACAATTCAAGGTCAAAGAGCCTGATCAGTTCTATGTCTCAGATATTACGTATATTTGGACCCAAGAAGGCTGGTTGTATCTGGCCGTTGTCATTGATTTGTTTTCCCGCCAGGTTGTGGGGTGGTCCATGAGTAGTCGTATGAAAACGGATCTGGTCATCAATGCTTTGACGATGGCCCGTTGGCGTCGTCACCCTGGAGCCGGGGTCTTTTTTCATTCCGATCGAGGGAGCCAGTATTGCAGCAAAAAATTCCAAAAAGAACTGAAGATGTATGGGATGATCAGCAGCATGAGCAGAAAAGGCAACTGTTGGGATAATGCGATTGCTGAAAGTTTTTTCGGCAGTTTGAAAACAGAACGCATTTTCTTTGTCAATTATAAAACCCGTGAGAATGCCAGGAGGGATATTGTTGACTACATCGAAATGTTTTACAACAGCCAGAGACGGCATTCCTATCTTGGGTATATAAGTCCAAAGGAATTTGAGAAACAGCAGCTTTTGAAAAAAGCCGCTTAAAAAACTGTCCAGTTTTACTTGACCACGTCATCCCTATGAGTCGACACGATGTAACAGATAAAGATTGGCAAGTGATCCAGCCCTTTCTGGAAGAACAACGAAATGATCCAAGAGGCCGCCCAGCCAAAGATCCCCGTTTGATGTTTAACGGGATCCTTTGGGCTCTAAGAACAGGCTCCCCCTGGCGTGATCTGCCGAAAGAATTCGGCCCTTGGCAGACGGTTTACAAGCGTTTTAACAAATGGAGTCGAATGGATGTGTGGAATGATTTGTTATCAAAACTATCAACAGACTCCGATTTTGAAACAGCGTCAACAGACGGCTCCTATGTCAAGGTTCATCAACATGGCACAGGGGCAAAAGGGGGCACTTCAAACAAGAATTAGGCCGTAGCAGAGGCGGGTTAACCACCAAAATTCATGCAACGGTTGATGGATTGGGGAATCCAATGAAAATTAAACTTACTGGAGGGGAAGTTCATGACATAGTTCCAGCTCCCGAAATGATTTCAGATATTCAGGCCGATTTCATTTTGGTAGACAGAGCGTATGATTCAGATAAGTTCATTTCTCTTGTGGAATCGCAAGGGGCTCAAATAGTCTGTCCGCCAAGAATAAATAGAAGAAATCAACGCACTTATGATCGACATTTATACAAAGAACGGCATTTGGTTGAATGCTTCTTTGCTAAAATTAAAAAATATCGAAGGGTTGCAACTCGATATGAAAAGTTGGCCAGAAATTACAAGGCTGCTGTTCTAATCGCAGCGTGCATGATTTGGCTACACTGATTATTTAGAAACAGCCCCTAATCCCTTACGTTCAATTATGTCTAACAATTTTTTTGATGCACCGGCAGGTTTTTTACTCCCCTGCTCCCACTTCCGAACCGTGGAAGGGCTGATGTTGAAAACACTGGCCAGGGCGGCCTGACTGAGTTTAAACCGTTTCCGGATTGAAATGATCCTGTCCGGGGGAAAATCATCAATTTCAGGCAGGCAAAGCTGTTCTATATTTCGCATGGTGATCTCGTCCACCAGGCCGCTTTTATTAAGGTCTTTCACCGTATTTGTTATGGAATCAGAGATGCTTTTTCTCATGGTCTCACCTTAATTAAATCTCCATTTTTAATGGCAACCTCCATCTGCGCCCGGTTCAGGCCCAACAGAATCTTTGCCAGGGCTTTGAAGGCTTGAAGTTCCTTTGGGGAGAGGTTGGCTTTTTCATTCTTTGAAAAGCCATGGACAAATACAGCTCTATCATCTTTTTTGTAACAGAGAATGGTTCTGCCGCCGCCCCGTTTGCCCCGGCCCTGGAACCGAATTCGCTTCTTGTAAATCCCTCCACCGAGGTTTGCCTCAAATAACCCGTCTTTGACCTCCGCCAATACGGTTGCCACTTCACCCATGGGAATTTTCTGTTTAGAAACCCACTTGGCAAAGTGTCGGGTCATTAATTTATCCATAGGAAACTATAGCACCTGGTGACACACCACACAAGATTAAGAAGACGTCGCCTACCAGGCGGACGGCGTTCCGGGGCATGCCCGGGACGGGATGATGGTGAAGCAGATTGGCATCGCCTTGCCCGCATCATGAAAGACAATGCCCTGGACATCAATGAGTCGCCTGAAAGAACAAATCGCCACAGCGCTACACCTGGATTTCCGGGTTGATATCCTTCAAGACGCGGTTGATTTTTCATGTTTTCTTTGCCATAAAGCCTTGCTGGTTTAGGCAGCCCGGATCTTAAATTAAATGGATCCGGTTGCCCGTTTTAGGTCCATGACATAAAGGAGAGATTCAAAGTGACCCCAAGATTTTCCGTTATTATTTTTACCCTCATGGCTGTTTCACTTCTGGTATGCCCGGTGAACAGCTTCGCAGGCTATACCGTGTTTAAAGACGTTGTTTACGCCAATCACCCCGACGTTCCCAATGCTGAAAAATGTCTCAAGGGTGATGTGTATGTACCTTCGGGCAAGGGGCCCTACCCCGCCCTGATGCTGATGCACGGAGGGGCCTGGCAGCTGGGGGATGAAGATTTTTACGCCGATGACTGGGGCCCCTACCTGGCCCAGCGGGGCTATGTGGTCTTTTCCATTCAATACCGCCTTTCCAAGCCCGGTGGCGCCTATCCGTCCTGGCCCGGTTGTCTGCTGGACGCAAAAGCAGCACTCCAGTTCCTGCGGGCCAGGGCTGGGGACTACAAGGTTGATCCGGACAGGATCGCCGTTGGCGGTGATTCCGCCGGGGGGCAACTGGGGGCAATGCTCGCCCTCACCCAGGACTGGCCTGCCTTTGCCAACCGGTATCCGGATGAACCCCATGCAAATGTAAGCACCAAGGTTAAGGCAGTGGTCTCCGCCTATGGGGTATTCAGCATGCCGAATTGGTGGCTGTGGAACAAGAACCCCGGCTTTGACTGGGCCCCCTATGGAATGACGACATTTGCCGAGGATCTCTTTGGCGGAACCCCAAAGGAGATGCCTGCTGCGTATTTTGAAGCCTCTCCAATCAACTATGTCCGTTGCGGTGCAACCGCCCTGGCAGATGTCTCCCTGCCCAATGCAGGGTTAAAGGTGCCCTGGTTCATTACCTGGGGAATGGAAGATCCGGATGTGCCTGCCCAGGGCCAGAGCCTTCCCTTTGTGGCGGCGCTGGAAAAGGCCGGTGCAAACGTCACTGCCCTGCCTGTTCCCCATGTGGGCCACTATTGGTTCAACCTGGGGAAAATAACCGGTGGAAGCGGCAGTCCCGACGAGTGTCATTTTGATTATAAGACCCTGGAATTCAAATGCAACGGCGCAACCCCCAACGACGTCATCGCCCCCAGGCTTCTTGAATTTCTCAAGGGGAATCTATAGCCCGGGTACCGGCGTGGGCCTGATTCCGCCTCCCCTCCATAAATTTCGGGCTGTACCCACCGTTGGGATACAGCCCGAAATTTGAGGATACCGTTAACACTTAAACCCCATGGATATTTTACGCTTGAGTTGATCGATCGATGCCATGAAACCGCCGTCGCATCCCCCCTGCAAGGCTCAGTAAACCAAGACTCACAAGGGCCAACGTTCCGGGCTCCGGAACCGCTACCGCAGAGAAATCCACCAAATATCCAAGATCACGGAAGGAGGCAATGGAGGTCCGGCTGAGGTTGATCCCCCCCCCCTCACTATAAAAGCCGGTCAGAATCTCCTCCCCAAAGACATCATGGTCCCAATGAACATCAGCTGTTCCGCGTCCACCTTCATCTTCCACCGGGATATAAGTTGCACCGGGGGCATTATATTCGACGCGGTATTCTGCCAGGGCGTGGGCACCCGTGTACTGAAACGAACCCGGGGTATAGAGTCCATGGGTTTCCCAGAGGATACCGTAGCCAATGGTATGGGCCACCTCATGGACCACGACCCCATAGAACCGCTCTCCGGACGCCATGGAAAAGTCACTGGAATCAAAGATAATGGACCCCATTATTGCATAGTAAATCCCATTGATGAAACTGACGGTGGGGTCCACCCTTGCACTGGCAAGGGTTCCTCTGGCGCCGTCGATACTGTCAAGGGAAATATCGACATTTAGGGTGTGCGTCACAAGGGGTTCTTGACGGCCAACGATCACAGATTCCCAAAAGGCCTCCGCCCGGTCGATGGCGTTAAGCTGATCCTGGGTAAAGCCCGACATGGTTGAGGTTATCAAGTTAATATCGAAGGAGGTGGCTTGGGCGGACCGGCCTCCCATGGCGGCGACCATGATACAGAATAAAAATAAAAATTTTACAGTTTTCATTTGTTTCCTTTCGCCATTTTGCAATCAATGGAATTGTCATAATTTCGGGGGTTAGATAAAACAAGGCTTCCGTATTTCCAGTGGGAGCCAAGACCTTCCAAACAGCACTCGGCCACTTTCAGATTTTAGGTTTCAACTGTTAAGCCGTTTCCGACCTCTTTGAATCAGAAAAAGCCACCCTGGGCCGACCGAAATCAACCTGGAGGCTCGGGGGTTGGGGCGGCCAACCGCCCCCATAGGCCAACCTGTCGATAATCTGTTTTCTTAATACGGTTGGTTCCCCTGAAGTATCGTGTAGATCAGTCGGTGAAGGCGAAAGGAATTGGCAGTGGGTTCCGTTATGTTGCGTTGGGCATATGCATACGCGGTTAAGGTTTTCCGACGAAGTGCGATTCAAAGATATGTGTCAAGGCCATACACGTCAGCCACCATTGTCGTCACAGTTTACCTCCTTTGTCATCTTAAAGGGTAAATATTCACACCGGCGACAACCCACAACAATTTGTTTCAAAAACAAAGATGTGATGGCGCAACCCGGACAAAACACGGACGGGATCGAGTCCGAAGAACGAACACCGTTCATTCTGATAAGTGTAACGGGATTTTGGGTAAAAAACTACCCGATTTTATAGTATTTATTGGACGCAGGGACAAAAGCCCACATTAAGGGGCTTTTACGGCGTAGTTTTTTTATCACCACCTTGGATGGCCCTGTGCCAAGTCCAAAAATTTTCAAAATTATCCCAGCCCGGTTCCAACGGAATTTATCAGTGAATATCTCGATTGGGACAAGAACAGCCCCCCTTAATCCACTGATCCCACCGAACACCCTCCAGGCGAAAGCGGAGGTGGAAAACACTGTCATCCGTCAGAGCAATATTGTTCTCAGGACGATATTTTCCCTCCCTGGGGCCAAGGAAATAAGGCCCCCAATCAAACCGGTCCACAACACGGGCGCCGCCGTATTCCATGGAATACCATCCATGAACAATTCCCAGTGGAATCCATACCCCTTTCCAACGCCAAAGGGGACCCGGCGCTGGCCGGATCCCCTTTTCACACTTTATCATCTGCCCCTGGGCATTATGATCTATTGGCTTTATCCGCCTCCAGCAAGGTGTTGATCTTTTCAGCGTTCTTTTCCTGGATAATGGCTTTGAACCCAGGATCCACCAGGGAAAGCATCTGGGCCACGTGTTTGGCCACATTGGCCGGCCTCAGGATAAGGGAGTTGGAACTGCCCGGGGGGTTGTCCACGCAGGAAAAATGATTGTCCTTGTCCGGGGGACAACTGATGACCGGATGAACGCTGTGGAAGGAGAGAACCCCGGACAGGGCGTCGGTGGCACCGGCAATGGCCACAATCACGCTGGGGACATCGCTTTCGTTGAGTTCCTTCAGGATCTTCTCGCAGGCCACGGGCTGCTTGTGGGCGGAGCAGATTCTGATATTGGATTCGACTTTAAACTTGGCCAGTTCCTCCTGGATCTTCCTGATATGCGGCAAATCACTGTCGGATCCGGAAATGATAACAACATTGTACGCCTTCATAATACCCCTCTGTATTACCTATCAATTAATACCAATGAACGCTTATACCATCAACGGCGTAATATGTCTTGGGTTTTTCATCAACACCCCCATGACCACCGGTTTTCACCGGCCTGAACAACGACAATCCCCCAATGGATTTCAAGGGAAGACGCCCTCATTAAAACCATTGGAAATCGCTTTTATTGAATCATGGATTGGGGGTCAGGTCTTCAATGTCCTGGCGTTTTTCCCGATCCATGGCAATGTGGACAATGGCCTTGCCCGTGAAGTCCACACCGCTGAAATCCACCTTGCGCACCCGGCGGTTGTGCTGGGTGTGGAAATAAAGGACCTTTTTGTCCTGGTCCCAGGCCGTGGTCCAGATGGTGGCACTGCGCATGCCCGATGTGTCCACGCCCTGGTTGTCCGAACCTTCGGCGCCGCCCAGGGGCAGGTTAAAATTGTCCAGGATCCGGAAGAGTTCATAGACGGTTTCCGTGGAGTCTGCCGTGGGGCGTGCGGTCTGGGACCAGGCCACGGCCCGGATAAACCGGGACGGCGGGGTGAAGTCACCGGGGAGCCCCATCATCCCGCTACCCGCCCCCATGGGGGAAAAATCCATTTCCTCGATGGCCTTGGTGGGCAGGGCCACCGAAGAAAGATTAATATAATTCCGCAAATTGGTCATGTGCCAGTCATAGGTCGGTGAATTGGTAATCACCCCCAGGGGATTGTCAAAGAAGGTGACCTTGCCGTTGATATATTCAATAACCAGGGCGGCCCCGGATGCGTCGGTGACCATCCAATGGCCTTGTACGGGGATGCCCAGGGCCTCTTCAATCACCGGCACCACACGGACCTCTGCCATCCCCTTTCTCACCTCATCCAGGGTGGCATACTGAGTAAGGATAAAGGAAACAATGTCCACGGCCGTGATGGTGTTCCGGGCTCCCTTTGGGTTGTATGCCATGTATCTGGCCGTGCCCGGGTGGTAGAAAAGCCCGGCGGTCAGGCCCTTTTCATTCATACCGTCGCCCAGAAGATCCTTGCCCAGCATGTCCAGGCCCACCACACCGTATTTCGCCTTCCAGCCCCGTCCGTTCTTCCCCTCCGGGGTCAGGCCCTGGAGTCTGTACCCCCTGGGCACCACAGCCACACGGGAATTCAGATCAAAGGCCCCCCACTCCATGGAGCGGCCGTAGACAGACCCACCATCCCCGGCCAAAAGCCGGATCCCCGTGCAGGCCGTTACTGTCGACACCCAGCAAAAAACCACCATCCCCACCCAGATCAAGGATTTAACCCAATTTTTTCTCAACATGGTGCACACTCCTTTTTGAATTCAGATTGAACATCACAATGCAGGGACCAGAACGGCCAAAGCCAGCACCAGTCCCCCATGGTCCATAATAGATACCGGTGCGCTTCCAAAGCCTTCACACCGACCAAGGTACGAGTGAAACCGGGATGCATCCAGCATCCCGTTAAACAAAGGGTATGGATCAAAAAACAAACGATTTTACGAATGAAAAACAGATCTTATAATTAATAGAATGAAGGTACAAAATCAAGGGGTTATGAAAAAACGGCTATTTCGCCAAATCACCGCGACATTGTCCGCACAGGCCGGCCTGCCCCAAAAGGGCAGGCCAATGCCCTGGTGGCTAATCAATGCGAAGGATCTGGTTATTCCGGGGGGTGGCCCACTCGTGGAGCAGGTCCTCAAGGTAGATTTCCACCCGGCTCTCCCGGAGGTGGGAGGGGATGAAAATATCTTCAGAAACCCGGCGTTTTCCGTCCTGGCCGATGGTCAACACCATCCACTCAACGCCGGCTCTAAGGACTTCTATCTTTCTTCCATACACTTTAAAACGCATCATCCGGTCTCCTGCTTTTTTTTAATTAAGAAACGTCTGACGGTCCTGCTTTCTGGATAAGACAATACAGGGAGCTTAAAGAAAAATAAATGAAAGCTCAAGGAGAAGAAAAAAAAGTAAAGCAAAGGGGGAAAACCGGATCTCCGGCCTCCCCCTTTTTTTATCTAAAAAACAATTGAATATAGGGTACTTCTAATAATCAGGATTTTGGCTTGGGTCCAAGGCGCGGAAATCGGGCCAAAAGGCAATTATTAGAGGGGGCCTTAATGTTTGAAGCTGCGCTGCCCCGTGTAGACCATGGTGGCATCATTTTCATTGCAGGCCTCTATGGACTGGTAGTCGTTGAGGGAGCCGCCGGGCTGGATCACGGCCTTTACACCCTGGGCCAGGCCCACGTCAATGCCGTCCCTAAAGGGGAAGAAGGCGTCGGACACCATGGAAGCACCCTGGAGGCCGCCGTTGACCTTAGCCACATCGGCATTGATCTCGGCTTTCTGGTCTTCGTTCTTAAGGTCGGCAAAGCCGATGCCGTAGCGCTCAAAGGCATAGCGGTCGGCCAGCTTACGATGGGCTTTGTCCACGGCGATTTCAGCCACGCCCACCCGGTCCTGTTCACCGGTGCCGATGCCCACGGTGACGTTGTCCTTGACGTAGATCACGGAGTTGGAGGTGATGCCGGATTCCACCAGCCAGCCAAAGAGCATGTCCTGGTATTCCTGTTCCGTGGGCTGGCGCTTCACGCCGAAGGTCTCGCCCTTGTACTCGGTGGAGGCCAGGGCAAGGTTGTCCTTGGAAAGGGTTTCCGGGACAAAGGACCACTGGGCCACAAGGCCTCCGTCCATGAGGCTTTTAAAATCCACCACCCGTTCTCCGATGAAGCTCTGGAGGCGGTCCATGGCGTTGATGCGGATCACCCTCAGGTTTTTCCGGCGGCCCAGGATCTCCACAACCCCGTCTTCAAATTCAGGGGCCACCACCACCTCGGCATACTGGTCGGCAATGGCTTCGGCCGTGGCCTTGTCCACGGCCTTGTTCAGGGCGATACATCCGCCGAATGCCGCAACCCGGTCGGCCATATAGGCTTTCTGGTATGCCTCTTCCAGGCTGTCGGCCCGGGCGGCGCCACAGGGGTTGTTGTGCTTGACGATGACGGCGCAGGGGGTGTCTGTGAAGTAGCGCAGGATATTCAGGGAGTTGTCCGCATCGGTGAGGTTGGTCTTACCCGGGTGTTTGCCCGATTGGAGCAGCTCAATGTCGGAGACCAGGTATTTGCCCGGGGCGATGGTTTTGGCATCCCCCAGGGCCAGGTTCCCGTTGACCAGGCGGTAGAGGGCGGCTTCCTGGCCCGGGTTTTCCCCGTAGCGAAGGCCCTTCTGCACCCCGTCAATGACCCAGGAGACCTTTTCATAGAACAGGGTCTGACGATTGTCCCCGTCCACAAAGGAGATTTCCATATTCGGGGTAAAGGCATCGTCCATGATGGTCTTGTACATTTGCTTTAGATCTTTGGCCATGGTCTATTCTCCTGTGTTGTAGCAGGCAGCGATTTCAGAGAAATCCCTTGCCCCAAGGTAATCGGAAATGGTGCGATCGTAAACGGCAGTGTGCTCAAATGCCTTGCAGGACAGCTCGTACCGGTCCTTGAGGGTGAGGGCACCGTTGCTGGCCTTCATCTGCTCCAGGATCCCGTCATAGGAGGCCGGGTCCACAACCGATGCCGTGCGGATGAAGTTTTTGGCCGAGGCCCGGACCATGGTGGGGCCGCCGATGTCGATGTTGCCCCGGGCATTCTCCGGGGTACAGCCCCCTGCGGCAATGGTCTGGGAAAAGGGATAGAGGTTGACCACCACCATGTCGATGGCAAGGGCGTTGGTTCTTTCCAGGTCTGCCTGGTGGGCGTCGTTGTAAGTCTCGGTCAGAATGCCCAGGTAGATTTTAAAGTCCAGGGTCTTGACCAGGCCGCCCTGGGTTTCCGGCTGTCCCGTATAGTCGGACACCTGCTGGAGGCAGCCCTGGGCCCGGTCCCCCAGGATCTCCTTGATCCTGGCATAGGTCCCGCCCGTGGACAGGATCTTCACATCGGGGTTCGCATCCAAAAGCCCCGGTATAAAGGTCTCCAGGCCGGTCTTGTCCGACACACTCACCAGAACGGTGTTGATGCGGACCTGGTCATCGATTCTCTCAACCACATTTTTGCCCATGATAATTCCTCATTATTATGAATTGATAGGTCATTACCCAATTTTCAGATGGTGCCTGTTTATTAATCCAGGTATGGGGTCTGCGTCAAGTTTCAAAGCACTGGCGGGCCGAACTCCCTAACCAGGAAAACCGCGCCCCTTTGGGCGGAGGCCCTGTCTGCCACCGGTGTAAGATTTCTCCTAGCGGGCGGCCATGGCCACCAGTTCCTGGATCTTCTCAACCACCGGCATCAAGGCCCTCTGGTGGTTTGGTTCCACCATGAGCACCGGAATGGGTTCGTTGGCGGCAAAGCCCTTGTCCAGGACCGCCCCGGGATTCCTGCCCCCACCGGCCAACAGGGCCAGCATCAGGTCGGTGAAATTCCCGGTCACCCCGCCCCGGTCCAGATCTTCAATGAACTGGATGAAGATATTGTTCAGAAAAAGGATCACCGGCTCCATGTCGGCATAGCCCTTTTCCGCGCAGGAATGGCTGGAGACCAGGCTCCGGCAGCCAAAGGGGCGCATTGGATAGATGGTGCAGGCCCCATCCGCCAGCAAGGGACATTGCCCCCAGTCGGGATCGTTGTCCTCCTCCGGGGTTTCCAGGCCCTCCACGCAGTACCGGGCAAAGGCGTTCATGGAAAGGGCGGGCCGGTACCGGGGTTCCGATCCCCGGGTTTCCAATGTTCCCCCCATCTCCCTTTTCTGATCCGGGTTCAGGCCCCTTAAAATATAGTCCGCCTCCAGGTGGGTCAGGGTGACATTGCAGGTGCAGCACCGGTCACAGCCCTTTCCGCAGGCGGTCTGACCCATTCCCAGATCGGCCAGGGCCTGGTCGTGGAGCTGGTAGAGTTGCTCCAAAACGGCCATGGGCGCCTTTGTATCCCCCAGGTTTTTATCCATTGTTCTGTCCATCTTGGTTTTATTCCCACACCCCGGCCATTTGCCGTGCCCCGGCGGGCATCCCCCAGGTCTATTTTTACCCGGCAGCCGGAGTTTAAGGCGGCAAGATACCAGCCATGGCCGCCAAACACAATATATCCCCGGCCTTTCTTGAATTATTTTTTACCCCTGAACACCTCCGGCCCGCTCCGGCAGCTGGTTAAGGGCTGCCACCTCCCATGCCCCCTCCCTTTGGCAAATGATGTTCAGGGCCCCATAGTCCTGGGGGATGGTAAAAAGGTGGTCCACCGGCCTGCCCAGGACATGGCAAAGGATCATCCGGTTCACCCCGGCATGGGCCACAATGACCAGATCCCCGTCCACATCAAGGGCCTGGTCCAACACCGGCACCACCCGCCGCTGGAGGTCCATGAAACTCTCCCCCCCGGGTGGCCGGAATCCGGCCAGGTCCCGACCCCGGGCGGCCCACGCTTCGGGATAAAGGGCCTGAATTTCCCCAAAGGGCATGCCCTCCCACGTCCCCAGATCAATCTCCCGGAGCCCGGGCCGGCGCACAAGGGAGCCCCGGTCTGTGCCGCAGGCCAGGCAGGCCGTATCCAGGGCCCGGTCCATGGGGCTGGACCAGACCTGGGCAATGGGACGCCCCCTGAAATACCCCCGCCAGGCCCGGGCCTGGGCCCGCCCCTGTTGACTCAATTGGCCATTGGTCCGCCCGATGAAGGATTTCACCGATGCCCCTTCAATCTCCCCGTGCCGCAAAAGATAGATCATCCTGCCCTGCCTGTTCAAAAGAGTAAAAAAACAAGACCTTTCCTGTTAAATGAAACTTAGGGAAAAATGTCAAATCCAACCCTGCGCCCGCGCCCCCTCCATTAAAAAAACATAAGCACTAACACATAACACCCCATTGGCCACCTCGGGCCGGAGCTCCTTCCAGATAACCACAGGCACAGCCCCAGACGGGAACACCCCAACTCCCCACACACCGACAAAACCACCCCACCCTTCCCCAAAACCGATTGAAATTAAAATTAAATCATCTTGACCTGGTTTTCTTCTCGGTGTAAGGGTTGATTATATAAGCACTTAAATAAAGGAGTTCCATGTCCATTTACCAAGAGACCGGTGCCCTGTTTCTGGGCACCCGCCTGAAGCGGTTGAGCGACCGCTTTTTAGGGGAGCTGACCCGGATATACCGGGCCCGACACATTGAGTTTGAGGTGGGCTGGTTCCCGGTCTTCTTCCTTCTGGACGCCGGGGGGGAGGTCACCATCTCCCAGATCGCAAATCAATTGGAGATCTCCCATTCCGCCGCCAGCCAGATGGTGACCGCCCTGAATCGGAAGGGGTTCCTCCACCTGGGCCATGTCAAGGAAGACCGGCGCATCAAAACCGTGGCCCTCTCCCCATGGGGCCTGGACAAACTCAAGGAAATCAAACCCGTGTGGGAGGCCATCCAAACCCGCATGGACCAGACCGCCCTGCCCGGAGATCCCCGGCCCCGGGTCCTGGCCCTCCTCCAGGAGCTGGAATCGGGTCTGGACCATCTCAACCTGGCGGAGACGGTCCAGGCGGACATGGCCACCGGCCACCTCATGGACAACCTGGTAATCCGGCCCTACACTCCCCGGGACAAAGAAGGGTTGAATGCCCTGACCCTGGCCTGGCTCTCCCGGGGTCCAGAAGCCCTGCCCCATGACCTGGGCTGGATGCCCGGTCAAAACCATTGCCCCCCCACAACCCTTACCCTGGCCCTCCACGACCAGGCGCCGGTGGCCGCCTGCGCCCTCACCCCCATGGGCGGGGACACAGAACTCTGCCTGGTCCACGACCTGGAAACGGACCCTGCTCCGGTCTTTGCTCCGCTTTTGGACCAGGCCCTGCCCCCCCAGGACACCCACAGGGTTTCCACCTGGGCAGACACCCAATGTCCCTCGGTTCTCAAGCTCTTTCGGGACAAGGGATTCCAGCTCATGGACATCCAAGCCAACACCCCGGGCCCCACGGCCTGGGCACGTCTTTCCACCCCCATACCAAAGGAGAAAGAACGCCCATGACCCCTTCAACTATTTCCAATGCCATGGAGATCCGCCTGGACCGGATCTTCCAAAAGCTTCCGGAACGGCCCGACTTTGCCCCGGAGATCCGCCGGGCGCCCAAACGGCCCCTCCACCTGAATAAAAAAGAAATCGCCCTGGCCGTGCAAAATGCCCTGCGCTACCTGCCCGAAAAATGGCATGGGGTCATGGCGCCGGAATTCCTGGACGAACTCCTCACCCACGGTCGGATCTACGGCTACCGCTTCCGCCCCTGGGGCCGGATCTACGGCAAACCCATGGACCAATACCAGGGCAAATGCATTGAAGGCCGGGCCTTCCAGGTGATGATCGACAACAACCTGGACTTTGAAATCGCCCTCTACCCCTACGAACTGGTCACCTATGGGGAGACCGGCCAGGTCTGCCAGAACTGGATGCAATACCACCTCATCAGGGCCTACCTTCAGGAACTCACCCAGGACCAGACCCTGGTCATGGCCTCGGGCCACCCCATGGGTCTTTTCAAATCCAGCCCCAACGCCCCCCGGGTCATTGTGACCAACGCCATGATGGTGGGCCTGTTCGACGACCAGGAAAACTGGGAGCGGGCCATCTCCCTGGGTGTGGCCAACTACGGTCAGATGACCGCGGGCGGATGGATGTACATCGGCCCCCAGGGCATTGTCCACGGCACCTACGGCACCCTGCTCAACGCGGCCCGGCTGGAACTGGGGGTTCCCCCGGACGGGGACCTTGCCGGCAAACTCTTTGTCACCTCGGGCCTGGGCGGCATGAGCGGGGCCCAGGGCAAGGCCGTTGAGATCGCCAACGGGGTGGGCATCATTGCCGAGGTGGACCCCTCCCGGATCCAGACCCGGTTCGACCAGGGCTGGGTCAGTGAGGTCACCCAGACCCCGGAGGCCAGCTTCAAGGCCGCACAAATTGCCCTGGATGAACAGCGCTCCGTGGCCATTGCCTTCCACGGCAATGTGGTGGACCTTCTGGAATATGCCGTTGAGGAAAACATCCCCATCGACCTGCTCTCGGACCAGACCTCCTGCCATGTGGCCCACGGCGGGGGCTATTGCCCCCGGGGCCTGCCCTTTGACCAGCGCACGGAAATGCTGAAAACCGATCGCCAAGAATTCATCCGCAGGGTGGACGCCTCCCTGGTCACCCACTACCAGCTCATCAAAACCCTGGTGGACCGGGGCACCTATTTCTTTGACTACGGCAACGCCTTCATGCGGGCCGTGTTCGACGCAGGCATCACCGAAATCTGCGCCAACGGGGAAAATACCTTGGACGGCTTCATCTTCCCCTCCTATGTGGAGGACATCATGGGACCGCTGATGTTCGACTATGGATACGGCCCCTTCCGCTGGGTCTGCCTCTCGGGCAAAGAGGAGGACCTGGTCAAAACCGACCGGGCCGCCATGGCCTGCATTGACCCGGCCCGCCGGCCCCAGGACCGGGACAATTACATCTGGATCCGGGACGCCCAAAAGAACAAACTGGTGGTGGGCACCCAGGCCCGGATCCTCTACCAGGACGCCATGGGCCGCACCGCCATCGCCCTGAAGTTCAACAAGATGGTCCGCAGGGGGGAAATCGGCCCGGTGATGCTGGGCCGGGACCACCATGACACCGGTGGCACCGACTCCCCCTTCCGGGAGACGGCCAATATCAAGGACGGCTCCAATGTCATGGCTGACATGGCCATCCACTGCTTTGCCGGAAACAGTGCCCGGGGCATGAGCCTGGTGGCCCTTCACAATGGCGGGGGAGTGGGCATCGGCAAGGCCGTCAATGGCGGTTTCGGCCTGGTCCTGGACGGCTCGGCCCGCATTGACGATATCATACAGCGGGCCATGGTCTGGGATGTCATGGGCGGGGTGGCCCGAAGGGCCTGGGCCCGGAACCCCAATGCCATGGAGACCAGCGCCGCCTTTAACCAGGACCACAGGGGCGAAACCCATATCACCCTCCCCTTTTGCGCCGACGAAACCAAAATCCGAAATCTGGTGGAGAAGGCGGTGAAATAGTTCCCGGGCCGCCGCCGTTGACGTCCCACACGGCGGCGGCCCCCTTCACATCGCCCTCCTGTTGCCCCAACGCCCAATGGACCTTTTGCGCCCCCTCCTTTCTCCACCCCCTGTGCACCGGCCTTGAAACCGCCTTTGAAACCGTCACCGGCACCCATTGATAAAGCCGTTCTGGTGAGCCCGGTCGACATGCAGCAGCTCCAAAAGACCGGCGACCGGGGAGTTATCCCCGACCGCCGGTGGGCTGCCCGTTAGCTCCCGGGCACTTTATTTTGATAGGGATTCCATTGATACACCATCAGCCCAGGTCAAACCGGTCCAGATCCATGACCTTGGCCCAGGCCGCCACAAAGTCGGCCAGGAACTTTTCTTTACCGTCTTCACAGGCATAGACCTCGGCAACGGCCCTGAGCTGGGAATTGGACCCAAAGATGAGGTCCACCCGGGTACCGGTCCACTTCAGTTCCCCGGAAATCCGGTGCCGGCCTTCAAACACCCCGTCGCCTTCGGATGAGGGTTGCCACTGGATCCCAGTGTCCAGAAGATTGACAAAGAAATCGTTGGTCAACTGCCCCGGACGTTGGGTGAAGACCCCGTGGCAATCCGGGCCCGCATTGGTGTCCAGAACCCGCATCCCCCCCATTAGAACGGTCATCTCAGGTGCAGTGAGGGTAAGCAATTGGGCCCGGTCCAGAAGCAGTTCTTCCACGGGCACGGCATAGGCTTTTTTCTGGAAATTCCTAAACCCGTCGGCCATCGGCTCCAGCACAGTGAAGGAAACCGCATCGGTCTGGTCTGCCGTGGCATCGGTCCGTCCAGGGTTAAAAGGGACTGTCACGGAAGAGCCGGCTGCCGCGGCTGCCTGTTCAATGCCAGCACAGCCCCCCAGGACAATGAGATCGGCCAGGGAGACGGCTTTACCGGTCTGGGCCTGGTTGAAGGCCCCCTGAATCCCCTCCAGGATTTCCAGGACTTCGGCCAGCTGCTCCGGTCGGTTCACCGGCCAGTCCTTCTGGGGGGCCAGCCGGATCCGGGCGCCGTTGGCACCGCCCCGCATGTCCGACCCCCTGAAGGTGGAGGCCGAGGCCCAGGCCGTGGAAACCAGCTTTGAAACGGTGAGACCGGAATCCAGGATCTGCTGTTTCAAAGCAAGGATATCCTGTTCGTCAATGGGATCTCGGTCCGGTGCGGGCACCGGATCCTGCCAGATCAGCACCTCTTCGGGCACCTCGGGTCCCAGGTAGCGGGCCCGGGGGCCCATGTCCCTGTGGGTGAGCTTGAACCAGGCCCGGGCAAAGGCATCGGCAAATTGGTCGGGGTTTTCATGGAAGCCTTTGGCGATTTTCCGATAGGCCGGGTCCATTCGCAGGGCCAGATCCGCCGTGGTCATGATGGTGGTCACCTTTGTGGAGGGATCGTGGGCGGCCGGAGCCAGGTCGGAATCATCCGGTGTCACCGGCACCCATTGCCAGGCCCCAGCAGGGCTCTTCACCAGGTTCCAGTCATAGCCGAAGAGCATGTCAAAATATCCCATGTCCCATTGAATGGGATTGGGGGTCCAGGCCCCTTCAATGCCCGAGGAAATGGTATCGTCCCCACTGCCGCTGCCGTGGCTACTCTTCCAGCCCAGGCCCTGCTCCTCAATGGGGGCGCCCTCGGGCTCGGGTCCCACATGGGTGGGGCTGGCCGCCCCATGGCATTTCCCAAAGGTGTGTCCCCCGGCCACCAGGGCCACGGTTTCTTCATCGTCCATGGCCATGCGGGCAAAGGTCTCCCGCACATCCTGGGCCGAGGCCAGGGCATCGGGTTTGCCGTTGGGGCCTTCGGGGTTCACATAGATCAAGCCCATCTGAACAGCGGCCAAAGGATTTTCCAGGTCCCGGTCGCCGGAATACCGCTGGTCCCCCAGCCATTCCGTTTCCGTGCCCCAATAGATGTCCTCCTCGGGCTCCCAGACATCCTCCCGCCCCCCGGCAAAACCAAAGGTTTTAAAGCCCATGGATTCCAGGGCGCAATTCCCGGCCAAAACCATGAGGTCGGCCCAGGAGATTTTGTTCCCGTATTTCTGCTTGATGGGCCAAAGCAGCCGCCGGGCCTTGTCCAGGTTCACATTGTCCGGCCAGGAATTCACCGGTGCCAGGCGCTGGTTCCCGGTGCCGGCCCCGCCCCGGCCGTCCCCCATGCGATAGGTGCCGGCGCTGTGCCAGGCCATGCGGATGAACAATCCCCCGTAATGGCCGTAGTCCGCCGGCCACCATGGCTGGGAATCGGTCATCAGGGCATAAAGATCCTCTTTCAATCCGTCATAATCCAATTCCTTGAATGCGGCGGCATAGTCAAATTCACAGTCCATGGGGTTGGACCGGCAGGAATGCTGGTGAAGAAGCTTAAGGTTGAGTTGCCCGGGCCACCAATCCCTATTGGATACACCCTTTTGCGGGGCCGAAAGACCAGTAACCGGACACTTGCTCTGTTCTGATGCCATCTCATTTTCTCCTTGTGATTTCCAACACAGTTAATAGAAACACATCTATGGACACGGCAGCATTGGGCTGCCGGGTTCGTCGGTTCCCCTTCCACAACATGGAAAACAGATCAGAAAGGAACGGATACACAGGTACATCGGCATGTTGCCATACCAATGGGAAGAAGAGAATCGAATCAGCGGATTACCCGTTTCCACCAGCACGATGAAAGACAGCTGTTTTTGGAAGATTGACCGGTAACCTTGTCATACACCGTTTCAACCCCAGCGGGCAAGCCCCCGGTGAAATATCAGTGATGGGAAAAAAGAGGACGCCCGCATCTGACTGGATTGGCAGGATGCGGGCCTTGAGATTATTAGGGTTCTATGCGGTCCACCAGGACCTGCCGGGGCTTTACCCCGTCCGAGGCGCTGACAATGCCCCGTTTTTCCATGAGGTCGATGATGCGGGCGGCCCGGTTGTAGCCCACCCGCAACGCCCGTTGGACGCTGGAGATGGAAGCCTGGCGTGAAGAGAGGACAAACGCCAGGGCGGCCTGGTATTTTTCATCGTATTCATCCTCCTCCGGATCCATGCTGCCCGGGGCTTCTTCCCGCTCCGTGACCACCTCCAGGACATAGTTGGGTTTGCCCTGGGTCTTAATGAAATCGGTGATCTGGACCAATTCATCCTCGGAGAGGTAGGTGCCGTGGACCCGGGTGAGCCGGGCCGTTCCCGGCGGGACAAAGAGCATATCCCCCCGACCCAGAAGGGTTTCCGCCCCATTGGCATCGATGATGGTCCGGGAGTCGGTCTTGGAGGAGACCTGGAAGGAGACCCGGGTGGGGAAGTTGGCCTTGATGATCCCGGTGAGAACGTCCACCGAGGGCCGCTGGGTGGCCAGAATCAGGTGAATCCCTGCCGCCCTCGCCATCTGGGCGATGCGGGTCAGGGAGAATTCAATGTCCTTGCTGGCCGTCATCATAAGGTCTGCCAGTTCGTCGATGATCACCACGATATAGGGGAAGGGTTTGAATTCCTCCTCGGGATCGTAGGCGGAAAGGTCTGCGGTGCGGATCTTTTCATTGTATTGATCAATGTTCCGCACCTGGAGGGTGGCCAGCTTTTCATACCGGGCCTCCATCTCCCTTACCACCCATTGCAGGGCCACATTGGCCTTTTTCATGTCCGTGATCACCGGGGTGAGGAGATGGGGCACGTCATTGAACAAGGACAGCTCAATGCGCTTGGGATCGATCATGATGAACTTGACCTCATCGGGCCGGGACTTGTAGAGGATGCTGGTGATCATGGCGTTGAGGGCCACACTCTTGCCCGTGCCCGTGGCACCGGCAATGAGGAGGTGGGGCATTTTCTCCAGTCCCACCACCACCGGGTTCCCGATGATGTCCTTGCCCAGGCAGATGGGGATGGGGGATTCAATGTCTGCAAAGGTTTCCGACCCCACGATGTCGATGAAGGGGACAATGCTCATCTGGGGGTTGGGGATCTCAATGCCGATGACGTCTTTCCCTGGAATGGGGGCGACGATGCGGATGCTCAGGGCGCTGAGGGCCAGGGCCAGGTCGTCGGCCAGGTTGACGATCTTTGAGATTTTGATCCCGGGGGCGGGCCGGTATTCAAAGGTGGTGATCACCGGTCCCGGGGAGACCTCCATGACCTCGCCCTTGATCCCGAAATACCCCAGCTTCTGCTCCAGCAATTCCGCATCCCGCCGGATGGCCTCGTGGTCCACGGCCAATTCCACATCCGCCTCTTTCAAAAATTCCAGGGCAGGAAGCTGGAAGCTTCCCGATCCCCTGGCCCGAAGCTGGGGCGGGGGCTGCCAGGAGACCCGTTCCTTGATTTTCAGGGGCGGTGGGGCTGGGGCTGCCACCCCATTTCCCCCCAACGTCGGCTCATCTTCTTCAACCCCGGACTCTTCAACGGTGGCCGCCCCTTCCACGGATGGACCTTTGACTTCCGGGGGCTGATCCTGGGCGTCCTGTTCCAACGGGGCGGCGGGCTCCGACTGCTTCAAAGTGGCCAGGACCTGTTTCACCAATTGGGTGGGCTGGGCAGATTCGGACGGGGTGGCAATCGGTTCGGGTTTGGATTCAACCGGGGACGATTCCGGCTCAGTCGCCTCTGTCTCCACGACCTGGGCTTCGGAAAAGGGCTCTTCCGCCGGGGCCTCTGTCCTTTTATCCGCCACAGGGGACGGTGCGTCGTTCTCCACGGCAGGGGCCTGGGGAACGGACTCGGGGGCGGTTGTTTCCAGTTCAGGTGGTGCGGGTTTGACCGAAGGAACCGGCGGGGGCGTTTCCACTGCAGACGGAACAACCCTATGGGTTTCCGGGGCCGGGGGGGCCTTTGATACCACAGGCTCCGGGGGCGGCACCGCCGTGGTCCGGGCCGCGGGCCGGAATCCGTATGGCCGGTTCTGCTCCGCCTTGAGGCGTTCCATTTCATGGACCAGCTGGTTATACTTGTTTTCAAGGCGGACATATTTGTCCGACAGGTTGAGGTTGGACATCAACAGCCGGGCATAGGGGCTGGTCTTTTCCCTGCCGTCCCGGACCAGGTCGGCCACCTTTGCCATCTCCGCCACCATGAGCTCGGCGATCTGCCGGGCCTTGGTTTTCTCGGTCTCGGGGTCGACCTTGAATTTAAAATCGCCACATTCCGTGCCAATGGTCAAAATATTGTTTTCAAGGCTGTAGGTATTATTCTTCACAGGTCCAACTTTCTCATCTGGTGGATTAACATAGGGCAGAATTCATAACAGGGCTTCTCTATAGCACATTTAAAAGGGTGATGCACCCTGGGGAGATTTCCCCCCCCCTTGTCCCAGGTGGAGAAGGGGACCGGAAGAGCCCGCCCTTTTACCCTTGAAAAGGGAAACGAGCAGCCCACCCTTTCCCAGCGCCTCTGTTGAATTTTCCTTCCCGATACCGTATGCTGACCCAACGAACCATTCCTTCTCAAATTCCGCATGGACCCGGCATTAAAGGGGGCCGTGCCCAGGGAGACAAAATGACAGCAGACGTATATTTCATGGATCTGGGAGCCACCCCCAGGGAGACCTTTCACCAGAAACTGGACCGACTTTTGAAAAAGGCCGGGGTGGAGGGCATTTTCGGGAACAACGACCTCACCGCCGTCAAGGTCCACTTTGGCGAGGCCGGGAACACCGCCTATATTCGCCCCATCCACATCCGCCAGGTGGTAAAGACCCTCAAGGCCGCCGGAGCCGCCCCCTTTCTCACCGATGCCAACACCCTCTATGTGGGCACCCGGTCCGATGCCGTCTCCCACATCCGCACCGCCGTGGAGAACGGCTTTGCCTATTCCTCCATGGACGGGGCTCCGGTGGTCATTGCCGACGGCCTCATGGGAAAGAGCGAAATCGCCGTTAAGGTGGGACTGAAGCATTGTGACAAGGTCCACATCGGGGCCGAGATCGTCAATGCCCCGGCCCTGGTCTCCGTGGCCCATTTCAAGGGCCACGAACTCTCGGGATTCGGCGGCACCCTCAAGAACCTGGGCATGGGCTGCGCCTCCCGCCGGGGGAAACTGGACCAGCACTCCAACGTCAGCCCCAAGATCCGGCGGAAGAGCTGCATCGGCTGCGGGGAATGCGTGGCCCACTGCCCCTCGGGCGCCCTCTACCTGGAGGAGAAAAAAGCCTATATCCGGCAAAAGGTCTGCATTGGCTGCGCCGAATGCATTGTCCGCTGCCCCACCACCTCCATCAACATAAACTGGAACCAGACCGTTCCCGTCTTCCTGGAAAAGATGATGGAGTACACCAAAGGCGTGCTCAAGGGCAAGGAGGGCAAGAGCCTGTTCATCAACTTCATCACCGACATCTCCCCCAAGTGCGACTGCCTCTCCTACAATGAGACGCCCATTGTCTCTGACATCGGGGTGGTGATTTCCACCGATCCCGTGGCCATTGACCAGGCCAGTGCCGATCTGGTGAACCAGGCCCAGGCCCTGCCCCAGCCCACCCTCACCTGTAACCATGCCCCGGGGGAGGACAAGTTCAAGGGCCTCTACCCCGACGTGGACTGGGAGCACCAGCTGGACTATGCCCAGGAGCTGGGCATGGGCACCCGGCAGTACAAGCTCATCAAGATGGAAAGCCTCACCTACGGCAAAAAGGGATAATCCATGTACCTGGCC
The DNA here is from genome assembly GCA_965226635.1 of Desulfobacteraceae bacterium. Lineage (GTDB taxonomy): Bacteria > Desulfobacterota > Desulfobacteria > Desulfobacterales > Desulfobacteraceae. Next base: position 3,158,242 of record OZ245369.1, on the reverse strand, counting down.
CGGCTCACCACCCCCATTGGTTTTTTCTTTGTCCTCAGGGAATCCGTTAAAACGAAGGCCGGTTATGTGAGCCGGGATATGTTTCCTTTGGGCACCTCACCGGCCCATTGGATCCACTATGAAGGGGATCGGACCTTTTACCTGGACGAGGCCCTTGTGGATGCGGTGGCCCCCCGGGAGGAGGAGGCGGAAGAGCTGCTCTGGCCCTGGGTGAAACCCGAAATCCGCCGGGCCGTGGCCACCTTCAGGGAACGGGACAATGGAGGCCTGCCCCGGCTCACCCCGGAGGAAAAGGCCGATATCCATGCCCGGGTCCACCCCTTTGACAAACGCCGGGCCCTATTCCTTAAATTCGCCGCCATGGACCAGGGCAACATTGATCGCATGCCCGCCACCCTCTTCCGCCACCTGGTGGACAAGTCCAGGGATGAAATCGAACAGAACTTCATGGCCCAGGAGGCCATCCTCAAAATCCGGGAACTCAAGACCTACGTCTACACGGCCCTGGACATCCAGCGCCACTTCAAAAGCTTCATGGCCAGTCGCATGCCCCATGTCCTGGACCAGGAAAAGGTGGCCGATTTCTGCGTGGAGGACCTCTGCCGGATCAACCAGACCCTCTACCCGGAAAATGCATCCCTCTCCCCCTTTCTGGTGCGGTATCTCATCATGTTCTTTGACTATGATTACGATGATTCAGACCTTTTGGACGACATGGCCTGGGACTTCATCAACCGCCACCGGGGCCACCGCCCGGGAAAGGCCCCCGGCCCCTCGGTCTCGGTGAACAAGGCCCTAAACGTCTTTGGCCTGGACAAGGCCACCTATAAAACCATGGACAGAAAAGCCCTCACCCGGGCCTACCGCAAGCTGGCCCGCCGGTATCACCCGGACCAGGGCGGCTCCCATGCCCGATTCGTCACCCTCAACGAAAGCTACCAGTCTCTTCTGGAAGGGTTAAACCCGTCCCATTAGCCCGGATAGAGTCTTGGCCGAATCTGCCCCGTTCCACAACGGCAGGCAGTGGATTATTGCCGTTTTGCATCCTGGGCCGCCCCGCCCGGGACCCCCATTGCCAAAAATATCCGTTTAAAAAAGGGGCCTTCCCCGACCTATCTTTTTTTTCTATTTTCCTTTGGTTTCATATCCAAACTAACGATTGGACCCCGGCCCCGTCCCGTACTAAATCCCCCGGGTCGTAAGTCGAACCCATTGTGGGGCCCTGGTGGTCCGCCTCCCCTTTTCGGAAGCAAAATCGCCGCCCCTCCCCCTTTGCTCACCCATCCACCCCGTACCATTAAGGAGTTGTCTTGAAGATCCCACACCTGCTGCGCCCCCTGGGTGCTTTATTTATCCTATTCCTGTTTTCCTCCCATGTCCTTGCCGGGCTGCCCCCTGTGGGCTGCCCCTCCCAGGCGTCCGAACCCCATGAACCCGACCAACGCAACCTGGTATCCGGGCCAAGCGTATCCGCCCCCCTTGGGGAACAAAGGAAAAAATTCATCAAAGACACCCGGCTGACCCTGGAGCTGGGCCAGGTCTGGGAGGTCAACGACGGGCGGGATATCGGCTACAAACGCCACGGTGAAGAATATGCACAATTGGTGACCCTGGACCTGTCTTCCGGGATGTTCATGGGGCTTTTCGGGGCCGATGCCGTCCTCTTCGGTGTGATGCCCCTGAAGCACGAAGGCCCAAGCGAGGGCTCGGTTTTCTTCCAGAACGGCACCGACGGATATGTGAAATCCGCCCTGGCCATGAAACTGAGTCCCTTCAAAGGAATGATGGTGAAGGCCGGAACCATGGAATCCCCCCACCTTCTCCTGGGCCCTGGGGATTATCGAACCACCCCCAGGCTCTATCGGGCGGAAACCGTCACCTATACCTGGTCCGATCTCACCCTTTCCTATGTCCATGCCACCGGCGTGTCCGACTACACCCGGCAATCCTTTGATGACTTCATCGTCAACAAGGGAAGCTTCAGCGCCCCCGACCTGATGGACCGACCGGTGCAGGTTGCGGACATTACCTGGGACAGGGCCCCGGTCTATCTCAATGCCGCCTTTGCCCGGCAACGGGATTTCATGGAATACACCTTTGCCGAGGCCAGCGTGACCTGGCCCAAGATCGGTCCTTTCACCCTTCGCACCGACGTGAACTACCGGCTCAAGAACTCCCTCAGGGAGATCCATGGAGACCTGGACCACAAAATGCAGATGGTTTCGGGAAGGGCGATTCTGGGGATTGGCCGGGCATGGCTGAGCATTGCCGCCTCAAGCGTTGAGGACAATACCGAATTCGGCAACAGCATCGATGGCACCATAGGTGCGAGATGGTGGTCCAGTGAGGGGATACTGGCCGGCTGCAGGGAGGGAGGATATTACACAAACGGCGTCCAGGGCACCTTTAACCACCAGGGCGAAGATGCCTATAAGATAGAGGCGGGCTATGCCCTTCCCGGGGCACTGGACGGTCTGACCCTGTCGGCCTATTACATCCAGGGCCAGGACATCTACGCCGGAAATGAATACATCGAAAACCAGCGTCAGCGGGAATGGGGGGGACGGATCTCCTATGCCCCGCCCCAAATCAAGGGCCTTTCAATGGAAGTGATCCACGGCACCAACACCCAGAAAAGCGACGGGGATTACGGCATGGACCAGGTTCTTGCCCGCACCCAGGTGAGCCTGAACTACAGGATCAACCTCCTTTAATAGAAAAAGGGGCCTGCCCGATTTTTTTCGGACAGGCCCCTGGATTTTGGTTCCCCGTTAGTCCAGATAGTCTGCGATGATCTTCATCTGTTCTGCATCAAATTCCCGTTCTTCATAGGCATCCAACCGGGCCTGGACCCGGGCTTCAGCCTTTTCCATGAGGGACTTGCCGTCCCGCTGCTGCCAATTGTTGTAATCGGTCTTGGTGAACAGATCGGAAACAAAATGCTCGTCAAAGTATTCCCTGGGGGTGGGGCCGGTCATGAAATGGCCCTTGTGCTTAATGGGCAGGATCCCCTCGATATAGGACTTGTCCGGGTCAATGCCCAGTCCCTGCTTCATGCGCAGGGCCATTTTAAGGGCCTGTTCATCCAGGACGTATTTTTCCAGGGAGGTGATGTTCAAGGAGCCCAGGGTGCCGCAGGAAAACTGCATCACATCCACATTGGAAAGGACAATGGGGGCCAGGTTATAGGCCGACTCAACACCGGCCTGGAAATCAACGGCCACGGCATCGGTTAGGCTGCCGCCGGACCGGTAGGGCACCTCGTAGTAATCGGCCAGGGAGGCTGTGGCAGCAGACATCAGTGCCACTTCCGCCGACCCGAACAGGGCCGATACCGTCCTCAGGTTCACAGAGGAGGAAATGGTGGCATAGACAAAGGGGGTACCCGGCTGGATCAATTGGACCAGGACCAGGCCAGCCAGGACCTCTGCATTGTTCTGGACAATGGTGGAAACCACCGAGGCATGGCTGGTGATCACGGGCAGGGAGCAGGCAATGAGGGAAATGGGCTGTTTCTCCTCCAGAAAACCCAATATGGCATCCACATCATTGGTCCCATAGTGCATGGGGGCCGTGGCACAGGCGCCGCCCAGAACCACGTTGCCCTCTGGTTTTCCATAGAACTTTTTGATCATCTGGATCTGATTTCTGGCCACGGTCTTCACCGACTCCTCTGGGGTCTGCATGGCCGTAAGGTTGATGGGCTTGTCCATGTATTTTAACAGGTTGGCCACCTGGATATAGGGGGAGCGTTCCGTGGGCACATCCTCGATGTCCACCAGAAGGGAATGGCCGAAATCGATGACATCGCTGGAATCCACGATCCTGGCCAGGTTCCGATAGTCCTCCAGCCGCCCCCGGCGAACCGTGCCATCGGCTTCCATGAAAAAGGCAGGACCTGCACCGGACCCATAGAGCCCCTTTTCCCGACCGTCCACCTTCACCGTGTCGTTTGCCGCCTCCCAGTCAAAGCTCCTGGGACTTTGTTTGATGGCCTGCTCCACCTGTTCACGGGTGAAGAAGACCACCTTGTCCTCGATTCTGCATCCATGGGCTTTCAGGGCATCCAGGGCGCCCTTGTGTTCAATGTGAATCCCTTTTTTTTCAAGGAGTTCCAGGGTCTGTTCATGGAGAAATTCAACTTTGTTGCGGTTCAATACGAGATCATTGTAATTCATTTTTATTCTTCTATACCTCTTTATTTTTCTATACTTCAAGGGCTGAGCTGGATGCAGCCATGTGCTTTACGTTCCGATAGAGCAGAACGGCAAAGATGATGGCGATAATGCTGGTGACAAGGGAGATGGAAAAGATAACCGAATAGCCCTTGGGACCATAGGCATCCAGGAAATATCCACAGAGTTTGTAATAAAAGATATCGCTGCAGAAGCCCACGATGGAGACGATCCCCACGATGGTTCCCGTATACTTCAGGGGGATTTTCGCCTCTGAAATGGGGATGTAATAACTGGGCATGCAGGTGTTGTAATAGACCGCCGTCAGCATGAGGGCCAGAATGATGACCCAGGCCAAATCCGGTGTTCTGGGGGTGAGCAGCATCAATGCCCCGGCAATGATGCCCAGGAGCATGCCAAAGGACATGGTCTTGATGGAGGAGCCGGTTCGGTCGGTCATGATGCCGGCCACGGGCGAGGTGAGCAGACGGATGAGCTGCTGCCGGATGATGGCGATGATACTGATGGTGGCCACGGGAACGGCAAAGAACTCTTTAAGATAGGGCTGGAAATAGGTCATCCCCGATTTGGAAATAAAGGAGAAAAAGACCACACCGATGAGCAGCCAGACAAAGGGCATCTTCAGTATCTCCGGAATCTGGGAGACCTTGATGCGGTTGTCCTCTCCGTTCTCTTCAACCGGGAAGGCCTCTTTTTCCTTGAAGAAAATGGCAAACAAAAGGCTGGGAAGCCCCACACAGACCACATAGAAGAGCAGCAGCATCTTAAAGGCGTGGAGGTTCTGGCCCAGGCTGTCGTAAAGGAGGGTGCCGATGAAGCCCTCAAGGGCACCGGCCAGTCCGGAAAGGGCAAAGAAAAACCCGTAGATTTTCCCCTGTTCATCCTCGTCCCCCACCATGCGTAAAAACTTCATCAATGCCGACCACATGATGAGCACCAGGGTAATCCCGTAACCAAACTGGATCACACACATCACCCACAGGGGCGGAATGGTCAAAACGGTGGCCCCCAGGGCCGTGGTCCCCAAAAGGGCGGTGACCAACATCTTTTTCACGGAAAACAGGTCGGCTATAAAACCCCCCGGGCCATAGAGCAGGGCAGAGGCAATCCCGAAGATCATCATGATGGTCCCCAATTGTTCATTGGTGAACCCAAATGCCTTCTGGATGGGAACGTAATAGGTCTCAAGCATATAGGGAAAGGTCCATATACCACCGTAGGCAATGGCCACCAGAATGATAAAAATCCATCTTTTCTTCTTAAAATCCATTAACTTTCATCTCCTGATTAAAGCGTTGTTTTTCATCTGTCCCGGGTTGCAACCGTCTTGGACATGAATCGGACACTACACCTGTGGGAATTTGCAAACCCGGTGCCAATCCCATGGAGGTGGGGAGATAAAATCGGAAACTGTTTTTCAGCCCTTTGAATTCAAAGCGGTTTTTGCAGCCGACCCTTGAACACCCCCGGGGGGGCACTTTTTTGGAAAATGAAAGAATATTAGAAAAATCTTCTAAAAATTAGTTTTTTCGAATATCTTCGTTAGAGAATTCTAACATGGAGCAAAAAATGAGTTCGAACCCCCTTTACCCATTGACCCGGAACGCCATCATGAATCCCGCCATCATTGCCATGTGGGAGACCTTTTCACAGGGGGTGACCATCACCAATGCGGAAAACCGGCTAATTTACATGAACCCCTACCAGAAGAAGGTGGACCGGTTTGAGGAAAAGGATTACCTGGGAAAGACCATGTACGAGTTGTACACCAATATTGTGGACGACTACTACACCACCCTGAAAAGCCTTGAATCCGGTGAGCCCATCCTCAATAAGACCTCGTTTTACCGGACCTCCACCGATGTGATCACCAGTTCCCAGTACAGCACCTATCCCTATTACGACGACCAGGGACAGGTGGCGGGAAGCATCATCTTCAACACCGACGTCCAGACCAGTTCCCTTTTGTTTTCCGCATTTTCAGAGGGCATGCTCTCCTGCCTGCCGCCGGAGATCTATCCCAAACGCCCCCGGTTTACCTTTGAGGCCATGAAGGGCAATGACTATCTTTTCCTCCAGTGCATGGAACAGGCCAGTGCGGCATCCCTGAACAACCTCCCCGTGATGATCTGGGGGGAAAGCGGGACGGGAAAGGAGTTGTTTGCCCAGTCCATCCACAACAACAGCGCCCGCACGGAACACCCCTTTATCCCCATCAATTGCGCCGCCATTCCGGAACACCTTTTGGAGGGGATCCTCTTTGGGACATCCAAGGGAGCCTTCACCGATGCCCGGGAAAAAAAGGGCCTTTTGGAGGCGGCCAACGGCGGCACCATCCTTTTGGACGAACTCAACTCCATGCCCCTGAACCTCCAGGCCAAACTTCTCAGGGCCCTCCAGGAACAGAAGATCCGCCGCATCGGCTCCCTGGATGAAGTCCAAATAGACCTAAAGGTGATCTCCACCTTGAACGTGGACCCCCGCAAGGCCCTGGCCGACAACCTCATCCGCCAGGACCTGTTCTACCGGCTGGCCGTGATCATGCTCACGGTCCCCCCCCTGCGGGAAAGGAAAAACGATATCCCCCTGCTCAGCGACTATTTTTTGAAAAAGCATGAAAAGGGCAAGCAGCTCTTCCTCTCCAAGGAGGTATATGAACGCTTCCTGAATTACGCCTGGCCCGGAAATGTCAGGGAGCTTGAAAACACCATCCAGTCCGCCATTATCTTCTGCGGCCAAAACAAGTTGATCACACAGGACCACCTGTCCAAATACTTCCTTGAATCCTGTAGGGAACAGGAACCCCAAAACCGACGCCCCCCCGTGGCGCTGGAAAAACAAGGCTACGGGGAACAAGCCGCCCCCTTACCGACCCCGGATGCCCCCACCAGGGGAGTGGAGATCGGCCCCTCCCCCGGGGAGGCCCCACCCGAACCCTTGAAACAATACCTTCTCAGGCTGGAAAGGGCCTATGTGGAAAAGACCTTAAAACAGACAGGGGGCAATGTGGCCCGGGCCGCCCGGCGCCTTGGCCTTGCCCCGCCAAGCCTCCATTACAAAATCAAAAAATATGGTTTTGATACAGGCCGTTGAGCCACGGTGCCCTGGAAAAAACAGCCGGACCAGGCCCGGGCGCACCCTCCGCAACCCATTGATTTCATTAAACTAAACCCAAGTCTCTTTCCAAAACCCCGTCCCCACCCCCATAATCTATGGTTGAAAAAATACTGAAATGGCATATGTTAATGCCCTGTAATGCCCGGGCATGAACGACCTCGGGTCTTGAGTGTATACCCATTGAACACGCCACCCGGACCGCTTTTTCCATTCGGCCCAGCCCGGCCCTGATCCGGGTGACGAAAGGACATAAGATAATGGCAAAACGTATCCTGATTATCGGCGCTGTTGCACTGGGTCCCAAGGTGGCCTGTCGTCTCCGTCGTCTCGATCCCGACGCGGAGATCACCGTCATCGACCGGGACAACCTGATCTCCTACGGCGGATGCGGAATCCCCTACTATGTGGGCGGCGACGTCAACGATTTGGAAGGTCTGTGCTCCACCACGGCCCACGTCCTGCGGGACCCGGCCTTTTTCCAGGACTGCAAGGGCATTAAAATCCTCCCCCGGGTGGAAGCCAAGGACATCAACCGCAGGGAAAAGACCCTCACCGTCACCCACCTGGACACCGGGGAGAACCAGGACCTTCCCTATGACAAGCTGGTGATTGCCACCGGTGCCACCCCCTTTACCCCGCCCATCCCCGGGGCAGACCTTCCCAATGTCTACACGGTTTCCAACCTGCACACGGCCAAGGCCATCAAGGACATGATCGCCGGGGGCAAGGTGGGAACCGCAGTGGTCATCGGCGCCGGCGCCATCGGCATTGAAATGGCCGAAGCCCTCACCGACCTCTGGGGCATTGAAACCACCCTCATTGAAATGGCCGACCAGGTGCTGCCCACGGCCCTGGGACGGGATCTGGCGCGCATGGCCCAGAACCAGATGGAAGAAAACGATGTCAAGGTCATGGTCTCCGAGCGGGTGAACAAAATAGTGGGCGATCCCGAAACCGGGGTCACCGCCGTTGAAACCGGCTCCGGCACCATTGAGTGCGACCTGGTGGTCATGAGCGCCGGTGTCCGGGCCAACACGGATTTTGCCGCCCGGGCAGGACTGGCCTGCGGCGCCTCCGGCGGCCTTTTGGTGGACCGGAACCTGAGGACCACCGATCGCGACATCTATGCCGGTGGCGACTGCATCGAACTGCGCAACCTGGTCTCCGGTGAAAACATGACCATGCCCCTGGGCTCCCTGGCTAATAGGGAAGGCCGGATCATCGCCAACAACATCCACGGCCGGGCCGCCAAGCTCAAGGGCGTGGTGGGCACCTTCAACATCAAGATCTTTGAAATGGGACTGGCCACGGCCGGCCTCACCTTTAACCAGGCCAGGGCCGCGGGATTCGATCCCGTCTACACCCTGGTGGCCCAGCACGACCGGGCCCACTTCTACCCCAATGCCCGCATGATGTTCATGGCCCTCATCGCCGACCGCAAGACCCGGAAGGTCCTGGGCGTTGAGGCGGCCGGACGGCAGATGGACGCCATCAAATCCCGGGTGGACGCCCTGGCCCCCCTACTCCAGGCCGGAATTGACGTGGACGATGTCTGCACCACCGAGGTGGGCTATGCACCGCCCTTTGCCGCTGCCATGGACATTGTCAACAATGCCGGCAACGTCATGGACAACATCCTCAACGACGGCAACGTCCCCATCGACTTCTTGGATGCCCTGGAGATGTTCGAAAACGGCAAGACCCGATTCCTGGACGTCAGGGATCCCAAGGAAGCGGCCCCCTACGTGGCCAAGTACGGAGACCGCTGGCTCTCCATCCCCCAGCCCGAGTTCCGCAGCCGCCTGGACGAAGTCCCCACCGATGGGCACATCAGCCTCATCTGCGGCACCGGCGCCCGGTCCTATGAATGCCAGACCGTTCTCCACCACGCCGGCCGGACCAACACCCAGAACGTCCAGGGCGGACACGCCGCCCTGGTGGCCCTGGCCCCGGACTTTGTGGAAACCCAGATGGAGGTCACCGGCCCCTAGGCCGAATACCCGATACGGGCCTGCCCGGCCAACCGACCGGGCAAGCCCCATTCCCCCCACAACGGCACTTCCCATGGGCCGGGATTCCAATCTGCCCTTTCTTTTTCCTTGACATTTTCCCTGTCATCAATGGTATTTACGCTACCTTACATTTACCCATTAATCATCACAAACCCATTAAAAGGATCCCCATGGATTTAGATTTACTCCTGGAAAAAGCAGACTTCCATTCCCCTTTTTTTGCTGATTTCATCATCCGTAAATATGCAGATCTTAACATCAGTGACCCAGGAAGGGCCCAAAAAATAGCCGACCGGATTTTTACGCCGGAATTCATCACCCATATGTTCAGCCAAGACCTCTCCATTGCCTGTTCCAAATAGAAAAGAGGAACGGCCTTTGGCGAATTTCCACCAAAGGCCGTTTTCCAATTGTATTGGATGAAGGGAGGGCCGATCAGCAGGGACGGCACCATTTGGTCAATACATAAAAAAGCCGGTCCGGCTCCAGGGGTTTGGTCACCAGATCATTCATGCCCGCATCCAGGCATTTCACCCGGTCTTTTTCCCCATGATTTGCCGTCATGGCAATGATGGGCAGCGCCTCCCTGGACCATTTTTCCCGGATAATCCGGGTGGCCTCCAGGCCGTCCATCACCGGCATCTGGATATCCATGAGAACCCCATTAAAGCCCCCTTTGGCCACGGCCGCCACAGCGGCACAACCATCCTCAACCAGGGCCACCTTGACCCCCCGCCGCTCCAGCATGGTCCGGGCCACCATCCGGCTGACGCCATTGTCTTCGGCCACCAGAATTCGAATGCTCCCCATACCCGGCCTCTGATCTGTTTCATCTCCCACAACATCTTTCCCGGGAACCTGATCCGAAGCAGCTCTCCTTTCAGCGGAGACGTTTACCGGCATTTCCACCGGGCACATTCTCCCCTGGTCATCCGGGCAACCCGAATATGGAATCGGTGTTTCCATGGCAGAACCTGTTGAAAATAAAGGGTAAAAAAAATGGATAGGTTCAGTGTAATATGCCCCTTTTCACCTTGTCAATTTCATGCCCCTCCCATAAACAAAAATCCGATTTTAAAATCGGGAGACCTGAAAAAAGGGTTCACCCGGAGATCTCACCCAAAGGGTGACAATTTGCCACAGCAGGTATTTAAGGAAAAAAGGGGGGCTCTTCAAATCCCAAGACGCTCACGCTCTCTTGAGCAAATCGTCTTAAAATATTCGGGTTAAAGGCACCCATGGAACAATGGGATCAGGACTGGTAAATCACCCGACCGCTTTCCCGGTCAAACAGATGCATCCCATTGAGGTTCAAGGAAAGGGGGAGGGTCTCTCCGGGGGCAAACACACGTTTGCCTTCGCTCTTGGATAGAAAGGTCTGCCCCATGATCTCCATGTGCAGATGGGTTTCATGGCCCAGGGGTTCGGCCACCTTTACCTGTCCTTGGCAGGCCCAGACACTGTCACCGGCCACCGTTTCAGTCTCCGAGGGCCGAATGTCCTCGGCCCTTAGCCCCAAGACCACCCCACGGTCCTGGGTCAATTCCGTGCCGTCTTTAGGGGGCACCGGGATTTTCAACCCCGTGTCAAAGGCGGCAAAGGTTTGGCCAGTCTCACAATGGATCCGGCAGGGAAGAAGGTTCATGGGGGGGGTGCCGATGAACCCGGCCACAAAGGTATTCACCGGTTTTGAAAACAGCTCCAGGGGGGTGCCCACCTGTTCGATATACCCGTCCCTTAGCACCACGATGCGATCGGCCAGGGTCATGGCCTCCACCTGGTCGTGGGTCACGTAGATCACGGTGGAATCCACCCGCTGGTGGAGCATCTTTATTTCGGCCCGCATCTGGATACGGAGTTTGGCATCCAGGTTGGACAAGGGTTCGTCAAAGAGGAAGATGGAGGGTTTTCGCACCATGGCCCGGCCCATGGCCACCCGCTGCCGCTGGCCGCCTGAGAGTTCATGGGGTTTTCGCTGGAGCAGGTCATCCAGACCGAGGATGGCGGCCACCTCTTCCACCCGGGATTTGATCTCGGTCTTTGGGGTCTTGCTGAGTTTAAGGCCAAAGGAGATGTTGTCAAACACGTTCATGTGGGGATACAGGGCATAATTCTGGAACACCATGGACAGGCCCCGATCCTTGGGGGCCACATGGTTCACCACCTCTCCATTGATGGAAATGGTGCCCCCGGAAATATCCTCCAGCCCCGCCACCATCCGCAGAAGGGTGGATTTCCCGCAGCCAGAGGGGCCCACAAGGACGAGGAACTCCTTATCCTTGATGTCCAAATTCAGTCCATGGATGACTTGGGTTTTGCCATAGGTTTTTACAAGGTCTTTGAATTTGAGTTCAGCCATTGGCGATCCACGATGTTTTGGCGTTATATAAAGGGTTATATTTTGCCTATAACATACCAAATCCGAAAAGGAATCAAATCTTTTTTTTCAGACCACAGAATCCCCTTGACACCATTCACCATTATGCATAAATCGGGAGGTATCTGTTTTATTTTGTTTGGCCTATCAAAACACAACCCCATGCAATGTTTTCTACCAAGGAGGAATACGATGAAGCGATTGACAGTACTTCTATTCATGCTCATTGCCGTTGGTATTGCACTGCCGGCATCTGTTTTTGCAAAGCCCGTGACCATCCACTGGTGGCACGCCATGAGAAGCGCCAGGGGTGAAGTGGTTGCCAAAATGATCCATGATTTCAACGCCTCCCAGTCCCAATACAAGGTGGTGGGCACCTTCAAGGGCAACTACGACGAAACCATGAATGCCGGTGTTGCCGCCTTCAGGGCAAAAAAGCAGCCCCACATCCTCCAGGTGTTTGAAGTCGGCACCCAGACCATGATGCTCTCCGGAGCCGTCTATCCGGTCTACCAGCTCATGGCCGATGCCGGCATCGACGTGGACTGGAGCCGCTATCTCCAGGCCGTTCTCTCCTATTACATGAATGCCGACGGTAACCTCATGTCCATGCCCTTTAACTCCTCCACCCCCATCATGTATTACAATGTGGATGCCTTTGAAAAGGCGGGGATCGCCCCCCTTTCCAAGACCCAACCCGTGACCTGGGATGAGCTGGGCCTGATCACCAAAAGGCTGGTTGAGGCCGGAATCACACCGGCCGGCATGGTCACGGCCTGGCAATCCTGGACCCAGATCGAAAACTATTCCGCCATCCACAACCAGGCATTTGCCTCCAAATCCAACGGATACGAGGGACTTGACACCCGGCTTGAAATCAACAACCCCCGGGTGATCAACCACATCACCCGGCTAAAATCCTGGGCCGACGACAAACGGTTCATGTACGGGGGCCAGAAGTACCAGGGCCCCAAGGCCGAATTCATCGCCCAGAACGCCGCCATCTACATGGACTCCATCTCCGGAATCGCCAAGCTGAAAAAGGCCGTAAAGGACTTTAGATGGGATGCCGCACCACTGCCCGTGGAATCGGACACGCTATCCCCCCAGAACAGTATCATCGGCGGGGCCTCCCTCTGGGTGCTCAACGGCCACTCCCAGGAAGAGTACAAAGGGGTCGCCACCTTTTTAAAATTCCTTGCGGGCAACCAGATGCAGGAATTCTGGCACAAGGAAACCGGGTATTTCCCCATCACCGTGGATGCCTATGAATCCCTCAAGGCCAAGGGCTATTACGACGCCAACCCCCTCCAGGAAGTCGGCATCAACCAGCTGAACCGGGCCGTGCCCACCAAAATCTCAAGAGGGTTGCGCCTGGGCTATTTTGTGCAGATCCGGAACATCATCAACGAAGAGCTGGAACAGGTATGGAACGGTAAAAAGACGCCCCAGCAGGCCCTGGACACGGCGGTAAAACGGAGCAACCACCAGCTGAAAACCTTTGAAAAAACCTATAAATAACATCACCGGACGTTGGGGCCGCCTTCTGCGGTCCCAACCCCCGTTTTACCCATGATTAAACGATCCCATTTCAAATCAAACACCCTGCCCTACCTTTTGATTTTACCCCAGGTGGTGGTGACCCTGACCTTTTTCTATTGGCCGGCGGTCCAGGGCATGATCCAGTCCTTTCTGCTCAGCGATCCCTTTGGACGGAAATCCAGGTTTGTCTGGTTTTACAACTACATTGACCTTTTTTCAGACCCCCTCTACCTGAAATCCATATTGATCACCTTTGTCTTCAGCCTTGCCACGGCAGTGGTCTCCATCTCCCTTGGGCTGTTCATCGCCGCCATGGCCAACCGGGCCCTGAGGGCCACGGCCCTGGTCAGGACCCTGCTCATCTGGCCCTATGCCGTGGCCCCGGCCATCTCCGGCATCATGTGGCTCTTTCTCCTCCACCCCTCCTACGGCATTGTGGCCCTGGGGGTTAAAAAATGGCTGGGAGTGGACTGGAACCCGGTGCTCTACGGCTCCGATGCAATGGTCATGATCGTCATGGCCTCGGCCTGGAAAGAGGTCAGCTATAATTTTGTCTTTTTCATGGCAGGGATGCAGGCCATTCCCAAGTCCCTCATCGAGGCCGCCGCCATTGACGGTGCCGGCCCGTTCAGACGCTTCTGGACCATTACGGTCCCCCTGTTGTCCCCCACCTTCTTTTTTCTCATGGTGATGAACATCATCTATGCCTTTTTCGAAACCTTCGGCATCATCCACACCGTGACCCAGGGGGGACCGGGCGGTTCCACCAACACCCTGGTGTACAAGGTCTATCAGGACGGTTTTGTGGGCCTGAACCTGGGCTCCTCCTCGGCCCAGTCCGTGGTGCTGATGTTGCTGATCATCCTCATCACCTTTCTTCAATTCAGGTTTGTTGAAAAAAAAGTACAATACAGCGGATAAAAACCATGGTCGAAAAAACACCGATTTTAGATCTCCTCACCTATGCCTTCCTCATGCTGGGAATCTGCATTGTGGGCTTCCCCATCATTTACAGCCTCATTGCCGCCACCCTGCCCCTGGATGAGGTCTCCCGGGTCCCCATGCCCCTGATCCCCGGGGACCAATTCATGGTCAACATCAAAGAGGCCTGGAGCCGGGGGGACCTGGGCACCCAGATCACCAACTCCATCATCATGGCCTCTGGCATCACCATTGGGAAGATCACCGTCTCCATGATCGGCGCCTTTTCCATTGTCTATTTTGATTATAGATTCAGGAAGATCGCCTTTGCATCGGTGTTCTGCACCCTGATGCTCCCTGTGGAGGTCCGGATCCTGCCCACCTACGAAATGGCCGCCAACCTGCTCAGCCCCCTCCAGACCCTCTGGGAATTCCTCCACCTGGACGGTGTGGTGGCCTGGTTTACCCGCAACGATTTCAGCCTCACCCTCAATTGGAGCCTTTTGGACAGCTACACCGGCCTCATTCTCCCCCTGGTGGCCTCGGCCACCTGCACCTTCCTGTTCCGCCAATTCTTCCTCACCGTTCCCGAGGAACTCTGCGAGGCCGCCAAAATCGACGGGGCCTCCCCCATGACCTTTTTCAGGAAAATCCTCTTCCCCCTGTCCAAAACCAATATTGCCGCCCTGGTGGTCATTGAATTTGTTTACGGGTACAACCAATATCTCTGGCCCCTTTTGGTCACCACCAATCCCAGGATGACCACGGCGGTCATCGGGTTGCAGAACCTCATTCCCCAGGCAGACGACCTGCCCGAGTGGAACATTGCCCTGGGTGCAGCACTTCTGGTTATGCTCCCCCCCGTACTTGTGGTATTGTTCATGCAACGCTGGTTTGTAAAAGGACTCATCGAAAAGGAAAAATAGGATGGAACAAAGGCGGCACAATGACCCCGGATACCCTTAAAAACAGATATGTTGTATTGCGCCACGGCCAGAGCAAGGCCAATGTGGCCGGCCTTGTGATCAGTGCCCCTGAAAACGGAGTGGACCACTTTGGATTAACCCCCGCCGGAAAACAGCAGGTAAGAGAGACCGTATCCGCGGCCACCTTTCTGGACCCCGGCATCCTGATCTTTTCATCGGATTTCAAACGGGCCAGGGAAACCGCAGACATCGCAGCCGGTGTATTGGGGGCAGGGGAACCGGTGACCCTCACCCCCAACCTCAGGGAACGCTTCTTTGGAGATTTTGAAAAGGGGCCTGACACCATCTACCAGGGGGTCTGGGAAAAGGATGCCAAGAACGCCCCCCCGGGCAACCGCGTGGAACACCCGGTCGCTGTGCTGGAACGGGTAACGGCATGCATCACCGAAATCGAAGCCGCCCACACCCATAAAACCATCCTCCTGGTGGCCCACGGGGACACCCTCCAGATCACCCTGGCCTGGTTCAGCCACCTGCCCCCCCACCGGCACCGCCAGGTCCCCCACCTGGACACGGCCGAACTCCGAAGGGTTCATTGAATCCGCTTCGTGCCCGCTGCCTTTGCAGAATACAGCATCAATGTCTTTTATTCATACCGGTAGACGCCATACCGGGATGAGGAAGACCCTATACAATGAACCGAGATCTGGATTACTCCATGATCTCGGTTTTCATTCTCAATTTGTACTTGTTCATTTTGCCGTGGAGGGTGGGACGGGAAAGCCCCAAAAGGCGGGCGGCCCTGGACCGGTTTCCATTGGTTATTTTCAAGGTCTCTGCAATGACCAGGGCGGATACCGTATCAATGATCTGGTTGAACTCCCGCCGGGCCAACGGGTCCGACAGGGTCTGGGACACCCATTCCCTTACCCCGTCCAGGTTCACACCGGGGCCGGGGCTTTTCTTGTCCGGATTCCGGATGATCTGTTCCAGATCCCCCGGGGAGATGGGGGCGCCCCGGTTGAATATCAAAATTTTTTGGACCATGTTTGACAATTCCCGAATATTGCCGGGCCAGGTATAGGTATTGAGAATCTCAAGGGCGGCTTTAAGGATGCCGGGATTGTCCATGTGGAGTTCTGCCGCATACCGGTTCAAATAATGATTCACAAGGCGCTCAATGTCTTCGGGCCGTTTTCTTAAGGGGGGCAATTCCAGGGTCACAACTTTCAATCGGAAATACAGATCTTCCCGAAATCGCCCCTCTTCAATGGCCCTTTCCAGGTTTTGATGGGTGGCGGCGATGATGCGGACATCCACCGGAATGGTGGGGCTTCCCCCCAGGCGTTCAATGTTTTTTTCCTGGAGAAGCCGAAGGATTTTCGCCTGGATGGTCAGGGGCATGTCCCCGATTTCGTCAAGGAAAAGGGTTCCGCGGTGGGCCTGTTCAATTTTCCCGATATGCCGTTGAACCGCACCGGTGAAGGCGCCCCTTTCATAGCCGAACAACTCACTTTCCAATAAATTTTCCGGAATGGCCACACAGTTGATCACCAGAAAGGGGGAATTGGAGCGGTTGCTGTGCTGGTAAACGGCCCGGGCCGCCAATTCCTTGCCCGTGCCCGATTCCCCCCGGATGAGAACAGTGGCATCGGTCTGGGCCACCCGGCCAATGGTTTTATACACCTGTTGCATGGACCGACTCTGGCCGATGATCACATCCCCTGAGGCCCGATCGGGGTCGGGATCCATGGTCACCGGAGATCTCATGAAATATCCCGACTCCAGTGCCTGTTGGATCAAGGAGAGCATTTCCGGAATCTCAAAGGGCTTGAGTACATAGTCAAAGGCACCCTGTTTGGTGGCTTCAATGGCGGTGTCCGTGGTGCCGAATGCGGTGACAATGATCACCGGGAGTTTGGGATCCAACACCTTGAGGCGCTGGAAGGTCTCCATGCCGTTCATGCCCGGCAGACGCATGTCCAGAATAACCAGATCCAGGGGCCGGGCCACCACCAGTTCCAGTCCGGCCTCCCCCGAGGCCGCCCCCACGGCATTAAGCCCCTCCTCCTTCAGTAATTTGCAAAAACTTAATCTCAGGGCATCATCATCGTCTATGACCAGAATCCGATCCACCGGCTTATCCATGGGCCGACTCCATAAGGGGCAGGGAGATGATGAAACAGCTTCCCTTGCCCGGTTCGCTGGAGACATCCAGGCGTCCCCGATGCTGGTTGATAATATTAAAGGCAATGTTCAGCCCCAGGCCTGTCCCATTGTCCTTGGTGGTAAAAAAGGGATCAAAGATATGATCCTGCAGGGCGTGGGGAATACCGGGTCCGTTGTCCTGGATCTGAATCACGGCCACCCCTTGATTCCGGGAGTTGGGTTCACAGCGCTCCCGGATGGTGATTTCCCCGCCCTTTTCCATGGCTTCGCAGGCATTGAGGATGATGTTGACCAATACCTCCTTAAGCTGTTCCGGATCAATCCGGGTGGGGGGCAGTTCCCTGTCCCGGATCAGGCGGGGGGAGACTTGATGGGAGTCCAGCCGCTGCGACAGCAGATGGAGACAGGAATCCATGACACGGGAAGGGCTGATGATCCGTGTGATGAGTTTGGGGGGGCGGGAAAATTCCAGAAAATTTTCCACAATGCGGTTGATGTGCTGGATTTCAGTGGCAATGACCTTGAAATCCTCCTGCTGGGAGGGGGAAAAATCCATCCTGCGCTCCAGGGAAAAAAGCCGCATCTTCACCGAGGTCAACGGGTTTCGGATGCTATGGGCCGTGCCGGCCGCCAACTGCCCCACCATGGCCAGTTTTTCCGATTGAAGCATGGCCGCCTGGCTTTTTTTCAATTGTTCATGGCCCAGCTTGGCATTTTTGATCAATCCCATGACGCTGTGGGTCAGGGCCAGGACTTCGTTGGGGGAATCGCCCTCCCGCCCCTCCTGGTTCGCCTTTCTGGCCAGGGCCCTGATGGGCCCCAGGATATGTCTGGAAAAGATGAAATTCACCAGCAGGCTGAGCAGTGAGACAATGACCACGGCGGCCAGGGCCATGTATCGCAGATGTACGGCCTGGCGACGGCTTGCCACCAGGGCCGCATCGATTTTCTCCTGGTGAAAGGAGATGAACCGGTCGCAGAGTTCCAGAATATTGAAAAAGTGACTCCGGGCCTGGTTGTGGATTTGGGTGCCCCGGGCAATCTGCCCGGCCTTGTACAGGGCAATAACCTGATCTTTGGTCTGGGTGTACCGTCCATATTCCGCCTTGATCTCCAACAGGGCACGCTGTTCCCATGGATCGGAGAGAAGGGGTTCCAGCCGTGAAAGATGCTGGTCAAACAGACGCCGGTGCCGGGCCAATTGTTCCAGCCACTGGGCGTTGCGGTCCAGAAGAAAATAGGAGACAAACCCCTTTTGATTGGCCAGGGCCGTGCCCAGGGCCTGGGAGGATTGGGAAATGGTCACATCGGTATTGATAATGTTTTTGACCATTCCCTGGATACGATAGGTGTACCAGACCATGAGGACGGCCCCCAGCAAGGTGGTGCCCCAAAGAACGGCATTGAGCAAAAACACCCGGGATTTGAGACTGAAATTTAAGCACTGCATGACAATTACCTGTTAGGGGTCCGGGTATGAACTATCCGATCCTTTATCACATTGACCCCGTGGATCAAGGGAAATCCAACCCAGGCCTTAAATGTCGCCGCTGCGGCGCAAAAGAAAACGGGCCTCGGCTTTCCGAATCCGTTCCTCCTGGGCTTCCTTTCGCTTCCAGGCCTGCTCCAGTTTTATATTGAATTCGTCGGGATCGGCCGGTTTCATCATATAGTCAAAGGCCCCCTGGCGCATCCCCTGGACCGCTGTTTCCGTGGTGCCGTGCCCCGTGAGCAGAATCACCTCCACAATGGGGTGGGTGGCCTTGATGTGTTTCAGGGTTTCAATGCCGTCCATGCCGGGCATGCGAATGTCCAGTATCACCACGTCAATGGAGGTATTGCCCAGGATTTCCAGAGCCTGGGCACCGGAATGGGCGCAGGTCACCTGTTCCCCCTGCTGGGTAAGGCGAAGGGAAAACATTTCTGTAAAATCCGTATCATCGTCCACGATCAGAATTCGGGTCGGTATTTTAATCATTGGGGGTCTCCTTGGGGAAGTTCCAGATACCGGACAAAATCCAGGGCCACGCAGGTGCCCTTTCCGGGCCGGCTTTCCACCTGGACCTTTCCCGATATCTGGGTCATGAGTTTATGGACCACAAACAGCCCCAGGCCGGTTCCCCTGTCCCAGGGTTTTGTGGTGAAAAAGGGGTCAAAGATCCGTTCCAGATGCGCCGGGGCAATTCCCGGTCCCTGGTCCCGGATTTCAAGGATGAGGCGATCCTTGACCGAACGGGCCCGGATCCGGATTTCACTTTTCGGGGATGCGGCCTGGGCCGCATTGGTCAAGACATTGAGCAGGATCTGGCGGACGGCGGTGGCCGATCCCGCCACCCGGGGCCGGATGGAGGGGGGATACCGAAGCGTCACCTGCCGGGCCTTTAACTCCTTCTGGAGCAGGGGCTCAAGGCCCTTGATCACCGCTCCCAGGTCCTGGGCCTGGCCCCGGGAGGGAGGCTCTTTACCATAGCCCAGGAGCTGGTGGGTGACCTCCCCGGCCCGGGTCACATTTGTCTGGATTTTTTCCAGGGCCACTTCCAAAAGGGGACGCACTTCATGGGCCTGGGTCTCCAGTACCTGTTTCATGGCCAGAACCGCCTCCTGGATCACGGCCAGGGGGGTATTGATTTCATGGGCGATCCCCGTGGAAAGGGTTCCGATGACGGCCAGGCGTTCACTGCGGATAATCTGCTTTTCCATGGTAGAGATCTCAAGGGCTTGGCGGATCTTGACCATGAGATGGTCCATTTCAACGGGCTTGGTTAGATAATCAAAGGCGCCGGCCTTGATGCCCTCCACCCCGTCCTCCAGGGCCGCATTCCCCGTGAGGAGGATCACCGGAGGCGGCTCTGCCAGGCGTTGGATATGTTTCAGTGTGGCCATGCCCCCCATGCCGGGCATTTTCACATCCAGAATCACGATATCCAAGGGATGCCGGGTCAGTAGCGCCAGCCCGGCCTCCCCTTTGTCAGCCTGGAGAACCTCAAGGTTTCGCCGGGTTAAACGACGGGCCAAAACCCTGCGGAAGGGGGCCTGGTCATCCACAAGAAGGATGCGCGGGCCTTTGGATCCAGAAGATTGGGTTGACATGGCCGCCTCCTTAAATCAATCCCAGGCATTTCCACCATACAGATGCCACCCCCACCAGAACCAGAAGCAGCACCGGGGTGGCCACCAGGCCCAATCGTGTCAAATCCGAGGATTTGAAGTATTTATAGCTGTAGGCAATGGCATTGGGGGGACAGCCAATGACCAGGAGCATGGCAAAGGAGGTGGCCATGCCCAGGCAAAGGGCCAAAATGGTGGGGTCCACCCCCTCCAATTGGGCCATGGGAATAACGATGGGCAGGATCAATGCCGCCGCCGCCACATTGGCCATGGCATTGGTGACCAGGGCGCCGAATACCCCCACCCCCACAAAGAGCACCAGCCATCCCTTCCCCTGGATCAGGGGGAAAAAAAGATGGGCAAAATAATTGGCTGCCCCGGAATAGCCCATGGCCAGGCCCAGGGAAATCCCCCCCCCAAAGATAAACAGGGCGGTTCCCCACTCCAGATTGTCATTTATATCCCGCCAGGTCAGAATTCTGAAAATGACCAGGCCGGCCACGGCCAGCATACCGGAGATGGAATAATCCAAACCGTGGAAGCCCTTGGTCAACCAGAGCAGAAACGCAGCTGTGATAATGGTAACCGCCCTTTTCTCATCCGCCGTCATGGGGCCCATCTCCTCGTCGAAATCCGGTAGTTTGAATTGGGGGTCGGGCCGGTAGACGAAATAGACAATGGCCACGGCAATGGGGACGGTGATCACCGCTGCGGGCATGGCATAGATAATCCAGTCCAGAAAGGTGATCTCAATGCCGGTAAACTCTTCAAGAAAGGCTGCGGACACCATGCAGCGACCTCCCCCCACAAGGGTTCCCATGCCCCCGCAGGAACAGGCAAAGGGCAGGGAAAGCATCATGAATCTGGCCGTATTGGTATGGGGCTCAATGCCGCAGGCCCGCATCAGGGGCAGCATGGTGATGATCCCGATGGCGCAGGCCGCGGCATCGTGCATGAAAGAGGAGGCCAGCCCGAGACCAACGGCGATGATAAAGGTGAACCGGGTCACCGAATTACCCGCTTTTTTTATGATGTAGAAGCCCAGCCGTTTGGTGAGTCCCACCTTGTCCAGGGCCACGGCAAAAATCAGACAGCACATGATGAAAATCACCACGGGATGCATATAGGGGGCCCAGGCGGTTTTGGCCGGGGCAATCCCCGTAAGAACAAGGCTGACACCAATGAGCAGCGCCGTGATCTCCAGGGGAATGGGTTCGGTGATAAAGAGGAAAATCAGCACCGCCAATACGGCCAAAAACCGTTTGGCCTTGGGGGAAAGTCCGTCCACATAATCCACCTGGACCTGATCCAGCCCCAGTTCCTCTGCCCGCTGGATCAGAAAATCCGCACCGGCCCTGTCCTTGGTCTCCAGTTTGGTTTCAAGGGTGTAATCGGAACCATTGGCAATGGGAGTTTTGATGAAGCCTTCTCCCAAATTTGCGGCCAGGAGGGCCTGGGGATCCTGGCTGATTTTAAATATTCGACCCTCGGGCCTTGGCAGCATAAAGACCACCAACCCCAGGAGCAGGGCCGCTAGCAGTTTCATCGTATTATTATTAAACATCATGATATCTCCTTCGGTAAAGGAACGGGGGAGTGTAGGGCTGCGGCCTGGATGGTTTCCACAAGCTGCATGAATTCACAGGGTTTGATCAGGCAGTCAAAGGCACCAAGGGTCCTGGCGCGGTCTGCGGTATCGGCGGCACCATGGCCGGTGAGGAGGATCACAGGGAGATCCGGGACCATGCGGCGCATGGTTTTAAGGACATCCATGCCGTCCATGTCCTTCATCTTCAGATCCAGCACCACCACATGGACATCCCTTTTGCGCAACGCCTGGATGGCCTGGGTGCCGCCCAGGGCCTTGAAGGTGCGTATGGAACGGCGGGCCAGTCGATTGGCCAGCACATCCACATAGCCCTGTTCGTCGTCCACCAGCAAAAGATCTATGAAAGGGGGGGGGGATTCCATGGCATCAGGGCCTCCGTGTGATGATTTCCTGGATTCGGGCCTGGCTGATCTTTTCTTCATGGCCCCGCTTTTTCCCACCGGCCGCATGGACCTTTTCCATGAGCACATCCATTTCGCAGGGTTTCATCAGGTAATCAAAGGCCCCCAGTTTCATCCCTTCAATGGCGGTTTCCACGGTGGCGTGCCCGGTGAGCATGATCACCTCCACCAGGGGGTAGTCCTGTTTGATATCCACCAGGGTCTGGATGCCGTCCTTCTGGGGCATTTTCACGTCCAAGACCACCACGTCCAAATGGGGAAGCCGGGCCATGGCATCCAGGGCCTGACTCCCGGACATGGCGGTCTCCACCTTTAAATTCCGCTTTCTAAGTCGCTTGGTTATGGTATCGAGAAAGGCAGCTTCATCGTCCACCAGCAAAAGATTCAAGGGTTTCATGGTTTCTCCTTTATGATTTGGGTTTCGGCCTTCTGCCGAATCAGGTATTTGGGTTCAATGGAAGGAAAATCCGAAATTGTGTTCCCTCGCCCAATCGGCTGGTGACATAAATTTCACCTTCCAGCTTTTGAATAATGCCGTAGCAGATGGACAGGCCCAGGCCCGTCCCCTGGCCCACCGGTTTGGTGGTGAAAAAAGGATCAAAAATCCGTTCCAGGTTTTCCCCGGGAATGCCCGGGCCGTCATCGGTGACGGAAATGATCAGCCGGGGATCCGGGCCCGGGCTTTTCCGGGTGCGGATAAGGATCTCCCCGGGCCGGGATCGCCGGGTGTCCTGCTGGATCGCATCCAGGGCATTGTTGATGAGATTGAGAAGGATCTGTTGGAGTTCAGATAAAGAAATTTTAATCAGGGGCAGCTCCGGGCCAAGATCGGTTTTCAGGTCCACATTGGTGTATTGGGCCATCTGGGCCGTAAAATCGACAATTTCCGCAACGGCATCATTGATCTGGATCTCCTGGACCTGGGCATCTCCCTTGCGGGCAAACCGAAGAAGTTTATGGGTGATTTCCTTGCAACGCCGCCCCTGGATCCGGATCTGGTCCAGGGCCCGCTCCAATTCCCCAAGCCCCTCCCGGGTATCAAAGGAGGGGTCCGAGAGCAGATCCTGCATCCAGCCGGCCTCTTCAGACATAATGGCCACGGGATTGTTGATTTCATGGGCAATGCCTGCGGCCAATTCCCCAATGGTGGCCAGCCGGCCGCTTTCCACCACCTGGCGGCTCATGGCTTCATTTTTTAGTTCCGCACGGGTGATCAATGTCTGAATTTTCCGGGGCAGGATATGGGCCAGTGCCGCCAGGGCCGTAACCCCAAAGAGAAATACGACAAGGGCAAGGTGCTGGGTGCGCCGCAACTGGGAAAAGGCATCCCTTTCCCTCTGGCAGAATACCACCTGCCAGTCCACGTGGCACAGGGGAGCGGACAGACTGATGTAGGTAAGGCCCTGGGCATCGGAGAGGGTCCGAAACCCTTTTAGGGAAAGACCGGACTCCGGCAAGGAAAGGCCGGAGTCCGGTGGAACCAGGGAGTTCAGCAGATCGGAGGTAAGGGCGGCGGGCTTTCGCGTCTGAAGTTCTCCCCGGCTGTTCAAGATAACGGCAAATCCGGTTTTCCCAATGTGAATGTTTTCCACCAGGCTGCTGAAGGCCGTCAGATTCACAGTGGCCCTCAGAATGGAGGGACGACCTGAATGGTCCTGGGCTTTAACCGCCACAATAAAATGGGGGTGGCCCCGAAGACCGATGAAAACATCGCTGATGTAATAGGTATGGGTCTGTGCCTCGATGAACCAATGGGCATTGGAATAGTCTGCCCGATCCAGGCGGAAGGGCCCCTGGTAGGCAATCTGCCGACCGGTGTTATCCACCACGCCCAGATCCACAAAAACATTCTCATACTTGCTCTTCATAAGTGAAAGCTGTTGGGTAACAAAGGCCTGGGGCATGGGATGTTCGGGGTATAACTCGGCCAGGTAACGGATATTGGCAACCCGCTCCCAAAGAAAGGTGTCGATGTTCAAGGTATGTTTCTGAACCAGTTCATGGATATGGTCGTGGATTTTCTGGGTATGGCTTTGAACAAAGCCATAGCTGAGGATCCCCGTGGTGAGGATCAGGGGAATCAGGGAGATTCCCAAAATGAGAAAACGAATCTTCCGAATCAGATCATGGTGGACGTCTTTTTTTGTGGATGGCTCTCTTTCCATTTGAATTCCTTTGTTTTCGGTAATTCCAGTCACAAATATCCACATTCACTCCATGGATATTCAAAGACCATACCGGGAATTCAACCAAATCCGCCCACCCTAACATCCCTAAAAAAATGGAGATTCACATCCCAACCAAATCCAATAAAAAACAGAGGTGTCATTATTTTTTACAACCTGGAAAAAGAAGAACACCATGGCAAGAACCATGACACCCAAGGCCACTTGTATGGAGATACGACATGACAATTGCCCAGGATGCCCGGACGCAATGTTGCCACAGGAAAGAAGTCCGGGCAGATATGGAAGAGACGCCCCAGCCATGACGCAAGGGGGATTGCCATGGCTTACCCATAAAAAAATCCGGCTTTTCCAGGGAAGTGGAAAAACCGGATCTTGTATTCTATCCGGCCCGGAGGGGGAGGAGGGTCTGCGGATTTAGGCCATGAGGCTCCAGAGAACACCTGCGGCGATGGCGGATCCGATAACGCCAGAGACGTTGGGGGCCATGGCGTGCATGAGCAAAAAATTGGTGGGGTCTTCTTTCATGCCCACCATCTGGACCACCCGGGCGGAGTCGGGCACAGCGGAAACGCCGGCGGCGCCGACCAGGGGGTTGATCTTCTCCTTAAGAAAAAGATTCATGAACTTGGCAAAGAGCAGACCGCAGGCCGTGGCCACGCAAAAGGACAGGGCGCCCAGGACAAAGATGCCCACGGAACTGCCGGTTAAAAAGACATCGCCCTGGGTACTGGCACCCACGGTGACGCCCAAAAGAATGGTGGCCGTATCGATGATGGCGTTTCTGGCGGTTTCGGCCAGACGCTCTGTGACCACGGCTTCCTTGAGGACGTTGCCAAAGCAGAGCATGCCCAGCAGGGGAAGGGCGGCCGGGGCCAGGAAGCAGCAGAGCAGGAAGGCCACCACCGGGAAGATCATCTTTTCCCGTTTGGAGACCTGGCGGGGCTCTTCCATGTGGATGCGGCGTTCTTCCTTGGTGGTCAACAGCTTCATGATGGGGGGCTGAATCACGGGGACCAGGGCCATATAGGAGTAAGCGGCCACGGCAATGGGACCAATGAGATGGGGGGCCAGCTTGGCCGTAAGGAAAATGGCCGTGGGACCGTCTGCCCCTCCGATAATGCCGATGGCAGAGGCTTCATTGGGGGCAAACCCCAGGGCCAAAGCCCCCAGGAAGGTGATGAAGATACCGGTCTGGGCGGCTGCACCCAACAGCATGAGCACGGGCCGGGCCAGAAGGGTGGAAAAGTCGGTCATGGCCCCGATGCCCAGGAAGACCAGGGGCGGGTAGATGCCCTGGGTTACCCCGAAGTAGAGGTAATGCAAAACCGAGTTGCTCTCGTAAATGCCCAGGCCCAGCCCCTTGAAAATGGGGATATTGCCGATGAGCATGCCGAATCCGATGGGGACCAGGAGAAGGGGTTCATAATCCTTGGAAATGCCCAGCCAGATGAAGATCATCCCGATGATGATCATGATGATATTACGATAATCGCACAGGTAGAAGCCTGTGTTCTGAAAAAACTCTACAAATAATTGTTCCATTGTATATCCTCTTTCCCTGTAACCGGATCAATCCGAAATAATGGTGTCAAAGCGTTGGGAATCCCATGTGTGATAGCCGTCCTTGTCCGGGCGGATCACGCCGGTTTTAAGGAGAAAGTTCAGATGGGAATGGGGATGGTCCACCCCCCGGGTTTCGGCCAGGTGGAGCAGACGGGGCAATGAAAAATGGTCGTCCAGGGTCTGGGCCAGCATTTCAAACTGACGCACGGCCTCTTTCCTGGACTTGCTCAAGGGTTCCTTTGGCGCCTCTTCCACCTCGGATTCGGGCGCGGGCTTGGGGGCGAAAAATTCTTTGATCTTTTGCGGATTCTCGTAGAAGTCCAGCACCTTGTGAAGCTGGGAGATCACCAGAGACAGCACCACAAGGCCGGTAAATACAATGGATATCCCCACAACGGAGATGGCCCAGCCATTGTTTGCATTAATTGCTGCAAGTCCGTACACAACCACACCTCCTAAAGGTTACAGGGATTCAAGGATATGATCCGTTTCAAAAAAAGGAGCCACCTGGTCCAGGTAGGCAGGCCAGTTTTCCTTAAGGGCCTGGGCGGTGCCGTTGCCGTCTGCCAGAAGGCCCTTGGCGTCCTCCATGGAGATGGCAAAGGTCTCGGTCTCCTCCAGGACGGTCACCGTGCTCCGGCAATGGCCCTGGTCGGAAACCAGATCCAGGCCGAGAAAATCGCCCGGCGCCGACAGGACAAGGGCCCTGCCGTCCTCAAATGCCGCCAGCAGGCTGCCGCTGTTGAGCAGATAGTAATACTGAGCCCCGTCCCCCTCGGACATCAGTACTTCACCTGCGGAAAACTTCCGTTTTTGGAAAAGGGTTTCCAGCCCTTCAAGGTCAGAGGCCTCGATGGAACCGAAAACTGCCGAACATTCCAATAATTCATTTAGATTTGACATGGCTCCCTCTCTATAATGTCCTTGCTTGAGAGCCCTCATTCAAGCACACTTTCCAGGGCAACAAAAGCACTTTTTTTTACTTAATTTTCGCTAATTTAATTAAATATCTGATTAAATATCGATTTTGCCGTTATTTACCCCCATCTTATGGTTGACTGGAAAAGATGAAATATCGTATATTCCCCCATATTTTAACTGACATACCAATTTTAAAGGAGTTTATCGGGATGAAAAAATGGAGTATTCTTCTGCTTGTATGTTCTCTTGTTTGTCTGGGCCTTTCAGCACCAGCCTTCAGCAAGGATAAAAAACTGAAGGCCGGATTTGTCTATGTCGGTCCCGTTGGGGATTACGGTTGGTCCCACGCCCACGACCTGGGGCGCAAGGCCGCCATGGCCAAATTCCCCTGGCTTGAAACGGTGATTGTGGAATCCGTTGCAGAATCCGATTCCGCCCGTATCATCGACCGGTTGATCCAGCAGCAGAAATGCGATGTGGTCTTCACCACCAGCTTCGGCTACATGGAAGACACGGTCAAAGCGGCCAAACGCTATCCCGGAAAGGTCTTCATGCACTGCTCCGGCTTCAAGCGCGAAAAAAACCTGGGCACCTATTTTGGTGACCTCTACCAGATGTATTACCTCAACGGCCTCATGGCCGGCGCCCTGACCAAGACCAATAAGATCGGTTATGTGGCGGCCTTCCCCATCCCCGAACTCTTCCGTCATATCAACGCCTATGCCCTGGGCATCAAAGCCGCCAACCCCCAAGCCAAGGTCAGCGTCAAATGGATCTATGCCTGGTACGGACCGGACAAGGCCAAGGAAGCGGCTGAATCCCTCATCGCCGAAGGCTGCGACACCTTGGCCTTCACCGAAGACACCCCCGCGGTCATCGAAGTGGGACAGGATCACTCCGAAAAGGGAAAACAGATCTATTCCTTCAGCCACTACTCCGCCATGCAGCCCTACGGCAAGGATTCTGTGGTTTCCGGCCAGCTCATGGACTGGGGTGGAATGTACATCAAAATCCTGGAAGACATTTACAACGCCAAATGGAGCAACGAAGACATTTGGTGGCTGACCAAGGAAAAGGCAGCCCTTTTGGGCGGCACCCCCGACCATCTGATCAACCCCAAATTCGTGGATGATCTCAAGGCCGCCATGATCGACTCCAAGGAATTCGGCAAGATCTCCGCCTATGACCTGGTCATGAGACGCTATGCCCAGATGCAGCAGGGCGTGGACGTGTTCGAGCCCTTCACCGGTCCCATTGCCGACAACACCGGCAAAATCCAGATCAAAACCGGGGAAAAGGCCGGAAAAAATGAGTTATTGAACATCAACTACTATGTGGATAATGTGGAAGGCACCATTCCCAAATAATCCTGAACTTAATCCATAATCTAGGCCGGGATGGGCAGTGCCCATCCCGGCCTTTTTACAAGAAGAGCCATGAAAAAAATCCAGCGCCTTGACATCAAGGGGATATCCAAATCATTCCATGGGTTTTACGCCAACAAGGACATTAACCTCCACGTGGAGTCCGGGGAAATCCTGGGCCTTCTGGGGGAGAATGGGGCCGGCAAAACCACCCTGATGAATATCCTCTACGGCCTGTACCAGCCCGACGAGGGCGGACAGATCCTCATCAATGGAGAGCCCATCCGCATCAAGAACCCGGTGGACTCCATCCAACACGGCATCGGCATGGTGCATCAGCATTTCATGCTGATCCAGAACCATTCGGTGCTGGAAAACATCGCACTGGGGTATAAGGACACCCCCTTTTTCTTTCCCAAGACCAAGATCCGGGAACGGGTGGCGGAGTTCTCCCGGAAGTTCAACTTCAGCATTGACCTGGACCAGAAGGTCTGGCAGCTTTCCGCCGGGGAACAGCAACGCATTGAAATCCTCAAGGCCCTGCTCAACGGGGCAGACCTGCTCATCCTGGACGAACCCACCTCGGTGCTCACCCCCCAGGAAATCACCGAACTCATCGATATCCTGCGCCAGATGAAGGCCCAAGGCCATTCTTTGATCTTCATCTCCCACAAGCTGGACGAAATCATGGAGATCTGCGATAGGGTGGCCGTACTCCAGAAGGGTCGCATCGCCGGCCAGGCCGATACCCAGGAAATGGATAAGAAAAGCCTGGCCCGGATGATGGTGGGCCGGGAGGTGGTCTTTAACATGGACAAGGACGTCCTGGTCCGGGGCAGGGAAGTCCTTTCCGTGAATCAAATCAAGGTCAGTGGGGACAAGGGGATGCCGGCGGTGAAGGATGTCTCCTTTACCCTCTACGAAAACGAAATCTTCGGCGTGGCCGGGGTGGCCGGCAACGGACAGCGGGAACTGGCCGAGGCCATCACCGGCATCCGCAAGATCGATTCGGGCAGCGTTAAGATCAGCGGGGAGGAGATCACCAACAAGAGTCCCAGGGAGATTTACGACCACGGGGTCTCCCACGTGCCCGAGGAGCGCATCCGTTTCGGCATTGCACCGGGGCTCTATCTCTACGACAATGCCATTTTAAAGCAGCACCATCTGGAAAAATTCTCCAAGCGCTACTTCCTGAAATACAGCCAGGTCAAGGAGCACACCAAGGGACTCATCGACAGTTTCAAGGTCTCCACCCATTCCATCAACAACCAGATCCGGAACCTGTCCGGGGGCAATATCCAGAAACTCATCCTGGGCCGTGAAATCAGCGAGACACCCCAGCTTCTGGTGGCCTCCCATCCCACCTACGGCCTGGACGTGGGCGCCACTGAGTTCATGCGGGAGCATCTGCTCACCCTGAGAAAACAGGGCACCTCGGTCCTGCTCTTCTCCGAGGACCTGGAAGAGATTTTTGAACTCTGCGACCGGGTGGCCGTGATCTTTGACGGCGAGTTCATGGGCGTTCTGGACACCGGCGACGCCCAGTTGGAAGAGATCGGCCTGATGATGGCTGGCTCCAAACCCATGACCCAGCAACCTGAGACAGAAAAGACGACCCACCATGATTAAAATAGTAACCAGTGACCGATACCACATCACCGGACTGCGATCCCTGATGACCAACATCTTCTCCCTGCTGGCGGGGCTTTTGGTCATCAGCATTGTCTTCCTTATTGCAGGGGTGAATCCCATCTACGCCATTGTGGAGATCTTCAACGGCTCATTCGGGTCGGCCTACGGCATAAAAGAGACCCTTACCAAGGCCATTCCCTTGATCCTCATCGGCGCTGGCCTCACCCTGGCCTTTAGGGCCAAGTTCTGGAACATCGGGGCCGAGGGCCAGCTCCTCATGGGGGCGGTCTTCTCCACCTGGGTGGGACTGACCTTTGGCGAAGGCCTGCCCCCCTACCTCATTGTCCCCCTCATGTTCCTGGCCGGTTTCATCGGCGGGGCGCTCTGGGGTATTATCCCGGCCATCCTCAAGATCAAGTATGCCATCAACGAGGTCATCTCCACCCTGATGCTCAACTATATCTGTGCCGAGTTTCTGACCATGCTCATCGTGGGCCCCTGGAAGGGCAAGGCCCGGTTCGGCTTTCCCGGCACCAACAACCTGCCGGACAATGCCATTTTGGGTGTCATCGAGGGCTCCCGCATCCACTATGCCACCCTGATCCTGGCCCTGATCTGTGCGGTCCTGCTCTGCATCGTCATTTACAAAACCCGGTTTGGGTACGAGGCCCGGGTGGTGGGGGAAAACCCGGATGCGGGCAAATACGCCGGCATCGACTTCCTCAAGACCACCCTCATCCTCATGGCCGTCTCCGGCGGCCTGGCCGGCATGGCCGGCGTGGGCGAGGTGGCCGGCATCCACCATTACCTGGGGTATCCGGCATCGGTCTCCTCGGGCTATGGGTTCACCGCCATCATCGTGGCCTGGCTGGCCAAGCTCAACCCCCTCTATGCCGTGGTATCGGGCATCTTCTTTGCCGGTATCCTGGTGGGGGGCGACGCCATCCAGATCTCCCTGGGACTGCCCGCCGCCACAGTGGATATTGTCAACGGTATCCTGCTGATCTTCCTCATCATGGGGGATTATTTTTTACACCACAAAATCAAAATCCGGTTTAAATAGGACCGCAGAGGAATAATACCCATGGAAGAGATCATCATATCCACATTATACCGGACCATGGTGGCCGGAACCCCCCTTCTTCTGGCCACCACCGGAGAAGTTATCTGTGAACGCTCGGGCATCCTCAACCTGGGGGTTGAAGGCGTCATGGCCCTGGGCGCGGTTGTGGCCTTCATGGTCACCATGACCACGGGCCAACCCTGGCTGGGCGTATTGGCCGCCATTGCCGCGGGCATGACCATCTCCGTCATCCATGCCTTTACCTCGGTCACCCTCCAGGCCAACCAGGTGGTATCAGGCCTGGCCTTGACCATGCTGGGCCTGGGCCTCTCCGGCATGCTGGGAAAACCCTATGTGGGAAAGCCCCTGTCCATTAAAATGGAGGACTGGGTCATCCCCTATCTGTCGGACATCCCCTATGTCGGTAAAATCCTCTTCAGTCAGAGCCCCTTTTTCTACCTGGCCATCGGCCTGGGTGTGGCGGCCTGGTTCTTTCTGGAGCGCACCCGGTTGGGCATCCAGGTGAAGTCCACGGGGGAAAACCCCAAGGCCACCGAAACCCAGGGGGTCAACGTCTTTGCCATCCGCTATCTTTCCGTGATGGTGGGGGGGGGCTTTTCCGCCCTAGCCGGGGCCCATCTCTCCATCTCCTACTCCAAGTCATGGATCGAAGGCATGACCGCAGGACGGGGCTGGATCGCCATTGCCCTGACCATCTTTGCCCTGTGGAACCCGGGCCGGGCCATCTGGGCCTCCTTCCTCTTCGGAGGGATCTTTGTGGCCCAGTACCTGCTCCAGCCCCTGGGGATCTCCCCCAACTTTTTGGCCATGCTGCCCTATTTTGCCACCCTGGTCATCCTTCTAATCATGAGTCTCAGGGACAGCCGGGCCCTCAATGCACCGGCCATGCTGGGCAATCCCTATAAACGGGGGGAACGCTAACCCCGGCTCTCCAACCCGATGAATCGGCCTGATCGGACCCCAGCACCCAACGCCCATCCGGTCAGGCAGAGACATCCCCTATCCAGGAGAATTAGTCTTTGACTTTTACCCCAGGATACTTATGATTGAACCCAAGGTTTTTCCCATCCACATGCAACGCCAAGGAGATCACATGTCTGCTCCCACACTGTCCATAGATGAAATTTCCAAGCTCTTTCTGACGACCACCCAGAAAACCCTTGAAACCGGCACCCAGCAGTCCATCACCTATTCCAACACCATCCAGAACATCCCCCGGGTCTCCATGAAGCCGGACCTGACCTGCTTTGTGCAGTTTGACGGGGATTACACCGGCCTGGTGGTCCTGAACTTTTCCGCCGATGCCGCCTTTGCCGTCTACCGCCACTACATGATGTCCATGGGCATCCCAGAAGACGAACTGGCCGGACAGATCAGCTCCCTCGAGGTCTCGGACACCATCGGCGAAATCACCAACCAGCTCATGGGGCAGCTCATCAAGGATGTGGAAGACCACTTTGATCTCAATGCCGTCTATGGCCAGCCCAAGGCATTGACCCTGAACTCGGCCATTACCCTGGTCATAGACGCCCACTATGCGGAAAACCGGCGTCTCTCCTTTAAAATCGGCAATTATAGTTT
The DNA here is from genome assembly GCA_965226635.1 of Desulfobacteraceae bacterium. Taxonomy (GTDB): domain Bacteria; phylum Desulfobacterota; class Desulfobacteria; order Desulfobacterales; family Desulfobacteraceae. The sequence goes on along the minus strand of OZ245369.1, from coordinate 3,125,530 downwards.
TCGAATCGAAATTGCCATGGAACACACGGAGTTTATCCCCATATGATTTTAAAAAACCGATTGAAGTGCATCGCTTCCGGCCTGGCTCTGATCTTTCTCGTATCAACCGCCACACCGGCCCTGGCCATATCCATCCCGAGCGAGAAAAAACTGGCCGGAGAATTCATGGCCCATATCCATGACCAGGGCCGGCTTTTGAACGACCCGGTGGTGCTCCACTTCATTCGGACCCTGGGGAGGGAAATCACCCGGGAACTTCCGCCCCAACCCTTTGATTTCAACTTCTATCTCATCCACGACAAGACCTTTAATGCCTTTGCCGCCCCCGGAGCCAACATTTTCATCCATACCGGCCTGATCACGGCCCTGAACAATACCAACGAGCTGGCCGGCATCCTGGCCCACGAAATCGCCCATGCCGCCAGCCGCCACGTCTCCCAATCCATTGACCGGGCCCAGCTGCTCTCCATCGGCAGCATGGCCGGGGTCCTTGCCGGGGTTCTTCTGGGTGCCACCGGCGACGGCGACGCAGGCCAGGCCCTCACCGTGGGCTCCCTGGCCGCAGGCCAGTCCAACATGCTGGCCTTTACCCGGGAGAACGAAACCGAGGCCGACCAAAAGGCCGTCCTCTACCTGCGAAAGACCTGCTACGATCCCGAAGGCCTCCTCTCCAGCCTTTCGGAAATGCGCTCCGTGGACTACCAGGGCATCGAGGGCATCCCCGACTATTTCAAGACCCATCCGGGAACGGGCAACCGCATCGCCCATCTCTCCGCCCTTTTGGCCGGAGAAGCCCCCCGGGAGGAAATCCCCACCTGTCCCAAGACCCATGGGTACGACATGGTCAAAGCACGGGTCATGGCCCTCTATGCCAATGCCAAGGAGGGACGGACCCGGCTGGAAGCCCTGCTCAAGGACAAGCCTGGGGATCCCGCCGTCCACTACGGACTGGGCATGGCCTATGCCCGGATCAACCGACGCCAGGCCGCCATTGCCCACCTCCAGGAGGCCCTGGTCCAGCAGCCCGGAGATGCCCTCATCCAGGTGGAACTGGGACGGGTCTATGCCGTGGACGGCCAACCCCAGGCGGCCCGTGACTATCTCCTCCCCCTGACCTCGGACCCCATCCTCGGAACCATGGCCACCTATCATCTGGCCGTCACCCGCCTGGATTCCGGACAGCTCAGCCTGGCCGAAAAAGATCTCACCCGCCTCTTTGACAACAAGGGCGGCAAAACCTTCCCCAGGGCCTATTACCACATGGCCAACATCATGGCCCAAAGGGGAAAAACCGGCCTCTCCCACTATTACCTGGGCATCTATTACCAGGAAATCAGGGAACAGAAAAACGCAGAGCGCCATTTGAACAAGGCCCTGGAAACCCTGTCCGATCCCGACAAGAAAAAAGAGATCAAAGAACGGCTGGCGCGTTATAGGCCCAAACGGAAAAAATAAAACATGGACCCGGGCAGCCCCTGGACCCTACCCGATCCCGGGAACCACACGCCCCAAAACAAAACACCGCCCCATGCCGGCGAAAAGTTCACAGCAGATACCACCAGACGGGTGTAATCATCCCCATATCCCTGTATGGAACCCTCTCCCACAATTCCGTTGACGAAAGGCCCCCGCCCCTGTATAAGCTGCACCATTTTGACATTACCACCGATACGGGCCATGGAATTCTCCATCTGCCTCCCATGGTGACACCACCAACCTTTAAACCCTTAAAAAAACAACCAGGAAATTTACCATGTCATCCCAAGAAAATACCTGCCCCAAATGCAACTCCCCCTACGCCTATCCCGACGGCTTTCTTTTGATCTGTCCGGAATGCGGCCACGAATGGTCACCTGAGCAGGCACCCGAGGCCCCTGCCGAGAACGCCCCCCGCTTCCTCGATGCCAACGGCACCCCCCTCAAGGACGGGGACACCGTCACCACCATCAAGGACCTCAAGGCCGGCAGGGACACCATGAAACTGGGGACAAAGGTCAAGAACATCCGCCTGCTGGACGATCCGGTCAACGGCCACGATATCGCCTGCAAGATCCCCGGATTCGGGGCCATGTACCTCAAGTGCTCCGTGGTTAAAAAAGCATGATGCCACACCATTGTTTTTGTGGGCCGTCAGGTGCTGTTCATCCATTGGGATGCAGCTGAACAGCCCAAGACCGAAAAAGCGCCGCTGTTGAATACAGGGGCGCTTTATTCATAAAAAACCGCTCTGTCCATCATTTCTTCGACGCGGCCTTTTCACTGGCGATATACGCCTTAAATGCCTTGATGATGGGGTGATCCCATAAAAGGTAGGGTTTGAAAACTGCGCCCAGCTGTCCATCTTCAAGGTAGTGAACGGCCTTTTCATAATGCCGATTCCATTCATCCCCCCTGCCATGGAGACCAAAAACATACCCCAGGATGATATGCGCCATGATATGTTCAGGCAATTTTTTGACAACCCCCTGGAAAAATCTCAACTGATCCGCCAATGGCACCCCCTGTTCAAGGAGGGGGGAGTTCAAAAAATTAATCTCGATGTTGATATCATAGATCAATGTCTGGAGCAGCTCATAGTCCCATTCATCGGACTTCAAATAGTCGCATTTCCGATTGTCATACTTGCTTAAATCCCCATCGTCAAAGACCAGAAGCCCATCCGCTTTGGCCTCCTGGAACAATTGCGTACCGGGATAGGGAAGTACCGTCAGAAACTGATTGGAATCGGCCCGAAGCTCCCTGGCCAGGTCAAAGGTCTTGTTAATTTGGGCCATGGTTTCATGGGGAAAACCCACCATCCAGCAAATATGAACCTTGATATCCCGTTCCTTCATCAGACGGACAACAAGGCGGGCTTTATCAAAATCCAGCCGCTTATTAATTTTCCTTTGAATTTCATGGGACCCGGACTCAACCGCAATGCCGAAATTGTCCATTTTTGCCTGGATCAGCAGATCAATGATCTCTTCATCCAGATGCTTTATGGAAAAATTGGAGGCAGACAATTTCACATCCACAGGATCTTGGATAAGCGCCGTCAAAAAAGAGGTAAACCATTTTCGATAAAAGGAGAGATTATCATCCACAAAATGGAGTTGTTTTACCCCGTATTTCCGGCTGATTTCACGGATTTCACCGATCAGATTCCCAACGGTTTTGGTCCGCACCCTCCGCCCCCAGGAGAGATAGGTGCAGCAATAGGTACATGTGTACGGACACCCCCGGCTGCCCTCAATGGGGAGGATGGAATCCCCACTTCGTCTGAAATATTTTTCCACGTCAAGGTAGTGCCAGGCCGGGGCAGGCAGGGCATCCAAAGATACGAAATCAGATTCCCTCAGTGTCACAGCGTCCCCTTGGCACCCCAATTCAAATCCCTGGCCCGAAAATCGATTTTCAAAGTCTTCATCGGTATACCCATTGTACCGATTCAAAAGGGAAAGCAGGGCCACCTCCCCCTCGCCGACCATGATATCATCCACATCCAGATGGGTCCGGCAATGGTCCGGGAAAAGCGTGGGATATCCTCCGCCCACTATTATTTTGGCCTCCGGGTGGTATTTCCTGGAATACCGGACCGCATCCATTGCCCACTCAAAATTAAAAACAAACATGACCGAAAGACAGAGGACATCATATTCGCGATCCCGGATGGATTGCTCAAGCAATTGCCCATAGCGACTTAAAACAATGGGGGTTTCAGGGCTTTCATAGGCTTCGATGTTAACGTCCACCGCCTGTATCCGGTAATCCAGTGCCTTGTATTTTTCAATGAACCCGGCCAGGGAAGCCAGTGCCAGGGACGGAACCGGTCGGAAGGTGGATTTTGTTCGGAAATTGGATTCGGTTTCGCCATGGGTATCGTAGCTGCAATGGGGCACCTTCATCAGGCATATGGATGTGTATTCTTTTTTCATTTTTCGCTTGCCTTCACCATTCAAGTAAGTTCCATAAATTCACGCATTCCATGTCAACATCTCCCGCCCCCGCAAAAGGAATTCCGCCCTCCTGGGACGCGCCTCCGCCATCCCCATGGGGACGTATCTGTTTTGAACCGATCAAGGTATATCCATCATTAATATACGCTATCTTTGGCATAACCCCGGAATCAAAAGAGTATTATATGGATGGCGGACCGCCCCATGGGGGAACAAAAGCTGAAATCCCCTCGGGCCCCCCCATGGAAAGCGTCAAACACTTACCGCATTCCACGGTCGATGGCAAGGAAGCCCCGGTAATACGGCCCCTGGACCGGATATGTATCCTCTTTAAAATTTGGGAATGAGGAAGGAAAAAGCGTCTCCTCTGGACGGAAACGCCGGTGGGAAAACAGGAGAGGGGCCGGCCGCACCGGCGCCCCCCTCCCGAAAAAATTCCGTCTTACTTCACTGCGATGAGTTCAACGGTGAAAATCAATGTGGAGTAGGGCTCAATGGTGCCGCCGCTGCCCGTGGCGCCATAGGCAAGCTCCGAGGGGATGTACAACTCATACTTGGATCCCTCGGGCATGAGCTGGAGGGCTTCGGTCCAGCCTTTGATCACCCCGTTCAGGGGGAAGGTGGCGGTCTGGCCCCGGCGATAGGAGCTGTCAAAGATATTCCCGTCCAGGGTCTTGCCTTCGTAGTGGGTTTCCACCGTGTCCGTGGCTGCGGGTTTTTTCCCGGCCCCCTCGGTGATCACCTTGTATTGGAGGCCGCTTTCCGTTACGGTAACGCCTTCTTTTTCAGCGTTTTCCTTGAGGAAGTTTTCACCGGCTTCGATGTTCTTTTTCCCGGCTTCCATCTGCTCTGCCTGCTGCTTGTCCTGCATGGCCCTCTGGAAATTCTGCATGATGTGCTGCATTTCACTCACCCGCATGGTGGGCTCCTCACCCTTGAATGCCGCCAGGAACGAGTCCGTGAAAATCTTGGGGTCGATGTCAAATCCCTTTCTTCTGAAATCACCGCCAACACTCTGTCCGAGAATATAACTGACCTTGTCTAAATCAACCTTCATCCATCCATCCTTAACTTTGAGATAAATTATAAATTCGGGCAGTATACATAAAATCCGGTGCCAGGGCAAATGCCGGCAAATCTCCTGTATCCATGGCCCGAATTCCCTGGACGGAACAGGCCCCCAGGACACTTCCCATCAATGGCAGGCAGCTGCCAGGAAGCGGCACAGCGTATCCGGGTCAATCCCACCGGGGGCCGGGTGTTCGACGTTTATATAGGCCATCGGATCAAGTACACCCAGGTCAATGTGGACATAGGCATGGCCCAATTGTTTTTCACGGCACAGGGCGGTAAGGCAATGGGGATTTTCCGCCAGCCGGTCCACGGAGGGCAGTTAGAACCCCATGGTGATGGCCATAACAATGCCCGGAAAATTCCCCATCCGCGGCACCTCGATTTCCGCCCATGGATACAAAAAGGGCGGTGAAGTCCTTTTTGACTTCACCGCCCTTGATTTTTACAGCACTTAATCCCGAAGGATCAGGGTCTTCCGTAGTAGGAAAACTGCATGGAAAAGGTTCCCCGTCCCTGGGTGGCGGATCTCAGGGCAGTGGAATAGCCGAACATCTTGGACAGGGGCACAACGGCCTGGACCAGCTGGATGTTGGATTTGGGGGTGATGGATTCCACCTTGCCCCCCCTGGCGTTGAGGTCGGAGATGGCATCGCCCATGTACTGGTCCGGGACAAAGATGTCCACGGCCATGATGGGTTCCAGCATGGCCATGGAGGCCTTTTCCAGGGCGTCCTTGCAGGCCATGGAGGCGCAGACGGAGAAGCCCAGTTCCGTGCTCTTGCCCTCTTCGAATGAGCCGCCCTCCAGGATGATGGCCAGGTCCACCAGGGGGTATCCCTTGAGGAAGCCGCCGTCCAGGCTTTCCCGGATGCCCTTTTCAACGGCGGCCACATATTCCGGGGGTACCTGGTCTTCGGATGCCTTGTTTTCAAAGGTGACGCCGTCGCCCTGTTCCAGGGGTTCCAGCCGGATCTTGACCTCGGCGAAGTGGGACTTGCCCGAGATTTCACGGTCAAAGACGGCCTGGCCGTTACAAGGTGAGGTGATAACCTCGCGATAGACGACCATGGGATTGCCCACGTTAACCTGGGTGTTAAACTCCTTGGTCATTCTGGAAATGATGATCTCCAGGTGGAGTTCGCCCATGCCGGACAAGATGGTCTGGCCGGTTTCTTCGTCCTGGGAGACCTTGAGGGTGGGATCCTCAATGGTGAACTTTTCCAGGACCCCTTCCAATTTTTCCTGGTCGGCGTGGGTCTTGGGCTCGATGGCCATGGAGATCACCGGTTCTTCCACATCCATCTTTTCCAGGAGGACGGGGTGGTCCTGGGCACAGAGGGTCTCCCCGGTGCCGGAGTTTTTCAGGCCCACCACACCGATGATGTCGCCGGCCGAGGCTTCCTTGAGCCGTTCCCGCTTGTTGGCATGCATCATGAGCAACCGGGAAAGTTTTTCTTTTTTGTTCAGGCTGGGGTTGAAGACATCCACCCCGGTTTCCATGCGGCCGGAGTAAATCCGGGCAAAGGAGAGCTTGCGGCCCTCGATCATGGAAACCTTGAAGATCAGGGCGGCCAAAGGACCGTTCTTTTCTGCCTTAAAGGTGAGTTCCTCACCGGTCTTGGGATGGATGCCCATGACAGGCGGAATGTCCAGGGGGCTGGGCAGAAAAGCTTCGATGGCGTCCAGCAGGGGCTGGATGCCTTTATTTTTCAAGGCGGTACCGCAGAGCACGGGAACGATCTCCCGATGGATGGTGGCCCGGCGGATGGCCGCCCGAAGCTCGGCTTCGGTGATCTCTTCCTCGCCCAGGTATTTTTCCATGATATCGTCGTCGGTCTCGGCCACGGCTTCCAGGAGCTTGTCCCGGTATTCCATTGCCAATTCCTCGTATTCGCCGGAGATGGGCTCGGCCACGTATTCGGCCCCCAGGGTTTCATCGTCCCAGGTGATCTGCTCCATCTTGATCAGGTCGATGGCCCCCTTGAAGTTGTCCTCGGCCCCCATGGGCACCTGGATCATCACCGGGTTGGCCCCCAGTTTTTCCACCATGGAATCCACGGCAGCGAAGAAGTCGGCCCCGATGCGGTCCATCTTGTTGATGAAGGCCATGCGGGGGACATTGTACCGGTCGGCCTGGCGCCAGACGGTTTCCGACTGGGGTTCCACACCGCCCACGGCGCAGAAGACGCCGATGGCCCCGTCCAATACCCGCAGGGCACGCTCCACCTCAACGGTGAAGTCCACATGGCCCGGGGTGTCGATGATCTGGATCACCGATCCCTTCCACTGGCAGGTGGTAACGGCCGAGGTAATGGTAATGCCCCGGTCCTGCTCGTCCTGCATCCAATCCATGGTGGCCTCACCGTCATGGACCTCGCCGATTTTATGGGATTTTCCGGTATAGTAGAGGATGCGCTCGGTGACCGTGGTTTTGCCCGCATCAATGTGGGCCATGATCCCGATGTTTCTGATCTTGGATATATTCTTTTTCTGGCTCATGTAAATTTTCAGTATATGGAAGGTTAAATTCTTAAATTTAAAATGATATTTGATACAGTATTGCCCTAGGGGTGTCAAGAAAAACAGCTTGCAAATTATACCACGGTTTAATAAAATCAGTTGCTCGTAATTGTAGGGGCGCACCAGGTGGAACTCCCTTTCTATTGTAACCCCAAAAGCCACAAAGACCAGTTGCCGGTTTTGGGTGGAACGTCACAGACCCTCATCAGGAGACAATTCAAGATGATACCCGGTTTTGAGGCCATTGTTGAAGAAAGGATTCGAAGGGCACAGAAAAAGGGCGCCTTCGACAACCTTGAGGGGGCCAACAAGCCCCTGAAATTCAGCGATTCCAACGTCCCCGAAGAGCTGAGAATGGGTCACAAAATTCTGAAAAATGCCGGATTTCTCCCCCCTGAAGTGGCCCTGCGCAAGAAGATCCAGAACACCCAGGATCTTTGGAACGCCATGGCCCCCGCCGATCCCCAGCGCCCCATTCTCAGGAAAAAACTCAACTATCTGCTAACCAAACTGGATGCGACCCGCAACCCAGGTCTATCCCTGATGGCGGACCGCTACCGGGAATCCGTTGAAAAGAAGTTATCATGAAGTTAAAGAAAGCCGATAAGGAAGGGCTGTTTAAAAGCATTTTCACAGCCTATTTCATCCTATTGCTCCACGTGTTTCTCCTGGCCGGGGTCGGCCTTTCCGTGGTGCTGTTTAAAGGTGTTTACCACTACCTGCCCTGGATCCTGGCCGGACTGGGGGCATTGGTGGCGGTCATGGCCTTCCTTATCTACCGCCGCATGCGGGTCAACTCGGAACAGATCCGGGACATCCTTTCGGTGCCCGAATTCCGGGACCGCACCGTGGAGGTCCGCCTCATGGGAGGACTGGCCTCCTTTAAGATCAACGCACCCGAACCGGGTACGGGCACGGCCCTGCCCGCTCCAGAAGACGTACGGGACACGGCCCTTCTCATCGAGTCCGAGATGGACCGCACCCAACGAAAAATGCTGGAACTCACCACCCTCTACGAAAAAGAACTGATCACAGAAGAAGAATATCAACAGGCACGTCAACGTCTCATCCAGGGATAGGGAGGTAATATCATGGATAAAATCAGGCTGGCCCTCCTTTTCGGAGGGGTGTCATCGGAAAGGGAGGTTTCCCTCAACAGCGGTAAACAGGTGTGGGAAGCACTGGACAAAAACCGGTACGAAATCACCCACTACGACCCCAAGACCGATCTGCCCCAGCTGGTGCTGGACGCGAAAAAGATCGATGCAGCCCTGATCATTCTCCACGGCCCATTCGGCGAAGACGGTACCGTCCAGGGCCTTTTGGACCTTTTGGACATTCCCTACCAGGGCGCAGGGGTTTTGGGCTCCTCCGTGGCCATGAACAAGTTGCTCTCCAAACGCCTGTACGAAGATGCCGGCATCCCCACCCCGGCCTATTGTGCCTACACCCTGGGGGATACGGTTGACATCCAGGCCCTGGTGGACCAGCTGGGCCTTCCCGTGGTGGTCAAACCCGTCTGCGCCGGCTCCAGCGTGGGCATGGGCATCATCCGGGAGCAGGCCGATATAAGGGCCGCCATTGACGAAGCCTTCACCCACGACGACACCGTGATTGTGGAAGAATTCATCGACGGCATGGACCTCACCTGCGGGGTTCTGGGCAACCGGGAGCTTGAAGCCCTGCCCCCCATTGAAATCATCCCCGGGGATGAATTTGAATTCTTTGACTACACGGCCAAATACACCCCGGGCGCCTCCCAGGAAATCTGCCCGGCCCGAATCCCGGAAGAGACCACCCAGGAGATCTACCGCCTGGCCGTCAAGGCCCACAAGGCCCTCTTCCTCAAGGGGTATTCCCGCACCGATTTCCGCCTGTCCAAGGGCGGGGATCTCACCGTGTTTGAAACCAATACCATCCCGGGGATGACGGCCACCAGCCTCTATCCCCAGTCGGCGGAGGCCGCCGGCTATACCTTTTCACACCTGCTGGACAAACTCATTGAACTTGCAATGGACGACCATAAACATTTGAAACTAAGGAGAACATGATGAAGATCCTCGTTGTCGGTGGCGGAGGCCGCGAACACACATTGGTATGGAAAATCTCCCAGAGCCCCATGGTGGACCGGATTTATTGCGCCCCAGGCAATGCCGGAACCCAGGCTTTGGCCGAAAACCTTGACATCTCAGCCGAAGATATCAACGGTCTCCTGGCCTTTGCCAGGGAAAACCAGATCGACCTCACCGTGGTGGGACCCGAAGCCCCCCTGGTGGCCGGCATCGCCGACGCCTTTGAAGCCGAAGGCCTGGCCGTGTTCGGCCCCTCCAAGGCCGGTGCCCGCCTGGAAGGATCCAAACTCTTCTCCAAGCAGCACATGCTTAAATACGGCATCCCCTGCGCCGCAGGCAAGGCATTCACCGATCCTGAAAAGGCCAAGGTCTATGCCCGGGCCGTGGGCGCCCCCTGTGTGGTCAAGGCCGACGGCCTGGCCGCGGGCAAGGGCGTGATCATCTGTTCCACGGTGGCCGAAGCCGAAGCCGCCATCGACGACATGCTGGAAGGCAATGCCTTTGGCGACGCCGGTGCCCTGGTTTTGGTGGAAGAATGCCTCAAGGGCGAAGAGGCCTCCTTCATCGCCTTCACCGACGGCAAGACCGTCATGCCCCTGCCCGAATCCCAGGACCACAAACGGGCCCTGGACAATGACGAAGGTCTGAATACCGGCGGCATGGGTGCCTATTCCCCGGCCCCGGTCCTGGACCATATGCTCCGGGAAAAGGCCATGAGAGAGGTCATGATCCCGGCCGTGGAAGGCATGGCCAAGGAAGGCACCCCCTTCAAGGGCATCCTCTATGCCGGCCTCATGGTGGACAAGGACCGGATCAAGGTTCTGGAATTCAACACCCGCCTGGGGGATCCCGAAACCCAGCCCATCCTCATGCGGCTGCAGAACGACATCGTCCCCCTCATGGAGGCCTGCTGCGACGGTACCTTGCACCAGCATTCCGCAAAGATTGATCCCCGGGCCACGGTCTGCGTGGTGATTTCCGCCGGCGGATACCCCGAATCCTATGAAAAGGGCCACGAGATCTTCGGCCTGGACCAGGCCGCCCTGGTGGAGGACGCCATGGTCTTCCACGCCGGCACCGCCCTGCACGACGGCAAGGTGGTCACCTCCGGCGGGCGGGTCCTGGGCGTCACCGCCCTGGGCGACACCGTGGAAGAGGCCATCAAAACCGCCTACAGGGCATGTGAAAAGATCTCCTTCAAGGATCACTTCTACAGAAAGGACATCGGGGCCAAGGCACTAAAACGCATGTCCGTTCCGCCCCAGGTGGGTGTGATCATGGGATCGGACTCGGACTTCCCGGTCATGGAAAAGGCCCTGGGCATCCTCAAGCAATTTGAGATCCCCTATTACGTCACCGTGGCCTCGGCCCACAGAACCCCGGAAGCGGCCATGCAACTGGCAACAGAGGCCCGTGAAAAAGGGGTCAAAGCCCTGATCTGCGGTGCCGGCCATGCCGCCCATCTGGCCGGTGTCATTGCCGCCCACACCACCCTGCCCGTCATTGGGGTGCCCATTGACTCCTCGGTCCTCCAGGGCATGGATTCCATGCTGGCAACGGCCCAGATGCCTCCGGGCATCCCCGTCTCCACCATGGCCATCGGCAAGTCCGGTGCCTATAACGCCGGCATCACCGCCGCCCAAATCATCGGCGTTGCCGATCCGGTGGTGGCGGATAAACTGGCCGTCTTTAAAAAAGAAATGGCCGACAAGGTCGAGAAAAAGGCCCAGTCCTTTGCCTGATTTCCCCTGCATTTCCCCTGTGGATCCGGCCTCCCCGGATCCACAGGCCATTGAAATAGCCGGGAAGACCATCCGCTCCGGCGGGGTTGTGGTCTTCCCGGCCCAATGCCTTTACGGCCTGGCCTGCGATGCCGCCAATCCAGACGCCGTGGGCAAGATCTTCGACCTGAAGCAGCGGCCCGAAACCAAGGCATTGCTCATCCTTATCAACAGTCCCCACCAGATCCCCGGCCTGGTGAAGGAAATTCCAGAGGCCGCCCGCATCCTCATGGACGCCTTCTGGCCCGGGGGCATCACCTTGGTCTTTGGGGCCGCCGACCACCTGGGGGAAACCCTCACCGCCGGCACCGGCAAGATCGGCATCCGCCTACCCGCCCACCCCGTGGCCCGGGCCCTGGTCTCCGCCGCCGGCTGCCCCATCACCGGCACCAGCGCCAACCTTTCCGGCCAGCCCGGCTGCAACAGGGCCGCCGACCTGCCCCGGGAGATCACCCATGGGGCCGACCAGGTCCTGGACGCCGGACAGCTCAAGGGCGGAGCCGGCTCCACAGTGGTGGACGTCACCACCCTGCCCCTGACCCTACTCAGGGAAGGATTCATCTCCAAGGGACAAATCCGTACCGCCCTGGGTCCGGTCCTGCCCGCCGCCTGTCCCCTTTAATCGCCACCCCCTATTGTCCCCTCCCCATCAGTTGAGACCTTTTCTCCATAACGCCCCCGCCCTGTCCGGCAAAAGCCATGGCCGGGCTACACCCCCCCATCAGGATATGAAAAACCGCATTGAGACCTTGCGCCCACCGACCCGGTAGGTAAGGGAAACCAAAGAACCGACCCCATCGTTCCGGCTATTTAAAAGGGCCGTTGACGACAATCCTGTTGACAAACCCGACCGATTCCTTTAAAAGAAGTGTCCATGCCGGAGTGGTGGAATTGGTAGACGCAGAGGATTCAAAATCCTCCGGGCTTAGGCCCTTGCGAGTTCAAGTCTCGCCTCCGGTACCATCGAATTTAAGGGGTTTTGGCAGCGGCCAAAACCCTTTTGATTTGCCCTTCAGATCATATCTGGAATGAGCGGGAATAACTCAGTGGTAGAGTGCGACCTTGCCAAGGTCGAAGTCGCGGGTTCAACTCCCGTTTCCCGCTCCATCAAAACCATTGAGGGGAGTCGATTCATCGACTCCCCTTTTTTTATTGGTGCACAGACATCCAAGGAGACCTTTGGGGAGGCGTTCCCACCTTGGTTGAGCTTACCCGGAATCAAGAATATCCCCCTTCCCGCCCCCACTTGTTCCAGACACCACCCGCCATCCATGGTAACGCATTCACCTCCTTGGATGGAAGCAAATGCCTCACAGATGCACTCAACTAAGTTTGGGCAAGCTGATAAAGTATTTCAGACTAAATAAAAGCTTGACAGCAATATTTTTCTAAGATAAACAGGCATTGTTTTAGACCTACATAGGCACTTTGGCTGTCCCAGTGCGCTAAAGTCCAATCTGTCATCCTTCATCCCATGGGCGTTTTCCAATCTCCCTAGGAAGGATATTTCGTTTTCTAGTCTTTCTTCAGTCCTTGACGGAGTCATTTCCTATGAATCCCAACAACTGGTTCGTTTTGCAAACCCCACCGGGTTGCGAAATCGGCCTTAAAAAGGCCATTGAACAATTTACCAACAATAAAATCATCATCTATCTGCCCCACCGCCAGGTGGCCCACAGGGTCAATGGGAGATTCAAAACCCTCTGCAAACCCATGTTCCCAGGGTATCTCTTTGTCCATAAAGATCTGGATGACCTTCTCATCATGTGCCGCCACGCTCCCATTGAAAAAAAAATTCACCCCCTTCGGCAGGACCACCATTTTGCCAGGGTGGCTGCCAGTGAAATGGCCTTTCTGCTTCAACTGGCCGGTGAAAAAGGGATTGTGGAAACATCTAAAATACGGATAGATACCGCCCGGGATATCACTGTCATCGACGGCCCCCTGAAAAGCTGCCAGGGACGAATCCTGTTTATCAACAAGAGAAAACACAAGGCCAAGATCATTCTAAAAATGCTCAACAGAGAGGTTCCAGTCACCCTTGGTCTGGATATTATCGAAAGTACAGACGAGGTGGAAAAATGACATCCATACGCCAATGGCTCATCCGAGAAGCCGCCACCCTTTCCAATCAAAGAATCCATGACATTGGGGTGGATATTCCCTTTTCTTCACTGGGAATCAAATCCATGGAGTTGGTGGCCATGACCGCCAGGCTGGGCAAGGTCCTTGGGCGTAAACTTCCCTGCACAGCAGCCTTTGACTATCCGACCATAGAAAGCCTGGAGCGTTTCCTGAACAATGACACAGATCAAAGGCCCATGGAGACAATCCACCAGCGGCGACACTTGCCCGCCGCCCCAGATACAAAAGATGCCGTCGCCATTGTGGGAATCGGCTGCCGGTTTCCCGGTGGGGGAAATGATTCAACATCATTCTGGCAGTTTATCCTCAACGGCGGAGATGCCATTTCCCGTGTCCCGGAGGAACGATGGACAATGGACGGGGTTTTGAATGGTACCCCTGGCAGCCGGGATATCTCGCCCTGGGGAGGCTTTCTCCAGAACATCGACCAATTTGACCCCGGATTTTTCGGCATTTCTCCCAGGGAGGCCCGAAACATCGATCCCCAGCAACGTCTGGTACTGGAAGTAGGATGGGAGGCCCTGGAAGATGCAGGCATTGACCCCTCCTGCCTGCGTGGGGCCAACACCGGTGTTTTTGTTGGCGTCAGCGGCAGTGATTATGGCCGCCTGCTCTACAAAGACTCCCGGCGGCTGGACCTCTATTCCGGAACCGGATGTTCAACGGCCATCGTCGCCAATCGGCTCTCCTACACCCTGGGCCTGAGGGGGCCGAGCATCTCTGTGGATACGGCCTGTTCCTCATCCCTGGTGACCCTGGACATGGCCTGTGGCACCCTCAAGAATAAAACCTGTGATCTGGCCCTGGCCGGAGGGGTCAACCTGATTCTTTCCCCGGAAATGACCATTGTCTTCTCCAAAGCCGGTCTCATGGCCAAAGACGGACGATGTAAAACCTTTGACGAATCCGCAGATGGCTATGTCCGATCCGAAGGGTGCGGAATGGTCGTTTTAAAACGCTATGCCGACGCCCACCGCGACGGAGACCGAATATACGGAATCCTCCTGGGGACACATGTCAATCAGGATGGTGAGAGCAACGGGCTCACCGTTCCCAATGGCCTGGCCCAGGAAATGCTGATCCGAACAAGTCTGGAAAAGGCGGGGGTCTCCCCTGGAGAGGTCAGCTATGCGGAAACCCACGGCACCGGCACCGCCATCGGGGACCCCATTGAGGTGGCGGCACTGTCACGGGTCATGGGTAAAGCCCGGCCATGGCCTTTGACCATCGGTTCCGTCAAAACCAACATCGGTCATTTGGAGCAAGCCGCCGGCGTGGCAGGACTGATCAAGGTATTATTGGCCATGGCCCATGAAACCATCCCCCCCCACCTGCATTTCAACCGCCTAAATCCCCTCATTTCCCTGGACGACATACCGGCCCGAATCCCGGTAGAACCCGTGGCCTGGCCCCGGGGGGAGGCAAAACGCATCGCCACCGTCAGCGGTTTTAGTTTTGGCGGCGTCAACGCCCATGTGGTGGTGCAGGAGCCTCCCCAGGAAGAAGCGCCCCAGCCAGTCCCCCAGAAGCGGTTCCACCTTTTGACCCTTTCGGCCAAAACCAAGACGGCAAGGGAGGCACTCATCCGTGCCCATCAAAAATACCTCACCCAGTCCCCCGGGATCAATGTGATGGATTTCTGCCATACGGCCAACACAGGAAGAATGGATTTCCCCTGGCGGGCCGCCGTTGGCGGAGAATCATCCGGGGAACTGGTCAAGGGCCTGGATCAACTGCTTCAGGGGAGCTCCAATGCCAATGTTGCCCAATCGGAACAGGCCACCCATCTTCAACAGCCGGTTTTCATGTTCACCGGTCAGGGCTCCCAGTATCCGGGAATGGGCCGGGAACTCTATCGGACCCAACCGGTTTTCCGCAAGGCCCTGGACCGCTGTCACCAAATTCTGGAAACCCAATACGAAATTCCCCTGCTCACCCATCTGTTTGAATCCGACGCCGCCCGGACACTGGATCAAACCGCCATTACCCAACCCGCCCTCTTCTCACTGGAGTACGCCCTGGCACAGATGTATCTCTCCTGGGGAATCCGGCCCGCCTATGTCATGGGACACAGTGTGGGGGAATATGTAGCAGCCTGCATTGCAGAAGTATTCAGTCTGGAAAACGGCCTACGTCTCATCGCCGCCCGGGGTCGTCTGATTCAGAACCTGCCCCGGGAGGGGAAAATGGTGGTCTGCCTCACCAGTTTGGCCCAGGTCAACGCGGCCATGGACGACCTGTCCCAGGAAATTTCCGTGGCTGCGGTCAACGGCCCCACAAACATTGTGATATCCGGCCAAACAAAGGCCGTGGACCAGCTCTGCTCCCGCATGGACGCCCAAAAAATTTCCTGGGTCCCCCTGCACACCTCCCATGCCTTCCATTCACAGCTCATGGAGCCCATGATGGATGAGTTCATGTCCATTGCAGACCAGGTGGACTACGCCCCTCCCCAATATCCCTATATCTCCAATGTGAGTGGTCAGTCAGCCCATTCAGAAACCGTCTCCACCCCCCAATACTGGCGCGATCACATCCGGGCATCGGTCCTATTCCAAAAGGGGGTCGAATTCCTTCACCGGAAAGGACATTCGCTTTTTCTGGAGCTGGGCCCCCATCCCGTCCTGTCGGGTATGGGCGCCGGGGTATTGTCGGATCCCCGTGCCGTGTTTGCCACCTCCCTGCGCCGGGGCGCCCCGGACCAAAGAACCGTACTACAGGGATTGGGCAGCCTCTATATCCAGGGGGGCACCATGGATTGGAAGGCCATATTTCCGCCCGCATCGGCAAGGGTGATATCCATCCCCCATTACCCCTTTGAGAAGAAACCATACTGGTTTGACAATTCCCCGGAATCAACGGCATTCGATCCCTGGGCGGGTAAACCCATTCAAACCCCGCTGGATACGGATATCTGGGAATATGAATGCCCTGGGGAGAGTTCTTACATCCAGGACCACAAAGTCTACGGCCACGGTGTCATGTCCGGCTCCACAATGGCCACCATGGTTCTGGACAAACTGTCCGAAATATGGGACACCCACCGCCTGCGCCTGGATGCATTTTTTGCCCTGGAACCCCTTTACATCCCGGAGAATCAAAGGGCAGCCATTCAATTGATTTTCACCAGGAAGCCGAACCGTCGCATGGCCTTTGAACTCTATTCCCGCACGGATCCAACCAGGGACTGGACATGCCACGCCCGGGGAGAAGGTCGCCCCGAGCCCCCCCATGACGCCCCAACGCCCACATTCTCTATGGAATCCATTCAACAACGCTGTTCAGATCCCCTGGGATCCATACCGTTCTATGAAAAAATCTGGGATTCCGGTCTGCAATTGGGCCCCCATTTCAAATGGATCCAGGACATTTATCGCCGGGACGGAGAGGCATTGGTCCGCATGCGCCTTCCCGATGACCATGAAAGCGATGCCCCAAATCTGCCCCCCGGTCTCATTGATTCCTGTATTCAAACCCTTTTCGCATGCATCTCCTTTGACCGGGAGAATACCTATATGTTTCTGGGGGTAGATGAAATCCGTTTTCTGGCCACGCCCAAGGGACGGCTTTTCTGCCACATGAAACTGGATTCTCTGACGGAAAAAAACGATCTGGCCATCGGCCATTATCATCTCTGGGATGAAGACGGTCGTCTGATCACCCAGGCCAGGGGCGTCCACTTGAAAAGGGCCCCAAAAAACGTCCTCCGCTTTTCCCAGAACACACCGGGCACATATTTACCCGAATGGTCCCCGGACCCCACCCCGTCACCCCAGATAAAGGCCACGGGGAAATGGCTCATCATCTCCCCTGAAGCCCCCCTGGCAACGGCCATGTCCACCGCCCTGGAAAAACGTGGCGCCACCCTCCATTCCCTTGTTCTGGACAGGGGAAAACCACAGAACGAAATCCAGGCCCAAATAACCCATGAAATCAACCAAGGCGTCAGGGAGATTCTATTTATAGCCCATTCCAGCGCCGGTGCGGCCCCGGATGATATTTCCCTTGGAATGCAGTTGATACGGCTTCTTCCATGGCTTTCCCAGAACCACCCATCCACCAGGATCAAGCTGGTCACCTCCGGTGGCGTCCCCTGGGATCCCCCCCATTCTCCCATCCATCCTTCGGCGGGTTTCCTCTGGGGATTGGCACGGGTGGCTGCCCGGGAATTACCAGAAACCTTTACCGGTTGTTTCGATATAATCCCGGATCACCCCGCCAAAGGCCCGGGTTTCCAACGATGGCTGGACCATATCATCCAGCCCGGCCAGGGCCCATTTGCAGCTCTGGATAAGGACCATTGCCGCCTTCTCCGACTCAAAGCAGACAAAAAGGCCAGGGTCCCCGTATTGAACCTTTCCCCCAATGCCCTCTACCTGATCACCGGTGGTTCAGGGGGATTGGGTCGACAACTGATCCAATGGCTGGGGGGACAGGGAGCCCGCCACTTCGCCTTGATGGCACGCAAGCCCCCCCATTCAAAACTCCAGAAAGAAATCTCCCGCTTGGAACCCCGGGGATATACATTCCACATCATCACTGGGGATGTCTGTGATTATCCCTCCGTGAAAGCCGCGTTGACAGATAAAAACCTTCCCCCGCTCAAAGGGGTATTCCACCTGGCCGGAATCGTTCGAGACGGCTTTTTGGAGACCCTCTCTCCCGAAGATATAAAGGACACCGCCGGCCCCAAGGTTACCGGGGCCTGGAATCTTCACAGGCTCACCCGGAAGCAAAATCTGGATTATTTTGTCATGTTCTCTTCCGTGGTCTCCCTTCTGGGCTTCCATGGGCAAGCCCCCTACGGGGCCGCCAATGCATACATGGATGCCCTGGCCCATGCACGCAGGCAGGAGGGCTTGCCCGCACTGAGCATCAATTGGGGGCCATGGGCCGGGGAGGGAATGATGGAACAATTGGATGAATCCCAGGCCAAACGCTGGGACCGCCAGGGGTTTTCACCCCTCGTCCCCGGGGCGGCCCTGGACGCCATGGCCCGTTTGATGGACAGCGCCCATCCCCAGGCCGCGGTCTTGGATATCGACTGGAATCGATATGCCCCCCATGCCGGTCCCTGCATGGACATGATTGAACCCTTGGCCACGGCCCCTCCATCCCAAGGCCGTCCCCAACACCACGAACCGATTCACCCCCCAATGGCGACACGTTCCCCGGAAAAACGGGAAAAAGAAGCCCAACAATGGGTCAAGGCCCAGGTCACCCGAATCATGATGATTGATCCCTCCCACGACCTTCCCAGGGATACCTCCCTCATGGAAGCCGGGCTGGATTCACTCATGGCCATGGAGCTGCGGAACCGTTTCCGCAAGGATTGGGGGTTGAATCTCCCCCTGGCCGATTTTCTAAAGTCCCCCACCCTGACCACCCTCACGGATTTATTGATCTCCAGAGCCGGGGGGGAATCAGACCATGAAGACCTTCCCCGGATTCTTCCGGATCCAAGGAGCAGACACCGCCCCTTTGAACTCACCGATATCCAGCACGCCTATTGGATGGGACGAAACAAAGAGCTGACCCTGGGCGGCGTTTCCTGCCACGTCTACCCTGAGGTGGAAATCCAGGCATTGGACCTCCCCCGGCTTGAAAAGGCATTGGACCGATTAATCCTTCGCCATGACATGCTCCGGGCGATCATCCGCCCCGATGGACGCCAACAGATTCAAGACACCTTTCCCCCCTGTAAGATCCCCGTACAGGACCTCAGGAAAAAACGCCCCCCCCAGGTGAAGGCGGCACTGGAGGCACTACGGAACCGGATGTCGTCACAGGTTCTCGACTCGGAAACCGGCCCCTTATTTGAAATATGCGCATCCCTTCTCACAGACAAAATCACCCGTCTCCACATCAGTTTTGATCTGCTCATCGGAGATGGCTGGAGCTTCAATGTACTCATCCGGGATCTGTTTCAATACTACCAGGATCCGGAGATTGAACTTCCGGCCCTGGCATTGACCTTCCGGGATTATGTAAACGCCCTGGCCAACCAAGGCAACACCCCTGGTTACCAGAGGGCCAAAGCCTATTGGGAAAACCGTATTCCCCAACTGCCGCCCCCACCGGAACTCCCCCTTGCCCTTCCCCCGGAAAAGCTCACTCGCCAACGCTTTGTCCGCCTGGCCGGTCGATTGGAGCCTGGGGTTTGGGATCGACTGAAGACCCGGGCGGCCCGGGCCGGCCTGACGCCCTCCGGGGTTCTGCTGGCGGCCTTTTGTGAAATCCTGGCACTCTGGAGTAAAACCAAGGATTTCACCATCAACCTCACCATGTTCAACCGACGCCAACTCCACGAACAGGTCAACGACATCGTCGGTGATTTTACCACCTTAAACCTCCTGGAAGTCCGTACCCGTACGGAAGATGCCTTTGAAAAACGGGCCGGTCGTATCCAACAACAATTGTGGCAGGATCTGGAACATCGACAGGTCTCCGGAGTTGAAGTACTGCGCCAAATGGGCAGCCATGGTCAAAGTACACCAAACTTTCCCGTGGTATTCACCAGCGTTCTACCCTATGGTGGAAAGTCCGAAGATCAGTCCACCATCGGATTGCCCGCCCAACTGCCCGCCGAAATGGTCTGGTGCATTTCCCAGACCCCCCAGGTCTGGCTGGACCATCAAATTTTCGAACGAAACGGCGCCCTCACCTTTAACTGGGATCTGGTTGAGGATCTCTTTCCCCAGGGAATGGCCCAGGACATGTTTGACGCCTATAACCGTCTTATCCAGGATCTGGCGCTGATTCCCGGAACATGGTCCCGGAACCGATTCGATCTCATGCCCGAATCCCAGCACCGGGTTAGGGAACGGGTCAACCACACCCCATACCCCCTGCCCCCAAAATGCCTCCACGAACTTTTCTTCGAACAGGCCGCCCGGCAACCGGAAAAAATCGCCCTGATCACCTCAACACAGGAAATGACCTATGGCGAACTTGCCCGCCGCGCCCAGGGCATCGGCAACCAATTGCACCAAGGGGGAATCCACCCCAACGATCTGGTGGCCGTGGTCATGGATAAATCCTGGGAACAGGCGGCTGCGGTCCTGGGCATCCTCGCCTCAGGCGCCGCCTATATCCCTCTGGATCCAGCCATGCCCAGGGAACGTCTGGCAATGATCTTAAAAGAGGCACAGGTGCGCATTGCCCTCACCCGGTCCCGGGAGAAAGATCAGATCCCATGGCCCCGGGGCCTGGAGATCCTGGAGGTGGACCAACTGGCCCTTCCCTCCACACTCCAGAAAACGGAAACCCGCCAGGCCCATACCGACCTGGCCTATGTCGTCTACACCTCCGGATCCACAGGAAAACCCAAGGGGGTCATGATTGATCACAGGGGGGCTGTCAACACCATACTGGACATCAATCGCCGGTTTCAGGTTACGGACCAAGATACCGGAATCGCCCTGGCCGAACTCAACTTTGACCTCTCCGTTTACGATATTTTCGGACTTCTGGGAGCCGGGGCACGCCTGATCATTCCGGATCCTTCTCCCATCAAAGATCCCTCGGCCTGGCTGGAGTGGATGAAACAACAAAAAATCACCATCTGGAACTCGGTCCCCCAACTCATGCAGATGATAATGGATACGGTATCCGATACCCGGCAGATCATCTCCCGAGACCTTCGCCTGGTCATGTTGAGCGGCGACTGGATCCCAGTGGATCTCCCCGGTAAAATAACCACCTGTTTCCCCCACAGCCGGGTATTCAGCCTGGGCGGCGCAACAGAAGCATCCATCTGGTCCATCCTCCATCCCATTGACGCCGGGATCAGCTACGATAAAAGCATTCCCTACGGAACGCCCATGGACAATCAACAATTCCATGTCCTCAATTCCCAGCTCATGCCCTGTCCCGACTGGGTACCGGGTGAGTTGTTCATTGGCGGCACCGGCCTGGCCAAGGGGTATTACAATGATAAGGAAAAAAGCCAAACACGGTTTATCCCCCACCCGGACACCGGCACTGTCCTTTATCGGACCGGAGATCTGGGCAGATATCTGCCCGACGGCACCATCCAATTCCTGGGCAGGGAAGATTTCCAGGTCAAGATCAATGGATACAGAATTGAATGCGGTGAGATTGAAACCACACTCAACCGCCACAAAGGGGTGGCCAAATCCCTTGTCCATGCCCGGAAGAACACCAACACAGAAAGGGTATTAATTGCCTATGTGGTCCTCCGACAGCCATGCACACCGGAAACCCTCAAAACCTTTCTGGAGGAAAAGCTGCCCCGGTATATGGTTCCTGCGACCATTGAAATACTCGAAAATTTCCCCATTACGGCCAATGGGAAAATCGATCGAAACCGACTGCCCCGGCCCGCCCAGCACGCCGGCAAACAGATTATGGCCGAAACCTCCATGGAAGAAGTGGTTTTAAAGCTCTTTCTGGAACTCACTTCACTGGAAACCATGGGGGTGGAAACCAATTTCTTCGATATGGGGATCAATTCCCTTCAACTGGTTAAAATCAGAACCCGGATCCAAACCGAACTTAAAAAACAGATTAAGATCGTAGATCTCTTTAAATACGCAACCATTCGTTCACTATCCCGTTTTCTCGACAAGGGCGCTGCCCCGGTATCCTACCTGGACCAGGCAGACGCCATTGCGGCCAATCGAACCTCGGACCGAAGAAAACGCCTCAAATCCCGCCGGAAAAAGGCCGTTCAGATATAATCCCCAAAACTCCCAGAGGAAAAAATGACTCCATCCACCATTCCGGACGGCATCGCCGTCATCGGTCTTTCATGCCGTTTCCCCGGGGCCGGCACCCCCAATGAATTCTGGAAAAACCTGACCCGGGGCATTGAATCCATCACTGAATTTTCCCCCAAAGAATTGGAAGAGGCCGGTGTTCCACCAACGGTTTACCGCCGGAAAGATTACGTAAAAAAAGGATTTGTCATCCCGGATGAAGACCGCTTTGATGCAGCCTTCTTCGGTTATTCCCCCCGGGAGGCGGAACTCATGGACCCCCAGCATCGTCTCCTGCTGGAAAGTGCATGGGCAGCGCTGGAAGACGGTGGATATCCTCCAGAAAACCATGAGGGCTCCATTGGCATTTTTGCCGGTGCCAAACTGTCCACCTACCTTTTCAGGCTCATGGACTATCGGGACGCGGCACGGAACATCACCTCGGATTACCAGGCCCTCATCGGCAACGACAAAGACTATCTCACCACCCGGATCTCCTACAAACTCAATCTCAAAGGCCCCAGCGTTTCAGTACAATCCGCCTGTTCAACCTCCCTGGTAGCGGTCCATTTCGCCTGCGAGAATCTGCTCTCCGGCGCCTGCGATATGGCCCTGGCTGGCGGTGTTTCCCTTCTGGTCCCCCAACGGGCCGGTTACACCTACCAGGAAGGAATGATGCTCTCCCCCGATGGACATTGTCGTGCCTTTGACGCCGACGCCCGGGGCATGGCTCCGGGAAACGGCGTGGGGATGGTCCTTTTAAAACGACTGGACGAGGCATTGGAAGATGGGGATCTGATCCATGCCGTCATCAGGGGAACGGCGGTAAATAACGATGGCTCACGAAAAACCGGATACACCACCCCCAGCGTGGAAGGCCAGGCCAAGGTCATCCGGGAAGCCATTGCCCTGTCCGACATTTCCCCCGACTCCATCTCATACATGGAAACCCATGGAACCGGAACCCCACTGGGAGACCCCATTGAGATCGAGGCCGCATCCCAGGTCTTTAAATCCCCGGCCACCCCGCCCCGGCATTGTGCCCTGGGCTCGGTAAAAACCAACATCGGCCACCTGGATACGGCAGCCGGAATCGCAGGATTCATCAAAACCGTGCTCTGTCTCAAGCACGGCTACCTGGTACCCAGCCTGAATTTCAACGCCCCCAATCCCAAAATCGACTTTGACGGCTCCCCCTTCTACGTCAACACGGAGTTCAAGCCCTGGGACACCGGCGATGGACCCCGGCGCGCCGGTGTCAGTTCCTTTGGTTTCGGGGGGACCAATGCCCATGTGATCCTGGAACAGCCCCCCTTGCCCCCGGCAATGGAACGGCACTACCCCATCCAGATTCTGCCCTTGTCCGCAAAGGGTCCGGGCAGGTTAAAGGTACAGCTCCGAAACTTCCTGGATTTCCTGGAATCCTCTCCGGAATCTGCACTGGATCACATCTGTTACACGGCACAGGTGGGCCGGAGCCATTTTTCCCACAGGTGCGCCATTGCGGCAGGGTCGGTGGAAAAAATGCGCCTGGGATTGGAAGCCGCCCTTGAAGCGCATTCGTCAGAAGGGGTGTTCACGGGAAGTGAATCCTCCAGGCAACGGATTCTTTTTTCCAAGGATGCATCCCTTCCCGACACAATCCATCCGGAGCAGGAAACCGTTGAATTTCCAAGGCTGACCGGAGATATGTCACGGGATTCCAAGCCAGCCAAGTTATTGGCACAACTGTACGCCAACGGTGCATCCATTGATTGGCCCCACCTGTATCCCCAGGGCAAACTCCGCCGCATCCCCCTGCCCACCTATCCCTTCAAGCCGACCCGACATTGGGTGGATGACGCCCACGGTAAATCAGCGGTGGCAAACGGTGCCGGTTCCGACATGGGGTACCAGCTCCAATGGGAACAAACCCAATGGACGGATGCCCCCCTGACCCAAGGCAGCTGGATCATTCCCATGGACAACAAGGGATGGGGGGATAGGCTGGCCCGGCAATTGGAGAACCTGGGCCATTCCTGTGTAAAAATCCCTTCAAGGGATGCAGATCCAACACCGTATACCCAGTTATTGGAAAACATTAAAAAAGACGGCTTCCCTCCCTGCTGCGGCATTTTCCATCTCCACGGTCTGGATATGGATGCCGATGGATCCCCCGGCCAAGGGATAGCGGCACCGACCCGTCTGTTTCACCTGGCCCGGTGGATGGGCACAGATCCCGGGGCCCAGGGAATCCGGCTCTGCATTGTTACCCGGGGGGCCCAGGCGGTCACCCCAACCCAATCCCAGGTGGACCCCTTCCAATCCACCCTCTGGGGCATGGGCAAGGTCATTGGCGTCGAACATCCCGAATTCAACTGTCTACAGATTGATTTGGATCCGGAACCTTGCAAGGACGAAATCCCTGCTGTGATTTCCCAGCTGGGGGCGACCCCCGGAACCGGCGCCATGGCCCTTCGTGGAGAGGGGGTATGGGTTCCCCGCCTGTGCAGGATGGCGGCTTCAACCTCCACACCCCTTTCTTTGAAATCCGATGCCACCTATATCATCACGGGTGGCATGGGGGCCCTGGGGCTGGAGGTCGCAAAAACCATGGCCCAAAATGGGGCCGGACACCTTCTTCTTGTGGGGCGTTCTGCCCCTGGGAAAAAGGTTCTCCGGCAACTGGACCAGCTGGAAAACACCGGCTGCAAAGTCACCATAAGGCAGGCGGATATCACGGATATGGAACAGGTAACGCCTCTGTTTCAAACGGGTTCCAAGGTTGCGGGCATCGTCCATGCCGCCGGTGTCATGCGCCCGGGGGCGGCCCTGATCCATGAAGGGATTGACCCGTTTCAACGGGTGACGGCTCCCAAAATACAAGGGGCCTGGAATCTCCATCGGGCCGGGGGGGATCTGGACTTTTTCATCTGCTTTTCATCGGTGGCATCCCTTTGGGGAATCCACGGCATGATCAGCTATACGGCGGGGAACGCCTTTTTGGACGGACTGGCCCACTTCAGGCAAAGCCGGGGACTTCCCGCCCTGTCCATAAACTGGGGGCCCTGGGCCCGGATCGGGGCGGTGGCCCGCCATCAATTGGAAGACCGGCTGACCCTGCAGGGAATCGGCACACTGACGCCGGAAGCGGCCATCCATGAATTAAACCGGTTATTTTCCCATGTACAGCCCCAGGTGGGCATCATCAATGCGGATTGGAACAAACTAGCGGCCCTGCAACCCACTGCCCACGGCGCCGATTTTTTCACCCACCTCACCGACACCACCACGACCAATGAAAGTACAGCCCCAGACCTGGAACAGATCCTCAACTGCCGGGGAACCCGTCGACAAGAACGGATCACCCGTTTTTTCACCTCACGCATTGCCCGGATTCTGGGGCTGGACCCCACCCTTCTTTCACCGGAAACAGATTTGATGCAATTGGGGATGGACTCCTTGATTTTCATGGAACTGGCCCAGGTCACAGAGACCCGGCTGAAGGTAAAAATCCCCCCGCGGATTTTCGTTGGCACCCCCACCATCAAAGCCCTGGAAGAATTTACCCGTGGCATTCTGGAAACCCGAAATCCCGACACCACCGATTCCCCATTCGTGATTCAACCCGATCCTTCACACAGATACCGGCCCTTTGAACTCACCGATATCCAGCATGCATACTGGGTCGGCCGCAGCGGTGTGGCACAGCTGGGGGATGTGGCCTGCCATGTCTATTTTGAAATTGAAACCACAGACCTGGATCTGGATCGATATACGGCGGCATGGCAGCGGGTCATTGATCGCCACGACATGCTCCGGGCAATCGTGAATGCCGACGGCCGTCAGCAGGTATTAAAACAGGTTCCGGACTTTGCCGTTGAGGTTGAGGATTTAAGCCGGGCCTCCCAGGAAGATTGCCAGGCAAGTCTTTCCCGAATACGCCGGACCATGTCACACCAGGTCCGGCAGGCCGACACCTGGCCCCTGTTCGAAGTCAAGGCCAGTTGTTCTCCCACACAGACCATCTTGCACATCGGCATTGATCTACTCATCGCCGACGGATTCAGTATTTACACGTTGATGCAGGAAATTTTTCAATATTACCAGGACCCGGAGCTGACACGTCCGGAGCTCACCTGCTCCTTCCGGGACTATGTCCTTGCAGAGCAGGCCCACCGGAGCACACCGGCCCATGAACGCGCAAAGCAATATTGGATGGATCGGTTGGACACCCTTCCTCCGGCGCCGGAGCTGCCCCTGGCCACCTCTCCGGATGGGATCAAACACACCCGATTTAAACGCCGGCAGGCCCATCTGGACGCAGGGACCTGGCAAAAGCTCCAAAACATGGGAAAAGAATTCGGCCTGACCCAGTCCAACCTCCTGCTGGCCGCCTATGCCGAAGTATTGGGCACCTGGAGCAGAGCCCGGGAATTTACACTGAACCTCACCTTTTTCAACCGTCTCCAGGGACATCCGCAGATCAACGAAATCATCGGGGACTTTACCTCCCTGATCCTTCTGCAGGTGACCATGGACCATACCATTTCATTCAAACAACGGGGGCGCAACATCCAGGCCCGCCTCTGGGAAGATATGGAACACCGTCATTTCAGCGGCGTTCGTGTCCTCCAGGAATTATCCCGCCGCAGGCAGGGCAATACCCCGGTGACCATGCCCCTGGTCTTCACCAGCAACCTGGGCTACCAGAACATCCACAGGGACCCCGGCCTGGCCCTGCCCGGAACCCTTCTTTACAACATCACCCAGACCCCCCAGGTCTGGCTGGACAACCAGATCTCTGAAACCAAGGGGCAACTGGTCATCATCTGGGATGCCGTGGAAGAGTTGTTTCCCCCACAGATGCTGGATCAGATGTTCCAAGCCTATGTGGCGCTGTTGCAGGAACTGGCCCACACCCCCCGGATCTGGGAAGACAAGATTCCCAATCCAACTTCCACGGATAAGGCATTAATTCCACCTTCCCCTGTGGCATTCGAACAATCCGATCATCTGCTTCAAACCCTGTTCTTTGACCAGGCGCAACAGACACCGGATCAGCCGGCTGTGATCTGTCCGGACAAAGAACTGTCCTACCGGGAGCTCTCCGATTACGCACAGTTTATGGGACATCAACTCAGCCATGCCGGGGTTCAACCCAATACCCTGGTGGCCATTGTCATGGAAAAGGGATGGGAGCAAATCGTTGCAGCGCTGGCCGTTCTTACTTCCGGGGCAGCCTACCTGCCCATTGATCCCAAGGTCCCCCACCAACGCCTGGCCTATCTGCTGGACAACGGCGGTGTGGAATGGGTGATCACCCAATCCGCCCTGGAAAAAAATCTAAAATGGCCCGGACATATTAAAACCCTTTGTCCGGACACCCTGGATAGCTCCCAGCAATGCCCCGACCTGCCCTCTTCCCGGCCACAGGGCCCCCGGGACCTGGCCTATGTCATCTACACCTCCGGTTCCACCGGCAATCCCAAAGGGGTCATGATCGATCACAGGGGGGCGGTCAATACCATCCTGGACATTAACAACCGTTTTAACATCGGCACCCGGGACAGGGTGTTTGCCCTGTCCGCCTTGAACTTTGATCTGTCCGTCTTTGATATTTTCGGCACCCTGGCCGCCGGCGGCACCATTGTCATGCCCTCCCCCGACGGCATCAAAGATCCCGCCCACTGGCTCGACCTCATGCAGACCCACGGCGTTACCGTGTGGAACTCGGTACCCGCACTCATGCAGATGCTGGCGGAACATGCCCGGGGAACCCATGCCGTACTTCCCCAGGAACTGCGGTTGGCAATGCTCAGCGGGGACTGGATCCCCCTGGATCTTCCCGACCAGATCCGGGATCTGGCATCCGCCGTGGACATCGTCAGTCTGGGCGGCGCCACCGAGGCCTCCATCTGGTCCATCCTCTACCCCATTGAAACCATTGATCCTCAATGGAAGAGCATCCCCTACGGCAAGGCCATGGATAACCAGGAAATATGGGTGCTGGATAAAAACCTGGCCCCCTGCCCCGACTGGGTCACCGGCCAGATTTACATCGGGGGCAGGGGACTGGCCAGGGGCTATTGGCAGGATGAAGAAAAAACCAAAAAAGCATTTATCACCCACCCGGAAACCGACCGGCCATTGTACCGTACCGGAGACCTGGGGCGCTGTCTGCCCGACGGCAACATCGAATTCCTCGGCCGGGAGGACTTCCAGGTCAAACTCAACGGATATCGCATCGAGCTGGGGGAAATTGAGACAACTCTCAAACAAGTTCCCGGTATATCAGATGCTGTGGTTGTCATCATAAAAGACCCCCAGGGAATTTCCCACCTCACCGCACATCTGGTCCCTGGGAATACGCCCCCCCGGAAAACCTCAAAAATCAAGCAAGAGGTATCCATTCGGTTGCCGGATTATATGGTGCCCGATCTTTATCTTTTCCATGAGACCTTCCCAGTGACGGCCAATGGCAAAATCGACAGGAAATCCCTTTCATCTCCCAAAGGCATTTCCTTTTCCACCACGGTCGATGAATATACGCCCCCTGCCAATGAAACCGAAAATAGAATTGCTGGAGTGGTAAAGGCCCTGCTTGATCTTGACCAATTCAGTACCAAGACAAGTTTCTTCGATCTGGGTGCAACCTCCATGCACCTGGTCCGCCTGCAAAATAAATTGGCAGAACTCTTCCCCAATAAACTCTCCATCGTTGATATATTTGAAAATCCAACCATTGCAGCTCTTGCTACATTTATTACCAAGGGCAACAACGACGATGCTGTTACCTCTCGAGTTTTAAAACGCGTAGAAACCCGAACCCATCGCCAACGGCAGCGCATCCGGGAAACCAACTAAACGCGTCACAAGCCAAGGAAGCAATCAAAATCATACGGAAGGACCTTTGAAAATGAATACCTCTGAAGCCATCGCCGTTATCGGCATGAGCTGCCGTTTTCCCGGAGCAGAAAATATAGATCAATTCTGGCAAAATCTTAAAAATGGGGTTGAATCCATTTCGCATTTCTCCGATGGAGAAATCCGCAACACCGGAACCCCTGTTGAAACGCTGGAGCGGCCCGGGTATGTTAAATCCGGATTCATTATAGACAATGAATCTGCCTTTGATGCACAGTTTTTTGGATATTCCCCCAGGGAAGCTGAAATCATGGACCCCCAACACAGACTCTTCCTTGAAACAGCTTGGCATGCACTTGAACACAGCGGGTACCCATCGGAGGCCCAAGCCGGTACCATCGGCGTTTTTGGCGGGGCAAAGCTCTCTACCTATCTGATAAACGTATTGGGACATGGCGGCTTATCGGTGGGAAATACCTCCCATCTCCAAGCCCTGATTGCCAACGATAAAGATTATCTCACCTCCAGGGTATCATTTAAATTAAACCTCACCGGTCCCAGCATGGCAGTTCAATCCGCCTGCTCCACCTCCCTTGTTGCCGTACATCTTGCCTGCGACAGTTTGTTAAACGGCGCCTGCGATATGGCCTTGGCAGGTGGTGTATGTCTCATTACCCCACAAAGAAAAGGATATCTGCATCAAGAAGGTATGATCCTGTCCCGGGACGGCCATTGTCGAGCGTTTGACCAGAACGCCAATGGGATGATCCATGGAAACGGTGTGGGGATGGTCGTTTTAAAACGCCTGGAAGAGGCAGACAAGGACAATGATACCATCCATGGAATTGTAATGGGATCTGCCGTCAATAATGACGGTGCCCACAAAATAGGATACACAACCCCTTCCGTGGAAGGCCAGATCGGCGTCATCCGAGAAGCGCAAATGGTATCCCATGTCCCGCCGTCAACCATTTCCTACATAGAAGCCCATGGCACCGGCACCCCACTGGGTGACCCCATTGAAGTAGAGGCATTAAAACGGGTGTTTACCCCAGGGACGAACCACGGCCACACCTGTGCCCTGGGCTCGGTAAAAACCAACATCGGCCACCTGGATACGGCAGCCGGAATCGCAGGATTCATCAAAACCGTGCTCTGTCTCAAGCACGGCTACCTGGTACCCAGCCTGAATTTCAACGCCCCCAATCCCAAAATCGACTTTGACGGCTCCCCCTTCTACGTCAACACGGAGTTCAAGCCCTGGGACACCGGCGATGGACCCCGCCGCGCCGGTGTCAGTTCCTTTGGTTTCGGGGGGACCAATGCCCATGTGATCCTGGAACAGCCCCCCTTGCCCCCGGCAATGGAACGGCACTACCCCATCCAGATTCTGCCATTGTCCGCAAAGGGTCCGGGCAGGTTAAAGGTACAGCTCCGAAACTTCCTGGATTTCCTGGAATCCTCTCCGGAATCTGCACTGGATCACATCTGTTACACGGCACAGGTGGGCCGGAGCCATTTTTCCCACAGGTGCGCCATTGCGGCAGGGTCGGTGGAAAAAATGCGCCTGGGATTGGAAGCCGCCCTTGAAGCGCATTCGTCAGAAGGGGTGTTCACGGGAAGTGAATCCTCCAGGCAACGGATTCTTTTTTCCAAGGATGCATCCCTTCCCGACACAATCCATCCGGAGCAGGAAACCGTTAAATTTCCAAGGCTGACCGGAGATATGTCACGGGATTCCAAGCCAGCCAAGTTATTGGCACAACTGTACGCCAACGGTGCATCCATTGATTGGCCCCACCTGTATCCCCAGGGCAAACTCCGCCGCATCCCCCTGCCCACCTATCCCTTCAAGCCGACCCGACATTGGGTGGATGACGCCCACGGTAAATCAGCGGTGGCAAACGGTGCCGGTTCCGACATGGGGTACCAGCTCCAATGGGAACAAACCCAATGGACGGATGCCCCCCTGCCCCAAGGCAGCTGGATCATTCCCATGGACAACAAGGGATGGGGGGATAGGCTGGCCCGGCAATTGGAGAACCTGGGCCATTCCTGTGTAAAAATCCCTTCAAGGGATGCAGATCCAACACCGTATACCCAGTTATTGGAAAACATTAAAAAAGACGGCTTCCCTCCCTGCTGCGGCATTTTCCATCTCCACGGTCTGGATATGGATGCCGATGGATCCCCCGGCCAAGGGCTAGCGGCACCGACCCGTCTGTTTCACCTGGCCCGGTGGATGGGCACAGATCCCGGGGCCCAGGGAATCCGGCTCTGCATTGTTACCCGGGGGGCCCAGGCGGTCACCCCAACCCAATCCCAGGTGGACCCCTTCCAATCCACCCTCTGGGGCATGGGCAAGGTCATTGGCGTCGAACATCCCGAATTCAACTGCCTGCAGATTGATTTGGATCCGGAACCTTGCAAGGACGAAATCCCTGCTGTGATTTCCCAGCTGGGGGCGACCCCCGGAACCGGCGCCATGGCCCTTCGTGGAGAGGGGGTATGGGTTCCCCGTCTGTGCAGGATGGCGGCTTCAACCTCCACACCCCTTTCTTTGAAATCCGATGCCACCTATATCATCACGGGTGGCATGGGGGCCCTGGGGCTGGAGGTCGCAAAAACCATGGCCCAAAATGGGGCCGGACACCTTCTTCTTGTGGGGCGTTCTGCCCCTGGGAAAAAGGTTCTCCGGCAACTGGACCAGCTGGAAAACACCGGCTGCAAAGTCACCATAAGGCAGGCGGATATCACGGATATGGAACAGGTAACGCCTCTGTTTCAAACGGGTTCCAAGGTTGCGGGCATCGTCCATGCCGCCGGTGTCATGCGCCCGGGGGCGGCCCTGATCCATGAAGGGATTGACCCGTTTCAACGGGTGACGGCTCCCAAAATACAAGGGGCCTGGAATCTCCATCGGGCCGGGGGGGATCTGGACTTTTTCATCTGCTTTTCATCGGTGGCATCCCTTTGGGGAATCCACGGCATGATCAGCTATACGGCGGGGAACGCCTTTTTGGACGGACTGGCCCACTTCAGGCAAAGCCGGGGACTTCCCGCCCTGTCCATAAACTGGGGGCCCTGGGCCCGGATCGGGGCGGTGGCCCGCCATCAATTGGAAGACCGGCTGACCCTGCAGGGAATCGGCACACTGACGCCGGAAGCGGCCATCCATGAATTAAACCGGTTATTTTCCCATGTACAGCCCCAGGTGGGCATCATCAATGCGGATTGGAACAAACTAGCGGCCCTGCAACCCACTGCCCACGGCGCCGATTTTTTCACCCACCTCACCGACACCACCACGACCAATGAAAGTACAGCCCCAGACCTGGAACAGATCCTCAACTGCCGGGGAACCCGTCGACAAGAACGGATCACCCGTTTTTTCACCTCACGCATTGCCCGGATTCTGGGGCTGGACCCCACCCTTCTTTCACCGGAAACAGATTTGATGCAATTGGGGATGGACTCCTTGATTTTCATGGAACTGGCCCAGGTCACAGAGACCCGGCTGAAGGTAAAAATCCCCCCGCGGATTTTCGTTGGCACCCCCACCATCAAAGCCCTGGAAGAATTTACCCGTGGCATTCTGGAAACCCGAAATCCCGACACCACCGATTCCCCATTCGTGATTCAACCCGATCCTTCACACAGATACCGGCCCTTTGAACTCACCGATATCCAGCATGCATACTGGGTCGGCCGCAGCGGTGTGGCACAGCTGGGGGATGTGGCCTGCCATGTCTATTTTGAAATTGAAACCACAGACCTGGATCTGGATCGATATACGGCGGCATGGCAGCGGGTCATTGATCGCCACGACATGCTCCGGGCAATCGTGAATGCCGACGGCCGTCAGCAGGTATTAAAACAGGTTCCGGACTTTGCCGTTGAGGTTGAGGATTTAAGCCGGGCCTCCCAGGAAGATTGCCAGGCAAGTCTTTCCCGAATACGCCGGACCATGTCACACCAGGTCCGGCAGGCCGACACCTGGCCCCTGTTCGAAGTCAAGGCCAGTTGTTCTCCCACACAGACCATCTTGCACATCGGCATTGATCTGCTCATCGCCGACGGATTCAGTATTTACACGTTGATGCAGGAAATTTTTCAATATTACCAGGACCCGGAGCTGACACGTCCGGAGCTCACCTGCTCCTTCCGGGACTATGTCCTTGCAGAGCAGGCCCACCGGAGCACACCGGCCCATGAACGCGCAAAGCAATATTGGATGGATCGGTTGGACACCCTTCCTCCGGCGCCGGAGCTGCCCCTGGCCACCTCTCCGGATGGGATCAAACACACCCGATTTAAACGCCGGCAGGCCCATCTGGACGCAGGGACCTGGCAAAAGCTCCAAAACATGGGAAAAGAATTCGGCCTGACCCAGTCCAACCTCCTGCTGGCCGCCTATGCCGAAGTATTGGGCACCTGGAGCAGAGCCCGGGAATTTACACTGAACCTCACCTTTTTCAACCGTCTCCAGGGACATCCGCAGATCAACGAAATCATCGGGGACTTTACCTCCCTGATCCTTCTGCAGGTGACCATGGACCATACCATTTCATTCAAACAACGGGGGCGCAACATCCAGGCCCGCCTCTGGGAAGATATGGAACACCGTCATTTCAGCGGCGTTCGTGTCCTCCAGGAATTATCCCGCCGCAGGCAGGGCAATACCCCGGTGACCATGCCCCTGGTCTTCACCAGCAACCTGGGCTACCAGAACATCCACAGGGACCCCGGCCTGGCCCTGCCCGGAACCCTTCTTTACAACATCACCCAGACCCCCCAGGTCTGGCTGGACAACCAGATCTCTGAAACCAAGGGGCAACTGGTCATCATCTGGGATGCCGTGGAAGAGTTGTTTCCCCCACAGATGCTGGATCAGATGTTCCAAGCCTATGTGGCGCTGTTGCAGGAACTGGCCCACACCCCCCGGATCTGGGAAGACAAGATTCCCAATCCAACTTCCACGGATAAGGCATTAATTCCACCTTCCCCTGTGGCATTCGAACAATCCGATCATCTGCTTCAAACCCTGTTCTTTGACCAGGCGCAACAGACACCGGATCAGCCGGCTGTGATCTGTCCGGACAAAGAACTGTCCTACCGGGAGCTCTCCGATTACGCACAGTTTATGGGACATCAACTCAGCCATGCCGGGGTTCAACCCAATACCCTGGTGGCCATTGTCATGGAAAAGGGATGGGAGCAAATCGTTGCAGCGCTGGCCGTTCTTACTTCCGGGGCAGCCTACCTGCCCATTGATCCCAAGGTCCCCCACCAACGCCTGGCCTATCTGCTGGACAACGGCGGTGTGGAATGGGTGATCACCCAATCCGCCCTGGAAAAAAATCTAAAATGGCCCGAACATATTAAAACCCTCTGTCCGGACACCCTGGATATCTCCCAGCAATGCCCCGACCTGCCCTCTTCCCGGCCACAGGGCCCCCGGGACCTGGCCTATGTCATCTACACCTCCGGTTCCACCGGCAATCCCAAAGGGGTCATGATCGATCACAGGGGGGCGGTCAATACCATCCTGGACATTAACAACCGTTTTAACATCGGCCCCCGGGACAGGGTGTTTGCCCTGTCCGCCTTGAACTTTGATCTGTCCGTCTTTGATATTTTCGGCACCCTGGCCGCCGGCGGCACCATTGTCATGCCCTCCCCCGACGGCATCAAAGATCCCACCCACTGGCTCGACCTCATGCAGACCCACGGCGTTACCGTGTGGAACTCGGTACCCGCACTCATGCAGATGCTGGCGGAACATGCCCGGGGAACCCATGCCGTACTTCCCCAGGAACTGCGGTTGGCAATGCTCAGCGGGGACTGGATCCCCCTGGATCTTCCCGACCAGATCCGGGATCTGGCATCCGCCGTGGACATCGTCAGTCTGGGCGGC
This sequence comes from Desulfobacteraceae bacterium, assembly GCA_965226635.1. Taxonomy (GTDB): domain Bacteria; phylum Desulfobacterota; class Desulfobacteria; order Desulfobacterales; family Desulfobacteraceae. Next base: position 3,090,517 of record OZ245369.1, on the reverse strand, counting down.
GCCACCGAGGCCTCCATCTGGTCCATCCTCTACCCCATTGAAACCATTGATCCTCAATGGAAGAGCATCCCCTACGGCAAGGCCATGGATAACCAGGAAATATGGGTGCTGGATAAAAACCTGGCCCCCTGCCCCGACTGGGTCACCGGCCAGATTTACATCGGGGGCAGGGGACTGGCCAGGGGCTATTGGCAGGATGAAGAAAAAACCAAAAAAGCATTTATCACCCACCCGGAAACCGACCGGCCATTGTACCGTACCGGAGACCTGGGGCGCTGTCTGCCCGACGGCAACATCGAATTCCTCGGCCGGGAGGACTTCCAGGTCAAACTCAACGGATATCGCATCGAGCTGGGGGAAATTGAGGCAACCTTAAACACCCATCCCCAGGTGAATTCCAGTGTGGTTACCATCCAGAACAACGGGACTCAAAATACCCTGGAGGGTCATATCGTCACACCGTCCGGGGCCAATTTTGATCCAAGCGCCCTGACCACCTTCCTCCAGGAAAGACTGCCGGCATATATGGTTCCCCGGCACTATGGGATGATTCCTCGATTGCCCCTGACCCCAAACGGCAAACTCGATCGGAACGCTCTTACCCCACTGGAGATGGAACCTGTGCACCCCAAAAAACAATCATCCCCCCCCCGGGGGGGAACCCAGAAAGCCATGGCAGAAATCTGGGAACAGATTCTTGAGAAAAAAATACCGGGAATCCATGATAATTTCTTCCAGCTGGGCGGAGATTCACTCCTGGCCACCCGGGCGGTTCTTGGTATCAGGAAATATTTTTCCATCCAGATGCCCCTGCCCAAATTCTTTGAATTTCCCACCATTGCGGAACAGGCCGCCTATGTAGATACCAACGGAGAAGGCAAAACCGAGCCGCCGGAAACAGCTGCGTTTTTAGAGCAAGAGGTTAAAAGCATTCTGATATCCCATCCCCTGCCGGAATCCATTCCCCAGCCCCCCGAACGGGAGGTAAACCATATTTTTCTCACCGGCGCCACCGGTTTTCTGGGCGGTTTTCTACTGGTTGAATTGTTGATCCGTACCCGCGCAACCCTCCACTGCCTGGTGCGGGCTAAAACCCCACCCCAGGCAAAATCCAAACTCAAAGAAAGCCTGGCCTCCTATGGCATATCACTGGATCGACTTAACCCTGAACGCATCCACATTGTTCCGGGAGATTTGTCCCTTCCCCGGCTGGGCATGGATAAATCCCAATTCCGTGAATTGGCCGCTGGCATGGATCGAATTTACCACAATGGGGCCCAAACCCATTTCTCCCATGCCTATGCCAATCTCAAACCCGTCAATGTCATGGGTACCCGAACCATGCTCCAGATGGCCTTGGAAGAGATTCCCACCCCATTCCATCACATTTCAACCATTTCCGTGGTCCCGGCCCAGGAGCAAATGGTTCCCGAGGCCCCTGCGGCAGTCGGCAACCTCACCGGGGGGTATCCCCAGAGTAAATGGGTGGCCGAAAAACTGGTCCTTGCCGCCATGGAACTGGGGCTGCCCGGAGCCATTTACAGGCCCGGCATCATCTGCGGCCACAGTCGGACGGGACACGCCAACCCCCAGGACATGGTATGCCGCCTCCTCAAGGGCTGCACCCAGATGGGGCAGACCCCGGACATCCGCCTGAAGGTGGATGCGCTTCCGGTGGATTTTGTCAGTCGCGCCATTGTCCACCTCTCCCAAACCCCCAAACATCCCATTTACCATCTTGTAAATCCCAGCCCGACGGATTCGGACCAGATTAGAAAAACCCTGGTGGAAACAGGATACTCCCTGCCGACCGTCCCCTATCCACAATGGGTCCGTTCACTGGCCGGTCAGACACCCGATAATGCCCTGTATCCCCTTCTACCGCTGATGCCCGACAGCCTCCCGACCGCCCCCCCGCAACCCCGGGGAGGCCACGACATCCGAAATACCCGTCAAGGCATTGAAAACAGTGGGATTCATTTCCCCCGGATGGATGAACACTACATCTCCATCTGTCTGTCATACCTGATACGCACCGGCAATCTCAAGCTGCCGTCCCTGTAAATTTTAAAAGGATGTATACCATGGATACAAACACCTCTCGATTTTCAAAATGGATGGAAACCTTTGCGCAACAGGCCCTTAGATTCAAATGGATTTCCCTCATTTTCCTGATCTTGATGACATTTTTCTTCATGAACCAGGCCAAGGGGCTCAAGTTCGACGGCGCATTCGAATCCTGGTTTGTTAAGGGAGATCCGGTAATGGCCCGGCTGGATAAATTTAAAACGAATTTCGGCAACACCCATTTTGTCTATATCCTCATGGAAACCCAGGATTTTTTCCAATCCCGGATTCTAAAGACAACCGATCGACTGGCCCGGGAGCTGGAACATGGTGTTCCATTCCTCCGGGACGTCACCTGGGTGGGAAATGCCGAATACATGGAACAAACCCCGAACGGCATCCGTATTCTTGAGCTGTTGGACACCATACCAGAAGATCAAACACAGCTGTCAATTCTGAAAGAAAAGGCCCTGGCAGACCCGGATTTTGTCAACCAGTATATTTCCCGGGACGGGAAAACCGGCGCCATCCTGTTGGAAATGTCAGCCTACCCGGAAGACCGCACCGCACCGGCTTCCGAGGCGGCCCAGGCCGTTTTCAAGATACTGGCCCAGCCCGCCTACGCCGGTTTAAACACCCATGTGGTGGGGGATCCCGTCTTTGAATTCAGCTACAACAAGATTGCAGAACGGGAAACCCCCATGTTCCTGATGATCTGTATCCTGGTCCAGATCGTACTTCTGGCGTTCATGTCACGGAGTATCAAGGGGGTAATCGTTCCCCTGCTGGTCGTCGTTATCGGAATCATCTGGACCTTCGGTATCACCGGAATCCTGGGCTACAACCTCACCCTCATGGTCATGGGGCTCCCCGTTCTTCTGCTCTGTGTGGGCATTGCCGACGCCATGCATCTGGTATCCGCATTCAACGACCATATCCACCGGGGGGAGACCAAATCCCAGGCCATTGTTAACAGTATGAAAAAACTGGCCCTGCCCTGTCTGTTCACCACCCTGACCACCGCCGCGGGCTTCTTTAGTTTTGCAACGGCCCCCATTGCCCCCTTTCGGGAAATGGCCGTTTGCATGGCCATGGGCGTTGTCTCAGTGCTGATCATCACCTTCCTGCTCTTCCCCTTTTTCTATTCCTTCGGACGTCATCCCGTGGAAAAACGGCCCAGGCCGCGACGGGATATTTTTGACCGATTTCTGGAAGGGGTGCACCACACGGTGATCTCCCACCCGGGAAAAATACTTTTGATTTTTCTGATACTCTCCTGTGTATTTTTCGCTGGAATTCCCTTCCTTAAAATAGAAAGCAACACCTCAAAACTTCTCACGGAGAAGGCCCCGGTCCGCAGGGCCATTGACCATGTGGATTCCCAAATGGGGGGCTCCATGTCCCTGGAAATCGTACTGGATACCAAGAAGGCCGACGGCGTTAAAGACAAAGCCTTCATGGACAAGTTGGACGACCTGGAAGCATACGTGGCCCAGCACCCATTGACAGAGGACACCTTCAGTGTGTTGAATCTGCTCAAAAAAATGCGCCAGGCCCTCCACAATAACGATCCGACCTTTTACGCCCTTCCCGAATCCAAGGCAGCCCTGGCAGACTATCTCATGACCTATGAAATCGCCGGCGGCAATCATCTGGACAAGGTGGTCAGTTTCGATGGCCGCCTTCTAAGGCTGAATATTCGAACCCGCTCCATGGACACGGCCCAGGCCCGGCAAATCCTTTCCGACATCTCCACAAAGGCTCGGGAAATTTTCAATGACGCCGCCATTGTGGAACCCACAGGCGGGATTGAATTGTCCGCAGCCTTCACCGATAACATGGCCATCTGCCAGAAGGTTGGCTTCCTGGCGGCCTTCTGCGCCATTACCCTGATCATCAGCCTGGTGCTTCGCTCCTTTAAACTGGGGCTGCTCAGTATGATTCCCAACATATTTCCCGCCGTCAGTGTCCTGGGTCTCATGGGACTGACCGGTATGTTTCTGGACCCCATCATCATGAGTATCAGTGCCACCATCATTGGGGTGGGGGTGGATGACACCATTCATTTTTTCATCCAGTTCCGCCGGGAATTTGACCGACTCGGATCCTATGAGAAGGCATTGAAACGGACGCTTACAGAAGCCGGACGCCCCATTCTGTTCACCACCATCACCCTGGTCCTGGGCTTCTCCTGTTTCATTTTCTCCATTATGAACGGCTGGATCCGTTTCGGTGTTCTGGCGGGCTTCGCATTCACCCTGGCCTTTCTGGCGGATGTTTTCGTGGCACCGGCATTTTTCATACGGTTCAAGCCCCTGGGGGAAGAAACCGCTCCGGCAGCGTCCTTTGCCCAAACACCCGTGGAGGAAAAAAACTATGCATAGGTTCCTGTTTCCCACCCTCCTTCTGGCCCTATGCATCGGCCTGGCATTCAATCCCCTGTGTTCAAGTGCTGAAACCGGTCGGGACATTGCCCTGAAAATGGATGCCGTGGACATAAGTCATGATAAGCAGATGACATCGGTGATGCAGATCCAGCGCCGGGGCCAGGTCCTGAACCGGGTGATGAATTCCTTCCAGAAAAAATACGGAGAAGACGAACGCCAATTGATCCGATTCAGTGAACCCGCCGATGTCCGGGATACCATGTATTTAACCTGGAATTATGCGGACATCGATACCGACGACGATATGTGGGTGTACATGGCCGGAGAAAACATGGTCCGCCGTATCAGCGGCGGTGGAAAAAAAAGTGCCTTCATGCGCAGCGATCTGGCCCTTGAAGATGTCTCCCCCAGGGAAGTGGACGACGACATCCACCGCCTCATGGGCTCGGAATCCCTGTACGGCGCCCCCTGTTACAAGGTGGAAATGACCCCCCGCAACCTTCGGGATACCGGCTATGCCAGACGCGTGGTCTGGGTTCGTCAGGATATCTGGCTTCCCGTTAAAATCCTATACTACAACAAACGAAACCAGCATTTCAAAACCGCACTTTACGGCGGTTTCAAACAGATCGACGGCATCTGGTGCATCACACGGGCCCAGGTGGAAACCCCCGGTAAAAAATCTAAAACATCCGTGGTTTATAAAAACATCCGGCACAATCTCGGACTGGAAGAGCGCCTGTTCGATCCGGCCGGTCTCAAACGATAGTCCCTGGGAATCATCCTCCCACAATCCCAAATCTAATTTTCATCTTGCCGGTGTGCCATGCCGGCGTAAAGGAGTAAGCCATGGCCAGAAAAATTTGGATCAACACCACAGATTCCTTCATCCTTCACACCTGCGAATTTGAAAATCCGCCCAAACATTTTAACGTCTCCCTGGCCGCCGGCCATGTCCTCCCCATGGACGACTTCATCCTGAGCAAAGACCTGCCCATTCCCCTGGAGACATTTGAACTGGTAGATCCGGAACAAAGAAGAACTGCCCTGTCAATGCCCCGCCCCTCCAAGGAGGAACTCATCGAAACCCCCTCAGGCCTCACCGTTGAAACTGGGGATGTGGCTGCCCAAAAAATCCAGATCCAACCGGACAGCCTTAACGGTACCTACCAAATCTCCATGGCCACAAAAGAGATCATCGCCCAATTCCCCAACCCGGCTGGACAAATGATCAAATCCAAAATCAGATATTTTGCAAAGTCCTACCTAACGGTAAATGAATGGAGCCAACCCGCCTCCCTCGGCCACGAGTTGGAGATAATGCCCCTATGCGACCTGAGTAACGTCCAGGTCGGAGACTGGGTGTCATTTGAGGCCAAATTCCTGGATAAACCCTTTACCTGCGACAATGTAAATATGGAATATCTTCTGGCCAAGAGTAACACCTTTGGGGGAGAGGCCGGTGGTAACATGGAAGGGTTCTTTTTAGCCGCCTACCTTGTCAATGGGAAAGCCCGTTTCCGCCTACCTTCGGCCGGACAATGGATGATTGTGGCATTCAACTTCAAGGATGTGGGCCCGGACAGTGAATATGCAGAATTTGCCGGTGACTGTTCCAAGCTCTACTACCACAGCACCCTGACCTTCAATGTCAGGGCCTGATTCCACTGAAAATCCCCGGTCTCCCCAACGGAAATGCGCCATCCTCCACGGCATTGCATCATTGCTTGTGATCTTTTTCACATTCAGCCTTCCCTGCACGGCCCAAGTGACTGGGGATCCCTTTGCAGAAGAATCCGTTATTCCCCAAGCCCCACCACCACCGCAACCCATCTCAGGATACCTGGAAACCCGGAACCAATTCAGCCTGAAGGAAGATCCCATTTCCCTTCGACAGCGCCTCCAGTTGGAGGCCCGGTATCACCGAGACCGCCTCAAAGGCTACCTGACCCTCCGGGGTGACTATGATCTTGCAGCGGGCATGGACGACAAAGATGCCTTGGATGCAGAAATGGACCAGGCGACCCTCACTATAAAAGGGGAGAGGATCGAGGTCCTGGTGGGAAAAACCATTATAAGATGGGGAACCGGCGATGGTGTCAACCCCATGGATCTGATCAACCCAGTGGATGTGAAAGATCCCCTCTGCGGAGCACGCTCCGATTCCCGAGAATCCGTGTGGCTTGTGAATACCACGGTGGACTTTAGGGCTTTCCACCTGGATCTGGTCTGGCTTCCCAGGGGAGAAGTGGCTGGGATTCCAGAAGACGGCAGCCCCTGGGAGGGCCATTGGGAACCCATCAACCGATCCGTAAGCCAGGGCGCTCTTGTTCTGGATACCGGCCATGGACCGGACTGGTTTGCAGACCATGAAATGGCGGCCAAGCTCATCACCCATGCCCGGGGTATTGACCTGGAATTCATCTATTTCAACGGTTTTTCAGATGCCCCGGTCCTCTCTCCCAAACCCGGTACAGCCCCCATGGTAAGTGAAGTGATTTTTCCCAGATTCCAGGCGGTGGGCATGGCCTTTGCTACGGGTTTCGGCAAAACCACCCTACGGGGGGAAGCTGCCATGAAACATGGCTTGGAGTTTAACCGGCAAGCCGATGGAAAACCGGAAGAACGGGATTTCTACCAAGGTGTTCTGGGCTGGGATTATACCGCCAACGACAATACCTATATCAACATCCAATGGTTCGGCAGCCTCATCCAGCGGGGGGATCAACCATTGAAGGCAAATCGTTTTTCCCACGGTCTCACCTATGAACTCAGCCGCCCCTTCCGGGACGATGCCCTGAAAGCCGGGCTCCGCGGCACGGCTTTCATCTCCCATGAGGGGTGCAGCATCGAGGCTTTTGGAGAGTACAAATGGGGAGACCACCTCAACATGGATACCGGTTTCATCTGGTTCTCCGGCCCCGGGGATACCGCCCTGGGCCAATACCGCGACAATGACATGTTCTACTTCAAACTCAAACATTTCTTTTAAAAGGAAAAAAAATGAAAAACAAAATGTCCGATTTCTTTTCCATCTCCATAGCTGTCGTTCTCTGCGGCATACTGGTGGTTTCCTCACCAGTCCATGCGAGGGAAAAGCGACACCAGGACAAGGAATTAAGCCCCCTGACAGTTACAGCACAGAAAAGGGAAGAAAATGTACAGAAAGTCCCCATCAGCATGGATGTCTTCACCGGCGTGGATATTGAAGATGCCGGTATCATGGACATGACCGATATCACCTATTTTTCACCCAATCTTTTCGCCACACCCAGCATGGAAAACGCAGCCATTATCATGCGCGGGGTCTCGACCCACAACACGGTATTAAGCCCGGCCGTGGGAATCTTCGTCAACGATATCAGCTATCCCATAAACCGTATGCAGGACCAGGAACTCCTCGACATTGAACGCATCGAAGTCCTCCGGGGCCCCCAGGGAACACTCTATGGGAAAAATACGGAATCCGGCGCCATCAATATCGTCACCCGGAAGCCGGACAATGAAATGCGGGGAAAGGTTTTTGGGGAATACGGATTTTACGACACGGCCCATGATAATGTTCCCTTTTATCGTGCAGGGGGCAGTTTCAGCACCCCCATACAAAAGGACACGCTTTTCATGGGAGTCGCCTTCCAGGTCAAAGAATCCGACGGATATATCAAAAATATCAACAACGGAAATGAAAACGCAGCCCAGGTCGACAAAAAGCTGGGTCAAGTCCACCTGAGATGGACCCCTTCGGCTCCATGGGAATTTTCATTTTTCACCGATGTGTCCCAAAACAAGGATTTTTACGGTACACAGAGATATGAAGATGGCGCAGGCCAAAGTGATCCGTTCACCATCAATTGGAACGGTGGAAATGACTGGGAAGAAGAATACAACAACCAGTCCTTCAGAGCAGAATACAAAGGTTCCGCCTTTAATCTGCTCTCCATCACCAGCCGCAGCGACTACAACATCGCCTTTACCAATGATACGGATTTTGGCCCCTTTCCCTTCGGGGATCAGAACTGGGAATTTGACACCCTGGCATGGAGCCAGGAATTCCGTCTGACCTCACCCGAAAACGGAGGAAAATTCCAATGGGTGACCGGTGTTTACGGTGCAACCGACGACACCTATGCCAAGGCCCATACCCCTGCCTACAGCAGTGTCCGGGACACATGGATGGAAAACGATACCCTGGCGGTCTTTGGCCAGGGAACCTATACCCCCATTGCCCCATTGCACCTCACCGCAGGTCTCCGTTACGAACACCAGGAGCTTGAAGGGCGCCAGATAAACCAGTTCGCCGCCAACACCCGGTACCAACGATCGGACAATAATGATGAACTATTGCCAAAGCTCTCCGCTGCCTACGATGTCACCAAAACAATAATGGCCTATGCCAGTTTTTCCCAAGGGTTTCTCACCGGCGGCTATGATTTCTATTTCAGCAATGGTCCAGAGGATCTTTACTTCAAACCCGAGCACACCACCAATTATGAAATTGGTGTCAAAACCAGTTTCTGGGAAAACCGGCTCATCATCAATGCCGCCGCCTTCCACCTGGACATTGAAGACAAACAGGTGGTGGAATGGCCCGTGGGTCAACCGGTCTCCGCCCGTAACGTAACCAATGCCGCCCAGGCGGAGTCAGACGGCTTTGAACTGGAACTCCAGGCCAAACCCGCCCGGGGAATGGATCTATTTGCCGGCGTTGGCTACACCGAGGCCAAATTTGACCAATGGGTATCTGACCAGTCCGGCGGTGGTTCCTATGATTACAGCGGCAACTATTTGATGGATGCCCCCCGCTTCACCTTCCATATCGGCGCCCAGTACAGAATGTCCAACGGCCTGTTCTGCAGGGTGGATCTTCTGGGAACAGGAGATTACTACTCCGATGCGGAAAACCAAAACAAGGTGGACGGACGTGAAATCGTCAACCTGAAGCTGGGATATGAACAAGAGCACTACGATGTCATCCTATGGGCAAACAATCTCTTTGATGAACGATATGTCACCAGCCGGGTGAATTACCTCGGTTCCATGGTACAGGACGGAGAGCCCCGTAGTGTCGGCATAACACTTAGATACAGATTTTAATTCACATCCTTAATCTCACAGGAAACAAAATGAAACATTTTATCGCATCCCTCTTTTTTCTTTTTGGGCTCATATCCACGGCCCAGGCCCACTCCCTATGGGTCAACTCCTTTGAATCCTTTACCCATAAACCCGGCCACACCACCGTGGTAGTGGGCTGGGGCCACTCCCTTCCCATAGACGACATGCCCAACAGTGTTAATGCACGGGTGATCATTGAAGATTTCAACATCCTGACCCCGGAGGGAAAACGAACCGCCTTGAGAAGGCCCGATCCCCAGCCCACTGCCCCAAGAATATCTGGGGAGGCATTCGATATTTTCGATGCCGACCTGGCATGCCAGAAAATCGCCCTCAAACCCGAATCTCCCAAAGGGGTCTATCAGATCGAAACCATCTCACAGAAAACCTTTTACACCCAATACTTGGATTCCAAGGGGCGGACACGTCTGGCACTGAAACCCCAAAATCAAGTTGAAGATATCCAGAAGGTTCTATTCTCCGTTCAATACCAGGCATTTGCCAAATCCTACCTTACCCTGGGAAAATGGAAAACGCCTGAACCCATGGGACACGCCCTCGAGCTGACCCCCTTAACGGACCTGTCCCAGGTAAAGGTGGGCGACCTGGTGGAGTTTGATGTACGATTCTGCGGTGCCCCCCTGTCATACAGCCCCAACAGCATCGAACACATCACCGCATATAGCCCATCCTTTGGCCTGTCCGACGAATTCGCCCTGTTTTCCTATGTGAAAAATGGAAGGGCGCAATTCCGGGTGCAGGGTGCTGGGCAGTGGATTGTCAACATCTTCCACAATGAACCCGTCACCCAGGACGGCCCCATGAAAGCGCTTTTCGGCAAAGTGACCTCAGCCAATTACGGCGCCTCTTTAACATTTACCGTAAAATAGAAACCATCCGGTCGCCCGTTTCAAGAAAAAGGGCGGCCGGCCTCTTTCTCCTCCCCAGAACCAACCGGTATCATTATGAAACCATCCCTTTACGCATCTTTTCAATCCATCGTAGGAGAAGAGAACATCTCCTGCCAACCGGAAGAATGTTATCTTTACGCCCGGGATCCAGGATCGGCCCCCCCGGGAACCGTCCATGGTGTTATTTTCCCGAAAACCTCCCAGGAGGTCCGTCAAATCGTATGCCTGGCCGCAGCCCATGGGATCCCCCTGACCCCCATGGGGGCAGGTTTAAATCTATCCGGCCTGACCATTCCGTCCAACGGTGGATTGGTCGTGGATATGAAACGTATGGATCGCATCATCCAGGTGAATCCGGACAGTCGACATGTCGTGGTGGAAGCCGGGCTGACCCAGGGCCGATTGATCGCCCATTTAAAAACCCATCATCCGGAACTGCGCATTTCCGTTCCCGATGCCCCGCCCACCGCAACCATTGCCGCCAATGCCCTGTTCAACGGCTCCGGCCATCTTTCCAAATACGGGGTTCATCCCGATATGATCACCGGACTTGAAGTGATTCTTCCCAACGGTCAACTCTGCCGCCTGGGCTCCTGTGCAATTTCTCCCCACTGGTTTGGGAAAAGCCCCCTGCCCGACCTCTGTGGGTTATTTATAAACTGGTTCGGAACCACAGGTATCGTTACCCGATTGGGTCTGAAACTCTACCCCCGTCCCCGGTTCCGTAAAATGCTGTTTTTCGCCCTGCCCCATGAGAATTCCATGCCCCGGGTCATCCAGGAAACCACCCGAACCGAATTGATGGAAGATATCATTATCCTGGTCTACCAGATGCCCCACAGGCAGGAACTGACCCATCTGCTGGTTATCTATGTCACCGGAGAAACCCCCAAAGAGTTAGAGTTGAAAGCATCCCTTTTCAAAGAGCGCCTGACCCGTGATCCCGGGATACTTCATGTTCCCAAGGAGATGTTTCCCCCTGAATTTTTAGAAGATTACATGGCCGAACCCAAACGGGGCATGGACATCGCAGATCAGAAAAAAGGCGGCGGCTTTGAATATCTGGGGGTACAATTCCCCCTGGAAATAATTCCCCAGGCATATCGTCAAGGCGTAAGGATAGCAGACACCCACAATTTCCGGGGACCGGTCTTCACCATCCGTAACATCGGCCTGGGCCACAGCATCATTTTTACCTTTATGTATCCCTTTAACCGGGCCGACGAATCCAGCCTGATCCATTGTCGGAATGCATTGATCGAAACAACACGGGCCGCCCTTGAACTGGGCGGCGTTCCCTGGAAGCCCTCCCGATCGGAACAGACCATGATAATGGAAAAAATGGATCCTGCCACCCGGGAATTAATCGGTCGAATTAAAGCAATGATGGATCCCGGGGGCATCATGAACCCTGGGCATTGGGAGGCCCGATAAATGGATCTGGACGCGTATAACGATTTACTGCATCGATGTTTTCGATGCGGATACTGTAAATTTCCTTCCGAAGCCACGGCCTTCAATTGTCCGTCCTACCAGAGATTTCGCAAAGAGACCTACGCGCCCGGCGGTCGACTCTGGTTGATCCGCGCGGTGGCAACCGGTGGGTTGGTTGCGGGCAGGCATTATGCCCACATTCTCTACTCCTGTTCCATGTGCGGAAATTGTAAAACCCATTGCTGTCTTGAATTCAAAGATTCCATACTGGACATGGTACGCGCCGCCAGGGCTCAACTTGTGGACCAGTCCATTCTCCCTTCCGGGGTCCAGGCCTATCTGGAGAACCTGTATACCTTTAACAATCCGTGGAAGAAACCAATAAAAAAACGGGTTGAATGGGCCCGGTCCACCCAGGCCCACGACATCACCGAAGAGGACCGGTATTTATTCTACGTTGGGGATACCGGTTCTTATCATCCCAGGGCACAAAAGGTCACCCAGAGCATTTCCCGACTCATGGACCGGGCCGGTGTGGACTACGGCATACTGGGAAAAGAAGAAAGGCCCCACGGCAACCAGGCCAGGGATCTGGGAGAGACGGCCCTGTTTGAACATTTCAGAGACATGAACATGGCCACCTTCCAGAAAAAGAATATCAAACAGATTTTCACATATACCCCCCACGCCTACCATGCCATGCGCCACCACTACCCCCTGCCGACGGATACCGTATCCCACTATCTGGACCTTCTCTTTTCCCTTTTATCTTCCGCCCGTCTTCCCCTCTCCCCCCTTCCCGATCTTAAAATCACCTACCATGATTCATGTTTCCTAGGACGGTGGAACCAGAAGTATGACCTTCCAAGACAAATTCTGGACCAGATCCCGGGGGTCCGGCGGGTGGAAATGGAACGAAACAGGGAAAATGCCCTGTGCTGCGGCGGAGGAAGCGCCCAATTTTTTACCGACCTGTTGGGCAATGATGAAAACAGCCCCGCCCGGACCCGTGTGCGGGAGGCCCTGGCAACCGGGGCAGGTATCATTGCGGTATCCTGTCCCATTTGCCTGATCATGCTTGAAGACGCCATTGAGACCGAAAATCTGGGACACCGGCTTCGTGTCCTTGATATTGCCGAAATCCTTACCCAATCTGTGTTCCCCAATGCCACAGACGCATCCATACCGCACTTCACCCCAAAGGAACGCCATGAAAACCACACGTGAACACCCTCAATGTCTGGTCACATCAGGGGATGACAATGCCCCGTTCAGACTGTTTTGTTTCCCCTTTGCCGGCGGCGGCGCCTCCGCCTTCCGACAATGGGCCACCCATCTTCCCGGACAATTCCAGCTCTGTGCCGTCCAGCCCCCCGGGCGAGAAAACCGGATTATGGAAACGCCCCGGGCAAATGTCCGCACACTCATTGACGATCTGTTACCCGGGATGGCGCCCTTCCTGGACAGGCCCCATGTTTTTCTGGGGCACAGCACCGGGGCCCTGGTGGCCTTTGAACTCACCAGGGAATTGCGCAGAAAAGAGTACCCTCTGCCCCGGCACCTCATTGTCTCCGGCAGCAGAGCGCCCCATATTCCCGAACCGTCCCCCCTCCATAACCTTCCCCATGACGACTTCATCCAGGGATTGAAACGATTTTCAGGAACCCCGAAAATTGTCCTTGAGAACGAAGAACTCATGGAACTATTCGTTCCCATTCTCAGGGCCGATCTGGCCATTGAAGAGACCTATGATTTCTACAAAGACGCCCCGTTGGACATTCCCATTTCCGCATTCTTCGGAACCGGGGACACCGAGGCCCCCCAGAAAGTGGTATCACCTTGGCAGAAGCATACCTCAGGCCCCTTCTCCGAATACCCCATCCAGGGGGAGCACTTTTTCATTAAATCCAATATGGACACTTTTCTGGAACAGGTTGCTCAAATTCTCAATCACATACAACCACACACCACAATTGCGACATGATTGTTTCCCCTGTTCCAGGCCGTTTATCCCCATTGCACATCTGCACCATGGCCCCCGGCCCACCATCCCAAACAGCCATTCCCCGCCACCGTGACCTGGGAAAGGCCATCTGGATATTCATGGGGATTCTGTCATCATGGCAATCCGAAATGTCCTTCCTGGAAACCACACTGACGGAAACGGAATATCGACGGGCCCAAAAATTTTATTTTAAAAAAGATCGCCGTTTATACACACTGGCCCACGGTCTTCTCCGTCTGATACTTGGCAGGATCACGGGAATCCCCCCCTCCCGGGTTCCCATTGAGATCTCCCGGGGGGGCAAACCCCATATAGCCGACCGATTCCCCCTTGATTTCAACCTCTCCCATTCCGACGGAGCCGTGGCCCTGGCCCTGTCAACCCGGGGTAAGGTGGGCATTGATATCGAAAGAATTCGCCCCATCCATGGAATAGAGGATATCATACACGCCCATTTCCATACCCGGGAAGTTCTTCAATTTCACAACCTATCATCCGGTGAAACAACAAACGATTTCTTCCGAATCTGGACCCAGAAAGAAGCCGTTTTAAAAGCAACCGGTATGGGGTTTTCCTGTCCAATGAACCGTTTCACGGTTCGGAAAAACGGCGGCGATTTCAACCTGTCCCATGGGGACATTCACCACCGGGGCACCACATTTATGTTTCTTCCCATACCCGGCTACTGCGGTGCTGCAGCCCGCATTATTGATCGATAATCCGGCACCATCGTGCCCAGTAACTTGTAAAAGAAGAGGACATCATGGAAAACATGAGTATTTTAAAACAAATCGGTTCCACGCCGTTGATTTCCGTGGGACAAGACCGATATCATCAGCCCCAGACCCATATTTTTGCAAAGGCGGAATATCTGAATCCAGGCGGCTCCATTAAAGACAGGGTGGCGCTGTTTATCATCCAGGAAGCGGAAAAACGGGGGGACCTGAAAAAAGGAATGACCATTGCCGAAGCCACTTCGGGGAATACGGGAATTGCCGTGGCCATGATCGGTCTCATCAAAGGCTACCACGTCACCATCGTCATGCCGGAAAACATGAGTGAAGAACGGAAAAAAATGATCAAAGCCCTCAATGCCGAACTCATTTTAACCCCCAAGGAAGAAAATGTGGGCGGGGCGGTGAAACGGCTGAATGAACTCCGGCAGGACACGGCCAATGTTTTTGTACCCGACCAGTTTGAAAACCAGGACAACTGCCTGGCCCATTACCATTCCACAGGCCCTGAAATATGGAAAGCCATGGACGGTAATGTGGATATTTTCATATCCGGGGTCGGCTCGGGCGGCACCCTCATGGGCACCGGGACCTATCTAAAGGAAAAAAACCCCAACCTGAAAATCATTGCGGTTGAGCCAAAAAACAGATCCGCACTACTGGGACACCAGCCCGGCCTCCACAAAATCCAAGGCATCGGGGACGGTTTTGTTCCTTCCATTGTGGATAGAAACATCATCGACGGGGTGATAGAAGTCAACGACGATGATGCCATCGCAATGGCCAAACGCCTGGCTGCAGAAAACGGTTTCCTGGCCGGGATATCCTCCGGTGCCAACATTTGCGCTGCCCTTGAAGCGGTAAAACAATACGGTATCCATCAACGCATAGTGACCCTGCTGCCCGATGGCGCAGAACGATACTTCAGCACGGGACTATTTTCATCCTGAAAATAGGTTCCCATCAACCCGACCAATCCATCCGGTAACCCATTCCGGGTGGAATGGGAAAAAAGCGCCCACGACAGCGGGCCCCCTCTCTCTCTTGAGCATTACCAAAGGGCGTCGATTTTTTCGACGCCCTTTTTTATTGCCGAATACCAGCCCCATCCAGGCCAGCCAAAATCAAATCCCCCCAAGGATCCCTGATTTCCGACCAATGGACTTTGGCCATTCTTAATATTCAATGGCGCTTGCATACAAAACCCGCCGCCCTTGCATAAAGCGCATTTAATCCCCCAGCCTTGATAAAGTTAATTTGACAAGGGGTCGCCCATTTGTGTATTTTCCCACGACGTTGAATAGAAGAAAGTAGGATCTGTTCCCCTCACCTCGACCATGACACCCCTATCCTTTATTCCCTTCGGGCAGATGCTTGAAATATGATAGACGGCAGGTATGATTCCAGGTAATGCACCCCTTTCCAGATAAAGGACTCCTGGGGCAAAAGCGATAGGGACAGGTGTTCTACTTTTCCCCGAACCCATTTGAAAACAGAGCCCAATGATACTATCCCATCACCTGCCCGGGCCGGGCGGCTGCAAATGACGGCCTGGAACCATCCCCAATTTTCCCTCTTTCCCGACGTGGAGAACTCCCACGAGCCCCCTGCTGTGGTTAGGGAGAAACAAAGCGTGGCAACCGATGTCACCCGGGTGGTGCGCTCGGGCCTGGTCATGCGACCCCTGTATGAACTGACCAGTCGCCGCCTCCCTGGCCGGGAGGAGGGGCAGCCAAGGGTCTGGGAAGAGTTGGACGTGATCTGGCTGGCCTTTGCCACACTGGACATCATCTCGGAGATGACCGAATACGCTCCCGGTGTAAGCCGGGAGGAGGTGATGTCCCGTCTGCTGCCCCTGGCGAAAAACCAGGTCCGGGATCACGGGATCACACGCCATGCCCTGGAAGAGGCCCTTCACAAAATCTTCGACCACCTGGTGAACCGGGAGGACAGATACCGCCCCTTTGACTACCCCTATTTTGATGCGGCCACGGGCAAGATGCAGTCCCAAAAGTTCTGGCTTGTCAAAACCATCTACACCGGGGACGGGCAAACCGCCCTCTTCCACCTCACCGACGAAGGCTACACCGCCTATTTCGGCCTCTATGAAACCGGGGCCCTGGATGCCGCCGCCATCGGCAACCTTCGGATACGGCTTCTCATGGACCGGGGACGGGTGGACGACGCCATTGCCGTGGCCCAGCAGAACCAGAAACAGCTGTTAAGAAAATCCCAGGAAATCCACGCCATGGGCCGGGGCATCCGCCGGAACATCAACCGGGTGGATGTGAAAGCGGTGAATGCCATGGCCGACGAAGGGGTGATCCAGACCGGCCAGGTCCAGGAGGAGAGCAGCCGGCTCAACCACCTGGTCCGGGAAAAACTCCTCTCGGACACCCTGGGCCCCGAGCTCCAGGAAAAACTCTCCATCCTGGGGGAGGCCCTGGAAAAGCTCAACTCCCGGCTTCTGGATCTTTCCGGGGAACTCCAGGAACTCCCCGAGACCTACCATGCCCACAGCCACAAACTCCTGCGCCGGCCCTCCCCCGGGATCCTGCCCTCCTGCGAGCAGGCCCTGACCCGGCTGGCAAGCCTTTCCCCCGAAAACGGGGCCGCCATCGGCCATGAATTCATGGCCCGGTTCGATCCCCCCGTGGGCCGCCCCCTCTTTGATCCGGCCTCGGTGATGGAGGCCTGCGACCGGGCCCTGGAACGCCAGACCCAGGCACTGGAAAAGGGCACCACGGTCCAGGAACTGGACAACACCCCCCTGGCCCGGTTTGAATCCTGCCTCACCCGGGAAATCATGGACCATGGCTTTGACTTTCTCACGGTGCAGCTCCGGGACCAGGGCCCCGCCCCCCTGAGCCGCCTCCTGGACCTGGCCTGTGATGCAGGAGAACTCCCCCTTTTGCCCGTGGCTGTGGCCATGGCCGTTTTCCACTGCCTGGTGGATCCCTACTACGGAGAAAAATACCAGTTCCAAGTGGTTGTAAAGCAGCCGGAAACCCTCTTCACCCTTGAACTCACAGACCAGCGGACCTACAGGGGCCACGAGTTGATCCTCGGCCCGGCCCCCGTCCCCGCCATAAAGGATGCCCCCCATGGATCTTGATACCCTCTACCAGGTCAACCGCCTGGTCTACCTGAGCCTGGCCCATAGCCAGGGGAAAAAAGCCCTCACCGCCCGCCACCAGGAGGAAGCCCGGGAACTCATCCAGACCTTCCAGGCCGACCCGGATTTCCAGGGGGCCGTGGAACAGGCCCTCAGGGCCATGGACCTCCAGCTCCTCACCCTGGAGGACGGGGGGCTGCGCCTCTCGGCTGTGGGGGCCGACGGCCTCTTTGCCATGACCGTCACCGATTACAGCCGCCTTTTGGGCCGGGGGGATCTCAAGGCCGCCGAAATCCTCTGTGTCCATGCCGCCGCCGCCACGGCCTTCTTCCCCCAGGAACGGGACCTGGACCTGCCCGTGGAGGACCTGGGCGCCGCCACCTTTGAGGACATCTTTGAAATCATTCGCCAATTTGCCAAGGCCTGCCCGGATCAGGAAGGGGAAACCGACGACCGCCTCCATCCCCAGCTCATCACCCTGGCCCAACGCTTCCGGGAGATGCCCGAGGACAACCCCGACATCAAGCAGTCGGGCATGGGCCATTCCTGGCGGGAATTGGTGGAGCAGGTGGTGAAGCACATGGAAAAAAGCCGCTACCTTCTGGCCTTTGAAGAGCGGGACGGGGCCGTGGAATACCGCCCCACCCCGGCCTACCAGGCCGCCGTCCGTGAGGGCATGGTCTACACCTTCCACGCCTTCAGGGAATTGGTGACACAGGAATTGGAAAAAACAGAGGAGCAGGCCCATGTTTAAAATCAACCGCATCTTTGCCAGCGACATCTGCGCCGGCGGTAATATTCTCCAGCAGGCCGAAATCCCGGTCTTCCACCCGGCCGGCAGCAGTACCGCCTCCCGCCACGGGGTGGTCTTTGCCGTGAACGGCACCTGCAAGACCACCCTGATCTCCTTTTTGCTCAACACCTTTTATCCGGACAAAAAACGCTTTGTCCAACACCTCCAGTCCGGGGGGGACAAAACCCTGGAGCAATACCTGGCCCCGGGGCGACCGGCCCTGGTCCTGGTGGAAATGGCCCTGCCTGGGGAAGGCCGGCTCTTTGAAGGCCAGATCCAGGAGCGCCTGGTCATCGGCCAGCTCCTTTACCGATACAACGATGGGTCCAAACCCCTGACCCGGATCTTTTTCCAGGCCCATTCCCCGAAGTTTTTCGATGAAATCCGTGATGCCTGGCCCGGCCTGGGCAAGGCGCCCGCCCCCCTGGCCGCCTCCCGGGAATACCTCGGCCCAAGGGTCACGGCCACGGAAGTCCAGAAGGACTGGCTCAAACGGCTGGAAGACATCGGCCTCGACCCCTGGCTCATGAACCGGCAGATCGACTTTGCCCGCAGCGAAGGCGGGATCAAGGATGCCTTCCGCTTCCGATCCGAAGCCGACTTCCTCTCCTTTTTCCTGGGCTGTGTCACGGACATGGAATTTGCCGAAAAACTGCGCAAGGCCACCCTCACCAGCATGGGAAAGATGCAGGACCTCCCCCGGAAAAAGGAACGGCTGGGGGCCATCGTCGCCCTCCAGACCCGGCTCCAGGACTTTGAAACCATTGCCGGCAGGTGGCGCACCGCCCGGCAGGAGCGGAACCAATGGGGCCGGGCCATGGAGGAGGCCGCCTTCCTCATTGGCAAAACCCTGCCCAGGGCGACAGAGGAACTCAGGACCGCCCAGGACCGCCTGGGCCACACCCAGACCGAACAAAAAAAAGCCAAAACCGACCTCAAAATTCTAAAGGCCAACCGGATCAGGGCCCGCGCCTTTGTCCAGGAGATGGAAGAGACCCGGCTCAAGGCCGGGATCACAGAGATCAACCAGACCATGGCCGGGATCAAAGAAGAGGTGAACGGGGTCAAGGCCGCCCACATCATGGCCGAACTGGACCTGACCACCCAAAGGTTCAGGGATAAGGAGGCCGCCATGGCCACCTCGGGCAAGGAGCTCACCCCCCTCCGGGAAAAGGTTCTGGAGCGGGCAGGGGCCTACCATGCCTGCATCGCCAATGTCCGCAATGGGACCGGAACCGCATTGGCAACGGCCCGGCAGGAAAAGGCCGCCGCTGCCAAGGAGATAAAAAGCCGGAAAAAAACAATATCCCAGGTCAACCGGGAAACCCAGGGCCTGGAAAAACAAATCCAGGATTGGACCACCAAGCTGGACATGGCCGCCCAGGCCCGGCAGCACCTGGGAAAGGAACCCCAGGAGGGACCTGACCAGGTCAAACAACGGCTGGAACAGGCCCTGGAGCAGAACCGCAGGGACCTGAACCAGAACCGGGAAAAACGCCAGGATCTCAAGGCCAACATGGCCGAGGAAACCCGCACCCGGGACAGCCTCATGGCCCAAAAAGCCAAGGACCAGGCCCGTTTGAACGCCGCCCATGATGCCAGGGCAAAGGAGGCCCGGCAGCGACAGGCCCTCCTGGCCGATGCCCACATCCGAAAGGTGGTGGGATCGGACCAGTTCGACCCCACCAATGCCGCCCATGGATCGGCCCTGTCCCAGGCCATGGAACGCAGTAACCGGAAGCTCCAGAAGGCCGAAGCCAATGTCCGGGCCCTGGCCCAGGAGCTGGTTCACCTGGACGAAACCCGGTCCCTGGCCGTGGACGGGGAGATCTGGAAGCTCATTGCCCATTACAGGGAACAGGGCATCCCCCCCCATGGGATCCGGGCCTACCCCGAATACCTGGCCGCCCAGGAATTGGGCCCGGAGGCCACGGCCCAATTCATCCACAGGGACCCGGCCCGGTTCACCGGCATCCTGGCCATGACCCCCCAGGCCCTGGAAAACATCATGGCCCTGGGGGCCCCGGCCTGGCTCAAGCGCCCGGTGGTGGTCTCCCTGCCCGAGGAAGAGATCCAGGCCGTGGAGGAGCTGCCCCACCGCTGCATCCTTCCCACGGATCCCACCCTCTATACCCGGGAGGGGGCCGACCGGTTCAAGGAACGCATCACCGCAGAAAAACAAAGGGCGGAGGCCGACATCCGGGAACAGATGCAGACCCTGGCCGACCTTCGCAGATCCGCCGACGCCCTGGCCGCCTATCGCAGGGACTTCCCCGATTCCCCGGCCGTAAAGGCCCTGGAAACCCAGGTCACCCTGGCGGCCCAGGCCCTGGAAAAAACCGACACCGCCATTGCCCAGGCCCGGGAGCGCATGGCCACCCTCCAGGACCGGCTCAACACGGCCCAGGACCGCAACGGAGAGCTCCAGGGCCGCCAGGGAGAGCTCAAGGGGGAACTGGCCCAGGTGAAAAACTGGCTGGACCAATATGGGGAATGGGAAAGCTGGCACGGACGCATTCGGGAAAACCAGAAGAAGATCCAGCTCAAGGAAAGGGAAATCTTGGACCTGGAGGAAGACCTCCAGGCCCTGGACCAGGTCGCCCAGGCCGCCGGCCAAAGGATCCCGGCCCTGGAAAAGGACCTGGAACGGCTGGACGAACTGGCCCGGGAGGTGCCCCTGCCCCCGGATTTTGACGAAACCGCACCCGGGGAACCCCATGAAATGGATCCTTCCCGGCTAAAGACCCTCTATGAACAGGCCAGGGAAGACCTGAAGCAGATGACCTCCCAATTGGGGGTTGCCGCCCTGGAGCAGGAAATCCAGGGCCTGGGCCGGAAGCTGGCCGACCTTACTGGCCGCCTGGAACGCTTCCGGGCCGACCATGCCCATGGCCCGGACAAGGCCGAATCCTGGGCCCGTCGAAGTGCCGCAGACCGGGACCGGGAAATCTCATCCCTGGAAAACCGGATGGAAAAAGAAAGGGAAAAGCGGAGCCGGACCCAGGCCCGAGCGGAACTGGCCGCAGCGGAAAAGGAAAAGGCCCTGATCCAGCTCAGGGAGTTGAAGAAAAAGGGAATCCAGCCCCAGCTCACCACCCGGGAGCTGGAAGCCCTGTCCCCGGAAGCCGTGGCCCTGAGCCTGGAAACCGATCTGGAACACCGGAAAAGGGATCTGGAGAATCGACTGGAAACCCTGGAGCACGACCTGGGCCAATGCCGCAAGGCCCTCAAGGCCGTTGAAGCCTGGCAGGCCCGGTTGGAAAAGCTGGAGGCCCGTACCGGGGATGTCCCCCAGACCCCGCCCCCGGAGCTGGGGTCGGACTGGCCCAACCTGGCCCATCCCCAGGATCGCCTGGCCCATTGCAGTGAAATGGAAGCCCGGATCAAAACCCTGGCCCAGGACCAGAAAGCCGCCGACCAGAGGACCCGTACCCTGGAAAGGGAACGGAACCTCAAATTCGAAGACCTCACGGCCCGGATCCTGGATCCCAAACTGGGCAAGGCCATCCCCGCCCTGGTGGACGGGATAAGGGAACACGATGCCCAGAGCCTGGGGGAACGCTGCACCGAGCTCATCTCCCATTGCACCGGCATCGCCACCACCCTGGAGGGGGACCTGGAACGGTCCAAGACCCTCATGGCCACCCACATCCAACTCCTCATGGAGCATGCCAAGGACTGCCACCAAAAGCTCATGTCCGCCACCCGGGTCATGATCCCGGAACAGGTCTTCACCTATGGGGGCAACCCCATCCTCAAGGCCACCCTCCGGTTGAACTTCGACCGGTCGGGCCGGGCCTATGTGGAAGCCCTGGAGCATTGGATGGAGGAGCGGATCCAGACCGGCTTCTGCCCCCAGGTCAACCCGGCCCAGGGCAACGGCCTGGGATCGGACCTCCTCTACCGCCTTTTGGCCGTGGAAACGGGAAAGCAGTTCAACATCCGCCTGCTCAAATGCGACGACACCGCCCGGAACTACGAACCCGTGGGCCGGGACATGGGCTCCGGGGGCGAGGCCCTGACCACCTCGGTCCTCCTCTACGCCCTTCTGGTCTCCATGCGACGAAAACGCTTCAAGGGAGGGGCCACCCCCATGCCGGGCTTCCTTATTCTGGACAACCCACTGGGGGTCTGCAACCGACCGGCCTTCCTGGATGCCCAGCTCAAGGTGGCCCATGCCCTGGGCGTCCAATGCATCTATTTCACCGGCATCAACGACACCGGCTCCATTGAACTCTTTGAACACCGCATCGTCATCCGCCGGGCCGGGTGCCGTATCACCCTGGACGGACGGCCCTACGAAAAGCTGGAAACCGTACAGATCCATATGGAGGAATGATGCCCCGGGGGACAGGGCATGCCCTGGGCCAGGCCCACGGTGTCCCCCTGCCGGATCGTCCCCAATGAATGGGCCTAGCCCCTTCCCCGGTCCCCGTTCAAAGGGCAGCCCCGCCTTTTTTCATACCAGGAATCCACTGCCCTGGGACATGCCCGGGACAGGAAGGAACGCCCCCAAAGGTAGAACCGGGTCAACCAGTGGGTGAGCACCACCAGGGCCACCCCCAGGGTAAAGGCCGTTTCCACGGTGCAGCTCCGGTATTCCCAGATGAGCATTCCCCACCCCACCACCACCCACTGGATCACATATACCGTGGTGATATTCCGGCTCCAGAATTCCAGGAAATGGGAAAGCCCGGATCTTAAGACCAGGTCTTCTAAATGGCGGAACAGCCAGAACCATGCCAGGACAAAGCCCAGGATGACCAGATGAATCTGAAGGGGGTTGCGGCTGTAATCCCCTTCCGGGAGAAGGGGACTGTCCACATATTGCCGGATGAGCAGGCCCAGGACCATAAGGCCCAGGCCCGCCCCCAGGGAAATGCCCAGGTAGCGGTTCCGGTCCGGGGTATTCAAAAATCCATGGCCCCAGTACATGCCAAAGAGGGGATAGGCCAGCCAGGGAAAGAGGGGGAAGGCCACATTGTCGTGGCTGCCCCAGAAAAGATCAAAGACGGGATGGGAGGGCCCACGGGCCCATAACAGGGGAGAAATCAGGCCGACCAGCAGGGCTGAGAAAAGCCAGCTCCAGGGCGGCAGCCTCCGGATGAGGGAAATCACCACCAGACCGGCCCCGGCCAGGTGGAGGATATCCACAATGAGGAGCTGGCCCAGGGGCGAGTCCGGTCCGGACAGGGGGTAATCTCCCCCCACCAGGGTGGGCAGGGAAAAACGAAGCCCGTTGAGAAGATAGCCCAGGAGAATGAGCCCTATTCCTCTTACGGCAAGGGCCCGGCGATTTCGGACCTTCAGACAAAAGATGCCCATGATCACCATGAACACCGGGGCGGCCGGGGCCGTGCCGGCCAAAAGAACAGCCTCACCCAGGCCGTGGCCCCGGCCTTCATCCACGGCGTAGATGATCATGGCGTGCTGGAGGATCATGAAGACCACGGCCATGCCCCGCACCAAGTCCAGAAATAAAATCCGTTTGGATGCCACAACACCTCCCCTGGAAAGGGGGCCTGTTGTGGAGGGAGGTTCTTTAAACCAAAACAGGCGCCCCAAAACGGGACGCCTGTCACAAACAAAGGAAGCTTATGGGACCATCAGGACCGCCGGTACCGCCGGCCCATGCCCAGGATTCCCAGAAACCCTGTGCCCAGGAGAATCAATGTCCCGGGCTCGGGTACGGGGCTGGCCGTTGGATCGTGATCATATTCCACCACATACCCCCTCATTCTCCAATCCCCGTTGTGCATATCGTCCCAATAGGTACTATAATAGAAATGCAGGTAATTCTGACGACCGCCATGGTTGTTCGGCTCGGTCCAATACCATTTCTCAAAATCCCATTCTTCGCCGGAATCCCACGCCCAGTCGTCGGTATACCCATTTTCATCACTGCCCCGGTAGCCCCCCAGCCAATAATAGTTTCCGTACGACTCCCCCTGGCTCCATACCGTGCGCCAGACAAAGAAGTTTTCCTCCCGGGAATTCAGACTGACCAGGTAGCCTCCCATGTCATCGGCCTGGGACTGGGCTGTTTCCCAATCCAGCCGGGAATCGGTCTCAACAATTTCATACCAGTGATCATTGCCCTCCCATCGGATGGGGGCGGCATGGGCGGTCACGCATAACAACAGACTCAAAACAAGAACAGCAGCAAGGCGGCGCATGATTGTACTCCTCACATCAATGCAGTCAACACTATTTCAGCAGGAATTCGTAGATATATCGTATCATATCAAGGATTACAACGATGAATGTACGGTATGTTACAAGTTCCCCCCGGAGAAAGGCCCTGGAGACAGCATGGGTAGCCTTCGGAGCGCCCATCATTACAAGGCATCCCATTTCTGTACGGCTTTTCCCAAAAGGCGATGAAACGCTCTATTTTTTCCATGTGCCTGTTCCAGGGGAAGGGGAATTTTGTCTTTATTTGCAAAGGGTTCCCTCTTTTTCATCCCAATGCCCCCCCTTTCTCAACCGGCGGCGGTTTCCCTTGACAAGGTGGAAATGGATTTTTAGTGTATACAATTATTTACCGACCCCACACGAAAGGACACGAAATGCTGAAACTCGGAGAAAAAGGTGCCATCCCCCAGAGGGATAACGAAACCTATGCCATTGCCCCCCATATTCCCTGCGGCGTGGTGACCCCGGACCTGTTGCGGAAAATCGCCAACGTATCTGAAAAATATCATGCCCAGGCCGTGAAAATCACCGGTGCCACCCGCATTGCCATTGTGGGCCTCAAGGAAGAGGACATCGACAAGGCATGGGATGAACTCAACCTGGCCAAGGGGGCTGCCGTGGGCCTCTGCGTCAGGAGCGTAAGGACTTGCCCGGGCACCACCTTTTGCAAACTGGGCAAGCAGGATGCCCTGGGCATGGGCATGAAGCTGGACGAAAAATACCATGCCGTGAAACTGCCGGGTAAATTCAAGATGGCGGTTTCCGGCTGCAAGCTGAGTTGTTCGGAATCCTGGGTCCGGGACGTTGGCCTCATCGGCTACCCCAAGGGCTGGACCCTGACCATTGGCGGCAACGTGGGCATGCGCCCCCGCATCGGCCAGGAACTGGTGGAGGGCCTTGACGACGACCAGGCCCTGGAAGCCGTGGAAAAGGTAGTCAACTATTATAAAGAAAATGCCAAACCCGGGGAGCGGCTGGGCAAGATGATCGACCGGGTGGGCCTGGAGGTCTTTGAACAATGCCTGTAACCCCGACCTTTGATCCGAAGACGCCCCTTCCCCTGGAATTGGTTCCGGGCATCCACATGGTGGGCAGTTATTATTTCAACCTCTTCCTGGTCCGGGGAACAAAACAGACCCTCCTCTTTGAGACCGGAGTCTCCGGGGTGGTGGACCGGGCCATCGGACAGATCCGGGCCCTGGATGCCCCACCGGACATCCTGGTGCCCAGCCACCCCCATTCCGATCACATCACCGGACTGCCCGGCCTCCGGGAGGCATTTCCCAAGGCCCGGCTCCTGGCGGGCAAGGGCTGCACCGGCTTTGCCACCCACCCAAAGGCCGGCCCCCTCCTCATCCAGGAGGATGCCTTTATCTCAAAACGGCTGGCAGAGGTAGGGGATTCCCCCGGGCGCCCCGCCCTGACCCAGGTCCCTGATCTTTCCGGCTGCCGGGAGCTGGATGTCCCTGAAACCCTGGAACTGGGCGGAATCACCCTGGAGCTGATACCGGTCCAGGGCCACTCCCCGGGCAACCTCATGGGATGGGTGGAGCAGGAAGGAATTCTCTTCTGCTCGGACAGTATAGGCTTCCACTATCCCGGCCGGGACATATGGCCCCTGTTTTTCACCGGTGCCGAACCCTATCTGGAAAGTCTGGAACGCATCCGGGAGATGAAACCCGAAATCATCTGCCCGGCCCACCAGGGTCCGCTGTACGGAAAGGATGCCCGCAACGCCGTTGAGGCGGCCATCACCCTTACCCGGAAAATGATCCAGCGGCTCCAGGCGGACATGGACGACGATGAAAGGCTCATGGAACAACTCTTCCAGGAAAGCTACAGGGACGAGTTCACCCTCTACACCCGGGACAATATCCGGAACTGCAGCCGGCTGCTCATCAAGCGGGCCAGGGAATATCCCGAATCACCCTAGATCCCGGGATGCCAGCAACAGGGCGTTGAGGGTGTCCACATAGACGATGTTTTCACAGGGTTTGGAAATGTGGTCCATGAAGGGATCGGTTGCGGCCAGCTCTTCCATGGATTCCAGGAAATCCATGTTCCCGGAAATAAAAAGGATGGGGATCAAGGGATCCCGGGAACGGATGTGGTGATAGACGTCCAGGCCGTTCATCCGACCGGGGAGCATATAGTCCAGGCTCACCAGGTCGAATTGGCCAAAGTTAAATGCCTGGATGGCAATCTCCCCGGTTTTGGCCACCGTGACCTGGTGTTCAAAGGGGACCTGGGACAGAATCCGCTGCTGGATGCAGGAGATCACGGCCTCGTCCTCCACCAGCAGGATCCGCTGCCGCCGGATAATGGTCCCCTGGTCCAGCCGCTTTTTCTCCGTGGGGGTCAGCTCCCGCCCCCGCTTCTCATGGGGAAAGGAAAGTTCAAAACAGGTACCCTCGCCCTCCCGGCTTTCAAAGGCAATCCGCCCCCTGTGTTTTTCAATGTACTTTTTCACATTGGCCATGCCGTAGCCCGTCCCCTTGATGTGGGGGGCATAGACCCCGGCGACATCCTGGCTGCCCTTGAGGGTAAAAGAGGGGGTGTAGATTTCCCCATGGAACCGGTGGGGGATGCCGCAGCCGTTGTCTGAAATACAGACCACAAGCCGGTTGTCCCGGAGCCGGGTGGAGACCTCCAGGCGGGGGACGGCCACCAGGGTCATGGCATGGACCGAATTCTGGATGAGATTGACCAGGGCGTGTTCGATCATGCCCTGGTCGGCCAGAAGATCCGGAAGCCGGTCATCGTAATTTCGGACCACTGAAATGGCAATGAGTTCCTTTTTCATGAGGTTGAGCACCAGGTCCAATGTCTGATTTAAATCAAACCAGGTCTCACGGGGTTCCTGGTCCTTGGCAAAGGCCACCAGATTCTTGGTCAGATTCCGCCCCCTGAGGGTCTGCTGGAGGATGATGTTGAGGTTGGCCTTGACCTCGGGCTGGGTGCAGTCCATGAGGGACATTTCCGCATTGCCCATGATCCCCCCCAGGATATTGTTGAAATCGTGGGCCATCTTACCGGCCACCTGCCCCACCAGGGCGTATTTTTCCCGTTCCGCCGTCAGGCGGGCCACCTCCTTCTGGGCGGCCCTGCGCTCCCGGCGCTCGGTGATATCCCGAATGGAGGTCAAAAACATTTTCTGACCGTAAAACTCAAATAAGGAAACGGAAATCTCAACGGGAAACACCTGCCCGTCCTTGGTCACATGGTCCACCTCAAAGACCCTGCAGGTATTGTCCAATACCTGGCGGCGGACCTTGTGGGCCATGATCCGGGCCTTGGAATGGGAGGCAATGAGATCCGTAGGACCCATTTTGAGGAACGCCTCCCGGCTGTACCCGTAAAGCCTACAGGCCACCTGGTTCACCTCTTCAAAATGACTGAAGCCCCCCCTTTTATAGGGATGGAGGAAAACGGCATCCTGGAAGCTGTCAAACAGGGCCCGGAATTTGGTCTCACTGGCCTTGAGGGCGGCAAGGAACCGTTTTTCCCGGGTGATATCCGTGACCATGACCAATTGGGCCTCTTCCCCTTCCGTCCAGGCCACGGTCTGGGGGTGCACCTTGAACGCCCGCCCCCGGATCCGGGTGAGGCAGGGCATGACATCGGCCCCCTCCCTTTCCGGAAATTCCAGACAACACCCTTGGCAAGTCCCGGGCCGGACCAATTCCGAAAAGGCATCTTTGCAAGCCCTTCCCACCAGTTCCTCCGGGGTCTTCCCCAGGAAACGGGCCCCGTTCTGGTTCACAAACAAGAGGTTCCCCGTTTTGGGGGAGGCCACGCAAACCCCGGAGGCCATCTGGTCCAAAAGCCTGGAAAACCGGGAATTGTTCCGGGTCAGCCGCTGCTCAAACCCATGGTCCTGGGTAATGTCCCGTGCGCTGCACACCGTGCCGGACACCCGTCCCCCACCATCCATGAGGGGGGATTTATGGATGTCCAGAATCCGGAAGTGGTCATGGGCAAAGCCCTCTTCCACAAAGCGACCGGGTTTTCCCGTCTCCCCGATAATCCTGTCCGAAGCAAGGGCGGATTCATCAAGGGTATGGACATGGCCCCGGGCCCGGGCCTGGGAACCGATCTGGGCATCGGTTCTTCCCATGACGGCCTCCGGCGGGGCTCCCCCCATGAGGGCGGTGCAGGCGGCCTGGTTCACAAAGATATAGCGATCTTCCATATCCTTTGCCCAAACCAGGTCGGGCAGTTGAAAGGCCAGGCGGACCATGGGATCATCCATTGAGAAAACAGGCGCAAAAGAGGCGGGGGAACCGGAGAAAAATTGGGAAAGGGTTTCCGGAACAGCGCTGGGGGAACTCTGGGAGGTGTGTTGATCCGACATGGGCATATCCTGTTAAAGGGGTTCACAGCACAGTCGCTCAGATCTTGGAACAAATATTGGGGAGAACTGATCCCTTCTACACCATTCCCCGGATTAAATCCAGGCCGGGCCCGATATCACAGCCCCGTGGCATCTCCGGGTCAGCCCCTTTTGGATTTTCGCACCGTCAGCCCCACATTACCGGCAAAGATGAGAAAGGCCCCTGCCCAGCCCAGGGGGGTGAGGGCCGGATCCATGGCAATGAAGGGCCCCAGCAATGCCGCCAGGAGAATCCGGGTGGAGGAGATAATCCCCCCTTCAATGGCGGTGACATATTTGAACCCGTAGGTGAGCAGGTATTGGCCCACAATGGCAATGGCGGAGCAGACAAAAAGATACCCCGTCTCATGGATGGAGGGCAGGCGCATCTCGTGGAAGAAGAGGCCGAAGACAATAAGACCGCCAATGCTGAACATGAAAAACAAGGTGGTCTGGGTATCGTGGACCTTCTGGGAAAGGTTGAGGTACATGATGGCCACGGCCGCACTCACCCCCGAGGCCAGCCCCCAGAAGGCATTGTGGTCAAAGTGCATCTGACCGGGACCCAGGATCAGAACCACCCCGGAAAAGGCAAGGGCAACGATCAGGGCGGTAATCCCATCCCGCTGATCCTTGTACAAGGCCCAGGAAAACAGGGCAATGAACAAGGGATAGGTCATGTTCAGGATATTGGCCTGGACCACGGCCGTCAGGTCCACGGCATTGAAAAAGCAATAGACCGCCACGGCATTGCCCACGGCCCGGCCTGCCAGGTAGCGTTTTTTCCTCACCTTAAGACGCTGCTTTTTAAGCACCATGAGGCTGGAAACAATGATGAAACCGAAGAAAAACCGGGCAAGGGTGAACAAGGACGCATCAATGGCCAGTCCGGCCAGTTTGGACCATTTCATGACCACCGTGGCCAGGTAAAAGCAGAAGGCGGATCCGAAAACCATGGAATACCCCATGAGACTCTGGTATGACATATGCCCCCCCGGGGTCGGGACGGCCCCGTATAGATTAAATTTGCCAATCCCCTATGAAGTTGCTATTTTGGCCAGGATAGATACCTGAGCCCGTCGGGACCGGCGGTTCGTTTTTGCTAAAGACCACATACCATGAAAAAAAACAATAAGAATTTTTCCCAGGCCATCCAGCCCCTCAGGGAAGAGATTGACCGCATTGATGCCCAGATCCTGGATCTTCTGGCCCGGCGCCAGGACCAGGTCCACAAGGTCATGGCCCTGAAGAAAGCCCATTCCCAGCCCGTTTACCACCCGGCCCGGGAGGAGGATCTCCTCTCCCGGCTCCGCGCCCGCTCCATCGACGCCGGTATGGATCCCGATTTCATGGAAGACATCTACCGGTTGATCCTCAAACAGTCCCGGGCCAGCCAGGCCGAAAAAATCGGCCTAAGGGGCCTCAATGTCCGCCGCAAAATCCTGGTGGTGGGGGGGGCCGGCCAAATGGGCGCCCTCTTTGTCACCCTGTTCCGGAAATCCGGGTATGACGTGGACATCCTCACCGAAGACCGGTGGGACCGGGTGGGAGACCTCTGCCGGGACCTGGACCTGGCCCTGGTCTCCGTTCCCATCGAAAAGACCGAAGAAGTGGTGGACCGCCTCACCCCCCACCTGCCCGAAACCGCCCTTCTGGCCGACCTCACCTCGGTGAAAAAAGCCCCCATGGAACGGATGACCGCCACCCACAAAGGGCCGGTCATGGGCCTCCATCCCCTGTTCGGCCCCACCTCCCCCCACCTGGAAAAACAGATCGTGGTGGTCTGCCCGGGCCGGGAGGCGGAAAAGGGCCAATGGCTGGTGGAACAGCTCAGCCTCTGGGGGGCCGTCATCGTCCCCTCCTCCCCGGAGGAGCACGACGGCATCATGGAACTGGTCCAGGCCCTGCGCCACTTTGCCACCTTCTGCTTTGGCCGCTTCCTCCACGAACAGCAGGCCGACATCCAGAGAAGCCTGGAGTTCTCCAGCCCCATCTACCGGTTGGAACTGGGCATGGTGGGCCGCCTCTTTGCCCAGGATGCCGCCCTCTACGCCCAGATCATCTTCGCCACCAAGGAACGGCGGGAGCTTTTGGGCAAATACATTGACTGCCTCAACCGCCAGCGGGAGATGCTGGACCAGGACAATAGGGAGGATTTCATCCACCAGTTCCGGGAAATTGCAGAATGGTTCGGCCCCTTCAGCGACCAGGCCATGCGGGAATCCACCTATCTCATTGACCGGCTTATTGAACGGTTTTAATCAAGTACCCCCTCCATGACGGCAGCACCCCAAGGAAGGGCCCCCGGCGGTCTGCCCCGGCCCTTCCCTTCTGATCTTTGTATCAATCCGACTCCCGCTCCAGACGTTCCATCTCAATGTATTCCTTGACCTCCTTGAGCACGAAATACTTGGTCAGGGCCGGGGCCAGCTCTTCGGGGCTCGGGCGTTCCCCTGTGGTCTGCTCCACAAAGGTTTCAATCTTGCGGACGGCATCAATGAGACGCCGATCCAGGGCGTCGCCCCCCTTGGGGGGAGTGTTGGCAGCTTCCATCTTATTCTTCTCCATATTGTTTGAGTTTCTTTAACAGGGTTTTCCGGGTGATGCCCAGGCGGCGGGCGGCCTCGCTCTTGTTGCCGTCGGCGGCCCTAAGGGTGGCAAGGATGGCCTGGGCCTCCACATCGGCCAGGGGGATGTTTTCCAGCCCCTGGGCCGGGGCCTCACTCCCGTCATCCATCCGGGCAAAGGGGAGGTCTTCCCTGCGGATATAATCGGACCGGGCCAGGACCACCCCCCGCTCCACCGTATTCATGAGTTCCCTGACATTGCCGGGCCATTCATACCGGATCATGGCATCCATGGCCCCGGAGGTGAAGCCCTGGATCCCGCGCCGGTTCTTCCGGGCAAACCGGTCCAGGAAGGTGAGGGCCAGTTCGGGGATGTCCTCGGGCCGCCGCCGCAGGGGGGGAATTTCCACATGGACCACGTTGAGGCGGTAGTAAAGATCCTCCCGGAACCGCCCGTCCAGGGACAGGGCCTTCAGGTCCTGGTGGGTGGCGGCGATGATGCGGACATCGGCGGCCACACTGGTGTCGCTGCCCACCGGGGTCACCTCCCGCTCCTGGATCACCCTCAAAAGTTTGGCCTGCATGGGCAGTCCCATTTCCCCGATCTCGTCCAAAAGGATGCTGCCCTTGTGGGCCTTAAGGAACTGGCCCTTGCGCTTCTTTTCCGCCCCGGTGAAGGCCCCCCGCTCATGGCCGAAGAGTTCGCTCTCCAACAGGGATTCGGCAATGGCGGCACAATTGATGCGGACAAAGGGGCCGGCCTTGCGCAGGCTGTTGTTGTGGATGGCTGCGGCCACCAGCTCCTTTCCCGTGCCCGACTCCCCGGTGACCAGGAC
Source organism: Desulfobacteraceae bacterium (assembly GCA_965226635.1). Taxonomy (GTDB): domain Bacteria; phylum Desulfobacterota; class Desulfobacteria; order Desulfobacterales; family Desulfobacteraceae. Next base: position 3,057,986 of record OZ245369.1, on the reverse strand, counting down.
ATTGGCGTCGGTGGGGGCCACCATGCCGATGGTGTCCAAAAGGGCGGTCATCCCCGGGCTCTTTCCCAATATCCCGTGGACCAGGCCGGACCGGTCCAGCTGTTGTTTCAACTCCCGGTTTTCCTGCTGGAGTTCACTGCGCTCCACCACCCGTTCCAGGGTGAGCTTGAGCTTGTCGAAATCCAAAGGTTTGGTCAAATAATCAAAGGCGCCGATTTTTAACGCCTCCACGGCCGTATCAACCGAGGAAAAGGCGGTCATCATGATCACGGGCAGGGAGGGGTTGTAGTCATGGATGAGGGCCAGGGCCTCCATGCCCGACATCTTCACCATCTTCAGGTCCATGAGGACCAGGTCAAAGGCACGGGATTTCACCGTCTCCACCCCCACGTCCCCGTCATCGGCCCAGACCACATCATACCCCCAGTCGGAGATGAGGGTGCGAAGCATCCGGGCATGGGCCATATCATCATCCACCACCAATATGCTGGCTGCCATGGCTTATCCTTTCCTTTCTTGGTTGCTGTTGTACGGGGGCAGGACCAGGGTAAATTCACTGCCCTGTTCCGGCTGGCTCTTCACGCCGATACTGCCCTTGAGGCTCACCACAATGCGATGGACAATGGAGAGTCCCAGCCCCGTGCCCTGGGGCCGGGTGGTGAAATAGGGATCAAAGATATCCTCCAGCATCTCCGCTTCCATGCCGCATCCCGTATCCTTTACCCGGATTTCGACGCCATGGTCCCGGCGCGCCAGGGATACGGTGAGGCGACCGCCCTGGGCCATGGCCTGGATGGCGTTCATATAAAGGTTGAGCAGGACCTGGTTGATCCGATCCGGGTCGGTGAAAAACTCGCCGCCCCCCCAGTTCCGGTCCTTGAGTTCCGCTGTGATCCCGTGCTTTTCCAGGTCCGGTCGGATGAGTTTGAGGCTGTGGGAAACAAGGTTCCCCAGGTCCACCTCCTGGGGGCTCACGGCCATGGGCCGGGCAAATTCCAGCAATTGGGTCACGGCCCTATTGATGCGCTCCACCTCATGGACCATGATTTCAGCGGTCTCCCGGTCCTGGGATCCGGCCTCGTACCGCCGACCGAAATAGGTGGCCAGTCCCTTGATGGAACTCAATGGATTCCGGATCTCGTGGGCCACGCCCCCGGCCAGTTTCCCGATGGCGGCCAGATGGCGGGTGGTCTTGATCTCCCGGGTCAATTTCTTAATCTGGGTCAGATCCCTGAACAGAAACAAAAACCCGGGCAGGGCCTCCCCTTCCCCATGGAGGGGGGCAGCGGTCACGTCCAGCACCCGGATACGGCCTTCCGGTGCGGTCCATTCCACCTCCCTGGAAACCGGATCCTGTCCATGGTGCAATGGGTCCATCATCGGGACCATGGCTGGCGGCAATGCCCTGAGGTCCGACCCGAGAATGGCGGTTGCCGCATGGTTCACCATGGTAATCCCCCCCTGCCCATCCACGGCAATGAGCCCGGCTGGCATGTTCTGGACCAATTGATCGGAAAATGCCTGGACCGTTGAAAGATCGGCCCTTGCCGTCCGATAGGCCACAAAGAAAATCAGGCCGACCACCCCCACACAGCCCAAAAGAAAATATAGTCCCCCCCGGATTAGGGCATCTTTGACCATCTGTGCTTCCAGGTTTTCGGCCTCCACCATGGACAAGCCCACATAGATATAAAGATCCCGGGCATCGGCAAATAGACCCGGGTTCATCTGGTGCATGGGGGCATCCTCCCACCGGCCGTGCCCCATTTTCCCCCGGCCCATGCCGTGCATCCCCATCATCTTGTGGTGGAATTTCTGTTCCGGTCTGAACCGGCTCTTCAGGGGAATAAAGGGTTTATAGACCTCAAATACCGACTCCGACGAAGAGCTTACAACCCGATAGGCCACCTGGTGGGGCAGGTCCGATCGACCCTTAAGGTCCGGCAGATCCGTATAAACGCCCCCCACCTGGTATCCGTCGCTGTGGGAGAGAATCTTCCCATCACCGTCGGTGATCATGATATAGAGGACCTGGGGCTGGTAGGAGGTCTCCTGGAGCATACGCTGGAGCCGGCGTTCCCCCCATTTAAAGGAGAGCATCCCGGTTCGGGTGCCCGCCTCAAAGGTCCGGATCAATGAAATTCCCTTGGCCAGCAATTGGTCCTGTATTTGCCCCTTCTGCCGGTCCAGCCGGTCCAGGGTCATCATGCCGAAGATGGGCAAAAGGATCACCAACACCCCCACCACCATCCAGGGGGAAATGGGAAGGGGTGTTTTCCATTGGGTTTTAACGGCCATGCATCCATCCTTATATTAGAATATCCAGTTTAACATCCGGTATGCCTCACCGGATCTGTTCATGTCCACCTTTGATATGTGGATCTCCATTAAATTTTGCAAAGACGATGCCAGAACCGAAACAGGAGGCATTCCAGCCCAAGGGCGGCCCCATCTGTTTCCAAACTACCCATATGGATACACCAGCCTGGGTAGAAAGTACACACCCCGCCGATTTCACCGGAAGAACGATAAAAGCCAAATAAAATTATATTTTCAACTACTTAAAAAATAATTTTCTTTTTTCATTTCCCTGGCATCCCCCTTGCTCTATTCAATTACCAAAGATGAAACCCATCTTGACCAAACCCAAACATAAGGAGATATGATCATGAAAAAAAGACTCTTCACCCTCACCACCCTTTGTCTCGTACTCATGGCCTCTGTGGCCTTTGCCTACCATCACGGAAACGGTAAGGGCCGCATGGGCGACTGCCCCCGCTTTAACCGCAGCGCCATGGCTGACCTTTCCCAGGATCAGCGGGACCAGATCTCGGCCCTGCAGCAAAAATTCATCGACGAGACCTATGAAACCCGAAATGAAATGATGCTCAAACGCAATGAGATGCGCATGCTCATGGAAACCTCCAACCCGGACCGGGCGAAGCTTTCTTCCATCATGGACGACCTCAATGGCTTAAGGTCCGGCCTCATGGAAAAACGCATGGACTTTGTCCTGGACGCTAAAAAAATCGCCCCTGAACTCACCATGGGCATGGGCGACAACGGTTTTGGCCCCGGCAAGGGCAAGAAACGGGGCTGCCGGAAAATGATGGGCCAGGGTCAGGGCTGGGGACAGGGCCAGCCCCCCTGCCAGGGCATGGGCCGGAACGACCAGACCTACTAGAACAGACCTTTGGCCCATTGGGGCCGGTCACCTGAATGACACGACCCGGAAGAGTCTCCATTCTCTTCCGGGTCAGTCAACTATGGAGGCTTACATTGGATGAACAATTCCTGTCAAGGAAGATGGTTATCCGGAAATATGGCCTCGACTGAACAGCCGTCACCCATGGCCGTCTCTGTCTGAATCCCTCTGCCGGATTTTTCACAGGCCACACATCCGCCATCAAAACTTTTTGACTTTTCACGGGGTTATGATACATGTTCATGTATTGTTTCCCAGACACGACTCGCGCACTTCCCAACCCTGAACCTGATGGAATTGGAGGACGATATGCAAGGCACATCTCCGGATATTCTGATCATCGGCGGCGGCGTAGCAGGTATGTCGGCAGCCCTGGCCCTGGCGGGACAGGACCTGGGCGTTCATCTGGTGGAATCCCGCAGGGAACTGGGCGGCCATGCCGCATCCTGGGCCTGCATGGCCACGGATCAATGCCAAAATTGCGGGGCCTGTTTGGCCCGTGAAATGGCAGACCAGCTCCACCGCCAATCCAATGTCACCCTTCACCTCAACACCCGGGTCCGGCAGCTGGACAGGGATGTGACCCAGATCCGGGCCCACCTTGACTCGGGGGAAGACCTGGTTGCCGGCCATCTCATCAATGCCACCGGCTTCACCCCCTTTGACCCGAACGTCCTGCCCGCCCTGGGCGGTTCAGATAAAATCATCACCACGGCCCAGCTCAACCAGGCCCTGAACACCAAGGGACTGGCCTCCCTGCTGGGGAAAAAACAAGCCCCCCGCATCGCCTTTATCCAATGCGTGGGCTCCCGGAACCGGAGGCTGGGGCGGGACTATTGTTCCCAGATCTGCTGCCGGATCTCCCTGCGCCACAGTGAAAAACTGCTCCATGCCCTGCCCGGGGCCGAGATCACCCTTTTTTACATGGATCTCCAGATCCTGGGAAAGGAGACCCGCAGCCTGGTTTCAAGGCTTTCCCACCGCATCCGCCTGGTCCAGGGCGTGCCCGGTGAAATTCTGGAATCCCAGGGAGAACTCACCCTGATCACCCAGAATCCCGAGGCCGACACCCCTCACCCCCGGCAACGGCACCGTTTTGACCTGGTGGTCCTCTCCGTGGGCATGGGCCCGGCCCGGGAAATCGAAACCCTGGCCTCGGCCCTGGACCAGCCCCGGAACCAGTGGGGATTTTTTACCCACTACCACAACAAGCCCGTGGAATTCCAGGACAACATCCAGGCCATCGGCTGTGCCGCCGGCCCCATGGACATTGTCACCAGCATCCAGGACGGTCGAATGGCCGCCGCCCAGATCCTGGCCCCGGATGTGTTGGACCGTCCCCGGAAGCTGGCGGTCCTGGGCAGCGGTCCGGCGGCCCGTGCCCTGACCCGGGCCGCAGAGAAACGGGGACATGAAGTTTTCCCCTTCAGCCAGGACAGGGACCATTCCCCCGGCCTTGGGGATCTCATCTCCATCCAGGGCAGCCTGGGGGATTTCACCCTCCTTTACCAGAGCCCGGAGGGTCAACACCGGGTGAGCTGCCATGCCCTGATTGCAGCCCCGGATCCCCTGGACGCCCCGCCCCGGGCCCTGGCCCTTCCCCGCCAGGGAGACCAGGCCCCCATCATCAAGCCCCTGGACCTCTATGCTGCGGCAAAGACCGGAGCAAAAACCGCCCCGGACCGCACCCTCATCCTCATGGATTACCATGCCCCGGCTCCGGCCCGGGCCGGTCGCCTGGCCCTTTCCCATGCCCTGGCCCTGGTCAAGGCCGGAAAGGACTGCGCCATTGCCCTGCACCAGGCCGCCGTCTCCGGCATGACCGGCCAGCAGGCCTACGATGAGGCCCGCCGAAGGGGAGTGATCTTCTTCCGCTACACCGGACATGGGGACATTGACCTGGCCCCAACGGCCACCGGCATTGCCCTGACCCTCACCGACACCAGCCTGGGCCCCCTTCCCCTGGAATCGGAATGGGACTGCCTGGTCATGCCACCGGATAGGGAACCCCATCCCGTGTTTGAATCCCTGGCCCTGCTCCTGGACCGGCAATGGGACAGTGAAGGCTATCTCCAGGCCGCCAACATCCGCCATCGAAGGGTCCACAGCCCCCGCCGGGGCGTCTTTTTTGCCGGCTGCGGACACGACGACCTCGGCCAGGAGGAGCTGGACCGGGAGATCCACGCCGTACTGGCGGAGCTGGCCCTGCTCCCGGATTTCCATCATCCGACCCCGGGAACACGTCCGCTCCAGGGCAAGGCCCCCCCCGACGGCACCAGCCCGCCCCACACCGGGGATCCGCCCCAGACCGGTCCCCCCCGGATCAACCCGGAACGCTGCGCCCAGTGCCTGACCTGCTTTCGCATCTGCCCCCACGCTGCCATCACCCTCTCCGCCCACGACCAACGCCCCGAAATCAACCCCAATGCCTGCTTTGACTGCCGTCTCTGCCAGGTCAACTGCCCGGCCTGCGCCATCGAGGCCGGGGAACCGGCCCTGCCCCCATCCGTCGGTGCCACCGTGATCCTGGCCTGCAGCCGCTCCGCCGCCCTGGCTGCCGAGCAAATCCAACTGCCGGAAAACACCACCCTCATCCCCCTGCCCTGCGCCTGCCGGGTCAGCCCGGTGCTGCTCCTGGACCAGATCCTGACCGGGGCCCAACGGGTTCTTGTCACCGGCTGCCACAGGGGCAATTGCCTCTCCCTGGAGGGCAGCCAATCCGCCGCCGCCATTGTGGACCAGGTGGCCCAATTGCCCGGCATGGCATCGGACAAGGTGTCCTGGACCCCGGTGGCCGCCAATGAACCGGCCCGGTTCCGGGATCTCATCACCCCTGTGGAGAAAGGAGGGTCTTCATCATGAGCCATATCCATCCCAATACGGAACTGGGACGCCTCCTGAACCAAATGACCCAGGGGGACAATATCAACGAATGCCTCACCTGCGGCATCTGCAATTCCCGGTGCACCTGGTTTGACGGAGAAGGCGGTCCCCTGCCCCGGCAGATCATCCGCATGGCAGCCCTGGGCCTGGAGCAGGAGCTGGCCGATTCCGGCATGCTCTGGGACTGCCTCATCTGCAACCGTTGCACCCAGGACTGCCCCATGGAGATCCAGATGGACAAGGTGGTCTGCAAGGGCCGAAGCCTCTCCCTGGCCGAAAAAATTGTTCCCGGGGACATTGCCAGGGGAATTGAAACCCGGTTGGAAACCGGGGATGTCAACGGCCTGACCACAGAGGAGTTCATTGAAACCGTGGAATGGGTCTCCGAGGAATTCGAAGACGAGATGGAGGACCCCGACGCCAGGGTCCAATACGACCAAAAGGGAGCCGACTTCCTCTACCTGCCCAACCCCAGGGAGCTGGGCATCAACCTGCTCCACCTCACGGCCATGGCCCGGCTCTTCCATGCCATGGGCCGACCCTGGACCCTGTCCTCCCACCACACCGATGTGACCAATTGGGGCTATTTCACCGGGCGGGACGACATTGCCAAGACCCTGGTGGAACGGGTGGTGGAAAAGGCCGAAGCCCTGGACATCAACACCCTGGTTTTAAGCGAATGCGGCCACGGCTACCACGTGCTCAAATGCCTCATCCCCCATTACCTGGGGCGGGAACCCGGGTTCCGGGTGCTCTCCATGCCCGAGCTCTGTGTGGAAATGGCGGAAAAGGGAGTGCTGAAATTCGATCCCAGGGTCCACGACCATGAAATCACCTACCACGACCCCTGCAACATTGCCCGCAAGTCCGGGGGATACGATCCCCCGCGCCAGCTCCTCTCCCGGATCTGCAAGGGGGTGGTGGAATTGACGCCCAACCGGGAAGATGGTATCTGTTGCGGCGGTGGCGGCGGCCTTCTCCAGGATTCCACCTCCACGGCCAAGCGCATGATCTCGGGCCGGCCCAAGGCCGACCAGATGAAGGCATGCGGCCTGGACCACCTGGCCACGGCCTGCCTCTCCTGCCACCGCCAATTGGGGGAGTTGTCCAAACACTATGAATTGGGAATAAAGGTGGATACGGTGGCGGCCCTGGCATCGGAGGCCCTGGTGATGGAATAAGTCAAAAATTTAGACCCTGGATCGGGGGCCGTGGCCCCCCAGTTTACCCGGACATTTCAGAGGACGGCCTCCAAATATCCGGATTAGAGGATGATATGACCCTGACCTTGATTGTGGCACCGGATATTTACGGCCTGACCCCGGCCATGGACGAACTGGCCGGTCAGCTTGCGGCCGACCGGGTCATTTTGCTGGACCCCTATACCCCGGGTGGGGAGTATTTCACCAACCAGAAAACGGCCTATGCCCACTTCACCCGCCAGGTGGGCATTGCCGGCTATGCCCGGACCATCTACAACCTCCTCATGGACCGGCCCCCGGACCGGGACGAGGATAACCGGGTTCTTTTGGGCTTCAGCGTGGGGGCATCGGCCCTGTGGACCCTGGCCGACAACCACGAATTGTCCGGGATCCGCCTCTGCCTGGGGTACTATGGCTCCCAGATCCGGAACCACACCGGGGTCTCTCCCCTCTGGCCCGTGGAACTCATCTTCCCGGAACGGGAGGATCATTTCGAGGTCTCCACCCTCATGGGCCGGCTCAGGGAAAAACCCCATCTCACCCTGAGGCAGGTCAGGGCCGGCCACGGGTTCATGAACCCCCATTCCCTGAACTACGATGCAGCCCTGGCCCGGGCCCAGATCCGGTATATCAACCACCGCCTGGATCAGGTGCGGCAGAGCCTGTAATCCGGAGATTCCATGGGAATGTGCATGGATAGGGTTCAAATTCAGGCAGATCCATTTCCTAGACGACCCGGCCTCCCCATTCCCCAGCCTATTCGGATCCGGGGGGATTCTCTTCTATGCCCAATGGCCCCGTGGCCCATTGGTGCATCATCTCCAGGATGGGAAAGGCGCTCTTCCCCAATGCCGTAAGCCGGTACTCCACCCGGGGCGGCACCTCGGCATAGACCTGCCGTTCCACCAGCCCGTCCCGCTCCAGTTCCCGGAGCTGCTGGGTGAGCATTTTCTGGCTCACCCCGGGGACGATGCGTTCCAGCTCCCGGTAACGCTTGGTGCCCTCGTTAAGGTGCCAGAGCATAAGGCTTTTCCATTTTCCGCTGAGCACATCCATGGCCACTTCCACCGGACAATGGTAGGATTTTCCCCTTCGCTGAATCATCTATGCATCCTTGTTTCTTGTTCCATCTGGATAACGGCTTTGGTCGACCCGTTTACTTTACCATATCCGTTCGCCAAACCACAGCCCGAAACAAAACATGCGCCTTCTAAATGACCAAGGCCTGATCCAGATCCTCCTTAATATCCCGGACATCCTCATACCCGATGGAGAGCCGGATCATATCCGGTGTCACCCCGGCTTCCACCAATTCGGTCTCGGAAAGCTGGGAATGGGTGGTGGTGGCCGGGTGGATGGCCAGGGTCTTGGCGTCCCCCACATTGGCCAGGTGGGAGATGAGTTTGAGGTTGTCGATGAAGCGCCGGCCTTTGTCCCGTCCCCCCTTGGCCCCAAAGACCACCATACCGCCGAAGCCGTTCTCAAAAAGCTTATCCGCCACTCCATGGGCCGGGTCCGATTCCAGGCCCGGGTACCGAACCCAGGAGACCTGGTCATGGTCCTTGAGGAAGCGGGCCACTTCCATGGCGTTCCGGCAATGGGCCGCCATCCTCAGGGAGAGGGTTTCAATGCCCTGGAGGATGAGCCAGGCATTGTCCGGGCTGATGCAGGCCCCCAGGTTCCGCAACGGGACCACCCGCATCCTTAATATAAAGGCCAGGGGATTGAGGTCCCCCAGGTCGTGGGCATAGCGGAGGCCATGGTAGGAGGGGTCGGGCTCATTGTATAGCCTGAACTTGGGATGGCTCCAATCGAACCGGCCCGAGTCCACCACCACCCCGGCAAGGGCGGTGCCGTGGCCCCCGATCCACTTGGTCAACGAATGGATCACGATGTCGGCCCCATGGTCAATGGGACGGAAGACATAGGGGGTGGTAAAGGTGGCGTCCACGGCCAGGGGGAGGTGGTGCTTTTTGGCAATTTGGGCCAGCTGGTCCATATCAATGACATCCAGGGAGGGGTTGCCGATGGCCTCGGTGAAGATGAGCCGGGTCTTGTCCGTGATGGCCGCCTCAATGTCCTCGGGCTTCCCCGAGTTGACGAACCTCACCCTGATCCCCATCTCCGGGAGCATGTTGGCAAACATGGTAAAGGTCCCCCCGTAGAGGTTGGCCGTGGAGACCACCTCGTCCCCGTTGCCGCAAACATTGATAATGGTATAGAAGATGGCGGCCGTGCCCGAGGAAAGGGCCAGGGCGGCGGCCCCGTTTTCCAATGCCGCCATGCGCGTCTCTAAAACATCCTGGGTGGGATTCTGGAGGCGGGTGTAGATATTCCCAAGCTCCTTGAGGGCAAAGAGGTCCGCCGCATGCTTGGTGTTTTTAAATAGGTAGGCCGTGGTCCGGTGCAAAGGTACCCCCCGGGATCCGGTTTCATCGGTTTGAATGCCGCCGTGGAGGGCCACGGTGTTGAATCTAAGGGTCATAGTCACCACCTCATATAAATAGGGTAAAATTCTGTTTTAACTCACAATACAAAAACATATGACGCCATCCGGGTTCGTCAATGAAAATTCCCCTTGCCGACCAATGGCCGGGGCAATGGAGGGTCCAACCCTGGGTAGGGGAAAACCTGCCGGCCCTTTGGACAGGACCGACACACTACACCGTTGAATTCCCAGAAGATTTCCTCCTCCCCCTATTTGTGATATGCCCTTTGACATAAAGCGTTTTGAAAACATCAAACAAAGGGAGGCCCCATGCTGGAATACGTGGATATCGAAGTTGAGGGTGTTGTTGACTATCGCCTTGAGGGGAAGGTGACCATGGGGGAGCTAAAGGATGTCCTGGATAAGTTCAAGGCCGTCATCGACCGGGGGAAAAAATCCACCTCTACCAGGAGGTCGAAAGCATAGGTGGCGTTGAAATCGAGGCCATGGTGGAAAAGCTGAAATTCTTCCAAGATGTGGGCCTTTCCCATTTTGGTAGGATTGCCGTGGTGGCCAATGCAAACTGGGTTCCCAAGCTGATGAATCTAGAGGGACGGCTATTCAAGGGGGTGGAGATGAAGGGCTTTCCCATGGAGGAAAAGGCGGCGGCCATTGCCTTTCTCAAGGAAGCCTGAAAGGGCTGGATATTTTGAAAAGCGTTGGGGCCCCTGATAGACATCAGGTGCCCCGGTTTATTCAGGCCATCATCCCCCTAGCAGCACATCAAAGGAAAGGGTGTGGTCGGCCATGAAGCGTTGGAGGCAGTCCACGCCCAAAAGGGGCGTTTCTGAAAAGGGGATCATCAGTTCGGGGGGGGTATCACCGGATGGGGGCGTGGAACGCCCCGGGGCCCGCTGGTTGAGGATGCGGCCAAGGATGGGCATGTCCAGGGCGGCGAGCTGGTGGTTGATCCGGGCGGTTTCCGATCCGGACAGGGCGTCGGGGTTGGAGACGGTGATGATCCGGGTTTGGACCGGGTCCTGGAAAAGGGCAAGGGTCTTCTGGTACTGGGCCTTGATCCCGCGGATCCGGGAGAGGATCTTGTCCTGCTCCAGTTCTTTATTGCCGAAACGGATGGTGGAGATCACCTCTTTTTTCTTCCGGATGTCCATGCGGAGTGTTTCCAATTGCTCGATCCAGGTCAATGAGAGGGCGGGCAGGTTGAAGAAGCGCAGGCTCAGGGCCGTGGGGGGCATGTCGCAAATGAGAACGTCATGGTCCTTGTGCTGTTGGGCCAGGGCCTCGTAGGCCGTTACCAGAGCATATTCCTCCATGCCCGGGGACAGCTTGAGCACGTCGAAATAATGGTCCAGGTTAAAGGCGGTGAGGTAGGAAAAACTGTGCTTGACCTGGGCGGCCGAGGTTTTGAGGTAGCGGCGGATCTCCCGGTCCCGGTCCACCTGGATGACCTTGAGGCCGGGCAGGATCCGGGTGGCCCTGTGGTTAAAGGGCTGCAGGAAGATGTCGGACTGGTTGTGGGCGTCGTCCAGGGAGACCAGGAGGGTCTTTTTATTTTGGGCGGCCAGGTCCAGGGCCATGAGGGCTGCGACCGTGGATTTCCCGGTACCGCCCTTGCCCAGGACAAATAGGGTTTTAAGGGGCATCAGGAGACCTCAAATACTGAAAAGAGCCGGGAAAGGGGCTGGTTGGCGGTGTCCACCCGATCCAGGAGAAGGGACAGGTCTTCCTCCATCATGGGCAGAAGGTCGAGGCTGATCTGGGCCGGGGGCGAGGGCAGGCCGATGAAGGCCCCCTGGGTGAGGAGGGCAAAGATGGTCTCCATCTCCTCCACTTCGGCCTCCAGGGTTTCCACGGCCCTTTCCCGGGCCACCTGGTCGGCGGTCTCCCAGCTTGATTTTATCCCGGCAAAAAACCGTTGAAGATAGTCATTCACCCCCATGGTCACCCCACACGGAAAATCCGTTTGTCAAAGTTGATCCGCTGCTCCGACGGATAATAGTAATAGACTGCATAGAGGGCCATGAGTACGATGCCGCCGCCGTAGAACCGGGGAAATCCGAAGAACAGGGCGGCGCAGGCCAGGTAGGGGGTGATCAGGCTCACCACCAGAAGCCCCAGTTGGAACCGATAAAAGGATCCCTGGTCGACCCCGGTGCCGGTGCGGTGGGAATGGGCGAAGACCGCACGGATCAGGACCGGGCCTGCAAGGGCCGTAAGCGCTGCAAGGATAAAGGCGGCCCGGGCCACCCATTCCGGGGCCGGGGCCATGCCCGGGGGCATCATGCCCATAAACCGGGCGACTTCAACACCCCCTGCAAGGATAAGGGCGGGGATGATCCCGGTCATGTAAACCTGTTTGAGTCGATACTGCATGGATGCCTCCTATCCCGAATATTTCATGACAATTTGCTCCAAAACGCTTGGAATCCTAAATATCCGATTCGTGAAATATCCGGGATATATTCGCCGGAGGAGCTGTCCCCCTCCGGCGGTGGTTTTTATCTTATTCGGAATAGACCGGGGTCTTGTCTTCCCCGGCACCGGTGGTCATGAGCTTTAAAACCCCTTCCACCACAATCCACAGGGCAATGAAGAGGATGATGCCGTTCACAACGGTGAGGAGCGTCTTATCCCCTGCCATGAATTTCCCCTGGTTGATGACCAGGGCCCAGATGGTCATGGACATCATCAGGCCGGCGGGGATGCCGGAGATGAGCCATTTCATCCCGCCCCGGGTCTTGAGGTAGACGGTGATGATCATCAGGGCCAGTCCGGCCAGGGTCTGGTTCACGGCGCCGAACAGGGGCCAGAGGGCCAGGGCGCCCTTTCCGCCGGCGCCCGAGGCAAAGGCCAGGAGCAGGGCGGAGAAGACGGCCACAAAGGTGGCCACGTATTTCCCGGTGAGGAAGGTCATCTTCAGGCTACCGAAGAGTTCGGCAACGATGTAGCGCTGGATCCGGGTGGCCGTATCCAGGGTGGTGCCGGCAAAGGAAGCCACAAAGACGCCCATGACCACCACGGCAACCCCGTTGGGCAGACCGGTGGAGGCGATCATGTTGGCGGCACCGTTGACAAAGGCGGCGACCTTGGAACCCAGGCCGGCGGCTGCAGCCCATGAGGAATAGTGGGTGGTCCAGGCGGCAGCCCCCACCAGGGTTTCACCGGACTTGGTCACATAGCCCATGCCAATGCCGGCGGCCACGGCAATGATAACCAGGGTGGCCAGGGCCCCCTCCATGAGCATGGAGCCGTATCCCACGAACAGGGCGTCTTCTTCGTTCCTCACCTGCTTGGCAGAGGTGCCCGAGGAGACCAGGGAGTGGAATCCAGAAATGGCGCCGCAGGCAATGGTGATGAAGAGGAAGGGCCACATGGGCGGTGCCTGGGCCGGGGCGGTCTGCACGGCCGGGGCGACGATGTGAAGGTTCCCGCCGAATGCGGAAAAAATCACGCCCAGGATGAGCAGGGCCATGGCAATGAGAAGCTGGTGGGAGTTGATGAAATCCCGGGGCTGGAGCAATGTGGTCACCGGCAGGGTGGAGGCGATGAAGGCATAGGCCAGCAGGATGATGGTCCAGATGCCGGTGGCGGGAATCCCTGCAATGGCGGGCATCTTAATGGGCATCCAGGCGCCGATGAACACGGTGGCATACATGAGAATCACCGCAATGATGGACCAGGTCATGATGCTCTTGCCCTGCTTGTAGATGGCATGGCCCAGGTAGAGGGCAATGGCCACTTCAAACCAGACCGGAAAGACCGAGGCCGGATACATGGCAAAGACCACGGCAATGACCAGACCGAAGATGGCGATGACGATCCAGAGCTCCAGAAATACGATGAGGAAAAAGAAGAACCGGGTTCTGGGGTTGATGTACTTTGAGGTGTAATCGGCAATGGACTTGCCCTGGTTCCGCATGGAGATAATCAGGGCGCCGAAGTCGTGGACGGCCCCCATGAAGATGGAGCCCACAAAGACCCAGATCAGGGCGGGTACCCAGCCCCAGATGATGGCAACGGCCGGGCCCACAATGGGACCGGTTCCGGAAATGGAGGTGAAGTGATGGCCGAAGATCACCTCTTTCTTGGTGGGAACATAGTCCACCCCGTCTTCCATTTCAACGGAAGGAACCTTGGCCTGCCCGGAAAGGTTGAAAATCCTGCTGCCGATGAATTTACCGTAGAGGCGGTACATGACCATGTACCCGGCAAAGGCAGCCACCATGATGATTAATGCATCCATTTGTCTCTCCTTAATCTTCCGGCCCGAATCCGTTCTCCCCAGGGCCGGCCCCGGGCCTAACCATTTTAATATTCATCTTTTTCTCCCCTGAGAATTGGATTTTCTATAACAGGGAGAGGGCGGCCCCCAAAGAGCTTTGGACTGAAAGGTCATATCCGGGGATTGAAATGACAGATTACGGCGCTGAAGTGCATCCCCTTAAATGGATCTGATATGTTTCAAGGCGAAGTAACTGGAACTTCAATGCTTATGGGTACGTTGGAACATATGGACAGCGGCCATAAACAGGTTCGCCTGGATATAATGGTGGCCATGGATGACCCGATACAATGTGCCGGGATATTTCACGAAATGCCTTAACACTTTCTACGTGCTTATTTTTACCAAATCTCCGGGATTGTGAAACAGATGCGGGTCCCCCTGCCAGGGGAACTGTCCACGGAAAAACCGTGGACAGCCCCGTAGAGCCGGTCCAGACGATGGCGTGTGTTGGCAAGCCCCACTCCGCCCAGGGCTGTGGTATCGGCCTCCTGGGTGAGGAGCTGGTCTAGATGGGAGGGGGTAATGCCGGCCCCGTCGTCTTCAATGGCAACGGCGGCCCCGGCATGGACAGCACCGATGGAGACGGAAACCCGGCTGCCGTGATCACAGGCCAAAATGCCGTGGCGGATGGCGTTCTCCACCAGGGGCTGGATGATCAGGGAAGGGATCATGAGCCGGCGGCAGGCCATGTCCACCTCCAGGGAGAAGGAGATGCGGTCCCCGAACCGTGCCTTTTCAATGGCCACGTAGGAGCGGATCTGGTTCAACTCCTCGTCCAGACGAATCATCCCTTTGCTGGCGCTGAGGTTCCGGCGCATATAGGAGGAGAGGTCCAGGATCAGCTCCCGGGCCTTTTCCGGTCGGGTCCGGCAGAAGGAGGCAATGGTGTTCAGGGAGTTGAAGAGGAAGTGGGGGTTGATCTGGGCCTGGAGATGGCGGATCTGTGTCTGGGCCAGGAGTTTCTCGGTCTTGTGGATGTTCTCCAGCTCAAACTGGGTGGCAAAGAGGCTGGTGAGGCCCTTGGCAATGTTGAATTTCACCTGGTCCAGGGAGGTATCCCCTGCCCCGTACAGCTTGAGGGTGCCAATGACCTGGTCGCCCTTGCGCAGGGGAACCACAATGGCAGACTTCAGGGGACAGCCCGGCACATCGCAGCCAATGGCCCCGGCCTCTCTCCAAAAACAGGGCCGGCCCGAGGTCATGACCTCCTGGGTGGCCTTGGTCATGATTTTTTCCCCGGCCAGGTGGTGGTCGGCTCCGGTGCCCACATGGGCCAGAATATACTGGGTGTCGGTGATGGAAACCGCAGCCACGGCCAGACGCTCATAGATGATCCGGGCCGTTTTCCGGGCCGATTCCGGGGTGAGACCGGTCCTGAAATACCGGACGGTCTCACTGGCAATATCCAGGACGGTCTGGGCCTGGGTGGACTCCCGCTGCTCCCGCCGCAGGGAGAGGATCTTGGTGAGGTGGATGAACAAGGCCGTGCCCACTGGGTTGGCCACCATCATGGGCAGGGCAATGATGGAGACCAGGTCCACGGCCTGGGACATGGGCCGGGAAATGGCCACCACCAGAAGCATGTGAAGCCCCTCCCCCACAAAGCAAATCAGGGCGGCCACGGCCCAGTTCTGCCGCCACCGGCCCAACCGGATGGAGAGCAGGCCGGCCAACAGCCCCTCCAAAAAGGTGGCCAAAGAACAGGGGATGGCGGAAAAGCCCCAGGGGTCGATGAAAAAACGATGGCCTCCGGCCACAAGCCCTGCCCCGGCCCCCACGGTTACGCCGCCGTAGAGCCCGGCCGCCACAATGCCCATGGCCCTGAGGTTGGCAAAGGACTGGAAAATCTGGTTCCCGGAATAGGTTCCCATAATCCCGAGCAACCCGAAAAAACAGATGAGAAAGAACTGGTTGATGCGGGAATCCCTGCGGATGCCGGCCCGGTCCACGGGGGAGGCGGCCAAAAGGATCAGGGCCCCGGCCACAATGAAGCTGGCGTGCTGGGCCAGGTTGATGAGCAGATTCAGATCGAAGGCCATCACAACCCCAGCAGATCCTTGAACCGGCGCACCCTCTCCCGGGTCACGATAAGCTCTGTGGCGTCCTTGTCCTTCATCCGGATGTGGTATTTCCCGTTGAACCAGGGGCTGAACTCCCGGATCTGGTCAAAGTTCACCAGGGTGCTCCTGTGATTTCTGAAAAAAAGATATCCATCCAGATGTTTTTCCAATTGGTCCAGGGTGTGGATCCCGTGGATCAGGTGGGTATCGGTGGTGGTGTGGACCAGAATCCGCTTGTCCCGGTATTGGCAGAAGACGACCTCCTCCGGATCCAGAAGGATGATGCGGCCCTCCTTCTCCACGGCCACCTTGCGCCGGGGCCTGGCCGGGGCGGACACCGCCGTGAGCTGGGACAGGGCCGACTGGAGGGCATCCTCCCTGCCCATGGCGACCATCTGCCGGACCCGATCCAGGCTCTGGGCAAGGCGTTCCGGGGAAAAGGGCTTCATGAGGTAATCCACGGCACGGGCCTCAAATGCCTTGACCGCATACTGGTCATAGGCCGTGATAAAGACCACCAGGGGCGGGGCCGCCATATCCTCCACCCCGGAGAGAACCTCAAATCCGTTTCGGCTCCCCATCTGGATGTCCAGGAAGATAAAGTCGGGGCGCAGGGACCGGACGGCCTTTACGGCCAAGGGGACGGAATCGGCCTCACCGGCCACCCGGACATCGGGATGGGAAGAGAGGAGAAAGGCCAGTTCATCCCTGGCCGGCTGTTCATCATCAATTAAAATACAGGAGAAGGGGTTCGGTTCCATGGGACGCGGTTTCCATAGCCCAACGGGGGAAATCGGTTCGGGTTCAGGGGGGAGAACGGCCCCCCATGTCAATGTCTGGGATATGACCTAAACAGGGGACAATGAATTGTCAAGGATTTTCCACCCCATCCATCCGGTCAAAGGAAAAATCTGCGTGGTTTTCTCCGGGCCGGGTACCGGGGGCGGCCCGGGCCCTGTGCCCTGATTTTTCGTTCTTGACAATACCGGGCATTCTGTTCCTATAAGGTGTCTGAACACCGCTTATCCCGAATCCACCGCATAAAACATTCGGGATTCACACACAACAAAACCGGAGGCAGAATCACCATGAAAAGAATAGGGAAATGGATCGGGGGCTTGGCTGCAGTGTGTATCATTATTCTTGGACTGGTAACGGCATGGCTTTTTCTGGGTGGGAGTGCCTTCCAACCCATTGAAGACGTATCTGTGACCGGAACCGGCGGCCAGGCCCCCCGGGCCGGCACTCCTTTGAAAATCATGAGCTGGAACATCCAGTATTTTGCCGGGAAGAATTATGTCTTCTTCTATGACCTGCCCGAGTTCAAGGGGCCGGACCTGAGACCCTCTTCCGGGGACATTGGTGCCACCTTTGCCGAGGCCGTGCGGGTCATTGAGGCGGAAAACCCGGATGTCCTCCTCCTCCAGGAGGTGGACGAAGGGGCCGGGCGAACGGACAAGGAAGACCAAACCCGGCGTCTCCAATCCCTGCTCAACGCCCCCTATCCCTATGTGACGGAAACCTTTTACTGGAAGGCCGACTTTGTCCCCCATCCCAAAATCATGGGGCCGGTGGGAATGAAGCTCACCATCCTCTCCCGGTATCCCTTGGAGGATGGAAAACGCATCGCCCTGCCCCAACCGGACAAGGATCCCCTCAGCCGACGACTGGACCTCCAACGCTGCCTTCTCACGGCCCGGATCAAGGTGCCCGGCGGTGCCGATCTGCGCCTCATCAACCTCCACCTGGAGGCCTTCCCCGAGGATCCAGAGCTCCTCCGCAGCCAGATCAACGCCTTTGCCAAGACCGTCCTCCAGGCCCGGACCCAGGGGGAACGGGTGGTGGCGGCAGGGGATTTCAACCTCCTTCCCCCCCACCAATACGAGGCATTGCCCCAGTCCCAGCGCTACCTTTACCAGCCAAAGAGCGAAATGACACCCATGTTTGAAGCCTTCCAGGTCATTCCCGGCCTGGTCGAAAGCAACCCCGCATCCCCCTCCCCCTGGTACACCCACTTCCCCAATGACAACGAGGTCACAGGGCCGGACCGAACCATTGATTACATCCTTCTGGACAAGGGCCTGGAGGTAATTTCAAAATCCGTGCGGGCCCGGGACACCCTCCACATCTCCGACCACCTGCCCGTATTGGTCGCCATAAAGCTATAGACGTCCCGGCCTCTCACCAATGGATGTTCACATGGGGACAGGGTTGGGTTGATATCAGGTTTCATCCTTGCCGACGTCCAAGGCCCGGCGAAGGATCTGGGCCAGCTATTACGATCACCTCCCCGACTGGTCATGGCCAAGATATCGCCCTCCCCGGCGCAGCCCCCGGTCAATCGCCAACAATGCGAACAAAAAATTTCGCCAATCAGACCAAAGATGAAAACCCACCAAACAAAACGCCCTCTTTTGGCGAACACCACAAAAAGCTAGGATTCAAAGCACCTCTCCAAAGTCAGCATTTCAACTTCCTAACTTTCCCTGGCAATGGCCTTCACCTCCTCCACCATACTTCTGTTTTATTTCCGGCGAAACAGGGATATACGATAGTTGGTATTGGTTATCAAATGGCATTATAGGAGTTATTGGATAGTTAATTGGCCATAAATTCATAATTTTCTTGACATCCTTTTTACTCCTTTTATATAGGATAACCTTAATATTGAATACATGTAGGTAAATGCGTTATTGCTGTGCAGCGGGCAGGTTTGTCTGAGCTGTGTTGATCCAATAATGGGTGCTCAATCGTACTGGACCTTAAGTGTATGGATAAATTAATTGGTGCTTGGTTAAACCAGCAATGTGCCATGATCTCCGGCATGGTCAACGCCGTCGTTTTCACTTTTCCGCCACCGGACAAGACCGCCCTTGCCGCCCATATCGTCTGGCCCGACACCAAAACCGACGCATCGTCTCTCAGCGCCATCGGCCATGCGGCCTGCCAAAGTGAAAAATCCGTCGTACAATCGCACATCCATCACCATGCAGACACCGGCGATCCACTGGATGCCGTCGCCGTCCCCCTTTTTTTAAAAGATGTTCTCTGGGGGGTGGCGGTATTTGGAATCACCAGCCGCTCCAAATCCATGCAACAGAGCGTGATCAAACAGATACAGATCGGGAGCCAATGGCTGGAAACCATGATGGAACAGGCCGATACAGCGGGTCGGGACCAAATGTCCCAACTCATGGACCTCGTTGCCGCCGCACTGGAACCGGACACCTTTGCCGGGGCCACAGAACAGGTGGTGGATGAAATCGCTGGGAAATTCGCCTGCACGAGGGTCATGCTCGGCGTTGTCCGGTTAAACCGGATACGATTGGAAGCCGTTTCCAGCCGGTCGGATATCGATCGTCGCCGGGATTTTATCCAGGCCGCAGCCGAGGCCATGGAAGAGGCCCTCGACCGGAAAACCACCATGACCCACCCCGCCCCGGAAGACACCCCCCAGGTATCGGGCCATTTCCACCGCACCCTTTCCGATCTCCAGCACCAGGCATGTATCTGCACCATTCCCCTGGGTAAAAACGGAAGGGTTTTCGGAGCCCTCCTTCTGGAAAGGGAGGCAGACCGACCCTTTACCCGGAGAACCGTTGTTCTGCTGGAACAGACCGCCCTGATGATGGGCCCCGTATTGGAAACCCGGTACAAGGGCCAACGGTCCTTCGTGTTCAAGGCAACCGAAGGGATGTCAAAGGGATTGACGAAACTCTTCGGTCCCCGGCACCTCATTGCGAAGCTTACGGTGGCCGTCCTGGCCGGCCTTCTGATCTGGTTGGGCACCACGGACAGTCTTTTCCACATCACCTGCGACGCCACGGTGAAGGCCGACACCAGCCGGGTCATCGCCGCCCCCCACCAGGGATTTATCTCAGAGGCGTATATCCGTTCAGGGGATCGCATTCGCGTTGGGGATATCCTTGCGGAAATGGACCGGGACGAATTCCTTCTCCAACGCGATAAATGGCAGACCCGTAAACGACAATTCGAAAAAAAACTGCGAAAGGCCCTGGCGGAATCGGACCGGGCTGAAGTCGCCATCCTCACCTCCCAAAGGGATCAAGCCGCCGCCGAGCTGAAACTGGTGGATTACCAGCTCAACCGGACCCGGATTTTCGCCCCCTTTTCCGGCATGGTGATAAAGGGCGATCTGAGCCAATCTTTGGGGGCGCCCGTGGCCCCGGGCGATGTCCTCTTTGAAATCGCCCCGGCCACGAAATTCAAGGTTTCCTTAAAGGCCAGGGAGACCGACATCCGGTTCATTCAATCCGGCCAGAAAGGAATTCTCAAACTCACCGGTCTACCCCATCGCCCCATCACCTTCCAGGTTGATCGCGTCTCCCGGGTGGCCGTCACCCAGGAGAGTGAACACTTTTTCAAGGTGGAGGCCGCCATGGAGAATTCGCCGGACCTGATCCAGCCCGGCATGGAGGGTGTGGCCAAAATTCGCATCCATCGGGAACGGCGCATCTGGATCCTCACCCGAAAACTGGTGGACTGGGCCCGTTTCTCGCTTTGGGCACTGCTGCCCTGGGGGGAATAGTGACCCGGTCGTTAAACAGCACATACTGGTATAAGGTTTCCCCCCTGAAGCCTTCGCTGCGAAAGGACCTTGTCATTTCCCGCCATGTCTATCGCCGCCTTCCCTGGTATATCCTTAAAAATCCCTTGGACGGGCAGGTCCACCGGTTCAATTCCGCCGCCTACAGGGTGATCAGCCAGATGAACGGCCAACGGACCATGGAAGAAATCTGGCAGGAGATTTTGGAGAACACCACCGAGAACATTCCCACCCAGGATGAACTCATCTCCCTTTTGGTTCAGCTCCACCAGGCCGACCTGGTCATCTGCAACCTGCACCACAGCACCGCCGCCCTTGCCCGGAACACGGCATTGGACATTGAAGAAAACGCCCCGGGGATCCTGCGCTTTTCCCCCCTGATCATGAAACTACCCCTCCTGGACCCCGACCGCCTCCTCAACCGGCTGAGGCCCATTGGCAGGGCCCTGTTTGCCCCCACGGCCCTCCTGATCTGGGCAGTGGTGGTGGCCATGGCGGCCACCATGGCCATTGTCCACCGAACCGCCTTGGTCACCGCCTTTGCCGGTCACTTCGCCGCCCCCCATTCCCTGGTTCTGCTCTGGTTCACCTACCCCTTCATGAAAATCCTCCACGAATTGGGCCACGGACTGGCCGTCAAGCGGTATGGGGGCAGCGTCCATGAGATGGGAATCCTGCTGGTGGCCTTTACCCCCCTGGCCTATGTGGACGCCGGAGATTCCGCAGTCTTCTCCAGAAAATCACAGCGGGTGAAGGTGACCGGTGCCGGCATCATGGTGGAGCTCTTCCTCTCCGGGATCGCCTTTTTTATCTGGCGCAGTTACGGCACCGGTCTCATGGGGTCCCTGGCCCTCAGCGTCATGGCCGTGGGCGGCATCTCCACCCTCCTGTTCAACGGTAACCCCCTGCTTCGATACGACGGCTACTACCTGCTCTCGGACCTGGTGGAAATCCCCAACCTGGCCCAGCGGTCCAAACACTACATGGGATACCTCTTCCGGCGCTATCTCCTGGGGATTCCCCGGGAGCAGTCCCCGGTCACGGCACCGGGTGAAGGGGTCTGGTTCCTCCTATACGCCCCCCTGTCGTTTGCCTACCGGATCCTGGTCCTGGTCGGCCTCATCTGGATAGTCTGCGGCCGGTTTTTCATCCTGGGCATCATCTTTGGGGCCTGGGGCATCATGGGCCTTTTTGTCCTCCCCGGTCTCCAAACCCTGAAACAGGTTTTGGCCCACCCCGGGGTCAGAACAAAAAAATTGCGACTGGCCACCCTGTCCCTGGTGGCGGCAGCCGGGCTGGCAACGGCGGTGTTCATCTATCCGGCCCCCAACCGCACCCTGACCCAGGGGGTGGTCTGGCTGCCGGAACACTCGGTTCTCAGGGCGGGAACAGATTTTGAAATCACCCGGGTGGAGGTGGAAAACGACCACAGCGTATCCCCCCAGGCCCTTATCATCACCGGAGAAAAACCGGACCTGATCCATGAAATCCATATCCAGGAATCCCGGGTCTCCGAACTATTGGCCCGGTACCGGGCCCTTGGCCTGGAAAAACCGACCGAAAAAAAAATCATCTGGGACGAACTCCAGAATACCAAAGGAGAGCTGGCCCATTCACGGCAGAAGCAGGCCCATCTCCAATTGTTCAGCCCGGGCAGTGGGCAGATTTCCCTGGTCAACCCGGATTCCCTGGCGGGCCGCCATGTCAAAAAAGGAGAAACCCTGGGCTATGTCATTGGAGATCATCGCCCCATCATACGGGCCGTGGTGAGCCAGTCGGACATCGACCGGGTGCGCCGACAGGTCAAACAGGTGCGGGTGCGCCTGGCCGAGATGCCTTCCAAGGCCTTTTCCGCCGATATTGTCCGCATCGTACCGGCCCCGGACTTCCGGCTGCCTGCGGCATCCCTGGGAAAGGCCTGCGGCGGTATCTTCCCCACCGATCCCTCCGACCCCGAAGGGTTGAGGGTTCTGGATACGGTGTTCCAGGTCGACCTTTGCCTGGCACCCCCGGCACCGGCCCCCCGCATCGGCGGCCGGGCCATGGTCCGATTCGACCACGAGGCCATGCCATTTTACCGACAGTGGCTCAATGAATTTTACACCCTTTGGACCCGGATTTTCCAGGTGTGAGGCCATGCTGATTTTCAACCCTGCCATGATCCGTCCCGGACCGGTTCTGGGCCGATATCCCGAGCATGCAGACCGGGCCCCCACTCCCATGCATACCCTGGCAAGGTACCTTAGCCACAGGCTTGGTCGTATCTTTTCTCCCTGCGTTCCCCTGGACCGGATCCCAGAAAAGGTGGCCCCCCATGCCCAAAAACTGGCCGTAAAAACCCAAGAGGAGCTGCCCCAATTCCAACACCGCCTCCAGGAAAAAATGTGGCGGCAGGGACTTGAGCTTGACCATTGCATGGCGGCCTTTGCCCTGGTGGGGGAAACCATGGACCGGACCATGGGACTGCGCCCCTTCCACACCCAGTTCATGGCGGCCTGGACCCTTCTCCAGGGAGAACTGGCTGAAATGGAAACCGGGGAGGGCAAAACCCTGGCAGCAGGGATTGCCGCCTGTGTGGCCGCACTTTCCGGCATCCCGGTCCACATCATCACCGTCAACGAATACCTGGCCCAACGGGATGCCGGCCTCCTTGCCCCGGTTCTGGCCGCCCTCAACCTCACCGGCGGGGCCGTGACCCATACCATGACACCCGGGGAAAAACGGGCCGTCTACGCCAGGGATGTGGTCTTCTGCACCCATAAACAGGTGGTGTTTGACTATCTACGGGATCGAACCCTGCTGGGGACATTGCCGGCCAACAGCCTCAGGACCAACCTGGCCGTGTCCGGGCTCAAATCCTCGGGCCCTCCCATGCTCAGGGGACTGTGCTACGCCATTGTGGACGAGGCCGATTCCGTCATGATCGACGATGCCATAACCCCCCTGATCCTGAGCAGGGAAGAACACCACGGACTGGCCCCCCAACACTATAAAACAGCCCTTGATCTCGCCCGGGAACTTGAACATAACAGGGATTTCACCCTGGACATCCCCACCCGAACCATTGCCCTGACACCGGGGGGCTACCGCAGAATCCGCTCCCGGATCCCGGACGGTCCGTACCATGGCCGCCACCCCTTCCAGGTGGAGGAATGGATCAAAACCGCACTTGAGGCCCTCCACCTGCTGGCCCGGGACAGGGACTACCTGGTTGAAGACCTGAAGATCATTCTCATTGATCCGGGCACCGGACGCCGCATGCCCGACAGATCCTGGCAGAACGGTCTCCACCAGATGGTGGAAATCAAGGAGGGCTGCCCCTTGACCGGGGACCGGTCCCCAATGGCCCGCATCACCTATCAACGCTTCTTTTGTCGTTACCTCAAGCTGGCGGGGATGACCGGCACCGTCCGGGAGGTCAAGCATGAATTCGCCATTGTATACCGGATCAGGAGCCGGAAAATCCCCCTTCGGTGCCCGGGCCGCCGCAGGGATCTGAGCCCCAGGGTCCATGCCAGGGCACGGGACAAATGGCAGGATGTGGTCCATACCACCCAAACCCAATTGAACAGGGGCAGGGCCGTTCTCATCGGCACCGGCTCTGTGGCCGAATCCGAATGGCTTAGCCGCAGCCTCATCCGGGCCGGCATCGGCCACCGGGTTCTCAATGCCAGGCAGGACAAATCCGAAGCCGACATCGTGGCCCAGGCCGGACAGCCGGGCCAGGTCACCGTGGCCACCAACATGGCCGGCAGGGGAACGGACATCACCCTTTCCCCCCAAGTCCGGGCCAGCGGAGGCCTCCATGTCATCGGGGCCGGTTTTAATCCCTGCCGTCGCATTGACCGGCAATTGTTCGGCAGAAGTGCCAGACAGGGGGATCCCGGTTCCTGCCGGATGATCCTCTCCCTGGAAGACGATCCCATCCGCACGCGGATTTCCCCGGTCTGTTTCTCCCTTTTGAGCCGTCTCACACGCCCGGGCAAAGCCCGGCACCATAGAATAAATGCAACCCTGGTCCACTGGCTTCAATACCGCACCCAGCGCCGGCACAGATCAAAGCGCATGACCCTTCTGAAACAGGACCACCTCAGAAACCAGCACCTCACCTTCAGTGGACAAAACGAATGACAAAGGAGCACACCATGAAACAGTTCATATGGACCCTCATCCTGCCCCTTATGGGCTTATCCCTATTAACGGGGACCGGATACACCCAGGAGGCCTCCCTGGAACTGGACGGCCTGATCAAACCCAGCGCCGTTGTGGACATTGGCGCAGCGGCCAAGGGAATCGTTGACACCATCCGTGCCGAAAGGACCCACAGGGTTGAGGCCGGTCAGGTGCTGCTCTCACTGGATTCAACCGTTGAAAAACTGGTGCTGAAAAAGGCCATGGCCATGGCCGCCTTTGACGGGGATATCCTGCTGAACCAGGCCCAATTGTCCTTTGCACAAAGGGCCGAGGAACGGATTCGTAACATAGAGGCGGTCCCCTCCCACGATAAAGACCAGGCCAAAACGGAAATCGAAATCAACCGGTACCAACTCAAAAAAGTACAGGAAAACCGGCAATTGGCCACCCTTGAAATGGAACAGGCAGAAGCGGCCCTGGCCAGACGCTCCGTTGTCAGCCCCATTTCCGGAGTGGTGGTGGAACGCTACGTTTCCGAAGGTGAATATGTCAACGGCCAACCCGTGATGAAGGTGGCCCGCATCGACCCCCTCTCGGTGGAGGTCATTGTTCCCGCAGCCACCTTTGGTAAAATCCGCCCCGGCATGACGGCACAGGTGCAACCGGAATTGGACATCTACCCCTCAAAACTGGCCGTGGTCACCCTTGTGGACCGGGTCATTGATGCGGCCAGCAACACCTACGGCATCCGGCTGGAACTGCCCAATCCAGACCTGACCCTTCCCGGGGGGCTTAAATGCCGGGTGGTGTTCAAGCCGTTGACCAAGGCCCAGGGCCCCATCCCTCCGGCACGGCCTGAGCCCCCGGCCAAACACAGGCCCCAGCAGATGGCCTCGGGAAAGGAGGTTCGTTAACCCCATGAAAAAGCCCTTTGACAGCCGACCCAACCCCTTTGTCTATGAGGTTTTGGAAAAGCGCATCCTCCTGTCCGGAGATCCGTTGACTGAGGGAAGCCACCTCATCCCGGATCCAGTTGAAGACAGCAGCCAGCCCACGGTACAGCCCTCTTCGGAATCCCAGGGAGCCGCCATGGAGACAGTTCATCAGGGCCGGGAGCTGGTCCTGATCAATGGGGACATCTCCGGATTCGAGGCCCTGATCCAGGATCTGATCTCCAAGGACGGGGCCCAGGTGGAGGTGGTGATCCTTGATGGAGACAGGGACGGCCTGGCCCAGATGGCAGAGATATTGTCCCCCCAATCCGATCTTTCCGCCATCCATATCATCAGCCACGGACGGCCCGGAGCCGTCCAACTGGGCAGCACCGAACTCACCGAAGCCATGGTCCGGCAGGATCCATCGGTGTTTTCGGCCTGGACCAAGGCCCTTTCAGAAACCGGGGATATCCTTTTTTACGGGTGCAACCTGGCGGGAAATGAATCCGGAAAAGCCTTTATCCAATCCATTGCCCAGGCGACCGGGGCCGACATTGCCGCCTCCCAGGACCTCACCGGCCATACGACCCTTGGGGGAGACTGGGATCTGGAATACCATGCCGGCCTGATCGACACCCAGACCCTGGCAATGGGAACCGCCCTTTCGGACTGGCAGGGAACCCTGGACACCACCACTGGTCTGGTGGGGCACTGGACCTTTGACGACGATGCCTCGGACAGCAGTGGAAACGGATACGACGGCACCCTCCAGGACGGCGCCACCATCGACACCAACACGGACAGCAACAAACTGGGAGACGGCAAACTCCTTCTTAAAGTAAATGACGATGATGATGATGACGACGATGATGATGACGATGACGCGCCTTGCACCACCGATCTGTCCGCCCATGTAGATCATTTTGCCGGCCTCTCCCAGGGCACCATTTCCGTCTGGTTCAAAACCGACGCAAACGATGACCACATGACCCTGGTCGGTCTTTCCGATTCCAGCAATGGAAACAGCTACATCCGGCTGGGCCTCATGAACACAGGCTACCTGACCTTTGAAGTCAGGGAGGGCGGACAGGACAAGCTTCTGGCATACGGCACCACCGCCCTAAACGACAACCAATGGCATCACGTTGCCATCTGCATTGATGGCAGCGGAAACCGAATTTACATAGACGGTGAACAGGCCACAACGGCAAACGGCAAACTCTCCTATCCTCACAGCCCGACCCAAGACGACGCCACACAGGCATTTTTCTCCACGGTTCCCAACCTTGATGCCATGCACATCGGCGCCCTGGAATACTCCGATACCTTTAATTGGAAATTTGAGGGATTCATCGATGATGTCCGCATCTACGACCGGGGGCTGGGCGAAAACGATGTAAAAGAACTGTATTTCGCCGCAAATGAAGCCCCATCCATCACCAGCAACGGCGGGGGAGATACGGCCGAAATCAAGCTTCCCGGGGGCACCCAGAGCGTAACCACCGTTACCGCAGATGATGCCAACGGGGACACCCTGACCTACAGCATTGATCCCGGCGGGACCGATAGCAACGCCTTTTCCATTGATGCTACCAATGGGAGCCTCTCCTTTATCACCCCTCCGGATTTTTCAAACCCCACGGATGCAAACGCCGACAATACCTACGAGGTCATTGTAAGGGTCAGCGACGGCAAAGGCGGCTCCGACACCCAGACCCTTTTTGTCAAGGTCAAGGATCCGGAAATGCTGATCTATCCCAACTCCAAAGGGGAATCCAACCCCTATGAATGGATCAAGCAGGTCCAGTTCGGCACCATTGACCATACCAGTGGGGCGGAAACCGACGGATATGGGGATTATACCGCCCAAAAGACAGAGATCGCTCCGGGCCAGACCTTGGACCTCTCCGTCTCCATCCAGACCCGCCACGATGCTAATGATTACTATTATCTCTGGGCTTGGATCGACTGGAACAGGGATGGGGACTTTGAGGACGACGGAGAGTCCTATGAACTGACCAAAGGATACAATTTAAGCACCGATCCCCACACCATTTCCATCACCGCCCCGAACGACGCCACCGTTGGCACCATTGCCATGCGCATCACCCTCAAGGGCGGGGGCGCCCCCCCCACCTCCGATGAAATCTTTGAGGCCGGGGAAGTGGAAGACTATGCCATAAAAGTCCTTCCCCCCAACAGCCCTCCGGTCCTTGACTTCATTGACGACCAATCCGTTGATGAGCACTACGCCCTCGATTTCACGGCAACGGCCACCGATCCCAATGCCCCCGGGGAAACACTGACCTACACCCTGGACCCCACCTCCATCGCAGCAGGTATGACCCTTGATGCCGCCACCGGACAGTTCTCCTGGACCCCCGGGGAGCTCCAGCAGGGAGATCATACCGTCACCATCACCGTCACGGACAGCGGTAACCTGTCAGACAGCCAGACCTTCACCATCACGGTCAACGAGACCAATACCACCCCGGTGCTCTACTTCATCCCGGACCAAACCATTGACGAGCATGCCACCCTCAATTTTACGGCCACGGCAACGGATTCGGATGATCCGGCAGATATTTTAGCCTTTAAGCTGGATGACACCTCCATTGCAGCCGGAATGACCATTGACTCATCCACCGGTGAATTCTCCTGGACCCCCGGGGAACTCCAGCAAGGCGATCACACCGTCACCATCTACCTCACCGACAGCGACTTTGCCACCTTGTGGGTAAGCAATACCTTCACCATAACCGTTACCGAAACAAACACCGCCCCGGTCCTAGACGCCATTGGCAACCAAACCATTAACGAACATGAACCCCTCTCCTTCACTGCAACCGCAACCGATTCCGACGACCCGGCAAACTCTCTGTCATATTCTCTGGACGCAGCATCCATCGCAGCAGGAATGACCCTTAACGAATCCACTGGTAAATTTTCATGGACTCCCGGAGAACTACAGCAGGGAACCCACACCGTTACCATCACCGTTACAGATAATGGAACCGGTAACTTGTCCGACAGCAAGACCTTCACCATCACCGTTACCGAAACCAACACCGCCCCGGTCCTGGACGCCATTGGCAACCAAACCATTAACGAACATGAACCCCTCTCCTTCACTGCAACCGCAACCGATTCCGACGACCCGGCAAACACGCTGTCATATTCTCTGGACGCCATATCCAATGCAGCCGGCATGGAAATCAACGCTTCCACTGGTGAATTTTCATGGACGCCCGGGGAACTACAGCAGGGAACCCACACCGTCACCATCACCGTCACCGACGATGGTGCAGGAACATTATCCGACAGCATAACCTTCACCATCACCGTTGCCGAAACCAACACCGCCCCGGTCCTGGACGCCATTGGCAACCAAACCATTAACGAACATGAACCCCTCTCCTTCACTGCAACCGCCACAGATTCCGACGACCCGGCAAACACGCTGTCATATTCTCTGGACGCAGCATCCATCGCAGCGGGAATGACCATTAACGAATCCACTGGTAAATTTTCATGGACTCCCGGAGAACTACAGCAGGGAACCCACACCGTCACCATCACCGTCACCGACGATGGTGCAGGAACATTATCCGACAGCATAACCTTCACCATCACCGTTGCCGAGACCAACACCGCCCCGGTCCTGGACGCCATTGGCAACCAAACCATTAACGAGCATGAACTCCTCTCCTTCACTGCAACCGCCACAGATTCCGACGACCCGGCAAACACTCTGTCATATTCTTTGGACGCCATATCCGATGCAGCCGGCATGAAAATCAACGCTTCCACTGGTGAATTTTCATGGACGCCCGGGGAACTACAGCAGGGAACCCACACCGTCACCATCACCGTCACCGACGATGGTGCAGGAACATTATCCGACAGCATAACCTTCACCATCACCGTTGCCGAAACCAACACCGCCCCGGTCCTGGACGCCATTGGCAACCAAACCATTAACGAGCATGAACTCCTCTCCTTCACTGCCACCGCCACAGATTCCGACGACCCGGCAAACACGCTGTCATATTCTCTGGACGCCATATCCGATGCAGCCGGCATGAAAATCGACGCTTCCACTGGTGAATTTTCATGGACGCCCGGGGAACTACAGCAGGGAACCCACACCGTCACCATCACCGTCACCGACGATGGTGCAGGAACATTATCCGACAGCATAACCTTCACCATCACCGTTGCCGAAACCAACACCGCCCCTGTCCTGGATGCCATTGGCAACCAAACCATTAACGAGCATGAACTCCTCTCCTTCACTGCCACCGCCACCGATTCCGACGACCCGGCAAACACGCTCTCATATTCTCTGGACGCCATATCCGATGCAGCCGGCATGAAAATCAACGCTTCCACTGGTGAATTTTCATGGACGCCCGGGGAACTACAGCAGGGAACCCACACCGTCACCATCACCGTCACCGACGATGGTGCAGGAACATTATCCGACAGCATAACCTTCACCATCACCGTTGCCGAGACCAACACCGCCCCGGTCCTGGACGCCATTGGCAACCAAACCATTAACGAGCATGAACTCCTCTCCTTCACTGCCACCGCCACCGATTCCGACGACCCGGCAAACACGCTCTCATATTCTCTGGACGCCATATCCGATGCAGCCGGCATGAAAATCAACGCTTCCACTGGTGAATTTTCATGGACGCCCGGGGAACTACAGCAGGGAACCCACACCGTCACCATCACCGTCACCGACGATGGTGCAGGAACATTATCCGACAGCATAACCTTCACCATCACCGTTACCGAAACCAACACCGCCCCGGTCCTGGATGCCATTGGCAACCAAACCATTAACGAGCATGAACTCCTCTCCCTCACTGCAACCGCCACAGATTCCGACGACCCGGCAAACACTCTGTCATATTCTTTGGACGCCATATCCGATGCAGCCGGCATGAAAATCGACGCTTCCACTGGTGAATTTTCATGGACGCCCGGGGAACTACAGCAGGGAACCCACACCGTCACCATCACCGTCACCGACGATGGTGCAGGAACATTATCCGACAGCATAACCTTCACCATCACCGTTGCCGAGACCAACACCGCCCCGGTCCTGGACGCCATTGGCAACCAAACCATTAACGAGCATGAACTCCTCTC
This sequence comes from Desulfobacteraceae bacterium, assembly GCA_965226635.1. Taxonomy (GTDB): domain Bacteria; phylum Desulfobacterota; class Desulfobacteria; order Desulfobacterales; family Desulfobacteraceae. The sequence continues at coordinate 3,027,103 of OZ245369.1, read as the reverse complement.
CTTCACTGCAACCGCCACAGATTCCGACGACCCGGCAAACACTCTGTCATATTCTCTGGACGCCATATCCGATGCAGCCGGCATGAAAATCAACGCTTCCACTGGTGAATTTTCATGGACGCCCGGGGAACTACAGCAGGGAACCCACACCGTCACCATCACCGTCACCGACGATGGTGCAGGAACATTATCCGACAGCATAACCTTCACCATCACCGTTACCGAAACCAACACCGCTCCGGTCCTGGACGCCATTGGCAACCAAACCATTAACGAGCATGAACTCCTCTCCTTCACTGCAACCGCCACAGATTCCGACGACCCGGCAAACACTCTGTCATATTCTCTGGACGCCATATCCGATGCAGCCGGCATGAAAATCGACGCTTCCACTGGTGAATTTTCATGGACGCCCGGGGAACTACAGCAGGGAACCCACACCGTCACCATCACCGTCACCGACGATGGTGCAGGAACATTATCCGACAGCATAACCTTCACCATCACCGTTACCGAAACCAACACCGCCCCGGTCCTGGACGCCATTGGCAACCAAACCATTAACGAGCATGAACTCCTCTCCTTCACTGCCACCGCCACAGATTCCGACGACCCGGCAAACACGCTGTCATATTCTCTGGACGCCATATCCGATGCAGCCGGCATGGAAATCAACGCTTCCACTGGTGAATTTTCATGGACGCCCGGGGAACTACAGCAGGGAACCCACACCGTCACCATCACCGTCACCGACGATGGTGCAGGAACATTATCCGACAGCATAACCTTCACCATCACCGTTGCCGAAACCAACACCGCCCCGGTCCTGGACGCCATTGGCAACCAAACCATTAACGAGCATGAACTCCTCTCCTTCACTGCCACCGCCACAGATTCCGACGACCCGGCAAACACGCTGTCATATTCTTTGGACGCCATATCCGATGCAGCCGGCATGGAAATCAACGCTTCCACTGGTGAATTTTCATGGACGCCCGGGGAACTACAGCAGGGAACCCACACCGTCACCATCACCGTCACCGACGATGGTGCAGGAACATTATCCGACAGCATAACCTTCACCATCACCGTTGCCGAAACCAACACCGCCCCTGTCCTGGATGCCATCGGCAACCAAACCATTAACGAGCATGAACTCCTCTCCTTCACTGCAACCGCCACCGATGCCGACGACCCGGCAAACACGCTGTCATATTCTCTGGACGCCATATCCGATGCAGCCGGCATGGAAATCAACGCTTCCACTGGTGAATTTTCATGGACGCCCGGGGAACTACAGCAGGGAACCCACACCGTCACCATCACCGTCACCGACGATGGTGCAGGAACATTATCCGACAGCATAACCTTCACCATCACCGTTATCGAGACCAACACCGCTCCGGTCCTGGACGCCATTGGCAACCAAACCATTAACGAGCATGAACTCCTCTCCTTCACTGCAACCGCCACAGATTCCGACGACCCGGCAAACACTCTGTCATATTCTCTGGACGCCATATCCGATGCAGCCGGCATGAAAATCGACGCTTCCACTGGTGAATTTTCATGGACGCCCGGGGAACTACAGCAGGGAACCCACACCGTCACCATCACCGTCACCGACGATGGTGCAGGAACATTATCCGACAGCATAACCTTCACCATCACCGTTGCCGAAACCAACACCGCCCCGGTCCTGGACGCCATTGGCAACCAAACCATTAACGAGCATGAACTCCTCTCCTTCACTGCAACCGCCACAGATTCCGACGACCCGGCAAACACTCTGTCATATTCTTTGGACGCCATATCCGATGCAGCCGGCATGGAAATCAACGCTTCCACTGGTGAATTTTCATGGACGCCCGGGGAACTACAGCAGGGAACCCACACCGTCACCATCACCGTCACCGACGATGGTGCAGGAACATTATCCGACAGCATAACCTTCACCATCACCGTCACCAAAACCAACACCGCCCCGGTCCTGGACGCCATCGGTAACCAATCCGTTAATGAACACAACACCCTCAGTTTTACAGTAACCGCAACAGACACTGACGACCCAACAGACACACTGACATATTCTCTGGATGCAACATCCATTGCAGCCGGCATGACCATTAACGCATCCACCGGTGAGTTTTCTTGGACTCCAGGGGAACTACAGCAGGGAACCCACACCGTCACCATCACCGTCACTGATAACGGAACAGGAAACTTGTCCGACAGCGAAACCTTCACCATCACGGTGAACGAAACCAACAGCCCCCCTGTTATAGGAGCCCTGGGAAATAAAACCGTGGAAGAACTCATTCCACTGAACTTCACCGCCTCTGCCACTGATCCCGACCAGCCCGGAAACACCTTGTCCTATGCTTTGGATCCGACCGCCACAGCTCTGGGGATGTCCATTGATCCGGCAACCGGGGAATTCTCGTGGACACCGGGTGAAGGACTTCAAGGCAGCTACACCGTGACCCTTAGCGTCACCGACAACGGCGCCGGCCATCTCACCTCCAGCCAGACGTTTACCATAACGGTGACGGCCGATTCCAATTCGGGGTCCACACCGGGAACAGACCCATCCCAGCCATTGCCCCCGGACCCGGGGGACGACCCCTTAAATAATATCCAGGAACCGACCCCGGAAACCGGGGGGGAAACCAACACGCCCGAGGATACGCCGACCCCCAATGTCCCCATTTCCGTTACCACCCCCCAATCCAATGGAGACCAGGGATTAGACAAAAAAACAGATCCTGGAGAATTGGGGTATGAAGTCCTGTTCCTGGACCAGGACCTGTGGAAGGACCAGGAGCCGGAGGATGCCGCCACCGCCACCCAGAGGGCCTTCACCTATTTTGACAACACCCTTTACCGATCCTTAGAAGACGCCGCATTTAAAACCGTACCCCGAACCCCGGACACCCCCATTACCCTGGCCCGGAATAAGGAGAGCATTGACCTGGACGCCCCTGTGGCAGAAGACATGATCAGGGCCCACGACGCGCTGAGGGAAGATTTGGACGAATCCTTTACCCATCGCATCAATACCCAGTCCATCAAAACCAGCATCGCCGCCATCAGCACGGTGACCTTTACCGCCGGAGTGGTGACCAACCTTCTGAAAACAGGTTCCCTTCTGGCCAGTCTTTCCTCCAGCATTCCCCTATGGCGTTTCTTTGATCCCGTGGCGGTCTTTTCCGGCAAATTGAAAAAAAGTGCCGGGGACCGGGGCAGGACCACTGAAACCGAAACACTCTTTGATGGAGCAAAACATGAAGATTAAATCCCCTGCAATGCGGTTGACCCTGTCAATGGTATTGATCACGGTGAATCTATTGTTTGCCGCCCGGCTGCTGGGTTTTGTTCCCGACCAGAACAAGGCCGAGCTTGAGTCCAGAAAAACATTGAGTGAATCCCTGGCCCTCCAATTCTCCATCCAGGCGGAAAAAGGTCAGTACCAGAGCATGCAGGAGACCCTTCGCCATGTGGTGGACCGGAACCCGGATATCCGGTCCGGTGCCATCCGGACCCAGAAAGGGGAACTGCTGGCCGTGGCCGGTAACCATCTGGGCAATTGGCACCCCCATCCCGGCGGGGAATCCACCCCCACCCATGTCCATGTTCCCCTGTTCAAAAAAGGGAAAAAATGGGCCTCTGTTGAACTCCGGTATGCCCCCCTGTGGCTGGAGGGCTCCCTCACCGCCATGCTCAAATCCTTTGCCGGGTTCCTGGGATTTATCATCCTGACCGGCTTCCTCACCTACGGGTTGATCCTCAAATGGACCCTTAGGGAGCTGGACCCCTCCGCCGTTATCCCGGAACGGGTCCAAAACGCCTTTGATGTGCTCCAGGAAGGGGTGATCATCCTGGACGAAAAAGAACACATCGTCATGGCCAACACGCGATTTGCCGAATGGATCCAGGCCCGCCCGGAGGAGTTGGTGGGCCTCAAGGGAGCAGAACTGAACTGGCGTCAGGATCCGGCCGACCCCACCACAGCGCCACTTCCCTGGAAACGAATCCTGTCCGGGGACCAGGAGACGGCAGAGGCATCCCTGGTCCTCACCGACCGCCGGGGCCGGCGACGGAAACTGGTGAGCAGCGCCGTGGTGATACCCGATGCAAGGGGCAGATGCCGGGGAACCCTGGTCACCTTTGACGACATCACCCTTCTGGAGGAAAAAAACTTTGAGCTGAACCGGACCATTGACAAGCTCCAGGCCGCCACCCAGGAAATCACCCTGAAGAATAAAGAGCTTGAAACCCTGGCCAACCATGATCCCCTCACCCTCTGCCTCAACCGCAGGGCCTTCAACAAAGCCTTCCAGCATCTCCACGACCGTGCCGAAACCCAGAGCGAAGCCCTCTCCTGCATAATGGTGGACATCGACTTCTTTAAAAAGGTCAACGACAACTACGGCCATGCCATGGGGGACCAGGTGATCAAGATGGTGGCGGACGTTCTTAAAACCGCCACACGGGAGACCGACCTGGTGGGCCGGTACGGGGGGGAGGAATTCTGCGTGGTCCTGCCCGGGATGGACATGGAAAAGGCCCGTGCCGTTGCAGACCGCATCCGCGCCATCATAGAGGGAAAGGCATGTGAAGAGGTAAAGGTGACAGCCAGCCTTGGGGTGGCCACCATCTCCATGGGGGCCAGCACCCCCGATGAAATGGTGGACCAGGCGGACCAGGCCCTGTATGCGGCCAAGGAAAACGGGAGGAACCGGGTGGTGGCCTGGGGGGATCCCCTTCTGAACCAGACCGGGGATTCGGCCAAAGACACCGTCCCGGCCCCACCCCTGGAATCCAATGCTCCGGAAAAAGCCCCCTCTGAAAAAGATGTCCTAAAGACCCAGGTGGCGGAACTGGAGGCCAAAGTCCAACAAATGGAACACGACGCAGCCCTGAGCAAACGCCTGGATGCCGTCACAGGTCTGCCCACCCTTCCAGTGTTCAGGGAACGGACCCAGAGGGAAATTGTCCGGTGCAACAGGGAGGACCGGATGCTGGCCATCCTGTCCGTATCCCTGGAAACCGTCCGACAGGTCAGCGAAACCATGGGCGCCGAAGCCGGGGACCAATTGGTTGCCGATTGTGCCCGCCGACTGCTGGAGTTTCTCCGCAAGGACATGGACACCGTCGCCGTCATGGAAAAAGAACGCCACGCCCCCCAGGTCTCCCGCATAGGTCCCACAGAACTGGGGGTCCTGCTGGTCCACATCGACCAGGCCGACCAGGTGACCTGGATCATGCGACGGATCCAGGACGCCTTCAAGGCCCCCTTCTTTATCATGGAACATGAAATTTACATGAACCCCTGCTTCGGCATCAGCCTATACCCCCATGACGGAGAGACAACGGACCGCCTGTTCAGGGCGGCCAGCAACGCCTGCCGCTTTGCCCGGCAAAAACTGGGCGGTAACCGATATATGTACTCTTCCAAACAATTGAACGACCATGCATTGGGACAGCTGCAAATAGAAAACGCCCTGCACCAGGCTTTGACCGGAGATGAATTCACCCTCTTTTACCAGCCCAAGCTCAATGCCGTGGACCACTCCATTGTTGGATTTGAGGCCCTGCTCCGATGGGAGAGCAAACAGATCGGAAGCGTTCCCCCGGACCGGTTCATCCCAGTGGCGGAGAAATCCGGTCAGATTGACGACATCGGCCTCTGGGTTATCCGGGCCGCCTGCAAGCAAATCCGGGAATGGTTCGACATGGGATTATATCCAGGCCCCATTGCCGTGAACCTGTCCGGCATCCAGCTCAAGCAGTCCTCCCTGCCCCACCAAATCCAGGCCCTTCTGGATGAATACCAGCTGGATGTGGAGATGCTGGAACTCGAACTCACCGAGACCTCCCTTTTCAATACCCGGGACGATGCCTTTTCCATACTCAAACAGATCCGGGCAATGGGCATCCGGGTAACCATGGACGATTTCGGCACCGGGTATTCCTCCCTGTCCTACCTGGGTAAAATGCCCATTTCCAGCCTGAAAATCGACAAATCCTTTGTGGCGGGACTGGGGCAGAATCCCAAGGCGGAAATGCTGGTACAGACCATCATCTCCATCGCCCACGGGCTGGGTCTCACCGTGGTGGCCGAAGGGGTGGAAAACAAACAACAGGCAGACAACCTGGCACGGCTTGGGTGCGAATATCTCCAGGGATATCTCTTTGATCCGCCCCTGCCCCCTGAAAAGGTACTGAAAATGATGCCGATGAAGCAGCCGGCAAAACTGAATTAAGCGGAGACCAGACCATGAACGACACCCTATTTGACAAGGCCAGGGCAGCCGCCCGCTTAATCCCGTTACCGGACCTTTACCTTCGGCTAAAAAAGCTTTTGGAGCAGCCCGATTACGCCATGGCCGACGTTGCGGTTCTCATCAGCCACGACCCCGCCATGACCACCCGGTTTCTCAGGCTGGTCAACAGCCCCTATAACCGGCGCCGTCATCGCATCGAAACCGTCAGCCACGCCGTGAGTATGCTGGGGATCCGACAGATCCACGACATGGTGCTCAACGCCTCGGTTTTCAAGGCACTGGAAGAAACCCGGGTCTCCCAGGCCGACCTGGCCCGGTTCTGGGAGTACAGTGTCCGGTGCGCCATGACCGCCCGGTTACTGGCCGCAGAGTGCCGGTTCCCCGAGCCCAACCTCTTGTTCACCTGCGGTCTTTTGCACGCCATCGGCCACATGATCATGATGGATGTCTTTCCCCAGCTGACCACCCAGGCCAGGGAAGCCTCCCAGGCCAAGGACCAGCCCCTGTTCCAGACGGAACGGCAGATGATGGGCTTTGACTATGCCGACCTGGGAGCCTGTCTCATGGAGGACTGGCATCTGACAGAACGATTGATCACCGTCACCCGCTTCCATGTGGAGCCGGAAAAGGCACCGGCCTACCCATTGGAAACGGCCCTTGTTTTTCTCATCTCCCAGTCGGTTTCCACCGCCATCGCCCAGAAGCCCTTTGGCCTGTGGGCCGACACCGTGACCCCGGCCCTGTGGCAAGCCGCAGGGGTCACACCGGAACAATGCCTCTCCCAGGAAAAAAAGGCATACGAACAGGTCCGGCAAACCGGATATCACACCCTTTTGAACTAAATGGAGCCATGGATAGAATGAACAGCAGATCACCACAGCCATTGACACACCGCCTGTCCTGGGCACCTTCTTTTCCCACCCCCTCCTTGGCCGGGATAATCGCCATGCCAAAAATGGGCAGGGCTGTTATGGCCTTTGTCCACCTCATCTGCCTCATGGCTACTTTAAGCCTGATCCTGGTGTCCCAGGCCCGGGCAGAAGGGGTGGAGCTGGCCCAAACCATGGAACTGGCCATGTCCGATAATCCCCGGATCTCGGCATCCGTGGAACGGTACAAGGCGGCCCGGGCTGAACTGGAAAAGCAAAAGAAACGGTATATGCCCACCCTGGACATGGTTCTGGGATACGGAGTGGAGCAATACAGCGACGCCCTGGCCCGGCAAACCAACCTGGATAGGGACTGGGATGAAAAAAGCGAAGCCTCATTAAGCCTGGTTCAGCGGATCTATGACGGAGGGGAAACCCGGCAGCACATCGCCATTCAGCAGGCCGTCCTGGATGCGGAAACACTGGGGGTCCTCTCCCGGGCCCAGTCCGTTGCCCTGGATGCCGTCTCCGCCCACCTCCAGGTCTGGTGCGCCACGGAGATGCTGGCCCTTGAACGGGAGATCTGCGACTTTTATCAGGATACAGTGGATCTGCTGGCGGAAAAGGAAAAGGCCGGCGTCGGCTCCATTGCCGATGTGGTCCAGACCCGGGCCCGACTGGCATCGGCCCTTCAACGCCTCTCCATGGTCCGCACCGAATTGGAAGAGGCCCGTTTTCAATATCACAAGGTCACCGGCCGGGAGCCGGGCAAACTCATGGAAGTCCCCCTTCCCACTCCCATGCCCCAAAGCCTGGACCAGGCATTGAAAAAGAGCGCATCGGACAACCTTGATCTCCTTGCCATGGCCGCCCGGTTCAATGCCGCAAGTGAGGGCGTATCCCTTGTGGACACGGCCTGGTACCCCAGGGTGAATCTTAAACTCACCACCCACTACAAGGACCAGTTTGAGGGGAAAACCACCTGGGAACACTCCAACGAGGCCATGATGACCCTTCGATGGAACATTTTCAACGGAGGCATGGACCAGGCCAAAAAGAAGAACGCCCTGGCCCGAAAGAACGAGCAGGCCCATCTCAAGGCGGAAAAACAATTGGAGATCCAGCGCCTTCTCTCCTATTCCTGGGCCCGGTACCGGAATTTTGTGGAGCAGAAAAAGAATCTTGAGCAGGGCAAGGAATACAGCTGGCAGACCTTTGTCCATTATAAAGGCCAGTTCCGCCTTTCCCAAAGAAACCTCATCGACGTCCTGAACGCCAAACAGGACTATTATAATTTTGCCCGGCAGCTCATTGACATCCCGGCAGGGGAGGTCCTGGAAGCCTACCGGATCCTCTCCTTCACCGGAAGCCTTCCCGTGGCGGTGGAGGGTGTCTCCCTGTAATGATTCCACAGGGGGGCGCCCCCGATGCACGACGGTATCTCAGTACAACGTTTCATTCTGCGCCTTGTAAATCCGGCAGATCCATTTCTTGACATATCCGGAATATATAGTTGACCTCAAAAAACGGGCCGGAAGTTCCCAGGGAAGCACTCCGGCCCCCAGCGACAAAACAAGGATTATAAAAGGTGGGAGCCGTAGAGCCCCAGGCCAAATGCCACCGAGGTAAAGGCGTCGGACTGGCAGATGGCCTCGGGGTTGAACTTTTTTTCAAAGACCCGGCGTACCAGGGGGATATGGGAGGAACCGCCGGTGAGGAAGACCAGGTCGATGTCCGGGGCGGTAAGACCGGCATCGGTGAGGCAGGTGTTGATGCAGTCGTCGATGCGCTTGGCCTCCCCTGCGATGTAGCCTTCGAATTCCGCCCGGGTCACGGCCTCGTCAATGTCGATGTTGTAATCCTTGAACAGAACCCGGGCATGGTCTTCCGAAGAAAGGGTGCACTTGGCCCGTTCAATGGACTGGAAGAGCTTGTACCCATAGTTGAAATGGATGAGGTTCTCCAGGTTTTCGATGATCCGCCGATCCTTTAGAGAGGTCAGGGAATGCTTGAACTCCTCAATGGACTTCAGGCTCCTGGGCCGCCGCAGCTGGGGGATGAGATGCCAGCGCCTCAGCCGGCGCATGATGATGGGGGAAATCTCAAAGTCATTCCCGCTCATCTGGGACCGGGCCTTGATCCCCCGGCCAAAGTATTGGCAGACCTTTTCCCACATGATCTTGGAATCAAAGACGTCACCGCCGAAATCCACGCCCGAGATGGAGAGGACATCGTCCTTTCTGTCCGAGCCCAGGTTGGCCCCCCTGCGGCATTTCACAATGGTAAAGTCCGAGGTGCCCGCACCAAAGTCGCCGACCAATACCTTTTTCTCCACCCCCTCTTCCAGGGTGTTTTCATAGGAAAAGGCCGCGGCAATGGGCTCCAGCTGGAAGGTGATATTTTTGAACCCGGCCAGTTTGGCCGCGGCCAGAAGCCGTTCCTGGGCCAGGGCATCGGCCTCGGCCTCTTGGCTGAAGACAACCGGGCGGCCCATGACCACATCGTTGATCTCCTGCCCCAGGCTCTTTTCCGCCTTGTCCTTAACGGTCTTAATAATCAGGGCGGTGAGCTGCTCCAGGGTGTGGGTCTTGTTGTAGATCTCCGTGGACTGGAAGGTTTTATGGGGAAGAAAAGCCTTGATGGACTGCATGAACCGCCCCTCGCCCTCGTTGTCCATGTAGGCTTTCACCGCATCATATCCGGCATGGGACTCCAGGGGCCCCTCATCCTTATAAAAGTAGAGAACGGATTTCAGGGACATGGGGATGGGGCTTGCGGAATCCAGGTTGACCAGGTTGACCTGTCCGTCGATATTGGCTGAAATGGCGGAGTTGGACGTACCAAAGTCCATACCGAAAATTGCTGACATAGGCTGCCTTTCATATGGGTTTGACCGGATTCAGGCCCGGTTCATCTATATTGGGAACCCGGATATTCCAGGATAATCGGCGCGGGTAAACCCGGCGCTTTGATATGTGTCAAATATCCGAAGAAATCCATTCTCCAACCCCCAGGACCCCACCACGCAGAGCGCCGGGGGCAACGGAAAAACAAAGGGATGGAGAGGGATGGAAATGTCCAGTGAAAACAACGCCCCCGCCCCTGTCGGGCAGGGGAGGTTTTTTGCAAGCCGGACTATATATCAGATTTCGATGTGAGATTCAAATACCAACCGGGCAGGGCCGGTCTTATAGATATGGTTGTCGGCCTTGTCCCAGAAGATCCCCAGGTCGCCGCCGTCCAGATGGATCACGGCCTTTCTGCCGGTGTGACCGTTGAGGTGGGCCGCCGTCAGCACGGCGCAGGCCCCGGTGCCGCAGGCCAGGGTAATGCCGGCCCCCCGCTCCCAGACCCGCATGCGCAGCTCCGAATCCGACAGGACCTGGACAAATTCCACATTGGTCTTTTCCGGGAACCGGGAATGGGTCTCCACCATGGGGCCCACATGCTTCAGGTCAACGGCATCGGCATCGGGGACAAAGATCACGGCATGGGGGTTGCCCATGGAGACCGTGGTCATGTGAAGGTCCATGTCCAGACCCCCAATGGCCAGGGGCTGGTTGATGCAACGATCCTGGTCGTGGACCACGGGGATCCTCTGGCTGTCCAGGACGGGCTCGCCCATGTCCACCCGCACCGAAACCACGGCATCGGCCTCGTCCACCAGGACTTCGGGGATCACGGTGCCGGCCAGGGTCTCCACCCGGAACCGCCTTTGGGTCATGATCCCCTTTTCATAGAGGTACTTGGCAAAGCAGCGCATGCCGTTGCCGCACATCTCCGGCTCGGTGCCGTCGCAGTTGAAGATGCGGAAGCAGCAGTCGTGGTCCTTGGAATTTTTCAGGACGATGATCCCGTCCCCACCGATGCCGAAGCGCCGGTGGCAAAGCTTCAGGGCCAGATCTCCATAGGAAATGGTCCCTTCAATGTCCCCGTCCCGATCGTCCAGGATGATAAAATCGTTTCCCAGGCCTTCCATTTTGGCAAATTCTATTTTCATATTCTTTCCTGTGTTCAAACGCATGGATACCGCCCCGTAGAAGGGGCCGGATCGGTCTCGATTTCAGGCGCCAGGAAGACCTTCATCCATATACAATAGGGGATAAACATCTTCCTACAGCGCGAAAACCAGACCGACGCGTGGTGTTTTGGGCTTAAAAACCGGTGTTCAGAACCGGGGCCCCGGCCCCGCACATCCGGATGGGAGAATCGGCTTACCCGTGTCCCAGGGCCTTAAGGATATCCTGGCCCAAACATTCCATCTGCCAGTTGCGAATGGGCTGGATTTCGGCCAGTTCGTCCATGGCGCCGGGGTTGGCAAAGGCCACGGCCATGATCAGGGCATTGTTAATGAGGAAACCCGGCTCCATGCCCAGGGATTCGCTCTTCTTTTCCCGCATCTTCTTGAGTTGGTTGATGCGTTCCTGGACCACCGGGGTCTTCCGGGGCATCCGGGTCTTGGGATAGGAGGGAAGGTCCTTGTGGGACAGGTCCAGGGCCTGTTCAATGGCCTCCTTGCAGAACTTCCCATACATGCCGGCCTGGCGCTTGCTCAACGCCTTGATGGAAACCATCTCTCCGGAACTTGCGGGCCGCTGGGTGGCCATGGTCATGATGGACTGGTTGGACATGATCTTGAACAGGGGAAGATCCTTTTTTTCCGCCATTTTCAGCCGGACCTGGAGAAGATTCTCCAGCACGGCCAGGCTTCTGTTGTCCATGCGACCGGCCCCCTTGAACTTCTTGAACAACGGGAAGGTGTGGTGGTTTTCGTACTTCACCCGGGACTGTGCTTCGAACTCTTCCTCGGCCCAGTGGCGGCGGTTGATCTTTTCCAACCGCTCCATGAGGATGCGATGGAGTTTGACCAAATGGGCCACGTCCTCCACGGAATAGGCGATCATGTCTTCCTTCAACGGTCGCTTGGACCAGTCCACCTTCTGGAATTTTTTGTCCACATAGACGTTGAAGTGCTCCTTGAGCAGGGCGGCCAGGCCCCGTTCCCTCACGTTGAGGAAGCGACAGGCGATTTCGGAATCGAACAGGTTGTGGATCCTCACCCCCATTTCGCGGTCAATGCTCCTGACGTCAAAGTCGGACCCATGGAATATCTTTATGATATCATCCCGTTGCAGGATGTCTGAAAACTCGGAAAAGTCGGAGATGATGAACGGATCCACCAAAAAGGCCTCTTCTTCAGTGGCGATCTGGATGAGACAGATTTTCTCCTGGAAACAATGCATGGAGTCCGCTTCCAGGTCGACCCCGATGATGGGTTCCTGCGCCAGTTTGGCGCAGACTTGGGCCAGCTCCTGATCAGACTCGATAAACGTGTAATTCAATATTTTTTCCCTTGATTGTTGGCATCACATCTTTTAGAATTCTTATTTTTATATTCAAACATCGATAAATACAATGGAAAATAAGAATGATTAACATAACATTTCCGGACGATAGTATAAAGCAATTTGAAGAGGTCCCCACGGGCATGGATGTGGCCAAACGGATCTCCGAAGGATTTGCAAGAAATTGCGTTGCCATGCGGGTGGACGGGCAGTTGAAGGACCTGGGCCTGGACATCCCCCAGGACTGTGCCATTGAGTTTGTCACCACCAACGACGCAGACGGTTTGGAAATTCTTCGCCACTCCTCGGCCCATGTCATGGCCGAAGCCGTCCTCAACCTCTATCCCGAGGCCAAACTGACCATCGGGCCTGTGGTGGAGGACGGGTTCTACTATGACATCGACATGGCCCCCATCGGCGAAGAAAAGCTGGCCGAAATCGAAGCGGAAATGAAAAAAATCATCAAGGCCAAGGCCGGATTCCAAAGAAAAGTCGTCTCCAAGGCCGACGCCCTGGACCTGTTCAAGGACAACCCCTTCAAGGTGGAACTCATCAACGAGCTACCCGAAGACGAAGAGATCTCCCTCTACCAGAACGGTTCCTTTGTGGACCTATGCCGGGGGCCCCATATCCCCCACACCGGCATGATCAAGGGCGTCAAACTCATGAAGATCTCCGGCGCCTATTGGCGGGCCGACCAGAGCCGGGAACAGCTCCAGCGCCTCTACGGCACCTCCTTTTTCGACAAGAAAAAACTGAACAAATACCTGCACATGATCGAAGAGGCCAAGAAACGGGACCACAGAAAACTGGGCACCAAGCTCGACCTGTTCTCCTTCCACGACGAAGCCGCCGGCATGGCCTTTTTCCACGCCAAAGGCATGGACATGTGGAACACCTTGCTGGACTATTGGAGAGAAGAACACAAGGCCGCCGGCTACGTGGAAACCAAGACCCCCATCATGCTCAACCGCAAGCTGTGGGAGCAGAGCGGCCACTGGGAAAACTACCGGGAAAACATGTACACCTCGGTCATTGACGACGAGGAATACGCCATCAAGCCCATGAACTGCCCCGGCGGCATGATCCTGTACAAGACCAAATCTTACTCCTACCGCGACCTGCCCCTGCGGGCCGGTGAAGTGGGGCTGGTCCACCGCCACGAGCTTTCCGGGGCGCTTTCCGGTCTCTTCCGGGTCCGCTCCTTCCACCAGGACGATGCCCACATCTTCATGATGCCCGAACAGATCGAGACCGAGGTCCACGGTGTCCTCAAACTGGCCGAACGCATCTACGGCAAGTTCGGACTGGACTTCCACCTGGAGCTCTCCACCCGGCCTGAAAAATCCATTGGGGACGACGCCCTCTGGGAAAAGGCCACCGCCGGTCTGGAAGGCGCCCTTAAAGCCTATGGCCGTGACTACGTGATCAACGAAGGCGACGGCGCCTTCTACGGTCCCAAGATCGACATCCACATCAAGGACGCCCTGGGACGGACCTGGCAGTGCGGCACGGTCCAGCTGGACATGGCCCTGCCCGAACGCTTTGATTTGACCTACAAGGGACAGGACAACGACAAGCACCGTCCCATCATGATCCACCGGGTCATCTACGGGTCCATGGAACGCTTCTTCGGCATCCTGGTGGAACACTTTGCCGGGAAATTTCCCCTGTGGCTGGCACCGGTACAGGCCGTGGTCCTGCCCATCAACCAGGATCTCATCCCCCATGGGGAAGAGGTCAAGGCCCTGCTGGACAAAGCCGGCATCCGCTGTGAAGTGGACGGCCGCAACGAAACCTTAAAAAAGAAGATCAGGGAAGCCCAGCTCAGCTATGTCCCCCTGATTCTCACCATCGGCGACAAGGAAAAGGAATCCAACACCCTCTCCGTTAGGACCCTGGACGGCAAGGTGCGCATGGGCCTGAGCCCGGAGGAATTCCTGGAACCGGTTAGCCGGCACATCAAGGAAAGAACCCTGGATGAACCCATCTTCTAAAGATGATCGGGGCCGGTCCTGCACCGGCCCCAACGCCTTCCGGCGGCAGACCCTGCTCTTTAGGCTGCCCTGGATCGGGTTCTGCATTCTCATATTCCATCTCTCATCCCAGCCCTCCCCCCTGGACTCGGTTCATCTCTTTCCCTTTCAGGACAAGGCTGCGCATTTAATCGCCTACGGTGTTCTGGCCCTTTTGACGGCCCGGAACATGGAGGGGGAACGGCCCCATTGGTCGCCCCTGGCCATTGGAATATCTGCGGTTCTCTTTTCCCTGGTCTTTGGCATCACCGATGAGTTCCATCAATCCTTTGTCCCGGGACGCCATGCCTCCCTCGGTGACATTGCCGCCGATGCCATGGGCGCCCTGGCCGGTGCCTGGGTCTACCCCCGGCTCACCAATCGATTTCCATGGGCCGGTGCCCGACGCCCTGCCCCAACCCCTTGACCAAAGAGGAGTCATTCCATGGCAACACCCCCAAGCCTTCCGCCGGAGGAGCCCCATCCACCCAGGGCCCAGACCCGGGTTGTGGTGGATCTTTCCGCCTTTTCCCATAACCTGCGCCTGATCCGAAGCCGCTGCAAAGAGACCACCCGGATCATGGCCGTGATCAAGGCCGATGCCTACGGCCACGGTGCAGAAACCATGGCTAGAACCGCCATTGCCTCGGGTGTGGACTTCCTGGGCGTGGCCCGGTTCAACGAGGCCCGCACCCTCCGCCGGGCCGGCATATCCGCCCCCATCCTCATCTTCGGCAGCATCCTGCCCCTGCAGATTCCCTATGCCGCCGCCCATGACATCCGCATCTCCGTGGGCGACCTGGAGGTGGCCAAAACCCTATCCCAGGTCGCAGGAACATTGGAACAACCGGTCAAGGTCCACATCAAGATCGACACCGGCATGGGCCGCCTGGGCCTGGCCGCCGGTGACACGGAAACCGCTGCCCAGGATGCCCTGGCCATCAGCCGCCTCCCCGGCTTTGGAATCGAAGGTCTCTACACCCACTTTGCCAACGCCGATGTCCCGGACAAGACCCATACCCTGAATCAGTTCCAGGCCTTTACCGCCCTCAAGGCCCGGCTGCAGGAACTGGGGTTTGTCCCGGCCATCTGCCATGCGGCCAACTCCGCCGCCACCCTTGAACTCCCCCAGACCCATCTGGACATGGTCAGACCCGGCATCAGCATCTACGGCCTTTCCCACACCCCGGGCCAGGCCCCGGAGGACGACGGCCTGAAACGGGTCATGTCCATTGAGTCGGAGATCATCCATATAAAGGATGTGGAAAAGGGCTTTCCCGTGGGATATGGGTCCACCTATGTCACGGACAGGGCCACCACCATTGCCACCGTGCCCATTGGCTACGGAGACGGCTATCGGCGGTTCAACTCCAGCAAGGGAGTGATGCTGGCCGGCGGCCAACGGGCCCCGGTGGCCGGACGGATCTGCATGGACCTGACCATGCTGGACACCGGACATATCCCGGGCCTGAAAATCGGAGATCCCGTCACCATCATGGGCCGCCAGGGAGAGGCCTGCCTCTGGGCCGAAGAGCTTGCCCGGCTCAGCCACACGGTCAACTATGAGATCGTGGCCAGCCTCACCCGGCGCATGCCCATCCACTATATCCATTCACATGAAGGAGCGTAAGAACCATGCAACTGCCCTTTGACTGGGACCAGGGCCTATGGCAGTCCCAATGTGAAAACAGGGTTGAAAACCGCCCCGGCATCTGCTTGGGCATTGCCGGGGACTGGGCCCCCATCCGGGCCTTTGCCCCCCTGTTGGAAGCCGACCCCAAGGCCATATACGGTGACCTGCTTCCCCACCTTTTAAACCAGGATCTCTCCCTGGTCAACCTGGAAGCCCCCCTCTCGGACAAAGGAGAAGGCGTGGTCAAAAGCGGGGCCGTCTTCAAGGGGGTCACCGCCCATGTGGACGGCCTCAAGGCCGCTGAATTCAACGCCGTCACCCTGGCCAACAACCACGTCTTTGACTTTGGACAGGAGGCCTTTGACCAGACCGTCGAAACCCTGGACAGGGCCGGCATTGCCCACACCGGGGCCGGGGAGACCCTCCCCCGTGCATCCGCCCCCCTGATCCTGGAAAAACAGGGCATCCGCATTGCCGTTCTTAACTTCAGCGAGGGGGAAGACCTCACCGCAGCGGGCCCCCAAGCCCCCGGGGTGGTGGGCTGGGAGCTGGATCTCATGGAAGAGGAAATCCGGGAACTCAAGGGCAAGGTCCACGCCATCGTGGTCATTGCCCATTGCGGCATTGAATATGTTCCCTTTCCCCCGGCCTATGTGGGGGACGCCTTCAGACGCATGGCCCATGCCGGGGCCGACCTGGTGGTGGGCCACCATCCCCACGTGCCCCAGGGCATGGAGGTCCACAACGGGGTGCCCATCTTCTACAGCCTGGGCAATTTTGTCTTTTTCCAGCCCGTGGACCGGTTCTACCGGAAGCAGGGCTATTGGCTCTCCTGCGATATCAATGCCCACGGCATCGCCCGGGTCCGGGTCAACGCCTACGGCATTTCCGATACCGGGCTGTTCACCCTGAAGGGGGACGCCCTTAACCGCTTCAGAAGCGACTTCAAAACCGTCTCCCTGCCCCTATGGGAGAAAGGGGGTCTGGAAAAGAGCTGGCACGCCTTTCTGGACTACTACGGCAACCGGATGTTCAAGCCCGAGGTCAACCGTCTCATGGAGACCCTGGAGACGGAACCGGGAAAGGGGGCGGCCATGTTCAGGAACCGCATCACCACCCTCCAGCACAGCCGGCTCTGGCAGGACACCATGACCCGGATCATCCAGGGCAAACTCCACACCCCCCACCAAGATCTCAAAATCCTCATCCACCAATGGCTGGAGCAGGGCCAGAACCCTGAAACCGGAGGCCCATCATGACCCATCACCCCACCCTGTTGGTCACCGACTCCGGACTGGGCGGTCTTTCCGTCTTCGGGGAAATGGTGGAAAAACTGGCCGTATCCTCCCCCTGGCCAAGGGTCTCCATGGTCTATTTCAACGCCTGGCCCGAGGAGGACAAGGGATACAACCACTACCCGGACATGGACTTCAAGGCCCGGGTCTTCCAAAACGCCCTGGAGGCCATGGCCGGCTTCACCCCCGACCAGATCCTCATTGCCTGCAACACCCTTTCGGTGATCTACGAGCACACCGCCTTTGCCCAGGCCCCCATGGTACCGGTCCAGGGCATTGTCCAGACCGGGGTGGACATGGTGGCCCAGGCCCTGGAAGCCGATCCCGACGCCGGGGTGATCCTCTTCGGCACCCCCACCACGACCGAGTCCGGGGTCCATGCCCGGGCCCTGGTGGAACAGGGCATTGATCCGGACCGGATCCTTAACCAGGGCTGCGTCAACCTGGCTGGAAAGATCGAACGCCGGCCCTTTGGGGCGGAGGTGGAAACCAAAATCAAAGAGAACGCCGAAAAGGCCGCCCAACAGGTGAAGCGCCGCAGCCGGGAGCGGGGCAAAACCTTCAGCCGCCTCTACCTGGCCCTGTGCTGCACCCATTTTGGCTATAGGGACGATCTGTTCATCAAGGAGATGGAAGCGGCCTCGGGGATCGAAGCCCGCATCCTCAACCCCAACCAGGCCATGGCCGCCAATGCCCTTGCCCATGCCGGGGAGGATACCGGCCCGGCCCAACTGGAGCTGACCCTCCTCTCCCGGGTCCCCTGGGAGGAAGACCGCATCAGGGCCTACGAGACCCTGTTTGAAACCCGGTCCCCCCGGGTGGTCACAGCCCTGAAGAATTACCAGCTTAACCCGGATTTATTCCAAATTTAGGAAAGGACCTAGAGATGAAACGTATTTTATTGATTACCGGCCCGGCCGGAGACGCCCATGGCTGGGGAGATTTGTCCGTCACCGAATCGGTGTGCAAGGCCATCCAGGACAACGGCCACCACTGTGAAATCGCCTTTTTGGAATCCATGGACGACTTCTACACCGCCCTTAAGACCCGGGAATATGACATGGTCTGGTCCGCCCTCTACCATATTTCCGAAAAATCCGACACCATCGGCCTTTCCGACCAGGAAAAATGGCTGGCCGACATCTTCGATGAAAAGGGCATCCCCTACATCGGTCCCGACGCCGATACCATGAAGACCCTGATCCAGAAGACCGCCACCCACGAAATCCTGGCCAAGGCCAATGTCTCGGTCCCCCTCCACTTCCAGGTGGCCCGGGACGATGACATGCCCAAGATCCCTTTGCCCGCCTTTGTCAAACCCAGCAACGAGTCCCGTTCCGTGGGCATCAACGACAACAGCGTGGTCACCACCAGGGAAGAACTGGCCGCCCAGGTTGCCTGGATCCACGACACCTTTGACCAGCCCGCCCTGGTGGAGGAATACCTCCCGGGCCAGGAATACACCGTGCTCATGCTGGGCAACGGGGAACACCAGATCTTCCTCACCGGACGGGTGGAGCTGGAGGGCATTGACTATGGGAAATACCCCATCCTCCGGGCCGACCTCCGGGGGGTTGGCGTCACCAAGATACGCCCAACCAACGCCATGACCCAGCCGGCCATTGACCTGTGCAAGGCGGCCATGGACGCCCTCAACTGCCTGGACCACGTCCGGGCCGACATGCGCCTGTCCCAGGACGGCACCCTGAAAATCATCGAGGTCAACGGCATCCCCGGCCTCAAGCCCATCAAAAGCTGGAGTCCCCAGCTCTATACCCTCCACCACCCCTCGGAACAGGGGGAGATGGAGGACTATACCCGGCTCATCGGCCACATTGTAAAATCGGCCCTGGCCCGGTACGGCCTGGAATAATCCCCCCCGGCATCCTCCCCCGGGAATGCGGGGAGGATGCCGTTCCCATGTCCACATAATTCAAGCCCTGTAATGGGCAGGCCACAAAAGGAAGCCCATGGAAAACGCCAACGCTGCCCTCCTGCTGGAAAAAGAATACGGACTTAACGGCAACATCCTGCGCCTGGCCGGTGAAAACGAGAACTACCAGATCTCCACCGACCAGGGCCCATCCCATGTTTTAAAACTGGCCGACGAGGCCACCACCACAGCCATGATCGAAATCGAACACCTGGCCGTGGAAACCCTGGTGGACAAAGGCCTTAATGTGGCCCTTCCCCGGGTCATCCCCACCCGGGACGGCCGCATTGAAGCCCTGGTCCAGACCCAGGACGGTCGCCTCATCCGGGGGCGCCTCCTTGAATTTGTCCCGGGCAGGGCCTGGTGCGAAACCGCAGAAAAACAGGGGACCACAAGGGCCCAGCGGGAACACCTGGGGGAAACCATTGCCCGGATGAACCAGGCCATGGCCCCGGTGATCCACCCCGGCATCCACCGGACCCACCACTGGGACCTGGCCTCTGCCCTCCAGCACCGGGAACGGATATCCTCCATTCCGGATCCCCGCCGCAGGGCCATACTGGAACAGGTCTTTTTCCGGTTCCAGGCCCTGGCCGCCCCCCTGCTGCCCCAGCTCCCCCAGGGCCTCATCCACGGGGACATCAACGATGACAATGTCCTGGTGGCCCACAGCCGGGTGGCCGGCATCCTGGACTTTGGGGACTGCCTGGCCAACCCCATCATCTGCGATTTGGCCATTGCCCTGGCCTACCACACCCTGGACGAAGCCCAGCCCTTGAAGGCGGCCTCAGATATCATCGGGGCCTACCACCGCATCCGGCCCCTCAGCCCCCGGGAGCTCACCGTGCTCTTCCCCCTGGTTTGCGCCCGCCTGGCCGTCTCCGTCATCATCTCGGAGCAGCGACGGCAGATCGACCCGGACCGGGCCTCCTGGTTTGTCTCGGAAAAACGGGCCTGGAAAAGGCTGGAAGACTTCCACGCCCTCTCCCCCCGAAGGGCCACCCAGGCCATGGCCGCCCAATTGCCGGGGGAGATCCTTGAGGCCGCCTTTCCAAATCCGGGAACGGCACCGGAAGACCTCCTGGCCCAGCGGAAAACGCACATCGCCCCCTCCCTTTCCCTGGCCTATGAAAGGCCGTTGAAATTTATCCGGGGGGAAAGCGCCTTCCTCTTTACCGACCAGGCCGAGCCCTATCTGGACCTCTACAACAACGTCTGCCACGTGGGCCATTGCCACCCCCATGTGGTCCGGGCCGGCCAGGAGCAGATGGCCGCCCTCAACACCAATACCCGCTACCTCTACGACGGCCTCACCGACTATGCCCGGGCCCTGAAGGCCACCCTGCCCAGGGAATTGGACACCTGCTTCTTTGTCAACTCCGGCACCGAGGCCAATGAACTGGCCCTGCGCCTGGCAAGGGCCTTCACCGGTGGGCAAGAGATGCTGGTGGTGGACGGGGCCTACCACGGCCACACCCGGACCATGGTGGAGATCAGCCCATACAAATTCATGGGCAAGGGGGGCACGGGAAAACCCCAGCCCTGGGTCCATGTGGTCCCCCTGGCCGATCCCTATCGCGGCCCCTTCAAGGGCCTTTCCCCGGAAAACGGAACCGCATACGGCGACCAGGTGGGGGAGATCATTGACACCCTTGAAGCTCCTCTGGCCGGCTTCATCACCGAAGGCCTGCTCTCCTGCGGGGGCCAGGTCATCCCCCCGCCCAATTATTTCACCACCGCCTTTGACCATGTGAGAAGGGCCAGCGGGGTCTGCATCGTGGACGAGGTCCAGACCGGATTCGGCCGCACCGGAGAGGCCTTCTGGGCCTTTGAACTCCAGGAGGTCATCCCGGACATTGTGGTCATGGGCAAGCCCATGGGCAACGGCCACCCCATGGGGGCCGTGGTCTGCAAGCGGGAAATCGCCGAAGCCTTTGCCAACGGCATGGAGTTCTTTGCCACCTTCGGGGGCAACCCCGTCTCCTGCGCCGTGGGCCAGGCCGTGCTGGAGGTCATTGAAACCGAGAACCTCCAGGCCCACGCCAAGGCCATGGGCACCTTCCTTTTCCAGGAACTGGAAAAACTCAAGGCAGCCCACCCCTTGATGGGAGATGTCCGGGGAAAGGGCCTCTTTGCCGGAATCGAACTGGTCACCCATCCCCTTACCCTGGCCCCGGCCAAGGCAGAGGCCCAATACCTGGTCAATTACCTGGCCCAACACCAGATCCTCACGGGCACCGACGGCCCCCTGGGCAACGTGATCAAGCTCAAGCCCCCCATGACCGTGACCCGGCAGAATCTGTCCATGTTCCTCCGCATCCTGGACCAGGGCCTCACCGCCCTGGAGACAAAGACAGGGGCCCTATCCTCGGATAGTTAACGGGACAGGAAATCATTTGCACCAACGGATTCATCTGGAAAACCGAGGGGAGGGGTCGCTTCGGCCATCAAGGCGTTCAAGGGTTCCCAAACCAATGGCCGTCCCATTTCCGGGTTGGAAACAAAATGCCTTGGATTATTAGGGAAAAACCCGTTTGCCATTGGCCGGGTTTCGTCCTATACTCACCCCTGTAACCCGGGGGTGCCCCTCCATGGATTTGCCCTCCACCGGGCAGATCATCCCGGCATCCCCGGTGACGTCGAACCCTAATCCATCACTCCAGGAGCGACACCATGAACGAAAAAGCATTTCAGGACCTTTACCCGGACGAATTCAGCCATTGCTACGGATGCGGACGGTTGAACCCCCACGGCCACCGAATCAAAAGCCATTGGGACGGGGACGAAAGCGTGGCCTTTTTCACCCCTGAACCCTTTCACATGGCCGTGCCCGGATTTGTCTACGGCGGCCTCATCGCCTCCCTCATCGACTGCCATTGCGTGGGCACGGCCGCAGCGGCCACCGCCCGGGAAAACAATCTCACAGAGGAAGAAACCGAGAAGCTCCGCTTTGTCACCGCCTCCCTCAAGGTGGATTACCTGGCCCCCACCCCTTTAGGCCCCCCCCTGGAAATCCGGGGGATTGTCACGGAAATAAAGGAAAGACGGGTCACGGTCGACGCCAAACTCCTGGCCGACGGCAAGGTCTGCGCCACCGGCACCGTGGTGGCCGCCCGGATTCCCGAGACCATGTTCAAGCCCTGATCTATCATTGTCACGGGCGGGATCCGGCATGGGCTCCATTAGAAAACGGGGAACCGGGTTTCCCACCCGCCGTGATCCCCGATTCCGGAACAGATTTTAATGAAGAAAGGAAAGATCCCATGGAAAAGAAACCCGTAGTTCTCTTCGCCTTCAGGGGCGATCCCATGTGCTTCATCCACGTCCTCCTCAACGCCCTGGACCTCCATGAAAAGGGCCGGGAAGGCCTCATCGTCCTGGAGGGGGAAACCGTGAAACTGGTGGACGAAATGCGCAAACCCGACGCCTTCCTCAATCCCCTTTACCTCAAAGCCAAAACCGCCGGCCTCATCACCGGGGCCTGCCGGGCCTGCTCGGCCAAGCTGGGCGCAAAAGCCGCCATTGAAGCCGAAGGCATCCCCTTCATCGGCGCCATGGCCGGCCATCCGGCCATGGCCGACTACCTGGACAAGGGGTATGAGGTCATCACCTTTTAGCCCCTGTTTGGGCAATGCCCTCCCCCGCCCTCCCAAGGGCTGGGGGGGGAGGGCCGGCATTTTCACCGGCCCCACTTGCCCCCCCGGGGGGGGAACCTGAAATCAGGCCCCTGGTACCGGACAAATCATCGGCGGGGATGGGAAAAACAGCCCAACCACAGATAACCCTTTAAAATAAAAGCAAATACCCTAATTTTTTAAACACTTAAAAAAAGAAATTTTCCAAAGGAAAAAAAGGCCATGCCACCCCAGGGCAATTTCAGCTCAAACCCAGTATTGACAAGGCATCCAGCCCATTGGACGCCAGTAAGCATAATCAATGCCAAAGCATTGTCAAAAACCCTAACTTTTTTTGTTGATATGATCAAACAATGTTTAACGACGAAACCCATTGCCCCCCAAGGGGTTTCAAAAGTGGGTTGCTGTCGAAACCAGCACCGGTTAGGTAGGTGGCCCAAAAAACAGCCCGGACGGCGCAGGCAAGCGCAATACGGGCTGTGACCGTTGGATCACCCGACCTTAAATTGATTCGGAGGGTCTTAATATCCGGGATTCAAGGGGATGCCGGGGCGGCGGCGATGGATGGAAACTTGGGGAAAAGTGATTGGCGACGGTGGATCAAACCTCGACCTTATTCATCAATGCCTCTGCAGACCCCACAAGGAAGGCCGATCGGGACATCCCCCGGGCCTTGGCCGCCCGGTCGATCTGCCGGAGCTTATACTCGGGGACGGTGATGTTCACCCGAAGGATTTTTGGGGAAAGAAAGGAAAAATCAATGTCGGCCATGACCCAGAATCCCCCCTGGGTATGGAGGTCGGTTTCCATCAAGGTCTCAATGGGGGACGGGGTGGGGGGGACGGGATCGGCCTCCCCCTGGAAGAACAATTCCACTGCAACCTGGATATGGGCCAGGGCCTCTTCCAGGGTTTCTCCCGAGCTGAAGCATCCCGGAAGATCCGGGAGGGTAACGCCATAGGCAGTTCCGGGTCCTTGTGGACGAGAACCGGGAATTTTATTTCGACCTCCACTCCATTCCGGCCTGCCGAAATATATTTCTTGGGGTTCCAATGGGCAGATCTTTTTTAGGATAGGGGACAATCACCACACGCCCCTCTGGGTTTTTGAACCTATGGTGATCGCCGGACACACCGACAAGGTGAAATCCTTCCTGCGTTAACCGTCCTATGATCTGCCGACTGTTCATGGGAAAACAATAGACACGACACACACAATCGTCAGCATGGCATTGGAGCGCCTGCCCCAAAAATCAAATCCCATCCCGGGCCGGGGTCCGTAGATGGGATTTAAGATATGGCATGCCGGGGCATTGGCACCGGCATGTGCCAATGTTTAATGGTCGTACTGGGCGGCATAGGCCGCATCGTTGTACATGGCCTCTCCGTGCATGGATTTGCCGTAATCCCGGATCAGGGCCTGGCCCCTTTCCGATCCCAAAAAGTCCACGAATTGCTGGGCAACGGCCTGGGCCGGGGTGGCGCCCTTGGGCTGGCACAGGCCGTGGTAGGTGTTGATGAGCATGGGATCGCCCCTGAACAGGACCTTGAGGTTGGCCAAATCCTTTTTACCGGCCACCCAGGTGGAGGAATCGGTCATGAAATAGCCGCCGGTTTCATTGGCCTTTTTCAGTGTGGCCATCATGAAATCCTTGGTGATGCGGTACCAGTCGCCCTTGGGGGCGACACCGGCCTTTTTCCAGATGGCCATCTCCTTTTTATGGGTGCCGGAGTTGTCCCCCCGGGAGAGAAAAACGGCCTGGGCTTTGGCAATGGCGGCATAGGCCTGGGCAACGCTTTGGGCCTGGGCAATGCCGGCGGGGTCGTCCTTGGGGCCGACGATGTAGAACTCATTGGAGCCGATGAGGGAGCGGTTGATGGCCCAGCCCTGGGCCACGGCCTTTTTCTCGGCACCCGGGGCATGGACCATGACCACGTCCACTTCCCTGGCCTTGAGGAGCTTCAAAGATTTTCCGGAGCCGGCCTTGACCCAGCACATGGAACTGCCGTGCTCGGCATTGAAGACCGATGCCAATTCTTTGAGCAGCCCTAATTCCCCCGGGCTTCCCGTGGCCAGGCGGAAAACGGTTTTTCCTTCTCCGTATTGGGCCTTGCACTGGGCGGCCCAACCCATCCCGGCTCCCACCAGAAAAAAAGACAACACAAGGGCAATTTGAAATTTAAAACGACGCATGAGACTATCCTTATTTTCGGGTTAAAATCTGCGGGCCTTGGCGACCCGGGTCACCCATAACTGAATGGGATTCAGCCTGTCAATCAAAGGGGAGATTCCGGGCTGTTTTCACCCAAATACCGACCGAGACTGACCCTGACCGACATCGCCCCGAATCATTGACAAGGGCAATATGGCCCTTGTTCCCCCAAAAAGATCCCCCATCCAGATTCCATGGAACCTGAATGGGGGATCTTAAAACCGATACCGGGTACGGATATGTCCCACTATGATATGGGACTATCCAAGCGCTTCTTCTTCAAAAATATCTTCCAATTCTTTATCAAACCACTCCGATATTTTTTCCTTTGCAGCGGGGTCGCCGTTTATGGTGGCGTCGATATAGGTCTGCTCTATGGATAAATCATCGGTATGATAATAGGGATTTTTTTCACTGTCTTGGTTCTTCATAGGTAAGCCCTCCTGGGTCACATTTGGGTAGAGCTATTGATAAAAAAATAGATAAGGTCTTGGATAAAGTCAACAAAAAGTGCTTATGCTCGCTGCGTTTAAACTGATCTGGATGTGAACTGGTCACCACCAGCACCCCCAGGAGACACTCTGTTTCATCAACGCCCATCCCCACCTTGGCAACGGGAACGGCAACAATGGATTTATAATTCTCATTGTCGCTCTTCTTGTTGTCTTTGGCCAATTCCGGGGTTTTTGATATATCCTTTGACAACATGAGTTCCTGTCGGGAAAAGCATAGGCCCACATGGCCAAAGCTCCTTTTCCAGGTTCTATTCCCCACATGCAACCGATCATCGCATTGCCTGAAAAACACCTTTAACAGATCGGTTTCCCGGCAATGGAGATACAAGGCGACATTATTACTTACTGTCCCCCCCATAGTTAAAGATATCGGATCTGTACTCAATCATGGTGCCAAGGATGGACCCAACGGTGTTTTTTATATCCTCACTGCTGTACATGGACTTTGGCTTTTGCAAAAAATCAATCAAAGTCACCGAGGAAACATACAACGCCAATTTCATGGCAGTTGCGGCCCTGTAATTGCCCTCTGTCTTTTTATACCGCTTGTATAAATCCCGATGGGAAAAATAATCCGTGCCTTCCCTGGTGCTCACGTAGACGAAATAACTGGAAAGGAGATGGGTGAAGAGAATAAAACCGAAAATCACCCATAGATAACCTTTGAAGCCCCCCTGGGACGATGGGGATTGCCAAAAGGCCAGGAACAAGGCTTCGCAAACGGGGGCGCCCAATGTCGCCCAAACCTGGATGAATCCCAGGCGCTGGTCCATATGGCCCAGCGCCTTCCTTGCCAATGCTTCACGCAGGGACAGTTGATCTGGTAAAGGAACCTCGGCAGCCATTGCTCCCCCCTTCCGGTATTCAGACCCTCCGGCGCTTATGTGTTTGATAACAGATAGCTACCAATTATACCGCGCCATGTAAAGGTGGTGGGGTATTCTTCAACGCATCATTTCACACCTGCTTTGGTTATCCCCAAAAACAGAACAGGCCACCGGAAATCCGGCGGCCTGTTCTGTTGCTGTTGTGTATGGCAGGGCCCGCCATCGGGGATGGCGGAACCGGCGACCTGATATGGTTAGGCGTTAACTTCAGCCTTGGGTTTGAAGGTCACCTTGTGGGCAATCTGATCCTTGGGATCCAGGGTATGGAGTTTCACCATCTGGAACCGGCTGACCTCGATGTAAACATTGCCCTTTTTGTCCACAAGCTGGAGGCGGTAGGTGTTGGTCTCCTCGCCGTCGGACAGCTTGGTGGTGATGCAATGGTAGGGCACCTTGCGTTCCACATCCTTGTAAAAGGTCATGGAATCGATGTTAAAGGGCAGGACCGTCTGGGAGCTGGTAAAGAACTCCAAAAGGCCGCCGGTCTGGAACATGGCGTCCACCAGGACTGGTGCTGCGGCAAACTTCGGATCCTTGGCCCCCTTGAAGAACTCGGCATCGGAGATGTCCTCCACCGTGGTCACCAGGGTGGTGCCGTCAAAGGAGTTCACATCGGTGATGGTGCCGAAGAGGCCGAACATGAAGAGCCGGGCCGGGTGGTAGACCTGGTCCATGAGTTCCCCTTCATGCTGGATGGGGGAGAACTCGGGCAGTTCAATGGTCTTGCCCTTGGGCGCCTTCTTGGCCAGTTCAAACCGTCCCTGGTAATGCTGCTTGGGATCGCCCATGACCTTGCCCGCCGGATTTTTGAATACGGAATCGATGCGGCAGTCATAGGTGGAATCCCCCGCCTTTTTACTGGAGATCAGGATTTCCTTTTCCCGCCCCTTGAGCAGTTTGATGCCGTAGGGGATGGAGAAGTTGGAAAGTTCCACCACCCGGGAATCGTCCCCGGCCAGGGCAATGGCCGCCTCGGCCATGGATTCAATGCCGGTGGCCCCCAGGAAGAGGGGGACATCTCCCATGGTGTGATCGTGGAGGAAGAGATCCCGTTTCAACTCCAGGAGCCGGGACCAGGTGGCCTCGTCCCGGGTCTGGACACGGATGTCGTCCAGGAAGGGGAAGGCCTTGTCAACGGGGTCCCCCAAAAGACCGTCCGTATCAAAAGCATAATCCATGCCGGAGATCACCAGTTCGGTCTCACCGGCATCCAGCAGATCGGCCATGAAAAACCTCACCCCCTGGTCCAGGGGAAGGAACTGAAGTCCCCGCTCTTCCAGAACCTTTTTCACCGTGGGGTTGGTGGCCATGCCCGTGCCGCTCCAGGCGGTCCAGGCGTATACCTTGGTCACCAGTTCGGGATGAAGCTGCTTCTGGCGGAGCAGAGCTTTGCCCAGGAAATCATTGGCTGCGGTGTAGTCCACCTGGCCTTCATTGCCAAAGCGGGCCGTGACAGAGGAAAAGGCCATGAGGCATTTACATGCCTTGACATCCACTGCACTCATCAGGTTGACCAACCCCTTTATCTTGACATCGGTGACCAGGTCAAAGGCCCAGTCTTCTTTCTTGGGAATGAATTGGCTCATCTCCACGCCGGCGGCATGGAGGACACCGTCGATCCGTCCCACCTCTGCCACGGCCTTGGCCACGGCATGGGCATCGGTCACATCGGCGCTAAAGTAGGTCACCTGGGTTCCCAGGGCCTTGAGGGCGGCCAGATTTTCGATGGCCTGGCGGGTTCTTATGACCCGATCCAGGGCCCGTTTGATGGCCACGGGTTTTTCCCCGGGCATGTCGGCCTTGAGCAGTGCCATGAGCTCGGCCTGGGAGGTGGCTGGGTTGGCGAACTTGGGATCCAGTCCTGCAAGGTCGGCCCGGCCCAGGATGGCCAAGTTGACCCCATGGGTCTTGACCACCTGTTTCAGGATTTCAAAGGTGATGCCCCCTGCCCCTCCGGACACCAGCAGGGTATCTCCGGGGGTGAGAACGGCCTGGTCCTGCATTGCAATGGACTGTTGCATGGACAGGACATAGCGCTTCTTGTTCCCATATCCCACTTCACAGCGGGCATCGTCGGACAGAAGCTCGGCCAGGAAGAGATCCAGGATCCGGTCCATGTTCTTTTTGGGTTGTTTATAGGCAAAGTCCACCACCTTGACCCGGGTCTTTTCCAGCTCTTTGTTCACGGTCTTGAGAAGACCGGTCAGGGCACCGAAGGCCGGGTGGATCTCACCGCAGTCGGGTCCGTAGGGGAAGACCACGGAATCAAAGGCAACGGTACCCATGAAGGTGTCTTCCTTGTCCAGGATTTGGTAGAGGTGTTTCACCAGGGAAAAAACGGACTTCATGGTGGTGTTCACCTCTTCGTCCGATGCAAAGCCGGCGTTCTTTCGGTTGAAGTAGTAGTCCAGGGAGGCCAGGTGAATGAAGCCGGTGATGGCCGGGTTCTCGGCGGCCAGTTTTTCAAAGGTCTGGGTGGTGCCGGCAAAATCGGCCAGGTTCACTTCCAGGTCCAGCTTGAGTTTCTGTGCCTTGGCCACCTTGGCCGTGCCCATGGTCATGACCTTGCCGCCCATCTTTTTCACCTTTTTGGCCAGGGCCCGGGCAAAGCCGTGGGAGTCCAGGGAGACCAGGAAGGTCTGGCCCTTGAGGTCCTTGCGGCCCTTACCGGGCATGGGGGCCTCTTCCATGCGGACCACCAGGCGTTTGATGGGGGATTCCGGATCCGGGAAGATGTCGTCGGCTTCGACGACTTCGGCAACGGCGACCGTGGCCACCTCAGCGGCAGCAGCCGGAACGGCCGTTTCAGCTGGGGCAGGGGCAGCCGCGGCTGCCCTTTCCTGGATATAATCGGAAAGCTTGGCAATGGTGTTGAGATCCCGAAGTTTCAGGTCCTCGGGCACGGCAAAGTTAAAACGGGCCGCCACCTTGGCAAAGATCTCCACCTGTTTAACCGTGTCGATGCCCAGATCCGCTTCCAGGTCCAAATCCGCCTCCAGCATATCGGCGGTGTAGCCGGTCTGCTCTTCAATGATGGCCTTTACCGTGTCCAATGCATCAACGGCCGGGGCGGCAGCAGGTGCTGTCTCCGTTGCAGGGGCCGGGGTACCGGTGCCGGAACCGTCCGGGGTATCGTCGCCGCCGATCTGGTCGGCAATGTACTGGGCCAGCTTGGCAATGGTGTTGAGATCTCGAAGTTTCAGGTCCTCGGGCACGGCAAAGTTGAAACGGGCCGCCACCTTGGCAAAGATCTCCACCTGTTTAACGGTGTCGATGCCAAGATCCGCTTCCAGATCCAGATCCGTTTCCAGCATGTCCACGGTGTAACCGGTCTGATCGGCGATGATATCCTTCACCGTGTCCAGCACCTGGTCGGCGGAAGCGACCGAGGAACCGGCTGTAGCAGGGGCTGCAGGGGCAGGCGCCGCAGGAACGGGTGCACCTGCCTCCGCCACCGGGGCGGGCGCAACGGCCCCGGACTGGGAAGCCACATAGTCGGAGAGTTTGGCAATGGTATTGAGATCCCGAAGTTTCAAATCCTCGGGCACGGCAAAGTTAAAGTGTGCCGCCACCTTGGCAAAGATCTCCACTTGTTTAACGGTGTCGATGCCCAGATCCGCTTCCAGGTCCAGGTCATCCTCCAGCATGTCGGCGGTGTAGCCGGTCTGCTCGGAGATGATGTCCTTGACGGAATCCAGGGCATCTGTGGCGGCCGGTGCAGCAGCAGGTGTTTCAACTGCTGCAGCGGTCTGAGTCACAGCAGGTGCCGATGCGGCTGCCAAAGCAGCTGCAGGGGTTGACGGCAGTCCTGCCTTATTGGCAATGAAGGCACCCAGTTTCTCGATGGTGTTGAGTTCCCGCAACTTGAGGTCGTCGGGAACGGCAAATCCAAAGTCCGAGGCAACCTTGCCAAAAATTTCCACCTGTTTCACCGTGTCGATGCCCAGATCCGCTTCCAGATCCAGGTCGTCTTCCAGCATGTCCACGGTGTACCCGGTCTGCTCGGCCACAATGGCCTTGACCCGGTCAAGTGTATCGGTGAGACCGGCAGCGGTCGGAGCCTCTGCGGCAGGGGCAGGTGCCGCCTGGGGGGCGGGGGTTGCCGGAGCAGCAGGCGCAGCCACAGCAGCGACAGCGCCGGTCTTCTGGGTGATGAAACCGCCCAGTTTTTCAATGGTGTTCAGCTCACGAAGCTTCAGGTCGTCGGGAACGGCAAAGCCGAAGTCCGAAGCGATCTTACCAAAAATCTCCACCTGTTTAACGGTGTCGATGCCCAGATCCGCTTCCAGATCCAAGTCGTCTTCCAGCATGTCCACGGTGTACCCAGTCTGCTCGGCCACAATGGCCTTAACCCGGGGAAGGGGATCAAGTGCAGGGGCCGTTGCAACGGGGGCTGGGGCTGCGGCCACCGGAGCTGCCGGGGCAGCAGGGGCCGGGATGGTCTTGGGCGTTTTATCGGTCTTGGGCGGTACCGGGGTCTCATGGTCCGAGGCCACCACGCAGAGGGTGTTGTCGATGATCTTGAGTTCCGGGCTGTCCGAGCCGGAGATCTCCTTGAGCCAGTTGGCGTAGATCACATTGCCTTCCACCGGATTCTCCTCCACCCGCTGTACAAACATATAGGCGAAGTGGGAGCCGAACCCGGCGGAGAGATGGAGGCCGTATTCGGAATCGATCTTATCCTGTCCGGAGAAGTTGAGATCCTTGAAGTGTTCCGGGATCTTTCTCAGGTTGGCAATGGGGGGCGCCTTTCTCTTCTGCAATGCCTTGACCAGGACCACGTCTTCGATGGCCGCACCCAAGGTATGACCGGTGAAGCCCTTGGTGTTGGAGATGCAGATGGAGTTGAGGTGCTCGGCAAAGGTGGTTTTCAATGCGGTCACCTCGGCGTCGGCACTGCCGCCCCGGGCCGGGGTATAGGTCTCGTGGCTCATGAAGAGGAGCTTTGAGGCGTAATCCTCCTTTTTCAGACCGTGGCGTTTTTCCACAATATTGATGAAGCGGTTCATCTCGCTGGCCATGTGGGGCACGTCAATATTATAGGTGTGGAAGGCGGAGTTGGCCATGTGGGTCCCCAGGATCTTACACTGGCCGTTCATGCCGCGGCGGGCAACTGCCTTCTGATCTTCGATGATCAGGCCCACTGCGCCGGAGCCCAGGATGGTGCCGTTGCGGTCTTCGTCAAAGGGTTTGGCCGCTTCGGAAACCCGCTTCTTGATGGTGGCGGCCCCCAGGGCAAGAAAGCCGGTGCCCACCCACTGGGCCTGGCGTTCCGAGGTGGCGATTTCACCCCCCACCACCAGGACCCGCTTACAGCGTCCCACACGGATCCAGTCTTCGGCAATGCCCACGGCCAGGGTGGTGGAGGCGCAGGCCGAGGAGACCAGGGTGTTGGGCCCCTTGGCCTTGATGATCTGGGCCAGGTGGGCCGATCCCAAAGGACAGGCGTTGGACAGGAAGTTTCGGTCGAACTTGTAGCCTTCAAAGTCGGCCCGTTTCTGGGACTTGGCCTTGAAGAACCATTCGGTGACGGCTTCCTTGATGTCGATGTCCTTGACCTTTTCCATAAGGAAGTAATAGATCTTTTCAAACTCTTCGTGGGGTTTCAGGAAGAGTTTTTCATAGAAGTACTTCTCCATCTCGTCGATGAGGGTCTCGGAGTTGGGCCAGAGGGAGGTGATGATGACACCGGTGTCTTCCTGCATTTCCTTGGGCAGGGCAAACCCGTCCGGAATCATGGTCCGACCGTCCTTCATCTTCTTGTATTGCATGACCAGGGGGATATTGGCGTCCTTCAGGGCCTCGAGACCGGCTGCGATCCCCAGTGCCATGGCAGTGTCATATTGGGTTTTGATGCCGTATTCATCCCCCAGGTCAAAGAATCCCAGCTGTCCGGCCAAGTGGAGCACATCCTCGGTCTTGGTGATCTGGATGAACCGGGCGTTTCCATCGGGAGCCTTGTACAGCTTGGTGATGTTTTTATCGGTGATGGTCTCCTGGATTTCCAGGGACAGGGGTTCGATGAAGTTCTCCCCGTTGAGGATGGCATCGAAGTTGTCCTTGGCAAAAACCCGTCTGGCCTTGCCGGGAAGCCCCACGGAGACACCGGAGATCAGGATATCCCGGGTGTTGAAGTCATACCGGTTCAGGGCGTCGATGGCCGCATCCCGCTGTTGGCGTTTGAACTCTTGGAAAAGGATCTTGTCCACGGCATCCTGGTGATCGGCCTTGAAGGCTTCGAAATCCTGGGCCAGGTCCGCAGACACGGCCGGGGTTTCAATCACCGCCGGTACCTGGGCCACCGGAGCGGCGGCGGGCAGGGCCTCAGCCATGGGTGCAGCGACTTCGACCGGGGCGGCCACGGGGGCAGCCGGGGTTTCGAACAGGGCGTTGCGCTCCAGCAGGTATTGGCGGCATTCCTCAAAGGAGGCGGCCTCACCCTTTCTGGCATCCACGGTCACGGCATTGCCGTATTCACCGATGTTGATGTTCTTGAGCAGGTTGGAGAGCAGACGGGTGGGTCCGATTTCAATGAACTCGGTCTTGCCGGAGACATAAACGCTTTCCACGGATTTGATGAACTCCACCGGAGAGACGATCTGGCGGGCCAGAAGGTCCTTGATCTCCTCGGTGTTTTCTGGGTAGGGGGCCGCCAGGGTGTTGGAGATGATCCGGGCCGGGCTGGCCTTTTTAAAGTTCAGGGTATCCAGGTAGGTGCGCAGCTGGGCTGCGGCCTCGTCCAGCAGGGGGGTGTGGAAGGCACCGGTGAGGTTGAGCTTCTTGAACACGGCCCCCTGGGTGGTGAGAAACCGGCAGAACTGCTCGATGGCATCGGCCTTGCCGGAAACAGCGGTCTGTTTTTCGCTGTTCTTGTTGGTGATGTAAATGTCGGAAATAAAGGATTCCCGGATCAGGGCCGCAGTCTCTTTTTCATTCTTAAAGACCACCATGATCTTGCCCGGCTGCTTCAGGGTGGATTCGAACATGAGGTCGGACCGTTTGATGATCAGACCCATGGCATCTTCGAAATCCAGGATACCGGAGCAGAAAAGCGCGGTGTATTCCCCCACGCTGTGGCCGATGAAATAATCCGGTGCAAAGCCTTCCAGGGCCAGGCGGCTGCACAGGGCGGCCGAGGAGAGGAAGACGGCGGGTTGGGTGTTCTGGGTGGAGTTCAGGGCCTCGTCCTTGCCGAACATGATGTCCAGCAGGGAATAGCCCCTCTTTTCTTTAAACACGGCCTCACCCCGGTCCATGATGGAACGGATGTGGACATCGTTGTCGTAGAGGTCTTTCATCATGCCGGGACGCTGGGCGCCCTGGCCGGAGAGGAGTGCAATCATTCTTAACTTCTTACCGCGTTCGTCTGCGGAATAGGGTGTTTCTGACATGGCCACGGCCGATACGGGTGCAGCCGCTAGGGGCTGCTGATTCCGTTTATGGGCGGCAATTTTTTCCAGGGCTTCAGCCTTGCGGGCAGCGGATTGTACCGCCGGATCCAGAACAGGGGGAAGTTCGCCCACGATCATGTGGGCATGGTTCCCGCCGATGCCGTTGACGTTGGCCGCAAAACGAAAGGGTCTGTCCTTGGGTTTGTCCGTGAGCTCAAATACCGGCTTCAAGACCTTGGAATCGTTGAGGATGGAGGTCTCTTTATTGTAATGGTGGTAGGGCAGCAATTTGCCCTTGGCATTCATGAGCATGAGTTTGGCCAGGGCCACGGCCGGATTGGCGGCCTTGAAATAGCCAAACTGAGCCTTGACGTTGCCGCAGCTCATTTCATGGTCAAAGCTGCGTTCGATGACCTGTTTTTCCACCATGTCCCCAAAGATATTGGAGAAGGCAAAGACGTCCATGTGCTGGATGTCGTTCTTGCGGATTCCCGAGCGTTTGTAGGTCTCTTCAATGACCGTGTTAAAGGTCTGTTCCGACGGGGCCAACAGATGATCGGTGACCGAGGAGGAGAAAACACACTCGTTGATCTCGCCCAGGATGGTCATCTTGTTTTCCATGGCCTTTCCATAGGTGGTGAGCATGTGGATGGCGGCTCCTTCACCCATGGAATATCCGTCGGCCTTGTTGTCGAAGAAGGTGGCTTCCCCGGCGGAGAGCAGGCCCAGGCGTTTAAAGGCCATGATCACGGCCGGATAGAGGTTGCAGTCCACGCCGCCGGCCAGGACATAGTCCAGTTCCTTGTGGCGCAGGCTGCGCATGGCGTTGCGAACGGCGATGGTGGAGGAGGCACAGGAGGCGTCCAGCACGTAGTTGGGTCCGTTGAGGCCGTAAAAGTTGGCAATGCGACCGGAGATGATGTTGGAGAGCAGGCCCGGGGTGGTGTCCTCGTTGTTCTCGGGGATGGCGGCCCGAATGGCGTCTGCCAGCTCCTGTCCCAGCTGTTTGGCCGTCTCTTCTTTGATGCCCTTGGTCTTGGCCAGGATATTGGCCAAAAGCTGCTTTCTCACCCGGATGATGTTCCGGCTCTGGCGTTCCCCTGCAATGGTGCCCAGGATGACCCCGGTGCGGGCATTGGCTTCGGCATTGTTGAGCAGGCCTGCGGACTCCAGGGCCTCGCCGGCGGCTTCCAGGCCGAAAATCTGACCCCTTTCAATGGAGGAGACCATTTTGGGGGGCATGCGGTATTTCAGGTTGTTGAACTTGTAGTCCTTGACCAGGCCCACGTTGACCTTGGGCAGGTGGTAGAAACTCTGGGGGGGGAAGGCGGCATAGGCATCGTTGTCAAAGTGCTCGTCGGAAACCGGGGAGAATTGCTTTTCGCCGGAAACCAGCTTTTCCCAGAACTCTTCTGTGTTCTTGGCGCCGGGAAGCATCACGCCCAGACCGGCCACCACAATGCGGTCGTCGTTGAAGTCATAGGCGGTGTCGGCAAAGATTTGACGGTTCACCCTTACATAGGCGTCGGTCATCTCCTCCACAACGATGTGGTAGTTGATGCCGCCGAAACCGTAGGAGGAGATACCGGCCCGTCTGGGGGTTCCTGTGGGCACCTCCCATTTCTGCTCGTCTTTAACGACAAAGAGGGTGGAGCCGTCCAGGTCGTGGTTTTTACCCAGGGTTTCAAACTGACCGTTGGGGGGCAGAACCCCTTTGTTGATGGCCAGCAGGGCCTTGATCATGCCGGCGGAACCTGCACCGCCCAACAGATGTCCCACCTGGGACTTGATGGAGGAAACCCCCACCTTGGTGCCTTCGTATACGGCTTTAAGGGTGCCCAACTCCACCTGGTCCCCCACGATGGTGGAGGTGCCGTGGGCTTCGATGAAGCCTACGGAGGCGGGGGAGACATCCTTGTGCATGTTTTCAAAACAGCGTTCCAGGGCCATGACCTGACCGTTGGGATTGGGGGCTGCAATGGCCTTGCCCTTGCCGTCGGAGGAACCGCCCACGGCGTTGATAACGCCGAAGATCTTGTTGCCGTCCCGCAGGGCGTCCTTCATCCGTTTCAGGACAAAGACGGCGGAACCTTCACCCAGGATGAAGCCGTCGGCCCTCTGGTCAAAGGGGTAGGAGCCCTTGGCGGAAAGGGTGCCCATCTTGGCGAATCCGATGAAGGATTCCGGGGCCAGGTGGGTGTTGACCCCGCCCACCACCACCTGGTCATGGTCGCCGGAGAGCAGTTCGCCCATGCCGGCTTCAATGGCGGTGAAGGAGGAGGCGCAGGCCGCATCCACGATGAAGTTGGTGCCCTTGGCGCCCAGGTGCTTGGCCACACGGGAGGCCTCGATGTTCAGCAGCATGCCGTGGACCGGGTCATAGCCGGGGTTGTCCCCTTCCATGCCCTCCAGCAGGGTCTGCTTAACCGTCTCTTTTTCATCGTCGGTGAGGGCGGCAAAGGCCGGGGTCTTCTCCAACATGGAGAGCATTTCCGGGTACCAGTACTTGAGCTGGAGGGAGTTGCCCAACTCGTTGCCCAGGCAGGTGGCAATGATCACTGCGGTGCGCTTGGGATCATCGCAGGCCAGGGTCCCGTCCTCGGCCAGGAGGCCACCGCTTTCAACGGCCTGCTGGGCCGTCTGGAGCACCAGCTGCTGGGAGCGGGAAAGGCGTTTGGCCTTTTCCGGGGTGTAACCGAATTTCTCGGCGTCGAAGGAGAACTGCTTGGCCTGGCCGGCCAGAATGGTGTAGGAGGAATCCTCGGCGCTGCGGTCCGGGTTGTAGTAAAGCTCCCGGTCGAACCGGTCTTCGTCCATCTCGGAGATGGAGTATTTTTTACCCAGGATGTTTTCCCATAGCTGCTCGGGATTGTCGGCATCGGGCAGGGTACAGCCCATGCCCACGATGGCAATCTCGTCGTGGATGCGGTTGTCGGCCGAGGAGAAGATTTCCAGCTGATCCAGGTTTTTGTAAAGCCGGGCCCGCTGGGAGAAATAGGTGTCATGGATGGCGGCGATGTCCACGGGCTCCTTGAAGAAGGCCAGGGAGTCGCCCACCAGAAAGTTACCCTTTTCCAGGTGATCTTCGTTTTCAAACCAGGTGAAGTACTGTTCTCCGGGACGCTTAAAGTCGGGCAGAAAGCCCTTGGCGCCGATGAGCAGGGAACCGATGTTCTCCTTTTCAAAGGCCCGCTTTCGCTGGTCCAGGGGCATCTTGTCCCGGGCCATCTGGTCTTCCAGATCCTTCATGCGGTGGGCAAAGGCCGTGGGAGCCGTTCTGGAGGCCAGGCCCAGGGTTTTGCCGATGACCATGGTGTCGTCGTGCTTGAGCAGGATGTTCTGGTACTGGGCCTTGATGCTTTCGGTTTCCACCATCTCCTTGGCAAAGAGGTAGGCCGTGCCCACCTGGAGGCCGATGCGGGCACCCCTGGCCGCAAGGAAGGAGGCCATGCCCGAAATAAAAAAGGCGGAGTAGCAGGTGGAAATCCCACCGGCAAATACCAGGTAGAGTTCTGACAGATCCCGATCCTGGTTGATCAGGGTGTCAATGGCCGCTTCCCAGAGGACCATGGAGGAGAGGTTGCCCACGTGGCCGCCGGCTTCTCCCCCTTCAAAGATGAAGCGAAAGCAGCCGTTTTCCAAGGCGTTTTCCATCATGGAGACCGAAGGCGTATGGAGGTAGGTCTTGGTTCCGGCCTTTTCCAGGCGCCTTACCTGGGAGGGAATACCACCGGCAAACAGGGCATAGGGGACCTTTTCCTCTTCCACCATGGCCAGGTGTTTTTCAACGGCCGGGTTAAAGGCTTCGATGCCCACCAGGCCGGCGCCGAAGTTGTCCAGTTTTTCCTTGCCGTCCTTGATCATGGTGTTGGCCAGGCTGGGGGGCAGGCTGCCCACGGCAAAGAAGGGCAAGGCACCGGCTTCCAGCACCTGGGCGGCAAAATCGGCATTGTCAGAGACATTGGCCATGGGGCCCTGGATAAGGGGCAAACGGGTGTTCTGGTCCTTGGCGAACCGGGATTCGGCCACCACGGGATCGTGCTCGTCCACCAGGGCCAGGTGTTCCCCCATGAGGGTGAAAAAGTTGCCCACCATTTCGGAAAGAACGGTGGTTTTCCGGGCGAAGTTTTTGGCAAAGATACCGTCCTGTCCCAGGAAAAAGAGGGACTGGATGAACTTGGCATCTGCATCGTCCAGGGCCTTGACCTCTTCACAGATCCGCTGGTAGAGCTTTTCAGGCCCCTGGTCGTTCCCGGTGAGTTCAACTGCATATTGTTTCAGCTTTCTCACGGTGAGGGTGCCCAATTTGGCAAAGACCCGGTAGAGGATGTCCTCGCCCAGGCTGACCTCGGTGGAATCACTTTCGTCCAGCTGGGCCATGAGCTGTTTCAGATCCTTGGAGATCGGTGCTTCATCGGCCAGCCAGAACTGGGAGTCCATGACAAAGCCGGAAGCGCCTGCGGCCAGCATGCCGGCGCCGGTGTACTGGCCCACGCCGCCCTGGACAAAGACGGGACGGTCCTGGTTTTCCAGGTACCATTGCATCATTATAAATGAGGAGTAACGGGATACCCGGCCGGCGGCTTCGTTGCCCTTGAGGATCAGGACATGGGGATCCATGGCCGCAATGGCCTCTTCCATGTGGATGTCGATGAGTTCCAGGGCCAGTTTGGTGTGGCCCATCCCGGATACGTCAACGGCCTTGTCTTCTTTGGAAATGGCAATGGTCAAAAGATCAAGGTTGGTGTAACGGGCTTCTTTCAGGTCCTGGATCAGGGTCTGGTCCGGTGCGGACAGACGCAGGCCGAAGTGGATGTCCTCCTTGGAAAGCTGGGCGGCCTTGTCCAGGATGTCCTCCCGGGTCATGAATTCCGTATCAAAAACCGGTAGGGCGCCTGAGGTATGGATGGCATTAAAATACTTTACATCAAAACCCTTGATGGGGGTTAAGATCATCAAGGGTAATCTTGAATTCAGTATTCGGGTAATCATACACGATATCTCCATTAGCGTTTAATCGAAACAAGCAGGGGCATTCCCCTTTGCGGACATGCGGTCACGTCCGCCTTGTACGGACATGGGTGCACGTCCGTCGCCCTATCGCAATCAAATACCGTGCCAGAGCATATTATTTTTCACAACCCCTTCATATCCAAGAGATTTGAAACATCTGCACTTTTTACCCGTTGAATTTCAGGCCACCCCCACCAACACCATATGTACACCCCTTGTACAAAATTGCATATTTCTCACTTATTTTAAATCCCGGCCACCCAGCCCCATTGGAAGATTCCCGGATGGGGCTGGCGGTATAGATGTCGCTGTTGCAACTGCCCACAAAGACACCGGTATTGGTACCGGCCAAATCCTCCGGATGGATCCGGGCATCCACCACGGCCTCCTAGGCCACCTCCAAGAGCAATCGCATATAGGGATCCATTTTTTTCCCCCTGCTTGGCATGGACCTTAAAAAAAGAGGGTCAAACGGATCCATTTCAGGTACCCGGCCCACCGGGTGGGCAGTCCATACTCGGCAGCCCCCCCGCACGGATTCGGTGATCATGTCCCGGCTCTATATGGGGTTGTCCCAGAAGGCTTCCGGTTTTGGACTTGCATTTTTTGCACATCTTCTATACAAATTTGTACCAAACCCTAAAATATCAAGGAGTTTTCCCTGCCATGTCCCGGCTTCGTCTTAATTCAGAAGAACGTAACTTCTTCAAAACCGTTTACCATGCGGCCTTTGCCAACCCCTTTTCCAATCTAAGGGAACGGCTGGACCGGAAAATTGCAGGTTTCTTTCCCAATACCACCCCCAGGGAGGCCGCCGCCACGTGCCTGAGTGAGGTGGATCGCCGACTCACCCGTCTGGAGGCGGTTAACGGCTGTTCCATCCAGGATTACACCCAGGAAGATCAGGCCCTGTTGCGAGTTGTTTATCTGTTTGACATTTTCCACAAATTCCGGGACCGGTTTGACCAACTCATCCAGGCACAGATTCAATCCAGGGACAATCCCGTTCCCGTCCCCTTTGTGGGGGACGCCAAGGAAATGATGATGTCCAAGGGGTTTACCGAGGATGAATTCTACCACTCCTTTGCCCTGTCCTACCAATTGCGCCGGGCCTTTTATTTCATCTCCAACACCCTGGTGGGCATCAGCCCCTGCATGAAAAAGCTGAAAAAGCATCTCTGGTACAATGTGTTCACCTATAACATCGACATATACGAGAACTATCTCTGGAACCGCATGGAGGATTTCTCCACCCTGCTTCTGGGGGAGACGGGCACGGGCAAGGGAACGGCGGCCCAGGCCATCGGACGGTCCGGCTTCATTCCCTTTGACCGGGAGCGCAACTGCTTTGCCCAGAGCTTTTCCCAGGCATTTTCATCCCTGAACCTCTCCCAATATCCGGAAACCCTTCTGGAGTCTGAACTCTTCGGCCACACCAAGGGGGCCTTCACCGGGGCGGTGGAGGATTACCAAGGGGTGTTTGACCGGTGCAGTCCCCATGGGTCCATCCTTCTGGATGAAATCGGGGAAATCCCGGAACATGTCCAGATCAAACTGCTCCGTGTCCTCCAGGAACGGGCCTTTTCCCCGGTGGGTTCCCATGTGGAATCCCGCTTCAACGGTCGGGTCATTGGGGCCACCAACCGGCCCCGGCAGGAGATCATGGACGGGAAGGTCTTCAGGGACGATTTCTACTACCGGCTCTGTTCGGATATCATTGAGGTACCGCCCCTGAGAACCCGGATCCGGGAATGTCCCCAGGAGCTGGACGATCTTTTGAATTTCACCATCCACCGCATGACCGGATTCCGGTCAAAGCCCTTTACACAGAAAGTCAAAAGAATCATTGACCGACGGCTGGGAAAGAATTATCAATGGCCCGGGAACGTGCGGGAGCTGGAACAATGCGTGCGCAGCGTTCTCCTGCGCCGGGATTACAGGGGAAAGGAAACCATGCCCCGGACTCCGGCCACCCTAAACGCAACCCTGTGCAGCGGCATCGAGAACGGCACCATGGCCGTGCCCGAACTTCTGTCAGGATACTGCGTCCTCTTATATGAAACCCATGGAACCTATGAGAAGGTGGCCCGGATCACCGGACTGGACCGGCGAACGGTGAAAAAATATATCCAGGCCGCCCAGACAAAGGAGTCTAATGCTTAATTTTCTCCCCACACCGGTGAAGGGCAGCCTGGCCTTTCTCATCTATGTGATCAACACCCTGGCCCTGGCCCTGCCCCTCATTGCCTTTTCCCTGTTCAAATTTCTTTTGCCCTTCCGGGTGGCCGTGGTCTTCATCGACCGCTGCCTCATCGGTATTGCCACCCTCTGGATCAAGATAAATTCCTTGAACACCCGGCTCTTCTGCCAAATCCAATGGGATGTGCGCGGGCTTGAAAAATTCAACCACCGGGACTGGTACCTGGTGGTCTCCAACCACCAGTCCTGGGTGGACATCCTGGTGCTCCAAACCCTGCTCAACCGGAAAATCCCCATGTTGAAATTCTTCCTAAAAAAAGAGCTGATCTGGGTGCCGGTGCTGGGGGTTGCCTGGTGGGCCCTGGATTTCCCCTTTATGAAACGCTACTCCAAATCCTTTCTGGTCAAGCATCCCCACCTCAAGGGCAAGGATCTGGAATCCACCCGAAAAGCATGCGAAAAATTCAAACACACCCCGGTATCGGTGATGAACTTTGTGGAGGGGACCCGTTTGACACCGGAAAAAAAGGCTGCCCAGGATTCGCCCTTTGATTACCTGCTTTCCCCCAGGGCAGGAGGGATCGCCTTTGTCCTTGGCTCCATGGGGGATTACCTCCACAAGATCGTGGATACCACCATTGTCTATCCGGAAAAAACCCCCAGTTTCTGGGAGTTCATCTCGGGACAGACCCGCCGGGTCATTGTAGATTTTCAATTGATTGACATCGACGACACCCTAAAAGGGGACTATTTCAATGACCCTGAATTCAAAGGATACTTCTGCGACTGGATCAACCAGCTCTGGCAGGAAAAGGATGAGCGAATCCGCCAATTAAGGAAGGGATAACCGGCGGTTAAAGAAGAGGGGGGTACCCCCCCCATTTGAATCAATAGGAAGAAATAACCATACGGTACTGACGGTCTTCCCCGTCGCCGGCTTCGGTTAAGGGCGCCACTTCCCGGATTCTGGAATGGCGTAAAACTTCATCGGTAACCAGGTTGCTGTGGCGGCCCCGGGCAATGGTACCGGCCTGGATGGTCCCCTTAACCCGGATGTCGGGGTTGCCCTGTTGTTTCCGGGACCATTGGGCCAGATTGTGCTTTTCATGTCCCAGATCTTCCATGCGGGCTTCCTGGAAGGCAATCTGCTGCTCGCCCTGGGAAATCCGTTTTTCCGTGGCCTCATTCTTATCAAACAATTGCTCCAACCCGTCCTCGGCATGGGCCACCTTGGCCCTGAGCTGGTCGATTCGCTGGTTGAGTTCGCTCAGATCAGCCGGGGAAGCCGCCTTGTGTTCCCGTGCCCTGAGATCCTCCTGACAGTCCTTAAGGGAGAGTTGGGCCCTGTCCTGGATATGGGCCATCTGGGTGATTTTTTCCTGGAGACCGTCCCGCTCCGCCACCAGGGAGAGATGGGTGGTTCTCAATTCCTCCAGCCGGACACCGGCCTCCAGTTTACGATTCCGGATCTTGGTCAACTCATTTCTGGCGTAGATGTCCAACCCCACCTGAATACTGCAGGGGGAGGCCATCTCCGTTCCAATGTGCTGGGCCTCCACCCCCATTTTGGCAGAAATGGTGGAGGAGATGATCTTTCCGTATTCCACACAACAGGCCCCGGAGCATTCAATGGTGGAATCCACGATTTCCTTG
This sequence comes from Desulfobacteraceae bacterium, assembly GCA_965226635.1. Taxonomy (GTDB): domain Bacteria; phylum Desulfobacterota; class Desulfobacteria; order Desulfobacterales; family Desulfobacteraceae. The sequence goes on along the minus strand of OZ245369.1, from coordinate 2,984,221 downwards.
GAAACCACCACATTGCCCATGCAGACAATTTCCGACTTATGGATAAACCGGGCAAAGACATTGCCCCGGACATGGATGGAGCCCTCGACGATCCCGCCCGTGACCACCAAATCACCATCTGCATGGACAATTCCCCCGTCCAGGGACTTGGCTTCAATGTCATTGGCCGTTACCTGGAAGCCGGACTTGATTCCCCCCACCACCTGGACATTGCCCTGGTATTCGATGTGGCCGGTTTCATAATCCACGTCTCCGGGGGTGGTATAGGTCTGGTGGACAAAGACCATGCCCGACAGGGAAAACTTGGGAACCCCTTTGACACCTGCCAGAACCTTGAGACCATCCTCGGAAAGCACCGCGCCCTTGCCGTATTTCAGATAGACATCCTTACCCACGGCGGTTTCCACCACCTCTCCGAAGATATTCTTTCCCTGGCGGAAGGGGACCATGGGAATTTTTTCGGCCAGGACCGTACCCGCTTCCACATGGGGTACTTGACCCCGCATGCGAAAATCAATATTCCCGTCCTCGTCCACCCCGCCGGCCGTAAGGTAATCGGTATTGAAAAAGTATTCGATCTTACCGTCCCTGCCGTCGATGGCCGGGATACCCTTGGCCACCCGGAAGGGCTTGCTCCTGTATCCCGAGGAGCGGATAAAACCTTCGATCATCTCATCCACCATGAGCCCGAAGACAATGCCCTGTTCATACAGGGCGTCCTTGAACTCGGGCACAGTGACATTTTCGTCAAAAAAATCGGTTTTGGTGAGGTAGGCGGCCATGCGGTCCCCGTCCACCTGGAGGAGGATGGCGTTTTTCAGGATGGAACAGCTATATTCCACAATTTCGGGCTGGGTTTCGGCACTGGAGTCCGATGAGGTTTTTTTTGGGGATGGCGGTGCCGGCGTCTGATTGGCATCGGATTTGGGGCGCAGCCGTTTCTGGAGTTTGAGGATGGCATCCCGCTGCTTCTGGGTCATGAGTCCCGAGGCCACCAGCATGTCCCCGATGAGTCGGGGCTTGCGCTTGTTGCGGATGTCGTTTTCCTGTTCTTCCAGGGCCAGGGTGAGCAGGCTCTGGTTGATATAGCCCCGGCGGATGGCAATGGCACCGAAGGTGAACTCCTTTTTCCGGATCTCCAATGCCTTGGCCACCCGATTCAGTCGTTCGATATTCTGGGCGGAAATCAGCTCATTGGAAAGAAAATAGTGGGTCAGGGCCTCTTCCGGGGCCTGGGCGCCCCGGATCACCCGGAGACCGTTTTCCAACTCGGTCTTGGTAATCAATTGGTTCCGAACTGCAAGGATGCCGATCATGGGGCAGGTTGCCCCCTTGTCTTTCCCATCCGCCATATATCACGTTCCTAACTTATGGGGTCATATGATGGCCGCCACAATGCCACTGAGTAAAAAGGAGGATTCCATTAACCATTCTGACTGCCACCCGGACATGAGCTTGCCCCGATTGAACCGATGTACCAGGACCAGCATGTACCCGGGCACCAGGGCCAGGAGGAATGCGGTCCAGGGAACCAGACCGGTGAAGGTGGCCAGCATCGGCAGGATTATGTTGGCCAAAAGGACCATGGTGACCAGGCGATGACTTTTCTCCACCCCCAGGAGGATGGGGATGGTCTCTTTTCCAGCGATGCGGTCCCCCTGTATGGCTGCAATATCATAAAAGGCCGTCCGGGCAAAGACCAGGCCGGCTGAGAAACAAAAGGCCAACACCAGGGGTATAATATGGACCCCGTGGGCCACGGCCGGAAAAACAGCGGTGATAATACCCCAGGCCGCCGCCGTAAAGATGGTCTTGGAACCGGGGATGTCCCGGATGCTCCTCACCTTTTTGCCGGAAAACCGGGCCGGTATGATGTCCAGGCTGTAGGTGAGCCCCAGAAGACTCATGACCAGCAAGACCCCAAATGCCCCCCAGCCCATGCGGGCGGCCAAAAGGAGTCCGGCCAGGGTGGAACCGGCTGCCAGACCGATGATCCAGGGTTTGAACCGGGTATAAAAGGCAGCCCTTCCAGGATGGTTGTAGGTATCGGACTTAATGGTGACAATATTGTTCACGGCCTGCATGGAGAACAGGTAGAACAGGGCCAGGGCGGCATGGGGAAAGATCTCCTCCACCCCCTGTAATGCAGCGCAGGCATAGGTGAGGCAGACGGCCCCCACGGCCATCATCACATTGGTCTGCAGGGCCATTTCCAGGAACCGGGCAATCTTGCCCCGGATGGGCCGTTGTTCCTGGAGGTTGCGTTCCACCTTTTCACAGGTGTCGTTGATGATCCAGTTGGGCGTGGAGGCCCCGGCGGTAATGGCAATGGATTTCACCCCCCGGTACTGGTCAAAATCTATCTCGGATACGGTTTCAATGTGAACGGCGGGGGTTCCGGTTTCCTTTGCCACCTGGGCCAGGCGCTTGGTATTGCCGCTCTGTTTTCCCCCCACAACGATGACACTGTCGTGGGATTGGGCCAGTTCCCGGATCTCGGACTGACGTTTTTCCGTGGATCCGCAGATGGTGTCGAAAATTTTATAATGGGGTCGGTGCTGGCTGCACCAGTCCTTGATCTCGTCGTAAAAGGCCGTGTTCTGGGTGGTCTGGGCCACCACAACGGCATTTTCAAACTCGGGCAGCGCCTTGACCTGGTCCATGGAGGTGACGGTGACGCCCCGGTCCCTGGAATAGCCCAGCAGCCCCACCACTTCGGGGTGCTTTTTATCACCGATGATGATGGTGTGGTAGCCCTGCTTGGCATAGCGGTTGATGATGACCTGGACCCGGACCACCCGGGGACAGGTGGCGTTCATCACGGTGAAGCCGGCGGCTTTCAGAGCCTCTTCATCGCTGGGGGGAACCCCATGGGCCCGGATCAACACCAGGCCCTCTCCCTTTTCCGGCACGGTGTCCAGACGGAAGATCCTCTTGTCTTCCAGCATTTCCAGGACCTGGGGATTATGGATCAGCGGTCCGTAGGTATAAATGGGTTCGTCGGCCTGGTTGGCCGCATCCAGAACCATGTCTACAGCGCGGCGGACCCCCATGCAGAAGCCCGCCGTCTTGGCAACACTAATTTTCATGAAACATTACTCAGAAGATCCACAAGGCGTTGAAATTCAGACTGGGATTTAAAATTTATCTCGATGCGCCCCTGGTCTCCCTTCATCTTGATGGAAACCCTGGAGTTGATCTGTTGGGCAATGCGTTGGGAGGCGGCATCCAATACCTGCTTATCCCGGGAAGATAGCTCGCTCCCCTTTTTCCTGGGCGCCTGTTTGGCCTGGTTGACCAGGCGCTCGGTCTCACGCACGGATAATTTTTTGGCCAAAACGGTCTTAAAGAGCTGGAGCTGTTCCTCTTCACCGCCGCCGCCGAGAAGCGCCCGGGCATGGCCCATGGAAATCTCTTCGGCGATCAGGCTTTCCTTGATCTTTTTGGGAAGGCTTCTCAGGCGCAGAAGGTTGGCAATGGTGGATCTGTTCTTGCCGATCTTCTTGGCCACCTTGTGCTGGGTGTAGCCGAACTCGTCTATGAGGCGATAGTAGGCTTCGGCCTCTTCCAGCACATTGAGATTCTCCCGCTGGATGTTTTCAATGATGGAAACTTCCAGGACCTGCTCGTCGGTGAGATCCTTGACCACCACCGGGACCTGGGACAGATTGGCGGCCTTGGCCGCCCGCAAACGCCGCTCCCCTGCAATGAGTTCATAGCCCCCGTCCATGTGGCGGACCAGCAAGGGCTGCAAGACCCCCTGCTGGGCTATGGAATCCCGGAGCCTGTCCAGCTCCTCCTGGGAAAACACCGTCCGTGGCTGATACCGGTTGGGGGTGATATCGTTGACCGGGCACATGAAAAAATCTGCTTTGCTGTCGGGCGTTTCCATGTCCAGATCGGGGATAAGAGCGGAGATCCCCCGTCCCAAACCTGTATTCTTTTTTTTCTTTTTCATCATCGTTTCAAAAGTTCCCTGGCAAATGCCACATAGCTTTTGGATCCCTGTGAATGTTTGTCGTACAGAATCACCGGGAGGCCGTAACTGGGGGATTCCCCCAGCTTGACGTTCCGCGGTATCTTGGTTGTGAAGACCAATTCCTTGAAATACTGCCGGGCGTCCTCCACCACGTTCTGGGACAGGTTGGTCCGCCCATCGAACATGGTCAGCAGAATGCCTTTGATCTTGAGTCCCGGATTAAACGATGACTTGACCCGTTTAATGGTGTCCAGCAATTGCCCCAGACCCTCAAGGGCAAAAAACTCACTCTGCAGGGGAATGAGCACCGAATGGGAGGCGGTAAAGGCATTCAGTGTCAAAAAACTCAGGGCCGGAGGACAGTCGATGAAAATATAATCAAACCGATCTGCCACCGGAGCAATGAGCTGCTTGAGCCGTGCCTCCCGCTGGGGTGCATCCACCATTTCAATCTCAAATCCGATGAGGTCCACGTTGGCCGGCACAATCATGAGCTTGGGCAGCATGGTGGGAAGCATGATGTCCTCAATGCCCACCTCACCGATGAGTCCATGGTATAGCGAGGCTTCCAATTCCGGCTTTTCGATGCCCATGGCCGTGGTGGCGTTGGCCTGTGAGTCACAGTCCACAATAAGAACTTTTTTTCCCATTTTTGCCAAGGCTGCCGAGAGATTGACGGCGGTGGTTGTCTTGCCCACACCGCCTTTCTGATTTGCGATACTGATAACCTGAGTCATAATCAAAATTCCTTATCATAATTATGGGGCCGAGGCAAACAGATAAACACCGCATCCGGGGCTGTTGTATGCAGACGCAAAAAACCCGGTAACGGCTGACACCGGTTACCGGGTTTTTCCGTATTTAAACTGGCACTGGCTTACATGGCGGACTCGGGGTGGAACATGTCCACATCCTTGAGATCCTCTCCCAGGTATTCCCTTTCATTGGGTCCCAGGATGCCCAGGGCCAGGGCCAAAAGCGTCCAGAGATGAACGGTTTCCCATGCATGGTCGTTGACCTCGGAGAGATCATGGACCTGGGCATGGCAGTTGTGGCAGGGTGTGATGCAATACGCCGCCTTGGTGCTCAGGATCTGGTTGGCCTTGGTCTGACCGTAGGCCCGACGCTGTTCCTGGAAACCGGACTGGAGGTAACCGCCACCGCCGCCGCAGCAGAAGTTGTTGGAACGGTTGGGGGTCATGTCGATGAAGTTTTCTTCACCCACAACCGCCTTGACCACGTACCGCAGATCCTCTGCAACCGGATCGCCCAGGGTCTTTCTCACCAGCTGGCAGGGATCCTGGACAGTGAATTTTATCTGACGCTCTTTGTTCCAGTCCGAAGAAGGTTTGAGTTTCCCTTCCCGGATCCACTGGGCGTAGAGCTGAATAATGCTTTTGATTTCAAAGTTGTAAGGGATCTTGAATTTTTGCAGTCCTGCCAGGACTGCGAAGAGTTCGTGCCCTCATTCGGTGTTGAGCCAGACCTTACAGCCCAAATCCTCCACCGCCTTCACCTTGGTGCGGACAATGTTTTCCCAGCTTTCGTCGTCTGCGGAAAACAGACAATAGTTCTCAGCGGCCCATCCCTTGGTCCCATAGGTCCAGTCGGCACCGGCCAGGTGCATGATCTTCCATAGGGGCACCATTTCATCGGGTTCGGTGACCGGTTCCCTGGAGTTCTGGTTCAGGAAGTAGTAGGCTCCTTCCCGGTTGACGTCTGCGGTCATTTCCCCAAACTCGGGCTGGGCTTCCTGATATTCTTCCAGAACGTCTTCGACCACAAATTCGAAGTCCTCTTCGGTTGCGCCCATGGCTGAACAGGTGTCATTTCTCAATGCCATGTCACAGGAAGCGGTGATGCCTTTGGGTTTATCCTCTTTATCCCAGGTGGCCCGGGCGTTGAACACCAGCTGCGGAATGTTGATCTGCATGGGGCAGACATACATGCAGCGGGTACACATGGAACACATCCATACCCAGTTGGAGCTGAGAATTTCTTCGTCCATGCCCAGGGCGGCCATGCGCAGAAATTTTCTGGGATCCATTCCCTCAAGGCCGGTTGCCGGACAGCCGGATGCACAAGCACCACAGGTCAGGCAGGCGTTGAGGTTCCCGCCTTCGGGCAGGATCTCCATTACCTTATCCTTAAAGACGCTCTTACGTGCGCCTCCGATCTTAATAGCTTGATCTCCCATGCTATTAATTCCCCCTATCTGTCGATTCAAATTTAACGAACGTTAATTTTTTAGGTTCCTATCCCTATCTTAAGCAGTGTACTATGTCTCTTATTCGACATTCCATGTCAATAAAAATTTTCAAATCCACGCAGTTTGACATTTTAATTCACTGCGCTACTATTCCAAGTGCTATGGAGACCTTGAAACAAATACACTCCCTCGCCCCCAAGGCGATGGAAAGGGACCAATATACCATCACCCAGGGACTGAAATCAATCCGTCTGGGAAAAACCCGAACCGGGCAACCCATTAAGAACAAAGCCAATTTCACCAAAAGTCTTCTGCGGCGCACCCTTGACTCGGTGGCCGAACGCCAACGAAGGGCCGATGCCGTGCCCGCCGACCTGGGCTATGACGACCAGCTGCCCATCACCGCCAAAAAGGACGAAATCGTTTCCGCCATCCGGGAGAATCCCGTGGTCATCATCTCCGGTGAAACCGGGTCGGGCAAGACCACCCAGATCCCCAAATTCTGCCTGGAGGCCGGTCGGGGCCGGGGGGGCTTCATCGGCTGTACCCAGCCCCGTCGTATTGCGGCGATAAACGTGGCGAAACGCATCGCCCAGGAATTGAAACAGCCCATGGGCCTGTCCGTGGGCTACAAGATCCGCTTCGACGACAAGACCGCCCCCAACGCCCATATCAAGCTGATGACCGACGGGATCCTTTTGGCCGAAACCCAGACCGACCGCTTCCTCACTCAATACGACACCCTGATTGTGGACGAGGCCCACGAACGCAGCCTGAACATTGATTTTACCCTGGGCATCCTGCGGAGACTGGTGAAGCAAAGAAGGGATCTCAAGCTCATCATCACCTCGGCCACCATTGATACGGAAAAATTCTCCAAGGCATTTGACGGGGCCCCCATCATCGAGGTCAGTGGCCGCATGTTCCCGGTGGATGTCCAATACCGTCCCATCCTGGGGCCCAAGGGCGAAGCCCTGGCCTCGGAGGAGCAGGGATTTGTGGAGGCGGCTGTGGAATCCGTGGAAAACATCCTGGTCCAGTCCCGCAAGGGGGACATCCTTATATTCATGCCCACGGAACAGGACATCGGAGAAACCCTGGAGCTGCTCCGGGGCCGAAACCACCCCGGGGTAACGGCCCTGCCGCTTTTTGCACGGCTTTCGGCCAAGGAACAGGCCAAGGTTTTTTCCACCCAGCCCGGTCGGAAAATCATCGTCTCCACCAACGTGGCCGAGACCTCCTTGACCATCCCCGGCATTAAATATGTGGTGGATACGGGACTTGCCCGGATTCCCTCCTATTCCCCCCGCACCCGGACCACGGCGTTGCCCGTGGCCCCCATCTCCCAGAGTTCGGCCAACCAGAGGATGGGCCGGTGTGGTCGTGTGGAAAACGGGATCTGCATCCGTTTATATGACGAGGACGATTTCAACGGCCGTCCCTTTTTCACCTCCCCGGAGATCCTGCGGTCCAACCTGGCCGAGGTTATCCTGCGCATGATTTCCCTACACCTGGGGGATGTGGCCACCTTTCCCTTCATCGATCCCCCGGCGGCCAAGAGCATCAAGGACGGGTTTGACACCCTGGTGGAACTGGGGGCCATCACCCCGGGCCAACCCCGGAAAAAGGCCGGTGTCCAGAACCAAACCAAGGCCAAAACCAAGAAGCAATACCGCCTCACCCCCATGGGAAAAGTCATGGCCCGGCTGCCCGTGGACCCCAAGCTGTCCCGCATCCTTATTGAAGCGGAAAAGAACGGCTGCCTGAAGGAAGCCGTCACCATTGTCACCTCCCTTTCCCTGGCCGACATCCGCCAACGGCCCGCGGACAAGGCCCAGGCCGCAGACCAGCAGCATGCCCAGTTCCGGGACCCCACCTCGGACTTCATCACCCTGCTCAATATCTGGGATGCGGTAAAGGGGGCGGAAAAAACCCTGAAATCCAGGAACAAGGTACGCCAGTTCTGCATCGGGCGCTACCTCTCCTTTAAGCGGTACAGGGAATGGACCGACATCCACCGCCAGATCAGCCGCATGGTCAAGGACCATGGGCTGGATGCCGACAAACATCCCCTGCCCGCAGCCGCCCCCCCGCCGGCCAAAACCAAACCCGGCACCGGAAAGAAGGGGAAGAAGGGGACGCCCGAAACAGCTGTGTCCAACACGGGCTACAGCCCCCTGTACACCGCCCTGCACAAATCCCTGCTCTCGGGTTACCTGGCCAACATTGCCCATAAAAAGGAGAAGAACATCTTCACCGCGGCCAAGGGACAGCAGGCCGTGATCTTCCCGGGTTCGGGTCTCTATGACAAGGCCGGGACCTGGGTGGTGGCAGCCGAGTTCGTCAAGACCAGCCAACTCTTTGCCCGGGGGGTGGCCAATATTGATCCGGCCTGGATCGAAGAGATGGGCAAGGATCTTCTCGGTCGCAGCTATTCCGATCCCCATTGGTCCAAGAAGCAGGGTCAGGTCATGGCAAAGGAACAGGTCTCCCTCTTTGGCCTGCCCCTGGTCAACGACCGCAAGGTGGCCTATGGACGGATAAACCCGGAGGAATCCTTTGACATCTTTGTCCGCCATGCCCTGGTGGAGGGGGAGGTCATGCGGCCCTTGGCCTTCATGGAACACAACCGCAGCCTCATGGAAGAGGTGGAGACCCTGGAGCACAAGACCCGGAAACGGGACATCATGGCCACGGAAGAGGATCTCTTCCTCTTCTATCGCAACCGGCTGCCCAAACCCTTTTACGATATCCGAACCTTTAACCGATTCATCCGGGAGTCCGGGGACGACAGCTTCCTTCACATGGATCTTGCAACCCTGCAAAAGACCCGGGTGGCCGAAGAAGAACTGGCCCTCTTTCCCGATGTTCTGGAGACGGAAAAGGGTCACTTTGCCCTGAGCTATGAGTTCAACCCCGGGGCCGAGACCGACGGGGTCACCCTCAAGGTGCCAGCCCACCAGACCGACCAGGTGCCCAGGGCGGCCCTGGACCAGTTGGTGCCCGGCCTTTTCAGAGAAAAGATCGAAGCCCTGATCAAAAACCTGCCCAAATCCCACAGGGTGCGGCTCATGCCCATACAAAAGACTGCGGCCTTCATTGCCGAAACCATGGAAACCCGGGAGGACACCCCCTTGTTCAGCCAGCTTTCGGCCTTTATCCGGGCCCATTACAACCTGGTGATCCCGGCCACGGCCTGGTCCGCGGACAAGCTGCCCGACCATTTGAAATTCCGGGTCTCCATCCGGGACGACAAGGACCGGGAAATCAAGTCCATGCGGGACCTCTCCCAGCTGGGACAATTCCCCAAGCAACGGGCCCCCAAGAGCCAGGGCGCCTTTGAGCAGGCATGCCGGGCCCACGAGGTGGAAGACATCAAGGAATGGGCCTTTCCGGACCCACCCCCCAGCATCAAGGTCTCTGGGGCCAACGGCTTCAGCCAGACCGTCTACCCGGGTCTGAAAAGGGAAAAACAGGGCATTGCCCTGCGCTTGTTCAAATCCGAAACCCGGGCCCGGGTCGCCCACAGACAGGGGGTGCTGGCCCTCTACCAGACCTGCTACCCCGACGACTTCAAGGCGTTGAGAAAGGATATCCGGGCCAAGGCCGGGCTGCGCCAGGTGGCCCCCCTTTTTTCGAGAACCGCCGATTTCCAGGCCGCTGTTTTTGACTGCCTCTGTAGGGCCTTTTTCAGCCGGGACATCCGAACCAAGGCCGAATTTAAAGCCCATTACCAGGCCCTCCGGCCCAAACTCTACACCGAAACCCAGGCCGGGCTGGACCGGATCCTGAAACTGGGAGAATCCTATGGGGAATGCTTTTCCCTCATCCAGAGCCTGGGCCTGAAGTTCCAGAACCGGCCCCAGGCATCGGCCATCCTCACCCAACTCTACACCGAGTTGAAAAACCTGGTGCCCCCCCATTTTCTGGAGGTCTACGAACTGGAGCGCATGGCACGGCTTTCCCGGTATGTGGACTGCATTCGCACCCGGGCCCGGCGGGGGGTGGACAACCCCTCCAAGGAAACGGCCAAGGCCGGACCTGTGGACAAGTTCCAGCGCCAACTTCACCACCAGCTGGAATCCCTCACCGAATCCTCCTCCCCGGAAAAGACCCAGCGGGTGGAGGACTTTTTCTGGCTTCTGGAAGAGTTTAAAATTTCGGTATTCGCCCCGGAACTCAAAACCCAGGGAAAGGTTTCGGCCAAACGCCTGGACAAGGAGCTCATCACCCTGTCCACCATGATCTGATCCAAGCGCGGGAATGCGACCCCCAATTGCATTCCCGCGCCTTTTTTATTCCTGACCGCTATTCCCTCCGACACCCCCTCCCCCGTAAAACCGTTCCGTATACGAGAGTTACCCGCCCCCCATACCGAAGAAGCTTTCACGGCACAGCCCTTGCAAACATGTTCCTCCAGATTGGTATACCCCGATTATACCACCGGAGCGTTTACCGGATCTGCAAACCAGGGCGTGAACAGCTGTTATGGACTGGGACAGGCCCTTGTCGACCCCAGAGATCCGGCACCCGCCCCAGGGGGCCCTCTGCCCGAAGGATCCATGGAAAGGAAGCCAGACTTCCCCCTTGGATCAACCCGGGCAAAGGGTCATGGGATACTCGGGCTCACCCTGTCTGACCCGGATCCATGTCCCCGTCCGGCGCCCATGCCGCTCCCCGGGCCGGAAGTACGGCCCATTGCAGCCCGCCAAAGGCAAGGACGTTCAGTTTTAAATAAGGACGGGGATGGATCCCAGGGAAGGATGAACACCGGCCCGGGGATTGGGCCGACAACCACTGGAGGATATGCATGGAAAAAGTCTTAATTGTCGGATGTAAAAAAGCCATGGATGACGTCTGCATCGCCTGTAGCCGCTGCATGGTGGGATTCAACCGCAGGGAAGGGGAATTTGAAGTTTACAAGGATCAGGAGGCACAGCTCATGGGGATTCTCAGCTGCGGAGACTGCCCCGGGGCCGCCATTGTCACCCGCCTGGCCCAGGTCAACCTCTGGAACAAACCCATGGACGAAAAGGTGACCAAAATCCACATTGGCCCCTGCATCACCGACCATTGCCCCTATGCAGAAACCATCATCAAAAAAATAAAGGCCAAGGCCGGCGTGGAGGTCATCCAGGGCACCCACCCGTACAAACCCAGTAACATCTTTGCCTGAGCCCGAAGACCACCCCAGGCCGGCACTCCCCCAGGGGAGATGCCGGCTTTTTTTGTCCCGTTCCAAGTGGAGACACTGGATCAGCGGAGCCTGAAGCGGGCCACCGTGGCCACCCGTGACCGGACCACCAAGCCCCCCCACCTGCGCACCCCATGGGACGGAATCGTCCGCCCGCCCCAGACCGTGGAAAAGGCCATCTTCTCCTGACGTTCCCGGGGCAGGACAGGCTTCCGCCCCCCCCTACTCCGGAGCCGAGACACGGATGCCCCCCTGGATCCCCATGATCAAAGCACCGTTCACCATGCCCTGTTTAAATCTGAAAATGGACGAAGGCAATTCCTTGGCCGGCCATCCCGAGGCCTGGATAATCCGGTGAACATCCGATGATAGGGCGGGTGGGACCTGGAGTAAAAACACCGCCGCGACGAAAAACAGAACCAACATGCTGCGTTTTGAACCCTCCATGCATCCTCCTGAAGTATGGGAAATTAAGAAAGGGGACAGCTGTTATACCGATGCTATACACCGCCCCAGGCCCCAGGTCAAAACAAATTCCAGACCCGTTTGCACTCCGTAAGGGCACGGACAGTCTATAGACCGTCACTCCCTTCCATCTCACTTGACGACGGCACGAATTCTGCTCTACAATGGGGATATCTTTGATTTAATTCCCGCTCTTTCCGTTCCTTTTTTCCATCAATCAAGTCACCTTCTTTCTCCGGGGGCGCCCCGGACAATTTCAGGAATATGGTAATGCCTTCCTTCCTAGATGCTTTAAAATACGGTCTTCTGCCATGGCTGTTCTGGGCATGGATTTTCCTTTTTTTCCCCGCCCCGGCACCGGCCCTTCAGACCATCGGCGATGTGACCACGGATTCCCCCAACACAACGGATTACACCAGCTATGTCTATTGGAAGAACATCGGCCCCCCCGGGGAATTCTGGGCCGGTATTTTCATCGGCGACGCCACGGTCTATTCCCCGGCCCAGACCTTTACCAACTCGGGGAATCTCACCCTTGGGACCCTGAACAACTTCAGTGACGTCATGGTGGGCATCGGCAACGACAACACCAGTGTTCACCTGGTGAACTCCGGCACCATTGAGATAACCTATATGACCATTAACCGGGACATAGACTTCTACGGCATTGAAACCGACGGCAGCCTTGAAAACACAGGGGCCGTCACCCTGATCACGGCCCAGTCCGGCACCCTGGACAACAATGTCACCGGGCTATACGGGGGGGGGGCCACCCTGGTGAATGCCGGGGCCATCCAATTGGATGTTCAAAATGGATCCGGCACCACCGTGTTCCGGGACTTCCCCGCAACCGGGATACGGTTCCTGGGGACCCAGCTCACCAATTCGGGGAATATTTCCATCTCCCTCCAGGGGGTGGAGGTCAACGGTTTTTCCATGAGCAACACCATTGCAAATGGGATCTCCTCGGACGGTGGGGTTCACAACACAGGGGACATCACCATATCGGTCAGGGGCTCCCATGTCACCGGCACCGTCTTGACCTATAACGACACCCATGGCAAGGGCATTATCGCCAACGGCAACCTGACCCATACGGGGACCATACAGGTCACGGCCACCGGCGGCAAATATCGCACCAACAGCTCCAGTCCCTATGTCAGTGACGATGCCCTGGCCTATGGGATAGAAATGGCCGCCACCGGGACCCTGGACTCCCGGGGCCTGATCACGGCCAATGCCCTTCCCTCCCCCGGCCTTTCCGGCGGCTCCCAGACCGCCTACCAGGTCCATGTCTCCGGCGGGGACACCACCATCACCGGATATGCCATGGAACTGGTGGACAACGCCCAGCTCTCCGCCGATTACCAGCATGTCATCTCCACGGGTTCCGGGGCCACGGCCACCTTCAGCAACGCCACCCTTTACCTCCATGTGGATGCCAACTTCACCGGCCATGGAGAATTTCACATCCCCACCCTGGTGGACGGGGCGGCCGTGGGGGACCAATTCACCCAGGTCCAGGGAGCGCCTTCGGATTATAATGCGGTTTTAAAGAACGGCAACGGCACCCAGCCCCAGACCCTTGAACTCACCTATGCCCCCCGGCAATCCCCCCCGGCCGTGAACCCCCAGATTCAAAACACCTTTAATGCCCAGGGCCACCGCATGGTGGAAAGCCGGATCATGGACCAGATGCTCCACCAGCGTGCCGACCTGGAGCCGGCCCCCTTTCTCCACCTGTCCGCCCCCCAGGGACTGATCCAGGCATTGGGCCCCAAAGAGGCCCTGCCCTCGGCCATTGACTGGACCCCGGACCATACCCTCTTCATCACCCCCCTCTACCTTAAAGCGGAAAACGATTCCTCCCCCGGGTATGAGGCCGAAAGCCGGGGACTGGTCATTGGTGGAACCCGCACCCTTTCACCGGATCTTCGTTTGGGGGTCCATGGAAGCCTCCACCATGTGGATGTGGACTACACGGGAACGGGCATCCAGGGCCGGTTTGACGATATGGATTCCGGTTCCCTGGGGGCTCATGCCCTTTACCAGCCCCATGAAAACTGGCTGGTCACAGGCATTGCCTCCCTTTTCCACAGCCGAACCCGCTACTGGGACACGGATGTCGACAACCGGGAATCCGCCGCCTACCACACCTGGGCCGGACGGGTGGACACCCGGGTTGGATACCTGTTTGAACACAATCGCCAGATCCTCATGCCCCAGGTGGGCCTCAGCTGGGCCTGGTTCCAGCGGGATGCCTTTACTACGGACAACCGTTCCGGGCCGGATGTGAGCTATGGGAGGCTGGAGGAGCAGCAGCTCTATGGAGAGCTGGGGGTAAAATGGTATGGAACCGTTGATCTCTCGGAGGAATGGACCTTGAAGGGATTTGCCGGAACCGGGGTTCTCCAGACCCTGAGCAATGGAAAGTTTTCCAACACCATGTCCGTGGGCACGGCCCTTACCACCTATACCCACACCCCGGACAAAACCCTACTCCACGCAGAGGCCGGCCTGGAAATTTCAAAGGGAGACATCAGTTTGGGGCTGGGATACAGCGGAGAAATATCCGACCACAATCAAAACGATCTGGTATGGCTCAAGGTGGGCTTTCGCTTCTAACCTGGATAATTCGCCCTTGAAAGGAAAAACCGCTTCAGGTATGAAAAAGGTTCCGTACCATGGGATATCCGGACCAATGCGGCCCGTTCATGGCGTAAGTCGGAGGGAGATGGACGCCATGGGTCAGTTCTTTTCCCCCAGGCGGGTGGTCACTTTCTTCTCCAAAAAAGTCAAACTCCGGTCCAGATTCCGGCTCCGGGAAACGGGACCGGAGTTGTTCCATCCTAAAGCAAGGGCTCTGTCCACATGGGCCCTGAACTCCCCAAGGGACTGAACAGAAGACTCCCAGAGGAAGAGTTTTTGAAGAATATGCCGTTCCTCCGGTGTCAGGTCCGCCGTATCAACGCTTTCCCATTTGGACACTTGAATCAGCATCACCCCTCCCTTTTGGGTAATCCATGACGGTGAATCCGATGTCTATCCGCCCCCCCTGTCAAGGCTTGCAACGGGCCGGCACTCCCCTATCCTTATCAACCCTTCCCCTTGAAAGCAAAGGCGAAATGAATTAATTTAGAGGTTCATCTTTACCCAAATCCGGAGGACACCCCATATGTTTACAGAGACCATTACCTTTCCCGCCGCCTTTGCCGCAGGTCTGCTCTCTTTTTTATCCCCCTGTGTACTGCCCCTGATCCCGGCCTATTTTTCATTCATCACCGGTCTTTCCCTGGATGAACTGACCACGGACACGGCCGCGGTGCGGAAAAAGGTCATCCTGGCCACCCTGGCCTATGTGGGGGGCTTTTCTTCGGTCTTTATCCTCCTGGGGGCCTCGGCCTCCTTCCTGGGGGGACTGGTCTACCAGTTCAGTCATGTGATCCGCTACGCCGGGGGGGCCATCGTCCTGGTCTTCGGCCTCCACCTTCTGGGGGTGATCAACATAAAAGCGTTCCAGTTTGAAAAGCGCATCCACCTCCAGGAGAAACCCCTTCACCTCTTTGGTACCTTTGTCATCGGCATGGCCTTTGCGGCCGGATGGACCCCCTGCATCGGGCCCATGCTGGGCAGCATCCTCATTGTGGCCGGAAACCAGGAGACCGTGCTCCAGGGCGTCTGGCTGCTGACCATCTATTCCGCAGGCCTGGCCATTCCCTTTATCCTCATGTCCGTGTTCATCAACTCCCTGATGACCATCATGTCCCGAACCCGCAAATACATCGGCATTATACACAAGATCTCCGGGGGGCTTCTGGTGCTCCTGGCCCTGTTGCTGCTCTTTGACAAAATCGGCATCCTCTCCCCCATCTGATCCGAACCCCGCCCCCCCTTGCGGTTGGCTGAAACGCCATGTCCACCGGCTTGGCCACAGCTCAACGGCACCGTCATAACCACACTTCAACTTCCCTGCCCCGCCCTCCCATACCCGGGCAATTTCAATTGACAGACGCCGGAGTTTGGACTACGGTTTTCCTCATATTGTTCCCAGGATTAGCCCCTGTATCCCGGAACAAAACAGGACCGGGACACCCCGGGGGTTCCCCCAACGGAACTGCGTACCCCAGGCCATGTATTTACATAGGGGTGGGCCATTGGCCGCCCCACAACCCACCTAGGAAGGGTCAATACCATGAGTTCTCTGCTTCGTACCGTTTTTTTCCCCCAACACCAATCCCTTGACGCCAAACTAGTGGACTTCGGCGGCTGGGAAATGCCCATCCAATATCCCGCCGGCATCATGGCCGAACACATGGCCTGCCGCCGCAGGGCCGGAATCTTTGACGTCTCCCACATGGGGCGCCTCTATTTTTCCGGTCCGGACAGCCTTGCCTTTCTCCAGCATGTCCTCACCAACAATGCCGCCGCCCTGGAGGTGGGGGAGGCCCAATACACCCTGATCCAGAACGAAGCGGGCGGTGCCATTGACGATGCCTACCTCTACCGGTTTGAAGCCGACACCTACCTTTTGGTGGTCAATGCCTCCAACCGGGAAAGGGATGTGGCCCATTTCAAGGATCAGATGGCGGCCTTTCCCGGGGTGACCCTGACGGACCTCACCTTTAAAAAGGCCATGATCTCCCTCCAGGGACCGGATTCCCGTGACATTCTCCAGGGACTGATCACACAGGGGGATCTGCCGGAGCCCGCACGGAACCAGCTGAGCACCGTTGCCATGGGCAAGGCCCGGGTGGGCCTGGCCCGCACCGGCTACACCGGAGAGCCCCTGGGGTTTGAGCTTTTTGTGGACAATGACCATGCCCTGGACCTATGGGACACCCTCATTGAAAAGGGAGCCGCACCGGTGGGATTAGGAGCCCGGGACACCCTCCGCCTGGAGGCCGGCCTTCCCCTATACGGCCATGAGCTGGGACGGGATGCCGAAGACAATGAAATCCCCATCTTTGCCTCCAAGCTCTCCCGGTTTGCCGTGAGCTTCTCCCCTTTGAAAAAGGACTTCATCGGACGGGAGCGCCTGGAAAAACAATTTGCCGCCCTGGGCCGGATCATGGACAGGGACTTCTCCCAGATCCAGGATCTACCCCGCATGGTCATGGCCGTGGCCGTCACCGGCAAGGGCATTGCCCGGGACGGATTCCGGGTCTTTAGGGGGGATAAGATGGTGGGCCACATCACCTCGGGCACCATGGTTCCCTTCCAGGCCGGGGTGGGATCGGGCCTGGACGGAGAATTTCATTCGGAACCCAGCCGCAGGGCCCTTTGCCTGGCCCTCATTGACAGCCATGTCCAGGAGGGGGATGAACTGGAGATCGAAATCCGCAAAAAGCGATGCCCCGCCGTGGCCGTCCCCTACCACATGAGCTCCGAGGCGCCGCCCCACGTCCGGTCCATTCCCCATGACCAACTCTTCCCGGCCCCTGGATCCGGGGAAGGCGAAAAATTCAAAGCCCGGGCCAATGCCCTGGTCACCAAGGCCCTGTCCAATCAGCAATGGCGGCAGACCCGGTGCATCAACCTCATTCCCTCGGAGATGAGCCAATCCCTCTTCTCCCGGCTACTCTCCATCTCCGATCCGGTGAACCGGTATGCCGAACACAAGCAGATAAAGGCATTTTCAGGGGAAGAGGTCTTCTATTACCAGGGAACGGAATTTATCCGGGAGATTGAAACGGCCCTGAACCAGGCGTTCATGGAATTTTTCAACTGTTCGGCCGTGGAATCCCGGGTGGTCTCGGGCCAGATGGCCAACACCGCCATCTTCTCCGCCCTGGTGGACCACCTCAACCGGGCCGATCGAAAATCCGAGCAGCGGCGCATGGGCAAGATCATGAACAACCACATCATCAAGGGGGGCCATTTATCGGCCCAGCCCATGGGAGCCTTGCGGGACTTTGTGGCCCGGGATCCCAAAACCGAACGGGCCGCCGTGGTCAATTTCCCCATGCGCCGGGACAATCCCTACCAGATGGATGTGGAGGCCGTGGAAGCCCTCATGGCCGAACACAAACCCGAACTGGTCATCCTGGGCAAGAGCATGATCCTGCACAGGGAGCCGGTGGCGGAAATCCGGGCCCTCATGGACACCCATGCCCCGGGCGGCATTCTCATGTACGACATGGCCCATGTCCTGGGCCTTTATGGACCCCTGTTCCAGGAGCCCCTCAAGGAAGGGGCCCAGATCATCACCGGCTCCACCCACAAGACCTTCTTCGGCACCCAGAGGGGGGTGATTGCAGGAAATTTCTCCGTGGAAGAAGAGGGGTATGAGCTGTGGGAGGCTGTTCAGCGCCGCACCTTCCCCGGCAGTGTCAGCAACCACCACCTGGGTACCATGACCGGCCTGCTCATGGCCGCCCATGAGATGAACCACTTTAAGGCCGACTACCAAAAGGCCGTACTTGAAAATGCCAAGGCATTTGCCACCGCCCTGAAAGATACAGGGCTGGACGTGGCCGGGGACCCGACCGTCTCCTTTACCGAAACCCACCAGGTCATCCTCAATGTGGGATATGCCCAGGGTGCCAAGGTGGCCCGGGAACTGGAGGCCAACAATATCATCGTCAATTACCAGGCCACCCCAATGGAGGAAGGGTTCACCGCATCCGGCGCCCTGCGAATGGGGGTATCGGAAATGACCCGGTTCGGAATGGGTCCCGAGGATTTCAGGGAACTGGCCCAGCTCATGGCCGACCTGATCCAGAATCAGACCCCCGTCAAGGAAAAGGCCACGGCATTGCGGGAGCGCTTCCTGGAAATGCAGTATTGTTTTAAACCCGAAACCTTTGACACCTCTGTGGAGCGCTTCATCCAAAGCCTTCTCTGACATTGGGGAGCCAAGGCTCCAGGCGGCACCAGGTAGGCCCCCTCTCCCGCATCATAGGCGCATCCGGTGCGGGCGATTACCAATTTGGGTTCCTTTAGTAGAAGATCCTGGAACAATACCGAATCAATGCCCTGGTCCATGGTATCCTATACCCGGGCCAGGGCAGTTTCAAACCCTTGGAACTCGGCCTCGGACATGCCCGATACACCGACAGGACGGGCCGCATCCCCATGGCAGTCGGAGCCGCCGGTGACCAGAAGGTCCATCTTTCCGGCCAGGACCATTAACCGCTCCTCCAGTTCCGGGGTATGGCCGGGATAGTGGACCTCCAGGCCGGCCAGGCCGGCATCCATGAATTCGGGCAAAAGACCCTCCACAATGTCAAGGGGGGGAAGGACTTCCTTGTAGTGGCCCTCCCCCGGATAGGAGCCGGCGGCCGGATGGGCCAGAACCGGCAGGAGCCCCCCCTTTTTTATGAATCCGGCCAAAAGGGAAAGGGGGATACCCGAGGGCAGATAGGCCGGGCTCTGGTTGGCCAGGATCCGATTGCGGATGCCTCCATCCTGGATCCCCAGTTTTTCCGCCAGGGCCAGGGCAAAATGCCGCCGGCTGATATTGGTGCCGTAGGAAGAGAGATCTTTAAACACCATTTCCCTGTCCAGCAACGGTTCTTTCCCCCGGGGACCGAACCAGGCATTGATCTTCTCCATGCGGGCCCGTACCAGCCCCTCCCCCCGCCCCTGGTTGAGAATCTGTGCGAATTCCAAGACAAAGGACTCATCTTCCAATCGCCCGGGATCAAAATAGCAGAGCAGATGCAGGGTGCCGGTGAAGGTCGACCGCCGGAACCCCAGGGAAACCTCCACACCCGGGACAATATCCACCGGGGTTCCTTTGGCTGCAGCCATGGCACCGGATAATCCGACCAGGGTATCGTGGTCGGTGACCCCCAGTTTCCGGATTCCCCGTTCCACAGCCTGGTTAACCAGAACTTTCGGCGAAAAATCGCCGTCTGAGGCGGTGGTGTGATTGTGCAAATCTGCAAAAATTGCAGGGCTCATATTTATATCTTTCATTTTTTTTTGCTTTTCTTTTGCGATTTTAGAAATAATCGAACAAAAGCGTTCATATTTACCCATTTAAACTCATGGAAATATTCCATCTTTAATGTTGATTTTTCCCCGTTAAATGTTAAGAAAAAATCCTATCGCTACCTAAACTGAATATAGGCATATTGCAAGTATCAAAATAAGGAAACATACGGAAACACCATGGATATTTTGGATCAGCTCGTAAACCCTCAATCCGCCGACCATGCCCTTGATACCTTAAAGCAGAAACTGGATCAAGTCCACCTGGATCGTCTCTCCGCCATTCAAACCCCCGAGGTTCTCAAACGTATTGCCGGCGCAGTGGTCATCTGCAATCCCGAAACAGTGTTTATCAATACCGGTTCCGAGGAGGACAAGGCATTTATCCGTTCCCTGGCCCAGAACAAAGGTGAGGAGGCATCCCTGGCCATGGAAGGGCATACCATTCATTTTGATCTGGCCGGAGAACAGGGACGCATCGTGGACCGGACCTTCTACATTGCCGATCCCCAGGACCATGTCAGCTCCCTGGCCAACCGAATGGACAGGGAGACTGCCCTTGAGGACATCCGGAAAAACATGACCGATATCATGGCCGGCCAGACCATGATTGTGGGCTTTTACATGCGGGGCCCCGTGGGCGCCCCCGTCTCCAATCCCGCCCTTGAAATCACCAGTTCCGCCTATGTCAGCCACAGCGCCGAGCTGCTCTACCGAAATGCCTTTGCCGATTTTGACACCGAAGTGACCCAGAAGGGGCATTTTTTCACCAACATCCACTCGGAAGGTCTGAACCGAACCGAGGATCTGCCCGACGCCCGGGTCTTCATGGACCGGGAATACCAGACCACCTATAGTTACAAATGCACCTATGCCGGCAACACCCTGCTGCTGAAAAAGGGCAACCATCGATTTGCCGTTGACAAGGCCGTTTACCGGAACCGGGGCATGGAATTGTCCGAACATATGTTCATCACCGGCATCCACGGCCCAGGCGACCGCACCACCTGGTGTGCCGGTGCCGCCCCCTCGGGCTGCGGAAAAACCACCACGGCCATGGCCGGAAATGTATTTGTGGGAGACGATCTGGCCCAGATGTGGATTGCAGAAGACGGCAGCATCCGTTCGGTGAACCCGGAATGCGGGATCTTCGGCATTGTGGAAGATGTGAACCAGGAGGGCGACCCCCTGCTCATGGAGGTCCTTCGCAAACCCGGCCACGAGGTCATTTGGTCCAACGTCATGGTGGACGAACACCGGGTTCCCCACTGGGTCGGCAACAATGAAATCCATCCCCAGGCCGGTGTCAACTTCCAGGGTGAGTGGTTCCAGGGTAAAACCGATGCCGCCGGTAATGCGGTTCCCATGTCCCACCCCAATTCCAGATGCACCCTGCGCTCGGAGTGTCTGGACAACTACTCCCCCGAGGCAGAGAACCCCCAAGGGGTTGTCACCCGTGTCTTCACTTACAGCGGACGGGACGCCGACACCATGCCCCCGGTCTGGGTGGCCAAAACCCCGGAGCAGGGGGTGGTCATCGGCGCCTGTATCGTATCTGCGGCCACGGCCACCGAAGTGGGAGCCAGCGGGGTCAAGCGTGCGCCATGGGCAAATGCCCCCTTTATCCCCGGCGCATTGGGGGATTACATGGACGCCCAGTTCAAATTCTTCGGTAACCCAGCCATCAGCCCGGAATTCAGACCGATCATGGCCGGTCTCAACTATTTTCTCACCCACCAGTCAAGGGGGGGAGACACCGGTGCCCTTCTGGGTGAAAAACGGGATGTAAAGGTCTGGCTGGGCTGGCTGGAGCGCTATGCCCACGGCGAAATGAAATACCTGGACACCCCCATCGGACACCTACCCCGGTACCGGGATCTGGCAGACCTCTTCAAGGATCTTATTGACAAGGACTACCCCCTGGAACTCTATGAAAAACAATTCGCCCTCTATGTGGACAATATCATCCAGCGCATCCAACTCCAGGAAGAAGCCTACGGCAAGGAAGACGGCATCCCCGAAACCCTGTTCCGGGTACTGGCCGACCAGAAAAAAGAACTGCTCGTTTTAAAAGAAGCAAAAGGCCCGGTAATTCTGCCGGAAAAAATTTAAATTGTCGGCGGGTTCTGCTAAAATAAATTTTCCAGCAGAACCCGCATTCTATTTGGGATCTCCAATACTTGACCCCCGGCCCCCAGCAGCATATTCCAAAAAATTATTCAGCCGCCGAAATATTTCTGTAAACCCTGATTTTACATCTTGATTTTATTCTTCTTTTCTGCTTACTATGCGCCTTCGGTTGGAGACCATCATAAATTTACGGCGGCAGCTGTTCATAATATGTTTCTACACAGGAGGAAAAAATGGCAAAAATTGTAAATCGTGAGGAAATGGCCCAAGGGACCATTGTGATGAACGAAATCGAGGCCCCACGAATTTCCAGAAAAGCCAAGCCCGGCCAGTTTGTAATACTCCAGGCCGACGAAAAGGGCGAACGCATTCCCTTAACCATGGCAGACACCAACCCGGAAAAAGGCACCATTACCATTATATATATGGTCATTGGCAAATCCACTGCCCGCTTTAAGAACCTCCAGGTTGGGGACGAATATTTTGCACTCATCGGCCCCCTGGGCGCTCCCACCCACATTGAAAAATTAGGTAAAGTGGTCTGTGTGGGCGGCGGAACCGGCATCGCCGTTCTCCATCCCATTACCCGGGCCCTCCAGAATGCTGGAAACGAAGTCACCACCATTCTGGGATCCAGAAGCTACGACCTCCTGATTCTGGAAGATAAGATGAAAGCGGTTTCCGATAATTTCCACATCTGCACAGACGACGGCTCCATGGGCCATAAGGGTTTTGTCACCGATGTCCTCAGGGATGTCCTGGAACAGGGCGACATCGACCTGGTGGTGGCCATCGGCCCCATCCCCATGATGAAATTCTGCTCCGCCATTACCAAGGAATACGGTGTTAAGACCCTGGTCAGCCTCAACCCCATCATGGTGGACGGCACCGGTATGTGCGGCGGTTGCCGGGTCACCGTTGACGGCAGCACCAAATTCGCCTGTGTGGACGGCCCGGAATTCGACGGCCACAAGGTGGATTTCGACGGACTGGCCAAACGCCTGGCATCCTATCCCAGTGAAGAAAAAGCCAGCATGGACGCCTACAGCTGCAAATGTAACTCAGGAAATTAATCGGACTGTCTTTGTCTCATACGGAGGAATAAATGGCTAGTAAGAAAGAAAAAACACCCCGGGCGAAAATGCCGGAGCAGGATCCCAATGTCAGACGCCGCAACTTTAAAGAAGTTCCCCTTGGACTGACCCCCGATCAGGCCATGGTGGAAGCGGCCCGTTGTCTTCAGTGTAAAAAGCCCCTCTGCGTCGAAGGATGCCCCGTTTCCATCGACATCCCGGGCTTCATTAAAGAAATCGCCGATGAAAACTTCACCGGCGCCGCCCAGAAACTCTGGGAAAAAAGTGCCCTTCCCGCCGTCTGTGGTCGGGTGTGCCCCCAGGAAGAGCAATGCGAAGGCAGATGTATCCTGGGTAAAAAGGGCGAGCCTGTGGCCATCGGCTACCTGGAACGCTTTGCCGCCGACTATGTGCGGGAAAATGTGGAGGCCGACGCCCCTGCCATCGAAGAAAAAACCGGAAAGAAAGTGGCCGTCATCGGTTCCGGTCCTTCCGGCCTCACCGTGGCCGGGGATCTGCTCCTCAAGGGACACGACGTCACCATTTTCGAAGCCTTTCACAAGGCCGGTGGTGTTCTGGTATACGGAATTCCTGAATTCCGTCTGCCCAAGGACATTGTGGCCGCAGAAGTGGCCAACCTGGAAAAGATGGGTGCCAAGATCGAATGCAACGCCGTTGTGGGTGCCTATGTCACCATTGACGAGCTTTTCGAAGAGGGCTATGACGCCGTCTACATCGGTGTGGGCGCCGGCCTGCCCCGGTTCATGAACCTGCCCGGAGAAAACCTCATCGGCATTTACTCCGCCAACGAGTACCTCACCCGGACCAACCTGATGAAGGGCTACCTCTTCCCGGAATACGACACCCCCATTGCCCGGGGTAAAAACGTCGTGGTCCTGGGGGCCGGTAACGTGGCCATGGACGCAGCCCGTACCGCCATGCGCCTGGGTGCGGAATCCGTTAAGGTGGTATACCGCCGCTCCAGGGATGAAATGCCCGCCCGTGAAGAAGAACTCCACCATGCCCAGGAAGAGGGCATTGAATTTGTCCTTCTCACCAACCCCACCCAGTTCTTTGGCGACGACGACGACCGCCTCACCGGCATGGAATGTCTAAAAATGGAACTGGGCGAACCCGATGCCTCGGGCAGAAGAAGCCCCCAGCCCGTCGAAGGCTCAGAGTTCAAACTCGACTGCGACCTGGTGGTGGTTTCCGTCGGCTCCAACGCCAACCCCCTGCTCACCAACACCACGCCCGACCTGGCCCTGAACAAATGGGGCAATATTGTGGCAGATGAAGCAACCGGCAAGACCTCCAAAAAAGCGGTCTGGGCCGGCGGAGACATCGTCACCGGTGCGGCCACGGTTATCCTGGCCATGGGTGCCGGACGTGCTGCAGCCAACTCCATCCATGAATACCTGACCCTGGGCTGGTAATCCATCACCCCATAGGGATCTTTGAATAACAAAGTGCCCCTCTGTCCATTGGACAGAGGGGCACTTTGTTTTTAACTGCCGGACAACCCTTCCGGATCGCTCGGCTGTCCCTGATATTTCACAAAATGGATCTGCCGGATATGGGAACGCTGAATACCAAGGGTTTCGTTTTCAGGTATCAAGGCCTCCCCTCCTCCGGAAATGCCCATGGAATATCCGGGACGGAATCAGGAAGGCTGGATATAAACCCTGTGATCCACCAGGGATAGGGAGGCAATGTATCCTTTGATGAATTTTTGTTCGCCAAAGATGGAAACCAGACGGATTCCGTTTTCATCGGGCTCCACCTTATCCACCGATTCCATCACCAGGGTCTCTTTCCCCTCTTCCAGCAGATATGCATTTGCTTCACACATGATGTCTCCTTATCACTTATCCTTAATTTATTCGGATTTACCCGTCATATAGCACCCTGCCACAAACCACTTGTCCATCAGTTCATCCACCAGCAAGGGCAAGGGCAGGCCGCTGACACCGGCAAGGTCAATGTTTTCCTGGGTCAGGGGCAACAACAGTTTGCGGGCATCGGACTGACAGACCGCTTCGGCCATGGCCGGACAGACTTCGCCCATCATGGCATGGGGCATGACAATGCCCAGGGAACCGATGATCACATCGGCCCTGCGAACGATCTGGACAATGGCATTGGTGCCGGATGCACCCTTGTTGGCCCGGGCCTTGAGCATCTGGGCCGTGGCAATGGCATTGGTGCCCAGGGCAATGATTTCAATGGACTCACCGCAGCGTTCCTTGAGTTTTTTGATGACCACAGAGCCGATACCGCCGCCCTGTCCGTCGATGACACACACCTGCTTTATCTTTCCGCTCTTTAGATCTTCCATCTTCCGGCCTTCCCTAAGGCTTGAGGTTTACTTTGAACCCAACGGCAGCCCCACCATGGGAGCCAGGTGCTGCCAGATCCGTTCCTCCACTTCTTCCGGACTGCCGTTGCCGTCCACGACAATCACCCATTCCGAGTCCTTGAACCGCTTGAATGCAGAAAAATAATGGCTCCGGACGGCCTTTAGAATATCAAGTTTCTCATACATGTCCAGCTGTTTCCGCCCGGTTCGGATCCGCTCCAGGCAAAGACTGGGATCCACATCTATGAAAATGGTGACCCTGGGTTTTAAGATGGCAGCATTCTGGGCGTTGAGTTCTATCACCTGGTCCATGTCGATGAACTGGGCATGGTAGGCATAGGAAGAAAAATAATACCGGTCACAGACCACGATGCGACCGGCCTCCACCTGTGCCTTGATCCCGGAGCCAGCATTGAGGAGGTGATCGGTGCGGTCGGCGGCAAAAAGGGCGGCCAAGGTCCGTTGGTCCACTGCCATATCCCCGGCCAGCATTTTTCGGATCAGACGGCCCACGGGCCCGTCCGAGGGTTCAAAGGTGGACAGGGGACGGATTCCGTTTCTGATCAGACGCCGGCAGATGCGGTCAAGCTGGGTACTTTTCCCGGATCCGTCAATCCCTTCAAATACGATAAAACTGCCGTTCCCGGCCGGTTTAAATTCCATTGTAATTCCTTCTCATCAATAAAAAATCGGTTATACCAGTATCAGATCCCGGAGGCAAGAATCTTAATCCTTGGATTGTATTGACAAGGTTCAGGACCAGGGTTACCATATCCTTTATATCGTAAGGTTTAATACCCCTTTTGTGCAACGCATCTACAAAACCAGCAGCCCCCCCTGAAAGCTCTACGATTCACTCCGGATTTCTCCGGAACCGGACCTCTTGTGTCCGAAGCCATTTTATAACCCCAATTTTTATTGAGGAGACGATCATGAAAACATCAATGAAAACCATTTTTATCCTTGTCCTTGCCGCCACAGCCCTGGTCATTACCGGCTGCAACCAGATGAAAGACAACAAGATGATGGAAAGCCAGTCCATGGGAATGAAAGACGGCATGATGATGAAAGACGGCATGATGATGAAAGATCCCATGATGATGAAAGACGCCAAAAAAATGATGGACCACGGCAAGACCATGATGATGCACGGCATGATGATGCACGACGGCATGGCCATGCCCAAAAACGGCATGACGATGATGAACGATGGTAAGATGATGATGAAAGACGGCATGATGATGCACGACGACATGATGACCATGCATGGCAAGATGATGATGGAAGATGGGAAGATGGTCATGGACGGCAAGATGATGGACAAGCCCATGATGATGAAAAAGGGCATGAAAATGATGAACGACGGCATGATGATGATGAAGGCCGGACGTATGATGATGGATGGCATGATGATGATGAAGCACGGCGAAATGATGATGAAATACGGCAAAATGAAAATGGGCGGCAAAATGATGGACATGGACCACATGAAGATGAACGGTAAGATGATGATGGACGACGGCATGATGATGATGGACGACGATAAGATGATGAAATACGGTAAGATGATGATGGACCACGGCAAGATGATGATGAAGGGTAAAATGATGGATTCCCACATGATGATGATGGACGGTGAAATGATGATGAAAGATGGGATGATGATGATGAAACACGGCAAAATGATGATGGACGACGGCATGATGAAATAAGCCAAGCCTTTGTTGATTTACCCCTGCAAGGTTCCGTTTTTTTAAATGGATTTTTGCAGGGGTTTCTTCTTTATCCTCCCACAATAAATCCTTGACACCAAAATCACATTTAGATATAAATTGAAGGTTTGTGTCAATTTTAAGCAAGGTGATCTATGAAATACGATGTGATTATCGTGGGCGGAGGGCCCGCAGGACTTTTTGCGGCCTATTATCTGAAAGAACATTCCAAGCTTAAGGTTCTTTTAATCGAAAAGGGCAGAGACTCCCTCAAGCGGAAATGCCCCAACCATAACCTTCAAAAATGCACCCAATGCGATCCCTGCAATATTCTGGCAGGCATTGGCGGCGCCGGACTGTACTCCGACGGCAAGCTCAACTTCATTCCCCGTTTAGGGAAGACCGACCTTACCCAGTTCATGCCCCTCCCCGAGGCCCAGAGTCTCATCAACGAAACCGAAGATATTTTTACCCGATTTAAAATGGACGGAGCGGTTTACCCCACGAACATGGACCAGGCCAAACAGGTCCGCAAGGAAGCCAAGCGAGTGGGCATTGATCTTCTGCTCATCAAGCAGAAACACCTGGGCTCCGACAATTTGCCCGGCTATATCGCCGGCATGGCCGACCATATAAAGGACAACGGCCTTGAAGTGCGACTCAAGGAAGAGGTTCTGGACATCATGGTCTCCGACGGCCACGTCACAGGCGTCACCACGGACAAGGGGGAATACCGGGCGGACAATGTCATCCTGGCCCCGGGCCGGGTGGGTGCCAACTGGATGACCACCATTGCCCAGAAGCACCACCTTCCCGTGAGCCAACGGGGCATTGAAGTGGGTGTCCGGGTGGAAGTCCACAACGACATCATGGATGATCTGTGCGATGTGATCTACGATCCCACCTTCTTCATCCAGACCCCCACCTACGACGACCAGACCCGGACCTTCTGCACCAACCAGGGCGGATTCATCTCCCTGGAGAACTACAAGGACTTTGTCTGCGTCAACGGTCATGCCTACTCCGGGAAAAAATCCCAGAACACCAACTTTGCCTTCCTCTCCAAGGTGGTCCTCACGGAACCGGTGACCGACAACCAGGCATATGGGGAATCCATTGGCCGGCTGGCCACCCTCATCGGCGGGGGAAAACCCATCCTCCAACGTTTCGGTGATCTCAAGCGAGGACGCCGCTCCACCTGGAACCGGGTCTCCAAGGGCTATATCCAGCCCACCATGACCAATGTGGTCTGCGGAGACATTGCCATGGCCCTGCCCGAGCGCATCCTCTCCAACCTCATCGAGGGCCTGGAGATCCTCAACGAGGTGGTCCACGGCGTGGCCAACGACGAAACCCTGCTCTATGCACCGGAAATCAAATTCTTCGCCACCCAGGTGGAGACCGACTCCCACCTGGAAACCGGCATCAGGGGCATGTATGTGGCCGGAGACGGCCCCGGCGTTGCCGGCAACATCGTGTCCGCTGCGGCCACCGGCCTCATCCCGGCCAAACGGATCATTGCCCGTCAATAGCCCGGATATTTTCTGACTTCGGCTTAGCCAGCCGCCCGGAGGCCAACAGCCACCGGGCCGGAAGACAAAACGCCCCCTGTTTCCCAGGGAAACAGGGGGCGTTCATATGTATCCCACCCCGCAAGGGGTAGAGACGCTTTGGTTCAATCCTGCTGATCAGGGATTATTCCGGGCAATACATGGCACAGGCATCATCGGATTCCCAGGCCATGACCTTGGAAACCGTGACCTTTTCTTCAACGATTTCGTTGAGCAGGGTCTGCACCCGCTCGGCAATGTAAACGGCAATGCGCTCCGATGTGGGCTGCTCTCCTTTGAAGGCGTCCAATTCGTTGAGGTACTTGTGGTCCAGCTCCTGGTCCACCACCTGGCGGACCGCCTTTTTAATATCTCCGAAATCGGCCAGTACGCCGGCGCTGTTCAATTTTTTGCCGCGCACATGGACTTCCACCTTCCAGTTATGGCCGTGGAGATTTTCGCATTTCTGTCCCACCATGGCCAATTGATGGGCACCTGCAAACCGGGTCTTCACCTTGAGTTCAAACATAAATTCCGCCTTGATACTCTTTATTAGAGATTCTTAAATAGGTTTTTTAACTTATTGGAAATCTTATTGGAATCCAGCTTGTCGAATTCCTGGAGAAGTTCCTTTTGCTTCTGGCTCAGTTTGGTGGGGGTCTTGATGATCACCTTGATGATCTGATCCCCCCGCTGCCCCGTTCTCAAGGAGGCAATGCCCTCTCCCCTGAGACGGAAGGTATCCCCGAACTGGGTTCCCTTGGGAATCTGAAACAGCTCTTCCCCCACCAGGGTGGGCACCTTGATCTCATCCCCCAGGGCCGCCTGGACAAAGGAGATGTCAATGGCGCAGATGATATTGGTCCCGTCCCTCTGGAAAAATTTGTGGGGCTTGACATTAACGACAACGTAGAGATCCCCGGGCTGCCCGTCCGGGGTGGGAGCGGCTTCCCCCTCCCCTGTGAGCCTCAGCTTGGACCCGGTGTCCACACCTGCTGGAATCTTCACCTGGACCTTGCGGGTGATCTCCACCCGTCCGGCCCCCCGGCACTTGGAACAGGGATCGGAAATAATCTGCCCCTTGCCCTTGCAATAGGGGCAGGAGGTTTTGACCTTGAAAAAGCCCTGGCTCTGGATGAACTGCCCCGTGCCCTGGCAATGGGAACAGGTGGAGGGCCTGGTACCGGGACGACATCCGCTTCCGTTACACTCATCACAGGCGGCCAGCTTGGGAATGGAAATGGTCTTTTCCGTACCAAAGGCCGCTTCCATGAAATCAATGGTCATGTTGTAACGCAGATCCGATCCCCGTCGGACCCGGCCACGGCCACCGCGGCCACCGCCAAATCCAAAAAAGTCCTCAAAAATATCCCCGAAGCTGGAAAAGATGTCTTCAAAACCGCTGGGTCCGGAGTGGCCGGCCCCCTCCAGCCCCTGGTGACCAAATTGGTCGTAGATCTGACGCTTGTTGTCGTCGGTGAGGACTTCGTAGGCTTCGGAGGCTTCTTTGAACTTGTCTTCGGCGTCTTTGTTATCTGGGTTTTTGTCCGGATGATATTTAATGGCCAGCTTCCGGTAAGCCTTTTTCAGAACCTGCTTGTCGGCATTTCGTTCAACGCCGAGGATCTCATAATAATCTCGTTTTTCACTCATATTCTAACCCAATCGTTCAAATCATTCGGATCTGTTATAATTGTATTCTGTCCTGCTATATGATATTTTGCCAACTTGCTTTGGTAAATAACATAATTTAACTCAAATTAGTAGGTTGTCAACGATGAATAAAGAGCTGGTTTTTGTCAAAGATATGTTTGATAAAATCGCCCCCCATTACGACTTTCTGAACCGGCTCCTCAGCCTCCGCCAAGACACCATGTGGCGCAGGCAGATGGTAAAGGCCGCAAAGGTGTCCAAGGGCGACACCCTGCTGGACGTGGCCTGCGGTACCTGTGACGTCTCTTTGGAGGCAGACAAACACCTTACATCCAATGCCCGCATCATCGGCCTGGACTTTTCCCTTGGCATGCTCCAGCTGGGGCAAAACAAACTGAAACGCCTGAAAAAAACCACCATCGGCCTCATTAACGGAAACGCCCTGTGCCTGCCCTTTAACAGCGACTGGGTGGATGCGGTCTTCATTGCCTTCGGCATCCGCAACATCATGGACCGCAGGGGGGCACTGGAAGAATTCAAAAGGGTGCTCAAACCCGGGGGCCGGGTGGTGGTCCTGGAACTGACCACCCCTGAAAAAGGACTTTTGCGCCACCTCTATCTGAGCTATTTTCAAAAAATACTGCCCCGCATCGGCGCCTTTTTTTCCAAGGATGCCCATGCCTACACCTACCTGCCCGATTCTGTCCTGAAATTTCCCGACAGCGCCCGGTTTGCTCGACTCATGAAATCCGCCGGATTTGAAAATATCCGTTTTAAACCCATGACCATCGGCATTGTCACCCTCTTTGTGGGGACAAAGCCGGAATAGAGTAAGAATGAAACGATTGATACAGACGTCCGAGGGTCGGATTCTTATCTTTGGAATCCTATTGGCAGCAATTCTTCTGGTGGTTTTCGGCTACTACGCCGTTGCGGACTTCCACACGGCCAAGGTTCTGGTCATGGCATTGATTGCCCATACCTTCGGTGGCCGGGCCGCCGGCATTGGTTTGTGCATCCTCCACGGATACGGGGCCGGGGTCACCATCGGGTATAACTTTTACCTGGAAGTCCTCATTGTCTGCTTCACCTATGCCGCCTTTGTTTTGAGCACCACCAACTACCTGAACCTGCCCTGGCTCAACCGGATCATGGACCGCATTGCCGTAAAGGCAGAAGAGCAGAAGGACAAGGTGGAAGCCTACGGCTGGCTCGGCATCTTCCTCTTTGTCATGGCCCCTTTGCCCGTGACCGGCCCTGTGGTGGGCTCCATCATCGGATACATGATCCGCATGCGCCTGGCCAAAAACCTGGCCGCCACCCTTTTGGGCACCCTCACCGCCATTGTGGTCTGGTTCTATGCCTTTGATTTTTTAAACGAGCGCTTCCAGATGATCCAGTATATCTTCATCGGCATTATCCTCCTGGTCCTCATTCCCTATGCCAAGAAGATCTGGTGCTTTTTAAAACAGGGTAACACCCCCGAAAAATAACCCAGCCCCCTTTCCCGGGGCAACACGCTTTTAAATTAAAACGGCCCCGAATCCCTTCGGGGCCGTTGTTATTTATCCTTATTCAAACCACGGATGCGGGTTGTGGCCCATATCAAAACTGCTTTTTCAATATCGTTGGGGTTCCGGCGTTTTCATCGTCCCGGTCCGGGTAACCAATGTTGTAGTGCAGTCCCCGGCTCTCCTTGCGTTCCAATGCCGACCGGATGATCAACTCGGCCACCGTGGCCAGGTTCCGCAGCTCAATGAGATCCGAGGTGACCTTGAAATCCCAGTAGTAGGCGTTGATCTCCTCCTGGATATTCTCGATGCGGCGCAGGGCACGCTGCAATCTTTTGTCCGACCGGACAATGCCCACGTAGTTCCACATGAGCCGCCGGATTTCATCCCAGTTGTGGGAAACCACAATGGCCTCGTCGGAGTCGGTAACCCCAAAGTCATCCCAGGGGTCCAGGGCCATGTCGGCGGACAGGTCCAGCTGCCCAAAGGCAGCTACGGAATCCCGGGCGGCTTCATGGGCATAGACCAGGGCCTCCAGCAAGGAGTTGGAGGCCAGGCGGTTGGCCCCGTGGAGGCCGGTGCAGGCGGTTTCTCCCACGGCATAGAGGTTGACCACATCGGAACGTCCGTTGAGGTCCGTTGCCACCCCCCCGCACATGTAATGGGCCGCCGGCACCACGGGAATGGGATCCTTTGTAATATCGATACCGTATTCCAGGCACTTGCCATGGATATTGGGGAACCGCTGCCTTACAAATTCAGGATCCCTGTGGGTGATATCCAGGAAGACCGAATCCGCCCCCGTCTTTTTCAGCTCGCTGTCGATGGCCCGGGCCACCACATCCCTGCAGGCCAGTTCCCGGTCCGGACTATATTCGGCCATGAACCGCCGCCCGGTTTCGTCCCGGAGCTTCGCCCCCTCCCCCCGCACGGCCTCGGAAATCAAAAAATTCTTGGCCTCGGGGTGGAAAAGGCAGGTGGGATGGAATTGGACAAACTCCATGTTGGCAATGGAGGCCCCGGCCCGGAAGGCCATGGCAATGCCGTCGCCCGTGGCAATGTCGGGATTGGAGGTATAAAGATAAACCTTGGAGGCACCCCCTGTTGCCAGAAGGGTGATGCCGGCGTGGAAGGTCTCCACCTCACCGGTCCGGTTGTTCAGGACATAGGCCCCCACACACCGGTTTTCCTTCCGGGTCACCAAAAGGCCCGACCGGATGGCCGAGGAATAGGTGATCAGGTTGACGGCCACATGGTCTTCCAGGATGGTGATGTTCTCATTTTCAGCCACCCGGGCCACCAGAACCGCTTCGATCTCCCTTCCGGTGAGGTCGTGGGCATGGATGATGCGCTTGGCCGAATGGCCGCCCTCCTGGCCCATGGCAAAGTCATAGGGCCCTTCTCCGGCCTTGTTGAACCGGGCCCCGAAATCCACCAATTCCCGGATACGGTCCGGGCCATTCTCCACCACCCGCTGGACCACATCCGGGGCGCAGAGCCCATCGCCGGCCTTATGGGTGTCGTCCATGTGGGCGGCAAAGGTGTCGTTCTCGCCAAAGACCGCAGCCACCCCGCCCTGGGCCAGCGCCGTATTGGTCTTTTGAATCTTCTTTTTGGTCACAATGGTCACCCGGCCGTGGGCCGCCACCTTAAGGGCATAGCTCAGGCCGGCAATCCCACTTCCGATGACCAGAAAATCTGTCTGTCTTAAGGTCATGTCCGGCTAATCCAACAATGAACTGTGTTTCTTTTTCCGGGTGCTTAGCCCCAGGATCATACCAACGATGAAGACCCCTGCCCCCGAGAGGAACCAGATGGTCTTTTCATTGCCTGCATTGGCCTCCAGGATCTCGATCTCTTCCTGCTGGGCCTTTGACTTTTCCAAAAGCCGCTTGTGGGCCGCCTCCAGCTCCAGAACCTCGGCGGCCTTTTGGCGCAGCTTCTGGTATTTGGCGTTGATATCGTTCAAGCCGGCATTGGCCTGGGTCAGGGACCGGGTCTTTGCCCGGCTTTTCTCCAATGCCGATTTCAATTGGGCGTTTTCCGCCCGCAGCTTGTCCACCACCAGGGTCACGGGAACCTTTTCCGTAAGAAAACGGGTCAATACCCACCCCACCTTTCCGTTGTCCATGCGGACCTGGCTCCAGTCGGCCCGTTTTTCCATGACGGTCAGCCGTGTCCCGGACACCAGCATGGCTACAATCTTATTTTCGGTACCAGGGCCCGTACGCATGGTAATCTTGGTAATGGGATTCACATAGGTGTCCTTTGCCGATGCCGGCACGGCGGCCAGTATAATCCCCAGGGCCAATAGTGCGGAGAAAAATCGTTTCATGTTACCTTCCATCTACTTGATATGAACAGAATATACGTTTTCACCAATGTTGATCATCCTTACCATCGGCAGGAGGGTTTCGCAATATCAAAAGCAGGTGCCCCCCTCCCCATTCCCTGGATGCTCCCATGGAAAATCCGATTTTTTTTCCACACCGGCCCCCTGGTTGGATTGGAAGGAAAAACGATCCCTGCCCCGCCCATCGAATGAACACGGTTTTCCCCCTTGTGAAATACAGGCTGGCCCCCTGGGCATTTCACTTAATCATGCCCCCATTTCACCTTAGATTCCGACATTTTAACCCCCACAGAAAAAAAGCTTTTCAAACCCCTTCCCATCGTCCTATAAAGAACAATGTCACCAGACAGCCCACCGCCCAACGCACACAACACTCCCCGGTGATACGAGACGTATAACTTATTCTTAAGGAGATGGATGATGACCGACGGCAAATGGCAGACCCCCTATTGGCCCAAAGATGTGAGCCAAACGGTTCCCGACTATAATTTTCCCCTGTACAAACTTTTGGATGATTCTGCCCGGAAATACCCCAACCAGCCCTTCACCCTGTTCAACGGCGCCCATCGCACCTATGCCCAGGTAAAGAAAGCCAGTGAAAAAGTGGCCGTTTTCCTGGCCAACTCCGGCATCCAAAAGGGGGACAAAGTCGCCATTTTCCTTCCCAATCTTCCCCACTTCCCTGAAGTTCTCTTCGGCATCCTCAAGACCGGGGCGGTTGCCGTGCATTGCAACCCCATCTATACCCCGTCGGAACTGAGGTACCAGCTCAAGGATTCGGAATCCAAAATCGTCTTCTGCATGGACCATTCCGAATTCTACCCCAACGCCTGCAAGGCCGTACAGGGAACCCAGGTCCGGACCATTGTGGCCTGTAACGTGAAAACCCATCTGCCCCCCTTCAAGGCGTTTTTGGGCAGTCTTCTGGGAAAAATCCCCAAGGCCGACCGCATCCAGGAAGGCCATTATACCTATGCCCAGGTCATGGAAACCTCGCCGGGCCCCCTTCCGGAACCGACCATCGATCCGGAAAAGGACACGGCCATCATGCTCTACACCGGCGGCACCACCGGGCTGCCCAAGGGGGCGGAACTCACCCATACCAACTTCACCTATGACAGTGTGGCCGGCTATGAATCCATCCGCATGCCCCACGGACCGGGCCAGGCTCCCAAACGTCTAAAAAAAGGCGGCTTCCACACCCACCTCGGCGTTTTACCCTGGTATCACAGCTTCGGCATTACCACGGCTTTGTTCGCCGCGGTACTCACGGGCAGCCGCCTCATCTGTGTTCCCGATCCCCGGGCGGGCAATCCCCCCTTCACAGAAGTGCTCAAGCTGGTCCAAAAGTACAAACCCACCATCATGCCGGCCGTTCCCACCATCTTTGTGGCCTTTACCAACCATGCCCTGCTGGACCAATACGACGTCTCCTCCATCATGGGCTGCTTTTCCGGCGGTGCCCCCTTGCCTCCGGAGGTCTGCCACCAATTTGAGGAACGGACCGGAGCCATCATTTTTGAAGGGTACGGCCTCACCGAAACTGCACCCGTTGCCACGGTTAACCCCACCAATAAAGAAACCCGGAAAATCGGTTCCATCGGTTTTCCCCTGCCCGGAACCTGGGTAAAAATCCTGGACATCAACGACCCCACCAAGGAATTGGAACAGGGCGAAGACGGTGAGGTGGCCATCTGCGGTCCCCAGGTTATGAAGGGCTATTGGAACAAACCCGAGGCCAATGCGGAATCCTTTGTCTACCACGGGGAGGACCGGTATTTCCTCACCGGCGACATCGGCCACATTGACGAGGAGGGCTATATCCTCATCACCGACCGGAAAAAGGACATGATCATCGTGGGCGGTTTCAACGTCTACCCCAGGGACGTGGAAGACACCCTCTACACCCACCCCGGTGTGGAACTGGTCGCCGTGGTCGGGATCCCCGACACCAAAAGCGGTGAAAAGGTCAAGGCATTCATCAAACTCAAGGAAGGACAGGAGGTCACCGAGGAAGAGATCCAGGCCTTTTGCAAGGAAAAACTGGCCGGATATAAACAGCCCAAACATGTTGAATTCAGAGAGGAAATCCCGGTTTCCAACGTGGGTAAGGTTCTGCGCCGGATCCTCCGGGACGAAGAACGGAGCAATGCCTGATTCATGCCCCCTTTCAAGGCCGTTGCCCGCAACCTCACCACATCCTTTCACCGGGTGCCCTGGCAAAACGGGCACCCTTCCCGGCATTTGTAAAATACCTGGAGCAGGTCCCCCCCCCATGCTCCAAATACATGGAAGCGCCCCCCGCATCCTGGGTGCAATGGGGTTGTTTGGGGATATCACCGGTGTGAAAAAGACAGGGGAAAAGAAAGCCATGCTGGAAACCAAGCTGTGCCAGGTCCAGAAACTGGAGGCCGTGGGTTGCCTGGCCGGCGGCACCCTTACCATTGTGATCTGCACGGGGTATTCGGAAACCATTGATGTGGAAAAGGCAAAGAAAATGGGCGTCAGGGCCCATGTGATGAAGCCGGTGATCCAGGGAAAACTGGCCCGTACCGTGCGGGAGGTGCTGGACAGCCCCCGTAATCCAACACCGCATAAAGGATATTCAAATGAAGGGGACGGGACCCCGGATGTTTAGGGATTTGCCCGGGCCGGAATCCATTCCACCCATCCATTGGCGGCTATGCCATGATCTGATCCATGGCTTCAGCGGCCAGGGTCAGGCCAAAGATCCCGGGCACCCAGGGAATGGTGCCGATGGGGGGGCGTTCACGCCCATGGGGAGCCGAGGCGGGATCTCCGTCAATGCGGGCGGAAACCGGTGCCCTTGGAACAGATGCCTTGGCGTCGGAGCCCTTGGATACCGGGAAAGGTTCAACATCGACTTTGGATTTGATGGGGGCTTCCACGGAATAGACACAACGGATCCCCTTGAAGACCCCCCGCCGGTGGAGGCGCCGGCGCACCACCCGGGCCAGGGGGCAGGTATGGGTCTTGGAGATATCCCCCACCGTCACCTTGGTGGGATCCATACGCCCCCCCGCTCCCATGGAGGAAACAACGGAAAGCCCCATTTCCCGGGCCCCCACCAAAAGGTTCACCTTGGAATTCAACCCGTCAATGGCGTCCACCACCACATCCAGATCCTGGGATAAAAGATCCGTAAGGCTGTCGGCGTTGACAAAGGCGGGATGGATGTCCAATTCCACATCCGGATGGATGTCCATGACCCGTTCCCTTGCAATATCGGCCTTTTGCCGCCCCACGGTGGAGTTCAGGGCATAGAGCTGGCGGTTGACATTGGAGGGATCCACCCGGTCAAAGTCCACCAGGCGCAGATACCCCACCCCGACCCGGGCCAGGGCTTCCACAGCATAGGAGCCCACCGCCCCCAATCCAAACACCGCCACCCGGGCGGTTTTAATTTTTGCAATGGTATCATCCCCCAGCAACAGCCGGGTCCGGGTGAACAAATCCATGGGTTTATCCTTTTCTTGTCTGGTGCCAATGCAAATGCAACCGACCAGGGTTGCCCTTCCAAGGGCAGGCATCTTTTTAACACAGGTATCCTCCATTATGGGGACAACCAGGGCCGTTAAAAACAGCCTCCGGGTTTTACAGGCCTGGAGTACAGGCCGTCCCAATGAAATGGGGAATACCCGTCAGGGTAACAGGGGGGCAAACACCGCCTGGGCATTATCATAGGCCATCCGGGCCAGTTCTTCAACGTCCTGCCCCCGGATTTCAGCAGCCATGGTAAGGATGTCCGGCACCAGGGCAGGCTCGTTCAGGGCCTCCCGTGTGTTCTCGGCAAATTGGGGATGGGACCGGGGCAGGCAGGGAAAAAGGTCGGGGCTGTCGGTTTCAAAGAGGATCCGGTCCGGGGAGACTTCGGCCAGGGCCCGGCGGACCCTTTTGGCGTTGGATCGGGTACAGGAACCGGAAAAGGAAAGGTAGAGGTTGTACCTTTCCAGAACCTTGACCATGTCCGGGGAACCGGAATAGGAATGGACCAGCCCCGGCGTCTCCAGGGGGCCGGTTTCCTTCAGCACGTCCACCAATGCCCCCCATGCCCGACGGATATGGATGTTCACCGGCCGATTCAGGTTCCGGGCCAGGGTGAGGTGGGTTTTAAAGACCTCGGTCTGGAGGTCCCTGTCGGCGCCGGGGTCCATGAAATCCAGGCCGGTCTCCCCCACCCCCGAGGGTGTGGAAGACAAAAAGGTGGCCAGGATCCGTTTCCACCCCGGTGTCAGGGTGTCCAGGTACCAGGGATGGATGCCGAAACAGGCCAGGATAGGGGCATTGAACCGGTCCAGCTCCTGGGTGTCGTAGAAGTTGGACTCCATGGTGGCGCAGGTCACCATGTGGGTGACCCCGGCCACCCGGGCCCGCTCCAAAATCCCGGGGAGATCCTGGGCAATTCTGTGGTCATGGAGATGACAATGGGCGTCGATGTAAGGCATGGGACCTCCGGGTGCTCTTGGGTGTGGACCATGGTCCCGGACCGTTTCCGGAACCACGGGCCCAGTATACAGAATCTGCCCTTGGGAAGAAAGCCATGGGATGGGATACCGGCCCCCAAGGGCCCCTGCCCCCTTAAAAGTAGGAAGAGCCGTCCCAGCAATGGGTGCAAAGCTTTTCTTTGGGCAGGCCGATGGCCTTCACCAAGTCGTCCAGCTTCTGGTACCGCAGGGTGGTGACGTTGAGGCGGCGGGTGAGGTTTTCGATCATGGCCTGGTGTTTGGCGGATCCGTCAACGGCATACTCGGTGAGATCCACATCTTCACTGCCCTCCAGCTCCAGGATGGCCTTGCGTCCGGCCAGATCCAGGGTGGAACGGGAGGTGGAAAAGTTGAGAAATTCACAGGGATGGATCAGGCAGGGGCAGGCAATGCGCATGTGAACTTCCCTGGCCCCGTATTCATAAAGGATCTCGGTGTTGTCCTGGAGCTGGGTGCCCCGGACCACGGAATCGTCGCAAAAGAGGATCCGCTTGTCCTGGATCATCTCCCGGATGGGGATCAGTTTCATCCGGGCCACCAGGTCCCGCATGGCCTGGTTCTGGGGCATGAAGCTCCGGGGCCAGGTGGGGGTGTATTTCACATAGGGACGGGAGTAAGGAATGTGGCTTTCATTGGCAAATCCAATGGCATGGCCGATGCCGGAATCGGGAATCCCGCCCACCAGGTCAACCTTTTCGGTTTCGCTCCGGGCCAGGGCGGCGCCGCAATTGTACCGCACCTGTTCGGTGTTGATGCCTTCGTAGGAAGAGGCCGGATATCCATAGTAGACCCAGAGAAAGGAGCAGACCTGCATCCTATCCCCGGGCGGGGTGATCTGTTCCATGCCTTCGGCCGTGATGCGGACAATCTCACCGGGCCCCGGATAATAGGAAGTTTCAAAACCCAGGTTGGAAAAGGTGGAGGATTCTGAAGAGGCGGCAAAGGCGTTGTCCCGTTTTCCGATGATGATGGAGGTTCTGCCCAGGCGATCCCGGGCGGCATAGATGCCTTCGTCACAGAGCAGGAGCATGGAGCAGGATCCCTTGACCAGGGCCTGGGCCTTTTCCAATCCTTCCTTAAAGGAGGCCCCCTGGCAGATCACCGTTCCCACAAGCTCCGTGGGATTGATGCTGCCCTGGCTGGTTTCGCTGAAATGGAAATGCTGTTCATATGCCTGGTTCACCAGCTCTTCCAGGTTAACCACCTTGCCCACGGTGACCAGGGCAAAGGTCCCCAGGTGGGAATGGATGATGATGGGCTGGGGATCGGTATCCGAGATCACGCCAATGCCCATATTGCCGGTGAGCTCATCCAGATCGGGCTCGAATTTGGAACGGAAATAGGCGTTTTCCAGACTGTGGATGGTTCTGTGGAAACCATCCGTGTCCAGGGTGGCCAGCCCCCCCCGCTTTGTCCCGAGATGGGACAGGTAATCTGTTCCGTAAAATAGTTCCTTAATACATGCGTCCTTTGACGTACACCCGAAAAAACCGCCCATATCCTTAATCTCTCAATTTAAACAGGCCGACGACCCCGGGGCCGAAAGCCTTCAGATTAATAAAAACAATAGATGAGAACCGCCTGTCTAACAATGGAACTGGTTTAATGGTTTCAGGCCGGGATGTCAAATAAATTGTCCTGGAAAGCTGGGCCCTGGCGGTTCTTTACCATATTTTGTGTTTTCAGCTGTTTTCCAACCCAAAAACAGGCCGAATTTCAAATCTCGCCTGGTTTTTTTACGATTTTACCAAACACAAAAACCGATAATCTCCATTAAAAAACAATCAAAGCCTTACACATCAAGGGTTTCCACATTTACTTTTTCCACAATCCCATTGACAAACCCAGAGGCTCTATCCTAATGTTGTGCCGCTTTCCCAAGGGAGCAACACCCTGTCAAAAGGGTGTATTGCATTTTGGAACAGAAAAAATACGTCATCTTTCGGAAATGGTCTGATCCGGGCATTTTCACCCATGGATTGTGGAATTCCATCTAAAATCCCCATGGGCTCCCCTTAACAGACCCTTTCCCCTCCATGTGGCCACGGTTGAAGTTGATGCAATATCATGAATCTGGATGTTTTTAGATCATCATCGTGTTGAAACGGTGTTAAAGGAGAACAAGGAATGAGTATTGGATTGCAAGGATTTCTGGCCCTGCTGCCCATTATTGTGGTGGCTGTATTTCTCGTGGGATTGAAATGGCCGGCCTCCCGGGCCATGCCCCTTTCGTATATAACGGTTGTTCTGGTGGGATATTTCATCTGGGGTCTGTCCGGCGCCCAGATCCTGGGCGGTTCCATCAAGGGGCTGGTGGTGGCCGTGGGCCTTTTATACATCATCTTCGGCTCCATCCTTTTGCTCAATACCCTCCAGGAGAGCGGGGCCCTTCAACAGATCCGCAGGGGCTTTACCGACATCACCCAGGACCGCCGCATCCAGGTCATCATCGTGGCCTGGCTCTTTGGCTGCTTCATTGAAGGTGCTTCCGGATTCGGCACCCCGGCTGCCGTGGCCGTTCCCCTGATGGTGGGGCTGGGATTTCCCGCCCTGGGGGCGGTGGTTTCAGGGCTGATCATCCAGAGCACCCCGGTCTCCTTCGGTGCCGTGGGCACCCCCATGCGAGTGGGCATCGGTTCCGGTCTGGGCTCGGGCAGCGAAGCCATTGTCAACGAATATGCTGCCAAGCTGGGCTTTAATATTGTGGATGCCGCAGGCGCCGTCAACTCTGGGGCCTATGACGCCTTTATCAATTCCATTGCCGCCAAGGTGGCCCTGCTCCACTTCATCGGCGGCGCCCTGATCCCCCTCTTTCTAGTGGCCTTTCTCACCAAGCTATTCGGCCGGAACAAACGCTTTTCCGAAGGTCTGGCCGTCTGGCCCTTTGCCCTGTTTGCCGCCTTTGCCATGACCGTCCCCTATGTATTGGTGGGCCTGTTCATCGG
The DNA here is from genome assembly GCA_965226635.1 of Desulfobacteraceae bacterium. GTDB lineage: Bacteria > Desulfobacterota > Desulfobacteria > Desulfobacterales > Desulfobacteraceae. The sequence goes on along the minus strand of OZ245369.1, from coordinate 2,942,648 downwards.
ACCGGAATTCCCCTCCATGATCGGCGGAGGCATTGGGTTGTTCATCGTTATCATGGCCGCCAGAAACGGCTTCCTCCTGCCCAAGGGAGAGCCCTGGGATTTCCGTCCCCGGGCCGAGTGGGAAAAGGGATGGACCGGCAGCATCGAAATCAAGGACATCGGCAAACCCGGCGGCATGAGCTCTGCCATGGCCTGGGCCCCCTATGTCATGATTGCGGCCCTGCTCCTCATCACCCGGCTCATCCCGTCCGTGACCACCTTTCTCAAATCCCTGACCATCACATTCCCGGCCATTGCCGGCATCTCCTCCAAGATTGCCGTGGGCTATTCCCCGGGCAGCGTCTTTGTGGTGGTCTCCTTGCTCACCTTTTTCCTCCACGGCATGAAGGGGGACGCCTATGCCCGGGCCTGGAAGTCTTCTGCCAAAACCATCGTGGGCGCCGGTTCCGCACTGATCTTCACCGTGCCCATGGTCCAGGTTTTCATCAACTCCGGCGGGGGATCCGCAGGATTTGATAAAATGCCCTATGCCCTGGCCGCCGCCACCTATGCCCTCACCGGGGGAATGTGGCCGTTGTTCTCCACGGTCATCGGCGGTTTAGGCGCCTTTGTGGCCGGCTCCAACACCGTCTCCAACATGACCTTTTCCCTGTTCCAGTTCAAGACGGCCCAGCTCATTGTGGACGGAAACCCGGCCCTGGCCGCCAACGCCCTGAGCTGGCCCGCATGGGTCACCGCCCTCCAGGCCGTGGGCGGGGCCGCCGGCAACACCATCTGCATCCACAATATCGTGGCGGCCTCGGCCGTGGTGGGCCTTCTGGGCAAGGAGGGCGTGGTGGTAAGGAAAACCTTCCTGGTCTTCCTTTACTATTGCTTCATCCCGGGCGCCATCGGCTACTCCTTCCTCTATTGGCAGTCCCGGGGCATCATGAACATCGGCACCTGGATCGCCCTGGCCTTCTATGCAGGCTTGATCTACCTTCTGGCCACAAACGCCTCACGGAACAAGGCTGTTTCGACAACTGAAAATGTGGTAGAAGTCCGGTAAAAGAACGACAAATCCATCCCCAATAGCGCTCCCATTGGGAGCGCTATTTTTATTGGTCACCTAACAATTGCAAGCGTTCTTTGGTCGGATATACAAGGCTCTGGACGTGCCCCTGTGGTCGTCTACCGCAAGTGTCCGGGAACGAAATAATTCGGACAAGGGGAATTCCCGTAAGGGGGAGGAAGTTAAAGGGTTTGGCGTGTATAAGGTTGATGCCCTGCACAACGGATAAATGTCACCATACCCCATGACCATGGTGACACCCAATCCAAAACGCGAAACACCAACTGCAAGTTTGAGATGTTATAAGGATACAAATTATGGAGATCATCCGCTTCATTGCCCCGGGCCAGGGTATCTGCTGGGGCCACGACCTTCAGGACAACACCGCCGCCCTTCTCACCGGCCATCCCTTCTCCGGTCTTACGGAGACCGGCCAACGCCTTCCCGTGGACACCCTTCTCTCCCCGGTGGATCCCCGGGCCATCTTCTGCATGGGCCTCAACTACAAGGCCCATGCCGCAGAAGTGGGCATGGACCTGCCCCCCCACCCAGCCCTATTCATGAAAAACCCAGCTTCGGCCCTGGGCCATAATGCCCCGGTCCTCATTCCAAAGGTTTGCCAACAAAAACCCGAAGTGGACTACGAGGCCGAACTGGCCGTGGTCATCGGCAGGGCGGGCAAGGATATCCCCGTGGAAGATGCCCTGGACCACGTCCTGGGCTATACCTGCGCCAACGACGTCTCCGCCCGGAGATGGCAGAAACACGCCGGCGGCGGCCAATGGGTCAAGGCCAAAAGCTTTGACACCTTCTGCCCCCTGGGCCCGGTCCTGGTCACCCCCGACCAGATCCCCGATCCCCAGGCCCTGGCCATTGAATTCCGGCTCAACGGAGAGGTGATGCAGAAGAGCCACACCTCGGACATGATCTTCTCCATTGCAGAGTGCATCTCCTATTTGTCCAGGGATGCCACGCTTCTACCAGGCTCGGTGATCCTCACGGGCACCCCCTCGGGGGTGGGCTTCACCCGCACCCCCCGGGTCTTCCTTTCCCCGGGAGACACCATGGAGGTGGAAATCCAGGGCATCGGCTGCCTCACCAACCCAGTGGCCGACGCCTAACCCCCATGGGGGAAAATTCCCCCACCGGAATTGCCGCGTTCCAAAACGGCACGCGGCAATTCATTACAGCCTTCCATCCCGGGCCGTCATATCCGACAAATCCATTCCATGAAATCCCCTGGATAAACAGCCGTATCCCAGCCTGGAAGGCCGGTTTTCTTCCGGACAGGGCCTGGAGCCTTCCGATCTCCCCATCCGTTACACACCATTGGGCCCGGCACATGACCTCCCTTTATTTCCGGAAATGAACAGGGCGGCCCCCCCTTTTCAATTTCCCTCTGAAAATACCGAAACCTGCATGAACACAGCATCTGGGAACATCGCCATTTAACATTGTTATTTTTTTTCACAGAACTGGTTGATTAAATTGCAAATTTCCTCTATTTTGTCCCGGTTTTTGTCATTTTTTTACAAGGGTCTTTTTATGAAATTTTTTGCACAAGTGTTAAAGCGTATCGGCTCCGGGAGCCTGGTACTCCAGATTATCATCGGCATTGCCGCAGGCGTCTGCCTTGCCATTTCCGCCCCGGAAGCGGCAAAATCCGCCGGCATGTTCGGTTCCCTCTTTGTAAAGGCGTTGAAGGCCGTTGCCCCCATCCTGGTCTTTGTGATCGTGGCCGCCTCCATTGCCAACCAGAAAAAAGGAACCCACACCAACATGGGCACCATTGTCGCCCTCTATATGATCGGCACCTTCATGGCCGCCCTGGTGGCCGTGACCATGAGCTTCCTCTTCCCCACCACCCTCACCCTGGTGGCCACCGAAGTGGGCACCACCCCTCCGGGCGGCATCGGGGAGGTTCTCAATACCCTGTTGTTCAAGATTGTTGAAAATCCCGTCACCGCTCTGATGAACGCCAACTACATCGGGATTCTGGCCTGGGCCATTGCCCTGGGTTTCTTTTTCCAGAAGGGCTCTAACGCCACCAAATCCATGCTCACCGATCTTTCCGACGGCATCTCCGGCATTGTTAAGCTGGTCATCCGCTTCGCCCCCCTGGGCATCTTCGGCCTGGTGGCCAATACCATTGCCATGACCGGTTTTGAGGCCCTGGTGGGATACTCCCATCTCATCGTGGTATTACTGATCTCCATGGGCATCATTGCCTTGATCGTCAATCCGGTCATTGTCTGGTACAAGACCCGGACCAACCCCTATCCCCTGGTCTTCACCTGCCTGCGCACCTCCGGCATCACCGCCTTTTTCACCCGGAGTTCCGCTGCCAACATCCCCGTTAACATGGACCTGTGCAAGCGCCTGGGCCTCAATGAAGACACCTATTCCGTCTCCATTCCCCTGGGGGCCACCATCAACATGGGCGGGGCCGCCATCACCATCACCGTGATGACTCTGGCTGCGGTTCACACCCTGGGCATCCCCGTGGACATGGGCACGGCCCTGCTTTTGAGCATCATCGCCTCGGTTTCCGCCTGCGGCGCCTCCGGTGTTGCCGGTGGTTCCCTGCTGCTGATTCCCCTGGCCTGCAGCCTTTTCGGCGTTCCAGCCGACATCTCCATGCAGGTGGTGGCCGCCGGTTTCATCATCGGCGTGATCCAGGACTCTGCCGAAACCGCCCTGAACAGCTCCACCGACGCATTGTTCACCGCGGCCGCAGACATTGCCGCCCAGCGCAAGGCATCCTGATACCGACCCCATTCGCAACAACAGGGGCCTGCCCCGGTCCAAAACCGTGCAAGGCCCCTGCCCCATAAACAACAGCCCCTGCCCATTGACAGGGGCTGTTGTTTTTCAGCGCCCTGATCTGCCCCGCAGATTTCACCTATAACCGGAGCCTGGTCTTTCTTTTATCCCATCCCTTAAATCCGGAATTGCCGGACCAGGTCCCGGGCCGATGTCATCCCCCCAGGGGAAAGGCCTAGCACCCGGGCCGCCGTCCCAAAAGCCGCATCCGGCCCCTGGCCCGACTCCCGCATATCCTTGAGGGCATAAGCCCCCCTGGACTTGGACAGCTTTTCATCATCCCCCCCCAGCACCAGATCGTGGTGGAGAAAACGGGTGCGGGCAAAGGCATCAAAGCCAAGGCATCGTGCCAGATGGATCTGGGCAGCCGTGGACGGGAACAGATCCCTGCCACGGACAATGAGGGTGGAACCGGCCTCCTGGTCCTCCACCAGGCTGGCCAGCTGGTAGCTGGGCTGGTCGTCCCGCCGCCAGAGCACAAAATCCCCAAAGGTTTCGTCCAGACGGACAGGGTCCCCGTGGACCGACACCTGGGTTCCCTCTGCCACCTTCAACCGCACCGCATTCCGCCCCGGGGCAAAGGCATGGCCGGCCCTGCGGCAGGTCCCGGGATAGAGACCATTGGAAGAGGCCATTTTGATCTGTTTGCGGCTGCAGGTGCAGGTAAAGGTATGGCCCTTGTTTTCCAAGGGTTTCAAATGGGAGCGGTAGACCTCCCTGCGGTTCTGGAGGGAAAATTGATGGTGGAATTCATCCGGCCCCTGGGGGCCCAGATCCCAATCCAGACCCAGCCATTCCAGGGAAAAAAAAATATCCTCCAGTACATCCTGGCGGAAACGGACCCCGTCCATGTCATCGATGCGCAGGTGAAGAATCCCTCCCCGGGTTCTCACCAGGACCCAGGTCACCAGAAAATTAACAGCATTGCCCAGGTGGAGAAATCCACTGGGGGTGGGGGCGATGCGGGAAACCGGCTTTTCCGGGATCCCGTCCAGATTGAGGGGAGACAGCGTTTGGGTCATGGGGCTTTCCGGCAGGGCCTTATTTATGGTCCGGGGTTAAATGCCCTATATTCCCCCTTCGGCCCCCATATTTCAAGGAAGAATTCTTCCCCCAAACCCAATTTTAATTTGCATTCTCCCCTTGGGGCCCTATCTTTGACGACAACACTCATAAAACAAGGTGGTACAGATGAAAAAGAAAATCGCCCTCATTGCCCATGACGGGAAAAAAGCAGACATGGTCGCCTTTGTAAAGGACCACCAGGCATTTCTGGAACAATTTGACATTATCGGCACCGGCACCACCGGTTCCCATATCCAGCGGGCCGGCCTCACTGTGGAGAGCAAAGCCTCGGGGCCCCTAGGAGGGGATGCCCAAATCGCCTCGGATGTGGTGGACGGCCTGGTGGATGCCGTCATCTTCTTGAGGGATCCTCTGGGAAAACACCCCCACGACCCGGACATCTCCATGCTCATGCGCATCTGCGACGTCCGTAACGTCCCCCTGGCCACCAATGTGGCCACGGCCGAACTCCTGGTCAAAGGTTTGGCAGTAAATTGCTAGGCGTCTTAGGTGCTCACCTTAGTCTCCCGCCTCCCTTACAGGGTAAAGTTGGAGGTATAAAGTTCTTTCAAGTTATTCAGGGATAAAGTCAAAAACCTTGATAAGAATCTCCAACCATTTGTTTGAATATAGAATTAATCCTTCGGTATCAGCATAAAATTCATCCATTTTCTGTTCACCCAGGCGGATTAATTCTTTCGATACATGTAAATCATAGTGAGCGCTAATGCATCTTCTAAACGGCCTATATTTATCCAGTTCTGACAGTCTATAAATTTGTTTTAATTCTCTGGCACTGCTATCAAAAACCGTTGACGGCATCCCCTTTTGGATAGCAATATCTCTAAGTTCTTTAGTCGCTTTTTTACTGAACCAGTCCCCTGCTTCTACCAAAACCACAAGCTGATCAGCAATCACCTTCACTCTAGCCAATCCATTCCCGGCTTCGTATCCTGTATCCCAGAAATATTCAAACAAATAAAAATTCTTCACTAAATCGAAACGTATGATACCGAGAGAAGCTTTTAACGACATGGCCCGTTTACCAAGTTCGCTTCCAGAGTATGTTCTATACTCATCGATAAATTTTTCTAAGTTTTCTGAAAATTGCCTAAACGACTCCTTCATTCCGCCTCCATTATTAAATTTATCTATCATATAGACCTCATAAGTCTCCCCACACCACTATAGTGTTTGCAAACAAATTCCCGATTAACGAGGTGTAGCTACTGATCATATTAGAGGTAAAACGAAAAAAACGACAACAACCATAACACACTGAATTACGAGAACGATACACACATCAAGCCGCAAAACATCTGACTAATATATTATTTTTCAATCATACGTGTATAACCCGCCTAAATGATCGATGGATAAATTGCAGCTTAAGCAATGAGGCAGGAAGCGGCTTCGGCCAAGGTGCGGCAGGCCAGGGGAACATCCCATTTCAGTTTATCCCGTTCCCCCACGGCATTGGAGATGCTGCGGACCTCCAGGAAGGGAATCTGGTACAGTGCGGCGATGTGGGCAGCACCTGCGCCCTCCATGGCTTCGGCCACGGGGGAATGGGCCGTTTCCAATTCCCGGGCTGCGTCAGGGGTGCCGGTGATGGTGGAAACGGTGAGGATGGATCCCTGGTGGCAGGGAAGGCCGACCTGGAAGAAAACCTGGGTCCATTGGTCGACCAGGGCCGGGTTGGCCGGGTAGATGCCCTGGCGGGTGGACGGTTGGTCCGGGATAAGGTCAAAGGGCAGGGGCTGGTGGGGCAGAGCAGAACCGGTGACACCGGTGTGGGCATAAACGGAACGGCTGCCAATGGCGATGTCGCCTAATCCTGGGCTGTTTCCATCCCGTTCAAAGGCACCGGCAATGCCGATGTCAAAGATGATGCCGGGGCGGTGGGAGGCATGGCAAAGGTAGACGGTGAGGCCGTGGAGGGTATTGGCCATGCCGGGCCCTGTGATGAGGATGTCCACGGGGGCGTTGGCCAGTTTTTTCAGAACCGGGGTGGCGTGGGGAAGGTCCACAGCCCGGGTGTCGTGGCGGTCCAGAAAGGGGGCCAGCTCCATGGGGGTGGCGCAGACCAGAAGGGTGGGTCCGGTAAGGGGTTCCGGCGCCACGGGATCACCCTTCTTCCGTAAGACGGGAATGGAGGAAGGTCAGGGCCAGGGTGTAGCCGGTGTGGCCGAATCCGGCCATGTGTCCGGTGGCGATGTCGGCCACCAGGGATTTGTGGCGGAAGGCCTCCCGCTTGTAGATATTGGAAAGATGAACCTCCACAATGGGGCAGGAGAGCAGGAGCAAGGCGTCCCGCAAGGCCACACTGGTATGGGTCAGGGCACCGGGATTGAGGATGATTCCGGCTGGATTCCGGTCAAAGATCTCCTGGATATGGTCCACCAGCACGCCTTCGTGGTTGGACTGGAAAAAGGAGATTTTGAGGCCCAGCCCGGCGGCGGTGGTGGCCAGATCCCGGTTGATCGCATCCAGGGTTTTAGCGCCGTATACCTCGGGTTCCCGTCTGCCCAGCATGTTAAGGTTGGGGCCGTTGATGACAAAGATATGGGGGGTGTTTTCCATGGGTATGTCCTGGTGGGGTAAATCCCCCTGCTCCAAATGGGCCGGAACAGGGGGAGATTATCTATTCCCTAAGCTGCGGCCTCGTAGCCCAGTTCAAAGGCGTTGAGGTTCAGGTCCAGGAAGGCGGGTTTCACCCGGCGTTTAATGGCTTCCACCATGGATTCCTTGGAGAATCCCAGGGCGCCGGTGCGGATGAGGGCCCCCAAAAGCACGATGTTCACGCTCATGGGGCTGCCGGCCTCCTTGGCCAGTTTCATGGCATCCAGGCTGACCAGACCGGCGGTCTTGGCCTGGATGAAGTCCTTGATCTTATCCACGTCCGGGTACTCGCCCAGGCCCACGGAAACGGTAAAGGGCGGCAGGGTGGCCGTGTTGGTAATGACCTGGGTATTCTGGTTGCACCGGTTCAGGGCCCGCAGGGTTTCGGCCGGTTCAAATCCCAACAGGATATCGGCTTCACCGTCGGAGATAATGGAGCTTCTGGCATCGCCGAAGACGATGGCCGATTCCACAACCCCGCCCCGCTGGGCCATGCCGTGGATCTCGCTCATTCTCACCGGAACCCCTTCAATGAGGGCGGCCTCTCCCAGCACCTTGGACGCCAGAAGATTGCCCTGTCCTCCCACTGCTACAATAATCAATCTGGTAGTTTCCATATCGCGTAAGTCCTCTTTCTTATTGTTTTAAGGGCCGGATGGCGTTTTCCGGACAGATCTGGGCACAGACTGCGCATCCCACACAGGTATCGGCGTCAATGGCCGGACGTCCGTCCTCTCCCAGGTAAAATGAGGGGCAGGCGATGGCATTGAGGCAGTCTCTGTGGTTCTGGCACTTGTCCGAAACCATGAAGGGCCGGAATTTTTTCAGCTTCAGGCTCTTGGCATAGAGGGCGCAGGGTTCCTGGGAGATGATGACGGAAACCCCCTGATACTCAAGGGCGTCCTTGATCACGTCCACACTTTTCTGGACCTTGAAGGGCTTGATCACGGAGACGTGCTCAACCCCCAGGGAACGGACCAGCTGCTCGATGTTGACCCGACCGTAGCCGTCCAGGCCGAAGCGCTCCATGTCCACGCCGGGGTGGGGCTGGTGACCGGTCATGGCCGTGATGTCGTTTTCCAGGATGACCAGGGTGAAATTGTGGTTGTTAAAGACCGCATTGACCAGGCCGGTGATGCCGGAATGGAAAAAGGTGGAGTCGCCGATGAAGGAGACCACCTTCTGGTCCGTGGCTGCGGAAAACCCACAGGAGGAGGAGACCGAGGCGCCCATGCAGATGACAAAGTCACCGGTATTCAGGGGCGGAAGGAATCCAAGGGTGTAGCAGCCGATGTCCGAGGGACAGACCACGTCCATGCCCTCGGCCGCCTTCTTGACTTCGTAGAAGGTGGCCCGGTGGGAGCACCCGGAACAGAGGTTTGGCGGTCGCATGGGGATGGGGGGTACATCGGTGGTATCCACGGGCACGGGCTTATCGTAGTCCACGCCAAAGCTTACGGCCATCTTTTCCCTGACCATGCCGGGATCATATTCAAAAAGGCGGCTGAAAAGCTCGGGGGATTTTCCCTGGATGGGCAGGGTAAGGGCGGATTCCTGGGCAATGGCCTTGACCGCTTCTTCCATGAAGGGTTCGCCCTCTTCCACCACCAGGACCTTTTCGCATCCCTTGAGGAAATCCTGGATCTTGGCCTTGGGCATGGGATGGGTATAGCCCAGGCGCAGGATTTTGGTATTGTCTTCCATGCCCAGATCCTTGACCGCATCTTCGGCATAGTGGAAGGAAACCCCGTTGGCAATGATGCCCAGAGCACCCTCCCCCTGGACAAAGTTAAAGGCGGATTCCTCGGATAGGGCAGCGGCCCTGTCCATCTTTTCCAGCAGTTTGACGTGCAGTCCCCTGGAAACGGCGGGAACGGTGACGCAGCGATGGGGATCCCGGATAAATTTACCCTTGGGCTTTCTGGGGGTGATCTCCCCAAAGGTGACAAAGGCGTTGGAGTGGTTGATGCGGGTGGTGGTTCTCAGGAGGACCGGCTGCTGTAATTTTTCGGACAGCTCAAAGGCATCTTTGATCATCTCCTTGGCCTCGGCCACGGAGGAGGGCTCCAGCATGGGCAGGTTGCCGAGCTTGGCATAATACCGATTGTCCTGCTCGTTCTGGGAGGAGAACATGGCCGGGTCGTCCGCCGTGAGGACGACCATGCCGGCGGTGACGCCCACATAGGCCAGGGTCATCAAGGGATCCGCCGCCACATTGAGGCCCACATGTTTCATCATGCAGAAGGTTCGCACACCGGAGTTGGCTGCGGCGGCCGCCACTTCCAGGGCCACCTTTTCATTGGTGGAGTATTCGAAGTAGAGGTCGGATTCCTGGGACATCTGGAAGAGGTTGAGGGAGATTTCCGACGAGGGGGTACCCGGATAGGTACTGGCAAAGGCCACGCCGGCCTCAATGGCCCCCCGGGCAATGGCTTCGTTCCCCAGGAGCATGACGCGTTCACCCGGACTGTCCTTTAAAAGTTTGTGCATTGGTCCTCCTTAAAAAGATTAGCTGTTGGCGATCCTGTCTGACGATTCCTAGGAATACAGTACCTGAGCATCTTCAAGGGACGAGGCATATCCCTTGAATCCGTCAATATCCTCACAGGATTGAACCGATGTTGAAGCAAAAAACCCTTCCACCATGGATTTGTCGCCATGGCGGATCAATCCCATGAACAACACCGGGACCAGGCTGAGTCCGGCATCGGATTTCACCGTGGCAAAGGCCGGGGGCTCCGGTGTCTGGTAGACTGCGTACAGACTGCTCTGAACCGGCATGAGCTGAACAATTTCCGGATGATGGTGGTGATGGCTATGGTCGTCACAATGATTGCACATGTTCCTTAACCTCTTTTCTAGTTGGGTTTTATGCCGGCCCCTTGCAGCTTTAATATAGCTATTAAATGACTGCAAGGATGTAAGGGGTTGTATAATGATTTTCCTGCCCTTGGCAAGGAAAACTCTCTTTTTTATCCCAACAATTCCTGTATGGCGCCCTGGGCAAACCGGTAAACGGAATTGCAATGGTGGCAGCGCAGTTCCAGGGGGAAGGGGCCGTTTTCCACAATGTCCTTTTGGTCTTCGGCGGCCAGTCCCTTAAGATAACCCTCCATGCGGTCCTGGCTGCAGCGGCAGAAAAACTCCACCCGACTGTTTTCCAGCATCTGGGGGAAAAGTTCTCCAAAGGTTTCCTCAACAACGGATTCCGGACTCTTTTCCTCTGCAAATGCCTGGCCCAGGGAGTCAATGGACTGGATCATCTCTTCGGCCCGGGCCACCTGGTCCGGGTCCACCCCGGGCATGGCCTGGAGAAAGATGCCGCCCGCACCGATGACCTGCTCGTTTTCGTCAAAGGCCACGGAGAGCTTGAATCCGGTGGGAATCTGTTCCGAGGTGAGGAAATAATGGGCCAGGTCCTCGGCAATGCTGCCGTAGGCCAATTCCACCTGGCCGGTGTAGGGGGTTTTGGCGTCTTCCAGGTATTTGGTCACCGTGATGAAACCGGCGCCGAACAGGGAACTCAGGGAGCGGACCTGTTCCGGCTTTTCCACCTCAATGCGGGGTACCTTGAGGTAGCCCCGGATCTCGCCGAAGACATTGGCATCCACATCCAGCCCCTTGATGGGGCCGGAACACTGGATGCCCAGGCTCAGGCGGTCGTTTTTCCCCTTGAGACCGGATCCCATGAGGGCGGCGGCGATGTATGCCTGGCCCAGGACCAGGGTCTCAACGGCCCCCAGGTTATGGTTGGCCTGCATCTCCTTTACCATGCGGGTGGCGTGGACAACGGCACCCTTGATCATGGCGTCTGCCATGACAAAACGGTGGATGCGATCCTTGGCCGAGGCTTTAAACTGGGTTTTGATGTCCCGGTCAAAAATATCTTTTTTAATCATTTTTCTGGTTTTCTTTGGGTTTTCATTTACCGGATTCACACCATCCCTGCGACGGAATCTGCGGTGAAGGTATTATAAGGGTTAAGCCGGGATTGTAAAGGTTTAGGCAACGGAATCCGGCAGAATTCCCCGGATGGCGGGCCGATCCGGGGGAAGTTCCGCCGGGGGTGGTGCTCCTCAACCAGACCGGTGAACCGGCACAGATCCGCAAACAATAGGGTGACCCGTTTCATCTCCCCATCCATGGCCACCCGACCGGCCAGGATCTCATCCCGGATCTCCCGGCTCAGGTAGCGCCCAAAGGGACCCCTTGTGCGTTGGTTTTCGGCCAGACGGTCCACCATGGTGTTGATGCCCTCGGCCACATCCCCCAGCTCGTCGTTGGACTGCACCGCCACCCGTACGGAAAGATCCTCCTTGGCCACGGCATCCACGGCGCCGTGGATCTGTTCCAAAGGATCGCAGATGCTTTTGCTGAGCAGAAAGGCCAGGACCAGGGTAATGCAGAAAAAATCCGCCGACACATAGATGCGTTCCCACCAGAGACCGCCCATGTCCACCCCGGCCAGCATCTGAATCATTTTTCCCATGGTCTCCTCCCAGGGCGGTATGGTCGACTGCCTCCCCCCGGGATAGGCCGGAACGGGGATGCAGGGTCCTCATCAGATTATCGTATCTGGGGCGTTTCGATCAAAGCTCCGGTATTGGATGGCCTCGGCCAGGTTCCGGGATGTAAGGACATCGCCCCCATCCAGATCGGCAATGGTCCGGGCCACCTTAAGGATGGAGTGGCAGGCCCGGGCGGAAAGCCCCAGGCGGTCTGCGGCCTTTTCCAAAAGAGAACGGCCTTCCTTGTCCAGGATACAGCACTCCTCCAGCAGGGCCCCGGACATGGCACCGTTGGCAAAGACCGGGCTGTTCAGAAACCGGCGTTCCTGGATGGACCGGGCCGCCGTTACCCGTTCCCGGATGGAAGCGGAGTCCTCCCCGGGCGTCCGCCGGGCCAGTTCCCCAAAGGCCACCCGGGGCACCTCCACCTGGAGGTCCATTCGGTCCATGAGGGGGCCGGAAATCCTGGAACGGTAGGCCCGGACCTGGGCCGGGGTGCAAGAGCAGCCCCCGTTGGGGTCGGACAGCAGCCCGCAGGTACAGGGGTTCATGGCCGCCACCATCATGAACCGGCAGGGGAAGGTGGTCTTGAGCCCGGCCCGGGCAATGGTCACCTGACCGTCCTCCAGGGGCTGGCGCAGGGCCTCCAGGACATTGCGCCGGAACTCGGGCAGCTCGTCCAGGAAAAGCACCCCGTGGTGGGCCAGGCTGATCTCCCCCGGCACAGGGCTTGCCCCGCCCCCCACCAGGCCGGCGTCGGAGATGGTGTGGTGGGGCGAGCGAAAGGGCCTAAAAGCCATAATCCCGTCCCTGAACCGCCCTGTCACCGAATAGATCCGGGTCACCTCCAGGGTCTCTTCAAATCCCGGGGGCGGCAGGATGGTGGGCAGACGCTTGGCCAGCATGCTCTTCCCCGATCCCGGGGGACCGGTCATGAGCAGATGATGGCCGCCGGCCGCCGCAATTTCCATGGCCCGTTTGGCATGGTCCTGCCCCCGGACCTCTGAAAAATCCCCCTGGAACGCCAGGGCACGGGGCCTGTTTTCCACACGGGGCAAATGGGGATCAATGGGGGTGTGACCTGTGAAGAATTCCACCACCTGGGCCAGGGCCTCCACGGGGTAGACCTTGAGCTCCGATACCATGGCCGCCTCATCCGCATTTACCCGGGGCACCACCATGCCGCTGAACCCGGCCCCCCGGGCCGCCAGGGCAAGGGAAAGCACTCCCCGCACCGGTTTCACCCGACCGTCCAGGGAAAGTTCCCCCACCACCAGGCAGGAGGCCAGGGCCCCCGGGGGAACCAGGCCGTTGGCCGCCAGCAACGAAAGGGCAATGGGCAGGTCCAGTCCGGTGCCCTCCTTTTTCTGGTCCGCCGGGGCCAGGTTCACCACCACCCGCTCCATGGGAAAGGGATAGCCGGAATTCTGGATGGCCGACTTGACCCGCTCCTTGCTCTCCCGCACCGATGCCTCGGCCAGCCCCACCATGTACAGGGCGGGCAGACCATTGGAAATATCGGCCTCCACCGTGACCACAAAGGCATCAATACCGGTGACCGCACCCGAACAAACGCTTGCAATCATAGGTCCTTCCTCCCCTGGATAGACATGGAATCACCCTAACAGATTTGTGGCTCCCGCCAAAGAATTTTCCAATTCTTTTGCCTTGAACCCCAAAATCAGTTATATATACCAAACTATTTTTTTGATTGATTTAATTCGACATTTTCACCTATGAACCCATACATCATGCAACATACCCTGGCCCATGCCGTGACCCTGTCCGGCACGGGGGTCCATTCGGGTAAAAAAATAAACATTACCATTCAACCGGCCCCGGCCAACCACGGCATCAAGTTTCGCCGGGTGGACCTGCCCGGTACCCAGGACATCCAGGCCCTGTTCAAACATGTGGTGGACACCAGCCTGGCCACGGTCCTGGGGGGAAACGGCGCCATTGTCTCCACCATTGAACATCTCATGGCAAGCTTTGCCGGCCTTGGCATCGACAATGCCCTGGTGGAGATGGATGAATATGAAATGCCGGTCATGGACGGCAGTGCCAAGGACTTTGCCCAGGTCCTGGCAGCCGCCGGAACCGAAACCCAGGAACTGCCCCGGCAGTTTATCCTGGTCCGGGACAAGATCCGGGTGGATGCCCAGGAAAAATTCGTGGAAGTCGAACCCTGGCCCCATCTGAAGATCACCTGCACCATTGACTTTGACCATCCCCTCATCGGGGAGCAGACCATTGTCTACGAATACGGCAGGACCGATTTTGTCAAAGAGGTCAGCCCGGCCCGGACCTTTGGCTTCCTCAAGGACATTGAGTTGCTGAAAAAATTCAGCCTGGGAAAGGGAGGGGGACTTGACACCGCCATCGTGATTGATAAAGATAAGGTGCTGAACGAAGATGGTTTCCGGTTCCCGGATGAGATTGTCCGGCACAAGCTTCTGGACTCCCTGGGGGACTTTTCCCTGCTGGGAATGCCCATTGTGGGACATATCACCAGCTATAAATCCGGCCATGCCCTGAACCACAAGTTCATTGAAAACTTCCTGGACCATAAAGATGCCTGGGAGACCGGGTCGTTGCCCTTAATGCCCTAGCCAAAAGAAAGCGGATTGCCTATGCGTTCTAAGCCCACATGGATCCTGCTGATGTTCATCCTTCTGCTGCACCTTTTGGTTCCCTGCAATATCCTTGCAGATACCAATGCGGTGTTGACCAATATCAAACTGGCCAATACCCGGGACGACCTGCTCAGCTATTTTGACGTACGCAACGCCTTTTCCGAAAAAATCACCCAGGCGGTTCAGAACGGAATCCCCACCACCTTTTCCTTTTATGTTTCCCTGTACAAGACCTCGGATTCCTGGATCGATAAAAAAATTGCCAACATCCAGATCAAGTCCCACATCAAGTACAACTCCCTGAAAAAGGAGTATACGGTGAACCGGCCCTGGAAGGATGCTAAACCCCTGGTAACCGACAGTTTCGAGGAAGCCAAGGCATGGATGACCGAGGTGGACAACCTCAATGTCATCCCCCTGGATGAACTGGTGAAGGGTGAAAAATACCAGATCCGCATCAAGGCGGAGCTGGACAAGGTCACCCTGCCCCTCTTCCTCCACCATGTCTTTTTCTTTGTCTCCTTCTGGGATTTTGAAACCGACTGGTATCAGGTCAACTTCACCTATTAATTTTTCCGGACAGGAGCCCTGTTCCTCCCGCCCGGACAACAGGTTCTATGCCAAGCCCCAAACCCCATAATTCAAGCAAAGACACGCCAAAAGCCGACCAGGGGGTCCGGTTGAAAAAGGAGGGAATCATCATCCTGATCCTCCTTCTGGTGGTGGGCGGTCTCACCATCCTGGAGACCCGGGTGGCGCCCTTTGGCATCGACTTTCCCCTCTCCTCCACCGTGTTGATGTTCATCCTCATCAACATCAATCTGCTCTTGTTGCTCACCCTGTTGCTTTTGGTTTTCCGGAACCTGGCCAAGCTCTACACGGAAAAAAAGAACAATATCTTTGGGTCCAAGCTCAAGACCCGCCTGGTCACGGCCTTTATCATCCTGGCCCTGCTGCCCACCACCGTGCTCTTCTTCTTTGCCATCCAGTTCATCTCCACCTCCATTGCCTTCTGGTTCAATGCTCCCGTGGAGCAGACCCTGGACGCCTCCCTGGCCGTGGGCCAAAAACTTTACACCTACATCGAGGAAAAGAACCAGTTCTTTGCCAAGCGGGCCGCCTACCAAATCGACTCTAGGAAACTGCTCACCACGGAAAAGCGCAAGGAGCTCAACCGGTACACCCAGGTGATCCAAAGGGCCTTTAACCGCCAGGCCGTGGAGGTCTATACCCGGGATGCCCGGCGCATCAGCCTCTCCCTGGCAAGCGAGCTGGAACACCTCTACTTCGGGTTGCTCACTTCGGAGGAGCTGACCAAGATCCAGGCCAATAAAAACCGGACCAGCATCTTCCAGCCCATTGAACAGGGGGAATTTTTGCGCACGGTTTCCACCATTCCCTATGGCAAGTCCTTGGAAGAGGCCCGGGGATTTGTGGTCATCACCACCCTGATCTCCCCGGATCTCTCCGACAACCTCCAGGACATCCTCAAGGGGGTGGAGGAGTACAACCAACTCAAGCTGACCAAGCGACCGGCCCAGATCTCCTATTATATCGCCCTGTCCATTGTGGCCCTGCTGGTGGTCTTCTGTGCGGTCTGGTTCGGCTTCCAGCTGGCCAAGTCCTTGACCATCCCCATCATGAAATTTGCCGAAGGGACCCGGCGCATTGCCGACGGGGACTTGGAATACCGCATCGATTTGGAAACCGATGACGAGATCGGCACCCTGATCAAGTCCTTCAACTCCATGACCCGGCAGCTGGCCGCAGGCCGGAAGCAGATCGCCCTGTCCGGGGAGATGCTAAAACAGCAGAACGCCGAGTTGGAAAAGAGCCGGCAATACATTGAAACCGTGCTGAAAAACATTTCAGCAGGCGTCATCTCCATTGACCAGGAGGGCCGGATCACCACCATCAACAAGGCTGCGGAATCCATGCTGGCCATCCCGGCGGGCCAGGTGCTGAACAAAAATTTCCGGTCGGTGCTGGCCGGGGAATACCTCAAACTGGCCCAGCAGATCATGGAGAGGGCCGAGGAGGGGCAGCAGCAGTTTGAGGTGCCCATCTCCGCCTCCATTGCCGGAAGCCCCAAACATTTTTCCCTCCACTTTTCCACCCTCAAGGACGACACGGGCCGCGACATCGGCGCCGTGCTGGTCTTTGACGATGTCACCGCATTGGAAAAGGCCCAGCGCATGGTGGCCTGGCGGGAGGTGGCCCGGCGCATCGCCCACGAGGTTAAAAACCCGCTTACCCCCATCAAGCTGTCGGCCCAGCGCCTCAAGCGCAAGTACGGCAAGGAGATCAACGACCAGGTCTTCTCCAGCTGCGCCGACACCATTGTGGAGCATGTGGACCTCATCCGAAACCTGGTGAACCAGTTTTCCACCTTTGCCAAATTCCCGGACACCAATTTCACCTCCGGTCGCATTGAAAACATCATCCTGGAGACCATTGCCCTTTATCGGGAGGGGCTTGAGGATGTGGACATCCAATACCAATTTGCCGATGACCTGCCCGGGATGAAGCTGGACCACCAGCACATGAAGCAGGCATTCATCAACCTCATCGACAATGCCGTCTCCGCTGTGAACAAAAAGGGCAACATCTTCATCCATGTCTCCCACGACACCATTTTAAAAATGGTGCGCATCGAAATTGCCGATGACGGCAAGGGCATCTCCGACCAGGTGAAAACCCGGTTGTTCGAGCCCTATTTTTCCACCAAGAAATCCGGCATGGGCCTGGGCCTTGCCATTGTCAACTCTATTATTTCAGACCATAATGGTGTAATAAGGGTCCAGGACAACCAGCCCAGGGGCGCTAAATTTATCGTGGAACTGCCGGTGTGAGCCGGCATACAAGACCGGTCCCGCCTGGGCAAAACCTTAACCCGGATATTCCCCAAAACCCAGCCAAGCCTTCCAGGGTAAACGGCCATGGGATATCCGGGTTAAACGGCCCGGTGTGGGCATGCCCGCCCCCTTTTGGGGGGCACCTGCCCCCGTTCCCCATCAATGAAAGGACAGATTATGTATCCGGCTGTTTTAATCGTAGACGATGAAACCACCATTATCGACTCCCTTGACGGCATCCTCTCCGACGACGGATTTGAAGTGATGCGTGCCTATAATGGATATGAAGCCCTGAAAAAAATAGAAACCGAATCCCCGGACATTGTCCTTTTGGACATTTGGATGCCCGGCATGGACGGCATAGAAACCCTTAAGGAAATCAAAAAGGTGGCCCCCCATCTGCCCGTGGTCATGATCACGGGCCACGGTTCCATTGAATCCGCGGTGGAGGCCACCAAAAACGGGGCATTCGATTTCCTGGAAAAACCCCTGTCCATCGACAAGGTCATGGTCACCATCAACAATGCCCTGAACTTCCGCAAACTGGAGGAGGAAAACCTCTACCTGCGGAAAAAAACCATTGAAAAGAACAGCATCACCGGCACCAGCCCGGCCGTTCAGAAGCTCTACGGAGAAATCATGGCTGCGGCCCCGTCGGATGCGGCCATCCTCATCACCGGTGAAAACGGCACGGGCAAGGAGATGGTGGCCCGGACCCTGCATCAGTTCAGCCGGCGGCCCGAGGGCCCCTTCATCATCATCAATTGCGCCGCCATTCCCGAAGAGAACCTGGAAAGCGAACTCTTCGGCCATGAAAAGGGCGCCTTTGACCAGGCCACCTCCAAAAACCTGGGCAAGTTCGAGCTGGCCTCCGGGGGCACCCTCTTCCTGGACGAGATCGGTGACATGAACATCAAGACCCAGGCCAAGATCCTCAGGGCACTGGAATCCAAGACCTTCCAGCGCATCGGCGGCGGTCGCACCCTTGAGATGGATGTCCGGCTCATCGCCTCCACCAACAAAGATCTGGAACATGAGATCTCCCAGGGCCGTTTCCGCCAGGATCTCTTTTTCCGCCTCAACGTCATCCCCATGGAAGTTCCCCCCCTGAGGGACCGCAGGGACGATATTCCCTTGCTGGTGGACACCTTTTTGACCGCCCTGGCCCAAAAGGAGACCGAGCCGGCCAAAACCCTCTCGACCGAAGCCATTGAACTGCTCTGTTCCTATTCATGGCCCGGCAATGTCAGGGAGTTGAAAAACCTTCTGGAACGCCTTCACATAATGGTATCCGCCCCCGAAATCGGTGTGGGCGACCTGCCCCGGACCTTTCAGCTAAATGCCGCCCCCGACGGAGCCGAACGGCGCTGGATCTTTAACCTGAATTCCCTGGACGAGGCCCGCAAAGCCTTTGAAAAGGAATTCATCCGCTGCCGCCTGGAAGAGGCCGACGGGGACATCAATGCCGTGGCCAAGGATATCGGCACCAATGTTCAATTCATAAAAAAACAGCTGGATACCCCATAAACATGCGCATCATCAGCGGCCAGAACCGCGGACGGAAACTGGTGGAAATCAAGGGCTGGGACATCCGGCCCACCTCGGACCGGGCCCGGGAGGCCATATTTAATGTCATTGGCCCCTCCATTCGGGGCTGCCGGGTCCTGGACCTCTTTGCCGGCACCGGAGCCCTGGGCCTTGAGGCCCTGAGCCGGGGGGCCCGTGGGGCCGTGTTTGTGGAAACGGCCAAGGCCTCCTGCGACGCCATCAAGGAGAACATCCAGCGCTGTCGCCAGGCGAATAAGACCCTGTTATTAAAACAGGATGCCACCCTATTGACCTTTGTCCCGCCCCAGGCTCCCTTTGACCTGATCTTCCTGGATCCCCCCTACGATAAAGGATTGGTGGACCAGGTCCTGAACCAGGATCAATTTCTCCGTCTTGTCACCGACGACGCCATGGTGGTGGTGGAGCAGTCCACCAAGGAACCCCAGCTCCAAATTCCCAAGGGGCTTGACATTTACCGTCAGAAAAAATACTCAAAAACCCGGGTTACTTTTTTAACGCGGTCTGACGTTTAAAGGACTTTTCCATGTGTAAGAAAAAAATTGCCGTCTATCCCGGCTCCTTTGATCCCTTGACCAACGGCCATGTGGATGTGATTGAACGGGCACTTGAAATATTTGACGAAGTCATTGTAGCCGTATTGAACAATCCCAAGAAAAACGGTCTTTTCACCCCGGATGAACGGGTGGAAATGATCCGAGAATGCTTTGAGGACCAGCCCCATATCACCGCCGACGCCTTTGACGGCCTTTTGGTGGACTATGCTAGAATGAAGGGGGCCGTTGCCGTGATTCGCGGCATGCGGGCCATCTCCGACTTTGAAAGCGAATTCCAGATGGCCCTGATGAACCGGAAACTCTACAAGGATGTCCAGTCGGTCTTCCTCATGACCGGTCTGCGCTGGATCTTCACCTCCTCCTCCATCATCAAGGAGGCGGCCCAGTTCGGCGGGGATGTCTCGGACATGGTGCCCGGGCCCATCAACCGCAGGCTCATTAAAAAATTCCCCCTGCTCAAGGCGGAAAAAAAGGAATAGATACCCATGGATCTGTGGCAACTCCACGTCTTTGTCAGTGTGGTGGAAGAGGAAAGCTTTTCCAGGGCCTCCCAGGCCATTAACCTTTCCCAGCCCACGGTCTCCACCCATATCAAAGATCTGGAGGCCCACTTCCAATGCCGCCTCCTGGACCGGCTGGGACGGAAGACCCAGCCCACCCGGGCCGGTCGCCTCCTCTACAGGGAAGCCAAAAAACTTTTGGCCATGCGGGACCGCACCGAGGCCACCATGCAGGATTTTCTCGGCATGGTCCGGGGCCGGCTCACCATCGGGGCCAGCACCATTCCAGCGGGTTATCTGCTGCCCGGTATCATGGGGGAATTTACAAAGGAACACCCCGACGTCACCCTGGATGTGGAATCCGGGGATACCCGCCAGATCATTGAAAAGGTCATGGACGGCCGGGTGGAACTGGGCCTTGTGGGGGCCCAAACCACGGATCCGGCTGCCCGCCAACTCATCTCACAGGAGAAATGGATGGCCGATGGGATGGGGCTCATTGTCCGGTCCGACCATAGGTGGGCCAGGCGCTCCCACATCTCCCTCAATGACCTGGACGGCCAGCCCTTCATCGGGCGGGAGGCCGGATCCGGTACCTGGAACTCCATCCTCCAGAGCATGGCCGAGGCCGGCTTTGAAAAGGAGCGCCTCAACATCCGCCTCACCATGGGCAACTCCACCGCCGTAATCCAGTCCATCCTGTCCGGGGTGGGGGTCTCCATCCTCTCCACCGTTGCCGTGGCCCGGGAGGTGGCCGCAGGAGATTTAACGGCCCTGCCCGTCCAAGGACTGGACCTGGAACGCCATTTCTACCTCACCCTTCCCCTGAAGCGGACCGCCTCGCCCATCTGCGACGCCTTCATCCGCTTCCTTAAAAAGGCCAAGTCCCCCAGCAGCCCATAAGCCCTTTACACCAAACAGACCCTTTGGCTGAATGCGGGGAACAGAGGTTGCCAGGGTAAATATTTCACGGAATGAATTCGCCTGATATGCAAGGCGCAGAATGCGAAGCCGTAATGATTTACTGCGCGTCATTCTGAAACGCGGCAGATCAGGTGAAGGCGTTTCGCCCGAAGGGGGACAATTTGTGCCGGCAGTTCCCCCATGGACAAAGGGAGAGTCACCCCTCCCCTTCATCCACCCCAAAACATTCAGAAACAAATTGTCATGAAATCAGGAGGTTCATGGGCTCGATGAAGGTCTTGTCCTCCCCATCCATGATATCCACAATGCCCTTGTGCTTCCGTTTCTTCAACTCCCCGAAAATTCCACGCTTTTTATTGAATCCTGCAGCAAAGGCCAGCACGTCTTCCATGAGGGTTTCAACATTGTCGCTGGCCTTTTCAAGGACATGGTGGGCGGCCAGCTCCTCTGCGGTGACCCTACGTCCGGTGAGCATGAGGTCGTTGAAGAAATACTCGGGAAACGCCTTGCGCACAAAGGCGATCATCCCCGGGAGAAAGGGGACGGAGACATCCACTTCGGGAAAGCAGAAAAAGCCCCTGTCCTTTTTCATGAACCGGAAATCACAGGCGCAGGAAAGGATGGCCCCGTTGCCAAAGGCATGGCCGTTCATGGCGGCAATGACCGGGACCGGGAAGAGGAGGAGGCGACGGAAGACATCATTCATCATATAAAGGAATTCCTTGATGGGCTCAGTTTTTCCATCCATGTAGTGTTTTCCCAGCCATTCCAGGTCCACGCCCTGGGAAAAGTTCTTCTCATCCGCCGAGGTGAGGACCATGGCCGTGATTTCCGGCGTATCCAACACCTGGTCCAGACAATTGTGCATGTCCTCCACAAAGGTCAGGTTCATCAGGTTGGCACCATTGCACATTTCCACCACTGCGATTCCCTCTTGACGTCTCCACTGAACAACTGCCATTGGCTTCCTCCGAATTAAGGGGTTGGGGGTATATCTTCCCCACATCTTTTAATGCAAACCCCCTTGTTTTTCAAGGAAGAACCCTTGCAGGGCCTTGTTTTCAGCCCCCTAAAAAAGGGCATTGACAAGCCCATTGATTTCTGACAAGCTCCGCAGATATTATATCGTCTAGCAATTTGGGCTGGCGACAATCAACTTGAACAGGAAGGCGCCATGATTATTGGATTAGATGTTGGCGGCACGCACACGGACGCTGTTCTCCTCAGCAACAAGGGCATTGAGCAAAGCGTAAAAGTCCCCACCGATGCGAAAGACCTTTTCAATACGGTCCTGTCGGGCTTTAGCCGTTTGCTTGACACCACCGACCCCGGGCAGATCCGCCGGGTGGTGATCTCCACCACCCTGACCACCAATGCCCTGGTCCAACAGACCATGGACCCGGTGGGCATGATTGTCTCCGCCGGCCCGGGCATCGATCCCCATTTTTTCAAAACCGGTGACCATTATTATACCGTCTCGGGCTCCATCAACCACCGGGGCCGGGAAAAGGCGCCGGTGAACGAAATGGAAATCCACGACATCGCCAAAAAGATGCAGGCCGACGGCATCGAATACGTGGGGGTGGTGAGCAAGTTCTGCGTTCGCAACCCCTCCCACGAGATCCTGATCAAGCGAATTCTGAACAAATATTTCAAGATGGTTTTCCTGGGCCACCACGTCTCCGGAAATCTCAACTTCCCCCGGCGAATCGCCACCACCCATCTCAACGCAGCCGTCTTTGCCATCCACAGATCCTTTTTCGAAGCAGTGAAACACTCCCTGTCGGAAAAGGGCTTGAACATCCCCATCCAGATCCTCAAGGCCGACGGGGGCACCATGTCCCTGGAATCCTCCATGACCTTCCCCGGCCAAACCGTGCTCTCGGGCCCTGCCGCCAGCATCATGGGCGCCATTCCCCATGCCCCGGCCGGACAGGATGCCATTGTCCTGGACGTGGGGGGCACCACCACGGACATCGCCTTTCTGGTGGACAAGGCCCCGCTGCTGGAGCCCGTGGGCATTCGGAGGGGGCAGTACAAAAGCCTGATCCGCTCTTTGCGCACCGATTCCAAGGGCATCGGCGGAGACTCGGCCCTGCGGGTCACCGACCAGACCCTGACCATCGGCCCGGACCGCCAGGGACCTGCCATGGCATTCGGCGGACCCCTTCCCACCCCCACCGACGCCCTCATTATCCTGGGCCTCATGGACCAGGGGGATGCCGCCAGGGCCCGGGAGGGCATCGGCACCATTGCCAAAGCCCTGGGCATGGAACTGGAAGCCGCCGCCGATTACGTGTTCAAGCAATGCTGCACCGTGATCCTGAAAAAGACCTTTGAGATGATCGACCAGCTCAACTCCAAGCCCGTGTACACGGTCCACGACTTCCTGGAAGGGTATAAACTCAGCCCCCGAAAAATCCTCATCCTGGGGGGACCGGCCCGGTTCTTTGCCCGGAAGATCCAGGAGCTCTACCAGATCGAAACCATTGCCGTGCCCGAATCCTCCGTGGCCAACGCCATCGGCGCCGCCCTGGCCCGGACCACCTGCGAAGTCACCCTGAATGCAGACACGGAACAGGGCATTGTCACTGCCCATGAGGAGGACTTTGCCGAACCCATTTCCAAGGCATATTCCGAGGACGACCTCATGGAGACCGCCTATACCCTGCTCAAGGAAAAGGCCGTAAACACAGGGGCAGACGCCGACACCCTGGAAGAGGTGGAGGTGGTGGAATTCCAAAAGTTCAACATCGTGCGGAACTTCTCCCCCAGGGGGAAGATCTTCCGGACCAAGATGCAGCTCAAACCCGGCCTGATCAAGGGTTTTGATACGGTGTTACAATCACAATCCGAGGGAAAAACATGCTAAAAGCTTCCAACAAAACAGGACTGGTTTTCTTCCCTGCCTTTGACTGGGCCATTGATCCCACCCACCCGGAACGGGAAGAACGCCTTCTCTACACCCAGGACCAGGTCACCGAGGAAGGGGTGTTCGACATCCCCGGGATTGTGGAATACAAACCCGAGATCGTCACCCCGCAAGACATCCAAAGATGCCATTTCTGCAGCCCGGACGAGCGGACCATCACCACGGAATCCCACCTCATCTCCGCCGGCGGTGCCAAGGCCATTGCCGATGCCGTCCTCACCAGGGAAGTGGAAAACGGCTTTGCCCTGGTGCGGCCCCCGGGACATCATTCCATGCGGGTCTCCCACGGGGGGCGGGGCTTCTGCCACATCAACATCGAAGCCGTGATGGTGGAGTATATCCGCTCCCAATACGGGGTGAAACGCATTGCCATCATCGACACCGACTGCCACCACGGGGACGGAACCAACGACATATTCTGGCATGACCCCGACGTACTCTTCATCTCCCTGCACCAGGACGGCCGGACCATGTATCCCGGCACCGGTTTCCCCGGCGAGCTGGGCGGCCCCAATGCCAAGGGCTCCAATTTGAACATCCCCCTGCCCCCGGGCACCTCCACCGAAGGCTACCTCTATGTGATCCGGAACTGCGTGCTTCCTGTGCTGGAGGCCTTCAAGCCCGACCTGGTGGTCAACTCCGCCGGCCAGGACAACCATTACACCGATCCCTTGACCAACATGAACTTCTCGGCCCAGGGCTATGCCAAGCTCACCTCCATGCTCCAGCCCGACATTGCCGTGCTGGAAGGGGGCTATGCCATTGAAGGAGCCCTGCCCTACGTCAACCTGGGCATCATCCTGGCCATGGCCGGCATTGAATACACCGGCGTGGTGGAGCCCGACTACAACCCCGAACGCCTCAAGCAGTCCGTGAGCATCACCGACAAGATCAAAAAAACCACGGACCAGATCAACGGCTATTGGGAAAAACGGCACCAGATGCGGGAAGAGGCCGGCAAGCCCGGCGACCTCCAGGTCCGTCACCGGGAGGTCTTCTACGACACCGACAATATCTTTGAACGGCAAAAGGAAAAGATCCGGCTCTGCCGGGACTGCGGCGGCAGCTTCCAGATCGACTCCACCGCCACCCCGGGCCACCACATCCTGGGCGTCCACATCCCCATCAATGCCTGCCCCGCCTGTATTGAACAGGGATACACCCTCTTTGACCAGGCCGACACCGCCAAATTCGACAAAATCTTCCTCCAGGACCGGCCCAAGGGCGAATACACCATCAAGGAATAAAAAAGGGGAAGGGGACCTCCCCTTCCCGGCAGCACAATGAAGCCCACAGCATCCCCCAGACAACTGGCCTTTCGTTCCCGCCTCACCCTTGCGGTGCGGCATTTTTTCCACCACAACGGCTACACCGAGGTGGAGACCCCCCTGCTCAGCCCGGACATCATTCCCGAAGCCCATATTGATCCCATTATGTCAGAAAACGACTTCCTTCTGGCCTCCCCCGAACTCTACATGAAACAGCTTCTGGCCCAGGGCCACCAGAAGATCTTCCAGATCTGCAAATGCTTTCGAAAGGAGGAACACGGGGAACGCCACCTTTCGGAATTCACCCTTCTGGAATGGTACGGGGCAGGGCAAACCTATGACGACCTCATGGACCAATGCCAAGATCTCCTGCGCTTTGTGGCCGCCGAACTCAACCTTGGCCCCCAAATCACCTACCAAGGCCAAACCATTGACCTGGCCGCCCCCTTTGACCGCCTCACCGTGGCCGACGCCTTTAAACACTATTCAGACACCGACTGCGACCAGGCCCTCAAGGAAGACCGGTTCGACGAAATCATCTCCTTTGACATCGAACCCCAACTGGGACTGAACCGCCCCCTCTTCCTCAAGGACTACCCCAGCCCCCTGGCCTCCCTGGCAGCCCTCCTCCCGGACGACCCCACCCGGGCCCAGCGCTTCGAACTCTACGCCGCCGGAATGGAACTGGCCAACGGCTTCACCGAACTCACCGATCCCGCCATCCAAGCCCAGCGCTTCAAGGAAGAAAATCAGATCCGCCAAGCCATGGGCAAATCCCCCCTGCCCCTGCCCCAAGACTTCCTCAAAGCCCTGGAAAACATGCCCGACGCCGCCGGCATCGCCCTTGGCCTTGACCGACTCATCATGCTCTTTGCCGATGCCGCCAATATCGGAGACGTCGTCAGCTTCACACCCAATTCCTGATCTCTATTCCGAATAAGCCATGCCCATCAAAAAGAAACATAAGTTATAAGGTTATACCCGTGGGGAACGGACCGGCACCCTCCTTGTCGGAGTGTGGACTTCCCCCAAATATTTCATGACAATTTGCTCCGAATGGGTTCCAATTTTTGATACCAAGGATACACTCGCCCCTTTCCCAATATACCTGCTGACGCAAATTGTCCCCCTTCGGGCAGCATGCCTTCACCTGATCTGCTGCGTTCCAGAATGACTTGCGGTAAAAGACTACAGCTGCGCATTCTGCGCCTTGCATATCAGGCAAATCCATACTGCGAAATATTTAGGGTTCAACCGGCTCTAAGTTCCCTTCCGGGAAAATGCAAAAACGCCTCCCTGCGGCCGTCAAACAATCCGCCTTTTCACCTCTACGAAACAAGACCCGGTAATAACCCGCACCCTATGCCTGCGAAGGACACCGCCCCGCCCCCCACTAACCGCCGTACAAATCCCCCAATGTGCGTTTCTCCCCCACCTAAACATTTACACTCGTTACCTTACCAAAATGATTCAACTCATCCGACAAAATTTTATCTTCGATTAATCTCATTTTTTGTGCCTTAACAAAAGAAATTTGACAGGATATAAAATTGACTCTTGCAATCATGAGTGATGAGTGTTTTATTCTCATCAAAATCGATTCAATTTCAACCTGTCTGAATTTGGTTGGATATCATTCAAATCATAATGTTATACAGTTAGCCTTCGGATAATAAGTGGATAAACAGATCAGTATATTATTTTGTCCATTTTTAATGGCACAGGGAATGCTGAGGGGACCTCACAAAATGACTTTTTACGTGATGCTTTGATAAAAATATTTAGGATTTAATGGGCAAAAAAAAGCGAAATAAAAAGAAACGAAGTAAAAAATATGTAAAGCCTGATGACCATTTTTCTTTTGGCCCTCTTGAATTGGCTCGTTTCGGTGAACTCACCGTTCTCCGTAATAACATGAATAGTCAGCAGTTTGAAAAAATGCAGAACAAATTTGCTGATCGGTTTCCTAAAGTTTGCCAAGAGATAGACCACAAGATTGACGGGATCGTAACTGAAGTTAAAAAGTACTCCCCAACAGAACTATTGAAGCGTGCTTACTGGGAGATGGCATCTAATCATCTCGGTTTAACAAGTGAAACAGATGTTGATAAAAAAGCTCCTTTGTCGTTGAGAATGGTCGATTACACTCAAAGTATAATAGCATCTGTCCAACCACATGATGATGAAGAGGAATTAACAGAAAAAAGATGGGATAATTTAAAGACAAAAATCTTTGGTTTATTTGAACAAATAAATACGGAATATCAGCTTTGTCGTAAAGCCCACGATCGTAAAGAAAACCCTGACTTTGATATTGAATTTGAAGAATATTATTCTAAAGCTCAAATGTATTGGTGTAATGTACGTGGACAAAGATATTTGTACCATGAAACAAAACATTTTCAGGATATTCTTACACCTCACTCTTATATTTTAAACGAATTGTTTGGTATAACGGCAAAGCAGCTTATAGAAGAATTATCTAAAATAGAGTACGCCCTTTCAAAGGGAATGATCGACACAACACGTGAACTGGACGAATTCCAACGAATAACCATGGAAGCCTTTAAGAAAAGGCTTGCCAACACGGAAACTGTTTCAGAAGACTCTATGCCTGAACTCATGTCCAAAGTCATTAGAGAAAATGGATGGGAAGATTGGCAGCAAAATATATTCGGTCGATTTAATGGGTTGGATTTATTTGATTTAGAAAAAGTTACAAACCTTCCACATAATTTTCTCGAAGAGCTTTCATGGTCTCCGGGTCAGGATGTCGATTTCTTTTCAGATGGTGATTTCAGAGGTTGGCCGCTTCGTATCTGGCCAGTATTTAAACGCCCATTCCTAAAGTTTAATGGGCATTACTATTGCTTTGAATTATACAGCTTATTCGATAATCTTTACCGCATTATTGAAAGGACAATTTGTCGTATTAAACGTGATTATCGTTCGACATGGAATAATAAGCAGCAAGAGATCTCAGAAGAATTACCGTTTAAATATTTTAAAATTTTACTTCCAGAAGCTAAAATAGTTAAATCTGTTTATTATCGCTGGTATCCAAGCAGTAGCGACAAAAAAAAACAATGGTGCGAAGCAGATGGAATTATAATTTGTGATAACCACTTATTTATTGTTGAAGTCAAGGCCCCTCTGTGACAATGTAACTGAGACACTTACCTATTGAAAAATTAATGTAGGGCGGGTAAGGAACTTTGTTATGAAAAAGGCCAAGTTGAATTTGATATCCCAGCAAGAGAACCAGGACGCCCCCAAAGGGGTCCCAACGGAAGGAGCCCATAGGGCGACTGGAGTTGGGGCCCCTTTGGGGGGTGGTGATAGCTTCCCTGATCCCGAAGTCCCTGAAAAGAAACCACGCCGCAAATTTACCGCTGCATACAAGCTTCGGATCCTTGAGGAGGTCGACCAATGTTCCGAGCCAGGTGAAGTTGGACAGATACTCCGGAGAGAAGGGCTTTATTCTTCTAATTTGACCACTTGGAGGCGTGCCAGGGAAAATGGGATTCTTCTGGCTATGGCCCCTCGAAAGCGGGGCAGAAAACCCAAGAAAAAAAATCCATTGGCGATTCAGAATGCAACCCTTGAAAAAGAAAACAGGCGCTTACAGGCAAAACTGAAGCAAGCGGAACTCATCATTGAGGCGCAAAAAAAAATTTCTCAGATTCTGGGAATTCAACAGAATCTCGACGGAATAGAAGGAGACAACTGATGGATGCTGCCCTTGAGTTGAGCTCTGATATCGGCAAACAACCTTCTTGCGCGGCATTTGGCATTCCCAGGGCATCTTTTTATAGGTTCCATTTTTCTCAAAAACCACAAAGGACCAATCCGTCACCACCATTGGCCCTGAATCTCCAGGAGGAAAAAACGGTTCTTGATATCCTCCATTCTGAAAAATACCAAGACCATACACCGTATCAGGTGTACGCTTCTCTCTTGGATGAGGGCGAATACCATTGTTCGATCAGAACCATGTATCGACTTCTTCACAAAGCGCATGGTGCTGTTCCCCAGCGGCGTCGGCAGATCAAACGTCCAAAATACAAAAAGCCGGAACTGCTGGCAATTAAACCTAATCAGGTATGGTCATGGGACATCACAAAATTGAAAAGCAACGTAAAATGGACCTACTTCTATCTTTATGTAATCATGGATATTTTTAGCCGGTACGTTGTCGGTTGGATGGTTGCTCATCGGGAACAAACAGCTTTAGCAAAGCGCCTAATTAAAGAATCCTGCAAAAAACAACAGATTAAACCAAAACAACTTGGGCTACATGCCGATCGGGGGTCCAGCATGAAATCCAAAGGAGTTGCCCAGCTTCTTGTTGATTTAGGTGTTACCAAAACCCATAGTAGGCCCCATGTTAGCAACGATAATCCATATTCTGAATCCCAGTTTAAAACGCTGAAATATTGCCCAAAATTCCCGCAGAATTTTGGTTCAATCGAAGATGCCAGGGCATTCTGCCAGGATTTTTTTCGGTACTACAATTCTGAACATCACCACTCTGGGATCGGCTTGGTTACCCCTGAACAGCTTCATTATGGCCTTGCTGATGATATCTATCTGCACCGTACCCAGACATTGGAAAAAGCTTTCATGATGAATCCGAAACGATTTAAGGGGAAAAGGCCCATGCCACCGGCTTTACCGGAGGCTGCTTGGATCAACAAACCTAAAGACGGATCAACTGATATGGTTAGAGTCTAAATTATTGAAAATGGTGTTTCATTTTCATTGACACATTCCGGCCGGCGCTTTCACTTATACATCCCCTGCTAATGATTTTCCTGCATATATTAATTCTTTAAAGAATTTAGTGTTCAAACCTGTGAAGCAGGGAAGACGTTTTTTAGATTATTTTGAAAATAAAGAAACGGTTGAGTTCTTTGATAGGGATCACAAAAAAATAGGGGATATCTCTCAAAATGATTTCGAACATATAACTATATGCGCAGTTACACTTGATCCCTTTACAGAGATTGCTTCACAAATCCAACATTTAAAAAAAATAGGCATTGACGTCGGAGAACAACCAGTTTGGTCAATTTCCGTGGATGATTTGCGCGTCTACTCTGACATTTTTGATAATCACTTGGTTTTTTTGCATTTCGTTGAACAAAGAATGCGTGCATTTCAATCAGATCAAATCAAAACGAATGATGAACTTGATC
The DNA here is from genome assembly GCA_965226635.1 of Desulfobacteraceae bacterium. GTDB lineage: Bacteria > Desulfobacterota > Desulfobacteria > Desulfobacterales > Desulfobacteraceae. The sequence continues at coordinate 2,912,143 of OZ245369.1, read as the reverse complement.
ACCTCGGACTATACTTGAAGCATAATGTATACACAGAATACGTAAAAGATTTTAAGTTTATGCATCCTGTTGGGTGGCATGGTTATCATTCAGATATAGATAATTTCTTTACAGAAAAATTATTAGATAATGATGTGGAATGTTGCTTAAAACAAACTATGCCTATTCGTTTTAAAGAAATTTTGGATTTCTTAGTAGACAATGATGTACCAAACAGTCAAAAATTATCAAGCCTTCTGTTAGATAGTGATGGAGATCTGCGGGACAGTTTTAGCAATGGAATTGACGAAGTATTAATTAAACAAAAAAAATATGGGCGTCCCAAACCCATATCAATCTATGGTGGAACAAATATCACTCTGTTTTGCTGGCAAGAAGAGCCACTTTTAAAACGTGATGAAAAACTGGCAAGAGATCATTCTTTAGCATCAATGTTACTTTCTGATGATGAAGAGCGATTGCTTCTTGAAATTTTCTTTAACAAATCAGATTCCATAAGTAACATTTGCTTTCAGTTTCTCAAAAGAGATTTAATAGCAAATGATGAAATCGAACAACTACAACTTGTTGCCGAAAAAATAAGAAAGAATAGATTAGAACAAGAAAACAAAAAAAGTGGTAAAATTGGGCGTAACGCTCCTTGCCCATGTGGCTCAGGTAAAAAATATAAGAAATGTTGCATTAATATGTGAGATATGGAAATTTTTTAAAATATTCAACAATCCAAATAAAGGCGGGTAAACCGCTTTTTTTGGGGTGTTAAACAGTCAACTTTATACCGGATAATGTTGATTTTGGGGAAATCAAAATCCTCTCCATTTACACCAGCGGTCAGGTGGGGGGTGGGGCAGCCTTTCGCAGGCCGTTGGTAAGTCGAAATTACAGCCCCTTAATGGAATGGAGGAGGCAGCTCCAATTGTTTGAGGAGCGCAGCCCGCAGTTTTGGAGATGGCCCGGAATGGAATTATAGGGGCTGTTTTCGATCTTTCCGGGACAAGGAAGGCTGTGCCGCCCCCCACCGGGTCATGTTGCACTTCTTCCACCTCCAACAACCAAAAGCTGCCCGATCAACGAATTGTCCAACAGCCTGTTGGATAATTGTCCTGCTCATAGGGAAAGGTCAAAAGGTAACCGCCCTCTCCCCCTGGTGCGAATCTGGTACGAACATTCAACCCAAATGATCCAATGCAAAAAAGGCGCTGAATCTATCAGCGCCTAAAACTTGCCCCGGTGTTGTCTGTCACCGGGGCCAATGCCTCTATGGGGATGGGTTGACCGGATCAGGAGGTCCAGCCATGCTCTCCAATGAGTTTGACAAAGCGGCAGCCGCCAAGGTTTTCGGTGACGATGCCCTCGGGGGTCTTGGTCACCTTGAGCAGTTCTTGGGAGAATTGGCCGCCCACGGGGATGACCAGCTTTCCCCCCATGGCGAGCTGGTCCACCAGGGGCGGGGGCACCTGCTGGCCACCGGCGGTTACGATGATGGCGTCAAAGGGGGCTTCGGCCTTCCAGCCCTGGGTGCCGTCGGAATACCGGGTCACGATGTTGTGGAACTTGAGACGGTCGAAGAGCTTCCGGGTCTGGAGGTAGAGGGTGTTGTTCCGCTCGATGGTGTAGACCTTGTAGACCAGCCGGGACAGGACGGCGGCCTGGTAACCGGAGCCGGTGCCGATCTCCAATACCCGTTCCTTGCCCGTGAGCCCCAGGTTCTGGGTCATTTCGGCGATGATATAGGGCTGGGAGATGGTCTGGCCCTCTCCGATGGGCAAGGGGAAGTCGCCATAGGAGGAATCGGCCAAAGCTTCGCTGACGAACAGATGCCGGGGGACCTGGAGCATGGCGTCGATGACCCGGGGGTCGGAAATGCCGCGGTTGACGATCTGTCGCTCCACCATTTCCCGGCGCCATCTTTCATATTTCTGGGGTTCTGTATTCATGATCCCCCCTTCTTAGCAGGAGACCCTCACCCCGTCAAGAATTAGCAATGGATTCCAGGGATTCTTATCTTGCTTTTTCAGGCAAACCCCGTTAATCATTAATGCCATGAACCAATTGTTGAAAATTGAACTGGCCGTGCTTGCTGCTGTGGCCATTTTTGTTGCCGGCACCATCGGATTTATGTCCATCGAGGGCTGGGGCCTTCTGGATTCGGCCTATATGACGGCCATCACCCTGAGCACGGTGGGGTTTTTAGAGGTCCATGAGCCCACCAATGCCGGCCGGGTCTTTACCATGGTTCTCATCTTCACGGGCGGGGGCTACTACCTCTACCTTGTGGGGGTGGTCATTAAATCCGTGCTTGAAGGGGAAATCCAACAACTCTTAGGGAGGCAGCGTTTGGACCGAAAAATACAACAGCTCAACGACCATTATATTGTATGCGGGTACGGCCGCATCGGCCGGGTTCTGTCCAAGCTTATTAAGGAAGACGGCCAGGAAGTGGTGGTCATCGATGAAACCGAGGAGATGGCCGATGTCATGATCAAGGACAAGGTCCACCACCTCATCGGGGATGCCACGGACGAACAGCTTCTGGAAAAGGCCGGGATCCACCGGGCCAGCCATCTGGTGGCGGCCCTGGGGGAAGACACGGCCAATGTCTTTCTAGTGCTCACGGCCCGGCAGTTGAACGATAAGATCCGCATCATGGCCCGGGCCAGTAACCCGGGGGTGCAGAAACGGCTCATGGTGGCTGGGGCCGACCAGGTGGAGTCCCCCTATGACATCGGGGCGGTCTCCATGGGGCTGAAGCTGCTGCGGCCTTCTGTGAAAAATTTTCTGGACATTGCCCTAACCCGGAAGCAGGACGACATCCAGATCGAGGAGATCTTTATCCCCTCCTCCTCCCGGTACACCAATGTGATGCTCAAGGATTCGGGCATTCGCCAGGACTTCAACCTCATCATCATCTCCATCCTCAAGGACTCGGGGTCCATGCTGTTCAACCCCCATTTTGAGACCCTGATCGAACCCAGTGACACGGTGATTGTCATGGGCAAGAGCACGGATCTCCACCGCTTTGCCAGGGCCGTGAACCCGGAAAATCAAAAAAGGGGATAACCCGAGGGCCAAGTCGGCCCTTTCAGGTGATCCCCTTGCGGTGGTTCAATACCCCAGGGTGTCCGAATCCAACCGGACTAGATCTTATAAATCACCCGTTTGTCGGTGATGATAATATCCACGGTGAATTTTCTGGATTCCATCTGGATCTGATCCATGATCTGTTCTTCGTAGGCCAGGGAAACCTTACGGCAGGTTTCGGGCAATTTGGTGATCAGCTTGGAATAGAACTGGTTTCCAAATCCCACCCGTCCGCCTTTGTCGTCAAAGGCCAGTCCCGGAATGATGGCAATGTCGATTTCGTCCAGGGCAATCTTCTTGCACTTTTCAGGATTGGGTTCCAGTATGTCATCGGCGTTGCGCACAAGGTCCTTGTCGTAATCGCTGATTTTATACAGGTTAAAGGTATTTTTTGCATCGGTAAAGGCAGGAAGGACGATTCCCTTTTCAATTTCAAGTGCCTTGCGGATGATGCGCTCTGTGGGGATTACCGTTCCAATGGGGGTGTACAGAAATGCCAATTGCGCTTCCATGAAATTGGCGAATTCAAACAGTTTTTCTTCAATTTGTTGGTACTTTTCCTGAAGCCCCTCTTCGGTAAATGCACCCAGCCGATCTGCCACTTGTGCCAGAATGCTGTTCTTGGAATTTTTCATTTCGTCCATAAGTGTCTTTCCTTAAGAATTACTAAAAAGTTTTTAGAAGTATTATACACATGTTACCGCTTGTCAACCTGCAATAATCATTGACTGTTTACAGACCCCATGTTATCAGTCTACAATTGTGCAAAGGCTTATGAAATCTCGATTTTGCAACCATTAACACGGCTGAAACAAGGAAGAAAATGCTTGATTTTAAATATATTGTAAACGAATTGGAGACCGTCCAGAAAGGCATGGAAAAACGGGGGGCCGACATTGATTTTTCCGACTTCCTCAAAGACGATGAAAAAAGACGGACCATCCTCCTCCAATTGGAAGAATTACGGCATAAAAGGAACGTGGTTTCCGACGACATTGCCCGGATGAAACGCAACGGTGAAGATGCCCAGTCTGTGATCCAGGAGATGCAGACCGTATCCAAGACCATCAAGTCCCTGGAAAAGGAAATCGCCCTTGTGGAAGAGTCCATCCAGAACTTCCTGATCCGCCTGCCCAACCTGCCCCACGACGATGTGCCCAAGGGAAAAGACGACACCGAGAACCGCCTGGAAAGAACCCACGGCAACCCGGCCACCTTTGATTTCAAACCCAAGGAGCACTGGGAAATCGGCGAAGACCTGGGCATCCTGGACTTGGGAAGGGCCTCCAAACTGGCCGGTGCTCGCTTCCCCCTTTATATGGGCGCCGGTGCACGGCTGGAACGGGCCCTGATCAACTTCATGCTGGACACCCACACCGGGGAACACGGCTACAAGGAAGCGTTGCCCCCCTTCATCGTCAACCGGACCACCATGACCGGAACCGGTCAGCTGCCCAAATTTGAAGAGGACCTGTTCAAGCTGGAAGGATGGGACTATTACCTCATCCCCACCTCCGAGGTTCCCATCACCAATATCTACGCCAAGGAGATCATCGACGGCGAAAAGCTGCCCATGAAATTCACTGCCTACACCCCCTGTTTCCGTTCCGAGGCCGGTTCCTACGGCCGGGACACCAAGGGGCTGATCCGCCAGCATCAGTTTAATAAGGTGGAGATGGTGAAGATCACCAGCCCGGAATCCTCCTTTGACGAGCTGGAATCCTTGCTGAATAATGCGGAAACCATCCTCCAGAAGCTGGAACTGCCCTACCAGGTGGTCACCCTGTGCACCGGGGATCTGGGATTCTCCGCCACCAAGACCTTCGACATTGAAGTCTGGCTGCCCGGACAGGACAAGTATAGGGAAATCTCCTCCTGCAGTAACTGCCTGGACTTCCAGGCCCGCCGGGCCAATATCCGATTCAGAAGAAAGGATGCCAAAAAGCCTGAATTCTGCCACACCCTCAACGGCTCGGGCCTGGCAGTGGGCAGAACCTTTGCGGCCATCCTTGAAAACTATCAGCAGGCAGATGGAACCGTCCGCGTCCCCGAGGTTCTGGTGCCATACATGGGAGGCCAGACGGTAATTGAAAATGAAGCTTGATCTCTTTCCCGAGGATATCCGGCCCCACCTCATCCCCGAGGTGGGCGGCGACATGTTTTACCGCTGCCTGGACTGCGGAGCGGAATATCCCATTGAAAAACTGCTCTACGTCTGTCCCAAGTGTAACTCGGTCCTGCTGATCCACGACCGGAACCAGAAGGCCATCACCGATATCTCCGGAGACACCTGGCGCCGCATCTTTGACTATCGTAAGATGCTCAAGGTACCCGCCCTCAAGGGGATCTACCGGTACCACGAATTCATCGGCCCCAGCATTCCCCTGGAATCCATCCTCTACCTGGGCGAAGGCCACACCCCCATGGTGGAAGCCTCGGACACCCTGAAACAGGATGTGGGCCTGACCTTCTATTATAAGAACGACGGCCAGAATCCCAGCGCCTCCTTCAAGGACCGGGGCATGGCATCGGCCCTGTCCGCCATCAAATTCCTGGTGGACCAGAAAAAGGTTTCCGACGTCATTGCCGTGTGCGCCTCCACCGGCGACACCTCTGCTGCGGCGGCCCTCTATGCCTCCTACCTGGGAGACACCATTAAATCCGCCGTGCTGTTGCCCCATAAAAAGGTCACCTCGGCCCAGCTTTCCCAGCCCCTGGGAAGCGGTGCCAATGTCTTTGAGATCCCCGGGGTCTTTGACGATTGCATGAAGATTGTGGAGCACCTTTCCTCCACCTATCCCGTGGTCCTGCTCAACTCCAAGAACGCCTGGAGAATCCTGGGCCAGGAGTCCTACTCCTACGAGATTGCCCAGGACTTTGACTGGGACATGGACAACAAGGTGGTGGTGGTCCCCATCGGCAATGCGGGCAATATCTCCGCCGTGATGAACGGATTTTTGAAATTCCACAGGGCCGGCATCATCGAGTCCCTGCCCAAGATCATCGGGGTTCAGTCGGAACATGCCGATCCGGTCTTCCAATACTACAGGGAAGCGGATCCGTCCAAACGGGTCTTTGAAAAGGTGGACACCCAACCCAGCGTGGCCCAGGCCGCCATGATCGGCAACCCGGTCTCCATGCCCCGGGTCATTGAACTGGCCGACCAATACGATGCCGCCTCGGGTAAACCCAACGTCTTTGTGGTCCAGGTCAAGGAACAGGAGATCATGGACTGGCAGCTCACGGCCAACCGAAACGGCCACATCGCCTGCACCCAGGGCGGGGAATGCCTGGCCGGTCTGGTCCAGGCCCGGAGCCAGGGACTGGTGGCGGATACCGAAACCGCGGTTCTGGACGCCACGGCCCATGCCATCAAGTTCTCCGGCTTCCAGGACATGTACTTCAACAACCAGATGCCCGAAGCCTACCAGGTCACCCCCAAACCGGAATTTGTCAACCTTCCGGGGCTGGTGCTGCCCGAAGATCAGAACAATCTTCCCTCCCAGGAAAATCGTCTTGAACCGGACGCATTTGAATCATTTGTAAAGGAGATTTCCGGTAAGATTGCCAGGGAGTTGGATTTAACCCCTTCTGAATAATGCAAAAAGCCGTTCTCATATGCGGGCTCCTTTCCCTGTTGATCGGGGGGACGGGGCCCGCCTTTGTCCAGGCCTCCCAGATCCGAACCACCTACACGTCCTATTCCATCTACACCCACCGGGGACAGGACATTCTATGTGAGCCCTACCTTGTGAAAGAGGGGGACTGGCTCTACAAAATTTTCCGAAAAAAAGGGGAAATATCCGAGACGGATTTTCCCCTTTTTCTTTCCATGTTCAAGGCCCTCAACCCCGGGATCTCCGACCTGAATGCCATTGAAGCCCACACCCGGATCCTCATCCCATTGAAGGCCGTGGACAAAGGTGCCTATCCCCTGGGGCCGGACCACAGCTTTTTGGTGCCGGTGGTGGAGTTCTCCAGCACCATTGCCCCGCCGCACCCGGCCCCTTCTACCCGCCTTTCCCCCCTGATCTGGGAATATCACTTTGACGCCCTGAAACGCTATGCCGGTATCCTGGGGGGCAATCTCAGGGACAAAGGCGTGGTCCATTTTCCCCCTGGGAAGGATGGCCCTGCTGCACAGATCGACCTGGCCCAATATCCGGTGGTGGAGCTCCAATCCAAACGGCTTTTGTTCCACCGCCCCGGTGCGGCACACATCTCGAGCCAGGCCCTGGGCTCGGCCCGGAACCATTGGAAAGACCTTTCCCTCAAGGGAATGACCCAGGTCCGCCTCTCCTCCCCCCAGCCCCTTGTTCCCCCAAGGACCCTTCGGGCAAGGCAACGGGAGATGATCACCCGGATTCTTCTGGATACCGGCCATGCCCCCCCACAGGAGGAGGCGGTCTCCTTTTCCCTCAGGGGGGTTGAAATGTCGGCCCAATTCCAGCGGATCCATCGGGAGAACAGGAGGGATATCCTCATAAATTTCAACACCCTAAAGGGGGATGCCGGGCTTTCCGCCCTGGCCGGCCAGGGCTTTCTTCTCCTCCACATTCCCCGGACCATGGCCCTGGAAAAAATGGCCGCAACCCTGCTGGAGACCCTGGGCTACCATACCTGGGAAAACCCGGCCTTTATACCGGAGCAGCATATCCCCAACCGGTGGGCAAGGGCCATCCCCGGCCTTTTGGCCCAGTCTGGAACCCATCGCCATTTTTTTGCCTGGAACCCCCTTGGGGAGGATGCGCTCCAATTCCTTGAAACCAAAGATATCCATTTGCACTATTTACATTAACATCGGAGGTAGCCAAACATGAACGCCCGCTTAATCATCCTTGTCGCCGGTCTCCTGATCTTCACCGGCTGCGCTGCCAAAACCTCGGACACCCAGATAAATGTGGCCAGGGCCAACCAGTCCCAGGGGGAAGGTTTCATGGCCCAGGGCAACTACACCGCCGCCCTGGCCAAGCTTTTGGAAGCACGGAAGGTCCTGGACAAGGATCCCTATCTCTACAACAGCCTGGGCCTGGCCTACCTTGGAAAGGGCAGGGAGGAACTGGCCATCGAAGCCTTTGACCAGGCCCTGGAATTCAAACCCGACTTCACCGAAGCCCTGAACAATAAGGGGGCGGCCTATCTGAAACTCAAGCAGTGGAACCGGGCCATTGAAACCTTTAACAAGGTGCTGGAGGACATCCTCTACCCCACCCCCCATTTCCCCCTGTCCAACATTGGCTGGGCCTACCTGGGGAAGATGGACTTCACCATGGCCGAGGTCTATTTCAGGAAATCCCTGGATGCCATGCCCTGGTTTATCACGGCCTCCCACGGCCTGGCCCAGATGTATCTGGTGAGCAACCGCCCTGAAAAGGCCGTCCACCACCTCAAATTCAGCCTGAAACAAACCCCCAATGCCGTCATCCTCCATGCGGACATGGCCCGGGCCCTGGACATGCAGGGCAAGCCCTATGTGGCCCGGAAGTACTGGCTTAAGGTGGCCCAGCTCAGCCCGGCCCGGAGCAGCCTGGCCAAGGAAGCCGAGGAGCGGCTCTCCAAGACCCAATACTAGGTAAGGATATTCCATTTAGGATCATCCTAGGGATATCCAAACCATGCTGCCCCATCTTCGGGGTGAGGAACTTCCCTAGGAAAAGCCCCCCACCGACGCGACGGTGGGGGGCTTTTTTTGGGGGAAAACCTTGGTTCTCCCCCTATCTTATCGGGGGTTAATTCATGGCCGGCATGGCGTTGCGTTTCTGCTCCAGCTGGACAATGGTGGGGGTGAGGAAGATCAAAAGTTCGTTGCGCTCCTCTTCCTTGAGGTCGGTGCCCATGATCACGTTGAGCACCGGTACCTGGGAGAGCCAGGGCAGGGATTTATTGTCCTTGTTGGTCCGGCTTTTCACGATGCCGCCGATGACAACGGTGTCGTTATTGTTCACCAGAAGCTCGGTCTGGGCCTCGTTGGTGGAAAGGGTGGGGGCGCCGGTGGCGGTGACACCGGCAATGTCGTTCTTGGTGAGGCGGACGGTCATGGAAATCCGCTGGTCCGGGGTCACATGGGGGGTGACCTCCAGGAGGAGATCAATGTCCTTGTAGGCCACGGAGGAGCCGCCGGAATCGTCCCGTTCCAGGTAGGCATATTCCACCCCCTGTTTAATCTTGGCCATCTTGTTGTCCAGGGTCAGGATCCGGGGGGAGGAGACGATGCGGACATCCCCCAGTTCCTCCGAGGCATCCAGCCGGGCGTTCAAGGCTGCACGGGAGGAACCGAAGAGGCGGAAAAAGGAGATGTCGGCACTACCGCCACCGCCGCCGGCGGGTTTATTGATGGAGATGTTAAAATCATCGGTAAACCCGGAGGTGACCGTGGAATCGTTGGAAAAATTCAGACCCACCCCAATGGTGCGTGAAAAATTTTTGTTCACCTCCACCACCTTGGCCTCGATCATGATCTGGGGGGTCACCGTGTCCAGGCGATAGATCATCTCCCGGATCTGCTCAATCTTCTCCCGGGTGTCGGTGACAATGATCATGTTGGTCCGTTTGTCCACGGAGATCTTCCCCCGGTCCTTGGAAAGCAGGGGCGTGATATTGGGCTGGATGTCTGCGGTGGCGTCGGAGTAATTGATGGGGATATACTCTGTCATCAAAGGTTCCAGGCTCTTTTTCTGTTCCAGGGCCTTTTTCCTTGCCTCAAGGGTTTCCTGGAGATCCTGCTCCTCTTTTTTCAGGGTATCTATGGTGGCGATGCGAATGACGTTGTTTTCGTATTTCCGGCCCAGACCGTTCATCTTCAACACCAGATCCAGGACCTGATCCCAGGGCACGGGCTTATCCAGGGAGAGGGTAACCTTGCCCTGGACGTCCTGGTCAACGGCAAAGTTCTTCTTGCTCACGCTGCGCAGAATGCGGAAGACGTTTTTAATGTCGGTGTCGTAGAAGTCCAGTTTGATCTTTTCACCGGAATAGTATGCCTTTGAATTGAGGCTGTCCATTCCGCCGGTCCCCATTGCCATGGGTTTCTCCCCTGGGATTCCCATCTGGAGCACGGGCTTTCCAATGGAATGGACACCGGCCATGGACATGACCTTGTGGCCGGCCCTGGCATAGCCGGTTTCATTTGGATTCCCGGGCTGTCCCATGGAAGCGGTCATGGGGCTGAAAACAACGGGTTTCATGGCCTTTGAAAACACCGGAGGGTTCTGGGTTGAGGCATCAAATATAAAGGCCAGGGAAGCCTCTTCCTGTTCAACGGTATAGGGAACCTGCTGCCGGAAATAGACGACAATCTCGGAATCCATGGAAGCGGCTCCCGAAGGTGCCACCGGAATCACCCGCTCCACTGCGGAGTTAAAATACCGGGTCAGAAAGGGACGGCGATGGTGAAGGGGAATCCGGGTGTTCTTCAAAACCAGGTTCAGCTGCCGGTCGTTCTTCCACACGGCGGTATGCTCCACCGGATACGTGGTCTCAAGTTTGAGCCGGGTCCGACCGGAGGCATCGGTTTCAAATTCGATTCCCTCCACAAGGGCGGCTTTGCCCCCGGCCATGACCATGGGCTTTTTCACGGGCTTGGCCTTCTTAACAGCAGGGGCCATCCTGGCCGGCGCCTTGGCGACAACGGGCTTGGCTTTCTTGGGTTCGGCAGCTGCAGGGGCAGCAGCTTCCATGGGGGCGACCGATACCGTCTCTGTCTGTGGGAAGACGATTTTCACGGCTTGGGTCAAATGATCCACCTCATAGGCCAGGTCTTCCTTGAGCAGGATCTCCACCTTCACCATGGACTCCTTGGCATCGGCATAGGCAACATTTATCCTGCTGACGGGACCGATGACAGGGACTTGCTGTTTCAACAAATCCGGCAGGATCTGGGTATCGGGGAAGTAGGCCACCACCCCAAAGGGGAATGCCTGCTTGATGGCGGTGCAGGAAAGGGCTTCACTGCCCGACACCTGGAGGGAGTGCCGACCGGCATCGGTGCCCATGGAAATGGTATGGATCACCGGACGAACCACGGGCCGTTCCTTTTTCGCCTCGGCAATGATCTGGGTTCCCTGTTCCAAAGGCTGGGCCATCTCCTTTTCCTGCATCATACAACCGGTTGCCAGGAGTGTTACCAGGAGAAGCCCGGATACCACAAGGCCGTTATTTATTTTATCTAACCAAATTTTCACCATATCATTCCCCATTGTTGCCTTTGCGAAGTTTGATTTTCTGGAGACGCTCAATGGACCGTCCTTTGTAATCCTTAACATATTCTTTCACTTCTATACCCTCGGGATTGATGGCGCTCACCCGACCGCCGTTCTTTCCCATATAGGTACCGATGCGGACCTCATATCCCTTGCCGGCGGTGTCCTCCACCATGGCCAGGCGCATCTCTGCCATGGCCACAATGGCCACCAGTTTCATCTGGTTCAAGTCCAGTTTTTCCAGGGGGGTCAACATCCGTTTGGGGCGCTGGGCCACCTTCTCAACCCCCCTGTATGCACTTCCCTTTTCCTGGACCAGGGGGGCAAAGGGATCCACCTTGCCCGTGACAGAGTACACCGCCTTTAACTGCAATTGATTTTTGGGCATGGTCATGGCCTTCAGGGGGGTGCCCATTTTATGGAGGGGGGACGGCTTGGAAGATTTCACATCAGAGGGCTCCGGGGACTTCTTTCCGGGTGCCGGAGGAAGAGCTTTGGGAATCTTCCCCGAGACCACTTCTTTTCCGGGCTGGCCAATGGTCACATTTGGAGGGTATAGGGGGATCAGCATCACCGTTGTCAACAAAAGAGATATGGTGATCCCTGTTTTCATCAACCGCATTGTCCTATCCTTTTTTCTTTTTTTTGTTTTTCTTACCCTTTTTTTTCGGCGGCTCTGGTGGGGGCGTTTCCGAGAACATATAGGTGACCGCCCGGCAATTCATCTCAATGACGTCGGGATCGTCCTTCATGCGGGACATGGTCAGGTTGCCAATGCTGACAATCCGGTTCAACTGGGCCACCTGGAGGAAAAATTCCGCCATCTGGTGGTATTTCCCCTGGACCTTCAGGGAAATGGGGATTTCCTTGTAGAATTCACGGTCCACCTCGGGGTCGGGCTGGAACAGGAGAAAGGAGAGGCCGGCCCGGCTGCCGGCAAGGGAGATGCCCTTTAACAGGGCCGGCAACTCACGTTTATCCGGCAGGGCATTGGTGGCGGCGTTAAAGGAATCCTGGGCCCGGTCCATCTTCCGCTGCCACTTTTTATATGCCTGGGCCTTGATTTTATACCCTTCCAGGCGCTTTGATTCGGTTTCATATTTATTTTTCAGCCGAACCAGTTCACTTCGTTTGGGGGAAAACACCACAAAATACCAGCTTCCCAGAACCAATGCGACAATCACTGCACAGGAGGCAATGCGCTGGACCTTGGACATTTTTCCCAGGCGCTCATAGAATTGATCCCGGGCCTTTCCCACACCGCTGAATGATTTTTTCCCGGCCATGTTAACTCCTTATCTCTCCTTGTCCCCAGGCGATGCAATGCTTGGTATTTTCTTGCAGCTGACTTCAAAAGCCTTGAGGTTGACCCCGTTCTGGAATTCCCGGCTCTTGGTCCGCCTTAAATCCACCGTGGCAAATTGATCGGAGACCTCCAGCCGATCCATGAAATCTGCAATCACCGGGTTGTCAAAGGCCACCCCCTTGATCACCAACTCCGAAGAGGTGCTCTTGATATCCTCCACCCACATCTTCTCAGGTACCATGAGGTCCGGCAGTCTGGAGACCAGTTCCAGTTGCTCGAACCGCTTGGCCTTTAGGCTGTTGACGATTTCCAGTTTTTCCTGGAGAACCTTCAGCTTCTTTTTGATCTGGGTCACCTCTTCGGCCTTTTCCTTGTACTGCTGGATTTCGGTCTGGGTGGTCTGGATCAGACCCCGGTGTTTTTCAATGTTGCTGTCCGTCCGCTGGGTATACAGCCAGAGCACCGCCACCATGAAAACCACCCCCAGCAGTACGGTGGAGACCTGACGACGAATTTCTTCCCGTTTTCGATCCCGTCTAAAGGGCAATAAGTTGATTCGTATCATTTATCATCCACCCGTCTAAGGGCGAGCCCAAGGGCAATGGATGCCTGGGGCCCCACCTCTGATATGAATTCCGGGGTAAAGGCGTTCTCGTCTATTTCCAGTCCGTTGAAGGGCTCCAGGCGCGCCACAGGCGTTCCCAGATCCGAGGTCAACTGATCGGAAAATCCGTTCACATAGATCCCGCCGCCACTGACATATACCCGATCCAACTGGGCTTCATTTCCACCGCTCTGGAAGGTGTGGACCACCTCGGCGATTTCACTGCACCAGGTGGCCACCACCTGGTTGCAGATGTCTTCCACGGCACCGCCGTAATCGCTCCACTCGGAACGGTTCCGGTAAAGCCGCTCGGCATCGGGCATGTCCATGTCAAACTGCTGGGCCATCTCGTTGACGATCTGGTTCACCCCCAGCACATTGTCCCGCATGAGCACCGATTGACCGTTCTTAAGGATATTCAAAGAGGTTTTGGATGCCCCCACATCCACGAGCATCACCACCTTGTCCGTCTCCGAATGGGCATGGACCCCGTAAAGGTTCTGCAATGCAAAGGTATCCACATCAATGATCTTGGGTACCAGGCCGGCCAGGGAAATCAGATCGATATACTCGGCCACCAGATCCTTTTTCACAGCCACCAGCAGGACGTTGAGCTGATCTTCATAGAACTCGCTCTCCCCCAGAACCTGGTAGTCCAGGTTAACCTCGTCGATGTCGTAGGGGATATATTGTTCAGCTTCTTCGTAGATGCTCTTCTGGATATCGGCATCGGGCATTTTGGAGGTGGAAATGGTCTTGATCACCACGGACTGCCCGCCCGTTGAAATGGCCACATTCTTGTTTTTAATTTTCTGGGATTTAAATAATTCGCGAATGGTCTCTGCCAGGCCCTCCATGTCCTTGACCCGCCCTTCGGAAATGGTGCCCGGGGCAACGGGAATCATTCCAAACTTCTTTAGAACGGATTTGTTTTTTGTCTCGGAGAATTCGGCTACTTTGATGGAAGAGGACCCGATATCAAGACCAACGAGCTGGTCTTTCTTTTTAAATATCATACCTTTACATCCTTGAAATGAAAAACTCGGCGTACGCCGTTGATTTGATGGGTTTGACTGGTGTTTTTGGTATTGATATGTCTGGGTATTACTCCTATAATCTGATACACTACGGCGATAAAGTCAAGCATTATCACCATTTCAGCCCCGGGACGCGAACGGTACAACAGGCTTGAAAAAAGCAGACTTTGGCCCAATGAAAATCAATTGGCTCAAAAAGGAAAATTGTGAAAAAGATTCCCCCTTCTCCAGTGGATGCCCAAGGTGCCCGTCCATTTGTACTTGTAAAGGTTTTCACCTTTTCAAGTCTCATCGTCATGTTGACGGCCACCATTGTCATTGCCGCACTTAACGCCCACTGGGTCCGCAACATCCTCCTTGAAAAAAGCAGGGAATACAACACATTGCTGGTGGAGAACCTCAACCACCAAATTTTCCTGCGATTCGTGGCACCCGTGGCCTTTCAACACGGGGAGATAAAACTCAGGGAAAAAAAGCAGCACAAGCTCCTGGATACGGTCATCAAATCCACCCTGCACAGCTTCCATGTGGAAATGGTCAATATATACGGCACCGACAACATCATCGGCTACAGCTTTGATCCCAATCTCATTGGCGAGGAGAACGCCGGCGGGGTCAACTATGAAAAGGCCATGAAACGGGAAGCCACCACCAAACTCATCCAGAAGGGCAGCTTCCTGGAGCTGCTGTTCTGGTATCCCCAGGAGACCAAGATCATCACCTTTGCCCCGCTCATGCAGGAAATGCCATTTTACCAGCGGGCCAACAAGAATGTCATCGGCGTCATAGAAATCGTCAGGGACATCTCCCAGGACTACAAGGAGGTATTTAAACTCCAGGGGCTGGTGGTGGTCTCCTGCTCCGTTGTCATGACCATTTTATTCATGGTCCTTCGCTTTGTGGTCAAGCATGGGGAGAACATCATCAAACGAAGGGCAGACGAACGCCTAAAGCTGGAAGAAAAACTACGCCAGGCCGAACACCTTTCCGCCATCGGCGAGATGACCGCAGGGGTCTCCCATGAAATCCGGAATCCCCTGGGCATCATCAAAAGCTCGGCCCAGCTCATGAAAAAAAAGATGGAAAAACTGGATGCCGCCTCCCGGATCCCAGACATCATTGTGGAGGAATCCAAACGGCTGGACCACATCATCACCGACTTCCTCGACTTTGCCAGGCCCCGCAAGGCCGATCGCAGACCCATCCTCGTGGAGGAAGTCATTGCCAAGAACATCGCCTTTCTCACCCCCCAGATGGAGGAGCAGAACATCCGGGTTCACACCGATTTCCAAGCCGACTGCCCCCTGATCGAAGCGGATTCCTCCATGCTCTACCAGGCATTTCTCAACCTCCTGCTCAACGCGGCCCAGGCCTGCGGGGACCAGGGGGAAATCCGGATATCCATCCAGTATTCAGAGGAGCAGGTCCGGGTCACCGTAACCGATTCCGGGGACGGCATTGAGGAGGAGGTGTTCAAAAAGATATGGACGCCCTTTTTTACCACCAAGGACAGCGGCACCGGCCTTGGCCTGGGCATTGTGAAAAATATCATTGAAGCCCACATGGGAACCATTACCATTCAAAATGCCGACCCCCACGGGGCCGTTGTTGAAATTGCCTTGCCGGTGAAGGAGTAATACCGACCATGGAAACCATTCTCATTGTCGATGATGAAAAACACTATCCCGTTATATTGGGAGAAGTCCTCAGGGAAGAGGGCTATGACGCCCTCACCGCCTCCAGCGGCATGGAAGCCCTGGACATCGTCAACTCCCACCTCATTGATCTGGTGCTCACCGATGTAAAAATGCCGGGCATGACCGGTATCGATCTTCTCAAAAACATCAAGGAGGTCAAACCGGACCTTCCCGTGATCATTATGACGGCCTTCGGCAGTGTGGAAAAGGCTGTGGAGGCCATGCACAAGGGCGCTTACACCTTCATACTTAAGCCCTTTGAGAATGAAGCCCTCATCGCCCACGTGGACAAGGCATTGTCCATGTACCGCATCGTCCAGGAAAACGCCCTGCTCAGATCGGCCATCCAGAACCGGTACCACTTTGACAATATCATCGGGAAAAGCCGCCCCATGCAGGAGCTCTACGAAATCATCGGCAAGGTGGCCCCCACCCAGGCCACTGTGCTCCTGGAGGGGGAAAGCGGCACGGGCAAGGAAATGGTGGCCCGTTCCATCCATTACAACAGCATGCGCAAGGACAAGCCCCTGGTGGCCGTCAATTGTGCCGCCTTTGCCGAGACCCTTTTGGAAAGCGAACTCTTCGGCCATGAAAAAGGCGCCTTCACCGGTGCCGCAGCCATGAAAAAAGGCCGGTTTGAAATGGCGGAAAACGGCACCCTTTTCCTGGACGAGATCGGGGAACTGCCCATGCCCCTCCAGGTGAAGCTCCTCCGGGTTCTCCAGGAAAAGACCGTGGAGCGGGTGGGGGGGGGCACTTCCATTCCGGTGAATTTCCGCCTCATCGCCGCCACCAATAAGAACCTGGAACAGGAGGTCCAGAAGGGCCATTTCCGTGAAGACCTCTATTACCGGCTCAACGTGGTCAAGGCCACCCTGCCTCCCCTGCGCCGACGGCCCGAAGACATCCCCTTGCTCATTGCCCATTTCATAGAAAAATACACCCAGGGCCCCGAGGCCCCCAGCACGGTCAAATCCGTCTCCCAGGATGCGGCCCAGCTGCTCTGCGACCATGACTGGAAGGGCAATGTCAGGGAGCTTGAAAATGTGATTGAACGCTCCGTTATCCTGGCCAACGGCGACGAGATCACCCCGGCCGACCTCCCCCCCCAGCTGCGCCGGAATACGGCCCCCTCCCTCCACCTTGAAGGGATTCCCGAAGGGGTGGGCCTGGCCGAAACCCTTGCCGCCGTAGAAAAACGCATGATCCAGAACGCCATGAAAAAATCCGGTAACGTCCAGACCAAGGCGGCCAAACTTTTGGGCATCGGAAAAAGCGGGCTGAACCAGAAGCTAAAAAAATACCACCTGGACAAGGCCCTGGGTCCCAAGGGATAGTCCCAATCGTTGGAACACCCTGGAATACCGCAACATATTCAGATCAACCCCAGAGGGTTCAAAATCGTGAACTCCTTGTTATTTCATATATTTTCAAGGCATTAGCCCCACGGCACACCAACAACGGCACCAAAGGGTTCAATATCCTGAACATTCCGGCCCTGGATTTCACCCCGTAAAACAGAAAGACCACAGGGGAAACGGGATGGCAAAAAAAAATGAAACATTATTTCAGCTAGTTAGAAAAAAGAGGGAAATAAAATGGAAGGGGTGGCAATATTATTGCATTTTTGATTTATCACCAACAGAGATTGGTTTTTTCATCTTTTTTTCCTTTTCTAACAAAGGCCGCTTCCAACGAGGCGGCCTTTTTTAGTGGAAAAATAAATGTGAACCGGATCAGTCCAGCAGGGCCACCTTTCCCTCTGCGATCTGGGTAAAGATGGAATTTTCATTGTTCTCCAGAAGCCCCTGGTAAAGCTTCCGCGCCCCGGCCGAATCATTGGCCTTTTCCGCCAGGCCGGCCAGAATGAACCGGGCCTCGTCCTTGAGCAGATCGGAATCGCTCTCCAGCACCTTGGTGAACCAGGTTTTGGCACCGGCATCATCCTTCTGTGCCAGCTTCACATGGCCCAGGGAGGAGAGGATAAAATTCTCAAGGCCAGCCTCGTTTTTCAACTCATCCAGGGCCTTTTTAAAATAGGTCTCTGCCTGGTCGTATTTGCCGGCGTCCAGGCTGATGCGGCCAAACTTCACCAGGGCCATGCGACCGGCGCTGGTATTGGCATATTCATCCATGAGGACGGCCATGTCGGCCTTGACGGCCCCATGGGCCTTCACCGGATCGGTCGCTTCCATCTGGTATTGACGGAGCACCATGCCGTAGAGGGTGGCGGCTGTGTTTTCAGATTTTTGAAACCCAACAATGATTGTGGAAAAAATCACAACAACCACAACAACCGCTCCGGCCATGAGACCCAGCATCTTGGCATTGGCCTTTGCATAGCCCATGGTTTTCAGCAGGAATTCCTGAAAAGGATCGTTCTGGGCCAGCTCTTTTCTCCGCTCATTTGACACACCTGTATTCGTCATTGCTTCACCTTATCTACTTGATTGTTATCTTGGATCACCAAACCAGTGATTTATGTATCCAGCCTTTTCCGCCGTCGGCATGTGCGATATAGATCCAATTGCCCTTGCGCTTCATCACCTTGAAGGGCACGCCCTTTTCCACGGTGAAAAGCACCTTGCTTTTGGTGCTGGGGTTGGAGCGGACATTGCAGTTGGACTTCACCGTGATGACGCCCTTAAGTCCCTTTCCCACCAGGGATTCATGGAGCCAGGCCATGTCCCCTTCATAGTCCTTGACCTTGATCCAATTTCCCTTTTTTTCCACAACGGAAAAGGGGTGGTTCTGCTCCACCTGCCAAAGCACTTCATGGTCCGTACCCGGACCAAACCGCATATTGGCGATCTTGGATTTCACGGTCACCCGGGCGGCCATGGCGGAACCGGCCAAAACCCCCACAAGAATCATCCCCACACACACCATCAGAAACGTCCGGGACGCTTTTTTCATTCACTGCCTCCTATCGCTGTTATCCCTAGAGTATCATTCCCGCCTGATATACCAAAAAAGACGCACCCCACGCAACCGTGGTGGTGTAGATAATGTTAAACACGGCCCATTTGGCCGATGTCTCCTTTGCAATGGCCACCACCGTGGCAAAGCAGGGCACGTACAAAAGGACAAAAACCATCATGGACAGGGCGGACAAGGGGGTCATGCCGGCCCGTTCAAGGGCGGCTTCCAATGCCCCGGGCTCTTCTCCCACCCCGTAGAGAACCCCCATGGTGGAAACCACCACCTCCTTGGCCACCAACCCCGTGACCAGGGCCACTCCGGACTGCCATCCGATGCCGATGGGTTCAAACACCGGGGCCAGGGCCTGGCCGATGCGACCGATGTAGGACTGGGAGACCCGTTCCTGTTCCTTGAGACGTTCCAGGTGGGTCACCCGTTCCCAAACCTCTTCAAGGGCCGATTCTTCCATGGATGCCTGCTGGGTTACCCCCGGCTGGGCCTGGGCAATCAGGGCATCATAATCCCGGGTATAGGAGATATCCCGGGGAAAGGCCGACAGGCACCAGATGAGAATGGACCCCACCAGGATCACCCCGCCCATTTTCTTGAGGAACATCTTGGAGCGGTCCCACATGTGGATCATCAAACTCTTGAACATGGGCATGCGGTAGGGGGGCAATTCCATGACAAAGGGGGCGTCCTCCCCCTTGAACAAGACCTCCCGGAGCAGCCGGCCCGAGGCGATGGCCACCAGGATTCCCCCGGCATAGAGGCAGAAGATCAGGGTGCCGGCCCGCTCGGCAAAAAAGGTTCCCGCCAGGATGATATAAACCGGCAGCCGGGCCGAACAGGACATGAAGGGGGTCATGAGGATGGTGAGAATCCGGTCCTTCTGATGCTCCAGGGTCCGGGCCGCCATGATGGCCGGCACATTGCAGCCAAATCCCATGAGCATGGGGATGAAGGATTTCCCGTGGAGACCGGAAACATGCATGACCCGGTCCATGAGAAAGGCCGCCCGTGCCATGTAGCCGGTGTCCTCAAACAGGGCAATGCAGAAAAAGAGAATCAGGATATTGGGCAGAAAGACAATGACAGAACCGATGCCGGCCACGATCCCGTCCAGGACCAGGGATTTCAAAAGGGAGGGGGCCATCATCTGGTCCAGCACCCCGGTGAATGCGCTGACTCCGGCCTCGATCCAGGCCATGGGGTAAGCCCCCAGGGTAAAGGTGAGCTGGAACATGGCCCAGATGAAAAAGATAAAGGCCGGGATGCCCAGGAAACGATGGGTGAGCACCAGATCGATGTTCCGGGACATGTCGATGCGGTTCTCGACCGTGTGGGAGACCGCCTCCTTTTCCAGGCCGGCGATGACCCCGTAACGGTCCTCGGTGAGGACAATCTCAAACTCGTCCTGGAAAAGCTCCCGGATTCGGGAACGGCAGTTCTCCGCCGCCTCCAGGGCAGGGGCACCCTGGTCGCCGCATTGGGTCTTGAACCGTTCAAGGGCCGGGCCGTCCTCCTCAAGGAGCTTCAAGGCCATCCAGCGGCGGGGATAGTCCTGGGAAAGATCTTCCGGCAGCAGGTCCTCCACCAAAAGGATACAGGATTCCACCTCGCTGCCGTAGCGGATGACCCGGGGGGTCTTTCCCATTTCAAAGGCATTGATCTCGGAAAGCCCGGCCTTGAGGATCTCCCGGGTGCCCCGGTTCCGGTTCCCCACGGTGAAGATCACCGGCACATCCAGAAGCTGGGACAGGATATCGTCGTTGATCTTCAACCCCTTGGCCTCGGCCATGTCGGCCATGTTTAATACAAAGAGAACCGGGCAGCCCAGCTCCATGACCTGGAGGGCCAAAAAGAGGCTGCGTTCCAGGTTGGCCGCATCAATGATATTCACCACCAGGTCCGGGGTTTCCAAAAGGATGAAATCCCGGGTCACCACCTCTTCCATGGAAAAGGGGGTGAGGCTGTAGGTGCCGGGCAGGTCCACCACCCGGATCCGCCGACCGTTGTGGTCCAGGTGGCCTTCTTTTTTCTCCACGGTGACCCCGGGCCAGTTTCCCACCTTCTGGCGGGCCCCGGTAAGGTTATTAAACAGAGTGGTTTTGCCACAGTTGGGGTTCCCCGCAAGGGCGATGGTAATGTCTTTTTTCATTTCTTAACCGTTGTTACGTTTTCCACCAGGATATTGGCGGCTTCTTCAACCCGCAATGAGATATGATACCCCTTGACCACCAATTCCAGGGGGTCCTTCAGGGGGGCATATTTTTCCACCCGGACACGGGTGCCCCGGTTGATCCCCATTTCCAAAAGACGGCGGCGCAGGGCCGTGCTGCCGGAGACCCTTGCGATCACGCCTTCCTGGCCGGCCTTCATCCGGCTCATTTCCATGGTGGCGCCGTGGCACTCCGTGCCCGTCTCGGGGGTATGGGACCCCTCTTTGCCCCCCTTGGCCAGGGGCTGGACCCAAATCTTCTGGGCCATTCCGTTTCCAATGACCAGGCGGTTGTCGCCAACGGCAATGACCACCTGGCCGCCGAATCCAGAGGAGACCACTTCAATTTCGTCCCCCACCTTAAGGCCCAGGGATGAAATCCGCAGCTGCATCTGCTTGCCCGCCTCCAGGGATTTGACCAGAAGCCGCTCCCCGGGCCGGGCATTGTTTAAAGAGACATTTTCCCGGCGGTGGGCCATGCAGTCGGCACAGATCCCATAGATCTCCATCTTGTGCTGGAGCATGTGAAAGCCATAGGCTTCGGCAACGGTCTGCTGCTGCTGTTCCAACAGTTCATCCTTGAACTCCAGAACCGCACCGCACCGGGTGCAGATCATGTGGTCGTGGTGGGCGCCCAGGTGCCGGTGTTCGTAAAGGACATCCTCTCCCTGCTCAAAATCCACCTTAACGGCAAATCCGAACCGGCACAGATGTTCCATGGATGCGGCAATAAATCCCAGGGATAATTCAACTCCGTCGGATTTCAACTGCGCCTGGATTTCCTTGCCCGTAACGTGGTGATCTAACTTCAAAAAGGCTTCCAGAACCTTGAACCGTTCATCGAACCGGTCCATTCCCTCCTTCTGGAACAGCCTTGCAAATTGTTTTTTTTCCTGCTCGTGGGTATTTTTCATTGTGCCTTTTTATCCTGTCAAAATAACGCATAAACGTAGTATAGACAGCCCCATAAGTCAAGGAAAGCATGGAGTCCCTAACATTTTAACACCCACCCCATCCGTCTGATAACATTGACAAAGATTGACATGGTTGGAATAACTCCCGTATATAGACAGTTTATTTTTAATTTGAGACAAGGAGTACCATGGAAATCACAGATGCCCCAGGCTTGGCCCAATACCTGAATACCCCCCTTTCCATCGGAGACAAAACCATTCCCAACCGCGTGGTTCTGGCCCCCATGGCCGGACTGGGTCACATTGCTTTCAGGGAACTGGTCACCGGCTACGGCGGCTTTGGCCTGCTTTTCACCGGCATGTGTTCGGCCCGGGCCATTCCCCATGAAAACCCCAAGATTTCCCCGGTCTTCTCCTGGCGACGGGAAGAACTGCCCCACACCATCTGCCAGATCTTCGGTTCGGAACCCCAGGACATGGCCAGGGCCGCAGCCCGCATTGAAAAAGAAGGCTTCTTTGGGGTGGATCTCAACTTTGGCTGCTCCGTGGCCGCCATCTGTAAGCAGGGGGCCGGGGCCGGCCTACTCAAGACCCCAGACAAGGCCGTGGAGGTGGTAAGGGCCGTTCGCAACGCCGTTGATTGCCCCGTTGGCGTGAAATACCGCACCGGCTGGGAGGACAATGCCGACTTTGCCGTGGACATGGGAAAGCGGTTCCAGGATGCCGGGGCCGACCTGCTCACCTTCCATCCCCGGGTGGCCCCGGACCGTAGAAGCCGTGCACCGAAGTGGGAGATCATCGGCCAGGTGGTGGAGGCCGTGGACATTCCCGTATTCGGCAACGGCAATCTCTTTGGGGTCAAGGACGGGATCAAGATGGTCCGGACCACCCATTGCCAGGGGCTCTCCCTGGGCCGCATGGCCGTGGCCCGGCCCTGGATCTTTGCCCAGTGGAGCGGGTTAATGCACCTGGAAAACCATCCCTTTAAGGCATCTGCCCTCACCCTGCTCACCCACCTGGCCGCACACTACCCCGACCATGTGGCGGTGAAGCTGTTTAAAAAGATCGCCCCCTATTTCTGTGCCAATTTTAAATTTTCCAACGCCATCCTGAAAAGGATGATGAAGCCCGACACCGTGGCCGGAATGGAAGAGACCGTGGAAACCCTTCTGACCCCCACCCCCGAGATTCTTTCCCGGCCCAACCTCAACCTTTTTGTTTAACCCGGGGTTTTCAACGAAACGGAGCAATCGTGACCGATAATTTATCTGAATTCAAATGCATCCAATGCCATGCCTGCTGCAAACAGGACGGCTATGTCCGCCTCACCCGGGAGGACATGGACAAACTGGCGTTATTTCTGGATATGGACGTCCACGAATTTACCCAGACCCATACCCGGCTGACCCGGGATCGGAACGGTCTGGCATTGTTGGACAAGGAGAATGGGGAGTGTTTTTTTCTAACGTCGGAGGGATGCCGGGTCAACCCGGCCAAGCCAAAACAATGCCGTGATTTCCCCCATGGGTGGAAATTCACGGCATTTAAGTCCATCTGCGGATGGGCCAGGGCCCATTACAGGGAGGAATGATTACAGGTTCAGGATGCCCAGGCCCTCTTCCAGTTCAAAATAGGGCTTGAGCTCATAGTTGTAACCGGGAACGTCGGCATAGACGGACAGGCTTTCGGTGACGGCCTTGAAGCCTTCGGCCAGGCGATGGTCTTCCAGCTCGTAATAGGTAATGGAATGCATACCTTCCTTAACATCGGCGGAAACATAGGGCCCTTTTTTGGTGATGAATTCGGGCAGAGCCGGTGCTGTCAGATACCGTTTTGCAACTTCCCGGGTGGATGAGGGGGGGTAGGTGACATTGGAAATTAAAATCATGGAAGGTCTCCTTCTATTTATTGCTTACAAAAAAATCTTCAATGATCTTCCCGGCCTTAAGCTTGTTGCCAAAGGCCGTGGCAGATGCTTTGTCTGTAAATTCAGATACCCGGACAAGATACCAGGTTTTTCCCCCACCGCCCACCTTTTTTATGGTGGCACTTATCCCTTTTTCCTTGAGCTGGTTCACAAACCGGTCTGCATGTTTCTGCTTTAGGTAAGCAGCCACCTGGATGGTAAAGGGTTTGGGCATTTTTTTGACCACGGTGTCTCCGGCACCGGTGCCGGAGGTTTTTACCAGGTGAACAACGGTGTTTCCCACAAAGAACATGAGCCACAATCCCAATCCCCCCACCAGGCCGATCTTGATATACCGGCCCAGCTTTTCCGACCGCCAGACATGATACAGCCCCCTTCCGGCGGCACCACAGAGTTTCTCCCCCTGCTGCCAGATCCAGAGCAGGGAGATCATCACGGCGTTAAAGACCATACCAAAGAGGCGGACCCCGCCTTCGCCTGTGCGTGATAGCAGCCCGGACACGGCCTTGCCGGTACTGCGTCCCTCTTCCCGGGCCACCGGCTGCTGCCGGCCCGCCGTCCTGGCAAGGGTCTGTTCCTGGAATTGATCCAGGGCCAGGATCCTCTCCCGCTGTGCTCCGGGCAGCTCCGGCAGATCCAGCACCGATTGGAAGACCTTTTTGGCGGCAAAGTCCTCCCGTCCCAGGTCCAGGAAGATATCGGCCAGCAAGGGGGCCAGCTGGGGATGGCTGTGGTGTATCTCTGCCATTCGGGTCAGGATGTCTTCCCCCACCGCATTGGTCCGCCCCTGCCGCAGCATCCGCTCCAGGAACAGCCGGGCCAGGGTTTCATCCTGGGGGAATCGCAATAAATGGGCGTCGGTGGCCGGGAAAAAGCCAGGATCCCCAGGAGCCCAGGTCAGGGCAAACCGGGCCAGGACACCGGTAACGGCATCGATGTTTCCCCGCCCCACCCAGGGGCTGTATAGGTAGGAGTCAAAAATCCCCATGGCCCGGATATAGGCCCTGCCCGACCGGGAGGTCAGCCCGGCCCGTTCCCAGGTACGCCCCTCCTCCATGAGGGATCTCACCAGCTGCCGGCCCAGGCGGTCCAGGGCCAGATGGACCAGGGCAAAGATCAGCACCACCACCAGGGCGGCCGGAATACCCGCAGGCACATGGATTCCCATTTGGTTCAGACGGGGCAGAAGGATAAAACAGCCGGGAAGGGCCAGAAGGCCGGTGACCCACAGGCGAACGCCCAGACTCTTTAACCGCCGGATCATGGTGTCACCTCATCACAGAGGCGCTGGTCGTTTCTCAGGGGGACCGAGACCTCCTCCCCGCCAACCCCGGCCTCGGAGAGATCCGGTGCACACCCGGTGAGGACATTCACCCGGACCCGCCGGATTCCGGGCGGTGAATGGAAACGGCGTTCCGGCTCGCCCTTGAGGGCACGGCCCATGAAATCGACCCAGATGGGAACAGCCCCCCGTCCACCGGTGATGCCCACGCCCCGTTTATCGGTCAGCTTCTTTTTCCTGTCATAGCCCACCCATACCGTGGAGGTCATCTCCGGGGTAAATCCGGTGAACCAGGCATCGTTGAACCCATTGGTGGTGCCGGTTTTACCGGCGCATTCCCGCTTAAAACCGGCCCGGCGGATATTCCGGCCCGAGCCGTTGTCCACCACCGATGCCATCATATCCACCACCTGGAAGGCCGTGGCCGGATCCAGCACGGGCCGGTCCTGGACAATCTGCTCGTCCAGCACCCGGCCAAAGGCATCTTCCACCCGCCAGAAGAGAAAGGGTTTGCGCATCACCCCCATGTTGGCAAAGACGCTGAAGGACTGGGCCATCTCAAAGGGGGTGATCCCCGAACTGCCCAGGGCAATGGAGTAGACCGGGTTCAAGGGGCTCGCGATCCCGCAGGCCCTGGCGGTTTCGATGACGGCCTCGGGTCCTGTGAGTTGGACCAACTGGGCGGTGATGGTGTTCACCGAATGGGTGAGGGCTGTCTTTAAAATCATGTCCCCCCGGTAGGTCCGCTCAAAATTCCGGGGTTTCCAGTCCTCCGCCCCCTTCACCGGAATCACCACGGCCTTGTCCGTCATCACGGATCCGGGGTGGAGGTTCAAATTCTGAAAGGCCGTGTAATAGACAAAGGGTTTGAACCCGGACCCTGCCTGCCGCCGGCTGTACATGGCCCGGTTATACTCGCTCTGGTAATAATCCCGCCCCCCCACTAGGGCCTTAACCGCACCGGAACCGTTGTCAATGGCGACCAGGGCGCCCTGGGGATGGGGAATGTCAATGTCGCTGGACCGGACCTGATCCTCCCCGCCAATGCCCATGAGGGTGTCCAGCTTTTTCATCCCGTCCCCCATGGCCATTTCCGCCTGGGCCTGGAGCCGGGTATCCAGGGTGGAAAAGACCTGGATACCGCCGTGGAGCACCACATTCTCCCCATAGGTTTCGTTGAGCTTCTGGATCAGTGCGTCCACAAAATAACTGCCGGAGCGGGAATCCCTTCGATTCTGGGCCAACTTTGGCCGCACGGCCCTGGCGGCCTGGGCCTGTTCCGGGGTGATGAAACCGCTGACCACCATGCGGTGGAGCACCTTTTCCCGGCGCTTCATGGCCCGGTCGTAATAACGGAAGGGGTTATAGGCGGTGGGGGATTTGGGAAGCCCGGCCAGAAGGGAGGCTTCGGCCAGGGTCAATTCCATGGCGGTTTTATTGAAAAAGGTATTGGCCGCCTTTTCAATACCCTGGGCCCCGGCCCCGAAATGGATCTGGTTAATATAGGCCTCCAGGATCTCCTCCTTGGAATGGGCCGCCTCGATCTGGAAGGCCACCAGCAACTCCCGGAACTTCCGCTCAAAGGATTGCTCAAAGGAAAAGAAGAGGTTCTTGGCCAGCTGCTGGGTAATGGTGGAGCCCCCCTCCTTGCGACCGGGGACAAACAGGGTCAGGTAAAGGGCCTTGAAGGTCCGCAGCTTGTTCAGTCCCCTGTGCTGGAAAAAAAGATGGTCCTCGGTGGCCAGTATGGCATTGATGAAATCCGGGGAGACCAGGGAAAGGGGGATGCTCTTTTGCTCCCCCAGCCTTAGCAGCACATCCCCGGAGGCTGAATAGACGACGCTCTGGGGCATCTGTGCGATGCGATTCAGATCCTGGGGCAGCTTGGGCAGCCCCGGCGCCGTATAAAAAATCAAAAAAATCCCTGCCAGAATCCCCAGGGAGGCCAAGACCACCCCGGAATAGAACAAAAACCTGAACAGGGAAGAGATGAGTATAAACCGCTTCATTTGGGCGTCCCCTTCAACACCAGTCCCAATTGCCACACCGCCCATTCACGGGCACGGGTCACCTGGACCCCCACCTGTCCGCGCTGTCTGAATTCAAATCCCAGGTGGATAAAACCATTTTCCGATGCATTGCCGATGCCCACCCGGACCAGCTCCCCCTCCTGGGTCAGGAGCATTTCCGCATCCGGGATCAAATCGTATCGGACATCGTCTGGCAGGCCCATGGCCGCCTTGAAAAAATCGTCCGCCGGATAGATCTGCTGGGCCAGCTCCGGGATACGTTCCAAACCGCCCTGCTGCAGGGCCTGTTTGTCCGTGATCTCGGACAGGCTCTGCCGATCCAGCTGGATCTGGTCGATGACCCGGTTGCCGGCATCGATGAAATAGACGGTGAGCCCCCCCCTGCGCCCCTCACAAAAAATCCGGTCCGTGGCATTGGCATTGAGCAGCCAGACCAGCCGGACCGGTTCCATGAACTGCCGGGCAACGGACCCGGGCAGGGCGGCATAGAGCCGTCGAAATTGTTCCTTTTCAAGGGTGACCCATTCACCGGGTCTTAACCCCTTGGTGAGTTCGGCAAAGGAGGCCGCTCCCCGGGCACTTCTCCGGATGTCGTTCTTCCGGGACAGGATCTGGCGGACCGAATCCTTGGCCAGGTTATTTTCCCGGCCCACTTCCCAGATGGTTCCCATCTCGGGCCGAGCCCCATTGGTGGAGGCCAGGTATTGACCAATGGCCTGTTCGCACCAGTCAAAACGGAACTCTGAAAACACAAAAAGGACCGAAAACATGCACACGCCGATGTTCAGAAACGACGCTGACCGTTTCAGCCATTCCCCCATGCTGGGGGGATCATACCAATTTTGAGCCATGGACTCCTATGCCTTTTCCAACTTATCCCAGGCCTTGTTATAGACCCGATACAACTCCTCGTATCCCTTCAACGCATCGGCCAAAACCGCTGTCAACCGGCCCAGCCCCTCTTCTCCGAAGACAAAATTCACATTGTTCCGCATGGCCTCCATGGGATCCCCCGTGGCCTTGTCCCCGGAAATCATGATCAGACAGATCTGCCGCCGCCGGGAAACATCCATGTGATTAACAAAATCAACAAAGGGAATCAACCCCTTGCCATTGTCAAAGGTATCGTCCACCACCACCACGGGGAAGGACTGATACTCGGTCAAAAAGGTGGCCTCCACCATGGAGTCCACAATCTTGCTCCCATAGCCCAGCTGGGCAAGGGCGGCACGGCATTGTTCCTGGCGTTCAACATCCCCCACCATGACCAGGGCACTTGTTTCCGGGACCGGTTCAGCGGGTGCATCCCCGGATGGGACCGGGGCCTCGGTTTGGGATACCGGGTCCGTGCTCCCTGGTTCCGGCCTTGGAAAGGCGGAAAATTTACCACCACATTTGGGACATTTAAAGCCCCTTTTGGCCGGACTCCCGTCCTGGGGAATTTTATGGTCGGGGATGGTCAGGGCGGCCTTGCAATCCGGGCATTGAATCTTCATTTTCTACTCCCCCCTTCCATAGGTTCGATCGATTTCCAAAATATCAATGGAGGAGGTGGGCTCCCCCCTGCGGCTCTTGGCCTGGTCCAGGCCGCGGCCCACCACGTCCTTGCGGCTGGCATAGCCAATGGCGGTATCCTCGTCGATGAGGCCGGAACCATGGAGATCCAGGATGGAATCGTCAAAGGTGATCATGCCCTGGGTGGCGCCGGACTTGATGATATCATAAAAGGTTTTTCCCTCGGACTCTCCGTTGATGATGGTGTCCCTGACCCGGAGGTTGGTGGAGATGATCTCAAATGCCGGCACCCGGCCCCCGCCCTTGCGGGGCAAAAGCCGCTGGCTCACCACCCACCGGACGGTCTCTGCCAGGCGGAGGCGAATCATGCGTTCCTCGGCCGGCTCAAACATGCCCAGGATACGGTTGATGGTTTGGCCCGCATCCACCGTGTGCAGGGAGGTGAGGACCAGATGGCCTGTCTCTGCAGCGGACAGGCCGATCTCAACGGTTTCCCTGTCCCGCATTTCCCCCACCAGGATCACCTTGGGGGCCTGGCGCAGGGCAGACCTCAACCCCCCGGCAAAGCTGTCAAAATCCAGGCCCAGTTCCCGCTGGTTAAAGGTGGAATTCTTGTGGGGGTGCATGTATTCGATGGGGTCTTCCAGGGTGATGATGTGACCGGACCGGGTCTCGTTGATCTTGTCCAGGATGGCGGCCAAAGAAGTGGTCTTGCCCATGCCGGTGGCCCCGGTGAAAAACATGATTCCGTTTTTTTCATCGGCCATGCGGAAAAAGGGGGCCGGCAGGTTGAGTCCCTCGATGGAAGGGATCTGGGTGGTCAGCCGTCTGAGGACAATGGAGTAATGGCTGGAACTGGAAAAAATATTCACCCTGAAACGGGCCCGGTTTCCCAATTGATAGGAAAGATCGCAGGCCCCCTCCCGTAAAAGGGTATCCGCCAGTTTCTGGTGATGGCCGATGAGGCTCAGGGCCAGGACATCGGTGTGAAAGGGGGTGAGTTCTTCTGTGAAAAACTGCCTGCAAACGGGCTGAAGTTCCCCGTTCACCTCCACCTGGGACGGTTTTCCCGGGGTGAAATTAATATCCGACAGGTCCCCATAGGCGTCCAGGATCTTGTTGAGAATCCGGTCCAATTGATAATTTTTCATACCCCTCCCCTGTCCTTCGGCATGGGGATCATGCCTCGGTAAAATCGACGGGCGGGTACTTCAGATAGTGCCGGAATGCCTTTTTATTGTTGGCCTTGGTATAGGCTTCGTCGGCACTGATCTTTCCGCCCTTGTACAATGCCATGATGGCATCGTCCAGCAATTGCATGCCAAACTGCTTGCCGGTCTGGATCATGGATGCAATCTGGTGGTTCTTGGATTCCCGGATGAGGTTCCGCACCGCAGGGGTCGCCACCATGATCTCCAGGGCGGCACACCGTCCGGTCTGATCCACCCGCTTGAACAGCACCTGGGCCACCACCGCCCGCAGGGCCTCGCTCAATGTGGAACGGACCTGGGCCTGCTCAGAGGCCGGGAAGACGTCGATGAGCCGGTCCACGGTTTTGATGGCGGAACTGGTGTGGAGGGTGGCAAAGACCAGATGACCGGTGGAGGCGGCCTCAATGGCCAGGGAAATGGTTTCCAGATCCCTTAGCTCGCCCACCAGGATGATGTCCGGATCCTCACGAAGGGCACCCCTCAGGGCCGATGCGAAACTGCGGGTGTGGGCGCCCACTTCCCGGTGGTTGATGAGACAGCCCTTGCTCTCGTGGACAAATTCGATGGGGTCTTCCACGGTGATGATATGGTCCTTGCGAACCTCGTTGGCCTGGTCGATGATGGCGGCCAGGGTGGTGGACTTGCCCGATCCGGTGGGACCGGTGACCAACACCAGTCCCCGGGGCAGTTCCGCCAGCTTTGAAATCACCGGGGGAAGCCCCAGCTGTTCCACGGTCCGAATGACCGATGGAATTTCACGGAACACGGCGGCGACCCCGTTTTTTTGCATGAAATAATTGGCCCTGTAACGGGCCATCCCCGGCACTTCGTAACCAAAGTCCACGTCGCCGGTTTCTTCAAATTCCTTGATCTTTTCCTGGGAGGTGATTTCGTAAAGGAGCGCCCGGAGTTTATCCGAGGTCAAGGGCGCATATTTGATCCGCTCAATATCCCCGTTCAGTCGAAGGGCGGGTTGCTGGCCGGCGGCCAGATGGAGGTCGGATGCCCCCTGTTCGTGCATGAGCTTGAAAAACGCATCAATCTCTGCCATTTAGGTACCTCATAACCTGGGATGGAAAAGGTTGACGGCTATGCCTGGTTGATGAACTTCAGGGTTGAATCGGTTTCGTCTGCGGCCTGGTTTTCTTCCTTGGTCATTTCCAGCATCTTGGAGTGGGACTCCAGAACCGAGGAAATCTGCATCTCCAGCTGGATGCGCTGGCGCTTGAGTTCCAGGATGTCCGAATGGAGCTGGGACAAACGCTTATGGGCTCTGTTCAGGATTTTTTCCGCCTCGACTTCGGCATTGGCAATAACGGCCTGGGAAGATTTCTGGGCATTTTCCTTCATCTGATCCAAGACCTTCTGGGACTGGATCATGGCATTCTTCATGGAATCTTCCCGCCTACGATACCCCTGGTTCTCCAGGTCAAGCCGATGTTTGTCCTCGGTCAGCCGGTCCACGGACTGACCCAGGGATTCCAGTTCTTTGGCCACATCTTCCAGGAAGGTATCCACTTCCTGGACATCAAAACCACGGAAACGGGTGGTAAACTCTTTTTGGCGAACGACCAGTGGCGTAACTCCCATATCAGACTCCTTAACGGCTTAATAAATGGAACGCCCCAGTTGACTCAGGGTACCAACCACAAATCTCTGGAGAAAAACAATGGCAAGGATGACAATGACCGGAGAAATATCAATCCCACCAAAGGCGACGGGCAATCGCTTTCTGATCTGATAAAATACAGGCTGTGTTGCTGAATTGATGAACCGGACGATGGGGTTATAGGGATCCGGGCTGACCCATGAAAGCACAGCACCCGCCACAACGATCCACATATAAAGGTTTAATGCATAGTCTAAAACAACCGCAACCGCCTGGAAAAAATTAGCCAATATGAACATTCACACTACCTTAACTTGTATTGATGATATAACTATGGGTGTCTTGTTACCAGCGAACGACCCGAAAAGTCAAGTTTTTTTGCCTATTTACACGGAACAAATCGATAATTTCAGCGGTTGACAAGCTGTTTTGGATGGTTTAGCAATGGTCTAACCATTCGGGAGATCCGAGGATCTCCTCGGAGATCAACACCCTGGACCCCAAGCAGTACCCCATGGCCCTGGTGGGCACTCCCCAT
Source organism: Desulfobacteraceae bacterium (assembly GCA_965226635.1). Lineage (GTDB taxonomy): Bacteria > Desulfobacterota > Desulfobacteria > Desulfobacterales > Desulfobacteraceae. Next base: position 2,880,051 of record OZ245369.1, on the reverse strand, counting down.
CTGGTCCCCATCATGAACGACCACGACGGCCTGCCCGCGCACAACTTTAAATTCGGGGCCCACCCCGAAGCCGCCGTCATTGGTGGGGACGTATACAAGCACATCTTTGACAAGGGATTTGAAGGGTGCTGGAGGGGCTGTGCCGTGGCCTGCGCCCACGGGCTAAAGGACGTCTCCCCCTTCACCAGCTCTTATAAAGGATCCAAGATCTTTGTGGACGGTCCCGAATATGAAACCGTTGCCGGCTGCGGCTCCAACCTGGGGATTTTCGACGCCCAGCCCCCCTGGAAATCAACTCCTACTGCGACATCTACGACCTGGACACCATCTCCGTGGGCACCTCCATCGGCTTTGCCATGGAGTGCTTTGAAAACAACCAGATCACCCTGGAACATGCCGGCGGCATGGATCTAAGCTTCGGCAACCGGTTCAACGCCCTGGAACTCATCCACCAGATGGCCAGGGGAGAAGGGTTCGGTGCCGGACAGGGCGGAGGTCTAACTTCTGCCCATGGTGGCCGGGGGATAGGGCCCCGGGAACTTTTAACTTCACAAATGACTGCCTGTCTGTTACACCATGTGTAATTTATAGGCAGTTAATTTTTTTTGTAACCCACCAAAAAGAGCACTCGATTGAAACGTTTAATTTTATTCTTAAAACAACTTTTCACCGGCCGCGCGGACACAATGTCCCAGGACACCGCCCAACCTTCCCCCGAACCGGCCCCTCCATCGTCGCCTTCTCCATCCCCTAAAAAGGAAACGGCCCCCCAGCAGGGCAGCGCGCCCAGAAAAAAACGGCCCCCCAAAAAAAAATGGCAGCTGGACCAGTTCCAGGTGGAACCCGAAGAAGGGAAAACCCGGTTCCACGATCTGGACCTGCCCCTTCCGTTGATGCACGCCATCGCCGATCTGAAATTCCAATATTGCACCGACATCCAGGCCGCCCTTCTGCCCCACACCCTCACGGGAAAAGATGCCACGGCCAAGGCCCAGACCGGTACCGGAAAAAGCGCCACTTTCATCGTTGCCCTGATCAAGAAATTCATGGAAAACCCCATCAAGAAAAAAGAGGGATTTCCACGGGCCCTGATCCTGGCCCCCACCCGGGAGCTGGTCCACCAGATCGAAAAGGACTTCAGGGGCCTTGCCAAATATGCCCACCTGCGCATTGTCTCCGTCTACGGCGGCACCGGGTACAACAAACAGCAGACCCAGCTGCGGGAAAAACCCGTGGACGTCATTGCCGCCACCCCGGGCCGGCTGCTGGATTTTATCTCCAAAAAAATCATCAACCTTTCCCGGGTGGAAGTGGTGGTCATTGACGAAGCAGACCGCATGCTGGACATGGGCTTCATCCCCGACGTCCGCCGCCTGGTCTACATGACCCCCCACAAGGACAAACGCCAGACCCTGTTCTTCTCCGCCACCCTCACCGACGAGGTGCTGCGCCTGGCCGATTCCTGGACCACCAAGGACCGGGTCCAGATCGAGATCGATCCGGAACAGGCCGCGTCCGAAAACGTCAAACAGCTGGTCTACCTCACCACCGAGGACGACAAGTTCAAAAACGTCTACAACCTGATCACCAGCGAAAAGCTGGAGCGGGTCATCATCTTCGTCAACCAGAAAATCACCGCCAAATTCCTCTCGGAAAAGCTGGACCGGTACGGCCAGAAATGTTCCGTCCTCTCCGGCGATGTCTCCCAGGACAAGCGGTTCAAGGTTCTGGAACGCTTTAAAAAGGGACAGATCAATATCCTGGTGGCCACGGACGTGGCGGCCCGGGGGCTGCACATCGAAAACATCAGCCATGTGATCAACTATGATCTGCCCTACGAGCCCGAACATTATATCCACCGCATCGGACGGACCGGCAGGGCCGGTGCCACCGGCACCTCGGTCTCCTTTGCGGACGAAATGTCCTCCTTCCACATTCCGGACATCGAGGCGGTTCTGGGCCATAAGATCGACTGCGAATACCCCTCGGAAGTCCTGGAACAGGAACTGCCCAAACCCAGCCGTCCCAAACGCAAGCCCCCCAGGAACAAACAGGGTGGCCGCCCCAGGGGAAAATCCGGCAACCCCGGCCGGAACCGGAATCGCCGCAGGCCCCCCAGACGACGGCCCAAAAAGGACGCCTCCCCCAAGGAGTAGCGTTGACACCCCGCACGGGTCAGTGTAAAACCCACACACACTGGGTTAATATAAACAAGGAGTTATGAGAATATGTTTGGTCTCGGAATGCCCGAAATTCTGTTAATTCTGGCCATTGCCCTCATCGTGATCGGGCCCAAAAAACTGCCGGAGCTGGCCAAAACCCTGGGAAGGGCCATGGGTGAATTCAAACGGTCCGCCCAGGACTTCAAGGAGAGTCTGGATGTGGACACCACCCTCACCGACGTCACCCCCAAGAAAATCAAAACCGATCTTAAGGATGTGATTAAAGAATCCGTTGTCGATCCCATGACAAAGGATGTGCCGGCCCCAAAAAACAATGGCGCTGCCCAGACGCCTAAACCGGCGGATACGCCCCCCCCTGAAGACGTGATTGCGGAACCTGCCCCACAGGATGCCCCCAAGGCGGCACCTGAAGCAGAGCCGGCCAAGGCCGAAGATGTCCCGGCCAAAGACGTCCCGGCCGCAGCCCCCCCCGAATCTCCCAAAAGCGAATAACCATGGAAGACCAAGAAAAAAGCCCCTTTACCGAACACCTGACCGAATTGAGGGACCGGCTCATCCGCGCCTTCATTGCCGTTGGCGTCGGGTTTGTTGCGGCCTATGCCTTCAAGGAAAAGCTCTTTGAAATCCTCACCGCCCCCCTGGTCAAGGCCATGGGGGAATCCGGCAATGCCCAGATGATCTTCACCGGGCTTCCCGAAGCCTTTTTCACCTATCTCAAGGTCTCCTTTCTGGCCGGCATCGTGGTGGCCACCCCGGTTCTTTTCTACGAATTCTGGATGTTTGTCTCCCCCGGCCTCTACCGCAACGAGAAAAAATACCTCCTGCCCGTGGTGGTCCTGTCGGTTTTCTTTTTCCTTCTGGGCTCTTCCTTTGGGTATTTTGTGGTCTTCCCCTACGGATTCCAGTTTTTCCTGGGATTTGCCAACGAAACCATCCAGGCCATGCCCTCCATGAAGGAATACCTCTCCTTTGCCTCCAAGATGCTGCTGGCCTTTGGCTTTGTGTTTGAGCTTCCCCTGGTCCTCACCTTCATGGCCCGCATGGGGCTTGTAACCGTGGACTTCCTCAGTAAAAACAGGAAATACGCCCTGCTCCTCTTCTTTGTGGGCGCCGCCCTGATCACCCCACCGGATGTGGTCACCCAGATCATGATGGCCCTGCCCCTGATGCTTCTCTATGAAATCAGCATCATCGGCGCCCGGATCTTCGGCAAAAAGCCCCAGGAAGACATGGATGGGGGTGGGGAAGAACCCATTGAAGAAACCAACGAAGACACGCCCCGGGAAGAGGCGTGAAACCGTTTTTATGATTGACTTTTAAAGGGTTGCTGTGTAAAAAAAAGCAGAATTTTCGGATTCATCCAGTGCCGGGAGGGGCACTGGAAAAGGCAAATAAATTGTTAATCTAAAGGAGCGAAACACGTTATGAACAAAAAACTGATCACATTGCTGCTGGCCGCAGGGATCGCTGTCGTTTTTGTTGCTACGAGTCTCCATGCGGGTACAGAAGTTGCTGATACCATCACCATGGAAACCAAGGGCTATAAAAAGCGGAAAAAAGGCGCCCCCAAATTCAAACTGGTTGAGTTCACCCACAAGAAGCACATTGAAGAATACGAACTTTCCTGTGGCGAATGCCACCATGACGACAAAGGAAAGCCCCTTGAACTGAAAATGGGCGACGACGTCCAGACCTGTGATACCTGTCACAACAAATTCAAGAAAAAAAAGAAAAAAGGTAAAAAGGGCAAGAAAGCGAAAAAGGACATGATGGTCCACGAAAACGCCCTCCATGGCAACTGCATCGGCTGCCATAAGGATTACAACAAGAAAATGGGCAAAGCCAAAAATGGTCCTGCTCCCACCAAGTGTGGCGGCTGCCATAAAAAAGCCTAGTCTTCTTGCATAGCGCTTCAAAGGGCGATTCCTTCGGGAATCGCCCTTTTTTATTCTCCCCTCCTTTTGCCCCATCCCACCAGCTCTACGGTTTGCCTCCTCTCTTCTATAAGGCCCCCCCCCACAACACCCATTGGAACATTCTTTCGTCCAACGTGAGAATCAACCCAAGGGATGGTGCCAATTAAAAAACGACCCCGCCCCGGGGCCAATGCCGGTGCGGGGTAAACGAATTTGGAAGGGATGCCTCTTTTGGCGAGGCGGTCCCCCTATCCCAGGATCAGGCGCTGGGGATCGCACTTGTCCCGCAGCAGGGCCAGTTCCTCCTCCGTGGGTGGGGGAACGTCTTGGGCCCGGGAGATATCAATGTCAAACTCCATGTTCTCCAGGATCTGTTCCGGGGTGATCCCGGGGTAGCAGCCCTTGAGGTACATCTTGCAAGAGGCCTCGTCAAAGCCCATGATGCCCATGTTGGTCACCACCAGGCTGGGGCCGCCGGGGGCCAGCCCTTCCCTTTCCCGGGCGCCGGGGCCGTCCAGGTATCCCGGGCTTGTGAGGTAGTCCAGCTTCTTTTTGAACTTCCGCTTTTCCTGGGTCATAAAGATGATGCTCCTGGAGACAAAGGAGGCCACGTCACAGGCGCCTCCACTGCCGGAGAACCGGATCTTCGGGCCCAGATACTCCCCGATCACCGTGGAGTTCAGGTTGCCGTAAATATCGATCTGGGCCGCCCCCAGAATCCCCAGAACCTTTTTCCCGGTCACGGGGTTCTGCATGGTGGCAAAGGAGTCCAGAAGGCCTCCGTTGGCCGAGGCATGATACATGATCCGGGAATCCCCAACGGCCAGGGGCAGGTGTTCCAGCTCGGAATCAATGGCCCCGGTCTCAAAGAAGATCACGCTCTTTTTGGCATTGATATTTTTGGCCGCCATGGCCGCCAGCATGGAGATGCCGGTTCCGCAAAAGACAATATCATCATTCTGGATTTCCCTGGCCGCGGCCAGGGCCATCATTTCCTTTAAGGTATATTCCATGGTCTCCCCCTAGTTTTTCCGATCCAGATCTTTGGCATAGCCCCGGACCGGGTCGGCGGCAATGCGCTGAAGATATCCGGGTTCAAAATCGGCCAGCATGGCTGCGTGGCTGTGGTAGTTCAATACCCGCTCCTCCATGAAGGCCCCATAGGCTGCATCGTCCCTGGCCACCCGGGCATAGGCATTAAGGTAGACCGGATCATAGTCGTAGTGACCGAAGCAGGCCGTGGGAAAGGCGCCCTTGGGGATATGGACCACGGCATCTGCATGGATAAAGGGAATCAGGTTCTGATCCGGATCATCCTTGAGCCCCTGGGCATCCACCAATTCCTCACAGGTGATGATGAGGTGCTCGGCGGCCTTGGCCTGCTCTGCATCGGCAAAGCTGAGGCCCTTGATCCGGCAATTGCCCCTTACATCGGCCTGCTGCACGTGGATAATGGTGGTCTCGGGCCGGATGGCGGGCACCAGCACCACCTTGGACGTATCACACCAATTGTCAAAGGGATTGTCCAGGCTCACCAGTTTTTTGTTGGGGATCCTATGGTCGGACTCCCGGAACTCGGGCGGGAAGCCCCACTTTTCCATGATGTCCGTGCCAAATCCCGACCGCAAGGGCAGAAAGGGCACCCCCATGGAACCGGCCAGGAACCGAAGGGTCATCATGTAGTTGGAATAATCCTCCACCTGGATCTTTTCCCGTTCAACGGCCAAACGGAAACGGATACAGGTGGACATGAATTTCCCGGTGCCGCCATAGGCGATCTCCAGGCGTTTCACCGCCCCTCCCCCCACCAGTTCGTCCACACCCTGGCCGTTGGAATGGGCATAGACATGGAGGTCTTTTATCCCCTGGCGAAGGATTTCATGGACGGCGGCCATGGGATTCCGGTTGATGGTAAACCCCCCGATGGACAGGTGGCAGCCATGGGGCACATAGGTTTGGATCGCCTCGGACAGATCCATGACTTTATTATCAGACATACGCATTGGACACACTCCAGACTCGGCCTGCCCGTTTTCGACTGCTACCGTGACGGGCAAAACCCGGGGTTGTACATTCCCGGGCCGCCGGATATGGCTGCCCGGGCACGGACTTACATGGTAAACAAGGATGGCAGCCAGAGAACGATCTCCGGAAATACCATGATGATGATGAGACACAGGGTCTGGAGTCCGATGAAGGGCCAGACCGATTTATAGATATCGCCCATGGTGACCCCTTCGGGCACCACCCCCTTCATATAGAAAAGGACAAAGCCAAAGGGCGGGGTCAGATAGGCCATCTGCATGTTCACGATGAACAGGATCCCGAACCAGACCGGATCAAAGCCCAGCAGACTGATCAGGGGCACGTAGATGGGAACCGTAATCATGATGATGGGCAGATCGTCCATGACCATTCCCAGAAGGAAAAAGCTCAACTGCATGGCAATGAGCACGGCCCAGCGGTTCAGCCCGATGGAGTCAATGAGATCCTTGAGCAGCATGGGCAGCCCCAGGGTATTGACCACGGCGGAGAAGGCCAGGCAGCCGATGATAATCCAAAGGACCATGGAGGTCAAGAAAGCGGCCCGTTCTGCGGCCTTATTGACCACGGCCAGGGTATCCTTGAGGTTGCGGACCCGGAAACCTACGATGAGCATGGAAACCACGGCGCCCACGGCAGCGGCCTCCGTCGGGGTGGCGGCCCCGGAAAAAATGGTTCCCATGATGGAAAAGATCAGGATAAAGGGCATGGCCAGATTTCGCACCGATGCCCATTTTTCAGCCCAGGTGGCCCGCTCTTCAACGGGAATGGGCGGGGCCAGATTGGGATTAATCAGGCTGCGAATGAGGATATAGCCCATGAAAAGTGAGGCCAGAAGCAGACCGGGGAGGATGCCGGCCAGAAACATCTTGCCGATGGAAAGGTTGGACAAAGAGGCATAGACGATCATGGTCACCGAGGGAGGGATAAGGAATCCCAAGGCCCCGCCGCCGGAGATACAGCCAATGGCCAGGGAGGTTTTATACCCGCGCTTGAGCATGGCCGGAAGGGCGATGAGGCCCATGGTCACCGTGGCCGCTCCCACAATGCCCACCATGGCGGCAAAGACAACGCAGATAAATACGGTGCCAATGGCCAGGCCGCCGGGAACCGGCCCCAGCCATTTATAGATCATCTCAAAAATCTCATCGGCAATGCCCGACTTCTCCAGGATACAGCCAATGAAGATAAACAAAGGAATGGCCAGCAGGATGATACTGGTCATGTTCTCCACCATGGAGGGGGGCAGCATCTGCAGGAACCTTGGCCCGTTGAGGAGATAGAGGGAGACAATGCCCACACTTCCCAGGGTAAAGGCCACCGGGGTTTTCAAGACAAACAGAACAACAACCGCAACAAACATTAAAACCACAATCAGGGCAGGATTCATTGGGGCCTCCTATGGGAAAAGGCCAGGATACACCGACCCAGATCCGCCAGAATCTGAAGGATGAAGAGCAGGGCGCCGGCAGGCAGCATGGATTTCACCGGCCACATGGGTGGACCGAACAGGGTGTGGGAATGCTGGTTTGTTTTAAAGGCAAACCATGCAAACTTATACCCCTGCCAGAAGATCACCACAAACATGAACAGGGCGATGAGGGAGACCACAAGGTCGGCCACCTGTTTCCCCCTTTCCGGAAAAAACTGGTAGATGATGTCCACGGAGACATGACCCCTTTCCAGAAGAACCCAGCCGCCGGTGAGGGCGATATAGGCGGCAAAGACCTGGCCGCAGACCTCGTGGACCCAAATGGTGGGGCTTTCAAAGAAATACCGGGCAATGACCTCGTAAAGCATGAGGAACATGAAGACAAAGATCAGATAGGCCGAGGACTTGCCCACCCTGGCGTTGAGTTTTTCAACCAATTGGATAAAGCGTTCAATGGGGTGCATATGATACTCCTGTCCATCCAGGGGCCGGGCACCGGCCCCTGGACGCCTATGGAAACGGTTAGATTACAGGGAGTATCCCAGGCTTTTTAAATGTTTCTTGGCCAGCTCGATGTATTCGGCGGACAATTTATCCTTGGTGAACTCTTCGTCCCACATCTGGATGGCGGTATGGGACCATTTCTGCATGACCTCGTCGGGCAGGGTGAGGAACTGGGCTCCCTTGGATTCCATCTTGGCCACCACTTCCTTGTTTTCCTTGGCAAAGAGACGGGCCACTTCCATGGAACAGTTCTTCAATTCCTGGTCAAAGAGGGCCTTAAGGTCTTCGGGCAGTTCGTTCCAGCGATCCTGGTTCACGATGACCTCGCAGTTCTGGGCGCCGGAAATATAGGGATCGGTCTGGAATTTGGCCACTTCATAGGTTTTGGCCAGGAAACTTTCCGTATGGTTACCGGAAATTTCCGCATCAATGGTGCCCCGGGACAGGGCCACATAGATTTCGGAGAAGGGGATGAACACCGTGGGAATGCCCATTTTCTTCAGGGTCTTGGCAATGGAGCCCGAGGCACGGACCTTCATGCTTTTCAGGTCTTCCCAGCTCCTGATGGGCTTTTTGGAGACGATGGTGTAGCCGTCCATGACCATGGGGGCGCCGAAAAAGACGTTCTGGGTGGCATATGCCTTACGGAAGAAGGCCAGGACCTCTTCGGTGTAAATAAAGTCGATGATTTCGTCCATGCCACGGGGGTCGCCGGGCAGGGCAAAGGCCACGGCCGCTGAAGGCAGGATGCCGCCATGGTAGCAGGAACAGGAGGTGCCCATGTCAATGGAGCCCATGCCCACGGATTGGAAAATGGAGGGGCCCTTTACCAGGGCGCCGGAGGGCAGGATCTGGATATTGATCCGGCCATTGCTCTTTTTCTTCAGTTCCATGGCCATGTTCTGAACGGCCTGGGTAATGGGATGGTTCAAGGAAAACATGTTCTGCATGATAAACTTATGGGTTTTTGCCCATGCCGGTGCCCCCGCCCCAATGGCCAGAATCAAGGATATCAGCAAACTCATTGTCACACGACGTACAAAGCCAGTTTCACGTTTCTGCATACTCTTTGTTCTCCTTAAACTTTTAGTGGTATTTGGAACCGAATGTTCATCTTCAATCTCAGATTCAACCGGCCCTGGGCCGGAACACCATAAATCCATCTCCTCCTGATCTGTCACAGCCTCAGCTGCGGGATTAACACCAACCTCGCAGACACGATTCCACGGCTGCGGGGATATGGGTTTCATTTTCGCCCGTATCGGGCCTTGGGGATGCCATGCCGCCCAGCAGGGTCCCCGGTGGTACAATTCCGGAAAATAAATTAGCAAAAGCTATGCCATTTTCACTTTTCCCCCTCATACCAAGACCTTACCCCGACCCTTCAGGGAACACAGCCTGAATTTGTGCCGAAGCCGATGGGGATTATGCCTTTTTGCATACCCCAAAACGACTATAATCCAGCTACAACCCGACAGAAAAACACCGTTTTAGACCCATTCACAATGCGCCACTGCACCGTATTCCATTTTGCATTTTTATTCCTTTTTGCATATTTTTCATCCCCCCATCCCAGCCCACCCAAAAATTCAAAAACGGCCCATCCCCCTTTAAACATGGAACAAATTTAAAAAGGCCCGGGGGAGCCGGGGGGTTGGCACATATTTTGTAAATATTGTCCATACCAACATCATGCTGCCCGGCATCCGTACTTCCCGATGGGACACCTTCATTTATCCCCTATCCCAAAGGAGTCATATCACCATGGCATCTACCCAATACGACCAATTGCAGAAAATGAGAAATACCCATGTGGCCCAGGGCCCTGCCAATATCACCCCTGCCTTTATTAAGAGCGCCAAGGGCGCCATCATGACCGATGTGGACGGAAAAGACCTCATTGATTTCGCCGGCGGCATCGGCGTCAACAACGTGGGCCACTCCCACCCCAAGGTGGTCCAGGCCATTAAAGACCAGGCCGACAACTTTATCCACACCTGCTTCCACGTGGGCATGTACGACGCCTATGTGGAGCTGGCCGCCAAGCTCAACGAACTGGTCCCCGGCGATTTTGCCAAAAAGACCATGTTTGCCAACTCCGGCGCCGAAGCCGTTGAAAACGCCGTGAAGATCTCCCGCTATGCCACGGGCCGCCCCGGCATCATCGCCCTGGAAAACGGATTCCACGGTCGGACCCACATGACCATGTCCCTGACCTCCAAGGTCATGCCCTATAAACATGGCTTCGGCCCCTTTGCCGCCGAAGTCAGCCGGATCCCCTCCCCCTATTGCTACCGCTGCCCCATGAACAAGAGCTACCCCTCCTGTGACATGGCCTGCGCCCGCTACCTGGAAGACTTTTTCATCACCCATGTGGACCCGGAATCCGTGGCCGCCGTCATTGCCGAACCCATCCAGGGGGAAGGCGGATTTGTCACCCCGCCCCCGGAATACTTCCCCACCCTGAAATCCATCTGTGAAAAATACGGCATCCTTCTCATCATCGACGAAGTCCAGGCCGGGGCCGGCCGCACCGGTAAATTCCTGGCCATCGAACATTGGGGAATCCAGCCGGACATGGTGACCCAGGCCAAGAGTCTGGCCGGGGGCATGCCCCTGTCCGCCGTCACCGGCAAGGCCGAATACATGGACAAACCCCACCCCGGCGGACTGGGCGGCACCTATGCGGGCAACCCCCTGTCCTGCAAGGCAGCCCTGGCCGTTCTGGACATCCTCTTTGAAGACAAACTCCTGGATCGGGCCAAGGAACTGGGGGACATCCTGGGAAAACGCTTCGGCCAGATGCAGGCCGACAACGAAATCATCGGCGACGTCAGGGGCAAAGGTCCCATGCTGGCCCTGGAACTGGTGGAAGACCGGGAGACCAAGGCACCGGCTGCAGCCAAAGCCAAGGCACTCACCCAGCGCTGCTATGAAAAGGGCCTGGTGCTCCTCTCCTGCGGCAACTACGGCAACGTCATCCGGACCCTCATGCCCTTTGTCATCACCGACCAACAGCTGGACACGGGTCTCTCCATCCTGGAAGAAAGCCTCAAGGAAATCTCTGCCTGATCCCCTCCACCGGCTCCGGGGAATGTTGAGCCCCTGGAGCCGGGAAGATTCCCACAGGCGAAAAAAGCCGTTCCAGTCCCCTGGGGCTGGAACGACCGGCAGGAAGCCACGGGTGACAATCCCACCCCACGGCCCCCCTGTCGGCCCCCGGCCCTTCCATTTCCGGATCAGCCACCCGGGGCACCTAACCGAAAAAGACAAGATAGAGGATGGAACCATGAAGGGTTTTTTCAATACATTGCTTTCCATTGACGCCGGACAATCCCAGAGCCGGGTGGAGCCCCTGGAAAATGAACTCCTTGCCGGATTCCTCGGCGGCAAGGGCCTGGGCACCCAGTTGCTCCTCACCCACAACCCCTCTGGAGTGGATCCCCTGTCGCCGGACAACCGCTTCATCATTACCCTGGGGCCGGCCACGGACAGCCCGGTGTACGGCAGCTGCCGCTACGGCATCTTTTCCAAATCCCCCCTCACCGGGTTCTATGCCGAATCCTACTCCGGAGGAAAGGCCGCCGTGACCATGAGCAGGGCCGGATTCGATGCCGTGGTCATCAAGGGCGCCGCCCCCTCCCCCGTCTGGATCGAAATATCGGACCAAGGCGTGGTCTTCCACGACGCCACCGACCTCTGGGGCATGGACACCTACAAGGCCGAGGATGAAATCAAGGCCCGGTGCGGGGTCAAGGGTGCCACCGCCCTGGTCATCGGCCCGGCCGGGGAAAACCTGGTGAAATTCGCCGTGGTGGAAAACGATTATTGGCGGTCCGCCGGCCGCACCGGAATGGGCGCCGTCCTGGGCTCTAAAAACATCAAAGGCATCATCTTCCACGGCAAGACCCGAAGGGAATTCCACGACCTTGCCGGTATCAAAGCCTATGGCAAGGACATGCTCTCCCGGCTCAAGGACAGCCCCGTCACCCATGTCTACCGGGAACAGGGCACCCCTGTCATGGTGGCCGGTTTGAACAATGCCGGGGCCTTCCCCACCAAATACTGGTCCAAGGGGAAATTCGACGGCTGGGAGAAGATCAACGCCCAGGCCATGAAGGAAAAGCTGGACGTCAAGCCCCGCTCCTGCAAAACCTGCTTCATGGGCTGCGGCAAACTGGTCACCGTCCAGGAAGGCCCCCACAAGGGGTTGAAAATGGAAGGGCCGGAATATGAAACCCTATACGCCTTTGGCGGCCTCTGCCTCATCGACAGCATCGAGGACATCGTCTGGCTCAACGACATCTGCGACAGCTTAGGAATGGACACCATCACCGCCGGCAACCTGGCCGCCATGACCCTGGAAGCCGCCACCCGGGGCCTCATCAAGGAACCCTACTCATACGGAGATGCCCAGGGCGTGGCCGACATCCTCTTTAAAACCGCCCGCAGGGAAGGTCTGGGCGGCCTTCTGGCCGACGGCATCCGCCTGGCCGCCAAGGAAATGGGCATGGCCGACCAAGCCGTTCACGTCAAGGGCCTGGAACCCGCCGGATACGACCCCCGGGTCCTCAAGGGCATGGGCCTGGCCTACGCCGTCAGCCCCCGGGGGGCCTGCCACCTGCGCTCCACCTTTTACAAGCCCGAACTTTCCGGTATCATCGATCCCGACCAGCTGGAAGGCAAGGCCGAACTCTTCCTGGACTTTGAGGACCGATGCACCCTCTTTGACACCTTTATCCTCTGCCGCTTCTACCGGGACTTCTACCCCTGGGAAGACCTCATCACCCTGGTGGAACTCACCACCGGCATGAAAATGGACCAACCCCAGCTCGCCCAGCTGGCCGCCCGGGTCACCGACGCCACCCGGATCTTCAACCTCCAGGAGGGCCTCACACGGGACCACGACACCCTGCCCGACCGCATGTTCAAGGAAAAACTGGAAGGCGGCAAAGGCATCAGCCGGGCCGACCTCAACTACCTGGTCCAGGACTACTACCGCCTCCGGGGCTGGGACGAATACGGCGTCCCCGGATAATCCCATCTCCTCCAAACCCAAACAGGCCGTATCCGACTTACCGGATACGGCCTGTTAACTTCCACAATACAAGACTTACCCATCAATGTTTGGCAATACGCACCTCAAGATCTTCCGGTGAAAGGAAAATAAAGGTTCTCCCCTCCTTTAATCGGGTAAGAAGGCGGAGGGTGTCCGACATATACATTAAATCCTTTCTCGCAGTCTCATAGGAAATCCCATGGGAATTGCGGTGCTCATTAATGCTATAAATGAACCTTGGATGATTCAACGCATGGCGGAGGATGGCCAATTGTCTGGCGTTTAATTTCCCACCCAGGTTTTTCGTATTTTTCAATGCATTCCGTGCATCTTCGATCTTCTTTGCCTTTTTCTCCAGATAGACATGGAGATCCTGAATGGCTTTTTTGATGACCTCAAGTTGGTGATTGATAAAATAGGTCACATCATTGTCGTCTGTTTCCGTATACAAAAAAGATCGGCCATATTGGACCGGTGAACGCTTGATAATCCTTGAAATGGAAATAAATTCCGCCAGCCAATAGCCCTGACCAATCATTGACCAATAAAATAAGGCCCGGGCCGTCCTTCCGTTTCCATCAACAAATGGATGATCATAGGCCAGCATAAAATGGAGAAGAATCGCCCGGATCACCGGATGGATAAATCCCCTGTCCGGGATGGAGTTGGCAAAATCACAGAGAACCGCCAACCTCCCATCCAGCTCCGAGGCACGGGGGGGAGAATGCAAGACAGCGGACCCCATACGGTCCGTAACATAGACATCATCGTCTTTGCTCCTCAAAACCCCGGCCTTATCAGGATCGTCCAATGTCTTTTCCGTCAGCAGCCCATGGAGTTCCAATACAAAGGACGGGGTCAGCCGATCCGCCTTAAACTCCCGTATAAACTGCATGGCATGGAAGTTATTCAAAATCATCTGTTCGCTTTTGTCTTTGGGGCGCCTTCCCTTTCGGATCATCTCCTTGGCCACATGACGGGTGGTGGACGCCCCTTCAAGCTGGCTTGAATGGATCGCCTCCTCAACAAGGGAGGTGATCAAATAGCTGTTCTTCATCCCTTGATGGTTCACAGGCGCATGGGCTGAAATGGTCCCGGCCGCATTCATGTCAAGCCAGTGTAAATCACGATGGGCAGTGTCCGGAATGCAGAATTGAAAAGCCTGCCCCGCCTTGTCCGAAAAGGGAAGTTCGGTAAACAGACTCCGCCGCTTAAACTTCATCATCCCCCACCATTCCTCACTGGAAAGCCCTTTCGGAGGCGTCAAATGACGAAGCTTGTCCCAATGCAGGTAACGTCCCCTGTCATCGGTTACACTGGCCTTCAGCGCCCTATACAGAAGCCCTTTTCTCCTGGGAAAAATATCCGCAAAGTCAGGCGGAGTGACTGGAATTTTCATGGTCCCTTCATCCTATTCCAAGTGTCCAATAAAAATGGAATTAACTTCAATATAACCCCGCCGCCTCCAGGGGTAAATACTATTTTTTAAAAACTGGTATTTAAAACCGGGTCCAACTCTAACATGTTGTAAATTAAATCATTTCACAAAATACAAATGGTAACACGAAAGAGACCAGTCAAAAACGATAATACCAGCCATCACCCCCCCATATGTAACAACCGATAATGACGAAACCTTGATTCGTATCCTAGCGATACATCCCCTGGCTCTATGTGGCCTTTGAAATACGTCCACTTAAAAAAATTTAGCGGAGCATTAAATATTGTTGCTATTTCTAATTTAGGATGGTTTATCAGAGTTATCCATTGCAGTTATACTTATTCTGATGGAATTAAAGTAACTTGCCCCCAAAACTGTAATGAATCTGTTCACTATATTGTTTCTATACGCTCAAGATCATAAATTAAAAAAACAGCTATCTCAAATTACAAATAGGTACTAACCGCTCACGGCATTGCAATTGGCTGATTAACAACTGCAAATCAGTGGGTTAGAAAAAAATCGCTCCGTCTAGGGGGAAATGAATTCATTAGTAACAATTATTATAGATTGGTAAAATGATGTAACTTATCGAAGTTATGGATAATTAAAATCAAGGAGAAACAATGACACTCATAGAACAGATCAAAGAGGTAATGGCAGAGCATAAAGGTGGAGCCCATATTAATGATATAGCAAATATGCTTATCGCAGCTTTTCCCCATATCAAAGACCCACAAAAGACGTTAAAAAGAAAAATAGCCCAAAGGTTAGGAGCGGATGTAAGAAAAAAAGGTGCAAAAGCAAGTTTCGCTCGTGTTGCAGGTAAGAAAAAAGGCTCCTTTCGAAAAGGGATGTATCGGTTAAAGAAACGCCCACTTATTAAGCCAAAGTTACCAGAACAACCAACTGTTTCAAACTTGTATACAGGGAAAGCTGGCGAGATTGCTGTTGTAAGCGAACTCCTTTTTAATGGATTCAATGCTTCATTAATGTCTGTTGACGATGGAATTGACGTTATTGCCAGTAAAAACAATAAGTATTTTCATATCCAAGTGAAGACAGCGAATTCGTCTGAATCAGGAATCTTTGGGTTTTCGATCAAAAAGAGCAGCTTTGATTCTAACCATTCATTCCAAATGTTTTATATTTTTGTTTTTAGATGTTGCGATAATACCCGTTATTTCAATGACTATTTGATTTTGCCAAGTAGCCAAATAAAAAACTGGGCCGGCATTGGTATTATAAATAATGAAGGACCAGTTTATTCATTAAGGGTAACGATAGATAAGAGTGGGAAATATAATCTTAATAATAAACAAGACGTGACTTTGCTTGTTAACAATTTTAACCAAATAGCATAATGTTTCTGAGACATCTTAACTTACGGAGACACCATACAGAATTGAAAGTCAACTTTATACCACCTCTTTCCCTCCCATTGGATATACCCCTTATGGGGCACCCCAATTGATTCCTTTTCCTCCAGTGGTCAGGTGGGGTCGGGGTAGCCTTTCGCAGGCCGTTGGTAAGTTGAAACTACAGCCCCTTAATGGAATGGAGGTGGCAGCTCCAATTGTTTGAGGACCCGTAGGGCCGCAGTTTTGGAGATGACCCGGAATGGAATTTAGGGACTGTTTTCGATCTTTCCGGGACAAGAAAGGCTGCGCCGCCCCCACCGGGTCAGGCCAAGGTCTATCCAATCCCCTTTAAAATCTGAAACTTCTTCATCTTCCGGGCAATGGTGGATTGATTCAACCCCAGGGCCTTGGCGGCCAGGGTCTGGGTCCCATGCTCCCGCAGGGCAGCAGTGAGGATCTTCTTTTCCAGGTCGGCCACCATCTCCTTGAGGGTGAGGCCCTGGTTCATGTCCAGGGAGATGGCATCCCCGGGTTCCATGTGCTCCTGGACACCGGCGGGCAGATCCCGGAAGGCGATGGCGCCCCCCTGGGACATGACGGCCATGCGCTCGCAGATATTGATCATTTCCCGGACATTTCCGGGGTAGGGATAGGCGGTGAGGGCGTCCAGGATATCGGCGGACAAATGGATGCCGGGTTTGTCGTATTTGGCGCAAAATTGATCCAGGTAATGGTTGATCAAGGGGACCAGGCAGTCCCGCCGTTCCCGAAGGGGGGGCACCTTTAGGGGAATGACGTTGAGGCGGTAATAGAGGTCGGACCGGAACCGCTTTTTCTCGATCATGGATTTAAGGTCCCGGTTGGTGGCGGCGATGATCCGGGTATCCACCTTTTTGCTCTTGGTGTCCCCCACCCGGGTGATGACCCCGTCTTCCAGGAACTTGAGGAGTTTCACCTGGGAGGCCAGGGGGAGTTCGGCGATCTCGTCCAAAAAGATGATGCCCTTGTCGGCCAGTTCAAATTTGCCGGGCTTGCCCTGGTTCCGGGCTCCGGTAAAGGCTCCTTTAACATAGCCGAACAATTCACTTTCCACAAGGGTTTCGGGGATGGAGCCGCAGTTGATCCGGATCATGGGGTGGCCGGCCCGGGCCGAATACCGGTGGATGAAGTCGGCCAGCACCCCCTTGCCCACTCCGGATTCCCCCAGAACAAGGACGGTGGAATCCACCTCTCCCAGCTTTACGGCCTTTTCAATGATGCGGCGGTAATTGTCGCTCTTGGCGATGATATTCCGGGACTCGTTTTCCTGGATCTGCTTTTCCAGAAGGTCCCGCTGGAACCCGGCCTTGAGTTCCACATTCTCCCTGAGCCGCTCCTGGAGCCGGCTGATCTCGGTGATGTCCCGCTCGTTGACCACCACCCGGAAGAGCCGCCCCTTGGAATCAAATACCGGGGTGCCGGTGAGGAAGAGCCGCTTTCCGGTCCGGGTCTTCTGGATGATGGATGCCTTTTTCCGGGTCTCCAGCACCTTAAGGGTGACGGACTGGTCAATGATCTGGTGCTTAACCAGGTATTCCATGGGTTTGCCTACCATTTCTGCAGCCGTTACCCCTGTGAGCGCCTCCGAGGCCGGGTTGAGCCGCTGCACCACCCCGTCCCCGTCGCAGATCCACAAGCCGTCGTTGGAGCTGTCGATGATGGTGTCCAACTCCATACTGAGTTCCTCCACCCGGGCCAGGCGGTGGGAGATTTGTTCCATGGCGGTAATGTCCTCGAAGAGACAGAGAACACCGATGGCCTGGGTCTTATGGAGAACCGGGGAAAGGAGGGCGGTAAAGGAATGGCCCCGCTTTTTGATGGTGGTACTGGTGCGGGAGCCGCCATTTTCAAGGGCCATTCGGGCGTGGGACATGAGGGAGGGGCAGGTGGTCTCCATGAGGGCTCCGGGATAGATTCCCAGGCGGTCCCTTGCGATGCGGTTGGAGATCACGGCCCCGAATCCCGTGCTAAAGACCACCACCCCGTTGGGGGTGGCGTTGAGCAGGACCGTACCGAACTCCTTCCAGTCCATGGCCTGGAAATGATCTTTTTCCTCCCCTAGGGATATGGACTTGGTGTTCGGTGCCATGGATCAGGGATGGAGGACCATATTGTCGATGAGACGGGTTTTGCCCAGCATCACGGCAATGGCCATGAGGGTGGGTCCCTCAATGATCTGAACCTCATCCAGGGTGTTGGGATCGCACAGGGAGACGTAGTCCACGGCGATCTTTGAACAGGCCTCCAGGTAAGTCCGGGCGGAATCGGCAATGCGGTCGGCCTGGGTGGTGCCCAGTTCCACCATTTCCCGGGCCATGGCCAGGCTCTGGGAGAGGCGCAGTGCTTCGGGCCGTTCCGTATCGGAAAGATACTTATTCCTGGAACTCATGGCCAACCCGTCCTCCTCCCGGACGATGGGCACGCCCACCACCTCAATGTCAAAGCAGAGGTCCTTTACCATGCGCTTGATCAGGGCAAGCTGCTGGAAATCCTTTTCACCAAACAGGGCCACGTGGGGATTGACGATGTTGAACAGCTTGGCCACCACAGTGGCTATTCCCTTGAAAAAGACCGGGCGGGAAAGACCGCACAGGTGCAGGGGCAGTTTTTCCAATTCCACCCAGGTTTCAAACCCTTTGGGGTACATGTCCTCGCTGTTGGGACAGAAGACGGCGGCGGCGCCGATGTTTTCACAGAGCTCCAAATCCCGCTCCAGGGCCCTGGGATAGGTGTCCAGGTCTTCGTTGGGACCGAATTGGGCCGGATTGACAAAGATGGAAACCACCAGCTTGTCTGCCTGCTTCAATCCCTCTTCCATGAGGGAGAGATGGCCCTGGTGAAGAAAGCCCATGGTGGGAACAAAGGCCAGGGTTTGGTCGGTTTTTCTCAGGGCGTCGGTAAAGGCCCGCATTTCCTGGATTGTTTTTAATACTTCGATGATATCACCTCTTGCGACATGGGGGTCCCATGCCCGTAACAATTTAAAAATCGGCTCGGCAGCCCCCGGGCAGTTCCATGGACGAGCCCCATTGTTTCATGTAAGGGAACAACCAATGGCGAAATACCCTGGCTGTGTATCGGGTTAGATACAATCAGACGAAGGGATTGTCAAATATAAAGCGGTAAAAGCGGTTTTCAGCTTGGGGAGGTTTGGGCACGGAAGGCTGCGGCCTTGGCCACCAGGGAGGGGGCCCATGAGGGGGATCCCAGGGCGTGGATATGGGTATAGGTCCCAAAGGTGTTGTACTTGAAGAAGCCGTCCTTCTTCCCAAGGATGCCCTTCCCCCGTTCCATGCGGAAGGCCATCATCTCATCGGTGTAATCGATGGACTGGATGTGGGAATAGCGAAATTCATGGCCCCTGAGCACCTCCCCTTTTTCGTAAAAGGGATTGTCGTGGACCACTTCCACCTCGGTGTAGCCGTGGCCCTGGGGGCGACGGGAGAGGCCGAACCGGACGGGCAGAACCCCGGCCATGGGATAGACGGTATCGTCCAGTTCAATGCTTTCCCCAAGGAAGATGAGCCCGCCGCATTCGGCATAGATGGGCAGCCCCTTGAGGGCCATGGCCCTGAGCTGGTCCCGGAAGGCATGGTTGGCGGCCAGCTGGGGGGCATGGGTCTCGGGGAAGCCGCCGCCCATATAGATGGCATCCACATGGGGGATGGTCTTCTGGGTCAGGGGGCTGAGGTAGATGATCCGGGCGCCCAGATTTTCCAAGGCGGAAATATTATCCGGATAATAAAACTGGAAGGCGGAATCCCGGATGATCCCGATGGTCAAGGGCTCCTGGGACGTATCAACCGCCGTCCGGGCTGCCGGGCTCTGGGCGGGAAGGGCATCGGGTTCAGGGAGCCTTGCGTCCCGGCCACCGTCCCAGTTGAGAACCTGGGCCTTGAGGGCGTCCAGGTCGATGTATTTTTCCGCGATGATCCGGGCGGCCGCTATGGCGTCTTCGGAAAACCCGTGCTCCTCCGAGGTGACCAGTCCCATGTGGCGTTCGGGGAAATCCGACGCCTTGAGTTTGGGTACCACGCCAAAAACGGGGATGTCACAGAAATGGCGGATATTGTCCCTGATCTTCTTCTCATGGCGCTTGCCCGCCACCCGGTTGAGGATGACGCCGCCGATTTTGATGCTGGGATCAAAATGGATACAGCCCATGAGGATGGCCGCCATGGTCCGGGTGGACTTGGTGCAGTCCAGGACCAGGAGAACCGGAAGGTTGAGGAGTTTGGCCAATTCGGATGTGGAGGTGGCACCGTCGGTGTCCAGACCGTCGTATAGGCCTCGGTTGCCCTCCACAACGGAGAGCTCCCCATCGGCGGAGTGGCGCAGATAGGCGTCCTGGACGGTTCTCTGGGTACACAGGTAGGTGTCCAGATTAAAACAGGGGCGGCCGGCTGCTTTTGAAAGCCAGCCGGCGTCAATATAATCCGGTCCCTTCTTGAAGGGAGAGACCGATATATTCTGGTGCTTCCATGAGGCAGTTATCCCAAGGGATATAATCGTCTTGCCCGAACCGCCCCTAAGGCCGGCCACCACAACTCCCGGAGTTCTGTTCCTACTGCACTGCATGGTCACTTGCGATCTTTAATCTTATTCTTCGCCTTCGGAGGAATGCTGGATGCCAGCACCTTTCAGGCCGTACATGGTGGTGGATCCGGAGGACCAGAACTCAAGAATCTGGTCTTCAACCATCTTGTTGATGACTTTTTTGATCATTCTGGGTTTGTCATCGGGAAAGATTTTGTAGAAATCTTTGATGTAGAATTTGGTTTTGGATTTGGACTTTTTTTCCAGCCAAGCCACAACCGCTTTCCGTGCTTCTTCTTTGTTATCAAGAAGTTCGCTCATGGTATTCTCCTTTGAAGAAAAATGGAGAGCCGGAGCGCACGATGGCACTCCGGCTTTCCATATATTTAACACTTAGTGTTCAAAAACGTAACCAGACAGCCTGATTAGAATTTGAACTGAGTGGACTGACGCCAGCTCATGTAAGCCTGCTGACGGAAATCGTCAATCAGATGATGGGTAAAGGGCAGCTCACATACTTCAAAGAATTTTTCCCATCCAATTCTTTCGGCCCAGTCGCCCAGACGTTCGTACTTGTTGGCGCCGTTGGAGTATGCGTTAACCATTTTTTCAATGGCGTCGGTCATGGACTGCCAGCGGGGCATTTCGTTGGGCAGGAAGGCAACAACAACCTTGGAGAATTTCGGATCGGAAATTCTGTTGGAAACCTTACCACCAGCCATCAGTACAATACCGTCACCTTCGGTGTCGGCCAGGGGCATGGAGGGGCACATGGTGTAGCAGTTACCGCAGTACATACATCTTTCGTTTTTAACGGCTACGGACTTAACTTCGTTGCCGTTCTCCAGGGTAACCTTGGAGGGTTTGATGGCTGCGGTGGGGCAGGCAGAAACGGCCAGGGGGATTTCGCATACCTTGTCCAGGTATTCGTGGTCCAGCATCGGCGGTTTTCTGTGGTAGCCCAGGATGGCGATGTCAGAGCAGTGAACAGCACCACACATGTTCAGACAGCACGCCATGGAAACGCGCAGCTGAGCCGGCAATCTCATGTTCTGGAAGTCGTCGAACAGAACGTCCATGGCAGCCTTAACGGTACCGGAAGCGTCGGTTGCGGGGGTGTGGCAGTGTACCCAACCCTGGGTGTGAACGATGTTGGTGATACCGGCACCGGTACCGCCGATGGGGAACTTGTTGGATCCTCCGTCAAACTTTCTGGAAGCCAGATCGTTTTTCAGGGGCTCCACTTTGTCCTTGGAGTCAACCATGAATTCGATGTTGTTACGGGTGGTGAAACGCACGTAACCGTCACAATGTTTATCGGCGATGTCGCAGATTTCATTGATCATGGAGGTGGACATCAGACGAGCGCCACCGCATCTTACGGTGTAAACTTCGTCTCCGGACTCGCCAACGTGAACCAGTACGCCGGGTTCGAGGATTTCATGATGAGACCATTTACCCTTGTTGTTCTTGATAACAGGAGGATAAAATTCGTTATAGTCTCTGGGCCCGATGTCGGTGATTCTGTTTTCCATCGGTTTTTCAGGATTGTATCCAGTAGAAATAAAAGCCATTATTATTCTCCCTTTCTATCTTCTGTGGTGTTTTCTGTATTCTTCAACATCACGGTCCCAGCCGCCTTCTACTTCGTCTTCTTTCCAGAAGATGTAGGGGTTGGTTCTGGGATAAGCGACGTGCTGAGGAGCAGCTTCGATGCCAGTTACTTCGAGGAGTTTCTGGAATCCCTGGCGCATGATCAGCTCGCCAAGACGTTCACGGTTCTTACCTTCTTCCATCCACCAATCCCATACGTTTTCAATCACTTCGGTGATTTCTTCGTAATCGTTTTCGGGATTCACTTCAACGAAGGGAACCAGCAGGGAGCCCATCTGTGCACCGTCCAGGATGGGAGCCTTGGCACCAACCAGGATGGACAGACCGGTTTCTTTACCGATCTTCAGGGCGCGCGGCATAACATTGATACAATGCATGCAGCGGGTACAATTGCTGTTGTCGATCTTCAGTTCTTTGTTTTCGAACTTCATGCAGCCGGTGGGACACAGGTCAACGACTTCTTTCTGAATGTCGAAGGGACCCCAGTCTTTACCCTTGTGGGCGCCGGCGTTTGCAGGATAGGCAGCATCGTTTTCAACGTATTTGTTAACGGCATCCTGATCAATGCGGATGTCGTCTTTCCAGGTACCGATGAAGGACATGTCGGAACGGGCGATGGAGGCCACGCAGCAGTTGGGACAACCGTCAAGTTTGAACTTAAACTTGTAGGGGAAGGCCGGTCTGTGCAGCTCATCCTGGAATTCGTTGGTCAGGAAATGACACAGGGCAGAAGTGTCGTAGCAGGAGTACTCACAACGGGAGGAGCCCAGGCAGTCGGCCGGGGTTCTCAGGTTGGAACCGGAACCACCAAGATCCTGATTCATGTCGTGGGTCAGGGTCCAGAAGATTTCTTCCAGCTGGGGAGTGGTGGTGCCCAACAGGATGATGTCGCCGGTGGCGCCATGCATGTTGGTGATACCGGAACCGCGGAAATCCCACAGGTCGGCCAGCTTTCTCAGGTACTCGGTTTTGTAGTATTTACCGGCAGGCTGGTTAACACGCATGGTGTGGAATGCCTCAACGCCGGGAAAATTTTCAGGCTGGTCGCAGTATCTGCCGATTACGCCGCCACCGTAACCGAAAACACCTACGATACCGCCATGTTTCCAGTGGGTTCTACCGTGTTTGTAAGAAAGTTCGAGAATTCCCAGAAGGTCATCCACAACATCTACCGGAATCTGGAATTCAATGCCTTCTTCGTTCTTTGCTCTTTTTTCGGCCTGAGCTTTCAGGTCAGAGACAAAGCTAGGCCATGGGCCGGATTCCAGCTGATCCAGTAAAGGAGTTTCATGCTTAGCCATTTACTTACCTCCGTTAAAAGTTAAATTACATTCATCATAATGAAAAGAGATTCAAAAACTTTTCATCTGGTCTGATCTTGTGTCATTTCAAACAGTTCTGACACCTATATCCTCTTAAAAAGAACATTTTAAGCAAAATAACATTGCAGATATAGAATGTCTGTTACCACATGTCAATAAAAATCGGATTTACCGACACGGCGATTATGCTTTGGTTTTAAGCCTTTCTGTGGGGTTCAAGCTCCTTGATAAGGTTCTGGGAAACCTCGTATCCCAGAGCTTGGGCTTGGTCACAATGGTGGATGGCTTTTTCAAAATTCTGGGATTCCAGATAGGCCACTGCCAGGTTGTTGTGGGCAATGGGAAAATCCGGCTGGACTTCAAGGGCTTCCAGGTTGGCCTTGATCCCTTCGGGGACCAGACCCTTCATGAAATAGGCCGTGCCCAGGGTCACATACGCCTGGATGAAGTGCTTGTTGTGGATGATGGCCTTTTTCAGATTCTTAATGGCCTTGTCCACCTTTTCTTCGTCTTCCTTTTCATCCTTACCGTCCACCAGCTGCAACAGGACAAAGGCCATGTTGCCGTAGCCTTCGGCAAATCCGGCCCGGGCTTTGGTGGCCCGCTGGTTGTAACGGTAGCAGCCTTCCAGGTCACCGCGCTGGAGGCAGATGCCCCCCAGAAGCACATAGGCCTCGGCCAGGGTGGGGCTGCAATCGATGGCGTCGTGGAGAACCTTTTCCGCCTCGGCGTACTCCTGTTTTCCAATGAGGGCGACGCCCAGGTTGTAGTGGGTGGTGCCGCATTCCGCATTCTGGGTCAATTGAAAGCGTAAATTGGCAATGTGCTCGTCCGCACTCTTGGGAATATTCCCCGACTCTTGAGGCTCTGACATATAAAGCTCCCTGAAATTAGGTATTTAATCTTGTACACGTTTAGGAGCCATATAATAGTATGTCCATCACAGGTGTCAACCCCTCCGGTCGAAACAGCGGTTTAAGCCCTTGAAATCATCCAAATTCATTGCCGGGAATTTCCCCTACCTGCCCGAAAAGAAAAACAGCCTTGCCCTGTGTTGTCGTTTGAGTATAAAGTCCCATGGGATACGAATATCCGTCCCTGCCCGGGGCTTCCACCGGCCACACCCGCTCCCGGGTATGCATCATCCAAACCTGTCACCCTCAGAAACAAAGGAACCACCATGTTTACCCGTGCCATTGTCAGAGAACCGGCAGCCAGCCTTGAAAGGGGCATTACCTCCGCCCCGGAACTGGGCGCCCCCGTATACCCGACCGCCCTTGAACAACACCGGGCCTATGTCCAAGCCCTTGAAACCTGCGGACTCACCGTGACCCCCCTGGATGCAGAACCCGACTACCCCGACGCCTGCTTCATCGAAGATGTGGCCGTGTGCACCCGGGACTTTGCCATGATCACCGCCCCTGGGGCAGAGACCCGAAGAGGGGAAGAGGCCCGCATGGACACCGTGCTGGGGGAGTTTTACGACACCCTTTTCCACATCCAGGCCCCGGGCACCCTGGAGGGGGGGGATGTGATGATGGTGGGGGATCATTTTTACATCGGACTTTCCCACCGTACCAACCGCCCTGGGGCGGAACAGCTCATAAAGGCCCTGGAACAATTCGGTTACACCGGCAGCATGGTGGAGATGAAGGAGATGCTCCATTTGAAAACCGGACTGAGCTACCTGGAGGACAACCACCTGCTCATCACCGGAGAATTCACGGACATGGAGGTCTTTTCCAAATTCAACCGCATCCTCGTCCCCGACCAAGAAACCTATGCCGCCAATTGCATCCGGGTCAACGATTACGTCATCGTTCCCAGGGGGTTTGACCGCACCCGGGAGGCCATCGAAAGGGCCGGGTTCAAAACCCTTGCCGTGGACACCTCCGAATATCGCAAACTGGACGGGGGCTTGAGCTGTCTCTCCCTGAGGTTCTGACCCGAATCCGTCATAGAACCGGGGACGATTGGCCATGGAATATCCAGCCGTATAAGGGATGGGGTTGCGTTGTCCCTTTGGTAGCACCAAAAACGGAGGTTTTTGGGCCGCAGGTGGTTGAAATTAAAAAATATTATCATCAAACAACAATCCCCTTGAACCCGGCCCTCAGTTATGGTAGCACCAGACCATTACACCAACCCCATCATTATTATATAACTGCAGGAGTAAGACACTATGCAAGACGGATGCTTTACCGCAATGATCACCCCGTTCACCCCGGAAGGGGATCTTGACCAGAACGGCCTGGAACAGCTCATCGACTTCCAGATCGACCAGGGAATCACCGGCATCTTGGCCACGGGAACCACCGGGGAGAGCCCCACTTTCAAATGGAAGGAGCATGATCTGGTCGTTGCCCTCACGGCCCGCCAGACCCGGGGTAAGTGTCTCTGCATTGCAGGAACCGGCAGCAACAATACCGAAGAAGCCATTGTCGGAACCGGCCACGCCGTTTTGGAAGGGGTTGACGGCATCCTCCTGGTGGACCCCTATTACAACGGGCCCTCCTCCTTGGAAATCAGAAGGGAATACTATGAAGTCCTGGCCAAGACCTATCCCGACACCCCGTTCATTCCCTATATCATCCCTGGTCGCTCCGGCGCCCAGATGCTGCCCCAGGATCTGGCCATCCTGGCCCGGGACTTTAAAAACGTCACCTCGGTCAAGGAGGCCACCGGTAACCTGGACAATATGAAGCTCACCCGGAAACTCTGCGGGGAGGACTTCAAAATCATGTCCGGCGACGACGGTTTGGTCTTTGACATCATGACCAATCCCGAAATCAAGGCCGCCGGTTCCATCTCGACCATGTCCAATATCATGCCCGGGGCCATGACCCGGCTCACCACCCTCATCCACCAGGACAAGGTGGATGAGGCCAGGGCTCTTCAGGATGCCATGAAGCCCCTGCTGGACCTGGTGGTGGTCACCACCCAGGAAGAGAGTGATTTCGGCGCGGTCTCCTGCCGGGCCCGGAATCCCCTGCCCCTGAAAACCATGATGCAGATTTTGGGCATGCCCTGCGGCCCCTGCCGCCGGCCCCTGGGAAAAATGACATCCAAGGGATTGCAGGTGGTGCTTTCGGCCATGCAGCAGGTCAATAGGGACAACCCGGAATTGCTGGCCCCCATCGGCAGCTTCTTCGGCCTGGACATTGAAGAACGGCTGAACACCCCCAAATACCTGGAGGGACTCTCCTACGCGTATTAAACAGAATGGTGACGCATTGGGCCCCGACCCGTAACGATCCGGGGTTCGATGCCGCCCCTCCCATACCCAGGAAGGGCCTGTGCAACTTTGCACAGGCCCTTCTTTTACGGTGCCCTTCCCCAGGGGGAAGGCGTATATTTTCAGCGGTTATTCCGCAGCGGTTATTCCGCGTCTTTTTTCAGCTTGAACTTTTCCTGGCCGGTCTGGAAAAAGGTGGCCTTGAGCCATTCAAACCCGAACTGCAGCAATTTGACATCGTCGGCCTTGATGGCGGCCAGTTCGGCCTCGTCAATGTCGTAGCGGTCCAGGAAGGGGCTTTCAAAAACAAAGGACTTGAAGGCGTCGATGTTGTAACAGACCATGAAAAACATCTGTTTGGCCTTTTCGGACAACTTCATATTGGCAGGCAGGGATTTTTTCCGGACCATGAGATCCATCCACCCTTCGTTGACTTCGTCCCTCAGGTCAACCCCCTGGTCCTCACGCCACTCGGCAACGGTCCATTCCTTGTCCTCGTCAAAGCCTTTACAATGGGCTTCTTTTACGGTGAAAAAGAATTCATCCTTGTCCTCCTGCTCTTCTCCGGAATAGCTCAGGGAGCCCACACCAATGGGGTAGTACCGACAGGTGGTGGGACGGTCTTCATAGATGCGGCAACCCTCGGAGTCCTCCACAAAGGGACAGGAATTGCGTTCGTCATCCAGAAGCTTCAGGGTAACCACGGGCATGTCCGCCTTTTCCAGAATCTGGGGGTCGGTGAACAGGGCCAGGAATTCCTGGGAGCTCATCTCCAGTTTCTTTCGCATGGTCAGGATATCGTAGGGGGTGAGCATGATATCAATGCCCCTGCAGCAATCGGTGAAACATTTAACGCCCTTATGGCATTTAAAACGAAACCGACTGTTCATGCTCAGTTGTTCCGGTGGGATCTGTGAGGTATCTGGGGTCTGGTCATTCATTGGGCTATTCCTCATAAAAAGGTAACAAAATCCGTAAAGTCCAGGACTATACAAACAATAGCTAATAATGTCAACCGGATAGGCCGGGGCGTACCGAACAACGTTCAGCCCCACCCCGAATCCTTGGAACGGATTTCAATTTGACAAGGCGGCCAAACCCCT
This sequence comes from Desulfobacteraceae bacterium, assembly GCA_965226635.1. GTDB lineage: Bacteria > Desulfobacterota > Desulfobacteria > Desulfobacterales > Desulfobacteraceae. The sequence continues at coordinate 2,852,263 of OZ245369.1, read as the reverse complement.
CTATGAAATGTGTCATTACACCCGAATACGTCACGACGATCTGAAACCCGGGCCGGGAGAACTGAACAGCGGCGCTATACCAATGTGTCCTTCTCCATTATAATAGGGAATAAACAGATCATCCCCGTTCGGGCTGGGTGGCCTTTCCCCATCCGCCGGAAGCCCTCCATCCGCTCCGGCACCCGGGACTGCGCCATCCCATGCAGGTTCTGGAGAACAATGGCGAAACACTATCCCCAAGGAGTCGTATATGAAAGTTAAAAAAGCTGTATTCCCCGTTGCCGGACTGGGAACCCGTTTTCTGCCGGCCACCAAAGCCATGGCCAAAGAGATGCTGCCCATTGTGGACAAACCCCTGATCCAATATGCAGTGGAAGAAGCCATTGCCGCCGGTATCGAGCAGATCGTCTTTGTCACCGGCCGGGGGAAAAAGGCCCTGGAAGATCATTTTGACCGCTCCTATGAACTGGAGCATGTGTTGGAAAAAAAAGGGAAGCAGGATTCCCTGCGCCAGATCACCGAACTGGTCCCCAGAACCGGGACCATCATCTACACCCGCCAGCACGAGCCCCTGGGCCTGGGCCATGCCATCTGGTGCGCCCGTGACATCGTAGGGGACGAACCCTTTGCCGTCCTCCTGGCCGACGACATGATCCAGGCGGAAAAACCCGTTCTGGCGGAAATGGTCAAGACCTTTGACCGGATTCGGGCCTCCATGGCCGCGGTCATGGAGGTCCCCAAGGACCAGACCGACAAGTACGGTATCCTGGACTCAGAACCCACGGAACCCGACATCGTACGGGTCAACGACATGGTGGAGAAACCCGCCCCGGAAGAGGCACCCTCCAACCTGGCCATTGTGGGACGCTATATCCTCATGCCCCAGATCTTCAACTACCTGGGCAAAAAAGAGGCCGGAGCCGGCGGCGAAATCCAGCTCACCGACGCCATGAAAAATCTGCTCAGGGACCAGCCCATCTTCGGATATAAATTCCACGGCAGACGCTTTGACTGCGGGGACAAGGCCGGTTTCCAGATGGCCAACCTGGCCTTTGCCCTGGAACGGCCGGAAATGCGGGACCAGCTCCAAAACTTCATGAATGAACTCCAGGGGTAGAAACGCCGCCCCCCCATATTTCACAAAATGGATTTGCCGGATCTTGCAAGGCGCTCTGAGCAAATTGTCATGAAATTTCCGGGTTAACTGCCCTTATACTTGCTGTAGAGGAGCATGACCCGGCGCACATAGGTCCGGGTCTCGGGATAGGGGGGGATCCCCTGGTATTTGTCCACGGTCGTGGGGCCAGCGTTGTAGGCGGCAAGGGCCAGGGGAAGCTGCCCCCCATACCGCCCCAGAAGCTGTTTAAGATACCGGCTCCCCCCGTTGATATTCTGTTTTGGATCAAAGGGATCGGAGATGGAGAGGTTGGGATAGTTCTCGGGCATGATCTGCATCAGCCCCCTTGCCCCCGTTTTGGAGACGGCCTTGGGGTTGAATGCGGATTCGGCCCGGATCACCGCCTTGATCAGGAAAAAATTCACCCCGTGGCGGTTGGCCGCCCACCGGATCAAATCGTCATAGGCGCTGGTGTCGGAGACATAGCGCACCGACTTGCTCCACTCCCGGATGTAGAGCACATAGTTGGACGAGGTGGGGGCATTGGTGAAATGGATCACCCCCTGGCTGTCAATGTACCGGTAGATATCGGCCCGGCAGGGATGGGACAGGGCCACCAGCCCCAGGCAGACCCAGCCAATTAAAAACACCGGAATGGGGGTTCCGAACCACCCCGGGGATTTAATATCCCTTCTTCTGTGTCCTTTCACGATATTCCTTTAAAACCAGCTTTTCCGGAAACTGGGGTTTCCGGACATATTGCCCCGTATTATCCAGGAAGGTCTCCACCAGTGTTTCAAAGACGGCCTCCTTTTCCGGATCCATGATCATATTCCGTTCCACCTTATAGGCATAGGCAATGTGATCCCCGAGAACGGCCTGGATATCGGCCAGCTTTTCAGGGGTGACGGCCTCGGTCTGAAAAAGATTCCGGGTGATGGGAATCTCCATTCGGGCCTCCATGACGACCACCTGGGCATCGGCTGCAATTCTTCGGGAGAGATCTGTGATGACCAGGGAATGGCCGTTTTCCAACGCAATGGTTTTATGGGGGGTATGTGTCATTCTATTCTGCTTTCCTCTCTTGGGCAAGTCCGGAGCCCATTCGTCCACCCGGGACATCCATGGTACCGCCATATTCCAAAATCTCCGGGTTCACCCGGCATCTCCAATTCTCCGGAACAAAGGGGATGGGATCTCCCAGGTTAAAACAATTCCATCTGGGTCTCCCGTACCGGTTTCACAGCCTTGGCCCGGGCCTGCTCATACAGGGCCAGTTGGCTTTCAATATCTTTAATAAAATGGGACCGCTGTCGTTTTTTACTGGTGCCATATATGCGTCTTTTCCCGGCATAAGTCAAACAGAGAATATCCATGGCCCGGGTCATGGCCACGTAGAAGAGACGCCGCTCCTCATCCAGGTCTTCACAATTTTCCCCGTCCCGGGCAAAGGGGATGAGCCCCTCTTCGCACCCCGTGACAAAGACCACGGGGAATTCCAGTCCCTTGGCCGAATGCAGGGTCATGAGCGAGACCTTCTCCACCCCGGGCATGAGCTGGTCCGGATCCTGGTTCAGGGCCAGGGCATCCAGAAAGGCCCCGGGTTCATCCCAGGTCCGGGCCAGTGATTCCAGGGTATCCATGGCCTGGCCCGCTTCAAGGCGCGCTTTGAGCCCATTTTCCAGGCCCAATCCGTCACGGATTTTCCCCAGCCAGTCCAGGGTGGCGGCCCCGGGCCAAAGGGCCCCTGTCACATCGGCCACCCATTCCCCGGCCCGGTCTTCCTCCATGTTCACGTGGCCGGCCACAAGGGCAGGGTCCCCGGGGTTGGCCCGGCCCAACGCCATGCGAAGGACCGCCAGGATCTCCCGGATGCCCTTGATGCGGGACCAGTCCGTGCGGTCCGCCGTCTGGAAGGGGATGCCCTCCCGCTGGAAGATCTGGATAAAGGCATCGGCCTGGCGCCGGGTCCGGTAGAGCACGGCAAAATCCCCAAAGCTATAGTCCCTTTCCTGCCCTCCTTCTCCGCTGGTCCGGTCCATGGCATGGAAGGAAAGCCCCCCCATGAGGGATTCGATCATCTTGCCCACGGCCACCACCTCAGCCGCCTCGGAAGCGGTCTCCTTGATGATCAGCTTCTGGGCGGTTTTCACATCTGAAAAGATCCGGGAGGAATCCCCGACCCTGCCCGACCGGGAAATCATCTGGAAACTGGCGTCCAGGATGGTCTGGGTGGAGCGGTAGTTCCGGCTGAGGCGGATCTGCTCACACCCGGGATAGTCCTGGGCAAACCGCTTGAAGTAGGCGTTGTCCGATCCCCGAAACCCGTAGATGGATTGATCCGGGTCCCCGATGGCCGTGATGTGATTCTCCCCGGAGATGAGGCGCACCAGTTCATACTGGCCCTGGTTCAAATCCTGGTATTCGTCGATGAAGATATGGGCAAAGCGTTGCCGGACCTGCTCCAGAAGCTGGGGATCCCGGGTCAGATGCCCATGGAAATTAAAAATCAGGTCTTCAAAATCCACCAGGTTCCGCTGGGCCAGCAACCGGGTATACCCCTGGAACACCGGGGCCAGAACCCTAGGATCGGCATCGGGAGCCCCCGCCGACAGATCATCCCCCGGCCCCAGCAACCGCTGCTTGCACAGGGAAATCCAGCTGTCCATCTGCCGAGCGGCCCGTTTCCCCTTGGGGAAATCCTCCCGGCCTGTGGCGGCGGCCTCCAGGGCCTGGGCCACGAGATTTTGACGCAGCTCGTCCTCCACCAGTCCGGCCGTGAACCCGGTATATTCCTTGAGCATCTTCAGGCAGAAGCCGTGGAAGGTGGCGGCCAGGACCTCTCCGCCCCCGGGCAGGAAGGCGCTGATGCGCTGGGTCAGCTCCCGGGCGGCCTTATTGGTAAAGGTCAGGGCCAGGACGGCGCCTGGGTCCACCCCCATTTCCGCCACCAGCCAGGCGATTTTGGCCGTGAGGGTACGGGTCTTTCCCGTTCCCGGTCCGGCCTGGATGAGCACCGCCCGGGACGGGCTTTCCACGGCCCGGCCCTGGTCCGGGTTAAGCCCTTGGATGAGGCCGGCATCCCCGGTGGGGGGCGGCTGGACATCTTTGGGTTTCGTTTCGGTGAACGGGGTATGGGCTTCCGGTTTATCCACCCGGGGGACCGCCTTGTCGGTGGAACCGGCCCCCAGGGCCAGGGGCCGTTCAAGGGCCCGTTCCCCGCTGGCCGACGCCCCCTTCAGGGCCTCGGCATTGGCCTTTGGAGCGGCCTTGCGTTTCAGGGGCACCCCGGCAAAGAGATCCCCGGACCGGCCAAAGAGAATGTCCCGCTCTTCATCGGAAAACAGGGCCACCTTTCCATATTCCCCATCGTAACCGGGATGGATGTGGACCTCGCCGGACCGCATCTTTTCAACGGCCTCGGCCAGGAGGGGGACATTGGCCCCTTTGATCTCGTCCGAATCCAGCCGGGTGAGGATGTTCAACTCCGGCCCCAGGGTCTCCACGGCCTTCTGGTAATGGGTGGTCACCTTTTTGGTCTTGGGTCCCACCTGGAAAATCTCGGACAATATGTCGGCCAAGGGAATGATATAGGAATGGCCGTGGCGGTCCCTGGGCTGGTACCCCTCGGGACGGTTGGCCAGTTCCCGGACCCGGTGGAGGACGCCCAGGGTCATGCCCCGTCCGCATTCCGGGCAGACATTGTTCAAATCTGCGGTCTCGTCGGGGTTGAGGCAGACCCCGCATTTGCGGTGGCCGTCAAAATGGTATTTCCCCTCCTCTGGGTACATGTCCAGGGTGCCCAGGTATTCCGAAGAAAAGGGGGCTTCCAGGGCCCGGCGCAGGCTGAAATAATCCAACTCCGTGTCAAAGACCGAGGCGTTCCGTCCCAGGTAGCCCGGGGAATGGGCATCGGAATTGGAAATCAAACGCACCTTGTCCAGGTTGGCCACCCGCCAGTTCATGGGGGGATCCGAAGAAAGCCCGGTCTCCACGGCAAAGATATGGGAAGTCAGGGAACCAAAGCACTCCTCCATGGTGTCAAACCCGGATTTGGAACCGAACATGGAAAACCAGGGGGTCCAGATGTGGGCCGGGACAAATATGCCCTGGTCACTGGTCTCCAGCATGATTTCCAGCAGCTTTTCCGCATCCAGCCCCAGGATGGGCCGGCCGTCGGAATGGATATTGCCGATGGCGTCCAAACGGGCGTTGAACTGCTTGGCCGTCCGGATGTCCGGAAAATAGATCAAATTGTGATTCTTCCGAACCCGGTCCGCCTTCTTGTAAATGTTGGAAATCTCACATTGGAGGATGAAGCGAACCTCCCCCCGGCAGGACCTGGGCACATGGGGATCCATTTCCCTTGCAATCTCCGGCCTTAGGGCAAAGAGGCCGGGCTCGGCCTCCACCAGCTTGGTCTCAATCTCCTCCATCCAGGCCGGATGGGTGAAATCCCCTGTGCCCACCAGGGAGATCCCCTTGGTCTGGGCCGCCAGATAGAGATGTTCCAGGTCCAGGTTCTTGGCCGTGGCCCGGGAGTATTTGGAATGGATGTGGAGATCTGCAATGAAACGCATCAATACCTGCCTCTGTGTGGAGTTGGAATTCACCCCGGACCGGCACACAATGGGTGCGGCATCCGCCTGTGGCCATGGGCCCGGGCAAAGTCTTCCCTATTTACCTGATTTCCCCTTAAATTAAAACCGGGAATCTGATACACCAAACCAGATTCAAACCCTTTAACCCAACGGAGATCCCATGACTGCGGAACTCACCCCATATCCCCTGGAGCCGGCCGATGCAAGCGCCATCAAAACCTGGGCCAAGGCCCACCCGGATCCCTTGACCCTTACCCTGGCCCGGACCGAACATGTCGAACAAAGGACCTTTGACGCCTTTGCCCTGGCCCTGACGGGCCTGGCCCCCCAGATCACCCTCCGTAAAGGGGAAAACGCCCTCCTGCCCGGCTTCAAAATCAGCCCCACCCTGGACTATTGCGCCCTGCCCCTGGGCAAGGAGATGGCCCCCTTTCTCAAAATCCTGGACCAACAGCGGGCCCTGGACACCCAGGAAGGATTGACGGACATCCCCCCGGAACTGGCCCAATTGGACCGCCCCTGCCGCCTGGACCTCTACATTGCCCTGCAATGCCCCCACTGTCCGGCCATGGTCACGGCCATGGCCCCCCTGGCCCTGGCATCGGAAACCCTCTTTCTCACCATCATCGACGGGAGCCTCTTCCCGGAAAAGGCAAACCGGGACAAGGTCATGGCCGCCCCCTGCCTCATCCTGGACCAGGGCTTTAGGTGGACCGGGGCCGTCTCTTCCCGGGAGGTGGTGAACATGGCCTTGAACCGGGATCCGGCCGCCCTGGGGGCCGACACCCTCAAGACCATCCTGGAACAGGGGGATGCCCAGTGGATCCAGGATGAAATGCTCAAGGCCGGGACGATCTTCCCCGGCTTCATGGACCTTCTCCTCCACCCCACCTGGTCGGTGCGCCTGGGGGCCCTGGTGGTGGTGGAGGCCCTGGCCGACATGGCCCCGGACCTCATCCCCAGCATCTGCCCGCCCCTGATCCATGCCTTTGACCCAGCGGACATCCCCCTGGGGGGCGACATCCTCTATGCCCTGGGACTGGCCGGAGATGAAACCACCGCAGACTGGATTTGTTCCATCCAGGCCGACCTGGACCACCCCGATCTCAAGGAGGCGGCCCGGGATGCACTGGACCAGATTGCCGACGCCTGATCCAATTCGTCCCGAAAATGGGTCGGGAAAGGGATAACGGTCTCCGGCCATGGATCCGGACAAATCTTCCCATGATTCACCCCCTCCCCATGGTGCCCCGGCCTGCATTGACAAGGCCGGGGCCAGGGCCTATTCTTTAAGTATCCATTTACACCCCACATAAGGAGCGCTTCCCCATGAAAGTGATACACTATTCCGATATCCTTCCCGTTACCATGGATAATGAACAGGTGAAAAAGGTCTCCGGCCGGATCCTCATCGGCAAGGAGGACAAGGCCCAAAATTTTTGCATGCGACTCTTTGAAATGGGCCCCGGGGGATGCACCCCCCGCCACACCCATGACTGGGAACACGAGGTCTTTGTCCATTCGGGCAAGGGCGAGGTCTTCATCGACGGGGAAACCCATGTCATCAAGGCCGGCTCCGCCGTTTTCGTACCCCCCAATGCCGACCACCAGTTCAAAAATCCCGGGGAGGTCCCCCTGGTCTTCATCTGCCTGGTTCCCAGCACCGCACCGGAGCTTTAACCATGGCCCTGCACACCTGCATCTCCCCGGAGGGAACATTCCGGGTCGGGCGCCACTTCCCCGCCTTTTCCGTGGAGAACATGCGCCGGGACACCCATGTCCGGGATCTGGGCGTTCTGGACGACGGCACCGTTGTGGAAAACCAGGTCAATTTCCCGGCCACAGGGGTAACCGAGCCCAAGGCCGATCCCATATATGAAATCCCCAACCCCTTTCCCTTCAGGGGCACCACCTATATCAACACGGCCTGGGCCGATGCCAAGGCCGCCGACATCCATGCCGTCCGCATCCCGGAACCGCCCCCCTGCCGATTCCTGAAATCCCTTTCGGGCACGGCCCTGGCCAATGAAGACAAGGACCGATTGATCCGGTCCCTGCCCCATGCCCTGCGCCTGGCCCTGGCCCAGGCCTCCACCGATCCGGAAGAGCTTCAGATCCTGGCCCGGCAGACGGCAAGCCTCATCCTGGATCCGGAAAGCGGTCGCCCCGTGGGCATGAATTATATCCGTACAAAAAACGGGGGCATCCGACCGGACATCCCCGACCACGATGTCTTTGAAGTCCTGGTGAACAACCCCTGCCTCCCCGACGATTATAAGGAGGTCATGGTCCTGAGGCCCGGGGTCCAGGGCAGAAGCGAGATTGTGGGGGACATCACCCAGGGCACCCATGTCTTTGAATACCTGCGGCGGAACTCCTATATCCCCTGGGGTCATTTTGCCGCCAACATGGCCAACGACGCCATCCGCTACCGGGCCTCGGAACTGACCGTCGAGGACATGGCCGGCATCCGCCACCTCTATTACCAGCGGACCTTTGTCCGCATGGCCGGGTTCCTGGATATCCCATTGCCGGCCACGGGACGTGACCTTTCGGTTCATGAGCTGGAGGCACTTCGCCTGGCCGTCAAAAACAAGCTGGACCGGATGGAGGAACCGCCCCCCTTCAGTGCCGCCCTGTGGGGATGGAACTATGGATTCGGCGCCGCCCAGAGCGGCCACCGCCTCCATGCCTCCCACCAGATGATCCACCAGCAGAACGCCCTGATCCCCCACACCATTGAAAACCAGGACCGTGGATCCATGCAGAGCTTTGCCTACGGCGACCTGGTCCAGAACTTCATCCAGGCCTATAAGACCCACTACGGCACGGACTTTTTCAAGGACTACCTCAGGGCCATTGAAACCAACACCCGCACCGACCAGGGCCATTGCCCGGATTCGGACCGGCCCGCCTCCCTCAAGGTCTTTGAGGATGACCACATCCTTGTCTTTGCCCCCAAGGCCCAGGTCAGCGAATTTGAACTCCAGGTCATGACCCGAAACCCTTGCCCCCACATCCTGGCGGCGGACACCGCCACCCGGGCCGGTTTGGACAAGGGCATCCTCATGGCGGTCCAGGTTCTGGATGGACTGGGGGCCAAGATGGTCACCGGCATCGAAGTTTCAGGCCGGTTCTACCAAGGAGAGACCGGGCAGCATTTGATCTATTCCTTTATCCCCCGGCTTCCCTATGCACCCCCCACCTTTTCCGAGGCCCAGCTACGGTATATCAGCGGCTGCTATCCCGAGGATTTTGCCCATGCCTGTCGCAGGGTATTGACCGCCCCCCAAGGGGGGCATGAATAAAACCCCCGATTTAAAGGAGGTCCCATGATTGTCCACGATTTTACCCATGAATGGGATGGAAAAAGTCAGTCCGGAGAAAAACCCATCACCTGGTGGCCCGGTGCCTACCGGATCCGGATACTTCGACTGGGAGACCCGGACCAGAAGGTCCAATTCCTCTTTCCCAGCGCCGTGGTCTTTAAATCCATGGGATCTGAAAAGGGAATGAACACGGCGTTGAAAAACTATGTGGACAATTTTGCCAAGAAACTGGCCAAGAAATACGAACTTAACATTGAAAAAACCCTGTGGGTGGAATGGGAGATGCCCCCGGTGGTGGCCCAGCTCAGCCCTGACAGGACCCTGGGGGACGACACCCTCTACAGTATTTCCTGGCGCCCCATCCGCCCCAATGAAGAGGCATTGATCCTCCCGGATCTGGAAGACTTTTAAGATATGAATACCCCCGAATTCCTTGCCCTTGCCCGGGACTGCATCCAGGGCCGCGACCTGGATGAGACCGATTTTGCCCCATTGGTAGAGACCCTGCCGGAACGGGTCTTTGCCATGATGGCCGGCGCCGATTACATCCGCCGTCACTTTTTCAACCAGGAAGTCCACCTCTGCGCCATCTCCAATGCCAAGTCCGGGCGCTGCTCCGAGGACTGCCGCTTCTGCTCCCAGTCCAAGTTCGTTGACACCGATATCCCGGTCTATCCCCTGCGGCCCCAGGACCACCTGGTAACGGATATCAAAGAGATGGCCCAACCCCCCATCCAAAGATTCTCCATGGTCACCAGCGGACGGGGCCTCTCCCCGACCGAAGTGGCAAAGGTGGCCCATGCCGCCCGCAGTGCAGATCCCAAACAGATCTCCATCTGCGCCTCCCTGGGGATCCTGGAGGAGGCGGATTTCAAAACCCTGAAAGCGGCCGGCATCACCCGCTACCACCACAACCTGGAAGCGGCCCGGAGCCTTTTTCCCAACATCTGCACCACCCACACCTATGACCAGCGTTTGGCCACCATTAAAAAGGCCCAAAGGGCCGGAATGACCATCTGCTCCGGCGGCATCTTCGGCATTGGGGAGACCATGGAGCAGGTTCTGGAACTGGCCCTGGCGCTCAGGGCCCTGGATGTGGATGCCGTCCCCCTGAACTTCCTCACCCCCATTGAGGGCACCCCCATGGCAAACCAGCCCCCCCTGCCCCCCCTGGACTGCCTGAAAATCATCGCCCTCATGCGCTATGTCCTGCCCCAAAAGGACATCCTCATCTGCGGAGGCCGCATGTTCAACCTGGGCCCCCTCAACCCCATGGTCTTCAATGCCGGGGCCAACGGCATCATGACCGGGAACTACCTGACCACAGAGGGAAACCAGATGGAGACCGATCTGGCCATGATCACGGCTTTGGGTCTGGAACCCCGCCCGATTTGAGGTAAAGATAAATGGAGGCGGCCTTCCCCCAACCCTTGGGGGGAGGGATGCTCCACACGTCGCTTCCTGTGCCGGAGATGTCACCCAATGGAATTCACTATTCGGGCTGGGCCGGATTCCAAAGGCCCGTCCCGTTTTTTTGCACCACTTCCACCTTGTCCCCGTCTTTGGATCCGTGGTAAACTTTAACCATTCAAGCGTCTCCATCCCACCCCCTTTCAACACTCTGTTCCTTAACCAAAAATCCTTTTGTCAGCGGCTTTAAGTGAAAAACCTCAATTACCCGGAATCCATTCCCCAAAGCACCGTCACCCACGGGGCGGATGACCACGATCCACATGACCATGAACGAGCCCATGGGCTCCATCGTCAATCTTTAATGAAAAGGATGCGCCTCCATGACCCCAATCGACACCCCCACCCAACAACTCATGGCTGCCATCAACCAGGTGGTCTCGCACACCCGAATTTCCATGAAAACCCTTACCCGGTCCGTTCCCAGGGACCGGGAGACCGTAAAAATCATCAAGACCATGGATGAAGTCTCCGTCCGCCACCCCCTGGTCCATCCCCCAACCCCCCTCCATGCCCCCAAAGCCGCCCCCCCAGGCAGTCGGTAATCCGCTGCCGTACAAAAAGGGGCCGTGTCACCAGGATGTTTTCCTGAAAACACGGCCCTTTAATTTTGCCTGCTTGCCAGCTTCTCTGGGGCCCGGATATTTCACGGGATGGGTGGACCTGGGATACAAGCCGTTACAAACAAACTATTATGAAATACACGGGTTATATCACGCCCTGGTCCAGCATGGCGTCGGCCACCTTGACAAAGCCGGCAATATTGGCCCCGTTCACATAATTGCCCGGGGTGCCATACTCTTCCGAGGCATCCAGACAGGCCCGGTGGATGCTCTGCATGATCCCCTTGAGCTTGGCCTCCACCTCCTCCCGGCTCCAATTAAGCCCCATGGCGTTCTGGGACATCTCCAGGCCGGAAACGGCCACGCCGCCTGCATTGGCGGCCTTGCCCGGGGCATAGAGAATCCGGGCGTCCAGGAACACCTCCACCCCCTCAACCGTGGTGGGCATATTGGCCCCTTCGCAGACCATTTCCACCCCGTTGTTGAGCAGATTCCGGGCATCGGTTTCATTGATCTCGTTCTGGGTGGCCGAGGGGAAGGCGCAATTGGCCGGCCGGGTCCAGATGGGGTTATGGTCATCGGTCGGGTCCACCGGGGTATAGACGGCATCGGGGTACTTGTCGGTGTATTCCTTGATCCGCCCCCGCTTCACGTTCTTCAGGTACATGAGGTATTGGAGCTTGTCCCCGTCAATGCCCTTTTCATCGTAGATGTGGCCGGCGGAGTCCGACAGGGTCACCACCTTTCCCCCCAGCTGGTTGATCTTTTCGGTGGTGTACTGGGCCACATTGCCCGAACCGGACACCAGGCAGGTCTTGCCCTGGAGGCTCTCGTTGCGGGTGGCCAGCATCTCCGAGGCAAAATACACCGAACCATAGCCTGTGGCCTCGGGCCGGATCAGGCTACCCCCCCAGTTCAGGCCCTTGCCCGTAAGCACGCCGGTGAATTCGTTCCTCAACTTCCGGTACATGCCGAAAAGATAGCCGATTTCCCGGCCCCCCACCCCGATGTCCCCGGCGGGCACATCGGTGTTGGGGCCCAGGTGGCGGTAGAGCTCGGCCATGAAGCTCTGGCAGAAACGCATGACCTCGTTGTCTGACTTGCCCTTGGGATCAAAGTCGGACCCGCCCTTGCCCCCGCCCATGGGCAACGTGGTCAGGGCATTCTTAAAGACCTGTTCAAATCCCAGAAATTTTAAAATGGAAAGGTTTACGGAAGGATGGAACCGAAGCCCGCCTTTGTAGGGGCCGATGGCGGAGTTCATTTCCACCCGGAAGCCCCGGTTGACCTGGACCTGGCCCTGGTCATCCACCCAGGGGACCCGGAACTGGATCACCCGTTCAGGCTCCACAATGCGCTCCATGATCCCGGCATGGCGGTATTCCGGATTCTGATCCAGGACCGGTTTAATGGATTCGGCCACCTCGGTCACGGCCTGGTAAAATTCTTTTTCAAAGGGATCCCTTGCGTTGACGACGTCGAGAATCGTGCCCATCTCACTCTCCTATTATAATACGGTTATGGATTGGCTGAATTGCCTTAAACACGGCAACCCCGGGCAGGAATGTCCAAGGCCCGGCGCCCCGGATATGTCATGGCAATTTGCACCAGGGGCATTGGATAGTTGATGTCAAAACAAGACCCTATTCATCCAATGCATCTGCCCTCGCAAATGGCCCCCCGTCGGGCGATATGCCTTTACCAGAGCTGCAGCTTTACAGAACGACCTTGGGTACAGTATTACAGCGGCCCATTCTCTGCCTTGCAGCTCCAGCAAAGCCGTCTTGTGGAATATCCGGGTGGGTTTTCATGGTATAAAATTCAGCCTACCATAGTCGAGATGAAAACACGAGGTGAATTCCCCGGCGGGATGCCGGGGAATTCCAGGGGCTTATTTGGTATCAAAAACAGCGTGCATGGCCGGGATAAACTTCTTTTCCGCAGCCTTCACATAGGTATCCCAGTTGGCAGCATTCCTATAGAAGGCCAGGGATGCCAGTTTTTTGGTGACAATGGCGTTGCGATAGGCATGGAGCTTATCGGCGTTCATGATGTTCAAAACGGTTTCCCCTCCCAGGTTCTTCATGAGGACGGGGGGCACATAGGCCCCCAGGATCTTCATCATGAGGTCGGTGTCGGCCAGGATGGCCTTCAGATTTTCCTCCACCTTGCCCTGGAAGGCAAAGATCTGTTCCGAGGTGGTCTCGGAAAGGACGAACAGGGGGACCTTTTTATCGGATTCATGGACGTTGATGAGCATCTGGGTTTCCATGCCGGCAAAGGTGGTGACCAGGGTCATGATATCTCGAATCAGGGCCCACCGGGTTTCCGCATCTTCCAGGAGGCGGGCCTCATAGTCGTTCTCAAAGAGAAAGGCGGTGAGGACCTCGGCCACGGAGGAGGAGAAGACCCCCCCCTTGTTGGCGGAGCTGTCCTTGATCTGGTAGATGGGGGTTTCCTTGGCAATGTGGCGCCGGGCACCATCGTCAAAAAAGACATTGGCCCCTTCCACGATGAAGCGCAGTTCCTGGAAGTTGTCCAGAAACGCGGTGACATTGTTCTGGTTGATGGTGTCCTTGAACCCGCCGCAGGGGATGAAGGCTTGGATATTGGCCTGTTCAACGTACTTACGGTTGGCCGGATCCGTGATGAAGTTCCGGTGGAAGATGGCACCGTCCTCGATGTGGGTGCCGTCGGGCAAGGTGATGTCCTTGCCGCCCAGGGGAACCCGAAAGCCCCTGGGACCGATTTTTTCCCCGGGGAAGGCCAGGGAATTGGCCCGGGGGCTTGTGTGGCGCATGAAGGCAATCTTCATGAGTTCTTCCCTGTCCAGTCCGTCGGGATCAAAGAGGATGGAACCGCCGTCGATGATCAGGCAGATCTTGCCCTTGTAGCACTGGATCTCGTTGGATCCCAGGTCCCCGTCGGGGCCGCCGGTCATCATGAGATTCAACCCGGCTTCATCGGCCTTGTGGTGGTTGATCAGGGTTCTGAAGGCCCCCATGACCGAGGTGGTGGTCATGCCGGAGATCTCCACCCTTCCACCGATCTTGGCGTAGATCTCGTCCATGTCCGTGGTCACGGTGATGGTCCTGCCGTTGATCTGGAGTTCCGTGCCCTCCTCCCCATTGGGAATAAGGCCGAAGAGGTCGCCGTTGTCCAAGATGCCGTAGGTATCGTGGGGGATGCCGAAGCTCTTACCCGTGGTCATGGTCCGCCAGTACTGGTAGCCCCGTTCCTTGGCACGGAAGGCAATGGCGTCCATGAGGGGGGCCGTGCCCTCGTCCGGGCCGAAGAAGATCATCTCGGGTTTGCCGTAGAGGTCCACAACGGCGGCATCCGGGAGCATGAGGTCCATGATGCCTTCGGTGTAATCGTAGAGGGCATCCATGCCGTAGGCGGCGTAGAGGGCATGGGGAACAACAACCCCCTTGGAACCGCTCTCGCAGATGTCCTTGTGTTTCAGACGCTGGGCCCTGGGGCCCAGGGCATAGTTGAGCAGAACGGCATTGTCCAGCTCCATGTCGTAATTGCCCCGGGTCACCCGGAGCATTCTCAAGCCGCCCCTGGCGATGTCGTCGGCCCGCAAATGGGTACCGCAGGCATAGTGGCCGTTGACAAAGAAGATGCCGTAGACAAACTGCTTGAAGACCAGGGGGTCCAGTATGCGGTTATCCAGGCGGAAGGAAAAGGAGCGTTTCTCCGTCTTGTAGAAGTTGGTCTTATAGGTGGCCGGGATGATCTTGAACATGAACTTGAAGATATCAAAGCCAATGGGATAGTCCATGAACCGGATTTCCAGCATCTTGATGAATTCCCCTTCCTTGCGCTGCAGCTCTTCCGGGGTGAGATCGTTGGGGGTATCCGGGTTAAAGCGGCGTTCGAACAGATCAAAGAGGAAACGGATAAGATCGGGGTTGCCCAGGGCCGTGTCAATGACGGTGCGGTGGACGTAGGTGAACTTGTTGGACTCCTGGACCCGGCTGGAGAAGGCCTCCTTGTGGTTGTCGCTGTCCAGGCTGTTGAGCAGGTCCATGTCCGCCCGGGTGTTCCGCTCCTTGAAAATGAACATATGGGTGAAATCCACGGCATTACCGGCAAAGAGCATTTCACGGAAGCTGAGCTTTCCATCCACATAGAGCCGGGTGATGGGGGAAACCGGGAAGCTCAGGTAGGCCCGCAGGTCGTCCAGGATCTCGGCCTCTTTTTTCCGGGAGAGTTCCCCTTGGACATAGAGGGAGCAGATGGAAGAGGTGACCTTGGAATCCACATAGTAGGGTTCCCAATAGGCACGGGTGATGACAAGGCCCCGGTCATGGAACATCCTGCGCAGAACCTGGAGCTGGGGCCGTTCAAAATCCGAGTTGAACATGAACCGGATTTCCCCCACGTCGGAGAGGTTGAAGACCTCCACCAGGGGGGTGACGTTGTCGGACAGGGCCGTGAGAAATTTTTCATACCGCTGGCGGGTGAGTCGGGGGGTGACGGTGTAATCCTGGTCCATGTTGAAGAGGAAGCGGGAGTCGCTGAACTGGGAGGGTTCGAAATCCGCCACGGTCTCCTGGCGGAAGACATAGGTATAATATTCGGAATCCGGGTTGTAATAATATTCACGGCGGTGGCCGGAAAGCTGGGTGTCCAGGACCCGCTCCATGTTTTTGCGGCTGTCCTTGGTGGCGATGCGCACCCGCTGCACCTGCTGGCCGCCCTGGGAAAGGCCGCAGTCAATGTCGGCCACCCAGGAATCAATGACCACCTTTTCACCGTCAAACTTGATGCTCTTGGCAATGGAGGCCAGGATGCTCTTCAGGGATTCCTTGGTAATGGTTTCGAAAAAATAGTCCGGCAGTCCCAGGTCGTCCAGCAGAATCCCTGCAGCCATGTTGATGCAGTTTGCCGTGATCAGGCCCTCGGAAGACAGATCAATAACGGCTTCATAAAGAAGACTGGGGTTCAGTTTAATACGCTGTGCCTTTTGGATGATGTAAGCACCTTTGGTTACAGACAGACCGGCTTCGGGCGTGGTATCCATTTCGTGGATCTCCTAGTTGTGGGGGTGAAAGGGATCGGTAACGCTGACGCATGGGCTTCCGGGAGAAGCCGCTTGGGGGAGATCAGGCTATGTAGACGCAAATGCACTATTACACTTCTTCCTGAACAGGTGACAATATTCCGGATGCCTCGCCATTGAAGCCTCCGGCGCTATCGCCAAAAATGCTCACCATTGAGCATTCTCAGTCATTACCGTCGTACAAGGCATGCTAATACACCCAGTCCGTGTCCAGGTCAAACCCTATTTCCATTTCCGGCAAAAAAATAGAGTGTTTTTCCAAATGCCCCCACAAAACCCTATTTTCATTCTTTTTTCCCCTGGGGGAATATTGACTTCCCCAGGGGCCAGGGATATGGTGAGGCTTTTAACCCTTAACCGGACTGCTGCCATGACCCTTGATGCCCTTGCCGTTCCCCTATCCCATGACGAGAAGCAGAAACGCCTCACCCGGCTGCCCTCCATGCCCAGGATCTTTGCCAGGGCCCTGGTGGTCGCCCCCTTCCGAAGAAACACCCCCCCCAAAAACAAACCCGTTCACAAGGGACGGATTCTCATGGAAGAGGTCCGGCCCGATCCCAGGACCCAGGCCCTTTACAGAAGGGTTTGCGGATTTACCCCGGATCCAAAGCTGCCCTTGCCCCCCACCTATCTCCAGACCCTATTTGTGGAACTTCTGGGCACCTATATTGCCGACCCCATCTTCCCCATCACCCCCATGGGCCTTATCCAGACGGGCCAATCCCTGCGCCAGGAACGCCCGGTCATGCCCGGAGAACGCCTGGATCTAACCTGCGCCCTTTTGGACATGACCCGGATGGAAAAGGGCATCCAGACCCGGTTCCACCTGGAGATCCGCATCAAGGGCGAAGGGGCCTGGCAGGGCATTTCCACCTATTTCACCCGGAACGGGAAAAAGAGTGCCGGTTCCAAAACCAAAAAGCAGGACATCCCCCTCTCTCCCCGGCAGATCTTCAAGGTGCCCCGGAACACGGGGCGGCGGTATGCCAAGGCATCGGGCGACCTCAACCCCCACCATCTCTATCCCATGACCGCCCGGCTGTTTGGGTTCAAACAACCCATTGCCCACGGCATGTGGAGCCTGGGCCGGGCCCTGGCCGGCATTGAAAGGGAATGGGCTCCCGGCTATCCCATCACCCTGGAGGCGGGATTCAAACTTCCCGTGTTCATGCCCGCCACCCTGGCCCTGGGATGGGATGAACTCCCCCCGCCCGAGGAGGAAACAGAGACCACCGGTACCCGACTGGCCTTTGAAATCCGGGACCGCCACTCCCATCTGCCCCACCTCAAGGGGCTGTGTGCCTTTCCATGACCGGGACCGCCCCCATCTGAACACCGGTAAGCCGACAACATACCAGATGTCCTATCCGATGGATAACCCGTTAGAATAAATTTATTTTTGGGTAGTTTTTTACCTAAAAATGTCTTAATATTATCTTCATACCCATTGAAACCCGCGACTCCCATGACCATTTGCTGAACCCCCTTGGCGCCTCCAAAAGGCCCGTTAAACCTATAATGGACAGAGAACTCCCCATAATTAAGGGAGCAGGCCACACGGCAAAAATAAGTATCTGGACAGGGAGAATCCAAACCACCAAAGGAGAAAATGATGTCTATTTCCCGATTTTTAAACCCCTTATTATGGGCCATTGGCCTTGCCCTGGTCTGGGCCCTTCCGGCCACAGCCACGTCCATCACCGAGTCGGACTTCTCCCCAAACGCCATTCGGACCCCGGCTTTTCCAGAAGAAGTCAGCGACAGCCTGTATAGGGATAACGCCAATGCCCCCCTTCCCCACGGAGATATCACCATCACCCCGATCACCAATGACGGCACCCCTGTTACCGGCAATTACATTTGGTTGGCCACAACCTTTAGTCAGCCCATCGGTATTACAACAAATATAGGCAACAGTCTTCAGATCGACCTGTCCAACCCCTTCCAGGAAGTTGGACTCTGGCTGAAAAACAGCACCATCAATTCCGCTTCATATAGCCTGTCATTTCTCGATCAGGAGAACCAGGTGCTGGGCAGTTTTTCCGGCAGCCTTGCAGGCGCTGTCTTTAATGACGAAACCCCCGAGGACGATGTCATTCCGGTCATCTCTTTTTTCGGATGGCAGGACATGGGGGGGATCTCACGGATCCAGCTCCACCAGGGAAGCAATAGCTTCACCAGTCTGATCTACGAAGGCCAGGTGGGGGCAGCCCCGGTACCCGAACCCTCCAGCCTGATCCTGGCCGGGGTGGGTCTGCTGGTTCTGGCCCAGAGGGGTCGAAAACGCTTCACCGCCTAAACAAATCACCCCAAATTTCAGGGCGGGACTTCCATGGGAAGCTCCCGCCCTTTTCGTTTGCCCAGGGCATCTGCCGTGGTAAATTGCCCTCCCGGGCGGCACGGCCCACCGAATCTGCCACATCACAAAATGATTTACGATACGCCACCCAGGATTTGACATGGTACTAAATTGTGATACTATAAAAACATGAGACGAAAGCACCAAAAGACTTTGGAGCAGATTTTCGCAAGGCCGGTCAGCGGGACCATAAAATGGCCTGACATTGAATCGCTTTTCAAAGCCCTGGGTGCAAAGGTAAAAGAAAGGCAAGGGTCTCGAGTTTCAGTTGTGCTCTTCGGGCAGGTTCAGATTTTTCACAGACCCCACCCTTCTCCGGACACCAATAAGGGCACCGTGTCCAGTATCCGGGAATGGTTAAAAAGCAACGGAGTCACCCCATGATGAACACCATGGTTATAGACGGCCATAGGGCCGTTATCAAATATGATGATACCCTGGAAAAATTCCGGGGAGAATTTATCGAATTAAACGGCGGGGCAGAATTCTACGCCACCACCGTTGAAGACCTCAAGCGTGAAGGGCAGCTTTCTTTACAGACCTACCTCGACGTCTGCAGGGAAGAAGGGATTGACCCCCACAAAACCTATTCAGGAAAATTCAATCTCAGGGTACATCCAAAGCTCCATGCCGCAACTGCCACAATGGCTGCCGCCGAAAGCAAAAGCCTGAATCAATATATAAACGATCTTTTGGAAAGCATGGTTAACGCTGAAAAATAATTCGTTCAATGACAATCCAAAACGGAAGAATGATATGCTGGCAAAAGCATGTTCCAGGATGCGTTAAAAACACCCGTTTTAAACATCAAGAAGAAAGGGGTTAAGATGCCCACTGGATATCCAGCTTCCGTTTATTGCTGACACAATCCTACAAATAAAGATTGATCAGGGCCTGATAGGGGATGCCGGTTTCTTCGGCCATGTCTTTGAAATAGTCTATGACATCCGGGCGGATGCGGAGTGTGACCTGTTTTTTCAATTGTTTGGCATATGGGTTGCACACCCGAAAAGGCGCTAATCCCTCCCACCGGGAACAGATGCCCATGAAAAAATTCCATCCCCTTTGAGCAACCTGCAGGCCGCGGCCACATCAACGGTTCCGGCATGGTCGGTATCCATAAGGGCATGGGTGAGGCCGGCACCGGCCAGCATGGAGAGATAGGTGGATTCCAGGAGCTGGCGGCGGTCGGGGTCGGGGCCGCCGGTGGTGAGGTTGGAGATCCCGGCAATGGTCTTTACGGAGCGGCCCAGCATCTGGGGCAACAGGATGAGGGTTTCCACCACCTCCCGTGCCTGGGCCAGGCCGTTGTCCCAGGCCAGGGGCGGGACCACCGGATCAAAGATGATGCAATCCGGATCAAGGCCGGCTTCATAGCACCTGGCCTCCAGCTCTGCGGCCATTTCCAGGCGTTCCTCCCGGTTTTGGCCCACCCGGCTTTTTTCATCCAAAAGAAAACCCACCACCGGCACCTGGTGCTTGACGGCCAGGGGCAGGATCCGTTCCAGCTTTTCCGGTTCCAGGGAGATCCCGTTGATGATTTTGGGGTTGGGTCCCCGTTCCAGGCCGGCTGCCATGGCCTCTGGGTTGGTGGTGTCGATGAACAGGGGAAGGGGGGTGACGGCGGATACAGCATCCACCAGGAAGTGCATGCCCTCCCGGGCCCTCCGGGTAAGGGGGCCGGCATTGATGTCCAGGGCGGTGGCCCCGGCGGCAACGGCCCTGAGGGCCATCTCTGCGATGGGGGTGGGATTGCGGTCTTCCAGGGCCCGGGCCACCCCGGGCCGGGTGATGCGGATGGTGTCGGCCACCAGTTCCATGGGGGATCTCCTCTGGCTTGGGGTCCGTATGAACCGGGCACGGCGGCCCGGTGGTCAGAGTCAGGTGTCGGGTCAGGGGGTATAGATGCCGATCTGCTTCATATAGGAGGTCAGGGTCCGGATGGTCTCCCGGATCCGGTCCACATGGGTGGGCACAATGAAGATGGTGTCGTCCCCGGCAATGGTGCCCATGACCAAATCAAAGGCGTGGTCGTCGATGAACTTGGCCACGGTGTTGGCCGTGCCCGGCCGGGTGTGAATGACGATCATCTGCCCGTTGTCCATGACCCGGTTGACCAAAGAATCGAAGAATCCCACTGTCTTGAGGCCGGATACGGTATGGGCCAGGACATAGACCGACTTTCCGTTCTCGTCGGTCTTTTTCACGGCATTGAGTTTTTTCAGGGCACGGGAGACCGAGGACTGGGTGGTGTCAATACCCTGCTCCTTCAACATTTCCACCAGATCGGCCTGGTTGCCGGTGACCCCGTTGGATAACAATTTGTTCAGTTCTGCTGCAATGCTCATCTGCGCATTCCGTATTGAATAAAGGTGACTCGCATTTTTATGCGAAATATAAAATATATGCGCATTTTATACATAAACCCTTGACTATTTCAATGTTTTTCTCCATTAATATTCCAAGTGCCACACCCGTAACAGAATAAACGACGCACCGGCAAGGCCGGAGGATCTTTTTGAAGATCCGATAAGATTTAAGGAGATACCATGTCAAAGGAAAAAGTAGTTCTGGCCTATTCAGGCGGACTGGATACCTCGGTCATCCTCAAATGGCTGCTGGAAGAAGGATATGAAGTCTATGCCTACATGGCCAATATCGGCCAGGAAGAAGATTTTGAAACCGCACGGAAAAAAGCCCTGCAGATCGGTGCCACCGACGTCTTCATCGAAGACATGCGCAAGGAATTTGTAACGGACTATATCTTCCCCGTGTACAAGGCCAACACCATTTATGAGGGCCGGTATCTCCTGGGAACCGCCATTGCCCGCCCCCTCATTGCCAAGAAACAGATCGAGCTGGCCCGGCAGGTGGGTGCCCAATACGTTTCCCACGGCGCCACGGGCAAGGGCAACGACCAGGTGAGATTCGAACTCTCCTACTATGCCCTGAACCCGGCCATCAAGGTCATTGCCCCGTGGAAGAACGCCGCCTTCCTGGAGGCATTCAAGGGCAGAACCGACCTTCTGGACTATGCGGAAAAACATGGTATCCCCACCAAGCAGAGCGCTGCCAAGCCTTACAGCGAGGACGACAACCTCCTCCACATCTCCCACGAGGCGGGCATCCTGGAAGATCCGGGCCACGAGTGTGACGAGAGCATCTACTCCCACACCGTCTCCCCGGAAGCGGCCCCGGACACCCCCACCAAGATCAAGATCCAATTCAAGGACGGGATCCCGGTGAAAGTCGTCAATGTCAACGACGGCACGGAAAAAACCGATCCCCTGGAGCTGTTCATGTACCTGAACCAGCTGGGCCGGGAAAACGGCATCGGTCGCCTGGACATGGTGGAAAACCGGTTCGTGGGCATCAAATCCCGGGGGGTCTATGAAACCCCCGGCGGTGCCATCCTCATGGAAGCCCACAAGGACATCGAAGGCATTGCCATGGACCGCGAAGTCATGCGCCTCAGGGACATGCTGGCTGCCAAATTTGCCGAACTGGTATACAACGGCTTCTGGTTCAGCCCGGAAATGGAATTCCTCATGGCCGCCATGGACAAGAGTCAGGAGGTTATTGACGGCGAAGTCACCCTGAAACTCTACAAGGGCGTGGCCTACCCCGTTGCCCGGACCAGCCCCTCCTCCCTGTACAACCAGGATCTCTCCTCCATGGACATCGAGGGCGGCTACAACCAGGAAGATGCCGAAGGTTTCATCCGCATCAACGCCATCCGCCTCATGGCCCACCGGAACATCGTGGACAAAAAATAGGACAAAGCGTCAATACGCAATTCAGCCCCCCGCAGTTCTCAACTGTGGGGGGCTGTTTATTTTCTTCCTTCGGGCTCCACTGCCGGTTCTGAATAAGTAGCGGGGTCCAGCCCATTTAAAAGGAGCGCCCTGCCCGGTTGTAGATCCCCTTTACACGCCCCTATTTCTGGACGATGGGCTCCACAAATCTGGATTCGGAATCCCAGGGAAAAAGGATCCAGGTGTCCTGGCTCACCTCGGTGACATAGGCATCCACCAGGGGCTTGCCCGCCGGTTTGGCATAGAGGGTGGCAAAATACCCCTTGGGCAGCATCTCCTTGACCACCCTGGCCGTGGAACCGGTGTCCACCAGATCATCAATGATCAGGCAGTTCTCCCCCTCGCCCTCAATGGATTTGAGCACGGTGGAATCGTTCTGATCCTGCCAGTCATAGGTGGTCACGCAGACCGTATCAATGTGGCGGATCTCCAATTCCCGGGCAATGACGGCGGCCGGCACCAGCCCGCCCCGGGTCACGGCAATGATCTTGTCCCATTGGGCTGCCATGTCGTGGAGACGCCAGGACAATGCCTTGGCATCCCGGTGGAGCTGCCCCCATGAAATGGGATAGTTATGTTTGTAGCGCTTGTCGGTCCCCATGGCCTATTCTCTTTCATCGCTTCGCCCAGACGTTTTATCACAATTGGTTCCTGAAAGCGTCCATAGGTTGATGGAGAAACAGCGTCCCCCTTTTTCATGGGGATCTGCGCTCTCAAATTGTCCGCCCCTTTCATAGATTTGGGGCGAAATATCCGGGTCAGGGTTTAAATTAATTGACACCTGTTTTATGTTATCTCGAACAAAAAAGAAAGATACAGGACACCAAAACCATGAAAAAAACCGAACACAAATGCCTCTCCTGCCAGGGCCCTTTGTACATGAAGCGGACCTGAACCCAGGTTCTCTTTGTTTGCAGGTCCTGCAACACCCAATATCCCAGGGAAAAATATAAGGAACTCATGGACGATTACTGGGAAGAACAGCTGGCCAACGTGCCCATCAATCGTCTATAGTCCCCCGAATTAGATCCGACTGCTCCGGGCCCCCCGGGGCAGTCTTCATCTCCCCCATCTGTTACCCTTAAATTTTCCTTTTTCTGTAACTGTTCAGGTTTTCATCCCCCTGTTAGGCTGTGATCATCATTTACATCCAGACATGGAGGAGACCATGCCCTTTCAACATCTTCTGGCAGACCGCACCGCCGGCATGGCGGCCAATGCCATCCGCGAAATCCTCAAGGTGGCAGGCCAGCCCGGCGTCATTTCCCTGGCCGGAGGGGTTCCCTCGGTCGACAGTTTCCCCATGGAGATCATCCGGGAACTGACAACACGGGTTCTGGACACCCATGGGTCCGGCGCATTCCAATACGACCTCACCGAGGGCTTTCTACCCCTTAGAAAGGCCCTGGTCCCCCACCTGGCCGTCCAGGGTATCCAGGCCACCCCGGAGACCCTCCACATCACCTCGGGCTCCCAGGGGGTCCTGGATGCCACGGCCAAACTCCTCATCTCCAAGGGGGACCGCATCGCCGTGGAATCCCCCACCTATCTGGGGGCCCTGTCCGCTTTTAATCCCTATGAGCCGGCCTATGTCTGCCTTGAAACCGATGACCAGGGCCTCATCCCGGCATCCCTGGAAGCGGCCCTGAGGACCGAAAACCTGAAATTCATCTACCTGGTACCCACCTTCCAGAACCCCACGGGCCGGACCCTGCCCCTGGAACGACGACAGGCCGTGGCTGAATTGCTGAAGCGCTACAATGCCCTACTCCTGGAGGATGATCCCTATTCCGCCCTGCGCTACGAAGGAGAGGCCCTTCCCCCCATCAAAAGCATGGCCCCGGACCATGTCATCTACGCCTCCACCCTGTCCAAGGTCTTTGCCCCGGGGCTGCGCATCGGATTTTACGCCGCCCCGGACGGGATCCGGCAATGGCTGGCCAAGGTCAAGCAGGGGGTGGACCTGCACACGGCCACCCTGAACCAGGCCCTGGCCGCAGAGTACCTCAATACCGGTTCACTGGAACGGCACCTCCCCCGGATCATCGACCTCTATGCCCCGCGAAAGGTGGCTTTGGAAGCGGCCCTGGAACGGGAACTGCCCCCGGGCTTTACCCTCTCCCCCTGCCAGGGGGGAATGTTCCTCTGGCTCACAGGGCCGAAAGGGTTCGATGCCCAGGCCCTCTACCACCGGGCCGTGGCAAATGGGGTGGCCTTTGTCCCCGGGGACTTTTTCTACCCCAAATCCGGGGAGGGGATGGGAACCTTGCGCCTCAACTTCACCATGGCCCATGAAGGGGAACTGGCCGAGGGCGCCCGGCGGCTGGCCCTGAGCATCCGGGAAGAAATGGAAGCGCAGCAGAAGGAACGGGTCAAAGTCCCAGTCGTTTCTTGATCCCCCGGAACTGGTCGTAGCTCAGTCCCAATGCCCTGGCAGCGGCCTTCTGGTTGAACCGTGCCTCCTCCAGGGCCGTTTCCATGCGGAAGCGCTCCAATTGGGCCACAGCCGATTTCAGGGGGAGATGGTCCAGGCCCCGACTCCAGTCCGGGGCTTCCCGCTGGGCAATGGATGGGGGTGAAGGGACCGGAGTGCCCTCGGACCGGGCCGACACCTCCCAGGGCGGGACAAAGGGATCAAAGAGGATCTCATCCACCACATCCCCCGGGCATTTGTACACGGCCCGCTCCACCACATTTTTCAACTCCCGGACATTGCCGGGCCAATGGTGTTCCTCCAGGGTTTTCAAAGCCCTGGAAGAGATCCTTGGGATGGTCTCCCGCCCAAGCTCAAAGGCCATGCGACCGGCAAAATGCTGGGCCAGCAAGGGGATGTCCCCCTCCCTGTACCGCAGGGGGGGCACATAGATCACCTCAAAGGAGAGCCGGTCCAACAGGTCCGGTTTAAAGGAGCCCTCCCGGGCCATGGCCGGAAGATCCGCATTGGTGGCCGCCACCATGCGCACATCCGCATGCACGGGTTCCGACGACCCCACCCGCTCAAAGACCCCGTACTCCACCACCCTGAGGATCTTTTCCTGGACCTCCATGGGCACGTTGCCCATCTCATCCAGGAAAAGGGTGCCGTCGGCAGCCTGTTCAAACCGCCCCCGGCGCAGGGTCTGGGCCCCGGTAAAGGCCCCCTTTTCATGGCCGAAGAGCTCCGATGCAATGAGGCTGGGGGTGAGGGCGGAGCAGTTCAGGGTAACCAGGGGCTTCTGCCAGCGCCTGGACAGATAATGGATCCGGGCGGCGGCCAGTTCCTTCCCCGTGCCCCGCTCCCCCAGGATGAGCACGGGCCGGTCAATGGGGGCCACCTGGGAGATCTGCTCCTGGAAATTGAGAAAGGCTTCGGACTGGCCCAGGGCTTCGGAGGGAGAGACCCCATGGGCCCGGGCGGCATCATCGGAAGAATAGGACATTGAACAAACTCCTTTTGGCTGATAACACTATAGAATGGTTATTTTAACCACACACCTTTCCTGTCCTACCATGGACACCAGGGGCTGTCAAAGCCCAAATCCCTTGTTTAAAAAGGGTCTTCATTTTTTTTACTCCCCTGGCACAGCTCCTGCTATTTAAAATCGCCACGGAACAACCTTCATCAACCAAAGGAGAAGACCATGGGAATTTTCACCCGATTTAAAGACATTGTTGCTTCCAATATCAATACCATGCTGGACAAGGCCGAAGACCCTGAAAAGATGATCAAACTCATGATCCGGGAGATGGAGGATACCCTCATTGAAATCAAATCCTCCTGCGCCAACACCATTGCCAACCAGAAAAAGGTCCAGCGCCTCCAGGCCGAAACCCAGGACCGGGAAAATTTCTGGGACACCAAGGCCGGACTGGCCGTGACCAAGGGACGGGACGACCTGGCCCGGCAGGCCCTCATGGAAAAACGGCGGTTCACCCAGAGACTGGAGGCCATTGAAGAGGAACTGGCCGAACTGGGTATCATGGTGGAGCAGTACCGGGACGACATCCAGGAACTGGAAGACAAGCTCAAAGCCGCCCGGGAAAAACAGCGCCTCCTGGTCCAGAGACACATCCGGGCCACCAGAAAGAAAAGGGCCCACCAGGAAATCCGCCGGGCCGATTCCGGGGATGTCCTCAGGCGGTTTGAAGAGATGGAGACCCACATCGAACGCATGGAAGCCGAGGCCGACCTTGTGAACTACGGTCGCAAGCAGGGGTTGGAGGCGGAATTTGAAGAATTGTCCGCCGACGACGACATCGAAGCCCAGCTCAGGGATTTAAAATCCTCCCAAAGTGAAAAGAATGATGATACAGACAGGGCATAACCAGTCCATTCAACGGGACATTCACCCTTAGAAAGGGAGCAATCATGCACGGCGTACATTTTCTCACCGTCTTCATGGGCGGGGCCCTTCTCCTTCTCATCACCCTGGGGCTGATCATCATCGGTATCATCCGGACTGCCAAGAACGGAAGCCTCAGCAGGACCGACGCCAAATCCCGGTCCGAAGAGACCCGGATGATCCAGGACATCTACAACGGCCTGTCCAGGATGGAGAAACGGGTGGAAGCCCTGGAGACCATCCTCATTGAACGGCAGGGAGATACCGGATACGGGGCAAACCGCTCCGGTCGGGGAAAGGACGAATAACCATGCGACACCACAGACGAGGCTTCAGCGGCAGACGACACGGCGGGGGCAGATCCAGACATGTGGGGGGGAACCGCGCCCCCCTCTACCGCTCCCGCGGGGGCATGATCATGGGGGTCTGCCAGGGCATTGCCGACCACATGGACCTCCGGGTCTTCTGGGTCCGGATGGTGGCCCTCATCGGCTTCCTCTTCACCGGTTTCTGGCCCGTGGGCATCCTCTATTTCATTGCCGGCCTCATCCTCAGACCCGAGCCGGTGGTACCGCTGGAGAATGAGGCTTCCAGGGAATTTTACGAATCCTACACCGATTCCCGTGCCTCTGCCCTCCAACGGCTGAAACGGAAGTTCGACAACATTGACCGGCGGATCCAGCGCATGGAAGACACAGTCACCCGCAGGGAATTTGAACTCTAGGCCGAAAATAAGCAGTTAATTCCGGTCCATCATCCGACTGAAGGCTTGGGCAAAGCGGTCGGCAGCCCCGGGATCCATGGAAAAGAAAAGGGTGGGTTCGATGAGTTCCGCCTCCATGAGGCAGAACCTGTCCCCATCCTTTTCCATCTGCCGGACCATGTCCATCCGGGCATAGAGGGGTTGGGGCGAAAGGGCGGCCATGGCAAGATCGGCCGCCCGGATCAGGGCCGGGGGCGGCGTCACAAGGATGTTGGTACCGCCGAACTCCTCCTGGACCCTGAAGTCACCGGAGCCCGGGGTTTTCAACACCCCATGGCTGAAGCGCCCCCCAAAGTAGATCAGGGAATACTCCCCCTCGGAGACGATGGCCTCCATGAAGGGCTGAACCATCCACTGCCGGTTTTGAAACCGGCTTCCCACCCGGGAAAGCGCTGTCCCATCCCCTATAACAAAGGTATCCGTTGCCGAGGCCGAAACACAGGGTTTGATCACCATTGGATGGGTGTCCAGGCGTCGCCGGAAGTCGGCAAACTGATCCGATGGATTCCCCTCTCCCCAGAGGGTGGGCACAATGGCAACCCCCCTTTCCTCCAGCTCCTTTAGATAGGTTTTGTTCATGTTCCACTTCATCAGGGCCAGGTTGTTTTCCAGGCGGACACCGGCCCTTTGGATCCCCTCCAGCACAGCCAGAAAGGCATGGACATGGTGGTGGTAATCCCAGGTGGAGCGGACCACCACCACCTCAAACCGGTCCCAGGAGTTTGGCGGGGCATGCCAGGAGACCTGGGAAATCTCCCATCCCCTTTTGGCCAATGCCCCATGGGCCAGGGGATCTTCGCATTTCAGTTTCCCATGGTCCCCCATGGTGAGAAATGCAGCCTGTCTCAGGTTTTTCCGTGACATTTTTTAAACTTCTTTCCGCTGCCGCAGTAGCAGGGCTGGTTCCGGCCCCAGGCCACAGGAGGGAGCAGATCCCCATCCCCATAGCGCCACTCCCCCTCCTCCCGGACAAACCGGGATTTTTCATGGAGCTGGCCCGGGCCCGAAGGAGAGGTGAAAAAGGCGACAAACTCCACCCAGCCCTTATCCCCGTCGGTCATCTCCGATCCCAGGATAGCCAGTCCCTCCCACCGGGTCCGGCGGAAGTTCTCGGCCAGGTGGGCCTTGTCATCCTCCAGGCGAAAGGCCATGGCCCGGGTCTGGATGAGGTATTGGGCGTCCTCCCGGACAAAGGCGCTGTACCGGGAACGCATCAGGGCCTCGGGCGTGGGCGCACCTCCTCCTTGGGACAAATGGGGGCCGCAACATTTTGAAAAGGGCAGTCCACTGCCGCAACAACATTTCATAGGGGGTTCCTCCAAAAAAAGATGCCCACCATTATACCCCCGGCCAGGACCAAGTTCAATGGGGCTTTCCCTTTGTTTTCAACATGTCCCCACGGCGTCCTGGTGCCTTTCTGATCCAGATGTGATACAAGGTGGAGGGTGGCCACTCCCATTCCGCCCCCCTGCCAGAAGATGAAAACACGGGACCAGCCCCCCCCCTTTCTGAATGGTTATTGATCCTGAGCCTATTCCAAAACCGGGTTGAGGATTGACATTTTCCCATAAAGGGCTTAGGTAAAAAGTTTTAACAATACAGAACACGGGCACGGCCCGAAAGATCGTCCTATGAATCCGACATACACCCTTCCCGATCCCCTGAACCGGATCGTTGTCAAGGTGGGCAGCGGTGTTCTCACCCGCAACAACAGCCTGAACATTGATATCATCAACACCCTGGCCGACCAGATCTCCACCCTAAGGGAAAGGGGCATCCAGGTCATCCTGGTCTCCTCCGGCGCCATGGCCGCAGGGGTTAAGAAACTGGGGCTGGAGCGCCGCCCAACCGAGACCCCGAAACGCCAGGCCATCTCCGCCATCGGACAGGCCGATCTAATCAAGGAATGGGAAAAGGCCGTTGAGGAACGGGGGGGAAAGGTGGCCCAGATTCTGCTCACCCGGGGGGATCTCTGCGACCGCATCCGCTACCTCAACGCCCGGAACACCATCAACACCCTTTTGGAATGGGATGTGCTGCCCATCATCAATGAAAACGACACCGTGGCCGTCAAATCCCTGCAATTCGGGGACAACGACAACCTGGGCGCCATGATCACCCTGCTTTTGGGTGCCGATCTCATGATCAACCTCACCGACATCGGCGGC
Source organism: Desulfobacteraceae bacterium (assembly GCA_965226635.1). Taxonomy (GTDB): domain Bacteria; phylum Desulfobacterota; class Desulfobacteria; order Desulfobacterales; family Desulfobacteraceae. The sequence goes on along the minus strand of OZ245369.1, from coordinate 2,822,685 downwards.
CTTTACAATAAGGACCCCCGGGTCCACGAGGATGCCGAACTCATCTCCTGCGTCACCGATCCCGGTGAACAGGTGGAGGACATGGCCGGCACCATTGCCGGTCCCCTGGGAACCGGGGGCATGCGCACCAAGATCACCGCGGCCCGGAAGCTCACCTCCGCCGGCATCCCCAAAATCATTGCCTGTGGCCTGGAAGAGCAGATCCTCATTAAGATCATGGACAAAAAACCCATGGGCACCTTTTTCGTGCCCAAGACCGAGAAACTCAGCTCCCGGAAAAAATGGATCGGCCTCACCCTCCAGGCCAAGGGGCGCATCACCATTGACAAGGGGGCAAGGGATGCCGTGGTCAATCGGAACAGAAGCCTGCTGCCTGCGGGCATCCGCCATGTGGACGACTATTTCGAGGTGGGGGATCCCGTGGAATTCATGGACGAAGACAAGAATATTTTGGGCATGGGCCTGGTCAACTACAACGCCTCGGACATCCTTAAGATCATGGGCTGCAAAACCAGCCAGATCCGGGATCGTTTGGGCTTCAGGTCCTATGACGAGGTGATCCACAAGGACAACCTGGTCATTACCTGCAAAAAGGATTAATGACCGGAGTATCCGGTAAAGGAGATATTTTGGAACAAGAAATCATCACCATCACCCAGAACGCCCGGGCCGCGGCCCATTCCATGGCCGGCCTCGCCCGGGCCGACAAGGATGCCGCCCTTCTGGCCATTGCCGGCCTCATCCGGGAAAAGGCAGAAGAGATCCAGGCGGAAAATGCAAAGGATGTGGCCGCGGGCAGGGAAAACGGCCTGAGCCCGGCCATGCTCGACCGGCTCACCATTTCAGACAAGGTCATTGAATCCATGGCCGGGGGCCTGGAGTTTGTGGCCGGCCTGGACGACCCGGTGGGCAGCCTCTCCGATTCCGCCATCCGACCCAACGGCCTGGAGATGGCCAAGATGCGGATCCCGCTGGGGGTCATCGGCATCATCTATGAATCCCGGCCCAACGTCACCGTGGATGCCGCAGGCCTCTGCCTAAAGGCGGGCAATGCCGTCATCCTCCGGGGGGGCAGCGAAGCCCTGCACTCCAACATGGCCCTGGCCGGTGTCATCGACCAGGGGCTAACCGCGGCCGGCCTGCCCGCCCATGCCGTCCAGGTCATCCCGGTACGGGACCGCAGGGCCGTGGACATCCTCCTGAAGCAGGAAGAGAACGTCGACCTCATCATCCCCAGGGGGGGCGAAGGTCTGATCCGCCACGTTGTGGCCCAGTCGGACATCCCCGTTCTCAAGCACTACAAAGGCGTCTGCCACGCCTATGTAGACGATGCCGCCGACCTTTCCATGGCCGTGGACATTGCCGTCAATGCCAAGGCCCAGCGGCCCGGTGTCTGCAACGCATTGGAAACATTATTGGTTCACAAAGATGTGGCCGCAACCTTCCTGCCCATGGTCCATGATGCATTGACCAAAGCCGGGGTAAAATTAAAAGGATGTGTTGACACCTGCGCCATTTTAACGGATATTGAAGCCGCTGTTGACGCGGACTGGCCCGCCGAATACCTGGATCTCATCCTGGCGGTGAAGGTGGTGGACGACATGGATCATGCCATGGCCCACATTGCCGAATTCGGCTCCAACCACACCGAGGCCATCATCACCAATGACCTGGCCCGCTCCCGCCGCTTCATGCGGGAGGTGGATGCCTCCCTGGTCATCGTCAACGCCTCCACCCGGTTCAACGACGGGGGGGAACTGGGGCTGGGCGCCGAAATCGGCATCTCCACCTCCAAACTCCATGCCTACGGTCCCATGGGCATCAAGGAGCTGACCACGACCAAATTCGTGGCCTGGGGCAGCGGTCAGGTCAGAGCCTGATGCAAAACAATACATCAAAAAGATCCCAGACCGCCGGGATCCACTGATATCGGGCCGGTCATTCCATGAAACCTGCAGTTCCCGCCAGAGGGGTTACATGGGATGCCGGTCCTTGTTTTTTGGAAGGAGAATCTCCTCTTTCAAGCCAAACGAATTCCCTCTCCCCCATGCTCACCGAATTCTTTATCCATCCAAATACACCATTCCCATTTTATCCATGGTGCGTTGCACCCAATTTTCCGAAAGGAACGCCGCCAGTTCACCATAATCTCGATCCATTAAACCCAATTCGCCACTTGCAAAACGATTTGCTAATACGTATTCTTAATTTAATCATATTAAGGGAAAAAACGCTGAAGTTCAGGTATTATCATTCCATCCAGCGCCATGACCACTTTTTCCAATCATAATTGCATTCTCCTCACTCTAAAAACCTTATCCCTTAGTCCTCTACCCAATTTAAGACTTCATGGAGTACAAAAAACAGGAGGTTATAAGTGCCAAATAGTCTATCAATAGGGGAGTTTAAAAGAATTTGGGAACAAAATTTAGGTTCATGCACAGAAGAAAATTCGGGAGCAGTAGAAATCATCAAAATGTGGATATCGGAAACGGAAACTGAAAACAAGAAAGAGGCTTTTGTGGCCACCTTAAAAAACCACAGGGCATTACATTTAATGGAGCCCATCAAAGATTTGATTACAAGATTAAACGCCTAATTTTTGATTCCAGTGCAAAAGCATAGGCCCATTATAAAACCCCTGGGATTTACAAAAATCGTTAATTTTCAAACAGAAAAAATCAATTTGCCCAATTATCCAATATAGCCCACCAGCAATGACATCCCATATAGGTGCGCCAGCGCAAGCCAAACACCATGTCCTTGGTAATCTGTAATATTTTGAGATACCTTGTCTATCCATGGGAAGATCCCATGAGCTGATTTGTCCCATGGCCAAATTTCAGATAAAAATGAATGCCCAAGCAAAAACCGTCACCCTGTCTGATATCCAGTCCCCATAGAACGTCACTACGAACAATGACGAATGGGAGAAATGACAAAAGGATGACAACCGCCTTATCCTTCTGGAAACCCGACTTGTCTATCAAGGAAAAATCATTATCTATTTAAAAAATGTAGTGACCTAGCGGTTCCATTATCTCTCAAAATTCGTGCCCGGAATTGATGCACCGTCCAATGAAAAGCCACCCCATTATTTCCCCTCTTAATCACCTGGGTGATAATGGTCCTGGAGATTGCGACGTCCATTAGATAAGCGGGCTGGAAAACGACATACCATTCCCCGGACAAACTAGGCTCCATCTTCCATGCGGGCAAAGGCAGCAGCCCCCAAAGCACCGATGATACCGGGCTGGGGCGGAACCAGGATGGCCTTGCCCATGCAGCGTTCCAGGGCGGCCACCACCCCCTTTATCCGGGCCACCCCACCGGAGATGGCAATGGTTTCGGTGGCATTGGCTAAGCCCACGCCCGGGGCCACCCGTTTGGCCAGGGAAAAGGTCCTGGTGGCAATGGAGCGATTGATGCCGGAGATGATTTCCCCGGTGTCCATGCCCTGGGCGATGAGGGAGACCACCTCGCTTTCGGCAAAGACCGTACACATGTTGGAGATCCGGCAGTTGCCCTTTTCTCCGGCATCCAACTCATCCATTTCCGACATATCCATCTCCAAAACACGGGCCATGGTTTCAAGGAAGCGGCCCGTGCCGGCGGCGCATTTGTCATTCATGGCAAAATCCGTCACCTTGCCGGATTGGGGATGGATGGCGATGGCCTTGGAGTCCTGGCCCCCGATGTCGATGAGGAGGCTGGTCCCGGGGAAATAGGTCTGGATGCCCTTGGCATGGCAGACGATCTCGGTCTTGTCCAGATGCCTGTCCTCCACCCGTTTCCGACCGTAGCCGGTGGAGACCAGGGCCGTGATATCCCCCTGGGAGAGCCCGGCCTGGGAGAGGCTCTCCTCCTTTACCCGGGCAATGGCCCTTTCGTTCCGGGCACCCGTGGGCACCATGGCCCAGGAAAGGAGTGTGCCTTCTGCGTCGAGAATCACTGCGCAACTGGTGGAACTGCCGATGTCGATGCCCATGTATGCCATGTCTCCGCCTCCTCGTATCCGTCCATCAACGGGCACCCGGGGATGCCGACCGCCCAGTTCAATTCTGTTCCAGAAAAACGGCCCTCTGATCGGATTATATGGTTACACAGGCCCCGGCCTACCAGTCAATGGGAAAATAATCCTTTAGGAATTTTCCACACCAGTGGCGACCGGTGAGGATGCCGTGGAAAAAGGGATCGCAGACCCGGGCGGCCCCGTCCACAATGTCCAGGGGGGGCTGAAAATCGTGGAGGTCTTCCTTTTTCCGGGCCAAGGCGGCCGGGTCTTCATCGGTGACCCATCCCGTGTCCACGGCATTCATATAGATCCCGAATTTGGCAAGGTCTTCGGCCGCCGTGTGGGTGAGCATGTTCAAGGATGCTTTGGCCATGTTGGTGTGGGGGTGGCGGCTGCCCTTCTTAAACCGGAGGAATTTCCCCTCCATGGCCGAAACATTGACGATGTGCTTCTGGCCGGTGACATCCTTTTTCATCAATTCCGCAAGCCTATTGCACAAAACAAAGGGGGCCACGGCATTGACCAGCTGGATCTCCAGCATCTCCGAGGTCTGAATTTCCCCCAGGCGCAGGCGCCAGGAGTTGGTCTTCCGCAAATCCACCTGCTGGAGGTCGGCGTCCAGTTTACCTGCGGGAAAAATCTCGGGCACGTCCAGGGAATGGTCGTAGGAATAGGGGATCTGGGACAATTGGGCCGACCGGCGCAGCCCCACCCCCGGGGTTCTGCCGTTCCAGGAGACGGGCAGGGCCTTTTCCTTTCCCAGGTCATGGGCGGGGTCGTATTCCAGCTGGGAGACGCATTGGGCATACTGGCCCAAAAGGCCCTGGGCCTCACGGGGAAGTTCCAGTACTTCCTTGGTTTCATTGGCCATGAGGTGGGCGTAGAATCCCGGGGGGCGTCGCACGGTCTGGGCTGCATTGTTCACCAGGATGTCCAACCGCTGGTAGGTCTCTTCGATATAATCACAGAACAACTCCACACTGGGGGTGTGGCGCAGGTCCAGCCCGTAGATCTGGAGGCGATGCCCCCATTGTGAAAAGTCCGCTTCCTTGGAAAACCGCAGGGCCGAATCCTTGGGAAACCGGGTGGTGGCGATGACCCGGGCCCCTGCCCTGAGCATCATGAGGGTGGCCTGGTAGCCGATCTTGAGCCGGGAACCGGTGATCAGGGCCACCTGCCCCTCAAGGGAGGCGGTCTGGAACCGCTTCTGGTAGTTCAACTCGGCGCACTGGGGACACATGGTGTCATAAAAATGGTGAAGCTCCCGGTATTCGGCCTTGCACACATAGCAGTTCCTGGGGGTGTGGAGGCGATTTTCAGGATCCGGGGCTGGGGCGTCCGAAGCTGTAACCGAATCATGGCCGGGGCCCTGGACCTGCAACGGGGCCGTGAAAACCGCCGCTTCCCTTGCCTTGCGGATGCCGGTGGCGGCACGGAGGCGGCGCTCCTTTTCCACCACGGCCTGGCGCTTGAGCCGCTTTTTATCCCGGCTCCGCTTTTTTCGTTCCTTTTTATCGGGCCTGGAAATCATCCCGGCCGCCTTGATCAATTGGACTCTTTCGGTTTCGGTCAACAGGGCCAGCAGTTCTGATTCTTCTGCAAGGGTGGACAGGACGGGAAGGCAGGCCCTGACATTGGCCAGGAGTTGTTCTTTGGCCTTGGGGGCTCGGGTCTCGGGTTCCTGGGGGGCGGCTTCCCGGATATCGGGTTCCTGGGTTTGGGTGGTCACGGTATGGAATTCCTCGGGGATTTAGGGCAGGCAAACTGCCGGATACAAAAGGGCACCCATAATCATTGTCCTTTGACATAATGATTAGAAACACCCTAAAGAGGCAAATTCCTACAGTGGTTCAGGGGGTTTGTCAACCCAATTGAAGGGGGACTTACCCTTGGGCATTGTCCCCCGCCCCCGATCCGACACAAATTGCCCGACAATATTTGCCTTGGAATTTACACCGGGCGTCCACCCTGGTATCCTATGTCGATGTCAAAGATTAAACTGAAGCGATACCACAAGGTTAAAACCCTGCCCAACGTATTCACCCATGATCCTGCGGAAGAGGCCCCTGACCATCCCTGGGCCGCCCATGCCGGCAAAAGAACCCTCCTGGAACTGGGCTGCGGCAAGGGGGAGCACAGCATTGGATTTGCCCAGGCCGATCCTTTGGCCCTCTGCATTGGTGTGGACCTGAAAAGCCACCGCCTCTGCGTGGGGGGAGAAAAGGCCCTGAAAGGGGAGATGGACAATGTCTTCTTCCTCCGGGCCCGGGTGGAAAGGATCCTGGACATTTTCCCCGTGCACAGTGTCCACGACATCTGGCTCACCTTCCCCGACCCCCATCCCAAACAGCGGAGCATCAAACACCGCCTCTCCTCCCCCCGGTTCCTCCACCTCTATTCAAAGCTGCTGGTGCCCGGGGGCCGGGTCCACCTGAAAACCGACAACACCCCCCTTTACACCTATACCCGTGAGTCCGCCATTTACTGGGGTGGAGCCATCCTGGTGGATACCCGGGACCTTCACAGCGAGACCGGGAAGGCGTTCCAGGAGGCCCGGCAGGTGATCTCTACCTTTGAAAACAAGGCCCTGTCCCGGAACGAAACCATAAAATACATTTCCTTTACCCTGGATTGATCCCCTGGGCACTGCCGCCCCAAGGCCGTTGTCCGCCATGGGCTGGATGAAATCACTTCCCCCTCCCAAATGGACAAAAAGCGCTTCCCTTACCTAGGCATCCATGGTGTATCGCCAAATGAGGCGAGACGAGGTTTGTACTCCAGAACCCCCAAAGCCTAAACCCATTATCCCAAGGTGTGGACCCCATTATCGCAGACATGGATTGCCCCCCGGGGTCACCCCGGATATACCGGGGCCATGGAGGGACTATTGAATACGAATATCGGTGAGGTTGGTTTCGGAAATGGTCCGTTTCCCGGATTCGATTTCTTTGATCACGGCCAGGATCTGGTCGTTCACCGGGGTGGGAACCCCCAGGGCATCGCCCTTTTGGGTGATGTATCCGGTGAGATAATCCACTTCGGTCTTCCGGCCCCGCTCCAGGGACTGGAGGCTGGAGGACTTCAACCGGCGGAACTTCCGGCCCATGACCCCGAGGATGATCCGGCGCTTGATCCGACCCAGAAGCCCGTTGTCCTTCACAAAACGGTAATAATCCAACCGTCCCTCGTAGGCGGGAACCTTCAACTCCATGGCATGGGCCACGGCAATGGCCTCTTCCATGATCTTGAGGAAAATCGCCCGCACATGGGCACGGGAGAGCATCTCCCCCAGATAGAGGCCGCACACGGCCCCCACCGATGTGATGCAGGCATTGATGATGAGTTTGGAATAAAGAGCCGCCGTGATCTTGGAACTGATGCGGGTGGAACAGACCGGATTGAGCAGGACCTGGATTCCGGGAAGGCGCAGGTCTTCTTCACCGTCGATATTGCCGATGACAAATTCCCCCTGGGAGGTCATTTCAAATTCCGTGTCCGACACCATGGTGGCGCCCCAGCCCGTGACGCAGCCGATGACCCGGTCCCGCCCCAGAATCTCTGCCAGGGCATCTTCGCAAAGCCCGTTCTGGAGGGAGACCACGGGTGCGGTGACCCCGGGCGGGATCTGGTGGCAGATCTCCAGCATATCCGTGGCCTTGCAGGCCAGGAGGATGGCATCCAGGTCTTCGGGCAGGTCTGCAACCTGTTCCAGGGCCTGGACCTTGATCCGGCAGGTCTTAACTCCTGTCACGCTGATCCCGTTCCGGTTTATGGCCCGGGCCTGCTCAGACCGCCGCACCACCACGCAGACCCGGTGCCCCTGCTGCTGAATCAACCCGGCACAGGCACCGCCAATGGCACCGGCCCCCACCACTGCAACCTTCATCCCATCGTCCATCATTTCCGTCTCCGTTTCAGATAAAACTCACATCCCCAGGGGACCCCCTCTTTTAAACCCGTTATTTCATAAATTTCCAGGCTTTTCTTTATAGTGGAAATAATAGTCGTGGACCTGGTCGGCAAAGACCTCATACCGGCCACGGCCCCCATCATCCAATGCTGCGGAGTAGAGGTTCACCAGAAGGTCATGGACAATATAATCCTCACTCACTGCGGTGAAGCCCTCGTCCCGGGTCCAGGTGGCCCGGGAATTCTCCCCCCGGGAGACAATGCCCGAAACGGTCTGGATCCCGTCAATGACCACGGACATGAACCGTTCCTTTTTCTCGCTCCGGTACCGGCCCATGTGCCGATGGGAGACCAGATCGGCATAGCCGTTGCCCTCTCCAAAGCTGATCCCCCGCAGCATCACCCCCCGGTCCAAGGCCCTGTCCAGCTCGGGTTTGAGTTCCCCAAGTTCCTGGGACCAGATGGACAGGGCGATGCGGTGTTCCGCCCTTGAAATGAGCTGGGTGAGCAATTCAATGATCCGTTTCCGCCCCTGGACCACCACCAGGCGGTCGTCCCGGGCATCGACGGAATACCGGCGACCGGCATATTCGGAGAACTGGGTAAAAATCCCGTCATAGGTCTGCTTGAGTCGCGCCACCACCAGGTTGGGGGCCACGGGATAATAAAGGGGGGTCTTTTCCCGGCTCTCCTCCATGACCACCTGTTTGGCCGTCAGGTTTCCCAGAACCTCGTAGATCCGGGACCGGGGAACCCCCGACGCCTTGCTCAGTGCATAACCGCTCAAGGGATAGGTTTCCAAAAGGGCCAGGTATGCCTTGGATTCATATTCGGAAAACCCCAGCTGCTTCATCTGGGCCATGGGGGGTGCTTCTTGGTCCATTGCCACCTCCCTATTGAATCAACATGAGCCAGGCAATGAAGACCGAGCCCAGCACCGGTATAATAATCCCCCCCCGAAACAGGCCGTAGACCAGGGTAAACCCCATGCCGGCCACGGCGGCCATGGGCATGTCCGGCGTGGCGGAAATGGCCCCGGGGATGATCAAGGCCCCGATGGCGGCCACGGGGATGGTCTTGAGAAAGCCGTCCATGAAGGGGGATATCTTTAATTTGGAAAAACATAGGAAAGGGGCCAGCCGGGGCAAGTAGGTCACGGCCACCATACCGGCGATGAGGGGAATGAGACTATCATTCTCCATGGTTCACCCCCTTTGCTGGGTATTTCAGGGCCAAGAGGGCACCGGCGGAAGAGACCACCAGGATGCAGGCAATGATGGTCCATCCCTTGGGCAGGATATCCATGGCAATGAGAAGGATATTAAGCACCCCCGAGCCCAGGGCCAGGAAAAGGGACCTCAGGGAGGACTTGATCTCGGGCATGAGGATGGCCAAAAGCAGGGCATAGAGGGCCAACCCCATGCTCTGGGTCAGCACCTCGGGCATGAACCGGCCCATGAGGTAGCCAGCCAGGGTACCGGAGACCCACCCGGCATAGGCAATGAATTCCAGAAGTAGCACAAAACGGGGGTTTAATTTCCCCGGATAAAAGGAGAGGACGGAAAAGGTTTCATCGGTGACCCCAAAGGCAATGAGGGCATAGAGCCGGTTGGACAGTCCCTTCATCCGGGTGCCCAGGGCCGCCCCCATGAGGAAGTGACGGAAATTCACCAGCAGGGTGGTGAGGATGATCCCCACCGTGCCCACCCCGGTCACCAGCAGGTTCAAGGCAATGAACTGGCTGGCCCCGGCAAAGACACAGGCCGAGAAAAGAAAGGTTTCCAAAAGACTGACCCCGGAGGTCTTGGCCAAAAGCCCAAAGGCCACGGCCGCTGGGAAATAACCAATGAAGATGGGAAGGCCGTTCCGGGCCGCCTCCCGAAGATCCGAACTGGACATGGTGCATATCCTTCTAAACTGTGGGATGGAACCTGGATGACCAACCCCTTGAAAGGGTTCATCCCCCAATGAATATTATAGTGGCTATTGTAGTAACTACTATTCAATTGTCAAGGTGAAATTCGGCCGATGCCTTCCATCCCCAACAGATGAACACCAGGCATGGCCGGGGATGCCGCCCCACATGGACAGAGATGATGGGTTCCGGGAAAAATTCCCATGAAAACTGGGACTCAGGGCGCCCCAAGGTCGGCCCTCATGAAGCGGATAAAGGTCCGTTCCGTCAAGGTAAGGACCTTGTCCTGGAGCAGGGCCAGGGCAATTTTGTTAATCACGGACGGATGGCGGGTGCGGATGGGGCTCAATATCCCCAGCTCCAGCTCCTTACGCACAATGGGGGCGGCGATCACCCCCAGGCCCAGGTGGTTTTTAATGGCGTTGATCACGGCCTGGTGGCTGTCCACGGTGAGGATCCGCTGGAGCGCCCCCGGGGTTTTGTCAAAGTGGTGTTTGAACCAATTGCGCAGGGAGAGGGAGGATTTTTCATAGGAGATAAAGGAGAGGGATTCCAGCTTTTCCAGGGAGTGATCCCCCTGGATTTCCCGGTCGTAATACTGCCGGGAACAGGCCAGGATTACCTCTTCATCCACCAGGGGCTCAAAGGCGTACCGGTCCAGGCGACCGCCGATGACCTGGTCCCGGGTCAAAAAAATATCCACCAGCCCCAGGTCGAGCTTGCCTGCATCCAGCATGGGGAGGATCTTCACCGGGGCCCCCAGCTTCAGGGAAAAGACCACCTCCGGATATTGTTCCCGGAACCGGGCAATGAGGCCGGGGAAATAGGAGATGCCGAATTCAATGGGGGAACCCACGGTCAAGACCCCCGAGGGGACATCCCGGGCCCTCAGGATGGACTCCACCCCCAGATCCAGCTCCCGGATCAGGGGGGCGGCGGTCTGGTAAAGCTGGGCCCCGGCCGAGGTGGGCACCAGCTTCCGGTGGAGGCGGGTAAAGAGGCGGACCTTGAGTTCAGCCTCCAGTTTGGTCAGGGCCTGGCTCACGGCCGAAGAGGTGATGTTCAGCTCCTTGGCCGCCAGGGCCACGCTCTGGGTGGTGTATATATAATAGAATACCTTGATGCGGTTCAGGTCGGGTAGCATTAGTATTAATTAACCTAAGATTTAATTGTTTTAATTTTACTAAATATCAGAAAGCCATTATAGTTTCAACATCATCGGGTGCCACACATGGCCATCCGGTGTTTGCGAAGCCTTTTAGAGAGGAGGACCAGACCATGAAAAATAACATTCTCAACACTCTGGTTTATTTTTTCACCCCCGAGGATTCGGCCCGTTCCGGAGCCCAGGGGGGAGACCTGACCTTTGGCATCGGCACAGAGAACCTGAACATGGGATCCCTTAAAGCCCTGTTCTGGGTGGTCTGTACCGGTCTCTTTTTCTATCTGCTTACGCTGATCTAATACAACAAAATAGAGCTGTGCGTCGGCCATTTGAATTGACACCCCAATTAATACAGCATACCCAAACTCAATGTCAGTTCGAATCACTCCCCTTCCGACGGGCAGCTCTTTTTTTGTGCCCTTTCCCCCATTGACCCCGGCCCTGTCCCGGTGTACCTTTTCCCCCGACCCCGGACATTGGATGACCATTTTCCATGGCGGGGGTGAACGCCTTTATTTTTAAGACCATCCTCGGTTTAACCAATGGTGCTGCCGGCAGTCCCCCCATACCCGGATGAAACCGTGGTTGATGATTAGCAGGTTGCAAGTGTCCTTTGTTCTGCCCCAATTTTGGTGGGCTTTGGATGGGTGTTGTTTTGCAATAACAATTACAATATGACTGCATATTTTACAAAATTCAAAACTGAGAATGCAACATTTAGGTCGCACATAAGGAAGGCCCCATGGACATTCCCATGACCCCCATTGGATTTCTCCACTCCTGTTTCAAGGAAAAATTCGGAATTCCCAGGCAGATGAACCTGGCCAAGGATGCACCGGCCACCCTGGTCTTTGAACCGGAATTCGCCCGGGAGGAGGCCGTGCGGGAATTGGAAGGCTTTTCCCATGTCTGGCTCCTCTTTGTCTTCCACACCAATGTGGGCAAACCCTGGACCCCCATGGTCCGTCCCCCCCGCCTGGGCGGCAACCGGAAGGTGGGGGTCTTTGCCTCCCGTTCCCCCTTCCGCCCCAACCCCATCGGCATGTCCGCAGTGCGCCTCCATTCCATTGGGCAGACCCCCAAGGGTCCCTGCCTCCACCTCAGGGGGGCCGACCTTCTGGACGGGACTCCGGTGCTGGACATCAAACCCTACCTGCCCTACAGCGACAGCATTGAGGCAGCCACCGGGGGATTCGCACCGGTGCCGCCCCAGCCCCTGTCCGTCCGGTTTTCCCACACCGCCCTGGCCCAGTGCCGCCAAAGGGAGGAGCAGCACCCCGAACTGATCCCCCTCATCACCCAGGTCCTGGAAAATGACCCCCGGCCCGGCTACCGGGACCAGGCCGATCCGGCCCGGATATACGGCATCCGCCTCTTTGATTTTGATCTGAAATGGCAGGTGGACGACCAGGGCATTCTGGTCCTCTCCCTGGACCCGACATCCCCCCGATAGGATAACCGCCCGGGGAATTCATGCCCCCGGGCCCTGCAAATCCCTTCCCTGTTTTTCCAATCCCTTCCCCCATTTCGCCGGGGCTGATATTTTTTCGCCGCCATTGGAAATCCAGTTGATTTCTTGCCCCTGCCCGGTTAAATTAAAGGGTATAGAGACCTTAACAAAAATCGTCATACAATTCGTAAGCCCCTATTTTTAACCCCCATTATACCTGGAGGTCTGGAATGCGTCACCCCGTGCAACAACCTGGTTTGGCACTGCCCCTTGCCCATGTCCCATGGTGCCCGGCCAAGGGGATATTCCCGACCTCCTCCCCCTTCCCGTGGATGCCCGCAGCTCCCCATGGGATGCCATACCCCTGCCCCCTCCCTGAATCGGGTCACGAACTCCGTAACTGCCTCCCTGACGGAGTCACGCCTGATCAGCCCATCCCAGGCACGACCCTTGGAGGATGAGATTAACCCCCGGGGGCGGACACGGGTCCGCCCCCTCATCCTCAGCCCCAACTGCCTTCTTTTCCATGTCTTTTAGCTTGACACCATTGCAGGGCCTCTGATACCCATCATGGGGTCGGCTCCGACCGGGCCGGGCCTATAATGGTCCTTGGCCACAGGCCCGTTGCCGTTCCCCCGGATATGTCACAAACCAGATGAGGTATGGTTGCATGATGCGTCAGGTTCCACCCCATCCCTGTGTTCGTCCCCCCGGCCATCGCCCCAGCCGTCCCGGTCCATCCCGGCCCTTGGGGCACCCCATTGTCCTCCGTCCCCATCGCCAATCCATACCCCTTGCCCAAGATCACCTCAACCTCTTTTGAACAAGGATGAAACAAATGAATTCCCCCCTTCCCTCACATGCGCGGGTCGTCATCATCGGCGGCGGTATCATCGGTGTTTCAATTGCCTATCACCTGGGCCACATGGGCTGTAAGGATGTGGTGCTCCTGGAGCGGGACGAACTCACCTCCGGCACCACCTGGCACGCCGCCGGCCTCATGGTCACCTTCGGCTCCACCTCGGAGACCTCCACGGAAATGCGGAAATACTCCAAATCCCTGTACACAAAACTGGAGGCGGAAACCGGCCTTTCCACCGGCTTTGCCCCCATCGGTTTCATCGAGGCCGCCGCAGACCAGGACCGGCTGGAGGAGTTCAGACGGGTGGCCGCCTTTAACCGCTACTGCGGCATTGATGTGGATGAAATCTCCCCCCAGGAGATCCAGCGCCTCTTCCCCCTGGCCCGGGTGGACGACCTTAAAGCCGGCTTCTATGTAAAGGATGACGGCCGGATCAACCCCGTGGATCTCACCATGTCCCTGGCCAAGGGCGCCCGAAACCAGGGGGTGACCATCCTTGCCCAGACCCCGGCCACCGGCCTGTTCAGCCGCAACGGCAGGGTGACCGGCGTCCAGACCCCCAAAGGAGATATCCAGGCCGAAGTGGTGGTCAATTGCGCTGGCATGTGGGCCCGGCAACTGGGGGAGACCTCGGGCATCACCATCCCCAACCAGGCAGCGGAACACTATTACCTCATCACCGAAGAGATGGCCGACATGCCCCAGGGCATGCCCGTTCTGGAAGACCCGTCCTGCCACGGCTACTACCGGGAAGAGGTGGGGGGCCTCATGATTGGGCTGTTCGAACCCAAATGCGCCCCCTGGAAGCTGGACCGCATCCCGGACAATTTTTCCTTTGGGGAGATCAACCCGGACTGGGACCGAATGGCCCCCTTCCTGGAAAAGGCCATGTCCCGGATCCCCCGGGCCGAAACCCTGGGCATTAAAAAATTCTTCTGCGGCCCGGAAAGCTTCACCCCGGACCTCGCCCCCGTGGTGGGGGAAGCCCCGGAGCTGAAAAACTATTTTGTGGCCGCCGGCCTCAACTCCATCGGTATCATTGTGGGCGGGGGCCTGGGGCGGGCCATGGCCCATTGGATCCTCACCGGAGAGGCCGACATCGACATCACCGGGCTGAACATGGCCCGACTCCACCCCTTTCAGAACAACCGGCAGTACCGGGCCCACCGCACCGTGGAATCCTTGGGTATGGTCTATAAATGCCACTATCCCTATAAATCCATGGAAACCGCCCGGGGGGCCAAGGTCAGCCCCCTTCACACCGAACTGGAAAAGGCCGGGGCCTATTTCAAGGATGTTTCGGGCTGGGAGGGAACCGACTGGTTTGCACCCGAAGGAAAAGCCGCCACCGTGGAGACCCACTCCTGGGAAAGGGAAGGCTGGTTTGAATACTGGGAGGCAGAGCACCGGGCCGCCCGGGAGGATGTGGTCCTCATGGACATGAGCTTCATGCCCAAGTTCATGGTCCAGGGAAGGGATGCCGGCCAGATCCTCAACCAGATCTGCGCCAACGAGATCAATGCCACTCCGGGCCGGATCACCTACACTCCCTGGCTCAATGAAAAGGGACATATCATGGCCGATGCCACCGTGGCCAAGCTGGACCAGGAGACCTTTCTGGTGGTGGTCACCGACACCCTCCACCGCCACGCCATGAACTGGCTCGAAACCCATGTCCCGGCATCGGCCCACGCCTTTGTCACCGATGTCACCAGCGCCTATGCCCAGATCAATGTCCAGGGCCCCAAATCCCGTGACCTGCTGTCAGCCCTCACCCCCACGGACATGTCCCATGCCGCCTTCCCCTTCCGCCACGTGGCTGAGATCGCCATGGGCTACGGCCGTGCCATCTGCACCCGCCTCACCTATGTGGGGGAACTGGGATATGAACTCTTTGTCCCCACGGAACAGGCCCGGCACATTTACCGCTGCCTCACCGAGGCCGGACAAAGGTTCAACCTCAGACATGCCGGCCTCAAGGCCCTGAACAGCCTCCGCCTGGAAAAGGGCTACCGGGACTTTGGCCACGACATGGACAACACCGACACCCCCTACGAGGTGGGCCTGGGCGTCACCGTCAACCTGGACAAGGCCGATGATTTCATTGGAAGGAACGCCTGCAAAGCCCTCAAGGCCAAGGGCATCCCCCACCGCCGCCTGGCCCAGGTCAAGGTCCTGGATCCCGCCCCCCTGCTCTTCCACGCCGAGCCCGTGCTTCGCAACGGAACCCCAGTGGGCTATGTCCGCTCCGGTTCCTACGGCTACACCCTGGGAGGCGCCGTGGGCCTTTTCATGATTGAAGCCGACCAAAGCGCCACCCCGGACTACATCAACACCGCCACCTGGGAGATCAACATCGCCGGCACCCTTTACCCAGCCCAGGTTTCCCTCACAGCTCTATACGATCCGGGCAATGAAAAAATACGCTCCTGACCTCTGTCCGTTACGGTTTTACATCAACAACCATGCAGGCAGACCGCTTCGTTATGGTGTACTGTGGGGTAAAAAAAGCAAGGGGACCCAGAGCGAAAAAGGCAGGTGATGGGATCGGCCGTGGGCAAGGCCCCCGGCCGGATCCGAAACACAGGAAACGTCCCGATAGGGATCAATCAAGGAGGGTGAATATTTCATCCTCGGGAAGGCGGGATTTGGGAAGGACTGCATTGAAATCAGACTCTTTTTTATAGCCCAGAGCAACAATCCCGAACGAGGTAAACCCTTTTTCCCTCAGGTTAAACTCTTCATCCATGACCTTTACGTCCAATCCTTCAATGGGCACGGCGTCGATGCCAAGGGCACCAGCACCCAGAAGGATGGTTCCCATGTTGAGGTAAACCTGTTTTTCCATCCATTGCTGGGCATCCTTGAAATCAAATCGATGGAAATTCACAAAGATTTCCCGGGCACTTTTGAGCATTTCTCTATGTTCCTTTTCCGGGAATCGACCATCCTTTTCTTCAACTTTCAAAAGATGGTCCAGATAGGTATCGTCAATGCTTGTTTTGGTGCAGAAAACAACCACGTGGGATGCATCCAATACCTTGGCCTCGTTAAATGAAAAAAATCCTTGGGTGGCCTTGGCGATTCTTTTCTTGCCCTCTTCGGAGTCGGCAATAACAAAATGCCAGGGCTGGGAATTAACACTGGATGGACTCAATCTCAGCAGGGACTTGATCTGGTCGAATTTTTCCGAAGAAATCTTTTTTTCGGGATCAAACTCCTTGGTGGAATATCGTGTTTGTGCAATTTCGGTTAGGTTCATCATTTCTCTATTTCTCCCTTGGGTAATTGGGGATTGGTGCAATGTTCAACCATAATGGGCTGTTGTATGCGGTTTCATATTTCGACACATATTCTAAATCAGATTCATCATAACGCAAATTAATAGTTGTTATATGCAGCATGACGATTTATCATTGACACCATGATACCCATTGATCTGGAAATAAATATGCTCAGATGCTTTATGGAGGTGGCCAATACGGGCAGCTTTACCAAGGCGGGCAAAAACATTGGCCTGACCCAGTCCGGTGCCAGCATAAAAATAAAACGCCTCGAAGAGCGCATCGGCCTCCAGGTTTTCAACCGCGCGGGCAAACAATTGACCCTCACATTGGAAGGCGAGATTCTCTTTGATTATGCCGGTCGGATTCTTTCTGCCCACGACGAGGCCGTGGGCAGGCTGACCAGCCCCCGGGCCTCTGGAAATCTCAGGGTCGGCATCATCGATTACTTCATACCGGAAATCCTTCCCGGTCTTCTGGGCAAGTTCAGGAAGCATTACCCCAATATCCACCTGGAGGTGAGAACCGATGTGGGAATGAACCTGGTTCCCCTTTTTGAAAGTGGGGAGTTGGATCTTGTGGTGACGGGCCAGGATTCATATGGGGGAAAGAGTCGCATTCTGACCCAGGAACCCCTGATCTGGGTCATGGGCCGGGAGTATGAAATAACATCGGACACCGAACCGGTGAATCTTGTACTTCTTCCTTCCCCTTGCGTTTTCCGAAAAATTGCAACCAGCGGTTTGGATGCCGTGGATAAAAAATGGGAGATTCTATTCACAGGAACCTCCATCGCCAATATCCAGGCTGCCGTGGAAGCAGGCATGGGGCTGTCAATCCTTCCCAGGGGCGCCCTGAGACAGGGGATAAGGCCGACGCCATCCAGTTTAAACCTTCCAGAGCTACCCATCTACTCCATTATTTCCATTGTGGATGAATCCAAAAAAAATCCCGCCCGGGATGTTTTCAGTTCCTACCTGGAAGCCGAGCTGCACCAGCTCGTTTGATTTGTCCCCCTGCGGTCGGCCTCCATCCAAGCCAGCTTACACCGGATATCCCACGGCGCATGAAACGGGGTAAGGGCTATCCCGGATATTTCAGATTTGCCGGATCTACAGGGCGAAGAATTCAAAGTGGTAATGATCTACCGAACGCCATTCTGGAATACAGCAGATCCAATAAAGGTATTTTTCCGAAGGGGGACAATTTGAAAAGTCGTGTTCGAAATTATCCCGTCGCCCATGGTGGGGAAAGTGTTGATTCGCGCTAATTTTAACCAAACGGTTCGTATCCGTCTAAAAGGTGCCTTCTTGTGTCACTTTCTTTAAATGAGTATATTAAATTATCTTTTACCCAAACCCAAAGGAAATAACCATGTTTCAACGTATATGCCTTTTGACGGCAGTTCTTTTTTTTAACCTGACAGCGGGTGCCGTAGCAAAAACGCCACCCGCAGACCGGGTCGTTATCGTACTTACCAGCCATGCCACACTGGGGGATACGTCTGGAGATCCAACGGGGTACTACCTTTCCGAGGCAGCCCACGCCTATTATATTTTTAAAGAGGCGGGGCTTGCGGTCGACTTTGCAAGCCCCAGTGGGGGAATTGCCCCTGTAACGGGTCTTGATGTGAAAGATCCCTTAAATACCAAATTCTTAAAAGATACCGAAGCCCAGGTGGCTGTAGCCGACACCCTTAAACTTACCGAATTGGATCCCATGGCGTATAAAGCGATTTATTACGCAGGAGGCCATGGGGTGATGTGGGACTTCGCCCAGACACCTGCCATTGCTACCATCGGTCAAGCCATCTACGAAAATGGCGGTATTGTCTCTGCGGTTTGCCATGGTCCGGCTGCATTGGTAAATCTGAAGCTGTCCAACGGTAAATATCTGGTGGACGGAAAACGCATTGCCACATTTACCAACAAAGAAGAGGCCGCCATCAAGTTGACCAAGGTGGTACCATTTGCCCTTGAAACCGCCTTGGAGGATAGGGGAGCAAATGTAATCAAAGCCGACCTTTTTCAACCCAAAACGGTTGTGGATGGGCGCCTTGTGACGGGACAGAATCCGGCCTCCGCCAAAGGCGTTGCCAAGGCCGTGGTCGAGTTGATCATCCAACACAGACAGCATTAAGCAGAACGCTTGCGAATGTAGCTATCCCCTGGGAAACATCCGGTGTTTTTCAGTTGAGGTATGGTTAAACGCCATTAATAAACGGTTTTCGATAGACACCTCCCCAGTTGTACCTGGGGAGGTGTCTGTGTCTATGAACACCCCCTGCCGTTAGGGGGATAAACCACTCTTTTATTCATCACGGGTTCGGGGGCTAGAAGGGGCCGTAATTGGTGGCGACAGCGATAAGTATGAAAACAATTGATATTGCATACCACAGAATAAAGAGCGGGCCGAACCATTTAACCCACTTGATCCAGCTGATTTTATGCAGTGCGATGGCCGCCATAAAATAGCCCGACGTCGGCGTAATGACGTTGGATATGGCGTCGGCGAACTGAAAACCGAGTACGGCTGTCTGCCGGGTTATGTTCAGCAAATCAGCCAGGGGGGCCATGATGGGCATGGTTACCGCCGCCTGCCCTGATCCTGATGGAATCAAGATATTGATGACACTTTGAACCACAAACATACCAACGGCACTGATGCTTGGGCCGGATCCCTTAATGGCTTCCGACAAGTTGAATATGATGGTGTCCAGAACACTTCCGTCTTCCAAAACAACGGTGATTGCTTTTGCAAAACCAACGATTATGCAGGCCGTGAGCAGATTTTTGGCACCCTCAACAAATTCTTCGGCAATTTTGTTGCTGCTGAGGCGGCCGACGATGCCGCAGACGATGCCGCATGCCAGAAACAAGGCGCTCAATTCATGTATGTAGAATCCGTATTTCAATACACCGAAAACGAGTGCAACAATGGTAAGGGTAAAGGTCAGCAAAACCAGTTTATGGCGGTTTTCGAATGCTACGCTTGTATTTTCATCCGCCAAATCGCTGAAAGAGAGCTCCTGATCCTCTTCGTACATTAAGCTCTTTTTTGGATTCTTTTTTATTTTTTTTGCATATAACCAGACATAGGAGATACTGACGAGGACAAAGGTCACATAGGCATAAAATCTAAGCCCGATACCGGAAAAAAGAGGGAGCCCGGAAATCCCCTGGGCAATGCCGATTGTAAACGCATTGGTCATCCCCCCGGCAAACCCGGCCCCTGCTCCTATCAGAGCGATTGCCGTTCCTGTAATCGAGTCAAAACCCAGGGCCACGCAAATGGCCACAAGCATTGGGATAAAGGCCAGGGTTTCCTCCGCATTGCCTATAAAAGAACCGCCCAGGGAAAAAATCAGCATGACAATGGGTATGATTAATGTCTCCTTGCCCGACATTTTCTTTACGATTGCAGAAACACCTGCATCTATTGCACCGGTCGCCTGCATGATTTGGAAGGTGCCGCCCATTATAAACAAAAAGAATATGATGTATCCGGCCTTTTCCATTCCAATGGCCACTGATTTCAAAGCGTTGAAGATACTGACGGGTGTTTGCTCCACAGTATGGTAGGTTGCCGGGTCAACGATCATTCTTCCTGTCTGACTGTCTGAGATCCGATCAAATGTGCCCGCCTGCATACACCATGTTAATATAACCGATACCACGATAAAAAGGCTCAGTATTATGATCGGATGGGGCGTTTTCATGGTTTTGATGTTGAATGTCATCTCTTTGTACCTCCTCAGCTTAACATTAGTTGTCAGTATTCAAGTACTCAATAGCAGAATCCAGTAGAACAGATGTGCCGATATACAATACGCTGTCGTCAATGGAGAATTTGGAATTGTGATGCGGGTAAATGACGCCGTTTACGGGGATGCTATTGTTTAGAAAAAAATAACAGCCGGGAATTTTCTGAAAAAAGAAGCCTGCATCTTCTCCACCCATGTTTGGCGAATCAATGTTTTTAACCTTGTTTTTCCCGATTAAGCGTTCTGCCGAGATCCTTACAATTTCAGAAATGCGATTGTCATTGACAACGGCAGGGTAACCGTCAATAAATTCAACCCTTTCCTTAACATTATTGGCCCGGGAAATATGTCGTGCAATCTCAATAATTCTGTTGAAAATTTTATTTCTAGTATTGATGTTTGTCGTCCTGATGGTGCCTTTGATTATTATCGAATCCGGTATGATATTGAAGGTATCCGTTGCGGATTTAATATTCGTAACACTTAAAACAACAGGATCCCACGGCTCGATTTCCCGGCTGATTATCGTCTGCAGATGCGAAACAATCTGGCAGGCTGCCAGGATCGGATCCTTGCATTCATAGGGTTTTGCCGCATGGCCTCCCTTGGCGTTTATTGTTATCCTCAACTGGTCATCCCATGCAAAGACAGGTCCCCTGCCGACAAAGAGGTCTCCAACCTCGCCTTCCCCGATAATATTACCGACATGGAGCGCAAGTATGGCATCCACTTTAGGATTTTCCAACACGTTGCTTTCTATCATGGGCAAGGCGCCTCCCGGCCCTTCTTCACCAGGCTGGAATATCAGCTTGATCTGCCCGTTTAACTTTTCGGCATATTTTTTTGAAAGAAGTTCAGCGACACCCAGAAGGATTGCAGCGTGTGCATCATGGCCACAGGCATGCATGTTGTTATTGGTCGATTTATAGGGAACAGACAATTCTTCTTTTAAGGGGAGTGCATCCATATCCGCCCGAATTGCGATTGTTTTGCCGGTGTCCTGGCCGAAAACAACTGAAATACCCGAATGATTTTTATAGCAGCTCGGCGCCACGCCCATTTCCGCTAAAACCTTTGTGATATACTGCTTTGTTTGGGGCAAAGAGAGGCCCACTTCTGGAATCGTGTGTAAATCCCGACGCCATTGGGTAATTTTGTTTTTTATTTGTTTAGCATCCGATATCATCATGTTCCTTTCTGGTTTGTTCAGGAAATGTCCTAACTTTTCACTATAAACGGCAGTTAAGTTGAGAATGCAGGAGAATTCCCTTAACCGTTTAAAGGTAAGTCAAGGGGACCAAGAACACGGCATGGAGCGCCTTGCGGATTTCGCAATAAAAGGATGTGACAAGTGCCTCTTCTGCCGGTTCTCTTAATCCCAGTATCCAAATTTAACACCCATTGCATCTGAAGGTGTTGCACGTCATTGACGATTTATATCTGTGAAAGCTTTTTTATCCACCTCCCCCCGTTTGAAATTGTTGGTACGGCTTTGCCACGCAAAGGCCGGCGGCTGGGAAGAACTTCCGATTAAACGGACGAAACTACTGTTAACAGTAGAGGTAAAACGGAAGAACTTATGGCAACTGCTATAAACAAATAGTAACTTGTGTTTTCTTATGTCAACTTATATCAACTTGTGTCAAGCTTTTTTTGGATATACTGTTTTTACCCCCCTGTTCGACGGTGGTAGGGTCACGGGAATCACAGTACAGGCCTCTTTCTACTGAGGGGCAAAATGCCTTCTCACCGGATCTGCCGCGCTCCAGACCGGTGCGCAGTCGGTTATTACAGCTTTACATTCTGTGCCTGACAGATCCGGCAAATCCATTTCGTGACATATCCGGGCCAGGACCAAATAGCTTCACCTATTGGAAGGTTACAAATGAGTACGAAACGCACACGACATAGCAATCATTTGTTAAACAATGGCAAATCAGTGGGTTAGAAAACGAACGCAATGTTAAGTTGTTTTTTATAAGAAACTGGCGGCGAAATTGGCGTGGCAATATCCAAGGTCTTGGAAAAAACCAATGGAGCCCGGGGGCTTATCCCCCTCTTATGGAGGCAATTGAAAAGGGACCATGAAATCCTGCCCCTATGCTTTCGGGGTGGGTCGGTCCCGGGAGACCGGTCCCCTGTCCCGGAGGGATGGCCTTCAGGCAACGATAGAGGTGTTGGGTTTCGGGGTGAACCGACTGCCGGGCTTGAAGCGTGAGGCCGGGTGAATCAATCGGGCATAGTTGGCGACAATCTTTTTTGACCAGGTCCGCCGGTGGATGATCAGGCAGGGTTCGTTGGCGGCCAATTGAAGGATGTCTTTGACCTCGTCATCGGGCATAACAGCCTCGATTGTGTGTTCTACCTCGGTCAACGGGCCCTGGGAGAAAAGATAGTCACTGGTGGAGACGCTGTAAAAATCCTGGGAGAGGTAATCCGGAGAAAAGGCAGGGTTAATGTAGCGTTCGGCCAACTGCAGGGGCGTACCTGACATGAAATGGACAATCCTGGAGAAAAAGATGGGGGTATCCTGCTGGACTTCCAGCCGCTGGCTGATGTGGGAATCTGCTTCCCGCTCTTCCATGGCAAGTACATCACAGGTGTATTCACCGCCCAGCTCCCGGATCTCATCGGCAATATTTTTAATTTCCAGAAGGGTATATTTTGTTTTTTTATCCGAAACGTAGGTTCCAAGGCCCTGGATGCGTGTCAGGTATCCTTCCCGGGTCAGCTCTTTTAATGCCCGGTTGACTGTACTTCTGGATATATTCAACTGTTTGACCAGGCCGAATTCCGACGGGATCTTGTCGTTGGGCAGCCATTCACCGGATTCTATGCGGGACAGGACGTGGTGTTTCACTTTTTGGTGCTGGGATTGGATCATGCCGATTGATTTCCTCGTTTTTAATGTCGTTTACATGGGAACCAACAATTAACGTCTTTGTCGTGGTCCCGGTCCCCAATAATGCATGCAGCGGCATATTGCATTTTGCGTTATGCAATAACGTATCCGGCAGGCGAAGTAAACACTGAGTTTGTCTGCCGGCGCCAAAAAAAAATTGTGGCTTCCGGCAGGCGGTTCAAACCGGGAATGCTTTTTTATTCGATGGTTCGGCAGCATGACCGTGAAGGAGCAAAACAAATTTTAATAACCTGTGAAAATAAAAATGGTGTTTTTAGTGTTGACTTTGACGGAAAAATATGAACCCTATGGGTTGTGACATAAGTTGATACAAGTTGAATCAGTTGATGCAAGTGTCGCAAATATGTTTCAATGGCATGGTAGGCTGAATAACCAAAAGATTGACTTTAAAGGAACCATCTATTTTTTAAAAGGAGATACCGAGTATGAAAAATGAGATTCTATACGACGTCAAAGCCCAGCGTGGGGATACCCTCAGGTGTAAGGGGTGGAAACAGGAAACCATCCTGCGGATGCTTGAAAACAACATGGAAAATGCCGAGGCGCCAGAATACCTGGTCATCTACGGCGGGATTGGAAAATGTGCTAGAAACTGGGAATCCTACCATGCAATCGTTGATTCTCTTAAGGAACTTGAAAACGACGAGACATTGGTGGTTCAGTCCGGCATGCCCGTTGCCGTCTTCAAGACCCATAAATACGCTCCTGCCGTTGTAATGGCGACAACCAATATCATGAAGGCGGACTGGCCGACATTTTACGACCTCCAGGAAAAGAACTTAACTATCTATGCCCAGTACACGGCCGCACCGTGGGAATATATCGGAACCCAGGGTGTCATCCAGGGAACATTTGAAACCCTGGGCGCAATTGCCGACCGCTACTACGGCGGCGACATGAAGGGCCGAATCCTCCTGTCAGCCGGCATGGGCGGCATGGGCGCCAACCAGCCCCGGGCCATGACAATGCACGGCGGCGTTGCAATCATCGTGGATATCCAAGAAGATATCATCGATAAAAGAATCAAGATCGGTTTCGCAGACGTCAAGGCATCCTCCATGGCCGAAGCCATTGAAATGGCAAAACAGGCGGCGGCCTCGGAAAAAACCCTGGGCATCTGCGTGGCAGGCAATGCCGCCGACCTGTTCCAAGAAGCCTATGACCTCGGGTTCGTTCCCGATGTGGTAACGGAAATGTGCCCCTGTCATGATCCGCTGTCTTATATTCCCCGTGAACTCGATGCCCGTCAAGCAGATGAATTGCGGGCAAACGATCGTGACAAATACATTGAGCTGGCCAGAAACTCCATGGTCAGACAGCTGACGACCATGAACGCCTTTGCCGAAAACAAGGACTGTCACGTTTTTGAATATGGAACCTCCATCAGAAAAGAGTGCCGCGATGCCGGCATGCCCGAGGAAGAGGCAATGACCATTCCGGGTTTTGTGGCCGAGTATATCCGGCCTCTGTTCTGCGAGGGCAGAGGCCCCTTCCGCTGGACCTGCATCTCAGGGGATAAAAATGACTTGGCCGTTCTGGATGATCTGGTACTGGAAATGTTTCCCAAAGATAAGCTGACCTGCAAATGGATCAATGTGGCCAGAAAAAACCTTCCCATTGAAGCCCTTCCTGCACGGGTCTGCTACCTGGGATTTGGCGAAAGAAAGGCCTTTGCCCTCCGGGTCAATGAGCTAATCAAGGAAGGCAAGGTCAAAGGGCCTGTCGCCTTCTCCAGGGACAACCTGGACTCCGGCTCCATTGTGAATCCCACATTTGAATCCGAAAAAATGAAAGATGGCGGCGATCTGATTTCCGACTGGCCCATGCTTAACGCCCTGCTCAACTGTGCCGCCATGTGCGATCTTATCGCCATTCAGGCCAATTATTCCATGGGTGAAGCCGTACACACCGGTGTGACCATGATTGCGGACGGAAGCGATGAAGCCGGTTTCCGCCTGGAAGCATGCATGACCACCGACTCCGGCATCGGTGTTGTCCGCCATGCCCAGGCGGGCTACGATATTGCCCGGGCTGCAGCCGAAGGCCGGGGACCTTTGACCGACGAAAAGATCAAGATCCCCCTGTGGTGGGCTCCGGCTGACCAGGTGACCTTTGGACCCGAAGGCGGGCACCAGCTCAGAAGGGCATCCCACTTCAAAGAAGATTAGACGGTTTCCCTGATTTAAAGGGGATATAACCAGGGCCCGGCCTGACAATTTAATATTATCGGGCCGGGTCAATCATGTTTGGCGGTGAAACCGCACTGACGGAGAGATGAAATGACAAAAGAGTTACAGAACAACATCGACGCCTTTTTAAAGGTATTGGATGCCGATGAGTCAACCACAGGCGGTGGTACCGCATCATGCGTGGCCGGATCCATGGCTGCCGGTATGGTCGGGATGGTGGCACAGCTTTCCAAGGGGAAAAAAGACCTTCTGCCTGAAGCGGTTTACCAAAAGATGGCAGATCAGGCAAAGAATCTTAAAACACAACTTTTTAACGGCGGAGCCAAGGATGCCCTGGCGTTCAAAATGGTTAGCGATGCGTTCAAGCTTCCCAAATCCACCGACAAGGAGAAAACCGCCCGCAGCCAGGCGATCCAAAAGGGTATGGAAGAGGCTGCACGGGTTCCCATGGAAAATGCCCAACATTGCCTGTCCGTCTATGAACTGTGCCGTCGGCTTGAAGAAAAATACAACCCCAATTGCGCATCGGATCTTTCCTGTGCAAAGATGCTCGCCCATGCCGGAATTCACGGGTGCATGGCCAATGTGGAAATTAATTTGCCCTCAATTAAAAATAAAGACCTGGTTCATAAACTAGCAGGTCAACTGGAAAATATAAAAGGAGAACTGAAGATATGAACTCCGTAATGTGCGTCCCCAACATCAGTGAAGGGGTTGATCTTGGGGTTGTGGAAGCTGTGGTGGATCAGGTGAGGGAGACCAGCGGCGTAAAAATTCTGGACTATTCATCCGATGCCGATCATAATCGGTCCGTTATTACATATATCGGCACCCCTGAAGCGGTTTTTCAGGCCACACAGAAATTGGTGAAAAAGGCTGTGGAATTGATTGACATGAGCGTTCAAAAAGGATCTCATCCCAGGCAGGGGGCCGTGGACGTGGTGCCTTTTATCCCCATCGATTTTGCCCCAGAGGCCTCCGTTGAGTTGGCCCGCTCCTTTGGTGAATGGGTGGGCACTGAATTGGAAGTGCCGGTTTATTTCTACGAGGATGCGGCCAAAAGTCCGGAAAGAAAAAGCCTGGTAAAAGTGAGAAAAGGCCAATATGAGGCCCTGGAAGAGAAGCTGAAAGAGCCCCGGTGGGCGCCTGATGCAGGCCCTGCGATTTTTGTGCCCAAAACCGGCTCCATCCAGGTGGGATCCCGGTTTCCCCTGGTGGCCCTGAACATTAACCTGGCAACCGAGGATGTGGATCTTGCCCATTCCATCGCCAATA
Source organism: Desulfobacteraceae bacterium (assembly GCA_965226635.1). GTDB lineage: Bacteria > Desulfobacterota > Desulfobacteria > Desulfobacterales > Desulfobacteraceae. The sequence continues at coordinate 2,795,935 of OZ245369.1, read as the reverse complement.
GTGTCCGCCATCTCAACGGCGGTTTCCGCTATGTAAGGGCCATGGGCCTCCCCATTGAAGGAACCGGTCAGGTCCAGGTTTCCATGAACCTCATTCATTATGTTAAAACCCCAATCCCCATGGTGATGGAAGCGGTCAAACGGGAAGCGGCCCGCTATGGGGTCAACGTGGTGAAAAGCGAGTTGGTCGGCCCGGTACCCATGGGTGCCATGGAGCAGGTCATGGCCTATTATCTCCAGGCCCATGATTTTTCATCGGATCAGGTCATAGAAAAATCCCTTATCGGGTGGTCTTGATTCCATGAGAAAGACGAACAGACGTCCCCCAGCAGATTTAATCATTACGGGAGCCCGGGAAGTGGTCACCTGCGAGCCCGGGCCCTACAACCCCTTGGGTATTATCCAAGGGGGTGCGGTAGCCGTGGCCGGAGAACGGATTCTGGAGGTGGGCTCCTTTGAAGCGGTTATGGCCCGGGTGGATCATTCCTCGGCCCGGGTTCTGGACATCCATGGGCAGACCCTGGCGCCGGGCTTTGTGGATTGCCATACCCATGTGGTTTTTGGCGGCTCCAGGGCCAGGGAGTTTTCCCTTAGAATGACCAAAACCCCAGCCCAGATTGAGGCCATGGGCACCCTGACCGGAATCCCCGCTTCCATCGCCATGACCCGTTCCGCTTCCGACGATGACATCCTGGCCGGTTCCCTGGATCGGATCCGGAGAATGTTTTTCTACGGTTCAACCACCATTGAAAGCAAGACCGGTTACGGCATCTCCGCCAAAGATGAAGAACGGCTGCTGGGGATTAATGCGGATTTGAAAATTAATGCCACCCCGGATATTGTTTCCACCTTCACCGGGGCCCACGACTTTCCGCCGGAGATTGACCGGAACAATCCCAAGGCCCGACAGGGGTATATGGCGCTTCTAATCAATGAAATGATTCCCAATGCCCTAGGCCGGGCTGAATTCTGCGATGTCTATTGCGATAAAGGGTATTATACTGCCGAGGAGTCAAGGCGCATCCTTGCTGCGGGCATGGTCCACGGCCTGACGCCCCGGATTCACACCGACGCCTATGCCAATATCGGGGGAAGTACCATGGCATCCCGCCTGCCGGCACATACCGCCGATCACCTGAATTATACAACCCGTGAAGAAATGGAACTTATGGCCAAAAACGGCGTTATTGGTGTGGTGCTGCCCGCTCTGGATTTTGCCGTGGCCCATCCGGATCCGGTTAATGCCGGGGATCTCATGGATGCCGGTATGACCATTGCCCTGGGCACCAATCTCAACCCGGGCAATTGGACCGAATCCATGCAGCTGGTCATCCAACTTGCGTGCCGCAACCACGGCCTGAGCCTAGAACAGGCTGTGACGGCAGCCACTTTAAATGCTGCAAAGGCGGTGAAGCGGGAAGACCGGATCGGATCAATTACGCCAGGGAAACAGGCCGATATGCAGGTATGGAAGATCTCTTCACTTGATGATCTCATTTACCGAATCGGCAACAATGCCGTCACCAGGGTGATTAAATCCGGGCAAGTGTACACCGCTTCGGGTGCAACGGACGGATCGCTGTGACACCACCGACCCATGGCGCCTGTCTGGTATAGGCAGCACGCCGCTTTCGGCTTGTAATATTTACGTTAAACACTAGGAGACTGATATGACAAAACCCATAGCAATAGATGGCAGTTCTCTGACCATCGAAACCCTTATGGATGTGGCCTGCAACCACGCTTCTGTGGCAGACCTGGGTGATGAGGTGAAAAAACGACTGGAAAAAGCCCAGGTCTGGATCAAGGAAACTCTGGATCAAAACAAGGAGACCATTTACGGCATTAATACAGGATTCGGGCCCTTGGCCAAGGTGAGGATTCAGCCGAACGAAGCGGCAACATTGTCCCGGAACGTCATTCTGGCCTGCCTCGTCGGAGTGGGCCGCCCCCTTCCCGAAGAAATCGTCAGGGCCATGATGCTTGTGCGGGCCAATACCCTTTGCACCGGTTTTTCAGGGGCAAGACCGGTTCTGGTCCAAACCCTTATCGACATGCTCAATGCCGGAGTGACGCCGTATATTCCCAGGAAAGGATCCCTTGGTGCCTCCGGCGATTTGGCACCGCTCGCCCACATGGCAGTGGTTCTCACCCGGGACATTGAAGACGGAGAGGATTATAGCGGGAAGGCCTGGTACCAGGGGCAGCTGATGAGCGGGGCCGAGGCCATGGCAAAGGCCGGCATTGAGCGCATCAAGCCCAAAGCCAAAGAAGGGCTCGCCCTTTGTAACGGTACCACTTTTATGGTTTCCTGCGGTGCCGTTGCCATCCACAGGGCATTCGAGCTAATGGCCCATGCCGAGACGGCTGCCGCTTTGAGTATGGAGGCGCTCACCGGCCTCTCTGCCGCCTTTCTCCCGGAACTGCAAAGAGCCAATCGCATGCCCGGCCAGGAAGAGGTTGCCGCAAATATCCTGAACCTGGTGCAGGGAAGTCGCCTGGTGGACTCGGATCTAGAACGGGTTCAGGATGCCTATGCCCTGAGATGCACACCACAGATCCTTGGACCCATCCGTCACAATCTTAATTTTGTCAAAGGGAATATCGAACCCCTGCTCAACGGGGCGACAGATAATCCCCTGATATTCGAGAAAAAGGATGACCCTTCTTCTCATTTCGCGGTTTCTGGAGGGAATTTTCACGGAGAAGGCATTGCCATGTGGCTGGATCTGCTGGGCATTTCCATGGCTGAAATCGGTAATATATCCGAGCGCAGAACCTTTAGGATGGTTACTCCCGAATTGAGCAATGGGCTACCCTCAATGCTGGTAAAATCTCCAGGGCTCAACACGGGCCTGATGATGCCCCAGTACACTGCCGCTGCCTTGGTATCCGACAATAAAACCCTGGCCCATCCGGACAGCGTTGATTCCATTCCGTCCAGCGCCAACCAGGAAGACCATGTGAGCATGGGCGCCAATGCTGCAAGGCATACCCTGGAGATCATCGAAAATGTTTCTCACATACTGGCCATTGAGATGCTTACGGCGGCCCAGGCCATCGATCTTAGGGATCAGGGTCCCGAACGATTGGGAAAAGGCACAAGGGCGGCCTATGAAACCATCAGAAACAGGGTGGCATTTGTCGAAGGCGACCGTCAGTTAAACGACGATATTGACAGTATTGTCTCGCTCATGAAAAGCCGGGGGCGCACTGGCGAATCCTGATCTATCCATTAAAATTCTTCCCCTGGGCGCTTGTAACGCCGATGCGCTTCAAGACAGATCTTTTACCACACCGGTCCAGGATGTTATCTTGCCATGGTTGCCAACCGTGCACCGGCTCCATGTTCTAAGCTTGCCATTGAACAAAGGGCTGAAAAAGATGTTCATCTGAACCTTGATGCCCCCATCAAAGGGGCCCCAACTCCAATCGCCTGTGGACGCCTTCCGTTGGGGCCCTTTGGGCAAAACCGCCTTATCCGATCTGCCGCATTCCAGAATGACGTGCGGTAGATCATTACAGCTTTGCATCCTGCACCTTGCATATCCAACAAACCCATTTCGTTAAATAGCCGGGCTAAATCCCCCTTTCCAAAAAACAACAGGGCCTGTGTGAACGGCAGCGATTTTTTATTCGGAACTGCCCATCTCCAGGTTCCGCCGCAGGGCAATGGGGGTGATGGAAAAGGCCTGCTTGAACCAACGGCTGAAGTGGGACGCATCGGAGAACCCGCAATCGTATGCGATTTCCGTCACCGACTTGGCAGATGAACTGAGCAACCATTTACCGAAAACCAGACGGATGTGGCGGAAATAGGCCAAGGGCGGCATGTTCAAATGGATTTTGAATAATCGTTCGATCTGGCGGGAGCTGACATGGACATGGTCGGCGATGTGGGCCACGGTGAGGGGCTCGGCCATGTTCTGCTCCATGAAGAAGACGGCCTTTCTCACCCGGGGATCGGAAATGGTGGACAGCTCCCGGTTAAAGGGCAGTTTGTAATGCTGCTTGAGGCGGTCACAGTCCAGAAGAAGGTGGTTGAGGCACTTCACCGACCTTTCCTTGCCCAGGTGACGTTCAATGACGTTCAGTGCCAGGTCCGTCACCGAGCTGCCACCGGGGCAGGTGATCATATTCTGATCTTCGATGAATATTTCGTCGGTGACCGGAATCAGGTCGGGGAAGAGGTCGATAAATTCGTGGAAATGGTACCAGTGGACACAGGATTTTTTCCCGTGCATGAGCCCGGCCTCGGCCATGTAGAAACTGCCGGTGCACAGGCCGATGATGGGAACACCTTCACCATGGGCCCACTTGAGATAATTAAGGATACCCGGATCAAAAGCCCCTTTTTCGGGCAGGCGACCGCCCACAATCACAATGTAATCAAAGCTCAAAGGAGAACCGAAGGTGTCCCAGGGAATCACCTCCACCCCGGAGCTGGATTTGATGGGATCCGGGGTTTCCCCCATAATGGTCCATTTACAATGCTTCTGCTCGCTCTGGTCGCCCTCATCGGCGGCATGGCGCAGCACCTCCACAAAGCCGGTAAAGGCGATGAGGGTAAAGTCCGGGACCAGGACAAAACCGATGGACAATCCCCGGGGCAGTTCGGGCTCCGGCAAAGAATCAGTGGATTTCATGGCACACACCTGCAATAGAATGATCCCCAAGACACCAAGGCATTGATTCCCTAACCATAGGAAGGCGATCCACCGGGGGCAAAAGGGATCAAAAACAAGAGTGAATGTTGCGTCTTCGGGGGAGATGCCATGCGCACGCTACGCCTTGCCCTTTCCATCGTTTCTGCCTCATTTTTTTTATAATTCCTAAAATAACATACCAATATCAAAAAAGTTAGTCTTTTTGAATTAATATACCCACCGGTGATGCCGGGGGGCTGGGTCAATCCCCGGCACAGATGTACAGGGCGACCAGGGCCTGTTTCCCCACCGACCAAAAGGCATGGATCTGGTTTTCCGGGATCAGGATGTGGCTTTCCTTGGGGATGCTGATGATCTGCCCCTGGTCCATGTGCCAGATTCCCCGGCCGTGCATCAGATAGAACAATTCATTACCCGGATGGGCATGGAAGGGGAAAAAGATCTCCGGGCTGAGCAGCAGGCATCCCAGGGTCACCTGGTCGTCCCGGATAATGCCCCGGGTTCCCACCAGTTCAAAGCAACCGTAATTCCGCAAAAATTCCTCGTCCACACTTTCCCCCCGGTAATCGGGGTCATCCATCCAGGAGACGTGGGGCGAAAGATTTCGGAAAAGCTGGACCATGGGGGCCAGTCGTCCCTGCTCGGCCATGTCCAGGACCTGTTCCCAATGGCGGCTCACCGGCCGGGTGCTGGGGGAGAGGTGAAGCCGGGTGTGGGCCCCAAAGCCCTGGATGCGTTCAAAGGCTTTGAAAATGGGAATATATCCGGGATCTTCGCTGGCCTTCCCCGCTAAATTTTCGTTGAGTATCCGGGCAATGTCCTGGATGTTCCGGCAAATCTCCGGATCGTGATGGTGATTGGATTCCATAATTTTTTTCTTGACCACTTCACAATGATAACGGGCTGGGCATCAACACATGCGCTGACACCCGGCCCATTGGTTTTATTTATCTGCCCGCGGTTTACTGGGTGACTTCGGTGATTATACCATCCTCTTTTTCAGCAGCTTCCCGATCTTCAGATTTAGCAAGGTCGGCAAGCAGTTTTCTGGAATTGACGTAGAGGTACCGGATCACGCCGGCCATCATCAGAATTTCCAAAAAGAGGATGGGGAACCCGGCAATGGTCTTGACCACTTTGATACCTTCCAGCCCGCCGTTGAGAACAAAGATCAAGGCGGTACCACCCATGAGCAGACCCCAGAAAAGCTTCACGCTCAAGGGGGCTTCCTTATTGTCGTTGTCCTTAAGGCTCATGAGGGCCACGGTGGAGGTCATGGAATCGGCCAGGGTGACAAAGGACAGGGCAATGGTCAGAATCAGCAGGGGCCGAACCACCTCAACCAGGGGGAGGTATTCCATGACCTTGAGCATCAGACTCTCGGTTCCATTTTCATTCATGAAGGAGAGGATGTCGATGTTCTGGGTGATCTGGAGATCCAGGGCAAATCCACCGAAGGCACCGAACCAGATCATTCCGAACAGGGCCGGCAGCAGCATGTTCACCACCACAAACTCCCGAAGGGTTCTGCCGTAGCACAGCTTGATCAGGAAAAGCCCCACAATGGGACCAAAGGAGAGCCAGTCCACAAACCAGTACATGTCCCACCACTGGGGCCAGAGATCGCCTCCGGGAAGGGGATCGGTAAAGGTCATGGCTTCGATGAAGTTGCTCACATAGGCACCGAAGGACTGGGTGGTCAGGTTGAAAATAAAGGCCGTGGGCCCCATGACAATGACAAAGAGCAACAGGGCGATGAAGATCCAGGCGTTTTTGTCACTGAGCCATTTGATGCCGCGGTCCAGGCCCGTGGCGCTGGAAATGGTGTAGGTGGTGATGATGCACAGGGCAATGCCGGTCCAGACCATGGGTCCGGGGCTGAGGTTGAAGGTGAAGTCCAGACCGGAGCCGATCTGCAACAGCCCGTAGCCCAGGGAACCGGCCACACCGCCGGTGATGGCAAAAAGGGTGATCCCGTCCACAATGCCGATGGCGGTGGGGCTAAGCTTTTTTTCCCTGGAGAGGAAAACCAGGCCGGAGCTTACCGTATATTTTTTACCCAGGTTGTAATAGGCCAGGCCGATGGCCACGGCGGCCATGCAATAGATGGCGTAGGGGGTGATGGTCCAGTGGAGGAAGGAGGTCTGCATGGCCCAGATCATGGCGTCCTTGGAACCGGCGGCCATGTTCATGCCGCCGGCCGGGGCAAAGGTGTGTTTCAGGGGTTCAACCGCACCCCAGAACACGATCCCGGTGCCGATTCCGGCACACAGGGAAATGGCCCACCAGTTCCAGGTGTTGAAGTTGGGCCGGGCATCGGGCCCGCCGAACCTCACCCGCCCGATGGGGTGAACACAAATGAAAATCAGCGTTAAAACAAATCCCAGGCACCCCAGGTCCACCAGCCAGCCGATGTTCACCATCAGCCATTTGAATACTCCCCAAAGGACGTCCACAAAGGATTTGGAGTCACTGAATCCCAAAAAAATCAAAATAAAAAAAATGACAACAGGAACTGCGGTGGGGCCCAATCTTAACTTTTGGAAAAAATTCTGCTTATCCATATCTACTCCTGTTTCTTTTAAAAATTAATATTACACCGAAAAGTTGCAAGCGTTCCTTGGCCGGAGATACAAGGCACCGGGCATGCAGCTGTAGTCACCTACCGCAAATGTCCGGGAACGAAGTAGATTCGGCCAAAGAAAACTCCCGTAGGGGGAGGCAGTTGAGCGTTTTGGCGTGTATTACTTTGATGAATTGTACAATGGATAAATTTCACCATAACCCATGGCTATGATGACACCTTACCCAAAACTCGAAACAACGACTGCAACTTTTAGGTTACACGTGTCCGTAGTAGTCCCGGTGTGCCACGGCGGAATAGGCGTAGTCCAGCAGGGTTCCCCAACTGAACACGGGCAGGTCCACCGCCTGCTGTACCGCTCTGCCAAAGGGCTGCATCCCGGTGCATTCCAGCATGATGGCGCCGATTTCCGGATGTTTGGCCGTAAATTCCTTGGCGATGCGCACCATGTCTTCTTCGGATTCGTTGTAATAGGATTCCGGGATTTCCGGTCGTTTCTCGTGGTCCCAGAGGGTGTCGAACTGGGGGCAACCGTACTCGTCCTGGGCCCCGGCAATGACAAAATTGCTCTCCAGATTAATGCCCACGTTTTCCAGGTGGGTGTCCGTGAGGAAACGCTTCTGGGCACAGATGATGCCCACGGATTTCCGGGGGCCGATGAGCTGTTGAATGAAGGGGACCTGGAGCAGGCTGGACATGAACACCGGCACATCCACATGGCCGGCCACATCCTTCTGGAAATAGGCGAAGTAACCGCACTCGGCTGCAATGGCGCGGCATCCCATGTTTTCCAGATTTTTGGCCGCCTGTAAAATCGGGGCACGGCAGGGGGTCTTGTCCTGCTCCCAGACCAGGGTATAGTTGTCCACGCCCCGGGCAATTTCGTATTGGATGGGGAAGGACCAGGCGCTGGCGTTTCTCACATCCCCGGGAAATCCCGGGTAGGCATCGTCCAGAACCATGATCCCCAGCCCCATGCCGTAGCAGGTGTGCTGTTTCCGGGTCCGGATGTAGTTAATTCCCCTATCTCGCTGTTGTCTCATGCTTTTCTTCCTCCTCAATCAATGGATCAAATATAACCAAATTCTTTTATGCGAACTAAAATCGAAGAATCCACGCCCCGGTCCAACATAAAGGCATCCATGGCCCGGACCACCTCCTCGGAAATTTCCGGCAGGCGGTATTGCTCCAGCATCCGATTCTTCTGTTTCAGAATATTCTCTTCAAAACGCCTTTCAGCATCCACCTGGGCACCGATCTTCCGAACGGAGACTTCCGGGTTCCAGGAATGGGTTCTGCACTTTTTCATGGTGTCCATGCTGGTTAAAAATTCGCCCCCGTGGCCCACCTGCTTAATCAGCTCGATGTTCACGGATTCTTCGGGAATGGCCACATCGTCCAGGTAGTAGCGGGCCATGTTCATCAACTCCATGTCGATGAGGAACTTCTCGTAGGAGATGGCCGCAAAACTGTCCAGAATCCCGGCGCTGTGGACAATGAGGTTCACCCGATTCTGCATGGCCGTGAAGATGGAGAGCATGCTTTCGTAGCCGCTCTGACAAGAAACGGTTTTGGCATCGTTCACCGCACCGCCGCAGCGGCTGGGCAGTCCGTAATGCCGGGCCAGGGCCGCCGTATACTTGGCCTGGAGGGCATAGGCCGGGGAGCCGATGGAAATGTTTCCACTGCCCAGATCGGACCCATAGCATTGCAGGCCGAAGACCGTGGGCATTCCCGGACAAACCATCTGGCAGAAGGCGATGCAGGCCAGGGCTTCGGCCGTGGCCAGGGCCAGATTGGTTCCCAGTTCAATGGGGCCGGTGGTTCCGGCGGCCGGGGCCGGAGAAATGATCACCGGCTGTTTATAAGCGCCGGCGGTCATCATGGATTCAATGGCCATGGCATCCACCTGGAGGGGGCTGATGGTACTGATCATGGTGAGCAGATGGTGGTTTGCCGTGAAGGCATCCTTTCCACCGAGGCGGATGGCCATCAATTCCATGATGTCCTGCATCTGCCCTTCACTGCCGGGAATACCCAAGAGGCATTTATCCGTGTAAAGGGCAGATGCATAGACCATGATCAACTGGCTGAGATCCGCCGGAATATCCTCCGGCTGGGCAAGGATCCCGCCGTTGATCTTGAAGTTGGGACTCTGGTGAATCAATTTGGCAAAGGTGACGTAATCTTCCAGGGTGGCGTTGCGGCGGCTGCCGTCCCATTCGCAAATGGACGCGCATCCGTACCCGGAGACACATTCACTGTGATCCTTGCCGATGGCCACGTTGTATTGGGGGTTGGCCCCATGCCAATCAAAGGCAGCCGGGGCCTGTTCCACCCAATGGGAAATCTGATCCCGGGTAAAGGTGGCCACCTGGTCTTTCACCTGAATCCCGTGTTCCCTTAATATCTTTGTGGCCTTTTCATCCATGAATCGAAATCCCACCTCTGCCAGGATTTGCAAGGCGGCGTCATGGATTTTATTTAGATTCGCTTCCATTGTTAGAGTCCTTTCTTCAAAAGGTGGAACGCCCCTTAGCGTGTTCTGTTTTCCAGGTTCTGGATCCATTCGTCCAATTGGGCCAGGATGCCCTGGTCCAGGGCCGGTACCTGGTGATTGGCCAAAATGGTGTCAATCCTGGCCTTGATCTTTTCACCCACTTCGGAGTGGTCCGGGTTCTTCATCTTTCTGGCAAAAATGGTGGAGTAGAAAATATTTTTGAAATTCTTCATGGTGTGGGGGGTGGTGAGATAGGCACCGCCCGGTCCGGCATTTTCCACCAACTCGGTGATGATGTCCTGACTTTCCACCTCCACCCCGCGGGTGTAGTGCTTGAGGTTTTCGATGATTTCATCGCAGAGCACCACCAGGGACGGGTTCACGGAGTTGCAATGGTCGGAAACCCCCACGTCGTGGATGAGATTGGCCTTGGACAGCAGGGTGGAGAAGATCTCCATGGTGGCTTCGGAGACGGCCTGTTCATCCAGGAACTTGGCATCGGTGCAGCCGGCGGTGCCGAAAAAGGGCAGGCCATAGGAGTTCACCAGCTCGGAGGCGGCGGCCACCAGCAGGTGGAATTCCACGGCGCCGTAGCTGCCGATGGTGGTCTGCATGTCCATGATGGAGGGCATGGCCCCGTAGATGAAGGGGGCGCCCGGGCTGGCCAGCTGGTGGATCACCAAACCACCCAGGGCTTCCGCATTACACTGGGCCAGGGTGGCGCCGAAGCTCAGAGGAGAGGTCCCGCCCATCATGCAATAGGGCATGTAGACCACGGGGATGCCGTTGGTGGCGCTGATGAACAGCTTTTCCGTGCTTTCCTCGGGGTGGGTCATGGGGGGAATGGGTTCGCAATAGTTGAAGATAAAGGGCTTTTCCCGGAGCTTGTCATGGCCGCCGGCCACGATGGCGGCAATGTCGATGACTTCCTGGAGGGAGTCGATGTCGTTGGTGGAAAAGTTGATGGTCTTGCTGAAGTGCTTCACCGTTTCGATGAAGGAGATCTGGGTCTGGATGGCCGGATCTACATCCTTGGACATGCCCACGCTCAGGACAAAATCAATATTGTCCAGGGCATCGGCCAGGGTGCACATGGTTTTGGTGTCGGATTTCAAAAAATCCCGGACCTTGCCCGTTTCCGGATCCACATATTCCAACTGGTCGGAATGGGTGCCGAAATGGACATGGTTCTCCGCGTCAATGACCATGGCGGGATCCCCGGCGCGGTTGTAAAGAGTCAGGCTCTTGGGAACGGTTTCCAGGGCCTTTTCCACCATTGCCCTGGGCAGTTTCACCAGATTATTTTCATCGGCGGGACAACCGGCATCGGCCAACAGCTTCAATGCCCGCTCTCCCCCAACACGCATGCCCACGGTCTCCAAAAGATGGATGGAGGCCTCGTGGATCTGCTGGATTTTTTCCTGTGACAGAATTTCAAATGCAATATTTCGTTGGGCTGGTATGGCCATATTTCCTCCGCATATTAAAAAGGGCATCCCCGAAATCGGAGATGCCCTGTTCAAAATTATTCTTTTTCCTTGTAAATACCCTCGTTGAGGTAGGCCAGCATTTCATCCTTGTTCATATGGCCCAGTCCCAGGTAGTCCAGGGTGTAGCCGGAATCGTAGAAATCGGTTTCCACCATGACGTTGGCCAGGTTGATCAGGGAATCCACCACCGGGGTTTTAACGCCGAACTTTTTGCCCAGTTCATGGTAAACGTGGCAGCCCACGGGGATGTCTTCGGTGATGTAGCGGTTGTGGACGGTGAAGGGCCCGGTACCGTACTGGATGTAGTCATGTTCTTCAAAGGGGATTTCGTAATCGTCGCCCATGTATTCGCAGCCCAGGATGTTTTCCCGGGAGAAGAATTGTTTCTTCTTGAATCCCTGGATGCCCACGCCCATGGCTTCGGCCAGCTCGCATTGTTCTTCGTAGAGCGCGTATTGAACCCGGGAAATGGAGGGGCAGTAGGCATGGGAGTAGATGGAGAAATCATTCTTTTCTTCCCCGTAAATCACACCCCAGTTTTCCATGACACCAACCCCCAGGATGGTTCCCGGGCAGTGGAGGACCGGGTTCACATTGGAGAAGCCGGTGTCCATGACGGTGTTGCCGCCCACGGCACCGTCACCGGTGGTGATGGCGTCCATGGTGCCCATGTACTTGGCACTTTCCAGGAAATCGTCCTGGTCCAGGGTGGGCAGGGCCGCACCGCGCAGGGTGATGGCCCGGTAGTAGGCGCGGATCTTGGGAATGATGACGCCGCCCTTGATGTCCACCCGGCAGCCGTAGGGGGCAGAAGACCAGCCGCCCACGATGATTTTCTTGTCGCAACCCGCTTCCCGCATCATCTTTCTCAGCAGCAGGGAGCCGTAGTTGTCGGGGATGATGTGGATGACCATGCCGTCCTCCAGCAGGGGGATGAGCTGTTCAAAAATCATCTTGTGGGCAATGGAGGGGGTGGGGATGATGATGATGCCGGCACCCTTGACTGCGGTGGCCATGTCCGTGGTGACATGCTCGAAGCGGGCCACGCCGGAGCGTTCGAATCCGTAAAGGTTGAGCTGCTGTCCGTAGAGGGTTAGGCCCTGCTTTTCGATGCCGAAGAGGGTTTTTTCGGCAAAGCCTTCGGAGTCCCAGATACGAACGGTATTTCCGGAAAGGGCACAGTCTGCGGCACAGGCTTTACCAACGGCGCCGGCACCCAGCACGGCAATGGGATTGTCTTTCAGATAACTCATGTCACTCATGTTTCATTCTCCTTAAAATGATATTTGGTATATTTTGTAACCGGTTGCCCAGAGGGCGCTCGGTTGATTTTGCAAGGGTTAGGAGTTCAATTTATCCTGGAGTTTGGGCAATTCGCCGTCCACCATTTTGTAGGTGTGCTCGGGCTGGGGAAACTGCCGGGAGCGGACCTCTTCCACGTAGGATTCAAAGACCTTTTTGATTTCTGCCCCCAGCTCGGCGTAGCGTTTGACGAATTTGGGAGTAAAGGCCTGGAAGATCCCCAGGACATCGCTGCAGATCATCAATTGGCCGTCGGCTTCCAGACCGGCACCGATGCTGTAGACCGGGATGGTCAACTCTTTGCGGATGATGTCGCAAACCTCCGGGGGAACCGCTTCCACCAGCAGGGCAAAGGCGCCGGCCTTTTCAATGGCCCGGGCATCTTCGATGAGCTCCATGGCCGTGTTTGCGGTGCGACCCTGGGCCTTGAATCCACCCAATTGACCGGAACTCTGGGGGGTCAAGCCAATGTGGCCGATGACCAGCATCCCGCCGTCGGTGATGGCCTGGATCTGGGGGCAGACCCGGATCCCGCCTTCCAGTTTAATGGCGTCCACCCCGGCCTCCTTGTGGAAGCGGCCAGCGTTGAGAACCGCCTCTTCAATGCTGACCTGGTAGGAAAGGAAGGGCATGTCCCCGGCGATGAATGTATTGGGGGCGGCCCGGCGAACGGCCTCGCAATGGCCGATGCACTGGTCCATGGTCACGGGAACGGTCCCTTCGTATCCGTAGACACACATCCCCAGGGAATCCCCCACCAGGAGCATGTCCATATCGGCCTGCTCGGCGAACATGGCCGTGGGATAATCGTAGGCCGTAATCCAGGCGACCTTTTCGCCGGTTTCTTTCATCTTCTGAAAATCAAATCGACTCCGCTTCGTCTTCATGGTGCTTCTCCGTCTTAGGTCAGTATCAATGCTGCGTTATGGAAGGGATCCTATGGCAATTCCATCCCGGGCCAATAGAACGGAACTGCCAAAGAAGAGTACGAAAACGACACAGGGGGATGGAGTTCCTCTGCTCAAAGGCATCTGGGAACGAATCAGCATCGACAAATGCCTTTGGGATGCTCTTCAAAACAGGTCGTTTACCTCTCCAATCCATGGTGCCGTCTCCGCCATGGTTCCCAACCGAGAACGGACACCATGTTCCAAGCCTTCGATTAAAGCCTGGGCCAAAGATGCTGTCCGGCTCCGGGTTAACGGATCGGTAAGGTCGCTTAAAAATATAGCAAAGGATAGAAAATCAATTTCAAAAGGCAGGATTTGTTTTGTGGCCATACATTGACAGGCCGGGAGGATGGAATTATTTTAAAAAAATTAGCTTGCCCCGAGCATGTTAGGTGATCCATTTTGTGTTTCGTTGCCATTGTAAATCCCACGACCGGGCAAATATGTAATAAACCAAAAGGATTAAAAACATGTCTTTTTTTCTTATCTGTGTCGCCCTCTTAATTTTGGGGTATTTTACCTATGGAAAATATGTGGAAAAAATATTCGATGTGGATCTGAATCGTCCCACGCCCTGCTGCACCATGGAAGACGGGTGTGATTACATCGCCATGCCCACCTGGAAGGTTTTTTTCATCCAGCTACTGGACATTGCCGGACTGGGACCGATTTTCGGCCCGATCCTGGGGGCATTGTACGGGCCGGTGGCCCTGTTGTGGATCGTCATTGGATGCATTTTTGCCGGAGCGGTCCATGATTATTTTTCCGGAATGCTCAGCGTCCGGACCCAGGGCAAGTCCATACCGGAAGTGGTGGGCGACTTCCTGGGCATGCCGGCCCGCATAATCATGCGGATCTTTTCAGTGATTCTCCTGCTTTTGGTGGGGGTGGTTTTCATCCTCGGGCCGGCCAAACTTCTGAATACCCTGACCGGATTCAATACCCAGCTGCTCATCGGCTGCATCTTCATCTATTATTTCATTGCCACCATTCTTCCCATAGATAAACTGATCGGCCGCCTTTACCCTTTTTTCGGGGCCCTACTGATCCTCATGACCCTGGGGGTGATTTCTGGGCTGGTATGGAAAGACTATTCCATATTGCCCAACCTGGACTTCACCACCAAGACCCATCCTTTGGATAAACCCATCTGGCCCCTTCTATTCATCACCCTTTCCTGCGGCGCCATTTCCGGTTTCCATTCCACCCAATCCCCCCTCATGGCCCGGTGCATCGGCAACGAAGGCCACGGTCGCATGGTCTTTTACGGTGCAATGATCATGGAGGGAATCATTGCCCTGATTTGGGCAACGGCCGGACTCTCCTTCTACGAAAGCCCCCAGGCCATGCAGGCGGTGATTGCTTCGGGCAGCCCGGCCGCAGTGGTCAATGAGGTCTGCAACACCTTGCTGGGACCGGTGGGGGGATTTCTGGCCGTCATGGGGGTGGTGGTCCTTCCCATCTCCAGTGGAGACACCGCCTTCCGTTCCACCCGGCTCATCCTGGCAGAAACCTTTAAACTCAGCCAGAAAGCAGCGTCCAAGAGGCTGCTGATAGCCGTTCCCCTCTTTGCCCTGGCCTGGCTGGTTTCCACCCAGGACTTCAGTGTAATCTGGCGTTATTTTGGCTGGTCCAACCAGACCCTGGCCATGCTGGTGCTCTGGGCCTCTGCCGTGTTCCTGGCCAAAAATGGAAAAAATCACTGGATCTGCAGCCTGCCAGCCACGTTCATGACGGCAGTCACCGTGGCCTTTCTCCTCCAGGCAAAGATCGGATTCAACCTTCCTGCCCAGGCCGGCAATATCAGCGGCGGAATTTTCGCTTTGATCCTTCTGTTTTTGTTTTGGAGAAAGCTGCCGGCACGACGTGGAAAGTAATATGGGCAGGTGGGCTGAAATGTGGAGGGTAACCCGGTCCCGGACGGAGGTCTCCACCTCTGGAAGATCGGGATCCACTAGATTATAATAAATGGTACGATCCGGGGCATGGGAATGTCTGGCTTTTTTTCATCAATGATCTGGACTGCCCCGGCAAAGGTGGCCTTGATATCCGAGGAAGAGGGCCTTAAATCCGATCTTTGAATCTGGGAAGATCATAAAAAATGCGGGGCCTGTCAGTAAAAAATAATCTGCCGTTATTCCCTGGTTCTCCCATAGAACTGATTTCGGCCAAAGGGAAGCTTGAGTTTCCTCATCCGGTTACGGAGGGTACCCGGATTGATATCCAGAATCTCCGCAGCCCCGCCCGGACCGTTGATTTTCCCCTGGGTTTCATGGAGCACCTTTTTGATATGCCGACGGATCACTTCATCCAGTCTTCTTTCGGCTGAACGGGATTCGGGCATGGACCAGGGGGCTGGGACACAGAGCAGGGGAAAAATGGAAACCATGTCGCCGTCGCATAGAATCAGTGCCCGCTCGATGATATTTTCAAGTTCCCTGATGTTCCCGGGCCATGGGTAATCCAATAATTTTTCCAACTCCCCCCGGGCCAGTGCGGGCAGGACCGGTAATTGCAACTCCAAGGCTTTTTTCTGGATAATATGGAGAATCAAGGCGTTCATATCCTCTTTCCGCTCCCTGAGCGGCGGGATATGAATGGGAAAAACATTGAGCCTGAACCAGAGATCTTCCCTGAATAATCCCTTTTCCACGCGTGCCTCAAGATCCCGATTCGTGGCTGCGATAATCCGGGTGTCCACCCGCCGGGTCGTACCGCTGCCCACGGGTTCAAACTCCCCGTTTTGAAGAACCCGAAGCAATCTGACCTGGGCATCGGGTGGAAGTTCTCCGATTTCATCCAGAAAAATGGTTCCGGAATGTGCCCGCTCAAAGCGACCGGGTTGGTTTGCATGGGCACCGGTGAATGCCCCCTTTTCATGGCCGAACAATTCACTGTCAATCAGATTTTCAGGAATGGCACCGCAATTGATCTTGATGAACGGATTCTGACGCCTGGGCGATAATTTATGAATGGCCGTTGCAAGAACATCCTTTCCAACGCCTGTTTCCCCGGTCAATAGTACAGTGCTGGCCCTGGGGGCAACCAGGCGGATATTTTCCATCACCTTTTTTAACCCGCCCCGGGCGCCGATAATCGTATTGCCGGCCAGGCGAAATAATTCATCCTGCAAATAATGATTATGATTCTCCAGGGTTTTCCGTCGGGAGAGAATTCGCCGGTGGTGCAACATATTGGAAGACGCCATTGAAAAAGGTTCCTTCAGCAGGTTGAATATTTTCAAATCCCCGGGCCGATAACGATTTTTTCCCCTGGCCACAAGGGTGAGGTGTCCCAGGCCGAATTTTTTTTCCTCGGTTTCCAGGAAAATCTGCATCAACGAACATTCAGCCATGCCATATACCCTGACCATGATCCGATTCAAAGGGTCTGTTTCCGGGTTATTACAAATCTGGGACCGGGGCCAGTTTGCCAAGAATTCCAACCCGTCAAAATCGTCCGGTAGTTTGATGATCACCTCTTCTCCGGTGTAATTCCGCCGGCCTGCCCGGGCAATGGTGGAGATAAGATCAATGGCGGGGTCATAATAATTGAGCAGCAGCTCGTCCGCCGGGACAAATTGTCCCAGGTAACGGCAGCAGGCCATCATCCCCCGGGCCATATCCAGGGTACCGCAGATTCTCAGGGTTATCTGGCGAAAAAAATCATCCGGGTTAAAGGTATCCGTATTCATCGTCATGGTTCAATCAATAAGCCATTTTTAACACGTCCACGGGAAATTATCGTATATGTTAAACAGAAATTAACATATACGATAATTCATGGACAAGTCCTTTCTCCAGGCAAGCGCTCCCCCCATCTATTTTTCAATAAAAAAAAGGGGTTTCACACGAACCACATTCCTGGTGTAATTATTGCAATTCACTTTCTGCGGCATTACCATTTGAACACTGGACTGAAAAAAGGACTATGCCATGATCGTCAGAAACGAAAAGCCCTCGGATATCGATGCCATCACCCAGGTCATAAAGACAGCATTTCAATCGCATTCGTTCAATCACCAGACAGAGCATTATATCATCCGAGACCTACGGGCCGCCAACGCCCTGACCCTATCCCTTGTCACTGAAATTGACGGACGGATCGTCGGCCACATTGCCTTTTCCCCGGTTACGATTTCCGATGGGACACCCAATTGGTTCGGCCTTGGTCCGGTATCTGTTCTACCGGATTACCAGGGGTGTCGGATCGGCATGGCCCTGGTGAACAGGGGACTGGCGCTCATGGAGGACATGGGTTGCAAGGGCTGTGCCCTGGTGGGATTGCCCACATATTACCGACGATTTGGTTTTCGAAATCACCCCGAATTGATCCACAGGGGAGTCCCACAGGAGGTTTTTGTGGCAAAGCCGCTTGCCGGGCAGGTTCCCGGTGGAATACTTGAATTTCACCCGGCATTCAAACAATTGTCTGGAATTGAAAAACAGACCGTTTCCGATGCCATCATTGATTTTGAGATTGATGGGATACGGCTCAATCCGGGAAACCCGGCCATTGAAGGTCTGATCCAAAAAAAAATATTAACCCAAACACCGGACGGCAGGTTCATGATCCACCCGTCGGCTTTGGCGGCTTATGATCCTTACTTTTCCCAGGTTGCCCATTTCCGGGCAACGGAGATGAGCCGGGTTCACAAAAATCCCATAATGACTGCCATCCGCTCCTAGAACGGTCGGGGACATCTGCCGGGCAAAGGAGACTCCCAGCCCTTTATGTGGGAGGGCCAAGGGAACCTGCAGACCGGTTTTAAAAGATCCTATCGTCAACGTAAAACAGGCCTCGGAGTAAAAGACGCCGGGGCCTGTTTTACCTTTGTTCGTGAACTTCCCGTTAGATCTTAAACTGCCCCACCGCCCCCTTCAATGTCTGGGACAATTGGTTCAGCCCCTGGGCCGCCCCATTGACCTGGTCGCTGTTTTCAGACATCTGGGTGGCTTCGGTATTCACCTGGGAGATGTCCTGGGAGATTTCATCGGCCACCTGGGAACTCTGGGTAACATTCTCCGTCACCTCCTGGATGCCCCGGGCTGCCTGGCCTACATTGGAGGCAATCTCCTTGGTGGTGGCCGATTGTTCCTCCACGGCAACGGCAACGGTGTCGATCATCTGATTCACCGTGGCAATGGACTGGGTGATGGCCTCTATCTCCTCCACGGTTTGGTGGGTGGAACCCTGGATATTCTGGATCTTGTCCTTGATCTCCAGGGTGGCCTCGGCGGTCTGCATGGCCAGGGCCTTGATTTCCCCGGCCACCACGGCAAATCCCTTTCCGGCTTCCCCGGCCCGGGCTGCCTCAATGGTGGCGTTCAGGGCCAGCAGGTTGGTCTGTTCGGAAATATCATTGATGGTTTCCACCACCCGACCGATATCCTGGGACGAGAGATTCAGGGCATCAATGTTGCCGGCGGCCTTGTGGGTCCGCTCCACGGCATGGTTGCTGGAGGAACGGGTCTTCTCGGTGTTCATGGCAATTTCATTGATGGTGGCGGTCATCTCTTCCACGGCCGTGGCCACCATGTTGATATTGGCAGAGGACTGCTCGGCGGCCGAGGCCACCGAGGACATGTTGGCGCTCATTTCCTCGGCCGATGCAGCCACGGAACCAGCCTGCTCCGACATGTTCCGGGCACTGTGGGCCATGTTTTCGGAAATGCCCAAAAGCTCGGATGACGCCGTGGAAAGATTGCCCGAAGAGCCGGCAATTTCGGCGATGGTCTTCTGGAGTTTTTCCAAAAAGGTATTGAACCATTTGGCCAGGCTCCCCACCTCGTCCCGGGTTTTCACAGCCAGGCGCTGGGTGAGATCCCCCTCTCCCTGGGCCGTGTCTCTGAGACCGTCCACCACCTGATTCACCGACCGGGCAATCATGCCGGCAATGAAAAAAATCACCAGGGCTGCGGCCACCAGAACGGCCAGTGTAATCATCAGATTAAGCCGCCCCAATTGCTTCACCGGAGCCAGAATTTCGGCTTCATCCGCTGTCACACAGAGGATCCAGCCATGGGTTTGGGATCCGGCAAACGCCGTGGTGCAGACCTGACCCCGGGCATCGCTATGGAATACCCCCTGCCGGGAGGCGAGGATCATCGAGTCAAACTCCGCTGGTTTGTGGGACATGGACAGAATCTCGGCTTCGTCGGGATGTGCAATGAGCATGCCTTGGGCATCGAGCATATAGGCAAATCCCTTTTCCCCCACCTGGATGGGTCCCACAAAGATCCGACTCAGGGTCTGGACATCAAAAATGCCCACCAGCACCCCCTGGACCTTGTCTTTCTGGAACACGGGCATGGACAGGCTGAACACCGGCCGGTCCAGTCCCGGGGCTTTGATGACGTCCGACCGGCCCATCTCACCCTGGGTTGCCCTGTCAAATCCATCCCAGGTGGCGGGAGCCAGGGCTGTTGCCCCTTCCAGGTCCGCCGCCGCCACCACCTTCCCTGCCAGGTTCACCAGGCAGATATTGGCATAATAGGGATACTCTTTCATGTATCTTTCCAAAATCTTTCCGGCACTTTTCCGGGCAGACTTGGCAATGAAGGAATCCTTGAGGGAACTGGCAAAGGCCTTTTGCTTGCTCCAGGTGGTCATGTCCAGGATCCGGTCCGCCATCCAGGCATCCACCCGGTCCAGGGTAGAATCCGCCATCTGAACCACCTGGCCGGTGATGGCCTGGGTCAGCGCTTCCCTGGCCTTGAGATAGGAGATGGCGCTGGACAGCCCCATACCCAACAACAGGAGAACCAGGGTGGGAATGATGAATTTATATTTTATGGATTTCCCCATGGGATAGTCCTCTATTCAATAATCCGCTCAGCGTTTTCCGCCAATTCATAGGGAATTTCCACTCCCAATGCGGCAGCAATTCGAATATTGATGATCAATTTACCCTCTTTGTTTTTCACCAAGGGGATGTCGGCGGGGGCGGTGCCGGACAGGATTTTCGTCGCCGCCTCACCGGCCCAGAAGCCCTGTTCCTGGGCCACCTTGCCAAAGGTAAGCATGGCATAGGGGGCCATGAAATCATAGGTGGTGCCGATGGGCTTTTTGGCGTTGGATTCCACAAAGGCCTGCATGTCGTCGGCCCGATCTTTGTACAGCCCGCCGTCGCTATCCAGAATCAGGATGTCCACCCGGTCCTGGAGGGCCAAAAATCCCTTTTTCCAGTCCGCATAATCCGTGGCGAAATAGGTATCGGCCTTGATGCCGAAACTCTTGTCCCAGTTAGCGGCTTCCTTTCGGGCCGTGATGGTCTCCGGTCCGAGGAAGCCTATGCGGTCGCCCTGGGCAAAGGGGGCCAACTGCTCAATGAGCTGGGGCACCGGGGTGACTTCGATCATGCCCGTTGTATTGGCATAGGGATAGCCGTAACCGGAGACATCCCAGTTCACCCCGCAGAAGACCACAGGAAGGCCGGCATTCTTATAATGGGGCATGATTAAATACTTGGAGGCATTGTCATCGGCGGCGATGACGGCGTCGGGTTGATAGGCGGCGATGAGATCCTTAACCTTTAGGGCGGCCTCTTTTTTGAAGGTTTCCCCCGTATTCCGTTTGGTGTCCATGCGAACGATTTTCAATTCTGCCCCGGTGGGGGCCACGGCATTCTGAACGCCCTGGGCAATCCCATCACTCCAGCCGTATCCCTGGTGATAGGAATCCACAAATAAAATTTTCTTCCCGGCCAGATCCTGGGAAAAACCGGGCAGAACAAAAACCATAGAAACAACCATTGCACAAAGACTTGCGAACAACTTCTTCATTTTGCTGCATCTCCTTTTTTGAATGGATCACCGGCACAGGGCCGATACTTATATACGATACCGCTTCCTTGCGGTTTCACAAACCTGACGAATCATGAACCCAGTTCACCGGTTTGGTTTCAGGCCGAATCAGGCCCGTGACCGTTATGGAACCAAGGGAATATGGATTAAGGACGGGGGTATTTCAACTGCCGGACCGACAGGAGATACCCACAGTGAATGCGCCGATCAGACGGGTTTGGGATACAACGAAATCGAGCATGACACTCACCTCTCAATAAAACCAATCAACCTAGGATCAACGAACGTTTGTACCCGATCCTTTTATGGGGCTTTGACAAACCTTGTCAAGGTAAAACAAGTGATTTTGAGAGGTTTTTTACTGAATATAAGAATTTATTCAAAGAATGAATGATTTGTTTGTTCGTTGTTCGTTTTAGTTCACCATTTTTATCTTTTTGTTACATTTTGACCTAGGTAAACCGATCACGGATATCTCACGGATTGAATCTGCCGGGTCTAAAAGGAGTAGAATTTAAAGCGGTACCTTGGAACAAATCCGGGGTGCAGATACCGAACCTGATGTTCTACCAGGTTGGTATCGCAGGGGCAGGATTCCGTTCCCCTATGGTTATACGGATTTTTATCCGGTTCTCTCTATGCCCACGCCTGTTTGCCCATGGCGTGTTTCAAATACTGTTTGGGCAGGACACCAAACCGTTTCTTAAAGGCTGCACTGAAATGGCTGACATTGACATATCCGATCTGCCATGCGGTTTCACTGACGTTGGTTTCCGCCTTTTCCAATAATCGTCTTGCGATCTGCATCCGGTGTTCCCGGAAATAGTCAAATACGGTTTTCCCATAGATTTCCTGGAAACCGGCCTGGAGCTTGTTTTCATTTAAACCGGCTGCCCCGGCAAGGTGGGCCAGGGTCGGGGGCGAATGGATATCCGCCACCAGCAGGGCCCTGGCCTCGGTGACCCGTTTTTTTTCCCGTGGGGTTAACACGCCCCGCTCGGAAGCCCGGTGGGCAAGACTCAGCCCGGCCAGGCTGAGGGAAATCAATTCCAGGGTTTTGCCCTCCAGGTAGAGTTGCCAGGGCAGGGCGTTGTTGGAAGCGTTCAACATCTGGTAAACCAGGGACTGGATTTCAGGGGACATGGGCTGCAGGCGTGATGCATATGTTCGAACCGACCCCTTCAGCAATTTTTGCAGATTCGGGGGCAGCAGGGGGGTATCCCTGCCAATGATGCTGCGGAAGACCTCAAGGGTCATGTGAATATGAATCAGCTGGAGGGTGTTATGTGACTGAAGCTGGAAAACCCCCGAATGCCCTTTATCATAACGGATGCCGCTTAGTCCGCCCGTCACTTGGATTTGGTTTGCCCCCACCCCGGCCCCGGATTGCTTTTTGAAGTTTCCTGAGACGGCAAATCCGAAATCCACCACCGGGATCCGTTTTTCGTAGTTAAAGTGTACGGCCCGTTCCGGGGAAAAGTTGACCCGGCTCAACCATATCCCCGGGCGGATCAAAAACTCCTGTCTGCCGATGGTCTCAAAGGCTTCTAATTCACTGCCGCCCCCACCGGCCAGGGCGGAAAAGTGGAATAATTTTGTCTGGGTTTCCATGGCCCTTCCTCATTCAAGGTGGAACCGGATCAGGTAGTTGTATCCCAGATCCCGGTATCCTGTTTTAATAAACCCGTTACCAAAGAGGGCGGATTCCACCTCCTTTGGGGCCAGCCGCATCTGGATGGGCGGGCCAAAGGGCATTTCCTCTTTTTTGCATTCCAGCACGGCCAGGCATCCACCGGGTTTGAGCACCCGGGCCACTTCCCTGAATATCCGTGCTCCCGTTGTTTCCAGGTCAAAGATGTGCAGCACGGTGAACAACAGGCAATGATCCACGGCATTATCCTCAAGGGGCAGGGGGGGGTGGATGATATCCCCTTCAATGGCCCTGATCTGGTCCAGGCCGAGCATTGTGGCGGTTTCCGACATGGCCGCCACAATGGGCGGCCAGTGGTCCACGGCATCAATGCGGCCTTTCTCCCCCACCAAATGGGCCGCCTTGACGGCATAGTCTCCGGCACCGCATCCAAGATCCAGAACCCGTTCCCCCCGGTCAATGTCCAATGCATCAAATACAAGATCTGGAGACTGCATCCAGAAGCTGGAGGGCCCCCGCCCTCCCATGCATCCTTTTGAAGCGCCTTGTGTCATTCTATTCTCCCTATATGTGGCGGCAGCCGTTAGAAATGGTATCTCACGGCACCGTAAATATTGTTGTTGTTTTCAAACTGGCCGAAAAAAGTATGGGATTCACCGCCCCAGAACAGATTGGCACCGATTTCAAAAACAAGGGTGTCCGAGTATTGAAATGCGGCCTTGGGTTTTAGGTACCCGTCCTCGTCACTGGGAGACCAGAAGGCGGACAGTCCAAGGGTCAGGGTCTGGTTCATCAAAAGGCGGGTAAGCTGGAGGGTTATCACATGACGGATCCGGTCCCGATCGGCCCCCTTCGTTCCCTTGACGGCATGGGCATCGTAGTCCAGGATCTGTTCGGCATAATACTGGAGACCTGCATTAAGGTTCGCTGCCAGATCCCGGTTGAATCCGGCCAGGTATCTGATCTGGGAATTTTCCACATTGGGATCTGTGCCGTCCCGGTCCTGCCGTGAATCGTACCAGGCCAGCTCCAGATTGCCGATGCCGCCGCACATCCGACCCCGGATACTGGCCCCGTACACATTAAGATCCGGGTAGAAGGGTCTCTGGTTCCCGTTTCTGCCACAGGGGGTTTTCCAGAATCCAAGGTATCCGTACAGGGCCAGTTCCCAATGGTCCATTGCCCTGAATATCCGCAGGGCCAATTCCTGGTCCTGGAACCAGTTGTCGGGCCGATCTGCGCCGGAGATTCGCCCCTTACCGGCCATGGCACCCAGGGCATGGTCCCAGTGGGAAATATACTCACCGGTCACCTGGTGGTCCGGGTCAAACTGCGGGGTATAGACCAGATCCACCCCGGCAAAATCCGTGAACATGCTCAGTTTCACCGCATCGGAGGGAGCCTTGAGATAGGCGTCGTCCCTTCCGGTGAAAAAGGACTGCCAGTCCTTGGGGAAGAGATCGTTTAAAAAGACCAGTTCACCGGTCCCCCAGGTCAGCACCTGTCGGCCAATTTTCACATCCATATCCAGGAAGGAACGGGTGAAGACCCAGGCCTCCCTGGGAAGAAAATCGGCATGGTCCAGGATACCGTCCCCCAGCACATCCGCCTTGAATTTAAACTCCAGGGTATTGGTAAAGGTGGATGCCTCCACCTGAAGCCTTGCATCCCAAAGGGACATCTTCCGGCCGTGGGGATCTTCCCCTGTCCGGATACCTGCCCTGGCTTCCATGAAACCGTGGCATTCCAGATTCCCGCCCAGGTCGCTTACCGGGCCGTTTGCCCGGGCGGCGGTCCCTGAACCGATTAAAAGCATCAGTACCGGGACAGCCAGTATCATCCATGGTTTCATCGGGTCACTTCCCTGGGCGGTCGGCGCAGGTACCGTTCGCTGAAGATGTCCTTTATTTCGGGGTTGTACCGGATACGGGACAGGGTCATCTGTGTCACAGTGCCGGTTTCAAGGTTCCTGGCCTCGGACCGGATGACGGTGGGATAGACGTCATTGCGCCAGGGGATCTGTTCTATCTCCAGAACGGACATGACCCGGTAAAGGATGTTTCCCTGTTTGTAAAATTCCATTTTCTCCGTGATAAAGGTGGTGCGGTCCACATAGGCCAGGTAATGGGAAAAGCATACCCGTTCCGGATGTTTGGGCCGGTTTTCCAGGACATAGTGGCGGTCTGTGACCCGGATCAGGGCGTGGCTGTCTTCATGGATGTCCCGCCCGGAAATATCCTCGTAGAGGAAATCCGACCCCACAAAAGAGGTGCGCTTGTCCCCTGCGGCGATGCGCTTGACCAGATCCATGGCCGGCATGTAGAGCCAGCGGTCGTCATCTTCCAGCGGATCGGAATGCTTGTGCACCATGAATACCATTTTCCGGACATCTGCAGGGGCCTTGAAATAGGTGAAAAATTTCTGATCCCCGTCCCCATCCCCCATGGCGTCCTGCCGGATGATATTCAGGGTACGCCGGCGGACCCGGCCCTGTTTGTCCGTAATCGTCATCTGGACCCTGGCGGTCATCCCGGTGCCCTGGTACAGGGCCACATGGTTGGCCTTTGCCACGATGTCACCGGCACAGGGGGCCTTGTTTCCGGTATTGCCGCTCTCCGCAGCAAGGGCCAGGCCGGCGAATAAAATCATTGCCGTAACGATGATCGTTGCTTTCATTTGAATTCCTCCCTTTCCAATTCAAGTTCCAGGCGGGGTGGGGCAACATCGGGGAAAAAATGGTTTTCCAACAGCCCCAGAATGGCGGGCAGTGCCAAAAGGGTGATAAGGCCGGAAATGGACAGGATGGCAAAGAGCATCAGCCCCGTAATTTTGTATGGCACCAGCCGTGCCAGCAGCAGGGGAAGAAATCCCACGGCAATGACCATGACATTCCGGCTGATGGCCCGGGCCGGTTCCCCGAACATGAAAACCGAGGTTTCCTGCCAGCCGCCCACCTTTTGCCGGATCTTTCTGCACCGCTCCAGAAAGTGGATGGCAAAGTCCACGGCAATGCCGATGGACAATACGGACAACACCGCCACGGGCATGTCGTAATCCTTGCCCATGATGCCGACGGCTCCGTATATGGCGGCAATGGTAACGCTTAGGGGGACCATGCACAGCAGCCCCCATTTTGCAGATCGGAACAGCACCCCCATCATGATCAGGACCACCAGAAAACTTTGGGCAAATGCCCAGAGCATATCCCAGAACATCTTATGCTGGAAAAACAGATTGATGTAGTGGAGTCCGGCCCAGTCGTGGCCCAGGTTTTCCGGCGGGGGATTTTGGGCGAAATAGGCATCCACGGCACGGACCACCTTTTCCATGTCCATGCTGTTACCAGAGGGCATCTGCAGCATGATATTGGCCTTCTGGAAATCCGGGGTCACCCTGTGCCACAGATCATGGGGCCTGTGGCTCTGCTGGAATTGCATATAGCATTCCGCCACCTTGGGCAGGGTATCGGGTATTCTGAAATTCTCCCGGCGGCCGTCAACCAGTTCCTGGTTAACCTTGCTGACGATGTCGGCCACCGAAGATGCCTTGCCCACAAGTCCCCTGTCCTGGAGATGGGCCTGAAGATCGGCCATATAGGAGAGTACCACAGGTTTTTTAAAGGTTTTGTCCCCCTCCTGTTCAAGTCTGAGATAGTCCCCCAGTGCCTGCCAGTTATCATAGGTATCATCCTGTGCTTCCTCTGCCCCCTGATCAACTGCGGCAATGGCCGGATCCAAAAAATGGCCCTTGGCTTCCCCCCTTGGCGGCAGGGCAATGAGGGGCAACACCTTTTCAACAATGGCGTTGGCCTGCTCCGGGGCCTGGCCCAGCCCCGAGGCATGGGCGGCCACTTCCTGCCGGATCCGTTGCAGCTCAATGGAAGAGGGCCGGCTGTTTGCGCTTTCCAGCACCAGGTATGCGGTATAGGTCCCCCCGAAATGGCTGTTAAGAACAATATCTGCCTGGCGAATGGGATGGGACAGGGAAAATCGTTTGGAATAGTTGTCGTTGATCCGGGTTTTGGATATGCCGTATCCTGAAAGGATCACGACCAAACAGAGCCCCCCCATGATGAGGCCGGGCCTGTTCCGGGTAAACCGGCCCAGGTTAAAGAGTACCCGGGTCAGCAAAGAGCCGCCTCCGGTTTCCCGGGCCGCAAGCCCAAAATCCTTCAGCCGTTCTTCGGGAATAAATACCACATAGGCCGGCACCAGCATGATGGTGCACAACCAGGCCAGCATAACGCCGAAACTTAAAAACAACCCAAAAATCCGGGCAGGTGGAATGGTGGTCAGGGTCAAGGATAAAAAACCTGCACCAGTGGTCAGGGAGGTATACAGCATGGGAACGAACAGGGTGTGCATCACCTCCTTTATGGATGCTCTACGCCCCTTTTCCCGGGTATAGACATCAAAAAACTCAGACAGGACATGAACACAGTCCACAATGGAAATGGACATCAGGAAAATGGGGAGCATGGAGCTTAGGATATGCACCTCAAATCCCAGCCCGATCATCAGGCCCATGGAGATAACGATGGAAACCGTGGCAATGATCATGGGCAGGATCACCAGGGTCCATTTCCGGAAAAAGGCCAGCAACAGCCCCAGGACCACCATCATGGCCAGGGGGGAGGCCACCTTCATTTCGGTGAACATTTCCACCCCAACGGCCCCCTCTGCCACGGGAAGCCCTGTGATATGGTATGTCTCGCTACCTTTGAATTCCTCTATTTTCCGATTCAGGGCGGTAAACACCTTATAACTGAGCAATTTATCGGTCAGGGGCAGATACAGGCACAGGGCCCGACCGTCTTCGGATCCCACCATGCCTTTGAGCATGGGGTTGGACAAAATTCTGTCCCGGACCTCAAGGCAGTCCTTTCGGGTTTCAGGGGGGGATTGCATCAGCCATTGGAACCGGATGGTACCCGGGCCCCCCTGGCTCATGTGGTCGATCATGGAGGGGGTGATCATATCCGCTTCAATCACCCCGCAGGTGCGGCCCGGCTGGTCTGGATCCGGCCATTGGAGGCTTTTGGCAAATTCGGTCAGGGCGTATACATGGCCCAGGGTCCCAGGGTTGAATACCCCGTCTGGATGGGTCTCATTGACCACACCCACCACCACGATGTCACTGAGGTCAAATGTTTTTTTGGTCTGGTTGTGGAAGACCCGCACCGGCTCGGTCTGTTCCAGCATGTTTTCAGGATCGGTGTCCATTACCACCCGGGGCAGGAAGGCACCCGAAGCCAGTGTGACCAGGATCAGCACCGCCACCACGATCCGGGGGTGATTCACTGAAAAATCGATCATTGCATTTTTTAGATGTGTCATGGGTTTCTCCGTTTCAGAGCGTTGTGTCATTCCCCCGGTACCGGGGTTAGCGTCGGTGTAAAAGATACCGGTTTCCCAAGGACGGTTCTGCCCGGCCCGCCTTTTTTTTTACCCCAGGGGCTACCCATATCCGGCCCGGCATTTCCGGACATGGGTTGACAAAATTCCGGACTCCGGCATATGGTTCCCCCAAATGCCCGACAAATACAGGTGGAGGATCCCATCGTGGAAAGCAAAACAGACATCATCCTAGATCTCATACAGATGTTCAGAAGCGTGGCCGTCAAATACTGCCGTGCGGACAATTATCCCATCCGGGTGGATGGGGAAACCCTGGTCACCACCCGGGAGGCCCATATGATCCAGGCCATTGGAGATACCCCTCGCATGGGCGTTACTGAACTTGCAACCCTGTTCGGCACCTCCAAAAGTGCGGCCTCACAGCTGGTGTCGAAACTGGCTGAAAAAGGATTTTTGAACAAGCGGCCTTCAACGGCCAACAACAAGGAAATCCGGCTGGCCCTGACCGACCTGGGCCGGGCCGCATACAAAGCCCATGAAGCCCAGCACAAGGCGGACAAGGACCATCTTGTGTCCCGGCTTGAAACCTTTTCCCTGTCCCAGATCGCTGTTCTTTCCGTAATGTTTGACGCCTTGGACGAAATCATGGACCAACGCATCAGCCGCCAGGAAAATCAAAAATAGTTAAGTTAGTTAAATGTGCCAAAAAAAGAACCGGGAGCCCAGGGTGCACCCCCGGATTCCCGGTGCTGTCATCTAAAACCGGTAGCCTACAGTGATACCGGTCGTCAGGGGGGGGCCATCCTCGGCAAAACCCTTGGCCGTGTTTTCAAAAAGGACGTAGTGGTGGTCCAGAAGATTGTTCGCCCAAAGGTAAATATCCAGATGTTTGCCCTCGACACCCATCTTTAGGTTGATCAGTCCATAGGGTTTTTCCTCCACGGTATTGGCATCGTCAAAATACCGTTTCCCATAGGCGGACAGATCCATCCGGCCCAGAAAATTCCATTGCCCGAAAAGGGGGCTTCGGTACTGGAGGCCCAGGTTCAGGGCGTATTTGGGCACGGAAAAAACCTGATTCCCTGAAAAATCCACACCCAGGGCCGGGTCGGCATAGCTGTCGTATTCCGCTTCCAATACGGTGACGCCGGCCGTGGCCAGAAAACCGGGCACCGGGGTGTAACGGAGTTCCGCCTCCAGGCCTAGGCGGTGGGATTCTCCGGCATTGACAAGGTAGGGGGTGTTCATATCGGTATCAAATATGGCGATCTGTTCATCTTCAATATCCATGTAAAACCCGGCCAGGGAGACCCAGAATTTGCCCGGCATCAGCGAAAGCTTGGTGCCGATTTCGTAAAGCCGGCTGTTTTCTTCTCCATAGGCTGTGCTGCCGACCGGTGCCCGTTTGTTGAACCCCCCGCTGCGATAGCCGCCGGAGAAAGTGGCATAAACCATGTGATCTTCCGTGGGGCGGCAGGTCAGGCCGACCTTGGGCACCAGGGCGTCAAATCGTTCCGAGGCCGGATCAAAGGGGGTTACACTTCCACCTCCACTATCCGGCATATCCTGCTGCTCCCGTTTCATATCCGCCTTTTCATGTTCGTACCGAAGTCCGAGGGTCAGCTCCCATTTCCCGCCAAGGGGCCAGCTGCTCTGTCCGAAAAGGGCCGCACCCTGGTTGGTGCCGTCGGACAGGGTTTGCCTGTTGCCGGTGTCCGGGCTGAAGGGATTGGAGGGGTGGTTGGTCATTTGGGACCGGTAATTGGTGGTGGAGCGATTTTCGCTGCGGTTGTTGAAATAAGTGGCCCCCGCCAACCATTGAAACGGCTGAGCCTCTGCCGAGACCATTCGGATCTCCTGGCTGAAGCTTTTTTCCTTCTGGATATAATGGATCCGGGTCATATCCAGGGGACTGAAATCCGAATCAAAAAATTCATCCACCCGGTAATCCCGGAATCCGGTTATTGAACTGAGGGTACCGGCCCCCAGCTTAAGTGTCGTGTTCAGTGCCGTTCCCCAAAAATCCGTATCTGCCGTACCTTCAAAATCGTGGGAGTAATGGTAGATTTCATCCCGGGGCAGAATTCCTTTTTTCACAAAGGCATTTCTCTGGGTCCGCCGAAACGGGAATGCCCCTTCATCGTAGGTCTGCCCATCCAGGTTGAAGGTGATGTCCAGCCGGTCGCTGGGAAGGTATTTCAGCTTGATCCGACCGGCTCCCCCCTCGGTATGGCGGCCCTCCTGACCCAAAGCCGGGGTGTCGTTTTCCAGGTAGCCGTCCCTGGTCTTTGCCAGGCCCGAAATCCCCAGAAAAAGCCGCTCGTCCTTCACGGGAGTTCTGAGGTGGCCCCTGAACTCGGCCAGGTTGTCACTGCCCAGGGTAACGGCGGTTTCTCCCACGGCCTCGTTGCCCGGATCCCGGGTATACACGTTGATCACCCCGCCCATGGTGTTCCTTCCGTAAAGGCTTCCCTGGGGGCCCTTGAGCACTTCGATTCGCTCCACATCAAACAGGGGAAAATCAAACATATAGGATTTGGAATAATTCACGCCGTCCACATAAAACCCCGTGGCCGGTTCAGCTGCATGGACGCTTTTTATTCCCCGCATGAAGGTCAGGCTGTGCCGACGACTGCCGAAATTGTGAAATTCAAGCCCGGGGGTATGGGCCGCCATGCCCGCCATGGCGTCAATGCCAGCATCCTCAATATACATGGCATCGAAAACCGTAATACTGTCCGGTACGTCCTGTACGTCCTGGGCCCGTTTCTGGGCGGTGACCACAATGGATCCGGTCCGGTCCGCCCGCTCCTGGCTTAACAGAAGTGTCGAGGGTACAAGTATCCAGCATATCAGGGCCAGAACAAAAGTTATGGTTCTATTTAATCCCATGATGTCCTCCTTTGGGGCATTGCATCACATCCAACAGTTGTCCAATGGTCCTATGGTTGACCTGTGCAATGTCTTTTAGGGATTGATCGGGAGAGGCGACAAGGATACCTTTTGCCTTCAGGCGGGCCAGGGCTTCCGGGGGATTCCACCCCATATATCCGGCGATCGTCTTCGCCGGATACGCCTCTGAGCAACCATAGGGCGGGGAGCCGTATTTCTGGATCAGGTCGTATTTCAGGGTTCTGGCAAGGCCCATGACCTGCTTCATGGGGGGGGCCCCGTGAAAGGATCCCGTACTGACAAACAGGGTCAACGCCAGGGAGACTGCCAGGGGGATATGGCTAGCCTGCTTTTTTCTGCGCCCCACATAGGCGATCAGCAACCGCCGGTTGTACCAGGCGTGCATCACCATGGCGACGCAGAACAGAATTCCGCTGTTCAAATGAACGGCCCCCCAGTGGTGCTTGGACAGCCCAAGGCAGCGCCAGGGGGAAAAATGGCCCACATGGCTGGGGGGACCAATGTAGAGAACCAGACTGGATACCAGCAGCACCACCCCGGAAAAGGCAAGGGTCAGTGAGGTTGTTTTTTTGGTCATCTTAAACTCCCTTTCGTTGTTAAGGTGCTTAACTATCAAATGAATAGGATCTGATTATCCAAATAACCGGGCAATGTCAATGGTAAAATCTTGCGCACTGATCTTTTTTAGCTTTGCATAACTTTGATAAACCCCCAAAAAAAGTAACAGGGGCAAAAAAAAGAGCCTGCCGGGTAGAAGGGAACTTCCATGGCAGTTAAACTCCCTGCCATGATGGAAAAGATCACTTGGCATCCAATGATTAAAATGGCGCTGCACATCTTCGGGGTCACCATGATGGGTGCAGGGGTTGCCCTAATCTACCTTAGGGTGACCGACGTACCGGACCATTTGCCTTCTTTGTTCTCCACCGGTTATACGGGGCCGGTCTTTCCACTGCTGATGGGAGGGCTTGCCGTTGGGCTGATCATGGCCGGGCAAAAGCGACTAGGGTTATTTTTCGATATTGCCGGGGGGAAAAGAAAGATCGGGGATCTGGACCCGGCCCTGATCCGGCAGCTCCAGTACAGGGCCCTGCATTTTCCGTCCCGTGCCGGCTTTTTCAGCCTCATCCTGTGGCTGCTGGCCGGCATCTTCATCCTGTCCATGGACCCGGTGGCGTTTATTTTTGAAATTCCACCCCGGGCACCCATCATCGGACTGAAACCCTTTCTGGGCGTGGGGGGACTCTGCGGAGGATTTACCAGTCTGATTCTCTATTATGTGGTGGAGAATGCGCTTCAACCCTTTCTTCCCCGTTTTTTCCCCGAAGGGTGCCTGCCCGGGATTTTCCCAAGACAGAAGGTCTCCAGGCGGTTTTTCATTGCCATACTGGGGTTGACCCTTATTCCCATGCCATTGATCGGTATCCTCCTTTTTTCCGCCATGGACCCGGAGGGAACGCCTGCAGGTCATATGAAGGCGATGTTCACCGAATTGCTGGTCATCGGCCTTTGTGTCATGGTTACGGCAGTGGTCCTGTCCGGCATTATCCCCCGGATTCTTCTACGACCTGTGGACAGAATCAACCAGGCCATTGCCGGGGTCAATCGGCAGGGCCCCCATGTCTGGGCCGACATATATGGGGCTGACGAACTGGGACATCTGGCCCAGGGGGTGAACCAGATGATAACAGGCCTGGACAGTGGCCGCAGGATCAGGGAACACATGGGCAGGTACCTTGGCAAAGAAATCCGTGAAGAAATTCTGGCCGGCAGAAGTGCCGGGGGGAACAGGATGGTAAGGGCAACCGTATTGTTCGCAGACCTCAGGGCATTCACTCGCCTGGTTGAAACCCATCACCCCAGAACGGTGGTCCGAATTCTAAACCAGTACTTCGATGAAATGACCCTGGCCGTCAGGGCCCACGGGGGACTGGTACTCCAGTTTGTGGGGGATGAGATCGAAGCGGTGTTCGGTTTCCCCCTGCCGGTGGAGGACCATCCGGAAATGGCGGTGAAATCTGCATTGGCCATGAGGGAAGGATTGAAACGTCTGAACAGGCGGCTGGCCGCCCAGGGGAATCCCACACTGTCCCACGGCATTGGTATTCATTCCGGTGCCGTGCTGGCCGGGGATATCGGAAGCCGGGAACGGATGTCCTATGCCCTGGTGGGGGACACGGTGAATACGGCATCCCGCATCCAGGGACTGACCAAAACCTATCACACGGACATCATCATCAGCAAAACCACCCATGATCTGCTTACCGAATCCTATCCGGCCCGTCAATTGTCACCGGTAAGGGTCCGGGGAAAGGCCGACGGCATCATGCTCTACAAACTTCTGGGCGCTTAGCGCCCGGCGCTTGGTCAACCCTGTTGAGCCGGCGGGAATGATCATGCTGGAAAAGGCAACTGGAGCTGGAGCGCTCATACCGTTCGATAAAGGAACTCCCCGTAGAACCGACAGGAAAAGAATGGCCTTGGGGGTAAAACCTGTGTCGCTTTGGGCAGCAAACCGCCTGGAAAGCGCTGTATGGTCCGTGAAGACCAAAGACAACCGATCACCCTTGGTATTTTAGAAAGGAAGATATGAAAATTCTAAATATATTTGCCTCGTTAAACGGGCAGACAAAAAAAGTGGCCATGGCCGTTGAACAGGCATGTAGGACAACGGGTGCCGCCGTTGAAACCATTGACGCGAAGAAGCAGAACACCCCCCTTGACCTTACGGCATATGACCTCACCTTTATTGGCTCCGGCGTATACACATGGCTGCCGGGCAAAAAGATGTGCGACTGGATTGAGATGCAGCTGGCATGGGCCAGGGAAAAGGAGTTGATCCTTCCGGGCTCCCCCAGGCTGCCCGGCAGGTATGCCTGTGTGTACACCACCTTTGCCGGCCCACATACCGGAGAGGCTGAGGCCCTTCCTGCCCTCAAGTACATGGGACAACTCTTTGACCATCTGGGCATCACGGTTGTGGGGGAATGGGCCGTCCCCGGTGCCTTTGTCCCCGAAAAAATGCAGGCCATGAACCGGTCCGGGCGCCTGGGGAACATCGAAGACCGGCCCAACGCCCAGGATCTGGTCCAGATCAGGGAAAAAACCAAAGGACTGATCACCTCCCTGGGCATCTCTGGTCATCAGGCGAAAAACGGGGCTTCCATCAAAGGAGGGCTGACACCTCCGTAAAGGGGCGTCTCACTTGCCCGGGACGCCCGGCGGATATTCCATGACCATACCGAATCTACCGCATTCCGGAACGGCGCGCGGTAGAACGGTACAATTTTGCATCCTGCGCCCTGTGGATACGACAAATCCATTTCGTCAAATATCCGGGATAAGGCGGCCCCATGTCCAAAGGTTGATGGCAAATAACAAATGCCAAACGCCCTGGACATGACAAAGGATAGACATATCAAACCGACCCGCCCGGGTCCGGGCCGGTTTGTTTACATGAAATAACAGAAGGCTTACCCGGTTTGCCAGGCACTGGCCGCAAGGCCCATCAATGCGGTGTTCCCCCGGATGTCCTGGGCCGAATCAATGACAATACTATTATCGGCGGCAAAACGGGCCATGGCATCCACCAGTTGAAGCGCTGCCGAATGGGTGATCACCGATCGGCCCATATGGATATGTTCGATTCCATTGGCCTGGTTCATCCCCTTCTCAATTGTCACCTCACCTCCGTTGGCCGAGGAGATTTTCAGATCCTCGCCCTGGCCCCAGACCACAATGTCCGAAGGCCGGGAAAACCCCTGGAGGATGAGGCGGTCCATGGTACCCTGGGAATCAAAGATGGCGTCTCTCCCATCTCCGTTGCGATAGAGATAGACATCGTTGTCCTCCCCCCCTTCCAAACGATCATTCCCTCCTCTTCCAGTCAAAATATCGTTGCCCTCTTCCCCCATGAAGGTTTCGTCTCGGGATCCTCCGGTAAAATTGTCCGTACGGGCCGTTCCCCGGAAAACCTCCACATCGATGTGCTCGTCGATGAAGCGTTGGCCCCCGGAGCTGAAGCTGACCTGGGTAAATGCCTCCCTGGGGGAATTCCATGACCCAATGTTGGCGGGACGCCGGGTGGATCCGGATTCGATGAACCTGAGTAAAATCCCGGAAACACCCCCATTGTCGATTTGACCATAATCGGCCGTATCCGTTCCAGCACCGCCATGGTAGAAGTCGCCACCGTTTCCGGCAATGAAAAGATTGTCCTGGTCACTGCCGTAGATGGTATCGGCGTAACGACTGCCCTGGATCCCCTCAATGGAAATCAGGGTATCCCGGGAGGCATTCCCCATACCCAGGTTGGCCAGTATCCCCCGGCGGGTATTGAGGTAACTGACCACATCAAATCCCTCTCCCCCGTCCAGGGTATCCTGGCCGTGGTGGAGAATCCCCAGCCGGGCCAGGAAACGGGCGGTGGGGTTGCCGATGCCGTATCCGTTACTGGAGGCCATGATTCGATCATCCCCTGCCCCGGCACGGATGACCTCATTGCCCTGGTCCGTGGAAATCAGATCATGGTAGTTTGATCCCAGGACGGTCTCAATGCCCACAAGGAAATCCGGTCGATTCTCCAATGCCTCCCAGGCCCGCCGCTGGTCCGGGGTCTGGACGGAGCGGCTCATGGTTACCTGCACCCCTGTCACGGCCTTGCGGAAATCGGCGGTGTCTTGGCCACTGCCTCCGATCATGAGATCGCCGTCCCCAAGGCCCAGGAAGGTATCATCCCCCCCGTTTCCCGTGAGGACATCAAGACCGAAATGACCATAGAGGACGTTGGCCCCGTCGTCTCCCTGGAGTTCGTCGTCAAACAGGGAGCCGGTGAGGTTTTCGATATTTGAAAACCGATCCAGGGCGGCGGCGATTCCAGTGGACAGACTGGCATGGATCCCCACCCCCATGTTCCGGTAGTCAAGGGTATCCTCCCCCTCTCCACCGTCAATGGTATCCCCCTGTCCGCTTCCCAGGATCACATCGTCCCCCCCCCGGCCATGGATGAGATCTGAACCGGAACCGCCAAAAAGGGTATCGGCTTGGTCGCTACCGTAAAGGCGGTCTGGGTTCCCGGACCCCCGGAGCTCTTCCACATTCCGAATCCACTGGAGCAGGTAATCCTGGTCTCCGGTCACCGCAGGGGAGATCAGGGGAAGCTCCCCCGGATTCCACTCGTTCAGATCGATCCATACCCCCCGATCCCCTTCCATGCCGGTGTAATCCACCCGATCCCGTCCATCACCGAGATCAATGCGGTCATGTCCAGGGGTGCCCAGCACCAGGTTATCCTTGTGATCTCCCATGATCATGTCGGCAAAGGCGGTTCCCTCCACATTTTCAATGGATATAAGATGGTCTACATATCCTGTTGGGATGCCGTCGATGTCCAAAATCCGGGTGATCCCCCTGGAAAGATCCAGCCATATGCCGGCCTCCAGGTCGCCGTAGCGAACCGTATCCCATCCAAGCCCTCCGTCCACCCGGTCGGAACCGGTTCCAGGGGCCAGAATATCGTTGTCAAAACCTCCGTAGAGTCTGTCGTTTCCGCCCCGTCCGCTGAGGACATTGGCCACAAGACTTCCGTACAGCACATCGTCAAAGGGGGTGCCATCCACATTTTCCACGTTCTGGTAGCCATCCCCCTGGGCATCGGCACCCCGACCCGTTCCGGCCGTGAGATCCACAATAACACCGGTTTCCGTGTCAGGATCACCATCAAAGGAGACCGTATCCGAACCGCCGCCGCCCCGGATTTCATCGGCACCGGCACCGCCCCGGATGATATCGTTGCCCTCCCCTGCGGTGATGGTATCGGCCCCGCCACCGCTGTCCACCAGATCATTGCCGCTTCCCGTGGTCACCATATCGCTTTGTGCTCCCGTTTTCACCGTTATGTCCTCGTTTCCGAATTCAAGGGTATTCCCATGGGTGGCGCTTCCCAGAAACCGGGACAAATGAACCCGGGAATTGGCAAAGGTTTCTGAAGTTGTGGCATTCCACAAAAGATCCCCGGCCACATGGGACCGGTCCAGGCCGATGACGGTCTTGGTCAGCTGTGGGGTGCCCGGGTTAAAGTCCTCTTCTGCGATTTCAAAAAGGATTCCATCGGAAGAGACCACTCGGATGTGCCGGAACTCGGCCCCCCGGAAAAACCCAAGGACACGGACGGAAAAGGTGGCACTGGCCGTGATCACCAAATCGTTTCCGGAACGAAGGGCGGCAATGGCATTGAACAGGGCATTCATGCGGATAAGGTCGGTCTTTCCGTCCCGGGCCTGGTTTTGGATCGTATGGTCCCCGTCCTGGTCAAAGACATAGGTGTCTTCCCCCTCTCCGCCCGTGAGCTGATTCCGTCCGGACCCGGCATGGAGTTCGTCACGACCGCCCCTTCCGTCTAGAATATCGTTGCCCTCCCCTCCGGAAAGGCGGTTGTCCATCTCGTTTCCGGCCAGGACATCGGCATAGGCTGTGCCGTTAACATGCTCAACATCGATATAGATGTCCCCCTGGGCGTCGGCTCCCCCGCCCGTTCCCTGGCCCAGGTCCACGTTGACCCCTTCACGGGCGGTCCCGTCTCCCCGAAAAACAAGGGTATCCTCTCCCTCGTCCCCGAAGATGGTATCTGCTCCCGGGCCCCCCACGATGACATCATCTCCGCTGCCGCCGTGGATATCATCATGCCCCGCCTGGCCATGGATGATATCACGACCGCCTCCGGCATAGATCCGGTCGTTTCCGTCTCCTCCCCGGACGGTATTATCGGTATCCCCCGTACGGAGTACTTCCCCACCCCCTGCCCCCACCACGGAGGATGCCAGGGTGGTCACAGGAATGGGAGCGGTGTCGGCAAATTTCACCTGGATATTGTGGTACCTTGCCCGGATCTGGGGATCCGGATCAAATACGTTGGAAAGGATGAGCTGGGCGCCGGACTCCGTGTCCCAGACCACCAGGCCGTTGTCATCGGTCTTGCCCACACCCATGTGCCCCGAATCGATTCCCACACCGAATTCCACCCGGTCCATACCTTCGCCGCCGGAAGTTCCGGCATCAATGGCAATAACCCGGTAATGGTCCCAGGTCTGCCGGGTAATGGAAAAGACCTCGGCCCCGCTCCCTCCGGTCAGGTAGAGGGCCTTGACCCCGTCAACCAACGGTGGGGAATAGCGGGGGGGAAGAGGGGCTGAAGATCCACTGTTCAATTGGACATAGAGGGTGTCGGTCTCCCCCACAAGGCGCCGCATGTCATCCACCCGGTCGATGACCACCCCGGCAGGGGCAGAGGTAAAAGCGGCCGTTGTCTGCAAGGGGACACGAATGAGCTCCCCCTGGGTCTTATCAAAAAGAAGGGCATTTCCCGCATTTGTACCGATCCATTCCACATCATTGCGGTTCCGGCCCGAGATGGCGGTCCACTTGCCAAGGGCAGACACCCACCAGTTCTGAATTTCGGCCCCACCGCTCCCCTGCCGGAACAGGCGGACCACAGGCTCATGGGCCCATCGCCCAAAGAGCGCAGTCAAATCGGCCCGGCTTCCGCTCCAGCTGTCCAGCACCGCCGCAAGCTTTGGCTGGGTGGTCTTGCCCACCAGAAAGGCCAGCCCCTGGGTAAAGGTCACCAGATATTGATTGCCGTCAAAGGGAACCACCCCGGAGAAGGTGAGCCCGGCGTCTGCGAACAGATCCTGGGGGGTGGGAAGAACCACCCCGTCTTCCAGAATGCGGTCGTTCCCGAATTTTGTTCCCAGGCTGTCGTCTGCAAAAAGGGTCACCGACAGCATCTGCCCGGTGTCGGAATTGTGGAGAACTGCGGCGGATTTATCGGCCGTAAGCCCCAGGTAAAGCAGGGCTCCACGTTGGGGGGCCGGGGCAAAGACAAAACGATCACCATCCACATCATACCAGGCTGCAACCACATTCCCCGATGCCGTCTCAATGCCCTGGACGGCAATCACCGGCTCGCTGTCAAGCCCTTCCTTGGCCACAAGGCGTCTCAGATCGGCCCGCCAATTCCGCTGTTCCGTGGTCTCAGTCCCGGCCGTGAGTCCAGGCGGGCGATGGGTGGCATGGGAGGTTTGATCCGCCAACACCCCTGTGTCCGGAGGGGTGGTGACAGTCCGGTCGGAATGGGCGTCCAGCCATTTTCTGGTCACACCGGTCAATTGGGTATCCCCGCTGCTCTCCAGCCGACGGATTTCACCGGTCAGGGTCTCAAATACAGGGTTGGATCCCAGGCTGAACAGATTCTGGATACCGTCGTATTCAATGACCGGACGGGCCTTCAAGGAGACCCCGTCCAACAGGACGGACGACGGGGTGGTGCTGTCTCCGACCACCTTAAAAGAGAGTTGGTTGCCCCCCTGGTCGGCCACCAGAAGGATCTGCTGATCCGCCATGGCCGACGACCCGTCAATGCGTCCCACCTCGTTTCCATTCCAAAGGACCACAAGGGTGGCGCCCCCGGTGGCTCCGGAGGGGCCGCCGGCCCGGAACCGGAGGGTGTAATGGGTTCCCCTGTGGAGCCCTTCTATCTGCTGGGAGATCCCACCGTTCACAAGGCGGGCCATACTCTCAAAGACCTGGGTATCCCCGTTGAACCGCCAATTGGCCGTGGAGTTGAAATCCCCGTTTTTGATTCGCTCCAGCCGGGTTTCCGCATCGTTGAAGCGGTTACCTTCCTGGCGATAAACCTTCTGCATCTTGGGGCTGTAGAAAAGGGCCAGTTTGGGAGAGAGGCTGTTGTCCAGTCCGATGACCATCAAATCATCCGGGATATGCGCCATGCCCGGCACCACCACCTCCCGGGTATCCCGGTGGACCCAGATGCGGGAACGGCTTCCCACAAGGCTGAGCCAGGCATCGGCCTGGGCCGGCACCGGAACGCCTGAATAGGAGACCTCCCGGGTGATGTAATGGGTGGGGGTATAGATGGGTGGGGTGGAACCGAACCGGCCAAGACTTGAATAGGGGAGATAGCCCGAATAGGAATTGGAAACGGGGATGGATTCCGTTGCCGTCTGCCCGGTCCAGGTAATGGCCCCGGACCGGGGGGGCAATATACGAGTTCCCCAATTGGCCGGCAATACATCCAGCCCCTGCCAGGCGGAGATAAGGGCATCGTCCCCCTGTATACCGGACAGGGAGAACCGGTTCCCACTCAAGCGATAGCGCCGCTTAATGGTTCCCGAAGAGGCGGTCTGGGTCTGTTCGAACACAATGTCGCCCCCCAGCTTCCAGATCCCCGTCACTCTCTGGGTCACCCCGCTTCCGGCGGAGACCATGGCATAGCGGTGGGTGACGCGCCGGGTAGCGGCGTTCACCTTCCAGATCTCAAGTTTTCCATCCACCTCGGCGGAAAAGAAGATATCATTGCCGATCACATCCAGAATATCCAGGTTCTGGGTAAAGGCCACATTGTTGATCTCCACATACCGGATGGAATGGGTCTCCTTGTCGTACCACGCCTTGCCCACATCACGCCAATTGACCTGATATTGGGTGACCTCCAGAAAACGACCGGGAAAACGCTGGTTTCGCAGAAATGCCATAAGTCCGGCTCCGTGCCCCCGGGCATTGACGCTGAGAAGGGAATAGGTCCGGGCCGCCACATCCACCTGGTAAAGATCCCGATCGTGGTTCACCACCAGATAGTGATCCCGGGCGGCGGAAGCATGGAACTGGTAGCCCCCCACGGAGATGGCCGAATTGGCAAAACTCAGGGTATCCGAATCCAGGTTGGTGGCATCGATGATCCAGGTACTGGGGGTATTCCCATCGGTGCGAAGATAGGCAATGCTCCCCTCGTTGGCGGCAAGGGTATAGACCCCCCCGTTTCCATAAAGGTTATAGTGCATCTTATAAAGCTGATCACTGGGAATATCGGGCATGAGCAGGGTGCGGTCATCCCCGTCCAAACGGATATTCACATCGGTCACCCGGTAATCGATCGTGTCGAACTTATGGATGATGTATTCGCTGGGAAAGATAT
Source organism: Desulfobacteraceae bacterium (assembly GCA_965226635.1). Taxonomy (GTDB): domain Bacteria; phylum Desulfobacterota; class Desulfobacteria; order Desulfobacterales; family Desulfobacteraceae. Next base: position 2,754,726 of record OZ245369.1, on the reverse strand, counting down.
AAAAATCATAGTCGAACAGCTTGTTGTTCTCAAGCTTTCTCAGCACGTCGAACCCCGCATCATTTCGACCGGTGGCCCCGGGAAGGGTCTGCCACTCAAGCCCTGAAAAATGGACCTCCGGTGTTGCCGGAAGAACCACCAGCTCCGTGTCCCCGTTTTCAAGGTCCACTGCATCGGCATAGCCCAGCTCACTGCGGATCGTAAGCTCGGCTTCCGTGTTCTCCGTGGGGAAATCCCCAATCCAGAAAAAATAGTCCTGCTTGCCGCTGCCCGTGGATCCATGGGTGGTCTGGCTGATGTACTGACTGCCGAAATTCACCCGGTCCGTGCGGAAATCAAGACCGGTGATCACGGCCCCGGAAAGGGCGGTCAAACGGGAGATCCCATCCTCCGTGTCATAAAGAAAACCGCCCTTTTTATAGGCATCGTCCAGATTCTGGAAATACTTACCAATGGATTTAGCTTCATCGGCAATGATGGAGTAGTTCTGGGCAAGGGCCGCAGCCCCAATGCCGAGACCGGCCAGAATAACCCCGGCCCCGCCCACAAGGGATCCCACGGTTCCGGCAACGGTGGCCACACTCCCTGCGGTTGCGGCGGCGGCGGCATCCCCTGCGGCAATGGCCGAACCAGCCAAGGATCCGGCCACATTGGCGGTGATGGTGGTACCCAGTCCTGCACCGGAGAGCACCACCCCCAGGGAATCAAAGGCGATCTGGGTACCGAATACCGCCCGCTGTACATCGTTGTCCGCATGGGCCAGCTGGATGGAGTCAAGGATGAGGTTCGCGGCCATGAACCCCGCCCCCACTGCCTCTCCAGCATAGCTTAATGCCTGGGAGGTCTTGCTTGCCACGGCAAGGCTTTCATCTCCGCTTTTAAGCAGGGTCTTGATGATGGAGGCAATCTTAACGGTATCCATTATCCCGCCAAAGGCAATCTGGGAAACAAAGACCCAGCGATGAACCTCAAGGGCGGTGGCCAGCACACCAGAGGCCGAAGGGGCCGCCGCCCTGTCCTGGGCATCCCGGGCCAGCCCCACAAGAAACTGAACGATAAATGCGCTGTTCAGGGCATCGGGGGAATCCCCCTCCACCTCCCCTTCTGCGGTCTTGCCCTTGAACCCCTTGGCCTCCTTGTCCAGGTTCTCATCCATGAAGGTTTTTAAACGGGCAATGCGGTCGTCGTCGGTGGTGATCAACCGGCTTTCACTGGGCCGGTTCTTATTGAAAAAACGGATCTCAAAACCGGTGTCTGTCCTTTCAAGGGTTTCCAATGCCGGTATCCAATCCGCGGACAATTGGTTCTCGGTCAAGAGTTCGGAAAGGGCGGCCGTGGCATCCACCACAAGGGTTCGGGCCTTGGCCGCTCCCTTGGCCTTGGAAAGGGTGGGAATGGGATCGGGGGGGTCCGCCGGAACCAGCCCCCGCTGTGGATCGTGAACCGTGGCCGACTGCCGGCGCCGGGCGCCGATAAAGGCGGCCCAGGCCTGGTGCGCCGCCCCCTGGTTCTCCGCCGCCAATTCCAGAAACGCTTCATTGACCCGATGGGTTTCAGCCCCCAGTCCGGTCACCTCTTCTTCAAGGGGGATCCGGGCCTCATCTTCTGGAATATTTCCCTGATCGTCCAAGGCCGAGGTCCGGACCACCTTGAACCGGATCCGGTCCCCCGACCACCTGAGACTTTCCGGATCCAAGGTGACACCAATACCCGAGGTCCGTTCATATTCTGCCATCCGATCTGCCACAGCCTGTTGCCGGATATCCTGGAGACGGGCCAGCTCTTCCCCCATGCTCACGATTCGTGCCCCAAGGGGAACACGGACATCGGGATCAAACCCGGTGCGTTGGACAACGGCCTCTTCCACCCTTGCCGAACGGCTGTCATCAATGGTCTCCAGGGCCTGGCCCACCCGGGAATCCCTCTGGACCGGATCCAGCAGAAAACGACCGATGCCGTCGTATTGTCCTGCCTCGACAATGGAATCCACCACCGCCCCGACCTCGGCTGTGGGGGCCGACCCATCCCCCTCCGGAGGGGCGGAACTGAGCAGTTGTTCCACCACCCGCTCAGGGGAATGGGCCGGGGAAGTCAATCCCCACGCCCCGAGAAGGGAAAGATGATCGGGCACCTCCTGGAATTCAGTGGGGGTGCGAATCAGCCGACCGGTGAACTCATCTCCATAGGTGGCCGTCACATATGCCGTATCCGCATCGTCCAGGGCCAGTATTGACTGGGGAAGAATGGGCCCCCCCCCGCTGGTCCACCTGAACCCCGCGGTAAAAATAGACCAGCCGGCTGTCATCGGGAATGATGAGCCTTTGTGCTTCCCGGTTCTGCTCCCAAATTTCTTCCGGAGCCACAATACCGCGGTTTATGGTATCCCGGTTGCGTTCATCGATCCGGGCAAGCCGAATTTCAGAGTTTACCCGTTTGAGGTCATCAAAATTCCGACCAAGGAAATAGGAAAGGGATTCACTGACGTTTACGCCGGTCTTCTCCGCCCTGTCCAGTACCACCACCATATTACTGAGCAGGAAGCCCTGCTGGACCTCGGTCAATCCATCATAGAGCAATTGGATTTCGGTATACTCACGGATGCCAGCGGAAATAAGCGAGACTTCATGGACCAAAAAGACCTTGCCAGCTTCGGTGAGTTCACCGGAACCCAGGGCGGCATACCGGCGCCTGCTCCACGTCTCCCATGCGGTGCGGGCCGATTCAATCACCCCATCCCCCTGGGGAAGCCGCTTGTCCGGCAAAATCCGGAAGGGCTCTTCAGGCGCCAATCCCAATGAATTGTCCCGGGGAACCCCCTCCCTGGCCTGCCTGATCCGATCTGCGCTTTCCAATAGCTGACGTTTGATGAAATGCAACTCCTCCACAAGGGTATCCCAGGAAGTATCATCCCCCACCCGTTCCAGAACCTGACGCATTCGGACACTGACAGTCTGCCCCATATCGGAGTCACCCACCCGGATGTCGGAAATGTCGGGAAAAATACGCCTGGCCCTTTCCATGAAGGCTTCGATGTAGCGATTCGCCAGGGTCTCCTCCCAAGCCAATACAACGCTTATGGGTTGATTGTTTTCATCCCAGAGTACCACTGAACCGTCCAGGGGAACTAGGGAGCTGGTATCACCCTCATGGATGCGGAACCGCAGGGGCAACCCCAATTCGCTATTGATCTGGTTGTCCAGCTCAAAAAGCCGTCTCAACCTCACCGTACGGGCATCTTCCCCCTCGGGGACTTGAAGGGTTTCGATGCCGTTTCCAAGGGTTAGGGTATCCAGCAAAAGATGATCCAAGTGATCGCCCTGGTTCAGGGTCAGACGCCGACTGCCCCCGGGGGTTAGAAGATTTAACCGATACCCGTCTGCCGTGACCTGGATCACCGCAGTTGCCTCCCTGTCATCCATCAATTCTGAATAGGAAACACCTGCCAGACGGGCGCTGGGGTCAATTTGGGAGGATGAAAGCCGGGGCAGATCCGCCACCCGGTCAAGGGCTTCGCCCCCAAGCTGCGTCCGCTTGAATATATGGAGTTGCTTTCGCATTTGCGCCATGCCCCTTGCAGCGCTTGCGGTATCACCGTCACTTGAAACAAAATCGTAGGCATCCAAAAAAACCAACAGATTATCAAGGCTGCGGATCTGGTAGACAAAATAGCGACCGTCTGTTCCGGGAAATTGCCGGAACCCCGAAGGCAGTTCGATCCGTCGTACGACCTGGGTTCCCTCCCTGTCGTCGGTGAAGGTGGCGATTTGGGTGGATTGGGGCTGCAGATTCTCTCCGGCGGTAAAGGCTGCTGTGGGCCAGCTCAATCCGTTCCAACTCATGGTAAACCGTTCGGGCAATGTCGATTCACCGCCCAGAAGAGTATATTCGTAGAAACCATGGGCAGAAATGGAGGTCTGGTATCCGGCAATGGCATCCCCGGGACGCCAGCCCTCGGGCAGTCCCAACTCAGCATCACCCACCTCCCCCCGCCAGGTATGAAATTGTCCATTTTCAAACCGGACCTCATTGATACCGGGCCCAGGGGCGTCAAGGTTCTGGTGAAAGGCCTCCCGGAAGCGTTGGGAGAGTTCGCCGGCCAAACCGTTTTCGTTGATGGACCTGGCCTTGGAACGGACCTTAAGCCCGATCCTTTTGGCACGGCGCCACCAGCCGGCGTCGGCCTGTGCCACCCGTCCCTGGTCGTCAAGGAAGGCCGGGGATCCGGGAAGCCTGTCCACAAAATCCCGAATCAGGCGGAGAAGCCCTGCCGGACCCTCCTGCGCCACATCATAGGAAAGGATCGGGGCGGCAGCCCTCTCCATTTCACTGACGGATTGGGCATAGGGATCGGCCAGGGTGAGATCCGGAACAAGTTCCCCAAGAAGGCGGACGGCCTCGTTGGGGGTGGCCGTGTCAAATCCGTTCCAAAGATGGGAAAAGGTGCCGGTGTCCGAAGTGTAGGAGACCTCAATGTGGTACTCGCCCCTGTCCACCACCACGGGTCGCCGTTCCTGGCCTCCCACCATGTAATGATAGACCAGGCGACCATTGCCTCCGGGAACGGGCGAGGCAGCCCAGTGAGCCTCCGGGTCGATCCACAATTGGGCATGTTCCGAGTCCAGCCTCTCCCTGGGTGCCACAAAAAAGGCCTCCCGGATCCGCCTGAAACTATCGGTGCCCGGTCTTGCATCCAAACCGTTATTCTGTAAAATCTGGGAAATAACCCGTTGGATGGACAGGCGATTAAACCAAATGGCCACTGAATTAACCTCTGGGGCGGAAAGGACGGAGAAGACCGCATCCGAAGGACTGGCATGGAGGATGACATCGGCCTGGGCCGGGGTTGGATTTGCCCCCAGGGCCTGGATCTGCATCTCGGAAAAAATAGTATGGATAAAAAAGGCCCGAAGTTCTTCGCTCAGGACAATGGGATGGGTGGAAAAAAAACCAGAGATAATATACCGGCGGAATTCACTGAACAATTGCCCCCCCACCTGGACGGCGCGGTCGTAGGCCTGGCGCATCACCGGGGAGGAAATCCCCTCCCTGAAGGCCTCACTATCGATATCCCGGTAGCGTATCATCAGGCTGGGGGTCACATCGGCATAGGCGGCACGGTCATTGCCGGAGGTGGCCACAATTGTTCTTAAATCAATGCCTTCGCCCTCCACGAGACGATACCGAAGGGAGGCATTGCCCAGTTCCTGAATAATCCGACCGTCGTAGGTCCGGAGGATATCGTAAAGGCTGGTTCCTGGAGCACTCTCCCGAATGGCCTTCAAGAGGAGGTTTCTGGCAATATAAAGCTCTGGAGAAGCATAATCCCTGGAGGTCAAAGCCCGGATTTCAAAATCCAGCCGACCGGCACGCCAGACCAGTTGCAGCATGGGCTTACCAAGCTCACTCCCCCTTGAATCGGCCACCACGGTTCGGTCGGCAAGGGGGGTGCCGTCCCGGTTGGTGAGATTCACATCCCGCACCACCTGGCTGAATCCGATTCTATCGGTCTCATTGGTACTGGTGAAATCCGGAAGGGTGACCTCGTCGGGCTGAATCCGAAACCGCCTTGAAAGCGCATCCCCAAGGCGGCGGGCAAGGGCCTGGGTCTGCCCGTTGTATGTCCGTGCCCGCAACTCTGAAGCGATAAGAAGTCCCTGGGCAATATCCGGCAGGGCCTCTCCATGGTCGCCAAAGGGGGTGTCCCCGTTGACCCGGATCACCGTTATGGTGGAACGCCCAGTCCCGGTGACGGCCTCTTCGTTATAGACATGGGTCTGGGCGGTTCCCAGGGGAATGTCGGGATCGAAATAGACGACCACATTGGTCCTGGACGGTAGGGGACGATCCTGCCCCACAAGGGCCGGAAGACCGGCATCCTGGAGTAGGGTACTGAAATTGGGCGGTCGCAAATCCACCCTCTGGGGGTTGTCAAAAAGATCGCCAAGGGTGGTATCGATGTCAAAGGGAAAATGTTCAGAGGCCACAGCATTGGAGAGCCCCCGGTTCCGAATGGAATTAATATCAAGGGCAAGAAGGGACACCCTGTTGGTGATGACCCCGGCCCCGACCTCCCCGACCAGGGTGCCGGGGACGACAAAGATAATGGAATTAGATGATAAAAGCCCCACGGGGGGGGCTAAAATAAGATCTGGATTGGGCATAATTTCTCTCCTAGTGCCGCTAAAGGCTCCTTACGTCAAAAAAAGTCAAAAGACCCAGGGGGCTGTGTTTCGAATATAGGAAGGAAAAACGCCGGAGAATACCGTTTGTCCCATTGGATAACACCTCTTCAGGCGTTTCCCCCAGGAACAATTGAAAATCGGGACTGATTAGAAGATGCCAACACGCTCATAAACACTGTTAAGTGTTAAAAACTTTACCAATATGTGTAAAATTGTCAATAGAAAAGCGGTAATTGCACTAAAATCCGGCAATAGGTGATCGTTATTTCAGTGTGAAACAAGGTGAAAAGAGAAGATCAATACGGTTTAACCCGGATATGGCAGATGCCTCCCGCCGGGACAATTGACCGGCAAGGGGCATACTCGGCCCATCTTTATAAAGGGAAAACCCCAATGATCAGCTGAAAACGCTCCAGGGATTATAAAGGGCTCGAATATCAAACCGGCCCGGGAGGATCTCCCGGGCCGGTTCGTTTGTATGGGACGGCGCCCATGGGGCCTTAAATGGTTAAAGCTTGAAGTGGGCTGTGCGGCGGATCACCTCTTCCTGGAGGGCGTCGGTGAGGTTGATGAAATAGTCGGAGTATCCGGCCACCCGGACAATGAGGTCCTGGTATTGCTCGGGATTTTTCTGGGCCTTTCTCAGGATCTCTTCCGATACCACGTTGAATTGGATGTGGTGGCCGTCCATCTTAAAATAGGAACGGACCAGGTGGCCCACGGCCTTTCGACCGGCTTCGGATTCCAGGAAATCCGGGAGGAACTTCTGGTTAAGCAGGGTGCCGCCGGTGCGCAAATGGTCGATCTTGCCGGCGGATTTGAGCACGGCCGTGGGGCCGCAGCAGTCCGCCCCCTGGACCGGGGAAATCCCCTCGCTCAGGGGAAGGCCGGATTTCCTGCCGTCGGGCAGGGCCCCGATGACCTCGCCGAAGTAGACATGGCAGGTGGTGGGCAAAAGGTTGATACGGTAGACTCCGCCCCTGGTGTTGGCCTTGCCTGTGACGGCATTGTGGTAGATGTCAAAGACCTGGGAGAGGATGGCATCGGCCCGGTCGTCGTCGTTGCCGTACTTGGGGGCCTTGATCAGCTTGTGGTGGAGAAGGTCGTTACCGTTGAAATCCGTTGCCAGGGCATCCAGAAGGTCGGCCATGGCAATGGTGCCCTCCTCGTAGACGGTCTGGCGGATGGCGGCCAGGCAGTCGGTGAGGGTACCCATACCCACGCCCTGGACATAGGCGGTGTTGTACCGGGCCCCGCCCTGGTTGTAGTCCTTGGCATTTTCGATGCAGTCTTCGGTGACCAGGGAGAGCAGGGGAACGGGCATGTACCGGGCATTGATCTGCTCGATGATGTTGGAGCCCCTGATTTTGATTTCGGCAAAGTGATTCACCTGGCGCTCAAAGGAGGCCATGAGGGCGTCAAAGGTTTCAAAGCGGTGGGCATGGCCGGTTTCGACACCGATGGTTTTCCCCGTCCGGGGGTCCACCCCGTTGTTCAAGGTAATTTCCAGGATCTTGGGCAAATTGAAATACCCGGTGAGGATATAGGCTTCCTTGCCGAAGACCCCGGCCTCAACACAGCCCGAGGCGCCTGCCTTGCGGGCATCGGCCATGGTTTTTCCGTGGAGAACCATCTCCTGGACAATGGCGTCGGTGTTGAAAATGGAGGGCTGGCCAAATCCCGTGGCCAGGATTTTCAGGGTGCGCTGGATGAAACGGTCGGGGTTCTTTTTGGAAACCTGGATCATGGAGCTGGGCTGGAGCAGCCGCATCTCTTCAATGACATCCAGGATGAGCCAGGTCAGGTCATTGACCCCGTCCCGGTTCTCCGGTGTGAGCCCCCCCAGATTGATGGTGCAAAAATCCACATAGGTGTTGCTCTCCTTGGCCGTGACCCCCACCTTGGGTGGGGCCGGATGGTTGTGGAACTTGATCCAGAAGCAGGAGAGCAGTTCCCGGGCCCCTTCCTTGGTCAGGCGGCCCTCTTCCAGATCCCGTTTATAAAAGGGATAGAGGTTCTGGTCCAGGCGGCCTGGGTTATAGGCATCCCAGGGATTGAGTTCGGTGATCACGCCCACGTGGAGGAACCAATAGTATTGTAGGGCCTCCCAAAAGGTCTGGGGGGCATGTTCGGGCACCCGGCGGCAGACCCGGGCCATGGCCTGAAGTTCGGCCCGGCGGTCGGGGTCGGTTTCCCCCTTGGCCCGCTCTTTCAGCAGATCGGCGTGGCGGTGGGCAAAGTCGATGAGGGCCTGGGCGGCAATGTCCAGGGATTCCAGCACCTCTTTTTTGTCCATGGCTTGGGCATCGTCGGTGTAATCCAGTTGGCCCATGCGGGCGGCAATGTCGGCCTTGAGATCCCCGAAGCCCTTGCGATAAATCAAATCCCCACCGGCGGTGTGGCCGGGGGAGCGCTGCTCCTGGAACTCGGTAAAGACCCCGGCGCTGAAGGCATCTTTCCAGGGATCTTCCATGGCCTGGAAGATCCGGTCTCGGATGGTTCTGCCCTTCCAGAAGGGGATGATGTTGTTCTCGTAAATTTCCCGGGTTTCCGGTGGGACACGGTAGGCCACCTTGTCCCGGGAATCCAGGATCTCCAGATCCTTTTGGGAGTGGAGGCAGATCTCCGGATAGGTGGGAACGGCCTTGGGCACAGGCCCCCGTTCCCCAACGATGAGTTCCTTTTCCCCGATATGGATGGATTTATGGGTCAGGATATGGGCCAGGCATTGGGCCCGCTGCACGGAAACGCCCGTGTCCAGCCCCCTTCGGTCCCGGTAGAATTCCGTCACCAGGACCGCCCGTTCATGGGACAGGGTAACGGGCTGCTCCAGACTTTCCTTGCGCAATTCAGTCACACGCGGTGTCATTTTATCCCCCGATATGGGCTGTGAAGCCCTTGGTTTCAAAATAATTGCGGACCGATTCCACCTGTTCCGGTTCAGGCGGCGAAAGCCGGTCCAGTTCATATGCCATGTCCAGGGTCTCGTACTTCCCTGCGGCGGTGTTGTGAAAGGGCAGGATATGAATCTCTCGGAACCGGGTCTTTTCCAGGACAAAGCGGGCCAGGGCCGCCACGTTGGCCCGGGTGTCGGTGATGCCGGGGATCAAGGGAAAGCGCAGCCTTAAATCCACACCTTCCATTTGGGAAAGGCCCTGGAGATTCTTCAGTACCCGAGCCGAATCAACCCCGGTGTATTTTCGATGGTCGTCCCCGTCCATGAGCTTGAGATCGTAAAGGACCAAGTCTGCTGCCTCTGCCGCTTCTTCTATAATGGGAAATGGGGCAAACCCCGAGGTATCCAGACAGGTGTGGAACCCCAGCCTCCGGCAGACGGACAAAATCGCCATGGCCGGCCCGGGCTGAACCAGGGGTTCCCCCCCGGAGAGGGTGACCCCGCCGCCGGATTCATCGTAAAAGATCTCGTCCTTTTTGATCTCTTCCATGACCTCTTCCAGCCATGGGTCCAGATCGGCGGATGAACGGGGGGCCATAGCCCCGTGGGAAGGGAGCATCTGCTGACTTTCCGGATTATGGCACCAGATACACCTCAGGGGACAGCCCTGGAAAAAAAGGGTGGTCCGGATGCCGGGACCGTCATGGACGGAATACCGCTGGATTCGAAAAACCGGTTTCATCGGTTCTGTGCCATGAGACGGGTGAAAATGCGCACATGGGCCACGGCCCGCTTCCGTGCCTCTTCGGGATTTCGGTTCATCACCGAATCCAGAATGGCGCCCAGGCTGTTGACGTTTTCCACCAGATAGGCCGGCTTAAAAGGCAGATACCGGACAAAATAGGCCTGGATGTTCTCGTGGAGGGTGTCCAGGTTGGCCTGGATCAGAACATTGCCCCCGCACCGGGCCAATGCCCTGTGAAACCGTGAATCCTGACGGTTGAAATTCTCCCAGTCCGCCGGCGTATCCTCCCCATAGGCAATGGCTTTGATCCCGGCCATGATTCCGGTGAGTTCATCCCGCTGTTCCGGAGAGGCCGTGCGGGCGGCCTGGGCCGCCACATGACCCTCCAGCAATTCGCGGAATTCGCTGAGTTCCTCCAGGGAGACCTTCTGGTGCCGGATGAGCAGGCCAATGGAGTCGCTCATGGCCTCGGTGGTGGCCCCCTTGACCACAGGGCCGCCCCGGACCCCGGTCTTGATGTCCACCAGCCCCTTTTGCTCCAGGACCCGGAGGGCTTCCCGCACCGTACCGCGGCTGGTGGAAAACAGTTCGGCCAGCTTCATCTCCGAGGGAAGGCGTTCGCCCACCCTGAATTCCCCTTCGCAGATGGCATTCTGAATTTCCTCCACCAGATGCTGGTACCCTTTTTTAGGCTTCATTTTTGTAAAGGTCGGGGCCATGGCCACCTCCTTATGCCGTCATGGGCGTCTGTTCACCCGGATGCGGTTATCCCTTTTCGTCCCTCCCATGGAGGAGGTTTAATTCCGCACCAGATTAAATGTCTAATTGTCATACAGTTTAACCCTTGCCCACTTTTCTGTCAAGTTAAGGATAATCAAAAGGATCTTCCCATTTTCAGCCAGAAAAAATGATTCTCCGATTCCTCGGACAGGGTCATGCTGAATCCGACGGTGATATCAAAGGGGGTCGCATCCGTTGATAAGGACAGATCCAGTGCTGCCGTTGTCCGGTCCACTGTATCCACCACCTTCCGGGGAATCTCCGAAGCCACCAGGATGCTGGCATAGTCCCCGTCGGTGAGGACACGGGTGAGGCTGAAGCCGGCCAGGGGGCGGAAGACCCGACCGGAATCCGAGGTAAAAGCGGTCACGTACCGTATCCCCAGCCGCCCGTATAGATCCCATGCATCCATCCGGCCGTGGGTGACATCGGGGTTGTCCAGATTCTCTGTGGTAAAGGCGTCCCGCCGGTTCCAGAGAAAGGAAAGCCCGGCCTCGGGGATGAAATGATGCCGGGCCAGGTTCAGGATTCGCCCGGCCTTGACCTCTGCCCTGAATGCCAGGGCGTCATATCCGGCCCTTTCCCGGTTGTTCGGGGCATGGTCGGCATAGTCGGTATCCCTGAGAAACAGGGAGGCCATGCCCGACACCAGCCAGTCCCCGTCCATTCGATAGAGCCCATGTCCCCCCACCAGATATCCCCGGCTCCGGTCGAACCGGTGTTCAAACCCGGCACCGGTGTAATCCACCTCGGTCCGGCCCAGGCCGGCGTGGGCCCCCAGATAGAGGCGGTTCAAGGCCACCTCATGGGTCAACCCTGTCAGAAAACCGTTCCGTTCCGCCCCATATCCCCGGGTGCTGTGATCCCGATGGGAGGTCAGCAACAGGGGAACGGCAAAAACCATGGTGCGATCCAACTCCGGATATTTCCGGGCAGGGACCGGGCCGTCCAGGCCCGCCAAAAAAGCCTGGGGATGATCGGGCATTCGAAAGGCCGTGGGCAAAGTCCCGGGGGGCAGACGGTCAAAAAGAACCGGAATCAGGATCTGATCCCCCAGCATGGCATGGATCTGTCCGTCAAACTCATTCTGGAGCTGGCTGGCCATGAGGGCCACGGAATCCTCGGGCCCAAAGAAAAACCGGACCTTCTGGAGGGAACCGCCCCCACCGTCCACCAGAGTGGCCTTGTATTCCGGAGGCAGGCTTCCCAGGCGGGCGAACTGATCCGAAACCGGGGCCCCCTCCACCAGCATGGGCAGCTCATAGATCTCTTCGATGCTAAACTGATCGGGAATGGTGAGGTGGAGCACGGCGTCGGAAAAGGTGACGCTCCCGCCCCCGGCTACCCCGATGGCCCCGTGGTAGGTTTCCGTTAACTGGGCCTGGTGGGCCAGCTCCATGGCATAGCCGGTGATGGTGGTGGTGCCGCTTGTGACATAGACCTGGTAGGCATCCTGGGTTCCGCCCCCATACCCTGGGGCCGGCAGGGCCTCCACCCGGATCAGCCCCCGGGAGTCGAGGCTCAGATTCCCCACGGTTTCGATGCCGTAGGCCGTGGCGTCTTCGCTCAGGTTGGTGTTGGTATCGACCCCGGCCACGGCCGTAAGGGTAATCGCACCGGTATTGACCAGATCCCCCTGGGTGTAAATTCCCTTGGCCGTCCCCGTTCCCCAGCCGGAAAGGGCAGAGCTGTTGCCCACGGCATTCACCAGGATGTCTCCCCCATTAATCAGGCTGTTGCCGGTGAATTCCAGGCCGACCCCCAACGCCTGTCCCATGTTGTTCCCTGCGGTGATATCCATTCGGATATCACCGGAATTCACCATGTATTGTCCCTGGGATTGTATCCCGTAAAAATGGGAAATGAACGTATGGGAAGGCCGGATGGCGGTCATGGAAACCGCACCTGAATTCTCCAAACTGCCGGCGGTATGGATGCCATAGGTCCGGTAAAGCTGGTTTGTGGCGGCATAGCTTACATCGACCATGCCTGAATTCCTCAAGATCACACTTGAATTGGTGTTGCTGATGACCCGGATTTCTGAAAAACCGGTGATATTCAGGTTCAAAAGCACCATGGTCCCCGAATTGGTGAACGGGACGTGGGGGGAATAGCCGGTGCCGTCGTTGATCTTCAGGCTGTAATAATGACTTTGAAAGGCGGTGCCCGTAATATCATCACTGTTCTGGGGGATCAGACCGACATCGGAGATGAGTTTTGGGGCCCCGGCCCAGGCCCCAACACCCAGAAGAAGCAGAAGAATCCCAAGGCCCCATGTGATGGCGCGCCTATAAATTGACAAAGGATTCATTTATCTGTTTCCATCCGATTCTTCCGGGTTGGCTCCATCACCGCTCCATCCTTGGCCCCGGCTCAGAAGGCCACCCCCATCTGTACCCAGAACAATTCCTTGCGGGTATCCTGGGAATCCCCCCGCTGTAGCCGGCCGGAATCCCGTAATTTTCAACGGGATACCCCATGGAGAAATATCCTCGGAAAAGAACAATACCGGGGCGGTGGATTCCTGGGGGGCAAATACAAAGGGAAGTCGCTGCATGACGGCACAGGCCAGCCACATACACCGCTGGGCCTTGGCTTAAAACCAATACAATTTGCGGATAAAAAACCTACAGGACTAAAAATCGAAGTGGTCCGTCAGAGGATATCGCTACGAATTGTTCAAGTATAAAAAAAGAAAAATATTTGGATACTTAAAGTATAACTCTATGGCTAAGAATATCCCAGCAGTGCCCCATGGTCAAGGAGAAATGGCCGATTCCGGCGAGGAGACAAACCCCTTATTTCCCCCATTTCGTCGCCTGTTTCCCCATAACTTCATCCTGGGGTCAAACAGGTGGATTTCAGCGGTGCACCACCACAAAAAAACCTCCCGGAGTCCAAGCATTCCGCCCCGATTTCCTTTGCCCCACATGGCCCCGGCGTGGCATCCATGCCGGCCCTCCCAAAAGGCCGGCCCATGGAAGGGTAGAAATCATCCATCCCTTTGCCATGGACCGTTCCGGTCAAGACCGGCCCCAAAGAATAAAATGGTTGAACACTTAAGCCATAGGGGAACACCCCTCCTTGCCGGAATTTTGAAATACATCTTTTCGCACCGGTATCACCCTGGCTATCTGTTCGGTGCCCATTTCTGAAGGCCCACGGCCAAAACCAGACAGGCCAGCCCCAGGCCGTCGGCCAGGTAGGCGGGCCAGAAGAGCCCTGCGGCTCCGGTCCAGAACAGCAGGGTTTCCAGGGGGGTGGCCCTGCGGATGAAGAAACGCTCCAGGGCCGAGGCAAAGGCCACCAGCCCCAGGCCGGTGATGCCCATGGTCCAGGCCACTTCCCAGTGGAAGAGGTCATAGGTCTTGCCCATGCCCAAAAGGGGACGATAGGCCATGATCACCGGGATGATATACAGGCCCTTGGCCAGTTTCCAGGAGGTGAAGGCCGTCTTCATGGGGTTGGCCTTTGCGATGCCGGCCCCGGCAAAACTGGCCAGGCTCACCGGCGGGGTGACATTGGCGTCCTGGCTGTACCAGAAGACGATCATGTGGGCCACCAGGATGGGCACGCCCATGTCCATGAGGGCCGGGCCGGCCAGGGTGGCCAGAACGATGTAGGAGGCGGTGACGGGCAGGCCCATGCCCAGTACCAGGGAGGCCGCCCCAATGAGGAGGATGGCCAGGACCTTGATGCCCATGCTCAGCTCGAGGACCAGGCTTGAGAATTTCAACCCCATGCCCGTGAGGCTGACCATTCCCACGATGATGCCGGCGGCGGCACAGGCCACGGATACCATGACCGCGTTCCTGGCCCCGTTTTCAAAGGCCGAAAGGATGCTGCGGACCTGGCCGGTGCAGAACCGGGAAAACCGTTCCCGGCCCCGGTCGCTGCGCTGCCAGCGCACCCCATTGGCGACCAGACTGATGGCCAGGGTGGAGACCACGGCCACGAATCCCGCCATCATGGGGGAATAATTGGAGACCAGGACATGGATAAGAATGCCCACGGGGATGATGAAATGAAGCCCCTCCCGCACCACCTGCCCCATCCTGGGTAAAGCCTCCTTGGGCTGGCCCTTGAGCCCGTACTTTTTGGCCTCGTAATGGACAAAAACCAGGACGGTGAGATAGTAGAGAATGGCCGGGATCAGGGCGGTCTTGATGATGGTCAGGTAGGAGGTATTGGTGAACTCGGCCATGAGAAAGGCCCCGGCCCCCATGATGGGGGGCATGAGCTGCCCGCCGGTTGAGGCGGTGGCTTCGATGGCCCCGGCCACGTGGGGGCGATAGCCCACCTTCTTCATCATGGGGATGGTAAAGGAGCCCGTGGCCACCACATTGCCCACGGCCGACCCCGACACCGACCCCATGAAGCCCGAGGCCACCACAGAAGCCTTGGCCGGCCCCCCGGAAAACCGTCCGGTCAGGGCATAGGCCATGTCGATGAAAAAGGCCCCGCCCCCGGTGGTCTCAAGGATGGCCCCAAAGAGGACAAAGACGAAAACAAAGGTGGCGGCCACACCGATGGGAAGGCCGAAGATCCCTTCGGTGGTGAGCCAGAGGGTGGTGGTGATCCGTTCGATGCTATACCCTTTGTGGATGATCAACTCGGGCATATAGGGACCAAACAGGGCATAGGCGATGGCCCCAAGGCAGATCCCGGCCATGACATTGCCGATGACCCGGCGGCAGGCCTCCAGCACCAGGACGGTGCCCATGATGGAGACCACCCGGTCCTGGAAGAGCCAGTCCCCCTGGCGCTCGAAGATGTCGGTGAGATTTATGCAGATATAGGCAGTGGCATAGAGGGAGAGCCCCACCAGAACCCAGTCCAGGCCCCGCCACACCGAAAGGCGGTGGGCGTTTCCTGCCACCAGGGGTTTAAGCAGAAAGGTGAGGGTGAGGATGGCCCCCAGATGGACCGACCGCTGGACCAGGGCGGTCAGGGCCGTCACCCCGGCCGTGTACAATTGAAACAGACTCAGGCCCACGGCCACCCCCATGATGATGCGGGCGGTAAACATTTCCAGGGCGGTTTCGGTCCGGGTTTCAGGGGGGGGGTCCATCACATCGGTTTCAGAGAGATCGACCATGGTATTCCTCGGATGTTTTCTGGGGTAAAAACAGCCCCTTTGGGCTGCCAATTGTTAAACGGTTTATCGGTTTTGGCTTTTGAAACAGCCGTAAAACCGGATGGCTTGGTGCGAATGGGCATGGGAAAGGTTGAATTTTTGCCCCCTCCAGATCAGGGTGTGGGCCACGGCGGGAGAGCCCACCCTGAGGACAAACGCCCCCACCTCCATGTGCATGTCCTTGATCACCTCATGGGGGCCTTCCCTAACCATACGGCCCACGCCGGGCATCTTGCCCATGCCCGCCCCAAATTTTTCATACCGCTCCTCTTCCATGTAGATCCGCCCCTGTTCATCCAGGGTGTGGGTCTCCCAGATGGGGGCCTGTTCAACGGAATGATAATAGTGCAGGGTAAAGGGCTCCCCCGGGGCCAGGGGCAGGGAGAGGATCCGTTCCCCGGTGGCGGCATGGGAGAGGCAGAGCATCAGGATCCCGGGCCGTGGAGATGCCCCAAGGCATCCCCCCAGCACCAAAACGGACAGAATCAGCGTTACCATGCCCCGGTGCCAATGGGCCGGGTGGGTCTCCCCAGGGTCCATATCAGGGCCTCAGCCGGTCGGGTACGGCAATGCCCTTTTCCTCCAGGTATTTGACGGTGCCGGGGTGGAGGGGGATCATGGCATATTTCACCGTGTTCTCCGGCGTGGTATAGGCGGCGGAGGGGTGGATCTTTTTCATGTAGTCGTTGTTCTCGAACAGGGCCTTGGACAAGTTGTAAACCAGATCGGTGTCCAGGGATTTCCGGCAAATCATCACATTCCATACCCCGATGGTGGAGACGGGTGTGTCCACGCCCCGGTAGATACCACCGGCCACTTCCACGTTGGAGTAGGTGGACTTGGCCGCCAGGATCTGATCCACCTGGGTGGGGGTAAAGGGGAGAATCTTAATATCATGGGTGGTGGCCAGGTCTAGGATGGAAGAGGTTCCCGGGCCCACACACCAGATCCCCACCTCAATGGTGCCGTCCCTGAGGGCGTTGGCGCTTTCCGTAAAGGAGAGACGGCTGTCCTTGAAGGCGTCCATGGGGATGTTCAAGGCCTTGAGCACAGCCTCGGCCATGAAGTTGGTACCCGACCCCGGGCTGCCCGTGGAAATGCTCTTTCCCTTGACCTGGTCAATATTGGAGATTCCGCTCTTCTTCAGGGAGACCACCTGGAGAAGGTTGGGGTACATGATGGCCATGGCCAGGATATTGTGCCTCTTTCCCTTGAACTTGGAAAGGCCGTTGTAACCGGCCAGGGCCACATCCCCCATGACCTCGCCGATGACGGTTTCCCCCTTGTGGGCCAGTTTCACATTTTCCACACTGGCGCCGGTGACCTCGGCCACGGCCCGGATCCCCTTCACATTTTTGGACCAGATCTCAGCCACACCGCCGCCGTAGGGATAATAAATCCCCCCGGTACCGCCGGTGCCGATGCTGATAAAAGTAATTTTGGCCGCTGCCGTGCCGGCCGTGAATATCATCGCCGATACCAATACACACATCCATTTTTTCATCTGCTCTCCTCCCATAAACACTCGGGTATTTCATGACAATTTAACGTGAAATCTTCGAGTTGGTTATTGGCCCATGGTTTTCACCAGAAGCTCCACATCTCCGTCCGGGACTGTCATACCCGCCACCGGATAGGAGAACCGGGCGATGTCACCGGGCTTGACCAGCCCCTTCTTGGTCTTCCGGGGCAAAAGCCCACCCACGGCTTTTCCGTTGTCCAGAAAGATATTGATTTTGTACCGCTGATCCGCTGTGCTGACATTTTTAATCCCCACGTTGAAAAAAAGCACATTGGCCCCGTTCCACTCCTTCACCACACAGGAGAACTCGGCCAGCTCTGCTTCCGGCGCAAGGGTGGAATGGACCGCACCGCAGTCAAAGACCTCGCCCGGTTTGGACTGCATACCGGTGCAGCCGACGGAAAAAAGAATACAGGAAAAGATGAGAACAAACCCCACGGGGATGTGGGATTTTGGAAGGAAGGATTTCATGGAATGCCCCCTTTGCATTAAAGCGTTGATCCAGCCGCCCCCTGTTTCAAAGGGAAATCCGCATCCAATCCAGAAACAAAGGGTCCTCTAATCAAGTACCTCGGGTTGAACACACCAACTTCTTAATTGAACCGGATGGACCAACACAATCCCGGATGTCATTAGGGTTGACCGGACAAAGGAGCCGGAATTCTGTACAAAACCGGGCATCTGACATGCCCTGCCCCATCCATGATGCTGCAACGATTTAACACAGAATTGCTTACTATTTGCCTTGTGAAGGCGTCAACCTAAAAAAAATTAAAAGCCATCCTTTAGGCGAAATCCTTTCGGTGATTTAGGAGGAAAGGGCAGGAAAAGATCCCCCTTTGCACATGGGGGGTGGAAAAAAGGCAGATCAGGGGGAGGAACTCCCGAAAACCCATTCCAGCAAAGCATCAAGGTTCTCCTCTGAATAAAGGGAAAGACCGGCCTGGGCCAGGGCTTGGCTGGTCAGTCCCCTGCCGGGTATCAAGGTGCCGGAAAAGGAGCCGTCGTAGATGCGGAGGACCCCACAGGAAGGGCTTTTTTCCTTGAGCAGGGCAAGGGTGATGCCCTCTTCCATGACCACCTCCAGTGCCAGCCGGGCCCCGTTCTCAAAGCAGGGGGTGACATCGTCCCCCTCCCGGGTTCGAACCCGGTGGTCACAAATCTCGGCCGGGGGCCTGGGGGTGGAAAGCCCTCCGGCCACCTCGGGGCAGAAGGGAATCAAACGGGCCTTTTCCTTTAACCGGTTCAGACCGGAATGGGACAGGGGGCGGGAGGCACCGTCGTAACGGACCGGCTCCCCCAGCAGACATGCGGATATCAGAATCTTTTTCATGGGGCAAGTATACCCAAGCCCCCCAAAAATGCAAAAATAATCATTGACTCCCATCCACTTTGATGCGATGAATTGTTATTCATTTTGTATGTTTTGAAAATAATGGAATATTATATATTAAAAGTCATCGAGCTTGAAGACACAACAGTTTGTTTTATAAAGACAATTAGATAAGTCCAGACCTCTCCTCTCAAAAAAAGGGAGGATTGATTTTAATAATATAAAATGAAGAAGGATTCATATTCTCCGAATACGCCCTTCTTAAACAGCAGGAGGATGCACAATGGCCCAGGTAATCTCCGATCGCAGGGATATCGAGTTTGTCATGCACGAACAGCTGGATGCTGAATCGCTGGCCAAGCTCCACCCCACCTATGAAGACTTTAACAAGAAAACCATTGATCTGGTCATCTCCGAAGCCCGGAACTTTGCCGTAAAGGAACTGCTCCCCGCCAACAAGGAAGGCGACCAACAGGGATGCACCCTGGAAAACGGAAAGGTCACCACCCCGGATGCCTTTAAACGCCTTTATGAACTCTACACAGAGGGCGAATGGCTGGCCCCCACCGAAGATCCGGAATGGGGGGGGCAGGGCATGCCCAAAACCGTGGCATCGGCCGTGGCCGAATATTTCAACGGGGCCAACTTTCCCTTTATGATGTACGGGGCCCTCACCCAGGGTGCCGGCCATCTGGTGGAAGCCTTTGGCACCGACGACCAGAAACGCCTGTTCCTGAAAAACCTCTACACAGGCAAATGGACCGGTACCATGCTCCTCACCGAACCCGGTGCGGGCTCCGATGTGGGGGCATTGACCACCAAAGCCGTACCCAACGGGGACGGCACCTATCAGATCACCGGGGAAAAGATCTTCATCTCCGGCGGCGAGCATGACCTTGTGGAAAACATTGTCCATCCGGTCCTGGCCCGCATCGAAGGGGCCCCGGCCGGCACCAAGGGCATCTCCCTCTTCCTGGTCCCCAAATTCCGGGTCAATGACGACGGCAGCCTCGGGGAGTTCAACGATGTGATCTGCACCGGCATCGAGCACAAGATGGGCATCCACGGCAACTCCACCTGTTCTTTGGCCCTGGGCTCCAAGGGCAATTGCGTGGGCACCCTCCTGGGGGAAGAGAACAAAGGCATGAAGGCCATGTTCCTCATGATGAATTCGGCCCGGCGTCTTGTGGGATACCAGGGATTTGCCTGTGCCACCACCGCCTATATGTATGCACTGGACTATGCCCGGAACCGGATCCAGGGCAAAAACCTTCTGGAAATGATGAACCCGGATGCCGAATCCGTGGCCCTGATCCAGCATCCCGATATCCGCCGCCAGCTCATGGAAATGAAGGTCCAGGTGGAGGGCATGCGATCGTTGCTCTACTACATCCACTATTGCGCCGACATGGCCGAGATCGCCGAAACCCCGGAAGAACGGGAAAAATACCAGGGGTTTGTGGAGGTTCTCACCCCCATTGGAAAGGGCTATGTCACAGACCGGGCCCTGGAGATTTGCAGCCAGGGCATGCAGGTTTACGGCGGCTATGGCTTCATCGAAGAATACCCCATGGCCCAGCTTCTTCGGGATGTGCGCATCACCTTGATCTACGAAGGCACCAACGGCATACAGGCCATGGACCTTCTGGGCCGCAAGCTGGGATTAAAAAAGGGCAAGCCCATCATGGATCTCTTCGGCGAAATGCAGAAGAGCGTTGCCCAGGCCAAGGCAATCCCCGAACTGGAAGCCCTGGCCGCAAAGGTGGAAGAGGCCATGAACAAACTGGCCGAGGCCGCCATCCACATGGGCCAGACCGCCATGGGTGAAAAACTCCTCTCGGCCTTTGCCAACGCCCATCCCTTCCAGGATGCCACCGGTGACACCATCATGGCATGGATGCTTTTGTGGCGGGCCGTCATCGCCGTTCAGAAACTGGAAAAGGCAAAGAAAAAGGACAAACCCTTTTACCAGGGCATCATCAAATCCCTGGAATACTATGTCGGAACCAAGCTCCCCCTGACCATGGGACGCTTCAACGCCCTCATGAATACCTGCTCCACTGCCGTGGAAATGGACGAGGGCATGTTCCCCAGTTAGGGTATCGCTTCTCCTTAAAATCCGGGTTGTCGGCATGGGGTCGACAACCCGGTTCCTGTTTTCCATTGGATCCCGGACCTCACCCGTATGAGAGAAGGCCCCATGAGCGCAGACATCCTTGCCATCTCAGGAAGCCCCATTCCCAGCAGCAACACCGACCGCATCCTCAAGCGGATTCTGGACACCAGCGGCGGGTCCGGTGAATTCATCAAACTCAGCCGGATCCAGGTGGGCCCCTGCAGAAGGTGCAAACGCTGTGTCCCCTGCGGCCGGGGGGACGACTGTCCCCAAAGCGCCAAGGCCCTGCTCCACGGCCCAGACACCCTCTGCAGCCGGGTTCCCTACCAGGATGCCGAAGCCCTGGAGGAGATCCAAGACCAGGCCCATGCCCTGGGCAAAAAAATAAAAAAAGCCCTGGCAGAGCCTAAAGCCTGACCCGACGGTTCCCTCGCAATTTTCACCACATCCCCCCCTTTCCCCATGGCGAAAAGAAGTGTTGATCTTTGCGATTTCGTGCTTATTTATACTTGCCGGAATCTAATTTGGAGGTAAGTTTAATGACGCCCGTAACTGTAGCTGTTGTGCAGGCTTCGCCTGTGCTCTTTGATCTGGACAAAACCGTCGACAAGGCATGCGACCTCATCCGTGAAGCCGGCTCCGCCGATCTGATTCTTTTGCCAGAAGCCTTTATTCCCGCCTATCCCAGGGGATTTGGATTCGGGATGCGGGTGGGATTCCGAACCGAACCGGGCAGGGACCTCTGGCAGACCTATGCGGAAAATGCAGTGGCCGTTCCCGGTCCCCACACCGAGAAGCTGGGACGGGCGGCAAAGGATGCCAACGCCTTTGTCTGTGTGGGCGTCATTGAAAAGGATACCGTCTCCGGTACCGGCACCCTCTATTGCACCAGCCTCTACTTCGCCCCGGACGGCCGCCCCATGGGAAAACACAGAAAACTCAAACCCACCGGGGCGGAGCGCCTGATCTGGGGAGAGGGAGACGGCTCCACCATGCCGGTCTTCCAGACCGAAATCGGTCGCCTGGGCGGCCTCATCTGCTGGGAAAACTACATGCCCCTGGCCCGCATGGCCCTTTACGGACAGGGCGTTCAACTCTACCTGGCCCCCACGGCCGACTCCCGGGAGGCATGGCAGTCCACCCTGAAACACATTGCCCTGGAAGGCCGCTGTTTTGTCCTGGGATGCAACCAATACGTTGAAAAGTCCGATTATCCAGAAGGCCTGCCCATGGCCGAAGAACTGGGAGACCAGCCCGACACCATGTGCCGGGGCGGCAGTGTCATCATCTCCCCCATGGGAGAGGTGGTGGCCGGCCCCCTCTGGGACCGGGAGGGCATCCTCTACGCCAACCTGGACATGGAGGAAATCACCCGGGGTAAACTCGACTTTGACGTCACCGGCCACTATGCCCGGCCCGACGTTTTCAGCCTGAACATCAATACCCGGCCCCGGCAAAGCGTGTCGTTTTCAACGCCCCAGGACCACCGGTTCACGCCCCAAACGGATACGGATTCCGCTGAATAAGCCCCCCAGGAAATAAACGCCGATGTATTCACAAGATCCCGCACATCTGGACCTGCTTTACGGCATGGGCAAGCTCACCGGACTGGTCACCGGGGATTCGGATATTGAAACCTTTCTAGACAAGACCGTTCGACTGGTGGCCACCCAT
Organism: Desulfobacteraceae bacterium; assembly: GCA_965226635.1. Lineage (GTDB taxonomy): Bacteria > Desulfobacterota > Desulfobacteria > Desulfobacterales > Desulfobacteraceae. Next base: position 2,732,341 of record OZ245369.1, on the reverse strand, counting down.
TTACAGGCCCAGGTCTGTTCCATCTATCTCTTTGAGGAGGGGGAAAACCTGCTCATCCTCAAGGCCACCCAGGGACTCAACCCAGGGGCCGTGGACAATGTGCTAATGAAGCCGGGGGAGGGTCTTGTGGGCCGCAGTTTTAAGACCCAGTCCATCATCCGGGAGGGGGACGTATCCCGCAACCCCGGGTTCAAATACTTTGACCAGGCCGGGGAGGATCCCTTTAACTCCCTGCTCTGTATCCCCATCCACAGGGGCATGGAACGCATCGGCGTTCTGGCGGTCCAGCACAGGGATCTGAACCACTTCACCCGGAAAGACGAACGGACCTTGAAAACCGCCGTCACCCAGGTGGCCGGTGCCCTGGCCTCGGCCCGACTCCTCATGGAGCTGGATCTCCAGCGAAGGGGCAAGGGACAGACCGACCTGCCCTCCACCATCCAGGGTCAGGTGGCCATCGGCGGCTCCACCATGGGCAAAAGCCGAATCATGGGACAAAATCGGAAATCCGCCCTCTACGGCCCGGCCCGGCCCCATCCCCCCTATTCCAAGGCCGATTTCAAGGCGGCACTGGCCCGGACCACCCAGGAGCTGAAAACCCTCCAGGACGCCTTTGCCAAGCGTCTGCCCGAATCGGCCACCCTGATCTTCACCGCCCACTTCATGATCCTCAAGGACAAGAATTTCACCGGTCGAATGGCCACCCTCATGGACCAGGGTGTTCCGCCCCTGGCCGCGGTGAAAAAAGTGGCCCGGAAGTACATTGCCCTGTTTTCCTCCAGCCCCCATGCCTATATGCGGGAAAAAACCGTGGATGTGGAAGACCTCACCCTGAGAATCCTCTCCCATTTCCCCGGACGGGAGGATCAGAAACCCGGCAGCCGGGGCAACATCGTCATTGCACCGGAACTCTATCCCTCGGACATGCTCAAGCTGGCCGCCTCCAATGTCAGGGGTGTTGTCCTGGCTGCAGGCGGAGCCGCCTCCCATGTGACCATCCTTTCCCGATCCCTGGGTATCACCCTGATCATTGCCGACGACACCCGGCTGCTCAAACTGCCCGAGGATACCCAGCTCTACCTGGACACCGACCAAAGGCGCATCTACATTGATCCGCCCCTGGAAACCCATTCCTTTTTCAAAATCCAGAGCCGCATCGAGGCCCGCACCGCCCGGAGGCCCCTGGCCCCGGAAACCCGTACTCTGGACGGGGAACGCATCTCCCTTCTGGCCAATGTCAACCTGCTCAGCGAGGTGGAGGCGGCCCGGGAGTTCAATGCCGACGGCATCGGCCTCTATCGAACGGAATTCCCCTTCCTCATCCGGTCGGCCTTTCCCTCGGAAAATGAACAATACCTGATCTATAGAAAATTGCTCAAGGGAATGGGAAATGCCCCTGTCACCATCCGCACCCTGGATTCCGGCGGGGAAAAGGCCCTACCCTACTCCGGGATCTCACGGGAGGCCAACCCCGAGCTGGGCCTGCGCTCCATACGGTTTTCCCTGCGCTACCGTGAAATCTTTGAAACCCAGACCCGGGCCATCCTCCGTGCCGGCCATGGTCGGAAGAAACTGGGCATCATGTTCCCCCTGGTCTCCTCGGTGGACGAATTCCTGGAGGCCCGCACCATCGTGGAAGACTGTATCCGGGATCTCCGGGAAGAAGAAACGCCCCAGGTGGATCGCCTGGACATCGGCATGATGATCGAGCTGCCCTCGGTCCTGGCCACCCTGGACGAGTTTGCCCAGCTGGCAGACTTCTTTGCCATCGGCACCAACGACCTGATTCAGTATCTTCTGGGCGCCGACCGGGCCAACCGCCTGGTGGCCGACCATTACATCCCCCACCACCCGGCAGTGAACCGGGCCATCCGGAATGTGGCACAGGCCGCAGACAGGGCAGGGATACCCGTGTCGGTCTGCGGAGAAATGGCCCATGACCCCGATTATATTCCCTTTCTTTTGGGGGTGGGCATCCGGAAATTGAGTGTGGACCCCCAATTCCTTTCCCGGGTACAATCCACCATCTCCGGCCTTGGCCTTAACCATTGTGAAACCTATGCCCAGACCCTTCTGGACCAGGCCAGCGTTGTTAACACAGCCAGAATTCTAAGGGAACGCCCCGGGGAGCCCCCCCCTGACAAGGTCCGACGGAAACATTCTCCCGGATATCCCCAGGGATGAAAAAAATAAAATGGGAACCCTTTCAGATACAAAGCAGAGAAAGCCCCCTGGCCATGACCGATTGGGGATAAGGGCTTGAAAGACGCAACACTCTCCTGTATTTCTGATGTAATTCCAGACAAAAAACCACACCCTTAACCCGGAGACGGTCATGGTGCATCGTCATCCCATTATCCGGCCCCATGGGCGGACTGCCCACGGGCAGCCCCCCGAAAACGGAGAAAAAACAATGACCCTCTCTTCTGATACCTTCCACAACCACCTCATGACCATGGAGGTCATGGATTTCCTATCGGTCTTTGAACGCATGGACGATGGCGTTGTCATCTGTAATGTAGAAGGCACCATCCTCTTTTACAACAGAGCCCAGGCATGCATTGACGGTATCCAGCCGGAACAGGCCATGGGCAAAAAGGTATTGGATATCTACGAACTCAACCACCGGACCTCCATGATGATGCAGTGTGTCGCCCACAACACCCCCATCAAAAACCGTATCTTTTTCTACCGCACCCTGTCGGGTAAGGTGGTCAATACCATTACCTCGGTCTATCCCCTCTTTCGCAGGTCCAAACTCGCAGGGGTGATCTGTTTTGCCAAAGATTACGAACTCATGCGCCGGTCGGTTCCCATGGGGCTGGCAAACGAAATGCGGTCGGACAAGGGCAACGGCACCCAATACACATTTAAGGAACTCATCGGCTCAACCCCCGACTTTATCCGGGTAAGGGAAGCCGCCCAAAAGGCATCGGCCTCCCCTTCTCCCATCATGATCCAGGGGGAGACCGGAACGGGCAAGGAACTCTTTGCCCAGGCCATCCACAACCACGGGCCCCGTTACCATGAAAAATATGTGGCCGTAAATTGCGCGGCCATCCCCCACGATCTGCTGGAGGGAATGCTGTTTGGAACGGCCAGGGGGGCCTTCACCGGAGCCCTGGACAAGCCCGGCCTTTTTGAAACCGCCCACCGGGGTACCCTCTTTTTGGACGAACTTCTGGCCATGCCCGTGGACCTCCAGGCCAAACTGCTCAGGGCCTTACAGGAAAAGCAGGTCCGCCGGGTGGGCTCGGTCAAGGAGACCCCCGTGGATGTAAAGATCATCAGTTCGGTGAGCCAGAACCCCAGAAATGCCATCCAGAACAACCAGCTGCGCACCGACCTGTTCTACCGTCTGGGAGTGGTCATGCTCAAACTCCCCCCCCTGAGGGATCGCCTGGACAGCCTTGAGGAACTCTCCACCCATTTCATTGAAAAAATCAACAAGGGACTGGGCACCCGGGTCACCCATTTTTCACCAGAGGTCTACCAGCTTTTCAGATCCTATGAATGGCCGGGGAACATCCGGGAGCTGGAACATCTCATTGAAGGGGCCATGAACATGGCAGGAACGGAAACCCTTTTGGGACTGGAGTACTTCACCCAGGGGCTCTCCTCCTTCCACGGTGAAAAACGCCCCACATGGCAGCCCCAGCCCATGCCCATTAACGACACCCCCATTGGCAACATGCCCCAGCCCCCCCTGCAAATCCGACCGGACAGTGCAAAGGGCCTGGTCCGCCTCCAGAAGGAACAGGAAAAAATGGCCGTGGAATCCGCCTTGGCCGAAGCCGGAGGCAATGTCACCCAAGCGGCAAAGGCCCTGGGCATGTCCCGGCAGCTCCTCCATTATAAAATCAAAAAATACGGTTTCATCCGGGAGGATTTCATCCCCCGGACGGAGCGCTAGTTTTTTTTCATGTGAAAATTATTTTTCTCACAAACCGATAAAATGAAAATATTTTTTCACCATTTTCACCCCTCACTACCACAACGCGGTACAGGTGATTTTGCCTATAAATTCAAATCCCTAAACACCAATCCCACCCCATTTGCATTTTTTTTCACCCCTGGCACACATTCTGCTCTATCTCTGAACCTGTAAATGCTCCTGTGGAAATTCCCCAGGAGGCCCAAACCGAACAATAAGGAGATCCGACGTGATCCAAGGACATCAAAAAACGGCAGACCGAACCTGGAGAAATGCTATTATCCCAGGGGGTGTTTTCCAGCGTCATCTCCCCCACGGCGGGCACCCCGCGAACACTGGCCCCGGCACCCCCCTTGGTCATCCTTTAGACAATCCGGCACGCCGCGCATAGGAAAGAGCCCAGCACCCATGAACGATAGAATGCAGCAACTCAGCCCGACGGATATGGAACGCATCCATACCGCTGCCATGGAAATCCTGACAAGGACGGGTGTTGCATTCAGGAATCAGGACGCCTTGGAGATCTTCAAGGACAGGGGATTTCGAACCCAGGGCGATGTGGTTTATTTTTCCGAAGCCCAGGTTCAATCGGCCCTGGACAATGTCCCCGGACGGTTCACCATCCATGCCCGCAATCCCGATAAAAACGTGGCCATCGGCGAAGATGCCTTTGTCTTTCTCCCGGGATTTGGGGCCCCCTATATCATGGAGGCAGACGGAACCCAGCGGCCGGCGGTCATGGAAGACCATGACAATTTCTGCAAGCTGATCCAGACCTCGCCCCACATCGACATGAACGGCTACATGATGGTGGACCCCTCGGACATGCCCAAGGAGACCCTGCACCTAGACCTGTACCTGTCCAACATGCTGCTCTGCGACAAACCCTTCATGGGAAGCTCTTTATCCCGGCAGGCCGTATTGGACGGCATCGAAATGGCCGCCATTCTCTGGGGGGGGAAAGAGGTGCTGGCAGACCGGACCGTTTCCCTGTCCCAAATCAACTCCCTGAGCCCCTTGCAATTCAACGGGGATACCACCGGCTCCCTGATCGAGCTGGCCCGGCACAACCAGGCATGTATCATTACCTCCCTGATCATGGCCGGCGGCTCCGGCCCGGTGAGCCTGGGCGGGGTCATGGCCCTGCAGAACGCAGAAATCCTGTCCGGCATTGTCCTGGCCCAACTGGTCCGCCCCGGCGCTCCAGTGGTTTACGGATCCAATTCCTCGGCCATGGACATGCGCTCGGGATCCCTGTCCATTGGGGCGCCGGAGTTATCAAAAAATGTGCATCTGGTGGCCCAGATGGCCCGGTTCTACAACCTGCCCTCCAGATCAGGCGGCAGCCTGACAGACGGGTTGTGCACCGATGCCCAGGCCGGAGTGGAGTCCACCCTTGCCCTGTCCACCGCAGCCCGCAGCGGAATCAATTGCATCCTGCACTCCTGCGGTACCCTGGCCTCGTACATGGCCATGAGTTTTGAAAAATTTATTGTGGATGAGGAAATCTGCGCCCTGGTGAGACACATGCTCAAACCCGTGGACCTCAGCCCTGAAAGCATTGACGTCGACTCCATCTGCCAGGTGGGCATCGGCGGTCAATACCTCACCCATCCCAAGACCTATGAACGCTGCCGGACAGAGTTCCACATGCCCGGCCTCATGAGTCGAAAAAACACGTACGCCTGGGACAAGACCGGTAAAAAACGCATCGATCAAATTGCCCAGGATGAAGTGGTCCAACGTCTGGCCGCCTATGAAAAGCCTGACATAGACCCGGAAATAGAACAGCGGTTGACCGACTATGTGGTAAACCGGAAACACCCATCATAAAGGAGAAGAAAAATGACGGATTTTAATGCAATGACTGACGCCCTTGTAGCCTGTGACGACGCCAAACTGAGCTCTCTGGTTAACGACGCTCTGGCTGCTGATGTTCCCGCTTCCGACATCCTGAACAAAGGCCTGATCGCCGGTATGGATATCGTTGGTGAAAGAATGGAAAACGGCGACATGTTCATTCCTGAAGTACTCATGGCTGCCCAGGCCATGGGCGCCTGCGTTGCCATCCTCAAGCCCCTGCTGGGCGAAGATGACGCTGCCGGCGGAGCCTCCGTCCTCATCGGTACTGTTAAAGGCGACCTCCACGACATCGGCAAAAACCTGGTTTCCATGATGCTGGAAAGTGCCGGCATGGAAGTCACCGACCTGGGTGTTGACGTTCCCCCGGAAGACTTTGTTGCCGCCATCAAAGACAAAAACGCCAAAATCGTTTGCCTGTCAGCCCTGTTGACCACCACCATGCCCATGATGAAACAGACCGTTGACGCCATTGTTGAAGCCGGCGTTCGCGATCAGGTAAAAATCCTGGTGGGTGGCGCTCCTGTTACCCAGGCCTTCGCCGATGAGATTGGCGCCGACGGCTTTGCCGCCGATGCCGGTTCTGCTTCTAAACTGGCAAAATCCCTTGTAAACTAAGCAGAATTCGTTCAACCAAGATTTAGGAGACGAACCACATGTTTGAAGTAATTGGAGAAAGAATCAACACCTCCCGGAAACTGGTGCAGGCCGCCGTTGCAGAACGTGATGCGGACTACATTATCGACGATGTAAAAAAACAGCAGGATGCCGGTGCCAATTTCATTGACGTCAATGCCGGTGCCCGTATCGGTCACGAAACCGAAGATATGAAATGGCTGCTGGACACCATCCAGCCCATCGCCACCGTACCTTTGGCACTGGACAGCCCGGACCCTGCTGTTCTGGAAATGGCATTCCAGATGGTAGAAAAAACCCCCATGATCAACTCCATCAGTCTGGAAAAGGATCGCTTTGAAGCCATGATCCCCTTCCTGACCGGAAAAGAGTGCAAAGTCATCGCCCTGTGCATGGATGACGAAGGCATGCCCAACTCTTCCGATGATATCGTTGCACGGGCCAAAACCCTGGTTACCGAACTGAACAAAATCGGTATCCCCACCAACGCCATCTATGTTGATCCCCTGGTTCAGCCCATTTCTACCGACTCCAAAAAAGGTGTAATGGTTCTGGATGCGGTTCGTGCCATTAAGGCCGCCTATCCCGAAGTTCACATCACCGGCGGTCTGTCCAACATCTCCTACGGTCTTCCCCAAAGGAAGATCATCAACCGTACCTTTGTCACTCTGATGATGGACGCAGGTATGGATTCAGCCATCATCGATCCCCTGGACAACAAGATCATGGGCAGCATCCGTACTGCCGACATGCTCCTGGGTCATGATGACTTCTGCATGAATTATCTTAAAGGGGTCCGCTCAGGTGCAATTGAAAGTTAATTAATTGAATCAGCACCCGGTGCAATTGCGCATCGCGTCACCAGTTCGTACCCAACCCGGTATCGCCCAGCCCATTCCCCGGCGGTACCGGGTTTTCTATCTCGTGGCAATTTGCGCCATGGCGTATAATCGTCTTGATAGCTGCCCCCCCGCCTCTTTTGTTCCTATACATCTGCTGGGGGAACCCCCCGGCAAAATACCGCCGCCGGCTCTGCCGCCTCCAGGAACGGCCTAGGGTGCATCCCAACAGCGATGCACCCTGCCCATTGCATTTCTGGCAAATCCAGCTTCTTACAATGTGTCATCCTGCCTGAAAAAATACGCCGAACGGCGCAAGGAAGTGAAGCAAAGAAACTATTGGATATAGGCGTTAAGGATTTCCTCGATTTCTCCGTTTTCCTTCATCTCCTGGATTTCCGCCACAAACTTTCGGATAAAATCGTTACGAAAACCAAACCGGCCCTTGTCCTTGTTGGTAAAACCCAGGTAGCCTTGCTCCTTGCTGATCTCCATAAGGCTGGCCAGTTTCCCGTGGATGGATTCGTCATATTCGCCATTGGTCTTCATCTGTTTGAGGAGCCACAGGGATTGATTCATGTCATTGATGTAGACATCGGTCTGCCCCGAGGCCAGTTTCAGCAAGCCCGAATGATTGGAGTCCGACGGCTCGAAAATCACGCCCATGGCCCGTGCCTTTTCCATTTCAGGAATGGGCTCACCCTCGGGGACACCCACCCTGAGCCCCTTGAAATCATCGGGCCAGACCTTGAGGGACTTTTTCTTAAGATCCGGGGAGCCCATCAGGGCATATCCCTCGTCCAGCACCGAGGCCGGATAGTCCATAAAGGGGAGGGTCTTAGGCCTGAAATAGGGCGGATACAGGGCAAAGCCCAGCCCCTCTTCCATGAGTCGCATCCCCTTTTCCCAGGAGACCGGTGTGATCACCACCTCATAATCGGGCATTCGCGAAAAGGCCCGTTTCAATATTTCCGTATAAATACCGGCCGCCTCTCCATCTTCCACATAGGAATAGGGCGCATCGCCCTTGTCACAGAAAATCTCCACCCGTTGTCTTCCCGCCATGGACGGGGAAGCCCAAAGGACTAAGGCCCCCAATACCAGACAAAAAAGGCGATTTATATGTCCCATATATTTGCTCCTTACAATGAATCTGATCTGACAATAACCGGAACAAAACAAGAAACGGATCTGATCCCCAGGAAACAGGTCTGGGCAACATCCGGTGCAGTCTGATTTGATCATACGAGGGAGACCATGAAGTGTCAAATATTTTAATGGCTTACCCAAGACATTCCTTGCAACGGGGCAGGACTTGGGATAACACTGATGCCAGGGAAGCGTTGGAATGCCCTTCACCCCAAAAGGCAACATCCCCATCCAATGGACAGGATCCGAGATGAACATAACGACCTGCCGGCCCATGCCTGGAAAGGAGGATGGCTGCTGCCAAGGAGGAGATCGTGGACAACAAACACTGGACACATCTGACCCCCGAAGAAACCCTGGATGCCATCACCATTGATTTTCAACAATACCCGCCCCAACCCCATCTTCTGAACCGTCTGAACCGCTTTATCTTTCCCACCCGGCCCCATGGAGGGGAAGAGGTCTCCATTGAACAAGGATTTTTCTTTCTGCTCCATCACCTGGAAACCACCCCCCTGCAGATACTGGCCCGGGTTGCAGAAATGGTTTTTGAAACCCGTACCGCTGTGGATTCAAAGGAAAACGGAATATGGATCAAGGATCAAATGGGGGAATTTGACTGCATTATCTGTGGAGATTGTTGCAAAGAGCTCTTTTACCAGAACGGCTGTACCCGGGAGGATGTCCACCAATGGCGGATCCGGGGCCGGCAGGACATCCTGGAACGGGTAAAGGTCCGGACCACCGCCCCCGGAGGAAAAACCCAATACCAAATCTGGTGGGACGCCCATGGGGACCGGATGTTCTCCCAATGCCCCTGGCTTGCCCCCCTGCCCCAGAACCAGGGATTTCACTGCCGCATCCACAGGGACAAGCCCATGGTCTGCCGCCAATACCCCTTTACCCGGAAGCATGCCCGGATGACTGGATGCCCCGGCCGGTTCCGGCCCTGCCACAGGGAGGCGGCCACCGAAACATCAACGGCATTCCCAAAGCCGGTATCAACGCTCTGATCTTTCCGGGTTCTCTGCCCTTGCCTCGGCCTTGAAGTGGGCATGGCCCCGTTCACGGTCCTCTGCCTCCTGGACCTTGAAATAATGGGGGTACTCCCGGGCATAGGCCGACATCATCTGCCCAAAGGGCAGATCGGCAAAACTGCCGTGCTCGGCCACATATTCCATGTGCTGCCGGCCCTGGGTATCGTAGGGGTGAAAAATGGAATCCTCCCGGCCGTTGAACTCCAGGGGTTTGACCCCGAATGCCTCACACAGGCCCAGGTTAAAAGCCGGGGTGGCCTTGACCCATCGGCCTTCAAGGTAGACCTCGGTGAATCCGTGCCAGATAAACAGGTTGGTCTGCATCATCTCAATAAGACGCCCCGTTGCCAGATGGTTTTTCACATCGGCAAATCCCAGCCGTGCCGGAATGCCCCGGTTGCGATAACAGGCCGCCAGAAGCACCGCCTTGGTCACACAATACCCATATCCCCGGACCAGGGTCTGGTCCGCCTGCATGGCCGCCCGTTCCCGGGTCAGGCTGTAGGGGTTGTAACGGACCCCATCCCTCACCTTATAATAAAGGGCCAGGGCCATTTCCATTTCCGTGGTGCAGTTACGGCAAGCCTCCCGGCAATAGGCATGGATAACCGGATCCCGGGCTGTGATAAATTCCGTTGATTTCAAATATAGATCCATGGTGCCTCTCCAGAATTAAAGAATGGTGGAGAAAGTGTAGCCCTCCTGTCCAGGAATGCAAGGGAAAAAGCAGTCTCAAACGGGTGTCCGATTTGTATCGAGATACAAATCTGATCCACGGATGAGACACTTGACAACTCCCTTGCACCATTTTGCCCAGGCAAAACACACCTTCCTGCCCATTGGTGTCCTGGCATGATTCATGCTACCTTTAACATTCAAAAAACACTGATTTTACACATGGTTTCCATGAATTGGACAAGAGATGATGAAAAAAGCATATGGACGAAAAACACGAGAGAAGGTCACCCGCATCCTTGGTGGGAACAACCGGCCACAGGCCCTGACCGAACTTACAACCATCCCGGATGAACAATTGGTAGGGCATCTGTTCCACCACTTCTACACCGGGGATGAACTTTTAAAATTCAGGGCAGCTACAGCCATGGGGGAGCTGGGGCTTCGGCTGGCCAGTCGTCAAATGGAACGGGCCCGGGTTCTCCTGCGCCGACTCATGTGGAACCTCAACGATGAATCCGGCGGCATTGGCTGGGGCTCCCCCGAAGCCATGGGTCAGATCCTCAACCGCAGCCAGGATCTGGCCGCCGAATTCAAGTCCATCCTCTTTTCATATCTGGATGAAGGGGGCAACTACATCGAACACGAGATCCTGCAGCGGGGGGTCATCTGGGGCATCGGCACCTACCTCAAGGTCGCGCCCAGGGACTTACCCCCCACGACGAAAACCATGTTGTTCCAACACCTTGAATCCAGTGATCCGGTAAAACGAGGGTATGCCTGCAGGGCTCTGATCCACGGCAATGCCTTTGATTGCCAATACGTTCCCCAGGCCCTGTACCGGGACGCCAATGAGATCCCCATTTTTACGGGCTGGAACTTTGTGGAAAGCCGGATTTCCGATATGGTCCATGCATGCAGGATCCCCCCCCAGGTGGCCTTATAATTTTTTTAACCTCCTGGCACGCCACTTGTATATGAAGAACCCCAGACACACGATCGGCCAAAAGCCAAGGATGATAAAGAGGACCCAGAATGCTGAATAAAAAATGCGATAAAAACATTGCCGACACCATTGACCTGGCCCGGCAGATGATTGCACTGGCCCAGAAGGGATACGAACAACAAGAAGATCCCGGATGCGGCGCTCTCTATGGCATTCTCCTGGATTCCGGCTACCGGCTTCTGGAACTTGCACAAAAGGAAAAGAAAGCTCACATTCAAAAAGGCTGGTGGAATACATCACTCAATAAAGGAGAAAATTAGAATGTCTACTTATGTATGCTCAGTTTGCGGTTACAGCCACGAAGGAAATGCAGCCCCGGAAAGATGCCCCCAGTGCGGCGTTGGAAGTGAAAAATTCAAAGTACAGGAAGGTGAACTGGTCTGGGCCGACGAGCATGTCATCGGCGTTGGTGCCGATGTGGATCCCGAAATCGTTGAAGGCCTGAAGAACAACTTCATGGGCGAATGTACCGAAGTGGGAATGTATCTGGCCATGAGTCGTCAGGCCGACCGCGAGGGCTATCCCGAAGTGGCCGAAGCCTATAAACGCATTGCCTGGGAAGAGGCGGAACATGCAGCCAAGTTTGCAGAACTCCTGGGTGAAGTGGTGGATGCCGACACCAAGGCCAACCTGGAAGCCCGGGTCCTGGCAGAAAATGGGGCCTGCAAAGGTAAAAAGGACATTGCCACCCGTGCCAAGGAACTGGGTTACGATGCCATCCATGACACCGTCCATGAAATGTGCAAGGACGAAGCCCGTCACGGAATGGCATTCCAGGGCCTGCTCAACCGTTTTTTCAAATAGGAAGAATAAATGAAAATCCCGGCGGTCGATATGGCCGAATGTATTTTGTGTGAAATCTGCGTTGCCCTGGCCCCCCATTGTTTCCAGATATCGGATCTGGGTTTTGTAGAGGTTCTGCCCCTGGCGGATTACGGCGACGACAGCATCCACGAGGCCATGATTAACTGCCCCAAGGATTGTATCACCTGGGAAGACGTGTAACCCCGGATATGCCCTGTCTTCTGCCGCTTGAAGACCGGGCAGACCCCAGGTATCCGGTTTGCTCCCCTTGGCGATCGCCCCTGGAAATCCCCCTCCCACCTCTGGATTTCCGGGGCGATCCCTTCCCCTGACCTCCTGTTATTTTGGATGTCATTTGTTAGTTTTCTGTTTTTTTCCAAAAAATCATTGCACCTGATACACAAATGTGTCATCTAAGGCGTCACAGTCAATTTTAATGAAACCTGTTAACCCGGACAATGACCGCCATGAAAGATTTAACCCATTCCCTTCTGGACCGCGACAACCTGAACCTGGTCCTGGACAATTTAAAAATGGGCGTTATCGCCCACACCCCGGAACGCATCATCACCGTATTCAACCGGGAGGCGGAGAACATCACCGGCTATACCAAGGATGAAGTCCTTGGCAAGGACTGCCATCTGGTCTTTGGCACCCCCTTTTGCGGTGGTAAATGCTCCTTTTGCACCCAGCCCCCCTGCCTGGACGCCCAGACCAAGGAATACCCCATCACCACCACCCGGAAGACTGGAGAGCCCCTCCACCTGGAAATGTGCGTTTCCGCCATCATGGACAACGAGAATACCTTCCAGGGGGTGATTGCCTCCTTCAGGGATCTCACCGAGACCATCAACCTTTCCCTGAAGGCAGAAAGCCTGTCCAATTTCAACGGAATCATCGGCCGGGACAAGGTGATGCAGGACATCTTCCGGGAGATACGGGATGTGGCCCTGTACAACTACCCCGTCCATGTTTCCGGCGACACTGGTACAGGCAAGGAGCGGGTGGCCAGCGCCATCCATGATATTTCCGCCTACGGCAACGGGGCCTTTGTCCCCATCAACTGCGGAGCCATCCCCGAAGGCATTGTGGAAAGCGAACTCTTCGGCCATGTCAAAGGGGCGTTTTCCGGTGCGGTCAAAGACCGCAAGGGCCGGTTTGAACTGGCCCACAAGGGCACCCTTTTCCTGGACGAGGTGGCCGACCTGCCCTTGAAGGTCCAGGTCAAGCTGTTGCGCTTCCTCCAGGAAGGCACCTTTGAGCGGGTGGGGTCCGAGAAAAAGGTCTCCGTGGACGTCCGCATCATCTCCGCCACCAACAAGGATCTTAAAGAAGAGGTCAGAACCGGACGGTTCAGGGAAGACCTCTACTACCGACTCAACGTCATCCCCATCCACCTGCCCCCCCTGCGGGAACGGCGGTCGGATATCCCCCTGCTGGTCAACCACTTCCTCAAAGAAGCGGAACAGGAAAGTGGCAACCCGGTGCCGGAACTTTCCCCAGACAGCCTCAACCTTCTCATGGACTATTCCTGGCCCGGCAATGTCCGGGAGTTAAAAAACGTGGTCCAGTTCTCCGTGGTCCGCTCCCGGGGCGCCAAGATCCTCCCCTCGGATCTCCCCCTGGAAATCAGCCGCAATGAACGCCGGTTCGACCCCATTGCCCCCCCGGCGGTTCCGGACCTGCCCCCCCCCCTGGCCGTCGTCCCCACCAGGGGCAAACTTAATGCCGATGCCGTGCAACAGTCCCTGGTGACAACCGGAGGCAACAAATCCAAGGCCGCCCGGGTATTGGGGGTTGGCCGGGCCACCCTTTACCGGTTCCTGGCCCAGAATCCCGATGTCCAGGCATTTGCGGATCGATTCTAACACCAGAAAGAAAGAAGGCCCCGCGGAAACCGGCGGGGCCTTGACCTTTTAACGGCCCGGAAATCCCCGGGCCGTTTTTTATAGGGTTTATCAGAAGAAAAGGTCCAAGGATTCCCCGTCCGGGGCCATGCGGAAAACCACGGTGTCCCCGCTGCCACAGTCCCCCTTGAGCAGGGCCAGGGAAAGGGGGTTCTCAATCTCCCGCTGGATCACCCGTTTCAGGGGCCGGGCCCCAAAGGCCGGATCATAGCCCCGATGGGCTAAAAAATCCATGGCAGAGTCCTCCAGGCGGATGGAGATCTCCCGCTGGACCAGACGCTGGTTCAAGGCGGCGATCTGGATACCGGTAATGTGCTGGATATGCTCCCTGCCCAGGGCATGGAAGGTGATGATCTCATCGATACGGTTGAGGAACTCGGGCCGGAACACCGATTTCAGGGCCTTGTCGATTCCCTGGCGGACAACCTCGCTGTCCATATCTTCGGCCTCCTGGAGGAGACGGGAGCCCACATTGGAGGTCATGATAATAATGGTATTCCTGAAATCCACGGTCCGTCCCTGGCCGTCGGTCATACGGCCGTCGTCCAGCACCTGGAGCAGGACGTTGAAAACATCGGGGTGGGCCTTTTCAATCTCGTCAAAGAGGATGACCGAATAGGGCCTGCGCCGCACCGCCTCGGTGAGCATCCCCCCCTCGTCATAGCCCACGTACCCCGGAGGCGCACCGATGAGCCGGGCCACGGAATGCTTTTCCATATATTCACTCATGTCCACCCTCACCATGGCCTGCTCACTGTCAAACATGAACTCGGCCAGGGATTTGGCCAATTCGGTCTTGCCCACACCTGTGGGGCCCATGAAGATAAAGCTGCCAATGGGCCGATCCTCGGGCTGGAGGCCCGACCGGGCCCGGCGAACGGCATGGGAGACCGCATCAATGGCCTTGGACTGGCCGATGACCCGCTTCTGGATATGGCCTTCCATGTGGATGAGCTTTTCCTGCTCCCCGGCCAGCATCTTGGAGACAGGAATCCCGGTCCAGACCGACACCACCTCGGCCACATCCGCCTCTTCCACATCTTCCTTGAGCATTTTTCTCACCTCCTGGAGATCGGCCAGGGCCGTCTTCTTCTCCTCCAGGTCGGTATTGAGCTTTGCAATGGTCTCGTACCGGATCTGGGCCACGGTTTCATAGTCCCCCCGGCGCTCGGCCATCTGGGCCTGGGTCTGGCAGGTGTCCAGCTCCTCCCGGATGGTGGAAATCTCCTGGATCAACTGCTTTTCATTGTCCCAATGGAGCTTCAGGGGACGGACGTCCTCCTCCATGGCGGCCATCTGCTCCTCCAGGGCAGCCAGCCGCTCCTTTGAAGACCGGTCGTTTTCCTTGATCAGGGCCTGGCGTTCGATCTGGGCCTGGGTAATCTTTCTTTGAATATCGTCAATGGCCCGGGGCATGGAGTCGATTTCCATGCGCAGCCGGGAGGCACACTCGTCAATAAGATCCACGGCCTTGTCCGGCAGAAACCGGTCCGTGATATAGCGGTTGGACAGGGTGGCAGCCGCCACAATGGCGGAATCCTTGATGCGGATCCCGTGGTGGATCTCATACTTTTCCTTGAGCCCCCTGAGGATGGAGATGGTGTCCTGGACATCGGGCTCCCGGGCCATGACCGGCTGGAACCGCCGCTCCAGGGCCGCATCCTTTTCAATGTATTTCCGGTACTCGTCCAAAGTGGTGGCCCCCACGCAGCGCAGGGTCCCCCGGGCCAGGGCCGGTTTGAGCATGTTGGAGGCATCCACGGACCCTTCCGAGGCCCCTGCCCCCACAACGGTGTGGAGCTCATCAATGAACATGACCACCTCGCCCTCGGCCGCCTCCACCTCCTTGAGCACGGCCTTGAGCCGATCCTCAAACTCCCCCCGAAATTTGGCCCCGGCCAGAAGGGCACCAATGTCCAGGGCGATCACCCGGCGGTCCTTGAGGGAATCGGAGACATCCCCCTCCACAATGCGCTGGGCCAGCCCTTCCACAATGGCGGTCTTTCCCACACCGGGTTCACCGATGAGCACGGGGTTGTTCTTCCTGCGCCGGGAAAGGACCTGGACAATGCGGCGAATCTCTTCGTCCCTGCCGATGACCGGGTCCAGCTTTCCCTTGCGGGCCAGCTCCGTAAGATCCCGGCCAAACTTTTCCAGGGCCTGGTATTTTTCTTCGGGATTCTGGTCGGTGACGCTCTGGTTCCCACGGATATCCTTTAATACGGCAAGGATGGCGTTCCGGTCCACGCCGTGGCGGGAAAGGATCTGCCCCTCCGGCCCCTTTAGGTTGACCAGGGCCAGGAGAATATGCTCCAGGCTCACATAGGCATCCTTCATTTCCCCGGCCTCCCTCTGGGCCCCATCCAAAAGCTGCTTGCCCTTGCGGGAAAGATAGAGATCGGCACCTCCGGCGAGGCGGGGCTGGCCCTGGAAGGCATGGTCCACATCCCGGGTCAAAGCGGCCCTGTCCGCACCGATCTTCCCCACGATGGCCGTGGCCACCCCCTGGGGATCGGCCAGCAGGGCCTTGAGGAAATGGAGGGGCTCAATGGCCGGATGCCGGGCCTGGTCGGCCAGGTCATGGGCGGACTGGATGAGTTCCTGGGATTTCAGGGTCAATTTATCCAATTTCATGTATCACCTCGATGCTGATATTAAAATTCATTACTTTTTTAAATACAAACTAAAAAGTAATATCAAATTCATATTCGTCAACAACCATGAAAAGATATTTCCATGGCAGCCCCGGACTGCTCGTTAAAGGGCAGCCACCGATACCGGGACAAGGATACGGGAATTGGAAAAGGAAATCGACACCACTCCAACATCCAAATTTTACAACACAAATTGTTATGGGACGCCATGGCCCAGGGAGAATGGGCAGAAAGCCGGGCCATTCGTTGACAACCACCACAGCGTGGTATATATTCTGTGACGTTACACAGACTTATAATCCTATTGACCGGAAAGAACAAGTATGGAAAGCCAGAATTTCAAAATTCTCAGAGCCCGGCTGGGCAAGACCCAGAAAGAAATGGCCCATTTGCTGGGCATCTCCATCAAGGCCATCCACTCCTATGAACAGGGGTGGCGGAAAATCCCCCACCATGTGGAGCGACAACTGCTCTTCCTTGTCTCCAGAACCATGGGGCCTGCGGGAAACAAACCCAATTGCTGGGATATCAACCAATGCCCAGAAAACAAGCTGGAATCCTGCCCGGCCTGGGAGTTCAGGTCCGGAGACCTCTGCTGGTTCATCAACGGTACAAAATGCAGCGGCCAGGCCCATACCTCCTGGGACAAAAAAATGGAAGAATGCCGCACCTGCGATGTCTTTCTGGAATTTTTTAAAGACGAAAAAGGAATCATCGACAATGGATGATATCATCTCTTCTCCCCTGTCCTGCCCCACGGAGCGGGATCGCCTGGACAAACACAGGGAACAGCTGTCCTCTGCCATTAAAACCGTTATCACCTCCATGGAGGATGATTCCTGCTTCGCCCACATCGGTGATGAGCCCATCCATTTCAACACCTCCATCAGGGCCATGGTGGAAAAATTCAGGGAGATCCTTTTCCCGGGTTATTTTTCCAAGGAAAAGGTGGACAAGGCCAATCTGGTCTACCACATGGGCCAATCCATAGCCCAGCTCTACGAGATCATTTCCCAACAGGTTATCCATGTCCTGCGCCACGACTGCCTGCGCTATGACCTGAAATGCTCGGAATGCGAGCCCCGGGGACAGAAAGTGGCCCTGGCCATGATCAATGCCATTCCCGATCTGAGACGTTCCCTGAGCCTGGACGTCAAAGGGGCCTATGCCGGAGATCCGGCCGCCAAGAGCCATGACGAGATCATCTTCTCCTATCCCGGACTATACGCCATCACTGTCTACCGCATCGCCAATCTCCTTTACAAACTCAAAATCCCACAACTCCCCCGGATGATGACCGAATACGCCCACAGCCTCACCGGCATCGACATCCACCCCGGTGCCACCATCGGCGAACAATTTGTCATTGACCACGGCACCGGCATTGTCATCGGTGAAACCTCGGAAATCGGGAACAATGTCCGCATTTACCAGAATGTCACCATCGGCGCCCTTTCCCTGCCCCCCGATGCCGGGGAAAAACTCAGGGATGCTAAACGCCACCCCACCATCGGAGACGATGTCATCATCTATTCCGGCGCCACCATCCTGGGGGGGGAAACCATCATCGGCGCCCGCTCGGTTGTGGGGGGTAATGTCTGGCTCACCTCCTCCATCCCGGCGGACACCAAGGTCTTTATCGAATCACCAAAACTAATTTACAGACGTCAACCAAAGGATGAACCCCATGAACAAACTGCCTGATATCACCCTGGCCACGGGGAATACCCCCCTGGTCCATCTGGAAAAAATCAGCCGGGAGACCGGTGCAGACATTTACGCCAAACTGGAATACTTCAACCCCATGTCATCGGTGAAGGACCGCATTGGTCTGGCCATGATCGAAGCGGGCATTGCCGACGGCAAGATCACCCCGGAGACCACTATTGTGGAGCCCACTTCGGGGAACACCGGTATTGCCCTGGCCTTTGTGGCCCGGGTCAAGGGACTGCGCCTCATCCTCACCATGCCCGAAACCATGAGCCTGGAACGCCGCCAGCTCCTCAAGCACCTGGGGGCGGAACTGGTTCTCACCCCCGGCCCCAAGGGCATGAAGGGCGCCATTGAAGAAGCTGGTCGCCTGGTGGACTCCCTGGACAACGCCTATATGCCCGACCAATTTTCCAACCCGGCCAATCCCGCCATCCATAAAAAAACCACGGGCCCGGAGATCTGGGAGGCCACCAGGGGCGCAATCGACGTGTTCGTCTCCGGAGTGGGCACCGGCGGTACCATCACCGGGGTTTCGGAATACATTAAACCCAAAAAACCCGGCCTGGTCGCCATTGCCGTGGAGCCCAAGGACTCCCCGGTCCTTTCTGGCGGCAGCCCCGGCCCCCACAAAATCCAGGGCATCGGTGCCGGATTCGTGCCCAAGGTCCTGAACACCGAAATCATCGACCAGATCCAGCAGATCGAGGCCGACAACGCCTTTGCCGACGCCCGGGAACTGGCCTCTGACTACGGCATCTTCTGCGGCATCAGCTCCGGGGCCATCTTCCACGCTGCCAAACTGGCCGCCCAGGCCCACCCCGGCAAAACCATCGTCTTTGTGGTCTGTGACACCGGTGAACGATACCTGAGTACGGATCTGCTCACCCCATAACCCGTAGCAGCCCCCACACCCCAGACAGCCGCCTAGCTCCCAGGAGCCCGGCGGCTGTTTTTTTGACAGGGTATCCCCCATCCCATGGGCTTCAAAAATGGCGGCCTTCCTTTTTTACACCGCCATGGGCCAATGCCCCAAAGGCTTCCAACCGGTTGATGACATCAACACGGGTCCGGTCGGCATATTCCCCTTGACACAAACCACCTTAATTATTAAGAAATTATGAATTCATCCTTTAAAAATTCCATGTTCATAATTCCTTCTGTTCAATAAAGCCGACTTATTTTTCCATCCATCCCGTCATTCATTCTGGACGATTGTTCCCATATTGATTCCAAATCCAGGACCACCCAGACCCCGGAAAAATATCCATGGTCCAGGCATTGGTCGGCCCGGCTGATTTCCCACCCGCCCCATTTGCCGGTCCGGTATTCGGGAATATAAAAATCGGTTTCAAAAACGGGGAGTTGATCAGGAGGCAGCTCCCCGGACCCTTGACGACGATTTGGCTGGTCTGTCATGGTCTATACTCTAAGGAGGCATCATGGGAGACCCCTTTATCGGCGAAATCAAAATGGTGGGCTTTAGGGACTGGGCCGACTGCAACGGCAATTCTCTGGCGATCAGCCAGAACGCCGCCCTCTATGCCCTGCTCGCTATCCAGTTCAGAGGAGACGGTAACACCAATATGCGGCTGCCGATCTCCAGGGCAGACCTCCGGTCCATCCGGGGTATATCACCTCCCAGGGCATGGCCATGGGAAGCGAAACAATAACATTAACCGCCCATCACCCGTGTTCCGGCGGATTTCAGCCGCCCCACAACCATGGCATTTCTGCGCCGGGTTTACTACGAAAGCCGGGATGAGGAAATGGCCGCATCGGGCCGGAATTTCCCTAGCCCTCCATGTCTGGCAGTTCAACCCAGCCAGAGGCTCTACCTACGGCTGGGCTTTGTTACAGAGGCCCAGAGCCAAGGGTATGTTTTCATGGGATGCCCCCTGTTGCAAAACTGGAGATACCTTAGAGTACCCCTGATCACCATTCCACCACAGACAAACAAAGGGTTGGAAGGCTCAACAAACAAGGAATGACATCCAAATTCTTTTCATGGGATTGCGCCTCTGGAATCTGCTCAACCTGATTTTCATTGTTTCAAAATTGAAGGCCAGGGTTTCTATATCAGAGGAAGGGAACACGACCGAAGGCGGTCGAAGAAGGGAAGAAATATCAACAACCGACGACCCAGAGGGTGAATGGGGTTGGGCAAATTTCAGGGTCGCCGGCGTTGATTTTTCGTAATATATCCGGGTCAGATCATTTTTCCACCTTTCCAGAAAGGAGACATCTGGCGGAGGCGGTCAATGGTGGAGACCAGGTTTTCAACGATCTTATCCATCTCTTCCCGGGTGTTGTAATGGGAAAGGGAAAACCGGATGGTCCCGTGGGCGGACTTAAAGGGGACGTTCATGGCCATGAGGACATGGGAGGGATCCAGGGATCCCGAGGTACAGGCGGAACCGGATGAGGCACAGATCCCGTCCCTGTCCAGGAGCATGAGGATGGACTCGCCTTCCACGGCGTCAAATCCTATGGACAGGGTATTGGGCAGGCGCTTGTCCAGCTCTCCGTTCACCGAGGTGCCCGGGATCTTTTTCAAAAGCTGGTCCTGGAGGTAATCCCTCAGCCCCCGGACCTCTGTGTCCATGAAGTCCAGGTTGTCCCTGGCCATTTCACACGCCTGTCCCAGCCCGATGATGGAGACGGTGTTCTCGGTACCGGCCCTGCGTCCGCCTTCCTGGTGGCCGCCGATGAGGTGGGGGTAAAACTTAAGGCCGTCACGGATGTAAAGGACACCGATGCCCTTGGGGGCATGGATTTTATGGCCGGACATGGAGAGCATGTCCACCCCGGTCTTTTTCACGTCGATGGCCACTTTGCCGGCGGCCTGGACCGCATCGGTGTGGAAGAGGATATCCTTTTCCCTGGCCTTGGCCGCCACTTCCTCGATGGGGAAGATCACACCGGTCTCATTGTTGGCCCACATCAAGGAAACGATGGCCGTATTGTCGGACATGGCCCCGTAGAGGATTTCCAGATCCAGGTTGCCCTTTTCATCCACCGGTACATAGGTGACCTGGTATCCCTCCTCCTTTTCCAGGTGCTTGCACAGGTTGAGGATGGCTGGATGCTCCACCACCGAGGTGATGATCTGCTTCCGGTGGGGTCGGGCCTTAAGGGCGGAAAAGACGGCTGTGTTATCGCTTTCGGTGCCGCAGCTGGTAAAGAGAATTTCTTCGGGCTCGGCATTGATGAGGTCGGCCACTTGTTGGCGGGCCTTGCGCACGGTGACGCCCACCTGATCCCCGAAGGTGTGCATGGAAGAAGGGTTCCCGTAGAGTTCTCCCAAAAAGGGGACCATGGCCTGGATGACGTCATCGGCAACCTTTGTGGTGGCGTTGTTATCCGTGTAAATGATATTCATCGACTTATCCTTTGGCTTTGGCGAGTTCAATGACCTCTTCAATCCGGTCCAGGCATTTGCCACATCCACCACCGGCTTTAAGGTAGTGGGTCACATCATCGGTGGTGGTCAATCCATGGGCTTTGACCGCATCCATGATTTCGATGTCGGTGACGTCAAAACATTCACAGACCACTTCACCGGGTTTTTCCTCAATCTGAATGCCCTTAAAATCGGAAATGGCCTTTTTCAGGGCCTGCTGCCCCATGACCGAACAATGCATTTTCTCTTTGGGCAGGCCGCCCAGGAAATCGGAAATATCGTCGTTGGTCAGCTTGGCCGCTTCATCCAGGGTCATGCCCTTGATGATTTCGGTGAGGGCCGAGGACGAGGCCACGGCAGAGGCACATCCAAAGGTCATGAAGGAGGCATCCACAATGCGCTCGTTTTCATTGACCTTGAGGAAGAGTTTCAAGGCATCGCCACAGCTCAGCGATCCGGTTTCACCCACAGCATTGGCATCTTCAAGTTCCCCGGCATTCCTGGGGTTGAGAAAGTGCTCCTTCACTTTATCGGTGTAATCCCACATTGTATATTCTCCTTTGAGTAAGGCCGCCTTGGATGGATTGCCGGCCTGGTATTTTTAATCCTCTGGAACGCCCCGATTCCGGCCCCCCGTCGATGTCTTGCACTAAAATACTACAGAGTGGTAGATTGTCAAGGCGATTTCAGGTCCTTTTCTCGGGAGGTGCAAGGCATACGGGAACGGCCTGGTTCACACAGATCCGAACCGGGTCCATCCGGGTGTCCCGGGTGATGATTTCAACCCCTGCGGCAACGGCCCGGCGAAGCTTTTCGCCATAGACCGGATCAATGGCGTCGGCCGGACGGAATACCCGGGCATCGGTACGCTGGATCAGGTAAAAAATCACGGCCCTGTGTCCCTCTGCCCGGAGCCGGACCAATTCGTCCAGATGCTTCTGCCCCCGGGTGGTCACGGCATCGGGGAACATGGCCACCCCCTCCTCCACCAGGGTGCAGTTTTTAATCTCCACATAGCACTGCTCCTTTGCCTCGTTTTCCAGGAAAAGATCCAGGCGGGTATGGGCGCTGGTCTTGACCTCGGCCCGGGCCCGGTTGAAACCGTCCAGCTCCTGGATCTGCCCGGTCTCCACAGCGGTCTTCACCAGCTTGTTGGGCACCTGGGTATTGATGCCGATGAGGCTGCCCGGCACCTGGGCCAGTTCCCAGGTGTATTTGAGTTTTCGCTTGGGGTTGTTACTCTCACTGAGCCAAACCCGGGACCCGGGGATGGCGCACCCCTTCATGGAACCGGAGTTGGGACAATGGGCCGTAACGGTTTCGCCGGTGTCCAGCTCCACATCGGCCAGAAATCGTTTATATCGTTTTATCAAACGCCCCTCCATCAGGGGCGGCAAGTCAAATCCCTTGGTTTCCATTGGGTAACTCCGCATGTTTCATCGTTAAACACTTTTCCAATTCATCCATTTCCAGGTTCCGGCGGATGCCGAACCGGGTCAGGGCGAAATCGTATTTCACCGGATCCTCGGGGCAGATCGTCCGGAAACCGGCGGTGATGTCCAGGGCGGCATTGCGCCCCGGGCTCTTCTTGGTGGTGAACTTGAGAAAGGTCCCGATCCGGAACATATGGGTGTCCAAGGGGATGGTGAGGCCGGCTGGCGAGACCCGGTCCCAGCCACCTGGATCCACGGCATCCCTGCGCACCATCCACCGAAGGAAAAGATGGGTCCGCTTGCAGGCCGAACCTTTGGTGGGATCGGCCAGAAGATGACCTGTCCCATTGTCCGGATCCAGTTCCTGGTACAGATGAGACAGCCCGGACATGAGACTTGTATCACGGGGGGGCAGGCCCTGGATAAGACATGCCTCCATGGTCCCGTACCGGGAATGGACCGACTTTATTCCCTGGAGCAGAGCGGCCAGGTGCTCCTGGCGGGTGAACCGATAGACAAAGCCGGGGAACGCCTTGAAGATCTGGTCCCGGCTGTGGGAGGCCAGCCACTGGGCCGGCCTTGGCCCCAGGGTCTCCAGGACCCGGTCCACGGTTTTCATGATCATCTCCACCCGGCCGTAGGCCAGGCATGCGGCCACAAGGCCCACCACCTCCCGATCCCTGGAATCCCCATATCCATATAAAAAATACAAGGGGTCCGGATCCACCAGCTCTTTCCGATTGTATCCCTTGTAAACCTGCTCCAGCCGGTCCCTTAGAAGTGTCAAACTGATTTGCCCTTTTCCAACCAAATGCCTGGATCTCCTCACTCTTATCCCCCTCGGGGCTTCTTATCGTAACCTGATGCCATCCCTCCGATTCCGGATCCGGCACCCGCCCCATGCTAAAGCAATTCCGGGACCAGGCCGGTTGTTCTGTTAAGGGTTTTGCCTTGACCCCCTTTACATAAGGATGTAATGTTTTTATTTCTTCTAATCATTATGGAGTTTAAGGAGCAAGACAAAATGCTGCGGAACAAAAAAATCGGATTCATCGGCAGCGGCAATATGGGGGAAGCACTGGTCAGCGGCTTGGTATTGTCCAAGGCCACTGCGCCTGAAAATATTATCTGTTCGGACATCGACACCGACATCCTGGCCGAGGTAAAGGAAAAATACGGGGTCTGCACCACCACGGACAACATGGAAGTGGTAAAAAAATCAGAGATCATCGTCTATGCCACCAAACCCCAGATTCTGGGAAACGTCCTGACCCAGACCGCGCCCGGGCTGGACATGAGCAAATTGATCATCTCCATTGCCGCCGGCGTCCCATTGGCGGCCATTGCCCACGGCCTGGGCAAGCAGCTGCGCCTCATCCGTGCCATGCCCAATATCTGCGCCTTTGTAAAGGAAAGTGCCACAGCCATTGCCGCGGGTGAATTCGTTTTGGAAAACGACGTGCCCGAGGCCCGGGCCATCTTCGACTCCGTGGGAGAAACGGTCTTTATCCAGGAGAACACCCTCATGGATGCCTTCACCGGTTTGTCCGGCAGCGGCCCGGCCTATATTTTCACCATTGTGGACGCCATGGCCGACGCCGGGGTAAAGATGGGTCTTTCCCGCAAGGATTCCCTTTTCCTCTCCACCCAGACGGTTCTGGGGGCGGCCCGCCTCCTTTTGGATTCCAAGGAGCATCCGGGCCAGCTCAAGGACCGGGTGGCCTCCCCCGGCGGCACAGCCATTGCCGGTATCCACACCCTGGAACAGGGGGGGCTGCGCACCACCATGATCAACGCCGTGGAATCGGCCACCCGCCGCTCCAAAGAGTTGGGGGACGCCATGGTCAGGGATTTCATCGAAAAAAGCAAGAACGGGAACTAACCCGTCCCCTGAACATGAATCTGAAAAGGGCCTGCAGTTTTACGGGGCCCTTTTTGCGCCCAGGCAGGATGTCAAACCATTGGCTCAACTGCGAATTGCTTTCCGACAGACACTGTTAACGTCATATCCAGCCTCAGTTAGAAAAAACAATTTTGGGTATTCCCGGTAAAAAAAGTACAGGTGCCGACCCCCTTCCTCCGTTCTTTGAAGAAAAAACACCCACCCCCCATTGACGTCCCCATGGGGACGATGGGCCAGGCAAAGGCGAGTTTTTCACCGAGAAATACCCTGGACCGGAATGTGTTTAACGTCCCGGCCCAGGCACATCCGTTAAAAGGGGGATCGGGTCAGGCGTCCAATTCCTTTTTCAGCCAGTCCCGGACCTTGCCTTCCACGGCATATACCCCCTTGTACTTTCCAATGCCCTTCATGAAATCGGCTTCCAGGTTCTTGGGAAGCTTCCAATGGCCCAGCTCCTCGGAATCAAAGCCCTTTCTCCGGACCAGGGTCAGTATGGGAGGACGCTTCCAGGTGTTGATGACAAAATAGACGGTTTCATTGTCACTGTCCCGTGAGTTGTAATAGGACTGATCCCGCAGGGGCCCCCACTCCAGATGAAGGGCAATGGCCTCTTCAGGGGTCATATTCCAGTCAACGGAACTGAGCAGCGCATGGTCTTTTTTTATATCGTGAAGGTTCATATATCCTCCCTTTTTTATGGTGGTCAATTTACCTGTCCCTCCAAAGGACTATTTATAATAACAGCAATTTGTGTGCCTTGGGTTCAACGGTTAAAATAAGTACGATATTCTGGAATGTTAAGGGAGAGAGGGGGAAAGTTCAAAAAAAGAGACAAAAATGATACGCCCCATGGGATACATTTCTGTCTCCCATGGGGCGTATTGGAACAAAAGCAATTACGGCAGCGGGGCCAGGGCCTCGAAATAGCCCCTGGGTTTCACACAGGCCGGGCATTTATCCGGGGGCCGGGTACCCCTGTGGATGTACCCGCATCCCAGGCAACGCCAAGAGTAAACCTCCTCCCGTAGAAACATCCTGCCGGTCCTTATCTCTTCGGCCAGGTGTCGGAACATCTTTTCATGGTGCTGTTCCGACACCATGATGGACCCAAAGGTATCCTCGGCCCGGGCATATCCCTCTTCCCGGGCCACCCGGGCAAAGGCGGCATACATTTGACCACCCACATGGGCTTCCAGGTCGGCGGAGGAGATCAGGTTGGACTGCGTACCTTCGATCACCCCGGTGGGAAAGGGATAGTTCACGGGCAGTTCCCCTCCGTTGAAAAATTTGAAGAAACGCAGGGCATGCTCCTTTTCCTGTTCCGCAACCTCGTCAAAGAACCTGCCCACGGCCACATACCCTTCACTTCTGGCCTTGTCGGCAAAAAAGTTATACCGGGTCCGGGCCTGGGCTTCTGCGGCAAAGGCCGTGTGAAGATTCAAGGCCGTTTGGCTCCCTCGAAAAGCAGCCATGGTGCCCTACTCTTCAATGACAATGGCATCGGCCCCGCATTCGGATGCGGCCCGGCGGACCTTGTCCTTGAGATGGTCGGGAATTTCATCCACCTGGATGGTGGACAGGAGTTGATCTTCATCGTACTTGAACACTTCGGGGCAAAGGTCGTTGCAGTTTCTGTCGCCCATACACATCTTGGTAACGGTCACTTTCATCTTGCGTTCCTCCTTTGAATTGAGTGGTGATAATGGCACGTGAACTCCGGTATCAACCGCGCATCCAGGTGTGAAATTTTTCAATCCATGCCAACAGCTTTTCAGGGGCATGGGCCTTTTTCCACATTCCGGCTGCGTACTTGTTGGCCTCGGCCATGGTGGGGTAGATGTGAATGGTACCCAGCACCTTGTTCAATCCCAGCCCGTATTTCATGGCCAAAACATATTCGGCAAGGATATCTGCTGCATGGTTGCCGACAATGGTGACCCCCAGGATCTTATCCTTTCCCGGGACGGTCAGGACTTTGACAAATCCATAATCCGTAGAATCGGCAATGGCCCGATCCAGATCGTCCAGTCCGTAAACTGTTAATTCATACTCCGTGCCAGCGGCCCTGGCATCCTGTTCATTCAAGCCCACCCGGGCCACTTCCGGATCGGTGTAGGTGGCCCAGGGGATGACCCGGTAGTCCACCCGGAACTTTTTAAACAGACCGAACAGGGCGTTCACCGATGCATACCATGCCTCATGGGCCGCGGTATGGGTAAACTGATACCGACCGTGGACATCCCCACAGCAGAAGATATTGGGATAGTTGGTCTGGAGGAACCCATTGGCATCAATGCGGTTGCCGGGTCCGGTCTCCACCCCCAGTTCCTCCAGGCCGAACCCGGTGATACGGGCCGACCGGCCCAGGGCCACCAGGATCTGGTCAAAGGGGATTTCCACCCGCTCTCCCTTGTGGTTGCAGACCAGGATCTTTTCCCCGTCCCTGACCAATACCTCTTCTGCGGAATGATCCATGCGAAGATCCACCCCGTCCTTTTCAAAGCGCTCCTGCACCCATTGGGCGGCATCGGTGTCTTCCCGGGCCATGATCCGATCCCCCCGCTGGACCAGGGTGACCCCGGCCCCCAGCCGGGCAAATGCCTGGGTCAGCTCACAGCCGATGGGACCGGCCCCCAGGACCACCAGGCGCTTGGGCAGCTCCCGGATCTCCCAGATGGTGTCCGAGGTATAATGGTCCACCTGGTCCATCCCCTTGATGGGGGGCACCATGGGACGGGCCCCCGTGGCCACGATGATGTTCCGGGTGGTGAGGATCCGGCCCTTGACCTCCACCTCCCAGGGGGAGATGATCCGGGCATAGCCCTTGATGCATTCCACCCCCAATCCGGTATACCGCTCCACGGAATCGTGGGGTTCCACCTTGGCAATGATATCGTGGACCCGGTCCATGACCGTTGGGAAATCATATTCCGCAGTCATCTCCCTTATGCCCCACTTTTCCGACTCCCGGGCATGGGAGAGGAGCTTGGCCGTGGCAATGAGGGATTTGGAGGGCACACACCCGGTGTTGAGACAATCCCCCCCCATCTTGTCCGCCTCGATCAGGGCCACCTTGGCCTTGACTGCGGCCGCAATATAGGAAGAAACCAGGCCGGCGGACCCTGCACCAATGACCACCAGATTGTAATCAAAGGAGCTGGGTTTGGTGAACCGGGCATAGATTTTTTTATCCCGGGCCGACTGCACCAGCTTCTTTGCCACCAGGGGAAAGATCCCCAGCAGGGCAAAGGAAAAAAGGATATTGGGGGAAAGGATTCCCCCCAGGGATTCCAGGGTGGCCAACTGGGTACCGGCATTGAGATAGACAATGGTGCCGGGCAGCATGCCCAGCTGGCTGACCCAGTAAAAAGTCCGGGCCCGGATGGGGGTCAGCCCCATGGCCAGGTTGATCATGAAAAAGGGAAATACCGGTACCAGACGCAGGGTGAAAAGGTAGAAGCCGCCCTCCTTTTCAATGCCCTGGTTAATGGTGGAAATCTTGGAACCGAACTTGTTCTGCACCCAGTCCTTGAACATGTACCGGGAGAATAAAAAGGCCAGGGTGGCCCCGATGGTGGAGGCAAAGGAAACCATGAGCACACCGGTGACCAGGCCGAAAACCGCACCGCCCGCCAGGCTGACCACGGCGGCACCGGGCAGGGAAAGGGCGGCCATGAGAATATAGCCCGCCATATAGACCGTGATGGTCAACCCGGTGTTGTTCCGATAAAAGGACTGGATGTCGTCCAGGTTTTGTTTCAGGTTGGCAAGGGACAAATACTGATCCAGATCAAACACGAAAAAAAGAAATACCAGCAGGCCGACCAGACCCATGAGCAAATATTTCATACTGGTATTTTTCTTCATAACCACCTTCCTTACACAGCTCCTTGAAATGGATATTTCAGGCGCAGCTTTCTTAATGATGTCTTACAGGGTGATGAAGTCCGGAAGGGGAGCCTCCCTTCTCAACGGCCTGGAACTTCTTCATAAACCGACTATCGATAAAATCCTTGATCCAGAAGGCCAGGCGCCCACTGAAAACCAAGGCGTTTTTCTTTAATACGCCCACACCGCCCCCCAGGTTGAAAATGAGCAGGTAGGGGGGGCCGGGATCAAAGGGTTCCAGGGGAGTGCCGTCCAGGGCAGCCATGAGGTTGTTGCAGAGCACGGGATTCTGGCGCACAGCATAGACCCCCACCTTGTCCAGGGGCTGGTCCTCAAAATAGATGCAGTCTCCCCCCCCGAAGATCTCGGGATAATCCACACTCTGGAGGAAGCGGTTCACCCGCATGCCGCCGTCGGGACCCGTGGGAATCCCCGAGGTTTTAAAGATGGCAGAGGGCTTTACCCCCAGGGCCATGAAGGTGAAATCCGAAGGAAATTCCGCCCCCGAGGTAAGGACAACGGCATCCCTATCCACAAATTTAACATATCCGGTCTCCACAATCTCGATGCCCCGCCGAAGAAGAATGCGGCGCACCCGGCGGCTCACCTCCTTGGGAAATCCGGCCATGAACCGCTGCCCGGCAAACACCCGGATGACAAAGGGATTATTCCGTTTGAATTTCCGGGAGAGCTGCCAGATGTTGCCGGCCACCTCTGCGGCCGAGGGGCCGCCCCCCACCACAGAGACCACCACCCGGCGGTTGAGGTTGAGATCCTTAAGCTTGTTCCGGGCCTCCATCAGGGCCTCAATGGGTTTCACCGAGTAGATATTGCCCGGCTGTTCCCCCTCCCCCAACAGGGAGGCCGCCGGCACCTGGGAGCCGGCATTGGCCGAAAGCACATCATAGCAGAAATGATGGCCGGAACGGGTAAAGACCTTTTTCTGCACCGGATCGATCCGGTCCACATAATCCTTTACAAAGATCCCCCCCTGCTGTTCCACCACCTGCTTGGTGGCGAACCGGATATCCCCCGGGGAATAGGTCTCCCCCAGCATGCCCGGCCCCATGCCCGAATAATAGTGGTGGAACGAAGGGGCAATCACCGTGACTTTATAGCCCTTGCCCACAAATTGATGGATCCGCTCCAGGGTCACCATGTGGGCGTGGCCGCCCCCAACCAGAATCAAATGTTTGCGCATCTTCCCTCCCCCTTTCGGCTGTACCCTCAGGCCTGGACCTCTTCCATGAGATCCCCCAGCATGGCCAGGTGTGCCTTTTCCTCGTTGGCGATTCGGTAAAATGCTTCCTGGGACACGCCCTCTTCCGCCTGGGCCGCCGCCCTCAGATAAAGATCCAACGCCTGGGCCTCAATGGACATGGCCAGGGAAATCACAACGGTTTCCGAGGTCAGGTCCGAAGAAAAGGCCGCCAGGTATTCCTCCGTGGTCCTTCCCCCTTCCAATGCCTTTTGGGTGATCCCCGATTCAAATGCCTCACGGGAGAGGGGGTCCTCCACCATCTCCGTATACATCTCGTAAATGGAATCCTGGTGTTTCACCTCTATCTCTGCCAATTGCAAAAAGAGATCATGTACCGGCGGTTCATTGAACTGGTCGGCCATGTCAAGATAGAAATCCCGCAGACCCTGTTCCAGGGAGTATGCGGTTTTCAACACCTCGGAAGGGGATTCCAGATCTGAAAACAATTCCAGCCCATGGAGGGGTTCCCCCACGGCAACCCCGGATCCCCAGGCCTGGATCCCCCCGGCCACATTATACACCTGTTCAAAACCGGCCCCGGCCAGCATCTGTGCAGCCACCCGGCTGCGGCCACCAACGGCTCAGTAGACCAGGACCGGCTTCTCCGAATCGATATGGTCCAGCTGGTCCTTGAGTTTGGGAAGGGGAATCAAAACAGCCCCGGGAATATGCTCCTTCAAATACTCCCCGGGCTGACGGACATCCAAAATGGTTAATTCCTCCCCCGGATGCGCATTCATCATGGCCTCCGCCTCGTCTGTGTCAATGGATTTGACCGGTGTTAAGTACTGCAACCACTTCATGATCTCTCTCCTTCCAGCTGACGCCAATCATTGGCCTTTCCCAATGAACAGCGCCCCTTTATGTATTGGTACGATTCTGTATCAGGACTGATCCGATTCTGTCGCGTCGGTGTCTTCCTCCACTTCAGCCTCCATGACCAGCATGCATTCATGGCATTCCAATTCAATGTTGGGAACATCCCCGTACCGTTTCTTCAACTCCTCTTCTGAAAGATGGGAGGTCCCTGAACAGCCGCATTGGGGACAACTGGTCTTGATTCTATATTTTTTCTTCTTGCCCATGGCGCCTCCTTATTTTTTCTCTCCGGTTATTCTGGGATCGTTTGGGGTTCCGGCACAGTCCGGTGTGTAACAGGTGTTGTCCACAAAGGAGCATTCCGTGTTACAGGACGGGCATTTTTCCGGTGGGGTATCGGATTGAACATTGTATCCACATTGGTTGCATATCCAGCTGTTCATTATCTCCTCCTCTTGGCATCTCGCCACTTAAAAAGGACCCTGGGGTCCACAGGTAAATGAAACACATAGTGGTATGTTGTTCAAGAAACGTGCCGGGCAGAGGGTCTTCTGCAGGAATCCGGCACAGTTGGAAAGTTCCTATTTCTTTCTCAATGGCATAAAATGATTGAGAAACCTGTCATCATAACGTATGACTGGAATATACCTTAACACACTTCAGGCCGGGGGGAAACAGACGGGTCTGTGAAACCCGGATTTTAGACAAGAGGCGCCCATGACTCCCCTTTCCATTCCCATAAAAAACCATATCCCCCTTTCTGGATTGTTTTCCCCGCCCAAAGGACCGTCCCGGGATATGGGAATTGTGTTTGCCCACGGTTCTTCCAACGACATGAACCACCCCACACTGAAGGCACTGGCCCGGGAGTTGAGCTTTAAGGGATATCCCTGTCTCCGGTTCAACTTCCCCTATCGGGAGCGGAGGGCATCCTCCCCGGATACGGCCCACTGCCTGGTCCAGTCCCTGGAACGGGCCATATCCACACTGAAAGAACAGGCCGACTGCACCCGGATCATCATTGCCGGCAAATCCCTGGGGGCCCGCATGGCCGCCCAGGGGACCGCCGCCGGAGTCCTTGCCCCGGACGGCCTCATCTTCCTGGGCTATCCCCTCCATGCCCCGGGAAGAAAAGACCACCCCAGGGCCGAACCCCTTTTGGCCCTCTCCCTTCCCCTGCTTTTCCTCCAGGGGACCCGGGATCCCTTCTGCAACATTGAGACCCTCCTCCGCCTTTTACAGGAACTGCCCGCACCCAAAAACCTGGAGATCATCCAGGGCGGCGACCATGGGTTCATCCTGCCCAAATCCGACCCCCGGACCCCGGGAGAAATTCACCAACACATGGGGACCATTTGTCAGGAATGGCTCCTGGAAACCCTCCAGGCCCAGGATTAGGGAATCCCATTTGAAAACAGGCAGTGGCGGATTCCGGCCTGCGGATAATGTTTGCACTGAATATCCACCTGTGATATGCCAGAACAGTTTATTCTAGAACTTTATGTTTAGCGTGCCTAAACACCTTAATATATGTCAAAAGTTGCCTCCGGGCAGAAGGAGATCCCATGGGACTGAAAGAAGAACTGGAAGAAAAAGCAGAAGAATGTGATGCGACGGAAGAATACATTGGCGTTGCCAAAGAGATTGTAGATGGGCTGGACGACAAGGAATGGGCTGCAGAACTGCTGGAAGAAGGGGCAGAATGGGCCGAGACCTATGAAGATTCCCTGGCCTATGCCAAGGCCGCCATGGATATCCTGGGAGATGCCGATGCAGCCGCCGCCCACCTGGACATGGGCAAAAACATCTGCACCACCCTCCAGGACCTCATGGCCCTGGCCGCCGGAACCCTGGCAATGGGCATGGAAGACGCCGCCCGCGACATCTACGAAGCCGCCCAGGGCAAATGCACCAAGATTGGTGACTACCTGGAACTGAGCCAGAATATTGCCAAGGATCTCAAGGACGAGGCCCTGGCCGCTGCCACCGTTGAAAAGGCATCGGACAAGTGCAAGACCGCCAAGGATTATGTGGAATTTGCCAAGTCCTCCATGGACATGGGCGGCGACAAGGCCGCTGCTGCCAAGGTCTATGAAAAAGCCCTGGCCGCAGCCTCCAAGGCCGACGATTACATGGTTCTGGCCGAAGGCGCCGCCACCGACCTGGGCGACAAGGAAATGGCCAAACAAATTTTTGAAACCGCCCTTTCCTCCCTGGAATCCGGGGAGGAGCTCATCAAATTTGCCGCCACGGTCAAGGAAAAGTTGGACGATGCCGACTTCATCCTCTCCATCTACAAAAAGGCCGAAGGCGTATTTGAAAAATTTGCCGACTACCTGAAGCTGGCCAAGGCCGCCTTTGAAAACACCGGCAATGCCGAATTTGCCTCAGCCGTATACCAGAAGGCCGCCGCCACCAACCCCGACTGTACCCAGCTGGTGGATCTGGCCAAGGCCCTGGACGGAGACCTCAAGGACAAGGATGCCGCCATCCAGGTTCTGAAACAGGCTGAAAAAGCCGTCAAAAACAACGACGAATTCATCAAAACCGCCAAGACCATCCAGGAGATTGCCGCAGATGACAAGGAATGGGCAGAGGCCATTACCTTCCAGCTTGAAAAACGGGAAGAGTTCAAGGCACTGTACGCAGACTTCATCCTCCGGGAACTGGAAAACAAGACCGCATACCCCATGCGCATGCTGGCCCGGGAAGTGGTTAAAGAGACCGGTGACACCTATTATGCCGCCAAACTCTACCGCAAGACCGAAGGTATGACCCTGAACTTTGGCGACTTCATCGAACTGGCCGCCAATATCCACGCCGACCTGGGCGATGCCGAATGGGTCAAGGCCATTTACACCCAGCTCCTGGGAAAATGTAAATGCTTTGCCGACTACATCGCCCTCACCGACGCCATTGGCGCCACCCTCAAGGATCAGGCATGGATCCAGGACATCTATAAGAACCAGGAAAAATCCGCCAAATCCATCGCCGACCTCACCCGTCTGGCCGACGTTGCCGCACGGAAACTGGGCGATGCCGAATGGGCCGGCGCTTTGGTGGCCGAAGCCGAGAAGAAATGCGCCACCATCTCCGACTTCGGTCTGGTGGCCGGTGCTGCCATGAAGGCCCTTGGCAACAAGGATCTGGCCTGGAAACTCTACGAAGCAGCCGAAGAAAGCTGCCAGACCCGCAAGGACTACGGCCTGCTCATCTCCATGGTCCAGAACCAGGTGGAAGACGGTACCATGCTCTCCTCCCTGGCCCTGAGAGCCGCCCAGAAGCTGTCCAGCTTTGAAGATCTGATCTTCCTGGCGGAAACGGCCATGGCCCAGCTCAAGGACAAAGAACTGGCCCTGCGTTTTTACAACGACGCCGAAGGGTACGTGGAAACCAATGCACAGCGTTCCCGCCTGGGAACCAGCATCGGCGGGATCCTCAAGGATTCCGACTGGGCGTCCAGAGTCCTCTATCAGATGGCATAATCCGATACCGAATACATATATAAGACCAAGGCGGCTTTGATCTTCGGATCAAAGCCGCCTCTTTATAGGGGGCGGTTACCCCTTCCTGCCCCATGGAACCGCAGCCCCAATCCCCGGCCTTCCAGACCCGGCCCCCCCCGCCTTGACAAGACCTTCTTCATCTGAAATGATCCACCGTCCCCGTCACAGTGAACCGGGACAAAATCCATAGGAACCACAGGAGTTACCATGAAATATATTTGCGTCTATTGCGGATCAAACCCCGGGAAGCGCCCGGAATACCTTGAAGCGGCAAAGGCCCTGGGAACCGCCCTGGCCGGCCAGGGCATCGGCCTGGTCTACGGCGGAGCCAAAATCGGCATCATGGGCTGCATTGCCGACACCGTCCTGGAACAGGGCGGGGAAGCCATCGGGGTCATGCCCCAGTCCCTGGTGGACCGGGAGGTGGCCCACCCCAACCTCACCCGGCTGGAGGTGGTCTCCTCCATGCACGAACGAAAGGCCCGCATGGCCAAGCTCAGCGACGGTTTCATCGCCCTGCCCGGGGGCATCGGCACCCTGGAAGAGATCTTTGAAGTCCTCACCTGGGCCCAGTTGGGCTTCCACAGAAAGCCCTGCGGCCTCCTCAATATCCAAGGCTACTACGACCACCTTACCACCTTTCTGGACCATGTCACCAAAGAAGGGTTTGTCCGGGATGTCCACCGGGCCATGCTCCAGACCCAATCCGATCCCCAGGCCATGCTCCAGGCGTTTAAAGCCTACCAGCCCCCCCAGGTGACCACCAAGTACACCGGCCCGAAATAGCCTGGGGAACAGAGGGCGGCGCCCATTGAGCCCCATCAAGACCATTGTGTAAAATATCCGGATATGGTGTCCCGGTCGACCATACCAAACAGCCCGTCCGTGTCCAACATCGACACGGACGGGCTGTCTGTTTTGAAAAGGAACCCATGGGTTAAACGGGCCGAGTTTTATCCTTCAGCCATTGGGCCGGTGGGGCATCCAACAGGGGTGCCAGGCAGGTATAAACCCGTTCATGGTAGGCGTTGATCCACTGGATTTCCCCCGGGGTCATGAGGCCGATTTCCAGCATATCCCGCTCAAAATGACACAGGGTCAGGGTTTCAAAGCCCAGGAAGGGGCCGAAATCGGTTTTGATCTCCTCCCAGACCCGGATCATGTTTTCCAGGCGGATCCCGTATTCCCCTTCACGGTAGAGGCCGGGTTCGTTGGTGAGGACCATGCCCGGTTTCAGGGGCACATCCACGGGAAAGGGACTGATCCGGGCAGGGCCTTCGTGGACGCAGAGGAAAAATCCCACGCCATGGCCGGTGCCGTGGCCGAAGTCCAGCCCCTCCTGCCACAGGGCCCGGCGGGCCAGGGTATCCACCTGGCAGCCCCGGGTGCCCTTGGGAAAACGGGCCCTTGCCAGGGCGATATGGCCCTTGAGCACCAGGGTGTAATCCCTCTTCTGGGCCGGTGTGGGCCGTCCCAGGCAGAGGGTCCGAGTGATATCGGTGGTCCCGGTGAGGTAGTGGCCCCCTGAATCGTTGAGAAACAGGGAATCCGGAGAGATGGGGACATTGGTGTCCGGACCGGCGGAATAATGGCACATGGCCGAATGTTCCCCTTGGGCCATGATGGGATCAAAGCTGTTGTCCACAAACCCCTCCTGGACCCGGCGAAATTCCTTCACCCTTTCCCCGGCCTCCATCTCGGTGACGGTCTTTCCGGACCGCACCCGGGATTCCAACCAGTGGAGGAAGGAGACCATGGCCACCCCGTCCTTCACCAGGGTCTGCCGGAGGTGCTCGGCCTCCACATCGTTTTTCACGGCCTTGAGTTCCGTGGCCGGGGCCTTGGAGGTCTCCACCCTGGTGCAGGTTTCGGCCAGGGCATTCCAAAGTCGGACATTGACCTGGGCAGGATCCATGAGTACGGTGGATTCGGGGGCCAGGGCGGCCAGGGAACGGTCCACCTCATCGTAGGGAAGACAGACCACCCCGTCGGCCAGGAGCAGGGCGCCAAGGTCGTCGCCCACCTTTTCCGGGGCGATAAAGAGGACCGCACCATCCATGTCCACCAGGGCAAAGGCAATGTTCACCGGATTGGTGTGGACGTCGCTGCCCCTAAGGTTAAAGGTCCAGGCAATGTCCTCCAGGGTGGTGATGAGGTAATGATCCGCCCCCTGGTCCATCATCTTTTTGCGAAGGGCCGCCAGCTTTTCCCTGCGGCCCAGGCCGGCATAATCCACACTGAAATCCCATGCCCTTCCCCCGGGCATGGGGGGGCGGTCCGTCCAAATCTCCGCCACCAGGTCATGGTCCGTGGTCACGGAAAGACCGTGGCGGCCCCATTTTTCTTCATATTTTTTCAACTGGGATCTGGAAAGCGAATCCCCGGCCACGGCAATGACATCCCCCGGGGAGAGCACCTGGGTCAGCCAGGTTTCAAACCCGGGCACCTGGTCCTCGCCCATGCGGAAAAGGTCAAACCCGCTCCCCTTGAGCTGGGCCTGGGCCTGGATCCAATACCGGAAATCCGTCCAAAGTCCGGCCCCGTCCCGGGTTACCACTGCGGTGCCGGCGGAGCCGGTGAAGCCGGTGAGCCATTTTCGGGCCTGCCAGTGTTCGGCCACATATTCACTCTGGTGGGGATCGGCGCTGGGCACCACCAGGGCGGCGATGTTCATATCCGCCATTTTCTGCTGCAATCGGTCGCGTCTCGTCTTTATCTGCACGGTTGTTATCCTCCATGGGTTGATGCCTACCCGCCCATTATATGATAAAGCCATTGAGCTGGTCATCCAATTTCTGGGCCTGGCGCCCCATTTTTTCCACGCCCTGGTGGATCCTGGAACAACCGTCACTGACCTGGGTGGTCAGGGTGTTCACCGCTTCCACCTCCCTGGCGATCTGGCGGGCCACCTCGTTAAATCCGGCCATGGTGGCGTTGAGGGCCTTGGTCAATGCCTGGAAGGCGTCCCGGGTCATGGACAGGCCAAAGGTTTTTTTAAACTGTCCCGGGAATTTGATGTTTTCATCCACCCTGTAAAGTCGGTTCTTCTCCAGAAGGTCTGGTTTCCAATGCCTTGAGTTCGGTTTCAACGGTGCCCGGGGCCTAGGATAAATTGTTCCGGATGGCCCCGTCGAAATTTGCCCCCCTTTTGCAGGGAAAACAAAGAATTTCACCCGTGGGGGCCCATGGGGGCTTTTCTTTTACCCCGATTTATGAAATAGACCAGGAGGATTCATAACCCGGACCTAAGGAGATCCCATGACCTACGATTTTGATACCCCCATCGACCGCAGCAACACCCACTCCCTGAAATGGGACAAGTACGCCGGCACTGATATTCTTCCCATGTGGGTGGCAGATATGGATTTCAAGGCCCCCCCGGAGGTGCTGGAGGATCTTCACCAGGCCGTCTCCCACGGTGTGCTGGGCTATTCCAATGTGCCCAGGGCCCTGAACACCGTTGTGGCCCAACGGCTGGAACACCTCTACGGCTGGCAGGTCCACACCGACTGGCTGATATGGATCCCCGGGGTGGTCTCGGGGTTTAATGCGGCCTGCCGGGCCCTGGTGGCACCGGGCCGGAGCATGGTCACCACCACCCCCATCTATCCCCCCTTCCTGTCCGTGGCCGACCAGTTCGACCGGGAGCTCATCACCCTGCCCATGGTGGAAGAAAACCAGCGGGCCGTCCTTGACATGGACGGGCTGGAAGCAGCCTTTAAAAAAGGTGGCCAACTCCTCCTGCTCTGTAATCCCTATAACCCCTGCGGCACGGTCTTTACCAAGGAGGAACTTACGGCGGTCCTGGAGCTCTGCGCCCGATACCAGGTCCAGATCTGCTCCGATGAAATCCACAGCGACTTCATCCTCACCCCCCGCCCCCATATTCCCCTGGCCTCCCTCTCCCCAGAGGCGGAACAACGGACCATCACCCTCATGGCCCCGTCCAAGACCTTTAACATCCCCGGCCTTTCCGCATCCTTTGCCGTAATTCCCAATCCGGAACAGCGCAGGGCCTTTAAGAACGTCCTAAAGGGCCTGGTCCCGGATGTGAACAGTCTAGGACTTGTGGGCGCCCTCTCCGCCTATGGCAAGGGCAGGCCCTGGCTGGATGAACTCCTGGCCTACCTGGCCCGGAACCGGGACCGGGTGGAGGAAGCCGTGAACCAGATGCCCGGTTGCCGCCTCAACCCCATTGAGGCTACCTACCTGGCATGGATCGATGTCAGGGGAACCGGACTTGCAGATCCCGTGGCCTTCTTTGAAAAGGCCGGGGTGGGCCTCTCCGACGGCACCTATTTCGGCAGCAAGGGATTTCTCCGCCTTAACTACGGCTGTCCCCTGGAACGGCTGAACCAGGGGCTGGACCGCATGGCAAAGGCATTGGCCCGGCGCTGAGCCCAAGGGCCTTGCCCTTGTAAAATTTCCATTACCGGATCCGGGGTGTGCCCATGGACCCGGGGAAAATCCCCGGGTCCTGCCCCCTGGATCGGGCAGGGGCTCCGTCAAACCGATTCAACGGTCTTGTTTCTACGCGCCACAACGGCTTGATTTTTTACTTGATTTCCTCCGATGTCAGGTTTATGTTTTTAACCATACCATACCGTATGGTTTGGAGCGTTAAACCAAAGGAGGACCATGAAAAACCTGGACAAATCCGACTGGATCCGACAGGGATTCCACATTCTCACCACCCAGGGGGCGGCCGGCCTGACCATCGACACCCTCACCCAGGGCCTGGACCGCACCAAGGGCTCCTTTTACCATCATTTCAAAAACCGGGAGGACTTTCTCCGGAATCTTCTGGCCCGGTGGGAAGAGGACCAGTCCCTGGAGATCATCCGCCACAGCCGCAGGGAAAAAACCTTTGAAGACATCAATGCGGCCCTGGTCTCCCTTTCGGGCAAGGCCATGGCCCCGGAGGTGGAGGTGGCCATCCGGGCCTGGGCCCTGCGGGACCCCCTGGCACGGGAATACCAGGAACGCATGGACGCCCGGCGCATCACCTTCCTTGAAAAGATGTTCCTTTTGATCACCGATGATGCCAAACAGGCGGCCCGGTTCGCCCAGATCCGCTATTGCTTCTACATCGGCACCCACCAGCTCATCCCGGCCATGGATACGGAGACCTACGAAACCCAACTGAACTATCTTACCCAGATGTTTAAACGGGAACTGGACACCGGTTCCCCCATGGATAAAGACCAGATTCAATGAAAACAAAAAGTTGCAGGCGTTCTCTGGCAGGATATACAGGGCACCGGCCATGGCAACACCCTATCCAAAACCCGAAACAAGGACTGCACATTTTAGGTGAAACGGAGGCCCAATGAAAACCATTATCGAACCCTTTCGCATTAAAACCACCGAACCCATTCGCATCACCACCCCCGAAGAACGGGTCAAGGCCCTTGGGGCGGCCCACCAGAACGTCTTTCTCCTGGATGCCCGGGACTGCTGCATCGATTTGCTCACCGACTCGGGTACCGGGGCCATGTCCAACCGGCAATGGGCCGCCATGATGATGGGGGACGAATCCTATGCCGGTTCCGATTCCTGGAAACGATTTGAGGCCACGGTGAAGGAGATCACCGGCACCCGCCACGTCCTGCCCACCCACCAGGGCCGGGCCGCCGAGGCAATCCTGGCCCAAACCCGGGTCAAGCCCGGCCAGGTCGTCCCCAACAACTCCCACTTTGACACCACAAGGGCCAACATCGAATATCTGGGGGGGATTGCATTGAACCTTCTGTGTGAAGAGGGACTGGACACGGAAAGGGAGGCCCCCTTCAAGGGCAACATGGACATTGACAAACTCAAGGCATGCATTGCCGAACACGGGAGGGAAAACATCCCCTTTGCCCTGATCACGGTGACCAATAACACCGGTGGGGGCCAGCCCGTGTCCATGGCCAATATCCGGGAGATCAAGGCCACCCTGGAGCCCCACGGAATCCCCTTGTTCATCGATGCCTGCCGGTTCGCGGAAAACGCCTTTTTCATCCGGGAACGGGAGGACGGCTACCATGACAAACCCCTTCTGGAGATCGCCCGGGAAATGTTCGCCTACGCCGACGGGGCCACCATGAGCTGCAAAAAGGACGGGTTGGCCAACATCGGCGGGTTTCTCATCTGCAACGACGACCAATGGGCCGAGGAATTCCGGAACCTGCTCATCATCCGTGAGGGCTTCCCCACATACGGCGGCCTTGCCGGCAGGGATCTGGAGGCCATTGCCGTGGGCCTCATGGAGGCCCTGGACTACGACTACCAGGTCTACCGCCACGCCACCGTGGACTACCTGAGCCGCCACCTCATTGAGGCGGGTATCCCCATTGTGCGACCTGCCGGCGGCCATGCCGTCTTCCTGGATGCCGGAAAAATGCTGCCCCACATCCATCCCCTCCACTATCCGGGCATCGGTGTGGTCAATGCCCTTTACGAAGAGGGGGGAATTCGCGGCGTGGAACTGGGAACGGTGATGTTCGGTCGGTTTGACGAAAAGGGCGTTGAACAGCCGTCTCCTTTGGAACTGGTTCGCCTGGCCTTTCCCAGGCGGGTCTATACCCAGAGCCATTTCGACTATCTCATCGAGGTGATCCGGGCGGTATGGGAAAGGCGCGAAACCATTCCAAGCTACCGGATTACATATCAAACCCCCTACCTGAGACACTTTACCTGTCACTTTGAAAAGCGGCCATAGGCACCGGACAGGGCCGGGACATTTTTCCTTGACTATGGAAAACCATCTTCCTATAGTTGCAAAACTTACAATTTAATTTGTAGTTATGCTGTATTATTTAACATTTTTTCAAAAAGGGGAGTTAAAGATGAAATCCATTTTCAAATCCTTATCTGTCGCAGCCCTGTCCCTGTTAATGCTGGCCGGTACCGGCTTTGCAGGCGATACGGTTAAAGTGGGGATCGGCGGCGTTCTGTCCGGCGACCTGGCACCCTATGGTATATCCGCCCTCCGCGGCGCCACAATGGCCATTGACGATCTCAATGCCAAGGGTGGCATCATGGGCAAACAAATTGAAATACTGGAAGGCGACGATGTCTGTAAACCGGAAATCGCCGTTAACGTGGCCACCAAACTGGTCTCCGACGGCGCCCAAATGCTGGTGGGACATGTCTGCTCCGGCGCCACCATCGCTGCCAATAAAATATACAAGGATGCCAACCTCCTTGTTCTGTCCGCCTCGGCCACCAACGATGACCTAACCCTTACCGGCAATCATCCCAACTTCTTTAGAACCATTGCCTACGACGGCGCCCAGGCAGATCTCATGAGCGCATTCGTTAAAAACGGCCTCAAGGCCAAAACCGTCGCTCTCATCCATGATAAAGGGGATTATGGTAAGGGACAGATGGAGCTGGCACGGGCGGCCCTGGAAAAAATCGGCGGCGTTGACATCGTTCTTTTCGAAGGGGTGACCACCGGCGCGGTTGACTTCACCGCCATTGTACAGAAAATCAAACGCTCCAAAGCCGAAGTCACCCTCTGGGGCGGCTAC
The DNA here is from genome assembly GCA_965226635.1 of Desulfobacteraceae bacterium. GTDB lineage: Bacteria > Desulfobacterota > Desulfobacteria > Desulfobacterales > Desulfobacteraceae. Next base: position 2,690,400 of record OZ245369.1, on the reverse strand, counting down.
CACTCCGATGCCTCCAAGATCATCCAGCTGCTGAAGAAGAAAAAGGTTAAAACCACCGTATTCGGCGGCGACGGTATCTTCTCCGACAACTTCACCGCCCTGGCTGGCAAATATGCAGAAGGCGTATACGCCACCGGTCCCAATGACACCTCCTCCAATGCCCTGCACCAAGAGATCACCAAGAAGCATCAGGCCCAGTACAACGAAGATCCGGGCACCTTTTTCTACAATGCCTACGCTGGCATGCAGGCCCTTGCCGCCGCCGCTGAAAAGGCCGGTTCCTTTGACTATGACAAGATGCGGGCCGCCATGTTTGAAATCAAGGTCGACTCCCCCCTGGGCCCCATCGGCTTTGACAAAAACGGCGATGTTGTCGGTGCCGGTTTCTCTGTCTACAAAGTTGAGAACGGAAAATACCAGCAGGTTAATTAAGCTCTGATTCCATATCCAAGCAGGAGCGGCAGTCCCTGGCTGCAGCGCCTGCTTTTTTCCGTGACCTGATCACGCAAACCCGGGGTTTCCTGTACCCAAAAGCCCAAAATGCTTTTTCCCAGTGAAATCCGAAGTTTAGGAGTTGTATGAATTAACATGCGTTGGACGAACATTATATTGGGTCTGGCCGTGGTCGGCGTTCTGCTGGCCTTTGGTGTCAGAGAACTCATGGCCGACCCTGTCTATTTTTTAGAGCTGTTTCTGGGCGGGCTGACCCGGGGGAGTATCTATGCCCTCATTGCCCTGGGATATACCATGGTTTACGGTATTATCCAGCTCATTAACTTTGCCCATGGTGAAATCTATATGATCGGCGCCATGACCGCCATGATCGTGGCCACGGTGCTGGGCTATTTCGGATTCAACTCTGCGGTGATCGCCATCCTGGCCGTTGTCTTTGCCATTGTCTATTCCTGTGCCTACGGCTTCACCGTTGAAAAAATCGCCTACAAACCCCTGCGGAACGCACCGCGCCTTTCCGCATTGATCTCGGCCATCGGCATGAGTCTGTTTCTCCAAAACTATGTCATGTTGGCCCAGACCCCAGAGTTCATGCCCTTTCACACCATCATTCCCGACTTTGCCTTCTGGGAACCCTACTCCCACATCATCACCTCGGTGGAGCTGACCATCATCCTGACCACCTTTGTGGTCATGGTCCTTCTGGGGATGCTCATCAAGTTCACCCGCATCGGCAAAGCCATGCGGGCCACGGCCCAGGACAAGATCATGTCCGCCCTTCTGGGGATCAACGTGAACAACGTCATCTCCACCACCTTTATTGTGGGATCGGCCACTGCGGCCATCGGCGGGATTCTCATTGCCTGCCACGTGGGACAGATCAACTTCTTCATTGGATTCCTGGCCGGACTTAAAGCCTTTATCGCTGCCGTTCTCGGCGGCATCGGTTCCGTACCCGGAGCCGTATTGGGCAGCCTGGTGCTGGGCATTTCAGAAAGCTTTTTCACCGGCTATTTCTGGAGTGAATATGAAGACGTCTTTGCCTTTACCATACTGGTCATCATTCTCATTTTCCGACCGTCTGGAATTTTAGGCAAACACGAGACCCAGAAAGTTTAATGATCCCATGGATGAACGAAAACCATTATGATTACGAAAAGAGAAATAAAACAATCCCTTATCATAGCCCTCTGGTTCATGGTCCTCACCTTTCCCATCATGGTCTTTAAGGTGAACACCATTAAGCAGGCCATTGTCTTCAGGTGGAGCAACCTGATCTATGTGGGCGTCATCAGCTTTTTCGCCTCCCTGGCCTGGAACTACTTCCTGGCCCTGAAAGAAAAACGGCAGAAGGCCGATATCAAAAACGACATTCCCCTGGTGCACCACCTGCTCCAGAATCCCCGGTTCCGCATGCCCTTCCTGGGGGCGGTGGCCGCCTTTTTCATTGCCTATCCCTTTATCTTTCCCCTTTACCACACCAGCATCATGATATCGGCCCTGGTCTATGTCATGCTGGGCCTGGGGCTGAACATCGTGGTGGGCCTGGCCGGCCTTTTGGACCTGGGCTATGTGGCCTTTTACGCTGTGGGGGCATATGCCTATGCCCTGCTCAACCTTCACTTCGGCATCTCCTTCTGGGTGGTGCTGCCCATTTCTGCGGTTCTGGGGGCGGCCTTCGGCACCCTTTTGGGCTATCCGGTGCTGCGGCTTCGGGGAGACTACCTGGCCATTGTGACCCTGGGTTTCGGGGAGATCATCCGCATCATCCTTGAAAACTGGAATGATTTTTCCAACGGTCCCCGGGGCATTCCCGATATTCCGCCCCCGGGCCTCTTCGGCATTGAACTGGGCCAGCATGCCACGGTGATGTACATCTACTTCATCGTCATCGCCTTGGTGCTGCTCACCATCTTCTTTGTGAACCGGCTGGAGAACTCCCGCATCGGTCGGGCCTGGATCGCCCTTCGGGACGATGAGATCGCCTGCCAGGCCATGGGCATCGACAAGGTGAAGACCAAACTCACCGCCTTTGCCCTGGGGGCCACCTGGGCCAGCCTGGGCGGCGTGGTGTTTGCGGCCAAGACCTCCTATATCAACCCCATGTCCTTTACCATCTGGGAATCCATCACCATCCTCTGCGTGGTGGTCATCGGCGGCATGGGCTCGGCCATCGGCGTCATTGCCGGTGCCCTGGTGCTCATCCTTCTGCCCGAGTATCTCAGGGCGGTGGCCGAATACCGGATGCTGGTCTTCGGCGCCCTCCAGGTCATTGTCATGGTCTTTAAGCCCGACGGTCTGATCAAGAGCGTTCGCAAAACCTATCAATTCAAACAGACGAAGGGTCGCCATGGAACCGATTCTTAAAGTAAAAAACCTCACCATGAGATTCGGCGGCCTCAAGGCCCTGGACACGGTGAACATGGAGATTAAAAAAGGACAGATCGCTGCCCTCATCGGTCCCAACGGTGCGGGAAAGACCACCTTTTTCAATTGCATCACCGGCATCTACGATCCCACGGAAGGCTATGTGGAGATCACGCCACCCGGTAAAAAGAAACAAATGATCAAGGGCCTGAAGCCCAACCAGGTCACGGAACGGGGCATGGCCAGAACCTTCCAGAACATCCGGCTCTTCCAGGGCATGACCGTTCTGGAAAATGTCATGATCGGCCGCCACTGCCGCTTGAAATCCGGTATCCTCGGCGCCATGCTCAAACCCTTGAGCCAGCGCAGGGAAGAAAAAAAAGCCGTGGCCGACGCCTATGAAATCCTGGAAAAAATCGGCCTGGAGCAATACGTCAACGAGATGGCCGTGAACCTGCCCTACGGTGCCCAGCGCCGACTGGAAATCGCCCGGGCCCTGGCCACGGACCCCTTTCTCCTCCTGTTGGACGAGCCGGCCGCCGGCATGAATCCCCAGGAAACAAAGGAACTGGATGATCTCATCATCTGGCTTCGGGACAACGAAGACTTGACCATCCTGCTCATCGAACATGACATGAAGCTGGTCATGAGCCTGTCCGACCGCATCCATGTGGTGGACTACGGCAAGAAAATCGCCGAAGGGACACCAGAAGAGGTGAAATCCAACCCCGAGGTCATCAAAGCCTATTTGGGAGATGAATCAGACGATGCTTAAACTTACACAGGTCCATAGTTATTATGGTAATATCCATGCCCTCAAGGGCATTGACATCGAGGTCACCGAAGGGGAGGTCATCTCCCTGATCGGGGCCAACGGGGCCGGGAAATCCACCACCCTCATGACCACCTGCGGCGTGGTCCCGGCCAAAAAAGGCAAAGTGGAATTCAACGGTGAAGACATAACCCAGATGCCCCCGGACGACATTGTCAAACTGGGCATCTGCCAGGTGCCCGAAGGCCGGCGGATCTTCCCCTACCTCACCGTGGCGGAAAACCTGGACATGGGCGCCTTTCTGCGCAATGACAAGGAGGGGATCCGACGGGATCTGGACTATGTCTATTCCCTGTTTCCCATCCTGGCCGAACGGCGCAACCAGTCCGGCGGAACCCTCTCAGGCGGGGAGCAGCAGATGCTGGCCATTTCCCGGGCCCTCATGTCCCGTCCCAAGGTATTGCTTTTGGACGAGCCCTCCCTGGGACTTGCCCCCATCATCATCCGCCAGATCTTTGACATCATCAAAAAGATCAACCAGGAGCACAGAACCACCATCTTCATCGTGGAGCAGAATGCCAACCTGGCCCTCAAGGCGGCCCACCGGGGCTATGTCATGGAAAACGGGGCCATCACCCTCACCGACACCGGGGAAAACCTTCTGGCCAACGAAGATGTAAAAAAGGCATATCTGGGCATGTAAGAGCCCCCTTACCCCCAAACGCAAAACGGCTGCCGGAGAATCCGGCAGCCGTTTTTTTATATGGATGATCCGGGTCGGGTTCAGTTTCCCATGAGATCCTGGATACGGTCCAGGGCCTTGAGATCCCGGCGCCAACGTTGGGGCAGATCCCGGGGGCTGTGGGCCCCCAATATCCAGCCCACGGGCATGCCCCGGGCCGCCGAATCCCCACCGGCCATAGTATTTTCCACCAGGGCGGTTTCAAGATCGGTTTCATACCGGGCCATCAGATGGACGGCTCCGGCCAGGGCCCCGTCCCAGGCGCATGCCTGTCCAAAGCGTTTAATGACACCCGGGGTCTCTTCATCCCGGCTCCCCAGGGCCGCCCTGACCAGGCCCATGACATCCATGGGCAGGTCCGGATTCTTATCCAGGGTATCTTCCATGGCCGCCACAGGGGCCATGCCCGACACCACCCGGGTATAGACCTTGGCCAGGAAACGGGCCGAGGAGATGGCCTGGGGGGTATTGTGGGTCATGCGGGTCTGGTCCATGCAGGCCCTTACAAAATCGGCCTTTTCCACCCCCCGTGCCAGGAGCAGTCCCAAAGGAAACATGCGGGAGGCCCCGCCCAGATCCAGGGATACGGCCCCGGAAATCTCCGGGGAGGATCCCCGCTTGAAATGGGCCAGACTCTCCTTGGTGGCGTGATCCACATACCCGTTATACCCCGCCATGACCGCCTGCCATCGACGGCTGAAGCCCTTTAACTCAAAGATATGATCCTTTGAAACCGAGGCCAGAAGAATCATGGCTTGGTCCCCATAATGGGTAAATTCACCCTTTTCCCGCGGCCCATGGTAATCGGCAAGCTCCGGGGCGATCATGTCGGTTAACCGGCCGTATTTTGCCGCTATGGCTTGGGTATCATAGACCCAGTGCACCCCCAACGCCAGGGCATCGGCACAGAATGCCGACAGAATACTATTTCGGATGGTTTCTTCCATGACCTGCTCCTTTTTCCTGGGATTTAAGGTTATTAAATAAATATATGTATCAGTTCTCCAGTGGATGGCAATGAAAATTTTCTTTCTCCCTGCCGCCCATCCCCGCCACCTCCTACTGCCCCGTGGTTCAAAAAATTTCCCAGATCCATCGACAAATGAAATCAGATGGGATAGGTAAAATCCTCTGCCCCGGTAACGGTCGTTAAAGCCAAGGGTTCCGGCCCTTGGATCTACCATGGTCATCCATCCGGGGGGAGCCGGGACAGTTCAATATTAAAAAGGGTTCTTATACCGGAGCAGGAGGGGCATGCACAATCTTCACAGATACAGCCTGGACGGAACGAATTTCAGCCGGATGAACTTCATGGACCTGCTTTGCACCATGGATCTGGGCGTCCTCATGACCGACCACCAGGGCATCATGATATTCTACAACCAGGTCCAGGCCACCATTGATAAGATGGATCCCCGGGATGTGCTGGGAAAACCCATCACCCGGGTCTATCGGTATAACAACGATTCCTCCACCTGCATGCGGGTGTTGCGCCACGGCAAACCCATCATCAACTACGCCCTATCCTACCGGTCGGACAATGCCAATGTGGGCAACACCATCCACAGTGTCTTTCCCATTTTCCATGACAAAAAGATTATTGCCACCATCTGCTTTGTCAAGGATTACAACATCCTGGAGCGGACCATCCCAGCCTTTTTATCCCCTAAAAACAACCAGCACTTTGCCGAGGGCACCCAGTATTCCTTTGCCTCCATCATCGGCTCGGATCCCGGATTTGTGGCGGCGGTGAAGACGGCAAAAATGGCGGGGAACTCCCCGTCTCCAGTCATGCTCTACGGGGAGACCGGAACGGGAAAGGAACTCTTTGCCCAGGCCATCCACAATTTCTATTACGGCAATACCGGCCAATACGTGGACATCAATTGCGCGGCCATTCCCGAAAATCTCATCGAAGGCCTGCTCTTTGGCACGGCCAAGGGGGCCTATACCGGTGCAGTGGACCGGGCCGGTCTTTTTGAACAGGCCAACGGCGGCACCATCTTCCTGGACGAAATCAACTCCATGCCCCTTTCCCTACAGGGCAAACTCCTCCGGGTAATCCAGGAAAAAAAGGTCCGGCGGGTGGGCTCACTTCAATCCACGCCCCTGGATGTCAAAATCATCTCTTCGCTGAACCAATCCCCCCGGGAACTGATCCGCAACGGGACCTTTCGCATGGATCTGTTCTATCGGCTGGGGGTCATCTATATCAAGCTGCCCCCCCTCCGGCACCGGCCATTGGACATTGAAGAGCTGGGACGCCACTTTCTACAGAAGTACAACGAGCAACTGGGTAAATCCATTGAAAACATCTCCCCGGAGGTGATCCGGCTCTTCTGGCAATATCCCTGGCCCGGCAATGTCAGGGAGCTGGAACATGTCATTGAAAGCGCAGTGAATTTTGCCGCCCAGGGGGAGACACGGCTTAAACTGGAGCATTGCTATTTTGCCAATATTCTGGAAAAGGAAAGGGCCCCATCCCCGGACGCCCCGGCACTCTGCCCGGCCCCATCATTTCCGGAGCAGGCCCCAGCCCCGGTTCCGGTATCCCATTCAGGGGCACCCCATGCCCAGACCCCACCGGCCACGGAACTGAACCTGCCCCGGGCCATGGCCGACCTTGAAAAAAGACTGGTGATCCAGGCATTGGAAGCGGCCCGGGGCAATGTGGCGGCCGCAGCCCGTCTTTTGGGTATCTCACGGCAATTGCTGGGGCACAAGATCACCCGGTTGGAGCTACGATCCTTTTTGGCCGACCTCAAACACCTGTCCGTGTAAAATTCATTTAACTTGCAAAATCCATTTTACAGGGACCGTAAAATGGGTTTTCTCCCCTTCCCCTCCCCCCTTCCCGGCCAAATCACAAAATTTCCTTCCCTTGCTCGGGGTTAGAAACCCGCCCTCGAATCCGGCACGGGAATTGCCATTCTCCAGATTCCAAATAGTACGGCACGTTTACTCTAACCCCAACGAACGGAGAAAATCATGTCAGACACACCCTCAAAAATCGACCACAGCCTCATGTGGCCCGGCGTCATCGTAACCGGTATCATCGGCCTTCTTCTGTCCCTGTTTCCTGAATCGGGCAAGGCCGTTGTGGACAATTTGTTCGCCATGCTCACCCACAATTTTAAATGGCTCTACCTGCTCTTTGGCCTCTTTTGCGTCCTCTTTCTCATCTGGCTTGCCCTGTCCAGGTGGGGGGATATCAAGTTGGGCGATCCCGACGACGAACCGGAGTTCTCAACCTATACCTGGGCCGCCATGATCTTCTGCGCCGGAATTGGTATCGCCATTGTATACTGGGCCTTTATCGAGCCGGTCTACTACCTGAACACCGGCATGCTCCATGTGGATCCCGCCAACCAGAAGGGGCTGCTGGGCGAACTGGCCGGCATGTACGGACAATTCCATTGGGGCATCACCCCCTGGGCCATCTATGCCCTGCCCACCTTTCCCATTGCCTATGCCATCCATGTGAAAAAAATCCCGGCCCTGAGACTATCTGCGGCCTGCCGGGGGATCATCGGTAAAAAGGCCGACGGCCCCTTTGGTAAACTCATCGACATCGTGGTCATCTTCGCCATGATCGGCGGCGTGGGCACCAGCCTGGGCCTGGCCGTGCCCCTGGGAACGGCCCTGGTCTGCGAAATGACCGGCCTGCCCGAATCCTTTTCCCTCCAGGTCATCGTCCTGCTCATCTGGACCGCCCTGTTCACCATCACGGTATGGGCCGGCCTGAAAAAGGGTATTGCCAAACTGGCCGATCTCAACACCTATATAGCCTACTTCCTTCTTATCTACGTTTTCCTCATCGGACCCACCACCTTTATCCTGAACAATTGGTGCAACTCCCTGGGCCTGCTCTTTTCCGACTTTTTCAAACTCAGCCTCTGGACCGACCCGGTGTCCAACGGCGGATTCCCCGAAGGCTGGACCGTATTCTACTGGGCCTGGTGGGTGGCCTATGCCCCCATGATGGGACTGTTTGTGGCCCGGATCTCCAGGGGAAGAACCATCCGCCAGGTGGTGGTGGGCGAACTGGTATACGGCTCCCTGGGCTGCTGGATCTTCTTTGCCATCTGGGGGGGATACGCCATCCATCTCCAGACCTCGGGCACTTTGGACGTCTACAGCATTCTCAAATCCTCGGGCTGGTCCAATAACGTCACCATCGTGGCCATTCTCAAGGCCATGCCCGGCGGCACATACATCTTCATCCCGGTTTTCACCATACTCTGTTCCATCTTCCTGGCCACCACCTTGAACTCGGCCGCCTACACCCTGTCCTCCCAGGTGACCAAGGAACTTTCCGGCGACCAGGAACCGCCCCGGTGGAACCGGACCCTCTGGGGACTGATCCTGGGCCTGTTGGCCCTGGGCCTTCTTTCCACAGGCGCCCTCAAGGCAGTACAGCTTTCCTCCATTGTTGTGGCCCTGCCCATGATTCCCGTTCTCATCCTCATGGTTTTTTCCCTGATGAAATGGCTGAACGAAGATTACGGCGAAATCGTAAAACCCAGGGTGAAGGCCCTTCCCCCTGAAGAAATCAAAGCAACCCTGTAACCAAAGGACATCATCCATGAAACACACCATATCGGCCTCTTCCGCCATCCTGAAGAAGGCATGCGAACTGGGCGCCACCCTGGCCGGCATTGCCCGGGTGGAGACCTTGAAAGAGGCCCCCTCCTTCACCTTTGCCCCCCAAATGCCCATGGCCGGCCAAGGCGTCGGCACCCGGGAGGCAGATGAGAACCTCAAACCGGGAGAGGTCCGCTGGCCTGAAAATGCCCGCTCCATCGTTGTCATTGCCGTGGCCCACCCCGAAGACGAACCCGAGCTGGACTGGTGGTTCGGACTGAAAGATCCGCCTGGAAACCGTGTCCTTGCCAAGGTCTGCCGGGAACTCTGTCCCTGGATCGAGGAACGCTTCGCCATCGACACCGTTCACCTGCCCTACCATGTGGAAAAGGGAGGCACCTATCTCAAGGATGCGGCGGTCCAGGCCGGTCTGGGCTGCATCGGGCGGAACAATATCCTCATCACCCCAGAATACGGCCCCCGGGTCAGGCTGCGGGCCCTGACCCTGGATGCCGACCTGGTCCCCACCGGTCCCTCGGCCTTCAACCCCTGTGCCCAATGCCCGGGCTATTGCCGCCAGGCATGCCCCCAACATGCCTTTGACGAGCAGCTCTACGACACAGAGACCTATGGACAGGAGATCCTTCCGGGCCGGGACGGCAGCTTCAGCCGTCCCCTGTGCAACCGCCAGATGGAGATGAACAATGACATGGCACAGGAACAAACCCCCGAGGGTTTTGACGCACCGGTGAAGATCATCAAATACTGCCGCAGGTGTGAACTGGCCTGTCCCGTGGGCAAACCCATAAACGCCCAAGGGGCAGCCTGATGCTATAGGGCATCTTCCATGCCCCTGCATCGCCATAAACCTTCAATGCTCCCCACCCCCGTGGCCGGGATTCCGGTCTCGGGGGTTTTCTTTTTGGATCAGGAGAATCCCGACCTTGCCGTTGCATCCCCATAAAAAAAGCCCCCTGTGACCGGTGACCGGCCACAGGGGGCTTCAAGGGGTTAATGTTTTGCAAATAATATTTTATTTGCTAAAGATCCTTTTTCAAATTGATGAATTCGCTGCGTTTAAAACCCAGTTTTTTGAAGAAAGAGAGCACATCAATGGAATCCCAGAGCACGGAAGAATAAATGGATTTAACGCCTTTTTCCTTGTAGATGTCACAGATGCGGTGCGCCAGTTCAAGTCCGACACCCTGTCCCATGAAATCCGGGTGAACACCCAGGGACATGATCCAGGCACTCTTTCGAATCCCGAATCCGGCATAGAGCAGGGTGGAAATCATATATCCCACCACCTCTCCGTTCACCTCGGCCACCAGGCTGGTCTTACCGCTGGCCTGGCCGGCATGCTGGTCCACAAGCTTTTGAAAGTCAACGTCTGCACTTCCCGGAGAAATGGCCGATCGGATGGCCTGGATTGCCCCGGCATCCTCGGTACTAATTTCTCTAATGACAATGGCATTATCCACGGTCACCTCCACGTCTTATTCAACTTTAATGATCTTGACAATGTGTCCGACCCAGTTGGGGGGAAGATAAATCCTTCCACTGTTTCCAGAGGATTTTACCTCTTTCTCAATCATTTCCTCCCCATAGACTTCGAACTTTACCTTGGCCTGGGGATTGGATCTTTTTTCCGGGGGTTTGTAATTTTTTTCTTTTTCCACCATACAACATCCTATTTTCACAACAAAAAAACGGCTTTACCTAACATGATTTACCTGAAGGAGTCAAATTTTTTGTGTACGGGACCGGGTATTTCACCCAATGCAATTCCGGATTACCGCATCTGCAGAATTACCGGAAATGTCTGAAGACAGGGGATCACAGGGAACCCACAGGGGTAGGTAAAAAAAATTATTCCCTCCCCCGGCCGTCATCCCTATGTCTGCGCTAGGTCCATCCCGTCTTGGTTTGATCACGGACACCCACCTGTTCCTCCAGTGCCATCGTAGCTCTTTTCTGTCCGTTATATAGCGATATTATATCCTTAATCCCGGATTTTCAACTGGAAACTACGCCAATCAAGGCGTTCCCCGGCATGATCCAACAAAGGTTCTGCTAAATCAACGGTTTATAGACTGCGGTTTTCATAATCAGATAACGAAGGGCCAGATCCCCTGCAATCACCGAAGCCAGCCGCAGGAACACAAGGAAGCCGTTGGCCGAGGTCAAATGGATAATCAGGGTAAGGACCAGGGGCAGGACAAGGGCCAAGAGCCCCACCCCCAAAAGGGAAATCCGGCGCAGGCTTCCGCCCAGCATGGCCTTGATGGAGGCCTGGGCCACCCCATTGGCATGCCAGGTGCCCCATATATAAAGGAGGATGCACAGGGCATAGGAGAGCCAGAAGACCTGGCACCAGGTCTCCATGGCACCGGCGGCAAGTGCACCACCGGACAAAGCCATGGGGAGCTGGAGGAGCTGGCTCCCCACCCAGACCCCTGAAATGATGGACAGGGGCAGGACCATGGTGGAACTCCAGGCCGGCAGGGCCCGGATCACGTTCATGGTGGCAAAGCCGTGGGAGATAATCAGCAGGCAGAGGATGCCCGTGACCAGATTGGTGATGAAGCTGAAATTCCCGGAGACGATCTGGAGAAAGCCCAGGGCGGCGAATATCCCGATGATCCAGATCCCCCGGGAAAGCTCCGAGGTCTGGGGTTTCATGATCATGCGCCAGGCCCGGGAAGGATTACCCAGGTAGAGCATGTGGATGATGCCGCCCAGGCCCAGGGCAATGGCATAGCCCAGGACCAGGCCCAGCCGGCTGCCGTAGAACAGGGACATGAAGTAGAGACCGGCCCCGATTTCAGAGAAGAAAAAGGCCAGCCAAAGATAGATCCCCTGCTCATCGATCCACTGGCGCTGGGGCGTGGGATTGATCATCCATTCATAGGGTTTGATCCCGCTGCCGTCCGGGGGAAACATGGTTTCTTCCAATTGATGAAGTTTATCGTTCATGGGTATCCCTCCTTTCGTCCTTGTAAATCTTGACGGCCACGGCGGTTTCCATGTTACCGGCCACGGGATCGAAGTATTTGAGTTTCGAGGGGAGCAGCTTGCAGAAGTTGGCGCCCTTGCCTTTGGCAATGGGCCGTCCGTCGGCCCAGAGGCCGCCCTGTCCTGCAATGCCGATGACCTTGGGACTCTGGGCCTCCATGGTCTTGACAATGCCGTTCTCCTTGACCCCGGCCTTGGTCTCGATCCAGATGATATCCCCGTCCTTGAGGTTCCGCTTGGCGGCCATGGTGGTGTTCAGGGTAATGGTAAAGGTGTAGGGACACATCTTGGAGACTTCGTCGATGTAGGGATTCTGGAAGGTGGTGTTGTTGGTGTGCAGAATATCCCGGTAGGAAAAGGCCAGCAGATCAAACTCATCGTCCAGGTCCTTGTGGGACTCGGGCCAGAACCAGGTGGGAAGGGGGGTGAACTGGTTAAAGTCGAACGCCAGGGCCTCGTGGTCAAATTCCGTCTCCTTGAAGATGGCCTCCATGCCCCTGCGGTCATGAATCAGGTATTCCATGTAGACCGGGCATCTGGAGTTGATATTCCAGCGCCAATAGACATCTTCAATGGGCTTGTGCCAGGTGGCGTAGCCCTGTTCACGGATCTTGTCCACATCGTCCCCGTAGACCCAGCGCATGAAGCGTTCCCCGATTTCCTTCCAGGTCAGTACCTCGCCGGGCTTGATCTTAAGATCCGGGTCTTCCACCCCATAGTATTCGTTGAGCTTCTGGTTAAATTTGTCCAACACCCCGCAACGGTTGGCAATGTCGATGTAGACATCCATGAAGAAGCGGGATTCTCCGATGGGCTCGGCCACGGGCTGCTGCATGTGGACATACCAGTCCTCGTAGGAGGGGGAGCCCGAGAAGAAGAAGGCGTCGATTTCAGAGGACCAGCAATCCTTTTCCAGGTAGGAGAGGTCGGGCAGGATGATGTCGCCGATGGCCTGGTCGGTCTCGTTAACCCAGAGGTCGCACTGGACCACAAAGCAGTCCTTGAAGTTGCGCACGGCCACATCCCAGTCGGAGTTAGAGATGACAAAGTTGGCGGCAATGCCGAAGATCATTTCCGGCTTGGCCTTCATGCCGAACTTTTCATGGATGTATTCCACCTCGTCCACATAGGGGATGTGGGAGAGGGTGCAATGGGTCCAGATGTCCACGCAGCCCATGTTGGTGGCCGGCAGGCTGGGGGCATGCACGGGCCAGGGATCGTGGGAGTAGAAGACGGACGGGACAATCACCCCGTCGGTGCCCACGGAGCAGGTCTGCTCGTAGTTGCCGCCGGGATAGGCATGGCGGATGGCCGGCCAGCCCAAGGTGCCGCCGGGCACGTCTTCTGCGCCCACCAACTGGCTCATGAGGTCAATGGCCGCCACCTGGTGGATGCCGTTGGAATGGCCCTGGGAGCCCCGGAAGGTCACCGAGGAGACCGGACGATAGGGGAAGATCTTCCCCTCGATGGTGATGGTGGAGCCGATCTGGGCATTGTCCACCCAGTCCTTGGAGACCTGCATGATGGTGCCCACGGGAACCGTGGAGACCTCCGAGGCCCATTCAAAGGTATATTGTTTCAGGTGTTCTTTGAAAGGTTCGAAGCAGGGAACCACCTTTTCCCCTTGGTATTCGTATTCCCCGCAGAGGGCGCAGTCTTCAAAGGCCAGGGTCTCATCGTCGTACTCCTTGACGGCCTGGTCCCTTTCATCCCAGATCAAGGGTTTCTGGGACTCTTTATGGCGCATGTAGGTGCCGTCTTCTTTGATGAGATAGGGGAAGTTGGTCTTGGCCTTGAGATAGAGGATGTCCATCTCCCCCCGGATATTGACGATGTAATTGGCAATGGCCAGGCCCACGGCCGTGTCTGTCCCGGGCAGGATGGCCACCCATTCCGTGGCCTTGCCCCCGGCAAAATTGCCCATGGGATCAAAGACCACTTCCTTGATGCCGCGGCGGACGGCGTCGGCCCGAAGGCGGGCATTGGTCATGGCAGAGTGTCCGGAACCGGTACCCTTGGAGGACCCCCATTTCAGGACATATTTGGTGTAGCGCCAGTCCGGTGCAATGGACCAGGCTCCGTGGATGAGGCCGCCCAGCATGTGACAGGCATTGCCGCAGTGAAGGCTGCCGCCGCCAATGATGAAGTTCCCGTTGTTCTTCACCCCAAATGCCTGGGCGTAGAAGTAGGGATGGTTGTGGGGCCCGTCCGAGGCCCGCATGGTCTGGTTGGTGAAAAGAATCTTGTTGGGATCGTCCTCCATGATCTTTCTCATCTTGGTGACAATGATGTCCAGGGCCTCATCCCACTCGATTTCCTTCCACTTGGGATCCACGCCGATCCCCTTTTCCAGATTGGTCCGCAGCAGCGGTTTCTTGATCCGGTTGGGATCATGGTAATACATGAGCCCGGCCGTGCCCTTGCCGCAGAGGCCGGAACCGTCGCCGCCCATGGTGGAATCCTTGATGCCCTCGATCTTCACGGGCACCCCGTTCACCACCCGAACCTTTGCGGCACAACCGCAATAGCATACGCCACAGGTGGTATTTACCCATTTGTCTTCCCAGATTTCATCGGTCTTATAGGTCATGACATATCCCCCTGTTAGTCAATGTAATAAACCGCCGGTTCCGTGCCGAAGTCCTTTTTCAACTGCTTTCCCTTTTTCTCCATGATCAGACGATTGATCTTGGAATCGGGATCGGAAAGGTCGCCAAAGATCCGGGCATTGACCGGGCAGATATTCACGCAGGCCGGAGAGGCGTCTTCGTCCTCTCCGGGTTTGAATCCCTGCTTCATGCCCTCTTCAATGCGTTCCGTGCAGAAGTTGCACTTGATCACCGTGCCCAGTTTAAAGGGATAGAGCTTTTCGCCGATGATCTCCATCGCAGTCTTGCCCTGGCCCGGGAAATACTCCCGGCCCTTGACCTCGTCATTGTAATAGGTCCGCTGCTGGTAGGGGCAGGAGACCAGACAGGCCCGGCAGCCCACGCATTTTTCATCGTCCACGGCCACGATGCCGTCTTCTCGGATATAGGTGGCTCCGGTGGGACAGGCCTCCACACAGGCGGCTTCGGAGCAGTGGTTACACAGGATTGGATAGATTAACTTACTGGAGGAGGGAAATTTTCCGGTTTCCCCGATCAGTACACGATTCCAGAAAACGCCGGGGGGCAGAAAATGCTCCTCCTTGCAGGCGATGGTACACCCCCAGCAGGCAATACACCGTTTTACGTCGATGACCATTCCCCATCTTGGCATAACAACTCCTTATTCTTAAAATTAACCCTTGTCTCGCACGCTCTTATCGGACCGTTTCTATACCCGGGAGACAACAACCTCCTCAAAGCCCCTCTGGGCACATACCTTGTTGGCAATTAATTTCTTACCGGAAAAATAATCCCCCAGGGCGGCCAGCACCGGCTCGATCCCCAGGAGGCCGGACATCTTTGCAAAGGCCCCCACCATCACCGTATTGGGAATGGGAAGACCGATCTCGTCCATGGCAATGGCATTGGCATCCACCACGGCCAGGGTCTTTAAATTCCCGTGGACAACCCCTTCTCCCCCCTTTTCATCGTTGAGGAGCATCATCCCCTCCGGGGCCAGCCCCTGGAAGACGGCGGGCGCCTCCCGTTGGGAGGGGTCCAGCACCACCAGGATATCGGGTTCATAGATCTGGGTTTTCTCCCGGATGGGCTGGTCGGAGAACCGACCGAATGCCGTCACCGGCGCCCCCCGGCGTTCAAATCCGAACATGGGAAACCCGGCCCCGTACTGGCCGGTGCGGGCAAAGGCATTGGCCAGGATCTTGGACGTGGTCACCACGCCCTGTCCCCCCCTGCCGTGGAACCTGACTTCGTTCATACTGCCTCCTTATGGTCGCGTGGGTATGGGATTACCCCGCGCCATCTTATCGGTCGACTTCATCGCCCATGGCCATGGAACCGCCCTCGGGTCCCATGGGCAGGCGGCATTCCGCCTCCAAAACAGAGAGCCCGCCCAGCATGCAGAATTCATAGTCCACATCCTCCTGGAGGATCTTCATATCCTCTTCATCCAGGTGGGCGAACTTCTTCATCAACTGGGTATACTCGGATACGGGCTTGGGCTTTCTCACCATCTTGGTCATGCGGATCTTGCCGTTCTCCGCCTCCCACAGGGGGAAGTAGTTGGTCTTCACCGCCCTGCGGCAGATTTCAATGGTGTTCTCCGGTGCCGCGCCCCAGCCCGTAGGACAGGGGGCAAAGACGTGGAGGAAGCAAAAACCCTTTTCCTTGGCCGACCTTGCCTTGAGCAGCTTTTTGGCCAGATCCTCCATGTTGCTCAGGGTGGCCGTGGCCGCATAGGGAATCTTGTGCATGGCCATTTTCAGGGCCAGGTTCATGCGTCGCAGGTTCTTTCCCTTGGAGGCGCTGCCGTAGGGGGTGGTGGTGGTGGTGGCGCCAAAGGGCGTGGTGCCGCTCTTCTGGATGCCGGTGTTCATATAGCCTTCGTTGTCGTAGCAGATATAGATGAAGGGCTCGTTGCGCTCGGCCGCACCGGAAAGGTTGCCGAATCCGATGTCGGCGGCGGTGCCGTCCCCGTTGAAGCAGATCACGGTGTTGTCGATGCCGGCCTTGCGATAGTAACGCACAAGACCCGTGGCATTGGCCGCCGCCCCGGTCATGAGCGTCCCGAAATAGGACAGGGTATGCCAGGAGGCATTGTTCTGGCCCAAAAGCACCGGGGCGGAACAGGACGGGGTCCCCGTCATAATAATATCATTTCCCAGCACCTGGGGGATGAAGCGCAGCAGCAGTTCCAGGCCGCAGCCCGGGCAAAAGGCAACGCCCTTGGAAAAGGGATCGTCATGCTTGAGATAGTCCATAACCGGACTGGGTTTTCCTTTTTTCGCCATCTTATTCCCCTCCCTTTTCATTGGCAGGCGGATAGGAGACCCAGGTGACCTCGGGTACGGTTTTCCCCTTTGCCAGATCCTGGGTCTGCCGGATCATGAATTCCACATTGGCCGTGGTGATGTCGGTGTTGGCAATGCCGTCCAGGAAGCTGACCATTTTTGCACCGCCCAACTGGGTTTCAAATGCCTTGAGCTCGGTGTAGATGGGCCCGCCCTCAAAGCCGAAGGCAATACTGCGGTCCACCACGCCCACGGCCTTGCGACCGGACAGGGCCTCCACCAACGCCCCGTGGGGGAAGGGCCGGTACATGCGGATCTTCACCAGGCCCACGGCAAGGCCCTGACCCCGCATCTGATCCACCACCGTTTTAATGGTGCCGCACATGGACCCCGATCCCACCAGGGCAATCTGGGCATCTTCCATGCGGTAGCATTCCACCTGCCCACCGTAGCGCCGACCGAACTGGTGGGCAAATTCATTGTCCACCTGGTCAAATTTGGCCTTGGCCCGCTCCATGGCCGCCACATGTTTGTGACGCAGCTCCATGTAGCCGCCCAGGATACCGTGGGAGCCCACCCCCAGCTTTTCCCCGGGCCTAAGCACGGTGCGCCGGGGCTGCCCCTTGAGCACGGCCAGGAATTCGTCCACCTTTTCCTGTTCCGGCACATCCACCACCTCGCTGAGGTAGGAGAGATAAAAGCCGTCGTAGTGGACCATGACCGGAAGCTGGATATGGTAGTCCTCGGCCAGGCGATAGGACTGGAGCACCAGGTCCAGGATCTCCTGGCAGTCTTCGGCCACCAGGAAGATCCAGCCCGCATCCCGGGTGGAGATCATATCCTGCTGCCCCGAAGAAACGGCAATGATCCCCGGGGTCTCCCGGTTCACATTCACCATGACCACGGGGGCCCGGGCCCCGGCCACGGCCAGGACCGCATCGTACATAAAGACCAGCCCCCAGGAGGAGGAGGCCGTAAAGACCCGGCCACCGGCCAAAGAGGCTGCCATGACGGAATTCATGGCCGAGTTTTCCCCTTCAACGGTGATGAGTTCGCAATCCATGCTCCCGTCGGCATGGAAGGCGGAAATCTTTTCAATGACCTCGGTTTGGGGGGTGATGGGATAGGCCGCCACCACGTCGGGGCGGGCCAGCCGGGCACCAATGGCAGCAGCGGCATTCCCGGTGATCACTTCAATGCCTGTTTTCCTTTTCTCCTGAACAGCTGTCATGGGCGAAACTCCCCTTCCGCCACCATGGTGATGGCATCCCGCGGGCATTCCTTGGCGCAGATTCCGCAGCCTTTACAGAAGCCCAGGTCCGGTTCAAAATGACGCTCTGCCTGCATGACCATCACCTGTATGGGACAGTAGACGGCACAAAATCCGCAGAAGATGCAGGCATGGGGATCCACCACCGGGCGCTGGGTTCGCCAGTCCCCGGTATCGGTACACATGAGCGGATCATTGGCATCCGACCATGGACCCTCATGTTTGAAATACTGATCCATTGACCCTCCCCTTTTACGATGAAATAGACTCCATTTTCCCGGATATCGCACCCTGTGGGATATCCAAATCACGCTGTAACATAGACGCAAAACGGCTTAATTATATCTATTTAATAGCCACTAAATAGCGACTGGGAAATTGTATTGTCAAGCAAAAAAAAGCGAGCCAGAAGACAAGAAATAAGGTATTAAAAGAAGAAACTTAGGACCTTAGGCTAAAGGCCGCATTAAAAACAAAAATCATATAGTTGATATATCAACCATATAAAGTCAAACCTTCCGGGTCAAATCCAATGGGCTCCGGTCACCATCCCTTCTTTACTTTATCCATTCCGCCATGTGACCCCATATGATCAAAGGCAAAAAACCCTTTACGGAAAGGGGATTCAAATCACAAGCCCAACGCAGAACACGCCATATTACACTTGATTTATTGCCTTCATATGATAAGGAAAACAGACTTGGACAAATCATAAATTCACCCCATTTGAAAGGAAGAAAACATGAAGATTCTCAAACGCACCTTTCTGACAGCTCTAATTGCGACATTCCTTTTGACACCCCTGGTTGTTCCCCCATCCCATGCCTCGGCAATAGACCACGCCCCTGGGAGTGAAACCATGGCTGTGGATCTGCTTGTACTTAAGCCATTGGGCTTTGTGTCCACCGTGGTTGGGTGCGGCATTTTCACCCTTGCTCTTCCGTTCACCGTCTGGTCCAAGGAAAGAATCTCTGAAGCCGGTAAACAATTTGTTGTGGAACCAGGAAAATACACCTTTGTCCGCCCCCTGGGCCGGGGCCTTTAGTCTAACCGAGAACCCCCGCCCCCCAGGGTTTATAGGTTAGACCAAAATGCCGGAAGGGGTTCGCTCCTTCCGGCATTTTGGTCTTGTTTCAATGGATGGCGGGCCACCCCGCTCAATCCATGGGCAATGTCTTAAATCCGAAATAAAGGATCAAAAGGCTGATCACCACCCCCAAAATGAACGAGGGGGTGAATCCGAACCGGTCCGGGCTTTTGAGGATCTGTGAATCCCGCAGGGCCCGTTCTCCGGTGTAGGAGGCCTCGATCTCGGTGTAGAAGTAGGCGCCGGAATCAATGTCCCGGGCCTTGATGGTCTCAACGATCTGGTTGAAGACCGGGATGTGCTTCTCCCCCCAGGGCCCCACCACCTGGGCAAAGCCCCAAAGCAGGAGCAGGGTGAAACCGATGATGAGCCAGCCCTTTGTTTTGGAATGTGATCTTTCCATAATCCTTTATCCTTTTTGGTTTAGATGGTGGCGGTGAGGTCGGGGAATACCAGGTAGAACATGATATAGGCCATGATCAGGGTGAGGCAGAGGTTGAAGCTCTGGCCAAAGACATAGAGAATCAAGGGTTTACCGCCGGAGAAATGATCCTTGAGTTCCTTGAAGTTGGTGGCCAGTCCAATGCTCACAAAGGAGAGGGTGAAGAACCAGCCCCGGAAGAGATCACTCATTCCCTTTATGGCGCCCTTGTCCACCATGGAGAATCCCAGCCCTTCGATCTGCCCGTTAAAGGAAGAGTAGAAGATGGAGAAGACCACGGAAGCGGTCATGAAACCGATGACGAATTTGGGGAACCGGTACCAGATTTCCATGGGGCCCACCTTGTTGCCGGTTTCTTCGGCTTCCACCTTGGTGGTGAAGTATAGGGCCACGCAGAAGGCCATGACGCCGATGAGGACGTTCTGGATCATCTTGATGGTGGCGGCCACGTTCAGGGCCTTTTCACCCAGGAAGGCCCCGGCTGCGGCAACGGCTCCGGTGGCGTCGATGGTGCCGCCCATCCAGGCACCGCCCAGGATTTCCATCTTGTCGGCCGGGAAAAAGGCATGGATCACGGCGGGCATGACAATCATCATGATGGAGGTGAAGATCAGGGAGAGGCCCACGGCCAGGGTGAGCTCTTCCTTTTTGGCCTTACAGGCAGATGCCGTGGCAATGGCGGCGGAGACACCGCAGACCGACATGTCGGAACAGATGGTGGCGTTGAGGCGTTTGGACGGGATTTTGATGATCTTCTGTCCCACCCAATAGGTGGTGAGCCAAACAATGGGGGTGACCACCCAGGCCACAAAGATGCCGGCGGTGCCGATGGTGATAATCTTTTCAAAGAGGATCTTGGCCCCGAGAAGGACCAGACCGGTCTTAATGTAATATTCGGTCTGGATGGCGGGCACGGCCCATTTGGGGGTGCCGACGGTGTTGGAGATGAGCATGCCGAAGAAGATGGCCCAGGCGGCATATCCGATGCCGTAATGCTTCATGGTGGCCTGGTTGGCGGCCAGATGGGCAATGACACTGACCAGGAAGATAAAGACAAAGGCTTTGACAAAAGCGGTAAAGGAGTTGCCCATGAACTTCATGCCGATGCCGAAGAAGACGGCGAATGCGCCGCCCAGAATCAGCAGGTAGCCGAGCTGGTTATAGGGTTTGGCCGCCGTTACTTTCTTCTTGGCCTTGCCTTCCATGAGTTTGGCGTTCCGCCAATCCTTGATGCGGTCCTTGGCGTCGGTGTTCAGGGTCTGGTCCTGGAATCCGGCGGCTTCGGCTGCAGCTTCGGCGGCCACGGCGGTTTCAAAGGTGGCCTTGGTCTTGACCCTGGCGGCATCATATTTCACCTGGGCCTTGGCCTTTTTGGCATCGGCAGCCTCCTGGGACATGAAAAAGGCATCCATGGGGTTGGCAGCCCATTTATGGGTCTTTTTGGAGACGGTTTTCAACCATTTCCCAAGGGGGATATCC
This sequence comes from Desulfobacteraceae bacterium, assembly GCA_965226635.1. Classification (GTDB taxonomy): domain Bacteria; phylum Desulfobacterota; class Desulfobacteria; order Desulfobacterales; family Desulfobacteraceae. The sequence continues at coordinate 2,669,289 of OZ245369.1, read as the reverse complement.
ATGGCCTTGACCTTGGATTTGGCATCGGACATCTGATACCAGGCAATGGTTTTAAAGGCATCGGTGCGGTGGGCGGCCTGTGAATACTCAATTTCTGCCTTTTGCAGTTTGGCCTTCATGGTGCTGGCCTGGGGGAAATAGATGAGCATGCCGGCAATGAGGATGGCAAATCCCAGCCATATGGCCCACCAATCCTCTTTTTTCCACATCTCCGACCATTCCCATTTACCGACGTCCCTTACAATCTGGGCATCTGTTGACATAAATTACCTCCTGTTGGTTTATGCTTTTTCATCCCATTGGGATTTAACTCCTGTTCAACTATAGGTTTTTTATACAGCAAAGGCTGTGCCACGGAGTGGCATTGGTCCTATCCCATTCAATATGAAGCCATTGGAAGCCACGCTGGCCTAAACAGTGTAAACTTGAGTTTACAGGGGTGTGACCTTGAGGCCACAGTCCCATCTTGCTTTTTTTACTGGGATTTTTTATGGTGACCAGGAATACAGGAGGTTCCCCCCAGATGATTTCCAAAACATTTAACCTACGATTTAAATTCATCACCGGCCTGGTCCTCTTTGCCCTGGCCCTTGGATCCTGCATCGGCGTGATCATGTATTTCCATGTGAACTCCATCATGAAATCCGAAATCAGCAATCGGTCCCGCATGCTCCTGGCCCAGTCCGATGCGGTTCAGAACTATGTCAAAACCGAACTTCGGCCCGAAATGTTTGCCACCCTTCCGGAAGGACGGTTCATCATAAAGGCCATGTCCTCTTCCTATATCTCAAGGGAGGTCATGGCCCGGCTCAACCTCAGGGACGGTTCGGTCTACCATTACCGCAGGGTTTCCAGGAGTCCCCGGAATCCCGACGCCACCCCCAACGCCCTGGAGAGCCGGCTGATCACCTATTTCAACCAGAACCGGGATCAACGGTTCTGGGAGGACAACGCCCGGGTGGGCGGAAAGGAATACCGGCTGGTGGCCCGGCCCGTGACCTTTGGCCCCAGTTGTATGAACTGCCACGGCGAGCCGGACGATGCACCGGCGGAACTGATCCAGATGTACGGGGATAAAAATGGATTCCACTACACTCCGGACGAGGTGGGCGGTGTGGTGGTTGCGGGATTTCCCGTGGCCCAGATCACAGACCCGGCCAAGGAGCTCACCCTCCAATACCTGAGCCTCTACCTTTTGGGGATCTTCTTATTTGCCGGGATGATCAGCCTTTTCTTTGACCGCCTGGTGATGAAGAACCTCCACCACCTTTCCCAAATCTTTAAAAACCGGTTCTCCGGCGAAGCGGAACAGGGGATTATCCAGAAGCTGGAGCAAAGGGATGAGATTGAAGGCCTCATTGAAGGGGTGGATGAACTGGCCCATTGCCTGTCCACGGCCAGAAGCGAGCTGGAAAACCACACGGAAAACCTGGAAAAGATGGTGGAGGAACGGACCCTGGCCCTGAAACAAAAGGCCAAAAAGCACCTGGGGGATGTCCATCTTTTTGTGGACCTGTTGTCGGGATTCGGGGAATCCATTGACACCCGCCAGCTCATCTCCGGCCTTCTGGAAAGTGTGGGACGGCGCTACGGCGCGGACCAGGTGGTCTACCACTGCACCGTTGTCTCTGAAAACTACTATACCTGGAAAAAGGGCGGACCCATCCCCCCCCTGACCCCGGAGATCAAAAATTTGCTTTGGACCGACCAGGTACTGACCAAGGATGCCCAATGGTACATTCCGGTGAAATCCCTGGAGAGCCATTGGGGGATTCTTTCCATCTCCTGGTCCTGGGGACATGCCTATCCCGACCTGGACCCGGAGATCCTGCTGGCCCTGGGGCAGCAGGTGGCCGTGCTCATTGAGAACATCCATGCCTTTTCCGACATCCGGCTCCAGCATGACATGCTCCAATCGGTGTTCGAAGGAATTTCAGATCCCCTGCTCCTCATTGACGAGGACTGCCACATCATCATTGCCAACACCGGCAGCGCAGGCTTTCTCAAGGAGGAACGCCACCATGCCCGGGAAACCGAACTCAAGGCATTTCTCAGCCAGGGCCGGACCAACGGGGACACCGGCAATCTCATGGACCAGGTACTGGAGACGGGCAAGGCGGTGAACGGAGAAATTCTCACCCCGGAAAACCAGTTCTTTTCCCTGGATCTTTATCCCCTGCCCCTGAAGGATACCGCCGCCCAATATACCCGAAAGATCGTTCTCTACGCCCGGAACATCACCCTTGAAAAACAGATGGGGGAACGGCTCCAACAGGCGGAGCGCCTGTCGGCCATCGGCCAGCTGGCCGCGGGCATTGCCCACGAGATCAACAATCCCCTGGGCGTGATCCAATGCTACACCGACCTGGTGCGGGATGCGGTGGAGGACAAGGAGGTGCTGGAGGATATCAACACCATCTCCAACCACACCCGAAACGCCCAGAAGGTGGTCCAGGATCTGCTCAACCTCTCCCGGCCCAAAAAGGTGGTCTCGGGCACCTGTGACATCAACCAGGCCGTTGAGCAGGGGCTGCAGATCTTCAAGACCCAGGCGGCCTCCCGGAACATCACCCTGGAAACCGAGCTGGCACCGGACCTGCCTCCTGTCCAATGCGACGGGGTCATTTTGGAACAGATCCTGACCAACCTCTGGCTCAATGCCGTGGATGCCCTCCGGGAATCCGGGGATACCATCTCCTTTACCACCCGGGACACCCGGGCCGGTGAAATCCGCCTGGATGTCAAAGACAACGGCCCCGGGATCCCCAGGGAGATCCAGTCCCGGATTTTCGATCCCTTTTTCACCACCAAGGATGTGGGCAAGGGCACGGGCCTGGGGCTCTCCCTGGTCTATGGGTTTGTCACGGAGATCGGGGCCCGGATTCGGCTCACTTCGGACACCACCACCTGTTTTTCCATCTATTTTCCCATTCACGCTCCGGCGCCCCCGGCTCCGGAAACAGAGGAGACCTCCAATGACTGATGTTGCCCTGCTGGTTGTGGACGATGATGCGGACTTTCTCAAGGGCATGATCCGCCACCTCAAGAAAAAATATCCCCGCATGGAAATCCTGGGGTACACCTCGGGTGCCGAGGCCCTGGCTGCCTTTGACAGATGTGAAATCGGGGTCATGCTCTCGGACCTGCGCATGCCCGGAATGGACGGCCACGAACTTTTGGCCCGGGCCATGGAAAAGAACCCCCGGGTCTGCACCATCATGATCACGGGGTATGCCACGGTGGAAAATGCGGTCCAGGCATTGAAAAAGGGGGCCTGGGATTTCATCACCAAGCCCGTGGACCGGGAGACCCTTTACCACACCGTGGACAAGGCATTGCAGCACTATGAACTGGCCCGGGAGAACACGCGGCTCCAGAAACTGGTCTCCCGGCTGAGCCATGCCGACACTCCGCCCTGGCAGAGCCGGTCCATGAAAATTTTACAGGAACAGATCACTGCCGTGGCCGCCTCGGATTATACGGTTTTGATCACCGGGGAATCCGGCGTGGGAAAGGAATTCATTGCCCGGCAGATCCACGCCCTCTCCCAGAGGGCAAAGGTCCAATGCCATGCCCTGAACTGTCCGGCCATACCGGAACAACTACTGGAGAGCGAACTCTTCGGCCATGTCAAGGGAGCCTTTACCGGGGCGGAACGCAACCGGGAAGGGTTTTTCATGGCAGCGGACAAGGGTACCCTGATCCTGGACGAAATCGGTGATATCAGCCTGACCATCCAGGCCAAGCTGCTGAAATTCCTCCAGGACAAGGAGGTAAAACCGGTGGGATCCAGCCAGTCCCGCATTGCCGATGTGCGCATTATCGCTTTGACCAACCAGGATCTGGAGGAAAAGATAAGGAACAAGGAATTCCGGGAGGATCTCTACTACCGGCTCAATGTTCTCTCCTTGGTGGTGCCGCCCCTGCGGCAGCGGCGGGAAGATATCCCCCTTCTGGTAAGAACCTTCATGGAACAGACCTGCCGGGAAATGAACACCGCCCCCATGGATATGGATCCCTCGGCCCTGGCTTATCTGGCCCGGCAGACCTGGCCCGGCAATGTCCGGGAACTGCTCAACTATGTCCGGCGCCTGGCCGTTTTTTCCAACGGTCGGACCATTGACCTACCCCTGATCCAGCTGGTGGACGGCCGCCCGGGCAACGGAGGTTCCCCGTCCCAGGCACCGGTACTCTACAAGGACGCCAAAAAGGAGGCCCTGGACATCTTTTCCCGGAACTACCTCACCCAGCTCTTTGAGACCACCCGGGGCAATATCTCCGAGACCTCACGCATCAGCGGGCTGGAACGGGCCTCCATCCAGAAGATCATCAAGCGGCTCAACCTGGACATGAACCAGTTCCGCACCCCCTGAGCCGGCCCCTATTTCACTGCGGAATCGCCCTTTTTCAACCAGCCCAGGATCCCCCTGCGCAGGTTGTAGATCTTTGTGAATCCGTTATCCACCAGGATTTTGGCCCCAAGGTGCTTCGATTGCCCGAGGCGCAATAGATGACGGCTTCCTAGTGGGCATCGCTGTATTCCACCACCACAAGCCCTTCGACCACACCACCTATGATGAGATCATAGGTTCCCGTCTTCCTCACCTTAAAATGGTAGACGGCCTTGGGATCAGAGGGGCCAAATCCACTGAAAAAACCGATATTTCTTGACATCCGGCCCGGATTCTTTTATTTCTTCCGGCTGTTTTGCCAATACCCCAGAATAAAAGGAAATCCCCATATGAAAACCCTTATATCAAAACTGGCCCTTGGCCTGTGCCTTATTTTTGCCGCCTGGTCCGCACCGGTCCAGGCCCAGTCCGCTGACCTCACCATCCAGACCACTGAGCCTGCCCCCCTGGTCAATGAGCTGGTGCAGCACTATGCCCGGATCACCGGGGTCAGCCCCAAGGTCATCCACAGTAAAACCGTCAACCCGGGACTGGCCCCCGAAGCCGACCTGGTCCTCACCCATGACCTGGCCTGCCTCATCCGGGCTGCGGCCCAAAACCGCCTGGCAAAGGTGGAGGCCAAATCCCTGAAGCTTGGTGTGCCCAGTGAATTCCGGGATACGGATTTCCGCTGGTTCGGCCTGAGCTTTTCCGGCCAGACCATGGTCTACAAGGCCGGCACCCCCGCCCCCCAAAGCCTCCAGGCCCTGGGCACCCCCCAATGGAAGGGACGGCTTTTGGCCGGTGACACCCATTTTTCAGCACGGACCCACACCATGGATCCAGGGATCAAAACCCAGCTGGCCTGCCCGCCCCAGACAAACGACGTTCAGGCCCTCAATGCCCTGGTGGAAGGAAAGGGAGACCTGGCCCTGGTGAACACCAGCAGCTATGCCCGGTTCATGGCCTCCCACCCCGGCCTTGACCTGGAAATATACAAGGGCGGTTCCCAAAAAGAAGGACTGCCCCTGCGCATGACCGCAGCCGCCGTCCTTGACACGGCCCCCAACAAGGCCGAAGCCGTTCGCTTTCTGAAATGGCTCACCGGCCGCACCGCCCAGAACATCCTGGCCGACGGCAACATGGAATATGCAGCAAATCCCCGCTTCAGGCCCCACACCCAAAAGGCGGCCTGGGGGTATATTATCCCCGCCCCCCTTGACCCTTCCCTGAACCGGGGGGAGGAAACGCCCGAAGCCCGCCGCCGGGGGTAGGTCCGGGCACCGGATAAACCCACTGGATTCATTCCCTTTACAGAGCTGCTTTTTTTTTGGATTCATGCTATCTTGAATCCAATCCCAACAATAAAAAACGGCGTAAGGATTTAAGTTTCAATGAAGGATTGTATTCGTTTTTCCATTTTTGACATTTTCAAGACCGGACCTGGGCCCTCCAGTTCCCACACCATTGGACCCATGAAAGCAGCATTGGACTTCCGAAAGGACATGGAAGCCCTGGCCCTGGATGCGGCCCCGGACACCCTGACCCTGGATGTCCACCTCTACGGCTCCCTCAGCCTCACCGGCAAGGGACACGGCACACACAAGGCCGTCCTGGGAGGCCTCATGGGGTGGCAGCCCCACTCCTGTGACTGCGATGCCCTGGTGGCCCTTCTGGAAAAAAAAGGCCAAACCTATGCCATTCCCCTGGGAAAGGGCAACATTGAATTCACCGAGGCCCATATCCATTTCGAGGCCCTGGGCGGCGAAGAACTCCCCCATGCCAACACCCTGCGCTTCTATCTTCGAAAGGGCAAAGATCTTCTCCTGGAAAAGGAATACTACTCCATCGGCGGCGGATTTATCCATTACAAGGGCGAGGTGCCGGTTGAGCCCCCCATCCCCCCCCATGCCTATTCCAGCATGAACAGCTTCAGAAAAATCATGCGCAAAACCCACATGGGCCTGCCTGAAATCCTGCTGGAAAACGAGGCCGCCATCACCGGAAAAAGCCACAAGGCCATCATCGCCGAACTGGACCAGGTCATGGCCACCATGGAGGAAAGCGTCCAAAAAGGTCTCTCCAAGGACGGGGTATTGCCCGGTTCCATCGGCCTTCTCCGCAAGGCCAAGGTCCTCTTTGAAAACACCCATCAGCTCAAGGGCAAGACCAGCCAATACCTGGCCCGGCTCAATGCCTATGCCATGGCGGCATCCGAAGAAAACGCCGACGGCCGGCGGGTGGTCACCGCCCCCACATCCGGGGCGGCCGGGGTGATTCCCGGCATCCTCAGCCTGCTGAAACGCGATGACAAGCTCACCCGGCAACAGCTCAGGGACGGGATGCTGGCCGCCGCCCTCATTGCCTTCATCACCAAGCAGAACGCCAGCATCTCCGGTGCCGAAGTGGGCTGCCAGGGGGAAGTGGGCGTGGCCTCCGCCATGGCTGCAGCCTTCATGGCCCAGGCCATGGGCGCCACCATGAAGCAGGTGGAAAATGCAGCGGAAATCGCCCTGGAACACCAGCTGGGCATGACCTGCGACCCCGTGGGGGGCTACGTCCAGATCCCCTGCATCGAACGGAATGCCGTGGGCGCCGTCACCGCCATCAATGCCTATATCCTGGCCGAAGCCGGCGACCCTGCCCGGCAGAAGGTCACCTTTGACGAAGTGGTGGAGACCATGATGGAAACCGGACGGGACATGTGCTCCCGGTACAAGGAGACCTCATTGGGCGGCCTGGCCGTTTGCTGCGTCTCCTGCTGATCCGGAAACTTCATGACAATTTGCCCACCATGGGGTAGGTTTCCAATATCAAAAAGGACCACCCCGTTTTCAGATAATCCCATTGAAATCCCCGGGCGGATCCATCCCATAACCTAAAAATCCGGACGCCCCAAAGCGTCCGGATCATATAAAAGGAAATCCCCATGTCTCTCCCCTCTGTTGTTATTCTGGCCACCGGCGGCACCATTGCCGGGGCTGCACCCTCCGGAACCCGGGCTGGCTACACCTCGGGCCAGGTGGAAATCCAGACCATGATCGATGCCGTTCCCCAACTGGCTCAACTGGCCCACATCAAAGGGGAGCAGATCTCAAACGTGGGCTCCCAGGACATGTCCTTTGACATCCTCACCCGCCTGGCCCATCGTATCAACGCCCTTTTGGCCGACGACCAGATCCAGGGCGTTGTGGTCACCCACGGCACAGACACCATGGAAGAGACCGCCTTTTTCCTCAACCTCACCGTCCACAGCCCCAAACCCGTGGTCATGACCGGGGCCATGCGCCCGGCCACCGCCGTATCCGCAGACGGCCCCCTTAACCTATACAACGCCGTGGCCGTGGCCCGGGATCCCCAAGCCAAAAACAGGGGCGTCCTGGTGGTCATGAACGACCGCATCCACGGAGCCCACACCCTGACCAAAAACCACACCACCGCCGTGGAGACCTTTCTCTCCCCGGTGAACGGCCCCATGGGAACCGTGATCTACGGCAGTCCCACCTATTTCCGTTTCCCCTTCCGATGCCATACCCAATCCAGCGAATTCCAAATCAACGGCACCTCAAACCTTCCCCGGGTAGACATCCTCTACGCCTGCATCGACATGGCCCATGACTTTATCCAGGCCGCCGTGGACCTGGGGGCCCGGGGCATCATCATCGCCGGTGACGGCAACGGCAACATGAACCAGGCCACCCTGGACGCCGCCGCCAACGCCGCCCGAAACGGCATTGTCATCGTCCGCAGCTCCCGCGTGCCCTCGGGCGCAGTGGGACGGAATATGGAAGTGGATGATGATGGACTCGGCTTCATCGTTTCCGACGAACTCAACCCGGCCAAGGCCCGGATCCTGCTTATGCTCGCCCTGATGAAGGACCGCACCCCGGATGAGATCCAGGCGTTGTTTTACAAATATTAATCCATGGAACGGCCCCACCGCATTCCTATTTACCCGGTAAATTGACCCTTGGGAGACCAGCGACTGCCTGACCTATTATTATCAATAATGGGGCGGTTTCTCATTGGCCGGTGCATCAATTCCGGACATGGCCTTTGAAAGGTCATGGAACCGCTGGGTCAACTTTCCAACAACGACCTCAAGGTTCTCTATGGCCTTTTGTTGCTGGGTGACCACATCGTTTAAATCGGCAATGATTTTTTCCTGATAGGCAAACCGAGTCTCCATATCAATAAGACGGTTGTCATCCATTGGTCATCTCTTCCTTCTATTTTTGTTCATGATATCTCTTTTGGAGGCACCGGATCAGATCAGGCATCGTGACAATCATATTCAACCGCTATTTTACCTGAAACAAAACCACGGCACCTTTCCATGTGCGGAAAAGGTATACCAAAAAATGAAAGATTATCAAGGCCATGAGTACGAATGGCATAACGAGAAGGTAGGTTCGGGATTGGATTGTTTCCTGACGGGTCAACTTTCTCCGGTATTAAATTGACTCTGAACGCAAGGGTAAACTGCCAAAAAAGCTTGCAGCATTGGTTGATATTACGGAAAACTTAAAAAGCTACGCACTCACAAAATACGCTGTTTTTTTTGGTCAGTCTTGACCCTTTTGTTAGGGCATCACATTCTCGACGCCCATCAAGTACGAATAGGGGTTGCTGCGTATGGCTCCGGCTTTCTCGACATTATAAAGAATACCCGATCCGATGAGGGATACTCCCGCACCGACCAGTAATGCGTTTGCAGTTGCCAAGCCCATGCCAGCCAGCATTGATGACGACCCAGCAGAAATGAAAACAATCTTTAACCAACTATCCGTAAGCCATTTAATGCGACTACCCGTTAGACTTTTCTTTAAGTCATCCAGAGCAGGTCTAACTTCGTTTAAATAGAGGTCACTTGCGTGCTGCTGCATTGCGGAGAAAGGGGCATCATCAGGAAGAGAGGAAGATAACTCTCCCACCTTAGCCCGGAAACGACCAAGTTCAGGTGCGTGCTTTTCTCTGTAGGCGATTACTTTATCGACTGGTGTTTCAGGATCTATGGTGATTTTTTCCAGCATCAACTGAACCAAGAGTCCTTGACCAAATTCTCTTGATACTCTGTGCCTACGGCGGTGTAACCTAAATTCGTAAAAGTCTCTATTGGCTATATTGGGCATGCTCGCATCGGCTTTCACTTTTACACTCAAATTATGAGGAAGAAACGATGATGTAACCAAACCCGCTCCGACGCTGTCAGAAAGTTGCGAGGCTAATAAAGTCATATAAAATTCTGCAAAGCGGCTATCAACCCTTAGAAATCCATCATCGCCGGTAGCGCTCAAACCCATATCTCGGAGCATATACCTGATTTCATACGATAGCTTTTCAGGATGCATTTGAGAAAGCCTACCAAGTGAACCAGGTAATTTATCAGGATGGAGGCGTGTAATCTCACCATCAGCACCTGATAGCAACTGCATCCCTTCATCGCTGTTCAAATAGTCAAGCACAACTGGGTCAAGGTCTTCGATATCTTCAAGCTCGGGAGCTACATGAAGCGGGGACAGAATGCTGGCATCCTGCATTGCTCTTGCAGTATCGCTCTGATAAGGATTTTTAATAGATGATGGGACAATGGTTTGGATTTTATCCCAATACAGCCCCGCCGTTTTTAACCATGCTTCATCAGGAATATCAATCCAAGGGTAATAAAGCGACTTTGTAAATGCCATGATGTTCTCCTTTTCTTCGGTAGCTGCGATGCCCTACCAAAATAATATCGTGATCATTTTATCCACTTATTATCCGACGGCTAACTGTATAACATGATGATTTGAATGATATCCAACCAAATTCAGACAGGTTGAAGTTGAATCGATTTTGATGAGAATAAAACACTCATCGCTCATGATTGCAAGGGTCAAATTAATGCCCTGTTAAATTCCCTTCCCAAAGGAGCAGAAATTCAATTCTGAATCCCAATATCTAAGGATCCTGTTACCATCATATCCGACTCAAATTTTGTGACACCCAAATTATTTCCATTTCCTGCAGCGGTCAGGTCCGGGGCGGGGTAGCCTTTCGCAGGCCGTAGGAAGATCGAAGTTACAGCCCCTTAATGGAATGGAGGTGGCAGCTCCAATTGTTTGAGGAGCTACCGCACCGCAGTTTTGGAGATGACCCGGAATGGAATTATAGGGGATGTCTTCGGTATTCCTGGGACAAGAAAGGATGCGCCGCCCCGGACCGGGTAAGGTTAACGGCATCTCCCATCATAGGCAGAGGGACTTGAAGGGGAAGGGAAGGGCACGCCCCATCACACCGACGCCTCACGACATTTAACATAGCCGTTTATTTTTATTTTCTTAAATAGTGTGTCAAACCAAATAGCAAGTTAGCCCATCCGCAGATTGGCCAATTCTCCTACTTCCTCTTCAGGGGAAGAAAAATCCCGGTGCCGGTCTTAAGGTTGGAGAAATCCCGCACTTCATGGCCGGCCACCGGCCCCTGTCCGGGCATACCATAGATGGTTTCCGGGGATTTATAGGCAAACCCGGCAATGGAAAAGGCGGTCTGGGTGGGGGTGATATAATGGGGACCGGAATACCCCACCAGAACCTGGGTGCCCACGGGAAGATCATCCCAGTCCCGGATCCGGGTACCCGGGGCCATGCGGCCCGAGGGGAGGAAGTAAAAGGTGGAGGCGGCCTTGTAGGCGGGACCGGCAATGGACCAGGCCGTGACCGCATCGGTGATCTGCTTCAGCCCCTTGGCGCCAAGGGCCAGGGAGGGCGGGGGCGCCTCTTGGTTCAACAACACCTTGGTGCCCATGGGGATACGGTTCCAGCCCATGGTGGCCTTGATGCGATCCCCGGTGAGGGTCCGACCGTCGGGGAAGACATAGGCCGTGCCCCGCTCGTCGTAATCCCCCCCGGCAATGGACCAGGCCGACCGGGTTTTGGAGATCACATTGGAATGGGACGCCGGGGCCGAGGCCACACGGACCTGGGAAGGGCTACCGTAGAACAGGGTGTTGAGTTCGGGGTCGGGCAGCAAACGACCGGCCCGGACATCGGGATCAAACCGGTGGCCCGGTCCCAATCCGGCCTTGGCCCGGTCAAAATTTTTGGCACATCGTTTTCGGCCCCGGTGGTTCTTTTTAAACCAGGGATTGGGGCGGCCATAGGCAACCTGGCTGTGGGTGAGGACCTGGCGGTCGGAAAGGCGGTAATGGGACTGGAGGATATCCAGGAGCATGGCCACGGACCGGTATTGGCGCTGGGTGAGGGGGGCGTAGTGATAGCCCACGATCTCGATGCCCACGGACAGGGAACTGATATCGGTGTGTTTTTCCCACATGGAGCGACCGGCGTGGTCGGCCCGGAATTGTTTGTCCAGGATCCTAAAGACCCGACCGTCCCGGGCTATGACGTAGTTGGCATGGCCCCCGGGGGTTCTGCGACCACTTTTGAACCGCTTGCCCTTTGAGACCACCCGCAGGGTGGCGGATAGGCCCAGCTCCGAAGTATGGACGATGATATACCGGGTCTGCTTCCGTTTTTTCTTTTTATATTTTGGATTGAGGCGGGACCGATAATCCACGATCCGGGCCTGGAAGGACCGGAGTTCGGCCTTTGAATAGGCGGCGGTGGCCGGAGGCGGAGAGAAAAGGCCCAGGCCCCAGAACAAGAGGATCCATACACTGCAGTATCTGAAAATCAAAGAGGTTCCCATCCCCGGAGTATAGCAACGGGCCTGGACGAACTCAAGACCGCATCGGTAAAATCAATCCGACCGGTCCTCCCCTGTATTGACGACTGGAGGACAAGCCGGGAAAAGGTTAAACCGGATCGTTCATTTTGTGACATATCCGGTTTAACCCAAATATCGAGGTTAAATTTTAAACCGGTTGACCATGTCCCCCAGCTTTCCAGACAGCTGGGACAGGTCATCGGCACTCTGGTTCACCTGGGTGGAGAGGTCGGCCATCTGGGTGCCCGAGGCATTGACCTCTGAGATATCCCCGGTGATGCCCTGGGCCACGGTGGAACTCTGGCTCACATTGTGGTTCACCTCTTCCACCCCGGCCGATGCCTGGCCGATATTATCGGCAATCTCCCGGGTGGCGGCGGACTGCTCCTCCACGGCCGTGGCAATGGTGGAAACGATGTCGTTGACCTCCTGGATCACCTGGGAAATTTCATTGATACCGGAAAGGGTGCCCTCGGCGCTTTCCTGGATATTGTCGATCTTTTCTTTGATGTCCAGGGAGGCTTCCGAGGTCTGGCCGGCAAGATCCTTGATCTCGTTGGCCACAACGGCAAAGCCCTTGCCGGCCTCTCCGGCCCGGGCCGCCTCAATGGTGGCGTTCAACGAGAGCAGGTTGACCTGGTTGGAGATGTCGGAGATGGTCTCCACCACCTTGCCGATGGCCAGGGCGGCCTGGCCCAGGGAGTCCATCTTTTCCTTGGATTCCCCCACCTTGGAGACGGCGGCCTGGGAGATGTTCCGCCCCTTTTCCGCATTGGCGGCAATCTCGGAGATGGTGGTGTTCATCTGGTCTGCGGCAACGGAAACGGTGTTCATATTGGTGCTGGACTCTTCCATGGCGGCGGAGACGGAGTTCATGTTTTCGGTCATCTCCCGGGCGGCGGAGGTGACGGTTTCCACCTTCTCAGTGGTCGTGTCCAGGCCCGAGGCCATCTGTTCAGAAACCTTGGACAATTCCCCTGCCGAGGCCCCCAGGGTCTGAACCCCCTGGTTCACATCCCCCATCATGGCCTGGAGGGTATCCATGAACCGGTTAAAGGCCGAGGCCAGGATTCCGATTTCATCCTTGCCCGAGACGGTGAGGCGCTGGGTGAGATCCCCGTCGCCCTGGGAAATGTCCAGCAGTCCCTTGACGGCATGGTTCACCGGACGGACAATGCCCCGGGCCGCAAGGATGAGGCAGAGTGCCGCCCCGGCCAGAACCCCCACCCCCATGATCAAATTATAGGTGGTCATCTGCCGGACATGGGCCATGAACTCGCTGCGGTCCTGGGTAAGGGTGATCACCCAGTCGGCCCCCTTAAGGGAGGCATGGCCGCTCACTCGTCCTTCACCGTCAAAGACATATTCCACCACTCCGTTTTCCCTGGTAAGGATTTGGGGGGCCACGGCTTCAAGGCCCTCCAAATCCTTAAGATTCTGTTTAAAGGGAAGATCAGGATCGGGGTGGGCCAGAAAAAGGCCGTTCCGGTCCAGAAGGCTGACATAGCCGGTCTCCCCCACCCGGGTGGAAAGGATGTGTTCGGAAAGGATGCCAAACTTCAGGATGGCGGCAAAGACGCCGCCGAATTGTTTTTTCCGGTCCAGCACCGGAACCCCGATGGGAACGATCATCTCTTTGGTGGCCCTGGAGGCCACGGGCATGCCGATGAGCATCTGTCCTTCTTTACAGGAGAGGAAATAATCCCGGTCCACAATGGAAACCTTTTCATCCCGGAGGCGACCGTCCATGCTGTCGGAAATGATATTCCCCTGGGCATCGGCCACCACAAAGGCGTCGTAATCGGCTTCGTTCTCCTTGTGGAGCCGGGCCAATTGTTCATCCAGGGCCAGGACAGACCCCATGGCCATGTCCAGGCCCATGACCCCCACCATGTTCACGGCCCCTTCCACCAGGGAGGTCTTGCTCATCTCCCGGGTGAAGCGAATCTGCTCCTTGAACAGGATGTCCGTCATTACGGCCAGATCCCTTGAAATCTGCATGGCGTCGTGCTTCCCCGCCTTAACCAGGGCCTGGGAGGACATATGGGTGGAGATTCCGCCCACCAGGACCATGGGAATCAGCACCAAAAGCAGTCCTCCCCATACCAGTTTAACCCTGAGTTTAATATCCTTAAGCTTCTTCATGTTCTGCCTCCTTACCGCGTCCAATTGAGTTGTTCGATGTTACAGGGGCCCAGCACAATGCTCACAAATTTTAAAGCAGAAGGGATACCTCCGACGAGGTCGCCTTATGGGGGGTGGCCGGCCCGGGGGGCCGGCCGGGGGATTATATTTTGAAGCGTCCCACCATTTCGCCCAGGCGATGGGCCAGACCGGTGAGATCTTCGGAGCTTTGGTTCACCAGGGAGCTCTGGTCGGCCATTTCCGTGGCCGACTGGTTGACATCTGTGATATCCCGGGTGATTTCCTCCACCACCACGGAACTCTGGCTGATGTTCTGGTTCACCTCCTCCACCCCGGCGGATGCCTGGGAAATGTTTTCGGCAATCTCCCGGGTGGCTGAGGATTGTTCGTCAACGGCCGTGGCAATGGTGGCAATGATCTGATCCACATCCTTGATGACCGTGGAAATTTCATTGATGCCGGTGAGGGTGGCGTTGGAGCTGTCCTGGATATTGTCAATCTTTTCCTTGATATCCATGGAGGCTTCCGAGGTCTGGCCGGCCAGCTCCTTGATCTCGTTGGCTACAACGGCAAAGCCCTTGCCGGCTTCTCCGGCCCGGGCCGCTTCAATGGTGGCGTTCAACGAGAGCAGGTTGACCTGGTTGGAGATGTCGGAAATGGTCTCCACCACTTTACCAATGGCCTGGGCGGCCCGGCCCAGCTGATTCATCCGGTCCGTGGACTCGGACACCTTGTGAACGGCAGACTGGGAAATGGTCCGGGCCTGTTCCGCATTGCCTGCAATGTTGGAGATGGTGGCGTTCATCTGGTCGGCGGCTGCGGCCACGGTGTTCATATTGGTGCTGGACTGCTCCATGGCGGCGGAGACCGAGGTCATATTGGTGGCGGTCTCTTCGGCGGCGGCGGCAACGGTGCCGGCTTTATCCGAAGTCTGGTCCGATCCCACGGACATTTTTTCAGATACCTGGGAGAGCTCCTTGGAGGATTCGGACAGGGTTTCAACACCGGCTGTAATATCGCCGATCATCTCCTGGAGCTTGCCGATGAAAGTGTTAAACGCCTTGGCCAGAAGGCCCACTTCGTCCTCACCAAGGACCTCCAGACGCTTGGTCAGGTCACCGTCCCCTTCGGAAATATCCTTGAGCCCGGCCACGGCCAGGTTGATGGGCCGGACAATGGACAGGGACGCAAGGTAAAGGATCACCACCATAAGCACCATGACCACTGCACCCACAATGAGATTGGACATGTTCATGGAGTGAACCCCGGCCATGAATTCATTCTCTTCCTGGGTGATGACAATGGTCCAATCCGTTATGGGAATATGGGCAAAGCCGGCAACCTTTTTCCTTCCGTTAAAGGTACACTTTTCCACACCGGTTTCCTTTGCCAGAATGCGTTTGGTTAGGGTCTCAAGCCCTTCCACATCCTTGAAATTCACCTTAAGGTTCATGGTCTCATCCGGATGGTAAAGAACGGTGCCGTCACCGTTGATAAGGGCTGCCAAACCGGTCTCCCCAACCTTTTTTGACAGAATATCCTTTTCCAGGCTGGAGAACTTCATGGCCCCCACCAATACCCCGCCAAAATCCCCTTTCCGGGTCTGAACGGGAACGGCAACACAGGCCACCACCTCACCGGTGCCGTTGGAAATAATGGGCCGGCCAATGGTGGCCTTGCCTTCCTGGCAAATTTTAAAATAATCACGCCCGGCCAGGGATAGTTTTTCATCCCTGAACCGGCCATCCACGCTGTCGGAAATCACGAGGCCGTCCTGATTGGCGATCAAAAGGTTTTCATAACGGTCCTCGTGTTTTGACAGAATCCCCTTCAGCTGCCGGTCAACCACCATGGCCGTCCCCAGGGACATTTCCAACCCCATTTCCGCCACCTGGTTGACCACACCCTTGATCAGGGAAATATTCCCCAGTTCGGTAATAAAGGAAATCTGATGCTCCATGATGACACCGGTAAGTGCCGCCAGATCTTCGGAAACCAGCAAGACCTGCTGTTCGCTGGAGGCCACCAGTGCATTGGAGGCTTTATAGGTGGAAATTCCTCCCACCAAAAGCATGGGCAGGAGGACCATGAACAGCCCCCCCCAGATCAACTTGACTTTCAAATTCAAATTTCTTAATCGTTTCATCTCATTTCCTTTTTATTCACGGTACAGCACCGCTTGATTTGATCGACTCGCAGGAGTTCTTCCAGCAAGAAAGGGCATAGAGGCAAAAACAATGCCATAAAGGTGTCATTAAAGCGGCTCAACGGTTTCGACCAAAAACAAACCGGGATTCCAGCGACTTAACGTCAAAGGAATTCCCGGTTTTCCTTTTTCTACAAAAAAAGAAAATGAAAATGAGCAAAAATTGAAAAAAAGATTACAAATTTTGGAATATGATGGTCCCTTCCGCGGAAGGGATCCTTCCGGGGGATTGAAAGAGCGGACCGCCGGCGGTCTGTCCAGCCGTCATCCGTCCTCTTCCCAGTTCTGGGACATGTCGGACAAAATTCCCGCCACCACCTGATGCAGGTGGGAATCGGGTTCAAAACTCCCGGTAACCCATCGGGGATAATACCCAAAGGCTTTGGGCATCAACGTCTTTGCCTCACCCACAAGATAGATCAGTAATTTAACATCAACAAAATAGCGACTCACACTGGAGAGAACATCAAAATCCCCCGGGTCTTCGATGAAAAAAAGCACCAGGGTTTCACCTGAAAAACAGTCCTGATAATCCCGTTTAAAGGATTGCCTATCTCTGGCGTGGAAGGTCTTTACCTTACCGGTGTACTCCGACACCAGCTCCCCGACAAGCGACTGGGATTTTCTGCTGTAAATCAGAAAATTCATGGTCAGCCTATCCTTGATAAAGATTATTTATGATTCTGCTATATGGAATATTCAATAAGCGTACCACCGGATGGGATATTTATGGCTCGCCTTGAGAAAAGCCCATTTACCAATGGGTTCAGGGATATATTTTATTTGAACATCCCATCAGGACTGGCGAAAATCGTCAGGGAATCAACGTCATGGAGTCCGAATCCCATCACCCCCATTGGAGGGGAAAATCAAAAGGGGAACCACCTGGAGTCCTTGGTCAACGCCGGTTGGATCCTTCTGGGCCAGGGCGTAAAACGGAAGAAAACAAAGGCTCCGGATACCCGATGCCCTCGGGTATCCGGGGAATAGAGGCGAAATGGCGACGGAGTCAATGGGTTGACACCGGTCAAATTGAGGCAGGAATTTCCGGGATCGGCATCAGACAATCAGGCCGGCAAGGGACTTGGCCTTTTCAAACCCCTTCTCGACCATGCGGTCCATCTCTTCGGAATCGATGCCGTATTCGCTTTCTGCGGTCTTTTTCATCTCGTCCAGGCCCAGGTTCTCCTCGTCCTCCCTGAGGATGGAGACCAGACGAACCGGCCCGAGGCATTCATGGTTGTCCACCTCTGTGCCGTGGTGCCCCTTGATGGCGGCGGCAATATTTTCCGGCAGCCCCCATTCACTGCAGATCCATGTGGCCACCTCGGTGTGGTCCCATTCTAGACGTTCCCGCTCCAGGGTGGACAGGTCCCCCCCCTTTTCATGCCATTTTTCCAGTATTTCCCCGTAGGCGTCACCGTGGTGGCAGGCCAGAAAGGGCAGGGCCATGTCCTGGAGAAAGGCGGCTGTGAAGCATTCGGATTCCTTTGCCGGGCAGAGGGTATGGGCCAGCTCCGAGGCCAACATGGCCCTGCGGGCGGCGGTGAGCCAGAAGGCCGAGGGATCGTGCCATTGGCAGGCCGTCTTGGGCATGCCCTTGGCCACCCCCACCCCCAGCACCATGGATTCCAGCTGGGAGATGCCGATGAGGGCGATGGCCTGGGTGAGGTTTTTTACCTTTTGTGTGGGTGAAAAGGCGGCGGAATTGGCAATTCTCAGCACCTTTACAGAAATCCCCGGGTCCAGGGCAATGGCCTCTGCAATGGTCTGCGCCGAAGAATAGGGACTTCGAATCCGCTGGAGAATCTCCATGACAACGGCTGGAAAAGACGGCAGCTCATATCCCTTTAACACCTTTTTCAACTTCTTCTTTGGATTGGTCCTGGCAGAAAAAAACGAAAACATGGTCCCCCCTGTACTCCTTATTCAGCCCTTCGGGCCATCTTATTGCCCAATATACTCAACAATCCCCCCAACCCCATATATCCGGTCACGGCCTGGAGGGTCACCACCCCCTGGGCCGCCAGGGACATGGGAACGGCATCCCCATACCCCAGTGTTGTCAGGGTGACAAAACTGAAATAGACCGGGGAATACCAGGTGGGGTAATCCCCATAGTCAATGGCCACCTGGGTGTAAACGGCGCCAAAGGCCAGGGTGGCAACCAATAGCCAGACAAACCACCGGAACAGGCTCCTGCCGCAATCGGAAGTCACCCACCAGATTTGATAGACCAGCCGGTGGAAATTGCTCTGGGATTGGAATTCAAAAAGATAATTTTCATCGGCGATGTAGCGTCTCACCAGGTAGGCCCCCCTCAAGTCCATATCCCGGATATCCGTTCCCACCCATCCTGCCTCTTTAAAATTCTCAATGCCCATAAGGCGGCAGCGCTGCATATTGGCCAACTCGAAATTAGTTCCCCGGACGTTGGAGTGTTTCAGATCGGCCTGTTCCAGGTCGGCCCGGGTAAAGACGGCAAATGAAAGATCGGCCTGGGACAGCCGCGCCCCGGTGAGTTTTGCCGCCCTGAAATCGGCCCCTTTCAACACAGAACGGGAGAGCACGGCATCGGAAAGATCGGCATTGATCATGCTGGCCTGGGTAAGAACGGCACCGCCAAATCCGCACATGTGGGCAATGCACTGGTTTAACACCGCCCGGCTGAGATCCGCACCGATGAATTCGCATTCGTTTAAAACGCAATGCTCCAATCGGGCCTGCTCCAGCCGGGCATAGCTAAAATTGGTCTGGGAGACATCGGCCCGGTTGAAATTGGCAAACCGAAGATCATATCCGGACAGATCCAACCGGCTCAACTCCTGGTGGGCCAGGTTCAGTCCTCTCAAGTCCAGCGCCTTGGGCCGCTGATTCGTTCCCTTCCGGCACTGGGTCCTGAGCAGGTCTACCATCTCTTCCCCCCGGGTTTTGCCGCTCTCCTGCCCGGGTTCTTCCCATCGCTGTTCCAAAGATGCCTGGTCTAAAGACGCCACAATAGATTTGCCCCCATGAAAAACGATTCTTTTATTTCCGGCACCCTTTATTCTGGACAGGTCCGGCGATCACGCCCATGGTATCCTGTTTGGATATAAAAGACCAGTTCCTCCACTTGTTTTTCTTGACCCCCCCACCGAGTTTTGAGATCTTTCAATATACCCTTATCTTTCCACCCCATAAAAGAGGATTCCCATGAAATTTACCCTGGATCATTTCAATATCAATGTCCTGGATCTGGACAAGAGCCTGGCATTTTACAACAAGGCCCTGGGCCTGACGGAAAGCCGGCGGAAAACAGCAGAGGACGGCAGCTATATCATTGTCTTTCTCACCGATGACACCGGAGCGGCAAAACTGGAGCTAACCTGGCTCAAGGCCGTGACCCAGCCCTATAACCTGGGCGATGAAGAATTCCACATTGCCTTTAAGACGACGGATTATGACGGGGCCCACACCCTCCATTCCGACATGGGCTGCATCTGCTACGAAAACAAGGAAATGGGAATCTATTTTATCAAAGATCCTGACGGATACTGGCTGGAGATCATTCCCCAGAGGGATTGATCTTTTGATATAAAACCGGCAGGGGGCACACCACAGGTATGTTCCGGGCCGGGGAGGAAGGCCCGCCCCCTATTCCCTTACATACCTCGGATAGCCGGACTTGGCGGCACGGCTCACCCCGGGGTCGATGTCAACGGAATAAAAGGGCCCATCCGGAGAGGTGCTCCCCAAAACCATTCCCCGTTCAGGTTCCGTCACCCAGGCGGTCCCGCCAAAGGCCAGCCCCTTTTTGATGGGACCGATGAAATTGGAGGAGAGGCAATAGGCCCCGGAGACCCAGGCACCGGCCTGGCCGCCGGCCTGCCAGACCCCACCGGTGGTGTCGGGGGTGGCCCGGGGGCACAACAACAGGTCAATCCCGTCCCTGGCGTACTCCCGGGCCCGATCAAGGAACCACAACTCAGAACAGATGAGAAACCCCAGTTTTACCCCGTTGATCTCCAGGAGGTTAAAAAAACCGTTTCCCTTTCGATACCAGGTGGCTTCGTAAAATCCGTCTTCATCCGGAAGGTAGTATTTTTCATGGAGATCCATGGTCCCGGCCTCCCGGGTCCACACCCACCCGATGTTCAAGGGTAGGTTCTCCCGGATGGCCGGTCGGGTGCCGGCCACCATGGGAACGCCCCACTCCCCAAGGCGTTCCATCCATCCCAGATGGCGTTCCACCGATGCCTTCCAGCGATCCGGATCCACCTTGTCATGGGTGGGTAACCAACGATCAAACCCCATCTCCGGTAAAAGAAGAAAATCGCTTTCAACCCTTTCCAGATATGCCTTAAGCCCATCCTGAATCTCCGTCCGCCAGGTCCAGTCCTGGGGAAGTTCACACACCGTGACCCGCATGGTTTCCCCCATTAAATGCGACGCTGGGTAAAATGATAAATCCGGGAACCGGCTTCATAGAACAATCCCCTGAAAAACTGCAGGGAAATGCCCTTGACCTCGGACACCGGCAGGGGGATATCCGCAGTGGAGCCGCCGGTCATGTAACGGGCCAGAAGCTTTCCAAAGACCGTGCCCGGGCCGATGCCCCTGCCGTTGTAACAGGTGACCATGGCCATGTTGTCATCCAGAACATGGAATCTGGGGATGTGATCCGTGGTCATGGCAATGCGACCGTACCAGCCATATTCGAAATCAAGGGTTTCGATCTGGGGGAAGGCGTGTTTGATGCTGCGTTGGGCCCATGCCCTGTTCAATCCCATGGCAAAGCCTTCGATATTGCCCACGGAACCGATGATCAAGCGACCGGCCGCATCCAGACGATAGGAGGAAAGGATGAGATTGGTATCCCAGGCACCGTTGCGATCGGGCAGGACCGATTCCAGTACGGACGGGGGCAGGGGTTTGGTGGCAAACTGGAAGTAGTTAAAGGGCACCATATTCTTGCTGTGCCCCTCCAGGGCGCCCTGGGGGTATCCAAGGGTGGCCACGATGACCTTTTTGGCGGTCACGCTGCCGTTGGGGGTTTTAAGGACATAGTTCCCGCTTTCCCTTTCAATGCCTGTAACCGGGGATTCCTTGTACATCCGGGCCCCTTCACTTTGGGCGGCCCGGGCAAGGCCGTAGGCATAGGCCAGGGGCTGGATGGTGCCGGCCCGTTCGTCCAACAATGCGCCCAGGAAGGTCTGGGTTCCCAGCTTTTTCGCGGCCTCCTGCCGGCTGAGCAGCCGCACCGGGGCACCCCGTCTCTGCCACTGGGCCTCCCGCTGCTCAAGGGCCTTGAGACCGGAACGGGAATCGGCGCAGTGGAGGGTGCCGTATCGCCATGCTTCACAATCAATGCCGTATTGATCCACAATTCCGTAGACCAGGTCAGGGGAGGCGCCCAATACATCAATCAGGGTGTCGCCATATCGGGTTCCCACCAATTTCACCACGTCCTCGGGCATGAGCCAGAGGCCGGCGTTGACCAGCCCCACGTTCCGGCCAGAACCACCGTGTCCCACATCATTGGCCTCCAGAAGGATGGCGTCTTTGTCCTCCTTTGCCAGATGAAACGATGCTGAAAGTCCGGTATATCCGCCGCCGATGATGGCGATTTCCGTTTTATGGTCTCCCTTGAGGGTGTCCAGCCGGGGTTTACCTGTTGCAGTGGCTGCCCAGAGGCCGTGGGTGATATTGGATTCTACCATGATTCCTCCTGCTGATATTGGCGTTTCGGTTTCATGTCACATATGATATTTCTAAGGTATACCAAAAGAATTTTTAAAGTCAACACAATAATAAGGCAAAAAATTTAACAATAAATTCAATTTTTTACCTGGTGTTTTTTCAACCAAACCGTTATGTACAGGTCTGGTATACTAATAAAATAAAGTGATATGTTCTAAAGCGAAAACCATGAATCCAAACATCTACGAAACCCTTAGGGAGCGCATCATCTTCCTGGATTACGCCCCAGGTCAGATTTTAAAAGAGCAATCCCTGGCAACGGAATTCGGTGTCAGCAGAACCCCTTTACGAACCGTCCTGGCCCGCCTGGAGTGGGAGCATCTGGTGAAAATTCTTCCCAGAACCGGCATCCAGGTGTCCGAACTGGAACTGAACACCATCACCCACGTCTTCCAGGCCCGGCTGGAACTGGAGGGGGTGCTGGGAGCCATGGCTGCGGAACGCTTTACCCCAAAACTCTGGGACCGGCTCCACGGCTTTACCCTGAAATGCGACCAACTCATGGGACAACACAATCCCAGGGAGCTGGCCCAGCTGGACATGGATACCAAGGAACTCTTCTACAACGCCTGCGACAATCCCTTTCTCATTGAGATGTCGGACCGGCTCTACTCCCTGACCTTCCGGCTCTGGTATTTTAATATGAAGAAGATGGATCACCCGTCCTGGGACCAGGAGGTGGTATTTTTGAAGGAAGATCTGGTGGCCCTGGAAACCCTTCTTTCCCCCGGGGCTGAAAGGGATGTCAAAGCCCTGGCCCGGGAAGTGGGGCAGACCAGAAAGGACCACCTGCTGAAACATCTCAAGCGGATCCGTTCCACCTTTCTTGGGCTCTCCGGCCTTTAATCCGTGGGCATGGGGCATCTGCCCGAACCCGGATATGTCACCAGGGGATAGACTTTGAAACAGGGGGGTGATTTGCCCCCGGCAGCCCCCCTGTTCCGTTTTCGGGCATACATGGGATCCCCGGGGGCAGGTATTTACCCCTTGCCCAGCATGGTCCTGTGGACAAAATCCAGGGTGGCTTTGACCTCGGGGTTGAGCAGGGCATCCGCCAGGGGGGCCTTCCATTCCCCCCGATCCAGGGTTTCCCGGATGCGCTTTACGGTCTGTTCCTTCAGTCCTTGCTTGATCCGGATAAAGGGCTGGTTGGGGGTATCCATCCACAGGGCAATCACCTCCTTGGCCCGGGCCAGCATGGCGGCCTCATCGGTTGCCACTTCGTCCACCAGCCCCATTTCCACTGCCCGGGACACGGGCATCATATCCCCGAAATACATGAGGTCCCTGAAGGTTTTATCGCTGTCCGCCCCAAAGCGGACAATACCAGCCTGGGCAACGGTGAGGGAGAGGCCGATCTTAATTTCACTCATGCCCAGCTTAATCTTGGGATGATCCTTGGCAATGCGGTAATCCGATGCAAAGGACATGATCATCCCCATGGCGGCGCAATGGCCGTTGATGGCCGCCACCACCGGTTTCCGGCAGATGAACAGATCCAGGAGCACGGCCTCCTCCTCCTCAAAAAACGCCACCACCTCCCGGGCATCCCCAAAGGCGGTAAATCCGGGAAGACTGAAGCCCGACGAGAAAAATCGCCCTGTCCCCGTAAGGATCAAGCCCTTGATGTCCGGATCCTGGTTCACTTGATCAACGGCCTCCTTGAGCCCCCTGAGGGTCTCCAGGGTTACCGCATTGGTGGCGCCGTCGTCCAGCTGGGCGATGATGATATGGTCTTGGATGCGCTGCTTGAGCATAATCACTCCTTTTGCGAAAATTCAAATTCCGTTACCCATCGTAGAACATCGTTTTTATCCCATAATTTTCACCAAGGCAAGCCCCCCTGGTTTTTCATTGACACCCCCACCCGGTGACGGATATGGTACTATCGTCACCGATTCCCAAAATGCGATTCAGCGATACGAAGGAGAAGGCATATGACTGCAGCAACCGACGTCGCCATGGGCCGCCCATCGCCCCTGCCCCGCATCCTCAAGGGGTTGGGACTTGCCCTGGCCGCACTCCTCATCCTTGTCCTGGTGACCCTGGCCGTTTTCCACGAAAAAGCCCACCGCCTCTACCGGGTTCTCACCCTGTTCCAGCCCGACCGCATTGTGACCAATTTCCAGACCATGGACACCATCTTTCCCCATCACATTATCCGTGCCCCTGCCGCCCCGTCTGAATTTAAACGAGACATACGCCCCCTTCCCCCCAACTTTGTCCACAACGACAGGGTTTACACCACACAGGGATTTCTGGACGAAACCTGGACCATGGCCCTGCTGGTCCTCCACAGGGACACCCTTGTTTTTGAAGAATACTACCGGGGCACCACCCCCTCCAGCCGGCTTATTTCCTGGTCCCTGGCCAAATCCATGGTCTCTGCTCTGGTGGGCATTGCCCACGGTGAGGGGGTGATCCCCAGCCTGGCGACCCCGGTGTCCGACTATGTCCACATGCTCAAGGGCAGCGGATACCACGACGTCCCCCTCAAGGATGTCCTCCAGATGTCGTCCGGGGTCCGCTTCAACGAGGACTATGGGGACTTTTATTCGGACATCAACCGCATGGGCCGGGTCTTTGCCCTGGGCACCTCCATGGACGAATTTGTCCTCACCCTGGAACCCCAGCGGGAACCGGGCACCTATAACCATTACGTGAGCATGGACACCCAGGTTCTGGGAATGGTCCTGCGCCACACCACAGGCCGTCCCCTTTACCAATACATGGAGGAGAAACTCCACTCCCGCATCGGCATGGAATCCGACGCCTATTGGATCAAGGACAACCGGGACATGGAAATGGCCTTTGGGGGCCTGGGCCTGGTGGCCCGGGACTATGCCCGTTTCGGCCTGCTCTACCTCAACCAGGGCCGGTACCAGGGGGAGGAAATCGTCCCCTCTTCCTGGATCGACGCCTCCCTGACCATGGACGGCCCCCACCTGGTGCCCGGAGAGAATCCCCACTCCTTCTGGATCCTGGGCTACGGCTTCCAATGGTGGATCCCCGAAGGCAGCCAGGGGGAATTCATGGCCCTTGGCATCTACGACCAGGTCATCTATGTCAATCCGACCAGGGAAATGGTGGTGGTAAAGCTCTCTGCATACCCCGGCAACGATCGGGACGGAAAGGAACGGACCCTCCAGGGGCTCTCCCTGTTCCGGGAAATCGGCCGGACCACCATGGGGGTTCCGCCGGAATAATCTTAAATGAATGAGGGTTAATCCTTGACAGGGGTTTTTAAATTTTCTTATATGGTTTAGTCGGCCAATCAACCGACTCCCCTTTGAGGGGTCGCAAAGGGAATAAAAGGGGACATCCCCCACGGTCTTTCAGCTGTTCCATGGAATATTGCGGCCCGGAACCGGTACCCCGGATATCTCAGGCAACACCCAATATCCGGGGAAACATGCCCAAGGAGGCAGACATGGCCCGTTTCATGGAAGTTCCATCCGGAAAACAGCGACTCAAACGTGCATATCTCCATCTCATGCTCTGGTTCACCGGCAGGGCCGTACAGGCCGCCGCCAGGGTGGATCCCCGTATCAAGGCCGAATTCCAGGCCATGCCCAGGGGGTACACCGTCTGCCTGGGTGCCTTTCCCTCGGGGCCGGCCATGGTGGTGGGCAAAACCCCCAAGGGTAAGGTGAAGTACATGGGCCGGCGGTTGAAACAGGGCCGGGCCGACCTCAACCTCACCCTAAAAAGCCTGGAGCATTTCTTCCTCCTTTTCACCTTCCAGGAGAGCACCCCCACGGCCAGTGCCCGGGACCGCCTCTTTGTGGACGGGGACATCTGCCAGGCATGCGCCATGATCCGCATCCTGGATGCGGTCCAGGTCTACCTTCTGCCCCGGTTCATTGCCAAACTGGCCGTCAAACGCTACCCGTCCTGGTCCCTGAAACGCCATACCCTGGACCGGGTCCACATCTATCTGAGAACCCTTTTGGGCTTTTAAGGAGGCGCCATGTCCATCCACAGCTTTCTGACCCCCACCAAAACCGCCTTTGGAAAACAGGCCCTGGCCCACCTTCCCTTTGAACTCTTTTCCCTGGGGGCGGCCACCCCCCTGGTCCTGGTACAGGAATCCCAGCTGGATGAAAAGATCCACATCCCCCTGGTAAAGGCGTTTAAGGATTCGGGCATGCCCCTGGCTTTTGCCGGGGTGGATCCCCATGATCCCGACGCCCTGAAACAGGTATATACCTGGTCTACCCAAAAGGGGTGCGACGCCCTCCTGGTCCTGGGAGAAGGCCAATTGGTCAACCTGGCCAAAAAACTCCGACTCTGCCTGGCCCTGGGCCCGGAAATCCTCCCCAGGGAACCGGACCAGCCCATGGCCCTTCCCCAGGGCGTTGATCTTTTCCCCCTGGTCTATCTGCCCACGGGCCCGGGAATGGGATGGGAGACCAGCCATCACCTTGACATGGGAGGCCACCGCCGGGAACTTTCCGGTCTGGCCCCGGACCTGGCCTGCATCACACCGGAGCTGACCCGGCCCCCCAAGGAACTGGCCCCACGCCTCAACGCCGGATTCACTGCCCTGGCCGTCTGTGCCGAAGTCCATGCCCTGGGGGGCAACCCCCTGGCCAAACCCTATGCCGCAGCCGGCCTCTCCTGGACCCTGGACCACTTCAAGCCCCTAGTGGCCCACCATTTTTCCCCAGGGAAGGGACGCAAGGATAAAACCGGAGAGACCACCACCGCCGGTATCGCCCATGCCACGGCCATTGCCGGCTTTCTCCTTTCCAATTTTCCGAACCTGACCTGCCTCAAGGCCCTGCCCCAATCCATGGACAGGGATAAAGACCGCCTTGGCGCCATCACCCCGGGCCATGCCATGGCCCTCTCCCTGGTGGAGGGACTGTGTGAACGGAAGGTACCCGGAGACCTTCTATTGCCCCTGGCCGGGCCGGAACGCTTTGCCGCCACCCCACCCTTCCAGCGGGGGGAGCGGGCCCTGACCTGTCTCAAGGATCTGTTCAACGATCTCTTTGCCCTGTCCAACGGAACCGTCCCAAGGGGACCGGCCGACCTGGACCTCCAGACCGCCAACACCCCAAAGGAGCTGCCCCATGACCTGTCCTGATTATTATGAATTTTCCTGCAAGGGCCGGCTCATCTCCGGCCACACCGCCCTGGAAGAGATCCCCAACCTTCTCCTTGAAATGGGGACATCCTCCCCCATGGTCCTCACCGATGAAGGGGTAAAATCCGCAGGGTTGCTGGACATCCTCATCCAGGCCCTGGGGGACTGCCTGACCCTGGCGGCGGTGGAGGACCAGGTGCCCCCGGACTCCGATGTCACCCGGGTTAGGGAACTGGCCACCGTATACAGGGACAGGGGCTGCGACAGCCTCATCGCCCTGGGCGGAGGCTCGGTGCTGGACACGGCCAAGGGCATCAATATCCTGGTGTCCAACGGCGGGGACGATATCATGGCCTATGCAGGAACCGGTGCCCTCACCCGGCGCCTCAGGCCCCTCATTGCCGTACCCACCACTGCGGGCACCGGCTCCGAGGTCACCCTGGTGGCCGTCATTGCCGACCCAGCCCAGAACCGGAAGCAGCTCTTCAGCTCCCCCTTTCTTTTGCCCGATGTGGCAGTGGTGGATTCCCGCATGACCCTGACCCTACCCCCCCACATCACCGCCCTCACCGGGATGGACGCCCTGAGCCATGCCGTGGAGGCCTGTTTCTGCCTGGGGCGAAACCCCCTGAGCCAGGCCCATGCCCACGCCGCCATAGACCTCATCCGGGGCCACCTGATCCAGGTGGTCACCCACCCCTCGGACAGGGAAGGGCGCCTGGCCATGGCCACGGCCGCCACCCTGGCCGGCATGGCCTTTTCCAATGCCATGGTGGGCATGGTCCATGCCCTGGGCCATTCCGTGGGTGCCGTCTGCCACCTGCCCCACGGTACCTGCATGGCCGTACTTTTGCCCTACGGCATGGAATACAACCAACACCTTGCCGGACAGGAGCTGGGGGATCTTCTCCTTCCCCTGGCCGGGGCCCGGCACTTTTCCCGTACACCGGACCCACAACGGCCCCAGGCCGCCGTGGAGGCCGTCCGGGCCCTGAACACGGCCTTGAACCAGGCCACGGACGGACGCCATCCCCTGCGGTTCAAGGACTGTCTCACCCCCGACGGCCAAGCCGCCGTCACCCGGCCCCACCTGGAGATCATTGCCCGGACCGCCCTGGGGGACGGGGCACAGATCTACAACCCCGAAGACATGAATTTAACCGATATGATGACGGTTCTGGAGGCGGCCTGGGAGGGTCGTCCCCTGATCCCTTCACAAAGGAGACGCTGATATGAAACGCAAGGGTTACATGGGTCACATCATGGAAGTGGACCTGGAAACCGGTGGCTGCACCCGGACCCCGGTTCCAGACAAGGTCTACGACCATTTCCTTTCGGGCATGGGCCTGGCCGCCCACATCCTGTACAAAGAGATCCCGGAAGATGCCGATCCCCTAGGACCGGACAATGTCCTGGGCTTTGTCTCCGGCCTGCTCACGGGCACGGGCGCCCTCTTTGCGGGGCGGTGGATGGTCACGGGTAAATCCCCCCTTACCAAGGGATGGGGGGAGGCCAATTGCGGGGGGCATTTTTCCCCGGCCATCAAACGCTGCGGCGTGGACGGCATCTTTTTCAAGGGCATCAGCCCGGAACCGGTCTATCTCTATGTGGACAATGCCGTCATGGAGCTACGGCCGGCCTCGGACCTCTGGGGCATGGACACGGTGGAGACCGAGACCCTGCTTAAGGAACGCCACAGGGGTTCAAAGGTGGCCTGCATCGGCCCGGCCGGGGAAAACCGGTCCGCCATGGCCGGCATCTCCACGGACAAGGGGCGCATGGCAGCCCGGTCCGGCCTGGGGGCGGTGATGGGCTCCAAAAACATAAAAGCCCTGGTCCTGGCCGGTCATCATCGCATCCATCCCCACAGCAGGGAAAAAATTAAAAAACTCAGCCGGGCCTGTAACAAATGGGTCCAATTCCAGCCCCCCTTTGTCCCGGGATTCCTCACCCCGGTTTTGGGGGCCTTCATGCGCCTCATGCCCTGGGCCGCCATCCAGGACGGACTCCTCTATAAAATCCTGTTGCGCAAATGGGGAACGGTCTCCATGAACCAGATGTCCGTGGAAATAGGGGACGCCCCCATCCGCAACTGGAAGGGAAGCAGCGCCGATTGGGGGGTGACGAAGAGCCGCACCTCCAACCCGGATCGGTATATTGCCCGGGAAACCCGGAAGTTCCACTGCTACTCCTGTCCCCTGGGCTGCGGCGGCATCTGCACCCTTCCCGAGGGCTCGGCCCCGGACCTCAAGGACCGGGAGACCCATAAACCCGAGTATGAAACCGTGCTCTCCTTTGGCGGCTTTGTCATGAACACGGACACGGACCTGATCTTTGAAATCAACGAACGCCTCAACCGGGCCGGCATGGACACCATCTCCGCCGGCCATGTGGCCGCCTTTGCCATGGAATGCTGGGAAAAGGGAATCATCAAACCGGCCCAGACCGGGGGCCTTCCCCTGGAATGGGGCAGTGCCGAGGCCATCCGCTTCCTGGTGGATGCCATGATCTCAGGGCAGGGCATCGGCGCTCTTTTGAAAAACGGGGTCAAAGAGGCGGCCCAGGCCCTGGGGCCCGAGGCCCTTCCCCTGGCCGTCCATGCCGGGGGCCAGGAACTGGCCATGCACGACGGTCGCAACGACCCCGGCTTTGCCCTTCACTACGGGGTGGAACCCGCCCCCGGACGCCACACCAACGGGGCCGGACTCTACTATGAGATGTACCAGCTTTGGAAAAAGGTGAAGTCCCTGCCCAAGCCCGGCCTGTTCCACTCCAAGAACAGCCGGTACGCCCCCAGCATGGACCACGCCCGCAGGGGCAAGGCCAACAGCGAATACCTCAACGTCATGAACGGGGCCGGACTCTGCCTGTTCGGCGGCTTTTTGGGAACGGGTCGCATCCCGGTGTTTGACTGGCTCAACGCGGCCACGGGCCGCCACCTCTCCCCGGAAGACTACCTTAAGATTGGAGCCCGGATCCAGACCCTGAAACAGGCATTTAACATCAAACACGGCATCCGGCCCATGGACAACAGACCCAGCCCGGTCTCCCTGGGGGAACCGGCCCAGGAAAGCGGGGCCAACAAGGGTCGCACCGTGGATCTGGACGGAATGATGAAGGACTATTGGGACCTCTACGGTTGGGACCGGGAAACCGGCGCCCCCACCCCGGATCAGGTCAAGGCCGTAACCCGTATTTCATAAAAAGGAGGGCCCATGGCCCACTATATCACCCAGGAGTGCACCGGTTGCACCGCCTGCACAGCGGTCTGTCCTACCCAGGCCATCCGTGGGGGCAAAAAAGAGATCCATTGCATAGAAGAAGCATTGTGCATGGACTGCGGGGCCTGCGGTCGGGCCTGCCCGGCCCATTGCGTGGAAGATGCCTTTGGCACACCGGTTCCCCGCCTGGCTCGGAAAAAATGGCCCAAACCCGAATTTGACATGGCCACCTGCATCAGTTGCGGCATCTGCATTGAAACCTGTCCCACCCAGGCCCTCTCCACCGACCTCATGGTGGTCCGGGACCGCCATGCCTATCCCTGGCTGGAAAATAAAAAGGCATGCATTGCCTGCGGCTTCTGCGTAGACGACTGCCCCGTGGATGCGGTGGCCCTGGTCCTGGCCCGGACGGAAACAGGGGCCTGATCCCATGGCCAGAACCTGCAGGGGCACCGGAGAGGACAACCGGGAAAAGATACGGGAAGCGGCCATGGTACTCATTGCCGACCAGGGGGTGGACCGAACCAGCCTGGCCATGGTGGCCAAGGCATCGGGCCTGTCCAAGGGCACCCTTTATTATTACTACGCCTCCAAGGCCGACCTGGTCTTTGACATTGCCGACCACCACATGGAAAAGATCACCCGGGACATCCTCAAGGCCGCCCCCCTGACAGAGACCGGACCAAGGCCAAGAAAAAACCCGCCCCCTGGGAGGGATCAGGAGGATCCCCAGCGAGTCAGGGCCCTTCTCACGGCCTATTTTGAGATCCTCCTGGGCTCCCAGACCCGATCCCGCCTCCACCTCTACCTCATCCGGGAGGCCATGGCCGATCCCCCCTCCCTGGGGGAACGGTTCCAGGACACCTATGCCCGGTGGTTCTCCCTCATTGACCAGGTCCAGGCCCGGGATCTGCCCCCCGCCCCCCACCCCCGGCTCCTCTCCCGGTTCCTGGTGGCCCTGGTGGAGGGCTTTATCCTCCAACGGGTTCTGGGAGTGGAAGAAACCCGGGTGGAGGACATGGTGGAACTGGCCATGAAGGTGGTCCTGCCGCCCCCAAAACCCCCGGCCTGACCCAGGCCGCCCATATACCGTTAACACCCCATTCAAAACAAAGGATACCCCATGAAGTATGCACCAAAGACCCCGGCCCCGGCCGATGCCGACTCCCGCAAAGCCGTTGCCCCTGTGATCTGTTACCCCGTGGACACCCTGCCCAGGCCGGATATGGCTGCCTATGAAAAGGCCCGTGCCGCCCTGGAAAAAATAGACGAGGTCCTTGTGCCCCCAAGGGATGCAAAAACCTTTTCCGTGCCCCGGGGCCATTTTTTCCGCATCATCGGTGTGGAAGGCCCCCAGGTGGGGGACCTCAACCTATGGGCCGCCAATGACCTCACCGAGCGCTTCTACAGCGGAAAGACCCGGGCCCTCCACGGCACCCATGTGAGCACCGGGGACCGGCTCTGGTCCAGCTTCCCCCATTTCCGGTCCATGGCCACCATCACCCATGACACCCTGGACTGGTACGGGTTTGATGATTTCGGCGGTTCTGTCCACGACGTCATCGGCACCCGGTGCGATCCCTACACCGGTCGCCTCCTCAGCCAGACCGACTACCACAATTGCTGCCACTCCAACCTCATCCGGGCCCTGGTCGACCACACCGGAGAGCCGGTGGAAAAAGTGGAACCCCATGTCCACGACGTCCTCAATGTATTCATGTGTACAGGCTTCACCGCCGACACCCACCAATATTTCATGAAGGCCAGTCCGGTGCGGCCCGGGGATTATCTGGAATTCTTTGCCGAAATCGATCTTCTGGGGGGGCTATCCGCCTGCCCCGGCGGAGATTGCGGATCGGAACACTCCAGCGACACCGCCCCCTGTTACCCCTTGAAGGTGGAAATCTTTAAAACCGACCCCGACCTGCTGGGGAATTGGCAGTCCCCTGCCCGGTCGGCCTACGGCGGCAACCACGGATTATAGATTTTCCCGGCCTGCCCATTCCGTAAACCATCCGGTCTGTGGCGCCTTTGTTCAACGCCGGTCTTTCTTGATTTGAAAATCATAAAAAGGCCGGCGCCCCATGTCAATTGTGGCATCTACCTTGACACAAGTGACAATTTCTCCATGGCTGTTCCCCGGGTCTTTCCTGGGGCCACAGCCTTTATTCCCAATGGTATTACCCTCCTACCCACTGATTTCCAACACAAATCCATTCCCCACACAGGACACAAAAAAACAGGGTTCGCTACCATGGCACGACCATTGCTATGTGAGAAGATCAGTTCAACCCGGTGACCCGCCGGATATTTGACGGGACGGCACCCTTCCCCGGCCAATCGTCACAGGATATCCGAACCCCGCCGGATCGGCATAGACCTCTTTCAGGAGAACACAGCGGATATGAACCCCAAGGACCATGCAATCGAAATCATCGACCTTCACAAGTACTTTGGCCGCCTGGAAGTCCTCAAGGGCATCAATTTCGCCGCAGACAAGGGGGACGTGGTCTCCCTGCTGGGCTCCTCCGGCTCGGGCAAATCCACCCTCCTGAGAAGTATCAACCTTCTGGAAACCCCTCAAAAGGGAGAGGTGTATATCAGCGGCGAACTCATCCGCATGAAGGGGAAAGGGGACAAACGCCGGGCCGCCGATAAGAAACAGATCAACCGCATCCGGGGCAGCCTGGGCATGGTCTTCCAGAACTTCAACCTCTGGACCCACATGACCATCCTCCAGAATGTCATGGAGGGACCGGTCCAGGTCCTGGGACTCACCAGGTCCCAGGCCCATGAAAAGGCCATGACCTACCTGGAAAAGGTGGGGGTTGCCGACAAGGTGAACGTTTATCCCAGCCAGCTCTCCGGGGGGCAACAACAGCGGGTGGCCATTGCCCGGGCCCTGGCCATGGATCCCTCCATGCTCCTCTTTGACGAACCCACCTCGGCCCTGGACCCGGAACTGGTCCAGGAGGTTCTCCAGGTCATGGGGGCCCTGGCAGACGAAGGCCGGACCATGATCATCGTCACCCATGAAATGAAATTTGCCCGGGAGGTCTCCTCCAGAATCATCTTTCTGGACAGCGGCGAAATCACCGAGGACGGTCCCCCGGAAGCGGTGTTCACCCGGCCCAAAACCGACCGATTTCGCCAGTTCCTGGCCCATAACCCCATGGAAAGCGTGTAATCCGGAATGGTCCGGATTCCTCTGTATATCACCCTCAACCCAAGGAGTTGCTCATGAAAAAGGTATTTTTCTATTGTCTCATCGCTCTGTTCCTTTCCGCTGGTTCCGCTTTTGCCAAAGAAATTGTGAGGATCGCCAATGAAACCGCCACCCCGCCCTTTAACTTTGTGGACGGCCAGGGCAACATTAAAGGTTTTGACGTGGAAATTGCCGCCGCCCTCTGTGATGTCATGGGCGTGGAGAAAAAAGATGTGATCCAGGATTGGGACGGCATGATTCCGGGCCTACTCTCCAAAAAATTCGACGCCATCATTTCGGACATGTCCATCACCCCCAAGCGGCTGAAGGTGGTCAACTTCTCCCAATCCTACTACGACGAAACCGGTCTGTTCATGTCCCGCAAGGGCGAAACCTTTGACTTTGCCCCCCAGGGCCTCAAGGGAAAACGGGTGGGCGTTCAGCGGGCCACCACCTGGGCCAATTACATCAAGGGCGTCTACGGCAAATCCGTTGAAATAAAATACTACGACGCCCCTGCCGGACAGGTTCTCGACCTGGCCGCCGGTCGCATCGACCTGGTCCTGGCCTCTGATATCTTTGTCTTCAAAACCCTGAAGGGAGAAGACGGGAAAGCATTGCAGGAGGTGGGCCCCCTGGTTAATGACAAGGAATACATCGGCGCAGGCGTGGGCATTGCCGTGCGCAAGGAAGACAAGGAATTGCTGGCCGCATTCAATACGGCCCTGGCCGAAATCAAGGCCAACGGCACCTATGATAAGATCTATGACAAATGGTTTAAATAAGCCCCTGTTCCCGGCGGGGAAGGACAACGGCGGGCATTTGTGTTCGCAGCTCCCGGCCGTCCCAAGGATTTGACGACCAACACCCGGGCCGTCCCATGGGGCGGCCCGGCCTCCCCCAAAATTTGGAGACATTTACGATGGATTTATACGGATACGGCGGCGCCCTGGCCCTGGGAACCTGGGGCACCATAAAAATCATGATGATGGCCCTGGTGGTGGGGCTGGTCTCGGGCATGGCCGGGGCCGGGGCCAAACTCTCCGGGGTCCGGATTCTGGGCTGGTTCACGGACTTCTGGACCATTCTCATCCGGGGGATCCCTGAACTCATCCTGGTCCTCTTTGTCTATTTCGGCGGCAGCACCGTGATCCACCGGGTTGCCGGACTCTTTGGATATGATATCTATGTGGAGATCGACCCGCTGGTGGCGGCGGTCTTCACCCTGGGCCTGGTCTACGGGGCCTATGCCACCGATGTCTTCCGGGTCTCCATCCTGGCCGTGGCCGGGGGGGAATTGGAAGCGGCCCGGGCCATGGGCATGGGCCCCTTTAAGGTCTTTTACCGGATTCTTTTCCCCCAGATCTGGCGCTATGCCCTACCCGGCCTGGGCAACCTGTTCATGATCCTGCAAAAGGACACGGCCCTGGTCTCTGTCATCGGCCTCAATGAACTCATGCGAAATGCCGCAGCCGCCGTGGCCGCCACCCGCAAGCCCTTTACCTTTTACATTACCGCCGCCCTGATCTACCTGGGCATTACCACCATAACAACCGTGGCCCTCCATTTCATGGAAAAACGGGCCAATCGCGGTGTGGGGATGGTCAACTGATGGATATCGAACTCATGAAAGAGTGCCTGCCCCAACTTGTGGACGGCACCCTGGTCACCCTGAAACTGGTCTTTGTCACCCTGATCGCCGGAATGGTCCTGGCCGTTCCCCTGGCCCTGGCCCGCAATGCCAAATCCAGACTGCTCTCGGCCCCGGCCTTTGCCTATATTTACTTTTTCCGGGGGACCCCCCTTCTGGTCCAGCTCTTCATCATCTACTACGGATTTTCCCAGTTTGAATGGATGCGGAACTCCACCCTGTGGATCTTTTTCGGGGACGCCTATTGGTGCTCGGTCCTGGCCTTTACCCTGAACACCACCGCCTATGTGGGGGAAATCCTCAGGGGGGCCATCCAGTCGGTGAACAAGGGGCAGCTGGAAGCGGCCATCTCCATCGGCATGTCCCAGTTCCAAATCTATAAACGCATCATCACCCCCCAGGCAGCGGCCATTGCCCTGCCCGGCTATTCCAACGAATTGGTGCTCATGATGAAGGGAACCTCCCTGGCCTCCACCGTGGCCCTTTTGGAGATCACCGGCATCACCCGGAACCTCATTGCCGAAACCTTCATGCCCATGGAACTCTTTGCCATTGCCGCCTGTCTCTACATGATCCTGTCCGCCCTTTTCATCGCCGTCCTCAACCTTATGGAACGGCAGCTGCCCATGCTCAAGGCCCAGGAGGCCGCGGGCCGGTAATGCCCAGGGGGCCTCACTGCTGCGTTATTAGGGGACAACAAGGCTGCCGTCGGCATTAAATTCCCAGGATGCGCCAAAGGCCACCTCCCACAGATGGCCGTCCGGGTCTGAAAAATATCCGCCATAACCGCCCCAATCCGTTTCCCGGGCGGTTTTCTCAATGGTTCCCCCCGCTTCCTTGGCCAATGCCAGCACCTGGTCCACCTCCGCCCTTGAACGGGTGTTATGGGCCAGGGTAATACCGGAAAACCCCGAGCCTTCCGGAGCAAGCTTCGGTGACACATCTGCGGCCAAGGCATCCAGGGGATAAAGGGCCAAACAGACGCCACCGGTTTTATAAAAGATAATCCCCTCCTCCGGCCCATTGGATGAACCAAAGCCAAGGGAGGTGTAAAATGCATGGGACCGTTCAAGGCTGGCCACGCCAAGGGTGATAATGCTGATCCGGGATTCCATAGATTCCTTCTCCTGTGTGAATGGGATGGATTGAAACCGATTTTCCCACCGGTATATCACCCTCCCGGCCCCGGTGCAATGGTTCAACGCCGAATCCTATGCCCCTTTAACGGCCAGTGGATTCTGGACTTACATAGAGGTCTGCCCCCCTTCCCTCCGAACATGGTCCCATGTCGCCCCCCACAAGGATTCCATTTCAGTACGGGACCTTGCACTTTTTTAAATGGTCCTTTTACTTGCTTTTCCACTTGGGTTTGACTATATTGATGGCACCGAAACCCAAACGCCAATTTGTTTTACCCGATACGACACCGGCGATCTGCGTCTGCGATATGGAACCACTCCATGGTGTATCGATGCGTTGCCGTGTCCCAGGGTCTGCAGTTCCCCTTCCAGCAACTTCGGCAATGACCTTCCCCTGTACCGGTAGCTTTGGACAGGGACATCCAAGGAGACAGAGATGGGAAAAGACAAAAAAGAAATGCCAAGTGTACAAGACCGCACCACCTGTGAAGCCACCCAGCAGATGCTGACCAAAGCCAGGAGCGACGGAGTCATGCTTGACCTGGACCGGGCCCTGGACGTGAAACCCTGCCCCATCGGAGAAGTATCTGCCTGCTGTAAACACTGTTACATGGGCCCCTGCCGCCTCAACCCCCGGGACCCCTATAAAAAAGTCGGGGTCTGCGGGGCCACCATCGACACCATCGAGGCCCGGAACTTCGGTCGGAACGTGGCGGCCGGTTCGGCCTCCCACAACGACCACGGCCGCCATATCCTGGAGCTCTTCAGGGGCATTGTCCAGGGGAAGATCGAGGACTTCAGGCTGGACGACATCCGGAAGATGGAAAAGGTGGCCCGTTCCGTGGGCATTGAGGTGGAGGGCAAGGAGATCCGTGAAGTGGGCCTGGAGCTCTGCCATGAACTGGAAAAAACCTTTTCCGGCCAGGAAGGGGCCATGCCCTTTACCCGCCGGGCCCCCAAGGCCCTCCAGGAACAATGGAAAAAGGACGGCATCACCCCCAGGGGGGCCATGCTGGAGGTCATGGAACTCATGAGCCGGACCCACATCGGCTGTGACCAGGACTTCAACAACCTCATGAAACAAATCGCCCGAACCGCTCTGGCCGACGGATGGGGCGGATCCATGGTGGCAACGGAGCTGTCGGACATCATGTTTGGCACCCCCTCCCCCACCCTGGCCGAGGTGAACATGGGGGTGCTCAAGGCGGACCATGTCAACGTCATTGTCCACGGCCACGAACCCGCCATGTTCGAAGGCATGATGGCTGCGGCCAATGATCCCTTTTTCATGGACGAGGCAAAGGCCAGGGGTGCCACCGGCATCAACCTCATCGGCATGTGCTGTTCCGGCGCGGAAATGATGTCCCGCCACGGGGTGCCCCATGCCGGCAACTTCGGTTCCACCGAGGCGGTCATTGTCACCGGGGCCGTGGATGCCATGGTGGTGGACATCCAATGCATCAAGCAGGGTCTGGCCGAGGTGGCCAAGTGCTACGACACCCACCTGATCACCACCAACCCCCGCTGCCACATCGAGGGGGCCCAGCACATTGAATTCGAAGAAAAGGATCCCCGGGCCTGCACCGACCACATCATGTCCAAGGCCATTGCCCGGTACGCCCACCGCAAGATGCCCGTGGAAATCCCCCAGATCGTCCAGTCCGGCGTCCACGGCTTTACCCATGAATATATCGAATACATGCTCGGCGGCACCTTCAGGGGCGGTTACACCCCCCTGAACGACAATATCATCAACGGTCGGATCCGGGGAGTGGCCGGGGTTGTGGGCTGCACCAACCCCAAGGTCCAGCAGGATTCCGTCCATGTGAAACTGGTCAAGGAACTCATTAAAAACGATGTCCTGGTTCTCCAGACCGGCTGCTCCCAGATTGCCCTGGCAAAGGCCGGGCTTTTGGTGCCCGAGGCCGCCCCCCTGGCCGGACCGGGCCTAGCAGAGGTCTGCGAAACCGTGGGCATACCGCCGGTGCTGGGCCTGGGCTCCTGCGTGGACAACACCCGGATCCTCATTGCGGCCTCTGCCATGGTAGAGGCCGGGGGCCTGGGCGAGACCATCGCCGACCTGCCCGTGGCCGGTTGCGCCCCGGAGTGGATGAGTGAAAAGGCATTGGCCATCGGCCAGTACTTTGTCTCCTCCGGGGTCTTCACCGTATTCGGCATCGGCTTCCCCATCGTGGAGGAGACCCGGTTCCACAATCTCCTGTTCCAGGGCCTTGAGGAACAGGGCTACGGCAAGTGGGGCAGGGGAAAGGACCCCGTGGAAATCGCCCGGATGATGATCGCCCACATCGACAAGAAACGGGCCGCCCTGGGCATTGACAAGGCCAGGGAACGGACCCTGGTGGACATGTCCGACCGCCGGGAACTGGCATCCTAACCCCTTTATTTCCTCCCCCCTGCCCCGGTTCCGGGGTGGGGGGGAGGCCCTTGTTTTCTCCCCCCTTCCAGGGCAAATTATCTCTTCCCTGGGATTGCTTCTTCTCTCCCTGGTTTTTCCAATCTTTTTATGGGATCATTGACAAGAAAAGCCCCGTGGCATAAGGAAGAGACGTGCCGTCACCGCCATGTCCCTTTTTGACCTTCACATAGGAGATCCTCCCCATGAAAAATCGGTTCCGCCCCCTCTGTCTCCTCCTCCTGGCCCTGGTCATGGGATGCCAATCCACCAAGGACTTCCACGTAAAGGACCTGGCCAAATCCGACATTGACCAGGTCTCGGACATCCACATGAACCAGGCCGTGGATCTGCTCAAGGATCTGACCCGGAAACTCTACCGGCGAAATCCCGGGGAATTGGCCAAGGCCCCGGGGCAGACCATTGATTCCCGGATCCAGGAGATCTTCCGCTGCCCAATGGACCGCATCTACGAAGACCTGGAGATGAAAACCGGCACCGAGGCCATCCTTTTGGCCTTTGAACCCCGGTACACAAGGGACCGGGTCTTTGCCCTGGTCTACGGTCTCCACACCATGATCCGGGCCGCCTACAACGACAGGTGCGAACTCTTCATGTTGGACTACCTGGATTCCCAGAACCTCTACAACTCGGCCCGGAACATCGAAATCCTTGTCTGGCGGCTG
This sequence comes from Desulfobacteraceae bacterium, assembly GCA_965226635.1. Lineage (GTDB taxonomy): Bacteria > Desulfobacterota > Desulfobacteria > Desulfobacterales > Desulfobacteraceae. The sequence goes on along the minus strand of OZ245369.1, from coordinate 2,629,694 downwards.
AAAACACGGACCGATGCCCATGGAATGCCCCTGCTCCTCACCAACAGCACCAAGGGGGATGTGGAAAACCTGAGCTTCGAACGCCTCTTCGGCAAACTCATTGCCGTCCAGGATACCCTGGCCCTCATCATCGGCCAGCGCACCGGCCGGTTCTTCCGGGAGGTCATCCACACCGCAGGCATGGCCTTCCTCCCCATCGGCATCTAACCCGGGGATTCCATTACACGTTGTTCCATCCCCCTTGGAATCGGTGATCGTCCAAGAACGCCATGCCTCTTTTCAAGGGCATCTTGACAAATTGCCCCCCCTTCGGGACAAGCCATGCCCTGGGCAACGGGGTCAGACAGACTTCAAGGTTTTCATGGACATCACAAGGGAAGCCAGGGCAAGGAGGCTGCCCACAAAGAAGATCCCCGTATGGATGCGGGCATAGAACAGCCCGCCCACAAAGGGCATGATCACCCCGCCCAGGTGGAAAAGGGTGACACCCGTGGCAATATTCCCCAAAAGATTCTCATCCGGTGAGACAAATTTCAGATACCCGTCCAGCACTGCAGGGGTAAAAAAGACAAAGGAATCCAAAAGATAACACAGGGAGAGCAGCCCGGCGTCCTTGACAAAATAAAAGCAGAAAAAATTAAGGACAAGGATCCCATAAATACCCATGAGAATCCGACCGGGAGGAAATTTCAGGGAAATCCGGCTGCAGAACTGGTAGCCCAGAAAGGTCATCAAATTCCCCAGTAGAACGATGGTGGCGGTCTTCTCCAGCTGGAATCCGAATTCAGAAATCAGGTAGAAGAGCACAAAGGTTTTAAACACACCGCTCCGGCACCCATTTAGGAAGTGGAGGCCGTAGTAGGACAACAGGGCCGGATCCAGAACCATGAAATTCTGGGGGATCCGGTGCCGCCCCATGTACTGGGAAATATAACAGGAACCGCCGGCCACAAGGATGAGTCCCCCCAGGCCCAGCCAGATGAAACGGTAACCACTCTGGGTCAGGGCAAGGAGAAGCAGACCCGCCGCCAAAAGGCCGGACAGGGGTCCCATGCTCCGCAGGAAACTCAAGCGCTGTACCGCCCGGTTTCGGTGGGTGATGGAAAGAAAAATGGCATTGGTGGTGGGATGGAAAACGGCAAAGCCCATGTGGAGGAGGATCAGTCCCCAGAGGACATGGCCCCAAACCCGGCCCAATCCGTAGACCATCAGCCCGGTCCCCATGAAGGCGGAGGCGACAAATACCAGGAGTACCATCCGGACCCGCCCCCCCAAAAGCCCCACCAGGGCCGATAACAGCCCGGGCAGGGCCAAAAGGGAGAAGGCCGCCCCCATGCCCACCGCATCGATCTGGAAGGACTGGATGGCCAGGTTGTGGAAGGTGGCCCGCCACAGGCTCTGCCCCATGAAGACCATGGCATAGAGCAGGCCCAGGATCACAGCGGTGCGACGGCCCATGGTGGCCGTGGTCCCAATGGGGATCACTGGCTCAACCCCAGCTGGATTCCCCCTCCCTGGGAAAATTTCGATTTGATGGTATGGGCATGTTTTTCCAGCCGCTTCTCCTCCCTTATCAGGGCGGCCTGCAATTGACCCGGGGTATCCATACCCAGGTGTTTGATCAGGGCGTCAAAGTCGTCATCCGCCTCCGCCCCCATGGAGGCCAGTTTATGCCGGTGGGGGACCAGAAGATTGATATAGAGACGGATCCACTCCCTCCGGAGGTCGTCCGTTTTATCACGGATAAAATAGAAGGGAAGATAATTGGTGTTCAACAGGGTTCCCAGTGAAAATTGCGCATCCTCCAGTTCGCAGAACAACCGATCATTAAAGGCGGAGTCCTTTACCCCATCCCCGGTTGCGGGATCGTCTTCCTTTGATACAGAGGCCGTGGCCCCATCCCGGGCCTTGGATTTAGCGGCCTCTTCCAGGACTTCAATGCCGTCTTTTCTCTCCCTTACGGGATTTAAGATCAGGGCATCCCTCAGCCGGGCCTTTGAGAAGTTCACCCGTTTTAAATTACAATTGATGAAGATGGCCTGGCTTAAATCGCTTTCGGAAAAGCTGGCCTCCTGGAGGTCCACATCTATGAAAATGGTTCCCTTGAGGGTGCAATTTGAAAATTGTGCCTGGTAGAGGTTGATACGGACAAAGGTCGACCCTGAAAAATTATAGTTGTAATACTTCTGCTTCCTCATGTTGGCCTTTTCCGTGCCTTGGACCGCAAGGGAGGCGGCCTGGCTGATGTCCCCCTCGGGCAGGGACATTTTCTTCCATTCCTTTTTCCATGATGTGGAAATCCCGCCATGGAAGGACCGGATCATTTCCCCATATTCACGGATGGTCTTTTTTGTCCCCCCGTCCGGGGCCATTTCCGAAGCCGCCACCATGTCCCCCGCATCTGCATTTTTCTTTCCCTCCAAAGCCTCTGGGCCCTTTTTTGACGGATCGCTTTTCCTGAAGAATTCCCGCCCGGAAACGTCAATGGGGCTGTTCTGGAGAATATTGGAGATGGTCTGGTCGGTCTGGGCCACAATCTCCCCATAATCCAGTCCCCTGCCGTTCCCCCGGATCCCGTTCTCCTGCTGGTGGTTGAAGTGGGCCCTGATGTTCAATAGAAAGGAAAGGGCGTCGGACTTGTAAACCTCCAGGGAGCGGATTTCCATGGCCACGGCCTCGGTGGTCTGATGCTGTTTGGTGATGATCTTGGTGAAGATGTCCTTGATGTGCTTGATCCGCTGGATGCGCTGGTTGGATTCAGAAATCCGGCTGGAATGTTCCCGATTGGCCTCGGCTATGATTTGGGCACTTTTGATCTGCTCCAGGGCCAGGCGCTCGGTGTTCTTTGCCTGCTGCACATTCACCCGCCAGGTGATGGCCGCAAGGGTGAGGGGAAGGATAAAGACCTTGCCCACCTCCATCACGGTCTTGAGTTTAAATTGTCTCTGGGACTTTAGAATCAAGGTCTGCAACTCTGTTTTATCGATTTTCTGCCCGGTACGCTCATCCATGTTTATCCCCTCCCCTCCTCGGGTCCGGCCCCCAGCATCTCCACCCCTTCAAACAGGATTCCCGCCTCCCCAGAGTCCTCACTGCGGACCACCGTTCCCCAGACCACCACCTGGATCTGACCGGCCCCCATGAGTTTCAAAGGGAACCCCAGGCCCAGGCGCAGTTTAAGACGGGTGCCCTTCTTCAGTTTAGAACTGGAAAGGACCCGGATATCCCAGCCGCTGATATCTTCCATGAACAGGTAGGAGGGGGGATCCTGGCCTTCGATTTCCAAAAGGGTGACCGGCTGCTCAACTGGAAACCGGCGATGCTCACGTTTTTCTTCATAAAACATGGGACCTCCCAAATATGGGTTTTGGACCATGTCCCCGGAAAAAAAGCCAAAGAAAAGAACAAAGGGAAGGATGGAGAAAAGAGACGATCCAGCAAGCACATCAAAGGGAGAAAGACCGGCAAGGACAAAAAAACTTTAGAAAATCAACGCAGGGATGTCAATTGGGGAAATGGGAAAAAGGACGACCATATCCGCATTGCAGCCCGGTTCAAGGGCCTAACCCTCCAGCTGCTGGTTCTTTGCCCCATTTCAAAAATGGCCATGGCCCGTTCCTTGATCGCCCCCTCCTGGGAGGGGGAACCAGGGGCTTGAGTAGCCAGCCCCCCGCCAGAAGGGTGCCGCTCTGGTTGAGCCGGGGCAGGCCGGAACACCACATCCAGATGAAGATGGGACGCCAGGCGGGTCCACAAAATGGCCCTTGGCGTCCCCCCTATTCCGCCGCCACTTCCGCCCCGGTGTCCGGCGGAACCAGAAGATTAAAATCCCCCAGGACGGCATAGAGGCAGGGCACCACCACCAGGACCAGCACCGTGGAAACCAGAAGGCCGAAGACAATGGAACAGGCCAGGGGAATAAGGATCTGAGCCTGCATGGACTGCTCGGACAAGAGGGGTAAAAGTCCGGCCACCGTGGTCATGGAGGTGAGCATCACCGCCCTGAACCGCTCCCGGGAGCCCAGTCGGCCCGCCGTGGCCGGATCCTTTCCTGCGGCCACCTTGTCCTTGACGAAAAAGACCAAAAGGATGGAGTCGTTGACCACGATGCCCCCCAGGGAGATGAAGCCCATGATGGAGGGCATGCACAGATCAATGCCCATGATCAGATGGCCGTAGACCACCCCGATGAAGGCAAAGGGGATGGTCACCATGATGACCAGGGGTTCCACAAAGGAGCGGAATTGGAAGCTGAGGAGGCAGAAGACGCCAAAGATCCCCACCACCAGGGCCTTGATCATGCCCCCCAGGGATTTGGCCGTCTCCTTGTTTTGGCCCTCCAGTCCCACCTTGATATGGGGAAACTCCTTTTTCAGCTCTGGAATAAATTGCGCCTTGGTATCGGCCACCACGGCCATGGCATTGGCCTTGCGGGTGTCCACATCACCGGTGACGGTGACGGTGCGCCTGCCGTTCACCCTTCGGATGCCGGCATATCCCCGGTCTGGAATCACCCAGGCAATGGCCGTAAGCGGCACCCGGTTGCCCGAAGGATCGGTGATGTAAAAGGAGGACAATTGATCCATGCGGCTGCGGTCTGCAAGATCCAGGCGCAGATTGATCTCATAGCTCTGGTCCCGGACCATGATTTCCCCGGCGGTCTCCCCGTGGAAGGCCGCCCTGAGCTGACGGGAAACGGTGCGGGCGTCAAATCCCCTGGCCCGGGCCCCGGGCTTGAGGCGAATGGTGAACTCGGGCTTGCCCGGCCGCAGGTCGTCGTAGAGGTCCTGGACCCCGTCATAGGCGTAGAGCCAGTCCATGAGCTTGCCGGCTGCGGCCTTGAGCTGGGGCAGGTCCTCTCCCTGGAGCCGCATCTCAATGGGCAGCCCCCCGGGACCGATGACCGGCTCCTTGAAGGCCACGGCCACGGCATCGGGGATTTCCCCGGCCAGGGAACGCCAGAGCTGGATATAATCGTCCATGTTGCCCCTACGCTCCTCTGCGGCCAGAAGGTCCAGGGAAACCGTGGCCACATGGGCCCCCTGCTCCCCGGCATCCACATTGGTGTTGAAGAGCACGGAAATATGCTTGACCAGGTCGTGGCCCCCGGGCTGTTCCGGGGTCAGTTGGGCATTCATTTCCCGGGCGGCCGCCACCATGCGGTCCACCTGGGTTTCGGTCACGGCCAGGGGCGTGCCCTGGGGGAAGAGCATCCGGGCCTGGAGCACCTCCCCCTCCAGGTCGGGGAAGGGCCGGATCTTGAGGATCCCACCGGCCAGCATGGAAATGGCCGACAAAAAGGCAAAGATCACCAACCCCACAAAGAGGTAACGAAAGCGGATGGCCAGGTCCACGAATCGGCCCAGGACCTGCTCCCGGATCCAGTCCATCCGCCGTTCCACCCATTGGCGCACCCGGTTTTTGGGCTGGTTTTCCCGACCGGCCAGGGCATGGGAAAGGTGGTTGGGCAAAATGAAGAACGCCTCCACCAGGCTGACGCTGAGGACCAGGATCAGGACCACGGGCACGGCATAGAGGACCTTGCCCATCTCCCCCTCCATACTCAAGGCCAGGGTGCCGAAGATGAACAGGGTGGTGAGAAAGGAGGACATGACCCCGGCGGCCACCTGGCTGATGCCGTCCACCACGGCGGTGAAGGCGGTCTTGCCCTTTTCCAGCTGGGCGGCAATGTTTTCGGCGATGACGATGGCATCGTCCATGAGAAGGCCGATGCCGATGAGCAGCCCCACCATGGAAAGCATGTTGATGGACAGGCCCAGATGCTCCATGAAAAAAAAGGAGAGGAGAAAGGAGACCGGCAGGCCCATGGCCACCCAGAAGGAGAAGCGGAGGGGAAAGAAAAGGAGCATGGCCAGAAAGACCAGGACCAGCCCTTCGGCCCCGTTGACCAAGAGCATGTTCAGCCGGTCCTTGACGATCTTGGAAACATTCTGGGTCAGGGTAAAGGCCATGCCCTTCGGGGCGGCGGCCCGTTCCTCGACTAGAAAGGCATCCACCCGTTCCATGACCTTGAGGGCGTCCTCGGCCTTGGTCTTGTTCACCATGAGAAGGCCAGCCCGTTTCCCGTCAAAGAGGATCTTGTCCTCGGCATCCTGGAATCGGTCCGTGAGGTTGGCGATCTCCCCCAGGCGGATTTCCAGCCCGGTCCGGGAGGAGATCACCACCAAATCGGCCAGTTCGGCCAGGGTGTTGCGCTCCTCGGAAAAACGGATGAGCACATCCCGTTCCCGGGTTTCCAGGGCTCCTGCTGGCAGGTCCAGGCCCTGGGCGGCCACGGCCGTTGAAATATCGGCCACGGAAAGGTTGAAGCGCAGCATCTGCCACAGGGGGATCTCCACCTGGAATTCCGGATCGGAAAAGCCCTTGATCTCCACCTGGGTGATGCCGGCCTCTGCCTTGAGCCGGTCCTTGAGCTGTTCGCAATACGCCTTGAGGTGGACCGGGGCCATGGGGCCGGTCACGGCTACGGCCACCACCGGATCCACCTGGTTGATGCGCCGGACCACCACTTCTTCCACGGCATCGGGAAAGTCGTTGACGGCCTCCACCTCGGTCTTCACATCGTTGATGAACTGGATGATATTGCCGGTGTCGGCCATTTCCGCCACCACCACGGCGCTGTTTTCCCGGGCGGTACTCCGCACCTCTTCCAGGTGGGTCACGGTCTCCAGGGCATCTTCAATGCGTCGGACCACCGAGGATTCCACATCCTCGGCCCGGGCACCGGGGTAGAGGGCGGTGATCTCCACGGCATCAATGGAAAAATCCGGCAGGGTCTCCCGCTTGAGGTCAAAGATGGACATGAGGCCCAGGACGATGAATAGGACCATGAGCAGATTGGCGGCCGTGGGGTGGGCACACATGCTCCCGATGAGGTTTCGAAAGGGTCTATTGGCCATGGAGGTCCTCCCCCTGGGCTGCGATCCTCAGCCATTCCTCGGTCTCCTTATCCCGGACCGGGTTCAGCTTCATGCCCTCCACTGCGGGCATGAGGTCGGAGAGAACCAACCGTGCCCCGTCCACCAGGGCCGGGTGGGGGGAGATCACCACCAGCTCACCGGCCCGGAAGGCCGTTTCCACCGGGATGCGCCGCAGCCGGTTCTCCGTGTCGCACAGGTAAAGTTCATCCCCCTTTCCATTGCCCGAATGCAGGGCCGTCACCGGCACCACCCACTGGTCGGGCACGGATTTGCCCCCAAAGGTCACCCCCACGTACATGCCTGCGGCCAGGGGGGGACGCTTGCCCGGCATCACCCGGCCATAGGGATGGTCCACCACCACATAGACCGTGATGGTGCCCGTCTTCAGGTCCACGGCATCGGCGGTCCTTGAAAACCGCCCCTGCCAGGAGACCCGGCTGCCCCGGTCCAGGGGCAGGCTCACCCGGGCCGACATGCCCAGGGCCCGTCCCAGATCCTCCATATCGGTGAGGGGGCCGGCACTGCCCTCAAACCTTGGGATCAGGGACATGAGCTGCACCGGGGTGAGGGGAACGGCAATCTCGGCCCGCTCCGTGCTCTGGGCCTCCACCAGCAGGGTTCCGCCCCCGGCAAACTGGCCCAACTCGATGTGGACCCGGGAAAACCGACCGTCAAAGGGAGCACGGAACTCGGTCTTTTCAATGTCCAATTGCCGGGATTTCACCGTGGAAACCCCGGAGGTCTTCCGGGCCAGCAGGGCCCGTTCCCGGGCCGGGATCAGATTGAGGCTGTTTTCCAGGTTGTTGACCACGGTCTGCTGGGCCAGAAACCGCCGCTCCTCCTGTTCCAGGTCCGAGGCCGACATAATCCCCTTTTTAAACAGACCCTGCTTCCGTTCCAGCTCCTGGGCAGAGATGGCCAGGGAACGGCGCTCCACATCCAGGACCCGTTGGGTGTTCTTCCGGGTCTGGGCCAGTTCCTTGAGCTGGGCCTCCAGATTTTCAACGTCGGCCTTTCCTCGGGTTTCGGCCAGGCCATAGGCTTCGGTGTCGATTTTTAAGAGGAGATCCCCCTTGCGGAAAAAATGCCCTTTTTTCAGATTGGGCGCGGTGTAGACCACCTTGCCGCCCACTTCGGCAATGGCGTTCCAGGTCCGGTCCGGGGCCACATATCCATAGCCCGTCACCCGGGGCCGCACGGACAGGGGGGAAAGGGGGAGCACCCGCACCGTGCGCACCCGCTCCCGGTCACCGTGACGCTGGGGCTCCATGCGGTTGTTTTTCAGAACAATCACCAGGGCCACACCACAGATCACGGGTATGAGAATCAGCCATTTTTTAAAGTGCTTCATGGGATATCCGCCTCCCTAAGGTTTCAATTGATTTTCCGGATGGGAATCCATGTTATGAATCATCATGTCCAGAACCGTACGGGTCTGGTCGGCCTGCTCCGGGGTCATGCCCCGGGTGAGGGTGGCCTGGAGGTTCTTAAGGATATTGAAAAAATCGACCTGGATCTCCATGGCAGCCGCCGTGGGAAAGACCCGTTTGATACGGTGGTTTTTTTCATCTGCCAACCTTTTGATCAGCCCCATCTTCTCCAGCCGGGCCAGGGCCCGGGCCGTATAACTCTTGTCCACACGAATCTCGGAGGAGAGTTCCCCCTGGCTCATGCCGGGGTAGGTAAAGACCACGGCCAAAAAGGCGTAATCCCCGGCCCCGAATCCCTTTTCCTTCATTTCCCTGCGAATTTCCGCCATGCAAAGACGGAAAAGGATACTGATCCGCCGCCCCATGGATTCCTGCTTAAAACTGCGAAACATCATTGCCCTTCCTATTCAGTTGTAACATACAACTTTATCCTACACCGGTTTCAGTTGCCTTGTCAACTGAAACCCACACCGTCCCTCCCACACCGTCCCTCCCACACCGTCCCTCCCACACCGTCCCTCCCACACCGTCCCTCCCACCCATATCACCACCCACTGGTTGACATGCCGACCACCGTTCGTTATAAAGATCACCAAGTTCAGCTGTGTCCACTTCAGGCTACAGGAGACCCAATCCATGGAAAACATCCAGGCGTTCCACCAGGCCCTGTCCCATCCCCGCGATGCCGCAGAAGCGGTCGGTCCCCCCTCCATGGGCTATGTCTGTTCCTATGCACCCGAGGAGCTCATCCACGCCGCAGGCTTTCACCCCATCCGCCTCTTTCCCCGGTCCGGGGAAATCTCCCTGGCTGACAACCATCTCCAGGTCTATGGCTGCCACCTCATCCGGGGCATTCTGGAGGAGGCCCTTGAAGGTAACCTGAACTACCTTTTCGGCATGGTTTTTCCCCATACCTGCGACGCCATCCAGCGCCTCAGCGACATCTGGCGCCTGAACATGGGCCAGACCTTTTTCGCCGACGTGGCCATGCCCACCAAACTCAACGCCAAAAGTTCACGAAACTACATGATCATGGTCCTGGCCCGGTTCAGGGCCGAACTGGAAAAGGCAGCGGGCCACCCCATCACCGACCAGGCCCTAACCGAAAGCATTGCCCTGTACAACCGCCTCCGGGACCAACTGGTCGCCCTCTACCGCCTCAAGTCCACCCACCCCGGTATCATCCCGGCACAGGATCTCAATGCCCTGACCCGGGGTGCCATGGTCATGGACCGGCACAGGGCAGCACAGCTCCTGGAAGAGATCGTCCAAGACCTCACCATTGCGGCAGAGACCAGCCCCCCCAAAGCGGTCAAACGGATTCTCATCACCGGTTCCCTCTGCGGCAACACCCAGATCCACCAGGCCATTGAACAGGCCGGCGGCCTTGTGGTGGCCGATGACCTGTGCACGGGCCAGCGCTGGTTCGACCGCCGGATCTCACAGCAAGGCACCCCATTGGAAGCCCTGGCTGGCCGCTACCTCGACAGGCGCATCTGCCCGGCCAAACACCAGGACATCCGCTCCCGCCGGGCCCACCTCACCCAGAACGTCCGTGAGACCAATGCCGACGGGGTGATCTTCCTCCGCCTGAAGTTCTGCGATCCCCTGGCCTTTGACTACCCCCACCTGGCCGAGGCCCTGGACGGGGAAAACATCCCCCACCTCCTCATGGAACTGGGGGATCCCGGCGAGGGCGGCGGACAGATCACCACCCGGCTTGAGACCTTCACGGAGATGTTGTGACTCCTTCTTCATGGACCGATCATCCAACCCATTCCCAGGAGGCGTGATGGCTGAACCCCCGAAATTCACCTCTGCAAAGAAGATGCGTCAGATCATGACCGACTATTACACCGAGGCATTCACCGCCTCCCAAAAGGGAAAAAAGGTGGCCTGGATCACCTCGGGCGGGCCGGTGGAACCCTTGCCGGCCATGGACATCCTCCCCATCTATCCGGAAAACCACGGAGCCATGATCGGGGCGGCCAAAATGGCCGAAGGCCTATGCCTTAAGGCCGAGGGCATGGGCTATAGCCCGGATATCTGTTCCTATGCCGCCGCCGACCTGGCCTGTGCCGTTCACGGGGGCGGCCCCATCGGCGGCCTGCCCAGGCCGGACATGCTCATCTGCTGCAACAATATCTGCGGCACGGTGATGAAATGGTACGAGGTCCAGGCCCGGTACTTTGACATTCCCCTCTTCATCCTGGACACCCCGGTCTGCCACACGGAATACACCCCGGAGATGGCCGCCTATGTCCGGGAACAGATGGATGAATACATCGCCTTTCTGGAAAAGCAGACCGGAAAAAAAATGGACATGAACCGCATGGCCGAGGTGGGCCGTCTTTCGGTCCGGGGACAGCGCCTGTGGAAGCAGGTTTTGGACACCACCACCCACCGGCCCTCGCCCATGTCCGCCTTTGATGCCTTTTTCTTTTTGGCCCTCATCGTCACCCTCAGGGGAACCCAGACCGCCGTGGACTTTTACACCGAACTTTTGGAAGAGATGGAAGAACGGGTGGAAAAAGGAGTGGGGGTGGTGCCCCATGAATCCATCCGCCTGCTCTGGGACAACCTGCCGGTGTGGCACCGGGTCAAATGGTTCTCCCAGACCCTTTCCCAACACGGGGCCTGCCTGGTGGCCGACACATATACCTCGGCCTGGTGTAGTTCACTGGCCTACATAGACGAAGACCGGTTTCTGGACTCCATGGCCCAGGCATATGCCCGGATCTACCTCAACACCGGCCTGGACCAGATGGTGGACCAGATCCTGGCCATGGTGGACCACTACCAGGTGGACGGGTTGCTCATGCATTCCAACCGATCGTGCAAGCCCTATTCCTTTGGCCAGATGGACATTGCCCGGGCCGTTCGGGAGCGGGCTGGAATCCCCACCATCCTTTTGGAGGCGGACATGCTGGATCCCCGCAGCTTTTCCGAGGGCCAGATCCAGAACCGCATCGACGCCTTCATAGAGATCATCCGCCAGGGAAGGGGATAGGATGCCCCCGGCCCCCGGTGCCATGGACATCATGTGGCTGGGCTGTGCCGGGTTCAGCATCAGAACCCGCCACAGCCACATCCTTCTGGACCCCTTTCTCAGCCGGAATTCCCAGGCCCGGCCCGTCCAGCCCCTGACACCGGAGACCCTGGTAAAGGAGCGGGGCCCCTTCCAGGCCATCCTCCTCTCCCACGGCCACTTTGACCACCTGGCCGATGTGCCGTCCCTGGCAAACCGGATGCCCCGGGCAAAAATCTACTGCCACGAAGAACCGGCCCGGACCCTGGTCCGGAACGGAGTGCCCCGGTCCCGAATCCACACCGTCTCCCCCGTGGACGGCCCCTTCTCCCTGAATGGGATTCAGGCCCAGTGCCTGGCCTCCCATCACATCCGTTTTGATCCCCCCCTGGTCTGGGCAACCCTCAAACGCATGGGCCGGAAATGGCACCGGCTCATCCCCCTGTTCCACCACTTCCCATCGGGAAGGGTTCTGGCCTGGCGCCTGGACATCCAGGGCAAGACCCTTTTGTTCATGGGCAGCGCCTGCACCCGGCGCCCGGCTCTTGACCACATGGCCAAGCGCCCCATAGATCTGCTCCTCATCCCCCTCCAGGGCCATTCCCGCATCTGTGACATTGCCGCCCACCAGGTGAAAATCCTTTGCCCTGAACAGGTGTTTCCCCACCACATGGACGATTTTTATCCCCCCATGTCCCAGGCAGTGGACATCCACCCCTTCTGCCGGAAAATCCGCACCCGCAGCCCCGCCACCCGCCTGGTCCGCCCCCGGATCAACCATCCATTTTCCCTGTAAATTCCCTGTAAATTGAACCCCTTGCCACATGCGATCATCTTGACATATACGACAAAGGGACTATGTTTAATGACCTGTACCAAATCCAACAGGCAAAAATAAAGACAGGAGACGCAATGACATATGGCGCCTTTTTTTTCATATTAACCGGTACCCAGGTTCTCCTCCCGGGCATTGGCAAGATCCCCCCCGGCCCCCTGGTCCATGTGGGAACCGGTCTTACCATGGTCCTCAGCTGGATGTGGCAACACCATCTTTCCCGGAAGGAGGCCCTCCCATGCCGTTGAACAGACTCGCATGGTGGATCCTTCCTCTCTTCCTCTTCTTCCCCCCAACCGCAGGGGCCGACACCGCACTCTCCCATTTAAAACGGGGCATCCTCCACGGTCGCCAGGGCAACATTCCCCGGGCCATCACCCACCTCAACCAGGCCATCCACCTCAAACCCGATTATGCAGAAGCATTCAGGGCCAGGGGCATCACCCGCCTCCAACAGGACAAACCCCACCTGGCACTGGCCGACTTCACCCAGGCCATTACCCTGAAACCCGGCTATATCCAGGCCCTGTACAACCGGGGAAGCCTCTACCATAAACAGGGCCGGTACCGCCCGGCCATCAAGGACTTCACCCGGATCATCCGCCTGGACCCCACCCACCACAAAGCCCTGAATAAACGGGGACTGGCCTTTGCCAGAAGCAGGGCACCCCGCCAGGCCATGGCCGATTTCACCCGGGCCCTCAACTTTGCCCCCCGGTTCACCGATGCCCGATTCAACCGGGCCAACCTCTATCTGGCCCTGAAGCAATACAACGCAGCCATTGCCGATTTCACCCGGATCATCCGCATCGATCCCCGAAACCACATGGCCTTTCACAATAGGGGCAATGCCCATTTCGACCTGGGAAACCTGGACCAGGCCCTGGCCGACTTCACCCGGACCATCACCCTGAAGCCCGACCATGCCTCGGGTTACAATGCCCTGGCCTGGTTCTACGCCACCTGCACCCACCCCGGATACCGCAACGGCACCCTGGCCGTGGCCTATGCCCAGAAAGCCCTGGCCCTGAACCCCTCCCCCGCCGTATTGGATACCCTTGGCGCAGCCCATGTGGCCGCCCGGTCAACCACCAAGGCCATGGCCGCCTACCACAGGGCCATGGTCCTGGACCACCGTTTCTTCCAGACCTACCGCCGGCGGCTGGCCCAGAGGGGCTACGACATGGACGCCGTCAATCACCCCGGTCACCCAGCCTTTAAGGAAGCCCTGCTCGCCTGCATCCGCAACGGGATCCACCTCTCCGGCACAGACGTATGATTCTCTGAAACAATTTGACGAAATCCCCCTGCCCCGTTAAAAATATAAGAAACAGTTCCACGTCCAATATCCGTCATTTCCAAGGAATTATACCATGCCGGCCCATGGCCGTTTCACCATTGCCATCGTTCTGGTCTGCCTCTGCCTGGCCCTTCCCGCCCCGGGCCACACAGGGGACACCGGGGAAAAAACAAAAAAAGAGCTGCGCCATGCGCAACTCTTTGACCGGGGGAGCCGCCTCTCCCACAGAGGGAGGTATGCCCGGGCCGTGGACCTGTTCACCCGGGCCCTGGCCCAGAAACCCGACCATGCCCCCACCCACCTCCGGCGGGGCATAGCCTATGCCCGCCAGGGCAACCACGACCTGGCCATAGCCGATTTCACCAAGGTCATCTTCCTCCAGCCCCTGGAATACAAGGCCCACCTCCACCGGGGAACCTCCTACGATGAAAAAGGACTGACACAAAAAGCCTTGGACGATTACTTCAAGGCCGTCCAGCTCAATCCCCAGTCCGCCGACGCCGGCAACGCCCTGGCCTGGTTCTACGCCACCACCCCGGATCCCACCCTTCGCAACCCCAAACTCGCCCTGGAAACGGCCTTTAAAACCACCCTCCAGGACAACCGCCCCGCCCACATGGACACCCTGGCCGCCGCCCTGGTCCAATCCCGGCAATACGTCAAGGCCATGGACACCTACCTCTGGATCATGGAACAGGAACCCGCCTTTATCAAAGCCTACCAATCCGCCCTAAAACAAAAGGGCCTCTACAACGGCTCCATTGACGGCACCCTCAACCCCGCCTTCCTCCAGACCGTCACCCTCCAGGTCCAAAAAGAACAATACCTTGAAGCCGACTGGGAGTATCTTCCCCCCACCCTTTTCTCCACACCTTGATCGCCCGGCGCTCCACCAATTAAAACGCACATCTCAAACTCAATTCATACGAAATTAACTTTATCCGGTATTAAATTGATTTTGACCCATCGACATCATCGGCCGAATTCATCCATTTTTTAAATCCGACTTCAGGCCCACCTGAATTGAAAAGAACTGAGATCCTAGTAACTAAAGCAGCAAGAGTAACATAACCAAAAATGATTTGAACGCAAACAGCGGTATTTCCGATAAAGCTATTCTTTGCTGCATTCATATTGCTGAATCCTAGTGTGATCATGGTTACTATTGAAAAATAAAAAGTTCGATAAAACCGGCATAAAAAGTCATTGGCAGTGTTGTGTAAAATTTCAGGACGTTGCCAGTACAAAAAGGAAAAACTCAAGGCAACGAAAAAAAACACCCCAACGATTCTCATCGTTGATTGTCCATAATCCGATAACCACCAAAAAGGTTTGCAGAACAATTTTTTTAATGCGGTTTCAATAGGATTCCCTTTGTTATACCATTCTTCCCAACGAAATTTTCGAATATTGTAGGACAGAGATTCTAAAAGCCCTGGCTTAAGCCTTGCTGATGACAGGCCGACACCAGTGAAGTTCGTCATCTTATCAATTTGCGTGGTGTTAATAAGTGTTTCACCATCAACTTTCGAAAAAGAAAAGTTGGTACCTTGTATATATGTGTTGTGAATATTAGAACCCAATAAAGAGGCATAAGTTGCCTGAGCAAAAACCAATTCAGCATCATTGAGTTCCGCTCTGTCCAATATAGCATCCTGAAATTGGGCCCGGTGTAATTTCGCCTGAACAAAATTAGCTTCTTTAAGGTTGGCGTTTATAAATATACAATCATCCAAAATTGCTTTATAAAATGTTGTATTAACGCACTTTGATCGAGATAGGTTTAAGCCTGACAAATTCGCAGAAGTCAGATCATCATCTGATAAGTCAATACCTGTAAGATTAATATCATTTTTTCCTTTTCTGTAGCTATCCCAAGCCACAAAGTTTTGTTCTTCGATACACTTTTTAAGTATTTTTTCAGCTGTATTATCAAACTTACTAATTTGAATATTGTCAGGCGCTACCTCTTCTGTAGCAGCCGTATCCCAGACGTTGAGATCTATGCAATAATCATTTGTGCCGAATCTGTTTTCATAAATTCCTGTGGCTGGATAAGTGTCCTCCATCAATTCTTTCCATTTCCCATCCACTTTGAATTTGTAGTAGTATTTTCTTTTGGTTTGAAAACGAATTTTTTTTTGGAAAAAACCCGGACGAATTTTTTTCATTTGACTATTATATTCGCCCCAATTATTAAAATCACCCAATATTTGAGCTGTTTTGGCAGATTTGCGTGTCTTTACGGTAAATATGATATTAATTGTCATAGATAACCTTTTCTTAAATAAATCTTCTATTATACGCACACGTTTCAAAACTCAGGGTTGCTAATTCAAGTAGTTAAACTCATTGGTGCTAAAATGCCCTCCATTAAAACAATCAATTTAATGCCGTGTTAAATACCCTTTGATAGAAAGGACCAACAAGCCAGAATCAGTCCTTTTGGCAACATTCAAAACCGTTCCATTTCATCCAGCGGTCAGGTGGGGGGCGGGGTAGCCTTTCGCAGGCCGTTGGGAGATCGAAGTTAGAGCCCCTTAATGCAATGGAGGTGACATCTCCAACTGTCTGAGGACCCGAAGGGCCGCAGTTTTGGAGATGGCCCGGAATGGAATTTAGGGGCTCTTCTCGATATCACAGGGACAAGAAAGGATGCGCCGCTCTCCACCGGGTTATGGCAACAACACTCCATTCCAATTCCCCTCCATTGTGTGGGCATTCCAACCTGCGTACGCCCTTCCCTTCAATCCCTATCCCTTCCCGCCGCCCCCCAGGGTTCCGAGACTTTCAATGTATGAGCCCGCGCATTGCGTACGATTGAGTACGCAATGCGCTGCCCAAATCACCCCCCCATACGATAGGTATAAGCAATCATCATCTGATTCCGGTCCTCAATGTTCAAGGCCGCCTCCAACCCGGCACAATCCAAGTTCACATTCAGGGCGGCCTTGGTCATGCTCAACCCCATGGGATTTTTCTCCACCATGGTCTGGGCCAGTTCTTCTGCTGCGGGCAGCAGCTCCTCCCGGGGAAGAACCCGGGAAGCCAACCCCAGATCCATGGCGGTCCGGGAATCCATCCAATTACCGGTGAGGAGGAACTCATAGGCCCGGCCCGCCCCAATGAGCCGGGGCAGGAAATAGGAGGAGGACATGTCTGCCCCGCCCAGGCCGATGTTGATATAGGCGGCGCAGAACCGGGCATCCGGGGTGATGAGGCGGAGGTCCGAGGCCATGGCCAGGGAAAAGCCGATGCCGGCGGCGGCCCCGTGGATGCAGGAAATGATGGGTTGGGGAATCTGGCGCATGCCCAAAAAGAGGCGGCTGAGCCGGGCCTGGGTGTCATAGGCTTCGGCCGGGGCCATGTTCAGGATCTCGTTGAGGAACGCCTTGGTATCCAGGCCGGCGCAGAAGCCCTTGGCCTCCCCTCCGTCCAGGATGATCACCCGGGTCTCCCGGTCGTACCGGCGCTGGGCCAGAAATTTTTCAAAGGCTTCCATCATGCCGGCGTCAAAGGCGTTGTAGGTATCCTTGCGGTTCAGGGTCATGCGGCCGATGCCATTTTCACTGGTAAAGATAAAGGGCAGATCACTCATGGTTCATATCTCCAAATCAGATGCAACCCCAATGGGCAAAACCATCGGGATTTATGATGTAAAACATGCCTCGGGCACGGCCAGGGTCACCTTGGACTCCCGGGCCAGGGTCTGTGCCAGGCCATGGATTTTGGGCAATTCATGGGAAAAATAATAGGTGGCCGTGTGGATTTTCCCCTCGTAGAACAGGGTGCCCCGTTTCCGACAGCCCTGGTTGAGGTGGTCGGCTGCGGATTCGGCCATGTCCAGCCATTGCCAGGCAATGACCAGGTGGGAGAACATTTCCAGAAACAGGGTGGCGTCGGCCAGATAGGCGTCCGGCCCCTGGTCCGCGGCCAATTGCCCCAATGCCCCCAGGGTCTTTTCCAACAGGGCCATGCCCTCCTTGAGATCCTTGGCCATGCGCTTCAGGCCCAGGTGGCGGCAGGCCCGCTCAATGCAGGACGCCATCTCCTTTTTCAAAAGGACCAGGGGCCGGCCCTGTTCCATGATCACCTTCCGGCCCAGCAGATCCAGGGCCTGGATCCCGGTGGTGCCTTCGTGGATGGGGTGGATGCGCATGTCCCGAAAATGCTGCTCCACGGGGAAGTCGTCGCAATACCCGTACCCGCCAAAGCATTGGAGGGCGGCGCTGGTGGACAATATCCCCATTTCCGAAGGATAGGACTTGGCCACGGGGGTGAGCAGTTCCAAAAGGAGGTGGTAGTCCTTTTCCTTGGGGTGGGCCTCCAGGATATCCTCATAGATGCCGCATTGAAGAATCAGGGCCAGGGCCCCTTCGGATACAGCTCTCTGGAAGAGCAGCATGCGCTTGACGTCGGAGTGGTTGATGATGGGGATCTGGGGCCCGGTTTTGGCATCGGTGAGGCGCCGGCCCTGGGGCCGTGCCCGGCAATAGTCCAGGGCGGAATGGTAGGCGGCCGTGGCAATGGCCGTGGCCCCCATGCCCACCTCCAGGCGGGCCCCGTTCATCATCTGGAACATATAGGAGAGGCCCTTGTTGGCCTGGCCCACCAGAAAGCCTTTACACTCCCCGGTTTCGCCAAAGCGCAACCCGGTGATGGGTGCCCCCCTATACCCCAGTTTATGGAAGATCTGGGCCACCCGGACATGGTTGTCTTCAAGCCGTCCTTCTGCATCGGACCGCTGCCGGGGCACCACAAACAAAGAGATCCCCCTGGTGCCGGCAGGGGCCCCTTCAATGCGGGCCAAAAGGAGGTGGACCACGTTGTCCACGGCATCGTGGTCCCCTGCGGAGATGAAGATCTTTTCACCGGTGACGGCGTAGCTGCCATCCCCCAGGTCAACGGCCCGGGTGGATAGATCTCCGAGGGAACTGCCGGCCTCGGGTTCGGTCAGGGCCATGGTGCCCTGCCAGTTACCCGAAAGCATGGGGGGCAGATAGGTCTTCTGGAGGGAGGCATCTCCAAAGGCATGGATGAGCCGGGCCGCGCCCATGGTGAGGCCGGAATAGACCGAGGCGGAATAATTGGCCGAGGCCAGGATGAAATTGATGCAATGGAGCTGGGTGGCGGGCATCTCCTCCCCCCCCCATTCCTCGGGGAAGACGGCGGAGATCCAGCCGTCCCGGCCCAGGATTTTCAGGATTTTTCTGACCTTGGGATGGACCTTGACCTGTCCGTCTTCCAGGACTGGAGGGGTTTTATCCATCTCCTCAAAAATCGGATGCAGTTCTTTTTTCCCCAGCTCCAGCGCAGCATCCAGAACCATATCCAGGGCGGTTTCATCCCGGTCCTTGAACAGTCCTGGAAAGTCTTTTTCAGCAGCAGCGGTACGGGTGTGGAGGGTGAATTTCAGGTTGCGCATACTCATGAAGGTGTCGGCCATGGCAGATCCTCACTCATATTCGGTAATGTTTGTGTTTAATCAATGGCCGTCAATGGATGCCAGCCATGAAGTCGGGGGCCATGAAATCGGGCTGGGGATAGGTGTAAAATCCCCTTCCGGTTTTGATGCCCAGATGTCCCTGGTCCACATGGGTTTTCAAAAAGGCGGCATTGGCCCTATTTTTTTCGTTCTTGGTCTTTTCCGCCCAAAACGCCGTTACCTTGTAAACGGTTTCCAGGCCAATGGAATCCATGATGCCGAAGGGCCCCACCCGGGTTCCCATGATCCCCATCCAGGACCGGTCGATGTCGGCCACCGACGCCACCCCCCCCGAAGCCAGGCCCAGTGCCGCCCCCAACAGCTCCGAAAGCATGGTGTTGAAGACATAACCGTTCTGCTCCTTTTTCAGGTGGATGGGAAACTGGTCAATGGTCCGGCAGAATGCCAGCACGGCCTCCGTAGCCCCGGGATCGGTTCCGGGATGGGGCATGACATCCACCACATTGGTCACGGCGCAATCGTGGAAATGGAGTGCCAGAAACCGGTCGGGCCGCCCCGTTCCCTTTGCCAACATGGAGGGCACAAGGGTGGAGGTGTTGGTGGTGAAAATGGCCCGGGGTGGGCAGATGGAGTTGAACTGCCCCAGAACCTTCTGCTTCAGGGCCGGATCCTCGGGCACGGACTCGGAAATCAGGTCCACGTTTTTTCCGGCGGTTCCGGGATCATTGGTCAGGGTGATCCGTTTCAATCCTTCCTGTGCCGTCTCCTTTTCCATGCGATGGTTTTTCACCAAAAGACCGGACAATTTCGGCAGCCGTTTCTTTGCCGTTTCCAGGGCCGAATCAACGGGATCATAGATGCGGACCTCACAGCCGGCGGCGGCGCAGACCAGGCCGATCTGACAGCCCATGGTGCCGGCACCCAGTATCAATACGGTGTTTATCTTTTCCATTTTAGATCAGCATGCCTCCGTCACAGACCAGGCTGGTCCCGGTGGTAAAGGATGCAGCATCGGAGACCAGGTAGAGCACGGCCCCGGCCATTTCTTCGGGGGCGGCGTACCGACCCAGGGGAATCTGGGACACGGCGTGTTGGCAGATTTCTTCCGATGAAATGATGGCCGAGGCAAACTTGGTGTCGGTGAGGCCGGGCAACAGGGCGTTGACCCGGATTCCTTTGGGGGCCAGTTCCCGGGCCAGGGTCTGGGTCATGTTGATCAGGGCAGCCTTGGAGGCGGAATAGACCCCCTGGAAAATCCCGGGTCTCACGGCATTGATGGAGGAAACATTAACAATGGCCCCCCGCTCCTTCATCAGGGGAACGGCATATTTGGCCATGAAAAAGGGTCCCTTTAGGTTGACGTCCAGAACCTTGTCCCAGACGCCTTCGTCCGCCGCGAGCATCTCCCCGAAATGGGGGTTGGCTGCGGCATTGTTCACCAGGATGTCCAGGGTGCCGTGGTCTTTCTTGATGGTCTCAAACATCCGGGCGATCTGTTCCGGGTATCCGGTGTTACAGGCCATGGCGCCGGCGCTGCCCCCCTCTTCTCTAATCTCCTGTGCAGCAGCCTCCACCCCTTCGGCCCTGCGGCTGACCAGGATGCAATGGGCCCCCTTTTGGGCCAGTTTCTTGGCAACGGCCAGGCCGATACCCCGGCTGGCGCCGGTGATAACGGCGTTTCTTCCTTCCAGACTGAATTCGCTCATTTGCACTCTCCTTATAAATCCGATGTCTCCATGAGCTGGTGTACGGCTTTTTCCAGCCCTATCACTCCAAAAATCAACAGGCCAAACCGCTGATTGTCCGTAATCTTGTGGTAATACCGATAATAGATCTGCTGGGCAATGACGGCCAGGCGGAAGAGGCCGAACCCGTAATAGAAGTCAA
Organism: Desulfobacteraceae bacterium; assembly: GCA_965226635.1. Lineage (GTDB taxonomy): Bacteria > Desulfobacterota > Desulfobacteria > Desulfobacterales > Desulfobacteraceae. The sequence goes on along the minus strand of OZ245369.1, from coordinate 2,608,827 downwards.
AGGGTTCCGTGGACCGGCCCGTGGCCACTTCATAAACCCGCCGGAGTTCCTGCCGGGTCATCATGCCGGGCAGATTCGTGGGCAGGGTCCGCATGGGCTGCATGGATTCGGGATCACCGGCCTCCACCCAATAGGCCAGGGAGTTGCCCAGGTCCATGAGGGGATCCCCCCAGGTGGCCATCTCCCAGTCCAGCACCCCTGTGATGACCTGGGGACGGGCCGGGTCCAGCACCAGGTTGTCAAACTTGTAATCGTTGTGAACAATACCCGGATGGGGGGTGTCTTTTGGCATCTTTTCCCTGAGCCAGGCCATGGCGGCCTTAAAATCCGGGGCATCCGGGGTTTTGGCCTTCTCATACCGGGCACACCATCCCTCCACCTGACGTTTGACATAGCCCTGGGGCTTGCCCATGAAGCTCAGGCCCGCTTCTTCCACATCAATGGTGTGAATCCGGGCCAGGGTCTCCACCATGGACCGGCACAGGGCCGTGGCTGTTTCCGGTGCCAGGGTCATGCCCTTTGGCAGATCCCGCCTTAGAATCAGGCCCGAGGTCTTTTCCATAACAAAGAAGGGGGCACCGATGATATCGGTGTCCTCGGTGTAGACTAGGGGGGAAGGACAGAGGGGAAACACCGATGAGACGGCCTTGAGCACCTTGAATTCCCTTCCCATGTCGTGGCCCTTGTCCACATTGGCCCCAATGGGGGAACGGCGGAGTACCCATTGCCGGGATGGGGTTTCCACCAGATAGGTGAGGTTGGAAAACCCGCTGGGGAACTGACGCAGGGTGATCTCCGCTCCCATATCCGGGATATGTCCGGCCAGGAACCGGCCCAGTTTTCCCACATCAATCTCTTCTCCGGACCGCACGGCCTGGGCCTGGTCCACCCATTCTTCCTTTGGGGTGACGGCGTCCTGTTCCATATTGTCTGCCCTCCTTATTCACTTCATCTGTTTAAGTTCCGCCTTCGCTTCCAACCAATATTTTTTCAACGCCTACCCGGGAGAATTTTGCCGGGTCTGCAAGGTATGAACGGCACCGGTGTCGCCTGTCTTGTCAGGCCCTTCCGGCCCTATTTTTATTCCCAAGACAATAGGCCGCCACCATCTCCACCATATGGTCGGCAAAGGCATCCACGGAAATCTTCAGATCCCGGTATTTCCACCGTTTCAGATACCATTCCTGCTGCATGGATTTAATCATGCTGGCGGTGAGTTCCAGGTCGATGGATTTAAACACATTCTGGTCCCGGCCCGCCTTGAGGATATCGGTGAGGATCTTCTGGGTGTGGGTCTCCATGGCCTTCACCGCCTCAAAGTCCCTGGGCTGGATATGCCGGGCCTCCATAAAGGTGAAATAAAACCAGGGCCGGTGCATCTCCGATAGAAAAACATGGGCCTTGACCACGGCCTTGAGCCGCTCCCAGGGATGGTCGTGGCATTGGGCCACGGTTTCCAGATCCTGCCTTACAATGGCCCAGCCCTGGGTCTGGATGATGTCCAGCAGCATCTCCTTGCCCTGGAAATAGGCGTAAAGCCCCCCCAGGCTCAGACCGGCCGCCCTGGAGAGGTCCCGCATGCTCATGGCATGGAACCCCCCCCGGGAGGAGATGGCAAACACGGCATTGAAAATCTTTTCCAGGTTCTGAACAGCGGTCTTTTCCTTTTTGATCTGCATCTGGGACTGGTGGCGACGGAAGACCGCCCTGGCGATTTCCCCATCCGTGGCGCCGTACAGGGCTGAAAATTCTTTATACTGCATAGGCGTCTGCCTTGAGGATCCGGCGGGCCAGGGCGGTTTTATGGACTTCGTCGGCACCGTCGTAGATCCGGGCGGCCCGCTCGTGGCGGTAGAAATAGGCCAGGACCGTATCATCGGTCATGCCCAGTCCCCCGTGGACCTGCAGGGCCCGGTCCACAATGCGGTTCATGGTATTGGCCACGGTGAATTTGATCATGGAGACAGCATCCCGGGCATTGGCCGCCCCCTTTTCGTCGATCTGCCAGGCCGCATTCAGGGTAAGCAGCCGGGCCGATGCCAGCTCCGCCGCAGACTCGGCAATCCAGTTCTGGACGGTCTGGCGGCTGGCCAGGGTTTTCCCGTCCGGGGAAATCAGGCGTTCATTGGCCCGTTTGCACATGAGGTCAAAGGCCCGGGAGGCAATGCCCAGCCACCGCATGCAATGGTGGATCCGCCCCGGCCCCAGCCGCTCCTGGGCAATGACGAACCCCTGCCCCCTGGGGCCCAGAAGGTTGGCCCGGGGCACCCGGCAGTCTTCGTAAAGGATTTCGGCATGGCTGGCATAATCATCCCCCTCGTGGCCCATGACCGGGATATTCCGCACCAGGTTGAAGCCCGGGGTGCCGGTGGGGACAAGGATCATGGAGGCCCGGGCATAGGGATGGGCCTCGGGATCGGTGACGGCCATAACAATGGCAAAATCCGAACCGTCGGCGGCCGTGGTATACCATTTATGACCATTGATCACCCATTCATCCCCCTCTTCCCGGGCCGTGGTTTCCAGCATCACCGGATTGGAACCGGGCATGTCCACCTCTGTCATGGAAAAACAGGAACGGATCTCTCCCCGCACCAGGGGATCCAGGAAACGAATTTTCTGCTCCGGGGTGGCGTGGCTGTGGAGGATCTCCACATTGCCAGCGTCCGGAGCCTGGCACCAGAACACGTAGTGGCCCAAGGGAGACCGGCCAAGGGCTTCGGAGACCAGGCCGTGCTCCACAAGGGAGAGGCCCATTCCTCCGCATTCTTTGGGAAAGTTCGGGGCCCAGAGTTCCATCTGCCGGACCATCTCCTGTTTTTCCCTGAGCACGGGCAGCATGCTGCGAAAGGAGGCGGACATAAAGGCCGGTTCCAGGGGAATGAGTTCCTTGTCCACGAACTCAGAGATCATATCCACGATGAGTTTCATTTCTTCAGATACACGAAAATCCATGACACCTCCGATTTGAGGTTAAAAAAGAAAGGGGCCTGTGGCTCCTGAAGAGGTAGCATAGGAAGGCTTGATTCCCAAGTCAAGGAAAAAATATAACGAATGTTCGTTTTATTTTACATGGTTTTTCCCAGCACTTTCAAAGGGATCGCCCCCGCCGCTTCAAGTCAGGGGCTTTCAAGGGCTGGCTATGGCCAATCCGACCCCATGGATTTGACCCCGGGAACAGACCTGTTCAGGGCCGTGCAGGGGCTAGGGGTATCACGGTGTGTTTGAATCCAGAAAGGCGTGGATAAAGTCAGGCACATCGCTGTGGATGCAGATATCGGCATGGCGGAACATGGGGCAGTCCGGGGAGTGATTAACGGCGATAATGGTCCGGCTGCCGGCCATGCCGGCCAGGTGCTGGGTGGAACCGGAGATCCCCAGGGCGAGGTAGAGTTCCGGGGCCACCCGGGCTCCGGTGATGCCCACCTGGTGGGCATGGGGAACCAGGCCCTGGTCCACCAGTGGACGGGATGCCCCCAGGGCCGCCCCGGGGATGGCCGCCACCATCTGCTTTACCAATTCCAGATTTTCGGGATCTCCCATGCCCCGACCCACGGCCACCACCACCCGGGCATGGGTAAGCGCTTGGTCCGGGGATGCCTGGACCTCACGCCCCAAACAGGTGATCCCACATGGGGTGGGACGGGACTGGTGGGGATGGGATTGAGGGGGTTTGGATTGGAAGATTTCGGGAAATTCCAGATACCGGGCCTGGGGTAAGGGGGCCTGGGGGAAGCTGCCCGGCATCAGTGTCACCACCAGGGGGTGGGAATCCAGGGCGGAAACCGGCTGGACCTGTTCATTGCCCGCCACGGGTCTCAGCCACCAGGCGCCATGGTTGCTGTCCTTTTCCAGGGCGGTGGCCCCGGCCACATATCCCCCGTCCAGTGCCAGTGCCAGCCTGGGGGCCAGATCCCGGTTCCGTCCCCCATGGGCAAGGATGAGGGTGGTGGGAGGGGGGTGCATCCCGGCCACATGGGCCACCAGGGCGGATACCTGCCCGGGGTCCAGGTCCGGCACCGCCAGAAGCCCAAGGGATTGGCCCGGCTGCCGGACCTTCACGGCCGCCCCTGCCAGTTCACGGGTCATGGGAGAGAGTCTGCCCTCCACATGGGAGGTGATCATGAGAATGGGATTCATAGATATTGGCGCTCCCCCAGCCATTGATGAAGTTTTAGGGCGGTCTCTTCCGGGCGGCCCCTCCAGTTCTCCCCTGCCCTTACGGCATCCGGGGGCCGATGTTCCCCCAAGCGCACCCGGGGCGGGCCCGGGGCGGGGGCATCATGGGCGGGAAGTGCCGCCTTCCGGGCGGCCAGCATCCGACCCAGGGAGGGGTACCGGGCCGTGAGGGCGCCGGACTGAATCCCCATGACACAGGGGGAAGACACAAGGAACTGCTCCTGGATTCCCCCCTCCAATTCCCGTTTGGCCACAACCCCCTCCTTGTCCCAATGGAGGGAGACCACCCCCATGAGGGAGGGGTACTCCAAGAGACCTGCAATAAAGGGCCCCACGCTGCCGGACATATGGGTTTCGGATTGGAGGCCCGTGAGGATGAGACGGGCACCACCGGCTGCCCCTGCCAGGGCCCGGGCAATGTCCAGGGAGGGTACCCCCCCCTGGGAAGTATGGAGACAAAACGCCTGGTCTGCACCCATGCCCAGGGCCCGGCGCAGCAGGGGCTCGCACCCCGGCCCCACACCGGCCACCCGGATCTTAACGGCACAATCAGGGGAAGCACTCTCCTTTAGCACCAGGGCCATTTCCAGGGCCAGGGCATCCAGACGGGCCATTTCGTCGGGTGCAGCCCCCCCTTTGATACAGACCAGAATCTCCATGGCCGTTACCTTATCGCCATCCCCGGGAAAAAATCAAGTCCTTGCTGGGGAAAAATCAATGGGTGAAGGGGCTTGGCCCTCCTTCCCAAAGAAAATCCGGGTTTTGGGAAGCAAATTGCCGTAAATTCCCGGTAACGGTTTTCCCCTTCCCCCTAAAAAGGGGTGTTCCCGGGCCCCATTCTATTGTAGAATGCCCGGGTTTATTCTCAAAAAGGACCATCGTTTTCATGGATTGGACTTCTGTATACGGCGTCGTCACCATTGCAAGCGGTCTCATCTGCGCTGCAACCGCCCTCTATCTTGCCCCCCACTGGCGCCACAAAAGCGCCGGTCTGCTCATGCTCCTCATGGGGGCCCTGGCCACCTGGATCATCGGCTACGGCATGGAATTTCTCAGCCCCACACTGGAGCTAAAGCTCTGGTGGGTCCGGTTGGAATACCTGGGAACCCCCTGGATCGGGATCCTGCTGTTCCGTTTCAGCCGTTCGGTTTCGGGACGGCCAATCAAAAGATGCCTGGGACCATGGCGATACCTGCTCCTCTTCCCCCCGGTGGTCCTGGGACTGGTCCTGACCAACGATCTCCACCACCTCATGTGGACAGGGGTTCGCATCCAGATCCAGGGCCCGGTCCACTGTCTGGTCTTTGACCGGGGCCCGGCCTTCTGGGTCTATGTCTATATCACCTATGCCCTCATGCTCCTAGCCGTCTTCATCACCATCCGGGAACTGCGGTTCCCACGAAGAATCCACCGGTCCCAGCTCTTTTTGCTCCTCACCGGCATCCTCACCCCCTGGGCTGGCAATATCCTCTACCTCTTCCACCTGGATAGGCTCGGTTACCTGGATATTTCCCCCTTTACCTTCATGCTCAGCGGCCTGATCTTTGCCGTGGGACTGATCCGGTTTCGCTTCCTCAACCTGATCCCCCTGGCCCACCAGGTGCTCATGGACAGCATGACCGACCCGGTGGTGGTCCTGGACATGCAGGACCGGATCATTGCGGTGAACACCGCATTTGCCAACCAATTCCACCAGGGCCACCCCGTGTCCCAGGGAACCCAGCCCCTGGAAGAAATTGCACCGGAACTCCTTGCCCATGCAACGGCCCAGGAGGCATATACGCCCCCGACCGGCCCGGTGCATATCCGATCCCGGTACTGGGACCTCCGGGTCAGCCCCCTCACCTCGTCGACGGGGCGCCCCATCGGTCGTCTGCTCACCCTCAGGGATATCACGGACCAGAAACAACACCAGGAATACATTTCAGGGATCATCAACGCCATGCCCTCCCTGTTGGTGGGGGTGACCCGGACGGGAACCCTTACCCAGTGGAACCACAGGGCCGAAGCCCTCACCGGCCTTTCCAGGGAAAAGGTGGAAGGCCGGCACCTGGCCAAGGTGCTGCCCGAACTCTGGGAGCGGATCCCCGATCTGGCAACGGCCATGGCCGGCAACCAGATCCGATCCTGGGAAAAAATCCACATTCCCCTGAACCGGATCCAGATCACGGCCCGGATCACCCTTTACCCCATCTCCGTGGAGAACCAGGCCATGGGACAGGTCATCCGGGTGGATGATATTTCCGATCAGGTGCGCATGGAGGAGATGATTGTCCACTCTGAAAAAATGATGTCCATCGGCGGCCTGGCTGCGGGCATGGCCCATGAGATCAACAATCCCCTGGCCGGTATCCTCCAGAACCTCCAGGTCATCCAAAACCGCTTGGCCCACCCCCTGCCCGCCAATGAAACCTGTGCACGGGCCTGCGGCTTTGGAATGACCGATCTTGCAAGGTATATGGAAAAACGACAGATCACCCGGCTCATCCACAGGGCCCAGGAAGGGGGAGGCCGGATTTCCCGTATCATCGACAACATGCTCTCCTTTGCCCGGAAATCCCCGGACCGACCCGCTCCCCAGGATCTAAAAAAACTGGTGGCCGCCACCCTGGACCTGGTGCGAAAGGACTATTCCATCTGCCGTCACCTGGACATGGAATCCCTCCAATTTGTCTGGGATGTTGAACCGGAACCCCTACCCTGGGTACCCTGCCGGGAAAGCAAGATCCAGCAGGTGGTGTTTAACATCCTGAAAAACGGCATCCAGGCCATGGACCAGGCCCGCACCCCAAATCCCTGTTTTCACCTGGGTCTGTCAACCCTTCCCGGTGAAATCCAGCTCCGGATCCGAAACAACGGCCCGGCCATCCCGGCCCAGATCCGGAAACGGATCTTTGAACCCTTTTTCACCACCAAACCCCAGGGGGTGGGCACCGGTCTTGGCCTTTCAGTTTCCTATTTCATCGTCACCCAGGACCATGGGGGGCGCCTTCTGGTCGACTGTCCGCCCCAGGGCGGCACCTGCTTTACCCTCGGCCTTCCCATCACCGTAACCCCATCAACCAGGAATTGAGCATCACCATACCATGAAACACGACAGCCGAACCCTTTCCCTCAGGTGGTTTTTCATCCTCCCCTTTTTGATTCTCTTTGCCGCCGGCACGGTCTTTTCCTGTTGGCTTTCCCAGAAGAATGCCCAGACCGGTGTCCGGAACCTGGGATATGAATTTGCCCATACCATGGGCAACGAGATTGAAGGCCACCTTCGCCACCTGGTCTCCCCCCTGGTCCAGGTGGTGGAACTCAACCTCATGGAGTTCAAAACCAGGGGAATCCGACGGGATGCCCCCGGCCCCATGGCCCTGCACCTGGTACGGCAGGTTCGCCTCTTCCCCCAGATCACCTTTATCTCCCTGGCCTTTAACACGGGCCGCTATGTGGCCGCCACCCAGTCTCCCACCCGGGACACCCCTCCCCTTGTGGCGGCCAATTTCCTGGAAGAGGCCCCCTTTATGGCGGCGGGGTATGCCGTTGATCCCATCAAGGGCTATGGCCCGCGGGTCACACAGCCCTTGCGGTATGATCCCCGTACCCGGGACTATATGAACAATGCCATTGCCGCAGGCACCCCCCTGTGGGGCGGAATCGAACCCTATGCCGGTTATCCCAGGAAGGGCATCGGTCTTTCCGCCCCCCTCATGGATGCCCAGGGCCGCTGCCGGGGCGTCACAGGGGCCACCCTCTCCCTGGACCGGCTCAACCGGTTCATGGAGACCCTGGACTTTGGTGTCAACGGGCTGGGATTTATCACCGAATCCGACAACACCCTCATTGCCGCCTCCGTTCCCCCAGACCAATTGCCCCTGGACGCCCGGAACCGGATTCAACTGCCATTGAGCCAACCCTACCTTGGGCCCACCGTGGAAGAGAAACGTCCCAGGGCTCACCCCCATCACCATGACAGAACAACGGCCCTGTTAACCCTCAACAACACAAGCTATCTATACGAAAAACGGACCATTGATTTTAAATATGGAAAAACATGGACCCTGGGCATCCTCATCCCCCAGGAGAAGTTCCTTGCCCCGGTGGCCCGGACCCGGCGCCAGGCATTCATGCTGGTGGGCATGACCCTGGTGCTGTCCACCCTGCTGGGCTGGTACCTGGCCCAGAAGGTGGCCCGGCCCATTGAGGATCTCAACCGTGTCACCCAGAACCGCCGACCGGGAACCCCCGGATGCTTCCCCCGCCTCAGCACCGGAATCCGAGAAGTGGACCAGCTCTCCCTGGGTCTGATGACCATGGCCAGGGAACTCAGTGGTGCCATCCACGGCCTTGAAGAGCGTGTGGCCCGGCGGACGGCGGCCCTGAAGGAGGCAAATGAAACACTCCTGGCCCGCTCCAACCGGGACGGCCTCACCGGCCTGAGCAACCGGCGCCACTTTGACCTCTGCCTCCAACGGGAGGGAAGGCGGGCCCGGCGAAACCATTCGCCCCTGACCCTGGTCCTCTGCGACATTGATCATTTTAAACGGATTAACGATGACAACGGCCATCAAAAGGGGGATGAAATATTGAAACAGGTGGCCCAATGTCTGGAAACGGGCCGGAGGGAACCCATGGATGTGGTGGCCCGGTACGGAGGGGAGGAGTTTGCCCTCATCCTCACCCATACCCGGACCCGGGAGGCCCTGGCCCCCATCAAACGAATACAGGAGCGGCTTAAGGCCATTGACCTTCCCAATGGAAAATCCCCCACCCTGAGCTTCGGGGTGGCCGCCTATGAAGACGATGGGATTTCGGACGAGGAGGCTTCAGCCCCCTTCCGGGCAACAGACCTGGTGGCCCTGGCCGACGCCCGGCTCTACCAGGCCAAGCATGAAGGGCGGAACTGTATCAGGGCAGGGTTGACACCATCCCGTTGACCAGGGTGGTGATGTCGAACACCGGGCGCCGGACCGCCCTGCGGAGGGCCGGGGCATAGGGGGGCATATTGGTACATTCCAGGACAATGGGGCCCACCTGGGGCTGACGTTCCACAAGGGCCCGGGCCGCCGCCACCATCTCCTGTTCGCAGCGCCCCCTGTCCAGGGTGGTTTTGCCCCCGATGAAAACTTCTGAAAACTCCGGAGCATCGTCCATGCCTTCCATGGCAATGGGAATCCGACCGTCCACCCCCACACCGGAAAGATGACGGGGGGTAAGACTGCGTTTCCGGGCCGTGAGAATCCCCACCTTCTGCCCCGGTTTGAGCAGGGCTGCGGCCTGGTGAACCTGGAGGAGGCTGGAGGTAAAAATGGGCACGGGCAGGGCCTGGGTCAATTCTTTATGAAAGAGGGCCAAAAAACCGCAGGAGGTGGTCAGGGCCGAAGCCCCCTGTTCCACCAATTCCCGACCGGCCCGGATAAAGGGCTCCAGCAGACCGGGATCGGCCCCCAGTACCACCCTTTCAACGGTGGCCCCTTGGACCATGTGCTGTTTCACCGGAAAGCCAAAGGTCTCCGGATTTCCGATATCCCCGGGGATCCGGGGGAAGGTGGTTTCCAGCATGAGAATACCCAGAAATCCGTCCATGTTACGCCTCTCCTATATAGGCCCGTACCGGGCTGTTTTTCACCGGGGATCTCAGGGAAGGGGCAGCCCCGGCCATGGGATTCCCATCTGCGGTTTCCGGCTTCAGGGCCGCAAGAATATCCTGGATGATGGGGGAACAGATCCGCCCCTGGCATCGGCCCATACCCGTGCGGCTGGAGCGTTTCAAGGCCGTGGGCGTATCAAAGCCCTGGGCCACCCTCTGCCGGAGCAGCCCCATGGTAATGCCCTCGCAGCGGCAAATCACGGTCTCGTCCTGGATCTCGGCATAGCTCTCCACGGGCACCCGGCAAAGGCGGTTGAGGAAGCGGGCATATGCCATCTGGGCGGCCTGGGCCGCCAACAATTCTTGTTTATCTTTTTCCATCCCCTCCCGTTCCCCGGGGGCCGGACGATCCAGCTTCTCCAGCAGGGAAATACCGGCCAGGCGCCCCTGGACATGGGACTTTTTCACCCCGGCAATGCCGGTGACCTCGCCAACGGCCAGGATATGGGGATTGGAGGTGGTCAAATCCTTTGCCACCTCGGCCACCCAGCCCCCCAGTTCCGGGTCATGGACCAGGGCGCATCCGGCCTGGGAGGCCAGTTCCACATTGGGCACAAAGCCATGGCCCACGGCCAAAGCCCGGGCCGGCAGAATTTTTTCCGTGCCTTCCTGGGCCTGTCCCCTGGCATTGACCTTTGCAATGACGATGGATTCCAATTCCGAGCCCCCCCGGGCCTCCATGATTTTCACACCCCGGCGGATGCGGGTGCCCGAGAGGGCCAAACGGGCGGTATAGGCCGCCCCTTCCACGGCCTTGGGCCAATGGGCCTTGACCAGGGGTAGGAAACCTAAATTTTGAAGCAGGGAATTCTGGTCCAGGACCGTGGGTACCCCTCCCCCATTGGATAGGATCTCCCAGGCCAGGGCCAATTGAAGGGGACTGGTGCCCCCCACCAGGGTCTGCCGGGCCGGCAACACCCCTGAACTTTTCATGAGAATTTGGGCCGCCCCCAGGGACATGACCCCGGGCAGGGTCCAGCCCTTGAAGGGGAGATACCGTTCCCGGGCCCCCGTGGCCAGGACCACATGGCCGGCCGTCACCTCATGGATGCGGTTGCCGTGGAGGATCTGGACGAAATTATCCTGGAAGATGCCCATGACCTGGGCCCGGGACAGGATTTCAATGCCGGAAAGGGGATCCGTCGCCAGCTTGCGGACCTGGTCGGCCAGGGCCAGTCCCCGGGCCTTCATCCGATCCGGGGAAAAGCGTTTCTTTCCCTCTGTTTTGCGGAGCAGCTGGCCCCCGGTGTGGGGGTTTTCATCCACCATGAGGATGGAGAGGTTGCGGTGGGCCAGGGTCAGGGCCGTGGAGATACCGGCCATGCCCGCTCCCACGATGAGCACATCATATCTGGGTTTCACGACGGGGCCTCCGTTGAAATAATCATGCCCTCTTCCACCGGGGTCATGCAGGCCCGCTGGTCCGGCACCCCGTTGATGGTGACCCGGCATTCGTAACAGATGCCCATGCCGCAGAGGGCGCCCCGGGCCTCACCGGTTTGGCGGTGGCGGCGCAGGGTTCGGATGCCGACGGCCTGGAGGGCGGCCAGTACGGTCTCGCCTTCGTAAGCGGGGATGGGTTTTCCATCCACTTCCAGGGTCAGGGGGGTGCCCCTCTTTACATGGGAAATTCTTAAATCATCGGGGGCGTCACACATGGGCGGCTTCCTTTCCAACCTAAAAGTTGCAGTCGTTGTTTCAAGTTTTGGATAAGGTGCCGCCATATCCATGGGGTATGCTGAAATTTATCCATTGTACACCCCATCAGCGTTATCCAGACCAAAACCCTCAACGGCCTCCCCCTTACGGGAACATTTGCAACTTTTAAGTAAAAAACGATTGGGTGAAAATGCCTGGATATCCAGCTGTTTGACCAGGTCGCTTGGCCGGCCCAGGATAAGGTCGGCCATGAGGGCGCCGGTGACCGGTGAAAGGGCAATGCCGTCCCCTTCGTGGCCGGCGGCGGTGTAGAGGCCCTCAAACCCGGCCACCGGCCCCAGCAGGGGCATGCCGTCGGGGGTAAATGGCCGCAGGCCGGCAAAGGTGCGGATGATGTCCAGCTCCCGGATGGCCGGGAGGATGGCAGCGGTCTTCCTGAGGATGGTCTTAAGGCCGTGGGGGGTGTTGCGCCGGTCAAACCCGGCAAATTCCCGGGTGGAGCCCAAAAGGAGGTTTCCGTTGTCGGCCTGCTCCATGGAGATGCCCTGGCCGGACTTGGCCGCCAGTGCGGGGTCAAATTTGGCCGCGATATAGGATGCGGAAATCATGCAATGGGAGAGCAGGGGCCGGCTGGCCTGGGTGACCACGATCTGCCCCCGGCGGGGACGGATGGGAAAGTCCAGGTCCAGTCCCTTTGCTAGCTCCCCGGTGAGCGCTCCCCCGGCCATGACCACCACGTCTGCGGTGAACCGGCCCTTGTCCGTCATCACTCCGGTCACCCGGCTGCCGCTGGTTTCAATGGCCAGGATCCGGGTGTGGATGAGGATGCGGGCACCGTTCTGCCGGGCCCCCTGGATGAGCCCAAGGGTCAGGGTAATGGGGTTGACCTGGGCATCCTGGGGGGAGTGGGTGGCACCGGCAATGGTGGAGGCCAATTCCGGTTCCAGGGTTAGGGCCTGGTCCCGGTCCAGGAGGGAGACGTCCAGGCCGATGGCCTGCTGCTCCTGGGTAAAGCGTTCCATGGCCTTGAATTCGGCCTGGTTTTCAATGACCACCATGCCGCCGGTTTCCCGGTATTCAATGTCCAGGGGCAATTCCTTCTGCAATGCCCGGAAGCCCTTGCGGCTTTCCAGGGCCAGTTCCAAATGGATGCCCGGCTTTTTAGACTGCATGAAGACCAGTCCGTCGCAGGCGCCGGAGCTGCCAGAGGCCGCATCCCCCTGTTCCACCAGGGTGACTTCAACCCTGGGATCCTGCTTTACCAGATGATAGGCAATGGAGGCGCCGATGACGCCCCCACCAATAATAAGAACCGATTTCACGATGGGGTCTCCCCGGAACGGCCCCTAACAAGGCGGAAAAGAAGAAAGACCAGAAAACCCATGATTGCAGCCCTGACGGCCATGCTGTTCAACACGGCGGGCTGGGTGCAGACAAAGGTCACGCCCAGGGCCAGGAAGAAGAGGGACACCCGAACGGCCTGGTTCAGGGAACGGAGGAAATACCCGCTCAGGGCACCGGCAAAGAGAACCACAGCCGTAAGAAGGCCCAGGGTCACGGTGACGATCGCCATGGGGCTGCCCTGCATGAGCAAGGCTTTGTTGGAGATAAAGACATAGGGGATAAGGAAACCCACCATGGCCAGCTTAAAGGCTTCGAACCCGGTCTGCAGGGGCTTGGACTTGGCAATGGCGGCCGCACAATAGGCCGGTACACAGACCGGGGGGGTGATCCCGGCCAGGATGGCAAAGTAAAAGACAAAGAGGTGGGCGGCCAGCATGTCCGTGCCCATGGAGAGCAGGGCCGGTCCCCCAATGGTGATGGCGATGATATAGGCCGGGGTGCAGGGCAGCCCCATGCCCAGGACCAGGGAGGTGACCATGATGAGCAGAAGGGCCGGCAGCAGATGGCCCCCGGACCAATTGGTGATCACCGTGGCAATGCCCAGGGCCAGGCCCGTATGGGTGACAATGGCCACCACCATGCCGGCCCCGGCGCAGGCCAGGGCGATCATGACCATGTTATAGCCGGAGAGCTTGAGGGTCTGCCAGATCCGGGCCGGGGTCATGCGGGTCTGTTTCTTCACAAAGGAGATGAGAAAGGTAAGCCCAATGGCGGCATTGGCCCCCAGAAAGGGGGAGTAGCCCCGAAGGAGCAACACCACCAGAAAAACCATGGGGATGAGCAGGTAGGAATCCTTGAGGATCTGCTTCATGGGCACGATCTCGGATTCCTTGATCCCCCGAAGATCATCCTTCAATGCCGTGTAATGGACCCGGAGAACCAGGCTGGTGTAAAAAAGCAGGGAACCCAGCATGGCCGCCACCACGATCTTGACATAGGAGATACCGGTGATCTCGGCCATGACAAAGGCCCCTGCCCCCATGACCGGCGGCATGAGCATGCCCCCGGTGGAGGCGGCGGCCTCAACGGCACCGGCAAAGCGTTTGCGATACCCCAGCTGTTTCATCAGGGGGATGGTAAAGACCCCTGTGGAATAGACGTTGGCCGCAGCCACACCGGATATGGACCCAAAGAGGCCCGAGGAGATAACGGCGATCTTGGCCGGTCCGCCAGGGCCCTTGCCGGCGATGCGGCAGGCCAGATCGGTGAAGAACTGCCCGGTCTTGGTCACCTCCATGAAGGCACCGAAGATGACAAAGAGGGCCACAAAGGTGGCCGATACCCCGGTGATGGAACCGAAGATGCCCGCATCGGTGATGAGGAACTGCATCTCAACGATCTCGGCAAAGGCCGGGGCCTTGGCGTAGAAGACCCCGGGCAGATAGGGTGCCATGTAAAGATAGGCAAAAAAGAAAAGGACCAGGTAGGCCATGGCCGGCACCACCGCCCGGCGAATGGCCTCCAGGAGAAGGAGGATGAGCAGGGTGCCCAGGACCAATTCCAGGGGAAGCACCTCGTCCACAAATTCCAGGCGTTCGGTGAGACGTTCATGGAAGACCACCACATAGAGGGGGGGCAGCACGGCCGTTGCAGCCAGAATCCAGTTGAGAATCCCCACCCGGGCCTCATCCATGCACTTTTTAGAGGCCGGGAACAGGATAAAGGCGGCGGGCAATAAAAACATCAGATGGATACCCCGCTGGATCCGCGGCTCAAAAATGCCAACGGAGGCCGTATACAGCTGAAATGCAGAAATCAGAACCAGCCATGCTCCCACGGCCATGTCCTGGTAACGATTGAGTGGTCTCATGAACACCCTCCAGGGTTTTCAAGGGGAAGGGGGAACACCCCCCTTCCCGGGTTAATCGGTTTAACCCGGACAGGCCGTGGCACTGGGCACCGAAGCCCCTGTACGTCCACATATCCGGGTGGGGCACCTTTATTCCATGTACCCCATTTCGCGGTAGTATTTTTCCGCGCCGGGATGCAGGGGAAGGGCCACGTTCTTCCATCCCACTTCCGGGATGAAGTTCTTGTTGGCCGGGTTAATCTTGTAAAGTTCGTCCGTGTTTTCACAGATGATCTTGGTGATGGTATGGGCCACGTTTTCGGGCACATCCTTGTTAATAAGCAGTTCACCGGCGGTGACCACGGTGGCCACTTCGGTCTCCTGGCCCGTATAGGTGCCCTTGGGAATCATGGAACGACCGGAATCCCGGGACAGGGTGCCCAGTTCCTTGTGGATCTGGTCGATGCAGTCATTGGAAAGGGAAATCAGCTGGGAATCCCGGGAAACGCTCATCTCGGTTACAGCGGCTCCGGGCAGTCCCAGGTGGGTGAAGACAAAGTCCACGTGCTTGTCTTTATAGAGGTTGACCATGTCGGAGTAGACGGCGTGGAAGACCTTGCCGCCCGCCTTTTCAATGTCCTTAAAGGAGAAGCCGTAGAAGTCCAAAATGGTGTTCATCAGGGGCAGATCCGAGGTGCCCTTCATGGGGACGGCCACACGGATGGCTTCACCGGCCTTCACCCTTTCGGCAATCTGGGCCATGGTGGAAACCCCGGCATCGGCTGCGCCCAGAATATGGATGTGGTAGATGCCAAAAATCCCGCCGACGGCACGGACATCGAGGTTGGGTTTCTTATAGACGGGTGCCCGTCCCTTGAAGGCCATCTTGTCCACAAAGGTGATACCCCATCCCAGGTCGTCCTTGTGGCGGGAGACCCGCACGGGATTGACCACACCGCCGCCGGGAACCACCTTGAGGATCAAATTGGGTTCCTTTTCGGCGATCATCCGGGCAATGCCGCCGGCCTGTACGTACCAGCCGCCGCCCACACCGCCAGCCACCCAGGTCAGGGTGGTGGGTTTGTCCACCTTAAGGGCACCGGCAGAGGCCATGGGGGCCCAGGCCATACCGGCCAGACAGAGCATGATTACCAGTCGCATTAATCCTTTTCTCATTGTCCTTCCTCCTCTTGCTAATTGTCCATGATCTTTATGGGGTTATCCCCTTTCATCCACATGTCCATCCATGGAGCCTGGGGCGTCCGGCAAGGGCAGCAAAAAATGGTTTCCCCCCTTGTGATCCCTCCTTTGGAATCTGATTTCAGTCTGCCTTCAGCCATGGTAAAATCCCGTTTATTTAAGGCTCCTTAATATATTTAATTAAAAAATTAATTAATGTTTTTATAAAAAAGTCATTTCTTATTACAGAATTATAACCCCGCGTCAAGTCACTGTTTTTTGATGCTACCCTAGTGACTACACCCATTTCCAATGGGAAAAAAACCCGTGATTTTCAGGGGATAAACCTTGCCATTTTCGCCGATATAAACTAAAAATTTTTAACCATCATTTTTACAAGGAATGTCATGCCCCAAGCCCGCCCCCGTCAACCCAGGCCCGATCTTACCCAAAAGGCGTATATGGCCATCCGGCAGATGCTTTTCTACAACGAGATACAGCCCGGGCAGAAGATCAAGTACAAGGATCTGGCCACCCGCATCGGTGTTTCCATGACCCCGGTGATCCAAGCCCTTAAATGGCTGGAGTTCATGAACATTGTCCGCCGGGAAGCCCACCGGGGCTATTATATCAACGAAGTCAGTCTTAAGGAGGTCACCGAGGTTTACGACACCCGGCTCCTTCTGGAGGTGGCCCTGGTGCCGGATATCATACGGAATGTGGGGAAGGACGATGTAAAGCGGTTGAAAACCGCCTTTGCAGATTATACGGATGCCGTTGAACAGGGCAATTATTATAAGCGGATGATGACGGACATGCGCTTTCACATGGGGCTGGCCGCCATCTCCCAATGCCATATCAAGGTGAAGATGCTCCAGGAACTCTTTGATATCCTGCTGTTGCGGTACAGCCGGGATCTGTTTTTTCTCAGCGTCACCGACACCTCACCGCCGGAACATGCCCGTATTCTGGCCGCCGTGGAAAAAAAGGACAAGGGGGAGTTGGAAGCCGCCCTCCGCTTCCATGTGGGAACGGTGAGACACCACATCATCACCGGCATGGAACGGCTGGTGGTGGATGAAAAAGAGAGCTTTTAACCCTGGAGCCCAAAGCCGTCCTTTCCCTATGTTTTGCATCCCTCCCATCTGCCTGAAGCCATCCTGGGACGTTTTCTCCCCTATTAAATTTCCCTGCTAGTGGGTCAGGATCTTTGAAATAAAATCCGCGGCACGGTCGGTTTTCGGGGAATCGAAAAAGGCATCGGGCTTTCCGGTTTCAATGATCTTTCCCTGGTCCATGAAAAGCACCCGGTCGGCCACCTTTTTGGCAAAACCCATCTCATGGGTGACCACGCACATGGTCATGCCCTCGGAGACCAGGTTCACCATCACATCCAAGACCTCGCCGATCATCTCCGGGTCCAAAGCGGAAGTCGGTTCGTCAAAGAGCATGATCTTAGGGCTCATGGCCAGGCCGCGGGCAATGGCCACCCGCTGCTGTTGACCGCCGGAGAGCTGGGCCGGATAGGCGCCGTGCTTTTCCGTGAGCCCCACCTGTTCCAATTTTTCCATGGCGATTTTCTCGGCCTTTTCCCTGGAAATTTTCTTCACATTCATGGGGGCCAGGGTAATGTTCTGGAGCACGGTGTAATGGGGGTAGAGGTGGAATTGCTGGAAGACAAAGCCGATATCCCCCCTCAGCTGGGTCAGGTTGGCCTTTTTATCGTGGACCGGAATTTCATTGACCCTGATCTCGCCCTTCTGGATCCGCTCCAGTCGGTTGATGCACCGGATCAGGGTGGACTTGCCCGAGCCGGAAGGCCCGCAGATGACCAGGACCTCCCCCTTGGAGATCTTCAGGTTGATGTCGTTGAGGACGTGGAGCTTGCCAAACCATTTGTTCACACTTTTAAATTCGATCATAGGACCTCACACCTTATACGGCCATGCGCCGTTCCAGATAATTGGACAGAAGAATCAGGGGATAGGAAATCACAAAATAGAGCACCCCCACCAGGGAAAAGACCATGAGCCCTTCGGGAATCCGGACCACGGTGACCCACCCCACCCGGGTCAACTCCATGACCCCGATGACGGACACCACCGAGGTGTCCTTGATGAGAAGGACATACTGCCCCACCAGGGGAGGGAGAATCACCTTCATGGCCTGGGGAATGATGACCAGACGCAGCTGTTGGACCAGGGTGAGGCCCGAGGAGGATGCCGCCTCCCACTGCCCCCGGGGAATGGACTGGATGCCCCCGGCCACGATTTCACAGATAAAGGCAGAGCCCATGATGGTCATGGCCAAGAGGGCTGCGGGAAATGCCTCCAGCTGTATCCCCCATTCCGGCAGGATGAAAAAGATGATGAAGATCTGGACCACAAAGGGGGTGCCCCGGACAAAGGAGACATAGACCCCGATGAGCCGTTTCAGCCAGACAGTGGATCCCGAGCGGAAAATCCCCAGGATAAATCCCATGGTGGTGCAGGTGACAAGGCTGATGAAGGCCACCTGGCAGGTCATCCACAGCCCCTTGAGGAAAAAGGGAAAGATCTCCACGATACGGGAAAAATAAAATGCCATCATATCAATAGGCCTCCCTGAAAATCAGTTTCTTCTGTGACCAGTCCGCCAGGGCCTTCAGGCAGAAGTAGATGCACATGTAAAAGAAGGCCACGGTGAAAAAGGCCTCGGTTGGCATGAACCGTTCCGAGGTCAGGGTCTGGCCGCAGCGGGTGAGTTCGGCAACGGAGATCAGGGAGAGCAGGGCCGAATCCTTGACCAGGACAATGGACTGTCCCAGAAGGGGCGGCACGGTTACCCCCAGGGCCTGGGGCAGGATGATGAAGCGCATGCGCTGGACATAATTCAAGCCAGAGGCCACCCCGGCTTCAATCTGCCCATGGTCCACTGAATGGATGCCAGCCCGGATGATCTCGGCAATGTATGCCCCGGAGTTGAACATCAGGGCAATGATGCCGGTCTGGATCTCGGGGATGCGAAGCCCCAGGGTGGGAAGGCCGAAATAGAGAAAATAGATCTGGACCAGCAAGGGGGTGGACCGGATGATTTCAATGTAAAAAATGGCCGGGTATTTCAAAATACGGATGCCGGAGATCCGGCAGGCGCAGGCCACAATCCCCACCACCAGAGCCAGGGCAATGGAAACAATGGACAATAAAAAGGTGGCCCTTAGCCCGGTGAGGAAAAAGGGCAGGTACTCCATGATGATGCGGAAGTTAAAATCAGCCAGCATGGTAAGACCCCTTGGTTGGTCGTCCTGGGGTTGACGGAACCGGGACCGCCGGGACGGCCCCGTGGATGATGGGCATGGGAATCAGGGGATCAATGATCCTTTTTCCACTCGGTGCCTTCCAGCCAATAGGCGATGTTTTTGTCGTATTCGCCGTTTCTGCGGACATTCTTGAAGTAAAGGTTGGTCCACTGCCACAGGTTTACGGAGTCATGGCGCACACCAAAGGCCAGGGGGTCTTTGCCCTGTCCCAGCCGTTTGTTCAAAAGGCGGACGCTGTTGGGCGGGAAATCGGGCAATACGGTGAGAACGGCAAGGTCGTCGTTGACCCCGGCATCCACATGTCCGGCAATGAGGGCCTGGACCACCATGCGGCCACCGCCTTTATAGGCTTTGATCTTGGCCTTGGGCAGGTATTTTCTGGCAATGGTCTCACCGGTGGAGCCCAAAAGAACGCCCACGGTGACCTCGGGTTTGTTCACATCTTCCAGGATCTGGTAGTCTTTTTTGGTGGAGGTGAACACACAGGGCTGAACCTCGATCCAGGGATCGGTGAAGGAGATCTTCATGGCCCGTTTCAGGGTGGGGGTCATGTCGGCGGCCAGGATGTCGGCCTTGCCCGAGAGCAGGGCCGGAATCAGTCCGTCCCAGTCAAAATCCAGAATTCTGAGTTTAACGCCCATGGCATCGGCCATGCCCTGGGTGAAATCGATCATGGAGCCGGCATGTTTGCCGTGCTTGTCCACAAAGGCATAGGGGGCGGCACCGGATTGTACCGCCACCCGGAGTTCTCCCCGTTTGATGATTTCGGCCAATGTGTTGGCATGGCCCAAACCGGTGAAGGTAAGAACAGCAAATACCGCCAGTACCAATGATGCAAATCTCTTTCTAAACATGATGCCTCTCCTTCTCTGAAATAAATCGGGTTAAAAATGATCGGGGTTCACCGATGGGCATCGGATCCCGCCGATGGTTACCGTCTATCAGGAGACAGACCTTTGGGCCGCCCTGGGGTGCCGGAGGTCAAGGTCGGGGCAGTTCCTCCATTTTTTCCGTGATGGTGATGCCCCGTTTTTCCAGGCGTTCCATAAAGGGCGCCACCGGCACATGGGTGAGGGGCGACAGAACGCCGGTGTGTTCGATCTCTTTTCTGGCCAGCATTTTAGCCCCGATGCAAGCGGTGTAGGCAACCCCCCGGCTCATGGCGGTGAAGCCCTTTTCCAGATCCCGCTCCATGTGCAGCCCCACGGTGTAACGCATGGGCCTTCCATCCTTGATGCCTTCAAAGATGTTGAGCATGGCGGCCACATCCCTTTCACCGTCATCGTAGGACAGTCGGGGACCCAGGAACTTGTCCATGAAATCCATGGGTGAGATCCCCCCCTCCCCCAGTCCTTCAACGGGATCGTCGGTGAGGAATCCCAGGGCCTTCAAGGGCCGCCAGAAGGCACTCCATCCCGGCCAGCGCAGGGAATATCGTCCGGTGTTGACAATGGTATCGCTGATGCCCATTCGATCGGTGAAAAAGACGGCATCCCCATTGGGAATGGCCTCCAATTCCCCCAGCCCGGGAAAATCAATGGCATGGACAAATTCTTCATCGTGCTGGGCCTCGGCAGGGATGTCCACGCATTGGCCGTCACGGATGATGCGTCCGGGCCTTCGGGTGGAATTGAGCACCCCGCGCCAGGTCCAGGAGACTTTATAATTCAGGGGATTGGTGCAGGCAACGGCTTCGGGAAATCCGCCGCAATAGGAATTGATCAGGTCAAGGCGGTCAAACTGCTGGGCGGCGGCCTGGTAGATGACCAGATCAATGCCCGGATCCAGACCGCATTCGGGCAGGATGGCAATGCGGGCCGCCTTTGCCCTGCGGTCCAATTCTTCGGTGTCGTAGAGATAATTGGTGTTCACCACCGGGGTACGGGTTTCCAAGGCCGCCACATTGACATGTTTTTTGAATCCCACGGGCAGCAGGTCAATGACCACATCCACCTTTTTGTAAAGGGCCACAAGGGCGGCCTTGTCCTGCGCATCCACGGTCAGGGCGGTGATCCGGTCCATGGGGGTGAAATCCCGGATCAAGGACAGGGCACCCAAATCAATATCAGCGCAGATCAGGGTATCGACGTTGGGGTCCAGGGCCAGATCATGGAGGGCGGTCCGTCCCTGGATACCGCACCCGCCCAAAACAAGAACTTTCATAGGAACCTCTTCCGGGGAAACCCCCGCTTCCGTTTGACATGAACTTTAATGTATACATACCCCCTTCCCACCATTGGGAATGGGGACTATAATTTCACAAAAAGCTGTTCAAAGGTGGTTCGTATGTGCTGCCGCATGAGATTTCCCGCCTTCTCCTCATTGCGGTTTTCAATGGCCTCAACAATACCGATATGCTGACGGGGGCCGGTTTCCTGACCCGTGGAGGCCATGGCATCGGTGTAATATTTATCAAAAAAGAAAATATAGGTGTGGGAGCGCCAGAAGCTGTGCCGGCAGTATTGTTCCAGGTATTTGTTCCGGCTGAAACCGGCAATGCCAAGGTGAAAGGAACGGTTGATGTGAACATAATCCATCTTGGACAATTCACCGGAGGCGCCCTTTTCCCTTTGGATAAGGGTCCAGAGGTATTCAATGTCGGCCTCGGCGGCATGGCGGGCTGCAGATGCCGCAGCCAGACCTTCGATGTGCTCCCGGGCAAAAAAGACGTGCCGGGCATCCTCCGGACTCACTGCCGGAATCACACACCCCTTTTTCTTTTTCTTGTCCAGGACCCCTTCGGCCACCAGCTGGGACAGGGCATGCCGCACCGGTGTACGGCTAAGGTTGAGGGCAGCGGCCAGTTCGGTTTCCAATAGGAATTCCCCGGGCTTATAATGATTCTCAAGGATCAGCCGGACAATTTCCGTGTATGCAAATTCCTCTTTTTCCGTTACCATCTCCCCTCCCCTTGGAAGTGATGTATACATAAATGAGTCCATTTATCCCTGTCAACGCTTTTCTTCATTTTTCTTTAAAACGCTAGGAAACTGTAGTATCACCAAGCCATGATCCCAACACTGCTCCCAAGGAGGAAACCATCTGTTCCATGACCGTCAATGACATTCAAAAACCTGCCCAGCTCCTGGTGGTGGACGATGATGAAGCCATCCGGGACGCCCTTCGCGAAATCCTGGAGGATGATTACGAGGTCACCTGTGTGGACAATGGTTTCAAAGCCTTGGATGCGGTACGAAATGAGGTATTTGACCTGATTTTTCTGGATATTATCATGCCGGAAATGGACGGGCTGGAAACCCTGAAACAGATCAAATCCTTTGACCGGAACCTGGATGTGATCATGATTTCGGCCGTGGACAGGGCCCAGGAGGCCACCGCAGCCCTGCGCTTCGGTGCCTATGACTACATCACCAAACCCTTTGACCATGAAATCATCCTCAACCGGCTTGAGAAAGTGCTTCTTAAACGGGATCTGACCAAGGAGATAAACTTCCACAGGACCAAGGACGAAGACAGCAACGGGCCGGCCAAAACCCAGATCATCTCCAACTCCCAGCACATGGCCAAGGTATTTGAACGGATCAAAAAGGTGTCGGGAACGGCCAGTAACGTTTTGATCACCGGAGAAAGCGGAACCGGAAAGGAACTCATTGCCCGGGCCATCCACAACAACAGCCCCCGGGTGAATAAGTCCTTTGTGGCCATCAATTGCGCCGCCATTCCCGCAGAACTCATGGAAGCGGAATTCTTTGGATATGAAAAGGGATCCTTCACCGGTGCCTATAAACAGACCATCGGTAAATTTGAATTCGCCCACCAGGGAACCCTTTTCCTGGACGAAATCTCCAGCTTAAAGCCGGAATTCCAGGCCAAGCTGTTACGGTTCATCCAGGAGAGGGAATTCTCACGGGTGGGAAGCCATCGAACGGTCAAGGTGGATGTACGAATTGTGGCCGCCACCAATACCCGACTGGACGACATGGTCAAGGAAGGAACCTTTCGAAACGATCTTTTTTTTCGTTTGAATGTGGTGCCGGTGGAGCTGCCGCCCCTGCGGCGAAGGAAGGGAGACATTCCCCTGTTGGCCGGATATTTCATGAACCGGTTCAACCGGCAGATGAACAAACGGGTGGATGGATTTACCCCCAACGCCCTTGCGGTGCTGGAATCCTATCCCTGGCCCGGCAACGTCCGGGAATTGGAAAATCTCATTGAACGGGTGGTGGTATTGGGAACGGACCACAGACCTGTGGATGAGAAAGACCTTCCCCTGGATCTGGTCTTTCACACGGAATCGGAAACCGGTATGGCCCAAACTGCATGGGAGACCAAGGGCCTTCTCCAGGCCAGGTCCACCTTTGAGCGCCTCTATATCCTCAAGGCATTGAAAACCTGTGACTGGAACCAGACCCAGACGGCCAAGCTTTTAGATATCCACAGGAATACCCTGCTCCAGAAGATGAAGGCCCTGGACCTGGGGCTGGGCCAGGCCCGAAACCGGTTCAGGTCACCCCGCCGCTGACCGGAAAGACAACCCTGAAAACCGTTCCCTCTCCCTTGCGACTGCTCACCTTGATCTGTCCGCTGTGCTCGGAGACCACCTTGTGGGAAATGGCCAGGCCAAGGCCGGTTCCCTTGGCCTTGGTGGTGAAAAACGGGGTAAAAATATTTTCGATGTGATCTCTGTCAATGCCCTTGCCCGTATCCCGGACCTCTATGGAGATCTGGTTGTCGCTAACACTGGCATTGAGATACAGATCCCCGCCCTCCTGACCCATGGCCTGGGCCCCATTCTGCAACAGATTGATAAAGACCTTTTCCAATTGATTGGCATCCCCCTGGATCGGAGGCATATCAGGGGCAATATCCCAATGGCACTGAATGTTCCGGGCCATGAAATCCGCCTCCAGAAACTCGGCATTCTCCCGGAGCAGTTTCCCCATGTCCATGGACTGGAAATTATACTTGGGCGGTCGGGACAATTCCAACAGCTCCTCAATCAGGGTGTTAAGCCGGTTAATCTCCCTGGGAACCGTGCGCTGGAATTTTTCCAGGAACCCGGGTTTTTCGATCTTCTGGGGAAGCAGGGCCACATAGGTTTTAATGGCGGAGAGGGGATTGCGAATTTCATGGGCCATGCCGGCGGCCAGCACCCCCAGGTCGGCCAGACGCTGGCCCTGGCGGATATCGGCCTCCAGCTTTTTCAAAGTGGTAATGTCGTTCAGATTAAAAATCACCTCCTTTGGCTGCCCGTCGGAACCCGACAGAACCCCTGCGCCCACCAGGATATGGTACCGTTCCCCTTCCCGTTCCAGGAAAATTTCATGCTGATCCCCCTGGACCGGATGGAACAGAAGCCGTTGGATATGGGACACAAGACCGTCACATCCCAGCGCCCCATCCACCATTGAACAACCGATGATCTCCCCATCGGCTTCCAATCCAAGAATCTTCCGGGCGGTCGGATTTGCCGTGGTCACCCTCCCTTCCATATCAACGGCCAAAAGGCCGTCGCTCATGGTGGCTAAAATCTTTTCCGCATATTGCCGCAGCTGGGATATCTCCAGTACCTGGTGCTCCAATTGCCCCTTCTGGGCCAGGATCTCGTGAACCATGGTGGAAAAATTCTGCGCCAAAATCTCCACCTCGTCCCGGGTCTTGATGTCCAGCTCCTGATCCAGATCCCCCCGGGCGGCCGATATGGTGGCCTCCACAAGGGCACCCAGGGGACGGGTAACCCTGCGGGCGGCCAGATCCGCCATCCAGATACCGATCAAAAGCGCCACAAATCCAATGGCCAGAATACTCAAAAGGGTCTGCTGAATCTGCTGACGCATCAAGGCCAGGGAAACCTCCACCCGGATGATGCCCCAGCGCTGGCCGTTGTGATTGGGCAAATACACCGGTACAACTGCTTCCATGGTTTCCTCGGTCTCTTTTTGACCGACCTTGGTCAACACCATTGGTGCCCTTGCACCCATCACTTGAGGCGTAAACCCATCCGTTAAGCGCCGGCCCTGCAAATCAGGCCGCCCGCTATAACCGGCCACCCTTTTTTCCTTATCATGAATGATAATGCGGACCACTTCCGGCATTTTGGCCGTCTGGTTGGCCATTTTCTCCAGGGCCACATAGTTATAGGTCACCAGATGATCAACAGCCACACTGGCAAGGTTTTGGGCGATGACCAATCCCTGATTTTCTATCCGCCGCTGAATGGTTTGGGTCTGAACATACCCCACCGCAAAGGCAATGCTGACAAAAATAATGAGGAGCATTGAAGCAACACTGAAAATAAACCGGTATCGCAAAGATAAATATGGGCTGGGCAATATGGTCTTTTCGTTTTTGTTATTATTCATTCACTAACATCCAAAAGTTAAAATCGCAGTACCAATTAATGGGCATTTTCCGAATTCATATCCAGCCAGGTGGGGTACAGGGACGTTGCATGAATCCCCAGAGCGTTTACATTAATTGAACGTACATATGGTTGATATGCCCGATTAATATTCAAATACATAATGGGAATCAGCGGCGTTTCGTACATGATTTTATTTTCAATTTCCTGATAGGTTTGAATCCGCTTGACCGGGTCTAGTATTTCCCTTGCAGATTCTAACATAGAGTCCACCTTTCGATTTTGAAATTGCATGAAATTATTGGAAGAGGAGGAGGAAAACAATGCATATAAAAAATTATCAGGATCAGGCAGATCTGCATACCAAGCATATCGATATAATTGAACCGTATCCGACCGTAAATAAGTATTAAACTGATTCCAGTCCGGTATATATTTTATATATACAATTACACCAATTTCCTTCCAAAATGCCGCCATCATGGCCAATTCTTTCTCAACTTCAGGCGATTTATTTGCTGTCACTAATTCCAATTGCGGCATCTGATTTTCACCACCCGGAAACGCCTTTTTAATTAGCTCATTAGCCGCTTCTAAATCATTATTTCCAACCAATTTCAGAGGCCTGTAACCGGGCATTCCCTGGGGTAATATGGTTCTAGCGACCTTAAATTTCCCCCCATGAACATCATGAACAAATGCACTTCGATCAATAACGATATTTAATGCTTCCCTTAGAAAAGGAGACGAGAGGTTTGGATGTTGTAGGTTCATTCCATAAAACATCAAGCTTAAAGAAGGTCGTTGAAACCATTGATACAATTTATCGCATGACAAATATTGCTTGGCGTTCCCGTAAATTGGAATTTCTTCAACCCGTCCTTTATCAAAATCTTCTACAATTTTCTTATACTGCCCTGTCTGGTATACCTTATAATAAATTCCATCCAAGTTTGCCGGACCTGAATAATATGCCCCATATCGAACTAATTTTACGGATCCATCTTCACCGTAAGAATCCAAACGAAACGGACCTGCCCCAATTGGAAATTTCTCAAAATTATGATGTGGATCCAAAATCACTTTTCTTGGAACAATAGCAGCTTGATATGTCCCCAAGGATGCCAGAAACGGCACATGTGCTGTTTCCAACCGGATCAGAACCGTATCATCACCCATTGTTTTAACGCCAGTAAGTGTATTTTTTGAATGGGCCCGATACCCTCTTGCTCCCACAATTTTCATGAGGTGCGGCAATATCATGGGTTCGGGGTCACCACGAAGCATTCGCTTAATTGAAAAAACAACATCTTCCGGTTCTACTGGATCTCCATTGTGGAACATGGCGTTTTTTTTTATTTTAAATCGATAGGTGCACCCATTTTCTTCAATGGTCCATGATTCAGCCAAGGCAGGATAAATTTCAAGGTAAGGCCCAAAACGGACTAACCTATCAAATATTTGGTAGGTAATGGAACCATCATGAATATTCCAAACCTTAAGCGGATCTAAACTTTTAGGGGTATTTTTAATTGGAATACGATATATTCCCCCCTTTTTTTTTGCACTGACTTTTTCTTTTTTTACCTCATAGCTCTCATTTTGAGTAAAACATCCTTGGCCAAAAACCAAACAAAACAATAAAATGATCTTGGTACACATCGAGAATCGACTCTTAGGATGCATAATTATCCCTCTTTATAATATAGCTTTTTATCGAAGGAGTTATCATAGAGTATTTTTGATTGCAACAAAGGGGAATGGCTAGCGGATTCGGACAGGTCGAAATTAAACCATTATTCTGCTCTGATATGAAACATTATAAGTATCCGGCTCACTTTACCGTTGGCTCGAATTGCACTTTCCGCTCATCAAGCCAATGTACTGTAGTAGAATCCTTCTATACTTCCCACACAGTGAACCAATTCTACCAAGAATCCTTTTACCTGATGGCCCGATAATGGGCCTTTGGCTCCGGCTCGCCTGTATGCCGATCATTACCGACGATGACCCAGACGGCTTGAATTACAGGATAAACGCAAAAGAGCACAACGAAAAAAATGTTGTGCTCTTTTGCGTTTACTTTAGGATGCTAACGAGGTGTTTACCATCCCCCTCCGCCATCTCCACCACAGGCTAAAACAGGGATTACAGTGACAGCAATAATCAAACAAGAAACCATTACGCTCATAGCTAATTTTTTCATCGTTCCTCCATTCAGATGGGTTAAGTAAAATTGACAATCAAACTTTACATCTGAATAGAGCAAGCTATAGACCACCCTCCCTACACAACAAAAATAAAATCACAACACTCTGATATCACCATACATACAAACAAAACATAGAATCACAATCATTACTATAAATTGCACACAAAAACCCACATACCAATATCGTTAAACCTCTCGACAGGAAAGTTCATATGTCCTCCCCAATGGGGTCTTCAATCTTAAAAAAAGGATATGAAAATTATCTGAACAATAGAAATCGATATGCTGATTACCTTTTAAAACTTAAAGCCTTACGAATTGATTGCACATTAATGCATGCAATATGCACACATAAAAACACAACCCCAATTATCCGTTAAGATTCAGATAGTTAACCCTAAAAAGGTTAACTATCGAAACAACTGCACACTATTTTATGCAACAACGATGATCAGACCGAAACCTCACAACGACAAGAATAAAGCATCATTTCAAGAAATTACGCAAAAGCAATTCCAGTTTTTGCAAATGGTACACTTCTTGCGCTCTACAATCTCCAGCAGCAATTGAAGCCAAATAAACAGAGGAGCGCAGCATTTCGAGAAGATGATGATTACAAAGATCCAGACCCCATTTTTTCAACGGCTTGAGGAAAGTGTTCCCATGGAAATAAAAACAGACCATCTTTCAGTAAAAAAGAGGGGCGACTCATCTACAAATCGTGCTAAAAAAGGTATTCTTAATGAGCGTTACGATTACTTTGATTTCCTTCGGACCGATCACATCCGCATCCATGATGATCTGGACATTGGCTTGATCACCCTGGACCGAAGCAACACGATTTTAGGCACCAATCACACGGCTGCGAAAATGCTGGGTAAACCCGGGGAAGAACTTCTGGGGCTTCCCTTCATGGATTTCATCTACAAAAACACCCACTATCCCTTTGAGCTGATCACCCTCAAACCCATGGACATCCGGATCAAAAACGGAAAGGCATATTTCTGGGCACGGATCTCTGCACGCCAGGCCCTTAACCCGAACACGGGCACTCCCGAATTCCAGGTCACCCTGAGGGACATCACCGCCCAGAAGCAGACCGAAAAAGAGTTGGGATGGCAGTTAAAGGTGTCCACTGAACTGGAAAGCGTAATGGAACTGCTGGGCCGGGGTGATATGGACATGGAATGGATCACCCGGCGGGTTCTCACGGCGGCTGTCAACCTCACACAAAGCGGCAACGGCTTTATTTCAAAAATCAAAAAAAAGGATCCCGAAAAACTGGAAATCGTCCTCAGCGATGTCTACCCGCCCCAGGACTGGATCCACAAACAATCCATCCACCTCCCCATGGATGCCGACAAAAAAACATATATGGGCCTTTTGGGGCAGTCTCTTAATACGCTAAGACCCTTCTTCACAACCCCTCCATTAGGGCATCCGCCCTTGAAGAGACTGCCCCAAGACCATATTCCCATATCCGGCTTCCTCTCCGTTCCCATCCTCATGGGGAAAAATCCCGTGGGCCTCATGGTTCTGGCCAATCCAAAGTTCGCCTATTCCCAGGAACACGTCAAAGTGGTCCAGCGCCTGACCGAACTCTATATCATCGGCAGAAGGCGCCACCAGGCAGAAAAGGAAGTCATCCGCCTGAACCGAGTGAGAAACGGGCGAACCCCATAGTTCCCCTCCTTCCTCCCCTGTGCCGACGCACACAAAAAGGGCATCTGCATTTCGTCGCAGATGCCCTTCTTCTTTGATTACGATCTGTATTTAACGGCTCAATTCCCGGGCCAGACGATATCCCAGCATGGCAATGCATTCCGCATCCAGAAATTCCTCCACCCGCCGCTGGAACAAAAGGGAACAATCCGCAGGAAATTCATCATCGGCCCCGTTGAAGAGTAGAACCACCGGCAGTTTCGGAAGTACCTGGATCTGAAAGGCCACATCGTATTGAACCGAAAGGTCCGGCCTTGTCCCCCCCAAGGCAAGGGCTGCAGAACCAAGCCCCTCCACATTGGATGCAAACCGCTGGATCAGGACCTGGTCCACATTATCCCGGAAATAGACCGTCAACGGTCCCCCATCCTTTAAATCCTTGAACGAGACCCAGTCCGTTTCGCTGGAAGGGGATTCCGGACACATGATCAGATGGCGGCAGAGGATCACACAGACCTCATATCCCGGTCGCCGTCCCTGTTCATCCACGATGCC
Source organism: Desulfobacteraceae bacterium (assembly GCA_965226635.1). Lineage (GTDB taxonomy): Bacteria > Desulfobacterota > Desulfobacteria > Desulfobacterales > Desulfobacteraceae. The sequence goes on along the minus strand of OZ245369.1, from coordinate 2,578,930 downwards.
GTTGCTGGAAATCCCCAGGGGCTGTCCCAGGAAGGGAATCACCCCATCCACCCCCCCTGGAAACCCGTCGGGGATACGGGTGGAGCCCCCCAGGGCCTTTATCCGTTCTATTAAAGGGAGAGATGCCAGTTCCCTGAGGTACAGGGCATAGTTTTCTTCAAACACAGCAGCAGTGGTTTCCATGGATCACCAGACCTCTGGATAGGCCACATCCACAAATTTTTCCTCCATGGAATGTTTATGTCCCCGTTCCATGGCGGCCAGGTCCAGAAAGACCTGTTTCAATGACTCATCTTCGCAGTTATCAGCCAGGGCCGTATATTTTTTCATGGCAATTTCTTCATTCTTCATGGCCAGGCCGATGGCGGATTTCAGGTCCATCTCCGGGGTGACTTCCGGCATTTCCACCCCCTCGGCCACATTAAAGTCGGTGTCGAATTTAAAGTACCGGGAAGTGGTCTGCCCCTTTTCCAGAATCCGGCGCAGCATATTTTCATGGCGGGATTCTTCCGTTGCCAACTCCTTAAAAACTTCAGCCAGGTAAGCATCCTTGATCAACGCCGCCACCTGCTCATAAAATTCCTTTGCCTCCACCTCTGCCTGGATGGCATCGGAAATCACCTGTTCATATTGAGCTGAATCCATGGTTGTCCTCCGTATCTTTAGATTTGGATATCATTTGGCGTTGCCGCACTAAAGGAGGATATCCCATCCCCTTTCCCTTGGCAAGGGCCACTACCCCCCCTTGGGCACCACAAACCGACTCCCCCGGTAAAAGGCATGGGAGGACGCCAGGGGCATAAATGGCGCCCGGACCTCCTTTATCTCTGCTTCTGACAACTTTGAATGGATCTCTCCCACCCGGGCCAGGGTCTTCACCTCTTCCGGTGTCCGGCACCCCACAATAAGAATGTCCAGGCCCTGGTCCAGGCCGAACTGGATCAACCGCTCCGGGGTAATCCCCTTTTGGGGGAGAAGATAATGGCCGCCCCCCAGAACCTTCATGCCGATGGTGGCCATCCCTTTTTTCCGGGCCGCCGGCAGGGTCTGGGTCAGAAAGCCGCCCAGGATGTCCTCCACGGGATTCACCGGCATGAGCACCGCATCCACGGGCCATTCTTCCACGGCCCGGGTGAGGATTTCCGGGTCATGGTGGCCCGTTACCCCGATGTACCGGACCCGCCCCTGGGCCTTGGCCTCCATAAAGGCTTCCAGGGCGCCCCCCCTCCCGGCGATGCGTTCCAGATCGGCCTCTTCCCGCACATCATGGATCTGCCAGAGGTCCAGGTAATCGGTCTTCAACCGGTCCAAAGTTTCATCCAGCTCGGCCAGGACCCCCTCCCGGCTTCGCCTCGCCGTTTTGGAAGTATGGAAAATCCGCTCCCGGATCCCGGGGTGCTTGGCCCAGAACCGACCGTAATACCGTTCACTGTCCTTATAGACCCGGGCGGAATCAAAATAGGTCATCCCGGCATCCACGGCTGCCCCGATCACGGCCAGGGCCTCCTCCTCCATGCCAAAGGTTCGTAGAATCCCCTCTCCCCCCAGTCCCACACGGGTAACCGGGGTATTGCTCTGGTGAAACGGAGAGGGCGATATGGGTTGAAGCGCCATGATCTCCTCCTGAAATAGAATTGGATATCCCAGCCTATCCCCGATCCAGGGCCATGTCAACGTGGGGAATCCCATCCTCCATATACCCCTTGGATATGGGGACAAACCCATGGGACTCATAAAAGGAGGTCAAGTACTCCTGTGCCCCGATGACCAGTTTCTCCCCGGGCCAATGGGCCTGGGCAGCCGCCACGGCTTTTTCCACCAGATCATGGCTGATCCCCTTTCCCCGCCATGGCTTGGCCACAACCACCCGGCCCATGCTGGCCCCGTCATAGCTGAGGCCCGGGGGAAGAATCCGTGCGTAGGCGGCCACACGTCCTTCATCATCAACGGCCCGCAGATGCCGGGTGCCTTCATGGAGATCCTTATCATCCAGTTCCGGATAGGGGCAATTCTGCTCCACCACAAATACATCCACCCGGAGCTTGAGGATGGCGTAAAGCTCCCGTGCCGCCAGCCCCCTAAACGGGGTTGATTTCCAATTTAACACTGTCATGGGTTCCTTTCTCGTCATATGGGTTCATTTCAACTGTTTATGCCAAAACCCATTCCTGTGCAATATCGATGGATACTAAGCTTGTTCTCCATAATGAACACTAAACATATTACGCATCAAATAAAAGGCATAATATATTTATAATCTACTTATTTTTAACATTTTATTATTGATTATTGCTGTTCACTATGGTAGCAAAAAACAACAAAGCACGATTCCTTCAACCCAAAAGGAGAGATGATATGCTGTTACCTGCCTTTGATTTCCATTCGCCCCACTCCCCGGCAGAGGTCCTCCAACTCAAAAAGGAGCTCGGCCCCAAGGCCCGGTTCCTGGCTGGAGGCACCGACCTCCTGGTCCATTTGAAAAAGAAACGCATCACCGCCGACGCCCTGATCTGCCTGGGGAAAATCCCCTCCCTGGCCGCCATCACCCAGACCCATGACACCGTGATCATCGGTGCCTCGGCCACCATGGGCCAACTCTCGGCCCACCCCCTGATCCAGGACCGCTTCCCGGCCATCAAAGCCGGGGCCGACAATTTGGGCACCCACCTCATCCGCAACCGGGCCACCATCGGGGGCAACGCCTGCAACGCCAGCCCTGCCGGAGATACCCTTCCCAGCCTCATGGTGTATGGGGCCAAAGCCCTGCTTCAAAGTGCCGACGGCAAGCGCAGCCTGGCCCTGGAAGACTTTTTCACCGGGCCCGGCGCCACGGCCATGGCCGACGACGAACTCCTCACCGGATTTGAACTCCCCCTGCCCCCTGCCCATTCCGGGGCCCACTACATCCAATTGGGGAAACGCAAATCCTCGGAGATCAACGTGGTCAACGCCGCCTCCTACCTGGAATACGACCCCGATACCCAGAACGTCACCCGGGCCCGCATCGCCCTGGGCTCCGTGGCCCCCACCCCCGTCTTTGCCGCCAATGCCATGGAATTCATGGCCTGGAAGACCCCGGACGAAGCCACCCTTTACAAAGCCGGAGAGATCGCCCGCCGCCAGGACTGCACCCCCATCGACGACTTCCGGGGTTCCGCCGACTACCGCCGGGCCATGGTGGGCGTCCTCACCAAACGGACCCTGGCCGTTGCCCTCACCCAGGCCCAACAGGATTAGGAGGAGACTGCCATGAAAAAACAACTCATGGAAATCACCATCAACGAAAAGGTCCATGAACTGGCCGTGGCCCCCAACACCACCCTGGCCGACCTCATCCGCTGCGATCTGGGCCTCACCGGCACAAAAAAGGGCTGCGACACCGGCGACTGCGGCGCCTGCACCGTTATTCTCAACGGCGAAGCGGTCAACTCCTGCCTGGTCCTGGCCCTCCAGGCCGACGGGGCCGTGGTGGAAACCATCGAAGGCCTGGCCGATGAAAACGGCCTGTCCCCCCTCCAGGGCGCCTTTGTGGAAAAGGGCGCCATCCAATGCGGCTATTGCACCCCGGGCATGATCCTCTCGGGCAAGGTCCTGCTGGACAAGAATCCCTCCCCCACCGAAGACCAGATCCGGGAAGGGATCTCCGGCAACCTTTGCCGCTGCACCGGCTACCAGAAGATCTTCGAGGCCATTGAATCCCAAAGCCGCTGATCTGGACCTTTCACGACCCCCTTCGTCAAAGGCCAGATCAGAACGACATTCAATCACGACGATTTCCTTCAGGAGGCATAATGAACGACTTTCATATTATCTCCAGCCGGGCCCACCGCGTGGACACCCCGGACAAGGCCACGGGCCAGGCCATCTTCACCGACGACATCTCCCGGCCCGGCATGCTCTACGGCGCCCTGCTCCAGAGCCCCCATGCCCATGCCAGAATTCTCTCCATCGACACATCCAAGGCCAAGGCCCTTCCCGGGGTGAAATCCGTGATCACCCACAGGGAAGCCGGCACCATCAAATACGGGGTCAGCCCGGCCCGGTACGACGAAACCGTCTTTGCCGTGGACAAGGTCCGGTACATCGGTGACGAGATCGCCGCCGTGGCCGCCGTGGACCTGGAAACCGCAGAAAAGGCCGTTGAACTCATTGAAGTGGAATACGAACTCCTCCCCGCCGTCTTCACCATGGAAGAGGCCATAAAGGAGGGCGCCCCCCAGATCCACGAAGACTTCCCCGGCAATCTCTGTGCCGAGGTCCACCAGGAATTCGGGGATGTGGAAAAGGCCCTGGCCGAATCGGACATCGTGGTCTCCACGGGCATGGATTCCAAGCGCCAGGACGGGGCCTTCATCGAAATGCAGGCCTGTCTGGCCGAATTCGACAATCGGGGCCACCTCACCCTGGTCTCCTCCACCCAGGTCCCCCACTATGTCCAGCGCACCGTGGCCATGGTCATGGGGCTCGACGTGGGCAAGGTCCGCGTCAAAAAACCATACGTGGGCGCCGGCTTCGGCATCAAAGCGTCCGCCAACCCCATGGAACTGGCCTGCTGCATCCTGGCCCGTGAAACCGGGAAACCAGTGAAGATGAACTACACAAGGGAACAGGTCTTCATGCTGGGCCGGGCCCGCCACCGCTTCTCCCACAAGATCACCACCGGGGCCAAAAAAGACGGCACCCTCCTGGCCCTAAAACACGAATGCTATTTGGACGGCGGGGCCTACACCAGCTTCGGCATTGCAACCGTCTACTACACCGGCTCTCTGCTTTCCGGCCCCTACAAGCTGGCCAACATGAAATACGACGGATACCGGGTTTACAACAACAAGCCCGCCTGCGGGGCCCAACGGGGCCACGGGGCCGTCATCGCCCGTGCCTGCTTTGAACAGCAACTGGATATGATCGCCGAAAAAATAGGCATGGATCCGTTGGAACTGCGCATCAAAAACATGATGGAAACCGGGGACACCACCTGCAACGACCTCAACATGAGTTCCTTTGGCATGGCCCAGTGCATCGACGCGGTGCGGGAACACAGTGACTGGGACGCCAAAAAGAAGAGCATGCCCGCAGGCAAGGGCATCGGCATGGCATGCGGCTTCTTTGTCTCCGGGGCCGGCTATCCCATCTACCGCTCCGACACCTTCCACGGCACCGTGGTCATCAAGCTCACCGAGGACGGGGGCACGGCCCTGGTCTACACCGCCTCGGCGGAAATCGGACAGGGCTCGGACACGGCCTTTGCCATGATTGCCGCGGAAACCCTGGGCATCCCCCTGGAACACATCCGCCTGGCCTCGGGCGACACCGACATGGGCGTGGACCTGGGCGCCTACTCCAGCCGCCAGACCCTCATGACCGGCCACGCCGTGAAAGACGCGGCCGAAGACACCAAACGCCAGGTACTGAAAGTCCTCTCTGAGTTGCTGGACGTGGCCCCGGAATCCATGGACATTAAAAAAGGCTTCGTCGAGTTCGACGGGCCCATCCCGGACTTCTCCGCCCTGCGCACCCGTTACATCAAGGAACACCGGGGCTGGACCGACAACCCCAACTCCGACAAGCTCACCTTTAAGGAAGCCTCCCGCATGGCCTTCCTGGAAAGGGGGTCCATCGTGGGCACGGGCAAGTACAAACCCCATCATCTCGGCGGCAAATTCAAGGGCGCTGCCGTGGGGACTTCCCCGGCCTACGGCTGTTCCGCCCAGGTGGCAGAGGTCACAGTTGACATGGAAACCGGCCAGGTCACCATTGACAAGGTCACCGACGCCCACGACTGCGGCAAGGCCATCAACCTCACCTCGGTGGAAGGTCAGATGGAAGGCTCCGTCTCCATGGGCATCGGCGAAGCCATGCACGAGGAGGTCATCTTTGACGACAAGGGCAAGGTGGTGAACAACGATCTGGCCGAATACAAGATCGTCACCGCCATGGACATGCCCCGGATCAAGGCCGTGGTGGTGGAAAGCAACGAGCCCAACGGGCCCTACGGGGCCAAGGAAGTGGGGGAAGGGGCCATCATGCCCACCATCCCCGCCATCCTCAACGCCATCTACGATGCCGCCGGTGTCCGCCTCTACGAGCTGCCCCTGACACCGGAAAGGGTCTACACCGCCATCCGGGAATTCCAGAAAAAACAGGAGAGCGCCTGATATGACGCCCAGCCCAGCCTCCCCCGACAACCGGCGCTACGCCCGCCAACTTCCCCTCCTGGGCCGTCGCGGCCAAGAGGCCCTGGCCCGGGCCAGGGTCTTCATTGCTGGAGCCGGGGGGATAGGGTCAGCCGCCGCCCTCTACCTGGCCGGGGCCGGTGTGGGCACCCTGCGCATCTGCGACCACGACCAGGTTTCCTTAAGCAACCTCAACCGCCAGATCCTCCACACCACCCTGGACCTGGACCGGCCCAAAACCGAATCCGCCGCAGACCGTCTCTCTGCACTGAACCCGGAGATCCGTATCCAGCCCCGCATGGAAAAAATGGATGCCGCCGCCCTGCCCGAACTTTTGGAGGGCATGGACCTCATCGTGGATGCCACGGACAATTACCCCACCCGCCAGGCCCTCAACCGGGCCGCCCTGGAACTGAAGCTGCCCCTGATCTTCGGCGGGGTGGAGGCCATGGACGGCATGGCTGCACTCTTCCTGCCCGGCCAGGGCCCCTGTTTTGAATGTGTCTTTCCGCCCCCCCAGGTCCCCAAAACCGAGATCCCGGTCCTGGGACCGGCACCGGGCATCATCGGCAGCATCCAGGCCCTGGAGGCCATCAAACTCATCACCGGCCTGGGCTGGTCCCTGACCTCCCGCCTCTTGCGCTTCACCGGGGCCGAAGCCGCCTTCCGCACCACCCAACTCTCCCCCAACCCGGACTGCCCGGCCTGCAAGGGCCCCAAGCCCAGAAAGGAGGAACCATGATCATCCATTTCAACGGACTGGACGAAACCGTGCCCGATAATCTCACCATTGCCGGCCTCATTGCCCATGCCAGGGAAGGCGATCCCGATCTCATTGTGGAGCGCAACGGCCGCTACGTCCACGCCGGGGACTACGAGGCCACCCGTCTCAAGGAAAACGATCGCATTGAGTTCATCAATCCCAACCTGGGGGGATAAAGGGGGTATCCGCCCCCAATTTCTCACAACCAACCCACCATGAAATCCCGGAGGTATCACAGGAGATCCCATGAAATACTTTGAAAAAGACAAGGTCCAATCCATCCCCGTTGAAAAGGCTGTGGGCACCATCCTGGGACACGACATCACCCAGATCGTCCCGGATCTTTTCAAGGAGCCCCGCTTCCGCAAGGGCCACCTCATCACCCAAGAAGACGTGGACGTCCTCAAGGACCTGGGAAAGGAACACATCTTTGTGGCCTGCTTCAACGGTGAACTCCATGAGAATGATGCCGCCCGGCGCATTGCCCGGGCGGCCGCCGGTCCCAGGCTTTCCCTGTCCGAACCCAGGGAAGGGAAGATCGATTTCACGGCCAGGTGCAAAGGGTTGCTCAAGGTCAATGTGGAGGCCCTGTTGGACCTGAATTCCATCCAGGACATGGTCTTTGCCACCCTGCACAACAACAGAGTTGTCCAGAAGGGGGAAGAGCTGGCCGGCGCCCGGGTGGTCCCCCTCTCCATTGACGAAAACCGGATCATTGAAGCCGAAGCCGTCTGCCACAGCCAGGGCCCCATCCTCCAGGTAGTCCCCTTCCAGACCATGGACATCTCCATCGTGGTCACCGGCTCCGAGGTCTTTTCCGGTCGCATCCGGGACGGTTTCGGCCCCGTGGTCACCGACAAGTTCAAGGAACTGGACTGCCGCATCCTGGGCAAGGAACTGGTCTCCGACGACCAGGAACTGACCACCGTCGCCATCCAGCGGGCCCTGGACCAGGGGGCCGATCTCGTGGCCGTCACCGGGGGCATGTCCGTGGACCCCGACGACCGGACCCCGACGGCCATCAAAGCCGTGGGCGGGGAAGTGATCTTCTACGGGGCACCGGTCCTGCCCGGGGCCATGTTCATGCTGGCCCGGGTGGGCAAGGCCATTATTTTGGGCCTGCCCGGCTGCGTCATGTACCACAGAACCTCCATCTTTGACCTGCTGGTGCCCCGGATTCTGGCCGGTGAAACCCTCACCCGGAGGGATGTGGTGGCCCTGGGCCACGGGGGGTTCTGCGCCTCCTGCAAGACCTGCCGCTTCCCCAATTGCCACTTCGGAAAATAGCCATGGAAAGCCTGACCCCGAAAACCCTTGACCTCATGGACCAGGGCCGGCCCTTTGCCCGGGCCCTGATCCTCTCCCACCAGGGCAGCACGCCCCGCACCCCGGGGTCCACCATGCTGGTCACCCAGGACGGGGAAATCTTCGGCACCATCGGAGGAGGGAAACTGGAGGGACTGGCCATTACGGCCTGCCAAGGACTTATTCCGACTGGGAAAAGCCGGATCCACACCTTTGACCTGGGGCTGGCCACCGGACCATCGATTACCTCCTCCGGAACCGGGGAGGATCCCCTGGGCCAGGATCTGGACATGATCTGCGGGGGCAGCCTCACCCTGCTCATGGAGGTCATCACCCCCGGCCTCAAGGAAGTTTTCCATACCCGGGAGCAAATGGAAATTTCGGGCACCCCCGGCGTTCGCATCGTCAAACTCCACCAGTGCAGCCAGGGGCCCTTCACCGCCACCTCCACCCTTTTCCCCCTGAGCGAAATGCCCGGGGAGCTACCCTGGGAACTGACCCGTCACCTGACCCGAAAAAACCTCACCGCCCCCCGCCTGGTCAGCCTGGGCCTAGCGGAATACATTGTGGAGCCCATCCGCCCCCTGGACACCCTCTACATCCTGGGCGGGGGCCATGTGGGCCATTGCCTCTACCAGGTGGCGGTTTTGGCCGATTTCCAGGTCATGGTCATTGACGACCGGGAGAAATTTGCCAACCCCCAGCGCTTCCCCCATGCCCGATGCCGGGTGGTCCCGGAGTTCAAAGACCTGGCCCATCACATGGGCCCCATGGGTGCCGGGGCCTACGTGGTCATCCTCACCCGGGGCCACCGCTTTGACCTCACCGCCCTGGACCAGGTCCTGGCCCTCCAGGCCGGGGCACCCGCCCCCCTGCCCTACATCGGCATGATCGGCAGCCGGACCAAACGGAACCGGATCTATCAAATCCTGGCAGACAAAGGGGTAAACCCTGGGGTTTTAAAACAGGTCCACTCCCCGGTGGGACTGCCCATTGGGGCGGAAACCCCGGCGGAAATCGCCGTGAGCATCATGGGGGAAATCCTCCAGGTTCGGGCTGGGTGTTGACACCGCCGTTCCCTTCTATCTGCCTCCCTGAAGCGGCGGTATCCCTCCTTGCCAATCCTGTCATCCCGGTGACAGGGCTGACACTTGCAACGGTGAAAATCGCCCCACACACTTTTATTTCAGTATTTATATTAAGCAGTTACACATTCAGTATTTCCTTCCAATGATCTGGTATTGTTTTTGCTCAAGGGAATGGATTAAAACAGACCACAACCTGTAACCATGAAAGGAAATCCATATGAACGTTCTGACCCAAGAGCTTTTGTCCATTGAAAATAAAGTTGCCGTTATCACCGGCGGTTCCGCCGGCATCGGCGCCGCCACAGCCGATCTCTTCTGCCGCCTGGGGGCCCGGGTGGTAATCCTCGACGTCAATGTAAAGGGGGGAGAACAGGTGGCCCAGGATCTGAAAAACCAGGGCGGGGACGTCCGGTTCATGGCCTGTGACGTCACCGATGAAGGGACCTGTAAAAACGTGGCAGCGGAATTGGAAAGGGCCTTTGGCCGGGTGGATATCCTCTTTAACAATGCCGGCGTCATTGTCCGGAAGAGTGTCACCGACCTGGAAGAAAAGGAATGGGATGCCGTCATTGACGTGAGCATGAAGGGGGCCTTCCTCCTGTCCAAGCACCTCATCCCCCTGATGAAGGAAAACGGAGGCGCCATTGTCAACACCGGTTCCGGATGGAGCATCAAGGCCGGCCCCGACGCCGTGGCCTATTGTGCTGCCAAGGCCGGCGTCCTCAACATGACCCGGGCCATGGCCATTGACTACGGCAAATACAATATCCGGGTCAACTGCATCTGCCCCGGGGACACCGATACCGCCCTTTTGAGATCCGAAGCCGAACAGCTGGGAGAAGATGAAACCGAATTCTACGCCGATGCCGCGGACCGCCCCCTGGGCCGAATGGGCACCCCGGACGACATTGCCCGCTCCGTCCTCTTCCTCTCCTCCCCCCTGTCCCAATGGGTATCGGGCACCTCCCTGTTGGTGGATGGGGGCGGCATGGCCTAGGCCGGATCTACCATAACAATTTGTTCCAGAACAGATGAAGGGCCTTGATCACAAAGAGGCCCTTCATCTGTTTAAATAACCGTGGTGTTTAAAATTGTCTTTCCATGGATGGGATGAATGATTCAAAAAAAGGCAGGGGCGATGTCCGGTGATCCTGGGGTTATGGTATGAATGAACAGGTATAAACCGGTTGGTTTTGGACCTCAAAAGTCAATATGGGTTAGTATTGGTTATTTATTAGGATTAATTCATTTTTTTAAGGGATTGAATTTGACAGAAAATAACCACTTCGGTAGATCTCTTGTCAAGACGTAAGAGACTCCATTGTTCCCGGCCCCTCCGGTCGACCCTCCGGAAGGAACTCCCCCGGGACGCGCTCTTAAAAAGGATAATGAGAGGATATTGTTCTCAGTAACAAACCCCATCTCCTTGGCAACCATTATCCAGCCGCCTGTCTGTTCCGACCCTAACAGACAGGCGGTTTCCTTTTTCAGGCATGGGCGTCCGATCCCGGCCGGGCATTGTCCCGCTTATTTTCCCTCAGACGCGCCTTCCCTGCTTTACCCGAAATTCCCCGTCCACCATCACCATGGAGACATCCGAAGCCCGTGCTGCGTATACCAGGGCGGAGCAGACATCAAACAGGGGCGTCATGTGGGGTTTGTCCGTGTCCACCAGGATCAGATCCGCCGCCTTCCCCGGCTCCAGGGAACCGATCTCATGGTCCAGCCCCAGGGCCTTTGCCCCTTTGATGGTTGCCATTTCAAGGGCGGTGCGGGCATCCAGAACACAGGGGTCCAGACGATGGACTTTATGGAGCTTGGCTGCCGTCCCCATCTCGGAAAACAGGTCCAGATCGTTGTTGGAGGCGGCCCCATCCGTTCCCAGGCCCACGGCCACGCCTGCGGCCAGGAGGTCCGGCACCGGGGCAATGCCCGAGGCCAGCTTCATATTGGATTCCGGACAATGGATCACACCGCAGCCCCTCCGGGCAATGCAGTCAATGTCGGCCTGGCTGAGCCAGACTCCGTGGACCAGGAGGGTCTCCCCGTCCAATATCCCCAGATCGTCCAGATAGGCAATAATGGAACGCCCTTCAAGATGGGGGATCTGATCGGCCTCCCCCTGGGTTTCGGCCACATGGATCTGAAAGAGGACACCGGCTTCCCTGGCCGCAGCCTTGGCCGCCCTGAGGGTCTCCGGTGAACAGGTATAGGGGGAGTGACAGAAGATGGAGGGGTAAATCAAGGGAGATGCCTGGGCCATCTCCTCCACAAAAGCCAGGGCATGGGACACATTTTGGGAGGGGTCCGGCACCCCGGGGGCAGGGAAATCAATCACCCCCTGGCCGGCCACCACCCGGATGCCTTTACCGGCCAGGGCCAGGGCGGCCTCCCTCTCATGGAAATAGCCGTCGCAACAGGTGGTGATCCCCCCCAGGAGCATCTCCTCTGCGGCATGGGCGGCCCATTTTTCAACGGATTCAGGCGTGACCTGCGCAGCCTCTGCCGGGAAGATATGCTCGTTGAGCCAGACAGCCAGGGGCAGGTCGTCGGCCATGCCCCGGAACATGGTCATGGGGGTGTGGGTGTGGCCGTTGACCAGGCCGGGCATGAGGATCCCCCCCCGACCGTCCACCATTTCCACATGGTCTTTTTTTTTTGCCGCAGCCATTCCTTGGGCCAGGTCTTTTCGGTGGCCCACGGCCTCAATTCGCCCCTCCCGGACACAGAGGATCCCGTCCTCCACCCCTTTAATTCCCGGCACCAGGGTCAGCAAACGGACATTGTAAATCCAGATCTCATTTTTCATATTTTTTTCCTTTCATCCTGTTCCATTCCTGACACAAATCCCCCAATTTTGAAACCGGATTTTCCAATTATCCCGCCCCTCCCCCTCCATGGAAAAAGGATGAATTTCCCACGGATTAAACTTGACATCTCCCAAGGGCCGCATTAATATCTGAACAAATGCTCATATATTAAAATAAAGAGGACTCCATATATGACTGCACTCCAATCCATATTGACCGAATCCTGGCACCTATACCTGGAAGTGGCCGTTTACATGCTCTTTGGCTTTCTGGTGGCCGGCATCCTCTATGTGTTTTTCAAGCCCGATCACATTAAAAAATACCTGGGAACCGGTAAAGTCAAACCCGTCTTTCTCTCCACCCTTTTCGGCATCCCCATCCCCCTGTGCTCCTGCGGAGTGGTGCCGGTGGCGGCTGGTTTGAAAAAGCAGGGGGCCAACAGCGGTTCCGCCCTCTCCTTCATGATTGCCACCCCCGAATCCGGGGTGGACTCCATTGCCGTCTCCTATGCCATGCTGGACCCCATCATGACCGTGGTCCGGCCCATTGCCGGTTTTATCACGGCCATTGCCACGGGTATCACCCAGAATTTCATGGGCACGGAAACCCCGTCCCGCCCCAGGGCAATGCCCCCGGGCAGCGGCTGAGGCTGCCCCCCCAGCGATGCAGGTTCTGCATCCCATTTGGCCGGCCTTTCCCTTTCCCAACGCATCTGGGTCGGGTTGAAATATGCCTATGGCGAACTGCTCATGGACATTGCCAAACCCTTTATCATCGGTGTTTTCATTGCCGGTGCCATCACCTTTCTCTTTCCCGAGGACCTGAGCCGCCTCTCCAATGAGCACCCCTTTATCTCCATGCTGATCATGTTGGGGGCCGGGATTCCCATGTACGTCTGCGCCACCTCCTCCACCCCCATTGCCGCGGCCCTCATCCTCAAGGGGCTGAACCCCGGTGCCGCCCTGGTCTTTCTTTTGGCGGGCCCGGCCACCAATGCCGCCACCATGAACATCGTCCGGGAGCTGTTCAACACCCGTGCCCTGGTCATCTACCTTTCCATGATCGCCCTCTGCTCCCTGGGCATGGGAATCATGGTGGATGCGATATACGCCCGGGCCGGTATCCAGGCCCAGGCCATTGTGGGACAGGCCGGAGAGGTCATCCCCCTCTGGCTCCAATACGGCTCCGCCGCCCTGCTCACCGCCCTGCTCATCTTTAACAACTGGCGGGCCCTGTTCCGGCCCAAACCCCGCAACCACTGCCACCAGTCCTGACACCAACAGGGCTACCCCTTCCATAAACAATAAAGACGGCCCCCGCCCGGTATGGGACGGGGGCCGTCTTTATATTTGCCACGGGAAGAGAAAGGGGTCAGGGCTTGTTTTCCCCCCTTGTCCTGGAAAGCCGTTCCATTAAATGGTCCTGAAACTCCTGAGCCCGTTCCCGGGACATGGCCGGCACATGGGCCAGGGGATCCGGCAAATCCATGAGGGCATACTTTTCCGCCCCCATCTTATGGTAGGCCAGGATCTCCATTTTATCCATGCGGTCCACCCAGTGGGCCACATGGTCGAACAAACGATCCACAGCCCCCTGGGTGTCCGTGAATCCCGGCACCATGGTGTGGCGGATCCAGATCCGACCCATGAATCCGTTCACAAGGTCCATGAAATGCCGGGATTTATCCATGGAGACGCCGGTGAGCGCCCGGTATTCCTTGGGATCATAATGCTTGATATCCAGGAGAAGGAGGTCCACATGGTCCAGGATTTCAGCATAATACCGGGGCTGCCCCACTCCGCAGGTGTCCAGGGCGATGTGAACGCCCTCCTTCTTCAGGGCCTTTACCGCTTCCACAAGGAACTTTCCCTGCATCAGGGCCTCCCCCCCGGAAAAGGTCACCCCCCCGGTCTCCCCGTGGTAGATCCGGTACCGCTTCACAAAGGAGACCAGTTCATCAACCGTGTAAAGGCGACCGGTGTCAAAGCCCATGGAATCGGGATTGTGACAATAGCTGCACCGAAGGGCGCAGCCCTGCATGAACACAATGGTCCGGATGCCGGGACCATCCATCAACCCCATGGTTTCTATGGAGTGAATGCGACCCTTCAGCATGGTTGAATCAGGCACATTGGTGGAAGGTCCGCATGAGAACCTCTTTTTTCTGTTCCTGGGTCAGCCGGTTGAAATGTACGGCGTAACCCGAGACCCGGATGGTCAGGGTGGGGTATTTTTCAGGATGGGCCATGGCATCCTCCAGCACGTCCCGGCTGAGCACGTTGACGTTAAGGTGGAAGGCGCTCTGTCCGAAATACCCGTCCATGATGTTCACCAGGTTGGTGATCCGTTCCCCGTCCTCCTTGCCCAGGGCTTCCGGAACAATGGAAAAGGTATTGGAGATCCCGTCCTGGCAGGTATCCCGATAGGGCAGCTTGGCCACGGTGTTCAAGGCAGCCAGGGCCCCGTGGTTGTCACGACCGTGCATGGGATTGGCCCCAGGCGCAAAGGGTTCGCCGGTTTTTCTACCGTCCGGAGTGGAGCCGGTCTTTTTACCATAGACCACGTTGGAGGTGATGGTGAGCACGGAAAGGGTGTGCTCGGCATTCCTATAGGTGGGGTTCTTTTTCAGCTCGTCGCTGAAGAACTTCACCAGATCCACGGCAATCTGGTCCACCCGGTCGTCGTCGTTGCCGTATTGGGGGAACTCTCCCTTGATTTCAAAATCCACGGCAATGCCCTCTTCGTTGCGCACCGGCCGGACCTGGGCATGTTTGATGGCGCTCAAAGAGTCGGCCACCAGGGAGACTCCGGCCACGCCAAAGGCCATGATCCGTCCCACTTCCGTATCGTGCAGGGCCATCTGGCCGGCCTCGTAGGCATACCGGTCGTGCATGTAATGGATGGTGTTCATGGTGTTTACGTAGAGGGCCGCCAACCTGGCCAATACCTTTTTGTAATTGGCCTGGAGGATATCGTAATCCAGGACTTCGTCTGTGATGGGTTCAATGCCCTCCATCACCTTGAGGGGCACCCCGTTCTTGTCCTTTTTCAACTCGTCCACACCGCCGTTTACGGCATAGAGCAGGGCCTTGGCCAAATTGGACCGGGCGCCGAAGAACTGCATCTGCTTGCCCACGCCCATGGCCGAAACGCAGCAGGCAATGGCATAGTCGTCCCCGTAGACCGGCCGCATGAGGTCATCGTTCTCATACTGGATGGCCCCGGTGTCCATGGACATGCGGGCGCAATAGCGTTTAAAGGGCTCGGGCAGATCCCTGGACCAGAGAACGGTCATGTTGGGCTCCGGGGCCGGCCCCAGGGTGACCAGGGTGTGGAGGAAGCGGTAGGCGGTCTTGGTCACATGGGTTCTGCCGTCCAGGCCCATGCCGCCGATGGCTTCGGTGACCCAGTTGGGATCCCCGGCAAAGAGGTCGTTGTACTCCGGGGTTCTCAGGTGGCGGACCATGCGCAGCTTGATCACCAGCTGATCAATGAGTTCCTGGGCCTGGGCCTCGGAGATACGGCCCGAGGCCAGATCCCTTTCAATATAAATATCCAGGAAGGCCGTGTTCCGGCCCAGGGACATGGCCGCCCCATTGTTCTCCTTTACCGCAGCCAGGTAGCCAAAGTAGAAGAACTGAACCGCCTCCACCGCCGTGGCGGCCGGCCCGGACATGTCCACCCCGTAGGAGAGGCCCATGCCCTTGATATCCTTGAGGGCACGGATCTGGGTGGAGACCTCCTCCCGCAACCGGATGGTGTCTTCGCGGGCAGGACCGTCCAATTGGCCCAGGTCCTTCTGCTTTTCCACCACCAGGCGGTCGATGCCGTAGAGGGCGATTCGCCTGTAATCTCCGATGATCCGGCCCCGGCCGTAGGCATCGGGAAGCCCGGTGAGAAGTCCGGCGGTTCTGGCCAGCTTCATCTCCTGGGTATAGGCGTCAAAGACCCCTTCATTGTGGGTCTTCCTGAATTCTTTAAATTGGGGGATGAGGTCGGGGGCCGCCGTGTAGCCATAGGCTTGCAGGGAGCCCTCCACCATGCGCAGCCCGCCGTAGGGATTCATGATCCGCTTCAGGGGGGCATCGGTCTGGAACCCCACCACCACCTCGTTGTCCCTGTCCAGGTAGCCGGGTTGAAAATTATTGATACCGGAAAAAACAGCCGTTTCAATGTCGATGATGCCCTTGCGAATCTCTTCTTTAATAAGGGCATCGGCCTTTTCCCACAGTTCTGCAGTTTTCCGGGTTTTGTCTTCAAGAAAAGATTCATCCCCTTCATAGGGGGAGTAGTTTTTCTGGATAAAATCTTTCACATCAATGGTTTCCTGCCATTGACCCGATTTAAACTCTTCCCACATATCTTTCTCCATTTCTTACGGTTAACGATGGATGCCGTCACCTGCATCACCGCCCTTAAAAGCCCGTATCCCTTCGTCACCATGGCCTAATAAGGCCGACACGGGGATACGCCGGGTTCACCGCCGACATCCACCGGAAACAGAACAATCCTCCGGCAACAGCCGTAACGGCAAAACGCCTTTACAAATTTTCCAGGGAGCGACGACCAAGGAGCGAACACCTGACCGGAACCGGATCTTTCCGGTTCGGTGGGGACGACACTGCCTCCAAGGGAAGCAGACAAGCGTTTGATTCCAATTGTCCGCCCGGTTCCATCCCCCACAGGGGGAGGAAACAGCCGGGCAGACTGTGGTTGTAAGATGGGGCAACAGGGATTCCGACGCAGGGACGTGTCCAGCAGAGAATCAATCACAGGGGGGTGGATAGGGAATGTCCCCCATCCCAGTAAGGGAGGACGCATTTTGTTGCCGCCCATTGGGGGAATTTTATTTCCCATGACCATGCTTACATCCACATCGACGTATACTGATCGGTGTTCATGTATTCCAAAATCACGAAAAAGTCAAGGAAAAATCATACCACATTGTAGCAGATTCCCAGGTCGCCACCGCCCCGTACCCCGGCAATCTTTATTCTTCTCCATGGTTCCGGCACCTTTTTCCCAGCTCCGCCCCCGGGAAACCCCATTTTATCCTTTTTCCTTGTCCCCGTGGGCCAAGCTGCGTAAACTTAAAGGATCTTTTCCATTAACAGGCGGACCCATGGACATTCGTTTATCCAATATCGGCAAAACCTATGACGACCACGGCAGCGACCGGGAGATCTTCCACCACCTGGACGCCCGTTTCCCCTCGGGGGAATTCTCCGTGATTGTGGGTAAAAGCGGGGTGGGCAAAAGCTCCCTGCTCAACCTGATTTCGGGGATTGACACCCCGGACTGTGGCGAAATCCGAATCGGCCCCCACACCCTCACCGGCATGTCGGAAAACCGGCTCACCCTGTTCCGGCGACGGCACATGGGGTTCATCTTTCAATTCTTCCACCTGATTCCCGTGCTCACAGTCCTGGAGAACACCCTGCTCATTGCCGAATTGGACGGGGGCGCCGTGGACCGACACCGGGAAAGGGCCCTGGAGCTCCTGGACCAGGTGGGGCTGTCCCATCGGACCTTGGACTTTCCCGACACCCTTTCCGGCGGGGAGCAACAACGGGTGGCCATTGCCCGGGCCCTGGTCCTGGATCCCCCCATTCTTCTGGCCGACGAACCCACGGGCAACCTGGACCAGGAGACCGGCACCCAGGTTCTGGACCTGCTCCTCTCCCAGGCAAAGGACCGGGGGAAAACCCTGGTCATGGTCACCCACAGCCGGGAAGCCATGGCCTATGCCCACCAGGTCTTCACCGTGACCCAGGGGCGATTGGTCCCCGGGGGGCAGGCATGAGTCCCCTGGCCCGGGCGGCCCTGCGCCAGGCCCTGGCCCGCCCCATATCCAGCCTCCTCATGCTCATGGGCATTGCCCTGGGCGTGGCCGGGGTGGTGGCCATGGACATCGCCCGGACCAGTGTGAGCAAATCCTTTGACCTGTCCACGGCCACCCTGGTCTCCCGGGCCACCCACCAAATCATGGGAACGGATTTCTCCATTCCCCAGGAGCTCTTCACCCGGGTCAGGACCGAGTTCGGCATCCAGCGCTCCGCCCCGGTGATCACCGCCCATGTCAAAGTGCCCTCCCTGGACAACCGGGTCTTCTCCTTCATGGGCATCGACCCCTTTTCCGAATCCCATTTTCACACCCGCTTCACCCCGGACACCCTTCCCGGTGAAGACGGACAAGCCCGGGGGCTGTTTTTCCCCCGGTCAAGGGGCATCCTCATCTCCCGGGAACAGGTACCCCACCTCACCCCGGGGGACCGCCTCTCCCTCTCGTTGGGAAAAAAAAAACTGGACCTTCCCATTGCAGGCTGGCTCAAGGGCCCCACCCCGGAGAGCCACCAGGCCCTCCAGGGGCTGATCCTGGCCGACATCGCCCTGGCCCAGGAAGTCCTGGACATGGGGAACCGGATCTCCCGCATCGACCTGGTCCTTTCCCAGGGGGAGGAACAAAGGATCCAGGCCCTGGAAACCGCCCTGCCAAAGGGCAGCATCCTGGTGGAAACCCGGGAACGGAACCAGTCGGTGCGACGGCTCTCCACCGCCTTTGAAGGCAGTTTATCCGCCTTTTCCATGCTGGCCCTGTTCATGGGCATCTTCCTCATCTACAACACGGTATCCTTTTCCGTGGCCCGGCAGCGGAAACGCAACGGCACCCTCAGGGCCCTGGGCGCCACCCGGGCCGAGATCTTTACATCGGTGATGGCAGAGGTCATGGCCTTTGCCCTGGTGGGCAGTCTTCTGGGGCTGGGCCTGGGCATCCTATTGGGCAAGGGCGCTGTCCAGGCCGTCTGCGCCACGGTGTCGGAGATCTATTTCACCCTCACGGTCACCCAGACCCGAATCGCCCCCCTTACCCTGTTCAAGGGCATGGGGGCCGGCCTTTTGGCCGCCTTTGTCGCAGCTTTGTTCCCGGCCCTGTCCGCGGCCCGGACCCGGCCCATCACCCTGATACAGACCTCGTCTCCGGAACAGGTGCTGGGCCGGATCCTTCCGGTTCTCTTTGCATGGGGACTGGGACTGCTCTGCCTCACCGGCATGGTTCTCCACTTTTTCAGGGACCGGCCCGGAATGGATTTTGTGGGGATCTTCATGGGATTTGCCGGGGCCTCCCTCATGGTTCCCTCCCTGATCAGATGGATGGTCCACGGTCTGATCCTGCCCCTGTTGTCCCGGCTCCCCGGTTTTGGCGGGCGGCCCCGGACCACCCTGGTGAAAATGGCCGCCGGCAACATTGCCCGGGCCATGAGCCGCACCGGGGTTCTCATCGCCTCCCTCATGGTGGTGACCTCGGTCTACATCGGCATCGAACTCATGACCCGGAGCTTCCGCGCCTCGGTGGCCCAATGGGTGGACGGCCACATCGGCGGGGATATCCACATCAACTCGGCCGATCCCCGGCACCCCGGCCTACCCCGGGATCTGGCCCGGAACATCCGGGCCCTGCCCCATGTGAAGGCCCTGTCCGACTACACCATGCTCCGCCTCTTTTCCCGAAGTTCAGGGGAAGTTCACCTCTTTGCCTATGAAACCGACAGATCGGAAAAACAATGGACCTGGACCCGCCCGGGCGCTTCGCCCCCCAAAATGGGAGACCGGCCTGACAAGGGAGACATCTGGATCTCGGAAATCTTTGCCCGGAGGAACCAGGTGGACCTGGAGGCCGCCGTTCCCACAGCGCGGCTGGAGACCCGCGCCGGTCCGGTGGACTTCCCCGTGGCAGGGGTCTTCAGGGACTATTTCATGGGCGGGGGACGGGTGGTGGTCCACCCCACCACCCTGGCCCGCCACTGGGGGGAGCGGCCCATCACCGCCATCCAGGTCTTTGTCCCCCCCGGCATCCCACCGGCCCAATTGGCGGCCACGGCCGGGGCCGTCCAGGACCTGCTCCCCCGGGAGGGGCTGTATAAAATCACCCTGGGCAAGGAGATGAAAACCGATATCATTGCCGCCTTTGACCGGACCTTCATGATCACCACTGCCCTGCAATTCCTCACGGCCATGGTGGCCCTCACCGGCATCCTCAATTCGGTCACGGCCATGGTCATGGAGCGCACCCGGGAGATGGGCATCCTCCGTGCCTGCGGGGCACAGCCCCTCCAGGTGGGGGGAATCATCCTCGTGGAATGCAGCCTGTGCGGGTTTTTATCCGGTCTTTTGGCCCTGCCCCTGGGAACGGCCCTGGCCTGGGTCCTGATCCAGGTGGTCAACTACCGCTCCTTTGGCTGGACCTATGCCATGGACCTCGCCCCCGGCCCCCTGATCCAAGCCCTGGCCCTGGCCACCCTGGCCGCAGGCGCAGCCGGCATCTTTCCGGCCCTGGGAGCGGCCCGGACCCATATTCCCACCGCCCTTCACATGGAGTGACCATGGCATCCTTATCCCCTATTTTCCATGGCGTTGTCATCGGGTTCCAGATTTGCCTGGTCTGGATTTTTATCACGGCCTGTGGGCCCGCCCCGACCGAGACAACGGACCGGATCAACCTGGTCCAGGCCCTGTCCGACACCACCAACAGCCATTGTTTTAAAACGGCGGATACGGTCCGGGCATTTGAATTTCCCAGGGACAACGGCCCCCATCCGGACTTCCGCACCGAATGGTGGTATTACACCGGTAACCTGACCACGGAACAGGGGCGCCACTTTGGATACCAGCTCACCTTTTTCCGCCAGGCCCTGGCCTGTGATATCCCCCAGGGGGATTCCGCCTGGCGCACCCGGCAGCTCTACTTTGCCCATTTCGCCCTGACCAACACCCGGGAGGCGCACTTCCACTCGGCCCTGCGCATGAATCGGGGGGCCCTGTCCATTGCCGGTGCAGATCCCCTCAGGGTCTGGATCGACCAATGGGAGGCCCGGTACACCCCCACCCGGTTGCACCTTAGGGCCGGGGCCGTGGACATGGACGGCCTCCCCTTTTCCATTGACCTGGAATTGGACCTTCCCGTGCGCATCATCCCCCAGGGCGACCAGGGCCTCAGCGCCAAGGGCCCTGGAAAGGGCAATGCCTCCTACTATTACTCCCTTCCCCGGATCGGTACCCGGGGGGAGGTGGTGTCGGGAAACAGCCGGGAACGGGTGAAGGGATTGACCTGGTTTGACCATGAATGGAGCACCACGGCCCTGGGACGGGAGGTGGGGGGGTGGGACTGGTTTGCCGTTCACCTGGACGACGGTCGGGACCTCATGGTCTGCCAGGTGAGACGGGGGGACGGCAGTACCAGTAAATTCGGATTCGGAAGCCTGATGACAGCCGGGGGAGAGATCCGGATCCTGGGGAGTAAGGACTTCACCATCACCCCCCAGAAGATCTGGAAAAGCCCCCACACGGGCATCCCCTACCCGGCCCAATGGGAAATCCGGTTAAGGGAACCCCAACTTCACCTGGTGGTAAGGCCGGTGGTGGCAGACCAGGAACACCGGCATTCCTTTTCCTATTGGGAGGGGGCGGCCCGGTTTGTCTCCCCGGACAAGGGGATCTCGGGCATGGGGTATGTGGAGCTTACGGGATATTGATGATTTCCCCGATGTCCATGATCTTAAAGGGACTGGGGTCCAGCCCCCGGGTCTTGATGTGCCGTTTCAGATCCAGGCCGGGGTAGCCCGGGGGTTCCCCGCCCAGGTGAAAGGTGCCCCATTGGGTGGGAATGAAAAACCGGGCCCCCAGTTCCCTGAAGCCCTTGACGGCTTCGGCAATGTTCATGTGCTGGTAGTGCATGAACCAGCGGGGATGGTAGGCCGTGGTGGCCATAAAGGCATAGTCGATGCCGGGATAGGCCCGACCGATGAGGTCAAAGCCCTTGAAGTACCCGGTGTCCCCTCCAAAGTAGAACTTTCCTTTGGGGGTGATGAGCAGCCAGGAGGCCCACAGGCTCCGGTTCCGACCCTGGCCCACCCGCATGGACCAATGCTGGGCCGGCAGGCAGACCAGCCGCCCCCCCTCCCCCAGGTCCATCTCCTCCCACCAGTCCATCTCCGTAACATGGCTTTTGTTCATGGTGGCCAGGGTGGCCCCCAGGCCCATGGGGACATAAACCGGGGTCTCCGGATCCAGGGCCCGGATGGAGGCCCGGTCCAGGTGGTCGTAATGGTTGTGGGAAATGATCACATTCACCCGGGGAAAAAGGGCCTTTAGCTCCTCCAATTCCAGGGCAGGAGGGGTGAGACGGGCCGGCAGAAGGGCCCGTTTGGAAAAGATGGGGTCGGTGAGCCAGACCCGCCCCCCCGCCCGCACCAAAAAGGTGTTGTGGCCGATCCAAAGGATGAAATCCCCCTGGACGAGGGCAAGGCGCCCGGCCGTATCCGACAGAACCCTGGGCAGGTGGTTCCGCTCTTCAGGGGTGTACTCCCCGGGGGTTAAAAACCGCCAGACCAGCACCTGGAGGAAATTCCGTCTGGGCATGGGCATCCAGGGCGCAAAATACCCCTCCCTGCCGACATGGGGCTCGTGGAAATCGGCTTCACTTGTTTTTTCAACTTGTTGGGCCCAGTCGGATTCGGAAAAGGGGGTCTTCCACCCAAACATGAAAAGCACGGAAATCAATACAAGGACAAGGACGGGCGCAAGCCACATCAGCGCTTTTTTCATGGACTCTTCCTCCTCAACCCGGGACTGATTTTCGGGGTGAACCGCCAGGGCCGGCCCACCATGGGCAGACCGGCGGCCTTGATCATGCCCTTGAGCATCCGGGAGAAGACATATTCGTGCAGGGGATATAAAAAATACCAATAGCCAATGCCCACCACCCCCCTGGGCAGGAATCGGGAATGGAGGGTGACACAGCAATGGTCCCCGGATGGGGCCCCCGGGATCAGCCGACGCCCCGAGGGGCTGCAGGGCTCATCCCTGCCCAGGGGCTCGATCTTCACTTCCAGCATGGCCTGCCCCGGCACCTTCATCTCCGCCAGCAGCACCAGGCGGTGGGGCGGGTCTGCTTCCAGCACCCGCCAGAAGTCCAGGCAGTCCCCCAACCGGATTTCGTCCCTGGACCGCCGTCCCCGGTTCAGCCCCACCCCGCCGGAAACCACGTCCATCATCCCCCGGATCTGCCAGAGTAAATCTGCGGCATAGTAACCGGTCTCCCCCCCCAGGCGGGCCACGGTCGGCCAGAGATCCTCACATCTGCCCTTGAGCTTGGCCTGGTAGCCGCATTCCAGGAGCGTGCCCCCGGAATAATCCGCGTCCCCGCAATGGGTCCATTCGGGGTGGAGAATCTCCCCGGCATCGGCCCAGCAGGTATCGATCTTCTCCTGGCGCACCCGGTCCATGGCCCTGGCAATGGCCTCCCGGCAGGAAAGAAGGGGTTGGGGAATGATCCCACGGATACGCTCCTCCGTGCAGATGGTGGGAAGGCGCAGCCCCTCGGCCAGGGGGCGGGCAATATTGGCGGGAACCGGGGTCACCAGGTGGATCCACAGGGAGGAAAGGGCGGGACTGAGCACGGGTACGGGCAACATCACCGGCACAGGCAGGCGACTCTGCCGGGCAAAGATGCAAAAGAGATCCTGGTAGGAGACCACATCGGGACCGCCGATGTCAAAGATCCCGCCATAGGTTTCCCTCCGCCCCAGGCATTCCTTAAGATAGGTGAGCACATTGCTTATGGCAATGGGCTGGGTGGGATTGCGCACCCATTTGGGGGTGACCATCACAGGCAGGCGTTCGGACAGGTACCGCAGGATCTCAAAACTGGCCGACCCCGATCCAATGATCATGGCCGCCCTGAGGATGGTCACGGGCACCGGCCCCTGGGCCAGGATCGCCCCCACCTCGTTCCGGGACACCAGGTGCTTTGAAATATGGGGATGGCTGGATTCCCCCAATCCCCCAAGATAGATGATCTGCTCCACACCGACAGCGGCGGCTGCAGCAGCCATGTTCCGGGCCCCCTCCCGGTCCGCCTCCCGGTACCGACCCCTTCTGGACACCATGGAATGGACCAGGTAATAAACGGCGGAACAGCCCTGGGTCGCCCGTTTCAAGGAAACCGGATCCATGATATCCCCCCGGACCATCTGAACCTGGCGGCTCCAGGGCCGGGCCGCCAGTTTATCCAGGGAACGCCCCATGGTCCGCACAGGGATTCCGGCCGCCACAAGGAGGGGCACCAGGCGACCGGCCACATATCCGGTGGCCCCGGTGACCAGTACGGGCTTTTTCTTCTCAACCTTCATAAAAACTCCCCTTCCCAATGTTCCACAGGGAATAAAAACAACGGTTCGGTACAGGGTTGGCCCCAATTTTTCACCAAGGGTGATCCTTTGCCACGGCAGACCCTTCGGTAAAAGGCTGGGTTTCCCCTGGGCATCACCGCTGTTTAATTTTCCAGGGCAAATGATACCGAAGCGGCTTATAGGGTTCTGGGATCATAGGCCCAGTGGAGTAGGGCCTGGCGCTGTTTTTTCCGGCAGGCCTGATCCAGGGGGGCGCAGTATTTAAGAATGGCCCCCACGTGGCGACGAATGCCCTTCCAGCGTTTGATCTGACGCAGATCTTCATAGGGGATCCGCCGGCCCATGTAATACCGGCAATACCATTGGAACCAGCCCCTGGGATCCAGGGCATAAATCCAGCCCTTGCGCTGCCATTCCGCCAGGGACTGGGAGGCGTCCACCCCGTAATGGTTCAATGAAACATCCTTTTTCCCCGGGGAAAGCCGGGCCGATTCAAACCAATGGTCCGGGAATTCGTCCCTGCAATCGTTGAGATATTTGCCGCCGAACACCCCCAGGGACAACATTTCCCGCGGGGTGAGGGCCGGGGTGAATTCCCTGTGGAATCCGTCTCCCGGAGGAGCGATCCGGACATAGACATACCCCTGCTGCATGGTATCGTTCACCACAATTTCTTCCGAATGGTGGGGCTGCACAACCGCCTCCTTTTTCTGGATCAACACCGGACCTTCAAACAGGGCAAAAGGCCCACCTATCCTAATGGAAGTGTAGAGGGAACCGGCCAAAAAATCTATTTCAATCTTGAAAAAAACAGGATACGATATTTTTTATCGCCTGGGATATCCATATTCTCAACATTGGGCGCCATATCCATCCACCCATCAAAAGGAGACACCATGCCGGATTCCGTTAAAATCGGTATCAGTTCGTGCCTCATGGGAAACCCGGTCCGTTACGACGGGGGCCACAGCCACGACCGTTTTCTCACCCAGACCCTGGGCCGGTTCACCACCTATGTCCCGGTCTGTCCCGAGGTGGAATGCGGCATGCCCATCCCCAGGGATTCCCTGCGGCTGGTGGGGGATCCTGAAGCGCCCCGCCTGGTCACCCGCAAGGACGGCACCGACCACACCGACCAGATGATGGGCTGGATCCCCAAGCGCTTGGACCAATTGGAAAAGGAAGACCTCTGCGGTTTTATCTTCAGGAGCAAATCCCCCAGCTCCGGCCTCTATCGCATCCGGGTCTACTCCCAGGACGGCAAGGTCAGAAAAACGGGAACCGGTCTCTTTGCCCGGGCCTTCAGGGAGCGTTTCCCCAGGATTCCCGTGGAAGAGGCCGGCCGCCTCCATGATCCCAAGCTCCGGGAAAACTTCATTGAAAACGTCTTCACCCTCCAGCGCTGGAGAGCCCTGATCAACCAAAACCAGACCCTTGGGGGCCTGGTGGACTTCCACACCCGGAACAAGTTGCTCCTGCTCTCCCACAACACGGAAAATTATCGAAAACTGGGCCGCATCGTGGCCCAGGGCAAGGGCAGAAAAATGGACCGACTCTACGACGAATACGAGGCCGTCCTGTTCAAAACCCTGGCCCTGCAAACCACCATCCCCAAACAGATCAACGTGCTCCAGCACATCATGGGATATTTCAAGAAAACAATCACAGGAGAGGAAAAACAGGAACTTCTGGAAATTTTCGACCAGTACAGGGAAGGCCACATTCCCCTGATCGTTCCCATCACCCTGCTAAACCATTATGTCAGAAAGTATGACCAGCCCTGGCTTAAACAGCAGACCTATCTCAACCCCCATCCGGTGGAACTGAAGCTGAGAACCTACCTATAACCCCTTGCCCGGGCCGGACCGGTACCGCCCAGCCCAAAGGAGGCACCATGACATCCCATACCGTGGCAGATCTGGTTCTGGAACTGACCTGGGAAGACCACCAGGTCCGTCACACCGAACATTATTTTTGCCACCGGGTGGATTTCTGGAGGGATCTGTTCCCGGACAGTCTCCTGTTCAAGCCCCTGAGATCCCCGGAAAGCACCCATGTCGCCCTGGAACTGTCCCCGGACAGGGAGATCCCCCGGCAGGACCCCAAAAAAATCAGGTCCCTTTCATGGAACCAGCTCAGGGATACGGCCCCCCGCCTGGACCTGGGACGGTTCTATCCCCAGGGCATGCTCATGGGATTGCCCGGCATTTTTCAGGAAACCCTTCTGCCCTTCCGCTGCGTGGGCCTGAACGCCAACGGTTTCATGGCCGATCTCAACCCTCCCCTGGCCGGCCTTGCCCCCCGGCTGGACATCCATATCCATGACCCGGTCACCTCCCCCCCGGATTCACAACGGGGGGGACGGGTCAGGGACTGGGTGGGTCGGCTCATGGACGGGCCCGGAATGCAACGCCGCTACCAAGGCCGGCCCTCCTCCTTTTTCAACACCGATGCCTTTACCCGGGAGGACATGGCACCGGATGAGGATTTTTACGCCATCGACCGCTTTGTCCACCATATGGATGCCCGGGCCCGGCAGGACCTTACCCGGCTCTACCAGGACCTACTCTCCCCGGGGGACCGGGTGCTGGATCTCATGGCCGGGTGGCACTCCCACCTTCCCGACATCCCCCTTTCACAGGTCCACGGCATCGGCCTTAACAAAAACGAACTCAAGGCCAACACCGCCCTCACCGACTTCCATGTTCAGAACCTGAATACCCGCACCGCCCTGCCCTTTGCCGACCGGAATTTTGATCTTGCCCTCTGTTCCCTTTCCGTGGAGTACCTGGTGAATCCCGTGGCCCTTTTCAAGGAAACGGCACGGGTTCTGAAACCCGGGGGCATCTTTGCCCTTGCCGTCTCCAACCGCTGGTTTCCGGAAAAAACCATTGCCCTGTGGCCCCATCTCCATGAATTTGAACGCATGGGGCTGATCCTGGAATATTTCCATGCCAGCCAAAGATTTGACACCCTAAGCACCCATTCCCGCAGGGGATACCCGCGACCGGAAACCGACAGCTATTTTCCGGACCTCCAGTATTCAGATCCCCTTTACCTTGTAACCGGAAGAACAAAGGAGTGACCCATGGCCTACGACTTTAACCTGGACGATATTTTCCAGATGGCGGTTCGCATCGAAGAAAACGGTGCGGAATTCTATCGCAAAGCCGCCCAGACCCGAACCGATGCCGGTGAGCGGGTATTTCTGGAAAACCTGGCCCGAATGGAGGACCAGCACAAGCACCAATTCCTCAACCTCTACGCCCAGCTGCCCGACCATGTCAAAGCCCCCACCGCCTTTGACCCGGAGGAAGAAAACAGCGTCTATCTCATGGCCATGGCCGATGCCCACGACGGAGAAGGCAATCCCGATGCGGCCGAGGCATTAACCGGCAAGGAAACACTCCGGGACATCGTGGCCACGGCCATGGAGCTGGAAAAAAAATCCATCCTCTTTTACGTGGGACTCCAAAAACTGGTCCCAATGAAATACGGCGGGGATCAGATCCAGACCATCATCAAAGAAGAGCAACACCACGTGGTCCAGCTCCAGGCCGTGCTGGCCAGATCCTGACACACAGGACCCGGGGTCCCTCCCATGAAAATCCCCCCCCATTTCCATTCCGGGGCCCCCTTTTTCTCCACGGTCCCCCTGGCCCGCATATCTCTTTTCTCCATACAAATCCCCCCAATTTTTCATTGACAAACTTCTGGATTTTTGAAAAGTCAGTTTTTTAAAAAACTAACTTTTTATTTCCCCCAAGGAGATCCCCATTACCCCGCCCAAGGAACGCATATCCGACAGGATCAAGGCCCGGCTGAAACAGTCCATCCTCAACGGTGAATTCAACCCCGGAGACAAACTGCCCTCGGAGGTGGAACTGGCCCAGGCCCATGGGGTGAGCAAGGTATCGGCCCGGGAGGCCCTCCGGGAACTGGAAAGCCAGGGCCTCATTGAAAAGCGGCGGGGAATATTCGGGGGGAGTTTTGTGGCCGAACCCGGATCGGACAAAATGGTGGATGTGGTCCTCAATTCTTATCTTTTCGGTGGAATCCAGGCATCGGACCTGGCCGAATTCCGCAGACTTCTGGAACCGGGCATCGCCCGGCTGGCGGCCCAGCGCCGCACCCAAGAAGACCTGGCCCGGATGAAGGAATGCATGGACTGGATCCAGGCATCCATCGACGCCGGATGCCCGGACCAGGCCGCGGCCATGGACTTCCACAGCCACATGGCCAATGCCTGCCACAATCCCTTTATCTCCCATCTCATGGAAGCCCTGGTCAAAGCCTTTCAAATGGTCTTTACCAAATCCCCGGTGATCACCGATGCCCGCAAGGATATGGAATACAACCGGGCCTTTTACCGCTGTCTCAAGGAACGGAACGGCGAAGAAGCCGCCCGTCTCATGGAAGACCACTTTAACACATTGGATTCCATGGTCAGTGCCGCATCACGCCTGGCCTCAAATACAACCCCTTCTCAATTCGAGGATGAAAGATGAAAAAACTCAGTATCTCCCTGCTGGTTCTCCTGGCCCTGGCGGTCAGCTTCACCTGCAACACCGCCATGGCGGCCTGGCCCAAGAAACCCGTTAAAATAATGATCCCCTGGCCCGCGGCCAATGACCCCTCCACCATGGTGGCCACGGCCATGGCCCCCCTCATGTCCAAGGAACTGGGCGTTCCGGTGAAGGTGGTGAACAAACCCGGCGGCGGTGCGGTCCTGGCCACCAATGAACTGAAAAACTCCCGGCCCGACGGCTACACCATGGGCCTGATTTCCATCGGGCCCATGATCACCCAGGTGCTCCGGGGGAAAACCCCCTATAAGAACCAGGATCTGCGCCCCCTGGGGCTGATCTGGTCCTCCCCCTTTACCCTGGCCTGCCGGGCCGACGCCCCCTACAACAACCTGGCGGAGCTGGCCGAATATGCCCAAACCCATGAGTTGAAACTGGCCCATTGGGGCCTGGGTGCCGTGCCCACCCTCATCGCCATGAATGCTGCCAAAATCGGTGGTTTCCAGTGGAAGGAAACCGCATACAAACAGCTCAATCCCCTGCTGGTGGTCAAGGGTGATGCAGATGTCATCACCTTTTCCACCCCGGCCCTCAAGGACTATGTGGATGCTGGCAAGATGAAAATCCTGGCCGCCATGGTGCCCCAGCGTCTGCCCGGATATCCCAATGTGGCCACGGTGGCCGAACAGGGATTTGGCGATGCCTACTCCATCTGGTTCGGCGCCTTTGTACCGGCCAAGACCAAGGACGAGGTTGCCAACCGTCTGTCCAGATCCTTTTTCAAGGCCATGGCCGATCCCAACATCCAGACGGTCATCAAGAATGTGGGCGTCATCCCCCACCCCACCCTGCCCGATCTGGCCCGTACCCAGATGGACAACGAGCTGGCCAACTTCGGCGGCATCATGAAAGACCTGGGCATCATCCAGTAAGCCGTGGAGAATTCCATGTCACAGCATTCCGATCACAGTCGGAGCCATGACCTCTTCGGCGCATTGCTGGGGCTGGCTGCCCTGGCAATGCTCCTGCTCAGCCCATGGCAGGTGGACACCACAGGACCGGACCCCTTTTACAAGGGGCCGTTGCTCTTCCCCCTCATGGTGTTGGGGCTGACCCTGGCCGGATCCCTGCCCTCCATGTGGCGGATGATCCGCCCCCTTGCCGGAAGTAGCTGGTACCTGGACGGCAGGGGATTCCCCCGTCGCCCCATGGTCATGCTCTGTCTTTTGATTCTTTTCCTGGCCGCCCTACCCCTGGTGGGCATGGAGGCCGCCACCTGGCTTTTCCTCACCATTGCCTTGAAGTACTTGAAACAGGATGGGCCCATGAAGCTGCTGCTCATCCCGGCCCTGGTCACCTTGATCCTCTATCTGGTTTTCAAGTTTTTCCTGGACATCTGGTTTCCGGAACCCCTGGTCATGGATTGGTTCCATGCCCTCACAGGGGGTGAATGATGGAGGTCTTTCATGTTTGAAACCCTGGGCGCCGGCATTGCCGCCGCCATGGCCCCGGCCAACCTTATCGCCCTGGTCTTCGGCAGTTTCACCGGCATCATCGTCGGCATCCTGCCCGGCCTGGGCCCCATGGTGGGCATGGTGGTTCTGCTGCCCTTTTCCTTTGCCTTTTCCCCGGACGTGGCCCTCTCCCTTTTATTGGGGGTCTTTTGCGGGGGCTATTTCGGTGGGGCGGTTCCCGCCGTCCTGTTACGCACTCCCGGGGTACCCTCCTCCCTGGTCACCAGCTTTGACGGCTATCCCCTGACCCAGAAGGGGGAGGCCCAGACCGCCCTTTCCGCAGCCCTGCTGGGCTCCTTTGCAGGTGGTATCATCTCCGTGGTCATCCTGGTCTTCCTGGCCCCGGCACTGGCCCATGTGGCCGCCAGTTTCGGACCGCCGGAATACCTGGCCATTGCCGTCTTTGGCGTGGTCCTGGTGGTCATGGCCTTCCGGGCCCAGCTGGCCCGGGGCATCATGCTCCTGGGGCTGGGCTTCTTCCTCTCCTGTGTGGGCATCGACGGCACCACCCTGGGCCAACGCTATTGCTTCGGCACCCTGGTCATGCAGAACGGCCTGGACCTGGTCCCCATCTGCCTGGGCCTGTTCGGCATCGGCCAGACCCTGCTGCTGGTGGAACGCAACGTCCTCCAAAACCACACCGTCAACCTTTCCCGGTCCAGCCTGGACTTTTCCAAGCTCTTTGCCATGTTCCGGTATTGGAAGACCCTGATCCGATCCGGGGTCATCGGCACCTTTGTGGGGCTCTTGCCCGGCACCGGTTCCATTTTGGCCTCCTTTATTTCCTATGATGCGGCCAAACGGTTCTCGCCGGAAAGGAAAGAATTCGGCCGGGGCACCCCCGAGGGCTGTATCGCCTCGGAGGCCGGCAACAATGCCGTACCCGCCGGGGCCATGATTCCTTTGCTCACTTTGGGCATTCCCGGGGATGCGTTGAGTGCGGTGCTTTTGGGGGTTTTCACCATCAACGGCATCTATCCCGGGCCCCTGCTTCTGGTCAAAGAACCGGTGCTCATTTCCACCCTCTACGCCTCCATGTTCCTCATCAACATCGTGGCCTTTGCCATGGTGGCGGTCTGGCTCAAGCCCTTTGCCATGATCGTAAGGGTGCCGGGCAAACTTTTGGCCGCCATCATCATGGTCATCTCCCTGGTGGGCATCTATGCGGTGAACACCCGGTTCTTTGATGCCGGCGTTGCTGTAACCATGGGGGTTCTGGGCTATTTCCTCCTGCGCATGGAATGGCCCATTGTTACCCTCATCATGGGGCTGGTCCTGGGGGAAATCATGGAAAACCGCCTCAGGGAGACCCTGAGCCTGGGGGACGGCAGCCTGGCCATCCTTTTCCAGCGCCCCATCTGCATTGCCCTGATCCTGCTCACGGCGGTCATCATTCTGGTCCCCCTGGTCATGGACAGACAAAAAAAGGCCCCATCACGCCCGGTCGGCTGATCCCAGGGGAACGGCTTGCCCAAGGGGCGTTTTATTCATATATTTACAGGATATTATAGGAGACAATATGAGTTATCCCACCATTTACCCCACCGGCACCACCGTGTACAAACCGGAAAAATGCTTCAGCGGTTACACCGTGTTCCAGGCCAAGGAACGCGGAGCCCTGGTCATTGACATGAACGGGGGGGAGGTGAAGTTATTCAAGGGACTGCACGGTTTTCCCAATAAGCTACTGCCCGGGGGCCGTATCCTGGGCCACACCGGGGAACGAAACACCCAATTCTCCTCCCAGGACTATAGGGATCTGATCCAGGTGGACTGGGACGGAAACATCGAGTGGCAGTTCAACGAGTACGAATACATTGAAGATCCAGGGGAAGCCCCCCAGTGGATGGCCCGGACCCACCACGATTACCAGAGGGAGGGCAACCCCGTGGGCTATTATGTCCCCGGAATGGACCCGGAAGTGGACAAGGGCAACACCCTGATCCTGGGCCATAAAAATCTGGTCTGCAAGGAGATCAGCGACAAAAACCTGCTGGACGACGTCATCTACGAGGTGGACTGGGAAGGCAACATCATCTGGGAATGGGTCTGCTCCGAACATTTCCATGAATTCGGCTTCCGGGAAGAGGCCAAAAACGTCCTCTCCCGGGATCCAAACATGCGCCCCTGCGGCGGCGGCATGGGCGACTGGATGCACATCAACTCCATGTCGGTCCTGGGCCCCAACAAATGGTACGATGCCGGGGACCAACGCTTCCATCCCGACAATATCATTGCCGACGGCCGGGAAACCAACATCATCTTCATCATCTCAAAGGAGACCGGAGAGGTGGTCTGGAAGGTGGGACCCGACTATGATTACACCCCTGAAAAATCCCTGGGATGGATCATCGGCCAGCACCACGCCCACATGATTCCGGCGGGCCTTCCCGGTGCCGGCAACATCCTGGTATTCGACAACGGCGGCTGGGCCGGTTACGGCAATCCCAACCCGGGCAGCCCCAAGGGGACCAAGAACGCCCTGCGGGACTATTCCCGGATCCTGGAATTCGACCCCGTCACCCTGGAGATCGTCTGGCAGTATACCCCCCATGAAGCCGGCCTGGTTCACCCCACCGACTCCAACCGGTTCTACAGCCCCTTCATCTCCTCGGCCCAGCGTCTGCCCAACGGCAACACCCTGATCACCGAAGGGGGTGGCGGCCGCATCCTGGAGGTCACCGCCGGCCATGAACGGGTCTGGGAATACATCAGCCCCTATTGGGGAGAGTCCTTTAAGATGAACATGGTCTACCGGGCCTACCGCTATCCCTATGAATGGATTCCCCAGGAGCCCCTTCCCCGGGAAACGGCCATTGAACCCGTGGATGTGACCACCTTCCGCATGCCCGGGGCCGCTGCCCCGGGCGCAAAAACAGAAACCCTTGTATCCGGAACCCAGCCCTACCAGAGTTCTTCCGCCCTGTGCGTGGTTTCGGACACCGACGACGATCTGGGCCATTAATCCCCAGGAGGAGACCATGAACGCCACTTTATTCACCGCCACCGGCTGCCACCGGTGTGAAATTGTCAAAACCGTCCTGAAAAAGGAAGGCATCGCATACGACCAATGGAACATCCGGGAAGAAGGCAAGGATATCTTTAAAACCTTTTACAAGGAAAACCGGAAGCAGATCTTCAGAAGCACGGACGGGGTGGAATTCCCGGTTCTGGAACTGGAGGGACGGATCTTCCAGGGACTGGGGCCCATCCTGGCCCGGGCCATGGACAACAACCTGCTTTTCCACGGCTTTGTCACCCGGGCCCAGGCCGCCCCCGGCTGGGTCAACGGGTTGAGCCTGGTGCCGGCGGAATGCGATATCCTTGAATCCTTTTTCGACCTCATGGCCCGGTTCACCGCCCATGGGCTCAAGACCCGGGTCATTACCCACGGCAACCACCCCGGCTTTTTGGAGCGCCTCTTGGACCGGGGGTATATTGCCCAACTGGACTTCCACCTTTTGGGACCCACCCCCCTCTACCCCAGGCTCACGGGCAAACCCATGCCCCCCAGGGATCTGGCCCAGAGCCTGGCCCTGCTGACCAAGGCCAGGGACTATACTCTGATCCTGCCGGTTTCCCCCATCAGGGAGGGTGATGGCAGCTGGCGTTACCTCACCCCGGAGGAGGCCGGACAGGCCGCCGCCGTTGCCGCAGAAGCATCGGGCACAAAGACCCATCCCTTTGTCATCCGGCCAATGGCCCCACCCAAGGGATCGGAGCTGCCCCCCCTTGCGGCCAAGGATTTCTTTAAATACCGGACGGCCACACGGCGCCATATGGTCAAGTCCGAAATCGAAAAACCCGGGACGGCCACGGCCTAGTCCCAAGAATTATCCCCCTTGGGGCAAAATGGATTCACCCCATCCAGGGCCTGGGGAATGGCATACGGTACACCATGACTGCCTTGCATTCTGCGCCTTGCACATCCGGGAAACCCATCTTGCCCAGGGGAGCATTAATCCCTCCAGCGAACAAGTGATCCACGATGCCGCCCCACCCATGGGGAGTAACCATTCTGTGGAAGGGTCTCCCCCCAAAGGGAAGACACCCGTCAAGATACAATAGGGAGGCAGCCCCCGCCTGTATTTGACACCCGTTCACCGGAATGCCATTTCCATATACCCACCAACCGCAGGCGATGAAACCGTCTGCCCATGAAAGACGAAAGACATTAAAATGAAAACCAAAACGGCTATTCTCAGTTCTCTCCTCGTTATTGTTACGACCCTGTTCCTCATAACCCCACCGCTCAAGGCCGATGTCAACGAAGATCTCCACTGGTTCACGATTTACAGTATCGTGGTTGAAAACTGTGGTGACAATGAATACATAGGTGATGTCTTAAGGGAAAGACGGGCCCACTTCCGGGACCGCTACCTCAGTCACACCTATGATTTTTCCGCCAGCCCCTGGGTGACGCCGGAGGTCCGTGAGGCATGGGTACAGGGCTACACCGGTCGGGGTGTCACCATTGAAATCCGGGACGATTTTCAGGGAACCTACTCCCAAAGCGGCGGTCGGCGGTATTATTGGCCTGCCCACGGGGAATTGGTCCAACTCATCATTTCCGGAGGACGGCTGGGCAATACCACCTTCACCGGGATTGCCCCGGATGCCACCATCATTCGAAGGGACAAAGTCACCGGCCAATACACTGCCGGTGTGGACATTGTAAACGAAAGCAACAGCAGCCAGTACCGCTGCCCCATCAATTCCGCCGACATCATCGAACAGACCCAGGCATGGTGGGACACCCATTACCTGCCCTTCGTGGGCACCCCCCTGTATGAAAACCGGACCTTTGCCCACCTGGAGAACCTGCTGGTCATCAAATCGGCCGGTAACCGGGGGGCCGACACCTGTCTTCCCGGCGGCTATTGCACCGACAGCTCCCTCACCCTCCTCCGGGAAAGGGACCATGCTGAAAACGCCATCCTCGTGGGTGCCCTGCGTTTTGGGAACAATATCAGCACCAAGGCCGGTGTGACCAGGGATTCCTATGTGGTGGACACCACCCGGTATGAACTGGTCTGGGATGAAGACGGCACCCGCCGCCAGATGCGATTCGGCGGCGCCAGTGCTGCGGTGCCCACCGTCACGGGGAAGGCGGCACTCATCCGGTCCAAATTCCCCACTAAAACAGGGCCTGAAGTTGCAACACTCATCCAGCAAACCGCCCGGGATCTCGGCGTATCCGGGGTGGACGACCATTGGGGCAACGGCCAGGTCAATCTGACCCGGGCCCTGCTCCAGGGAGAGCCCCCCTCCCAATGTGATTCCCAGGAATAGGATCACCTCCCATCCAGTAAAGGGCCATGGTGCCATGGCCCTTTACTGGATCCCCTTGCTGAATTTCAAACAGGACATAAGGATCCCCCTCCCGTGCTTCCCCTTTCACTTAATATGTTTCGCCGGCCTTGTCTTTGTTCCCATACTCACAACCGCGGCCAGTGATCTTGGACGCCGGGGGGTGGACAGACATTGGTGATGGAACAGGATCAACCGTGTCCGGGCCCGGGCCCATACCCCGGATACGCCCAATGGGGCCAGCCCCACAGCCGGGCAATCCGACCGGTTCCGTTTGAAAAACAAATGGTTGAAAAAAACATTGGACGGGACACCCCGACCGTGTGGGATGGAAAGGGAGGGGTCTGCGGCAAGGGGCTGATCAACCCTTGCCGCAGGGTGGAGTGATCCTAGGTTATAGACGCAGGAAACGTCTATTTGTTCTTCCAGGCAGGTCGCCGTTTCTCCTCAAAACTGGCGATTCCTTCGAGGGTGTCCTCGGTTTTCATAAGGGTCTTGAGGAAATAATCGGATACCAGATCCACTCCCTGGAAAAAACGGGTGCCGATGTGTCGCTTTACGGCGCGTTTATTCAAACGAAGAATCAAGGGGCTGGCCATGCAAATTTCCTTGATGTACCGGGCCACGGCCTCATCCAGATCGTCCGGCTCTGCCACCTGGCTGACAAGGCCCAGTTTCCGGGCTTCCTTGGCCGTATAATTCCGGCCCGTGGTCACCATCTCAATGGCCTTGGCCGGCCCCACCAATTCGGGCAGCCGAAGGGCGGCATAGGGCGGAAAGAAGCCCAGCTTGACTTCGGGCTGGCCGAAGATGGCCTTTTTGGAGGCAATGACGATGTCGCAGGCAATGGCCAATTCCATCCCCCCTCCCAGACAGGCGCCGTTGACTGCGGCAACCACCGGGATATCGATGGTGTTGATCAACTCAAAGATCCGGTTAAAAACCGCCACCATCTCATCCACCTGTTCGGGTTTGTGATCCCCCACTTCCACGCCGGCACAAAAAGATCTGCCCTGGCCGGCGATCACCAGGCACTTCAGGCCCTCATCTGCGGCAATTTCGGCAAGCACCTCATTCAGATCGTTCATCATGGGGATATTGAGCACATTGTGTTTGGGCCGGTTCAAGGTGATCTTGGCCACCTGCTCATCTCGTTCAATGATTAGGAAATCCGATGCTGCCATCCTGCCTCCTCTTCGCTTATGTTTCAGTTCATTTTTCTGGGTTACACATCTCCGTTTTCGTTACAATTTCAGTGGGTCCCGGACCGGGTGCTGCATCATACCCCGGTCCGGGACAAAAAGTCCACACCTTGTTTTTTTGACTAACCCCGGATGATCCTGGGGGTAATCATGTGGTGCTGGGGGCAGATGGATTTGGGGTTCTGGTATACCGCGCCGGAAAATGCCTTGAGATAGGATCTCAAGTCCTTCATCTTAACGATCTCATCCACCATGCCCTGCTTGGCGCAATAGGCCGGTCTGGAGTTGTCATGGTATTCCCGAGCCATCTGGTTCATCTTATCAATGATGGGTTCCAGGGGACGGCCGGCATCCTTTTCCTTGACCAGACGGCGGGAATAGGAGGCTGCAGCTGCGGTTTCACCGTGCATGACATAGATCTCCGTTGTGGCCAGGCCCAGGGTAAAGGCATTGTGCCGGTTGGCCGTGGGGCCGCCCATGACGTAGTGGGCTGCAGCAGTACCCTTTCTCAGGGTAACCAGCATCATGGGGATGTCGGTCTGCTGGATGGAATAGATCAGGCCCTGGCCCAATCCCAGGAGTTCGGCCTTTTCAGCAATGTCCCCCACGTCGATGCCCGAGGTGTCCTGGAACCAGACCAATGGAATCCGGTCCCGGCCACAGAAGGTGACAAATTCGTTCATCTTGATCAGGCCCTGGCGGTAAAGCTTTCCGCCGATTCCACCGTAGTCGGCATATTCGGGATAATCTTCCCCCAGCCAGCCCTGGTTGTTGCCGATGACCCCCACCAGATACCCGTCGATCTTCACCAGGCCGGTGTAGATTTCCGGACCGTATTCCGGCTTGTACTCCATGTGCTCGGAACCGTCCACCAGGCGGGAGAGCACCTGACGGAAATCGTAGATCTGTTTCTGGTTGGCCGGAATCAGGCGGGTGAGTTCTTCGGTGGGGAAGGAGGGTTCCTTGGGTTCGGCCACCCGGAAAAATTTAGGATTATAGGCAGGCATGTCCTTCATATAGTCCCTAAGCCCGTCCAACACCCCCTTTTCCTCTTCATAAACATAGCGGAAGAAACCGGTGTGGTCGTGGTGGATATCCACGGATCCAGGCGGTTTGGCCTTGTATTCTTTGGCCGAGGCAATGAGCTGTTCCGCCCCTTCCAGATCAAAGTGGCCCTTGGGGGACATACCCGACAGGATGCCGCCGCCGCCCACGGCAATGTTGCAGTTTTTATGGGCAAAGAGAATGGTGGGGGAGATACCCTGGTATCCGCCCCCGGCCGGGTTGGTACCGTAGATACCGGCAAGAACGGGCAAACCCATCTGTTCCAGTTCGGCATGGCGGTAGAAGGTGGTGCCCGAGCCCCGGCGGTTGGCATAGAATTTTTCCTGGTCCGTGAGCTTTACACCGGAGCAGTTCACCAGCCATACCAGGGGAATGTTCAGCCGTTTGGCCAGGTTGGTGGCCCTGAAGATGTTCTCCGGCTGTCCCGGCAGCCAGGCACCGGCCATGACCTTGTTGTCAAACCCGATGACCACGGCCCATTTACCGGAAATCTTGGCCAGACCGTCGATGACGTTGGTGGTGCCTTCGGTGTTGTCTTCGGGGTTGAACAGGGTGTGAAGGGGGTGCCAGGTCCCCGGATCCACCAGGTATTCCAGGCGCTGCCAAACGGTCATCACGCCCCGGGCATTGATTTTCTCTTCGGGCAGACCTGCGCTTTTAACCTTTTCCACTTCAGCGTCGATACCGGCTTCCACTTCCTGGACCATGTTAATGTTCTTTTCCGAACTTAAGATCTGCCCCTTGTTCAGCTCGGAACCAAATGCTTCCATTGTTTCAAAATACTGTCGCATGTTCTACTCCCGATAGGTGATAATAGTTGAGATCCGCCCGGAAGCATACATGGCGATCGCCTTATATAACAAGGCGTTCGACACAGCCGTCCGGTGCATATACTGACTTGACTTTAAGTTTTTCTTTGAGTATAGACCTAAGCGTTCGCGCCTGATGAAGCGGGCGACCGCTGTCGGAAAGGTGATCACTCGATAAATCTGCAAAAAGGAGAATCCAATGAGTACTGAGATCTTAGCCCCCATGCCCGGCACCATCATTGACATCCAGGTTTCCGTAGGCGATGCAGTAGAAGAAGGCCAGGAACTGCTGGTTCTTGAAGCCATGAAAATGGAAAATCCCATCGTGGCCACAGCCGCTGGAAAAATTGCCGAAATCAAGATCAGCGTGGATGATAAAGTGGCCAGCAAGCAGGCCATGGTCGTCATCGAGTAGCACCCTCCCGTCGATTCTTCGACAAATTCACCTGCAAAGTTCATGTTTTTTTCCCATGGACCTTGCAGGTTTTTTTGTTCTGTTTTCCCCGCGTCCCCCTGTAGAACCGCATCCAAATCCAGACCCCAACCTCTCTATTTCATAGACTTTTTTGTATTTTTTCAATGTTCCATAATGCAGAACGCTGTTTTATCATGCCTAAAATAGGAAACAAGGCACTTCTTTGTCAAGATATTTTTTGATCAGATTTTTAATCACATTTCCCCTTGACAACCCATGGGTTTTTTAGTTTATGTTTGCCCGTATGGCGGTACATTGTTCTGATATGTAAAACACTTGGATTAGGTGAATGATGTCTGAAACGCTGCACAAAACGCAAGCACTTCCCGGGGACGCCTCTCCCAAATGCATGTCCCTGTCCCAGGCCGTTAGGACCTATGTCCCCGACGGTGCTCACATCTCCATCGGCGGATTCACCGTGAGCCGCAATCCCATGGCCGCGGTCCATGAAATCATCCGCCAGGGCATCGGTGACCTCCATGTATATGCCCACTCCAACGGCCAGGGCCTGGACGAACTCATCGGGGCCGGATGCGTGGTCCGGGCCGAGATTGCCTATTCGGGCAACGAACGCTTTGCCCCCACGGGTTTCTGCTTCAAGCGCCACACCCTGAACAGGGATCTTCTGGTGGAGGACTATTCCAACTTCCAGATGGCCCTGCGCTTCCTGGCCGGGGCCATGGGCATTCCCTTTTTGCCCACCTATACCGCCCTGGGCACCTCCATCGTTGAAAAGTGGGGATTTGATCCGGATGTGAGGGCGTCGGATCACCGGATTTCCGACCATAAGCTGACCGTGATCCAGAATCCCTTTGCCCCGGAGCATAGAGAGGAAAAGGTGGTCTTGGTGCCGGCCATCACCCCGGATGTGACCCTCATCCACGCCCAGACCGTCGACACCGAGGGCACGGTGCGAATGGACGGCCTCACCTATGCCGATGTGGACCAGGCCAAGGCCGCCCGCCACGTCATTGTCACCTGTGAAAACATCGTGGAAAAGGGGGCCCTTAACGACCAGCCCGGGTTGAACCAGCTGCCCCCCTTCTGTGTGGACGCCGTGGTCCACGCGCCAATGGGCGCCTACCCCACGGCTTGCTACGGCTGCTACGATTACGACCCGGTATTTTTTGACCACTACAGGACCATTGCCCAGGATGCCGAGACCTTCCAGAGCTACCTTGGGGACTGCATCTTCAGATCCGACCTCACCACCTCCCTGGCAGAAGCCTTCTGCGGAGACCGGCTGTCCCAGCTTGCGGCAGATCCGGACAAGGGGTATTCCACACGAATGGAGCGGAAATAATGGACTATACGGCCAAGGAACTCATGGTACTTTCGGCTGCACGGCGCATTAAAAACAGGGACGTGGTCTTCTGCGGAACGGGCATCTCCATGCTGGCGGCGGTGGCGGCCAAACATATTTACGCCCCGGACTGCATGATCTTCTTTGAAACCGGGGCCATTGACGCCCGGCTGGACCATCTGCCCCTGGCCGTGGCCGATTCCCGGGTCATGGACCAGGCCGCCAGTTTCTGCTCCCTCACCGACGCCTTTGCCCTGATGCAGAACCGGATCACCGGAGACCGCATCGTGGGCATCATCGGTGCAGCCCAGATCGACCCCTACGGCAGCCTCAACTCCACCATGATCGGCGACTACGACAATCCCAAGGCCCGGTTTCCCGGCAGCGGGGGGGCCTGTGACGTGGCCTCGTTTGTGAACACCAATATCATTTTCATGGTGCTCCAGAAACGTAAATTTGTGGAAACCCTTCCCTACATCACCAGCCCGGGATGGCTGGGCGGGCCCCATGGCAGAAGGGATGCGGGCATCCCCCCCAAGGGTCCCTCCTGTGTCATAACAGACATGGGCATCATGGAGTTTGACGCCCAGACCCGGCGCATGTACCTGTCCGCCACCTACCCCGGTGTATCACCTGAAACCATCCAGGACCACGTGGGTTTTGAATTGGATATCACCCGGGCCGGAACCGTTGAGCCCCCCAGGACAACTGAACTGGAGATCCTCAGGACGCGGACCGACCCCCAAGGATTGATTTTAAACTGACCCGAATATGTAAGGACACCGTATGAGCGAACTTACCCAAGGCAAAAAGCTCAACGCCATTGAAAAGGCGTTGGAAATCATGCTCAGATTCCAGGAAACAAAACCCAGCTGGGGCATCCGGGAACTCTCCGGCCAGTTGGGGTTCAGCCCGGCAACGGTCCAGCGGATTCTCAAGACCCTGAAATCCTACGAATTTGTCTGCCAGGATGAAAAAACCCGGCAATACGCCATCGGGAATGTATTCTACCGGTTCCTTGAAAATTTGAACAACTCCAACGACCTGGCCAGAACCGGCAGAAAATTCATGGAGGAGGTGGCCCAGGAAACCCTGGAAACCGTTCACCTCAACATCATCCAGGGTTACCAACGCATCTGCATCGACACCATTGAATCCCCCCGGACCCTGAAGGCGGGCATGCCCATCGGCAACCAGTCCCCCCTCTATGCCGGAGCCTCGGCCAAATGCCTGCTGGCCTTTTCCACGGAATTGTTCAAAATCGATTATCTCGACTCGGT
Organism: Desulfobacteraceae bacterium; assembly: GCA_965226635.1. Lineage (GTDB taxonomy): Bacteria > Desulfobacterota > Desulfobacteria > Desulfobacterales > Desulfobacteraceae. Next base: position 2,537,119 of record OZ245369.1, on the reverse strand, counting down.
CCAGATCACCCCCTTGACCGCCAACACCATCGTGACCCCGGTGAACCTGGAGGCGGAGCTGGACCAGATCCAGGACAAGGGTTTTGCCCAGAGCATGGGCGAACGCACCCCGGGCCTGGGCTCCCTCAGTGCCCCGGTATTTGACTACAAAGGTTCGATCCTGGCCAGCCTGAGCCTGGCCATACCGGAAATCCGGTTCCAGCAGCAGGATCACCTTTCCAATTGTATAGAGACATTAAGCCGTGCCGCCCTGGCCTTTTCAAGGGCCATGGGCCTGCACAGACACGATTTTACCCCCCAATATCACTAGCCAGGAGGAAACATGGATTTTACCCTTCCCAAAGACCTACAGATGCTCCAGAAGGAAATTCGCAAATTTGCAAAAAAACAGATCGAACCCCATGTGGAAGAATGGGATGAAAAACACTATCTTCCCATCGACGAAGTCATGCGCCCCCTGGGGGAACTGGGATACTTCGGCACCGTCATCCCCGAAGAATACGGCGGGGAAGACATGGGCTTTCTGGCCGCCATGATCGTCACCGAAGAACTCTCCCGGGTCTGCTCCTCCCTGCGGGTCCAGGTGAACATGCAGGTCCTGGGCTGCGCCTACACCATCTTCCGCTACGGCACCGAAGAGGTGAAAAAAAAATACGTTGAAAAGCTGTGCACCGCAGAATACATCGGCGGCTTCGGCATCACCGAACCCGACGCCGGTTCCGACGTCATGGCCATGGCCTCCACCGCAGAAGACAAGGGCGACCACTGGCTGCTCAACGGGTCCAAAACCTGGATCTCCAACGCCTCGGTGGCCGACGCCCTGATCTACTACGCCTACACCGATAAGAGCGCTGGCTCAAAGGGGCTGTCCGCCTTTGTCATCGAACCCAAAAACTTCCACGGCATCAAGGTCACCTCCCTGGATAAACTGGGCTCCTTCTCCTCCCCCACGGGCGAACTCTTCCTGGACAATGTCAAAGTTCCCAAGGAAAACATCCTGGGCAAACCCGGTGACGGCGCCAAAATCGTCTTCTCCTCCCTTAACCAGACCCGGCTCTCTGCTGCGGCCGGCGGCGTCGGCCTGGCCCAGGCATGCCTGGACGCAGCCACCAAATACTGCAACGACAGAAAGCAGTTTGGTAAAAAGATCGGTGAATTCCAGATGAACCAGGACATGATCGCCCAGATGGCCGTCGAGGTTGAATCTGCGCGTCTACTCACCTACAAGGCCGCCGTGGCCAAGGACAAGGGCAAGCTCAACAATGGTCTGGACGTGGCCATGGCCAAGTATGCCGCCGGTGAAATCGCCACCAAGGCATCCAACTTTGCAATGAGAATCCTGGGGGCCTACGGTTACTCCACCGAATATCCCGTGGCCCGGTACTACCGGGATGCCCCCACCTATTCCATGGTGGAAGGCTCGGCCAATATCTGCAAGTGGATCATTGCCCTGGATCAATTGGGCTTCAGAAAAGCCAACCGTTAGATTCCATGACCATTTGTGGAAGACGCGTCGGCCGGGGATATCAAAGGTAACACCATCCCATATTCCGCGGCTCCGTTCCAACACAAATGGTCGAACAAAACCGTTTAAGGAATCTACCCTGGGCGTGTTTCAGCCCCAGGCTGGGGCGCCCCGTTAATCCCATTGCTTGAGACCCCCTTGTCCACAGCTTCTGGTGGGGACGGCCCAAAAACCGAATTCGGTGACACCACAGGAATAACACAAACAGGGCAGGTGATACGAATCACCTGCCCTGTTGTAACAAGGAGGAAATAATGGATCCCAAGGAAATCGCAAAGAAAACCGGCAAAACGGCAAAACTCTATTTTTCCACGGTAAAAGACGAAGACAAGCCCTACAACCTGTGGCGCCATTTTGACGAGGGCCTGGCCAGGGACATGTCCCTGTACATCACCGGCCAGATGTATGCCCGGGAGAAAATCCACCACACCACCCGACAGCTCATCACCGTGGCCGCCCTCACCGTACTCTCCAAGCCCGAAGAACTCAAGCTCCACATCCATGCCGCCCTGAACGTGGGCTGTACCAAGGAGGAGGTGGCCGAGGTCATTTTCCAGACCAGCATCTACGGTGGGGTTCCTGCGGCCAACACCGCCCTGTCCGCCCTTAAGACGGTGCTGGAAGAACGGGATCAATTGGGATAGAAAAACGCTTCACCCCAAAGATTCCACCCCAAACTTCACCTTGTGAAATGTCCGGGCCATGGCCCCGCCGGAGTTGGGGTTGCCCCACCCATCAGGCGTCGGGGCGGGCCAAAAGGGTGTTCCATACCCCGTCCGGGCAGCGGCGCTGGAGGATGTGGATGCCCCGTTCCTTAAGGCGCTTGATGATTTTTGGGGTTTCCGAATTGAGCAGGCCCGACAGGATGAGCCATTTTTTCTCCACCAGGGCCGGGCTTTCAATGAGGTGCTGCATCACATCGTAGTGGATATTGGCCATCAAAAGGTCGCAGGGGATCTCCATCTGGGTCTCCCCCCGGGCCTGGAAGGCCAGAATCTGTTCTTCAAACCCATTGATGCGGATATTGTTCAGGCAGGTTTTCACCGCCAGAAGATTGAAATCACAGGCCAATACGAAACCACAGCCCAGGGCGGCCGCCCCCAGGGCCAGCAGGCCGGTGCCCGTACCAATGTCCATCACCGATTCAATCCTTTCCCGGCCCCAAAGCCAAAGCAGCAGATCCAGGCAATCCTCCGTGGTCTGGTGACGGCCCGTACCAAAGACCACGCCGGGGTCCAACAGGATCTCCCCCTCCCTTCCAAGGGGCTCCCAGGCCGGGGAAATGGTCAGATCCCCCACCCAGTAGGAAGAGATTTTATCCCCGTGCCACTCCTCGCAACTCATCTCGTATGTGTCGGCCAGAGGGGCATGGGGATTCTCTTTTTTAATGGTGTTCACAAGGGGGTCCACCCGCTGATTGAAAAAGAGAAATGCGGTGCCGTCCTCCTCCCAGGCCCCCAGGAACCGGGGGTCTTTTTCCAGGGTTCCGGGCAGGTGGGGAATACGTTCAAAATGGTAAATTACCAATTGTTCATAGGGATTGTTCATGGAAGGTTTCCTCTGGGATGGGGGAAGCGGGCAGATAGATCCGGAACTCTGCCCCGTGTCCGGGCCGGCTTTCCACCCGGGTCATGCCGGAATGGTTTTCCACAATGCCGTAGACCGAGGCCAGTCCCAGGCCCGATCCCACACCGATTCTCTTGGTGGTGAAAAAGGGATCAAAGATCCGGGGCAGGATATCCGGGGGGATCCCCGGGCCTGCATCAACAATGGAGAGGCAGACATAGGAACCCGGGGGGGCATGCGCCGTGGTGTCGTCCCCCGGGTCAAGGTCCCGGTTTTCCGTAAACACCCAGATCTGCCCCTGGTCGGGCATGGCATCGGAGGCATTGAGCAAAAGGTTCATGATCACCTGCTCCATCTGGGAGGGATCGGCCACCACACGCCATAGCCCCTCCCCGTAAACCGTATTGATTTTCAAATCCTTCCGGCTCCTGGAAAACACGGCCAGGCTTGACCTGACCACTGAATTCAGGTCAAGGGAGACCGCTTCATACCGACCGCTGCGGGCAAATCCCAACAGATGCTGGACCGCCGTTGCCCCCTTGTCCACCAGCTGCTTTATCTTTTCCGCCTTCTGGACATTGGCATGGCCGGGCTCGCAACGGGCCAGGATCAGGGAGGCATTCCCCATGATGGCCATGAAAAGGTTGTTGAACTCATGGGCAATGCCCCCGGCAAGGGTGCCCAGGGCCTCCACCTTCTGGATGTTGAGCATTCGGGATTCGATCTCCTTGCGCTCCTGGATCTGCCGATTCAACTCCCCATTGGCCCTGTTCAATTCCGCGGTGCGCTCGGTCACCATTTTTTCCAGATTGTTCCGATGGTCCTCCAAAAGCTCCCAATTGGAGGTGAACCGGTCTCGGATCCGGGCAAACCCCTGTTTCAGGTTCCGGATTTCCACCACCTCCCCCCTGCCCTCCTTCAGATCCAGGCAGGAAAGATTTCGGATCAACCCCTGGCTGGAATCGGACCGGTTCAGGCCGTCCAGGCCGGCCACAAAATGATCCAGGGGGGTCAAATAGCGGCGGATGACCAGAAACAACATGAGAAGGGTGGACAAAAGCACCACAATTCCAGTGATCAGAACCGTGGCCCCAAAGCCGACCAAATGGCTGCGGACCCGTTGTTGGGAATAGCCCAGGCGCAAGACACCAAGGGAATTGCCAAGGTAGGTGATATCGGAATGGACCTCAAAGACCGGAGCCCCGGGGCCGTGGTCCCCCCCCCCACCCTGCAGGAGCAGGTTGAGACGGGACTCCCGGACCCGAAAGCCAGCCATGCCCCCCAGGGAGAGTCCCTGGGGACCGTTATAGTCCAAATCCGGCCCCAGGGGTGTGGCAATGGGGGGGACCTCCATGGCCAGCCATGCGGGATCATCGGCCAGGAGGATCCGGCCTGCGGCGTCCTGGATCACTGCATAGAGCAGATCCGGATCGGCCTTGCGGGCATTCTTCAGGTTGATCATGAGATAGCGCAGGTTTTTCCCGTAGAGCAGATGGCCCATGCGCTGTTTCATACCCATGGTCTTGTAATAGAGGGTGTCCAGCATCCCCTGCCTATGGCGCTGGTTTTCCAGATATATGCCCGCCCCCAGGCAGAGCAGAACCGTGGTGGAGACAATGAGACAGACCGCTGCCATGAGGCGGGAGCGAAGGGTTTTCATCCGTATCATCATTCTTCTGCTCCCATCTCCACCAGGAAAAAGACCCCGCCGGAACCGGGCACCAATCCCCCATGGGTCTCGGGGATCTCCAGGGGAAACACCAGGGAAAAGGGACCGCCCAGGGCCGGGTGGAGGGGGGTCTGCCCGTTGCCCACGACCACCTGGATATCCAATTCGAGGATCCGGGGATCCAGAACCATTTCCCCACCGGACATGGTACGGCAGACAAGACGCTTCAAGGGGGAGAGATCGGGAAGCATCAGGAGATCGGCCAGGGGAACCGACAAAAGCCCCTCCAGGTATTTTTGGCTGTCCAGGGCATTGCGGCATCCCCGGGGAAAGGCGGCAAGCCCCGGTGCCAGGGGACGGGCCATGGGAACCAGTTCCCCCCGGGAATAGGTCCGGGTCCTTCTGGGGGTGGACAGGGTCAGGGGGGGGGAGGGACTGTCGACAATCAAGGCCCCCACATACCAAGTATAACAGGCCGGGTGGGCCGGATGCCCGCCGTCGTAGATGATTTTAAGGGGTCCCCCTTCAAGGGGGGGAATGGGATGGTTGGCCATGGACCAGGCCAGAAATCCCTGTGAAATACCCGCACAAGGGATATAGGAAATATACTGATCCCCCCCCACAATGGTCAGGCCCCGGTCGGGACGGATCTTTGCCAGTTCCAAAAGGGTGGGCAGGGTCAGGCCGGAAAAGGGGGTTTTACCGCGGTTTCTAAAATTCAGGTCAAGGGTTTCAATGGTGCGACTGTGGGCCTTGAGCCGGTCCATGCCGATCCATTGAACCCAGGGCCCCCGGCCGTCGACGACACGGACGCCCTGGGTGGCCATGGCCGATGTACACGTTAGAAAGAGCCCCACTACCACCCCTGCCATTGTTCTGCTGAATCTGAGTCCGTGCATCCGCTCTTTCCAAGAAAATAAAATTTGACAACCACAGAATTATGAAAAATAATCGGTTTTACTCAAAAATTCAAGAAAGACTTGGTTCAATGAAATTTAAGAAAGTCATCGCTGCCTTTGAATCGGACAACCTGATCCTGGCAGAGGAATTGATCTGCGACATTTTTTTCTCCCATCGCCTCAAGGGCGTGGTCTGCAATGTCCCCATCCAGGAGCCCGACGAAGGATTCGGCACCCAGACCCTACCCCCCCTGGAGGAGTACACCATTGAGGGGTATTTCCCGGAAATGGATGCCTCGGATCACATCATAAAAGAAATCCATGCCCGGACCCGGGCCCTGGCCCCCATGGGGATCCAGGTCACCCTGAGGCAGGAGACCGTTGATGAGGAAGACTGGGCCCATGCCTGGAAGGAATACTTCAACGTCACCCACATCACCGACCGCATCGTGATCAAGCCGGCCTGGAAGGACCACACCCCGGCCCCGGATGAGGTGGTCATCGAGCTGGATCCGGGCATGGCCTTCGGCACCGGCACCCACCCCACCACCTTCATGTGTTTAAAACAGATCCAGGACGTCCTCACCCCGGGTGAAGATTTCCTGGATGTGGGCTGCGGTTCCGGAATTCTGACCATTGCGGCGGGCAAGCTGGGGGCGGGAAGCCTCACCGCCCTGGACAACGACGCCACGGCCGTGGAGATCAGCGAAAGGAACCTGGCCGCCAACCAGGTGGCCGGCGCCCACCTCTTCACCGGCACCCTGGACCAGGCCCCCAAGGGCCCCTTCCAGCTCATTGCCGCCAATATCATTGCCCAGGTGCTCACGGCCATCATGGGCGACATCAAGGAACGCCTGGCCCCGGGCGGCACGGCCATCCTCTCGGGCATCATCCGGGAGCGGATGCCCGATATTTTAGCGGCCATGGAGGCCCAGGGATTGAAAATCCTCCGGGAGGACCGGACCGAGGAATGGGTGGCCCTGGCCATTACCCATTCCTGACCCCCTATCACCAACCCTTAATCCGGCACGAGGAAAGATAGTGGCACACAGGCATTCATCGGACCTGATTCTCCACACCCCAGCGGCCCTTTCCCTGACGGGACGAATGGACGCCCATGCCTGTGACCGCCACTGGCACCGGGGCCGGTCCCTGCTTGGGGAATTGGCCCCGGGCACCCGTCTGCCCCTGGACCTTTCGGGCATCTCCTACCTGGACACGGCCGGGGCCCTTCTCATCCAACATCTACACCACCAGGCCCGGGACCTGGACCTCACCCTCCAGCCCAGGGGCCTGGCCCCGGAATTCACCGCCATTTTAGACCAGGTGAACACCACCCCCGAGCTGCCCCCGGAACCCGGCACGGACATGGGCTGGGTGGAAAAAACGGGCCAATCCCTGGTTCTTTTGGGCCGGGATTGCGCAGATTTCATCCACTTCACCGGGGAGATGACCTGGATCGCCGTCACCAGCCTGATGCCCCCCGGCCGCATCCGGTGGAAGGAGACCCTCACCGTGGCGGAAAAGGCCGGGGTCAACGCCCTGCCCATCGTCATGCTCATCAGTTTCATCGTGGGCCTGGTCATGGCCTTCCAGGCCGCCGTACCCATGAAGATGTTCGGGGCCGAGCTCTACGTGGCCAACCTCATCGGCGTGGCCATGGTCCGGGAACTGGGCCCGCTCATGACCGCCATTGTCCTGGCTGGAAGATCGGCATCGGCCTTTGCCGCTGAAATCGGCACCATGAAAATCAACGAGGAGCTGGATGCCCTCACGGTCATGGGGCTGGATCCCATGCGCTTTCTCATCCTGCCCCGGATTTTGGCCTCCACCCTGGTCACCCCCTTGCTCACGGTCTTTGCCAACCTGGTGGGCATCATGGGCGGGGCCGTGGTCATCCGCTCCTTCGGCTACCCCCTGGTGGCCTATTACAACCAGGTGGTGGGCTTTGTCACCTGGATGGACTTTGCAGGCGGTTTGGTGAAATGCTTTGTCTTCGGCATCCTCATCGCCGCCACCGGATGTCTGAGGGGCTATCACACGGGAAGAGGACCGGCGGCCGTGGGCGCAGCCACCACCTCGGCCGTGGTCAGTTGCATCATCCTCATTGCCGTGTTTGACGGTATTTTTTCCATTATTTACTATTACCTGGGCATATGATGACCAAAGATCCCATCATTCAAGTGAGGCATCTGGACTCGGGCTACGGCAAAACGCCCCTGATGGAGGATCTCAACTTTGATATCCAGACCGGGGAGATCTTTGTCATCCTGGGGGGATCGGGCTGCGGCAAGAGCACGGTGCTTAAAAACATGATCGGCCTGGTGCCGGCCATGAAAGGGGAGATCCTCATCCAGGGCAGGGACATGGTCACAGCCCGGGGGAAGGACCGTCTGGACCTGGTCCGTTCCCTGGGGGTGGCCTTCCAGAACGGGGCCCTGTTCGGCTCCATCTCCGTGCTGGACAATGTGCTTCTGCCCCTCACCGAATTCACCCAATTGCCCCGGGCCGCCGCCCGGGCCGTCGCCATGACCAAACTCAACCTGGTGGGTCTGGCCGGCCATGCCCACATGCGGCCCGACGAGCTGAGCGGGGGACAGAAGAAACGGGCTGCCATTGCCCGGGCCATGGCCCTGGATCCGGCCATCCTTTTCCTGGACGAGCCCTCGGCCGGCCTGGACCCTCTGACCTCGGCCGAACTGGACCAGCTCATCATAGGCCTTTCCCGGAACCTGGGCATCACCTTTGTCATCGTCACCCATGAGCTGGAGAGCATCCTCACCATTGCCGACCACGCCGTGATGCTGGACAAAGCCGCCCGGGGTATCATCGCCTCCGGGGCCCCCCGGCAGATGAAACAGGACAAAAGCCGGCCCTATGTCCACGACTTTTTCAATCGAAACCCACAAAAGGGGACCCTTCCATGAACCGGAATCCCGCCTATTTTAAACTGGGACTCTTTGTCCTGGTATCCTTTGGCCTCACCGCCGCCTTCCTCATTGTCTTCGGCGCCGGGACATTCATGAAAAAGGAGCTCATTGCCGAAACCTGTTTCGATGAATCCGTCCAGGGATTGGAAATCGGTTCGGAAGTCAAATACAAGGGCATGCGCATCGGCACGGTGAAATCCATCACCAACCCGGCCGAGGTATACGATGTGGCCTCCAACTATGTCCTGGTCACCTTTACCATTTCAGAAAACTGCTATGTGGGCCAGACCGGGGCCGACAACCGGGAGCGGCTCCAAAAGGCTTTGGAACAAGGGCTTGAAATCCAACTCACCTACAAGGGCATCACCGGCGGCGCCTTTTTGGAAACCGATTATTATGAAGGGGAGCGGGAAAAACTGGCCCTGAACTGGACCCCCTCCCGCATCCATATCCCCTCCCGGAAGAGCGATATCCAGGCATTCAGCGAGGCCGTGCGGCGAACCCTCAACGATTTCTCCAAGGTCGACCTGGACCAGGCATTCACCCATGCCACCGAACTTCTGGAAAACCTCCACCAGAAAAGCCAGGAGCTGAACCTCAAAGCCATGGGCGACAACGCCAATGCCCTGCTGGCGGAATTGCGCCGGACCAACCAAAAACTGGTCCAGACCCTGGAATCCCCCGCCCTTAAGGAACTGATGGCCGATGCCAGGGGCACGGTCAAGGGCCTCAACGCCATGGTCAAGGATGCCCGCCCCCCCCTGAACCAGACCCTCACCGACCTCGGTCGGGCCGCCAAATCCGCCCGGAACATTACCCAGGAACTGGAAACCACCTTCCCGGGCCGGCTACAGGACATCGGCCACCAGGCCGATACCACCCTGGTCCAGATGGAAAAGACCATCAAACTCCTGGAAAACCTGGTCTGGACCAATGCGGAGCCCCTGAACCGCACCCTGGAAAACTTCCAGCAAGCATCGGAAAACCTGAAACAATTGAGCCGGGATCTCAAGCTCTACCCCGGCCGGATCCTGGAAGATCCCCCCGAGTCCCCCCAGCTCCAAAAGGAGGGCAACTGATGCGCCATACGATTATCATCCCCATTCTGGCCGGCCTGGTCCTCGCCTCCCTCCTGGGGGGGTGCAGCCTGAAAAATCCCCCGGCCCAAAAACACTTCCACCGGATCCCGACCCTGGACATATCCAACCCCGAAGCCGGCAGCCTGCTTCCCTCTCCCCTTTCCCTGGCCCTTCGCCCCCTGGCCACGGCCCCGGAATTTGACACCCATTTTTTCCTCTACCGGTTATCGGAGACCGAGTTTACCCCGGACTTTTACAACGAATTCATGGCCTCCCCGGCCAATGGTATCACCCGAATCCTGCGCCACCATCTCCGGGCCCAGGGCGACCTTGTCCCGGCCACCACGGCCCAACCGCCCCAGGCAAGGCTTTCCGGCACCCTCACCCAGATCCATGCCGATGTCCGAATTCCGGAACAGCCCCGGGCCGTCCTCACACTTTCCCTGCTCCTGGAATACCAGACAAAGGGCCAATACCGGCCCTGGTTCCAAAAGCGCTACAACCGGAGTCTGGATGTGAGCCATCCCACCCCCGATCTCCTGGTACAGGCATGGGCCAGGGCCATGGCCGAAATCACCTCCGAACTCATCCGGGACATCCGTACCACCCCCCTGCCCTGATCATTCCCTGGGCCCCCCAGGGGATAAAAAACGGTTTTTCAACGGACGGAAGATGTTCAATGGCCCTGCAAAATTGACCCTGTGATGGATGTCCCCTATCCACCATTGTCGTTGGGGTCCACAGGCGTCGGTTTGATGCCCAGGCGGATCATCTTGTAATGAATGGCCGACGGAGAAAGTCCCAGCTGTTTTCCGGCCTTTGAAAAATTATTCTCCGATTGTTTGATGGCTTCCTGGATGACCATTTTTTCGAACGCCTGCACCCGGGTCTTTAAGTTGATGCTTTTTCTCCCTGAGACTGCAGATTGCACATCCTGGGCCCATTCCTGCAGATCGCCTCTGGAAAAACGGGCATTGGGGCGGTCTCCTGCCCCCCTCTCCGGGACCAGGCCATTTCCCTTCTGGAAGTTTTCAATGTATTGAATGAGATCGGTCGCACTGAGTCCGGCGGATTTATCCTTCTTCTCCACCTTGGCAAATGAATCGTGGAAATAGGCGTTCAAATGACGCTTTTCAATGACATTATAGTTGCCCAGGTTGTGAAGGGCCGAATAGATAACGTGTTCCAACTCCCTGACATTTCCAGGCCATTCATAGTCAAAAAACTGGGTATAGACATCGCTGGCCAGCCGGAGTTTACGGCTTCTGAATAGTTTCTTGTTCCGGCTAAGAAAAAGTTCGCACAACAGGGGAATATCCAGCTTCCGTTTCCGCAGGGGGGGCACCTCAACGATGACCATGGCCAGGCGGTAAAACAGGTCAAGGCGGATCTGTTTTTTCTCAAGGGCTTGGATGGGCGAAACATTCATGGTGGAGATGATTTTAGCGTTAAAACTCTTTTCCTCCAGGGAGCCTATTTTCCGAATCTTTTTCTCCTGGAGCACCCGGAGAAGTTTGGCCTGGAGCCCCAGGGGCATGGAATTGACTTCATCCAGGAGGATGGTTCCGCCCCGGGCCGCTTCGAAAAGTCCCACCTTATCCGTGGCCCCGGTAAAAGCCCCCTTGACGGTTCCGAACAAAAGGCTTTCCAAAAGATGTTCGGGAATGGCTGCGCAATTGATGGGAACAAATGACTTCCGGTCTCCTTTTCCCTCCATGTGGATGGCCTGGGCGATGAGTTCCTTTCCCGTGCCGCTTTCTCCGCAGATCATCACTGAAACATCACTGTAACTGGCCCGTTTTGCCCGCTCCAGAATATTGTTGAACTGGAGATCATTCCCAATGATTTTGGAAAAAATGGTGAGTTTTTCCTTTTCCTTCCCCCCCGCTTTCAGCGGAATTTGCAATTGGTTGAGAATCTCGTTGATCTGGTTGTATTCGGTGATGAAGGTGAGGGTGCCGTTCAGGTTCCCATGGTCATCGTAAAGGGGAAAAAGGGTATGCAGGGCCTGGTTGAGCTTATTGGCTCTGGTGTGGTAGGGCCATAACCGGTTGATGATGGGCTTCCGGGTTTCCAGGCAATCCTGGGTGATACTCCGGTCCCCCTTGACGTAATACAGATCCCGCATTCGTTTATTCAGCACCTTAATCCGTTCAAAGCCGTCCAACTTTTTCTGGACCTCGTTCATGTAAATGATGCGGGCATTTTCATCGGTAACGGTGACACCGATATTCAAATGGTCCCAGATGAAAATCATGGCCGGATGCAGGGTTGTATTGCGATTCAAAAAAACGTCTTTTCTTTCCATGTATTTCAAATTTCCGAAAACTAATTTAAAAAATTTTAAATTTAATTTCAAATTTTTGAAATTAATAAAATAGATCCCCCAAGTCAAGAGCAGAACACCCAAAGATAGACATCTGACTGATATCAAATGGAGATACGACCAAACCTCCAGATAAAACCTTCCCATTTTAATCCCTGGCACAGCCTTTGCTCTCAATAAAGCCGACGTCACGATGCCCTGTAATATTCATCTGAAATGCCGGCTTACAAATGGATAAATTCAACAAAGAGGAACCTGTCATGCCCGTGTTTAATTTTGATACCGAATATAAACGATTGAGCAAAGTAGCCACCGCAGAATGCGACCGCCCACCGGTCTGCGCCCAGATGCACGAATTCACCATGCGACAATCCGGCCTGACCTGCCGGGAGTTCTACAGCAATCCTGAAAAATATGTCCACAACGTCATTGCCGTCAGCAAAAAATTCGGCATTGATATCCCCGAGATTACGGCATTTGGAGATGTCTACAATATTGAAGCCGAAGCCCTGGGCGCCACCATTCTTTTTGAAGATGATCATTCCCCCACCAAGACCCTTGAACCGCTGGTCCGCAATGAAAAAGACCTGGCCGCTCTGAAGGCACCCAATCCGGAAACCGCAGGCCGGATGAAGGCTGCCTCCCAATGCCTTTCCCTGTTCCGGGAATTAACCGGTATTTCCGTATCCAACGAATGCTGCGCCCCCTTGAGCCTTGCGGTCCAATTGGTGGGGTATCAACCCCTGGTGATGCACATGTTGTCCAACCCGGGGTTTGTCCATAAACTGCTCAGATTTCTCACCGAAGAGGTCATCGGTCCCTACGCACAGATGATTATCAGAGACAATCCCGACTGCCCTTCGGTGAATGCCGCCGATGCCATGTGCTCCATCCCCCTTTTCACCGAGGAGATGATTGCGGAGTTCAGCATTCCCTATATTGTCCGGCTCAAGGAAATCTGTGGCCGTCCCTTCACCGTGCGCAACTGGGTGGGGGACTCCAAGGTGAAAAATGTTGAAAGCTATTGGGCAAAGAAACTGGCCGTGGGCAGCGGGATACTGGAGGTCCAGGATCCGGATCTATACAGGGTGGGTGTTGAAACGGTTCTGGCATACGCCGAAGAACGCGAACTCCCCGTCATCCTCGGAGTCGGTGCGGAATTCCTCTCCAATGCCACGGCCCATGAAGCCTGTGAACGGGTAAAAACCTACCTTTCCACCGGCAAGGACCCGAAAAGAAGAATCCTTTATCTTTGCAACCTGGATTACAACTTTGATCCGGAAAAACTCCGGGCCGTCACGGCCTGCATCCATACCCATGGATATGATGCATAATTGCCTGAAGAACCCCTAAATCCTAAAAACATAATGGAGTATTCAGATGCCAAACTATTTAAAAGCCATATTTCCAGGTAAACGGAGCCTGACCAATTTTGCCCTGGTGGCCCTTTGTTCACAATTGATCTACGCCGTTTTGGGCCTAAAAATTGTCGCCATACAACAGATGCAGACCATGTGGGGGGTTACGGCCACGGAGCTGGGGGGACTGCTCAGCATCTCCGGCCTCTCCGCAACCATCTCCTATATTTTTTCACCCTGGTTTCACAACCGTTACTCCATCCGGTTCATGCTTTCCACGGGTGTGGCCCTGACCGGTCTGCTCACCTTCCTTATCATCTCCACGAACCAGTATTGGATCCTGGTGATTCTCTTTGTATTCATGGGGTTGTTGACCGAAGGCTATGCCTGGCCGGCAGTTCTCAATGCCGTACGGGTCCTGGCCCACAAAAATGCCCAGGGCAAAGGCTTCGGCATCATGGAACTGCTCCGGGGGCTCATCGAGCTGGCCCAGAACAGTTTTGCCATCTGGCTTTTTGTAAGACTCGGGGAAAGCGTTGCCGGCCTCAAGGGGGCCATGGCCACCAACGGCGCCATCATGCTCCTTGCGGCGGCCATTGTCTGGAAGACCTATCCAGAGGAAACCTATCTCTCCTCTGAATCCGCCAGCCAAAAGAACAAGGAATCCCTCATGGGCATGATCACCGTATTGAAACTTCCCGAGGTCTGGCTGGTGGGGATCACCGGTGCTGCGGTCTATTCAGCCTATGTGGCCATTCCCTTTTTCCAACCCTTCCTGACCAATGAATTCGGCCTCAGCCTCACCATGACTTCCCTGTTCGCCCTGTTCAACGGCTCCACCACCCGGATGCTCTGTGCCCCTGTGGCCGGATTTGTCTCCGACAATGTGTTCAAGGGCTCTGCCAATGCCATGCGCTATCTTCTGGGATTGATCATCATCACCCTGACGGCCGCCATCCTCATCCCAAGGGGCCAGGCCGCATTGTATATGGCCATGGGGGTCCTGGTGGGCACCACCGTTCTCATTTACTTCCTCAGGCCCCTTTATTTCGTACCTGTGGGAGAGATGAACATGCCCTTCAGGATCACCGGCTCCGCCATGGCCGTGGCCAGTCTTCTGGTATACTCCCCCACCTCCTGGGGATATATCGTCTACGGATACGTCATTGACCATTTCCCCGGCGGCCAGGGCTATAACATCATTTTCTCCATCATCATCGGCTGGGCCATTCTGGGTATCATCTCGGCCTCCATCCTCAAATACAGAATGACCCATAAAAAAGAAGCCTTCATGGAAAAGGTCAAAGAGCTGGACATGGCCATTGAAAAAATGGGCCGGTCCGGGGATAAAGGCATAGCCCCCTCTGTGGAGAAAAAAATCGGTCGGAGCGTGGAAGCATAAGCGGCATATCCAATAAACCAATTCAATCAAAAATGGGGTCGGTGCATCTGCCACCGACCCCATTCTTTGGTTAAAGGCTGACCCCGGTGCCGGCAAATACGGCCCGGGATTTTGTCTCCATCCCCGCATCAGGTCCTTCTCCCCAATAAACAGATATGGATACCCCATGTATTTGACAAAGCCCGACGAAAAAATCAGAAGGGCGGCGATTTCCGGATCCCCAGCTTGCGCATACGCGAAGCAAAGGTGGATCGGTTGATGCCGGCGGCCCTGGCCGCCCAGGTGACGTTCCAATGGTGTTTATTCATCAGGGAAAGGACATATGCCTTTTCCAGTTCCTGCCATTCCATGGAATTAAGACAGGTCTGAAAATCCAGGGCCGGGGCTTCCCCTGGAATGGGCTCAAGGCCCTGTTCCATTGGGACCGGGGCACCGGTATTGAGGTAGGCGGGCAGCCGGTCCGGGGAAATGGTCTCCTGGGGAACGGTGACCAGAAGGTAGCGGACCAGGTTTTCCAACTCCCGGATATTGCCGGGCCAGGAATACCGGGTCAGGCAGTCCATGGCATCGGTCTGGACGGTCTTGGGGGTGGCATTGATCTTCCGGGCCTCCTTCTCCATGAAGTGGCAGACCAGGAGGGGAATATCCTCCCTACGATCCCGCAGGGGCGGCAGGTGGACCGGGAGGACCGAGAGGCGGTAATAGAGATCCTGGCGGAACCGGTTCTCCAGGATCATCTGCTGGATATCCCTGTTGGTGGCGGCCACGATTCGGACATCCACATGCTTGACACGGGTGGCCCCAACGGGTTTGATCTCGTTTTTCTGGAGGACCCGGAGGAGTCCGGCTTGGGTGTTCAACGGCATGTCCCCGATTTCATCCAGAAAGACCGTGCCCCCGTCCGCGGCCTCAAACAGGCCCACCTTGTCCTGGGTTGCCCCGGTGAAGGCCCCCTTTTTATAACCGAACAATTCGCTTTCCAGGAGGGTCTCGGGGATGGCGGAGCAATTCTGAACCAGGAAGGGATGGTCGGACCGGTGGCTGCACCGGTGGAGGCGCTCGGCCATGAGCTCCTTGCCCGTGCCGCTGTCGCCGGTGATGAGGACATGGAAATCCGTGCCCGAATAGGAATCGATCAATTGAAGGCTTTCCCGGAAGGTGGGGCTTTGTCCGATGATGGGGTCGGCATTGCGAATTTTGGACAGGGCAGAGGAGAGGCGCTGGCTTCTCCCCTTTTCCCGGGCGTAGAGAATGGCGTTGCTTAAAGCGATGGAACAGATGTCCACCAGGTTCTGGAGGGGTTCCAGGTAGGCGGTGTCCAGGTTGAGACGGTTTTTATCCGCCGAGGTATCAATGACCTGGACCGCCCCGTAGACCTCATCCTTTCCCAGGAAAAGGGGGAAGCAGAGGATCTGGCTGCTCTTGACGGCGAACCCGTCCTCCACCTCTTTATAGTGGCGGCGGTCGCTTTGGGTTTCGGCCACGGTCATGGCCTTGTTTTGGATCACCCACCCCACGATACTGGAATGGCGGGTATCAAGGGAGACCCCTTTGATGTTGTCGCTCTCCCGCCCGGCCGCTTCCACACAGACATAGGCATTGTCCCTTTGGATCCAGATGGAGCCTCGTTCCACCTTCTGGATCTTCAACAAAGCGTCCAGGAATTTTCTTTGAAGCGAGGCCGGGTCCAGCCCCTTGAACATTTCCATTTCGCCACGCCCCATGGCCTTATCCTCCAGCATGATTCCACTGCTCCCTTTGAACGGTCCCTTCCATCCCCGGATACCCTCCAGGGCGACCCTGGGCAGGGGCAAAGTCCGTACCGACCGGTCCAACCTGCCCTTCCAAATGACACCAAATCTGTGCTGACTGCGGGGCAACGGCGGATAAAATCGCCGGAATGCCCCGTCTGCCTTGTCATTCCATAGCACACACCCCCGGAAATGTACACGTATCCCGTCGGATAAAGCCCACCTTCCCATCCAAATCCGGGGGATACCGGGCCAATGGAACGCATTAACTATCGATATTTAACCACTATAACCATATATAAACCGCACCGTCAACATAACATCATTTCCTGGGAACCGCCCGGCCCGGCTGTTCCATTTCTATAATTTTTCATGCCCCCCCCACGGGCATCCCCAAACCCTCCATTTCCCTGGAACCACCCCCTTCCCTGCCCTGATTCCGTGGGTGCATATCCAATTTTTGGGCCGGGATCTGGAAAAGCTGGCATAGAATCTGAAGGGAAAGAGGCTGAGGTAATTGTTTTATCGAAAGGAGGTTGCAATGGATCAAAAAATTTTAGTAGATGGCCTGGAGACCGCGTCTCTCACCTGCCCCCAATGTAAGAAAACCCGTCAAGTCCTCCTGGCCGGATACCGGCTCCCCAAACGGTACAACCGGCTCACATATCATTGTGGCTGCGGCCGCCACACCCGGGCCATTCTGGAAAAAAAATTTGATCCCTGTCCCTGCGCCGGACTCGCCGGTACCTTCCGTCATACCGGTCCCTCCCCTGTTTCCGGCAAAATGACCGTTCTAAAGGTCAACCAATCCGGGATCACCCTAAAAACCCACCAGGACCATTCCATCCCACCCGGCCGTTCACTGACTGTGGAATTTGTCCTGGATGATCCAAAGCAATCCATTGTGAGACGAAGGGTAAGGGTCCTGGCCAGTCACGGCCGCTACCTCACAGCAAGGTTTCCCCATTGCGGCTGCAACGACAACCTGGACGCTTACCTTTTGTTTCATTCCTTCCCCCTCATAGAAGGGAGTAGGGATCCACATCCACTGCAACTCGGCTGTGCCTGACCCCCTTTATATCGGGATGGGCCAGGGCCGATAACACCAGTTCCTTGATCCGGCCGGCCGATGGACTCTTCAGCAAAAGCTGCCATCGGAACCGGCCGGATATCCGTGTGATGGACGCCTCAATGGGGCCCAGGATATCCACGGGCACCCCGCCATCCCCTTCTTTTTTCAAATCATCCGCCATGATCTCGGCCAGGCGCCGGGCATGGCCGGCCACCTTTTTTTCATCCTTTCCTGAAATCTTCAACTGGATCAACCGTGTGTAAGGCGGGTATCCCAATGCCTTTCGAAAGGGGGATTCCTGGTTGAAGAACTCCTCGTGGTCCTGGTGGACCGATGCTTCGATGGTGAAATGATCCGGGGTATAGGTCTGCATGATCACCCGACCGGTCTTCTCCCCCCGTCCAGCCCGGCCCGCCACCTGGGCCAGCAATTGGAAGGTCCGCTCCCCGGCCCTGAAGTCGGGCAGGTTCAGGGAAAGGTCTGCACAGACCACCCCCACCAGGGTGATGGAGGGAAAATCGTGGCCCTTGGCCAGCATCTGGGTCCCCACGATGATATCCACGGTGCGGTTGCGAATGGCCTTGAGCAACTTTAGGGCCTCCCCTTTTTTCGCGGTGGAATCCTGGTCCATGCGGGCCAGGCGAGCGTCGGGAAACATGCCCTTGAGCAGGGTTTCGATCTTTTCCGTGCCAAATCCAAAGTGCTGGATCTTCCGCCCCCCGCACTCGGGACAGGCTGCGGTCAAGGGTAAACTATAGCCGCAGAGGTGACAGCGATAATGGTCCTGGCTCCGGTGCAGGGTCATGGTCACATCGCAATACCGGCAAACCAGGGGCTTCTGGCATGCCTTACAGGCCGGAAAGGTGGAAAAGCCCCTGCGGTTGAGGAAGATCAATGCCTGGTTCCCCGCCTCCAGGCAGGCCCGGATGGCCCGGGCCAGTTCCGGGGTGATGATCCGGTCCGTTCCCTTGGCCTCCTTGTATTTTTTTAGATCCACCAGGGTGATCTCGGGCAGGGCGTGGCGGTTCACCCGCTGGGTGAGGCTCAACAGCTCAAAGCGTTTCATCATCACGTTCTGGTAGGACTGCAATGAGGGGGTGGCCGACCCCAGGACCACGGGACATCCGGCCATCTTCCCCCGGACCACGGCCAGGTCCCGGGCATTGTAGCGCAGCCCGGTCTCCTGTTTGTAGGAGCCGTCGTGCTCCTCGTCCACAATGACCATGCCCAGATCGTCAAAGGGGGCGAAAATGGCCGACCGGGCACCAATGACGATCTTGACCCGGCCCAGGGCGATCCTTCGCCACTGGTCCAGCCGTTCTCCATGGGAAAGCATGGAGTGGAGCACGGCAATGCGCTCCCCGAACCGTGCCCTAAACCGCCGCTCGGTCTGGGAGATCAAGGCGATTTCCGGCACCAGGACCACGGCGGTTTTTCCCCGTTCCACTGCCCCGGCCACCAGGCGCATATAGACCTCGGTCTTGCCCGACCCCGTAACCCCGTGGAGGAGGTAGGGGACAAAACCCTTGTCCAGGTTCTTTTCCACGGTTTCCACCACCACGGCCTGCTCTCCCGTGAGGGTGGGGGGAGTATCCGGGTCCACCGGGTCTCCCAAAGGATCCCTGAACACCTGCTTTTCCGTCACCTCCAGCAACCCGGCCCCGGCCAAAATTTTTGTTAACTTGGACGCCGTGGGCACATGTCCCTTTAAGAGGGTCAGGCTTATGGACCCATGTTCCTTCACCAGAGACAGTATCAGATGCCGCTTTACGTTCATCCTGAGGGAAGTGGCATCGGGCGTCAGGGGGCCGGGGCTGAAAAACGTCTCCCGCTTAACCGAAGCCGCCTCCCGCTTTAGGACCACGGAGATGGAAATCCACTCTTTTTTTTCCAGCCGCCGAAGCAGGGAACGGATGGAGGAGTGCCCCCCCCTTTCCCCTGCCGTTACCACCTGTTTAAAGGTAAGGGTGTCCACCGGGGCCAGCATCTCCATTACAAAGGCTTCACCGGGGGAGAGGTCTCCCGCGGCCAAGGCATCCCGCCCCTGGTCCGTGGCTGCCACATGGGAAACATCCTGCCGGTCCAGGCCCCCGGGGAGGGCGGTCTTGATCACGTCCCCCAGGGGATGGAGATAGTATTCGGCCACCCACTTGAACAGGGCCTTTTCTCCCTCGGGAAAGAGGGGGTGGTCGTCCAATACCTCCAGGATCTTTTTGGTCTTGTAGGTGGAGGGTTTTTCAGCAGGGCCCAGTATATAGCCGGTTACCCGACGCCGGCCAAAGGGCACCAGGACCCGCATGCCCGGCAAACAACCGTCCATGAGATGGGATGGAATTTCATAGGTAAATGTGCCGGTCACCGGGAGGGTGACGGCCACCTCCATGTAGCAGGAAGAAGTCATGGGTCTATTGTGCACAAAAACCGGGAAAATTCAACTGCAATCCCGACCGGAGCCACCGGTGGGGGAGCCCCCCTAATTACATCGTTTTTTATGGGATACATTGGTATTTCCTTGACTCGATTCCAAAATTCCAATAAACATGGAGGGATATATTTAATCAGCAACACCATATTTGTTAAAACCTATCAGGAGGTAGCCATGGCTGTCTTTGTAGAGGACCATCCTCTTATAAAACATAAACTGGGACTCATGCGTGAAAAGGACATCAGCACCAAACACTTCCGGGAACTCTCTTCCGAAGTGGCCCGTCTTTTGACCTATGAAGCCACCAAGAATTTTGACACGGAAAAACAGACCATCCAGGGCTGGGCCGGCGATGTGGAAGTGGAACGCATCAAGGGTAAAAAAATCACCATCGTCCCCATCCTCAGAGCAGGCCTGGGCATGATGGACGGCGTCCTGGACCTGATTCCATCGGCCAAGGTTTCCGTTGTGGGCTTCTACCGCGATGAAGAATCCTTGAAACCGGTTCAATACTATTTCAAAACCGCCAACAAGCTGGACGAAAGAACCGCCCTGATCCTGGATCCCATGCTGGCCACCGGCGGCACCCTCATCGCCACCATCGACCTGCTCAAGGAAGCCGGCTGCAAATCCATCAAAGGCCTCTTCCTGGTGGCCGCCCCCGAAGGCATCGCCAATGTGGAAAAAGCCCATCCCGACATCGACATCTATTGTGCAAGCGTTGACGACTGCCTCAACGACGTGGGGTACATCCTGCCCGGCCTGGGGGATGCCGGAGACAAGATCTTCGGCACCAAATAATTCACCGATTCGGCCCGGGGATCCCAAAAATCCACCGGGCCTTTTCATATCAACCCATAATGTAAGGAATGGATACAAATGCCGTCTTCCACAGCCTCTTCAACTGAGTATAAGTTCCAGGGCAAGGATTGCTTCCTGGGTGCGCAGATGCTCTTTGTGGCCTTTGGGGCCCTGGTCCTGGTCCCCCTGCTCACCGGACTGGACCCCAATGTCGCCCTGTTCACCGCAGGCGTCGGTACCCTGATCTTCCAATTCATCACCAAGGGAAAAATCCCGGTATTCCTGGCCTCTTCCTTTGCCTTCATCGCCCCCATCATCCACGGGGTGAACACCTGGGGCATCCCCGGCACCATGTGCGGTCTGGCTGCTGCCGGTGTGGTTTATATCGCCCTGAGTTTTCTGGTGCGGTGGCAGGGCAGCGAAATTATCAAACGGGTATTGCCGCCTGTGGTCACCGGTCCTGTGATCATGGTCATCGGTCTGATACTGGCCCCGGTTGCCGTCAACATGACCATGGGCAAAACCGGAGACGGCGCTGCCGTCCTCTTCCCGGAAACCCAGGCCATGATCGTGGGCCTCTGTGCCCTGGCCACCACCATCCTGGTCTCCATTTTAGGGCGGGGCATCCTTAAACTTATCCCCATCCTCTGCGGCATTGCCGTGGGGTATGTCCTGGCCCTGATCTTCGGATTTGTGGATTTCTCCAAAATCGGTGCCACCCCATGGATCAACATCCCCAATTTTGTGGCCCCGGAATGGAACTTCTCCGCCATCCTTTACATTGTTCCCATTGCCATCGCCCCTGCCATTGAGCATTTCGGTGACGTGGTCGCCATCAGCGGCGTCACCGGCAAAGACTACCTCAAGGATCCCGGTGTCCAGAACACCATGCTGGGCGACGGCGTGGCCACCTCCGTGGCCTCCATGCTGGGCGGACCGCCCAACACCACCTATTCCGAAGTTACCGGTGCCGTGGCCCTGACCAAGGTCTTTAACCCGGCCATCATGACCTGGGCCGCCATCGCCGCCATCCTGCTCTCATTTGTGGGCAAACTGGGCGCCCTACTCCAGACCATCCCCACACCGGTAATGGGCGGGATCATGCTCCTGCTCTTCGGCGCCATCATGGTGGTTGGCCTCAACACCCTGGTAAAATCCGGTGAAGACCTCATGGAAGCCCGGAACCTGGCCATCGTGGCCCTGATCCTCATCTTCGGCATCGGCGGCATGAGCTTCTCCGCCGGCCAGTTCCAACTCCAGGGCATCGGCCTTGCCGGCATCCTGGGCGTCTTCCTGAACCTGGTACTGCCCCGATCCCGGGAATAATTTCCCGCCGACATCCCGGCCCTAATTTAAACAGCCCCGTGGATTCTCCCTGAATCCACGGGGCTGTTTATTTTTTACCCACCCCGCCCCAAATCCATTCATACCCAACTCCCACCAAGAAATCGCTTAAGCCGGTATTACAGAACAATAAAACTTGCCTAAAAGCCAGACGTACAAGACAAAATATTGCTTTATCCGCTTTGATGAGGTGATTGCGGTGACGGTGCGGTCGTCCCTTGAAAGGGGGCTTCCGGGATGATGGTGGACCACCCCGGTGTATGGACATGAGGCGGCCGGGGTCGAGATCAAGGATGCGGATGTGCATTTTATTTGTCCCGTTGGGCCACGTAGGCGGCCAGGTCGGCGTCCAGCTCCGGGGGGAGCAGGGAGGCCGGGGCATTGGCCAAACTCTCTTTGTAGATGCGATTGGCCCGGGTCAGGATGTCTTCGGAGCCGGCGTTTTCCCAGGCATCCCAGGCGTTCCAGTCCGAGACCATGGGTTCCCACAGGTCCCGGCAGTTCCGGAAGGTGGAGGGGTGCATGAGGTAGGTCCCGCCGATGCCCACTTCCTGGATGACGTCGGTGGCCAGATCTTCGGGGCTGAATTGGGGCCCTTCCAGTATGCGCTGGGCCCGGGCAATGATCTCCTGGTCGATGATGATCTTTTCGTAGGAGAGGGTCATGAGGGCGTCCAGGGTACCCACGCATTGGACCCCGATATTGGCCCCGGAGAGGACGCCCATGAGCAGGCTCATCATGGTTTCGTAGCCGGCCTGGCAGTCCACGGCCTTGGAATGGGTGATCCCGCACATGGTCCGGGTGGGCAGCTTGTAGAATTCGTTGCCCATCTGGATGTTGGGGGCGTTGATGAGCATGGCTTCGGGCGTGCCGGCGGCAAAGGCCCCGGTCTTCATGTGACCGGTGGTGGAGGCGGTGGCGTAGACCACGGGCGCCCCGGGGCGGGTGGTCTGGGCCAGGACGATGCCGGCCAGCAATTCCACATTCTGGAGCACGGTCGTGCCCATGAGGGAGATGGGACCGGAGATCCCGGCCATGATGCAGGGGGCCAGCAGGGTGATCTGGTTCCGCTTGGCGTATTCCATGATGGTTTCCACGGTTTCCGTGGCAAATCCCAAAGGCGTGAGGGGATTGACCAGGACCCCGGCCACGTGGTGGTTCTCCAGATAGTCCGGTCCCCCAAAGACCATCTCCATCATGTCAAAGGTTTCAATGACCTTGGGCTTGTCAAAACAGAAACCGATGATGGGTTTGTCCGTGTGTTTCAGGATTTCCTGCATCATGTAGAGGTGCTTGGCCTCCCCTTCCACGTCGTGGGGATCGATGGGAATGGTGCCGTTGAGGTCGATGTGCTCGGCGGCCTGGCAGAGCTTCATCACATTGCTATAGTCCTCCAGCACGGCCTTTCGTCTGCCCTTGTCCTGGTCCATGATGAAGACCGGACCCACGTTGGGCTGGACCAGGAAGCCCTCGCCCACGGTGACACTGTGTGCCGGATTCCGGGCGGTCCATTCAAAGGTTTGGGGGCAGGCGGCCAGGGCCTGGTCCACCATGGCTTCGGTGATGAAAACGGTGGCGCCGTCCACCTTGGCCCCGGCGGCCTTGAACATTTCCAGGGCGTCCTCGCTGTGGAATTGGACCCCGGTTTCGGCCAGGACCTTGAGGGAGGCCCGGTGGATGGATTCATATTGGTCTTGGGTGATATATTCCAGTCGATTGTGTAATGGCATGGTTATTCTCCGGCCCGGCACCCTGGGGTGCCGGGCCTTGGTCTTTATTATTTTTCAGGCAGGTCCGGCGTTTCGGTCCGGGCCCGTTGTAGCATTTTAAACAGGGAGGCGGCCATCATGAATGTGACAATGGCAAAGGGGGCCCCGGCGATGATACTGGCCTTTTGCAAGGCCTGCAAGCCGCCGGAGGCCAGGAGTACCAGGGCCAGGGAACCGATGAAGATCCCCCAGATCAGCTTCATGAGAGTAGAGGGTTCGGTCTCGCCCTTGGACATCTGCATGGCCACGAAAAAAGAGGCCGAGTCCGCCGAGGTGATGAGGAAGATGATGAGGTTCAGGAATACGATTCCCCCCACCAGGCTGCCCCAGGGATAGGTGGAGAGCAAGACGTAGATGCCCGAGCCCATGTCGACCTTGAGGGCGGCGGCCAGGTCCACGATGTTGTGGATCTGAACGTGCTGGGAGGCGCCACCCACAATGGAGAACCAGACAATGGCCACCAGGGTGGGGACCAGGCAGACGCCAATGATAAATTCCCGGATGGTTCTGCCCTTGGAGATCCGGGCCACAAAGCCGCCACAAAAGGGGCCCCAGGAGATCCACCAGATCCAGTAAAAGACGGTCCACCAGTTCAACCATTGCCCCTTTTCTCCATTTGCATCGGTCCAAAAGGTGGCAAAGATGAAGTTGTCCATGTAGGAGCCGGCGGTCTGGACGGTGAGTTTAAGCAGCTCGGTGGTGGGGCCGGAAAAAAGGATGAAAGCCCCCCAGCAGAAGGCCACCAAAATGTTGATGGTGGACAGATTCTTGATTCCTTTTTCGATGCCGGAAACGGCGGAGAGGATGTACAGGGAGATAAGAACGCCCATGAAGAGGAGCTGTCCCTGGATGCCCAAGGGTTCGCCAAAGAGAAATTCAATCCCCGCGTTGGTGGAGATGATCCCCAGTCCCAGGGCCGTGCTGACCCCGGCGATGGTAGCAAATGCGGCCAGAATTTCAATGAGCTTGCCCAACGGAGAGTTGAGGATTCTGTCCCCAAAAAGTCCGTAGAGGGAGATGGAGACGTTCATGGGTTTGCCCAGGCGGTAGGCGGGGAAGGCAATGGCCAGCCCCACCAGGGCAAAGACGCCCCAGGCGTGGATCCCCCAGTGCATGACCCCGATCTGGATGGCGATGGGCCGGGCCGCCGGGGTGGCGGATTCCGCCAGATAGGGGGTGTTCATGTAATGCATGATGGGCTCGCCCACGGCCCAGAAGGCGTACCCCACGCCCACCCCGCAGGAAAAGAGCATTGCGATCCAGGCAAAATAGCTGAATTCTGGGGTGTCGGTGGGCTTGCCCAGCTTCAGTTTGCCGTAGCGGCCAAAGGCAATCACCGTGATGATGGCCAAATAAATGGCCACGGACAGGATGAAAAACCAGTTGAACCGGGAGGTGATCCAGGACTGGGCCGCGGACAGGGTGGCATCGAAGCCCTGGGGGGAGGCCAGGCCGTAGACCACGAAAAAGAGGGTCACGGCCAGGGTCACAAAGAAAATGGTGGGATCGTAATTGCCTAACATCTGGGAAAGACGGGTGGTGGGGCTGGGATTCTTCAGGATGGTTGCACTGCTCTCGTTGGACATGTGATCTCTCCTTGGAATGATTGGGCGGGCCGCTTATGGGGTGGCGGCGGCCCGCAGTTGCCGGATGTAGTCGGCGGCGGCCAGGGCGGCGATGGTGGCGTCCCCCATGGCCGTGGTGATCTGGCAGTATTTTTTCTGGATGATGTCTCCGGCGGCAAAGACCCCGGGAATGGAGGTGGACATGTCGTCCCCGGCCTGGATGTAGCCGGCGGCATTCACTGCCACCTGGTCCCGGAAAAGCTCGCTTTGGGTTTCGTGTCCCATGTAAACGAAAATGCCGTCGATGTCGATGTGGGTTTCCCCGGTGGGGGTGGTGAGGGTGGCGCCCTTGAGGTGACCGTCTTCCTCGGCCAGGGCCGTGAGGGTGGTCCCGGTGTGGAGGCTCACCCGGTCCCCGAAGGGGGCAAGTTCGGCCTGGGCCTGGGCCGAGGCAGCCAACGCCTCCATCATTTCGACGATGGTGACCTGTTCGGCCCCCAGCCCCAGCAGATAGGCGGATTCCTCCACCCCGGCATTGCCCCCGCCCACCACCAGAACCTTCTTGCCCCGGTAGGCCGAGCCGTCGCAGATGGCGCAATAGTGGATGGATTCGCATTCCGTCTCCAGGGGCAGGGCCCGGGGGCGCCGCCCCGTGGCCAGAATCACCACCGGGGCGGTGAGGGGGCCGTCCTCGGTGTGGACGGTTTTCACGGGGCCTCCCAGTTCCAGGCCGTCCACCTCGGTGACGTCCCGGATTTCCACACCCAATGCTTCCACCTGGTCATGGACCAGCTCCATGAGTTCCATGCCGTTCACCGACGGCCGGGAGGGGAAGTTTTCAATGACGTGGGTGGTGTTGACCTGGCCGCCGCAGATGCTCTTCTCCAGGATCACGGTCTTGAGTCCGGCCCGGGAGGTGTAGAGGGCGGCGGTCATGGCGGCGATGCCCCCCCCTAAAATAATGATGTCGTATTGGTTTTCCATGGTGGTCTTTCCGGATCAGGCAATGAGTTTTTCCAATTGCCGATAGGTGATGTCTCCGCTTTTTTCAGCGATTTTTTCCCCGTCCTTGAAGATGAAGAGTGCCGGAACGCCGGTAACGTTGAGGGCGGCCACGGTCTCGGGGTTCTGCTCCCGGTCCATGGACAGGTAGGTGATGTCCTTGCCCTGGGCTACGGGTCGGTGGTTGAACTTGGTCAGGATCTTCTTCATGGCGTTGCAATAGGGGCAGCGCTCCTTGTGGAAGAGGAGGATGGCCATGCCCTGGCCCAGGATCTCGGGGTATTCGGTATCGATGATTTCTTTAAACATGGGGTCTGTCCTTAAAAAAAGGGGCCCCGGTTGAGGGCCCCTTGGGGTGTGTAGTTATTCGGCGTCGGGATAGATGGATTCGGCCTTGAGTTCCAGCATGAACCCCCGGAGCTGGTCGTAGAGCTCCCGGGCCTTTTCCGGATGGTCGGCAATGAGGTTTTTCAACTGGAAGGGATCTTCGGTCCGGTTGTAAAGGCCGTCCACTTCGGGGACCTCGGTGAGGGAGCCGGGGACGCAGGTCCACTGGCCTTCCTGCTGTTCCTTGATCCGGTCGAACATGGTCTGGGTGTCGGCAATGCCTTCGGAGACCTCGCCCTCCTGGATGTCAAAGACCTCGAACATGGTCTTGCCTCCGGCTTCGGAGTTTTCCAGGGCCACGGGGTTGAGCCAGTGGATATAGGACCAATCCCGGGTCACGATGCTCCAGGACTGGCCGAAGAACCCGGAGATAAGGAAGTCACGGACCTTGTCGGTCTCCCCCTTCAACAGAGGCCAGAGGCTTTTGCCCTGCATGTCGGACCAGGCCTCCTTGGGGATGTTCATCCATTCCATCATGGTGGGGGTGATGTCGATGTTCTGAACCAGGGCGTCGTTGCGGGTCCCGGCTTCCAACCCCGGGGCCTTGACGATCATGGGGATGTGGACCAGTTCTTCATAGGGCCAGGGGCGGCATTTTCTAACGATGCCGTGGCCGTGCTTCCCGTTGCCCAAGGGTTCCCCGTGGTCGGCCATGAGAACCACCATGGTGTCCTGCTCCAGGCCCAGGGTCCGGATGCGGTCCAGGACCTTGCCCAGCCATTTGTCCACATTTTCCACTTTTTCGGCGTAAAGGGCCCGGATGTGCTCCATTTCCCGGTCGGTGTAGACGTTGTCCGCATAGGTGGAGACGGGGTTCCAGATTTCCATGCCCTCGTAGTCGGGGTCGTAGGGGCATTTTTTGTCGTCGTCGTAGATGGAGGGGGCGTCCCAGGGTTCGTGGGGATCAAAGGAGTCGATCCAGAGGAAGAAGGGCTTGTTCCGGTCGGCCTCTTCCAGGAAACGGATGGACTGTTTGGCAATGTGGGCCACGTTCTGGTCGGCGTCGGTTCTCCAGTACTGGCGCTGGGCAAGATAGCCCTTCATCTCGTCCTTGGAGAATTCAGACCACATTTCCTCCACCTGGTTCCCATCTTCGTCGGTGCGGTAGGCGGGCTTGTGGTAGTCGTCCATGTTCAAGTGGTAGAGGGGGTCTTCGGCGTAGTAGTGATTGTCGTCGTCGTGGCCCCGCAGGTTGTAGACAAAATCAAACCCTCTCTGGTAGCCGTATTTGGGCAGGTGCATCACGGCGGTGTCCGTGATCAGGCCGGAGTATGTGGAGTATCTCCACAGGATGTCGGCAATGGTGGTGTCGTCCAGTTCCAGGGGGGACCAGCCCCGGTAGGGCAGGGTATACCGACCGGTGAACAGGGCGCGACGGACGGGGATGGTGGGCAGGCCTTCGGAATAGACATTGTCCAGGACAACACCCTCCCGGGCCAGCCGGTCGAAGTTGGGGGTTTTAACGTGGCCGCCGTAGCATCCCATATAATGCCATTGGAGGCTGTCACACATGATCATGACCACATTCTTATTTCGTTTCTGCATGGGGCTCTCCTCTTGTATATCCCATTAATATTCGGCGTATTGGTTCCCCTCCGGCTACGATCGGGCGCCCTAAGGGTTGCCATGGCAATATATCAAGAGACGTGCCATGGGGGTGCCTTGGCGTTTAACCGTTTAAAATAATGAATAATTTGTGCAGATGTAGAAGTTTGGGAATGGGTGTGATGTTTGCGGGAGGCGACAAAAATGTCGTACCTGTGTCGTGCTTGAACTCTTAAATTTGAATAAAATTAAGCTGTTCAGCACAGGGCGACTAAAGTGTCGTTTTTAGTGACAGGCCAGGCTATCCGATCTGATACTTCTTCAATTTTCGCTGGAGGGTGCGCATGGTAATGCCCAGCCGGGCGGCGGTTTCCCCCTTTTTCCACCGGCAGTGGAAAAGGGCGTCCCGGATGAGGGTCTGTTCGTAATCCTCCAGGGCCCGGGGCAGAGGGATATCGCTTTGGGGCAGGGCCGGTAGAGGGGCTTCCGGAGTCTGGGCGGACAGGTTTTCGAATTGGAGGGTGCCCAGGGTGAGGTAGCGGTCCATAACGTTTTTCAGCTCCCGGACATTGCCGGGCCAATGGTAGGACTCCAATTGGAGCCTGAGGACATGGGGGATCTCCTTGATGCTCCGGCCCTGGGCGTTTTCCTTGAGGAAATGCTCCATGAGCAGTGGGATGTCCCCGTCCCGCTGGTTCAGGGGGGGCATCTTCAAGGGAACCACGTGGATACGGTAGAAGAAGTCTTCGCGCATCTGGCCGGACCGGACCATTTCCCCCAGGTCCCGGTGGGTGGCGCAGATGAGGCGGAAGTCCGACTGTTTAGGCATTCGACCGCCAATGGGGGTGTAGCCGATGCCGTCCAAGGCCCTGAGAAGCTTGGTCTGAAAATTCAGGGAGATTTCCCCCACCTCGTCCAGGAAGAGGGTGCCGCCCCTGGCCATTTCCAGGTAGCCGGGAACGCTGTTCACGGCTCCGGAAAAGCTTCCTTTCTCATGGCCGAAGAATTCCCGCTCCAGCAGGTTTTCCGGGATGGCCCCGCAGTTCACCGGTATGAAGGCGTGGGTGTTTCGGGAAGAAAGGGAATGGATGGCGTGGGCGGCAAGCTCCTTACCCGTGCCCGATTCCCCGGTGATGACCACCGAGGCCTCATTATCGGCCATTTTGAGGATGAGGTCGTAGACCTCCTGCATGGCATCGCTCTTGCCGATGAGCTGTTCCAGGCGGAAACGCTGGCCCAGGGAGGATTTCAGCCTCAAGTTCTCCCGGTGGAGTTCCAATTCCACCACCTTCTGGTCAGTGATGTCCGTGAGCAGCCCTTCGATGAAACGGAAACGGCCCTCCTTGGTGAAGATGGCCTTGCCCTCTTCTAACACCCATTTATTTGCGCCCTGGGCCGTTTTGACCCGGTAGACCAGCCGGTAGCGGGGGGCGTTGATGGAGAGGCCGGCCAGGGTGGTTTTGTTCCGGTTCTGGTCGTCGGGGTGGACCATTTTCCTAAAGGCCTTGTCCCGGATAAGTTCCCTGGGTTCGTACCCCATAATGGCCACGGAGCCGCGGCTGGCATATTCAATGGTAAGATCGCTGTCGTTGAGGCAGCGGAAGGCCATGCCCGGAAGGTTGTCCATGAGGGCGGCCAAGTCAATGTCGAGTTCTTTATGCATGGGAGGTCCTTTCGGGGTGGTTGGGGCACTAACGGTAGGAAAAAAATATGGCTTTGTCAATGCGTTGCTCCCTTGAATTGCCGGAGATAACAATCGTTTCATACGAAAAGGGTAGATTCTTTTTTTTTAGAAAAGAAGGGAACCCAAGCTTTTGATCATTTATGTAGTGGATGCACAGGGAAATTTCACCGTTTATTGATGGCTGTTGGAACTGCCTGAAGCAGATGGCAAACACCCACAACTCAATGCCGGCGGCATAACCGGAAAAATGGAGAATGCCTCCTCCGAAAGGGGGATTCAAAGGATGGAATGGAATTTTGAAAAATGGGAAACCATTTCCCTGGCAGAACTTGGCCAATTATAGGGGAAAGGGGTCCCGGCTCAATAGTCCATGCCGACATCCTCCCCATATTTTTCCTGGATTTCAAAAAAATCATCCACCACCTCAAAGAAGGCGTCGCAGACCCGGGGATCAAAGTGGCGGCCCCGGTTTTGGCGGATCATCTCCTTGGCCGCATCCGTGCTCCAGGCCGGTTTATAGGGGCGTTCCGAAGTCAGGGCATCAAAGACATCGGCCACGGCCACAATGCGGGCGGCCAGGGGGATATCCTCCCCCTTAAGGCCCCGGGGGTATCCGGTGCCGTCCCATTTTTCATGGTGACCCAGGGCAATGTCCCGGGCCATCTGGAGCAGGGGGGAGGGATGGTTGCCAATGATGGCGGCCCCGAACTCGGGATGGCGTTTCATGGTTTCCCACTCCCGGGAATCCAGTTTTCCCGGCTTCTGGAGGATAGCATCGGGGATGCCGATCTTCCCCACATCGTGCATGGGGGCGGCGTGGTAGATCAATTCCTCCCATTTTTCATCCTGGCCCAGTGCCCGGGCAATGCGACGGGAGAAATGGCTCATGCGCATGATGTGCATCCCGGTTTCATTGTCCTTGAATTCCGAGGCCTGGCCCAGGCAACGGATGATTTCCTTACGGGTTTCCTGGAGTTTTTCCGTGCGCTGTTGCACCAGGTATTCCAGGTAGTGGGACTGGCTGGCCAGGGCCAAATGGGTTTTGATCCGGGCTTTGACAATGGCGGGCTTGATGGGTTTGGCAATGTAATCCACGGCCCCCAGTCCCAGGCCATGGGCCTCGTCGTGCTCGGAATTCCGGGCCGTGACAAAAATCACGGGGATATCGGCGGTGCGGGGGTCTGCCTTGAGGCGGGTACAGACTTCATACCCGTCCATCCGGGGCATCATCACATCCAGCAGTACCATGTCCGGGGAGGATTTCATGGCAATGTCCAATGCCCGGGGGCCGGATACGGCGGCCTTGAGCCGATATGTCTCCGCCAATACGCCCTTGAGGACGTGAATGTTTTCGGGTCGGTCATCCACCAGAAGAATCACGGGTTTCTCCTGGGCCTGAATTGTTTGTTCACCCATGTGTACCTCCAAGGTGCTTCAAGATTGTTTTAATGTCTCCCAGGGCGGCCTGGAAATCGTAGCGACCCAAGGCCCCCAGGGCCGCGGCATAGGACTCTGGGACCTCGGGTTCCAGGCTGCTCCCCAGTTCTTCCAGACGGTCCACGGCTTCTGTGTCGTCGTTTTCCAACAGGACCACCAGGGCCCTGAGTTCATCCATGAGGGGGCCGGGGGCCAGGGACGGAGAGGCGGGGCTTTGACTCCAGTCCCGGCTGTGGATGGCCTCCACCAATTCCTGGATCTTTCCATCCAGGGTATCGACCAGGGTGAGGATGGCCTCCACCCCGGGCCGGGGCTGCTCCAGGAGCGCCTCGGTCTGCCGGGCCAGCTTCACCAATTCCCCGGCCCCCATGTGTCCTGCCACGCCCTTGAGTCCATGGGCCATGACCCGGGCCGGGCCAAATTCCCGGGCATCCAGGGCCCGGCGGATGCGGGAACTGAAATCCGCCTCGGACTCGGCAAATCGTGTGAGCAGGCGTCCGTAGAGCCGTGGATCCCCCTGGCAGATGTCCAATCCCTTTTCATGGGCCACCCCGGGCAAGCCGGCAAACCTGGCCGGATTATGGTATGGGGCCGGTGCAATGTCCATTTCACCGGGCGGGCCGGGGCCCATGATCCATTGGGCCATCTTCCCAAACATATCCTTCAATTTCAAGGGCTTGACAATGTGGGCGTTCATCCCTGCAGCCAGAGACCGTTCCCGGTCCCCGGCCAGGGCATTGGCCGTCATGGCCAGGATGGGCAGATCCGTGAACCGGGGATTTTCCCGGATACGGCGACTGGCTTCATACCCGTCCATCTCGGGCATGTGGCAGTCCATGAGAATACCGTCAAACTCCCCCTGTTCCAAAATTTCCAAGGCCTCCCGACCATTGGCGGCCGACGCCACGGACATGCCGTGGGTCACCAGCAATTCTTCGGCTAACTCCCGGTTGGCGCCATTGTCCTCCACCAAAAGAATCCGTGCCCCCCACAGGGGAGCGGCCAGGCGGGTTAACTCCTCCTGTTGCCGCCGATGGTCGGCCTGGGGATGACGGTGATCATCGTAGGCATGGGTCAGGGCCCGGGCCAGGCTGGCATAGGTAACCGGAATGGTAAGATAGGCCTGGATGAGGTCCGGTTCCAGGGCCTGGACAGCCTGGGCCACATCCTTGGAAGAAAAGGCGGCCATGGCCACAAACCGGGGAGGGGCCTCCCCCCATTGGGAACGGATGGCATGGGCAGTCCGGATGCCGTCCATGTCGGCCAGGGCCCAATCCACCAGCGCCAGATCCATGGGCGGCCGTTCCTGGACCTGGTCCAGGGCCTCCCGACCGGAAGCGGCGGAGACCACCTGATAGCCCAAGTGGCCCAGCATGCGGCACAGGGTCCCCCGGACCGTGGCATTGTCCGCCACCACCAGAACCGTGCAAGTCCCCTCGGGCGGTGGAATCTTGGAGACCAGGGTTTCGGCACCGGCCAATTCCAACCAGACATGGAAGGAAAATTCCGCCCCTTCACCGGGGTGGCTTTCCACCCGGATTTCCCCCTCCATCATCTCCACCAGCCGCTTGGAAATGGCCAGGCCCAGGCCCGTGCCCCCATACTTCCGGGTGGTGGAAGAATCGGCCTGGTTAAAGGATTCAAACAGGGGCTGGATCTCTTCCCGGGTCAGGCCGATGCCCGTGTCCCGGACACTGAAGGCCAGGCAGATTAGACTGCCCCGGATCTCCCTTGGGGAGACAGAGATCACCACCTCCCCTCCCCGGGGGGTGAATTTCAGGGCATTGCTGCCCAGGTTCAACAGGATCTGGGAAAGCCGGAGGGAATCCCCCAGGACCATCCGGGGTAATTCCGGATCCAGATTAAAAATCAATGTTAGATTTTTTTCCTCGGCCTGGATGTGGAGGAGATGGGAAAGGTCCATGAGGGTTTCCTCCAGGCGAAACCGGGCCTTTTCCATCTGCATTTTTCCGGCATCCAATTTGGAATAATCCAAAATATCATCGATGATGCGCAACAGGGACTCGGCCGAACGGTGGGCCTTTTGCACGTAATTGCGCTGGTGGGGCAACAGCCCCGTCTGCAGGGCCAAATGGGACATGCCGATGATGGCATTCATGGGGGTCCGGATTTCATGGCTCATGTTGGCCAGAAATTCCCCCTTGGCCCGGGCGGCCTCTTCGGCCTCTTCCTTGGCCCGTTCCAGTTCCTGCTGCAGGGCCAGGCGACGGGTGATGTCTGCAAAGACCAGCACTGCACCGGAATACCCCCCCTCCCGGACCATGGCCTGGAGGGTGAATTCCACGGGCACCACCCGTCCGTCCCGGTGGTGCAATTCCTCGGTGGCCGACACCTGTTCATGGTTGCGCAGGGCCAGGCGGAACCGCGGGGCAAACCGATCAAATGCCTTGGGGCTCAATGGCTGGATGATTTCCCGGGCGTCCCGGCCCACCAGGTCTGAATCCGGGTATGCCAGCAATTCCCTGGCCGCGGGATTGGCAAAGATGATCCGACTCTGGGCATCCACCCCCATGACCCCCTGGCCGATGGAGGAAAGGATGAGGCGACTCTGGGCCTCCAGGGCCTTGAGTTCCCCGGTCTGGCGATCCACCAGTTTTTGGAGGCGCTGCTGGGACATCTTCAACCCGTCATTGGCCCGGCGGCCCATCTTGATGACAAAGAAAATGGCCGGCACCAGGAGGATGAGGGTCATGGCCATGATGGAAAAAACTCCGGCCCGAAGGTGGCGGTAGGATTCCAAGACCTCCTCCTCTCCAATTTCCACGGTGAGGCCGAAACTGTATTGTTTGTTCCACAGGCTGACGCTGAACACGGGCTGGTCGTAACGGTTCATGTATTGGTTCACCCAGGGGCTCATGGGAAATTCATTGCCCCCCTGGAGGGACACCATGGCCGGGATGGGATTGTCCGTGTTCTGGAACAAAATGGGGGATTCCAAAAGGGTCTCCCCACTGCCCTTCACCGCCTCCCAATTGAGAATGCCACCGTCCCACTCCGTGGCGAAAATGGTCCCGGTCCGACCCAGTTTCAGGTTCTTCATGGGTTCCAGGATCAAGGTCCCGATGTCCAGTTGGT
Source organism: Desulfobacteraceae bacterium (assembly GCA_965226635.1). GTDB lineage: Bacteria > Desulfobacterota > Desulfobacteria > Desulfobacterales > Desulfobacteraceae. Next base: position 2,502,487 of record OZ245369.1, on the reverse strand, counting down.
CAATGATAACGGCCACCACATCCCCCCGGATGTTTTTCACCGGGACAAAGGAAAGGATGCAATGGGCGGCTCCGGTTTCTCCCACGGGTTCGCAATTTTGGGAAATGATCACCACATGCTCCCCCTCCTGGGCCTTGGTCACCTGGAGGCTGTGCTCCCAAGCCAATTGATTCAAATGGAGAAAGGGCTCGGGCCCGATGAGGGTCTCCCCCTTGACGTTGATGAGCTGGCGGTTCTGTTTCCGGGCAAAATAATCATAGGCCTCCCAATGGGAGGTGATGCTCCTTTTCAGACCGTGGTACCGGTCCAGTTGGGTCACCCGGAGCCGGGACAGCTCGGCCACGGCCCGGGTCAGTTCCGGCTGGCGGTTCAACCCGTGGTCCAGGATTCTGAAGTGGAGGGCAAAAACCTCCCGAATGCGCTCGTTGGTCACCTGGAGAACCTGGGAGGCGGCCTTGTAAATCCGCCGGGTGGAGCCCCACCGATAATCGGAAAGCACGTACCAGGAGGCGGCCAGGGCAAAGGTGGCAATGACGGCGGTGCAGACCATCATCACCCGTTCAAACCCAACCGAGGTAAAATTAAACTGGGAATCCTGGCTCCGGGCATTTTTATTCAAGACCAGTGCAATGATGACAATGAAGGAAAGGATGGCCAGAAAGCAGCCCACCAGGAAACGGATGTCCCGGTGTTCCCGGATGGGGGCGGTGTGGTCTGGGGTGGTCTGGGAAAGGATGTATTGGCTGATGATATGGGTTCTGTCCAGCTTGGGATTCCGGGTTTGGAGCTTGGCCAGGGCCGAGGCCAGCAGGGGCTGGGAAAAGGGGGTGACAAAATGGATGCTGTGGGGGGGAATATCGTTCTGGTAGATGCTTTTGATCCCGGTGATTCCCGACCGCTTCTGCATATTGGAAACGTAGAGCTGGCCGTCCAGGATGGCATCCACCTCCCCATTGATGAGCCGATTCAGGGAATCGGCCAGGTCCCGGGTGGTGATGACCTGGATCCGGGGGAACTGCCGGGGGATGAGGTGCTGGAGCAGATAGGAATCCACAATGCCCAGCCGCTTTCCTGCCAGATCGGCCAGGGTTTTGATCCGGGTATCCCCGTCCCGGACATAGATGTAGTCCCGGATGGACATGACCCGGGGGCTGAAATGGCCCAGGCTGTTCCGGCTGTTGTGGTAATAGATCCCGGTGAGCACATCCAATTGCCCCTCGTGGTAGGCGGCCAAAAGGTGGGTAAAGGTGCCCAGGTGGAAGGCCAATTGGACACCCTGGTCCTCGAACATGAGTTTGAGATAATCCACGGTGATCCCCCGGGCCTGGCCATTGGGATCCATCCAGGAAAAGGGGGGAAGGTCCAGGATGCCTACCCGGAGGACGTCCCGCTCCTGGAGATAGGCCGATTCCTCCGGGGTGAGTCCGCCGCCGGAAAACGCCGGGGGATGGTAATACAATTCCAGCACCCCGATGTGTTCGTTGCGGTGGACAATGTCCATGTGGGTCACGGGCATGGATTGGAAGGTTTCGGGAAGGGGTTGGTTAAACTGGGGAAGGCCGTTGAGGAGGAAATAGGTAAAAAAGACCTCCCCGGCACCGGAGACCCGGATCCCCTGGATGCCGGGGCTTCGCTCCAGGGTGAAGCCCAGGCTGTCGGCCAGGGCCTGGCGATCCTGACGATAAAGAGGGATCCGGGCGATGTCCGCCAGTGCTGCGGCCAGATCCCGGCTATCCTCCACACCCAGGGTATGGGGGGCATGGGTCGGGCCGGAGTGTACCGGATTTACACCGGGCAGGGCCCACAGGGCCAAAATCAGACAACACGCCACTATTCCCTTCATTCCAGGACTCCCACTTTAAATTTTAAGGCGCTTCGCTGTTTTAGGTCGGTAAGTTAAACCTTAAACGACCTTCAAGGAGATCAATCATCGTAATAAAATTCCCCATGGATCGACAGCCTCTGGCCCTTGCTTTAGCAGCCTGCACTAAGCTGTTAATGCATTCCAAAACACCGTTGCTGTTCTTCTCGCCAAACTTGATCAACAGTTGAAGAATCTTTACCTTCGGTCACGTACAATACTTTTGGACCGTTTAAATCAGTAAAGGGACTAAGGTGTCAAACCAAGGGCCATTTGGAATAAATCCATATCTTTCATACGAATTAAGCACTTACTATCAGTGCCCTATAAAAAGCAAGGTCTATCCATTTTATTTTATCCAGGTCTTGAGCATCTTTAAGATTGTCTTTGGGCATGAGCTGTACATACCATAACCATGGGGTTTTTCATAGTCAAAGCATCAATAAATAATGGCATAATTCAAGGGGTTATGAGCTTGATTTATGTTCAGTCCCTCCATCAACCAGGGCAATTCCCGGTTTGAAATATTCATGACCTCTTTTGATGTTTCCGACCACTTGAATCGATCCTTTTCAAGGTGAGGTGGTACGGTAATTCTGGACATACACCGCCCTGGAGCCGGGGTCATTTTTGGACGCCGATTGACAGGAAGGTCAAACGGTTTGAACTCAAATATGCCGAAGAACAATGCCGTCCCTGAGATGGCTGAGCTGAGTCGGCTGAGATCACCATAACCAAACGCCCATTGATTGTCGAACGAATCAATGGGCGTTTGTCTTATCGCCGTATGTTTAGATTTGCATCGCCCACCGTTAAAGGGGTGTGCAAAATGGTCATGTTATTTGATCAGGCGCAGCATGAAAGGAACCCTGAAGTTTTTGCCTTTGGATGTGGCGGTCATCCCCATGATGCAGAAGACCAGGTGGGCGATCCCAACGGCCAAGATGACAAAAATCCCAATGATGAAAAATGAGAGAATCATTCCAACCATGTAGACGATGATGCTGGTGATGGACCAGTTCAAAGATTCTTTGGCTTGCCCATGAATATAGCTATCGTCTTTTTTCGTCAGATAGAATATCAGCCCAGGGATGAATCCAAACAGAATCGTCAACCCCCAGATTAGAACGGACAGGTTTTTGGATTCCTTCTCAATTGCCTCCGATTGAACATTTTCCATTTTTTTCCTCCTGTGATGCAGTTTTATAATGATGACAACTTTGCGAATTCAAAGTTGAACGTTATTTCAGCGGTTTAATTTTGGAAATTTGAAATGGGAAAATAGATGTCATGGGTGCTGCGTCCTTTCATCCCGGTGGGGGATTGCAATGGGTCGAAGCTGAGCCTTTAAATCGAATAGGTGTTAGAAATTCCCCCTTTGGAATCGAATTAGGGGGAAATTATATCGATGGAAAATGAATACCTATTCGCGTTTTCCTTTTGTCGATAAAAAAAGCAGATGAGCTTGTACTCTACAAATATTTTAAAAACAGGTAAATAAAAACCAATTTGGACCCTATTTTAATGGGGTCTCAGTGTCAACTCTATTCTCTTTTATCGAACAAAATATTTGTCTTTCTAAGTGTCTTTGAAGCGAATGAGAAAAAAAGAGCTGTTTTCGATCTTTCTGGGACAAGAAAGGCTGCGCCGTCCCGCACCGGGGTCCATGACAGGCATTCAACATCCCGATTAAAATCGAAGGCAAAGGTCAAAGGCTGAAGTCTGGAATTAAAGTGCAGAAAGCCCCTGGGCCAAAACAATATACCGCGCCCCCTTCCCCAGCGTAACCAAGACCAGAAAAACCAAAGGATTCACCCGAACCATTCCCGCAGCAACGGTGAGGGGATCCCCGATCACCGGTACCCATGCCAGGAGCAGGGAAAGGGTGCCGTATTTGCGGAACCGGTCCAAGCCGGCCTGGACCTCCCTTTGGGAACCGGCCATCCTCCGTGCCAGGAACCAGTTCAGACCCCAGGCCCCAAGGATATAGTTGGTCACGGCCCCCAGGACGTTGCCCACGGTGGCCACGGTGATGAGGGGAACCAGGGGATAGTCCCCCACCACCAGGGCGGCCAATACCACTTCCGAGCCCAGGGGCAGGATGGTGGCGGCCAGGAAGGCCGACAAAAACATGCCCCAGAGGCCCAGGGCGGTCAGACTGAGCATTCTTACGCCTATTCAAACAGGGTGAACAGGGCCTGGGTGCCCTTGTCGTCCCCGCCCTTTTCCGAGAGGATCTTGTACAGGGACAGGGCCATTTCCAGTCCCGGTGTATCCAGACCCATGGCCTGGGCCGATGACAGGGCGATTCCCATGTCCTTGATGAAATGCTTTACAAAGAATCCGGGCTCATAATCCCCCTTGAGGATCCGGGGCCCCAGGTTGTTCAGGGACCAGGACCCGGCGGCGCCCTTTCCAATGCTGGCCAGGACGGCTTCCGGATCCAGGCCGGCCCGGCCCGCATAGGCCAGGGACTCGCACATGGCCACCATGCCGGCGGCAATGGCGATCTGGTTGGCCATTTTGGTATGCTGTCCTGCCCCTGCCTTGCCCTGGTAGACGATGTTCTGGCCCATGACCTCCAGTAGGGGGAGCAGGTCTTCAAATGCAGATTTTTCCCCGCCCACCATGATGGAGAGGCTGGCGTTTCTGGCGCCCAGGTCCCCGCCGGAAACCGGGGCGTCCAAGACCTGGATGCCCGCCACTTTCCCCTTTTCATACAGGGTCTGGGCCAGGGCCGGGTCCGAGGTGGTCATGTCAATGGCCGTGGTGCCCGGTGCCAGGTGGGCCAAAAGCCCCTCTTCCCCCCGGTAGACCGATTCCACATCCCGGGGATAGCCCACCATGGTGATGACCACGTCCACCTTTTGGGCCAGGGCTGCCGGAGAGTCCTCCCAGACGCCTCCCCTTTCAATGAGGTCGGATGCGGATTCCCGGGTCCGGGTATACAGGTGGAGGGCATAGCCCTTGTCCAGGATATGGCCGGCCATGCTGCGCCCCATGACGCCCAGGCCGATGAACCCCACACGGGTTTGATCAGGTGAAATCTTCATTGTTCTTCCTTTGTCCGATGGTGGTTGAAATGGGGCCCATTATGTCCGGTTTCCCTGTCAGAATCAATTCCTATGCTGCCCCTACCCCCAATTTATGGTATGACGGGCCAAGCCGGATATGTCATGACAATTTGCTCCTGGGGGCTTGGTCTTCTTAATACTGGGCTATTCTCCCTTGTACATCTGCTGTAGCCAATTGTCTCCCTTCGGGTAAAATATCCGGGATAACCTGGAGATGTCCCGGAAAGATTTAGCGCCCTGATGCCTGGAAAAAACACGATACAAGGATGAAACCATGGACTGGATTGATTTGAGAAGCGACACCGTCACCCTGCCCACACCGGAGATGAAAGAAGCCATGGCTGCGGCCGCCCTGGGGGATGATGTCTACGGAGAAGACCCCACGGTCAACGAGCTGGAAGAGACCGCTGCACGTCAACTGGGGAAAGAGGCGGCCCTTTTCTGCACCTCGGGCACCCAGAGCAATCTTCTGGCCCTGCTCTCCCACTGCCAAAGGGGGGACGAATACATTGCCGGCCAGACCGCCCACACCTTCCGCTACGAAGCCGGCGGGGCGGCTGTTCTGGGCAGCATCCAGCCCCAGCCCATTGAATTCCAGGCCGACGGCACCCTGGACCTGACCCGGGTGGAGGCTGTGATCAAGCCCGACGACTATCACTTTGCCCGCTCCCGCCTCCTCTGCCTGGAAAACACCAATAGCGGGAAGGTGCTGCCCATGGCCTACCTGGCCGAGGCCGAAGCCTTTGCCCGGTCCCGGGGACTGGGCCTCCACCTGGACGGGGCCCGGGTCTTTAATGCGGCGGTGAAGCTGGGCCTGGATGTGAAAGAGATCACCGCCCATGTGGACTCGGTCTCCTGCTGCCTGTCCAAGGGGTTGGGGGCGCCGGTGGGATCGGTGCTCTGCGGTCCGGCCGACTTCATCAAGGCGGCCCGGCGCTGGCGGAAGATGCTGGGGGGCGGCATGCGCCAGGCCGGAGTCCTGGCTGCGGCCGGCCTCCATGCCCTGGCCCACAATGTGGACCGGCTGGCCCTGGACCATGACAATGCCAGGGCACTGGCCCAGGGCCTTTCCGCCCTTCCCAAGATTGACATTGACCTGGAATGGGTCCACACCAATATTGTCTTTGCCAAGGTTGAGGCGGACATGGACGCCCTGGCCGACCACCTCAAGGCCCAGGGCATCCGCATTGACACCGATCCCCATTTGCGGCTGGTCACCCACCTGGACATGGACCACACCGGCATTGAACGGGTGATCCATGCCTTCGGCACCTATTTCAAATCCGTTTAATCCCATACAAAAAGGGCGCCTGCAATACACAGACGCCCTTTAAGAAAGGATCCGTCCCCCCAAGGGAGAAGGCCGTCAAATTCTATACGTCACAATACGTATCCCCGGTGTCCCGCTTGTCTATGGGAACATAATTGTTGAGTTCCTGGCCGGTATAGATCTGGCGGGGCCGGGAGATCTTCATTTCCGGATCCACATGGTCCTCCCGCCACTGGGCGATCCAGCCGGGGAGGCGACCGATGGCAAACATCACCGTGAACATGTTGGTGGGGATGCCCATGGCCCGCAGCACAATGCCGGAGTAGAAATCCACGTTGGGATAGAGATTTTTGTCCTGGAAATAGGGATCAGCCAGGGCGGCCTCTTCCAGCTTCCGTGCAATGTCCAGGAGGGGGTCCTTGCGGCGGATCTTTTTCAGAACGATGTCGCACATCTGCTTCATGATCTTGGCCCGGGGGTCGTAGGTCTTATAAACCCGGTGGCCGAAGCCCATGAGCCTGAAGTCGTCGTTTTTATCCTTGGCCCTTGCAAGGCACTGGTCCACGGTCATGCCGTCCTTATGGATCTGTTCCAGCATCCGGATCACGGCCTGGTTGGCGCCGCCGTGGAGGGGCCCCCACAGGGCGGAGATGCCGGCGGAGATGGTGGCGTAAATATTCACCCGGCCCGATCCCACCACCCGCACGGCCGTGGTGGAGCAATTCTGCTCATGGTCGGCGTGGAGGATCCAGAAGACGTTCAATGCCTTTACCAAATCGTTGTCCACATGGTAGGGCACCACCACGGAATCAAACATCATGTTCAGGAAGTTGGCGCAATAGCAGAGGTCCGGCCGGGGATAGACTACCCGGTCCCCGGTGGAGATCTTATGGGCCATGGCCGCCATGGTCCGGATCTTGGAAATGATACGAAGGAAGGTGGTGTTCATCTCCTCGTCCAGGTCCACCAATTCGGGATAAAAGCTTCGCATGGCATTGACCATGGCCGAGAGGATGCCCATGGGGTGAGCCTTGGGGGGATAATTCTGGTAAAAGGCCCTCATGTTCTCATGGATGGGGGAGAAATCGTTGAGGAAGACCGAGGTCCGGGTGAGCTCGTCCCGGGTGGGCAGCTTACCGGTGATCAGGAGAAAGGCGGTTTCAACAAAGGTGGAATGCTCTGCCAATTGTTCAATGGGGATGCCCCTGTATCGCAAGATCCCCTTTTCGCCGTCCATGTAGGTAATCCCGCTTCGGCAGGCACCGGTGTTGCCGTATCCGGGATCGTAGGTGATATGACCGGTCTTCTGGCGCAGAGAGCGGATATCAATGGCCCTTTCCCCCTCACTTCCCACGATGACCGGTAATTCAATTTCTTTTCCGTCAATGATCAGCTTTGCTGTTTTCTCCATCATACCTCCTCAATGGCATTTACCAAATAAATCGAATAAAACCTCCTGAAAAAGAGAATCTGAACAAGACATAATTTGGATTGAATGAATAAAAAAATAATGCAAAAGGCCCGTTACTGGAATACGGGCCCAGGGTCCTGGAAGGGAAATCTAACCTTTGGTTTCGCCGGCCACGGTATAGGTTTTACAGGAACCGCCGGAACAGTTCCGGGTCTGGGTTTCAACCCCCCGTCCCGCCCCGCCCGGGGAACCGGAATAGCCCATGGCATAATTAATGGTGGAAACCACCCGTTCGTATTCGTTGGATTCACACTTGGGGCAGGCCACGGATTCATCCTTGCCGGCCACCACAAGGACTTCAAAAAATTCTTCGCACTTGGTGCATTTAAACTCGTATATGGGCATGACAGCTCCTTTGATTCTAAATTCCTACGACTGGGTTAAACTAAGTCACACCCCCGGGATTGTCAACCCGGCCTCATATGGAATCGGCTTTTTCCAGCATCTCCCGGGCATGGGAGCGGGTGGTGTCCGTGATCCTGGAACCACCAATCATGCGGGCAATTTCATCCACCCGTTCCCCCATGGAATTCAAGGGGATGATGGAGGTGGCGGTGCGGTCATTGACCACGGCCTTGGAGATGCGGTATTGATGGCGCCCGTATTTGGCAATCTGGGCCAGGTGGGTGATGCAGATCACCTGGTGTTTTTCCGACAATTCCTTGAGCTTGAGCCCCACCTTTTCCGATGTGGCCCCGCCGATGCCAGCATCCACCTCGTCAAAGATCAGGGTTTCCAGGGCCTGGCTCCCGGACAAAACCGCCTTTAACGCCAGAACGATTCGGGAAAGCTCGCCGCCCGAGGCAATCCGGGCCAGGGGCTTGGCCTCCTCCCCGGGGTTGGGACTGAGCATAAAGCAGACCCGGTCCATGCCCGTGTGCCAGATTTTCTCTCCGGCTTCGGTGGCGGGTTCATCTCCCGTGGCCTCCAGGGTGGAGACGGCCACCTCAAATCTGGCCTTGCCCATTTCCAGGGCCCCCAATTCCTCCTTGGCCAGGCGGGCCAGTTGGAGCCCGGCCTGTTGCCTGCGCATGGAAAGGGCCTTTGCCTTTTGGCGGATATCCACCGTGAGTTCTTTCTGTTTGGTTTCCAATGCGGTGATGTCCTGGTCCAGGTGTGCGGTTTTGGCCAGCTGGGCCTCCAGGGACTCACAGGTCTCGAACAGGGTTTCCAGGCTTCCCCCGTACTTGCGCTTCAGTTTGGCAATGAGATCCAGGCGCTGGTCCACCTCCTCCAGGGAATTGGGATCCAGGTCCACGCCGTCGGCATGGGCTCTCAACAGCTCGGCCACATCCTGGAGATCAAAGAGGACGGACTGAAGCCGGTCCCCCACCCGGGAGAGTTCGGGATCGCTGTCGGCAAAGCGCTGGATCTTCTGGTCCAGAAAGGAGATGGATTCCACCAAAGAGCCTTCCCGGTCGTAGATTTCATGGACCGCCCCGTTCACGGTTTCATAGATCTGGGCGGCATTCTTCAGCCGGTCCCGCTGTTTTTCCAGGGCCAGATCCTCATGGGGCTGGATATCTGCGGACCGGATCTCATCCACCTGGAACTGGAGGAGTTCCTTTTCCCTGAGGCTACGTTCCTTTTGTTCCTTCAGCTTTTTAATCCGGGTTTTCAGGGGCTGGAGCCGGTTGTAGATGGCCGTGACCTTTTCCCGCAGGGGCCAGGTATCGGCATATTCATCCAAAATATCCAGATGATACTCTTCATTGAGAAGGCCCTGCTGGGCATGCTGGCTGGCCACGCCGGCCAGGTTCCGGGTCACCTGCTTGAGGAACTCCAGGGTGGCCTGGCGGGAATTGATATAGACCTTGCTCTTGCCCGAACGGGAAACCACCCTGCGGATGAGAAGCCCCTCTTCGGGCTCCATGCCCTGGTTGCGCATGGCCGTGGCGGTTTCGGAAGATGGATCCACCTCAAAGCAGGCCTCCAATTCGGCATGATCCTCGCCGGTGCGCACCAGGTCCGAGGAGGCCCGGGCCCCCAGCAGAAGATTCACCGCCTGGATGATGATGGACTTGCCCGCACCGGTCTCACCGGTGAGCATGGACAGGCCGTCCTTAAAAGAAATACGGATATCTTCAATGATGGCGAATTTTCGTATGGCCAGCTCGCTGAGCATAGCGTCTCCTTAGGAATGAAAAAGCCGAAAAAACATAAACGGCCAGCATGGCGGCGATGAGGCGCGGCACCCAGAGCCAGAACACAGGGATGCCCAGGGGCAGAAACAGGGCCGGATCCTCGATCATGGCATGGTTGATGCCCACGGAAAGGTGGAGTTTGGTCAAATCGTCCCGGTCATATTCCGTGTTCCGTGCCTCCTCCACAATGACGGCAGCCCCATAGGCCAGGCCAAAGACGGCGGCCGTCAGCCAAAGGGCACCGCAGGACCGGGACAGGCCCATGAAGCGGAGGACCGGGGAAAAAATCCGGGTGATCACCGGGATCACCTCGTAGACCTTGGCCAGTTCCATGAGCACCATCAAGGGCATGATAATGCAAAAAATCTGCACGATGAGCCCCAGGGTATCCTTGCCCCACAGGAGCAGCCATTGCCCGAATTCCTGGGTCTCGGCCACGGCGGGCCCACTGCTCCCCACCACCGCTTCCGGGCTTGGCCCCAAGGCCAGGGAACAGACATAGGTCACCCCAAAGGCGGCGGCCAGACGGAAAAAGGCGGCAAAAACAGCATTGATGCCCGAGCTGCCCTGGACCAGGCTTTCCTGGATCAGGTTGTGGGCAATGAGGGTGAACACGGCCATGAGGATCATGTGATCCATGGAAAAGGCCATGGCCGACATGGCCGCAACGGTTCCATATATCCCCGTGAAGATTCCCGCCACCAGCACCAGGGCCCCGGATGCGGGCAGCCCCATCCAGTTCATCACCGGGGTCAGCAGAAAATCAAGCTTGTAAATCAGTCCCAGGTGAACCAGAAGGCCGGTGAAGAAAGAAACCGGCAGAATAATTTTCAGCAGCCAGATAAATCCGTCCAGCCCCTTGGTCAGCCCCCCCTTTATGCTCCGTTTCATGGAGGATGAGGGCTCATTTTCCTGGCTCATTTTCCGGTGTCTCTTGGCTCTGTTTCACGGTTTCATTGACAGTGGCATGGATATCCCTGAAGGATTCATGGACATTGGTGGGGGAAAGCCGCCCCATCTCAATAAACTTGACAATGATTTCCTTGGTCACTCGAAGTATTTGTTCGTCTATGGATTTCATAACAATCCTCAATAGCAGAACCGCCCTTTCAGGTCAAGAAAGGGCTGGTCTGACGAGGAATTCATGACCAAGGGAAGGGGGGATTCCCCACTTGCATTCCATGGACGACCTTTTCCTTGAGATCTTCCCCGCTACCGGTGTATTCTGATACCCATACGGCCCCCATTTTTCCGGGATTCTTTTCCCGGACGCCCCCCCCTGTGGTTTTCCGATTCTCCACCATCCCCCCGTCCTGTCACAGCCCATGCCGGAGATATCCCACTTGTCAAGGCGTGAAAAATGGCTATAATCAAGTGCGCCGTTTTTAATTTATCATCCATGGAAAGGGTAGACGGGTATATGGAAAATTCCACCACAACCGGGGCAAATGCCCCCACAACGGAGGCCCCCCCCTCCGACAACGGGGCAGATAGCACCGCACCGGGGTCCCCCCCCCCTTCAGCGGGAAAAGATGCCAGTATTCACCAATTGTCCCACGGGGACAAGACCATCCTTCTCATCGGCACGGCCCACGTCTCCCGCCAAAGCGCAGAATTGGTGGAAGAGATCATCCACAACGAAACACCGGACACCGTCTGCGTGGAACTCTGCCAGAACCGACTCAATGCCATCCAGGATCCCAACCGCTGGCGGAACATGGACATCGTTAAGGTCATCAAGGAAAAAAAATCCCTGGTGCTCTTCCTGAACCTGCTTTTGGCCTCCTTCCAAAAAAAAATCGCCGACCGGTTCGGCATCAAGCCCGGCCAGGAAATGATCAATGCGGTCAAGGCCGCAGAAGAGATCGGCGCCCTGATCCGCCCATCGGACCGGGACATTCAGATCACCTTGAACCGCCTGTGGCGGGGCATGGGCCTCTGGTCCAAACTCAAACTCATGGGCTCCATGATCTTTTCCATGGGCAGTTCCGACGACATTGAGGAAGAGGACATCGAAAAGATGAAACAGGAGGATATTCTCCAGACCCTGCTGGCCGACGTCAAGGACAGCCACCCGGAGATCGAGGGTGCCCTCATCGACGAACGGGACCAATACCTGGCCCACCACATCAAAACCGCCCCGGGGGATAAAATCGTGGCCGTGGTGGGAGCCGCCCATGTACCGGGCATCAAGCGTTATATCACCAACGACACCCCCGTGGATCCGGTTGAACTGAACACGGTTCCCCCGGCCGGCAACCTGGGCAAGGTGCTGAAATGGCTGCTGCCCGCCCTGATCCTCCTGGTCTTTGTGGCCGGGTTTCTCATGGAAGGCAAGGATGCCGGCGCCGATATGATCTGGATCTGGCTGGCGGCCAACGGCCTCTTTGCCGGCCTTGGCGCCCTTCTGGCCCTGGCCCATCCCTATACCATTGTCTCATCGGTGCTGGCCGCCCCCCTGACCTCCCTGAATCCCATGATTGCCGCTGGCTGGGTATCGGGCCTGGTGGAGGCCTTTGCCCGGAAGCCCAAGGTCAGGGATCTGGAGGCCATTCCAAGGGACATCACCTCGGTGCGGGGATTCTGGCGAAACAATGTCACCCGGATTCTTCTGGTGGTGATTTTCACCAACCTGGGCTCCACCATCGGCACGGTCACGGCCCTTCCCCTCATGCTCAAACTTCTGGGGTAACCCGAATATTCCATGATCATCCGTGCAACAACAGCCGGCAGGTTTGACATTGAAGAACGCCACCCCCTTCTTCAGAATACGTTGCCGTTGCCAATGGCGCCTTCACCGGAACTGCCGGTATGACAATGGGTTGCGGCAAATCCGTACCGCCTCCCAACCCGGGCCTTCAAATTAAGGTCAATCCATCCTGTACCACTTCCGAACACGGCGATTTTCCATGGTAAAGAACAGGGGGAATTGCGCTTGATTTTTAAGGCCCTTACAGGCTATAATTTTAGTTCATTCAAACGAAAATCCCCCCCGGAAGACCACCCAAAACCGGAGCCTGGAAAAACCATGGAAATTTTTGTGGCACGTCAACCCGTGTTTACGGCGGACAAGAAAATTTTCGCCTATGAACTGCTCTTCCGATCGGGTTTGCAGAATGCATTCCCCAACATTGAAGGCAATACCGCCACCTCCGCCGTTTTGGACCACACCTTTTTTTCCTTTGGGCTCAAAACCATTCTGGGCGGCAAACCCGGCCTGGTGAATTTCACCCGGGAACTGCTCTGCCAGAGGGTTCCCCTGCTCTTTCCCAAGGAGCACGTCATTGTGGAGGTGCTTGAGGATGTGGAACCCGACGAAGAGGTGATTGAAGCCCTGGCCGAACTGCGGAAAAAGGGATATAAAATCGCCCTGGATGATTTCCTCTACCATACCAAATTCGAATCCATGATCGGCCTGAGCCACATCATCAAGTTCGATCTCATGGCCACCCCACTGCACACCCTGGGGCCCTTGATCAAAAATCTCAGGTCCAAGTACCACCTCACCCTTCTGGCGGAAAAGGTGGAAACCCATGAAGAGTTCGAACTGGCCCAAAAAATGGGATTCGGTCTTTTCCAGGGCTATTTCTTTGCCAAACCCGAGATCCTCTCCAAAAAGGAGATCTCCACCTCCAGCATCACCAAGATCCAGCTCATCAATGAAATCGGTCGCATGGAACTGGACCTCAAACGCATCGAAGACCTGATCCGCAAGGATGTGTCCATTTCCTTCAAGCTGCTGAAATTCATCAACTCCGCCTATTTCAGGCGCCTGACCTCAATCGACACCATCAAGGACGCCATGGTGATCCTGGGCATTGACGAATTAAAGAAGTTTATCAATGTGGTGGCCCTGTCCAACATCAGCGACGGCAAGCCCAACGAGCTTATCCGGGCCTCGGTGATCCGGGCCAGGATGTGCGAACTCTGCGGCGGCCTCATCAAGTCCAGGTTCAGCACCGAAGAGCTGTTCACCCTGGGTCTGTTCTCCACCATGGATGCCCTGCTGGACATGCCCATGCTCCACTTTCTAAAGCAGGTTTCCTTCTCCACCCCCATCAAAAAAGCCCTCATGGGCCAGGATCCGGATTTCAAAAAGATCCTCTTCATCGTAAAAATATTTGAACAGGGCCGGTGGGACCATCAGATTTTCAAGGTCATGGAAGGAAAAACATTGTTAAGGAAACTGCCGGAATTCTACAGGGACAGCGTGGCCATGGCCGATTCCCTCTTTGAAAAGAAACGCACCCTATAGGGCGGCCCGACCAGACCGCCCCCGGATATTCCAGGACGATTCGGGCCGGACCACTTAAACGCCCCGGCGCCGGCTTCGCGATCTATCCAGGATAGAAACGCCGGGCCGGGCACCCCCACAAAACCGAGATTTATTTTTTCAAAAAGGCGGCTGCATATTCCTGGATGCAGGCAGGGTAGAGTTCCCACTCCTTTGCAAGGCCCTTTTTCTTCACATCCTCCAGGCTGTCCCCGGGTTCGATGTCAAATGCCTTCTGCCCCAGGATGGGACCGGTGTCCTCCCCGTAGTCGATGAAGTGGACGGTACAGCCCCCCACCTTGCAGCCGTAGCGAAAGGTGTCCCCGTATCCGTCGGTGCCGGGGAAGGAGGGGAGAAGGGCCGGATGGATGTTCATGATCCGATGCTGTCCGGGAAGGAGGTTGATGCGGTCGATGAAATAGGGGGTGAGCACCCGCATGAACCCGGCCAGGACCAAGAGATCCATCTCATATGCCCCCATGGCGTCCAAAAGCTGCCGTTCGGCAATGGCCCGGGTCTTGAGAAAGAAGGCGGCCTTTTCCCTGGAGGCATCCCCCACAAGGTTCTGCTTTTCATAAACCTCGTCCAGGTCGAAATCATGGGGCAACATATCGTCGGTGATCCCGGATTTACAGGACTGGATAATGTTGGCATAGTCCACCACAAAGGTGGGGATATCCGCCTTTTCCGCCCGGGTCAGTCCCTTTACCCCGGGCAGGTCCGAACCGGTAAAGACCAGCTGGGCATCAATGGAACCCGAAGATGCAGCATCGATGATGGCCTGTAAATTGGTACCGCCCCCTGAGATGAGGGTTCCCACCTTTAACATTCGCTCTTTCATACCTGCCTCCATTATTGGTTTCCATATCCGTTCTGCACTCCGCAGTCCGGGCAGTCCCAGGTGATGCCGTTGCAGGTCATCCCCCATTGATTTTCATACATACAGCTCTGGCACATGGCGAATCCGCACCGGCACTGCCAACAAAACATGAAGGTCCCTCCGCAGCAATGGCATTGGGTTTCACGCTTTTTTCTACGCCGTTTCCGCCGGGCTGCGCCTTTTTCTTCGGTCATATAAATCTACTTCTCCTTTTCCCTAAAAGATAGTATATATGCCTTGAATTGAAGAAAAATTCAACATCCAATAAGGGTAAGTTACATGACGGAAACAAAAAAACAACTCTATCTCATTGACGGCAGCGCTTTTCTTTACAGAGCCTTCCACGCCATCCGGAGCCTGGCCACGGCCGGCGGCCACCCCACCAACGCCACCTTTGGGTTCACCCGGATCTTGCTGAAATTGCTCAAGGAAAAGGCCCCCACCCACGCTGCGGTTCTCTTTGACGTCAAAGGCCCCACCTTCCGCCATGACATGTACAAAGAATACAAGGCCAACCGGCCCCCCATGCCCGAAGAACTGGCCGTTCAGATCCCGGACATAAAGCGCATGATCCGGGCCCTGAACATCCCCATCGTTGAAAAACCCGGATTCGAGGCCGACGACCTCACCGGCACCCTGGCCCGGACAGCCCAGGAGGACGGATTCCAGGTGGTCATGGTCACCGGGGACAAGGATTTTATCCAGCTCATCACCGACGATTGCACCCTCTGGGATCCCATGAAGGACACCATCACCGACATAGAAGCCGTGCGCACGGACAAGGGCATCGAACCCCTGCAGTTCATCGATGTGCTGGGCCTGGCCGGGGACACCTCGGACAATATCCCCGGGGTCAAGGGAGTGGGCCCCAAGACCGCCATAAAATTGATTGCCGACCATGGCTCCATCGACGGGATCTACGACAACCTGGACACGCTGGTGAAGCGTAAAAAGCTCCATGAAAATCTGACCACCTCCAAGGAAATCGTCTACCTGAGCCGGGATCTGGCCACCATTGCCCAGGATGTGAACCTGGAACAAAGGGCAGCTGACTTTGAGCTGGAACCCTTTGATACGGAAAAGGCCTTTGTCCTCTTCCAGGAGTTGGAATTCAAAAACCTGGCCCAGGAATTTGCCCACAAGGCCGACAAGGGCGAAAAAAACTATAAGCTCATCACCACGGTCAAGGAGATGGAACGACTGGCCAAGGTTCTGGAAAACAAAAGTATCTTTGCCGTGGACACGGAAACCACCTCCAAGATTCCCACCCAAGCCGAGCTGGTGGGCATCTCTTTCTCCTACCAGGAGAACACCGGATTCTACCTGCCCCTGGGCCACACCTTTGCCGGGGACATTGAACAGCCGTCAAAGGAAGAGGTGCTGCGCATCTTCAAACCCATCCTGGAGAATCCGGAGATCCATAAGGTGGGCCAGAACATCAAGTACGATTACATTGTCCTGGCCAACTACGGCATTGAAATCCAGGGCATTGCCTTTGACACCATGATCGCCGCCTACCTGCTCAACCCGGCCACCCGGGGGCACAGCCTGGACCGCATTGCCATGACCCTTTTCGGGTACAAGATGATCGCCTATGAAGAGGTGGTGGGCAAGGGAAAGAACCAGGTGGGCTTCCAGGAAATTCCCATTTCCGAAGCCATGGACTATGCGGCCGAGGATGCCGACCTCACCTACATGGCCTATCTCAGACTCAAGGAAGACCTCAAGGACCAGGGACTGGACCGTCTCATGGAGACCATGGAAGTCCCCTTGATCACCGTGCTGGGGGATATGGAAATGATGGGCATCAAGGTGGACCGCATGGCCCTCAAGGACCTGTCCATGGCCTTTGAAACGGAAATGAAGGCACTGGAGGAAGAGATCCACACCCTGGCGGGAGAGCCCTTTAACATCAACTCCTCCCAGCAACTGGGGGCCATTCTCTTTGAAAAGCTGGAACTGCCCGTGGTCAAAAAGACCAAAAAGAAAACCGGATATTCCACGGACGTGGAGGTGCTCACCAAGCTGGCCGAGACCCATACCCTGCCCGAACGGGTACTGCGCTACCGGACCTTGGGCAAGCTCAAATCCACCTATGCCGACGCCCTGCTCCAGCTCATCCACCCGAAGACCCAACGGATCCACACCTCCTTTAACCAGACCATCACCGTTACCGGACGCTTGTCCAGCTCCAACCCCAACCTCCAGAACATCCCCATCCGTAAGGCCGAGGGGAAGAAGATCCGGGAGACCTTTATCCCGGAGGATGGGTTTACCCTGATCTCCGCCGACTATTCCCAGATCGAGCTGCGGCTTCTGGCCCATTGTGCGGCGGACGAGATCCTCATGGATGCCTTCCAAAGCGACGAGGACATCCACACCCGCACGGCCCAGGAGGTCTTCCAGGTCATGCCCGGGCTGGTCACCGATGACCTGCGTTCCCAGGCCAAGGCCATCAACTTCGGCATTGTCTACGGCATGAGCGCCTTCCGTCTCTCCAAGGAACTGGGTATCTCCCGGAAGATGGCCGCCACCTATATTGAGAATTATTTTGCCCGGTATTCAGGGGTCAAGCGCTTCATTGACGAAACCATTGCCCAAACCAAGGAAACCCGGGAGACGGCCACCATTTTTGGCCGGAAACGCCGCCTGGACGACATCAGATCCTCCAATGCCAACCTAAGGAACTTTGCGGAACGGGCTGCCGTCAACACCCCCATCCAGGGCAGTGCGGCCGACCTGATCAAACTGGCCATGATCCAGATGGCCCAGGCCCTCCAAAAGGAGGATCTCTCCTCCCGTATGCTCCTGTCCGTACACGATGAAATCATTTTTGAGACCCCCCTGGACGAGACCCAGGCCCTCATAGATCTGGCCACACAGGTGATGGAAAACGTCCATCCCCTCAAGGTGCCCCTGAAAGTCAATTTCGGAACCGGAGACAACTGGGCACAGGCACACTAGCAAAGGAAAGGCAAAACAGAACTCCCATGGAAAAAAAACGAATCGGCATCGTCATTAAAAACGAGGACGACGCCCAGGCCAAGGCCCAGGAACTGGTCCGCACCCTTGGCGATAAATGCTGCGTCATCAATACCCACAATGTTCCCCCGGACACCCCTGTCCCCGACGACCTGTGCGCCATCGTGGTCCTGGGCGGGGACGGCACCTTCCTCAGCGTGGCCCGTTTCATCGGCAAACGGGACATCCCCATGATGGGAGTGAAATTCGGCGAAGTGGGCTTTTTGGCCGAAACCACGGCCGACCACCTCTACGAAGCCATTGATGCCCTGTGCAAGGGGGAGTATATCATCCGTAAACGGGCCCGGCTCACCGTCACCGTGGTCCGGGACGGAAAGGAAAAGATAAGGGAAGATGTGCTCAACGATGCCGTCATCAATAAATCCGCCCTGTCACGGCTGGCCTCATGCGCCGTCTACCTGGACGGGAATTACCTGACCACCTACCGGGCCGACGGCCTCATTGTGGCCCCCCCCACCGGTTCCACGGCCTATTCCCTGGCCGCGGGCGGCCCCGTGGTCCACCCCGAGGTCCCCGGCATCATCCTCAGCCCCATCTGCCCCTTTACCCTGACCAACCGGCCCCTGATCATCCCCGACGACACCCCCATTGAGATCCGCCTGGAGGGCAGCCCCGAGGACATCGTCCTCACCCTGGACGGCCAGGAGGGATTTGAAATCGACCCCGGGGACCGGATCTTCATCCGCAAGAGCCCCCATGCCGTGAAGATGATCTCCTTCAGCCCCCAGAGCTATTACAATGTTCTGAAAACCCGGCTCCACTGGAGCGGGGGCAGGAGCAACACCCCGGTGGAATAACCCGGATATACCATGGCCGTCCGTGCCAAAATTGATGGTATCCAGAACAAGTGAAAACAAAAGGCCCCCGGCGGTGAGACTGCCGGGGGCCTTTTGTTTTCCGCCCGCCTGTCCGGGCCATTGACCTAGTTTCGTTTAAACCCCGCATAGGGCTTGCTCACCTGGATCAGGTAGTTGGGCCGCAGGGCCAACTCATCAATGAGATCCACCATGTCGTCGGGGTCCAGCTCCGGCGAGATATAATGACCGTCCTGGAAAAACCCTTCCGAGGGTGTCCTGGGTCTGATGCCCAGGCCGAAAACCCCCACGTTGACCCAGACCGCCTTGATCCCGGGATAGGCATCCAGCACCTCCAGGGTCTCCCGTATGCTCACCATGGTTTCGCCGGGGGCGCCCACCAGGAGGGAAACCCCGAAATCGATGTTGGTTTCGCTGAGGCAATCCAGGCTCCGGCGGATATCGGCCACCTGGAAACCCCGGTTGAGATTGGCCAGCATCCGCTCCGATGCCGTCTCCACGGACAAGCCAGCATAGATGCACCCCGAGGCTTCCAGCATTTGGCACAGGGACCGGGAAATACCCGTGGGTTTAAAGCTGGCCCCCCGCCAGCGGATGGGCGCTTCCAGCCCGGCCAATTCCTCCAGAAGAAGTTTGAAATGGAAGGGGGGGCGGTTGAGACAGGTGTCGCAGAAAATCACATCCCGGGAACCGGTCATCTCACGGATCCGACGGATCTCCGATATGACCCGTGTCGGGGCCTTGAGGCGATACCCCTTTCCCCCACGCCCCGAGCAGTGGCGACAGTCCCGGATGCAGCCCCGCTTGGTGGTCATCCCCCAGGGGATGCCCATGTGGTTATAGCGGTCCACATCAAATAGGTCATAGGCCGGCACCGGCTGGGGGCCCACATGGGCCACCGTATCCAGGGGCTGGTAATCGACCCTTTCGCCGCTGCGAATAACAATGCCGGGAATCTGGGCCAGGGCAGTGGGCCGGTGCAGGTTCTCCATGAACATGGGAAAGCTGCGATCACACTCCCCCACCAGGCCGTATTCCAGATTCAAATAGATCAGCCAGTCCCGGGGAAAGGTGTCAAATCCCCTGCCCCCGGCCACAACCACGGCATGGGTCCGGCGATGGACCTGCTCCACAAGGGAGCGGAGAAGGGAATGGATATCGGCATATCCCCTTGGCATGTCCATGGTCCGGGAAGGAGTGTCGCAGGTGACCATGGGAATGGACAGGGGGACCAGATCCGGCTCGAACCGAGCCAGGATTCCTGCCAGGGCTGGGACGGGGTCCGATGCGGTTAAACAGTCAAACACCCTGACCTCATGCCCTGCGTCACGTGCCATTCCGGCAACCAACGCCGCCCCCGTGGGCGACATGGGCAAAGTATTCCCAGATATCACCAAAACCTTCATAGAATACGCCTCCTTGGCCGATGGGATCGGTTGGATGAAAAAATTACGATACGGATAAACGAGATGACGAAAAGAAAGAAATAGGATACTTTTTTTGTACCATATTCCCCAAACCGGTGTAAAATCATTTTATCTTTGGCGAATAAAGATTTTCACTTTTGCGATAAACAAACAAAAAAATTCAAAAAAGCACAAATCATATAAAAAAGAAGATGGACAAGCCCTTTCATTGATGAGAGAATAACGCGCTTTATAAATGACTCGCTCCATGTCTCAAATTGTGTTGATGTACACAGCGCGTCCTGACTAATTTTCTGGAGATTATTGATTATGCCCGGCTTACTTCCGAATATCGATCCTGATGGGCTGCTGGAATATTCCGTTGTTTATACGGACCGTGCCCTGAACCACATGTCTAAAAAATTTCAGGGAGCCATGAATGATATTTCTGCCAACCTGAAAGAGGTATACAACGCAGACGCCGTCGCCGTTGTTCCCGGTTCCGGGAGCTATGGCATGGAAGCCATCGCCCGCCAACTGGCCACGGATAAAAAATGCCTCATCGTTCGCAACGGATGGTTCTCCTTCCGCTGGAGCCAGATCTTCGCCGCCGGTAAAATCCCGGCCTCGGAAACCGTTTTCAAGGCCGCCCAGATTTCCGACGATCCCCAGGCGCCCTTCGCCCCCGCCCCCGTGGAAGAGGTGGTTGCCGCCATCAAAGCTGAAAAGGCGGAAGTGGTTTTCGCCACCCACGTAGAAACCGCATCCGGCATGATCCTACCCGACGAATACATCACCCGGCTGGCCGAAGCCGCCCACAGCGTCGGTGGTATCTTTGTCCTGGACTGCGTGGCCTCGGGCACCGTATGGGTGGACATGAAAAAAATCGGGGTGGACGTCCTGGTCACCGCCCCCCAGAAGGGCTGGAGCGGCTCCCCCTGCTGCGGCCTGGTCATGATGAACAAAACCGGTCGCGAACTGGTTGAAGCCACCGAATCCACCTCCTTTGCCGCGGACCTGAAGAAATGGTGCCAGATCATGGAAGCCTTTGAGAACGGCGGCCATGCCTACCATGCCACCATGCCCACCGACGCCCTGGTCCAGTTCCGGGACATCATGGTGGAAACCCGGGAATTCGGTTTTGACCGCGCCTGCGACGCCCAGAAGGAGCTGGGACGCAGAATCCGCGAACTGCTGGCCTCCAAGGGCATTAAAAGCGTTGCTGCCCAAGGGTTTGAAGCCCCCGGCGTCGTGGTGGTCTACACCGACGATCCCGCCATGCAGAACGGCTCCAAATTCGCCGCCCAGGGAATGCAGATTGCCGCCGGCGTTCCCCTGGCCTGCGACGAACCCGAAGGCTTCATGACCTTCCGGTTGGGCCTTTTCGGACTGGACAAACTCAAGGATGTGGACGCCGCCGTCGCCCGCTTTGAAGAGATCCTGAACAAGGTCCTATAGACCGACCTGTCGGGGCGGGTCTTCACGCCCCTGATCCCCACTTAAAAAAGGCCCCTGTCCGAAATGGACAGGGGCCTTTTTCATTGGCGCCGGGTTGGAGTGATCAGGTTGGAAGCCGGCACCAATGACGGGATCCGGCGACCATCAATAGGTCTGGTCGGCGTATTCCACCCACCCGCCGGCCCGGACCAGGGTCTGGTCAAATGCCGAAATCTCAAAGGGAAGGGTGAGGGTATCCTCCCCGGCACTTGCCGTAAGGGTAAGGGCTTCTACGTCGGCGGCAATCTCCACGCCGTTGCCCCCACAAAAGTCAAAGAGCTGATCCAGGGCCTCCTCCCCCAGTGAGACGGCCAGCATGCCGCAGTTGAACATGTTTTGGCGGAAAATCCGGGCAAAGCCCTGGGCAACGACCAGGTGGATGCCGTTGGCCTCCAGGGCCCAGGGGGCGTGCTCCCGGGAGGAACCACAGCCAAAATTGTCCCGGGTGAGGATAACACTGACCCCTTCCAGGTCCCTGGGAAATTCAAATCCTGTAAGCTTCAGATCCTCCAGCAGATGGGGCCCCATGGCCGCCTTTTCGATTTCGGTGAGGTACCGGGCCGGAATGATTTCATCGGTGTTGATGTCTGAACGGTCCAGACAGAGGACCTTTCCTTTGAATGTTTTCATGGATGCCTCCTATCCCTGGAAAATACTGGAATTAACGATTTCACCGGCAACGGCCGTGGCCGCAGCAGTGGCAGGGCTCATGAGATGGACCATTCCGCCCTTGCCCATGCGACCGTTAAAGTTCCGGTTGGTGGTGGCGGCGGCCACCTCTCCGTTGGCCAGAACCCCGTTGCTCATGCCCAGGCAGGCACCGCAGGTGGGGTTGGTGACGCAGAAACCGGCATCCATGAAGATCTGGATGATTCCCTCTGCCAACGCCTGGGTAAAAATTTCAGGCGTGGCAGGAGAAACAATTCCCCGGACGGAATCGGCAATGGTCTTCCCCTTAAGAACCGCTGCCGCCGCCCGGAGATCTTCGATGCGGCCGTTGGTGCACGAGCCGATGTAGACCTGATCCACCTTTGTCCCGGCCATTTCAGAGACAGGCTTAACATTGTCCGGCTTGTAGCCAAAGGTGACCATGGGCACCAGGGTGCTCACATCAATATGGGTCTGGGCTGCATAGACTGCATCTTCGTCGGAGTTGAATTCCGAATAGGCGGCCAATGCAGCATCCTTGCTGTGGAATTCGTCTTTAATAAAGGGCCACAGATAGTCCACCGTGGTCATGTCGGGCAGGCAGATGCCCGAGGTGGCACCGGCTTCAACCGCCATGTTGGACAGGGTCATGCGGGCCTCCATGTCCATGGCATCCACCACGGGTCCGGAAAACTCGATGACCTGGTTGGTGGCCCCGTTCACCCCGATGGTGCGGATGATCTCCAGGATCACGTCCTTGGCATAGACCCCGGAGGCCAGCTCACCGCTGATGTGAACCCGGTGGGTTTCCGGCCTTTTAAAGGTGCAGACCCCCTTGAGGATCCCCACCTCAAGATCGGTGGTGCCCACGCCGGCGGCAAAGGCACCGAATGCCCCGTGGGTACAGGTATGGGAGTCCCCCATGATAATGGTGAACCCGGGCCGGACAAATCCCTTTTCGGGGAAGATGGCGTGGCAGACCCCGTTGCGACCGATGTCAAAAAAATCCTTGATACCGTGTCGCCGGGCCCAGTCCCTGAGGATCTTGCCCTGGAGGGCCGTCTTGGAATCCTTGGCCGGGGTCACATGGTCGATGACCGCCTTAATCTTGTCCGGATCAAAGACCCGGTCCTTGCCCCGGGCCATGAGGTCCACAATGGCCGTGGGGGTTGTTATTTCATGGCAAAACACCCGGTCCAGGCGCAGCACGGACACATCCCCAAAGGGCTCGTCCACCAGATGGGTCTCAAAAATCTTCTCAGCTATGGTCTTTCCCATGGCTCCTCCCTGTTTACTTTTCCCCAAAATAATCTTCTCCGTCCGCCGGGGTGACCACCCAATAGGCCTGGAAAAGCTCCTTGGTACTATTTCTGATGACATGGGGAATCTGACTGAAAAAAGAGACCGAATCCCCGGTCGTGATATCGTAGGTTTCCTGGCCGTAAATCAACTCGGCGGATCCCGAGACCACAATGCCCAGCTCCCGGCCCAGGTGGCCGTCGCTGGAATCCCCCCGCTCCTGGCCCGGGGCCAGTTCCAAAAAAAAGGCATTAAAGGAATGCTTTCCCTTGGTCTGGCTCTCCCCGCAGAGCTTTTCATATTTGAACCCCTTGCGTTCCACGATCTTCCGATCATCCTGGCGGATGATCTCCACCCTGGAATGGGTTTCATAATCCTTGAAAAACTGGTTGGGGGAAACACCGTAGACCTCCAGCAGCTGGAGCAGGGTGTCCAGGGAAGGGGAGATCCGGTTGCGCTCAATCTGGGAGAGCAGGCTGGAGCTGACACCCGCCTTGGATGCCACCTCTTTTATGGTCAAATGGCGTGAATTCCGAATGGCCCGTAACAGGGCCCCGAGTTTGGTTTTCATACAGCCGTCCAAAATTTAAGTATTTATTGATTAAATTTAAATATACTTAAATCGAACCACTTGTCAACGCAAATTTAAAGGGAAGGATTTGGCATCACACCGGATGAAAGGTCAGGGCACCCCGGTCGCGGTATTCGGTGAGATATTCGATAAAATCAGCCGCATTAAGATCTTCCACGGCAATGTCGTGGGCCACGGCTTCTGTGTAACGGGTCTCCAGAATCTGGGGATCAAAGCGCTGGATCTGATTTAAAAAGATATCGTTGAACCCGTAGTCCAGTTGAACGGTCAGGGAGACGGTTTCCACCAGTTTCACCAGGGGCTCGGATTCAACGGCCGCCGTCACCGTATCTCCATAGGCTTGGATGAGGCCCCTCACCCCAAGCTTCACCCCGCCGTAGTGCCGGGTCACCACAGCAGCCACCCGGGTCATGCCCTGGCTTTGCAGGGCGTTGAGCATGGGCTTGCCCGCCGTGCCCGCCGGCTCCCCGGCGTCGGAACAATGGGAGATCTCCCCCTTGTCCCCCACAATATAGGCCCAGCAATTGTGGGTGGCGGTCTTGTTCTCCTTGGCAATGCGGGTAATAAAGGTTTTGGCCGCTTCAATGGTCCCGGCATGGACCAGGGAGGCAATGAAGATGGAGCGTTTGATTTTCAATTCCACCGTGCGCATCGGATCCTGGTCACAGGCACCCACGGAATAAAAATAGGTTTTATCGGCCATTGATCTTTCCTTTATCATGTTTGGCCGTATCTTAATCCAGATGCACCATAAATCAAGGTTTTTCCCCGGCGCCCTTCCGCGGCCTTATGGCCACCGTCCATTTTATTGGGAAAAATCTCCAATGCGGCCATGGGCTTGCCCGGACGGCAAAGATCGCAGCCGGGAGATAAAACAGGTACGGAGGAGGGAGCGAACCACCTTGACGGGCTCACCCGGCATTGTGTAGATACATTGGATGTAGATACGGCCACACCGGCGGCCCACATTATAAAACACAATGGGAAAGACCCCTTACATTGGGAGGACGGAATGGCAGAAACCCCCTTGAGCAAACAATTAAAACAGAGCCTGGCATCCCTCTCTTCACTGATACCGGAACCACCCCGGATCGGCATCATCACCGGTACCGGGCTTTCCCATATTCCCCAAGGCATGGCCGTTGAATGTTCCCTTCCCTACACTGAAATCCCCCATTTCCCCCATTCCACCGTGGAGAGCCACGCCGGTGAACTCATCTACGGCCGCATTGCCGATGTTCCCCTGGTGATCTTCCAGGGCCGTTTCCACCTCTACGAGGGCTATTCCCCGGACCAGGTGGTCTATCCGGTGCGACTCCTCCAGGCCATGGGGGTGAAGCGCATCCTCCTCAACAATGCCGCAGGCGGGCTGGGGCCCGGATTTAATGCCGGCGATATCATGGTCATCTCCGACCACATCAACCTCACCGGGGCCAATCCCCTGGTGGGCCCCAACGACGATGCCCTGGGCCTGCGCTTCCCCGACATGACCCAGGTCTATTCCCGGGAGTGGCAGGAACGGGCCATGGCCCTGGGGAAGGACCTGGGAATTGCCCTGGACCACGGGGTCTATGCCGGCCTCAGGGGGCCCAGCCTGGAAACCCCGGCCGAGACCCGGTACCTGAAGTTCATCGGTGCCCAGGCCGTGGGATTTTCCACGGTCATGGAAGCCATTGCCGCCGTCCATGCCGGGATGGAGATTTTGGGCCTCTCCATGATCACCAATATCAACGACCCCGACCAGCCTGAACCGGCCACAATGGAATCGGTGCTGGCCACCGCCCGCATTGCTGCCCCGGCCATGGACCGCCTCGTGGGGGCCCTGGTCAAGGACATGGTATAGGTCGGATATCCCTGGTTTAATTACCGGCTGGCAACGGCTCAAGGACCGAACGGATCCGGGCGGAAAGATCCGTAATCTCCACGGGTTTGCTCAGATAGCCCCGGATGAAGGGATGGTCCTTTTCCACCGTATCCCCCAGGCCGCTGCAGAGGATAACGGGCAGATCCGGATTGACCCGGCCAATGGCTTCGGCCAGTTGGATACCCGATAGATCGGGCATGGTCAGGTCCGTAACCACCACATCATAGGCCAAAGGATCGGCCTTGAATTCGTCCAGGGCTTCGGGACTGTGGACAAAGGAGCGGACCTGGTAGCCCAGCTGATTGAGCATATAGGTGTGCATGGCCGCCACCCGCTGGTCGTCATCCACCAGGAGCACGGACTCACTGCCCTGGACCAGGGGCAGATCTCCTTGGGGTTCGGGAATCTCCACCCGGTCCCTGCCCCGTCTGAACCGGGGCAGAAAAATGGAGAACCAGCTCCCCGCTCCGGGCCGGTTACCGGCCCGGATATGGCCGCCGTGGCTCTCCACAATGCCGTGGACCACGGAAAGCCCGATGCCCGAGCCGTCGGACTTGGTGGTGAAATAGGGTTCGAAAATCTTGTTGCGGATCTCCTCGGGGATTCCCTGGCCCGTATCCCGGACCTGGATCAGGATATAGGTGCCGGGCATCATGTGATTGTACCGGGCCGATTTTTCCTTAAGGGTGATGGGCATCATGCGGATTTCAAGGATACCGGTCCTGTCGGCCATGGCATGGAAGGCATTGGTCACCAGGTTCATGATCACCTGGTGGATCTGAACAGCATCGGCCCGGATATCGCCTGCATTCTTGGCCAGCCGGGTCTTAAGCTTAACCGATGCCGGCAGAAAGGCCCGGGCCAGGGCAACGGCATCCGAAACCACGGACCGGGCCGATACCGTTGCCAGCTCACTCTCCTGCTGCCGACTGAAGGCCAGGATCTGATTCACCAGCTCCCGGGCATGGCCCGAGCATTCCAAAATGGTGTTTAAATGTCCGGTCTCAACGGGATTCCGGTTCTTTTCCATGAGCAGCATCTGGGCATAGCCGGAGATGGGGGAAAGCACATTGTTAAAATCATGGGCAATGCCCCGGGCCATGGTGCCGATGGCTTCCATCTTCTGGGCCTGGAGGAGCTGGGTTTCCAGTTTCTTACGGGCCGAAATGTCCATGACCATGGCCCGCAGCTCCGTCACCCGGCTCTGCTCCCCCATGACCGCATCCAGGGAGAGGCTGATCCACAGACTCTCCTGGTTTTTCGGTGTGATGCGCAGCTCCATGTCCCGGATGCTGTTTCCCTTTTTCAGGATCTCCCAGATGGATTCCACCCGGATCATGTTTTCGGGGCTGGTGGTAAGAAAATCCAGGGCATTCTTTCCAATGAGCTGATCCCGGCTCCTTCCAACCAGGGTTTCCAGCATCCGGTTACACCGGAAGACAAAACCCTTGTAGTCCATGGAAAAATAGGCAATGGGCGCATTTTCATAGAGATCACGGAACCGCTGTTCATTGGCGGCCAGATCCAGGGAGGTCTGGCGGAGATGTTTTTCCTTGCGCCAGAGCAGGGCCGCCCCTTTTTTCCCCTTCAATTGTCCCAAATAGGCCAGGGAAGCGGTTTCCACCAGCCGGATGAGCAGGTCAAGGCGCCGGCAGAGCTCCCGCTCCCGGACAAAGCTGTCGTTGCGGACTTCCAAAAGGGATTCGTCCGCCGTGTTCACCACCAGGATCCCGTAATCGGGCAGATAGATATAGACGGAATTGGTGGACTGGAACATCTTCACAATGCGGGTATCCACCTTAATGCCGGGATTGGGCCTCCGGATCCGGTAGCCGTCGTAGCTGAAAAAGGGGATATAGTGGTATGCCTGATCTTCTCCGGAGAGGAGATAGGGGGCGGTATCCGGACAGATGATCACGGAGATCCCCTTTTTATAATAGTCGGCACAATTGCGCAGGACATAGGAAATAATGCCGTCATTGTCCCTTTTGCGCCCCTTGCTGTCATAGGCATAAAAGTAGATGGGGCTCAGTTTCCGGGCCGTGACCAGGTACTTTCCAAAGAGTTTCAGGAAAATCCCCCGAAGCCCCAGTCCCCCGAACCGGTCCATGATCCCCCGGTCCCACATGGAGGTGGGCAGAAACTTGATCCGGGTCTCGTTGGTTCCGTAAAGGATACCGGTGGCACTGGCCTCAAGCAGTTGAAGGGAGACATTCAACAGCTTGCTCAACGGATTTCCCCGTTTGAAAAAATCCCGTTCTATGGAGGCAAAATCAGGTTTTCCCATGTCAACGCTCCCAATGGACCATCCGGATAAGAATTTGATATTGCACCCATAAAACCACAATTCCTCCCACCGGGCAAGCCTTGGCCAAAACAATCTTGATAAAACCGGGCAGATGCTTTATTGCTATGAAGATGCAACTTATAACCCCGTCTTCACCGCATAAGGTTAATCCATGAGAATTGTCACCCGACCCGATTACGACGGCATTGTCTGTGCCGTTCTTTTATTTGAAGCCCTTAACATCGACACCCCTGTCCTCTGGACCGAACCCAACGAAGTCCAGACCGGCAAAACCCCCGTCCGGCAGGGGGATATCCTGGCCAACCTGCCCCATGATCCCCGGTGCAGTCTCTGGTTTGACCACCACGTCTCCAATCAGCCGGCCACCCCGGTGCCCGGGGGATTTGAAATCGCCCCCTCGGCCGCAGGCGTGATCTACCGCCATTACAAGAAAGAGGAAAAACTGGACAGTCGGTATGATGAACTGGTCCGCCAAACCGACCGCATTGACTCCGCCGACCTCACCCTGGAACAGGTCAAGACCCCGGAACGCCACCCCCACGTCATCCTTTCCATGACCATCCAGAACCGGGATTACCAGGACATCCCCTATTGGAACCACCTCATCCACCTACTCCGGCACCAGCCCATGGACCAGGTCATGGCCGATGTCCAGGTCCGGGAACGGGTGGCCCGGGCCGTTGCCCAGAACCAGGACTTTGCCGGCCACCTTAGGGCCCATACCCAGATCCACGGCACCGTCTCCCTCACCGACTTCAGGGCGCTGGACCCGGTGCCCTCGGGGAACCGTTTCCTCACCTATAGTCTCTTCCCCGAAACCCAGTCCAGCATCAAAATCCGCCACCACGACAAGGGCCGGGACAAGGTCCTGGTGAGTGTGGGCCACAGCATTTTCAACACCGGCTGTAAGGTCAATGTGGGCCACCTGCTCTCCCGGTACGGCGGCGGCGGCCACTTTGGCGCCGGCGGCTGCACCCTCTTTTCGGACAAGGCCCAGGAGCAGGTGGCGGAAATCCTGGAAATCATGAAGGCCAACCAGCCCCTGGAGGACTGATCCGCTGTCCCGACCGGGTAGGCCCGGGACGGCTTCCACCCCGGTCGTCGCCTCCATGAAATCTGGGCCGGGGAAATCCACACCCGGCCCATGGACATGGCAGGCCAAGGTCCACCCTGCCCCCCCATTTTGCTTTTTAGGCCCAAACCCTGTATATGAAGAGCCGATAAATCACAGAAATTGAACAGGATACCCCCATGGGACCCCATAAAATACGACAGATGATGCGGGCGGAAAAGGATGCGGCCCAACGGCGCTTCCGGCGGCAGCGCAACAAGAACCACCTGGCCGAGCCCGGCGTCCACAAGTGCATCATTGTACTGGACCACCTCAAACCCACCTTCAACGTGGGCAAGATCTTCAGGAGCGCAGAAGCCTTCGGCTGCCACGAAATCCACCTGGTGGGCATTGACTTCTTCGACCCGGCCCCGGCCATGGGCGCCTTTAAATGGGTGCCGGCCAAGTTCCACCACCGGTTCATGTCCAGCTATGCCGACCTGCTCCAGCGGGGCTATACCCCCTTTATTTTAGAGCCGGGCCAGGGCGGGGACATCACCCGGACCCCCCTGCCCGAAAAAAGCGCCTTTGTCTTTGGCCACGAAGAGTACGGCATCAGCTTTGAGCCCGACCTCTTCCCCGGGGTCAAACGCCTGACCATCCCCCAATACGGAAAATCCCAGAGCCTCAACGTCAGCGTGGCCGCCTCCATCATGCTCTACGAGTATGCCCGCCAGCACGGACCCCATCCCACAGGGGCATAAAAAACGCCCCGGACCGCATGGGCGGTCCGGGGCGCAAAGGCATATCCTCCCTGTCCGGGTTGGGATCCGGTGGGGTCATCCTTTCTTCACCGGAAAATCCCAGGGGGCTTATTTCAATTTGGCATTCACCGAATCGATCTTGTCCTGGAGGGTCTGCTCCCTATCGGTGCGGGTGCCCACCTTGATGGTGGTGTTGATGCGGGCCGCCCCCATGTCGTGGACCCGCTCATGGCACTCCTTCACCGCGGCAAAGACCTCGTCCCATTCTCCTTCAAGGTTGGTTCCATAGCCGTGGAGCTGGGCCTTGAGGCCCCGTTTTTTGAAAACCTTGTGGCAGGCGGCCACATATTCGGAAACGGAAAGGCCAACCCCCATGGGGACCACGCATAAATCAATCATTACCTTCATTTTCAACTCCTCTATATATTCAAAAACAGCGCACAGGCCAGGACGGCAAAGACAATGCCGGCCAAGTCGGCGGTGAGGGCGGCGGCCAGGGCATGGCGGATCCGCCGGACATTTACAGCACCAAAATAGACCGCCATCACATAGAAGGTGGTCTCGGTGGATCCCTGGAGGGTGGAGACCAGCATCCCCACCTTGGAATCCGGGCCAATGGCCGGATCCTGGATCACAGAGGCCAGGATACCATAGGCACCCGAGCCTGAAAAGGGTCGCATCAGGGCCATGGGCAGGGCTTGGGCTGGCAGTCCCAACGGCGTGGTGACCTTCCCCAGAATCCCCACCAAAAGATCCAGGGCCCCGGAGCTGCGGAGCATGCCCACGGCCACCAGGATGGCCACCATGTAAGGAATGATGCGCAGGGCCACCTGGAACCCGTCCTTGGCCCCCTCCACAAAGACCTCGTAAATCTTCACCCCCCGGACCAGTCCGAAGATGAGAAAGGCGGTCATAAGCCCGGGGAGAATCCAGGGGGAGATCCGGGCCCCGTAGAGCACGGCCAGGGGAATCAGGGTTCCCAGCCCGGCCAGGGCCATGAGGGAGATCCAGAGGGGATAGGATGCCATGTCTTCCTCACACCGGGCGCAGCTTTCCACCGGCGCCGGTGGGGGCGATGCAAAACGCTGGTAGAGCCGGGCCGCCGCAATGGCCGTGAGGGTGGAGCCCATGGTGGCCACCAGGGTGGTGGGCAAAATGGCCGCCGGATGGAGGGAACCGGCTGCTGCCCGCAGGGCAATGACCCCGGTGGGCAGCAGGGTGACCGAAGAGGTGTTGACCGCCATGAACAGGGCCATGGCATTGGTGGCGGTCCCCTTTTCCGAATTCAGGGTATCCAGCTCCTGCATGGCCTTGATGCCGAAGGGGGTGGCCGCATTGCCCAGGCCCAGGGCATTGGCCGACAGATTGAGGATCATGGCCCCCATGGCCGGATGGTCCGGCGGCACCTCGGGGAAGAGCCGCACCATGAGGGGCCGGATGAGACGGGAAAGAATGGCCAGCATCCCCCCCTTTTCCACCACCTTCATCAGGCCCAGGAAAAGGGTCATCACCCCCACCAGGCCGATGGCCAGCTCCACTGCGCCCCCGGCCGAGTCCACCATGGCACGGGAAAGCAGGGCCATGGGGGCATCCCCGGTCCCATCCCAGGCCATCTGCCGGAACCCGGCAAAGCCAAAGGCCCCAATCACCATCACCGCAAATACAATATTCATTCATTCTTCCTTGTGTCTGTCCCGGATATCTCACCCGGTGGATCCGTCGGCATCATACCCCTGCCGGCCCCGGTCTGTCCATGGCAAAGGCCGGAGCCGGCGGATGCTCTGGTTCGGGCATCCCAGACATCCCGCCTAGATCTTAAACCGGCCCACCAGGGTGTTGAGCTGGTCGGCCAGGCCGGACAGATCCCGGGAACTGGACTGGATTTTGCTGCTCTGGTCGGCCATCTTTTCCGAGGCCCGGCTCACCTCCCCCATGTCCTGGGCAATGTCCTGGGAGGCCTGGGAACTTTCCCCCACGGCCTGGGAGACCTCCTGGATGCCCGAAGATGCCTGGGAGATATTTTCGGAAATCTCCCCCACGGCCGCACTCTGCTCCTCCACGGCCACGGCAATGGTGGCCACGATCTCGTTGACCTCGGTGATCACCTTGGACACGGCCTTCATCCCGCCCAGGGTGGCGGTGGAACAGGTCTGGATATGGTCGATCTTGTCCTTGATGTCCATGGAGGCCGAGGAGGTCTGGTTGGCCAATTCTTTGATCTCGTTGGCCACCACGGCAAATCCCCTACCCGCTTCACCGGCCCGGGCCGCCTCAATGGTGGCGTTCAGGGAGAGCAGATTCACCTGCTCGGAAATGTCGGTGATGGCCTCCACCACCTGGCCGATGGACTGGGCCGCATTGCCCAGCTCGTCCATCTGTTCAAAGGAGGCATCCACCTGGGTCACGGCATCGGCGGAAATGGCCCGGGCATTTTCCGCATTCATGGCGATCTCGCCGATGGTGGCGTTCATCTCTTCGGCCGCACCGGCCACGGCATTGACATTGGCCGAAGACTGGACCATGGCCGCAGAGACCGAGGTCATGCGGGAATCCATCTCCCGGCTGGCCCGGGTGGCCGTATCGGTCTTTTCAGATGCCTGGCCCGCATCGTCGGACAGGCTCCGGGAAATACCGGCCAGCCGGTCCGATGCCGAAGAAAGGGTGTCCACCCCCTGGGTGATGTCGGAAATCATGGCATGGAGCTGGTCCACAAACCCGTTGAACCGATAGGCCAGAATCCCCACCTCATCCTTGCCGCTCACCGTAAGTCTCCGGGTCAGATCCCCGTCACCGGCGGTGATGTCCTTGAGGCCGTCCACGGTGCGGTTGATGGGGGCGGTGATGCCCATGGCGGCAAAAAGGATAAACCCGCCCATGATCCCCAGGGCCACCAGGCCCGTAACCAGGGAAAAAAGCACCATCTTTTTCACCGGCGCCATGAGTTCGGCCTCGTTCACGGTGACGCCCACGCTCCAGCCCGCTCTGGGAATATGGGCAAAACCGGCCACTTTTTCCTGCCCATCAAACACATACCGCCTCACCCCGGACTCCCCGGCCGCCATCATCTCCCCCACGGCCTCCATTCCGGGGGCATTCTTAAGGTTGAGCTTGAAGAGGAATTCTTCATTGGGATGGGCAATGACCACCCCCTTGGAATCCACCATATAAGCATAGCCCGTGGTCCCTATTTTCACAGCCGTCAGCTTGGAGGACAGGGTATTCAAACGGATCACCGAACAGAAAATACCGGCAAACCCCCCCGTCCCGGCCATGATGGGAACGGCAACCGTGACCACGGCATTGCCGCTGGCCCGTGAGACAATGGGATTGCCCACCACGGTATTCCCCCCACGGACCGCCTTGAAATAGGCCCGGTCCCCCACATTCACCTGTTTCCTGCGAAGGGCCCCGCCCATGGAGTCGGCCAGAATGGCTCCCTTGGCATTGGTGATGAAAAAAAGGTCGTAATCCTCCCCGGTCCCTTTGAGGTGGTGGCCGAAGTATTGGTCCAGGGCCTTGAGGGTGTCCGTGTCCGGTTCGGTGTCCGAGGTGGCCGCCACCGTGGGCCCCACATTGGGGTTCCGTGCCATGGTCTGGGCAAATTTAATCTCCTGGGAAAGGAAAAGACCCGCGGTCTCAGCCAGGTCCTGGGCCGTTTGAAAGGTGGCCTCCTGCCCGGCATGGGACAGGGCGTTTGACGAAGCGTTAACGGTGATAAACCCCACAATGGACATGGGGACCAAAACGGCGATGATACCAACGATGATCAACTTCATGCTCAGCTTGATGTCTCTGATCTTCTTCATTTCCTTCCTCCTGAGAATAACCGGATGCGGTGCGGGAACCCAGTGGGGCGATTGAAACGCAGTAGAACCCATGGGGAGCGGATACAGATAGAATCGGATTGACCGTGGACCAGACCTCCTTTTCCAAAAAGGTTGGGGTAAAAATCTACCATATTTTTGATCTAACCACTTGTCAAGAACCCTTGGAAATTCGTGACATTTTACCGGCAGGCCCATCGGACAAATCACCGGCTCAAAAGGCCCTCCAGGCCCACACCGTTGACCGTCCTCCCCTTGCCGGACCAGACCGGGCCGGGTCCAAGGATTGACAAACCCCTTCCCGGCCATTTATATAATGGCGAAATATTATCAGAGGAATCCCATGAATACCCAAGCCATTATTGAACACATCGTCCACTGGCTCACCGCCTATGTGGAAAAGGCCAAAATGAAGGGCTTTGTGGTGGGCGTCTCCGGCGGCATCGACTCCGCCGTGACATCGGCCCTGTGCGCCCGCACCGGCAAGCCCGTTCTTTTGCTGAACATGCCCATCCGCCAGGCACCGGAACAATTGGACCGGTCCGCCACCCACATGGCCGACCTGGAAGCCGCCTTTGACACGGTCAAAGGCCTCACCCAGGATCTTACCCCGGCCTTCACCGCCATTGAAAAAAGCCTTCCACAGGAGATCCAGGACGACCTCTCCATGGCCAATACCCGGTCCCGGTTGCGCATGATGACCCTCTACGCCCATGCCGGCCACCATGGGATGCTGGTGGCCGGCACCGGGAACAAGGTGGAGGATTTCGGCGTGGGCTTCTACACCAAATACGGAGACGGGGGCGTGGACCTCTCCCCCATTGCCGACCTCATGAAATCCCAGGTCTATGCCCTGGCCCGTGAGCTGGGCGTCCGCTCCGATATCCTGTCCGCTCCACCCACCGACGGCCTGTTCGGCGATGACCGCACCGACGAAATCCAGATCGGCGCCACCTATGATGAATTGGAAGCGGCCATGGACCACGAGGCCCTGCCCCTGGACCAAAGGGATTCGGCCCAGGCCGCCCTCACCCCAAGGCAGAAGGAGGTCCTTGCCATCTACCGCAGCCGCCACCGGGCCAACCGCCACAAGATGGATCCCATACCCGTTTGCAGGATTCCCAGGAAATTCCTGGAAGGATAGCCCCAGGGTGTCAAGCCGGGCAATGGAGGACCTTACCCGGCTCGACAGGAAATGGGGCCGGGCTGAATCCCGGCCCCAGCCCTTTTTACAACTGGAGTTGATCCAATAGAAGGGCAGAGGCATCGGCATTGTCGCCGCTGTTCACCACACCAAATCCAATGGTATAGGTCCCGGCCTCTTCAAAGGTATAGGAAAAGGAGACATGGCCGCTCTGGCGCATAAAGTCCCCGCCGGGAGCCTCCTGTCCCACGGCCCGGTCAATATTCAGGGCCTGGATCAATTGAGGATCCCCGTCTTCTCCCTTCACAAAAAAGAAGGCAAAATCACGCTTGGCCGATCCGGCTGCTTCCTTGGTCAAAAGGTTGAGTTGGACCCGGAAGGTTTTCCCCGCGGCCACGGTGATGCGCCGTTTAACGGCACTGCCGCGTTTTGCCCAGGCACCGGCACCGCCTGCACCATGCAAAGCGCTGTGGGAGGTTTCCATGAATTGGACCAGCTCCCCCCGGGTGGCATAACCGTTGGCCTGGCCGTCGGCGGTGATCAAAAGCTGCCGTTCCCCCTGGACCGGGGAAACCTGCCCCAGGGATCCCACAACGGAAACCCTGCCCACGGTCTCCCATTCCCCATCGGCCAGCCCGGTTTCAAAGCCCTCGTCCAGAATAAGGCCCCCGGGTCTCACCACAGGATAGGCCGCCTGGGGCAGGGCCTGGACCGTTTCCAGGGAGGGGCGCAGATGTGTCCAGGGGAATGTGATCCTGACCCATTGGTTTCCCGAGGTCAACACCGCCACGGTGATATCCCTGAAATACCGAGACCCCATCTCTTCATAGGTTCGATACAGCTGCCAATGGTGAAATCCTGAATATGTTTTCACCGCTCCCGAGGGAAACAATTCCGCAGCCCGCCGGTCCCCTGAAATGCCGGCATAGGACAGGGGGGTGTCGTGGTAAAGATATTCACAATCGTACCGGCCGATCATGCGGGTGTAATTCAAAAGAGCCTTAACAAATTTAACCGGTCGATCCGGGTTGTCGGCCACCACGGTAACATCCACAGCCGGCTTGATCGTGTTATCCAAGCCCATGGCCTGTGCGGTCCATGTGGTGGGAATCGAGACTGTAAATCCATCCTGGGACTGGGAGATATACTCTGCTTCAGGGATGGGAACACTGGGAAAATTCATATCACCGCCAATGGCAAGGACCCATGTGGGGAACAAGAGAATCAGACATACAGATAGAACAAAAAACCGCTTCATGATGATCTCCAAATGTGAGATTGAAAAAATAGGAGTGCAGGCGCCTACACAGTGTTCAGCAGGATATAGGTAGAAATTTACCCAATGTCAAGTAAAGCTTGATTCACCGCATTGATCCATCGGAGGATAGAAATGGGTTACAGGGGAAATAGCGTCACCAAAAGCCTTTCTGTTCAAAGGTTTTGACTTGATTCATGGTGGATTCCAAAGGGAATGGCCAATGGAGAACAACCGGGGCAAAACAACAAGGGCTTTGGAAATTGCTCCCAAAACACCCTTCAGGTGCAACCGTCCCCTCCCCTTTTTCCAGCCCGGCACCCATGTATTTTCCCGTTCACACATCCAAGAATCGGGCAGGAGACCCTGCCGGCACCATTTAAAATGAACGGGGGTCCGGCAGAAAGTCCTTCCGGGCCAGGTCGAATTTCTTCATTTTGTAATAGAGGAGCTGGCGGGAGATGCCCAGGTGGTGGGCGGTGTGGGTGATATTGCCCTGGAACCGGGACAGGGCCCGGCAGACCATCTGCTTTTCATGGGCCCGTTTGGTGTGGATGAGGCCGGTGCCGACCGGCTGTGGGACGGACGGGGGCGGCGATGCAACCAAAGGGGGGGGCGGAACATCTGGGGCGGCTTGGGCCTGGCCATGGACAAACCATTTGGTGAAATGGTTCTGGAGGTGGCGGGACCGGATGTGGAGGTCTCCGCCAATGACGTTCATGGCCCCCTCAATCACATGCTCCAATTCCCTGACATTGCCGGGCCAGTGGTATTGGCGGAACATGGCCAGTACCTGATCGGAGACCCCGGCCACCTGCTTGTGCAGGGTCTTGTTGTGCTTGGAGATGAAGTGGTTCACCAGAAGGGGCAGATCACCCAGGCGTTGGCGCAGGGGCACGATGTGGATGAAGACCACCCCCAGGCGGTAAAAAAGATCCGACCGGAGGCTGCCGTCCCCGATGGAGGCATGGGGATCCTGATTCACGGATGAGAGGATCTTCAAATCAAACTTGATCTCCTTCAGGGCCCCCACCCGTCTTACCTTTCCCTCCTGTACAATGCGCAGGATCTTGGACTGGAGCCCCACGGGCATGGAGTTGATCTCGTCCAGGAAGATGGTGCCCTGGCTGGTGCGTTCGAACAGGCCAGCCTTGTTGATGGCCCCGGTAAAGGCCCCCTTGGAGGTACCGAAGAGGATGCCTTCCAAAAGGTTTTCCGGTATGGCGGCGCAGTTCACCGGGGTGAATTTCTTCTCCCTCCTGGGGCTGTGGGTGTGGATGGCCCGGGCAAAGAGTTCCTTGCCCGTTCCCGTCTCTCCGTAGAGCATGACTGGAGAAGGGGTGTCCGCGGCCATGCGGGCGGCGTTGAGGGCACTCTGGAAGGCCGGATCACTGCCGATGATGCCGTCAAAACGGATGCCCTGGGAGGGCCGGTGGGACTTCACCGATCCCCTCACGGCGGCCAGGGTTTCGTTGAGGGCGTTGAAGTCCCGGACAAAGCAGATGGAGCCCACCAGTTTCTCCCTCTCCCAGATGGGATAGACCGAGTGGATGGTGTTGGCAAACCGGCCCATGCGGGTCCGGTAATAGATGGGCCGGTCGATGAGGGGGATGCGACCGGCCAGGCATTGCATGATGATGCTGGTCTCCTGGTCCAGGTCATAGACATCGGGGATGGATTTGAGGATGACCTCTTCGGGGTCCAGCTCGTCGATGCGGGACATGGCCCGGTTATAGTAGACAATCACGGCGTCGGCATTGGTGATCATCACCCCTTCGGAATACTGGTCAAAGACGGCCAGAAAATTGGCATTGTCCAGGTTCTGGAGGAATTTACGGGCCAGTTCCCCGGGCACCGGTGTCATAGCATCCGGTTGAATTCCGTTAAAATATCAACAAGATCCCCTTCCACGGCATAGTCGCAATTGGCCATCATGGCGGCCTCCCTGTCTGTGTTCACTGCAATGATCATCCGGGCGGTTTTCATGCCGGCAAAGTGCTGGATGGAGCCGGAGATCCCACAGGCGATATATACGCTGGGACTGACCTTTTCCCCGGTCTGGCCCACCTGGTGGGCATAGGGGATCCAGTCGTTGTCCACGGCCACCCTGGAGGCCCCCACGGCCGCCTTCATCTTTTTGGCACACTCAAATAGCAGGCCGAAGTTTTCCCTATTCTTCATGCCCCGGCCCCCGGCGATGATGACCTCGGCTTCGGCCAGGGCAGGGAGGGCATCCCCCTGTGAGGGCGCTGCAGCCGGCTTTATTACCCTGAAGGATCGGGGTTCCGAGGCATCGACTTCCAGGGTAATTAGGTTAGGAGAGGCGGTTTCACAGGGGGGTGTCCCGGCCACAAGGGCATTGGGACGGATCCCCAACACCATGGGGCTGCCGCTGATCTTCATCTCGGCCAGAACCTTACCCGAATACTGGGAGGTTTTCACGGTCTTTGCCCCCGGATCCACGGCCGTACAGTCCATGACCAGTGGGGCGTCCAACAGGGCTGCAGCCCTGGGCAGCACATCCCGACCCGGGGCATTGGACAACCCCACCAGGGCCTCCAGCCCCAACTCTTCCACGGCGCGGACCAGGGCCCTGGCCCGGATCACCGGATTGGAGCGGATATGGGCATCTCCGGGCAGGGCCATTTCCACAACGGTCTTCACCCCGTTGCGGGCCAGCAGTCCATAGGCCTCCGAGGTGACGCCGTCCAGAACCAGTGCAACGGCCTCGCCCTGGGCTGCCAAAGACAGGGGGCCCAGCATGGATTCGGGGATCAGCCCCTCCTTTACGTCCACATAAATTCCGATTTTCATAGGACTTTGGCCTCCTCCCTAAGAATGGTCACCATCTGCCGGGCAATCTCCGCCGGGCTTCCGGTGAGGGGTTTGGGCGAACGGTCACTGGTCAGGGGGCTCAGACCGATGGTCTCCACCCCCGCCCCATTGGAAGGCTCCAGTGAAAGATCTGCCAGGGCCAGGGTCCGGATGGGCTTTTTCCGTGCCTTGACCACCTGGGGAAAGGTGGGATAGGCTGGGGTGTTCAACCCCCGTCCTGCGGCAATGATGCAGGGACGGGACATTTCGCAGGTCTGCTGTAGACCGCCGGAAAAGTCACAGGTGACCCTGACGGTGTCCGCAGCCATTTCCATGGCCGTCACATTGGTGGCCGCGGGTAAATTCAGAAGCACACCCAGACGGAACATGGTCTGCATGCCTTCGGCATCGATACTCTCCCTTCCCATGAAAACCAGATCCGGGGTGCCGTCGGACACAATGGCGGCCTTGAGGACCCGGGCCGTGGTCACGGCATCGCAGACCCGGTCGGTGTGAACCAGGATCCCCCGGTCGGCGCCCATGGCCAGGGCGGATCTCAGGGTCTTTTCCCCATGGGCCCTTCCCAGGCAAAGAGCGATGACTTCGGTGCCGGGATATTGGGATTTAATCTGGGCCGCCTGGGTGACGGCATGTTCATCATAGGGGTTGAGCAGGAAAGCAACATTTTCATCAATGGTCCGGTTGTCCACAATGGCGATATTGGCTGCGGAGTCCGGAACATGTTTTACACAGACGTAGATTTGCATATGGGTACCACCGTTAGAGGTTAAAGGTGTACCGGGCATACCCGGAAGGGGTCAACCCGGATACCCTACACCAGTTTCCACCCTTTGTCAGCTCTTTATGGGCCAAATACCCCGGTGAAAACCAGCCGTGAAGAATAAAAACCGCCCGGCCCCAGTGGGATAGACTGCCGGGCGGAGGTTCGTCAGAAAGTCTTTATCCGTTTACCGAAAAACTGGAATCATAGTTGATTTCGCGCTTGCGGGAGAAAAAGCCCACATTGATGGTGCGCCTTGTATACTGATAGGTAAACTGGAAGGGCTCCTTGTCATGGTCCAGTCCCTTTTCGCAAGCGTCGATGAGTTCGGCCATCATCCGGCCCACAACCGGGGCATTTTTGTACTGGTTGCCCGAGGTGCCGATGGCCATGTAAAAGCCGGGAAGATCAGACCTGTCATATATGGGAATCCAATCGTCGGAGCAGTCGTAGAGATCCACCACTCCCTTGGGCTGATTGGGAACGGCCAGGCTGGGAACCCGTTTGCCCCAGCGGTAACACTGGGCCTTCCATTGTTCCTCGGTGAGGACATTGTCCCGTCCATGACCGCCCCGGCCGGCGTAGAATTCGTCCGGGTCCACCCATTCCTGGGGATCGCAATCCGGGTCTTCGGAGCCGATGAGAAAGAAGTTGCCCACTTCGGGACGGACATAACAGCCGATGTCTCCGTCACTCATATGATAACCGTCCTTATAGTAGTCATAGTTGTCCGGGGAAGGACAATACATGACTTCGTGGCGCAGGGGTTTGGTCTTGATGTTGCAACCGTCCCATACGCCCTCGGCCATCTGGTTGATCTTAAAGGAATGGGGACCGCCCACGTTGACCACGATGGGGGCGTCGTATGGGGTGCCGTCGGCCAGGGTGATGCCGGAGACCTTGCCGCCCTCGCTTCTTACGTCACAGACTTCGGCGTTGAAGATGAATTCCGCCCCCTTGGCTTCGGCCGCCCGCATGATATTGTGGGCCGACAGGGCCGGGTCGTTGACATAGCCGCCTTCGGGACAGAAAATACCGCCCTCCAGCTCCTGGGCGGCATCGTTGAAAAATTCGGGATCCCCGGGTCGACGAACGGGCCAGTGTTGGCCCAGCTCAATGACCGGCACCATTTCACGAATCTTGTCATTGTCCCATTCTTCGTATTGGACCCCCACGGCGTCGTAGTGTTTTTGAACCTTTTTCCAGTCATGGCCCTCGGACTTGAGAAGAAGAGAACCGGTATTCATGTATCTGGCCAGGCCCTTTTCATCCCCGGCATGGTCCAGATAATTTTCCCAGTCCAGCCAATATTTAAACCCTTCGTAGGCCATGGCCACCCCGTCTTCGGTGGAGTAGTGGGCCCTTACAATGGCGCAGGAGCCGGCAGTGGAGCCTTCTCCGGCATCGGGCAGCTTATCCACGGTCAAGGTCTTGTATCCCATTTTGGACAATTCGTAAGCAATGGGCGTTCCAATGACGCCGGCACCGATAATAATCGCATCGTACTTCTTGTTCATGGTCTAGCTTCTCCTTCTTAGAATTCGATAACAGCCTCACCCTTTCCAGGTCGGTTCCGTTACCCCTCTTGAAAAAGGGCGCCGTGATCGATGGGGTTTAAGGTTCAGTCTATGGCGCTAGCACACTCCTTTGCTGCTGATTTCAAAATTAAGGAGAACGCAGGCCGGAAACACCCGGCCTGCGTTCCAAATCAATTCATATTACAGGGACTTCATCCACTGGGAGAAACGGGCTTCGCCGGCCGGTTTTAGGCCGAACTCTTCCCCGGCGTCCATGATGGCATGGACCATATCTTCACCATATCCTCTTGAGCAGGTCAAGACGATACCGGATTTTTCCCCATCCTTGCACAGGGTCACGATCTGGCAGGGAACGTGGGAAAAGGGCCCCTGGAACAGAAAGGGGGCCTTGCAGTCCGGGTCCTGGAAATCCAGGTTGGACAATTTTTCGCAGATGTCAAATACCCGGGGGCCGTAGATGGCCACAAAGATCGTGTTCTCGGACACATCGGTGTATTCCGCTTCTGGGGGCAGGGCCACCTTGCCCGAGGCCAAATCGTAGATGCTGGCCTGGGTGCCGTTCATGCGGTTCACGGCAATGCCCTTGTCCAGGGTGGTGGCACAGGGGGCTTCGGGGATCTTGACGCCAAAGGGTTTCTTGGCATCCAGGTCCGAGGTCTGCAGGTCCAGACGGGTTCTATGGCCCAGGTCGGTGACCCAGGGGCCCTCGCCTTCACCGTGGTATTCCAGAACCACCTTCCAGTGATCCCGCTCTTCGGTCTTCATGGGGGTGGCCTTGAAGGCCACCGGCGATACGCGTTTGATATCCATTATTTCACCACCTTACATTTTCATCCGTTGTCCCGAAGGATCGTAGAAGGGCATTTTCACCACGGTGCCGTAGATCAGCTCACCGTTGCACTCGTCCTCAAAGATGGCCAGGCGGGTGCCCACCTTGGCCAGTTCGCCTTCCACCAGGGCCATGCCCACGGCCTTGTTCAGGCTGAAGGAATCCCGGGCAGTGGCCACGTAACCCCGAACCCTTTCATCCACGATGAGGGCGCCGTCACGGGCGGCTCTGTGGTTGTTTTCCATTTCAAAGCCCACCAGTTTGAGGCGGCTGTTGTCGGATTCGGCCTGGCGCAGGGCCACGGCGCCCACGGTCTTGGCTTCGGCTTTTTTCCGATCCCAGAGGAATCCCAGTCCAACGTCCAGCAAGTTGGTGCGTTGTTCGCTTTCCTGTCCCAGGATGATGTGGCATTTTTCCATGCGGAGGACGTTCTGGGCCTCCACACCGAAGTTTTTGATCTTAAAGGATTTGCCCGCTTCCTTGAGCATGTTCCAAACGCATTCCATGAAGGAGGCGGGAACGTGGAGCTCGTAGGAAAGCTCGCCCACAAAGCCCAAACGCATGGCCTTCACCGGGATGGCGCCGCCAATGGAAAATTCCTTGTATTGGGAGAAGCCGAAGGCTTGGTTGGAAACGTCGATGTCCACGATTTTCTCCAGGACTTTCCGGGCATTGGGACCGGAAAGGTTGATAACCCCCATGGAATCGGTGAGGTTGACAATGGAGAAATCCCAATTGTCGTAACGGGTGTGGTAACGGAGCCATTCAACGGTCTGGCCGGCACGACCCGTGGAGGTGGTGAAGTAGTAGTCGTTTTCACCCAGTTTGATCACAACGCCGTCGTCGATGACACAGCCGTCGTCGTTACACATGGCCGAATATTTGACCCGGCCTTCCTTGCACTTGGACATGTCCGAGACATAGACCCGCTGGAGGACCTTGAGGGCGTCGGGGCCGTGGAGACGGAATTTACCCAGGGTGGACCCGTCCAAAAGGCCGACGTTGGTACGGACATTTTCGATTTCCTTCTTACAGGTGAAATCGTCGCTAAAGTACCGGGCCCGCTGCCAGACGCCGATGTTCCGGAAGATACCGCCGTCCCTACGCTGCATCTTGTCCATGGGGGTCTTCTTGAACATGAGGTGGTTGGTACCGGCATAGGTGGAGACCCGGGTGGGGACCAGGGGCGGTCTCACGGTTGTGGGACGGATCTTCACATCCCCCTCGCCCTGGTATCTGGCCGTGAGCAGGGGCAGGTTGTGACCGGGGATGCCGAACTGGCCCGGTCCCAGGCCTGCGCCGGAGAACCGTTTGATGAGTTCGGGAACGTCAAAACCCTTTTCTATGGACTGCTTCACGTTTTTCACGCTGGTGTCTTCGTCAAAGCAGATATAGGTCTTGCGCCCCTTGACCGGTGCCATGACCAGCTTGGCGCCCCGGGCGGGACCGGCCAGGCCCTCCATGGCCTTTTTGGCCTCTCCAATCTCGGCAATGGAGGCGTTCTCGCAATCAAAGGCGGCCTGGATACCGGCCAGACGACCGGAGGCTTCGATGGCGGCACCGTCTTCATAGCCCAAAAGGCGACCGGCCCCATGCATCTTCTTGGGCAGGTCCGTGGGCAGGAAGAAGTTGGTGTGGGGATCGTAGGTCTGCTTGGCCTGGTTCACCACCAGGGCACCCGTCAG
Source organism: Desulfobacteraceae bacterium (assembly GCA_965226635.1). Classification (GTDB taxonomy): domain Bacteria; phylum Desulfobacterota; class Desulfobacteria; order Desulfobacterales; family Desulfobacteraceae. The sequence continues at coordinate 2,458,358 of OZ245369.1, read as the reverse complement.
GGGGGTCCAGCCGGCCGAGGCCACCAGCAGGTCGCAGTCCAGTTTCTTTTCACCCAGGCCGTCCAGGCTCTTGAGGGAGACGGCCTTCACGGTCTTCAGGCCGTGGGCTTCGCAGGCCACCCAGCCCTTGAGCAGGGTGATCTTCCGGTCGGTGAGGGCCTTGACCAGGGCCTCGTCCTGTCCGTCTTCCCGGATGTCGGTGACCAGTTCGATGTCCAGCCCCATGTCCTTGAGGGTGACGGCGGCTTCCAGGCCCATGTCCTGTCCAATGGAGAAGACTGCCTTTTTGCCGGGCATGATCCCGAAGGTGGTGGCCATTCTCAGGGCCGCACCCACCTGCATGACACCGGGCCTTTCGTTGTTTTCAAAGAGCAGGGGGCGTTCGATGCAGCCGGTGGCGGTGACCACGGAGTTGGCCCGGATTTCAATATAGCGTTCGGTGAAGGCATCGCCCTCTTCGCCCACCTGGAAACCGGTGATCAGGTTGTTGTTGTAAGCCCCCACCATGGCGGTGTGTTTGAAGACCCGGATGTTCTCCTTGGCTTCCACTTCCCGGGCCAGGAAAGCGGCCCGTTCGTTAAAGGACTGACGACCGTCATAGGCGGCGGTGCGGTAGTCAAAGTGACCGCCCAGCCAGGGGCGGGCTTCCATGAGGATGACCCGCAGTCCCTTTTCCGCGGCGGCCAGGGCTGCCGTCAGGCCGGCCGGGCCTCCGCCCAGGACGCAGACGTCGCAGGAGGGGAAAATTTCGTCGTACTTGCCGGGCATTTCATAGTCCGGGGCCAGCTTGCCGATGCCGGCGGCCTTACGGATCTGTTTCATGGCAATGGGCCAGATCTTGGCCGGCTTGTGCATGACATCGTAGTAGAAACCGGCGGGCATGGCCCAGTCCATTTTGTCCATGAAGCCCATCATGTCATTGTCGGCAGAGCCCTTAACATTCTGCTCCTTGATGACCATGCCGGGTTTCAGATAGGTGGTCTCGGTTCTCACGTTGGGGATGCCGTCCACCTCCATCATGGTGTTGGAGCATTCGCCGTCCATGGAGTAGAAACCCCGGGGGCGGTGGTATTTCAGGGAGCGGGCATAGACCCGGACCCCGTTGGCGTAGAGGGCGGTTGCAATGGTATCGCCCTTGACCCCGGTGTAGGATTTGCCTTTATAGGTAAAGGGTATCTGCTGGGATGCATCAATTTTCAGGGTGGGCAGATGGTTGAATCGATTACTCATGGTTAGGCCTCCCCTTCCTGTTCCAGATTGGTTGTGGTATCCCGGTGGATTTTGAACCAGGTGCCGCAACCGTCCTTGTGACACCACCATTCTTCCTGCACACCTGCCTTGCACTCGTTCATGTGAACGTAATCACACCATTGTTCCGGGGTCAGGCCCTTTTCCTCGGGTCTGGGACCCTTTTCCTCTCCGCCGTAACGGAACTCATATCCGTTTCGTTTCCCGCAGATCGGACATGTAATGGTTAACGCCATTATTTTTCTCCTAAATATTGCAAAATCATCAAAATGTTCAGTCCAAATTTAAGGGACGTCCCCATTAATTGTCCGGGGTGTAGTTGACCAATGCTGCGGTTTCGCCCATGAGCTTGTGCTCCTGGTAACGCTTCAGATTAAAGGGTTTGAGCCGGTCGGGGCAGGTGTTGGTGGCCATGAACTCGGCCATGTATTTGCCAACGGCGGAACAGGATTTGAATCCGAAATAGCCCCAGCCGCAATCCATGAAAAAGCCTTCGACCTGCTCGTTGCCGTCCATGATGGGGGCCATGTCCGGGGTCATGTCGGCAAGGCCGCCCCAGATCCGCATGAAGCGCAGACCGCGCAGGGCAGGCAGGAATTCGGACAGGGCTTCGGCCTGGTGCTTGATGTAATGGGCGGTGTTCAAGGTGGTATAGTTGGGCCATTGGTCCATGTGGGCACCGGTGGCAATTTCACCCTTGAGGGTCTGGTTAGCGTAACAATGATAAGCCCCTGAAGAAACCACATGGTCCAGCAACGGTTTTATGGGCTGGGTGACCATGGCCTGGATGGTGAGAACGGAGATGGGCAGCTTGATGCCCAGGAAACCGTGGATCAGGGCAGCAGAATACCCGCCGGCGGATACCAGGCATTGTTTGCAATTGATCAGGCCCTTGTCCGTGACAACGGCGGTGACCTTGCCGTTTTTGGTCTGGATGCCGGTGGCTTCGGTCTGCTGGTGGATTTCAACCCCCAGCTTGGCAGCGCCCCGGGCCAGACCCCAGACCACGGCGTCGTGGCGGACAACGCCTCCCGGGGGATGGAACATGGCCCCGTGGATGGGATAGGTGATGTCTTCTGAAATGTTCAATGCTGGCACCAATTCCTTGGCTTCCTTGGCATCGATGAGATGGGATTCGACCCCGTGGAACTGGGCCGTGGCAATGGTCATCCGGGCGGCCTTCATGGCGGCTTCGGAATGCATGAGGTTCAGGTTGCCGCAATTGTTAAACATCAGGTTGTAGTCCAGTTCCTTGGTGAGAACCGGCCAAAGGTCCAGGGCGTCCTTGTACAAGGGCACATTGTACTGGGTCCGCTGGTTGGCACGGACAATGGCCGTATTACGACCGGCGCCGCCATAGCCAATGTAGTTCTTTTCGATAATGGCCACATCGGTGATACCGTGCTCTTTTGCCAGGTAATAGGCAGTGGCCAGACTGTGAAGTCCGCCACCGATGAGAACCACGTCATAACTCGACTTGAGTCTTGTTCTTTTTCCCCACATGGGTTTTTTCTTCGAAAACATGGGCCTTCTCTTAAATTTTGAAAATTGATGTTAAGGGTCTTGATCTTCCCAGTAATTGGGAATAATCAATGAAAGAACAAGTGTCAAGAATTTTCTTTCAAAATGATAGCTTTTACTTCATAGCCACTTGACAACGGAAGAGAGCTATACTATTTTTCAATTAAATTAAGATGATATAAACCATTTTATCCACTTTAAAATCGGAGTCCATGCAGACAACAAGGCAAGAACACAATGAATGAAACCTCTTCGCATCCGGTCATCACCACCATTTCCGAACACCTGAACAGCCTTACCCCCAAGGCCCAGAAGCTTGGAAATTACATCATCCAGCACCCGAGCCAGGCCGTCTTCATGACCACCAAGGAACTGGCTGAAACCTGCGGTATCAGCGAGGCCACCGTGGTCCGCTTTGTCTCCGCCCTGGGGTACAAGGGCTATTCCGACTTCCAGGATGCCCTCAAGGACTTTGTGAACACCGGTCTATCCCTTCCCGAACGCCTGGACATAAAGGACAAGGAAGAACCCTGCCTCAACCGGCTCCACCGGGGCATCACCGAAGAGCTGAACAACCTGAAATACCTGTATGAACACATTGACGTGGAAAAGATGAACCAGTTCATCCAAGAGATGGACAAGGCCAAAACCATTTACGTGACCGGATCCCGCCTCTCCTATACCTTTGCCTATTACCTGGGCTGGTCCCTGACCAAAATCCGCCGGGGGATCCACATCCTCAAGGGATCGGATTCCACCACCATGGATCTTCTGGTCAACGCCCCGGAGGAGAGCCTGGTCATCCTGTCGGCCACCACCCGCTACCCCAATGAACTGATCAAGCTGTGCAAAATGATCCGAAGGGCCGGCCATAAACTTCTGGTTATCACCGACTCCAAGATCTCCCCGGTGATCCCCTTTGCCCACTCCGCCCTGGTGGTGCCGTCCAAGTCCATCCCCTTCATCGGGAATGTCTCCGGGATTCTGGCGGTGACCCAGTATATGGTCCAGGAGCTGGCGGATCGGCGGGGTAAGGATCTTCGGGAGTACCAGGAGCAGTTGGAACAGGTCTATCTCCAAAACGACATCCTGTTCAACCTGGACATGCCCTAGGCTGCATTCGTGGTTTTGTGTTTTGGGTGGGGTGGTGGCATTGCTGCGGATTGACGCATGATTTTGACTGTTCTTATCTTTCCCAACATCCTGCATGCCAAAACACACAACCGCCGAACCCTCCGGGAGCGCCCTGTGGCCGAACCTGCGGCGTTCCCGGGCATTTGCAGTAGCACACTACAGCGGCATGCCCGGCGGCCTTGCATCTCCGGCCACAGGCCCCTTGCAGCCCACATCCCCTACGGGGCGAACGCCCCTGCGAAGAAGGGACTTATCTGCCCATGTCCACACTTTAGCGAGTCTCAATCACAACCATTTCTCCTGCGGTCATTTATTCCAAAGGTAAAACATGGCGCTTGGCATATCCTGTTTCCATTTACAGGATGCCAGGCTGGAGCGGGCATTCATGAAGGTCCTGCATCTTTGACCACAGGCCCCTTGCAGCCCACATCCCCTACGGGGCGAACGCCCCTACGAAGAAGGGACTTATCTGCCCGCCCATGTCCACACTTTAGTAAGTCTCAATCCCAGCCATTTTTCCTGCGGTCATTTATTCCAAAGGTAAAACATGGCGTTTGGCATATCCTGTTTCCATTTGCAGGATGCCAGGCTGGGGAGGGCATGCATGAAGCCCCGGCATCTATGGGTACAGGGAGGCTTGCGCCCCATGGTGGTATCGGGGTGAACGCATTAGGGATAAGTAAAAACGTGTCTGCCCACCCCGTTCAGCGGATTACAATCTTTGCCTTTTCGCCCATACGCGTTCACCTATTTCAACGACAGAATTTATCATTTGCCATAGGCGTTTTCGCTTTACCCCATCAAACGCCTTGGATTTTCTCCGAAGATTTCACGAAATGGATTGATCGGATATGGTACGGTTGTAATGATTCACCGCAACCCTTCAGATCTGGCCAAGGTGTTTCGCCCCAAGGGAGACCATTTGAGACGGCAAATGTTAAAAAGGAAGCGCTTGATTTTCCTGAAAATACAAAACCATCGGACGTTATGGAGCAAATACCGTGGAATGTCCGGGGCAGATTCCCAGCGGTGATTTTTTTTAGGAATGGGGGTTAATGTGGTGGCCGGAGGATTGGGCAAACAAAAAAGCGACGATTCGACGTTAGGTCGGACCGCCGCTTTTATATTTCAAAGCCGCATCCCTAGGGATTTAAAATGGGCTATCCCAGTGCAGGGTTTTCCCACAGGGGCAGGGTTTTGCCGATGCCCATGCGTTTGGCGTTTTCATAGACCCGATGGGCCTCTGAAAGGTCGTGGATCCCCATACCGATGGGATTGAAGAAGATTTTTTCTTTTTCGCTTTGGCGACCGGGGACCTTGCCCACGATGATCTCGCCCAGGTTGCCCCGGATCTTTTCTTCGGGGATAAAGCCTTCCTTGACCGCACGGCAGGAAACGTCCACACCGTGGTGGCGGACCTGGTACCAGTCATCGACAACAACAAAATCCACGTCTTTCAGGGCCTGGGGCGGGGTATCCCAGAAGGAGATCTCGCAGTGCAGGGCCCCTTCCTTGTACCAGGCGGCATCCACATAGGGGGCTTTGGCCATGGTGGCGGTGGAGATGACGTCGGAATCCCGGAAGGCGGCCTCGGCGGAGTCCACAATCTGGAAGTCCATGTCCACGCCCATTTCCTTCATTTCACGGACGAATTTTTCGCTCATTTCCCGGTTGATGTCAAAGATCTTGCAGACTTCCAGAGTGGGGGCGCCTTCTTTAAAGGCCAGGGTCTGGGTGATGCCCTGGACGCTGCCGCCCACAAGGCCCATGACCTTGGCGTTTGATTTGGCAAGGTGTTTGACGGCCACGCCGGAGGCGGCGCCGGTTCTCATGGCGGAGACCAGGGTGCCGTCCATGATGCAGGCGGGCATGAGGGTGTCGGGATCATTGATGATGATCACGGCATTGGCCCGGGGAAGGTTGTATTTTGCCGGATTGTGGGGCTTGGAAGGGATGTATTTGATCCCGGGGGCGTTGACGGGCCCGATGAGTCCCTTTTCTTTCAATTCGGCTTCATACGCATTTCCGCCCAGGAAGGAGGGCATGGACATGATACGGCCTGTGGTTTCTTCGGTTTCAGGGCCGCCCCACCGGATCACCGGCTTTCCGGGCTGGATGAAATCTTCCTTGCCGTGTAAGAAAAAGGATCTTTCAGTGGCCTGCATGGTACCTTTCATGTCCATGCCGCCGGCCTTCACACAATCTTCCTGCTGGAGATACAGGAATTCGACTTTTCTGTCAGTATTCATTTTTTCCTCGAAAAAACAATCATTTTCCTTGGCAGCAAAGGTGCGAAATGCGCCTCCGTCGCCTGTGATTCGGACAAATGTCACATGAAAGAAAACCTGTCAACGAGAAACAACGATTTCTTTGATATAATTGGGTTTGTGAAACAACCCGCGGTCAAATCTGTCACCAGCAGGCTCACCATCCAAGGCCCATTGGGACAAAACCCCATATATATTTAGGGCTTGACCCCCCACCGGCTTTGGCCTATGGTGGAAGACCTGATTTGAATGTACATCTTTCATTGCATGGATACCCCGGAGGCCTCCTGTCCCATGATCTTTGAACTCACCATGGCCAGCCTATCTCTTCTGTTTGTGACAGGATTTGCCGCTGGTTTTGTGGATTCCATTGCCGGCGGCGGCGGCCTGGTCTCTCTTCCCGTCCTCCTTTCCCTGGGCTTCCCCCCCCAATTGGCCCTGGGCACCAATAAGCTCCAGGGCAGCTTCGGGGCCCTTTCCTCGGCCGTCAACTACACCCGGAAGGGCGTGGTCCGCCCCAGGGACTGCATCACCGGCATTGGCTTTACCTTTATAGGGGCGGCAACGGGGGCATGGTTCATCCAGTATATCCGGGCCGGTTTCATCCGTCCTTTGATCCCCTTTCTCCTTCTGGCGGTCTTCTTCTATACCCTGCTCTCACCGGACCTGGGAAAGGGGAACCGGGAGCCCCGCATGAAGCCCCTGGCCTTTTATCTGCTCTTTGGCACGGGCCTGGGGTTTTACGACGGATTCTTCGGGCCGGGCACCGGCAGCTTCTGGACCGGGGCCCTGCTGATCTTCCTGGGCATGGACATGACCGCTGCGGCCGGTCATACCCGGGTGATGAATTTTACCTCCAATATTGTGGCCCTTGCCCTCTTTGCCCTGGGGGGCAATGTGCTCTATTCCGCCGGCCTGACCATGGCGGCCGGCCAGGTCATCGGCGCCCGCATCGGCTCCGGCCTGGCCATAAAAAGGGGGGCGGCCTTTATCCGACCCCTCTTCCTAGTTGTGGTCTTTGCCACCATTGTCAGACTGATCTACGTCCATTATTTTTAACACCATAAGGAGTACGTCCCATGTTACAGACCCAGGAAGAACTGCTGAACATTCTTGATGACATCCGGATTGAATACCAGAACAAGGAACACCCCCCGGTCTTTACCGTTGAGGAGGCCAATCTCCACCATGAAGGCATAAAGGGGGCCCACAGCAAAAATCTATTTTTCAAGGACAAGAAAAAAAATATGTTTCTGGTCGTCACCCTGGACGACAAACCCATTAAGATTAAAGAGGTGGCCAAGACCATCGGCGCCAAAAACATGAGTTTCGGCAAGCCCGACCTGCTCATGGAAACCCTGGGGGTCATCCCCGGGGCCGTCACCCCCTTTGCGGCGGTGAATATTCCCAAGGACCGGGAGGTCGGCATCATCCTGGACGAAGAACTCATGGAAAAGGACTTGTTAAACTTCCATCCCCTGGTCAATACGGCCACCACCACCATTAAATCCCAGGATCTGATGAAATTTCTGGAACACGTGGGCCGGCCCGGGCGGGTGATCCGGCTCTGAATACAAAGGGATGCCAAAGCAGGGAGTCCCAGCCCTTCTTTGGCATCCCTTTTTCCATCAATTCCCAAAAAAAAGATTAAATTAAGCCCTTTGGCGTATGGTGCTGTTTCTCCCAAAGCCTTAAATTATCCCCATATCCAGAACACGTTTCCTACTCCCTCCCTCCTAGTTCCCCTTCTGGATTAATATTTTCTCAGAAAAAGCCAAACCCATCGTGAGGTGGGGACGGAAAGCCAAGGGCCTTAAATTTTAAGACAGCCGGTTGCCTGAAAGAGTGCAAATACGGCTTGTTTAATTTAAGGAGAAACAAACAATGAAACGCATGATTTTATCCATCGTAGCCACGATGGTTTTAACACTTGGCATTTTCAGTACCACCCCGGCAACGGCGGCTTCGCTGCCCTATATCATTGGGCACATTGAAGATTTTTTGGACAATGACACCTATTTTAACGGATGGGAACGCGTGGACAGCGCCGATTTCCACGGGGGCTGGGAGTACACGGTCATCGGATATGAATCCGGTAACTACAACTGGATTCACGAAGGCGACAGCATCACCTTTGCCACCTATGACAGAGATAATTTCGGCATCTATGATTTTGTGAATTTCACAACCCACAACCTCTTTTTCCAGGATTCCAACGGTCCCACCAACGTGGCCCTGGATATCCACAACAATAATAATTTCTTTAAGCTTTACCGCCTCACCGCTGCCTCGGACACCCTCTCTTTCCTGAACACCCCCATCACCCTTGAAGCCAACACCATCATTGTCGGATTTAACGACAACGGGTTTAGTCCCAGGATCGGTGATGCCGACTTTGACGATATCATCGTCGCCCTCACCCCCACAGACGGCGGTTTCACCACATCGGCCCCCGTGCCCGAGCCCGGCACCATGCTCCTCTTTGGATGCGGGTTAATGGGCCTGGCCGGTCTGGGACGGAAACGCTTCCAGGCGTAAGCATTTACCCCCCCCCGGGGCGCATGGCACAGCGCCCCGGAAGGCAAAAGGCCATGGGCAGGGCAAGGTTCCCTGCCATGGCCTTTTCCATCTTTTACACCATCCAACACATGGAAGCGATTTTAGACGACACCATGGATTCTAATGCATGAAAGCGGTCCTCAAGCCCTGTCAACAGACGATACCCCCTCCCTATAACGGACGTCATGGAAACGGCAGTTTCCCCTGTGTATCTGGATCAAACATGATTTTGGCACCGATGACACCGTGGACATCACCCCCAGGCCCCCTCTAACGCAGAGCCCTGCCGCCCTGCACACGGGACATCTTCCCTCCCCTGGAAAAATGACTCTGGAGGTATAGGGTACCCACCCCTGAAAGGGAGAGGCCCGAAAACACCGCCCGTTGCCCGGACCTGGATTCTTTATCCCGGTCCTGCAGTTGAATATCCCGGGTACCCCCCAGAAGACAGGCCGGGTTCACCTGGGCGGCATCCCCGTTCAGCTCCTTGAGCACAGGGGTTCCACCGGAAAAAAGAAAAACCATGTCCTCCCCTGCGCCCCGAATAAAAGAGGTCTGGCTGTCCCCAAAATCAAAAGGTGCAAGGCGAACATCCCCGGCCATACAAGGGAAGGCATCCCTGCGGCAGATAAACTCCCCCTTGATCCATTTCCGCCAGGTTTATGCCCAGGACTTTCCCGGGCCTGGGTCAATCGGGGAACCCCCTATTTTTAGAAAAAAAAACATTCAACCTATGGGAAAAAACTCCCTCGGAAGAATTGATCCACGCCACTGGACATGGTAGGGGTAACAAACGCCTCATCAGGAAGGAACCATGACATCACATCATCTGCTTATCCTGGCAAAGGATGCCCATGACTATCACCGCCGCATCCAGGCGGCTCAACCGGACTTGCTTGACATCACCGTCTGCACCCGCTTCGACCAAGCAAAACCGGTCCTGGATCAATGCGACCTCCTCTTTGCCGTCCCCGACCTTGCCGCCCGGGCCATCCCAAAGATGCCCCGGCTAAAATGGCTTCAGTCCATGTGGGCCGGTGTCACTCCCCTCATGGCGCCGGGGCTCCCCAGGAGCTATTGCCTCACCGGCGTAAAGGGAATCTTTGGGCCAGCCATGGGAGAATACCTCCTCTGCCACATGCTCATGCACCAACAAAGGAGCCTGGAAAGATTCCGGCACCAGCAGGCACAGGCATGGGACCAGACCACCCCCGGTAGCCTCAAGGGCAAAACCCTTGGCATCATGGGGCTGGGCTCCATCGGTCTGGATGTGGCCGCCACGGCCAAATCCGTTGGCATGACCGTACATGGACTGGCCCGCCGTCCCAGGCCCCACCCCATGGTAGACCAATGCTTTTCTCCGGAAGAGATGTCCGCTTTCCTTGGACAGCTGGATTATCTGGTCTCCATCCTGCCCCATACCCCCGAAACCGACAACCTCATCAACGCAGATGTGTTCAAAGCCCTGCCCCCGTCTGCGGTTTTCATCAATGTGGGCCGGGGCAATGCAGTGGATGAAACCGCCCTGGTGACGTCCCTGGAAAAGGGAGAGATCGCCGCAGCCGTTCTTGATGTCTTCAAGACCGAGCCCCTGCCGCCGGGCCATCCCCTATGGACGGCCCCCAACATCGTCCTGACCAGCCATACCGCAGCCATGAGCTCCCCGGATCTGGTCTGCCCCATCTTCATTGAAAACTACCGGCGATGGATCCATGGCAAGGGGCTGCTCCACCGCATTGACTTTAACACAGGATATTAACCCCCCCCCTTTCCCGGACCTCCCAGAATTGCTGCAGTCTTTGGCCCCCCACCATAAAAAAAACGGGAGCAGATCAACTGCCCCCGTGAAAAATACGCTGGACCCGGCCATGGGAACCGGGCCGTATTATGTATTGGCCTATCAGATGCCCGTCACCATCTCCTGTGCCTTGTCAAACTTGGCCAGGGTTTCTTCGGAGGGTTTTTCAGTGAACTGGCTCACCACCACGATGGTGATAAAGGCAAGGATAAAACCGGGCAGCAGCTCATAGAAATATTCGCCTTGGATCTTGATGTAGTTCTTCACAATAAAAATGGTGGCAGCACCCACAACCATACCGGCCAGGGCACCGTTGCGGGTCACCCCTCTCCAGAGCAGTGAGAGGATCACCAGGGGACCAAAGGCGGCCCCAAAGCCACCCCAGGCATATCCCACCATGTGAAGGATACTGCCGGTATCCTTGGAAGCGATGAAATAGGCCAGAACGGCAAACCCAACAACGCCGAAGCGGCTGATCCATGCCTTGGCGCCATCATCGTATCCTTCAAAGAAGGGCAAATCCTCGGTCAAAGAAGAGGTGAGCACCAGAAGCTGGGAGTCGGCAGTGGACATTACAGCGGCCATAACCGCTGCCAGGACAAAACCGCCGAAAAGGGGATGGAACAGGGCCGTGGTCAGAGCCAGAAAGATCCGTTCCTTATTTCCGCCTTCACCGGCCACGCCGGCCAGGGGGTGGACTTCGTTGTACCCAATGCCGATGATGCCGATACAGGTGGCCAGAATCAGGCAGATGATCATCCAGGAGATGCCGATGCGCCGTGCCGAGGGAACGGATTCGACACTTTCAATGCCAATGAACCGGGCCAGGATATGGGGCTGGCCAAAATACCCGAATCCCCAGGCCATGAGTGAGGCTCCTGTGATCAGGGAGGTGGAATATTTAAAGGCATCCGGTTTGATGGAAACAATGGTTTCACCGGTGCCGGCAATGGCAATATAGCCAAGAATGGCGCAGAAGATCAAAGCCGCCAGCATGAGCAGGCCCTGGATCAAATCGGTCCAGCAGACGGCCATGTAGCCGCCCAGAAAGGTATAGGAGACCACAACAAAGGTGGTGACCAGAAGGGCTGTCTGCTCGGAGGCGCCGAAGCTGTGGGCAAAAAGAAGGGTGCCGCCCTTGAGGCCCGAGGCGACATACAGGGTAAAGAAAAGAAGGATTACCACGGTGGAAACGACTTTCAAAAGGCCGGATTCGTCATCAAACCGTTTGGCGATGAACTTGGGCAGGGTGACGACATCGAAGAGTTCGGTCAGGGCTCTCAAACGACCGGCAACCACCAGCCAGTTCAGATAGGCCCCCAGGGTAAGCCCCAGGGAAATCCATACCCCTTCCACAAGACCGCTGGCAAAAACAGCGCCCGGAAGCCCCAGCAAAAGCCAGGAAGACATGTCGGAAGCCCCTGCACTGATGGCTGTGGTTGCGGGTCCCAGAGTCCTGCCGCCGATGAGAAAATCCTCATTATTGCTGGTCCGCTTCATGGAATAATAGCCAATGCCCAGCATCAGTACGAGATATAGCCCAAATTGCACATATAGTAAAATACTCATCTTACGTCCTTTCTTTTTTTAAATTCAACACCCATCCAAAACCGAAGCCAGGCCGAATTCAGGTGAAACCGCTGATGTTGCTCCGGTATGATCATCTTCCTAAAGGCACCGGAAGACTTGCCGCTGACATCATTACGGACGATGTTACCCATGATTTTAAACACCATCCCTTGATTTATAACGCTGAATGTGGTTAACCTTCCTCCTCTTTGATAAGTTCCATCATATGAAACACCATAGAATATAATGGTTTAACCATTAGTATCTTTTGGTTCCCATTTCGTCAACCCCTTTTCTATAAGTCAATGGTGTTCCGGGAAAATTCCACTGGAATCTCGGACAAATCCGGGTTCTTCCAAAAGATTAAAGATATCGGACAGTTTTTATCGTGGAAGGTACCCCCCTCCCACCCCCAATGATGGGGCCGTAATAACGGTTCCGACATTTCACCACATGGGTTTACCTGGATCCAGTACAGGAATGGGCATGGCCCCGCCTTTTTCAACACCCGGATCCGGGAAGGGCATTCCCCCGAATAGGAACGGTGTGGTCGGTGGCTCAGGTGCGACAGAGAGGAATTATTATGCGGAACGGATCTCAACCACCTGAAATCATGGGATGGCCGGGTCAGGCAGTGTGGTGTTTTTGAAGGGCCAGCACCAGGCGGATTTCACCATAATCGTAATCCGGACCCAGGGCCTGTTTGAGTTCGGACAGCCCTTTGTGCTCCTTCTTTTCAGCAAGTGCTGTTATGGCGGCCTGCTTTTCCGGTGTGACCAGGCCGTCAAGACCCAGTTCCCCCTTTTCAACATAGGTAACCAGGTGGCCCTGGATGGTGGAAACCGCAAGTTCCCGCTCCGTTGCGATTTCGGGAATGGTCTTGCCCTCCTGTAGAAGGGTCAGTGTAAGTTTCCGGCTGTCCCCTTTTTTTGGGGCCTTCTTTTTATCCTTTGGGGCTGCTAGATCCTCCTGGGAGGGTGGAGGAAGGACCACGGTCTGGATATCCTTTTCCCTGCGAAAGGCATTGACCTGTTCCAGGATGGCATCCCCGTATTTTTCCATGATCTTGGGCCCCACCCCCTTGAGCTTAAGAAGGGCCTGCTCATCCTGGGGCAGGTGGACCACAATCTGCACCAGGGTCTTCTGGTGCATGACCTGGAAATGGGCCAAGCCCTCCTCCTTGGCGGTGCGGGCCCGCCACTCCTTGAGGATCTGGAAGAGTTCCGGATGGGCAATGTCGGCCTCGGAATAGGCAGGGGCCTTGGCCGTCTTGGCCGGCGACGGAAGGGAGGCCGCCCGGGCATGGGCCACGGCCCTTAAATAGGCGTCAACGGAGAATCCATGGCTACAGGCCCCCACTCCGGCCTGTTTCTCGGCCAGGGTTTCCATTAAATTGGTCTGGGCATTGGTCAGGCGTTTCTTTAACTCTTTGTTGTCGGTCTCAAGGTGAAGACCCGCCTTAACATCGCTCAGCACCCTATCAACGGTCTGGGAAAAATAGGCCGAGGCTTTCTGGATCCGCTCCCGGATCCGGGGGTCCTCAACGGGCAACACCGACGGGTCAAACATCCGGCCCAGCTGGGCACGGAATTTATCCCCCACCGTCACCACCTGTGAACGGACACCGTCTTCCATGGTGTCCATGTCGGTCAGGCCGGAAACCTGGATATTCTCCTTCTGGGAACGGATGATACGGAAAAGGTAGGACAGACGCCCGCCCAAAAGACCGAAATCAAAGCACTCCAGCATGAGCTTTTGTTGAAAATCGACGGCAGCAGCCCGCCATTGCTCCCGGGTGGGGGCCATGTCCCGGGCCACCTGGTCGAAATGGGCCACGGCAGGATCAATGCCGATGCCCCGTTCCGGAATGGGGGAGGAGAGCACCATGCCCTCCAGGGTTTTACACCGGCTCAGGGCCACATAGACCTGGCCGTGGGTAAAGGCCGACTCCACATCGATGACGGCCCGGTCAAAGGTGAGCCCCTGGCTCTTGTGTACGGTCACGGCCCAGGCCGGTTTCAGGGGATATTGCTTGAATTTACCCAGGGTATGGCTCTGGATCTCCTGGGTTTCCGGGTCCACCTGATACTGGATATGTTCCCATTCCATGGCCTTCACTGAAATGGGTGTCTCGTCTCCGGGGCAGTCCACCCAGATCTGGTCTCCGGAAATGGCGCTGATCACACCGATGCGCCCATTATAATAACGCTTGTCCGGGGAAGGGTCGTTGCGCAGGAACATGACCTGGGCCCCTTTTTTCAGGCAGAGCCGGGTGGGGGCGGGCTGGACCTGGTCCGGAAATTCGCCGGTGATGTCGGCCTCAAAATAGTGGGGGGCGACGGCAAGGGCATCCAGCCGTTCCCGGTTCACGGCATCGGCACTGCGGTTGTGGGTGGTCAGGGTGATATACCCCTGGCCCGGCTCGGATTTGAACCCGGGGATATGGCGCTGGTTCAACACCTCCAACCCCTCCGGGTCCAATCCGTTGGACCGGACCTGGTTGAGCACCCGGATGAAGCCCGGGTCGGTCTGGCGATAGATGTGTTTCAGTTCAATGGGCAGCCATTGGGTACGGGACAGGGCAAGGCTGGAAAAAAAATACACCGATTCATAGTGGGGGGAAAGCAGCTGCCATTCATCGGCCTTGGCAACCGGGGAAAGCTGGTGGAGGTCTCCAATCATGAGCAGCTGGACCCCGCCAAAGGGCTCCTCGCTACGGCGGTGGCGCCGCAGGACCTCGTCCACGGCATCCAGAAGATCGGCCCTGACCATGGAAATTTCATCAATGACCAGAAGGTCAAGGCTCTTGATAATCTTCTTTTTTTCCTTGGAAAAACGGAACATGCGGCGGGCCATTCGCCGATAATTTTCCCCGCCCGGCACAAAGGGCCCAAAGGGAAGCTGGAAAAAGGAGTGCAGGGTGACACCGCCGGCATTGATGGCAGCCACCCCCGTGGGTGCGGTGATGATCATCCGCTTGCCCGTACACGACTGGAGCCGTTTAAGAAAGGTGGTCTTACCCGTGCCGGCCTTGCCCGTCAGGAAGACATGACATCCCGTATCCCGGACAAAGGCTTCGGCCATATCCAGTTCATTGTTTTCAATCCGTTCTTCCATTGCTGGGCCCTTTCATAATCGTTGGTTTTTCCTGGGCGGTTGTGCAATGGAAATCCCGACCGCACATATGGACCAGAACCGCCTGGGATATCCCCTTTTCCGCATCACCCCACCGGGGCATTGGCGTCATGGCCAATGCCCTTACCCGAGTGAGTAACACCCATGGCAATGGAGTTCAAGTCCAAATTTCCATGGGAATTCCGTAAGTTCACCCCATGGGAAGCCCCGGACGGGCAGGAGGGACCGGGGCATTCCCAGGGGCCGGCACTGACTTGGGAGACATGGACTCCGCTTCCGTGTCTGCCTCCTCGTCCCGGCTATGGGCACCGTCTTCTGTCTCTGTTTCAGACCCGGATTCTCCATCCACATCCTGGCGCGGATCCATGTGCAGGGCCACGGCGGAAGTCTCCTTCATGATGACAAAGTCCACCTGTTCCTCGGGGGGCACAATCTGAACCGAATCCTTCCGCCGCATCAAAAGGGTGGCCACACTAAAGACACCAGCCGTGGCAATGATACCATAAAACAAGCCATAGGGTGTTCCCGAAAGGGTCATCACCGTGGATGCCACCATGGGACCGAAAATGGATCCCATGCCGTAGGCCAGCAACAACACCGAACTGACTGCCACCACATCCTCTGCATCAAAGATGTCATGGGCACGGGCCACTGCCACCGGATAAAGGGTGAACAAAAATCCACCAAATCCCATCATCCCTGCCAGTTTTGCATGGAATGGATATGCCTCCAGCCACACAATTCCAAGGGAAATAAGGGCAATCAAAAGCCCAAGGGCCGGCAGAACCAGGGAGCGATCCACCCGGTCTGAGATCATGCCCACGGGCCATTGGAGCAACAGCCCCCCCAAAAGGACCGCCGCCATGAACCAGGACAACTGGCTGACATTCAGGCCCACCTGGTGGGCAAAAACAGGGCCCATGGTATAGAACCCGCTCTGCATGAGTCCGGCCACAAAGCACCCCATCAAACCCATGGGCGCCCTGCGGCAGATGGTGAACAGGGCCAGGGATTCCTTTTTGGGAAGGCTGGGATGGATCCCCCTGAAGGTGGAAATGGGTATGATGCTCAACACAATGAAGATTCCGGCCACCATGAACAGGGTCTGGGTATTCACATCCCCCACCTGGAGGAGTTTCTGCCCAACGGCGCCCCCCAGGTAGCTCATGACCATATAAATGGAAAAGACACGCCCCCTGACCCCGTCGTCGGAGCATTCGTTGAGCCAGCTTTCAACCGCGGTGTACAACCCGATATTGGCCACACCGGTGACAAAGCGCAACAGGGCCCAGAGAAGGGGGGAAAGATAGAGGCCGTGGCACATGGCGGTCGCCGTGGCCACCGCGGCAAAGGCGGTAAAGGAACGGATATGCCCCACCTCCCGGATCATGGGACGGCAGAAAAAGGCACCAGCCGTCAATCCCATGAAATAGGCGGTGAGAACAAAACCGGTCATTTGTGTGGAAACGCCGGCCATGGAAAGCCGGAGTCCCAAATATGTATTCAGCAACCCCATGCCGGTCATCAAAAACAACATGGCACAATAAAGGGCAATAAACGGTCTAATGCTGGCCATCATCCTATGCAATCTCCATGGGGATATACCCCATCAACATTTCCCAATTATATATGGATTAAATTTTGGTGAATTATAAAAAAACAAGAAGGCCCGGATATAGGCGGGGGCAAAGGCTTAACAGGCGATTTACCATGCCGTGCCGGGTCAAAATCCGGGGGATATTAAACGCCTTTAAGGGGGGTGTCAATATTAAAAATGAGTTTGGATTATTTTTCTGAAATCCGGACCTGAAATCCATCCAGACAATCAATGAGATCTTCGGCCCGGCCCTCGCCGGCCGACCAGATCACATGGCCGTTATTTTCTGTCTTTTTGAGGCATTCGGGGAAAAAATCATAATAGGCATCATCGATTTTCAATACCCGGACCTGGTCTTCCGGAAACTCCGGATCCGGGGTGTGCTTCACCACCTCCCATTGATCCGGAACACTGAATTCCGCAGTAATGGTCACATTAATGGTCTTCATGGCATCGGCCCTCCTTATAAAGCTTGCATCCCATCCTATCAATTTTTGGGATCAAGTCCAATGCAAATTCCATCCGTCCAAAAATAGAATTTCCATTTATTTTTAAGACTTAGTCCCACCGACACACAAGACCGGCCCGGCAAACCATAAACATGGGGGCGACACTTCAGGTTCGGACCAGATTGCCGATCCATTTCCGGCTGAAAAACCGGGGCACGCCCACCGAGGCCACGGCCACTTCGTTTAACGGGCCCACCATGGGCACCTCCACCAGGGTCATGGTGGAGGTGAACAGATTCTGGAGGGCAATGGGAAGGGCCAGTGTCACCAGCAGACGGCCAAACTCAGAGTGCCTCAGGCCTTGAAAAAAGACATGATGATCTCCGCCCCGCAACAGACGGGGGGGGGGGTACAAAAAAGCCCGCTTCCGGGGCGGAGGCGGGCTTGGGTTCATATCGCTGGGGCAAGGGGGTCAGGCCGGGGCCTCCTTGGAGGGTTTTTCCACACAACGTCGAACGTTAAGTAAAAAAAATCAGCATATTTTTTATAACCCTTATGGGGTGGATACATCGTCCAATGACGATTCCGAATATCGAATACAGCCATTTCAAGCCCTGCCGAAACCCATTTTCCATACCAGCAAACTCCGGTTTTGACAAACCCATACCAATATATTATACAAAATTCTTTTTTACTCATGTTTGGGAGATGCACATGCAGACCGGCAAAATCAGTCAACGGATCACGTACTACATGGAAAAACGCAACATGGGCTTGGAGGCTCTGGCCGGGGAGACAGGGCTTAAGGTCGGTTTTCTGGAGACCATGGTCACGGAAAACGTCTACCCCCCCCTGGGACCGCTCATGAAGATTGCCCGGGCCCTGGGTGTTCGGCTGGGCACCTTCCTGGACGACCAGGACAGCACCGATCCCTACATTGTCCGGGCGGCCGATCGGGAAGCGGAATTCTCGGTTCTGGCCAGCAAGGACAAGCCCGCCGCCCTGAATTTTTTTGCCCTGGGCAAGGGGAAAACCGACCGTCACATGGAGCCCTTTTTCGTTGAGATCCTACCGGAATCGGCAAAGGAGAAAAAACGCTCCTCCCATGAAGGGGAGGAATTCATCATCGTGGTTTCCGGGAGCATTGAAGTTATCTACGGCAACGAAACCCACATCGTCCATGCAGGGGATTCCATCTACTACAATTCCATCGTCCCCCACTACGTGAGCTGCGCCGGCGAAGAAAAAGCCGAGATCCACGCCGTGATCTACGTGCCCGAATAAAGGAGGGTGGACATGACGACAGAGCATGGTTTAAGAGAGATCACCCTGGGAACCCTCCTGGATGAAACCGTTGAAAAATACCCGGACAACGACGCCATCGTCTATGTGGACCGGGACTTTCGCCTCACCTACAGGGAATTTGCCAGGGTGGTGGATGAAACCGCCAAGGGGCTCATGGCCCTAGGGATTGAAAAGGGAGAAAAGGTCGCCATCTGGGCCACCAACATCCCCTATTGGGTCACCCTGCAATTTGCCACGGCCAAGATCGGGGCCACCCTGCTCACGGTGAACACCAACTATAAAACCGCAGAGCTGGAATACCTGCTCCAGCAGTCGGAAACCGAAAACCTCTTCATCATCGACGGGTTCCAGGACACCGACTATGTGAACACGGTCTATGAACTGGTGCCGGAGCTGCGCACCTGCCAGCGGGGCAGCCTTAAAACCGATAAATTCCCCCATTTGAAACGGTTGGGCTTCCTGGGCCAGGAAAAGCACCGGGGCATGTACACCATCCCGGAAATCCGCTCCCTGGCCGTCATGGTATCGGAGGAAGACTACAAGGCCCGCCAGGAGAGCCTCTCCTGCCACGACGTGGTGAACATGCAATACACCTCGGGCACCACCGGCTTTCCCAAGGGGGTCATGCTCACCCATTACAACATCGGCAACAACGGCTTCTTCATCGGGGAAAACCAGCACCTCACCGAAGGGGACCGGGTCTGCCTGCCCGTGCCCCTATTCCACTGCTTCGGCTGCGTTCTGGGGGTTCTGGCCGCCGTGAGCCATGGCTCCTGCATGGTGGTTCTGGAGGGATTTGACCCCCTGCTCATCATGGCATCGGTGGAACAGGAAAAATGCACCGCCCTCTACGGGGTGCCCACCATGTTCATCGCCATCCTGGACCATCCCATGTTCAAGAAGTTCGACTATTCCTCCCTGAGAACCGGAATCATGGCCGGCTCCAACTGCCCGGTCCATGCCATGGAAAACGTCATTGAAAAGATGAACATGACCGATGTCACCATCTGCTACGGCCTCACCGAGGCCAGCCCGGTGATGACCTATACCCGCATCGGGGACGAACTGCGGCTTCGGGTGGAAACCGTGGGCCGGGCCCTGCCCCACATTGAGGTGAAGGTCATTGATCCTGAAACCGGAGAGACCGTTGCCCCCGGTGTCCAGGGAGAGGTCTGCTGCCGGGGCTACAACATCATGAAGGGGTATTACAACAACCCCGAGGCCACGACCGACGCCATCGATGCCCAGGGCTGGCTCCACTCCGGAGACCTGGGCATCATGGACCCGGCCGGCAACCTGAGCATTACGGGCCGGTACAAGGACATGATCATCCGGGGGGGGGAAAACATCTATCCCAAGGAGATCGAAGAGTTCCTCTACCGCATGCCCCAGGTCCTGGACGTCCAGGTGGCAGCGGTTCCCAGCCCCAAATACGGGGAAGAGGTGGGGGCCTTTATCATCCCCAGGGAGGATGCCGACCTGGAGCCCTCCGATGTCACCGACTTCTGCCGGGGCCAGATCTCCCGGTACAAGATTCCCCGGTATGTTACCTTTATGGATGAATATCCCATGACCGCATCGGGCAAGATCCAGAAATACAAACTCAGCGAGATGTCCACCGAGATCTGGCCGGAACGGCGATAGCTATCCACAGACTGGGTATTGACTCTTCCCGGAAACAAGGCTAATACTGTGACCAGTGGTCACTGTGTTAAAAAAGGGACTTATGGAACCTCTGAACCCCAAAGAAAAAGCCTTCCAGCGCCGTGGGTCCGACATCCTCAGGGCGGCCTTTTCCCTGTTTGCCGAATTCGGCATTGAATCCACCACCATGGACATGATCGCCGAAAAGGCATCCGTGGGCAAGGGGACCATTTACAAGCACTTCACAAAGAAAAACGACATCTTCGCCACCCTGGTCATCCAGCAGGGGGAGGCCATCATCGACAGCCTCAACGACATTGATCCTTCGGCCCCCACCCTCTCCCGGATCAAGCAGATGATCCGAATTTTCTGGGAGTCCCACACCCGGGACATGCAGACCTTTGAGGTGGGGCGAAAATGCCGTCAACTCTTGATTCTGGACGACCTCTCCCCCCGGTTCCGCCAGGCGTTTGAGCGGGTTACCCAGGCCCAGAAAAATTTCGCCCGGGACCTTTTTCAACGGGCCATCGATGAAGAAATTTTCCGAAGAACCGATGTTAATAATATGATCATTGCCTCCATGGGACTCTATGCCGGCATGCTGGATGCGGCCATGGAGGACAATATACGACCGACCGAAGAGTTGTACCAGGTATTGAAAAACATGATTTTCAGGGGATTCATGGCCTAGCCCGTATCCGGGCTGCCCCCGGGTGTCTTTCCGGCGTCCATCCTCCGGAGACACTGAAACAACAAGCGTGACCATTGGTCACATTCCGTCCTTCAAGGGACGGATTTTTCCACATCGGAGTAAGTGAATGATAAAAGCGGGAATCCAAAAAGCCGTTGTCCAATATCCCTATCTGGTTCTCTCTGCCCTGCTGCTGCTCTCCATTCTGGCGGCCACCCAGCTTCCCGGCCTCAGGGCCAATCCCTCCCCCCGGCTCCTGGCGCCGGACCACCCCAGCCGGGTGGCCAATTCGGAAATGCGGGACATCTTCAGCGGCAGCAACTTCGGCATCATGGTCATGCTATCGGTGGAGGACACCGGAATGGACACGGTTTTCAATCCCCGCACCCTGGAACGAATACAACACCTGACCCGTGCCTTTGAAGCCATCCATCTGGTCACAGATGCCGACCGCAGGGCCCTGGAAGCCGCCGCCAACACCGCCCCCAACGAGGTCCTCCGGGCGGTCCTGGAACTGGCCCGCTCCCCCATTGACGACGACACCTGGATGAAGATGGAAGGGGTGAGGGAGGCCCTGGAATTCAGTGACACCCCCCAACCCGCCCTGGAAAAGGCGTTGGTCCGCTGGCAGACCCTTCTCAACCCCGTGAAAAAGGTCAGCTCCCTGGCCGCCACCGATAATATCCTGGCCCGGAACGACAGGTTGGACGTGGGTCCCATCTACCAAGACATTCCCCACAGCCGGGAAGTCCTGGACCGAATCCAAAGGGAGGTCATGGGCAATGCCCTGTTCCTGCCCACCCTGGTCTCCAACCGGCTCCGCAACACCAGCATCAACCTGGAACTGGACTTCAACGACACCGACGACGAAAACGAGATGGAATACCAGACCTACCAACAGGTAAAGACCCTGGTAAACCAGACCTTTCCCGGCCCGGAGACCGCCTATATCGCCGGATTCCCATCGGTGTCCGCCGCCCTGGGCAAGGCCATGAAGGAAGATTCCAAGGTCATGTTCACCATGGTCACCCTCATCGTGGTCACCTGCCTTTTCATCACCTTCAAGGGAATCAAAGGGGTGATCATGCCCCTGACCGTGGTCCTGCTCTCCCTGGTGGTCACCCTGGGCATCAAGGCATTTTTCCAGGTGCCCCTGAACATCATCACCATCTCCCTTCCGGTCTTTGTTCTCTCCATTGGGGTGGCCGACGGCATCCACATCTATTCAGAATACCGGGACCATCTTTTGGCCGGACAGGACCGGGAAACGGCCGTACGCAACACCCTGGACCACCTGGTCCTTCCCGTGGTCATGACCTCCCTGACCACGGGGGCCGCCTTTTACGCCATCTCCATCACAGAGATCGTCCAACTCCACTACTGCGGCCTTTATGTCTGCATCGGCGCCCTGGTGGCCATGGTCTTTTCCCTGCTCTTTATCCCGGCCCTGCTCATGGTCCTGCCGGAAAAAACCCGGGCCCGGGTACCGGTGAAGACCGGCCCCGGCCCCTTTCCCTCTGCCTATGCCGCCCTTCTCATGGGCATGACCCGCCATGTGGTCTCCCGGCCCTGGATCACCCTGGGCATGGGAGGGGCCTTGTTGGTCTTATTCATCTACGGGGCCACCCTGGTCCGGGTGGACAACAATTGCGTGGCCTTTTTCAAGCCGGATTCGGATATCTTCCGCTCCTCCCAGGCCATGAACCAGGACGGGGCCGGCTCATCCCGCATCAATTTCATCCTGGACATGGAGGGGGATCAGCCCTTTAAGCAGCCGGCAAATCTTCTCCATGTCCGAAACCTGGCCCAGTTCATCGCCTACCAGCCCGAGGTGGGAAAGGTCATGGGGCTCACCGCCCTGATCCAGCGCATCCATTATGTCCTCAACGATCAGAATCCTCTCCATGACCGGCTGCCCGTGGAACCGGGCCGGGATCCCCAGGCCCCCAATCTCATCTCCCAGCTCCTCCTCTTGTACGAGAACGGCGGCGGGGATGCCCTGTCCGATGTGGCCACCCCCCGATATGACCGGCTCAACCTGCCAGCGGTGCTGCGGACCAACTCCTCCTTTGAGACCAAGGGGCTCACAGAGCGGATAGAGGGCTGGGCCCGCCGGAACCTGCCCCCGGAAATGACCATGACCATCACGGGGACGGCCAGTGTTGAAGCCGCCACCACCCAGGAGATCGTCAAGGGCCAGATCACCGGCCTGACCCTTTCCATCCTGGTGGTGTTGATCATGCTGGGCCTGACCTTCCGCCACATGGGGTACACCCTCATTGCCATGGTCCCCCTGGCCGTGACCATCACCATGAACTTCGGGGTCATGGGCTTTTTCAAGATCCCCCTGGACATTGGCTCGGCCATCATTGCTTCGGTGGTCATCGGCATCGGGGTGGATTACAGCATCCACTACCTCTCCCGTCTGAGGCGGAACCTGGACCAGGGCATGGACTTTGACCGGGCCCTGGAAAATACCGTGCGCCACAGCGGCAAGGCCATTGTCTCCAACGCCCTCACCGTGGGCTGCGGTTTCCTGGCCCTCTGGTTTGCCAGCCTCACCCCCCTGATCATCATGGGGTGGCTCATCACATTGACCATGGTGGTATCGGCCCTGTCCGCACTGATCTTTCTGCCGGTCTTTGTCCGGGTCACCCAGAAACCCAGCCCCCACCCCCGTCTGAATCTTGCATCGGAAAAACAATGAAAAAGGAGATCACAATGAACCCCATACGACCTTTTTTACCGGCCCTTCTCTTCTGGATAGGAACCGCCCTTCTTCCCTACCCGGTCGCGGCCATGGATGCCCATGATGTCATGGCGGCCGTGGACAACCGGGACAAGGGAACCACCTCCGTTTCCGATGCCCGGATGATCCTCATCGACAGGCACAAAAACCAACGCATCCGGGAGATGAAAAGCATCCGCAAGGAATACGGAGAAGATGCCAAGGGCATTATCTTCTTCCTCTCCCCGGCCGATGTGCGCAACACCGCCTACATGTCCTATGACTGGGACCAGGCAGCCAAGGAGGACGACTCCTGGCTCTACCTGCCGGCCATGAACAAGGTGAAACGCATCGCCCCGGGGGACAAATCCCAACCATTCATGGGGTCGGACTTCTCCTATTCCGACATCAACGGCATGGACATCCAGGACTGGGACTATGCCTTTGTAAAGGAAAGCCTTGATCTCAACGGGGTGGACACCTGGGTGATCAAGGGGCAGCCCAAGGCATCGGCAAAGGCCAAGGTGGCCCAGGAGACCGGATATGCCAAGATTCTGCTCTGGGTTCAGAAGGACACCCTCCTGGTGGTCAAGGCCAAGTACTGGGTGACCAATGGGCATAAGATCAAATATTTCAAAGCCGAGGACATAAAACGCATCGACGGCATATGGACCCCCCTGAAGCTCACCATGGTGACCACGGCAAAGGGCAAGGTTACCCATTCAACGGTGCTGCAGATGTCCAATGTCCAGTATAATCTGCCGGTCAAGGACAGCTATTTCACCCCCCGAAGCATGGAGCAGGGATACTGATGAAACCCAGACCATTGTGCATGGGGTCCAGCCTCATGGCCCTTTTCCACCTCCTCTGTTTGTGTACGGCCCCCCTTCTCTGGGCCGGGCAGCCCCCTTCCCTCGCCTGGGACAGCCCCATGGCCGAGGAACTGTCCGGGGCGGACCCCTTTGCTGCCGCAGATGCGGCCTCAAAGACCAAAACCGCAGCCCTGCCCGTTTCCGATTCCCCCTTTCACCTGGGGGGATTCCTGGAAATCACCACCGAGGTGGGCTTTAACAAGGACCAGGACAAACTCTCCTCCCTGCGCCCCCTGCTGAGCCTGGAAATGGAATACCGGGCCGGCGATGCCGTCCGTTTCCGCATCTCGGGCCGGGGGGCACACGAGGCCGCCTATGAACTCACGGACCGGAACACACCCGGCCACCAGGGCCAGGACGATGAAGAGTGGGAAGGGGAACTCTGGGAAGCCTATGCCGATGTGGCCTTCACCGACCGCCTCCGACTCAAGGCCGGCCGCCAGATCATCTCCTGGGGGGAATCCAACTACGCCCGGCTCCATGATTTCATCAACCCCAGGGACATGACCCGCCCCGGCCTCATGGAGCTGGAGGACTCCCGAATGCCCATCACGGCCCTGCGCCTCACCGCCGACACCGACTGGGTGAGCCTGGAAGGGGTGAGCATCCACGAATTTCCCGGGGACAAGATCTCGGGGCTGGGCGGGGATTTCGACGCCTTTGCCGCCTTCCGCCGGCCCGGGGTAAGGATCGTGGGAAAGGATACCCCGGACACCGATTTCCAGCCCCAGGGTTTTGCCTTCAAGGCCGGCCGCACCTTTAACGGAGCCGACCTCGCCCTGGTGGCAGGCCGTACCTATGACGCCAGCCCGGTGCTGGTCTTCAAGGATCTGAGCCCCGGGGGCATCACCCACCTCTCCCCTGAATTTGAAAAGATGACCCTGGCCGGCCTCTCGGCCAACTACGCCCTGGACAACACCCTGTTCAAACTGGAGGGAATCTACCGCTGGGACCGGGCCGTCCAAAGGAAGGACATCGCCCAGCAGGTGGCCTATTACACCGGAATCGGCCAGCCCCTGACCCGGGTGGAAAGCGTTGAAACCAAGGACCAGACCGAGCTCCTGGTGGGCCTGGAATACACCGGCGTCTCCCACCTGGTCCTCCTGGCCGAAGCCAAATGGCTCCACACCCTTTCCCACGAATCCAGCCTGGCCCTGCCCCGCCATGAATACCGCACCTATGTCCAGGCCAACTACCTCATGTGGAACGACACATTGGACTGGGAAGCCTTCTGGGTCCATTTTAACCCGGGACGGGGCCATATCCTCCGCCTCTCCGGGGAATACGCCTTCACCGACCACTTCAGCGCCCAGCTGGGTGTGGCCTTCTACGATGCCGGCAATGCCGACACCCTCATCTATTCCTACAAGGACATGGACCGGATCTTCTGCCGGCTCACCTACTTTTTTTAGAATTCAAACAATGGAAGGTCTTTGAACCGGCCCCCGGGCCGGTTCTTTTATTGGGAAAAAAGAGGACCGCCTCAATCCAGGCGGATCCCCAGTCCTGAAATCAGAGAAAGGGCTTCGGGCAGTGAAAAGCGGGCGCCTTTGATGGCGTTATTCAGTGGATGGATGGCATAGTTATGGGCCGCCCCATAAAAAACACCCTGCCCGGGACATTTCCCGAACAGGGTGGGGCTTTCCGGTATCCCATGGAGGGGAAGGCCCCTTCCGGATCAAGGCGCCATGGAGTATGCCGCTAAACCGCCATCACCTTGCGGATGCGCGCCATGGCCCAGTCCACATCCGCCTTGGTGATGATCAATGGTGGAGCAAAACGGATGGTGTAGGTGTGGGTTTCCTTGCAGAGGATCCCTTGGTGCATCAGGGCTTCACACACGGCCCGGGCGCCGCCGGGGGTGCCTTCTTTGAGTTCCAGGGCAATCATCAGACCCCGACCCCGGACCTCCTTGATATTTGAATTGTCGATCTTCCCGAGTTCGGAAAGGAAATATTCCCCCATCTCAGCAGCGTTGTCGATCATGTTTTCTTCCACCAATACCTTGAGGGCCTCCCGGGCCACGGCACAGGCCAGGGGGTTGCCGCCGAAGGTGGAACCGTGCTGGCCGGGTTTTAGAACCCCAAGAACCGCTTCATTGGACAAAACGGCGGAGACGGGGTAGAAGCCACCGGACAGGGCCTTGCCGATGAGGGTAAGATCGGCCTGCACCCCTTCGTGCTCCTCGGCCAGGAGTTTACCGGTACGTCCCAATCCCGTCTGGATCTCATCCAGGATCATGAGGACATTCTTTTGTGTACAGATTTCACGGACCCGTTTCAGGTACCCCTCGGGTGGAATAATCACCCCTGCCTCCCCCTGGATGGGTTCCACCATAAAGGCTACGGTGTTGGGGCCGATGGCCGCTTCCAGGGCATCGGCATCCCCAAAGGGAATGGTCTTGAATCCCGGGGTAAAGGGACCAAAGTTGATCCGGGCATTGTCGTCCGTGGAAAAGCCGATGATGGACAGGGTCCGGCCATGGAAATTGTCGTTGCAGCAGATGACCTCGGCCTGGGATTCGGGGACGTTTTTGTGTTCATAGCCCCATTTTCTGGCGCATTTGATGACGGACTCCACGGCCTCGGCCCCGGAATTCATGGGCAGCACCTTGTGGGATTCGGTGAGTTCGCAAATTTCTTCGTAGAGCAGGGGCAGCTGGTCGTTGCGAAATGCACGGGAGGTCAGGGTCAGTTTCCGGGCCTGGTCTGTCATGGCCTTGAGGATCCTGGGATGGCAATGGCCCTGGTTCACAGCCGAATAGGCCGACAGGCAATCCATGTACCGGTTTCCTTCCACATCGGTGACCCAGATCCCCTCCCCCTTTTCCAAAACCACGTCCAGGGGCTTATAGTTTCTGGCTCCGTATTGATCCTCCAATGCAATCAACTCTTTGGCTTTCATAATCCCTTTCCTTTCATCCGGATCCACCACAAAAGACAGGGAGGATGTGGCCCCCATGGCCATGGCTCCACCCCCTGTGGGACACAGGGGTCATGACATTTCCAGATAAATGATATTTTATGGTGCATTGCATCATTATTTATTTTAACATAGCCCTGTTAAACGCCATTTATACCGACTGGTCAAGCGATTTAAACACAGAGCTTGGATGAGAAAAAGGAATGCCAAAATATAAATCCCTACCCTCACTCAATGCCTTGAAGGCATTTGAAGCGGCCGGGCGCCTCCTCAGTTTCACCCTGGCCGCCCGGGAACTCAACGTCACCCAGGGGGCAGTGAGCCGCCTGATCAAACAATTGGAAACCGACCTGGACGTCAATCTCTTCATCCGCCGGCATAGGAAGCTGGCCCTCACCGACCAGGGAACCCTGCTCCTGCGTCCCATGACCCGGGCCTTCGGCGTCATCACAGATGCCCTGGACACCCTCAAGCATCAACAGAGGGACCTCAACCTCAAGGTCCACCCCACCTTTGCCATCCGCTGGCTCATCCCCCGGCTCCACCGATTCCAGTCCCAGAACCCGGACATCCGGGTGCGGTTGACCACCTCCAGCACCAATGCCGACTTTTCCCGGGAGAACTTCGATGCGGGCATCACCCACCTGGGCGGGGAAACCCCAGGCGTCACCCGGTACAAAATCCTGGAGGAGAAACTCATCCCGGTCTGCGCCCCGTCTCTATTTGAGGGCGAGAAGCCCCTGAAAACCCCGGACGACCTGCGCCACCACATGCTCCTGCACAACAATCCCGACCTGCGGGAATGGCGGGCCTGGGCCCTGCAGATGGATGTCCCAGGGCTTCCCCTGGAGCGGGGCCAGGTCTTTGAGGTGGACGACGCCGCCCTCCAGGCCGCCGTGGCCGGCCTTGGCGTAGCCCTGGGCGATCAATTCCTCATCCGGGAGGAACTGGCCTCGGGCCGCCTGGTGGCGCCTTTGGGCCATCTCCCCTTTAAAACAGGATTCTACTATTTTTCCCGCCCGGACTTTAATGAACACACCCCGGAGGTGAATGCCTTCCAGACCTGGTTAATTCATGAGATGGATTCGTGTGTAGGAAAATGTTAAATTAAACGATTTGCAAACGGGAAAAAAGATTCTTATAGTGGGAGTCATAAATCTCCGGCAGGGCCGGGGGGTACCTAAGGAAAATTATCCGTGGTGAATTGCATGGGCCCTCCTCGCCAGATGACGATTTTAAAGCGGCTAAACTCCATTCTGTTGAGCAAAGCCCGCCCCCCTCCTTCACTTTATGCCTTCTGAGGTCCTACTCGTCACCTCACTAAACATTCATTTTATACGTTCAAAACTGTATTGTTCCCATTTATAACCCTTTTATCCCAAATGCTAATTCAAACAACACACAGACGGATTTCAGGCCATATCCTACTCAATTTTCATCATCACTCATCAATTTCAAACAAAATTTATAAATTGAACAACATCACACTACTAACTGGCATTCATATATTTAACTTCATTAAAAAAATAACAGTTGATATTATTGTGAATTTAAGGCTCAATTTCCTCACATCAAAAACCATTAAGAGGAAATTCTATGGACAAAACAAACATTAAGGAATACCGTATAATAAGAACCGAAATGGACCATATCAAAGAATGCATTACTACCTACATTGGGTATGTTTTAGGAGGTAGTGGCGCTGTCTTTTTAGCATTAACCGCGTCCGCTAAACTATTGTCATTCAATTGTCTTTTATCCGTAACAATAGGAGTAGAAGGGGTAATATTATTAGTGCTTTACACACTCTTCTACAAATTCATTTCACATAACAGAATGGCCGCTTACTGTCGTGTGCTAAGTGAAGAACACCTCAAAATCGGCAAACAGAATGAGACATTCCCCAAAAATATTTTTCTTTGGGAAGTATGCATTAACAGGATAAGGGATGAGAACAAGCCCCATGGCATTGAGCATAAAAGCAGTACGAAAGCAGGGATTTGCCTTTTATTTAAATTTTTAAACCCACAAAAAAAATATGAAACAAAATCATGGGCCTTCCCTCTATATGTTACAACTACTTTTTTTCTTTTATCCTGCTCTTTTACCATATTCACGTTCCTCACAATCTTTTGTATTTGCACTGACAGCCCTCCCCTTTTATGGGGAATAGTAGGGTTTCTTCTGAAAATCGGAGTATCCACTTTAGCATGGAATTATTTTTTCAAAAAATTAGAAATGGTTATGGAAGGAGCAGGAACTGTTACTGAATTCACTCAAGCGTTTAAAACGATCAGGGCAAACTGTTTTCAAAAAATTGATCAAAATATAATTCCCGAATATCTCTATATCTGAAATTCGTTTAATTGGCGCACACAATAGGCAAAACGGTTTTCCCCTGAGGGTGTTCAAAAACTGTGTCCGTTTAGGGGCTGTTTCTAAATAATCAGTGTAGCCAAATCATGCACGCTGCGATTAGAACAGCAGCCTTGTATTAACCTGGCAATTAAATACAAGAGTGCTATGCAGCATATGAAATCTTCGAATGCTCAAAATATTTGACTACTCTATCAGGCGATTTCTGGAGCATTCTCAAATGCGATATGGCATTCTTCTTGAGTTCTTTTTTTGTTCTTGCTGGAACATTGGAATGTACCCCGGCCTTTAGGTCACAATTCAAATATTCATCCGGGTTGAGTTCGGGAGAATAAGAAGGCAGAAAAAAGCATTCGATATCATCTTCATGGTCAGCCAGCCAATCCTTGACCAAATAAGAGTGGTGAACTTTTAAATTATCCAAAATTAAGAACACTTTTTTCTGAGACCCTTTGATTAGTCTTTTCAGAAACTTAATTGTTAATCGGCATGCAATAATGACCCCCTAAATAGAAAAATCGGCGTCCAAAATTGACCCCCTTGATATAGACTCTCCATGAACTAAATCATGGAGGTGAGGAGGATGCTGATAGTGGAAACGATAGCGAAGATTCGTCGGTATTATTTCATTAAGAAAAAGGGGATCAAAGAGATCAGCAGGGACCTGAACATATCCAGGAATACGGTCCGCAAGGTGATCAGAAACAACAACACCCGTCATGATTACACCAGGGAGCATCAACCCGTTCCCAAATTAGGCCCTTATATCAATACCCTAAATGAGCTTCTGGAACAGGATTGGCAAAGGCCTGCCAAAAGGCGTCTGACTGCGGCAAGACTTTGTGAAATGATTCAGAAAAGGGGATACAAAGGCGGCTATGACAGTGTCAGGCGACATGTTCGTAAGTGGCGGCGAGCAAAGGGTAAATTCCCTTCAGACACGTTTATTCCATTATATTTTGAGCCGGGCGATGCCTATCCGTTTGACTGGAGTCATGAGATGGCTGTTATCAATGGTGAACCCAGAAAAATAAAAGTGGCTCATATCCGGTTGTGCCACAGCCGAAAATTCTTTGTAACCGCCTATTTCAGGGAAACACGTGAAATGGTGATGGACGCCCATACCAGGGCATTTACCTTCTTTGGGGGGACCTGTGAACGCGGGATCTACGACAATATGTCCACTGCGATTGTCAGTATCCTCAAGGGCAAAGAAAGGGTGTATGCTTCCGGTTTTATCCTGATGTGCAGCCATTATCTGGTCAAACCGGTGGCCTGTACCCCCGGGGCGGGATGGGAAAAAGGACAGGTGGAAAAGCAGGTCAATGACGTCAGGCGCTGGCTGTTCGTGCCCAAGCCTCGGTTCTCAAGCCTTGAAGAGTTGAACCAATGGCTCCACGACCGGTGCGTTCAGATCTGCAACCAGAGAAACCATCCTGTATTCAAAGAAAAGACCATCCAGGAGGTGTTTGAAGATGAGCAGGCTTCCCTGATACCCTCACCCCATGCATTTGACGGATATACACAAAAAGAATGCAGTGTCTCCAGCACCTGCCTGGTCCGCTATGACCGGAACCATTACAGCGTTCCATGCCAAGCAGTGGGCCAGACCGTAACGGTCCTGGCAAAGGCCTTGAAGATCCTTGTGGTGAAGGACGGGGAAGAGATTGCTTGCCATACAAGATGCTTTGACCGGGACCAGACCATCTACGATCCATGGCATTACCTTGATGTGCTGAAACGAAAACCCGGCGCCCTCAGAAACGGGGCCCCGTTCCGGAACTGGGAACTGCCGGCGGGGCTGGAACGGCTGAGGCACCGTTTGACCCAACGTCCCGGCGGAGACCGACAATTTGTGAACATCCTTTCTGCAGCCAGACAGTATGGTGTAGAAGCAGCCGACAAAGTTTGCCGGAAGGCCTTGTCCTCCGGTGTTTACCAGAGTGATGTCATATTGAATTGGCTGGCCAGGGAAGTGGAAGGCTCTCCGATCAAGCCGGTAGAAGTCCCTTCCCGTCTTCAGTTGGCAAATGAACCCCTGGCAGACTGCGGGCGCTACGACCGCCTCAGAAAAGGAGAGATCAGATGCAGGGCCATGAATTGATAGACAGGATGAAGGAACTGAAATTGTTTGGGATGGTTGGGGCATTTGACGATGTCGTTACCCAGGGAATCAGAAGAAAGCATACAGTCCATGAAATCCTGGGTCATTTGTGCAAAGCCGAAGGCCTTGAAAGAAAAACCAGGTCAATCCGATACCAGATGGGTATCGCCAAATTCCCGATATTAAAAGACATTAACACATTCGATTTTGCCAATATCCCGGCAGAAGAGATGATAATCAAAGACCTTTACCAGGGGCGATTTTTGTCAGAGAGGCGGAATCTCATCTTTATCGGGGGAACCGGCACCGGCAAAACCCACCTTGCCACAGCCATCGGTTCCCACAGCATCCGAACAGGGAAAAAAGGCCGCTTTTACGGAGTTGTAGATCTTGTCAATCAGCTTGAGGCAGAAAAACACCAGGGAACCCCTGGTAAAATAGCAGGGCGTCTTGAGAATGTGGATTTTGTCGTTCTTGATGAGTTGGGCTATTTGCCGTTTTCCCAGGCGGGCGGGGCCCTGTTGTTCCACCTGATCAGTCGACTTTA
Organism: Desulfobacteraceae bacterium; assembly: GCA_965226635.1. Taxonomy (GTDB): domain Bacteria; phylum Desulfobacterota; class Desulfobacteria; order Desulfobacterales; family Desulfobacteraceae. The sequence continues at coordinate 2,425,892 of OZ245369.1, read as the reverse complement.
TGAAAGAACATCCGTAATCATCACCACCAACCTGAATTTTGGAGAATGGTCAAAGGTGTTTGGTGACAAGAAAATGACAACCGCTCTTCTGGATCGTCTCACCCATCATTGTGAGATAGTTGAGACCGGAAACGAGAGCTGGAGATTGAAGAGCAGGCAGTGATTTTTTTTTAACTCCAGGGGGGTCAAAATTGGACGCCGATGGGGGGTCATTTTTGGACGCCGATTGACAAACTTAATCAGCGTTTGAGCATTCATTGTACCACCGTAGACCATGAAACGGACCGTTCCCTGGTTAGTGACGGTAGATATCAAATTTATCCTCTCACATCTGGCATGGATTCTAATTTCAGGGGTTTCACCTTTAGGCGAATAGCTCCGACCATGATAGCTGTCATTGCATAATCCGGTTTCATCTCCCCAGTGGATTTCTGCATTTTCGTTTTTTGCCCGCTCTTTGATTTGAGGGTACGTATCACCCAACCATTTCTCAACAGCTTTGGGGTTTTGTTTATAGGCTTTGCGCAAGGGCCGCTGTGGCGTATATCCCCATCGTTTCAAATATTCTCCAACAGTCCTGATCGGCATTTTAATTTTCCAAAGCTGTTGGATCAGCTGTTGAATAGCCCGCCTTGTCCACAGGGCAAAAGGCAATTTCATTTGGTCTGGACAATTGTCATATATCGCCTTTTGTATTTCTCTTTCCTGATCAGGAGTAAGAGTTCTTTTGCCCCCAAGGGAACGCCCACGCTTTTTGATTTTTAGGGCTTTTTTGCCGCCATCTTTATACAACTTCCACCAGGCGTATATTCTTGATTGAGTTACTCCGGTTACGCTATTAATTTCAGCGGCTGTCCGGCCCTGTGTTTTTAACCGAACAACTTGATAACGAAGTTCTTGCTGTGCTTCAGTACTGAGTTTGCGTGCGTCATATTTTTTCATGAAACACTTATATCATTTTACTACTCGGAATGCTCGTATTTTATTGCCGGGTTAATAATTTCTGGCCAACTTTTCATATCGAGTTGCAACCCTTCGATATTTTTTAATTTTAGCAAAGAAGCATTCAACCAAATGCCGTTCTTTGTATAAATGTCAATCATAAGTGCTTTGATTTCTTCTATTTATTCTTGGCGGACAGACTATTTGAGCCCCTTGCGATTCCACAAGAGAAATGAACTTATCTGAATCATACGCTCTGTCTACCAAAATGAAATCGGCCTGAATATCTGAAATCATTTCGGGAGCTGGAACTATGTCATGAACTTCCCCTCCAGTAAGTTTAATTTTCACTGGATTCCCCAATCCATCAACCGTTGCATGAATTTTGGTGGTTAACCCGCCTCTGCTACGGCCTAATTCTTGTTTGAAGTGCCCCCTTTTGCCCCTGTGCCATGTTGATGAACCTTGACATAGGAGCCGTCTGTTGACGCTGTTTCAAAATCGGAGTCTGTTGATAGTTTTGATAACAAATCATTCCACACATCCATTCGACTCCATTTGTTAAAACGCTTGTAAACCGTCTGCCAAGGGCCGAATTCTCCCGGCAGATCACGCCAGGGAGAGCCTGTTCTTAGAGCCCAAAGGATCCCGTTAAACATCAAACGGGGATCTTTGGCTGGGCGGCCTCTTGGATCATTTCGTTGTTCTACCAGAAAGGGCTGGATCACTTGCCAATCTTTATCTGTTACATCGTGTCGACTCATAGGGAGCATTCAACCATGGATTAGCCCAAAAGTCTAGTTTTTAGAAACAGCCCCTAGTATTTTTTACCCTTTTTATTCATCTTTCCTCGGTATCGGCACAACCGCCCTCCTGTGTTGAACTTTTGGAGATTGCTGATGAGTTGGAAGGCATTGCCGAGGAATTCAGCGTCACCGATACCATTGTGGAAGGCGGCAGGGTTGACATGGATGCCGACCAGTTTGAAGCCCACCGGAATCTGACCATTTTACACTTTGAACGCCTCTTTCTCAGGGATTATCTATAATTTCTCTGACAGCCGTTCACCCCGGCTATGCAATCCTGTGGATTCCAATGCTATAAGCCTTTTATTTTCATTTAAGGAGAAGACAAGAATTGCCCCCCTCACCGTCCGGGCGGCAACCCCACAAGATACGGAAACCATTATAGGCTTTATTCTGGAATTGGTAAGATACGAGAAGGCGGAGGCGCATGTTACGGTCTCCAAGGCCGATATCGAATCCTCGCTGTTTTCAGAGAACGCCAGTACCAAGGCGCTCAACTGCTGCAAGGACGCCAGCCCCATTGGCTATGCGGCCTATTTTTTCAACTATTCCACCTGGCTGGGGAAGAACGGACTTTACCTGGAGGATATGTACATCTCTCCGGCACACAGGCAGGCCGGGGCTGGAAACTGTCTTCTCAATCACCTGCCCAAGCTGGCCGTGGAAAAGGGTTGCGGCCGGTTTGAATGGAGTGTGCTGGACTGGAACGAGCCCGCCATCCAGTTCTACGAAAAAATCGGGGCCAATCCCCAGAAAGGATGGGTGATCTACCGATTGGCGGGCGAAGACCTCACCGCCTTTGACCACAGCATGTCGGCTTAAAAATAAGCTTACCCCGTGGAGCTATTAACACTTTTTAAAATAGGGGATCAGAAAGACCAGGCACCCAATGAAAAAGGAGACCCCGCCGATGAACCCGATGATGTCAAAGGGTTTAAGACTGCCGGCGATGAAAAAGAAGGATGAAAAGATAAATACGCCCCAGCCCGCCAGGTGGCACCGGGTTTCAATTGATTTCTTGGACATGTTGCCTTACTCCCTGCACATCTTGTTTCCCCTCCGGTTCAACGGTGTACCAACGGTCAAGTCGTTGATTTCACTTTCCAAGCCGGAGCATTTTAAATCGGCCTGACAGGGTAGCTTGATCGGTGTACTTTTTCCAGTCTTTTCCGATCAAATCATTAAAAAAGTTTCAAAAACGAACACAACATTGCATAAAGACGATGGGCTGCGACGGAACGCCGCAGCCCGGAATTGCAAATATTAACCTGGCAATTAAATACAAGAGTACTATGCAGCATATGAAATCTTCGAATGCTCAAAATATTTGACTACTCTATCAGGCGATTTCTGGAGCATTCTCAAATGCGATATGGCATTCTTCTTGAGTTCTTTTTTTGTTCTTGCTGGAACATTGGAATGTACCCCGGCCTTTAGGTCACAATTCAAATATTCATCCGGGTTGAGTTCGGGAGAATAAGAAGGCAGAAAAAAGCATTCGATATCATCTTCATGGTCAGCCAGCCAATCCTTGACCAAATAAGAGTGGTGAACTTTTAAATTATCCAAAATTAAGAACACTTTTTTCTGAGACCCTTTGATTAGTCTTTTCAGAAACTTAATCAGCGTTTGAGCATTCATTGTACCACCGTAGACCATGAAACGGACCGTTCCCTGGTTAGTGACGGTAGATATCAAATTTATCCTCTCACATCTGGCATGGATTCTAATTTCAGGGGTTTCACCTTTAGGCGAATAGCTCCGACCATGATAGCTGTCATTGCATAATCCGGTTTCATCTCCCCAGTGGATTTCTGCATTTTCGTTTTTTGCCCGCTCTTTGATTTGAGAGTACGTATCACCCAACCATTTCTCAACAGCTTTTGGGTTTTGTTTATAGGCTTTGCGCAAGGGCCGCTGTGGCGTATATCCCCATCGTTTCAAATATTCCCCAACAGTCCTGATCGGCATTTTAATTTTCCAAAGCTGTTGGATCAGCTGTTGAATAGCCCGCCTTGTCCACAGGGCAAAAGGCAATTTCATTTGGTCTGGACAATTGTCATATATCGCCTTTTGTATTTCTCTTTCCTGATCAGGAGTAAGAGTTCTTTTGCCCCCAAGGGAACGCCCACGCTTTTTGATTTTTAGGGCTTTTTTGCCGCCATCTTTATACAACTTCCACCAGGCGTATATTCTTGATTGAGTTACTCCGGTTACGCTATTAATTTCAGCGGCTGTCCGGCCCTGTGTTTTTAACCGAACAACTTGATAACGAAGTTCTTGCTGTGCTTCAGTACTGAGTTTGCGTGCGTCAAATTTTTTCATGAAACACTTATATCATTTTACTACTCGGAACGCTCGTATTTTATTGCCGTGTTAATATTCAACCGGTGCTATTGCTTGATCCAGCGGGGCACCTGGAATGTATAACCTTTATAAGCCTTGACCGGGGGATCGGTGAAGATGCAGACCATCTCCCCATTCTGGACCTGGTAGTGGCCAATGGGGACATCCCCGCCGGCCCGCATGACATGGTCCTCATCCCATTTCCACCAGCCCGTCTCCCCCTCATATCCCACCTTGGCAATGTGGTCGCTGACGGCGTTGTGGTTTTTCACATCGCCCACGGCCTCAACCGCAGCGGCCCAGGCTTTTACCCCGGAGTAGGCGGCCCAGGAGCCGGCCTGGGGGGTATGCTTCCACATGGCCTTGAACTGATCCATCCAGACCTGGGCAGCAGCCGTTGGGGCCTTGGGTGTGGGCATGGCCGTGGGAACTTCACCCAGGAGGCCGTCGGCCTCCTTCCCCATGGTCTCCACCACCTCCCGGGGAACCAGGGAATACCCATAGCTGAGGATGGAGTTGGTGGGCTTTTTCATGAATTGGCGGAAAAAGGTGATCACTTCCTGGGCCGAGACGATTTCAACGTGGATAACCGCTGGTTTGATCTTCCGGATCTTGGTGAGCAAGGGTCCCCATTGGTTGGTGCCGTAGGGAACCAGCTCGTGCATGGCCACCGTCCAACCCTTTTCCTTAAAATTGGCGGCCAGGGTCTCCCCCACCTCCGTGCCCCAGGCGTCGTCGGCGGTGATGATCACGGCCTTTTTATTGGGGTACCCATAGGGCAGGGCCATGAGGACGTTGAACATGCTCTGGGCCTGGTTGATCCCGGTGTCGGTGAGCTGGAAGATGTTTTTATACTGGGTCCGGTTCTGCTTAAAGACATCAACGGCGGCCTGGGAACCGTCATCGGCAAAGAAGGGGGCGGTGTATTTTCCATAGGCCCGAACGTCCTGGCCCCAGCCGGCCCATCCCGCATGGACGGAGTCCACCCCCACCTTGCCGCAGAGGTAATCGGCCCCCTGCATCACCCGCTCCGGGGCAAATTCCTGGGTGTCGAAGCGGACCGGCTCCAGCGCGTTCCCGAGAAGCCCTCCCTGGGCATTGATCTCGTCAATGGCCATTTTGATCCCCTTCCAATAATTGTCCCCCGTATCGGTATAGGGGCCGGTCATGGCCAGGGGAACCCCCACCTTGATGGTCTCCTGGGCCGTTGCACCCGGGGGGAATAGAACCACACAAACCATGAGCATCATGAGTACAGCAAGGGTTTTTCTCATCTTTCCTCCTCGTGAAATATATGGGTTAGGTTCATCAACCATGCCGAATTAACAGGGATTTTTCTGGAGGTTGTACGGCGGATGAATTTTTCCACCAGCCCCACAATGCCGTCGGGCAGGACCAATACCAGAACCACCACCATGGCCCCCAGGATTACGGGGCGATAGGACCCCAGGGGACTGAGCATTTCATTGGCCGCAATGGTGATGAAGGCGCCCACAATGGCGCCGGGGAATTTCCCCACCCCGCCGATGACCAGGATGACCATGAGGGTGACAAAAAGGTCGATGCCCAGCATCCGGGTGGAGAGCATGCCCACGTAATGGGCGTAGAAACCGCCCATGGTGCCCGTGAGAAACGAGGTAAGGGCAAAGACCATGAGTTTGTACTTAAAGGCCGACACCCCCAGACAGGCGGCAAAATCTTCGCTGTCTTTCAGGGCCAGAAAGGCCGTGCCCCAATGGGAGCGGATGACCAGGTAGATGACACCGGAACAGATCACGGCCACACCAAAAATCAGGTAAAAATAGGGAATGGGGGCCGAGGCCGTAAAGGTATAGCCGAACAGGGACATGGGCTCGATGGTGAGAATCCCCCGGGAGCCACCGGTGCCCAGGGCCCAGCCGATCTCCCCCTTGAGGATGGGTTCCAGGATCATGTGGACGGCAAAGGTGACCAGGGCAATGTAGGCCCCCTTGAGCTTGAGACAGGGAATCCCCACCAATACCCCCACTGCGCCACTGACGCCCCCGGCAAGGAAAACGGTAACAATCGGCGGGATGCCGAACTTGGCCGAGATGATGGCCGAGGCATAGGCCCCCATGACGAAAAAGGCCACCTGGCCAAAGGAAAAGATCCCGGCAAAGCCCATGATGAGATCCCAGCAGGAGGCCACCACCGACCAGATCAGGCAGATGATGAGGATGTGCATGATGAACTGGGTGGAACCAAAGAACAGGGGCAGCAGGGCCACCACCCCCCAGATCAGGGCCAGAAAGAATCCGATGCCTCTATAATCCATGGTTTACCCCCATTTTCCCATGAGGCCCTGGGGCCGGATGGCCAGGGTGGCCAGCAGGACCACAAAGAGGGCCATCAATGTCCAGTTCATGCCGAAATGCCATCCCACAAAGGCCTCCAGCATCCCCACGATGAAGGCGGCCAAGAGCCCCCCCTGGATGCTGCCCATGCCGCCGAAGGCCGTGATCACCCATGCCTTGACCAGGATATCCCAGCCCCCGGTGGGGGTGACAAAGTATTTCTGGGCCAGGAGGATCCCGCCCATGCCCACCATGACCGTGGAGATGGCAAAGGTGGCGGCAAAGACAAATTCCTTGGGGATGCCCACGATCTGGGCCCCCATGGGGTTCTGGGCCACGGCCCGCACCGACATGCCCGTGCGGGTGTTGTTGAGGAACCAGCGGAAGGCCAGGATACCGCCGATGGAAAGAATGAAGATCACCACATCCTGGTAGGAAAGGATGAATTCCCCGGCCTCAAAGGCCCCCTCCAACATGGTGGGCAGGGCCTTCATCCGGGCCCCGAAGACCACCTGGTAGGCATTGTCCAGGAACAGGGCCAACCCCAGGGTGATCATCATGACCTTGATCTCCCAGTCATCCCTTTTTCGAAGGGGGGCCACCAGCCATTTCTCCACGACAAACCCCAGAACCAGGAGCACGGGAACGGCCAGGCAAAAGACAATGAGGTAATTGTTCAAAAAGGTCGCCCCAAACATGAGAAAGGCAATGTAGCCCCCCATGGAATAAAAGGAGCCATAGGCAAAGTTGAATGCCTTGGACACCCCGTAGATGAGGGTGAGGCCCACGGCCATGAGGGCGTAAACCGATCCGTTGATCAGGCCGCTGATGATGACGTCGATGATTTCAATCCACATGGATGCCCCCTTACATGCCCAGAAAGATTTCCTTGAGATGGTCGTTGCCCAATGCCGCCTCCCGGCTGCCCTCAAAGCTGATCCGCCCCTCCTCCAACACATAGATCCGGGATGCCAGCTCCGTGATCTGGGGGATGTTCTGCTCCACCACCAGCACGGTCATGCCCTGGGCGTTGATGCTCTGTATGATCCGGGCCACTTCGTCCCGCAAATTGGGCTGGAGCCCCAACGAGGGCTCGTCAACGGCCAGGAATTTGGCGTTGGACATGAGCCCCCGGGCAATGGCCAGCATCCGTGCCTCCCCCCCGCTCATGGTGGCGGCGGGCTGGGCCTTACGGTCGGCAAGCCGTGGGAAGAGGTCAAAAACCCAGTCCAGGTTGTCCCTTTCGTGGGCCCGGGCCGACTTGGAATAGGCCCCCAGCTTCAGGTTTTCCAGCACACTCATCTCCGGAAAGAGTTCCCGGTTTTCCGCAATGTAGGTGATGCCCTGGTTCACCAGCTTTTCCGCCCCCAGGCCCGTAATATCCCGGTCCTGGAAAAAAATCCCCCCCTCCAGACGTTCCACCAGGCCGCAGACGGCCTTGAGCAGGGTGGATTTCCCATGGCCGTTGGGCCCCATCATGACCACGATCTCCCCCTCCCCCACGTGGAGGGAAACGTCCTTGAGGACGTGGAAGTCTCCGTAATAGGCGTTTAAGTTCTCAACCCTGACCATGGCCCTCCCCTAAATAGCATTCAATGACCCGGGGATCGCTGGTCACTTCCACGGGATCCCCGCAACAGATTTGCCGTCCGCTTTCAATGATGAGCAAGGTTTCCGTGAGCTCGGTGAGCACCTTCATGAAGTGTTCGATGATGAGGATGGTGACCTTAAGATCCCTGTTGATGCGTTTGATCAGGTCCATGAGGGCCAGAATCTCCTTGGCGTTGGAACCGGCCATGGGCTCGTCCAGCATGAGCAGGGAGGGCCGGGTGGCCAGGGCGGCCCCGATCATGAGCCGCTTTTTGTCCAGGAGCTTGAGTTGCCCCGTGGCGGCATCCCCCTGGTCCGACAATTGAACAAAATCCAGAATCTCGTTGACATGGCCCCGGTCAAATCCCCTGGTACTGCCAAAATGGCTGCCCACCCCCAGGCTCTGGGCCACGGTGAGGCTGGGAAAGGTCTGGGGAACCTGGAAGGTCCGGGAGATGCCCAGGCGGGCAATCCTGTGGGGGGCCAGCCCCTGGATGGGATGCCCCTGGAATTCGATGGTCCCCTGGAAGGGGTAAAGCCCGGTAATGAGGTTGTACAGGGTAGACTTCCCGGCACCGTTGGGGCCGGCAATCCCGAAGATCCGTCCCTCCTCCACCTGGAAGCTCAAGTCGTTCACAGCGGTCAGTTCACCAAACTTTTTGGTCACACGGCTCACGTTCAGCATGGAGTCCCTTCCTTCTCATTCAGTCGTGCCGCTTGTGTATTACATAGTATGCGATAGGTGAATCACTGAACTAACATGGTTCATTTTTAAAATCAAGGACAAATTATCCGTTTACATAGTACATACTATGTGTTATTTCGACCTGTAATTGCCCAACGGAAATTACAAGGAGATGTGTCATCAATCCCTTTATCCATACCCATTTCGACAAGTGCACCGGTTGTGAAATCTGCCGACTTTCCTGCAGCCACGACCTGGCGGGCGGGTTTAATCCCCGCCGTTCCCGGCTGCGCATCGACCACCAGCGGGAACACCTCTTCCACCTTCCTGTGGTCTGCAACCAATGTGAAAATGCCTATTGCGCCACGGCCTGCCCCGTGTCTGCCATCACCCGGGATGAACACGGCATCGTCCGGGTGGACCCCGACAGCTGCGTGGGCTGCGGCATCTGCACCCGGTATTGCCCCCTGGGCATGATCCAATTGGATCCGGAACTGAAAAAGGCCGTGAAATGCGAATTCTGCAACGGCAACCCCAAATGTGTGGAGGCATGCCCCACCGGGGCCCTGGAATGGGTGATCCCAGCGGGAGGTGAGGTATGAACACCGCCTATACCCATCAGCTGCTCAAGGTGGACCTCACCCGGGGCTGCCATGGGATAGAGACCGTGGATCCCACCGTGGAAACGGCCCTCATGGGCGGCAAGGGGTTAGGGGCCTGGCTCCTGGCCCAACAGGTCACCCGGGCCACCCCTCCTTTGGGACCGGAGAATCCCCTGATCTTTGCCACCGGTCCCCTCACCGGCACCCTGGCCCCAGCCATGCGGGGCTGCGTGGTCACCAAAAGCCCCCTCACCGGTATCTTCCTGGACTCCTATTTCGGGGGCAGCTTTTCCCCGGAGATCAAATATGCCGGGTTTGACGCCATTGTGATCACCGGTCGGTCCAAGGACCCGGTCTACCTCTGGGTGGACGATCAGACCGTGGAGATCCGGGATGCATCCCACCTATGGGGAATGGATACCCTCCAGGCCAACCACGTGATCAAGGCCCAATTGGAGGATCCCACCATTAAAATCGCCGGCATCGGTCCAGCCGGGGAAAACCAAGTTCCCTTTGCCCTCATCGGCTGCGAGTACAATCGCCAGGCCGGCCGGGGCGGGGCCGGGGCCGTCATGGGTTCCAAAAATCTCAAGGCCATTGCCCTGCGGGGCAGCCGCACCGTCAAAGTCCATGATCCCCTGGCCTTTAAGGCCGCCTGTGACCGGGCCAATGCAGAGCTGGCCGAAAGTCCGGACATTGCCGGGCTGAGGGAGGCGGGCACGGCCGGCTCCGTGGAATACGCCAGTCAGACCGGGCTGCTCCCCCACAAGAATTACCAATACGGCAGCTGGGGCAAGGCCCACCGCCTCTCGGAAAAGGGCCAGGCAAAGCATCTGTGGATGGGCAGTTCCGCCTGCATGGGATGCCCCATCCGCTGCTCCAAAATGGGGGCGGTGAGAACCGGGAAATACCGGGGCATGGTCACGGACATTGTGGAATACGAATCCGCCGCCCTCATGGGGGCCAATCTGGACATTGGCGACGTCAAGGCCGTGGCCCACCTGGTGCGGCTCTGCGATCTTCTGGGCCTGGATTCCATGTCCTCGGGCTCTGCCATCGGCTTTGCCATGGAGGCCTGTGAAAAAGGGCTCATCCACGCCCCCGACGGGATTGATCTCAAATTCGGCAACGTCAAGGCCGCCGAATATCTCATCCGGGCCATGGCCAAAAAATCCCACGGCCTGGGGGCCCTCCTGGCCCAGGGCGTGAAAAAGGCCGCAGAAGATATCGGCCAAGGGGCCCAGGACTTCGCCCAGCACACCAAGGGCCTGGAAACCCCGGCCTGGGGGCCCCGGGGTGTCTCGGGCATGGGCCTGGCCTATATGACCACCGACCGGGGGGGCTGCCACCAGCGGGGCTTTGCCGTGGCCTACGAACACGGGGGAGAATACCAGGGTTTGCCCCTGGATCCCCTGACCCCGGACAATAAGGCCCCCTTGGTGGTGGGCCTCCAGAACCACAGCGCTGGCACCGACGCCCTGGTGAAATGCGACTTCGGGGCCTTTGGCATCTCCATTGACACCTATGCCCGGCTTTTCACAGCGGCCACGGGTCGGGCCGTCACAGCCCAAAATATTCTCACCACCGGCGAACGCATCTGGAACCTCATCCGCTGCTTCAACCTGGACATGGGACTGGATGCCGGACAGGACACCCTGCCCCGCCGCTTTGTTCAAGAACCCCTGCCCGACGGCCCCACCCCAGGCCATTGCATTTCACGGACAGACATGGACCGGATGCTTAGGGAATATTACGCCTTGCGGGGTTGGGATTCCCAGGGCATCCCCACACCCGACACCCTGGCGCGGCTGGGCCTGCCCCTGCCGACCAAGGCACCAAAGGACCATCGCCATGAGCCGAATCCTTAAACCGTTGAAAACCACCCCAAACAGCCCGCCAAATAAAAAAGAGGCCCGCCGCAGGGCCACCCGGAAGCGGATCCTTCTGGCCGCCATCCATCTTTTTGCCCGGCTGGGCTACCACAAGACCACCATCCAGGACATTGCCCAGCACATCGGCATGACCACCGGAGCCGTCTTCCACCATTACAGCGCCAAACCCGAAATCCTGGACCAGGTGGTTGAGGAACTGGCCGGCAGCTACCACCGCTACGTGGACTATCTCAAACAGGATCACAGGGACTATCCCAGCCTGCTCACCGGCCTCATGGAAATTTTCATCGACCGGTACAATACCGAATCCGACCTCATCATTGCCCAGGCCTCCCTGGCCGCGGAATTTTCCGGCATCCGGGGGCCGGTCATGGAAAAGGTCCAGGGGGTGCACGATATTTTCGTCAATGCCCTGGAGGATGCCTTGAACCGCATCTCCCCCCGGCCCACCCACCGGGCCGCAGCCATCTGCTTCCTCTCCGGACTCCAGGGGGTGGCCCTCCAGGCCATCATCCGGGAGGGGGAGATGGACATTGACCAGCTGGTGGCCGGATTCATCCGCCTGGTGGGGGATGAGCCCTTGACACCCTAGTACCCAACCGGTGTATCCCTGTCCGCCGGAGCCCATACCCCGGAGATGTCACGAAATGGATTTGCCACAGCAGATCCCCAGGAGAAAACCTATGATCTAACCCAAGATTAAGGACACATAGCCTTTAGGAGCAAATGGTCATGAAGTATCCGGGATGATCGAACTGCAATGAACCCGATGAATTAAAAAGGAGTTGTGGGGATGAAAGATCAATACGATTACGTGATTATCGGTGGCGGATCCGCAGGCTGCGTCCTGGCCAACCGGCTGAGCAAAGACCCGTCCGTGGATGTGCTGGTATTGGAAGCGGGACGACCGGATTATAAATGGGATGTCTTCATCCACATGCCCGCCGGGCTGACCTTTCCCATCGGAAACGCATACTACGACTGGTGTTACCAGAGCGAACCCGAACCCTTTATGAAGGGCAGGAGGATCTTCCACGGTCGGGGAAAGGTGTTGGGGGGGTCGTCCTCCATCAACGGGATGATCTACATCCGCGGCAATGCCATGGACTACGAAAAATGGGCAAAGGAACCGGGCATGGAACATTGGGACTACGCCCACAACCTGCCCTATTTCATACGGGCTGAAAACCGCATCAAAGGTCCCAACGATTACCACGGGAACCAGGGGCCCTTGGTCCTGGAAACCGGGCCCTGCCGCAACCCGCTGTTCTCCGCCTTCCTGAGATCGGCCAGGGCCGCGGGCCACCCCCTCACCGACGATGTCAACGGATACCAGCAGGAGGGCTTTGGCCGCTTTGACCGGAACATCCAGCGGGGTCGCCGCCTCTCGGCCGCTCGGGCCTACCTCCACCCCGTGCTCAAACAACGGAAGAACCTGGACCTGGTCTGCCGGGCCCTGACCACCCGGATTAATTTTGAGGGCAGGAAGGCCGTGGGCGTGGAGTTTCTCAAGGGGGGAAAAAAACCGGTTACCGTCAAGGCAGGTGAGGTCGTCTGCTGTGGCGGGGCCATTAACTCCCCCCAGATTCTTCAACTTTCGGGCATTGGCAATGCCACCGACCTGGAGGCCCTGGACATCCCCGTGGTCCAAGACCTGCCCGGGGTGGGGGAAAACCTCCAGGACCATCTGGAGGTCTATGTCCAATACGCCTGTAAGAAGCCGGTTTCCATGAATCCCTCCCTGGCCCATTGGAAAAAACCCTTCATCGGATACCAATGGCTCTTCCACAGGGCCGGGGCTGCCGCCACCAACCACTTTGAGGCTGGGGGGTTCATCCGGTCCAACCCAGAGGTGGCATACCCCAATATCCAATTCCACTTTTTGCCGTTGGCCATCCGCTACGACGGCAGCCGGCCCAGCCAAAGCCACGGCTACCAGGTCCATGTGGGCCCCATGTATTCCAACTCCCGGGGTACCATCAAGCTGAAATCCGCCGACCCCAGGCAGCATCCGGCCCTGCGTTTCAATTACCTCTCCACCCCGGAAGACCGGCGGGAATGGGTGGAGGCCGTCCGCCACGCCCGAAAAATCCTAAATCAGCCCGAGTTTGACGAATTCAACGCCGGAGAGACCTCCCCGGGCATGCAGATCCAGACCGACCAGGACATTTTGGACTGGGTGGCCCGGGATGCGGAGACCGCCCTCCACCCCTCCTGCACCTGCAAGATGGGCATGGACGACATGGCCGTGGTGGACCCCACCACCATGGCTGTCCACGGGGTGGAGAACCTGCGGGTGGTGGATGCCTCGGTCATGCCCTTGGTCACCAATGGAAATATTTATTCCCCCACCATGATGATCGCGGAAAAGGCATGTGACCTCATCCTGGGCAACACCCCGGAAGCCCCGTCCCGGGCCCCCTTTTACCGCCATCCCAAGGCCTGCTGACCCATTAACGCCCTTCAGCCCCCCCCGGCCGAATCCATGGACCGGGGGAACGGCTGTGTCCATAGGCCTTGACGAAAGCTCCCCCCTCCCTTAAGCTAACAGCCAAAATCACCAAAACCCCAAAACTGCGAAATCCCATGACCCATAAAACACCCCCCATTTATCCCCAGGGCTTTTTTGCCAGTGCCGATTTCAAGACCGAAAACCACAGCCAGCTCATCGCCGAGTCCAGGTTGAGGTCAAAGGCATACGGAATTGACCCCAACCTGGACAAGGCCCCCGAGGCCAGCCGGCTCCCCCTGGAAAAGCTGGAAAAACGGATCCAAGATTCCCAACCCTTTTTTGATCTGGCCACCCAGCAGATGGCCACCCTTTATAAATTGCTAAAAGGGACGGGATTTTCCATGGCCCTGGCCGACCATGAAGGCTATATCCTCCACATCCTAGGGGATGAGGACATGCTGGCCCAATACCGGAACCGAAATTGTATCCCCGGTTACCGGTGGACGGAAAAGGATTTGGGCACCTGCGCCATCGGGGTGATCCTGGCAACCCATACCCCCATCCAGGTCTCGGGCAAAGAGATGTATTCCAAGTCCGCCCAGCACATCACCAATTCCGCAGCCCCGGTCTTTGATCCCCAGAACCGAATTCTTGGCGTCATTGCCCTGAGCGGACACGTCTCCCAGGTCCACTCCCACACCCTGGGCATGGTCATCCAGGCCGCGGAAACCATCCGCTCCCAGATCAGTGAATTTGAACAGGCCCGGGAACTGGCCCTGAAAAACAAATACATGACCGCCCTGGTGGAATCGGACAACAGGGGGGTGGTGGCCCTGGACCAGCAGGGCCGCATCATCCAGCTCAACCAGACCGCCCGGCTCATGCTGGGGGGCCTGGGGGCGGAAACCCGGGATGAGATCACCCAGCTTCTCAACAACAACGCCGACCTCATGGATCACCTCAAGGCGGGCCAGGCCTTCTGGGAAAAGGAGATCACCTATACCTGGAACCGGGCCAGCCAGATCCTGATTTCATCCCTGGACCCCATCTCCCGACCGGACTCGGGATCGGGCCGCCTGGCCGGCGGACTTCTCCTTCTCATGGGAAAAAAACGAATCCTCAAACTGGTGAACAACATGGTGGGCTCCCAGGCCCATTTCACCTTCAACTCCATCATCGGAAAGAGTTCCCAGATGAAGGAGGTAAAAAAACTGGCCCGGGTGGCGGCACGGGGGATGGCATCGGTCCTGCTCTACGGGGCCACGGGAACGGGTAAGGAACTCTTTGCCCAGTCCATCCACAATGCCGGGCCCCGCCGGGACAAACCCTTTGTGGTCATCAACTGCGGGGCCATCCCCAGGGAGCTTCTGGAAAGCGAACTCTTCGGATACATGGAAGGGGCCTTTACCGGGGCCCAAAAGGGGGGACGGCCCGGGAAATTCGAACTGGCCGACGGGGGCACCCTTTTCCTGGACGAAATCGGGGACATGCCCATGGACATGCAGGTGAAGATCCTGCGGGCCCTGCAGTCCGGTGAGATCTACCGGGTGGGGGGCTCCTATCCCATCATGGTGGACCTGCGCATCATCTCGGCCACCAACGTGGATCTGGAACGGGCCATTATCCAGGGCAATTTCCGCCAGGACCTCTTCTACCGAATCTCCACCTTCCGCATTGACATCCCCCCCCTGGACCAGCGCCAGGGGGATGTGCCCGAACTGGCCCATGCCTTTTTGGCGCGGATCCGGCGCATCGTGGACAAGCCCGACCTTCGCTTTTCCGAAGCCGCCCTGGAAGAAATCGCCAGGCGGCCCTGGCCGGGCAATATCCGTCAATTGGAAAACATGGTGGAACGGGCCGTGAACATCGCAGGGGGGGACGAAATCCAGGTGGCGGACCTGGGATTGGGGGAGGCGGACGAATCCATGATCCAGGGCAAGGAAACCCTGTTAAAAAACATGGAAAAGCAGATGATCACCCGGCTCATGGACCAGCACAAGGGCAATGTGAGCAAGGTCTCCCGTCTTCTGGGCATCAGCCGGCCCACCCTTTACCGAAAGCTGGCCCGCCACGGGTTACGGGACTAGCCCGGAAAGATCCAGGGCCGTGTACATGAGCAGCATGAACAATGCCGTGTTCACGGACCTGGCAAAGAGGGCGTTGTCCAACCGGTTTTTAATGGCCGCCCCGCACAGGGCCCAGAGGCTCACCGAGGTAAAGGTGGCCACGGTGAAACAAAGGGTGAAAAAAAACAGGGGACCGACCTGGCCGGACAGGGGGGCCAGGAAGGTGGAGAACAGGGTCAGCCCGAAAACCATGGCCTTGGGATTCACCAATTGCAGCAGGGCCCCCTTGGTAAAGACCCGGGGGGCGGCATTGCCCTCCAGGAAGATGTCCTTGGACCGGAGCAGCCCCAATGCCAGCCAGGCAATGTAAAGGGATCCCCCCCACCGGAGATATTTCCCAGAGGCCGGCACAAGGGCCAGAAGCCCGGAGGAAAAAAAGGCACAGCCGAGCATGAGGCAGAAAAAACCCGTGGTCACTCCCAGTAAGAATCCAAGGGTTTTCCGGTAGCCGTATTTCAATCCCATGGAGGCCGAGGCAATATTATTGGGTCCGGGGGAAAAGGTGGTGGCCACCACAAAGGAGACGAGGGGGACAAGGGCGATGTTCATGCAGATCCATTTTTTTAAGTTCACATTGATTTCTGCCGATTTTATGGTCCTTCTCGCCCTTGATGTCAAGATGGATTTTTTCATTTTATGCCAAACACTGTAATACTTTATAACATGTAATATTTTATTACACATCCCACATCCATTGAATCAATTTGCCGTGTCCATGGGTTAATCCCCCCAATTCCCATCCCATGGATCTGAAGTTCCCTGGGAAAAGTGTAATAAAAAATTACACCAACCTTGCTTAAAACGCCCGGGCCCAAGGCGTTAATTTAAGCTATAATTACAAGAAATTACCAAAACGAAAAAGACCTGGCACACAATCTGCACACTGTTCAAGGCGATATTTTTTAATCGGTATTCATGGATGCAGCCCAAAGGCCGGATACCGGAACCCTTAACTTTTAGCCCCAAGGACACCCCATGAAACAGTTTTTCAAAAAAGGAAACACAACCGATGTGGTCATTGGTTTGATCCTTTTTATGATCAGCTTTCCGTTCCTGTTGAACATGCACCGTTTTGTCAGCGGCGGCATGCACTCAGCCGTCAGTCCCCTTTCCTTTCCCCGGTTTGTCATCGTCCTGGTGGTCATCCTGAGCGTGGTTCTCATGATCACCGGTCTTTTTTCCAAATCCGCCCCTGCGGTCGAAGAAAAGAAGGGCGTCGGCCCCAACCCGGTTAATTCCCTGATTTATCTGGGACTTCTCTTCCTTTACCTGATTCTTCTCCATTATGTGGGATTCATGGTGGCCACCCCCATCATCATGGTCGGTGTGGCCTATATTCTCAATGGACGAAATTTCAAGGTATTAATCCCCGGCTTCATCGCCTTTAGCGTGGGCCTTTATTTTGTGGCCCTAAAGCTCATGAAGATCATGCTGCCCCTGGGCATCTTTTTCGAATAAGGAGTATTAACCAATGGTTGGAGAAATTCTATCCGGACTTGCATCCATCTTATCCCCGGGGCCGTTGCTCGGCATCTCCGTGGGGATTTTAACAGGGCTGATCTTTGGGGCCATTCCCGGGATTTCCGGGATCATGGCCATTGCCATCCTGCTGCCCATGACCTTTTACGTCAGTCCCCTCATCGGCATCCCCATGCTGCTGGGCATATACAAGGCCGGGATCTTCGGCGGTTCCATTTCCGCCATCCTGCTCAACACCCCCGGGGCACCCCCTGCCGTGTGTACGGCCATGGAGGGGTATCCCCTGACCCAGAAGGGCAAGGCCGGCAAGGCATTGAACACCGCCCTGTCCGCCTCTGTCTTCGGCGATGTTTTCAGTAACCTGCTGCTGATCTTTGTGGCCGCCCCCCTGTCCATCATCACCCTGAAGGCCGGACCGGCTGAACGGTTCAGCATCATTGTCCTGGCCCTCACCGTAGTGGGCTCCATTTCCGGGCCCTCCATCATCAAGGGGATCATCTGTGCCGGCGTGGGCATCTGGCTGTCCACCATCGGCATCTCCGAGACCACCGGCGCCACTCGCTTTGTCTTCGGCTCTTCCGAGCTCATCGGCGGGATCTCCCTGATCCCCATGGTCATCGGCCTGCTCTGCCTGCCCGAGGTCCTACGCCAGGTGAGCTCCGTGGTCCGTGAAAAGGTAACGGAGAAACTGAAGCTGTCCACCAACAAGGACGACAACCGCTTCACCTGGGCGGAATTCAAATTCTGCCTCTCCACCCTGATCAAATCCTCCTTCATTGGCTCCTTCCTGGGTGCCCTGCCCGGACTGGGGGCCTCACCCGCTGCCTTCATGTCCTATTCAGAGGCCCAGAGATCCTCTAAAAAGCCCGAGGAGTTCGGCAAGGGCGCCCTGGACGGCCTGGCCGCCCCCGAAGCCGCCAACAACGCCACCACCGGTGCGGCCATGATTCCCATGCTCACCCTGGGGATCCCCGGCGACGACGTCACCGCCATCCTCATGGGCGCCTTCATGATCCAGGGCATCACCCCCGGACCCACCATCTTCTACGAGCATACCCACCTGATCTACGGGATCTTCGGCGGCCTGCTCATGTGCGACCTGCTGCTCTTTGTCATCGCCAAGATGGGCTTCAACCTCTGGATTAAACTCTCCCAGCTGCCCAAGCACCTGATCTTCTCCTGTGTGACGGTGTTCTGCTTTGTGGGCGCATACAGCATCAACCAGAGTCTGTTTGACATCTTTACCCTGATCTTTTTCGCCATTGTCGGGTTCCTCATGAACAAATACGAATTCTCGGCCGGCGCATTCATCATCGGGTTCATCCTCGGTCCCATCTGGGAACGGGCATTTGACCAAGCCATGGTCATTTCCAACGGCTCCTTCTCCATCTTCTTCACCCGTCCCATCCCCGTGGTCTTCCTGCTCCTGGCCCTGGTGTCCATCATCAGTATCGCCCGGACCCGGATGAAACAGAAAAAAGAGGCCAAGGCCGCTGCCGTATAGGCCCCCTGACAACGGAAAATCGCCCGGGGCCGTGGGCCCCGGCGCACAACGGAATAACCCCAATTAAAAAAAGGAAGTCAACATGAAACAAGTGAAACAAATGGCGAAGATCCTGTGTCTGGCACTGATTGCAGTGGGAATGATCACCCTGCCCGCATTTGCCAAAGCGTATCCCAAAAAACCCATTAAACTCATTGTCTGCTACTCCCCCGGTGGAGACGCCGACCTCACCGCCCGTGTATGGGCTGATTTTGCTGAAAAAGAATTGGGGCAGCCCGTTATTGTTGTGAACAAAACCGGTGGCGGCGGTGTGGCCGGTACCACCTTTGCCGCCCATGCCCGTCCCGACGGTTACACCCTGTTCCTGGCCCAGGCCGGTGCCGTTCTCATCGCTCCCCAGACGGCCAAAACCGCCTATGACGTGGACAGCTTCGAATTTGTTTCCCGTATCATGATTGGTAACTGCGGTGTTATCGCCCACAAGGATGCCCGCTGGAACGACCTGGGTGAATTCACCAAGGAAGCCGAGGCCAACCCCAAATCCCTGCTTTACGCCAGCCCCGGTGCCGCCACCTGGCTGACCCTGGCCATGCAGCACTACGAGCAGGAAGCCGGTGTTAAACTGAAACACGTTGAGCATCAGGGTTCCGCCCCGGCCGTTACCTCCCTGCTGGGCAAACACACCGACATCTCCTTTGTTTTCCCCCAGAACTACGTTCCCCAGGTAAAATCCGGAGCCGTTAAGCTCCTGGCCCTGGGTGCCAAATCCGAAAAATTCCCCAATGTTCCCACCTTTAAAGAGCTGGGCATCGGCGGCGAATTCATCGGCTGGGGCGGTATTGCTGCCCCCAAAGGCACCCCTGCCGACGTGGTTGCCAAAATCGCAGCCGCCACCAAATCCATGGTCAAGAACCCCGAGTTCATCAAAGCCCTGGAAAACATCCACGCCACCCCGGCTTACCTGGGACCCGAGGAATGGGCTCCCGTTGTTAAACAGCAGTACAAAGATCTGGGCGTAACCATTGACGCCCTGGGCATCCGGGCCAAATAACCCGGCTTTCCAACCCCATATATCATTTCCGGCAGCCACCCCCCTCCGGTCGGCTGCCGGATCCACACAAGGAAGTACTATTAAATGAGCGATATCAAACGATACGGCAAACCCAAACCCGGCATCGGACTGCCCGTTTCCAAGGCGGTTGAAGCCGACGGATGGCTCTATGTCACCGGCCAGGTTCCCCGGAACCAGAAGGGCAACCTCATTGTGGGCGGCATGATCGAACAGGCAAAGCTCTGCTTTGACAACCTTCTTGGGGTCATGGACCAGGCCGGATACACGGCCAAGGATCTGGTTCGCATCGGCGTCTGGATCGACGATCCAAGGGATTTCCCCGAATTCAACAAGGTCTTTGCCCAGTATTTTGAGGCCGACCACGCCCCGGCCCGTGTCACCATTCAGTCGGCCATGATGTGCGACTGCAAGGTGGAAATCGACGCCATTGCCTATAAAAAGTCATAGAACGAGGATCCCTTCCCCATATCATGAAAGCTGAACAAGATTTTAACGTCCTTATCATTGGCGGCGGCGTCACCGGCGCCGCCATTGGATACGGTCTGGCCAAACAGGGAGAGTCTGTTTGCGTCCTGGATGCCTCCCCCCTCAAAGACCGGGCCTCCCGAAGCAACATGGGGCTCATCTGGTGTCAGTCCAAGGCCCTGGGAAACCCCGCCTATGTCCGCTGGGGCTTTCTCTCTTCCCGGCTCTTTACCGAACTGGACAAGGATATCAAAGCCACCACCGGTATCGACATTGCCCACCAGCCCGTGGGCGGGATTATCCCCTGCCTTGGCCAAACCGAATTTGAACGCCGGGCCAATTATATCAACGATCTGCGTGTGGAAGCCGGCGGCGAATATCCCGGCGAAATGCTCTCCAGAACCGAACTTGAAACCCTCCTGCCCAAGATTCGCTTCGGCGACCAGGTGGTGGGCGCTACCTTCTGCGACCAGGACGGGTTTGTGGAGCCTTTGAAACTCCTCTTTGGCCTCAGGGCGGCCATGACCCAACGGGGCGGCACCTTCCTGCCCCGGACCCGGGCCACGGAAATCTGCCCCGTGGACGGCGGAGGATACCGGGTAAAAACCCAGGACAAGGTCTTTACCTGTGAACGTCTGGTCCTGGCCGGCGGCCTGGGCAACCTGCCCCTGGCCCGCCCATTCGACGTCAAGGTCCCCATCCATCCCGATCGCGGTCAGGTCCTGCTCACCGAGCGGGTGGGCAATATCCTGCCCATTCCCCTTCTGGGCATCACCCGGACCCCCGGTGGAACCATCATGGTGGGCTTCATGCACGAAAACGTGGGAACCGACACCCGGCTAGTGCCGGAATCCGTTGCCAAGGAAGGACGATGGGCCCAGACCGTGTGGCCGAAAATCACCGATCTCAGGGTCATCCGTTGCTGGTCCAGTCTCCGGGTCATGCCCGACGACGGCTTTCCCATCTACGACACCCTTCCCGGCCACCCCAATCTCTTTCTCATAAACGCCCACAGCGCCGTCACCCTGGCCGCTGCCCATGCCACGGTGCTGCCCGATTATATCCTGGGCAGGAAGACCAGTGGAGACCACCTTAATTTCGGCCTCTCCCGTTTTAACGCCTAGACCCAGTACAGGAACGTCATGAACACAGAATCTGAATACAACATGGTCACCGTGACCTTTGAGGGGCAACCCCACCAGGTCCCCGAGGGCATCAGCGTCGCCGCAGCCCTGCTGGGCCATGCCCATGCCGACCATACCAGCATCAATCCGGTGACCGGTGAAAAACGCGGTCCCCATTGCCTCATGGGCGTCTGCTTTGAATGTCTGGTGGAAATCGACGGCCGCCCCAACCAGCAGGCATGCCTTGTGCCGGTGCGGGAAGGAATGGTCATTAAAAAACAAACACAGCTTATGGAGTCATGCTGATGCAGGATCAATGGGATCTCATCGTCGTCGGCGCCGGCCCCTCCGGTCTCAATGCAGCATCTGCTGCTGCGGAAAACGGATTGGAAGTCCTCCTGGTGGATGAACAGGACATGCCCGGCGGCCAGATCTATCGAAAACTTCCGGCAAAACATGCCGACAAACGCTTTCTTTCGGCCGAAGACCGGAAAAACGGCCTGGCCGTTATCCAGCGTTTCACCCGTTCCGGTGCCGCCTACCAGCCCAACACCACGGTCTGGTTTGCCGAACCCGGCCGGGTTCTCTGCTCCCACAACAACGAGACAAGGGAACTCAAGGCCCATTACCTGGTGGTGGCCACCGGTGCCATGGAACGGCCCGTGCCCTTTACCGGGTGGACCCTTCCCGGGGTCATGGGTGCAGGGGCCTCGGACATTCTGCAAAAGGATGCCGGTATCACCCCCAAGGGCCCGGTTGTCATTGCCGGTAACGGCCCCTTGATTCCCCTGGTGGCCTCCCATCTGGTGGTCCAGAAGGTGGACATCGCCGCCATCCTGGACATGACACCCCGGTGTAACGCCTTGACCGCCGCTCCGGCCCTGCCCCGTGCATTGCAGGATATTCCCTTCCTGCTCAAGGGTGCGAAAATGGTGGCAAAGGTCAAACTTTCCGACACCCCCATGTTCCCGGGCATCCGCTCCATTGAAGCCCGGGGAGACGGAAAGGTGGAAAAGGTCATTGCCCATGACGGGAAAAAGACCCACGAATTTGAAGCCGCCACCCTCCTGGTCCACAACGGGGTTATCCCCAGAACCCACTTCTCCCGGATGATGGGCATGGACCATGTGTGGGACGCCAAACAGCGCTATTGGTATCCCAAAACCGACCGCAACGGAAAGTCCAGCCTGGACCGGGTCTATGTGGCCGGAGACACCGCCTATGTCCACGGCGCCCAGGCATCGGCCTGTAAAGGCGCCTTGGCCGGCATCGACGTTGCC
This sequence comes from Desulfobacteraceae bacterium, assembly GCA_965226635.1. Taxonomy (GTDB): domain Bacteria; phylum Desulfobacterota; class Desulfobacteria; order Desulfobacterales; family Desulfobacteraceae. Next base: position 2,403,212 of record OZ245369.1, on the reverse strand, counting down.
CTGGCCCTGAACATGATCGGCCCGGACGAAGCCGACCGCCAGCGGGCGGAAGTGGACAAGGAAATGAAAAAGGCCCTGGCCCCCCGGCCCTTTGCCGATGCCTGGTTTGCCCCCTCCAAAACCCTGTACACCGTGGACGACGATACCCTGGTCTGCCGGTGCGAAGGGGTTACGGCCGGCGACATCCGCAGGGCCGTTGCCGAAGGCTGCCACGAGGTCAACGATATCAAGATCCGGACCCGCTGCGGCATGGGCCCCTGCCAGGGCCGCATGTGCGGACCTGCCCTGGCCGAGATTGCCGCCATGGCACTGGACCGGCCCGTCCCCGAACTGGGGGCCTTGAACATCCGTCCCCCGGTACGCCCCATCCCCTTCGGAGAAATCTGCAGCCTGGCACCGGAACACACGGTTCAATAACCACCACATCAGGGCCGGACACATCCCCGGTCCCAGGAGAAAAATATGACACGCATCCTCAAAGGCGGTACCCTTTACTACGACACCCCCGTGGGCGTCCTCTGTCTGGAATCCATGTTTCCCAAACCGGCCGGCCACCTGCGCAACCCCACCAGCTTTAAGTTCCCCGTGGTCTGTTCCGTGGTCAAGGGAGTGGACATCCCCAAACTGCTCTTCAATCCCACGCCGGATCTGCTGGAACCCTTCATCGAAGCGGCCCGTCAGCTGGAAAAGGACGGGGTTAAAGCCATCACCGGTTCCTGCGGTTTCCTGGCCCGGTTCCAGCCCCAGATCGCAGCGGCGGTGAATGTGCCCGTCTTCATGTCTTCCCTGGTCCAGATTCCCCTGGTGCGCATGTTCCACGGAGAGGCCGCCGGCATCGGTGTCCTCACCGCCTCGGCCAAGGCCCTGACCCAGGAACACTTTGCCCAGACCGGCTCCAGCATGGACCAGGTCGTTGTAAAGGGCATGGAAGGCTTTCCCGAATTCTGGGAAACCATCATCGAAGGCAAGCGCAACGATTTTGACATGGACCGCCTGGAAAACGAAATCTGCCAGGCCGCAGCCGAACTGGTCAAGGAAAATGATCTGGACGCACTGGTATTGGAATGTACCGACCTGTCCGCCTTTTCCCACGCCATCCAGGAACGGGTCCAGGTGCCGATATACGACATCAACTCCATGGTGGAATATGCCCGGTACGCCGTTGAACGGCGTCCTTACCCCCACGTATAGGAGTTTCATCTTCCCAATGGAAGGGCGGTCGAACCGTCTGCACACAAGAAGGGCCGCCGGCACCATGGTACCGGCGATCCCAGGATTCAGCACGATTCCCGTCTCCTTCTGAAACCGAACAAAGCCACCGTTGGGGTTCGCCCGCCATCCATTGGGGATGTCCATCCAATCCACAGCCCGACGCCCCCTAACGGCGGATGCCATTCATTCCATCCCCGGGACCCCTCCCGCTCCATTTTCCTTTCCCAGGCCCTCAAATCAACGGGGAAACAGAATCCCCATTTTTTTATTCACCGGTCTCCCACTGCCGTTGTATGGCCTCCACCACCGTGGGATCCATGTGTCGTTTTAACGCCAAAGAAGAGGTTTCCACCGTTGTGGCCACAAAGACACCGGTGAGCATCAACCCCATCCAGGCGATGAGCACGGTGAGGGTCCGGGCCCTGCGCCGGACCGGGCGAATGTCCCCATAGCCCACGGTCAGGGCGGTGATAAAGGTCCAATAAAGGGCGTCAAACCAGGACCACCCCTCCATGCGGCCCACCACCTGTCCCAATGCCATGATCACGAGGGCCAGCACCACCAACAGGGGCGACATGAGATAGAGCCCCCAAAAGAACAATTGAAAAAAGGTCAATGAAAAGGCCATGGATGCTCCCTGAATTAAAAATGAATGGGATGAATTGCCGTTCCATAGTCCTATAAAGCCCGGTGCAGCCTGTCAAGGCCGGAGAATTCTCCCGGGGCTTGACTTCCGGTCGGGCCTTTTCTACCCTCGGTCCATGGCATTGGCCTTCCCCCTCCGGCAGGCTGCCCCCGGGGGGAAAAGACCCCGCTTGTACCGCCATGCCGCCACAGATCACTCCAAGCAAAAGGACAGACCATGCAGTATCGAAAAATGCCGAAAATCGACCTTGACCTCTCCACCCTGGGATTTGGGTGCATGCGCCTTCCCACCCACGCCGACGGACAATTGGACGAAGCGCGGGCCCTTGCCCAGCTCCACAACGCCATGGACCGGGGGGTGAACTACCTGGATACGGCCTGGCCCTACCACGGCGGCCAAAGCGAAGCCCTGGTGGGAAAGGCCCTGGCCGGCCCCTACCGGGACAAGGCTTACGTGGCCACCAAACTCCCCTCCTGGATGGTCCGGGACCGGGCCCAGATGGACGATTTCCTCAACGACCAGCTCAAGGCCCTGGGCCTGGACTGCATCGACTTCTACCTCATCCACAACCTGGCCGGCCCCATGTGGGAGCGCCTCAAGGCCATGGATGTCCTGGATTTCCTGGACCAGGCCCGGGCCCAGGGTAAGATCCGGTATGCAGGGTTTTCCTTCCACGGAAATGTGGCCGACTTTAAGACCATCATCGACGACTATGACTGGGAATTCTGCCAAATCCAGTACAACTTCCTGGACGAAGACCACCAGGCCGGCACCGAGGGCCTGGAATATGCCGCCGCCAGGGACCTGGGCATCATCATCATGGAACCCCTGAGGGGGGGCAGCCTGGCCCTGCCCCAACCGCCCCCGGATGTGGCAAGGGTATGGGAAAAGGCCCCTGTGAAACGCAGCCCCGCCGAATGGGGCCTCCGCTGGGTATGGGACCGGCCCGAGGTCACCGTGGTCCTGTCGGGCATGAACCGGGAGGACCACATTGAAGAGAACCTGAGAATTTCCGACCAGGCCCTGCCCCATTCCCTGACAAGGGAGGAAAAGGCCCTGGTCCGGGAGGCCGCCGACACCTACAAGGCCCAACTCAAGGTGGGGTGCACCGGCTGTGAATACTGCCTGCCCTGCCCCATGGAGGTCCATGTCCCCGCCGCCCTGAACTGCCTCAACCACCTCCACCTCTTTAAAAACGAGGAAGAGGCCAAATTCCTCTATGCCATCCGCTGCGGGGGCATCTTCAACGCGGGGGAGGAAGGCTATGCCTCCCGCTGTATCCAATGCGGGGAATGCCTGGACAAATGCCCCCAGCAGATCCCCATCCCCGACATGCTGGAAATGGTGGTGGACGACCTGGAGGACCACCGGCTCCGGGAGCGGCTGGCCGCCGGGAAAAAAAGACTCAATATGGAATAGACAATCGGGAAGGATTCCGATACCCCGACCAGGAACCGGCAGGCCCCTCAGCCCCCCCCATCATGGGCCCCGCAGTACAGAAGAGGTGCGTCCGGGCGCCCTCTGACCCCATCTCTCCATTTTTCCATTTCAGGAAAATTCCAAATGTTGTATTCCCATCTGCCGTTCCATGGGGCGGCCTTTCTGCCCATGTTCGGGGTGGGCATGATCGTCTCCTGCTCCCGGCCAAACCCATGGCCCTGTCCGAATCTGCATCGGGCATCGGCCTGCCTGGCCCAGGCCCTCTGGTGTATGAAGGGATTGGATTTAAAAAAAACCTCCCCCCGGGTCAGGGGGCCTGGGGGGAGGTCAATTCCTTGAGATCAATGGTGAGGCGGTATTCCCCGGAATCCAAATCCCGGGCCAGGGAAAATCCCAGGCCCCGACCCATGCGGATCATGGCGGTGTTAACGCTCATCACCGGACCGGAGACGGTCTCAAGGCCGCAGTCCCGGGAGGCCTCCAGGGCCCGTTTCAACAGGACCTTGCCCAGGCCCCTGCCCTGCCATTCATCGGAAAGGACAATGGCGAACTCCCCCTCCCGGTCCCGGGGGAAAAAAATGATCCGGGCCACTCCAATGAGGCGGCGGTGTCCCGGCTCCCCGGCAAAGGCGCACAGGGCCACCTCCCGGTCATAGTCGATCTGGGTGAGGCGGACCAGAAGGCTCCTGGGGATCTCCTTGAGGGGGGAGAAGAACCGGCGAAGGATGGTCTCTGGGGAGAGGGTTTTAAACAGATCCACCACGGGTTTGGCATCCCCGGGCCGGATGGGTCGAAAAAAGACGGGATCCCCGTCCCGGGTGGTGAAATGGGACTCCTGCCACCAGGGATAGGCGGAAATAATGAGCTGGCCCGAGGGCCGGGTCTCCACCCCCATGAGGGTAATCCGGGCCGAGGCAATGTGCATGCGGCCTTTGGAAACCTGGATGGGGTTGAGGCGCAGCCGCACCACCTGGGGATAATCGGTGATGAGCCGGGCCACCAGGATGAGGTATTCCTCCAGTCGTTCCAGGTCCACGGCCCGAACCCTGCCATATCCCTTGAGGAGCTGTGAGACCTCCACCCCTTCAATGGCCTGGCGGGCCAAAAGCCGGTTCAAAGGCGGAAGGGCCACGGCCCGGTCCTGGACCACATGGGTCATGACCCCACCCAGACCGAACCGGATCACCGGGCCGAAATGGGGGGTGTTCACGGCGGAAATTTCAACTTCGCAGTCCGGGGCCCTATCAAGGGCTCCCCCCGCCAGGGGAATGCCGTAGGCCGCCAGCAACGTCCGGGCCTGGTCCTTGTCCAATTCCACGGCCTTGCCCCTGCCCCCGGTTCCGACGGCCAGGGCATCCCGGACGAGTTCCGTGGCCCGGTGCCGATCAATGGCCAGCCGCTTGTCCGTGGTATAGGGGATCTCCTGGAGCAGGGCCATGTTCTGCCGGTATTGATAGAGGTTGGCAAATGCCTTCACCGCCTGCTCCGGGGTTTCATAGGTCACCACGGCGTTTCGGTTGAAGATGGACCGGGCATCCTCGATGTTGTCCCCCCCCAGCCAGGCCGTGAACACGGGAAAGGGGGTGGCGGTGAGCAACTTCACCAAGGGACGGGCAATGGCGGCGCAATCATAGGTACCCAAGGGGGAACTCAGGAGGAGAAGGCCGTCGATCTCCGATGCCTGGATACAGGTCTCCACCACCTTCACATAGGTTTCCGGCCGGGTGGCCAGGTTCATTTCAATGGGGTTAGTCCGGCTCCAGCCCAGGTCCCCCAGCAGGGCATCCAATTGGGTGATGGTGGACCGGTCCAGGCGGGAGGGGGAGAGGTGATGCCGGGCCAGGGCGTCGGCGGCCATGGTGCCGATGCCCCGGGCATTGGAGACAATGGCCAGGCGGGGGCCTTGGGGCCGGGGCTGCTTGGCCAGGAATTCGGCGCAGTCAAAAAGATCCTGGAAGCTGTGGACCCGAAGGATGCCGGCCCGTCTAAAGGCGGCATCCACCACCTCGTCCTCGTTGCCCTGGAGCCGGGGCCGGGACCGGCCGGATTTCATGGCGATGATGGGCTTGACCCGGGAAACGGCCCGGGCCGCGGACATGAACTTTCTCATCTCCCCCAAAGTTTCCACACAGATGAGGATGCTCTCCACCCCGGGAAGGGCCCCCAAATAATCCAGCATATCGGCCAGGTCCACGTCGGGCTCTGCCCCCAGGCTGACCATGTGGCTGAAACCCACGTTCCGGGCCAGGGCCAGGTCCAGGACCGAGGTGCATACGGCCCCGCTCTGGGAGACCAGGGCCATCTTCCCGGAAAGGGGCATCTGGTGCATGATCCCGGCATTGAGCCGGGCCCGGGTGTGGACAAAACCCACGGAGTCCGGCCCCATGATGCGCATACCCGTGTCCCGACAAAGGTCGGTGAGGGAGGCCATGTGCCAGTCCCGGTGTGCCGAAGGACGGGAGGCCGAAAGGATCACGGCCCCGGCCACCCCCATGTGGGCGCACTCCCGGGCCACTTCCATGACCTGGTCCATGGGAACGGCGATGACGGCCAGATCGGGCACGGTCTCCAGGTCCGAGACTCGGGCCACCACGGCTTCGTCCATGAGGGTCTCATGATTGGGGTTCACCGGATAAATGGGATGGGGGAATCCCCCTGACCTCAGGTTTTCCATCATCACCCGGCCCACACTGCCCCTGCGGTCACTGGCCCCCACCAGGGCAATGGAACGGGGATTGAAGATCCGGTCCAGGCGCTCAATGGTCATGGCCGGGCCTCCCCCTTTTGTGCAACAACACAAAAGCCCAGAAGGCCCTCGCTTCTGCCCAGGCAGACCCGGGTGACCTCCAGGCCGCCGGAGGCCGTGAGCAGCCGCTTCACCTCGTCCACGGAATAGAAACGGAAGATCGACCGGTCCAGGTTGAGCTGTTCCAGGTCCTCCTTTTTCCCAAATCCCAGGATCAGGCTGCCCCCGGGGGCCAGCAAAGAGGAAAGACGGACCATGGCCTCCCTGGGGTCGGGCCAGAAATAGAGGGTGTTCACGGAAAAAATACGGTCAAAGGATCCAGGTTCCAGGTCCACATCCATGAAATCCCCGGCATGGAGGGTGACCCGGCCGGACTTAATGTGCCGGTGGTTCCGGCGCCGGGCCTTGGCCACCATGGTATCGGAGAAATCCACCCCGGTCATCTGCCCGGAGTCCAGGCGACAGGCCACCTGTTCCACCATGGAACCGGTGCCAAACCCGATCTCCAGCACCCGTTCTTGGCCCTTGAGGTCCAGGGCCTTACAGACCATGTCATTGAGGGTTTTATTGCCCTTTTCAAAGATCCGGGACATGACAAAACGGCCATAGAGTCCCGAGGGTTTCCGGGCTTGACGGGAAAAGAATTTCATCAGCTTCATGGCATCCTTCCTTGATTCTGGGTTCCCCCCTGTGAATTTCCTTTTAACACAGGGGTCTGGCATTGAATAGCCCGGGCTTAAATTGATGGTGTTTTTTCCGCAGCTTAGCCTCCTCCTGAGATTGACAAAATCCACCCCAACATGGTACCGTCCCCTCACCCGTGGGAGACTGCGGGGGACTGGGGGAGCCAAGGCAACGGCTGAGAGGAAACCACATTGATTTCGACCCCTGGAACCTGATCCAGGTCATGCTGGCGAAGGAAAGTCGCACATCTTCTTTCTTCCGTAATTCCAAGCATTTTCCTGGATATCCCCTGCCCTCCTGATTTGATGTGGATGATTTTTGAACAGGCCAAACCCATGCTTCAGGTATCGAATCTGACGATCCAATTTGACCATGCCCCCATCCTGTCCCATTTTGATCTCGCCCTTTCCCCGGGGGAGTTCAAGGTGCTGGTGGGCCCGTCGGGCTGCGGAAAGAGCAGCCTTTTGGACGGCCTCACCGGGGTGACCCGACCCCGGACCGGAGAGTTGCGTTTCAAGGGCGCCTTCCTTGACCATCTGGGGGGCCATGCCGCCTATATGCAGCAGAAGGACCTTCTTTTGCCCTGGGCCGGCCTTCTGGACAATGCCCTGCTGCCGGCCCGGGCCTCGGGGGCGAATATGAAACGGGCAAGGGAAAAGGCCCGGTCCTATTTCCATCGCCTGGGACTGGACGGGTATGAAGATCATCTGCCCCGGCAGGTGAGCGGTGGCATGCGCCAGCGCTGCGCCCTGGCCCGGACCCTGATGTTCGATCGGGAGCTCATCCTCCTGGACGAGCCCCTGTCCGCCCTGGACGCCATTACCCGGCGCTCCCTCCAGTCCCTGCTCCTTCTCCTCCAGACCGAGTTCAACAAGACCCTGCTCATGATCACCCACGACATTGAAGAGGCCCTGCTTCTGGCCGACCAGGTCTGCCTGCTCAGCCCCCGGCCCATGGAGATCCGGGAAACCTTTGTCCTGGACCAGCCCAAGCCCCGGAATTTCACCGATCCGGCCCTGCTGGAGATCAAGGCCCACGTGCTCAAGGAATTACAACGGGAGGCGGCCAATGGCAGACCCTGATATCCACGCACGCCCCCCGGGACGGTCCACCCTTTGGGCCGCCGGCCTGGTGATCCTGGTCCTCATGGCCTGGGAAGGGGCCTGTCGCATGCTGGAGATCCCCATCTTCATTTTGCCCCCGCCCTCGGCCATTGCCAAAACCGCCGTAATGCGCGCCCCCCTGCTCCTGCCCCATGCCGGTGTCACCTTTGGGGAAATCTGCCTGGGCATTGCCCTGGCCCTGGCCACGGCCATCCCCCTCTCCCTGGCCATGTTTGCCCGGCCCGCCCTGGAAAAGGCATTTGCCCCCTTTCTGGTGGCCTCCCAGGCCGTGCCCGTCTTTGCCCTGGCCCCCCTGCTGGTGGTCTGGCTGGGCTATGGTATCGCCTCCAAGGTCTTCATGGCCTGGGTGATCATCTTCTTTCCCATTACCATCAGCCTCCTGGAGGGGTTCAAAAGCTGCGACACCGAATACCGGGTCCTGTTCCGGCTCATGCAGGCCGACTTTTTAACCTCCCTACGCCTGCTCTACTGGCCCTGGGCCCTGCCCCGGTTTTTTGCCGGCCTCAAGGTGGGGGTGACCGTGGCCACCATCGGAGCCGTCATCGGGGAATGGGTGGGGGCCCAGAAGGGACTGGGCTTTCTCATGATCCAGTCCAACGCCCGGCTCCAGACCGATATTGTTTTTGCCGCCATCCTCTACCTCACGGCCATGGGCCTGGGGTTGTGGACCCTGGTGGGGATATTAGAAACCCGGTGGGTGACCCGTCGACGCTGATGCCGGCACCTGCCCGACCATAAGAATCAACACCTATAGATAAAGGATACTTCCATGAAAAAATGCATTCAGCTTGTTCTGGCCCTCTGGTGCACGGCTGTTTTCTCCACTGCTGCCTGGGCGGCCCAGCCCCTGACCCTGATGCTGGACTGGTTCCCCAATGTGGACCATCTGCCCATCTATGTGGCCCAGGAAAAGGGCTGGTTTGCCGAACAGGGCATTAAAGTGAAGATCATCTCCCCCTCTGAAACCTCCGACGCCCTGAAGCTGGCCGCCTCGGGCAAGGTGGACCTGGCCGTTTCCTACCAGCCCCAGACCGTCATTGCGGCGGACCAGGGCCTGGAGATCAAGGCCGTGGCCCCCCTGGTGGTCCACCCCCTGACCACCCTGCTCTTCCTGGAAGACAACGGCATTAAGGATCCCAAGGAACTCTCGGGCAAAAACATCGGCTACACCGTTCCCGGCCTCATGGATGTCCTGCTCAAAGCCTTTGCCGACATCAACGGGATCAAGGACTACACCCCGGTGAACGTGGGCTTCACCATCCTGCCCTCCCTGGTCTCCCAAAAGGTGGATGCGGTCATGGGCCCCTTTAAGACCTATGAAACCGTGGGCATGGCCCAGCACGGTTACAAGGCCGCCTTTTTTGAACTGGAAAAATACGGAATGCCCGATTACGAAGAGCTGATCTTTGTGGCCGGTCCCCAAACCCTGGACAAGAAGGCCCATGCCGTGAAGGGATTTATTGCGGCCCTGTCCAAAGCCTTTACCTTTACCAAGGCCCATCCGGACCAGGCACTGGCCCTCTACCTCGGCGCCCTGCCCGAGGCGGACAAAACCATTGAAACCGGTGCATTCAAACTCACCCTGCCCTATTTTGCCGATGCCCCGGAACACGATGCGGCCAAATGGAAGGCCTTTGCCGATTTTGCCCTGGAATACGGGCTGATCAAAAACAGGGTGGACACCACCCGACTCATCCATACATGGTAAGGAAGATGTCATGACACTGAGCATCGACGGCCTTTGGGCCGATGTGGAAAAGATCCGGGCCAAGGCTCCCCTGGTCCACAACATCACCAACTACGTGGTCATGAACAACACGGCCAATGCCCTGCTGGCCCTGGGGGCCTCCCCGGTCATGGCCCATGCCAAAGAAGAGGTGGCCGACATGACCGCCATTGCCGGCAGCCTGGTCATCAACATCGGCACATTGAGCAAGGAATGGGTGGGGGCCATGCATGCCGCCGCCCAAAGGGCCAAGGAGTTGAAAACGCCCCTGGTCATTGACCCGGTGGGGGCCGGTGCCACGGCCTATCGCACCGATGCGGTCAAGGGCCTCATGGGGGCGGCCGCCCCCAGCCTCATCCGGGGGAATGCGTCCGAAATCATGGCCCTGTGCGACGCCGACGTGGTCACCAAGGGGGTGGATTCCACCTCCTCCTCGGACCAGGCGGTCCAGGCGGCCCGGGCCCTGGCGGAGAAATACGACTGCAGCATCTGCATCACCGGAGAGGTGGACATCATCCTCTCCCAGACCAGGGAATACCGCATCCACAACGGCCATGCCATGATGCCCCGGGTCACGGGCCTGGGCTGCACGGCCACGGCCATCTGCGGCGCCTTTGCCGCGGTGAACCCCGATACCACCAAGGCCGCGGCCCATGCCATGGCCGTCATGGGCATTGCAGGGGAAATGGCCGCGGACCAGGCCAAGGGACCGGGCAGTTTGCAGATGCACTTCATCGACGCCCTGTACCAGCTCTCAGCCGACGATATCAACGGTCGGTTCAAGGTAGGCGCCTGACCATGGAGGGTGTTTATCTTGTCACCGACCAGAAGGCATGCCTGGGCCGCTCCCTGGAATCCGTGGTGGAAGCGGCGGCGGCCCAGGGACTCTGCTGCGTCCAGCTCAGGGAGAAAAAGGCCGATACCCGCGCCTTTCTGGAACAGGCCCTGGCCCTGAAGTCCATCCTGGCCGGCACGGGCATTCCCCTGGTCATCAACGACCGCATTGACATTGCCCTGGCCGTGGGGGCCGACGGGGTCCACATCGGCCAGAGTGACATGCCCTATGGGACTGCCCGGCGCCTTTTGGGACCCGACGCCCTCATCGGGCTTTCCGTGGAATCCTGGGCCCATGTGGAAGCGGCCCAGGAACTGGACCTGGCCTACATCGGGGTGAGCCCGGTCTTTGCCACCCCCACCAAAACCGATACCAAAACCCCCTGGGGCCTTACAGGTCTGGCCAAAATCAAGACCTATTCCCGCCACCCCCTGGTGGCCATCGGCGCCATTACCCCGGACAATGCCCAGGAGGTTCTCCGGGCCGGTGCCCATTCCCTGGCCGTGGTGTCGGCCATCTGCTCCGCAGACGACCCCGGTGCGGCCACCCAGGCATTGAACGCATTTTTTTAATATAAGGAGATTTCCATGACGTCCTATCACAGGGCTTTAACCATAGCCGGATCCGACAGCGGCGGCGGCGCCGGGATCCAGGCGGACCTGAAAACCTTTTCCGCCCTGGGCTGCTTCGGCATGTCCGCCATCACCGCCCTCACCGCCCAGAACACCCGTGTGGTCACGGGCATCTTCCCGGCCCCCCCCGAATTCATCGGAGAACAGATCGATGCGGTCATGGACGACATGGGCACCCATGCCGTCAAGATCGGCATGCTCCACTCCCCCGAGGTGATTGAAACCGTTGCGGCCAAACTGGCCCAGTGGAACTGCCCCAACATCGTCCTGGACCCGGTGATGATTTCCAAGAGCGGGGATAAACTGCTCAGGGACGATGCCGTCACCGCATTGAAGGCCCACCTCCTGCCCCTGGCCACGGTGATCACCCCCAATCTGCCCGAGGCATCGGTGCTTTTGGGACGGGAAATCACGGTAAAGGAAGAGATGGAGGACGCCGCCCGTGACCTGGCCGGCCTGGGCGCAGGCAATGTCCTGCTCAAGGGCGGGCATTTGACCACCGACGAAAGCTGCGATCTGCTCTATATCAAGGACCAGAACCGCCTGGTGGAATTCCCCGGAGTCCGCATCCCCACGGCCAACTCCCACGGCACCGGCTGCACCCTCTCCTCGGCCATCTGCGCCCACCTGGCCCGGGGGTTTGACCTGGAGGAGGCCGTCACCCGTGCCAAGGCTTACATCACCGGCGCCCTCAAGGCCGGGGCCGACTACACCACGGGCAAGGGCCACGGTCCGGTCCATCACTTTTTCGATCTCTGGAAAGAGGCCTAGGCCGAAACCGCCACGCCCCCTGGCGTAAATCGCCGTGGAAGAGCCGGGCGAAATGTCAGGCGGGACGCCTATTGGGAAATCAATCGCATCTCACACCGCTTACAATCGATTTCCACCTTGAACCGGCCCCTATCGTTTTCCAGATACAGGGGGTCGGGCCAGTCCCGGTCACTTCCCCCGTGCTCCCTGGGGCATTTTCCCGTGGCATGGCGCAGGCAGTGGCGCAGGGTCATCACCGGAGCGCCGGCCCCGGGAGGGGCCATTTCAAAACAGGGGTCCAGGGTTTTCACCCCCCGCTTCCGGTAGAACTCAAATGCCTTTTGGTTGGCCACATTGGCCCGGAAGTCCAGGGTATCTGCCGGATATTCCCAGGGGGCCGGTGGTTTCAGGGGCATCTGGTGGCGGACATGGGCGTCCAGGCGGTGGCGGACATGGGCCTGGACCAGGTCCCGCCGGAGCTGGTTCAGAACCTTGGTGGGAATGAAATAGGTATGGGATAACAGTCGGACAGAGCCCTTTTGAAAAATGGTGTTTCCCAGCTTACCCAGCTGTTTTTCCAGGGTTATCCGGGCGGCCTGGTGATTCCGGGCCGGAACTTTCTCCATCTCCAGGGTCACCTGGCTTGTGATCCCGTCGGCATCGGTTCCCTTGAGGCTGAACCCCACCTGGGTTTCGTTGAATTCCAGATCCAGGCGGATGCGACGTTGGGCCGACTCCCCGGCCAGGGCCTTGGTAAAGCCATGGTCATGGTTCCGGCAGATCTCGGCCCCCTTGAACAGGGGAGAGCGGCTCAGGTTTTCCTGGGAAGAGGGGTAGATCCGACCCTGGTCGGCCCGGTTGACGGAAAAGCCCTGGAGCCGCCCCCGGCGGTCCAGGTAACAAAGACCGTCACCGTTGCCCAGGGCCCTGTCGGTTTTGATTTTAAAATGATCCTGGGCAATGTGGGTGACCTTGCCCAGGGGTTCTCCCATGGACTTGGGGGTGGAAAAGGAATGGATCTCCCCCCTGCGGTCGTGGAGGAAATAATCGGTTCCCCCCCGGTAAAAGGTCTTCCTTGGATCGGGGATAAAAAAATGGGTGGTCCGGCCCGAGGAGGACCGACAATATTCCGACGATTTTTCCATGAGCCTATCCAGTTTTTGACGATAGAGGGCGGTGATGTTCTTCACATAGGAGAGATCCTTAAGCCGGCCTTCGATTTTAAAGGAGGTGATCCCGGCCCCGGCCATGGCCGCCAGGTGATCGGACCGGTCCATGTCCTTGAGGGAGAGGTAATATTGTTCCTTTTCCACGGGTTGGCCCCCCTCTCCCACCAGCCGCCAGGGCAGGCGGCATGCCTGGGCGCATTCCCCCCGGTTGGCGGAGCGCCCCCCCATGGCCGCACTCATATAACACTGGCCGGAATAGGAGACGCACAGGGCCCCGTGGACAAAGGCTTCCAAGGCCACCCGGGTTCCCCGCCGGATGGTCCGGATCTCCTTGAGGGAAAGTTCCCGGGCCAGGATGACCCGCTGGAATCCGCTGGCCTCCAGGAAGCGCACCCGCTCCAGGGTCCGGTTGTCTGTCTGGGTGGAGGCAAAGAGGGGAATGGGGGGAAGGTCCATCTCCAAAAGCCCCATGTCCTGGATGATCAGGGCATCCACCCCGGCCTCCCAGAGCTGCTGAATCAGGGCACGGGCCGGCCCCAGGTCGGCATCGTAGAGGATGGTGTTCAGGGCCACATAGACCCGGGAATGGTATTGGTGGGCATGGGCCACCAATGCTTCGATCTCGGAAACGGGGTTGCCCGCAGCCTTGCGGGCGCTGAATTGCCCGGCCCCGATGTAGACGGCATCGGCACCGTGGTTGACGGCGGCCTTGCCAAATTCCAGATTTCTTGCCGGTGCCAGCAATTCCAACTTTTTCTGTGCCACAATAATACCTCTCTTTAATGCAATGTGGGCGTATTGTACCCCTTTTGCACCGCCCTGTCCATGTCGTGGGAATGGGCCATTGGTATGATTTTTGCTGCTTTCCTTCCCTGAAATTCTTATCCCGGTTGTTTCGCCCGGATATTTCACGAAGGTGTCTTGACACAAATTGTCATGGAGCATTCGGATTGGAAACAACAGGAATGGGCCCCAAACCACACCGAACTGGAGTATAAATGAATACCATTGCCCGTACCGCATACGGAAACGACAACATCCACACCCGGCCCCAGGCCAACCCCACCCATACGGCCACAGAGACCACCGCCGCCGGTCGGACCACGGCCGTGGAAACCACGGCCCCCGCGGACCGGGTTACCCTCTCCCCCCGGATTCTGACGGCCCGGACCCGGGAATCCATGGGTCTGAGTCCAACGGGCGCCCTCAAACTGGAGGATTTCGGCCAGGTGGCAAAACAGAGGGCCGCCACGGTAAACACCCGGCTAAAGCAGACCATCCAGCAATTGGGCATTGATCCCAAACAGGCCATGACCCTTTCCCTGGACGGCAAGGGCAATATTGCCGTTGCAGAAAAATTTGCCGGGAAAAATGACCTGGTCAAGGCCCTGAATGAGGATACGGCCTTCACCGGTGCCTTCCGCCAGATGACCGCCAACACAGAACTCCTTACCCAGGTGGCCGGCATGGGTAAGACCACCACCAGCCTGGCAGAGGTCATGAACTCCAAGGCCGACTGGGAGGACATCCTCTCCCTGGCCAAACGCCATAAAAACCTTCAAAACAGCAAAGACCCCCTTGCCACACTGGTGGACATGGCCCACCGGGAGAGCCCCTACGCCCACACCTATGATCCGACGGCCTGATCCATGGGTAAAAGGGCCTTCCAGCGGGGTCCCTTCCCCTATACCTCCCCCCCTGGATAGGGGGAATAGCCCCAATGTTTCAAATACGTTCCACCATATCTTGCCCAGTGGCCCAAGGGGTGTTATGATCTCGTCTGCACCATGCTGATGTCCATGGCGGCGACACACTGCCGCCATGGGTTAACGGTCGGATTTCAGAGATGGGGGACCGGGGCTTCCCACCTGGTCCACGGAGATTTACGTCCCGGCCCGAACCGACCGGATCGCCACACCCATATAAACAAAGGAAGTACCATGAAAAAGTTGATGGTTATCGGGCTGCAGCACAGCTTTCTACGCCTGGTTCTGGACCAGCTCCACCATCTCTTTTCCGATACCCTTGAGCTCCGCAGCGTTGCCCTGGGTGAGCTGGAAGATACCCCGCCCCACAGGGATGAAACCCTAATGTACTTTTCCGACGGACTCAGACCCATCGTGAAAAAGATGTATCCCCAGTGCAAGCGCCTCATCCGCGCCCACCGGGAGAACCTGATCTACAATATGCGGAACCTGCTCTCCCTGGAGCCAGGCCGGCGCATCCTGGTGGTCAACGATATCAAGACCAACACCGATGAGATGTGCAGGGAGTTGGAAGCCCTGGACCTGGGACAGACCTTCCTGCCCTTTTACCCCGACCGGGAGATTCCCGAAGACATCGACCTGGTGGTCACGGCCGGGGATCGGGTCCTGGTCCCCCCCACCCTCACGGCCAAACCCCTGATGGACATCGGGTTGCGGTTTCTCAGCCTGAAGACCGTTTATGCCCTCTACGATCATTTTAAACTGGCCTATGACCCGGCCGACCTGGCCCGGCATTACATGAAGACCATGTTGTTCCTCACGGAAAAATGGCCGGTTTTGGGGAAAAACCAATACCAAAAACCCCATGGAACCGCCGGACCACGGCAGCCCTACGACCTGCTCAGGTTCAGGGATCTGGTCCAGGAGAGTCCGGCCATGGCGGCCCTGGTCCGCCAAACCCGTAAAATGGCGGCCAACCGGACGCCCATCCATATCTACGGCAGGACCGGAACGGGCAAGACCTGTTTCAGCCAGGCCATCCACATGGCCTCCCCCTTCCGCAATGGCCCTTTTTTATCGGTGAACTGTGCCGCCCGCACCCCCGAGGCCCTGGAACGGGAACTCTTTGGATGGGACGACGGCACCATTGGCGGCAAAAGCCTGTTTGAATATGCAGAAAACGGCACCCTGTGCATCGAAGACATCGACCGGCTGCCCGTCTCCCTCCAGGCCGGTCTCCTGAGGGCCGTGGCCGAGGGGCAGATCACCCGGACCAACGGGGACAGAGTCATCACCGTCAAGGTGAGGCTGATCACCACCTCCAGCCACTCCTTTGACCGGCGGCTGCCCAGGGGCTTCAACCCGGAACTCATCCTCATGCTGGCCCGGCACATCTGCCGGATCCCCCCCCTGGTGGAACGCATGGAAGACCTGGCCCCCCTGGCCCGGACCTATCTGGACCTGGGGTTGAAAAAACCCGACCGTATCCTGCCACCGGAAACCCTGGAAGCCCTTGAAAACCATGCCTGGGAAGGCAATGTCCAGGAATTGTTCAACGTGCTCCAACACCTGGTCTGCATGTCCGGTACGGTCCTTAAAAAGGATCATCTGCCCTATTATATTACCCGGCCCCGCCAGCCCAGACGGCCCAAACCCATCCAGAAAACGCCCTCCAAACACTTCAAATCCACGGAACTCTCCCGCATTACCCAGGACATCACCACCCACGGATTCCTGGATGAAAGCCGGAAAATCCTCCAGATTTACTGCGATGCCAAGATACAGCACCAGGCACTGGGACGGGCAACGGTCCGGGAACGGTTGGCCCGGAAGGGGGTTTCCCTGTCCCAACAGCAACTGCGGCTGCGCCTGGAGCGCCTGGACAAACTGGGACTGCTCATTGTTCGCCCGGGCCGGGGCGGCACCACCATCTCCCAGAAGGGAGAGACCTATTTAACAACCTTAAAGAAAGAGACAGAGAAATGATTGCGTATTTTAACGGACAGTTCATGGAAAAAAACCAGATCACCCTTTCCCCGGACGACAGGGGCTTCCTCTTTGGAGACGGCCTCTACGAGGTGATCCGCAGCTACAAGGGACGGCTTTTCCTGGGGACGGAACACATTGACCGCCTGAACTACGGTGCCCGCCACCTGGGTCTGAACACCACGGACTTCTCCCACCTGGAAGCCGTGGGCCTGGACCTCATTGAAAAGAACCAGCTCCAGGACAAGGACGCCACCATCTATTTCCAGGTCACCCGGGGATCGGCCCTGAGAAGCCACCCCTTCCCGGATCCCTCCACCCCTTTGAACATCTACGGCACGGCCCAGGCATTTGACGACACCACCGCCCGGCAGAAGCAGGAAAAGGGCATTGGCGT
Organism: Desulfobacteraceae bacterium; assembly: GCA_965226635.1. Classification (GTDB taxonomy): domain Bacteria; phylum Desulfobacterota; class Desulfobacteria; order Desulfobacterales; family Desulfobacteraceae. Next base: position 2,386,159 of record OZ245369.1, on the reverse strand, counting down.
CATCACCCTGTCCGACAACCGATGGGCCCGGTGTGACATGAAGACCACGGCCCTTACCGCCAATGTCCTGGCCAACCAGAAAGCCGTTGAAAACGGCTGCTACGAAGCCATTTTCGTGCGGGACGGCGTCCTGCTGGAGGGCACCCACTCCAACTTCATGGCCGTCATGGACAACACCCTGGTCACCGCGCCCCTGTCCAACTATATCCTGGGCGGCATCACCCGGAACCATATCCTGGCCCGGTGCAAGGACCTGGGCATTGCCTTTGAAGAGCGGCCGGTCTTTGAGCGGGACGCCGGTCGGATCACCGAAATGATGGTCACCGGCACCACCACAGAGGTCACCCCCATCGTGACCATGAATGGTAAACCCGTGGGCGACGGCGCCCCCGGCCCCATTGCCCGGAAACTCCAGCAGGCCCTGTCCGCAGACATCCAATCCCTGGGATAACCCGCACATCCCCCATGGGATATCCGGCCCCACTGGATATTTGGACCGGGCCCCCGCAAAACCTAAAAGCGCCCAATGGGCTTCATCCCATTGGGCGCTTCCATCCCCTCTCAATTCTTATAGAACCCGATGCCCCTCACCTGTGGACAAATGATCCAGGCCGGCCCGAACCCGCTGACAATCCCCATTCCCTCAACGGATTCTCGGGGCTGCATCATCCCCAGGTCAGTCCCGGATCAATCCCGGGCGGCTCCGTTTTTTCCCGGCACCTCCATGGCAGCGGACTCCCTTGCCCAGGCCCGTTCCTCCTGGATCTGAATCACCAGGGGATCCCACAGGGCTTCGGGTTCATATTCCCATCCCAGTTCCCCTTCATCTCCACACCCATACTCCTCAAACAGGGTGGATCTGACCCGGGCATATCCGGTGGTCTCAAAGACCAACAGCCCAAACAGGGGTGAATGGAAGGGGACGGCACCGGGGGTGGACAAAAGGATGTGGAGCCGGTCGGCGGCAGCCAGATCCGCCGGATAGAACCGGAGACAGACCGGGGATTCCCCCTGGTCCACGTAAAGATCCATTGGGAATTCCCGCCCAGCCAGGGTCAGGGTGCGACCCAGGTGAAGTCCCTGGGCCGGCGCCGTTGGGTCTCCATTGGCCATCCATATTTCCAGCGACGGCCTGAGAAAATTCTCCCCGTAATTCACGGCGCCGATCCGGAGCCGGGCCCGGACCACCCCATGGCAGTCTGTATGCACGGCCCAGGCAAATGCCGTCCGGCTGGGGCCTTCATTTCCCAGCTGCCAAGGGCCTCCGGCCTGGCCGGCATGGCAGATGGTGGCGGCCAATACCAGCAGGGCGCCCCCCGCACGAATGATCCATCCCATTGTTTTTTTTTAAACCCTTTTCCCTTGTTCCGGTTATACTTTGGCCCATGGCCATGGCCGGATACCATACCCCATCCTTGTTTTTTTCAAAAGGGCGGGGACAAATATTCCCCCCTGCCCAGGGGCGATCAAGGCCGGAGCCACCCCGGTGATGACGGAAAAAACCATTGTACCGGGCATCCCCAAAAAACATATGGCCCCAGGGGGGAATTCCATACCCTGCCGGTCACCCTGGAAAAGAAGGATCCCAATTCCCTGGGGCCTGGAGAGGATTTTGTATAGATCGGATAAAAGGGGAGGGAGAATAGATCAAGGGTAGATCCGGACCTCTTCTTCCAGGTGGGAATCCACATACCGGGCCAGGATCTCCGCCGTGGCCCTTGGGGGCCTCACCCCCAGGTAATGGTCCACCACGGCATGGGCCAGCTCGTGGGCCAGCATGCCGGAAAAGACGTCCAGGAGGTTGAGATAGATGGTGTTCTGCCGGAAGGTATACCAGGCCCTGGGTTTCCCCCTTTTCCCATGGACCCTGAAATAGGCCCTGTGAAGGCTTTCTTCGTCGGGATAGACATTGATAAAAACCCGGGGAAAGGGCCTTTGCATGTCCAGGATGAGTTGCACCTTTTCCACCAGTCGATCCAGCTTTTGACAGACCTCCTGCTCCAGGCTGCTGTCCTTCCGGCGCCCGCTGCCAAAGAAGAGAAACCCATCGGCCCCTCCCCCGAAATTGATCCTTCGGTTAAAGGTTTCCAAATGGGCGGTCTCCTGGTAGCGCAGCACCGTATACTTGGCCGGCAGGCTGATCCATGTCCCGGCCCGGGCCGGGTTCCAGAAGACAGAGACCCCCAAAAAAAGGCAGACAAGGCCGCCCATGTGGATCCCGGAACCTCTCAAAGTTTGAACTTCTCATCCATGCGGGTTATGAGCCCTTCCACGTCCAGGCGGATGGATTCGGAAAGGTCAGGCCTTTGGGAAAGGGCATCCAATTCGGAACGGATCTGCCGGAGTTCTCCGGCCAATTGCCCGGCCATGTCGTTGAGCCCGTCGGCCATCTCCTGGAATTGATCCCCCCTGCGGATGCGCACCCTGTGGGAAAGTTCGCCTTTACTCATGGTTTCAATGTCCCGTTCAAACCGGTACATGGGCCCGGCCAGGCGATGGGAAATCAAGAGGGTGAGAAGGGCCACCACCACGCCCAGCCCCAAAGTGGTGGCCAGGGTGGTCCAGATCACCGAGGGCAGGATGGCCGAGGCCGTGGTCTGCACACTGAGCCGGGAATGGGCAAAGGTGGAGGTCAGGGTATCCTGGGTGGTGAGATAGATCATTCCCACGGAGATCAGCCCCCCCGCCGCCAGCACCCCCAGAAAGAGCAAAATAAACCGCCCCTGGAAGGCGTGCTTGATAAAGCGTTGCCGTTTGAACATTGAAGGCCGTTGCCCCCTTGCTGCCATTGTCCCTCCTTCGGTGCCCCGATATCCGGCACCCTGCCGTCCCCGGTTTTACCAAATTTTTCTTAACATTTCCACATGGGAAAACGGCCCTATCCCCCAAGGCCGGTCTGTATATCCAATTTTTACCGGATATACCACGTCAGGAATTTGCCCGGGCCAAATCCACTGGATGCCCCCCTGTAATTCTTTACCCCTGGCCCCTCATCGGCAGCCCGGCCAAAGGCGTCCCGCGCGGGGAGAGGCGCCATCGAAGAAAGGGGAAGGTCTGCCATTGGCAGCCTCCCACTTCCAAAACAAATTGTCATGCCATTGCAGATCAGTATGCGTTGGTGTTGGTCTTGCTGCCGAAAAGGGTCTTCCAGATGATGAGCAGATCCACCCAGAGACTCCAGTTTTCTATGTAATACAAATCATGGGCAATGCGGTCGGAAATGGAGGTATCCCCCCTGAGGCCGTTGACCTGGGCCCAGCCGGAAATCCCGGATTTGACCTGGTGGCGGACCTTGTACCGGGGGATATCGGCCTTGAACTGTTCCACAAAGAATTTCCGCTCGGGCCGGGGGCCCACCACACTCATATTACCGATGAGCACATTCCAGAACTGGGGCAGCTCATCCAGGTTGGACCGGCGCAGGAATCCACCCATGGGGGTGACCCTGGGATCGTTTTCCGTGGTCCAGATGGTGTCGGAATCCCGGGTCTCCTGGACCCGCATGGTCCGGAACTTGTACATTTCAAACTCCTTGTTATTGGTGGAAACCCGCTTTTGTTTGAAAAAAACCGGTCCCGGGGAACCGGTCTTGATAAGCAGGGAGATCACCAGGAACAGGGGGGAGAGCACCACCAGGACAGCAGCGGAAAATACAATGTCAAAGGCCCGCTTCATCAGCCGGTTCTTCAAGGAGATCAGGGGTTCCGTACGGATGGAAATCAAAGGCATGTCCCCCATGTAATCCAAAACGGCCCGGCTCTGGATCACCCGGTAAAAATCCGGAATGATCCGGAAACGCGCCCCTTCGGACTCACAGATCTCAACGGCCGTTACCATTTCATTCTCCCGCCGCAGGGGCAGGGCAATGAGCACCTCGTCCACCAGGTTGGAGGTGAGGATTTTCTGGAGTCGGGACAATTTGCCCAGGTAAAGGCCCCGGGGCATGGTCTCATGGTAATAGTCGGCCAAAAGCCCCACCAGACGATATCCCAGATGGGGTTCCGAGGTCACCTTTTCCGCCACCCGTTCGGCCAGACGGTCCCCCCCAATGATGAGGACGTTCTTCTGCATATACCCATGGGAGACAAAATGCCGCCGGATGCAATAGGCCGTAACCCGAAGGCCCGTGGAAATAAAAAAGGAAAATAAAAGGGGATAAAGCACCAGATTGGTCTTGGGCCTGAAGTCATCCAGAACCACCACCAGGCAGATCAGGAAGACCGATAAAAGGGAATAGGCAATGAGGGTGACCCTGAGCAGGTCCCGGAGACGGGTAGCTGCGGTGAGGACAGACAGCCGGGTATTGGCCGTGAACAACACCCACACAAAGACCACCACACCCAGGTAGCCCAGGTCTTTAAGCGTTATCTGTAAATCATGATTGTAGTATTGGTAAAAACCGTAATAGAGACACATCATTGCCGATATGTCCAGGATGGAAAGCATCCATACTCTGTTGTTGTCCTGCATCTTGTCTAACCTCACTTTGAACATTCCGTATGTGGAGAACCGTTTCTGCTTAACTTCCATGGGGTGGCGCCCCAGACCGGACGGCGCTGTTGGTGGAACAGGCCATGGCCCGACCGGGGGACAACATCCTGATCGTCCGGGGCCGTTCTAACACCGGTGTGTCTTGGGATGGCGCGGAAAAAAAGGAAACATGGAGGCCCCCCTCTTTTCCGGAATCCGAACACCGGCTGTAACGGCCCCGTGGACGGCCAGGTCAACAAAAAATTCAGGAGGAGGACAGGGCAACCAACTCCTTTAAAATAAACCGGGTATTGGTCTGAAAATCAAAATATTGTTTCACGTGTGAAAAAGCCCGATGACCCATCTGCCTGCGGAATTCGGGATTCCGGGCAAGGAAAAGGAGCCGTTTTTCCATGGCCCTTCGATCCCCAGGAGGAACCAGGTATCCGCTTTCACCGTTGAGCACCTGCTCATTAACCCCGCCCACATCATAGGCAATGGAGGGAACGGAGAGGCAGGATGCCTCGGTGATGACCAGGGGCTGGTCCTCGGCCAGGGAGGGCAGCAGGTTCACATCGGAACTGCCGATGATCCCGGCGGGGTTTTGAACCGGCCCCATGAGTTTCACCCGCCGGGCCAGTTTGTGTTGATGGATATAGACCTGGACCTCCCGGGCATAGGCCGGATCGTTTCCCGTGGCGGTCCGGCTGTGGACGAGTATAGCGTTCACCCCGTTGTCCATGAGGAATTTCAACCCCCTAAGGGCTTCCATCACCCCCTTTTCCCGTTCCATGGCCGAAACCATGCAGAGTTTGAAGAAATGGGGGTCCGGGTCCAGTCCCAGGCTGTCGAATGCCTGGCGATAGGCGTCCACGTAGATGGAGTTCCTGGAAATCCGGATTTTCTTCCGTGGAAAGATAAGGTTCTGCCATGGGCCAGCGGGAAAGATCCCCCGGGCCATGCGCCGCCCCCCGTGGACCACCACCAGGCTGGACATCAGGAACAAGACGGCCTTGACCATTGAAGGGGCCGAAGGCCGGGCCTGAATCCGCCAGACCACCTTACTGCCCAGAAGCTTATGGAGCAGTACCGCGGGCAGGAAAAACAAAAAGGTCCGGGCATTGCTCACCACAAAGATATCCTTTTTCGAGGAGAGGCTGCGAAGGCCCAGATTGCCGTTCCATTTCAGCCAGGCCCATGCGGTTTTCAATTTCAGTGTGACACTGCCCCAACTGGGAGGTTTTGGACACAGGTGACGTCTGGGGGGTAGTTTCAGCATTTCCAGGGGAAGGCGCCCCCCCTTCAGCCCCTGGAACAGATCTGCCTGATCTGTAAGAAATGAATTCATCTTTTTCTACTCCTAAAAAAACGCGCAATACCAATGATTTTAAAGGGGCTTTGCCCCGTGTTTTGGGTGCGACCACTCCATTGGCCTTCCCTGGCCAGCATCCGGCGATTGATGGTCAGCACATCCTCCGGCCCCTGGAATTTCACCCCGCCCCATGGGCCAGAAAATGGGTTTCATCCTTCTGGACAAACCCTGAGGTTCCCGGATGCCGAATCAGTTAGTTATGAAGAAAGGGGGTGGCGCATCGAGTGCCGCCGGAGATCAATAAATCAGGTCTCATCTTCTCCTCCTGCCGGGCAGCCGCCCTGTCCCAGAAACCCCCTCTGGCTGAGCAGCAATAAAATGTCCTGGACGGCCTCGTCCGGGGTCAGGTCCGTGGTGTCCAGACGCAATTCCGGGGTTTTGGGAATCTCATAGGGGTCGTTGACCCCGGTAAAATCCTTTAGCAGTCCGGCCCGGGCCTTGGCATACATGCCCTTGCGATCCCGCCTTTCACACTCGGAAATGGGGGTGGCCACATGGATTTCAAAAAAACCACCATGGGCCTCTATGTCGTGTCGGATCTGGCGGCGGGTCCGCTCGTAGGGGGCAATGGGGGCACAGACGGCAATGCCCCGGTTCTTGGTGATCTCCGATGCCACAAACCCGATGCGCCGGACATTGATGTCCCGGTGTTCCTTGGAAAAATTCAGTTCCGAAGACAGATTCCGCCGGACAATATCCCCGTCCAGGAGGGTCACGGGACGCTGCCCCATCTCCAGGAACCGGGCATGGAGAACCCGGGCAATGGTGGATTTTCCCGCCCCGGAAAGGCCGGTGAAGAAGACGGTGAAGCCCTGGTGTTCCGGGGAGGGGTAGCTCTTCTTCAATTCGGCCATGACCCCGGGGAAGGTGGCCCATTCCGGCACCCGTTTCCCCCGGCGCACCCGCCGCTGGATCTCCCCGTCGGAAAAGGAGATGGCCGTGGTTCCCCCGGGAACGGCATCCCGGGTCTGGTATTCATCCTCAAAGGGAAGGTAGACCATCTCCCCAAAGAAAATGGGCAACACCCCCAGGGCCTTGCCGGCGGAATGGGCCATGGCCCGGACCTCCCCAAAATCATAAAAGGGGACATCCTTGCCATCCACGGCAGGGGAGGCATGGTCGTGTTCAACAATAAAATGGGTGCAACCGTAATTCCGCCCCATGATCATGTGAAGCACCGCCTCCCTGGGACCGGCCATGCGATGGGCATGGGGAAGCAGGTTCATGCGAAAGGTATTGGGCGGATAATATCCAGCAGCCCTTTCATGGCAGCGCATGCGGGTAAAATGATCAAAATCCCCCACCTGGTCCGGGCCCGTACCGGGTAGGAAGAGCAGGTTGGCCCGGGCCCGGCCCATGGCCCGGATGGTCTTTTCAAAGGACAGGCGATGGAGGGGATGGCGGCTCTGGAAGCCCACCACCCGTTTCCAGCCCAGCTTTTCAATCATGGCCCTCACCTCGGCCGGGGTATTGCGGTAGTGTTCAAAATCCGCATGCAGGGGCAGGCTGAACGCCTTGATCCGCCCCCCCAGATAATACCGTCCCCTTGTTTGGAACAGGGCCTCCACCCCGGGGTGGGATGGGTCCAGGGTACCATAGACCGCCATGGCCTCTTGTTCCGGATCCACGGGCCAGATCCCCTCCACATCCATCATGCCCAGGCAAAAGCCTTCGGGGTCCCGCAGGGCCACGGACTGCCCCCGGTCCAGGCTGAGGGCCAGGGGCGCCCCAATGTCCAGGCAGACCGGCAGGGGCCAGGGTTCCCCAGAGGCAAGGGTCATGCCATCCAGCACGGCCTCGTAGTCCCCCTGGTCCATGAACCCGGTCAAGGGGGAAAACACCCCGGAGGTGAGCAGTTCAAAATCACAGAGCCGGCGCTGGTTCAAAATCACCTCGGGCAGGTCGTTGGCCAGGGGTTTCAACCGGGCAAGGGACTCTGGGTCCACCAACAGGTTTACAAGGGGATCCCGGAAAGGGGATACGGGGTCTGTCATAGGGGGCTCCTGTCAACCGCCGGGCAATGGATGCCCAGGGGGGGAGGGGTCCAGGCTGCCATTCCCAGGATCACCACCCCGAGGAATGCATTGGCAGGGATATGGAGGTTAAAATCCAAAAAACTGTGGATGCCCATGGCCGTAAAGGCCGCCAAAAATCCAGGGTAAAAATCCATGTCGCAGGGGCCTTTGGCCGTGATTTTCCGACAATGGGCCAATACCCGGATTCCCCCCCAGATCAAAATGGGAATCACCAGAACGCCCAGATCCCCCATGGCCTGGAGATAGTCGTTGTGGGCCTGGTGGAAGGTGGCCGAAAGCCCCGGGGGCTGGTACCGGGTAAAGGACTGGCCAAAGCTGCCCGGCCCGGTGCCGGTCAAGGGCGCGTCCAGGATCATGTCAATGGTGCCGGACCAGACAATGAGCCGTGAGGCCATGCTGGCGGCGTCCTGTTTTTCCGCCCAGGTGGCAGCCCGGTCCAGGGCTTCGGTCTGGGTGAGCAAAAGAAGGCTGAAAAACAGGGCCAGGACGGCGGCGGTTACAGCCATGGTCCGGCTTGAAATCCGTTTCCGTCGCCAGAGGCAGATGCCCATGGCCCCCATGGCCGTAACGGCGGAGATCCAGCCCCCCCGGGAAAGGGTGAGAAAAAGGGTGCCCAGGATCAATGCCGCGCCATAGGCGATGGGGATGGTCCTGGCCCTGGAGTACCGCTGGTTGATGAACAAAACCCAGACAAAGGGCAGCACCATGGCCAGAAAACAGGCCAGGTGATTGTGGTTGTTGAAACTGGAGGCCAGCATTTCACGCCCATAGGACAATTCATCGTACTCCCAGAACCCAAAGGGGTTCAGGCCATAGCGTTTAAATACCCCCAGCACGCATAGAAAGACCCCTGTTCCCAGGCAGGTATAGGCCAAAATCCGAAGATCCCGGGGGCCCCGCACCGCCGTCCGGACCACCCATACCCCCAACACATAGGTGATGAGCAGCCAAAGCCCCTCCCCGCATCCAAAGGGGGAGACCAGGGCGGAAAACCCCGCCAGAACCAGCAGGGCAACGGCTGGCCGGGTCAAGGGGCCCAGCAATGCCAGGGGCCGGCGAAGGTGGATGCCCTCCAGGACCAGACTTGCACCACCGGCCAGAACGGCGGCCTGGAGAATGGAGACGGCCCAGGGATGGACCCCTCCCCTGGCCAGGGGAAGAAAGATGATCAGGAAACAGACCACCCCCAGGCTGAATCGGCTATAAGCGGACCCGAACATGGTTACCCCTCCCCCTTCAATGCCGCGGCCAATGCCCGGTACCGGGAGATATTTCCATGGCCAGGGGCCAGCTCAATGGCCTTTTCAACGGCCGCCCGGGCCATTTCCGTTTCACCGGCCCGCTCCAGGGCCTGGGCCGACCGGTAGAGAAAATCCGTATTGTTCCTGGACAGATCAAAGGCATGTTTCCAGTCTGCGGCAGCCTGGTCATACCCCTCCAATGCCCACCAGATCCAGGCCCGCCGGGCCGGGTAGGCCGGGGTGCCCCGACGGTCCATGGCAATGGCCCGACCGGCGCTTTCCAATGCCAAATCGTAGTGGCGCTGCTGCATCAGGGCCCTGGTCAAAAGGTCATGGTAGACGGCCCCCTCCCAATCCAGCTTTAATGCCTGGTAGGCATGGGTTTCCATTGCCTGCCAGTCCTTTTCTACCCCTGCAATTTCCGCCAGCAGCCCATGGGCCACGGCCGATGGTTTTCCGTGGTTCATCCGGTTGAGATGCCATTGGGCGGCCGACCATTCCCCAAGGGCCTTCCATGCCCTGGCCATGAAGGGGTCTGCCAGCTCCGGGGCCAGGCCGTTCCCCATGCGGATAAATGCCTTAAAGGCCCCGGCCCTTTTATGGATGGAATAAATCTGCCCCAGGGTTTTGGTTTTATCCCGGGCCGTTGCCAGCCCCTTTTCAAACCAACCCCGGGCCTGGACATACCGGCCTGCGGCCAGGAGCAGCCGGCCCATGTGAAGGGCGTCATTGGTACCGTTGGCAAAGGATTTAAGGGCCAGGCTTTTTTCATATTGGGCCGCGGCCCGGTCCGGCGCCCCCCTGCGAAGGGCAATGTCCGCCAGGGCCTGGTGGGCCTCCCGGCGGCGGATGCCCCGGGCAAGGGCCGTCTCCAGCCCTTGCCTTGCCGGCTCCAGGAGCCGGGGGGTGAAAAAGGACTCCTTGGACAGGGCCTCATAGGCCGGGGGATAGATTTCCATCAATGACCGCACCTGTTCCATGCCTGCCGCCACGCGGTCGGTGTGGAACAGGTACCGAAGGTGGGAATACCGGATATCGACCCCGTTGGGTTTCAGGGAAATGGCCTTTTGGAACAGGGGTTCGGCATTAAAACCCGAAGGGGTTCCGTGGAAAAGACCGGGGGAGAGCAGCTCCAGGCCGGCCTCTGTCCGGGCCAGGGCCTTGGCCGGTCCATAGACCATTGGGGCCGCCGTCCGGGCCAGCACCAGGTCGGACTTGGATTTCAAATAATGGGCAAAGGCGGTCTGGCCATCCCCTTGGTATGTCAGGGTTGCCATGGCCTGTTCCTGGGAGCAGAGGCCCCGTTGCAGGCGAATCCGCTCCAGGTCCCGAAAGCCCAGCAGTGCCACAAGGGTCAGGGGCAGCAGACCTTCTGCCTGGTCAAAGGCATGGATGGCCCTTGACCAGTCCTGGTGGTGCATGGCATTGACCCCGTACTGGTAGCTGAGCCGGGAACAGGTTAGCACCAGCTGCCCCAGCACCAGCACCCCGACTGTTACTACGGTGAGGTGGCGAACATAGGGAATGGATCGGTTTCTAGCCCGCTTCATTGCTGCCGTAATAGTCCTTGAAATGGCGGTAGTATCCAGTGTGGGTGTCCACCCGGTTCAACACCGTTCCCAGTATGGGCAGGGATGCGGCCTCAAACTGTTCCACGGACTTTGCAATGACCCCACGGTCGGCATGGTTGGCCCGGATCACCATCAAGGCCCCATCGGTATGGGGGGCAATGAGCAGGGCATCGGTGGCCGGCATCACCGGCGGGGTATCGATGATCACCACGTCAAACTGGGTCTTTAGATAGTCCAGAAGAAAGCCGGTGCGGGAAGAGCCAGCCAGTTCCGCCGGGTTGGGCGGAATGGCCCCGGCCGGCAGCACCTTGAGATGGGGAATTCCCGTATCCTGGATCACCCCTTTAATGATCCGGTGAAAATACCGGCCCGGAGGTGTGGGGAAGTTGAACTCTCCATAGAGCCGGTCCAGGTCCACCTGCCCCTTCAGGGCCTGGAGGGAGGCAGGCGGCGGCTCGGAAAAGAAAAAACGACCGTTTTCCATGGCCGACATGGTCCGGGCCCCTTCCATGATGTGGACGCCCAGGACCTTGGACAGATCCTCCCTGGACACCAGCCCCATGGTATACAGGATATTGCCCAGACGTTGTCCCGACTTCCGGCGCTGGTTAAGGGCCATGCAGGCCGCCTCTTCCGAGAGCAGCCCCGACCGAACCAATGTGGTGGCCAGGCGTTTATCCTGGGGTCTGTTCTTCCAATGGACATCCACCATTTGCCCCTTTTCAAAGAGGACATCGATCTGGTTCTGGTTGTTTTCCAGGGTAAGGCAGCAGGAGCGTTTCTGGAGCCGGGTGAGCTGAATCAAATCGGCCACGGTGATGTCGGAAAGGCTGCCCCCGGTGGGCCGCCGACCAAAGGTGGTGGCCAAAAGTTCGGTGACCCCGCTCCGGCCCTGGTGACCGAAGAGCCGGGTCAGGTGGGGGCGCCTTAAATCCATATCCACCAGCAGCACCCGCCGTTCGGTCTGGGCAATGGTGTGGGCCAGGTTCACGGAAACCAGGGTTTTGCCCTCGGCCTCCACGGCCGAGGTGACCACCACGGATTTGAGTTCCTTTTCCATGACCGAAAAGAACAGATTGGTTCTCAGGGTCCGGAAGGCTTCGGCATAGGGGGTCTCACTGGAACAATTCTCCAGCATCATGCGCCGATCGGTCTGGTTTATAGGCGCTTTTTTCTTAAAAAACATCAGGAAACTGCTCCATGGGTCCGGTCTTTATCCATATCGGGGATGGTCGCAAGAACCGGCAGGTTAAAATGGGTGAGGAGATCCTCTTCACTGCCGACACTCTGGTCCAAAAACTCCAGAAAAAAGGCCAGGCCCACCCCGCCGAACAGCCCCAGCAACAGGCTGAACATCACATTGCGTTTCCGATTGGGGGAAATAGGTTCCACCGGTGCCTGGGCCTTTTCCACCACCCGGATATTGGAGGTGTCGCTGCTCTGGAGAATATTGGATTCCTTCACCCGGGAGACCATGAGGTCGTATAGGTTCTGGCTGGTGTTCACATTGCGTTGAAGGATGGTATATTTCAGCTCCTTGGAAGAGGTATCCAGGGCATCGGATTCAAACTCGGCAATGGTCTTTTCCAGGTTCCGCTCCCGGGAGAGGAGGACCTGGCGTTCGGACTTGAGATTGCCCAGTTCCTTTTTCATCTCCTGGGAAAGGCGCAGGCGGCTCTTCTCCAATTCGCTTTTCAACTGGACCATTTTGGAATGCTTGCTGCGGTAGACCTTGGACAAACGGGTGTATTCCAATTCCAGGTCTACGATCTTACCGTAGATGGTGTCGATCATGGGGTTCCGGACCAGGGAACGGACCATGGCAATGTCCTCGGTTCCCTTAAGATTCCGTTCCAGTTCCGCAATGCGGGCATCCAGTTCCAGGCGGCGGTTCCGGGCGTCCAGATACGTGTTGTTGAACTCCACGATCTTCTGCTCGGCCATTTTCTGCTTGCCGGATATGGAGAAGACCCGGTTGTTCTGTTTGTATTCAAAAAAGGCGGTTTCCGCATCTTCCAATTTCTTGCGCAGCCCCAGAAGTTCTGCATTCATCCACTCCAGGGTCTGCTTGGAGGCCTCCATGCGGCTGGAAAGGTTGAACTCAATGTAGTTGCGGGCCAGGGTATTGGCCATGTCTGCGGCCAGTTTGGGATCCCTGTCCTTTACCTGGATGGTGAGCAGGCGGGTGTCCCTGACCGGGTCGATGCGAATGCGGTTCTGGATGGAGGTCACCATGGCCTGCCATTTTTCCTGCTGGGACAGGGGACGGGACTCCATCTGGAGGATCCGGAAAAGATTGTCCTTCACCTTGTGCACCAATGCCTTAAGGGGATGGATTTCCCGGGGTTCCATCTCCCGGTCCAGGTGAAGACTCTGGATGAGCCGTTCCACCACAGGCTGGGACTTGATGAGCTTGAAATGGGTGTTAAAGGTCATGGTCTGGGAGGAGTAGCTCTCAAAATCCATGCGCTCCCCGGTGATGGGGGAAGAACTGTTTTCCTTGTCGATGATGAGTTTGGCCCTGGCCTGGTAGACGGGCTGGGCCATGAAGGAAAACACCCCCCCCAGGATCAGGCAGGTCAGCACGACCAAGAGGATGATGTGCCGCTGTTTCATCAAAACGGCAAGGTAATTGGAGAGCTGAAGTCCACCCTCCTGGATCTGATTCTGCATGGGGCCTCCTATAGCCAGGACTCTGGAATATGAATGCGGTCCCCGGGTTTGAGGGGCAGATCCGATGCCTCCCCGGTCTGGACCTTTTCCAGATTGATATTTAGGATTTCCTGTTCCATCCCCTGCCGGCGAATGACCCGGGCACGGTTGGGGGCGGCAAACTTATCAAAACCACCGGCCATGATGCAGGCGGCAAGGGCGGTGAGGCCGGGCTGGTAATCAAAGACACCAGGCTTTTTCACCTCCCCCTGGACATAGACCTTCACGGCGGACTGATTGACCTGGGTATTCAAGGGGATGTAGACGGTATCCCCGGAGGAGAGCCGGATATTCTCGGCCATGTTACCGTGGTCCAGCAATGCCTTGAGGTCGATGCGCCTGGGGGATGAGGTGCGCACGGCCTCCTCGGCGGCATCGGCCTCTGCCCCCGGATTTCCCTTGAGCACATAGGCCACATTGCCCCGCTGGGGAAGGACACCGCCGGCCGAGGCCACCAGGTCCATGATGGTGGGGATATAGGTGAGTTTGAACATGCCTGGATGTTTCACCGCACCGGAGATGAAAAACTGCAGGCTGTTGTACTCCTTGATGCCCAGGTTCACCTGGGGATCCACAAAATAATCCCGGGCCAGGGGCTCATAAACGGCACGCTCCAATGCGTCCAGGGTCAGGCCGCCGGCCTTGATCCGTCCGATGAAGGGGACATTGACATCCCCGCTTCCCGAAACCACCATCTTGGACTCCACCTGCTTTTTCCCACCGGCCAGGATGGTAATCTCCAGGATATCCTCGGGGCCGATGCGGTATCCATCCTTCCGGGGAAGGGCATGGCCGGTGTCAACCAATGCCCATAGAACAAGGAAGAACAGGACGGAAGTCAGACTTATAAAACGCAATTGATGCATGGCATTTTCCCACGGGCACCCCAATGACAGGGGTCGGGCCGAATTAACGGCCGCCCATATCATGGTTGAATTTCACGTTGAACATAAAATAGTGGTTGGTGTAATCAAGACCGTCTTCGCTGGAATCCCGGTCTTCCAGGCCCCCTTTTACCCCCCAGGAAAAGGCATCGGTGATGAAGTGTTCAAATCCCAGTGAGGCATTCCACCGGTCGTCTTCCCGTGAAGAGGTTTCATAGTCGGCATTCTGGTACCAGCCGTCCAGCTTCACATTCACCTTGCTGAAAATCATCCGGCTCAGTCCTGCATCCACCCGGGTGGCCTGGTAATAGGTGTTGCCGGAACCGGCATCGTTGAGGTTCTGGCCCACTGAAAAATAAAGGGCGTTTTTAGGGGTTTCCCCCCCCTTGGCCCGGTTTTCCCCCTTGATGCCGATCTTCCAGGCAAAATTCCTTATATCCCCTCCGGCCAGATCCTGGTCAAAGGTCCGGTCCTGGAAACCGGCACCCATGCGCAGGGTCAGAAAATTAAAGGTTTTGTTAAAATTCACCATGAGCTGCTGGGAATCGTAGTCAATGGAATCCCGGTCGTATTCCCTTGCCCATGTCTGGTAATCCAAGTCCAGGGAGGTGTCGGAATTCAGGTAGTAAAACAGGGTCACACCGCCCCGGTTCTCAACGGAATCCTCCCCCCTTCCCGGATCATCCCGGGTGTAGTCGGTCAGCTTGTGGGTATAGGCGAGGCCCAGGCCGAACTTATCGCCGAAATTATAGACCATGCGGGGGCGGAACTCGTTGAGGGAATACTTATACCGGTCCACGGCGTTGGAGGCGGCATCGGCATTGGCCGGGTCCCGGGTGCTCCAGAAGGTATTGTCCACCCCCAGAAGAATCCGCCGGGTGATACGGGACTGGGCCGAGAGCCGGGCCCGGTGTTCAACGTAACTATAGGCATCGGCCTCGATACTGCCGGCGGGCACACTACCCCGGTCGTCGTAATCCAGGGCATTGGCGTCGTAATCCAGGAGGAATTGTGATTTATCCGTATCATAGCCGAGGGTAATGCCCGGCTTCATGGAAAAGGTGAGAACACTGCGTTCATTTTCCTGGCTGCGATGGAAGTTTTCATCGTATTGAAACCCCATTTCAATCCGGGGTTCCGCCACAAATTTATCCTGGGCCTCAACCCGGAAGGTCCATGCCGAACACAGGAGCATCATCACCACTGCACATTGCCAAATCAAACCTGTGATCTTGTTCATACTTTTGATCTCCACACTGAAATTTTCACGTTAGGGACTGGCCACCTTGTCGGTGGAGATGGGGGGGCGCTCCAGGGCACCGCCGATGGTCACTGTATCGGGCAGGGACGGCAGGGCTTTGGGCGGCTCGTAGGCTTCGCTGCCGGTATCGCCGACCGGGACCGTTGCCATTGCCGATGCGACCGCGGCCTTGATGGGGCCAGCCATTTCGGGCAACGCCTCGACGGCGGCGGCCAGGATGGCCTGGGACATCTCCGGCACCATTTCAGCGGCGGCAACGGTGATGGCCAGGGCCTGGTCGGGTTGGACCCTAAGGGCGGCAGCAATCGCAGCGGCTGCCTGTTTGGGATAAAGGGCGGCATAGTCGGCCACCATCAGGGCGGCCACCAGGGGGTTGGCCGCCACCAGGTCCGCCAGAACCCGGACATCCGACATGCCCGATGCTGCCGCTTTCACGGCATCTTCAATTGATGCCGCCGTGGCCCCGTGGCGCTGGGCCAGCATCTGTATATCTTCCGGCGTTAATGCCGCCGCCGGTATGGCGGTCAATACAAAACCAAGGCATGCCAGAGCAAGGCTGCGTCGTATCTGTTTCAATATTCCCATGGACTCCTCCTCAATATGTGTAACCCCAGACCCTCCGACCGGACAGCCTGGAGAGATGTTTTCATTTCCTAACCGGAACCGGTGGTACTGCGGATCTGATCTCGATCCACCCGGATGTGGGCTGCACGGTTCAGCCCTTCCACCCATTGGTCCACGGCCCCTTCCAATTTGTTTCGTTCCATCTGTTTTGAAATCTGATCCCGAAGCTGCTCAAAGGGCTGTGGGTACCGGTCGCGGTGGCGGTCATAATACGCCTTGGCCTCCTCCCGGGTCACCACAATGGTCCTGGACAATTCCTCGGTTTTCCGGGCCAGAAGGTTGCGAATCAAGGTGGCCTGCCAGTGGCGTTCGATGGTTTTGACAAAGGCGGCCTCACGGTCCAACCCCATGCGAACCGCCTCCTGGACCATGAGTTCCTGCTGGACCAAAAATCCGATGAACCCCTCCCTGCTCTCTTCGCTGAGATCCAGGTCGGGGTCCATCCTTACCGCTGCTTTGAGACGGGTATTGAATTCTTCTAGAGAAATGTGGGCATCGTTGACCCGGATCACCCCGTCCTCCCCCCCGCCCCTGTCCGCACAGGAGGAAAGAAAGATCAAGGTAAGACAGATCATATAGACATACCCCTTGAAATTGCCTTTATTTCTTTGCAATCAGACCATCTCCTCAACCGTAGAAATTCCGTTCCGTACACATTACAGCACAAATGCCGGTTGTGGATTGTTTGGTGTCAGGGCCGGTTCCGTGGAATACCCACGACAATGGATGCACCTCCAGGGGAAAACGCCGTTCCGGCGTTTTCCGATGTCTCCCCATGGGCACCATGGCATTAAATCAAAATAAGATAATGATTTAACTAGAACTAAACAGCGCTCAAAACAAACCAACAACTCTGGCCTCAAAAAAAGGCGGGCAAACCCATTTTTAAGAACTTTAATTCACATCATTAATAAAATTATTAGGAAGTTTATTTCATAGTTTTTTTTGTTTGTAAAGGCTAAAAACAGGGTATTTTTCAAGGGCTCCACAGCTGGAACCATTGATTTTTCACCTTCCATTTCACCTGATCTGGATAGGCATCCCTTCGTTTTTAAACTGGATTGTTCTTCCCACTAAAGGGAGAGGGCTATCATATAAAACCCTATTATTTCGATATGTTAAAGTTTAAATTCAAATAAAATCGACCCATTTGACTCAAACCGTTTACACCTAGTTCCGACGCTGATTAAAGTCTCACCGTCGCATGGAAATTCAAGGGAAGATTCCATGGAAACAATGCCAGAAATTTTTCTTGACAAAGGGAAAGGTTGTATTTTATTAAAGCTTGTCCAAATTACTATAAACACCGTTTAAATAAACAGCGTTCCTTTCTTTGGACAACCATTTACAAAATGACTTATTAATAGACAAAAGGCCTAGTTAAAACACCGATTGCCGGAATGGGCAATCCCCATTTGACCTTAACCGCTATGGCTGGGGGTGGATCCGTTCCTCCCCACAGTACCTGAATTGCAGGGCTCAATGCGACGCACCATCCCAACCAGAACAAGGGACCCCTTATGAACCACGGCTTAAAGAATAAACGCGTCTTTGTCACCGGCGCGTGCGGAACCATCGGAAGTGAACTGATACGGCAGCTATTGGAAGAATACGAGGTGGGAGAACTCATCGGTATTGACAACAACGAAAGCGAACTCTTCTTTCTTGAACAGAAATTTCTCAGCCACGGCAATGCCAATTTTTACCTGGCCGACATGCGGGACAGGGAAAAACTCACCCGTGTGATGAAGGACATGGAAGTGGTCTTCCATGCCGCAGCCCTCAAGCATGTGGTGCTGTGCGAACGGTCTCCCTTTGAGGCGGTTCAAACCAATATCAACGGCGTCAACAACCTCATCAGCGCCGCCCAGGCCAACGGTGTTGAGCGGGTGATCTTCACCAGCTCGGACAAGGCAGTCAACCCCACCAATGTCATGGGCACCTCCAAACTCATGGGGGAACGCATCATCAGTGCGGCCAACAGCAACCACCGGGGGGAGGGCCCCATGTTTGCCTCCACCCGGTTCGGCAATGTCCTGGGCTCCCGGGGATCGGTGATTCCCATCTTTTTGAACCAGATCAAAAAGGGCGGCCCCGTCACCCTGACCAGCCCGGAGATGACCCGGTTCATCATGAGCATCCACGAGGCCGTGCAACTGGTCATCAACTCGGCGGAACTGGTCCGGGGCGGAGAGGTCTTCATCACCAAGATGCCGGTGATCAAGATCAAGGACCTGGCCGAGGTCATGATCCAGGAAGCGGCCCCGGCCTTTGGATATGATCCCTCGGACATCGGGATCAAAATCATCGGCACCAAACCCGGTGAAAAGATGTACGAAGAGCTCATGAGCGATGAAGAGACCCGGAGAACCGTTGAGCTGGAGAACTACTTTGCCGTCACCCCGGCCTTCCAGGGACTCTACCGGGATATCTCCTACGACTATGAAGACATTGTCTCGGAAAATGTTACCAACCCCTACCATTCGGGCAATGAACCGCCCCTGACCCAGGCGGAATTAAGGGATTTCCTTAAACAGAACCGGCTCCTGGATCTGGACGGTGCCAACACCCCGGCGGAACGGTATTGGCCCTAGTCCCGGCCCACGGCAGACACCCCCATTGACTTACACCACAATCAAAGAGGTTTTCACCCCATGCGAATATTAATATTAGGCGGAGACGGCTATCTGGGTTGGCCCACTGCCATGAACCTGTCCAGCCTCGGCCATGAGGTACACGTTGCCGACAATTACCTGCGCAGGAACATCTGCCAGGAGGAAAATGCCGAATCCCTTTTCCGGGTTCCCAACATGACCGGCCGTATCCAGAGATGGAAGGCGGTTTCCGGGGCCGAAATCACCCCCTGGATCGGTAACCTCATGGACTGGGACGTCATTGCAAAGATCTTTTCCAAGGTCAACCCCCATGTGGTTATCCACTATGCGGAGCAACCCTCGGCCCCTTACTCCATGAAGGACAGGCGCTCGGCCACCCTCACCCTGAGGAACAACCTTGAGGTCACCATGAACGTGATCTACGCCACAAAGGAGTTCTGCCCAGAGGCCCACATCATCAAGCTGGGCACCATGGGGGAATACGGCACCCCCAACATTGACATTGAAGAAGGGTGGCTGGATGTGGAACACAAGGGACGGAAGGATACCTTTCTATATCCCCGCCAGGCCGGCAGTCTCTACCACACCACCAAAATCATGGACACGGACATGCTCTGGTTTTACGTGCGCATGTGGGGACTCAAGGTCACCGACCTGATGCAGGGGCCGGTCTACGGTTTCTACACCGATGAAAACCGGGGCCACGACGACCTCTTTCCCTTTTTCAACTACGACGAACTCTTTGGCACGGTGCTGAACCGGTTCATTGTCCAGGCCGTTGCCGGATACCCCCTCACCGTATACGGCCGTGGGGGCCAGACCCGGGGCTACCTGGACATCCGGGACACCCTGCAATGCGTGCGGCTCTCCCTTGAGAACCCCGCCCACAAAGGAGAGTTACGGGTGTTCAACCAGTTTGTGGAGACCTTTTCCGTGAACCAGCTGGCCGACCAGATCCAGACCGTGGGCCGCCGTCTGGGCCTGGAGGTGGAGGTCAAAAACTACCCCAACCCCAGAAAAGAGGCGGAGGAACACTATTACAACCCCACCCACACCGGTCTGATGGATCTGGGGCTTGCGCCCCACTATCTCACCGACGAGACCATTGAAGAGATGCTGGAAAAGGTCATTGAATACAAGGACAACATCCAGGAATCCGTGATTTTCAACGGCGTTAAGTGGTAGCCTGGATATTTCGCACCCAATTTTAAATTTGAGGGGAACAATTTGCACCGGCCCATGCCTTTGAAAGGAGCCATGATTTCCTTCGGCGTCCAAGGCGCCAAGGGTTTTGAAGCAAATTGTCATCACATATCCAGTGTAGATCGGATCGCCCAGTGCCGGGATTGGGTCGGCACCGGGTTCCCCCATGGAAAGGAAAAAATATGAACACCCCCGACCTTCAACCCGACCCCCGACCCACCACCTGGCTCATCACCGGCGGCTGCGGCTTCATCGGCACCCGCCTGATCCACAACCTGCTCCAGGAGGGGGGACACCGCATCGTGGTCCTGGACAACCTCACCGTGGGCAGCCGGGAGGATCTGGCAACGGTATGTGAATTCACCGAAGCGCCCGTCTCCGACCCCGGCCTTGACCCGAATCCTGACTGCCCCGTGGTCCTGATCAAGGGGGATATCAAGGATTCGACCGCCTGCATGGCCGCTGCCGCACGGGCCGATGTCATTGTCCACCTGGCCGCCAACACCGGTGTGGGCCCCTCCGTGGAAGATCCCCAGTCGGACATGGAAAACAATGTGGTGGGCATTTTCAACATGCTGGAGGCCGCCCGGCACCACAAGGTAAAGCGGTTTATCTTTGCCTCCTCCGGTGCCCCTGTGGGGGAATGCAATCCCCCCATCCACGAGGAATTGGCCGCCCATCCTGTCTCCCCCTACGGGGCCAGCAAGCTGGCCGGGGAAGGCTATTGCTCGGCCTATTTCCAAACCTTCGGCATCGAGACCATCTCCCTGCGCTTCGGCAATGTCTACGGCCCCGGCTCCATCCACAAGAACAGCGTGGTGGCCAAATTCATCAAAAAGGCCATGGAAAAGGCCCCCCTGGAAATCTACGGGGACGGCAGCCAAACCCGGGACTTCATCTACCTGGACGACCTGATCCGTGCCGTCCGCCTTTCCCAGTCCACCCCCAATGTGGGCGGGGAGATCTTCCAGATCGCCACCAACACGGAAACCACGGTGGGGGAAATGGTGGACCTGCTGGTACCGGTGCTCAACCAGGCCGGATTCACCGATATCAATGTCATCCACGGGGAAAAACGCCTGGGGGATGTGATGCGGAATTTTTCCGACACTTCCAAGGCCAAGGCCAAGCTCAACTGGCAGCCCGAGGTCTCCCTGGAACAGGGGCTGAAACTGACCATGGATTCCTTTCTCACCCCGGAGAAATAAATGGTGGTCTCCCTGCTCCAGCGGTTGAAAAAGAAATGGGATGGATTCCGGGTGGGCAATGATGCCCGGCGGTACGCCCGGTACCTGGCCGAACACCACGGGATTGCCATGGGCAATAACGTGCTGATTCCGCCCTCCTGCACCATTGACCTCACCCGTCCATTCGGCATCACCTTTGGGGACAATGTACGCCTCACAGAGGAGGTCACCATCCTTTCCCACGACATGGACTTCTGGGTTCTCAGGGAGACCCATTCCGATCCCTTGGTCTGCCATTCCTACGGACGGGTGGACATCGGCTGCAACGTCTACATCGGCTGCCGGGCCATTATTCTAAAAAACGTTAAAATCGGAAACAACTGCATCATCGCCGCCGGTGCCGTGGTCACCCGGGACACCCCGGACAACACCATTGCCGCCGGCGTCCCGGCCCGGGTGATCAAGTCCCTGGACCAGCATTACCAGGACCGGAAGTCCGGGGCTCTGGACCAGTTGTGCCACCTCTACCAGGATCTCAAACACAACCACACACCGCCCAGCCCAACGGCCTTCCACGAAGGCTTCCCCTATTTCATGGATGCAGAAGAGGCCGCCGCCCATTTTAACATCGACAGACAATTGGGGGGCGCCGGTGGGGCATTCCGGGCCGGCAGCTCTCCAAGGCCCTTCAAGACCTTTGGCGACTTCTGCCGGTATGCAGACCGGTTTTCCAGCCAGGACACCCCTCCGGCCCCATGACATCCGACGCCAACAATCTCAGGCAACACCTTTTGCGCAGTGTCTCCGGCTCCTTTGCCATCAAACTGGGGGTCATGCTCCTGCGCATTGCCATCACCGTGACCTTTGCCCGGGTCCTGGGGGTGGAGGGCTTTGGCGCCTATGCCTTTTTCATGTCCCTGGGCCAGCTGCTCACCCTTCCGGCCAAACTGGGGGGAGACCAACTCACGGTGCGGGAAGTGGCCGCCTATTCGGCCACGGCCCAATGGGCAAAGATCAAAGGACTGATCACCCGGCTCCGCCAGGCCAGCCTTCTCATGTCCGGGGTTTTGATTTCCGGCGGCCTGGCCTGGGGTCTTTTCTGGTACGACCGCCAGGGCAACCCCGACCAGGCACTGCTCTTCTGGATCACCCTGGCCATGGTGCCCCTCCAGGCACTTCTGGCACTCCAGAGCGCCACATTGAGGGGCCTTCGCCATATCCTCCTGGGCCAGCTCGCCCAGGATTTCCTTCGATCCCTTGTGGTCCTCGTTCTGGTCTTCCCATCGGCCCTCTACCTGGGCGACCGGAAGCTGGATCCCTCCTGGGCCCTGGGCGCCCAGCTCTTCAGTGCCGCAGCCATGCTTGTGATCTTCCGCTTCATCCTGGCCAAACGCCTCCCCCCGGAGTTGAAAACCGTTGCCCCGGCCCATGAGACCTCCCGCTGGTTCAAAAGCCTGATTCCCTTCATGGTCTCCGGGGCCATGCTCATCCTCTACAGAGAGGTTTCCATTGTTCTATTAGGGCTCTTGTCCACACCCGAGGAGATCGGTCTTTTCCGGGTGGCCCAACGGGGCGCCGGACTGATCCTGTTCAGCCAGCTGGCATTGAACACCACCCTGGGCCCCACCATCGCCCGGCTCCATGCCGGGGGGGAGAAAACCCGGCTCCAGACCATCCTCTCCAAAACCACGGCCCTGGTGACATTGGTGGGCCTTGGGGCGGTTCTCATCCTTGCCGGATTCGGCAAACCCATCCTGGGACTGGCCTTTGGAGATGCCTATGTCCATGCCTACCCCATCCTTATCATTCTCGGGACAGGCCAGCTGTTGAACCTGGCCCTGGGCTCCCCCGACGTGGTGCTGGACATGACCCGCCTGGAAAAATATACGGCCAAGGGGGTGGTGGTGGCCGCCCTGCTCAGCCTGGTACTCAACCTGTGCCTCATCCCCGGCTTCGGCGCCATGGGGGCTGCCGCGGCCACAGCGGCCAGCCTGGTGCTCTGGAAGGGGCTGCTCCTCTTCTGGCTGAAACGGGAAACCGGCATCAACAGCATGGCCCTGGCACACCTTTTCCCTTCCCCTAACCCAAAGGCAGATTCGA
This sequence comes from Desulfobacteraceae bacterium, assembly GCA_965226635.1. GTDB lineage: Bacteria > Desulfobacterota > Desulfobacteria > Desulfobacterales > Desulfobacteraceae. The sequence continues at coordinate 2,362,883 of OZ245369.1, read as the reverse complement.
AAAAAAATGAAAATCGCCCTGATCACACCCGATAATATCCACAAGGTCCAGGGGGCCACCGAGGCATATTATGTCCGGAAATACCTCTCCGCCCGCCATGAACTCATCTCGGTCACGGGCAACCGGAAAAGGGAAAAGATCCAAAGCCAAGGCCCGGACGCCCATGTGGTCCAGCCCCATGCACGGATCCCCTATACCCTCTGGTATGTGATGGTCACCCTGTGGATCCTGTTCAAGAACCGGCACCGGTTCGACCTGGTCTATACCTACCGGGATTCCCTGTTCATCGGCGCCCTGTTCAAGCTCTTCAATAAGAAACTGGTCTGCGATTTCAGAACCGAACCCGTGGAGCAGGAAATCGAATTCCGGTCCACGGCCCTGAAGAAGCGCCGGATGCTGCCCCTGAAAATAAAGGAATTCCTCTACCGTCAAACCATCCCTTTGTGCGACCATCTGGTCACCCTGAGCCAGGAGATCAAGGCCACCCTGGCCAGCCGTTACCACGCCAAAAACCGGCCCATCCACATCCAGCCCCTGGGGGTGGATATGGACCGGTTTAAGAACCCCAACCCGCCCGGGCTGGACGCCTTGGGCATCCGCATGATCAACGTCACCTCCATGGCCCCCCAGCGCCGGGTGGAACTGGATCTGGAGGCACTGGCCATACTCCTGCAACGCAATATCCCCGCCACCCTCACCCTGGTGGGGGGGGGGGATGCCGCCTATATGGAACGGCTCAAGGCCCACAGCCGCCGGCTGTGCATTGACCATGCCGTGGACTGGAAGGGCTATGTTCCCCACCACCAGATCCCAGACCTTTTAGGGCGGCACCACGTGGGGCTTTCCACCTTTCCCAACCTCAAGGCATTTCAGGTGGCATCGGTCTCCAAGGTATTTGAATACCTGGCCATGGACCTGGTGGTGGTGGCCGGGGATGTCCTGTCCAATACCAAGATCGTCCGGCACGGCCACAACGGCCTCCTGTTCCGGGCCGGAGATGCCAAAGACATGGCAGATCAGATCCAGACGCTGTGGGAATCACCGGACCGATTCCGGGAGCTCCGGAAACAGACCCGCAAAACTGCGGCCCCCTACCATTGGGAGACCATGCTCTCCCAATTGATGGCCGCCATTCAGGCCGGTTGAGACCGCCATGAAATTTGCCCTCATTCCCATTGCCGCCTGCGTGGCCGCCGCACTCTTGGAAGGGGTTTTGCTGTTCACCCGTTCCCAGGCGTTGAAATGGATGATCATTGTCGCCCCCCTGGCCGTTCCCCTGGTGTGGGGACTGAAAAAATCCCACCAGAAAAAACACCTGTTGCTCACCGCCTTTATCATCAGCCTGGGCTTTTCCGCGGACATTCCCATCCTGGACGTGGGCCGGGGATCGGCATGGATGCGGCTGGGGGTGGTCTACCTTTCGGACATCACCCTGACCGCCCTGGTGATCTTCGCCCTTGTCACCCCCCCTGAAAAAAGGAAAAACCGCCCCGTTTTCACCCCGGATGCCCGGCATGTGTTCGGCGCCTTTGGCGCCTATTCCGCCTGGCTTTTGGGCACCCTGATCTTCAGTGATGCCCCCCTGATCACCGCCCTGAGCACCCTGCAGCTCATCCGGGGGCTGTTGATCATTTGGGTCCTCTGCCAGACCATCGACTCCCTGAAAACCCTTAAGGTGGCCCTGAATGCCCTGATCTTCATTGCCCTGCTCAATGGGGCATGGGCCCTGCTCCAGCAGGTGAACCAGGGCTCCCTGGGCCTCACCCATTTAGGGGAACGGGCCCGGGGCATGCACGAATTCCAGGCATTTTTAATCAATGGAAAACCCTTCAGGAGTTATATTTCTGGATTCATCGGCATGCCCTACCGCCTGGGGGCCTTTCTCATGCTCTGCCTCCCGGTGATCTGGGCCGCCCTGCTCACCCGGGCCGTGCCCCAACGCCTCTTTGTGACGGCGGCCTTTGTCTGCAGCCTGTCCGCCGTTTTTCTCTGCTATTCCCGGGCCATCTGGTCCTGCACGGCCATGGGCCTTTCCGTTGTGGTCCTGGTCCTCACCCTGAAGCGGCGGCTGAACCCCATCTACGCCATTGTGGGCCTGGTCATTGTGGCCGGTTTCGGCCTCACCCATGTGGACATGCTCCTGGGACGGTTCCTGGAAAGTAACCTGGAATCCTCCTGGCAGAACCGGCTGGGCTTCTTTGACCAGGCCTGGACCATTTTGAAGGACACCGGGTTCATCGGAACGGGCTTCGGGGCCTCGGGCGCCTCCACCAGCAAAACCATCCACTCCCTCTACTTCCTGGGCCTGGCGGAATCCGGCCCCGTGGGCATGGGCCTTTTCCTCCTCTTCCAGCTTTGCGTCATCAAGCTGGGCCTGAAACAGCTCTCGGCCCCCCACCCCTTTTTTGAAACCATTGCCATGGGCCTGCTCCTGGGGATTCTGGCCATTTTTCTCCAGGGGGTGGTCACCTGGATGTTTTGGAGAACGGAACTCAACTCCATGGCCTTCACCCTGGTGGGGCTGCTCTCTGCCCTGGCCGGACTGGGGGAAGAAAATAGGGCCCCGGAAAACGGGACACCGGAAGTACCAATACCCTCCCCGGCCCCCTCCTTGGCCCTGAACCGGAGGTTTTAAAATGAAAACCATCACCTTTCTGGCCTCTGCCGAACTCAGTCCCAATATGGAGGCGGAACTCAAGGGCTTTGCCCGGATGCTCCACCCGGAATTTCAGCTGAACCTGATCACCGGTGCCCCTCCGTCGGATCCGGCCATCTGCCAGGCCTACACCCTGTTTCTCCACACCCCGCCCCAACGGGATCTCTTGAAATTCGGCTATGCCTTTGGGGCCTGTGCCGCCTTTCTCAGGCGCCACAAAACCGATCTGCTCATCAATGTGACCCAGCCCGCCACCCTGGGCCTGGCCACGAGCCTTTCCGGCAAATGGTTCAACACCCCCACCCTGGTACGCATGACCGGCATCCTGGACGAATACCGATGCTTTACCTCGCCCTGGCGACGGATAAAATCCAGGCTCCTCCATCGGACCCTTTCCCTGGTGGGCTTTAGAAATGCCACCCGGGTGGTGGCCCTGGGGAACAACCTGGCATCCGCACTGGTGGAGGCCGGTATTTCCAGAGACAAGATCACGGTGCTTCCCCAGCCCTTTAACGCCCGGGCCTTTGCCCCGGCAGCAGAAGGGGACAAGCCCCATATCAAAACCCGGCTGGGCCTGGAGCCCCACCGCAAAACCCTCCTCTTTGTGGGCCGTCTCTCCTTTTTAAAGGGCGCGGACCGGCTGGTGAAAATCATTGAAGGGGTGGGCCGGGCCTCCAATGATTTCCAATTCTGCATCATCGGGGACGGCCCCTTTGGGGAACAGCTCAAGGCCCTTCCTCCCTCACTGGTCCATTGCACGGGAAGGGTGCCCCACAGAGAAATCCCTGCCTATTTCCAGGCCGCAGACCTCCTGGTCTTCCCCAGCAGGGCCGAGGGTCTTCCCAATACCATATTGGAGGCCCTGGCCTGCAAGGTACCGGTCCTGGCCGCCCCCGTGGGGGACATGGACAATTGGGTCTCCTGGACCCACACCGAACCCGACGCCTATGTCCAGGCCATTTTAAATCAAGACTGGGCCCTGGACCCCCTGCTTCCCATCATGGAACCGGAACGGCTCAAGGCAGGCTATCACCGACTTTTTCACCAAATTCCGACCACCCATAAGGAGACATTTTGAAGATTCTCATTGTCATCGATACCTTTTATCCCACCCTCAGGGGGGGGGAACTTGTCATCTGGAGGTTCTCCAGGGAGTTGGCCAGACGGGGCCACCAGGTCTCCGTGATCACGGGACGCCTCCCCGACACAAAGGCCCATGAGCGCATCCACGGCCTGGACATTTACCGGCCCGTGGCCCTGGAGGTGAGCGGGAAATCCCAGAACCTGAACATGATCCTGGGCAAGGTTAAATTCCTCTCCAGCCTCTACGGAGTGCTGAAAACCTTCATCAAAAAGCACCGGCCCGACGTCATCTACAACCAGGCGTACACCGTCACCCTGCCCGTCTGCCTGGCCGCAAACAAATTCAAGGTTCCCCTGGTGACGGGCATCGGCACCTTCCAGCAGAACCAGCATTTCAAAACCAGCAGATGGTGGGTGGCACTGGCCCAGAAATACAAGGAACAATTCATCATCCGTGCCTCCCGGCAATATGCCGTCCGGGTGGGGGGCGACTGGCTCAACCGGGTGGTGGCCCCCATGACCCCTTCCCGGGTCTTCACCCTGCCCTCCCCGGTGGATGATGAGGCCATCCGGGCCATCCCCACGGAGACCAATCCGGAACGCCAAAGAAAGGTCCTTGACATTGAAAAGGGCCGGCGCTTCCTCCTCCACGTGGGGGTATTGGAAAAGGTAAAAAACCTGGAGCCCCTTCTCCGGGGCCTTGCCGGGCTGACCATGGACTTTAAGCTGGTCCTGGCCGGGGACGGCTCACAGATGGAGCCCCTTGAGGCATTGGTGGACCAATTGGATCTCAATGAACGGGTCCTCTTCCTGGGCCGGATACCCAACACCGAGGTGCTGAACCTCATGCAGGCCGCCGACACCCTGGTCCTCTCCTCCCTCAGTGAGGTGGCGCCCACGGTGATCATCGAGGCCCTCTCCTGCGGCACCCCCGTGGTCACCACCCGGGTGGGCAATGTGGACGAACTGGTCTCCAAAAACCTCACCATTGTGGACCATGCCCACCAGATCCCCGAGGTCCTGGCCCGGGGCATCGAAGCAAAGGCCGATCCGGATTTCATCCACCGCTACTCCGTGGCCGCCTGCACCGACGGGTTTGAACAGCTCTTCCGCAGGGCCACCACCCAAACAGAGGGATAAGACATGAAACAGCCCAATTTTCTCTTCATCGGCCCGGACAAGAGCGGCTCCTCCTGGATCTATTCCATCATGGGCCAGCACCCGGACTGCTACGTCCCCCAATGCAAGGATATCTATTTTTTCGACCGCCACTATGGCCGGGGCCTGGACTGGTATTTCTCCTTTTTCAAGGAGGCACCGGACACTGCCAAAGCCCTTGGGGAACTCAGCCACGACTATCTTTTTTCCAGGGCCGCCGCCCACCGCATCCACGGGGACCTGCCCGGGGTGAAGCTCATCACCTGCCTGCGCAATCCCGTGGAACGGACCTTTTCCCACTACCTATATTTGATCCGGTCGGGCCTGACCCGCCTGCCCTTTGACCAGGCCCTGGACGCCTTTCCCGAACTCATGCACAACAGCAGCTATGACCGGCACATCGCCTGCTATATGGACCGCTTCGGACCGGACCGGCTCAAGGTGGTCTGGTTCGACCATCTGAAAAAGGATCCCACGGCCTTTGCCCGTGAAATTTTCACCTTCCTGGAGCTTTCCACCCCGGACCACATTGAATACGGGAAAAAGGTGCTGCCCGCCAGCAAGCCCCGGCTCTTCTGGCTGGCCAGGGCCGCCAAAACCGGTGCCAACCTGGCCCGGACCCTGCGGCTGGAAACCCTTGTGGGCCGGCTCAAGCAAAGCCGGCTCAAAACCCTGCTCTACATCCCCTATGGGAAGGAAGACAAGCCCACCCTTTCCCGGGAAAGCCGGGCCCGGCTCCAGGCGGAATTCCGCCCGGGTATCCAGGCATTGGAAGACCTGCTCAACACCGATTTAACCCATTGGATAAAGGAGTAGTCCCATGAAAGTGGCCATTGTCCATTATTGGCTGGTGAACATGCGCGGCGGAGAACGCGTCATCGAACTGCTCTGTGATATCTTCCCCCAGGCCGACATCTATACCCTGGTCTATGATCCCAAGGCCGTCTCCCACAAGATCAAGGCCCACAAAATCACCCCTTCCTTTATCCAGAAGCTCCCCTTTGGGGTAAAAAAATACCAGCAATACCTCCCCCTCCATCCCTTTGCCAACGAGTCCTTTGACCTTTCGGACTATGACCTGGTCATCAGCTCGGAATCGGGCATTGCCAAGGGGGTGATCCTGCCCCCGTCGGTCTGCCACATCTGCTACTGCCACTCCCCCATGCGCTATCTGTGGAACATGTACCATGAATACCGGAAGGATCTGGGGCTTGTTTCCCGCATCCTCTGGGGACTGGTCTCCAATTACCTGCGCCAGTGGGACTGGGCCAATGCCCAGCGGGTCCACACCTTCATTGCCAATTCCCAGGCCGTTCGGGAACGGATCCAGACCTATTACCACAGGGAGGCCACCGTGATCTTCCCCCCGGTGGATGCCCAGTACTTCCGCCATGAACCAGCCGAGGATTTCTACCTCTTCCTGGGGGCCCTGACCCCCTATAAAAAGGCCGACCTGGCCATCCAGACCTGCAATCGACTGGGCAAAAAATTAGTGGTCATCGGAGACGGCCCCCAGATCAATGACCTTAAAAAGATGGCCGGTCCCACCATTCAATTCACGGGCAGGCTTTCCGATGCCGACATCGCCGACTACTATGCACGGTGCAAGGCATATCTTTTCCCCGGGGAAGAGGACTTCGGCATCACCCCCCTGGAGGCCATGGCCTCGGGTAAGCCCGTCATCGCCTATGGCCGGGGCGGAGCCCTGGAAACCGTAAAACAGGGGGAAACGGGCTGGTTTTTCCACGAACAGACCGTGGAATCCCTGGCCCGGGCCATGGAAGAGGCCGATGCCGTGGATTGGGATCCAGAGCACATCCAGGTCCATGCCCGAACCTTTGATGCCCCCATCGCCCGCAAGCATCTGGAAAACTACATCATGGAAACCTTCAGGGCCTTCCAGTCCAGGCCGGTGAACGGATCCCCACAGGCCGCCCAATGGGAATGAAAGCCCTCCACACCGGATTCTTTTCCACACATTGAAACAAAGCGCTCTTTAAAACCAAACCGGCCCACCTGCAAAACGCAGACGGGCCGGTTTTTTCTTTTCCGTTAAAACGGGGGGCTGTCACCCCCAAAAAGATCAGACTTTATTGGGTGCTGTCCATACGAAGCCCCATGTAAAGGCTCACCATCATCAGCACCATGAGCAGGGTAAAGGGCAGTCCCACTGTGATGGCCACGGCCTGGATGGCCCCCAGGGCGTCGGCCCCGCCCCCCACCAGGAGGGAGGTGGCAATGAGGCCCTGGAGGGTGGCCCAGAAGATCCGCTGGATCACCGGGGCGTCCATCTTACCGCCGGCTGTGATATTGTCCACCACCAGGGAACCGGAGTCGGCAGAGGTGACAAAGAAGACCAGGACCAGGATAATGCCGATGAAGGAGGTCAGGGTGGTCAGGGGCAGGTTTTCCAGCATCTGGAACAGGGCCAGGGGTACAGCGCCCAGTCCCTTTTCAGCCAGGGCGCCGATGCCGTTCTGGATCTGGTAGAGGGCGTTGCCCCCAAATGCCTGCATCCAGAGCAGGGTGAGCAGGGTGGGGACCAGGAGAACGGCCACCATGAATTCACGGATGGTGCGGCCCTTGGAGATCCGGGCAATGAACATGCCCACAAAGGGGGCCCAGGAAATCCACCAGGCCCAGTAGAAGACGGTCCAGCCCTTGTAGAATTTTTCATCGGCCCGGCCGATCCAGTTGCTCAAGGGAAGGATACTTTCCATGTAGGCCAGGGCCGTGCCGAAGAGGCCGGAGAAGAAGTGGAGAACGGAGCCGAAGAGAATCACAAAGAGCATGAGGCCGATGGCCAGGGTCATGTTGATGTTGGAAAGGACCTTGATCCCGTGTTCTAGGCCCCGGACAACGGAGATGATGGCGGCCAGGGTAACCAGGCCGATGATCATGAGTTGAAGGCCCAGGGTATTTTCCATTCCAAAGATGAAGTGAAGGCCTGCGGCGGCCTGCTGGGCGCCGAATCCCATGGAGGTGGCCAGGCCGAAGATGGTGGCGATGACGGAAATAATGTCAATGACATGACCGGGCCAGCCCCAGGTCTGGTTCCCCAGGAGGGGCTGAAAGGTGGAACGGATGGTCAAGGGCAAATTCCGGTTATAGGCAAAATACCCCAAAGAGACCGCCACCACGGCATAGATGGCCCAGGGATGGAGGCCCCAATGGAACAGGGTGGCGCCCATGGCCGCCCTGGCCGCTTCAGGGGTTTTCCCGGCAATGCCCAGGGGAGTCCCCCACCAGTCGGTGTAATAGGCCACGGGTTCGGCCACACTCCAGAACATGAGGCCGATGCCCATGCCCGCTGCAAAGAGCATGGCAAACCAGGACAGGGTGGTGAATTCGGGACGGCAGTCGGCCCCACCCAGGCGGATCTTACCGGCCGGCAGCAGGATCAGGGCCAGACAATAGAGAACAAAGGCATTGCCGGAAATCATGAAGAACCAGTCAAAATTCTGGATGGACCAGGATTTGGAGGCGTCAAACACCTTTTTCGCCTCCACCGGATTCATCAGGGTCAAGAGGATGAATACGATCACCACTGCCGCAGATACAAAAAACACGGGGCCGTGGATATCCAGGCCCCATTTTCGGATATTATCCTGCCCCAGTTTGTCCTCGGTCATACAGCGGTCTTCCATTGCGTGATCTCCCTTTCTTTTAAAGATTTACTTTCCCCCCTGTCCCGCTGACCAGGGGAACGTCTCGGCGTTGCTCTGAACACTGTCCCGATTGTCTGCCCCGCCCCAACGGGGTATTGGAATACCAGCTCCACCGGAGATGTCACAGACAAACAATTCAAAGGAACGACAGCCGTGGGCTGCCGTGGCATCCCTGACACCACTTTCGGAGGTCAAACCACCGGCATCATGGAGAAGCCGGCTTCAGAAACCACACGGGGGAAGGACGCCCCCGGGTCCACAGACCATGGACCTGTCTTCCCCCTCCCGGAGAAAAAGGAGATACAAGGGAAACCAATACCTGGTCTGCCCCTTATTTAATGGAAAGTACCGGACAATCGGCTTCCAGAATAATGTACTGGGCCGTGGATCCAAATACCAATTTTCCCACCTTGGACCGTTTCTTCAGTCCCAGGATGATGAGATCCACCCCTTTTTCCCGGGCATATTGAACAATATCCTCCCCCGGGGCCAGCCCCCGGATCAGAATATGGGCCTCGCTCTCGATGCCCTGGGTTTTAAAAAAGTCCCGGCCCAGGGTATTGAGTCGCTCTTCCAGTTCGGCGATCTCCCCGCCCTCGGCGTCCGGTGCGCAGGTTCTCACCAGATGGACATAGGCGTCCTGTGCCTTGGCCTGGCCCAGGGCCAGGTTCAATACGCGGTCGGTGGCGGTGTTCTTGTCATAGGCTACCAATATCTTCATTTGCTCCCCCTTATATGAGGTTATCCCGGCATGGGCCTCTCTTCCCATGCCCCGTTCCCATTCGGTTTTACCAAGGCCGACGGCCCGGCCCACATGGGATTTTTGCAATGGCCTGGGGGGACCAGCCTTCCAGCCCCAGCATCCCTGATATCCTTCCGGAAACCGGGAAGCTACCGGCTCTATTTCCAGCCGGGATCCGGTGTCACTATAGCTTCTCGGTCAATTTCGGAATCACCTCGAACAGATCCCCCACAATCCCGTAATCACACTTGGTAAAGATGGGGGCATCCTTGTCCTCGTTCACGGCCACGATGACCTTGGAGGTCTTCATACCGGCAAAATGCTGGACCGCTCCGGAAACCCCGCAGGCGATGTAAAGCCTGGGAGAAACCGTCTTCCCGGTCTGGCCCACCTGCATGCTGTGGTCGGCGTATCCCGCATCCACCGCAGCCCGGGAAGCGCCCACAGCTGCCCCGAGCTTATCGGCGCAGGCCTGGAGCACGGCGTAATTCTCCCCGGAGCCAATGGCCCGGCCGCCGGTGATGATCACCGGGGCTTCGGTGAGATCCATCTTCCCGCCGGCATCGGCCTTGATGTCCAGGATCTCAAGGCTGCCGTCCGGGGCGGCATCGGCTTCAAAGCTGCCCAGTTCACCAGCCGCAGCCAGCTCCACGGGCTCCATGGCATTGGGCCGCACCGTGGCCAGGAAGAGATCGGCCGAGACCTTGATCCTGGCAAAGGTCTTACCGGAAAAATGGGATTTCACCCCCGTCTTTTCCCCCAGATCCACACGGATGCAATCCGAGACCAGGGGAAGATCCAGATCGGCGGCCAGGCGGGCGAAAAGGTCCTTGCCCGGGGCCGAGGCCGTGCCCAGCAGGGCCGTCAGGTTCAATTCATCCACCGCCGCGGCCAGGGCCAAAGCGGCCAGGTCGGGATTCCGGCTCACATCCCCGCCCGTTGCGGAAACGCCGATGATCCGGGCGGCACCATGGGCCGCCAGGATTTCTTTTAAGGGAGCGGGATCCGTTCCCAGAACCAGGGCAATCACTTGGGAACCGACCGCAGCCATGACGCCCAGGCTGGTTTCCTTGACCTGTCCGTTTTCCGTTTCTATGACGATACCAATGTTGGCCATATTCAAATCTCCTTGTCTTTCAAATCAGACAAATCCATCTGTAAAATATTCGGGTTAGATGACCTTTTCCTCGGTCTTCAAAATTTGGATCAGCGCATCCACCTGATCGTCCACGGATCCGTCCAGCATCCTTGCACCGCTGCGTTCCGGAACCGGTTCCAGCTCTTCCAGGGTGACGGAAGAGGTGAGATCAATGCCCAACCCTTCCAGGTCCATCTCCTCCACCTTCTTTTTCTTGGCCTTCATGATGTCCGGGAATTTCGGATACCGGGGATTGTTCAGCCCCTTGGTGGCCCCGACGATCCCGGGCAGGGAGATTTCCACCACCTCTTTATTGCCCCCGCCGATTTCCCGCTGGGCCACGGCCTTGCCCTCGGCAATCTCCAGGGCGGTGACCTCGTTGACCACGGGAACACCCAAAGCCCGGGAGAGGCGGTAAAGGGTCTGGAAACCCTCGGTGTCCACGGAGCCCTTGCCCGTGAAGATGATGTCCCCGGCACCGTCCTGGTCCATGGCGGCCTTCAGGGCCCTGGCGGCAACACCGGAATCCAGGAACCGGTCCCCGGCCTTGACCAGGATGGCCCGGTGGGCCCCCATGGCCAGGGCGGATCTCAGGGTGGCCACGGCATCGGCCGGGCCCACGGTGAGGAGAACCACCTCCCCCCCGGTTTTTTCCGCCAATTGGACGGCCTCTTCCACGGCAAATTCATCATGGGGATTAATCACGAACTTCACATCCTTGTCTTCGTAATCGGTGGGGCCGGTAAGTTTAATGGTGGCAGCGGTATCCGGCACATGCTTGATGCAGACAAAAATTTTCATGGTTTTCAGCCTTTCATCTTTTCGTTTTTCGGATCGTACAGGGGCAGGGTCACCACCTGGGCAGGACGCTTGCGCCCCAGGATTTCCACCTCAAGGGCGGTACCGGCCTTGGCACAATCCGGTTTCACATAGCCCATGGCAATGCTCTTTTCCACCCGGTGGCCGTAGCCGCCCGAGGAGGTCATACCCACTTTCTCGCCGTTGCAGAAGATGGGGTTGTAGCCCCAGGGATCGGAATCCGTGGCCTCCACCACCATGCCCACCAGCTTCAAGGGAATGCCCTCGGCCTTTTGTTTTTCCACGCCGGCCTTGCCGATGAAGTCCTTGTCCAGCTTCACGGTCCAGGTGATGTTCGTTTCCAGGGGGGTGTGGTGGACGTTCATTTCGCTCTTCCAGGCCAGATACCCCTTTTCCAGGCGCATGGAATCCATGGCGTGCATGCCGATGAAACGGATGTCGAACGCTTCTCCGGCCTCCTTCAACGCCTGGTAGAGGGAAATCTGCTGGGAGATGGGATGGAATATTTCATAGCCCAGTTCCCCCACGTAATTCATGCGGTTCACCCTGCATTTCACCCGGCCCACGTAAATCTCCTGTGAAGTGGAAAAGGGGAAGGCTGGGTTGGAGACATCGTTGTAGGACACCCTTTCCAGAACCTTGCGGGAATCCGGGCCCACCAGGACCAGGCAGCCCATTTCATAGGTCAGGTCTTCCAGGGTCACGGAGCCGTCTTCGGGCAGGTGGGTCATCAGCCAATGCTGGTCGTGCTTTTTACCCACCGAAGCGGTAACGCAGAAGAACTCTTCTTGGTTGACCCGGGTGAGGGTCATGTCGGATTTAAAATTGCCGTTATCGTCCAGCATGGGACTCAGGGCGATGCGACCGTCCTGGGTCGGTACCTTCTGGCAGGTCATCTTGTCCAGCCATTCCTTGGCGCCGGGGCCGGTGATCCGGGATTTGGCAAAGCGAGTCAGGTCGATGATCCCCACCTTTTCGCCGGCATGGCGGCATTCGGCGGCCACATGCTTAAAGGCGTTGGACCGTCGCCAGGAGGGGATTTCATAGGCGTCTTCCCCGTCCGGGGGGAAATAGTTGGGGCATTCCCAGCCGTAGTAGTCGCCGAAGACGGCATTGGCCTCCTTCTGGTATTCATAGATGGGACTGGTCCGGTTGGGCCGGGCCGCATCGCGGAATTCGTTGGGGTAGAAGATGGAGTAGAGGCGGGGATAGGTGTCGGCGATCTTTTCCGTATTGTAGGCCCAGTTGGCATGGGAGCCGAAGCGACGGGAATCCACGTGCCAGAGGTCAATTTCCGGTTCCCCTTCCATGATCCATCCGGCCAGGTAATGGCCGATGCCCCCGGCCTGGGTGATACCAAAGCTGTAGCCGCATGCCTGGTAGAAATTTTTCAAGGGAGCTGCCGGGCCCACCAGGGGATCCCCGTTGGGGGTATAGGTGATGGGACCGGCGGTGACATGCTTGAAACCGGTATCGCCCAGGATGGGGAAGCGTTCCATGCCCGCTTCGATGCAATGGGCGATGTTGTCGATGTCGGGGTTCAGTTCCTGCTGGGCGTAATCCCAGGGCACGCCGCGGCGATTCCATTGCTGGCCGTTGGCTTCGTACATGCCCAAAATCAGGGAATCCATTTCCTGGCGCAGGTAGATGGAGGCATCGGGATCCCGGACCAGGGGGAGGTATCCGTCGGCCTCGTCAATGGCCTGGATCTTTTCGTAGAGGATGTGGGTATGGGCAATGGAGATGGAGGGGATTTCAATGCCCACCATGGCGGAGACCTCCGGGGCCCAGAGGCCGGCGGCGTTGACCACATGTTCGCAGGTGATGTCGCCCTTGTCGGTTTTCACCAACCATTCGCCCGAAGGGAGCTGTTCAATGCCCAGAACCTGGGTGTGGAGGTTGAGCTCCGCCCCGTATTGCCGGGCCCCCTTGGCCATGGCCTGGGTCACGGAGTTGGGGTCCACGTCCCCGTCGTCGGGCCAGTAAAGGCCGGCCAAAAGCCCTTCCGGGTTGATAAAGGGATGGAGCTTGGCGATTTCCTCGGGGCTGACAAAGGAGACGTCCAGGCCCAGGCAGCGGTTCATGGAATAGTAGTAGCCCAGCTCATCCAGGCGGCCGGGATTATCCGCGGTGCGGATGGAACCGGTGGTGTGCCAGCCGGCCGGCTGTCCCGTCTCCTTTTCCAGCTGCTTGTAAATCTCAATGGACTTCATGTTCACCTGGGTGCAATAATAGGAGGAATGGTAAAAGGAGACGTTCCCTGCGGCCATCCATGTGGAACCCGAGGTCAACTCATGCTTTTCCAGGAGCACCACCTCGTCCTTCCAACCATATTTTGCCAGGTGATATGCCACACTGACGCCAATGACGCCACCGCCGATAATAACCGCTCTTGCATGGGTTTTCATGTTTTTCATCTCCTTTTTGCTGAATATGCTGGGTTGGTCGTGAATGATCTAAATGAATCAAAGGGGCAGGGAAAAAGGGAGAATTCATCCGGCAAGGGACGGCCGGGGAATGGGTGGGGACAGGTGACAATACGCATGGTGTTTTCCTCCTTTACAATGAACAGGCAAAGCAAACACTGAAACGCCATCAAACCTCCCCCTCCCATACTGCACTTACCATACCAGGCATTGGATTCCCCATCCGGGGGCGGCAAGACCGGTACAGGAATCGCCCATGGGAACATGGTTTTGAGCCCCCTTCGACTTTTTCCCCTCCATGGGGCAATGGCCCTGGACCGGCTGTTGGGGTATAAATTCTTTGACAGTTTACTGTAAATTTATTTTACGCCGGTTTTACACCCTTTCCAGGAGAGGAGGCCAAAGGAGGGGTGCCCCCCCCTTCCATGCCGCCCTGTCCACCAGCCCATTCGATGGAATACCCGGATTTGGGACGCCCTTTTTCTCCATGGCCTTAATAGGAAAAAGGAGCCCCCCCAGCCCCACCGCCGCCCATTGTCCAACCCCCCTGGATTCATCCAATTATTCATTGACAGGACTTGGCATTGGTTTATCTTAAAAGCCTGTATTCGAACCGTTTGACCAAGGAAAGGCCCGTGATGAAGAAAACCTACGTAATTGGCTGTGCCGTCCTGGCCCTGGACATGAAACAGGCGGCCCGGGATCTGGGCATGGAGCTGGAATACCGGTTTCTGGAAGCCGGACTCCATGAAAACCCCCGGAAACTCAACACCAAACTCCAGAAGGCCATTGACGAAATCTCGTTGAAAAAGGATGCCCAGCGGATCATCATCGGGTACGGGGTCTGCGGCAAGGGCACGGTGGGCATCCATTCCCGGGGCATTCCCCTGGTCATCCCCCGGGTCCACGATTGTATCTCCCTCTTTTTGGGCGGGGACGATGCCTACAAGACCCAGTTCAAACAATTTCCCGGCACCTATTACCTCTCGGCCGGCTGGTGCGAGGCCAAATCACGGCCCATGTCCCAAAGGCGCATGCAGGCCTTTTTCGGTGCCGAGGTCCTGGAATACGACGAATTGGTGGAATCCCACGGGGAAAGGGCTGCGGACACCACCTTTGAATTCCTCAACTCCTGGCAAAAGAACTACCAGCGGGCCGCCTTTATCCAGACCGCAGCCAAAAACAGTCCCCGCCACGAAGCCGTGGCAAAGGAGATGGCCAGGGAATACGGATGGGAATTTGCCCGGATCAAGGGGGACCCCGGCCTTATTCACCAGATGCTCACCCTCCATGCCAGCACCCCAGAGGTCCTGGTGGCGGCCCCGGACCATGTGATCTATTTCGACGCTGTCACCTCGGGGCTCTCGGCCCATCCCATCTGGCAGGCCGGCCCCAGCTTTCCCCCGGCAAAGGACACCGATATCCAAGGGGTACAGGCCCTGCCCGAATCCAAAATCCGCATGGGCCTGGGCATTGATGCCGGCGGCACCTACACCGATGCCGTGGTCTACGACCTCAAGGGCAACACCACCCTTTTCAAGGCCAAATCCCTGACCACCAAGTGGGACTTTACCGTGGGCATTGGAAAGGCATTGGAAAAACTGGATTCAGAGGCGTTAAACCAGGTGGAGATGGTGGCACTGTCCACCACCCTTGCCACCAACGCCATTGTGGAAAACCAAGGCCAGAAGGTGGGCATGGTCATCATGCCGCCCTTTGGCATGGATCCCAATATCAAATATGAACCCCGGGCCCTGATCAAGGGCCAGCTGGACATCACCGGCAGGGTAAAGGAAGAGATCGATCCCCAACAGATCAAAGAGGCCGCCGACCGCATGATGGGCCAGGGGGTCACGGCCTTTGCCGTGTCCGGATATGCCGGTTCCATCAACCCGGCCCAGGAGCTGGCCGTCAAAGAGATCCTCACCGACCACACCGGTTGTTTTGTCTCCTGCGGCCACGAGCTGTCCGATGCCCTGAACTTCCAGACCCGGGCCGTCACGGCCATGCTCAACGCCCGGATCATCCCCCGGCTCACGGATTTGCTCACCGACCTGGAAAAGGTCATGGCAAACAAACAAATCCAGGCCCCCATCGTGGTGGTCAAGGGGGACGGCACCCTAATGGGAGCGGACATGGCCAAGGCACGCCCCGTGGAAACCATCCTTTCCGGCCCTGCCGCCTCCGTGGCCGGGGCCCGGCACATCACCGGCATCACCGACGCCCTGGTCATCGACATGGGGGGCACCACCTCGGACACCGCCGCCCTGGCCGACGGCCTGGTCCGCCTCAGCGACCAGGGCTCCAACGTGGGCGGCCACCGCACCCATGTCAAAGCCCTGGACATCCGCACCACCGGCCTGGGCGGGGACAGCCTCATGGGATTTGAAAAGGGAGAATACACCCTGGGGCCCAACCGGGTGGCCCCGGTCTCCTGGCTGGCCCGCCACCGGGAGGGCACGGACACGGCCCTGGACTACCTGAACATGCATTTGAGCCGTTTCACCACCTCCACCCGGAAGATGCAGCTCATCACGGCCACGGGCTCCAGCCGCACCCTCCCCCTCTCCCCCATGGAAGAGGCAGTCATGGAAAAGGTAAGCCGGCGCCCCTATTCCATTGACGAACTGGTCCGGTCCATGGACCTGCTCACCGAGGCCGGCCTTCCCCTGGACCGGCTGGAGGAAAACGTCCTCATCCAGCGATCCAGCCTCACCCCCACGGATCTGCTCCACCTCAAGGGGGAATTTGTCAAATGGGATACCAAAGCCCCCAAACGGCTTCTGGACATGCTGGCCTTCCTCAGTCGCAGGGAACCCAACCAGGTCATGGACCACCTTCTGGACATGGCCGTCCGGAAACTGGCCATGGAATTGTTGAAAAAGGAGATGGACGAAGAAACCGACTCCAGCGCCCTGGACAGCTGCCCGGCCTGCAGGGCCCTCATGGACAACCTCATGCAGGGGGGCAATGACCGGTTCAAGGTCTCCATCTCCTTGAACCGGCCCGTCATCGGCATCGGCGCCCCCATCAAGTTCTTCCTGGAGCCCGCCGTCCGCCTCATGGGCGGAGAACCCATCCTGCCGGGGGATGCCGACGTGGCCAACGCCATCGGCGCCATCACCTCCCATGTGGTGGTCCAGCGCCAGATCCGCATCATCCCGGCGGAAATCGGGGGTTTCACCGTGGAAGGGATCTCCGGCACCCGAAAATTCAAAGAATTTGAAGAGGCCGATGCCTTTGCCCGGGAGACCCTCTCGGACAGGGTCAAGGCCATGGCCCTGGAGGCCGGCACCACCTGCCAGCAGGTGGTTCTCCGCACCGAGGACCAGATCCCAAAGACCGCCAACGGAGACCCCATCTTCATGGCCCGGATTATCAAGGCCAAAATCATCGGCAGACCCGACCGGGTCTTCACCGGCACGGTGGCGGCATGAGTTTCCTTAAACATCAGCCCCAGGCCAGGATCATCACCGCAGCCTGCTTTGCCGTCCAGGCCGTGGGCGTGGGCACCTACATTGCCTACGGGGTCTTTTTCACCCCCTTGATGGAGGCATTTGGCTGGTCCCGTGCCCTGGTCTCAGGCGCCGGCTCCACCGCCTTTTTCATCGGCGGCCTCTTTGCCATCCTGGTGGGCCGCCTCAACGACCGGTTCGGCCCCCGGGTCATCATGGCCGTGGCCGCCATCCTCTATGGTCTGGGCTATGCCGGCATGGCAAGGGTGGAGACCGTCCCCCAGCTTTATCTCACCTTCGGCCTGGTCTTTGGCATGGGCCTGTCCGCCATCGACGTCATCGCCCTGTCCACCATTGCCCGGTGGTTTTTCGCCAACCGGGGAAAGATGACCGGCCTGGTCAAGGTGGGCACCGGGGCGGGCCAGTTTGTCATCCCGTTGCTGGCCGGATTCCTCATCCACCACCTGGGTTTCCGTCCCGCCTTTGTCATCCTGGGAACCAGTGCCGCCATCCTGCTTTTGGCCACCGCCCTTTTCCTGCGCCGGGACCCAGGGGAAGACCCCACCCGGGACACCCCGTCGGACCAGACCGGCCTCACCCCGGCCCAGGCCCGGAAAACCCCGGCCTTTAAACAATTGGTCCTGGCCAACCTCATCCTTGTGGCCATCCTCATGTCCATCATGGTCCACATCGTCCCCCACGCCCGGGACCTGGCCATCCCTGCCCAGACTGCCGCGGGCCTTTTGGCGGCCATCGGCGCCGTCTCCATGGTGGGCCGCTTCAGCTCGGGCTTTGTCATCGACAAAACCGGGTCCAAGCCCATCATGCTCTTCTGCTTTGTCCTCCTCTTGGTTGCCCTTTCCTGGCTCCCCTTTGCCAAGACCCTGTCCGGTCTCTACCTTTTCACCCTGGTCTACGGCATTGCCCACGGGGGATTTTTCACCGCCATCTCCCCCCTCACCGCAGAGCTCTTCGGCCTGAGATCCCACGGCAGCCTCTTTGGCATGGTGGTCTTTGCCGGCACCGCCGGCGGCGCCCTGGGCCCATTGCTCACCGGCTGGATCTTTGACATCAGCGGGACCTACATCCCGGCCTTTGTCCTTCTCATGGGCCTGGCCGCCACGGCATCGGTGCTTTTTTTCAAGTTGAAACACCCCGCCTAAAGCCCCCAGGCCCATTTGACATTAAGACATCTGGGCGCCATAGTGTTGTGCTGTATTATCAGGAGGATAAGATGGCAAACCAAACCAAAAAATCCACCATTTATTTCGACCCCGACCTTCACCGGGCCCTGAAAATGAAGTCTGCAGAAACAGACCGATCCATTTCGGACCTCATCAATGAGGCTGTCCGGGAAGCCCTGGCCGAAGACGCTGAGGATCTGGCCGCCTTTGAGGAACGTGCCCAGGAGCCGGTGATCTCCTTTGAAGAAATGGTGAAAAAACTTAAAATAGATGGAAAACTATAAAATCTTCTTCAAACCCTCTGTTTACAAAGATTTCAAATCCATACCCCCGAAATCCGTTGCCCGGATCATGGACCGCATCCAGGAACTTGCCCGGGATCCCCGCCCCCCTGGATGTTAAAAGCTCACCAACCAGGAAAAATACCGAATCCGCCAAGACAAATACCGGATCATCTATTCCATTCAGGACAATGAATTGACCATCTGGGTGGTTAAGGTGGGTAACTCCATTTATCGATAGATTGCACGCCTCCCCTTCCACCCATATCCGTTATGACCTTCTTGACCATTGAGACCTTTCACCACAAAGAAGGAAGAACTGCCCCCTGCAACAGAGGAGAACCTCGCCCCAAAAGCCCGGGCACGCCCCCACCAAACACAAAATATCCTAAAAGGAAAATCAAATTAGCTACAAAATCAACCCATTCTACGTTCATCAAATATTTTTTCCCCTTTAAAGAAAATTTTCTTGACAGGAAAATTCAATCCCCCTAAGCTGTCCCAAACCCCAAAGAAGGAGTCCCGCCATTACAGCAGCAAATGAAAATTATACGGATTCACTGCCCCTCCTCATTGGAGAGCGGATCCGGAACCGCCGGAAGGCCAACGGCCTCTCCCTGGCCCAATTGTCCGAGATCTCCGGGGTCTCCCTTTCCATGATTTCCAAAATAGAGAAAGGGCAGTCCCAGCCCCCCATCTCCACCTATGCCAATATTGCCAAGGGCCTGGGGATGAGCCTGAGTGAAATCGTGGCCGATGAAGCCCCAAAGAACGATATTTCCATTGTCAGGGCCGGAGAGCAGAAGACCTTGTCCAACGGGGTTTACGACGCCCTCAGCCTTGCAGACCACTTTTCCGGGAAAAAGTTCACCCCCTATCTCATGCACTACCCTGCGGACAAAACCGAATTCCACAAGGCATTCAAGCACGCCCATATCCAGGAGATGATGTACATCCTTGAGGGGAGCATTGAATTTTCCTACGGAGGCCGACTCATCCGCCTTGATAAAGGGGACTGCGCCTGCTTCAAGGGGGATGTGGCCCACACCTCAAGGACCCTTGGGGACAAAGACGTCCGCATCCTTGCCGTTCAAATCTCCGAGTAGATTCCCCGGACAGGAACACCCACCGGCCCCCCAAACGCCGCCACCATTTTGGCAAGACCACAAAAAGCAAAGGTAAGACTGTGCAAACCCAAGACACCAGACGGAGGGACACCACCGTCACCATAGAATTCCAAGGCCGTCCCATGGCGGTGCCCCAGGGCATCAGTGTTGCGACCGCCGTCCTCGGCCACGGGGACGACCACCACTGCCGGCAATCGGTGATCAGCGGAGAACACCGCGCCCCCTATTGCCTCATGGGCGTCTGCCATGAATGCCTCATGGAAATAGACGGGATCCCCTACCGCCAGGCATGCATGGTCACGGTCCAGGAGGGGATGATCGTAAAGCGGCAGGTTTTCAAGGGCGGCCAGCCCGGGGGGGAAGCCCATGGGAACTAGATGGGATGCCGCCGTCATCGGCGCCGGCCCTGCCGGCCTCTCCTTTGCCGTCACCGCTGCCGCCATGGGCCTCAAGGTCATTGTCATTGACGAGCAGGACCTGCCCGGGGGCCAGATCTACAGAAACATGGAAAACCAGACCCCGGAATCCCTGGCGGTTCTGGGGTCGGACTATGCCCGGGGTGCCTCCCTGATCCAGGCGTTCAGACAGAGCAATGCCACCTACCTCCCCAATGCCGTGGCCTGGAAAATCGAGGCCGACGGCCGCCTCTGCTACTCCAGGGCCGGGAGATCAAAGGAACTCCGGGCCCGGCGCATCCTCATTGCCACCGGTGCCATGGAACGGCCCGTGCCCTTCCCCGGCTGGACCCAACCCGGGGTCATGGGCGTGGGGGCCGTGGACACCCTGTATAAGGGGTCGGGTACCGTTCCCCAGGGCCCCGTGGCCATGGCCGGAAGCGGCCCCCTCATGCTTTCCGTGGCCCTCCACCTCACGGAACTGGGGGTGAAGATCTCCCATTTCCTGGACACCACCCCGGCCTTTTCAAGCCTGAAACACATCGCAAAACTGCCCGCAGCAATGACCAAACCCGGCTATATGCTCAAGGGGGCAGCCATGATGGTGAAAGCCCTGAAGGCAGTGGACCGCCGGGTTCCCCATGTCACTGCATACGGTGTAGACGGCAACGGAAAGGTGGAATCCCTGTCCTGGTCCCGGGGGCGGGGGAAGACAGAGGTGCCGGCCCAGACCCTGCTCACCCACGAGGGCATCATCCCCAGGACCGAATTCACCCGGCAATTGGACCTGGCCCACACCTGGGATCCGGTGCAGCGGTATTGGCACCCCCAGGTCAACACCTTCGGTCGCACCAGCCAACCCAATATTTATGTGGCCGGGGACGGGGGATTTGTCCATGGGGCCGTGGCCGCAGAACTCAAGGGGAAATTGGCCGCCATGGACATTGCCGCCGGCCTCACCCGCATGGAAGCGTCAAAGGTCCAATCCTTACTGGCCCCGGTGCTCAAAGCCCTGAAAAGAGAACTGGCCCCACGGCCCTATATCGACCAGGTCTACCAACCCAGGGAAAATCTCTATGCCGTTGACGACGCCACCCTGGTCTGCCGCTGCGAAGAGGTCACGGCCCAGCAGATCCGAAGCGCCGTCATCCAGGGGATGACCTCCCCTGAAATGGTGAAAAGCATCACCCGATGCGGCATGGGCCCCTGCCAGAGCCGGATGTGCAGTTCCCCATTAACCGAGATCATCGCCAGGGAAACCGGTCGGATGATGGAAGAAATCAAACCCACCAGCATCCGGCCGCCGGTGCGCAACCTTCCCGTGGGGGAACTCACACGGATGGAATTTTCAAGAAAGGACCATTGATATGCATGCAGATGTCATTGCCGTGGGCGGAGGGATGATCGGCTTGGCCAGCGCTCTCCACCTGGCCAAACAGGGGAAAAAAGTCATTGTGGTGGAAAAAGATTTCCCGGGGAAACATGCCTCCGGGGTCAATGCCGGCGGTGTCCGGAGCCTGAAACGGGACCTCAGGGAAGTCCCCCTGATCCAGGGCGCCCTGGACGACTGGTACCGCATGCCCGAACTGGTGGGCTCGGACTGCGGCTTTTTCAAGATCGGTTTCATGTTTGCCGCCGAAACCGACCAAGACATGAAGGCCCTTGAAGAACGGGTGGCCACCACCCAATCCCTGGGTTATACCCACGAAAGCATCATTGACCGGAAACGGGTGGAAGAACTGGCCCCGGGCATTGCCCCCCATTGCGTGGGCGCCATTGTCTCGGACCACGACGGCAATGCCTCCCCGGCGGAAACCTGCCGGGCCTTCCACGCCGCCTGCCTGAAAAACGGGGTGGTGGTCCACTCCAACTGCCGGGTGCTGGACATCGACACCACGACCAACGGCTTCAGGGTAAAGACCTCCACCGTCGGCACCCTTGAGGCGGAACAGCTCATCAATTGCGCCGGTGCCTGGGCTGGCCAATTGGGAAAGATGCTGGACGATCCATTGCCCGTCACCCCGGTGGGCCCCAGCGTCATGGTCACCGCGCCCATGCCCCGGATTCTCCACCGCCACCTCACCGCCACCCGGCGGAAACTCTGGCTCAACCAGGTGAAAAACGGCACCATATTCCTCATGGGCGGCTACCTGGCCGACGTGGACCTGGAGACTGGAAAGACCCATCTGGACTTTACGGCCCTCCAGCAATGCGCCATGGCCGCCCAGGGTGTAATGGCCTCCATTGAAAACCTCCCCATCGTCAGGGCCTGGGCCGGATTGGACGGCAACACCCCCGACGATATCCCCATCATCTGCTACTCCAAAAAGGTGCCCGGCCTCATGCATGCCTGCGGATTTTCCAAGCATGGGTTTGCCCTCTCCCCTGCCGTGGGCAGGGTGGTGGCCGATGTCATGGCGGGAAAATCCCCCCCATACGACCTGGCCGCCTTTGACCTGGACCGCCCCGCATTAACCGACTAACCCGGATATTTCCCGGGATACCCAAATAAAAAAAGGAAGCCCACATGTCCCAAAGCCAGATCATCACCTTTAACAAAACCCCGGAACTCAAACACTCCTCCGGGGTAAAGACCAATGCCGCCCAGGGCAATCCCCTGGAAAATGTCTGGGAATACTACAACCACCCGTCTGGAAATTTCAGATCCGGGATCTGGGACTGCACCGCCGGGGCCTGGACCCATGAGCACCCCAAAACCGAGTTCTGCTACATTGTCGAGGGCGCCGTGAAAATCCAGGAAAAGGACGGTCCCCTCCACGAATACAAGGCCGGAGATGCCTTCATCGTCCCCAAAGGCACCCCGGTGACCTGGATTGTGGACCACCATGCCAAAAAATTCTTTGTCGGCGCAGAAAACCTTTAAACCGCACCGATTTACACCCCACCATAAAAGAAAGAGGAAAAGACACATGAGTCAGTTTCAGTATGCCTACATCATCAAAGCCCCCGGTTACGCCAGCGACACCCAGAATGCCGTCCTGGAATCCGATGCCTTTAAAAGCAGAATCGTGGGCGTGGGTTCCGTTGAAGAAGCCTGCGAGGCCGCCAAGGCCCTGGTCGACAACAACGTAACCCTCATCGAACTCTGCTCCGGCTTCAAGGCAGACGACGCCAAGCAGGTATTTGACGCCGCAGAAGGCAAAGCGAAAGTGGGTTACATCGGCGGTTTCCACACCAACGATTAATTCCCCCGGTCCCCGGTGGTGAAACACCACCGGGGACTGATCCGAACGGTCCACCCCCCTACTCCCTTTTAGGGTAAAGGGTGGACCGGCGGCCCCATGGCGGCTTCTCCAAGGGGTCTCCCCCGTCTATCCGAAAAAGGCAGCCCTTCCCCTCTCCGGTTCAAACCGCCCCGCCCCCGCCGCATTTCCCCTTTTTCCCCACCCACCCCATTTTTTTCTATGGCATCCCCTGCCCATTTGGGATACAAAACCCTTGATTCATCTATTGCTGAAACCGTTTTTACTTCAGACCCCGGTATCAAGTTGACCCATCCAAACGGAAACTACAATATGGAACGCCAAAGCAAACTCAGACAGCTATACAAAATTCCACGTTATAGACTGCACACGCACGCAGTTTGATCATTGTCAAAATTAATTATTTGCTATATCTCTATAATATTTGTAAAAAGTTTCAGCTAAATGGCGGTTAAAGTACAAAAAATCTACACCAGATCGGAAATTGTCATGATGAGGAGTCTTCTTGAAGAGATTTTAAAGTATTAATTTGCCCTATCAAATCATTGAAAATCTAAAGTTTTATGATTTCAAATCCTTCAGACAATCTCACATTCTCATAGCCAAAATAATAGAAGGGAATATGGTACGTTTACTTCAGGCGATAAGTGTTCTGTCAAAATCTTCTCCTTATGCGGTCTCAACTGAGCGCATCACAGATGAAAATAACGAATTTGATAAAATCAAATCATATCTTTACATTAAAATGCCTATTGAGCGTGATATTCGTGATGCAGTTGGTGCATTATCTCATGGCTCAAAAGAAGTGATTTTTTTATGTGGAAGTAGTGGTGATGGGAAATCCGAAATTCTAAAAAAATGCAAGAGTGATCACGGTAATACTGTAAAATTCCATTTGGATGCTACCCATAGTTTCAGTCCCAATGAAAATGCGATTCAAACCTTAGATAAGCTGTTCAACACCTATGAAAGAGGCAATACTCCACTAGTGGTCGGAATTAATACGGGCATGCTGGGAAACTATGCCGAGGAAGGTGGCAATGCAACTTTTAAAGAATTAATTGGGAAATATTTAAATTCTGGAAAAGGCACGGAAACTGTACAATTTTTTAACTTCGAAGATTATCCGAAATTCGAAATTAACCAAAATGGATATAGAGCCGAATTTGCCGAAAAGATACTGCAAAGGGTAACCAATAAGTTAAATAACCCCATTTGGGAGGCTTACCAAAAAGATTGTCAGCGCTTTGAAGATGATAACAGTCGACGAATACAAAACAATTATGCCCTGCTGTGCATACCAAGTGTTCAAAAAAACATCATTGAACTCCTACTTAAAGCACGTTTATTAAGGGATCAATTTTTAACCGCCCGGGCATTATTAGATTTTATTTTTAGTATAGTGGCAGGACCGAACAGCCTGCAGGACAATTTGTTTGACAGTAATGATAATGAATTGGCAAACAAAATGGTAAGTTTTGATCCAGCCAATAATAGAACCAAACAAATAGATCGCTTTATCCTATCCCATGATTTAGGCATCCACGAACAAGAATTTAAGGAATTTAAAGCCGTTACAAACAACTACCTACCTATCACCCCACCAAATGCACAATCCTATCTTCGTTTATTTTATTTATTACGTTATGAAGACTTAGGTAATAATTACCATCAAATTTTTTGTGAAGATTTTAAAGACAGAACACTTGATAACTACATTGAAATGTTCTGTTTACACCAGTGCTTTAATGATGAAAAGGAACATCGGTTAAGACTCCGAAAGTTTTACAGAAACACAGTCTGTTCGGCCATTCGCAACTATAATAACCGCGCAGCACACAAATTGGATAAAGACCAATATCTGATTTCTGAATTTGATGGTTATAAAATGACCGCCAAACTTGATATTAAAATGGACGAGAAAGCGCTTAAGGATGAAAGACCAAAATCAATATCTAATTTTAAAGCACAGTTAAAGGTGGGACAGGAAAAGCTCTCAATCACAGTCAACGCAAATCTTTTAGATTTAATGCATAAGATAAACGACGGTTATCGCCCCAATAGACACGATAAAAACACGGTAATCCTTATAGACGAACTAAATGATGACATATCCCAAATAGCAAATCGATCTGAAACTATACAAATTCTTCACCAAGAAGAAACCTACAAAATTCAGTTTATTGATGCAGAAGAATTTGAGGTGAGTGGTTACTGATTATGATAAAAAAAGAACTCAAACCAACCCCTAACAACAATGTTAGCACTTATATTCCAATAATAAGGACTAAGGACAAACACTATAAATTTAATTGGAATACCTCCCTTGGTTATTTTGTACATCGGGTCTACCAAAAAACATTCAACGCTTCAAAATTAGACGACTTTAAGTCTCAGTGTAGGCAAACATTTGAAGACAAGTTAGACATTGAAGATTTTTGGCAAGTGATAGAGGATATATACTTTAATAAAGGCCAAATTTACAAAATATCGCCAGAGCTATTGACACTCAAGAGTTCAAAGGAAGAGTTGGATTCCAACAGCAAAAATCTTGGCAACATGTATATATCTCTGCTCTCTGATTTTTCCCTACCAAGCTCTCCAAACAAAAATTTAAATTTCATTGAAAAAGAGCTTAAGTGCGAATTCGATAAATTTTGTAGAGATGATCATAGACCAATTAAATCAAATAGCAGCCTCACACCGTACTTACCCTTTTTAACAGAACGATTCAAACAAGACCTTGAGTTTCTGAACAGTCACCCACGATATTTGTTCAACAATTTAGACAACTTCATAAAGCTTTATGGATTTCTCTATGTTTCACAGATGGGGTTGAATGTTCGTTCTTGGACATCAGAACCAAAGGCAAAACCGTGTTACCTGATCCTGGATACCGAAAAAGCAAGCAATGAGAGAATGAAAGTCAAAAGGTACGGTTTCAGTCAACTTCGTGATCATCTCGAATACCTTTTTCCATATCTTGCCATGAATGAATCCATACAAGAAAAGGGAAATGTTGAACCGATTTGGAGACTTGCAGACTATCTGAAGGCATCTAACGACCATCTTTCTCAACTTAAAGAATACGCCTGTGCTTTTGTCCAAAAACGAGAGCTTTCTGAAAAAGCGAATATTGATACCAACAATTCTGTGGAGATGCTTGAGCACTTACTAAAACTATCGTCTAAACAATTTGAAAGGGGTGCAAGACGGTACCCATACAACCAAACAGCAGTTAAAGGATTATTGAAGACCTTATGCAATTCATTTGTCCAAAAACGAGGGCGTGCCGGCCAAGTGCTTATTTTAAGCCAAGATTTTTTAGTTTTATTGACCAATTTGGCAATTGGCCACAAGGATAAGTTACGCCTCCATGAACTGATCAAAGCTTTTGAATCACGGGGTGTGTTCTTCGACAAACAGAGTCAGCAATGTTTAGTCTCTTTTTACGAGCGTATGGGAAATGTGGAAAGAATGAGCGATAGTGGAGATGCAGTCTATGTCAGAAAAACGGTTTGAGAAATTCTTAAGTAAACATTTTATCCAGTGGGCATCAGACAATGTTGAAGTGGGTCACAGGTATCAATTCAAATCCCCAGATTCTCAGCGCAGTTTCCAGCTTTACGATGCGTTGTGCAGCTACTCTAATAGTCATCGTTCAATCAAAAATGTTGAATTACCCATTATTGATCTGAACCACACGAAACTCATCCCGGTATTCCACGATGAAACCATTAAGGGCTATTCAGAAAATTTTATTTCATTGTTGCGGGATGAAGTATCATCACAGCAGGGGGAATTAAAGGGCTGCGCCTTATTGGTTATCCATGATTCCATGCTCGACACGCTTATAAATTCTGCCAAAGATATTGCACAAGAAGGATTGGTATGGGATCCGAAACAAATAAAAAAATTACTGTCTACTGAAATTGATAAAGAGCATGTACAAGCAAAAATATCGGAATGCTTACTTGACTTTCAATTTGAGGAAGTGATTGCCCAAGGTGCAACCATGTTTGGTTTTGAACCTCTATATGATGCTATCTCTGATGGAGACCTTCGATTTGATGAAGTAGGGCTACTTAAAGATGAGACTATTCTTGAGTTTGATAACCCAGACCAAATCAAGCAACGACTCAAAGAGAATAAAGAATTAAATGAAAAGCTTGAATTTATAGTTCATCACTTCCCCACAGAATTGCCCGAAAAATTAGCAGCAGAGGATTTTAGTGAAGAGTTCGTTTCCAAGCATTTTCCAAAAGACAATATCGAAAAATATAAAGAGTCATTGACATATGGTGATGCCCGAACTGAACAGAATAAGAATCAAACCAATCTGCTTGAGTTGGAAAAAATAACGACTTGTTCCGGAACATTAATTCAAAAAAATAAATCAGACAGGGGGGCTGGATTTCGAGAGAAGCACCTTATCATGGTGCTTGAACATGATGCGACCGACTTTAAGATTGAAGTCGCTTTTCTGAACAAAAAATTAGCATCGAGCAATTGTAAAATACAGCATAACAAAGGCGGTCCTGATGTCAGATTATCTCTAAAAAATGCGGGTGGCGTTCGTAGCAGGGTTGTAATGGAGAGCGAGTTCTCCGGCAAAGCAAGAATGTTCTCTCTTCAGGTAAAAACAGAAAAACCAAAAGAGACACATAAATTGCGTATACTTGTTATACAGCGTGATGATCACTTTATTGATGGGTTTAAAAACAACTATTTAATCGATCCAAATAAATCTTGGGTGACACTGCAAACAGAAGAAAGTTCCTTACAAATAAGTGAATCATCTCCCCAAAAAGCCGAAGTTTTGGACAATCATCAAGAATTCTCTGCCGAACAAATAGGGTTTGTCGACTTCAAAAAAATTGCCAGTGAGTCCGACGATGTTTGTTTTTATGTTAAAGGTGGAATCAGCACTCTGAAATTCAATGTAGAAGGAGAGGTCGCAACGGATAGCCTGCAGCTGCCGATATTGCTCGATCAAACTCGTAATAGTTTATTGTACCAAGATGCGTATTACGGGCAATTTAACAGCAGCAAAATGAAGGTATTAATTGATAATAAAGAAGTGGCCCCTAAGGGCCGTCGACTGACATTATTGCAATATGAAAATCAACTACTTGATTCAACGACCTTGTCAATTGACAGAAACTTAGACGCATTAAACCTATCCGATATTTGTCATCAGTTCCCCGAATTGCATGATGGATATCTCAAACTATTTGATTGGTTAAAAAATCGTAAAACCTTACTTAGCCTTGAAGGTTGGGGCACGAAATTACGCTCTTTGATCGATTGCGTGGTTAGCGAATACTTAACAGCGCTTAATGGAATCCCACTGAATGAACCCTTGAGTCGTGAGCACAAACAACTACTTTCAATAGGATTTGCCTATTTGGGAGACCAGGATAAACAGCAAGAATTTATGACGCCCTTTCACCCGTTGGTACTTGCTTACAACTCACACTTAACCTCTGCGTTAGCCGAAGACAACAAAATCAATCCGCCCAGTTACAAGAACTTGCCAAAAGTTACCACTCAAAGATTGACAGCTACGGGCTTACTCCCATTCTTGTACAATGATACTCATGAATTTTCATATAATATCACGGAAAAAGATAATCCACTTTGGTCAAAGATAGTCCCCCAAAAAGACAGTAGTTACGACTTTGTTCGCACCCTGGTGAAGGATAAAACAAAGAAATTTGTTACCGCATTTAAAAGTCTGTTTTCTGCAGGTGAAAAATCACAATTGATCATCAATTCAGTGAACAATCAGCATAATCGAGAATTGTTCTTGGGATTGGTTGACTATGTGAAAACACAGAAGAGCGAAGCCCCGCCAAGCATCCATGTAAATCTTTATAATGATTGCAAAAACAAAACTTGGTTTGATGAATTTTCAGAAACAGCAAGCTATGATCGACTCAAAGAGCTTTGCGAACTCGACAAAGGAGCCGCCAAAGACAAGGCCGATAGTATCATTGATATGTTGCGCACACGCTTAACCTACAGCAAATATCAGCATGATGACGGTAAAATTGGACAAAAATACGCACATATTTCATTTTTCAAAAACAATGAACGAGTTCGTTCGACAGATGTTGAAGTCACGGCTCAAGAAAGTGGTGTGGTTTCTATGGGGCTAATGCCTGGTGAAGCCGCATCTAATAAGAACGGCAGTTACTTTACAGCGTTTGGCCTAAAAGGCGTTGATGTAAGTGGGAGTATCCATCTGCAATTGGCCCAAAAAGTGAATGGTTTAATTAAACCGACCCGCCGCAGTCACGAAGTTTATGGACAAGCAAAATCACAGGCATTGGTTGTTACGGATAAATTCAGAGAACTATTAGAACGATCGTATCAAAACTCTATTTGGACCACTGTTATTGATCCAAAAGTAACACTCGACTTCTTTGAAGCCCAAAAGGATGTGGTGCTGATCCACTACTCTGACAATTACACCAATTCGGTTAATTACGATGCCATTACCGTTACGAGACAAACCAATCTATACAAAAAGGTACTGGAAAACGATAACGGTGGCCGGATTGAAGAATTCAATGCATTCAACGGTGAGTGGTTATTAAATATGGTGACCGCATCCCCAAACGAACGTAAAGAGAAGCGTGGTATTATTGGTGCGTACAAATACATCAACTGTTTGTTGGCTAAATCACCGATTGTTTGGGTACCGCTGTCAATAGCCGAAATTATTCGTGTGGCTGGTAATCTCGGCCTAAAAATGT
The DNA here is from genome assembly GCA_965226635.1 of Desulfobacteraceae bacterium. GTDB lineage: Bacteria > Desulfobacterota > Desulfobacteria > Desulfobacterales > Desulfobacteraceae. The sequence continues at coordinate 2,332,766 of OZ245369.1, read as the reverse complement.
CCCAAAGCGATTTTTCCCGATATGGAAAAGGAGCCATTTCAGACGACATTTTGTTCGCAGGCTTCTACAAAAACAAGTTGATACTGCTGCCAACGGAAGTAAAAACAGGTAAACGCCAAACCCATAGCAAAGGCGTAGAGCAAGCAAAAGAACTCAAACGCTATTTCACGGAATTGTTGGGCCAAAAAAATATAGCGGGTCGTTTATACCGGGGGCTGTTCATCCGACAAATATTAATGCAAATTGACAAATATCAGCTTTATAATGTTTATGGGCATGATTATTTCCATACCATTTTGTCTCGGAGTGCGTGGTGGTTGGACGGCAACTATGAGCTGGCAGAAATCCAAAATTACCCTGAAGGTTTCTTGGTCGTCAACGTAGAAGATGAAACATTCAGCACTGCGACCTTTACACCAATCAATGACATTTTGAAGATAGAGCTTCCAGCAGGCTCGTTAAATGCCTGGGTAAACACAAAATTACATAAGCTGATTGAAGAAATATCACCAAGCAAACTGCATAATATTCAAACGGAATACATCCTTGAAAAAGAAATTCGTTTAAAACCGATTCATGCCCAAGCGGATGCCGAGACAGAAGAGAAACCCGCTTGTAAAGAAATTCCAAAAATAGATATTCGTGACGATGGAGAACGCCCAGAACCAAAACCATCGACATCCCAGCGCAAAAGAATGAAAGAGGAAGAGTTAGAACAAATCTACAAACAAATCATTGATTGCTACTACAGCTATAACATTTCTATCAATGTGCCTACTGATGGTCAAAAATTCGTAGAAGGCCCCGCATCAATATTGTTTAGAGTAGAAATTCCCGTTGGAATTGATCCGAAAAAATTATTCGATAAGTCCCAGGCATTAAAGTTGGCCCTTAAACTGGAACAAGAGCAAGAAATTGGCTTTGCCATTGATAAAGGTGCCGTTACCATTGATGTACCAAAGGCAAAACACCAGCGCTATTTTGTCGACCAACACGATATTTGGGCCCCCCATTGGCATCGCCCGGAAAATGCATTGGAAGTACCTGTGGGTGAAGACCGGTATGGCAAGGTGATCACTCTCAATTTTTCCTCTTCCAACTGCCCTCATTTATTGATTGGCGGCACCACGGGAAGTGGCAAATCCGAAGCTCTAAATACCTTACTTTATGGTATGGTTGAACATTATGATCCATCCGAATTGAAATTAATGCTGATAGATCCAAAAGGGACTGAACTCACCGACTTTGAACGGTATCCCCATTTAGAAGGGCCAATTGGTTGGGATGACCAAGATGCATTAGAGCTATTAAGGCGTGCTGTAGATCAAATGCAAACTCGATATATTTTGTTTAAGAAGAAAAGGGTACGCTCGCTCCCCGAATATAACAGGAAAGTTTCTAAACAAGACCGGATTCCATGGTGGGGAATCGTGTTGGACGAATATGCGGACCTGACCTCGGATAAGGGAATGAAAAAAAACATCGAGGGCGAACTCAAACGATTGGCCCAAAAAGCCAGAGCAGCCGGCATTCATCTGATAATAGCGACTCAAAAACCAAGTGGTGATGTGATTAGTACAAATCTGAGATCAAATCTACCAGCTCAGCTTGCATTAAAAGTGAAAAACAGCACCGAAAGCCGCGTCATTATAGACGATATGGGGGCTGAAGTACTTAACGGGAAGGGGGATGCGTATTTAAAATCGGAAGGTAAGTTAGTTCGGATACAATGCGCCAAAGTGAACGCATGTAAATGATGATCCTTTTGATTCGTAGGCATTCTTTCATTCCTCTGGAAAAAAGAATGCCTACGAGCACACAACTCACTTTTTGCAGAAAACCTTCATATAATCATTTTCCAAATAAGAAATCCCTCGGTGCAAATGCAAATCAAATAATCGGGCCAAATTATCTTTTGATGATACCCTGTTGTCTTTATACAGACGTTCACGGATAAGGGCCTCGTAGACATCTGCCAATTCTCCACCAAACACTTTCCAACTCATTTCAACTGAGCTTCGATTCTTTAACCCTGCATCCCTGACTGGCTTTGGGTCCGCCAAAGACAAACAAAGCGCCCAACGACAAAGCACATTCCAATTCTCGATCTTGGTTTTTCTTTTCACTTTTATCAGTTGATTCTTGGCCTGTTCGGTCAGGCGGATCGTATCAATAAACATTATGAAGCCCTCCCAAAGTACCCTTGGTCCACACAGGTAGATTCATTTTTTTCATTATAATTAAGGAGGTAGGCCTGGCTGATCCAGGGGGATAACTTGTCCAAATAGCCATTGGCGATCTCTTCATCCGTGGATAGGAGGATGACCTGGTGGCTAGCCTTAGGGAAATACCGTTCAATAATTTTAGTCCGGTGTTTGCTGTCCAATCGCCCCAGTGGTGTATCAATGATGGCGGGTATGGGGAAGTCAGACGACTGGGCCAGTCCCCAAAGAATGGAGGTCACCACCAATTGTTTCTCTCCGGCCGACAATTGATGGAGTTGAATGGGCTCACCTTTTTTGTCGAACAGATCAAAATGGAAATCATTCGGGTCAATGGTAAAGGCAGAGATAAAATCTTTTTTCCGAAAAAGAGATTGGATGCTGCTTAGGATCCGTTCTTCGATCCGTGAGACATGCTGTTTTATCATGGCCAGTTTATACTTCAGAATGATTTCCTGGACCCGGCCCGAATATTCCACAATCCGGCGTTTCTCTTCATCCGCTACCTTTTGGGTTATGGATTTTTCAATCTCACGGCTTAATTCGACCTCTTTGATCTCAACATTGGTTTTGGCCATTTTATGCTCTTCCGTAGCCAATTCAAGCTGATGGGTTGTCCTTTTTACCGATGCCCTCAGAAACTCTATCTCCCCGATAAGCGTTAAAAGCGACTGTTCCTCGGGCACCATTTCCAATTGCCGGTTCACCAGGATTAATTCTTCCTCAAGGGCTTCCAACTCAAGATTGGCCTGTTTTGATCGATTGGACAAATCCGGCAATTGGGATGAAAGCAAGTGTTCTACCTGATTCCGAGTCCCATCATTGAGGTTTAAATAGGGCTCTATTTGATTTTGAATCTCAAGGGTTTTGTATTCTTGATCTAAAAAAGAAGCCACTTCTTGGACCAGGGAGGGATCGGATGACTTTTCCCTAAGAAACGACAGCAGACCTTGGTCTTTTTCCCCCAACACGGTCAGCAATGTCCGTGCTTGGTGAGCCTGATGCTCGGCCTGGCTTTGCTGATGGATCTGCCTTAAAAGAGGCTTAACCAAAGTTAAGGGTAGGGCAGAAGCGGCCAACTCCCGGAGTCGCCCCTTAACCTCATTGATACGGGCTTCCAATTCGACCTTTTTATGGTGCAATTCCTGCCGTGACTCAAAGAGCCCTCCTCCGGCATTTTTGAATTCCCGCTCTTTGTCTTTAAGCTGTTTTTTAAAGGTATCCAACTCATTCTGGATTCTTCCAAGCTTCAATTTTTTGATGCTGCGCTGTTCAATGAAGCCTTTCACATCAGCATCGATCTTGGCAATCCTCTCTTGGTCTTCCCTGGAGGTAACGGAAACCGCCTTTTTCTTTTTTAAAATACCAAGGTCCGCCCGGAGTTTATCGATGAGATTCAGACCCAAAAGGGAATAGAGCCCTGTGGAAATAATCTGTGCGGTTTTCTTTTCTTCGGCCATCACCTTGATTTTTTCACCGTCAAAAAAGAAGAGCCGGGAGATTTCCATGGGAATGAAATCTTCGACCACCTCTCCCCAGGATTCGGACAAAACCCCGTCATATTCTCCGTTAAAATAGATATCCACCTTCTCTTTGACGGCCTTCCCAGTGGAACACCAGGAACGAATAACCCGATATGTATTCTCTTCCCCATTGGAACGATGCCGGAAGGTTAAGGCAATCCGGGCCCCCTCCCTTGGAGGGACATGTTTATTAATGGCCTTTTTCAAATAGTGATCATAGGAAATACCCGAATTCTGGTTGGCATGCTTTCCAAAAAGAACCAACAAAAACGCATTGAACAGGGATGTTTTTCCGGCACCGTTGTAACCGCCGATAAGGACAATGGGGTGATCTGAAGACTTCGGGGTCAACCCTATGGTGTGTTCGCCTTTGTAGGCACAATAGTTGTGCAGCGTTATTTCATCAAAAATCATTAACGTGAAAACCTAATTTAATCTACGTACTCTGTCTCAAGGATTTTTTTCAGATTATCCGCATCCACGGAGCTTACAAAATCAAGGCTCTCTGAAATGCCTTCCTTGGCTTTGGCCTGGGCATCTTTAATCGTCATGGCCAACTTCAATGCATCTTCTTCATCTTCATAAAAATGCTTTTTCATGGCCTTCTCCAAATCCTGGAAAAGCCCGGCCCGCTTGATCTTAAAGCTGTATTTTTTCTCGATGCTTAACAATTCTCGAATGAGTTCAAACTGGAGGTCGCCTCCCTGGCATACATCCCTTAAAGTGCTCATCTCTTCCTGGCCAAAAAACCAATAGGCATTTTTCTTATCCGGAAACGGCTCTCCCATAATGGATTCGTAAATTCTGGGGAGACTATCCTCAATTTCATGTTTCTCATGGAGCCAAATTCGACGGATCTCTTTTAGTTCATCCATTGTAATCAGATCAAACTCAGGAACATGTAAAGACTTTATGGATTGGATATTCTTCTGGATGGTCAGCAGCTTTTTCAGAAGTGCTTCACGATAGTATTGTTTATACGGGCCGTGAACCAAACGATCATTATGGACCATGAGTTTCCCATCCATCCGCCTGAACTCCCGATGCTCACGATCGTTTTTAACATCCAAAGAATCCCTGAATGTGAGCATCTCGCTCATCCATCCCTTTTCTTCATCATTCTGGATCATGGCCTGCATGGAACTGTCCCTGCTGACCAGTGTGCATATCCAACAGCCAAACCGACTCTTCCCACAACTCTGGGTACCAGTTTCTACGACCAGGGGACATTCATTGTCGGGAGAAGCCCCCTTGTACATATCCAAAATTTCGTTATTGTTGAACTTCCAGGGGGTTTTATCGTGGTTTAAAAGGTAGGCCCAAACATCATCATCGGTCCAGTTTTCAATGGGGGTGAAGACATGACTGTTGGGCAATTGCATATTGGGGGCAAGCAATTCATGGGTCCGTTTCTTCTCTATTTTCTCCATGACCCGGGCCCGGGCGCTGCTCTCAGCTTTCCGCATACCGAGTGCAAGGATGGCCTCTCCGCTCTGGCTCACCACCTCGGTGATGAATTTATTGGACGGATTGATCTTCAATCGAGACGTGCACCATCTGAACATGGGCCTGGGGGCAGGATATCCCTTACCGATCAGATTCACCCAGAAACTATCCTTTAGAACCGGAGTGAGTCGATGGGGATAGATGGGTAAATTGGCCTCTTTAGCAGCCTTTTCCATCTTTGATAAATTGATGGACACCCAGGTGGCCACCACTGGATTCTCAACCAGGGTATCGGTGCTGATGATATGGACATCATGTTTCCGATCCTTTTCTTCCAGGCCAGCCAGAGCCGTCCAGATCAATTGCACCACAGCGGAAGAATCTTTTCCCCCGCTGTAACCAATGATCCAGGGTGCATTAATGGTGGTGTATAGAAATTGGATGGTCTGGATTAATTTATCTATGGTTCCGGTGAACCCCAGCTCATCAAAGGCCGAAGCCATGCGGGGCTTATTTTTTATCATACTCACCTCTAAGGAAGGCATCTTCAATCCGCTGCTCTTCAGGACCAAGATCTATCTTTAAATGATTCTTAATGGCATTGGTGGTTAAAATCACATTATTATGGGCCTTGTTCACCCGGCCGGCGGACATGGCCCGCCCTTCCCAAAGTGCAGCGTTGGAGCGTGACCAATCAATGGTTTTCAACGCTTTCAGCCTGGTTTTCCAATTCCGAACCTTTCCCAAAAAAAGGCTGTTACCGATGTTCCCCAAGGATTGAAGTATCACGGAATGGGAATGGATAAAATCCCTTCTCACATCTCCGGCCGTAATCTTTCGGTTTCGAACCAAATCCCACTCCGGAATCAGTTTAGCCACCTCATCCCAGAATTGAAGGGCCAATTTCTCGTTTCCATCAATATCAGCTTCCTCCCAACAATTTTTAACCAGCACCACTGTTGCCGAATAAATGGCACTCAAGGTGAACAAGCGTCGAGATCTGGGGGATAATGTGGTTTTCTCCATCTCCACCAAATCCGAAAACGCCTTGGATTTAAAAGCCACGCGCCGGGCTACCTCGGATTTCACATCCCGATGATCATAGAGAACACCTATGGACTTGGACGGACGAATGGCATACCGATTCAAATCGGCAAACATCTGCTGGGACCGTTTCAGCCCTTTGTCCATGAAAAACACCACCGAAATGGTCTCATCGGCAATATCGGAATTTTCCCGAAGGGCCAACTCAATGGCGGCCCGCCTATGCTGTCCGTCATTAATGACAAACTGGGCGGACATTGGGATATGAAGCAGGCCCATTCTTTCCCCGACGTTGTCGGATTCGATGGGCTTAAATTTTACTTCGCCATCAATGGAGGCCGTAATGGCTGAAAAGACATAATCATCCCGATTATTAACAATGTACCGGGACATTTCCGGCAACCGGGACTTGTTAAGAGTCCGCTGGGCCCGCAACTCAGGCACCAATTCTTCTTCATTAAATAAAAAAATTTTGGGAATCAGGCGCATGGGGCACATGGTAATATAATATTCTCTGTTGGCCTGTATCCCACTAATGGCCGGGAATACGTATTCAAATGGATCGTTCATAGGTCCTACCGGATGGAGGGGTTTGTGTAACTACTTACAAATGTTTGTATTATAGTTTGTATCCCACTGTCAACCAAAACCAAAGGGGCACTTAAAGCGAACCGGCAAGATACAATACCTCGCAGGCACAAAGCAAACAAACCTTCAAGGAACCACCAATCCCCATTAGAAAAAATGCTCAAACGGTTGAAAAAAATCAATTTTAATACACAGAAAAAATATCAGTCAAACAAACAAAAAGACGAAAAGCCTTTATTAAAAAGGCTTTTCGTCAGATTTTCCCATTTCAGTCAAACAACGGTCAAACAAATCAAAAGACCATGGAGAATCGCCTTATTTCCCGCCAGCCAGGAGCATCTCATCATTCTCCAGATCCTTTTTGCGGATCTGTGAGAACATGTCCACCAGCTTGGCCGGGGTGAGGTCTTTCTTTTCCTGGCCTTCGATGTCGATGATGACCTCCCCGCCGTCCATCATGATGAGGCGGTTTCCGTATTGGATGGCGTGGTTCATGTTGTGGGTGATCATCATGGCCGTAAGGTTGTACTGGTTGATGAACTTAAGGGTGAGCTCCATGACCAGGGCTGCGTTTCGGGGGTCCAGGGCGGCGGTGTGTTCATCCAGGAGGATGAGATCGGGGTTGGAGAGGACGGTCATGAGAAGGGTTAGGGCCTGGCGCTGGCCCCCGGAGAGGAGGCTGATGTTCTCGGTCATCCGGTCCTCCAGCCCCATGTCCAGCTGGACCAATTCCTTCTGGAAAAAGGCCCGCATCTTCTTATTCAGACTCTTTTTCAGCCATTTGAAGCCCTTTTTGTAGGTGATCATCATATTGTCTTCCAGGGTCATGTTCCCTGCGGTTCCCAGCAGGGGATCCTGGAAGATCCGGCCCATGGCCTTGGCCCGCTTGAATTCCGGCTCCTGGGTGATCTCCTTGTCCTTCATGAAGACCTTGCCCGAGCAGGCCGTGATATTCCCTGAAATCAGGTTGAACAGGGTGGTTTTCCCGGCCCCGTTGCTCCCGATGATGGTGATGAAATCTCCGTCCTTTACATGGAGATTGAGGTCTTTGATGACATGGACCGCATTGGGGGTGTTCTTGTTAAAGGTTTTATTGATGTTCTCAAGGCGAATCATGGCTTACTTCCGGATAAATTTATAATTGGTCAGGATCAGGGAGGCAATGATGAGGATGCCGGAGATGAGCTTGAGGTCCCCGGGGGTCATGTGGATGTAGTATCCGTAATACCGCCCCATGTACATGATGGCCTTGTAGAGGATGGCCCCCAGAACCACCCTCAGGGTGAGGACGGAGATCTTGTTGGACTTGAGGATAAATTCCCCCAGCATCACCGAGGCCAGGCCGGCAATGACAATGCCCTGGCCCATGTTGACGTCGGCAAAGCCCTGGTATTGGCAGGCAAAGGCCCCGGACAGGGCCACCAGGCCGTTGGACAGGCCCACGCCGATGATCTTGAGGGTGGCCGGATTGACCCCCTGGGTGATGACCATCTGCTCGTTGTTTCCCAGGGCGCCGAAGGTCAGGCCCATGTCCGTGAGGAAAAACAGATCCAGCAACCCCTTGATGATGAGAACCACCAGAATGCAGAAGATGAGCACAGCGATCTCAGGCGACAGGATGCCCTCGGCCATGGCCTCCACCTTGGTGATCAGGGTTTCCACCCGCAGCAGGGGAAGGTTGGCCCGGCCCGCCAGGATCCGGATATTGATGGAGTAGAGCATGGTCATGGTGAGGATGCCGGCCAGAAGATGGGGAACCCTGAGCCGATTGTGGATCTCGGCCGTGACCACACCGGCCAGGATGCCGCCGGAAAAGGCAAGGGTCAGGGCAAATCCTAAGTTCATGCCGGATTTCACGGCCATGGCCATGATCACCCCGCCCAGGGGGAAGGAGCCGTCCACGGTGAGGTCGGGGAAATCCAGGATTCGAAAGGTGAAAAATACGCCGAGGGCCATGATCCCGTAGATCAGGCCCTCAACAAAAATGCCTTCAATCATTTTTATTTATTGCCCTTCATGGCTTTTCCGTCCTTGATCACGGTGTTGGCACTCTCCACCATGTCGGTGGGGATGGTCAGCCCCAGGGCCTTGGCCACATCCATGTTGATGAGCAGGTCCACGTCGGAAGGATCGGTCATGAAGACGGTGGGGATGGATTCCGGGGTTTCTCCCTTGAGGATCCGGGCCACCAAACGGCCGGTGACAACGCCCATCTTGTAATAGTCGAATCCCCAGGCGGCCAGGACTTCATGGTCCATGGCCGAGGAGGGATCGGCGGACATCACCGGGATATTGTTCTTCCGGGCCACGTCGGTGACGGCGGCCAGGGCGGAGAAAACCGTGTTGTCGTTGGAAAGGTAGATCCCGTCCACACGACCGGCAATGGCCTGGGTGGCCTGCTTGACTTCCGAGGAGTTGGTCACGGTGGATTCCACGAATTTAATGCCCAGATCCTTGCAGACCTGGCGGGCAATGGCAGCCAGGCTCACGGCATTGGCCTCGCTGGTGCAATAGATGTGGCCCAGGGTTTTGATGGGCTTGACCCGGTTGAGGAACTGGATCTGCTCCCGGACAGGGGTCATGTCAGAGGTACCGGTGACGCCCTTTTCACCCTTTTTCACAGAGGCGACCAGGCCGGCCCCTTCGGGATCGGTGACCGCACAGAAGACAACGGGTTTATTGCGGATGGTGTTCACCAGGGCCTGGGCGGTTGGGGTGGCAATGCCCACGGCCACATCCACCTTTTCCGCCTTGAACTTCTGGGCAATGGAAGAGGCGGTGGAAATCTCGCCATTGGCGTTCTGCAGGTCGAACCGGGCGTTGGGAAAGGTCTCCCTCACCCCGTCCTGAACCCCCTGTTCCAGGGCATCCAGGGCCGGATGGGCAACGATCTTGGAAATCCCTATCAGAACCTCTTTTCCCGCCAGGGCAGGTTGGGCAAATCCCAGGGCCGCAACAAGGATTAGAACCACTGCTTTTTTCATCTTTTATTCCCTTTCACATATAGGTCATGAAAATGTTTCACAAATGTTTCTTTGTATAGAATCATTTTCTCCCTATGGCAAGAGAAATCCACACCTTGGGATGATTTTCCGGTGTTTTCACAGGATAGACCCTGCTGATCTGATAAAAAAAGCCCCACATCAAAAAAGTTTAAACTAACTTTATCTGCCGCGGTTGACTTCCTATTTTCCCGTATTACTCTATTTCCAGCAGGCATCTCGCCTGGATTCGAACCTTTCAGCAGTGGATCCACTGCTTCGTATATAAGGAGGACACCATGACACACATACTACCTGAACTGGGATATGACTACGATGCGTTGGAACCCCTCATCGACGCCCAAACCATGGAAATCCATCACACCAAGCACCACCAGACCTATGTGGACAAACTCAATGCCGCCCTCAAGGGGCATGAAGACCTGGCCGCCCTCACCGTGAACCAACTCATTGCCGACCTGGACCGGGTGCCGGAAGCCATCCGCACCGCCGTCCGGAACCACGGGGGGGGCCACTCCAACCACAGTTTCTTCTGGCCCCTGCTCCAAAAAGGAGGCGTTCCCGCCGGAGAGGTGGTGGAGGCCATTGAACGGGACTTTGGGGGATTTGATCCCTTTAAGGCGGAATTTTCCAATGCCGCCGCCCTGGTCTTCGGCTCGGGCTGGGCCTGGCTTGTCTCGGACAAGGGCAAACTTTCCATTGCCACCACCCCCAACCAGGACAGTCCCCTGATGACGGGGAAGACCCCGGTGCTGGGGCTGGATGTCTGGGAGCACGCCTATTACCTCAAATACCAGAACCGCAGGCCCGACTATATCCAGGCCTTCTTTGACATCATCAACTGGGACCAGGTGAATGCCCACTTCCGGGCTACCCTATAACCCGGAAATCCCATAATCATTTGCGTTCAAGGGAGGGCACCGTCAGGTGAAACACCCGGGAAACCCCAACCCTAACCTCAAACAGTCGGATCTGCCCTTGCAGACCCGGCTGTTTTTCTTTTCCATCCGGGTTTTCTTGTCGGCCGGGGATCTGGTATAAAGCCCCATGCAGAAATTTGAAATCATGGAGAATCCATTTTGCTTCCCAATCGCAACCTGACCATGGTGGTGCTGCCGGACGGCACCCTTGCAACGGAATGGCAGACCCTTCCCGGAAGGGGATCCCAGGCCCACTCCACCCTTCATTCCCAGCTGGAATCCCAGATCCGGGAGCATCCCCGAACCTGGCTTTTGGACATGGGCTTGTCCGGAGTCTGTGACACAGCCTCCCCTTCCCTGGACTATTTCCTTGGCCTGGCCCGGCACTTTGTCCACACCCTGGTCCAGACACCGGAGCTGGAAGAATTGCGGCAGGAGGCCCGGATTCCCCTTTCACCGGACCTGGTCTGGATCCTGCTGGACAACAAACCCGCCATGGCCGGGGCCGAATACATCGACGCCCAACTGCTCCAGGCCCTGTGGGAGGGAATGAACCAGGGCTTTTCCCAGGCCATTTCCCGATTTGAGGGCAGTGTGGCCGCCTTTTTCCACCAACGCAACCCCCGGCTCCACCCGGCGGGCAGGGTCTTTTTCCATCTGGTGGAAAACAGAGGGCACGACCTTCCCTTCGCCTTCATGGCAACCTATTCCGCCGGCATGGGTGGGGACGGTAATCCCCGGCATCTGCCCTTGAAACACGCCCTGGATGCCCATGATCAATCGGATCTCATGGCACTTTTATCAACGGTCCACCGGGCCGCCGAAACCAGTGAGTTGGTGGCCGACCTCATTGAAGAGGGTGAACTCTTCCATCCCCTGGCCTGGGACAGTGATGACGCCCTTGAATTTTTAAGGGAAATCCCCAGCTATGAGGCCGCAGGCATCCTCTGCCGAATTCCGGACTGGTGGACGCCCCAATCCACAAAGACACGGCTCCAGGTCACCCTGGGGGAAAGGCCCGCATCCAAGGTGGGGCTGGGGGCCATCATGGACTGCGATCTCTCCGTGGCCCTGGGCGGTGTGACCCTGGGCCGAAAAGAAATCCTGGAGCTTCTGGAATCCACCCGGGGCTTGGCCCTGATCAAGAACAAATGGGTGGCCGTGGATCCGGACCGACTCAACCAGGCCCTGGCCGCCATGGACCGGCTCCAGGAAACCCTGGGAACGGGCATCCCCCTGGGGGAGGCCATGCGCTACAGCCTCACCCCGGACCAGCTGGACCCCAATGGAACGGACCCCGTGGAAATCCGGATCAACCGGGGGCAATGGCTGGCCGAGCTGACCCAGAAACTAAAATCCCCAAAGACATTGCCCACACCGGAAACCGGGTCGGGATTCAAGGCAAGGCTTCGTCCCTACCAGACCCAGGGTATGGCCTGGCTCACCCGTCTCTACCAGCTGGGGCTTGGGGCCTGCCTGGCCGACGACATGGGCCTGGGAAAAACCCTCCAGGTTCTGGCCCTGCTCTCCTCCTTTCCCCGGGAAACGCCCCCCTCCCTTTTGGTGGTCCCCACCCCCCTCATTGCCAATTGGGAGGAGGAAATCTTAAAATTCCTGCCCGGACTGCGCTACCACATTGCCCACCCCGGCTTTGTGAAGAACCGGGAAAAGGCCCGGGCCTCCATGCCTCCGGACCCAGACACCACGGATCTGGTCATCACCTCCTACACCCTGGCCAAAAAATATGACTGGCCCAGGGAAACAGAGTGGAACTGCATCATCCTGGACGAGGCCCAGGCCATTAAAAACCCGGCAACGGCCCAGACCCGGGCCGTCAAGGCCATCCCTTCGGCCCACCGAATCGCCCTCACCGGCACACCCGTGGAGAACCGGCTCTCGGATCTCTGGTCCCTGTTTGACTTCCTCAACCCCGGCCTTCTGGGAAACAAAGCCGAGTTCGGTCGGTTCACCAAATCCCTGAAGACGGACCCGGAAGGATACGGCCGCCTCCGCCGGGTTATTGCCCCCTATATTCTCCGGCGGTTGAAAACCGATAAGTCCGTGATCCCGGACCTGCCGGACAAGGTGGTGATGAAGATCCGGGCCGACCTCACCCGGCCCCAGGCCCTGCTCTACCAAAGGGCCGTGGCCGACCTGGCCCGTCACATGGAAACGGCGGAGGGCATCCAGCGCAAGGGCATGGTCCTGGCGGCCTTGATGAAGTTCAAACAATTGTGCAACCACCCGGATCAATTGGCCGGAACCGGGGACTATAAGGAAAGCCAAAGCGGAAAATTCCAACAACTGCGCCGCATCTGCGAAACCATCAGGGAAAAACGGGAACGGGTGCTCATCTTTACCCAGTTCAAGGAAATGACCGAGGTGCTGCGGCGCTTTTTGGAAGGGATCTTCCACCACCCCGGCCTGGTCCTCCACGGCTCCGTGCCCGCCCCCAAACGCAGGGAAATTGTCCAGACCTTCCAGGGCCATGCCCATTGTCCCTTCATGGTCCTCTCCCTCAAGGCCGGAGGGGTCGGGCTCAACCTCACCCGTGCCAACCACGTGGTCCACTTTGACCGCTGGTGGAACCCGGCCGTTGAAAACCAGGCAACGGACCGGGCCTTTCGCATCGGCCAAACCCGCAAGGTATTGGTCCACACCTTTGTCACCCGGGGGACCATCGAGGAAAAAATCGACACCATGCTCACGGACAAGCAGGAAATCTCGGAAAGCATCATTGTCCCCTCCGGGGAAAGCCTGGTCACGGAAATGGATAATTCCCAACTTCTGGATCTGTTCCGGCTGGAATTATAAAAAGGAGACATGGGTATGTTTTATGGGAAGTATGTCACCGTTGCCGAAAAACGACGCAGGGCAGAAAAAACACTCAAGGCGTTGAAAAAAAAGAACCCGGACATCCAGCCGGTGATCCTTGAAACCAAGGGCCGTGCCCTGGCCAAGACCTGGTGGGGCAAGGCCTGGAACGCCAATCTGGAAAGTTATGCCGACTATGCCAACCGCATTGAACGGGGCCGAAGCTATGTGCGACACATGGCCGTGCTGGATTTAAACATCCTGCCGGGCAAAATCATGGGCCTGGTCCAGGGCAGCGGGTCACGGCCCTATGAAGTCCATATCACCATCAAGCCCATCTCCAGGTCCCGGCAACGACGGATCCAGAAGGAATGCAAGGGCAAACTCACCCGCCTTAAAGCCCTTTTGGCCGGGGAATTTCCCCGGGAGCTGGAGGCACTGTTCACCCAGAAGGGAGAGGGGCTTTTTCCCTCCCCCAAGGAAATTGACCTGGACTGTTCCTGCCCGGACTGGGCCCGGATGTGCAAGCATGTGGCCGCCGTGCTCTACGGGGTCGGGGCACGGCTGGACCAGGATCCCGGTCTTTTTTTCACCCTCCGGGGCATAAAGATGGAGGACCTGATTTCAAAGGTGGTGGACCGGGGCAAAAAAGAATTGTTGGAAAAGGCCCGGAAACGCTCCTCCCGGATTATTTCAGACCAGGAGAACCTTTCGGCTCTCTTTGGGGTTGACCTGGATGAAAGCCCGCTTACCTCCCTGGGCAAACAGCCCGCCCCCAGGCAGCATTCCCCCGGATCCCCGGCCCCCTCCTCCCGTCCCAGAGTCCGCTCCCTTGGGGACAAGAACGATATCATTGCCCGGTATAGGGCTGCGGACCAGCCCATTGCTTCGGCCCAGCTGGTCAAGGAATCGGAAATGCCCCCTACCAAGGTCAGGAACATCATTGCCCAGCTCCACCGGAGCGGGCTGACCCGCAAAACCGCCCGTGGGGTCTATGAATGGATTCCATGAACAGTCCGATGATTTAAAGGCCGTAAAAATGATCAAATCGTCTATCCTGAACAAAAGAGCCGGTGCAGCCTTGGCGGCACCGGCTCTTTTATTGCGATTCTTTGTTATCTATCCCATTATTGTACGCCCCTCGGCGGCAGCTGAATCCGGGAATTCACCCGGGGATTCTCAATGGTGACCACCTCTCCGTCGGGGTATTCCACCACCACGGAGGTGACCTTGTTCTGCCGGCCCAGGCCAAAGGTGAGCTCCGGGGTCTGGTCGGTCATATACCCCTGGCCGCTGACCACCTGGCGGGTATAGCTTTTCCCCCCTTGGGAAACCACATGGACCCGGGTGCCCAGGATGTCCAGGTCGTCGGGCATGACCAGGGTGATAAAAGAGGCATCCGAGGTGTTGAGGAAGGCCCGGATGGGACCGTCCATATTAATCCATATAAAATCCTGGCGCCCGTCCCGGTCCAGATCGACAATGAGGGAGGACTGGCCGAAATACTTATTCTCCAGGCCCAGCTCCGGGGCGGGTTGAAACCCCCGCCCGCCACCGTCGGCTTTTTGGATAAAGGCCCGACCGGCCAACCGGAAAATCTTGTGAAAGGGCCACTTGATATAGTTCTGGGCCACAAAGAGATCCAGGCGGCCGTCCAGATCCAGGTCCTCAAACACCCCACCCCAGGCAAAGCCCTCCCCCTGGGGGAGCCAGTCCGTGGTCACATCCTTGAACTTGAAATTGCCCTGGTTTTCCAGGATCAGCCAGTCATGGGTATGGCGCTGGCCCTCCCGGATGTCCCCCTTGGTGAGGAACTCGGGAATGGAGGTTCCCACGTTGGGGAAAAACAGATCCTGGTCCCCGTCATTGTCCATGTCCCCAATGCCCAGTCCCATCCAGAACCCATAGCCCGACCGGGTGGGAATGGATTGGAAACGCAGGTTCCCAAGGTTTCTGAAAATTTCAACCTCACCGGTATTCTGGGCCACCACAAGATCCTGGCGACCGTCCAGGTCCAGGTCCATGAACACGGAAAAAAAGGTATTGTTCAGGGAGGCGGTGCCCGAGTTCTCGGTGATGTCCTTGAACACAAAATCACCGGTGTTCAGGAGGAGGCGATTGGTCTTGGCGTGGTTGGGATCGTTGAAGGTGGCACTTTTAAAGGAGGGAAAGGTGACAAAGGTGGAGATGTAAAAATCCGCATCCCCGTCTTTGTCTATGTCCCCCACGGCCACATCAAAGGGAACGGATTCCACGGGAAGATCCACGGGCACGGGAAGGGGCTTAAATGCCTTGCCCGGCCCCTGGTTCAAATAGATCATGACCCCGTTGTTCCGGGCCGTCACCAGATCGGTTCTGCCGTCCCGGTTCAGGTCAATTGCCCGGACCCCATAGGTGGCGGCCGGGCTGGACAGGCCGGTGCCGTGAATGATGTTCACCAGGGCCCCGTCTTCGTATCTCAGGAGAAAATCCGCCTGGCTGTGACCACCACCCACAAAAACTTCAAATGTCCCGTCCCCGTCGACATCAATGACGGCGGCACCGGGAAAGGGATGGGTGTCCGTATTCCATTGATGGACAAAGTCTCCGGGGATGGGGGTAAAGGGCGCCTTGGCCCGGGACGCGCTTTCAAAGCACCCCGGAAGGGTGACAAGTGCCAACAGGATCATCAGGGTAAAAAAAGGTTTCTGTTCCATGGGTCTTCCTTGGCCGTAACACGGGCCCGTGTGTTTCACAAAATACATTCACCTATACAGAAGGACGCAAAATGCGATGTAATACGGTATGTCAAGCCATTCTGCAACGCAGCGAATCGATCAGATGAAGGCATTTCCCCCAGGAAGACAACTTGTGACAACGAATTCTTTGGAACGGGGAACCTTTCTTCAACAAGGGTACCGATCCTTTGGAACAAATTGTCATGGAAAATTCGGGCCGGCCGGCAGATGGGTGGAACCGGCGGGGCAAACGAACTGCCCCGCTCCGGTTACAAAGGGGTTATTGTCCAGTGATCCAGTACCAGAATTCCACATACCAGGGGGTGCCCCCGTCCTCCATGATCTCATTGACCACAAAGGGCATATGATGGCCTTCGTTGGATCCCACATCCATGCGCATGATCTGGCCGGATGCGTTCTTGAAAATAAAATTATCCTTGGTGATGGTGGGCGCCACCATGGCATAGGTTTCCCCCTTGGGGGTCACCAGGGCAGACGGGGCCAGATGTTCGTCCTTGCCCAGGTCCAGGAGACCGCCGGCCTCGGCCATGAGGCCCTTGGAATCGACGATCTCCCCCCCCAGTTCTGCCTGGAGGGGTTTGGGGTTGCCGGTGGTGGCCAGGGTGATCAGACCGGCGGATGCCTTGTCCTTGCCCATTTTGTCAGCGGTTTCTGATTGTGCCGGGGATCCCATGAAAACCATGGAAAACAGAAGTGCAAAAAATAAAAAATGTCTCATTATATTCACCTATGGAAAAAGGTTTTGGGGGCGGGGACTGCAGAGAAGAGAGCGAAGCCGGCCCGGGGGCGGCGTTGATTCAGGGGGAATTGCAGCCACATCTAACTTTTTTTATTCGAACAAAAATTAATTAGAGCATGGGCAGAAAGGAATGTCAACAGGGGGAATTCTGTGGAATTAAGGGAAGGGCGAGGGGGGGGCCGCCGGCACGACCGGCCCTAAAACCACAAAGGAGCCGGTGCCAACCTGTGCAGCACCGGCTCCCCAAATGGAGAAGCCGTCGGGTTTATGGCAATTTGTTCCAAAGGTGTGGAGATACGAAGAGAACCCCGCCCTCTCTTCTGAATATCCGTGGTCACAAATTGTTCACCCTCGACCGAAACAGCGGATGGAAATTTACTTGCAGATCTCGGCAATCCCTTGGGTGCCCACACGGTCGATGAACCGGGCGCAGCGCTCCATTTTCTTGCCTTCCTTGGCATAGGCCGCCATGATCTTTTCCACGGTTTCCAGGAGTTCCTCGTCGGAAAGGCCCTCGGCAATCACATCACCGATGCGGGGTCTGGAACCGGCGTTGCCGCCGAAGATAAAGGTCCAGCCGCTCTTTTTGGCAAAGACGCCGATGTCACGGACATAGGATTCCGCGCAGTTCCGGGCGCAACCGGAAACCGCTACCTTGACCTTGCCGGGGAAGACATGGTTCAAGGCCAGTTCTTCCAGCTTGGCCCCCATGCCCAGGGTGTCGGCCAGGGCAAATTTGCAGGAGGATTCCCCGGGGCAGGCCTGGACGGAATGGGCGCCGAACTTCACCCCAACGGGTTTGGGCATTTTCCCGCCCAGTGCCTCACAAAGTTCAGGGGCCTTGTCCGCATCGATATACAGTCTCAGGCGCTGGGCACCGGAAATTTTAAGGGTGTTTACATTGAATTTACGGGCCACCTGGATCATCTCTTCCACGCGGTCCACGGTGGTCATGCCGGCAGGTGCACCCGGGAGGGTGACCCCTACTTGTTCTTCACTCATGGATCTGTCTCTTATGTCATTATGGATTTAAAAAAAGGCCGTTATACCGGATTTCGCCTGCCCTGTCACGGGAAAAACCGCTAAAACATAGCCGGGCCCAGGGCAACATTTTTATTCCCCTGCCCCGGAAAGCCGGATGGGCCGCCCCACCTCCAGGGTGCGGAACCGATGGCCGAAATACCGGGAGAACCGCTGGATCACCCAGTCGGAACTGTCATGGGGGGAGATGGCCACTATGGAGGGGGAATGATCTTCGATCCTGGCAATGGCCCGGTCCACATCCCCGGTGTTCAATCCATTCCAGGGCATGCGGTCGCTTCCCACCAGCCATTGCAGGGGGATGGGCCCCCAGCGGAGACGGTCCCCCTTTACGGGCAGGTGGACCCCTCCGATCACCCCATATACCGGGCGCTCAAAGACATGGTGGACCCGGTCCAGGATGGTCCCCACACCGGGATGACCACAACCGATGACCACCACCAATCCCTTGCCGGCCAGATCGAAGACCAGGGACTGCTCCCACACCACCCCGATGAGGAAAAGGGCGGCGGGAAGGGGACCGGTCAGGCCCATGCCCGGAAAAATTTCCACGGGATGGGCCACCGTCTCAAGCCGGGGCTGGGGATTATGGGGGGAGTCGGTAAAAGGAACGGGGGTCCAGGCCGGCACCAAAGGAAGGGCAACCGGCCCCTTGGAAAGGCTGAACCGGTGTTTCCTTTCGTTACGGATCCCCCCCACATGGTCCTCGTGGCAATGGCTGATGACCAGGCCGTCCAGCTGCCCGGGATCCAGCTGCAATTGTTTCAGATTTTCCACCAGGGGCGACGGGTGGGCCTGCTTCCAATTGGCCCCCACATCCAGCATCAGGGTCTTGTCGTCGGCCTGGATCCAATAGGAGACCCCGGCCTCGGTCTTGTATCCTCCCCGGGCATAATACTCCACCACAGGGGTGAGAACAAAGGTGCCCACCCCTCCGGTCAACTTGATCTTCCCAAGGGAGAGTGCCCTTAATTCGTTTTTCACCTGGGCCCTATGGCGTTCCAGGCGCAGTTTTGCATAGAGGATGATGCCCGCCCCAACAGTGGCAAGCCCCAGTATCCAGATCATCTTCCACGGCCTCCTTTTCAGCTTCAACCCAGCAAATTCACTTCATCAGGGCCATTTCAGGGTCAACGGGAAAAGCCCCATTCCCCCCTGCCCGAACAAACAAACACCACCATGGGACCTGCAGGGGGGCCAATGCAATACCCCTCACACCCCCAGCAGTTTCCGGGCGTTGAGCCCCAGCCATTTTTCCTTTACCCCTTCCTTCAAGGGAAGGGCCCGGATCCCGTCGATGTTCTCCTTGAACTGACAGGCGGGCCAGGCCGTGCCAAAGAGAACCCGGTCCTGGAGCAGGGAATTGCCGTAGTTGAGCAGGGGCTCCCACCCGGAACCGGGTTTGGTCATGTGCTTGGGATGGATGGCCGAAATGTCGAGGTAGACGTTGTCGTGGCGCCAGAGCACGGCCATGAGCTCGTTGACCCAGGGCCAGCCCCCGTGGCCGGCAATGAGCCTAAGCTCCGGGAAATGGCCGGCCACCTCGTCCAGGTGGATGGGCCGGCCCACCTCCATCTTCAGGGCGGGGACAAAGTTCAAGGAGGTGTGGATCCAAACGGGAAGGTCCAGCTCCACGCACTTGGCATAGATGGGGTAGTAGCGTTTGTCATTGGCCCGGATCTGGTGGAGCCAGGGCTCCAGGCACAGGGCCTTCATGCCCAGTTCCTTCACCGCATACTCCAAATCGTAGAGGGCCTGCATCCCCTTGTGGGGGTCGATGCCAGCCATGGGGATGAACCGGTCCGGGGCCTGGGCGGCAAAGGCAGCCACCTTTTCATTGGGGGTGACCATGCCCATGGTGGTTTGTGCATCCTCGGCCGGGAGAACGGCCTTGTCCACCCCGGCCTCGTCCATGAGGTAGAGCAGCACCCCCAGGGGGTCGGACTTGAGGATTTCCACGGCCTGGGCATCGGCCTTGTACATCTCGTTATACTTGGCAAAGGGCCCCTGGGGATTGGCAAAGCCCTCTATGGTTTCCGGCAGGGGCGGAATTACGCAAAGATCAATAATCATATTCATTTTCCTGTGAAGGGGTTCGCACCGTGAAATAATAGACCACGCCCAAGCCCAGCCAGACCCCGAAACAGATCCGGGCGCTGGTGTTGAGCAGGAGCAGGGAGATGGCCCAGGTGGGAATAACCGAAACAATGGCCAGCACCGGCACCAAAGGATAGGGCCGGACCCGGTAGGGCCGATCCATTTCCGGTTCGTTCTTCCGCAGCCGCATCAAAGTCACGGCCACCAGGACATAGCAGATGAGAACCGCCGATGCCGCCGTGTCAAAAAGGGCAATCATCTCGGTGAACCAGGCACCGGCAATCCCCATGGCCCCCAAAAAAATCAGGGCGGGCCAGGGGGTGTGGAACCGGGGGTGGACCCAGGCAAAAATCCCGGGGATCTCCCGGTCCTTGGCCATGGCCATGAGCAACCGGGAGCCCCCCATCATAAAGGCGTTCATGGTGGTGAGCAGACCGCAGATCCCGGCAATGATGATAAGGGTGGGACCCCTTTCACCCAGGGCCAGGGTGACGGGAGAGACAATGGGAATCTCGGCCGTGCTTTTGGCCAATTTTTCCCAGGGTTCCAGCCCCACATTGGCCAGGGTGGTGCCGATGTAGAACAGGGCCACCATGACAATGGAAGCCGGGATGAGAAAGACCATCTTCCGGATGGGGGCATTGATCTCCTCGGCGGCCTGGGGTAGGACGTCAAAGCCCATGAAGGCCAGCATGCACAAGGGGATCATGAGAAGAACCCCGCCCCAGCCCCGGCCCAAAAAGGGGTGGAAGTTCACCACCTGGATCTTGGGAAGGGCGGCGGCCACATAGATGAAGATGCCCAGGAAAAGCATGAGGGCGAACAAAAGCTGGACCCGGCCCGACAGGGTCACCCCGTAGAGGTTGATCAGGGTAAAGGCCAGGGCAAGGCCGGCACCGACGGCTGCAGGGGAGAGTCCTGGATAAATGCCGTTGATGAGCTTGCCCAGGATGATGCAGCCCCCGGGCATCATGGCGGCATAGGCCAGAATAAGGATCCACCCGGCAAAAAAACCGGCAAAGGGGCCCATACCCCGTTTCACATAGATGTATTCCCCCCCGGCCCGGGGCATGGCCGAACAGAGTTCTGCATAGCAGAGGCCGATGAAGATGGAAAAAACCGCAGCCAGGGCCACGGAAATCATGACGGCGGGACCGGCCCGGTCCACCATGACATTGGCCAGCATGGCCCATCCCATGCCCACCATGGCCCCGGTGATCAGGGCAAAGAGGGTGACCAGGGTCAAGCCGCGGATCAGATTGTTCTGGGACATGGCTTAATCTCCTTTCCCCTGGGATTCATAGGCCCGTTCAAAGTATTCCACCTTGTACTGGGAGGGGTCGTAGCTGTCCGGGGCCACCCATTGGATCCGGGGGGTGAAGACCAGCTTTTCCCGAATGGTCCGGATGAGCCGCTCGGCCAATGCCTTTTTTTCGTCGTCTCCAAGATCCTGGGGCGTCTCCACCTTGATGGTGAGGTTCTCCCCAAATGACGGCCCTTCATGGGGCAGGACAATGCGCATCTCCGATCCGGGCACCAGGGCGTTGATCACCCCCTTTACTGCAGCGGGGAAGACGTTCACGGCCTTAACCTTGATCATGTCGTCGCTGCGACCGATGACATGGAACCGGAAACCGGTGCGCCCGCAGGGGCAGGGGTCGGTATAAACCCGTACCATGTCCCGGACCCGGTAGCGGATGACGGGGGTGGCCCGGCGGTTGATGGTGGTGAAGACAATCTCCCCTTCGGCCCCATGGGTCATGGGGATTTCCTCCAGGGTTTCCGGGTTGATGAGCTCGGCCACCAGCGCCCCCTGGGCACAGAAGTGAAGGCCCTGGGAACAGCCGCATTCCGCGGCAATGTCCGCCCCCACATCGGCCAGGCCGTAAAAATTCCGGGCCGTGATGCCCCAGGCATCTTCAATGGCCGATCGCTCCTCTTCGCTCAGGGCCTCCCCGGCCAGGAACCCCTTTTTAAAGCCCAGATCCGCCGGAGACATCTTCAGGGTGTCCCGGACAACGGTCTCCAGGAACCGGGTGGCCGACGGTGTTGAAAAGAGCACCGTGGGTTTAAGGGTCTGCACCAGCTCCATGAACTTTTCCATGCCCGTGCTCACAAAGGGGGCCGGCACCACGGTCATGCCCATGTGCTCGGCCCCGGAACATTCGGAAAGTCCCCCCACAAACAGGGTAAAATTGGCCGGGTTGATCATGAGATCATCGGGCCGCAGCCCCCCGGTCCAGGCATGGCGGGCAAACATCTCGTTCCAGAGGTTCACATCCGCCGCCGTGAGCCCCACCAGCAAGGGACGGCCCGTGGTGCCCGAGGTGCCCTGGATGCGGACAATATCGGTCATGGAGGCACATTGGTGTCCCCCCAGGCCACCCTTGGCCTCCTGGGTCTGCCGCAACTCCTCCTTGGTGGTAAAGGGATAGGCGCTCAGGTCCGCCCTGTCCGAGAAGGTTCCGGGATGGACCCCGGCCCCCTCGAACTTGTGCCGATAAAAGGATGAATGCTCATACACATAGGTCAACTGTGCTTTCAGGGCGTCCGTTTCCAATCGTTCCAACCCTTCCGGAGAGAGGGTTTCCATCTCCGGATTCCAGAACTGCTTTTCGCTCATTACTGCCCTCCTTAAATGGTCATTTTCATGGCAGCCGGCCCAATCACCGGCCCATTGCCATGTTAACGGTTCGTATACCTGCGGTCATATGATCCATGAACGGGGGCGCCATGGAATAGGCCGTCCCCCTTTTCAATATTTTTGAAGCCTGGTTGAACCGGCCGGACCGTGCCAGGGCCATGCCGTAAAAATAATAGACATTGGGCCAGAGCCACTTGGAAAAAAAGGGGAGGCGGGTCCGGTAAAAAAGATCAATATCCCTTTTGCGCACCAGGATTTTACGGAAGCTCTCCAGGCTCTGTTCCAAAAGATCGCTGCCGTCGGGGATGGTCATGAGAACCCGTGCCCGGCTGTAACGGATCAGGGTCTGCCAGTGGAGGTGCCGGGGCTTGTATTTTTCAGCTGCGGCCAATTCCCTGAAGGCCCGCTGGAGAAGACGGCGGCCCTGGGTCGGGGTATCGGTTTCCAGGCTGTCCAGGACATGCCACACCCCGAGGAAAAGACGACCGATGCCGAAATCCGGATGGGCCCCCACCAGGGCCTCCATGCGCACCTTGATCTTTATATCCCCGGTCCGGCCCTCTGAAAACCGGGAGTACCAAAGCCAGCGGACCTGGGCCTCCAGGTCGTCCGGGGCCAGGGCCAGGGCCTTCCCCAGAAAATCCAGGGCAGTTTCAACATCCCCGATGCAGGAGTACCCCAGGGCCAGATCCTTGTACAGGCGGATGCGTTCCGGGCCGGTGCCCGTCCTTTCCGCCATGGCCTTGAGCTGGGGCAGAATTTCCTCGGGAAGAAGGGAATACCCCTCGTCGGTGGAGGCCTTGAACCCATAATCCAGGGTCTGTTTCTGCTGACGGGCCAGGGTGTTGCGATGGTGACGCCGCACGGCAAGGCCAAAGGCTTCCATGGCCGTAAACCCCAACTCCTGGACGGCCAAAAAATCCCCACCCTTCGCCTTCAAGCTCCAGTCGCCAAAGGACTGGTACTCCAACTCGGCGGTTTTCCGGATCAGGGCTTCGATGTCCCCCAGCCGGCTGACCAGATCCTCCCAGGGGGCGCCATTGTCGTTAAGCATTCCCAGAAACCGCACCAGGGGCTCATTGATCCGCCCATAGGTAAGGCTTTTATGTTTTCCATTCCCCCGGTTCAGCCACCCCTTGGTCTCAAAGACCCGGAGCATGAGTTCGGGAAGGGATTCCAGCACGGCGTTCCCGTGGCGGCCCAACCCGGATGCCGCAGGGGAAGAACCGAGGACCGAGGCGGTTTCCAGGACGGAATAGTCGTAATTGTGCTGTTTTAACAGGCGGCGGACCACCACCAGGGGAAGGAAACGTCTGGACTGGGCATTTTTGATGGCCCGGATCTGGTCAATGCACTCCGGGTGGTAAAGGAACATGTTTTTGCGGACTCGGACCGGCTTTGTGATCAAGCCTTCCTGCACATAAAATCGAATGGTCCGGGGGGTAACACCTGTCGTTTCCGCAAGTCGGCTGATGCGAAACAAATTCTCCATGGCAGCCCCTGTAAGAGAAAGAGAAATATTTATGTGACGTATCCGGTTATATGACCTGGCGAACCCATTGTCAAACATCGTTTTTTATTATTCACAACGTCCGTTCCCCTTTTCCACACACGGCACAAAAGACAACGGTAAAATCACATCCCTGGCCCGGATAAGGCGACATCGCCCTTGTCCCCCCCATAAAAAAACCCCCTGAAGGACGATACACCTTCCAGGGGGCTTTGGGTTCTGAACAGGGACAGGCCCTGTTAAAAACGGTATTTGGACATTGAAGGAGGGCGACTTCTCCCCCTCTCCGGCATTGGATATCAGACCGTTTCCCGGGTATTAAACCGATCCACAATCACGGCACAGGCTGCATCGCCGGTGATGTTCAAGGCGGTCCGGATCATGTCAAAGATCCGGTCCACGGCATAGAGCAGGGGCAACCCTTCAATGGGAATACCCGCGGCCACCAGAACCGCCACCACCAGGAGGCTGGGTCCGGGCACACCGGCCTGTCCAATGGAACCGATGGTGGCGGTGAAGACAATGGCGGCATAGCTGGCCAGGGTCAGCTCAATGCCGAAGATCTGGGCAAAAAACACCGCTGCCAGGGCATAATAAATGGCATTGCCGTCCATGTTGATGGTGGCACCCAGGGGCAGAACAAAGGAGGCGGTCTCCTTGGAGACGCCCAGTTCCCGCTCACAGGTCTCGTAGGTCATGGGCATGGTGGCCATGGAAGAGGCCGTGGACAATGCCACCACCTGGGGTTTGTAAATCCGGGTCAAAAAACGTCTCACCGACATTTTGGAAAAGAGCTTGAGCACCAGGGGATAGAAACCAAACCCATGGAGGAGGATGGCCCCGATGTAAACCACCAGCAGCTTCACCACCAGGCCCAGGATATCGTAGCCAAAGGTACCCGTGGCCGATGCCATGAGGGCGAAAACCCCCAGGGGGGCCACCAGCATCACCTTTTTGATCATCCAGATCAGGGCCTCGGTGAGGGTATCAAAAAGCTGAATTAGAAATGCCTTTTTCTCCGGGGCCAGACGGCCAATGCCGATGCCCAGGAACAGGCAGAAGAACAGGGTCTGGAGGATGTTGCCCTGGGTAAATGCCTGGACGGGGTTGGTGGGGATCAGGCTGAGGATGAGATGCCAGAACTGCGGGGGCGTGGCTGTCCCCGCCTTTTCCAGGGAGAACCATTGTTGAACCTGGGTGATGTCCAGACCGGCCCCGGGTTTGAACAGCTCGCCGAACACCAGACCAATGACCACGGCCACGGCCGTGGTGGCCAGGTAATAGGCAAAGGTGGCAAGGCCCATCTTTCCCGCAGAACCGGCATTCCCCAGGGAGGCGGCCCCCGAGGTCACCGACACGGCCACCAGGGGAATCACCAGCATCTTAATCAGGTTGATAAACACATCTCCCAGGGGGGAGAAGACCATGGCCTCTTGTTTCATGAAGGTACCGGCCAGGATCCCCAGGATCATGGCCAAAAGGATCTGGATGCCCAGATTCCCAATCAATTTTTTTCCCATACAACAACGACTTTCAATTTGGGGTTAATCATTAACGGCTCCGCCCCCCTTCCGCAAGGGAGATCCAGAACCTTCTTACCCGAATATTTCATGACAATTTTCCATAGAAAGCCCGGCGCTTCTGGGATTTCAGGAGAATCACATCTTATCGCTTGAACCTCGGCTGCCACAAATTGTGCCCTCCTTAAGTGGTTTGGGATGAAATATACGGGATGAAGTGTTAGGTGCGGTTTTTCACATTTTCAAAATAGGTCTCCAGCTCGGCCCGGACCAGGGGGGCCAGGAGGAAAAGGCCCATGACGTTGGGCACACAGACCAGGAAAACCAGGGCGTCGGAAATATCCATCAATGCGCCCAGCTGGATGGCGGCGCCCAGGGCAAAGCAGAGGCTGAACACCACATTGTAAAACAGCTTTCCCTTTTTATTGTCCCCAAAGAGGAAGGTCCAGCCGTTGAGGCCGTAGTAGGACCAGGCCAGGGCGGTGGACAGGGCAAAGAGCATCCCGGCAACGGCCAGAAGATACTTGGAAAAGGGAAAATGAACCGTAAAGGCGGCGGAGGAGGCGGCCATGCCCGTGAGTTCACCCGACATCAGGGCCTGGGCAAAGAGGGGATCGGCCACCATGGAGGTGGTGATCACCAAGCTGGTGATGGCCAGAACGATGAGGGTATCCAGGGTGGGCTCAAGGATGGCCACAAAGCCCTCGGTCACCGGTTCCTTGGTCTGGACCGCAGAATGGGCAATGGCTGCGGATCCCAGGCCGGCCTCGTTGGAAAAAATAGCCCGCTGGAACCCGATGACAATGGCGCCCAGAATCCCCCCACCCACGGCTTTTCCGGTAAAGGCATGATCGATGATCATGGCCAGGGCATCGGGAATATGGGCCATGTTTTTAAAGATGATCACCAGGGCCGTAAGAATATAGAGGATGGCCATGAAGGGGACCAGTTTGGAGGCCACCTTGGAGATGCTTCGAATCCCGCCTACAATGACCCCGAAAACCACCAGGGAAAAGAGGAGGCCAAAGAGCCATCCCTTGCCGACGAAGATGGAAGAGGCCCCGCCGGTGACCACCAGAAACTGACTATAGGCCTGGTTGGACTGGAACATATTGCCGATGCCCAGGCAGCCCACCAGGATGCCGAAGGCATAGAATCCGCCCAGGTATTTCCCCAGCCTGGGCCGACCCATCTTGGCCAGACCCTGGGTCAGATAATACATGGGGCCGCCGGAGATGCTACCGTCGGCGTTCTCCTTTCTGAAAAGAACGGCAAGGGTACACTCGGTGAATTTGGTGGACATGCCCAGGAAGCCGGCCACCATCATCCAGAAGACAGCACCGGGTCCGCCTGCGGCAATGGCAATGGGAATCCCGGCAATATTGCCGATGCCCACTGTGCCGGAAACCGCCGTACACAGAGCGTTGAAGTGGCTGATTTCCCCACTGCCGCCCTTTTCCTCGTCCCCATGGCCAAAGACCAGGGCCAGGGCATGCTTGAACCCTCGGATATTGATAAACTTCAGGTAAAAGGTGCAAAAGAGAGCCCCCATGGCCAGCCAAAGCACCACCAATGGAATCCCAACCCCGTTGAGGTTGAATTTAAAAAAGACAATGGACACCAAGGTTTCTGCCACCGGCGCCAGGGCCGTGTTAATGGCCTGGTCGATCCCACTGGCAAAGACCCGACCGCATAGAAATCCCTGGGTCACAAAAACCGCAAAACAGGAATGGAGGGCGAACTTAAATTTCAAAATGGGAATACCCTTTCAATGGATTAAAATTTAAAAAACGAATTTTCATTATATAGCAAAGGGCATGCCAAATCCAAAAACGACGTATTTTCAGCTGGTTGCAAAATTCGCCATTTTCAAATTTTAAAAAAGTCGGGGCATTTCAGCCCCGACAAACTGCAAATCTTAACCGATAACCACCTGCAATCATAAGACTTTCAACGCCCATGACCTGGAAAACAAAAAATGGGGCAGAACCACCCCGGGCGGCTATGGGGTAGCTGTACCGTGAATTGACGCTGTTTATTGCGGCTTTGAGCAACATGTCCCTGGGCAGAGGCCGGAACCCAATGGACCACATGGGCAGAAACACCCCATTTCTGGAAACCGGCTGATCCGGGTTAGATATACTCCTGGAAAAGTTCGGGTGAGGCCGAAGGAATCACCACCCGGTTCACCAGCATACCGCTCTCCTTTACCACCTCCACGGCGGCATCCACGGCCGCCTGCACCGCAGAGGTGTCCCCGTTGACCAGGAAAAAGCCCTTGCCCCCGATGGCCATGGAGACGTGGACCCGGAGGAGGGAGACATGGGCGGCCTTCACCGCGGCATCTGCCCCTTCAATGATGGGGGTGGCAGAAAAGGTCTCCACGATTCCCAGGGCCCGGTGTCCCTGGCTGTCCATGGTCGTGGTACCGGCCAGGGCACCAAAGACCTGGTCGTCCACATTGGGGATGTTCAGGGATTCGATGAGGAAGCCTGCGGATTCGGTTTCCCCGGCATCCAGGGCCGCAGACACGGCCGAGACGCTGCCCCCCACAATGATGAGGAATTTCCCCGAACAGATGGTCCGGGCAATGAGGGGGGTGACGTCGGCGGCCTTGAGCATGGCGTCCTGGGCCTGGAACCCGGCCGCAATACTGGATGTTTCAATGATGCCAATGGCATTGGGCATGGTCTTCTCCTTTTCTTAAACCGTCGTGGGATGATCCTTTGGGGCCGGGAGGGCGTCGGCAATGCGCCCCTTGACTTCAGCCGGGGCATAACATTGGATGACAATGGCCTCTGTATCCACCCGGACGACCTTTCCGGCGGACGGGGAATGGACCTTTGCCCCCAGGTTTTCACCCGGGTCGGCCACTTCCATGCCCGGGGTCACCTCATCCCCCACCCCCACCAGGGGAAGGGCCGGGGCGCCGATGTGCTGGCAAAGCATGAGGGTCAGGCATTGGGGGGTAAATTCGTATTCCGTCAATGGGCCGGTGTCGGGGAACCGGTTCAGGTCCAGCCGGCGCTTCAACTTGCTGGAAGGGGTTTTCCGATACGAAGC
This sequence comes from Desulfobacteraceae bacterium, assembly GCA_965226635.1. Lineage (GTDB taxonomy): Bacteria > Desulfobacterota > Desulfobacteria > Desulfobacterales > Desulfobacteraceae. Next base: position 2,303,855 of record OZ245369.1, on the reverse strand, counting down.
CAGGGGGTGGGCCGGGTTGGACAGGGCCCCCTTGTACCGGACCTTTTCGGCCAGGGCCCGCCGACGGTTATGGATGCAGACCTGTGAGGGATAGAGCCCCTCGGGACAGGAAACAAAGGAGCACAGGTTGCACTGGCAGCAATAGAGGGCATGGGCCTGGGGGGGTTGCCCATCCGCCCCAGGAGCCTGGAAGACCAGGGAACGCATGGCCTTGTGGGGCTGGATGGGATGGCCCAGCAGATACCGGGGACAGAGTTCGGTGCAGAAGGAGCACTGGTCGCAGGCCGACTTGCCAATGCGATCCACCACCTTCTGGTCGGCCATGTCCTGGTATTTTTTCACCAACACATGGTCATTGGGCAGAACGATGAGGGCTGCCGTGGTCTTGGTCACCACCCGGTCCAGGTCCGTAACCATGCGGCCCATCATGGGGCCGCCTTCAATGACGGTAAAGGCGGGGGGAATGGGGCGGGCATAGTCTAAAAGAGCGCGGAAGGAAAGGCCCAGGGGAACCTCCAGGGTGTGGCGGTTTTCCACCTCCCCGGCCAGGTTTAAAAACTTGGTGGTCACGGGCCCGGGTTTTCCCATGTTGTACAGGGACTCCACATTGTTCACCACAATGCCCTGGGAAATGGGGAGTTCCCCCGGGGGAACAATGACCTGGCAAGCTTCCCGGATCAGGGTAATCTCGTCCCCTGCCGGATAGAAATCATCCACCGGACAGATCTCCACCCCCCGGGGCAGAATTTTGGACAGGGCCTCAATCAGGGCGCCGTGTTTGGCCTTGATACCCATGATCCCCCGCCCTGCCCCCACGGCGGCCATGACCCGGGTCAGCCCCTTGAACACGGTTTCGCCATGGTGGAAGAGGAGTTGTTTATCCTTATGGAGCAGGGGTTCGCATTCGGCCGCATTCACCAATACGGTGTGGGCCTTTGCCCCCAGCTTCACATGGGTGGGAAATCCGGCACCGCCGGCCCCCACCACGCCTTTTTCCTTAATCTCGTCCTGGAACGTCATCATCCATCCTCAACACCCGCCCTTCCCCCGGTTCCTGCCGCCAATGGACCGCAACTCCGGCCCAAGGAAGAGCAACCGCCCTTCCTTCACCGCCCCCTTTCCAGGGGGGGGGCATCATGGCATTTCCAGGCCCGGGCGGATCGGTTCAAACCGCCGGTTTGGTTCCAAACCGGCCTGTGGGAAAATCAGGCATCGGCCTTGGCGGGCAGAATGGCCTCCACATCCCTGTGGGGTCTGGGGATCACATGGACACTCACCAGCTCACCCACCCGGTCGGCGGCGGCGGCACCCGCGTCCGTGGCCGCCTTCACAGCGCCCACATCACCCCGGACCATGACCGTGACCAGTCCGGCCCCCACCTGCTCTTTTCCAATGAGTTCCACGTTGGCTGCCTTGACCATGGCATCGGCCGCTTCCACGGCACCCACCAATCCCTTGGTTTCAATCATTCCCAAAGCACTCATATCCATTTCTCCTGTCGGGGCACTGCCCCCTTGTTTCGTTTATTGAATCGTTTCCCCCGGCACACCGGGGCCAAACTGAAGTTAAATCCCCACCATCGGAGCATCCGGTCCCTTTTCACAGAGCCAAGGGCCTTCCGCCCTCCTCCATCTCCAAAGGACAGAGGGATTGGACGGTGGCGGCATCGGGCCGGGAGAGGACCAATTGGTCCACCAGATCCTTGCCCAGGGCCAGGGCACCGGCATCCACGGCCGCTTCCACGGCAGAGGTTGTCCCCCCCACCACCAAAAAGGATTTGCCATTGATCCCCCTGGCCAGGGTCAGCCGGGCCAGGCGAACATGGGCGGCCTTTACGGCGGCATCGGCTGCCTTGATGCCGGTCACGGCCCGCCGGCTCTCGATGAGTCCCAGGGCGGATCCCCGGGCCAGACTCCGGGTCCGGTCCAGGGCCGCCAGCACCTCGGGGCTAACCCGGGAAACCCTACAGAGGGCAAAGGGAGATGCGGCCTCGGCCGTTTCCAGGGCCGCCTTCACAGCAGCCTCATCCCCGGCCACCTGCACCATGTACCGACCGGAACAGATGGGCCGCCCCTTGACCAGGGTGACCCGGGCCGCCTTGACCATGGCATCGGTGACGGCCACGCCCCGGGCAATGGTCCGGGTCTCCACAAGGCCCAGGGTCTGGATGGAATCAGCCATCCCTGCGTACTTCCATTTCATCGATGATCCCCACAATGGCCGCATCCACGGGCTGGTTTTCGTTCTGCACCGCCTTGCGGGCCGAGGAGCCCGTGGTTACCAAAACGGTTTCACCAATGCCGGCCCCCACCTGGTCCACGGCCACCAGACTCTTTTCATTGCCCGGGTTCACCGGGTCCATGGGCACCACAATCATGAGCTTCAGCCCGCCAAGGCTTTCTTCCTTACGGGTGGCCCATACATTGCCCACCACCTTTCCTACCATCATTTTTTCTCTCCTTTATCCCGGGGCCTGTCCGACATCCATAGGGTCGCCCCATCTCCGTTCACGGCAGGGGGGATCCGGGTTATCCATCGGCCCTGCAGATCTCAATGCCCTGTTCCAGGGCCAGGTCCTGTGCCAAGGCCGTTACCAATGTCCGCCGGGGCAGCACCAGACGGGTCTCTCCCCGGGTTGTTGCCGCCGCCACATGGGCTTCGGTGATCAATCGGGGGACCTTGTCCCCGGCCCTGCCGGCCTTGGCCGTGGCAAGGGGCACCAGGGGAAGCGTCCGGCCCGGCACCGGCGCCCCCTGTGCCTGTATTCCGCCATCCCCCGACCGGGGTGTGCGCGGTATTCTTTCTAAAGGCGTGGCTGCTGAACCCGCCCCTCCATCCAGGGGCACCAGGCCAAAGCCCGCCACGGTCCGGGCATATCCCCGGTAGAGGGCCATCAAGGCTGGCGGCGCAGTGGCGGCATATCCTTCATGCCCATGGGAAACCACCTCAATGGTCCGCCCCCCCATGAGCAGGGTCAGGATGCCCCGGGCCATGGGATCCGAGGCCCGGCCCAATGCCAGGTCGGCCAGAAGCCCCATCTCCAGACAGGGCAGAAGGATGCGGTCATATTCCCGGCCCCGGGCAATGGGGCAGTTGCAATCCGCCAAAAAGACCAGGCGGCTGTCCGGGGGCAGCAATGCCCTAAGCCCTGCTTCGTCGGCCCTATCCCGGGTTTCTAGGATATAGACTTCAGGGCCTTGATCCCCATGGGGACTGTCCCCGGCAGGGGGGTCCACATTTAAGGCATCCCCTTGGCCCAGGGCCTGGATCACCTTTTTCACGATGGTCTGCACCAATTGGGGGTCTATGGCTTGGAGGCCACCTTTGGATTGGGTATCTATGGACATATGCCCTCCGGGCCGGAACGGACAATGCGGCAGAGGGTCCCGGGGGTCCAGCCGCAGCCGTTGGCTTCGTCGGCATCGATGTGGAGGGCCAGGGAAAAGGCATCATTGACCCGGACCAATACCTCCCTGAAAATGGCGGGGCGCTGGGATTCCACGCTCACGCAGACCCGGTCCCGGTCCTTTACCCCCATGCGGCGGGCATCTTCCGGTCCCATGTGGATGTGGCGGCCGGCCACGATCACCCCCTGGGCCAGGGCCGTAAATGCCTTGCCCGAGGAAAGGATCACCCCGGGGGTGCCGGCGGTGTCCCCGGACTGGCGAATATCCCCGTCCAGGCCCAGGCCACGGGCATCGGTGAGGGAGATCTCCACCTGGGAACTGCTCCGGGCCGGTCCCAGAACGGCCACATTGTCCATGACCCCCTTGGGGCCGATGAGGCGCACCCGCTCCCGGCAGAGAAATTGCCCGGGCTGGGACAATTCCCGCACCGGGGTGAGGTCTTTGCCGAACAAGGCCATGGCATCGGCCCGGGACAGGTGGACGTGGCGGGCGGACATCTCCACGGGGATGGGCAGGTCTTCGGCCATGGTGCAGGCCCCTGCTCGGCTCCCATCCCCTAATATGTTTTCTTCTGAGCCCACCGGTGCGGGCCCCTGGGGCATTTCATTCAAAACCCGGGTCACCAATTGGGTCACCAGGCGCTGGAGTTCCTCTGTTTCCATGTGTTCCATATCTTGCACCGGGGGATTACAATTCTTTCAGGGCCTGCATCACCATGCGGGTGATGGCTTCCACATCCACGGACGCCTGGTTTGCATCTTCCACGGCCGGGGTCGATCCCAGGGTCGATCCCAGAGCGGAGGCCGGCTGGCGTTTTCCGGCATCATAGGCCACATGGCGGATGTTGAACAAATGTTGGGGGCCCACATTGTCCGAGGTGGAGCTGCCCCCCACGGTGCCGCAGCCCAGGGTAAAGGAGGGGGGAAGGTGGGTGGAAATGCCCACGGCGCCCTGGGTGGACGGGGTGTTGACCAGAAGCCGGGACACCGGCTTTTTCAGGGCAAATTCCCGGATCACGGCATCGTTTGTGGAATGGATGGCCAGGGAATGGCCCATGCCCCCGTTCTTCAACAGTCTAAAGCAGAGCTCACAGGCCTCCTGCCAGCTGTCCACGGTGTAATAGCCCAAAAGGGCGGTGAGTTTTTCCTTGGAAAAGGGAAAGCCGGGTCCCACACCCTTTTCCCGGTAAAGCAAAAGTCGGGTTCCCGGGGGAATTCCGATGCCGGCCAACTCGGCAATGTAGGCGGCATCCCGGCCCACAATGGCCGGGTTCATGGACCCGTTGGGGCGTTCCATCACCGGCTTGACCCTTGCCACCTCTTCTTCCGAGAGGAAATAACCGCCCCGGGCTTCCAGTTCCCGGACCACCACCGCGTCGATGATGTTCTCCGTGACAATGGCCTGTTCCGAGGCGCAGACCGTTCCGTTGTCAAAGGTCTTGGACTGGAAAATCCGGTCCAATGCCTTGGGGATGTCCGCACTGCGTTCGATGAAGGCGGGCACATTGCCGGCGCCCACGCCCAGGGCAGGCGTGCCCGAGGAATAGGCAGCCTTGACCATGGCCGGCCCGCCCGTGGCCAGGATAAGATCGGCCTTTTTCATGAGCTCGGCCGTTCCTTGGATGGTGGGAATACTCATCATGGTCACCAGCTCGACCGGGGCCCCCTTGGATCTCAGGGCGGCCTGGAGCAGCTCCACGGTGCGGCGGATGCAGTCCACGGCCGAGGGGTGAGGGCTGAAGACAACGGCATTGCCGGCCTTCACGGAAATTATGGCCTTGTACAGGGTGGTGGAGGTGGGGTTGGTGGAGGGAATCAGGGCGGCAATCACCCCAGCCGGGGTGGCGATTTCCAACAGTCCCTTTTCCGAATCCTCTTGGATGATCCCCATGGTCTTCATGGGGGCAATGTGGGCATACAGGGAGCGGGAGGCCAAAAGGTTCTTGGCTTCCTTGTCCTCTGCCTTGCCGAATCCGGTGTCTTCCACGGCCATGTCGGCCAGCTCCCTGGCATGGGCCTCCCCGGTTTCGGCCATGGCCCGGGTGAGTTCGTCCACCTGGGCCTGGCTCAATCCGGCCAGGTATTCCTGGGCCCTTCGGCCGCTGCGCACCAGGGCGCGGGCCTCCTGGATGGACAATAAATCCTTATCTACCATTGTTTTCTTCCTTTATTTCAACGCCGGGGATCCGGCGGCACCGTTGTTCTAAATCGGGTAATGGCCTCCACCAGCTCTGCCTTGCGGGCGAACTTAATCTCCTCCGGGGTCAGGGGGAAATCCCCCCCACCGGCTCCGGCCAAAAGGTCACGGGCCAGGGATCTGAGTTGGACCACCCGCAGACCTTCCAGCTCCGTTGCCGTCCCTTGGATTCCACATTCTGCAGGGGCTGGGGCCCCGTGGGAACGACACCCGCCTGGGCCGGAGGAAGAGGTCCGCTTTTTTCCACGGCCCAAGATCAATTCCACCACCCCGGGACCGGTCCGGCCAATGACCGTGCTGGACCACATGGGACCCAGGTTCTGTGCGGCAACACCACCGGCGGCAATGCCTGCCTTCACCGAGGCAATGTCCCCGGTAAGCTTCACCGTGACCAGGCCCCGACCGATGGGCTCCAGTCCCAACAGGGTTACGGCTGCCGACTTCACAGCCCCGTCCGCCGCTGCCACAGCCGGGATCAGTCCTTTGAATTCCATGAGCCCCAGGGCATCCATATCAGGGGATCTCCTTTTTGGTTCCAGAAAAAACAGAACACGCCCCGGGTACTTGTACCCTGGCGTGGCGCCTGCAAAGGAGCAGGTTGACTTCCTCCATGGACCGAACAGCCTTCTCTATCTGTTTTTCCATTGGCATCTCCGCGGCCCAGCCCCCACACCACGCACTGGTCGGACCAGAACTTAAATATGTCTACGGCCATAAAAAAGCCCTAAACACAAGGGGAAAATAATCCCCTTTGAATTTAAGGCTGCAATGTTAAGGTCTTATGGACAACACCGTTGTGCCGTTTTTTTCACCCGTCTTCCCCGGCCCAAGGCAGGACCGCCCGGCCTTGGTGGGATAGCTGCCCCTCTTTTGGAGACATCCGACGCTTTGCCCGGACCTCTCCAGCATTGGGTGTTCTACTCTTCTGCGTCGCTCCTGTCAAGCAACAGAATAAATGGAAGCTGGGTCCCCTTAACCGGCCCCGGCCCCTCCCCAACTGGCCGGGATCAAAGCACCAATTTCCCCATGATGAAATCAAATATCATCTCTGCGCTGTCTTCTTCGGAATAGATTCCCGTATCAACAACCAGATCAGGGTCTGCCGGGGGTTCATATGGAGAGGATATCCCGGTATAATTCTCTATCTCACCCAGGCGTGCTCTTTTATAATATCCCTTCACATCCCGTTCTTCACATATTCTCAAGGGACATTTGACGTAGACTTCATGGAAATCCTCATCCCCGATGAGTTTCCGGACATGGTCCCTGTCTTTCTCCAATGGAGATATAAATGCGGTCAGGCAAACAATTCCATTTTCCAGAAAAAGCTTTGTCATCTCGGCAATCCGCCTGAGGTTTTCGGTCCTATCACTGGGAGAGAATTCCAGATCCCCACAAAGACCATGCCGGACATTATCCCCGTCAAACACATAACATCGGATGTTCTTTTCGTGGAGTCTCATTTCCACATGGTGTGACAATGTTGATTTTCCAGACCCGGACAGGCCCGTGAACCAAAACACCTTGGATCTATGGCCGTTAAGATCTTCCCGCATGTGGCGATTCACTGCCCCATTATACTGCACTGTGTTTGTAGACTGCATCGATAATAGGCGCCTTGGAAATAGGGCACCCTCCTTTTAATAGCAATGTCCTGAATGATTGATATTGAGTATTCCCAACCCGAGAAAAGGGAAAATCACCCCAGTCCGATTGACCCGGATCTCCCTTCTGGTTGCCGCCGCCCCGGATATCCCTCCGGATGAATTCGGGATAATGTGCCCCCCAAACTTGGAGGCTTTTTCCCATGGCGTTAAATTCTATATCGCCTGGGCAAAGAAATAGCAATACTACACTTTTATCCCATTAAATGGTAGCGACCGGATATGCCCCTTTGACAAGGCTGTTTCTCCCTTGTCACCGACGCCGCCAGCCCCCTTGCGAACTGGTCGCCGTCCCGGTTCAAAGCCTTTATCTCCAGCCGTTTCACCGTCAGGAAAATACGGACGCCCCTGCCCTGGCCCCTGATCCTGGCGGAAAAGAACGGCTGATCACCCCAAGGGGAGTTGGAAAATCACAAGCCCTGTACCCTCGCAGGCCCCCTAAAGCGCAAACAGCCGGAAGCCAAGGCGGCTCCGGCTGTTTTTAAGGCATATGTTCCGACCGGGGGCCTACCGGTCCAGAATGATGTTCAGAATCCGCCTCAGGGGTTCGGCCGCCCCCCACAGGAGCTGGTCGCCCACGGAAAAGGCCGTGAGGTACTCCTCACCCAGGTTCATCTTACGGACCCGACCCACGGGAACGGTGAGGGTGCCAGTGACGGCGGTGGGGGTCAAATCTTTGATGGTCTCTTCCTTTTCATTGGCCACCAGTTTCACCCAGTCGTTGTTGGAGGCCAGCATGCCGTTGATATCGGCCAGGGGAATGTTCTGCTTCAGCTTGATGGTAAATGCCTGGCTGTGGCAACGCATGGCCCCGATGCGGACGCATTGCCCGTCAATGGGGGTGGGGGTGTCGGAACGGCCCAGGATTTTGTTGGTCTCCACAAAGCCCTTCCACTCTTCCCGGGTCTGTCCGTTGTCCATGGCCCGGTCGATCCAGGGGATGAGGCTGGCGCCCAGGGGCACGCCCCAATTGGAGGTGGGGAAGGCATCGGAACGCAGGGTGTCGATGACGGTGCGATCCAACTCCAGGGCGGCCGATGCGGGGTTGTCCAGAACCGGTCCAGCTGCATTGCCGATGGTCCGCATCTGGGACACCAGTTCTTCCATATTTTTGGCACCGGCACCGGAGGCAGCCTGGTAGGTCATGGAGGTGAGCCAATCCACCACATCATGCTCAAACAGCCCACCCAGGGCCATGAGCATCAGAGAAACCGTGCAATTGCCGCCGACGTAATTTTTAATGCCTGAATCCAGTCCCTTTTCAATGACATTGAGGTTCACCGGATCCAGAACAATGATGGATCTATCGTCCATGCGCAGGGTGGAGGCGGCATCGATCCAATAGCCCTGCCATCCCTTTTCCGCCAACTTGGGCCGGACCGCCTCGGTGTAGGAGCCGCCCTGGCAGGAAACGATGATATCCATGTCCATGAGGGCGTCAATGTCGTGGGCATCCACCAGGGGAGGCGCATCCACACCAAAATCCGGGGCCTTAAGGCCGGTCTGGGAGGTGGTGAAAAACAGAGGGGTAAAGCGCTTGAAATCATCTTCCGCCATCATGCGTTCCATGAGCACAGATCCAACCATGCCGCGCCAGCCAACTAACCCTACATTTTTCATTCTTCACTCCTCATAAAAAAATTAAGTTAAAAATTAATCTATAAACGCTTTTTCACGACTTTACCACCCCTAACCCGGATATGTCATGACAATTTGTCCCAGACGGGCTAAAAGGAGGGATGCCCCCCATCCCAGTTCTTTTTCAACCCCATCTGACACCATAAATCCCCCCCTTGGTCTGCCCGTGTCAACCATGGCCACGGCCACGGGATAAAGGCATCCGATGAATGGTGTTCACCCCTTGTAACGACGCCCCAAATCCCCCGGGGTTCTAGGGCACCGCCCTTGGCCGCCCGTCCCAAACCGCCGGGCCTCAAGTTGACAAAATTCAAGGGGTTTAGTATGTCTGACCACCGATGGATCCGGGATTGACAGACCGGTTTTCACCAATGACAGCCACAGGGAGCAAATGCCATTATGAACGGAAACAAGCCTGCCAAATCCACCCATATCCTTATTCTGGGTCTGGGGGGCGTCGGTTATTATCTGGCCAAAAGACTGGTCCACGAGGGGTATGCCATCACGGCCATAGAATCAGACCCCAACCTCATTCGATATGCAGACGGGAACATCGACGCCCGCCTTATCCAAGGCAATGCCATGGACATCGACTGCCTCAAGGAAGCCCGGGCCCACAAGATGGATTACCTCATCGCCGTAACCAACAACGATGCCGTAAACATGATGTGCTGCATCATCGGAGACCGGTTCGGCATTCCCCGGAAGATCGCCCGCATCCGCTCCACCGACTATGGCGGAAAAGACTCCCTTCTTTCCTCGGAAGACCTGAAGATTGATCTGATCATCCACCCCGAAGAGCTGGCGGCCCAGGAAATCTTCCGCAGGGTCAAACTCAGATCGGGCAACGATGTCATCGACATTGCAGACGGGCAGGTCCATGCCTTGGCCACCCGGATCCAGGAGGCATCCCCCCTGGCCTATCGGAAACTCAAGGACATCTCCATGGAGTTTTCCCAGTTTCCCTTCCGTGTGGTGGCCATTGCCCGGGGCATCACCACCCTGATCCCCTCCGGGGACGATCAGCTCCTGCCCGGTGACCAGGTCTTTTTCCTGGTGGGGGACGCCAACCTCACCCCCCTCATGGACATGATCGGCATGGACCGGCAACAGCGCCACAAGGTCATGATCATCGGCGGCGGACTGGTGGGAAAACGCATTGCCCAGCTCCTGGGCAAGTCCGTTGAACTCCGCCTCATTGAAAAGGATGAAAATACCGCCATGGATCTTTCCTTTTCCCTGAAACACACCGAAATCCTCCACGGAGACGGCTCGGATTCCGATGTTCTGCTCTCCGCCGGCCTCATGGACATGGACACCTTTATCACGGCCACCGGGGAAAACGAGACCAATATCATGAGCTGCGTGCTGGCCAAGCACCTCATGACCGAAAAGAAACACAAGGACAACCGCCAGGGCAAATGCATCTCTTTGGTAAACAAGGAAGATTACGTGGTCCTGGCCGCCACCATGGGATCGGACCTGGCCCTGAACAAAAAAATCCTGGCCTCCAATGAAATTTTGAAATTCATCCGCAGGGGAGAACTCCTCTCCGTGGCCCATCTCCATGGATTTGATGCAGAGATGGTGGAAATCAAGGCCGCCAAAGGCTCCCCCATCACCAAGACCCCCCTGTCCAAATTGGGGGCGGAATACAACGGCCGCATCCTGGTGGGGGCCATCCACCGCAACGGGGAGTGGCAGGTGGCCGTGGGCGATACCCACATCCGGAAATACGAACGGGTCATTGTCATCTGCATCTCCCAGCACCTCAAGGATGTCCAAGATCTGTTCCTGGCCTGATACCCTTTACCAGTACACGCAATGCAAAACGGCCGGATATTGGGACTCACCCCAATATCCGGCCCCAGTCTTTTGCCCCTTTATACGTTTCGTTTCTTGGAGATTGAAGTATTACGATGAAGATTGAAATTGGAAGTGATTCTGAACTTATATCGAAAGCTCGGAAAATAAGAAATTCTGTGTTTGTGAGAGAGCAAAATATTCCATCGGAATTGGACTTGGATGGTTTAGATAACAAATCATACCATGCCTTGATAACCCAAGAAGATAGGCCCGTCGGTACAGCAAGGCTCACCCCTGCTAATGATTCTCGTGCTGTGCTTGCACGTGTCTGTGTCGAGCCTGAGTTTAGAGGTAGAGGAATTGCTACAAAATTAATTGAATCTCTTCTTCTGCATTCAAAGGAATTAAACATTCCAAATATTGAAATTCATGCCCATGAGCATTTAAAGCGCTATTATGAAAAGTTTGGCTTTAAATATATCCGGGATGTAGAGATTGTGGGAGAACATCAATTGATAGAAATGAACTTAACAATCAGAATTACATAGTTTTTACGTATAACAAGTCGTTGGTAGGGACCGCTAACGCTACGCGTTAGTCCCCTCGCTACGCTCGGAGGCCCCACAGCTCAATCCTAGCCAATCCATTTAATATCGGGAAAAAGTTGATTTTATAAGGAACAACCTCCTCTCCATTTCCGGCAGTGGTCAGGTGGGGGGTGGGGTAGCCTTTCGCAGGCCGTTGGTAAGTCGAAATTACAGCGCCTTGATGGAATGGAGGTGGCAGCTCCAATTGTTTGAGGAGCCGGAGGCCCGCAGTTTTGGAGATGACCCGGAATGGAATTTAGGCGCTGTTTTTCGATCTTTCCGGGACAAGAAAGGCTGCGCCGCCCCCCCACCGGGTCAGGTCAACACCCTTTTGCCCAATGGCCACCCTTATTTATGGGTACCTATGGATACTTATGGGTACTTTTGGATTTGCGATCGACTGCTTAATTGGATGAAGTAAATCCCCACCCGGGCGGGGACCAATGGGCCCCCGCCGCCGGATCAACTCTTCCAGAAGGACGGATAAAAAATCACCAGGGCCGAGAACATCTCCAGCCGGCCCACCAGCATGAGCCAGGAGAGGAACCATTTCCCGATGTCCGAGATAAAGGCGTAGTTGTGGGAGGGCCCCACATCCCCGAAGCCCGGGCCGATGTTCATGAGGGAGGCGATCACCGAACTCATGGCCGTGACATAGTCCATGTTGTCCACCAGGGTCATGAAGCAGCCCCCGGCCAGGATCATGAAGATATTCACAATGAAGTAAAAGACCGCCAGCTGGACGATCTGACGGTCCACGGGCCGGCCGTTGAGCTGGACAGAAACCACGGACATGGGCCGGAAAAAGATCTGCTTGATGGCCGCCGCCCCGAACTTGCAGATAAGGATATAGTGGACCACCTTGATCCCGGATGTGGTGGAACCGGCGCAGGCCCCTATGAAGCAGACCGCATAGATGAACATCTGGGCCGACTGGGGCCAGAGTTCATAATCGGCCGTGGTGAATCCCGTTGTGGTAAGGATGGAAATGATCTGGAAGGTGGCATACCGCAAGGAATCCATGAACCCATAGGTGCTGTTGCTATACAGGATCAGGGTCACCATGCCGCAGAAAAAGAGCAGCAGCACCAGATACCAGCGCAGCTCGGTATTTTTCCGGATCACCCGCCAATTCCCCTGGACCCCGTGGTAGAAGAGCATGAAGGTGGTGCCCCCCAGGAACATGAACAGGATGATGATCCAGTCAAAATAGGCATTGTTGTAATGGCCGATGCTGGCATTATAGGGGGAATACCCCGATGTGGAGACCGTGCCGAAGGCGTGGCAGAGGGAGTCGAACAGACTCATCCCCCCCAGGCAGAGCAGCAGGGTCTGGGCCAGGTTCAGGGTGATGTAAATCCCCCAGAGCCAGACCATGGTATCCCGGTTCCTGGGGATGAACTTCTCCCGGGTGATGACCTGGCCGGGGCTGGACTCTGCCCGGAAAAGGCGTACCCCTCCCATGCCGTGGGGCAGGAAAATAATGGTCAGGGTCAAAAAGCCCATGCCCCCCAGAAGATGGGTCTGGCTCCGCCAGAAAAGCAGGCCGCGGGGAACCACTTCAATGTCCTCCAGAATGGTGGCACCGGAGGTGGTATACCCGGACATCATTTCAAAAAAGGCATCGGTGAAGGAGGGGATGGAGCCATGGATCACGAAGGGGAGGGCGGAAATGGCCGAAATCAGAACCCAACCGAACACGGCAATGAAAAACCCGTCCTTTATGTTGAGCTCATGGAAAAGGCGGTACCGACGCCAAAAAAAGAGGCCAACCCCAATGGTGGCCAATGCAACAACGGCAAGGGCATTAAGGTCGTTTTCCCCGTAATACAGGGAACAGATAATGGGCAGAAGCATGGAAATGCCAGTGACAATCATCAGTTTGCCAAGGACATTGGCAATGCTTTTGTAACTCATGGCGGGTCATTCCGGTTTTACGTTCATAAAAGGGGCAATGGCCTTTCTTGCTGCCATTGTTTACCCTAAACACCGGTCAGGATCAAGGTAAAACCACCCTGTGAAATATCAGCAATCGAACTGCAATAAAAAAAATGCGGTGCAATTTTTTTATTGCGATACATCTCCTGTGATTTTTACCCGTCCTTCCCCGGGAGGATTAAAAATTAAACACCTATTTTTTCTTTTATTTTAAACAGTTAAACAAAACAACCCCCAAAGCTGCAGCCATGCATTCCGCAATGGCATGGTTATGGCTAACAGATCCTAAGAATATTGAATGTATTTTATCGAGGAGAGCGACTATGTCAAAGAGTTCCGAATATAGTGTGTGCGGTATGTGCTCCGTGCGCTGCCCCATCAAAGTCCATGTGGAAAATGGGCAGGTGACCTTTCTGGAGGGAAATCCCCATGCCCCGGCCATGAAAGGTGCGGTCTGCCCCAGGGGTGCGGCAGGTACCGCCCTGATCAACGATCCCGAGCGGCCCCAGACGCCCCTGATCCGGGAAGGAGAACGCGGGGAAGGCAAATGGCGCAAGGCCACCTGGGACGAAGCCCTGGACTATGTGGCCGACAAGCTGAAGGCCATCAAGGAAGAACACGGCGCCAAGGCCATTTCATTCACCGACCGCGGTGGCCCCTTCCGGGACATGCACCGGGCCTTTCTCAAGGGCCTTGGAACTCCCAACTACAACAACCATGACTCCTCCTGTGCCCGCAACGTCCAGCACGCCGCCCTCTCCCTCACAGGAAAAGGCCGCAAGGCCGTTGCCTATGACTTCAAGAACTGTAAACACGTCGTTCTCCAGTTCCGGAATATCTTTGAGGCCATCAACGTCCAGGAAACCAACAATCTAATGGACGCCATGGAAGCGGGCTGCAAGCTTTCGGTCATCGACATCCGTGCCAACAAATCTGCGGCCAAGGCCAGCAGTTTCATGAAGATCCGACCGGGCACCGACTATGGCTTTAACCTGGCCGTGATCCACGAAATCATCAAAAAACGGGTCTACAACGAGAAATTTGTCAACCGGTACATGGAAGGCTTTAAGGAGCTGGAGCAATTCGTTGCCCCCTACACCCCGGAATGGGCAGAAGAAGAGACCGGCGTCCCCGCTCACCAACTCCGCCATCTGGTGGAAGAACTGGCCGCTGCCGCTCCCTCGATCGTATGGCACCCCGGCTGGATGGCCGCCCGGTATAAAAACTCCTTCTACATCTGCCGGACCATCTATATCATCAATGCACTTTTCGGCGCCTATGGCGCCAAGGGCGGGCTTCCCTTTGTCTCCGCCCCCAAGGATGTGGGTGCCAAGGGGCTGAAGTCCTTTATGGATCTCTATCCCAAACCCAAAGACAAACGGGCCGACGGCGTGGGCTGGAAATACCCCCACCTCGAACAGGGACCGGGCCTTGCCCATCTGCTCTACGATGCCATTGAGTCCCAGGATCCCTACCCGGTCAAGGCATATATCGCCTACCGCCACGATCCCCTCATGGGCTACCCCGATCCAGACCGCCTCAGACAAAAATGGGAAAACCTGGACCTGCTGGTCTCGGTCACCTTTTCCTGGTCGGACACGGCCTGGCATTCCGACGTGGTCCTGCCCCTGTCCACCTACCTGGAACGGGAGAGTATCATCACCACCAAAAAGGCGCTCAAACCCCAATTCTTTGTAAGAAGAAGATCTGTGGAACCCCGGTACGACACCAAGGCGGACTGGGAGATCATCTCGGGTCTGGCCAAACGCATGGACCTGCCAGATCTGGTCTTTGACACGGTGGAAGATCTGTGGAACTTCCAGCTGGACGGCACCGGAATCTCCATTGAAGACCTGGCCCAAAAGGGCATGGTTACCCTGGCGGACAAGCCCAGATACCTGGACTTTGACGATTATAAATTCGGAACAGAGAGCGGAAAGATCGAAATCATCTCCAAGAAACTGGAAGATGCCGGTCTGCCCTCCCTCCTGCCCTATGAGAGCCCGGCCAAACCCGGTGAAGGCCAATACCGCATCACCTTCGGTCGTTGCGCCCTCCACACCCAGGGCCACACCGTGAACAATGCCCTCCTCTTTGAACAGATGGGCATCAATCCGGTCTGGATCCACACCAAAGAGGCCGCCAAGCTGGGCATAAAAGAAGGGGATACCATCTACGTGACCAAGGACGGCCACACCGAGACCTCCATTGCCAAGGTTACGGACATGATCCACCCCGAAGCCGTCTTTGTCATCCATGGTTTCGGCCACAGACTGCCCGTGGAAAGCCGGGCATTCGGCAAGGGACTGTCCGACCAGCACCTCATGAAGGGCGGCCTGGAAATCTGGGACAAGGCCGGTGGGGCCATTGCCTACCAGGAACACTTTGTCACCGTTTCCAAGACCAAACCTGCAGCCTAACCCTTCGCCAACTAGGATAACCACCAGAACAATCCCCCGGTCGCCCTCGGCACCGGGGGATTGTTTTTTCTCCCAGGCCGGAACACGCCGGCCTATTCAACGGTGCGGAACTTATCCCCGTGGGCCGCACACACGGGACAGGCATCTGGAATCTTCTTATCCGTGACATACCCACAGACCTCACAGACATGGTATGCCTTCACCGTGTCGTTGATGAGGTGGTAAATGGCCCGCTCGTAGAGCTTCATGTGAACGGCTTCGGCATCCCGGGCATGGGAAAAAGCCAGGGCCGCCGCCTTCTCCCCTTCGTCCTCCGCTACCTTGATCAGGTCCGGATAGATGTTCTCACTCACGGATTTTTCCTTTTTAAAGGATTTTTTCAAATTGGTGTCCGTATCCTTGACCACCAGGTCCCGTACCAGGGCCAGGTGGCGCATGGCATGGATTTTCTCGGCCTCGGCAATGGCCCGGAACAGAAGGGCGATCTGGGGCACCTCTTCTTCCCCGGCCTTTTCTGCAAAGGCCAGGAGCCGGAAATAGGCTTTGGCCTCTCCCAGAAAGGCCGCATAAACATTCTCCTTGGTCTGTTTTTTCATGGATCTCTCCTGTTGGGAAAAAATGGAAGGACCGCCCCGGCCCCGGATATGCCATGACCATTTGCGCCTGAAAGCGTGGAATTGTTGATGCCTCAAGACACCCCCACCCTTTGGATTCAGCATCTACTGTCGCAAATTGTCCCCCACTTTAAAATGGGGGAAGCAAACCACCCGGGGCAAACCACAGGGACAATCCATTGGAATCATGGAAAAAGTATACGACATCTCCACCGCAAACGAGAACTGAAAAGTGTTGACAAGCCCCGGCCCCTGTCCTACGATTCCCAAAATCGGTAACATTGCCCCGGATTCACACACTCCATTTCCAACACCTCCATTGCCCCGGCACCCGGCGGCCACCGACAACGGATCCGTCTATC
This sequence comes from Desulfobacteraceae bacterium, assembly GCA_965226635.1. GTDB lineage: Bacteria > Desulfobacterota > Desulfobacteria > Desulfobacterales > Desulfobacteraceae. The sequence continues at coordinate 2,287,223 of OZ245369.1, read as the reverse complement.
ATCATCCCTGTTTCACATCCCTGACAAAGGAGGGACATCGTGAAGGATCAATCGTCTAAAAAGCGAATCTGGGTATTGATTCCCGCCCTGGTCCTGGTGGTGGTCGCCCTGGTCGTCCCCATGGAAATCACTTCCAAAACCGCCTTTTGCGTCCGCTGCCATGAGCTGGCCCCCCACAAGGAAGAGCTGGCCGTTTCCAGCCATGCCCTGGACAAGGACAAAAATCCCATGGGCTGCCGCCACTGCCACATTCCCCTGGGCTACGGCCCCAAATACCTGGCCGTAAAGGTCATGGGCCTCAAGGATCTGTGGATCCACTATGTGGAGGCCCCGGAACGCCTTGACCGGAGGGCCGGACAGATCAAGGCCCGGCGCTACGTCCAGGACGACAACTGCCTGGCCTGCCACCCCAACCTCTTTGTCAACGTCAAGGACCAGCCCATTTCCGAACAGGGGCGTCTCTCCCACGAAAGCTACCTGGGCAAAAACGGCAAGGGCTGCCGGAAATGCGCAGGGTGCCATTTCAACATGGCCCATTTGCCCGACTTTGATCGCCGGTACGATTTCAATGCGAAATTTGCCGCCAAAATCCCCAGGGAAAAGGAACGGAACTAATGGCAGAAGAAAAAAAAACAAAAGGCAATCTCTGGTATCTGGGATGGGGCCTGGCCGCTTTGGTGCTGCTGGGATCCTTCAGCGCCGTCTATGTGAACACAGCCTTTCCCGAAAACCGCTGTGAAGGTGTGGACCATCTCGACCCCACCGTGGAAAACACCGACTGCTACACCTGCCATGTCAAATCCACCCCCAAGGTGGCCCAGGACTGGTACGAAAGCAAGCACGGGGTCATGCTGGTGAAATGCGTGGTCTGCCACGGCCAGCCCGACAACAAAGGGGCCGTGCCCTTCAGCAAAAATCCGGCCGTGGAAACCGTGTGCAAAAAATGCCACGACCCGGCCATCGCCCGGATGGAGGCCAAGTTCGGCCTGGATCTCAACTGCAGCCTATGCCACCCCTATCACAACAACTCCATCCACCACGACGCCTATGCCAACACCCCTAGGCCCACAACCATCAACTAGCCGGTGACGGCTGAACAGGAGATCGGACCATGGATATGAACAGACGGGATTTTCTCAAGGCCACTGCCGCCGCCTCGGCCCTCACCGCCATCGGTGCGCCCCTGGCATTTGCCGTGGAAGACACCACCCCGGACAAATGGGTAAAGGGGGTCTGCCGGTTCTGCGGCACCGGCTGCGGCGTGATGGTGGGGGTAAAGAACCAGAAGGTTGTCCGCATAAAAGGCGATCCCAACAACCACAACAAGGGATTTCTCTGTCTAAAGGGCGCCCTGCTGGTGCCCGTAATCTACGCCAAGGACCGCATCACCCGACCCATGATCCGGAAAAACGGCACCCTCACCCCGGTGAGCTGGGACGAGGCCCTGGACTTCACCGCCAACAAATTTAAAACCGTCCTGGCCCAGGACGGCCCCAATGCTGTAGCCTATTACGGGTCGGGCCAGGCCCTGACCGAAGAGACCTACCTGGCCTCCAAGATCTTCAAGGCCGGGTTGAAAAGCAATAACGTGGAGGGCAACCCCCGGCTCTGCATGGCCTCGGCCGTGGGGGGCTATGTCACCACATTCGGCAAGGACGAGCCCATGGGCTCCTACGACGACATCGACGCGGCCTCCTGCTTTTTCATCATCGGCTCCAACACCTCGGAATGCCATCCCATCCTCTTCCGCCGCATCGCCCGGCGGAAACAGGCCGACCCCAGCGTCAAGATCATCGTGGTGGACCCGAGACGGACCAACACCGCCCGCATCGCCGACCTCCACGTGGCCTTCAAACCGGGCACGGACCTGGCCATCCTCAATGCCATGGCCCAGCACATCGTGGAGGAGGAGCTGGACAATCCCCGGTTCCACGGCCGCTACGTCAACTTCATGACCCCGGACAAACAAAAGGTGGACTTTGATGCCTACCGTGCCTTCCTGGCCGACTACACCCCGGAAAAGGCCGAAGCCATCTCCGGGGTTCCTGCGGCCACCATCCGGAAGATGGCCCAATGGTTTGCAGAATCCCCGACCACCATGTCCATGTGGTGCATGGGCATCAACCAGCGCATCAGAGGCGTCTGGGCCAACAACCTCATCCACAACCTCCATCTCATCACCGGCCACATCGGTCGGGTGGGGGCCACCACCTTCTCCCTCACGGGCCAGCCCAATGCCTGCGGCGGGGTGAGGGACACCGGCGGCCTCTCCCATCTGCTGCCTGCAGGGAGGGTCATCAAGAAAAAGGCCCACCGCAACGAGATGGAAATGCTCTGGGGCCTGCCCCAGGATTCGTTGAACCCAAAGCCCGGACTCCACACCGTGGCCCTGTACAATGCCCTGGGCCAGGGCAAGGTCAAGGCCCTGCTCATGCTCTGCACCAACCCGGCCCACTCCCTGCCCAATGCGGCCAAGCACCAGAAGGCCCTGGCACGGGACGACACCTTCCTCTGCCTCATCGAAGCCTTTGGCGACGCCAAGACCCTGGAATATGCCGACGTGGTTCTGCCCCCGGCCTTTTGGTGTGAGCGGGAAGGGGTATACGGCTGCACCGAACGGCGCTACGCCCTGGTGGGCAAAGCCATCGAGCCCCCGGGAGAATGCCGGGAATCCGTCCACATCCTAACCGACCTGGCCAAGCGCATCGGGGTCAATCCGGCCCTGGTCCCCTATGAAAGCGCCGAAGATGTCTGGAACGAATGGCGGGAGGTGGCCCGGCCCACCCCCTATAATTTCTACGGCATGACCCGGGAACGGCTGAGAAAGGAAAGCGGGATCAAATGGCCCTGCCCCACCGAGGACCACCCCGGCACCAATATCCGCTACGTCCGGGGCAAGGACCCCAACGTGCCCCTGGACCACCCCAACAAGCATTTCTTCTACGGCAAGCCCGACGGCAGGGCCGTGATCTGGATGCGGCCATACAAGGGCGCAGCCGAAGAACCCGATGCCCAATATCCCATGGTCCTGACCACGGGCCGGATCATCGACCATTGGCACACCGGCACCATGACCATGAAGGTGCCGGAACTGCGCCGGTCCTTCCCGGTCTGCTACGTGGAAGTCAACGACCAGGACGCCAGGGAAAAGGGCATCCAGAACGGGGACACCATCCGCCTCACCACCCGCCGGGACAGCATTGAACTCCCGGCCCGGGTCAGCGACGTCTGCCTCCCCGGCCTGGTCTTTGTCCCCTTCCACTATGTGGAAAAACTCATTAACACCCTGACCCTGGACGCCTTTGACCCGGGATCCAAACAGCCCGAGTACAAAATCTGCGCCGTCCGAATTGAAAAGGTATGATTATGGCCATCGCCGGATTGCTCGTCCACACCCTGAATAACGCCCTTGAAGCCGCCGAAGCTGAAATCCGAACCCTGCCCGGCATGACCTCCTACGGCTGCCATCAGGACCAATACGTGGTGGTGGTGGCCCAAGCCCCATCTGAACAGCTGGAGGCCCGGGTAAAAGAGATCGAAACCATAGATGGAGTCCTCACCATCTATACCACCTATGTGACTCTGGAAGATGAAACCCAATCTTGAGTCCACGTCCGTGTCGCCGGGGGGATTCCTCCGCCCCCCCGGGGCCCGGTCGGAAAACGACTTCCTCTCCCGCTGCCTCCAATGCGGCCAATGCGCCCAGGTCTGCATCTTTGACTGCATCTCCATGGGCATGGGCTTCAACTTTTTCCAGTCCGGCACCCCGCGGATCAATCCCCACCATGCCCCTTGCTTTCTGTGCATGCGCTGTTCCCAGGCCTGCCCGTCCGACGCGTTGGAGGACGTTCCCATTGAAAAGGTCCGCATGGGCCACGCCGTCCTGGACCGGACCCAATGCTATACCTGGAAGCAGGAACTCTTCTGCCGGAGCTGCTACGAACGCTGCCCCATCAAGTCCACGGCCATGGAACTTTCCTGGGGGGAATTTCCCATCATCACCGACCAATGCGCCGGCTGCGGGGTCTGCGAGCATGTCTGCCCGGCCAGGGCCATCACCACCATCCCCACCCGGTACGTAAAAGAATGAAAAGACCCTCCCTGAAATTCCACCGCCGGACCTGCCAGATCCTCACCGCCCTGGCCTTCATCCTCATCCCCTGGCTCAACCACCTCCAGATCTCCTTGGTCTACGGCAATTTCCTGGCCTTTAAATGCGGCCCCCTCCCCCTGGCCGACCCCCTGGCCATCCTCCAGATCATCCTCAAGAATAATTACTGGGCCATGGATTTGTTGATCGGCGCCGCCATCGCCCTTGCCATCGCCGCCACCCTGGGCACCGTCTTCTGCTCCTGGCTCTGTCCCTTCGGCCTCATCTCGGAACTCACCCATAAAAAGCGCCCCAAATCCAAATCCTGGAAAAAGGGCTTCCCCATAAAGCTCACCATCTTCATATTAGGGCTCATCGGCTTCCTGGTTTTCTCCACCACCCCCATCCTCAACCAGCTCTCCCTGCCCGCCTGGTACTCCCGAATCTTCCAATTCTGGTTCGAACAAAGGCACATCTCCCTGGCCCTGGCCGTCCTCGTCCTCCTCCCCCTCCTCGAATCCCTCCTGGGCCGCCGCATCTGGTGCCGCTACATCTGTCCCCAGGCCGTCCTCCTCACCCTGGCCAAACAACTCAACCCCAGACGCCTGAAAATCACCTTCACCCCCGGATCCTGCACCTGTAAAGGCCAATCCCCCTGCGCCGACACCTGCCACCTGGACCTCAACCCCAAACGCTTCAACACCTTCCCGGAAACCGAATGCACCAATTGCGGCGACTGCATCACCACCTGCAAGTCCTACGGCAAGGCCCTCACCTTCGGCTTCGGACCGGCCAAAATCCTTCCCCTAAAAAAATAGGCCCACGACCTTTCGGCCTGGGCCCTATTGCAAATTTATTACAAATGTTGGAATTACGTACAGTGTCCCACGAACTTCCAGAACTAAATGAACATCCTTAATCCCCGAATTTTTCATTTTGTTCTAAACTTTTATAATCCACATCAAATCCAATCAGAAGCTGCAAATCAAAGAACTCTTTAAATATCATCATCCTTAATGTTGGCACATTCTTGGAATCCACTCCAGAAAGAGGAATCATCTTTTCTCGTCTCATGTGCCCCGCTGCCTCGGTTAAGATGTTATATTCGATTTGACTTGTTTGACATTTTTGCCAAATAAGCCAAAATTTTTCACCATTTGGCAATACTTTCGTTCCAATAAATTTTGTTCCGTTCACACGACCTGGCCAATTATCATCGGAAATAACTTGTCCTGAAAAAATACAAGAAATAATTATAGAATACTCCTTTTCAGGAGGATCGATCCAAGTCGTTTTTTTGGGAATTTCTTTTTTCTTTTCCCACACCTTTAGCTGGTTGGCTGGAATACAAAATTGCAATGGAGTAATAATTCGAGGCCCTACATGAGTTTTCCGACACCAACGACTCTGATGCCTTGACCCTCCAACATCATCTATAATTTCCTTATTTTCAATTTCAAATTTCTGTGTAAAACCGGCTTGACACACTCCAGATTCGTGTAGGCTAACTTTAAAAACACCTGCAATATCTCTTATCGAAGCGTACACATCGCTTTTACCTTTGTTACTCCAAATACGGTAAATTGCAGATTGTGGTTTTGGAGAGCATCCAACTACTATTCGCGCATCAAACTGGCTGCCTTTTTTCATGGTCGCCTCCGACAATTATTAGTAACAAACGACAAACGAATTAATGAAATAGTGAGGTAATTAATATATATAACTTAATTTATGATTAAAACTATATTTCCAATAAATTGAAACACATCTGAACAAAATAGTTCAGTTAAAGAAGCAATTCTTATCTTGCAGCGACAAGGTTCGGGGCTGTTTCCGTCATTCCTGGGACAAGCAAGGGCGCGCCGCACCGGACCGGGTTAGGTTAGCGGCCCCTGCAATGGAAGGCTAAATTGCCTGCGATGCATTGCAATTCTGCGTCCCCTTTTCCGGGGGCGCCGGCATCTCCGTCCCCGGGGATGCCCGGGCACCAGGCGATTTGCCATTAAAACAGGGGGATGGAAGCCCCCCTTCTTTTCAACTTTCTGGTACCCAATTTGCTTATGGTATTCCCATGATTCACCTTGTATTCAGGAGTCTTCCATGGATGATACATTGATTTTCGGCCCCGTTCCCTCACGGCGGCTGGGCAAAAGCATCGGCATCAACAATATCCCCCCCAAGACCTGCAGCTATTCCTGCGTTTACTGCCAACTCGGCAAGGGACCGGCCATGACCCGGGACCGGCAGGAGTTCTACGATCCGGATCTTCTCATCGAAAAAACCCGGGACAAAATCGAAAGGGCAACGGCCAACAACGAGCCCATCGACTTTCTCACCATCGTTTCCGACGGCGAACCCACCCTGGATAAAAACCTGGGCCGGTTGCTCCGGGGGCTGGGACCCCTGGGAATAAAGACGGCGGTGATCACCAATTCAAGCATGCTGGCCGATCCCCGGGTCAGGGAGGAGCTGGGCGCCGCCCATTGGGTCTCGGTAAAAATAGACACCGTGGATGAAAAAATTTGGCGGCGCATTGACCGCCCCTGCAGGGGATTGTCCCTGGAGGGAATCAAAGGGGGGATCGCTGAATTTGCAGGGACGTATTCCGGAGAACTGGTCACCGAAACCATGCTGATACGGGGGAAAAACCAGAGTCCCCGGGAAGTGGAACGAACCGCCGAATTCATCGCCGCCATCTCCCCGAACCTTGCCTACATCGGCATTCCCACCCGGCCCCCGGCGTTGGGCAACGCCCAGCCTCCGACCGAGGAGGAGATCAACAGGGCCTTTCAGATATTTTGCGACCATGGCATAGAAACAGAGTACCTCATCGGATACGAGGGCAATCAATTTGCCCATACCGGGGACCTTGAATCCGATATCCTGAGCATCACCGCCGTCCATCCCATGCGGCAGGACGCAGTGGACGCCTACCTTGAAAAAGCGGGCAAGTCCCAGCAGGAGGTGGAGGAATTGATCCGCACGGGCAAAATCAAGGTCTCCCACTACAAGGGTCACCGATTTTACACACGGGCCCTGAAGATTTAAGGGGGCCCGCCGTCTCCGTGGCATGGCCTCAAGCCCTGTCACGGGGCAGTGAAAACGCCATCCCAAGCCCCAGCGCACAGACCACAGTGGTGACGGCAAGGGCGGCCCAGACGCCAGCCCCCTGGAGGAGATCCAGGGTCGTTTTGGGGCAACTGCCCCCGAAATTCAGGATAGAAGAGATGGGGGTGCTCTCCCTGCGCTGCTCCACCATGGCGGGGTCCAGTTTGGCAGTATGATTTTAAAAACCCCATGGGTGGGTTGAGCCTGTACAAAAACGGCAGGGCGGTCCCGGCCAATCCCCCCATGGCAAGGTAAGGTCGCCAGGCATGGATCCTGTTCCAGGCGGAGTCTGATACCGGCGCGGCAGAAGATACGGTTCGATTTTCATTTGAACATTGTTCATAAACCCATTATAGTTCTCTGCATGCACAAAACCATTAAACATGCGTAAAGGAGATCCCATGACACCGGAACAGGCGTCCCAACTGAATTTACTGATCAACAGCAAAGCCCGGAACATTATCGAACACGCCTCCCTGTTCACGGCCCTGCTTTCTGAAATGGACACGGAAACCCAGGAAAAGGCATTCATTGACATCCTGACCCGTTTCAAACTAAAGGAACCTGAGAATGAGACCCTTTTGGAGGGTACGTCCATTCCCCTGGAACGCCAGAAGGAACTCCACTCCCAGATGGGCATGCTCATCTCCGCCACCCTGAACTATATCCTCAACCGCCGCATGCCCGTTGACCAGGTCGCCAGGGAGCTCGTCCGCCTTCTGGGAGAGCTGAAGACGGATGAAGAAAAGACCTATTGCATGACGGCCATCATGGGATCCAACATCATCCCCTATGCCATTTTGCCCGATTTCCAGGACCGGCTCACCAATGAAGAGTACCAGGAAGAGATCCTGGGGATCACCGACAACATTGCCAAACTCCGCATGGCCTCGGCCATCTCCAACAATGCCTCGGACATGGCCGACCTGGTTCTCACCATTGTGGAATCGGAAACCGACCGCCGGAAAAAAGTGGCCCTGCTCTCCTATTTCATTCTGCTGAGGGAGCGCACGGTCACTGCGGCCGTCCAACAGGCCAACGCACAAGAATAAACCCAATTTCATCCATCCTTAAAAGGGAAAGGGGAGACCTTGCTCCCCTTTCCCTTTTTTTATGCCCGACCGCCCCCGGTCAATCCATCCCGTGCCCTATCCGTATCAGACGCCGGACCGGGGCAGGAAGATCTCGGGTGTTTTGGGGACGGCACAATTTTTAGACATAAGCTGTGCCTTTTCCATGAAGGGCCCCTGGGCCATTGACCGGGCCCCCTGGGGGCAGGATTTGATGCAGGCACAACACATGGTACAGGCCCCGGCCACGGCGGCAAATCCATTGGCGGCATCAATGGCCTCCATGGGGCAGACCGACAGACAGACCCCGCATTCAGAACACTCATCCGAAACAACAATGCCGGTGATGGGAAGGGTTCCCAGGCCCTCCCGAAAGGGATGGTTCCCCGGAACGGCCACCTCCCTAATCTGGTCCACGGTTTCGGCAATGTTCAACACAGCCCGGACGCGGCCCCCCATCTCCTCTGCCGTTTTCAGATCCCCGGCATGGGGCCGGCCCGGGGCAATGGGGCAGTCGGCGCTGGAGAAGCTGTGCTCCCCAATGAAGGCAGCGGCGGCCAGGGGGGTGAACCCCACCTCCTGGGTAAGGGTTTTCAATTCCAATAGGGCATCTTCATATCCCCGGTTTCCGTAAAGAACCACCAGGACCACCGGTGTCTGTTCGGCCTTGAGCTGCTTCAGGTAGTCGGCCACCTGTTCCGGGATTCGACCGGCATAGACCGGGGCGCCCACCAGGACGAGTTCGTTTTTAAAGGCCGGGGCCGGGGCCTTGCGTACGACCGGGGAGGTGATATCCGTCACCCGGGGCCGGGAGATGCCCATCCCCTTTGCCAGGGCCTTGAGCAAGGTTTTTGTGGTGCCGGTGGGGGAAAAATAAATCAGGTGATTTTGTTCAGGTATCATGATTTAACATCCTTATAAAAAAAATCAGTGTTGTTTTCGACGGGCCAAGCCCTTCATCAGACCGGTGAAATTCATACCAAATACCGTCTCCTTCAGGGAGATGGCCGACCGTTGACGCCGGTGACTTTGCCAATTAAAAATCCATTGAACAATGGCGGCCCTATCCTGCCGGGACAGGAGGACCAGATGCCGGGCCCGGGCCTGTTCCAGGACCGCTGGGGACAGGGGATCGTCCGTGACCAGGGCCCGGACCCGGGCCGTTTCCGGCAAATCAAGGAAAAGAGGCTCCCGCCGGGTTTCCGCCCGCCAGACCTCCACCTTGACATGGGGGCCGGAAATCCAGCCCTCGATGAGGGTGATGTCGGTGTCCTGGAAATACCGCTCCAGAAGGCGTCCCGGATGGGCCTGCGCCCCCTTTGGCAGGTAGACGGCAGCCATTTTGCCGGTGACCATGGCGGCGGGCACGGCTCCCGCTTCTCGGTGGATAAAGCTGTCCTTGCCCGGCTTGTCCAGTTCATGGGCATGGGAAGAGTGTTTAAGGGAGCCCACGGCGAGGCCACCCTCGGCCAGGGCCTGGATCAGATCGGCCATGAGGGTGGTCTTTCCCGCCCCGGGCTGACCGATGATATGGAGGGGGGTCATCGCCATCATGCCTTTCCAAAGGAACAATGGGGGTATCGGCAGGGTTTGCAATTCAGACAGAGGCCGCCGTGGGAGAGCTTTGCAAGCTCGAGTTTGCCCGGGCGCTCACCGGCCATGACCCGGGGAAGGATGAGATCAAAAATGGTTCGGCGGTGGTAGAGGCCGCAGGCGGGAAGGCCCATGATGGCAGTGTTTTCCGTGTAACCCAGCAAAAACATGGCCCCGGGCAAAACGGCGGAAGAATAGTTCACCTCGTCAAACCCGGCCGCTTCAATGCCCTCCCGGGTGACGTCGTCGGGATCCACTGACATGCCCCCTGTGGTGATGATGAGATCGGTCTCCTTGGCCAGGTAATCCGTAACCTTGCCCCGGATCATCTCCAGCTTGTCCGGCAGAATGGCCACCTCCTCAATGACCCCGCCCAGGAGTTCCACCTTTTCCCGGACAATGCCCTCAAACTTATCCTGGATCAGCCCGTCAAAGACCTCGTTGCCCACAATGGCCACCCGAACCTTCAGGGGGCTGTAATAGTGGACGGAAAAAATGGGATAGTTTTCCCTGGCCACGGCAATGGCCTGGTCCAGGTATTCCCGGTCAATGACCACGGGTATGGCCCGGGTGGCCCCAAGGCTGTCCCCCTTTTCCACGGGGGTGTTGTTGTGGATGCCGGCGCACATGACATCGTCGATCATGTTGAACTGGGTCAGGGCCTCCACATTGACCTTGAGTAGGCCCTGGTGATCGGCCCGCAATTCCAGCTTACCCTCGCCCGGGTTGTTGGAGAAGACCACGCCGGGGCCGGCCAGGGCCGAGGCCAGTTCAAACACGGCATCGTCCTCGTGGACCTGTCCCTCCTTTAAATCCAGGACATAGAGATTGTTCTTGCCCATGCGCTGGAGGCGGCAGACATCGCCTGCGGAAATCTTCTGGCCCCGCTTGAACGCCGGCCCCTTGGATTTTCCCGGGATGATTTCGGTCATGTCGTGGGGAACGGTGGTGCCCACGGCATCTTCCACGGGAATGGTTTTAAAGCTATGACGTTTTTTACACATGGTCTTTATCCTTTGACGCTTCTCTGGGGGTGAAATAGGATCCAAAGGCACAGGGGCGACAGAGGATCTGGTTGTTTTTCATGACTTCTTTTTTATCCCGGACCACGGCCCCGCATTTTTCGCACACCGCCTTGAACCGGGTGGGGCCGGGCATGTCCGAGGCGGGCACATCCACCCGGACCTCTTGGACATCAAAAAGATCCTCCAGGTCCATGACCTTATAGGCTTCCAATTGCTGCTGCCGTCTGTCCTGGATGTGGGGGGCGTATTTACCGGCCAGATCCCGGCTCTCTTCGGTGGAGGCAATGCGGAATGCCTTGCCCGTCTCCAGATTTACAAAGGTGGCGGCCATGATTCCATTGTCGATGAACTTCAGGGACCGGCGGCCCAGCTTCACACCGGTGACAAAGGCGATGGCATCGGTGGCACACCGGTCCATTTCCACATAGACGATGAGTTTTTTAATCTGGGGCAGTTCCCGGGGCTGGTCCAGGCCGATGAGTTCACAGCCCAGCATGGCCATTCTCACCCCCACCACCTGGCCGGGGCAGAGGTGGCCGTGGGCCTGGGATGCGCCCTCAATAAGGGTTTCAAGATCTTGCATTTTTATTTTAACCTTTGGGTTTTACACGTTCCTATTTTTACCTTATGGTGAACTTAACATAAGGTGGCTAAAATGAAAAATGCAAAATTGATGCCCATTGCCCATACCGGAAAAAACCGCTATACATTCCCAGGGGAAAAGGCCAGGCAGCCATCCCCCGCCCCCCAACGCAAAACAGGAGCACAACAGATGAAATTGAAATCCATTCAACTCCTTGTGGGAGACGACGGTGGTATTATCATGGGCCACGGACGCATGCTTATCCTGGACTCCATCGACCGCACCGGCTCCATCAACAAGACCTCCAAGGAGCTGAAAATGTCCTATAAGTCCGTGTGGAGCAAGATTAAATCCACGGAAAAAAATTTCGGCAAACCCGTGGTCAACGCCACCCGGACCCAGGGCAGTTGCCTCACCCCGGAGGGGCGGCAGCTCCTGGAACGATATAAGCAGCTGAATCAACGATGCATCCAGGCCGACGATCGGCTCTTCAAAGCCATTTTCAATTGAAACGGGTGCCGGTTTTCCCTGCAATGAAAAAATGGCGATGCCGTTTTTTTATTGCACCTCGCCCCAACACCGGTCGGTTCGGGCCGGGTACCCCCTCCCCCTAAAAAATCATTTTTTTACCTTTGAAAACAATGGTATGATCCCGCCTTTTACCGGCAAAACAAATGAAAACAGACGGCACCCTAAAATACAGCATCCCCCTCATCCTGGCAGTGATTCTCATCCTGGCGGGAAGGGCATGGCCGGATACGGCACCCCGGCTGGACCGGGCATCCAATGTCCTTCGCATGGGCCTCAACGTCTCCGGGTTCAACACCCTGGATCCCCACTATGCCGCCTCCTTTGCAGACCGCATCCTGGCCGACCTGGTCTTCAACGGACTCATCCGGTTCACCCCGGGACAGGCCCCCCGACTGGAACCGGACCTGGCGGAAAACATCCCCGAACCGGAAATCATCGACGGCAAACAGACCTGGACCTTCCATTTAAAAAAAGGCGTTTTTTTCCAGGGGAACTCGGCCCCGGCCCACCGGGAGATGACCGCTTCCCATGTGCTCCGATCCTTTAAAAAAACCATGGATCCGGAACGGTCGGCCTATGCCGGGGGGTACCAGGGCATCTTCATCCAGGCATTGGACCGGTATACGGTGCGCTTCACCGTGGACCCACCCCAGTCCCCCCTGCTCTTTCTGCCCAAGGTGGCCGACTATGCCGGGGGCTTCATTGTCATGGAAATCAACGACCCCCGGGATCCGGAATGCCCCAGGCTTCTGGGCACCGGACCCTTCCGGATCCAGGGCCGCTTCCCCGACCGGTTCAGCCTCAGGGCCCATCCCCAATACTTCAGGGGGCAGCCGGTACTGGACGGGGTGGACATCTATTTTCTGCCCCGGCCATGGGAACGCATGCCCGCCTTTGACCATTACCTGGACCTAATGGCCGGGGAATCCAACCAGGACTGGGTACAGGAAGTCATGTCCAGGCCCGGTGCCCGGGTCAACATTCTAGGGGTCCAGGAAACGGCCACCCTCCATTTCAATACGGGAAAGCCCCCCTTCTCCGATATCCGGGTCCGCAAAGCCGTGGCCCACGCCCTGGACCGGTCGGCCTTCATCCAGCCCTTTGGCAGCGCCATGGCCCGACCGGTGTATTCACCGGTCCCTCCCCATATGCCCGGCGGCCTCTCCCGGGCCAATGTCACCTCCCTGGGCCTGGACTACCCCTTTGATCTGAAAAAGGCCAAATCACTGCTGGCCCAGGCCGGATACCCCCATGGGTTTACCATTTCCATGGTGGCATCTGAGCTGGACCAATACCATAAGAATGCCCGGACCCTGGAGCACCAGCTGGCCCGCATCGGCATCCGATTGGACCTGGTGTTGGCCAGCCATGCCCGCATGCATCAACTCATCCGCAGCAAGGACTATCCCCTGGTCCTCTACGAGGCATTCCGCCCCAACACCGATGAAATCCTGAGCCGCTTTTTCCACTCGGAGTCCTCGGTGACCCGGGGCCGATCTCCGGCCACCAATTTTTCCCATTACAGTGGCATTGACCAGATCATTGAAAAGGCCCGGCAGGAACGGATCACCCTGAACCAGATCAAGCTCTGGGAGTATGCCCAGATCAAGCTGTTGGAGGACATGGTGGTCTACCCCCTCCACCATCGACAGCAAACCTTTGCCCGCAAGGCATACCTGAACCTGGCCCACCCGGTGAAGGCAGCCATGGCCCTCTACCCCCAGATTACGGAAAAAACCCGGCTGACCCTGCCCCGGCCGGCCCCTGGAGCCCCCCATGAAAATCTTCCATAAGATCCTTGGCATCACCCTTCCCATGGCCCTTATGGCCCTGGTCACCGGTGCCTGGCTCACCCACTCCCTTTCGGACCAGGCCATCCGCATCATGGCCGAACGCTGGCTGGGCACCCGGCTGGGGGAGGCCATGTCCCTGGTGGAAAAACATGAACAATTCCTCCGCCTGTACGGTATCACCAATATCAAGGCCGGCACCCGCAAGGCCCAATACGATGCCCTCCGGGAACTGACCGCCATCCGCATCGGCGAAGCCGGTTATATCTTCATCCTGGACAAGGAGGGCCGGCTCATCCACCACCCCCACCTGCCCCCGCCCCCCGAAGATACGGAACCCAACAGTCCGGCCCAGGTCTTCATGGACCTGCCCGAACTCATCACCCCGGGCACCGGACCGGTGCGGTATCAATGGCAGGGCACCCAGCACCTGGCCATGTCCGGTTTCTTTGCCCCCTGGGACTGGGTGGTGGTGGCCACGGATCCCCTGGATGAGATCTACGGGTCCATGAACCATGCCAAGCGATACCTCTTTATCCTGGCCCTGCTCAGCTCCGCAGGCATCTCCCTGTTGAGCATCCTGCTCACCCGGCGCCTGGTGGCCCCCCTCCAATTGTTGGTCCAGGCCGCCAAACAGGTGGGCAAAGGGGATCTGGACGTGAACATCCCCGTGGAGAGCAGCGACGAGATCGGCCGGCTTTCCACGGCCTTTAACTCCATGTCCAGGGATCTGAAGCAAAGCCTTTCGGCCCTGCACCAGAGCGAACGCCACTTCCGGGCGGTGACGGAAAATTCCACCGACCTCATTGCCGTCCTGGATCCCCGGGGCTGCATCCAATACACCACCCCCTCGGTGACCCGGCTTCTGGGCTATCAAAACCAGAAGCTGAAGGGACATATTTTTTCCCAGCTCATGGATGATCCCTCCACCGGTCGGTTCTCGGACTTCCTGGCCCATGTGAACCAGGCCCACCCCACCGAGGTCACGGTCCAGGAATTTGTCTTCCTCAACCGGGACGGGGGGGCCCGAATCTTTGAAATATCGGCCCGGAACCTCATCCAAAAGCCCGATGTGGCCGGCATTGTGGTCAACTCCAGGGACATCACCACCCGGAAAAAAATCGAAACCGAACTCAAAACCTCGGAACTCCAGCTCCACCGCCTCAGCGCCAAGCTCATCTCGGCCCAGGAGGACGAACGAAAGCGCCTTTCCGTGGAGCTCCACGACGAAGTGGGCCAATCCCTCACCGTGATGAAGCTCAAGGTCATCCTTTTGGAGGAGGGCCTTGCCGCCGACGACACCCAGGGCCGAAGGGAATGCGAGGACATGGTGGCCTATATCGACCAGGTCATTGAAAACGTCCGCCGCCTCTGCCGTGACCTGGCCCCCCCGGCCATTGAGGACCTGGGCCTGCCCGCAGCCCTCATGTGGCTCATGGACACCCTGAAACAACACTATACCCTCACCGTGGACATGGACATTCAAGGGGTGGACCACCGACTGGGCCTGGACAGCCAGATCCTGGTCTTCCGCATCTTCCAGGAGGCCCTGAACAATGCGGTGAAACATGCCCGGGCCACGGAACTCATCCTCAAGGGCCAGATCCGGGGCAGCCAGGTCTTTTTCTCCATCCAGGACAATGGGACGGGCTTCAATCCCCGGGAGGCCGACGCCAACCCGCCGACCACAAGGGGCCTGGGACTTCCTTCCATGCGGGAGAGGGCCCGGATGCTGGGGGGAAAACTCATCCTGGAAAGCCGGCCGGGCCGGGGGACTGTATTGCAATTTAGCGTTCCCCTTGGTAAAAAGGAGGGCCATGACGACCTATCGCATCATATTGGCCGATGACCACAGTCTTTTGCGCCACGGCATCCGCCAAATCCTTGAAAAAAAGGAAGAGTTCAAGGTGGTGGGAGAGGCATCGGACGGGCTGGAGCTGCTACGGCTCCTGGCCAAGACCGATCCGCCCAACCTCATCCTCCTGGACATTGCCATGCCCAACCTTAGGGGAATTGAGGCGGCCATTGAAATCAAAATGGTCTACCCCGGGATCAAGATCCTCATCCTGACCATGCACAAAAGCCTCCAATACCTTCACCATGCCCTTTCCGCCGGTGTGAACGGATACCTGCTTAAGGAGGACGCCCCCCGGGAACTCCACTCCGCCATTGAGACCATCCGCAAGGGGGACACCTATATCTCCCCCCTGATCCAGAAGGAATTGGCCAACGACATTGCCCACTCCTACAAGACCGGCCGGTCCGCCGCCCCCTTCGAACCCCTGACCGTGCGGGAGCGGGAGGTGCTCAAGCTCATTGCCGAAGAAAAGTCCAACCAGGAGATAGCCGACCTCCTCCACATCTCCATCACCACCGTGAAACACCACCGGGCCGCCATCAAGAAAAAACTGGATATCCGCAAAACCGCCGGCCTGGTGAAATACGCCATCCGTAAAGGGTACACCACCGCAGAATAGGCCCTTCCCCCCCCATGCCCTTTCCGGCGTGGAACCCATCCCATGGTCACAAGTGACCATGGGATTTTCATCCGTTGTGACCAGCTATATCCTGTCCCTTGGGAGAATTTACGAATTGATAATCAAATGATAATGTTCGTCATCCTATGGTAGGAATCCCGGCAATTTCAGACAATACGCCGGTTTGATATCAATTCTACAGATGATTTTACAGAAAGCTGATCTCAGAATCGAATTTTGAACGTCAGACCCTGGACAATCACCCAACAGGAGGTAGCAGTATGAAAAAACGTTTACTTGTGACTATGCTCATTGCAGGACTTTTCCTTTCGGGGCAGGCCCTTGCCGCAGACCGGATCTTCTTTGGTATCGCCACTGGCGGCACCGGCGGCACCTACTACCCTCTGGGCGGCATGCTGGCCCAGATGATCTCCAACAAAGTTGTCATTGACGGTAAAAAACTCTCTGCCACTGCAGAAACCGGTAACGCCTCCGTTGCCAACGCCACCCTTCTCAGCCGCCGGGGCATTGAATCCGGATTTGTGGCCGCCGACATCCTGGACGCTGCCTACAACGGCACCAAACAATTCAAGGGAAAGGCCCAGAAAAACCTGAGAGCCCTGGGTGCCCTCTATCCTGAAACAGTACAGCTGGTGGTCCGGGCCAAGGCCGGGGTGAAAACCTTCAACGAACTCAAGGGTAAATCCATCTCATCGGGCTCTCCGGGATCCGGCCAGTGGCAGCTGCTGGGCGACCTGCTCATTGCCCACGGCATGGACCGTAAGTCCGACATCAGAGAAGACTACTCCTCCTTTTCCCAGTCCGTTGAAAAAATCAAGGACGGCAACCTGGACGCCTCCCTGATCACCGCCGGTACCCCCACGGCTTCCGTTGTGGAACTGGCCAACCACCACGACATCATCCTGGTGCCCCTGAACGGACCTGCCATTGCCAAACTCCAGAAGGTTCAGCCCTACTACGCCAACGTGGTTCTGCCCGCCGGCACCTACAACGGCCAGGACAGCGACGTTGAAACCATTGCCGTTCGCGCCATCTGGACCACCCACGACCAGCTGGACGACGCCACTGCCTACCACGTGGTCAAGGCCCTGTATGAAAACACCGAAACCCTGTCCAAGGTTCACGTAAAGGGAAAAGAGATTTCCCTGGCCACTGCACTGGAATCCGTTTCCATTCCGGTTCACCCGGGTGCGGCCAAATACTACAAAGAAAAAGGTATCCTGAAATAGGATGGGATGCCTTGCAGCAGGCCGGTCTCCGGTCGGTTGTCGGCCCCGGATCATCCAGTGGACAGCCCTGCTGATCCTTTTGGTGACGGCATCGGCCTGCGCAGCCCTTCACCCGGCTCCCCCCCAGGGGGAGACCGGGTATCTGGTTGTCCTGGGCTTTTCCGATGTCCGGCGTCTGGGCGGCACGTCCCGGGCGCCGGAACTGGCCCGGCTTCCCCTGGGCCCTTCCGGGGACTTCACCCTTTCCTTTATCCATTCGGTCTCCCTGACCCGGGTGGTGGATTACTATGAAATCCGCAGCGGCCAAATTCTCCAGACCCGTGAGCTCTTCCAGACCCACGGGGCCGGCCTGCCCACCAGCCCGGAAGAACCCGGCTGCACCGCATTTGTGAAAACCAGGGACGGATTCGTCCTTGAAATGGAACGGCCCATCCGCCAGTTGGTGGTTCGGACCGACAAACGATATGAAAACCGCTTATCCCAGGGCGGCCTGACCATTGATCTCAATCAATGGGAGGACCAGGCCTTGCTGATCCTTCCGGTCCTTCCGGAATCCGGGTCGGATAACACCGTAAAATAAGGAATCGAGATGCACGCAAATACCAACGCAGAAGTGGATGCCTCGACGGTTGACGCCATTGTCAAGAAATACGACGCCGAGTCTAATTTCCGGGACCTGGGCGGCATCACGGCAAAGATCACCGGTCTCCTCTGCATTATTCTCAGTCTTTTCCACGTCTACACCGCAGGGTTCGGCCTCCTCAACGAGGTCATGCACCGCACTGTTCACCTGACCCTGGTCATCGGCCTGGTCTTTTTGGTCTTTCCCCGGCGCATTCCGGAGAAACCCGCCCAAGAATGGGGGTTCGGCTTAGCCTTTGCCGCCTTCTACCTCTTTTTGGCCTGGCAGCTCACCCACCGTTTTTCCACTGAGATCCCCATGATCGGCCAGGTGGGCATCATGGCCCTGGTCTTTTTCATCTCCATGACGGCCCTGCCCCTGGAGGGGCTGGGCGGCACCGGTGACAAACTCTCCTTTGCCGACTGGCCCCTGGCCATTGCCGGCGGTGGATTCTCCCTCTATCTCATTGTCTTTTTCAAGGAGATCTTCATCGTCAACATCGGCTTCCCGGCCATGCCCGATTATGTCATGGGCCTGGTCGCCATTGTCATGACCACCGAAGCCTGCCGCCGGACCATGGGCAACACCCTGCCGGTGATCGGTGCCGTGGCCCTACTCTACGGTCTCATGGGCCCCTATCTGCCCGGCGTCATGGCCCACCGGGGATATGACATTGTCCGCATTGTGGAGCATCTCTACCTGGGCACAGAAGGCATCTACGGCGTGGCCGTGGGCGTTGTGGCCACCTATGTTTTCCACTTTGTTCTCTTTGGCGTCATGGCCCAGGCATCGGGCCTGGGGCAGTTCTTCATCGATCTGGCCATGATCCTGGCCGGTAAATACTCCGGCGGCCCGGCCAAGGTATCCGTTGTCTCCTCTGCCTTCTTCGGCATGATCTCCGGCTCCCCCATTGCCAACACCGCCACCACCGGTTCCTTTACCATCCCCATGATGAAGAAGAACGGGTTCACCCCCAGATTTGCCTCGGCCGTTGAAGCCTCGGCCTCCTGCGGGGGCCAGGTCACCCCGCCCATCATGGGCGCCTCGGCCTTTGTCATGACGGAGATGCTGGGCATCCCCTACAATGAGATCATCCTCATTGCCATTGTCCCGGCCCTGTTCCACTACCTGGCCATCTTCTCCATGGTTCATCTGGAAGCCCGGAGACTGGGTCTACAGGGCATGGAACCGGAAAAGATCCCCCAGCTCAAGGAAGTATTGAGACGCTCCTGGCACCTGATCATTCCCCTGGGGGTGATGGTGACCCTGCTGCTGCTCCAGTTCACTCCTTATCTGGCGGCCTTCTACGGCATCATCCTTTCCGTGGTCTGTTCCTGGATTCCGCCCCTGACAAAAAAACTGGGCATCGGGGATCTGGACGACTCCAAGGTGCTGACGCCCAAACGCATTGCCGACGGCCTGGACGAAGGGGCCCGGTATGCCCTGGCCATTGGCGCGGCCTGTGCCTGCGTCGGCTTTATCCTGGGCATGCTCACCCTCACGGGCATGGGCTTTAAATTCTCCGGTGCGGTTCTGGAACTGGCCTCGGGCGCAGGTACCTTTGTTGCCGACATCATCCCCATGGGGCTGATTTCCGCCAATGGGGCCACCCTTTTCTTCGGTTTGATCATGGTGGCCGTGGCCTGTATCGTCATGGGGGCGGGGATTCCCACCACCCCCTGTTACATCATCCTGGCCTCCATTGCAGGCCCGGCTCTGAATAACCTGGGGGTTCCCCTGGTGGCCACCCACTTTTTCGTCTTTTACTACGGCGTTCTGGCCGACGTGACCCCCCCCGTGGCCCTGGCCGCATATGCAGGGGCCGGCATCGGCGGCGCAGACCCCATGAAAACCGGCACCACCGCCTTCCGCCTCTCCATGGGCAAGGCATTGGTCCCCTTCATGTTCGTCTATGCCCCCTCCATGCTCTTCATTAACTTTACCTGGATGGAATTCTCCGTGGCCATGGCTTCGGGCATTGTGGGCATCATTGCCCTGTCCGCCGCCTACATCGGCTACTTCAGAAGCCCCATTAAGATCGGCGGCAAGGTCATGCTCACCATTGGTGGCCTTCTGTTGGTCTCCAGCAACTACACCGTCATCATTGCCGGTGCGGTCCTGGTGGGTCTGGTGCTCATCCCCAAATTCCTTAAGCCCGCCGCCCATGCGGCAGCACCTGCGGTCCAATAAACACCCGCCATAGTTCGCACAACAGCAAAGGCCCCTGGTGCATTCAGCACCAGGGGCCTTTCTTTTATGAACCATTACACCGGTGTACCCTGAGCCGGCGCAACCCCACTAGGGGATACACCACATGGCATCATCGGCGCCCCCCCTGGGGCCCCGCATGCTTTCCAGAATAAAATACCGGCGGTAGGAATTTTCAGGGCCGGAATCCCCTGCCCCATTTTGGAGAAATGCCTCACACGCCCTGTCCATGCCCCGGGGCTCCCTGTCTTCCCAGGCCATCTTTCCCATGGCCGCCCCAAGGGAGGTCTTCCAGACACTGTCATGGCACCAATCCCCCCACGGTGAATTTCCCTCCGCGGACAAAAGAAATCCCGCACCTTCCACCATGTTCCAGAGACGGGATGCTGATACCTGCCCAACTGGGCCTTGACCGTTTCCATTTACCCATGCATGGGCAGTTACCGAGCCCCATAAAAATACCGCACAGAACAGACAGATCTTGCAAAACTGAATCAATGGGTTCATTCTACCTCCTCAGCATAAACACTATTCATTTTTCCATGCAACATTGCGTACTTTTACTTAAATCGGCCAGTTTCACCCATGAAACTTACCTAGCAACACCCAGGGTGTCAAGCATAAAAACCCTTTATTTTAAGTGGTTAACAAAATTTTAAAAGTATAAAACTTAAGAATAAAATTACCCATACATAAAAATACCCCCGGAATTTCTCACCAGGGGTATCTGTATATCCCAAAAGTTACACATCCCATGGGCCATCCACCCCAATACTCCACCATATGGAATGGTTCCACGTGCAAATTACCATAACCTATTCCATTCAATGCCGTATCTTTGCCAGCACCTCCGGCGTTGGTTTGGGTAGGCCGGCAATCTTCCACGCCGTCACCGGGTCGGGAAAATGCTCATATTGGCAGGCCCGCTCCTGTCCCAGGTTCTTGCACACAGCCCTGACAATGGGAAAGGCTTCAAACTTCCGGTAATACTGCCGGATATACTTTAAAATTTCCATCTGCTCCATTGCCAGGGGACATTGATCCGATACGCCCTCCCTCTCGGCCAGGGCACAGGCAACCTCTTCATTCCACGCCTCCGGATTCCGGAGATATCCATCGGAATCCACATCCAATGATGCATGTTTTGCCATGGGTCACCTCCCTTATCTTCGCTGGGGCCATTTACGGATATTCTCCCTGAGTTCATGGATCTGAATCCCCAGGCCCAGGCATTGTTCCCCCAGGACACAGGCCCTGGCATCCTCGGGTTCCACAAATGTCTTCAACCGCCGGTTGTCCTTTTTCATATCCACCACCCAGGCCGCCCTGTGGAGGTCATAGGAGGTGGTGATATCCTGCCCGCATTTCCCCACGTCGGGAAATACCGACCGAATGGTATGGCATACTTGGTCTTTGGTAATCATGATTTCGGCCTCATTTTTCAGGTCTTGCTTCAACGCCCTTTTTGGGCTGCCTATTGTAAAATTAAGGCAGATTAAGCCATTGTAAATATTAGGCATGCAAAACTTTATCTCCGCCATCCATTTTATACCACCCAATAAAACAAACCCGATTATCGAGTAGGGTGGGGCCGGGCAATTAATCCGGGCCTCATCCCTCTCACAGAACCGTACGTACGGGCCTCGTATACGGCTCCTGTCCATTCTTATCCCCGATTAATCGGGGGAAGCCATCCCATCATTGTGAGATCGTTGAGACCGGAAACCAGAGCTGGAGATTGAAGAGCAGGAAGTGATTTTTTTTAACGCCAAAGGGGTCATTTTTGGACGCTGATTGACAGCCTGGCGCACAAACAAAAACCCGGGGCCTTGCATGAAGGCCCCGGGCAGGGAATCCAATTCAGCCTATCAGGGAATCAGATTTTAAAGGTGGGCAATACACTTAATTTCCACATCAAGGTCGGCGTAAATGCCGGCCGAGGCCACGGTCATCCGAGCCGGATAGGGCTCGGAGAAAAAAGTGGTATAGATGCGGTTCATCTCGTCAAACACCTCCATGGAGGAGAGGGCAATATCCACGGTCACGACATTGGCCATGGTGGTTCCGGCGGCCTCAAGTACAACCGCAAGATGGGTAAGGCAACGGTGGGTCTGTTGGGCAACGCTGTCCTTGATCACCTGGCCCGTGGCTGGATCAACGGAAATCTGACCGGAGCAATAGACCATTCCGCCATGGACAAGGGCCTGGGAAAAGGGACCGACGGCGCCGGGGGCATTGGGGGTAGTGATGGCATGTTTCATGTATTTAATTCCTTTATCTATGGCCTTCTTCCGTCTTAAGCATTTTAACCATGCTGAAGCAGATGGCGATCATGATGAGAATGATGGGCAAACTGGCGGCAATGGAGGAGAGCTGGAGCCCGGTGATACCCTTGCCCACCAGCAGGAGGATAAGACTGATGGCCCCGATGGTGGTGGACCAGAAAAGGCGCAGCAGCACATGGGGGGTTCCCGGATTTTTGTCCTCCGGGGTCATGACCTGTGCGCAGACATAGGAGAAGGAGTCCAGGGTGGTGGAGAGAAAGAGGATAACCAGGAGCATGAACAGAACCGTGAGAACGGTGCCCATGGGCAGGTTGGCCAATACCGTGTAGACAATGTCTCCGCCGCCGGATTTCATCATGCCCACCAGATCGATGCCCTGGACCGTCTGCTGGAAGATGGCGGTGCCGCCTATGGTGGCGAACCAGGCCCAGGTGGCAAAGGGGGCCACGGTCATGTGCATAATCACGACTTCCTTAATGGTTCTACCCCGGGAAGTGGTTGCGATGAACAGGCCAGTGGCCGGGGCACAGGCAATCCACCAGGCCCAGTAGAAAATGGTCCAGCCCTGGGGAAAACCGCTCTTTCCCACGGGATCGGTCCAGAAACTCATCTTGGGGAAATTAACGATGTACTCTCCCAGGGAGTTGGAGAAATAATCCAGGATGAACCGGGAGGGTCCGATGCAGAAGACAATGGCCATAAGGACTATGGTTAAGGGGATGTTGATGTTGGACAGAACCTTGATGCCCTTATCCAGGCCCGAGACCGTGGAAAAGGTATAGATGCAGAACCAGACCAGGGCAATGCCGACGGTCAGGGTGGTGGTGGTTTCGATGTTAAAAACAAAGTTGAGGCCGCCCAGGAGCTGTTTGATGCCCAGTCCGGCCGAGGTGATGATCCCGAAGATGGTACCCAGGATCAGAAACGTATCGATGATTTTGCCCAGGGTGCCGTCCACCCGGTCGCCCATATAGGGACGGAGCATGGTGGAAAACTTGGGGGCCTCTCCCTTGCGGAACATGATATAGGCCAAGGGGGCGGAGATGGCCAAGTAGGTGGCCCAGGGGGTCCAGCCCCAGTGGAAAAAGGCATAGGCCAGGGCCATTTCAGCAGCATCCTGCCCCATGGGTTCCAGACCGAAGGGGGGGGAGGCCAAAAAGTTCAAGGGCTCTGCCGCCACCCAGAATACCACGCCGATTCCGTAGCCGCAGGCAAAGGTCATGGTGAACCAGGAAGGATAGGAAAACCGAGGTTTTTCATCATCCTTTCCAAGTTTTACATTACCGTAGGGCCCGAATCCCAGCCAAAGGGCAAACAGGACAAAAAAGACACCGGTGAAAAGGTAAAACGCCCCCAACTGATTGGTGACAAAATGAAAAATGCCCTTCATACTTTCGCCCATGTTGTCGGAATCCAAAAGGGCCCAGGCAAGAAAGGCAAGGATGAAAACGGAGGATACCTTGAGGATAAAAGTATCCACCCGCTCAAAAAAAGATCCCGATGACGGATCGGTGTTCGGGGTGTCGGGTTGGGTGGCGTTGTGACCGCTGAAACTCATCTTCTTACTCCTGTTCTAAATGGTTAATGTAAAACATTGGGGGGTAAAAACACTATTGCCGGCACTTCCCGGGAGGGGCCTGGCCCTGAATGTCCATAAAACTTCCCAGCTTACTGAAATACAGGGCTGGGACGGCGCGGTGGAAATGGGCTACCACCGGCCATTCCCCGGCCCGACAAATCAGACAAACGGTTTCACCCCGGGGGTGACGATTTACGGCAATGGATATGGCGGAAAAAGGTGCCGTTTTCCTTTGGCCTCAAATAATTTGACGCAAATGGTCATGAAATTTCCGGGTTAGGCCAGGCGCTGGAGATCCGTTTCCGGAACGCCCTTTTCCCTGAGGAAGGCCTCAACGGCCTCCAAGCGATCCTGGCAAAGGGTGGGACGATGGTAGGCCTCAATGCGTTTTTCCACATTGGCGGTAAGGTTCTCCACCAGGTAATCCCGGGAATCTTCCAGGCCCTGTTTTTTCACCAGGGTTTCCACCGGGGATTTCCAGGGTTCCTTCCGACAATGCTGCATGGTATGCATGTGGGTGAGGTACTGCCCCCCGGGGCCCACGGAATCAATCACGCCCAGGGCCAGGGTTTCGTCATCGGTAACAATGCCGGCGCCGATATATTCCAATTTGGAAATGATCTCCAGGTCCAGCATGAATTTTTCATAGCTGATGGCGGCATAGGAATTGAGGATACCGGCGGCGTGGATGATCAGATCCACCCCCTTTTCCATGGAGGCCTGCATGGTCATCATGGATTCATAGCCAGCCTGGGCATTGACCACGGCCGCATCCGTGCTGGTGCCGCCGCAACGGCAGGGAATCCCGTATTTTTTGGACAGGGCCTTGGTAAGGATCACCTCAATGGTATGGGCCGGGGAGCCGATGTCCAAGGCACCGGTGCGCATGTCCGCCGGAGAACCGTTGAGGGCCATGAGGACGGGGGTACCCGGACTGATGGCCTGGGTCAGGGCAACCCCGGCAAGGGTTTCGGCCGTGCCCAGGGCCATGCCGCCGGCCATGGTCATGGGGGCGGTGGTGCCCTGCATAAAGCCGGAACAAATGGCCACAGGCTGACCGTTCTCCGCATGGACCATGAGGGTGTCCACGGCGTGGTCGTCCATCTGCAGGGGGGTAAGGGTGTTCACCAGGGTGATGACCCGGGGATTTTCCCGCATCTCCTCCATGCCGTGGTTGGCCAGGGCCACCAGCTGGAAGAGATCTTCCACCTGCTGCCGGGTTCCGGGCTGCCCCATGATGCACTTGTCTGAATTCACCAGGGCCACACCGGTCATAAACAGTCCACAGGTCTCCATGTGGATGTCGTTGGGCTGGGCCGGAATCCCCCCGTTGATCTTGAAAGCCTCGGTTCCCTGGACCAATTTGACAAAGTTGAGATAGTCCTGGAACACGGCGCTGCGCTTGGAGCCGTCCGCCTCAATGATATTGGGACAGCCGTATCCGGTTATATAGGCGGGGGTACCGCTGCCGATGTCTACGGAAGCGTCCGGGTTACCGGCATGGAGGGTAAAGGATCCCGGGGCGGTGGAAATCAGGTCCATGAGGACCTTTTCCGGAAAAAAGACCCGGTTTTCCTTCACGGTGCATCCCCTCTGCCGGAGGATTTCCACGGCATCGGTATTGTGGAAAACCATACCGGTGTTTTTCAGGATGGCCAGGGCGGCATCATGGATGGCGTCCAATGTGTTGATCATATGAAACTCCTTAAATCAATCTGCAATGACGGTTGGCTTGGATATTTCGTCCCAAGGGGGACAATCTGCCCCGGAAATAAGGTTGAGAAAAAAAGGATGCCCTTCAACTGTCAGAGCACCCACGCTTTCCGGAGCAAATTCTCCTTAAATATCCGGGTTAGTTAACGGGAAGACGAAGGAACTCGTTGGGGGTCTTTTCGTTGTAAAACTGATCCATGGGTCCGTTCTCTTTATAAAGTTTATGGCCGTATTCCACATTTTCATGGTCGATGTGGACGCCCAGGCCGTGCCCTTCCGGCACATCCAAAAGGTTGTCCACCGGGGAGAAGGGGCCTTCTTCAATCACGTCAAATTCCATGAACCGGAACAGGGACTGACTGGGCTCGTGCATATGGCGTATGGCCGCCTTTACATGGAGGTATCCGGCCGTGGCCAGGCCGGTGTCGCCGCTGTAGCACCAGACGTTAAGACCCATGTTTTCACAGGTATTGATAAAGCCGATGGTCTTTCTTAGGCCGCCCAGAACAGTGAGGTTCACCACAAAGGAATCGGGCACGCCCAGGTGGAAGGCCAGGGCCGGATCGGGATTGTGGGTTGAAAAGGGAATGGCACTGTGCTGGCGCAACTTTTTCATGTCCCAGAAGGAGCCCACCGGATCCTCAAAATTACGGATATTGTAGGGTTCGATACCCCGGAGCAACTCCCGGGCACTGCTAATGGACCAGGCCATGTTACCGTCCAGACGGATCATGGCATCCTCGCCCAGGGCTGCGCGGATTTCCCGGATCATCTCCACCTCTGCCTTGACGTTGCCGGTGAAACACTTGCCCTCAAAATAGGTGGAGCCGTGGGTATCCCGCATGCGGGCGCAATAATCGGCCACATCCTTTGGGGTTGTTTCACCGCCGTCGGTGCCCTCGGCATTGGGCATGCGGTAGGAGAAATATTCGCACATGGGGATCTTTTTCCGTACCGCACCGCCCAGGAGCATGTACAGGGGCAACTTGAAAAATTTTCCCTTGATATCCCACAGGGCCATTTCAATGCCGCCAAAGGATTTCAAAGGCGTGTTGCCGTCGGTGTTGGCCAGAACCATCATCTCGGGAACACAGGCGCGCTCGCAGGCTTCCATGTCCAGGGGATCCTTTCCCAAAAGGCGCTGGGCCATGAAGGTATTGATTTCTTCTTCACTTTCCCAGGAGGGGGATTCCCCATATCCAATAATACCTTCGTCGGTCTGGACTTCAATGATGACCCGGGTGATGCCGGTGTAGGTGCCAACGGACCATTTATAGGGGGTTTTAAAAGGAATATTCACCGCCTTTGCGGTTACCTTTGTTATCTTCATCTTGGTGCTCCTTAGTGTTGAATTCAAAGCCATGCCGACGAATTTCGGCACCCAATGTGCATGACTTAATGGCCATGCCCATAATCCATGTATGGCAATGGATGTGCCACAGGAACCAAACCGGCCTATAAAGCCGCTGACACCAGAAACAACCCATTGAAATATAACGATATTTTTTGACTTGTTTTTTTTAAACTCCTGGGGCATTGTGGGGCGTTGACAAAATTTTCGTAAAAATTTTTTGATCCGGAAAGGGATTGTAAAAATTTTTTGGCCACCACCACCCGGTTCAAAGGAGGCACCATGGATTTGAAAACCCAGTTTAACCTTAGAGAGGACATGTTCATCAACTACCTGGATCTATTGGATGAAGGGGTGTTGATTGCCAACATGGAAGGGGTGATTGTCTATTACAATCCCGCCCTTTCCCGATTGGACGAACTCCCCCCTAAAACGGTTCTGGGAAAACATCTGGTGGATGCCTATGATCTGAAAAGCCTTGAAAGCCCCACCCTGAATTGCATTGAAACCCGGGGCCCGGTGATCAACAACACCACCCTGTACAAGACCATCAACGGCAAGGCAGTGAATGCCAGCCAGAGTGCCTTTCCCCTGATCCAGAACAATAAAATGAAGGGGTGTATCTGTTTTGTTCGCATCTATCCCCAAATCCGGTCCGGGCTGGTCCACGGGCGTCCCTTCTTGGAGACCGATATTCCCATTCCGCCGGAGGCCTCCCGGTTCCAGGACATCATCACCCACAATCCCCAATTCCTCCACACCCTGGAAGTGCTCATGCATGCCTCCCAAACCCCTTCCCCCATCATGCTCTGCGGGGAGACCGGCACAGGGAAAGAGCTGGTGGCCAAAGCCATCCACAACAATTGCCCCTCCCGAAAACGTTTCATTGCCGTAAATTGTTCGGCCATTCCGGAAAACCTACTGGAGGCCATGCTCTTTGGCACAGCCAAGGGAGCCTTCACCGGGGCCGTGGACAAGCCCGGTCTCTTTGAAGAGGCCAACGGAGGCACCCTGCTCCTGGATGAAATCGATTCCATGCCCCTGGGACTCCAGGCGAAAATCCTCCGTGTCCTCCAGGACTTTCACATCCGCAGGGTGGGGGGCAGCCATGAAATCCAGCTGGATATCAAAATCATCAGTACCGTCCATCACCTGCCCGAAGCCCTCTTTGAAAAGGAACTCCTGCGCCAGGACCTGTATTACCGCCTGGCAGTGGTCTTTGAAGAAATTATTCCCCTTCGGCAGCGCAAAAACGACATCGCCCTTCTCTGCCGTTTCTTCATCGAAAAAATGAATGCCAAACTGGGTCGCACCATCAAACGCCCCAGCAGCCAGTTGATGCAATTTCTCAAAACCTATGGGTGGCCGGGCAATGTACGGGAGTTGGAGCATATTCTGGAGGGCGCCATGAACCGGGCCCGGCCCGATGAAACCCTCCTGGAGACCCGCCACCTTCCCCGGATCTTCAAACGAAATATCTCCATGGCCGCAGCCCTCTCCCCGGGAGCGGGTCCTGCCCTGAAACTCTACCAGGACCAGGAAGAGGAACTCATCATCCGGCGCCGGCTGGAGCAGTCCGGAGGCAATGCAGCCGAGGCCGCCCGGCAGGTGGGAATTTCTCGCCAGTCCCTGGCCTATAAGATGAAAAAGCATCACATCCTCCTCAAGGATTATAAATAGAAAAACAGCGGGAACGGCCCCCTGGATATATTCCCATTGAAGGTCCAATACGGTCCTGCCAGGGCCGGCCCCAAACGCAAAAAGGGAACCGACACATCGGTTCCCTTTTCTATTCTCTTTTTTATCCGGAATCAGGACAGATTGTCCCAGAAGGACTTGCTCTGCTCATCCATGGTGGGCTTGGGCCGTTCACCGACTTTACCGCCTGGCTTTCCACCGGCAAAATCCCCATCGCCCTTAAAGGAAGCGGCACCCCTTGTTTCCTGCCGGGTGAACCCGCCGCCGGTGCGTGTGGCGCTCCCCAGCTTTCTCACCCGCTCCTCAATGGGGGGATGGGTGGAGAAGAGCCCGGCTATTTTGGAGGCGGACAAGGGATTGACAATAAACATGTGGGCGGTGGAGGGGTTGGCATCCACCTGTTGGCCCCGGCTGTAGCTGCCCAGCTTGTTCAGGGCAGAGGCCAGGCCCGCCGGATTACCGGTGATACTGGCGGCGGTGGCGTCGGCCAGGTATTCCCTGGACCGGGACACGGCCATCTGCACCAGCATGGCCGCCATGGGGGCAATGATTGACATGATGAGGACCCCGGCCAGGCCCAGGCCGCCCTCTTCGTCGTCGGACCCGCCGAAAATGGCGGAAAACCGTGCCATGGAAGCGATCCACATGATGGCCCCGGCCATGGTGGCGGCAATGGTGGAGATGAGGATGTCCCTGTTTTTAATGTGGCCCAGCTCGTGGGCAATGACCCCCTCCAACTCCGCCTGGTCCATGAGGTTCATCAGGCCCTGGGTCACGGCCACAACCGCATTGTCCGGGTTCCGGCCCGTGGCAAAGGCGTTGGGGGCAGATTCGGGGATAAGATAGACCTGGGGCATGGGCAGGCCGGCCTGGCGGGCCAGGCGTTCCACCGTATCGTAGAGTCCGGGGGCCTGGGATCGATCCAGGGGCTGTGCCCGGTACATCTTCAACACAATCTTATGGGAGTACCAATAGGAAAAGAAATTCATTCCCCCGGCAAAGATCAGGGCGATGAACATGCCGCCCTGGCCCCCCAGAAGATACCCCAGGAAAAGGAAAAGGCCGGTCATGGCCGTTAAAAGAAAAGTGGTCTTGATGTGGTTGCCCATGTGATGTCTCCTCAATCTCAAAGGTCAGGTCGGATATGACCCAGGTGTATCCATCGTTGGATAAAACCATAAGACGGAACCATAAAAAATCAAGCAGGTTCAGGCGGAAAAGCAGGACGCCCCTTGGGGTATCCACACCGCCGGGCATTCTGGAATAAATGATCAGGGGTTCGGGAGCCCGCCTTCGGGCTCGGTTCCCCTTAGGATGGGGCTGGACAGAACAATGCTGGTCCGGGTGGTGCCGTGGGGGGATAGCAGGGTAACCAGTTCTTCGATGCGGACCATGTCGTCCACCCCCACCTTGATGATAAAGGCATCGTCCCCGCTCATGTGATGACACTCCATGACCTGGGGGAAGTTCTCCACAATGGCCTGGACCGCTCCATAGGACTGGGGCGGGGTCTTCAATTGGATAAAGGCGGTGATGGCCTTGGGAGCGGTGCGGATTTCGGCATGGTACCCCAGTATGATCCCGGCCTCTTCCAGTTTTTTCACCCGTTCGGTGACCGCCGGGGTGGACAACCCCACCCTCAGGCCCAGCTGGCGCATGGACAGGCGCCCTTCCCCCCGGAGTTCCGTCAGGATTTTCCGCCCGATATCATCCAGAAGTCTGCGCCGCTTTTCATCTGTTAAGTCCATGGTTCCAACACCTTTCATTTAAAAGGGAATTCCCGTTAGAAACCAGGATTCCCCCATTTACTTTGTTCAGTCCCCATCCTATGCTTTTCATTAAATCTTTACCAGGAATTCTATATGGAACTCTACTTTTTGATCAAGGGAATTGTCATGGGGGTGACCATTGCCGCCCCCCTGGGCCCCATGGGCCTGCTCTGCATCCGACGCACCCTGGCCTTGGGTCCCCTGGCCGGCCTTCTCACCGGCCTTGGGGCCGCCACGGCTGACGGCATCTACGGCACCATTGCCGCCTTCGGCCTCACCGCTGTTTCGGATTTTCTCACCCGCTATCTGACCGGCTTCCAGATCATTGGCGGACTCTTTCTCTGCTACCTGGGCATCAAGGGCATCTGCCGAATGGCGGAGTACCAAGGCAGCCCGCCTCCAGCCATGAACCACTCCGGCATGGGAGCCTATGTCAGCGCCCTGTTCCTAACCCTGACCAACCCCATGACCATCCTGGTCTTTGCCGCCGTCTTTTCGGGCCTGGGCCTGGCCAAGGCCCCGGGGAACAACCGGGCCGCATTGGCCATGGTGGCTGGGATATGGGCGGGCTCCTGCCTCTGGTGGCTCATCCTTTCCATGGCCACCCATAAGATGGGGCGCCACCTCTCCCACCGCCACCACAACATCATCCAAAAGAGCGCCGGACTGGTCATCCTGGGCTTTGGCCTGGCCGCCCTGGTCCAGCCCCTGGTGGGCTGATCCCCCCGGCCACGCTCCATTAACCCGGGTTAGACCTCTCCCATATCTTCCCAGGAGGAAACCCGGGAAACCCTTTGGTCGGCCACGGGCTCGGCATTCCAGGGGCGGTTGTAAAGCTTCACCGGAACCGCCATCTCCCGGGCCAGGTAAAGGGCCATCTCCCTGGAATCCTCCACGGCCAGATCATAGGAACGCGCCCTGAAGGCGGCCTTGGAAATGGAGACAGAGGGGTCGGCATCGGGCCGGTTGTACTTGTCCACCATGGTCAATTCATTGAAGGGGAGCCCATGGAGGGAGAGCCAGTCCCGGGTGGCCCCATGGGTCCAGGAGGGACGTCCCGTTACGATATCGATGAAATGGCCCTGGTCGGCCCAGGCCGAAAGGATCTGGACACAGCCCTCCACCACCTGGTACCCCATGAGAACCTCAGGGGTGTGAACCAATTGGAAAAAATACTCAAACTCCCCCTGGGTCAACCCAAAGGAGGCCATCAAATCAAAGGTGGTCAGATCCCCGTAGGAGACCCTTTTCCCAAACTCCCTTTCCACCACACCCGCATAGGTATCCGTGGTCATGGACAGGACATCGTCCACATCCACATAAATCCGTTTACCCCTCACTCCTGTCCCCATTCAATTAATGTTGTTCATATGCATATTCCCTCCTCCGGGGGACGGGATAGATATCGCCGTGTCCCGGACATGGGAGAAAAAAACCTTTCTTTGCCCCCCTTATACCATCTTACCGGGGACATGCAAAGGCGGAGTCCCATCAGGCGACCGGCCCGGTCGTCCATGCCGGGGCCGGGATACCGACCCGGACCCTCCACCACATTTCGTAAAAATATTAAACACTTAAATTGGGGCTGGCAATTTTACGCATCCACGGTATACTGGTGTCAAGATCGAATCTCAACCCATCGGCAGCCCCTCCCGGATATTTCGCCATATGGATTTGCCTCCAGTGCAAGGTACAGACGGCCCAGGTGTCACCATTGGCGACAAGGCCGCCAACCCGGTCCCCATGGGCCTCCTTGGATCATTTTGAAACCGAGTCCCTATCCCCTGGAGATCAACGCCTCCCAGTGTTTGGGAGCCCATTACCGTGAAATGTCCGGACAAATGCCGCCGATACATCCATGGGAGATTGACATGAAACATCTATTCGTACTTACCCTTTCCCTATTTTTATGGACCCTGTTCCTCAACACGGGCATGGCCACATCCGTGGACCCGGTGCCGGCGAATCCCGACGTCGCCCCCCACATTGACGAAAAATTCACCCTGACACCGAAAAAGGCGGCCAAATCCTGGTCCTTCCAATCACCGGTGGAAAAATGGGCCTCCTCCATTTTTGGGGACGGGACCGAAGGGGCCACCACCCCGGTTACGGAAACCGAAGACGCCCCCCAGCTCAATCCCACCCTGCCCATGGATATGTTTCTTCCGGCCGGGGTCACGGTTGAGCCCAATTTTTCCGAACCCTAATCTGAGCCCCCTGATCCCAGATCCCTTTTTTTATCCCCCGCGCCCTTTTCCCCGCAGAATTCCCTTGCACCATGACCGGCTTCCTGGTTCAATGCCCCCATGAAAATTGACATTCCACATGATATGACACCGGCACCCGGCCTGCCCTTCCTTGAGGTCTCCCCCGGAGACATCTGGAGCATCCTCGGCAGCAATGCTTCGGGCCTGGACACCCTGTTCAACGGTTGGGCCGGCCATCTGCCCGGCATCCATACGGTAAGCTTCAAGGATCAGCAGGCCGTCTATGAAGCTGAATTGAAAAAAGACGACACCGATTTCCTGGATCGACTGGATCCGGGAACCCCGGCCCGGGAATTTTTACCCGATATCCCGGGCCACACCCATCTCATTGACGCCCTGGGCCTCACCCCCCACCTGGACACGGGCTATCGCAACCTGAGCACGGGACAGTCCAGGAAACTGCTTCTGGCCTCGGCCTTCATGGCCGGTGCCCGGGGACTGCTTCTGGAGGCCCCATTCGACGGGCTGGACATCCAGAGCTGCAGGGAACTGGACCAGGCCCTGGCCACCATTGCCCGCCGGGGGGCCTTTATCCTTATCTTCCTCAACAACCTGGACGATATCCCGGCCTGCACCACCCATGGGGCGGCCATGGACGGCCAATGCCTTACCTGGGCCGGCCCCATGGCCCAGGTCCGCCCGGCCATTGCCGCCCTCATGGAGGGGGAATCCCCCAATTTCGCCGCCCGACCGGACCAGGTCTTCCACCCCCCATCCAGGGGCCGTGGCCAGGGGGGGAGCCCCCTTCCCCTGGTCTCCCTGATCAAGGGCAGTGCCGGATACGGGGGGATCCCCGTTTTTAAGGATATCGACCTCACCCTTTACCCCGGCGATCACACCCTGGTCACCGGTCCCAACGGCTGTGGGAAATCCACCCTCCTGGCCCTGGTCACCGGGGACCACCCGGCCTGCTACCAGAACGACCTCACCCTCTTCGGCATCCGCCGGGGCAGTGGAGAGTCCATCTGGGATCTGAAAAAACGCATGGGCATTGTCAGCCCGGCCCTGCACCGGGATTACCGGGTGCCCGGGGACGTGCTCTCCTGCATTGTCTCGGGCCTCTTTGACAGCATCGGCCTCTACCATATTCCCTCGGAGGCCGACCGAAAAAAGGCAGAAAAATGGCTGGATCTTCTGGGCATGTCCCAGGAGGCAGGAACCCCCTTTAGGGAGCTGAGCTTTGCCCGCCAGCGCCTGGTCCTCATTGCCCGGGGCCTGATCAAGGCACCGGAACTCCTGGTACTGGACGAACCCACCCAGGGACTGGACAAGGCCAACCGGGACGCCCTGCTCGCCTTTCTGGAGGAGGTGGCGGCCATGGGAATCTCCACCCTCCTCTACGTCAGCCACCGCAGGGATGAGTTCCGCCCCTTTTTCAAACAGCAGCTGGACCTCTCCAGTCCCCATTGCTGACCCGAGATCCCGGATCCCTCCCAGGGGTAAAATCCCTTCCTCCATCCAGGGGGGAGCTTGTATTAAGGGGCCCGGCTCAGCCCCCTGCCGTGAAGGCAGTCCCTGGGCCCTTGGATTAGGATAGATGGATAGACGCAAACCGGCGGTTCCCCCTTTCCAGGGAACCGCCGGCTATTTTTTCCCCTCTGCCCGGGGGAGGCGTGGATATTTGTCCGGGTTACGGAGGGGTCGAAACCGTCTTCTTTCCATCGTCTCCAATCGGTACCAGGGGGGCATCCTCGGACACCCAACCGCCCCCCAGGGCCTTGTACAGGGCCACATAGGCATTGAAAAACTGCTGCTTGATCTGGGAACACTCCAGGGTGGTGGAAAAAAGGGTCCGTTCGGAATCCAGGACCTCCAAAAAGGAACTCACCCCCTTTTCATAGCGTTTAAAGGAGAGCCGGGCGGCATTTTCCGCTGCAGCCACCTTTCGACCGGCGGCCTCGCTTTCCCTTCGGTAGGTGTCCACATCCACCAGGGCGTCCTCCACTTCACCAAAGGCTTTGAGAACGGTTCTTTCATAGGCCAGCAGGGCCTGGCGGGTCTTTTCTTCGGCAACCGCCACCCGGGATTTACTCCGCTTGAAGTCAAACAAAGGACCCAGGAGACTTGCCCCGGCATTCCAGATAAGGCCCCGGCTTACCATATTGGAGACCTCGGAGGAGGCCAGGCCCAGGGTGGAGGTCAGGTTCACGACCGGAAAACGCTGGGCCACGGCCACGCCCACGGACGCGTTGGCTGCATGGAGCCGGGCCAGGGCCTGGCGGATGTCCGGGCGCCGTTCCAGCAACTCCGAGGGCAGGGTCGTGGGCACAAAGGGGGGCTGCTCCTGGTCTACCAGGGCCCTGCCCGCCTTGATCTCCATGGGCAGCTGACCCAGCAGCAGGTTCAGGGTATGCTCGGTGCGGGCAATGAGACGCTGGTACTGGGGGATGGCGCCGGCGGCGATCTCCAGCTGGATCTGGGCCTGGTTCACGTCGATCTCCGGGATGATCCCCCTTTCAAACCGCTTCTGGATGATATTCAGGCTCTTCTGCCTGGAGGCCAGGGTGATTTTGGACATCTCCAAGCGCTGGCCATAGTCCAAAAGCTGGTAATAGGCCGAGGCCACATCGGCAATGAGGCTGATTTGAACGGTGCGGGCACCGAATTCCGAAGCCAGGATATCGGCCCGGGCCCCAGCGGATGCCTGCTTGAATTTGCCCCAGAAGTCCAATTCCCAGGAGAGCACCGGGGAAATATAGACATTGGTGTTGTCCGTGCCGGAACGGGATCCGGAATAATTTCCCACAGTCCCCCCGGCACCCAAATTGATGGTTGGATATTGATCGGCCCGGGTAAAGCCATAGGTGGCACGGGCCTCCTGGATCCGGCTCATGGCCGTGGCCAGGTCCTGGTTGTTTTCAAGGGCCGTCTGTACCAATTGGTGGAGCATGGGATCCTTAAACAGCTCCCACCATTTCAAATCCGCCACGGTCTTCACCCCGGGCCCTGTAAAACGATAGGTCTGGGGAACAACGGATTCCGGCGGTTTAAAGTCCGGCCCCACGGTCGTGCAACCAGCCATGAGCACCACCAGGGTCAACACAGATGCAGCACTTCGTATCCATTTCATTTATCCAGCCTCTTTTCCACCTGTAATGGTGTTGTTTTTTAAATCCCGCTTTTTCTCATACCGTCCCAGCTTGCCCACCAGGACAAAGAGCATGGGGTAGAAAAAGACCCCCAAAAGGGTGGCCAGACACATGCCGCCCAAAAGGGCCATACCCATGACCTTCCGGGCTTCGGCCCCGGCACCTGTGGCAATGACCAGGGGAAGGATACCCAGGATAAAGGAAAAGGCCGTCATGAGAATGGGACGGAAACGCAGCTTTGCCGATGCCACGGCCGCATCAAAGAGCCCCAACCCCTCCTTGAACTTAATGTTGGCGAACTCCACGATGAGAATGGCATTCTTGGCGGCCATGCCGATGAGCATGACCATGGAGATCTGGGCAAAAACGTTATTCTCGTAGCCCAGGTCGTACATCCGGGCCAAAAGCACCAGGCCCAGCCCCCCGAAGATGGCAAAGGGGGTGCCCAAAAGGATGCTGAAGGGCAGGGACCAACTTTCATACTGGGCCGCCAGGATGAGGAAGACAAAGACCAGGGAAAAAACAAAGACCACGGCCCCGGAACCGGCGGCCTCCTTTTCCTGGTAGGACATGTCGGCCCAGGAATAGGTCATGTCCGAGGGCAGAACCCGGGCCGCCACCTCTTCCAATGCGGCCATGGCCTGGGCCGAGGTATAGCCCTGGGCCGGTCCGCCGGTGATTTCGGCGGTGCGCAGCAGGTTGAAGCGGTTGGTATAGTCCGGACCGTAGACATCCTTTACTTTGACAAAGGCGGACAGGGGAACGCTGTCCCCGTTTCGATTCTTCAGGAAAAAAAGGTGAATCTGGTCGGCATTCTGCCGGTATTCCGGCTCGGCCTGGATATAGGCCTTGTACAGCCGACCGAACCGGTTGAAGTCATTGACGTAGGAACCGCCCAAAAAGGCCCCGATGGTGGTGTACATATCGTCCAGGGAGATGCCCGCCTTCAGGGTCTTGTCCCGGTCCACCTCGATGAGCTTCTGGGTGACCGTGGGCCGGAAGGTGGTGAATGCCGACCCGATCTCGGACCGCTTCTGGACCTCCCGGATGAAGTTGGCCGCCTGGAAGCCTAAATATTCAGGGGTATTGCCCGACCGGTCCTGGAGCATGAGGGTGAAACCGGAGCCCGACCCCAGCCCCGGGATGGCCGGGGGACCAAAGGCAAAGACCTGGGCCTCGTTCACGGCCATGAAAAACTCCCGGTTCAATTGGTTGACCAGGTCCGTGGCGGTCTTGTCCCGCTGGTCCCAGTCCTTGAGGGAAATGAAAAAGAAGCCTGAATTGGTGCCCATGGAGCCGGACAACATGGAAAACCCCGTGGCCGTGGTCACATAGTCCACTTCTTTGTGCTTGGAAATGATGGCTTCCACCTTTTTGGTCACCGCGTCGGTGCGCTGGAGGGAGGCTGCGTCCGGGAGCTGGACGTTGACAAAGAGATAGCCCATGTCCTCGGTCGGGACAAACCCGCCGGGGAGCAGTTTTCCCACAACCCCGGTGCCGGCGGTGATGCCCAGGATGACCAGCAGGCCGATGAAGATCCTGCGGGTCATCATCTTCACCACCTTCATATAGGCATTGGTGGAGGCGTCAAAGCCCTTGTTAAAAATCTTGAAGAACCAGCCCAGGGGGCCCCGGTAGGGCTTGGGCGCCTTGAGGATGAGACCGCACAGGGCCGGGCTCAGGGTCAGGGCGTTGACGGATGAAAAACAGACCGACACCACAATGGTCAGGGCAAATTGCTGGTAAAGCCGCCCGGTGATCCCCCCCATGACGGCCACGGGAAGGAAGACGGCCACCAACACCAGGGTAGTGGCCACCACAGGGGCCGTCACCTCCTTCATGGCCTCAATGGTGGCGGTTTTGGAATCCATTCCCTTGGCAATGTTCACCTGCACCGCCTCCACCACCACAATGGCGTCGTCCACCACAATGCCGATGGCCAGGACCAGTCCCAGCAAAGAGAGGGTGTTCACGGTGAAGCCCAACAGGGGAAAGGCCATGAAGGCCCCCAAAAGGGAGACGGGAATGGCAATGGTGGGAATGAGGGTGGCCCGCCAGTCCTGGATGAAGATGAAGACCACAAAGACCACCAGGGCCAGGGCCACGAACAGGGTGACCACGATCTCTTCAATGCCCTTGGTAATGGGCAGGGTGGCGTCCATGGAGACGTCGTAGGTCATGCCCTTGGGAAATGCCCTGGACAAATCTTCCATCTGGGCCCGGATATCCTTGGCCAGCTGCACCGCATTGGTGCCAGGGGCCTGGTAGAGGGAGACAATGGCGCAGGGTTTGCCGTTGAGACGGCTGACCATGTTATAGGATTCCACCCCCAATTCCACCCGGGCAATGTCCTTGATCTTGACCTGGGCCCCGGACTCGGTGGTCCGGACCACGATTTCCCCGAATTCCTTCTCCGACTGGAGCCGGTCGGGCAGCCGCACCGTATAGGTGAACTCCGTGCCCTTGGGCGCAGGCTCGGCCCCGAACTTGCCGCCCGGGACAATGAGGTTCTGGGCCCGGATGGCCCCGATGATCTCGGGCACGGTGAGGCCCAGCTGGGCAAGGCGGTCGGGCTTGATCCAGATGCGCATGGAATAGTCCGAGGCCCCGAGAACGTCCACCCGGCCGATGCCGGGGATCCGGGCCAAAATATCCTTGATATTGATCAGGGCGTAGTTGTTTAAAAAAGCCTGGTCATATTGGCCGCTGGCATCGGTGAGGGAGACCAGCATGACGATGTTGGGCATGGACTTTTCCGTGGTCACCCCCAGCCGCTTGACCTCTTCAGGCAGTTTGGCCGTGGCCGCAGAGACCCGATTCTGGGTGAAGACCGTGTTCATATCCGGATCCGTGCCCACTTCAAAGGAAATGCTGATGGTCATGGTGCCGTCGTTGGCATTGGTGGACTTCATGTAGATCATATTGTCCACCCCGTTGATCTGCTGTTCCAAAGGCGTGGCAACGGACTGCTCCACATTGATGGCATTGGCCCCGGTGTAATTGGACCGGACCTGGACCACCGGGGGGGTGATCTCGGGGTACTGCTCCGTGGGCAGGCCCAAAAGGGAGAGGGTCCCCACAATCATGATGATAACGGCAATGACCATGGCCACGATGGGCCGTCTTACAAAAAAGGTACCCATCAATTTTCTTCCTGTCTTATGCGTTCCACCTGGACTTCCCTGGCCTTGACCACCCTGCCGTCGGCCACCTTCTGCAAGCCTTCATAGACAACCATTTCCCCCCCCTTAAGCCCCTTGCGGACCAGGAAGAAATTATCAATGGAGGGACCCAGGTCCACCTGGCGCTCCTGGACCTTATTCTCTTCATCCACGATAAAAACCCGCTTGATGCCCTGGAGGTCGCTGATGCTGCGCTGGGGCACCAGAACCCCGTCTTTGACCTCTTCGACCCGGGCCCGGACCTTGGCAAACTGGCCGGGACGGAGCAGGTTGTCGGGATTGGGAAAGGAGACCTGGAAGAGGATGGCCCCGGTGGCCGGGTCGATTTGGCGGTCCAGGAAGTTGGGTTTGCCCTTGTGGGGGTAGCGATACCCGTCGGCCAGGATGAGCTGGATGTCGGGTTCCCGCTGCATCTCGGCCCGGACCTCCTCGGCCTGGAGCTTGACCATGTGCCGGGCAATGCCCAGGTATTGGGTCTCGGTGAGGAAGAACTCGGCCAGCACAGAGGTGGTGTTGGACACCGTGTTCAAAATCACGGGGTTGGGATCCCGGCCCACAAAATCCCCCACCTTGGCCTTGGTCTTGCCGATGATCCCGTCAATGGGGGAGTAGATCCGGGTATATCCCATCTGGATTTGGGCCGCCTTCACATTGGCCTGGGCTGCTTCCACGGCGGCACCTGCGGCTTCATAGGCGGCCACGGCCCCGTCTAGATCGCTCTGGGAAATGGCGTTTTCATCGGCCAGGGGACGATAGCGTTCCAAATCCCGCTTGGCCTTGACCAGATTGGTGTTGGCCTCGGCCAGCAGCCCTTTTTTGGAGGCCACCTCGGCCTCAAAGGGCTGGCTTTCGATGATATAGAGCAGGTCCCCCGTCTTCACCGGAGAGCCTTCCTTGAAATGGATGCCCTTGAGAAAGCCCTCCACCCGGGCCCGGATGGAAATGTCCTTTGCCCCGTAGATCTGTCCCACAAAGATCTTGTACAGGGGAACGGTTTCGGTGCGGGTTTGATAGACGCTGACCTCGGGGGGTGGTGGGGCCTGGGGGGCGGCCTGTTCGGCCTTATCACAGGCGGGGGTGAGCAATAGAAATGCAAAAAAAAGGGAAAGATTCAGAAATTTCATTCTCATTTTTATCTCTTTCTTAAACTGCATTAAAAGCTTAATGGCGACATGCTAGTGATTCAGATCCGATCAGCATATACCAAAGGCCGGGGTTTTAAAACCACAAACTGGCTGAATATTAAAGATAAAACGGAACCGACGCCCATCCCCCGGTCGATTCTCCGACTCCATTGGTTCACCCATGGAGAAGTTTACTTCCCCCGTACCATGTGTTGAAACAAAAAATCCCATATTTTTAAGGTTCAATACCTTAAAAACAGGGGCAAGACACCGTTCACCGCCGGAGACAAGCAAACGATTCCAAACACCGTTTAGGAAAAAGGGGAAATATCCACACCTGGAAGGGGCATGGTGGAAAAAACGGCCATGGGAAAAACGCCAGACCAATGGTTTCACCCTTTGGTACAGAGGGGCAGGATCACCCCGGAACAGAATCCCCGTCCCGGCCTTCGTAACGGGTGTAGGTGTTTTTCCCGATCTGTTTGGACTGGTACATGGCCAGATCGGAATTGCGGATGAGACGGTCCACATCCCTGCCGTCCTCGGGGAACATGGAGATGCCGATGGAGCCGGTGACGGTGATCACATGCTCCTCCAGGTGGAACTCCGAGCTGAAAATCTTCTGGATCCGCGACAAAATGGATTTTAAATCCCGGAAATCCCGGACATGGGGGACCATGACGATGAATTCGTCCCCGCCGATGCGGCAGACCGTATCCCCCTCACGGGTGGCCCGGATGAGGCGGCGGGCCACCTCCTTGAGCAGAAGATCCCCCACGGAATGGCCCAGGGTGTCGTTGACCTGCTTGAAATCGTCCAGATCGATGAAGAGGACAAAGATCAGCTCCTCATTCCGTTTGGCAATGCTGATGGCCTTACGCAGCCGGTCCTTGAACAGGGCCCGGTTGGGTAGATCCGTCAGGGGATCGTGGAAGGCCATGTGCTTGATCTGGGCCTCCTTGGCCTTGATGTCGGAGATGTCCCGGAAGACCCCCACATAGTTGGCAGTGGTGCCGTCCCCCCTCCGGATGGCGCTGATGCTCAGGAGTTCGGGAAAGGCCTCCCCGGATTTACGGCGGTTCCAGATCTCTCCGGCCCATTCCCCGCGTTGGATGAGATCGGCCCACATCTTCCGGTAGAACCCGGGGCTGTGGTGATCCGACCGGAGGATCCGGGGATTCTTGCCCAGGGCATCATCACTGGTATAGCCACTGATCTCGGTGAAGGCCGGATTAACCTTCTCAATCACCCCGTCGGCCTTGGTGATAAAAATCCCGTCGTTGGCGTGTTCAAACACCTTTTCAAAGAGGCGCAGCCGCTCCTCCACGGCCCGGCGGGTCCGGATCTCCTCCATGAGGTGGTTCCGCCCCCCTTCCAACCGCTCCATGAAAACATTGAAGCTGGTGCCAAGTTTACCGATTTCGTCGGTGCGGTCCACGGGAATTCGCTGGGAGGCTTCCCCCTTACCATAGTCCTTGCCCCCGCCAAAGGCCCCCTTTTCAAACTGCCGGATCACCTGGGTAAGGGGACGGGTGATGGTGGAGGCAATCAAAAGGGTGATCAGGGCCGTGAGGACCAGGGTCACCCCCAGGGTGATGATAAAGGTGTTCCGGATATCGTAGAGGGGCGAAAACATTTCCCGGGCGTCGCTGCCCGAGGCAATGATCCAGTCCAGGGAGGGGATATATTGGAAGGCGATGCGCTTTTCCAGGACCTCGCCCTTTTCCGGATCCTTCCAGGTATAGCTGAGGTGACCGTTCTTTCTGCGGGTGATCTCCTGGATGATATACCGACCGTCCATGTCCCGCATGTCCTGGATATTGCCCGACCATTCCGGGTGGATCAGGGCATTGCCCCGACCGTCCAGGATAAAGGAATACCCGGTCCGGCCCACCTCAATGTCCATGATCTGGGCTTTGAATTCATCAATGCTCA
The DNA here is from genome assembly GCA_965226635.1 of Desulfobacteraceae bacterium. Lineage (GTDB taxonomy): Bacteria > Desulfobacterota > Desulfobacteria > Desulfobacterales > Desulfobacteraceae. Next base: position 2,244,884 of record OZ245369.1, on the reverse strand, counting down.
CCAGCCGGGCGAATTCCCCCTTGTAGGAGGAGACGGAAATGATCCAGTCCCAGGGTTCAAAATAACTCATGTAAAGGGCCTTGGACCGATAAACCTTTTCCCCGGGATCCCGCCACCGGTATTCCATGTAGCCGTTTTTCAGGGCCACCTGTTTTTTCACATAGGGCTGGGCGCTGAAATTGCCCAGGGCAAAATCCCTGCCCCAGATGGTGGGAGAGGGATGGATGACGTTGAGGCCCCGGCTGTTGATGCAATAGATATAGCCGGTCTCCCCGATGCTCTGGCTCAAGAGCACCCGGGATGCCTTGAACTTGGCGTCGGCTTCGGAGCTGAACCCGTCCTTATAGTCCTGGTATATCCCGGCCACCACCTCCCGGTTTTTTTCGGCAATGCCCCTGAGATGGTTTTTAATGGAAACGGAAATAATGGTCTCCACCAGGGTGGTGATGGTCTTGTTGGAGGCCATGAGATCCCCCAAAATTTTGTCCTCCATTTCCCTGTGGATCTTGACGTAGACCAGGAGAAACCCCATGGATAAAATAAGTAAAAACACAAGGGAATAGGGAAGAAACAGCTTAAATTTAATGGGCAGATTTTTAAAATTGACCATGGTATTTCGTCGCCGGCGGTTTTTGTCAAAGGAAAGATTGGATGGTGTACATTCAATGTACCTGAATTCCAGGGACTTGGCAACCATTGCACCCCATGTATTGAATTGGCATCCCCCCTGTGCTATAGGATGCCTGCCGCCCTCCGGAGATGGGGGTGAAACGACAATTTGGTTAATTTAAATGCACCTTGTCAGGGAACCCGGCGAGAATCCGGGGCGGACCCGCCGCTGTAAGTGGGGACGGGCACGGCACAAGGCCACTGTGGCGATACATCACCATGGGAAGGCGCCGTATCCCGGAAGATCCACGAGCCAGAATATCTGAAGGTGTACAATCCTACCTCGGAGAGACGGTAAATCCCCGGGCTGATCTGTGTCGGTCCGGTTTTTTTATGGGCCGGTGCCAACCGGTCCATAAAAAAACCGGACCGGAAAAGGAAGGACGTATGAGCGCATTCCTTTGGTTTGTTCTTTTTCTCTCTATCTACATTGCGGTCTTGATTTCCTTTGGCCTCTTTTTCAGTAAAAAACAATATTCCAGTTCCGATTTCTGGCTGGCCGGTAAAAACACAGGTCCTTTGTTTGTGGGGTTCTCAGCCGCCGCCTCCTGGCTCACCGCCGGGGCCTTGCTGGCGGTGATCGGTTTTTTCATCCTGTTGGGCATGGGCTCGGTCTGGGGCTTTGTGGCCCCCAATATCCTGGCCCTGCCCCTCATTGCCCTGTTTGTAAAAAAGATCAAACAGCTGCCGGCCGTGACCCAGCCCGAACTGCTGGAACTACGCTACGGCAAGGGGCTTCGCCTGCCCGTGGCCGGAATCATCACCGTGGTCATGATCCTCTTTGCCGTCTCGGACATAAAGGGATTTGCCATGGTTTTGGAGATCCTCTACGGGGTGGACCCGGCCTGGTCCGCCCTCATCGTGGGCCTGGCCGTGTCGGTATACGTCACCCTGGGGGGTCTTTCCGCCGTCATTGCAACGGATATGATCCAATTCCTCTGCCTCTCCGCCTTTATCCTGGTCATGGCCGGTATAACGGTCTCCGGAGCCGGGGATGTCACCGGGCTTTCCCTTGGTGAATTGGCGGCGGTTGCGCCTCAAAACTGGTGGAACCCCATGTCCATCGGCCTGCCCATGGTCCTCATCTTTGTCTTTGCCATTATTCCCGGCTGGATCACGGAACAGGATCCCTGGCAGCGGGTCTGGGCCGCCCGGGACAATCGCTCGGCCCAACGGGGCCTCTGCCTGGGCTCCCTGCTGGTGGCCATTGTTTTCGGGGGCTGCGCCCTCATTGCCCTGGCCCTGAACCCCATCTATCCCGACATTGCGGCCATGGGCTTCCCCATGGGCATGGCCAAGGCCGAGCCCGCCCTGCTCACCTATATCCTGGATGCCGAATTCTCCAACCTGGGCCTGGCCCTGTGCGGGGTGGCCCTGGCCACGGCCGCCATGTCCTGCACAGACACCTTTGCCGCCTCGGGCGCCTCCTGCGTGGCCCGGGACATCTACCAGCGCCACCTCAACCCCGGGGCCACTTTGGGGCAGATGCAACGGATCAACCGTTTGGCCGTCCTGGCCATTGTGGTCCTGGCCACCATAGGCTCCTTTTACATCCACTCCATCATCGATGCCATCCACATTGCCACCTTCATTGCCTCGGCCTCCTATTTCTTCGTCCTCATGGGCGGGCTCTTCTGGAAGCGGGGCACAAGGGCCGGTGCCATAGCCTCTTTGTACACGGGCTTTTTCCTCCAGACCGGACTGGTCATCTTTGACCTGGCCCGCACCGCCCCCATGGCCCCCCCCTTCCTGGAATCCCTCCACCCCATCTTCATGGGCCACGGGGTGATCCCGGCCATGGCCGTCTCCGGCTTGGCATACCTCCTGGTCTCCCTGGCCACCCCGGCTTCGGAACCGGCCCGGCTGGACCTCTTTTTCCCGGAAACTCCGTCGGACCAGGGAGCAGCCCCCTGCCTCCCCGGCGACCAGGACATTGAAGAGGCCATCCAGCACTTCCCCGCCGGAAAACGCATCCGCCTCACCCTGGAACAGCCCCTTCTCATTGGAGAAGACTGGAATCAGCTCCACACCATCCTGGCCCAATCCCCGGCCTGGAGCGCCATGGCCGGACGGGAAAGCCTCCAGCGCCTGGAAAAGGGCATGGCCGTCTTCCTCACCCGGGGACGGAACCCCCGGGATCTCTTTTTTGAAGCCGAAACCCAGGTGGAGAACAGGGCCGACCTGATCCGGGCCATGGTCCGGGCCCGCAACGAAGCCGCCACCGCCCTGGCCAAGGATGCCACCACCAAAGATCCGGCCCGGCCCTCTGCCGTTTCCCAGAACCCCGTTCCGGCCACCTGATAAGGAAAACGCCCATGACACAAGATTTGCCCACCCCCGGATTCACCCGGCCCGACCCGGCCCAGCCCGACTTCCAATACCTGGAAGAACTGGCCACGGCCTATTGGCATTCGGAACTGCTCTTCGCCGCCATTGAGCTGGAACTCTTCCTCCATTTGGACCAGGGGGTGGACACCCTGGAGGAACTGGCCCAAAGGGCCCAATGCAAGGTTCCGGAACTGGAGCGACTCATGACCGGCCTCGGTGCCATGGCCCTGGTGGGCTGTTACCGGAACAGCTGGTACAACGCCCAGGTGGCCGCCCGCTTCCTGGTACCGGGCAAAGGGGAGTACATGGGCGATTTCTTCCTCTACCGCAAGTACATGCGCCCCAAATTCCAGGAGATCCTCACCCGGGTGGCCCTTCCCGGATCCCTGGTGCTGGAAGGCCCAAGGGGCATGGCCGACACCCGCCTCACCTATGAAGAGCGCAACCACCTCTACGTCTCGGCCATGGACACCCTGGCCCGGCAAAAGGCCGGGGAGATCGCCGATCTTCTGGCCCCCTGCGACCTTTCCGGCCGGGCCCTGGACGTGGGGGGCGGGGCCGGAAGCCTGGTGCGCACCCTGGTCCGGAAAACCGGCCTGGAGGAGGGGGTGCTCTACGATCTTCCCGAGGTCATTGCCTCGGCCCGAAGACTCTACCCGGATTCCCGGGACTGGGACCACCTTGAAACCCTGGAGGGGGATTTCCGCAGCGCAGAGATTAAGGGCGAATTCGACCTGGTCCTTTTGGGCAATTTCCTCCACGCCTATGGCCCGGAGGAGGCCCGGCCCCTGCTGGACAAGGCCGTCTCCCTCCTGGCCCCCGGGGGCATGCTCCTCATCCACGACTATTTCCCCGACCGCAGGGGTGCCAGCCCCCAGAAGGGGGCCCTCTACGATTTGGCCATGATGCTCAACACCTACAATGGGGCCTGCCACACCACGAAAAAGATCAGCCAATGGATGGAACAGGCCGGGATGTCCCCACCGGTGATCCTGGATCTTTCCACGGACTCGGGCATCATGGCCGCCTGCAAGGACCGGGACTGCCCCCTGTCCGTGGACCCCTGGCCCAACCGGGCCCTGGCCGCCGGCCTGGACAAGATCATCCCCATTGATCCCTCCCGGGTGAAGACTTCTGCCTTTGCCCGGACCAAGTGCGAATTCGGATGCCAGGGATTTGGAAAAAACCTCCAATGCCCGCCCCGGGGCATGGACCATGCCCGGACCCGAGAACTGCTGGACGGTTACACCCGGGCCTACCTGGTCCAGGGCTCCCCCCCGGGCAGGGACTTCCACAACCAGCTTTTGGCCCTGGAGAAACAGGCATTTTTGGAGGGCTTCCACAAGGCATTTACCCTGGGGGCCGGCCCCTGCCCGGTCTGCCCCTCCTGCCCGGAGGACGGCAATTGCCGCAGCCCCCACCTGGCCCGCCCGGCCATGGAGGCCTCGGGCATTGATGTCTATGAAACCGCCCGCAGCGTGGGCTGGGACCTGGAGGTGGTCCGGGAAAAACACGGCTATGTGAAATACCTTGGACTGCTCCTCCTCAACTAAAGGCCGGGCATAACACCGGGAAACAAACACTGGAATACAAATGAAAATTTTATTGGTACAAGTCCCCACCTCCCATCTGGGGGCCGGGGAAAGGGTATACCCCCTGGGGCTCTCCCGCCTCTCCTCCTGCCTTCCAAAGACCCTGGAAGGCCGTCCCGTGGTGAAAAAGGCCCTGGACATGAACCTCTCACCCCTACGGCAGAAGGACCCCTGGGAGGAACTCGCCCCCCTGGTGGAGGACTTCCAGCCCGATCGGGTGGCCCTCTCCTTTCGGAACCTGGATCCCCTGGCCGGCCATGCCGCCTCCTATCTCTCCAGCCTCAAGACCGCTTCCCGACTGGTCCGCACCCTGGCACCCCAGGCCCGGATCATGGCCGGGGGACCGGCCTTTTCCCTGTTCAGCGCCCGGCTCATGGCCGAGGTGCCCGAGATTGACCTGGGCCTCAAGGGGGAAGGGGAAAAGGTCTTTGAAAAAATGATGGCATCGGATCTGGATCCCAAACCCCTGCCCGGCCTGCTCTGGCGGGACGGGGACAGGATCGTTGAAAATCCCCTGGGCCCCAAACTCCACATGGATGAAATCCCCCCCATGGACCGGGAGCTCTTCCCCCCCCAGGACTACACCCGGGGCAACGCCTATGTAGCGGCCGTGGGCATCGAGGGCAAGCGGGGCTGTGATCTCTCCTGCGGCTATTGCCGCTACCCCTTCCTGGGGGGCAGTTGCATGCGCCTTCGCAGCCCCTCCCGCATCGTGGACGAAATGGAGTTCCTCCACAAGGAGGAGGGCATCGGGCTTTTCCACTTCACCGACGGGGTGGTCAACCGTCCCCTGGACCACTTTGAGGCCCTGTGCCAAGAACTTTTAGACCGGAAGCTCAAGGTGGCCTGGACCGGCTTTTTCCGGGAGGACACCCTGACCCGGCCCAGCCTGGAGATGGCCAAGAAGGCCGGGCTCTGCGCCGTCTATTTTTCCGCCGACGCCCTGACCCAGGCCGGCCTCAACCGCCTGGGCAAGCATCTGACCATGGACCAGGTCCTGGAGGCCTCCCGCATCACCACGGAAGTGGACATGCTCACCATGTGCCATTTCCTGGTCAACCTGCCCGGGGACCGTCCGGAGGACATCCCCGAGATCCGGGCCAACCTGGACGCCCTGCTGGAAATCCACCACAATGCCGGCAACCTGGGGGCGGTGATCTTCAACACCGTGCGCCTCTACCCCGATGCTCCCATTACCCGGCGCCTCATCCGCCAGGGGGAGCTTTCCTCGGACACCGACCTCCTCTACCCGGTCTTCCACAACCCCGGCCCCCTCTCCCACCTCCTCCACGAGCTGGAAGCCCATTGCCACACCGCCGGGGTCTTTTCCCGGCTCAATTTGAAAGGAAACACCCCATGAACGCCCTGGTCCTGGAACATCCCCGACTGCCCTCGGTCCTGAGATTCAACGACATTGCCAACACCCCCCTCTGGTCCTGCCTCATGGCCGGCTATGCCGCCTCGGCCTTGGAAGATGCCGGCATCAAAACCCAATTGCTGGACCATGCCCAGCCCGGGATCACCTTTGACCAGACCCTGGAGGCGGTCCCCAAGATCAACCCGGATCTTATCTGCGTCAATGCCGTCTATTTCTGGGAGGAAAGCCAGGCCCTGCTGGACTTTTTCATTGCCCTCAAGGCCGGGGGGTTCACCGGCCACCTCACCCTCTTCGGCTTCTTTCCCACCCTGGTGTACCACCAGATCCTGGCCCAATGCCCGGCCGTGGATTCCATCTGCGTGGGGGAATTTGAACCCACCCTCGGGGAATTGGCCAAGGCCCTGGAAGAAAACCGCCCCCTGTCCATCCCCGGCCTGGCCACGGCCGAGAACCTGGCGGACCAGACCTTTACCAGACGGCCCCCGGCCAAAAACCCCGACACTTTCCCATGGCCCAGGCGCACCGTCCAGGAGGGCCGGGTGAGCATCCTTGCCAGCCGGGGCTGCTACAACCATTGCAGCTTCTGCCCCGTGCCCTCCTTCTACAACCAAGGCAGCCTCTGGCGGGGCCGGAGCCCGGAAAGCATCTTTGAAGAGATCAAGGCCCTCCACGACCAGGGGGTGACCCAATTCTACTTCAGCGACGCCAACTTCATCGGCCCCGGCCGCAGCGGAAAGAAACGGACCCTGGCCCTCATGGACCTCATCCGCCCCCTTAACATCGACTTTGGCATGGAGACCCGGCCCCAGGACCTGGATGACGAGCTCATGGAATCCATGGTCTCCGCCGGCTTCACCTCCCTGCTCATGGGCATTGAAAGCGGCTCCCGCACCATTTTGGACACCATCAACAAAAGCTCGGCCGCCGACATCGGGGCCCGGGCCATTGCCCTGTGCCGCAAATTCGGCGTGGAACCGGAGATCGGTTTTCTCATGTTCGTCCCCGACGCCACCCTGGAGGACCTGGAGGCCAACATGGCCTTCCTCAAGGCAAACACCCTCCTGGACCGCCTGGAACGCACGGCCAACCTCCTCAGCCACCAGCACATCGTTTTGGCTGGCACCTCGGGCTACCAGGCATTCAAGGACCAGGGACGCCTTCACCCCCAGGGCGTCTTCGGCTTCGAAGGCCATGTCCCCTTTGCCGATCCCCGGGTGGACCGGGTCCGGGAGGTGGTGGTCCATGGGGCCCATTTCCTCCTCCGCTCCCAGGGAGATCCCGACTCTCCCATTTACTGGGCCAGGGCCGAAACCTTTGTCCACCAGGCCGCCAACGATTATCTGGTGGACCTTTTTGACCAGACCCTGGAAAATGCAAAAACCGCAACCTCCCAATGGGATGCTGCGGCTTTGAAATCAAAAATCGAAAACAGATTACAGGCTATTCTGGCATCTTCAAATTCCCCACACCAAAATAATCCCCAATAAAAAAGGGGAACCCACTCAAAACGGCCACCTGATTTTCGGGTAGGATATACTTTTCCAATTGGATTTGGAAAAGTATATCCTGGTCAATATTTTCCATTGCATGGAGGTCAAATTCATAGGCCCCGTTCACCATGTAATTCCCTTTTTTCAAATGGGAGGTCAACACATCAAACCACCCCCGGGAATCCAGTTTTCGCAAATCATTATAGGCACTGCGCTCGCCCACCAGCTGTTTATAACGGATATTTTCATCCATTGAATGAACCAGATCGGGAAACGCTTCCTGGGAGGGGATGTCCCGAAGCGCCTCCACCATGGGATAGCTGATATAAAGGCGTCCCAGATCCGTTTCTTCGTTATAAAGACCAAGCATCTCCGTAAGCTTTTCAGAAGTGGCCATGGGCTCATGACCTTCATGGTCAAAGAACAGATATACCTGGGAAATCTCATCCCTGGAAATCCCGTTGAGAGCATTGGCGTTTTTAGGGTTCTTCTCCCGGACTAGTTCCACAATATCCAGATCCCTGTCCTGGCTCAACTCCAGCCATAGATGATAGATATTGGTGTTGTAGGCCGTGATCACCCGGCGGGACGGATGGTCTGAAAAATACGCCTCGCACAGAAGTTTATGGATCCGAACCTCTGTTTTCTGCCCTTCAAATATGAACAGGATATTTTCAGCCGCCAAAGGTACCCGCCTTGTACATTTTCTCAATGTTATGGGCCCGCCTCAACTCCTTGTCCGTGAACCGAAATATGGGTTGAATCCGCCCCTGGTCAATGATGAAATAACAATCCGGCCGCAACAGATCATTGGACATATTCCCGGTGTTATGGGTGGTCAATATGGATTGGCAGGAGGTGGCATTGATCTGTCTTACAATCTGCCGGGCCAGGGCATGGTGATAAAAGGCATCAAATTCGTCAATGAAGACAAAGGAAACCTCTTCATTTTTCAAGGCCTGGAGCCAAAAATAGAGCAACCCCAGGGATAGAGTTCCCGATGAGGCCGCCTGACTGAATTCAATTTTCCGTTCCCCATAGTCAAAGGCAATCAATTCATTTCCGTTTTCCGAAATCCGTGTCAACCGGCATGGAATCCCCACGGAATTTAAAAATTCTTCAAAATCTTTTAAAAGCCCCTGCTCAAGGATGCCCTGGGATGCACGGTCCACGGAAAGCTGCTTCCCAATATACTGACTATAACCAAAGGACCTGAAATAGAGCATTCCTTCCACAAAGGCCATTAAGTCCAAAAATGCCTGGTTTACCGGGGTATCGCCCAAAACCGTATTGTTTTTTACATATTTGAGCACCGACAACCGGGTATTTTTTAAATCCCGGTTCAAATTTTCAGCCCCCACCAACTCCACAAATGCCTCGGATGAGACCTCCCTGTCATGGGAGATGACCTTTTCTCCGTTGATGTGAAGGCATTCGCGCACCAGGTCTATGGGCCCCTTTTTCTCGTAAGCATAGACCACATCCATGGATCCCATTCGAAACTGATACCGAAAGATCGCTGCCGTTGTTCCTGTATTTGCTCCGTTCAAATAGTTGTCGTAAAAATGATTCGGGACATGGTTATCGGTTAAGTGGGAGACCAGATCAAACACAGCCAGCCCCAAATTGGTTTTACCACTGGCGTTGGGCCCGTAAATCAAGGCATTTTTAACCACACCGTCCCGGATGGAATCCGAATTAAATTCAAAGCATTTAACATCGGACAAATCAAAGGACAGGGGAGTGGTAAAATTCTTAAAATTTTCCACTTTAAAATGGACAAGCATGGGAATTCCTCATTGGGTTAAACATGCGGAAACCATAACGGATTTTCATCTGTCTTTCAAGTTGCCGTAAAATTTTTACGATAACTTCTTATAACACCAACTCAGTGACAAAAGCCGAGAGCTGATCCAGTGTATTGAGGGTGCGGACCTCGTGGCAATGGGGGGCATAGGTGGCGATTTCACAATCCCCAAGGTTCCATTGGGCCGCCGGTTCCGGGGTGAGCCAAATGATGCGGCGGACCCGGTCCCGGACCTGCTCCAGCAGATGGTTCTGGGGGTTGTAATAGTTGGACCGGGCATCCCCCAGGATCAAAAGGGTGGTCTTCCGATCCAGGGCGGACCAATGGTCGGCCGTCAGGGTCTGGAGGACGGCCCCGTAGTCGGTGCGGGCCTCCAGGTTGAGGTCTGGGGCGTCCAGAACCTCTGCCATGGCCGCCTCAATGGCCGACGCCTCCCCCTCTGTTCCCTTGGCCGTTGATCCCCTGGCACCTGCCCCTTTAAAGGGATCGGTCACTTCCTTGAGCTCGGCCACAAAGACAAAGGTCCGGACCTGGGCAAAACAGTCCTGGAGGGTGTAGAGGATCTGGAGCATGAATCTGGCCGTGGACCAGACCGAGCCGGAGACGTCGCAGAGGGCCAGGATCTTCCCCTTCCGGGGGGGCTGCTTCTTTTTGATGATCTCCAGGGGGATGCCCTGGTACCGGGCCGCCCGCCTTAGGGTCTTCTTCAAATCCAGGCCCCCGGTGCGGCAGGTGCTGAACCGCCGCCCGGTTTTGTCCTTGAGCTTCCGGACCAATTGGGCCATGAGCTCCTGGATCCGCTCCAACTCCGGCCCGGTAAGGTTGGCAAAGGGGGTGGCGGCCAGGTCTGATCCCTCCCCCTGCCTTCGGCTTTCCCGGATCAATGCGGGGTTGTCCGTCTCCGGCTCCCGAACGGCCAGGGCCCGGGCCCGCTCCAGCAGGACCAGCCGGTCCGAGGGCAGCCCTGTTTCCTGGAATTTTCCCCATTCCCAAAGCCGTTTTTCCATCTGATTCACGGCCATGACCAGGGCCAGCCGAGCCGACAATTGGGAAAGGTTGGACTTAAAGGGGAGATCTACCTTCTCTTCTTGGGTATGGAGGGTCTGGACCCGTGCCAGGAAGGGGGCGGGGTTGCCCTGGACAAATTCCGCCAAGGCCCGGGTGTCGGCATCGGGACCTTGCCCCATGAGGGTCTCCATGTCGGGTTGGGGCTCCTGGCGGAGCAGGGCTTGAAACTCATCATGGCCGCCTTTCTTCCCCCCCTCTGATCCCCCAAAGGTTTGTCCATGGAAAAAGAGATCAAAGACCTGTTCAAAGCGCTGCTGCTCCCGTCGGGACTTGAGGAGGCAGGCCCGGACCACGGTGCGAAAGGCGACCGGGTCCCCCGGGTTTACCAGGGTAAGGGCCCGGCTGCAGTCCAGGACCTCGCCCGTGGACACCCTGAGGCCGTAGGCCCTGAGGCAGGCGGAAAACCGGGTCAGGGTGTTCAGCATGGATCCGGCCCCGGACCTTCATCCAGAATCCGTTCCAGGGCCTGGTCAACGGCCCGGGCATCGCTTTGATACTTGCAGACCAGCCCCAGGGTTTGGCGGGCCGCCTCCGGGGTGAGGTGTTGGATCTCCAGGGCCATGAGGGCCCGGGCCCAGTCCAGGGTTTCCGAAATGCAGGGGGGCTTTTTCAACTCCAGTTCCCGGATCTTTCCCACGACCCGGACCAGGGCCGACAGCAGGGTCCGGGAGATCCCCGGGATCTGCTTCTCCACAATGGCGGCCTCCCGTTCCGGTCCGGGGTAATCCATGTAAAGATAGATGCACCGGCGCTTGAGGGCGTCGCTCATGTCCCGGTAATTGTTGGAGGTAAGAAAGACAAAGGGCTGGGTTTTGGCAGTCTGGGTCCCCAGTTCCGGGATGGTCACGGTGAAATCCGAGAGTAGTTCCAGAAGAAATGCCTCAAATTCGGGATCGGCCTTGTCCACCTCGTCGATGAGGAGGACCGAGGGCTTTGGGGAGAGGATGGCCTGGAGCAGGGGGCGGGGCTGGAGGAAGCGTTTGGAGAAAAAGGCATCCTCCTCCTGTGCGATGCGGTCCACGGCCTGGGAAAGGGTGGGGGCGTCCTTGATCACCGACTGAATGGTCGCCCTCACCATCTGGGTGTAGAGGAGCTGCTTGGCATAGGCCCATTCGTACAGGGCCTTGGCCTCGTCCAGGCCCTCGTAGCATTGGAGGCGGATAAGTGGCCTGCCCAGGGCAAGGGCCACGGATTTGGCCAGCTGGGTCTTCCCCACCCCGGCAGGGCCCTCCACCAGGACGGGCTTGTCCGTGGCCAGGGCCACATGGACCACGGTGGCGGTTTGGGCATCGGTGATATACCCGGTTGATTCCAGTCCCTCCTGCACGGCTTCCAGGCTTGCAAACGACATGGCACCTCCTTATGGGATAAAACCTCTCCCCGAATATCTCATGACAACTGGCGCCAAAACCATCGGAAATTTAAATGGCTGAAGAGCACCATGCCTTTTTTCAAAGGCAGCAGCTGTGGCAAATTGTCACCCTTGGGGCGGGATGCCTTCACCTGATCTGAAACACACCAGGCAAATCCATCTCGCGAAATATCCGGGATGAAAAATCCGGCTGAAATTCGGTTATATCCCATGGGCGGATTTTGTCAATGAATGGAGATTCATGTTTCCACAACCCCACCACCAAAGGGCCAGGGGAAGCCCCTAACCCATAAAAAGATTGACACCCCCCGACCCGGTCTCTACATTGGTGCCTTTCCCATTGGTTAACCCCAGAGACGCCGAAAGAAACACCCATGGACAGTTTCATACCTACCACAAAGGCCCCCCTCCCCCCCCAGGCCCTGGCCGTGGGACAAACCGGTATCTGGCACTGGGACCTGTCCCGGGACAAGGTCATCTGCCATCCCTCCTGGGCCCGGCTTCTGGGCTGGGACAATCCGGACCGGATCCCCCACAGGGAATGGCTCCCCGGTCTTTTTGCCCACGACAGCGCCATGGTCCGCAAGGAACTGCTCAACTCCGCGGCCAAGGGCAGGGAATCCCATGAGATGGAATTCCGGGTTCTGCACAGGACCAAGGGATTGCGCTGGCACCTGAGCCGGGGCAAAATCACCCGGCGCTCCCAGGGCGGCCAGATCCTGGAGATGATCTTTGTCCACACCGACATTACCAAACAATGGCTGCTCAACGACCGGCTCAAAAAAAGCGAACGCCAGCTCCAGACCGTCTTTAAAATCATCCCGGGTATGATCTACCGCATGGCCCTGGACCGCAGACGGACCAATGTCTTTGTCTCGGAACAGGCCGAGGAGGTCTTTGGATTCTCCGATGTGGACGCCATCAAATACCGGTGCCGGGCCAAAATCCACCCCGACGACAAAGGAATCGTCCTCAAGGAAGTGGACAGGGCCCTGGAACAGCACAAGCCATTTGAGGTGATTTTCCGCATCGCCGACACCAACAACGGCGGATGGAAATGGGTCTGGGAACGGGGATTCGGCGTCTACGATGAAAAGGGTAATGCCGTGGCCATTGACGGTTTTATCACGGACATGTCCCACCACCGCCGGGCCGAGGCCGCCCTTCGGCAGGAGAACAACCTGTTGAAGACCCGGCTGGAGGACCGGTTCCGTCTGGGAGAAATCATCGGAAAAAGCAAGCCCATGCAGCAGGTCTACCAATTGATCGCCAAGGCCGCAGCCAACCCGGGCACGGCCATCATCTACGGCCCCTCGGGCACGGGCAAGGAATTGGTGGCCCGGGCCATCCACCACATGAGCGCCCAGAAGAACAACCCCTTTGTGGCCGTGAACTGCGGCGCCATTTCAGAACACCTCATGGAGCGGGAATTCTTCGGCCATGCCAAGGGGGCCTTCACCGGGGCCGACCGAACCAAGGCCGGATTCCTGGACCAGGCCGACTCCGGCACCCTCTTCCTGGACGAACTGGGGGAAATCAGCTTGGCCATGCAAGTCAAGCTCCTCCGGGTTCTGGAGGGCCACGGCTACACCCCCGTGGGCAGTACCCAGGTCAAGACCCCGGACATCCGCATCCTTGCCGCCACCAACCGGGACCTCAAGGCCGAAGTGGCCAAGGGCCGCATCCGTGAGGATTTCTACTACCGCATCCACGTTCTGCCCATCCACCTGCCCCCCCTAAGGGAGCGCCAGGAGGACATCCCCCTTCTGGTGGACCATTTCCTGGCAAAGACCACGGGAAGCGCCCAGCCCCCCAGGCTCCCCGCCCATATCATGGCCCAGCTTTCAGCCCATGACTGGCCCGGCAATGTCCGGGAACTCCAGAATGTCATCCGCCGGTATGCCATCTTTGGCGAACTGGACCTGCCCAAGGTATTGGGCCTGCCCTCGGCCCCCTCCCTCTCCCCGGGTGTGCCCGGGACCACCCTGAAGCAGAAACTGGCCTGGATGGAAAAACAGCTCATCACCGATGCCCTGGAAAAGCACCGGTGGAACCGGGGAAAGGCCGCCCGGGAACTGGGGGTGGATCCCAAAACCCTCTACCGAAAAATTAAACAAATGGGAATTGAATAGCCCGGAATTCGGGCAATGATGCCCGAATTTTGCAATTTTTCTTAAATTTCAAACAGATGCCGGCAACCCCATTCCGAATATTCTCGGTTTTGCCCGATTCCCAGCCCGACCATCCACACACCTCAAATTAAATTTTTCCTTTTCATTCCAATGCCCTGGACAACGACCCCATCCCCGGGCACGCTTGTTGCTCTATTTCCCGGGCACCGGCACAGGCCGGCCCCAAAAACTGATAAAAGCGGCCGCCGTCCAACCAACGGCACCGGGAGAGCCCCGGCGCAATAGAACAGAAAGGAAGACCCATGACCATTGACATGCTGCAAATGCTGACCCCGGAACAGATTGACCTGGTCCATGAAAAAACCATCCAACTCCTGAGCAACACCGGCTTCCGATTCATGCACGAGGAAAGCCTGGAGATCTTCAAAGCCCACGGTTTCAAAGTCGACAAGGACGTCGTCTATTTCACGGCCGAATCCATCAACAAGGCCATCGACCAGGTGGGAAACCAGTTCACCCTCATGGCCCGGAATCCCAAGCACAACATCGAATTCACCATGGACACCTTCTCCACCGGCATGGGCGGAGGCGCCACCTGGATCGTGGAAAAGGACCGCAGTTGCCGGGCCGTCACCATGGAGGACGCCATCAATGTCATGAAGCTGGCCCAGAGCCTGGACGCCGTTGAAACATGGCGGCCCGTTCTCATCCCCACGGACATCAGGGACGGGCTCAATCCCCCCTGGCTCTCGGCCAACGTCATCAAATACCTGGACAAGCCCTATTGCTACATGAGCCACCACGAAATCGACATCGTCCGCATGGGCTACGGGGTGACCAGGGAAAAAATGCTGGAAGACGCGGAAAAGAACATCTCCTACGGCCAGTCCTCCATCAACGTCATCTCCCCCCTGGCCCTGAGCACCGAACAATGCGAATCCATGCTGGAATTCCTGAGAAGCGGCATCGCCTTCAACCTGGCCCCCATGCCTTCCGGCGGCACCACCGCCCCCATCACCCTGGCCGGGGAGATCATCCAGCAGAATGCAGAAAACATTGCGCCCCTGGTCCTCTGCCAGCTCGTTCGGCCCGGTGCACCCATCATCTACGGCACCATCGGCAGCCACACGGACATGCGCACCATGGCCACCATCTTCGGCTCCCCCGAAACCCGGATTTTGGAATATGCCGCCGCCCAGATGGCCAAGCATTACAACATGCTCTCCCGGGGAGACGTGGGCATGACCGACGCCTCCTGCTCCGACTTCCAGGCCGGTGCCGAATCCATGTTCCAGTTCATCAACGTGGCCCGGGCCGGCATCAACTTCTTGCCCGGCATCGGCCACCTGGGCTCCTTCATGGGCGGCTCCCTGGGAAAAATCGTCCTGGATGCCGAACTGGCCGAATACACCAAACGCTACATGAAACCCGTGGACTTCTCCGACGACTCCACCGTGGTGGATCTCATGGAAAAAGTGGGACCCAGCGGCCATTTCGTCATGGAAGCCCATACCTTAAAACATTGCCGGTCCGAATACATGATCCCGGAGGTTTTCCAGCGGATTTCCTATGACGCCTGGCAGAAAAAAGACCGGCCCACGGCCATGGACCTGGCCCATGACAAGGCCGCCAAGATCATTGCCCAGTACGAAAAACCCGAGATCGATCCCGGGCTGGAAAAGGATCTGGACGCCTATCTGGCCAAACATTACGACCTGTAAAAAAGGAAACAAGATGACCGAGAACACATCCAAAAAACGCTATCTGCTGCTCTTCCTCATGGCCTTTGGCACCCCCATCATGTATTTCCTGCCCTATATGCGCTGGACCTATTATGATCCCCTCCAGGCCGCCCTGGGCCTGAGCCATACCCAGTTCGGCAACCTCATGAGTCTGCTGGGCTCTGTGGCCATGGTCTGCTATTTCCCCGGCGGATGGCTGGCCGACAGGGTCT
This sequence comes from Desulfobacteraceae bacterium, assembly GCA_965226635.1. Taxonomy (GTDB): domain Bacteria; phylum Desulfobacterota; class Desulfobacteria; order Desulfobacterales; family Desulfobacteraceae. The sequence goes on along the minus strand of OZ245369.1, from coordinate 2,229,094 downwards.
CTTCCAGAAAACTGCTCAGCCTCTCCTTTATCTCCACGGGCCTGGGGGGCTTTTACTATGCCACCTATCCCTCCTATTCCATGTGCCTGGCCCTCCACGCCTATTGGGGGGTGACCATGACCCTGCCCTTCTGGGCCGCCTTGATCAAGGCCACCCGTGACCTGGCCAGCTCCGATGAACAGGGCCGGTTCTTCGGTCTTCTGGAGGGGCTGCGCTCCCTGTCCATGACCGTGGTCAGCCTCATCGTCCTCAAAATCTTCACCGGACTGGGCGGGGGCGCCGACAACCTCACCTTTGTCATCTATACCTACGCCACCCTGGGCATCATCAACGGCCTCCTCATCTGGATCTTCATGAAGGACCCCGCCCCCGAGGCCCAGGCCGAATCCGCCACCCAGGGCGCCGGCATGGACGACATCATCACCGTGATCAAGATGCCCGTTGTCTGGCTCATCGGCCTGGTGGTCTTCTGCAACTATATCTGCTTTTCCACCCTGACCTATGCCACCCCCTACATGACCAAGATCTTTGCCGCCAGCGTTGGGCTTTCCGCCGCCCTGGCCATCTTCCGGACCTGGGGCGTGGGTGTGATCTCCTCCCCCCTGGCCGGGATCATTGCAGACAAGACCGGCTCGGTTTCCCGGGTCCTGTTCTACTGCTTCCTCACCCTGGCCGCCTGCATGGGCGCCTATGCCATGATTCCGGCAAACCCGGCCCTGCTCATGGTGGTGGTGGCCGCCATGATGGTGGCTGCCCTCTCGGTCTTTGCCATGCGGGGCATCTACTGGGCCACCGTGGATGAAGCCCGGATTCCCAAGCGCCTCACCGGTGCCGCCGTGGGCCTCTGCTCCCTCATCGGGTTTGCCCCGGAGACCTTTATCTACTCCCTGGCCGGCCACTGGCTGGACAAATACCCGGGCATTAAAGGATACCAGGTCATCTTCGGCTTCACCGCCGCCGTAATGGTGGTGGGTGCCGTCTGCACCTTCATCCTCATCCGGATGATCCGCAACCACCAGACCACCGCAGAATAAACGCAAAAAGCAAAACCGCCCGATCCGGAGCAGCTCCGGGTCGGGCGGTTTTTCATTTTTTATCTCTACTTCAGGGAACGACCCAGGGCCCTTTCCACCTTTGCGGCCAATCCCCTTGCCGCCGCCCACCGCCGTTCAACCCCGGCACAGGCATCGGCATCTCCCCGGAACTGCCCAAGGCGGGCGCCAAACCGGGTATCCAGATCCACCACCCGCTCCCCCTGGACCCGCTTGTCGGCCAGGCAGACCAATTCGGCCTCGGTCACCGGCCCCTCTCCGGCACAGGTCTCCTTGTGGGCCGCCACCACCTCCCCCAGACGTTCCAACCCCATGCGGGACAGGATCTTCCCGCCCCGGGTTTCGTGATCGGGTTCCCCCTTGGCCACATCGTGGAGCAGGGCCGCCCCGTATACCAGGTCCAAATCCAAATCATGGCCGCCCTCGTTCAACTCCCGGGCCAGATCCACAGCCACCCGGGCCACCACCCGACCATGGGCCTTAATCCGGTCATCCGGATCCAGCACCCGTGACATGAGCACCTCTGCCTCCTCCGGGGTTAACAGATCCCATCGCTCCCGATGCCGACGGATCCGTTCGTAGGCCCCAGGCGTATCCATGTCCGCCAGGATGAACCGGTCCCACACCGCCACCTCCCGGGCCCCGGCCTCCACCCCTTCCAGAAAACCCCGCATTCCCCCCGGGCCGTCATGGGCCAGAATCCCGGGGATCAACGCCCCGGAAACCAGGGGCGGGTGCCCCCGCTCCCCATCATAGCAAGGGTAGATCACGCTTGTATCCGGACTACGGTCCGCCCAGGCATCCCCCACCTCGGCCACGGTCCAGGACCGGACCAAGGGAATGTCCACCGGCCAAAGCAAAAAACCGGACACCGCTTCCTGCAGCGTCCGGCATCCCGCCTGGATGGACGAAAACATCCCCCGTTCAAATTCCCGGTTCTCCACCCCGGCAACGCCCAATTCCCGGGCCGCCGCCAGAACCTCACCGGCCCTGTGACCGGCCACCACCCGGATCTCCTCCACCCCGGCCCTGTTCAGGGTATCCACAACCTGGCCCAACACCGTGGTCTTCCCCAGGGGCAACAAAGGTTTGAACCGCCCCATGCGGGAAGAAAACCCTGCTGCGAGAATGATAGCGCCCAATGTCATGTCCGAGTCCTGTGGGGCCTTGGCATTACTTGATATAATACCCGCTCACCCGCCACTTCCCGTCGGTGTCCTTCATGGGCGTGACCGTCTCAACGGCGGAGGTTTTGTTTTCATAGGATGTGGAAAACTGAATCACCACATATTCCCCATGGGGAGCCCCGGGCAAGGAGGTCTGATAGCTCGTGTGGGTCACCGTCCTGGAGACAAGCTTTCCAAGGGGCTTCCGCACAGACTGCATGGCCTGCTCCCACTGCCCCGGTTTCACCTCGGCCTTGAAATATCCTGCAGCCTCCTCCCAGCTCTGCCGATACTCCCCCTCATCCACCAGTGCGAGCCACCCCTGGGCTGCGGAAAGGGCCTTGTTTTCCTTTTCATAACCACTTGCCGTACCGCATAAAGCCGCAAATAGAAGGCTGAATACAATCAGAACCGCCACTTTAATTTTCATCGTATAATCTCCTTTTGGTTTTAGACGAAATTTCTTTGGAACAGAATTAAAGGCAACACTCAAAAGTCCTCTTCTTCCCCAACCCTCTTTTATCAGGATGCTCAGGCAAAAAATCCCACCGAAAGAACAAATATCCCCACACCCGTCAGAACATTCAAATAAATTATTACGTCTGATACCAGACGATTAAAACACCCCTCCCTCTTAACAACAAGTTTATGGACGATAAAGGGAAGGATTCCCCCCAATCCCGTTACGATGCCAATTGTTAACCCGGTGTTTGACGCTTTCTCGATTTCAATCACCCCATAGAAAAGAAGAAAAATAATGGGAACATGAAAAATTAAAAACCCCGTAATTTGACCCGGCAATTTTAAAATCTCCCACTCCTTTTCATATGCAGATTCTATTTCATGCAACAAAAGGAGGGTGGCATTCAAAATAAAAAGCAGTGTGATGAAGTTCATATTCCAGTCCCCATTCAATGGATATCTGCCGGACAATTCAAATCAAATGCTGCCGGACAAGACAAAAAACCGGATTAAAACCAAGACGAAAAGAACCACCCTGTGAGATGGACCTTATCCATCTTCTCCGGAAAGGCTCTTGCGCAGGACTAAGTACCCGGCAATGCCCGAGGCCAGGGAGCCGATGATAATGCCTAAGCGTTCGTCAAAGGCTTTTTCCGCGCCGGACATGTTAAAGGCCAGGGAGCCGATGAACAGGCTCATGGTAAAGCCCACGCCGCAGAGGGCCGAGGCCCCGTAAAGGGAGCCCATGGACATGCCCTTGGGCAATTTGGCCATGCCGGTGCGGACGGCGGCCCAGCAGATGCCGAAAATCCCCACCTGTTTTCCCAGAAAGAGGCCTGCGGCGATCCCCATGGGGACCGAATGGACCATCTGATCCGCCCCCATGCCCACCAGGCGGAGGCCGGCATTGGCAAAGGCGAAGACCGGAAGGATGATGAAGGCCACGGTGAAGTGGAGGTCGTGCTCCAGCTGTTTCAGGGGGGAATGGTCAGCGTCCTCCGGGTTTTTCATGGGGATGAACATGGCCAGGACCACCCCGGCCAGGGTGGCGTGGATCCCGGATTTGAGCATGGCCGTCCACATGACCAGGCCCACGGTGATATAGGCACTCTGGGCCACCACCTTCCTGACATTCATCAGGGCAAGGATGGGGATGCAGGCCAGGGCCACGGTGAGGGCGGCCATGTCGATTTCCGCGGTGTAGAACAGGGCGATGATGAGGATGGCGCCGATGTCGTCAAAGATGGCCAGGGAGGTGAGGAAGACCTTGATGCTCACGGGGACCCGGGAGCCCAGGAGGGAAAGGATGCCCAGGGCAAAGGCGATGTCCGTTGCCGCTGGGACGGCCCAGCCCCGCATGGCCGTGGGATCCCCCTGGTTAAACCAGACATAGATCAGGGCCGGAACCGCCATGCCGCCCACGGCGCCCAATCCCGGGAGAATGATGTTCTTCTTTTCCGATAGCTCCCCCTCCATGACCTCCCGCTTGAGCTCCAGGCCCACCAGGAAGAAGAAGACCGACATGAGGCCGTCGTTGATCCAGAGCAGCAGGGGTTTGGCAATGTGCAGGGCGCCCACACGGACTTCAATGGGCGTGTCCAAAAGGGCGGCATAAAAGGCGTACAGGGGGCTATTGGCCAGAAGAAGGGCCAAAACAGCGGCAAACATCAGGGTGATGCCGCCGGCGGATTCCATTTTGAGAAACTTGGAGATAAATGATTCTTGAACGTGATGCATGATTCGATTCCCTAAATTGGTTTAATTGGAACGCAACTCCAACACCAGTTGAAAACAAGAACAACACTTAAACAAACATCCATAGTATTTTTTCCAGGGCCAATGTCAACACCCGGGCAGGATTTAGTTCAATATATCCCGGGCGATAGGGAAGAGGAACGGTTTGACCCGACAACCACATCTGTCCTGTGAACTCCAGAAAAACGGCCCTCCTTTCCCGGGATCCGTCCATATGGCATCATACCGGGCAGTGGGCAGTTCCAGGGCCCAAGAATGGAGGACGGGAGACACGGACGCCGATTGAAACCCGGAAGGGATTGCTGTAGACTGTGCCCCTAACGAAAGACCCTGTACAAAGGAGATCCCCATGCGCGTGGGCGTAATTGCATGTGAAATCATACGGCTGGAACTGGAGCATCTGCTGGCGGAACTGGAATGGGAGCCGGACCGGATCAAATTCATGGATTCGGCCCTGCACAATGTGCCGGATAAGATGCGAAAAACCCTGATTGGCGAAATCGAAGAAATGGCAACGGAGGTGGATGCCATCTTCCTGGGATACGGGACCTGCCAATCCCTGGAAGGGCTCCAGGAGGAGGTGGACATTCCCCTGATCCACCCTGAAATCGACGACTGCATCTGCATGATGCTGGGGCCGGAGAATTACGCCAAAGAGCAGGATAAGGAGGCCGGGACCTGGTTCATGACCCCGGGCTGGGCCGAGGTGGGCGTGGAAATGGTCATCAAGGAGCTGAAGCTGGACCGGGTGAAAAAGATGGGCAAGGATCCTTTGGAATTTGCCAAGATGATGTTCAACCATTACAAGCGGGTGCTGCTCATTGACACGGGGGTGGGCAACGAAGAAAAGATGATGAAAAAGAGCCACGAGTTCTGCGGCCACTTTAACCTCTCCCTGGACCGGATCCGGGTGAACCTGGAGCTGTTGCGGAAATATGTGTTAAAGGCCAAAACCATGGCCGAATCCGAATAGTCCATCAGGTGGGTTATTCGGGTGGGGGAAACGGAAACCGGCCCGGCAGGTTCACCTCCCCATGAAAAATTCAACGGGCCGGCAGGAATGCCGGCCCGTTTTTATTTCGGCTATGGTTAATCGTCAAGATTTTGATTCGAGTTCAAGGCGCATGGAAACTTTAACCGGAGGAATATATGGAAATATTTCGAGGATTAAATTTTCCATGCAACGAAGAAATCGGATCAAAAGATGATGATTGGCCTAGCCCGGATATTTCACGAAATGGATTTGTCGGATCTACAAGGCGCAGAATGCAAAGCTGTACTGATGTACCGCGCGCCATTCTGGAACGCGGTAAATTCGGTAAAGGCATTTCGCCCGAAGGGTGACAATTTGCGACAGCAGATATTTAAGGAAAAAGGGGTGGTTCTTTTCGAATCTCAAGACGCCCACGCTCTCTGGAGCAAATTGTCATGAAATATCCGGACTAACCGTTGCCGATGAAATTGGCCATCCACAGGGTAATGGGCGGATAAAAGGTGATGATCATCAAATCGATGAAAAGCACGGCCAGAAAGGGAATCACCCGCCGACTCACCGCCCCGATGCTGTCCCCGGATATGGAGGAGGAGACAATGAGGCAGATGCCCATGGGTGGGGTGAGCATGCCCATGGCCAGGTTGGTGACCACGATGACCCCCAGCTGGATCAGGTCAATGCCCAGTGAGGGGAGCATGGCCGTGATCATGGGGACCAGGAGGATGAGGGAGGCCGTGGTCTCCACAAAAATCCCGGCGGCCAGAAGGACAAAATTGATGAGGAGGAGCAGGAGCATCGGGTTGTCCGTGATGGAGAGCAGGCCGCCGGCCAGGGCCGCCGGGATGTCCTCGATGGCGGCGATCCAGGAAAAGACCGAGGCCGTGGCAATGATGAACATGACCACGGAAGCGGTGAGGGAGCCCTGGCGGAACAGGGGGAAGAGGTCCCTGAAGCCGATCTTTTTGTAAACGCCCATGGAGACCACCAGGGCGTAGACCACGGCCACGGCCGCCGATTCCGTTGCCGTGAAGATGCCAAAGAGGATCCCCCCCAGGATGATGATGGGAGCCCCCAGGGCCAGCAGGGCCCGGCAAAAGGTGGTCCAGATATGGGCCGGGGAAAACCGGGTCTCCGGGGCATAGCCGTTTTTCACGGCAATGGCGCAGGAGACGGCGATCAGGGAGATCCCGATGAGAAGTCCGGGCAGGATCCCTGCGGCAAAGAGGCGGCTGATGGAGGCCCCGGTGAGGAAGCCGAAGAGGATCATGGGGATGGAGGGGGGGATGACCACGCCCAAGGATCCCCCCGAGGCCTGGACCGCTGCGGCAAAATCCGAAGGGTAGCCCGACCGCTTCATGGCCGGGATGAGTACGGCCCCCACGGCGGCGGCATCGGCGGCGGCCGATCCCGAAATCCCGGCAAAGAACATGGCCGATACAATGGAGACGGCGGCCAGTCCCCCAGGGAGCCAGCCCGTGAGGGCATTGGCAAAGTCAATGAGCCGGGAGGAGATCCCCCCCTTTTCCATGATCACCCCCGCATACATGAACAGGGGCACGGCCATGAGGTGGAAGGAGTCGGTGCCCGAAACCATGCGCTGGACCACTATCATGGGGGAGAAGTCCCCCTGGACCACCAGGGCCACAATGGAGGCCGTGCCAATGGCCACGGCAATGGGGGCATTGAGGGCAAAGAGGAAAAACAGGGTCAGGATGAGGAGTTCCGGGGTCATGCCGCCCCCCCCTCTTCGGTGCCGGCGCCCAACTCCCCTGCCATGAAGCCCAGGCAATGGAGGATGAAGACCAGGCTGGACAGGGGCACCCCGGCCATGGGGATCCACTTGGGAAGGCCCAGGGCCGGGGTGATCTGGAGGCGGACAAACCAGGCAAACTGGATGCCGTAAACCAGCATCACCCCAAAGAGGACCAGGGCGGCCAGATGGACCGTCCAGACGGAGATCCGCTGCCCCTTGGGGCCCAGCCGTGAAAACAGGGCATCCACCCCGGGGTGGGCCCCCCTGAAATAGGCGGTGGAGGACCCCAGGAAAGTGAGCCAGACCAGAAGAAACCGGGCCAGCTCCTCGGACCAGAACAGGGAATGGTTCAACCCATACCGGGAAAAGACCTGGGCTCCCACGATGAGGACCATGGCCATGCCCATGGCCGCCACCAACCGTTCCACCCAATGGTTCACCCATTGGGAGACCGTCATGATACCCGAAATGTTCAAGGCTAGTTCACCGCCTCCAAAAGACGGGTGAGCAGGTCCTTCACCCGGGGATTGCTGTAGAGATCCATGCCCTTGAGATCGGCCACCCTGGCCCGGAAGGCGTCAATGTCCGGGGTTTCCACCACCTGCATCCCCTTTTCCCTGAGCAGGGCCAGGCGTCTGGCGTTCTTCTCCCGATTGTCGGCCCGCTGGAAGGCGGCGGCATCCTTGATGCACTGGGAGACCAGGGTCTGGTCCGCCGGGGAAAGGCCCTTGAACCAGTTCAGGGAGGCCACGTTGATGTGGGGGCTGTAGACGTGGCGGGTCAGGGTCATGTGCTTCTGGATTTCATAGAATTTGTAGACCTCCATGACCCATAGGGGGTTTTCCTGGCCGTCGATGACCCCCTGCTCCAACTCGGTGTAGATGGGCCAGGGCATGGGTGTGGGGTTGGCCCCCAGGGTCTGCCAGATGGTCTTGTGCAGGGCCGAGGACATGACCCGGATCTTCAACCCGGCGGTGTCTCCGGGCCCCTGGACGGCCTGGCGGTTATTGGTCAGGTTCCGGAAACCGTTTTCGGAAAAGCAAAGTCCCTTGAAGCCGGAATTCCCCAGGCTGTCCAGGATCTCCTGCCCCAGGGGACCGTCCAGGATGGCGTCGGCCTGGGCATAATCCTTGAACAAAAAGGGATAGTTGATGACCCGGACAATGGGGTCAAAGGTATCGAACGGACCGCCGGTGATGACGCCCATCTGCACCGTGCCCATCTGGATCTGCTGGAGGATCTCGGTCTCATTGCCCAATGAGGCGGAATGGTAGATCTTCACCCTTATCCGTTTATCTGATCTTGCTTCAATGAGTTCCTTGAACTTCCCGGCCACCAGGTTCTGGTTGGACCCGGGCTTGGTCACCACCCCCAATTTGATGGTATAACCGGCCAGGGCGGTTCCCGTAGCGAACCAGAGTACCAGGAGAATGGGAAAGAGCTTTTTCATGGCGCCTCCTATGATATTCAGGGTTTAAATAGGCCCTAAGTAGCCCAATCCGGGCGGAGAAGTCAATCCATGATCCCCCGGGCCGGGATTTCTCCTTTTGATCCCGGGCAAATCCCCCCATCTTCGAACCATGCGTCCCATTTTCCATGGACAGAACCTGCCCGGGTGAGGAGGACAGCACCTTGACCCTCCGCCTCCACAACGGCACCATCCCATGGATTTCCCTGGACATTCTCCCCCAATGACGGCACTGGGATTTTCCGTTGACAGGATGCCTCCAATCCCCCTAAGGTGAGGGGCAACCCTTTTTCAACCCCTCACCATTTAAGGATGACCCATGAGACCTAAATGTCTGATCTTGATCATTGTCTGTCTTCTGCTTCCCCTTGCCGTGGCCGCCCAGAACAAGGGCCGGGCCAACCACACCCTGTTCGGCGGTAAGAGCGGTCCGGTGGAATTTCCCCATCACCAGCACCAGACCCTGGTCGGGGACTGCATGGCCTGCCACGACGCCTTCCCCCAGAAGGCCGGCATCCTGGACGCCCTGAAAAAAAAGGGCACCCTGAAAAAGAAGCAGGTCATGAACAAGATCTGCCTCAAGTGCCATAGACGCCTGAAAAAGGCAGGTAAAGCCGCCGGGCCCACCAAGTGCACCGGCTGCCACATCAAGTAAACTCCGGGCCTCCGACCGCCCCGGCCCGAGGCCCTCCCATCTTCCTCCCTCCTCTTTTTTTATCCCCTGTCCCCATTGCCATGGCTCCAATGCCGTGGTAGGGAATTCCAATGACTCACCCTTAAGAAAAGAGAGGTGTTATGACTTCCATTGATCTGAACGCTGCTCCTGTGCTGCTCTCCTTTCTCTCCCCGGACCAGACCCGGGACATCCACCAGGCCACCCTGGACCTCCTCAACACCACGGGCTGCCGCATCTGCCACCCTCCAACCCTGGACCGCCTCCGGGAAATGGGGGCCCGCATCCAGGGCACGGACCATGTCTTTCTTCCCCCGGATCTCATCCACGGGGCCCTGGAAACCGCCCCCTCAAGCCTCACCCTCTACGACCGCAGGGCCAAGCCGGCCATGGAATTGGAACGGGGCCGGGTCTACTACGGGACCGGCTCGGACTGCCAATACCTCCTGGATCTGACCACGGGCCAGCCCAGGGACTTCAACTTCGGGGAGATGAAGGATGCGGTGCGTCTGGCCCAGGCCCTGGAGAACATCGACTTCCTCATGGCCATGGGACTGGCCCCGAACCTCAGCCCGGCCACGGCCTTCCAGGAAAAACTCAAGGCCCTGCTCACCCTGTCCGCCAAACCCCTGGTGCTCATCTCCCCCCCGGACATGGAGATCCTGGACCAGATGGTCCAGATGCTGACCCTGGCCGCCGGTGGGGAGGCCCAACTCAGACAAAGGCCCCAGGCCCTGTTTCTGGTGGATCCCACCTCCCCCCTGGTCCATACCCAAGAGGCCGTTGAAAAACTCATCTTCACCGGAAAAAGGGGCCTGCCCGTAATCTATGCCCCGGGCATCATGGCCGGGGCCACCAGCCCGGTCACCGTGGCCGGGGCCCTGGTCCAGGCCAATGCAGAAATCCTGTCCGGCCTGGTCATCCACCAGGCATTTTCCCCGGGCGCCCCCTTTGTCCACGGCGGGGGCATGTCCCCCATGGACATGAAGAGCAGCCAGCCCACCTATTCCGCCCCCGAGGCCATGACGGCCCAGGCCGGCCTCACCCAGATGGGGCGGGACCATTATTGCCTGCCCACCTGGGGTTTCGGCGGGTGCAGCGCCGCCAAAATCTGCGACGCCCAGGCCGTGAACGAAGCCGCCACCTACAACCAGATGGCCGCCTGGATGGGCACCAACCTGGTCCACGACCAGGGCTATATGGAGTTCGGCCTGAGCTACTCCTTTGAACTCCTGGTTCTGTGCAACGAATTCATCGGCCAGACCCGGCGCACCATGGCAGGGATCTCCACCGCTCCGGACCAAATGGCCATGGACACCATCCACCAGGTGGGGCCGGGGGGGAATTTTCTCACCCACGCCCATACCCTGGCCCACTTCCGGAAAAACTGGATGCCCGATCTCACCGACCGGAACAGCCGGAGCCAATGGGAAAAAAAGGGCGGCACCACCATGGAGGACCGGGCAAAGGAACGGATCCGCAACATCCTGGTCCGTCCAGAGCAGCTGTTTTTATCAAAAAGCTGTTGTGATGAGATGGACAGGATCATCGCCCGGGCCGGATCCTGACCGGCTGCGCCATGTTTGGGTCTTGTATCCCCGGTGATGTTAGGCTAATATGTGGCCGACATATACAAAACAACCCGCCACTATCTTGAAAAAGGAAGGAACATTGAGCAGAACATATCTTGGCGCACTGGACCAGGGAACCACCAGCACCCGCTTCATTGTATTTGACCGAAACGGGGAGATCCTTGGCGTGGATCAGAAGGAACACGATCAGATCTGCGACCGCCCCGGATGGGTGGAACACAATGCATCCCAAATCTGGGAAAACACCTGCCAGATCATTGCCGGGGCCCTTGAAAGGGCCGGCATCAAAGGGGGAGACCTGGCCGCCGTGGGCATCACCAACCAGAGGGAAACCGTGGTGGCCTGGGACAAGGAGACGGGAACCCCCCTGTACAATGCCATTGTCTGGCAATGCACCCGCACCGACGAGATCTGCCGGGAACTGAACAAGGCCCACGGCAAGGACTGCTTCAGACAGACCACGGGTCTACCCACGGCCACCTATTTTTCCGGTCCCAAAATCAAATGGATGATGGACAATGTCCCGGCAGTGGCCGAGGCCGTGGAAGAGGGCCGGGCCCTTTTCGGCACCATGGACACCTGGTGCACCTGGAACCTCACCGGCGGACCGGGCAAGGGCAAACACGTCACCGACGTGACCAATGCCTCCCGCACCCTGCTCATGAACCTGAAGACCCTGGCCTGGGACCAGGAGATCCTCTCCACCATGGGCATCCCCATGGAGTGCCTACCCGACATCGTCCCCTCCTCCCATGCCACGGCCTACGGAAAGACCCGGGCCGACGGCCCCCTGGGGGCCGAGGTCACCGTGGGAGGAGCCCTGGGCGACCAGCAGGCCGCCCTGTTCGGCCAGACCTGTTTTAAGCCCGGCGAAGCCAAAAACACATACGGAACCGGCTGCTTCCTTCTGTTCAACACCGGCAATGACATCCGCTTTTCCGACCATGGCCTCCTCACCACCCTGGGCTACCAGATCGGCAACCAGGCCCCGGTCTATGCCCTGGAGGGCTCCATCGCCTACGCCGGGGCCCTGGTCCAATGGGTGCGGGACAACCTGGGACTCATCAAAGAGGCCCCGGAGATTGAAGCGCTGGCCCTCACCGTGGAAGACAATGGGGATGTCTATGTCGTCCCTGCCTTTTCCGGTCTTTTCGCCCCCTATTGGCGCACCGATGCCCGGGGCGTGATCACCGGCCTGACCCGGTTTGCCAACAAGGGCCACATCGCCCGGGCCGTCATCGAAGCCTCGGCCTATCAGACCCGGGACATTGTGGAGGCCATCAAGGCCGACCTGGGGGACGAACTGGACCTGAGATCCCTGAAGGTGGACGGGGGCATGGTGGCCAACCAGACCCTGATGCAGTTCCAGGCCGATATCCTGGATACCAAGGTCACCCGGCCCAGGGTGGCCGAGACCACCGCCCTGGGGGCGGCCTATGCCGCCGGCCTTGCCGTGGGCGTCTGGGAAGATCCCACCGAGCTCAAGGCCAATTGGCATGTCCACACCACCTGGGAACCGGACATGGCACCGGAGTGCCGGGACGACCTGATCGCGGGCTGGAAAAAGGCCGTGGACCGGACCCTGGACTGGAAGGAAGAATAAGCAGCATCTTTCAGGACAATTTGCTCCGGATGGGGCAACATTGTCCAAGAAAGCGATATTTAAAAACACCCTTGGCATTGCCGGGTATTGAATAAGAAAGGCCCTTGGAGGACGCATCCTCCAGGGGCCTTTTATTTTTTATCGAATACCCGTCCCGGGACGGATGAAGGGAGCTATCGTGAAAATACCTGCTTGAGCTGGTCAACGGCCCGGTCAATGACGGAAAGGTCCGTGGCATAGGAAAAGCGCAGATAGCCTTCTCCGAATTGGCCAAAAGCGGTGCCCGGAACCACGGCCACCCCGGCCCGGTCCAGGATATAATCGGCACATGCCTGGCTGGTCATGCCGGTTTCCCGGATATTGGGAAAGGCGTAAAAGGCCCCCCCGGGCAGGGCGCAGGAAAAGCCCGGCACCTGGTTCAAACCGGTAACCATGCGGTCCCGCTTGGCCGCAAACCGATCCACCATGGGGGCAATGTGGCCCTGGTCGCCGGTGAGGGCTTCCACCCCGGCCAGCTGGGTAAAGGCCGCGGTGCAGGAAACGGCCGAAACCATGTAATTCCACATGGGTTTGACCATGGCATGGGGGACCACCATATAGCCCAGACGCCAGCCGGTCATGGCGTAGATTTTGGAAAACCCGTCCAAAAGGATATGGCGCTCCCGGACCTGGTCGTGGCTGGTGATGGAAGGGGCGATTCCCCCGGGCAGATCCCCGTAGACCAATTTCGAATAGATCTCATCGGAGAGGACAAAAAAATCGTGCTTTTCCGCCAGGCGGTGGATGGCCGCAAGCTCATCTGGGGCCATGACCGACCCGGTGGGGTTGTGGGGGGAGTTGAGGATGAGCAGCTTGGTCCTGTCCGTGATCCGGGCGGCCACATCATCGGGGTCCAGGCGGAAGCCGTTCTCCTCCCGCAGGGGAACGGGCACGGGCACGGCATTGGCCATTGAGGTGACCGAGCCGTATGTGGGGTAGGCCGGATCGGGAATAATCACCTCGTCCCCGGGATCCATCACCGCCACCATGGTAAAGAAGATGGCGGGCTTCAGTCCCGGGGTGATGAGGATCTGCTCCAGGTCCGGGGTGAATCCCCGGGTCTTGGCCACCTCCCGGGCCACGGCCACCCTGAGTTCCTCCAGGCCGGCCGGGGAGACGTAGTGGGTCTGCTTTTCCCGGATGGCCCGGATACCGGCCCCAGCAATGTGATCCGGGGTTTCCATGTCCGGCTCACCGATTTCAAAATGGAGGATTTCACGCCCCTTTGCCTCCAGGGCCCGTGCCTTTCCCAACACATCAAAGGCAGCCTCACCGTAAACCCGATTGGCTGCCGAACTCAACTCTGGCATTGTCCATACTCCTTCATCAACACCGAATACACTCCCTCCCCGGGCGACCCCAAATATGCCGGAACCCCGGGGTAAAGCCTTTGTGCATAGCACATATGAAGGGGGGAGAAAAGCAGAAATGCCGCTTCTGGAGCAGGTCTGGCCAATCCCCCCCATTGCACGAACCGAACAGGGGGGAAACAAAAAAGGGGCAGGCCCGTAAAAGACCCACCCCCTTCCTGGATTATCGTATGGTGTGAATCTCGTGTTTAAACCAGCTGTTCAGCCCCCTTGAAAACAGATTCCACCCGAAGGGCGGCTGCACCGTGGCCCGGGTGTTTTTCCGGGTTCCAGGTCTTCATGTCGTCAAAGACCGGTCCCTCGGTGTGATATTCAATGGTTCCTTTGACCTGATAGGCGGCCTTCTCTTCGGTGATGAAAAGAAGGGAGGCAGGGTTGCCGGCCTCGATATTGGCCATGGTTTTGGAAAAAAAATTATTGGCCACCACCAGGGTCTGGTCGTCAAACAGGGATACACAGGTGGCATAGATGGAATTGGGCACCCCATCCTTGCCAACGGTGGTGAGGACGACCGGGCCTTTTTTGTTTTCCCAGGCCTGGGCGGCCTCTTGGGGTAATGCGGGCATTTGAATGTCTCCTTATTTTATGGGGCCCCCCGGACCTTCCGGACCGGACACCCCGTTTCAACCCCGGAATACATTAGCAAGGTCCATACCACCCTCCCGGAATGGAAATTCCTCCACCCATCAAGGGGTTGGGCCCTGGTCGCCCCCTTTGGTTGCCACGGAGGGTAGCAGGGCTGCGCCAAAAGGGTGCAGGGCCGCGCCCGGATCACCATGGGAAAAAGGGATCGCCACTTCCCATGGTCCCTGTTCCCCGTGGAAAAAACGGCAACCACGGCCACCCGGTGGAACCATGGAGGCCCTGGGAGGTGAAGGGGGTATATGACTTGCAGGGAATCCCGGGGAAGGGACAGGGAAGACCCCTATTACAGGAGAACGACCATGAAAAAAATCGGAATTATCATCTGCAACCGCTACCACACCTGCGCCGGGGGGAAATGCCTCAGGGCCTTCCACAACAGGGAGGGCGGATTCAGCCGCTACAAGGACCAGGAGATTGAATTGGTGGGCTACACCACCTGCGGGGGCTGCCCCGGGGGAAATGTGGAATATGCCCCTGCGGAAATGAAGAAAAACGGGGCCGAAATTATCCATCTGGCCACGGGCATGGTGGTGGGCTATCCCCCCTGCCCCCGGATCAAGGCATTCCAGAAGTTCATCCCGGAAAAATACGGTCTGGAAGTGGTCATCGGAACCCACCCCATTCCGGAAAGCTATTTCACCACCCACCAGACCATGGGCAGCTGGGCTTCCGAGGGCTGGCAGCTGCGGATCAAGGAAGTGGTCTGTGATCCGGAGGCCCGCCTGGCCTACAATTGATCCGGTGACCCGGAAATGGGACCTATAACCTGTCCCCGGGCCACAGGGTCACGCCCGTGGAGGAGAACGCCATCAGAGCCGGTCCAGGGCCTGGTCAAAATCGGCCATGAGATCCCCGGGATCCTCCAGACCAACGGAGAGCCGGATGAGGCCGTCGTCAATGCCGGCCCTTTCCCTCTCCCGGGGGGTCATGTGCCCGTGGGTGATGGTGGACGGATGCATGCAGATGGTCCGGGAGGTGCCAAAGGTCACGGCATGGACCACCAGGTCAAAGGCGTTCATCACAATGCGGGCCCCGTCCACACCGCCCTGGACCACAAAGGAGAGCAGGCCGCCGTGGGCCCCCATCTGGGCGCAGGCCAAATCGTGCTGGGGATGGCCCTCCAACCCGGAATAGTTCACATGGGTCACCCGGGGATGGGCGGCCAGGTACCGTGCCAGGGCCAGGGCATTGGCTGAGTGTTTTTCCATGCGCAGCCCCAGGGTCTCCAGGCATTGGAGGGTCTGCCACCCCTCCACCGGGGCCATGACCGAACCGATGAACTCGGTGGTGTTCCAGCGGATGTCCTCGATGAGGGGTTCCGGCCCCACCAGGGCTCCGCCCAACAGGGCCCCGTTGCCTGCCAGGAACTTGGAAATGGAGAGGAGGATATAGTCCGCCCCCAGGTCCATGGGCCGCTGGAGGGCGGCCGTGGCCGTGGTATTGTCCACCAGCACGGGCACCCCGTGGGCATGGGCCACATCGGACACACCCTGGATATCGGTGATGAAGAGGCAGGGATTGGATGGGGTTTCAATCCAGACCAGCCGGGTGTGGGCGTCCATTTCCCTTGCCCAGGCATCCGGGTCGGTCGGATCCTCCACAAAGCGGAAGTCCACCTTGCAGCGCCGGGGAAAAATGTCCCTGGCCTGCTTATACCCCTCCCCAAAAATATTCAAAGAAGTTAACACATTGTCCCCGGGCCTGGCCAGGGTGAAGATGAGCTCAAACAGAGACTGGGATCCCGAGCCCGATGTGATGCAGGCCTCCCCCCCTTCCAGGGCGGCCAGCCGCTCCTCCAGCACCGTATTGGTGGGGGTCCGGGTCCGGGCGTACACCGGGCAGGGGACCTGGTCAAAATGGTCGTAGGGATAGGTCACCGACTGGACCAGGGGCGGGGTAAAGGAGGCAAACCGATCCTGGTCCCGGTAGGGATGAAATCCGGCGTGGAGGCAACGGGTATCCAGACCGGTTCCGGCGTCGGGCCTTTTATATTTGGGATCATCGGCATTATAGACATAGGGTTCCCGCAGAAAAAACGGTGATGAATCAGACATGAAAACCTCCTTTGGGGCTCACCCCTTTGATTGAATCCATTTTTCCTCCCGTTTCACAATGGCCCGGATCTGCTCCTGAACCGAATCGGACAAGGGGTCGCAATGGTGGGTCTCCAGGATCCGGTCCACCACCCGGGCGGCCCTCTCCTCCATGGTCAGCCCCCCCTGTTTTTGCCACACGGCAAAATTGTTCTTGTCAAAGAGTTTGGAATAGAAGGGCGCCTTGTAATGGCGCAGGGTATGGGCATGGGAAAGGTAGGTGCCCGTGGGACCCAGCTCGTGGATCACGTCCAGGGCAAGGGTTTCCTCGTCCACGGTGACCCCCCGGGTCATGGCCCGGATGAAGCCGATGGTCTCGTTGGCCATGACCTGGAGCTGGAAGCTCCCCTGGAGGCCGGCATCCATGAATCCCACATCGTGGACAATGTTGGCCCCGTGGAGGGCGGCGGTCATGAGGCTGATGGTCATCTCAATGCCGCATTGCTGATCCAGGACCTTGGAGTCGGTGGAACCGCCCAGGCCAAAGACGGGCAGATGGTGGAACTTGCCCATGGAGGTGGCCAGACCCTGCTCGTCGGCCAGAACATAGTTGCCCACCATGGTCTGGAGGTTGTAGGGTCCCCCGTTCCACCCGGGGACGGCAATGGGGACGCCGGGGTTCACCAGCTGGGACAGGACAATGCCCACCAGGATTCCCCCATTCATGGAGGCCATGCACCCGGCCCCGGTGGCAGGGGAGTTGACCCCGCCGGCGTTCAGGGGAATCCAGAGCTGGGGCAGTCCCTTTTCCGCCAGATAAATACACTTCTGCAATGCCGCTTCATTGATGACCATGCCCGAGGTCACGTTGATATAACAGGTGGCAAAGGGGGCCCGGACAAATTCCACCATGCCCCCGGCCACGGCCTCGCACATCTCCACGGCGGCCTTGCACCCCTCAAAATCCGGGGAGACAAAGACAATGGGCTTGGTGGTGTGGTTGAGCATAACCTCCATCTGGTAGCGGTCGTAGATGGACGGATGAACATCCCTGGGCAGGAGCAGGGACATGACAAAGTCAATTTCCGGCAGGGCGTCCATGAGGCGGACGGCCTGGACCACGTCCGAGAGCTTTGGATCCCTTCGCTCACCGGTTTTATGGTCCAAAAGGGTGAGGCAGTCGGAGCCGCCCCCGTAATAGGTGTGATGGCCCCAGGCCCGGATGGCCGGTTTTTGGTTCCGGTCGTAGAGGGTCATGCGTTCCGGTGCCGTGGACAGGGCCCGGGACACCATGTATTCGGGGATCCGGACCCGGATGCCGTCCACATGGGCGCCCCCCTTTGCCAGGATATCCCTGGCGCCCTGGTGGTGAACGTCCACGCCGGTGCGCTCCAGGATCTCCAGGGAGGCCATGTGAATTCGTTTACATTCCTGATCCCCCAGCCGTGCATATTGGACACTTGCGGTATTCATCTCCTGGGTTGATATCATTCAATCCCCCTTTTTGATGTATCAGTTAAGCAAACAGACCAAATCATACTATGGAGACAATCCAGAAAAGTCAATTTCTAAAAAACCAATTCATCCGGCTATTGCCAATTCCCATTGGGATGGTGTATGAGTTCCTTATTTCATGTCGTCCCATCGGAACGAGCAAACAGAGGAGTGCATAACCCAAAATGTCGGATCCAAAGCCCCATGGGGCTAAAACCATTATCTACAAATCCATCCGGGCAGAGATCATCAACGGTCGGAAAAAACCGGGGGAGCGCCTCTCCATTGACCAGCTCAAAACCGCCTTCGGCACCAGCGTCACCCCGGTGCGGGATGCCCTTCAGATGCTCAGCCAGGAAGAGCTGATCACCATCAAGCCCCGGTCGGGCTATTATGTCACCCAGGTCACCCTGAAAAAACTCAACGATATGATGGACCTGAGGCATATTCTGGAACTGGCCGCCGTGGAGCGGGCCTGCGCCCGGATCACCGACCGGCAGATCCAGGAACTGGAGCAGATCCACCAGGGATATACCGATGACGACGATACCTCCTATGTGCGCTACACCGAAGAAAACCGGGCCTTCCACGTCACCCTGGCACGGGCCTCTGGCAACCAGGAGCTGGCCGACCAACTGGCCCATCTCCATGACCGCCTGGCCCGGTTCATGGTCCTGAGCAATTCTGGAAAACTCATGATCCCCACCCATGGAAAGCTGCTCCAATTCCTCAAGGCCCGGGACACGGCCGGCGCCCTGAGAACCATGAAAAAGGAGCTGGAAGGATGCCGGCTCATGATCATGGACCGCATCATGCAGGAGGAGGCCGGGTACTGGCATCTATGATGCCCCTCCCGCGGACTTCACACCCCCTGAGTCTGATATATCAAAATTATAAGTTGAATTCTTAAAATATCTACCTGCAATATTTAATACCCTTTTTATTGATTTCAACCCCGGATCATGATAGGGGTTTTTACCTCAGGGTAATCACCACAGCCCGAATATTTTGGGAGGTCAGATGGATCCGGCAAACGCGTACGGACAAGTCGTTCATGTGGCATTATCTTCCCGGAGGGTTCATGCAGAATCCTTTCCCCGGACAATCTGCTTTTATTCACCCCCGGCCTTCCCACGGAATCGGTCGCCTCTTCCTCGGCCCGGCCGGAGAAGCACAGGTCCCCTTCGGCGCCATCCATACGAAAAGGGGCAATGCCGCCAACCGAACCGTCATGGCGGCCAAAAACCTCAAGGCCGTCGTCATCCAAAGGGGGGAGTTCAAGCCTTTCCTGCCCCCCCCAACAGAAAGCCATTGTCGGCACCCATGCCAAGCGGATCCGGCAAAGCCGGGACTTTGACCATCTCTCCCACCAATACGGGGTGGCCGGTTACATCGACCGGGTCAACGACTTCGGCATCATGGAAAAGATCCGCCCCAGCCAATAGGAGGAAGAGCGACCTTGATCCAATCCAACCAGATATCCAGCAGAACCGTGGGAATGCAGATTTTCACCCCCGACCAGATTTGGGAGATCCGGCAAGCGGCCTTTGATGTGATCGAGCGGGTGGGTTTTAAATGCCGGCACAAAACCGTCCTGACCCTCATGACCCGGGCCGGGGCCGTGGTCAAGGACGATATTATCCGGATCCCCCGGTTCATCGTGGAGGAGTGCCTGGTCACCGCCCCCAAGGGCTGGACCCTCTTTGACCGAAAAGGGAACCGGGCCATGGAGGTGGAGGGTGAGAAAAGCTACTACGGCACCTCCACCGGCAGTCCCAACACCCGGGATGCCGCCACCGGAGAACTCCGGAAAACCACCATCGCCGACATCGAGAAAGGGGCCCTGGTGGCCGACGCCCTTGACCACATCGACTTTGTCATGCCCATGGGAACGGCCCAGGATGTACCGGCGCACTGTGCCGAGGTCCACGAATTCCCCGCCCTGGTCACCCACACCACCAAACCCTCGGTATTCCTGGGCTACACCGCCCTGGGCTGCGAATATGTCTATGAAATGGCCGCCGTCATTGCCGGGGGCCGGGACGAGTTGAGCCGACGGCCCTTTCTCATTGCCTATCCCGAGGCCATTGCCCCCCTTCACTTTCCCGACGAGGTCATTGAACGCATCTTTGTGGCTGCGGACCGGTTCATGCCCCAGCTTCCGGGCTCCACGGTCCAGGCCGGGGCCACGGGACCGGTGACCCTGGCCGGCCTCATCACGCAGATCACGGCGGAATCCCTCATCCACATCACCATTGCCCAGCTCCGACGCAGGGGCTGCCCCGTGGCCATGAGCGGGAATGTAGGCATCCTCAACATGAAGACCGCCCTCATGGCCATGGGGGCCCCGGAAAACAACCTGGCCCTGGCCGCCCAGGCCGAGGTGGCCCATTCCTTCGGCCTGCCCTCCTGGGGACTGGCCGGTGCAACCGACGCCAAATGCCTGGATGCCCAGGCCGGGGCAGAGGCGGCATTCGGCATCCTGAGCCAGGGCCTGAGCAAGCTCAACCTCATCCACGATGTGGGCTATATGGCTGCGGGCATGGCCTGTTCCTTGGAACAGCTGGTCATGGGCAACGAGCTCATTGGAATGGCCCGGCGCTTTGTCCGGGGCATCACGGTGAACCGGGAGACCCTGGCCCGGGACGTCATTGAACATGTGGGGCCCTGCGGCCATTTCCTGGACCAGAAACACACCATGGCCCATTTCAAGACCGAACTCTGGCCCCCCCGGCTCATGAACCAGCAGAGCATCCACGCCTGGCAGGCGGCAGGCGGCCCTACCCTGGAGGACCGGGTCAGGGAAGAGGTGGCCCATATCCTGAACACCCACACCCCGGATCCCCTGCCGGACAAGGTGGTGGCGGAGTTGGAACGGCTGAAGCAGGAAGGAGAGAAGGAGATACTGGCAAAACGGGAGAAGGGATAGGACATGAAAACCTACGACGCCGTCATCATCGGGGCCGGCATCATCGGTAACTGCATTGGATTCGAGCTGGCCAAAAAGGGGTGCACCACCCTGAACATCGACCGCCTGGGCGGCTCCGGCCATGGCTCCACCGCCGGTTCCTGCGCCATCATCCGGCTCTACTATTCCTCCATCGAAGGGGTGGCACTGGCCCGGGAGGGCTATTATCACTGGCTGGACTGGAACCGCTACCTGGGGGTGGAAGACCCCCGGGGCATGGCCTTTTATAAAAACACCGGGGCCATGGTCACCCTCACGGACCAGAACCACCATCTCAAACCGGTGATCAAATCCCTGGAGGCCCTGGGCGTGGGCTATCTCAAGCTCTCCCCTGAACAGATCAAGGACTATCTTCCCAACCCGGATCTGCGTGCCTTTGCCCCCCAGAAAACCCTGGACCACCCCCAATTCGGCACCCCGTCCAAGGAGCCCCTCCACGGCGCCCTGTACGTGCCGGAATCCGGCTATATTTCCGATCCCACCCTATCCTGCCACAACGTGGAAATGGCCGTGCGGGCCCTGGGCGGAGAATTTCTCTTCAATACCCAGGTGGTGGACATCCTCAAGGACGGGGGCCGGGCCAGGGGAGTCCGCCTGGCCGACGGCAGTGAAATCCATGCCCCTGTGGTGGTGAATGTGGCCGGTCCCCACTCGGCCAAGATCAACGCCATGGCCGGGGTGGCCGGCCAGATGAAAATCAAGACCCGGGCCCTGCGGGTGGAGGTGGCCCATGTGCCAAGTCCGCCGGGCATTGACTGGGAAAGGACAGGGGTGATCACCTCGGATTCCGACATTGGGGTCTATACCCGGCCGGAAACGGGGAACCACTGGCTCATCGGCTCCGAGGAGCCGACCTGTGACCCCCTGGAATACGTGGATCCGGACCACTACAACACCAATTTCACCCACCAGCTCAAAACCCAGGCATGCCGCCAGGCCATGCGGGTGCCGGAACTGCCCATCCCCAACAAAAACCAGGGGATAGTGGATCTCTACGATCTATCCGACGACTGGTACCCCATCTACGACAAGTCCGACCTGCCCGGCTTTTACATGGCCGTGGGCACCAGCGGCAACCAATACAAGAATGCACCGGTGGTGGGGGCCTTCATGGCCGATCTCATCGACTATTGCCAGGGGGGCAAGGACCATGACCGCCACCCCATGGTCCATGAAATGACCTATATCAATTACCGGTTGAACATTGGATTTTTCAGCCGGAACAGGGAGATCAATAAAAACTCAAGTTTCTCCGTCATCGGATAACCCATCAACATTAGAACGGGAGGTAGGCTATGACCATTCATCCTGCAGTAAACGATCTGAAAAACGACATGGAAAAGGGCAGGGTTTCCCGCCGGGAGTTCCTCCGTTTTTCCACCCTGCTGGGGGTGTCCGCCTTTACCGCCAGCCAGATGGCCGGGCTCTCCTTTGCCCGCAATGCCTTTGCCGGAACCGTGAGACGGGGGGGCACCCTCAAGGTGGCCACCGCCCTCCAGAAAATTGCCCACCCCGCCACCTATTCCTGGATTGCCGGTTCCAACGTCACCCGCCAGGTGGTGGAATACCTCACCCTCACCGACGGCAAAAACATCACCCACCCCTACCTGCTGGAAAACTGGCAGCCCAGTGAAGACCTGAAGACCTGGACCCTGAACCTGAAAAGGGGCATCTCGTTCAACAACGGGGACGCCTTTACGGCCGACGACGTCGTCTTTACCATGAACCAATGGTTGGACGACAAGGTGGGCTCTTCCATGAAGGGGATGCTCGGCGGCTACCTGGACAGCACCGGCATTGAAAAGGTCAACGACCACCAGGTCAAACTCCACCTCAAACATGCGGAAATCGCCGTGCCCGAACACCTTTTCCAGTATCCGGCCCAGATCCTCAACCACAGAACCTTTGAGGGCGACTTCCTCAAGGCCCCCCACGGCACAGGCCCCTATACCCTGGAATCCTACCGGGAAGGGGAAATGGCGGAAATCAAGGCCCGGCCCGACTATTGGCAAAGGGGCGCCGACGGCAAGCCCTTGCCCTACCTGGACGGGATGAAGTTCATTGACATGGGCACGGAAACCGCCCCCATGATATCGGCCATGAAGAGCGGGGACATCGACTTCATCGACCTTTCCGACATTGCCGGAACCGAAATATACCAGGCCCTCAAGGATGACAAACGGGCCAAAATCGTCACCGCCCCAACGGGTTCGGCCCGGGTCCTGCGCATGCGGGTAGACAAAAAACCCTGGGACAGCCAAAAGGTTCGCATGGCCCTGAAGCTCTGTCACAACCATGAAAAAATCCTGGCACTGGCCAACATGGGACAGGGGCTGGAGGGCCAGGACTTCCACGTCTATCCCCTCCACCCGGAATACTGCCCCACGGAAACCCCGAAATACGATCCGGCCAAATCCCGGAAGCTGCTGGCCGAAGCTGGTTATCCCAAGGGCCTGGACGTCACCCTGGCCGTGGGCTCGGGCTGGCCCGACGTGGTCCGGTATGGGGAAATCCTCAAGCAAGACGCCAAACCCGGCGGCTTCAACATCACCCTGGCCACCATGCCCAACTCCCAATACTGGGAACAATGGACCGAGGTGGACCTGGGCATCACCCCCTGGACCCACCGCCCCCTGGGTACCATGTGCCTGACCCTGGCCTATACCGCCGATACCGACGGCAAACCCGTGGCCTGGAACGAAAGCCGGTGGGTGGACAAGGAATTCTGCAGCCTGCTCACCCAGGCCAACGGCACCGTGGATGTGGGAAAACGCAGGGAGATCTTCTGCAAGCTCCAAAAAATCCAATACGAAAGGGGCTCCATCGCCATTGGGTATTGGCGGTCGGTGTGGATGGTCTCTTCCGCCCGGATGAAGGGTCTGGAAGGGCATCCCAACGGTTACATGCTCTTTAACACCATCCACCTGGGTTAGGCCATGCTCCTCTTTATTCTCAGGCGGCTGGTGCTGCTCTTCCTGACCATGATCCTGGTCTCCATGGCGGTCTTCTTCATTGCAGAATCCTCACCCGGCAATGTGGCAAAGAACGTGTTGGGGGCCTTTATCACCCCGGAGCAGGAGGTCTCCTTCCTGCGCCAGAACGGTCTGGACAAGCCCATGGTCACCCGGTACCTGTACTGGATTGCCGGCAATGACTGGGTGGCCTCAAGGCGGGTGGGCCTTCCCCTGGAACGCATCACCACCAAGGAAGGATACCAGGAGTGGTGGGCGGTCAAGGAAGATGGCAGCCTGCTCCGGTGGACCGTGGAGGGGGACGAACTCATGGCCGTCAACCTCAAGGCCGACGGCAGCCGGATGAAATACCCGGACAATGGACGGTGGCGGCAACGGGGGGACAATACCTTTGAATTCTGGGGTCTGGACCTCCAGAACCATGCCGTGCGCTGGGTCAAGGGGGATACGGAAAAGGTCTGGACCTTTGTCATGGGCAAGGGCTGGATGGAGGCCTCGGGTGGGCCCAAGGAATACCTGCCCCTGAAAAAGGGGTTTCTCAGGGGGGATCCAGGCATCTCCCTGCGCACGGGCCGTCCCGTGGCCAAAAGTCTCTATGTGCGGCTACGCAACTCCGTGGTCCTGGCCGGCACCGCCTTTTTGGTGGTCATGCCCCTGGCCCTGTTTTTGGGCATGGTGGCCGGGCTCAAGGAGGGCTCTCTCCGGGACCGGGTGCTCTCCATCGGGGGGATGATGTTCTCGGTGGTGCCGGAGTTTGCCACAGGCATTTTCCTCACCCTGATCTTCAGCCTCTGGCTGGGCTGGCTGCCCGGGGCGGCTGTGCTTGGCACGGCTGCGCCCTGGGAAAAACCCATGATGCTGGTGCTCCCGGTGCTCACCCTCACCCTCATCGAGTTGGGCTACGTGCTCCGCATCACCCGTTCCTCCATGGTGGAGGTGATGAAATCCCCCTATATCCGCACGGCCTACCTCAAGGGGCTGCCCCAGAAGCAGCTGGTGCTCAGGCATGCCGTGAAAAACGCCCTCATCGCCCCCATCACCGTGATCATGCTCCACGTGAACTGGCTTCTGGGCGGCATCGTCATTGTGGAGGTGGTCTTTGGCTACCCCGGCCTGGGGGCCTATCTTCTGGAATCGGCCCTGTACAAGGATTTCAACGCCCTGGAAGCCGGGGCCATGATCCTGGTCACCGTGGCCGTGGGTACCCAGCTGGCTGCGGATATCATTTACACCTTTCTCAATCCAAGGATCCGGTATGGCTGATACAAAGACAAAAAAGGGACTGGAGCTGCT
The DNA here is from genome assembly GCA_965226635.1 of Desulfobacteraceae bacterium. GTDB lineage: Bacteria > Desulfobacterota > Desulfobacteria > Desulfobacterales > Desulfobacteraceae. Next base: position 2,203,762 of record OZ245369.1, on the reverse strand, counting down.
CTCCATCCTCTGGGGTTCCAAGGTTGCCATGGTGGGGCTGATCATCGTCCTCTTCTGGGTGGGGGTGGCTGCCTTTGCCCCCTGGCTCACGGACTACACCCCCTACGACCAGGACTGGAAGGCTCCCAACCAGGGGCCGTCGGCCCAGCATGTCCTGGGCACGGACGAACTGGGCCGGGATCTCTGGGCCCGGCTCATCTACGGCGCCCGGGTGGTCCTGGTGGTGCTCCCGGTGACCGAGGAGGTGGTGCTCCCCGGAGGAACCGCCATCTGGGGGGTCCTGGTTTCCCTGTTCATCGGGGCGGTGCTGGGACTCCTGGCCGGGTATAAGGGGGGCTGGCTGGACGAATTGGTCATGCGGCTTCTGGATGCCATGATGGCCATACCGGTCATCCTGCTCTACCTCATCATTGTGGCGGCCATCGGGGCATCGGCTGTGAACGTGGTCATTGCCATCGCCATAGTAGGGGTGCCGGGCATTGCCCGGCTGGTGCGCAGCCTCACCCTGGACATCAAAACCCGGGAATACATTCGGGCGGCCGAAACCCGGGGGGAGAGCGACGGGTACATCATGTTTGTGGAAATCCTGCCCAACACCCGGGGCCCCATCATCATCGACGCCATGCTCCGGGTGGGCTATGCCATCTTTGCCATGGGCACCCTGGGGTTCCTGGGCATTGGCATGCCCCCGCCCTCTCCGGACTGGGGGAGCATGGTGGCCAAGGGCCGGGCCTTTATCCTCATGGGCAGCCCCTGGGCCGCCCTGTGGCCCTCCCTGGCCATTGCCTCCCTGGTGGTGGGCCTCAACCTTTTGGCCGACGGCATCCGGGAGGAATCCATGCGTTACCAATAAAAGGGGTAAACCGCAGATAACCAGGGGCAGAGCCGCCCCTCCAATGCATAAGAGATAACCATGAATCAAAACGGCCCACAGGAGACCATGGAGACACAGACACCCATATTAGAAGTTAAGGATCTGACCATTGCCTATGAGACCCGCAGGGGGGATATCCCTGCGGTGCGGGGGGTTAATTTCACCGTGGGCCGGGGGGAAACCCTGGGACTGGTGGGGGAGTCGGGCTGCGGCAAGTCCACCATTGCCTTTGGCATCCTGGGCTTTCTCGGGGCCAACGGTAAGGTCACCCAGGGCAGCATCAAATTCATGGAAAGGGAGATGGTGGGCACCCCCAAGGAAGAGCTGCGGAAAATCCGGGGCAACAATATCTCCATGGTCTACCAGGATCCCATGCAGGCCCTTAACCCCTCCTTGACCATCGGCAGCCAACTCACCGAGGTGCTCACGGCCCACCAGGACATGAACATCACCGAGGCAAGGGACCGGTGCGTGGCCATGCTGGAGCGGGTCTACATGCCCGATGCCGGCAATGTGATGAAGCGCTACCCCCACATGATCTCCGGGGGGCAGCAGCAACGGGTTATCATTGCCATGGCCCTGCTCAACCATCCCTCCCTGCTCATCATGGACGAACCCACCACGGCCCTGGACGTCACCGTTGAGGCGGCGGTTCTGGAGCTCATTGAGGACCTGAAGACGGATTTCAACACCGGCATTATCTTCATCACCCACAACCTGGGGGTGGTGGCCAAGGTCTCGGACCAGCTCTGCGTCATGTATGCCGGAGAAATGGTGGAGCGGGGCCCCATCAATGAAATGTTTGCCAACCCGGCCCATCCCTACACCCGGGGCCTGCTCTGCTGCGTACCCCGGCTGGGGGATGATCTGACCAACAACCGGCTCTGGTCCATCCGGGGCCGGGTGCCCCCGCCGGGGGAACGGCTGGCCCATGCCTGTATCTTTGCCCCCCGCTGCTCCTGGCGGGAACGGGAAAAATGCCGGACAGATCCCCAACTTACGGCCCATTGCCTGGATCGCCACCCCAGCCTTGTGCCCATTTCCCCGGGGCATGACTCCCGCTGTTTCCTGGGCCGGGAAACCCTGAACTTCCCCAAGGATGAGTACGACCGGGGCCCCATGCGCCACCGGGTGGCCGTACCCGAGGAGGATGGGGAACTTGAAAGTCTGGAACGGCTGCTCACCGTGGATAAAATGAAGCTCTGGTACAAGAACCGGAATGCCTCCCTCAAGGCCCTGGTGGGCCTGGAAAAGAAACGGCCCATCAAGGCGGTGGACGATGTCTCCCTCAAGGTAATCAAGGGCAGCACCCTGGGCATTGTGGGGGAGTCGGGCTGTGGCAAATCCACCCTGGTCAAGGGGCTCATCGGCCTGGAGAAACTCACCTCGGGCCGGGCCGATCTCATGGGGGTGGACCTGGACCAGTCTGCGGCCAAACGGGACCTCGCCCTGATCCGGGAGCTGCAGATGGTCTTCCAGAACCCGGATTCCACCCTCAACCCCTCCTATTGCATCGGCCGGCAGATTGCCCGGCCCATTGAAAAATTCAAAACCGTGCCCCGGCACCAGATCCGGGAGGAGGTCAACCGGCTGCTGCGGTCGGTGAAGCTGGCCGATTATTATTACAACCGCTACCCCCGTCAGCTTTCCGGCGGGGAAAAGCAGCGGGTGGGCATTGCCCGGGCCATGGCCGGCCGCCCCTCCATGGTCATCTGCGACGAGCCGGTTTCCGCCCTGGACGTGTCGGTGCAGGCCGCCGTGCTCAACCTGCTCAACGAAATCAAGGAAGAGCAGAACGCCACCATGATCTTCATTGCCCATGACCTCAGTGTGGTGCGGTCCATCTCGGACTTTGTGGCCGTGATGTACCTGGGCCAAATCGTGGAATTCGGCCCGGTGGAGTCCATCTATCCCCCGCCCTACCACCCCTACACCGAAGCCCTGCTCTCCTCCGTACCCATCCCGGATCCGGAATCCCGGCGCAAACCCATTGCCCTGGAAGGAGAGGTGCCCAGCCCCATGAACCGGCCCTCGGGCTGCTGCTTCCACACCCGCTGCCCCCGTCGGAGCATGCTCCCGGACCAGGGCGCCATCTGCGAGCACCAGGCCCCGGAATTCCAGCACTTAAAAAACGGTCACCGCATCCTCTGCCACATCCCGGCCCAGACCCTGACCCAACTGGCCCAGGAACGGGGGGACCGGCGCATGATGCTGCCCGGAAAAAAACATCCCAATAGCTGTTCAAAAACTATGGGATCAATATCAGCCCCCGGGATATCAATTGCGACGGATGCCGGGTACGGGGCGGCGGCTCTCCTATTGCAGCCAATGCCCGGTGCGGAAATGTGCCGTGGACAAGGGGCTGGAAACCTGCGCCCAATGCGGGGATCAGCCCTGTGAGGCCCTGGCCCAATTCCACGCATATTCCCCCGAGGCCAAGGCCGCCTTTCAAAGGCTGCTGCCCCAGAACCAGGCCGGATAGCCCAGCCCGGGCGACCCCATGTACAATATGGGGTTAATCCAGAAGGGAGATCAGCCGTGAGGTGGCCCCCTTGTCCATTAACAGGGCATGGGGGGGGGGCGTTTCCATGGACTGGATTTGCTTAAGGATGCTCACCTCCCTGGAAAGGTCCAGTCGGGTCAAATCCGAACCCGCCGCTTCCAGGTTCATGGCCGTGGTCACCAATTGATTGACATTGGCCTCCAATTGATGCCGGACCCGGGTCATGCGTTCCACCTGCCGGGCCACCTCTGCCTGGGCCTCCACCAGGATGGAGATGCGGTCGGTCGCATGGGGCCCCTTCCCCTTCAGATCCGCCAGGGAGGCTCCGCCTTCTGTCCCAAGGGTTTCCAGATCCATGGACGGAAGGGTGAGCGACAGGGTCTCCTTGGGATCCATACCAAGATGGAAGGTCCGGGAAAAGGGCGGGCGGGACACAAGGGGGCGGCGGTTAAACTGCAGCCCGGAAAAGATTCCCTGGATCTGGTCCAGGGCCTGGGACAGGGAGTCCGGGGTGAGGGCGCTCTCTTTTGTATCCATTAGTTGGTTCAGGAGGCCGGAAACCGTTGTCAGGCCCGCCTCCACCACCTGGGTGACAGCGATTCCCTCCACCGTATCCCGGGCCGCCCGGGAAAGATCCCGCACCGATCTGGACACCCCGCCCTGTTTTGATGACACCGCCGTATCCACCAGGGGGGACCGGGCCTTTGCCACCCGGTCTATGGCACGGCTCAAATCGTTTTTCTGTTGATCCCCAAGGGGCTGCACCGGGGTCGAATTCCAACCAATGGATGTGGGCATCTTGCATCCTCCCTGTATTTCTCGTGTCAACAGGTTCTGCCGAAAGCCCTAAAAGAGAACAGGTCTGATCGTGGCAACAAAAGCGTTGAACTTCAGCCCAGCTTGAAGAATTTGCTATCTGAATGCAGCATGATATGGGTTTCGGTAAAGGTAATATCGTCGATTTTACTCAGGCCGTCCCCAAAAATAAAATTGTTCAGATCCGTGATGGAGTCGGCCATGACTTCGGCAAACAAATCATATTTTCCCGTGGTGACCCAGACGGCGTTCACATTGGGCAGTTTTTCGATTTCTTTCAGGGTGGTTCCGTGGGAGCGGTGACGGATATTCAGGCCCACCAGGGCGGTGACCTTATGGCGGAGTTTAAAGGGGTTCACCCGTGCCTCAAGCTTGAGGATTCCGTTCTGAACCAGCCGGTTGACCCGGTTGCTGATGGTGCTTTCAGAGACGTTCAACTCAGCGGCAATGCTTTTAAAGGATTTGCGGGCGTCAGATTGGAGTGCGGTTATAATACCGGTCTCAAGTTCATCCAGATTTCCCTCTTGAAGCGTCATCTTCCCTCCGTTGGAATCTGCCTGTTTTAACCCATTAAAATGAAATGCATCCGACACAGGGGACTATAGTATAAAGGGCCGGTGGGGTGCAACTGCAAAATATCGCCAAAGGACTGAAACTCAATTTACCCCGGGCTGTAAACATGGTAGATTCTGCCCATGAAAACCACCCATTTGCCCATATTTTCCAATGCCGTCACCATGGCGGATCTGCCCGATGCCTCCGTGGACCTTGTGGTCACCTCCCCCCCCTATCCCATGATCCAGATGTGGGATGAGACCTTTACCGCCCAGGATCCGTCCATTGCCCCTCTTCTATCGGCGGAACAGGGGCCCCGTGCCTTTGGGGCCATGCACCGGATCCTGGACCGGATATGGTCGGAATGCTTCAGGGTTCTCAAACCCGGACGATTCGCCTGCATCAATATCGGGGATGCCACCCGGACCCTGGGAAAGGAGTTCGGCCTCTACCCCAACCACAGCCGGATTCTGTCAACGGCCATGGAACTGGGATTCACCTGCCTGCCCGCCATCATCTGGCGAAAACAGACCAATGCCCCCAACAAATTCATGGGGTCGGGCATGCTCCCAGCCGGGGCCTATGTGACCCTGGAACACGAATATATCCTGATTTTAAGGAAGGGCGGAAAGCGGGCCTTCACCAACGAAGAACGCCTAAGGCGAAGGGAAAGCGCCCTGTTCTGGGAAGAACGGAACCAATGGTTCTCCGATGTGTGGATGGACATCAAGGGCAGCCGCCAGGCCCTGGGGGATGCGGCCGGGCGGAAACGAAGCGGGGCCTTCCCCTTTGAACTGGCGGCCCGCCTCATTGCCATGTACTCCATCCAGGATGATCTGGTACTGGACCCCTTTCTCGGCCTGGGCACCACCATGGCCGGGGCCATGGCCCTGGGACGGAACAGCAGGGGGTATGAAATCAATCCCCTGCTCCGGCCCGTGGTTGAACAGACCGCCCACAAAGCAGTGGACCTGGGACGGGAGCTGACGAAACGGCGCCTGGAGGCCCATGGCCGTTTCATGGCGCATCGGGAAGCAGAAAAAGGACCGGCCAAATACCGGAATGTCCCCCATGGAATGGGAGTGGTTACAGCCCAGGAAACCGATCTTCGTCTGGTTGTACCCCAGGGGGTGGAAATGGAAGGGGAAGGATTCTCCCTCCACCATGCCCAATAGGGAACAGGCCCTTGAAAATCAAGGGCCTGTCGATCCTTAAACCAAACATTTCCTGAAGAAGTCAGGTTGCCTTCCTGGTTCTTCAATCATCCAAATTCACCATAAAAAATCCCATGGCCCCCGTCCATACGCCATGGGTACCAAATCTTTTCCATGACCGGATCAATGCCGGGCGGCCCCCAAAACCACATCCGGCCCCGGGGGACATTTCCCATAAAAAATGGCCAGGCCCCTTTATTCAAGGTTGCCTGGCCAATGGCGTTCAAGGGTAGGTTGGGTAAAAAAACCTTCCGGAGTGGCCCCCGCCTTAACATTGTTAATAAATGAGTAAGTGAAAATATAAAATAGCGCTATAAAATTTTACAAAACGTATCGATAGAGAATCCGGTATGCCCAATGGACGTCAACGAAGCGGAGGCGATCCTAGTCCTTCAAATGCTTACTGGCCCACAGGGCGGCCTGGAGCCGGCGTTTTACATTAATTTTCTTAAAAATATTATGCAGGTGGGTTTTCACGGTGTGGGGACTGATGAACAATTCTTCCGCAATATCTTTATTGGAATATCCCGATGCGATGAGTTCGAGAATTTCCCGTTCCCTCTGGGTGAGGCTGGAACCGTCTTCAGACTCGCCGGCGATATATTCAAAATGGCTTTCCTCATCAAACTGCAGGGCGGTCTCATCATCTGAAATACGCACCACCTTACCCCGCAACGCCACCTTTGCCTTATCTCCCTTTACCCCCCGCATGGCCTCCAGGGGGATATCTAGGTCGATCTCCAGCTTGGCACCCACCTCAAGGGGCAGGTCCGTAGAAATCAGAACCCCGGAAGAAGAGATGTTCTGGGTTTTTACTTTCAGGGGAGAGGCAACCGGATCATTGATTTTCAGGTTAATGGGCAGTTCAAGCTCATAGCGTGCATTGCTACGTTTTTCAGCCATACCAACCTCCTTGGGATTTAATATCAATCATTCCAACCCATTATACATGGATTCATTCACAATGTCAGTAATGATTGCAGATCCGTCTGCCCTGAACAGGAATCACCGTATTTTGATCCACCACGGAGGAGCCATCCCCGCCCATGGCGGGCGGGGACTGGACCTTAAAATCGGAGTTATTTTTTCTTCTGGTGATCCCGGCCCAGGTGAAAATTGATCCAGGACGAGGTTTTGTTCAGCTCCCACATGCGCGGGGGCACAAAATCCCTGGCCAGGGTATGGGCCAGGCCGCAATGGTTCAGCCGGTTAAAGGCCCTGACCCAGACACACTTGCGGTCCTTGTTCACCTCACAGAAGCCGTCCCTGCTACCCCCGCAGGGGCCGTTCCGGGTATGCTTGGGACAGCCCGATTCCGGACAGAGGAAGCCAATGTGCTGGATGGCGCAATCCCCACAACTCCGGCAGGAAAGCAGGGTCTTTTTAAAGGGATCCTCCAGCATCAACTTCAAAAGCCATGCCTTGTCGTGCTTGTCCAAGAATTCAGAGGTCCTCCGGTAGAGGGGCGCCATGCGGTTTTCTTTTTCAAAAAAAAGGGTGTGGACCGTTTTTAACAGGGCATGGGGCAGATGCTCCCTGAGGTTTTCCTTTATCCTCTCCCCGGGGGCCGGTGGTTCCTTCTCCGGCTGTTCCGAGGGGGCATAGAGATAAAACCCTTTGGGATTCCGCTCCAGCTTAAACTCTTCCAGACAGTCTTCCCATTGGTTTTCCAACGCCTTCATCCGATCCAGGATGGCGCCCACCGTATCAAAACTTTTGTGGATGCCGCCGATGTGAATTCCCCGGTATCCAAGGCCCTTGAGGATGACGCCCAGCTTGGCGGCCCGGTCGATGGAATGCCGTTTTCCCGTTTTTTTATCCCCCCATTCCCTCTGGATCTGTTTTAACAATTCATCCCCTACGTGGGCCCCGGGTACCATATGCTGGTTCATTGCCCGGGCCGACCCAGGGGAAAGCAGATAGACCGACCCCATGACAGCGGTCCTTTCCCCCCGCTGCTCCAGAAAGGTCATCAACTCCCTGAACTTGTCCACATCATACCCCAGCTGGGTAATGACAAATGAGGCCCCTGCCATGAGCTTTTTATCCAGTTTATTGTACTGGGCATGGGTTTCGGCCTCGGTCACCTTAAAGGGGGACACCCCGCAGCCGGAAAAGAAGCCGTCCGGATCCCCCGAGGCATAGAGGCGGTGGTTCAACTGCTGGATCATGGCGGTGAGGATCACCGAATCGAAATCAAACACCGGTTTTCCCTGGCCGCCAAAGCCCCGTCCGGAATAATCACCGGTCAGGGCCAGGATATTTTTCATGCCCATTCGAGCCAGCTGGAGGGCCCGGCTCTCCATGCCCACCCGGTTCAGATCCCGGCAGGTGAAATGGACAATGACGTCAAGGCCGCATTTGAAAATCTCATACCCCAGGACATCCGGGCTCAGGGAGGGGTTGCCCCCGGGGTTGTCGGTGATGGAGACAGCAGAGACCCGGCCATCGGCAAAGGCATCCCTGGCAATGCCCTTGAGGGTGTCGGTATTCCGTCCCTTGGATTCCCGCCCCGGGACCAACTCAAGGGTGGTGACAAAATTTTTGGGATTTAACAATTCATCTCTAAAAATTCGAAGCATCTAAGGATCCTTTTTCTCCTATTCGTCCTAGCCGTCAACAAAGGGACTCCCCATCAGCTGCTGGATTTCCCCTTTGCCGGTACCGTCATCAAATGGTTCAGCTCCAATTGTCATACCCCATTTCCCCCAACACATGTGTTGATGTCTGTCAATGCGGCTTTACCGAGTTCACCCAAGAGCTGCATCCGGTGGCAGACGCCGGCCTCGGTTTATATGGGCGGGAACTGCATATCATGCATACCATATATTTTTGTTTTCTCAATCCTAAATATTAAAGATTTTCACACTGCCATCCATTTAATATGTATATAAAAATCAGCCATCACCCTTCAAGGCCGCCCCTTAATTTCACCCATCGGATAAATACCATTTAGTTTGGTAACCCAACCACCCGGAACTGAAACAACTCAGTGGTTTCAAACCGGCCCCCTGTCCCTTGTCACACATGGCGCCCGACCGCCGTCCAAATCCAGGGATCCCCCATTTTATTCAAAACAGTCATCCCATGGAAGAAAAACCGCCAAATGAATATTTGACATTTTTCCGTTCTTCCCTAAAATTGGCCTGAATCCATACAATATTTGATGAACAGGAGTTGAGAAGATGAAAGTGATCACCTTACAGGGCAGCGCACGAAAAAAAGGTAACACGGCAAAAGTTCTGGAATGGGTCGAGGAAGAACTCACCCGCCTGGGCCATAAGGTGGAATCCATTTACCTGCATTCAAAAACCCTCAACGGATGCATGGGATGCGCCAAATGCAAGGAAAAACCCGAAGAAATCGGCTGTACACAGAAGGACGACATTCCCGAAATCCTAGGGAAAATCGTCAAGGCCGACCTGGTGGTGTTCAGCTCCCCCCTCTATTTCTGGGGGGTGACTGCACAGCTCAAGGCCGTCATCGATAGGACCTATAGCCTCTATACCCGCTACCACGAACCCAACCATGCCTCCCTGCTGGAGGGACAGCGCCAGGCCCTGCTCATCACCGGCGGCGGCCCCTGGGAAAACAACGCCCAGGAAACCTTCACCGCCTTTGAACGCATCCAGAAACCCCACAAGGCCGTCAATGCAGGCCACCTGTACATCGGCGGCTGCACCCGTCCGTCGGAACTGGGGGACGAGGTCCGTGAACAGGCCGTTGAATTTGCCAATCTGATCACCGCCTAGTCCGGATATTTCCCATTGAAACGGGCCGGATTACACCGGCCCGTTTTTAGGATACCCCATGGTCCATCTCATCCTCAGCATCGGTTGTTCCACCGCCATCCTCTTTTTATTCAAACACATGGAACAACGGCAGATTCCCCTGCTCTACACCATCATCGTCAATTATGCCGTTGCCGCAGGGCTGGGTGTCCTCCTGGACCCTGGGATTTTCAATCCCCGCCACCTGGCCCAGGCGGCCTGGCTGCCCTTTTCCGTCTTTATCGGCGCCCTGCTTATCACCATGTTCTTCCTCATCGGGCGGTCCACCCAGCGGGCCGGCATTGCCGTCACCACCATTGCCGGAAAAATGTCCGTGGTCCTTCCCATGCTCTTTTCCGTTGTCTATTATTCAGAACCCCTGGGGCCCCTTAAGCTCATGGGCATGGCCATGGCCCTCACCGCCCTTTTCCTCAGCATTTATAAGGGAGCGGGCGCCCCCGACAAAGGCACCCTGGGGCTTCCCCTGCTCCTCTTTGCCGGCATGGGCAGCCTGGACAGCCTCATCAAACTGGTCCAGCAGGATTTCATTGCCCCGGGCGAAACCGCCGCCTTCACCGGGATCTGCTTTTTCTTTGCCCTGGTATTCGGCCTGGGCGTCTGCGGTATGAAAAGGCTCTCCCCGGCCCCCTTCACCCGCACCGACGTGGCCGGGTTCGGCCTGGTCCTGGGCAGCGTCAACTTCGGCTCCATCTATTTTCTCATCCAGGCCCTGGACACCAAGACCCTGGACAGCTCCATTCTCTTTGCCGTTAACAGCATCGGTGTGGTCTGCGCCGCCATTCTCATGGCCGCCCTTTGTTTCCGGGAGCGTCTCACCCCCCTGAACTGGACCGGCATCGCCCTGGCCCTGGCCGCCATTGCCACCTTTACGGCGGCACAGCCCCTGCCCTGAGACCATATTCAGGGACAATATTGCCCCGGAACGGCACCATTGGATTCCGATCCCATCCCGGATCTGTTACGGGCAGATGGGGTTAAAAAAGGGAGGCTTCCCTTCGGATATCAAACGGTTCGCAATGCCTGGATCAAATGGTCTTGAAATATCCGGGCGGAATCCAAAACAAATATCCGTACCCAGCCATTGACAAGGCCGATTTCCATGCTTTATCTATTTCAATTCAAGTGCAGCCCATTAATTATGGAGACCCTATAATGTCCAACACCCATACCCTCTTTTTCGAACCCTTTGGCCGCCGCATCACCGCCGAAACCGGCACCACCCTCTTCCAGGCCGCCCTGACCAACGGCATCCAGCTCCGGGCGGACTGCGGCGAAAAGGGCACCTGCGGCAAATGCCGGGTCATTGTTGACAATCCAGACCATCTCTCCCCCCCAACGGATGCAGAACTGCGCAAACTCAAAGGCAGGGACGCCACCCACCGCCTGGCCTGCCAGGCCCAAATCCAGGGAGATCTCCATGTCACGGTACCGGAAAAACTCCTGTTGAGAAACGAAGTCCACGGCAAAACCAACATCACCGGAACCTTTGACCTGGACCCGGCGGTCCAGCGGAAAACCCTGGAAGCCAAAACCCTTAAGGCTCCGGGCGCCCAGGCCACCTCCCAGGCAGAAAAGCTGGCAACGGCCCTGGGCAGGGATTCCCTTTCCATTCCCCTCAATGCCCTGTCCCACCTGGCACAGGGGGAAGCCTACGACCGCGACCTCACCCTGACCCTGCACAAGGACCGGGGCATCACCACCATTCACAAGGGCATCCGGCCCCAGAGCTTGGGCCTGGCCTTTGACATCGGCACCACCACCATTGCCGCCTACCTCTGCGATCTGGGCACTGGAAAGGTCTTGGCGGCCAAGGCTGCGGTCAACCCCCAGCGCCAGTTCGGAGAAGACGTGATCTCCCGCATTGCCGCCGTCACAGAAGATGCCTCCCGGTTACAGGCCATGGCCCGCCTGACCGCCACCGCCATGGACGACCTCATTGCCCATTGCCTGGATGAGGTGAGCCTCAAGCCGGAGCACATCGATGAAATCACCCTGGTGGGCAACACCACCATGCAGCACATCATCTGTGGTCTCAGCCCCAGAACCCTGGGCCTGTCCCCCTATCTGCCCATGACCCGTAAGGCCCTTTCCGTCACCGCCGCCGACATCGGCCTCACCCTTGCCCCGGGCCTTCCCGTATATGTCTTTCCGGTGATTTCCGGATTCCTTGGCGGGGATATCCTGGCCGCCTGCCTGGGGGACCTTTCCCACACCCGGGAGGAGACCACCCTGATAATCGACATCGGCACCAACGGGGAGCTCATGCTCTGCTCCGGCAACCGGCTCTGGGCCACCTCCTGCGCCACGGGACCGGCCCTGGAAGGGGCCCAGATCTCCTGCGGCATGCGGGCCTCCTCCGGCGCCGTCAGCAAGGCCTGGGTGGAAAAGGGCACCATTGCCTATGAGACCATCGGGGACACCCGGCCCGCAGGCATCTGCGGCTCGGGCATCATCGACACCATGGCCGCCCTCAGGCGCACCGGCATCACCCGGGAGAACGGATTGTTCAACACCGAAAAGGCCGGGATCACCGTTGACGAAAAGGGCATTGGCAAAGCCTATACCCTGCCCGGCTCCGACATCCAAATCCGGCTCAAGGACGTACGCCAGGTTCAACTGGCCAAGTCCGCCCTTTTTGTGGGCATCCAGTCCCTCATTGAAAAATCCGGTGTTAAAAAGGTGGACCGCACCATCCTCACCGGTGCATTTGGTGCCAAATTTGACTGGAAAAACGCCATGGACATTGGCATGCTCCCCCCCAGGGCCTGTGAAGGCGAAATGATCTCCATGGAAAACCTGGCCGGCACCGGCGCCATCATGGCCCTCATGGACCATAAACGCCGCACGGAAATCGAAACCATGGTCCCCCGAATCCACTTCCTGGATCTGGCATCGGATCCCTCCTTTGTCATGGCCTTTGCCAATGCCACACGGTTCCCAACCCTGGAGTAAGCCCCCTGTCCGGATATGCCATGGAACAGCTTTGCCGAATCTGCCCGACATAGATAACCATGGGATATCCGGACCCGCCCGTTTCCCGCTCCTGCTCCCCACCGGAAGCCTTTTTCTCCCCATTTCTACATTGCGCAAACCCCGGGTTTGTGGTTCAATAAACCATACACTGTTTTACCGAGTCCCCACCCCATTAATTAACCCCAATATCACAAGGCAGACCCATGTATTCGGTATTGACCCCCCCCGTTTTCCGGCGCCTGCTGTTCCCCGCAGCATGGCTGATCCTTCTCTTGTCCGCCCCGGCGGCCTGGGCAGAGGAGCCCTCCCAAACACCGTTCAGCACCCCCCTGGACCATCACATCGACACAGCCCACCGCCACCTTTCCGACATGGTCAGTGAGACAGCGGTACAGATCGATAATTTTTTTCTGGACGAGCGGGTATTGGACGAGGACAACCAGACCCGGCTCATTTTCCGGCCCGGCCTCTCCTGGGAAGACGACACCGGGCTCAAAAGCTTTGCCCGTTTCTCCCTGCGCCTGCGCCTGCCCAAAATTGAAAAACGGTTCAACCTCTTCTTCAGCTCCGCCATTGAGGAAGAGTCCGATGCCGAACAGACCCCCCTGGACCCGCCGGACACCCTGCCCGGCGACCGGGATGAAAACGGCCTCAACGCCGCCCTCCAATATCTGCTCAAGTCCGGTGAGGATAAAAACATCCGCTTCCAGGCCGGGGGGCGACTTTCCGGAGAACCCCAGGTCTACGCCGGATACCGGTTCCGCTACTACACCACCGTGGGGGAACACGGGTTGCGCTTTGTCCAGTCCGGTCGGTATTTTACCGAGGATCTCTGGGACTTCAGGGCCACCATGGACGTGGACCATAAATACTCCGACGCCTACCTGGCCAGGTTCACCACGGACGTGGCCTGGTATGAAAAAGGCGACGACGGCTTCCCCCACGGCGTTAGCCTCTCCCTTTACCACACCCCCACCCCCAGGCGGGGCTACCAATACCAACTGGCCCAGTATTTTGTAACCGAACCCTCCTGGCGGGACACCGAAGGGGTCTTTCGCATCCGTTACCGCCAACGCCTTTGGCGGGACTGGTTTGTGTTTGAAATTTCCCCCCAGGTCACCTTCCCCCGGGACAAGGACTATGAACCCAACCCGGGCATTGTCACCCGGTGTGAAATCGCATTCGGCTACCAGGGCGGAGACAAGGGGCTATTTTAATCCACGGCATGATCCTGGCCCGGAAACATTGAAATTATAGTAGGAGACCCGTTCCCCCGGGCCGTCCCAAAGACAGCATATAGGGGAGACCCTGGTCCTTCGCCGGGATCACTCCCATACCACAAGACCCGCTCCGGGCCATTGCCCCGGGCGGGTCTTGTCTGCAAAAAGGAGGATGTCCATGGACATCCCGCCCTTCAATCCGTCCCATATCCGTTTCAATAACAGATCCGAATCGGGTTATTCCCCCAGATATGCCTCCCGGATCTTTGGATTTTCCAACAGGGAGGAGGCCTTGTCTTCCAAGGTGATCTCCCCGGTTTCCACCACATAGCCCCGACCGGCGGCCTGGAGGGCCAGGTTGGCGTTCTGCTCCACCAGAAGGATGGTGGTCCCGTCCTCTTTATTGATGGTCTCTATGATGTCAAAGATCTGCTGGATGATGATGGGAGCCAGCCCCAGGGAGGGCTCATCCAGGAGCAGCACCTTGGGCTGGGTCATGAGGGCCCGGGCAATGGCCAGCATCTGCTGTTCCCCACCGGAGAGGGTTCCCCCGTGCTGTTTCCGCCGTTCCCCCAGGATAGGGAAAAGGTCATAGGCATGCTGGATATCCCTTTGGATACCGGCGGTGTCGTTGCGGTGGAAGGCCCCCAGGATCAGATTTTCCTCAACGGAAAGCCGGGGAAAGATCCGCCGGCCTTCGGGAACCTGGCACAGGCCCATGACCGGCAGTTTTTCCGGGGCCACCCGATTAATCACCTGCCCGTTGTACCAGACCTCCCCCTGTTCCGCTTTGACCACGTTGCAGATGGTCATGAGGGTGGTGGATTTTCCCGCACCGTTGGCGCCGATGATGGCCACCACCTCCCCCTCCATCACCTTGAGGGAGACCCCCTTGAGGGCCTTGATGGAGCCATAACCGGCATGGACATTTTTCAACTCAAGAATCGGTTGTTCGCTCATCTAACCCTCCCTTTCTTCGGACCGGGCTCCCACCCGCTTGGCCGGCAGCAGGCCCGCCGGTCTGAACAGCATCATCACCAGCATGGTGGCCCCGAAGATCAGCATTCGATACGCCTCAAACTCACGGAAGACCTCGGGCAGGACAATGAGGGCGGCCACACCCAGGATAATCCCGGGGATGGAGCCCATGCCACCCAGAACCACCATGCAGAGCACCATGGCCGATTCCAGGAAGGTGAAGCTCTCCGGGCTGACAAATTTCATCCGGGCCGCGAAAAAGGCCCCGGCCAAGCCGGCAAAAAAAGCGCCGGTGGCATAGGCCAGTAATTTGTAGATAAAGGTGTTCACCCCCATGAGCTCGGCTGCGGTCTCATCCTCACGGATGGATTCCCAGGCCCGGCCCACCCGGGAAAAGTTAAGCCGGTTCACGGCCAGGGCGGTGAAAACCGCCAGGGCCAGGGCAAAATAGTAGAACATCTGCAGCTTCTTCACCCAGAAATGCTCAAAGGTGAACCCGTTTTCAAACACGGGAAACCAGAAGCCGATGCGATCGATGCCCAAAATGCCGTTGGGGCCGTTGGTCAGGCTCATCCAATTATTGAGGATGATGCGGATGATCTCCCCGAAGCCCAGGGTGACAATGGCCAGGTAATCCCCGCGCATTCGCAGGGTGGGATAGCCCACGATGCAACCGGCGATGCAGGCAAAGATTCCGGCAAAGGGCAAAGCGACCCAGAAGCCCAGGCCGTAGACCGTATTGAGCAGGGCATAGGTATAGGCCCCCACCCCGTAGAAGGCGATGTAGCCCAGATCCAGCATACCGGCCAGCCCCACCACCACGTTGAGGCCCAGGCCCAGGCAGATGTAGAGCAATACATTGATGGCCACGTCGGTGCCGTATCGACCGGCCATCTGGGGATAGATGCAGGCAGCAATGAGCAGAAAAACGATCCAGACCCAGGTGGGCAAGGCCGTTGCCGAAGTTTTTATATGGCGCACCCCGGCGGAGACCGGACCGGAAATAAAGGCCAGGGCACCGCCGACATTGAGGATATAAATCAGCAAACAGACCAGGGAGCCCATTAAAATATAGCCCCACACCGTAAAGGTAATGTCAAAGCTCAGGGTTCCGTCTCCATGGATGCCCAGCATGGGCCAGAGCAGTCCCAGAAGCCAGAGCATCCCCAGAACATAGGGTTTCCAGATTTTTTTAAACACGTGTATCATCGATATTCTCGCCCATAATTCCATTCGGTTTAAAATAAAGAACGCTGATCAGGATGATAAAGGCAAATACATCCTTGTATTCGCCGGAAATATATCCGGCCCCGAAGATCTCCACCATTCCGATGATCAAACCGCCCAGCATGGCGCCGGTGATATTGCCGATGCCGCCGAGAACGGCTGCGGAAAATGCCTTGATGCCGGGAATGAATCCCATGTCATAGCGCACCGACCCATAGTAAAGGCCGTACATGATACC
This sequence comes from Desulfobacteraceae bacterium, assembly GCA_965226635.1. Classification (GTDB taxonomy): domain Bacteria; phylum Desulfobacterota; class Desulfobacteria; order Desulfobacterales; family Desulfobacteraceae. The sequence goes on along the minus strand of OZ245369.1, from coordinate 2,187,373 downwards.
GGCCGCAGCGGCCAGACCGGCACCGATGCCAAAGGTCAGGGAGATGATCCGGTTGGAGCCGATGGCCACCAGGGCCGACATGGTTTTATCCTGGGCCGTTGCCCGCATGGCCATGCCGATCTTGGTCTTGAAGACCAAAAGATTCAGCCCCACCAGAAGGGCCGCCGTCAGGGAAACAATGGTGATCTGGAGGTAGGAGATGGTCACCAGTCCAAAATCAAATCGTCCCTGGAAGAGTTCACTGGGGTAGACGGCATCGTATACGCCCTGGGTGAGCATCATTCCGTTGGACAGGAAAATGGACATGCCAAGGGCGGATAAAAGGGCGGAAAGCCGAGAGGCCTTTCGCAGGGGTTTATAGGCAATTTTTTCGACCCCCACGGCCAGGTAGGCGCAATAGGCCATGGACAATACAAAGGCCGCCGTCAGGCAGAGGATGGGATGGGAATCCATGTAGCCCACCCCGGCAAAATAGGCCAGGGCTACGGCCCCCACATATCCGCCTGCGGCAAAGAACTCGCCGTGGGCAAAATTGATGAGCTGGATCACGCCGTAGACCATGGTATAGCCCAGCGCAATCAATGCATACATCCCGCCCAGGGTTAATCCGTTAATCAACTGCTGTATAAAATATTCCATATGGACGTCAACTTGTTCCTTGGGGTGAAAAAAGAATGCGGCCCCCGATTGGGGGCCGCATCAGGCAGAGAACGAATTATTCAATCAAGCCATTGGCCGGTTCCCAATAGGGAACAAACTGATCGCCCACGACCTTGAAGGCGATGTAGGAAGAACCGGTGTCTCCGTTGGCTTTAAATTTCACGCGCTTGGCAACGCCCTGGTAATCCAGCTTCATCATGGCGGCCTTCACCTTGGCAGGATCGGTGGAGTTGGCGGCCTTGACGGCCATGAGGATGGACATGGCCGAATCATAGGCATAGGTGGCATAGGCGGCAATTTTCCCATACTTGGGCACATAGCGTTCTTCAAATGCCTTGTATTCCGGGGTGGAGGGATCGGTGTAGCCGTAGGTCAGGAAAACCCCTTCCGAGGCGTCCTTGGCCACCTCCATGTAACGGGGCTGGAACACGGCATCCTGGGTGATGATCTGGGAGTCCATGCCCAGACGTTTGGCCTGGAGGGTCATCATGGCCGCCGGGGAGAAGCCCTGGACGGACATGTAGAAGATATCGGCATTTTTCTGCTTGGCCAGGGTCAATACCGCGGCAAAGTCCTTGTCGCCCTGGTTGACGTGTTCGTGGGCCAGAACCGTCATGCCCATGGATTTGGCAGCCTTGGCAACGCCGTCGGCAAGCCCCTGGGAATAGGTGGTCTTGTCGTCAACGATGAAGAGGGTCTTGGCCTTGAGGGCTTCCTTCATGAACTTGGCGGCCATGGGGGCCTGGTCGTCGTCACGGCCGCACATGCGGAACATGTAATCCAAGCCGCGTTCGGTCACCTTTTCGTTGGTGGATGCCGGGGTGACCATGATGATGTCCTCTTCGGCAAGGACTTCCGAGGCCGGGATGGTGGAGGAAGAGCAATAGGCCCCCACAACGGCGGCCACTTCCAGGTTGATGAGTTTATTGGCGGCGGCAACGGCCTGTCTGGGGTCGCATGCCGTATCCTGGGCGTGGAGTTCGATCTTATCGTAACCGGGGATACCGCCCTGTTCTTCCATGACGGCGATGGCAGTCAGAACGCCATTTTTGATATCCGTACCATCGGAAGCATAGGGACCGGTCAGGGGGCTCATGGAACCGAGTTTCAAGGTTTTTGCGGATACACCACCACAGAGGAACGGAACCAGGATCAGTCCCATTACCAGCATAGAAACAACGCTTTTCTTCATGTTCTCCTCCTAAAAAGTTATGGGGTTGCAGGCTGACCAAGATACGCCTCAATCACCTTGGGATGATTCTGGATTTCCTGTGAATCCCCCTCCGCAATTTTCACACCATGATCAACACAGACGATATGATCACACACGCCCATGACCACCTTCATGTCATGCTCCACCAGGAGCACGTCGATGCCCAGGTCTTTTATGCGTGCAATGTCATGCATTAACTCCGAGGACTCCGAAGGGTTCATGCCGGCGGCGGGTTCGTCCAGAAGGAGAACCTGGGGCTCGGACGCGATGGCCCGTGCGATTTCCAGTCGTCGCTGAATCCCGTAGGATAGGTTGGATGCCACGGTGTCGGCGTGGGCATCCACCCCCATGAAGACCAGGGCCGCCATGGCTTTTTCCCTGATGAACGCCTCTTCCCGCTTCTGGGAAGGCGTGCGAAAAACAGATCCGAAAATGCCGGTGGAAGCCCGGCAATGGCGCGCCACCATGGCGTTTTCAAGGGCCGTCATGGCCGAAAACAGACGGATGTTCTGAAAGGTTCTGGCAATGCCCTTGTCAAAGATCACATAGGGGCGTTTCCCCAGGATGCTTTCCCCGTTGAAGAGGACATCGCCCTCCGATGCTTTATATACACCGGTCAACACGTTGAATACTGTGGTTTTTCCGGCCCCGTTGGGGCCAATGAGTCCCACCACCCGACCACTGCCGATGGTGAAACTGAGATTGGAAAGTGCCAAAAGACCGCCGAACCGTACACTGATATTTTTGAGTTCTAATTGTGCCATACAGAAATAACTATCCGTCCCTTGAATGAGAGTAAACGTCATTTATCGCCCAAAAAGCGCTCCTATAGCCTATTTGTAGCTTTGTGTAGCCCATTGATTCTGGGTTGTCAACCTGAAAAGTGGCGTACTCATCGCCTTGAAACAGGGAAAACACCCGGTGGAACACCCTCCCCGGCGAACAAAATGGTTTAACCATATGAACCCCGTTTACCAGGCCTTTGTAAAGAAATATCCTTTACAAAACATTTACATTTATATTAACATTTATGGGTATTCAGAAACCATTGCCAAGGAGATCCCCATGCGAGCCCCCCTGACCCCCAAACAGCAACGGGTCTACGATTACCTGGAAAAGGTCCTGAGCACCACGGGCACCACCCCCAGCCTCAGGGCCATGGCCGACCAGTTGTCCATCAGCCATGCCGCCGTGGCCCAGATCCTGAAAACCCTGGAGGAAAAGGCATATATCCGCCGCCAGGGCCGGTACAGCCGCACCCTCCACCTCTGTGGCCCCGGCGGGCAGGCCGGCGCCCTCCACCGCCAGAGGGAGATCCCCATCATCGGTCGTATCACCGCCGGTCTGCCCCTCTATGCCCACCAGGAATGGGAGGAAAGCCTCCTCATTGACCAGGCCCTCTATCCCGCCCCGGATCTCTTTGCCCTGCGGGTCCAGGGATTCTCCATGAAGAACGCCGGCATCCTGGACCGGGACATCGCCATCTGCACCCCCCGGCAGTATGCCCAGAACCGGGAAATCGTGGTGGCCCTTCTCCACGGCGAAGAGGCGACCATCAAGCGATTTTTCCTCCACGACGACGCCATTGAACTGCGGCCTGAAAACCCGGAGTTCAAACCCCGGCGCTACCCCTTTGACGCCGTGCTCATCCAGGGCAAGGTGGTGGGAATCATCCGTCCCCCCCAGGCCATGGACCACTAGGGATACCCATGTCAGAAACGCCCCATACCGATCACCTGCCCGGATTCCCGGCACCGGTTGCCCCGGAGGGTATTGCCCTGGAGGGCACCGACTGTAGCCTCCATGTGGGCACCTCGGGTTATTCCTACGACGAATGGCTGGATTCGGGTTTTTATCCCCCGGACACCCACTCAGCCAACATGCTCTCCCGGTATACCGAGCATTTCGGCATCATCGAACTCAACTACACCTGGTACCAGATGCCCAAGGCCCCGGCCATGGAGCGCATGTCGTTAAAAGTCCCCCATGGGTTTGTCTTTACGGCCAAGCTCACCCGCACCCTCACCCACGAGGTCCGGCCGGACCAATGGCAGGACCAGGCCCGGGAATTTCACCAGGGCGTTGCCCCCCTGGTGGCCCGGGACCAGCTGGTGGCCGTGCTCATCCAGCTCCCCCCCTTTTTCCAGCGCACCCGGGCCAACCGGGTCTATCTGGCCGCCCTCATGGAGGCCCTGGCCCCCCTGCCCCTGGCCGTGGAATTCCGCCACCGTTCCTGGGCCTGCGACCGGGTCTTTGCCGAATTGGAGCGCCGAAGGGTCTGTCTGGTGGCCGTGGATACCCCGGACCTGCCCGCTCTTTTTCCGCCCCTGTCCGAGGTCACCAGCACCGAGCTGTTCTACATCCGCTTCCACGGTCGCAACCGGGCCGGGTGGCAATCCGGTCGCATGCAGGAGCAGTTTGACTATGATTATTCCCGGGAAGAACTGGCCCAGTGGCAGGCGCGCATCCTCGGGGAAATGGCCCCCAAAACCCAACGGGGCGTTGCCTTTTTCAACAACCATGTCCGGGGCCAGGCACCGACCAATGCCCATGCCCTGATCTCCCTGCTGAACAGCTGATGTTTGAAAATCCCCATACTGAACCCCTTAAAATGCCCCCACAATCACCTCCAGGCCGATCACAACGCACCTGTCCAACGTCTCCGGACCATCGCCGCATCATCCACCTCAACATCGCCGATTTTGCCGCCACCCTGGAAGGCCTGGCGGCACCGGCCCTGAAGAGCCGGCCCCTGGTCATCGCCCCTTTGGGCGCCCCCCGGGCCGTGGTCTACGACATGAACGAAACCGCCTTCAAGGAAGGCATCCAAAAGGGGATGCCCCTGGCCCTGGCCCTGCGCCGGGTGCCGGGGCTGGCCCTGCTCCCCCCCCGGTACACCGCCTATGAAAGGGTGATGCAGGACATCCTTAAAAAAGGATTGCGCTTCACCCCCACGGTGGAACCGGGCAGCGGGGACGGCCACCTCTTCCTGGATGTCACCGGCACCGGCCGCCTCTTCGGCCCGCCTGTGGATGTGGCCTTCCGCCTGAAAAAGGAATTGGGCAAAAGCCTGGGCCTGGATCCCATCTGGTCCCTGGCCACCAATAAACTGGTGGCCAAGGTGGCCTCCCGCATGGTCAAGCCCGTGGGGGAATACATTGTGGGCCCCGGGGAGGAGGCCGCCTTTCTCAAACCCCTGCCCCTGGCCCTTCTGCCCGGCCTCAGCCCCGGGGACCAGGCCGCCCTGGCCGACTTCAACCTGGACCGGGTCTCCCAGGCCCTGGACCTGACCCGGGCCCAACTGGCCGTCCCCCTGGGGAGGCGTGCCGCCCTTTTCCACGACTGGATCCGGGGCAGGGACCACGAACCGGTACACCCGGAGCTCCAGGGGCAAACCGACCGCCTCCGACACGACCATTGCTTTGACCAGGACACCAACGGGGCCGACACCCTCCGGGCCGCCCTCCACACCCTGGCCATTTCCCTGGCTGCCGCCCTCCGCACCCGGGGCTGCGCCGCCGCCGTCCTGGGCATGGGCATCACCCATTCCGACACCATCTGCCGGGCCGGACGCCGCCGGTTGACCCAACCCGCCTGGGACGAGGCAGCCCTCTTTCGAGAAGCCCACCGCCTCCTCACCCAGATCCGGACCCGGCGGGTCCGCATCCGCCACCTCAGCCTGGAATGTACCCGCACCGCCCCCTGCCATGTCCAGGCAGACCTGTTTTCCCAAGCCCCCATGAAAAACAAACAGGACCGGATCACCCCTGCCCTGGACCGGATCCGGAAAAAATTCGGCACCGGAGCCGTGGCCCCAGGTGCCAGCCTTCCCCCCTCCCCTGCACCGGGGCGAAGGCCCGACCGAAACCTGGGGAACCTGGAGGCCGCTGACCATTGGAAAATGGGGCAAAGCGCCCTTGACCATCCAATGGACGGCCATCGCCCCACAGCCCTCCGCGCAAAGGCATGGGCATGACCCCGCCCTTCATCCCCCTGGGGGTCCGGTCCCACTATTCCCTCATGTGGGGGACGGCCTCTCCGGAGGCACTCTGCGCCCACGCAAAGGCCCTGGGCTACTCCGCCCTGGCCCTCACGGACACGGACAACCTCTACGGACTCTGGCCCTTTGTCCATGCCTGTGAAGACCATGGGATCCGCCCCATCATTGGGGCGGAACTCACCGACCCGGTCCTTCCCCACCGGGTCCTGGCCCTGGTGAAAGACCCCAGGGGCTATGCCCACCTCTGCCGCCTCATCAGCCAACGCAGGCAGAATCCGGACTTCTCCCTGGAAACCGGCCTGGCCCAATGGGGCAGGGGCCTGATCCTGCTCACCAAATCCCCAGCCCTTTTGGCCCATTGCCACGACCAGGGCCTGGACACGGCTGGCCTTTTGACCCGGACACCCATCTCCCAAACCCATGACCTGGCCCGGACGGCCCGAAAACGGAACCTGCCCCTGGTGGCCTCCCCCGGGGCCTTCTTCCCCACCCCCCGGGACCACGGCGACCACACCCTGCTCCGTGCCATGGACCAAAATTGCGCCATGGACCAGATACCGCCCCGGGACCAGGCCCCGGCATCGGCCTTTTTGGCAGATCCCGCCCACTATGCCCGGGCCTTTGACATCTGTCCCCGGGCCCTCACCGCCACCCACGAGCTGGCCCAGCGCCTCACCTTCACCCGGCCGGACTTTGGCCTGGTCATGCCCCCCCTGCCCCCGGACAGCCCCTTGGCAGGCCAGGAGGACCAGGCCCCTGCCCTGCTGCAAAGGGCGGTGCTGGAGGGGGCGACCCAGCGATACGGCTCCCCCCTGCCCCCCCGGGTGAAGGCCCGCATCAATTACGAATTGACCATCATCCGCCAAAAAAACTTCTGCCGTTATTTCCTGGTGGTCCAGGACATTGTCAAATCCGCCTCCCGCATCTGCGGCCGGGGGTCCGGGGCCGCCTCCATTGTGGCCTATTGCCTGGGCATCACCAATGTCTGCCCCATGAAGTTCAACCTCTACTTTGAACGCTTCCTCAACCCGGGCCGCCAGGACCCGCCAGACATCGACATCGACTTTGCCTGGGACGAAAGGGACCAGATCCTGGACCAGGTCCTCACCCGGTTCAAGGGCCATGCGGCCATGGTCTCCTCCCACATCCTGTTCCAGCCCCGCATGGCCGTCCGGGAAACGGCCCGGGTCTTTGGCCTGCCCGAATCGGAGATCTCCAAGGTCTCCCGGCGCCTGCCCTGGTTCTGGCAACTGGACAGCGCCGAAGAAGACCTGTTGGAACAAATTAAAAAACGGCCGGAGTTCAAGCACATGGACTTTCCCCAGCCCTGGCCCCGGATCATGGAATTGGCCCGGGGCCTGATCCAGACCCCCCGGTACCTCTCCGTCCACCCCGGGGGCGTGGTCATCACCCCCGATCCCATTGACACCTATGTGCCGGTGGAACGGGCGACAAAGGGCGTCCCCCTCATCCAATGGGAAAAGGAGGGGGTGGAAAGTGCAGGCCTGGTCAAGATCGATCTTCTGGGCAACCGGAGCCTGGGCGTCATCCGGGACGCCATCGCCGACATCAACACCCAGTCCCCGGGGTTTGACGATTTCGGGGGCATGGATGCCGAGGACGACCCCGACACCCAGGCCTGCCTGGCCCGGGGGGAGAGCATGGGCTGCTTCTACATTGAAAGCCCGGCCATGCGCCTCCTCCAGAAAAAATCCAGGGTGGGGAATTTTGAACATGTGGTCATCCACTCCTCCATCATCCGACCGGCGGCCAACGACTGTATCCACCAATACCTGGAACGGCTCCACACCGGGGGCTGGGAGCCCCTGCATCCCCTGCTGGAATCGGTGCTGGACGACAGCTTCGGCATCATGGTCTACCAGGAGGATGTCTCCCGGGTGGCCGTTGCCCTGGCCGGTTTCTCCCATGACCAGGCCGACGGCCTGCGAAAAATCATGTCCAAAAAGGACAAGACCAGGGAACTGGCCGATTTCCGGGACCGATTCTTCAATGGGGCTGCCCAAAGGGGGGTAACCCTAGAAAAGACCGCCCAGATCTGGGAGATGATCCTCAGCTTTTCCGGCTATTCCTTTTGCAAGCCCCATTCGGCCTCCTATGCCCGGGTCTCCTTCCAGGCCGCCTACCTGAAAACCCACTACCCGGCGGCCTTCATGGCGGCGGTGATCTCCAACCAGGGGGGCTTCTACTCCACCTTTGCCTATGTTTCAGAGGCCCGGCGGCTGGGGGTGAAACTTCTGGGACCGGATGTGGAGAAGAGCCGGGACCGGTGGACGGGAAAGGGCCGGGGGGCGGGCAGCGTGATCCGGGTGGGCCTCATGGCCATCAAGGCCCTGGGCAGGGGCTGCCGGGAACGGATTTTAAGGGAAAGCAAACAAGGACCCTTCACGGGCATGGAGGATTTTCTAAACCGGGCCCGCCCCCGGGAGGACGAGGCCCGGGCCCTGGTCCAAAGTGGCAGCTTGGACCGATTCAACCCGGAGAAAAACCGGTCGGCCCTGCTCTGGCAGGTCAAGGTCTGGGGCCAAAACCGGGACCGGCTCCAGAATGGCAATGGGGAGCCCGGCCTCTTTGATGGGGGCCCGGCCCAGATCCCCCCCCTGCCCAGGGAATCCAGGGGACGGCGGCGGCAGCGGGAGTTCCAGGCCCTGGGATTCCTGGTGGACTGCCATCCCATGTCCCTCTACCGGGACCGGCTCCAGGGACTGGTCACGGCCAAAACCCTGCCGGATTATGTGGGATGCCGCATCACCACGGCGGGCTGGCTCATCACCGGGAAGCTGGTGAGGACCAAGGCGGGGGATCCCATGAAGTTCCTCACCTTTGAGGATGAAACCGGGATCATGGAAACGGTCTTTTTCCCCCGGGCCTATGCCCGGTTCTGCCATCTGCTGGACACAGGAAGCCCCTACCGGATCGCGGGGAAGGTGGAAGAGGACTGGGGGGCCGTTACCCTCACCGTGGACCATGTGGCCCCGTTAACATGACCAAGGCCGGGCCAATTTTCCCCGGCATGGGCCAATTCCAACGCCCCCCGCACCGGCCCCATATTGGATGAATTTCAAAGAACCCGGAGCAAATGAAGACCGACCTATCCTCCAAGTATCTGGACATATTGAACCGGTGAATTTTTCCCACAAAAAGATCAAAAAAGCCTTGATTCAAATCCCGGGCCTTGCTATATACATCCCGCTTGTGCCGAAGTGGCGGAATTGGTAGACGCACTAGTTTCAGGGACTAGCGAGCGTACGCTTGTGGGAGTTCGAATCTCCCCTTCGGCACCACCCTTTAATATCCCGGAAGGTTTCCTTCCCGGGATTTTTTTTTGGCCCATCCAGCCATGGTCACGCCTCATCCCCATTTGAGGTTACCGCCATCCCATTGATAAATTTACATTTTTGTCATTTCACCCCATGGACGCTCTCCATATGCCCCATTAATGGGCAAGGTTTACCCATGTTCAAAAATAGATTATCAAATCAATTGTTACTTTTTTGAAACCCAAAACCCCTCAACAAATAACAAATATGAAATTTATTAGCCCTTCACCCCTCTAATCCCTTTTCCCTGTTTCTTCCTGAATCCCCCCTCCCCAAGGCGTTGGCACACCCTTTCTCCTTGAATAGGCAAATTGGCACGGGCCTTGCTATTTTCACCTAATACGTTGCAAGTGTCCTTTGGTCTGCCCAATTTTGGAGACCCTTGGATAGGCATAGTTTTGCAATAGCAATTGAATATGATAGCCCATCTTGCAAAGTTCAAAACGGAGGATGCAAGATTTAGGTTTCAACCCAAACCAAAGGAGGCCGCCCATGCACCGGACAACACCCCATCCATGGATAATCCCCATTGTATTGACCATCCCAATGCCCGCCTGGGCAACGGATTCCCCCTTGAATACCGGCGACACCGCCTGGGTCATGGTGGCCACAGCCCTGGTCATGGTGATGACCCCGGCCGGCCTGGCCCTGTTCTACGGGGGCATGTCCCGGTACAAAAACCTGCTCAACACCATGGCCATGACCCTGGCCGCCTATTGCCTGGCCAGCCTGGCCTGGGTGGGCTGGGGCTACTCCCTGGCATTCGGGGAAAGCCCGGGCCTGTTCTGGGGGAGCCTGGACCATCTCTTCCTAAGGGGAATCGGCCCCCACAGTGTCTCCGGTTCCATCCCCACCCTGGTCTTTGCCCTCTTCCAGATGACCTTTGCCGCCATCTCCGTGGCCATCATCCTGGGGGCGGTGGTGGATCGGATGAAATTTTCCGCCTGGCTGGTCTTCACCCTGATCTGGCTTACCCTGGTCTACGCCCCCATGTGCAACTGGATCTGGGGCGGGGGGTGGATGCACAGGATGGGGGCCCTGGATTTTGCCGGGGGCAATGTGGTCCACATCAATGCGGGGATATCCGGCCTGGTCCTGGCCCTGGTGGTGGGGAAACGCAAGGGGTACGGCACTGCCCACTTCATCCCTTCGGGGGTGACCTTCACCGCCCTTGGGGCGGGCCTGCTCTGGTTTGGCTGGTTCGGGTTCAATGCCGGCAGCCAATTGGCCGCCGACGGCATTGCCGCCTCGGCCTTCCTGGTGACCAATACGGCGGCCGCAGCCGGGGGTCTGGCCTGGCTGGCCGTGGAATGGACATGGGGGAAAAAACCCAGCCTCCTGGGGCTGGCCTCGGGGGTGGTGGCCGGCCTGGTGGGGATCACCCCGGCTGCCGGGTTCGTGGCCCTGGACGGGGCCCTTATCATCGGCCTGGTCTCCGGGGGGCTGGGGTATTACGGGGTGGCCATCCTGAAACAAAAACTGGGGTATGACGATTCCCTGGACGCCTTTGGCATCCACGGCCTCTGCGGCATCTGGGGGGCCCTGGCCACGGGGATTTTTGCCACCCCCGAAATCACGGAAGGGGCGGCTGGGCTCTTCCACGGGAATCCAAACCAGGTCTGGATCCAGTTTCTCTCCATCCTGGCCACCCTGGTCTATTGCGCAGGGGGAACCTGGGTGGCGGCCCGGATCACCAGCGCACTGACCGGGGGGCTGCGGGTGGACCCGGAAACCGAGCTGGCCGGACTGGACAACGCCCTCCACGGGGAGCGGGCCTTTGAAATCGAATAGGGCAACAATTTCATTCCGTAAAATTCCCGCCCTCCGCTTGGATATAACAATTGCCATAGGTTTTTTCGTTTTGCCTTCACCACTACCACTAGCTGTATCCGTTTAATCGGAAATTCTTTTTGGCAAACCCTATATTATCAGAAGAGCTGATACCATGATGTTGTGGGGTAAGGCCCATCCAAAGGGATATTTGGGATAAAACAACACCGGCCCGGCCCCTGGGCGGGGTCGGGCCGGTAAAGGGGGATGGGGAATTCTCCGACATCATTCCCCGGGATCTTTTTTCCCCTTCATTTCAATGTACCAATCATCCTCTCCATAGATTTCATCCATGCAGGCCGGGCAGAGGCTGTGGCTGAACAGGGCGGTGGAATGCTGTTCGAAATAACTCTCCAGCCGATTCCAATACCCCTTGTCGTCCCGGATCTTTTTGCAGGAGGAGCAGATGGGGATGAGCCCCCCCAGGGTCTTTACATCCTTGAGGGCCTTGTTGAGCTTCTGGATCAGCTTTTCCCGCTCCAGCTCCACCAGTTTCCGGTCGGTGATGTCCTTTTGGGTGCCGATGCACCGGCAGGGCTTCCCGCTTTCATCCCAGGACGAAACCTTGCCCGTACCCAAAATCCACCGATACCCCCCATCCTTGGTCCTCAACCGGTATTCCAGGGACCAGGCATGGTCCTCCATGATATGCTGTTCCACGGTGCGCACCACCTGCTCCCGCTCGTCCGGGTGGAGGAGGTTGATCCAGGTGTCGTGGCAGGCGGGCAGCTCATAGGGTTCATAGCCCAGCATGGTATAATACCGGGGACTGAAATAGGTCTCACGGGTCCTGAGGTCCAGGTCAAAAATCCCGTCCTTTACCGCCTCAATGGCCAGGCGGGTCCGCTCCTCATTGGCCCGCATCCGTGCCAGTTCATTCTTGAGCTCGCCAATGTGGAACTCCAGCTCCTTGTATGTCGGTTTTTTCTCCATCCTGGCACCTCCCTTCCAGGGCCCGCTATTCCCGGGCCAGTTCCTGGGCTTCACTGATGCAATACATCAGATGCCGGGGGCACTTGGCATCCCCGATGAGATGAAATGGGACATCGCACTTCTTTTCCAGGGCCTTGGCATCCCGCACGGCCTGTTGTTTTTCCGAAATCACCACCGTGTCATACCCCTCCAGGAAATAGGCTTCCCCCTGGGAGGTGAACTGGACCCCGTCCGGGGTGAATCCGTGGATGGCGGCCTTTTTATAGAGCTCCACATTATTTTGTTTCAACCGTTCCCGCAGGTAATACCGGTCATTGGAGGACATCTCCTCGGCAAAGCTCTTTTTCCGGTTCAGAACCACCACGGCCTTGCCCTGGTCGGCCAAAAAATCCGCTGTGATCAGCCCGGTCATGCCCCCGCCCAGGACAATGACCTTTTCCCCGGCGCTTTCTGCCCCGGACAGGAGGTCCACATTGGTGATCAGCTTCATATCGGTTCGAAACAATCCCTTGATCACGGGCATGTCCGGCAGGGAGCCCGTGGCCAGGACCACCTGGTCCGGCTTTACCTCCTCCAGCAATGCCTGGGTCAGCGCCGTCTCCAGTCGGATCTCCACCCCAAGGCGGTCCACCTCGCTGCGGAAGAACCTGAGGATATCCCCCACCTCCCCCCGGCCCGGGGCCTTGGCCGCCAGGGCCAGAAGCCCGCCAAGGTCGCTGCCGGCCTCGCAGAGCAGGGTGTCGTGGCCCAGGCGGGCAAATTCCCGGGCCGCGGCCAGGCCGGCGGGACCGCCCCCGGCCACCAGCACCTTCCGGGGCCTTGGCCGGGTCTCATCCCGGAGCTTGTATTCCCGTCCCACATCCGGATTGACCACACAAGAACCGGGCTCCTTGGCCAGGACGGCATGGATGCAGCCCAGACAGCAGCCCACACAGGGACGGATTTCATCCAAACGTCCGGTGCGGGCCTTTTCCGGGTAATGGGGGTCGGCGATGACCGAGCGGCCCAGGGCCACCATGTCGGCCTTGCCCTCCTTGATGATGGCGTCGGCATGGGCCGGATCCTTGATCCGTCCCACGGTGATCACCGGGATATTCACCTTCTGGCGGACGGCCTCGGCCATGTGGACAAAGCAGCCATGGGGGGTATACATGGAGGGAATGGTGAGTTCGGTGGAGCCGTAGACCCCCCCGGAAACATGGAGATAGACCACGCCGACCGCCTCCAGGATGGGGGCAAGGCGAAGGGTATCCAAGAGTTCCCATCCGTTTTTAATATAGTCGTTGCCGTTGATGCGGATCCCGATGGGGAAGTCGGCCCCGGCCTTTGCCTTGATGCTTTCGATAACCTCGAAGAGGAAACGGGTCCGGTTTTCAAAGCTGCCCCCGTATTCGTCGGTGCGAACATTGGAATTGGGGGCCAAAAATTGGTTGATGAGGTAGCCGTGGGCCCCGTGGATCTCGATGAAATCAAAGCCCGCCTCCCGGCACCGCCGGGCCGCCTCCCCAAAACAGTCGGCCAATTCATGGATCTCCGGTACGGTCAGGGCCCTGACCTCCCCCTTGACCACGGCCGGTGCCGGAATGGGGGAAGGGGCCACCTTTTCCGGAAGATAGGACTGGCGCCCCCCGTGCATGAGCTGGACCCCGAACCGGGTGTCGTAGGGTTTGACCCGGTCCACCAATGCCTTCAGGGCCGGGATACAGGAATCAGAGTACATCTGGGGCAGATCCGGCAGTTCCTGGCCACCGGGGTGGACACCGCCGCCGCCCACCAGCATCATGCCCACACCGCCCCGGGCCCGCACCACTAAATATTCGATCAACTGGTCTGTGACGTGGCAGTCTTCGTCCACGCCGAAATTAATGCTCATGGCCGACATGAGCAGACGGTTTTTAACCCTCATCTTCCCAATTTGAATGGGAGAAAAAAGATGGGAAAAGGATGGAACAGACGGATCGGGATCAACAGATGTGACTTGGGATGGTGTACGATCGGTCAACATGGAGGGCTCCTCCCTTTGAAATCTGACATGGTCTCAAGGAAATTCAGGAGTCACTATAGGCGAATCGTTCAGAATTATTCAAGTTTTTTCTTCGCACGGACATTGCCGTCGCCGGGACAGAGGGAGGCGCCGCCGGATGTCCCCGGTTCAATGGTCGGGGCCGGCCTGCCGGGACACCAGGGTCTCCACCAGATCCTTAAAGGCCCTCTGCCGCTCCTTATGCTTTGTCCCCCAGCCCTTGTTAACCCCCTGGAAAAACCGGGCACAGACCTTTCGGTCCGCCGAAGAAAGCCGGGTGGAAATCCCCTGCCGGCCCTTTTCAATACAGTGTTCAGCCCCATCCCGCCGGCCGTGGGGCCGGGAAATGATCAGGCCGTGGTGCATGAGGGCCCGGTCCAGAAGAATATAGAGGAATTGAAGGTCCCGGCAGGGGCCCACCTTGAGATAATCCCCCCCCAGACGGCGCCCCAGCCCCTTTGCATCGGTCATCCTGCGCCCCCCGAGAACGGCGGAGCCGGCACCGATGATTCCCCCCAATGCCGTGAACACCCCAAAGCTCAGCCCCTGGGCCGCCACATCGGCCACCACCCCCATGGAGCCCCCCATGACCGCCCCGGCCGTGGCCAGCTGGGTCCTGTTCAGGCCCAGAAGCTCCCAGGTGGTCTGGGAAAACAGATCATGGGAGAGCAGGCTGTTTTCCGGCAGGGAGACCTGGTAAAGGGTATGGCGGTAGATCTGCCGCACCTGGTCGAACATCTTCTTTTCCATCTTCCTCAACCGGGCGTGGTAGGCCTTGGTCAGCCCCTCCCGGATCCGTTCCACATCCTTGCCCGGGGACAATTTTTCCGACATGGAAAGGCCTAGGGCCGCCTCCAGGAACTCCAGGATCAGGGTTGTGGCCTGGTGGTTCCGGTGGTCCCAGTCTTGTTTAAAGGCGCGGATCACCTTTTCCAGGATCCGCTCCCAGGTCTGGTCAATGGATTTCAGGCTCTCCAGCATCCGGATCCGCTCTCCAAAATCCGCAGTGTTGGAGTTGAAGATGCGCACGGAATTGAAATGGCGGGCAAACTCCTGCCGCCATTCCTCGGTGTAATCCCTGGCCCCGGCCTTGGTGTTGATCACGGCCATGCGGGGCCGGCCCGTGAGCCGGAGGATCTCCATCTCGGCCCGGTCGTCGGGACGCACCGGACGGGCACCGTTGACCACATAGATGATGCCCGCCCCCCGGGCCACCGGGGCAAGGAGCTCGCACTCGTCCCCGTAAAAGGGATCGGACTGAAAGGTGTTGATAAAGGAAGGCAACAGCTGGTCCATGGGCCCGTCATAGGCATTGAACCAGGCCAGGGTTTGCCGGGGCACCTGGAAGCCGGGGGTATCAACAAAGCGGATGATCTCCCTTCCCCGGATTTCAACGGTGTAGGCCCCGGACACCCGGGTTTCTCCGGGCACCGGGGAGATCTTCACCCCATCGTCCTCGGTGAGGGTGGAGACCACCGAGGACTTGCCCTCGTTGGGGTGACCCACCACTGCAAATTCAGGCACCGGAGACGGGCCTTCTCCTCCATTGGGTTCCAGGTTCAAAACCGCCCTATCCATATCTATACATCCTCCAAAAATTCCACCATGAGCCCCGGATCTTTTAGATCCTTCACGGCCCGGGCCCAGACCCGGGCATCCACGTCCCCGGGGGAGACCCCCAGCCGGGGTTCATCCGCCCCCTGGACCAGGACCACCCAGACCGGGCAATCCGTGATCTCCCTGAGCCGTGTTACATAATAAAGCAGGCCCCGGATGGGGGGTTGCCACACCTCCTGCACCAGAAGAAGGGGACCCTTGTCCGGGGATGGCCCCATGGCCGCCCCGTCCACATCGGCATCCATGGCAACCTCGGCGAGGGAGACCGGTGCCAGGTGAAATTGCCCGGCCACCAGGGCCCCCACCCGTTCCCGGGCCTCCGGGGTCCAGATCTCCTGGGGAAACAGGAGCCGGGCCGGGCATTGGGCCTGGTCCACCGGGGCGGTGACCCTGTTGCCTGCCCCCTCTTTATCCCCTACATCGGTGTCGCCCACTGGGGCTTTGGGGGAGGGTTGGTCCGCAAAAGACAGGGGGTGGGAATCGGAAGCAGGACGGGTCACAGCGGTTTCACGGAAACGGACGGCCACATGGGGACGCTTCATCCGGGCCAGAAGCCTTCGGAAAACCGGACGGCCCAGATCCAAATCCCTGCGGGCACTGCGCCCGGCCCAATGGGCATATCCCCAAAGGAGGAGCCGGGGCAGCACCGTATAGAACACCAGGGAAAAGCAGAGAAAGGGCCACCAGGAGACCAGGTCGGTTGTGACCAGGGCATCGATGCCCTCCTTGAGGATGATCCGGGAGCCTGCAATCTGGTCCAGGGTGGGATGGGCCAGGCCGGGGAATTGATCCGAAGGAAGTGCCCAGGCCCAGGGCAGGGCCAGGGCCGTCACCAGGCCGTGGACCTTCTGGGCCGTGGCCACCAGGGTGGACTGCCAGCCAAAGGCCAGGTCCGACACCGCCACCCGGAAGAAAGTCCCCCCCAGGAATCCCAGGGAAAGGGCAACGCCGGAAAGTGTTGAAAGGCCCACCAGGGACCAGTACAGATGGGTACCCATGGGGGTATCCCCCGGTTCAAACAGGCCGCTCCACGCCGGATCCGGGGCGTCCTCCCCCCTTTTATCCAGGGGGGACCGAAAGAGGAACCGGGAGGCCAGCCTCCCCCACAGGGCCCCGCCGGGCAGGCCCCGGCCAACGCCCCCGACCATGAACCGGAGTCCGGCCAGGGAAAAGACAAAGGGCAGCAGAACAAACAGGGAAAGGAACAGGGCCACATTCACCGGGGTGGTGCCGTGGTAGGCCAGAAAGGAAAAGGCCAGGACAAATCCCAGGGAAAGCCCCCCGGCCAGGCAGAGGCCGGCCAGGAGCCGGGCCCTGCGCACCAGTATCTTCCCGGGCAAGCCCATGAGGGCCTTGGGGCCGCCCTGGGCCAGGACCACCAGTTTCCGGTATTCCAGCCAGGAAAAGAGGAGCCGGGTTTCATCCATATCATGGAGGGCCATGGGCCCATGGGATGCCGCTTCCTTGTCCGGTGGGGTTCCGGCCTCGGAACAGATCTTTTCATAGATTTCCCGGTCACGGGCCTTTAGGTCCTCCCGTGCCTGGGCATCGGCAATTCCGTCGTCAATGGATGCCAGATATTCCAGATCCAAAATGTGCTCGAGTTTGGGTACCATGGCCATGTTTAACAGATCACCGCCCTTTCAACAATCACCCGGGAGAATTCATCCAAAAGCCCGGAGGCCAGGTTCCACCGGTGCCAGTACAGGTCCACACCCAGCCCCTCCAAAGGTCCCACCGGGATCAGACGCCCATCCGCCATAAAAGGGGCAGCCTGGAGCCGGGGCACCATGCCGTAGGCCAGGCCCTGGGCCACCATCTGAACAAAGGGATCCGAAGAGGGCACATAATGGATGGGATAGGCGGGAATGGGGGTTTCCGGCCAGACGATTTTCAGATACCGGTCATGGAGGTCGTCCTTGCGGTTGTAAATCACCGAGGGGGCCGAGGCCACCGCTTCGGTGGTAAACCCCTTTGAAAAATAACGACGGGCAAATTCCGGTGTGGCCACCAGGTCGTAGAACATGGTGCCGATGAAACCCACCCTGCAGCCCTGGACCGGCTGTTTTTCCGATGAGATGCATCCGGCCACCTCCCCGTCCCGGAGCAGTTTATGGGTAAGGTCCTGGTCATCCACCTTAAGGTCCAGGAGGATGCCATGGGTCTCCACAAATTCCTGGACCGCCGGCAGAAACCAGGTGGCCAGGCTGTCGGCATTGATGCCCAGGGAAAAGATCCGGTTCCCTTGGGTTTCAGGGCCGTTGACGGCCCGGTCCAGATCCGCCTCCAAACTCTGGACCTGGAGCAGATGCTTGAGCAATGCCTTGCCCGTGGCCGTGGCCCCGGGGGGAAGGGAACGGGTCACCAAAAGGCGACCGGTCTGCTCTTCCAGGGCCTTGATGCGCTGGCTCACGGCGGACTGGGTGATGTGAAGGCGCCGGGCGGCCTTGTCAAATCCCCCCTCCCGGACCACCATGTCCAGGGCCTGTAATAATTTATAATCCCACATGGAAACGGGATACCATATTCCCGGCCAAAGCAAAAGCAATCTCCCGATGGGAGATCCCATATCCCCTGTTCTCGACCGCCCTGTTTCCCCCCCCCGGCCCCCCATTCCCCCTGCCGATTCATCGGGGCACAGTCCCGCCGACAACCCAACCCACACCACAGAGCTGTTGACAAAAAGCTTGATCCAATCTATATTTCAAACTCATCCCCCATGGGGGGATAGGGGATAATATCCAAGGAGAAATCAAACCATGCACCGACACCACGACGCCATTGCCAAACGCCTGAAACGGGCCAAGGGCCATCTGAACAAGGTCATCAACCTCCTGGAGGAGGATGCCCCCTGTGTGGAAACCGCCCGGCAGCTCCAGGCCGTCCACAAGGCCATCTACAACGCCAAGCAGGCCCTGGTCCGGGACCACATCGACCATTGCCTTGGGGAAGAGGCCATCCGCACCCGCCCCGCCGCAGACATCAAGGCCGAATTTGCCGAAATCACCAAATATTTATAAGCAGAACCAATGAATTTTGAACAGAATGTGAAGCAATACCCCTGGTATCGCTTTTTCAGGGATTGTAATTTCTGGGGCCCGGCCTTCATCCTCTACTTCACCTCCATCCTCACCCTGGAGCAGACCCTTTGGCTGGAGTCGGTCTATTATGTTGCCGTGGCCGCATTGGAGGTCCCTTCCGGCTATATCTCCGACCGCTTTGGCCGGAAATACACCCTGGTGGTCTCCTCGGCCTGCCTGGCCACGGCCTTTTTCCTTTTCTTCATTGGGAGCAGCTTTGCCGTTTTCTGCCTGGCCCAGGTATTCCTGGCCTGCGGCTATGCCTCGGCATCGGGAACGGATACGGCCCTGCTCTTTGAAAGCCTCAAGGAGACGGGAAGGGAAAAGACCTATGCCCGCCAGGAGGCCCGTGCCCTTAAATTCGCCTTCAGGGCCGGGGCCGTGGGCGCCATTGGCGGCGGACTTTTGGCCATGGGCCAGCTCAGATGGATCTATGGGGCCTCCTGCCTGGCCGCCCTGGTTTCCATGGCCATTGCCCTGGGCTTCCGGGAACCGCCCGGGGACGAGTCCCCACCGGCAATGGACCTGGCTCCCCAGATGGCCGGCCTGGTCCAAAAATCCTTTTCAGGCCCCTTCCGCTTTTTCACCCTTTACACCCTGGGCATGACCCTGCTCATCCATTTCCCCTATGAATTTTACCAGCCCTACCTGGGCCGGGTCATGGAGGGGCTGGGGCAGCCCATGGAGGCCACCCCCCTGGTCACCGGACTCCACCTGGCGGCCACGGCCATGGTGGGCAGCTATTGCACCCGGTTCAGCGCCGCAGCCACCCATGGCTGCCGGATCCGCAGGGTCCTTGTGGGCACCACCCTTTTCCAGGTCCTTCTCCTCTCGGCCATGGCCGCCGTGGTTCACCCCATTGTGGTGGTCCTCCTGGCCGGCCGCACCATGGCCCGTGCCCTGGCCACCCCCCTGGTCAATGCCCAGGTATCCCCCCGCCTCCACCGGGGGGAACGGTCCACCTATCTTTCCCTGCAAAGCCTCATGGGACGGCTGGGGTACGGCATGGCCCTCCTGGTTCTTCCCCTTGGCAGCCGTCTCTTTTCCGATCCCCTCCAGGGCAGCCTCTTCTGGGCCGCTGTCATCGGCCTGGGGCTCCTGGCCCTGCTCAGCCGCACCCCGTCCCCGGGGGACATGCCCTGTTGCAGCAGCCACAGCCATGGTTCACCATGATGGTCCCATGGAAGGCCAGCTTCCATACCGGATCTGATTTCCGGGCTTTGAACCTGTCTGAAAATCATTAAACCAACCTGGAAAATATGGAAGGGGAATGGCCCTGCCGGATGCAATCAGGGGGTCAGCACCAGGGCGGAGGCCCGGTAAAAGACCCCGGCCACGCATCCGGTCATGAGACAGGCAAAGGTGGAGGCCACCAGGGCCCGGATCCCCACGGCGGAGATATCGGCGGTACGACCCGGGGCCAGGGCGGACAGGGCCCCCACAAAAATGGCCATGGAGGCCAGGTGGGCAAACCCGCACAGGGCATAGGCCGTTATCACCACGGAGCGACCATGGACAAAGGCATTGTCGGCCATGGACCGGGCCAGGTCCTGGTAGGAGGCCACTTCCGTGAGGATGAGGCGTTCCCCGATGATGCCGGCCACCTGTTCGGCATCGGCCGGGGGCACCCCCATGACCAGGGTGAGGGGATAGAAGATCCATCCCAGGATTCCCTTGAGGGAGAGGTCTGGTTCAAGGCCGGTCCACTGCCCCATCCATTCAGCGGCCTGGCCCAGAATCAGATCGGCCAGGGCCACCAGCCCCAGCACGGCAATGAGAAGGGCCACAATGGAAAAAATGGCCTTAAGCCCCGCCGTGGTCCCGTTGATGACGGCCTCGAACACATTGGCGGACCTCTCGTAATGCACCCCCACATCCCGGCCCAGGGTGGCGGGGGTTCCGGTCTCGGGACAGAGCAATTTGGACATGATCAGGGCGGCCGGGGCCGAGAGAAAGGAGGCGGAGATCAGGTGACCGGCTATGGAGGGGAAGACCCCGTGGAGGGTAAAGACATAAAGGGCCAGGACGTTGGAGGCCACCGTGGCCATGCCCGCCGTGAGGATGGTGCAGAGTTCGGAACGGGTCATCCGATCGATATGGGGCTTCACCGTAAAGGCAGACTCAACCCCCACAAAGATATTGGAGGCCGCACACAGGGACTCGGCCCCTGAAATGCCCATGAGCCGGGTAAAGACCCGGGCAAACCATTGGATGATCCGGGGCAGGATGTTCACATGGTAGAGGATGGCCACCAGGGCGGAAAAAAAGAGGATGGTGGGCAGGGCCTGGAAGGCAAAGATAAAGCCCATGGAACCCTGGATCCCCGGCGGCAATGCCAGGGGGCCAAAGGCAAACCGTGCCCCCTCTGCCGAGGCCGACAGCACGGCCACGGCCAGGTCATTCACCCATTGGAAAAGGGAGACCCCGGCCGGCACCATGAAAATAAACAGGGCAAAGACCAGCTGCAGCCCCAGGCCCCAGCCCATGAGCCGCCAATTCACCTCCTGGCGCTCCCCAAAGACAAACCGGCCCACGGCCCAGGCCAGGCCCATGACCATGAACAGCCCCAGAAAACTCACCCCATTGTACACATCCATGTTTCCATCCTTTCCAAACCATCGTTACCAGATACAACTCCATGCCATACCCGGGATAGGACACGGCCATGGAATTGTAAAGGAAATTATCCCCACACAGGGGATATGGGTTGGGTACGACCGTTGACGCTTCCACCAGGGCAAAGAATGCCGGCCCTGGCCCATGGCGCAACAAGGCTCCCAACAGGATCAACTTCATTGGGAATACCATCACAGCCCCGGGGGCTGACCGGGATTCTACAGCAGCAACAACACTGCCGGAGGGGTGGGCAGAACTCTGGAATACAACGATCCCGGATATGTCATGGCAATTTGTTCCAAAAGGCTTGGAATCCTTTCATGGGAAATCCGGGCTAGGGGATGATTTCTTCCTTTAACATGCAGCAGGCAATGGCATGGGCCGGTCGGCCCTGGTCGTCATAGGCCAGGTTTCCCGGCTGGATCATCTTGTTCATGACACAGCCCTCGGGGATGGTCAGATCAAAGAGATTCCGCTCATTCACCGGCCCCCTGGCCACCAGTTTATTGTCCTCAATGGTATAGGCGTGGAGGGGGAAATCCTCGCAGATGGGGCATTGGTAGACCCGGCCGTTGGGGAAGACAAAATAATTATCCGCCACCAGACCGGCGCATTGGAAGGGTTCGTCCTCCCCCAGGAACACCTTGGGATAGGTCACGATGGTGCCACCCTGGGCAATTTCCTCGGCCACCCTGGGGATGGTGTTCAACCACATCTCCTTGGAGACCTGGTGGGGGGCGTCGGATTTCTTGCTCTCACCGCGCATGCCGATGACCTGGATGAAGAAGCGCTCCAGGCCCAGGCCCTTGACCAGGGCAGGCATCCGGGGCAGTTCATGGAGGTTTTTGTCCGACACCGTATAGATCATGGAGCAGGAAAACCCCTTTTCCCGGGCCCTTTCAAGGCCGATCATCACCGCCTCAAAGCTGCCCACTCCCCGGATGGCATCGTTGGTCCCGGCCGTGGCCCCGTCCAGGGAAAAGGAGAGGAAATCCAGCTCCTCCGGGGTGATCTTGTCCAGGATGTCGTGGAACAAAAACCCGTTGGTATCAATGGTGATGGACTGGAACCCCTTTTTCCGGGCCGCCTTGACCGCACCGGAAAGATCCGGATGCAGGGTGGGCTCGCCCCCCAGGAGCACCAGGTTGGTTTTGGGATTACGCCGGACAAAGAGGTCCAGCCATGCCTCAATGGTGGGCAGGTCCAGCATCTGGTGACCGTGCTCTTCCTTGTTCACGTAGCAATGGGCACAGGAGAGGTTGCACTGGGTCAGGATGTGAAAAAAGAGGTTGGACGCATCCTTGGAAAAGGCCACGGTTTTTTTCTGCATTGGATTATCCCATACATTCCTTGGTGAATTTGGGGTCAAAGGGCACGGGATAGGTGCCGTCGAAACATGCCTTGCAGAAATGGGCTTCGGGGTTTTCCTTGCCCGAGGCCTCCAGCATGCCCTCGATGGAGAGGTAGGCCAAAGAGTCCAGGCCCAGGTGGCGGGTCAAATCGTCCAGGGGCTTCTGGGCGGCAATGAGTTCCCCCTTGGAGGAGAAATCAATGCCGTAGTAGCAGGGAAATTTATGGGGGGGACAGGAGATCCGCATGTGGACCTTTTTGGCCCCCAGTTCCCGCAGGGTGGCCACACGGGTTTTGGCCGTGGTGCCCCGGATGATGGAATCCTCAATGATGATGATGTCCTTGCCCTTGATCAGCTCCTTCACCGGATTCAGCTTCACCTTCACGGCAAAATCCCGCATGGATTGGGTGGGCTGGATAAAACTGCGGCCCACGTAGTGGTTCCGGATCATGGCCATTTCAAAGGGGATTCCGCTCTCCTCGGCATAGCCGATGGCCGCATAGTTGCCCGAATCGGGAAAGGGCATGACCAGATCGGCCTCCACCGGTGCTTCCTGGGCCAGACGCCGACCGTGGGCCTTGCGCATCTGGTAGACGTTGGCCCCGTCAATGGTGGAGTCGGGCCGGGCAAAGTAGATGTATTCGAAGATACACATGGCCTTTTTGGCCCCCTCTGCCCGGGGATGGCGCAGGCTACGGATGCCGTCTTCATTGATGATGACGATCTCACCGGGATCCAGTTCCCGGATGAATTCCGCCCCCACCAGGTCAAAGGCGCAGGTCTCGCTGGCCAAAACATAGTGGCCGTTGAGTTTGCCCAGGGCCAGGGGCCGGAACCCGTTGGGGTCCTTCATGCCGATGACCTCGCCCCTGGAGGTGAGCAGGATCATGGAATAGGCCCCTTCCACCCGTTCAGCAGCCCGGAGCAACGCCGTATCAAAGGTGTTGCCGGCCAGGCTGCGGATGAACATGTGCAAAAAGACCTCGGAATCCATGGTGGTCTGGAAAATACTGCCCTTTTCCTCCAGCTCCTTGCGAAGGCTGTGGGCGTTGACCAGGTTCCCGTTGTGGGCCAAGGCATAGGTACGGTTGCGATGGTTGACCACAAAGGGCTGGGCATTGACCAGGACCGAATCCCCGGTGGTGGAGTAGCGGACGTGACCGATGGCCGAACCGCCTTCGATGCGCTCCAGGTCTTCCATCTTGAAGATGTCCGGTACCAGGCCCATGCCCTTGTGGGAAAAGATCTTTCCATCGGTTTCCCGGTGGACCGATATCCCGGCACTTTCCTGGCCCCGGTGCTGGAGGGCATAGAGACCGAAATAGGTAATTTTAGCGGCTTCGGGGTGACGGTAGAGACCGAACACACCACATTCGTCCTTGGGACGTTCACTGGGGATCATCATGGGGTCCTTCATCTTAATTTTCCCGGTGGTACTCCTGGATGGGATGGACGGTGAGACCTTCCTTCTTCATGGCCTGGATGGCCTTGCAGATGGCCCGGGTACCGTCGGTGGTGGTGGAGTACGGGATTTTGTACTTGATGGCGGCCCGCCGGATTTCATACCCATCCTGCTGGGTCTGGGACGAGGCGCCGGTGTTGAGAATCAGTTGGATCTCATTATTTTTAACGGCGTCCACAACGTTGGGACGGCCGGCAGATACCTTTTTCACCATCTTGGCCGGAACCCTATGGTCGGCCAGAAAGGCCGCAGTTCCCCGGGTGGCCATGATGGAAAAGCCCATCTCGTGGAAGCTTCTGGCCACGGGAAGGGCCGCTTCCTTGTCCTTGTCCTGGACGGAAATGAAGACCATGCCCTCGGTGGGCAGCTTCTGGCCGGCGGCAAACTGGGCCTTGGCAAAGGCCGCACCCAGGTCTTCGTCAATGCCCATGACTTCGCCGGTGGATTTCATCTCCGGTCCCAGGACCGGGTCGACATTTTCAAACCGGTCAAAGGGCATGACCGCCTCTTTGACGCAGTAGTAGGACGGGATCACCTCTTCGGTGAAGCCCAATTCCCCAAGGCTCTGGCCCAGCATGACCTTGGTGGCCAGCTTGGCCAGGGGAACGCCGATGGCCTTGGAGACAAAGGGAACCGTCCGTGAGGCCCGGGGGTTTACCTCGATGATGTAGACCTTGTCGTTCATGATGCCGAACTGGATGTTCATGAGACCGCGGACTTCCAATTCCTTGGCAATGGCCTTGGCCGCATCGGACATCTCCTTGATGTGCTCGGCCTTTATGGAATAGGGCGGCAGCACACAGGCGGAGTCCCCGGAGTGAATCCCGGCCTCTTCCACATGCTCCATCATCCCGCCGATGACCGTGGTCTCTCCGTCGGAAATGGCGTCCACGTCCAGCTCAAAGGCTTCTTCCAGGAATTTGTCGATGAGAACCGGCTTGTCCGGGCTGGCCTGGACCGCCAGGTCAAAGTATTCTTCCAGATCCTTTTCATCGTAGACAATCTTCATGGCCCGGCCTCCCAGGACAAAGGAGGGGCGGACCATGACCGGGTATCCGATCTCACGGGCCACGGTGACGGCTTCGGTGTAGGAATGGGCAATGCCGTTTTCCGGCTGTCTCAGCCCCAACTTCTCCAGCATGGCCTGGAACTGGTCCCGGTCTTCCGCCCGGTCAATGCTCTCCGGGCTGGTGCCGATGATGGGCACCCCGGCCTTTTTCAGGTCCGAGGCCAGGTTCAGCGGGGTCTGGCCGCCAAAGGTGACGATGACGCCCCAGGGTTTTTCCTTTTCCACGATGTGGAGGACGTCCTCCCGGGTCAGGGGCTCGAAGTAGAGCTTGTCCGAGGTGTCATAGTCCGTGGACACGGTCTCGGGGTTGGAGTTGACCATGATGGACTGGACCCCTTCTTCCTTGAGGGCAAAGGCGGCCTGGACGCAGCAATAGTCAAACTCGATGCCCTGGCCGATGCGGTTGGGACCGCCCCCCAGGATCATGACCTTTTTGTCCCCATCCACCCGGGCCTCGCATTCGGTCTCGTAGGTGGAGTAATAGTAGGGGGTGGCGGCCCTGAACTCGGCGGCACAGGTGTCCACCAGCTTGTACACGGGTACGATGCCCAGATCCTTCCGGGTCTGTTCCACCTGCTTGTCCGTGAGGCCGGTGAGGTGGGCCAGCTGCTTGTCGGAAAAACCGAACTTTTTGGCCCGCTCAAAGAGGTCTTTGGGAAGATCCTTGCCCGCCAGGGTAAGCTGGGACTCCATGTCCACAATCTGCTTCATCTGGTGGAGGAACCAGGGATCAATGCCCGTCATCTCGTAGAGCATGGTGATGGGCATGTTGTGTTTCAGGGCGTATTTCACATAGAAAAGCCGCTTGGAATTGGGGGTGGAAAGCTTGTACTCCAGCTCGTTGCCCTTAAGGGAGTTTTCCGCAGGGTCCTTTCCGTCGGCACCGAAACCCGAGCGGCCAATTTCCAGGGAACGCAGCCCCTTTTGGAAGGCTTCCTTGAAGGTCCGACCGATGGACATGGTCTCGCCCACGGATTTCATGGCCGTGGTGAGGACGTCATCGGCCTCGGGGAATTTTTCAAAGGTCCACCTGGGAATCTTGACCACGCAATAGTCGATGGAGGGCTCGAAACAGGCCAGGGTCTCTCCGGTGATGTCGTTCTGGATCTCGTCCAGGGTGTAGCCCACGGCCAGCTTGGCCGCGATCTTGGCAATGGGGAAGCCCGTTGCCTTGGAGGCCAGGGCCGAGGATCTGGAAACCCGGGGGTTCATCTCAACGATGATGACATCCCCATTCTCGGGGTTCACGGCAAACTGGACATTGGAGCCGCCCGTGTCCACCCCGATTTCCCGGATGATGGCGATGGAGGCATCCCGCAGATGCTGGTATTCCTTGTCCGACAGGGTCTGGGCCGGGGCCACGGTGACGGAATCACCGGTATGGACCCCCATGGCATCGATGTTCTCAATGGAACAGATGATGACCACGTTGTCGGCATGGTCCCGCATGACCTCCAGCTCGTATTCCTTCCAGCCCAGAACCGATTCTTCCAGCATGACCTGGGTGTTCAAGGAGGCGTCCAGGCCGGCCTTGCACAGGTTGGAAAGCTCTTCGGAGTTATAGGCCACACCACCGCCGGTGCCCCCCAGGGTAAAACTGGGGCGGACAATGATGGGGAAACCAATGCGCCGGCTCACCTCTTCCACTTCCTGCATGTTGGTGGCAAAGCCGGACTTGGGAATCCTCAACCCGATCTTGTTCATGGCGTCCCGGAACAGCTCCCGGTCCTCGGCCTTGTTGATGGCGTCGATGGAGGCACCGATGAGTTCGATGTTGTACTTCTCAAAAATCCCGGTCCTGGCCGCTTCCAAAGTGGTGTTCAGGGCGGTCTGTCCCCCCAGGGTGGGCAGGACGGCGTCGGGCCGTTCCTTTTCAATGACCTTGCACAGGGTCTCCGGGGTCACGGGCTCGATGTAAACCCGGTCCGCGGTCTCGGGGTCGGTCATGATGGTGGCCGGGTTGGAGTTGATGAGGACAACCTCAAACCCCTCTTCCTTCAGGGCCTTGCAGGCCTGGGTCCCGGAATAGTCAAACTCGCAGGCCTGGCTGATGATAATGGGGCCGGCCCCGATGATCAAAATTTTCTGGATATCGTTACGCTTAGGCATGTTTCATCATCTCTGCAAACTGGTTAAAAAGATAGGCCGCATCGTGGGGCCCGGGGGAGGCTTCGGGGTGATACTGGACGGCAAAGGCGTTGTGGGCTTCGCTCTTGATGCCCTCCAGGCTCTCCTCGTTGAGGTTGACATGGGTCAGGGCCGAGGTCGCCTCGCCCAGGGAGTTGAGATCCACGGCAAACCCATGGTTCTGGGCGGTGATTTCCACCTTGTCCGTATCCAGGTTTTTCACGGGCTGGTTCCCGCCCCTGTGACCGAATTTGATCTTCAGGGTCTTGCCGCCCATGGCCATTCCCAATAGCTGCATGCCCAGGCAGATCCCGAAGATGGGGGCCTTGCCCAGGAGTTGTTTGATGGTGTCCACGGCATAGGAGACCGGTTCGGGGTCGCCGGGGCCGTTGGAGAGGAAGATGCCGTCGGGCTGCAGGGCCAGGATCTGGTCGGCCGGGGTTTTGGCCGGCACCACCAGGACCTCGCAACCGGCATTTTCCAGGCAGCGGATGATGTTGTATTTAATGCCGAAATCCAGGGCCACCACCGAGTGTTTTTTGCCCCGCTCCCGCCAAACCATGGCATTTTTCACCAGGTCGGCACTCACATAATCGGGCTGGTTGTACTTCCAAAAATAGGGCTTTTTGGTGGTGACAAATTCCACAAGGTCGGAGCCTTCCATGGAGGGAAGCTGCCGGGCCCGTTCCACCAGGGAGGCCGGGTCCAGATCCGAAGTGGAAATAATGGCGCGCATGGCACCTGCTTTTCGAATGTGACGCGTCAACGCACGGGTGTCCAGGTCTTCCACACCCAGGACATGGGCCTTGATCAGGTAATCTGCCAGGGTGCCTTTGGATCGAAAGTTGCTGGGAAAATCCTGATATTCCTTAACAATAAATGCCGAAGCCTGGATCCGGTCGGATTCCACATCTTCGGGGCTGATGCCGTAATTGCCGATCAGGGGGTAGGTCATGGTCACCATCTGACCGTAGTAGGAGGGATCCGTGAGGATCTCCTGGTATCCGGTCATACTGGTGTTAAACACCACCTCGCCTGTGGCCTCTCCCGGGCCGGTGAAACTCCTGCAGGGGAAGGTTCTCCCGTCTTCCAGGGCAAGTAAAGCTTTCATTCGATTCACACCTGTTTCGCTTGCGTTGATATAAATGATCCGGGAAGGAACCCGGATCTAAATTTGTTGTCCATGTGTTTCGAAACCCATTAAATAGCACAACCCATGCCCATTTAGCAACCCGGACAATTCTAATTTTTTTGCATCGGAATGTATATTTATGCAAAATAGGGAAAAATTCCCTGGAATTGGCCGGGGGAACCCTGCATTTTTATACAGCTTCATTGCCTGAACATGATTTTTGCGTCCCCGGGAACGAATATTTCCTTCCCCTCCCCCCGGGCCCCGACTTGATTAATGGCCCGGGGAATACTATACAGAAAGAAGCTATGAACCCCTTAAGGCAGGCAATTCCATGGATTCCAAGTCTATTCCCGGCATCATTTCCCAGACCTTTCCCGGTCTGAACACCCCCCTGACCCAAATGCTGACCAACCGGCTGGACCGGCTGGCACAGGCCCTTGACCGCCGGGAAATCCCCGTGCCCGAGGCCGTTCACCCGCCCCTGGCCCGGACCTTGCTCTTCAGCGAATTTGCCGCCGACGCCTTTATCCGGGACCCGGACCTGCTCAAAGAGCTCATGGACTCCCAGGATCTGGATCGTCCCTACTCCCAAGACACCTACACCTGGAAGGCCGCCGACCTGTGCAAGGACGGGGATCCGGCCCCCCTCAAGGACCGTCTCTTCCGGTTCAAACTCCGGGAAAACCTGCGCATTGCCTGGCGGGACCTTAACCGAACCGCCGGCCTCACCGAAACCCTGGAAGACCTGTCCAACCTGGCCGTTGCCTG
Source organism: Desulfobacteraceae bacterium (assembly GCA_965226635.1). Classification (GTDB taxonomy): domain Bacteria; phylum Desulfobacterota; class Desulfobacteria; order Desulfobacterales; family Desulfobacteraceae. The sequence continues at coordinate 2,158,151 of OZ245369.1, read as the reverse complement.
CATCGACCAAGGGCTGAACGCCCTGCACCGTCAACTCACCACCACCCACGGCATCCCCGGTGATGGGGCCGGCCGCCCCATGGAACTCATCGTCCTGGGCATGGGAAAGCTGGGGGCGTCGGAACTCAACTTTTCCTCGGACATCGACCTGATCTTTGTTTACCCCGAAGACGGATACACCCGGCTCAACGGGGAAATGAAGACCTCCAATACCGATTTCTTCACCCGGCTGGCCAAACGCTTCCTATCCCTCTTTGCCATGGACAACGGCATGAATTTCTTCCGGGTGGACACCCGGCTGCGCCCCTTTGGAGATGCCGGTCCCCTGGTCATATCCGCTGCCGCCTTTGAGGACTATTACCAGGCCCACGGCCGGGAATGGGAACGCTACGCCATGATCAAGGCCAAACCCGTGGCCGGGGATATTGCGGCCGGCAACCGCCTGCTCAAGGCCTTGACCCCCTTTATCTACCGCCGCTACTTTGACTACGGCAGTTTTGATTCCTTCAGGGACATGAAACAGCGCATCAGCCTCCAGGTGAAAAACGCCCGGCTCCAGAACAATATCAAGTTGGGGGCCGGAGGCATCCGGGAGGTGGAGTTCTTTGGCCAGCTCTTCCAGCTCATCCGGGGCGGGGTGGAGCCCGCCCTCCGGGAACGGGGAATCGTCAAGGTCCTCAACCACCTCCATGCCCTCCAATGCATCCGATCCCAGGTCTGCAAGGACCTGGTCCAGTCCTATGAATTCCTGCGCCGTGTGGAAAACCGGCTCCAGGAATACCGGGATCTTCAAACCCATGACATCCCCGAGGATCCCCGGCGCCTGGAACTTTTGGCCCTGTCCATGGACTTTGAATCCGTTGTCGACTTCAAAGCCGAATTGGACCAGACCCTGGCCTGCGTCCACCATCATTTTTCCCAGCTTCTGGTGTCGGAAAAAGAGGACACCAGCGATGCCGCAGCCCGGGATCTCAAGGAAATCTGGATCCACATCGACGATCCCCAGCTCAACCTCAAGGACGTCAAGGTCAACGGCTACACCGACTCGGAACGGGTCATTGCCGTGCTCCAATCCCTGTCCGGCCACCCCAACACCCGGCGCCTCACCCCCAACGGCCGGCAGAAACTGGCCCGGCTCATTCCCAGGGTGTTGAGAAAGGCCGGCCAGACCCCGGATGCCGAAGCCGTCCTTACCCGGCTGGTGGACCTCATTGTCACCATTGAGCGCCGGACCTGCTACCTTTCCCTGCTCCTGGAAAACCAGGGCCCCTTGGACACCCTGGTCACCCTGGCCCGGAAAAGCCCCTGGATCATCCGCTTCCTCTCCCAGCACCCCGTGCTCCTGGACGAACTCATCCATCCGGACACCCTCTATGCCCCCCCTAAACAAAAGGCCCTACAGGCCGCCATGGCCGCCCGCATGGAAAAGGTCGACCTGGACGATGGGGAATACCTACTGGAGGAGCTCAATATCTTCTGCCAGGTCAACACCCTCAGGGTGGCCGCAGCAGACGTCTCGGGCAACTACCCCCTGATGAAGGTCTCCGACCACCTCACCTACATCGCCGAAACCATCCTGGAGCAGATCCTGGCCCTGGCCTGGAACACCGTTACCCGGAAATACGGACTGCCCCCCCACCTTACCGGGGACAAGGCCCCTTCTCCCACCATTGAGAATTGCGGTTTTGCCGTCATTGCCTTTGGCAAGGTGGGCGGCCTTGAAATGGGATACAAAAGCGATCTGGACCTGGTCTTCCTCTACCGGGGAGAACCGGGCACCACCTCGGGGGCCCCCCGGGACATCGACACCGTGCGCTTTTACTCCAACCTGAGCCAGCGCATCATCCACGCCCTCACCCTGCACACCGCCGCCGGCACCCTCTACGGTGCGGACATGCGCCTGAGACCCGGCGGGGCGTCCGGCATGATCGTCTCCCACATCCAAGGGTATGAAGACTACCTTGAAAACGACGCCTGGACCTGGGAACACCAGGCCCTGATCCGGGGAAGGGCCATCACCGGCGACCGGGACCTATTTGCCCAGTTCGACCAGGTCCGCAGCCGGATCCTCTGCCGGGACCGGCAGCAACCCAAAACCGAGGATCAACCGGATCTAAAAACAGAGGTGGCGGACATGCGGGAACGCATGAGAAAGGAAAAGCTCAATATCGAGCCGGAAATGTTCGACCTGAAACAGGGCCCCGGCGGCATTGTGGACATTGAATTCCTGGTCCAATACCTCACCTTGAAACATGCCCATGCCCACCCGGACGTGGCCGTGTGGACCGATAATATCCGCCTTTTGGAAGGATTGAGCTGCGAAGGGCTCATCAGCGCCGAAGAAAGCGGCACCCTCCAAAAGGCCTATGTGGAAATGCGCAAGGCCATCCACCGCCTCACCCTCCAGGACAAAAAGGCCCTGGTGGACGACCAACGCTTCAAACAGACCACCCATGCCGTGGCCAAAATCTACAAGAAGCGACTGGGACCGGCTACGCCCTAGTTCCCTACCCTGAAATTCCGGATCTCCATGGATCCCCTATCCAGCATCTCCACCTGGATAAGGACTTCGGAGGCCCTTTGATTCCCCGCATCAAAGGGAATCTTAAACTCAACCCCGTCCCGATCCTTTACATTCATCAAGGCCGGGACTTTTGAAAAATAATACTGGCCACCAACCTTCACCCACATCATCACATTGGCCGCCCCGGCCACGGAAAACTCCCCCGTGGCCACAATTTTCCCACCCAGGGAAACTTCCTCCTTCAACAGCACCAGCTTCGCATCCCCAACCGTCTCCAGCACCGCCCTGCCCCCACCATTGGACACCCGGGTCCCCAGCTCAACCGCCTGGGCCGACACCCCGCAAACAGCAACGCCATCATCACAGCGACACCTCTCAACTTCATGGCAGCTCCTTTTCGCTTTGCAGTGGTTATACGCTTATAATTTATCAAATCCCGTATTAATGCTGAGCCCTATACCCGTTCGGAAGTGATGGATGTTAATTCCCCTCCAACAAGGGTACACACCAAACCTATGTCCTAAGTTTGGCAATCTCATAAATTTTACCGCCCTCACGCTTACCAATGGCAATGACCATGACTACGATCTCACCCTCAATCACCTCGTAGACCAGACGATATCCGGATGTCCTGAGTTTAATTTTATAATGATGATCGAATTTTCTGAGGCGATTGGCCTCAATGACAGGAGATTCAACGACCTTACCAAGTTTCTTCTTGAACTGCAGACGAATGGTGTTGTCCAACTTCTTCCATTCTTTCAATGCAGTGGGGAGAAACTTCAGTCTATAGGTCATCCAAAGCCACCTCCACAGCAGAATCCGCTTCAGCTTTCCGCTCAAGAATAATCTTCCCAAGCTCATGGTCTTCAATCCGTTCAAGAAGGGCTTCGTATGTTGCCGCCGGCACCAGATATGCCGTTGGCTTATTATGATTTAAAATCGTTATGGGATTCCCGTCGGCCTCCTGAATCAAGGCACTGGGATTCTTTTTCAGCTCCGAGATACTTGCTGAAAATTTTGCAAATATGGGTTCCATTACAGACTCCTTAAAATATGACCATTTTATAATCCTTTATATTGGTCATATTATATATACCAAAAAACGCTACCGCAATTCTTTATTGTTATGATTTCAAACGATAAAGACAAATCAAGCTACTATACAGCCCCAACGTTACAGGTCCGATTATATGTGAAGCTTATTCATATTTTCATTAATTTCAAAAATCGCAGCCTTTAACACTTGAAGACATATTTTAGCGGTATGTTTTCTCGGTGTAAAACCGGAACTCATTTGTTCAAAAGGATGGATATAATTGCGGAAATCCCTAAGGGTGTGACTGAATTTAGATGTATCATGCTGAATAATACGGATTTCCCTCGCCACATCTATTAAAGCGCTCAATGTCCACTGAGGGAAATTTTTCACCTTTCCGTCTTTGTCTTTTGGAGAGGCTTTAGAACAATTGAATTGTTTAGGGTGTCTCATTGCCAAACCAAGAAAAATTCCCTCAAGTGTACTCCCAGCAATTAATATGACAGAAAGGTATGCTCCAGCGGAAAAACACTGTTCGATTTCTTTAAGCCTCCTTTCAAGAACGTCTGAAACGACACCTTCCAGGCCAAGCTTAGCAACTGAAACATTTGAAAACTCTCTTTTTAAAAATTCATCCTCATTATTAATTGTCTCCTCATCAATTTTAATTTTTTCAAGCTTTAAAAAATTAATAATAGCGCCGCTTCTTGCCACTTTCCATTTATCGAAAACAATATATTTGTTGAAACTTTTTATGTGCTTATCCAACTCATTGATACGACCTACAAAATTGGCAGGATTGAAAACACTCCTGATACATTTATCCAAATCAGGAGTTCCATTAATCTGGCTAAGCTTCTCATCCGTATAAATCCAGCGAGATGGAAAACCCCGAGCATAGGTATCACTAAATCCTAATTCATTAAAAAATCTAACGAGTTTAGGCCCAGATCGATATTCCGTTTCCTCATTAATTAAAAGCCTAAGTTTTTCTAATGCTTTTTGATTAAGTATCATTCTTGATTCCTTGTGGAGACACAGAGCGAAGGTTTGAAATGATGCGAATAATCTGCTGTTTGGAAACTATTTCTAAACTTGAACACTCTGTTTGGTATGCTTTCCAAATCTATAACCGAATTCATTGATCATAATTATTATATTAATCGCCGATTAAACGCCCTTCGCCTTAAATATGCAATAAAAACCTATCAATTCATACCCTTGCTCGGTGGTTAGGTTCGGGGCGGGGTGGCCTTTCGCAGGCCATTGAAAGGCCGGAGTTACAGCGCCTTGATGGCGCGGAGAGCACATCTTCGATTGTTTGAGGAGCGCAGCCCGCAGTTTCGGAGATGGGCCGGAGCGACATTTAGGCGCTGTCTCTGGTTTTGCACGGACAAGAAAGGACGCGCCGCCCCGGACCGGGTATGGGGTACTGCATTCGCTGTGCCGGTGGTTATGAATTTATATTTTAGAGAAAAGAGGTGAAAGAATTCGGAATCGGAAATCTAAGTTTGGTAGTACGGAAAGGTATTAGCGCTGATCGGCAAAGGTGCTGCCGATAAGTGGTGGCTGTTCATGGGGGCTGGCTATCGAATAAGGAACAAACTCAGGGCCGGCCAATAGGTAATGATGAGGACGGCCAAAAGCAGGACCAACATGAAGGGGATGGTGGCCCTGTAAATCTCCATGATGGATTTGTTAAAGCGGTACCCGGCGATGAAGAGGTTCATGCCCACAGGCGGGGTGAAATACCCGATCTGCATGTTGGCCAAAAAGATGATGCCCAGGTGGACGGGATCCACCCCGTATTCCATGGCCACGGGCAGCATCAGGGGCACCATGATGATGATGGCGGAAAAGATGTCCAGCATCATGCCCAGGATGAGGAGGAATCCGTTGAGCAGGATGAGGAAGACCCATTTGTTGGTGATGAACTTCTGGCAGACCTCAAAGAGGCGCATGGGGACCTCGGCGTCGATGAGGTAGTTGGTCAGGGCCAGGGAGACGCCCAGGATGAGGAGGATCCCCCCCACCATGACCATGGACTCCTTGATGATGCCGGCCAGGGCCGAGGGTTTGATCTCCCGGTAGATGAGGACCTCCACCACCAAAACGTACATGGCGGAAACCGCAGCGGCCTCGGACACGGCAAAATAGCCGGAATAGATGCCGAAGAAGACAAACAGGGGCAATGGGATCTCCCAGGCCGCATCCCGCAACGCCCGTCTGGCATGGATCCAGGAAAAGGGGGTCAGGGGAATGGGGTTTTTACGGTTCACCCGGATGCTGTACAGGGAAAGCAGGGCAATCATGAGCAGGGCCGGAAAGATGCCGGCGATGAAGAGGCTCTCTATGGAGATCTCTGCCCCGGCACTCATCTGCTGGGCAATGATGCCGTAGAGGATGAGGGGAAGGCTGGGGGGCAGCAGCAGTCCCAAACTGCCCGAGGTGGTGACCAGGCCCAGGCTGAAATCCCCGGGGTATCCGGCCTGTTTCAAGGCCGGGTAGAGCAGGGCCCCCATGGCCACGATGGTAACCCCGGAGGCGCCGGTGAAGGCGGTGAAAAGGGCACAGACCACAAAGGCCACAATGGCCAGCCCCCCGGGCATCCATCCCAAAAAGGTACGGGTAAGGGCCACCAGGCGCTTGGACGTGTTGCTTTCCGAAAGCAGATACCCGGTAAAGGTAAACAGGGGCAGGGCCAGGAGAATGGGGGTGTCTGCGATGCGGTAGAGTTCAATGGCCACAACGGAGAGGTCGATCTCCGAGTTATAAAACCCGGCCATGGCTCCGGCGATGATGATGGTGAACAGGGGGGCCCCCAACAGGGCCAGGAGCAAGAGGCTGCCGATGATAATCAGGGTCATGGGGATCAGGCTTTCCTGGGGTTGATGATTCCGTTGAGGGCAAAGAGGAGGTAGCGCAGGGAGATGACGGCAAAGGCCAGTGGAATCACGGATTCGCAGACCCAGGCCGGGACCTTGGCAAAGGCGGTGTAACCGTCTGCCCTTTCCGCGGCCACAAAGGACAGGCTGTACCAGGCCATGATCCCGCAGACCAGGCTGGTAAAGACATGGGTGATAAGGCGGGTGTAGCGCTGCCAGGCATCGGGCAGGTAGCGGGTGATCACGTCAATGCGGATGTGGTTGTCCCTGCGACTGGCCACCATGGCCCCCACCAGGCCGATCCAGAGGACCAGGACCCGGACCAGGGGGTCGGCCCAGGTCAGGCCGGACTCCAGGACATTCCGCAGAAAAATCTGGTAGACGGCCAGGCCGATCATGGTCAGCAGCAACCCCACCAGGAGGCTGTCCTCCAGGCGGTGGAGGATCTTAACCAGGGGGGAAAGGGGGCCTGTGGTTTCCGGGGTGTCCATGGATCAGGGGGTCTCCTTTGCGTGGAACTCCTGGAGCAGGGCGTCCATCTGGTCCACCACCTCCCTGGGCAGGATCCCGGTGGAGACCATTTTTTCCGATGCCCGGGTGGCCGTGGCCAACCATTCCTCCCGGTCGGCACCCATGGGGTCGATGAACTGGATGCCCCGTTTCTTCAGGGCGGCAACGGCCTTGAGATCGTCCTCCCGGTTCCGGTGGTCGATGTCCTTGAAGGTCCGGGTCATGATCCGGGTGACAATGGCCTGGTCTTCGGGTTTGATCCGGTTGAACCGTTTTTTGTCAATGGCCAATACGGCATGGAGGTAGATCAAAGGGATGTTGGTCACGTATTTGATCTGGGTGTGCCATTGGAGGATGACGGCCCCGATGGGGGAAGTGGCCACGGTGTCGATGAGGCCGGACTGCAAGGCCGTGCGCACGTCGGCCAGGGGAAGGGGAATGGGGGAGACCCCAAAGGTTTCCACGGCCTCCTGGCTGATCTTGTCGTTGTCTGGGATCCAGACCTTGCGTTTTTTCAAATCCCCCACCGTGGTGATGGGCTTCTGGGACATAATATAGGCAAAGCCGCCGCCGGTGAGGCCGAAGGTGACAAAACCGGCCCTGTCCAGGCCCTGGATGATGAAATCGTCCAGATATTCCCTGACATGGTCCACCTCCTGGATGCGGGAGAACTTCATGGGCTGGGCATAGATCTGGTTGGCCGGAAAAAAGTCCGAGAGGCTGCCGCCCACAACGGCGCCGCCGTGGAGCTGGCCCACACGGATTTTTCTGAGGACGGCCTTGTCATTGCCCATGACCCCGCCGGGGTAAAATTTAAACTTGACCCGGTTCTGGGTCTCCTGGGCCACCTGCTTGGCGCCCTTTCGCATCTGGGTCATCCACATGGACCCTTCCGGAGAAATGGTGGCAATTTTCAGGGTCAGGGCTGTAGCCATTGCGGGCCAGATCAGCATCAGGCACAGTGCAACCACCATTGGGGTGAGTCTGGATTTCATTCAAGGTCTCCTCGGCCGGGGAAGGGCCCCGGTGGGGGTTGGAATTACGGTTTAAAAATAATCGTCTGCACTGTCCAGCAGCCTTTGGGCGTTTCTCTGGGCGTAGGTGTTGACCAGGGTGTATCCGGGCACATCCGGGTCGGCGGCCACCACCTCGTTGAGGAGTCGGTCATGGAGGTCCCGGTCAAAGGTCATCCGGGCATAGAGGCGGGCATACATGACCTTGACCATGAGATTTCTTCCCCCGGACAGGGACAGGGCCTTTTCAAAATGGGCCTTTCCCTCTTCTGGTCTGCCCCCCAATGCCGGGGGAAGAAGGGTGGCCAGGCTGCCCAGGTAGAGATGGGCGGCCCCGTCCTGGTAGGTGTCGTCCAATTCGGTGACCCTCACCATGATGTCTTCGATGCGGGAAATGTCGGCCAGGGCGTTGAAATCATCCCTGTTGGCCATGATCCATCCGGACCAGGCCGTTCCCAGGGAAAAAAGATAGGGCAGTTCATCCTCGTCCAGGTCGGCCAGTACGGCCTTGAAATCTTCGTAGGACATGGATTTGATGCCGCAGGCATCGGATTCGGAAAGGCAGAGGGCGGTTTCGGCATATCCCAGGGCCTTTGCGGCCATTTTCCGGGAGCGGGCCGGATCTTTGACAAAGACATCGGAATAGGCGGAATAGAGGCGGGCGGCCGTGGCCAGCATCTCCTCGGACTCGGGGTCGTCGGCAATGAGGCTATCGATCATGATAAGATAGGCCGGGGCTCCGGCTTCCACCATTTCCAGATCATTGTTATTCACAATGGTATCGGATAGATGGGTCATGAGATCCGACTTGACCGAACATCCGGACAGAACCAGCCAAACGCATACCAGAACCAGCGCAACTCCCCTTTGCATTCCCCCCTCCTTGTCATAGGACCTTTGGATGTCCTACCCCGATTTCGTAAATGATCCGGGCGAAACGGACGCCATAAAATGATGGGTCGAACCTTGGAAATCCGGCCGACCCACATGGATAAAATCTAACGTGTTTCAGTGAAAAATGCAACCGGGATTCCCTGACAAATGCGGGTCTTACCCAATTAAATCAAATCCCCGTCCCAGACCTCGGGCCTGGGACGGGGATTTTTATCCAGTGGGAATGACCGCCCCTGTTCATGTTGCATGATGGAGGAACAGAATTAAAAGTTAACCTGCCATTTGGCACCGTAGTAAACGGTTTCGGATTCTTCTGCACCGGCCATGTCGGTGTCGTTGTCAATGTAACCCAGTTCGGGAACGATGAAGATGCCTTCGGCCAGGCTGATGGTGGCGTTGACATAGACGGCCGAGGCTTCATCGTCCCCGGTGTTGAGTTTGTCGGATTCGGCCGTTACATGGCCGTAGCCCACTTCACAGGAGAGCATGTCGTTGACCCGGTAGCCGGCCACCAAGATGTAACCGAAAACATCGGTGTCGTACATGTCGGTGCCATCAAACTGGGGATCGTCGTCTGCGGCACAGGACATGCCGTAAACTTCGGTGTTCTGGCCGCCGTAGATGTTACCGCCCAGGTAGGCGGAGCCCAGGTTGATCTTGGCACCGATCCCCAGGGCATAGGAATCCACTTCATAGGCATTGACGCCGGATTTCAGTTCATAGGTGTTGTAACCGCCCACAACCTTAACAAAGCCCTGGTTAAAGTCATGGGTGTAGCTGGCTTCGATCTTGGGCATCTTGGTTTCCGTGGTGGCATTGGCCAGGCCCAGATCGTCCGAAGCCGGTTCAACGGCAGCGATCTGGAAACCGCCAATGCTCAGACGAATCATGGGGTTGCGTCCGGCATAGGGATTGCCGTAGGAGTTCAGGTTTTCATCCCCATGGGCCACCATGTTGCTCAGGGCAATTTCCATGGGGCTCTCATCCTGACCCACCAGGAGGCTGCCGCCCCCGAAATTCCATTCGCCGGCCAGGATACGGACATTAACCCCTGTGCCGTATTCAAAACAACCGGTGAGGGTATCGTTCACCTTAACGATGGCACCAAAGCGAGAATTTCCCTGGAGGTCTTGTGCAAAGGCGGTGGTGTCACCGACGGCGGTGTGGGTGTCCACATCCTCAAAAAATGTGGACACCCGGGCGGAACCATAAAAATTCCAATCTGCGGCAAGGGCGGTTCCGGTCATCAGGATCACTGCGAGAATTACTGCTGACGTTCCGTTCTTCATGGGCTCTCCTTTTCCAACATTTTTGAAAATTCCCATGCAGGATGGAGACGGTAAATGGGAATTCCCTTCAGCGCCCACCCCTCTCTGGGGGCGGTGATCAAATGTATCAGGTCCAAAGCCGGCAACGTGTCACATCAATACGCATTTGAAATAATAGAAAGGGCGCTGTTACACAAGGAAAATTTACCCCCATTTCCGGACAAAACCTGCCATATCCCCTTAAAAAAAACAGCCACGGGCCTGGCCCGGGACACCCCGTCCATCGGGATCATGGATATGCCAGCCGGCGGCCTGGGCCGGCACACCGGAGGGCTCGCCCCTTGTGCCCCTCCCCCATGGGGAATAAAAAAGACCCCATGGGCGGAGGGCCGGGATCGAATATGGGGTATGTTTCCCCCTCCCGAAAGCCCCCCCATTCTTCCCCCCCCTTGAGCTTTTACCGGAATCCGGGTATGAACACAGGGAATCACATTTGCAAGGATATTGAATGAAACTTCCGGATCTAAACCGCCTTAAGGTGTTTTACCACGTATATACCCTGAACAGCATCAACCAGGCCGCCCAGGTCCTGGGTGTCAGCCAGCCCGGGGTGAGCCAGCACATTTCCAAACTGGAAGGCGAGCTGAAAATCCCCTTGTTCATCCGCCAGCACCGGAAAATAGTGCCCACCCAGGCCGGACAGCGTCTCTTCAAAATGGTGGAGCCCTTCATGACCGACCTGAACCTCAAGCTGTCGGCCATTGCCCGCCCCGAACAGACCCCCTGGGGATTGCTTCGCATCGGCTCCCCCGTGGAATTCGGGAAAAAATACCTCACGACCATGTGCCAGGGGTTTCGGGAACAGCATGAAAACGTCTCCTTCCACATCCACCTCACCGAACCCCGCACCCTTTTGGAAATGCTGGGCAACGGGGAGCTGGACGTGGCACTGGTGGACTATTTCCCGGACCAGGACATCTTCTCCGGCATCAACAAGCAATACTGCATCGAGCCCCTGGTGGAGGAATACCTGATCCTGGCCTGCTCCCGACGCTACTACAACACCCGGGTGCGGGGGGACTATTCCCTGGACCACCTGCGCGGCCTGGAATTCATCTCCGACGAACACGAGCACACCATCATCCGCCACTGGTTCCGGTATTATTTCAACCGGGGCATTTCAGACATGAACATTGTCATGACCATTGAAAACCACCAGGGCATGCTCAATTGCATCCGCCAGGGCATGGGCCTGGGCATCACCGTGGACCACCTTCTGGAAAAGGAAATCCGGGAGAAATCCGTGATTCCCATCATGCCCGACGGTCGACGCCTCATCAGCCAGATCTCCCTGGTTACCCTCACGGACAAACGCATGACCCTGACCGAAACCAGCTTTGTGGACTATTTTAAAACCCAGATCCAGCGCCAGACCGGGTTGAACACGGTCTCGTGACATCGGATTAACGCCCCGGAAACCCACCTGATATGAAACGATTTTACGGCATCGGCCTGATTCTGATCTCGGCCACGGCCTTTGGGGCCATGCCCGTCTTTGCCCGGTTTGCCTACCAGGGCCATCTTACCCCGTCGGACCTGCTTTTCTACCGGTTCGCCATTGCCTTCTGCATCCTGGTGCCCCTGGTGCGCATGAAAGGGGAACCCTTTGCCAAAGGGCGGGATCTGGTGGTCCTCATGGCCGTGGGGGCCCTGGGATACGGGGGCATGTGCTATTGCTATTTCACAGCCCTGACCCTGATCCCGGCGGCCATGGTGGCCGTGCTTCTCTATCTCTACCCCGTCCTGGTGGTCCTCTTTTCCACCCTGTTTTTGGGTCACCGCATGACCCGGTTCACCTGGACGGCCCTGGGGCTGGCCATGGCCGGCACCCTCATGGTGGTGGGTCTTGAACTGGGGGTGAGCCCCCGGGGTATTTTTCTAGGGGCCCTGTCCGCCCTTTTCTACGCCATGTATATCCTGACCGGGGCAAAGGTTATGGAACGAAACCCGGTCCTGCCGTCGGTCACCGTGGTCATTGGATCGGCCGGGGCGCTCTACGGGCTCCAGGCACTGGTCAACGGCCTTACCCTGCCCCCGGATCTACCGGGGCTGGCCAATGTCCTGGCCCTTGCCCTGATCTCCACGGTCATCGCCATTTTCGCCCTGTTCAAGGGGATTTCCCTGGCCGGACCGGTGAACGGCGCCATGATCTCCACCTTTGAACCCGTGTCCACGGTTTTTTTCTGCTTTGTCCTCTTTGGGCAGCCCGTGACGCCCTTGCAGATGCTGGGCACCGGCCTGGTCCTGGCATCCGCCGTGGTGGTGGCCCTAACCCCCTCGCCAAAGGGCTGAACCCGACACGGCCCCTTGCCGCATCCGGACCGGCATTTTTCCCGCCGTCACCCACCGGGGGAAATGGGTTCCGTCCGGAAGCCCCCCCATCCATCGCCCCCTGGGAATTCTATTGGGAAGGGGAAAAAACCATGGTATAACCAAGACATTGTTAACCCCCAACCCTCAGGGGAGTTGTTCCATGGTCCTTAGAAAACAGATGATCTTGCTGGGGCTTTTCCTTACCCTTTTCGCCCCCTCGGCCTGGTCCCAAACCCTTTTTATCATCCCGGTCCACGGACCGGTGGAACCGGGCATGGCTGCCTTTGTGAAACGCAGCATTAACACCGCCCTGGCCCAGGATCCCGACGGGGTGCTGGTCTTCAGCCTGGACACCTTCGGGGGGCGGGTGGATGCGGCCCTGGATATTGTGGACGCCATCCTGGCCGTTCCGGAGGGGAAAACCGTTTCCTATGTGGAAAAACGGGCCATCTCCGCCGGCGCCCTCATTGCCCTGGCCGGGGATGTCCTGGTCATGAAAACCGGCAGTCTCATGGGGGATTGCGCCCCCATGATCCAGACCTCGGAGGGTCAAAAGGAGGTGGGGGAAAAGGTCCAGACCGTGCTCCGGGCACAGTTCAGGGCCCTGGCCAAACAAAACGGTTATCCCGAACTCCTGGCCGAATCCATGGTCACCAAGTCCATGGTCGTCTACCGGGTCTCCCTGGACGGCAAGGTCCAATACATGGACCAGAGCGGCTGGGACGACCTGACCCAAAAACAGAAAAAACGGGTCACGGAAAAAAAGACCCTGGTCTCCCAGGGGGAACTGCTCACCATGGACGATGCCGAGGCCCTGGCACTGGGATTCTCCCGAAAAAGCGTCCAGACCCTGGACCAGGCGGTTCAATACCTGGGCTACAGCGGATATGAACGCCGGGGACTTACGGAATCCTGGTCCGAATCCCTGGTGCGCTGGCTCCAGCCCCTGCTGCCCTTCCTCATGATCATCGGCATGGGGGCCCTGTACACGGAAATCAAGGCCCCGGGCTTCGGAATTCCAGGGATCATCGGCGTCCTCTGCCTGGGCCTGGTCTTTTTCAACCAGAGCCTGGTGGGCCTGGCCCAGGCCACGGAATTCCTCCTCTTGATTCTGGGGGGGCTGCTCATCCTGGTGGAGCTTTTTGTCCTGCCCGGATTCGGCATTGCCGGCATCGCCGGCATCCTGGTCCTGGCCCTCTCCCTGGTCCTGGCCTTCCAGGGCTTTGTCCTGCCCGATCCAGAACTGCCCTGGGAGGGAAAACTCATGCTCCACAACGCCGCCATGGTGGCGGGCAGCGGCCTGGCCGCCCTGGTCCTTTCCCTGGCAACGGTGCGCTTTGTTCTGCCCACGGTCTCCAGGGTGGTGCCCGGCCCCTACCTGGAGACCACCCTGGAGGAGGCCACCACCCATGTGGAGGCCTTTGACGCCATTGAACCCGGCCAGACCGGCGTGGCCCTCACCCCCCTGCGGCCCAGCGGAAAGATCCGAATCAAGGACGAAAATTACCACGCCCAGACCCGGGGGGAGTTCATCGACGCCAACACCCCCATCCAGGTGGAGGGGGTGGAACAAAACCACATCATTGTAAGGGCGGACACCCTTAAGGAAAAATATTCATGAATGCCTATATCCTGCCCATTGTCCTTCAACTATTGGCCCTGCTGGTGATCCTGGCGGAAATTTTTGTGCCCTCCCTGGGCCTGCTCTCGGTGGCCGCCGCCGGTATCCTGGGGTATTCCCTTTTCCTGGCCTTTACCCAGATTTCCCCCCAGGCCGGCTGGGCCTTTGTGGCCGCCGACCTGGTGCTGATCCCCCTGCTCATCTATTGGGGCATCCAGGCATTGGCCGCCTCCCCCCTCTCCCTCAGAAACCGCCTTTCCAAGGACAAGGGCGTGGTCTCCCAGGCCCCGGACCTGGAAAAATGGACCGGAAGGGAGGGCAAGGCCCTCACCGACCTGCGCCCCTCCGGCCTGGCCCTCATTGACGGTGAGAGACTGGATGTGGTAACCGATGGAAGTTATATGGAAAAAAACACGTGGCTGCGGGTGGTCCGGGTCACGGGAAATCAAATATTGGTCACCCCTGTCAACCCCTCACCCCATAAGGAGTAATGACCATGAACGTCATGAGTATCCTGGTCCTCATTGTCGCCCTTGTCGGCCTGGCCCTGTTTTATTTTATCTTTTCCTATATTTCCCTCTGGATCCAGGCCCTGGTCTCCGGCGCCAAGGTGGGACTGATCAACATCATCTTCATGCGATTCCGGAAGGTGCCGCCCAAACTCATTGTGGAATCCAAAATCATGGCCGTGAAAACCGGCCTGGACATTTCAACCGACAACCTGGAATCCCATTACCTGGCAGGGGGCAACGTCTCCCGGGTGGTCCAGGCCCTCATTGCCGCAGACAAGGCCAACATCGAACTTTCCTTCAACCGCACCGCCGCCATTGACCTGGCCGGCAGGGACGTGCTGGAAGCCGTGCAGATGTCGGTGAACCCCAAGGTCATTGAAACCCCGTTGGTGGCGGCCGTGGCCAAGGACGGCATCCAGCTCAAGGCCATTTCCCGGGTCACGGTGCGGGCCAACATCGACCGCCTGGTGGGCGGGGCCGGTGAAGAAACCATCCTGGCCCGGGTGGGGGAAGGCATCGTCACCACCATTGGTTCGGCCGCCAACCACAAGGAAGTCCTGGAAAATCCCGACATGATCTCCAAAACCGTCCTCTCCAAGGGTCTGGATGCGGGCACGGCCTATGAGATCCTCTCCATTGATATCGCCGATGTGGATGTGGGAAAAAATATCGGTGCGGAATTGGAAACCGACCGGGCCGAGGCGGACAAGAAGATCGCCCAGGCCAAGGCCGAGGAAAAACGGGCCATGGCCTTTGCCCAGGAGCAGGAGATGAAGGCCCGGGTCCAGGAAATGAAGGCCAAGGTGGTGGAAGCCGAAGCCCAGGTCCCCTTGGCCATGGCAGAGGCATTCCGCTCCGGTAACCTGGGCATCATGGACTATTACAAGATGCAGAACATCTCCGCCGATACCCGGATGCGGGACCAGATCGCCACCCCGCCCGGTCCGGACATGGACGGGGGAACCCCTGAGACGCCCTAAGGGGAAAAGGCCCCGGTGATGTTAGGCGTCCCGAACCGGAGGCACCCAACGCAAAGGGCCCGGGTCTTTCCAGACCCGGGCCTATTTTGAATTTCGAAGATATAAAATTTAAAGGTTGCAAGCGTTATTTGGCCGGATATGGAAACACCTTATCCAAAACCAAAAACAACGACTGCACCATTTGGGTGAAAGAGGTATAGGATGGAATTCAACGATCTTATCTATCTATTGTTTCTCGGCTTTTTCCTGATCACCTCGGGGCTTGGGAAGCTGCTAAAATCCAGAAAAGCCAAACAAAAGACATCTTCCAAACCCAAGGGGATTTTGGCGAAGTTCCGTGCCATGGTCCAGGAACTGGAGGCCCAGGCAAAGAAACAGCGGCAGGAAGAAGAGCGGAAAGCAGTCCGCCGGGCACGGGCCCAGGGCAGGCCCTCCCCCGGCGACGATTTCTGGGCGCAATTGGAGCAGGGTGAAGCCCGGGAAGGGGACTCCACCGAGCCCCGGGATTCGGAATCCTGGTTTGATCCGGCGGAATTTGAAGAGGCCTGGGAACCGGATTGGGAAGGGGCCGAAGAACCGGATCAGCCCCCTGTGACGGAACCGGCCATGGCGGCAGCGCCCACCCAGGATGTCCCTTCAAAATCACCCGCCGTGCCGGCGCCCCGCCGGACGCCCGGACCCGCCCCTTCAGGCCCGGGTCTCAGGCGGGCTGTGATCTGGGCCGAAATCCTGGATCGCCCCGTGGCCCTCAGAAAGACCCTGCCCTGGGACTAGTGAGTCCTCCTCCTTATCCATATACGTATCAAAAATCTTTTCATGGGAGATGTACTTCTCCCTGACATCGTCCATGAGGTAGAGGCGGATGGCGGTGACCCGTCTGAGGATCTCCTCCTCTGCCCGTTTGCGCATGCGCTGCTTGTTACGGATGATCCGCTCCTTTAACGAGGGGGTCCGCTGGGAGGCGAAGTATTTCTCCCGTTTGTACTGGATGCGCATGGCAATGAGTTCTTCCCTTAAATCATTGTGGGCCTCGTCCAGGGAAAGGACCTCGGGCATGAGGTCGGCAAAATGGGTCACGGCAATGACATCCTTTTTCCGGGTCCAGTATCCCACCAAAAAATCCGGCTCCAGATCCTTGTAATTCTGCAGGGGCATGTACATGCGCCGCAGGTAGAGCAGGACCTTTTCCGTCTTTTTCCGATGACCGCCGATGATGACCGATCCCCCCACCTCGTCCTTTTTCACCCCCTTGGTCCAGGGGGCGCCGGTGATGCCGAAATCGTTGCACAAAGGAATCCGCAGCAGGGCGGAAAGGGTATTCAATGCCAGGGCATAGCCGGCGGAGGGCCCACCCACATTATAGGAGGCCGAGAGAAGCTGGTGGTGGAGGGAATACCGCTTGAGAAAGTCCCCGAAGAGCCAGGGGATGCTGATCTCCGGGGCCAGTTCCTGGATATAGTTCTTCACCATGGTCAGGGCCTCCTGGGCCGACTGCCGGGTCATCTGCACGGCCATGTCCAGCTGGGCCGTGGTATCGGCCGTGGAGGAGACCGCACCGGTGACGATGATGGGGCTCTCCCAGACCCGGCCGGTGAGGCTGGTGGCAATGGGAAGGAGCATGCCCGTGACATCGTTGGCCCCCACACCGATGATAAAGCCCACCTGGGGCTCCTTGCTCAACTCGGTTTCCAAAAACTCGTTGAGCTGGGTGGAACCCTTTCTCACCGGACTCTGGGAGATCTCCCTTCGGGCCGATTCCAAATGGGTTTCCACCAGGGGATAGGCCGATTCTTCCCGGATCTTTGCCACCAATTCCAAAATCTGGTCGTAGTAGTCGGGGAAGTTGTTTAAATCATTCTTAATGTTAGACTTGAGCAGGGGCGGGGCGTTCACCGCATCCAGCACCCCCAGAATGGTCTTAAAGTTGAGCTTTACAAACTCCTGCTTTTCCGTTCGGGTGGAGTCATTGAGACGGCGCAGCTCCTTTAGCACCTTGAACTCGGTGGAGCACAGGGCAATGGCCTTTTCCGTGAAGGAGGTATAATCGGCCGGGGTATTGCAGATGCCCTGGGCCGTTTCTATGATCCGCTCCACATCCACTTCCCGGGGGTGGGCCACCTCGTCCAGCTGCTTTTTAATGATGTCTAGGATATCCTTCTGACGCATGTGACCGGAGATCTCCAGGGTCTTCAACCGCTTGGACCGGATCAAGGCCGGGTCCAGGATATCCAGCCGATTGGTGGTGAGCACGGTGAAGACCTTGTTCAAGGGGACTTCCCCGTCGATGATGTTCAAAAACTTATTGGTGATCACATCCGAGGGTTGGCCGCCCGTGGCCGACCGCCTCGGGGCCAGGGCATCCCCCTCGTCAAAGAAGATCACGGCCGGGGCGATCATCTTGGCAATGTCATAGACCTTTTCCAGATTGGCCACGGTGCCGTGGACCGGGGAGACCGGATCCTGGAGGGCCGAAGGCGAGGTGGCAATGTCGTGGACCCGGGGGTTGGCCGAAAGCCAGGTCCGGACCAGGTAAGTTTTGCCCGACCCCGGAGGGCCCGTGAGGACCACGCCCTTGTCCTCGCTCACCCCGTAGTGGAAGCAATTGTTGGCCATCTCGGAGAACTTGTCCTTGATGTCCCCCACATACTCTTCCCAGCCCACGGTGCGGTCCATGCGGTCCACCACCTTGTTGTAGAGTTCGCCGTAAACATTTTTGGCCACCAGCTGGAAGGCGTTGCGGATGAGGATGCTGTTGTCCAGGAATTCCAAAAGGAAATCCCCCCGGATATTGATGATGGATTCAATGAGCTTACGCACATAGGCCGGGCTCACCTTGAGGCTGCGCTCCCGGAAAACCTCGTAAATCTTTTCCGCCGCCCCGTCCAGCACCTGGGAATCGGGCTCGTAATTGGTGGGAATCTGGTGGCGCCGGATCTCCAGGAAGATGATTTTCTTCAGGTTCTCCTTGTTCATCCAGAACTTGGAGATGTCGATGATGGCCCCCTTTTCCACAAAACGGCGGTAGATGGCCGAATCAAAGCGGTGGGTCTGGTCGCTGGTGGCGATGAGGAAGCAGTCCCGCCGACCGTCGATGATCTCGTCCATGATGATGTTGGAGGTGTCAATGAGGGTGCGTTGCTGCTTTTCCCCGCCCCCGCCGTGGCTGGAATCGCTCTTGCCGAATGCGGAATGGGCCTCTTCAATGTGGCGGATGGTGGTGACCTTGGGGGCGCCCATGGCCCGCTTTAAATAATTCCCCGGCTCCCCGGACAGGGCGGTCTGGTAATCGTTGGGGGTGATGATGCCCGCATCCACGATCATGCCCCGCTCCTCAAAATGGGTGAGGTTCTCCATGATCCGCTTTTTAAAGATATTCCGCACCAGGGGAATCAAGGCCAGGCGCCGGTAAAAGGATTGCTTTTTCTTGGTGGCGATCTTCAGGGCAAACTCCGGGTCCACCTCCTCCAGGCTGGCAAAGAGACTGTGCCGGGCCAGGATTTGTTCCTTCTGGGTCTTATAGTCCACCTCGGCCAAAACCTCGTTGCGAAAGACCACCTTTTCCAGGGCCTCCCGCACCGTGGCACTCTTTCCACTGCCCGAAGCCCCCTCGATGAGGACCAGGGGGGCCTTGGGGATGTCGGCCCCCTCCAGGTGCTCTTTGCGGATATAGGCCCTGTACATCTGGGTAAAGGTCTCCTCCAGCTCCACGGGCACGTGGAGGTCGGTGAGTTCCCGGTCCAGGACCTCGGTGAGGTAGAGCAGCTCGGGCCGGGTCAGTTCCTTTTCAATGATCTTGTTCCAGGAGGCCCCCGGGTTGGTCTCCCCGGAATAGAGGAACCGCTTTTTCCAATCCGTAAGGATCCTGGGATTGTTCAACACCTTCATCCGCTTCTTCTGCCGCTTCATGAAAAAAAGAAAATGGAAGAACTGCCGGGCCATGGAAACGGCAAGGCCCGGAGCATGGTATTGCTTGAGCCGGGAACGGACAAAGGCCTTGGTATCGTAGGTCCAGCTCTCCACCAGGGATTCGATGCGCTGGATGGCCTCCTCGGGAAGGTAGATATAGGTTTTTTCCTTGGTGATGCGTTTTGGCATTGTCTCCTCCGTCCGCTTCAGGGCGTTGGGGTTGGAATGCCCTTGGACGCCTGGGCATTGGGCGACATCTCAGACGGGGACAGGGCCTGGGGCAAGACCACCCCCATTGGGGGCCCGGGAAGGGTCATGGAGGGTGGGGTGCCGCTGCCGTGGAGGACAAAGGTCTTCTGATCGGTCTGGCTCTTTTCATAGGCCGTGGCCCATTTCTGCTGGGAGAGGAAGGAGAGCAGGGCCGGATTCACGGTTTTGCTGCCCCCGTCCAGGGCCTTGTGCAGGGACTGGATTCCGTCCAGATAGGCCCGGTAAAGCTTCCGGATCCGATCGGATTCCTGGTCTGCGGCGTAATTTTCCGCCTCGGCGATGAGTTGGCGACGCTTTTTCTCCTCCGTGGCCTCCACCAGCTTATCCCCGAACCGGGTCTCGTTGAGGACGAAGCTGACCACCTCAATGCCGTATTTGGATTCCAGGGTGGGCCCCCCCATGTTGATGGGCCGTTTCTTCAACGCCATGAAAATGGCCTCCTTGATGGTCTCCCGGTCGGAGATGAGTTTGTTCACCTCCTCCCCCTGGAGGATGTCCTTGGAAATGCCGTCAAAATCCCCCTGGAGCAGGATCTCAGGAGACAGGTTTTCAATGCCCCACCGCCGCAAATCCTTGATCTTGAAGGTCATGAGGGCCGAGGTCCACAGGGCCACGTTCTCCTGGGAAATGATCTTCATGGGAGCCGGGGCCCCGCCCAGGTACATATTCTGATTCATCAGGGGGACCTCCTTTTCCAGGCGGGTGAAAAAGGGAAGGCGGAAATGCCACCCCACCTCGGTCACGGCCCGCCGCTTGCCCCCGAACTGCTCCAGGATCACGGCATAGTTGAGTTTGACCTTGTAAATGACCTGGGTGGAATAGACCATGGCCACCAGGGAATAGCACAGGGCGGTCGCCACCAGGACAATGGCCGTGCGCCGCACCATGTTTATTACCCGGGCCCGCTGGAGGAAAACCTGGGAAGACTGATCCATTATGATCTCCTTTCATCCCAAAGGATGATAAATTGGAATTTCACCAAAAATGGTATGAACGATGGATGGAATTGGATGAGAGGTTGACCGTACCGGAATGGAACGTGTCTGGGAGTCAGATCGGGTACGGTTTCATCGAAAATACCCTTTAAGTATACCGCCTTACAAAAACATCGTCAAAATGTATTTCCCCGACGATACAGACAGGTAAATGCACGGGAAACCGGTATCAGCCATGGACCAGGCCAAGGGAAGGATCAGCAGGGGCAAAACCGGAACCGGCGGGTAGAATCATTGCCGCCGGCCCCGAAAAAAAGAAGAGGACAGGGATCAGCTCTCCGTCCATTGGGGTTTCCGCTTTTCAAAGAAGGCCGCCACCCCCTCCTTTGCATCCTTGGTGGTGCACAGCCGGGCAAAGGACTGGTTCATGTGGGCGAACTGGGCCCCATAGTGCAAATCCTCGGAGGCGTAAAAGGCCGTCTTGGCCATGGTTACCGCCAGGGGGCTCTTCCGGGCCAGTTCCACGGCCCAGGCCATGGCCGCTTCCCCCAACTCCTCCTTGGCGACCACCCGATTGACCAGGCCCAGCTCCCGGGCCTCCTCCGCCTTGATCAGGTTGCCGTAGAGAAGCAGCTCCAACGCCTTTTTCCGCCCCACGCACCGGGCCACGGGAATCACCGGGCCCACGCAGTTCAGGCCCACGTTAATGGCCGTGAGCCCCATCTTCACATTGTCCGCAGCTATCACCAGATCCGCCGAGGCCGCCAGGCCCATGCCATTGGCCGCAGCCACGCCCTGGACCTGGGCAATCACCGGGGTTTTCAGGGTTGAAATGGTAACCAAAGGCCGTTCCATGTGCTCGATCCATGCCTGGTATTCCCGGGGGGATTTCCCCTCCAGTTCGTTGACGTCGATGCCGGCGCAAAAGGCCCTGCCCTCCCCCCGGATGAGGATCACCCGGGCCCTGGGGTCTGCATCAAATTCCAAAAGTGCGGTGTTAAGTTCACCGGCCATGGGGGTATTAAAGGTATTCATCTGGTCGGGGCGGTTCAGGGTCAGGACAGCCACCTGGTCAGGGGTGAGTTCAGTGGTAAGGGTTTCAAATGCCATGCTTCCTCTCCTCTCCCGGATGGTGCAAAGACATCCGCCCGGACCGCAGGGCACAGGAGGCGGGAAGGATCCGCCCAAGGAAAGCCACCTGTAACGCGGCAGAACAGGTGAAGATATCTCGCCCGAAGAAACGCCCCTCCCCTTCCAGGGGAACCACAAGGGGAACATCTTTCCCCCGCAACACAGGGACCACTCCATATCCGGGCCATGAATGGGGTTAACCGCAAAGACTACAGGATCTGCTATGGGATGTATCAGGTTAAAAGGAGGGGGGGAAGCTTTATCTTAAAATTCACCGCCGGCATGGTCTTGCCATACGGCCTATTGCGTTGATTTAGAGATCATTCAAGGAAATACCGGGCCTTTTTAAACCGGTTTGTGAAAAAAGGACTTAAAATCTAAGGTTTCACCCGTGGAGAACGGGACGGCCTCCTCCTTGTCGGAGAATGGACTTCCCCGAATATTTCATGACAATTTGCTCCGAAATAGGAAGGGCTGTCTCAAACCGAGGGTACTCCCTCCTATTTTCCAATGGATCTGCCGTCGCAAATTGTCCCCCTTCGGGCGAAATGCCTTTGCCTGATCTGCCGCGTTCCAGAATGGCTTGTGGTAAAGGCTACAACTGCGCATTCTGCGCCTTGCATACCAGGCAAATCCATTCCGTGAAATATCGGGGACAACCGGCCCTAAGTTCCCCTCCGGGCAAAGGCGAGAACTCCTCCCTGCGGTCGTCAAACAATCCACCTTCTCACCTCCACGGAACAAGCCCCGGTAATAACCCGCACCCCATGCCTGCGGAGGACACCGCCCCGCCCCCCCCACTAGCCATCGTCGTCCCCACCACCGATGAAAAAATACTCTCAAAAATAAATACCACAGGGCATTAAATTGATAGTTGCTTTTTTCACTTGAGAATGCTTTACCTCAAATTGGATCATTCATTCTATCCATATTTAAGGAATTAAGAACGGTATCTCCAGAACTCACAGTCACTATTCAAATATCAAATGTAGGAGTCTCAATGGACAATCTTCTTGAACATATCGATTTTGGGAATGAAGCCGGTGATGACACTGAACCAGAGGAACTGAATCGTTATTTCATTGTTCAACGTCTATTCAAACAATTTTTAAGTCCACGAAAAAAAATACTGGTTGCAACCGGTAAAAAAGGGATTGGGAAATCTGCTTTGCTTCAATGGACAAATTACAATCTTGAACAAACAGACAAAGACGCAATTATTGTAAAAGCGAGGGGGGCGGATCTAACAAGATCAAAATTTAAGTTAACCGACCCCTTAGAAACTCCAAATGATTATATCCGTGATTGGATGGTAAGGATTTGCGGTATAGTGAATAGAGCCCTTGCAATCCAATTAGATGTGGCTTTGACTGATGATGAGATAAGTTTGGTTGAATGTGCAGAGATCGAAGGTTATAAATCGAGAAATTTGGTAGGGTGCCTAATTGATAGATTTTCAAAATTATTGGGCAAGCTCCAACCACAAAAAACCAAAACATGCAATGAAATTGAATTATTAAAAAGAGCAAACAATAGAAAACTATGGATTTTGATTGATGACTTAGATGCAACATTTCAAATGACCCAAAGTGCGTCACTGGAACTCAGTACTTTTTTCTCTGCCTGTAGATATTTAACTCAAGATCTAAAAGATATTCATTTTAGAATTACAATGAGAACAGATGTTTGGTCTGTAATTCGACTTTTTGACGAATCTTTAGACAAAATGGAACAATATGTTGATGATATTTTTTGGTCACAAGCCGACTTTCGAAAACTTCTTTCGAAAAGAATTGAATCTGAATTAGAAGTCATAAATCCAGATCAGCATCGTATATATCATAATAAAGATTTTTTTAGTGAAGAAGAAAAGGAAGAGCACTTAATCAAAGAAATTTTTGTTCCCAAAATGGAATGGGCCAAAAAAAATATACATACATATAAGGTACTATATACGTTGTCTTATGAAAGACCGAGGTGGGCTATACAATTATGCAAATTAGCTCAAGACAGAGCTATTCAAAGACAGAGTCAACATATAAATCGTTCACATATTAACGATATTTGGGGTGAGTATGGTAAAAAACGTATCGCGGATTTAGTTGCAGAACATAAACATCAGTGTTCAGAAATAGAAGAATTATTACATGGCTTTAGGGGCAGTGAGCGTTTATTACCGAGGGACCAGCTATTTAAAACGATTAAGAACAGAATAGCCAACCACATTGAACCAACTATTGAAGGTAAATCTACAAGGAATCCGAGAGAGATTGCTCGTTTTTTGTTTAGAATTGGTTTTATTATTGCAAAAAGTGAATCAGAGACAGGTTATGAACACTATTCATTTGACCAAATGCCCGACTTTTTATCATCCAGAACAGATGATGATTTTGGAGTTAGTTGGGAAATTCATCCCTGTTACAGAGAGGCGCTTGATATCAAAAAATTAGACAGATCACATCGAGCCAAATTCTCAAATATGCGTAAGAACGGTAGACGTTAATATTAACCTGATGAATTCGGGGGACATCATACGGTACTATTGGACCCCATGGTCAACTTAATCCGGATAAGGTTGATTTTTGGAGCATCTTTTTGTGTCCCCCAGATCCTTTCCATTTCCGCCAGAGGCTAGGTGCGGGGTGGGGTAGCCTTTCGCAGGCCGTTGGTAAGTCGAAATTACAGCCCCTTAATGGAATGGAGGAGACAGCTCCAATTGTTTGAGGACCCGAAGGGCCGCAGTTTTGGAGATGGCCTGGAATGGAATTATAGGGGCTGTTTTCGATCTTTCCGGGACAAGAAAGGCTGCGCCGCCCCGCACCGGGTATGGTCCGATCAACAACATCCCTATCAAGAATTATCAATCCCACCGACCCTATCCATGGGGTCGATTGAATCAATGAAAAATTGATCTTTGGATGGTGCTGCTACAGGGCCAGCATATTGTTCAGGGCCACGGAGGCGTCTTGCTTTATATCCTGGGGCAGGACCACCTGGTTGACCTCTCCGATGTGCTCCAGGGTGCGCAGGAGGTTGCCCAAATTGATCTTGTACATGTTGGGGCAGAAGGCATCCATGAGGGGGAGGATCTTCTTGTCCGGGTATTCCATGGCCAGACGGCGGATGAGATGGATCTCAGCGCCCAGGACCAGGAAGGCGCCCGAGGGGGCATCGGCCACATACCGGGCAATGAAACTGGTGGAGCCGGCGGCATCGGCGGCCTCCACCACCTCGGCCCGGCATTCGGGATGGACCACGATGCGGGCCTTGGGGAAATTCGCCCGCATGTGGGTTACCTGTTCCGGGGTGAACTGGGCATGGACCTGGCAATGACCCTTCCATAGGATGACCCGGGCCCTTTCAAGATCGTCCCGGCAATTTCCGCCCAAGGGGAGGTCCGGGTCCCAGAGCCGGATCTGGTCCCGGGGGATTCCCAGGGCCAGGGCCGTGTTCCGGCCCAGGTGTTCGTCCGGGACGAAAAAAACCTTTTCCCGTTGTTGGAAGGCCCATTCCATGACCCGCACCGCATTGGAAGAGGTACAGGCCGCCCCCTGGTGGCGGCCGCAGAATGCCTTGATGTCGGCGTGGGAATTCACGTAGGCAAGGGGCATGACACTGCCCTTGCCCCCTACCTCCTCCAGGGTTGAAAATGCCTGTTCCACAGGCCCGGCCGGGGCCATGTCCACCATCCAGCAGCCGGCCTGGGGGTCGGGAATCTGGACGGTCTGGCCCGGCTTGGCCAGGATGGCCGCACTTTCGGCCATGAACTGGACCCCGCAAAAGACAATGTGCCGGGCGTTTTCATCCCGGGCGGCCCGCCGGGCCAGGGCAAAGGAATCCCCCCTGTGATCTCCCAGGTCCACGATTTCCTTGCGCTGGTAATGGTGGGTGAGGATGAGCAGACGGCTGCCCAACTCCTGTTTGATCTGAATGATACGATCCACAACCTGGTTTTGATCCCGATTTTGATCCTGATTTCGATTCTGGAGGGTTTGCATGGCTATTCCTTTCCAATGAGAAAAATACCATAGGTGGCGAAAAGATTGGGCAGGCAGGTGACCATCTTCCCCTCCCGGTGATGGTTCCGGGTGTTGATGGCGGCCTTTTTTAAAATGGTGAAATCGTTTTCCACGGCAAAGTGTTTAAAATCCCTCAGGCTGAGCACCCGGATATTGGGGGTGTCGTGCCAGGAGTAGGGCAACTCCCGGGTGACCGGAGCACACCCGGTCAGGGCCAATTGCATGCGCACCCGGATGTGGCCGAAGTTGGGGAAACTGACCACCCCTTTTTTGGCCACCCTCAGCATGGACCGGATCAGGGTGGAGGGATCGTAGACCTGCTGGAGGGTCTGGGAGCAGATGGCATAGTCAAAGGCCTGGTCCGGGTAATCCTGGATCTCTTCGTTGATGTCCCCCTGGAGAACGGACAATCCCTTTTCAATGCAGGTGACCACCTTGGACTCGGTGAGCTCGATGCCCCGTTCCCGAGCCTTTTTTTCCGTTTTTAAATGGTGGAGGAGTTCCCCCTTGCCGCACCCCAGCTCCAGGATTCTGGAGCCCGGCTCGATCCAGGAGGCAATCTGTTGTAAATCATATCTCAGGGGCTGCATGGCGGGCGCTCCTTAAAAATCCGGACATGAGGTGGTCCAGCTTGGGGTTGGGAAGTAAAAAGGCGTCGTGGCCCCATTGGGCGTCGATTTCACAGAAACTCACATCCAGGTCGTTCTTTTTCATGGCCGTGACCATCTCCTTGGACTGGTAGGTGGGGTAGAGCCAGTCCGAGGTATAGGAGACCACCAGAAACTTGGCCTTGCACCGGCAGAAGGCCTTGACCAGGGAACCCTTGCCGTAATCCCGGGCCAGGTCGAAATAGTCTGCTGCCTTGGTGATGTATAAAAAGGAATTGGCGTCAAAGCGCTCAATGAACTTGTTGCCCTGGTATTGGAGGTAGGACTCCACCTGGAAGTCGGCCCCAAACTTGAAACTCAGGGCGGACCGGTTCTGGAGCCGTCGTCCGAACTTCAGGCGCATGGACTCGTCGGAAAGATAGGTGATGTGGCCGATCATCCGGGCGATGGCCAGGCCCATGTCCGGCTTTTTTCCGCCGTAGTAGCAGCCCTCCTGCCAGTTGGGATCGGCCATGATGGACTGCCGGGCCACCTCGTTAAAGGCAATGGCCAAAGCGGAATGGCGGCAGGTGGTGGCCAGGGCCACGGCTGCCGACATCATGTCGGGATAACGCACGGTCCATTCCAGAACCTGCATTCCGCCAACGGATCCGCCGATGACGGCCACAAGCTTTTCAATGCCCAAAGAATCCACCAGGGCCTTCTGGGCGGCCACCATATCCCCGATGGTGATCAAAGGAAAGTCCAGGGCATATTCGGCACCGGTCTCCGGATTGATGGAAGAAGGCCCCGAGGAGCCGGAGCAGGAGCCCAGGATATTGGCGCAGATGACAAAATATTTCTCCGTGTCGATGCCCTTGCCCGGGCCCACCATGATGTCCCACCAGCCCGGCTTGGCATCGTCGGGGCTGTAATAGCCGGCCACGTGGGAATCCCCGGTGAGGGCGTGGAGGATGAGGACGGCATTGGACTTGTCCGCATCCAGGGTGCCGCAGGTCTCGTAGGCCAGGGTCACAGGCCCCAGGCCGGCCCCGCTCTCCAATGCCAGGGGTTCCTCCGTTGCAAAGGTAAAGGTCTTTTTTTCAACGATGCCCACGGTGGCACCGGTCTGGTCATGTCCGACATACTCGCTCACGGCTACACCCTCTCCAATGCCTGGAAAAGATCGTTGCAGATGTCTTGGGCATCCTCAATGCCCACGGACATGCGCAGCAGGCAGGGATCGGCCAGGGCATCCCGCTCCCTTTGGGGAAAGGCGGCATATTGGGTGGAATAGGGATGGATGATCAGGCTCTTGCAATCCCCCAGGTTGGCCAGGTTCAGAATCATTTCCAGCTGGTTGATCAAGGTGAAACAGGAGGCCTCATCCTTGAGTCCAAAGGTGAGCATGGTGCCGAAGCCCCGGTCCTGGAAAAGCCGCTTTGCCGTTGAATGGCTGGGGTGATCCCCAAACCCGGGATAATTGACCCAGGCCACCTTGCCATGGGATTTCAAGGCCGTGGCCACGGCCATGGCATTGGTCATGTGCCGTTCCATGCGAACCCCCATGGTGGTCAACCCAATGGTGGTCAAAAAGGAATGAAAGGGGGCCGGGGTGGTGCCGAAGTTGATGTGGTATTCCTTCCACATGCGGTGGAGAAAGGCCAGGTCTCCCTTTTGTTCCACAAAGGGGGCGAAATCGGCGAACCGGGGGCCGGCTGCCCAGTCAAAATTCCCCCCGTCCACGACCACCCCGCCCATGGCCGCCCCATGGCCGGAAAAGGACTTGGTGGTGGAATGCATGACAATGTCTGCCCCCAGCTCAATGGGGCGGCAGAGCCAGGAGGAGGCCAGGGTATTGTCCACCAGCAGGGGCACCCCCCGGGTGTGGGCCAGGTCGGCAATGCGGTCAATGGGCGGGATTTCCATGCCCGGATTGGTGATGGTTTCCAGGTAGACAAACCGGGTCCTGTCGTTGATGGCGGCCCCAATGGCATCCAGATCCAGGGGATCCACCAGCCGGGCCGTGATCCCGTATTTGCTGAAGATGTTGGTGAACAGACCATAGGTGGACATGAAAAGGCTTTTGGAGGCCACGAATTCGTCCCCGGCCCGGAGCAGGGTCATACAGGCGTTGTTGATGGCGGCCATGCCCGAGGAGACCACAAGGGCGCCCTTGCCCGATTCCAGATTGGCCAGCTTGCCTTCCAGGTGCTGGTTGGTGGGGTTGCTCAACCGCATGTAGACATGGTCCTGGGATTCCCCTTTAAAACTTTTGGTCAGGCTGTCGGCGGTGTCGTGGATGTGGGCTGCGGATTGATAGATGGGGGGAAGGGTGCTCCCCTCCCACTGGGAATGATCCAGGCCGTGGTGGATGGCCCGGGTATCAAATGCAGGCTGTTTTTTCTGGCGCATGGTACCTCTTTTCTAACAAATGGTCTCTTTATTCTTAGGGAAAGAGTCTAATATCACATCGTGGTAGTTTTTTGTCAATACGGTCTGTGATCTCAACCCCCCGTAATTTTAAAAATTTTCACCATAGCAGATCAGTGACGGCTTCCCAAGATCATTTTGCAAAAAATACGGATTTTAAGCCGTGGAGAGCCTTGACAATAAAGCTTTTTCCCCTCTAATATGGCACAAGCATTCATTTTTCAGGGAGGAAAATTGAAGATTTCCATTCGGTGGGTTGTCATTCTCGGCTGTTTTATCCTGATCTGGGGCTCCCATCTGGTGATCACACCCTTTTCCCTCTACTCCAACCAGAAGGTCATGCAGGACCACTCCAGGGACATCATGGCAAACATCCTGGATCTAAGCCTGGAACAGACCCGGAATTATTTTTCCGTTGCCGGGGGGGCAGCCGAACTCACCAAACGGCTCATCGCTGCCCAGGTGGTCCACCTGGACCACGGAGATCTAAAGGAGCTGGAAAAATACTTCCTGGAAAAGATGCAGATCTACCCCCAGTTCGCTGGCATCTACTTTGCCAATCCCCAGGGCTGCTTCTACTTTGTCAACCGGGAGGGCAGCGGCGACGGCCAAAAGCTGCGCACCAAGATCATCCACCGGCAGGGGGAGAGGCGCACCGTCACCCTGACCTGGCGGAACCGGGACATGGAGATCCTCCGCACCCTTCCCTCCCCCACGGATACCTTCGACCCCCGGCAGCGCCCCTGGTACATCAAGGCCGTGCGGGAGAAAACCATTATCTGGACCGAGCCCTATGTCTTTTTCTCCTCCCGCAAACCCGGGATCACCACGGCGGTTCCCCTCATGGACGAGGCAGGAACCCTGTTGGGGGTGGTGGGGGTGGACATTGAACTGGAGGCCCTTTCCAACTTCATCGGCAACCTCAAGGTGGGCAAATCCGGGGCCGCCTTCATGCTCAACCCCGGTCGGGACGTCATTGCCTCCCCGGACCAGGCCGCCCTCTCCCACACCCACCTCCCCCGGGAGGATCTGCGCCTGCCCAAGCTCCACGAACTATCCAACCCCCTGTGCATGAAGGCATTTGAGGCGGCAGAACCCGAGCTGACCCGGAAAACCCCGCCCCTGGGCGGCCGGCCCGTATTTGCCAAATTCGAACATGGGGACAAGACCTACTTTGCCATGTTCACCCGGGTCCAGGCCGCCAAAAGCAAATGGCTCATCGGGGTCTATATCCCCGAGGAGGACTATTTCGGAGAAATCCTGGCCAACAGCCACCAGACCCTGCTCATCACCCTGGTGGTTTCCATCCTTGCCACCATTGGCGGATTATTCCTGGCCCGGCACATCACCGATCCCATTTCCCAGCTGGACGAACAGGCCCGGAAAATCAAGGACAATGAAGAGGACCAAGCCCCCCTGATCCACAGTGTCTTCACCCAGATCCAGCACACGGCCGACTCCTTCTACGACATGCGAAAGGCCATCCGCATTTACAAGCAGAAGCTCCAGCACAAGGAGCGCATCCACCGGACCATCCTGGATACGGCCAACGAGGCCATCTTCATGGTGGACGACCACGGCATCATCCAATATTGGAACACGGCCGCAGAAAACCTCTTTGGCTACCGGGCGGACCAGGTCACGGGCACCCGGGTCTTTACCCTATCCCCCTTTATCCCGGGAAAGGCCCCCTGGAAAATGGATCTCAACGCCCTGCTCACCCGGCGCAATGCAGAGCCCCGCATCAGAAACCGTCGCCTGACCCTGAAATCCCACCAGGGAGAGGATGTGCCCACCGAGGTCTCCATGGTCCGCATCCGCATGGAGGAGACCCAGTACACCATTGCCGTAATCCGTGATATTTCCCTGAGAATACGGGAGGAGGAGGAAAAACTCTCCATCCTGCGCCAATTGGAGCAGGCCCAGAAGATAGAGAGCATCGGCACCCTTGCAGGCGGCATTGCCCACGATTTCAACAATATCCTCACCAGCATCATCGGCAACACGGAATTGCTCAAGGCCAACCTGGCAGAGGATCCCCGGAACCGCCCCCTTTTGGACAGCATCAGCCTGGCCGGGGACCGGGCAAGGGAATTGGTGCGCCAGATCCTGGCCTTCAGCCACCAGGACACCCGCAAGGAGGAGCGCCTCTATCTGGATACCATTGTCCGGGACGCCTGCAGCCTGGTATCGGCCTCTGTACCCCCGGCCGTCCAGATCCGGGAGGAGATTGCCCAGGGCTGTCCCCCGGTCTTTGGAGACCCGGCCCAGATCCACCAGGTGGCCCTGAACCTGCTCACCAATGCCTTCCAGGCCATGGAGACCACCGGCGGCACCCTCAAGGTCTCCCTGAAACAGGAAACCCTCACCCGGAACGAGGGGGAAATCAACCCGAATCCCGGTCCGGGGCGCTATCTCTGCTACGGGGTTTCCGACACCGGCGTGGGCATCGAACCCCACCTCATGGACAAAATCTTTGATCCCTATTTCACCACCAAGACCCCGGGCAAGGGCACCGGCCTGGGCCTGGCCGTGATCAAGGGCATTGTGGAGCACCACGGCGGCGGCATCCATGTCAGCTCCACCCCGGGTCAAGGCACCACCTTCAAGGTCTATCTTCCCGTGGCCCGGCAGACCGGACAGGCCGCACACAGGGCCGGCACCCCCGGGGAGATCATCCGGGGCAGCGAACACATCCTCCTGGTGGACGACCAGCAGCAGGTTCTCAATATCCAGCGCCAGATCCTGGAATTTCTGGGCTACCGCATCACCGACCGCAACTCAGCAGAAGATGCCCTCACGGCCTTCAAGGCCCATCCCCATCATTTTGACCTGGTTATCACCGACTTTTCCATGCACCCGGTCAACGGCATGGAACTGACCAGGGAATTACAAAAACTCCGCCCCGATCTCCCCATCATCCTCTGCACCGGTTACAACGACGGCATCGACCGGGAGGAGATCCTGGGTGCAGGGGTGAGGGCCATTGTAACCAAACCCATCAAGGTCAAACACTACTCCGGGGCCATCCGCCAATGCCTTGAAACATCGGAAAAACGCCCGGCCCCCTGATATTTCCCCCGCCTGCAATGGAGAAGATCAGCGGACAAAGAACCACTCCCCTTCACTGGAAAGCGTGGGTTCATAGGCATATCCATCCACCACCGCCGTTTTAAGCGCCCCGGCCGAGGAAATTCTATTTTCAATGAGATACCGGGCAAAGCTGCCCCGGGCCTGCTTGGCCCGCACAGACAGATTCTTCAATTTCCCATCCCCCTTTTCCCGGAACTGGAGATCGATGCAGACCCAGGGGGCTCCCTTTGGGGTGAGGATGCGGCTGTACTCGTCCGAGGCCAGGTTCACCAGCGCCTCCCCCGGGGCCATCCATTCCCGGAAATAGGAGTTGATTCGCTCCTTCCAGAAGGCCGCCAGCCCCTTCCCCTCCACCTTCAACGGAGTGGTGAAATCCAGCCGATAGGGGCGGATGGCATCCAGGGGGGCAAGGATCCCGTAAAGGCCGGAAAAAATCCGTAGATGGGCATTGGCAAAGGCCAGGTCCCGGGGGGAAAAATTCTCCGGTGCCAGGGTTTTAAATGCCTCCCCCCGGAAGGCTGTCAGGGCGGCGGTTTCCGGAGCGGTTTCAAATCCGTGGATCTGGTCCCTGGTTTTCCGGGTCAGGGCCTCGCTGGTCTTGTAAAGAATTCCAACTTCCGCCACTGAAAGGGGGGCCAATTCCCGAATGAGAGCACCGGCCTCTGCTTCAAAGGCCGGTCTGGATTGGGCAGGGGGGACATCGGCTCCGGCCATGGTCTTGGTGGGGGAAAGGATGAATTTCATGGACATCTCCCAGGATATTCGGGTTAAGGGTTGAAAAAAAGGGAGAGCAACGGGACCATCCCCTTCCGGGAAATCCCCGGGTCGGCCGGGCCGTGGAAGGAAAGGGTCCCCTCCCGGCAGGGCATTGGATACTCGGACATGCCAAGGGGGGCCGTCACCACCCCCCTTTCCCTTAAAAAGGCCACCAGGCTGTCGTGCAGTTGTCTGTCCCGGCAATGGACGGCCAGCTCCCGGGTAAAACCGGGCCGGACGTAGGCATTCATGGACAAGACCAGATCCAGGTTCCGGGCCCGGGCCCAGGACTCAAATCCCCCTGCCAGGGCCCTGTCCCTTTTTGCCCATTCCGCCAGGGGCAGGAGGACCGAAGCAATGCCGCAGGTCACGGAGCCGAACTGGAATTCCTTGTAATCCCTTCTCAACAGGTCCTGGGTGGAAAGTCCCCTGGTGTCAAACTTGGCCGCCTGGACCGCCTTGAAATAGGCATGTTGATCCATGTCCACCTTTCCAGCCAGGAGGGCGGCCATGGCCCTGTCCCTAGGGGTGACCCGTCCGGCGGCCCCGTCCAGGTTCACCGTGTCCAAAAGAAGGGTGCCGTAAAGCAAAGTGGCCACCGGTCCCTCCAGAAGTTCCGGCGCCCGGGCCTGGATCTCTTCCCCGACCAGGGTGGCGGTGGAGCCCACCGGTGCAATCACCCGTTTGGACACCCGGGGATGGTCCCCCTGGTCGGCATGGTGGTCCAGGATTGTGGAGACCTTGTCCCGGAATCTCCGGAATTGGGGGGCCAGGGTGTTGTGGTCCACCAATACCAATTCCACCGTATTTTCCATGGGGGACTCCAGGTCCACATCATCCATGGAGATCAGGGCATTAAGATCAATGCCGGCCCGTTCAAAAACAAAGACGGCTTCGGTGCGGAGCTTGAAGTCGGCCCGGGGGATGGGCACCAGGGGGATAACCTTTTTCCGGGGATCCCTGGAGCCCAGCAGGTAGGCATAGACCAGGGAAGAGGCCATGGAGTCCAGATCGGCGGCCCCATTGCCCATGACCACCTGGTGGATGGGGGAATCCTTTAATTGGGTTCGGGCCTTAATAAGGAAGGCATTGATGCTAGTTGTCATGGACGCTCCTGAATCAAATAAAAACAACCATACCCTTTATGCCCGGGCAGGGCAAGCATGGCCCCACCCCGACCGGCAGAACCAGGCGCAGAACCCTTCGGCAGAAGAGGCCGGGCTTGACACCGGACAGGGAAATCCGCTAAGACAGCCCAAGCAAACGGTGTTTAATTTCACAAACAGCTCACGGAGGTGACATGGCGGTTCTGGTCTGTTTTTTCCTCTTGTTTCCGGCCCTGGTGATCTACCTGTGCATGCGCTATTCCTTTCTGGACAAGATCGGGGCCGTCTTTATCTGCTATGTGGTGGGGGCCCTGGTGGGCAACGGGGGGATCCTCCCAGAAAATGCCACCACCCTCCAGAACGACCTGGGTTCCGCCTTTGTGGCCCTGGCCCTTCCCCTGCTCCTCTTTTCCATGGATGTGAAATCCTGGTTTCGCACCGCGGGCAAGGCCATGGTCTCCATGGCCCTGGCCTTTGCCATGATCACGGCCATGTCCGGCCTGGGGGCAGTTCTTTTTGCCGACCACCTCCCCGAGGCATGGAAGCTGGCCGGCCTGACCATCGGGGTCTACACCGGGGGCACCCCCAACATGGCCGCCATCCGCACGGCCCTGGACGTCAACCCCACCACCTATATCACCTTGCACACCTATGACATCATCGTCTCCCTGGCCTACCTGGTCTTCTGCCTCACCCTGGCCCAGCGGGTCATGGGGAAGTTCCTGGCCCCCCATGTGCCGGCCCGGGTGAAAATCGGCGCCACAGAAGTCATGGAAACCGAAGGGGTGGATTCCTTTTCCCAGATGCTAACCCGGTCCCACATCAAGGGGATCCTGGTTGCCCTGGTCCTGTCCGGGATCATTTTGGCCGTCTCCCTGGGCCTGTCCAAACCGGCCCCGGCCCATTACACCACTGGGGCCGTGATCCTGCTCATCACCTCCCTGGGCATTGGGGCCTCCTTTGTCCCCCGGATTCGCACCATTCCCAAAACCTTCCAGGCCGGCATGTACCTGATCCTCTGCTTCTGCCTGGTGGTGGGCTCCATGGCCCAGGTCCAGGACCTGGTCAACATCAACCCCTGGCTTTTGGGCTATCTCATCCTCTGCATCGGCGGCACCTTTGTCTTCCATGCCCTTTTCTGCAAGCTGCTGAACATTGACACGGACACCTTTATCATCACCTCTGTGTCGGCCATCTGCTCCCCGCCCTTTGTGCCGGTGGTGGCCGCCGCCCTTAAAAATAAAGAAATCATCCTCACCGGCCTGACCACGGGTATTGTGGGTTATGCCGCCGGGAACTACCTGGGCATCACCTTTGCCTATGTGTTTAAAGCCTTTACCGGATAACTTCAGGAGATCCCATGCCCCCCCTGCCCCCCAACGGACGCCCCCATGCCGACATCCTCCAGGAAATGCAGACCTTCCAGACCCAGGACGTGAACTACAAAGACGGTAGGACCTGGTCCCTGGTCTACCACCTGGGGGAGGAATACACCGATTTCCTCAAACAGGCCCACGGCCTCTTCTTCAGCGAAAACGGCCTCAATCCCATGGCCTTTAAAAGCCTGAAACGCTTTGAATACGAAGTAGTCCGCATGACCGCCGACCTCCTCAACGGGGATGAAAATGTGGTGGGGGTTCTCACCTCCGGCGGCACGGAATCCTGCCTCCTGCCGGTGCTGGCCTACAGGGAAAAGGCCCTGGCCAAACCACGGTTCAGGAAAATCCAGCCCGAGATGATCGTGCCCGAATCCATCCACGTGGCCTGGATCAAGGCGGCCAAGTACTTTAACGTGAAGCCCGTCTTTGTCCCCCTGGACTCGGGATTCCACATGGATGTGGAGGCGGTGAAGAAAAAGATCAACCGCCACACGGCCATGATCGTCGCCTCGGCCCCGGACTACCCCCACGGGGTCATCGACCCCATTGAAGAGCTGGGGCAGATCGCCAAAGCACACAAAATTCCCCTCCACGTGGATGCCTGCGTGGGCGGCTTTGTCCTCCCCTTCATGGCCGATCTGGGCTGCACCCTGCCCCCCTTTGACTTCCGGGTGGCCGGGGTCACCTCCATGTCCGCGGACATCCACAAGTACGGCTTTGCCGCCAAGGGGGCCTCGGTCCTCCTCTACCGGGACATGGACTTCCTCAAGCACCAATTCTTCATCCACCAGGACTGGCCCGGCGGGGTCTTTGCCTCCCCCGCCCTTTTGGGCACCCGGCCCGGCGGCCCCATTGCCGCGGCCTGGGCCGCCACCCAGGCCATGGGCCGCCAGGGGTATGTGGACCTGGTCCGCCGGACCCTGGCCGTGGCCCATAAACTTCGGAAGGGCATCCGTACCATTGACGGCCTGGATATCATGGGTCACCCCAAGGCCAGCCTCTTCGGCTTCCACTCCACCGATCCCAAGGTCAATATCTTTGCCGTTGGGGATCTCATGGAGGAGCGGGGCTGGCACATGGATAGAATCCAGAAGCCCGAAGGCCTCCACGCCATGGTCACCCCGGCCCACGAGGCCTCGGTCGACACCTACCTTTCCGATTTGGCCTGGG
The DNA here is from genome assembly GCA_965226635.1 of Desulfobacteraceae bacterium. Classification (GTDB taxonomy): domain Bacteria; phylum Desulfobacterota; class Desulfobacteria; order Desulfobacterales; family Desulfobacteraceae. The sequence goes on along the minus strand of OZ245369.1, from coordinate 2,121,747 downwards.
CCGTGGAAGAGGTCCGGGCCCATCCGGAACGGGCCGTCCGGGGCAATGCCGCCATGTACGGCATGATCGCCCGGGTCCCCTTCAGGGGCATGATCCGCAGGGAGGTGATGAAGATGATGGAAAAGCTCTACGGGCCCCAATGCGAAATGCCCATGGAACCCAATGGGCAGGATCCCCTTCTCATCCGTTTGGGGGCCCGGGTGATGAACTGGCTTACCCGGTAGACGCCCCCCTTTCATCCGGCAAACCGTCCCCAGCCCCTGCCCGAACCCCAGGGCCTTGACAGGGGCCCATGGATTCCATATTATTGACTTATCAACAATGGACAAATCAATAATACAATTTCAGAGAACCCCATGCCCCAATCAACAGCACGAGACACCTCATTTGGCTATCGTTTCGCCATGATCCACCGCCTGGGCCGGGCCCTGGCCCACCAGGGTTTAAAAGCCTTCGGCCTGACCCAGGCCCAGATCCCCTTTCTCATGGAACTCCTCCACCGGGAGGGCCCCATGACCCAGCAGGCCCTGTCCCGGGCCCTGGTCATTGATCCGGCGGCCACGGCCCGGACCCTGGAACAATTGGAAAAACAGGGATGGATACGGCGGGAGGTCAACGGGGAAAACCGGCGGCAGAAACTGGTCTTTCCCACGGACAAGGCCAGGGACCATGAAACCAAATTGGTAAAGGTCCTCTCCCGGGCCTCCCAGGCCCTGGTATCGGATTTTTCGGAAACGGAAAAGAAAGCGGTTCTGGCCCTTCTGGACCGGATCATGGCCAACGGCATTGCCGCCAAACAGGGGAGTACCGCCCCATGAACCTGCCCGCCACCTCCCCCGGCATCACCCTGTTTGTGGTTTCTGCGGTCCAGTTCCTCACCCCCTTTATGATGTCGGCGGTGGGGGTGGCCCTGCCCGCCATCGGCCACGACTTCCAGGCCGGGGCCGTGGAACTGGGCCTGGTGGAGATGCTCTATATCCTGGCCTTTGGCATGGTCATGCTCCCGGCGGGCCGCCTGGCCGACATCCACGGCCGGAAAAAAATCTTCATCTCCGGCACCCTGGTCTTCACCCTGACCACCCTGGTCCTGGGACTGTGCCCCACCATGGGCCTGTTCATCTTTTTCCGCTTTATCCAGGGGGCGGGGGCGGCCATGATCACGGCCACCAGCGTGGCCATCCTCTCCTCGGTCTACCCGGCCCAAAAGCGGGGCCAGGCCATGGGGATCATTGTGGGGGCAGTCTACATCGGCCTGTCCGCCGGCCCCACCCTGGCCGGGGTCATGGTCACCCATTTGGGATGGGAATGGGTGTTTTTCTCGGCCCTTCCCCTGGAAATCGCCGCCCTCCTGCTCACCCTCACCCACCTCAAGGGGGAATGGACATCGGCCCCGGGCATGCCCTTTGACTGGTGGGGCAGCCTCATCTACATGGGCGCCCTCTCCGCCCTGATCTACGGGGCGGCCCACTTGGGCCAAGGGCCGGTCTATCCTGCCCTGCTGGCCCTGGGTGCCGGTGGTTTGATTTTATTTTTCAAATTTGAATCCCGGTCGGCCTCCCCCATTCTGGAAACCGCCCTTCTCAAGGAAAACAAAGCCTTCACCCTCACTAACCTGGCCACCCTGATCAACTATGCCGCCTCCTTCGGCATCACCTTTTTCTTTAGCCTCTACCTCCAACAGGTCAGGGGAATCCCCCCCCAGGCCGCAGGCCTCATCCTGGTGACCCAGCCCCTGATCCAGGCCGTGCTCTCCCCCCTGTCCGGAAAACTGGGGGACATCTATCCTCCGGCCCGCATCGCCTCTTTGGGCATGGGGATCTGCACCCTTTCCCTGGGGCTGGCCGCCTTCATCGGGCCTTCCACCCCCATGGCGCTCATATACGGGATCCTGGCCCTCATGGGCCTGGGATTTGCCCTGTTTGCCTCCCCCAATATGACCACCATCATGGGCAGCGTCGGCCCCCGGCACTACGGCATTGCCGCAAGCTTTGTGGCCACCATGCGCAACATGGGCATGCTGACGGCCATGACCCTGATCACCCTCATCCTCAACATCTTCATGGGGGATGCCCCGGTGACCCCGGAGACGGCCAACGCCTATATCCAAAGCATGGGCACCGGGTTCATGGTCTTCACCGCCATCGGCATTGCCGGGGTCTTCTGCTCCCTGGTGCGGGTGAAAACAGCCCCCCAAACCAGGAAGGATTAACCCGGAGCCCTTTTCCGGGGCCCACTGGTCCGGAAAGAACCCCGTAAAGGCCATGGCCGGGGTTATTTCCCGGCACCGGCCCTGAGCAATTTTTCCATGAGGGCCTGGTGGGTCTTTGTATCGGGAACCCCGTCGGTGGAGACCCGTTTCCAGAATTGGGCATCGGCCATGGTGTGGTGGCAGCCGGAGCAGACCCCGGTGCGCAGAATCTTCTGGGTCTCTGCCGGGGTAAGGGCCCGGCTCAGGGGCCAGTGACTGCCCACGGTGACCATCTGCACCCCGTCCTTTCCCGTCAGCCGAGTCCAGTCGAAGGCCCCGGCCGGCACCGATCCCAGGCCCAGGGCCCCGGGGTGGGCATGGCAGGATTCGCAGGACCGGGCCGGGCCCGTGGTGTGGGGTTGCACCGGGGCCGTGTCCAGGGCCAGGGGGGCCCGGGCCAGGCCCAGATCTTCTGCTTCCCGGGGATTGGCGGCCATGCGGCTTCGGGCCAGACCGTCTCCCCCGGGTCCCACCACCGTATGGACCAATTGATTCAGGGGGATGAGGGGGGATATCCGGCCTTCGCCGTTGACGCCCAGGGCCGGAGCACTTCCCCTGGTGAAGCTCACGGTCTCCTGGATCCGCCCCCTTGGGTCGGCCGGTGGGGCATTGTCCACCCAATCCACGGCAGAATCATCTACCTGGGAGAGGTCCACCTTCACGTGTCTGCCGTAGACCTGGGGGGCCCAACTGCTGTGGCAGGCATAGCATTCCATGCGCTCCAGGTGGCCCGATACCGCCCCCATGGCCACCCCGGCCCCTGGATTTTTCTCCCCCCAGCCCGGGCTCAGATCCTTGAGCAGGGGGATGGAGCGGCTGCCGCCCCCGGCCAAGTGGAGCAGGGCGCGATCCCCCAATTTAACCCCGTTGCCCAGGGGGTTGCCCCGGGCCGATACCAGGAATCCGTCTCCGGGGTCATGGGCCGTACCAAAGCGCTGGTGGTCGGCCAGCTTCCGGTCGGCCACCCCCCTTGGGGAAACCGCACCGGTCCCTTCCATGCCGTCCCCGTATCCCAGGGGAAGCTCCCAGGGAAAGGCATTGGGGGTGCCGTGGCAGTCGGTGCATTCTATTTCCACCTGGCCCAGGGTGGTGGTGGCAAGGTTCCCGTCACCATGGACATCCATTGTGGTATGGCAGTCCTGGCAGAGGAAGCCGGCAGCAGACCTGTTTCTAGGGTCCGGGGAATGGTGGAGGTCCGGCCCCAGGTAACGATAGAACCTACCGTGGCGCTGGGGCTGGAGGGTGCCCCGGGGGCCAAACCCGCCCCTGTGGGGGGTCTCCATGAAGCCCCCCAGGGAGGTACCGATGCGTTTTCCCCGGTTGTGGCAGGATCTGCAGGTCTGGACGGGAATCCCCCCGGTCTTCTGATTCCCCTGGATGCGATGGCGAAGGGGCTTGCCCGGTCTGTCCCGGGAAATGGAAGGATCCTTGCCCCGGTAGCGCCCGTCCGGGCCGTAGGGGATATGGCAGGCGGAACAGCCAATGCCCCTGAAATCTCCGGGCCGTTGGGCCCCGGAACCGTTGATGTGGCAGCGTTGGCAGCGCCTGCGCTGGTGAAGGGCACCGGCCAGGGCAGGCTGTTCCTGGATCTCTTTTACGGAGGGATTGGGAAGACCGTCCATGGCCTTGGGAAAAACAAGGGGGAATGCCCTTTGAAACCCGGCCATGCGATCATCATAGGCCGGTGTGGCCCCCACGGGGACAGGGCCGTCTTCATCCCGGAGGGACTGGTTCCCCAAGGGGATAGTCCCCAGTCCACGCTGAATACCCCAGGCGGAGAAATTCCCCTGGATCATACCGGCCTGGGTCTGCATCAGGGATTTGCGAACCCGGTCTCCATAGCCGATGTGGCAGGCCCCGCAGGTGTGGTCCACCACGGTCAGGTCCCCGGGGTTGGGATAAAAATCCCGGGGACCGGTGACCCGGGAAAGGCTTTTGGGGATGCCGGAGTGGGCCTTTTCTTTTTTCCTGGACCCTGGGTCGCCCCCGTGGCAGATGATGCAGCCGTCATAATCCCCATGGCGCTGGCCGTTCTGGAGAATCAGCCCCATCATGGGCATCTGGGGCGGCAGGATGGATTCAATGCCACCGTGGCAGCCCTTTGCGGTACAGCCGTCGGTTTTTGCCATCGCCGCCCCGGACAATACCAGCAGTCCCCAGAACAATATCAACACCCTGGAACAAAACAACATGGCCCCTCTCCTTGGTCACCCGGGAACGGGCAACCCATAAATTTGGATAAACCTGTGAATTGGAATGGAAATTCCATTCAATATCTGCTATTTCATACCCCTTAATTCTTAACAAAAAACAATGAAATAATGAAGATACTCGAACTCACCCTTGATCAGACCACCCGCTTTTTGGAAACCCATTACGGCAAGGGCGCCTTCCATGCCCAGGCCATTTACCGGGAGGTCTTTAAAAATGGGAACCCCGATCCCCTCAGTGCACCGGAGTTTGACCGGTCCCCCAAACTGGCCCGGGCCCTGGAGGGCAACATCCACGTCCACCCGGGCCGGGTGGAGGATGTCTTTGACGAGGGGGAACTGACCAAATTCATCACCCGGCTGGAGGACGGAGAGCGGGTGGAATCGGTGATCATCCCCATGACCAGCTACACCACCCTCTGTGTATCCAGCCAGGTGGGATGCCGCATGGGCTGCAAATTCTGCGAAACCGGAAAAATGGGACTGATCCGGAACCTCACCGTTTCCGAAATCACCGGCCAGCTTTACAATGCCCGCCACATCCTGAAAAAGAACATTAAAAACATCGTTTTCATGGGCATGGGCGAACCCTTTGACAATTTTGACACGGTGATCCAGGCCGTGGATGTGATGAAGGTGCAAAAGGGCTTTGACATTGCCCCCCGCCACGTCACCCTCTCCACCTCGGGCCTGATCCCGGGCATTGAAAAGCTGGGGGACATGGATCTTTTGGGCATCCGCCTGGCCATCTCCATCAATGCCCCGGACAATGCCACCCGGTCCCGGCTCATGCCCGTGAACCAGGCATATCCCCTGGAAAAACTCAAAACCGCCCTGGAAAACTTCCCCCTGGGCCCCAGGGGTTCCTTCATGTTTGAGTATATCCTGATCAAGGATGTCAACGACAGCCCGGAACAGGCACAGGCCCTGGCCGACTTCATTGGTCCTTTACCCGTGCGCCTCAACCTCATCCCCTTTAATCCCATCACCGGCTTTGACCATGCCACCCCGGAGGATGCGGCCCTGAACCAATTTGCCGACATCCTCACCCAAAAGGGGGTTTTTGTCATCAAACGCTGGAGCAAGGGCCGGTCGGTGTCGGCGGGATGCGGACAATTGGGGCGGGGAAGGGCCAAGGGCTGAACACCGCCCGACGCTCCACAGGGACGCGGATGACCATGATCTCCCCCAACATGGCGCCCATGGAAGGTCTTAACTTATTGACGAGTTATGTCTTTTTTGACATACTGCGTTTTTTTATTCTGAATATTCTCCAACCACGGTGGACAAATGTTGGGAAGGCAATAAATGAACCGGGTCTTTGAATCAACAAACGATGGCATCTGGGTATGGGACGCTAAGGGATTTCTCGTTGCCATCAACGAATTCGCCGAATCACTAGGTGGGGTGAGCGAAGACGCCCTCATCGGGCTCCACTATAAAGAACTGGTCTCCCTGGGGCTCTACGACAAATCAGCCGTCCCGGATATCATGTCTGCCAATGGGAATGTGGCCGTTGAAGCCCGGTCCATGAAAACCGGTATCCTCACCCTGAACACCGGCTCCCCCTCATTGGACAACCAGGGCAACCTGGCCCGCATCGTGGTCCGAGAACGGGATGTCAGCCGCATGAACACGGACCAGCGCAATCTGGCCACCCGGGACATGCTTAAACCCGACCCCTTTATTGACGGTTTCTTCCAATTGGGACAGGACAGAATCGTGGTGGAGAACCCCGTTTACAGACAGCTCCTTCACACCAGTCTCAAGCTGGCCCGGTCCGGGGTCTCTTCCATCCTGGTGCTGGGGGCCTCGGGCACGGGTAAAGGACTTCTGGCCCGGTTCATTCACCAGATGAGTCCCCGGAAGGACAAACCCTTTTTCCAAATCAATTGTGCGGCCTTTCCCCGGGACCTCATGGAAGCCGAACTCTTTGGATATGAAGCCGGTGCCTTTACCGGTGCAAGACGGGAGGGCAAACCCGGTCTCCTGGAAATGGCCAAGGAAGGGACCCTCTTTTTGGACGAAATCGGCGAACTCCCCCTTCCCCTCCAGGCAAAGCTGCTCAAATACCTGGACGATTTCCAGTTCATCCGCCTGGGCGGCACCCGGGTACGCCGCTCCAACTGCCACGTCATCGCCGCCACCAACCGGGATCTCCACCAACGGGTGATCCAGGGACGGTTCCGGGAGGATCTGCTTTTCAGGATCAATGCCTTCACCCTTAAGATCCCCCCCCTTCGGGAACGGCCCGAGGATATCAAGGCCCTGATCCACCACATGCTCCGCCACTACAACAAATCCTTTGGAAAGAGCCGGTATATCTCTCCGGCCACGGTGAGCCTGCTCTCCTCCCATCCCTTTCCCGGCAATGTCAGGGAATTGAAAAACATGATGAAACAGGCGGTAATCCTCTCGGATACCGATGCAATAGACAACACCATCCGCTCCATTGTGGCGGAAAACCATGGCCCCCAGGCCGCCCTGCCCCCGCATTGTCACCAGGAGAACTCCGGCTGCCTGAAAGAACGCATGGCCGCCTTTGAAAAACAATTGCTCATGGAGGCCATGGAACACCATTCCACCAGCCGGGCCATTGCCGCCTACCTGGGCATCGACCAGTCCAATGTGGTCAGAAAATTGAAAAAGCACGAGCTGAGATTACCCAGTAAAACCTGTTCATGATGCTGTTTTACATCGACATTAAGAAATTGAAATAGTAAAAAAATTCTCCAACGCCACCCCGGGATGCAATTTTACATCATCCAAATCCTCCCTCACCCCGGTCCCGCCGACCTGGAATAAAACACGGCCCTTTCCCTTTTTCCATGGGGCTTTCCCCGGTTTGAGCCCGGCACAGCGCCCCATGATCCATGGCCCGGCCCGGGATGCGATTTTACATCATCCCCCATTAAACGAGGTCACCCCAAATCCACAACATGCTGTTTTCACGTCCCTTCTCACACATGGCATTAATTTTGCTCCATCCTTTGGAAGAATTTAAATCCGAGCGGAAGGCCCGGTAAACATAAGCTTGATAAGGAGTCAGACCAGAATGATCAACCGTTTACACACCCTGGATTCCGGACAGATTCAAATCCTCCATGAAAGCTGCATGGATATCCTGTCCAATGTGGGCATTCGATTCTGCGATGCAGAAGCCATCGATATTTTCAAACAACATGGATTCAAAGTGGACAAGGAAACCGTCTTCTTCACAGAAGAACAGGTGTTGAAGGCCCTGGAAACGGTTCCTTCGGAATTCACCATCCATGCCCGCAATCCGGAAAAATCCGTGACCATGGGGGGGGATCATTTTGGCCTGGGTCCGGGATGGGGCGCCCCCTTTATCGTGGATGCCGACGGCACCAAGCGCACGGCCACCATCACCGACCAGGAAAACTTTTGTAAACTGGTCCAGACCTCTCCCCATCTTGATTTTGCCGCCGGCTCCATGGCCGTGCCGGCGGAACTCTCTCCCACGGCCGCCACTTCGGCCATGCTGGGAGCCGCATTCACCCTCACCGACATGCCGGTGATCTCCAATCCCTGCTGCCGGGAAAATGCCGATGAAATCGTTGAAATGGCCACCATTGCCTATGGGGGTGCAGATGCCCTGAAAAAGGGGCCCATCACCATTGTATCCGTCAACCCCCTTTCTCCCCTGACCTATACTGAAGAGGCCGCCGGCGGTCTGATTAACTACGCCCGCCACGGACAGGCCCTGTTGATTTCCTCCATGATCCTGGCCGGTATTTCCGGCCCCATTGATCTGGCCGGCACTGCGGTTCTGGAAATGAGTGAAAGCCTGGCCGGCATCGTCCTGGCCCAGCTGGTCAACCCGGGCACCCCCTGTGTCTGCGGCGGCACATCCTGTGCTTCCGACATGCGCACCGGCGGTGTTTACCTTGGCGGACCGGAACAGCTGAAACTCATGGCCGTTGCCACCCAGATGGCCGAACACTACGGCCTACCCTGCCGGTACGGGGGAAACCTCACCGATGCCTGGTCCATCAATTACCAGGCCGGTGTGGAATCGGCCCTGGCCCTGTCCAACACCCTGATCTCCGGCGGTCACTTCATCCACCAGTCCTGCGGCATCCTGGGGGCGTACAACGCCATCAGTTTTGAAAAATTTATCCTGGATGAAGAGATCTGCGGCCTGGTGAAACGGTCCCTAAAACCCCTGGTGATCAACGGGGAAACCCTGGCCCTGGACCTGATCAAGAAGACCGGCCACGGAGGCAACTACATGGTGCTCATGGAAACCGCCATGAAGTGCCGCACCGCCTTCTACCCGGCCCAGCTGGCCAAACGGGGCACCCATGAAAGCTGGGATGCCCAGTCCATGGGTAACAATGTCAAGGCCGCAACGGACCTGGTGGCCCAGCGCCTGGACGCCTATGTCAAGCCGGACAACGATCCCCAGATGGAAAAAGATATTGAAAAATACGTGGCTGCCAAGGCCCAAAACGGATAACAGATCCACCCCTTGCCGGTCCCGCCGGAGGGGCGGGACCGGCAGGCAGATCTGCCCCATACTTAATGTTTAATTAAAGGAGCAACAGATGGACGAAGCTGGAACAAAACCGGAACACGGTTTTATGAAACGGTATTTCGGAAAAGAACTGGATACCACAATCTTTTACTTTGTGGCGGTACTGACCCTTCCCTTTGTATTACTCGGCCTTTTCTGGCCCGAAGGACTGGCCAAGGTGGCCGGCTCCGCCGTTGGGTGGATCTGCCGGGTTTTCCAGGGCACAACCCTGTACGGGGTCACCGGTTTTCTGGTGTTCTGCATCGCCATCTCCCTGTCTCCATTCGGCAAGGTCAAACTGGGTAGGGACGATGAAGATCCCGAATTTTCCAGATTCTCCTGGTTCTCCATGCTCTTTGCCGCCGGCATGGGCATCGGCCTGATCTTCTGGTCCGTTGCCGAACCCATGATGCACATGGCCAACCCTCCCGTGGGCGACGCCAACACAGCAAAATCCGCCATGCTGGGGCTTGAAATCTACTTTTTCCACTGGGGCTTTCACGCCTGGGCCATCTACGCCATCCTGGGCATGTCCATGGCCTACTTCCAATTTCGCAAGGGCGAAAGCGCCCTGGTCTCCCGCTGCCTGATCCCCATCATCGGACGGGACGCCGCCGACGGTGCCCTTGGCCGCATCGTGGACACCATTGCCATCTGGGCCACCATCTTCGGCGTGGTCACCGGTCTGGGCATCGGCGCCATGCAGATGGCCGCCGGCTTTAACCAGCTCTTCGGCATCCCCCTGGGACACGGCACCACCGCCGTCTTCATTGCCCTGGCCACCCTGGCCTTTATCATTTCCGCCATCACCGGCGTTGCCAAGGGCATCAAATTTTTGTCCCAGCTCAACGTGGTTCTCATGATTGTTCTGCTGGTCTTTTTCATCGTCTTTGGTCCCACGACCTACATCTTCAAATCCTTCTTCGGCGGTGTGGGCAGCTATCTCATGAACCTGCCCAAGTGGTCCTTTAGCAACCCCCTGTTCGGCAATGAAGGCTGGACCCGCGGCTGGACCGTATTCTACTGGGCCTTCTGGATTGCCTGGGCCCCCTTTGTGGGCGCCTTTATCGCCCGGATCTCCAGGGGACGTACCATTGCGGAATTCTGCACCGGTGTTATCCTGCTGCCCCCCATCTTCTCCTTTATCTTTTCCACGGCCCTGGGCGGCACCACCCTCTACCTGGAAACCGTTGCAGGCGCCGGCATATCTGAAGTTGTAAAGCAGGACGTGGCACTGGCCCTGTTCGCCACCATGAAGCACCTGCCCGCCTTCCATCTGGCCGCCGGTGTCGCCATGATTCTCATCGTCTCCTTTTTGATCACCTCCTGTGACTCGGCCACCTACATCGTAACCCTGTTTGCCACCCGGGGCAGGGAAATTTCCGATCCCCAGACCCGCAACCGCCTCACCGTGGCCTGCGGTCTGATCCTGGGCCTCTTGACCATTGTCTTTGACATGTCCGGTGGTCTCCAGGGGTTGAAGACGGCCACCGTTGTGGGTGGTCTTCCCTTTATGTTCATCCTGTTCCTCAGCGTTATCGCCCTGGTCAAAGACCTGGTGCAGTCCCGCAAATAGAGGCGCATTGCCTGCCGGCACCCACGGCCGTCATTGCCGTTGATCCGGACCATATGCCGGCCGGCGGCAAAACCATTACTACAAACGGCAGTGAAGTGGGCCGGGTCACTTCCACCGTTAAAAAAGCCCATGGTGCTGGTTCATCTCTCTCCTGAAGCATCTGCCATGGGCACGACGGGAGATTATAGGAAAGACGGAGACCGCAATGCTGTGGTCCAACGCTTTCCCTACTGTGATCCGGAAAAACCAGGCCCCATCAATGGGTGATGGGGCCTGACCCTAAAACTACCCGCCACTTTTACGCAATCTATGCCTAATTGACCGGGTAGTTTTTCCTTTTAAGGAAACAATTTACTGTTCTTTCCCTACCCACCACCCCCGAAATCAGAGGTTCCAAAATCCCTTCACATGGGCCCATAAATTATGGCATCACCCCTTGACACCCCCCTGGATCTATGAATAATCTGCCTCCATTCACTAACTCAACCTGGATACCCCATGAACTATACCGAAGAAAAGAGTAAAGCGGGTGAATATCTCCGACTGACCCTGAATCATTTGGTAAGATACGATTTACCGCCAACCCCGGTGAATTACACGGTTTGGTATGAATACGTTTCCGGCAAAAATATCAGGTTAAGATCCGCCGTCAACCAGTACATTAAGAAAAAAATCCCCATCACATCGGAAAATGTGGAAATCCTGTACAAGAAATTCGTCACCGACGGGGATCGCATCGTCATTTCCCGCCTACTCACCCGCATCAACATCATGCTCCAGGATATCACCCGCCATGTGGTGGAAGCCGAGGGGGATCTGGTCAACCATGGGGAAAATATCAACGGACTCACGGAAATGATCCACAATGTCAAGGATTACGAAGACATAAAAAAGGTGGTGGACCGGATGATTTCCGAAACCGATGCCCTCAAAGCGTCGGGATCCCGGCTGGAAAACCGCATGCAGGTCTCCTCCAAGGAGTTGTCCCAGCTCCACCGGGAATTGGAGAAATCCCAGCAGGAGGCCCACACCGATGCCCTCACCGGCCTGATCAACCGCAGGGGCCTGGAAAAGGTTCTGGAAGTGGAACGGATCCGTTCCCGCCAGAACAAGACCCCGCTTTCGGCCATCATGCTGGACATCGACCATTTCAAACGGATCAACGACACCTATGGTCACCTGGTGGGGGACAGCCTGCTCAAGGGACTGGGCCTGCTGCTGAAAACCAAGATACGAAAAAACGATATGGCCGTACGATACGGGGGCGAAGAATTTTTGATTGTGCTGCCGGAAACCGGACTTGAAGGGGCCACTGCCGTTGCGGAAAAAATCAAAGCCGCCCTGAATTCAAAGGAATGGCGAATCCGGAACACCGGCAAAAACATGGGGCGCATCACCGCCTCCATGGGGGTTTCCTTCCACGAAGACGATGATACAGAAGAGGGGTTTATCCAACGGGCGGACCAGGCCTTATACATGGCCAAAACCCTGGGACGGAACCGGGTGATCAGTCAGACCGACCTTTCGAATTGAGCCGGGCCATGGCATAGGAATCCAGGTATCTCCCCCTGGAAAACAGGGACTTCACCGCCGTTCCCTCTGTTTCAAATCCAAACTTCTCGTAAAGATCCACCGCCACACTGTTTTCACAGCTCACCTCCGCCTCCAGGCGAATGAGGTTGAGCCAGTTGTCGGCCATGTTGATGAGCTCGGCCATGAGGGCGGTGCCGCACCCCTTTCCCTGGTAGCGGGGATGAACCGCCAGCCCGAACCGGCCTAGGTGTTTCTTCCTGGGGGCGGTATTGAGGAGGATTCCCATGTGACCCACCACCCGGTTTTCGTACATGGCAACCAGTTCAATGCTCTGATCCCCCTGTTTTTTATAAAACTCCGACCAGAATTCGTCGGATCCATAGGGGACCTGACTGGTCTGGGAGACCACGGACTCAAAGCTGTAAATCTCCAGGATTTCTTCGCAATCGGCCTGGGTGGCCCTTCTCACACGAATGGACATGATGGACTCCTTGTCGTGAAATTATCGGGTTAAGGTAAAGGCGTTTTCATGGCCGGCCCGTGCTGGTTTCCCCCTGGAAAAATCCCCCTTCGGACCATTGGGCCACCGCCGGGGACGGTGCAACGGATCCAGGAATTCCATCCGGGGACGACAAACGCCCCTAGCACATTAAATTGACCATATGATCAACGTCTCAAGGAAATGAAACCAAGGAAGGACATGGGAAGAAAAAAGGAAGGACACACATTTGAAACAAAGAGACGTACTTTGATTTAATATACCATTGCCCGGTATTTACGAAAAGACAAATATGCCCCCGGAGCGCCTTCCGGGGGCATGGGAATCATGCTTCGGGCGGCTGGGCCGGGGTGGTGAGGTCGATCTCCAGTGCATAGGCCCCGCCCTCCATCCTGGCCGTGGCCGGAAAATCCCCCTTTTCAAAAACCTTAAGCATGGCCCGGTTGGAGGAGAGCACATCGGCGGTCATGATCACGGCACCCCGCTCCTTGGCCAGGCGGGCCAGCATGCGGAAGAGGTGGGTTGCGATACCGTGGCCCTGGTATGCCTCGTCCACGACAAAGGCGATGTCCACATGGGGCTTGTCCGGATATTTGACGATGCGGGCCTCGGCAATGATGGTCTGGTGGCCCGGTTCCCCCACCAGCCCCACAATGGAAAGCACATCCCTGTAGTCCACGTTGACATATGCCTGCATCTTGGCATGGGGCATGGTTTTGATGGGGCTGAAGTAGCGGTAGTAGATGGCCCGGTCTGAAAACCGGTAAAAGAGGCGGCGCATCATGTCCTCATCCGAGGGTTTGATGGCCCTGAACCTCACCTGGAGGTTGTTCTTAAAGGTGGCCCGGGTCTCGATCTCCGCCGGGTAGAACCGGGCGGAATCGGCCAGGAAAATCTGGTCCGGATAGAGGACATTGGCCTTTTTGCCCCCCTCCACCAGCAGGGGCCGGTCCTCGGGATGGGCGATCTCAATGAGGGCCTGGGCCCGCTCCCTCAGGGTTCTGCCCCTGAGGTGGGCCACCCCCTGTTCCGTGACCACAATGTCCACGGATTCGGGCAGACTGACCAGGTCGGCGGCATCGCTGTTGATGTTCAGCCGGATATTGGCCTTGCCCTCCCGGTTCCGGCTGGGCAGGACCATCATGGTATACCCCCCCCTGGAAATCTCGGCCCCGTTGAGGAAGTCGGTGACCTGGCCCGGGCCGGCACTGACGTTCACCGTGCTCCTGTGGAGGGCGATGCGACCGGCCAAATCCACCTGGCGCACGGGCAGGATCATGACAAACTGCTTGCTCCGGCCGATCTCCATGGGGCTGAAAACCTTTTCAACGGCCTGGAATTCCACCATGGGATTCTTGTCCAGCCACCGCATCAGCTCCTTGGTTCCCAGGGCATAGGAGGTCAGAGAGCGTCCCCTGAACATGCCCTTGGCCCTGTTGGTCACGGCCCCGCTCTTTACCAACTCCATGAGGGCGTCGGTGAAAAAGGGGGTGTGGATGCCCAGATCCTTTTTCCGTTTCAGGTACTTGGGCAGGGCCTCAAACAAGGGCCCAAAGGTAAATCCCAGGCAGGAGCCGTCCTCGATCACCGAGGCCACATGTTCGGCCAGGCGGTCGAACACCGGTTCCACCGGATACCGGGGGAAATAAAAGGGCGGGGTGTCCGAGGCCACCATCATGTCAAAGCTGTCCATGTGGACAAAGGTATCCCCCAGGGTAAAGGGAATCTCTTCGTTGATCTCCCCCACCACCAAAGACGCATGGGACATGGCACGCCTGGCCACATCCACCCCCACGCCCAGGCTGCAATAGCCGGCCTCGTTTGGGGGGGTCACCTGGACAAAGGCCACATCAATGGGAATCTGCTTTTCCTTGATCAATGAGGGGATGGCGGAAAACCGGGAAGGGATCAGATCCACCCGGCCCTGGGTAATGGCCTCGGCCGACACCCAGCCCGAAAAAAAGGTCTTGAGCCGGTACCGCTGTGATTTGAGGGCCTTGTAGGAAATGGCATCCCCAAAGCTGAGGAGCTGGATCAGGGTCAAATCGTCCATCCGATGGCCCTGGGCGGACATGAGGGCGTTGACCAGGGTCCTGGGCTCCGCGGTTCCCGTCCCAATGAAGATATTCATTCCAGGTTCGATTTTCTCGAAGACCTCATCCGTGGAAACGAGCTTCTGCTTCCAGGAGGGTTTCTTTTTCTTAAACATGATAGGCAGCCTTTTTCCGGTTTACACGGGAAATAAGAAACGATGCATCCGCTTATGGGGTTTGACGTATGAAGACGGTTATTCTTCCGGGCCTTGTACTTCCTTTTTCATCCGTTGGACTGAAATGATAGTCCAAACTATACCCAAGACCGCTGTTCTTCGTCAATCAAAGGTTTCAATTCTCTGGCCGGGCCACGGGGCCTTACCCCTCCAGCCCTCCCTGCCGGTTCCATGGTCCCACCGGATCGCCGCGGCCCATGTCCTGTCCTGGGGTGCTCAAGGACGGCTTTTGGGGGATGATTTCCAAGGGTATGGCCTTCTGTTTTTCCAGGGGGCCATTGGGCAAAAAACCCCTTGGGCATCATCCTTGTTACCGTGGAGATCTACCTCCGGAGAAAAGAAACATCAGGGGGTGAAAAAGAGGTCCGTCCTTTTCATCACCATTTGGACACACTCCTGCTCCTGGTGACGGAGATGGCCGGCATGGGAGAACCCCGCCTTTTCAAAGGCCCGGCAGGAGGCGGTGTTTTCCGCCTTGATCAGGGCATGGACCTCGGAAAGAGGGCTTTCACGGAAAAAGGTTTCCGCGGCCAGGCCAAGGAGGCTTGATCCCAGCCCCTGGTGGCGGAGGTCGTGCCGGACATGGACATCCACCCCCGCAGCCCGGGAGGAAATTCGATGGAACCGAACCTGGCCCACGGGCCCATGGTCGGCCTCTTCTGCGATGTAGATACGGGTGTGGGGATCCTTGAGCCGGTTTTCAAACCAGCGGAGGTGGGCCTCCCAGGGGATGGGATCCGGGGAAAAGGCCATGGCACGGACCTGGGGCTGGTTGGCCCATTTGTGGAGCAGCCGTGCATCTTCCCTTAGTGCGGGTCTCAGGTCCATGTTTCCTCAATCCCAGGCATCCCCCGGTGCGGAAAGGGCTTCCGGGCCGGGGGAGATACTGGATCAAATGGATTTAGAGTTTATCCTGGAGTTTTTCGATGTTGTCCCGGGCAAACTCAACGGTGGGATCCACCTCCAGGGCCATCTCATAATATTTGACGGCCAGCTTGTAATCCCCCAGTTCCCGATAGCCCGAGCCGATGTTGGCGTAGTTGATGCCCAGGGAGGGATCCACCTCCAGGGCCGCCTCAAAATCGGCAATGGCCTTTTCAAATTCCTTTTTCATGAAGTGACAGACCCCCTTGGTGTTGAAAAGGTCGGGCCGCTGTTCATCAATGGCCAGGCCCTGCTTGCAGATCTCAATGGACCAATCATGTTCCCCCAGGTCCTTGAGGCAGTCCCCCATGTGGGAGAGGATATCGGGCAGGTTAAGCCGGGCCGGCTCCCGCTCCAGGGCCTCTTCAAAGGCTGCCAGGGCCTCCTTCCGCTCTCCGACGGCATTGTGCATCAGCCCCCTGTAGAAGCTGGTGTAGTATTTGCCGGGCAGGCAGTCTTCCAGCTCCTCCAGCCGGGTCAGGGCGTTGAAGGGTTCCAGGTTTTCGGTGATGAGGCGGGCGGCAAACATGCCCACGCTGGCCGAGGCCGCCCTCTCCCTGAAATGGGCCCCGGGCATGATGGAATAATAGGCGGGAATCTCAAGTCCCTTGTGCCGGGTGTCCATGACCAGGAGGTGGTATCCCCGGTCCTTGAGGTTTTGGATCAGGGCCTCCACCTCCAGGCGAATATTGTCCGAGGCAAGGTTGGGCAGATCCGAAGCATCCACCATGGTATCGGGATGGGTGATGAACCGAGCATCCTCGATGTCGGTGAACTTGGGAAGGCCCGAGGCCACATAGTTGGAACCGGAGTTAAAGTCACCGGCCAGCTGGGCCGTTTCCGTGAGGGCCCGGCTCATGGCCTTTTCCGGATCAGGTGCCGTGCCTGCGGTCCAGACGATTTCGCTTTCCAGGGGAAAGGTGGAGGGATCCCAGGCCAGAACCGCAATGGTGGGGATGCCCATATCCAAGGTCAGGTCGGTGGCATAGACCTCGATGCCCTGTTTTTTGTACTTGTCCAGCATCTCCCGGACCAGGGGATCCTTAAAGGAATCCAAACGGATGCCGGGCACCTTGCGTTCCCCCAGGCTCACCAGGGCGGAGGTGTGGCGTTCCACCAGTTCGCAGATGCCCTGGGTCAGGGCCTCTTCGTTGCAGTTGCCGGCAGAGGGCCCGTTGAATTCATTGATCATGTAGAACCAGTTAAAGGGGATGTTCACCTCTTCCTGGGTGGTCATGTCATAGCCCTTGGTCCACTTGAGGGGAAGCCGGTCAAATACGGGCTTCACGGCCATGGCATCAACCGCGTTGTCGTGGACCGACTGGATGATGATGTCGTAGGGAAGGGCCTTTTCCCCCAGTTCCTTGGGCGTGCCGTAGAAAAAGTTGTCCTCCTCCCTTACAAAGGAGAAAAAGCTGAAGCGTTCGGCCAGTTCCATGACGGCGGATGCCTCGGACTGGTCTGGGGTGCCCCCCTTGCCCATCTGCTTGTTGGTGCCGATGATCTCCCGGGCATGGGTCCCGCATTCGCTGAAAAACACGGGGATGTCCAAACGACCGCTGTCGATGCGGCGGGTCCGGCTCAGGATGTCCAGATCCAGGGCAGCCGCCCTCTCCTTGAAGCGTTGGACGGTTTCCTCGGGGGACATGATCTTGTCCTGGTCATATGTATATCCTTTTATGGCATCCTTAAGCTCGATTTTCATGGATTTTGCCTTTCGCATTTCTTTCATGTCGTCCCGCTAATCCATCAGAATAACAGGATCTCCTAATTTAATACTCCCACCTGTAAGAACCTTTGCAAATACACCTTCTCTGGGCATAATGCAATCCCCGGTCCGGTAATAAATGGCGCATTTTTTATGGCATTCCTTGCCGATCTGGGTGATTTCCAGACGCACGGAATCCCCCAGGCGAACCTGCTGCCCAATGGGCAGGGATTTCCAGTCCACCCCGGTGGTGGCAATGTTTTCCGCAAAATCTCCAAAGTTCAACGGGGGTTCCCCGGCATCCGAGGCCTCCTGGATTCGTTCCGCCGCCAGCAGGCTCACCTGGCGATGCCAGTCGCCGGCGTGGGCGTCTCCCTTTATACCGTGATTTTCCAGCAATTCCGCCTGGTCCACGCAGACCTTGACCGTTCCCTTTTTCCGGCTCACGGCAATGGATTCAATTTTCACAGACACCCCTCCTTAAAATGGATCTGTTTGTCTTTTGTACCGGAGGGTTATATCACATTGTGGCAGTTGGATTCAAGGGGGGCTCCAGGTGGACCATGACATCGATGATGTGTCCGTTGCGCCCCAGAAGTTCGGCTCTGACCCGTTCGGAGATGTCGTGGCCCTCCCTTACGGAAAGGTCTCCGTCCACCTCCAGGTGGAGGTCGATGGAATAGGCCCCGGCCACCCGCCGGGTGCGGATGCGGTGGACCCCTTGGACCCCGGGCACGGTGCGGATGAAACCGGCAACGGCATCCACCTCGGCATGGGACATGCCCGTGTCCAGGAGTTCATTGATGCTGGTGAAGAGAATCTGCCCCCCCACCTTTACGATGAAAACCGAGACCAGAAGGGCCCCCACCGGATCCAGGAAGGCCAGTTTGGGAGAGATGTAGCAGGCCCCAACCGCCACCAGCACCGGGATGGAGGAGAGGGCGTCGGTGCGATGGTGCCAGGCATTGGCCTTGACCGAGGAGGCATTGTACTTCACCCCCACCCTATGGGTGATGCGGAAGAGGAGTTCCTTGACCAGGATGGAAAGCAGGGGGCCCAGGATGACCATTGCCCCCGGCACCACGGCCACCGGCTCCATGAGGGCCAGCACCGCCGTATACCCGATGCCCAGGGCCGCCGCCATGAGAAGGCAGCCGATGAAAATGGTGACAAAGGATTCGATCTTCTGGTGGCCAAAGGGGTGGCAGTCGTCGGCAGGGGCGGTCCAATACCGCACCCCCACCAGGATGACAATGTCCGAAGAGGTGTCGGAAAAACTGTGGATGGCATCGGCCACAACGGCATGGCTGTTGCCCACAAGGCCGATGATCAGCTTGACAATGGACAAAAAAATATTGGAGATGAGGCCGATCCAGGTGACCCGGCGGATCTCCCCCTCCTTGGCTGATGACGGCTCAATACCGGAATTTACCCAGCCCATGTTCCCGTCTCCTTTGGATCTTTGATCAAGGGAATAAACTTAAGATTGGCCCTTGGAAAGGCAAAGTCCCGGATCCGGTCCAGGGTGGTCCAGCGGTGGTCCACGGGCCCGTCAAGGCAAATCTCTCCTGCAACATAATCACAATTATAGACATCCATTTCAATCTTAAAATGGGTATAGGCATGGCGCACATGGGTGAGGTGGGAAGTGACGGCGACCTCAAGCCCGGTCTCCTCCATGATTTCACGAACACAGGCCGCCTCCGGGGTCTCCCCCTTTTCCACCTTTCCCCCGGGGAATTCCCAGAGGCCGCCCAGAAGACCCTCGGCCCTGCGCCGGGTGATGAGAAGGCGTCCCTGTTTTTGGATCACGCCCACGGCAATGGCATGGACCGGCACCTTCCGGGACTTGACCCGTTTGGGAAAGTCCTGGACCATGTCCCCTTCCCGGGCCCGGCAGAACTTCGCCACAGGGCAGGTTTCGCACAGGGGCGTTTTCGGGAGGCAGACCAGGGCCCCCAGCTCCATGAGGGCCTGGTTGAAATCCCCGGGCCGACCCTGGTCCAGAAGGCTGTCGGCATGGGCCTGGAAAATCTTATGGGAGGCGGGCCTGTTCACCGGGGCATCCAGGCAGAGGAGCCGGGCCAGCACCCGTTTTACATTGCCGTCCACCACGGCATAAGGGGCATCGAAGGCAATGCTGAGAACGGCTGAGGCAATGTAATCCCCCACCCCGGGCAGGGCCTTGAAATCCTCAAATTGGTCCGGCACCCTTCCCCCAAGCCGGGTGGCCACAATTCCGGCGGCCCGGTGGAGGTTCCGGGCCCGGGCATAATAGCCCAGCCCCTCCCAGCGCTTGAGCAGGGGGTCCAGATCGGCCCGGGCCAGGTCAAAGACCGTGGGAAAGGCATCCATGAAACCGATGAAATAGGGGATAACCGTCTTCACCTGGGTCTGCTGGAGCATGACCTCGGAGACCCAGACGGCATAGGGATCCATTTTTTCACCGGGCTCGGCCCGCCAGGGCATCCTGCGACGGGCAATGGAAAACCAATGATGGAGGGCGGTTTGAATTCGGGGGATATCCCGGGGGGCAAAGGGCACCATAAACTCCTAACCGGATAGTTTCATAACAATTTACTCAAGGGTGTAGAGCGTCTTCATTCTGCTGGGTTCCAAAACAGGGTGCGGTACAGCCTTGCATTCTGTGCCGTCATATCCGAATAATCCATCCCGTGAAAAATTCAGGTATGGGTTATCGGGGGCGGGCAGAGGGCCTGAAGGCATTCACCCGCCGCCCCAGTTCCCGGATCTGTTCCTTTCGGTTTTCCCGGGAGGGGACAGGGCCGTACCGGATGGCCAGGTAAAGGTCCACAATCTCCCCTATGGCAGGGGCCAGGTCCGGTCGCTTTCTGGCGGCCACACGGCCAAAGGCCAGGGCGCCGTGGTGGGGTTTGCGATGGATGTCCAGCCCTTCCAGGCGCCGACAGAACAGGCCGTAGGCAACGGCCACACGGTCCTTCTGCCGCCAGCCCATGAGCCGCCAGATCACCAGGGTCATGGTCAAAATTCCCACCAGCACCCCCCCGGTTGCCAGGGGCATCTTCCACCACCGGGACCCCATAGCCGTATCAAATCCCAGGCGCCGAAGCAACGCTTTTTGCTCCCCTGAGGCATAGCCGCTGAACCAGGCCTCCCAGCCCATGTTGGCCGCCTCCAGCCCCCATCTAAGCTTCATTAAAAAGGAGATCCCTTCACCGTCCATGGCCGGGCTGGAAAGGCTGCCGTCGGGATTCCGGCTCAGCCGTTCCGGGGAGACCGCCAGGGTGGGATCCACCCGCACCCATCCCCGGACCGGGTGGCGGATCTCCGTCCAGGCATGGGCATAGGCGTTGAGCACGGTGACATAGTTGCCATAGGGGTTGAGTTCCCCCCCCAGATAGCCCCCCACCACCCGGGCCGGGATTCCAACGGCATTCATCATATAGGCAAAGGCCGCGGCATAGTGTTCGCAATAGCCCCTGCGGGTCTCCAGGAGGAATTGATCCAAAGGGGAGCGGCCCAGGCGGGCCGGGGAAAGGGAGTAGGCAAAGCCCTGGTCCCGGAAATGGAGGAGGAACCGCACCACCACCTCTTCCACGGACCCGGCCCCCTGGGCCAGCTCCCGGGCCAGGGCCACCGAATCCGGATTGGCCGTAAACACCACATCCACCCGCTCCGGATCTCCGGGTACCCCTTCCCTGGCCCAGGGCCGGCCATGCCTTCCGGCCTTCACCAGGTCGGCCCCGGGATTTGCCAGGCCGCTTTCCTCCCGGACATTGCGGAGGGTCCGGGCCCGGCCCTCCCAGTCGGTGAGGGCCGGGGGCACCCGGGAGGTGAGCCGGTACTCCAGGGCCTTGACCACCGGGGCCTCGGCCTGGAGGGTGAATACATGGGTGAGGCGGCTGCCCCGGGGCGGGATCTCGGGCAGATCAAGGGCGGGCAGCCACCGGCTGCGGTGGGGCTCCATGTGAATGGTATAGTAGAGGTGACCCCCGGGCAGGTAGACCTCCTCCCCGCCCCCATGGGGCTGAACCTGCCGAT
Source organism: Desulfobacteraceae bacterium (assembly GCA_965226635.1). GTDB lineage: Bacteria > Desulfobacterota > Desulfobacteria > Desulfobacterales > Desulfobacteraceae. The sequence goes on along the minus strand of OZ245369.1, from coordinate 2,100,220 downwards.
GCTTCCAGGTCCGCCCGTCAAAGACGTCAAAGACAAGGGTCCGCCAATAGAGGCCCACCCCTGGGGGAAGGGGCTGTTCAAACACCGCCCTGAAGGCCAGGCTGTCGTCCCGGGTGAGCCGGAAAAGGCTCCCCGGTCGGATCTGCTCCGAAAACCCAGCCCGGCCGGCAAAGGGATCTTCGCGCAGGCCGAAGAAACTGCCCGGCAACCGGGGAAAAAGAAGGAAGAGGAGGAGGGTGAGGGGGACGGCCCTCACCATGATCCGGCTGGTCAGGCGGATGGAATCCCGGAAGGCCCCCATGGGATGGTTGATGCGCACCAGGGCAATGGTGGTGACAAAGACCGAGGTAAACAGGTGGAAAAAGGCCCAGAGGGAATCCCATCGGAAGAGGCTGGTCACCACGATGAAATAGGTGAGCAGGATGGCAATCATGCGGTGGCGGTGGTTGGGCATCTCAAAGGGTTTCACCGCCGCCATCACCGCCAAAAGCCCCACAAAGGCATCCCCGTTGATGCGCACCTGGAAGGTGAAGAAAATCCCCACAATGCCCACCAGGGCCAGGATGCGGCAGAGCCCGGGCCCGGGCAGGGGCCAGGTCGTTTTCAGATGGAGGAGCATATAACTCCACATGACAAGGCACCAGAGGGAAATCCACGGGGGAAGGCCGGGCAGGTGGGGGGCAATGGCCACCACCAGGGCAAAGATAATGGGCAGGATATGCCGGGGGCGGCCCCGGTCCCTGGGATCCTTTTTCATTGGCCCCCTTCCTTGCCGTGGAGGGCCAGGGCCTTGAGGCAGACGGCCAAATGGGAGGAAAGGGCCTGTTCCGATTCCGGCGGGGGAATCTCCCGTCCGGGGAGGCGCAGCCCGATTCCCAGCCCCCGGCCATGGGCGGTGACGGCCATGTGGCAGAGGCGGGAAAGGCGAAACTCCACATCACCGGCCCCCAATGCATGGTAGTCCAGTATCCGCCCCTGCCGGCCCCCCGAGGAAAAATCCTTGGCCCAGAGCCCCCGGCCACCGGAAAAGGGTTTCCAGGCGATACGGCCCATGGACTGTCCCGGCTTCCAGGGTTTGAGGCCATGGAAATCATCCACCCCCTCCCCCCGTTCACCCCCGGCATTGGTGCACCTGCCTCCGTCGTCGCCCCCACCTTGGTGGCCGAACCGGAACTCCCCGGGCAGGGGGTTGGGATAGACCAACCCTTCCACCCCCGGGGCCATGCGCAGGCGGATGCGAAAGAGTCCCAGGGGAAAAACCGAAAAAAGGGCCACGGATTCCAGGGGCACCCGGCCCCGGTCCGTGGTGGGCTTGAACAGGGTATAGACCTCATCCATCCCCCTTTCCAGGTTCACAAAGACCATGCGGGCCCCGGCCGAGCCCACGCCCACGGCCCAGCGCCCCTGGTCCCCGGCCTTGACCCTGAAGGGAAAGGCCAGATCCTGGCCGGCAAAGACCGGCCGGGGTGCCATGAACCGGATCTCCATCCCCTTAAGGTTGCGCAGGGAATAGACAAAGGAGATCAGGGTCATCCCCCCCAAAAGAAAGACCAGGATAAACCCTGCATTGTTGTTGTAATTGATGGCCCCCACCAGCATGGCCGTGAGGATGAAGACAAAAAGAACCCCGTGCTGGGTGGGCCGAAGGGAAAATATGTCCGGATTCAGCACCATGGGCGTCTATACTGGGACCTCCACCTGGGAGAAGGCATCCACCAGGCGGTCCATGGGAACCGGTCCCAGATCCTTGGCCGACCGCAGACGGTGGCCCGCCACCCAGGGCAGCACATGTTGGAGATCCTCGGGGATGAGAAAGCCCCTGCCCTCCAGAAAGGCCCATGCCCGGGCCGCACAGGCCAATGCCAGGCCGGCCCTTGGGGAGAGACCGTTCTGGAAACGACCGGAAACCCGGGAGAATTCCAGGATGTCCTGGAGATATTGAATAAAAAGATCCGATGCATGGACCCGGTCCACGGCTGCCTGGGCCGCCAATACGTCCTCCCGGCCCATGCAGGGCCTCAGATCCTTAAGCAAAAGATCACTGCCCTCGCCCTTGAGGATACGGGCCTCGGACTTCCGGTCGGGGTAGCCCAGGCGGATGCGCATGAGGAAACGGTCCATCTGGGATTCGGGAAGGGGAAAGGTACCGGACTGCTCCAGGGGATTCTGGGTGGCAATGACGAAAAAGGGGAGCTCCAGGGGGCGGGTCTCCCCCTCAATGGTGACCTGACCCTCTTCCATGGCCTCCAGAAGGGCGGACTGGCTCTTGGGGGTGGCCCGGTTGATTTCGTCGGCCAGGAAAATCTGGGTGAAGATGGGACCGGGATGGAAGTTAAAGACACCTTCATTCCGGTCAAAGACAGACATGCCCAGGATGTCCCCAGGCAGGAGGTCCGAGGTGAACTGCATCCGGGCAAAGCCCAGCCCCATGGACCGGGCCAGTGCCTTGGCCAATGTGGTCTTGCCGATGCCGGGGAGGTCGTCGATGAGCAGGTGTCCCCTGGCCAGGAAGCAGGCCAGGGCCAGGCGGATCCGGGCCTCCTTCCCCAGGACCACCCCCCCCACCTGTTCAACGATACGTTCCACTTTTTCCATATCATCCTCCAGTCTAAAAATAGCTGACATCCTTTACCGGCCATGGTATGACCCCTGTTATGAGCCCATTGGAACCTGCCATAGGTCTTGAAGAGATCATGGTCTACGCCAGGGGGCCCCGGCTCAAGCCGGGCAGCCCTGCCATGGACAATACCCGCATGGCCAGCTTCGGCCTCACCCGGGATGTCGCCTTTCTTTTTCCCTATCTCAATGCCGTGGCCCGGGATGCGGAACTGCATCCGGACTGCTTCCGTTTTACAAGGGGCAAACTGGCCTGTGTTCTCTATCCCCGCTGGGGGGTGTTTACGCCGGTGAGTGATCGAAGGGAGGCTTGGGATCAGGCCCTGGACCTATTGGATTTTCTGAATTCAGTGGAAGAACAAAGGAAAGAGATTCCACCCGATACCACGTTATTCCGCCCCAAGCCCGTCACCCGGATCCTGAAGCTGCTGCCCCTGACCAATTGCGGGGAATGCGGTTTCCCCACCTGCCTGGCCTTTGCCGCCAACCTGGGAAAGGACCGGACGGAGCTTGCCCAATGCCCCCATATCCGCCAGCCCGACCAGGAAAGGGCCACCTATCGTTTGACCCCGGACGGGGACGTCCTCAGCTTCAACATGAAGGGGGCCGGTCGGAAATTGCAACAACAGTCGGCCCGAATCCGGGCCCTGGAGGCGGAGATGGAACGGTTCTCCCGCATGGAGGCCCTGGGCCGGGAGGCCGCCAACCAAAGCCTGCCCACCCCCCTGACCAAAAGGGAGATCCAGGTGCTCATCGCATTGGGCCTTGGAAAGACCAACACCCTCATTGCCCGGGAGCTTAAGATCAGTGCCCACACCGTTAAAAGCCATGTGCTCCACATCTTTAACAAACTGGGGGTAAACGACAGAACCCAGGCGGCGGTGTGGGCGGCGCGGAACGGTTTTCTATAGCCCGGACATTCCATGGGATTTTCCAGTGTTCAGGAATCGTTTGCCGTAAATGGCTTCAGCTGCCCATTCCACGTCGTCGCCCCAGGCGAATTCACCTTGTGAAATATCGGGACAAACCGTGCCCCTTCATTGGTTTTATAAATTTCCCTTTATCAGGACCGCTTTTCCCAGTTCCGGATCAACTCCAGAAAGGTCCGGGCCCCAATGCCCGACGGTCCCTTGGGGATATAGGACTTCTTGGTGAAGTCCCAGGCCGTGCCGGCAATGTCCAAATGGGCCCAGGGGGTCTCCCCCACAAACTTGGACAGGTAGGCCCCGGCGGTGATACTGCCCCCGGCCCGGCCGCCGGTGTTCTTGATGTCGGCCACATGGGATTTGATCTGCTCCTGGTAGGCCTCTGTGATGGGCAGGCGCCAGATGGGTTCTCCGGCACCGTCTCCGGCGGTGATGAGGCGCCGGCTCAAATCGTCGTCATTGGACATCATGCCGGTGAAATGGTGGCCCAGGCCGATGACCACGGCCCCGGTGAGGGTGGCGATGTCCACCACGCAATCGGGCGTATAGGTTTTGATGCCGTAGGCAAGGGCGTCCCCGAGGATCATGCGGCCCTCGGCATCGGTGTTTACGATCTCCGAGGTCACCTTGTTGAAATGACGGATGATATCCCCGGGCCGCACGGCCCCACTGCCGGACATATTGTCCGTGGCCGGCACAATGGCCACCACGTTGAGATCGGGCTTTTCCATGCCCACGGCCGCCATGACCGAAAGAACGGCCGCCCCGCCGCACATATCGTATTTCATGTCCCCCATGTTGGCGGCCGGCTTGATGCTGATGCCCCCGGAGTCAAAGGTGATGCCCTTGCCCACCAGGAGCAGGGTGTCGGCCTTTTTCTTGGTCTTATACTCCAGGATGACCATGCGGGGGGGGAGGGCCGAGCCCTGGTTCACGGCAAGGATACCGCCCATGCCCAGCTTTTCCATCTCCTTTTTTTCCATGCATTTGTAGGTGAGGCCGAACTCCTTGGCCAGGCCGGCGGCATGGTCGGCAAATTCCTTGGAGGTCCACCCGTTGCCCGGCTCGTTGGCCATGTCCCGGGCCGTGCAGCCGATGCGGGCGGCTGCCTTGCCCTTTTTCACCCCCTTTCGCAGGGCCGGGGCCCCGGGTTTTCCTCCGGCAAAGGTCAGGGTGGACAAGCCCGTGTACCCGTCCTTTTTCAGGGTGGTTTCCTTGTATTTTTCAAATTGGTAATCCCCCAGCAGAATCCCTTCGGTCAGGCTCTGGGCAAAGGCTTCAATATCCACGTCCGGCCCCAGTCCAAGGGGTTTGGGCAGGGCCAGGGTCAGGGTTTTGGCCTTGGTTTTGGCACAGATGCCGGCCAGATCGCCGCCGATTTTCCGCAGCCGCTCCCTCAGGGAAAACACATCCCCTTTTTTGCCCGGCTTTCCAAGGCCCATGACCAAAAGACGCAGGGCCTTGGCCGCCTTGCCCGGTCCAGGATAGAATTGAAGGGTCTCCCCTTCCTTGCCGGAAAAATCCCCCAGATCAAAGGCCGTTTCAACGGCATCTGAAGCCGGACCCGGCACCCGGGGGGCCCCTTGTTTTTCATGGGATGCAAAAAAGACCAGCAGATCGGCGGGCACCTGGCCCACGGGTTTCTCAGTCACATTAACACGGGTGGTTTTCATGGGAATCTCCAATGATTGAATGGGTGGACGATCTCCCTGAATCATAACATCTTTGTCCGGCTTTAACAGGGTTTTTTATTTCAAGGCAGGCCGGTATCCGCAGGGTCCGAACCATTGAAAAAATCCATGACAAAGGTGATGTGCCAGGACATGGCCCCGTGGGCGGTCGTTGGATTCCGGGTCTGGACCACGGCCAGGATTCTCCGGTGCTGGCCCAGAATTTTGTCCACATTTCCGGGGGTGTCATAGAGGCGGGTCAGGTTTTCCTGGATGCCCCCGGTAGATCAATTCCCGCAATTGTTCAAATACCTGATCAAAAATCCGCTTGGGTCGAATGGACTTGATGGACAAGGGGGTCATAATCCGCCTTGCCGACCGGCCCTCGTTGCTTGGGATTAACTTCAGAAAACGGCCTCCCCGGATATTCCACCATTGCAGTGGGATATCCGGATCAATAGGTCAGCACCATGCCGCCGTCACAGAGGATGTCTCCTCCCACCAGGTAATTGGAGAACCGGGAAAAGCCATGGATAAAATGATTGGCCACCTCCACGGGATGCATCATCTCCTTGATCCGTGAGGCCCCCATCATGACCTGGGAGACCACCTCTTCGGGCGTGATGCCCCGCTGTTCGGCCTGGGCCGCAATCTGGTTCAGGGCCAGGGGGGTTTTGACGAATCCGGAGCTCACGGTAAAGGAACGGATTTTCCCCCCGCCTTCGGCGGAAATGGACTGGCTCAGGGCCCTGAGTCCGAATTTGGTGATATTATAAACGGGTTTGTTTTTGGTGCAGATATGGGCGTGGACCGAGGCCATGTTGGCAATGACCCCGGTCCCGCCCATTGATGCCTTCATATGGGGAATGACCAGTTGGGAGAGATAAAAAGGAGCCCGAAGCATGAGGTTCTGCATCAGGTCGTACATTTCCATGGGAAAGTTTTCCACAGCATCGATGTGCTGGACCCCGGCAATATTGGCCAGAAACTTGATCCGGCCCATGGCCGAGGCCGTTTCAACGGCCTCGGCCACCTCTTGGTCCCGGGTCAGGTCCACGGGGATGAATTCCATTCGGCCATCCCCGGCCTGTACCATTTCACGGGTTTTTTCCCCCTCCTCCGGGTTGATGTCCAGGCCGACCACGGTGAGGTTGTTGGCTGCGGCCACCCGGGCCACGGCCCGACCGATTCCGGTGCCACACCCCGTTACAATACAAACATTTTCCCTGCAGAATGCGCTGTCGTCCAACATCAGAATTTCGTCCCTGGCAATTTCAGGTTCCCGGATGTCCATGGAATGTCTCCTCCTTTATGGGGGTTATTATTTCTTCAGTGCATCTATCCTTTCTGCGTAGAGTTCCACCGGATGCTTGACCCGAATCCGGGACCCGGACTTGGCCAGCATGTCCGAAATCTGCATCATGCAGGCCGGACATCCGGTGGCAAGGGTGGCGCAATGTGTTGCATCGATACTTTCCTGTTTCAACCGGCCGATGGCCGAAGACAGATCATAGTGGTAGACATTGAAACTGCCCCCCATGCCGCAGCAGCGGTCCGATCCGACCATCTCCGTCAGGGACTTGCCCGCCGCCCGGACCAGTGCCCGGGGCTGGGCCGCAACACCCAGGGACTTTTTCAAATGGCAGGGATCGTGGTAGGTAACCGCCTCCCCTTCCCCATCGGGGGCCTGGGCCAGTTCCGGGGCCAGCACATCCACCAGGTATTGGTTGATATCCTGGGTCTTGTCCGCCAGTTCGACCAGGGCAGAGGCCCGGCTGTCCCCGCCCGAATAAAGGGTGGGCCAAAGTTTTTTCACCGTGGAGGTGCAGGTGGCGCAGGCCGTTACCAGGACATCGAACTCTTCCGCCCTGAACAGGTCCAGATGGTGGTCCACAAGGGCGTCAAAGGTCTCCCGGTCCCCGGAGGCCAGGGCCGGAATCCCGCAACACCCCTGTCCCCTGGGAATGGTTACCCGGGCACCGTGGTGGGTCAGGGCCTTGACCACGGCATGGCCGATGGAGGGAAAGACCTTGTCCACCAGGCAACCGGTGAAAAAGAGAACCCTGGGCCCGTTTTTTTCCACCTGAAAATTTTTCCCGGCCAGGTCGTCCAACTGCCGGTGCAGGGGGGTGGGCGCCAGGGGCAGGAAGTGGCGGTTGGCCAGAAGGGGGGAGACCAGTCGGGCACAGGAGGTGCCCTGGGCATTTTTATCGTCCTTGGCAAACAGGCCCTGGAACTTTCCGGCCCATTCCATGAGCCGGTCAAAGGTGCCCGGGCTGGCCAGCATTTTTTTAAAGATCAACTTTTTGGCCGAAGAAAGGCCGTGGTAATGGGTCAGAATACTCCGTGCGGAAATAAAAATCTCAAGGACGCTCACCCCGGAAGGGCAATTGGCTGCACAGGAACCGCAGAGTAGGCAATGGTTCAACCGCTCATCCACGCCCCGGGGATCCTCAAATACCTTTTCCATGAGCCCGGTGAGCAAAGACAGCTTACCCCTGGCCACATCCGCCTCTTTGCGGGTCTGTTCGAACAGGGGGCAGACCGACTGGCACATGCCGCATCGGGTACAGTTCACCACCAGATCTTCCAACTCCCTGACCCGACGGACCAGGGTGTTCATATCCATACTATTTCCCATTGCCCACCCCTGTAATCTTTCCCGGGTTTAAAATCTGATCTGGATCCATTGCCCTGCGCAGATCCCGGGAGAAAAGAATGGAGGACCAGCCCGCTTCCTTTTCCAGGAAGGGGGCCTTGGCCAGGCCGGTGCCGTGCTCGCCGGACAGGGTGCCACCCAGGGCCAGGGCGGCATCAAAGATCTCTTCGATGGCGGCCTCAACCCGGTGCCACTCTTCGGTGTTCCGCCGGTCGGTGAGGATGGTGGGATGGAGGTTTCCGTCCCCGGCATGGCCAAAGGTACCGATGTCGATTTTATATTTATCGCCAATACGGCCCAGGGCCCGGACCATTTCCGGGATCTGGCTTCTGGGGACGGTGGCGTCCTCCAGGACCAGGGTGGGTTTAAGCTTGGCCAGGGCGGAAAGGGCCGAACGCCGGGCCGCCCAAATGGCATCCCGCTGGGCATCGGTTTCGGCAATGTCGATCTTTGTGGCGCCCATTTTCCGGCAGAGTTCCTCCACCTGTTTGCCCTCGTCGGCAACAACGGCCGGATGTCCGTCCACCTCAATGAGGAGAAGGGCGGCCGCATCCACGGGCAGTCCCGCCTTGGAATAGGCTTCCACCGCACGGATGGTAAAGTTGTCCAGAATCTCCAGGGTGGCCGGGAGAATCTTGTTGGCAATGATGGCGGCAACGGTTTCAGATGCCTGGTCAATGGTATCGTAGACCGCCACCATTGAATGACGGGCCTGGGGGGCGGGGATGAGGCGCAGGGTGATCTCGTCCACAATGCCCAGTGTGCCTTCGGAACCCACCATGAGGCCGGTGAGGTTGTATCCGGTGGCGCATTTCACGGTTTTGGAGCCGGTTTTCACATGGTTGCCCCTGGCATCGTAAAAACTCAGGCCCATGACATAGTCCTTGGTGACCCCATATTTCAGTCCCCTCAGTCCCCCGGCATTCTCGGCCACGTTCCCCCCGATGGTGGAGACGGCCTGGCTGCCCGGATCCGGCGGATAGAACAGCCCCTTGGCCTCAACGGCCGCAGCCAGCTTGGCCGTGATCACACCGGGCTGAACCACGGCATACATGTCGGCCTCGTTGATTTCAATGATCTTGTCCAGACGGCTGGTGAGGAGGATCACCCCTTCTGCTTCCGGAATGGCCCCACCGGAAAGGTTGGTGCCCGAGCCCCGAACCGTGATGGGGATCTTATATTCGGCGCACACCCGGATGACCTGGCCCAGCTCTTCACTGTTGCCTGGCATGACGACGGCCGCCGGCATCTGGGGGTCCAGAACCGCGGCATCGTAGGAATAGGTAAGACGGTCTTCCTTTTCCATGAGCAGGTTATCCTTGCCAACCAGGTTTTCCAGAACCTGGGCCACTGAAGGTGAAATCATATGTCTTGCTCCTTACATGTTAATGGTCATACCAATTCTCAAAACACTAAAACCCCGTGCGCAAATCCATGGTCATGGGGGTCATGCCGGGGCATGTCTTGCGGAATGTCAAAAAAAATAAACCACCTGATTTTACAAGGCTTTCCTTTCATAGCAGACCCCTGCCCAAAAAACAAATAAATTTTATTTTTTTCTTGACAAAAGAAATTTCAAAGACTTTAGTATTGGTGCAACCATAAGCCAATCCATAGTTATAGTTCATATTTTAAAAATTGGTACACTGGAATACCCTTCGCCAAAGGGTCCAGGAAAGGAGGGAATGGTCTAGCCCGATCCCCAGCATCACAACCTAAAAAATTCTGACGCAGTAAAAGGATGGAGGACACCATGAAAAGAAAGCTTAGCATCATATTTACCTGCCTTCTGGCCTGTGCGTTTCTTTGGGCCCCGGCCCAGGCCAAAAAGCGTGAAAAATTCGGAGAAGACCCCCGCCACAAAATCGCCAAGCGCGTCTCCTTCAAGACCTCTTCGGAAAAAATCAGATGGAAGATGGTCATGCCCTGGTCCAAGGGGCTGCTTTTCTACGACATTGCCGTTCATTTTGCCGACTCCGTCCGCCTGGCATCCGCCGGCCGGCTGGACATTAAACCCTTTTCCGCCGGGGAACTGGTTCCGGCCATGCAGAGCTTTGACGCGGTGAGCCAGGGCGCAGCCCAGGTGGGCCACGACTGGCCCGGGTATTGGAAGGGTAAAAACGAAGCCTTTGTGGCCTTTGCATCGGTTCCCTTTGGACTGGATGCCGAGGGCTATAATATCTGGCTGTACGAAAAGGGCGGCCTGGAACTCATGCAGGAAATCTACGGCAAATTCAACCTCTTTGCCCTCCCAGGCGGACAATGCGGCCAGGAAATGGGCCTGTTCTCAAACAAACGGGCCACCAAGATGGAAGACTTCAAGGGCATGCGCCTGAGAACCCCGGGCTGGTTCATGGACATCATGAACAACCTGGGCGCTTCGGTCAGTCCACTGCCCGGCGGCGAAGTCTACCTGGCCCTGGAACGGGGGGTCATTGATGCGGCGGAATTCTCCTCCCCGGCCATCAACTATCCCATGGGATTTGACGAAATCACCAAATACGTCATTGAGCCGGGCGTCCATCAACCGGGCATCCAATGCGGTCTCTTCTTCAATAAAGACGCCTATGAAAAACTGCCCCAGGATCTGAAATGGATCATCGACATCTGCGCCAAGGAAACCCAGCTCTGGAGCTACAACTGGATCAACAGCCTCAATGCAAAGGCCATCCGTCTCTTTAAAAAAAATGTGGAATTCGTAAACATGGACGAAGCCACCCGGATCTCCTTTAGGAAAACCACCAAACTATACCTGGATTCTCTCAAGGAAAAATATCCCGACGTAAAACGGGTTCTGGACTCCCAGGAAGCCTTTATCGCCGATTATGCGGATTGGCGAAAGGCCCGTGGCGGCGTGGCCCCCTGGCCCTATGAGACCTACATCGACGGACAGACCTTTGAATAACGATATCTAGCCCGGATAGTTGAAAAAGGTCTATTCCCATCTGTTGACCACAGGGTCCGGACGTCCCCCATCCCAATATAACAGGCCTCCGGACCCTGACCCTTAAAAGAGGATCTAAGCATGCTGGACACCCTTGCCAACCGACTGGAATCCATCACTAGGACCGAGGGCAATATCACGGCCTGGCTGGCCTATCCCCTCCTGTTCATCGTGGTCTATGAAGTCTTTATGCGATACGTATTCAATGCCCCCACCACCTGGGGCTTTGAAGCCACCACCTTCCTTTACGGCCTCCATTTCATGTTCGGCCTGGCCTATACCGATGTCCACCGGGGCCATGTCCGGGTGGACATTTTCACGGCCATGGCCCCGGAAAAGGTTCAGACCGGCCTGGCAGTGTTCACCAACCTGGTCTTTTTCATGCCCGTGATGACCTGCATGGTGCTCTGGTCCATTAAATTCGCCCATGTCTCCTTCCTGGGACTGGAGGTGAATTCCACCTCATGGGCCCCGCCCATCTGGCCCCTGAAAATCATCATGGCGTTGTGTTTTGTCTTTCTTTGGCTCCAGGGCATTGCCAACCTGCTCAGGGACATCCACTCACTCAAAGCATAAGGAACCTTCCCCATGAGTATTGAATTCATGACCGTGGCCATGTTCGCCACCCTGATTCTGGCCATTATCCTGGGCCATCCCCTGGCCTATACCCTGGCAGCCGTGGCCACCCTGTTCGGACTCATTGACAATGGGTTCTCCCTGTCCATGCTCTTTGAAATGTTCACCAACAACGTATGGGGGCTGATGAACAGTTATACCCTTGTGGCCATCCCCATGTTCATCCTCATGGCCCAGCTTTTGGACCGCTCCAAGGTTTCCGACGCCCTGTTCGAATCCCTCTACGTGGTTCTGGGGGGCATCAAGGGCGGTCTGGGCCTGGCCGTGGTGGTGGTCTGCACGGTCTTTGCCGCCACCACCGGCATCATCGGTGCCTCGGTGGTGGCCATGGGGCTTCTGGCCACCCCGGCCCTGATCAACAAGGGATATCAGAAGGAGCTCACCTCGGGCATCATCTGCGCCTCCGGTACCCTGGGCATCCTCATCCCCCCCTCCATCATGATGGTCATCTACGGCGGCCTCACCGGGATGAAGGAGACCTCTGTGGGCAATCTCTTTGCCGGGGCCATTCTTCCGGGCATTCTCCTGGCAAGTCTCTACTTTGCCTACATCGTCGTCCGCTGCAATCTCAACCCCGACCTGGGGCCCCCCATTTCCAGGGAGGAGGCATCGGCCTATACCCCGGCCCAGAAGTGGGCCATGACCGCCAAATCCCTGGTGCCACCCCTGCTGCTGATCCTGGCCGTCATGGGCACCATCCTGGCCGGTGTGGCCACCCCCACGGAAGCGGCTGGCCTGGGCGCCCTGGGCGCCATGCTCCTGGCCCTTGCCAACGGCAGGCTCAACTGGACCGTTCTCAAGGAATCCGGGGAGGCCACCCTCAAAACCACCTCCATGGTGATGATGCTCTTCATCGGCGGCAAATTCTTTTCCACGGTCTTTTTAAGTATGGGCGGTGGGGATGTGGTGGCCGACCTGCTCATCGGATCGGGAATGAACCGGTGGTTCATCCTGGGCATCATGATGTTCATCGTCTTCATCATGGGAATGTTCATCGACTGGGCCGCCATCCTCCTGGTCACGGTTCCCATTTTCATGCCCATTGCCATGGAGCTGGAATTTGATCCCCTCTGGTTCTCCCTGCTCATGTGCGTGAACCTCCAGACCTCCTTTCTGACACCCCCCTTTGGCTATGCCCTCTTCTACTTCAAGGGGGTGGCCCCGGAGGGATACACCATGATGCACATTTACAGGGGAATCATCCCCTTTGTCCTCCTCCAGGTGGTCAGCATCGCCCTGCTCTGTCTCTTCCCTGCATTGGTGACCTGGCTGCCCGGGATCTTTTTTGGATCCTTCTGACCCACAGCAAAAAAGGTTCTTCAAAGGATCGGCCTTGAACAAAAAAAGGGCCCTGCCAGATGTCTCCGGCAGGGCCCTGTCTTATTGGGGCAAAGGAATACCCGTCAAATCCATTTTGTAAAAAAAGGTGGGCAACTAGGCTTCGGAACTGGTGACCCCCACCTCTTCAAAGGTTTTGATGTCGGCCAGGATCCGGGTGGACAGATCCAGTAACTCCATGCACACGGCAGCGCCTGTGCCTTCTCCCAAGCGGAATTCCAGGTCGATGAGGGGGGTGAGCTCCAGGCGGTCGTGCATGTATTTGTGACCGATCTCCACACTCTTGTGGCTGACAAAGAGGTAGTCCTTGGTCGCCGGGGCCAGCTCACAGGCGATGAGGGCACCGGCCGTGGAAATCAGACCATCGCAGATCACGGGGATGCCCAGGCCGGCCGCCCCGATGACCAGACCGGCCAGGCCGCCGATCTCCAATCCCCCCACCTTGGCCAAAACATCGATGGGGTCGGTGGGATCGGGGCGGTTCACCTCCAGTCCCTTCTGGATGACCTTGATCTTATTGGCCAGACCGGCATCGTCGATGCCCGTTCCCTTGCCCGTGAGTTTTTCAACGGGAATGCCGGAAAAGGCGGCGATGACGGCGGAGGAGGGCGTGGTGTTGCCAATGCCCATGTCCCCGGTGCCCAAAAGGTCCACCGGTTCTTCGGCCTGGAGTTCGTTGACGATCTCGATGCCGGCCTCAATGGCGGCAACGGCCTCTTCCCGGGTCATGGCCGGCCCCTTGGTAAAGTTGGCGGTGCCCTTTCTCACCTTTTTGTGGAAGATGGGCAGCTCCGGATCAAAGTCGTAGTTCACCCCGATGTCGGCGGCCTTGACCCTGGCACCGGCGTGGTCGCCGATGACGTTCACCGAGGCGCCCCCCCCCACAAAGTTGAACACCATCTGGGGGGTGACTTCGGCCGGGAAGGCCGATACCCCCTCCTCCACAACCCCGTGGTCCCCGGCGCAGGTGACAATGCGCTTGTTGGGCAGTTTTACGTCAATGGTGCCTTTGATGGCGGCCAGGCGGGCGCCCATGGTTTCCATGATGCCCAGGCTTCCGGCCGGGCGGGCCTGGTTGGCCAGACGGTCCTGGGCTGTGGCCAGGGCCTTTTCATCCAGGCCGGGAATATTTGCAATGGTCTGTTCCAAAAGTGACATATGTCCTACCTCTTGTCTGTGATGTCCTTTTCAAAGACTTCCATGCCCTTTTTCATGGCACAGAAATCACCACACATGGTACAGGTTTTCTTATGTTCGGGCGCCCGCTCTTCACGGACCTTCCGGGCCACTTCAGGGAAGAGCAGGTATTTTTCCAGGTCGTCCCAGCGCATGTCCCGGCGGGCCAGGGCAGCCTGTTTTTCGTTTTCCCTGCGGTTGGGATATTTGGCAATGTCGCCGATGCGGGTGGCCAGGCGGGTGGCCCGAACCCCTTCGCGCACATCCTGGACATTGGGCAGGGCCAGGTGCTCGGCCGGGGTGATATAGCAGACCAGGTCGGCTCCGAAACGTGCGGAGGAGGCGGCACCAATGGCCGAGGTGATGTGGTCGTAGCCGGCACCGGTGTCACAGGGGATGGGTCCCAGGACATAGTAGGGTGCGTTGCCGGACATGCGTTTTTCCAGCATGATATTGCCTTCGATCTCGTCCAGGGGCACATGGCCGGGGCCTTCCACCATCATCTGGCAACCCATTTCCCGGCCCAGGTCGGCCAGTTCGCAGTTGATGATCATCTCGGCCATCTGGGCCCTGTCGTGGCTGTCGTGGATGGCGCCGGCCCGGATCCCGTTGCCCAGGGAGAGGACGGCATCGTACTTCTTCATCAGGGCGCAGACCCGGTCAAATTGTTCGTAAAGGGGATTTTCCTTTTTATTGATGTCCATCCAGGCCACCATGTAGGTACCGCCCTTGGAGGCCAGGCCGCCGTAACGGAAGCCCTGTTTTCTCAGGCGTTCAATGGTGTAAAGGTTGATGCCGCAGTGGATGGCCATGAAGGAGAGGCCGTCTTCCAGTTGCTTTTCAATGAGGTCGAAGAGGTATTCCGGATCCAGCTTGGCCGGGTTTTTGTACTTTTTAATGGCCTCTTTAAATGCCTGGTACAGGGGGACGTTGCCCACGGGAAGCCCCGAGGCGTCCAGGACGGCCCGGCGGACCGCATCCATGTCTCCGTCGGCGGAGAGCTCCATGAGGGTGTCGGCCCCCTCTTCTTCGGCGGCCTTGGCCTTGGCGATTTCATGCTCGATGTCGCAGATGTCCGAAGAGGTGCCGATGCTGGCGTTGACCTTGGTGCGCAGCCCCGTGCCGATGCCCCGAACCTTCTGGTGCTTGCGGTTGGGGTTACAGGGGATGACGATCTCCCCCTTGGCCACATGGTCCATGATAAAGGTTTCGGACAGGCCCTCGTCCTTGGCCACAATTTTCATTTCGTCGGTGATGATGCCCTGGCGGGCCGCTTCCAATTGGCTGGTCATAGTATCCTCGCTATGATGTCCCCTGCCCAAAACCCAAAAAAGGGTTGTGCAGGAGATCCATATAATCCTGCAAAACCCTTTGCCATCGAGTTTTGTCCATCCATATACCCGGCACGTCTTCTGACTTACGGCATTAGACCGGTTTCTGCTGCCTTCCCGTTTTCACAGTGGCGGATGCAGACCGATGTTTCCGATTACAGCGGCGGGACCGTCATGGGATTTCACCATGTTCCGTTTGCCAAGTATTCTTTATTACACGGGTGTATTACACCCTTGGCCGGGCCATCGTCAATATTTTCTTTACATTAATTCTGGGAAATAATAGAGATGGGACATGTCTGATCCCCGACCGGTTACATCATGGTTCCAATACCTCCATCTGGCCAATGCTGTCCTCTTCGGCAATATCATCGCCGGGGTCATCGGCGATTACATGGGCACCATCCTTTTCCAGCACCGCTATATACGGGAGGTGGAACCCGATCCCCAGCTCCTCCAGTTTTTTTACAACTACCTCAGCTATGGGGCCCTGGGGGTGACCATTGCCTTTACCCTCTGGTATGAACGGCCGGTTCGAAACTGCCTGAAGCAATACCATCGAGGCCGAATACCCCATGTGGACCTCCTGGCCCGGGCCCGGAAGCGGGTCCTGAACGAACCCTATGTCATCACCCTGGTGGAAGCGCTGATCTGGGGCAGTTCCAGCCTCCTCTTCTGGGCCCTGGGCTCCAGAACCGCATTGGTCATCGGCATGGGCTGCGGCATGATCACCGTGGTCCTGGCCTTTTTCTGGATGGAGCACATGAACCAGCACCACCTCATACCCGTCTTCTTTCCAAAGGGAAGGCCATCGGAGGTGAAAGGGGCAGTCCACATCGGTATATGGGGACGATTCGCCGCCCTGATCTTTGCCGTGGCCATTGTTCCCTTCTCCTTTATCCAGCTCACCATTTTCCGGTACAGACAGCTCTGGCAGGATGCCGACATCGATCGGCTCACCCTCATGGACAGCTTTGCCCGGGCCATCACCTCGGAAACCCTCACCTTTTTGTTCACCGCCATGGGACTGTCCTGGCTCATGGCCGCCAATCTGCGCCAGCCCCTGAGGGAGATCATCCGGGTCCTGGAAGCGGTGAAAAAGGGGAACTTCAGGGAGCGGGCCCAGGTCTTTTCCACCGATGAAATCGGCTTTGCCGGGGAAAGCCTCAACACCATGTGCCATGGACTGGCCGAACGGGAACTCATCAAGGACAGCTTTGGCAAATACGTGGACCACCGCATCCGGGACGAAATTCTGGCCGGTCGCATCCCCCTGGACGGGGAGATCAAACAGGCCACCATCCTCTTTGCCGATCTGCGCAACTTCACCCCCCTGGTGGCGGTGAGTGATCCCAAGGAACTCATCCACGTCCTCAACGCCTATTTCAACGAGATGGCCCAGGCCGTCACCACCCACGGCGGCCTCATCCTTCAGTTTATCGGAGACGAGGTGGAGGCGGTCTTCGGGGCCCCTGTGCCCTCATCCAACCATGAAACCGCCGCCGTCCAATGTGCCCTGGAAATGCAGGACCGGCTAATGACCCTCAACGCCCGCCTGGCCAACCAGGGCCGCCCCGAGCTCAAGCACGGCATCGGCATCCACACCGGCCAGGTTCTGGCCGCCACCATCGGCTCGGACCAACGCTCCGCCTATTCCCTCATCGGCGACACCGTGAACCTGGCCTCCCGTATCCAGGGGCTGAACAAGCGCTTCAACACCCAGATCCTGGTCAGTGAAAAGGTGGCTGCAGCCGCAGGCAGCGTGGCCGCCCTTACCCCCATGCCCAGGGTCACGGTGAAGGGCAAGCCCGACCCCATCCGGGTCTTTGCCGTTGCCACCCCTGATTCAACCCTATGAAACACCAAGGAATTCCATGGAAGAACTCATCGAAAAATACCAGCTTTCCCCCCACCCCGAGGGGGGATATTACAGGGAAATCTACCGGTCTGAACAGGGGGTGACCTCTCCGGTGAACGGGGAGACCCGCCGGGCCGTCACCCAGATCTATTTTCTGTTGACCCAAGGCGAGGTCAGCCGGTTCCACCGGGTGGTCCACGACGAGATCTGGCATTTCTACCAGGGGGCGCCCCTGGCCCTGATCCAATATGACGGCAGCCGGGTCACCCGGCAGGTGATCGGCCCGGAACAGGGCTATGCGGGTGTGGTGCCCGGCGGTGTCTGGCAGGCGGCCCAATCCCTGGGGGAGTATACCCTGGTGGGCTGCACCGTGTCCCCTGGCTTTGACTTCAAGGATTTCACCTTTTTGTCCGGGGCGCCGGAAGCCCGGGCCCTTGCAACGGACCACCCGTCCTACCAGGGGTTCCTCTAACCTGGAAAAATATTTTGAATTTATCGTGCTGCCCTGGACAGGGGGGGCCCGGCATCGTAGATAAAAACCGAGTTTCTATGAATACGCAACCATGGGGAGACCACGCCCCGCAACCTAGGGATACCTTCAATGTTCAAAACATTATTTGCAAAGATGGGGATCGGCAGCGCCAGGGTGGATGCCGTACTGACAACGGACCAATTTATGCCCGGCGGCACCGTGGAGGGCCGGGTGGACATCACCGGGGGAGATGTGGAACAGGAGATATCGGCCATCGTCCTCAAACTCCGGACCATGGCCAAGGAAGAGGGGGAGGCGATGGACATGGAAATCAGCCATACCCTTGCCAAATACCGGGTAGCCGACCCCTTTACCCTGGCCCCGGGGGAAGCACTGGAAATGCCCTTTTCCTTTGACCTCCATCCGGAAACCCCCATAACGGTGCTCAATGCGGAAAAGAACCGCTGCAAGGTATGGCTGGAGACCTCCCTGGACATTGACATGGCCATGGACCCCAGTGACCGGGACTACCTTAACATCCATCCCAGCCCCCTGGTCTACCACTTCATGGATGCCATGGAGAAGAACGGATATACCCTGAAAAAGGCCGACGTGGAAAGGGGATATCTGCGGGGGGACGGGTTTGAATCCCACTCCGGCTGCTACCAGGAGCTGGAGTACAAGCCCGGCGGATTCGGCTTCTCCCGGGTCAAGGAGATGGAGCTCTCCTTTATCCTTGAACCCGATGTCACCCATGTCCTCATTGAGGTGGACCGCAGTTTCACCGGTGACGGCTACCAGAGCCTGACCCTTCCCAATTCTACAGATTACCATGGGGTGGAGAACCTGCTGAAACAGATCATCTAACCCAAGGGCCATGCCGTGGGCAGGAAACGATCCCCCACGGCATGGGGCCAAAGGCCCTGACAATGTCCAAGGGGCCCCTGGTCTCGTCCAGTTGCCCCATGTAACCGAGGACGCGACTCCCGGATGAACACCCTTCATTTTGGGTCTTGACCCGGCATTTTCTTTGTATTATAGTCTCAACTTTACTCCACTGGGGGTGCTCTTAACAAGAGCTGAGAGAGGCAGCGTATGCTTCAACCCTTGGAACCTGATACGGTTAACACCGACGTAGGGACAGTGTATGTTGCATAGAAAATCCACCCGCATAAAATTTTCCATTCCCAGTACCACCCCTATAGCCATATCCACCGTAACGGAATCCATCCCCCGGTATGTTAATCGGTTTTGGAGGTATTATGAAAATACATCTGAACGGCCGGGATACGGACACCCAGTCTGAAACACTCTGGGACCTGGTCAAAGAACGGGGATATGACCCTGCATCACTGGTGGCCGAAGTCAACCGGGCCGTTGTCCAGCAGGACCATTGGCAAACCTGTTCCCTATCCGACGGCGACGCCATTGAATTGTTAAGCTTTGTAGGAGGTGGATGATGCAGACCAACGATCTTTTAACCCTGGGTGGCAAATCCTTTTCCAGCCGGTTGTTCACGGGGACGGGCAAATTTGCCTCAAAGACCCTGATCACCCCCATGCTGGAGGCCAGCCAATCCGAAATGATCACCGTGGCCCTGCGGCGGGTGGATCCCACGGCAGGGGAGGGCAATATCCTCTCCCACATTCCCGGCAGCGTCACCCTGCTGCCCAACACCTCCGGTGCCCGGACGGCGGAGGAGGCGGTGCGCATTGCCCGCATCGCCAGGGAAGCCGGCTGCGGCAACTTCATCAAAATCGAGGTGATCTCGGACATGCAATTCCTCACCCCGGACAATGCCGAAACCGTCCGGGCCACCGAGATCCTGGCAAAGGACGGCTTTATGGTCCTGCCCTATGTCCTTCCCGACCTCACGGTCACCCAGCAGCTCCACGATGCCGGAGCCGCAGCAGTCATGCCCCTGGGCGCCCCCATCGGTTCCAACCGGGGGCTGGAGATGAAGGATATGATCCAGCGGATCATTGATATCTCCAAGCTGCCCGTGGTGGTGGATGCGGGCATCGGCAAGCCCTCCCAGGCGGCCGAAGCCATGGAAATGGGCGCCGACGCCGTTCTGGTGAACACGGCCATTGCCACGGCCAAGGATCCGGCCCTGGCCGGCAAAGCCTTTGCCATGGCCGTTGAAGCCGGTCGCATGGCCTATCTCTCCCAATTGGCAGGGGAAAGGACCACGGCCAGTGCCTCTTCTCCTTTGACGGGTTTCCTAAGGGGGTGATGTCATGGCATTTATGGATCACATCCCCGGGCTGGAAGCCATGGATATCCAGGGGTATTTTGACACGGTGACCCCGGACCAGGTCATGGCCGTCATCCACAAGGCCGGCCAGAGACGACTGAACCGGTTTGACCTGCTCAACCTCATCTCCCCGGCCGCAGAATCCTGCCTGGAGGAGATGGCCCAGGTCTCCCAAAAACTCACCCAGCAATACTTCGGCCGGACCATCCTGCTTTTTGCGCCCATTTATATCTCGGATTATTGCGCCAACCTTTGCACCTATTGTGGGTTCAACGCCAACACCGACTTCCCCCGGACCAAGCTGACCATTGAGGAGATCGAGACCGAAGCCAAGGCCATTGCGGCCAAGGGCATCCGTCACATCCTGGTCCTGACGGGGGAGGCACCGGCCAAGACCCCCATGTCCTATCTCACCGAGGCCGTTGGGGTGCTGCGCCGGTATTTTTCCTCGGTTGCCCTGGAAATGTTCCCCATGTCCCAGGACGACTACCAGACCCTGGCAAAGGCCGGGGCCGATTCCGTCACCGTCTACCAGGAGACCTACGACCGCAGCACCTACAAACAGGTCCACCTGGCCGGGAAAAAGGCCGACTATGAATGGCGGCTGGGCACCCCGGAAAGGGGAGCGGCCGCCGGCTTCCGGGGCGTGAACATCGGTCCTCTATTCGGCCTGGGCAAACCCCGGTTCGAAGCCTTTATGACGGCCATGCACGCCCGGTACATGGAGGACCACTTCCCCCATGTGGAGGTGGCGGTCTCCCTTCCCCGCATGACCCATGCCGAAGGGGGCATCCCGCCCCAGAATGAGCTGTCCGACCTGCAATTTGTCCAGTTCATGCTGGCCTTCCGCCTTTTCATGCCCCGTCTGGGCATCACCGTTTCCACCCGTGAATCCGCCGCCTTCAGGGACCGCCTGGTCCATTTGGGCGTGACCAAGTATTCGGCAGGCTCCCACACAGACGTGGGAGGATATGCGGTCCAGGAAGGGGAGGAGACCACCCCCCAGTTCGAGGTCACGGACACCCGGAGCGTGGACCAGGTCTGCGCCATGATTGAAACCAGCGGATACCAGCCCGTGTTCAAGGATTGGGAGATCTTTTAACATGAAAATCGGTATTGCCGGAGTAGGGGGGGTGGGCTCCAACGTGGCCCGCCTCCTGGCCCAGTCCACGGTGGGGGGGCGGGTTGAAAGCCCCTTCCACCTCCACGCCCTCTCCCTGGTCCTGGTGGACCACGATGATGTGGAGGCGGGAAATTTGAACCGCCAATTCTACGGACGGTCCCAAACCGGGCTGCCCAAGGCGGAACAGCTCAAGGTGAATCTGGAAGAGATCAGTCCCCACCTGGAGATTCAAACCCGGGTCCAAAAACTGGGCCCCGGGGATGCCACGGCCCTGTTCAAGGACTGTGACCTGGTGGTGGAGGGATTTGACCAGGCCGGGCTGAAAAAAATGATTCTGGAGGAGATGGCTGTGGCCGGTACCCCCATGGTTTCGGCCTCGGGCATTGCCGGCTGCGACCTGGACGGAGTAGGGGTGCGGAAACTGGGAAGGACCTGGATCGTGGGGGATTTCACCTCGGACCAGGACACGGCCCCCCTGTTTCCCCCCAAGGTGGCCCTGGTCACGGCCCGCATGGCCGCCCTGGTCCTGGAACATCTTTGCACCCAGCTGCCGGATCCGGCATACCCCCAGAAGGGGAGGATCCCCTCCCTTTAACCGGGCAACTCGTGGAGATGCCCAGGAGAAAGATATGGAAAAAAAACACGCGTTTCCCAGGGGAATTTACGGAATCCTGGGGGAAGAATTTTCCCGGGGCCGGGGCAATGTCAAAACCGCTGAACTCCTTGTGGAGGGCGGCATAGACATTCTCCAATACCGGGAAAAACGCCATAAAAAATCCTACCAGTCCATGTATGAGGAATGCCTGGCCATCCGGAAGATCACCCGGGAGGCGGGAATTCCCTTTATCGTAAATGACTTTCTGGACCTGGCCCTGGCCGTGGAGGCCGACGGCATCCACCAGGGACAGGATGATCTGCCCATCTCCGTGGTCAAGGGCCTGGCCCCCCATCTCATGGTGGGCTGTTCCACCCATTTTCCGGACCAGGCCGCCCGGGCCAAGGCAGACGGGGCCGACTACATCGGTGTGGGCCCTGTCTTTCCCACCCAGACCAAGGAAGATGTCTGCGACGCAGTGGGATTCACCTACCTGGACCATGTGGTCCGGAATGGAGAACTTCCCTTTGTGGCCATTGGCGGCATCAAACGCCACAACATGAAGGAGGTGATTTCAAGGGGGGCGAAAACCGTTTGCCTGGTCACCGAAATCATTGCCGCCGACGATGTTGTACTACGCTTAAAAGAAATAAAGGATATATACAATGACAGCCTATAGCACCCAGATGGAAGCCGCCCGCAAGGGTATTGTAACCCCCCAGATGGAAGCGGTTCTCGCCGTGGAACCCATCTCCAAGGAAGCCCTGCTCCAGGGCATTGCCGCCGGACGCATCGCCATTCCCTGCAACAAGGCCCATACCTGCCTGCCCGGCATTGCCGTGGGCCAGGGCCTGACCACCAAGATCAACGTCAATTTGGGCGTGTCCAAGGATGAGTGTGCCTTTGAACGGGAGATGAAAAAGGCGGACATGGCCATTGAACACAAGGCCCATGCCCTCATGGACCTGAGCGTGGCCGGTGACACCGAAGCCTTCCGGAAACAACTGGTGGAAAAAGTGCCTTTGATGATCGGCACCGTGCCCATCTACGACACCCTCACCCGCACGGGAAAACCCGTTCCAGAAATCACCCTTGAGGACTGGTTTGAGACCGTTGAGATCCATGCCAGAAACGGGATTGACTTCATCACCATCCATGCCGGGCTCACCCGGAAGGCAGTGGATCGCATCAAACAGAATCCCCGTCTCTGCGGCATTGTCAGCCGGGGGGGCAGCATCCTCACCGAATGGATGGAAAGAACCCAGAACGAAAACCCCTTTTACGAACACTTTGACCGTTTGCTCACCATCTGCCGGGAGCACGACGTGACCATCAGCCTGGGGGACGGGCTCCGCCCCGGCGCCACCAAGGATGCCACCGATGCGGCCCAGATTGAAGAACTCATCACCCTGGGTGAACTGACCAAGGAAGCCTGGGAACGGGATGTCCAGGTCATGATCGAAGGACCGGGGCATGTTCCGTTGAACCAGGTGGAAATGAACATGAAGCTGCAAAAACGCCTCTGCCACGATGCCCCCTTCTATGTCCTGGGCCCCCTGGTCACAGACATTGCCCCGGGGTATGACCACATCACCTCTGCCATTGGCGGAGCCGTTGCCGCCATGCACGGAGCCGACTTCCTCTGCTATGTCACCCCGGCCGAGCACCTACGGCTGCCCACCCTTGAAGATGTGAAAGAAGGGATAATGGCCTCCCGCATTGCCGCCCATGCCGCCGACCTGGCCCTTGGCCTGGAAGGGGTTGCCGATGCCGACAACCGCATGAGCAAGGCCCGCATGGAGTTGGATTGGGAAGGCCAGTTTGCCGAAGCCATCGACCCGGAAAAGGCCAAAGCCTATAGGGAATCCTCCATGCCCACATCTGAAAAGGAAGCCTGCACCATGTGCGGGGATTTCTGTGCCGTGAAACGGCTAAAGGGAATCCTTTAAGCCTGGATTTTCACCCCACGAACGACAAGGTCGCTGTCTGAAAACTGAAAAATTCTTTCTATAATAAGGTAAAAGGCCCGCCGGGATTCCGGTCGGGCCTTTTATTTTTAGACCTGTTAAGGGGGACTGCAGAAACATTTCAAGCCTTCTTGATGAAATTCACAACAGGATTGCACTTTCATCCAAACCTGTTATTTTTACAATCGTTCCGCCATACGGGTTATCAAATTCCAGGGATACCGAAGCCATGGGAGTGTGTCTTCCCCCCACTGCTTTTTATCGGCGGATTTCATCCATCCCATTCACACAGGATATCTGTGTGCATGCAACGCTGATTTCAAGGAAGTTACCATGACACCCAATGATATTCTCGCATTGACCAAAAGACCAAGTATTTACACCCCCGGCACCGCCACCATGTGGACCGATCCTTATATTTCCAAAGGGTTGCTGGAAACCCATTTAAGCCAGGAAACGGATCTGGCCAGCCGGAAATTAACCACCGTTGAAAAAACAATCCGCTGGATCCTCAGCCAGGTACCGGGCCGCAGCCTCTCCATCCTCGACCTTGGCTGCGGCCCTGGGCTCTATACGGAACGGCTGGCAAAAAAAGGTCACTGTGTGACCGGCATGGACTTTTCCCCCCGCTCCATTGCCCATGCACAAGAATCTGCAGCCCGGGCCAGGCTTGATATCACCTATCGTTGTCAGGATTATCTCACCCTGGAAGACCAGGGGAAATACGACCTGATTCTCATGGTCTTCACGGACTTTGGTGTGCTTTTCCCCCATGACCGCCATGGGCTCCTGAAAAAAATCCGCAGGGCATTGACCCCCGGCGGTATCTTCATATTTGATGTTTTGAATACCCACTGGCTGTCCACAATTTCCCCGGAACGGACCTGGGAAGCATTGGACAAGGGGTTCTGGCGCCCCCATCCCCACCTTGTGCTCTCTGAAACATTTATATACAAAGCCGACAAAGTGGTATTGCACCAGCACATGGTCACAGATCCCCCACAGGGGACAGCCGTCTACCGATTCTATTCCCGGGCATTTTCGAAACCGGAAATACGGGGAATCCTGGCAGAAGCAGGGCTGAGGGCCGTTGGATTCTGCGATTGCCTGCTGCCGTCCAGCAGCCTCTACCGACCCGAGGATGTGACATTCTGCCTTGCCCAACGCCCATGAATATTAAACCCCGTCACGGGCTGACACCATGGAATCAAAAAAATATGGCAAGGGAAGGGGGACATCTTTCCACAAGTTGTTACATTTCCTCCCCCACGCCGCAAACATTCACCTCCGTCAAGATATAGTCATAAAAACAGCAATTCAGCACCACATATATGCATTGTTTGAATTTGAGCCCCAATAAGCCAACCAACCGCTGACAGACCCATCTATCAAAGTTTTTAACATTTTTTGTTTTTTGTTTCAAAAGTGTTAAAAAATGTTCTAAAAGAGATTGACAATACTTATCATATTCTGATTAAGTAAAATGCACCATAAACCCCGTTCGCAAAAATAATAATGCGTTCAACCCCGTCAATTGTTTAAAAGGAGCAGTTCAACGGGGCGTTGGCAGGAGAACAGGTAACCCTCAAGCAAAAGGAGAAAAGATGAAAAAATTAATGCTAATTGCTGCTGCCCTTGTGCTTTTGGCCGGCTCGGTGGCCTCTGCAGCAGAGTGGGACTTCTACGGAAGCGCCCGTATTAACACCTTTTACACGGACTTTGAAAACAGCCCCTTCCAGTCTCCCGGCAATCTGGCTGCATTTGGATTAATCACAGGCGACGATACCAAAAACTATGAGCAGGGCCTCCAGGGTAATGCCCGTATCGGCGCCAACGTCAAAGTCAACGATTCCCTGACCGGTCGGTTTGAATACGGCGCCCAGAGCGGCGATGCCAATGTCCGTATCCTCTACGGAGAGTGGGACTTCGGCGCCGGCAGCCTGCTGGTGGGCAAACATTATACCCCCCTTCTTTTCCCCTATTCCAACCAGGTTTACTCCATCCATTCCCTGGGCAAGGGTGACCACAACATGAGCACCTTTGGTATGCTCTATGGCGCCCGGAAAGCCCAGGTGCGTTTAAAATTCGGTGGATTCCAGATTGCAGCCGTTGATTGTAAAACCCTGGTGTATCGTCAAAACACCAATGGGGGTCATCCCTATGGCCTCTATGCCAGCCAGCCGGATACGGAACTTAACTTTCCCTCCATCCAGGCCAAGTATAAATTCGACTTCAAACAGGGCCACGTATCTGTTGCGGGTGCGTACCAGACCTTTGAGGTTCTCACGGGCACCGAATCCCTGGACGTGGATTCCTATATCCTGGGGGTAGGCGGACGACTCAACGTGGGCCCGGCTTACTTCAAGGGTAACATCTGGGGTGGTCAGAACGTGGGCAACCAGGCCGATATCCTTGTCAACAGCGCCCTCTGGTCCACAACGGGCAACGCCAGCACCAGTGATTTTGACGGCGACGGCTTTGGTCTGGCCAAATTTGACGGCACCAAAATCGTAGACAGAGACGCCCTGGCCTACTTGCTCATTGCCGGCGTTGAAATCCGCAAGGGCCTCTACCTGGAAGCAGGCTATGGGTATGTTAAAACCGAACTGGACGAGGCTAACGCACCCAAAGACGACGCTGAAACCATTTACCTCCAGTCCACCATCTTCCTGGCCGAAGGGGTATTCATTACTCCGGAAATCGGCTATTGCGACATGAAACAAAAAGACGACCCCCAGATCACCTATTACGGCATCAAATGGCAGATCAACTTCTAATCATCCATTGATCTGCCCACCTGTTCCTGCCTGAAAAGGCCCGGCAAAACTGCCGGGCCTTTTTTATTCTCCCGCCCATGGAACTGCACCCGTTTCCCTGGCCTATCTCAAATCCACGATAACCCGCCCCCTTAGGGCGCCGCCTAGAATCTCATCAATGGCCCTGGGCAGATCCGTCAGGCGGATGGCGCGAAACATCTCCATGAGGGAATCCGGCTTCCATGGGCCGGCCAATTGGTTCCAGAGATGTTTCCGGGGTTCGGGGCCGTAGTCCTGGGAATCAATGCCGAAAAGGGAGAGGCCCCTGAGAATAAAGGGGAAGACCGTAAGATTCAGCTCCGGAGAGGCCACCAGCCCGCAGCAGGTGATCCCCCCCCAGGGCAGGGTGGATTTGACGGCGGCAGCCAGGATATCCCCGCCCACCGTGTCAACGACACCGGCCCACCTGGCCTTGAGCATGGGGGCCCGGGTATCGACCAAAAATGCCTCCCGTGGGATCACCTCCCCCACCCCCAGGGATTCCAGGAATCCGGTGTCGGATTTGCCGGACACCCCAGCCACCCCATATCCCAGTTTCACCAGGATGGCGCAGGCCAGGGAGCCCACCCCGCCGGTGGCACCGGTGACCAGCACCGGCCCCCTGTCCGGAGAGACCAAGGGCAGGAGTTTTTCAATGGACATGGCAGCGGTGAAACCGGCGGTTCCCAGCACCATGCTCTCCTCCAGGGTCAAGTCCATGGGCAGGGGCACCACCCAGTGGGCGGGCACCCGGATATACTGACCAAACCCCCCGGAGGTGTTCATGCCCAGGTCAAAGGAGGTGACGATGACGGCATCCCCTTCCTTTATTTCCGGGGTATTGCTATGAACCACGATGCCGGCGGCGTCAATGCCCGGCACATGGGGATAGGTCCGGGTCACCCCCCGGTTCCCCGTGGCCGACAGGGCATCCTTATAATTGAGGCTGGAAAAATGGACCCGGACCCAAACCTCCCCCGGGGGCAGGTCCTCCATTTTCATCTCCTCCACCCGCCCCTGAAAATGTCCCTGGGACGTCTCCCTGACCAGAAATGCCTGGAATTCCGTATCCTTCATCTTCCCTCCCCATTTGGTAAAGTTGACAGATGGCCTCCCTTAGACACATAGTATGTCCCCCATGGGGAAGTCAACAATGGGGCCGGTACCGAAGGCCCATCCCCTGCCAGCCACCCAGGGTATCGCCCGCCCTCCCATGGCGGCAGTCCCCCTTCCAAACACAAATCCACCACCGGATAAAACCACGGCAAAGGCCAAACAAATGTGGTATTCCGTGTACTTTCCCCCGGATTCGGGGTATGGTCCCCTTGACTGAAATAGAATCCCAAATTTACCGCCCAAGGGCGCAAATTCAACCGGTCCAGAGAGGAACATGACCCCTTCAAAAAACTTCCAGACCTCCAAAGTTTTACTGGTATCTTTTTCCCATTTCATCCATGATGTGTATACCAGCTTTTTATCGCCCCTGCTTCCCCTGATCATCGAGAAACTCAGCCTTACCCTCAGCCAGGCGGGCCTGTTGTCCACGGTGATGCAGATCCCGGCCCTGGCCAATCCCTTCATCGGTCTTTTTGCCGACAACCGGGGCCTGGCCCGGTGGCTGGTGATCCTGGCCCCGACCCTGACCGCCGTTCCCATGTGTCTCATGGGCAATGCCGGCGCCTATTGGCAGCTTCTGGTCCTGGCGTTTACGGCGGGGATCTCCGTGGCCCTTTACCATGTGCCCTCTCCGGTGCTCATTGCCGGATATGCCGGCCCCCACAAGGGCAGGGGGATGAGTTTTTTCATGACCGGGGGGGAGGCGGCCCGGAGCCTGGGCCCCATCTTTGCCGTGGGGGCGGTGCAGCTGTTGGGCCTGGACAACCTGTTCTGGGTGGTGGGCTTTGCCGTGCTCACCTCGATTCTGCTCTGGTTCACCCTGGAAAAACAGGCCGAACCCAGCAGGATCCAGAAACGGAATTCCCTGAAAACCGCATACAGGGAAGTGGCCCACGTGCTCAAGCCCTTGTCCGGCATCCTCATGACCCGGGGGTTTATGCACGCCACCATGGGGACCTTTTTAACGGTCTATGTGGAGCAGAAGACCGGCAACCTATGGCTCAGCGGTGCGGCCCTGGCCCTTTACGAGGCCGTGGGGGTATTCGGGGTGCTCTTTTCCGGCACCCTTTCCGACTGGATGGGCCGGCGACGGGTCCTCTTCTGGGCCACCATGGCGGCCCCCCTGTGCATCCTGGGTTTTGTCTTTTTCACCGGCACCCTCCAGATCCTCTGTTTGTGTGCCGCCGGCTTCACCGTTCTCTCCACCACCCCGGTGATGCTGGCCCTGATCCAGGAAACGGCCAGGGAAAACCCGGCCGCAGGAAACGGTTTGTTCATGATGGCCTCCTTTGCCATCCGATCCGTTGCCGTTGTCATTGCCGGCGGGGTAGGGGATGCGGCCGGATTGAACCAGATGTTTATTTTCAGCGCCCTTGCCGGATTCCTTGGGCTGCCCTTTTTGCTGAAACTTGAAAAATAATAAGGATAACAACCATGCTCAATACCAATGAAGATCGCATCGTGGAAATGTACATTGCCTGCCGTCCCGGCCCCCCCCGGGTGGGACTGGGCTGGAAGGTGGATCATAGGGGGGTTCCCTTTCTCCTGCCGGGCATCGGCGGCATCACCTTGAATGTGGGGCTGGGGGATTCGGCATTCGGCCTGGCCGGGGACCACATCGAACCCGGTGTCAGCTGCACGGCCAATGCGGAAAAACCCAATGATTTTCCCAACAACTCCCTGCAATTGCTCTCCTGCATCGGTAACACCGCCGTCATCGTTTCCGGAGAGGCCAAGGGGGAAACCGGTGTGGTCATCGGCCACCACGGGGGCAGTGAGCACATCATTGTGGAATTTGACCGGGCCGTGAAGGAGGTCATGACCTACGAGGACAAGATCCAGATCCGGGCCAAGGGCCAGGGACTGGCCCTCACCGACTACCCGGAGATCAAACTCTTTAACCTGGCCCCGGAACTCCTCCACAAAATGAAGATCAAACCCGGGCCGGACCATACCCTGAAGGTGCCCGTGACCACCATGGTTCCGGCCCCCTGCATGGGATCCGGGGTGGGCAGGGCCCACGTGGGTGCCGGGGACTACGATGTCATGACCTCGGATCCGGACACCGTTGAAAAATACAAACTGGACCAGATGCGCTTCGGAGATTTTGTGGCCCTCATGGACCATGACAACGCCTATGGCCGGGCCTACCGCCAGGGTGCTGTCAGCATCGGGGTGGTGGTCCATTCCGACTGCCGCCTGGCCGGCCACGGCCCGGGGATTTCCACCATCATGACCTGCCCCACCTCCCGCATCGAACCGGTGCTGGATCCCGGGGCCAACATGGCCGATCTTCTGGGCGTGGGCACCCTAAAATCCTGAGCACCGTTGCCGGGATATTTCCCCTTCCCGGCACACCAGGATATTCCCAAAACCGGTTTTTCCTGGTATAAAAGGCGTTTATTTTATTTTTCCATTAAGGATTTGAGACGTGAATACCGGTAGAAAAAGCATTCTTCAAAAGGGACTTGGCAAAAAACGCAAGCTGGCCAAGCTGGAATACATTTATGAACGGGAATCCCGCTACTTTGCCCAGGTGGCGGAAAGTGTCAAGGAAATGGCCCTGGAAGAATTAAAGGCCCTGGGCGCCACCCAGCTCTCTCCGGTCTTCCGGGGGGTCTGGTTCTCCGCAAACCGGAAGGACTTCTACCGGATCACCTACCAGGCCCGCCTCCTCTCCCGTGTACTGGCCCCCCTGGTCACCTTTAAATGCACGGACCGGGATGAATTGTACAAGGCCGCCCGGAAAATCCGGTGGGAGGAGTTCCTCAACCCCAGGAAAACCTTTTCCGTCATGGCCAATGTGTCGGAATCGGCCATTACCCATTCCAACTATGCAGGCCTCCGGGTCAAGGATGCCATTGCCGATTATTTCAGGGACCGGACCAACCGCCGTCCCAATGTGGATCCCAAGGATCCCTGGATCACCATCAATCTGCACATCCACCGGGACGAGGCCACCCTTTCCATCGACGCCTCGGGCGGGCCGTTGCACAAGCGCGGCTACCGGGAAGAACGGGTCTCCGCCCCCATGCAGGAAACCGTTGCCGCGGCCGTGGTCCGGCTCAGTGAATGGGACGGCAGCCGCCCCCTGCACGACCCCATGTGCGGTTCCGGCACCCTGCTGTGCGAAGCCCTCATGGCCCATTGCCGGATTCCGGCCCAGGTTTTGAGATCCCAATTCGGGTTTGAACGTCTCCCCGACTTCAATGCCAAACTCTGGCAGCGGGTAAAGGAAGAGGCCGAGGCCGACATCCGGGAGCTTCCCCAGGGCCTTGTGTCGGCGGGGGACCTTTCCGAGGATGCCGTGGACGCATCATTGACCAATCTCATGGGCCTCCACCACGGCAGTAACATCGAGGTGAGCTACAGGGATTTCAGGGATATGCCAAGGATGGAAAACACCACCATCATCTCCAATCCCCCCTATGGGATCCGCATGGGCAGCGACATGGACATGAACCAGTTCTATGCGGACCTGGGCGCCACCCTAAAGGAGCGCTGCACCCAATGCACCGCCTTTATTTATTTTGGAGACCCCAAATACATTAAAAAGGTCCCCCTGTCCCCCCGGTGGAAAAAGGATCTGGAGATCGGAGGATTGGAGGGCAAACTGGTTCGATACGACCTCTTTTAACCCATAAGGATTTGTCCATGGACACCAAAGCGGACGCCACCCCCAAATATACCTGCAACGAATACCGGGAGGAGATGATCCTCCTGGGCCTCCAACGCCGCCTGGCCAACCCCGACCTCACCCCGGAGGAACGGAAAGAAATAGAGGCGCAGATCGCCGAGGTGGAAGGAAAAATGGGGTTTTAATCCGGGAAGTTCCGGTCAAAACACCGCCTGTGGAATGACCGGCTCAACCGATTACGCAACCCCGGGCGCCGCACCTCCATCAGGTTTGACAATCTCCATCGGCCACGGTTATAGTGATAAAATCAACGCTGTTTAACCCCTTACAAATAAAGGTGTTCCAATGGATGTTGCCAAACCTGCCCCCCGGGGTGTGCCCATCAAAATCTACCACGAACTCATGGCATGGAAGGTGGAGCGCATCCTGCTGGTCTCCAGTCCCTATGATGCCTTTATCATGGAGGAGGAGGGGAGACTTTCCAATCGCATCATCCATGAATACAAGGGCTTGAACCTGTCCAAGCCCCCCCGCCTTACCTGGATCTCCTCGGCCACAAACGCATTAAAAAAACTGGAAAGGGATGAGTTTGACATGGTCATTGCCATGCCCAGCATGGAGGGCATGGATATCCAGAGCTTTGGCCAGGAGGTAAAGAAGATCCGGGCGGACCTGCCCCTTTTCATGCTTCTGCACAATGCCTGCAGCCAGGAACAAAATGTCTGCATCGATCCGGGAACCGCCATTGACCGCCTCTATATGTGGCGGGGCAATGCCGATCTCCTCCTGGCCATGATCAAGGGGCTGGAGGATGAAATGAACGTGGCCTTTGACACGGAGAATGCAAAGGTCCGGGTCATCGTCATGGTGGAGGATTCCCCCCGCTACTATTCGGCCATCCTGCCGGTGATCTACCGGCAGATCGTCCTCCAGACCCAAAAGGTCATTGACGAGTCCGTTAACGAAGAACACCGGTTGCTGAAGATGCGGGGCCGGACCAAGGTGCTGCTGGCCCATTCCTATGAAGAGGCCCTGGCCCTCTACGACACCTATAAGGAATACATCCTCTCCATCTTTTCGGACATGCGCTTCCCCCGAGGGGGCAAGGAAGACAAGCTGGCCGGATACAAACTGCTCAAGCAGATCAAATCCAAGGCACCGGATCTGCCCGTGATCATCCTGAGCACCGAAGAGCAGGAGCAGGAGATCATCGATGAAATCCCTGCGATCTTTGTCAATAAGAACACCAATAATCTCAACGACCGAATCAAGGCATTTTTCATTCAATATCTGGGGTTTGGGGATTTTGTCTTCCGCACCCCCGAGGGGGAGGAGATTGCCAGGGCCAAGACCCTTACGGCCATTGAACAGCTGATCTCGGAAATCCCCGACGATGCGGTCATGGCCCACGCCACCAACAATGACTTCTCCCGCTGGCTCATGGCACGGAACGAAATCGATTTTGCCCTGAAACTCAAGTCATACAGCATTGAGGATTTCACCGACGCCGGCGCCTTGAAGCGCTTCCTCACGGACAGCATCCGGGAACGGCGCAGGGGAACCCGCAAGGGCCTGGTGGTTGATTTTGATGCAGACGAATTTGATTCGGATATGGATTTCATCAAAATCGGTACGGGATCCCTTGGGGGCAAGGCCAGGGGGTTGGCCTTTCTGGCATCACAGATGGGAAAGGATCCCTGCCTCCAGGAACAGTTTCCCGACGTTGAGATTTCCATCCCCCAGACCCTGATCATCACAACGGAAGGGTTTAAAACCTTTGTCAAATCCAACGACCTGCACCGTCTTCTGGAGGATGAGGCCCATCTCACCGATGAACGGGTGGTGGCGGCTTTTATGGAGGCCCAATTTCCCCAGAACCTCAAGGCCAAGCTGCGCACCTACCTGGAGCAGGTCCGCTATCCCATTGCCGTGCGCTCCTCCTCCTTGTTTGAGGATGCCCACTACCAGCCCTTTGCCGGCCTCTACCAGACCTTTATGCTGCCCAACAGCCACACCAATACCGACATCCGGCTCTACCAATTGGTGCTGGCCATCAAGCGGGTCTACGCCTCCACCTACATGGCCGCCCCCAGAGCCTATGCCAAAAACACCCTCCACAGAACAGAGGACGAGGAGATGGCCATTGTGCTCCAGCAGATCAAGGGGGTGAAGTATAAACAATACTTTTACCCCTCCATCTCCGGGGTGGTTCAGTCCTACAATTTTTATCCCATTGCCCATCTCAAATCCGAGGAGGGCATTGCCCACATTGCCCTGGGCATGGGAAAGATCGTCATGGAAGGGGAGAAAACCCTGCGGCTCTGCCCCAAATATCCCCAGTTTTTGCCCCAGTTCTCCGTGATCAACGACATATTGGAGAATGCACAAAAACACTTCTACGCCCTGAAGACCGACTCCTTTCCCGAAGAGGAGACCTTTTACGGGCCCGCCGCCGAAGACGCCACCCTGGCTCGGCTGGACATCAATGATGCCGTGGACCACCCCATGGTCCACCCCATGTGCTCCACCTTTTACCCCCAGGACAACCGTATCCGGGATGCCTATTCCCCCAAGGGGTTCCCCATCCTCACCTTTGCCAATATCCTCAAGTACAATGCCTTTCCCCTGTCGGAAATCCTGGGGGCGGTGACCCGGGCCGGCAGCCGGTGGATGGGCACCTCGGTGGAGGTGGAATTTGCCGTAAACCTGCCCCTGGACGACCATGGGAAACCTGAGTTCTCCCTGCTCCAGATCCGGCCCATGGGACAGTATAAACAGGATCTGGGCGTCACCATCTCCTCCCGGGATATTTCCCGGGCATTCTGCTATTCTACCCGGGCCTTGGGCAACGGCATCCACGATGACATCCAGGACCTTATCTATGTGGATCCGGAAACCTTTGATGCCGGAAAAACCGTTGAGGTGGCCGCTGAAATCAACCGTCTCAACGCCCAGTTCACGGACACCGGGAAAAAATACATCCTGGTGGGACCGGGCCGCTGGGGCTCCTCGGACCGGTGGCTGGGCATCCCCGTGGTCTGGAACGACATCTCCAATGTGGGGGTGATGGTGGAGACCACCATTGAAAGCATCAAAGCCGACCCCTCCCAGGGATCCCATTTTTTCCAGAACATCACCTCCCTGGGCATCAGCTACATCACCATCTCGGACAGGGGGGAGGACTTTATCCATTACCATCAATTCCAGGACCACATCCGTCACACCGGAACCTATCTCAAGCATATCCACTTCACCACCCCCCTCCGGATTCTGGTGGACGGACGGACCTCGCGGGCCGTTCTCCGACCGGCTCCAACGGACGGATCCCAGGACCGAATGGACGATATACCACAGGTGGAATGACCGCCAAATCGGATAGGTCGCGAGCCTGTGGTGACAATGTCCGGGTTGGACGCCATCCAAGGAGGTAGCGGTGAAAATATTAGTCGTGGACGATGAAGAGATTTCCAGGACGGTATTGCTCAAAAAAATGGAACTCATCGGGGAGTGCACCCCGGCCACCAACGCCAGGGAGGCCCTGATCTCCTTTGCCAAAGCCCTCCAGGATAAAGCCCCCTTTGATCTGATCACCCTGGATGTGTCCATGCCCGGCATGGACGGTCGCAAGGTTCTGGCCAATATGCGCCGGCATGAAAGGGCCAATGGGGTGGCTGAAGCCCACAGGGCCAGGATCATCATGGTCAGTGCCCGCATGAACATTTCCACCATCAAGGAGTGTATCCGGCTGGGCTGTAACAACTATCTGACCAAACCCGTGAGCCGGTACCAGCTCATGGATGCCCTGGGAAAACTGGGCCTGGAATTGCCCCAAGGCCTGGAGACATCGGAAAAAAATCCCCACTCCCGCCTGGTGACGGACATCATCCGCCAATTTTACAATGGGAAAATAAAACTGCCGGTCTTTCCGGAAATTGTCCTGGAGGTGGACGCCCTGGTTCTGTCCGAGACGCCCTCCATTGATGCCCTGGAACAGATTATCAAGAAGGATATCGTCATCTCCAGTCGGCTGATTTCCATTGCCAACTCTCCCCTGTACAAAGGGGTGGACCATGCCGAGACCCTCAACGCCGCCCTGGTGCGCCTTGGAATCAAGGCCGCCCACCAGGTGGTGACCTCGGTGGCGGCCAAAACCCTCTTTGACGCGGAGCAGGCCCAGCTCAACACCATGCTCCAAGAGCTTTGGATGCACTCCTTTGCCACGGCCTGCCTGGCCCGGATTCTGGGGGAAAAATTAGAAATGGAAAACCTGGACACCCTCTTTCTCATGGGCATCATCCACGATATCGGAAAGGTGCTCCTGCTCAAGGCATATTCCGACATTGCAGAGGAGCCGGACCTGGAAGACCTGGAACTCCAGACCGCCATCCACGAGATCCACACCACCTTTGGCGGGGTGCTTCTAAAGAAGCTGAGATTTTCAGACGACTTTGTCCAGGTGGCCGAATGCCACCACTGGAATCTATATACCCAGGACTGCCCCCGGGAATACATCATCATCAACCTGGCCAACCACCTCTCCCAGTTCCTGGGCCATGGATTTATCCCGCTTTCCCCCAGGGAAAAGAACCTTGAACACGCCCTTAAAAACCTGAGATCCTTCCGTCAGCTGGAACTGGATCTGGAAACCGTGGAAGCCGTGCTGGAAAAGGGAAGGGCAATGGTGGCCCATACTGCGGACGATTTATAGGCGCCTTCCCTTCATTTGCCATATCAGATCCCGTTGACGGACGGCACGGCGCCCTTCAACTCCCAGGGCACCCAAGGGCTCTGGATCAAATTTCCATAACCGGTTCGCATCAATTGTCCAGGGCAAAGGCCACCGTCACCCGGGCCTGGACCCGGACCTCTCCGAAACGCCCCCCGGGATTTGATCCAGCCGATGCCTTGCGGGACATGGCCATGTTTTCGGTCCGGGGCATGGTGTGGCCCACGCCCTCCTCACGGATCTCCATTGCAGGTCCCAGTTTTACACCCAGGACGGCCGCCATTCGTCCGGCCTTTTCCCTGGCGTTCCTTAAGGCCGCCTCCAGGGCCAGCCGGTCCTGTTCCTCCATATCCTCCCGATCATAGGAAGTACCTCGGATTTCCAGGGCATTGTGCCGGGACAATTCCCCGTAAACCCCATGGAGGTTCTCCAGGTTCCGGACCTTGATCCCCACGGTACAGGAACTAAAATACCCCTTGGGGATTTTCTTCTTTTGTTGCCAGACATATTCCATGCCCTGGCGAATCACGGACTTCACCACGTCCCTTTCCTGGATTCCCAGGGCCATGAGACCCGCCACCACCCGGTCCAATGTGGAGATCATCTGCTGGTGGCTTAGGGCCATCGCCTTGGTCACATGGCGGATGTTGAGGTGGATCACCGCATACCCGGGTAAAAGCTCGGCCTCATGGCTGCCGGACACCATGAGTCGCCCTTCCTCGGCCAGGGCCAAAGATTGGAGACAGAGCATCATTCCCAGGCAGAGCATACCCAATAGAATCTTTTTTACGGACATCATGAACCTCCCAGTGAATCGGCCCGGAAACCACAGCATCGACCAAAGTGGGCCAACGGTTCCCAGACCATGGAATAAACCCCGATGGTGAATCCCCGGGGCGAAATGCCCCCCATCCTATCACCAGGTCTTCTTAAAAAGGAATAAGAAATTGAACCCCCGGACAAATCCGGTATAATGGCGGTCTTTCACCCCGATACATCACCCGATGAATTTAAATATTAAGGAGTTCCCCATGTTCTGCATTCGACCGGCCCTTCCCAGTGATGCCCCTACCCTGCTCACCTTTATCCAGGAACTGGCCGATTATGAAAAAGCCCCCCTTGAGGTCACCGCCACGGTGGAAGACTTTGAGAAAACCCTTTTCAGCGACGATTCTCCGGCCCGGGTCCTGGTCTGTGAACAGGGGGGTATTGCCATTGGCTATGCCGTCTATTTTTACAGTTATTCCACCTGGCAGGGTCGCCGGGGACTCTATCTGGAAGACCTATACGTCACCCCGGTCGCCAGGGGAAAGGGGGCGGGCAAATTCATGCTCAAACAGCTGGCCGCCATTGCCCGGGAAAAGGGGTGCGGTCGGTTTGAATGGTCGGTCCTGGACTGGAATACCCCGGCCATCAAGGTCTACGAGTCCATTGGCGCCGCCCCCCAGCCCGAATGGATCCGCTACCGTCTGGACGGACAGGCCCTGGTGGACTTTGCCGAAAAATGACCCGGAGATGTCCCCCAAAGGGCAGTTGCCGCCCAAGGTGGTTTCATTGAAACAGAAGGGGGGCCACGGCATCAAAACGATCCAATATTCCGGGGCAGGAGATCCTGGCCCATCCGGACTGAACTTTTTCCTTGACAGCCTTCCCCCTTATTGAAATGAAATAAGGGGCATTCTTTTACCTGTGGCGATACAACTTAAGGGCTCCATGACCGATACGAATCTTACATGGTACCATCGGCTCCGACACCTTTACCAGACCCTGGCCCGGTTCTTCATTGCACCGTTCAACCTGGTCCGGCATTTTCGTATCCGGTATAAACTGCTCATCATTTACGCCACCTGTTTTATCATCACCATCTCCATGGCCGGGATTTTCACCTATTTCACCGTGAAAAGGACGGTGGAAGACAACATTGAAAGCGAGCTCAACACCTCCACCTCGGCCATTTTAAACACCGTTAAAACCGCTGTTTCCGTCTCCATCAAAAACCGGCTCCGTGCCATGGCGGAAAAAAACCACGACATTATCCAGGGCCTTTACCTCCGGGTCAGGGCCGGGGAACTGAGCCGGGAGGCCGCAGAAAAATGGGCCACGGAGATACTGTTGAGCCAGGGGGTGGGCACCACAGGTTATATCTGTATCCTGGACGGAACCGGCCGGGTGGTGAAACACCCCCAGAAGGCCCTGGAGGGGCTGGACATCTCCGACCACCGCTTTGTCCAGGAGATGATCGACCGGAAAGACGGATACATTGAGTATCACTGGCAGAACCCCGGGGATGCCTATCCCCGGCCCAAGGCCCTGTACATCTCCTATTTCCGGCCCTGGAACTGGATGATCACCGTCTCCTCCTACCGCAGGGAATTCTCCAAGCTGGTTGACATTGACGACTTTAAGGAGGGGATCCTGGGCCTCACCTTTGGCAAAACCGGGTATGCCTATGTCATGGACACCATGGGCAATGTGATCATCCACCCGGAGCTCACCGGCATCAATGTCTTCAAGGATCCCCGGTTTTCAGACGATTTTTTCAGGAAAATGCGGGCCCAGAAGAACGGGAAACTGATCTACACCTGGAAAAACCCTGGGGAAAACCGGGCCCGGAAAAAGCTGGTCCGATTTAACTTCATCCCGGAATACCAGTGGATCGTGGCCTCCTCCTCCTACCTGGATGAATTCTACGCCCCCTTGAAAACCATCCGGAAAATCATCATCGGCGTGGGGTTGGGTGCCCTGGTGATCTTTGTGCCCATTACCTTTTTCCTCAGCTCCACCTTGACCAATCCCATCCGTTCCCTGACCCAGCGCTTCAGCCAGGACATCGGGGAGGGGTTCTCCAACCGCTGGGTGAAAATGGAATCCAGGGACGAGGTGGGGCAGCTCACCCTCTATTACAACTCCTTCATGGAAAAGCTGGAAACCTATGACCGGGAACTCCAGGCAGAAATAAAGGAACGGCGGAGGACCCAGGGCGCACTAAAGGAGAGCGAGGAAAAATACCGCTCGGTCATGGAGGCGGTGCCCGATCCCATTGTTGTCTATGACATGACCGGCAGGGTCACCTATATCAATCCGGCCTTTACCCGGGTATTTGGCTATTCCCTTGAGGAGTGCCTGGACAGAAAGCTGGATCATTTCGTGCCCAGGGCCCATTGGAAGGAGACCATGGAGGGCATTTCCACCATCCTCAAGGGGCAAGACCTGCCCCGGCTGGAAACCCGGAGACGGGCAAAGGACGGCCGTCTCATCGACGTCACCACCCGGGGATCGGTCTACAGGGACAAGCACGGTACCCCCATTGGGTCGGTGATCACCCACAGGGACGTCTCCGAGGTCAAACGCCTGGAAAAGGCCATCATGGAAACGGGAGAGAGGGAGCGTCAATCCATTGGAAACGACCTCCACGACGATCTCTGCCCCCACCTCATTGGAATAGAGGGGTTGACCAAGGTACTGAAACAAAGGATGGACGGCCACCCCAAAAACCAGAAGATGACCGACCGCATCACCGGTCTCATCCGGGAGGCCATCACCAAGACCCGGCGCCTGGCCCGGGGGCTTTCCCCGGCCTATTTCAACCATGGGCTGGAGTCCTCCCTTAGGGAACTTGCCGACACCAGCCGTGCCCTCCATGGGGTGGACTGCAGCCTTAGGGTCAAATGCCCCCTGTCCCAGGGAGATGAAATGGAGACCATCCACCTCTATCACATTGCCGGGGAGGCGGTGAGGAATGCCGTCCGCCACGGCAGAGCCGACCGTATCACCATTGAAGTGGATGAAAAGGATCACCAGTTCAGCCTGGTGGTCCAGGACAACGGCATGGGTATGGAAAGGGCCCCCAAAACCCACGGCATGGGCATGCGAATCATGAAGTACCGTGCCAAAATCCTGGGGGGATCCCTGGGGATTTCAGCCCCGCCCGGGGGGGGGACCCGGGTGAAACTCACCCTGCCCGTGGGCCAACCCATTAACAACGACACAGGGAATCCCTCCATATAAAAGGGGGCCGGATTCCCGACAGGATCGCATCGCCATGGAAAAAAAACGCATACTGCTGGTGGAAGACCACCCCATTTTCAGACTGGGGCTGTCCGAGCTCATCAACCAGGAAGACGACCTTGAAGCCTTTGGTGGGTCCAAGGATGTGGATCCGGCCATCACGGAAATCGAAACCATGGATCCAGACCTGGTCATCGCCGACATCACCCTGAAGACCAGCGATGGCATTGACCTGGTCAAATACGTCAAACGCTACCACAAACAGATCCCGGTCCTGGTCCTGTCCATGCACGACGAATACCTCTATGCCCAGCGGGCCCTTGCCGCCGGAGCACGGGGCTATATCATGAAACAGGAGGCCATGGAATCCGTTGTCACAGCCATCCACCATGTCCTGGACGGGAAGATCTACCTCAACGACAAGGTCAAGGAACACATCCTCTCCAACATGTCCGACACCCCGGCCACCCGGGACAAATCCCCCATTGACCGGCTCACGGACAGGGAACTCCAGGTTTTTAAAATGATCGGTCGTGGATTTTCCTCCAGGGAAATCGCAGAGCGCCTCTTTTTGAGCATCAAAACCATCGGCACCTACAGGGAACGCATCAAGGAAAAGCTGAACCTCAAACATGCCAACGAATTGGTACGGTGTGCGGTTCATTTTGAAAAAACAGGACAAATCACCACCCAGACCCGTTAAGCGATATGATTTGTAGGTGGGCGCACCTACAAATCCCATGGGCAAAATCCCTATAACCACAAGGTCATCTCCCTACATCGAAAATCGGATATCCACCGATTGTACAAACCCGCCAGCTTTACTACATCAAAATCTGCAACATCCGCCACACTTAGAATAGCTACCGGTCGCAACCGGACCGGCGCCCAGATACGATTCTTTTTTTATCAAGTGACTGACACAGACCAAGGAAAGGAGGTGGAAGGATTCAGGAACGGTTCCAGATGATACCAGGCAATAACCCATTTTGATGAACATTATTTTAAGGGATGAAGGGAATCAAAACATGAGTATACAGCCGAACATGACCGATTATGCTGCCGAATATAAAAACTTTAGATGGGATGTTCCCGAATATTTTAACTTTGCAGGCGAAGTCATCGATAAATGGGCAGAAGACAAGGAAAAACTGGCCATGCTCTGGGTGGACGACAATGGAACTGAAATCAAAAAGACCTTCAAGGACATCAGCGTGGAATCCAAAAAACTGGCCAATGTCCTTGCAGCCCAGGGTGTGAAGCAGGGGGATGTGGTTATTGTCGTGCTTCCCAGAAATATCGAATGGTGGGTGATCTTCACGGCCTGTATCCGCATGGGCGCACTTCTGGCGCCGGGTACCACCCAGCTCACCTCCAAGGACCTGGACTTCAGGGCCAATAAGTCCAAGGCCGCCTGCATCATCACCAATCCTGAAATCGCCGCCAAGTTCGACAAGGTGGAAGATGCCTGCCCCACGGTTGAAACCAAGGTGGTGATCTCCGAAGCCAGGGACGGCTGGGTCTTCTATGACGCGGCCATGGCCAATGCCTCGGACGAATTTGAAACCGCCGATACAAAGGCCGACGACAATTGCCTGGTTTACTTTACTTCCGGCACCACCGGATTCCCCAAGATGGCCCTGCACACCCATTCCTATGCCATCGGCCACACCATCACCGGTAAATACTGGCTGGACCTCAAGGAAACCGACATGCATTGGAACGTGAGCGATACGGGCTGGGCCAAGGCGGCCTGGTCTTCCTATTTCGGTCCCTGGAACATGGGCTCAGCCCAGTTCATCCACCACACCGACCGCTTTGATCCCGCCACCACCCTGGGGCTGCTCCAGAAATACCCCATCACCACCATGTGCGGCGCCCCCACCATCTACCGCATGCTGGTCCTGGAAGATCTCTCCCAGTACAAGTTCCCCACACTGCGCCATTGCGTCGGCGCCGGCGAACCCTTGAACCCGGAAATCATCGATGTCTGGAAAAAGGCCACCGACTGCGTCATCCGCGACGGCTACGGCCAGACCGAAACGGTTCTTCTCTGCGGTTCCTTTCCCTGCATCGAACCCCGGTTCGGCTCCATGGGCAAACCCACCCCGGGCATCCACCTGTCCGTCATTGACGAACACGGCAACGAACTGGGCCCCAACGAGGAAGGCGACATTGCCGTCCGCGTGGAACCGGAACGCCCCGTGGGACTGTTCAAGGAATACTGGACCGAGCCCGACAGAACCGCATCCTCCTTTATCCCGGGTTGGTACCTCACCGGCGACCGGGCAACCGTGGACGACGACGGCTATTTCTGGTTTGTGGGACGCTCCGACGACGTCATCCTGACCTCGGGTTACCGCATCGGCCCCTTTGAGGTGGAATCCGCCCTCATCGAACATCCGGCCGTTGCCGAATCTGCGGTTGTTTCCAGCCCCGACGAAACCCGGGGCGAAGTGGTCAAGGCATTTGTCATCCTGTCCCCCAACTACGAGGCATCCGATGAATTGCTCAAGGAACTCCAGAACCACGTCAAAACCACCACAGCCCCCTATAAATACCCCCGTAAGATCGACTTTGTGGACGAACTGCCCAAGACCATCTCCGGCAAGATCCGCCGTGTGGAACTGCGGGACGCAGAATGGGGAAGAGGCGAATAGCATAGCGGCAAATGGTTAAAAAAAGGGGAAATCCACCTGGGGGTCCAGACGTTTTTCCGGTCTTGCGGGTCGGATTTCCCCGCAATATGAATTCTTAACAAGGGAGCAAGTATGAAAGAAAAACTCTACAAGAAGGAGATCACCCTGACCATTGTTTTTTCCGTACTATTGCTGCTGACCGGACACTCCGCCTCTATTTTTGTCCTGTTTCCGTCCCTTCAGCAGGGAACCCTCTGGGGATTCCCCACCCATTACATCGTCCCCATTCTTCTTGGATGGTTCGGCATTGCCATTGTCTGCCTGGTCATGACCCTGGTGTGCAACAGGTTTGACGATGAGTTGGAAGCCTATGTCAATTCCCTTCCCCCGGTGGAAGAAACCGAAAAACAGACCGAATAAAAAAGGAGACAGATTATGCCAGCAGAATATGCATTAAGTAATGTCTGGGTAGGGCTTGGCGTAGTTGCCGTCCTTTTCTGTATTTTTTATTACGTGGGGTACATGGCTTCCCAGAAGACCACCTCGGACGAGGATTTCTACGCAGCCGGCTTCTCCATTGGTCCGGTGACCAATGGTCTGGGCATGGCCGCCACCTGGGCCAGTCTGGCCACCTTTCTCGGGGTTATCGCCCTCATCCTTCGGCTCCAGGTTCCCTTTGTCTATCTCTGGATCCAATGGGCCATCTCCATTCCGCTGCTCACCTTGCTCTACGGCACCAGTCTGCGGCGGATGAAGGCATTTACCCCGGCCACCTTTATCCTCCAGAGATACGGAAAACCCTCCACCATCGTCATCGTCTGCTGGATGATCCTGATCATGGTCATGTATGCCCTGGGTCAGATGATCGGTCTGGGCCGCGCCTTTGAGTTGCTCTTCGGCGTTCCCTACAACACGGCCATCATCGTTGCCGGCCTGGCCACCGTGGGGTTTATCACCATCGGCGGCATGTACGGCGCCACCTACAATGCGGCCTTCCAGATGGTGGTCATGACCATTGCCATGATCGTTCCCATGGGCGCCATCATGAAGGCCATGGGCTCTTCGGGCTGGTGGTTCCCGCCCCTGGCATACGGCGACATGGTCCCCAATATGATGGCCAGCATCCCCACCTTCTTTGACATGAAATACGACTTCAGATGGTATTTTGCCCTGATCCCGGCCTTTACCCTGGGACCCGTTGCCCTCCCCCATCTGGCCATGAAGGTCTTTACCTCCTCATCGGTGAAAAGTGCCCGCTGGGCCGTTGTCTGGTTCGCCCTCTTCCTGGGTCTGCTCTTCTCCGGCACCTATGTGGTGGGATTTGCCGGTAACTACTTCACCGCCACCACGGGTAAGGTCATCTCCAAACCCGACCAGACCATCCTCATCCTCAACGTCTTCTACAACCCGACCCTGGTGGCGGCCTTTGTCATGGGCGGCGCCGTTGCAGCCGGTCTTTCCACCATCGGTGGCAACCTCATGGCCATTGCCGGTCTGGTGGGATCCGACCTTTTGGGTATCCTGGCACCCAACATGGATTCCTCCAAAAAGATGAAGTGGGGATACATTGCCCTGGCAATGGGTGGCCTGGCAGCCATTCTCATGGCCTTCAAGCCCCCC
Organism: Desulfobacteraceae bacterium; assembly: GCA_965226635.1. Lineage (GTDB taxonomy): Bacteria > Desulfobacterota > Desulfobacteria > Desulfobacterales > Desulfobacteraceae. Next base: position 2,056,111 of record OZ245369.1, on the reverse strand, counting down.
AAGTTCCTGGTGACCTCCATCCTCTGGGCCTTTGGCCTTCTGGCCACCACGGCCACCCCGGCCATCCTGCTGGGCGTCTGGTGGAAGGAAGCCAATAAACTGGCCCTGATGGTCTCTTCCATCCTCTGCGGGGTCATCTACATCGTGATCTCCCCCCACGTCCTTCCCTCCATCGTTGTGGGCAAGGGCCTGGTCGCCGCCCTGGGCATGTCCGGCGGAATGGTCACCATCCCCTTGAGCTTTGCCATGTTCATCCTGCTCTCCATGGCCTTTAACCGCATGTCCATGTTCAAGGCATATGCCCCCACCCTGGCCGATAAAAAGGTCATCGATCGCATCCACGGCTGGGGAACGGATTACGAAGAAACCCGTTACAACGGGACCGTAACCCCCCTGATCATTTCCGCCATCTGCATTGCCATCTTCATCTGGGGCCTCCAGCCCTGGTAGGCCGGAAAATGATCAAAACAAGCCCATGGCCGGGCAGCCCCCGGGTTGCCCGGCCATTTTTCCCCACCCTAAGCAGGAAGGAAGAAATTTGATGCATTATTTCACCTCCATGGGACACCTTCTGGCCTTTAACCCCATCGTCCTGGGCCGGGAACCCAATCTGAAACGGCTTCAGTACTATTGCATCATCAATGTATTGATTCTTGGACTGATCTACGGCGGGGCCGCCGCATTGATGGGGAACACCGTGCTCCAGAACCAGGGGCTGTCCACCTCGGGGTTCAACGCCGTAAGAATCTGGATGGCGGGCATTCCCGTGGCTTTTCTCATGCACGCAGGCGGCTCTTTGTTCATCTGGGTCTTCATGCGGGCCATCGGCGGCAAGGCCAACTTCATCACCGCCTATTTCTACATTGGGGCGGCCACCATCTCCCTCTGGTGTCTGGCGCCCTTTGCTGCAGCATTGCAGATGGGCACCATCACCCCGGTGACCAAGGGGTTTGGTCTCCTCTTTTCCCTCTACGGCATGGGCATCATCTTCAAGGCAGCCCAGACAGCCTTTCAGCTCTCCACCCTTAAGATGACCATTGCCGCCCTGGTCACCCTGTCCTACATCGGCTGCTTTCTTTATCTCTGGCTTTGATCAACCCATTTTGATCAACTGGGATTGCCCCCAGGGAATCAAGTCCCATGGAAATAACAAACCCCGTCAAAAGGACAGGGCTTGTTTCGGTTTCAAAGGAGGGGCTTGGGCTCCATTTATTTTTTCTTCCGTTTTTTGCGGGCCTTTTTCCAGGCTTCTTTTTCCCGGGTTTCATGGTCCAGGATCATTTCCCGTATATCCATTTCCGGGAACCGGGCCTCCTCCAGAACCTCCTGGTAGTCTCTTTTTGACAGATGGAGCACGGCGATCTCCTTGTTGAGAAAGCCCTGGATATCTTCCAGCAGGGGTTTCTCATTGGTGGCACAAAAGGAAAGGGCACGGCCCTTGCGCTGCCCCCTGCCCGTCCGTCCCACCCGATGGACATAGTTTTCCGCCTGGTCCGGAAGATCGTAATTGATGACAAAATCCACCCCGGGGATATCAATGCCCCGGGCGGAGACATCGGTGGCAATGAGGATATTTCCCTGGTTCTCCCGGAACTTTGACATGACCCGGTTGCGGTCGGCCTGGTCCTTTCCTCCGTGGAGGACAAAGGATGAAATCCCGCCCCTGTCCAATGCCTTGGCCACCCGCTCAGCCCGGACCTTGGTCCGGACAAAGAGCATGATCCGCTTGTCCGAATGCAGGGAAATAAAATTCCTCAGGAAAAACCGCTTGTCGTCCATTTCAATGAAGGCCACCTCGTGGAAGACATTCTTTGACACCGGGTCCTCCGGGGAAATCTGGATCCGGATGGCAGAGGTCTTGACCTGGGAAAAGGCCAGTTTTTTAATCTTCCGGTTGATGGTGGCGGAAAAGAAAAGGGTCTGGTGGCGCTGTCTCAATTTCCGCTTGATGGACTGGATGTCTTTGATAAACCCCCTGTCCAGCATCTGATCGGCCTCGTCCAGGATCAACGTATTCACCCGGTCCGTTGAAATGGCCCCCTGGCTGATGAGATCAAACATGCGGCCTGGGGTGGCCACCAGGATGTCAATGCCTTCCCGAAGCTTGCGAATCTGCCGGTCTTGCTCCACACCGCCGTACAGGGCAAAGCATTTCACCTTGGTATGGTGGGCCAAACCGTCAAATACCTTTCCGATCTGACGGGCCAGTTCACGGGTGGGGACCATGACAATGCATTGAATGCCCCGGGTCCGTTTGGAAGTCTTGTTCTGGTGAATCTTATGGATCACGGGCACGGCAAAGGCCACGGTCTTCCCGGTTCCGGTCTGGGCCACGGCCAGCACATCCTCCCCCTTTAAGATGGAAGGAATGGCCTTATACTGGATATCGGTGGGACGCCTTAGACCGGCCTGGGACAAATTTCGTTTGATATCAGACGAAATGGGGTAGGTATCAAATTTCATGGGATTCGTTTCGTTTGGGGTTTTAAAGGCTTAACCATACAAAGAAACAGGGCAAAATGCAAGATTTCCACACCATATCCCCTTTGAAAGCCTCACGGGATACGCTATAGTCCCAGGGGATAAACTCGACGCGAAAAGGGCCTGATATGCTTCACATTACAGATCTGCACCACTCCATCAACAACAAAGAAGTGTTCAAGGGGTTGAACCTCTCCCTGGCACCGGGTGAAAAACGACTGATCCTGGGGCCAAGCGGCCGGGGGAAAACCACCCTGTTCAAACTGATCATGGGATTCGTCCCCCCCGGCAAGGGCCAAATTCTCATCAATGGCCTTGACCTTAAGACCGCCCGGATCCAGGATGTTCGGCAACACCTTTTCTATTTGAGCCAGGACATCGATTTTCCGGAGATGACAACCCAAGCCCTTCTTGGACAGATCTACCAGGTCCATGGCATGGAGAACCAGAAGGCCCACCTCCCCTGGATGGACTTCCTTGACCTGCCCGGGGAGACCCTGGAAAAAAACATCTATGATCTTTCCGGTGGTGAGCGCCAGCGGCTGGGGCTCATGGTTTGTTTTCTTTTGGACCGCCCCATCTGGCTATTGGACGAACCCACCTCGGCCCTGGACGACGCCCTGAAAGAAAAAATCCTTGGCCACGTTGAGGCATCCTCCGCCACGGTTCTGATCATCTCCCACGACCGGATCTGGCAAAACTCCCCCCAGATCCAAATGGAAAGGTGGTACTGATATGGGTACCTCGAATCCGACCCTGCCGGCCCTGCTCTCTTTTCTGGTCTTTCTTTTTCCGGTACTCTACATCGGAAAAAAACTGGAACTGGCCATGACCCGCCCCCTGCTCACCGGCATCCTGCGCATGTGTCTTCAATTGGGCCTGGTGGGACTTTATCTGGAATTCATCTTCCGGCTCAACTCGGGCCTGGTAAATTCCATTTACCTTGTCCTCATGATTCTTGTGGCCTGCCAGTCCATTCTTAGGTCCTCAAGGCTGCGGCTGAAGACCTTTTTTCTGCCCATGTTCCTTTCCCTTTTCATTCCCTTCAGCCCCATGCTCTGGTTTTTCAACGGCTGGGTGGCCCGCATCGACAACCTGTTTGACGCCAAATACATGGTACCGGTGGGCGGGATGATCCTGGGCAATTGCCTTCGGTGCATCATTGTGGGCATGTCCCGATTCTACACCGGTGTACGGGACAATGAAAAAACCTACCTTTTTTCCCTTTCCCTATTCAATCACAGGATGACGGCTCTGAAACCCTTTCTCAAGGAAAGCATCGTTGCCGGAATCACCCCCACCATGGCCTCCATGGCCACCATCGGCCTGGTTTCCCTGCCCGGGATGATGACCGGCCAGATCCTTGGCGGCTCCATCCCCCTTGTTGCGGTGAAGTACCAAATTGCCATTATGTTCGCCATTTTTTATACCGAGTTTTTCAGCCTGATTCTCGCCCTGCTCTTTTCCATGGGAGCGGCCTTTAATGCCTACGATGTTCTGGATCAAAAAAATATCTTTAATTCATAGGGAGTAAGGTCTCAATTATACAGGTTTTTACCTTGACACATCAATGACAAAAGAGTAAAGTCCCCCCATATTCCAGGTGTTGCCAAAGGGGCAACAAATAGAGAATCCCGTGAAAATCGGGAGCGGACCCGCCGCTGTAACCGGGTATGAACACCACAGATCCACCCTTGATAAAACTTGGGGAAGGAGTGGTTAGTAAGATAATCCGGAAGCCAGAAGACCTGCCTGGAAATTTGATCGTTTTGCTTGCGCGGAATTGAGAAAACGGTTTCTAAATTGCGGAAAAATACGGTTCCCACATCAACCTGAGGTTGGCGTGGGTTTTTTTTTGCGAATGTATAAACTAACCGGAAACGGAGAGCTATACCATTTCCAGGCAAGTAAGACGCGTTGTCTTCGGCTCCCCATGGGAAAATAAGAAAGACCTTCAAGATGATAAAGACCATACGCCAGCCCCAAAGTTCCACGTGGAACTTATTTCTTCCCATGCCGCCGAAACAACAGATCGTGTTTCATTTTGATGCACAATGTCAAACCGTTACCAGCGGTTTGCCTGCAAATATGGCATAGATCCATGGGTATACCGGTTGCCATATCCAGAGGGAAAACAGGATTTCTGGTGATTCTGTTTTCCCTCATTCTTTTGGGAATGATCCTCACCTCCCTGTCCATGGGGTACATGGACATTTCCCTTTCCGACATGGTTGAAATGGTGTGGGATTCTGGGGGAGACGTATCCCCCCGGATGCAAACCCTGACGGCCATCATCCTGGATGTCAGGCTCCCCAGAATTTTAACCTGCGCTGCCGTGGGGGCGGCATTGGCCACCTCCGGCGTCCTCTACCAGGGGATCCTGTTAAACCCACTGGCAGACCCCTATACCCTTGGGGTTTCCGCCGGGGCCGCCTTTGGTGCCGGCCTGGCCCTTTTGCTCAGCCTTGGCGTTACAGCGGTATCCGTACCAGCCTTTGCCTTTGCCGGTGCCTGCGCCACCCTATTTCTGGTGATTTTTCTCTCCTGGTCGTCCAGCAGTCCCTCGGGTGGGCTTTCCTCCAACAACCTTATCCTGAGCGGTATTATGGTGGGCGCCATCCTGTCCGCCGGTATCAGTTTTTTGAAATTTGTGGCCAATGACCAGGTATCGGTGATCATCTTCTGGCTCATGGGCAGTTTTGCATCAAAAACCTGGCCCCAGTTTTTCATGGTCCTGGGCTTTCTAATCCTCGGATTTGCAATTGCCGTCTTCCATGCAAGGGATTTAAACCTGATTTCCCTGGGGGAACGATCCGCCATCAGCCTTGGGGTTGATTTAAAGCGAATCACCTTGATCCTGCTGGTCACAGGCTCCATGCTGGCGGCCATTTCAGTATCGGTTTCCGGTATCATTGGATTTGTGGGGCTTTTGGTACCCCACATGGTGCGGTTGGTCACAGGACCGGACAACCGACGGCTGCTGCCCGTGGCCATGCTTTGCGGTGCCATCCTTCTCCTCTTTGCCGATACCATCACCCGGGCGGTACTGCCCAATGAAATCCCCATTGGCGTTCTCACCGCCCTGACGGGGGGACCGGTTTTCTGCTGGATTTTCAAACGGAACCGGATGAAATAACCCCATGGATATTCAATTGGAACATATTGAATTCTCCCATGGTCAAACCCCCTTGATCCAGGATCTGTGCTGCCGGTTTGGGCAGGGGAAATTCCATGCGGTATTGGGTCCCAACGGCTCGGGCAAAACCACTTTGCTGGACATTATTTCCGGATTCATATCCCCCTGTGTCGGCACCGTTCGGTTGGGAAAAACATCCATTTCCACCCTTGGCCGCTCCCACATGGCCCAGGCGTTGACCCGGGTTTCACAGAATGAGGCCATCCATTTTCCCTTTAGGGTTGAAGAGGTGGTGATGATGGGCAGGCACCCCTATCTGTCCCGGTTTTCCCATCCGGGGCCCCAGGACCATCAACGGGTAAAGGAGGCCATGGAAAAAACCCAGACCCTGCAATTTAAGGGGCGGCCCATCACCGAATTATCCGGAGGCGAACAACAGCGGTGCATCTTTGCCAGGGCCCTTTGCCAGGACACCCCCATCCTGCTTTTGGATGAAGCCTTTTCCAATATGGACATTCGCCATACACTGACCCTCCTTGCCCTGGTGAAAAATTCGGTTAAATATTCCGGTAAAACCATCATTGCCGTGCTCCATGATTTAAATCTTGCGGCCAGTCACGCCGATGAAATTCTTTTTCTGAAACAGGGCCGGGTGCTCGCCCAGGGTGAAACAGAAAAGGTTCTCACCCGGGAGAACCTGAAAGATGTCTTTGGCATCGAAACAAAGGTAGAATTCAATGAATATGTCCAATCCAGACAGATCTCTTACCAACCGGTATAGGGCCAGTTGTTCCAAAAACAGCCCTCCCCAGACCCCGATGGTATGGATCACAATCTTGGTGGTCTTTTTGTGCCTGCTCTTCCCTTTGACCGGGGGGGCCAAGGCGCTTGGGATAAAGGACAGTCGGGGGCGGCACATCGTTATCACCACCCCGTTTAAACGGATCATTTCCCTGTATGGCGCCCACACCGAGAACCTGTTCAGCCTTGGACTGGGCCATGAGGTGATCGGGGTTTCCATTAATGACCACTATCCCCCCGAAGTGGAAAACAAGCCCCGTTTTTCCTACCACGACGACCCGGAAAAATTCCTGGCGGCATCTCCTGACCTGGTCCTGGTCCGTCCCATGATCGACCTGGGATATCCAGACTTCATTGCCCAGCTGGAGAACTTTGGTATCACGGTGGTCTCGCTTCAACCGGCCTCTGTGGATGAAATGTTTAACTATTGGAAAAAGCTGGGAAGACTGACAGGGCGAGAACATCGGGCGAACGCCATGGTCACGGATTTTAAATCCAAGGTTCGGGATATCCAAGAAAAAATCTCGGGAATCCACCCCAAAAAACGGGTCTACTTCGAATCCATCCACAGCCGCATGAAGACCTTTTCCAAGGGCTCCATGCCCCTTTTTGCCCTGGACATGGCCGGCGGAATCAATGTGGCCGATGATGCGAAACGCTCCAGGGGGTCCAATATCGCCAACTATGGAAAGGAACGACTCCTGTCCAAGGGCCACCAGATTGATATTTTTCTTGCCCAAAGGGGCATCATGAATCCGGTCAACAAAGATCAAATTCTTTCGGAACCCGGCTTTCAAAGCATAAAAGCCATACAAACCGGCCAGGTTTACCTCATTGACGAGGCCATTGTTTCAAGACCCGTGGCCAGACTTTACAACGGCATTACAACCATTGGGAAAATCCTTTATCCCACGGTTTTTACCCCATAAAACGAGGAACGAAAATGAACACCCAAGGAAAACTATACGGGATCGGCGTCGGCCCCGGAGACCCTGAACTGATTACACTCAAGGCCGTCCGCGCCATTGAAAAGGCCGATGTTATTTTTACGGCAGCCTCCAGCAAGAACAGCTATAGCCTGGCGGTTGAAATTGCCACCCCCCATATTTCCGATTCTGCCCGCATTGAAATCCTGGGCTTTCCCATGACCAAGGATGAAGGCATCACCGAGGCGGCATGGATGGAAAATGCAGAAACCATTGCCAAGGCATTGAAACAGGGCCTGAATGCAGTTTTTCTTACCCTTGGCGATCCCATTACCTACTCCACATTTGGGTATATCCTGAAAAAAATGAAATTGGTAATGCCCGAAGCAAACATTGAAACCATTCCCGGGATCACCTCTTTCCACGCCGCCTCAGCCCGTTTGAACCGAATTTTGGTTGAAGGAGAGGAGTCCCTGCTGTTGACCTCAGGTGCCTTTGGCGGAAGCCAGCTTCGCCAAATGGGGGACATTGAAAATGTCGCCATTGTCAAAGCCTACAAAAACATCGGGGATATCAACCAGGCACTTAAGGAAAAAGAGCTGTTCCAAAAGGGGGTTGCCGTTTCCCATTGTGGTCGCGAAAAGGAAGCCGTTTATGAGGATCTGGATGCCCTTGAAGCCCGCAAGCCCGACTATTGGACATTGATCCTGGCCTCCAAATGAGCAGAGCCCATGGAAATAAGCCGGTCCCCTATGGGAAATTAGCGATTTCCGCTGGTTTCACCATCGGGGCCCTGCTCCTGAACCATTCCGCCTTCCACAGCCTGGATCCCTCCATGGTGTTCCAACGACTGGCATGGCCCATGACCCGTCTCATGGCCTTCATCGCCATAGGTCTTGCTGCAGGTCAGCTCTTGGAAGGCCTGGGCTGGACACGCCGACTGTCCATCCTGGCCCGCCCCATTTTTTCTGTTTCCCGAATCGGCGACCATTGTGGGGCAGCCTTTACGACGGCCTTCATGTCCGGTGCAGCGGCCAATGCCATGCTGCTGGAATTTTACGAGTCCGGGAAAATATCAAAGGCCCAATTGTTTCTGGCCAACTATCTGAATCATTTTCCGGCCTTTTTTCTCCACCTGCCCACCACCATGTTCATTGTCCTGCCTTTGACGGGGACAGCCGGTGTCTGGTACTTCGCATTAACCTTTGCCGCCACCCTGGTGCGGGTGCTCTTGGTCATGGCCGCAGGACGGTTATTTTTGCCGGAACCCGGGATCCACATGAATGAAGGTGCCACCCAGGCAGGGCAACGAATCAAGGGCAAAGACAAGAAGGCATCATTGGGACGGGCCATATTAAAGCGACTCCCCGGACGGGTGATCCGGATCTTTATCTGGGTGCTTCCCATCTATACCCTGGTCTTTCTTTTTTCTTTAAACGGGGTATTTGATGCATTGAACACAGCCCTGTCCCGCTACCTGGTTGTGAATTTCATGCCCGTGGAATCCCTTTCCGTGGTCATCCTCAGCTTTGCAGCAGAATTCACATCGGGCTTTGCGGCTGCCGGTGCGCTGTTGAACGAAGGGGTTTTAACGGTGAAACAAACCGTTATTGCTCTGTTGGCCGGCAATATCCTTGCCTTTCCCCTCAGGGCCATTCGCCATCAATTGCCCAGGTACATGGGTATTTTCTCACCCAAACTCGGCCTCCAACTGCTGCTGTCCGGTCAATGCTTCCGGATCGTCAGCCTGATACTCACTGGCTTGATCTACTATTGGATGGTGTAACAATGATCCCCATTGATATTATCGGAATGGGCATGGGCCCGGACGATCTCAGTGAAAAACAGATGAGGCGCATACACAGCGCCGATCTTCTGGTGGGAGGAAGGCGTCACCTGGGCTATTTCCCGGATTTCCAGGGAGAAACCCTGGCCATAACCGGGAAACTGGCCCCCCTTATGGAAGCGCTCAAGGAGAGGTATATCAATGAAAAAATAGTGGTGCTGGCATCTGGCGATCCCCTGTTCCATGGCATCGGCACTACCCTGCTCCGTCATTTCCCCAAGGCGGCATTGACCCTCCATGCCAATATCACCTCCCTTTCCGCCGCCTTTGCCGCTGTTAAAGAACCTTGGCAGGATGCCTGCCTTGTGGATCTGCACAAGCATCGGACCCCGAAACAGGGTTTTTCAGGACTTGCAAAGGAAACCCTGGTTGGATTTATCACCGGCCCGGAAACGGGCCCAAACTATATTGCCGAAAACCTGAAATCACACCATATCCATCCTTCAGACTTCTGGACCCTGGAACATCTTGGTGATCCCCATCGTCAAGCCATTCAACGGTTCCAATCCCTTGAAGAGGTAATGAAAAGCCGATTTTCCCACCCCAACGTGGTGATCATCAAACAGGGAACCAGGACCAATGTTCCACATGGAACACATTTGGGCATGGAGGAGGACCGGTTTTCCCATACCAAAGGTCTGATTACCAAACCGGAGGTCCGTGCGGTCAGCCTGGCAAAGCTTTGCTTGGCCCCGGAAGTAAAGACCATCTGGGACATCGGTGCCGGTTCTGGATCCGTATCCATTGAAATGGCCCTGCTCTGCCCCGGTGCAGCGGTTTTTAGCCTTGAAAAAAATAAAGACCGACTGGTCCACATCCGTGAGAATATCAACCGCTTTGGATGTGGAAACATCTGCCTGAGCCAGGGAGAAGCACCCGGGGACCTGTCTGCCCTTCCACGGCCCGACAGGATTTTCATCGGTGGGGGTGGCAACGGTATTTCACAGATCATCGACCATTGTTGTAAGGCCCTGAAACCGGGTGGCTCCCTGGTGATTAACACGGTGGTTCTCCAGAACACAGAGGCAGCATTAACCCAATTGAAAGCAAACAATATCCAACCGGAAATAACCCATTTGCAAATTTCGAGAAACGCCCCCATTCCCGGAGGGGACCGCATGGTGCCCCTGAACCCGGTTTGGATTATTTCCGGTACAACACCCCATTCCTGAGGAAACCAACACATGACGACGACACATCCCATTATATTTGCAGGCGCAGGACCCGGCGATCCTGAACTGATGACCATCAAGGCAATGAAGACATTGGAAAAAGCGGATCTGGTAATTTACGCCGGTTCCCTGGTTCCCGAGGCCGTTTTGGTATGGAAGGGGGAACAGACCCAGACCTGTTCCTCGGCCGGCATGACCCTGGAAGACATGGTCACCAAAATGATCGACTTCCAGACCCAGGGCAAACGGGTGGTCCGCCTGCACACAGGGGACCCTTCTCTGTATGGAGCGATTTTTGAACAAATAAGAGAGCTGCAGAAACAGGATATCCCCTACGAAGTCATTCCAGGTGTTACAGCTGCATTTGCCGCTGCCGCCAAAATGAAGATGGAGTATACCCTGCCCGAAGTCACCCAGACCCTTATCTTGACCCGGGTTTCCGGTAGGACACCGGTTCCCGAGTCCGAAGAGCTGGAACGCCTGGCGGCCCACCAATCCTCCATGGCCATTTACCTATCCGTGGGAATGGCGGAAAAAATACAAAAGATCCTTGCTACGCATTACGGAGAAGACGGCCAATGCGCAGTGGCCTACAAGGTGGCCCATCCGGAAGAGCGCATCTGGTTTACCCCCATTTCCAAATTGGCCCAATGCTGTAAGGAGAATGATATTACCCGCCATGCCCTGATTGTGGTGGGCAAGGCCGTTGAAGCGGCCCAGGGGAAACACGAACTCATCAAGTCCAAACTCTATGACGCCGGGTTCACCCACGGGTATCGAGATGCCAGTCAATAGGTCAGGACAGATCAAGGCCATGGCCATCTGGGCCATTACCCCGGGGGGTGCTTTTCTTGGTAAAAAAATCCAGGAAGCCCACCCCCACGGGGTCTTGTTCTTGGGAAAAAATGCCGGCGTCACCGACCCATCAAATGGACATAGCATCCGGCCCATTGTATCCCTGGTCAAGGATCTGGCGGCCCAATTCCGGAATTACGATGCCCATGTCTTTATTTTTTCCACGGGCATCGCCCTGCGCCTGCTCGCCCCCCTTGTTGAAAACAAAAGGTGGGATCCCGCCGTGGTCCTCATGGACGACCAGGGCAAAAACATCATCAGCCTATTATCCGGACACATCGGCGGGGCCAATGCATTGACCCGGGAGCTGGCAATGAATCTTGGCGGAAATCCTGTGATCACAACGGCCACGGATGTCAATCATTGCCCGGCCATAGACACCATGGCCATGGATTTGGGAATGGCCATGGAAAACACCCATGCCATTAAGTGTATCAACATGGCATTCATCAAGGGTGAACCGGTTCAACTCATGGACCCAGACAATGTGTTGCCCCCTTTTCCGGACACCATCCCCATTGAAAAGATTCATTCGGCGGATGAATTCTCACAGGCCCCGGAACAGACAAAACTGCTGTGTTCCTGGAAACGCGAATCTGTTCCACGTGAAACGCTGATCCTAAGACCCAAGATCCTTTCCGTGGGAATGGGATGCAACCGGAACACCCCATTTGAAATTATGAAATCATTTTACAACGGAACCCTGGAAAAGAATAAGATCAGCCCCCTCAGTGTCCAACAGATGGCAACCACAGATGTGAAGGCAGATGAACCCGGCCTCATTGCATTGGGAGAAGACCTTGATCTTTCCATCCGGTTCTATTCCCGCTCGGACCTCAATTCCGTTAAGACCATTCAAACCCCATCCAAAATGGTGGAGAAACATTTAGGAGTAAAAAGCGTATGCGAAGCAGCAGCGATTCTTGCGTCAAACCAGGGGAGACTGATCCTTCCCAAACAGAAAAATGCGGATGTAACACTGGCCGTGGCCCTGGCCGGCTCTACGTCATCGGAACCGGACCAGGCAATGTAGATCATATGTCCGGACGGGCCAGGGACCTCATTGCCCAGTCCCATTGCATTGCCGGTTACACCACCTACCTGGACCTCATCCGGGAATTGGTGGAAGACAAGCCCCTGATTTCCACCGGGATGATGAAAGAAGTGGACCGGGTGGACCAGGCCATTGAAGCGGCCCTTTCCGGAAAAACCTGTGCCCTGGTATCCGGCGGCGACCCCGGTGTCTATGCCATGGCCGGATTGGTGTTTGAACTGTGCAAGGAACGGAAGATTTCCATCCACCGCCAGGCGGAACAAGCGGAACAGGGAAGCCTCATCCTTGAGGTTGTACCGGGAATCCCGGCCCTGGCAGCCGGGGCAGCATTGGCCGGTGCCCCCCTAACCCACGATTTTGCAGCCGTATCCCTGTCCGACCTGCTCACCCCCTGGGAAAAGATTGAAAAACGCCTATCCGCAGCGGCCATGGCAGATTTTGTCATTGTGTTGTATAACCCCAAGAGTAAAAAGCGAGACTGGCAATTAAAACGGGCCCAGGAGCTGGTCCTTGAGCACCGGGACGGTGCAACCCCCGTGGGTGTGATCACCGGCGCCATGCGGGAAAACCAGGACATTGCCTTCACCCGTCTGGACCAATTGGACCAGGCAGATGTGGGCATGCAGACCGTTGTTTTCATCGGTTCAAGCGAAACGGCCCGGTATATGGATTATCTGTTTACCCCCAGGGGCTATACCCGTAAATATACGGTGTAAAACCTCTCACAGGAGGACCACAATGAAAGGATATGTTCAGGTATACACCGGAAACGGTAAGGGAAAAACAACCGCCAGCCTGGGGCTTGCCATCCGGGCGGCCGGGGCGGGACTCAAGGTGTTTATCCTCCAGTTCATGAAACAGGGCGATTACTCCGAGATAAAGGCCCTGTCCAAGTTCGACACCATCGATGTGGCCCAATACGGTGCCGGCAAGTTTGTCCGGGGAAAACCGTCGGAGGATGAAATCCGCTCCTGCAGGGAAGGCTATGAACGACTCTGCCGGTTGATCAAGGCCAATGAACATGACCTTATCATTGCTGAGGAGTCCAACGTGGCCGTCATGTGCGGTCTGATCACAGAGGAAGAACAATTGGCCCTCATTGAGATGAAACCGGAAAACATGGAATTGGTCTTCACCGGCCGCGGAGCCACCAAGGCCCTGATGGAACGGGCGGACCTGGTCACGGAAATGACAGAGATAAAACACTATTATAAACAGGGCGTTACCGCCAGGGTGGGTATTGAAAAATGAGTTCACCGCACATTGCCGTCCTTGGCACGGGTTCCGATGTGGGAAAAAGCATTGTGGCAGCCGGCATTTGCCGCTGCCTGGCAGACCGGGGGGTTTCCACGGCCCCCTTTAAGGCCCAGAACATGTCCAACAATTCCGGCATCACCCCGGAAGGGTTGGAAATGGGCCGGGCCCAGATCGTACAGGCAGAGGCCGCCGGAATCCCCCCCCACGTGGACATGAACCCCGTACTGCTCAAACCCACGGGTGAAAAACAATCCCAGGTGGTCCTCAACGGATTGGTCCATGGCAACCACACCGCCATGGACTACCATACCCGGAAGGCATTTTACGAAACCGAAGTCCATAACGCCTTTGACCGTTTGGCGGCCCGGTATGACCGCATCGTGCTGGAAGGGGCCGGCTCCTGCGCAGAGGTCAACCTCATGCCCAACGATATTGTCAACTTTGCCATGGCCGAATATGCAGATGCCCGGGTGATTCTCACGGCGGATATCCACAGGGGAGGCGTATTCGGACAATTGGTGGGAACCCTGGAATGTATCCCTAAAAAGTATAGGGACCGGGTGGACGGCTTTATCATCAACCGATTCAGGGGGGATATCAATCTGTTCAAGGATGGCTCCAAATGGATTGAGGATAAAACCGGAAAGCCTGTACTCGGTGTCCTGCCCTGGTACACCCATTTTCGCATTGATGCCGAGGACAGCGTCGAGATTGAACAGCCCGACACCCGGTATAAAGAGGATGGTCGCCCGGCCATCGCCATCATCCGCCTTCCCCATATCGCCAACTTCACGGATTTCCATGCCCTGTCCAAAATTCCGGGCCTCCAGACCATTTTCATTGATTCCCCCAGGGATCTGGACCGCCATGCTGCGGTGATCCTTCCCGGGTCGAAAAACACCCGCAAGGACCTGGACTGGTTGAACGAAAATTTCGGAAAGGAGCTCCAGGCATATCACAGCCGGGGAGGCCATCTTTTGGGCATCTGTGGCGGCTACCAGATGCTGGGCACCTCCGTGGAAGACCCCGAGGGGTTGGAAGGCACCCCCGGACAGACCAGGGGCCTGGGCCTGCTGCCGGTGGAAACCGTTCTCCAGGCCCCAAAGACCACAACCCTGAGCGATTTTGACTGGGACGGTGCAAAGGGACAGGGCTATGAGATCCACATGGGCTTCACCCAGCTGAAACAGGGCAGCCCCCTGGTGAACATTTTCAACCGGAACCAGGAGGCCTGCTCCGAAACCGACGGCTGCATCTCCCCCAACGGCCGTGTGGCCGGCACCTATGTCCATGGCTTTTTTGACACCGTGGCCGTCACCAAAAAATGGCTGGCCCGGATCGGCCTCGACCAGGTAAAGGTCCCGGGTCCGGATCTGGTGACACAGAAGGATAGGGATTATGATCTGCTCAAGGAACATCTGGAGGCCCATGTGGACCTGAGCACCTTTTTTTAATCCGATTGTTTGACCTCAGATACGCCAACCGGGGGCAGCCGATACCATAGGGGAGCCCCCGGTTTCTCAATCGCCCATAAGATTCTGCCCCCCCTTCAAGGCAATCCTATCATCCCAAGGATTCCGGTTGCAAACACCAGATGCTCAGTCCAGCCCGGTGGAGCCACACACTGGAGAACCGCCCTGCACCCCATGGAAACGCTCCAGCAATCGGAAAGAAGCCAAGAACCAACGATGATCCTACCCCATGGCGACAAACCAAAGGCCATCCAGTGGAACGCACCGATCCCACGGGAAATATCCGGCCCCCATATTTACATTATCCTGTAAATTCTCTATGCTGGATGGACAAAACACCCCAAAAGAACCTTAATCTGTTTGAAAGGTAACCGTGGCTCCATACGAGATCCCCAGTCTGACGTCCTTGGCCCTGCAATACGGCACCATATCAGAGGAACAATATCGTCACATTAAATCCCTCCAAGGTCTCAAAAAAAAGAACCCCAGGGATCCGGGGACGCTTCTCCTGGCCCATCAATTCGCCACCCGTTACCAGATCAAGCTCCTTGGCCTCATCCGGGACTACCTCATCATAAAAAAAAGCGGGGAAACCTTTGGGCGAATCGCCATTGAAATGGGCCATGCCGCTCCAGGGGATGTAAAAACAGCCCTGGCCGCACAGCGGGAGGCATTTCGTAAAAACCGCATAAAAATGATCGGCGACATCCTGGTGGACAAGGGCATCATGACCCCGGAACAGAAAAACGAAATTTTAACGGAACAACGGGCCCTGGAATCGGCAACCGACGACATCCTGGATCCTCCTCCCATTGCCCAAGAGCCGGATTCCGCCCCCCCTACCCTTTCGGCATATGAAAAACACTTCCTTAAAGTAAAGGTCCTGGACAGGGAGTTTGCTGCAACCGCAGTGGAAAAAAACTATGCCACCAGGCGCCAGATCCGGGTGGCCCGGCAACTCCAGGAAGATGCATTCAAAAAGGATAACCAGCTGAAAATACTGGGGGATATCATGGTTGAAATGGGATTCATGGAAGCAGCCCAAAGGGACGAAATCCTCCGTGAACAGGCCCGGCAGGACGGAGGGGAAACCCCATCCGACCAGCAGGATGTCCCCGACATTCGGGTGGAGTTGCCCGACCATGGGATGGAGGCCCGGGTGATCCTCCGCAAGGGCGCCTCCCCCGGCCTGGACCAGATAAAATCCGCCCTGGCCGACCAGGGCATTTCCACCGGCATCTACCCGGATGCCCTGATCCAGGCCCACCTGGACGAAGAGCTGTCCACATTTCCCGTGGCCCAGATGGACTTCTCCCCCCAATTGATGACCCAAATCCAGTCCCGGTTGCTCTGGGACCATGCCAATGTCTTGGACGCCCTGCCCGACGTTCGCCAAAAGGGCAGCCCCCTGGTCAAGGAATCGCCCCTGGAGGCCCCCTATGAAAAAACCACCGTACGGGGGGAAAAATGTACCCTGGACCGGGGAAAGGATGTGGGGTATCGCTGCGGTTCAGGGACTCGCAGGGCCAGGAGTTCCATGGGAATTGTGGCTGACAAGACCGGCATCCCCCATGCCTCCATCGAACGTAAAATCCATATCCATCCCACCATCCATGTCCTTGAGGATGCCGATCTCAGATATGGTCCCCTGGAACCCTATGCCCGGATCACGGTTTCCGGGGTCATCACCGGGGCCTACCCCGTCACCGCAGGCGATGTTAGGGCCAGGGAAATCCGGGGGGCTGTCATTGATGCCGTGGGAGACGTCACCACCCGCCTGGGTATCTCCGACGCCACCATTCGCACCCAGGGCCGGGTAAAGGCAAGGTACCTTCACAATTGCCGCATCGAAAGTTTTGGTTCCATTGTTGTGGAAAAGGAAATTTTCGACTCCACCCTTCTTACCAGTGGAAAGATTGATGCCCCCCAATGCCGAATCATCAACTCCACCCTCCACGCAAAACAAGGGATCACCCTGAAAGGCATCGGCAGTGAAAAAACCCAGCCCTGCATTGTGGGTGCCGGAGGGGAACAACACATGGTCGCTCTTTTTAAAAAGTTGAACGAAAAAATAGATGAAGTGAAAGAGACGGAGCGGCGACTGGAAAAAAAATTAGCGCTCCAAAAAAAAATGTCCCAAAAGGTTTTTCAAAAAATGGTGGAGCTGAAAATTTTCCACGACCGCGCTAAGAAAAAAAAGAAAGCACTTGTGAAGGAGTTTCAACTCAAAGGAAAAAAAATTCCAGAAGACAAACAAAAAAATATTTTGAAATTGATTTCAAATTTTGAAACGCGAATGGAAAATTCCGTCCGCACCCTAAAGCGTCGTAACCTTCAAAGGAAAAAATTGGAAGCCGTCCAACTCAAGTTGAAAAAAAAATTGGAGGCCCTTGCTCCAGAAATTCAAAAACAAATTTTATCCTTTGAACAGGACCGGATTGCATTTTACGAATGGGCAAGAACAAAACAGGGAAACCCTGTCATCAAAATTGGAGACAAGGCATTCCAGGGAAATATCTTAAAGGGTGTCTTCTCACAGCTCACCCTTGAAACCGACGCCCTTTCATTCAGGGTTGAGGAAGAAAAAAAACCGGGAACACCGGGCACCGTTTTAAAACTGACAACCCACCTTTGATAATGTCACCCATTTCAACCCCAAAGACAGTCTAACCGGACGGTGCCCCGGACTAAACCCCAGCAGCACCCGGTAGGGCCCCGGCGTACCTCCGGAAGGGACAAAGGCCCACCCGTCCCCTCCCTTGAGACGGGTATTCCAAGCGCCCACCCGGCCATTGATGAAGACCACCTCCACCTCATCGGGGTCAAACCCGTCTTGATTTCTCAATTGAAAAAAGGCCGGCCTTCTGCCTATAAGCAAATATGCCCCTGCGTCTTATCATATTCAGCCTGGCCCTCATCGGGTTTCTATCGGCCTCGGTCGGGGGGGGGCTCTACTATTATGCCTACAGGGAAGCCTCCCATGAAAAATACGAAACCCAAGCCAAAAACCAGCTCACCCTCATGGCCGGACAATTGTCCGGCTATTTCAGCGAACACCTGAAATCCGTTAAGACACTGGCCGAGATTCCCCCCCTTGCCCGGGCCCTGGAAGAGACCAACCTGGACACCATTTTCCAGGCCAACCAGACCCTGGACCTCTTTGCCCGCACCCTGGATGCCCGGGTCTGCTACCTCATTGACGCCAAGGGGGTAACCCTGTGCTCTTCCAACCGCAACCGGGCCGACTCCTTTGTGGGCATGGATTACGGCTTCCGTCCCTATTTTAAGCAGGCCCTCCAGGGCCGGCCCGCCACCTACCTGGCCCTGGGGGTCAACTCCCTTAAACGGGGCATCTATTACAGCCACCCGGTCCACGATCCTACCCGGTCCCGCATCATCGGGGTGGCCGTCATCAAGGCGTCTGTGGAATTTGTGGAAGAGTCCCTGTTCGCCCCCTGGGAGGCCCCTTTGTTTTTCACCAGCCCCCACGGCATCATCTTCATCTCCAGCATTCCCAAACTTCGCTTCAACCTTCTATGGGATGTGGAGGATGAAAAAACCGACCAGTTGGTGGCCTCCCGGCAGTTTGGAAACGGCCCATGGCCCTGGAGCGGTTTCACCCGCCAGACCCAGAACCTGGTCAAAGACCACCGGGACAGGATCTACCTGAAACAGGCCCTCACCGTCAAAGGACTTCCCGGCTGGTCCCTGGTCTCCCTGCGGGATGCTGAAACCATTGATAAGCAGGTCACCGGGCCCATCTTAAAAATCATCGGTTCCGTGGTGGGGGCGGTGTCGGTGCTGGCCTTTGTCCTTGTACTCATCCTTTACCAGAGTGCGGTGCGTGAAATCGGGCGGAGACAATCGGCCGAAGAAAAACTCAGGGACAGTGAAGAACGCTACCGGGCCATCTACCACAACACCCCGGTGATGCTCCACTCCATTGACACCGAAGGCAACATCATCCACATCTCCGACCATTGGGTGGAGGTCATGGGCTTTACCCGGGAGGAGACCATCGGCCGCCCCCTGACGGATCTTTTCACCCCTGAATCCAAAAAATATGCACTGAACATCATCTTCCCCCGGTTTTTCAGCACCGGATTCTGCAAGGACATCCCCTATACCTATATCCGGAAAAACGGAGAAAAAATGGATGTGCTCCTCTCCTGCTACGGGGTGAGAAACCAGAAGGGGGAGGTCATCCGTTCCCTGGCCGTCAGCGTGGACGTCACCGAAAAGAATAAGACCCAAAGGGCCCTGCAATTGGCAAAGGAAAAACTGGCCCAATACTCCCATGATCTGGAGGAAAAGGTCCGCCAGAGAACGGCCCAGCTGGAAAAGACTCAGGAAAGCCTGAAAAATCTTTCCAAAAACATCATTGCCTCCCAGGAACGGGAAAAGGAGCAGGTGGCCCGGGAACTCCACGACCACCTGGGCCAGGTGCTCACGGCCCTGCGCATCGATGCCGTATGGCTGGGCACCCATCAAACCAACGACGAAAAGACCGCCAGGGAACGGGCCCGTCAAATGAGCCGCCTCATCGACGACACCATCGGGGATGTAAGGGACATGGCCTACCGCCTCAGACCCCGGGTTCTGGACGACCTGGGGCTGGCCGATGCCCTGGAGGCCATGGTCTCGGATGTTGAACGCCGCTCCCATGTCAGTTGCATCTTCCGCCACGACCCCCTGCCCCCCATTGATAAAACCCTGGCCACGGCCCTTTACCGCATCTGCCAGGAGGCATTGACCAATGCCCAGCGCCATGCCCGGGCCGACACCATTGTGGTGGAACTTCGCATCCAAGAGGAGACCCTGGGCCTCTCTATTTCCGACGATGGGTGCGGGTTTGATCCCGCCACCCTGGAAGATGCCACGGGCTTCGGCCTGGAGGGAATGAAAGAAAGGGCCAACTTGGTGGGAGCCGCCTGGGAGCTAAACGCCACCCCGGGCAAGGGCACCCAAATCTCCTGCATCGTAAAACTGAAAGGATATCTATGATAACGGTATTATTGGCCGATGATCACAGCATCGTAAGGGAAGGACTGCGCAGGGTCCTGGAGGACAGCCGGGACATCCAGGTCATTGCAGAAGCATCCGAGGGGGCCGCCGCCTTTGACAAGGCCATGGAAAAAAAACCCGACGTGGCCGTGGTGGATATCTCCATGCCCGGCATGGACGGCCTGGAGGTGGTGACCCGGATGAAGGCATATTGCCCGGAAATCCCCGTGTTGGTACTGACCATGCACGAGGAGGCCCAATACGTGATCCGGGCCCTGGAGGCCGGTGCCATGGGCTATGTCACAAAGCAATCGGCCCCCGAGCAATTGGTGGCTGCAGTAAAAAAACTTCACCAGGGCGGGCGCTACCTCACCGAAGAGGCCAGCGATGCCCTTGCATTGCGAGTCATCCGGGGAAACCAAGGGCAAAGCCCCACCGAGACCCTTTCCTTGAGGGAGTTACAGGTGTTAAGGAAGCTGGCCAACGGCGCCACCAACCGTGAAATCGCCACCTCTTACAATATCAGCGTGAAAACCGTGGATACCTATCGCTCCCGGTTGTTGAAAAAACTGAACCTGAGGAACAACGCAGATCTTTCCCGATACGCCATCCAGAACAAGCTTGTGGAACTATAAAAAAGCCCTCCGGAGAAAAGGATCTGGGCCACCGATCTCCCCTTCACCCAATAAAGCGCCCAAAAACATGGAATGGGCAGCCACAGATGCCCGGTGGGAACAGACCGGGTCATCGGACATTGTTCAGGGCGTCAATATTCTCAAAAATTCGATTCAGGGTGGTGCGGCATTGTTCCATATCCGACGGGGAAATCCCCTGCTCCGCTTCGCAAAGCATCTCCTCCACCAGACTGGACAGGTCCGAACGAAATGCCTTGGCCTTGTGGGTCAGATAGACCAGGTTGCTGCGTTTATCATTGCGATCCGGGATCCGTAGGACGATATTCTTCTTTTCCAGGGAGTTAAGCAACCGGGTGATGGCCGCCTTATCCTTTACTGCGGTCCTGGACAATTCCTGCTGGGTGAGGCCGTCCTGGCGATAGAGGTGAATCAAGATACTCCATTGTTCATAACTGACGTCAAACCCAGCATCGGCGAACTTCTTGGACAGCCGCTTTACAATGGCCCGGGAGGTTCTGCCCACCAAATATCCAATGGAAGAATCGATGAGACGATCGTAATTTTCCATGTTATTCAATCCAAACCCGTTGACTGTGCAACGATTTATATAAAATTGTATCCTACCCCAGCACAGGAATTCTGGCAAACCTTTCCTAACCGTTCCTCCAAAAAAATCCGCCGGTGTTGAAAACCACCGGCGGATCATAATCTTCAAACAAACAAACGGGTTGTAAAGCTTAAGCGGCCTTGGGGCTGCCCTTGAGGTACTTCACCCAGATCCCGGACAAAAACCAGGAGTAGGCCCAGGTACCAAAGATAATGGCCACAAATGCCTTGATGATATCCATGGAACTGCCGTCCAGGGAAAAACCGGGCACATAGCCAAAAAGGATGGGCCCGAGATAAAGAAACTTGGCAAATTTAAAACTGGTAAAGGCCGTCTTCCACATATTGGCCTTGGCAATGGTGGCCCCTGCAAAGGCCGCGATGCACACCGGCGGGGTGATATTGGAATCCTGACTCAGCCAGTAAACAATCATGTGGGCGGCGATTTCGTTGACGCCCAGATGGGTCAAGGCCGGCACCGCCACAACGGCGGTGATCAGATAGGCCGCCGTCACCGGAACCCCCATGCCCAGCACCAGGGAGGCCAGGGCCACCAGGAGAATGGTCAGCAGCAGGGATCCCCCGGCCAGCTCTATCATGATATCGGCAAAGGTGAGGACCAGCCCGGAAAAGGTGAGCACCCCGATGATGATGCCGATAACCCCCACGGTGGCCCCGATTTTGAGGCTGTTTTCCGTACCCTCCCGTGCCGCTGCAACGAACTCTTTTGGCCCGATGCGGGTCTCCTTGCGAAACCAGGAGACCACAATACAGGTCAAAAGGCCCAGTATGGCGGAATAGCCCGGAGAAAACCCGTAGAGCATGAAAATGGTGATCATAATCAAGGGCAGGGTGTAGAACCACTGGGTCCTGAAAATATAGCCGGCGGATTGTTCGCTCTTCTCCCCCACAATGTTTTCTTTTTTGGCTTCGTAGTGAACCATGCAGAAGACAGAGAAAAAATACATCAAGGCAGGGAAGATGGCCACCAGCATGATACGGGAATAGGGCACACCGGTGAGCTCGGCCATGATAAAGCCCCCCGCCCCCATGATGGGCGGCATGAACATCCCGCCGATGGAGGCCGCCGGCTCGACGCCCCCGGCCACATGGGGTTTAAACCCGGCCCGTTTCATCATGGGGATGGTGAACATCCCCGTGGACACGGTGTTGGCAATGGCGGATCCGGAAATGGAACCAAAAAGGCCCGAGGCAATCACCGAGACCTTGGCCGGCCCCCCGATCTTATGGCCCACGGCGGCCAGGGGCCAGTCAATGAAGAACTTCTGGGCCCCGCATTTTTCCAGGAAGGCGCCAAAAAGCACAAAAAGAATCACGTAGGTGGCCAGGACATTGGCCATGATGCCGAAGACCCCGTCGCTCTTGTAAAAAATACTGATGCACAGCTCGGTGAAGGGGGCGCCGGCATGGGAAATCAAATCCGGGGCCATATAGCCGTAGACCCCGTAGATCAACATCAGGGATCCCAGGATCACAAAGACATTGCCCACCACCCGCCGGGCCAGTTCAATGCCGATGAGGACGCCAATGACGGCAAAAACCGTGTCTGTGGGGGTTTCCGCCCCGGTCCGGTAGTTGATGGCCTCGAACCAGACAATCCAATACCCCACCGATACCACGGAAAGCAGCATCAGGGTATAATCGATCACCCGGCCGATTCGGGTCTTGGACTTGTACATGAGGAAGACAAGAATATAGGTGATGATGACATAGACACCCCGGTGGTACTGGGTGGCCATGGGCTGGATCACGGCGGCCCAGGAGTAGAACACCACCAGGGTCACCGAACAAATGTCAAAGAAAATCTGCTCGAATCGATTCAGTTTATCATACACAACATGCCTTCCTTACAAGGGTCAAGGGTAAATGGAATGGGGATTTCCCCACGGGCCGGTCCCGTGGAGAAATCCCGAATTGTCATTGAAGAACAAAGGGGATTAAAGAACGCCCTTTTCCTTCCAGAATTTTTCAGCACCGGGATGGAAGGGAGTGACAATCCCCATGGGGCCGTTTTTAACGCTCATGTTCTTGAAGGTGGACTTCTGGGCCTTCATATGGGCCAGACCTTCGTCGGAAAAAATCATGGAAAGCATCTTGTAAACCGTGTCCGCACTCACCTTGGAATTGGCCACCCAAAGGGCGGAATCCTGGAATGAGGGGGCATCGTAGCTCACACCCTTGTAGGTGTCGGCCGGGACGGCCAGCTTGGCGAAATAGGGATATTTTTCATAGAAACCGCTGGCCTTGGCATCGGCATCCAGGTCCACCAATTCGATGTCATTGGTCTGGGCCGCCATGATCACAGCGCCGGAGGGGAAGGCTGTGAAGAGCCAAAAGGCGTCCAGCTGCTTGTTACCAAAGGCCTGGGCCGCATCGTTGTATCCCATGGCGTTCCGTTCGATCTTGTCCCATACACCCATGTGGGAGAAGAAGAGTTCGCAGTTGGCAAAGGCGCCGGAACCGGCATTGCCCACGCCCACTTTCTTGCCCACCAGGTCTTTAACACTCTTGATGCCGGAACCCTGACGGACCACCAGCTGTGCAGGGGCGCCGTAGAGCCATGCAACGGCCATGACGTCTTCATACTTTTTGGCATCGCCCTTGAGCATGCCGTTGCGGCCCAGGTAAACATGGCCGGAATAGACAACACTCATCTGCTGGCGCCCCGCATTGGTCTTTCTCAGGTTTTCGGTGGAACCGCCCGAGGACTGGGCCTGGACCTTGAATTCTTTAACGGCCTTCATGGGTTTATAGACCTGGACCGCATTGGCCACCACCTGGAAGGTACCGCCGGCAGGACCGCCGCCGAAGACCACACGTTCCTTGGCAAAAGAAGACTGGCAAAATGCCAGGGAGATAACTGCGATGAAACCGATAAGGGCTAAATGTCTGAACTTCATGAAATCCTCCTTGGTTATCTTGGGTAAACAAACGGTGTTCTGGATCGGTTGTCAGACTACCAAGGCCGCTGCCACCCTACAATTGGAGGATTTCTGATTTGTCTGTAGTATTTTTTCTTACAAGGGAAAGGAAGGGAGGGGGAAGCCCTCACACCCCGGGCGTGAAATGAATCTTCTTCAGCATCAGCCCCGAAGCCGGTGCAATGGTTTTCAAGGGGGGATGGTGGCGGTCCTCCAGGGAGCGCCGGACCTCTTCAAGGTCGATGTCCCCCCTGCCCAGGCGCAACAACTGCCCCATGATCAGCCGGATCTGGTAGCGCAGAAAGCCCCGGCCATGGACCTTGAGGACAAAGGTCTTTTCCGGAAAAAAACTGGCCGTGATCTCCCGGTTCTCTTCAATGCGGCAGGCCAGGATCTCCCGTTCCAGAACCGTATCCGGCCCCGGTTTGGTGCAATAGGCCCCAAAATGATGGCGCCCTTCAAAAAGCTGGGCCCCCTGCCCCATGCGTTCCAGGTCCAGGTCGTGGGGAAAGGCCGCCAAAAAGGGGGCGCAAAAGGGATGGGCCTTTCCCCCAAAGGCAAAGAGATAGGCATATTCCTTGATCCGGGGGCTCTGGAGAATATTAAACCCCGGATCCACGGGCCCGACATCCAGGGCCCGGATATCCGGGGGAAGATTGGCGTTGAAATTGTCCAAAAAATCCAGGGGAAGGGGATCCCCCATGTGCAGGGCAAAGGCATAATGGCAGGCCGACACCATGGCATCGGTGCGCCCTGCCCCCAATATGCGAAAATCCCTGTGGCCCAGGACAAAGGCCAGGGTCTTTTCCACCATGGCCTCCACCGTCTTCACCCCGGGCTGCTTCATCCAGCCGTGGTAGCGGAAGCCCAGGTATTGAATTTCAACTAGATAGCGATGTGTCAGCTCCATTCCTCTGTCCCATTGGTGGCCGTGACCGGTTTTATTTTTGGGCATTTTATAGGAGGGCCGGGCAAAATACCAGCCCGGAGGATCTGTAAACGGACGGGTGTTTACATCACCTGATCCACGGATTTAAGCAGGTGGGAGAACCGCTGCCCCTTGTCGGAATGGGTTTTGTAAAAGTCCAGGCAGCGCCGGACCAGGTCCAGAACCTGGTCATGGGAAAGGATGCCCGGCACCTCCATGCCCAGCCGGGGATGGCGGCCCAACCGCCCCCCCAGAAGGACCCGGAAGCCGGCCTGGGCCGGTTCAAGGGTCTGGGTGGGGCAGACCCGGATACATTTACCGCAGGCCAGGCAGGCGGCAAAGTCAATGGCAGGGATCTCCCCTTCTTCGGGCGATTCCGACAAGGAAAGGGCATGATCGGGGCAGGAGCGAACGCAGGCCCGGCACTGGGTGCAACCGGCCTCCCCCACCCGGGGAAGGACCGCGCCAATGATGCCGATGTCCACAATCTGGGGCCGGGAGCAGCCATTGGGGCAATCCGAAACAGAGACCTTGAATTCATGGTGGAATTTCAAATCCCCCTTGACCCTGGATTTCAAGAATCCAAAGAGATCGGCCCCGGCCAGAAGGGCCTCGATATCGGCCATGAGGGCCTCCCCTCCATGGGCGGCATTGGGGCATTTACCCCCGGAAAAGCAGGCCGAAACCCCATAGCCCTTGAGCTCCTTTTCCATCCCCCCCTTGGAGAGGAACTTCCGCTTGAGCTGCTCCACATCGGCCAGGGTGACCCGTCCCCTGCCCTGCTCGGCCACAAAGACCTCCAGCCGTTTTTTCACCTTGGGCCGGACAAAGAAGGGGACCTTTTTAACGGCCGCATCGGCCCCTTTATCCCACTCCATTAAAGGCGCTCTCCACGGGCGGAAACCACGATTTCTTCGTAGGGGATCTCCATGCCCGAGGCCTCCAGGGCCTTTTTGACAATGGCGGGCAGACCGGAGCAACAGGGCACCTCCATGATCACACAGGTGATGCGCTTGATCCCGGATTCCCGGAAGACCTGGGTGAGTTTGTCCACATACATCTGGGCATCGTCAAATTTGGGGCAGCCGATCATCACGGCCCTGCCGTCCAGGAAATCCCTGTGAAAGGAGGGGTAGGCCACGGGCACACAATCCGCGGCAATGAGCAGGTCCGCATCCCTGAGAAAGGGGGCCCCGGTCGGCACCAGGCGGATCTGCACGGGCCAGTGGCCCAAAGCGGAGGGACCGCCCCCTTCGGTGGCACGGGCCTCACTGGCGCAATTGCAATCGTGGGCCTTGGGGGCCGTGGCAAAGGTCTTCAATGCCGCAGAGGGGCATCCCCCCCCCCCAAGGGGCTGCTGGGGTTGTAAAGGCGCCCTTCCCTGGGACTTCAGCAGTTCTTCAACCGCCTCTTCGTCAAACTCATCGGCCTCCCGTTCAATGACGTGGAGGGCATCCTGGGGACAGTCCCCGATGCAGGCGCCCAGGCCGTCGCAATATTTGTCGGCAATCACCTTGGCCTTGCCCTCGATGATCTCTATGGCGCCTTCGGCGCAGGCCAGGACACAATTGCCGCAGCCGTCACATTTTTCTTCGTCGATTTCGATAATTTTACGGGTGACTTTCATGGTCTTCTCCTTTTGGGCATCTCCACGCTTGAGGCCGTTGATTTCAAACCAAAGGGGTAAGGTCGGAGCTGCTTTTATATCTAAAGCGTCGGCTGGATCCTATTCCGGGCACAAGGTGTCCCAGGCCCGTTGTTTTCCCGCATCCGTCGCGTAAATTCGATGTATTTTGTCCTTTAATTCCGACGGGTCCAATTCTTTTTTACCGTCGCAGTCCGCCATCATGGTGAGCATGAGGGCATCCTTGACCACCCGGGTTTCCAGATCTTCCGGATCCCCGTGGGCCTTGACCTTTTCCAGAACCCGGCAGACCATCTCCGTCAGTTCCGGTCCGGCCCCGAGTTTTTCCATGAGGGCACGGGCCTGTCCCGGGTTGTCCGGGGTGTCCATGCCGTTGAGGTAGGCAGCGCAGAGAATCACCGGCAAATTGGCCTGCTCTGCCTTGCCAATGGCCTCGGCATGCCGGGCCACACGGGTGGCCTGGCCGATGCGCTTGAAATCCGATCCATAGTGCCGCTTCATTTCAACGGCCACCCGGTCCTTGAACAGATCATCCCGCTGGGCCACAAACGCCTCGGGAAGGGTGCCCAGGCATTGTTCGGCAAACTTACAATAGGCGGCACAGCCGAAATCCATCTTGGGATTCACGATTTTTTTCCCACAGCCCGGGCAGCGGCGGGTGGCATCGTCCTTAAAAAATTCAAGGCCATGGCCGCACTCCGGACATTGGGTTTCGAAGATGGCATCTTGATTCCAGTATTGGGTATCCTGTCCCGGGCATTTCATGGTCACGTCCTTTAACTTGGGGTTGAGGCAGGGAAGTTGCCCCCCCTGCCCATGTTCATTTCAGGGTCTTTCTTTTATATTAATTCCCCGCCATCATGGCCGCAATGTCTGCGCCCGGTTCCGTGGTGGGTTTAATGTCAAAATTATCCACCAGCACCTGGAGAACCGCCGGGGAAACAAAGGCCGGCAGGGTGGGTCCAAGGCGGATGCCCTTGACGCCCAGGTGGAGCAGGGCCAGAAGAACCGCACATGCCTTCTGCTCGTACCAGGCAATGTCAAAGGAGAGGGGAAGCTCATTGATATCTTCCAAACCAAAGACCTCCTTGAGCTTCAGTGCGATGACGGCCAGGGAATAGGAGTCGTTGCACTGTCCCGCATCCAGCACCCTGGGAATGCCGCCGATGTCCCCCAGATCCAGCTTGTTGTACCGGTATTTGGCACAACCGGCCGTGAGGATCACCGTATCGGCGGGCAGCTGTTCAGCCACCTCGGTGAAGTAGCTTCTGTCCTTCTGGCGGCCGTCGCAGCCGGCCATGACCACAAAACGCTTGATGGCCCCTGACTTCACCGCTTCCACCACCTTGTCGGCCAGGGCCAGGACCTGGTTGTGGGCAAAGCCGCCCACAATGGTCCCGGTCTCAATTTCCGTGGGAGGGGCACAGGTTTTGGCCTTGGCAATGACGGCGGTAAAATCCTTGGCACCGCCGTCGGCCTCTTCGGGAATGTAGGCGGCCCCGGCATAGGAGGTCACGCCCGTGGTGTAAAGGCGGTCCAGGTAGGTGTTCTTTTTCTTCAGGGGCACAATGCAATTGGTGGTCATGAGGATGGGGCCGTTGAAGGACTCAAACTCATCATTCTGGTGCCACCAAGAGCCGCCGTAGTTACCCCGCAGGTGTTCGTATTTCTTAAAGGCCGGGTAATAGTTGGCCGGGAGCATTTCCCCGTGGGTATAGACATCCACCCCCGTGCCCCGGGTCTGCTCCAGCAGCTCTTCCATGTCCTTGAGATCATGGCCGGAGATGAGGATGCCCGGGTTGGTGCCCACGCCGATGTCGACCTGGGAGATTTCAGGGTTGCCGTATGCCTGGGTGTTGGCCTGGTCCAGGGCGGCCATGGCGGCCACGGCTATTTCACCACATTTGAGCACCAGGCCGGTCATCTCCTCCACGGACAAATCTTCTGTGGTGGAGGCCATGCCGTCCAGGATAAAGTCCCAAACCGCCTGGTTTTCAACCCCGAGCACGGCGGCATGATCGGCGTAGGCGGCCACCCCCTTGAGCCCCAGGATCAACAGCTCCCTCAGGGAGCGAACATCCTCATTGGCCGTGGCCAAAACCCCCACGGTCACCGCCTTGGTCTGGAAGGTGGAGACATCCTTGGAATACCAGGTGACGCAGTCGGGCAAATCCGATCCCAGATCCCCGGCCGCCGCCGTCAGATCCTTTTTCATGGCCTGGGCCCGGTTGATCCAGAGCACCAGGTCTTCATCGTTGAAATTGGCATTGGTGATGGTGGTGAACAGCCCCTGGGCCACAAAGCGTCCCACCCCCTCCGGAAGACCACCACCGGTCTGACGGATCTTTTTGGCCACAACAGAGATCCCTTTGAGATTGTGGATCAAAAGATCCATAAGGTCGGCGGTGCTGCTGTCCTTACCGCAGATTCCCTTGATGGTACATCCTTGATTTTTCGCGGCTTCCTGACATTGAAAACAAAACATGGTGATTTCCCTCCCTATGGGTTTAACGGACAATTCGTCTTTACATCCTGGGGTGAACTTAATATAGAAAAGGATGCAAAACATTGACCTGGATCAAGTGATTCGTTTTTTTTGTTCTTTTTCCATTAAAGGCAGGCGGATAAAGGGCACCTAGTCCCGAGGCGCACCAGGGCACACCCTAACCACGGAGTATTATAAGTCATCGAAATTTTAAAGACAATCCCCCTGTTTTCAGGTCTTTCCCCCGACCACCTGGCCCGTGTTGCAGCCATTGCCCAGACCGCCACATACAAAAAATCCCAGACCATCTTCAGGGAAGGGGACAAGGCCCACGGCTTTTACATGGTGGCCACCGGAAAGATCAAGGTCTTCAAGGTCTCCTTTGAGGGCAAGGAGCAGATCCTCCACATCTACGGCCCCGGCCACACCTTTGGAGAAGTCCCCGTATTTGAGGGCAAACATTTCCCGGCCTCGTCCATGGCACTGGAACGCTCAAAGATCCTCTACCTTCCCCGGGACAAATTCGTGGATCTGGTGGCCCAGGTCCCTGCCCTGTCCATGAACATGCTGGCCGATCTCTCCCGGCGGCTCCGGGAATTCACCGTCCAGGTGGAAAACCTCAGCCTCAAGGAGGTGCCCGCCCGGCTGGCCGCCTACCTCATCACCCTCTCCCAGGAGCAGAACAACGGGGACCAAGTCACCCTGCCCATTTCCAAGGTCCAGCTGGCCGGCCTCATCGGCACCACCCCGGAAACCCTCTCCCGGATCCTGAAAAAAATGGCCGGGGCCGGCTATATCCAGGTCCAGACCAAGGACATCATCATCAAGGATCTGGATGGATTATCCGAACTTTCCGATTCCGGCCGCCTTTAATTTCCTCCCCGTAGACATTCCACACCTGTTCCGCCCTAAAAAACAAAACCCATCCGTTTTTGTCTGGACTTGACCCGAAGTGTGTCTTATAACAACAGAAACACTTGTACCGTATCATTTACTTGTCTGGGTCGGACACAGGATACGGATTCGATACTGAACGGGTCATTCTTCGAAAATAAAAAGTGTAGGGCAACACTGCCGGTGAATTGATTTCCCTCAATTGCCAGGCAGGGGTCAATGCTGCCCGTCAATCACCCCTCCATCCCAAAAACGGATGGACGTCTCTCTATGCCAAGGAGGAATTATGGGACAATTTTTAAGAATCAACACCAAGGACAAATCCTTTACCTTTGAAAACGCCCCCGACGCCTATGCAGGCCTGGGCGGCCGCGCACTCACTTCCAAACTGATCCTCAACGAAGTTCCCGCCACCTGCCAGCCCCTGGGAAAATACAATAAGCTGGTCTTTGCACCGGGCATCCTTTCCGGCAGCCCGGCCGCAGACTCCGGTCGCCTCTCCGCCGGCGCCAAATCCCCCCTCACCGGCGGGATCAAGGAAAGCAACGCAGGCGGCCTGGTCTCCCAGAAACTGGCCCGCCTGGGCATCTCCGCCCTGGTCCTGGAGGACAAACCCCAGGATGCCGGTTACGCCATGATCGTCATCAAAAAGGACAGCGTTGAAATCCTGCCCGCCGACGATCTGGTAAAGAAGGGAAATTACGAAATCATGGAAACCCTCTGGGCCAAATACGGCAAAAACGTGGGGGTTCTCAGCATCGGCCAGGCCGGTGAACAGCGTCTAAAAGGCGCCTCCATCCAGCAGGCCGACATGAACGGACGCCCCGGCCGTGCCCATGGCCGAGGGGGCCTTGGGGCCGTCATGGGCTCCAAAAAGATCAAGGCCATTGTGGTGGACGACAAGGGCTGCGACCGCATGAAACCCGTGAATGCCGACGCCTTCAAGGCCGCCAACAGACGCTGGGTGGAAATGCTCAAATCCCACCCCGTCACCGGCGAGGGCCTGCCGGCCCTTGGCACCGCCGTCCTGGTCAATGTCATCAACGAAGCCGGGGCCCTGCCCACCCAGAACTTCCGTAAAGGCCGCTTTGACTTTGCCCAGGACATCAGCGGCGAAAAAATGGCCGAAACCATCCAGGCCCGGGGTGGCATCACCACCGAAGGCTGCCACCCCGGCTGCGTCATGAAATGCTCCAACGTCTACCACGGTGCCGACGGCAAGCCCCTGACCACCGGTTTTGAATACGAAACCCTCTGGGCCTTCGGCGCCCACACCACCATCAAGGATCTGGACGCCATCGCCCTCATGGACCGCCTCTGCGACGACTTTGGCCTGGACACCATTGAAATGGGCGTCACCCTGGGCGTGGCCATGGAAGGGGAGATGATCCCCTGGGGCGATGCCGACGCCGCCGTCAATCTCCTCTCCCAGGTGGGGGACTACACCCCCCAGGGCAAAATCATCGGCAACGGCGCCCAATTCACCGGCGACGCCCTGGGCGTGGACCGGATCCCCGTGGTCAAGAAACAGGCCCTGCCCGCCTATGACCCCCGCTCCTGCAAGGGCGTGGGCGTCACCTACGCCACCACCCCCATGGGCGCAGACCACACCGCAGGCTACGGCGTCACCGCCAACATCCTGGGCGTGGGCGGCACCATCGATCCCCTTAAAAATGAAGGCAACATTGCCCTGTCCCAGGGCCTCCAGGTGGCCACCGCCGCCGTGGACGCCGCCGGTCTCTGCCTCTTTGTGGCCTTTGCCATCCTGGACAACGAAGACGGACTGCCCTGCGTGGCCGACATGCTCAACGGCATGTACGACCTCGCCCTGACCCCCGACGACATCGTGGAACTGGGCAAGCAGATCCTGAGGGACGAAAAAGAGTTCAACAAAAAAGCCGGCTTTACCAAGGCCGACGACCAGCTGCCCGAAATGTTCCAGGAAGAAGTGGCCCCCCACAACACCACCTGGGACTTCTCCACCGAAGACCTCCAGGAAACCCTGAACTTCTAATCGGGTTCTCCCAAGCACCAAAAGGGGTGGTGTGTCCAGGTCGGACACACCACCCCTTTTCCATTCTTTCCCCCCCAACCGCCCGTTGCTGCCGACTAAACCGCAGTGCCCCAACCCGGCAGCAACGGGGGAGGGGGATTCCACTACCGCCGGTGCGGTCCTCCTGACCGCACCGGCTGCGAAGGTCCCCGTCCCATTCGTCCTGAAGCTGCCGCGGACCTTAACGCCGCTCCATCCCCCTCCCCCGCCGCTGCCTACCCCTCCGGGTGTAATAAACTTAATCAACATATTCTATGAAAATATTTGCAGCCTATGATATTCTTAATTTTCATAAATTTTCGTTTTCTATCTCACCTTCAATCATTTTAAATGAGGCAAAATGAAACTTTCAGCACTTCTAATCTCAAATTTCAAAGGGATCCGTAAAGAAGTTAAAATCTTAATCGACGACATTGTCGTTCTCATTGGTCCCAACAACAGTTGTAAATCGACAATTCTGGACGCTTATGAGGCTTATGTTTCAATAGGATCCCCTCTTCCAATTGATTTCTTTCATCAAAGGAATCAATCGAATCCCATTTTAATTACGGGTGTTTTCACAGGAATCACCCAAGAAGACATCGAGGCAATCGGGCAAGAATGGTATTTGGAAGAGGATCCCGAATTCGGATCTTGTGCCAAATTCCAGTTCCGTTGGGAAACACCAGATGAAAAAGGAACAAAATACAGTTTTAGCAATAAAACAAAGGACTGGAAGAAAGGAGGAGCTGGTGGATGGAATGCCATTCTGAAAAGCCGATTACCCACACCGATACGTGTAAATCCCAACGATGGATATGAAGGTTTAGAAAAAATTGTAAAAGACTTGGCATCTAAAAATGCCATTCAACAATTAAAAAACGATAAAAGTAAAGTCGCTGGCATTGTGGCTGAAATACAGAAACTTGCCAAAGAAGTCGAATCGGAAATTTCCGACGATGTCTGCCTTTTAAATTCCAAAATTGAAGCTGAAATCAATAAACTATTTTGTGATGTCCAAGTGACGTTTGAAACAGGAGTAGGTAAATTCAAACCTGAAGCCATCATCAAAGATGGGAGCAAATTTTACATCACATCAAATGGTTCATCGGCATCTTTAGAGCATCAAGGCACAGGAATTCAAAGGGCTTTTTTATGGTCAGCGATAAGCGCATTGTGTAGTGAAGGGAAATTTAAAAAAGGGACAAAAGTCATAAATAACGAAGCCCCTAAAGTCTTATTATTAGACGAACCGGAAATAAATCTTCACCCCAGTTTAATCAGAGCGGCGCGCAAAGCTATTTACGCATTGGCCGAAGTCTCAGGTTGGCAGGTGATGTGCACAACGCACTCCCCCATCGTTATTGATTTAACCCAAAATCACACAACCCTAATAAAAGTCTCAAGCACGCCCTCTGGTGTTTACTATTTCCAAAATGATAAAGCCAAATTCAGCGATGATGAAAAAGAAAATCTGAAAATGCTAAATATATGCTGCCCAACCGTAAATGAATTTTTCTTCTACGACAATTCTATCTTGGTTGAGGGGGATACCGAATATTTAGCCTTTCAGTACCTGATTGAAAAAGGTGGTTACGAAGGGCAGCATTGTGTAATCAATTGCAGAGGGAAAGCAAATATCCCCACTTTCATAAAAATTTTCAATCAATTTAAAGCATCTGCAATCGCCATCCATGATTTAGATACAAAATTTAGAAGTGACGGCAAAAGAAATGCAATGTGGACCATCAACGAAAGAATACGGGATGCTGCGAACTTGACTGAAGGTCGAGTAACAACGGTCGTCCAAATCCCTGATTTTGAGAGATATTACCTGGAAGAATCTCCAAAAAAAGATAAACCATACAACCTATTCACCCATCTTAAATCACCGGACTTCGAAACAGATCAAAAGTATGAAAAACTTCGCAATGCTTTAATTTCAATTATTAATGGGAATCATCCTGGGATATACAACACCGTCGAAGAAATCGAACCTCTGGCATAAAGATATATCATTGAACATCGGCTAGTGTCGGGGTAGGGGGCGCTCTGGGAGGACATTGGAAGGCCGGGTTACAGATTCACATTCCCTGGAACAAAAATTTGAAACTGTCTGAGGAGCCGCTGCACCGCAGTTTTTCAAATTTTGTGGAAGGGAATGTAGAAGCTGTTCCTGGTTTTCCACCGGCCGAACCAGAGTGGCCCCTGCCCCGGCACGGGTTTGGGGCACAGCATTTGAGAACCAAAGCAAAATACCACCCCACTTTGATCATCTGAAAAACCATTGGCCTGGCCGAATCATAGAATCCGTTCCCTTCCCAAGGGGCAATGAAATGATCCAAGGCCCATTACCCCAGATTGCCCAGGAATGGGAAAATTGAACCTCACAAGTTTCAGGGTATATGTCCATGCCGCCCCCGGCATG
Organism: Desulfobacteraceae bacterium; assembly: GCA_965226635.1. Classification (GTDB taxonomy): domain Bacteria; phylum Desulfobacterota; class Desulfobacteria; order Desulfobacterales; family Desulfobacteraceae. Next base: position 2,021,512 of record OZ245369.1, on the reverse strand, counting down.
GACATATACCCTATTTTTTTGCCCTCATTTGTGCCCAAGCATATGGATTTATCCGGATTCTTCTGTTATAAGAGAGGTTTGCCTGTAAATTGAGACCGCAATGGAAGCGCGGAATTTAAAAATGAGGACCATATACCCATGAAAATATTCAACTACCCCTCAAAGGAAGCAGAGAAACGGGTTAAGGACACCATTGAAAGGGGCCTGGGCTTTTCCCAGTCCGACCATGACAATGTGGAAGCCTATATCCGGGACGTAAAGACCCGGGGAGACCAGGCCCTGGTGGACTATACCCAGAAATTTGACTCCAAGGCCGTGACCCTGGACACCCTCAAGGTGACCCCGGCCGAATTTGACGCAGCCCTCAAGGCTGTGGACCCTTCATTTTTAAAGGCCCTGGACCGGGCCGTTGACCAGCTCCATCGCTTCCATTGCAAACAAAAAGAAAACTCCTGGATCGACACCCCCAGAAACGGGGTCATGGTGGGCCAGATGGTAAAACCGGTGGAAGCCGTCGGTGTATACGTCCCCGGCGCCCAGGGCGGGAAAACCCCCCTGGTCTCTTCGGTGCTCATGGGCGGGATTCCGGCCAAGGTGGCCGGTGTGGACCGCATTGCCCTGATGACCCCCCCCATGGAGGACGGCAGCATCAACGCCCACATCCTGGCCGCCGCGGCCAAGGTGGGGATCGCAGAGGTCTTCAAGGCCGGCAGCGCCTGGTCCATTGCCGCCCTGGCCCACGGCACCGAGCAGGTGCCCCGGGTGGATGTCATCGTGGGACCGGGGAATATCTACGTGACCCTGGCCAAGAAGATCGTATCGGGCACCGTGGGCATTGACATGATTGCAGGGCCCAGCGAGATCCTCATCATTGCCGACGATACGGCCGATGCCGAGTTTGTGGCCGCGGACCTGCTCTCCCAGGCCGAGCATGATCTCCTGGCCTCTTCCATCCTGGTGACCACCTCCCAGCGCCTGGCCGACGAGACGGCCAAGGCCCTGGAGCCCCAGCTGGAGGCCCTGCCCCGCAGGGACATTGCCCGCCACTCCATTGACCACTTCGGATCCATCCTGGTGGTGCCGGACATTGAAACCGGAATTGAGCTCTCCAACCGGCTGGCGCCGGAGCATCTGGAGCTCATGGTGGAAAGCCCCTTTGAATACCTGGACCAGATCCGCAATGCCGGAGCGGTCTTCCTGGGCACCCACACCCCCGAGCCCATGGGCGACTACATTGCAGGCCCCAACCATGTCCTGCCCACGGCGGGAACCGCACGGTTCTCCTCGGCCCTGAGCGTGGACCACTTTGTGAAAAAAACCAGCCTGATTCACTATGGGAAGGAGGCCTTTGAAAAGGAGGCCGACGACGTGATCTGCCTGGCCCTGACAGAGGGCCTGGAAGCCCATGCCAACTCAGTTCGCATTCGAAAAATGAAATCAGGGGAAAGGAAAAACTAACCCATGCAGACCATCAGAGGTTTCAGAGATATCCTGCCGGAACAGATCAGCATCTGGCAAAAGATTGAGAAAGAGGCCAATGCCCTGTTTTCGGCATTTGGCTACAAGGAGCTGAGGATTCCGGTCCTGGAAAAGACCGACCTCTTTGCCCGGAGCATCGGCGAGGTCACGGACATCGTGGAAAAGGAAATGTACACCTTTGCCGACCGCAAGGGGGACAAGCTCACGTTGCGGCCCGAGGCCACGGCCAGTATCTGCCGCTCCTATGTCCAGCACAAGATGTATGCTGCGGATCCGGTGCGCAAATTCTGCTTCATCGGCCCCATGTTCCGCCGGGAACGCCCCCAAAAGGGACGGTACCGCCAGTTTTACCAGATCGATGCCGAGGTCTTCGGCATTGAGGCGCCCTATATTGACGCCGAGCTGATCTTCCTGCTCAACGAGCTGTTCAAGCGGCTGGGGTTGACGGGCCTCAACGCCCATATCAACAGCCTGGGCTGCCCGGACTGCCGCCCCAAATTCACCCAGGCCCTTTTGGACTACCTGGGGGAAAACAAGGACAACCTGTGCGACAACTGCAAGCGCCGCATGGAAAAGAATCCGTTGCGGATTCTGGACTGCAAGGTGGAGGGTTGCCGGGAGGCACTGGCCGGGGCCCCGGCCACGGTGGACCACCTCTGTGAAGGCTGCGACACCCATTTTAAAACGGTAAAAACCACCTTGGCCGCCCAGGGGGTTGAGTTCACCGTGGACAAGAGCCTGGTCCGGGGGCTGGATTATTACACCCGCACGGCCTGGGAAATCCAGACCACGGCCCTGGGCGCCCAGAGCGCCGTGGCCGGCGGCGGTCGCTACGACGGCCTGGTCAAGGAGCTGGGCGGACCGGAAACCCCGGCCATCGGCTTTGCCATTGGATTTGACCGGCTGGCAGAGGTCATGGAGCAGCTGGGCCAGGCCCCGGAGGAAAAGGGCCCCGACCTCTTTATCCTGCCCCTGGGCGATGCGGCCATGGCCAAGGCATATGAATGGTATTGCGCCCTGAACCAGAAGGGATTCCGGGTGGAGACCGATTTCAGGGGCAAAAGCATGAAGGCCCTGATGAAACGGGCCAACAAATTAAATGCCGCCCGCGTCCTCATTGCCGGGGACAACGAGCTGGCTGAAAAGACTTTGATACTACGGGACATGGACACCAAGGAACAACAAGAGCTGCCCATGGACACCATTATTGACGATCTGAGTTCCATTTTTAATGAAGAAGGGGAATAACCAGGTGACAGACTTACTAGGAAATATGAAAAGAACACACGTCTGCTCGGAACTCCGGGCGTCCGACAAGGACCAGGAAGTTGTGTTGATGGGTTGGGTACAGCACCGCCGTGACCACGGCGGGGTTATCTTTGTGGACCTCAGGGACCGGGAAGGGATCACCCAGGTGGTCTTTGACCCCTCCTACAACGACACGGTCCATGAAAAGGCTTCGGGCCTGAGAAGCGAATATGTCATCGGCATCAGGGGCAAGGTATCCCCCCGCCCCGACGACATGATCAATTCCAACATGGAGACCGGCGCCATCGAAGTCATGGTGGATGAGCTGCGCATCTTCTCCAGGGCCAAGACCCCGGCCTTCCAGATCGAAGAGCGGGTGGAGGCCTCCGAAAACGTCCGCCTCCAATACCGGTACCTGGACCTGAGACGTCCCAAGCTGAAATCCAACCTCATGGCCCGCCACACGGCCACCCGGGCCATCCGGAACTTTTTGGACGACAGCGGATTTGTGGACATTGAAACCCCCTTTCTCACCAAGTCCACCCCGGAAGGCGCCCGGGACTACCTGGTGCCCTCACGGGTGAACCAGGGCCAGTTCTTTGCCCTGCCCCAGTCTCCCCAGCTTTTCAAGCAGATGCTCATGATTGCCGGGTTTGACCGCTACTACCAGATTGTAAAATGTTTCCGGGATGAGGATCTCCGGGCCGACCGTCAGCCCGAGTTCACCCAGATCGATATGGAGATGTCCTTTGTGGACGAGGAACAGGTCATGGACGTGGCCGAGGGCCTGATCCGCAAGGTCTTTAAAAATGTCCTGGACATGGACCTGCCCGAGGTCTTCCCCAGACTCACCTATGCCGAAGCCATGGAGCGCTTTGGCCTGGACCGCCCCGACCTGCGCTTTGGCATGGAGCTGTGCAATGTCTCCGACCTGGTGGAAAACACCGGTTTCAAGGTCTTTGCCTCGGTGGTAAAGAACGGCGGACTGGTCAAGGCCATCAACGCCAAGGGCTGTGCCCACTTCTCCCGGAAGCAGATCGACGAGCTCACCGAGTATGCCGCAGTTTACAAGGCCAAGGGCCTGGCCTGGATCAAGATCAAGGAAGACGGCTCCTGGCAGTCCCCCATTGCCAAGTTCTTCACCGATGGGGAACAGGCCGCCCTGGCCCAGCGCCTGGACATGGAAACGGGCGATATCATCTTCTTTGTGGCGGACCAGCCCAAGGTCACCAACGAAGCCCTGGGCCAGTTGAGAAACGAACTGGGCCGCCGCCTGGGCCTGGTGGATGAGAACGAATTCAAGTTCACCTGGGTCACCCACTTTCCCCTCTTCGACTATGACGAACATGAAAAGCGGTACCAGTCCCTGCACCATCCCTTCACCGCCCCCCAGGAAGAGGATCTGGACAAGCTGGAATCCGATCCCCTGGCCGTGAATTCCCGGGCCTATGACCTGGTGCTCAACGGCATTGAAATCGGCGGTGGCAGTATCCGTATCCACGACATGGACCTCCAGCAGAAGATCTTCAACTGTTTGGGAATTGGCGAGGAAGAGGCCCAGGAAAAATTCGGCTTCCTTTTGGAAGCCCTGGAATCTGGTGCCCCGCCCCACGGCGGCCTGGCCTTCGGCCTGGACCGGCTCATCATGATCCTGTGCAAGGAAGAGAGCATTCGAAACGTCATTGCCTTCCCCAAAACCCAGCGGGCCACCTGTCTGCTCACCGAGGCCCCTTCGGAGGCGGCTCCGGCACAGCTCCAGGAACTGGCCATCCGGGTGGCCAAGATCGAGGAATAGGCCAAAGAAGAATATACCATTGGTATGGAAGCGGCTCCCTGTTCAGGGGGCCGCTTTTTTATTTGGAAGGAAGGGGGTAAGGGGTAGGCCCGGATATCTTACGGGATGGATTTACCGGATCTGACGGCGCAGAATGCGAAGCTCTACTGATGTACTGCGAGCCATTCTGAAACGCGGCAAATCCGGTGAAGGCATCTCGCCCCAAATTTTAAATGGGGGGGGACAATTTGCCACGGCAGATAATTAAGAAGAAAGGTGTGGTTCTCTTCAGCCCTCGAGGCTCCCAACCCCCTGGGAGCAAATTGTCATCACATATTCAGATTAACCGTTCCGGCGGCGGACGTGGAGGATGGGGGTATTAAACACCAGGGCGGAAACGGCTTCGTCCCGTTCCACCTTGAGGTCCAGCCCGGCCTGGTCGATTTCAAAGTACTTGGAAATCACGTCCACAATGTCCTTTTGCAGCTCGGACAGGGTGGTGTCGCTCACCTCCAGCTGGTCATAGACCAGGGCAAATTGAAGCCGCCGTTTGGCCTCTTCCTTGGGGGCGGGCTTGCGGTTGCTGCCGAACCGTTCAAATAAACCGTTGAGCATGGGAAGCTCCTTATGAATTCAGTCCAAATTTCCGGGAGATCTTTTCCCAGACACTGGTCTTGTGGGTGGGCACCTCAATGGGGACGTCCTCGCCGATGAGGCGTTTGGCAATGCGCTTAAATGCCTGGCCGGCCTTGGCATCGTTCTGGAGGACCAGGGGGGTGCCGGTGTTGGAGGAGATCAATACCTTGTCGTCCATGGGCACCAGGCCGGCAAGGTCGATGGAAAGGACTTCCATGACATCTTCGTGGGAGAGCATCTCCCCCCGTTCCACCCGGGCCGGTTCAATGCGGTTGACAATGAGTTTGGGCTCCAGTGATCGGGCATAGAGCAGGCCGATGACCCGGTCGGCGTCCCGCACGGCAGAGACATCCGGGGTGCAGACCACCACGGCCATGTCCGCGGCCACCACGGAGTTTTCAAATCCCCGTTCAATGCCGGCCGGGGAGTCCATGATGACATAGTCGAATTTGGAACGCAGCTCGTCGGCCACCCGGGCCACGCCGTCGGTGGTAAGGACGTCCTTATTGTCGCTCTGGGAGGCCGGGATGAGGAAGAGATTGTCAATGCGCCGGTCCCGGATGGCGGCCTGTTCCACCTTGCACCGGTCCTTGACCACGTCCACAATATTAAAGACAATGCGGTTTTCAAGCCCCATGACCACATCCAGGTTCCGCAGTCCGATGTCCATGTCCACAATTGCTACCCGATTGCCCTCCAGGGCCAGGGCGGCGCCGATGGAAGAGGTGGCTGTGGTTTTACCCACACCGCCCTTCCCCGATGTCACAACAATGATTTTACCTTCCAATTCACACCTCAGATCTTAACGCGTAGGGTTAAACAGCTTCCGGCCAGGGCAGACGCCTGAACGGATTCGATTTCATGTAGTCCTTTATCACAAGTTCCCCCCCCTCCACTGCGGCAAAGGCCGGGACCTCCCATTTTCCCGCATCGCTGCCGGCCATGGACCGGTCTCCGATCTTGATGTGGGTGGGGGCAAAGCAAAGGGCAAAGGCCATGGCCGCGGCATCCCCCTTGGAGCCGGCATGGACCTTACCGGCCAAACGGCCCAGAACCACCACATCCTTTTGGGAAATCACTTCCGCACCGGGGTTGACGTCGCCAAAGACCACCAGATGCTTCTGGGTATCGATGCGCTGGCCCGAACGGATCCGGCCCCTGAGGATGAGGACGTCGCTAGTGTGCTGGTCCCAGCCCTTGGACAGATCCCGGTTCCGGGTCCGCTCCAAAGGGGCGGTTTTGGGCTCTGGCCGGTCTGTGACCCGGCCCACCCGGTACCGGTGCTTGAGATGGGTTCCCACCCGCTGCACCAGTCCTTCCTGGCCCTTGGCATTGCCCACGTCAATGGTGACATTGGCATTGACGGCCAGGTGGTTGAGTTTTTTAAACAGGGTGTCCACTTCCGATATGAGTTGGTCTTCTGGAAGGGAGGGATCCAGGATGAGGCGGAGTCCGCCCCCCGAGCCCTTGAGTTTGACAGGGGCAGAATTCCTAAAGTGTATCATGTGCGTTGCTTTGGCCCATCAGAGTTACACAAAAAAACATGGGGGAACTATAGAAAATCGTGTACCCCCTGTCAAGAAAGGATTGGGGCGGGTTTACTCCAGTGCTTCCCTGATTTTATGGGAAAAATCAATCACGGAATAGGGCTTGAGGATATAGCCTTTACAGCCCTGTTTGAGCATTTCCTGGGCCTTTTCGTCAATGGCGTATCCCGTGGAGAGGAGGACTTTTATGTCGGGGTCGTACTTCTTCAATTCCAGAAAGGTTTCCAACCCGTTCATTTCCGGCATGATCATGTCCAGAATTACCAGGTTGATCTCGTCCTGTTTCTTTTTGTAGACGTCCAGGGCTTCCTTGCCCGAAGCCGCGGTAATCACCTCATATCCCAGGGCCTTGCAGATTTCCCGGCCCACGGTGAGGATACGCTGTTCATCGTCCACCAGAAGGACGGATTCGTGTCCCAGGACCAGTTTCTCGTCCGCCGAGGGTAGATCGCTGTTTTCCACGGGTTCGGCCAGGGGGAGGATCATGGCAAAGGAGGAGCCCACATTGGGGGAACTCCAGACATCGATGACCCCGCTGTGGCCCCGGACAATCTCCCGGGCAAAGGTCAGGCCCAGCCCCTTTTTTTCGGGATAGTTGATGTGATCCACGGAATAGAAGGGTTTGAAAATCTTGCCCAGGACATCCTTTTCCATGCCCATGCCGGAATCGGTGACCGTGATCTTGGCGAAATGGCCGGTGTCGATGCCGTAGGCCTCGGCGGTGCCGTTGAGGAGGACGGCCGCCTCGGTGGTCACGGTGAGTTTCCCGCCCCGGGGCATGGCCTGGATGGCATTTTCCACAATGGCCATGAATGCCTGGCAGATCTTTTCCATGTCCCCGTGGACGATGAGGGGCTGGGCATCCATGTCCACGTCCAGGACAATGCGTTTTCCCCTGAGGTCCAGGTTTTCCATGGACCGCCGCACCAGGCGATTCACATCCAGGGAGGAGGGATAGCACTCGTCCACCTTGGCAAAGCCCAGGAGCTGGTTGGCGATATCAGAGCCCTTGTCAATACAGGTCATAATTTCTTTAATATTGCCGTAGAGGGGATCCGAGGGGCTGATATTGTTCATCATCAACGAGGCATGCCCCTTGATGGCGGCCAGCAGGTTGTTGAAATCATGTGCAATGCCCGATGCCAGGGACTGTACGGCATCCGGCTCCTCACTCCTCTTCATCTGGATATGTTCCATTTTACCCACCTGACAATTATCGGTAATCAAGGCGTTCGGGGACCTCCTTCAGGGCATTCTCGCCAACCGGCCCCCGGGGTTAATGTATCAACCTGCTGGTTCTGCAAAAATCCTGCAAATCAGGGGGGTGTCATCCCCTCCCTGACGGCGAACTTGGTCAACTCCGCCACGCTGTAAATATCCAGTTTGTTCATGATATTCCGGCGATGGGTTTCAACGGTTTTGACGCTGATGTGGTGCTTTTCTGCGATGTGACGGGTTTTAAAGCCTTCGGCCACCAATTGGAGGACTTCCCTCTCCTTTTTGGACAGCAGATGGGATTTGGACCTGGCGCCCACGGGTGCCGGGCACAGGCTACCTTCGTACATGCGGCGGATGCCGGGACTCAGGTAGGGGCGGCCATGGATGATCTCCTGGATGGCGTGGTAGATTTCCTCAAAAAAAGAAGATGCCTTGAGAATATACCCCGATGCACCTGCATTGAACATCTGGTCGATGATTTTTTTACTGGAGTGGTGTGAAAGGGCCAGAACCCGGGTGCCCGGGTTGTTCTTCACAATGTGCTCAGTGGCGCCCACGCCGTTAAGGTCGGGCATGGTAATGTCCATGATCACCACGTCGGGTCTGAGCCGACGGGTCTTCTCCATGGCCTCGAGTCCGTTCAGGGCCATGCCGACCACCTCAATATCGTCCTGGGTTCCCAAAAGGCTTTTGAGCCCCTCGCTGACGATGGCGTGATCATCTGCAATAATTACTTTTATCTTCATATGCATACCACCATCCTGGTTTCACCGGAGTCTATCCCGGTACAGGAGGAAATGCAAATATTTATTTACTGCAACTTGCCGGTACCGGTGAGTTGCAACTCCCTTTTCAAAACAGAGGAGGGAATCTTCCCGGAGAAGCCCCTTGGGAATCAAACCGGCCCGGGTCGGTCAAAGCCTTTTTCATTGCCCAACGCCATGAATGCTGGTAAAACCCTTATGAAGAATTTACCCATGTTGATCGCAATACATAAGGATGCAACAAAACAAGAAATCCAGGCGGTTGCAACAACCGTTATAGAATTAGGTTACACAGCCCGGCCATACCCGGATTCCGGCGTGTATTCTCAGGGTCTGTGAAAACCTTGGGAGATGCGCTCTCCGGGGCTCGACAGTGTAAAGGAGGTAGTTCCGGTGGCAGAACCGCAAAATCTTGTCAGCCGGGAGTTCAAGCAGGAAAATACCCAGATTCGAATTGGGGATGCTGTTTTCGGGGATGGCGCCATGCCGGTCATCGCCGGACCCTGTGCCGTTGAAAGCCGGGAACAGATTTTATCCATTGCAAACTCCGTAAAAAAAGCAGGTGCAGCCCTTCTCAGGGGAGGGGCCTTCAAACCCCGGACATCCCCCTATTCCTTCCAGGGACTTGGGGAGAAGGGACTGGAATTCCTGGCCCTGGCCCGGGAAAAAACCGGTCTTCCCTTTGTCACCGAGGTCATGGATACGGACAATTTCGACCTGGTGGAATCCTATGCCGACATCATCCAGATCGGCACCCGGAACATGCAGAATTTCAGCCTGTTGAAGCGGGCGGGCAGATCCGGCAAGCCGGTGATCCTCAAACGGGGGATGTCCGCCCTGCTCAAGGAATGGCTCATGGCGGCGGAATACATCATGGAAGAGGGAAACCCCAATGTCATTCTCTGTGAACGGGGGGTGAGAACCTTTGTCCGCCACAGCCGGAACACCCTGGACCTGTCCGTGATTCCGGCCCTCCGGAAACAGAGTCACCTGCCGGTGATTGTGGACCCCAGCCATGCCTGCGGCATCCGGGAGCAGGTGCCTTTCCTGGCATACGCCGCTGCGGCCATGGACTGCGACGGCATTATGATCGAAGTGCACAACCAACCGGAAAAGGCCCTGAGCGACGGAGCCCAATCCCTGTATCCGGAACAATTTGCCCAAGTGTTAAAAAAATTAAGGGCCATCAAGGCCATTGTCGGAAGCAAAGATGAAGACCTTTAATGTCTCTGGTCGACTGGGGGACTCCACCATCCGGGTGGGGGAAAAATGGACCCGTGTGAACACCCTTTTGCCCAAAGGGCCTGTGGTGATCATCACCGATGAAAATATCCAGGGTCTCTATGGAAAAGACTTTCCCAAGGCGCCGGTGATTACCATCGGACAGGGGGAAGCTTCCAAAACCCTGGCCACGGTGGAATCCATATTGCGCCAACTCATTGAGCTGGGGGCGGACCGCTCCTGGTTTGTCCTGGGAATCGGCGGCGGCATTGTCTGCGATGTGGCCGGATTTGCCGCATCCCTGTTCATGCGGGGGCTGCGCTTCGGCTTTGTCTCCACCTCCCTGCTCTCCCAGGTGGATGCCAGTGTGGGCGGGAAAAACGGGGTCAACCTGGATGCCTATAAAAACATGGTGGGTACCTTTACCCAGCCGGAATTTGTCATCTGTGATCCGGCCATGCTCAAAACCCTGCCCCGGGAAGAGATTTCCAACGGCCTGGCCGAAATCGTAAAGCACGGGTTGATCCAGGACCTCTCCCTGCTGGAATTTCTGGAGGCCAACACCCAGGCGGCCAAGGATCTGGACCCGGATGTAATTTCAAGGCTGGTGGCCGATTCCGTGGCCATCAAATCCAGGGTGGTCCAGGCCGATGAAACCGAGGCCGGGGAGCGGCGGAAACTCAACTTCGGCCACACCATCGGCCATGCCATTGAAAAATGCCGCCAGGACGGCCACGGCAGGGCGGTCTCCCTGGGCATGGTTGCGGCGGCCCGCTTTTCCATGGCAAAGGGATATCTCAACGAAGCCGATGTGAAGCGCATCGAATCCCTGCTGGCGGCCCTGGACCTGCCCACCCTTCTGGACATGGACAGCCACCGCATCATCCAGGCGGCACGCCACGACAAAAAGAAACAAGGAGACCAGGTATTCTTCGTCTTTCTCCAGGAACTGGGAAATGCCCGTGTGGAGGCCATCCCCTACACCGAAATGAATACCTTTATCCGATCTGTCTTTCCCTAGACCGCGCCCCGGGAGGCGCAACAGGCTGGATCAAATGAAAAAAACCATTCTCATCACCGGGGGAAACGGGTTTGTGGGCTCTGCCCTTGCCCGGGAATTGCGGCGGGACCATTCCGTGGTGGCCGTCGATCTCCAAATCCCCGATATTTCAGGCGTGGAATGCCAGGGGGCGGATCTGTGCCATGCCGGCGACCTGACCGGGCTCTTTCAATCCCGCACCATTGACAGGGTGATCCATTGTGCCGGCATCGCCCACCAAAAGGTGGGGCGTATCAGCCAAGACGACTATTTCAGGGTCAACAGCCAAGCCACACGGGACCTGGCAGCCACTGCCCTTGACCACAATCCCGACATCGGGTTCCTCTTTCTTTCTTCGGTCAGTGTCTATGGTGAAAATTTCACCGCAGCCGTGGACGAAAACCATGCCTGCCACCCGTCCAGCGACTATGCCCGAAGCAAGCTGGCTGCGGAACAGCACCTTGGCAGCCTATACAGGGAAAAGGGCCTCAGCCATGTGGATATCCTGCGGTTGGCACCGGTGTACGACACAGACTTTCGGCTAAACCTGGATCGAAGAATCCTGGCGCCGGGAAAAATCGCATACCTGAGATTCGGAAGGGGAAACCAAACCCTCTCCGCCCTGGCCCGCCCCAATCTGGTGGGCTTCATCCGTCACCTTCTGGAGGCGCCGGTCGTTGATACGCTACGATATTTCAATGTCTGCGACCCCCTGCCCTACTCCTTTAACACCTTGATCCGGACTTACAAAACAGCAGGCATCCACGGGTTTCGCCCCACCCTGACCATTCCCCTTTCCGGGGTCAAACTGGGCACCCGTCTGGCGGCAAGACTCTTCCCGCGGCAACGCAGCTGGTGGTACGCCTGCTACGATAAACTCAACCGGGATCTCATCTTTGATCCCAAGGCCATGTTGAATACGGGATATCATCCCCACACCACCCTGGAAGCGGTATTAACACCCCACCTTTAATATAGAAGGAAATCCCATGACCGAGGCTGTCGTCATCCTGCTCCTGAACTTGATCCTCTCCAGCCTGGGAGCCGTCTATGTGATCCATCGAGGCCGTAAACTGGGCCTGATGGACCTTCCCAAGGACCGAAGCTCCCATATCGTCCCCACCCCCAAGGGAGGGGGAATTGGTATTCTCATTGCATTTATCATCACCGGCATCCACCTGGATCTTCCAACCTGGATCTGGGCGCCGGCCGCCCTTTTGTCCATGGTAAGTCTCTGGGGGGATCGAATGGAGATCGGGCCCAGATACCGCCTGGCCCTCCAATTTGCCTGCGCCATTGCCTTTTTACTGGGCTGGAACACCAACGGCCTGGGGTGGATCCTGCTCATCCCCCTGGCCGTTTTCCTGGTGGGCACCTGCAACTTCTACAATTTCATGGACGGGATCAACGGCATTGCCGCCGGAACCGGGGCCGTTGCATTTGGTTTTTTATCCCTGTGGGGAATTTTAACTTCGGTTCCTCTCCATTATGTGGTAGCATCGGGGGCAATTGCATTGGGATGTGTGGGGTTTATCCCCTTTAACGTCCCCAAAGCCAGGGTGTTCATGGGAGATGTCGGAAGCATTCTGCTGGGATTCCTATTCGGAGTATTTACCCTTCTTTTTATAAATACCCCGTCGGATATTATCCCGTTGACCGGATTTCTATTTCCCTTTTATGCCGACAGCCTGTCCACGCTTTTGTTACGGACATGGCGAGGAGAAAAGTTGAGTTCACCCCATAGACGCCATCTCTATCAGGTCCTCTCAAACGAAAGGGGGATCGCCCATTGGAAAGTCTCCATGGGATATTGTGCCCTGCAAATTTGTGTCGCCTCCGGGGGCCTTACCCTTGGTTCCGACCTGCGGGCCGCTTTAATTTTTTTCACCTTTTGTTTTCTTATATTTTGCAGTATTTCCTTTAAAATAAGAACTCGACGGACGCGCATCCATATTCGCCGTCCTTAATACCGGGACCTGCCCTATGAAACATCGCACCATCTCCTTCAATAGCCTGATCATTATCCTCATGGCAGACATTGCCACCATTATCATCGCCTATTACCTTTCCTATCTGATGCGGTTTGACTTTGACCCCACCGCCGTCAGATTCTCTGGATTTTACGGCAGTATTGCCTTTGTTCTGGCCATTAAAATACCCGTATTCACCCTGTTCAAGCTCTATAAAGGAATGTGGCGCTTCACCAGCATCACCGATTTGTTCAATATCATTAAGGCATCCTCGTCGGCATCGACCGTGCTCGTCCTTTTCCTCCTTTTTTTGAACCGATTTGAGGGCTATTCCAGGTCGGTTTTCGTCATTGACTGGTTCCTCACCATCCTCATGATATCCGGAATTCGCATCTTCGTTAGAACTTACTACGAAGGACGATTCAGGGTCTGGATGGGACTGATCCTGCCCTTTCTTAAATGGGGGAAACCCAGGGCATCCGTTACTCCGACAAAACGGCTGATCATCATCGGCGCCGGCCAAAGCGGCGAAAAAATATTCAGGGAAATTAAGAACAACCCGGAGCTCAACTACCATGTCATCGGTTTTCTGGATGATCACCCCGGCAAAAAGGGAAAGAACATCCACGGCAAACCCGTATTGGGGAACATCGACCTTTTAAGCGACCTGGCCCAGACCACCCGGCCCGATGAAATCATCATTGCCATCTCATCGGTCACCTCCAAGCAGATGCGGCGAATCATCAGCCTGTGCAAGAAGACCCAAGTCCCCCACAAAACCATCCCGGGCATTGGAGAGCTTCTCTCAGGAGGCGTCTCCATCCAGACCATCCGGGATGTCTCCTACAACGACCTTCTGGGACGGGACAATATCCAATTGGACCAGGAGCTGATCCACAAACACTTTTCCGGTCGCACCGTTCTGGTCACCGGGGCCGGCGGCTCCATTGGATCGGAACTCTGCCGGCAGATCTGCCGGTTCTCCCCCCGGCAACTCATCCTCTTTGACCGGGCGGAAACCCCTTTATATGAAATCGACCTTGAGCTGCGCCACCATTTCCCGAACCTTTCCATCGTTCCCCTACTGGCGGATATCCAGTATCCGGAACAGATAGGGGCAGCATTTGATACCTTTCAGCCGGAGGTGGTCCTCCATGCGGCCGCCTATAAGCATGTCCCCATGATGGAATACCACCCCTGGAAAGCCATTAAAAACAATATCATCGGCACCCAGAACCTGATTTCCACCTGCGTGAAATACCAGGTGAAACGCTTTGTCCTGGTCTCCACGGACAAGGCCGTGCGCCCCACCAACGTCATGGGCGCCACCAAGCGCATTGCCGAGCTCCTGGTCCTGAACCAGAACCATTTCAACCAGAGCCAAACCAAATTCATGGCCGTGCGCTTCGGCAATGTGGTGGGCAGTGCCGGCAGTGTGCTGCCCCTGTTTAAAAAACAGATTGAAAACGGAGGCCCGATCACCATCACCCACAAGGATATGACCCGGTACTTCATGACCATACCCGAAGCGGCCCAGCTCATCCTCCAGGCCGGGGCCATGGGCAACGGGGGAGAAATCTTCATCCTGGACATGGGCGAACCCGTGCGAATTGATTCCCTGGCAAGGGACTTTATCAAGATGTCCGGATTTGAACCCGGAGTGGACATTGACATTGAATACATCGGCCTTCGGCCCGGGGAAAAACTCTTTGAAGAGCTCATCACCGAAGGGGAGGGCATCATCCCCACGGCCCACCGCAAGATCATGGTCCTCAGGGGGGAGGCCAACGACCTGCGACAGCTCAACGGTTCCCTGAACGAACTCTGCCGCATTGCCCGGCAGCAGGAAGGCGCTCTGATCCGCCGGAAGCTCTGCGACATCCTGCCCGAGTACACCCCCCTCAACGGCGGGATCACCGCCCACCCGGCCCCCCAATGTGAACACAAGGGCTAAGATCGCCTTTCCCATCAGATAAAAAAGGGGGTGGAACCAGCCCAAAGGCCCTTCCATCCCCCTTGTTAATAAAATTCAGAAAAGGGGTCTGCTAGGCCCCCTTTTTCAACACCAGCCGAAAGCCCACCCGGTCACTGCGGGACTGGGGAAACATCCCCCCCCGTTTGGAGCAGCGGAGTTCCTGGGCATTATCGGCCCAGCTGCCCCCCCGGATCACCCGTTCCCGGCCCTGTTTCCTGACCGTGGGGTTGTGCTTTTTATGGTGGTCATAGGCCCTTTCGTCGTAGACGTCACGGCACCATTCGCCCACATTTCCTCCCATGCCGTAGAGCCCCAGATCATTGGGGGGAAATGCCTTCACCGGAGCAGTCCGTCCCCTAAAGGCCAACGCATCGCAGGTGCCGCAATTGGCCCTGGGCCGATAGGTCTCCTCCCCCCAGGGATAGGGCAGGGCCTGCCCCGCGCTGCGGGCGGCATATTCCCATTGGGCCTCCGTCGGCAGGGCCACATCATACCGGGAACTGGAATTGATCAGGCGGATCAAGTCCTGGATATCCCCAAATGAGACCTGCTCTACAGGAAGGGTATTCCCGGCCCGGAAACGGGAAGGATTGCCCCCGGTCAATGCCTGCCACTGGGCCTGGGTCACCTCGGTTTCCCCCATCCAGAACCCGTCCAGGCAGGCCCGGTGCACCGGAAACTCGTCATCCCGGCAGGCCCTGTCTCCGCCCACACACCCCATTTTGAAACAGCCTCCGGGCACCCAGACAAAAACCATGCCTGTTTCCGGATCCCAGAGACGCTCCCCGGCCACCCCCCCATTGGAGCCAATGGCAGGGGCTCCACAGTCCCCGGAATACTGCCACAGGGCCCAGCGTTCCCACAATACCTTTGCCTTGGGGGCACCGGCCCGGTGGGCCCGCTCCACCCAGCACCTCGCCTTGAGGGGATCCTTGAGGACACCGCGGCCATGGTAGTAGGCCCGGGCCAGATCACACATGGCCCGGGTATCCCCCTGGACAGCCCGGGCCCTGAGGGCGGATATTTCCGGATTGTCCCGGCAGACCCCTGGATTGGAAAACGTGAAAATAAAAAAAACGGCCAGCGCCAGATAATGGAAATGATTCCCCATGGATCCTCCCCTGAAAAAGCGTTTTCACAATGGGAACAGGTATCGGTATAACAAAAATCACGCTATCATAACAACTATACCTCCTGTTTTCCACATGGGATCATTCCCCCATCGCCCACACTCTCCATGTCGTATTTCAAGTCCCCTTGGGAAATATTTTATCTTTTTGATGTTTTAAGTTGACAAATAGGATTAAAACCTATTTAATTCAAAAAATTAATTCGGAAAGGATCTTGCTCAATGGAAAGTTTCATCAAAAAATGCAAAGACAACAATTTGAAAATCACCCCACAGCGGGTGGCCATTTACAAGATTTTGGAAGGCTCCACGGCACACCCCTGTGCAGACCAGATCCACAGGGAACTCTCCGGGGAATTCCCCAGCATTTCCCTGGATACGGTGAATCGTACCCTTATGACCTTCACCAAAATCGGTATCATTTCCGTGGTGGAGGGCCATGGGGACCCCAGGCGCTTTGACCCCAACCTGGGAGATCATCACCATTTTTATTGCAGGGAATGCCGTAAAATATTTGATTTCCACTGCAGCGACCTGGATGGAATGTCCCATCCCAAAGATCTGCCCGAAAATTTTACCATCACTGAAAAACGGATCTGCCTGACCGGTATCTGTGACCAGTGTAAAGCCAATGCGATTGAATGCGCATAATCCCGTTGTTTAATTTTAACCCGTTTTGTTCCCCAAGGAGGACACCATGGCCAGTTTAAAAGGAACCCAGACCGAAAAAAATCTTCTCACCGCATTTGCAGGGGAATCCCAGGCAAGAAACCGGTATACCTACTTTGCCAGCGCCGCCAAAAAAGAAGGCTATGTCCAGATCTCGGAAATTTTCACCGAAACCGCCAACCAGGAAAAGGAGCATGCCAAACGCTTCTTTAAATTCCTGGAGGGTGGAGAGGTTGAGATTGTGGGCGCCTTCCCCGCCGGCGTCATCGGCACCACCCTGGAAAACCTGAAGGAAGCCGCCGCCGGCGAAGAGTACGAATGGTCTGCCATGTACCCCGAATTTGCCGCCACCGCCCGTCAGGAAGGCTTTGAAGCCGTGGCCATGGTCTTTGAGGCCGTTGCCGTTGCCGAAAAACAGCACGATAAACGCTACAAGGACCTTGCCGCCAACGTGGCGAGCGGAACCGTCTTTAAAAAAGGCGATGCCATTACCTGGCGCTGCCGGAATTGCGGCTACGTCCACCAAGGGGATGAAGCCGTTGAATTGTGTCCGGCCTGCGCCCATCCCCAGGCCCATTTTGAAGTATTGGGCGAAAACTGGTAGGGGCAAAAACAAGCCCCGATTTTAAATTCCCGAAACCAGGTCCGTTTTCCCTTTAAAAACGGACCTGGTTTTCCCGTTCAACGGCAGGCGTCAAGGGGATTGTGCAATTGACAAAGACCGAATATCAACTTATAGTTACAAAAATTTTAACCCCATATTTAGGATATCCAAATGGCAGAAAATATTATTGATCTGGAAGATGACGACTTCGAAGCAAAGGTACTTCAATCCGACAAACCCGTAATGGTGGATTTCTGGGCCCCCTGGTGCGGTCCCTGCAAGGCCATTGCCCCTACGGTTGAAGCCCTGGAACAGACCTACGGCGACCAGATGGCCTTCATGAAGGTCAACGTGGACGAAAACCCCATCACCCCCAGCAAATTCGGCGTCCAGGCCATTCCCACCCTGATCTTTTTCAAGGACGGAAAAGTGGCCGAACAGATCACCGGCATGGTGGCCAAGGAAAAACTGGAAGAGACCATCAAAGGCATTCTCTAAAGGAAATACACATGACTGATTTTGATTATGATCTCGTCATCATCGGGGCTGGCCCCGCAGGTCTCACTGCGGGCCTATATGCGGCCCGTGCCCGGATGAATGTTCTGCTTTTGGAAAAGGCGGTTCCCGGCGGTCAGATTATCATCACCGACTGGATTGAAAACTATCCCGGATTTCCCGAAGGCGTCTCCGGCTATGACCTGGCCGAAAAGATGAAAAAACAGGCCGAGGATCTGGGCCTGGAAATCCGCACCGCAGAAGTCCACGACCTCAAGCTCACGGACACGGTCAAGGAGGTGGTGCTCAAGGACAGCAGCATCAAGACCAAGAGCCTGATCATTGCTTCCGGCGCCAGCCCCCGGAAACTGGGCATCGGCGAAGACAAATTCATGGGCAGGGGCATCTCCTTCTGCGCCACCTGTGACGGCCCCTTTCAAAAGGATAAAACCGTCGTGGCCATCGGCGGAGGGGACACGGCCGTCCAGGAAGCCGTCTACCTGACCAAGTTTGCCAAAAAGGTCTACCTGGTCCACCGCAGGGATGAATTCCGCGCAGCAAAAATCCTCCAGGAACGTGCCCTTAGCAACGATAAGATTGAAATTATCTGGGACACGGTGGCCACGGGAGTTCGAACCTCCAAAGACCTCATGATGGGTGAAAAGGTCAACGGAGTGAAGATTAAAAACCTAAAAACCCAGGAAGAACAGACCCTGGAGGCCGATGCCTGTTTCATCTGGGTGGGCATCCTTCCCAATGGCGATTTCATCAAGGACAACCTGGCCGTGGATGCGTATGGCTTCATCAAGGCCGACGACCATATGCAGACCAACGTCCCTGGCGTATTTGCCGCCGGCGACATCCGCAACACCCCCCTGAGACAGGTCTCCACTGCTGTGGGTGACGGCGCCATCGCCGCTGTATCCGCCGAACATTATATTGAGAATTTCTAGGCATGAAACACTACCTGACACGGATAATTGTCTTTGCACTCATGCTGACGGCCCTGGCCGCCGTCGGCGGATGTGCCCTACTTGAGCCGGAGAACAACTCGGAAAAAACCGCCCAGCAGCTGGCCGATGAAGGCGCAGACGCCTTTCTCAACGAGGATTACAAGGATGCCATCAAGGCATACACCGACCTTAAGGACTGGTATCCCTTCTCCAAGTACGCCATCCTGGCGGAGTTGAAAATCGCCGACTCCCATTTCAAGCTGGAGCAGTACGACGAGGCCATTGTGGCCTATGAACAATTTGAGAAACTCCACCCCCGGAACGATGCCGTCCCCTACATCATCGACCAGATCGGTCTGTGCTGGTACCACCGCATCGACACCGTGGACAGGGACCACAGCCCGGCCAAAAACGCCATGGCCCAGTTCCAACGCCTCCTGGAGCAGTTCCCGGACAGCGAACAGGCCAAAACCGCCCCCGAGCGCATTGCCCGATGCATTGACAACATCGTGGGCCATGAACTCTATGTGGCAGATTTTTATTTTAAAACCAAAGAATACCGGGCCTCCCTGAAGCGCTACGAATATATTGTGGAGTTTTATCCGGAAACGGCCCAAGCGGAAATTGCCCTGGGAAAAATCCCGGCCTGCCGGAAGGCCCTAAAGGATAAAAAATAATTTAATTCTTTACATTTATTCCTTTTGGGTGTATCTATTTCGGGTTATCTTTTTGATAAGGCAATTTTTCTTTTAGGAGTGTAGATATGTCAAAAGAATGCGCTATTTGCGGTAAAAAACCCATGGTTGGCAACAATGTCTCCCATGCACATAACCTGAACAAAAGACGTTTTAACCCCAACCTGCAACGGGTTCGCGCGGTTATCAAAGAAGGCTGCGTCAGAAAAATCGATGTCTGCACCAGCTGCATTAAAGCCGGTAAGGTGGTTAAGGCTTCCTAGGGAGGCATCCTAAAGGTCTTCGGATCTGCACCGGTTAAATTGCTTTGTAAGACCTTCAAAGGTTCGGACCTGGTAACGGGTTCGGACCTTTTGTTGTTTTCCCCCTTTCCTTGACCGGGCCTAACCTGCCGGTCCCTGCCGCCGATCCCCGTCCCGGCCAAGGTCTTCCCCCGTTGAAGAATCGGGCCTTACAGGATCCTGGAGGCCAGCTCGGCCAGTTCCGACCGCTCCCCCTTTTCCAGGTTCACGTGGGCATAGAGTTTCTGCCCCTTCATCTTTTCAATGATATAGGCCAACCCATTGGTCTGGCTGTCCAGGTAGGGATGATCAATCTGATAAATGTCGCCGGTAAAGATGATCTTTGTCCCCTCCCCCGCCCGTGTGATAATGGTCTTCACCTCATGGGGGGTGAGATTCTGGGCCTCGTCCACAATGAAAAAGACCCGGACGATGCTCCGTCCCCGGATATAGGAGATGGGGGTGATCACGATTTTTTCCTCTTCAATGAGCTGGGCCACGGATTTCCCGTTGCGCTCCCCGGAATGGTTCTGGATCACAGCCAAATTGTCGTGGAGGGGCTGCATATAGGGATCCAGTTTAGAGGCCACATCTCCGGGTAGAAAGCCCAGATCCTTGTTGCTCAGGGGGACCACCGGTCGGGCAATGAAAATCTGCCGGTAATGGCGTTTCTGGGCCAGGGCGCCGGCCAGGGCCAGCAGGGTCTTGCCCGTGCCCGCCTTTCCCGAGAGGGTGACCAGGGGAATCTCTGGGTTTAAAATGGCATTGAGGGCAAAGGTCTGTTCCGAATTCCGGGGCTGGATACCGCAGCAATTCCGGGGCTTGACCAGACGCAGGCAGTTCTGTACCCCGTCGTAGACGGAAAGGGCGGATTTGGACCCGTTTTTCAACACCAGGTTCTCATTGGGCAAAAGGGGGCTCTCCAGGGTCACCGCATCCCGGTCCACCCCTTCTGGGCCGGCATAGAGGGCGTCCACCACCTCGGGAGCCACATCCTCCACCACCTGCATCCCCGTATACATCTCGGACAGATTCTTCACATACATGGAGTGGTAGTTTTCCGTGATCAGACCAATGGAGCGGGCCCGCAACCTCAGGTTCACATCCTTAGTCACAAAAACCACGTTCTTGAACGCATGGTCCCGGGCCACGCAATAGGCAATGTTGAGGATCTTGATGTCCGGGGTGATCTCGGTGAAGTTCTCCCGGATCTTATCCGCCAAGGGCATCCAAGGTGCGCAGGAAATCCCTGGCATTGCAATGGATGACGCCGTTGCCCTTTTTAAACTTGTCCAGTTCTTCGATGACGGTGATGGGGATGAGGATTTTATTATCTTTGAATTGATGGATGCAACTGCTGTCGTGGAGAATAACATTGGTGTCCAGAATAAAGATTTTTCCCATCAAGATCTCCCATTAGAGTTGGCAGGTAACCCATCATAGGAAAAAGCCCGACCGTTGTAAAGGCCCGGGCTTCACCAAGTTCCATCCACACAAAATCCAAATCAAATGGGGGAAAACGGGATCAGGAGGCCCCGGCCCGGACCACCCGCTGGACATCGGAGACGGTCTTGACCTGGCGAATCTCGGCCATGATCTTCCGCAGCTGTTCCGTGCTGCTCACCATCACCGTGAAGTAGAAGAGCCCTTCGCCCACCTCCGAGGTTTCGGTGCGGGCATTGAGGATGTTGATCTTTTCCTTGGCAATGACCGAGGCAATGTCCGCCAAAAGGCCCTGGCGGTCGTCGTTGGTCTTGATGCGTACACTGGCGGGATAGTATTCGCTGTAATCCTCGGCCCATTGAACCTCGATCTGGCGTTCCCGGCTCATGGTCATCATATTGATGCAGTTCTTCCGGTGGATGGTCACGCCCTGGCCCTGGGTGATATAACCGATGATGGGGTCCCCGGGAAGGGGGTTGCAGCACTTGGAAAAGCGGACCAGGATGTCGTTGAGCCCCTTGACGATGATACCGGTGTCGCTCTTGCGCGGGGCCCGGGCATTGATCTTCTGGAGAAGGAGTTCTTCCTTGGTTTCCCGGTCCAGGTCGGGCACGGCCCGGTTAAGCACCTGCAGGGGGGTGACCTTTCCAAATCCCACATGGGCCATGAGATCTTCCACGGTCTTGAACCCGTAGCTGTCGGCCACCTCCTGGATCTTGCCCGACTTCACCAGGGCGGAGAAGTTCTCGCTCTTCTTCCGGAACATCTTTTCGCACATCTCCCGTCCCAGGGAATGGGAGCGCTCCCGTTCACGGGCATTGATAAAGGCCCGTATCTTGGTCCTGGCCTTCACCGTTTTCACAAACTTGAGCCAGTCCGGGCTGGGGGTGGAGCCGGTGGAGGTGATGATCTCCACGGAATCCCCGGTGCGCAGGGTATGGGCCAGGGGCACCATTTTCCCGTTGACCTTGGCCCCGGTGCATTGGGCCCCCACCTCGGTGTGGATGCGGTAGGCAAAGTCCACGGGGGTGGCCCCCTTGGGCAGGGTTTTTACCTCCCCGACCGGGGTGATCACATAGATCTCGTCCGGGTAGAGGTCGATGCGGACGTTTTCCAAAAACTCGTCCGGATCGTTGAAATTTTCCTGGTTTTCCACCAGGTTGCGGATCCAGGCAAACATTTCTCCGGTGTCCTCGTCCACCTTGGAGCCTTCCTTGTAACTCCAATGGGCGGCAATGCCCGACTCGGCAATATTGTCCATCTCCTGGGTCCGGATCTGGATCTCCACCCGCTCCCCCCGGGGCCCGATCACCGTGGTGTGGATGGACTGGTACATGTTGGGCTTGGGGTTACCGATGTAATCCTTGATCTTGTAATAGATGGGCTTCCACATGGAGTGGATGGCCCCCAGGGCGGCATAGCATTGGGGGACCGTATCCAGGATGATCCGAAAGGCAATCACATCGTAGATCTCTTCAAAGGCCAGGCCCTGGGAGACCATTTTCTGGTAGATGGAATAGTGCTGCTTGTAGCGACCCTTGATGTCGCAGGGCAGCTCCATCTCCTCCATCTTGTATTCCAGGCTGGTCTTGACCTCCTTGATATATGCCTCTTTTTCATCCTTGGCCCAGTTGACCTTGCGCTCCATCTCCTCGTACTTGTCCCGCTGGGTGTAGAAGAAGGCGATCTCCTCCAGCTCCTGCTTGATCCAGAAGATACCCAGGCGGGCGGCAATGGGGGCATAGATGTCCAGGGTTTCCTGGGCGATGGCCGCCTGTTTTTCCGGCTTTCGATGGTACTTGAGGGTCCGCATGTTATGGATGCGGTCGGCCAGCTTGATGAGGACCACGCGGATGTCGTCGGCCATGGCCAGGATCATCTTACGAAGGGATTCAGCCTGCTGGGCCACCTTGGTGGAAAAGGGGAGGGCCGAAAGCTTGGTCACCCCCTCCACAATATGGGCCACCCCGGGCCCAAAGAGGTCCTGGATGTCCTCCTTGGTGGCCGGGGTGTCTTCAATGACGTCGTGGAGCAGGGCGGCGGCAATGCTTTCCACATCCAGGCGCATTTCCGACAGGATGTGGGCCACCTCCAATGGATGGGAGAGGTAAGGCTCACCGGAAAGCCGGGTCTGGCCTTCGTGGACCCGGGCCGAATAGATATAGGCCCGGTCGATGATGTCCAGATCCGCCGTGGGGTTGTACTCTAGAATGGTGTCAAGAATGTCTGTAATACGGATCATGGAACCTTACCTACCTCTCTTCCTAGTATGCTTTGGCGAATAGAACCCGTTTCTTGCTGGGCTTGCCGCAGCAGATACAGGTGCCCTCTTCTTCGGGACTGTCAAAGGGAATGCATCGGATGGTCACGGAGAGATCCGATTTGATCTGCTCTTCACAGGCCCCGTCACCACACCAATGGGACATGACAAAGGCACCGTTCTGGTATCCCTTGGCCTTCTTATACAATGCGTAGAATTCATCCTTGTCGTCAATGGTAAAGGTGTTGTCTTCCCGGAATTTCAACGCCTTCTGGAAAAGGCCGTCCTGGATCTCATCCAAAATATCCGTTACGGAATTGACAAATTCTTCCCTGTCCATGGACTGTTTTTTATTGGTGTCCCGGCGGGCCATGAACACGGCCTTGTTTTCAATGTCACGGGGACCGATTTCAACCCGGAGGGGGATGCCCTTTTTCACCCAGTCCCAGCCACGGGCGCCGCCGATGTCCCTGTCGTCGATTTCCACCATGATCTTACGGTGGTGGTATCTCTGGGAGGTCAGGGCCTCCTTCAGGGCCCGGGCGCTTTCCAGAACCGCGCTGTTGTCCCCACCCTTTTTCACGATGGGCAGGATGACCACGTGGGCCGGGGCCACACGGGGAGGAACCACCAGGCCGTCGTCGTCGGAATGGATCATGATCATGCCGCCGATCATGCGGGTGGAGGTCCCCCATGAAGTGGTCCAGGCATGCTCTTCCTTGCCCGCTTCATTCTGGAAGGTGATGCCGGATCCCTTGGCAAAGTTCTGGCCCAGAAAATGGGAGGTACCGGCCTGGAGAGCTCTTCTGTCCTGCATCATGGCTTCAATACAGGTGGTGTCGTCGGCACCGGGGAAGCGTTCGGACTCGGACTTCTGTCCCTTGACCACGGGCATGGCCAGGCAGTCTTCCACAAAGCGGGCGTAGACCTCCAGCATCTGCAGGGTCCGATCCATGGCCTCTTCCTTGGTGGCGTGGGCGGTGTGGCCTTCCTGCCACAGGAATTCAGAGGTTCTCAGGAACATGCGGGTCCGCATTTCCCAACGCACCACATTGGCCCATTGGTTGAGCAGGATGGGCAGGTCCCGGTAGGAGGAGGTCCATTTGGCCATGGACTCGCCAATGATGGTTTCGGAGGTGGGGCGGACAATCAGGGGTTCGGCCAGCTCACCGCCGGGGATGAGTTTTCCTTCCTCGCCCTGTTCCAGTCTGTGGTGGGTGACCACGGCGCATTCCTTGGCAAAGCCTTCCACGTGCTCGGCCTCCTTCTCCAGGTAGGAGAGGGGGATGAACAGAGGGAAATAGGCGTTTTTAACACCGGTGTCCTTGAACATTTCATCCATCTGGCTCTGGATGTTCTCCCACACGGCAAAGCCCCAGGGTTTCATGACCATACAGCCCCGTACCGGGGAATTCTCCGCCATATCAGAGGCCTTGATCACCTCCTGGTACCACTGGGCGTAGTCCTCTTCCCTTGTGGGCGTGATGGCCGTTTTATTCTTTGCTCCCATTCAGATCCTCCGAATTCTTTGTCATTTTATCAATTTCAGACAGCAACTCTGTTACAAGTTGATCCTGTTGTACTTTTTTGAAGACCTTTCCCTTTTTAAACAGGATGCCGACCCCGTCGCCGCCGGCAATGCCGATGTCGGCTTCCTTGGCCTCTCCCGGGCCGTTGACCACGCAACCCATGATGGCAACTTTAATCTTTGAGGATCGCTCAAGTAAAGCTTTTTCTACGGCTTCGGCAACGGAAAAAAGATCGATGCGGCAACGGCCACAGGTGGGGCAGGAGACCAGTTCCGGCCCCCGGCTCCGGATCCCCAGGGCCCTTAAAATTTCATAGCCCGTTCTCACCTCTTCCACCGGATCCCGGGTCAGGGAGACCCGAAGGGTATCCCCCAGCCCCCGGCCCAGGAGCATGCCGATGCCGATGCTGGATTTGGTGATCCCGGCATAGAGGCCCCCGGCTTCGGTGACCCCGATGTGAAAGGGCACATCGGTTTGGTCTGCCAGCAACCCGTAGGCCGTCACCGTCCGTTCCACATCCGAGGCCTTCAGGGAAATCTTGATGTCGTAGAAGCCCAGATCCTCCAGGATCTTTATATTGGTCAGGGCCGATTCCACCATGGCCTGGGCCGTTACCCCCAGCCGCCTTTCAATCTCCTTTTCCAGGGAGCCGGCATTGACGCCGATGCGGATGGGAAGGCCGTGGGCCCTGGCGCAGTCCACCACCTTTTTGATCTTGGACGCCTCCCCGATGTTGCCCGGGTTGATACGCAGGGCATCGGCACCGGCCTCGGCCGAGGCAATGGCCAGCCGGTAATCAAAGTGGATGTCCGCAATCAGGGGGATGTGGATCTGATCCTTGATCTCCCGGATGGCCTGGGCATCTTCCATGTCCGGCACCGCCACCCGAATGATTTCACAGCCCGCCGCCTCCAGGGAATGGATCTGGGCCACGGTGGCCCCCACATCCCGGGTATAGGTATTGGTCATGGACTGGATGGAGATCGGGGCATCCGATCCCACCCCAACGGTTCCAACGCGGATCTGACGGGTTTTCCGTCTCGGGGCAACCAGGGACATCATCTCTCCTGCTTAAATATGAAGGGCTTGCATGATAAAGGTCTGCAAGCCCGAGAATAATACCTTAAGTCCATAAAAATATCACATTGTTGCAGGTATTTTCAAGGACTCACACCATTGTTGGGGGAAGTGGGGAAGGAATCCCTTCAAACAGGGGCTCCAGAACCGCCAGGGAGCCGTTAAGGGTCTCCAGGGAAAAACACTCCAGGCTCACGGTTCCGGTGAACTGTTCCAGCAACGAGACCCAGTCCCCGCCCAGGGTTGGGTCCATGCGGTCCAGGCCCAGGTGGTCCTTGAGCTTTCCCTTTTCCGAGGCCACCCCGTGGAGGTGGACCAGGGGTACCCGGTACCCCTGTTGGGCAAAGGTCTCTTCCAGGTCAAACCCGTGGAAGAAATGATGGCCGGCGTCGATGCACATTCCCATGGAAAATTCATCCAGAATGGGATCCAGCAGCTGGGGAGGATAATCCAGGGTCTCCAGGGTAATGGCCCTGCCATGGCCAATGCGATCCCAGAAACGGTAGAGCCCTTCCATGGCCTGTTCCTGCCAGTCGGCCAGGTCCAGACCCAACTCCGGATCCAGGTCCGGCACCCTCTCTTCCAGGAACAGCACCTCGGATACGGGAACCGTTTCGTCCCGGTCTCCCTTGGCCCAGGCCTCCCGCAGGCGGGTTGCCAGCTCCGGTTCCATGGCCAGGTGCAGGGTATGGGTGGTGGGATTCAGTTCTTCCATGCGCACCATGACCCGGGCCAGGGTCTCGGTCGCCCTTTCCCGTTCCGCCGGGTCGGTGAGGCTCACATCCACGGGCATGTGGACGTTGTAGGTCAGGTCCAGATCCCGGGACAGGAGTTTCAGCTCCGTCACCTCCTCTTTGGAGGGCAGGACATCCATGCCTTGGTAGGGAAGGCTTTCAAATACCAGAAGCTCAATTTCGTCAAAGACCGGACCCAGGCACCTCACATTGGGGAGGATCTTCCCCGGATAGATAAAGGAGGTGGTGCCCAGGCAAAAGGGGCGGGGACGCCGGGTCATGACAGCCCTCCCAAAAGCGGCATCAGCCGAGGCAGAGCAAGGATCACGCCAGCCAAAACCGTGGCCACCAGGGCCGACATGACCATGAGTTCGCAGGCCCGGTCGATGCCGTCCAGACCGGGCTGGGGGTAACGGCCCCCGATATAGGGTTTTTCCACCAATTGGCCGTGGTAGATGTTGGGGCCCCCCATCTTCACCCCCAGGGCGCCGCTGAAGGCGGCCTCGGGGAAGCCCGCATTGGGACTCTTGTGGGCCCGGGCATCGGCCAGGACGGTTTTAAAGGCCCGCCGACCCCGGGCCGGGGACAAAATAAAGGCCGCCAGGGTGATCACCCCCACGGAAAGCCGGGCCGGGATGAAATTGGCCCCATCATCAATGCGGGCGGCGGCCCGTCCGAAAAAGAGATAGGTTTCATTGCGGTAGCCCACCATGGAATCCATGGTGTTGATCATCTTATAAACCAGGGCGCCGGGCACCCCAAAGACCAGGGCAAAAACCAGGGGGGAAAGGAAACCGTCCACAAAGTTCTCGGCCACCGTCTCCACCGTTGCACGGGTCACGGCGGTCTCGTCCAGGGAATGGGTTTCCCGGCCCACGATCATGCCCACCATGTACCGGGCCCGGGCCAGATTCCCGGCCTTGAGGGGGCGGGAAACGTCCTGGGCCGCCGACACCAGGGTTTTCACGGAAAAACAATAGAAGAGCAGGAGGATCTGGACAACAGCCCCGGCCACGGGGTGAATCCAATTGGCCAGGGTCACCACTCCCCAGGAGAGGCCGGCAACCAGGCAGATGAGAAAGAGGGCAAACCAGAGGCCGGCCCAAAGGGGGGCCTTGACCAGGGAACGGAACCGGGGCTCGAAAAAGGAGATGGCATTGCCCATCCAGACAATGGGGTGGGGCAGCCACCGGGGATCTCCCAAAGCCAAATCCAGGACCACCGCCGCCAGAAGAATAAAGAGGGGAAGCTCTAGCATGACGCCCCCGCCAGGGCATTGCGAATGGCCGTCACCAGGCGCTGGTTGGTCTCCCGGTCCTTAAGGCTGAACCGGACAAAATTCTCATCCAGGCCGTGGAAGTTGGTGCAGTCCCGGATGAGGAGGCGTTCCCGCCCCACGGCGTCACAGAATTCCGGGGCCTTCATCCCCGAGGTGAGCCGGGCCAGGATGAAATAGGTGTGGCCGGGGATGAGCTCCAGCCCCTCCAGACCTGCCAGTTCATCTTCAAACCATGCCTTTTCCCTGCGGGTGTAGGCCCGGCTTTCTTCATAAAAGGGTTCAATGGTTTCGGGGTGGTAAAAGACATCCCGGATCACCACCTGGGCCAGGGCATTGACGCTCCAGGGCTGGTAATGGTCCATGACCTTCTCGATGAGGGTCTTGGGTCCGGAAAGAAAGCCGGTTCTCAACCCCGGGATCCGGAAGATCTTGGACATGGAGGAGAGCACCAGCACATTGGGGTGGTGGGTGTCCGAAACCAGGGAGATCTCATTGGCCCGGTCCACAAAGGGAAGGTAGGATTCATCCACCACAAAAAGGGTGTCCGGACAGGCCGTGATTACCTCCACCAGGGCATCCTTTTCCACCAGGGCACCGGTGGGGTTGTTGGGGTTGCACACATAGACCAGGTCGGCGCCAGCGGCATTTTTCGCCAATTGCCCCATGTCCGGAACAAAGGCGGTCTCCGGGGTGCAGATCTGGTGGGTGTAATCAATGTGGTGCATGCGGCAGCCGTCCCCATAGTCGGAATAGGTGGGACCCAGGATGAGCACCTTTTTTGCCCCCAGGGCATGGGGCAGGGTATAGAGGAACCAGGTGGTGCCGTTTCCTGCGGCCACCTGGTCCGGGGAAATGTCGTGGTACTGGGCAAAGCCGTTGCAGATGGCCCCGGCATCGGGCTCGGGCAGGGAGTGGATGGCGGAAAGATTCTCCTGGATCACCTGCTTGATCCGTTCCGGCGGCCCCAATGGATTGAGGTTGCAGCTCATGTCCGTGATATCGTTTACCTCGCAGCCCAGCTTCCGGGCCAGCGCTTCCTTGTTGCCGCCGTGGCCAATAATCATCTTGCGTTCCTTAGGGATCCGTCGCCACCGGGATCATCCCAAAAGGGCGATGCCGCAGCCCATGAAAAGCAGGGCTTCCATCATCTCGGTCAGGGCCCCGAGCATGTCTCCGGTGATGCAGTTCATCTTTTTCTTGTAAAATACCAATATGGCCCAAAGGGCTGTAAAAAACAGCAGGTTTAGGACCAGAGCGCCCTTATACCCCAAAAACAGGGATAAAAACAGGGGAATCAGCCCATATGCAAAGTCCCTGGGTCCCAGGGGATTTTCAAACAGGTCCAGGCCCGTGCCGGTTTGTTTACGGCCATAGTCCATGAACCGGATGCCGAAGACCATTGAAAACCGGGCATAGGCCGGCACAATGACCAGGATGAGCAGGGTTTGGGGAAGATCCCACACCGAGGCCACGGAATAGAGACCTGCAAACTTCAGGGCCAGGATCACCACCACGGCCACCAGCCCCATCATGCCGGTGCGGCTGTCCTTCATGATTTCCAGGGCCCGCTCCCGGGGGCGGTGGCTGAAGATGCCGTCGGCCGTATCCCCCACCCCGTCCAAATGAAAGGCACCGGTGACCGCCACCAGGGCCAGGACATCCACCAGGGCGGACACAGCCGGAATCCAGAGCCAGGAGGCCAGGACATGGGTGAGGGCCAGGATCCCCCCGATGATCAGCCCCACCACGGGGAAGAATTTGATCATGCCCACCGGGGAATAGGCCACATCCTTACCCGCGGGCAGGATGCTGATGAAAAGAAGGCAGGAGCGCAGGTCCGTGAGCCACCCCCGGGTTCTGGGAATGGGGCCGGTATCCGGCCGGGCATAGTGTTCCTGGGTCTGGGAATGGCCCTGGTTTTCCGGGTTTTCCAGCGTTTCCTGACGTTCGGTTTCCGTGGCGCTCATCTCAACTCTGCTCCTTAATGGTCCGGTAGAATTCCCCCCGGGCTTCCCGGGTGACCTCAATGCGGCCCTGGTCCATGAGGCGGTTCAAAAGGGTGGTCAATTCCTCCGGGTCGGCCCCCAGCATGGAAATGAGATCCTCCCGGGTGCAGGGCCTGCGGTGAATGGTCTCCTTCACCGCCGATTCCAGATCCTCCGCCCGGGTCTTCGCCGTCTTTTTCTTTACCTTGGCAATGATCTCCACTTCTTCCATGTCCAGGTAGGCCATGATGTCCTCCAGCTCCTCCCGGGTGGCCGGGCGGATGTGGGAGAGGGTGCCGGGCCGGTCCAGGGTGTTGAGCTGCACCCGCTGGGGCTGGATCCCAAGGATCTCGGCCTTGAGCAGGTCCAGTTCTTCCTGGGTATCGTTCACCCCGGGGAGGATGAAGATCTCCAGCCAGATCTCTCCTGAAAAATCTTTAGCCATGGCCTTGATGCCCCGGGCCACATCCTTGGGATCCAGGGTCTTGCAGGGCCGGTTGATCTTACGGAAGGCCCCTTTAGACACCGCATCCAGGGAGGGGACCAGCAGGTCCACCCGGGCCAGTTCCCTTCTCAATCCAGGATCGGTGAGCAGGGTGGCATTGGTGAGCAGGGCCACCCGGATGCCAGGGTGGGTCTCCTTGATATAGTCAATGACCCGGCCCATCTCCCGGTTCAAGGTGGGTTCCCCGGACCCGGAAAAGGTGATGTAGTCGGGGTCGTCATTGTGGGCCCAATAATGGTCCAGTTCCGCCTTCACCCGGTCAAAGGGCACATAGTCCTTGCGGTCACAGGTGAGATGGGTGGTGGCCCCGCATTCGCAGTAGACACAGTCCAGGCTGCAGACCTTGTGGACCACCAGGTCCACGCCCAGGGAGATGCCCAGGCGGCGTGAGGCCACGGGTCCGAATATGTGTTGGTATTTCATGGAAAACTTCCTTAAAAGGACTTGGGCTTGATGCGCAGATCAATGCCGGCCACGGTGAGGTAGACCTCGTCGGCCACCTGGGCCAGTTTCCGGTTCACCATGCCGGCATGGTCCCGGAACTGCCGGGCCAGGGTGTTGTCCGGCACAATGCCGTACCCCACCTCATTGGTCACCAAAAAGACCGGGCACCGGCTTTTGGACAGGGCCCGGCCCAGGCGGTTGACCGCCGCTGCAATGGCCTCTCCGTCCAGGTCGGCCAGGAGCAGGTTGGTGGTCCACAGGGTCAGGCAATCCAGGAGGATGACATGGGCCCTGGCGGATTCCTCTTCAATGACCCGGTCCACATCAATGGGCTCCTCACGGGTGATCCAGTCCGATCCCCGTTCGGCCACATGTTTTTCCACCCGCTTTTCCATTTCCAGGTCCCGGGGCACCGAGGTGGCCAGAAAGACCTTGCGATGGCCCTCCAGGGCATTGGCCCGCTCCAGGGCATAGTCACTCTTCCCGCTTCTGCACCCCCCGATGACCAGGGTAATGGGATGTTTATTCTCCGACATGGGATATCCTTACGCTTAGGGTATACGACAGCACAGGATATCGTATCCCGCCCATGGGATGCAAGCCCAAAGGCAGACCGACCGGGACCAACCCTTTCCCGGCCCCCATTGGGGACACCGGGTAAATTCCCCCAACTGTTCCAGCCCCTGTTTGAGGCACCCCTGTCTCTTTAAAGTTGACCCATGGGTCGATTGGCGCAACAGTTCTGTATCAAACCGCCAAAACCGCCACCAACCGGACCATCGAAAAAATCCAACCCATTTCTTTCTAATTCCAATGGATTACAAACCATAACATTTCACCGGCACGGCTTTTGTTATCTGGACAGACCAGGGAAATTCCCCACCGGAGGGAGATTTCCACACCCAATAACCGGGCATTCCGCCCTTAAACCATCGTAAACGGAGTTGTGGACCATGGGATTCAAAGATCTGAAATTGACCATCAAGCTCACCTGCGCCTTCATGGCCGTTGGCATCACCGCCATCGCGGCCCTGGGTCTTCTCACCATCAATGCAGCATCAACCACCCTGTCACATGAAGCCTTTAACAAATTGGAAACCGTCCGGGAGATTAAAAAGAACCAGATTCAATCCTTTTTTAGGGAACGGCTGGGGGATGTAAAGGTGCTGGCGGACAATCCCTTTACCCGGGCGGCCATGGGAGAATTGGCCCGGGCCTTCCAGGAAGGGGGCGGCGTGGAAGAGGGGGGCTTCAGGGGCCGGAACCAGGGCAGTTATACCGCCCCAGATGCCTATCGCAAAATCCACGATGAATTCTTTCCCTTTTTCAACACCTATGCCCAAACCTATGGGTATTACGATCTCTTTCTCATGACCCCGGACCAGGGGGATACCATCTTCAGCCTTGGAAAGGAGGCCGACTTTGGCCAACGGGCCGCCACCATCCCCTCTGCCCTATCACAGGTATGGGAAATCGCCACCCGCCAGGGCAGGCCCGCCCTTTCGGATACCCGGCCCTACGTCCCCTCCAACGGGGCCCCGGCCCAGTTCATTGCCGCCCCCATCCGGGACAGGGGAAAGGTGGTGGGGGTTTTAGCGCTCCAGATCTCCACCCAGGCCGTGAATCAGATCATGCAGGAACGCTCGGGCATGGGAAAAACCGGGGAAACCTACCTGGTGGGCCCCGACGCCCTCATGCGGTCGGATTCCTTCCTGGACACCACCCACCGCACCATTGCCGCCTCCTTTGCCAATCCGTCCGCAGGCTCGGTGAAAACCCCCTCCACGGACCAGGCCCTGGCCGGAAGGGTCGGAAGGGCCATGATCACCGACTACAACGGCAATAAAGTCCTTTCCGCCTATGCC
This sequence comes from Desulfobacteraceae bacterium, assembly GCA_965226635.1. Classification (GTDB taxonomy): domain Bacteria; phylum Desulfobacterota; class Desulfobacteria; order Desulfobacterales; family Desulfobacteraceae. The sequence continues at coordinate 1,988,694 of OZ245369.1, read as the reverse complement.
CCCGTTGAAGTGGGGGATGTCACCTGGGCCCTGGTGGCGGAGATCGACAAGGCCGAAGCCTTTGGCCCCATCAGGTCACTTTGGCTCCGCACCGGTCTCATGGCCGGGGTGGCCGCCCTGGCCATCGGGATCCTCTCCCTTGTCATCAGCCGCTCCATCTCCGCCCCCATTGTCCAGGCCGTGGACCTGGCCCAGGCCATTGCCAAGGGCGACCTCACCCAGACCCTTTCCATTGACCGTAGGGACGAGGTGGGCACCCTGGCCAAGGCCCTGAACCAGATGGCCCGGACCCTGAGGGCCATGTTCTCGGACATTGCATCGGGCACCCAGACCCTCACCGCCTCCTCCACCGAACTCTCCGCCGTTTCCCAGCAAATCGCCGACAACTCCGAGGCCACCTCGGACCGGTCCACCACCGTGGCCGCAGCCGCCGAAGAGATGTCCGCCAATATGAATGCTGTGGCCGAAGCCGCCGAGCAAACCACGGGCAATATCCAGATGATCGTTTCCGCGGCAGAGGAGATGTCCGCCACCATCAATGAAATCGCCGGCCAGACCGCCCAGGGCAGACAAACCACCTCCCGGGCCGTGGACGCCGCAGGCCAGGTCTCCTCCCAGGTGGATGCCCTGGGCAGATCCACCGCCGACATCAGCCGGGTCACGGACACCATTGCCGAAATCTCGGAGCAGACCAACCTTTTGGCCCTCAACGCCACCATTGAGGCGGCCCGGGCCGGGGATGCGGGCAAGGGGTTCGCCGTTGTGGCCGGGGAGATCAAGGCCCTGGCCCTCCAAACCGCCGACGCCACCCGGGAAATCAACGAAAAGATCACCCATGTCCAGGCCACCACGGCAGAGTCGGTCTCCGCCATTGAATCCATTGTCACGGTGATCACCGACATCGACGCCATTGTCACCTCCGTGGCCACGGCCATTGAAGAGCAATCCGCCACCACCCGTGAGATCTCCCGCAATGTCACCCAGGCAGCCACCGGCGTGGGGGAGGTCAATGAAAATGTCAGCCAAGCCTCCCTGGTGGCCGGAGAGGTGACCCGGGACATCACCCGGGTGAGCGGGGCTGCCCAGGAGATGAACCAGGGTAGCCACCAGATCAATGTGTCGGCCTTGGAATTGTCCAAGCTGGCCGAAGACCTCAACCAGATGGTGGATCAGTTCAAGGTGTGATCCCATTGACATCCCATGGATACAAATTGGAAACCCCATATGCCAATGGCATGAATCCGGAAGGGCCATACCATTGGCAAAAAACAAGGGGGGACCGAACCATAGGGGCGCAACCCCTTGATAACAATTTGTCATGAAAATTTTGGAAAGATATGGGGGGCAGAACCGGCGGGACGGCTCTGCCAGCCCAATGAGCTGCAGGGGGAGTCGGCCCCCCTTTGGCGGTGAAGGACGTCAATATCATTCCTGGAGCAGGGCCGTGATCATGGCCCTGTTTTCCTCGGAATCCCATTCCTCGGCCCCCAACACCTTTTTCCGGATCATCCCCTTTTTATCAATGATAAAGGTCTCGGGAAGGCCGGTGACCCCATAGGCCACCCCGGCCAGCCCCTTTGTATCGTCCAGAACCGGAAAGGTCAGCCCCTTCTGATCCACCACGAAATCGGCCAGTTCCACCTTGTCGTTGCTGAGCAGGGCCAGCATGGTAAATCCCTCGGGCCGATCGGTAAAAAGCCGTTCCATGGATGGCAGTTCCTGCTGACAGGGGGGGCACCAGGTGGCCCAAAAATTCACCAACACCACCTGGCCCTTGAGCTGGGACAGGGTCCAGGTCCGGCCCCTACGGTCGGTGAGGGTAAAATCCGGTGCCGGATCCCCCACCTGGGGAATCCTACCGCCGGAACCACAGCCCGAAACCACGGCCAAAACCACCATGGAAAAAAGAATGCGCAAAATTATTTTCATAGAAGATATCCTTACATATCCATTGGAGCGGATTCCATTGCCGGTTCCCACCCCATACGTCGGTGGAGGATATCCAAGAGGGATATCCCCGGCCTTGAACCGACCGTGTTAATACCTGGCACGAATTTCAGACTGAATCAACCGATAAAGGTTTTCCGCTCCAAAGGGTTCCAGGGGGCGACCGTTAACAAAGAAGCCCGGGGTCTTTTTCACCCCCAGGGTTTGGGCGTCGGCCATGTCCTGTTCCATGCGCCGGGCAATCTCCGGGTCGACCATGTCCTTTTTCAACTGGTCCAGATCCAGGTCGGTCCGGGTCAAAAGCCCCCAGACCTGATCCGGCAGGACCACATGGCGCTGGGTCCAGGCATCCTGGTTGTCCAGGAGCAGGGCAAGGGTATTCCAGAACTTCCCCTGTTTCCGGGAGGCCTCCAGAATGGCCACCACCTGGTCCGCCCCCTTGTGCAGGGGGGTATAGCGGATCACCAGCTTGATCTTCCCCGGGGCCTGGGCCATCCAGCCCTTGATCCGCTTGGAAAAACCCGCACAGGTTTCACAGGCCGGATCCATGAACTCCACCAGGGTGACCCGGGCCTTGGAATCCCCCAGAACCGGGGAATGGGGGCGGACAAAGGCCGAATCCCCGCCCTGGTCCATGGATGTGTACATTTCCGCCTTCTGGCCCCGGTAATAATAGGCCGTGGCCGCAAAGACAAGGGCCAACACCAGGCAGGCCCCAGCAAATATTTTATACTTCATTTTCACCTCTCTTATATATAAAAATCAGTATGCTGATCAAAATGGTAAACCCCATGAGGGAGAGCATGGGAATGGAAAACAGACCAAAGAGGTCAATGTATTTTTCCGTGCATGGGACACCCTGGGCACAGGGCTGGAGCTCCTTGGGGATGATCCCCGTGTAGAGCAGGTTATGGTAAAGGGCGATGCACCATCCGGGCACGGCGATAACCAGGCCGTATCGCACCGCACTTCTGTCATAGGGAAAGAGCCCGGCCCCCAGCACCAGGACCAGGGGAAACAGACAGATCCGCTGGTACCAGCAGAGGACACAGGGGACAAATCCCATGACATGGCTGAAAAAGATACTTCCCAGGGCAGCCGAAGCCGCAATGAACCAAGCCGTGAACAACAGGGCCCAGTCCCTTTGGGAGGCAGAATTGGAAGGGGACATGAATCTCCTTTTCTCTGTACCCCATGGGCAGTGGCCCACGGGTGTAAATCAATGGATCATCCAAGGACTTCATCGTTTCCCATAAATACAAACGGGAACAATGGGTCATCCCATTGGATGGTATAATACTAAACCTCGGGTAAAAGGCCGGAAAGCCCCGGCGGACAGATTAACAGAGAAAGGACTGGTGAAGGGTGTAAATGGGCACCCGTTCCCCCTGGGCGGGGCAGGGCGGGTGGATCTCCCCAGGACCGGCCCGGGGCACAACGGCCTGCCGGGAAAGGGCCAGGGGGGAAATACAAAATGGAATCCAGATATCCGAGGCTGGGGATCGGAGACACATCCCGGAAGCCGACAACAGGGCAGGGCGGGGTGGCCGTCGGGGGATAGGTTGAACCCGGCAGTGTCACCGGGATCATGGGAGACCCAGGGCTCCACATCGGTGCTGGAGCAGGGGGCCGTGGCCCCACAATGGCCGACCATGGCAGGGGAACAGCCCGGACGTGCCGAAACGCCCGCCGTTGCCAGCAGCGCCAGGCCTATACCAACCCATAATATGTAATATTTCCCACCCATTATACAGCGAAGGTACCCCATGCCCCATGCCATGTCAATACAGCCAAGATTACCAAAAAATAATCCTTTATCTTTTGACACCCATGGGTTAGAACCAGCCCTTCCATTTATCCCAAGGAGATCCCATGATTCGCTTTACCCTGTTGCTGGCCCTGCTCACCGCATTCCCGCCCCTGTCAACGGACATGTACCTGCCGGCCATCCCCCTTCTACAGACCCAGTGGGGGGCATCCCTGGCCCTCATCAACCTAACCCTGGTCCTCTTTTTCGTGGTCTATTGCGTCTCATTGCTCATCTACGGTCCCCTGGCCGACCGGTTCGGCCGGAAGCCCCCCCTGGTCACCGGCATCGGCATCTATATCCTGGGAAGCCTGCTCTGCGCCCTGTCCCATTCCGTCTACCTCCTCATTGCCGCCCGGATCTTCCAGGCATTTGGCGCTGCATCGGCATCGGCCGTCTCCATGGCCATGACCAAGGACCGCCTCCCGGGCAAGGCCCGGGAAAAGGTCATGGGATACGTCTCCGTCATCATGGCCCTGGCCCCCATGGCCGCCCCCATGATGGGCAGCCTCATCCTTGAACTGACCACATGGGAATGGATTTTTGCCGGCCAGGCCCTCATGGGAGTTGTGGCCCTCACCGGTGTTCTCCTCACCCCGGAAACCCTGGACCAGCCCACCCAAGTCCCCGTAAAAGCCCTGGCCCGGAACTATATCACCACCCTGACCAATAAAGCGTTCATGGGCGTCACCCTGTGCACCTCCCTGTCCGGCCTTTCCTTTTTTGCCTTCATCGGGGCCTGCTCCCCCCTTTACATCCGGCAATACGGCCTGGACGAAACCACCTTTTCCCTCTTCTTCGGGGGCAACGCCCTCACCTTCATGGCCGGCGCCATGACCTGCGCCCGCCTCACCCAATACCTGAAAAGCACCACCCTGGTCGCCACCGGCGCCCTGGGCATCACCCTGGGCGGGATCCTCATGGCAACCCAGCTCTTCCCCGGCCCCTGGTCCCTGGCCGTCCCCATGGGCATCATCTCCTTCGCCCTTGGCCTCAGCCGCCCCCCGGCCAACAGCCTCGCCCTGGGCCAGGTCACCCAGCACGCCGGCGCCGCCTCCTCCCTTTTGGTCTTCATCTATTTCATCCTGGGTGCCCTATCCATGGGCATGGTCTCCCTGCTCGGGGACTACAAACAGCCCTTCATTGCAACCCTTGCCGTCCTCTCCGGTGGGATTGTCTTTTTTGCTTGGCGACGGGTGGTGCCAGGGTTACGAAATCCGGAAGCACCGAGAAACGAACAGGCTTGATTAAAACAGGAGGCACTTACCCATTGAAAAAATAGTGCTGCCCATCAGCTTGGGATTCTTGAAGAAGTTGAATGTTCCGAACCGGGTAGGGAGGGACAGGGACTTCCAAAAGAAGGGCTCCACCTTTCAAAATTGAACACTTGAAGGCCGACCAGTAAAATGGGATTTCTGGCAATGGCACCCCGGAAACGAGGTAAAAAATCCAAAGGGAACACACCATTGACAATCAAAAATGCAAACCTTAAAAAAGAAAACAGGGATACGGTCAAAATCCAAATGATTAAAACCGATGTCCCATTGACAATGCCTAATTTTATTTCAATTGAATTCAAATAACTTATTGCGAAAAAAAAACCAAATGAACACGTTAAACAAAATTGAAACTGGATTTTCAGATTTAACCGACAAAGAAATTATCGAATTATTAAATATAGACACAACCAGCAACGACTTTTATCGCTTGCTGGCAGTATCAAATGCCTTGAGCCGGAAAAAATTTCATGACCATGGGTATGTATTTGCACAGATAGGAATAAATGCGGAACCGTGTTCTGTAAATTGTAAATTTTGTTCCTTGGCTGCGGACCATTATTCATTGGATTCTAAATGGAAAAAAGATTTAGAGACCTTGATTGATGAGGTCCGCAGACTAAAAAACGGTTATAACGATTTGTTTTTGATGACCACCGCTGATTATTCTATTTATGATTTTTTGGTTTTGGGTAAGGCTGTAGACTCAATTATTCCTAAAGATAAAAAATTAGTTGCGAACATTGGAGATTTTAATTTTGAGGTGGCAAAAAAGCTAAAATCCGTAGGGTTTACCGGCGTCTATCACATTGTAAGATTGAGGGAAGGAATAGACACCATGGCTACTGTACAGGACAGAAAAAAATCATTGGATGCCGCTGTTAAAGCCGGGCTGGAAATTTATTATTGCATTGAACCCATTGGCCCGGAACATACACCGGAAGAATTATTGGTTGAAATTAAGCGTGCCAGAGATTTAAAAATTGATGTCATGGCCGTGATGAGAAGAATTGCTGTACCCGGTACGCCACTATACGATAGAGGTCAAATTTCTGCCTCTGAATTAACCAAAATAGCAGCTGTAACCAACATAGTGGTTCAACCTTTTAGGAGTATGAATGTTCATGAACCGACACAGATGTCTTTACTCGCTGGCGTTAACCAATTGTATGCAGAGGTCGGAGCGAATCCCAGAGACACAGAAAGCAAAACAGAATTAAACAGAGGCTTTACGTGTAATAAAGCATGGAAAATGCTTTCTGAAGCAGGATATTATAAATAATTTGTAGTCACTCAAATTAGACCTGACAGATGCCGTTTTTATCAAGGTAACTGTCAGGTCAAGTTTAAGCTGCCATACACCCTCAGCTTCTATCCTAGGCGATACCGTTGATTGATATTCAAAAAAAGATAGGGGAAAAGGGCAAAATTCAGATTAAGAAAAATCCGAATCGTCACCGGCGTTCCAGATGTCAACAATCTTGGTGTTACCGGGGTATTCCACGGTTTTGTACCGGGTGATATTGGAAAGCTTCTGGGTGATGTTGCCGATGCGGGCGGCCTGGGATTTGATGGAGGAGAGCCGCCCTTCATTGGACTCTTCATCCCCCATGAGCATGAGTTCGGCATACCCCAGGATGGTCTGGAGGGGCTGGTTGATCTCGTGGCAGACGGCCCCGGCCATTTCCAGGACACCCTGGAGGCGCTCCCGCTCATAGGTCTCTTTTTCTGCGGCCCTGCGCTGGGAAATATCGGTAACCGTGACAATGGCCCACCCCATGGGCTCGTCCTTTCCGGCATAGTTGAGACGGATATGGGCGGGGAAGGGGGATGCATCGGCCCGGACCAGGTCCATTTCATAGTCGGCCATATCCTTGTTGGCCAGGCTCTGGGCAATGACCTCCCCGGCCTGTTGGCACGCTTCATCCGTGGGGTAAATCATGCGGACATCCCGGCCCTGGAAATCATCCTTGGATGCATGCCCAAAGAGGCGGACCATCTCCTGGTTCACCCATTTGAACCGCCGATTCTGGACCATGGCAATGCCCATGGGGGAGGATTCCAGAATTTTTTCCAACAACAGGTGCTGGGACTCGATCTTTTCTTCCGATGCCTTGCGCTCAATGGCCAGGGCCACGTGGCGGCAGACCACATTCAAAAGCTCCAGATCCTCCCCATGGTAGGAGGAGGCCCGGTCGTAATCCTGGAGGACCACCGCCCCCATGACCCGGTCCTTCACCATGAGGGGCGCCCCCATCCAAACCTGGGAAATCTCGCCGATGGACCCGTTTTCCCCCACCTGTTTCCGGGTCTCCTCCCCCTTGAGGATCAGGGGGGCCTTGTCCTGGATAACCTGCCGGGTCAGGGTGTTGCTCTTACTCAGGTTAAGGATTTCTCCGGGGGGGGGGGTGGTTTCGTCCACATGGTAGGGGAAGGAAAGGCTGTCCCGGGCCGCATCATAGAGGGCGATATAAAAATTATCCGCCTTGAAAATCTTGCCCAAGCTCAGGTGGATGACCCGATAGAGTTCGGAAAGGTTCAGGGTGCGGCTCACGGCATCCGAAATATCATAGAGAACTTCAATGGTCTTCATTGGATCCCTGTCACTTCGGTATGCCGGCGATGTCTTCATATCACTACCCTTTCATCAACAACCCTAAAAAAGGGATGTATTATTTCACCATTACCTGTATTAATCAAGACATATCCATGGGGGGCAACAGGGTCCGGTCGGGGCCTGAACAGGGTTTTTCCACCGGACAAACCCATACCCCTTGTGGCCGGGCGGAATTCTATGCCATAATACCGCCTTAACCAACCCTGAGATGCGGAAACATGACCATGAAATCCTTTGAAAAAATCGCCCTTCTCTATGAAATCAGCGAGGCCCTGAACCAGCACATGGACATGAAAAAGTCCCTGTTCAAGGTCCTGAGTGTCCTTTCCGACTCCCTAAACCTGGTCCGGGGCATCATTTTTTTAAAGAACCGGGAGACCGGTGAAATCCGCATTGAAATCGCCCACGGCATCTCCGAAGGCATCACCCGGCAAATCAAATACCTTCCCGGGGAGGGGATCATCGGCAAGGTGGTGGCCTCGGGGGAACCCGCCCTGGTCCCCCGCATCAGCGAAGAGCCCCTCTTTTTGGACAAGACCCACTCCCGCCCCACCGAGGAGGGACAGGAATACTCCTTTATCTGCGTGCCCATTAAAAAGGGTAACAAGGTGGTGGGTGCCATCTCCGCCGACCGGGTCTTTGAGGGGAAAAAATCCCTGGCCCAGGGGGCCAAGCTCCTCTCCGTGGTGGCCACCATGGTGGCCCACCACGTCATCAACATCGAAACCGTACGCCTGGAAAAGGAGGCCCTGAAAACGGAAAACCTGCGGCTGAAGTCGGAGCTGGAAAACAAGTACAGCTTTTCCAACATCATCGGCAACTCCAACAAGATGCGGGAGGTCCTCCAGATGATCTCCCAGGTCTCGGCCTCCTCGGCCACGGTCCTCATCCGGGGGGAGAGCGGCACGGGCAAGGAATTGGTGGCCAATGCCATCCATTATAATTCCGCCCGGCAGAAACAGCCCTTTATCAAGATCAATTGTGCGGCCATCCCGGAGAACCTCATCGAAAGCGAACTCTTCGGCCATGAGAAAGGCGCCTTCACCGGGGCCTCCCGTCGGCAGAAGGGCAAGTTTGAACTGGCCAACACCGGCACCATCTTTCTGGATGAAATCGGCACCATGGATCCCGGGGCCCAGGTGAAACTCCTGCGGGTCCTCCAGGAAAAGGAGTTTGAACGGGTGGGGGGATACCAGCCCATCAAGACCGATGTCCGCATCGTGGCCGCCACCAATGCCAACCTGGAGGAGATGGTGGCCCAGGGCAGGTTCAGGGACGACCTCTACTTCCGCCTCAATGTCTTTCCCATCTATATCCCCAGCCTGCGCATGCGAAAGACCGACATCATCCTTTTGGCAGACCATTTCCTGGAGAAATACCGGGACCGCCACGGCAAGCAGATCAAGCGCATCACCACCCCGGCCATAGACATGATGATGGAGTACCATTGGCCGGGCAATGTCAGGGAGCTGGAAAACTGCATTGAGCGGGCCGTGCTCCTGTGCAACGAGGGGGCCATCCACTCCTACCACCTCCCCCCCACCCTCCAGACCGGCACCAAATCCAAGACCCTGCCCCTTTCCCTGGAGACGGCAGTGGCCAACCTGGAGAAGGAGATCCTCATGGATGCCCTGAAAAACACCCGGGGTAACATCAAAAAGGCGGCCCAGCTCATCCATATCACGGTGCGGAAATTCTCCTACAAGGCGGCCAAGTACCATATCCATTATAAGGATTATAGATAAGCCTCCACGATCCTTGGGTATGGCCTTTCCCTTCCCTTTATTTCCCTCCCCGGATAAACGGGTCTGCATTTTGCAATTCCATACGGCATAACACTTGACGAAACCGGCACGGAATCATAGTCTGATTCCGACCCAGATCGCCTTCAAACACTCATATTTCGAGGACATGTCATGGAAAAATGTCTCGTCGCCATCTGTCTCATTTTGTGTCTGACTGTCTCATGTCAGGACAATTCCATTCCACCGGGCACCACGGGAGATCCGTCCGCCCCCGTCACCGGCCTGGCCCACACCGCCCGGGTTGAAACCCGGTCCGTCCCCCTGGTCTATGAAGCCGTGGGCACTATCCGCCCCCTCACCGAATCGGTGTTGGAATCCCGGGTGGCCTCCCAGATCCTCAAGGTTAATGTGGCGGCCGGGGAGCGGGTGGAGCAGGGGCAACTCTTGGTCCAGCTGGACAACCGCCACCTCCTCACCCGGCTGCGTCAGGCCAGGGAAGGGGAGGCCGCCGCCCGCAACGGCCTGAACCAGGCCCTGAAGGCCGTGGACGAGGCCCGGGCCGGGCGGGACCATGCCCAGGCCGAATACAAGCGGACCCAGTCATTGTTTGAAAAACATGTGGTGGCCTCCCAGAAACTGGACCTGGACAAGGCCGCCTTTCTCCAGGCCCGGGCCCGGCTGGAGCAGGCCCAGAAATCCGTGGATGTGGCCCAGTCCCGCCTGGCCCAGGCCGGACAGGTGGTAAAGGAGGCCGAGATCAGTCTGGAATACACCCGGATCACGGCCCCGGCAGACGGGGTGGTGGTCCGGCGCCATGTGGACCCCGGGGACCAGGCCCCCCCGGGCAAGCCCCTGCTCACCCTCCAGACCAGCGGGGCCCTGCAATTGGAAGCCCAGGTCCGGGAGGGGATGATGCCCCACATCCGTAAGGGCCACCCCTATGCCGTAAGGGTGGCCACGGCCAATATAAAGGTCACCGCCGTGGTGGAAGAGGTGATCCCCTATGCCGACCCCCAAACCCGGACCTTTGTGGTCAAGGCCACCCTGCCCCATACCCAGGGGCTCTACCCGGGGATGTTCGGCCGACTCATGGTTCCCTTTGGCTCCCGGTCTACCCTGGTCATGCCCCAATCCGCCCTCACCCGCATCGGCCAGCTGGAAACCGTGATGGTGAAATCCGGGGAGGGGTTTTCCCGGGTCTATGTGACCACGGGCCGGAAAATGGGCAATGGGGTGGAGGTCCTGTCCGGCCTCACCCAAACCGATGTGGTGGGGTGGTGATCCATGGAAAAGAAGACCATCATATCCCGAATTGTTGAAACCTTTCTCACCTCCCGGCTCTCCTTGATCCTGGTCCTGGTCTCCCTCTGCCTGGGGGCCTTTTCCATTTATATGACGCCCAAGGAGGAGGAGCCCCAGATCGTGGTGCCCATGGCTGACATCTTTGTTGCGGCCCCGGGGGCCGATCCCGGGGAAATTGAAAAACTGGTGGCCACCCCCCTGGAGCAGATCCTCTGGGAAATCGACGGGGTGGAATATGTCTATTCCATGTCCCGGCGGGAGAGCGCCGTGGTCACGGTGCGCTTCTTTGTGGGCGAGGACCGGGAAAACTCCCTGCTCAAACTCCACAACAAGATCCAGATGAACCTGGACCGGGTTCCCCCCATTGTGGAAAACTGGCTCATAAAGCCCGTGGAGATCGACGATGTCCCCATCCTCACCCTTACCCTTTACTCCCCCCATTACTCGGACCATGAAATTAGACGGGTGGGGGAGGAGGTGGCCGTCCGAATTTCCCGGCTGGAGAATATTTCTAGATCAGAGGTCATCGGCGGGAGAAAAAGGGAGATCAGAATAGAGGCCGATCCATTTAAAATGAAGGGGTTTGGCATCAGCTTTGCCGACATCACCAAGGCATTAAAGGGAGCAGACGATGCCACCCGTGCCGGCAGTTTTGACCAGAACAACCAGAACATTACCCTGACCTCTTCCTCATTTTTGACCCGACCAGAGGAAGTAAAGTCCCTGGTCATTGCGGCCACGGAGAACGGACCGGTCTACCTGTCCGATGTGGCCGATGTTCTGGACGGGCCCCAGGAGGCCACCTCCCATACCAGAATGGGCTTTTCCAATGCCGCCCTGGCCCGGGCAGGGGGGCCATCGGGCCAAACCTTGGAAGATTCAACCCAGGGCTATCCCGCCGTCACCCTGGCCTTTTCCAAGAAAAAGGGCACCAATGCCGTGGCCGTGGCCGACAATATCCTGGCCGCCGTCCGGGAGATGGAAGGGGAGGTCATCCCCCACGGCATCCACACCGCCGTGACCCGGAACTATGGCGAAACGGCCCGGGAAAAGGTGAACGAACTCCTCTCCTCCCTGGGCTTTGCCGTGGCCTCGGTGGTCCTGCTCCTGGCCTTGACCCTGGGGTATCGGGAGGCGGCCGTTGTCGCCCTGGCCGTACCCATCTCCTTTTCCCTGGCCCTGTTCATGAACTTCATCTTCGGCTATACCATCAACCGGGTCACCCTCTTTGCCCTGATCCTCTCTTTGGGATTGGTGGTGGACGACCCCATCACCAATGTGGACAATATCCAGCGCCACATCCGGGCCGGGGTTCTGGATCCCCTCAAGGCCACCCTTTATGCCGTGTCCGAGGTTCTGCCCCCGGTGCTCATGTCCACCCTGGCCATCATTGTCTGCTTCACCCCCTTGTTTTTCATCACCGGCATGATGGGCCCCTACATGGGCCCCATGGCCATCAATGTTCCCCTCACCGTGACCTTCTCCACCCTCTGCGCCCTCACCGTGGTGCCCTGGGTGAGTTATCATCTGTTGAAAAACAAAAAAACCAATGTTCAAAACCCTGTTGAAAACCCACCTACGACCGCCAATACCAAGGGTTCCAGAATTTATAAGAAACTGCTCACCCCCTTTTTGGAAAAGCGGTCCTGGCGGTGGGGACTGGTGGGGGGGATTCTGATTCTTCTGGTGGCATCTGCTGGCTTGGGTCTCTTCCGTCTGGTTCCATTGAAGCTGCTGCCCTTTGACAATAAAAACGAATTCCAGATCCTCCTGGACCTGCCCGAGGGCACGGCCCTGGAACAGACCGACCGGGTGGTCCGGGAGTTTGAGGACTATCTGCGCCGGGTCAATGAGGTCACCCATTTTGTCTCCTACACGGGCACGGCCTCCCCCATGGATTTCAACGGCATGGTCCGCCACTATTTCATCCGCAAGGGAAGCCATCTGGCCGACATCCGGGTGAACCTGGCCCACAAGGATATCCGGGAGCAGCAGAGCCACACCCTGCTGCTGCGGCTGCGGTCGGATCTGGAGGATCTGGCCAAAAAACACCATGCCGACCTGGCCCTGGTGGAGGTGCCCCCGGGCCCGCCGGTCCTCTCCACCCTGGTGGCCGAGGTCTACGGCCGGCCCGAAACCCCCTATGACACCCTGTTGAAAAACGCCCACCAGGTGAAGGAGATCATGGCCTCGGAACCCTTTGTCACCGACGTTTCTGTCATGGACGAGGCCCCCTCCCCCCGGGTGAACCTGCGCATTGACCGGGAAAAGGCCGCCCTCCACGGCATAGAAACCCGGGACATCCTCACCACCCTGGAAACGGCCATGGGCGGGGCCACCCCGGCCAGCCTCCACCTGGATTCCGAACGCCATCCGTTATGGATAAAGGTGATCCTCCCCCGGGCCCTGCGCTCGGACATGGGGGCGGTGACCAATATCCCGGTGCGGTCCAAATCCGGGGCCCTCATCCCATTGGGGGAACTGGCCCACCTGGAGACCGGGGTCAATGAAACGCCCATCTACCACAAGAACATGGCCCCTGTGGTCTATGTATTGGGGGAGATGGCCGGACGGGCCCCGGGGGAGGCGGTGTTGGACATTCAGAAACGGTTGAAAACCGCCGGGCTGGATCCGGGCATCCGGGTGAACTGGGCCGGGGAAGGGGAGTGGAAGATCACCCTCAGGGTCTTCAGGGATATGGGCCTGGCCTTTGCCGCCGCCCTGGTGGGGATTTACTTCATCCTGGTGATGAACACAGGCTCCTATTCCATGCCCCTGCTCATCATGATGGCCATCCCCCTGACCATCCTGGGGATCATGCCCGGATTTTTCATCCTCAATCTGTTCACGGATTCCGTTGGGGGATATGCCGACCCGGTCTTTTTCACGGCCACCTCCATGATCGGGATGATCGCATTGGGGGGCATCGTCATCCGGAACTCCCTGGTCCTCATCGAGTTCATCCAGGAGGCCCTGAAACAGGGCATGGACTTTACCCAGGCCATCCTGGCCTCGGGAACGGCAAGGATGCGCCCCATCCTCCTCACAGCCCTGACCACGGCCATCGGCGCCTTTCCCATCACCCTGGACCCGGTCTTTTCCGGCCTGGCCTGGGCCTTGATCTTCGGCCTTTTCGCCTCCACCCTTTTCACCCTGGTGGTGATCCCGGTGACCTATTTTGCCATCTACAATAAAAAAGGAGAAACACCATGACCATTGAAAATATGATCCGTGCCATTGCCGGTTGCTTTATCCTGGCCTCCCTGTTTCTGGGGTACAAGGTCTCCCCCTATTGGTACCTGTTCACCGCCTTTGTGGGGGCCAATCTCCTCCAGTCGGCCTTCACCGGTTTCTGCCCCATGGAAATCTTTTTAAAGCGGCTGTTTAAAACCGATGCCAAAACGGAAATTTCCTGATGCCTTGATCTGGAACAAAACCGGGGAGGGAAAGATCAGATTGATGGTTTTCCTCCTGATCGGGGTGAGGTCTGCATTCCCCAGGCTGGGTTTGCCCGCCATGGCGGGCAAACAAAAAAAGGCGGCGCCGGAGGAAATCCAGTGCCGCCTTTTTGCGGTAAAATTCCTTGTGGATCGGGGCTGTTCCCCCTATATCGTCAAGGTGCTTTTATTTCGTAAGCCCCTTTAGGGGCAGATGGATGACATGGGTCCCATCCACAATTGCGGTTTCCGGCAGTTCAAAATCAATATCAATGGCCTTGAAATACTCCCGGTCATAGGGCAGGAGGGAGACATGGACCTGGTCCTCCTGAAGGGATAGGGCGCCGGTGAGTTGGAAATCCACCTCCCCCAAGGGGGTTTTGATCATGTACAGGGGAATCTCCCTTCCCGAACACATGCGGCGGACCCGGGAGGCAATGTCAATCACCCGGGAGGCTGTGATGGGCTGGTCGTTGTTAATCCCCACCTGGCAAGGCAGTCCGGCCACGTAGAGGTGATGGAAATCCACCTCGGCGGACCGAAGGGCATGGGCCAGGGCCTGGATATCACCGGGGTGGGTGTTGATCCCCGAGAGCAGGGGCACATTGGCATAGATATCAATGCCCGTGGCCGCCCATTCCCGTGCGGTTCGGACCTGATCCTCCCCCAGTTGTTCGGCACGGATACACCAGGTCTCCACCTCCACCCGGAAGGGGGTGGTCACGGAGGTGTCCTGCCATTCCAGAATCAGATCAATCCAGTCCCAGGACCAGTTCTCCACCTGGCTCCAGAATTCCGGGGCGCAGATCCGGACGGCCTGGATTCCCTCCTGGGCCTTGAGGGCTTCCAACATGGGTTCCAATGCAGATGGATCCTGTGCATCCACGCCGTGGAGCACCACATCGGTGACCTTGGGATGGTTCTTAAGATAGGTGAAATCCGGTACCCCTTCCCCCAGTTGAACATCGATGCGGGTCTTGTGGGTCCGGAAAATCCCCTGCTCCTCCTCTGCACAAATCCAGCCGGGAACCAGGGCCTTAAAGCTATCCTCCAGGCTGGGGAAGGCCACCGGGTCCATGTTGGAAGGGGCTGGGCCCCCGGCACCGGCCCGCTCCAGTGAGGCATCCTTCCCCAGTACCAGGGGAAGGCCGGGGATGGGTTCGCCGGCTGCGGCGGTCATCCTCACATCCAGGGTGCCTTCTCCATTCTCCCTCACCTGGGGCAGGGTGCCGGCCCCCTGGGTAAAGGCGTCAAAATACGCCCGGGTATAGGGGGTTCGGATCCAGATGTTCCCACTCTCCTGGGCATCCTCTTCCACGATCCAACCCGAAGAATTCCATTCGATCTTCCCCAGGGAGGTGGCGGTGCACAACTTGGGCACGGACCGATCGGAAAGGTGTGCCCTGAGATAGATCTGGGACTTCAGGGCCTGGGCAATGTCGGTCCAGTACCGGCGGGTACCGTGGATGGGATGGCAGGGGGTAAAAATATAATAGATCTCCACCCCGGCCCGGCGCAGCTGGGAAAAAAGCCGCTTCAGGCTTTTGCCGTCGGCATTGATCCCCTCCAGAAAAGGGGTCTGGAGATAGACCTTGATGCCGGCATGGACCAGGCGGGAGATCACCTCCAGGCTCTGGATTGAAATTTCATGGGAGTGGAGGAAGTGCAGGCCGATTTCCAGTCGCTTTTCCATTTGCCGCAGTTCGCCCTGGATCTCGATGAGGTACTCCAGCAGTTCGCCTCCATTGTCCAGGAAAAGCTGGGGATAATAGGAGACCGACCGGGTTGCGATGCGAATGGCTTCCACATGGTCAACGGTCATGAGGCCCTGGAGGGCCACGGCCAGGTTCAACCGGTGGTAGAGGGGTTCCCCCCCGGTGATGAGGACTTCCTTGATGTCGGAATTGGATGCCACCTGGGCAACGGCGGCCTGGATCTGGTCTATTCCGGGACAGTCCTCCCGGCGCAGATCCTTATGTTTCCTAAAGCAGAACCGGCAGAAGACCGGACATTGCATGGTGAGCAGAAAAATCACCCGGTTATGGTAAATCTGCTCCACCACTCCATTTTTAAAATGGCCTTCAAAGGTCATATCGTGGCCGCAGGGGTCCAGTTCTCCGTCAAAGGGAAGGTATTGGGCGGCCACGGACGGGGAGACCAGGGCCTGGCGGATGGCGTGGTGGGAGAGGCGCACCGGGTATTCCGACATGACCTTGGCGGTGTTTCTCTCCACGGGCATGGGAATAAGGCGGGCCAGCTGGGCCGGTGTTTTCACCGACACCGGGTCCTCCACCTTTTGTTCCGCCGGCCAGAACATTTCCATGAGGGAATAGATATAGGGTTGGGGAAGGCGGAAGCCGTTGATCCTGACCCCGTCGGGTTTATCCTCCACCGGAGATGTTGCAATGGTCTCCAGCTTCCGGCAGAGGTGTTTAAAAAAACCCCTGGGGTTGTCCTTGTACCCGCAGGCCCGCATGACGGCCCGGAAGCGGTTTTCGGGTTTGCTCTTCTGAAAAAGACGGCCGACCCTGCGGCCGAGGAGTCTGCGGTTGCCATAGGTTTCAAAAAAGGCCTGGCCGGCCTGGTAGAGTTGAGGCAGCTCAACACCTTGGGTGTTCATTTGGTCTTACTTCCCTTGTCTGTCTTTGTATGGATTAATTCGGGTTGGTCAATCAGCGTGGGGTGAATATTACAATGAGGGATTTGGCCCGACCGTCGATCCCCCGGAGGGCATGGGGGATGGAGGAATCAAAATAAAGGCTGTCCCCTTTGTTCAATTGATAAATCTGTTCAGCCGTCCTGAATTCCAGGGTGCCTTCCAGGATATAATGGAACTCCTCCCCCTTGTGATCGTTGAACAACAATGCATCTTCGGTGCGGGGTTCGATTTCCACCACAAAGGGCTCCATCTGTTTCCCCACCATGGGGTAGGCCAGGGATTCCCACTTATAGCCGATGCGGCTCTCATTCTGGTTGTGAAAGGGTTTTTTTACGCTGTAGCGGTCTTCTTTGCGCACCACCACAATGCGATCTTCCATGTTCTGGTCCCGGAAAAAATGGGAAATTTTCACCCCCAGGGCCGTGGAAATTTTAATGAGGGTGGCAATGGGGGGGGCGGCTATATTGTTTTCGATCTGGGAAAGCAGGGGTTTGGAAAGGCCGGTGAGATCGGAGACTTCCTGAAGGGTGAGGGCCCGTTGTTTACGAAGGCTTCGAATCTTATTACCCAGATTCAGAGCAGCCACTTCTTCCTTAACTTTGGTTTCCATCTGGGGCGACATCCGTTTCCAATTCCTCCCTTTGGTTCTTTTTTATAATCCTCAAAAAAGGTTTAACATGGTGAAACTTTTAGATCAAGTCCCCAACCTTTGGTCCGCCTCATCCAACATCCGGCCCGCTCCCCTTAAAGTGGATTGTGAAAATCCCCCTGGGCCACCATTTCCCCCAAAAGGGCCCGTTCGGTTTCCACGGGCAGGCGGCCGGTCATGTGGACCTTTGCCTTGAGTTCCCCCCGGGCGTTTACAAAATCCGCCCGTGCCTCGGCCCGACCGTCCTTGTCCACCCGGGTGAGTTCCACCTCACTGGTGATGGTCTCTCCAAAATAGACTGGCCGGATGAATTTAAAGGAGAGGCCCGTGGCCAACCATCCCACCTGGCCGCCGAACTGTCAGATCATCCCCCCACCAGCAACCCGTGGCAGATATGCCCGTCAAAGCCCTTGGCGTCGGTCCATCGGGTATCGTAGTGAACCGGGTTGTAATCCCGGGTCAGATCCCCGAAGGCCAGGGGCTCCTCCCTGGAAAAGGTACGGAAAAAGAAAAACCGGTCCCCTGTTTTCAACCCTTCAATGGCCTGCATCCGCATGAATTTCGACATGATTCGCCTCCTGTATGGGAATTTTCCTTTTATCCATACACGAGAAACGCCTTGGAATCACACCTTTTATTCTTTTTCAGGAAGTTGGACAGCAGCGGTCTGTCCGGCCGTGCGCAGGGTCCGGTGGTAGGACCGGGTCTGGACCAGGAAATCCGCCATGTTCTCCCGGGATATGGGATCGGCGGAAAGGCTGGGCTGGGCCATGGGATTCACGGGTTTACCGTGCTGTTTCATGCGGAAGCAGAGGTGATATCCCGTGGCCAGACCGGTCTTGCCCACATAGCCGATCACATCCCCCTGGGAAACGGTTTGATTCCGCTTCAATCCCTTTTTGAATTTATTCATGTGAAAATAACTGGTCTCATACCCGTTGCGGTGGCCCAGGGTGATGTACCGTCCGGCATCCTCTCCATATCCAATGGCAGAGATGGTCCCGTCGGCCACGGCCTTTATGGGGGTGTTCCTGGGGGCGGCATAGTCCACGCCCAGATGGGCCTTGTACTTTTTCAGGATGGGATGAAACCGTTTTTTGCTGAACCTGGAGGATATCCGGGAATAATTCACCGGGGATTTCAAAAAAGCCTTCTGGAGGGAGGCCCCGGTTTCGCTGTAATAATGCCCCCTACCCGGTGTCGCTTCAAAATAATAGGCGTGATAGGGGGTGCCTCTATTGGTAAACACTGCGGCCAGCACCCGCCCATACCCGAAGAATTTCCCCCTTCGGTACTTTTTTTCCACCAATACCCGGAAGTGATCCCCGGGCTTGATATCCTTTGAAAAATCAATGTCCCAGGCAAAGATATCGGCCAGCTTCCAGGCCAGTTTCTGGGTTTCACCCACACGGTCCAGGGCACCGGACAGGGTGGTGCTGATCTCCGTGGCCACCACAGCCTCTCGGATTTCGTGGGGAATGGGTATCTTGGTGATATCGAATTCGCTTTTCCCGTTGGATTCCCTGCGCTGGATCACCAGTTGTTCCCGGCTGTCGATCTCATATTCAAAGGCATAGAGGCTGTCTTCCAAAAGGGAGATGGTATAGGGCTGGCCCCTGCGGATCCGGGTCAGGGGATAGACCTTCCGGCTCTGGGCATCCAGTTGATAAATGGTTTTCAACGGCAGGTAGGATTTTAAGATGGAGGTGGGGGTATCCCCGTTCTTCACCCGTTTTCGAAGGGTGGTGACCGCCTTTTCCGGCGGTGTCTGGGATATTTTTTTTACACGCTCGGCCTCTGGGCCGTGGGCCGGTAGAAGGACCATGGCGGGCAATTCCACACGTGCGGTCAATGCGCCGGGACAGAAGAGCAGCCCCAGGGTTATCAGGGCCATTATCCACGGGGAATTCACAAGGCGTGTCTTTCCACCGGTCAAGGGCATCTTTATGTCTATGGATTTCCGTTTCATACAACGGGGCAAAATATACGAACTCATCCAAATAGTAAACCCCAGCTTTTCAAAACCCATGGAAAGACACACCGCAACCCACCTAAATATAAAAAGGGAAACAGGGGCAAGGCCCATGTTTACACCTGTCACTTCCTCCCTGGGATTCCGGTTAGTCGTTTTTTCCATAAAAAATGGCCGGAACAATTTTGCTCCGGCCATTTTTATTTACGGGTGAGATTTATTTATGGATACCGCAGAAATGAATTCCGACGGTTTATTCCTTACCGGCGTCGGCCATGTATTTCAACATGGTATACCGATCGTTCACCTCGTCTTCAATCATGGTTCTCAGGCGTTTGGACTCTTCGGGCATGGCCTTTTCCAGGGCTGCAAACCGAACTTCGCCGCCCAGGAAGTCCTGGAGGGTTCCGTCGGGAGCCTTGGAATCCAGTGTAAAGGGGTTCTTGCCCTCTTTGATCAGCTGGGGATTGTAGCGATACAGGGGCCAGTAGCCGGATTCAACGGCCAGCTTGCCTTCCAGCTGGGATTTGCCCATGCCCTTGCGGATGCCCTGGTTGATACAGGGAGCGTAGCAGATGACAATGGAGGGTCCGGGATAGGCTTCTGCTTCCAGGATGGCCTTCATGGTCTGGTTCTTGTTGGCACCCATGGAGATGGAGGCCACATAGACATATCCATAACTCATCATCATCCGGCCCAGATCCTTTTTACCGATCTTTTTACCGGTGGCGGCATATTTGGCAATGGCGCCGGTGGGGGTGGCCTTGGAGGACTGACCGCCGGTGTTGGAGTACACCTCGGTGTCCATGACCAGGATGTTGATGTCTTCTCCCGAGGCCATAACATGGTCCAGACCGCCGAAGCCGATGTCATAGGCCCAGCCGTCACCGCCGAAGATCCAATGGGATTTCTTGGTGAACATGTCCTTTTCCTCGAAGATCTCTTTAAGGGGACCTTCGGGAACATTCTGGAGCAGGGCCTTCAGGGCCAGTCCGTACTTGGAGGACTCGGTCGCATTATCCCGACCGGCCAGCCAGCCTTCCATAGCCGCCTTGATCTCGTCTGAGACACCGGCTTCCATGGCATTTTCCATGGCCGAAGCCAGTTTTTCACGCCTGGCCTTGGTGGCCACCATCATGCCGTAGCCGTATTCGGCGGCATCTTCAAACAGGGAAGAAGCCCAGGCCGGTCCGTGGCCGTCGGCATTGGTACAATAGGGTGTGGAGGGTGCGGAACCGCCCCAGATGGAGGAACATCCCGTTGCGTTGGCAATGGTCATCCTTTCACCAAAGAGCTGGGTGATCACCTTTACATAGGGGGTTTCACCACAACCGGAGCAGGCACCGGAGAACTCAAGCAGGGGCTGCCACATCTGGGAGCCCTTGACGGTTTCCCGTTTCAACACGTCGGTCTTAAAGGGAACGGTGAGGGAAAACTTATGGTTGCCCTCTTCCGGGTCCATCTGGGACTCGATGGGTTTCATGACCAGGGCGGTTTCCTTGGCCGGACAGATGTCGGCACAATTGCCGCAACCCTGGCAGTCCAAGGGATTGACCTGCATGCGGAACTGGAATGCATCCATGCCCTTGCCCTTACCCTTAATGGTTTTAAAGGCTTCGGGGGCATTGGCCAGTTCTTTCTCGGTGGCCACGATGGGGATGATGGCTGCGTGGGGGCAGACAAAGGCACATTGGTTACACTGGATACAATTTTCAGGCAGCCATTGGGGGACATTGATGGCCACGCCGCGTTTTTCGTACTGGGCGGTCCCCTGTTCGAAAACACCGTCCACGGAAAAGGCGGATACGGGCAGATCATCGCCTCTCTGGGCGTTGATCTCGGACATGACATTGTCCACAAAGTCGGTGGTCTTTTCTTTAACCACAACTTCACGAACACCGTCTTTCCAGGATTCGGGAACCTCAACCTTGATCAGGTTATCCAGGGTTTTGTCCACGGCTTCGATGTTCATGTTGACAATGGCGTCACCCTTTTTGCCGAACTTGAACTTAATATCTTCCTTGAGGAGACGGATGGCGTCTTCCACGGGGAGAACATTTGCCAGGTTGAAGAAACAGGTCTGCATGATCATGTTGATGCGACCGCCCAGTCCCACTTCACCGGCGATTTTAACGGCATCGATGTTGTAGAAGTTCAGCTTCTTATCGTAGATGGTCTTGCGCACATCACCGGGGATGTGTTTTTCCATGTCTTCCAGGGACCAGTGGGAGTTCAGCAAGAAGGTGCCGCCCTCTTTGATGCCCTTGAGCACGTCGTAGAGTTCCACGTAGTTGGATTTGTGGACCGCCACAAAATCCGGGGTCTGGATCAGGTAGGTGGACTTGATTTTTACATCGCCGAATCTCAGGTGGGAAACGGTGAGGCCCCCGGACTTTTTGGAGTCATAGGCAAAGTAACCCTGGGCGTATTTGTCGGTGTTGTCGCCGATGATCTTGATGGCGGACTGGTTTGCCCCTACGGTACCGTCGGCGCCCAGGCCCCAGAACTTGGCGGCAATGGTGCCTTCGGGTGCGGGGTCAAAATCCTTGCCCACCTCCAGGGAAGTGTGGGTCACATCGTCCACAATCCCTACGGTAAAGTGATTCTTGGGAGAAACAACGGTCATGTTGTCATAGACGGCCTTGATCATGTCCGGTGTAAATTCCTTGGAAGAAAGACCATAGCGGCCACCGATGATTTTCGGACCTTCACCGTATTCCATGAAGGCGGTGCAGACATCTGTGTACAGGGGTTCGCCAATGGCACCGGGTTCCTTGGTCCGATCCAGCACGGTAATGGTTTCCACACTGGCCGGAATCGTGTTGAGGAACTCCTGGGTGTCAAAGGGTCTGTACAGACGAACCTTAACCAGGCCCAGACGCTGTCCCTGGGCGTTCAGGGTGGCAATGGCTTCTTCGATGGCTTCACAGGCAGACCCCATGGCAACGATGACGCGGTCGGCTTCGGGATCGCCCACGTAATCAAAGGGCTGGTAGTGACGACCGGTAAGTTCTCCCACCTTTTTCATGTACTTTTTAACAATGGCGGGGGTTTCCAGGTAATATGTATTGGCTGCTTCACGGCCCTGGAAATAGATATCCGGGTTCTGTGCGGTGCCGCGGGTGTCCGGATGCTCCGGATTCATGGCACGTTCCTTGAATTCCCGGTAGGCGTCGTAATTGAACAGGGAGGCCATATCTTCATATTCAATCATTTCGATCTTCTGAATCTCGTGGGAGGTTCTAAAGCCGTCGTAGAAATGAAGAAAGGGAACACGGGCTTCAATGGTGGCCAAATGGGCCACCAAGGCCAGGTCCTGGGCTTCCTGAACAGAGTTGGAAGCCAGCATGGCAAAACCGGTCTGACGGGCAGCCATCACGTCCTGGTGGTCGCCGAATATGGACAGTGCATGTGCGGACAATGCACGGGCAGTTACATGAAATACACTGGGAAGCAGCTCTCCAGAGATCTTGTACATATTGGGCAGCTTGAGCAATAATCCCTGGGATGCAGTAAAAGTAGAGGTCAGTGCGCCGGCGGAAAGGGAGCCATGTACTGCTCCGGCTGCTCCTGCTTCTGACTGCATCTGTTTAATGTCCACCACCTGACCGAAAATATTTTTCCGTCCCTTGGCAGCCCAGGAATCTGCAATTTCTCCCAGCGGGCTTGAAGGGGTAATCGGATATATGGCAGCAACGTCACTCATGGCATAGGCCACGTGGGTTGCTGCAGTATTTCCGTCGATGGTCTGCATTCTTTTTTTCATAGTTTTCACCTCTCGTGATTTATGAGAATTTATCAATCCCAATATAACGGATAACTTTTACAATAAATTGCGTTCATTGTAAATCCTCAAACCCAAGTTACTCCTTTAAAATACACGGTTTTTTTTATTAACAAATCATAAACAATCCATAACATTTTTAATATTATACAGAAGATGATTTCACTGGTTTTTATGGGGTTAAAAAGGGTTAAAAGGGGTGTGAATATATCATCTGATATCCCAAACCACCTGTTAATAAAGCCTTGGGACGATTGTAAAATAATTGTCGCCAAATTGGCCCACCCCGTAAGACACCATTTATTATAGGGACGAAAACCAACCGGGCCCTTAATGGATCAAGCCCCCATGCTGTGGCGACCCGGTCCCAATAATTGCGAAATTCGAAGCGATTCCATGTAATTTCCCCCAGGGTCCCGCCATGAAGGGCCTTGACAGCATTGCTGTTCATTTCCCTGCATTTGTGGTAGACTCCCCTCCATTTGAATAATTTTATTTTCGAATAATACGAACACCTTACCTTACATAGGAGTTGACATGGGATTTTTATCCAACACCCATTCCCTGAGCCGATATCACATTGAGGGCGAATTTGACGGGTCCACCATGGAAGAGGTCCGCAACGGCCTGATCCAAAACGCCATACCAAAAATAGAAAGCGAATATGAAGAGGTCATGGCCGGCTGGACCCCATTTGAAAGCCCCTATGACCCGGACTTTGAAAAATTCTCCTGCATCTACGGCAGTTATTTTCTCTTTTCCCTGCGCATCGATAAGAAATCCATTCCCGCCAAACTGGTCCAGAAACAAATGGCCCTTGAAATCGAAAAAAGAAAGGAATCAACAGGTCGGGATTTTGTCTCTAAAAATGAAAAATCGGAAATAAAAGAAATGGTGATGGATGTGCTCATGCACAAAATCCCCGCCGTTCCCAACACCTACGACGTCCTCTGGGATTACGAAGAAAAAAACCTCTTTCTTTTCACTACCCAAAAAGCAGCAAATGAGTTTTTTGAAACCCTGTTCATAAAGTCCTTCGGCCTGAAACCAGTTCGCTTGTTTCCCTATACCCTTGTGGAGAAAAAAAGCGGATTTTCCGACCCCCTGAAGGATAAAATTTACACCCTCTCCCCCCTGAAATTAGCGAGGTAAACCATGCTGGACATCGCCACCGCATATAATAAGTACCAATACATTGGAAATGACTTTTTAACCTGGATCTGGTTCATGATCGA
The DNA here is from genome assembly GCA_965226635.1 of Desulfobacteraceae bacterium. Classification (GTDB taxonomy): domain Bacteria; phylum Desulfobacterota; class Desulfobacteria; order Desulfobacterales; family Desulfobacteraceae. The sequence continues at coordinate 1,964,263 of OZ245369.1, read as the reverse complement.
AACCGACCAACCCCTGCCCCAGATCCCCGCCGCCGGAGAACCGGTTCGTTTTGAGATCGGCAACTCCCTGGTCCTGGAAAATTCCCTGGGGGACAAATCCAAGGAAAAAATCACCATTAAGGGAGACCAGGCCGGACTGGAAGAGGGGGCCACGGCCCTGAAAAAAGGTGCCAAGGTTACTGAAATCAATTTGATCATGAAGTCCGGGGAAGAGGAGGAGTATAAATTCACCCTCAAGGGGGAGAGTTTCAACCTCACTGGCTTTAAAACCCCCTCCATGGGACGGGCGGAAAACGAAGACGAAATAGAGGGCATGGTTTTGGAAAAGGCGTACTTCATTTTCAAGGTCTCCCAGGTTATTGACACCCTCTTTTTCAAATTCCTTGAAATATGCACCCATGAAGACTGGAAAACCTCGGGATTACAGCAAATGCGGGAATGGGTATACCGGTATTAAATCTGGGATGAAAATATGTTCAAAAAATGCGAGTTTTGAACACGCCGGAACAATGAACAAAACCCCAAAGTTATTGTCATGGAAACCGTCTGGATTTTGAACAGCCGACAGCTCAATTAAAAGAAGTAAAACAGGGGGTTAAAAAGTTATCATCATATGAACAGTCCCTATGATTATTATTATCTTTTATAATTATATAATATATATAAGACCAAGGGCGCTATTTCATTGATAATTGGTAATAGATGATATAAAGTTTTTGGGCATCCAAATTATTAGAAAAGGAACCAGAATGAAATTTGCATTTAACAAAAAAGAGATCCTGGAAATATTGTCAAAGGTTCAGGGGATAACAGGGAGGAAAACTAATTTATCCATCACTTCGGACATTTTAATCAAGGCCGTTGGGGATGAAATCACCATCACCGCCAATGACCTGGAAACGGTGTTCACGGGCACGTACAGCGCCCAGGTGGAAACCGAAGGTATCCTGTCCATCAATTCCAGAAAATTTTTTGAAATCATCAGGGAGTATCCGGATACGGAAGTTCTGATCAACGAAGTGGAAAACCGCTGGGTTGAAATAGGACAGGGGGACAGTATCTTTCACATTGTCTCCTCGGATTATGAAAATTTTCCCGAAACCCCTGTGATTGAAAATGTGGATTTTATCGAACTCAATGCAAAGGATCTGAAAAAGATGGTGGAGGTCTCCTCCGTGGTCAATTTTTCAGGTGATGAAAAACGCATCTATGTTCTGGGCTCCCTTATTGAAAAGGTGGTCATGGAAGACAGCAGTGAAAAATTGCGCATCGTTTCCACCGATTCCAGACGCCTCCATTGCTATGATGCCGACTTTACCGGGACCCTTGAATTGCCCGATGAAAAGGTCATCATCCCCAAAAAGGGATTGTCTGAGCTAAACAAGTTTATTGACAGCAGCCTTGATATCATCCGGGTGGGGGTAAAGGACAACCACTTTATCTTCCAGCGGGCCAACGAGTCCATCATGATCAAGCTTTTGGACGGGGATTATCCGGATTATAAACCGGTGATCAACACCGATGCCATGATCCCCGTGGAAATGGACCGGGCTATTTTCTCCACCCTCATGCGCCGGGTCTCCATCCTCACCTCCGAGGATTATAAAAGTGTGATTCTCAACTTTAGCGAAAACGAATTGGTGGTCACCATCACCAACCCGGAGATCGGCGAGTCCAAGGAACGGCTCATGATCGGTTTTTCCGGTGAGGAGATCAAAAGCGCCTTTAATCCCAAATACTTTCAGGATGCCCTGAATCTTTTTGATGAATCAATGGTGGTCCTGAATATAAAGGATAGTAAGAGCCCTTGTATTATAAAAGGACTGGATGACGATAAACTTGTCTGTGTAATAATGGCTATGCATATATCATGAATGAAAATGAAGTAACAAAATCATATGGTGCGGATAGCATCAAAATTCTGGAAGGTCTGGAGGCCGTTAGAAAACGGCCTTCAATGTATATTGGCAACGTGGATCTCGAAGGGCTGCACCACCTGGTATACGAGGTGGTGGACAACAGTATCGACGAGGCCCATGGCCGGTCACTGCGACACGGTTCTGGTCACCATCCATACGGACATGAGCGTTTCCGTTGTGGACAACGGTCGGGGGATTCCGGTGGAGATGCACGAAACCGAACATAAACCCGCCTGCGAAGTGGTCATGACCAAACTCCACGCCGGCGGTAAGTTTGACAAGGATTCCTACAAGGTTTCCGGCGGTCTCCACGGCGTGGGCATCTCCGTTGTCAACGCCCTGTCCGAACATCTTGAAATGGAAGTCTATAAAGATGGTAAGATTTACCACCAGACCTATTCCAAGGGCAATAAGCTCACCGAACTCACCGTTACCGGGGACACCGATAAAAAGGGAACCAAGGTTCGCTTTAGCCCCGACTTCACCGTGATGAACCCCAATGAATTTATCTATGAGACCCTTTCCCGCCGCATGCGGGAACTGGCCTTTTTAAACAAAGGGGTCCGCATCATCATCGAGGACGAGCGGTCTGCGGAAAAGGATGATTTCTATTACGAAGGTGGCATTGTTTCCTTTGTGGAATACCTGAACCGGTCCACCACCGTCCTCCACGATCCCATCCACATCGAAGGGGATAAAAAGGATGTTCAGATCGAGGTGGCCATCCAGTACAACGACACCTTCAAGGAAAAGCTCTACTCCTTTGCCAATAATATCCGCACCATAGAAGGCGGGTTCCACGTCTCCGGTTTCAAGGGCGCCCTCACCCGTACCATGAATGCCTATATCCAATCCGGCGCCAACAAGCTGCCCAAGAACATGCAGAACATCAAGGTCAGCGGCGATGACATGCGGGAGGGCCTGGCCTGTATCATTTCCGTGAAACTCATGGAACCCCAGTTCGAAGGCCAGACCAAGACCAAGCTGGGTAATAACGAGGTCAAGGGGATTGTGGAATCCCTGCTCAATGAAAAGTTGGCCGAATTTCTGGAAGAAAACCCCAACGTGGCACGGAAGATTATTTCCAAGGCCGTGGATGCGGCCCGTGCCCGGGATGCGGCCAAACGGGCCCGGGAACTGGCCCGGAAAAAAGGCACCCTTCTGGATTCTTCATTGCCCGGTAAACTGGCCGAATGCCAGTATGCAGATCCGGCGGAAAGGGAACTCTTTCTGGTGGAGGGCGATTCCGCGGGCGGTTCTGCCAAACAGGGCAGGGATCGTCGTTTTCAAGCCATCCTCCCCCTTAAGGGGAAGATCCTAAATGTGGAAAAGGCACGGTTTGACAAGATCCTCAGATCCGATGAGATCAAGAACATCTTCACGGTTCTGGGCACCGGCGCTGGCAGGGAAGAGTTTGACATCGAAAAGATCCGCTACCATAAGGTGGTGATCATGACCGATGCCGACGTGGACGGATCCCATATCCGGACACTGCTCCTCACCTTTTTCTACCGCCAGATGCCCGACCTCATCGAAAAGGGCTATCTCTACATTGCCCAGCCCCCGCTTTTCCGTGTGGGCTCCCGCAAGAGCGGCACCTACCTGAAGAACGAAGCAGAATATGCCGAGTTCCTGATCAAGCGCATGTCCTCCCAGAAGGATCTCTTTGTTGAAAACGCAGAGACGCCCCTGGATGAAGAGACCTTTTACGGACTTCTTGGGGATATGAACGCCTATTACAATGCCGTCACCCTGCTCAAGCGCAGGGATTTTGATACGGACCTGCTCTTCCTGCTCATTAAAAACGGGGTCACGGACAAGTTCTTCCTTGAAAACGCCGATAATTTCACCGCCCTGTCCAAGGCACTTTCAGAGGCTGGATATACCCCCGGTGAAGTGGAATTCAACGAAGAAAGCCAGATCCATGAAATGGATGTCCGGGGCGGCGAAGACAACCACCTGGTCCTGCGGGTGGGACGGGATATCCTGGCCACCATGGATTACCAGCGCATGCTCAAGGAATATGAAAAGGTGAAATCCTTTGATACCCCGCCCTTTGCCATCATGTCCAAACAGGTGGATGCCAAGGCCCGGCACGAGTTTGATTCCATGGAAGACCTGTATGAGTTCATCATGCAGGAGGCCAAGAAGGGCATCAGTATCCAGCGCTACAAAGGTCTGGGTGAAATGAATGCCGACCAGCTCTGGGAAACCACCATGAATCCGGAAAAACGGATCATGCTCAAGGTGGACATTGCCGATGCGGAAAAGGCCGACGACATCTTCACCCTCCTCATGGGAGAAGAGGTGGAACCCCGCCGGAACTTCATCCAGAAGCATGCCCTGGAGGTCTCCTCCCTGGATTATTAAAATAGATTATTAGGATCCGAATACCATGGGCATTTGCCCATGATTGCCATATGAAATCCGCCTGGAACCGTGTGTTCCAGGTGGATTTTTTTTATCCTTCACCTTACCTTTTTTCTTTTCACCACCCGCCTGGTCTGTAAATCTTCCCGGGATGTTCTTGTCCCCCTTTTTGGTGCCATGGAAACGGATACAAAAGTTTTGGACATTTGAAATGTTCAAAAGTGAGATAAGTTTATATTTATCAGTGTGTTGCGTGTTTAAAACCTTCGATGCAAAAATGTTTCATCCATGGGTTATGGACATGGAGAGCAGGGGGAATTCATCCCTTTTATGGTGGACTGTTGAACACGGGGAAATGGGGGGTTTTTTCAGGGGGAGAATCCCTGTTGGGCGGGATGAATATACCAGAAAAGTTTTGAACATTTTAAATGTTTAAAACCATATGATTATTTGTGATTTCAAGATTTTAGGATGTTCAAAACCTTTGGGTGAAAACAAGGCCCGACCCCTGTTCTAAACACAGGGGTCGGGCCGGAGTCGTGTGGGGGTGACAGGTGTTATTCTGGAATACCTTCGGCGGTCATGGCCTCCATGGCTTTTTTCATCTGGCGCACGGCCTGGCGGAGGCGTTCTTCATTTTCCACCAGGGCAAGTCTGAGGTAGCCTTCACCTTCGTCACTGAAACCGGTTCCCGGTGCCACGGCCACATTGGCCCGGTTCATCATTTCAATGGCAAAGTCCATGGCCCCCATCTTGTCAAAGGGTTCCGGGATTTTGGCCCAGACAAACATGCCGGCCTTGGGCGGGGTGATGGCCCAGCCAATGCGTTCCAGGCCGGAGCAAAGAACATCCCTGCGGGTCTGGTAGATGGAGGCCAGTTCCGGGATGGTGGGATCGCAGTCCCTCAGGGCGATGATTCCGGCCACCTGGATGGCCGAGAAAATCCCATAATCAAAATACCCCTTGATCTTGCCCAGGGCCTGGACGATTTCCCTGTTGCCCACGCAGTATCCGATGCGCCATCCGGCCATGTTGTAGGATTTGGAAAAGGAGCCGAATTCCACGCCCACATCTTTGGCCCCCTTGGCCTGGAGAAAGGAGGGGGCTTCATATCCGTCAAAGGTGATCTTGGAATAGGCAAAGTCATTGATCACCATGAACTTATACTTCTTGGCCAGGGCGACGATTTCTTCAAAGAAGCCAATGTCCGTGACCACACCCGTGGGATTGTGGGGATAGTTGAGCATGAGGACCTTGGGTCGGGGATAGCAGGATTCGCAGATGTTCTTGATGCGGTCCAGAAATCCCTGTGCCGGTTCTATGGGGATTTTCATGACATTGGCCCCTGCGATGACCGCCGCATATATATGGATGGGAAATGCCGGAGCCGGAACCAGAACAGAATCCCCCGGTCCCATGATGGCCAGGCAAAGGTGGGAGATCCCCTCCTTTGACCCGATGGTGAAATAGGTTTCCGTTTCTGCGTTGAGGTCAATATGGTAATGGCGCTGGTAGTATTTGGCGATTTCCTTTTTTAAATGGGGCATGCCCGAACTTTCGGGGTAGCGGTGGGCTTTGGGATCCTTTGCCACCTCCACCAGCTTATCGATGACGGCATCGGGAGTGGGGTCCATGGGGTTTCCCATCCCCAGATCAATGACATCGTCCCCGCCACGGCGTTTGTCCATTTTCATTTTGTTGATCATCCCGAACAGATATGGGGGGAGTTGATCCATTCTGCCGGCAAAGCGAATAATATTATCTTCCAAGATCACGGCTCCTTTTTATTGGATTGAATAAGATAAATTTTAACCATAGCAGGTTTTGGAATCCGAATGAACTTAAAAACCCATATGATTTTATTCTAAATAGGTAAAATAAAAGTGATATCTGATGTTTTACAAGATGGGCGTATGTGGTGTGGTAGGAAAGGGTGCAAAGCTATGGTGATGTTTTGCAGAGCGTTCCCAGATCGGTGTGGGGCTGTGATGTCTTCTTTTGAAAGGAACGATGGTTATGGTGATAGGGGATCCCTATGGAAGCCGTTGTTTTTTTCTGGAATCGTCCCCTAAAGGTGGCTGCCCTATATGGCCATGAAAGATCCGGACGGGCCCGGACCTTTTATGGGATATACTTTGGGGATTTTCAAAACCCGGGATGAGATGCTGTAAGGATTTACCGGGGGGCTTTGGGAACGCATCCGGCTAGGCTTTTTTTTCCACCACGGACCATAGATCCCCGGGCAGGAGTCGCTGTGCCGCAGCCTCAAACTTGTCCCGGCAACTGGCATGGGCAAACCAGAGGGTAACCCGGTTTCCGGAATTTCGCCATTGGTTTTCCTGGGATTTTGGGGTGTCGGAGCGAATCGAGGGCTCTGCATAATCGCAGAGGGCGTGGAGGCAGTGAAAAACGGCCAGGTCATTGGTGTGGCAGGTGATGCTGTACTTACACAGGGGATGGGGCTCTAGGACCATGGGGGACTCCTTATTTTTATAAAACAGGGTTGTAAACACGGTCTTGCATCTTCCCTTTGTATAAATCTAAAGAAAAAGGGATGTCAAATCCAACCGGGAAAATCATCCTTTAACGGCAACGAAAATATTGTCTTTACCGGGGATTATTTAAAGTGGTATTTTGTTTACTTATTTATAGATCAATATCAACACATAATGGGAATATCCATGAAACCACAGGAAATTGAAGATTTAAGTTTTCGTATCATAGAAGAAGAAGCCGGTCACCACAGCTTTAACGACGGAGAATGGCCCGTTGTCCGTCGGATGATCCATACCTCTGCCGATTTTGAATACATTAAAAGCGTTCGGTTTAACAAGGATGCCGTGAAAAAAGGAATTACCGCCATCCGGCTGGGAAAGCCCATCTATACCGACACCAACATGGCCCGGGTGGGGATCCGGAAAATGGAGGTCCACTCCTTTGGCGGTTCGGTGCAATGCCTGATCACCGATGATGATGTGGCCAAACGGGCCAAAGAAGCGGGTACCACCCGGGCATTGGCCGCCGTGGACAAGGCCGCGGAAAACCTGGACGGCGGTATCTATGTGGTGGGCAACGCCCCCACGGCCCTGCTTCGCCTCATTGACCTCATCCGGGAGGGGAGGGCCAACCCGGCCCTGGTGGTGGGATTCCCCGTGGGATTCGTAAATGCGGCAGAATCCAAGGACGAACTCATGACCCTGGATATCCCCTATATTACCAACAAGGGAAGAAAGGGCGGTTCTAATATTGCCGCCGCCATTGTCAATGCCCTGGCCATCATGGCCGTTCAATAAAGGAAGGTGTGCCATTAAAGGGTTTGTCATCGCTGCAACAGGAAGTGGCTCCGGAAAAACCACCATGACCCTGGCCATTCTCTCCTGGCTCCGGGCCAGGGGAATAAGGGTGGCCCCCTTTAAGGTGGGGCCGGATTTCATTGATCCGGGACACCATACCCGTGTGGCCGGTCGGACCAGTTATAACCTGGATTCGTGGATGCTTTCCCGCACCTACAACCAGACCCTGTTTGAGGCCCAAAGCCGGGATGCGGACCTGGCCGTTGTGGAAGGGGTGATGGGGGTGTTTGACGGATACGATGCCCTCACCGAAGTGGGCTCCACCGCCCAGATGGCCAAGTGGCTGGATCTGCCCGTGCTCCTCATTGTCAGTGCAAAGGGAAAGGCCCGGTCCGCCGCCGCCATTGTCAAAGGGTTTGAAACCTTTGATCCGGAGATGAAACTGGCCGGGGTGGTCTTTTCAAAGACCGGGAGCCAACGCCACTACGATTACCTTCGGGATGCGGTGGAGCAGAGTTGCACCACTCCCTGCCTGGGCCATTTGCCCAAGAACGATGCCATTTTCATGCCCGAGCGTCACCTGGGATTGATGACGGCCGAGGAACATGACCTGGACCCACAGGTGCAGCAACTGCTCACCGACATGGTGGAGGCGCACCTGGACATGGATCGCCTCATGGCCGGGCTGGAAGATTATAAACCCGCCAACACCTCTCCCTGGCAATTGCCCCAGCCCCCCATTGGGGGACCCAGGCCCGTCATCGGTGTACCCCGGGACAAGGCATTTTGTTTTTACTATCCCGATAACCTGGAAATCCTGGAAAAAATGGGGGCCGATCTGCGCTTCTTTTCTCCCCTGGAGGAGGATCACCTCCCCGGGGATATAGACGGACTTTACCTGGGGGGCGGATACCCCGAGGTCTTTGCCCGGCAATTGGCCTCCAAAACCCGGCTTTTATCGGAGATCCGGGACTACAGCCGGAGGGGCATGCCCATCTATGGCGAGTGCGGGGGCTTCATGTTTTTGTGCAGGGCATTGGCCGGTCAAGATGATGAATTGTGCCTTGATGACAAGGCATTCCCCATGTCCGGCTGTTTTGATTTCACCGTTGAAATGTCCAAGCGATTGCGCTCCCTGGGATACCGTGAGGTCACCTTTACCCGGGATACCATCCTGGGGCGGGCCGGGGACGTGGTCCGGGGACATGAGTTCCACTATTCTTCCCTCAAGGATTCCCAAGCCGGGCCGGAGGTGACTGATGTCTACCAGGTTTCCAGCCGGGCCGGGCAAAATGTGTCGGTGAGCGGGTATCAGATCCACCAGACCCTGGGCTCCTATCTACACATCCATTTTGCATCCAACCCCTCATGTGCAGCCGCATTCGTCGGTCATTGCGCCGCATTTAAGAACAGGGATTAGATATGACCGATTCAACGAAAAAATTGCGCAAGGGATTTACCACCGGGGCAGCGGCCGCTGCCGCGGTCAAGGCGGTATTGAAAACCCTGTTGTCGGCCAAGGCCACCAACACCCCCTGGGAAACGTGTATCCCCGGGGTGGTGAGGATCGACTTTTTATGCGGGGGGCACCAGGGCATTCCCGTGGAAGAGGTGGTTTGTGATTCCCCCCTTTCCGGACACGCCCTTATTATAAAGGATGCGGGGGATGATCCCGATATCACCCACAAGGCCCCCATCGGCGCCCGGGTCACCCTGGGGGAACCGGCCCCGGAATTCTGCCTGGAATTCAAGGGGGGGCAGGGAGTGGGACGGGTGACCAAACCCGGCCTGGAACTCCCCGTGGGGGAACCCGCCATCAACCCGGGACCCAGAAAAATGATCACCGCCGCTGTCCAGGAGGTGTTCAAAGACCACGGGGAAGATTTGAACCGCCACATCTGTGTGGAGGTCTTTGTGCCCCAGGGGGAAAAGCTGGCGGAAAAAACCCTCAATGCCCGCCTGGGAATTCTGGGGGGCATCTCCATTTTGGGCACCACCGGCGTTGTTCGCCCCCTTTCCCACGATGCCTACATCGCCACCATCAAGGCATCCATTGATGTGGCCGGGGCAAGGGGAATAACCGAGTTATTCTTCACCACCGGTCGCAGGAGCGAACGCTTTGCCATGGGATTTTTCCCCCATGCGCCCGAAGAAGCCTTTATCCAGACCGGAGATTTTTTTAAGGCCGCCCTGGACGCGGCAGGTGAAAATGGAAATATCCACAGGATCACCTATGTGATCTTCTTTGGCAAAGCCGTAAAAATGGCCCTGGGATTTCCCCATACCCATGCGGCAAAATCCGAACTCACCTTGAAAAAACTCTCCCAATGGACCCTGGACATTACCGGAGATGAAAACCTGCACCAGGCCGTTGCCCGGGCCAACACCGCCCGCCATGCCTTTACCCACATTCATCCCCACCACCCGGAACTCATGACCCATGTGGGCCGGCAGGTGGTGGCCCAGGCCGAGGGATATGCCGGTCCGGACATTGAGATTCAAGCCGTTATTCTGGATTTCGACGGGAATATCGCCTTTGATTCCCGTGTTCCCTGATGAAATTCTTCACCCCTTGCTAAGGAGGCGCCATGCAGAAACATGCGTCAGATGCCAAAACCGTACTCAACCGGCTGGGGCATTTATCGGATTTTCTCAAGAATCTGGATGCCAATGCCGGAAATGATGAATGTTTCAACACTCCCCTGGAGATCATCCAGGACACCCTGATGTTCGATATTTCGGTGTTGTACAAGGTGGCCAATGTCATTGAGGACATGGTGATCCTGGAGGTGGTGAAGGTGCTGGACCCCCAGAAATCCCGCATGGATCTTGTGGAAGGGCGGAAACTGCGCCTCTATATGGATGCCCGGGACAAGCGGTATGTCAACGAGGTCACCGCCTTTCTGGATAAAAAGGTGTCCTGCATCAATGTGCCGGGCATGGGCTGCGATATCATGGGCTATGTCTATGTACCCCAGGCCTTTGGTGGGGCCTATCTCTTTGGCGGTGATTTTTTCGGCAATGAATCCGCGGTCCAGGAACATGAAATATCCACCGTGGAAATCATGTGTAATTTTTTGAGCACCATTTTGTTGAAAACCCGGTTTCAGCACCGCTCCGAAGTGGATGAACTCACCGGGCTTTTCAATGCGGCCAAAATCAAGGAACGGGTAAAACGGGTCTGCCAGCGGTTTAAACGAAAATCGGGAAATACGGCCTGCATTGCCATGGGGGATATTGACTTCTTTAAAAAGGTCAACGACACATATGGCCATCTCCAGGGAGATGTGATCCTAAAGGAGGTGGGCGGGTTGCTCTCCTCGTCCATGCGGGAATACTTTGACATTGCCGGACGGTACGGGGGGGAAGAGTTCCTTTTGATTTTCGATGAAACCCAAGGCGAAAGTGCGGTCCGGATCGTGGAACGGATCCGGAAAAAGGTGGAGACCACCCTGTTTACAAAGGTGGATAAGACCGGGACGGTGGTGCCGGATGAACATTTAAAGATCACCATGTCCTTTGGGGTGGCGGAATTGTCGGGTCTCACCGGTACAGAGGCCGAAACCGATTGGATCAGCCGGGCCGATGTGGCCCTTTATTCGGCCAAGCAGGCCGGTCGGAACCAGACCTGCATTGCTGTTTCATGAATTTTTATTTTTGGATTAAATAATCCTGGAACACCCGGATTGATCCGGATGGGTCACGAAATGGCACTACCTTATCAACTCCCACTTTTCCGCTGAAGGGTCCTGAGCCCCATGAGCAAAAGGTAGGTGCCCCCAGCCAGAAGGATGATGGAGGGGCCCGAAGAGAGGCTCAGGGAATAACTCAGTCCCAGGCCGGCCCAGGTGAACAGGGCACAGAGCACCACCGCTCCTACCATCATCTGCCAGAGCCGTTTGGCAAAAAAGCCGGCAATGGCCGGTGGAATGGTGAGCAGGGCAATGACCAGGACCACCCCCACGATGCGCACCATCAAGACCACGGTCAATGCCGTGAGCACCAGCAGGAAGAGATAAAAAAAGGTGGTGTTCACCCCCCTGAGCAGGGAAAATTCAGAATCAAAGCAGACCCCGAAAAACTGGTTGAAGAAGCAGACCACCACCAGGATGATCACCAGATCCAGTCCCAGAACAAAGAAGAGATCGTTCTGGGAAATCAGAAGAATATCCCCGAACAAATAGGATCCCAGGTTGAAATAGCCCGGGGTCCGATCGATGAAAAGAATACCGCAGGCCATGCCCACGGCCCATAGGGTACCGATGATGGTATCCTCTCTCTCCTTGGCATGGAGGCTGACCAGCCCCACCACCAGGGAGGAGAGAATGGCGGCGGCCACGGCTCCCATGAGGGGGGTGGCCCATTGGATTCCCAGGCTGACGCCCAGGTAGAGGGCCAGACCGATACCGCCGAAAATGGAATGGGAAATGGCCCCGGCCAGGTAGCCGATGCGCTTAATGGTCACAAAGGTGCCGATGATGCCAAAGGCAACGGCGGAAAGTCCCCCCATGGCCATGGCGTATCGGAGGAATTGGTTGTCCGGGTCGGCCAGTGCCTGTAAAAATTCAATCATGGCTGTGTTCCCCCTCGCTGCATCGGTGGTCGTGGCGGACCATTTTCAGATCCCTGTTGTAAATGTCCTTGATCATGGAGCCTTCAATGTGGCTGGTGGGGTGAATCAGAACCTGTCGGTTGACGCAGATTACGCTTTTTACATATTGGGAGACAAATCCCAGATCGTGGGAGACCAGCAGAATGGTCATGTCGCGGTTGAGTTCCTTGAGGATATGGAAGAGGTTTTCCTCTGTTTCATGGTCCACATTGGCCGTGGGTTCGTCCAGAAGAAGAATCCGGGGCTGGCTGCACAGGGCACGGGCAATGAGCACCCGCTGTTTCTGTCCGCCGGATAGCTCGTGGTAGCCCCGGTTGTGGAACCCGGTGAGATCCACCCGGTCCAGTGCCTCCAGGGCCAGTTTCCGGTCGGCGCTCCCATACTTAAAAAGCCATTTCCGGAGCCGCCCCATGAGAACCACATCCATGACGCTGGCCGGAAAATTCATGTCCAGATGGGCATATTGGGGCATATATCCCATGTCGGTTCTGGCCTTTTCCGGTGACTGTCCCAGGACATGGATGGTTCCACTGCCGGGCTGGAGTAAACCGAGGATGAGCTTGATCAAGGTGGTCTTACCACCGCCGTTGGGTCCGACAATGCTGGCAAACTCTCCCCTTTTAACGGTCAGGGAGACCTGTTCAAGAATGGGCTGGGTGTTGTAGGAGAAATTCAGGTTTTTCAGGACAATATCCCGATCCGGTTGCATGGCTCTTCCTCTGGGATTAGGGGGTTAGGTTGCGGGAAATCACCTGGGCCATGGTCCTCATGTTCTCTGGATAATCATAGGCCAATGGGTCGATGGAGACCACCACCCCCTGGATGGCCGCTGCAATATTATGGGCCGTGTGGGTGTCAAACTGGGGCTGAACAAAGATGACCCGAGCCTTTTCCTTTTTGATCCATTTGATGATATGGGACAGGGCTTTTCCCTTGGGGGCCTTGCCCATGGTTTCCACGGCCACCTGTTCAAGGCCGTAGGTATCGGTGAAATATCCAAAACTGGGATGGAAGACAAAGAGCTGTTTTCCCTTGCAGGGTTCCAGAAGTGCTTTGAGTTCAAGGTGGAGCCGGTCCAGTTCCTGGATGAACAGGTCATGGTTGCGTTGGAATGCATCACGGTGTTCCGGTGCCGCCTCCACCAGGGCGGATAAAATGGTCTGGGCCTGGCGTTTCACCAGAGGGGGGGCCATCCAGATATGGGGATCCTTTCCGTCGTGGTCATCGTGCCCGTCTTCATCGGCCTCTCCATGGTGGTCCTGGCCGTGGTCTTCCTCCCCATGGTGGTCCTGGCCGTGGTCTTCCTCCCCATGGTGGTCCCCATGGTCTTCATGGTGGCGGTGGATTTCCATTTCCCTCAAGGGGACGCCCCTTCGGGTATCCACGACTTTCACGTTTTGGGCAATGGTTTCAATTTTGTGGAGGAAGCCGTTTTCAAAGGGGACGCCAATGCGAAAATAAATATCCGACCGGCTCAAGGCTTTGATCTGGGTGGGGGTGGGGGCATAGGTGGCCGGGCTTTTTCCCGGTTTCACCAGAACGGATACCCGGGCCAGGTCCTGGGCGATCTGTTGGACAAAATATTGCTGGGGCAGGATGCTGACGTGGATGTTCAGCTGGGCCTGGGCCCCTGGGGGGAAGATAAAAATGGCGATAAACAACAACACAGACCATAAAGGTTTCATTCGATCTCTCCATGTTTTTTAAGGGGATAAAAAAAGACACCACTTTGTTGTTCTATATAATAATGTAGAGATTGTCAAAACGTGGCCACGGGTTTTTAACCCCGCCTTTAAATAAGGCTTTACCCGGTCAATACCTTGATGTATCTTGTGTTTCGTTCATTTTCGGCTGTTCCCGGGCCGGTACTATTCTAAAAATGAGGTCGCCATGAAATCCTCCCAAATGACCCTTGCATCCAGCATCTTCATTGTTTTGATCTGCATCATCTTTGGTGGAAATGGTGCGGCCATCAAATTCGGCCTCACCGGCATGGGCGCCTTTACCTCGGCCGGCATACGGTTCGCGGCGGCCAGTCTGGTCATTGTGGTCTGGGCAAAGATAAGGGGCATTGACCTTTTGCCCAGTCGCGGGCAGGCCCTTCTTTCCCTTCCCCATTGTATTTTGTTCACGGTTCAACTGGCCTGTTTCCACCTGGGAATGGGACGGACCACCGCCTCACACGGGGCATTGATCTCCAATGTCCTGCCCTTTGTGGTCATGATATTGGCCCATTTTTTCATCCCCGGCGACCGGATCACCCTGAAAAAAAGCCTGGGGGTTATCCTTGGGTTCATCGGTGTGGTTTTTCTTTTCATGGATGAGCCGGATTTAAACACGGACCTGAAGCAGGGGGATCTCATCATCCTGGGGGCGGTGATGACCTGGTCCTGCTCCGCCGTATATGTAAAACGGGTGATTGCCAAATTCCATCCCACCCAGCTAACCCTCTATCCCATGGTTTTCTGTGTGCCCTTTTATGGCCTGGCCGCCCTGATCTGGGAAAATCCCATGTCCGCCCGGATGGATGCAGTGGTGGGCTGGGCCCTTTTTTACCAGGCATTTTTATCCGCCGCATTTGCCATGGTGGCTTGGAACGCCATGCTTAACCGATATGGGGCCACCGCCCTCCATTCCTTTGTCTTTATCATTCCCCTGGCCGGGGTGATGTCCGGGGTTCTGCTGCTGGACGAACCCGTCACCGGCCACCTCATGGCGTCCATTGCCTGCATTGTCATTGGTATCCTTGCCGTGAACATGCCCTGGCCGAAAAAACGGGTCGGCAGGGTGGGCCCCAATGTTTCAGGGAACGGATTGGCCTGATCCCAGGGACCACACTTCCAAATATCAATCCATTGACCGGGCCCACCTTGGTTCAGCGGACCTGCCCTTTATTGGGGCAGGTGCCATGGAAAAAGACAGGCCTCCTTTTTTGAGATGACCATGGGGTCCCTTCTTGTTTCCATGGAAAAGGAATTCAGTTTTTTTCAGGGGTAATGATCACCCCGCCCGAGGTCTCCCCATCCAGATGAATATGGTCCTGGTAAAAACAAAGTCCCTCCAGGGGATGGGTAAAGGTGGGGCTGTTTTTTTGGGGATTACCAAGGATCATGGGGGGGGGGTGGGATCCGGGGAGGCCATATATTTTTTTTTCCGACGGTGCCATGGGAACAATATAGACAGAAAGAAGGATTTTATTTTGGATCCAGGGGATCACAATCCCCGGCGGGATATGGAAGGTGTCCCCATGGGGAGATGCCAGCCCCCATCCGTCCAGGGGGCGGTCCTGGCCAAATTTATTCCACCCCAGGTATTGGGCCTTGCAAAAGGTGTTGGATAGGCCGTTTTCATACAGAAAAACCAGGGGGCCTTCGTTGTTTTTTCCCCAGAGGTGGCGGTGGGCCCGGATCACAAAGGCCATGGCCTTGTGGGTCCAGTCCCAGGGACGTTCAAGACAGATATCGATGTCGGCAGTCATTGGGTGCTTCCTTATAAAAATAGTGTCGGATCCGTCATGGATTCGGACGTCATTATAATATGGTCACCCTGGTCGTCCGTGGCAATGGGGACTGGTTTACGGAGATCAATTTTATGGCGCCTGTTATAAAAAATTCCATTGGTGGCACTAGGGCAAAACGAAAAAATCCATGGCAACTGCTGGACGGCTACTGCAGAGGTCTACCCCTGTTCGATGGGGTACGGCAGGGAGGAAGTGAGGTTTCCCCAGCAACGGACAGCGTCCATCAGGAGATAATCCCCTGGAACATGAAGTATCCGTAAAGACCGATCAGGACAACCCCACTCCATTTGGGCAGTCGGCCCAGTATTGCCGTCAGAAGCAGCAGGCCGCCCCCGGCCCCCATGAGGATGAAAAGGGCCGATTCAAAATAGGCGGGCAGGGCAAGGGGGTTAAACACCGCATATATCCCGATGCACAAAGGGATACATATGTGGCAGTCCCCCACCTGGGACGAATAGGCGATGTCGGCCCGTTTCACCCCAGCATAATAAAATGCAGGAAAGGCGTTGGGCAGAACCATTAAAAGACCGGACAGGGTCCCCAGATGGGTGCGGATCCATCCCTGTGAAATATTCTGGTGAACATATTCAAGCAGCCCCTCCACACTGGCCAGAATCCCCCAGGCACAAACGGCAATGACGGCAAATTCAAATATGACCCGTTTCTGTATTTTTTGCCGCCGGCGGGTGTTGTGCTTTAACACGTCAAATACGTGGAAGACCTGCCAGAATAAAAAAAGACCCACCAGCATAAACCCATCATTGGTGCTTAAATTGCCGTCCCGGCCCAGGAGCCAAACCCCGACCGTAAAAAAAATCAAAGCCACCAGGGTGAGCAGCAGGGAAAGATAATTCAGGGTATGGGCTTCTCCCGTTTTTTTGTCCTTTTTCAAAAGGTCCAGCCCCCATATAAGGGTGGGGATGGCCAGCACCAGGGTGAGATTGGTGACATTGTTGACCAGACAGTTCTCCATGACCAGGGCCCCACCGTTCATCCCGGGGGTGGTGGCCAGAAGATAGGCAAAGCACAAATTGGGGAAGCCACTGAAG
>OZ245369.1:1830000-1942500 GCA_965226635.1 Desulfobacteraceae bacterium | reverse complement strand
GGCACCTCGATGTCGGCTCATCACATCCTGGGGCTGGAGCAGGTCCCAAGGGTTTGGCTGTTCGCCAATTAAAGTGGTACGTGAGCTGGGTTTAAAACGTCGTGAGACAGTTTGGTCCCTATCTTTCGTGGGCGTAGGATATTTGAGGAGATCTGTTCCTAGTACGAGAGGACCGGAATGGACCAACCAATGGTGTTCCAGTTGTTCTGCCAAGGGCATTGCTGGGTAGCCAAGTTGGGTACGGATAACCGCTGAAAGCATCTAAGCGGGAAGCCAACTTCAAGATTAGATATCCCATCTTTATGACTGAAGACCCCTTGAAGACTACAAGGTTGATAGGCCGGGTGTGTAAGCATGGTAACATGTTCAGCTTACCGGTACTAATAGGTCGTGAGGCTTAGCCACTTTTTCTACAACCAAGTTTAAATGCTTTGTTGAGAACACATTGTGATTACTACAACGAATTTTACCGATTTGATTCGGTGGCGATGGCAGAGAGGCCACACCCGTTCCCATCTCGAACACGGAAGTTAAGTTCTCCAGCGTCGATGGTACTGCACCGGTGACGGTGTGGGAGAGTAGAACGCCGCCGGATCATTCTTCAAAAGGCCCTGTTCAGCATTGCGCTGTCCAGGGCCTTTTTTGCTTTATCCCTCCCTTGTTCCGGCGGTTTCTTCCCTTGGTTTCGGCCCCGGTACGGTACCCCCCATGAGGAAACCGCCATGTCACCCCGGGTCCGAATCGTGGAAATCCCTTTAGGATAACGGTTTTCGACTTGATTTTTTTCCCTGTATTGTCCATAGTATCCTCGTTTTTATCATCCATAAGATTTCTTTTCGCTCTTCTTCCCGAATGGCGTCTGTTACCCGAATCTCTCTGAGAGGAAAGAATGACTTCCAAATTTGTTTCCATAAGACTCTGTGTGGCTTTTCTGGCATTTGTTTGGCTTTTTACCGGTTGTACCTCTGCCCTTCATAAACAACGGCTTAATAACTATAATGCGCTCTATAACAATGGCAATTATGCCCAGGCTGCCCGGGCCGACGGACTGGAAGAAGCCGATCTGCAAAAGCCGGATTCCGGAAAGCTTTTGGAATACCTCCAGGCCGGTGTGGCCCTGCGTTATGCTGGAAATTACGACTTAAGTTCCCGGTATTTTGATGCGGGCGAGGCCCTGATTAAGGCCCACAACGATACCCTTCTGGCCGAAGATGCCGGTAAAACCGTTGGGGCGGTACTCATCAACGATGCGGCCCTGGATTATTCCGGCGAAGAGTACGATGGCATCATGGTTAATACCTACAAGGCCCTGAATTTCTGGCAGCAGGGCCGGGCCGGACTGGCCCGGGTGGAGTTTAACCGAGCCCTGGACCGCCAGCGTCGGGCCAAGGAACGTTTTGCCGCAGAAATCGCCAAACTTCATAAGGAGATGGACGAAAAGGAAGCGGCTGAGAATGAAAAACTCAGGGCCAAAAATGTCAAAGGAGGGGGGATGGATATCCGCAAAAATGTGGAAAACCCCAAGGTGGATCAGATCCTCAAGGATAAATATGCCAGCCTCTATGCCTTTAAACCCTATCCCGATTTCATCAATCCCTTTACCACCTATATGGCCGGTCTTTTTTTCATGTCCCAGAATGACCGGGCCAAGGCCGTAACCCTGCTTAAGGAAGCCTATGGAATGGTGTCCCAGCACTCGGCTGTGGCGGCGGATTTTGCTGCAGCAGACGGTGGCCGGGCCCAGGAGGGTCCCTGTGTATGGGTGGTCTTTGAGAATGGCCTGGGCCCTAAAAAAGAGGAACTGAGACTGGATATTCCACTCTTCCTTGCCACTTCCCAGGTTAAGTCTACCGCCATTGCCCTTCCTAAACTGGTCATGCGGGACCGGGCCCATGGGGAATTGAAGGTTAAGGACGGCCAGGATCACCTCTTGGGCCGGACCACCTGCCTGGTCAGTATGGACCGGGTGGTCCAGACCGAATTCAAGAAAAAGTATCCCATGATCCTCACCCGGGCCATGGTCTCCACCCTGGTGAAAACCACGGTGCAATACGTGGCCCAGAAGAAAATGGGGGATCTGGCCGGCCTGGCCGCTGCCATCCTCCAGGGGGCAACCACCTCGGCCGATTTACGAATCTGGACCGGTCTGCCCAAGGAATTCCAGCTGGCACGGATCCCGGCACCCGTGGATGGCCGGCTGGTCATCGAAACCCCCCAGGGCCAGCAGCTTTCCCTGGCAGTTCCCACAGGAGAGAATACCCTGGTTTATGTGAAAATACCCAAGTCAGATGCCCCGATTTACCATGGGGTCATTTCCATGTAATACATTCTAATACGAAAAGGACAATAAAATGATCCGTCAATCCATTGCCAAATCCGTTGTATTTCCTGCGCTGGCCGCTTTGCTGCTGGCATTTTTGACAACCGGTTGCGTCAGCTCCACCCAGAATATCGACATGTCCAATGACAAGGGGAAGGCCGTCATGGGCCTGGATTACCGGGATTTCCAGACCGCCGCAGGTGAGGCGGTTCAATCCATGATCATGTCCGGCGCCCTGCAGAAACCCGAAGGCGGTCGTTATGTCCTGGCCATCTCGGACATCATCAACGACACCATGCAGCGCATTGATACGGATCAGCTGGTGAAAAAGATCCGGGTGGAACTGCTCCAGAGCGGCAAGGTAGTGGTGACCACAGCCGTGTCTGCCAAGGGGGCCGAAGATCAGATGTCCTTTAAGGCCCGCAAGCTAAGAAAATCCGATGAATTCAACCAGAAGACCGTGGCCAAAAAAGGGAAGATGATCGCTCCGAACCTGAGTCTGTCCGGTAAGATCATCCAGAGAAATGTCCGGGTGGATTCCTCCACCCAGCAGGTGGAATACTATTTCCAGCTGACCCTGACCCAGGTTGAAACCGGTCTGGCCTTCTGGGAAGGTGAAACCGTCATCGGTAAGCGGGGTAGCAATAAAAGCGTGAGCTGGTAAACCATAACCAAAGGATCTGTCATGAAACGGGTATTCGGTATTTCTCTATTGCTTGTGGTGGTCCTGGCCGCCCCTCTGTGGGCCGGGGGCTATCATCTTCTGTTGAACAATACGCAGCAGGGCCCCTTTTCCATGGCCCAGCTCCAGCAAATGGCCCGGGGGGGAAAATTGACCACCCAGACCCTGGCCTGGACCCCTGGCATGGATCAATGGGTTAAGTCCGGGGAAATTGCTGCACTTAAACCCCTGTTTGCGCCCCTGCCCCCTCCGCCGCCGGTGGCCGCTTCTGTACCGCCACCGGTACCCGGGACGACGCCTCCCCCTTTTGGAGAGGACCTCAACGCATTGGCCGACCCCAATGCCGTGACTTCGGCGGCCGATAGCATGGAGGACTGGTTTGATACGGTATTGGAATCGTTCGGCCTGGACGGATTCGGTGAAGCCGGTGGAAAATTTGTTTTTGGCACCACGCAAAGCGTCTCTTTGAAAAATACGGATCCACAATATGGTGACGCACTGGTCCTTGCCTTTGATCGGGCCATGATGGAGCTTCAGCAAAAGTTTATCATGGTGAGATTTGGTAACATTCTTTCCGATAAGGTTGAATCCATGTTTAAGGACCGGTCCACCCATGCAGCGGAAATTGAATTGCCAGCACCGGAATCCAAGAATTTTGTGGATAAGGTCATGGCGGTTCTGGATAAGGGCCTGGATGTTGCGGGTAAAAAACTGGACCAAAAATTGGTTGAGATGGGTGTGGATCCCCAGGAACTGGCCACAATACCGGAAACCCGGAAAAAGGATTTATTGCGGGATAAATTTATAAAGACCTCCCTTCAAAACGCTTCCGGGAGTATCGCCGGTCTTTTTCCCATCCAGACCCGGGTGATTACCGATCAAAAAGGAAACACCCAGGTGGGGGTGGTTGCCCTGGCCTCCCGCAAAACCTTCCAGGTGGCCAAGGATATTCGTCTCCAGAGGCCCTCCCTGGTTAAGGGCCGGGCCCGGAACCTTAAAGAACTGCTGCCCCGGCGTCCCGAAGCATATATGGGCACATTGGGTGTCCGTCTGGTTTACGATGAGACCGGGGCTCCCTGTATCCTTTCCTACGGGATATCCTCCTATAATCCGGACACCGGCGACGATTATATGAACGATGAATTGCGCAATGAGGCCAGGGCCGATGCCGAGACGTCGGCCAATGTCATGATTGCCGAAATCGTTGCTGGTCATATGAATGCCAAAAGCGAACGCCAGCGTGGGGAATTGATAAGAGAGTATGTGGAACGGGAAATGAAACCCGGCACAGATACCGTGAAAAAACAATTGAAGGAAATTATCAAGATTACATCTGAACAGGCCAAGTCCTCAGCCAAGGCAAGCCTGCGGGGTATTTCCACCCTGAAGCGCTGGTCTTATGCCCTGCCCTCGGGACAGAGGTTTGTGGGGGCGGTGCGGGTGTGGAAATATTCCGCACTCAAGGCGGTTCGGGATATGGACCGACCGGCTCCCCGGAAAAAGACCGGGCCCCGTCCAGTGAAACCCCGGGCGTCCACCACCATGGATCATGCCTCAAAAGCCGTCAATTCTTTGGATGATTTCTAAGAGGCTGCCATGAAAAAATACCTCTGGTGTTGCCTGGTGCTGGGGTTAGTGTTTCCCCTGGGCCTGTGGGCCGGACAAAAGATCGTGATGACCCGGGTGGAGGGATTCGGCAGCAGCCGGAACCAGGCCGTGCAGAATGCCCTGATCGAATGCCTGAAACAGACCCGTGGGGTGAAGATGGATTCCCAAACCCTCATGGCCCGGTCCATTCGTAAGCAGGGACAGATTTCCGGAGATACCTCCAGCCGGACCACCACCATTGATAACCGGACCCTAAACCGGGTCAAGGAAGCCACCCAGGGCCTGATCCATGGATATGAGATCCAGGATGCCTGGAAAACCGATAACGGGGAATGGCAGGTGGTCCTGGTGGTGAAGCAGGTGAGGTATGTCACCCCGGGTATTTCCCCCAATAGTCGCCGCCGCATGGCTGTGATTCCCTTTGCCTGTGATGGGCTGAAGCTACCCAGGGGAATATCTGTGGCCGAAACGGGACGACAGTTTACCCAGCGCATTGTCACCCATCTCACCCAGGCCCGCAGGTTCACCATTTTGGACCGGGAAAACAGCCGGGCTGTGCTGGCGGAAAAGCAGCTCATCCTTTCCCCGGACGCCCCCCTGGCCGAGCAGGCCAAGATCGGGGAAGTGCTGGGGGCGGATTATTTATTGGTGGGGCAGATCACCCAGGCCGGCTGGGGACAGGACACCGAGGTCATTGAAGTGACCGGAGAGACCCGGGTGGTACCCCGGGGCCGTTTTCAATGTGATTACCGGATTTTGGTTCCGGCCACCCGTCAGATTGAATGGTCGGATTCCGTATCCGTGGACCTTGCGGACTGGGACTACACCGGACAACTCAATACGGCCCGGATCCGGGATGAGCTGTTCAGCCGGGCTGCCCGCCGGATCATCCGGGGGGCTGTGGGCAATATCTATCCCATCCGGGTTGTCCAGGTTTCCGGCCCCGGGGAGGTGGCATTGAACCAGGGGGGGAACACCCTGGACCGGGGTGAGGAACTGGATCTTTACCTGCCCGGGGAAAAACTCATCGAGACCTATACCGGTGAATCCCTGGGCGCCTCGGAATCCTGGGTGGCCCGGGTGCGGGTGGTCCGGGTAACGGCCAAGGTGGCCTATGCCCGGTTGGTGGATGGGAATGCCGCTGCAGTGGTGAAGGGCGCCATCTGTCGCCCGGCCCCGGTTGGGGCTCGGCCCGTGCCACCCTCCACGGACGGAGGGGTGGAGGTCATGGAACAGGGCGGGGTAAAGCTGCCCTTTGATTGATTTTTTATTCGTGAATCCCGGCCCGTTCATGTGACGGGCCGGTTGCTTTAAAGGGCTGTCCAGAACCTCATTTCTTATGCTCCCGGACCATGCTGCTAGCCTGTTTCTGGGTGTGATCTATGTTCCGGAATTCTTCAGGGGCTTGCCCAGGGCTGGACGGAAAGGGGCATTGATTTCTCAATACAGGCCGGTGGAAACCAAGGGGCGTGAGCTCTGTTCTTTTACATGGCGCCTGTGGTGTTGTCCGAGGCGGCGGATCCAGTGGTCTCCATGGCTGGGATCGCTCCAGGCGTTTGGGAAGGCAGGGGGCAGGGGGCGGCCCAGCCGGGCCCATTTTTCCCGCCCCCCGGAATGGAATTGGAGGCATTCAAAGGAAGAGACCCCATGGCGGGCGAAAAAGGCGGCCATGGCCTTCATATTTTTTTCATTGGCCACCAGGTCCGGCACAAGGGTCACACTTGGCACCAGGGGAATCTTTTTTTTCCAAAGTTGGAGGAAATTTTCCAGGATGATGCGGTTGGATTTACCCAACAGCCGTTTGTGGTCCGAAGGATCCATGATTTTAAAATCAAAATAGATCAGGTCCACCAGGGGGAGCAATTCCCTTTCCACCCGTTCAAAATCAAAGTATCCACAGGTCTGTACGGCCAGGTGGACCCCTCTCTTTTTCAACAGGGCCGCGGTTTGGGCCAGGTGGGCGGGGAAGCCCAGGGCCTCCCCGCCGGAAAAGGTGACCCCGCCCCCCGAGGCCTTGAAATAGGGGATATCCGGTTCAATGAGATCCACCAGTTCTTCTGGAGAATGGGCCTTTCCCACCACCTGCCGGGCCCCTGTGAAGCAGGGCTCCCCCCGTTCACACCCCCCGCAGTCCATGCAGGCCCCGGGATCAAAGATCTCCTGGGGACCGGGATCCTGACCCTCTGGGTTGTGGCACCAGGGGCAGGAGAGGGGGCAGCCCTTGAAAAAGACCGTGGTCCTCACCCCTGGCCCGTCCACGGTGGAGGCCCGGGCCAGGTCGAAAACCAGGGGCCAGTGGGCTCCCCCATGGCGGTGATTGGCAATTGTGGCACACTCTGTCATCCTTCCTCCGGGCTCAGGCCGCCGGGGCAAACCGGGCGGTGAAGTCCTCAATGCCCAGGATTTCCGGGATGAGGAGGATGAGGTAGATGAACTTGAACAGATAGTTGAGGTTGCCGGAAACGCTGAGCTGGTTGTTGAGCATGCCCTGGATCACATCCGGATTCCCGGAAAAGAGGAACTCGGCCATGGCCTTGCCGTCCCTGAAGGTCACACTGGTGGTGGGATGGTCCATGACCGTGGACTTCACCTCCATCCCGTCCATCTCCCGCCAGAGGAAGGAGACCTTCTTAAAGACGGCGGAGACGTCGATCTTTCCGTCCTGGCTCTGGATCACATAGGAGGCATTGAAATCTTTTATGTTCTTCCGGTATTCGGAATTCACGTAAAAGAGCAGGGCCATGGCCTCCAGGAGGAGGTAGAGGAGACGGTCCAGGACCTCTCCGGCCGCCTGGGTTTCAATCTCCTTTTTCAGGGCGTTGAGCCGGTTTTCCATGAGGGCCCTCTGCCCGCTCTTTGACAGTCCCCGTAATTGGTTAAAGATGTCCATGGTCACCTCCCTTGTCCCGGGGATTCTCCGGATCCAGGGGGACCAGGCGGCCCGAGGACAGGCTGTATTGACTCCGGGTGATCAGCTCCTGCTGCATGGCCGGGTTCAGGGATTTAAAATAGGCGGAATAGCCCGAGACCCTGACCAGAAGATGGGGATGGGCGGTCTCGTCGGCCATGGCCTCCTTCAGGGTCTCGTAGTCGTGGATGTTGAACTGGACCTGCTGTCCCCCCTGGTCCATGTAGGCATGGACAATGCTGCCAAATCTATCCACATGTTCCGGGGAAACGGAAACCGGGGAGTATTTCATGTTCAAGGCATAGGCCCCGGGGATCTGTTCGCTGTTGAGCCGGGCCACGGCATCCAGGGCCTCGGTGAGGGGGGTATGGATCTGGGAGGCCGGGGTGATGCCGCTGGAAAAGGGCTCCCCTGCCTTTCTGCCGTTGGGCATGGCCCCGGTGACCTTGCCGTATCCGGCATGGTTGGTCATGGTCCAATAGGCCACCCGGTAGTTGCCCCCCCGGTAGTTCTTCTGGTGGTGGAAGACGCTGTATCCCAGTTCAATGAGGCGGTTGGCCATGTCCACGGCCGTGGGATGGCGGGTGCCATACTTCGGGGCCTTGTTGCGCAGGTAGGCCAGGAGGCGGTCATGGCCCTCAAAATTGGCATCCACCGCCGCCACCAGCTCGGCCAGGGGCATCTGCATCTCCGTGTTGGAGGGGGTGAAGCAGATCTCCTTGATGGCGCACAGGGAATCGCAGACATCGGCAAATCCGATGTGGGTGACCCCGGAGGAGTTATAGACCGCCCCGCCCCGGATCAAATCCTTTCCCTTTTCCAGGGGCCCCTTGAACAAACCCGAGAGCAGGGGGGTGGGCAGCCATTCCTGGTGGACCTTTCCATAGGTGTTGTTCAGGGCCACGGCATTGTCGGCCATGTGCCGGGTCTGGGCGGCATAGGCATTCCAGAGATCCTCAAAGTCGGTGAAGGTTTCGGGATCACCCGTGGCCTCCCACAGGGGCTGGTCCCCGGTGACCGGTGTCCGGCCGTTGTGCAGGGCCATGTGGAGGATGGAGTACATCATCATGAAGATGGAGGAGCTGGCCGAATAATCCCGGCCGGCACTGCCCAGCTCCACGCAGCCGATGACGGCGTAGTCCCGGGCATGTTCCAGGGTTTCCCCCTGGTTCACCAGGGTCTGGATGTTTTCTCTGTCGTTGAAAAAGGCGGGGATGGCCTTGTTGTTCAGGATCACCCGGCTCACCTCGTTGCGGTATTCCAGGGGATTCACATCCGGGTGGAATCGGGCGTTGACGTTGGGATCCCGGATGGGCAAAAGCTCCGTGACCTTGAGGAAGAGGTAGGTGAGTTCGTTCACGGCGTTTTCCCCGTCCCTGTCCACCCCGCCCAGGGTCACGGCCGGAACGGCCCCGGCCCCGCCAAAGAGCTGCTCTGCGGCCTGGGGCACCAGGTTGACATTGTCGGCGATCTTGAACCAGAGGGAGCCGGCAATGGTCAGGGCCTGGTCCAGGGTGAGATCCCCGGCCTGGTATTCCCGGATGAAATAGGGGTAGAGGATCTGGTCCAGCCGCCCCGGGTTGATGGCCATGTTGGAGTTTTCGGCAAACACGGCCACCTGGCAGATCCACAGGGCGTTCACCGCCTCCCTGAAGGTCCGGGCGGGTTGGGCCGGCACCCGGGCGCAGACCTTGGCCATGGCCTGGTAATTTTCCTTGAGATGGGGATCGGTTTCTACTTCTGCGGCTTGGGCAGCGGCCCGGCTAACGGCCCTTGCATAGTCCATTATCCCTTCCATGGCAATCTGCACCGAGGTGTAGAAGTCGCTCTTCTCCTCCTGGCCATGGGTTTGGGCCGCCCGTTCCCCGGCCTGGTCCCCAATGGCCTGGACCCCCATTTCCAACACCTTCTGGTAGCAGGGGGTGGTGTGGGAGATGGTGGCGGCCTTGGAGATGGTGTAGATGATCATCTTTTCCAGCAGGGACTGGCGGAAGGGATCCTCAAGCCGGGCCTGCTCGGCCATGGTTTTTTCCATCCAATGGGGGAAGATCTCAAAGTTTAGGGTGTCGGCCTCCTCCCGGGTAAGGAGCTGGGGATTGGCCTTGCGGTCTGAAATGGTGTGGAGCTCCGGCCAGATGCTCAAGCCGAAGAACTCCGGGTAGAGGGGGGCGCCCAGGGGCTTGGCCGTGGTGGCCCCGCCCAAAAGATTGGCATCGTGGAAGACCACCTTCCTCTGTTTCAAATAGTTGCGCACGGCCTGGGCCCTGCGCACGGCCATGGGCAGATCCTGGCCCTGGGTGGATTTCAAATGGGCCGTCATCAGGGCGGCCCGCTCGATGTCCACCTGGGGGACCTGACGGTAGTGGTCCGCCAGTAGTTCAGAGAGCAGGGGCAGTTTTTGTGCCAGGTTGTCCGGGGTATAGGCGGCAAGGCCCTCCCGGATTTCATTAATGGACGATGACATATGACCTCCTTGTTTCACCCCGGCCCTTTGGGGGCCGGGGTGTTGTTTGGCTTGGGTCAGGCCGCACAGATCCCGTACCGGGGCAGGATGTTTCTAAGGACATCCATGCGGTAGATCTGCAGGGCATCGTGGAAGAGCTTCCAGTCCGATGCGAGGAATTCGGGGGAAAACTCAAACTCTGTCTCTTTTATATGGTTGGGGCCCAGGGCCAGGTATTTCCATGAGGATTCCCCCCCGGGGTCGTAGGAGACGGTTTCCCCCTCCGGGGCAAAGCTGAAATCCCCCCGGGCGATGGCGTCGATCCACTGGGCGTGGCGCTCCTCCCCCTCTTCCTGGTTAAAGGATTCGAAATGGGTCTGGATTTGTTGGAGATCCTGTCTGGATATTTCATCGGCCTGGGTCAGGGTGTAACCTGGATCTTTTTTTTGGTATTGGATCATGGCCCGGTGCATGGCGGTTACGGCCTCCATGAAAATCCGGGTATTATCCCGGAGGATGGATTGGCCCAGGCCGTTTTCGTATCGCCATTTCAGATAGGGCTGGTCCGGAAAGGTCAGGGCGGGACCGTGGCCCAGGGGGGCGGCATCCCCGAGGACGGCACTGGTTACCTCGTCGAATTTATCCCCGAAATAATTTTTGATCCGCCGGGCCAGCCCCGTATCTTCGGGATCCTCTGTTTTTTGAATCTTTTTTACCTCGTTGATCCGGTGGTTGATCCCGGCAAAGCCCTGGTGGGCAAAGGTGTCGGCCAGGACATGGAGTGTGATGCCTAGGCGGTGGAGGCCATGGGGGCGATCCTGGTCGGCAATGCAGGCTGCCACAATGTCCTGGGCCACGGGGCTGTTGGGCCGGCAGATGAGTTTTTCCACAAATTTCCCATCCGGGTTTTCCCCGGTCGGTTTTCCCCCGTTGCCCGGGAGAAAGTGGAAGGGAATCCAGGTGTGGTGGTTGGCCAGCTCGGAAAAGTTCCGGTAGTCCACCATCTCATGGGCGGAACAGACCCGGCTGTACAATGCATTGTTGGAAAACTTGACCACCCCCTGTTCCGTGGCATTGTCCACATATTGGGCGGCATAGCCGATGCGACCTGCGGTTTTGGGGGCAAACCCGGCCAGCCGGGCCGTGACATAGGTGACGGTGTGGTGGAAATCAATTTGCATGGACGCCTCCTTGGAAAGGGGTGAGGGCCTTGTTGTTCTGGCATTTATGGATCTGATCCCTTTAAATGAATGATGGAATAGGATGAACAAAGGATCCGAGGTTGAAGATTCTGGTAAAAAAGAATGATGCGGTCTTTCCCGATGCTGGAACCCATGGGGAAGAAAAGGGTGAAAGATCCTGTCTGCTCTTACCAGTATTCCCATGAAATGACAAGGCAAGGGCCTGAATTTATAGGTTCGGAGGCGGCCCCGTGATTTCACATTGCAATTGATCCGGCGGATTTGGTAGAAAAGGATATGAAACCAACACCATCCTATTCCCTGGCCTATTCCAGCTGTCCCAACGACACCTTTATATTCAAGGCCATTGCCAAAGCGTTGATCCCCATGGGGAACCTGGGGTTCTCCATTTCCCTGGGGGATGTGGAAACCCTGAACCAGCAGGCCGCCCGGGGCATCCACCAGGTGACCAAACTCTCCTTTGCCGCCCTGGGAAACCTTTTGAACGACTATGCCCTGCTGCGGGCGGGGGCGGCCCTGGGCCGGGGCTGCGGCCCCCTGGTTATCTCCCTGCCGGAGAAAGAGTTGGATCCGGCCCATGCCCACCCCGTTGTGGCGGTGCCGGGCATGGGCACCACGGCCTATCACCTTTTCCGTTTTTACCTGGCCGACCGCTTTCCTGGAATCCAGCCTAGGATCAAGGCCATGCCCTTTGAAACCATCATGCCGGCCGTGGCCCGGGGGGAGGCCGACTTCGGCGTCATCATCCACGAGGGCCGCTTTGTCTATGCCGACCAGGGCATGGCCCTGCAGCAGGACCTGGGCCAGTGGTGGGAGGAAAAGACCGGCCACCCCATTCCATTGGGCTGCATTGCCGTCCACCGCAGTATGGAAAAGGAGACGGCCCTGGCCATTGAGGCCCTCATCGGCCAAAGCATAGACCATGCCTTTGCCCATCCCAAGGCAGGGGAGGAGCACATCCGGGACCATGCCCAGGAACTGGCCCCCGAGGTCATCCGCCAACACATCGCCCTCTATGTGAACGATTTCTCCAGGGAGCTGGGGGAAGAGGGCGAGGCCGCCGTCCAGACCTTTTTTGAACACAGCATCCGGGCCGGCCTCATGGAATCCCCCTCCCAGCCCCTGTTTATCGGGTAAATTTTACGGAGTGCCATGACCCATCCATCCCTACCCTCAATGGCCCAACCCCCAATGGACCAACACACCCTCTATAAAAGGGTGTTGGCCGTTCTTCACCGCCATGCTCCCCCCGGGGAAAGGATCCTGGTGGCCCTGTCCGGGGGACCGGATTCCGTGGCCCTGGTCCGGGTATTGGCCCGGGCGGCAAAGGAGGGGAAATGGACCCTTGGTACAGCCCATCTCAACCACGGGTACCGGGGGAAGGATGCCCGGAACGACCAGGCATTTTCCCGGGGTCTGGCCAAGACCCTGGGACTTGCCTTCCACGAAACAGAGGTGGATGTTCAAAAAATGGCCAAAGAGCGGCGCTGTTCTTTGGAGGAGGCGGGCCGCCATGCCCGGTATGGCTTTTTCGATACCCTGGCCGTCCGGGAGGGCTACACCCTTTTGGCCACGGGCCACCACAGGGACGACCATGTGGAACAGGTGCTCATGAACCTGCTCCGGGGTTCGGGTCCGGGGGGACTCACCGGGATCCAGCCCCTGCGAACCGGGGTCTGTTCCCTGCCGGTGATCCGTCCCCTGATTCGCATTTCAAAGCCCGAAATCCTGGCCTTTCTGGAATCCCTGGGCCAGGATTTTTGCCTGGACGCCACCAATGCAGACCCCGGATTCCGGCGCAATGCCGTTCGGGAGCATCTGCTCCCCCTGCTGGAGTCCCGGTACAATCCCCGGATCCGGGAGCAATTGGACCGGCTTTCCCGCATCCTTTCCCGTGAGGAGGACTTTCTCAACCAGGAGACCCAAAGGGCCTTTGGGGAGTGCAGCCATGGTGACGGGAAGGGGATTTCCCTGTCCCTGGCCGCCCTGAACTGCTATCATGAAGCATTAATTCCCCGGGTTCTGCGCATGGGCCTGGCACAGGTCAAGTCCGATCTCAAGCGCATCACCCACACCCATATCCGGGACATTGAAAAATTGATCACCCAGGGCAGCACCGGAAAACATCTGGACCTGCCCGGCCGCATCCGGGTCTACCGGGGCCGGGACCGGATCCGCATCTGTCGGGAGGCCCTTCCCCTCAGGGAGCTGGGGGCCCGGGAAAAACGGCGGAAAGCCGCCAAGAAAAAGGCTGATCAGGCCCGTAAAACCTGAAAAACTTTTGCTTGTATATTGAAATTTCGTGTTTATATATAAAGAAGCTTTTGATCAAAGTTCATTCTAAACACTAGGAGAGGAATTTAAATTGAATCAATTTTATAAGAACATTTCCCTTTGGCTGGTAATTGTCCTTATGATGGTCATGCTCTACAATGTCTTCAACCAGCAGCAGGCCGGACAAATGGATATCGGATATTCAGAATTCCTGTCCATGGTGGAAGGCGGTCGGGTTCAGAGTGTGGTCCTCCAGGGGAGGGAACTCTTCATCACCGAATCCGGTGGTGCCAACTATAGAAGCTATGCGCCCGACGACGGGGATCTCATTCCCATGCTCCGGGCCGCCGGTGTGGCCATCAAGGCCAAACCCCCGGCGGAGTCCTCCTGGCTCATGTCCATTGTGGTCTCCTGGCTGCCCATGATCGTCCTCATCGGGGTCTGGATATTCTTCATGCGACAGATGCAGGGCGGGGGCGGGGGCGGCAAGGCCCTTTCCTTCGGCAAGAGCCGGGCCCGCCTCATTGATGATAAGGGGGAAAAGGTCACCTTTGCCAATGTGGAAGGCATTGACGAGGCCAAGGAAGAGCTCTCCGAGGTGGTGGAATTCCTGAAGAACCCCAATAAATTTACCCGCTTGGGCGGACGTATCCCCAAGGGCGTGCTCCTGGTGGGCAATCCCGGTACCGGCAAGACCCTGCTCTCAAGGGCCGTGGCCGGTGAAGCCGGTGTTCCCTTCTTTACCATTTCCGGTTCCGACTTTGTGGAAATGTTCGTGGGCGTGGGTGCTTCCCGTGTGCGGGACCTCTTTGCCCAGGGCAAGAAAAACGCCCCCTGTATCATCTTCATCGACGAGATCGACGCCGTGGGCCGCCAGCGTGGTGCAGGTTTGGGTGGGGGACACGACGAACGGGAACAGACCCTGAACCAGCTTTTGGTGGAGATGGACGGGTTTGAATCCAACGAAGGCGTCATCCTCATGGCCGCCACAAACCGGGCCGATGTCCTGGACCCCGCCCTGCTGAGACCGGGGCGTTTCGACCGGCAGGTGGTGGTGGACATGCCCGATATCCGAGGCCGTGAAGGCATCCTTCGGGTCCACATGAAAAAGACCCCCCTTTCCCGTGACGTGGATCCCAAGACCCTGGCCAAGGGCACCCCGGGCTTCTCCGGTGCCGATTTGGAAAACCTGGTCAACGAGGCGGCCCTGCTGGCGGCCAAACGGGACCATGAAAAACTGACCATGCGGGATTTCGAAGATGCCAAGGACAAGGTCTACATGGGCCTGGAACGCAAGTCCAAGGTGATCAAGGAAGAAGAAAAGAAGACCACGGCCTACCACGAGGGTGGACATGCCCTGGTGGCCCGGTTTCTCCCCGGTACCGACGCCGTGAACAAGGTCACCATCATCCCCAGGGGCCGGGCCGCCGGCGTGACCTGGTTCCTGCCCGAGGAAGGGGATTTTAAATACAAGGACCAGCTGGAAAACGAACTATCCATTGCCTTTGGCGGTCGGGTGGCCGAGCAGATCATCTTCAATCGGATCTCCACCGGGGCCTCCAACGACATCAAGCAGGCCACCAAACTGGCCAATCGCATGGTGCGCAGCTTTGGCATGAGCGACAACATTGCCCCCCTCTCCTATGAAGAGCACGACGACAACATCTTCATCGGACGGGAGATGACCCAGGCCAAGCAGTATTCCGAAGCCACTGCCCAGCGCATTGACGAGGAAGTGGCCGCCATCATCAACAGGGCCTACCAGACCGCCAAGCAGCTCCTGGAAGAGAACATCGACATCCTCCATGCCCTCACCGATCTTCTCATTGAGAAGGAGACCATCATGGGGGCGGACCTGGATGATCTCATCGCCGAAATGAGACCGGATTTTGATTTCTTCGGCCGCAGAAATGTAAGAATGGATCCCGGGCCCATGGTGGACGAGACCATTGAAGATATAGAACTTGAAATTGAAGAGGACGCTCCCGAGTCCGACCTTCCCGAAGAAGAGACTGCCCAATCTGATGATCAGGATCAAGACAGCCCCGCTCCTGAAGATGAACCCGGGGATGATCCCGAAAGGAAGTAAGATGACCCCCTTTCATTTGACATTTGGGACGTTTGAACTGGACCTGGGCCCCCGGGCCTGCATCATGGGGATTCTCAATGCCACCCCGGACAGCTTTTCCGACGGCGGCAAATACCATACCTTTGATAGGGCCGTGGCCCAGGGCATCAAACTGGTGGAGGAGGGCGCCCATATCCTGGACATTGGCGGGGAAAGCTCCCGCCCCTTTGCCGATCCGGTCCCGGCCCAGGAGGAGATGGACCGGGTGGTCCCGGTCATCGAGGCCCTGTCCAAGGAGATCGACGTCCCCATCTCCATTGATACGGTAAAGGCATCCGTGGCCCGGGCGGCCATGGATGCCGGCGCCACCATCATCAACGATATCTCGGCCCTTGAAAAGGATCCGGAAATGGTGACCCTGGCCGCGGAACGGGACCTGCCCGTCATCCTCATGCACATGAAGGGGACGCCGGAGACCATGCAGGTGGATCCGGATTATAACGACCTCATGGGCGAGATTACCACCTACCTCAAGGAGCGGGCCGAATATGCCCAGTCCCGGGGGGTGAAAAAAGAGAATATCATCCTGGATCCGGGCATTGGTTTCGGCAAGACCGTTCACCATAACCTGGTGCTCATCCAGCAGTTGGAAAAGATCGAGGAACTGGGATACCCCATTCTCATGGGCCCCTCCCGGAAATCCTTTATCCAGAATATCCTGACCCGGAAGGAAAAGACCGACATTGGTCCGGATCATGTGAAAACCGAATACGGCACCCTGGCGGCGGTGGCAGCCAGCCTCCACAACGGTGCCCATATCGTCAGGGTCCATGATGTCCAACACGTCAAAGCCTTTACCCGAATTATTGATGCCATCCGGAACGCCTGATTTTCGGCGGAACCTGATCCTTGCATCGATCCTTATTATAGTCCTTGCCCTTTCCTGGGGGGCATCCCGCATGCCGGGATGCCTCCAGGAACCGGTCAACACCTCCCTTCTTTTGCCCGTTGAATTCACCAATGTGCCCGAAAACATGGTGCTGACCTACTATCACACCGATAAAATCGAAGTTCGGATCAAGGCCCACCCCCGGGTCATGGACGCATTAAACCAGAAAAGCATCCAGTATCCGGCCGACCTTTACACCGACCTGGAGTTTGATCCGGCTGGGGCCTCGGGCTCCATCGGCCCGGGCCACTATGTCCTGCCCGTGGACCAGCAGCGCATCCCCCTGGATCCGGCCATCAATATCCTGGACATCACCCCGCCCTTCCTCAGCGTGCGGCTGGAGGACAAGATTTCCAAATCCGTTCCCGTGGGCGTTCCCCTTGAGGGGGAGCCGGCCAAGGGGCGGATTTTCCTGGAGGCGGCCACGGAACCGGCCCAGGTGGTCCTCACCGGGGCCCAGTCCCTGGTGGAGGCCATTGATGTGGTCAAGACCAAGCCCGTGGACCTGAACAATGCGGACGAAACCTTTAAACGGGAGGTTCCCCTGGACATTGGGGATCCCTCCCTATATTCTGCCTCCCACAGTATCATCGTGGTCACGGTGCCCATCCAGGAGAAGATGGTGGGCCGGACCCTTGAGAATATTCCCATCCGCCTGATCAACGGCGGAGAAACCGCCCGGCTGGAACCCGGGCAGATCACCATTGAGATCCGGGGCCCCTACGAAACCATGGGGAATAAAGAGATCCTGGATCAGATCTATGCCTTTGTTGACCTTGCCGGGGTCAAGCCCGGGGTCTACGCCCGTCATGCCTATATCAACGTCCCCGTGGGCCTGATGATGACCGGGGCCCATCCCCGGGTCTTCACCGTTAAAATTGAATAAGGAGAAACCATGCTGCTGGTAATCGACGTTGGGAATACCAATACCGTCATCGGCGTATACGATACGGATGTCCTAAAGGAAAATTGGCGGATTCGCACCGTGCGGGACAATACGGCCGATGAGTTCAATATCCTTGCCAATGCCCTGTTTGCGGACAAGGGGCTTGATCCATCGGCCATCTCAAAGGTGGTGATTTCCTCGGTGGTGCCTTCTGCGGTGCGGATTCTGGACGGTTTCTGCCGCCGGTATCTCAAGCTGACACCCATCTGGATCAATCCGGCCTCCGTGAAAACGCTTTTGCCCATTAAATACTCCAACCCCAACGAGGTGGGGCCGGACCGCATCGTCAACGCCGTGGCTGCCTATGACAAGTACCGGACCGGCCTCATCATCATTGACTTCGGCACCGCCACCACCTTTGATGTGATCACCCCTGCCGGGGAATACCTGGGCGGGGCCATCTGCCCCGGGGTGATGATCTCATCGGAGGCCCTGTTCCAGAAGGCCTCCCGCCTGCCCCGGGTGGAGATCTTCGAACCGCCCCGGCAGGTCATCGGGGACGACACCATCGGGTCCATGCAGTCGGGGATCATCCACGGCAACGCCGCCATGGTGGACGGTATGGTGGAGCGCATGCAAAGGGAGCTGGGAGAAGAGTTGAAAATCATAGCCACCGGCGGTCTGGCACCCCTCATCGCCGGTCTTTCCGCCACCATTGAGGTGGTGGATCAGGAGTTAACCCTGGCGGGATTACGGATTATTGCCAACGTCCAATAAGGGGGGGATATGAAGCGCTTGTCCATTTGTGTGTTCTTGGTTGTGGGATGGATCATGGCCGGACCGGCCCATGCCCTGGCCCCCCACGAGGTTCTGGTCATTGCCAATCGAAATGCCTCGGCCAGCCAGGGTCTGGCCAAATACTACATGGAGCAGCGGCAGATCCCCCGGGAAAACCTGGTCCTCCTCTGGATCACGGACAAGGAGACCTGCAGCCGGGAAGCCTATGAAACAAAGGTTATCCCCCCGGTGCGCCGGGCCCTTGAGGCCAACCCCGACATCCGGGCCCTGGTCACGGTCCATGGGGTGCCCCTGCGCATCGCCGGTGATCCCGAGCCGGAGAAGCGAACGGACAAGATGCCCAAGTGGGATACCACAGCCGCCCTTGATTCTGAGTTGAGTCTGGTTCTCCATCCGGGATATGAGATTAATTTCTGGCAGCCCAATCCCTTTTACCTGGGGTTTAGGGAACAGAAATTGCCCGTGTCCCAGTCCCAGGTAATGATGGTGTCCCGCCTGGACGGTTCCAGCCCGGAACTGGTCCGCCGCATCATTGACGATGCCATTGCCGCAGAGGCCGGCGGCCTTAAGGGGAAGATGTACCTGGATGCCCGGTGGCCCGACCCGGGGGAGAAAAAGGTGTCCGGCTATGCCCTCTATGACCGGTCGTTGCACAGGGTGGCCCAGCACCATGAAGCCCAGACCCTCCTACCGGTGAAACTGGATAGCCGGTCCGAACTCTTCGACATCGGGGCCTGCCCGGATACCGCCCTGTATTGCGGCTGGTACAGCCTGGCCAAATATGTGGATTCCTTTACCTGGTCAAGGGGGGCCGTGGGATATCACATGGCCTCCAGTGAATGTGTGACCCTTCGGAAAAAGGATTCCCCCCTCTGGTGCAAAAACATCCTTGAAAAGGGGGCCGCCGCAACCGTGGGCCCGGTGGGGGAGCCCTATATCCAGGGATTTCCCATGCCTGAAATTTTTTTCAACCTCCTCACCGAAGGCCGACTCACCCTGGCCGAAGCCTACCTGGTCAGCCTGCCCTATCTTTCCTGGAAAATGGTGCTCATAGGGGA
Organism: Desulfobacteraceae bacterium; assembly: GCA_965226635.1. Classification (GTDB taxonomy): domain Bacteria; phylum Desulfobacterota; class Desulfobacteria; order Desulfobacterales; family Desulfobacteraceae. The sequence goes on along the minus strand of OZ245369.1, from coordinate 1,923,304 downwards.
TCCCCTCTACCGGCTCAATCTGAACCTTTCTGAATAAGGATTTACCATGGGACTGATCCGTCTGTTCAAAACCGACCTCACCCGGGAGATTCGATCCTGGGAGGAAAAGGGGCTTGTTGAGCCCCACCAGGCCCGGGCCATTGCCGGGGAGTACGGCATTGACCTGGAGAGCAAAACCGGTCGGGGCTATTATATCCTAGTCACCCTGGGCTATTTCTTTCTGGGCCTCACCCTCATCACCCTGGTGGCGGCCAATTGGGAAGAGATCCCCCGCCACCTGCGAATGATCGGCCTCATTGCCCTGACCCTGGTTATCCAGCTCCAGGGCTTCCGCCTCCTCTGCCGGGGTCGCATAAAGGAGGCTGGAGGGGCATTCCTCCTAGGGGCTTTGGCCTATGGGGCCGCCATCATGCTCATTGCCCAGGTCTACCACATCGGGGAGCACTACCCCGACGGGGTTCTTTATTGGGGACTGGGTGTCATTCCCCTGGGCCTACTCACGGGATCGGCAACCCTGCTTTCCCTCTCCACCTTCCTGGGATTTATATGGTTTTTCATGGAAGGGGGGCTGGGGGTTTTCCCCTGGCTCTTCCCGGTTTTTCTCCTGCCCCTGGCCTGGCATATCCGGCAGGTGAAGCCCTCCCGCTCCCTTTTCATCTACCTGGTGGTGGGACTGGGACTTTTCTTGGAATATTTTCTGGCCTGGGCCCTGGGCGGCTTTTGGGAGCCGGAATTCGGGGTGGAAGCCCTGGTCCTGGCCTGGGCCTTTTTCGTGGTCTGCCACGGGATTTCCCGATTCCTGGGCCGGCGGTCGGAAACCGATCTCAAGGACTATGCTGCCCTTTTGGGCGTCTGGAGTCTGCGGTTTTTTCTGGTGGCCCTCCTGTTCATGGGATTTGAACCGGTGTGGGAGGAGCTGTTCCATGAAGACTGGACCTGGTCCCTGCCCATGTTTGCCCTGGCCTCCCTGGCCGCCCTTTTCCACATCCTTTCCTTCGGGACCCGGGGGAAACGGCAGATCTGTGCCGGATGCCACCTCCTGTTTCTGGTCCTGTTTTTCGGCACCCTTTATCCCGGGGGATGGGCCACCCCCCGGGCCTTCCAGGTGGTGTCCAACCTGGCCATGGTGGCGGCCGGGGCCGGGTTGATCGTCCAGGGTGTCCGCACCGGCCAGAGCCATTATTTCTTCCTGGGCATCTGCGCCGTTTTGGCCACGGGGATCCTCCGGTACATGGACCTCATCGGCGACTACATGGGCACCGCGGCCCTCTTTGCCGGATGTGCCCTGATCCTCCTGGTCTCGGCCCGGTATTGGAAGGGACGGAAGGGGGGTGAAAATGAATAGATTCTGCAAAGACCGATTGGAAAAGATGCTGGCCGCCAAATGGCACCGCCCCCTGGTACTCCTGGTGATCCTGGTCCAGGTCCTGGTCATGGCCGGGGTCTATGTCACCGCCCACATGCCCCTGTGGACCGGGGAGGAGATCCTTTTGAACACCCGCCCTGTGGATCCCAGGAGCCTGTTCCGGGGGAATTATGCCCGCCTCACCTACGATATTTCCCAAATTCCCTGTGGAGATATCCATGATGCCCTGGGCAAACGCCCCCGCCCCAATGAAAAGATCTATGTCCGCCTTGAAAGGGGAGAAAACGGGATTTATCATTATGGTGGCGTTTCCGTAACCCGGCCTCAACAGGGAATTTTCCTCAGGAGTCGACTGCCCCAGGGCGGTTCCCGCATTGATGACGTCTGTCGGGTCCGCTACGGCCTGGAAGCCTTTTTTGCCCCCAAAGAAAAGGCCAGGCAGATTGAGATCCACCTCCGGAAGAGCGCCGTTGCAAGAATTTATGTGGGCCCCGGGGGAAGGGGGGCACTGAAATCCGTGGAGAAAAAAGAAAAATGAGTCCCATCCCCAATTTTCCCAAACCCGTCGGCCTCATCGGCGGCATGAGCTGGGAGAGCACCCAGACCTATTACCAGATCCTCAACCGTGAGACCCAGGCCCGCCTGGGCGGGACACATTCCGCCCATGTCCTCCTCCAGAGCCTGGATTTTGCCTGGGTGGAAGCCCTCCAGGTCAAGCATGAATGGGATGAAATGGCACGGATGCTCACGGCCTCTGCCCTCACCTTGGAAAGGGCCGGGGCCGGCCTTGTCCTTATCTGCACCAATACCATGCACAAGGTGGCCCCCCAGGTGGAGGCGGCCCTCTCCGTCCCCCTTCTTCATATTGCCCATGCTACCGCCCTGGCCCTTAAGCAGGACGAGATCAAGAAAGTGGGCCTCCTGGGCACGGCCTATACCATGGAGATGGCCTTTTACAAGGACCGCCTCATACAGGACCACGGCATTGATGTCATCATCCCCAACGCAGACGACCGTCAGCTCATCCACGACATCATCTTCAAGGAACTGGTCCGGGGGATCATCCGCCCGGAATCCCGGGAGATCCATTGCCGGATCACCGAAGACCTGGCCCAACAGGGCGCCCAGGCCGTCATCCTGGGCTGCACCGAAATCGGCCTCCTCCTCACCCCGGAGTTTACCCGGGTTCCCCTCTACGATACCGCCCAGATCCACGCCCTTGCTGCCGTGGATTGGTCCCTTGGCTGATTTGGATAAACTATAAACAATATAGAAAAATCGTGGTTGTGCTTGAACTATTTTGAAAAAGAGACCTGTGGCAATGTGGGAGACTATGTTTTATCGTTGAAAAATTTATAGCATTTGCCATAAGTCTTTTCGGTTTGCCTCTACTGTTACCAACAGCTTCGCTGACTTAGTCGGAAATTCTTTACAATTAAGGGTGCAATTGTTGAGCAGATCATTGAAGGAATCAAAAATAATTTTGTAGCCCTCAGTATCCGTACCACTGATTTCTGGGCTAATGATACCCTATAGAAAGGCTGGATGCATGCTGGTTGGGCGTTAGAGAAATGGGGAATCAAATAATCTGTAGAAATCCGAAAAAATAAATGGCAAACGCTATAATTGTTTCACAGAAACGAAGTCTCCTTGGCGGTGGTAAGGTTGATAGGTAAGATGTGTAAGGTTTCTATATAACGCTTAAATTCGATTTGTTACTCTGTTGTAAATTTTGTTGCGAACCTCAGCGCTTTTAGATCTAACGGCATATATTCCGGTACACTTGGAACTTTACCGGTACGAATGGTTTTGATCCATTGTGAAAGGGCGTCCATCGTTGCTGTCTGTACCATCATCAAGGTCCCTATGTGGGATAGCAGATCAAGTCCATACTCAACATCTTCAATAAAACAGCGGTGGTTGAAATCCATCTTCAGTTCTCCGGATTTATTTTTGTATAGAGGCAGAGGAATGCCTGAAAATGCACGGTTTGATGTAAATACGCACCCTAACGAAGTTGGGTCTGTTATCAAGTTCCCATACAGATAAACCAAATCTTCATTTAATGGTTTGTAAAATTTTTTTGAGATGGGAAGCTTTTCAGCGACTGCGGTCAATATCATGAAGATTTCTTTGTCCACGGCAGCCATCAAGCGCTCTGCACCGGGGGGAACATGTCCATAAAATGTCAGGTTTTCAGGCGGTTTTTTTGTTTCAAATTCACCACCTGGGCCGAAAAAAGAATAAAGAATCGGGATATGTTCCATTGGATTTCCCGGCGTCAATGTTAATGACAGCATACTGTTTACATGTGCTAAGGGGATACGGAATGTTGTGTGAAGTAATTTGGATATATCACCTGAATAAGATGGAGTAAAAATTGTGAGGTGCTTTTTTGTGCCAAGTTTAACAACACTGTGACCAAAACGGCAGCCCATTGTGATATAGGGCGTGTCCTTAAGTCCAAAAAGTTCATATTCCACATCTTTCAAATATTTATGGCACATCCAGTCAAAGCCTCCCCATGCCGGAACAGCACCGATACCAATTTTTTTTTCGCCTGCGTTATTATTAATTATTGTCAGAACACGGGGGCGGTCATGAATCGGGTTTGTAATGAAGATGAAATCCACTTTCTTAAACATGAGTTCGTCTTGAGATAATGTTTTAGCAATCCATTTTTCTGTTCTATTGAATTGTTTATCAATAACTATGATTTCGGTATCATGTTTTGTTTTCTTTGCCTTGCGACTGTATAAAGAAACCGACATTCCCAACCGGGTCAAGTCAAGGCCTAATGCATGGGCTGTATTCCCGCCACCGCAAATGACAACATGGCTCATGGTGTGGACCTCCTTCTTATGCCTTTTGCATGTTTAAAAATTGTTGATACATGGAGGATCGTAACAATCAGCATCCCGATAACGGCAGCACTCCATATCCAATGAAAATCACCATTTTTGATATCTGCTATAAACATGCACGGTACTCCACAGCACCATAATCCGATAATTAGGTTTCTGGTGATAAGATGTTCATATGCGTGTGCCCTTAAGATTCCGGAGGAGATATTTTGGAAACAGTCACAGATATGAAATGCCAGAATCAGGATACTGATTTTTTCATATGCGGCGAGGACCATCGGAAAGTCATTGTTTTCAGGACCATAGTATATACCCAGAAAACAGGCTGGAAAAAAACAAACACCAGAGAGGATGGTGATGCCGACAATGCTGATACCGGTGGTCCATTTAGCGGTATCCTTTATCGCGTTGGTATCCTTATCTTTTGATAAAATAATTGAAAGCGAATTGCTCACTGAGACAGGCACCATAAAGGCGATATATAGAATACTGTTGGCAGCATTGCTTGCTGCTAATGCAAAAGTGCCGTATCTTCCCACGACTGCAGCGATAACCGAGAAATACAAGGATTCGATAAGATAGGCACTACCCAAAAAAGAACCGCGAACCAAAAGCGATTTCAATGGAAGTCGGGTTGGCCGCAGTCCAGTGGGAGTTCTGAGATGGGCAGAGCCCATTTCCAGAAGGAATATTCCAATGAGCCAGGATAAAATTGACGCAGCAGCAACAGCATTTACCAGCATCCATCCCAATGGTAAAAACATGCGGATAAGTCCATAATTTAAAAATAAATTCAAAAACGCCACAAACAAAAATACAAGGCTTGGTAATTTATGGGTTTCGAAACTTGCCAATTTGTACCGCTTGAGATTGAAAAAGAGCTGGAGTGGCAGTGTTCCCCCCATAAAGAACAGGTAATTGTTGAAATAGTGTTGTTCTGAAACCGAGGAGAGGATGTATAAAGAAACCTGTTTAAACAGGGGAAATAATATTAAATAACAGATAACAGAAAGGCTACTTAGCTTTAAACTGATATCGTAAAAATTGTGGATTTTTTTTCCCTGCCTTATCTCCGTGGCGGAAATATTTGAATAACAAACAGCAAATCCATGGAAAAACATATAAATTGAGCTATATATAAGAGCAGCCAATCCCGCTCCAGCAAGCCCTGAAATCCCCGCTTTGCTGAGAAAAATTAGGTCGGTTGATACGATCACCACAAAAGCGATTTGGGATATGAAAAAATTCAGGAAAAGTTTCAGAAATCTTGGCAGCCCCATATTCATTAATCCAGCAGTTTCTTTATGTTTTTTTGAATGGATTCACTGGTAAGGTCATGGGACGTCATCCATGATGGATTATAGATGGTGTCCATATATTTAAACCCACTGTCACAAGCCAGAGTTAGAATGTTTAATTCTTTTTCAGAGTGCTCTTCTGCAATTTTCAATGCATGATAAAGGGCCCCCCCGGTGGAGCCGCCCGTAAGTAGCCCTTTTGATCTGGCAAGCGCCAAACTAGTGTTAAATGCAATGCGATCACTTACCTTTAACCCGTAGTCGATCAAGGTATAATCAATAACAATACCAATATTTGCACCTTGTGGTGTTCCCGTTCCGGATTGATAGTAATTATGTCCGGTACCACCAAAAATAACCGAGCCTTCTGGTTCTACAGCTACGGTCATGAGATTCGGAAACGAGTTTTTTAGAAAAAAGGAGGTCCCACAAATCGAGCCGCCTGTGCCGATGGGGGAGACGAGGTAATCGATGTTGTCAATTTGTTGAATGATTTCCATTGCCAACCCTTTATAAGCCATTGCATTGTAGTTGTTATCATGCTGTGCCGTCCAAAAATGCCCGGATTGTTTTCCTGTTTTTTCAGCAGTATCGTCTCTCATTTTTGTTGACAGTATTCCTTCTTCCCCACCCACATAGATACAGCTGCCTCCGAATGCGTTAATCGTAGCGAGTTTATCTTTTGAGGCATGGCTGTCAACAATGGCTTTGAATCCCATTCTTTTTTCTGCGCAGAGCATTGCCATGGCACCGGCAGTGTTACCCGATGAGGATTCAACAATGGTCTCAACCTCAGAACATGTTAATGCATCATCAAGCATGCATCTGGCCATGCGGTCTTTCATTGAACCGCATGGATTCATCATTTCCAGTTTTAAATAGATGCGGCTTCGGGTTCCTGCTACTGGTAAAACCAGAATAGGGGTTCGTCCGATCAGTTTGCTCATGTGATCAATAACTTTCATGACAAATCTCTCCATGGGAATCTGAGTTTGAGATTAATTGATATTTGTCGGGCAGTTTTTTCATGTGAAAAGGAGATTCATTTGAATCCATTTGGTAACCAGCCGTATTCGGAAATATGACAATGTCATTTTTCTGGATTCGTTGAGCCGTTTTAATATAATGCCACCTTAAAATGTCTTGTTCCAGACAAGAGCAACCCGCCAGAACCGTCTGGTATTTACCATGGGCGTCATTCATCTTGGATTGCCCGTGAATAATCATTGGTTCAGGTAGAAAATCAGAATTAAACCAAGTTTCTGATATGGAAAAGGACATGCCGTTCAACACTGCAATATCAGTATTCGGGCCATAATTTTTGACTCCGATGACATGGAATGCGCTGATACCACAATGGCCCAGCAGGGCGCGTCCGGGCTGAAGGTGTAATACAAGCTTTCTTTGGGAAAGATTGGCATCAATGGAGCTCTCTTGATATGTCATGTCCAAAAGCGTTTTTACGAACAGATTTTCTGATGGATCTGAATGGTAGGGATAGAAGTTCTTGAACTTTTTTTTCTGCCATGTATTTTCCGTTGAAGCCAAATGCGGGCCATAGTATAGAGGAATGCCACCTCCCATATCAATGAATTTGATCTTGGGTTGATCCATGTTATCAATAATTTGGAAACATTCGGTTAATGCATTAAACCGATCTTCAATAAGATATCCGTTTAAGTGGAAACCAATACCTATACTCAGCTTTAATTTAGGGGAAATGAGTCGACCCGCCCGCAGAATATCTTCCCGCGACATGCCAAAGCGGCTGTTGCTCTGGCTTTGGGGCCGAAGTCTCAGACAAAGAGTCCCTTCTTTGGAATGAACACGAGGGAACGCTAGTATGTCAGAAAGTTCTTCAATGCTATCCACCATTAAAATGGAGTGATTCCGAATGCATAATCCAATTTCCTCGAATGTTTTGTAGGGCCCTGTGAAAACAATTTGTGTCTGATTGATCCCACATCGGACTGCATGGGTGTATTCTTCTATACTGGAAACGTCGGCACCGATACCGCATTTGGAAAATGTTTTGAGCAAACTGATACTTTTGCATGCTTTAACGGCAAAAAATATTTGTCCCAGTTGATATTGCTTAAGCGTTTTCAACCAGACTTTGGCATTATCGGTTGCCTGTGCCGGACTTAGGATATGGCAGGGAGTCAATTGGTTTAATAGGGGGGCGATGTTGCAGGTGAAAGATGGGTCGGAAAAATTCATTGAGCCCCTTCTTATTTCAATAGTTCAAGATCAATATTCAAAGTGGGTAGGTCTTTATCCAAAATATGCTTGCTTGCTTTGTAACCCAGTAATTGTTTTTTATGAAACCCTTCAAGTATCTCATTGGTCTTGAAAGGTTTGCCCGTAAGCCAGTGGACGACCTTCAGAAATGGGAGCTCATAATTCACCAGAAGTGAGGGGATTTTTGTCAATCCCAATGTTTTGCATGCTTCGTAACGATGATTCCCGCTCATAATAAATTTAAAGGTGTCATGAACATATATGGGAGAATTCCATTTCCCCTGACTCTCTATGGCCTTGGCAAGAGAGATAACTCTGTCAGGATTTGTTCTTTGAGTTAAAGTTAACTCTTTTAGGGGTAAAATTGATAGAATTGGCAACTTCTTTTTGGTGGTCGGTAAGGTGAAATAATGAATTTGATTTATAGCTCCGCATGATTTGATATTGAAGTCGGTGTGCTTGGTTGGGTGAATCTCAGGAAGTTTCATTAGCCCCTCTCTTTATTGAGTTGAAGAGGTGATACGCTTCAATTGGATGTTGATTTTTAATAAATCAATTTGATTGGTGGTGTTTGGAGATAAGGAATAGCCACCGTTTCTCAGATAAAATTGCTTTACATTACAAAATGTTGTTGGTCAATAAAAAAGTTAGTTTTGGCTTTTTTATGGTAATGCCAGTGCTTTAACTTCAAAGGAGATGCGGTCGCTTTGGCCGTCCAGGGTGACCACGGCCAGTTCATGGGTGCCGGGCGGGGGCATGGGGATGTCCAAAGGGGTCTGTGGGTTGGCATGGGTTTGGATGGGCTGTCGGTTGAGGAACCAGAAGACCGGGTCCTTGGCGCCCATGACCCTGAGGGGGATCCGGGGAAGGGTCTGGCCCGGGGGGCGGGTGAGGATGCTCTTGTCCCGGGGGGTGGTGATCCAGGGTTGGCCCGGGGTGAGGGGAGCCAGGTCGGGGCAGGCCGAGGAAGTGACCGGAAGGATGCGCTGGTTCCGCCATTCCGGGGGGAGCCAGGGGGTGAGGGGCTCGGGCCAGAGGGCCAAGGTACGTTGGCGGGTGCCCCCGCATTGGGGGGTGGCTCTTCGGCCCTGGTTGTCCAGCCAGATCCGCTGGATCAGGGCCTGGTTCTTCCATTGGGTGGGGGGGATAAGGGTGTTGAAGATCCAGGCGTGGTGGCGCTGGAAGCAGGGGCCGGGATCCCGGTCGAGACCCAGGCCCGAGGGCCAGGCAATGGTCTGCCGGGTGACGCTGGCGGGGCGGGGGGCATCCGGGGCCTTTCCGTGGGGGAGGCTTTCCATGACCTGGCGGAGGAGGGGGATGGCGGTGACGGCCCCGTATTGGCCCGGGGAGGGAGTGCCGTCGGGGCGGCCGATCCAGACCCCGGCCAGGAAGGGGCCGGAGATCCCCATGGCCCAGGCATCCCTGAACCCATAGCTGGTGCCGGTCTTCCAGGCCATGGGCCGCCCCCCGGACAGGGGCAGGGTGCCCTCCTGGCCCGGGAGGGAGCGGGAAAGGATCCGGCGGATAATGTACGCCACCCCCGGGGCCATGAGGTATCGCTCTTTAATAGGCTGGTTCGGTCTCAACCGGGGGGCGCCGGAAAGGCCGTTGCGACCCAGGGCGGAATAGAGGCGGGCCAGGGATTCCAGGCTGGTGCCGGCACCGCCCAGGGCCAGGCTGGGGTTGGGCTTGCCCGGGAAGCGGATGCGGGCCCCCCCGTGTTTGAGGCGGTCGAGAAAACGGGCCGGGCCCAGGGCTTCCACCACCTGGACCGCCGGGATGTTCAGGGACATTTGCAGGGCCTGTGCTGCGGTGACCGGCCCCAGGAAGCCGCCGGTGAAGTTTTCCGGCAGATAGCTGGCCCTGAACCGGGGGGTGTCCAAAAGCAGGGAGTGGGAATGGATGAGGCCCTCCTCAATGGCCATGCCGTAGACAAAGGGTTTCAGGGTGGAGCCGGGGGAGCGCAGGGCCCGGACCATGTCCACGTGTCCCAATCGCTGGGGATTGGCAAAGTCGGCCGATCCGGCATAGACAAGGACGGTAAGATCCCTGAGGTCCACCACAAGGATGGCCCCGGACTGTTTGGGGGCCAGGGATTCCACATAATCCATGACCAGGGTTTCGGCATGGACCTGGAGGTCGTAGTCCAGGGTGGAGGGGATGACGGCCCGGGCCGGGCTCTCTTTGTGGAGGCGGCGGCAGGCCAGGGGGGCGACCATGGGTGGGGGGAAGCGCAGGGAAAGGATGGGCTCTTCCTTGGCCCGGGCCACCTCTTCCTTGCTCCAGACGCCAAAGGCGGCCATGCGGTCCAGTACCTTGTCCCGGGCCCTGCGGGCCCGTTCCGGGTGGCGGTCGGGACGGCAGCGGCTGGGGGCCTGGGGCAAAACGGCCAAGAGGGCGGCCTCGGCCCTGCTCAATTCACCGGGATCCTTGCCCAGATAGGTGTAGGCGGCGGCCCATACCCCCTCCACATTCCCCCCAAAGGGGGCATGGGTGAGGTAGAGGCCCAGGATTTCTTCTTTGGTATACCGCCATTCCAGCTGCAGGGCCCTGAGGACCTGGATGCCCTTGTGGAACCAGATCCTCCAGCCGTTTTTACCTGGGGTCTGGAGGGTGGGGAAGAGGATCCGGGCGGTCTGCATGGTCAGGGTGGAGCCCCCGGAGACAATGCGGCCCCGGTCCAGGTTCTGGAAAAGGGCCCGGCCCACGGCCAGGGGGTTGACCCCGGGGTGGCGGAAAAAATACCGGTCTTCATAGGTGACCAGGGCTTGGAGGTAGAGGGGGGAGACCTGGTCCATTGTGATGGGATAGCGCCAGATGCCCCGGGGATCGGCAAAGGCCCGCAGGGGGGTCTTGTCCCGGGCCAGGACCACGCAGGCATTGGACCGGTGTTCCAGGTCCGGGGGATGGAGGCGGTCCAGCAGGGCCAGGGTGGCCGTGGAATGGATCAGCATGGAAAGGAGGATCAGGCCAATGCATTGGGCCGATAATGGGTTCCGGTTTCGGCGCCATGGAAGGCGCCCATTCCGCCCCCTTTGGGAGGGTGGCATGGGCGTTTGATCTGCGGTGTTCACGGGAACCTATTTTTTGGGGGCGATGACCAGGTTCGGGCCGGCTGGGCCCAGGATCCGGAATTCGGGCAGGTACATGTCCTCCACCATGGGCGGTGAGGTCTTGAACCGCCCCGGGCTCACCACGGTGACGGCGTAGAAGAGGCGCTGGGGCTTCCCCGGGGAAAGGGCCACGGCCGCCACAAAGCGGTCGTCCCGGTATTCGGTGTGCTCAATGGCCATGTAGGGGCTGCGCTCCTGCCAATTGGAAATGGTCTTGCCCTCCACCTTCACCGGGCCGATGTCCGGGGTGTGGGCCAGGCGGGGATCCATGGGCTCCAGCCCGGCCGGGAGGAGGTCCACCACCAGGGCGTGGGGCATGGCCTGGTCCGTCCGTAGGGCGAGGCCCACAATGAGGCGGTCTCCGGGTTCCAGGGCGGCCAATTCTTCACCGGACAGGGGGCTGCCGTTCATGTCCAGGTATTGGCGGACCAGGGTGCCGTATTCACTGAAGGGTTGGGGCATTGTGACGGGGTACCCCGAAACCATGAGGCCAAGGAAGAGATCGTCCTTGCCCGTATTGGTAAGCCGCAGCCCCTGGGCCAGTTTTTCTCCATTGAATGTGACCTGTTTTTCCCTGTCCAGGTGGCGGGTCTTGCTTTCTCCCAGGACGAGATCTGCGGTCCAGGGCGTCTGGGGGGCCCTGAGCCGTGCGGCACCGGCCATGACCAGGGCGTTGCGTTCCTGGGTGCTGAGCCAACGCCGGTCCGGGAGGAGGGCGTTGAGCTCATGGAGGAAGAGGGCCCGTTTGTTGAAGTCCGGGGCCTGGTCCAGCAGGGCATAGGCCATGGCAAAGTCCCGGATGTCCGATCCGTAATCATCCATGTACCGGGCCTTTTCCCCCCGGCGGGTGAGGACGGCCCGGTGAAAACTTGCCCTGGCCTGGTTGGCGTCCCCGGCCAGGAGCAGGGCCATGCCCATGTGGACATGGGCCAGGCTGGTTTGGATATGGGGGGTGATGGCCCGGGCCGTGGACCGGGCATCCCCCAGGGTGAGGTTTTGGGTCATTGCCAATACCATGGCGCTGTAGGCCCGCACCGAGGCCCGGGTGGCCTGCCGGTCTCCCCAGCGCACCGGGATGGACCGGGGGCGCCTCACATAGGTGAGCAGCCGCTTGAGGCTCCTTTTCAGGGCATCCATGGGAACCTCGTATCCGGCCTGGGCCGCCATGACAAGGAAGTGAGTGGTATAGGCGGTGAGCCAGGGTTCTTCATCATCCCGGGCATTCCAGAGGCCAAAGCTGCCCCCGGCCTTTTGTTTTTCCAGGAGCCGTTGGATGCCCAGCCGGATCTTTTCCGGTGTTTCCGGATCCGGGGCAATGCCCAGCCGGGCCAGGTCTGCGTCCGAGAGCAGGACATGGGGGAAGATCCCCGAGGTGGTCTGTTCCAGGCAACCGTAGGGATAGGCCCTGAGTTCCCGGATGTGGGCGGCCAGGTTCAGGGGGACAATGGTGTCCAGGGTGAGGTCGGCCCGGCAGGTGGCCGGGGTGAGATCCTTGATTTGGTCCGGGGCCAGGGTAAAGGTCTCCCCCGGGGCCAGTCGTTGGCGCAATGCCCGGGTCTGGGGGGGATAGGGGGAGCGGGTTTCCAGGAACCAGCTCCGCTGGATTTCCACGGGTTTATCCTCCACTTCCAGGCCGGTGATTTGGACCTGGATTCGGGCCCGGCCCGGGGCTTCCAGGGCCTTTACCGGGAGGATGAGGCTGCGTTTTTCATCCCGTGTCAGGCGGATCTCCTGTCGGGCAGGGCCGGTGAGGGCAAGGGGGCCCTGGAGGGTGACGGCCAGGGTGAGGTTCTGGGCCAGGCCGCTGAGGTTGTGGAGATCCAGGACCAGACGGCTCTGGTCCCCGGTGGCCAGGAACCGGGGCATGGCCATCTGGGTGACCAGGGGGGAGGCCAGGGTGATGTCCCGGTCCCGGGAGCCAAACTCGGATTCGGTGTGGGCCACGGCCATGAGGCGGAGGCGGCCGTTGAATTCGGGCAGGTCCAGGTTAAATCGGGCCACGCCCTCCTTGTCCACGGCCAGGGCTTTTGTGGACAGGGCCACGATCTGGACGTCGGTGGCGGGCCGATCCCCGCCCCGGGTGAGGCCGGGGGCATCGCCGCCAAAGCGGTGGACGGCCTGGGCGCCGTCGTTGGATTCAATGAGTTTCTGGTAGATGTCAGAGATTTCTACTCCGTATTCCCGGGGCTGGAAAAAGTGGTGAAAGGGATTAGGGGTCTTGAACCGGGTGAGGCCGAGGATGCCCTCGTCCACGGCGGCCAGGGTGATCCGGGCATTGGCGGGAATGGAGCCGTCGGCCCGCTGCACCCGCACCGGCACCTGGAGGGTTCGGTTGGGCCTTACCTTGTCCGGCACCTGGATCTCCAGGGCCAGGCGGCGGTTTTCCCGGTCCAGGGGGAGGTGGACCAGGCCCACGGAGCGTTTGGGCAGATCGGTGGTCCGGCGTTCCCCCGGGCGGATCACCAGGGCTGAGACGTAGAGGTCGTGGCGGTTCCAGGTCGGATCAATTTTGATGTTAAAGGTTTTTCCCTCCGGGGGCAGGGTGATGGCTCGGCTGAACAAGGGGCTGTCCGATTCCACAAAGAGGTAGCCCCTGCCGCCTTCCGGAGATTTCAGGGTGACCCGGGCGGTCTCTCCGGGGCCGTAGGCCCGTTTGTCCAGGCTGATGTCCACCCGGTCGGGGCGGTTCAGGGCCCGGCTCTCATTATCCCGGGGTTGCCATCCGGCCCAGATTTCCTTAACCGTGACCAGGCCCGTGGCCGGGTGGGTGATTTCCAGGCGGTAGCCCCCGTGTTCCACGGGGAATTGGATTCTGGCCGGGCCTTCACTTGAAATGTCCAGGTTAAATTCGTCCAGGGGGAAGAAGTGGTGGGTGGCATCCCATTTCCAGGACCCGTTGACAAATTCCCAGAAATACTCCCGGTGTTCCCGGATGATTTTGGCCTTCAGGCCCTTGGCTTTCTGTGTTTTTCCCTGGTCGTCCACCAGGATGAGATCGAATTGGGCCAGGCTGTCCGCCGCAATCCCCTCTTCCCCTGCCAGGGAGCGGATGCCCACCAGGGTTTTGGCCGGCCAGATCTGCCAGCTTTTTTTCCGGTTCACGGGGCGGCCGCTGGTGTCGTGGAGGCTGGCATTCACCGTGACCCGGTGGGGGGATTTGATGTCCTCCTTCCACTGGTTTCCCACCGGGAGGATGCCCTTGCCGTCCTTGTCCAGGCGGATGGTCTCCGTGGAAAAGCCAAAGTCCAGGTCGGAATCGGGGCCAGTGAAGTCATACCCGGGCCAGCTGTCGGGGAAGAGTTCCCTGGCCGGGCGGATCTGCACCATGGCATCTGCCGGGATGTTCGCGGCCGGGGCCCCGTATAGAAAGGCCCCTTCCAGGGCCAGTTTCAGGGTGTGGTCCGGGGTGAGGACATCGGTCTGGCCCGGGGGATTGTCCAGGATGAGGGAGAGGCGCTCTGGCAAAAAGTCGGACACAAGGAAGGTATACTGGCCCAGGGGGGTGTCGGCCCGGGAAAAATCCATGCGCCAATTCCCGGTCATGGCGTCCCCGGGCAGGACATAGCGGTTCTGGTAATGGGAGAGACCGGTGCCCTTCCAGGTGAATTCGTGGACCATGCGGCCATCGGGGCGAAAGATTTTTGCCTTCACGGGCAGGACCGGGGTCATCCGTCCGTCCTGGTCCCGGAGCAGGCCCTGGGTGACCACGGTCTCACCGGGGCGGTAGAGGTTCCGGGGGCCGTATACAAAAAAGGAGATGGGCCTGAAGGGGGCGGTGGCGGCCTTGAATTCCGACAGGTCCAGGGCGGGCAGGTCCACGGGTAAAATGGAGGTGTGGCCCTTTTTCCGGGCAATGAGGGTGGCCAGTTGGGGGAAGCGGCCCTCCAGGGTGGCCGTGCCCCTGTCATCGGTTCTGGCGATGAACAGCTCCCGTCCCTTTTCATCCATACCCGTGAGGGAGACCCCTGGGACGGGTTTGGCCGTTTCCAGGCCCTGGACCTGGACGGTGAGGCTCTGGCTGTACTGGCGCAGGGAAAGGCCCAGGTCCGAGATGGTGAACCAGATGCGGCTGTATCTGTAATCGTAGACCCCGGCTCCCCTGAGCACGGCCAGGTAGATGCCCGGCGCCTTCAGGGCCTTGATATGGGTGATGGGGAGGTTGACCTGGGTCCTGAGATTGGGGCGGACCTCCAGGTCCCACCGACCGGTGTAGACCAGGTCGGCCATGTCGGCGAGTGCTTCGGTGTCGTAGGTATAGAGAAGGTCCTGGCGGGAGACAAATTCCCGGAACCGGGGCAGGGCGTCGGCCTTGACCCGGAAGAAGTCGATGTCGGCCCGGTTGATGTTGACGCTGGCCACGGGCAGGCCCCGGGTGAGGGTTGCGGGCAGGAGAAATCCATTGCTTTCAAAACGGATCATGGGATCGGCCCCCCGGGTCTTCACCGTGAATTCGCCGCCGTCTTCCAGGCGGTGGCCGACCTGGGACTTGATGCCCTTATTCACCTGGATCTTATAGGTGGTCCGGGGTTCCACATGGGTGAAATAGGCAATGTGGTGGTCCTTGGAAAGAATCCATCCCCCCTCCACCGGGGTGTCGTCTTCGGTGAAGATGGAAAAATAGGGGGCCAGGGGCTGGGTGGGGTCCAGGGGCTGGGAAAAGGTGATGCCCACGGCATTTTCGCCGTCAACGGTCTGCTGGGCGGCATAGCGGATGGTCAACGGGGGTTCGTCCATGTCCGGGGAGGCAAAGGCCACCAGGGGAAGGATGATGACAAAGAGCAGAACCAGGGCGAATCTGATGAATTTCATGGATCTTTCCTTAAAAATGCGTTAAATGGACCATTTACCCAGGGGATCAGGGTCGGGAGCCGGGGTAATCTTATCAGAATTATTTCCGATATCAAGGAAAATGGCCCGGATGGGGGGCGCCATCCAAAGGGGATATAAGGGGAAAGGGGAAGCAGATGTACCCGAGACATTTCAAACAGACCGCTGCCATGGCCGTCCCCATTGTGGTGGGACAGATCGGCCAATTGGCCATGTCAGTCACCGATAATATCATGGTGGGCCGGGTGGGGGCCGAAGCCCTGGCCGCGGCCTCCATTGCCAACGGCCTCTTCCACCTTATCCTGCTGGTGGGCATGGGGATCTCCATGGCCGTCACCCCCCTCACCGCCATTGCCTTTGGCCGGGGGCAATACGAAGAGTGCGGGGTGGTCCTTCGCCAGGGCCTGCTCTTGAACATGGCCTGTGCCGTTATCCTCTGTGCTTTGGCCTGGGTGGGGGCCGGTGTCATCCCCTTCCTTAACCAACCCGAAGAAATCGTGGGCCCGGCCATGCGCTACATGAAGGTCCTGGGCCTGTCCATGCTCCCGGTGATGCTCTTCCAAAGCTTCCGCCAATTTGCCGAAGGGGTGAGCTTCCTTAAACCGGCCATGGTCATCACCCTGGCCGCCAACATCGTCAATTTCCTGGTGAATTGGATTTTCATCTACGGCAACCTGGGCGCCCCGGCCCTGGGCCTCACCGGTGCGGGCCTGGCCACCCTGGGCTCCCGCCTCTTCATGGCCGTTGCCCTGGCCTGGGTCATCATGAAGGCCCCCACCCTTGAACGCTTCGATCCCAGCCTTCGGTACCGGAAGCTGGACCTTTCCATGATTTGGCGCCTGCTGAAAATCGGCATCCCCGGGGCCTGCCAATACTTTTTCGAGGTCTCGGCCTTTGCCACTTCGGCCATCCTCGTGGGCTGGATGGGGACCATCCCCCTGGCCGCCCACCAGGTGGCCCTCAACCTGGCCTCCATCTCCTTTATGGTGGCCATGGGCATCTCCGCCGTCTCCACCATCCGGGTGGGCAATGCCGTGGGCCGGGGCTCGGCCCCGGACATCCGGGCGGCCGGGTTTTCCGCCGTCCTGCTGGTGGCCGCCTTCATGGCTGGCTGCGGTCTGGTCTTTGTCCTGGGACGGTTCTTCTTCCCCGCCCTCTACGTGGACGATGCCCAGGTGATCCGGACCGCTGCAGCCCTTCTCATCATCGTGGCCTTTTTCCAGATCTCCGACGGGGTCCAGGCCGTGGGCATCGGCATGCTCCGGGGCCTCCCGGACATGCGCATCCCCACCGCCATTACCCTCACGGCCTATTGGGTCATGGGGCTCCCCTCGGGCTATGCCCTGGCCTTCTGGGGCGGCCTTGGCATCTACGGCATCTGGCTGGGATTGCTCATCAGCCTCACGGTTTCTGCGCTGCTCATGGTCTGGCGGTTCCACTACATGACCCGAACGGTGCCGGTGGATTCTTCTGTGTTGTAATCGGTGGGAGCCTCTTCTTTAAAATGAGGTTTTGATCAAGGCAGGCCGTATCAGACCAGACCCGGTCCGGAGCGGCACATCCTTTCTTGCCCCAGGAACCCCAAAGACAGCTCCTAAATTCCATTCCGGGCCATCTCCAAAACTGCGGGCTGCGCTCCTCAAACAATTGGAGATGTCACCTTCATTCCATTAAGGATCTGTAACTTTGACTTTCCCACGGCCTGCGAAAGGCTGCCCCGCTCCGAACCTAGCCGATCGGGCAAATGGAAAGAGTTGAGGCTTTTGAAAGAAAGGAGATGGATCGAAACGGAAATGGCCTGGAAGGGCACTCCCGGTCTCGTAACGGTAGGATTTATGATGGCTCTAATGCTGGAAGGGAGTACATATGGGAGGGGATTCTCCCCCAAACATTTCCGTACAAGATCTGGCTATATTAGGGAGTCCTATTAATTCTTCCGGATCAACGGGCGACGTTTTAGTCTGTAGGTTCCTTCCTGTTGGGTGATGTCGAAAAAATTAACCTCCTCCTGCCTTTCTACCAAGGTTTGTATCAGGGCATATTTCATAGCGGTTTGGCAACGCATCCCAAAGGTAATATCGATCAGTTTAAGGGGGGATGGATGAACGCCTTTTTCCCGGATAAGCCTCCATTCTTTTTCATATTGCCAGGCCGATGCCTTTTGGAGAAATAAGGCTCTGTATAAGTCTTGCTTGGCCCCATGATCGTTTGACACAATAGCCTTATAGACAAGGCTGGTTCTTATGGTTCTATTTTCATCATATTGGATTTCCTGGAGTTTGGGAACTGGGTCTCTGTCGTCATTGTAACCAATGCAAATTCCTTTATGTTGATCTGCATAATGGCTCCATAGAAGAGGGTTCTCACCATCATCAGCAAAACAGCAGATCCCATATTGATTTTTTTGTATGAGTTCCGATTGTATTGCGTGGAGAAGCAGATTGGTTATTGCCTCGTGAGGATCTATATCAATGGATGGGTCGTTGGCTGAATCATGGAGAGCGGAAATTTTTTTGCCCGCCTTCCAGGAACTGTGTTGGGTCGCATATGTTTCTGCTGCTTCGCCCATAACTTCCATCCGTTTAAGTGTTGAAAGTGTTTTTTTTTTAATGCGGTTTTGGATGAGTTCTCTCAGAAGTAGATTCGAGCTTTTCACATCCGTATCGAGGACGAGAGAGGGTTGACAATCTAAAGGATCATTAAATGTTTCCGGGGCCGAAAAGTATAGGGAATCGTATAGAAGGGATTCGAATGTTTGGATGTTAAGTGTGCGATACCTATAAAATTTACGAAATGGATTTGATGGCATGGATACTCTCCTTTTGTTTTGGACGAAATGGATGGGGGGGGGGAGGAAACAAGCTTGTTTATTATTGCAAAGACAATGGGATAGGGAAAGGATGGCGTTTGTCTTTGCTCGGTGGTTAGGCTGGGGTGGGGGCAGGGGGATGGAGTGGCGTTAAACTGGCGGCAGCTTCAGGATAGAAGGGGGCGTCAGTTTCGCAGCAGTTCCCCTCAGGACGAGGAGAACTGCGGAATGGAATCTCCCTGGTCCCGCTCCGGCCGGGTTAGGATCGAAAAAGTCTATTATTCGGGTGAATCGGAGGTTGTTTTGTTGGATCAGTGTAGAGAAATCAAGCGCAGGGTCACGTTAACGGGTTTCCGAATTTGTCCTTCCTTGAGGAGGATGGCTTCGGTCTGTTCCCAGGCTTTGGTGTTAAAGGCGCCGATGGGGCGGGTGGCATCGGGTTTCACCAGGGTGCGGGTGACCCGGAGTTGTTCCTTGCGGATGTCGTCCCGGGCCATTTTGTCCCTTTTTTTGACCCGGGAGAGGACCAGGGTTTCATTGGCCGGGTCCATGGCGGCCTCCCAGGCCTGGATCAGGGCGGTGGTGAAGGTTTGGGCCAGTTCTGGGTTTTGGCGGATCATTTTCCCCGAGGTGACAATGGAGTTGGCCACGAAGTCCACGCCAAAGGCGGCGGGGTTGAGGAAGCGGACGCCTTCCTTTTCTGCGGCCAGCTTATCGGCCAGGATGACGCCCTGGGAGTTGCGGTAGACGGGCCAGATCTCCACCTCTTTTTTCAGGAAGGGGGAGAAGTCAAAGCGGACGCCCCTGAGGCGGACCTCCCTGTGGGGGAGGCCGGCGCTGGCCAACAGGGTGTTCATGATGGTTTCATCGTTGCCGCCAAAGGTGACGCCGATGGTGCGGCCCTTGAGCTGGTGGGGCCGGGTGATTTCCGGCAGGGTGGTGCGGTAGATCCACTGCATGGGGTTGACCTGGAAGACCTGGGCCAGGACCACCACGTCGGCGCCTTTGTCCAGGGCCCGGATGACCTGGTCGGCCGAGGCCACGCCAAAGTCGGTCTGGCCCAGTTCCAGCTCCTTGATGGCGTTTTTTTCGGGGCTGCCCTCCTTGACTCTGACGTCGAGACCGGCCCGGGTGAAATGGCCTTCGTCCAGGGCCAGGATGTCCCCGGCCACGCTGGTGTTGAAGAGCCATTTCAGGCGATAGGTCAATGTGTCGGCAGCCTGGGCCGAGGCGGCGGTGATGGGGATGAGGCAGATGAGGAGGCACAAAAGGCGTTTCATAATAGCTTTCCTTGGTTGGGGTTTCCCCATTGTTTTTTGACCACTTCTCCCAGGGTTTCCAGCAGGCCCTGGTAGATGGATATGATGATGCCGATGAGGAAGAGGGCGGTGAGGATACCGGCCAGATCGCTGCGGTAGAGGGCGATACGGATGCTGTAGCCGATGCCGGCGTCTGCGGCGATGAACTCCGCCACAATGGTCCCGGCCATGGCCAGGGTGGCCGATCCTGCGATCACGGTGGTGAGTTTGTTCAGGTTTTCAAAGGCCCGGATCTTCACCTCCAGCTGCCAGCGCATGCGGCCGGTGGCGATGTAAAAGTGTTCCATGTCTTCCACCGGGGACGCCATGACCCCCAATACCGAGAGGAGGAGGGGGAAATAACAGATCATGGAGGCGATGAGGAGCCGGGAGAGGAAGCCGTCCCCCAGGAGGATGAAGATGATGGGGGCCAGGGCCACGATGGGGTATGCCTGGATATTGTAGGCCGTGACCCGGATCATGGAACCGGCCCATGAGGATTTCCTTCCCAGGATGCCCACGAAAAAGGCCATGAAGATGGAGATGGCCTGGCCCAGGACGGTGACGGAGAGGGTGTTCATCACATCCTTAAGGTAGCCCGGGGCGGCGCTGCGGGCTACCTCAAGGACCATGGGCAGGCCCGGGATCACATAGTCGGACAGGCCCAGGGCCGCCTTGAGGCCCATGAGGCCGGCCATGCCCATGCAGAAGACGATGAGGAATTGGTAGATCCGTCTAAAAAGCATTCATGATCTCCAGCATGACCCGGTCCAACTCGGCCTGTTCCCCGGGGGTGGCGGTTTTGTCCATCTGGTTTCTGCCCTGGATGATTTGGTAGGGTTTTCCCTTTGAAGGGTCGGACAGGACCAGGATATCCTTGCAGAACCGGGAGACCTCCATGAGGTTGTGGGAGATATAGAGGAAGAGTTTGTCCTTGAACAGGGATTTCACGGCGGTGATGATCACGGCCCTGAGCTCTTCGTCCACATTGGCCAGGCTTTCGTCCAGGATGAGGAGGTCAAAGTCCTGGAGGAGGTAGCGGACGAGGTTCATGCGGTTCTGCTGGCCCATGGAGAGGGTGGAAAAGCGATGGGAGACCACCGCCTCCAGCTGGAAGATGCGGATGAGCTCTTCCTTGAGGCCCTCCCGCCCCGGGGGGCAGACCTTGGCCAGGTGGTTTCCCGTGGCCGACCAGCCCGGGAGGCGTTCCTGGTTGTAGGAGTAGAGCAGGGTATCCAGGCCCCGGGCCCGGACGGGGATTTCCGGGCGGTCCCGGTGGGTGGCCAGAAGCTTGGCCAGGGAGGTCTTTCCCACGCCCGAGGGGCCGAACACGGCGTTGAACCCGGGGGCGTCCATGGTGAACCTTAGGTTGTCGATGACCCGGGTGGTGCTTCCGGGGTATGAAAAATTCAGACCGTCACATTCCAGCAGCATGGCCGTTCCTTTTCTGGTTTGAAACCGGGGCCCTTGGCCCCCTGTCCTTCCTTAATATTCTTTGGGGGAAAAATCAAGGAAGGGACCCGGGGGAGACGGGGACCACCCCCAAGGGGGGGACGATCCTATTGTTTGGGGAGCATGTGTCCGAATTCCTTGAAGTTCCGGTGGAGTTCGTAGCATCTGTCCAGATCGTGGCAGATGTGTCCGCAGGGGCCCTTGTCGATGTAGGCACTGAGGTAGGACCGGTAATCGGGGTGGGCGCAGGTGTTGATGATCTTTTTGGCCCGTTCGATGGGGCCCAGGCCCCTGAGGTCGGCCAGCCCCTGTTCGGTGACAACGATCTGGACACTGTGTTCGTTGTTGTCGATGTGGGGGGTCATGGGGACCACCGATGAGATGGCGCCGCCCTTGGCCACCGAGGGGGTCATGAAGATGGAGAGGTGGGCGTTGCGGGTGAATTCTCCACTGCCGCCGACCCCGTTCATGATGTGGGTGCCAAAGACATGGGAGGAGTTCACATTGCCGTAGATGTCCATTTCCAGGGCCGTGTTCAGGGCAATCACCCCCAGGCGGCGGATGATGCCCGGGTGGTTGGAGATTTCCTGGGGCCTGAGGACGATGCGGTCGGCGTAGTAATCCATATTGTCGGTGAGCTGCTTGAGCTTGTCTGGGACAATGGTCAGGGAGGTGGCCGAGGCGCCCAGGAGTTTGCCCTGGGAGAGCAGGTCCATCATGGCGTCCTGGAAGACTTCGGAATACATGTAAAAGGGGGGGATGTCCGGGTGGCGCCCCAGTCCGGCCAGCACGGCATTGGCTGTATTGCCCACCCCGGCCTGGAGGGGGAAGAACTCCGGCGGGATCCGGCCCTGGTGCATCTCGTCCAAAAGGAAGTGGATGACATGGTCGGCAATTTTTTGGCTGACCTCGTCCTCCTGGCTGAAGGCATCCACCTGGTCGGGCTCGTTGTTTTCCACAATGCCCACCACCTTTTTGGGATCCACCTGGGCATAGGGCCAGCCGATCTTGGTCAACGGGGTGTTCACATGGATGGGGCTCCGGCGGGGGGGCGGAGGCATGATAAAGATATCGGCCAATTCCCTCAGGCGCGGGGAATGGTGGTGGTTGATCTCGATGATGACCTTTTGGGCGCAGGCCAGCCAGGTGGGGGAGGCGCCGATGGAGGTGGAGAGGTAGACCCTACCGTCCCGGGTGATCTCCGTGGCTTCCACCACGGCCACGTCCACCTTGCCGAAGAAGCCGGCGGAGACGGTCTGGGCCATGTGGGAGAGGTGCATGTCCACGTATTCGATCTCCTGGCGGTTGATCTGGTTGCGCATCTCCCGGCCGCCCTGGTAGGGGGCCCGCCATTTCACAGCATTGGCTTGGGCCAGGCCGTTGTCAATGTAATCTCCGCTGGACGCGCCGGTGAGGATCCGGAGCCGGTATTCGCGGCCCTGCTTCTGCTCCCTGCGGGCATGGTCGGCCAGGATCCGGGGGACGGCCTTGGCACCGCCGGCAGGGGTAAAACCACTAAAGGCCACTGTGTCACCGTTTTTGATCAGGTTGGTGACCCCAGGGGCGGACAAGATGGGGAATCCATTCATACTCATGGTGTGCTCCAAAATAAATGTTACAGGGGGCCCGGAAATTTCGCGAGATGGGTTTGCCGGATCTGCAAGGCTCGGAATGTGCTGCTGTAATGGCTTACTGCAAATCATTCCGGAACGCGGCAGATCTGGTGAAGGCATCTCGCCCAAAGGGTGGCCATTTGTGACAGCTTGCCCATTGGGGAAAAGGGATGCGTGACCTCAACACCCACCCTTTTAATCCGTCAGGAGCAAATGGTCATGAAATTTTCGGGCTTATGTTCCCGCGCCGGGACAAGTATAAGACAAAAGGCAGAGGGATCAAGGGTTTTGCCTAAAAATAAAAAAAGGATCTTTCCCCCGGGCATGGGGGGATTTCCCCTTGATTTTCGTTGGGATTAGGTTTAGTTTTTCTCCCAAGCAGCCGGCGTAACTCAGGTGGTAGAGTAGCTGATTCGTAATCAGCAAGCCAGCGGTTCGAGTCCGCTCGCCGGCTCCACCGAAAATAAAGGCGTTTAAAGGGTTTTGAGCTTTTTAAACGCCTTTTTATCTTTTTTTATAACTGCGCATTCCTCGTTCCAGATTACACAAGCTGTGTGTCTTTTTTCTAAAGATCCTGGCCCTGAGGGCCAGGCTTTGATTGCCCCTGGAAGGGGCTTAGTTTGCCTTGCCCCCTGAGGGGGCAAGGGGGCTGCCCTCACTTCAAAATTTTAACGACTGAACAAATCTCTTTGCTCTGCCACTTTCTCTTTTCGTTCCTGATATTTTACGTACTTACGTATCATTTCGGCATTTAAGCCAACTGTGTCTACGCAATAACCACGTGACCAAAATTTATTGCCCCAATAGGGCTTTTCTTTCAACTTTCGGAATTTGTTAAAGACTCTTATCGCAGTTCGCCCTTTAACAGTTCCTACAAAATCTGAAATTGAAACTTTGGGTGGAATTCTCACAAGCAAATGAACATGATCTACTTGGATATTCAATTCCACCACTTCGCAACCTTGTCGCTCGGAAAATGCTTTTATACAACGACCTACTTCCGCAGCAACTTCTCCATACAGTATCCGAAAACGATACTTGGGAACCCAGACTATGTGATACTGGCAATGCCATATCGTTTGTGATAATTTTCTGAATCGGCTCAATTGTTACTCCTTAATTTCACGTTGTGGGGACAACTTGATTTTGGAGTAACATTGAGCCGTACAGATGGCAAAGCCACTGCACTCTGACCTGGCCCTGAGGGCCAGGGTTTCTACGTCAGACTAAAAAAAAACAGACCCTTTTTCTTGATCCCCAGCACCTCTATTTTGGAATTGATGCCTTTGTCCGTTTCCATGGACATGTTATCCTCGGAGCCATCTTCCCTGTCCAGAAGGATAATAAAAATCACCTTTGTGTCGGCTCTGCCAATGGGGCGATTGGGGTGGTGCCTGGGATGGGGGCAACGGAACAGGCGAGGTCTATTCAAAAATACAAGGAGGAGCAAAATGCCTTGTCAATTATCAAATCCT
This sequence comes from Desulfobacteraceae bacterium, assembly GCA_965226635.1. Taxonomy (GTDB): domain Bacteria; phylum Desulfobacterota; class Desulfobacteria; order Desulfobacterales; family Desulfobacteraceae. Next base: position 1,898,948 of record OZ245369.1, on the reverse strand, counting down.
TATAATAACATGCCCAATATACGATTTTTCCCGAGGCTTCAAACCAAGTACCTGGAGTTCATTTTTAACGAATAATTGAGCATGAAAGGCCGAAAATAAAATGGGTTCACCGGTTAGATACCACTATGATAGGTTCCCACCGACTGAGGTTGATTGGGCTTATCTGATCCCTTTAATAGGACCGGCCAGTGCTGCGTTGGCAAGGTATGACGGCACCCTTTCCGCCATACCGAATGCTGCTGTCCTTTTAAGTCCATTATCTACCCAGGAAGCTGTTCTTTCTTCAAAGATTGAAGGAACCCAGGCGACCATGGGGGAGGTTTTGGAATTTGAGGCTGAAGCAGATTCCAAAGAACTTTCAAGGGATAAAGAAGCCGACATAAATGAGGTTTTGAATTATCGAAAAGGGATGTGGCATGCCACAAGGTTATTGGAAGAATTACCCCTATGCCAACGGGTTATAAAGGGCGCACATGAAATTTTGCTTCAAGGAGTCCGGGGCCAGGGCAAGGCCCCGGGAAAATACCGGAAAATTCCAAATTGGATTGGCCCCCCGGGTTGTACCATTGATGATGCCAAGTTTATACCGATTTCGGCGGATAAATTGGTGGCGGCAATGGGCAAATGGGAAAAATATATCCATGGGGATTATCCAGATGCCCTTGTGCAGCTTGCAATTCTCCATGCAGAATTTGAAGCATTGCATCCGTTTTTAGATGGAAACGGCAGGTTAGGGCGGATGTGTGTGCCATTGTTTCTTTACAAAGCTGGGTTGATTCAATCCCCGATGTTTTATATCAGCGCATATTTTGAACGCCATAGAGATGAATATTATGAACGGCTTCTGGCGATTTCAAGGGATGATGATTGGACAGGGTGGTGCGCCTTCTTTTTAAAGGCTATTACGGTTCAGGCCCTTGAGAATCAGGAAAAAGCGTCTCAGATATTATCCCTTTATGAAGAGAAGAAAAATGAAATCATTGATTTAACCCGCTCTCAATATGCTATTCATGCCCTGGATTTCATTTTTTCCAGGCCCATTTTTAAATCAACGGATTTCAATGGCATAGAAGAGATTCCCACACCTACGGCGAAAAGAATTCTTACAATGCTTAGAAATGGCGGATTGTTTACGGTTTTACGGGAACACAGTGGTCGAACAGCGGCTATTTACGCCTTTACAGAATTGATCAATGTGGCAGAAGGGAAGGCCATTCTTTAAGGATCACCGATGATCCATAAAACAGGTTGTGGATCATGGATTTGGTTTTATGATCCACAAAATTATTTAAGACGCATGGGTGATCCACAAAGTCGTAATCAGCAAGCCAGTGGTTCGAGTCCGCTCGCCGGCTCCATTTAAAATCAAAAGGGCATTGATCGATTTTGACCAATGCCCTTTTTTTATGGTCGTTGCTGCCGGTGTGGCCTTATTTCCAGGTTATACGGTCCATTCCACCTCCTGGACTGCCAGGGGCTGGCCCTGTTCGGTGAGGGCCATGGAACTCCTTTTCACCCGGGCCCGGGTCCGGCCGGTGTCGTCCCTCAGGTCAAAGGGGGTGTCCACGGTCTCCAGGTAGATGGCGCCGATGCCGGCATCTCGGATGCGGGTGAGGCGGCGGCCTTCCTTTGCATGGGGTTCCCACAGGGTGAGCTGGTCGTAGATCTCGTCGTTTTCGTCAATCCAAGAATTTTTATCAAGGTCATGTTCGGCCAGCTCCAGGAAGCCGTAACCACTGCTGGGACCGAAGAGTTCGCTGCCGTCGTTGATGGTGCCGTCCTTGTTTTTGTCCAGGCTGAGGAAGCCGGTGCCGGGCAGGGGGAGGGCCAGGTCTTCGGCCTCTCCGTCCATGTCCAGGTCAAAGGCGAATTCGACCCCGGACAGGGCGGGAGCCTGGGCCCGGGTGTGGACCACCAGGGGATCGTTGAAGACCAATTTTTGCTCCATCTGGAAGGAGTGGGTCTGGGAATGGGCCATGGTGAGATCCAGGCAGAGGTCCAGGGTCCGGCCGTCTGCGGTGTGGACCTGGCCTGCAGCCTGGAATTGGGTGGTCTCGCTGATGGTTCGGACCTGGTGGGTGGTTTGGGTAAAGGCCATGGTCTGGGAAGGGAGCTGGATGCCCTGGGCATAGAGGGTGGTGACCTGTCTGAGACGGGTTTGGGCCGAGGGCTGAAATGCCTGGGCCAGGGTTGAGAGGATCTCGTCCAGGATTTGCCGCAACCGGGTGAGTTCCTCCTGGAATTCCTGTTTCAGGGTAAGGCCGGAAATGCCCTGGAGGGTCACGGGGATGACCCATTGGGAGGCGGCGGCCTCTCCCCCTTGGGGTGTTGGGGAACCCAGGCGTTGGGCCTGGGCCTGGTTCAGCGCCCCTTGGAAGCTGAATTGGCGGGTGACATGGGTTTGGGTAAGTTCGGCATAATGCCGGGATGCGGACACATTAAGGGTGTGGGTGTTGATTTTCACTGGGCCCCCTTTGGGATGTCGGGTTCGGCGGCGTCTTCCTCCTGAGTCGGGGCCGAAAATCCATGGTGTCGACAGCTCCTTTCTGCCGGGGCGGAACGGCGGTGCCGATGCCGCATATATACAGGGGGTTTAAGCAAGTTGTATGCCCTGGATGGAGGGGGCGTTGTTGGGGGAGTCCAACCTGCCGTAGGTGGGCTATGGGTAGAATTTGCCCGGGGCCGGGGGGCAGAAATTGCCCAAGGGCCGCCCCGGGGCGGGTTAAATTGAGGTGGGATTATCGGGTTTGGGCCCCGTGTTTGAGGACCATCTGCTCCAGCTTTTCATAGCTCTGGGCCCCCACCAGCCGGTCCTGGCCCATGAGAAAGGTGGGGGCGGCCATGATGTTGAGTTGGGCCGATGCTTCCCAGTCTTTATCCACGGCGTTACTGAACCGGCGTTGGTCAATGACGGCCTCCCCCTCTTGGGGGTCCAGGCCGGCGGCCTGGATGAGCTGGAGAAGGACGGTCTTTTTTGCCAGGTTGAGGCCGTCCACAAAATAGCCGTGGAAGGCAGCATGGTGGAAGGCGTCGCCCTGGCCCTGCTCCTGGGCCCAGAGGCCCACTTCCTGGGCCAGGCGGCTGTTATAGGTGTGCTGCCGTTCCCCCAGGGGGAGGCCAAAGCTTTCGGCCGTGGCCTTGAGCTGGGCCATGATCTGGTCGACATTGGCCAGGATGCCCTTCTGCTGGAACAGGGTTTCAAGGGAAAGCCCCTCTTCCGGGGTGTGGGGATGGAGGGGGAAGGCCCGCCACCGGACCTGGATATGGTAGTTTTCTTTGAGGTGGTCAATGCGCCCGGCAATGAAATAGCACCAGGGTCAGACATAGTCTGAAAAGATATCAAGAACCGGATCCGGGTTCATGGGATACTCCTTAATAAAAGTTGAATAAAGGGTCATTTTACCATTGGCGGGGCCCCGGGGGAAGGCGTTAATTGTTGACAATTCCTATGGCCCCGTATTAAACCCCAAGGTTCTATTGCTCCTAAACCTATGTTCGAGTCCCCAGTGGAGGTTGTTATGTTCTTTTTGAAGGATCCGCCTACCCCCAAAGAGTTCCAAGATCTGTCCCGCCGTTACGAAACCCTGGATCCCCTGTCCATGGAAACCATGGTGAAATTATTGCGTACCAGCAGCGATCTGCTGGCGGGGTTTGAAGCCCTCCTGGGCCGGTACGGCCTGTCCCAGGGGCGATTCCTCATTTTGGTGGTACTGAACCGGACCCCGGACCATCCCCTGACCCCGTCGGAGCTGGCCGGGAAAATGGGGGTGACCCGGGCCACCATGACCGGGTTGATCCAGGGGCTGGAGCGGGATGAATTCATCTCCTGCCAGGTTGACGAAATCGATAAGCGGCGGCGCATGGTGCGCTTGACTGCAAAGGGGTTGATGCGGGTGGAGGAGATCCTCCCGGGCTATTACCACCGGGCGGCCCGGCTCATGGCCGGCCTTGACCGGGATCAGAAAGAAGATCTCATTGCCCTGATGGCCCTGGTGCAAAGGGGGATTCCCCTGCTTTCGGCACCCCGGATTACCATCCGGCCCTACGGTCACGGTGATGGGGAGGGGATTCTGTCTTTGATTCTTTCCATCCAGCAGGGGGAGTTCGGGTTGCCCGTGGGGGCGGCGGATCAGCCCGACCTTTTGGACATCCCCTCCTTTTATTGCCGGGACAAGGGGAATTTTTGGGTGGCCCTGGACGGGAAAGATATTGTGGGAACCGTTGGGTTCAAGGACATTGGCCGGGGCATGGTGGCCCTGGAGAAGATGTTTGTGGCCCCCTCCCACCGGGGGACGGGAACGGCGGACCAGCTCCTGGACACGGCCCTGGCCTGGGCCGGGGACAAGGGGGTGGGCCGCATCTATCTGGGCACCACGGATCGCTTCCATGCGGCCCATCGCTTCTACGATAAAAAGGGGTTCTCCCGGGTGGCCAAGGAAATGCTTCCTGCGGCCTTTCCTGTCATGGATGTGGATTCCCTGTTTTTCACCCTGGGGCTGTGATTTTATCAATTGAATTAATGATTGATAAAATTAATTAATTTTACTTCTTTGGGGCAGGGGGGTAGGCTGGAACCCATTGTATGACTCCAAAGAAAGGCAGACCATGTTATTGACCTATTTTAAAGGGCTGGGCACCGGCGCCAGCCTTATCATCGCCATCGGGGCCCAGAACGCCTTTGTCCTCAGCCAGGGGGTGCGGCGGAACCACTACCTTATCATCCCTCTGATCTGCGCCCTCTGCGATGCCGCCCTGGTGGCCCTAGGGGTTTCGGGAACGGGCCGGATCATCGCCTCCAGCCGTTTCCTCTCCCTTGCTGCGGGCATGGGGGGGAGCGCCTTTCTCTTTGTCTATGGGATTTCGGCATTTCGATCGGCCTTCAGGGGCGGGAAACTCACCATGGAGGCGGGGGGGCGGACCTCCTTGAAAACGGCGGTGGTGGCCACCTTGGCCGTGACCCTGCTCAATCCCCATGTCTATTTGGATACGGTTGTTCTTTTGGGGAGCCTGGCCGCCCAGTTTCCGGAAGGCCAGCGGACCCTGTTCGGGGCCGGGGCCGTGACCGCCTCCTTTGTCTGGTTCTTTTCCCTGAGCCTGGGGGCGGGGCTTTTGGCGCCCTTGTTCCAAAAGGACATGGCCTGGCGAATTCTGGATACACTGGTGGGTACGGTGATGTGGGCCATCGGTTTTTCGGTTTTCCGGGATGTGATCCAGCAAATTTAAAGACAATTTCATCTGATATCCATGGCGGATGTGCCATGGTTCCGGCCGCACCTTGAAAAAGGTGCGGCCGGTGTTGTTTGTGCGCCAGGCATGGCGCGCAGCGCCAATACTGGCGCTACTCCTGAAAAAAACCGGGAGTGACTTGGAGGTGAAAGTCCTCCATCGGCCCGGCAAGGGGAACGATTAGCCGAACGGCAAGGGTGTCCATGGTGAGGTGGAATCTGAAGGAAGCCGAAGGCAAAACACTGGCCTGACGAACAGAAATCGCATATGAGGCGGTCGCATTGGGTGAGGAGGCAAATACATCCAAAGCCCGATACTTGCACAGAAAGTGCGGACGTATATGCGGCAGGTATAAGTGTGAAGGTCGCGCGTCTTACCCTGGGAGATCTGTCGATTTGCCTTGTGCTACCGTCGTCACGAGGCGGCGGGATGAGTCGGAAGAAGTCAGCAGAGGGCATAGTAGGCTCATCCGACCGAGCTGAAGGCCCGAACGTGATAATTATGGTTGGAGCTTGAATTTCGATGTCAAAGCAGATGCAGACCAGTAGGGTTGAGATACCCGATCCCATACCGGAGGGTAGCGGGCGGAACCTGCAAGGGTACGGTGTTGGTGCGTCAAATGACACGGCAAGGAGAGAACACTCCAACCGCCATTCCCATCAATTGATGGAAGCAGTGGTCGGACGCGATAATATGTTTGCTGCCTATGATCAAGTGGTTGGAAACCGGGGAGCACCAGGCGTGGACGCAATGACTGTCCATGACCTTAAACCCTGGCTCCAGGCCCATTGGGCAGATGTCAAAGAAGAACTTCTACAGGGCACATATGTGCCGACACCGGTCCTTCGGGTGGAAATACCCAAGCCCGGTGGTGGAATGCGTAGGCTTGGCATTCCAACGGTGCTTGATCGTCTGATCCAACAGGCGGTTAGCCAGATACTCACCCCGATATTCGATCCCTTCTTTTCTGAATTTAGCTTTGGATTCCGTCCGGGTAGAAGCGTGCACCAGGCGTTGCTCCAGGCCAAAGCCCATATGTCTAAAGATAAGCGATGGGTTGTGGACATGGATTTGGAGAAATTCTTCGATAAGGTCAACCATGATATTCTGATGAGCCGCATTGCCCGACGAATTTCGGACAAACGGCTGTTGAAATTGATCAATTCAGGAAATACGTCCGCTGTTAAAAGGGTGGGCAAATTATTTTCAATTATCTGAAGTGAAGGGGATGTTCGAAGAATTGGATCAATGGATCAGGCATCATTTAAGATGTTTGATCTGGAGACAATGGAAGCGGAATTACACTCGGGCTAAGGGATTAATGCGCCGTGGGCTGACAGAGCAGAGAGCCTGGGCGTCCGCGACCAATGGCCGAGGGCCGTGGTGGAATTCAAAGGCATCCCATATGAATCAGGCGTTTAAGAAGAAATTCTTTGACAGACTTGGACTTGTGTCACTGCTGGATTTTATTGTGTGGAAGAAGAAGTTATCACGAACCGCCGTATACGGAACCGTATGTACGGTGGTGTGAGAGGACGGGGGGCGCAAGCCCCCCTCCTACTCGATTGGGAGGGGGTGGATCTATATTGGATCCCCCATGATGAGCCGGTTTTTGGGGGTGATCTCACTGGGGATGCGGGTGCAGGTGACCTTGTAGCCCTGCTGTTCAAGGGCCATGGCCCTTTGGGCGTCAATGGCCAGTCCCGGTTCCATCCAGGCCAAAAGGGGACCGGTGTTGCAGGTGCGACTGTCGTGGCAGCAGGGGAGGACGGCCACCCGGGCGGGGAGGGCCACGGCCTTTGCCAGGATTTGGTCGGTGAGGGCGCCGCAGGCATGGGCCGAGACCACCAGGTCGCCCGGTTCCAGCTCCAGGGTGTTGAGGTCGGTTTCCCTCCAATGGAGGCGTTCCTTTAGAAAGGGCCAGTCCCGGGCCAGGCTTTCCCAGAGGCGATTGGCATTTTCCGGAATCCTTTGGTCCACGGCAAGGGCTGAAGGGGAGCTCTGGTCCAGGATGAGGAGGATTTGGGCCAGAAGTCCTTGGCCGCAGGCCATGTCCACGATGCGGCCCCCCCTGAAGCGCCGGCGGATGCGGCGGGCGGTCTCCCAGGCTTCGTATAGTTCTTTGCGGGGGAGGGTGCCGGCCCGGCAGACGGCCCGGGCGATCTTGTCAAAGAGATTGTCCGAGGGGAAGCGCTCCTGGTGGTGGGGCATGAGCCGGTTTTTGCTGGATTTTTTCATTTCCCGCCCCTGTTTCTCGCCCCGGCCTTTACCGGTGCCTGGTAGAGGCGGAGGCTGTTGGTCACCACGCTGATGCTGGAAAAGGCCATGGCCAGGGCGGCCAGAATGGGATGGAGCTGGCGCAGGAAAAGGGGCATGGCGGCAAAGGGGGCCAGGATACCGGCGGCCAGGGGGATGAGGATGATGTTGTAGACAAAGGCGAAGAAGAGGTTCTGGCGGATGGTGGCCAGGGTTCTCTGGCTGATGTCCACGGCCATGGGGATGCCGGTGAGGCGGCCCGAGGAGAGGATGATGTCCCCGGTTTCAATGGCCACATCGGTGCCGGTGCCGATGGCAAAGCCGATGTCGGCCTGGGCCAGGGCCGGGGCATCGTTGATCCCGTCCCCCACCATGCCCACTCGGCTGCCCCCGGCCTGGAGTTCCTGGATGGTTTGGGCCTTTTCGTCGGGTTTCACATCGGCCACGATGTGGTCCACACCCACGGCATCTCCGATGGCCCTGGCGGTTTCTTCATTGTCTCCGGTGAGCATGACCACGGTGAGACCTTCCTTTTTCAATTGGGAAACGGCCTGTTTTGAGTCGGGTTTGAGGGTGTCGGCTACGCCGATGAGGCCCAAAAGCTGATCCGCTTCTGCCAAAACAACCACGGTCTTGCCCTGGGACTGGAGCTGGTGGATGGGCCGGCGCTGGTTCCCTAGGGTGGTCTCCTTGAACCAGCCGGGTTTGCCCAGGCGGAGAATCTGGTTCCCGATCCGGCCTTCCACGCCCAGGCCGCTGTAAGCTTTAAACGCTTCAATTTCCGTGGGCTCCATACCCTGTTCCCGAGCATGGGCCACAATGGCTTTGCCAATGGGGTGTTCTGAGCCCCGCTCCAATGCGGCGGCCGCCGACAGGAGTTGTTCTTCCGTCATGTCCGGGCCGGGGATAAGGTCGGTGACTCCTGGCTTGCCCTGGGTGATGGTGCCGGTCTTGTCCAGGACAATGGTGTCCAGCTTGGCGGCTGTTTCCAGGGCCTGGCCCCGTTTAAAGAGGATGCCGTTTTCCGCGCCCTTGCCCGTGCCGGCCATGACGGCGGTGGGGGTGGCCAGGCCCAGGGAGCAGGGGCAGGCAATGACCAGGACGGCCACCATGCGGATCATGGCCGGGACAAACTCTCCGGTGATGCTCCACCAGAGGCCAACGGTGATGAGGGCGATGAAGATGACCCCGGGGACAAAGACGGCGGCCACCCGGTCGGCCAGGGCCTGGATGGGGGCCTTGCTGCCCTGGGCCTCCTGGACCATGCGGATGATCTGGGAGAGGACGGTGTCCCTTCCCACCCGGGTGGCCTTGAATTTGAGCAGGCCGTCCTGGTTCACCGTGCCGCCGGTGAGGCCATCCTCGGCAGTTTTCTCCACGGGGATGGGTTCCCCAGTGAGCATGGATTCGTCCACCAGGGATCGGCCCTGGACCACCACCCCGTCCACGGGGATGCGTTCCCCGGGGTGGATGAGGAGGAGGTCGCCCACCTGGACCTCTGCGATGGGGGTTTCCACTTCTTTGTCCTCCACCAGGCGGGTGGCGGTCTTGGGGGTGAGGCCCATGAGTTTTCGGATGGCCCCCCCGGCCTTGCCCTTGGTCCGGGCCTCCAAGAGTTTGCCCAGTTTGATCAGGGTGATGATGACGGCGGCGGTCTCAAAGTAGACGTGGCCGGAAAGAAAGGGAAGGACCAGGATGGCCAGGGAGTAAAAATAGGCCACGGAGGAGCCCAGGGCGATGAGGACGTCCATGTTGGCGGTTTTGTTCTTAAGACTCTTATAGCCCCCGACATAATAGTCGTAGCCGGTGTAGAACTGCACCGGGGTGGCCAGGGCAAAGAAGAGCCAATTGACCCAGGGGGCGTGGCTCCAGGCGCCGATGAGGCCGAAGTCCCGGCCCATGCTCAAAAGGAAGAGGGGGAGGGTGAAGAGGGCGCCCATGGTGAATTTTTGGGTCTGGTCCTTGATGTCCCTCTGCCGGGCCAGGGCTTCGGCATCCTGGGCCTGGGCCCCATCCGGGCTGTCCACCAGGACCAGTTCAAAGCCCAGGTCCTTGACGGTGGCCTGGATGGTCTTTGGGGTGATCTGGTCAGAGAGAAAGCGCAGGGTGAGGCGTTCCGATGCAAAGTTGACATCGGCCTGGACCACGCCCTCCAGCTTGCCCAGGGTCCGGGTGATGTTGGCGGCGCAGTTGACGCAGCTCATGCCCGTGACGGGGGCCTCCAATTCCGCCAGGGCCACGGTGAAGCCCAGGTCGTGGATGGCGGCCACGATTTGCTCCGGCGTCCGGCGGTCCGGGTCATAGGTGATGGTGGCCCGTTCCGATGCAAAGTTAACCTGGGCCTGGCTGACCCCCTCCTGTTGTTCCAGGGTTCGGGTGATGTTGGCGGCACAATTGACACAGCTCATGCCGGTGACGGGCAATGTGAGGGATTGGGCTTTCATGGGATCTTCCTATGGGCAGTCGGTTTTGTGTACCGAAATATTTGCCCTCCTAATTTTTCTAGTGATTCTGTTCATTTGTTTTGTAAAACATAACCCTCTTTTAGGGGTTTGCAAAGGATAATCTCCCGGGTCGGGGAATCTGTTCATGGGAAAACAGGAGCGGGTTTGGGGGCGGGGCGGGCATGACCTTTGATTGGCAAGATAGGGCAAATTATGTATACTTAATAGGTTTCGCAGAGGGGTATGGAAAAATCAATGCATTGATTTTTATACTGGACGATGCAGGGAGGCACCAATGCCGAAAAAAACGTGTGTTTTGGGCGTGTGGGTCATTCTTCTTTTCCTGGTCTGGACCGTTGAAAGTCCCGGTCAGGTGCTGCGTTTCGGAACCCATGTGAGTTCCATGGGAAACCTGGATCCCCATTTTGCCTTTGGGTCCCAGGACCGGGCCTTCAGTGATATGGTGTTTAACGGGCTGTTGCGGTATGTACCGGGGAACGCCCCCCGCATTGAGCCGGACCTGGCATCGGCCCTGCCGGAATTCCACATGGAAGATGGGGAGCAGGTCTGGCGGATCCACCTGCGCTCCGGGGTGATGTTCCATGGGGGGCCGGGGGGCCCTGCCCACGAGATGACTGCAGATGATGTGGTGTTTTCCCTGGAAAAGGCGGCCCAAAAGGAATACAGCGGGTATGCGGGCGAATACCAGACCATGACCGTTGAAAAAAAAGGGCGGTATCTGGTGGAGATCCGTTTCAACACCCCCATCTCTCCTATTCTTTTTTTTCCTAAGATTACCAATTACGGCGGGGGATTCATTCTGAGTAAACGGGCTGTGGAAACCCTTGGTTATGAAGGTTTTAAACAACACCCCATTGGCACGGGGCCCTTTGCCTTTGATTCCCATTCTCCGGGGGAGGTGTTGAAACTCAAGCCCCATGGGGCCTATTTCAGGGGACGGCCCAAGCTATCGGGGGTTTGGCTCTACTTTATTCCCGATGCCGAAGAACGGCTCTCCGGTCTCATGGCTTCCCGATTGGATGTGATTACCGGGTCGGGGGAGCGGGGCTGGATTTCCACTGCGGAATTTTTCAGAAACGTGGTGGTGGATACCCATGGTGTAGGGGAGGTGGGCACCCTGTATTTTAATACGGCAGCCCCTCCCATGGACGATATCCGGGTGCGGCGGGCCCTGGCCTATGCCCTGGACCGGGATGCCTTTTACCGAACTGCGGATTCCCGGATTGCGGGCAAGGTCTATTCACCGGTGCCGTCGGCGTTTCTGCCCGGGGGGCTGAAGCAGTCCGAGGTGGAATCCCTGGGGCTGGACTATGCCATGGATCTGTCCAGGGCCCGGTCCCTTTTGTCACAGGCCGGGTACCCCAATGGGTTCGAGCTGGACCTGGTGGCGTCTGAAAAACGGGTCTACCAGGCATATTATCGGACCCTGAAGCGGCTGCTGGTGCCCATTGGGATCCAATGTCGGATCTGGACGGTTCCCCATTCGGAAATGCATCGTATCATCCGGAAAGAGCCGCCGCCTTTGGTGGTGTATGCGGCCTGGCGTCCCAATGCCGATGCCTATCTGACCCGGTTTTTCCATTCGGAATCCCGGGTGGTCGCAGGGGTCCGTCCGGATACCAACTTTTCCCAGTACGGGGCGGTGGATGGGCTCATTGAGGCGGCCCGTAAAACCGTTGATCCGGAGACCCAGCTCCACCTGTGGGGGCAGTCCCAGATCCGTATTCTGGACGACATGGTGGCCCTGCCCCTGATGTTTACCCGGCAGGTCTATGCCCGGACCCCGTTGCTGGATTATGGTCATCCTGTGGTTTCCACCATGGCCCTTTATCCCCAATTTACTGAAAACACCCATTTTATATCCCCCAAAGGGACGGATTGATGAAGATCTTTGGTAAAATTCTCATGACCACCCTTCCCCTGGTCCTCTTTTTTCTGGTGCTCATGGTCATGACCACCTTTATCCTGTCCAAAACCGCCCTTGAAGACCTGGGAGAGACCTGGCTGGACACCTGTTTGTCAAGCGCCCTGGAGGTGGTCCAGACCCAGGATGAAATGATCCACCAATACGGGTTGGGCCGCATTGCGGCCAGTATTGCCAAGGCCAAGATGGATGCGGGTATTGAAATTTCCGCCATTGAGGTGGGGCGCAAGGGGTATATTTTCGCCGTGGACCAGGACGGCATTGTGGTGCTTCACCCGGACAAGTATCTGTTGAATACGGATGTGGGGGAGGATAAATGGTTCCGGAGGGTTGCCCCGGGGAGGGGGCGTCTGCGCCTGGACATGGGCAAGGGGGAGCTTTTGGCCCGGTATGTCTATTTCGAACCCTGGGGATGGTATCTTTTTGCCGCCGATCCCGTGACCGAGGTCTATGGGGAGGTGCAGCGGCTGAGGCCCTTGCTGACGGGGATCAGCCTTGCGGCGGCCCTGGTGATCTCCATGGCCCTGATGCTTTTGACCCGGCGTCTGACCCGTCCCCTTTCCGCCCTGGTTCAGGGGGCGGCCCGCATCGGCCGGGGGGATCTGGATACCCGCATTGCCATTGATTCCCAGGATGAATTCGGCCATTTGGCTTTGGGGTTCAACCAGATGGCCCTGCGGCTGAGGGAGAGCCTGACCAAGGTCAAGTACCGGGAGGAGTATTACCGGGCCTTGATTGAAAATGCCGCCGACATGATCTGGATCCTGGATGCCAAGGGCTGTTTTATCTATGTAAGCCCTTCAACGGAACGGATTCTGGGGTATTCGCCCGCCGATCTCATGGGGGTGGATTCCTTTGAGTTTACCCATCCTGGAGAACGGGAGGAGATGAGCCGACGGTTCAAGGATCGGATCCTGGGGATATCTGATCCCCATCCCATTGAGTATCGGTACCGCCACCGGGACGGATATTGGTGTATTCTGGAGTCCAACTCCACCAATTTGATTTCCCATCCGGCGGTGAAGGGGTATGTGGTCAATTCCCGGAATATCACCAAACGGAAGCAGGTGGAAAAGGCGTTGAAGCAGTCCTACCAGGAAATGGAGGCCCGGGTGGAGGAGCGGACCCGGGAGCTGCAGGTGGTCAATGAGGCTCTCAATGCCGAGGTGGAAGTAAGAAAGCAGAAGGAAACCGAGTTGGAGCGGGCCAACCAGGCCAAGGGCGAGTTCCTGGCCAATATGAGCCACGAGATCCGGACGCCCTTGAACTCGGTGATTGGGTTTTCCCAGATTCTGGATACCATGATTGAAGAGCCCCAGCAGGCCTCCTATGTCTCCACCATTCTGTCGGCGGGCAAAAGCCTGCTCAACCTATTGAACGAGGTGCTGGATCTGTCCAAGCTGGAGGCGGGAAAACTCATGATCAAACGGGTGCCCACCCGGCTGGAGGAAATTTTTGGGGAGGTGGGTATGATGTTCCGGGTCCGGCTCCAGGAAAAGAATTTGAAATTTATGGTTGAGGTGGCACCGGAACTGGATCGCCCCCTGCTTCTGGATGACATGCGGTTGCGCCAGATGGTGACCAATCTGGTGGACAATGCCATTAAATTCACGGACAGGGGGGAGATCTGTATCTGCGCGACCGTGGACGGGGCCATGCCCCAGGCGACTGCGGAAAAGGTCCATCTGGTGATTTCCATTTCCGATACCGGGGTGGGGATTCCTGAGGACAAGCGGGACCTGATCTTTGAGTCCTTTCAGCAGGAGTCGGCCGGCACCAGCCGGAAATACGGGGGCACGGGACTGGGGCTTTCCATCTGCCGCCATTTGGTGGAATTGATGGGGGGGCGCATTGACCTGGAAAGCCAGGTGGACCAGGGCAGCCGGTTTACCATTTATCTTCCCCATGTGGACACGGACATGGGGGCCGGCACCGAAAAATGGTCCCGACCGACGGACATTGATCTGGGGGCCCTTGCCTTTACCGGGCAGAGGGTTCTGGTGGCCGATGACCAGGAGAATATCCGCTTCATGATGCGGGAATTTTTTGAGCGCATCGGGCTGGAGGTGTATGAGGCGGACTGCGGCAGGGCTGCGATTTCCCGTGTGAAGTCCGTTATGCCGGATCTGATTTTCATGGATGCCAAGATGCCGGATATGGACGGCATTACCACGGCCAAGGCCCTGAAGGCCGACCCGGTTGTGGCGGCCATTCCCATTGTTCTGGTCACGGCTTCCACCCGGTATGCCCTTCCGACCGAGGGGGATACGGCCCCCTATGTCCATTGCATGACCAAACCCGTGGACCTTAAGGAGTTGGGCCGTGTGCTCTGTCGGTATGTGGGGGCGGAACTGCCCGAGTCCAGTCCGGTATCGGAACTGGGAAGTCTCCAGGGCGGGCTGGAGGACCATCCCCAGCTCATTCCCATTCTCCGCAAGGAAATCCTGCCCTTGTTGCCCCAGTTACAGGAGGGGATGCGGGTCTCCGAGGTCAGGGATATTTCATTGCGGATCATGGCCCTGGGCAAGGAATACGGATTTGATGCCCTGGTCCAGCTGGGCAGGGAACTCCATCAATTTGCCGAAACCTTTGACATTGAAAAGATGAGTCGCTGCCTCAAGGGGCTCACGGCCTTTATCCAGGAGGAGGCCCTTTCCAGAGAACGGATATGATCCGGGGCGGTTCTTCCCATTTTCCAGGGAACGGGGACAGGTGCCGGCGGTGCCGGGGATGGATTTGGAACAGGGTGCCAGGGAAGGTCCGGGTCAGGCCCGTCTGGGGAAGATCAAAGATCGGATCCACCCCCAGAGGGTGTTGTCCTTGAGCAATTCCTTTTCCGTTTCGCTGAGAACCTGGTTCATGGCCTCTGTGTCGCCGTAGCGGTCCTTGCGGGTGATCATGGGGTGGTCTGGGTCCAGGTGGCGGATGATCCGGGCGGGGTTGCCGGCGGCCACCACATTGGCGGGAATGTCCGAGGTGACCACGGCGCCGGCGCCGATGACGCTGTTGCGACCGATGGTGACCCCCTTGCAGACAATGGCGGAGTCTCCGATCCAGACGTTTTCCTCCAGGGTCACGGGGGTAATGCCCGAAGGGGGCAGGGAGCGGTCGTAGATGCCGTGCCAGTCGGAGTCGGTGACATAGGCATTGCTGGCCAGCATGCAGGAATCGCCGATGGAGATGCCATGGGCGGCGGAGAGGCGGACACCCGGGGAGATGAGCACATGCTCCCCGATGGTAATACCCGGTATATCGGTTTGATCGGACCAGACCGTGAGCCGGGTTTTTTTGTCGGAACAGCCCAAAAGGGTGATGTGGCTGCCAATGGTGATGGGGCCGCCGAAGACCTCGATGTGCCAGGGTTTTACAATGAAGGGATTTTCCCCCAGGGCCGTGAGTTTGGGGGCCAGGTACCGGGAGATGTGGAAGTGGAGGATCCGGTACCAGAGCTGTTTAATATAATAGGGTCTGTTGTCTTTCACGGCAGTTCCCTGAATTCAAACCCGTCCCAGGCGTCGTGGCTGAAGAGCCGTGCGGCCGGGGTGAGGTCGTAGACGGCATCGGCGGCCATGAGGGCCACGGCATTGGTCCAGGAAATTTTTTCTTCGGGCCAGATGACCATGTCCGGATAGGTGTAGCCGCACCAGAAGGTCTTATCCTCGTAGACCCGGTCCTGGATCCAGGAAAAGACAATGCCGGCCTTTTCACAAAGGCCCATGGCCTTGAGGGCCAGGACCAGTTCGCAGGTCTCGGCAATGGTCACCCAGGGCTGGTCGGAAACGCACCGGGCACCCTGACCTTCGATGATGTATTTGTTCCAGTACCGGTCAATGCGTTCCCGGGCCTTGTCCCCCTGCAATGCCCCGCAGAGGATGGGGTAGAACCAGTACATGGAGAACCGGGATTTGCTCATGTTATAGACGTGGAGGTTGCCGCTCAGGGAGGCCCCAAGTCTTTCCCAGGCAGTCTCCCAGGCCGGTCGGGAGTGGCCCAGGAGATGGGCAATGGTCAGGGCACACTTCAGGCTCATGAAGATGGAGCTGGAGCCGGTGAGCAAGGCCATGGGATCTGCCTTGCCTTTGGGGTCCCGGGCCCAGTATATTTCCCCGGTGTCGGTCTGGAGGGCCAGGGCAAATTCAATGCCCTTTTCCATGGTGGGCCAGAACCGCTCAAGCATGGCCACATCCCCGGTGATGAGATGGGTGTGGAGCAGGCCCACGGCCAGATAACAGGCCATGTGGGATTCGCTGGTCCGATCTTCGGGGGTGCCGTCCACATAGGCGGAGAACCATGCGCCGTCGGGGTTCTGGGTTTTGGCCAGCCACTCAAAGGCGTGGCAGGCCGCCTGGGGGTTGCCGCCGATGTTTAGGCCCATGGCCGATTCCACCAGATCCCAGGGGTCTGTTTTGCCGTCCGTGTGCCAGGGAATATCTCCGTTGGGACGCTGGAGGGCTGCGATGGCCTGGGCAACTGAGTGTATGTTCAGGGTTGAGAATAAGGTGCTCTTGGCTGATATCCAGTGCATGGGGGGCCCTTTAAGTTGAGATCGCCTTTAAAATTGATGGTCCACACTATCAAACCCAACCTTGTTTTACAAGAACCCATGCATGGGTGATCTGAATTTTGATTCATGGATGTTAGGAAATGGTATCTGGAGGTGGCAGATATAATAAATCATGATGCTTGATGGGTATAATTTCCTGAAATATAAGATTTTTTTGTTGATGTGTTCTGGGGTTCTATCTGAATTATTTTACTTGACAACCCCATTGTGTTTCTGTTAAGCCCAAATGAATGCTCGTTCATAATGGTGTAGTTAAATACTCGATTATTAGGAGGAAATCATGGTACGAAAAATCAGAAAGGCCGCTGTCATCGGGTCCGGTATCATGGGAGGCGGCATTGCTGCTCTTCTGGCCGGCGCCGGTGTCAATGTGCTGCTCCTGGACATTGTTCCCTTTGACTTGAAAGATGAAGAAAAGAATGATCCTGCTGCCCGGAATCGGATTGTCCAGGGAGGTCTGGATGCTGCCCTTGCCTCATCTCCTTCTCTGTTCTTTAATAAAAAGGATGCCGGTCTGATCTCCATCGGCAACCTGGATGACGACATTGACCAGCTGGGTGAATGTGACTGGATCATCGAGGTGGTTGTGGAAAATCTGGCCATCAAACGGGATCTGTTTACCAAGGTGGACAAGGTGCGCAAGCCTGGTTCCATTGTGAGTACCAATACCTCGGGGATTCCCCTCAAGGACATCAGTGAAGGATTTTCCCAGGATTTTAAAGAACATTTCATGGGCACCCATTTCTTTAACCCGGTTCGGTACATGCACCTTCTGGAGCTGATCCCCGGGGAAGACACCCAGCAGGAAATCCTGGATTTCATTGCCGGCTTTGGTGAGAAGAACCTGGGCAAGGGTATTGTATGGGCCAAGGATACCCCCAATTTTGTGGGCAACAGAATCGGTGTCCAGGGCATTGGTGCTGTCATGAAGTTCATGGTGGAAGACGGCCTCACGATTCCGGAGGTGGATGCCATCTTCGGCCCGGCCCTGGGACGTCCCAAGACCGCCATTTTCAAGACCACGGACCTGGTGGGACTGGATACCATGATCCATGTGGCCAAGAACTCCTATGATCTGTGTGCAGACGATGAACAGCGGGATACGATGCTGTTGCCGGACTTCATCGAAAAAATGGCCGAAAACAACTGGCTGGGCAACAAAACCCAGGGCGGATTCTACAAGACCGAATTGACACCGGAATGGAAGAAGATCCGCAAGGTTCTCAACTGGCAGACCATGGAATACGAAGACCTGGAACGGTCCTCCTTCCCCTGCATCAAAGAGGCCAAGAAAAAGGGCAGCCTGGCCGAAAAGATCTGCTGTGTTCTCCAGGGTGAGGACAAGGGTGGAAAATTTGCCTGGAAACTGGCGGCCAACAGCTTTGCCTATGCGGCCAACCGGATTCCTGAAATTGCCGATACCGTTGTGGAAATCGACAATGCCATGAAGTGGGGCTACAACTTTGAAATGGGGCCCTTTGAACTCTGGGATGCCTACGGGGTTGCCGAAGCCGTGGAACGCATGCAGCAGGACGACCTGGATATCCCGGCCAATGTAAAGGCCATGTTGGATGCTGGGATTAGCTCCTTTTATAAATTGGAAAACGGCATCCGTTATTTCTATGATTTTGCCGCCGGCGAATACAAGGCCGTTCCCATGGGGAAAAACGCCTTGTCCATTGCCGCTGCCAAGGGCAATAACAAGACGGTCATGGAAAATGCCTCGGCCAGCCTGGTGGACATCGGGGATGATGTCTTCTGCGTTGAATTCCACACCAAGATGAACGCCTTGAATGCGGAAATCATCGATTTCATTGCCCAGGGGCTTGATTATGTGGATCAGAACGGCTGTGGTCTGGTCATCGGCAACGAAGCCGGCGGCATGCCCGGTGCCTTCTCCGCCGGAGCGGACCTCTCCTTTATTTCCAAACTCTGCCACGACAAGAGCTACTCCGAAATCGAAGCCTTCCTGAAACGGGCCCAGGATGGGATCCAGGCCGCCAAATATGCGCCCTTCCCGGTGGTGGCGGCCCCCTACGGCATGACCCTGGGTGGTGGTTGCGAGACCTGCCTGGGCGCCGATCGCATTGTGGCCCATGCGGAACTCTACATGGGGCTGGTGGAAATCGGGGTGGGCCTGTTGCCCGCCGGCGGTGGCACCATGAACCTGTGGAAGAAATATGTCAGTGCCCTTCCGGCAAAGACCGACAAGGATATGGACCTGGGCAAACTCTTTGTACCGGCCTTTATGAAGATCGGCATGGCTGCGGTTTCCATGTCCGCAGCCCAGGCCCAGGGCAATGGCTTTCTGGGACAGGCCGACCGCATCGTCTTTAACCGGGACAACCTGGTGGGCGAAGCCAAGAAAGAAGTCCTGAAAATGCTGGATGACGGGTATGTACCCCCTGCCAGACAGCCCCTGCGGGTCATGGGGAATGCCGGTCCCGGCATGGTAAATGCGGAAATTTATAACATGCTCAATGGTAAATTCATGAGCGAGCACGATGCCTTTTTGGCCAAACGGATCGCCTTTGTCATGGCCGGCGGGGATGTGAACACCGGAAGCGAAGTGGACGAGGATACCATCCTGAAACTGGAACGGGACGCCTTTGTGGACTTCTGTAGAGAAGAAAAGACAGTTGCCCGCATCGATCACATGCTGAAAACCGGGAAACCGCTCAGAAACTAAGGAGGGATAAAAAATGAGAGATGCATATATTGTACAATCCGTCCGGACCCCGGGCTGTAAACAAAAGAGAGGTCACTTTAAGGAGACCCGTCCGGAAGAGCTGATTTCCTTTATCATGAAGGCAGCCGTGGACAAAACCGAGAACCTGGAAGCCGAGCACCTGGACGATGTCATGCTGGGCTGCGCCTTTCCCGAGGCGGAACAGGGATTGAACCTGGGACGTGTTGCCCTGAAAATGGCCGGTTTCCCGGACAAGGTCTCCGGCGCCACGGTCAACCGCTTCTGCGCCTCGGGCCTGGAAGCCATTGCCCTGGCCGCTTCCCGGGTACAGATGGGCTGGTCCGAGATCACCATGGGCGCAGGCGTGGAATCCATGACCTTTGTTCCCATGGGCGGCAATGTGCCCCGTCCCCATCCGGAATATTCCAAGACCAATCCCGAGATGTACATCTCCATGGGCATCACCGCCGAGAACGTGGCCAACCGCTACGAGATCTCCCGGGAAGACCAGGATGTCTTTGCAGCAGCTTCCCAGAAAAAGGCCGCTGCTGCACGGGACAATGGGACATTCACCGAAATCGTTCCCACCCCGGCCTACCGCTATGTGAAACAGCCCCAAGGCGATTACAAACGGGAAGAGTTCATTGTTGAACACGATGACGGTATCCGTGAATCCACCCCCGAGGGCCTGGGCAAACTTAGGGCTGTATTTGCCGCCGGTGGAAGTGTCACGGCCGGTAACTCCTCCCAGACCACGGACGGGGCCGCCGCCACCATCATCGCCTCCAAGGAGAAATGCGATGAACTGGGGCTGAAACCCATTGGTCGCTTGGTCTCCTATACCACCGTGGGCTGCAGGTCCGACGAAATGGGCGTGGGTCCCAAATATGCCATCCCCAAGGTCCTGGAACAGGCCGGCATGACCATCGACGACATTGATATCTATGAAATCAATGAAGCCTTTGCCTCCCAGGCCCTCCACTGTATCCGGGAACTGAACCTGGAAAAATACATGGACCGCATCAACATCCATGGCGGCGCCATCGCCCTGGGCCATCCTTTGGGCTGTACCGGTGCCAAACTCACCGCCACCTGCCTTGCCAACCTCAAGGAGGTAAACGGCAAGTACGGCATCGTCTCCATGTGTATTGGTGGCGGCATGGGTGCTGCTGCGATTTTTGAACGCTTGTAGAATTAAGGCAAAAAAAGGCTCTCTGGGGCAGATTTTGGAATTCAAACCTTGTTTCAGAGAGCCTTTTTTAGATAAAATAACTTTTGTCTGTAAATTAAGCTGCTTTTGGAAAAAGCCGCTTAAAAAATTGTCCAGTTTTACTTGACCACGTCACTGAGATGGGGTTTAATTAGTGCTTACAATTCTTCCATGTCATCCCACTCCTCAGACCATGGATTTATTCCGTCGAAAAATATCAATATACCCACTTGCGACACGCTCCACGGCAAACAAATATTTTGCCTTATAGCGGGCACTTTTCCCCATGGCTGCCCGCATTTTAGCGTTTCTTAAGACAAAATGAAGACTCTTTTCCACAGAATGGGCCTCTGGTTTACACAAAAGCCCATTCACACCATGATCAACGATATTTTCCGTGCATCCCACAGGTGTGACCACCACAGGCAAGCCCGCAGCCATGGCTTCGATATAGGCCCTTGAAAATCCTTGGTAACGGGCAGGTACGCAAAATACATCCGAAGATAATAAATAATCCGGTAAATCCACAGATCCGACTTCGCCGGCAAACATGATGCGCTCGGGATAGGCACAGTTTCTTATCCGTTCTAATACATATTGATCCAGCCTCCCGCCTCCGCAAATAATGGCATTCATCGTCACACCAGCATCAACCAAATTAACCACAGCATCAATGAAAATATCAGCACCTTTGCGATCGGACAACCGAGACGCATAAATTACGATGGGATCTGAATTGCCAAAATAATCTCTATGATCCTTTTTCTGCGTTGAAAATCGATGAATATTAACCGAATTGGGCAAAATTTCATACTTCTGCCGAGGATTGAGTCCGTACGGAACGGCCTGCTGTTGGGCCGCCCAATCTCCACCAGTGACCATCTTTCTGGACACTGCATGAATAAAGGCAAAGACCCAGTAATTGATTATTCGTTCCCGTACTCTCGCCTGCCTTGAGAATTCCCGCCCATCACCACAGAGCCAATGGAAGTACGGGAGACCTGTTTGCAAAGAAAGCAACGATCCAACGACACCCAAATAAGACAGGATATGCCCATAAATCACATCAATCGTGCGTCTTTTAATAATATTACGACAGGTCGAATACATATTTTTCAGATACTGTAATCTCCCGTCTTTGGGCAATGCATACACTTGAATATTCTTATAATTTTCAAAATTGGCTGTGTCTGACGCATCCGCTCTACATACAATGTGCAGCTGATGGCCTTGCTCTGCCATCTGAACAAATAATTCACTCATGGGGCCGTACAAATTCGGCTGACCTAAACCAAACCCACTGGTTAAAATCAATATTTCCACAGCAGCCCTCCAACACAACCACATTCTATATAAACGCCCACATCCACTCCCCTTTAGTTCTTTTCGACTCCGGGATCTTTCACGGCAGCCGCTAGGACTTTAATAATTTTTTCCTGATCCTCTTCAGAAAGGTAGGGGTGCATGGGAAGGCTTATTACCCGTGTTGCCAAATCATCTCCGATGGGCAAAACACATGTATCATCTTGAACCGCTGGTTGTTTATTCAGGGGAAGAGGATAATGGACTGCCGTTGGCACGTCCTCCGCATTCAACAGGACCTTTACCTGGGAACGATTCTCGACCTGAATGGTATATTGTGCATATACACTGAGATTATGGGGCTCAATCACCGGTGCTTGCACCCTATAAATGTCTTTTAATAATTGATCATAGCGTTTGGCAACGATCTGACGTCGTTCGATTTCTTCTTCAAAAATTTCAAATTTGGCCAACAAAATCCCAGCTTGAAGCGTATCTAAACGACTATTTAATCCAACACGAATGTGGTGGTATCTACGATCCTGACCATGTCTGGCAATCTGCCTCAGAACAACGGCTAATTCGTCATCCATGGTAAACAATGCACCGCCATCTCCATAGCATCCCAAGGGCTTGGATGGAAAAAAACTGGTACAACCGATGGTCGATAAATTACAGGATTTTCGCCCTTTATATTCCGCACCAAAACTCTGAGCAGCATCTTCTATCACCGGTATACCCAACTCCCCAATTTCTGATTCAATTGCATCGAAATCGGCGCATTGCCCGTACAAGGAAACGGCAATCATTGCTTTAGTCCGCGAAGAAACCACTCTTTTTAATTGTGAAACGTCCAAATTATACGTTGCAGGATCAACATCCACATAAACCGGTTTGGCACCTAAAACTGCAATAGTTTCTGCGGTTGCAATATAGCTGAAACCAGGCACAATGACTTCGTCCCCCGGCCCCACGCCGCATGCCATCAACGCAATCTGAAGCGCATCGGTCCCGTTACCACAACTAATGCAATGGGAGGCCCCCACAAACTGCGCCAACGTGTTTTCTAATTCGGTCACCTCGGGCCCAAGAATATAACGACCGTGGGAAAGAACGGTTTGAATTCTATTTTTTAATTGTTCTCTAATTCGGTCCTGTTGTGCTTTTAGATTGATAAACTCCATTATTCCCTCACGAAATCCGTGCCATTCTATTGCCTGACAATCGATAGATATGTCCCGTATGTGGGCACGACACTTCCCCTTCGCCCTTTAACGGCAAGTCCAATTGCTCTCCATATTCACTCATCCAACCAATCTGACGGGCCGGTACCCCCACCACCAGAGCATAGTCTGGGATATCATAATTCACAACGGCACCCGCACCCACAAAAGCATACTTTCCAATATTTATCCCACAAACAATGGTTGAATTGGCCCCCAGGGTTACACCTTTCCCCACGTGGGTATCTCGATACTCGTCTTTTCGGGAAATGGCGGAACGAGGATTATACACATTGGTAAATACCATTGACGGGCCACAAAACACATCATCCGAAATGAAAACGTTATCATAAACAGAGACATTGTTTTGGATTTTCACATTGTTGCCGATACACACCCGGTTTCCGATAAACACGTTCTGCCCCAAGGAACAATTTTCACCAATACGTGCTCCTGAACAGACATGAACAAAATGCCAAATCCGAGATCCGGCTCCAATATCTGCCCCATCATCAACAACGGCATTTTCATGAACGAATACGTCTTTCATATGCCCTCCTAATACTCCAATGGAAGGGAAACGGTTTTACCGTCCCGTGCAGAAAGATATGCTGCGATGATCACTTCCAATGATTTCAGACCTTCTCGTCCATCGGTTTCTGGATCTGCATTCCCCCGGAGTACGTCAATGACATTTTTGTAGTACAACGGATGGCCAAACCCATAAACCGAAGTTGTTTCATAGTTGGATTGACGAACACTTTCATCATAATCCTTGGGTTCCATGAAAACCCAGGTCTGGATATCATTAACCGCCACACCACCAATGCGAACGGTACCATTTTCTCCCAAAACCGTGAGTGAGCCTTCATAATTTTTGGGATAGGTTGTCATGGTCACACTCATGGATCCCAACGCACCGTTACGCCAGCGCACATTCATCACCCCGCTGTCCTCAACCTCAATGTTGCGATGGGTAGAGGTCATGGCCTGGATATCCGAAATGGGCCCGATGATCCATTCCAAAAGATCCACATAATGACTTGCTTGGTTCATAAAAGCGCCACCGTCGAGTTCCCAGGTTCCTCGCCATTTGGCAGAGTCATAATATTCCTGGGGCCGCGTCCAGAAGACATTCATATGAACCATATGAATTTTACCAAACCGGTTTTCATCAATGGCACGTTTTAAAAGTTGTAGGGTGCTATTGCGACGATTCTGTTTCACCACAAACAACCGAACTCCAGCATCGTCACAGGCCTGCACCATCCGCAATCCGTCTGCCCACCGGGTTGCCATGGGCTTTTCAGTCATGACATGGACCCCGTGATTCGCAGCCAAAACCGTTTGTTGGGGATGAATTCCGCTTGGGGTACAGATGGAGACGATGTCGATGTCTTCCGAAGTCAACATTTCATCCATCCGTCGATACCCTGGCACTTTATGGGTACTGTAACATGTTTCCAGTTTTTCAATATTCGGGTCACAAACAGCAACCAACTCCATATCTTCATTATGGGTTTCAATGGAGCCGAAATGATTTTTAGAAATTCGACCACATCCCACAACAGCAATCTTAATTTTTCTACCATTAATTTTTTGATACATTTAGGGACCTCAATTCTGATGATTTTGGATCTGTTTTGAAAAATTCACCATAAACGCGGAGGGTCTGATTCACAATATTTTTCTGGGAAAATTCAGTCATAACTCGCGCTCTACCCACACGACCCATTTTTTCTGCCGTTGACGGATTGTCCAACAAATAGGCAATCGCAGATGCCAACTCCTCAATATTTCCAAATGGAACTAACACACCATTTTTACCATGTGCAACAATCTCCCGGCTGCCAGGCCGGTCAAAGGCAACCAACGGTAAGCCGCAAGCCGCCGACTCAATCAGCGACTTAGGCAACCCCTCTCGATATGAAGGCAAAACAGAGATCGTGGCCATATTCAATATGTCTGGTATATCCTCTCTTCTTCCCCAATAAGAAATACGCTTTTCTCTTTCCCAGGTCTCAATATCAACCATGGGGATGGATGCAGGATTCAATGGATCCGGGTCTCCCACAAGGACCAAATCCAGCTGCCGTTCTTTTTTCAAAATTTTAGCCGCCTCGACAAACTCTCCCACCCCCTTGGTCCACAACATTCTCCCTACCAAAACCACCATGGGAGGAAAAATTCGTTTTGATGGTTTCGGTGAAAAAATATCCGTATCAACCCCAGATCCTTTGATCAAGCGGGTCTGGTCCAACTTAATAAAGCCGTTACTCACAAAAACATCCCGATCATCGGGATTCTGAAAAACCATCCGTGTGGTAGGACACTTAAAGGCCCATCGTAATAAGGGCCCAAGTATTGAACGAATCATCCGATGCTTCAGATCCGAAGCCATAAATACGTGCCCTAATCCCGCCAAAGCATTCACCACGTTTGGAAATCTTAATCCCCTAGCAACCATGGAACCATACAAGGACGGCTTTAATGCCACATGGTGGATAATATCCGGTCGTATTTTTCTATATATCTGAAATAGTTCCCACAGGGTCGCCAATTCTTTCAATGGATGGAGACCACTCCGATTCATATGAATGGGTATTAATTGAAGTCCGTGAGATCGAATCACATCGCCATGCTCTCCCACACGGCAGGCTACATAAACCTCCATACCCATCTTTTTAACGGCTAAAGCCAGGGGAAGCCGATGGGATAAAAAATACCAATCTTCACTAACAACCAAAAGCAAACGGCATTTATCTTTTTTCATTTTCCACCCAGGATTGAAACATCAATATTGGCCACAATTGATACTGGAAATTTCTTCGCCCGGACTGGTGCGCATTCCAAATTTTTCCAATGACATCGGGATTAAAAATCTGGGCCTCACTTAACCGATCAGGATCAATCAACTCACCAGCCCACGCCCTCAAAGGTCCCCTTAACCAAGAATCAATGGGAACGCCAAAGCCCATCTTGGGACGATCAATGAGAGATTCGGGCAAATATTTTCTTAACAAGCACCTAAGAATATATTTGCCCTTATTCTGCCGGACCTTCAAATTCAACGGCAATTGCCATGCAAATGCCACCACACGGTGATCTAAAAATGGAACCCGGGTCTCCAAACCCACCGCCATGGCCGCACGATCCATCTTAACCAAAATATCATCGGGCAAATATGACATTTGGTCCATGTACATCATCATTTCCGAAAAATTCCGAAATTGCTCTTTTTCCTTAACAAACCGTATTTTGGGGTGCCAAACAGAAGGGTCAACAAAGGCAGAACCTGGATAATGCCATTGTGAAATTAATCGATCATAAAAGGCACCCCTGGTCCCACAGCCCATCACTCCGGCAAATTTATGGAGTTTATCCCCCAGTCGTCCCGAGCTAAATTCTCTGGGCAGCACACGTCCCAACATCGACGCCATGTGATCATATATCTTGGGAGAAAAAAAACGAATACCACGGGAGAGGGCCCGCCGTCCTTGTACTGGGAACAATGACATTTTCTCGTACAGATTGTTTCCCCAAAAATATCGATTGTACCCCCCAAACAATTCATCTCCACCGTCCCCGGAAAGACTCACTGTCACATGTTCACGCGTCAACCGAGACAACAAAAATGTTGGAATCTGAGATACATCGGCAAAGGGTTCATCGTATATCCGCCCCAATTCAGGAATCACCCCCAAAGCATCTTCAGTGGTAACATACATGCGATGATGATCCGTCCCAAGGTGATCCGCAACCCGTTGTGCCCAATCGGATTCATCATAACCCTGCTCAAAAAATCCGATGGAAAATGTCTTCACAGGAACGTCACTTTGGGCCTGCATCAAGGCGGTGACCAAGCTGGAATCTATTCCACCCGATAAAAATGCCCCCAGTGGGACATCTGAAATCATTTGCCCCTTAATCGACTCAAGTAACCGGTGTTCTAATTCCTCCAAGGCTGACGCCTCATCCGTAAACCGTTGATCGTCCTTGGCAAATGCACAATCAAAAGTAGACCAATAAGGTTTCATGCTAACGGTCTTATTCCGTTTAGTATCTAAACAAAGCAATGTTCCGGGAGGAAGCTTAAAAACTTGTTTATAAATAGTTTCCGGTGAAGGGATGTAAGCATATTTTAGCAAATCAGCCACGGAGCCAAGATTGATCTCTCCAGACCATTTCGGATGACGTTTAAGTGCTTTTAATTCGGATGCAAAGATGAACGTTTGGTCCACCCATGCATAATACAATGGCTTTTCACCCATTCGGTCACGACACAAAAAAAGCCGTTCCGCCTCCCGATCCCAAAGCGCGAAGGCAAACATCCCCACAAAACGCTCTATGGCATCATCAATACCCCACTCTATCACCGCAGCTAAAACAACCTCCGTATCCGAACCACCGATAAAGTGGTGCCCCTTGGACACAAGCTCCTGTTTTAACGTCTGAAAATTATAAATTTCACCGTTGAACACCATCACAAAACGGTTATCCCGGGAATTCATCGGCTGGCTACCGCTTTCTGATAAATCAATGATGGACAATCGGGTATGAACCAACCCGACTCCGACGTTACAATCCATCCAGTGCCGTTGGTCATCCGGCCCTCGGTGCCCCAACTCGTTCCCCATCCCCTCAAGCAGATCGGTCCACGCATCCCGATTTAAAGAACAATCTACACCACCGGCTATTCCACACATGGCCACCCGCCTCCATCAAATTCGCATATATTTTCCGCCGGATTTACCAATCTGCGAGAATGAAATCGATCTATCCACCGCTTCTCTCCGGTCAAAGTTTCAACCAAAGAATAGCTCCGATCACTCTGAATCACACGTCCCACAAAACACGGCATTTCCACTGCCGATGAATTCGTTTCAATGGATACATATTCCCGATTCGGCGTTCGCTCTTTTTTCCCACAAAAATTTGGATCTTGGTCCAGCAACATGGTGTGGTGCCCCATGCTCCTTAATCGTTCTGCTGCATAAAGAGGGTTTCAAATTTTGAAAAAACAATTCTGGAATCAAATTCAGCACACACCCGCTCATAGCCAGAATTCGCCAATGCATTTCGAAAATCCATATCGGAGAATAACGTTGTCAACGCGCATACCAATGCACTTGTATCCCCCGGGGGGACGACCATACCGGTCTTCCCATTTTCAATAATTTCAGTCACTCCACCGACATCGGTTGCAATAACCGGCAGTCGGCATGCCATGGCTTCAAGAATGGAAATGGGAAATGCTTCCAGCAAAGATGGCAAGATAAAAGCATCCCAACGAGGCAAAATATCTTCCACATGGCTTACGCGCCCTAGGAACCGGACGGAGGCGGTTAGGGCCGGCGTCTTTCACCGCCGCTTCAATCGCGTCCAAATACGGACCGTCCCCGGCAATTTCCAGTTCCAACTCCATTCCCTGGGTCCGTAAGGTCTCCAACGCTCGAATCAAAAACAAATGCCCCTTATACGACTCAAGCCGAGCCACCACACCAATGGTGAACACGCTATTTTTCCCACGATGCTTCTTGGGTAAAAAGGCGCGGGTATCGACTCCATTTTGTATGACAGAAATACGTTTTTCCGGAAAACCATACCCTGTTAAAATATCTTTATTAAACTGGCTAATGGAGACCATTTGAGGAATCAAAAACCTCCCAAGCATGGCGATCACGGGCATATAAAAGCCTTTTAATGGGTTATGCACAATATAAAGGTGCTGCCCCACCACCCCAGCCATTCGGGCAATCATCGCTGTAAGAAACGAATTGGAAATCACCCAATCGTAGGCATGGTTAGCCGTATGCTTTTTTAACGCCATCACACTGGATAATAAAGATTGTTTGGCATCAAATCCCTCGATTTCACTAACATGAACCCGGCTTTTTTCATCTAACAGATTCGAAAAATATCCACCGCTTGAAATTAAACTCAGTTCATGATCACTCAAATCCAAATGGGAAATCAAATCAAATAGAAAACGCTCTGCCCCACCATGGGTCATGAAAGAACTTAGGAATAAAATTTTCATTTATCCAACCGCCGACAACATTCCGCTGTTATAATCTGCCCCTGATTTTTCCAATCTCTGGAATGGGCCATTTTTTTATTTCCATTTCCCATGGAAAGGCACAAATCAGGATTTCCCAAAAGAGAAAGAATACCTTTCGCCAATGCCTTTGGAGATTTTTCCTCCACCAGGATGCCCCCCTTGGTGCGCCTCAAAAGATCCGTGTTTCCCCCTCCTCGGGTTGCCACCAGAGGTAAGCCTACGGCCATGGCTTCCAAAAGACTGGTGGGTGTTCCTTCGGACAAAGACGGCAAGGAAACTGAAGAATTCACATAAACCGTAGATAATCGAAGTGCCGCATAAATTTCATCACGACGTCGGTTCCCAGCGAGAATAATCCGGTCTTCGTCATGACACATCTTCGCCAATTCTTGAAACATGGGCCCATCACCTATAATCAAAAATTTTGCTGTCGGAACTTTCTTGAGAACCCGTCTCGCCGCCTGAACAAAATACGATAACCCTTTCACAGGATGAAGCCGTGCTACGGTCGTAATCAACGGAGCCTGGGAATTCAGTTGATATCGCCGCTCAATCTCAGCTTCCAGCTTCTGATTGTGTTGGCAAATCCGCTGCATATCGATACCACTTGAGACCACCTTAATCCGATCTTGGGAAATCCCAAGGCTTATCAAATCCGTTTTCAAGGCATCACTCACCACAAAAATAAGATGGGGGAGTCGGAAAATACGGGCAGCAATCCACCGATACAAGGGGTTACGAGACAAGCCGCCGTGAAGCGTATGAATTCGTAAGGATCTCCTCCCTATAAAGAATGCCCCCAACATTTCGATAATGTCACCATGACTGTGAATCAAATTCCATTGTTTGAACTCCCCCCGTACCGCCCAAACCCCACGCCCTACAAAAGCAAGAGATTGTACCAGGTTAGAAGGAAATCGGCTTACCCATTTAACTTCTCCTACCCGTCGACAGCATACGCCCTCAATGGCATCACCACGTTCATGCAACACAGATATTTGATGTCCTTGCTTTGCCTGATATCTGGATAGTGCCGCCACATGAAATTCCAATCCACCAACTTTGGGGGGAAGAAATCGAGATAATCGAAGCAACTTCATCTAAAACTTACTCATCGTCTAAAATTGAACGTTCAGCAATATTGTTCCCACGAACTTTAAGGGTTCGAGCGGGCGCCCCAACAACAACATGATACGGAGGCACATCTTTTGTGACCACACTTCCGGCACCAATCACAGCACCATCACCAATGGTTACCCCGTCCAAAATCACACACCTGGCGCCAATCCAAACATCATTTCCAATTTTCACCCCCCGCTGATTAACGCCCTGATCTCGAATGGGAGTCTCCGGATCTTCAAAATTATGATTTCCAGGAACAATAATCGTAGAGGCGGCAATAAGCACATCATTTCCAATGCTCAATCCTCCATTTCCATACAAAATACAATTGGGATTGATGGACACCCGCTCACCAAAACAAATATCACCACCATAGGTCATGATATTTACCCGATTCTCGATGCGGAAATAATCCCCAATGTTTACTCGAGACCCTTTGGTGATATCGAACAAAACCCCGGGTTCAATCCGGCCATATTTCCCAAGAAACAAACGGGTGGGATGATAAACGCGAACCAATGGAGCGATGCTATTCTTTTTCCCTCCCCCGGGTAAAACCAAGCGAATCAAAAAATAAGAACAGGCGAACACCTCCTGGACAATTTTCCAAAGGAACTGAATCACTGCGCTCACTCTTCTTTCAACTGGATATGTAATCCTGATAATTTTTTAATTTGATCGTGGAAAGAAAATCCTGCCACCACATTCCGTCGTGCCGCTCGCCCCAATCGAGATGCCCCCTGCCTTAAAATCTCAACTACGGCATCAGTCAATGCGTCAATGTTTTTAGGAGGAACTAATATCCCGGTTTTACCGGACACCACAATTTCTGGGTTTCCCCCCACATGGGAGACAACGACGGGCAACTCCATGGACATCGCCTCTAATACGGCACGGGGCATTCCTTCATCCAAAGAAGGGGAGACAAAAATATCCCCTGCAACCAAAAGCGCAGGCACGTCTTTGTACGGTGCCCGTCCCCAAAAATGGACACATGATTCAAGCTCAAGGTTCACCGACATATTCTTGAGTTCAGATTCCAAAGGGCCGTCCCCAACGATGAGCAAACGAATATTTGGGAACTCAACCCGAATCGTCTTCAATGCCCTTAGAATGTATTCAACCCCCTTGGACGTATTCAGCGACCCAACAAACACTAAAACCGGATGTTCTTCATACCCAAGAGACTTGCGAATGGCCTTGCCGTGAACGTCGTGAATCACAGGATCAAACTGCCTGGTGTCGCATCTTGATGGGAGCATTTTTAATTTCCCTTCGGGGATGCCCGCTGAAAGGGCCTGAAGTCGGACTTTGTCACTCACAGCTCTCACTGTATCTGCACGCAGGCAGACCCATCGTGCCAATCCATAGGACAATCGGGAACGCCATGCAGAAAATCGATCTTCCGGTAAATTAAAAATTTCTCCCTGTAGATGAACCAATAATGGCTTTCGAGTAATTTTTTTCATCGCCACCCCCACCACACCGGCGATGGCCACATCGGAGGAAACCCAAACATCCACCTCTTTTTTTATAGCCAATTGCAATGCTTCCTGCATCCCCAAACAGCAGAACAAAAAAGATTGCAACCACATATTCACGCTTCCTGGTATAAGGATATACCGAAGATTCTCCCGGCGGGTTACATAACGACGCTTAGAACGATTTAAAGCCACGATGGAAATACCGTCAAAATAACGACCCATTTCACTCCATGCTTTAAAATTAAGAAAATCGGTCTCAACCTTTTCTGGAATAGGGGTTTTGCAAAGCACACCGAGCTTCATCATTCGTTCCTTCCGATTCCGCCGCCGGACTCAATCACAGCATAAGACTCTGGCCCACAATTGAATAACAGATCCATTACAGACATATAAGGAACAAATTTTCGCTGGCCATATTGTGGATATTCGGGATGTGAAAACGCATGAAACTCAACACCGATACCTGCTTGGTCAAAAATTTCCGTATCCAAATAGTCCGCGCCGGAAGGGCCTGCAAGATAAATATCTGCATCCAGCGTTCGACAAATATCCAACAACAGATGGCTACGCTTCCCGTCAACCCCCAAATTGCTGGCTTTCACAAATTTCACATCCATTTCCATGGTTTTGGTGAAAAAATCAATGAGTGCCATATTGAAATCAACAATGAACTCATAGGGTGCCAGCACGATGGATTTAACCCCCTGGATATACAATTCAAAATAAGGGTGCTTCGAATAATTTAAGCAAATACTTTTCCAATACTTTTTCTGCCATTTCTGTACATGGCTTATTCTGGTGGTGGCTAAGGTCTGTTCCGTATGCCCCTTGGTCTGAATGGGTACCGTCAACCACATGGGGCCATTACCACCAAGTAT
Source organism: Desulfobacteraceae bacterium (assembly GCA_965226635.1). GTDB lineage: Bacteria > Desulfobacterota > Desulfobacteria > Desulfobacterales > Desulfobacteraceae. Next base: position 1,866,544 of record OZ245369.1, on the reverse strand, counting down.
TCGATTTCGATTCTGGAAATAATTTTTCCGAAATTGTACCGTATCCAGAATCACGTATGTGTCTGCCAGGGACATTTTGTGAAAATATCCCAACCAAGGCTGATGCTCGGGTTGATGAATGGTAACAATCATAATTGTTTCCTATAATTTAAGTTCAAACCGCATCACTTCAAAAGCCTCTGCAAACTGAACGCCCATTTCATACCCTCGATGCTGAGCCCTTGCTTTAACCGCACCAAGCCAAGCATCACCATATTTTTTATACTCTGTTTCATGCGCTTTCAGTGCATCAATTTTTTGGTCAATCTGATCACTGATATCCACATAAAACTGGGGGCGGAATCCAACATAGGAACGCCCGGATGGAGTGATGGGTTCATACATCAAAATAGAATTAAAATACCTGGAGGCCGAAATCGTAGACAATGAAGAATTCTTATGGGCCTGATGGGTATCAAAGGGCCAATGACAGAAAATAAGATCCGGATTGAACTCTGATATTCGCTGGTCCAATGATTCTACTACCCGAGAATCATAGGGGATGTCCTTGGTTGGAAAATCCAGGATATCAACATCCGTTACTCCCAAGGCTAAAGCGGCATTTGTCCCTTCCGAAACAGCGATTTCGGCCCGCCGCATAATTCGCCCGTCATAATTGGTATAATCGGACTGACTCAAAATGACCATTTTTACTTCATGCCCGGCTTGAACCGCCCTTGCAAGGGTTCCACCACAAGCCAATTCTATGTCATCCAAATGAGCTCCGATTGCCACAACTTTCATAATCACCTCAATGTTATACAATTCGATACAGACAATAGTAATGATACCCGCCGGGCTCGGTAATAAGACCGGTCTGTGCATCGAAACAAACGTTCTTTCGATGGGATAGAAAACGGTACAACCTCTGTTGCGTCATCACACGAAACTGTTTTTTTTTGTAAAATGCCAAAGCGGGCAAATTTTCTGCGGAAGCAGATACTGTGATGCCTTTCACGCCTCGCCTCGATACCTCTTGGAAAAACGCTTCAAATAAACGATTTCCGATACCCTTTCTCTGATTTATTTGATCGATTGCTACCCGATGGACATGGGCAGAATCTTCCTTTTTGGAAGCGATCCAAAATCCGACCAATTGTTCTTTTTCCAGGGCGAAACGACTAAAATTCCATTTTTCCCTAAGTGGGTATAAAAAATGAGGAAAAGACCAAATTTCGTGGGAATATCGATGGCCGAATCTTTTATGGGTTTCCAGTTCTAAGTCAACACACGAATTGACAAGGTTGGTGTCTAACCCATTCCCGAATTTTATGATTTCCATAGGCCGAGACCTCAGCAGAATCCAGCATTTAACATCTGGTCTTTTTCCGTTTCAGGAATGAAGGTTTTATCTGGAGAATTATTCATGTTTAGACTCAACCTGTCGCATTCTAATTTTTCTAGCAGGGGATCCCACATTGATGGAAAAGGCTTCTGTATCTTTAGTGACCACGGAATTCGCCCCCACCACCGATCCTTCCCCAATGGTAACGCCGCCAAGCACAACAACATTGGCCCCCAACCAAGCATTCTTTTCGATGACAATTTTCTCGGATTTAGGGCGACGCTCAAGCATGGGATCGTCACCCAATGCGGTGTCCATACTGCCTGCGACAACAGAACAATTGGGGGCGATCATAACATTATCACCAATGTAGATTCCACCTTTTCCGTAAAAATAACCATTGGAATTAATGGTCACGTTTTTCCCCAAGGAGATTCCCCGGGAATGGGTAAATCGAACACCGGGTTGAATAAATGGTATGGAAACAATATGTTTAAATAAAACTTTGTACCCAAAATAACGGAATAAAAACCCAAAGACCCCTGGCCAATAGCGGACAAGAAATCCCAAGTCTTCTTCCAATTCCATCCACAGAGCCTGACGGAAAGAAACTTTTTTAGAAACCAATCTAAAGAATTGAATCATTGTATTTCAAAGCGCCTAATCTATTCATTCTATTTCATCATGATGCAAGCAACACCGACCAAAATAAAGCAGGTGCCAAAACAGTGTTTAACAGAAACCTGCTCACCAAGAAAAATCACGGATGAAACCATGAGGGACAGGACCAGAAGGCTTATCATCAAAGGAAACGCCACGCTTAAATTCAGGACACTCAACACCTTAAGCCAAAAATAAACCGCAAAGAGCTGAACAAAAAGGCCGAGAAGTATCTTCCAATTGGTCAAAATGGCAATGCCGCCTTTAAGTGAAAGCTGAAAAACCTCACCGGTACTTCCAGATTTTATCAATAATTGCGAAAGGGCATTAAAAAAAACAGTACCTAAAACGAAAATTAGTGTCTTCCCCCCCATATCACTTATCCTGCGATTTTCACTGCATTCTGAACCCACCCAAGCGCAGTATTCACATGGGCATTAATCCGAACCAAATGCTCCAAAAGCCCCTGGTAAAAAGCAGGATGCTCCTTTAACAATGTCGGGTGTCCATTAAAAACAAATACCCCGTTGCTACCCCACACTACATTCAACAAATTAATGACAACATTCAGGGCATTCTCATCATCTAATTGAAATTCCCTGAAAAGTAAATCGTCTTGAATACAAAGAGGTAACTCCCACATGGTCTCGGAAGATCCCAACGGGAAAACATCTGCCGTCATCAAAAAACCATCATATGGTGCGTAAGCAGAGACACTACTATCATACAGAAAGCCAAGCTCAGCCAAAACGTCCAACAACACTGGACTGACAGCCAATGCAGGCGTTCTAAACCCTTTTACAATGCCCGGACCCCCAAGACGCTCACGTGCGGTTTCAAGAACATCCCTCAATACAGATGCCGGTCTTGCACCCATGGCGATATCGTGAGACGCCCCGTGGAGCCCAATTTCAAAGTCATTAGCCAGTAAGGTTTCAACTAGGCTCATATCCGTTTTATAATGCCATTGCGTCAAAAAATTGAACGTGGACTTCAAGCCAAATGATTTTTCTATGGAAAATACCCATGGAACAGCCTGCTGACATGTTTCCCAATCAACATCGTGTGTCAAACACACACGACAGGGCCCCTTATGATTATCCCCCACATCAGGAAAGGAAAATATGGGCTCTCCTTGGGGAGCCTTTGCAAACAGTGCGTATCGAAGCCGTTTCAACCCACTGGTAAGTATCCGTTGCCCGAAGGGTGATAGATGGGTGTTCATAAAAAACACCACACGTCGGCCCATCCACTCGAATTCAGATGTTTTCTTTAAAAAAGGATAGGACTCTTCTGATACGGAACGAATCACTCTTTTTCCCTATGAAAAATATACAATTTCTTATTGTAATCCATATCAAACCACATGCCGAAAAACAGGAATTGGAATCCAGTCAAAATCAACAGGGCACAAAATACCAAATATCCAATTTCCAACGATGGCCCCGTATAGCCAAATAATGGGGTATTGTAGTACAGGACACCAAAACCGCACAGAAAGCCACTGGGCAACAAAATGGAAGCTAATGCATAGAAAAAAACCAATGGATGAAAATCTCGGATAATATAGCGTTCTTTCATCCGCCACAGAAAAAGGCGAACCAACAGGGCAAAAATCGTAAAAATCACCTTATAAATTTTTAAATCAGACCGCTCTCCAATATTATAAAGGGGCTCAACGGGAACATCCATAACCCGCATTTCGACCACATTCAATTTGACCAACAGGTCGTTGGGCATTCCATAGGATCTAAAAATTTTTTTAATTTCAATTTCTTCCAACGCTTTAAGCCCAATTGCAGTATACCCGCATTGAGTATCCGCCACATGCCAATACCCTGATGTTGGTTTTGTCAACAAAGACAATACGGCATTACCGATGTATCTGCGTTTAGGGATGCGATGCCAGGCACGGCCAGTAAAAAGCCGATTGCCCTTTACGTAATCCACGACCCCCTCAGCCACGGGTTTAATAACCCGTTCTAATTCGTCGGGGTTCATTTGTCCGTCTCCAGCCATAACGGCTGTAACATCTATCCCCTGATCCCTTGCCCATAGATATCCTGAAGAGATGGCGCCTCCAACGCCTTTGTTCTTTTGATGTTCTATCAATATTATCCGATCTGGAGGCTGCAAGGATCTGAGTTGTTTGACAATTTCAATTGTATTATCTTTGCTCCCATCATCTACGATGACCATGTGATCAACAAAATCCGGCATGGTCTTCACCACATGTTCAATCATTCTCTCTTCATTGTATGCCGGGATAACCACGGCAATTTTCTTATCCTTATACAATATTACCCCTCATTCGTACTCGTGATCAGCATTAATTTTTATTAAAATAAATCTCGCAGGAAGGATTTTCAAATACCCGCTCAAAGAAGCTGAAATCATAATCAATCCCGTAAACCTCACTCGCATTTTTTACTGCGCTTTTGAATGCAACAATTCCATCAAGATTATACTTATCAATAATGGAGACTAAATTCTCATTGGGTAAGCCTAATATTTTGTATAACTCTTTAAAATCACCGATAGGCGTATGACATGTGGCAAAATTGCCACTGGAGTAAAAAATCTCCTGTCCAGAATGATACGCTAACCCATAAATCGATCCGATGGGAAGCAATCTAAGGGGGGCTGGGTGGGACTTTAAAAATTGGAATACTTCCTTGTGTTTCACCAACAAAGCTTCATCTGTTTTCGTCAACTTAACAAAAAGAAACACGTACCCCCAGTAAAGTATCATGCTGCTCACACTCATGATCACGCAAAATGGGGCAAATACATGCTGATCCCATGCCCAATAAGCGGCTAACAAATATAATGGGATAACGCCATGTTCCACATACCGCTCCGGCTCCCCTAAAAACAAAAACGGCCGAAGGGAAACCACAAAAAAACTGACCAGCCCAGCAACAGCCCAACACCATAAAAAAAACAAACCTGGATGTTGAAATTGAAGCCCCCCCTGGAATATCCCAAAAGTTAAGATTAACAACTGGGGATGGCGCATGATCAAAATTAAATAGCTATTGTCTAAAAATGCAACCCGATAAGCCTCCGAAGGCGCCCGCAATAAATAACCGGGCAAATTGATGATATCTTTAATCCGATTTTTCCGTTGAACGTTTGGATAATGCTTGGCAGTCCACCGTGCGAACAATGTCAAATGACCAATCTGCCCCCGAATGATGGTCAGGCTATGCCCCCTTGTCAAAAGCAACGACAAGCCAAAGCCCAACACCGGAAGGGAAAATAGGAAATAAGACTTTAAAATGATCCCGATCACGGGCAGAATAAACACCAGAGCCTGGATGGAAAATTTACTGCTCATAAAAATCAGTGCAGATGACACCACAGCAAACAGTCCGTACCCCCAGCCCCCTTCCAGATGAAAAACCATGGCGCAAACCATGGCGATATTAAAATAAAGCTCACCCAAGACACGGGGAGTCGCCTGATACGCACGGGGGCCAGCCCCAGTAAACAATAAGGCCGGAGAAAAAATAAATAAAAGGGTGCAGATCAACGGTGGAGGTCCCAGTCCTTCCCATATCAGTTGATTCAAATAGATTGCCACCACATAAAACAACAAAATATTTCCGAGATCTAAAATCCCGGAAATCCACATTTCCAATTTTTCTCTTAGGTTTTTAGAAAAAAACGAAATAAGCCAATGAAACAACGGCGGGTAATCATACGGACTTGGAAAGCAAAGCCCCTTAATCCGACCCGGTATACGAAATCTGTTTTCTCGGATACTCTGCGCACACAAAAGGTGATAATAGCTATCCGTAGATACAGCATCTGGATTGATCAGACGGGGGAGCAATCGGGTGAATAATGCGACAATGATAATTAATTTAACTTCTGGCCAATTCATATTTCCAATTTCTTGATCGCTTTATATTTTTTTTTCAATATTTTCTCTACCAGAGAATTGCTCCGGATTACCCGTTCCACCCAAACAAATGTCATTAAAAAACGAGCGATTCGAGAATAAAGATTGCGACGGGTTCTATTTTCGAAGATATCCCGCCAGCTGATCACCCGCTCTGCATGCTTAGCCAACCATTTGGCTGCCTTTCTCAAATCCTCCCATGATTTATAATGGCTGTGATCCATACAATAATTGCCTGGAAATAATTGAGCCCAATCATCCACAAGTAGACGTCCCTCTTTTAAAAGACGCTTGTACATACGGCTGTATGGTTTAGGAAAAAGGGTGCCAATTGTGATGCGATCCGGCTTCATCTTTCGGATCAAATTTACGTTGGCCTTCAAAGTGTTCATATCCTCGCCAGGAAACCCGACCATAAAAAATGCATCGGCAAGAATTCCGGCTTCCCGAGTTAGGGAAAATGCGCTTATGATCTCAGCTTCACTCAGATTTTTCCCCACACGCTTCTGAATCAATTGATCGGCTGTTTCCACACCATACCGGACCATGGTGCAACCAGCCTTTCTCAAAAGCGCCAACAACTCTTCGTCCACCAATTGCACCGTATTATAGATGACAAATTGGATATTCAATTTGTCGTCTATAATTTGCCGACAAATGTCCTTTGCGCGCTTTATGTTCGAGGCGAACTCATCATCCATGAAGTAAAAACGATCAATGCCATGACGAAGGTTTAATATTGCGATTTCATCAACAACCCGAGCTGGGCTTCGGTAATTCACCTTTCGGTATTCTGAACCTTCAGGGGCACAAAATTCACACTGAAACGGACACCCCCGCACTGAAAAAAAATAATAATGCCGCGTTCCATGAAGCCCCTCCTGGATATCCAAATATGCGGAGATATCAATGAGACGACTATCTGGTGGGGGGAGTTGATCTAAAGACATCGGTGACGATGGTCCAGAAAATTGAATCTCTCCATCGCATTGTGTATATATTCCCTTCACATCTGTAAGGTCTTTTCCGGCAAACCAATTTTTCAAAATGTCTACCGTACTTTTTTCCGGATTCCGATCCGGGTAGGCAGAAGCCTTGAGTTGATACTTTCGGATTCCCTCTGCTTTGTCCAAATTGGCCTGCATGATACCAATGGTAGGGAACGGAAAATTTAGATATCTCGCATCTTCACGTATGGAAATAATTCCCAAACTGCAAACAATGGCGTCCGGTGCCAATTGGTTCACCGCAGAACTCACCCCATCCCAATCCCAGGATTCAAGCTGAGCATCTATCCAAACCAAATTGATCTCTTCAAAGCTATCACGGATATAGGTTGCAATAGATAACATCAGGTAGGGCGGATGCGGCAAATCAAAATACCCGTCCTTAAATTCACGCGAAACCCACTTCCCCTGATATTTTGGAGGAATTAAAATTAAAACCGTTTTCAATAAGCACCTATCATTTTAATGCCCAGAACGACTATCGGGCCTGACTTATTCCGTGGATGTCAAAACAATTTCGGTAATATGAGGTGAACAATTCAAACGAAAACCAATGCCCCCAACTCCCCGACTGACATGAACTCGAGTTCCCCCGTATTGAAAATATCCAGCGGCAAATTCTCTCCCGATAACGGTCTTTGTAATCAATGGCCCCAAACCAGGCAAACACACTTGACCGCCATGGGAATGGCCAGCCAAAATTAAATCAACACAAACTTCACCCAAATGAAGCAAAACATCCGGGGAATGGGCTAACAATAATTTAACCTCATCATCAGGAACTCCTGAAAACGCTTTTCCAACGTCATCCATTCGATGATGAGGGTCTTCAACGCCACCGATAACAATTTGTTCTCCTTGCCTGCGCAATGGCCGGGATTGATTTCCGAGAAAACAAACGCCTAACGCTTCCAATTGATGAACCAAATCAGGATTGTCACAATTTCCCCGAACTCCCATCCAAGCGCCGCCTTTACTTACAGACAGCATCTTTTTAACAAACTTACAGGTGATATCAAAATTTTCACCAAACTGGTAGGCAAAGTCACCGGTGACGACAAAAAGATCAGCATCTATTTGGGGAAGCCATGACAATAACCGCATTTCTTTTCGACCAATTTCTCGAATATGCAAATCAGATATATGAAGGATTCGATATCCGATAAAAGAAGACGGTAGGCCCTTTATGGGCACTCGGATTTGATCTTTCATCAACGACTGAGATGCCCGATTATTCACATCCATCAAACGGGTAAGGGCGGACAATAACTGCCATCTTTTTTTAGGATGAATGTGAAATGGAACCGGTTCTTTCCCCATGAATACTATTCTTGAATTTACTCAACACTAAAACTTGGCATAAACGCTTGCACCTCTCCGGCCTTATACAAAAAAACGGGAAATGGAGAGCGCTTATAATTTTCCCCAAGAACCTTCACAAGCATCCAATCCATGACGGGAGACCAACTTCGGCGGTGCAAGTCCATGGCATGCTGAATGGGTAAAAAGCGTCCTTCCCATTCCGTTGGAACATTCTTCTGGTTGAGGGCTTTCACAAATTCGACATTTACAGGCTGTTTCGGAGGATTAAAGAACCCTCTACGCCAAGATAAAACCAACCAATCATCTTCCTTAAGGCCTGCAACATCCTGCCAATCTCTAAGAATGTGGGTTTCTATTTTATACGCCTCCATGAAAGAGTTAACATGAACTCGGGTATCTAAGGTGTACACCTGTCTCACTTTTTTCTGATGCAATTGATTGGCCAAGGGAAAAAATCCAGAGTTGACAGAATAGACGGGTAAAGCATTGTATATAGCCATTAAAAACACGACTATTACAACCATTTTACCCCATTTTTTCTCCCGCCAAAGCATCGCTAAAAAAAGCCCCGCAGGTAAAGCGGAAACGGCAAAAATGGGCACCATAAGCCTATTATCAGGATTTAACGGACTGAAGAGTAAAATAAGATAAGGCAATATGGTCAGAATAATTAAAAAAATACTGCTCTGCGCCCTGGATCTATATAATCTCATGGTTGAAATTAGCCAGGCCAACAACAACAAACAGATGAGGAATACCCCTTCGTAAACGTAAACATCATATATATAACTCTGAATCTTGGCCAGAATACGAGTCATCGAAACAGAGGTATCAAGAACCGTTTCAAACAAAAATGTTTTGGTCGCCCCCATATTAAAACGAAATTGTTCAAAATAACTGTTATAACCATAAATACCTGATGCTGGATAAACAATGTGCCGCCCCTCCCCCATCAAACGAATAAAACCCACGTAAAATAAGTTGATACATATGGCAGACAGAGCAGCAGGGGATGCCATGAAAACAGCATGGCGTAGAAACGCTCTCCAATTGAGTTTCCTAAACAATACCCTCAGCCCTTCGAACAATCCAAAACAAAAAACAAATAAAATAGAGCTGGCGTGGGTCAAAATAGACAGGCCTAAACAGAGTCCAACCCAAATAAGCTGTCGATCCTTATCTGGGCTTTCCAAAACTTTTAAATAATAATAAAGGCCCACCAAAAGAAAGAGCAATTGCGGCATATGGGCCATTCCAGTCCTTGAATGCCAAAGGAAAATCGGCATAAATAAAAGAAACAGACCAGCAAAAAACCCCGTTAGCGTTCCTGAAAGATTTTCTCCAATAAGAAATATCATCCAAAGACAAAGGGCCGCAAAAAGCCCATTGGTCACAGGTAATGCATAATCGTGATCTCCGATCAATAAAATGGAGATGACATTGATGATATGCCACAGAGGTTTCGCATAATAATTGGATTCCACAAGTATATTTCGCGTATCTAAGTCGGCTTTGATATCGTAGGATTTACCAGACAAAATCCATTCACCCACAGCGATATCTGCCACCGCGGATCGATAATACACCATGCTATCACCATCAATGAAGCCGATATCACGCGTTTTATATAAAGAAAATGAAAGGGCTGTCGTTAAAAGAATAAAAAGTAAAAAAAGACGTTGTTTAGATTGCAGTTTACCCATTGTTAGTGCTCAACTTTGATTGATAGATTACCCAATTTTTTGCGTTGTAACGGTACTCATGAATTGGAAGAAAACCCATACCTTGATAAAATTTATTGGACACACGATTTTCTTTAAGTGTTTTGGCCGTACAACGATCAACACCGTCGTTTTTTAAAGCATCAAAAAGATGCAAACACAATTTTTCCCCGATCCCCTGCCTACGCAATTCTGAGTCTACCGCAATATAAGCCAGCTCTCCGGTTTCACCAAACTCAGGCAACCCTTTGAGCATCCGAAGTGCAGTCATCCAAAGCTGCTTAACAAATAGGGGATATCGAATAATTTTAAACAATGCAGCATTCATCAACCTTATCCAATGACAATGGATAAAACGCCCATTGAATTCTGCCGAGTTGAAATCTCCCACGATAAACCCCACAACCTTCCCTCGTTGAATATGTACAAATCCAAACCCAAGATCAGAATCGATAAAATACGGATAATGAGCATTTAGCAAATATTGCTGGCCCAGCTGCGTGATAAAATCATCTGGAAAAAGCTTGAGATGAAGTGCTACCATTCCAGGAATATGTTCTTTTTCCATGGGGATAAACATAATACCCTCTTTTAACTAACCTTTGAAGATGGTCCAAACGTCAAGGGATCTATGAAGGTTTGATGCCACAATTCCAGCATCACCAACATATAAATCTTAAATTCCGGTACAGACAAAATATGCCTTCCCCCACAACTTTGGATGAGTCGATCAATATAGGCCGAATTAAAGTAGCCCCTTTTCTGTAATGTTCCCCGGCTCAACAATTCTTGCGCAAGTGGCTTTAATCCGGCATTGAACCATGCATTAATCGGACTGGACATTCCTTGTTTCCGTCGGTGAATAATCTGAGTGGGTACAATCCCTTTGGCAACTTCCTTCAAGATAAACTTTTCATTCACACCCCTCAACTTGTACCGAGAGGGGATAGTATTTACAAACTCCACCAATTTGCGATCTAAAAACGGCACTCGAGCTTCGATGGAATGTCCCATGGTTAGTTTATCCACCCGAATTAAATGGTGATTCGGTAACTGACACGCCTGCTCAAAACCAAGCACTTTATTCAAGCGATCTTTTCCCGGCTGATTTAAATGAGAAAGGAATAGTTTACGACCATTTTGAGCACGCCTTACCCCCTGCATCCCATGGGAATACAATTGCCGCTTTTCATACTCTGAAAAAGAATTAAGTCCTCGTCCATACGCCCAAGCTCGAGTCTGGGCCGGTAATACGGGCGGCAGCAATGTTTTAAATCGAACATACCCACCGAATAATTCGTCGGCCCCTTCCCCCACAAGAACAACTTTTACCGCCTCTTTCGCTTTTTGGGCCAAAAGATACGTGGGAAGCAGGGCACCGATAATCGGCTCCTCTGTATGCCACAACAACTTGGGAAGCAGTTGTTCAAAATCTTCAATCTCTCCTAAAAAAGAGATATGCTCTGCGCCCACCTTTTCAGCCATGACTCGAGCATAATCAAGTTCATCATTTGCGCCACCGAACCCGATGGAAAAACTTTTGATAGGTGAAGATGAATACCGCGCCATGAGCGCTGTCACCAAGCTGGAATCCAATCCGCCCGAAAGGGTTACGCCGATGGGGACGTCGGCCATCATATGGGATTGAACCGCCTCTTCCAAAAGACGCCGAATACCAGAAACATAATAATCAATGCCTTGATCTTGATGCTCTCCCGTTCCTGTATTAATACTCAATTGCCAATATGGTGTAGCCTGCGCTTGACCATCTTCATAGGCCAAAAACGTTCCGGGCATCACATTAAACACACCATCAAAAAGTGTTTCGCCATCTGGAACATGCTTAAACATTAACAACGAATCCAATGCAGCCGGATTCATTGCCCGAGGAATACCTTCGAACGCTAAAATGGATTTAACCTCTGAAGCAAAAACAAGAACCCCATCTGCCCATGCATAATACAGGGGTTTAATCCCCATACGATCCCGGGTCAAATATAATGCCCCTTTTTGTTCATCCCACAAGGCGAAAGCAAACATCCCTTCAAGGGCACTAAAACCGCTGGTTCCATACTCCTCATAGAGATGAACAATCACCTCACAGTCGCTCTGGGTATAAAAGTGATGCCCCTTTTCTTCCAGACGCGTTCGCAATGCCTTGTAATTGTAAATCTCAGCATTGGCGACAAGTACAATATTTCCGTCTTCATTGAACAAGGGTTGTGTGCCGGAATCCAAATCGATAATACTCAATCGCTTGTGCCCAAGACTAATACCTGAATCAACATAATGGCCTTCGCCATCCGGTCCCCGGTGGGCCATCATACTCATCATCTGTGTCAATAAATTGAGATTTTTTTCAGTAAATCCACAGATACCGCACATGTTAAAACTCACTTCTTTGCATTTAAATAATCCACGTGAACAAACTCATTTCTGCTCAAAACTCAATCATGGGGAGTTATTCAGCCTGAACGTTGGAGATAACGAACTTCAACTTCCCGGCCTTGGTCAATGGAATGTCAGGCACGTAATCAAGACGAATACGAATAACATCCCCCACCCGATCCCGCAAATTACGCAGCAAGGAAACCTCATCTTCTTCTCCGAAAAATTCGTTACGAACGATCTTCACTCGCATTTCTCCTAATTCTTCTTGAACAATTTGAGAGACCTTAATCCCCAGACTATGTTTAATAGCTACGGAAAGACCGGACCCGGCGACATGTCTACCGTCGGGTGTACGGATCATATCTTCCACCCGCCCCGTAATGGGATTGAGAACCGGCAAATTACGCCCGCATGAACAAGTTTCCACCGAATACGATCCAATGTCATTTGTTCGCAAATTAATTAAGGGCATAACGTAGTTGTGTAATCCTGTACACACCATCTCTCCTTCATGCCCCTTAGGTAGATCGTTTCCGTCTTCATCCAGAACACGAATAATTCCATACTCCACATCCTGATGCATTTTTCCGTGGGGACATTGCCCTGCTGCCGCGGCCCGTTCTTCCAAGCCATAGGTATCAAATACGGCACAACCAAATGCAGCCTCTAAATTCTGACGTTGATGGCTCAACAAGGTTTCAGAACTAGTAACAACAGACCTGGGACGAATATCTGTGATCCCTTTTTCTTTCAAGAACGTAGCGAACATATCAATTGCAGAAGGGTACCCTCTAATAATCGCCGGTTTAAAACGCCGAAGCTGATCCGCATATACATCCACAAGGTCTTTGGTCATTCGATAAGAGGATAAAAACATGGCATTGAGTCGCCAATCATACACATAAGGTTTATGCCCTTTGATAATTTTCCCCCTGAGGTCACAAAACTTATTCCCGAACCGATACCCCGCCCAATTCCAATGTCGCCAAACGGCAGCAAACTCCATAATGTTTGCATTTTTATCCACAAAAAACTCAAGGGGAGTCCCGGTGGTACCGCCGGTTCGATATTTCAACGGAGAATAGCGATGGCTATCTTTGGCCTGTAACGCCTGAAAATTATCCCGAATGATTTGCTTGGTTAAGACCGGAATGTGTTTCAAATCATCTTTGGCTTTAATATCTTCTGGATCCAGACCAAGACGGGTAAACAATTGTGTATAATAGGGAACATTTTCGTAGCAATGCCGGACTAGTTTACCCAGCAACCGCTCTTGAATATCGTTGAGCTCATCCAGAGAGGCCCATTGGCTTTTCTCCAATTGTCTCCTCAGTTTGAATATGGCAAACGGATATTTGAAATCCTTTAATCGAAAATCCACGCTCCCCTCCTTTTTGACTTATGACCTTATACGTCAGACTCATTCCCTTTGACCGGAGCCATGGCACGAATTTGTTGAAACAAACGAAACTCACGCCGAAACATAATCCATCCGCCTCCAATTAACACAATGGTGATTCCCATACGAATGTTCAGGTTCGTCAATACAGGGAAAAGACGAATTAATTCCAACAAGATCAATGTGCCTCCAATGAAGCCCCAAAACGAGGCAAGACGATAATCGATCCGGTAAAAATGCTGAGAAAGAAGATATATGCTGGTAATCATCACCAGTTGACTACCGACTTGAACCAAGCTAGCCCCTGTAACCCCCCAAACCGGAACAAAAGCCCAAGAACCGATAAAAACAACAGCTGCTGATCCGACACTCGCCAATACATACCAACGGGTTTTTTGGCTTTTAAGCAAACCGATGTTCACGATATAAACACCGCCTTGCAACGCCGCAGCCATTCCCAATAGAACCCCTGCGGTCCGGGCGTCCCAATATTCTCTTGGAGCGATGACCCAGAGAATTTCCCATCCAAAAAGAATGAAAACAGCCATCCCCACAGTCATTATTTTAAAATAGGAAGATAAAATATCTGCAAAAATGCGCTTCGATTCTGAATGGGACATAATGGAAAAGGCATAGGGTAACCAAGCAGACTTGACGACACCAGACACGACTGCAATTAACATTGCCATTTTCTGTGCAACGGCAAAAAGCCCCATGCCTTCGGTACCATGACTACTCAATAAATAAAATTTACTATAATAACCAATTATAATTCCCAATAAAGCCTCAGGCATTAACGGCACCCCAAAGCCCATCATTTGTTTAAGAATAGACATAGAAAAATGGGTTCCATATTCCCCGCGAAGTCGAAAGATATATCCACTCGATATCAACAATTCAGCACAGAGTCGTGCAATGATGACCCCCATAATGCCCAAATCTAAAAGAATAACCCCGGCAAGCGTCAATAGAAATTGAACCAAGGCGACTAAAAAAGAAAATCCCACGGCTTTACTGGGTTTTCTCATGGTTCTGAGAACGGTGATAACGTGTTGATAAATCAATGTAGACAGAATAAGACCACCGGATAAAGCAACCGGCATCCATAGGCCCTGTCCCTGGAAAAATGTCTCGCAAATAAGCCCTCGTCCCAAACACACCATTGCCCACAAAATGCCCCCAATACAAGACACACTGACCAAATGGGTAAACATCAGGTATTTACGTTCCCCCAGCGACAAATCATTGTAATATCGCATCAATGCCGATTCCATATACATGGATGAAATGACAACGATGATGGAAACTCCAGATAAAAGCAAATCCAGATTTCCAAACTCCGTCAAAGAGAAAAGCCGGGTTAAAATAGGTGTGGTTATCAGAGCCAATCCCCTGGCGATGATAACACCAACACCGTAAATAGAAAGGTCTGATAAAAACCCCAAAATGCTCTTCCGGGGGCTAAATTCTTTAGACATTTAACAACTTTTGGAACAAGCGTTTAGACGCAGAAAAAAAACACGGGAACCGCTTTTTGATAACTATGGAAAACAGTCCGAAAGAACTGAGGAACAAATAAATTCGTTCATTAAGCCGCCCCATTCGATAGGAAGACAGTCGAGATCTGTTAATACGATTCAACAATCTTCTCTCCGCCAGTTGAAGCTGTTCCATATCAGTATAATACTCGTGGGGAAACTGCTGGACTTCATTTTTCCGATATAATTGCCAATCGGAAACCATTAGCTTTCCCTCTTGCTTTATCTCGTTGTAAAGTGCGGTTCCGGGGATAAGAAAAACCCGCCCCAAAGAATAAGAGTCCGCCTGATTTTTTACAATAAAATCTGCATTCAATTCAACGGTTTTAGCCGTTTCCCCCGGCAAGCCAATAAGAAAAAACAAATTCACAGGGATTCCATTGGCCCGTGTCATTTGAATGCTTTTTACAGCTTTTTTAAGATCAATTTTTTTACGAATACGCGCAAGCACATCCGGGTCGGCGGATTCTATGCCGTACCTCATCAATTCACACCCAGATGCCTTCATCAGTAGAACCAATTCTTCATCAACCAAGTCAATCCGATTGTTCACTAAATAGCGGATTTTGACATTTTCCTCGATGAGCTTTCGACAAATTTGTTTTGAGCGGGATAGATTAACACCGAATTCTGAATCAAGAAAAACCACCCGCTCAACACCATGATTCTCTTTAAGATAAACGATTTCTTGAACAACCTGCTCAGCCGACTTATACCGAGCCTGCTGCCCCGGCGTTGAACAGGTACAAAAAATACATTTAAATAAACACCCTTTCATGGTTTTGATCAGGACAGAATTCTGATATCCACGCCTCTCTTCCATTCTACTCTGCCGATCCAAATAAGCTGCCATGGGAAAAAGATCATAGGCGGGGATAACATATGATTTCATATCAGATACTTCAGGGAAGGCCGTTCTAACCAATCCTGCTTCAGACCAAATCACCATGCCCGGTGTATCACAAATCGCCCCATTATCGTTCAATTCCTGTAATGCGTTGGCCAACGTTTGTTCGGTTTCTCCACCATAAATAAAATACGGAATATTGAATCCGTATAACTCAATGGCCTCGGCCGGATCAATGGTTACAGGACAAATTTGGGCAATGACAGGGCAACTAAGTTGAGCAAACTGACTATCCCACTCTATGATATCAAGCCCCATGAGCATGAAAACAACATCCACCCCCATATCCGTGACATCTCTTTGGAGTTCTTCCACGGTAAATGAATTGAGTAGCCCGTCCTTTACAACGACCTCCATTCTCCCTTGAAAAATTTGACGAACTCGAGAAGCAATTGCCGGAGCAAAGTGTGGCGGCATCGGAGTACTGTCCGGCCCCGCATGGTTCTCCTCCCGAAGGTACCAGGGATAAACCGGTTCATTGTCCTTATCGGGTAATGGCGGAATTACAATTAGGAGCTTCATTACTCCACCCTCAAACCAAACAGAGTTTCACGCCCCAAGGTATCGACGTATCTACCTGGATCCTGTTTAAATCCGTCAATCGTTCTCCCCTCTTTCAACGCGTTGATACATAACAAACGAGACATGATATCCGTTCCCGATATCACCGTCGGCAACGACGGCATCTCCTTACTGATCTGATCTCGTTTCTCATTAACAAACGCCTCTAACTCTGGGCGGCCTTTTTTCAGAATGATTTTTACCTGATGATTCGAGCTATCACATTCTGATTTAAGTAAATAATAATTTCCCATAACCAGGGCATCAATTCCGCCCCTAAATAAGCAGTTAATTGCGTCTTCCGGCGTATTGATCAAGGGTTCACCACGAACATTAAAGGAGGTATTCAGCAGCACTGGCACCCCTGTTTTGGATTTAAATTCGGAAATCAACGCATACAACCGGGAATTTTGTTTCTGTGTAACCGTCTGAACCCGGGCAGAGTTATCGATATGCGCTGCAGCAGGTAAATCTCCATTCAACATATCCGAAGTAATCAACATATACGGGGATTCACAAGTTTGATCAAAATACTCAGCGACATTTTCATACAACACCACCGGAGCAAACGGCCGCCACCACTCCCGATATTTAATCCGCGCATTAATTTGATCCTTATGCTCAGCCTTGGTGGGATCCGCTAAAATAGATCGATTCCCCAAGGCCCTGGGGCCCAGCTCTGAACCGCCCTGAAACCAACCGATCAATAAACCGTTTGCCAATTGTTCTGCAGCCCACTTTTCAATGTTTTCTTCATAATGAATTGGCAAATCATGGGCATTCAATGCCTGCTCAATTTTCGGTGAATCAAATTTTACCCCAGTGTAAGGGTGAAAATAAGTATTCTTTTCCTTGTGCGGGCGAAGATGGTGATAATACGTATATAATGCTGCTCCCAGACCGGTCCCTCCATCATTGGATGCCGGTTGAATAAAAACATTTTTGAATCCACTTTGTGAGCGGATCTTCTCGTTGGCCACACAATTCAATGCCACTCCACCGGCAAGGCAAATGGAATCGCTACATGTAATTTGCCGCAAATGCCGACTCAGTCCCACAACAATCATTTCCGTAATATGTTGAATAGACGCAGCAATATCGGCCTGGAATGCATTAAATTCACGCGTATCTTTCATTTTTGGATCCTGTCCAAAAATACGAGTCAAGTATCCTATATTCATTAACGGGGGGGGCGTTTCAGATATCATTTCCGGATTAATGGTAAAATGCCCCGTCTGCTCATCAACACGTATTACTTTTTCAAGAAAGACATCGACATATTTAGGCGTTCCATAGCTTGCCAATCCCATGGTCTTACCGGGACCTTCCAGGCGCCCTAATCCAATCCATTCGGACACATATTCATACAAAAACCCCAAAGAATGAGGGAATTGTATACTCTCCATCTGTTCAATTTTACTGCCCCGACCGTGTCCCAGCATGATGGTTTCAATCTCACCGTTGGCATCAACGCTGAGCAGGGCGGCATCATCAAACTGCGAACAATAATAGGCAGATGCAGCATGGGCCAAATGATGACGAACATCAATCAGCTTAGCATTGGGGAATAATTCCTGAAGAAAAAGGGAGCCCATGAGATAATTTTCAACCGTATCGTATTCATAGGCTTTCAACTTCTCAAAATGCGCCTGATCGAAGCTTTTATTTTCGGTAAAATATTTTTCCATGATCTTGATACGATCATGGAAAAGTTCATGGCAAAAAGGCGTTGCCACATAAGCAACGTCTCCCGGATCAATTCCGTGTTCTTGTATCAACATTTTGATAGCGTGCAGGGGGAATTCATCCGAATGCTTAATTCTATCCAGTCGTTCCTCTTCCATGGCAAAAACGATTTGTCCATCTTCATCAATCAACGCAATGTTGGTATCATGACCGGAAAATTTTGTTCCAAGTACATACGACGCCATCTCACACCCTTTATTTATGCTTTATACATTTCTGATATACGGTTCTTATGCCACTCATACTGCCGAAGCCTTCTTTAAATCGAGTCAGGCCCCAGTTTATATCTCCATTCAAACTAGATGTTCCAAGGTCAAAAATGGAAAATCCGTGACGAAAATAATGCGACATCACGTGGCAAAGTAAAAAATCGGTACACCGATAGGACTGAAATTCATAATCCTGATCCCAATTAAACCCCATAGCGATGTGCTTACTCTGAATATATACAATAATGGAAGCAACCATGACACCGTGATAAAACACACCATGGGCTTGGATTTTTCCTGGTAAACACCGACTTAATAATTCCAACTCATCCACACCGACGGATAAATTCAATCCTCGCTTTTGTTTATGGTGAATCTGAAATAGGGCTGCTGCTCTTAAATCAATATCCGCCCGAAACTTCAGCCCAAGGCGATCCGCCTTTTTCAAATTCCGCCCAACACCTGCCGGCGGCGCATCAAACGCGGTAACATAATGATTTAACTCAACGGTAACTCGTTGATACCCCTTTTGAGAAAGGCCATATTCAATCAGTTCACCAGCCCCGCCATAATAAAATAAAGGGGGTTGCCCAATATGTATCCGTTGGATACCCAGCTCCAGTCCGATTTCCTCCAAATTCCTTAAGCTCCCAAAGAGCGGATCCAGATGGAACCCCGGACCAAAACAAAAACCTGTAAAGGAGGCAGAATAAGGCGTCTTTAAAACCTTTTGCCCATCTTCACTCACAATCCCCATGGGAATTAAAGAAAGAATTTTCCCTTTCTTTTTGAATCCCAATGGCAAAATCTGCTCAACCTTATTGGAAGTAAATTTTATGAATTCGCTTGCATGATACAGCGTGCCATCCCAGGCGCCTGCCACAAACTCATCCCAATTATCATCCAAAGGCAATTTCGTTAGATGTCCCATAAAGCTCACTCACCCATTATCGACAGAATCAAAATTCATTGCGGGACTATTACCCATGGCATATTCCATGGCCTCTGGGGCACTTCCAAACAACCGCATGCCCCGAACCATGGCTTCCCCCACTTTCAACCCTGCTGTATGAAGATCAATCACCGGTTTAGGCCCCACATAATCTGTTGTCACAGACATAAAACCGGGCGAAACGACTTTATCTGGATGTTTCCGAATATTTCTTTTTTTCATTTCGGTGTCATCCACCCGCCCACACAAATGGACGACAGGAAGATCTTGCGCAGATAGCATCTCCAGTGGAATCCCGGTCCCGCCAAGAAGACAAAGTGAACTCGAATACTCAGCAACAACAACGGCATCTGCTGTCTCCATAAAAGAATAGATAGCCGCATCTTCAGGTTCCCATGCGTCAAGGGGATTAAGCCTCATGACAGTGGCGTTCATTTTTTTTAAGACAATCTCTATCTCATTGCCAAAATGCCCCGAACCAATCACCAAAATTTTTGAACAAAAAATTTCTATTTCCAGTTCAAGCAGTAATTTAAGAACAGCCATGCCAACATATCTGAAGATCCGAAGCCGAGGAATCGTTTCACAGGTCCCTAAGATGGGAATGCTATTTTTTCGACAAGCCTTAAGGTCCAAGTCTGTTTCACGAAACTCCCAAGGCTCCCACATGAGGGAAATCGCTGCATCTTTTGGCAACAGAGAAATAAATGCCTCATCAATGGGGCGAACGAAACCTAAATTGGTGATCAAATGTGCCTGGCCTGCATATTCTTTAGGAGTATGATTCGAGACCTCAATTACGTGGTTTATTCCCAGAAGCCGAGCACAAGTCTCTGTATAACGCTTCACATCTCTTGACATCCCATATTCAGAATCTCGGGTCACCGCAAAAACACGATCCGCACCAGCCGCAGCGGCAATTAAACTGGTCACGACAAACGCACCAGAAGCAGCTTCCGTTAAAACATTGATCCCGGACAAATCAAGGGCTAAATCCTCAATTGCCGACTCAATTAGCCGCCCAACCCTCGACAAATTATTTATTTTTTTTAACGAAGCCAACACGCTATTTCCAATATCGCTGTCCAAGCAGAAGCAAAGCGAGAACGATGATTATCACACATGATTATCCGACAAGCCCTTTCAATTTCCGATAATATTCAGCGGTCCGACGTAACCCTTCTTCCAGATCTACTTTGGATTCAAAATCTAAAAGTGCCTTGGCTTTTTGGACACTAGGAACACGCAACTCGACATCCACATAATCTTTTCGGATAAATTTAATCTTTGACTGGCTTCCACAAGCGCGTATCACAGCATTGGCAAGCCCATAAATGGTTACAACGGCCCGTGAATTACCAATGTTGAAAGACTCTCCCACGGCAGCAGGGTTTTCAATACAACAAAGAATACCGTCGATCATATCATCAACGTAGCACCAGGCGCGAATCTGAGTTCCATCCCCATGGATTTCGAGATCTTTGTTTTCTATTGCCTTGTTGATAAACGCATGAACGGCGCCCTCACCAACCTGCCCTGGACCATAGATATTGAATGGCCGCAATACAACCGTAGGAAGCCCAAATTCTTTATAATACGCATGACTCAAATGCTCAGCCGCCAACTTGCTTACCGCATAGGTCCAACGCGCTTCGCCGACGGCCCCCATGACCGTATAATCTTTCTCTTCGGATTTAAATGCCCGTTGGCCAAACACTTCAGACGTGGAAAAATCAATAAATCGCTCGATATTTCCTTGCTTTTTGGCCACTTCCAAAACATTGCTAGTCCCCAAGGTATTCACGCGCATGGTTGTTGTTGGGCTTAATATAACGGTATCAATCCCCGCCACAGCGGCAAGGTGAACAACTATCTCGACCCCAGCCATAGCCTTTTCAAGGCTCGCCATGTCTAGAATATCCCCTTGGATAACCTTTACATTGCTTGAATGAAGTGCCTGAGAATGCTGAATCGAATTGCGTTTCAAAGAATCAAACACGATTATTTTATTATGTTTTTCCAACCGTTCAATTAGCTTTGTCCCGATAAACCCTGCACCACCGGTCAGAAAAATAGTTTTGCCTTTTATCATTTATATCTCCCAAACATCACCAATGATCCATTTGCCTAAATGGGCTCAAAAAAGTCTTCCCTAATGGCTGCCGTAGCCAATGCCAAGCAAAACCAAAATATTCTATCCGTAATCGTCACATGAAACACACTATAAGCCATAACACTGACGAAAGAAGCAAAGATGCCAATATAGTACAAACGCATCTCATCGTTAAGTCTTATTTTCTTAAACAATTGATATGCAATGGCCCCCAAAACGAACAAAAATAGACAAAAGCCAATAATACCCTTTTCAACCAAGATCAAAATATAATTATTATGGGGCCCCATTCGTTGCCGATGTAAAAATTCTTTAGGATATAATTTCTGAAAATATGTTGAATAGTTATTTCGAAAGACCCCGGGACCACCACCTTGAATATTATCCAAAGCCATCTCAAAACCAATGCGTATTAACTTGGGTCGCAATGACGCGGAATGATCACCGCCCAGTAAACTATGCTGCTTAATAATATCCTTATTTGAATACGCCAATCCTTTCCCTCGCTGAATGTAGTAGGAACTTTCACTCTGTTCACAATTCTCAACACAACGATACTCACGATCTTCCAGATAACTAAATCCATAAGCGATCAAAAAGACCACTCCAAAAGAAAAAACGGGTTTCAAGAATGCTTTTCGATCAAAAAACACTAACAAGCAAAGCGCAACAAAAACAGCCCCCCAGGCGCTTCTAGAAAAAATCACAAAAAGAAGAACCGCCTGAACGCTAACTAATATATTTTTTTGAATGGGCTTTAAGCTGTGCCCCAGAAGAAAGACGAAAAACAACGGGATAAAAAAAGCCAATTGAAGTGCAAATTGTGTCTTTGCAATACTAAATCCAACAGAGGTTGTCACCAAACAATGATTAAACAAGGAACAATCATTGATCCCTCCAAAATAGCCGAACCAAAGTGGGACATAAAAAAATTCTCCTGCAACATTTTGCGCAAGAGAAAGTATAAAGGATAATAAGAACCAAACATATATCCCCCAAAGCATCCGTCGAACCCCATCCTTATTTAGGTAGATCAACACACAAAGAAAACTTAGAAGCCCGAATAAATAGGCCCTAAAAAGGGAAAAATTAAATCCATCTGACAAAACAAAAAATAAATCATAGGCACAAAACAAAATTAAAGGAATCATAATCAGAGGAATCAACCGTATTGGAAACCTACGAACGCGAGCATAACAAAACAGGGCAAACGTTATTCCGGTCGTCAATGCCGGAGTTCCGGGCACCGCCCCATAGGGCATGAACAAAAAGCTAAGGACGATTAACATCAACCCATTATTTTTAATTGCATTATCAAGACTTCGTAGCTTCATTACCATAGATTCCCTGTTTTTTCTCATTTCGAATTTGCATCATATTTTTAACGATCCATGAAATTTCGTTCCTCATCATGAAATATCCTCCCCCTATGACAGGAATGGTACAAATCAGCTTATTAAAAAATCCCAATCGACTCACTTGAGGAATAACGAAAACAGAAAAAAGGCTCATGAAAACAATGCAACAGAAGGCCACAATCATTGATGTGAAAAACACACTTCGCTGGGGGCTAAAATAAAAGAAAAGCCCGGCAGAAATTAAATAGGCTCCCATGTTGATAAAAGCAGCTCCCACAACCCCATATTCAGGGATAACCAAAATCGCAGCAAGACACGAAATCAGAACGGAAAACAAAGAAACGCCCATTACCATTACAGTGTCTTCTGACTCAAGGAAGGGGGTTTTCATAACGACAACTATTCCGTGCAACAAAATGGACATACAAAGGATACCAACAATTGGGACAGCATCGATATAGCGATCGGAAACCAAAACTGTTATCAACTCTGAAGAAAAAAGCATGATTCCAAGACTTAAAAAGAAAAGACTTTTCAAATACACATCTAAATATTTTTTCCCCGGTGTGTCATACCCTGACGTTGTACCGGGATTGTCTGCTAAAGAAAAAATATGGGGCAGCCAAGCGGTTTTGAATGCCCCAACAAATACACCAACAATCAGGCTAACTTTTGTTGCGACAGCAAAAATACCGATACTTGCGGCACCATATTCGGACAACAACAACACTCGACATACGTTTCCCACCACCCCCATGGCCATCATTTCAGGAAGCAACGGAATCCCGTATTTAGTGGATCGCTTTACCCAATAAAAAGAAAGCACCCAACGATACTCTGACAGGTACTTTAAAACCATCCATAAGGCACCTACAACTTCAGCCAACACCCTTGCAACCAAGACACCTTGAATTTTCCAAACATATGCCAAAGGTAGAGTGAGGAGTAATTGAATGAAAATGACTGAGCAAGAAAATATGACCGATTGATTTGCCCTTCTGGAGGTCCTAAGAAACGATAAGACATGACTAAACCACAGCCCTGACAGAATTAGGGGGGCGACCCAATGGGCCCTAACCCCATCCCATTGCCCTTGGGAGAGCAAGCCCAATAACATGTCGCCCCACGCCCATACGATCACCGCAAGAACGGCTCCCAAGATCGAAACAAAAATCAAATGACTCCCCAATAACACCTTCTGCTCATCCCCTGCAAGATGATACAGACGAACTAGAGCAGCCTCTGTTTGCAAGGATGCAAAAACAACAAGTAACGAAACACACCCAAGGATAAAATCCAATTGTCCAAATTGATCCACCGATAAAATTCGGGCGAGAACAAACGTGGTCAAGGCACCTATAACCCGGGCAAACATCCCCCCGAATCCGTAGGATTTAACCTCCGAAAAAAAAGATTTTTTTTGATCAGATTTCAATATTGGCGTCACCCAAACTTTGATGTTGATAGCAGAATCGACACATCATCCCAACGACGAATGCCAGGATAGAGCAAAACATACAGGTAAAATATTAAAATTCAGGACGGTTGAAGTAGGCGTACATATTTTTAGGCAAACAAGCCCCCAACAAAAACAACGTTCACGCACTTACCAATTGGTGACCGATTTAATCTATAATAAACACCTTTTTAATCATTACCTTTTATCGCAAAATCAATCACTTTGCTTCCAGCGCGAAAGAGCGTTTTAATATCATCAAAAGATCGAAGGCGTTTCATGTGAGACAACATATATCCCGGCCGAAGAAAAAAAGTGCGATGGGCTTGGGTGATCATCGCCTCTAACTCAGAAGCAGATAACTGAGTCAACTCATCTGTAAAAAATGATTTCGAATGAAGATTTTTCAATCTGAGATCAAATTGATCCACAAGATTCGGATGTTTTTCTTCAAGGCTATCCCACAGAGGGGTCCCGGGATAAACATTCAGCATCCCAAACGTTGCGGTGGTCGGTTTTATCTGCTTAGCAAAGCGAATGGTGTCACTCACAGTGTTTTTTGTTTCCCCAACGTTACCAACCATAAAGTGGGCATGAGTATTGATTCCAATTTTTCGGCATAGGGTAAAGGTTTCAGCCACTTCTTCCAGATGAATTCCTTTTTTCATGCCATCCAAAATATCTTGGTTCCCAGATTCAACACCAAATTTTATCCAATGGCATCCAGCTCGTTTCATCAACCTTAAATCCGTCTCATCAACGGCATTGACACGGGAAGAACAAATCCAAGTTAGATTTATTTTTTGCCGAATTACTTCCTCATAAATTCGACGATTCCGCTTTCGCAGACTGGTAAACATTTCATCTCTGAAATAAATTTCCCGAATACCTTGCCGGGCATAACGCTCCAAGGCGTCAATAACATACGAATCGGAATGCCCTCTAATTTTACCTCCGTAAAACCCTGGGGCCATACAAAATACGCATTTTGCAAAACATCCCCTAGTAGTTAATTCGGTTACATAGGGATGCCGTTTAATAATTGGATTAAAATATGTTTGTCCATGATCCAATAATCTCCAATCGGCATGGGGTAAAACATCAAGATCTTTAATCAAAGGGGCTCGCCCATTAACAATTTTCTTTTTCCCCAACCGATATCCCACACCTGCCAACGTTCCTAATTCTCGCTTTGCGTCAAGGCGTCCAACAAGTTCGACACAGGCAAGTTCTGGCTCTCCTAAAAGAATATAATCAACAACGTCACTATCCAATGATCGTTCAGGTAAAAAGGTCGGCATCGCACCGCAGACGATGGTCAGTATCTGAGAGTTTAATTCTTTTAGCCACCTCAAAACCTCACAATCATCAAAGAATGCCATAACGGATGTCTGTATAACAACAGCATCCAAATCCTTCACAAGCCCTTGAATTTTCTGTTTGCCCGCCGGATCAACCAATCCATCAACAACATGGACGTTGTGCCCAGCGTCTTTTAAACAAGTTGCCATCAACACCAAAGGATGTGGGGGCGCTGTTGCTCCTCCCATTCTATTACCTTTGCACCAGCATCCATAAACAGAGTCCCTCAAGACGTTAAAATTCTCTATATTAGGGGGGACTAAAAAAAGAAGATTCATAATTTTTTCTCAAGTTGATCGTAGGTAAAAAAATCTGAAGATTGACAATACGGCGCTTTCTTTTTTTTTAAAATCAAAAGCCGCAATAATATAACGCGCAGCATTTTATCCCCCCACGGGAATCTTCCTATGCCCATATTATATATTCGAATAAGAATGAGACGGTACGGGTTGATTCGAAGCCCATGCCACTGTAGATCTCCGAATACTACCTTTTTTATACACCACACTATACCCAAGATAAGAAAACAAGCCGCCGCTTCTATGAACATAAATCGAATAACAGCGTTATTCGTAAACAACTCCAAGACAGAATCAAACTCAAAAGAAGGAATAATGGGAAAATAAAAACGATAAGAAGAAAACGGAGATAACAACGCAACGCCGTTGTTAACCCCCTCGCTCTGATAGAAACAATCGAGGATTCCATGCCCCCAAATCAAACACACCCAAGAAAGATAATGCCTTAAATGACGTCGATGACTAATGAAATACCAAAACGGGATAGCCGTAATACTCGCAAATAAAATACCGTGGGTAAACCCATGTCGGATATTCATCATCTCCGTTTTCGCCATCCACAGGCGAGGAATCCAGTCAATGTCAGGCAAAAGACTGGCAAAACAAATTCCCAACCCCAGGATAATATAATCTTTTATACTCTTTTTCTCTTGCTCGACGGGAGAAACAATAACCGAACAACTCGCTCCCCACAGGATATGCCCAAAGGGTAATGCCATTTATTTCAACTCATCCCAAAAGTAAAAATAATCTATTGCCAATTCGGCGACGTACCGATCATCAAGCCAGGCCGGTTCAACAATTTTTTTAGATTTTAGACCGTTATCTATTTTGTCAATCATTGCTTCATCAAAGAAAACCACTCCAAACGGATATAGAAACTGTGTTTTCCTAGACATGGCTGAATAATTATACCATCCATCCTCATCGCAATTGGTATCAATAAAATGGACTGCCTTCCGCACTCGTTTTCGATCAACCATTTGCGGAAATTCTTTTTCAATACGCGCTAAAAGGGAAACAGTAATAGAAAGATACCCCAAATCACAACCGCCATACTCCGGGAAATAGCCATCACGATGTTGACCGTTATAGAGGGTTTCTAACTTTACCAAAGCGTCCTGAGTAAAGCCAGCATCATCAAACATTTTCCCTAAACGGAATTGGGCCAAAGCCGCAGCTGCTATCTGGTTGGAAATCTGATTTCCCAGATTGTCACACAAAAAATCCCCCATTCGCTTTACCTCGGGAACATCAATGCGTAAATCCATGGCAGACTTTGCACAATGCCCCGCAACAAACGAGGTGGCGCAAAAGGATTTTTCGAAAGGATACACCTCCATGGTACTGCCATCATCGTTCAACCAATTCACCGTAAATTCGAGGCTGGCTTGCACCCATGTAGAAACGTATTCATTTCCACAAAAAGGAGTATGGGGAACTTTATGCAGCCAGGACAAATATTCAACACCGGCTTGGAACCATGAAGAGGGATAATCTGTAACAAAATACTTCCAGAAACCACGGTCAAAGCACCCATAGGTTTTGGATGAAGTGTTTCTGTCCAACAATCCTATAATTCTCTCCGCCACCCGCATAGCAGGCTCCGTCCACCGATTCTCATTCATCATGGAAAACCTATCCAATCAATTTTATAGACTCAACAACATGCTGATAATGTTCATCTAACATGGCGTTATGTAATGGGATGGCCATGGTGTGTAGATAACAATCGTGAGCTACGGGACAATCATCCGGTTGGATCCCAAATTTTTTTCGGTAGTAGCCAAGCATATGAACAGCTTGGGTTCCTGGTCTCGTAGAAACTCCTCTACAATCCAATTCTTCCATAATTTGATTACGTGTTTGGGGAGATTTTTGCTCATCAACATAGCAGACAAAAGATTGCCAGCTATGTTCATATCCAGCTTTTTCTTCCGGCAATTTTAACCATTCGATACATGATAATTCATCGATATAGAAAGCAGCCCACCGCTTTCTCTCCTCGATGAATCGCTCCAATTTCCCCAATTGAACAAGCCCTATAGCCCCTTGAAAATCTGTCATTCTATAATTGAATCCCAACTCATTAAAATCAGGAAGGATGTAAGGTTTAGACTCACAAAAATGTTGTTGCCGCGAAGTAGAGGCGCCATGATTCCTCAAAGACCGCACATGTTCAGCCAAACCACTACTATTGGTGGTAATCATTCCCCCTTCGCCCGTGGTAAGTGTCTTTCTAGGGTGGAAAGAAAAAACTCCCATATCTCCGATGGCACCAACGGTCCTCCCCTGATAAGATGCTCCGACAGCACAAGCTGCATCTTCTATAATTTTAACTTTATCTGGAACTATGAACTTTATTCGTCGAATATCAGCAGGTAACCCAAACAAATGAACCGGGATCACTGCCTTTGTTTTATCTGTTATGTTTTCCTTAAGACTGTTTGGATCCAAATTATAAGTCTCTTTTTCAATATCAACAAAAACCGGTTTTGCTCCGACATAGCACACCGCATTCGCAGTAGAGACCCATGTGAAAGAAGGGACAAGCACTTCATCTCCCGGACCGATTCCCATGGCTAATAAGGCCAAATGAAGACCTGTAGTACATGACGTAACGGCAACAGCATGCTTTGCATTATGCCTTTTCGCAAACTGATCTTCAAACTCTTCTACCAGAGGTCCTTGAGTAATCCATCCAGATGTTATCGGCTCTTTAAGAGCCCTCCACTCTATATCATCCATTTGAGGACTTGATATAGATATTTTATTACTTCCCATAATTATATTTGCCCATTTTTAAAATTCAATTGGCACCAGTTTAACAAGTATATTTATTATTGCAATTTTTTTCTATAGCCCCCTGTGTCAGGATAGATGTCCCCTCAATCCCTCAGTTACATTGTCACAGAGGGTAAAGGGGAAGGCCTTCCGGGCTCCTTTTCCCAAATTACAGACAAAACGTTACACTAACACCAACTTTATTGGAGGCTGTTTGGATCAACAAACCTGAACGCAAAACAATTGATATAGTTAGAGTCAGTAATGTCCGGTTAGGTTTTTGCTTGTGTTAAAATTTTTTGATCTTTGACAATATTGTCCCTGTCTAAATCCGGCGGAGTATTGTTGCCGCCAGTGAAAAGGTCATTCAAGATAGCGGTGCGCAGTTGTCGAACCCTTTTAATTGAAACCTTTTCATTGAATTGTTCCCGGCAGTAGATAGCCAGCAGCAGATAAGTGATTAGGCCCGATAGAATTTGAACCATAAGCCCATATTCACTGCGTGCAATCAGATGGTATACCTTTAGATGTTCTTTCCACCATTTGAAAAAATCCTCGATGGTCCATCTGAGTTTATAAGCACTTGCTACTTGTTCAGCTGTCAAGTCATGTCTATCCGTGGCCACATAGTATTTGATGCCTGAAATTTCATACCCGACAACTCGAACTGGTTTTTCAGTCTGGTTTTGATTTGGAGTACCAAGAAGGACCAGTGCATCATAGAAAATATAACTGTCAGAGTTGATATCATGCTTTTCGATTATGGTCCGGGTTGTTTTGTTTTTAATGCGGCAAACAAAATGTTTGCCTTCTTCTTGGAGTAGATCAAAATCTTTATGTGATTGATATCCGCGATCCATGACACCGGTTTGACCTTTGGAAAGGATACGCGTTACAAAAGGTCGTTCTCCACCATTACCGCCCGTCAGGAATATTTTGTTTGGAATTCCGTGGTTGATATCAAATCCACAGTGGGCCTTGGCTTTTTTTGTACCTTTTCTATAATCAGCCCAGTACATTGATAAAACCGCATCAATTAAACTACCATCAATGGAAACCAGTTCTCCTAATTGTGCATGTTCTTTAGGAAGAACCCCGAGGGCTTTTTTATAGAGGTTTTCAAAATAGAACTGGAGCTGTTCAAGACCTCGGCTATTTATCGCTTCAGAAAAACTGCTACGGCTAATACCTCCATCTGGAGCGATGTGCTCTTTGGCAAAAACATTTTTTTTGAGATCCTAAACCAAGTGACGGGCTGATTTATGCTCCTGGAGATGAAAATAAATCAACGCATTTAGCTGGTCCTCAAAGGTCATTTTCAAAGGTCGATCACCTCGTGATTTTAATTCTGGCGCCATTGGATGCAACTCTACCAAAGGGAATTTGAAATTGTCAAAGTTCAGGGACTTTAATTGTTGTTTTGGGACTATAATGCGCGCCATTGTGCCTCCTTGAAATAAGATTTTCAAGGCGCGCAAAATTTTTGCGCACATTTATCAATAGAAAAACTAAAAAATTTTAATAAATTTAATGAGTTCTTAACTGCAAGAATCTAACCGGACACTACTGAGTTAGAGTCTAAATTATCGAAATCGGTGCCTCATTTCCATTGACACATTCCGATTTGGTGTGGAGCATGTTTTTTAGATAATACCCCGTGTGGCTCTCCGCCACCTGTGCTACCTTCTCCGGCGGGCCCTGGGCAATGATCTCGCCTCCGCCGCTGCCCCCTTCCGGGCCCACGTCGATGATCCAGTCGGCGGTTTTGATCACATCCAGGTTGTGTTCGATGATGATCACCGTGTTCCCGGCGGCCGTGAGGCGTTGGAGGACTTCCAGCAGGAGGCGGACGTCCTGGAAGTGGAGACCCGTGGTGGGTTCGTCCAGGATGTA
Source organism: Desulfobacteraceae bacterium (assembly GCA_965226635.1). Taxonomy (GTDB): domain Bacteria; phylum Desulfobacterota; class Desulfobacteria; order Desulfobacterales; family Desulfobacteraceae. Next base: position 1,835,634 of record OZ245369.1, on the reverse strand, counting down.
GAGGGTGTCTCCGGTATCCCGCTTAGCCAGTTCCCGGGCCAGTTTGATGCGCTGGGCTTCGCCTCCGGACAGGGTGGTGGCCGCCTGCCCTAACTTGATATAGGAGAGGCCCACGTCCATGAGGGTGTCCAGGATATTGGTGATTTTGGGGTGGCTGTCAAAGAGCTCCCGGGCCTGGAGAACGGAGAGGTCCAGAACATCGGCGATGGAGTGGTCCTTGTAGGTGATCTCCAGGGTGCTTCTGTTGAACCGTTTGCCGTGGCAGACCTCGCAGGGGACAAAGACATCGGCCAAAAAGTGCATCTCCACCTTGATGTAGCCGTCTCCCTTGCATGCCTCGCACCGTCCGCCCTTTACGTTGAAGGAATAGCGTCCCTTTTTATATCCCCGGGCCTTGGATTCCGGGAGCATGGCAAAGAGATCCCGAATGTGGTCAAAGACCTTGGTATAGGTGGCCGGGTTACTCCTGGGGGTCCGTCCAATGGGCTTCTGGTCGATGTTGATGATTTTGTTTAGATGGGAAAGCCCGGTGATCTTCTGGTGTTTGCCCACCTGGATCTGGGACCCGTTGAGCTTAACGGCCAGGGCCGGGTAGAGGATCTGGTTGATCAGGGTGGATTTGCCGGCCCCTGAAACGCCGGTCACCGCCACCAGCAGGCCCACGGGAATTTTCACCGTCACATCCTTGAGGTTGTTTTCCGAGGCCCTGTGGATGGTCACCCATTTGCCCCGTCCCTTCTGCTTTTTCCGTTTTTCAGGGATGGGAATGACCTCGGTGCCGTTGAGGAATTTCCCAGTGACCGAGGCGGGGTTGTCCTGGATTTCCTCCGGGGTGCCCTGGGCCACGATCTGTCCTCCCAGGTGGCCGGCCCCCGGCCCGATGTCCACGATCCAGTCGGAATTTTCCATGGTCTCCTGGTCGTGTTCCACCACCAACAGGGTGTTGCCGATGTCCCTTAGATGCTGGAGGGTGCGCAGGAGTTTGATATTGTCCCGCTGGTGCAGACCGATGGAGGGTTCGTCCAGGATATAGAGGACCCCTGTCAGCTCAGAGCCCACCTGGGAGGCCAGGCGGATGCGCTGGGATTCCCCCCCGGAAAGGGTGGGGCCGCTGCGGTCCAGGGAGAGGTATCCCAGGCCCACATTGACCAGAAAGCGCAGCCGGTCCGAGATTTCTTTGAGCAGTTCCTCGGCAATGAGTTGCCGGTTCCCGCCCAGGGTAAGGCCGGAGATAAAGGCATGGGCCTGGTCCACGGTCATGGCCGTGACATCGATGATAGAACGCTCCTGGATGCGGACGTTGAGGATTTCATCCCTCAGCCGTTTCCCCTGGCAGGTGGGGCAGGTGGCCGAGGTCATAAAGCCGGTATAGTATTTTTTTGATCTTTCCGACTGGGTGCTGCGGTACCGACGCATCAGGGTGTTGAGCAACCCCTCGTGGGTCCGGGTGAACTCCCCCTGGATCTTGGCTGAATTCCAGTTTACGGTCATCTGCTTGTTACCCGATCCGTAGAGCAGGAGATCCCGGTCCGCCTTGGGCAGTTTTTTCCAGGGTTTGTTAAAGTCGATGCCCCATTGTTCTTCCATGGCCAGGAGCTGGCCCAGGCCCCAGGAGTTGTCATTGGGGTACCTGGGGTTTTTGATGAAATAGTTTTTCCAGGGCAGCACCGCCCCCTCCCGGATGCTCAGGCCGGGATCGGGCACCACCTTGTCCGGGTCCATGGAGAGCAGGGTGCCGATGCCGTTGCAGTCCGGACACATGCCCAAAGGAGAGTTGAACGAGAAAATCTGGGGGGTGAGTTCTGGATAGGCAATGCCGCAGCAGGAGCGGGCCTCGCTCATCTTCAGGTCCTCCCGTCCCAGGATGTGGACAATGAGCTGGCCATTGCCCAGTTTCAAGGCCGCCTCCACCGAATCTGTGAGCCGGGCCTCAAAGGCTTCTCCATCCTTGATCACCAGACGGTCGATGACCACCTCGATGTGGTGTTTTTTATTCCGGGCCAGGGTCTGGACGTTTTCCAGATCCTGGACCACCCCGTCCACCCGCACCCGGGCATACCCGTCCTTTTTCAGTTCTTCCAGCCGTTCCCGGTGTTCCCCCTTCCGGTTTTCCACAATGGGCGCCAGGATCAATGTCTTGGACCCCTTGGGAAGGGCCATGATCTGGGTGACCATGGACTGGGCATGGCCCCGACCCACCTTGGAACCGCATTTATAGCAGTACTGGGTGCCCACCCGGGCATAGAGAACCCGAAGATAATCGTAGATCTCCGTGATGGTGCCCACCGTGGACCTGGGGTTTTTGCTGGCGGCCTTTTGTTCGATGGCAATGGTGGGGGAGAGCCCCCGGATGGTATCGTATCGGGGCTTTTCCATCTGCCCGATGAATTGGCGGGCGTAGGAGGAAAGGGATTCCACATACCGCCGCTGCCCCTCTGCAAAAATGGTGTCAAAGGCCAGGCTGGATTTACCGGAGCCCGAGACCCCTGTGATCACCACCAGTTTCTTTTTGGGAATTTCCACATCAATGTCTTTGAGGTTGTGCTCCTTGGCCCCCTTGACGATGATCCGGTCCAGCTCCTTGGAGGCTTCCAGTGACGGGGAATCGGTGTGACCCGTTTCCTTTTCCATAATATGTTGCTGTTTCATGGGGATGTACGTACTCCGAAAACAAAATTAAAAGGACGATTTTTACACCATAATCACCTGGGAACAAATGTAAAGAGGACTAAAAATAAAGGGATTTGTCTGCTTTTCCCATTTCCTTTTTAATCGGATCGGGATATGGTGAACCTAACTTGTATTCCCTATGCATTGGGATCGATACCATTGGGAGGACACGCCATGTCACCGGGTGCAGAGATCATACCGCTTCCCCGTGGGGGATTTCTGGTAACCACCTCCATGGGAGGAGTTCAGTTCGGTATCCCGCCGGAAACCATCAAAGACACCATGGGCAAAGGTGTACCCGAAATCTTTGTGGTGCCCAGGCATATGTTTTCCATGGAAAACGGCGTCTCCCTGGCCGATTTGGAATTTCCCATCTATTTTCACTATTTTTTCCAGAACAAGAAAATACAGGTGATCTGTACCTCGGACCAACAGCGCCGGCTGGAAACCCTTTTTTGCCAGGCCCTTTTCGGGCCGGAAGAACTTCACCTGGAAGATGAATTTGTGGACGGTGCCAACACCCCCGCCTATCCCGATCTCAGGGCTGAGCTCAACCATTTCCGGGACAAGGCCGGCCCCAACGGTCGCCTGGAACTCTCCCACGTGGTTTCCTTCCATCCCTTTGACGAAAACGGACGGGTCCGCTTGGGCACCGTTGAGGTCCAGGTCACCGAAGCCCAGACCTATATCCTCCTTGACCAGGACGAGGAGGTGGCCCGGGTGCCAAGCAACCGTCCCCTTCAGCCCATCCGCCCCCGGGAGTACTCCACCCCGAAGGTCTTCCATCCCCCCCTTTTCGGCGTCACCACCCTGGGCTCGGGCCACGGTTTTGACCCCAATTCCATGACATCGGGGATGATTATCTGGATCAACCGCAGGGGCATCATGGTGGATCCGCCGGTGAATTCCGCCATCGATCTGGTGGAACGGGGGGTGAACCCCAAGGTCCTGGACAGCATCATCCTCACCCATTGCCATGCCGACCACGACGCCGGCACCCTGCAGAAGATTCTCCAGGAAGGCCGGATCACCCTTTACACCACCGAGACCATTTTTCAATCCTTCATCACCAAGGCCACGGCCCTCACCGACATTCCCAGGGAGCGCCTCATTCAAGCGGTGCGCTTTATCCCCCTGAAAATCGGAGTCGGTGCCAATATCCACGGGGGACTGTTCCGGTTCCACTATTCCCTGCATTCCATCCCCACCATCTTTTTTGATGTGACCTACCTGGGAAAGAGCATGGTCTACAGCTCCGATACCCACAACAACCCAGATTATATCCGGGAACTGCATGAAAAGGGGATCATGGACAAAAGCCGCAGGGATTTTCTTTTGAGCTTCCCCTGGGAAAAGGACCTGGTCTTCCACGAAGCCGGGGTCCCGCCCCTGCATACCCCCATGGAATGCCTCACCTCCCTGCCCGAGGAGGTGAGGGACAAAACCTACCTCGTCCACGTCACCCAGGAAAAGGTACCCCGGGACAGCGGGTTAAAGGTTGCCCCCACCGGTTTGGCCGCAACCGTATCCCTGGATGTCTCCCCCCGTCAGTTCGGCAGTCCGGCCGAACTGCTTGGTGTCTACCTGGACAACCCCCTTTTCCGCAGCCTTCCCTCGGAAAAGACCATGGAATTCCTCCTCATTGCCCGGACACAGGGCCTCAAGGCCGGTACCCAGATTTACCAGAAGGGGGACACCGACCCCCATTTTTATATGGTCATGGGAGGACAGGTGGATATTCTCAACGACGGGGAGCGGGTCACCACCCATGGCCGCAGTGATTATTTTGGGGAAGACTGCCTTTTTCCAATGGGGCCAAGGGAAGTGGATGCCGTTGCCCAGAGCGATGTCAAATTGATCATCATCGAAAAACAGCACATGGAAACCTTTATGGGGACCACCCCCCTGGCCCGGGGACTCTGCCCCCTTCCGGCCTCCCAGGAACGGGACCTGCGGGACGGCCTGGAGATGCATCCGGTGTTGTCCCGCCTGACCCCGTCCCAGAAGGGGCAGCTCATTCGCATCCTAAAGCCAATGCAGGCCCCGGCCGGAGAAGAGTTGGTCCGCCAGGATAGAGCGGTGGAAACCTGTTATCTGATCCGGGAAGGCACAGTGAAGGTGACCGAGGGATACTGGGACACCACAGAGCTTGGCCCCGGGGAATTGCTGGGCCTCCGGGCCCTGATCCGCAATAAAGGCGTGGCCGACCTGGATTTCACCACAGAAACCGACACGGCATTGTATGCCATTGATACAGCATCGCTGTTGGTTTTCCTGGAACAAAACCCCGGCCTCCTCCTCCAGTTCTACCATTCTCCGTATTAGCCCGGACGCTTGGAGGGCGGAATTCTTTCCCGGCCCGGCTTTACATTCCCCCTTTTTTTTGTCTATTCTGGACAGATCTTGCCCGGATATCCCATGGAACCGATGTCCGGGCAAACACCCCAAATCCAAAGGATGCTTCTAAATCATTGGGATTTTGGCGTGGGTCCAAGGCCCTAATAAATGTTAACCACAGGAATACATGGCCTATTTCGAGGGTTAATATTTTTAAGTGACGTCGAAATCAGGTCAAAGGACCCGTATTAGAGGTGGCCTAAAGTGAATGGAGATTGCCATGTCCGCATATACCATTGACCGATACCGGTTTGAGACCGGCATGTATCGTCCCCCCAGCGAAGGGGGCAGCGCCTCCCTCCTGGTTCGGTTCACCCGGAACTGTCCCTGGAACCACTGTACCTTCTGTTCCATGTATAAGGGGGAGACGTTTCAACTCCGGCCCCTGCCGGAACTCAAGGTCGACATCGACGCCATGGCCACCCTCATTTCCGATCTGAAAGCCTTGTCCAATGGCCAGGGGATCACCCGGGAGGGGATTTCCGCCCTCTTCGGCCATGTGCCGGAACTCAACGCCCACGAGGGGCTGCCCATGCTCATCCACTGGGTGATGAACGGCGGTCGCAC
>OZ245369.1:67500-1825000 GCA_965226635.1 Desulfobacteraceae bacterium | reverse complement strand
GGGAGACTTTGAAGCAGGTACGCCAGTATTTGTGGAGTTACCCTTGAAATACCACCCTTCATATTTCAGTGTTCTAACCACGGCCCATTACCTGGGTCTGGGACAGTGTCTGGTGGGTAGTTTGACTGGGGCGGTCGCCTCCCAAAGAGTAACGGAGGCGCGCGAAGGTTCCCTCAGGCTGATTGGAAACCAGCCGTAGAGTGCAAAGGCATAAGGGAGCTTGACTGCGAGAGAGACATTTCGAGCAGGTACGAAAGTAGGTCTTAGTGATCCGGCGGTTCTGAATGGAAGGGCCGTCGCTCAACGGATAAAAGGTACGCCGGGGATAACAGGCTTATCGCCCCCAAGAGTTCACATCGACGGGGCGGTTTGGCACCTCGATGTCGGCTCATCACATCCTGGGGCTGGAGCAGGTCCCAAGGGTTTGGCTGTTCGCCAATTAAAGTGGTACGTGAGCTGGGTTTAAAACGTCGTGAGACAGTTTGGTCCCTATCTTTCGTGGGCGTAGGATATTTGAGGAGATCTGTTCCTAGTACGAGAGGACCGGAATGGACCAACCAATGGTGTTCCAGTTGTTCTGCCAAGGGCATTGCTGGGTAGCCAAGTTGGGTACGGATAACCGCTGAAAGCATCTAAGCGGGAAGCCAACTTCAAGATTAGATATCCCATCTTTATGACTGAAGACCCCTTGAAGACTACAAGGTTGATAGGCCGGGTGTGTAAGCATGGTAACATGTTCAGCTTACCGGTACTAATAGGTCGTGAGGCTTAGCCACTTTTTCTACAACCAAGTTTAAATGCTTTGTTGAGAACACATTGTGATTACTACAACGAATTTTACCGATTTGATTCGGTGGCGATGGCAGAGAGGCCACACCCGTTCCCATCTCGAACACGGAAGTTAAGTTCTCCAGCGTCGATGGTACTGCACCGGTGACGGTGTGGGAGAGTAGAACGCCGCCGGATCATTCTTCAAAAGGCCCTGTTCAGCACTGCGCTGTTCAGGGCTTTTTGCAAAATAAATGGTGCTCTGGGCCTGTAGCTCAGTTGGTTAGAGCGCACGCCTGATAAGCGTGAGGTCGGTGGTTCAAATCCACCCAGGCCCACCATTTCCCAGATTAGAAAAGCCCGTATCACTTATTGAAAGTGCTACGGGTTTTTTGCGTTTGAATACCATGTCTGGTGGAAAGCCTTGATTAGAGCGCACGCCTGGCCCGATTATAGCTTTTGGGTGAGGTCGGTGTTTCAAATCCACCCAGGCCCACCATTTCCCAGATTAGAAAAGCCCGTATCACTTATTGAAAGTGCTACGGGTTTTTTGCGTTTGAATACCATGTCTGGTGGAAAGCCTTGATTAGAGCGCACGCCTGGCCCGATTATAGCTTTTGGGTGAGGTCGGTGTTTCAAATCCACCCAGGCCCACCATTTCCCAGATTAGAAAAGCCCGTATCACTTATTGAAAGTGCTACGGGCTTTTTGCGTTTGAATACCATGTCTGGTGGAAAGCCTTGATTAGAGCGCACGCCTGGCCCGATTGTTGGTTAAGAGTTGGGTGGGTGATTCAAACCTACCCAAGCCTACCATTGCCCGGATTCGAAAAGCCCGTAGCATGTATTGTATATGCTACGGGCTTTTTGGGTGTTCAACCTTATGGCAAAGGGGATTTGCCTTTGGCTTTAATAGAGGCGTCGCCTTTTATCGATTCTCTGCGGATAAGGTGGATATGTCTGCCCCCTTGTATGGGGAGGGGGGCAAAACCGTGAATTTGGGGCGGGGTAGGCCGGTTTTTCCTGGAATTTCATCCTGGCGGGGGGCGGTTTCCAGGGGGCATGGTTACAGGCAATGACCCTGAAAGGGGAAGGAGGGAGACCCGTGGGAACGGGTTTGATTCGGATAATCTGGCTCAAGGGATTGAAATCATTGACAGGGTTTCCCCGGCAGGTTTATAACAATAACATGTTCCAATGGTCCGAATCCCTCTGCACAAAGGTGGCAGCATGGCGAAATCAGGCTCCATTTCATCCCTCCCGCTCGGGGACAGGCCCCGGGAAAAACTTCTGGACAAAGGTGCTTACACCCTTTCGGATAAAGAGTTACTCGCGGTGTTATTGGGCCAGGGAACCCGGGATCAGGATGTGGTCTCCCTGGCAGAAAAGCTGGTCCGGGTCATGGATGCCCAGGGGCTGGCCGTAACCGCAGAAGACCTCATGTCTCTCAAGGGAATCGGTCGTGCCAAGGCCGCTGTTATCCTGGCGGCACTGGAATTCACACGCCGCAGGATCAAACCCGAAGGCATCAAGATTTCATCCCCTTCAGACCTTTATCCTCACATCTGTCATTATGCCGATCGAAAACAGGAATGTTTTCTGAGTGTCTCCATGAACGGGGCCAATGAGGTACTCCACATCCGTCTGGTCTCCATTGGGCTGGTGAACACGACCCAGGTGCATCCCAGGGAGGTGTTTGCAGATCCGTTGACGGACCGGGCCACATCGGTGATCGTGGCCCACAACCATCCTTCAGGGAACCTAACCCCCAGCAGCCGGGACAAAGCCGTCACCCGGCAATTGATTGATGCGGGGCAGACCCTGGGCATTACCCTTCTGGATCACCTCATTTTTAATTCAAAAACCTATGTGTCGTTGAAAGAGGCCGGCCTTTTTGCCTGATGGGAATGCCGGTTTCCGGCAAAGGCGTTAAGGAGGCAGCATGAAAAAGCTGGGGATAGGGCTGGCAGCTCTTGTGGTGGTTACGGTGTTGGGAACCTGGGGGCTGAACACTGCCTTGGTGGATCGATTTTCCCGTCAAACCATGGAAAATGTAAATACCCTCAGTCGGGAAAACGGATCGGATATCCGTCTGGAGTTGGTGTCCCTGCAAAAGGGGCTGACCCGCTCCGTTGTGGAGTGGAAGGTGGACCTGGGACTTCTGGGGGAGGAGTTGGGAGTAGAGGCCCTCTACCTCACCGATCATATCCGTCCCGGCTTCATGGAACTGGTCAGTCGGACCCGCCTGGATAAAACCCCTGGATACAAGCGCTGGATACAAGACGAGTTGGGGGGAAAGGAACCCTTGTCCATTGAAACCCGTTTTAAATGGAACGGGGATATGGCCTCCACCTTGACCCTGACCCGGTTCCAGCTGGAAGATCCTGACGGGGAAAGCCTTGTGGTTCGGCCCGGGACCATTACCACCCGGATCAATGGGGCCATGGATCACATGGAATCCCAGGGAGAGATGGGAGGGGTGGTCTTCTCCGATGTCTTTAAACTGGATGATCTTTCCTTTGAGATGGTCCAGGAGCGGGTCAGCTCCCGGATCTGGACCGGTCGGTCCGTCTTTTCCATCGGGGAGCTGTTCTTTTCCAACGATTTGGATGAATTCTGGCTGAACAAGGTCTGGGCCAAATCCCGCCTTTCCCTGGATCCGGATAAGGAGCAGTTGAACCTGGACATGGTCTATGGCATGGATCGGGCCGTTTTCCCCGACCTGGAGCTGGGCAAAAGCCAGATGGGCTTCCAGGTCAACCAGGTGGATGTGGCTGGGTATGAGCAGATGATGGCGCTTTATTTGAACATGCTTACGGATACCCGGCTCTCACCGGAATCGGATCCGGTGGTGGATGCCTGGATGGCCCGGAACCAGCCCAAAATCATGGCGGCCCTGGAGTCCATGCTCAACCAGGGGCTGGCCTTTGAAATCAAGGATGTGAAATTGGCCCTGCCCCAGGGGGATGTCCTGGCCGACCTTTCCCTGACCCTTAACAGGGATACCACCTTTGCCCAGCTCATGCCCATTGCCAATGCACCGGAAACGGCCCTGGACATCTTTTCCATTACCTCGGGTGTGCGTTTACCGGCCGGTTTTGCCACGGATTATCCCTTTTTGACCCAACCCCTGTACCAGGGCATGGCAACGGGGCTTTTTGTCCTCCAGGGGGATGAGCTGCGCCTGGGACTGGATACCCGGGATGGGCGTCTCTATCTCAATGGGAATGAGATGTCCCTGGATCCCTAATTTTCGGATCTTGCCAAAGCATCCCCCCTGGTCCGGCTCGGGCCAGGGGGGATTTTTATGTCTATATTTTTTCCAGGGCCTGTTCCAGATCGGCCTTGAGGTCTTGTATATCTTCAATGCCGGTGGAATACCGGATCAAGCTTTCGGGGATCCCCATGGCCCGGCGCTCTTGGGCCGTGCATTCCACATGGGAGGTGGTGGCAGGAGGCCCCACAATGGTCTCCACCGCCCCCAGGTTGGCGGCGGCATGGGCATAGCGCAGGTGGGGCAGGAAACGGCAGACCGCTTCAAAGGAATTTTCCTTGAGCATGAAGCTGAGCATGCCACCGAACCCCGACATCTGGGCCCGGGCAATGCCATGGCCGGGGTGGGAGTCCAGCCCGGGGTAGAAGACCTGTTCGATTTTGGGATGGGATTCCAGGAACTGGGCAACGGCCAGGGCATTCTGGTTTTGGCGCTGGATTCTCAGATCCAGGGTTTTCATCCCCCGGAGCAGCAAATAGGCCGACATGGGATCCAGGGTGGCCCCGTTGATCTCCCGGTAATGGTAGACCTGGTCCACAAATTTTTTCTTACCACAGACCACCCCGCCCAGGGCATCGGCATGGCCCCCCAGGAATTTGGTGGCCGAATGGAGGACCAGGTCCGCTCCCAGGGCCAGGGGGCTCTGGTTGATGGGGGTGGCAAAGGTGTTGTCCACCACCACCAGGGCATTGGCGGCCTTTCCCGCCTTGGCCAGACGGGCCAGGTCAATGACCTTTACCGTGGGGTTGGTGGGACTTTCAAGGTAGAGAAGGGTGCATCCCTTTGCCACCTCTTGTTCAATTTTTTCCATGTCCGTGGTGTCGCATAAAACGGTTTCCACCTGGATCCGGGGAAGGAATTCCGTAAAGATGCGGTTGGTCCCTCCATAGGTGTCCTTCACCGATACCACACGGCCTCCGGGTTTGAGAAAGGCAAAGAGGGTAGAGGAGATAATGCCCATGCCCGTGGAGGCGCTGGTGGCGGCTTCCGCTCCCTCAAGGGCCCTGACCTTCTCCTCAAAGACCGCCACGGTGGGATTGGTATTCCGTCCGTAAATATGGCCCTTTGTGCGGCCCAGGGCCACATCCTGCCAGGTTTCCACATCTGGATATCCATAGGAGACCGAGTGAACCACCGGGACCTGGGTTGCATTTTCCATGAAGGGGGTCTCTTCACCTGCCCAGATAGCGCAGGTGCCTTTGCCGGGAATAGCGGGGTCTGTCATCTTGCTTCTCCTTTCGGGTCGAAAATGAAAACTCACACCTATCCTTGCTCCCCCTTCCCTGTCAAGGGATTTTCAAACCCGCTTGAATTCAAAGTGATTTTTTCATATTCTGATGCCTGGGTCTGTTTCATTCCCTGGAACAATGCCTTTTTTCCGGGAGTGGAAACAGCCCCCCACACCATCCAATGGAGGATGGGGGAGCCGGCGCCTGTGCCATGCCGGCCCAGGCGCACGTATCCATTCCATTGACATCCGATCCAGGGAGGACACATGCAGATACTGGCCATCCAGGGTAGCCCCCGTAAAAAGGGCAATACCACCTATCTTTTACACCGCCTTTTGGATGCCTGTGAAGACATGGGGGCACAGACCCGGGAGATCCGAGCCTGCGACCTTGAGATTCATCCCTGCAAAGAACTGCTGCTTTGCGAGACAAAGGGGATTTGTCCCCTGAAGGATGAAATGGAAGGTCGGTATTATGGTTGGCTCTACCGGGCCGATGTGGTTATTCTGGCCTCCCCGGTTTTTTTCTACAATGTATCGGCCCAGGCCAAAACCCTCATTGATCGCTGTCAGATGTTCTGGGGGAGACGGTATAAACTGGGGTTAAAGGATCCCCGCCAGGGGCGGCGAAGGGGGGTGTTGATTTCCGTTGCCGCATCCCGAGGAAAGCGTCTTTTTGAAGGGGTGGAATTGACGGCCCGGTACTTCTTTGATGCCCTGTCCATGGAATTGGGACATCGGTTGACCCTTCGGAATCTGGAGGGCCCATCGGATGCCCGACGGCTTCCGGGCATCCAGGACGAGATCCAGGCGCTGGCCAAGGCGTTGACGGCACCGTTGCGGGATCCGGATCAGCTGGTTTTTGTTTCAAAGACCGACGCCGCCGTGGGAAAGGCCGCCGCCGCCTTTGCCCAGTGTCACCCCACCCGGAGGGTTCAGGTGCACAGCGCCGGTACTCAGGCCGCCTCCCGGGTGGACGAAGGGATGGTGTCGGCCATGGCCGACCAGGGTTTGGACCTGAAATATGCCCGCCCCCGGTCCCTGGATGATCTCATCGCCCGGCAGTTTCGTCTCCACCCCCCCAGGTGGACCGTGGTTTTGGACGGGGAGATCCCCTTGGACGTGGTTCCAGATGGAAAAGGGATGTATCTGGATTTGGACCTGCCCCGGATGGGGGATCGCCAATGGGCAGAATCCCTAAGATCCCGTGTGTGGCAATGGATGGAGGACCGGATTCCGGTCGGCGAAATCCGCTAGACCGACAGGGACGGCACCAGGGTGGACAGGATTTTCTGGGAAAAACCGTCCAGGGATTCAAACAGGATGCCGATGGCTTGGTGTTGGTCTTCCGTGCGACAGCTTCTCACCTCACCCTGGATGGCCAGGGTCTCAAATTGACCATAGGAGAGATGGAGGATCAGTTCCATGCCCCGGGGGCTTTCAGGAAGGGTTTTGGGGGCTGTCTGGCAGAGGCAGCCGGTGGAGTTGATATTGACCATATGCCCCCTCACCATTTCTCCCTTGATTTCCAATCGCACCGGTAGGAAGCAATCCGTTCGTTCGCCCCGGCGGATGTCTTCGTTCTGTATCTTTTCCGGATAGGCCATGAAGACCAGAGCCTCCGGCTCTTCGATGCGTTGAATGATATGGGTTTTAAACCCGAAGACCTCCCGGGCTAGAACATACTTTACATGGAGTTCGTCACCGGTGGTCATGTGAAATCTGCCCAGATCCTTGGAAGGGATCTGGGCGATGAGATACTTTCCCACCTGCATGCCCGTAAGCTCGCAGGAAAAAGAGTCCTCCTGCTGGATGGGTTCTAAAAGAAGGGTTGTCCCCAGCTCCAGAAAGAGCCGCCGGCTCCGATCCGGGGACGTTTCCGTGTTCATCATTATCTTCCTCCCCGTCTGAACAGGACGATTTTGATGGTGTCAAAGAGAATAAGAAGTTCCATAAACAAAGACAGATGATTGATATAGTACAGATCGTACCGCAGCTTTTCCACGGCATCACCAAGGGATGCCCCATAGGGGTACATCACCTGGGCCCAGCCTGTAATGCCCGGTTTTACGGCATGGCGCTGGGCATAATAGGGGGTGATGTGTGAGATCTCCTCCACAAATTCCGGTCGCTCGGGCCTGGGGCCGATGAAGCTCATGTCCCCCTTGAGAACATTGATGAGCTGGGGGAGTTCATCAATGCGGCTCCTTCGGATAAAGGTGCCGAACCGGGTGACCCTTGGATCGTTCTCCATGGCCCATGCCGCACCGGTGTCCTTTTCCGAATTCTGCCCCATGGAGCGGAATTTATAGATGGTGAATATTTTTCCGTTGAGTCCCACCCGTTTTTGAAAATAGAAAATGGGACCCGGGGAGTCCAGTTTGATGGCCAGGGCAATCAGGGGGAAAAAGGGCAGGGTGACGACCAGCAATAACATGGCACAGGAGAGATCCACGATTTTTTTCAGGATGCGGATAAATGGGGTGATCATGTATCCCCGGCTCTGGACCAGCCAGCTGGGGTTGATGTGTTCCACCGGAATTTTACCCGTTACCAACTCGTAAAAGGAGGGGTAATCCAGGATTCGGATTCCCATGAGTTTACAGCTCACCAGTTTTTCCGCTGGCAGGTTTCCCCGGCGTTCGGTCATGGCAATGACAATGGTGTTGGCGTTGGTTTCCCGGGCAATGTCCACCATGTCGTCTATGGAACCTTTGATGTCCTTGGGCTTTACTGAAATGCCCTCCAGGGGGGTGGAGACATAGCCCAGCATGGCGTAACGGCCATGGGCCGATTGAACCAGGTTTTCCACATTCTTGGCCACCTTTCCCGTGCCCAATACCAGCACCCTTTCCGTGAAGAAAGGAGTACCGTTGATGCGGTGGAAGAGAATCTGGAAAAGAACCTGGAGGGTGAAAAATAAAGAAACGCTCCAAAAGATAATGCCCTGGTGGGAAAGGGAGATACCGAACAGGGCGATAACGCTGAGGAGCGCGGCAATGGCCGATCGGGTCAGGCGTTCTCGAAAAACGAATTTTTCAGGTTGGTATACTTCACACAGGAAAGAGAACAGGATCACAACGGGGATGAACGCATATACCCAAACACCCTGGGCCAGCCAGGGCGAATCAATTAATAAAATGAGGATTAAAAATGATACCAGCACATCACTGGTCATTAAAAAAATCCGATTACGAAGGAGACTTCCTTTATCCAACAATCCCACGTCAGATTTCCTTTGAGCAATTACGATTACAATTTATTAAGGGGCTTCTTTTTGAACCATAGCGGCAAGGCTTATGCCTGTCAAGCTTGATTGATAGATATCTGGAGAACCATTATTGTAACCCCCTATCATATCATGATAAGGTTCCCAATGTTCAATTGTCCGAAGACCACTTAAAAACGATGGGAGCCTGTTTTATGATGCGTTGTTTAACAATGTTCATTTTGGGGTTGGCGATGGTGTTGGGGACAATCTCTCCGGGGATGGCGGAGCCAGGCGCTTCACAAGGGGATAGGGGGCAGGTTGTATCGCCGTCGTCCGGTCAGATCCTCAGATCCATCCTGGAGTTGAAAAAGAGTCTAAGCCATCGGATTTCTGAAAAGAAAAAGGTGATGGAGGCCAGTACTTCCGAATCGGAAAAGGCATTTCTTGCCGAGGAAATTGCCAAGCTGGATGTCCAGCTTTCCGATGCAGGCACCGATTTTGAACGGGTGGCCACCGGGGTGGACATTTCCCTTTTTGCCAAGGGGAAAAGGCCCCCCTTTGACTGGAAGCAAGAGGTGCTGTCCCTGGCCCAGCCCGGTATTCTGGAATTGAAACGGGTCACCCTAAAGGCCCGGAAAAAGGCCCAGATGAAGGATGATCTGGCCGAATATCAGCAATTGCAGCCCGTGGCCCAGACCGCTTTGAAAAACCTGCAGCGTCTGGTGAAAGAGGCCAAGGATCCAGCTGTGAAGCAGCACCTTGAATCCCTCTTGCCCGAATGGAAAGGGGTGACCGGGCAGATCAACAATAAAATCCATTTTCTCCGCCTGGAGCTGGACAAGATGATCGCAGAGGAAACCTCCCTGATCGATTCCTCCCAGGCATCCATGAAACGATTTTTTAAAACCCGGGGCCTGTTTATCTTCATTGCCCTTGTGGCCTGCACCGCCATTGTGCTGGTGTTGCGTTTCTTTTACAGGGGTATGGTGCGCTGGGTGCCGGGGTATCGTCAGCCCTACCGTCCCTTTCATCTGAGGGTTTTTGAGCTGGTGTTCCGGATCCTGACCGTTCTGCTAACCCTGGGGGCCATGGTGTTGGTCTTTTATCTGTTCGAGGACTGGGTGCTGCTTTCCCTGACCGTGATTCTCATCTTCGGCCTGGGATGGACCGCCAAAAACACCCTGCCCCGGTTTGTCCAGGAGAGCCGGATGATGCTTAACATTGGTTCCGTCAGGGAAGGGGAGCGGATCTGGTACAAGGGGGTTCCCTGGCGGGTCAACCGCATCAATATGTTTTCCGAGCTGGAAAACCCCGCCCTGGACATCACCCTGAGGGTGCCCATTGAAGAACTCATGGCCCTTTCTTCCCGGGGGTATGAAGCGGAAGAGGTTTTTTTCCCCTGCCGGAAAAACGATTGGGTGATCCTGGAGGACGGCACCCGGGGATGCGTGGTCAGCCTTTCCCATGAAATGGTGGTCATGGTGCTCAGGGGCGGTGCAAGAAAAACCTATCTCACCCCCGATTTTCTGGGGCTTTCTCCCCTAAACCTATCGGCGGACTTCCGCCTCAAGGTCTCCTTTGGCATTGGGTACGGCCACCAGGGCCAGGCCGTGGGACCGGTTCTGGACATACTTAGGGCACACCTGGAGCAGCGCTTGGCAGATGACGCCTATGAAGAAAGCCTTCTCAACCTTCGGGTGGAATTTGAGCAGGCCAATGCCTCTTCACTGGATCTGGTGGTCATTGCCGATTTCAAGGGGGATATGGCCCCCATCTACAACCGGCTCAAACGGGCCATCCAGCGCTGGTGTGTGGAAGCCTGTACCCAGAATGATTGGGAAATTCCCTATCCCCAGATGGTGGTGCATCCCCCGGCACCGGCCTCATGATGAGCAGGAAAGCATGGAGCAGCCCGGTCGGTGGTGGGCCCATTCCGGTCGCTTTTGGGCAAAGTGCTCCATGCCCGGCCTCTCATCATAGGGGGTTTCCAAGAGGGTGAGCAGGGTCTGGATCCTCGAATAGTCCCCCTTTTCCGCCAGATCGATGGCCTCCTGGGCCAGGTAATTGCGCAGCACGTAAAGGGGATTGACCCGGTTCATTTTCCGCCGGCGATCCCCTTTTTTCATTGGCAGGGCCTCCAAAAGATGCTGCCGGCGAAGCAGCCACCGGCCCAAGGCCTTTGCATGGTCCGGCTCAAGGGTTTCGGCAAGGTAAAGACTCTCCTGGACCCCCCGGGGAAGGGGGCCCCCATCGCCCGAGGGCAGATTTTCCCCATCCCCCATCTCCCCCAGGGCCCTGAAGAAAAGGGTGAAATCGGCATGGGTGGCCTGGAGCAGGGGGAGGAGTTCCTGGATCAGGGCCTGGATTTCCGGGAAGAGTTCCCGGGAAAAGGGCCCAAAAAACCCCAGTTTTTGGGCCATCATTTCCTCCCATTGGACCTTGAACGCCTTGCCGAATTTAGAGAGGCAATGGTTTAACCCGGCCTCGTCCTGGAGGACCACCTGGAGGGCCGATGCCAGCTGGGCCAGGTTCCACAGGGCAATGTCGGGCTGGCTGCCAAAGGCATAGCGCCTTCCCTGGGCATCGGTGGTGTTGGGGGTCCAGTTGAGATCGAATTCCTCCAGCCATCCATAGGGGCCGTAGTCGATGGTCAGGCCCAGAGTGGACATGTTGTCGGTGTTCATAACCCCGTGGACAAATCCCACCCGCATCCAATGGATGACCATGGACAGGGTGCACCGACAGATGTCATCGAACATCTGCAGATACCGGTCCGATTTTCCCGTGTCCAGATGGGGAAAGTCAACGGCCAGGCTGTAGTCCAGGAGACGCTTTACCAGGGCGGTATCCCCCCGGGAGGCCGGCAGCTGGAAATTACCAAACCGGAGAAAGGAGGGGGAAACCCGGCAGACAACGGCGCCGGGCTCCATTTTCGGATGGCCGTCGTAGAACATGTCCCGTTCCACCTCATCACCGGTGAGGATCAGGCTTAGGGCCCGGGTGGTGGGAATTCCCAGATGGTGCATGGCTTCACTGCAGAGAAATTCCCGCACCGAGGACCGGAGCACGGCAAGGCCGTCGGCATTCCGGGAATAGGGCGTGGCGCCGGCCCCCTTGAGCTGGAGCACCCACCGCTCTCCCCTGGGGGACAGGATTTCCCCCAGGTTGATGGCCCGTCCATCCCCCAGTTGCCCGGCCCAGTGGCCGAATTGATGGCCGCCGTAACACATGGAAAAGGGGGCCATTGCCGGGTGGGGCTGTCCCCCTGAAAAGATCCGGATGAAGTCATTGGACTGGGTTAATTGATCCGGATCCATACCCATGGTTCGGGCGACCGGTCCGGACAGGGCGATGAGCTTCGGGGCCGATGGCTGCCTGGGCATGACCATTGAAAAACAGGCCCCTTCCACCTGGCGCCGGACATTGGCGGTCTCCGGATCTCCGGGCAATTCCCGGACAAACCGGTTGTCAAATTCCAGATCCTTGAAGATATCAGATGCCATGGTCCCTCCTAATGGTTGAGGTTATCCCGGATATTTCACGACAATGTGTTTCAACGCATTTAAAACGCGTCATTGCCAAGGGAAGGGATGTCATGTGCCAAAGACATATGCCAAGTCAAATGGACTCCATGGTGAAACATCCGAACCTATATAAACCATAAGCACAGACCGGCAAGGGCAACACCCCATGGTGCAGAAAATCCAAAAAAGGGGAATGGGATTTCAGGCTGTTGCGGGATGGGGGGCTAGTGCATGTCCGGTCCGGCGCCGTTGGAGAGAGTGGCCATGGCCTCCAGCTTTTGGATGTGATTTTTTTCCTCCTGGATGATTTTATCCAGGCCCTCCATGGCCTCTGGATCCTCGATAAAGGCTTTGAGGAAATCGTAGAACAGGAGGGTGTCGGTTTCAAACTCCCTGAAGACCTCCATGAGCCGGGAGGGGGAGGTGATCTCTTGGAAGGCGATATCGTCCAGGGAAAGACTCTTGTTCCCCATCATCTGGTTGAGGATTTCCGGGAGAATGCCCTCCTCCTGGGGCAGGGCCTTTTTTGTGGTTCCCCATTCCCGTTTACACCTTTCAAACCATTTGCTGTGGTTTGACTCTTCATTGGCCATCCATGTGAGTAGGGAGGCGATTTCGGGTATGTTGGTTTCCTTTGCAGCGTTGCGGTATATGGCTTCTCCGTTCTGTTCCATTTTGACGGCAATGTCCAATAGGTCTTGTAAGGTAAACATGGCAGGGGATTCCTTTCTTGCGCTTTTTCAGTAAAACTATTGATTTCGTATTATAAAATAACTATACAGACAAAACACGAATATTATGAAAAACAGATGCAGTTTTTTCACTTAATGCCGATGTGAACCATGTCGAAAAAGACCCTGTTTGATAAGATAAAGCAGTCCAGGCACCTGCCCCAGCTGCCCCAGGTCATGTTGAAGCTGATCCGGGCCTGCAATGACGGCGAGAGCAGTGCCCGGGAATTGACCCGGATCATTTCCGCAGATCCGGCATTGACCTCCAAGCTGCTTCAGATCATGGGCTCCTCCTATGTGAACCTGCCCAATGAAGTCAACAGTGTCAAAGCCGCCGTGGTTTACCTGGGGTTGGACGCCATCCGCAATATCGCCATTAGCTCTTCTGCCATGCATTTTTTCAGCATTTCCAAGAAATTACCGGATTTTAGGATCGGTGCCTTCTGGTACCATTCATACAAGACCGCCGTACTGGCCCGGATGATCGCCGAAGAGAGCCATCTGAAAGGGGCGGAGGAATTCTTCCTGGCCGGCCTTCTCCACAACATCGGTCGCCTGGTGATGATGCAGCTTTTTCCCAGGGAATATACGGCCCTGTTGAAAAAGGAACTGGGGGAGGACGAAATGGTAAGGGTGGAGGCCCGGATTTTCGGTTTGGCCGCCCCCCGGGTCAGCGGATGGCTCTTCCGCCATTGGGGGCTGAATCCCCTCATGGCCGATGCGGTACAGTCCATCCATTCACCCGTGGGCCGGGTTTCCGGGGAGCAGGACCATATCCAGATCCTTTACCTGGCCCGTGCCCTGGCCGGGAACCAGGCCGTGGAAACCCTGTCCCAGCTGGAACCCTCCACCCCCATCCCGGCCAGCCGTCTGGTGGATCTGGCCGTCTCGGCCGAGGAAGAGGTCGTGGAAATGGCCCGGACCCTGGGCATCCAGATCGAAGCCTCCAACAAAAAGAGCCGGGAAGAGGCCCAACTGGCTTGGGAAATCAAGGATATCTCCCTTTTTTACGGTACCCTGGAACAATTGCTTTCCGCCCGAAACGTCTCCGATCTCATGGATACCCTGGACCGGGGACTTCGTATTATCTTCCAGGTGCACCGGGTCTTTTTCTTTTTCCTGGATGAAAAGGGGGAGATGCTCTCCGGCACCGGCACCCGCAGGGACAAAAGCCTGAAAGTCCTTGAAAGCATCGCCCTTCCCATGGCCAACACCACCAGTCTTCTGGTCAAGGCATTGAAGGATCAGATCCCATTGTCCAGCCTGGACATGGATCCGGTCGGAGAATTGGCCATTTCAGACGCACAGATCATTCGCCTTCTGGAGGCCCCGGGATTTTATGCCCTTCCCTTTGCCACTTCCAACGCCCCCCTGGGCCTCATGGTCATGGGCTGTGACACCGGGTTGAAACAGCAATTGGAAAAAAACCAGGGCCTGTTGACCCTCTTTGGCCGCCAGGCCGCCCTGGTCATGGAAAATATCCGCTTCAACCGGGAGTATGCGCAAAACGTCAACGAGAAAAGGATGGAAGCCTATGCCACCATGACCGACAAGGTGGTCCATGAAATCAACAATCCCCTGGCCATTTTAAAAACCTACCTGGAGAGCCTGAGCCTGAAATTGCCGGGTAAACATCCGGCCCAGGAAGAGCTTTCCGTGGTCAAGGAGGAGATGGCCCGGGTCTCCCTGCTTTTGGACGGACTGTCTCGGTATTCCCGGCCCCGCATCGGCGGGTTTGACATGGTGGATGTGAATCGGCTGGCCGGTCGTATCCTGGATATTTTAAAAAAATCCATCCTTCTGCCCCGGCAGATCACCACCCTTCTGGACCTGGATCCGGACCTTCCCCAGATCAAGACCGATCCCAACGGATTAAAGCAGGTTCTGATCAATCTCATTAAGAATGGAGCCGAAGCCATGGAAGAAGGGGGTGACATTATCGTAAAAACTAGGTATATTAGAGAATCAGCGAAAATTCTCATAGACGAAAAACAGAAACTGCCGGGGCATATTGAAATCACCGTATCCGACACAGGGCCCGGTATTTCTACCAAGATCATGGATCACTTATTTGAACCCTATAATTCGTCAAAGGAGACCGGCGATAACAAGGGCCTGGGATTGGCCATTGTCCATTCCATCGTCAAGGAACTCAACGGACGAATTCAATGCAAGAGCCGGCCCGGGCAGGGGACTCGTTTTTCCATCTGTCTGCCGGTGAATGGGGCCTAGCATGACTCTGGTGGCTTTGGACAACTCAATTCCTTCGGAACCCAATCCCCTGACCGGGGATATCCTTGTGGCGGAAGGGCTGATCCATTCCGATGACATTGAACGGGTTCTGTCCATCCAGAAGCAGAACCAGGATGCGGTGTCGGGCAAGGGACAGAGACTCTTCGGCATGGTGCTCTGCGATTTGAATCTCATCACCCCCATGGACAATTATTGTGTCCTGAAAAAGCATGGAAAGCTCATGGGCCTGGAAAAGGCCCTGGTCCAGGCCAATCTCTTGTCACCCCTCCAGGTTAAGTCCTTGATCGACCGGTCCCGGTCCGAAGGGGTCCCCTTCATCAGCCTGCTGCTGGAGTGTAAGCTTTTGTCCAAGGTGGTGCTGCAGCAGCTTTTGTTTGACCTGTTCCACATCCCATTTCGCTCCATCAGCGATATCATTTTCAGCGCCGGTCTCAAGGCTGAACTGGCCCGGATCATCACCAAGGCCGAGGCCCGTCTGCACCAGATGATCCCCCTGGTGCTCAAGGATCAGGTGCTGCTCTGCGGCATCACGGCCCCTGAAAATTTGGCGTACCTCAAGCTCCTGGATGAAAAATTTCCCCAATACCGGTTCCAGCCCCTGTTCATCCCCTTTTCCGGATTTGCCTGGTTTTTCCGTCTCCTCTACGGAGAAAATCTTCAGCCGCCCGGAGCGGCGGCAGAGGGGGAGACCGATCCCCCGATGAATTTCAGGATTCTGATCTCCGATCCCATGTCGGAAACCGATGTGATCCAGGCCCTGTATCAACGGTATGAGAAGCTTCGGCAGATGGATACGGATCCATCCGCCGGCCCGGAGGATCGGGCGCTGATGTTTCAGACCTTTATCCAGGATGCGTATTCACGCATCAGCAGGGACCAGGGGTGCAGCACCATTTGTTTCTCCCTTCGACAGGAGGCATCAAAGGTGAGTGTGGCAGCCCATCCCTGCCCAGAGGGGGCGCCATGGCAAAGATAATTACCGTCACCAGCGGCAAGGGCGGTGTGGGAAAGACCAACATCAGCCTCAACCTTTCGCTGGCACTGGCTTCGGCCGGCCACCGGGTCTGTCTCTTTGACGCCGATCTGGGCATGGCCAATGTGAACATCCTCACCGGAATTTTTCCCGAATACGGTTTGGAAATGGTCATGGGCGGGGACAAGGAACTTAGGGACATCATGATCCGGGATTTCCAGGGGGTGGACATCATCCCGGGCAGTTCAGGGGTGGAGCAGATGGCCGATCTCACCCCGGCCCAGGCCCGGACCCTGATCCAGTCCTTTCTGGAGCTGGATGCCTACGATTATTTTATCTTTGATACCTCCGCCGGCATCTCCGCCCAGGTCCTGGCCTTTTGCCGGGCCTCCCAGGAGATTCTGGTGGTGATCACCCCCGAACCCACCTCCCTTACCGATGCCTATTCCCTGATCAAGGTGCTGGTCCGGCACAGGGATCTTCCCCCGGTGCGGGTGGTGGTTAACCAGGTCAAAACCCCGGAGGCGGCCAAGGTGGCCTATGGGAAGCTCAAGCGCACCGTCTCCCGGTTTCTGCCCGTCTCCATTTCCGCCCGGGGCATCGTGGCCTACGATTCCCAGGTGCCCATGGCCGTGGCCTCCCAGATTCCCTTTCTCATGCTCTACCCCGACGGCCCGGCCTCAAGGAGTATCCAGGCCCTGGCACGGAAGTTCAGCCGGGAGCAGGACCCCTCGTCGGATCTGCCCCTGGAAATGTTCTGGGATCAATGTCTGGGATATATGGTCCAGGAGAAGGCGCCCGAACCCCTTGCCGACCACCGGCCTTCCGATGCGGAAACAGGGGAGAAAACGCCCGAATCCGGACCGGACATGGCGGCTCGCCTGGACGATATGGATGAAAAGATATCCCTTATCCTGGAAGAGCTGTCCGAGATCCGCAAGCTCATGGGCCAGAGGGAAGAAGAGGGGCCTGCATCGGATGTCCCCGAGGAGAAACGGGTCCAGGCCCTGACCCTGGACTTTGAAGAATGGCTGGCCCGTCGTCGTTCCCAGGGCTGACCCCGAATATGTCATGGCACTTATATCCGGTCTAATCCGGAGACGATTATACGCCCCACCCCGGAATGTCTTTGGGGTGGGGTTCCTTTTTTCCGGATCAGGCCGGGGTCAGATTTAAAATCCGCATACAATTGTTGAGTTCCGTGGTATCCCCGGTGTGTTTGCCCGGATTGTCGGACAGCTTCACCGTGTGTTGCCAGGGGCGGCTGGGGGCGGCCCTGCATTTGGACAATTTAATGACGATGTTCAAGGGGGTGACGCCCACGTCGTTGGTCAGGTTGGTGCCGATGCCGTATGCATCCCGGATCTGACCGCTGCAGGCATTGTGGATCTCAATGGCCTTGTCCACGTCCAGGCTGTCGGAAAAGACCACGCTTTTGGTGGTGGGATCAATGTGCAGGCTCTTGTAGTGGGCAATGATCTTTTCCATGAACTCAATGGGATCTCCGCTGTCCTGGCGGACCCCGTCAAAGAGTTTGGCGTTGAGGGTGTCAAATCCGGATAAAAAGACATCGGTGGTATAGGTGTCGGCCAGGGCAATGCCCAGGTCACCCTGGAAGACCTTTACCCATGCATCCTGGGCGGCCAGGTTGGCCATTTGGTAGCCGGCCATGACCCCATGGAACATGAACCATTCGTGGGCCAGGGTACCAATGGGGGTGACGTTGAAGTGCCGGGCAAGGTGGACGTTGCTGGTGCCGATCATGGTGCTATTTTGGATGGAGAGCAGGTCTTCGATAAGGTTGTAATGGTTGGTCGAGGAGTATCTGCGCCGGGTGCCGAAATCGGCAAACCTCACCCCGTTGTCGGCCAGGGCCCGGCCCTTGGTCTGGTTCACCCTGCGGATTTCTTCCCGGGTGCGGATGGTGGGGGAGGTGGTGGAAAAATAAATTTCAGAGATCAGGGCCATGAGGGGGATTTCCCAAAGAATGGTGCGGTACCATGGACCCCTGACGGTCACGGACAGGTCCGTTCCCTCCTGAAAGATTTCAACCTCTTCCGGGTTGAACCGATAGGTCTCCAGGTAATCCAGGTAGACCGGGGTGAGAAAATAACAGACCTGTTTGAGAAAGTCCTTTTCCGACCTTGACAAGGAGAGGTTGGCCATCTCTTTGACCCGGACCGTCAGTTCATTGGCAAACCCGTCCGGAAAGGGGGTCTTGCCCCGGTTGGTAAACCGGTATTCGGCCTCGGCTCTGGGATACAGCATGTGCACGGCCTGTTGCATGGTAAATTTGTACAAATCATTGTCAAGCATACTCAGGATCATAAAACATTCCTTTGGGTTTAACTCTGTTTTGCCCCTGTATATATACATTGGAGTTGTGTTTGTATATGGACAATGGCAGGGGACTTTCATTTTTTCCATTGAAAGCCCCGGTTGCGGCCCGTAAGATACCCCAGTTCTTCAGGAAAAGAAAGGAGATGCATATGAATGTGAACAGAATTCAGCAGGACATGGGGTCCACCGCAGTGCTGGTGGTGGATATCCAGGGGGATTTTACCCAGGATAAAAGCGGGGCCCTGGCCGTTGCCGGCAGTGACGGGGTCTGGCTTGGAAAGGTGGAAGGGGCGGTCCGGCAATTGAAAAAAACGGGTTTTCCCATCCTGGCCACCCAGGACTGGCACCCCGGGGACCATATTTCATTTTACACCAATACCCCGGGCAAGGCAGCCTTTGATCGGCTGGAGCTGGAGGATCGCACCCAGATCATGTGGCCCCCCCATTGCATCCAGGGCACGGACAAGGCCGACCTGTTGTTGGCAACGGACCTTTTGGACCATGTGGTCCGAAAGGGCATGGATCCCGAATATGATTCCTATTCCGGCTTTTTTGACGACGGTCGCAAGGCCACGGGGTTGGGGACCATATTAAAGGAAAAGGGGATTAAAGAATTGATTATCTTTGGCCTGGCCACGGACTATTGCGTTAAGTTCACGGCATTGGATGCCCGGGAATTGGGCTATGGGGTAACCGTGGTGGAAGACCTCTGTCTGGGGGTGGCCCCGGAGACCACGGCCCAGGCCCTGGAAGAGATGGCAGAAGCTGGGATTCAGATTTGGAAAACCCTTCCCCTTGTGGCGGAGTAGCCCGGGGGCGGCACCCCTCCCGACAATGGTTCCCTTGGGAATAGGGGATTTCGAACCAAGGCATTTTCCCCGACCGGTGCCCATTGCCATGATCCCGTCAGGCCAGGTGGTAGGTGTTCCGCCCCGACGCCTTGGACAGATAAAGGGCCCGGTCTGCATCCTGGATGAGACGGGTGGGGCTGCCATGGGTACTGGGGATGGTGGTGGCCACGCCCAGGCTCACGGTGACAACGCCGGCAGTGGGGGAGGTCTGGTGTTCCAATTCCAGCCCCAACACCCCCTTGAGCATGCGCTGTGCCACCTGCTTTCCTCCCTCCAGGGCAGTGTCCGGCAGGATGGCCACAAATTCCTCTCCCCCGTACCGGGCAATGATGTCGATTTCCCTGAACAGGGTTCCCTTGAGTCGCTGGCCCACCTGTTTTAGACAGGCATCCCCTAGCACGTGGCCGTAGGAGTCGTTAAAGGCTTTGAAGTGGTCAATATCGGCCAAAATGATGGTCATGGGGGTCTGGCTTCGCATGCTCCGCTGCCATTCCGTGGCCAGGGCCTGGTCAAAGAAACGCCTGTTGGGCAGGTCGGTGAGCCCGTCCACCCAGGAGAGCCGCTTGAGTTTGGCATTGGAGGCTTCCAGCTCCTGCTTCAGGGTCTCCAATTCCACCACCTTGGCATCCAGCTGCCGGGTTTTTTCCTCCAGGAGAAGGCGCTGGCGGTGGAGCTCCAAAAAAATCTTCACCTTGGAGAGGAGGACATGGGAGTCCAGGGGTTTGAGCAGGTAATCCACAGCCCCGTGGCCATACCCCTTGAACACATGATCCGCCTCCTTGAGGGCGGCGGTGATAAAGATGATGGGGATGGACTTGGTCCCATGGTTGCCCCTGAGAAGGGAGGCGGTTTCATATCCGTCCATGCCCGGCATCTGCACATCCAAAAGGATGAGGGCAAACTCATGGTCCAGGGTTTTTTCCAGGGCCGCCGGCCCGGATTCCGCCCGGACGATTTCCAGTTCAGGGCAGCCCAGCACCTGTTCTAGGGTGAGGAGATTTTCCGGTCGGTCATCCACAATGAGAATGGGGATTTGTGTCATGCATCCTTCCTTGGCAGGGGTCTTTTTTTACGATAGATCCGATGTTCCTTGGACACCATGTCAAAATGGCGGGCCATGTCCGTGAATTTGATGCTTTCCCTGGCGCCCAGGCAGAGGTAGCCCCCCGGGCAGAGGCTGTCGTGGAAGAGCTTGAGGACCCGGTTCTGGAGTTCCCGGTTGAAATAAATCATCACGTTGCGGCAGAAGATCAGGTTCATTTCCCCGAACACCGAGTCCGTGACCAGGTTGTGGGAGGAGAACACCACCCGTTCTTTCAAATACTGCTTGAGGATGACATTGTCATAGTCCGCGGTGTAATAATCTGAAAAATCCCGGCTGCCCCCGGCATCCCGATAGTTCCGGGTATAGTGTTTCATTACATCCAGGGGGTAGATGGCCTGGCGGGCCTTGTCCAGGACAACCTCGTTGAAATCCGTTGCATAGACCTGGGACCGGGGTTTGAGTCCCTCTTCCTCCAGGAGGATGGACATGGAGTAGACCTCCTGGCCGGCGGAACAGCCCGCATGCCAGACCTTGATAAAGGAATAGGTCTTCAGCAGAGGGATGATCTCCCGGCGAACCGCCCGGTAGAACTCCGGATCCCGGAACATCTCCGTGACATTGATGGACAGATCCATGAGCAGGGTGTTGAAAAAATCCTCATCGTGGATGACCTGGTGGATCATCTGGCCGTAGTGGTCGAATCCCCCCAGGTAAAGCCGGTGCTGGAGTCGTCTGCGGGTGTGGGTATCGGCATACCCCTTGAAGTTGTATCCATATTTCCGGTGAATCGCCTCCAGCAACAGCTGGATTTCCAGTTCTTCATTGTCCACGGGCGGGGTCATCTGCCTTCCTTAGTTACCGTGTTTGTTCCATCAGGTGCACAGCCAGACCCTGAGCATGGAGAGGAGTTTGTCCGTGTCCACGGGCTTGGCCAGGTAATCGCTGGCCCCGGCCTGGATGCACTTGCTCCTGTCCCCCTTCATGGCCTTGGCCGTCAAGGCGATGATGGGCAGATCGGTGTTCTCCTTGCGGATTTCGGCCATGGCCTCGTATCCGTCCATGCGGGGCATCATGATGTCCATGAGGATGAGATCGATTTCAGGGTTGGCCTTGGTTTTTTCCACCCCTTCAATGCCGTCCCTGGCGATGAAAACCTGCATGCCCTTTTCCTCCAGGGCCGAGGACAGGGCAAAGACATTGCGCATGTCGTCGTCCACCAGCAGGATGCGTTTGTCCTTGAGCAGGGTCTCTTTGTCGTGGACCATCTTCAACCGCTGCTGTTTTTCCTTGGGCAACCGGTTTTCCACCCGGTGGAGGAAGAGGGCGGATTCCTCTAAAAGACGTTCCGGAGACCTCACCCCTTTGATGATGATGCTTTCCGTGTATTTGCGCAGGCGTTTGTCCTCCTCATGGGTCAGGTCCCGTCCTGTGTAGACAATCACCGGGATGGTGGCGCAGACTGGATTCTGCCGGATCCGTTCCAGGAGGTCAAACCCGGACATGTCCGAAAGCCCAAGGTCCAGGATCATGCAGTCAAAATGCTGGGAGGTGAGCTGGGTGAATGCCTGGCTGCCCGTGGCCACCAGGGTGGTTTCCACATCCCCGTTGCCGATGAGGTCGCAGATGCTTTTCTGCTGGATCCTGTCGTCCTCCACCACCAGGAGTTTGCGCACGGGCCGGGTGATGATCTGTTCAATGCGTTTAAAGGTGTCGTTGACCTTTTCCACGGTCATGGGCTTGGTGAGAAAGCCCACAGCCCCCATGCGCATGGCATCCAGGGTGGCATCGTCCGCCGACATGAAATGGACCGGAATGTGGCGCAGCTCAGGGGTTCCCTTGAGCCGTTCCAGAACTGTCCATCCGTCGATTCCGGGCAGGCCGATGTCCAGGATAATGGCGCAGGGCTGGTAGTGTTCTGCAAAGGCAAGCCCGGTTTCCCCGTCCTGGGCAATGAGGCACTTGAATCCCCGGTCCCGGGCAAAGTCCCGGATGATCCGGGCGGAATTGGGATCGTCTTCAATGATGAGAAGCCCCTTGTCCTGGGCACCCAACCCTTCCCTGTCGTCCTGGATGTTTTCCGGACGGATTTTCGGGGGCAACGGCGGTGCCGGGGGAGTGGGGATGGAAACCGGTGTGTCCCGCCCGGGGGATACGGCCTCCGGGACCTCCAGCTTTTGGGGCAGGATCACGGTGAAGGTGCTGCCCTTTCCCGGGGCGCTTTCCAGGAGGATGCAGCCCCCCAAAAGCCTGGAGAGTTCCCTGCTGATGGACAGGCCCAGGCCGGTGCCTCCGAACCTGCGACTGGTGCTGCCGTCGGCCTGGTGAAAGGCTTCAAAGATGTGCTGCTGGTGCTCCCGGGCAATGCCGATGCCCTCGTCCTTCACGGCCAGGGCAATGCAGTGGTCCGGATCCATCCGGCCCAATGCGGCGGTCTTTTTTTGGGGGCGGCCCATGTCCAGGCTCACCCGGCCCTGGGAAGTGAATTTCACCGCATTGGTGATCAGGTTTCGCAGTACCTGCTGGAGCCGAAGGGGATCGGTGTGAAGGGTTTCGGGCAGGTCCGGGGCAATGGAGATCTCAAAGGACAGCCCCTTTTCCTCCACCAGTTTCTGGAAGGTGCGCCGAAGGTCCTGGGCCATGGCTTCCAGGTTCACCTCCTCCACATGGAGGTCGATTTTTCCGGCCTCCACCTTGGACAGGTCCAGGATTTCATTGATGAGGGTGAGCAGGTCCTGGCCGCTGGAATGGACGGCCTGGGCCGAGGTCACCTGTTTTTGGGTCAGGTTGCCATCCTTGTTGGAGGAGAGGATCTGGGAGAGGATGAGGATGGCGTTCAGGGGGGTGCGCAATTCATGGGACATATTGGCCAGGAATTCGGATTTGTAACGGGAGGCCACCTCCAACTCCCTGGCCTTTTTTTCAATGCTCTCCTGGGCCTCCATCAGCTTCTGGTTTTTTTGGTGGATGTCGGTCTTCTGCTGTTCCAGGGCCTGGGTGTGTTTTTCCAGGGCATCGTTGGTGGCCTTGAGTTCCTCCTGCTGGGCCTGGAGTTCTTCTTCGGATTGTTTCAATGCCTGGGTCTGCTCTTCCAGCTCCTCGTTGGTCACCCGCAGTTCCTCCTGCTGTGCCTGGAGTTCGGATTCCGATTCCCTGAGGGCCAGGGTCTGTTCTTCCAGGGTCTGGTTCTGGGCGGCCAGTTCCTCGTGCTGTTTCTGGGCCTGTTTCAACAGCTTTTGGATGGTCCGCCGGGAGGTGGCCCCATTGAGGAGAATGGCAGCATTGGGGGCGTTCTGTTCAATGAAGGTGCGCTGTAGCGGGGTGATGGGGCGGACGGAACCGATGAGAAAAACCCCCAAAAGTTTGTCCTCAAAGACCAGGGGCACCATCATGTAGGTCTGGGCCTTTCTCCGTCCCGTGCCGTGGTGGATGTCCGGACCCTGGTCCCCCACGTCGGTGAAGACCAGCACCTGCTGTTCCAGGGCGGCCTGACCCACCATCCCCTCTCCCATCTGGATGCGGTTGAAGTTGCCCTCCCGGTCGCTGAAGGCGTAGCTTGCCGTCAGGTGGAGTTCCTGGTCTTGTTTCAGGAAAAGGGCCCCCACCTGTGCATCCAGGTATTGGACGATGTGGCCGATGAAGCGGCGGCCCAGTTCCCTGTGGTCCAGTTCGCCCCTAATGGCGTCGTCCAGGGTCTCTTTTCCCTGTTTGAGCCAGTCCTGGTCGTGGAGGGTCAATGCCATGTGATTTAGGGCCCGGGCCAGTTCCCCCAGCTCGTCCCCCTGGTCCAGGTCCAGGGTGCGGTCATATTCCCCCCGGGCAATGGCCTGGGCGAATTTCATGTCTTCAATGAGGGGGCGGGTAATGCCCCTGGCCAGGTAAAAGCCCACAATGGCGATGATCAGGACCAGGCCGCTGGAGAGAAGAACGGTTTTGATGAGGATGGACCGCACCGGTTTTTCCACCTCGTATTGGTCAATTTTAGAGACCAGATACCAGTCCTGGCCCGGGATGTCCAGCCGGTTGAATGCGGCCAGGACCGGTTTGCCGTAACTGTCGGAATAGGTGCCGCTGCCCCCGTTGAACCCCCTTTCCACGGCGGCCTGCCAATAGTCCAGGGTCTGGGAGATGTGGTGGCCGATGATGTATTGTCCCTCCCCCATGGTTTTAAGGTCCGAGCGCAGCTCAAACCGGGTGCGATCGGCGTCCCAGTTCAGGATATAGGATTCCCCGGTTTCGCCCATGCCCTTGCGGGATTCCATGATGTCGTTTATGAAATGGGAATTCACCTGGACCACAATCACCGCCAGGATCCCCCTTCTGTCCAGGATGGGTTCGGCAAAAAAGGCAGTCTCCTGGTTATTGGCCGGTCCAAAGGGTTCAAAATCCACCAGGATCCCTTTGTGGGTCTGGTGAACGGCCTGCCATGCCTGTTCCAGGCCGGTGCCGGCATAGGCGGTTTTGTCAAGGGGTTCCCACAGGGGATGACGGGGTTCCTGGGAGTAGAGCAGACGACCGGATTCCCCGTCAAAGAGCTTGAGATCCTGGCAGCCGTATGAAAAGATGAACCGCTCCAGGGCCGGGCCGTATGCCTGGACCAGCTCCTGGTAATCCCCGGGGTGGCTCCGGGGGCTCCGGGTTTTGGAAAAGGCCATGAGTTTCTGGACAAATTCCCGGGTCTGGTTGCTGGCGGCCAGCATTTTTAACTCCAGTGTCCGTTGGCGAAATGCGGTTTCCAGCTGACCGCTGCGGATGGTCTGGATGGAGACCAGCTGGGAAAAGGATTTTTCCATGAGGGCGTCCACGGAGAGGTGGCTGCCGTAGTAACAGGCCAAAATGAGGGGCAGAAGCCCGGTAAGAATAAACAAAATGACCAGCTTGGGCCGAATCTTCAGGTCAGATATCCGCATCAGTTTTTCCTCTGGAACAGGACAGCATCAGTACAAAGGCCGGACAATACCATAAAAGCCTGGGCTGCAAAAGCCCATGGGGCGCCAAAATCAGCGTTTTTAGGTAAAAAAATCCCATGTTCTGGATATAGATTGAAAAAACAAGGAAAAATGAATAAACTACCTAATATTTGAAGGCGTTTCTCCTAAAATCCGGATGCTGCCCGTGCAGGTCTCCCAAAAACATACCGGCAAACCATAGCCAATACGGCAGGACATTGCCACAGATGAGGTTACCCCGTGAAGTCAAAAGCCCTTGAAGTGAACCTATCCGATACCCGGGCAGATGTTTCCATCGATGTAAAATATCAGTTTCTCATGGAGATTTTTCAGGGGTATGTGGGCATCCTCAACCGCATGGAAACCTTTCTCAAGGAGCTTTCCCATCCCTATCGCAACTGGGAATTCATCATGGGGGAGACCCGCCATTTCAGCCTCCATTATTTTTATATCTACAGGGAGCACCCCCAGGGCCAGGCCGCATTGGAAACCTATGTGGATATCCTGTCCCAGGCCTTCAGGGCGGCAATAAAATCCGAAGTCCGGGCCCAGGCCGCCGACAATATCATGGTGGTCTTCCATGAGACGGCCAAGGAGAGCGCCAATGCAAAGGCCGGGGAAACCCTACTCTGGCCGGTGGTGGAAAGGGGGCTGGAGCGGATGCTGGCCCTGGACAGCACGGCCTTTGCCTTTTTTGTCCAGAGTTATTACCAGCCCGATAAGCTTGCGGCCTTGATCCTGGAAGGGGGCACCGATCTGCCCCCCAGTTTAATCAATGGGTTGAATCGCTTTCTTATCCGGTACTATGAGCATTGCTTCGACTATTGGTGCGCCCAGGACGATCCGGTGCAGTGGATGCAGAACATCATGGGGGAGACCGGCCTGGAGCCGGAGCTTGTGGAGATTCTGGATCCCATTTCCCACCCCCGGATCCGCCGGTGGCAGGAGCAGTTGGCCGGGCTCTTCTTTGCCCATACCACCGAGGATCTGGCACTGACCCGGGATCTTTTGGAACTCACCGGATTCAGGGCCTTTGTGAAAACCGTGCGGGAGGTGCCCCGGAAAATCCAGGCCCAATACCCCGGTACCCGGGGGCAGCACCTCAAGCTCACCTTTCTTTTTTATGCCATCCACATCCCGGGGCTCACCCTCATCCACAGGGACAGCCTGGGGGACATCAACCGGACCCTGACCCGGCTCATCGGGGACCGGGGGTTTAAAAAGGACATGTGGATCGTGGACCAGACCTTTTCCCTGATCAAGGAGCACAAGGGCCGGTACCCGGGAACGGTTTTGGAGTGCATCCACCGCATCGGGGATGCCGTTTACGACAACGGGGACATCGAGCTCATCAACCACTTCATTGAACGCACCGTGGACCACGGATTCCAATTTCCCATGATCCAGGGCACCGGGGACGACTGGCAGATCAAGGGCAACATCGCCCATGTGAAAAACATCCGCATCTTCCTCAGTCTCATCGGTCGCCAACCCAAAAAGTCCCGGCGCCTTCTTTCCACCCTGATCATCTCCCTGTCCATCGGCGGGGTCTTTATAAAGGATACGGATCTCTTTCCCCGTGACATCACCCGCTTCCTCAACCGGGACCTGCGGGCGGTGTACAACCTGGTGAAGCAGCTGGCCCGGCTCTTGCCCGCCTTTTTTAACGAAATCGGGGCCGAGGGACAGCTGAGGGATATCTCCACGGAGCTGGACGAGTCCTGCCGCCGCCGGGACCGGCTCATCCATTTTCTGCGCAAGCAATGCCACGTTGAAAGTTCCTCCCGCATTGTGGAGTTCATCGAGCAGGTCATCTCCTTTTGGCAGACCCGGGACAAGGCCCCGCTTTTGCCCTATGTGCCTCCTTCCATCTTCCGGGAGATCCAAGAGACCGGGCGGTATGTGGACGGTCCCCATGCCATTTTCAACCAGCTGGAAAGCCTGGGCTTTTCCCGGCCCGACGATTTCCTTTTGGTGACCCGGGATGCCCTGGAGGAACACATCGACGCCGTGAAAGAGGTGACTCCCCTGGACCGCTCAAGGGTGAAATGGCTGCTGGAGTTCCATCGTCTGCTCAATGAAAAATACGGGCTCCACCAGTTGGAGCTGCTCTCCTATCTTAAGTCGGCCCGCACCCAACACCTGCCCGACACCAAACGGTTGATCCAGGGGTTGGAAAAGGCCGACCTGGAGATGAAGATCGTCCTGCTTTTGGACTATATGATCCGGCTCAAGGAGATCATCCTTTCGGAAAAGACCTTCGAGGTCAACGAGTCCATCTACCACAAGCGCCATTTTGCCGTGGACATCCCCTCCATGTACGGCAGTTACAGCGAGGCCAAGTTCGATGCTCTAGGCCTGACCCTGCGGTTGGAGGGGGTGGTGAATGTGCTCTTTGAGGAACTCATCAACTCCATTGACCTGCGGTTGATCACCAAGCCCACCTTTGTTAAGATCTTTGATATTCTCTCCCTCTTCCGAAAGGCCCTGAGCCTGGACGGCATTGTCTCCAATAAGCTGGACACCCAGATGGAGTTCTTAAAATACTCGGTGAACATCACCACCTGTTCCTTTACCCAGTATCTGGATATTTTCAAGGGCTTTACCCGGGCCGTGGCCGATGCGGTGAACGACCATTTTAACAATATCCATTCGGCCAACCTGGTCCAGATCGAGGCCCGCATCGGCAAGGACCAGATCCAGGCCAAGTACCGACCCGGGGGGGAGACGGGCAAGGACCGCATGGGCATGAAGCTGGACCAGCGGGTGGCGGACATCTTCTTCCGGGACCGCATTGCCACCTCCCTGGGCCTCCAGCAGCTGGATGTTTTTTTGAACCGCATCCTCCACACCCTCTTCCGCCAGGCCGAGAAACTCTCCCAGGACCAGCTCTCCATCCTGCTCAACTACGACCCTAAATGCGCCGTGGCCCATATGGGCGACCGGGAACTCATGAACCAGAACATCATTTTCCTGGGCAATAAGGGATGGAACCTGACCCGGTTGAACCAATTGGGCATTCCCGTGCCCCAGGGCTTTATCATCACCACCGAGGTCTTTAAATGCCTGGAGCTCATCGATATCTACGAACCGGCCTCGGTGAACTTCAAGCAACGGGTCTCCACCATGCTTTCCCGCCTGGAGGAGGAGACCGGCCAGGTCTTCGGGGATCCGGACAACCCCCTGCTGTTGTCGGTGCGGTCGGGGTCTTCCATTTCCCAGCCCGGCATGCTGGACTCCTTTCTCAACGTGGGCATCAACGAACACATTGCCGCCAGCATTGCGGAAAAAAGTGGGAACCCTTGGTTTGCTTGGGATTCCTACCGCCGCTTCCTCCAGCAATACGGCATGACCTTCGGCATCCAGCGGGATGACTTCGACCGGATCATCGCCGCCCATAAAAAGGCGGTGGGCATCCCCTTTAAGCGGTATTTCACCGGGGATCAGATGCGGGAGGTGGCCCTGGCCTATAAGCAGCTCATCCTCAAGGCGGGCATCGACATTGTGGAATCCCCCATGGACCAGCTCTTTTTGTCCATCCAGAAGGTGCTGGACTCCTGGAACTCGGTGCGGGCCCAGGATTACCGGCGCATCATGGGCATCTCCGATGACTGGGGCACGGCTGTCACGGTCCAGTCCATGGTCTTTGGCAACCGGTCCCGCCAGTCCGGCTCCGGCGTGGTCTTCTCCCACAGCCCCAAACTGCCCGGGGACGCCATCCGCCTCTGGGGGGATTTTACCATCGGCAACCAGGGCGAGGATGTGGTGGCCGGCCTGGTCAAGACCCTGCCCATCTCCGAAATCCAGCGGGAGGTGGAAAAACGGGACACCCCCATCAGCCTTGAGACGGCCTTTCCCCAGATCTACCGGGCCCTGCGCCGGGTGGTCAAGGAGTTGATTTATAAGAAGGGCTGGAACCCCCAGGAGATCGAATTCACCTTTGAAGGCCCGGAAATGGAAGACCTTTCCATCCTCCAGGCCCGGGACCTTTCCCTGAGGGACCGGAAAAAAATGGCCCGGTTCGACGTCCACGACCGGGCGTTGGAGGCCGCCTACCTGGGGCAGGGCATCGGGGTCTCCGGCGATGTCATGGCCGGTCGGGTGGTCTTTACCCTGGAGGAAATCAACAATTTCCGGCGGCAGGATCCCGATGCGCACCTGATTCTGTTGCGCAACGACACGGTTCCCGATGATATTCTGGAAATCGATGCCGCCGACGGTATTCTTACGGCCAAGGGCGGTCTCACCTCCCATGCCGCCGTGGTGGCCTACAACCTGGGGAAAACCTGTGTGGTGGGCTGCGAAAATCTGGTATGTAATGAGCAGAAAAAACAATGCCGCCTGGATGACCTCACCCTGACATCCGGCGACTATATCTCCATAGACGGGTATAAAGGCTTTGTTTTTAAAGGCGAATTAAAGGTAAACTTAATTTAAATACTTTAACAAATGAGGACAGCAATGAGTACAAACCCATCTGCGGTTCTGGGCATCAACGGCCTGGGGCGCATCGGCAAACTGACACTGTGGCACCACGCCGGACGAAAATCCTTTGATCACATCGTTATCAATGTGGGCCGGGATGTGGGCAAGGGATTTGAGGACATTGTCCACTACATTGAACGGGACACCAGCTATGGCCGCCTGGACGCCTTTCTGGGCGGATTCCAGGGCGGCCCCGTGATCTCGGACGTGGACAGTGAGGCCGGCACCCTCAAGGTGAACGGGGTCAATGTGACCATCCTGAGGAACCAGCGGAACCCCAAGGACATTGAATGGGCCGACCACGGTGTGGAATTGGTGGTGGACACCACCGGACAGTTTCTCGATCCCAACATGCCCGCAGATGCACCGGGCGGTTCCATCCGGGGCCATCTGGAAGCCGGGGCCCGCAAGGTCATTGCCTCTGCCCCCTTTAAACTGAAACAGGGCGCCCAGATGCCCGAGGATGCCGTGACCACGGTCATGGGCATCAACGATACGGACTACGACCCCACCCGCCACGTCCTGGTCTCCAACGCCTCCTGTACCACCACCTGCCTTTCCCACATGGTGAAGCCCCTTTTGGACTACTTCGGCATCGACCGGGTGCTGTCGGCCTCCATGGCCACCGTCC
The DNA here is from genome assembly GCA_965226635.1 of Desulfobacteraceae bacterium. Classification (GTDB taxonomy): domain Bacteria; phylum Desulfobacterota; class Desulfobacteria; order Desulfobacterales; family Desulfobacteraceae. The sequence continues at coordinate 1,794,741 of OZ245369.1, read as the reverse complement.
ACGCCGCCACCGGTTCCCAACAGGTACTGGACCGGTTGCCCAAAAAAGGGGCCAAGGATTTGCGGAAAAACCGTTCCATCATGAACAATATCATCCTCACCACCACCGGTGCGGCCAAGGCGTTGCAATTGGTGATTCCTGAAATGGGCACCATCGGCTTCATTGCCGAATCTGTGCGCATTCCCACGGCCACAGGCTCCCTGATCATCCTGGTCATGAATTTCCAGGAAGAGCTGGACAAGGATCCCATCCGCAGGGAATTGATCCAGTCCATCTACCGGGATGCCGCCCAAAAGAACGAAAACGGTTACCTCATGTACACGGACAAGCAGAACGTCTCCTCCGACATCATCGGCACCCCCCGGGCCGCCGCCGTGATCGAAGGCCATGAAACCCACACCCGCACCGGGTCCATCAACATCAACCTGGAGCACATGAAGGGCATTGACAAGGATGTTCTGGAACAGGTCCAGGACCATGTGGGCTCCATCCAGGTCACCCAGGCCGTGATCTACGGCTGGTACGACAATGAGATGGGCTCCTATGTCAACATGATGGGGGATCGTACGGTAACCGTGGCCGATTCCATGGATTAACCATGTCCTCCCCGGGACGCCGAATTGCCATTGGGCTGCTGTGGGGATGGGTTTGCCTGTTCCGGTCGATGCCGGTCCAGGCCGCCGATCCCCACCCCTTTTTCGTGGGAGAAAATCTCCGGTACGGGATCCGGTGGGAAAAGATTGATGCCGGATCCTGCTGGCTGAAGGTTCTGCCCTTTACCCTGAGCAATGGGTCGCCTGCCTGGCATTTTCACCTCAAGGCCAAGTCCAACTCCATGATAGACCTTCTGCACAAGGTCCGGGATTATCTGGACAGCCATGTTGCCCGGGATTTTTCAGCCTCTCTCTTTTACGGCCGCCGTTCCAGGGGCAAACGTAAAAAAAAGATAACCGTCTGGTTTGATCCGGAAAAGGGCCTTGCCCAATATGCCAATTTCGGTGGGAAACGGGATCCCGTCACAATTGCCCCCAATTCCTTTGATCCCCTGGCCTCCTTTTACCGTATGCGGACCCTTGACTTGGTTGTTGGCAGTACCCTTGAATTCCCCGTGAGCGATGGGAAAAAAGCCTTTTTCCAAAAGGGGGATGTGGTGGGAAAAGAGCGGGTCTCCGTTCCCTGGGGAACCGTGGACACCCTGGTTTTGGTTCCCTACACCACCCATTTTTCAGGTGTGTTTTCCCGCAGCAAGGATCCCACGGTGCGGGTCTGGATTTCCGACGACGCCCGCCGACTTCCCGTGAAGGTCCAGATCCGGGTGGTCATCGGCAGCCTCTATTTTGAGTTGGAAACCGCCGACCTTCCCTAAACCGTATTCCATGAAAATTTGCTCCGGAAGGGGGCAGGTCAGCGATGCTTCCTTCATTTTAAAACCAACCTCCCTTTTCCCTACCGTTTTCCCGTTTTCATTGGTTGGGTTTTTCTTTTCGGCTTGACGAATTGTATTTTGTGCCTAACTTTTTATTTAGAAATTAACAATTTTGAAAAATGGGGGGATACCTCCATGAAAAAGCCATTTTCCACAGGTTACAGGGAGGACATATGAAGAATTATCAATGCAAGACCTGCGGTAAGATATCATCGGACAAATCCAGTCTGTGTCACAGTTCATCAACGGTCTCCACCCTCTATGTGTGCGGGGACTGCAACAAGCAAAGCGGCAGCCCAGACGATGTCTGCAAGCCAAAGGAGGTGACCCCTTCATATTTTTGCTCAAAGTGTGGAACTTCTTCCACAGAGAAAAAGGGATTGTGTAAACCCATGAAAGTCTAACCCGAATATTCCAGAGGATGGAATTTTCGGGTTTGGGTAAAACTCGGACGTTTCGGTAGCCCGGCCCCCGTCGCCATGACGGGGGCCGGGTTTTTTTATGGTGAAAGGGGGCTTATCCCCTGGAGGTGCCCAGGCGTTTGAATCGCTTCACCTGCTGGGCCAGGCCAGCCTTGGTCTCCTCAATGAGGGTGTAAAGGGCGGGGATCACCACCAGGGTGAGCAGGGTGGCGATCATGAGGCCGAAGATGACCACAACGGCCATGCTCTTCCACCATTGGGTGGACTCACTGGCATAGGAGACCGCCATGATGTGGAAGTCGTAGGAGATGCCCGTGACCATGGGCAACAGCCCCAGGATGGTGGTCACGGCCGTGAGTAGCACCGGTCGAAGGCGGGTGGCCCCGGCCGACATCACGGCGGTGCGCACGTCCATTCCCCCCCGGCGCAGCTTGTTGGTATAATCGATGAGGACAATGGCGTTGTTCACCACCACCCCGGCCAGGGAGATGATGCCCACCCCTGTCATGATCACCCCAAAGGGGGACTTGATCATGGCCAGGCCCCAGAAGGCACCGCCAAAGGAAAGGATCACCGAGGTGAGGATCATTACCGGTTGGATCACCGAGTTGAACAGGGTAACCAGGATGAGGAAGATGAGGAAGAGGGCCAGGACAAATGCCTTGGACAGGAAGGCTTCGGCCTCCTTCTGCTCCTGGTCCTCACCGGTGAACACGGCACCATAGCCCGGGGGAAGGGGCAGCTCCCCTATGAGGGCCTGGGCCTGGAGCCGGGCCACACTGCCCGTGGTCTTGGTTTCGTCCACATTGGCCTTCACCGTGACCACCCGCCGGTGGTTTTTCCGGACAATATTACCCAGGCTGGTACCATACCGGATCTGGGCCAGGGTGGTCAATGGGACCATCTGGCCGCTGGGGGAGGGGATGACCAGCTTGTGGAGGACATCGGCCACCCGGCGGTCGGACTCGGCCAGGGTGACGGTGATGTCGTAATCCTCGTCCCCTTCGTAATAGGTGGAGACATCCAGACCGTTGTAGGCCACCTTCAATGCCGTGCCCACGGCCGATGAGGTCAGGCCGAACAGGGCAGCCTTCTGCCGGTCGATCTTCACCTCCACCGAGGGAAGCCCCCCCTGGTAATCATCCCGGATATCCTTGACATGGGGGACCTGCCCCACCAGGGCCTTCACCGATTCCGCCAGGCGGCTGAGCACGGCAAAGTCGTCCCCGCTGATTTCAATGTTGATGGGGGCGCCCGTGGGCGGCCCGTCCCGTTGTTCATCCACGGTGATTTTCACACCGGGGATGCGGCCCACCCGCTGGCGGATGGTGTCCAGGTCTACCTTGGTGGGGGAGGCGCGATCTGCAAAATCCATGAATTGGATGCCGATGTGGTTGGGCAGGTTGGAATCAAAGACCCCGCCGCCGGCGCTGTCCTGGACCACCTTGGTGAAGAGGTGTTCGATGTTGTTGATGTCCGAAGGCCCTTCAAAGCTGCTGCCGTCGGCCTTGGTGTGGCGCTGCAGGGCAACGGCCTGGGCATAGGGGGCATTGGGTTGCCCGGCAATGGCCCGTTCCACCTTTTTCACGGTGCGGTCGATGAATTCCATGTCCGCCCCCTCGGGCACCTCTATGTTGACATAGGCGGACCGGGGATCGATGGACGGGAAGAACTCCACGGGCGTTTCAATACCGATGCGCAGCATCCAGACCTGGAAGAGAAGGACCAGGACCACAAAGCTGCCCAAAAGCACCGTGACCTTATGGTTCAGGGCGTGGGTGAGAAGCCGGCGGTAGGCCCCCAGGACCCAGCCCCGGATCTCCACGGGTTTTTCCCCCATGTCGGCCATGTCTACGGGCACCTCCTGGAGCTGTTTGGCCCGCTTTTGTGAGGACTTGATCTGCATGAAAAAGGCGCACAGGGCCGGGTTGATGACCAGGGCCACAAACAGGGATGAGGTCAGGGTGATGATGAGGGTGACGGGCAGATAGCCCATGAAATCCCCCATGATGCCCGGCCAGAAGAGCATGGGAAAGAAGGCGGCCAGGGTGGTGAGGGTGGAACCGATCACCGGCCAGGCCACCTCGCCGGCGGCGGCAGTGGCGGCCTCCAGCCGGGGAACCCCCTGCTGCATGTACCGGAAAATGTTTTCAATGATGACGATGGCATTGTCCACCAGCATGCCCAGGGCCAGGGTCAGGGCAAAGAGGACCACCATGTTCAGGGTGATGCCCAGGGCATGGAGGGCGGCAAAGGAGATGAACATGGAAAAGGGGATGGCCAAGCCCACCAGCATGGCGTTCCTGAAGCCCAGAAAGAGGAAGAGCACCAGCACCACCAGGATAAGGCCGGAGATGATATTGTTCTCCAGGTCGGCCACGGATGCCTTGATGTCCTTGCTCTTGTTCATGAGCTTGGTGACCCGGGTGTTCTCCGGAAAGCTCTGCTGGGCCCGGGTAACGATCTCGTCGATTTTTTCCGAGATGAAGATGATGTTTTCGCCCTGGCGTTTTTTCACGGCAATGTTGATGGAATTCACCCCGTTGAGCCGGGAGCGGGAGGTCTCCTCCTTGATGCCGTCCACCACCGAGGCCACATCCTTGAGATAGATGGGACGGCCCTGGTGGGTGGCCACCACCAGGGTGAGGATTTCTTCGGGGGTGTCAAATTCCCCGGGGACTTTGAGCTGATACCGTCCGTCTCCCAAGGTGATGGCCCCGCCCGAGGTGTTTTGGTTTTCGCTGATCACGGCTGAATTCAAATCGGTGATGGGGATGTGGTAATAGGCCAGTTTGTCCGTATCCACCTCCACCCGGATCTCCCGTTCCTGGCCGCCGGTGACCTCCACCTCCAGGACCCCGGGAATGGATTCGATGTCGTCCTTGAGATCGTCTGCGATCTCCTTGAGGCGCCGGGGGCCCACGTCCCCGGCCAGGGAATAGATCACAATGGGCATTTCGGAAAAGTTCACCTCGTAGATTGAAGGATCATTTTCAAGGTCCGATGGCAGGTCGTTGCGGGCCTCGTCCACCTTGTCCTTGACCTTGGTGAGGACCTCGTCAATGTCCGTGCCCGAGAGGAATTCGACGTTGATCTGGGACAGGCCCTGGGAACTCACCGAGCTGATGTTCTTTACCTTGTCCAGGCCCTTGAGCTTTTTTTCGATTTTCAAGGTGATGCCGGTCTCCATGTCCGCGGCCGACACCCCCCGGTATTCCGTGCGCACAAAGACGTAGGGAATGGTGATGTCCGGATCGCTCTCCCGGGGCAGGGAGAAATAGGAATACAGCCCCACCCCGGTGATGATCACCACCAGGACCAGGACCGAGATTCGGTTTTTTACCGCCACATCGGAGACCATCATTGGTTCAGCTCCTCCATGGCATCCACGGTCTGGATTACCCGCACCGCTTCTCCGTCTTCAATGAGGCCGTGACCCACCACCACAACGGCATCCCCCGGTGCCAGCCCTTGTGTGACCTGGATTTCCCAGCCGTCCTGGAAGCCAAGGGAGACCGGGGTGAATTTCACCCGGCCCTGGTTTTCCACAAAGACCCCCTTCTGTCCCCGGCGGGTGACCAGGGCATAGAGGGGCACGGCCAGGCCCTGGGGATCCTGGTGTTTGACAATCTCCACCCGGGAGAACATGTCCGGCAGGATGGCCTGGTCCAGGTTTTTCACCTCAATGTCCAGGGTATAGAGCCGGGCCAGGGAGGTGGTGGTACGGGTGAGGTGGTGGTAGGTGCCGGTGTAGGCCCTGTTGTCCAGGGCGTCCAGGGTGAGTTGGAAGGTTTTGAGGCGGCGCACCGCATCCACGTCGGATTCCGGTATCCCCACCTCCACCTTGACCTTGTCGGTTCGGAGCAGGGTATAGACCGGGTCCCCCACGGTGAGGTAGCTGCCCCGTTCAATTTTCACCCCGTCCACCACCCCGTCCATGGGGGAGCGGATGGCGCACCGGTCCAGGTTGAGCCTGGCCTTTGCCAGGATGGCCCGGGTGGTCTTCACCCGGGAGACGGCTTCGTCCAAATTGCTCTGGGTGACGAATTTTTTTCCGGACAGGGCCTTGAGGCGTTTTTCTGCGATTTGGGCGGTTTCAAAGTCGGCCAGGGCGGCATCGTAATCGTTCTGGTAATCCCGGGGATCCACCAGGGCAAGGATATCCCCCCTTTTCACCCGGTGGCCCTCAAGGGCCCTTTTCTGGACGATTTTTCCCTGGACCTCCGAGACCACCTCCAGGGTGACCCAGGGTTTGGCCACACCGGGAAAACTCAGTTTTTCCATGATCAATTTGGGGGTCATCCTCAGGGTGGCCACATTGGGCAGGGGGGCCTGGGTGCGGGCCTGGGAGGCACGGGCTTCGGCCTGGGCCTGTTTCCGGGCCCGGATCTTTTTCCCCAGGGGCAGGATCACCAGGAAGACGACAAGTAAAAGAACCAAAAACGGAATGGATTTACGAAGGATCTTCAGAACCGTCTGAATGTATTGATTTTTTTGTGCCATGGGAATCCTCTACGGGTTGCAAAAATCCCTTATCCTACCCCGATATATTTTACTTATCAACCCCTGGCCCGGTTTTCTCCGAAACGGCTTTTTTGGCCCACCCAGAAGGTGAGAAGGACCACCCCCAGGGAAAGGGTGAACATGAGGCGATAGGCCCCGTCGCCCAGGTCATGGAAATGGTCCAGCATGGCCCCGAAGAAGAGGGGGAATCCCGAGGTGAACCAGATGGTGAACAAGGGGGCAACGGCAAAATAGGCCGTGGCATCCTCCTTCCCGGAAAGGCGTTTGACCAGGGGGGAATAGATGATGTTCCGGGTCCCCCTGCAGAATCCCAGCAGAAAACTGACCAGAAGAAAGGCCGGTAGGCCCGGGCAGAGGATTAGCAAGATCAGGAGCAGGGTCGTGAGTCCCTTGGTGGACAGGTATTTTTTGCGAAGGCTCAGCCAGCCCAGGGTGCCCATGGTGACATTGGCCGTGATGGCCCCGGAGTAGATCAAGGTGACGAAAAGCCCGGCCGCCACCGCCTGGGACACCTGGAAGAATTCCGTGGCGTAGTTGGCATAGAACCCCATGATGGTGATGACCACATAGGTGTCCAAATCCCCCAAAAGGTAGTAGACCATGTTTCTATTACCCAGAATCCGGGAGGCCGTTTCCCTAAGGTGGGAGACCAGTCCGGGGGCGTCCCGGTCCGGGGTGGGGGCTGCGGCCTCCTCCCGGGTGATGAGAAATCCAAAGGAGCCCACCAGGAACAGGAGGCCGGCCCCGATGAAGATCCAGGCCGAGGAGACCAGGGAAAACCGGTAGACCGATACCACCTTGAGGATGAAGAAGCTGGCCAGGATTTTGGCCGCATTCTGGGCCATGTACATGATGGCGAGACCCTTGACGTTTTTTTCCGCACTAAAGATCTTCACCAGATAGTTCAGCCACACCGGCAGGGTAAAGCCGATGGACATGGAAAACAGAACATAGGCCCCGAAAAAGGCCGGGAGAATATGGGCCGGATCTTCCAGAAAGAGCAGGCCCGATCCAAAGAGGAGCAGGACCAGGGCGGAGACCAGGTGCATCCCCAGGACAATGGGCATGGTCCGGCCCAGGTTCCGGGTGAGGTAGGCCGAGCACAGGGGGCAGAGGGAAATTCCGGCCATGAGGATTCCGGGCACCAGGCCGATGAGGGTATCCGATGCCCCCAGGTTCTTAAGGAAGATCTGGAGAAAGGTGGATTCCATGACCACGGGGAATCCCAGGCCCCAGAAAAATTCCACAATGGCCACCCCTGTGGCGTTCCGGGTGAAGTGCTGATCCGTTGAAGAGGGCATGGTCTGTCCTGAAAATCGGTTTCCGTATAAACGGTTAATGGATCTGAAACCCATGGCCCCTGTATAGAGGGGTTTGTTCCATTATTCAAGCCTAAAGCCTTTGGCGATGCTTTGGGGTGCCATGGGATGGTGTCTCCGAAATGATTTCCATGGGCCATGGTGGGGGAGAAGTCTTTTCTACGGGCCGGGAAAACGCTGACGGAAAAAGGGCTTGCACAAACAAAAACAACATGGTAACAGAGATTAAGTTATATTGAGACTATAAAGTTATGTGTAAATAACAATGGAGAAAAGCAATGGTAAATAGATATGGAACCACCTCGGATATGATCATCCAGGAAGTGGATGATAACGGTCAACTTAGGCTTCTGGCCATTGATGACGGCGGCCTGTATTTCACCACCCCGGACCGGGTGAATCGCGGCATTGCCGATGTCAACCGGTACGGCTCGTCCCGGGAAGCGGTGCGGGATCGCCTCACCGAACTGGGACTGGATCCCCATACCCTCTTCCATTCCAACAAACATCTGATCAAGGTGGAAGAGGCTTCGGTTCAGGCCAAGGTCAATCCCATCAAAGCGTCCAAGCGGCGATAGCCCATCCTATCGCCCCCTCCGGGCCGGTCCCTTACCCAGGCCGGCCCTTTCTTATGCCCGGGTCCCGGCCATCTTCTCCCGGTTTTCCTTTACCCGGCTCAAGCTTTGCCTTTACGCCTTGGCCCAAAGGATTAACCCGATGGGATTCCTGTTTCCATCATCCCCATATCAGGAGGATATATGTCACTGGGTTCCCAAGATAAACAGCGGATCTACGAAGAGGAGGAACTGTGCCGGTTCCAGCGCTGAAGGATCTGGAACGTTCCATCGGAGGTTAATCGCAAAAGGCGGAGGTGACGGGTATGCACAGGGGGGCGCTCTTCCCCTTTATCCGGATAAAAAAGGGCCGGAGCAGCAGGCGATTGCTGATCCGACCCCATCGCATCATATTGTCGGTGCACTGGCAGCTGATTCAATCATTTAACACAAAGGCGCCGAGACGGGGGATGCGAAATCCTTTCCTAAAAGTTATAGTCGTTGTTTCGCGTTTTGGATAAGGTGTCGTCATGGCCATGCCTATTGAAACCGGGCCCGGATATCCTTTTTGGAGATTTTCCCCACCGAGGTTTTGGGGATGGCCTGGTTGAAAATGATCTGTTCCGGCACCCCGTATTTGGGAATCTGCCCCTTTTCCACATAGGTCATGCAAAATGCCTTGAGTGCTTCTTCGGAAAGCTCGGAGCCCTCCCTGAGAACCACCATGGCCAGGGGGCGTTCCCCCCATTTGTCGTCGGGAATCCCCACCACGGCCACTTCGGCCACGGCCTGGTGGTGGGAGATGATGTCCTCCAGTTCAAGGGAGGATATCCATTCCCCGCCGGTCTTGATCACGTCCTTGAGCCGGTCGGTGATCTTGATATACCCTTCTGCATCAATGTGGCCGATGTCCCCGGTGTGGAGCCAGCCGTCCTTCCAGAGTTCTTCGCTCTGTTCCTCGTTTTTCAGATAGCCCTGTGTGAGCCATGGGCTACGGACCACGATTTCCCCTGTGGTTTTGCCGTCGTGGGCAAGGGCCTTACCCCTGGGATCCACGATTTCCACCTGGGTATTGGGGATGGGCAGCCCGGTCTTACAACGGATGGGCACCTGCTGTTCCATATCCCAGTCCATCATATGGGGCTTTAGGTTGGCCAGGGAGAGCACCGGACAGGTTTCGGACATGCCGTAGCCGGTGAAAAGGTTGATCTTCATCTCCATGGCACTGCGGCAGAGACCTTCGGACAGGGCGGCCCCGCCAATGATCACCTTCCAGGCGGAAAAGTCCATCTCCTTGGCCAGGGGGCTGGCCAGGATCATCTGGAGGATGGTGGGCACGCAATGGGAATAGGTGACCTTTTCGGTTTTCACCAGTTTTAAGAGCATGTCCGGTTCATACCGTCCCGGATAGACCTGTTTGGCCCCCAGCAAGGTCATGAGGAAGGGCATACCCCAGGCATGGACATGGAACATGGGGGTGATGGGCATGTAGATGTCCGATGAGGAGACATTGCCCTGGGAGGTATAGGCGGTAAGTCCGGCCATGGCGCCGTAGGTGTGGAGAACAATTTGGCGGTGACTGAAGAATACCCCCTTGGGCAGACCGGTGGTGCCGGTGGTGTAAAAGGTCGTGGCCATGGTGTTTTCGTCCAGGTCCGGAAAGTTGAATTCCGGTTTTGCATCGACCATGAGATCCTCGTATTCTCCGGCAATGTCCAGTTGGGTTTCCGAGGGGGTGCCGGTGTCACAGTAGCGGATCAGGCCGGTGACGGTTTCAAAACGATCGGCTACGCCCTCCACCATGGGGGTGAACTCATCGTTGAACAGGATGAGTTTGTCCTCGGCATGGTTAATGGTGTAGATGAGCTGCTCTGGAGAGAGACGAACATTGATGGTGTGGAGGACCGCCCCCATCATGGGAACGGCAAAATAGGCCTCCAGGTACCGGTGGGAATCCCATTCCATGATGGCCACGGTATCGCCGGGCTCCACCCCCTGGCGGGTGAGCATGTCGGCCAATTGTTTGACCCGCTCACCAAACTCCTTATAGGTGTAGCGGAACTGATCCCGGTATACGATTTTCTGATCCGGGGAATAGACCAGGGGCGTATCCAAAAGATGTTTGATGAGAAGGGGAAATGCATACGCGCTGGGGGTGGGTTGGATCAATCTGGGTGCCATATTACCTCCTAAAAGCTGGGGGTGAACCGTCCCGGCCACCAAGGCCGCCGGAACGGAGTGATTATGGGGTTGTGACGGGAAAAGGGCTTGCCAAAATGCAGGGTTCAGGATCTGGAGGTTATTGCGCCCGAAGGGGGCCCATTTGCAGAACAAATGGGCATAAAACCTCCAGATCAGATCATTTCGATGGCGCAGGCCATGGCCACGCCGCCACCGCCGCAAAGGGTGGCCAGCCCCAGGCTGTCCCCCCGTTTTTTCATGCCGTAGATCAGGGTGGTCATGATCCGGGCGCCGGTGGATCCCACGGGATGGCCCAGGCCGATACCGGAGCCGTTGACATTGGTGATCTCCCGGTTGAGGCCCAGGTCGTTTTCACACCCGATGTACTGGGCGGCAAAGGCCTCGTTGACCTCCATCAGTTCGAAGTCCTCCACCTTGAGGCCGGATTTGTCCATGAGGTTGCGTACGGCCGGGACCGGGGACAGCCCCATGACCGTGGGATGACAGGCACCCATGCCCGTGGCCTTGATTCGGGCCAGGGGGGTGAGGTTCAGTTCATCGGCCTTTTGGGCAGACATGAGGACCATGCCGGTTGCGCCGTCGTTGATTCCGGACGCATTCCCGGCGGTGACCTTACCGGTTTTGGGAACAAAGGCGGGGGGCAGTGCTGCCAGTTTTTCCATGGTCATGCCCGGGCGGAAGTGTTCGTCCTTGTCAAAAATCAAAGGATCCTTTTTCCGGCGGGGGACTTCCACTGGGACGATCTCTTCTGCAAAGGAGCCGTCCCGGGTGGCCCGTTCCGCATTGTTGTGGCTGCGCAGGGCCACTTCATCCATCTCTTCCCGGGTGATGCCCTGCTTCTGGGCGATGAATTCTGCCGTATGGCCCATGATATAGGGCTTTCCCAAGAAGTAGGAGGCCGGGGCCTGGGTGGTGTCCACCGGGCTGGTCTCGTCAAAGGGCAGGAGATAGGAGCCGCAGTGGAGGGCGTGGATCATGGCGTCCACAAACTGGGTATCCTGGAGCCGGGCACCCCACCGGGCCTTGGGCACGGTATAGGGAACCCCGGACATGTGCTCCACCCCACCGGCCAGGATGACGTCGGCCAGGCCGGCCTGGATCATTGCCATGCCGGACAGGGCAGCCTCCATGCCCGAAATGCAGACCCGGTTGATGGTGCAGGCGGGCACCGTGTCCGGGATTCCGGCCATGAGGGCGGCCACCCGGGTGGTGTTCAGGGCGTCGTGGTGTTCGATGCAGGCACCGTAGCGCACATCGTCGATGATGGCCGGATCAATTCGCGCCCGTTTGATGGCCTCTTTCATGGTCACAGAGGCCAGTACCGCCCCGTTCAGATTCTTCAGACTTCCACCGAAGGCCCCGATGGCCGTGCGGCAGGCAGATACGATTACAACGTCTCTCATCTTGATATTCCTTATGTGAAATTCGGGTTAACGGGCCCGGACGGCAAAGGCTGTCCGGGCCAAGGACGTATCCCGGATCGGGTTTATCCCTTGGGCCTATGCACCAAAGGCGCTGTCCTCCATCTCAACGGCGGTGGGGTCACCGGCCTGGATGGCCTCCATTTTTCCCCGGGTGACCGGGAGCTGGTTCCGGATGAAGAACCGGGCCGAGGCCACCTGTCCTTTATAATAGGGGATGTCCTTTTTTTTGACCTTGCCCGTGAGCTGTATGGAAGCGGTTACAGCCCGCCACAGGAGCATCCAGGCCATGAGGGTGTCGCCGGTGACATCCAGGAAGGGATGGGCATGGGCAAAGGCGGCCAGGATCTGATCCGTACCCATGTCCCTGCCCAGCTTCCGGGCCGTGGTGAGGAGCTTGTTCAAGGTGAGGTCCAATTCCTCTGCCAGGGATTCCAGACCCTGGATTTCTCCGGCCTTAGCAACGGTGGCCTTGACCTCATTCATCAGGTCCATGAAGCTCTGGCCCTTGTTTAGCCCCAGCTTCCGCCCAAGAAGGTCCATGGCCTGGATCCCGTTGGTGCCTTCGTAGATCTGGGCGATCTTGCAGTCCCGCAGCAGCTGTTCCTGGGGATATTCCTTTGTAAAGCCGTACCCGCCGAAGATTTGGATGCCGGTGGAACAGAGTTCAAAGGCCCTGTCGGTGATATAGCCCTTGGCAACGGGGATGAGGACATCGATCATGCCCTGGTATCGGGCCTTTTCCCCGGCGTCCTCCGTCACCTTGCCCAGGTCTTCCAGAAGGCCCACATAGAAGAGGATGGAGCGCATGGCCTCTGTCTGGGATTTCATGGTGAGGAGCATGCGTTTTACATCGGGGTGGTTGATGATGGGCACACCGGTCGACCCTCTGGTGGCGATGAGCTCTTTGCCCTGGACCCGTTCCCGGGCATAGTTTAGGGCATTAATATAAGAGGCCGAGGCGCAGGAAAATCCCTGGAGCCCCACGTGGAGGCGGGCCTCATTCATCATGACGAACATGGCGCTCATGCCCTTGTTCTCCTGCCCCAGAAGGGTGCCCCTGCACTGGCCCTTGCCGCCCAGGGCCAGGGAGCAGGTGGGGGAGCCGTGGATGCCCATCTTTTCTTCGATGCCCGTGCAGACCACATCGTTGAATTCACCCATCTTGCCCTTTTCGTCCACCCGGTATTTGGGCACCAGGAAGAGGGAAATGCCTGCGGTTCCGTCCGGTGCCCCTTCGATGCGGGCCAGGACCGGATGGATGATGTTCTCCACCAGATCGTTCTCCCCGGAGGAGATGAAGATCTTGTTGCCGGTGATGGAATAGGTGCCGTCCCCGTTGGGCACGGCCTTGGTGGTCAACGCCCCCACGTCGGAGCCGGCATCGGGTTCGGTGAGGAGCATGGAGCCCCCCCATTTCCCTGTATAGAGGTTTTTCAAAAAGAGCTTTTTCTGGAGGTCGGTGCCGAATTCTTCCACCAGGCGCCCGGCCCCGTGCATGAGCAGGTTGTGGAGCATGAAGGGGGAATTGGCCCCGTTGAAATAATTGCCCGCAGCCAGGGCCACCACGGCCGGCATGCCCTGTCCGCCCCAGTCGGGATCGTCGCACATGGCCGTCCACTCGCCCTCACAAAAGAGGTCATAGGCCCGGTGGAAACACTGGGGAACCTTGACCTCCCCATTGGTAAAGGTGCAGCCCTCCTGGTCGGCCTCGGTGAAGTAGGGCAAAAGTTCCTTCACGGCCAGGTTTCGGGCTTCCTTTACCACCAGGTCGATGGTTTTGGTGTTGAAGTCTGCAAAAAGATCGTGTTCGGCCAGCTGGCCTGCATTGAGTTGTTCGTGGAGGACAAAGTCCACGTCTCGTTTATCTGCTATGGATTGTGCCATTGGTTCCGCTCCTATTTGGTGTAGTCGTAAAAACCCTTGCCGCTCTTGCGTCCCAGGTAACCTGCCCTGACCATTTTCCGCAGCAGGGGGGCGGGGCGGTATTTGTCTTCACCCAGCTCGGCGTGGAAGCCTTCCAGCACCAGAAGCAGGGTGTCCAGGCCCACCATGTCGGCCAGGGCCAGGGGGCCGATGGGGTGGTTGGCGCCCAGGGTCATGGCCTTGTCAATGTCTTCGGCAGAGGCCACGCCTTCGGCCAGGGTGAAGACGGCCTCGTTGATCATGGGGCAAAGGATCCGGTTCACGGCAAAGCCCGGGGCCTCCTTGACCTCGATGGCCACCTTGGAGATCTTCTCCACATAGTCCCGGGCAATGCCCAGGGTTTCGTCGGAGGTGGTAAAGCCCCGGATGAGTTCCACCAGCTTCATCACTGGCACCGGGTTGAAAAAATGCATGCCCATGACCTTGTCCGCCCGCTGGGTCACAGAGGCCATTTCTGTGATGGAAAGGCCGGAAGTGTTGGTGGCAAAGAGGGTGTCGGACTTGCAGATATGATCCAGTTCCTGGAAGACCTGCTTTTTGATATCCATGATTTCAATGATGGCTTCGATGACCAGGTCGGCATCCTGGGCCGCCTGGGTCAGGTCAGTGGTTCCCTGGATCCGGCCAGTGACGGCATGGGCCTCCTCCTGGGTCATCTTGCCCTTGGATACGGCCCGGGAAAGGGTGGCATTGATGGTGGAGAGCCCATTTTCCACAAACCGGTCTTCCATGTCCCTGAGGCTGACCTCAAAACCGGCCTGGGCCGATACCTGGGCGATGCCCGCACCCATGATCCCCGCACCCAGAACACATATCTTTTTCAGTTCCATCTTGATCTCCTTCGCAAAGGGGGTGTTTTGTTTCCGTCCGCTGGTCTGAAATGCATGGGATGTGCCACAGAGGGGTAATTCTCTGAAGATACAGTTAAATCACCATGATTTACCCTGTGGGATGCGTGTTACCCATACCATGGCACAGAAAAAGCTGTGCCATGGTATGGAAATGTGGTAATCCGTTAAATGGCACAGAAATTCAGATTCCTTTTTTGGAGGTGGTTATATGAAAACAGCCCCCCCCTTTCCCCGGGTGGATCCCAAGGACTTTTTCAGGGAGGCCACCCTGCGTCTTTGTTCCAGCCTTGAGATTGAACGGGCCCTGCACCAATGCCTTCTCTATATATCCCAGTATCTGCCCACGGACCAGATGGGCTTCCAGGTCTATGATCCGGACACCGGGGTGGTGGAGATCGTGGCCCATTCTACCCTGGCCTCGGGCAGGGCCCGGTCGGAAAAGGTTCCCCTCTCCCCCCAGGGACGGAAAACCATTGAAAAACGGGGTCTGGACCGGATCCGTCTCATCCGCCGCCTGGGCGAGGATCCCATCACCGGTCCCGTGGCCGACCCCCTCAAGGCATGGGATCTTTCAGCCATTGTCATGGATCTGGTCCTGGAAAAAACCATGCTGGGGGTTTTTTCCGTCTTCAGCAACGGTCGGGACAATTTCACCCGGGAGCACATGGACCTGGTTTCCCTTCTGGCCAAGCCCTGCGCCATTGCCCTGACCAACAGCCTGCGTTACAGGGAGCTTGTGAACCTCAAGGAGGTTTTGGCCGACCACAACCGCTACCTTAAGGAAGAGCTTAACCGCATCACCGGGGAGCGGGTCATCGGCGCGGGCCGCGGCCTGAAACCGGTGATGGAGATGGTCCGTCAGGTGGCGCCCATGGAAAGCCCGGTCCTTCTTCTGGGGGAAACCGGAACAGGCAAGGAGGTGGTGGCCAACGCCATCCACAACCTTTCGTTGCGAAAGGACGGCCCCTTTATCCGGGTGAACTGCGGTGCCATCCCGGCCTCTCTTCTGGACTCGGAACTCTTTGGCTATGAAAAGGGGGCTTTTACCGGCGCCGTCTCCCGCATGCGGGGCCGCATCGAGCGCGCCCAGGGCGGCACCCTCTTTCTGGACGAGATCGGAGAACTCTCAATGGAGGCCCAGATCCGGCTGCTCCGGGTCCTCCAGGAAAAGGAGATCGACCGGGTGGGGGGGAGCGAAACCGTCCAGGTCAACATCCGGGTCATTGCCGCCACCCACAGGGACCTGGACGCCATGATGGAGGCGGGTTCCTTCCGCCCGGATCTCTTTTTCCGCCTCCGGGTCTTCCCCATCTCACTGCCCCCCCTGCGGGGCCGGGCCGGTGACATTCCCGACCTGGTTCATCACTTCATCCAGAAAAAGGTCAGGGAGATGAAGCGGACCACCACCCCCATCCCCACCCCCGGTGCCCTGGCCCGCCTCATGGCCTACCAATGGCCGGGCAATGTCCGGGAGCTGGAAAATGCCGTGGAGCGGGCCCTGATTCTGGAGCAGGGGGATACCCTCTCCTTTGGGGAGATCCATTCCCCCCCCGATGCCGCGACCACAAACCTGCCGGCACCGTATCCCGACACCCCCTCGGGCACCGTCTCCTCCCTGGCCCTACCCCCTCTTCCCAGCCTGGACCAGGCCATGGCCGCCCACATCCGCCAGGCCCTGGTTCTGTGTCGGGGGCGGGTGGAAGGGGAAAGGGGGGCTGCAAAGATGCTGGTCATCAATCCCTCCACCCTGCGCAAGCGTATGAAAAAACTGGGGGTGGCCTTTGGGCGGAGGGTGGTGGCTTCCGCATCCACAACGGATACGACCGTTGCGGATCGATGATAGTTGCAGAAGGCGGGTGGATTTTATTCTTCCCATGGGGTAAGACGTTTCCATTGGGGTGGTAATGCCTGACCGACATATCGGTGGGCGTTTTGAACTGGCACGGGTAATTCCTCCCCTTTCTCCATTCCCTTTTAGTGTTGCTGGACAGGTGTCATAGGTCATGGTAGGCATCTTCGTCGTTTTGGGCCACCCATTCATTGGGGGTGGGGTTAAGGGCTGTGGCAAACTCAAGGTCCGTTGGGGCGGCCTTGGGGAGGATGACCCGTTGGTCCCTGTCCATTTCAAAGGAGAGGGGCTCCCCGGGTTTGAGGCCAAGGTGCTTCCTTCTTTTTTTCGGGATAAGGGCCTGGCCTTTGGGCGGGGGGAGGCAATTGGCTTGGCCTGTCATGGTAAATTCTTTTGTTTCCAAGTGTTGTGATCAATGTGATGTGGGAGTAGGGGGGACAAGCTGGATAGGGAAAGGGCGGTCTGGTTCATATGGAGAATTTTCAAGGGATTTTAGGCAAAAAAATATCCAAAAATCGGGTTTACATTTCAGGGAATTTTGGTAGAGTCCTCCCAGTGCCGGATCCCGGCATTGATCCTGTAAGTTCGGAGAGTTCCATGTCCTTTGCCGTAAAAAAATGCCCCGATGCCCAAAACCTGATCAATGATAAGATTATCCGTGTGGTGCGGAAGTTCATGATTTTCGAGCACCTGGAGCCAAAGGATATCCGCCGTCTGTTGGGGGCCAAGGGAAGGGGCCGTGATGGAAAGACCCGTCACATGGCCCGGATGCTTCGGTACCGGAAGGGGGATGTGGTGATTAAGGAGGGGATCTTTGATTCCAGAACCTATTGGGTGGTCAACGGCCGGTTTGAGGTGGTCCAGGAGGGACGGTCCGTTGCGATCTTTGATAAGCCCGGCCAGATTTTCGGGGAGATGAGCGTGTTGGAGGGGATCCCCAGGACGGCCCGGGTCCGTGCCCTGTCCCAGGGGACCTGCCTGAGTCTGGACATGCGGGTGCTGGAGGCCATGGAGGATGACCCGGCCGCCCGGATTGTCCGCACTTCCTTTTACCAGGTCATCCTTTCGCGCCTGGAGAAAACCCGTGAAATCGTGATGGCGGAAAAGCTTCGACTGGAGATGCAATACGCCCATATCCTGGATTTTGAACTGCGGATCCGGGACAAGGCCGACCAATGGTATCTTGATTCCATATAATGGGTGAATTATCAATATTTAATTAAATCTGGAATTTTGTGCGCGTTGTTTTGTTTTATTCTGTCTTTTATTCTGAAAAACAGTACTTGTTTCGAATAAATCCGTAAAATCCCTATAAAAGTTTCAAATGGGTCTTTTTGTGTTTTTTATCTGTTGTAGCTTAATGAAATTTAGCTATACTGAAATTTAACGGGGTTCAATTGTGGTTCTCCACATACCACATGGTGAGGCATGTGTCGTAACGCCTTGAATCTAAATTAAAATGATTGACAGGATTTTTCATTCTTCTTAGGATGACCTCTTTGGATAGGGCCTGAAGCCTGTATATAATAGCTGATATCACTTCGTTAAATTTAATTGTGTAGACCCGGGAGTGGAATTTCGCCCCCTGGCCCTGGGCTGGTGGTTTTTCCCATTCCTTACCCGGATATTGTTCACGGTGGGATTGCAAGGGCCGGAAGGCCGAGTTTAACGCAAATGCCCATGGGGTATCCGGGGTAGAGACGGCTGCCGTAATATTTAGACCCAAGGAGAGCGTATATGTGTCGTCTATTCGCACTGACCAGTCAAGAACCGGTATCTCCCATGTTGGCCATCAAGGCCCTGGACGTCATGAAGGAAGGCCATGACGGATCCGGAGTGGGGCTCTTGCTCCAGGACCTGGGAGGTCCGTTGGAAGAAATGAAGGACGCCCCGATTCTGTCGGGGATCTTCAGTGAAGAAGGGATCCGCCGCCTGGACCTGTTCATGATGGACCAGGGCTTTCTGACCAAGTACAAGATCAGCCTCAAGGTTCCCAAGGCGCCGGTGGCGGACATCCCCCACCGGGATCTCTACCTGATCCGTGCCTATGAGCTGCCCGAGGGCTGGGACCAACTCCCCGAAGAGGAGGTGGCGGCGCGTCTTTCGGCCATGCGCATAAAGATTCGTGAAATGGGGGAGAAAAAGCGGGACATGATTGTCTTTTCCTTCTGGTTTGATACCATCATGATCAAGGAGATCGGCGATCCCATGGTGCTGGGGGAATACCTGGGCCTGGACCGCAAGGAGCTCCACGCCCGGATCATCATGGCCCAGGGGCGGCAGAACACCAACTACGCCATTGACCTCTATGCCTGCCATCCCTTTTTCATCCGGGGATACTGCACCATGACCAATGGGGAAAACACTGCTTTTACCCCCATCCGGGACTTTCTTACCTCCCGGGATATTCCCGGCTACAGCGGGTATCAGTCCGATTCCGAGGTCTTTGCCCACATCCTCCACTATTCCCAGGAGGAGTTGGGGCTTGGCATCGATGCCTATAAGCATGTGATCACGCCTTTGCAGAACCTGGATTTGGAAAAGCACCCCGATGCCGAGTTCCTGGCCCACCTCAAGCGAACCTGCCGGCCCCTGATCATCGACGGTCCCAATTGCGTCATCGGGACCCTGCCGGACAAATCCCTGTTCATGGTCCAGGACCGGAAAAAGCTCCGCCCGGGGGTTGTGGGGGGCAGGCCCGGGATGTTTGCCTTTTCCTCGGAAATCTGCGGCCTGGACGCCGTGATCCCGTACCGGGACAAGTCCCGGGACATCCAACCCATGAATATCGATACCGCCATTGTAAGCCCCGAACGTCAGGAGGTCAGAATATGTCGTCAAACAGAAGCCTTGAACCTTCCGCTTTAAGCCTGAAGGATCTGCCCTGGCAGATAGAATATAACAATGCCCGGTGTACCCTGTGCGGACAGTGCACCTCGGTCTGTCCGGTCCATGCCATTGAGCTGGGCGTCTTCCGGAAACGGAATCTGAAAACCTCGGTCCATGCCCGGGTGGGCAATGCCAATTCCCATGAGACCTTTTACGGGATCCGGCAGAAGACCGATGTGGCCCATGCCTGCATCGGCTGCGCCATGTGTACCATGGCCTGCCCCAACGATGCCATTGAACCCCGGCGGAATCCCGGGGTGGACCGGCTCAAATTCCACGTGAACCAGCACGGGGTGCCCCGCCGCAGGGGCGGTCGGAGAAACGCCCCTGGGGAATCGGTTCTGGACCAGATCAAATTCATCCGTATCTCCCAGCTCACCGACCCTGCTTTGGATGCCGGCCGCCACGAGTTTGAGATGCGCACCCTCCTGGGACGGGTCCTCCCCCCAAAGGAGAACATGAAGCGGTTGAAGGAAAGGGGCTGGGTCCCGCCGGTGCGGGAGATTTATCCCCTCATCATCGGGGGCATGAGCTTTGGTGCCCTTTCCCCCACCATGTGGGAGGGCTTGCAGATGGGGGTGGCCTACCTTAACGAGGAGCTGGGCATGCCCGTGCGCATGAGCACTGGGGAGGGGGGCTGTCCCCCGCGGTTACTGCGCTCCCGCTTCCTTAAATATGTCATCCTCCAGATTGCGTCGGGTTATTTTGGCTGGGACGAGATCATCCACGCCATCCCCCATATGAAGGAGGAACCCTGCGCCATTGAGATCAAATACGGCCAGGGGGCCAAGCCCGGCGACGGGGGCCTTTTGATGTGGCACAAGGTGAACAAGCTCATCGCCGCCATCAGGGGCGTGCCCCAGGGCGTGAGCCTTCCTTCCCCCCCCACCCACCAGACCCAGTACTCCATTGAGGAGTCCGTGGCCAAGATGATTTTGTCCATGTCCATGGCCTGGGGATTCCGGGTACCGGTCTATCCCAAGATTTCGGCCTCCTCCACCTCCCTGGCCGTGCTCAACAATTTGACCCGGAACGACTATGCCTCGGCCCTGGCCATCGACGGCGAGGACGGGGGAACCGGGGCCGCCTACAACGTCTCCATGGACCACATGGGCCATCCCATTGCCTCCTGTATCCGGGACAACTACCTCAACCTCACCAAGGTGGGCAAGCAGAACGAGATCCCCATCTTTGCCGGCGGGGGCATCGGCAAGAACGGCAACCTGGCCGCCAACGCCGCCGCCCTGATCATGCTGGGTGCCTCGGGCATCCAGGTGGGCAAAATCGTGATGCAGGCCGCCGCCGGCTGCGTGGGAACCGAAGAGGACCGGTGCAATGTCTGCAACGTGGGCATCTGCCCCAAGGGCATCACCTCCCAGGATCCCCGGCTATACCGCCGTCTGGATCCCGAGGACGTGGCCCAGCGCATTGTGGATCTCTTTGTCTCCTTTGACACGGAGCTTAAGAAGATCGTGGCGCCTTTGGGGCGGTCCACATCCCTTCCCATCGGCATGTCCGATGCCCTGGGTATCAACGACAAGGCCATTGCCGACCGTCTCAGTATCAAGTACGTGGTGTAAAGGAGGTCCAGAATGAAAAACAACGAATTCTTGTATATCAGCGGTAAGAGAGAAGGCAGACGCATCCCCTCCCGGGTGCTGGAGGAGATCATTCACCAGCAGGTGAAGGCCGGAAACCGGGAATTGGAGATCGAAGCCTTTGGCCAGCACGGCATCGGCGGCCGCCTCTGGGAGGGCAGCGATAAAGCGAAACGCCTCCGAATCATCGGCCATTCCGGCCAGAGAGCCGGTTCCCTGGGCACCCCGGGCACCTTCATCGAGATCATGGGGCCGGCCTCGGACGATGTGGGCTGGCTCAATGCAGGGGCCGAGATCATTGTCCACGGCCATGCCTCCAACGGGGTGATGAACGGGGCGGCCCAGGGCAAGATCTTCATCGACGGGAGCATCGGCGCCCGGGGCATGACCATGACCAAGCACAACCCCCGGTTCGAACCCCCGGAACTCTGGGTCCTGGGCGCGGCAGGGGATTACTTCGGCGAATTCATGGCCGGCGGCATTGCCGTGATCTGCGGCCTGGAAGGGGACCAGGACCTCATCTCCGACCGCAGGGTCATGGGCTACCGCCCCCTGGTGGGCATGGTGGGGGGCAGGGTCTTTACCCGGGGCAATGCCAAGGGGTTTTCCCGCAAGGACGCCAAGGTCATCCCCCTGGAAGACAAGGACTGGGACTGGCTTAGGGAGAACCTGGCAGCCTTTCTCAACCGCATTGGAAAGCCGGAACTCCTGGGCAAACTCACCCAGCGGGACCAATGGTGCCTGCTCACGGCCAAAAGCCCCCATGAAAAGGCCGACACCCAGGAATTGACCTCCATGTCCCGATTCCGGGCCGAGGTCTGGGACAAGGAATTGGGAAGGGGCGGCCTCATCGGTGATCTGGCCGAGATCGAACGGGGCACCATCCCCCTGATCCCTTCGGGAGATCTGCGCCGGTATGTGCCCGTCTGGGAGAACAACACCTACCAGGCCCCCTGCCAGGCGGCCTGCCCCACCCACATCCCGGTCCAGGACCGCTGGGCCATGGTCAGGGCGGATAATGTGGACGAGGCCATTGCCATGGGCCTTCGCCACTCCCCCTTCCCAGCCACGGTGTGCGGCTACCTCTGCCCCAGCCCCTGTATGGATGCCTGCACCCGCCGGGGCCAGGGCATGGCCCCCATCAATGTCCAGGATCTGGGCCAGGCCGGTGAGGGGGTAGCTCCGCCCCAGAAGGCCAAAAAGACCAAGGCCCGCATGGCCGTCATCGGCGGTGGCCCCGGCGGCCTGTCTGCGGCCTGGCAGCTGAGTCTGGCCGGCCACGGGGTGTCGGTCTACGAGGCGGGCAAGCAGATCGGCGGGAAAATCTCATCGGTGATTCCCGAATCCCGGATCCCCAAGAAGACCCTGAAGGCCGAGCTGGACCGGATTGCATCCGTGGTGGAGGACATCCGCCTGGAACAGACCCTGGATGCCAAGGCATTTGCCAAAATCCGGGAGACCCATGATTTCATTATTATTGCCAGCGGGGCCAAAAAACCCAGAACCCTTCCCATTCCCGGGATTGAGAGGGCCGCCTTTGCCAATGATTTTCTGGAATCGGCCAAGGCGGGCAAGGTAAGGCCGGGGAAAAAGGTGGTCATCATCGGGGCGGGCAACGTGGGCTGCGACGTGGCCACGGAGGCCCACCGCCTGGGGGCTTCGGACCTCACCCTCATCGACGTGCAGAAACCGGCGGCCTTTGGCAAGGAGCGGGAGGATGCCGAGGCATGCGGCGCCAGGTTCAAGTGGCCGGTCTTCACCCGGGAGATCACGGACAAGGGAGTGGTCCTGGAGGATGGGGAGCTGCTGGAAGCCGACACCGTGGTGGTCTCCATCGGGGATGTGCCCGACCTGGATTTTGTGGACGATCTGGCCCTGGACAACGGGTTTTTGGCCGTGGATCGGTTTGGCCGGACCTCGGATCCCGCCATCTTTGCCATCGGTGATGTGGTGGGACCGGGGCTGCTCACCCATGCCATCGGTGCGGGCAAACGGGTGGCCGAAATCATCGGGCAGATCCTGTCGGACAACTTTTCCGAAGACCAGGTGGCGCCCCCGGTCATGGACAAGCGCCGGGTGGAGTTGGCCTACTACGATCCCAAGCTGGACATCACGAACAGGGCGGCGGAGACCCTGGATCTCATGGGGGACAATTGTGCCTCCTGCGGCAATTGCCGGGACTGCGGCATCTGTGAGACCGTCTGTCCGGAGGGGGCGATTTTCAGGCGCACCCAGGGGGATGATTTCGAGTATTGCGTGGATCCGGACCGATGCATTGGCTGCGGGTTCTGCAAGGGGGCCTGCCCCTGCGGGATCTGGGATCTTGTGCCCAATACCCCCCTGTAACCCCGGTGTTGAGCCGGAAAGGCCGGGACAATTTGCCTGGGCCCCGGGGAACCTGCTTTTTTCCCGGGAGCTGTGCCCTTGCAAATTGTCCCACGGATCCATGGGATGAAATATCCGGGTTGGAGTTGACAATTTAACCTGAAGTTTGATTGTATGGGGCCCATCATGGAGAACACAGAAACATACGACGGTTATATCAAGGCCCTGACCGACATCAGTCGTGCCATCACCTCGGACCTCTACATTGAGGATCTGCTCAAGCTCATCGTGATGGTCACGGCCCAGGTGACGGGCCTGGAGATCTGCTCCCTCTGGATTGTGGAGGGGGAGGACAAGTCTCCCAAGATCCGGCTCAAGGCCACCCAGTCCATTTCACCGGACTATATCAAGGACCGGGCCCTGGATCTCAACGAAGGGGTGGTGGGCCATGTGGTGACCCACAAACAGCCCCTGATCCTCAAGGACGTGCTCAAGAGCAAGCGGTTCAAGGAAAAGGACATGGCCAAAAAGCTGGGCCTGGTCTCCATGGTGAGCCTTCCCTTGAAAACCGCCGAGGACCGGGTGGTGGGGGTGTTGAACTGCTTTACCAGCGCCCCCCGGGATTTTTCCGACACCGAAATCAATGTGCTCACGGCCGTGGCCCACCAGTCGGCCATTGCCATTGTCAACACCGAGCTCATGGTCAAAACCCGGGTGATCCAGGAGGAATTGGAATCCCGGAAAAAGATCGAGCAGGCCAAGGAGATCCTCATGCTGGGCCGGAAGATGACCGGGGATCAAGCCTATGGCTGGATGCGCCGCCGAAGCATGGATTCCAGAAAGACCATCCGAGAGGTGGCCGAGGCCGTCATCCTTTCCAACGAGATCTTCAACAACCAGGGATAATTCATCCCAATTAAATTTTGTGAAATTTCCTGAGCTGGGACAATGTCGTGGAGTTCCCCGCCTGCGGTTTTGATACTTTTTTTATCTCTGAGGATAGGTGGGGTTTATCTTAATGCTGTGGTCTATATTTCAAATAGGGTGTTGAGAGATTTTGTAAAATTGAATATGAAGTCCCTACACAGAATATAAAATACAAATGTGGCATTGGGAAAGATGATGGGGCGTGGAAAATTTTATAGGGTTGGTATAGGCAGGACCACACGACTGATTTCTTGGGTGGATATTAAAGTGATTTTGTGGGTTTTAGTGTGTTTATGCACTATCCTGCACCAGGGCCTGGGGGGAGAAATTCCGGCAAATGTTGTCCGGTTCGGAATTCATACTTCAGGCCTGGGAACTCTGGACCCCCACATGGGTCAAGGGAGTCAGGATATGATGTTTGCCGACATGGTTTTTAATGGAATCGTAAGATATCGACCTGGTGATATGCAGTCTATTGAACCCGATCTTGCAGAAGAAATGCCCAGTTTTATTTTTGAAAATGGCTATCAGACGTGGACCATTAAACTGCGCCGAGGAATTTTATTTCACAAGGGGCCCATGACGGATGCACATGAACTCACTGCAGATGATGTTATTTTTTCATTGGAACGGGTTGTTAATATGGGGATGTGTTTTTTTTCTTCATACTTCAAAAAACTCTCATTTCTTAAAAGGGATAGATACACCGTTGAGATGACCATTGAACGTGGCATTTCTCCCCGTTTTTTTCTTTTCTTTCTGGTAGAGCATTGGGGGAATATCATAAGCAAACGTGCCATGGAGAGCATGGGGGAAGAGGGGTTTGCGAAGCATCCGATTGGAACGGGGCCGTTTCAGTTTAAAAGTTATGAAGAAGGGGGAACCTGTGTTTTAACGCGTAACCCTGACTATTTTCGGGGTTCGCCTGCCTTAGATGGTGTGGCGCTTAATTTTATCCCGGATAATGAAAAACGGAAACAGGCATTCCTGGATGGAAAACTTGATGTGATCATTGGTAGTGGAAAACAGGGATGGCTGGAAAATATTTCCGAATATCCAAAGGTGATCGTCGATGTATTTGGCCCTGGGTATACGGGAATGTTTCATCTGAATACGAGTTGGAAGCCATTGGATGATATTCGGGTTCGACAGGCCATTGTTCTGGCCTTGGACCGGGATACATTTCTGGAGAATGTCAACGATCTTAATTCTCCGGTTTACCTTCCCATGCCCAGGGAGATTTTTTCCTGCGGTATGGATCAAAAAGATCTTATAAATGTGGGGCTGGATATACAACAAGACATCCCAAGAGCAAAGCGCTTACTAGCCCAAGCCGGTTATCCGAAAGGGTTTTCGCTGCCAGTCTATGTTTCTGAAAAACGCCTGTATCGTCAGAATTATGAAAGTCTGAAACATCAATTGGAGCGGATTAATATCAGACTCGATTTGAAGATGGTCTCCCATTCTGAGATGCACCGTCGCATTCGAAGAAATGAAAATGCCATTGTGTTGTATTTTGTTATTCGTTCCAACCCGGATACATACTTGAGACGTTTTTTTCATTCCGATTTTTTGGCATCCCATGGGGGGGGCGTAAATACCAATTTTTCCCATTTCACAGAGGTGGATGCCATGATCGACGATGCATTCAGCTCCTTTGATCCATCTCGTCAGATTCAGATCTGGGATCAGGTGCAATTACGTGTTCTTGACCAGGCAATTGTCTATCCTCTTTTGAATGTAAAACAATGTGTTTTACGAAAAAGCAATGTGGATTATGGACATCCGTTAATCAGTGCTTGGGTGGGATATCCCCAATTTACTGAAAAAACGTCCTTGGTGCCCCGGTAGATTAAAAGGCCTGTCCCAGCACCGACTTCACCCGTGAGATGCCCGGGATGATGGTCTGGGTCCGGATGATGCCGTCGATGCGCCGGATGTGGTTTTCCACAAATTCGGCAATGACCTCTGCGTCCGAGGCCAAAAAGTCCCTTTTGAGGGTGGCCTTGACCAGGATGTCGATGTTGCCGTGGACGGAATGGGCCTCGGCCACCTCCTCCAGGGCAATGAGCTTTTCCAGGACCACGATGTCGGTGGTGGTGTCGGTGTCGATGAGGATAAAGGCGATGATGGAGCGCTTCATCTCCGGATATTCCGGGGTGTCCTTTTCCAACATCTTTTTCCGGAAGGCCTCCATGGTCTTGGGGATGAGCCGGTCGATGCCGATGCCGTAGCGGCGGCGGGTGCTGCGCTCCCAATGGTAAAAGGCAATATAGGTGTACAGGTCGGCCACGGTGCGACCGGGGAAGTGCTGGGCCAGCTCTCCGGTTTCAATGAGCCGGGCCAGGGGCTGGTAAATGGTGTTGTACCAGTCCTTGGCCGCCTTGGGGAAGTCACAGTCCCTGCCGGATTGGCCGGCCAGGTAGACCTGGTGTTTTTTGATCTGTTTTTCCAGGTGATTGTACTTGCCCACCTCGGTGAGATCGATCTGAACCGAAAGTCCGGTCCTTTGGAAGAATTTCTTTTTTTCCAGGTAGAGCAGGTTGTCCAGAGTGGTGTTCCCCGATTCCAGTTCAATGACCTTGGCCTTGATGTCGGTCCAGCCCAGTTCCTTGGCTGCTGCCACCCTGTGGTTTCCGTCCAAAACAAAATAGTCGTCCCGGATCTGGTAGAGCTTCACCGGGGGAAGGGCGCCCCCCTCCCGCATGGCCCGTTTGATTTCGCTGAACCGCTTGCCCGACATGTGTTTTTTGGGCCGGAACTGGGAATCAAAGTCATGGTATTTGCCAACGGAGCCGGTGATCCGATCCAATTCCACGGTGATGACCCCGTGGTCGATGAACTCCACATCCTCTTCAAGGGCCTGCTGTTCGTTAAAGGACTGGACATGGTTTTTGTCTTCTTCCGGGCCTGAAAACAGGCACTTTAAATATCGGATCATGGCTGAATCTCCAAACTCGTGTATCCGCAGGTGTTGAGCACCCGGGTATCCCCCACCCGTGTTTCCCGGTCCTGATGCCGTTGGAACTCGGCATGGACATGGCCGTGGATGAAATACCGGGGCTGATACTTTCGGATCAGCCGGCCGAAACTTTCAAACCCCCTGTGGCAGAGATCCTCCCCGTCGTGGATGTGCCGGGGCGGGGCATGGGTGATGACCAGGTGAATTTTTTTTCGCCAAAGGGAAAACCAGAGGCGAAAAATCTGTCGTCTCATCATGGTTTCCGTGTATTGGTTTACCCCGCCGTTATACCACATGGATCCCTCCAGACCCAGTATATTCAACCCATTATGGGTTACGATTTTGCCGTGGATGTTCTCGCATCCCATGGGATTGGCGGAGGTGTATCGGATATCGTGGTTTCCCTTTACGTAGAAAAGGGGGGCGTCCAGACGGTCCCTTAGAAAGGAGAGGTATTCCGGGGCCATATCTCCGCAGGAAAGGATGAGGTCAATCCCCTTTAATTCCCGGTCCGTGACCATCCGGGTCAGTTCCTGGACTTCGAAATCAGATATGGAAAGGATCTTCAGTGGAGGGGGCTGGACTGGCATGATTATCTCTTCCTTTGGGGTTAAAGGGAAATATGATACGACAGGCCAATTGCCTGCGTCAAGGGCGGGAACGGATTTATCCTATTTAGATGCCCTGTGTGTAAGATCTTAAAATTAGTAAATAAGAAAAAACCTTACTGGCTGTGATATGGCTGGAATGTGGAATATGGGGGCTTTGGCAAATAGTGCTTGCCATTTGTAAAGATTATGCTATGAATAAATTTCACTTATAACGAAGTAATTTCTCTTATGATGGGAGGATTCACACTTTAACAGAACCCGGGGAGGTTCCATTCTCAGTTGTCCCCGGGGTCAAGCACAGGAGGAGTTAAGATGAAAAAAGTATTGGTTTCTCTGTTTGCCCTGGCCTTTTTGTTTGTCTCTGTACCGGCATTCGGCGCCGACATTGAGCTGGCCAAGAAATCCACTCTGGAATCCATTGTAAAATCCGGAAAACTGCGCGTGGGTTTTGAGTCTGGCTACCTTCCCTTTGAAATGACCAATGTTAAGGGCGACTACATGGGCTTTGACATTGACATGGCCAAGGCCCTTGCAAAGGCCATGAAGGTCAAACTGGAACTGGTCAACACCGCATGGGACGGCATCATCCCCGCCCTGATTACCGATAAGTTCGATATCCTGATCTCCGGCATGACCGTGACCCAGGAAAGAAACCTGGCCGTTAACTTCACCGATCCCTACATTGTTGTGGGACAGGCCATCCTCCTGAACAAAAAACACGCCGGCAAGGTTCTGTCTTACAAGGACCTGAACGATCCCAAGTTCATCATCACCTCCAAGCTGGGCACCACCGGTGAGCAGGCCGTTAAGCGTCTTATCCCCAAGGCCACCTACAAGTCCTTTGAGGTGGAGACCGAAGCGGTCATGGAAGTCATCCAGGGCAATGCCGACGCCACGGTATACGATTTGCCCCTCATCGAGCTGATGCAGTCCCAGCACGGCGAAGGCAAAACCGTTACACTGAACCAGCCCTTTACCTTTGAGCCCTTGGCCATGGCCGTTAAAAAGGGTGATCCCGATCTGCTCAACTATCTGAACAACTTCATCCGCCAGTACAAAAACGATGGCAGATGGCAGAGGGCCTACGACAAGTGGATCAAGTCCGATGCCTGGACCAAACAGATGAAAAACTAACCGCAGAATTGTTGCATTAATCACGGCCGGCAAATCCCTTTGCCGGCCTGCTTTTTTAAGGTGTTATGCATTATGGAACAAAAGATATCCAACATTAAGCGGTTGAGTAACCCCGCCGCCCGGACCCTGTCCATAGCTGGATTTATGGCGCTGATGATCCTGGTCTTCGGGTCGATCTATTACGCCACCGTGGCCGTGGAATACCAGTGGCGCTGGTTCAAGGTGCCCAAGTATTTCATGTACAAGCCGGCCATCACCGTCTATGCCGATGCCGACGGTGAAATCGGCACCATAAAGGACAAGGGTGGCAAGGTGGAAATCGTGGTCACCACCGAGGACGGCGATACCCCCTACATGGTTCCCAGGGGCTCCTTTGACTGGACCCAGGGGGACATGGTTTCCCCCGGGGACGTGATATCCAGCTATGAAGGGGGGTGGAAACCCGGGATCCTGGCCAAGGGGTTGTGGATCACCCTGAAGATTTCTTTTATTTCCACGGTCATCGGTATCCTTTTGGGTATCATCGGGGGGGTGGCCCGGGTCTCGGATACCCCGGTGCTCAAATGGTCGGCCGTGACCTATGTGGAGATCATCCGGGGGTCGCCCTTGCTGGTCCAGATCATGATTTTTTATTTTGTTCTGGGTACCACCATGAACAAGATCCTCATCATGAATGGGATTCCCAAGCTCCACCCGGAGTGGTACGGGATCATGGCCCTGTCCATCTTTACCGGCGCCTATGTGGTGGAGATTGTCAGGGCCGGCATTGAAGCCATCCACCCCGGACAGGTGGAGGCGGCCCGATCCCAGGGTATGACCTATTTCCAGTGCATGTTTTACATTGTCCTTCCCCAGGCGTTGAAGACCATCCTGCCGCCCCTGGCCGGACAGTTCATCAATCTGATCAAGGACTCCTCCCTTTTGGGCATGATATCCATCAGGGAGTTGACCAAAGCCACCCGTGAAGGCATTACCACCAGTCTCCAGACCTTTGAACTCTGGATTCTCTGTGCCATTCTCTACCTGACCATGACCTTCACGCTTTCCATGTGTGTTCAGTATCTGGAAAGGAGGACTGCCACCAAATGATCGACGTTAAAAACATATACAAAACCTTTTATGTTCCCCATGAAGTCAAGGCCCTGGTCAATGTGTCCAACACCGTTGAGGCCGGGGAAGTGGTGGTGGTCATCGGTCCGTCCGGATCTGGGAAATCCACCTTTCTGCGCTGCCTGAACCGGCTGGAGACCGCCGACCACGGCCAAATCTTTGTGGACGGGGTGGACCTGTTCGACCCCAAGACCGACATCAATGAAGTGCGCATGGAAATGGGCATGGTCTTCCAGTCCTTTAACCTCTTCCCCCACCAGACCGTCCTGGGCAACGTCACCCTGGCCCAGAAGCTGGTGCGCAAGCGGACCAAAAAGGAGCGGGAGGACAAGGCCATGGCCCTGCTGGAAAAGGTGGGCATTGCCCAGAAGGCCCATGCCTGGCCCGCCAATCTATCCGGCGGCCAGCAGCAGCGGGTGGCCATTGCCCGGGCCCTGGCAATGGATCCCAAGATCATGCTCTTTGACGAGCCCACCTCGGCCCTGGACCCGGAGATGATCGGCGAGGTTCTGGACGTCATGAAGACCCTGGCCAAGGAAGGCATGACCATGGTCTGCGTCACCCATGAGATGGGCTTTGCCCGTGAAGTGGGGGACCGGGTCATCTTCATGGATGAAGGCCAGATCGTCGAAGAGGGGACGCCGGAACATTTCTTTGTCAATCCCACCCACGACCGGACCAAATTATTCCTGAAACAGATCCTCTGATCTGTTGTTCCACACAGAACCGCCCGGGGAGCATTGGCTCCACGGGCGGTTTATATTTGTTACGGATGGGAAGAAAAACCGTCCGGTTTTCCGGAAAATTCAGCCTCGCCCACCGAGCCAGGGCCCTTCCCAGGGGTTGACACCGACCGCCGGTCGGCATAAAGTCGGGCATCAAACCCCAAGCAAAGGAGGATGTTCATGTCGTTGATGGGACTTCGCACCGAGTGGATGGCCGGAGAAGAATTTGAATACAAAGAAGAAATGGTACGCCTGATTTCCGTCGGTATACTCATGAACGCCTCGGGTCCCAAGGCCCTGTACCGATTCAACAACGGCAAAACCCACAGCGAACCCACCTGCCTCTGCTGCCTGGCCGGCCAAAAGGCCGAGGATCCCAAAGCTTGCCCCATCTGCGGCCAGAAACTCAAGGGTAAGGGCTGGGGTGGAATGGCCCAGCATTGGAAGGCCCGCCATGCAGACCTCATGCCCTATGACGCCTTTCGAAATACCCTTTGCAAGAACCATCAATAGGCCGTTTTTAAGACCATCCGAATCCATTACCGATCATCGGGTAAATGTACCCGGGCAGGATTATGGTGCCCTCCGCCCTGTAGGGGGAGATCAATGGTGTTGCTTTGAATTATGGGATGAAATAGAGAAAGGTCTTTTTTCGCCTTCCCGGTAAAGGGCGGTTTGAAAATTTAAAGATACGGTTTTTCTTGCAAACCGTTCATCGAAGCGTTTAAGCTTTAGTGAGACTGATGTTCAAAAATCCGTTTCTGCAAAATAAGATCATCCCAAAATCATCATTGGATAAACGCCATGTCAGGTTTTGAAGTCATCCCTGATCCAAATCCGAGGGGTTGGATACCGTTCACTCCCCATCTGGTCAGCCCCCAATTTGGATAGCGGGATGGCTAAATAAATCATTTTTGGGTAGTAAAGTACACTAAAATAAGGGATTCCCCGATTGACGTTGTTTTTGCCGTTGTTTATAGATTCTGTTGTTTGTTCATAAATGGGCAGGCAATCATGGGAAAGGGTTCCACGCCGAAATCAGATCTCCTGTCAGGGAAGAGGTGGCCCTGGATATGGGGCCGTGGTCCGTTTAACCCTTCAATTTATATGCATTTAAGGAGACAGAGGTGAATTGGTATATTCAAGTCTTGACAAATCTCATGGATTTTTCAGGCAGGGCCCGGAGAAAAGAATATTGGATGTTTACGCTGTTTAATATCATTTTCATGATCGCGGCCGGTATCATTGATATGATTGTTTTTGGGGACTATGGTTTTGTTTATGCCGTGTATTCCCTGCTGCTTTTGGTGCCAAGCATTGCCGTTTGCTTCCGCAGGATCCATGATATCGGTAAATCCGCCTGGTGGCTCCTCATCGGTCTGGTACCGGTTCTGGGATCTTTGCTTCTCCTCTATTGGTTCATTAAGGATGGGGATTATGGAGAGAACCAATGGGGTAAAAGCCCGAAATATGATGGGGCCGTGATCTAGGGTCTGATCTAAAACGCTGTGTTCATCAACACCCCGGGGGGCTACCCCGGGGTGTTTTGTTTTATGGGGTGTGCAGCCCGGATATGTCACTTGCCGGATCCACAAGGTGCGGAATGCAACGTTGTGCGGATGTACCGTACGCCATTCTGGAATGCGGTGGATTCGGTAAGGGCATTTCCCCTTAAGGGTGACAAAAAGGAGGGTTTTTCGAATCCCAAGACGCCCACGTTTTCTGGAACAACTTGTTATGAAATATCCGGGTTAGGCTTTGAGGTGCAGCTCCCGGGCCATGGCCCGGAAGCGGGCTGCATGGTCGGGATCGATGGCGTGGAGTTCCGCCGTGATGGTCTCCAGGGTGGGGACCTTGTCCTGTTTGGCCGGGTCCTTGGAATAGAACTTATCGGCGCAGCAGATGATTTTTTCTTCCAGGGTGACGGGGACCATGTCCCTGTGGGGCAGGGGCAGCTGGTTGGTGCGGATGTTGTCCAGGGTGATGCCGGCACCGGTGTGGCGTTCGGCCACAAGGCCGTAGGCCGGATCCAGTCCGGCCCGGTCCAGGAGTTCCCGCCCCAGGTATCCGTGGCAGATATAGGGCATCTCCCCGGTACAGCCAATGGCCCTGGCCCGGGTTTTATAAATGCCGATGTCGTGGGTGAGGGCGGCCCCTTCCAGAAAGGTCAGGTCCACGGGAAGATGGGGCCGGGATTTCAGCAGGTGGCGGGCAATGGCCAGGGCCCTGTCCGCCACCCTGCGGCTGTGGTCCAGAAGGATCTCCGTAAGGGGGGATCCCTTTGGATAATGGGTATGGATGAGGTTGAGCAGGTCCATCAATTGGAGAGGAGCACCCTTTCGATGAAGGGGTCCAGATCCCCGTTGAGGACCTTGTCCACGTCCCCCACCTCAAAGTCGGTGCGGTGGTCCTTGACCATGCGGTAGGGATGGAGGACATAGGAGCGGATCTGGCTGCCCCAGGCAATCTCATCCTTGCCGTCGTGGAGGTTCTGCATCTTTTCGTCCTGCTTTTGCTTTTCCAGCTGGTAGAGCCGGGACTTCAGCACCTTCATGGCGATTTCCTTGTTCCGGTGCTGGGAGGGTTCCTGCTGGCATTGGACCACCACGCCCGTGGGGATGTGGGTGATGCGCACGGCCGAAGAGGTCTTGTTCACGTGCTGGCCCCCGGCGCCGCTGGCCCGGTAGACGTCGATGCGCAGGTCGCCTTCATCCACGTCGATGTTGATGTCCTCCTGGATGTCGGGATAGACAAAGACCGAAGCAAAGGAGGTCTGGCGTTTGCCACCGGCGTTAAAGGGGGAGATCCGCACCAGGCGGTGGACCCCGGATTCCACCTTCATGAAGCCGAAGCAGTTTTCGCCGCTGACCCGGAGGGTGGCGCCTTTGAGGCCGGCCTCGTCCCCTTCCTGGTAGTCGATGACCTGCATCTTATAGCCCTTTTTGTCGATCCAGCGGGTATACATGCGGAAGAGCATTTCCGCCCAGTCCTGGGAATCGGTGCCGCCGGCACCGGCATTGATGGAGACCACGGCGCCCCTGGCATCGTCTTCATGGTCCAGGGTGATGTCGATGGAGAATTTTCGGACCTTTTTTTCCAGATCGGTGAGCCCCTGGGCCACTTCGGCTTCGCTTTCCTTGTCCCCCTCTTCCTGGGCCAGTTCCAGCAGGACCTGGGCATCTTCAATGTCGGTGAAGATCTCGGTGCAGGCGTGGATGAGATTGGAGAGGGTGGTC
Source organism: Desulfobacteraceae bacterium (assembly GCA_965226635.1). GTDB lineage: Bacteria > Desulfobacterota > Desulfobacteria > Desulfobacterales > Desulfobacteraceae. The sequence continues at coordinate 1,760,730 of OZ245369.1, read as the reverse complement.
CGTTCTTTCAGGAGGCGGGTTGCCGCATCGGCATTGTCCCAGAAGTCAGCCCTGGCAATGATCTGTTCCAGTTCCCTGAGTCGTTTTTCCTTGACGGGGAGGTCAAAGATACTCCTTCAGCTGGTTGGCTTTGGCAAAAAGGTGGGAAATGGTCTGTTTTAATTCTACGCTCATGGTTGATGTCTCCTTAGAATGGTTTGCCTGCCTTTTACCATAAAACACAGGGCCATGGCAATAAGGCAGGCCGTGGGAAGTCGGTCGCCCTGGGCCGTGTAAAATGAGGTTTCCGAAAGGATGGGAAGATCGGCGGTGACGGCGGCATCGGCAAACAGGGCCGTGGTGTTTCGGGGGCGGCCCAAAGGATCGATGAAACCGGAGATCCCGGTGTTGGCGGCCCGGGCCAGGCTCCTGCGGTTTTCCACGGCCCGGAACACGGCCACCCCAAAGTGCTGGACCGGGGCTGCGGTGGTGCCGAACCAGGCATCGTTGGTCATGGTGGTGAGGATCTGGGCCCCCTGGTTTACAAAGGCCCGGGAGATGCCGGGAAAGAGGATTTCAAAGCAGATGAGCACCCCGGTGCGGCCTTGCCCAAAGGCCAGGGGTGAGAAGCGCTTTTCCCCCGGGGTGTAGTTGCCCGCCTCCTGGGTGATCTTCCGTATAAAGGGGAGGAACTCCTGCAGGGGCACATATTCCCCAAAGGGGACCAGGTGGGTCTTGTCGTATCGGCCCGTGACCATGCCCGTGGGGGAGATCATATGGGCCCGGTTGTAATAACGGACAAGGTTGGGTTCAACGGCCACGGCTGGGCTTCCCGTGAGCAGATGGGACTGGATCTGCCGGGCCGTGCGTTCCACCTCCAGGGAGAGCAGGGCATCCCGTCCATAATAAAAGGGCAGGGCCGTCTCCGGCCAGATGGTGAGGTCGGGAATCTGGCCGGCCACGGAGAGGGAAAGCCTTCGGTACTTGTCCAGGGTAAGGGTCTTAAACGCCTTGTTCCATTTCTGGTTCTGCTCAAGGTTGCCCTGGACCACGGCCACCCGGGTGGTGGGGGCGATTTCAAGGGTCCGGCTTAGGGTGGTCATTCTTTGGCTGCCGTATATCTGGATGCCGGCGCAAAGGGCCAGGGTATAGGCAAGAGCCATGCCCAGGGGGGGCATGGCATGGCCGGGCCGCCAGAGAAGGAGCCGGGCCAGGGCGGCGTTACAGAGAACAATGACAAAGGTCAGTCCGGACACCCCGAAGAGGTCCGCGCTCTGGAGCCAGGTAAGGTTTGTCTCCTGGCTGTAGCCCAGGGCACCCCAGCCAAATCCGGTGAGCAGATGGGTGCGCAGGTATTCAAGTCCGGTCCAAAGGGCGGCCGCCGCCAGGGGATGGGCCCAGGCCGGGGGATCCAGTTTCTTCAGGGCCAGGGCGAACAGGGCCGGGTAGAGGGCCAGGTAGAGGCTGAGGAGCACCAGGGTGGCCGCGGCCAGGCCCCAGGCCAGGTTGCCGTAGGTGGTCAGGGTGGGGACCAGCCAATAGATCAGGGTGGTGAAATGGACAAGTCCCATGGTCAGCCCTGCCCTGAATGCCTGTTTGGCATCCATGGATTCCAGGGCGAGGAGCAGGGGGACCAGGGCCACAAAGGCCATGGGCCAGATCCGTGGCCCTGGAAAGGCCGCCGTGAGCAGGAGGCCGCTGAGGATGCCGGGCACCAGGGGAAGCCAGGTGCGGTGGGGTGGTGAATATGGGGCCATGGACTGGTTCGCTTTCCGTCAACAGGGTCAATGTTTTTGTTTAATATTCGGGCTATCTGTATCAGGTTCGGCCCGGATCGTCAATTTCCAGGGCAGGCCCCCTGGGATGCCGGATTTTTCGTCAATGACGAAATTATAACCCGTGGGAATTTAATGATAAACTGGAAATGCGCTTTACAAGGTCCGTCGCAAATGGTATTTTTCTAGCGATTTCTACATAAAATAGTCTGGAAAACCACCGGGAGTCCTTATGAATCAAATTAAAATACGATTTGGGGATAATTTTGCGGGCGACCGTTCGGAAGACCCGTCTTTCGAGGCGCTCCTTCAGTCCACAAGTCCGGTTTTTTGCCTGTCCAAACAGGTCTGGAAGCCCCAGATGGATATTTTTGAAACCGATGAAAATATCATTATCCAGGCGGAAGTGGCCGGTGTGGACAAGGACGATATCAACATCGAGGTGAGCACCAAGGCCGTCAAGATATCGGGAATTCGCCGCATCTGCCAGCCCAATCCCACGGCCAGTTACCGCCTGGCCGAGATTCAATACGGTCGGTTTGAGCGGGTGATGCACCTTCCCGCCGTCATCGACGTCACCAAGGTCTCTACCCATTTTAATAAAGGTTTTCTGGAGTTGACCATGGCAAAATTATTTAGACCGGGCCGTGGAAAACCCCGATACATGCAGGTTGATCTCTTCTGAAATAGATTCAAAAAGGAATCATGAATGGATGATATAAAACATCCCTCCAGTCAGATCAGTACCGAAGACATTCCCGACACACTGCCCATCCTTCCCATTGTGGATACCAACCTTTTTCCCAAAATGGTCCTTCCCCTTGTGCTGATTCAAAAGGAGGCCATTGACCTCATTGACGAGGCCATGGCCGGAAGCCGCATGCTCGGGCTACTCCTGTCCCGGCGCTCGGATCTGGACTCCAAACACACCTCCGGAGATCTCTTCCGCATCGGCACCGTGGCCATGATCCTGAAGATGTCCAAGATGGAGGATGAAAAGGCCCAGCTTCTCATCCAGGGGCTGAGCCGGTTCAAGGTGAATAAGTATTTGCTGAACAAACCCTATATCCAGGCCGACATTAAGGTCCTCAATTCTAAAAACGGGGACCGCACCGTTGAAAACCAGGCCCTGATGTCCAATATCGTAAAGCAGTATGAAAAAATTGTGGAACTCTCCCCGGGCTTGCCCGCGGAGATGGGCCAGATGATCCAGTCCCTCCAGGAGCCCAATGTCCTGGCCGACATGGTGGCCTCCACCATCAATGCCCCGGTGCGGGAAAAGCAGAAGGTCATCGAACTTCTGGACGTGAACCGGCGGCTGAAAAAGGTGAACCGCCTGGTCAACGATCAGTTGGAGATCCTGGTGACCGGTTCCCGGATCCAGAACCAGGTCAAGGAGGACATGGACCGCAAGCAGCGGGACTATTACCTGCGCCAGCAGCTCAAGGCCATCAAGGAGGAGCTGGGGGAGGACGAGGACCAGGACAGCCTGGAAATCCGGGAGTACCATGCCCTGGTCCGGGAAAGCGGTCTGCCCGACGAGGCCCGCAGGGAAGGGGAACGGGAACTCCAGCGCCTCTCCCGCATGCATCCCTCTTCTTCGGAATATGTGGTGGCCACCACCTATCTGGACTGGCTCACCTCCCTGCCCTGGACCGAGGCATCCACGGACAGCCTGGATATCCGGGGGGCCCGCCGGGTGCTCAACCAGGATCACTACGGCCTGGAAAAACCCAAGAAACGGATATTGGAATACCTGGCCGTGCGCAAGCTTAAACCGGATTCCAAGGGCCCCATCCTCTGTTTTACAGGGCCCCCCGGAACCGGGAAAACCTCTTTGGGCCGGTCCATTGCAAGGGCCCTGGGCCGGGAGTTTGTCCGCATTGCCCTGGGTGGGGTCAGGGACGAGGCCGAGATCCGTGGCCACCGCCGTACCTATGTGGGGGCCATGCCCGGTCGGATCATCCAGCAGCTGCGCAAGGCCGGCAGCCGGAATCCGGTCTTCATGCTGGACGAGATCGACAAGGTCAACTCCTCCTACCACGGGGATCCCTCCTCGGCCCTGCTGGAGGTCCTGGATCCGGAGCAGAATTCCAGTTTCACCGACCATTACCTGGACGTGGCCTTTGACCTTTCCGAGGTCATGTTTCTCACCACGGCCAATGTTCTCCATACCATTCCTGCCCCCCTGCACGACCGCATGGAGGTGCTGGCGCTCAACGGCTACACCGAAGATGAAAAGATGAAGATCGCCACCCGCTACCTCATTCCCCGCCAGCGGGAGGCCAATGGCTTGAATGCCAATCAGATCCGCTTTACCTCGGGGGCGGTGAAGCAGATCATCACCGGGTACACCCGGGAGTCGGGGTTGCGGAACCTGGAGCGTCGCATTGCCGCCGTCTGTCGGGGGGTGGCCTCCAAGATCGCAGAGGAGGAGGCCGACAGCCTGGTCATCCGCCAGGAAGACCTGGGGGAATATCTGGGACCGGTGGAGCACATGCCCGAGCTGGCGGTGAAGGATCATCCCCCCGGGGTGGTGGTGGGACTGGCTTGGACCCCGGTGGGGGGAGAGATCCTTTTTGTGGAAGCCGCGGACATGCCGGGGAAAAAAGGGTTGACTTTAACCGGTCAGTTGGGCGATGTGATGAAGGAATCCGCTTCAACGGCCCTGAGTTTTATTCGGTCCAATGCGGCAGATCTGGGGGTGGAAGAGGGGTTTTTCGAGACCCGGGATATCCATATCCACGTTCCCGAAGGAAGCATTCCCAAGGATGGCCCTTCCGCCGGTGTGACCATGCTTACGGCCCTGGTTTCCCTTGTCACCAGGACGCCGGTGAAGCCCCGGATCGCCATGACCGGAGAGATTACACTCCGGGGGGATGTCCTGCCCGTGGGCGGGATCAAGGAAAAGGTCATTGCCGCCCACAGGGCCGGCATCAAGACCCTTATCCTTCCCCAGTGGAATGAAAAGGATATGGAGGATGTGCCCCTCCATATAAAGGATCGAATGAATTTTATCTTCACCGATAAGATGGCCCATGTATTAACCCTGGCACTGGAACCCTGATACCCGTATCCATGAAAAAACAATTACCCCTGATGCAGATGGGCGCAGTTCTGATGGCGCTTACCCTGTTGGTCCTGTCCGGCTGCTCCAAATCCAAGATTCCCTATACCCCCCACACCCCGACCCCGGGGACATCCGGCAAGATGCCGGCCACCCAGAGACCCTACCAGATCAAGGGCAAGACCTATGTGCCCATTGCCGATGCCCAGGGCTTTGTCCAGAAGGGCCGGGCCTCCTGGTATGGGAAAAAGTTCCACGGTCGCAAGACCTCCAACGGCGAAACCTATGACATGTACGCCATGACTGCGGCCCACAAGACCCTGCCCATGAACACCTGGGTCCAGGTGGACAATTTGGACAACGGCAGGTCCATCCGGCTGCGGGTTAACGATAGGGGCCCCTTTGTGGCCGGTCGCATCATCGACCTGTCCTACAAGGGCGCCGAAAAACTGGGGGTGGTGGGACCGGGCACGGCCCGGGTGAAGGTCACGGCCCTGGGACGGGCCACGGCCTTTTCCAAAAAGACCCACACCCCTGTGAAGTTCAAGCCCGTGGACTATTGGAAGGGCAACTTCACCGTCCAGGTGGGTGCCTTTACCGTGCGGGCCAATGCCGAAAACTTCAAGCAGAAGCTCTCCACCCTCTACGTCAATGCCCACCTGGTGCCCCATGAAGACCACCGGGGCCTGTTCTACCGGGTTCGCATCGGTCGGTTTAACCGGTTGGACCAGGCCGAAGCCTTCGGGCGTTCCCTCATGGACCAGGGCAAATTCAAGCACGCCTTTGCCGTGGCGGAATAGGAGAGATCATGACATTTACCGTTTTCCTTGACCGGGACGGGGTGGTGAACCAGGATTCCCCCGACTATATCAAAGACCCGGAGGAGTTCCACTTCATCCCGGACAGCCCAGAAGCCATTGCCCTGCTCAACCGCCACGGCTTCCAGGTCATCCTCATCACCAACCAGAGCCTCATCGGTCGGGGCATGGCACCGGTCTCCACCCTGGAGGCCATCTTTGACAAGATGAAGGCCGGGGTAAAGGCGGTCGGGGGGAACCTCCTGGACATCTTTTACTGCCCCCACACCCCGGATGCGGGCTGTGACTGCCGCAAACCCAAACCCGGTCTCATTGAACAGGCATGTGCCGCCCACACCATCGACCCCAAGGCCAGCATCATGGTGGGGGATTCGGTGAAGGATGTGGAATGTGGCCGCAATGCTGGCTGTGACGCCGTGGCCCTGGTGAAGACCGGCAACGGGGAAAAGAGCCTTGAAGTTCTGAAGACCCAGGGCTTTGTTCCGGAGATCATTGGCGACGACCTCATGGCCGTGGCCCGGTCCATCATCCAGCGCTATTCCGCCTGAGGTCTTCCGTGTTCCTTTATTCGCCATTGCATATCCATGTCTGTTCCGGTACAGGAGGTCGGCCATGATCACCCTTAAGGGGGTGCTGGGCCGGATTTCCTTCCAGAACCCCGAGAACTTTTACACCGTGGGCCGCCTTAAGGTGGAACGGGTCAGCGATCCCGTCACCGTGGTGGGAAAATTCCCGGGCGTTGCCGAGGGGGAGACCCTGGTCCTGGAGGGACGGTGGACTTCCCATGCCAAGTATGGGGACCAGTTCCAGGTGGAGAACTTCACCGTCAGCCTCCCGGCCACGGTGTCGGGCATCCGGAAATACCTGGCCTCGGGCATGATCCGGGGGATTTCCAAGTCCCTGGCCGGCCGCATCGTGGACAGGTTCAAGGAAGAGACCCTGGAGATCATTGAAAACCAGCCCGAACGCCTCACCCAGGTCTCGGGCATCGGCACGGCCAAGCGGGACCTCATTGCCAAGGCATGGAACGCCCACCATGCCGTGCGCCGGGTCATGCAATTCCTCCAGGAGGCCGGGGCCTCCCCGGACACCGCCGGTATCATCCTTAAAACCTATGGTAAGGAGGCCATGGAGGTGTTGACCAACGACCCCTTCCGCATTGCCCGGGAGATCCCCTCCCTGGGGTTTCGCATGGCCGATACCCTGGCCCGGGCCCATGGCACCGAGACCGATGATGGGGACCGCCTGGCCGCCTGCCTGGCCTGCTGCCTGGCCCAGTTTGAGCAGGAGGGCCACGTCTATGCTCCCAAGGAAGAACTTGTGGAGGCAGCCCGCCGCCAGGCTGGAGTGGATGAGACCGCCTTTGACCCGGCCCTGGACCGGCTCTCCGATGATGAGGTCATCCGGATCTGGGGGCAGAAGATCTATCCCATTACCCTGTTCCGGGCCGAATCCGGCATTGCCTCGCGGATCAAAGCCATGGTTTCCCTGCCCGCCCCGGGCCGGGCCGTGGACCAGGGGGAGATCCTGGAGCAGGTCCTCTCCTCCCTGGCCGTCAAGCTTTCCCAAGAACAGCTGGAGGCCGTTTCCCAGATTCTGGAACAGCGGGTCTCCGTCATCACAGGGGGACCGGGCACGGGCAAGACCACCCTGGTCAGGGCCCTGTGCCAGGTCTTTAAGAAACAAAAGCTCTCCGTGCGTCTGGCCGCCCCCACGGGCAGGGCCGCCCGCCGCCTCTCCCAGGTCACGGGGAAAAAGGCATTCACCCTTCACAAGCTTTTGGAATTCGACCAGGAGAGCCGGGAGTTCGGCCGGAACTTTGCCAACCCCCTGGAGCTGGACGCCATGGTGGTGGACGAGGTCTCCATGGTGGACACCGATCTCATGTACCGCCTCCTGGAGGCCCTGCCCGTGACGGCCTGCCTCATCCTGGTGGGGGACACCTTCCAGCTCCCCTCGGTGGGGCCGGGCAATGTTCTGGCCGACATCATGGCCTCGGGCCGGGTGAGGGTCTTTTCCCTCACCCACATCTTCCGCCAGGCCCGGCAAAGTCCCATCATCTGCCATGCCCACAGTATCCGAAACGGGGACCGGCCCGACCTCAAGGCCGATTCCGGAAAGGACCCTTCCGAGTTTTACTTCATTGAAAACCAGTCCCCGTCCAAGGTGGTGGAGACCATCATCGAGCTCTGCGCCCGGCGGATCCCCAGGGCATTCCCCCACATCGACGAGGTCCAGGTCCTCACCCCCATGCACCGGGGAGAGGCCGGCACCCTCAACCTCAACCAGCAGCTCCAGGCCGCCCTCAATCCTGAAGGGGAGGGGATCCAGGCCAACGGCATGACCTACCGGACCGGGGACAAGGTCATGCACCTGAAGAACAACTATGAAAAGGATGTCTTCAACGGGGATATCGGGGTGGTCCACGAAATCCTCAAGTCCGAGGGCCAGGTCCTGGTGGATTACGACGGTCGGGTGGTCCCCTATGAAGTCCCGGAGCTGGACGAACTCACCCTGGCCTACGCCATCTCCGTCCACAAGTCCCAGGGCTCCGAATACGGGGCCGTGATCATCGCCTTAACGTCGGCCCACTACCCCCTCCTCCAACGGAACCTCCTTTACACCGCCATGACCCGGGGCCGTCACCTGGTCATCATGGTGGGCTCTTCCCGGGCCTTTGACCTGGCCTTTGACAACGACAGGACCCAGCGCCGCCTCTCCGGCCTCAAGCAGCGCCTGACCCCCAAGGATTGATCCAACCTATCCCGAGCCCTTGGGGGTGAGAAGATCAGCCGTTTGGTTTTTTTGAAAAAATCCCTTTTTTACAATTTGTCCCTTTTCTTTGTTTTCCGGCGTGGTTTTTGCTGTACCCAGTGTATGGGCCTGTCATGCCCGGTTTCACCGGGGCGTTTCGGCAATTTTTACCAGGGAGGCGGGATGAATTTTCTCAATGTGAATGCAGCAGGGACATGTATCGGGTGTGGGGGCGTGGCAGCCCCTTCTTTGGGAAGGAAGGGTGATTTCGGAACCTTCCTTGAACGGGCGTGCAACGGGGAGGAGGCCGGGGCGGATAGCCCCCAGGCATCTACCGGGGAATTGCCCCTGGAGGCCTTTTCTCTACCCCCCTGGTTTGCCGACATGATGCCGGGTAAGGGAATTCCCCTGGACCTCAGCGTGGCCCGGTATGCCATGGCCCTGACCCGGGACGGGGAGATGTCACACCAGGATCGAATGGACCTGGAGGCCTTCAAGCAGAAGAATGCCGCCCACCAGGCATTCCTGGCCCAGGGGCGGTTCCAGCGGCAATATGCCGACGAAATTTCAGAATACCAGACCACCCTGGACCGGATGTTCCAGGACGTCCTTGACCGGTTCGGGATCACCGACCAACGGGCCTATTATGAAAAATTGATCCTGGATCCCGTCACCAGCGAGGCCGTCCACCAGGAGGTGAAGGCCGGCCTGGAGACCGACGAGCGGTTCATGGCGCTGGCCAAGGTGTTGGGCACCGTGGTTTAACCCCAAAGGGGCAGCTGTCTGCCTATGCATTCCACACCGGCAGGATGATCCGGTTGCCCATGTGGATTTGGAGGCGTTGGGGTGTTGATGGATCCGGGAAGACCAGGGTTGCGGTCCGTGAACCGGTGGCCGCTTGGTCAATCCGGGTGCGCAGGGCCGGGAAATCGGTCTGCTCAAGAAAATGGGTGAGCAACCGGAGCCGGGCCTCATTTTCGGGGCTGGTTTCCCTTAGACAGGTCCGGACCAGGGCTTCCCGCGCTAGGCGGGAAGCGGTTTCAATGCAGTGGCGGGATAGGTCCATTTGGATGATCATGGCTTCTCCTTTTTCACCAGCCTGCCCATGTAGTCGTCCAGGGCGGCCTGGACGGTGCGGGCGGCCAGGCCGGCGCAATGCTGGTCCTCCTCGGGGAGTTTACCCACGGCATCCATGACCGTATCCGCCGTGATTTCCGTGAGTTCTTCCGGGGTCCGGTCCAGGCAGAGTTCCGCCCCAAAGGATCCGGCCACCCCGGATGAGGCGCAACCGTCTGTGAAATAGGAGGCCTGGCTCACCCGGCCTTGCTTAAACTTGAGGTAGATTTCCATGGTGTCTCCGCACTCCCCCAGTACGGCCGCGCTACCCTGGGCATCTTCCATGCGGCCCACGTATTTTGGGTTGCGCCAGCGGTCAAATCCCTTTTCGCCCAGGGCGTCCCGGGCCTCGTCAAATATATCCTCCTGGAGTTGGTCCAGGAAATTGTCCAGATTGCTCATCAGCTACTCCTTATGTGAATGGGGGCAGGCCATGCTGCACCTCGTATGTCCGGTAAATCCATCCCGTGGAATATCGGGTCGGCTTTGTTTTGCCGGGCGGATAAAGACCGCCCGGGAATACCACTGCAAAATCCAGACCCATATCATGGGGGAAAAGGGCCGCTGCGTCCCGGCCCCCGGATGGGGGGCGGGGTAGAACCTGCCGTCCGGTGGGTGTCCAGGGGTCGCAGATCTAATATGGGGCCGGGTCTTTTTGTTGCATTTTTGCGCTCCGATGTCCATGGCAACGGGGCAGGGGAGCCGGGAATTCAGCGCCTGGGCCATGGGGCTGCATTGGTATGTATCTTGCTCCTTACCCGGCACATCCTTTGCCAAGGGGATAGACAAATCCATACCCACTCCCAAGGAGGAAAGATGAAACCATTGATGAAGAAGATGATCTCCTGGCTGGTCCTGTCGGCCCTGGCCCTGCCCGGAATGGCCCTGGCCGAACCCACAGGCAAGCTACGGATCTTCCACGCCGGCAGCCTCACCGTTCCCTTTAAGGCCATTGAAGCGGCCTTTGAGGCCAAATACCCCAATGTGGATGTGCTCCGGGAAGCCGGTGGCTCCACCAAGATGGCCCGGCTCATCTCCGAGGTGGGCAAGCCCGCCGATATCATGGCCTCGGCCGACTACAAGGTCATAGACAACAACCTGATTCCCAATTTTGCCGACTGGAATATCCGGTTTGCCAGCAACCAGTTGGTCCTCTGTTACACCGACCAGAGCCGGGAAAGTGACAAGATTTCTCCGGATAATTGGTACAAGATCCTCCAGAAAAAAGGGGTGGTCTGGGGCCATTCCGATCCCAACCTGGACCCCTGCGGCTACCGCAGCCTCATGGTGCTCCAGCTGGCGGAAAAATATTATAAAGACCTTGGCCTTTACCAGCGCCTTTTGGACAACCGGCCCAAAAAGAATGTCCGGCCCAAGTCCGTGGAGCTGGTCAACCTGCTCAAGACCGGCCACATGGACTATGCCTGGGAATACCTCAGCGTGGCCATCCAGCACAAGTTGAAGTACCTGACCCTCAACGACCACATCAACCTGGGCAACTACCAGTATGACGGCTTTTATAAACAGGCCAAGGTCAAGGTCACGGGCAAGAAACCCAATACCTGGATCACCAAGTCGGGCAAGTCCTGCACCTACGGGATCACCCAGGTGAAGAACTGCCCCAACCCAGAAGCGGCTGAAGCCTTCCTGGCCTTCCTCCTCTCTCCGGACAAGGGCCTTAACACCCTCAAGGAGATGGGGCAACCCCCCTTTATCCCCTGCCGGGTCAAGGATGATGCGGCCAAGGGCGCACTGCCCCAATCCCTGGTCCCCCTGGTGGAGGTGAAAAACTAGTCCATGGGCCGGATGGACGCCATGGGGGGGCTGGCCCTGGCCCTGAGCCTCCCCATTATTCTCCTCATTGTCCTGCCCCTGGTGAACATGACCAGCCAGCCCAGCCCGGCCATGCTCATGGAAACCCTGGGGGATAAAGAGGTGATCCTGGCCATTTCCCGTTCCCTGGGGCTCTCCCTGGGGGCGGGGATTCTGGCCTTTTTCCTGGGCACGCCCCTGGCCTATCTTCTGGCCCGGAAATCCTTCTGGGGAAAGCGCCTGGTGGAGGGTGTCGTGGACCTGCCCATCATGATCCCCCATCCCGTGGTGGGCATTGCCCTGCTCAGCCTGGCCGGGCGGAACCATCCCCTGGGCCGGTTTCTCAACGGCCTGGGCATTGAAATCATGGGCTCAAAGACCGGAATTGTGACCGTCCTCCTCTTTGTGGGGATCCCCTTTTACATCAACACGGTCAAGGCCGGGTTCGAAGGGGTATCTCTGCGTTTGGAAAAGGCCTCCAGAACCCTGGGGGCCGGGGCATTGGCCACCTTTTGCCGCATCACCCTTCCCTTGACCTGGCGCCACATGGTCCTGGGCATTGTCATGTGTACGGCCCGGGGGATCTCCGAGTTCGGGGCCCTGGTCATCGTGGCCTACCATCCCATGACCGCCCCGGTGCTCATCTACGAACGCTTCACCGCCTACGGCCTCCAATACTCCCAACCCGTGGCCGTCTGGCTCATCGCTGTCTCTCTTATGCTCTTTCTTCTATTGCGTCTGCTCTCCCGCACCGTCCACTCCGGAGGCCGACCATGATCCGGTTGGACCAGGTCCACATGGCCCTGCCCGGTTTCTGCCTGGACACCATTGATCTCAGGGTGGCACCAGGGGATTTTTTTGCCCTCATCGGCCCCACCGGGTCGGGCAAATCCCTGGTCCTGGAGGGGATGATGGGGCTCATGCCCTTTGATGCCGGCCGGGTCTTTTTCCAGGGTCGGGATATCACCGACCTTCCCACGGAGCTGCGGCCCCTGGCCATGGTTTACCAGGATTTCGCCCTATTTCCCCATCTGGATGTCCGGGCCAATATCTGCTACGGGGTCCGGTATCACAAAATTCCAAAACAGGAGGTGGCGAACCGTTTTGATTATTTGGTATCGGTCCTGGGCCTCTCCCGGATCCTGGACCGCAGGCCCGCCACCCTCAGCGGCGGGGAAAAACAGCGCACGGCCCTGGCCCGATCCCTCATCCTCAATCCCCAGGTCCTCCTCTTGGACGAGCCCCTGTCTGCCCTGGATCCGGTCTTCCGGGACGATTGCCGGGCCCTGCTCAAGCAGATCCACAAAGAGCTGGACATGACCCTGGTCATGGTTTCCCATGATTTCAACGACGTGGCCTTTTTAGCCAACCGGGCCGCCCTGATCCGTGAAGGGAAACTGGTGCAGCAGGGCACCACCCGGGAGCTGTTCCAGCGGCCCCAATCCCGGTTCGCCGCCCGGTTCACCGGCATGAAAACCCTGCTGTCCCTGGACCAGGCCCTGGCCCTGGGCATTTGCCCGGCCCGTCCCCCGGCCCCCCACCACGCCTGGGTGGGCATCCGGCCCGAAGAGATCCACAGGGATCCGGGCCCGAAAATGGAAAATCGGTTCACGGGACACCTCTCCCGCCTCTGTCGCCAGGGCATGTTTGTGGAGGTGGGCATCTCCATGGGACCGACCGAGTTCACGGCGGCCTGGCCCGGCCATGGCCTGAACTTCCAGCCACCGACACTGGGCAGCCCCGTGGAATTTGGCTTTCCGGCTGCTGCAGTTCACACCTTTTAACGTCGGAATGCCTGACAATGTTCCGGGTGTCTTGACTTCACCTTCGGATTCACATAAGACTTGGCCAGGACACGGATTTCCAGACCATTGTCGGGTTTCTTCCAGGGGCTTTTATCCAGCCGTTTCCCCCCTGTTACACGGGGAAAGGCGGTTCGCCCCATTTCATGGATAATACAGCGGTAGCGGCAGGGGATTGGATCCATAGACAACCACCTGCATAACAAGGGATATCGTTTGTGACCCTATTATTTATTTATGTCTTCATCGCCCTGTTTTTTTCCTTTATCTGTTCCCTCATGGAAGCGGTCTTCCTGAGCATCCCCTTTTCCTATATTGCCAAGGTGGACCGGGAAAATCCCCGGCTGGGGAGGCGCCTCCACCGGCTTAAGGAGGACACGGACCAGTCCCTGTCGGCCATCCTCAGCCTCAACACCATTGCCCATACCCTGGGGGCAGCCGGGGCCGGGGCCCAGGCCACGGCAATCTTCGGCAACCAGTATGTGGGGGTTATTTCCGCCATCCTCACCCTCCTTATCCTGGTGATTTCCGAGATTATTCCCAAATCCCTGGGGGCGGCCCATTGGCGGCGGCTGGTGGGGCCGGTCTCCCTGGCCCTGAAATATTTGATCACCGCCCTTTTCCCCTTTGTCTGGATGTCCAAGTACATCACCCGGGTCTTTTCCCCCAAGCAGGAGACCGAAGGGTTTTGCAAGGATGAGTTCGAAGCCATGGCCGAAATGGGGGAGAAGTCCGGCAAGCTGCGCCAGCAGGAGGCCCGGATCCTCAGGAGCCTTTTCCGGTTCAACACCCTGAAGGTGGAGGATATCATGACCCCGAGGACCGTTGTCTTCTTCCTGGAGGAGACAACGGATATTGCCCGGGTGGTCCAGGACCATCCGGACATGGTCTTCTCCCGCATCCCCCTGGTCCGGGATACCATTGACCAGGTCTGCGGCTATGTGATGAAGGATGAAATCCTGGAGGCCGTTTCCCGGGGGGATGCGCCCGGGACCCCCCTGTCCGAACTGAAACGGGAGATCCATTCCGTTTCCGAGGAGATGCTGCTGCCGGATCTCTTTGATTTGCTCATCAACCGGGGGATTCACATCTGCCTGGTCAACGACGCCTATGGGGGTACCGCCGGCATCGTCACCATGGAGGATGTTGTGGAGACCCTGCTGGGCATGGAAATCGTGGACGAGTTGGACGAGGAGGCCGATATGCAGGCATTTGCCCGGGAGCGGTGGCAGGAGCGGGTGGACCGGCAGAAGGTGCGGACCCGCTAAGTCGAATTTTGTTTCTCCCGCAAGGGGTTGTGAAAAACAACTTTGATTTCAGGGTGTTGGACTCTGGGATGGAGGGGGTTTTCCGCTTTTCCGGAAGGCCCCTTTTTATTTGGTGGGATTCATAGTATATTTCCAGATTCGTGTATTCATATATAAGAATCCCCCAGGGGAATGGAAGGACAGAACAGTGGCAGCGTTTAAGACTCATTTAACCGTGTCCAGTTTTGTATCTTCCGCAGCCGCCACCCTTTTTTTCAGCGCCGGCCTGGCCTCGCCCCAGGAGGTGCTGCTCTATTTTGTCATGGGGGTGGTGGGGGGACTTTTGCCGGACATTGATTCGGATTCATCCCTCACGGTGAGACTGCTCTTCACCTTCATTGCAACGGTGGTCTCTTTTTTGATCATGTTCCACCAGGCCACGGGGAGTTCGGCTGCGGAGCTCTATTTGATCTGGCTGGGCAGCTTCTTTGTGATGAACTACCTCTTTTTTTCCCTCTTCACCCGGATCACGGTCCACCGGGGGCTGATCCATTCGGTACCAGCTTCGGCCCTGTTCGGCCTCTTATCCGTCCTTATTCTCTACCATTGCTTCCACTTTTCCCTGGAAACCGTCTGGATGGCCGGGGCCTTTGTCTGGGGCGGGTTCCTTCTCCATTTGGCCCTGGACGAGCTGGTGAGCCTGAACTTTGCCGGGGGGGCACCCCGGCGGTCGGCGGGCACGGCCTTTAAGTTCGGATCGGTCCGGGATCTCAAGTCCACCCTGGCCGTCTACCTGGTGGTTCTGGTCCTGGCCCTGGCCGCACCGGATCACCAGGGGTTTGTGGACATCTTTCTCAATCCCGCCTCCTATGAAGAACTGGAACTCTCCCCCCGCCAAGGCTGGTTTGACACCCTGATCCGGGAGTACCTGGTCCAGTGGCAGACCCGGGGCTGATCCGAATCTGCCAGGGGATCCCGTGGGGGGTGGTTGTGGGAGGCCCACCCCTTTGAATTCCCCCGGATCTTTTACCAAACGGATTTGCCCGGGCCCCGATGATGTGTTGCCCTATTCGCCTTCCGGGGCATCGGCAATATTGCCCTGGATGGTGTTGGCCCCATATCCCAGGTGGGTGAGCAGGGCATTGGCAATGCGCCGTTCCGAGGCATTGATATTGTAGTCGTGGCTCTGGGTGAGGCCGTTGGCAATGTGGCGGATGAGGTCGGCCAAAAGTTCCCCCCAGGCTTCCCTTTCATCGATGTCATGGTTGGAGGCCTCTTCCCACATGCCCAGGAGCATGGAGACCTGGATATCCTTGTTACCGATCCATACACGCATCATTTCCGTGGCATTGTCGTCGTCCAGGATCCCTTCGGGGATGGGGAGTTCATTCATGGGGTCTATTCCTTTGTAAAATTGGGGGTTAAGGGGCCCTTCAATGTGCGGGGCCCTGGTCATGGGGATGCAGTATACCATTCGCCTCCGGGGATTGCACCCCCTCCTCCGAAGACCCTAGGTCCACCGAAACTCAAAATGGAGGAAGGGCCTTTTACTATACCCCTTTCGGGGGATTCCGGGGCGGCTTCCCCGGGGGAGCCCGGAGCTTTCACCACCCGGGGGGGGGGATAATTTGCCCCGGCATAAATTCCAGGGAATGGGGCTATTCCCCGGTATCACTGCTTTCCAAGGGGGCCGGTGCAAATTGTCATGGCATGGGGTTATCTATGGGCCCGGGCCAGGGAAATTCCAATGAGGATGAACAGGCTTCCAAAGACCCGGTCCAGCAGGGTCATGAACCGGGGGCTGGAGACATGGGGCCGGGCCGCATTGGCAATGGCGGCATAGGTGAACATAACCAGGCCGTCCACCACCACCACCGTGGCGCCCAGCATGAGATACTGTAGGCCCGTGTCCCCAACCGGGGTGATGAACTGGGGCAAAAAGGCGGCCAAAAAGAGGATGGACTTGGGGTTGGCCATGTTGACCATAAAGCCCCGGGCAATGAGCTTCCGGGCCGGGATTTTCGGGCTGTGGCCGCCGGTGGTTACTAACCGGGTCACCTTTTTGGACAGGACCTTGGTGATGCCCAGGTAGAGCAGGTAGGCCGCCCCCAGGTATTTGATCAAGGTAAAGGCCGTGGCCGATGAGGCCAAAAGGGCCCCCAGTCCCAGGGAGACCACAACAATGTGGACGGACATGGCCAGTTCCAGGCCGATGAGGTTCATCACGGCCCGGGAAAGGCCCCCGGACAGGGAGGTGGAGATGGAGGCCACGGTGCCGGCCCCCGGGGCAATACTGAAAACAATGCAGGCGGCTGTAAAGGTCAGCCAGATACCCATGGTCATGGTCACTCCTTGGGGATGGTATGGGTCAAAAAACAGCCCACCATACTGGAAAAAAAGGGCTTTGAAAAGGGCGCACCCTCTTTTGACGGCCCACCCCCCAATGCCTTGGATGGGCACCCTTCCCGGGAATCCCCGGGAAAAATCCAGGGTCGGGAAAATGGGGCTGCCCCTTGAAAATTAGCCGGTATCCGCTATAGTGATTCATGGCCTTTTTTCAATTATTCCCATCTTTCCGACACAGGATGCTGTGGCCGGTGGTCTGTTTCTTCCTGGTCGCCGGGGGCAGTGCAGGGGCCCAGACTCCCGTGGCCGTCCTTGAAAAGGCGGTCATGTGCGGGGCCATTGAGAACTTCAAACCCGTGGATCCGGCCGTGGTCTTTTCCATTTCCCAGGGGGAGGTCTTCTGTTTTTCCAGTTTTGACCCGGTCCGGGAAAAGAGTGAGATCTTTCATAAATGGTACAACCGGGACAGGCTCATCTTTACCATAAAGCTGACCCTGACCCCGCCCAAATGGTCCAGCTTCAGCCGGGTGCAGATCCGGACGGCGGACAAGGGGCCCTGGCGGGTGGAGATCCGCGACCGCAAGGGGGCCCTCTTGGATACCCTTAGATTCAGTATGGTGGATTGATCCCCTATGGATGCCTTTTTTTCTCTGTTTTCAGGATTTCGGTGGCAGGACGGACTGGATATCCTGGTGAACACCTATATTATTTTCCGTCTCTATGTCCTCTTCCGGGGAACCCAGGTCTTCCGGGGGCTTTTGGGCATTGTGATCTTGTGGGGGGTGGGGCAGGCCGCCCTTTCCCTGGGCCTCATCGTCACAAACTGGGCCATGCAGGGGGTGATTGCCGTGGCCGCCCTCATTGTCATCATTGTCTTCCGCAACGAAATATCCGGGGTTTTCCAAAGCCGGAGCTTTAAATCCTTTTTTTGGGGGATCCCCAAGTACCAGCACCATACCCCGGTGGACATCATTGCCGCAGGGGTCAATGAACTGGCCCGGAAAAAGATCGGCGCCCTCATGGTCCTCCCCTTGAAACAGGGACTGGACAGTGCGGTCCAGGGCGGGGTCCGTTTGGACTGTCGCCTCTCCCAGAAGGTATTGGTGAGCCTGTTCTGGCCGGGCAGCCCTCTCCACGACGGGGCCGCCGTGATCCAGGGGGAGCGCCTGGTGTCCGGCGGGGCCATCCTGCCCCTGTCCAAACGCAGGGATCTGCCCTCCTATTTCGGCACCCGCCACCGGGCGGCCTCGGGCCTGGCTGAACTCACCGACGCTTTGGTCATTGTGGTGTCCGAGGAGCGGGGGGAGATCACCATGTTCAAGGATCGGGAGATCCACCATGTGGAGGATGCCTCCATCCTTGAGACCCTCCTGAGGAAACACACCGGAGAAACCACCGATGCCACCGGACAGATGCGGCAGACCTTGGAATTCTGCCTGGTGGGGGCCCTGGCCTTTATCTGTATCACCGGCCTGTGGAGCCGGTTTTCCAAGGGCATGGAGACCCTGGCCGAATACCAGATCCCCATTGAATTCGTCAATCCGGAGCAGAAGATGGAGATCATTTCCTCTTCGGCCTCCAGCGTCACCCTTGTCATCAGCGGGGCCCGCCCCCTGATCAAATCCCTGAAGCCGGAGCAGCTTAACCTCAAGCTTAACCTCGCCCAGTCCGTGGTGGGGGAAAATAAGCTGACCATCACCCGGAACAACATCCTGCTGCCCCCGGGGATTCAGCTCAAGAACGTCCAGCCCTCGGAGTTGGCCGTAACCCTGGACACCCTGGTGGAAAAGGAACTTCCGGTCCAGCCCAATTGGGTGGGCAAACTGGATCCGGATTTCATCATGACCTCGGCCATACCCGTCCCCTCCCGGGTGAAGATCAGGGGCGGGGGCCTGGCCCTGGCCAAGGTCACCACCCTGTTCACGGAAAAGCTTTCCCTGGATGGCATTGATGGCCCCGGAGTGGTTACGGCGGCCCTGGCCCTGGACCCCACCGTGTTTAAGTGGGTGGAGTACCCCGAGGTCCAGATCCAGTATCAGATACGCCGGAAAACCCCCTAACTCCCTCCCCAAAAAGTTGTGATATCCCTTGGCAATTCATGACAGACGTCTGCAGGCCTTGTGATCCACATTGCCCTGGCCCCCATGCTTCACCAAATGGAATTTCCGGGTTAGATCATCTGGCTGCGGATTCTGTGGAATAGGCTTTCCAGGGATTTTGGACCCTCGGCTTTCAGTTTGGCCATTTGGGCCTCCACCATGGCCCGCCGGTTGTCGTTTCCCATGTCGGCCAGCCGGTGGTAATGGCCCAGGCGCCGCCCCAGGATAAAGTGGGCCTGTTCTACAGGGGGCAGGGCCAGGAACCGGTCCAGCACGGCCAGGATATGGGCCTTGGCATGGGGGAGTTGCCCCCGGATTTCCAATAGAAGATCCACGCTGTGGTGGTTGGCATAGTGGCTGGTGATGCCGTCCAGATTTTCCACCAGCAACCGCTGTTCCCGGATGATATCGGCTTCCGAGGGCAGGGTGAACTCCCCTGAGGCCATCTGGTTAGCCAGGCCGGTGCCCGACTTCACCCCGATGGTGAGGACCCGGATCTGGTCGGGGTTCACCGCGTTGAGGACCCGGGCCGTCTCCAGGGCATGGGTCTGGGACAGGGCCCTGCCCCCCAGGCCCAGGATGATGAATTCCGTGGTCTCCATGCCCGCCTCCCGGGCCAGGGTTCCGGCCTTGATGATCATCTCCGGGGTGATGCCCTTTTTCATCTGCTTGAGCACGGCTCCAGACCCCGATTCCATGCCGCAATAGAGTTTGTTCAGACCGGTCGCCCGGATGTCGGCCATGGCCTGGGCGCTCTTTTTGGCCATGGTCCGGGCCCGGCCATAGGAGGAGATCTGTTTCAGGGAGGGGAATGCCTGTTTTAGATAGGTGAGAACCTCGATGAGCTCGGCGGTCTTCATGACAAAACTGTCCCCGTCCTGGAGGAAGCAGGTCTTAAAGGGATGGCCCCCGTAATATTTCTCTGCTGCCCGGATATCGGCCTTTATCTCCTCCACACTGCGCATGGAAAAGGAGATCTGTTTAAACAGGTTACAGAACTCGCACCGGTTCCAGGGGCAGCCCCTTGTGGTTCGGATCAGAAGGCTGTCGGCCTCGTCCACAGGACGGATGGGGCCCATTTCAAAGGGGAAATTCGGCATTGCCACTCCAGGATTTATGATTATAATGGGTCTGTTTTGTACGTAAGACTAATCCGGCGCCGGTGGGTTGTAAACCCGGACGGGTTTGAACCCCCCTTTGACAATGGACGGCAGGTGGAAAATAACCTATTGAATTTTTAGGCAATACCTGCTAAAAGTATGCTTTCGAATTTTTTGTGAGGAATGGAGACCATGCACTACGACGGTATGATCATACGGCCCCCCAGCGAGGCCAACAGCATTTTGCTCCAGGTCACCCTGGGATGTTCCCACAACAAATGTACCTTTTGCGGGACCTTCCGGGAAAAACGGTTTAACATCAAATCCGACGAGATTATCTTCCAGGACATTGAGTTTGCCCGGGAGAACTGCCGCCGCCAGAACCGGCTCTTCATTTGCGACGGAGATGCCCTCATTGTTCCCCAACGCCGTCTGGTGCCCATTCTGGAGCGCATCCGGGAACGGCTTCCCTGGGTGGAGCGGGTGGGGGTTTATGCCAATACCAAGAGTATTGCCATGAAGTCCGACGAAGAGTTGAACCAGCTCAAAGACTTGGGCGTGACCATTGCCTACATGGGGTTGGAATCCGGGGACGATACGGTGCTCAAGGCGATCCGCAAGGGGGCCGGCTCGGAAAAGATGATTGCCCAGGGCAGACGGCTCAAGGCCGCGGGCATTAAATTATCGGTCACCGTCCTGGTGGGGCTGGCCGGTCCCCATGGCTCCCAGCAGCACGCCCGGGAGACGGGCCGGGTGCTCTCGGCCATGGATCCGGACTTTGTGGGGGCCCTGAGCCTCATGCTGGTGCCGGGCACCGAGCTTTACCAGGACCATAAGGAGGGGCGGTTTAAGCTCATCTCCCCCGAGGAGATGCTGGCCGAACTGGGCACCATGATTGCCACCACCCACCTCACCGATGGGTTGTTCCATGCCAATCATGCCTCCAATTATCTGCCCATCAGAGCCCGGCTGCCCCGGGACAGGGAAAAGACACTTGAGCTGATATCCCATGCATTAAAGGGGGATATCCAGCTGAAACCCGAATATATGAGAGCCCTATAATTTTATTTTTTTTATTTTTAACAGGAGAATCCGCACATGGCTGACGCCGGTAAGACCCTTGATCAACTGACCATTGACACCATCAGAACCCTTTGCATGGATGCTGTCCAGAAGGCCAATTCCGGCCATCCCGGCGCACCCATGGGACTGGCCCCGGCTGCCTATGTCCTGTTTAAACGGTTTTTGAAGCACAACCCCAAGAACCCGGCCTGGATCGACCGGGACCGGTTCGTGCTCTCCGGAGGCCATGCTTCTTCCCTGCTCTACAGCCTGCTCTACCTCTTTGGATACGGCCTGGAATTGGAAGACCTGCAGAACTTCAGACAATGGGGCTCCAGAACCCCGGGCCATCCGGAATACGGGGATACCCCCGGTGTTGAAACCACCACCGGTCCTTTGGGACAGGGCATTGCCAACGCCGTGGGCATGGCCATGGCCGAACGCCACATGGCCGGACGCTTCAACAAGGAAGACAAGACCCTCATCGACCACCATACCTATGCCATGTGCGGCGACGGCGACCTCATGGAGGGCGTCGCCCTGGAAGCCGCCTCCCTGGCCGGTCACCTGGGCCTGGGCAAGCTTATTCTCATCTATGACGATAACGAGATCACCATCGAAGGCAAGACCGACATCACCTTTACGGAAAATGTAAAGGCCAAGTTCGAAGCCATGAACTGGCACGTGGTGGAAGTGGAAGACGGCAACGACATCGACGCCCTGACCCGTGCCATCCAGGCCGGTAAGGATGCGGTCAGCCGCCCCTCCCTGATCAAGGTGAGAACCCACATCGCCTTTGGGGCCCCCAATAAGCAGGATACCCCAGACGCCCACGGCGCTCCCCTGGGAGAAGAGGAAATTCGCCTGACCAAAAAGGCATATGGCTGGCCCGAGGACAAGAGCTTCCACGTGCCCGAAGCGGTGCTGGAAGAGAGCCGCAAGGCCCTGATTTTCGGTGAAGGCTTTGAAAACGAATGGCAAAAGAGCTTTGCCGAATATAAGACCGCCCATGCCGATGATGCCGCCCTGTTCGTTGATGCCATCTCCGGCTTTTTGACCCAGGGATGGGAAAAGGAGATCCCCACCTTTACCCCGGACATGGATCCCATTGCCACCCGGGCCGCTTCCGGCAAGGTTCTCAACTCCATTGCCAAGAACCTGCCCGCCCTCATGGGCGGTTCCGCCGACCTGGCCCCCTCCAACAAGACCTATCTGGATTGCTCCACGGTTTTCAACTCTGAAAACTGGCAGGGGCGGAACGTCCGTTTCGGTGTCCGGGAACACGCCATGGGCGCCATTATGTCCGGCATGTACCTGCACTCCGGCGTTCGGCCCTACGGCGGTACCTTCCTGGTATTTGCAGACTACATGCGCGGGGCCGTCCGTGTGGCCTCCCTGATGAAGCTGCCCTTGATATATGTCTTTACCCATGATTCCGTTGCCGTTGGCGAAGACGGCCCCACCCACCAGCCCATTGAACATTTGGCCTCCCTGAGGGCCATCCCCAACCTCAAGGTGGTCCGCCCGGCCGATGCCAATGAAACCGCCGAAGCCTGGAAACAGGCCCTGGGCACCCTGGATTCCCCCACGGCCCTGATCCTGAGCCGCCAGAAGCTGCCCAACCTGGATCTGTCCGGAAAGAACGGCGAATTCCAGCACGGTGCCTACATGATCCGGGACTGCGGCGATGCCGCCGACATAATCCTCATTGCCACCGGCTCCGAGGTTCACATCTCTCTGGAGGCGGCCGAAACCCTGGAAAGGGACCACGACATCAAGGTCAATGTGGTTTCCATGCCCTCATGGGAATGGTTTGAAAAGGCCCCTGCTCCCTACAGGGAACGCATGCTGCCCTCGGGTATCACCAAGCGTCTGGCCGTGGAAGCCGGCATCTCCATGGGATGGGAAAAATACGTGGGCGATGAAGGCCGGGTCATCTCCATTGAGACCTTTGGCGCCTCCGCCCCGGGCGGCACCGTTCTCAAGGAATTCGGTTTCTCCGCCGAGAACATTGTGAAAAATGCCCTGGAACTGGCCGGCAAGGCCTAGTTCCTCCGCGTATGAGATAAAGGGCGGCGGGGCAGGCCCGCCGCCATCCAGTTTGAAGACCACGGGGCTCGCATCCATGGGGATGGCGGGCCTTGGGTTTTCCCGGACCCCTTAACCCTTAACCTTTCAGGAGGTTTCCATGATCATCCCAGTGAAGACCCGTTCCCGGACCCAGATGGTGAATATCACCGCCCAGGTAAGGGAGGCGGTGGCCCAAAGCGGTATAAAGGACGGCCTGGTCCACGTAACCTCCCTCCACACCACCGGGGCTGTGACCATCAATGAGAATGCCGACCCGGATGTGGAAACCGACATCCTGAATACCATCAATAAAATGGTTCCCTGGGACGACGATTTCCAACATATGGAGGGCAATTCTGCTGCCCATATCAAGGTGAGCCTGTTTGGTCCTTCGGAACTCATTCCCCTGGAAGGGGGAAGACTGGTCCTGGGAACCTGGCAGGGGATTTTCTTCTGCGAGTTTGACGGCCCCCGGCGTCGCAAGGTTAATGTAAAGATTTTACCCGGTTAAGGTCCATGGGTCACGGCCCTGCCGTTGATCCGGATTCCGGGTTGAGGTTTACCGCCCCATTTGAAAGCGTTTAAGTTAAAGCATCGTTACGCCGTTGGTTTTGTTCTGTTCAGTCTGGTGGGGAGTCTGGCCATGGCCTGGCTCTTCCGTGACGGCGGAGTGCCCTTTCCCGAAGAAATCCATGGAAGAATTCCCCTCACCGTGGAGGAGGCACAGTGGATCAAGGATAACCCCGTGATTTCCGTGGGGGTGGACCAGGACTTTGTACCGGTGGAACTTTTGGATGAAAATCTGGAATATGCCGGTATCACAGCGGATTTTCTTCGGCTGGTGGAGCGGCGCACCGGGTTGATATTTGATATCCAAAAAGAATATTCCTGGGATGAAAGCGTCCGCCTCATTGAAGAGGGACGGATTCACATGCTGGGAGCGGCTGTTCCCTCGGCCCGGCGCCGACAATTCCTGGCCTTCACACAGCCCTATGCCTCCCTGGCCGGGGTGATTATCGTTAAAAAAAATGTCTCCGAACCCATGAGCCTGGAAAAACTGCGGGGCATGACCGTCACCGTGGTGAGCAAGTACGTGTGGGAGGATCTCCTTGAGACCGACCACTCCGATCTGGTGCTCAGCCCGGCCCACAACATTGAAACCGCGTTGAAAAAGGTCTCCTTCGGCATTGCCGATGCCATGGTGGGGTATCTGGCCTGCGCCTCCCACTACATTGAGAAACTGGGAATTTCCAATTTGAAGATCTCCGGGGAGACCGTCTCCAACCTGGGCATCGCCTTTGCCGTCAATAAAGACGTACCCCACCTGGTGGACATCCTCAACCGGGTGCTGGAGTATACCCCCGAGGACCAGAAACGGCAGATCCTGAGGCGGTGGATCAGTCTGGAACCCGGTGGGGTGGACCAGCGGTTGGAGCGGGCGGCCCGGATCCTGGTTCCCGGGGCGGCCATGGGGGTGTTCATCCTCATCGGTACCATTATCTGGAACCGGCTCCTCCAGCGCCAGGTGAACCTGCGTACCCGGATCCTTAACCGGGAACTGGCCCAGCGCACCCTCATGGAAAAGGCGTTGAGGGAGAGCGAGGAAAAGTACAGGAGCATTTTCGGCAATATCCAGGACGTCTATTTTGAAATCACCCCCAAGGGGGAGATCCTGGAGATCAGTCCGTCCGTGGAAAAGGTCTTCGGCTACAACCGGGACCAGCTTATCCATACCCGCATCAAGCAGATGTTTGCCCGGGAACAAGAGTATGAATCCCTCATGGAAACCGTGCTCAGGGAGGACCGGGTGGAGGATATGGAACCCTTGATGTCCCAGCCCAACCGCAGCCAGCTCACCTGTGCCCTCATGGCCATGCTGGTGCGCAACGGCCAGGGCCGCCCCGTGAAGATCGTGGGCTCCATCCGCAATATCTCCGACCGGGTCAAGGCCCGTCGGGACCTTCGCCAGGCATACCGGGAACTGGAAAAACGGGTGGAGGAGCGTACGGCTGAACTCCAGGAGACCAACAGTGAGCTGAACAAGGCCATGGAGGCCGCAGACGCCGCCACCAGGGCCAAGTCCAGTTTCCTGGCCAACATGAGCCACGAGATCCGCACCCCCCTCAACGGGGTGATTTCCGCCTCGGAATTGGTGATGAACGAGGCCCCCTCGGGACGCATTGCCCGGTATACCCACATCATCCACACCTCGGGCCATGCCCTGCTGGGGGTCATCGACGATATCCTGGATTTTTCCAAGATCGAGGCGGGCAAGCTCACCCTGGAGATTCACTCCTTTCACCTGGGCCGGCTCATCGGCCAGGTCACGGACCTGTTCAAACACCGCATGGCCGAGAAGGAGATCCGGTTCAAGGTGGACATGGGACCGGAGACCGCCCTCTGGTTTTCCGGGGATTCCTTCCGCCTGCGCCAGATCCTGACCAACCTGCTCTCCAATGCCCATAAGTTCACCGACAACGGGGGGACCATCACCCTGGCCGTCTCCCGGGTGGGCACCCGGGGGGGCCCAAAAAAGGAACTGCTTCAATTCACCGTGAGTGACACGGGCATCGGCATTGCCCCCAAACACCAGGAGCTGCTCTTTACCTCCTTTTCCCAGATCGACGCCTCCACCACACGGAAGTACGGGGGCTCGGGCCTGGGGTTGAGCATCTGCGGGCAACTCCTCAAGATGATGGGGGGCACCATCTCCGTGGACAGTGCGCCGGGCAAGGGGGCCCGGTTCTGCTTTGTCCTGCCCCTGGAGCCGGCCGATCCCCGGACGTCCGAGCCGGAACCGCCCATGCCCCTGGCCGGGGAGCCCAAGGCCGGGTTTCAGTATCGGTCCCATTTCAGGGGCTGCCGCATCCTGGTGGCCGAAGATACCCCCACCAACCAGGAAATCACCCTGGCCATGCTGGAATTGGCCGGCATTGAGACCTGCCTGGCCGAAAACGGAAGGGAGGCCGTCTCCATGGTCCGGGACCAGGACTATGACGCCGTGCTCATGGATATTCAGATGCCGGGCATGGACGGGTACGAGGCCACAAGGGCCATCCGGAAATTTGCCCCGGATCTGCCCATCATTGCCATGACCGCCCACACCCTCAAGGAGGACGAGGCCCGGTGCCTGGATGCGGGCATGAACGGATACGTCTCTAAACCCGTGGGCCAGGATAAGCTCTTTGACACCCTCAAGGCATTTGTCGCTCCAAGGGCGGCCACACCGGCAAAGGCGCGGGTGCCCGAGGCCCCGGCAGATTCCAAGGAGGAGCTGGCCCAGGCCCTTCCCGGCATTGAAGTGGGCGCCGCCCGGGCCGACATGGGGGTAAGCCCCAAGGTCTACCTCAAGGTCATCGCCACCTTTGCCCGGAGCCATGTCCATACCCAGGAGCAGTTTGAAACCCTGTGGAAAAGCGGGGATCGTTCTGGAATCATCTCCCTGGCTCACACCCTAAAGGGCAGTGCCGCCAGCATCGGTGCCGGTCATCTCTCCGGTCTGGCCCGGAAACTGGAAAGCCAGTGCAGGGAGGCCGACTGCCTTCCCCGGGCCGGAGATACCGCCCTGAGCCGCCTGGGGGATGCCCTGGCAGAGGTCTTGGCCTCCATCAAGGTCCTGGCCCCGGAGGCCGTGAAGAGAGTGGAGCCCCGCATCAAGGATGCCAAGGCGGCCGAGCGCACCCTCAGGGAATTGGAAGATGCCCTGATTTTCCCGGAAATCGGGGAACTCACCCGACTCATGGAGGCCCTGGCCGTTGCATTGGAGCACCCCCTGCGCCAGGAGCTGGAAAATCACATTGCCGCCTATGACCATGATCCGGCCATGGGATGTGTAAAGAAGTTACAAGAATGGATGGAAGGGAAGAACACCCCATGAGATCGGAATATCCCCTGATCATGATCGTGGACGACAGCGCCACCAATATCGATATCCTGGTGGGCATGCTCAGCGATCAATACCGACTCACCATTGCCAAGACCGGTGAGCGGGCCCTGGAGCTGACCCGGCGTCACATCCCGGACCTCATCCTCCTGGACCTGGTCATGCCGGGCATGGACGGATTTGAGGTCTGTGAACGGCTCAAGGCCCAGTCCCAGACCCGGGATATCCCGGTGATCTTCATCACGGCCATGGACCAGAAGGAGCAGAAGACCCGGGGCTTTGAACTGGGGGCGGTGGACTATATTACCCGGCCCTTCCACGCCGGCGAGGTCATGGCCCGGGTCAAGGCCCATATCCAGCTGGGCCGGATGACCGTGGCACTCAAGGAAAATAACCGGGTCATCCGCCAGGATCTGGATGAAAAGAGCCAACAGCTGGACCGGTTGATCCGGAATCTGCCCGGCATGGTCTACCGCTGCGGCAGGGACGAGGCCGGTAAATGGAACCTGGATTTCATGAGCGAGGGCTGCCGCCGCATGACCGGCTATGGCCCGGACCACTTCATGGACCAGCGGGGCCGTCACTTGGACCAGCTCCCCATTGCCCGGGACCGGGACCGGGTGGAGGAGGTGGTGGAAACTGCCCTGGAAAAGGGGGAGCCCTTCCAGCTCCTCTACCGGATCCGCACCCTCATGGAAAATGAAAAATGGGTCATGGACCAGGGGACCGGGGTCTATGATGAAGAGGGCAACCTTTTGGGGCTTGAAGGCGTTATCTTCGACGTCACGGAAACGCAGAACGCCTCCATGGCCCTGGCCCAGGAGAACCGGGATCTCAAGGAACGCCTCATGGCCCGGGACCGGTTCGGGGAGATTGTGGGGGGCTCGGAATCCATGCAGCAGGTCTACCGCATGATTTCCAAGGCCGCCTCCATGGATGACTGCGTTGTCATCTACGGGGACTCAGGTACGGGCAAGGAATTGGTGGCCCGGGCCGTGCACAAGAACTCCTCCAGAAAGGGAAGGCCCTTTGTGCCGGTGAACTGCGGGGCTGTGCCCGAAAGCCTGTTTGAAAGTGAATTCTTCGGCCATAAAAAGGGGGCCTTCTCCGGTGCCGACGTGGACAAGACCGGTATCCTGGACATGGCCGAGGGCGGCACCCTTTTCCTGGACGAACTGGGGGAAATCTCCGTGGCCAACCAGGTGAAGCTCCTCCGGGTCATGGACGGCAACGGCTATATCCCCGTGGGCGGCACCGAGGTGAAGCGGCCTAATCTCCGGTTCATCTGCGCCACCAACCGGGACCTCAAACGCATGGTCCGCCGGAAAAAGATCCGGGAGGACTTTTTCTTCCGGGTCCACATCGTGCCCATTACCCTGCCCAGCCTGAGGGAACGTCCCGGGGACATCCCCCTTCTGGTGGAGCATTTCATCAACTCCTACCCCAAGACCGACAACGCTCCCCAGCTCACCTCGGAGATGATGGATCAATTGATGGGATATGCCTGGCCCGGCAATGTGCGCCAGCTCCAGAACGTGCTCTATCAGTTCCTTTCCCTGGGCAAGCTGGAGTTCCTGGATCCGGACAGCCTTTCCCACGGTCGCCTGGCCGTTGCCAATGATGAGGACCAGAGCCTCAAGGAAGCCGTGGCCGAATTTGAGAAAGATCTCATTGCCCGGACCCTGACCCGGTGCAACCGGAAAAAGGGCCAGGTGAGCAAGGTCCTGGGCGTGGACCGTAAGACTTTATTTAGGAAGATGAAGCGGTACGGGATCAAAGGATAACCAGCACAAATACAAATTCAAAAGCCAATATAAAGGCCAATACAAACGCCAAAAACCAAAGCCCCTTGGAGAGTCCAAAGTCCAACTCCCCAGGGGGCTTTTTGTTTATCCGTCGGTTTTTACAGCCCAGGAGGCCCCTTCCTGATTTCGTTCGGCCCCTCCCACTGCCTTTGCTAAATGTGTCTTTCGCTAAAAGGAGAAGGGTACATGAGAGGATGCGTCTTTAACCTAACCCGGCACGGGGCGGCGCATCCTTTCTTGTCCAGGAAAGATCGAAAACAGCTCCTATAATTCCATTACGGGCCATCTCCAAAACTGCGGCCCTGCGGGTCCTCAAACAATTGGAGATGTCTCCTCCATTCCATTAAGGATCTGTAATTTCGACTTACCAACGGCCTGCGAAAGGCTACCCCGCCCCGCACCTAACCGCTGGAGGAAATGGAAAAGGTTTTGAGTCCCCCAAAATCAGTTTTATTCGGTATTAAATTGATTTTTACAAATTTCGTAATTAAGCAAACTATTCCGAGAACTCTCTACAAATAATCAGCTTACAGCTATTTTCGACATTGGTTGATAATAATATGAAACCATTATGTTTCGAAAAGTACTGCTGTAAGCCAATCCGAATCAATTTGTTTATTCTGCTATATTTTTAACAGCATCCTCATTTAAGTCATTAATATAACATTCTAAGTTTCCAGCAATTTTATCAAACACCCTTGGAAAATATAAGGAGAGTTCTTGAAAGCTTGGAGTGTCGGAATCAGGACCACCGTGATAATAGCGAAGGTGACTTAGAATATCTGATTGCTCAGTCTGGGAAAGAGATTCAAAGGGGTTTGAGACACTGTAATCATGAAAGTTTGAAAAATGGATAAAAGCACAACCAAATTTATAAACAGATAGCGTCCAACCTTGCAACTGGTTAGATAATTCAACCATATCTCTGTCAGTTATTTTTCGTTGTTTTCCTTTTGAAGTAGGAACTGTCCACAGTTCACCTGATAAAGTTTGCAACATTAATCTCTTACGTTCTTCTAAATCCTTGATCGTTAAAAGATATATTGCCCTCACCATTGAATCCAGTTCTTGCCTTAATATTGAAACCATAATTCCAGGAAGGTTTGAAACACGACTTATTGCTGCCGAATGTTCAGCTGATCGTTTTCTTAAAATTTCGCAAAATTTATTTTTAATATCCATAGTCTTTTTCTATTGGCAGAACAAAATAATGTGCTGATTTATTATCTGACTATCTAACTGTATAACATGACATTTTGAATGATATTCAACCAAATTCAGACAGGTTGAAGTTGAATCGATTTTGATGAGAATAAAACACTCGCCCTCATGATTGCAAGAATCAATTTAATGCCCTGTTAGATTTTTTTGTGGAGAGGAAAATAGGCCGAATTTGGGATTTTTGATGTGAAGCTATAACCATAACCGTCTGCGTATTGTAGGATGGTTAGTGGTGGGGCGGGGGAGTCCCTTTGAGGCCATTGAAAGGGGAGCTTACAGATTCTTATTCCCCGGAGCTAAAATTTGGAACTGTCTGAGGACCCACTGGACCGCAGTTTTTCAAATTTTGCGGAGGGGAATATAGAAGCTGTTGCTGTTCTTTCACCGCGCCGAAAAAGGGGCTGCCCCGGTCCACCACGGGTTGTGTGCACTTTTGTTCCTCTATCCACTTCACCTTTCTGTGGAAATAAAAAACCCCCTTGAGGTGTGACTTCCTCAAGGGGGTTTTTGTGGGGACCGTTTAAGGATCCCCGGCAGGGAGGGGTTGGAGACCGATCACACTGCCGGGGATGTTTTGGATATCAAATTGGCCTATTGATATCCCAGGAGGCGGGGTAGCCACAGGGTGATCTGGGGAACGTAGGCAATGATGAATACGGCAATCATGGCCACAATGGAGAAGGGGATCGCCTTCATGGAGATGTCCTCGATACTGACGTCGGCAATGCCCGATGCAATAAAGAGGTTTTCGCCAAGGGGCGGGGTCTGGAATCCGATCTCACAGCAGCAGACCAGCACGATGCCGAAGTGAATGGGGTCGATGCCCAGGTTGTACATGACGGGCAGCAGTACCGGGGTCAGGATCATGATGGTGGCCAGGGTTTCCATGAACATGCCCACAAAGAGCAGGAAAAAGATGATCATGGCCCAGATGAGGTAGGGGTTGCTGGTGAAGTCCAGCATGGCCTTGGCCACAATGGCGGGGATCTGGTTTTCCACCAGGAGCCGTCCGAATACTGTGGCGGTAAAAAGGATGAGCAATACCCGGCCGGTGAGCCAGGTGGTGGTTTCCAGGGCTTTCATGATGGCGGGGATCTTCAGCTCCTTGTGGACGACAAAGCCCACGAACAGGGTGTAGAAGATGGCCACAATGGCGGATTCGGTGGGGGTGAACAGGCCCGAGTAAATTCCGCCCAGGATGACGATGGGGGCCAGGATGGCCCAGAAACCGTTTTTAACGGCGTCCACAATCTTGCTGCCGGACCAGTGGTCAGTCAGTCCCTTGTACCCGTGTTTTTTGCAGAGGAAATAGTTCATGATCATCAAGCTGATGGAGATGACCAGGCCGGGGAAAAAGCCGGCAACAAAGAGCTTGGGGATGGAGACGGACTGGAAGGCGCCGAATTTGGCAACGGCTTCGGCAGGGGGCTGGATGTTCATGCCGGAGATGCCGAAGATGACCATGGGGATGGAGGGCGGAATAACAACGCCCAGGCCGCCGGAGGAGGCGGTGATGGCCGAGGCATAGCCCTTGTCATACCCTCTGTTGGACATGGCCGGAATCATGAGCATGCCCACGGCGGCCGTGGTGGCGGGCCCGGATCCGGAGATGGCACCAAAGAACATACAGGCCACAACCGTGGCGCAGGAGATCCCACCGGTCATGGGACCGGCAAAGGATTCGGCCAGGGCGACCAGTCGTTTAGATACCCCGGCGGCTTCCATCAAGGCCCCGGCCAATATAAAGGCCGGCAGGGCCATCAATGGGAAGGAGCCCACCGAGGTAAAGGCAATCTGTACCAGTTTAATGGGGTTATCCCCCAGGACCAGAAAAGCGGTTACAGCAGAAACCCCCAAAGAAATGGAGATGGGGGCTCCCAGGAGCAGTAGCGCTAAAAATGCACCGAATAATACAAAAACAATGGATGTTTCCACGAATCTCTCCTGCTAGTTTTTGGGTTGTTCCAAGTCGTCCAGGTCAATGGCGTCGGGATCTTTGACTTCTTCCCCTCTGACCCACTTGATCCAGTTGATCTGGATGACGCGGATGCTCATGAGGACAAAGGCAAAGGGAAGGATGTAGTAGAAGTATTTCATGGGAATTCCCATGGTTTGGGATTTCCAGAACAGGTTCATTTTTTTGAAGACAAAGGTGTAACTCAGGTAGATGAAGTAGCAGTTGAAGATGACCCAGATCAGATCCGAGACGCCTTCCAGGATTTTACCCACTTTCTTGGGCAGCAGTTTAAACTGGAATGTGACGCGGTTGTGTGCGCCCAGGCGGCAGGCGTAACTGGCTCCCAAAAACACGAACCAGACAAACATGTAAGTGGCCAGTTCCTCTCCCCAGGCAATGGAGTAGTGGAAAAACTCTCTCAGGATGATCTGAATGAAGAGCAGGACCACGAAAAAGGCCAGTAGCAATTGACAGGCATAGCTTTCGAAGTTGTCCAGTATGCGGATGAGTATCGATGGTTTTTTGTCCATTTTCTTATCCATATTTAGTGTGTTGGCCCGGTCTCTCCGGGGCCGGTAAAAGGGGGCAGTGCCGTTAAGCTGCCGCCCCCTGGAAATTACGGGGCCGCTGATTTGACGTTTTACAGGGAACGTCCGAGGGATTTCAGGATTTTTTCCAGTTTGTCCTTGCCCCCGATGGAGTCGTAGTATTTGGGCCATACGGTTTTGGTGGCCTTTTCGATCCATTCTTTTTCGCCGTTGGCGGGCATGGTGATTTCCATTCCTTTTTCCTTCAGGATCTTAACCACCTTGGCTTCGGTGTCTCTCAGGTAGTTCATTGAGAACTCAGAGGCTTCGGCACCAGCGGCCAGCATCATCTCCTGCATTTTTTTGGGCTGGCTTTGGAAGACTTCTTCGGAGATGACCAGGGGCTCCAGGGCGAAGATGTAGCGGATGGGGGTGATGTACTTCTGTACTTCGTAGAACTTCATGTCATGGACGGTCATGTAAGGGTTGTCCTGACCGTCGACAACCTTCTGCTGCAGGGCGGTGAAGGTTTCGGACCAGGCCATGGGAGTGGGGTTGATGCCCCAGGATTTGTAGGTGTCGATCATGATGGCGTTCTTGGGAACGCGAACGATGAGATCCTTCAGATCGTCGGGGGTGGAGACGGGGTGTTTGGAGTTGGTCAGAACGCGGAAACCGGTGTAGGTCCAGGCCAGGATGCGGACGCCAGCGTCACGGATAGTGTTTTCGGTCAGTTCCTTTCCCACTTCACCCTGGGTCAGGGCAATGGCTTCGTCCAGGCTCTGGATAACGTAGGGCAGGGACAGGGAGCCAACGGTGGGGGAGAAGGGGGTGACGTTGTTGATGGCCAGAACGGAGAAGTCCAGGGTGCCCATGGCGCAGTCGTTAACAGTGTCCTGTTCGGAACCCAGCTGGCCGTTGGGGAAAATCTGAATTTTTACTTTTCCGCTGGATTTTTCAGCCATGATGTCGGCAAATTTTTTACCGGTCAGGTACTGGTTTGAACCGGCGGCGTCGCCGGTGGACATTTTAAAGGTTTTTGCGTGAACTTGCGCGGTAAAGGTCATGATCATGGTCAAAGCGGCCAGGGCGGCCAGGCATTTGGATCCAAGGGTCTTCATCTTCTACTCCTAAAACTTAAGGCTTATGTTGGCCCGGTGGAAACTTTTCCCCCGGGAGAAAATCCGATGGGGAGCTTAGGTGCAATGGGTGTGCCAGTTTTGTCTGCCTGAAAGGTGCTCAGTTTGTATTTTTTTTTAATTTAGATGGTTATGTGGGATTTGTCCGTTGGGTTTAGGAAATGGGAGATGAAGGGTTGTGGGGCAAAAATGCCCCCTATGTATTGGGGGGCTTCTGCGAAATGGCTCGTTTACAGGGCGATCCCAAGTGAAAATGGCAAGCTGAATCCCTGGGGCATAAATGCCCTGTGTGAGGTTGTTTTACTTTGAAAGTGAAGTGATAATGGATGTTTGGTGTTTTTGTGTTCGGTCTGTGGTCTGTGGGAAGGGGTGGGGTGAAGGGGCAATAATGCCCCCTTGGTTTTCCTGGGAACCCTGATTCTTTGCGGGGTATAGGGCCGGCCCGGTTGAGTGTAGTGCCAGTACGGCTTGATCCACAGGCTACCCTGGCTGGAAGTTGAGTTTCCTGGAGAGGGTGGACTGGCTGATACCCAGGGCCATGGCGGCCTTGCGCTGGCTGCCGTGGTAGGCCACAGCCCTACCCAGCAGCTCTTTTTCAAAAAGGCTGACCTCTGCCTGGTAATCCAGTGGCGGCGATGTTGTCCCCGGGGCTTTGGTGGGCGCAGCAGGATGCTCACTCTCGGATGCACGGCTGGATGCAGAGGGCAGGGGGGGGAGATGGGTCAGCTCGATTTTATCCTGGGGTGTCATGGTGACCAGGCGTTTGATCAGGTTCTCCAATTCCCTGACATTGCCGGGGAAATGGTATCGGGAGAGCATCTGGCAGACGGGTTGGGTCAGGAGCTTATGGGTGTTGAACTCCTGGTTGAACCGGTCGATGAAGGAGAGGGCCAGGGGAATAATGTCCTCGGGCCGCCGGCCCAGGCGGGGGATGCGCAAAGGCACCACATTGAGCCGGAAAAAGAGATCTTTCCTGAACTTGCCGGTCTCCACCATCTTTTCCAGGTTCTGGTTGGTGGCGGCAATGATCCGGGTATCCACCTTGATGGGGGTGGTCCCCCCCACGTGGCGCAGCTCCATGGTCTCCAGGAATTTGAGCAGTTTTACCTGCATGGAGGGGGGAATTTCTCCTATTTCATCCAAAAAAAGGGTGCCCTTGTCTGCGGTTTCAAACAGGCCCTTTTTGCCGTTGGCCGAAGCCCCGGTAAAGGCCCCGCCTTTGTGGCCGAAGAGTTCCGATTCGATGAGGGAGGGGGTCAGGGCGGCACAGTTCACATCCACAAAGGGATAGTTGCGCCGGGGGGAGAGCTGGTGGACCAGCCGGGCGATCATGGACTTTCCCACCCCGGACTCCCCTGTGATGATCATGGGGATGTTGAATTTGGCTGCCTGGATGGCGGTCTGGACCACCTCGATCATGGGCGGACTCTTCACCACCATCTTTTCCAGTTCAGTGGAGGCGATGTCCCCCTTGGAGTAGTCCATTCGCAAGCCCTCCTCCGTGGGCTCGGACAGGTAAAGGGTCTGGGCCAGCTGGTTGATGTGGGAGATGTCCCTGTCGTTGACCAGGACAAACTGAACCTCGCCGTTGTCGTCAAAGATGGGGATGCCCGTGGACAGCACCTGTTTCTTATACCGGGTGGTCTGGATCACGGACATGGGTTTCTTTTCCTCAATGACCATCACCGACACCGAGGGCTCGTAGAAGCCTTCCGACACCAGATCTTCTACATTCCGCCCCAGGACCTCTGTTTTATTGAAGCCGAACATGTCCTCGGTGGCCCGGTTGACCATGACCACCAGCCCTGTGTTGTCCACCACAAAGAGACCGTCCCTGGAATGGGTCATGATGGCCTCAAATATGAGTTCAAAGTGTTGGAGTTCCAGGCTGTTGGAGATGCCCTGTTTTTGGTTCAACATGTGTTCCCCCCTTCCTTTTATTTTGGATGTGATGCACTGGTGAATCGGAGATATTGAAAGCGATGCAAATATGGGTCGATTTTCCGTAGAAGGTCAAGGATAAAAAAAAGAAAATAATCCCAGGGTTGGAAAATACATTGGTGTTTCAGTTGTTTGTCTAAAAAAAAGGACTGGAGGACAGGGGGTGGCACATGGGTTGCTATGTCACCTAAGTACTCTCGTGTGATTCGGTTCCGGCTTCGGTCGGTTCCGGATCAAAACGGGGAAATGTTGAAGTTAAAACCATATCAAGGTTCAACCCATAAAGGAGATAGTCGATGACGACCGAATTCCCAACCCAAGCTCAAATCGTTATTATCGGTGGTGGCATTGTCGGATGTAGTACTGCCTATCATTTGACCAAACAAGGTTACAAGGATGTTCTGTTGCTGGAAAGAAAGGAACTGGGCTCCGGTACCACCTTTGCTGCGGCCGGTCTTTTGGCCCAGCTGCGTCAGAACCAGGAAATGACAAACCTGGCCAAGTATGCCACTGAATTGTTTGCCACCCTGGGTGAGGAAACCGGCGTGAACACCGGCTTTGTCCGTACCGGCGCCATCGGTGTTTGCCAGACCGAAGACCGTCGTCTGGAATGGCTGCGGGGGTCTGCCATGGCCAAGGCATTCGGTATTGATATGCACGAAATCTCTTTGAAAGAAGCAGAAGATATGGTTCCGGGCATGAGCTCCCAGGGACTGAAGTCTGCCTTCTACCTGCCCAACGACGGCCAGGTGGATCCCATTGGTGCCACCCAGGCCCTGGCCAAGGGTGCCAAGAACGGCGGCGCCACCATTATTGAAAACTGCAAGGTGGAAGACATCATCATCAAAGACGGTGAAGTCAAAGGCGTAAAGACCGAACAGGGCGAGATCAAGTGTGAGGTGGTCGTCAACTGTGCCGGTATGTGGGGTCGCAACGTGGGTAAAATGGTCAATGTTTCCATTCCCCTGCACGGTGCCGAACACATGCACGCCATCACCGTGCCCATCCCGGGCATCAAAAAACACTTCCCCACCGTCCGCGACTTCGACGGTGTGACCTACTTCCGTGAAGAGTCCGGCGGCATCCTGCTGGGGGGCTTTGAAGTCCACTCCAAACCCTGGGGGCACAAGGGAATTCCCGAAAATTGGAAGTTCACCGAACTGGCCGAAGACTGGGATCAGTTTGAAGTCTTCATGGAATGCGGTTTCGAACGCTTCCCCGCCCTGGAAGATGCCCAGATCCGTCACCTCACCGTATGTGCCGAGTCCTTTACCCCGGACAATGCCTTCATGATCGGCGAAGCCCCCGGAGTGAAAAATTTCTATGTGGGTTGCGGTATGAATTCCGTTGGTATCTGCGGTTCTGCCGGCGTGGGCCGTGCCCTGGCCCAGTGGATCGATCAGGGATATCCCGACGAACAGCTCTGGCCCGTTGACGTACGCCGGTACTTCCCCTGGCAGCAGAATGCCAAATACACCCACGATCGCGTTATCGAATCCGTGGGCATCCTCTACGAACAGCACTATCCCAACAGACAGCGCGCCACTGCCCGTCCCATCATCCAGTCTCCGGTCCACGATCGTTTGGCCGCCAACAACGCCGCCTTCTCCATGATCGCGGGCTGGGAACGTGCCGACTTCTTCGCACCCGAAGGGGAAGAACCCGTTCACAAGTACGATTGGAGAAGCCCGGGCTGGCTGCCCTGGCAGAAGGAAGAACACCTGGCCGTCCGCCACGGTGTGGGCATGTACGACCTCTCCTCCATGGCCAACTACATTGTCCAGGGTAGAGACGCCGAAGCCGTTCTCCAGAACCTGTGCGCCAACGACATCTCAGGCCCCGTGGGCACCGTGGTTTACACCCCCATGTGTAACGAAAGAGGCGGTTTTGAATCCGACCTCACCGTGACCAAGATCGGTGAAGATGAATTCTTCATTGTATCTGCCGTGGGCACCACCATCCGGGACTTTGACTACATCAAACGCAGAATCCCCAAAGACGCCATCTGCACCATCACCGACGTAACCCATGGTTACGCCATGCTGGCCGTCATGGGTCCCAAGTCCCGGGACCTGTTGCAGGAACTCACCGATGTGAGCCTGTCCAACGAAGCCTTCCCCTTCTCCACGGCCCAGGAAATCGACATGGCATACGGTCGCTGCATCGCCGTGCGTATGTCCTACGTGGGCGAGCTGGGATGGGAGCTGTATATCCCCTCCAACTTCGCTGCCAAAATTTTCGATGCCATCATGGAAACCGGCAAGAAGTACGACCTGAAGCTGGTGGGTATGCAGGCCGTTAACTCCCTGCGTCTGGAAACGGGTTACCGTCACTGGGAATCCGACATTACCCCCGATGATAACCCCTACCAGGCCGGATTGGGCTTTGGCGTGAAATTGGATAAGGCGTCCGACTTCATCGGTAAAGAAGCCCTGATCAAGGCCAAGGAAGAAGGCTCCGACCGCAAGATGGTCATGTTTACCCTGGAGGATGATTCCATCATGCTCTACGGCAACGAACCCATCTACCGCAACGGTGAATACAACGCCATCCTGACCTCGGGCGGATATGGTTTCGAAATCGGAACCGCCGTGGGCATGGGTTACGTGAAAACCGAAGGTGGTGCCAAAATCACCAACGATTGGATTAAGGAAGGCAAGTACGAGATCATGGTGGAAGGCCAGCTCAAGGCGGCCAAACTCTACCTGGGTTCCCCCTATGATCCCAAAAATCAGCGGACCAAAATGTAGTTTGTTTCAATAAAAAAAGCATTCTCCGGGGCCGTATTCCCCGGGGAATGCGGACCTGAGGTCCGAACCCCAAGTGTTTATGAGGAAAATAACATGGATATCGTAGTATTAATGAAACAGATACCGGACACGGAAGCGCCGGTTGACATCGCCGAATCCGGCGTCTGCCTGAACGAGGAAGATCTCAAGTGGGCAATCAACCCCTATGACGAATATGCCCTGGAAGAGGCCCTGCTGATCAAGGAAAGCCGGGACGACGTTACCGTCACTGTGGTCACCGTGGGACCGGACCGGGTATCCGAAGCCATCCGTGTGGCCTATGCCATGGGCGTGGATAACGCCATCCACATCAACGACGAGATTGATGATGAGGTCTTTGGCGCCGTGGATGCATTTACCACGTCCACCATCCTGGCCCGCGCCATCAAAGAACTCCCCTGTGATCTTATCATTGCCGGCACCCGTGCCGTTGACGATGACAACTATATGGTTCCCGCCTCTGTTTCCAAGATGCTGGGAGTGCCCATGATTTCCAACGTGGCCAAACAGGACATCGATGGATCCTCCATCACCTGCGAGCAGGCCATTGACGGCGGTGTCGCCGTTCTCAAGGCCGATCTGCCCATCCTCATGACCGCTGCCAAGGGCATTAACGAACCCCGCTATCCTGCCTTCCGGGCCATCATGAAGGCCAAGAAGAAAAAAGTGGAAGAAAAGGAATTGGACGATTTGGGATTCGATGCCGAAGAAGAGCTGGGCCGGGCCGGCGCCAAGGTGAAAATTCGCACCATGGCCTATCCCGAAGCCCGTGCAGCCGGCAAGGTGATCGAAGGGGGTTCCCCCGTGGAAAAGGCCGCGGAACTCGTAAGACTTCTCAAAGAAGAAGCCTGTGTAATTTAGGACCAAGGAGATAGAAAAATGGCACAAGGCGTATTAGTCGTAACAGAATATTGGAATAAGAGTTTCCGTAAAATTTCCCTGGAAGCACTGAGCAAGGGTAAAGAACTGGCTGTTGAACTGGGAGAGCCCCTGGTGGCCGTGGTCCTGGGCTCCGGCGTGGCCGATGCGGCCAAGGAACTGGCAGCCTACGGTCCGGACACCATCCTGGTGGCCGACGATGCCTCCATTGAAAACTACCGCTCCTGGATTTTTGAAGCCACCATTATCGATGCCATCAAGGCCAAGGCGCCTAAGATGGTCATCTTCGGCGGCACCAACCAGGGCAAGGAAGTCTCCGCCCTGGTGGCCTCTGAGCTCTCCTGCGGTCTGGCTGTGGAATGCACCGATCTGGAACTGGAAGAGGGCAAACTGGTGGCCACCCGTAACCTCTTCGGCGGCAAGGTGGTGACCAAGGTGGACATCCAGGGCGATGTGCAGATGGCCTCAATCCGCCCCAACGTCTTTGACGTGAAGGAAGCCGAAGGTGCTGCTGCTGTAGAATCCCTGGCCGTAAACCCCGGCGAGACCCGGGTGACCCTGGTGGAAGAAAGAATTGAATTCTCCACCAAGGCCGAACTCACCGAAGCCGACTACATCGTCTCCGGCGGTCGCGGCATGGAAGGCGAGGACTGGAGCGTTCTGGAAGACCTGGCCGCCACCCTCAACGGTGCCGTGGGCGCCTCCCGTAACGCCGTTGACCTGGGCTGGAGATCCGTTTCCGACCAGGTGGGCCAGACCGGCAAGGTGGTTTCTCCCAAACTCTATATTGCCTGTGGTATTTCCGGCGCCATGCAGCATGTGGCCGGCATGTCCACCTCCGATGTCATTGTTTCCATCAACAATGACCCGGATGCACTGATCTTCAGGGTTTCGGACTATTGCATCCAGGACGATCTCTTTGAGGTGGTTCCGGCCATTACCGCCGAACTGAAGAAATAATTTACCATCCGCATATGTCACGAAATGAATCTGCCCCGGCTGCCGTGAGGTGGATTCATTTCGCCGGAGGGGATCCTCCCTGGCCTGGTTTTCATCTGGAGAATGGCACCATCGGTAACGATGTTTCTCCATTTTAAAGGGCCATGACATATCGGATACCTGGGGATGCCGGACCGCAATCGGGGGGGGACGGTATCCCCTTTTTTTATGGGGCACTCTTCTGCTTCGCCCAATAGGGAGACCAGCCCGGAACAGGGGGCATACAATCTGCGCCCCGATTCCCATGGCATTGTCCGGGTGTGTGTGTTACTATCCTTTTTTTGTACCGATTGGGACGGCCCACCCGGCCATGAGATCCGGATGAACCAGGGAGTCAAAGGGATGAAACTGAAACCAGCCGCCAAATTTTTTTTTGCAGTCAGCACCTGTCTCGTCCTGATGTTTACCTATTATTTTTTCAGTCCAGATCCATCCCGTACCATTATCCGCCTCCACGCCGACCAGATTGATATACAAAAACTCACCAATGCCATTGCCGGCCTGATCATTGAAAAGGGCTACGGCTACCGGGTCCAGGAGGTGGAAAGCACCATCAAGGAGGTCCATGGCCGCCTTATCCGGGGGGACATCGACATCTCCCTTGAAATGTGGAAGGCCAACAACCTGGTCTGGTATGACAACGCCGCCAACCAGGGCCGCATCGTAGATCTGGGCGCCATCTACAACCAGGGTCGCCAATACTGGATCATTCCCCGGTGGTATGCCGAGGAAAAGGGCATTGAAACCGTCTTTGACATGAAGGACCACTGGCAGGATTTCGTGGAGCCGGAAGACCCGTCCAAGGGGCTGTTTTTCAATTGTATCTTCGGCTGGGCCTGCCGGGACATCAACCGGGTGAAGCTGGCCGCCTATGGCCTGGATCGATACTTTAACATGGTTTCCCCCATCTCCCCCAGGGCCCTGCGGGCCATTTACGAAAGCGCCAGGGAGCGGAAACTACCCGTGTTCGGCTATTATTGGGAGCCCAATGCCCTCATGACCAGCAGGGACTGGTTCCGGCTGGAGGAGCCGGCCTATTCCGATGATGTCTGGCGGGAGGTGATCGAGTCGGCGGCAGATCCCCAGGGGGTGTCATTGTCAAATGCCTGTGCCGCCAATACCAATTCTGTGCATAAAATCGCCCACAGCCGACTCATGGAAAAGGCACCGGATATTGTGGAGATGTTCCAGAAAATGGAGATCTCGGTTGAACTCTTTGACGACCTTCTTTTCCAACAAAGGGACATTCCCCTGGAAAACAGCAGTATCCAGGCGACCGCCCTGTTTTTCATGGTGCACTACCCGGACCATTGGAGCCAATGGGTGACCCCCCAGGCCAGGGAACGAATCCTGGCCTTTCTGGCGGAAGCGGAAGCAGACTAGGCAGGTGGTGGTGTTTTCCCCCTTTAAAAGTATCCATATCAAGGTTATTTTCTGGACCCTGCTGCCCAGCTTTTTTGTCATGGGTGTGCTTTCGGTGCTCTCCCTGGTGACCATCAAAAACACAGCCCTGGAAGTGGTGCAGGAGCGGGATGCCGAACTGGCCGAGATGACGGCAAAGCGGCTGTCGGAAAACCTTTCCCGGTATCCTCTCTTCCTCCAGACCCTGGCCGATACCCGGGCCATGAAAACCATGGATTTTTCAGGCGTGGACCCCGCCATTGCCCGGACCCGAAACTGGCTTCACTTCTTTGACGGAGGGATCTTTCTCTACGATCCCCGGGGCGCGCAGGTCTGGTCCTATCCCGGGGATACCTTTTACCGGGAACCCCATTTCCCCGATCTGAGGGGCTTTAAGACCATTTCGGATACCCTGCGGCCCTATTATTCCGATATTCTTTTTTCCGGAGGCCGGGGCCTGATCCTCATTGCCGTCCCCATTTTGGGGCCGGACAATGGAATGGCCGGTGTGGTGGCCGGGGTCTGTTCCCTGGATTATTCCACCCTGGGCACCACCTATACCAAGGTGCTGGAATACAAGTCGGGGCAGGCCTCCTATGCCTATTTAGTGGACGGCCACGGCCGGGTGCTCTAC
This sequence comes from Desulfobacteraceae bacterium, assembly GCA_965226635.1. Classification (GTDB taxonomy): domain Bacteria; phylum Desulfobacterota; class Desulfobacteria; order Desulfobacterales; family Desulfobacteraceae. The sequence continues at coordinate 1,718,508 of OZ245369.1, read as the reverse complement.
CATCGCCAGCCCTCCCTTATGGGCAGGATTGTCCTGGAGCAGCCCCCGGTGAAAAAGGTGGTCCAGGGGCTGACGGGGGCCATGGTCACCCCCAATGTTACCGGGCAGAAGGTGATCTCCGGGTATGCCCCGGTGCCGGGAACGGGATGGGGCATCGTCACCCAGGGGAATTGGAGTCTGATCCAGAATCTGATTCGCTTCTACACCCGCTATTCCCTGGTCATCCTTTGGGGTGGCGGGATTTTTTTTGCCCTGGTGGTCTCCTTTTTCATGCAACGGCTTCTGGAGCCGGTGCGGGATCTCACCCAGGGGGCTGCCCAGATTGCCAACGGCCATTTCATTGAGATCCCGGTGAAAAAAACCGGGGATGAGATCGAGGTGCTCTCCCGGCAGTTCAACTCCATGGCCCGGGCCATGAAGGCATCCTTTGGTGCCATCCACGGCCGCATTGATGAGTTGAACAGGGCCCAGATCGCCCTGAAGCAGAGCGAGGAGAAGATCCGGGGCATCATCAACGCCGTCAACGATGTCATGCTCATGGTGGACGACTCCGGCACCATCCGGTGGATCAATGACAAGGCCCGAAGGGTGATGGGGGACCAGGCCGAGGGTGCCCCCTATTATAAGCCCCTGTACCGGCAGTCGGCCCCGCCCGAGGACTGTATTGTCTCGGCCTGTTTTGCCGACGGGGTGGAGAACGATACCGAAATCCAGCTTTGGAACCAGGGGAAATACCAGGATTTCTGGCTGACGGCCAATGTGGTCCAGCGGGACAAAACCGGAAAGGTCACCCGGGTGGTGGTGGTCTGCCGGAACCTGACCGAAAAGAAGCGGCTCCGGGCCGAAGTGCTGAGAAATGCCCAGCTGGCCGCCCTTGGTGAGCTGGCTGCCGGCGTGGCCCATGAGATCAACAATCCCATCAACGGGATCATTAACTATGCCCAGATCGTGGAGGATGTCCAAGCCCTGGAACAGGACCACCCCCATGCCCAGCTGCCCGGTCGGATCATTAAGGAGGCCGAACGCATCGCCATCATCGTGTCCAAGCTGCTCTCCTTTGCCCGGGCCGGCACCGAAAAAAAAGAGGCTGTGGCCCTGCCAGGGGTGCTGGAGGATGCCCTGGACCTCACCCGGGCTGCCCTGCGCAAGGAGCATATCCAGGTGGAGATGCATCTGCCCCCGGACCTGCCCCCGTGCCGTGCCGTGATCCACCAGGTCCAGCAGATTTTTCTCAACATCATCGGCAATGCACGCCATGCCCTGAACCAGAAGTTTCCCGGTTCCGACACCGGTAAAAAACTGGTCATCACCTGCTCGGTTGTACAGGGGGATGTGCCCATGGTGCGCACGGAATTCAAGGATTACGGCATCGGCATTCCCAAGGCGGTGATGTCCAAGATCTGTAACCCCTTTTTTTCCACCAAACCCCCGGATCAGGGCACCGGACTGGGGTTGAGCATCTCCTACGGCATTATTGAAGAGCACGACGGGGCACTGGACATTCGAAGCATCCAGGGCAAGTGGACCCGGGTGAGCATTGATCTTCCGGTGTGGCAATGATATGCGAAGGAAGAGAGTCGGAACCGTTCGGACCATGATGGGGACGGGGCCTGGCAGGGGCCCGAAAGACGCAATAAAAGGCGGCAAAAATGAGCAAGACCCAATATAAAGCAAAAGTTCTGGTGGTGGATGACGAGGAGAGCATCCGGTATTCCTTTGAAACCTTTCTGGTCAACGATGGATACGAAGTGGCCTGTGCCCCTGACCTGGAAACCGCCCTGGGCCTGATCACCACCATGGTACCGGATATCATTTTTTCCGACATCATCCTGGGGGACGAGGACGGGCTCAAGATCCTAAAAAAGGTCAATGAGCTGGACCTCTTTTCCCCGGTGATCATGATCACGGGCCAGCCCAGCATCGACACGGCCGCCGAAGCCGTTCGCCTGGGGGCCTACGACTATATTGTCAAGCCCATTGTCAAGGAGACCCTGCTCCGGGTCAGCCGAACCGCTTTGAAGAACAAGCAGCTCATGGATGAAAAAGAGCGGATCATGGCCGAAAAGGACCGGTATCGGAACCATCTGGAGGCTGTGTTCACCAATGTGGACGACCCCATCATGACCGTGGACAATTCCCGGACCATCATTGCCTGCAACGATGCGGCCTATGACCTCTACCGGTCCAACGGCCTGCGCCACTCCGTCATGGAGGCCGGGGATCTGCCCCCCCTCAACGGCACCCGGATCCAGGAGAGCCGGAACCCTTTTTTGAAGGCATGTGTGGAGGCCATTGAAATTTCACTGAGCCGCCGGGAAAGCGTGAAGAACCATCCCATGGAGTTCCTCAGTCCCCAGGGGGAGAAGCGGTGGATCTCCATCTCCTGCTCCCCCCTGCTGAGCAAGCACAAAAAGTCCCTGGGTGCGGCCGTGGTGGTAAAGGACAAGACCCGGATGCACGTGTTGGAAAAACAGCTCAAGGAGACCACTGAGTTCCAGCGCATCATTGGCAATTGCTATCGCATGGAAAAGGTCTTTGACCTGGTCCGGGCCCTGGCCGACACCGATGCCACCGTGCTGATCACCGGAGAGAGCGGCACGGGCAAAAGCCTGGTGGCCCGTGAGATCCACGAGCTGTCCGACCGGTCCAGCCACAACATGGTCACGGTGCGCTGCTCCGCCCTGGCCGAGCAATTGTTGGAAAGCGAACTCTTCGGCCATGTCAAAGGCGCCTTCACCGGGGCCGTTGCCAGCAAGGTGGGTCGGTTTGAAATGTGCAACAAGGGCTCCATTTTCCTGGACGAAATCGGGGAGATCTCTCCGGCTCTCCAGCTCAAGTTGCTAGGGGTGATCCAGGATCGGGAATTCGAGCGGGTGGGGGATTCCACCCCGGTCACCGTTGACACCCGGATCATCGCCGCCACCAACCGCCAGCTCAAGGAAGAGGTGGAGGCCGGCCATTTCAGGGAAGACCTCTACTACCGCCTCAATGTGGTGGAGATCCGCATGCCGCCCCTGCGGGACCGCCACGGCGATATCCCTTTGCTGGTGGAATTCTTCATTTCAAAGTTCCGGAAAAAATACCAGAAGGCCATCCAGGCCGTTTCCATGGCGGCCATGGACATCTTCAACGCCTATCCCTGGCCCGGCAATGTCCGGGAGCTGGAGCATGCGGTTGAACATGGCTTTGTTCTGTGCAATCAGCCGGAGATAGACCTTGCCCACATCCCCTCGGAGATCCGCCATTTCCGCAGGGGGGAAACCGGCCTGCTCCGGGAGTCGGAACTCTCGGAAGCCGAGGAAAAACAGGAGCTGATCTCCATCCTGGAAAAGACCGACTGGAACAAGGCCAAGACAGCCCGCCTCATGGGCATCAGCCGCCCCACCCTCTACCGCAAGCTGGAAAAATACGACCTGGAACCCCATTGAGATCCAGGGCCGAGGTGTTTGAAGTGATGGGGCCAGATCCCATTTGCTTCCAACGGATCTGGACCTGGTTTCTATCCCGAACCTGACCGCCGGCGCAAATGGAAATGATGTATGGGGGTATGGAAAGAATGGGGGGCGCGGCAAAGGGGTATACCGCGTTACAGACTGCAGCCATCCGTTTTTTATTTTTTTCGAAGACACCCACATGAAAATTAGGGGTGCAACCTGCCGGTATCAATTTTGTGGGTGTGTATCCAATTGAAGACATCACACCGGCCAAGATTCGCTTGAGATCTTTGAATTCAACACAGGGCAGTTCATGAACCTCCCCGGCTGAATGAAACCCTGTAAATTCAGCATGTTAGACCCATCGCCGCTTGATTGCCCCCTTATTATCCGATGGTTAACGGTTTATCATGATAATTTGAATGATCTCCAACCCAAAACGGGTTGGCCAAGGTCGAAAATCAATTCAAGTGGAGATTGAACTTCTATTTGCCAAAAAAAGACAAGGGTCCATTTAATGCCCTGTTGAAAAAAAAAGATGAAAGATGTATTGCTGTCGGCCCGGCCCTGATGTGTAAACCATTACAAAGGTGATCCTTTACACATCTGACATTGGACACCCGACTTGAAAAGTCAGGTGTTGGGGGGGGGGATCCAAGTGTAATTGTAAGGCGCCGTATTTCCTTTTGATCTCAACTATTTTTTTTGGTCTAAGTCCCGGGCATGATTTTTGATCTGACAAACCGTGGAGTAAAAAATGGCGGCCTCCGCCATGGTCTCCGATTCCTTTGGGAATACCGGGTCCCCCACCCATGGGAGCCCGTAACCGATAATCGACTGGAAGCCCCTGTAAGGTGTGATCCCTTGTTGGGTCGGCTTCCAAAATTTTTAACCCAATGAGGAGGTTCCGTTTTGAGACGTAACTTGCAAGCAGGCTACCTGCAGAGCGGCGGTTTGAGCCTCAACATGTTCACCCAGGATGAATTGTATGAAATTCATCTGGCCACCCTGGATGTGCTCCAGCACACCGGTGTCTACTTCGAATGCGAAGAGGCCAGAGACATCCTGGCGGGGGGCGGCGCCATCGTCGATCCCAAAACACATGTTGTGAAATTTCCGCCCTATATGGTCGAGGACGCCATCAAGTCCGCCCCGGGCACTGTTAACTTGTGTGGCCGTGATCCCAAGCACGATTATCTTTTGGGCAACAACCATGTGGGCTTCACCAACTTTGGTGAAGGCATCAACATCGTGGACATAGAAACCGGCGTTCTTCGGGAAACCGTAAAACGGGACGTTGAAGAAAGCGCCATCATGGTGGACTACCTGGACGGCATCGACGTTTACGAACGTGCCGTCGGCGCCCACGACGTCAACCAGGATGCCCAGCCGTTGCACAATGCAGAGGCATTTTTGTCCAACACCACCAAGCACTGCTTCCACGGCGCCGGCGACGGCCGCCTGATGAGGGGTGCCATCGACCTGGCCGCCGCCATCCAGGGTGGCCATGACAAACTGCGGGAAAGACCCATTATTTCCTTCAACACCTGCCCCATCTCGCCCTTGAAACTGGTCCGGGATTGCACCGAGGTGATTGTTGAAGGCGCCAAAGCCGGTGTTCTGGTCAATGTATTGACCCAGGCCCTGGCAGGCGGGTCAGCCCCCGTGACCCTGGCCGGCACCCTGGTCATCCACAATGCCGAAGTGCTCTCCGGTATTGTCCTGGGCCAGACCGTTCGCAAGGGTACCCCCATGATGTTTGGTTCTTCCACCTGTCCTTTGGACTTGAGAACCGCCACCGCTACAGTTGGATCCCCGGAATGTGGTATGATCAATGCCGGCGTTGCCGCATTGTCAAATTACTATCAGCTGCCTTCCTGGGTTGCCGGTGGCTAGGCTGACTCCAAATTGCCTGATGGTCAGGCTGCCCACGAGAAAACACTCTCCGGCCTCCTCACAGCTTTGGCAGGTGCCAATCTGATTTACGGCCTGGGAATGCTCGAATCCGGCATGACCATCGATTATGGACAGCTCGTCATGGATAACGAATTTGCAGAAATGATCAAGCATGTTGTGAATGGTATCCCCGTGAATACCGACAGCCTGGCGGTGGACCTCATTGGAAAGGTAGGACCCTTTTCACAGTTCATCACCGAGAAGCACACCTTTGATCACATGAGGCAGATGTCCCAGCCCAAGCTCATTGACCGGCGCGTCCGGGACAAATGGGAAAATTCCGGTGCCAAGGGCATGTATGAAAAAGCCCAGGAAAAGGCCCGTGATATCCTCAAGAATCACAAGCCCACCCCCCTGGCCGACGAAGTGAAATCAGAAATGAGATCCATTGTCGACCGCGTTGAGGCGGACATCGCCGAAGCAAAGGAAAAGGAAGCCCGGGATAAATAGTCCGGATTTCTGAAGGTATAAAAGAAGGGGCCTGTCTGCCAGGGTGCAGACAGGCCCCTTTTGTATGGTGCCACCGGATACTGTTGGAACGACAAGTGGGGGTACCCCCGCCGGTGGCAGGGATTATGGTGTTCCCCCCGGCAGGGTGGGCAGGCCCGATCCGGGCCAAACCGGGGGGAAGGGGTTTGTGTTATTGGATGAACCTGGCCATGGCCGCTTCGGTTTCCGGAGCCAGGGTGGAGTCGGGGCAGGCGGCCAGTTTTTCCCTGTAGATCCGGGTGGCCCGGGTCAGGGCATCTTCGGCGCCTTCCCGTTCCCATTTGGCGTAATCGTCCCAGGTGGAGACCGAGGGACGCCAGAGGTCCCGGAAGGCTTTGAATGTGGAGGGATGGGTCAAATAGGTTCCCCTGGGGCCCACTTCCACCATGGTGTCCATCATAAAGTCCTCCCGTTCTGCGGGCACCACATTCATCATGGCAAAGACCCGGGACATCATTTCTTCGTCCATGACAAATTTTTCAAAGGAGTTGGTCATGATGGCGTCCAGAACCCCCAGGCATTCGTTGATGATATGGGCCCCGCCCAGCATGCACTGCATCAGGTTTTGCATGGTTTCAAAACCGGCCTGGGCATCGGGGAGCTTTGCATCGGTCATGCCGGCCATGGTCCGGGTGGGAAGTCTGTAGCGGTCCCGGGCGATCTGGAGCACGGCCATGTTGATGAGGTTGGACTGGGGGGAACCGGTGATGTATTGGCCGGTCTGGAGGTTGGGCACGACAGATGCCGGGGCATGGACATAGGGGGTGCCCGGGTTGATGAGCTGGATCAGGGTGAGGCCGGCCAGCATTTCTGCGTTGATCATGGCGGCGGCGCCCATGGGGGAGATGGGGGCGGAGATCCCCGCCAGGGCGCAGCAGAGAACGGTGACGGCCTGGCCGTATTCGGCATAGGTCATCATGGTTTCCAGGGGTGTGCGGTCATAGGCCAGGGGGCTTAGGGGGTTGATGGATACGATGACCGAGGGATGGTCCTTGAGGTATCCGGGTTTTCCCATGGCGGTTTCCAGCATGTTAAAGGAGCGCAGGATCTCGTCCCGGGTGCCGGTGATGAAGCGCAGGGGCTTGTCGCTGTGGCGGATCATTTCATAGTAGATGCGGTCCTGGCGCCGTGCCGGGTCCAGTTCACTGGGCTCCACGGGCACGGCCCCTGCAATGTCGCAGACATCACTGGCCTGGGCCAGTTTGTAAAAGTTGATGAGATCCTGGAGGGTGCCGGTGCGGCGTCCCCGCTCCATGTCATGGGCAAAGACCGGGCCGTTGGAGGGTTCCACCCAGGGTCGGACCTGCTCCCCGCCGATGCGGATGGATTTCTTTTCATCCCGACCGTGGAGGGTGAACGTCTCGGGGGCGCTTTCAATGGCCTCTTCCACCATCTTTCCGGGGATGAAGACCCGGTTTCCTTCCACCTTGGCACCCTTTTCCGCAAATATGGTCAAAGCATCTTCGGCCTCCAGTTCAACACCAACGGTTTCCAGTAGCTCCACTGTGGTTTCGTGGAGGCGGTCCAGTTCAGTCTCGTTTAACAGTTTGGTTTTACTCAGTTTTGCCATATGGATGTTCCTTTTTCTTGTATGGTTCGTTACGGTTGGGCCGGAGTTGTTTTTTTTAAAGAAAATATACAAAAAGCGTGCCGCAGGGATATCGGGGGATGGGTGGGCAGGGAGCGTTTATGGGAAGGTCTGCACGGTACAAATGGGGCTGGAAAGCAGCCGGTATCTATGATGGTTAAAAATAAAAACGCCGCCCGGGCAAATCCATGCCCGGACGGTGTTCATGGTTTTATCAGGAGGGGTTATCCCTTGTGGAACAGGGCCTTGATGATGTGGCTGACCATGGCCGGATTTTCCTTGAGGCGGCGGGTGGAATAGCCAAACCACTGTTCGCCAAAGGGGACGTAGACCCGAAGCCTGTGGCCGGCGTCCACCAGCTTCTGGCGCTGTTTGGGGGTGACGCCGTAGAGCATCTGGAATTCGTATCTCTCCTTGGGCACATTGTACTTTTCAATGAGCTTTAGGGCCCCTTCAATGACCTCGGCATCGTGGCCGGCAATGCAGGGATAAATATCGTTCTGGAACATGAATTCCAGGTCTTCCAGGTAGTGGCGGTTGATTTCCGTGGGATCCTTGAAGGCGATTTCCGCTGGTTCCACATAGATGCCCTTGCAGAGACGGAAGTTGAGGTCGGCCCCTTCCCGCCGCAGGTCGAGCATCTCTTCAATGTCCCGGCGGGTCCGTTTCAGGTATGCCTGGACCACCAATCCCACGTTTTGGGGGAAGTCCGCCTTGAGCTGCCGGAACAATTCAATGGAGTCATCCACACAGGGGGAGTCTTCCATGTCTATGCGGATGAAGGTGTCGTAGGAGGCCGCCACTTCCACGATGTCCCGGATGTATTTAAAACAGGTGGGTTTGTCCAGGAGCAGGCCGAACATGGTGGGTTTCAGGGAGTAGTTGCCGATGATGTCGGTCTTTTCGATGGTGTGGATGAGGTCGATGTATTCGTCCCGGTTGGCCTTTGCTTCGTCAATGTGTTTGATGAATTCTCCCAGGATGTCCAGGGTGACCATGATTTTGCCCAGGTTCAGGCTTTTGGAGGCGCTGATGGCTTCCTGGGTGGTTTCGCCGGCAATATAGTTTTTGGAAAACTGCCAAATAAATTTTTCAGGGAAATAGGGGAGGGTCTGGCTGATGATTTTATGTAGCATGATATATCTCCTCAAATAGATGGGATCCAAATTGCTTTATGTAATGGTTAAACCATTTAAAAAAACACGGGTCAAGGAATTAATGTGGTTTGTATTAAAAAATACAATGTTTGATTCTATTTCTATTTGAATACTGCAGCGGAGAAATGTGCAAAGGAAGGGAAACACCATAAAAAAAGCCGGTCGGAGACACCGGCCGGCTTTTCGGGAGGATGGGCGGTTTGGGCCGCCCTTGATGGTAAATCTGGGTTACATCTGTCCGGCCTTGGCCTTTTTCAGCATGGCGTAAACAGAGAAGATGAAGGCAATGCCCACAAAGAAGAAGGGCGCCCCCACAACAATGGCCAGGCTCTTGATGGCGTTGAAACCGCCGGTGAGCTGGAAAATGATGCCGGTGAGACCGATGATCAGACCCCAGAGCAGGCGCATGGAGATTTTCGGGTTGGGATCGCCCTTGGACATCTGCATGGCCACGAAAAAGGAGGCCGAGTCGGATGTGGTCACGGCAAATATGATGATGTTGATCAGGACGATGAGGCTGATGAACCAGCCCCCCTTCATGCTGCCCAGAAGGGTGTAAACACCGGCTTCTCCATTGGCCTTGACCGCGTCCCACAGGGGAACGATGCCGTTGAGGTCGGCATAGGCGGCGGAACCACCCCAGATGGAGAACCAGAGGATGCCAAGCAAAGACGGGACAAAAATAACACCGAAGATGAATTCTTTCAGGGTACGGCCCTTGGAAATACGGGCGATAAAACCGCCGCAGAAGGGGATATAGGAGATCCACCACAGCCAGTAGAAGACAATCCACCATCCCAGCCAGGGACGGGCTTCAAAGCTTCTGGCATCGGTCCAGAAGGTGGAGTCGATGATGTTGCCGAAGTAGTCGCCGAACATCTGGGTGATCATGTTGAACAGATACTGGGTGGGGGCATGGCCAAAGAAAAGGATGACCAGGAGCACACAAGCGGCCAGGACCATGTTGATTTGGCTCAGGTAACGGATGCCGCGTTCAACGCCGGTGGCAGCGGAGATGACGTAGGCCACGATGAGGCCCAGCATGACCCCTGCCTTGCCCAGGTCGGACAGGTGTATGCCGAACAGGGTTTCAATGCCGTAGGAGATGGAGGCAACCCCCAGACCGATCATGGCTGCGTTTCCGCCGATGGTTCCCAGGGTGCCAAGCCCGTCTGCCAGCTTGCCCCAGATACTGGTGTTGCAGCGGTCGCCCAGGATGCCGTACAGGCCGGTGGCAACGGTGAGGGGTTTGCCCTGGCGGTAGGCGGGAAAGGCAATGGCCCATCCGGAAAGGGCGAACAGGGCCCAGCCGTGGACACCCCAGTCCAGGATGGTGATTTCAATGGCCTTGGGAACGCCGGCGGCCGTTCCGGCCAGGCCCATGTCAATGATTCTGGAGGAGTTGTGCAGGTGGTTCAACGGTTCGGTGACCCCGTAGAAGACAAAGCCGATGCCCAGGCCGCAGCTGAAGAGCATGGCGATCCACGCAGAAAAGGAAAACTCAGGTGTGTCGTTATCCTTGCCCAACTTGAGATCCCCAAAGGAACTCAGGGCCAGGTAGAGGCAGAAGAACAGGGTGACCCCGACGCCCAGTAGAAAGGCCCAGCTGAAGTTAAAAAGCAAAAAGTTCCGGATCCCGGTGAGGGTCTTGCCCGTTCCTTCTGGATTGACAAGGGCACAGGTGATCACTGCGATGAAGGTGATCAGAACCGGCCAGAAAAGACTTGCATCATACCTGCCGAAAAGTTTCCCGATCAGCCCTTGGGCGTCCTGGTTTTCTACTGCGTTGGATTCCATTTGTTCTCCTTACATTTGGGTTGATGATTCTTTATCCGGAATGGGATCCCCCTCCGGGTTATCTTCTGTAAACCTGCGGCAACACCATAGTCCAAGATCCGTGCCAGGAACGGAAAACAACAGGGGTGAACCGTGAATCGGGTTGGATAACAAACGGATAAGAAAAAAAATGAAGGGAAGGGGCCGGGGATGGACCGGGGAAAATTGGCATGCATTACACCAGTGTAACAACAGAAGTGTAACCCGGATCTGCCATGGCAATGGGTTCCGGGGGGCGTTCACCGGGTTGGCCGTTTAGGGACAGGGCGGATCCTTACAGATAGTACTTCCAATAAAGGTAGATGGGCAGGCGTTCCACCCCCACCACAATGAGGGTACCCTGGGGCAGAAGCAGGAGGTCCAGATCCCGCCGGGGGGTTTTGACCAGGGGCTGGTTGACCTTTGCAATGAAGAAGCGGAAGGGGGGAATTTCGGCCATGCCCTCGTCCACCACCAGCCATTCCCCCTCCCGGTGGGTGCGGTTGGAAAAGGTGTTGGGAAGGCCGGTACCCACAGAGGTCATCCGGGTTTCAACGGCCAGGATGCCCGGTTTCTCCGAGAGCTGGAAAATGCCTTTGACCCAGGTTTTTTCAACGGAATGGCGGTAGACCAGGGAAAAGCGTTCCCCGGTTTCCATGGGGACCACAAAGGCCAGTTTATTGTTCTGGTCCGGAAGGCGGATGGCCAGGGCGGTGAAGTGGATGCCCTGCAGGGCGGCAAGGGCCAGCCCTGCAAGGCAGAGAAGCGTTGTTATAAGGTGTTTTTTCTTCACGCGGCCACCGCTTCCAGCCGGGTCTTACGGCCCTTCTGCCAGAAGTAGACCGCCACCATGATGCCGATGCAACCGGCATTGACAAGGTGGTGGTTGATGTGGACGCCGCCCAGGGAAAGGCCGTTGGGATTGACCAGAAGGAAGGCCAGCCCCAGGAATCCCAGCCGTTCCAGCAGGTAGGTCTTGACGATCCAATGCCCCTGGATAAAGACCGACCAGCAGAACATGCCCACGATGCAGACCGGGATCATGTAGCACAGCTCCCAGAAGGTGGTGTTGTACATGAGCAGCTTGGTGTTGTAGATGAACATGAAGGGAAGGGTGAAGGCGGCCAGATCCAGGCGGAAACTCTTAAAGCCCGTTTTCACCGGATCGGCCCCGGATATGCCTGCCGCTGCATAGGCGCAGAGCCCCACCGGGGGCGTGTCGTCCGCCACAATCCCGTAGTAGAAAACAAAGAGGTGAACCGCCACCACGGGCAGCCCCAGGCTCAGGTCCTGGGAGATGGTCATGATGGCCGGGGCCGTCATGGCCGCCATGATGATATAGGTGGCCGTGGTGGGAAGCCCCATACCCAGGATGATGCAGGCAAAGACGGAAAAGATCAGGGTAAGCATGAGGTTGCCCCCGGCCGCCTCCGTGATCAAGGTGGCCATTTTCAGCCCCAGGCCCGTGAGGGTGACCACACCCACGATGATGCCGCAGCAGGCACAGGCCGCTGCGATGCCGGCCATGTTCCGGGCCCCGGTTTCCAATGAGGCCAAGAGCTCGTCCTTGGTGCGGCCGAAAAGATAGGTATCCGGGTTCCCCTTGTAGGCAAGATAGGCCGGGTCGGCGGAATCCAGCCCCAGGGCTTCCAGCTCGGGGTAATCCCGTTTGATGCGGATAAAATTGTTGGCCAGGGCGGTGAGGGCGCCGGCCAAAATGGACCAGGAGGCCGCTGTGGTGGGGGTCCACCGGACCACCAAAAGCAGCCAGATGAGAATGCCCAGGGGGAGGAGGAAGTGGACACCGGACATGAAGGTCTTCAAAGCCGGGGGCATCTCCTCCTTGGTCAGGCCCCGGATATTTTCCTTTACCGCCTCCAGGTGGACGATGCAGAAGATGGCCGAATAGGAGAGCAGGGCCGGGATAAAGGCGGCCTTGACGATTTCAATGTAGGGCACCCCGATCATCTCGGCCATGATAAAGGCCGCCGCCCCCATGATGGGGGGCATGAGCTGGCCGTTTGTGGAGGCCGCCACCTCAACGGCACCGGCCGTATGGGGTTTGAATCCTACCTTTTTCATGAGGGGGATGGTCATGGCCCCGGTGGTCACGGTGTTGGCAATGGAGGAACCGGAGATGGAGCCCATGGCACAGGAGGCCACAACCGCGGCCTTGGCCGGGCCGCCCCGGTATTTACCCATGAGGGCGAAACTCAGGTTGATGAGGTATTGGCCCGCCCCGATTTTGTCCAGAAAGGCCCCAAAGAGCACAAAGAGGAAGACAAAGGTGGCCGATACCCGAAGGGGGACCCCCCACAGCCCTTCCCCGGACATGAAGATATGGTCGATGATCCGTTTGAAGGAGAATCCCCGGTGGCCCAGTTCACCCGGCATATAGGGCCCGAAATAGGCATAGATGAGGAAGACGATGCAGATGGCGGGCAAAATGGGGGAGATACTCCGCCGGGTGGCCTCCAGCACCAGGAGGATAAGGGCGGAGCCGATGACGATGTCGTACATCTCCGCATCCCCCACGGCCGTGACCACATGGTTGTAATTGGCAAAGAGATAAAAGGCGCATCCGCCACCGGCCACGGCCAGGAGAATGTCCCATAGGGGCAGCCGGTCCTTGGGCGAATTCTTCCGCCTGGGGTAATAGACAAAGCATAGAATCATGGCAAAGGTCAGATGGACCGACAATTGCCTGGATCCGGCCAACTCACCTGCAAAGCCGGTATAGATCTGGAACAGGGACATGGCAATGGCAATGGCCGTGATGACCCTGCCCACCACCCCCGTGAGCTGACGGGAACCGGATTCGGATTCCTCCATGATGATCTGTCCGGTATTTTCCGGAATCATATCCTTTTCCACCAAAAGATACCTCCACAAGACAATACCGGGTACGGAAGACCCGCACCCGGTATTCTTTTAAAGTTTAGCAAAAAGGGAAACCGCCTATTGGATAACGCCGATTTCCTTGAAGTATTTTTCTGCACCCGGATGCAGGGGAACACTCATACCCACCAGTCCCTTTTCCTTTTCAATGTTCTTGAATTTGGAATGGGCTTTTTTCAGCTGGGGCAGATCGGAGTAAACCGCTTTAAGTATGGCGTATACAATGTTTTCTTCCAGGTCGCTGGAGGCGGCCAGCATGGCCATTACGGAAACCGTGGGAACGTCGGCATCGTTGTTTTTGTAGGTGCCGCCGGGAACCATCTGTTTGGCGTAGAAGGGATATTTGGCAATGAGTTTGTCCACGTTGGGACCTTCAATGGGGACCACATTCATGGGAACCATGAGGGAGGCGTCTGTGATCACGGCAGCGCCCACGGCCACGGTGTAGAAGGCCGCATCCAGACGACCGTCTTTCAGGTAATCGGCAGCCTGGGACGCGGTGAGCTGTTCGGCTTTTTTCAGGTCGTCAAAGGAGAGGCCCCAGGCTTCCAGGATCTGGGCGGCGTTTTCAATGGTACCGGAACCCACGGGGCCGATGGCCACTTTTTTGCCCTTAAGATCGGCGATGGAGTCGATGCCGGCTTCTTTTCTGGCAATGACCTGGCAATGTTCCGGGAAGAGGGTGGCCACGCCCTTGAGGTTGGCCATGGGTTTTTTGAACATGCCCTCTTTGCCCTTGGCGGCATAGAAGGCAATGTCGTTCTGGAGGATGGCAAAGTCGGTGTCACCGGCGCCGATGAGTTTGGCATTGGCAACGGATGCGCCGGAGGATTCCGCCGTAACTTTGATACCGTCATCTTTCAGGTGTTTCCAGGCAATTCTGGAGATGGCGCCGGCCATGGGGAAATAGGCGCCGGTAACCCAGCCGGCTGCAATGGATACGTAGCGGCGTTTGGCGGCATGGGCCGGGGTGATAATGAAAGCAAGGGCAAGAACTGCAACGATGATGGTGTTGATGAACAAGTTGTTACGCTTCATAGATCAAGTCCTCCATGTAAGATTAGGGTATCAATTCAAGGATATCCTTGGATTTTAAATGGGATAAATCAGTCTGTGGTGGTGCACCTCCGTCTATGGGGTGAAACAAATACCGTTTTTTTGTGTGTGGATAAAAAAATAAACCACACCCTCCTTGAAGAGGTTTTGTGTCAAATGGGTGAACGCGGTTACGGCGGGATCATAGTACAGGGAAATTGGAAAAGTCAACTTAAAACAAAAACCGGGGGTAAAAGGGTGTATCAAAGGATGGAATGGAGGTGGATATCCTTGTTATCAAAGGGATAGGCTGTAAAAAATGATGATAAAATTTTTAATCAGATCCTTCCGAATCCCCGGGTGAATCCCAGCCATGGGGCAAGGACGATTCCCAGGCCGGCCAGGGCCATGACGACCCTGGCCAGCCACCGGCTCCGGGTGTCCGAGAGCAATGTCCATTGTTTGCGGTAGCCAAAGCCCCGGTTCATCAGGGCCAAGGAGAGCTGTTTTGCCAGGAGAATGGCATTGATGAGAAGGGGGGGCATCACCGTGGTCCTGGCCCAGTGCCATGGCGCAGATCACCCCTTGGACCAGGGGCTTGCTGCCGATGGCTCCGCAGGAGTCGCAGGCCGTTACCAGGCAGGTTCCATCGTCCAGTATACAGACCGCCACGTCCCTTCCCTTGTATCCCTTTTTCTGTCTGGCTTGTATTTCTAAAAAAATTAAACGGTTGCCCATGGAATGGTCAAGGAAGGTATAAAAACCCATGGGAAATGTCAACATGGGGAACCGTGCCGGAAGGGGGCCGGGCTAAATTTTCAGCTGGATTCCATCCATGTAGGAGAGGTTTTTACACCATTTGCCAATGAAGGTGTCCCCTTCAGAGATCATGAGGAGGCGTTCCAGGCCAAAGCCCATGCCCACCCAGGTGTCGTGGATGTCCCAGGCCGCATCCAGGGGATGGGGGCCCATGGCGCCGGAGGCTACCTCCATTTTGTGGGGGCCGGCCACCATGTCCAGGGTGGACCCATAGACCTTGGAATCTTCGCTTTCAAATCCATGGTCGGTGATGCCGGCGGTTTCGGCCACCAGGCAGGCCCATTTTTTCAGGTTGGCCGCCCGTTCTTCCTCGGGCAGGCCCATCTCCACCAGGTTGAGCATGGTGAATTCGGAGTTGTGGCGGGAGCCGTCGCTTTCCTTTCTGAAACAGGAGCCGATTTCAAAGAAGCGCACCGGCCATTGTTTCTGCCGGGCAAAATCCATCATCAAACTATAGAGGTTGGGGGCCAGCATGGGGCGCAGGCATTGCTTGGGGCCCACCCAATAGACCTGGTGGAAGAGGGGATGGTCTTCATCCACGGTCATCTTGGCCAGGGCATGCTTGGAGATGAGGGTGGGGGTGGTCACCCGGATGAAGCCCTGGTCGGTGAGGGCCTTGGTGAGCCGGGCCTTGAGCCGGTCCATTTTGGCGGGGCCCCCGGTGGCCAGGCGTTCCTTGAGCCGGGCCTTTTCCACTTTTACCCGTTGTTTTTCCAGGCCCTGGAAGCTCTTGTCCCGTTCCCGGGTTGCATCAAAGTGGCGGTTGAGGGTGTCTTCATCCATGCCCAGCTCCCGGAGGCGCTGGTGCTGGGTGGGGGTCCAGGTACAGGTCTTTTCCATCATTGGATCTCTCCTTGGGCGTCCGCCGTGGACACAGGGCCCCGGGCGGCATCGTCCGTTTTTATCTGGTCCCGGATCAGGTCCACGGCCATGGCCGCCACCCCCAGTTCCAATTTGTCGTGGAGCCATGCCTTTCCCAGGTGTTTCCGGCTTTCCGGCGGGGCGCCCTGGGGCACCCCCGGGGCAACGGCTGCCTTGATCTGCTTGGCCAGTGCCAGGGGAAGGGTGTGGGCTGCGGGTGTGGCCTCCACCACATAGGGGGCCTGGGGCAGGGTGGTGGACAGCTGGTCGGCCAGAATGATGCTGCTGGCCCCTCCCTCCATGAGTTTTCGTGCCAGGGCATGGGCGTTGGCCGGGTTGATGTCGTGGATGAAGAGCCGGGCTTTTCTTTCCATGAGCTCAAAGGCGGCGGCCTCTCCCACGGGGCCGCACCCCATGATGAGGACGGGCTGGTCTTCAATTCCGCCGGCCATGAGATCCAGGGCGGCGGCATAGACTTTACCGGTGTTGGGGCCGTTGTCCGCCACCTTTCGGGTGGCCAGGTGGATGCCGACGAATTGGACGTCGTCGGCCATGAAAAGGGCCTGGGCATCCCGACGGAAGGCCTGGGTCAACCCCTGGACATCGGGACAATCCCCCACCAGGGCGGGCATCCCGATAAAGGAAAGAATACCGGCAACGGTGGCGGAAAAATCCGTGATCACCCCCTGGCCGGCGGTCACCGGGATCACCTGGGTTCTCAGGTGGGACAGGGCCTGGGCCACCCGGGCCTCATCCAGTTGCCATGCATGGCAGGCAATGCCCAAAAGCCCTTTACCGGTAATGGCTTTTAAGCGGTTGTTGTGTCGGGTGAGGGCCGGGGGGATTCCGGCAATGTCCATGTGGGTGAGTCGGGTCACAGCAATCTTCCTTTACTTCCGGTTCAGGGCCCGGATGCGGTCATAACAGGCCCTGCGGTTCTCTTCCAGGGTCTGGGGATCCGGGGCAATGAAAATCAGGGTGGCCACCCATTGGGTTTTTCCCGGTGCATGGGAGGTCACGGCTTCGGTGGCCCCAAAAAAATCGGTTTTTAATTCCAGGGGGCCATCCGTGGCCATGATGTGTTCCCCCATAACTTCAATTTCCAGGGGATCGACCTGGATGTGCTCCACCCGGCACCAGGCCGGCCTTGTCCTGGGGCAAGGGACGGGCGGGGCCCCCGGGACAAAGTGCTGGGCCAGCAGGGCCACCATGTTCATGCCCGTGGCGCCCAACACGGCCATGGGGGTCTGGCTGGGCAGGCGGGCATCGATTTCCAAAAGCTTGAGGTCCCCCTGGTGGCGGATGACCTCCAGGTCCATGATGCCCTTGAGGTCCAATTCCCCGGCCAGGGTCAGGGCCATCTTTTCAAAGGCATGGACCTCTTCAGGAGAAAGGGAAACCGGGGCCGTGACCCGGCAGCAGTCATGTTCGGCATCCATGGAGAGTTCCGTGACCTGGAGGGCCCGGTGGTCTCCGGGCAGGCCGGCCACCTCAATGGAATAGGAGGGGCCTTCCACAAATTCCTGGATCACGGCATCCTCTTCCGGGGCCAGGGCATCCAGTTCCGCCTGGCTGCGGACCACAAAAACCCCCTGGCTGCCCGATGCGGAATCGGGTTTGACCACCACGGGAAATCCACATTCCGGCCAGGGTCGGGGCCGGGGCAGGTCCAGCTTTTCAAACAGGGCGTTGGAGCGGTGCTTGGACGTGGTCAGGTGAAAGGCGTCCAGGTCAAAGGCCATGGGAATGTCCAGGCTCTTTGCCCAAGCCCCTGCCCTTTCCAGCACGGCTGGGTCTTCCAGGGCCGGCAGGATGAGATCGGGCCGGATTCCTTGGGGCAGTGGAGGCGCCGTCTCCGGGTAGGTATCAAAATCATAGTGGATAAAGGTGTGGCACAGGCCCTTTCCCGGTGGGTCCCCAGCCCGGTCCAGGAGCAGGGTGTAATAGCCGGCCTTGCGGGCCAGGTAAAGGGCTTCACAACCCTGGAGTTTGCCCCCGATGACGGCAAGGATCATGATGCCTCCGGCAGGGAGGAGAGGCGCCGGGCCTTGCGGGAGGCCACCCATTGGGCATATTGGGCCACGGTGGCCGGTTCCAGGCCGCAGTCCCTGACAATGGGGACCACATGGTCCAGGGTCCGCCGGGACTCCTCAATGTCCAGGCTGTGGTTGGCCACCCCTGCCAGACCCTTTTGGGGGGGGACAATGGAGGTGACCACATTGGCACCGGCATCCAGGCGGTCCCTGAGGCCTTCCAGCCCGTCCACATCCAGGGAGGCGGGAATCAGGGCATGGGGAAGGGCCAGGCGCATCACCGCAATGGTGATCCGTTCCTGGAGGTTGTCCCGGGCCGGGACGGCGGCCATGGGGGTGCCCTCCTGGGGCACAAAGGTCATGATCCGGGCCTGGTCCACATCCAGGGCCTTCATCTCCATGATGGAGTGGGCCAGGTCGTCCAGGGAATCGCCCACCCCGGTGAGCAGCCCCTCTTCAATGAGCATGCCCCAGTCCCTGGCCCGGCGTTTCCGGTCCATGCGCAGGTCATAGTCCTGGTTGAGCCGCAGTTCCTTGTAAAGGGTTCGGGAATGGGTCTCCTGGTAGCAGGCATACCATTCGCAGCCGGTGTCGGCCAGGGCCTTGAGGGCGGTTTCCGGCAGGGTGCCGGGGGAGATCATCACGGGGAGCCCGGTTTTGTTTCTCACGGCTTTCACCGTTTCCAAAAGGCGGTTGAAACCCGCCTCTCCGGCATAAATGTCCGGGTCTTCCCCCATGGTGAGGTCGATGAGGTGGACCCCGGTGGCAGCCATGTCCTGGGCGTCTGCCAGGATTTCGTCCCGGTTTTTGCGATACCGGAGAAGGCCGGTGTTGGACCGGCGGTAATGGCAAAACCGGCAGTCGTTCCGGCAATGGGTGGAAAAATAGAGAAAGCCGTAGAAGAAGATGGTCCGGCCAAAGTGGGCTGTCCGGGCCCTTCGGGCCGCGGCAAATAGCTGTTCCAGGTCTTGGGGATCCCGGAGCCCGAGGAGGTGGCGGAGGGCTTTTTTATCAAGGTCAAGTCCGGTTTCCATCCGGTGGAGGATGTCCATTGCCTGCATGGGGTTCCTTGTCGCCCGTGGCCTGTGTTCGGTCCGGGGAGAATCTGGGGGATTGGGGTGGTGGGGCATGGTCTGTATCCTTTAGGACGATTTGGTCTCTGGAGCGGTATCCCCCAGGAGGGAGCCCTGGTGGCGGCGAAATTTAGTGGAATCGTATTTTTCCAGTTTCCAGTCCGGGATCCGGCATTGGGGGCATACCGAGACAAACCATTTGTTGCGCAGCCATCTTCCGGCCCTGGAGTTCAGGGAGTTACCGACGATGAATTCCTTGTTGCAATGGGTGGTGAGCTTGGCCTTATTGCCCATGACTTCCACGGAACGAATTCCGTGGAGTTGGCCCGTGCGGGAGGGCCAGAGTTTGATCTTATTGATGAGGTTGAAAAGCGGAGCCCGCTTTCGGTAAAATCTCTGTTTTACCGGTGCTGCCTGTTGTTCTGCCACTGGTGCATCCTTAACTTGGGGAGTTGGGTGTACAGCTTCTTCCGGGCAGGTGGCGAAGAGTCCGGGAGTCGCACCCGGCTGCACGGATTTAGAGTCCGTGTGATCCCATCCGATCCACTCTCCGCATGGTGAAATAATTCGGTTCCTGCCCTGAAATGGAACTGTGATTTGAAAATTCAAGTTCCGTGCCATCTGTCCCGGTCCAAAACACCAAGGGCGAAATCCGCCCCACTCCCCTTTTCGGACGCTGGAATAGCCAGGTCAATCAAGGCTTGTGTGTAACAGAGTTACACAGGTGTAAGCGACAGAACCGTAATGGAAAGCCCCGGCCTTGTCAAGGCAGATCTTGGGCAAGGAGTTCCCCCATTTCCCGGGGCAGTTCCGGGGATGCCAGGGTCTGTTCCACCGGGCCTCCCCCCCTTCCGGGCAGGGTGAGGGTGAGTCCGGCGGAGTGTAGGCCCATGCGGACAAAGCCCTTTTGTTCCCTGACAAAGGCCAGGGCCCTGGGGGAGCCATACCGGGGATCCCCCACCACGGGGTGGCCCGAAAGCTTTGCGTGGCGCCGGATCTGGTGGGTCCGGCCCGTTCCCAGCTCAATGTCCAAAAGGGTGTAATGGGGACTTTGGTCCTTCACCGAATAACGGGTTCTGGCCGGCAGTTTTTTACCCCGGCCTGCGGGCTGGGCCCGTCCGGCTGCGGCCTTGGTCAGGGGATAGGTCCAGCTGCCGGCGGTCTCCTGGAATTCGCCGTGGACCAGGGCAAGATATCGTTTCCGGATGTGGCGGCTGCGGAAGATTTTTGCCAGTTGGGCCAGGGTCTCTGCCCCGGTGGCCAAAAGGAGGACGCCCGAGGTCTCCTTGTCCAGACGATGGACCGGCTGGAGCAGATCCCTGATCTTCTGTTCCTGTCGCAGCCGGGAGATCAGGTCCCGGTCGGGGTCATTGTGGACGCTGATGCCGGCGGGCTTGTCAACGGCCAGCCAGCCCGCTCCTTTGCCTAGGATGGGTATGGGACAATTCATGGGTGTACATTATCGCCTTTTGTGTGCCGGTTTCAAGGCTGGATTGCCAAAGAAAGGGCCACACCTTGAACAAAGGTGCGGACAGGGATATGCTGGAGCATGTCCAGCGCCTTGTATATCCAACCAAAGGCCACTTGCAACTTTTAGGTACATTGGAATACCATGAAACTTTTATTTTTGGCAGCCGCCCTGGCGGCTGGAATGTTGGCCCCCATCCAGGCCGGGATGAATGCCCGGGTGGGGCAGGTGTTGAAGGATCCCTTTTATGCGGCTCTGGTCTCCTTTTTTGTGGGGACGGCGGGCCTGGTGGTCTTTTGCCTGGCCCGGGGCATGGACTTTTCCCGGATCACCCAGGGATCGGGCCTCCACTGGAGCTTTTGGACCGCAGGGCTTCTGGGCGTCTTTTACGTCACCGCCACCCTTTTTCTAACCCCGAAGCTGGGGGCGGCCCTCACCTTCAGCCTGGTGGTGGCCGGCCAATTGATCATGGCCCTGGCCATGGACCATTTCGGGACCATGGGCATCCCGGTCCATCCGGTCTCCTGGGTGCGGATTCTGGGTATTGCCCTGGTGATTGCAGGCGTGGCCCTGATCCGTCGGTTTTAATTCAAGGCTTGAAAATAAGTCCATGGAATCGGTAAAATGCCGGGTTGGCGTGATTTTATAAAGGAAAGACAATGACAGAAAAAAAACAGATTCTGGTAACCCGTGAATTCCCCGAAGAGGGCCTGTCCCTGCTGCGGAAGGCCGGGTTTGACCTCACCCTTTGCAAGGGGGAAGCCCCCATGACCCCGGAGGAACTCATCCGGGCCGTCCAGGGCCATGACGCCGTCATGTGTACCCTTACCGAAACCATAGATGAACCCTTTTTAAAGGCATGCAGCCATCTGGATCTGGTCTCCCAGTTCGCCGTGGGATACGACAACATCGACGTGGCTGCGGCCACCCGCCTGGGCATCCCCGTGGGCTTCACCCCCGAGGTCATGAGCGATGCCACCGCCGACATTGCCTTCGGCCTCATGATTGCCACGGCCCGGAAGATGTTCTTCCTCCACACGTCCATCCAAAGGGGGGAGTGGGGCTGTTTCCATCCCAACAAACACCTGGGCATGGAACTTTCCGGCAAGACCCTGGGCATCTTCGGCATGGGCCGCATCGGATATAAAATGGCCCAGCGGTGCAAGGGGGCCTACAACATGGAGATCCTCTATACCAGCCGCAGCCCCAAGCCCGAGATGGAAGCGGAACTCTCGGCCCGCCGGGTGGACTTTGACCACCTTTTGGCCGAAAGCGACGTGGTCTCTGCCCATTGCGTCCTCAGCCCCGAGACCCGGGGGATCTTCAACGCCCATGCCTTCAAAAAAATGAAACCCTCCTCCATTTTCATCAACACGGCCCGGGGCCCGGTCCACAACGAAGCCGACCTCATTGCCGCCCTGGAGACGGGCGCCATCTGGGGCGCCGGCCTGGACGTCACCGATCCCGAACCCATGGATCCGGGCAACCCCCTCCTCTCCATGGAAACCGTCTGTGTCCTGCCCCACATCGGCTCGGCCACGGAGGATTCCCGCAACGGCATGTCCCGGCGGGCCGCCGAAAACATCATCGCCTTCTACCGTAGCGGCAGGATGCCCTATATGGTCAACCCCGAGGTCCTGGAGGTCTGATCCGGCCCCGTCTATCTCCGCATCGACACAGTTGAACAGGGCCTTCGGGACCTCTGTCAGGTCAAGGCCCAGGGGGAGTTGTCAATCGGCGTCCAAAAATGCCCCCCCCATCGGCAACAGCGTTGTGGCCGATTCCTGCAATCCCATTTTCCTCACCCGAACCGAATGGGAGCAGGTGGCCCTGGATGCCCATGCTTCCTTCACCAATATTGAAATCATCTGCAGTGACCGGGTCGAACACCGTGGCCGCATTTCCACCCGGACCAATGATATCCCCGGCCTGGAACTCCCGGACTGGGAAGCGGTCCTGAATCGGGAATACCAGGGTTGGACCCGGGAACGGATCGTTATTGATACGGCCGGCTCAACCCAGGAGGAGAGTTTTGAAAATTTGATGTCCCAAATCAATGGGATGCCGCCATGGTCAACTGAGTTGGGCTGAACCCGCGGCAGGTCGGCGCACCCTTTCTTGTCCGGTGAAAGCCAAAAGACAGCGTCTAAATGTCGTTCCGGCCAGTCTTCGAAACTGCGGGCTTTGCTCCTCAAACAATGGAAGACTGACGCTCCACGCCATCAAGGCGCTGTAACTTTCGCCTTGCAATGGCCTGGGAAAGGCCACCCCGCCCCGCCGCTAACCACCGAGCAATTGGAAATGGTTGTAATCTCTACCAGGTTGAATTTGAGTATGAGATAGTTGTCATAGTGCATGCTTTTTTGATTAATCATTTTAAATCATAGTGGGTTTGATGGGGGGAATATGGCGAAACATCATTATGTG
This sequence comes from Desulfobacteraceae bacterium, assembly GCA_965226635.1. GTDB lineage: Bacteria > Desulfobacterota > Desulfobacteria > Desulfobacterales > Desulfobacteraceae. The sequence goes on along the minus strand of OZ245369.1, from coordinate 1,695,455 downwards.
CCTGAGTTTTATTTGAAAAGGTGGGCTATGAATAATGTGGCTAAGAAAATGTACTCTGGTCGATACTTCCCACAGAAAAAAAGGATAGAATGGACACCTCGAACGCCAGATGGGACATGCTACGAAAAGGACCTTTACGGGGAGGCGGAGGAATTATTTTTTAAACCACTAGACGATAAGTCAGCAAAAATTTTAAATAGGTTAGAAGACTTTTCCCGTCGTGAAATTGGAAAGTTTGAAATTGGTGAAGATAACCATAGAAAATGGGCGATATTCATATCGGGTTTATTGGTTAGATCCCCAACCAATATTAAATGGTTGCAAAAACTCTTGAAAGAGAATCAGATTTCAGAAAATTGTCTAAGGGAACATTTGCCCGCTATTATCGAAAATGAAAAAGTCATATCAGATTTGAGATCTCTCAATTGGTTTTTTGCTGAAAATCCATCAAATTTAGAGCTGATTACATGTGATACTCCTCTTGTTTTTAAACCGCAAAATTTAAGTGATCCTGACTGCGTTTTAATTTTGTCGATGAGCCCGACACATTTTTTTCTTGCAACCAAGCAAGATACATTTTTACGTCTTCCCAGAAATCCAAGAGAAATGGTTTCCCACATAAATGCAGAGATTGTTCAAAATGCAACTGAAAGGGTTTATGCCAGAACTCGTAATTCGATAAAGGAAAATTTTGTAATAAAATATTGGAGGGGATAAGGGCTTTTCCATGGGCTGGGTACAAAGTGCTGGTTTGGAAAAATAAATTTTGATAAGGAGATTCCCACGGGATTCCCAAGGGGAATGTCGGATCTGTCTTCAAATATACAAATCGAAAGGAAGCGTTCTCCATGCGGTCTTCAAAGGTGATTCATACGGTCAGTTGTCATGCGGAGGGGGAAGTCGGTGATGTCATTGTGGGGGGGGTGGCCCCGCCGCCCGGGGAGACGTTGTGGGAGCAGTCCCGGTGGATTGCCAAAGATAAAACCCTGAGGAACTTTATGCTCAACGAACCCAGGGGCGGGGTTTTTCGCCATGTGAACCTTTTGGTGCCGCCCAAGAACCCCAAGGCCCAGATGGGCTGGATCATCATGGAGCCCGAGGATACGCCCCCCATGTCCGGCTCCAACTCCATCTGTGTCTCCACGGTGCTTTTGGAGGCGGGGATCCTGCCCATGGAGGAACCGGAAACCCTGCTCACCCTGGAGGCACCCGGCGGCCTGATCCAGGCGAGGGCGGTGTGCCGAAACGGCCATGTGGAGCAGATGACGGTCTTTAATGTCCCCTCCTTTGTCCATCGGTTGGGGGCGGATCTGGAGGTACCGGGAATGGGCACCCTTAAGGTGGATACGGCCTACGGTGGGGATTCCTTCGTCATTGTGGATGCAGGGGATCTGGGCTTTGAGGTGGCTCCGGACGAGGCCAGGGATCTGGTGGAGGCGGGGATCAAGATTACCAATGCGGCCAATGCGCAGCTGGGGTTTGTCCATCCGGAGAATCCGGATTGGGGTCATATTTCCTTTTGCCAGATTGCCGCTCCCCTAAGGGAGGAAGAGGGCGTGCTGGTGGGGAGGAACACCGTGGCCATCCAGCCGGGAAAACTGGATAGGTCCCCCACGGGAACGGGCTGTTCCGCCCGCATGGCGGTTCTGGCGGCCAAGGGCCGGATCAAGCCCGGTGACCGGTATATCGGCGAATCCGTTATCGGATCCCGGTTCCATTGCCGTTACGAAAAGAGGGCCAAGGCCGGGGACTGGGATGCCATCATCCCTTCCATCACGGGCCGGGCCTGGATAACGGGTACCCACCAGCACATGCTGGATCCAGACGACCCCTGGCCCGGGGGGTACAAGGTTGCAGATACTTGGCCCCGTATTTAGCTCGGCAAACCCATTCCGTGAAATATCCGGGTTCGGTCAAATATGGTTTTTTGAACGTGCAAAGGGACATTGGTCATAAAACATCACCGGCCGTATTTCCGTGGTCTTGGGAATGCGGCCGGTTTTGATTTTGGGGCCCTAGGGGCCATGGACTGGTTGGATATGTCCGGGATAGATGGGCTGAATCCATCCGTCTGGAACAAATGGGGGAACGCCTGGGTTACAGGGTCTGGAGTCGATCCAACTCCCTTTCCAGGGACTGGGCCTTGTCGGTTTCGCCCATCTGCCTCAGTTTTTCGGTAAGGTCTTGGATCTGCTGTTCCAGCAAGGGAATGATCTGGTTCCGGATGAAATCCCCCATGGCCTTGCCCGAGGTGGCCATCTGTTTTTCCAGGTCGGCCATCTTTTCCTTGAGGATCCGGTATTGTTCGGTTTCCGGGATGCCTTCCAGGTCCGAGAGCAATTCCAGGGCCTTGGCCTTCCATTGGTGGATGAGGTGGTTGAACATGGTCTTGGGCGTCATCTCCGTGCCCATGACAATGCCCCCGTCGGGGATGGGGGTGCCGCCGGGGCGATCCTGTCGGATGACAAGGGCTTTGCCGGGTTGACCGGGGCGGGCCTGGATGGTGAACCGGGAGCGGTCGGTGGCGGCGTTTTTAAAGTCCTTGTGCAGGTCAATGAAGACCTGGAAGACCCCTTCTTGGGTGTAGAGGATACGGTCCACCTTTCCCACGGGGGAGGATTTGAACAGGACCGGATCTTCGGTTTTGAGGCCGTCAATGTCCTGGAACATGACGGAGAAGCGGTGGCTGGTGCAGCCGGTGATGATAAGGATCCCGAACAGCAGGGCGATGATGGGGGGCAACGCTTTGGGCCGGGGGCTTGGGTTCATCAGTTGAGCTCCTCGTTTCCTTTTTTGGGGATGGGCAGCTTCATCACGGGGATGCCTTCTTTCTTCAGGACCTTATCGTCCTCGGCCGTTGTGGTGCCCCGGATGTTCCGGTGCTCCTTGGCCCCGTAGTGCATGTTCAATGCCTCCTGGGTGAAGTCGGATCCCACGTTTTCAAAGTTGTTTTCCACGAACTTGGCCATTTTTTGGGTGTATTCGGCCATGGCCTCGTGGGCGGCCTGCATGGCCCGGCTGTCGGGCATGGTGGCCGTGGTGGTGCCCCCGGGGCCGTCGGCTTGGCCCGAAGGGGCGCTTTTGATGGCCACGGAGTGGACCTTTTTGATCACCGAGGTGCTCTCGCACACCGGACATTGAAGCAGTCCCTGGGTCTGCTGGTTCTCCATGTCTTCTTTGTTGTCGAACCAGCCTTCAAATGTATGCCCGTTATGGCATTCCAGATCATAAATGACCATGGTGGATTCTGTCCCGCAGTACAGCCCGGTGGGGGCTGCTAGATGATTCGGTTCACACCGGTTGAAATATTGTAGCAGTAGTCGCCCATTTTTTCATAGCTGGAGACCATGGCGATGAAGAGCACGCCGGCGTCCACAGAACAATGGTTGTTCCTCAGTCGTTCAATATGATCATATCGCATGTTTTCCCGCATCTGGTCAATGAGGTCTTCCTGGGCCAGGGCCTTGTCGTAAAAGCCGGGGGAACTCTCCCTGAGTTCGCCGATGATCAGCTCCAGGAAGGTGTCCACCTGGGCGGCAATGTCCATGAGATCCCTGCGGGCGCCGTGGCTGAAGGAGAACTCGCTGTCATAGACCTTTTCCAGCATCTTGGAGACGTTTTCCATGGAATCTCCCACCCGCTCGATGTTGTTGGTGATGCGCATGAGCTCGGAGATTTCCTTGGCCTGGGGTTCGTTCACCTCCCCCTGGTAGATGGTGGTGAGGTAGCGGATGATGATCTTTTGGCAGACGTCGATGTGCTCTTCCACATCGTCCCGCTCCTTGAGGACCTCTTCGTCCTTTTTTTCCAGGCAGGCCGAGACCTTTTTCAGGTTCATCTGGACAAATTCGGCATGTCGGATGATCTCGCCTTTGACCTGGGTGAGGGCGCCGATGGGGGAGTCGATGAACTGGGTATCGAACTTGGGTAAGCGGTAGCGGTCCTTGTCCTTCTTATGCTTGGGCGACAGGGCCACGGCCACCTTGATGAGCTGGGGCAGGAAGATGAGGAAGAAGGATGCGTTGACCACGTTGAACAGGGTGTGGCCGTTGGCAATGTACCGGGAGATGTTGACCACATCCCCTTTGACCACCTGGTCCACGGCACCCACGCCCAGGGCCATGGTGGCATGTTCCACAAAGCCCACAAAGGGTTTGAAAAACAGGACCATGATGCCCACGCCGATGACGTTGAACAGGGTATGGGCCCTGGCGGTCTGGTGGGCCGTCACCGAGGTGCTGCCCAGGGTGGCGATTTCCGCGGTGATGGTGGTGCCGATGTTCTCCCCCAGGACCAGGGCCATGGCCGTGGGAAAGGTGAGCAGTCCCTGGGAGGCCAGGGTCATGGTGAGCCCGACGGTGGCCGAAGAGGATTGGACCATGATGGTGAGGATGGTGCCCATGGAGACGCAGAGCAAAACCCCGCCGATGCTGTCCGTGGTGAATTTGGTGAAAAAGGTGATGAACTGGGGATCGCTTTTGATGGGGGAAAGGCCGGTTTTCATGACGGTCATGCCGAAAAACAAAATGCCGAAGCCCAGGATGATATCACCGATGTGCCGGTATTTCCGTTTCTTGGAAAAGAATTTCATGGGCACGCCCAGGGCAATGGCGGGCAGGGCCAGTTTGGTGAGTTTGAAGGCGATCATCTGGCCGGTGATGGTGGTGCCCACATTGGCGCCCAGAACAACGCCAACGGCCTGTTCAAGGGTCATGAGCCCTGCGCCCACAAATCCGATGAGCATGACGGTGGAGGCCGAAGAGGACTGGACCATGGCCGTGACCCCGGCCCCGGTTGCACAACCGATGATCCGGTTGGAAGAAATGGCCCTGAGAATCCTGCGGATTCCCTGTCCGGCCGTTGCCTGTAACCCCTCGGTCATCATCTTCATGCCAAGGATAAAGAGCCCCAGTCCCCCAAGGGTCTGGATCAGAATATCTGTTAAATCCACGGTGTCCCCGTTTCCCAAGTATTTGGGTTAAATTTTCCTAATTGATTAAAAGAATTTTAACGTAATCCTAGCAAAGCCAAGGAGGGTATACCCTAAAATCGAATTTTTTTCAATTGTGAAATGCGGTTTCGATGGGCCGGGGAGGGGGTGCAGGGCTGTAGGCTATTGTTTGTTAAAACAGGGTGTTGACCCAGGTCGAATCGGGCCCCTTCACAGGCGTTCTTCCACATGGGGGTATGGGGGATGGGGGTGTAATGGGCCAGAACCGGGAGAATTCCCTGGGCATCAACGGCGGCCATGGCCGCTGCAACCTCTTCGGGATCCTGGCCGGGCAGACCACAGAGCAGGTAGGCCCCCACCTGATCGTGGGTGAAACCGGCCCGTCTCAGGGCATCCAGGGCCCGGGTGAATTCCCCGGGTTTGACCTTGATGTCGTGGTGACGATGCTCTGAAAAATCGGTGGTTTCCAGGCCCATGCGAATGGTTTTGAATCCGGACCGGAACATGAGGTCGGCGGCCCTGGGGGTGATTTCCCTGATGTGCAGGGCATTGGGGGTGTGGATGCTCAGCTCCATACGGGATGCGATGATTTGTTCCATCAGGGGGAAGGCCAGGTGTTCGGCGTTCACTAGAAATGCGTCGTCATAAAGGGCGAAATGGGTGACGTTGAAGTTTTCATGCCAGTGCCGGATCTCTTTGAAGACTGTGTCAGGGGATTTTTGGCGCATGCAGGGCTCCAATACCGAAGAAGCGCAGTATTCACAGGAAAAGGGGCAGCCCCGGCTGGTGAGGACCGGGGCATGGGGCAGGCAACCGTTGGCCTGGTGGATCAGGTCCAGGGCAGGCCGGGGCATGGCGTCCAGGGCGTTGAGGTTGGGCACGGGAAATAGGATATGGCCGGTGTACCTCTGGACCAGGTTGATGAGCTGGTCCTCGCCGGGCCCTTCAAGGACCATGTCGGCCCCGGAAAAGGTCCGGGCATGGTCGGTGCACAGGGAGGCGTATTTTCCCCCCAGGGCCACGGGGGTGTCTGGAAAATGTTTTTTAAGGGCGGCAATGGTTTCCGCCGTGCCCGAAGCCCAGTATGTCATGAGGGTGGTGACCAGGATGAGATCGGGTTTGCCCTTGTCCCGTTCCAGGGCGTCCAGATCGGCGTTAAACCATTCCGGTTCAATGCCGTAGCGGCAGAAGGCGTTGGGCATGTCCTCGGGTGGGGCCAGGCCCGGGGGCATGACATCTTTCCATTCCACCGGGGTTTTATGGAAGGGCCCCCGTCCGTCCCAGGCAATCTTGGACGGCTTGTCCTGGAGGGGGTGGAAACGGTTGAGGCAGTCGATATACGACACCCGGCAGCCCCGCTCCCGGAGAAGGGCTGCCAGGGTGAGGAGTCCAAGGGGGGTGAGCCAGAAATCAAATGCAGCAAAGTCGTGAATCCAGGGATTCACGCAGAGAATATGGGGCGTATCAGTCTTCAAAATAGGTCATGGAGGTTTTTTTCAGCTCCTGCCGGGAAAAGAGCAGGGCATAGTCGGTCTCCTTTGCGGCTTCTGACAGGCGTTTCACCAGGGCGTGGCAGTCTTCCTCGGTGGCGGCATGGACCATGGTGTAAAGGTTGTATTTCCAGCCCGGGGCTGGATTCCGGCGGTAGCAATGGGTGATTTCCCGGAAGGAGGCCATGGTGGTGCCCACCTCTTCCACCCGGTCCTCGTCCACGCACCAGGCCACCATGGCGTTGGCCTTGTACCCGGAGTTCTGGTGTTTGAGGGTGGCGCCGAATCTGCGGATCATTTTCCGGTGGTTGAGGTCCTGGACAACGGCCAGGAATTCCGCTTCGGTGATGCCGATTTTTTCGGCCAGTTCCAGGAAGGGGCGCTCCACAATGGGGATATCCTTCTGGAGGAGGGCGATGACTTTTTTTTCAATATCCGTAAGCATGGACGTCCTCGTCTTTAGGGTTAGGGAATCAGGGCTTTCTTTTCCGGAAACATTTCCATGATGGCCGTTTCCGATGCCTCGCAGATGCCCCGTTCGGTGATGCAGCCGGTGACCAGGCGGGCCGGGGTCACGTCAAAGGCATGGTTGGCGGCCGGGCTGTCCGCCGGCGGTACCAGCACGGAGGTGACCCTTCCGTGGCACAGCCCCTGGATGTACCGGATTTCGTCGGGGTCCCGCTCTTCAATGGGGATATCCTTTACCCCGTCGGTGATGGTCCAGTCAAAGGTGGAAGAGGGCAGGGCCACGTAAAAGGGAATGTCGTTGTCTTTGGCGGCCAGGGCCTTGAGATAGGTACCGATCTTGTTGGCCACATCCCCGGCCCGTGTAGTCCGGTCCGTTCCCACGATGACCAGGTCCACCATGCCGTGCTGCATGAGGTGGCCGCCGGCATTGTCCGTGATCACGGTGTGGGAGATCCCGTGTTTGCCAAGTTCCCAGGCCGTGAGCCGGGAGCCCTGGTTCAGGGGGCGGGTCTCATCCACCCAGACGTGGATCTTTACGCCCTTGTCATGGGCCACGTACATGGGGGCGGTGGCTGTGCCGTATTCAATGCAGGCCAGCCAGCCGGCATTGCAATGGGTAAGGATATTCACGGTCTCCCCGGCCTTTTTTTCGGCAATGGCCCGGATGATCTCGGCGCCGAATTCACCGATCCTGAAACAGTTCACGGCCTCTTCCTCCACAATGTCCAGGGCTTCCTTCAGGGCGGCGGCCGCCCGGTCTTCGTGGGTGTCGGCCCTGAGGGCGGCATCCCGGACCCGGTCCACCCCCCAGAAAAGGTTCATGGCCGTTGGTCTGGCCGCCTTGAGACGGTGGCATTCTTCCATGAGGTAGGCGTTGTCCGCCCCCTTGTTCCCCTCCTGGACCAGGGCCACATAGACCCCCAGGGCCCCTGTGGCGCCGATGAGGGGGGCGCCCCTAACGTACATCTCCTTGATGGCCCGGATTACGTCGGTGACGCAGGTCAGGTCCACAATGATCAGTTCATGGGGGAGCATGCGCTGGTCAATGATCTGAACGGTTTGGCTCTCCGTGTCAAACCAGATGGGTCTCATGTCTTTGCCGTCTACTTTCATGGATATCTCCGTATTATTCCCGGGCATTGAGGGGATGGTTTTCAGCAGCCTTTCTTATACCAGATCACAGGGATTTAATGTATAGTTTTCTCCCGGGCCGGTGAAACCCGGTTTTCCAGATATGTACCATTTGCTCATGGGGGGTGGCGTTTCTTAAGGGGGCCGGTTTCCCATGGACTTGCCTTCACAGGCGGCCTTTCCCGTGACATATCCGGTGGGAATCTGTATCCTTATTTTGTCTTTAACCCCCAACTGAATGGCCGTGGACCAGCGGCCTGGAAAAGGAGGTATCCATGCCCTATGTAAATATAAAAGTGACCGATGAAGGCGTGACCCCGGAGCAGAAGGCCGAACTCATCAAAGGGGCCACCCGGCTTCTCCAGACGGTTTTGGGGAAAAATCCCGCCACCACCGTGGTGGTCATCGACGAGGTTTCAACGGACAATTGGGGCATTGGCGGGGAGGTGGTGACCCGGCTGAGACGGAAGAAAAGCTAATGGAATCAAATGGGTGAATGTCGTTAAGTCTTTCTGCGCTTTGGGCAATTAACTGGAAAATTGTTTAATAATTGTTATGTTATTGGAGTGAATGCCGAATCGTTTGCCCGACGTGGGTTGTGCTGTGGTTCGGCAAGCATCCATAATTTAATTGCAGGAGGATATAATGCGAAAAACCATTGTTTTATTATTGTTGGGCGTGTTTTTTTTGCTGCCGGTGCATAACGCCTTTGCCATTAGTATCGCTTTCGTACATGGTACGGATGATCGGGCAGTTCAAAGTTACAGCAGCGAGGGCGTCGGTCTGACCCTTAGGAATCCCGTTGATGTGAACCGGAATGGCGCCGATTTTGCCATAGGCAACCAGGGGTTGTTCTTTAGTAACAGCGGAAGCCGCCTGGTCGGTATTAACGGGGATCTGAATATTGATACCTTTGAATTTGTTTTTGACACCGATGTCACCATTAATTCGTTTGCCCGATTCTCTTCCCAGGGGTCCGGGGACGTGAGCTTTGTGATTACCGGTGGCGGGGGAACTTCGGGCTCCCTCAACATTGGCGGCACCCAGGGGCGCTATACAACGACTGCCTTCAGCACCATCCTTCGGGTTCCCTTTTCAGCGGGCTCCATTCCCTTTTTCCGGGCCAACCAGGCATATACGGTTGATTTTACCTATGGTTCCGGCGATCGGGTGATTTCCATTGGTGAAGTTGATTTCAGCCGCTATGTGGCCCCGGCTCCGGCAGGGGATGGTCTTGGGGACGAGGCCGTTATTCCGGACGCTCCCAATCCGGTGCCCGAACCCGGAACCATTACCCTTCTTGGAATGGGGTTGATGGGCATGGCCGGATGGCGTCGTTCCCGGTTCTCTGAAAAGGGATAACCAAAACCCCATATACCGTGCGATGTCGTGCACGTAAAAAGGGCAGGCCAAAGGAGGCCTGCCCTTTTTGTATTTGGGCTTGGGGGGGCAAACACAGGGGGGCTGTTCATGGGAAATTGGGTAGCATCACTGTGTAACGTATGCCCATGCGCTTCCGTGGACCGGTTTTCCCCATGGGATTATTGAATCAGGTTGCGGATGAAGTGCCCCACCTCCCTTACCCCGGTGGAGGAGAGTTGCCTGAGGGTTTCGGAGCCGACAACGGCAATGTCTGCCTTGCCCTGAAGAAAGTCGATGTCCGCCCTCTCCTTAATGCCGAACCCCACGGCAATGGGAAGCCGGGTGTTGCTGCGGCAGGTTTCCAGGTATTGGGAAAGATCCCCGGAAAATTCAGTGTTTTTTCCCGTTACCCCCTTTCGGGCGGTGCAATAGATGAACCCCGAGGAATGGGCATCCAGGAAGACCATGCGCTTTTCCGGAGTCTGGGGGGTGAAGATGTGGATGGGGGCGCGGTTGTGGCGCTCCATGGCCCCCAGGTAATCCTGGTCGGACCGCCGGGGGGGGGCCGGGTTGCCAGTTCGGTTGGGATCCCGGCCTGATTCTTCGGGGGGAAGGTCTGGTATAATGGCACCGGCAATGCGGAGATCGGTCATTTTCCGGGCCATTTTTTCCATGCCGAACCGGTAAAAGGTATTGGCATATCCCATGAAGAGAAAGGGGATGGGAAAGGTGGCGGTGACCTTTTCGGCAAATGCCAGGCAGTGGTCCAGGGTGGCCCCCCGGTCCAGGGCAGCCTGGTTGGCCTTGAGGATGACCGGGCCGTCGGCCATGGGTTCGGAAAAGGGGATCTGGAGTTCCATGAGATCCACCCCGGCCTCCACCATCTGTTCCACCAGGTTAAAACAGGTGTCAAAGTCGGGGTAGCCCAGGACAATATGGGTCATGAGCAATAGCTTTTTTTCCTTTCGCTTCTCCCGGATATGGGTCTCCAGGTCACTGGTTCTATACATGGTAACTCCTTGCTTTGTCCTGGATAAAGGTTTTCCATTTGGGGTCGTCCAGGGCCTCGGCCACGGTGAAGATATCCTTGTCCCCCCGGCCGCTCTGGTTGATGATGATGATGTCTTCGGAGCCCAGTTTGGGCGCCTCCCTGAAGGCGGCGGCAAAGGCATGGGCCGATTCCAGGGCCGGGATGAGCCCTTCGGTCTTCATGGTGAGTTTCAGGGCCTGGGTCACCTCCTGGTCCGTGGCCACGGTGAACCGGGCCCTGCCCGTCTCATGGAGGTGGGAGAGGATGGGGGAGACCCCCACATAGTCCAGCCCGGCGGAGATGGAATGGGTGTGGCGCATCTGTCCGTCCCCGTCCTGGAGAAAATAGGTCTTATACCCCTGGGCAATTCCCGGGGCGGCATCCTTCGAGCAGAGACGGGAGGCATGGGCCCCGGTGTCCAGTCCCTTGCCCCCGGCTTCCACCCCCACCAGTTCGGTGTTGTCTTCCATGAATCCGGAGAACAGCCCCATGGCATTGGAGCCCCCGCCCACACAGGCATAGACCCTTGTGGGGAGCGTTCCCTGTTCATTGATGATTTGCTGCCGGGCCTCCTTTCCGATGATGGACTGGAAATAGGAGACCATTTCGGGAAAGGGGTGGGGACCGCAGGCCGTTCCCAGGACATAGTGGGTGGTTTCCATGTGGGTCACCCAGTCCCGGAAGGCCTGGTTGATGGCGTCCTTGAGGGTGCGGGTGCCGTCGGTGACCGGGACCACCTCCGCGCCCAGATGTTCCATCCAGAAGACGTTGGGCCGCTGGCGGATCACATCCTTTTCCCCCATGTAGATGGTGCAGGAAAGTCCCATGCGGGCGGCCATGGTGGCCGTGGCCACCCCGTGCTGACCCGCCCCGGTCTCGGCAATGACCCGGGGTTTTCCCATCTGTTTCACCAGAAGGCCCTGGCCCATGACGTTGTTGGCCTTGTGGGCGCCGGTGTGGTTGAGGTCCTCCCGCTTGATGTAAATCCGTGCCCCCCCAAAGTGTTGGGTGAGGTTCCGGGCAAAGGTTAACGGGGTGGGGCGGCCGGAATATTCGGCCATGAGGGTTTGATATGCCTCCCAGAATACGGGATCGGCCTTGGCCGCCTCAAAGGCGGTCTCCAGCTGGTCAAAGGTGGGGATGAGGATCTCCGGCAGAAAGGCACCGCCGAAGTCTCCGTAATACCCTCTGTTTTTCATGGGGCTCTCCTGGCTGCGGGTGTGCAGCATGTCTTTGTTTCTATATAAAGAAACAAAGATAAAGGAGACCGCCGCTTTTGTCAAGCCGTGAATCCCATGGGGCCTTAATTCGTGGCCCCGGGTGGGGTCTCCCGTCCGGAGGCGTGGAAGATACGGTCCAATAGGTCCATGAATCCGGAGACGGCGGGCTCTTCCCTGCGACCGGCCAGGCAGGCAACCCCAAGGGGGACGGGCAGGGGAGGGCAGCCCTCCCAGATGGTGACCTCGCCCCGGGCAGCCATGGCCCGGGCCTGGTCCAGGGGCATGAGGGCGGCACCGGTTCCTGACTTCACCAGTTCGGTTACAATGGTCTCATCCACGGCATCGGCCACTGGGGTGATGGAAAGCCCCCGTTTTTCCAACCTGGGGGCAAACGCCTGGTGGTAGGGACATTGCCGGTAGGTCCAGACCCAGGGCAGGGCCGCCAGTTCCTCCCAGGTTTCGGGCAGGGTGGGAAGATCCGGGGGCAGGGCCACACAGATGGGGACGGTGTGCAGGGGGGATGCCTGGATCCGGACATGGTCCATGGGGCCGAAGTGGAAGCCCAGGTCCACGGTTCCCTGGGTCAGGGCGGCGGCCAATTCGTTGGACCGGGTTTCAATGAACCCAAGGGTGAGGCCGGGGAGGTCTGCATTGGCCCGGGCCTGGATGGCGGAAATCCCGATGAGGTCCGGGGCGGTGTTAATGCCCACGGTAAGATGGCCGGCCGGGCTCTGGAGGAGATCCCGAGCCGCCGTTTCCAGGCCATGGGCGGCCTGGATCACCTTCCGGGCCCTTGGGAGCAGCGTCCGGCCCTCTGGGGTGGGCACCATGCCCTGGGAGGTCCTCTGGAAAAGGGGGATGCCCAGGTGGGATTCCAGGGCCTTGATCTGGCTGCTCACGGCGGATGGGCTTTGGTGCAGGCGCTGGGCCGCCCGGGTGAGGTTGGCGGTTTGGGCCACCTTTAAAAAACTGTTGAGCTGGTAGAGTTCCATGGGTGTCCCCTCCATTGGATTATCCGGGATGCATTCGATTTTTTCGAACACGGCGTTGGGATCATTGCCATGGAAATACGGGGTTTGCCCTGTTAAATCAATGGAAATTTCAATTTCCATGAACGGAGGTTTTCCCATGTCACACGTCCACTTACCCGATCCCGAATCCTATGTCAGGGCCGCCCTGGACTTGAAAATGCGCCAGGCCCGTCTTATTTCTTTCTCCGACCTGGTGTTTGATCCGAGGGTGCTGCTTAAATGTCTCTGGGGATGTGAAGGCACGGAAGGTCGCAGCCAGAAGTGCAGTTTCCTGGGGAGCCGGTATGAAGAACGGCTGGAGATGATCCGGGCCTATTCCAGGATCCTGATCCTCCACGCCCGGGAGAGTCGGGCATTGAGCCACGCAATTTTGGCCATTGAACGCCGGGCATTTCTGGATGGACATGTCCTGGCATTTGGCATGCGGTATTGCTCTCTGTGCCGGGAATGTGCCGTGGACAGGGGGGAGCCCTGTGTACAGCCCCGGAACCTCCGGCCCTGTGAATCCATCTTTGGCATTGATGTCTTTTCCACGGTGGAAAAGCTGGGGTGGCCCTGTGCTCCCCTTAAGAATAAGGCCGATGTGCAGAATCGTTACGGATTGGTTTGTATCTGTTGAAAAGGAGATAAAATGAGATTTGCCCATACCAATATTGTGGCCCGGGACTGGAAGTCCCTGGCGGAATTCTATGTGTCTGTGTTTGAGTGTAAGGTGAAACCCCCGGTGCGGGAATACCAGGGGGAGTGGCTGGACCGGGCCACGGGCCTGGACAAGGCGAAGCTTACCGGGGCCCATCTGATTCTGCCCGGATACGGAGAAGAGGGGCCCACCCTGGAGATTTTTACCTATGATGAAATGGGGCCCGGGCAGGAGATGACCGCCGCCACCCATGGATTCACCCACATCGCCTTTGAGGTGGCGGATGTGGAAAAGACCCTTGCCCGGGCCCTGGAGGCAGGAGGGCGGATGCTGGGCCGGGTCACCCGCCGGGAGGTGCCGGCCGGTACCCTGGTCTTTGTCTATTTTAAGGATCCCGAAGGCAATATCGTGGAGATCCAGTCCTGGGAATAGCCAATCAAACCAGAAAAAAACGCACCCGGTCAAAATGACAGGGTGTGTTTACGATGTGAGAGCAGTTATAAGGATCGTCCTGGGTTAAGCTTTCGGTGGGGCTAACCCACCAGCACCTTTTCCAGTTTTTCCACCATGAAGTCCATTTCTTCTTCATTGATGGTCAGGGGGGGGGAGATGCGGATGGTATGGCCGTGGCTGTCGTTAACCACCAGGCCCTGCCGCAGGAGTTTATGGCAGAATTCCATGGCATTGCCGTCCTTAACTTGGATGCCGATGAAAAGACCTTTGCCCCTGACGTCCTTGACATGGTGGGATCTGTCTGCGATGTCCCGGATCCGTTTTTTGAGGAGTTCGCCTTTTCGGGCGGACTGCTCGGCCAGTTTCTCTTCTTCAAAGACCTTGAGGGAGGCCGTGCCGGCCACACAGGCCAGGGGGTAGCCGCCAAAGGTGGAGCCGTCGGAGCCCTTGGAGAAGATGATGTCCATGAGCTTGGCATTGGTGATGAAGACGGACAGGGGGACCAGACCGCCGGACAGGGCCTTGCCCAGGATGACGCCGTCGGGGACAATGCCTTCGTGCTCAAAACAGAATTTTTTTCCGGTGCGGCCCATGCCCACCTGGATTTCGTCACAGACCAGGAGGAGATCCTTGTCATCGCAGATCTCCCTGAGCCCCTTGAGGAAACCCTTGGGCGGGATGAGCATGCCGCCTTCTCCCTGGAAGGGTTCCACCAGGATGCCGCAGGTATGGGGGGTGATGGCTTTTTTCACGGCCCCAAGATCGCCGAAGGGAACGGAGACATAGCCCGGGGTCAGGGGGCCGAAGCCCTCTTTGTACTTGGGGGTGGAGGACATGGAGATCACGGAGATGGTGCGACCGTGGAAGTTGTTGTTAAAGACGATGATCTCCTGTTTGCCGTCGGGGATGCCCTTTTGCTTGAATCCATAGTAGCGCATGGTCTTGATGGCGGTTTCAACGGATTCCACCCCCCCGTTTTTGGGAAGGACCTTGTTGCCGTAATTGCCGAATCGGGGGGCCATCTGGGGGGCGAATTTGGCGGCTTCGGACAGAAAGATGCCCAAAGGATCGGTGTAGACCACATTGGAGAGAACCGATGCGTAGTTGCCGATGAGGGCGTCCATGACGGCGTTGGTGATGGTGGGATGGTGGTGGCCCGGGTTGGCGGCGGAATACGCAGCCAGGCAGTCCAGGTATTTGTTCCCCTTGTCATCGGTAAGCCAGCATCCCTTGGCGCGTCTGACCACTAGGTTGATGCGGTCGTAGTGATGGGCACCATAGTCCTCTTCAAGGTTGAATATGGTATCATCACTCTCGTTGGAAAATCCGTCAAAATAATGAATCTTACGCATGGCGGTCATGGGACGCCTCCTTACTCTTTTAAGTGTCTTTTTTAATCACATCGTAGATCTGCTTTTCTTCTGGGGTCAGGGGGAGCTGCATATCCAGGGTTTTCTCAAGAAAACAATGGTAAAAGTCATGGCGGAGGCTGTCCCGGTTGGCAATGATAAACCAGGGGTTCCGGGTCCAGTTGATGGGGGAGGCATCTTCGTTCCCCTCTTCAAATATCCCCACCAGGGCTTCTTTTTTATCGGTGATAATGTCAAAGGACCGGCCGCCGATGGTCTGGATGAGATCCCCGTGGTCGGGATGGGGAACCTGGACCTGGAAGCGTTTGGGGATATCCCCCATGGCAATGTAGCGGATGGCCACGCCCCGTTGGTCTGCGGCAACCAGATGATGGGCCAGGTGCTGGTCGGCTTCGGGGAAGAGGCGGACATAGATTTCTTCGGTGGCCTCCTGGATCATTGCCGTCGCCTTTTCCATGACATTGTCGTATCCGGTCAGGGTCCAGATAAATTCAAAATCATCCTTTTGGTTTGCCTTTTCCAGTTCCTGTTCAAAGGCTTTAATGTTATTGTTGAAGCTTCGTTTCAGCCGGCGGACCAATTCGTCCGAGGGCAGGGGGGCAAACTGCCCCGGGGTCACTTCAATGACATAGCCCTTTGACATGAGGTTTCTTAACACATCATAAATTCGGGATCGGGCAATGCCGGATATCTTGCTGAGTTGGGAGCCGTTGACGGGGTGGTGTCCCACCAGGGACATATAACAGGCGGCTTCGTATTGGGAGAATCCCAGTTCTTTGAGTTTGGTGCGGTTGTCCATTGCATTCCCTTTGTGAAATTATGTTGCTACTTTGATAGCAACATAATGCCGAAGCCCGGGTTTGTCAATACGTAAACCAGCGTATGCCAACAAAGAATTGACAATTTCACCCCTGTGTGAGCATTATACCTATTTAAAAATTCCCAAACGATATTCAGTCTATTCATAAGGAGTTAGAAAAATGGCCGGATTAAATAAGGTTATGTTAATAGGGAACCTGGGGCGGGATCCCGAGATTCGGTATTCCCAGAGCGGGGTTGCCGTGGTGAACTTTTCCATTGCCACCAGTGAACAATGGACGGACAAAAACACCGGAGACCGCCAGGAAAGAACCGAGTGGCACCGTATTGTGGTCTTTGGGCGCCAGGCAGAGGTCTGTGAAAAATACCTGAACAAGGGAAGTAAAATCTATGTGGAAGGCCGTCTCCAGACCCGCAGCTGGGAAAAGGACGGACAGACCCATTATACCACCGAAGTGGTGGTTTCGGATTTCCAGTTCCTGGGCGGTCGTGGCGGTGACAACCAGGGCGGCGGCAATTACGGCGGCGGCCAGGGTGGCGGATACCAGCAGGGGGGCGGCGGCTTCCAGGGTGGCGGTCAGCAGGGCGGCGGCAATTACAACCAGTCCCAGGGTGGCGGCAACGGTTTCCAGGGCGGCGGTGGCCAGCCCAATGGAAACCATTTCCAGGGACAGACCAACCCGGGCATGACCGGTGGCCAGGATCCCATTCCCGACGACGATATCCCCTTCTAAACACAAGGAAAGCCCGGACCATATGGATCCGGGCTTTTTTGTTCTTTCTTGAACATTTCCCTTTTTCAATTTATTCCCAGAACTTTTCCCCACTTGGAACAGGCACCCTAGGTAGGCACCCCGTCAATTGGAAGACTTTTCAATGTCTATGATGGTGGAACTCAAGTATGACTTGGTCTCATACCGGGTGATGTGGAGCAGGTCATGGTGGATCCGGGCCATTTTCCAGACGGCATCCTGGATGGCGGTGACGGCCTTTTCCATTGCCGGGTCCAGGGTTTTTTGCTCGGTGAGGATGTCGCAGAAACCGGTGATGACCTGGAGGGGTTGGCTCAGCTCGTGGCAGACGGCGCCTGCGGTTTCCAGAACCCCGGCCAGGCGTTCCTTTTCCAGCCGTGCCCTGCGGTGGGATTCCAGTTCGGTGAAGTCTTCAATGGCCACCATGACATGGGGCAGGCCCCCCATTAAAAGGGGGGATGTGGACAGACGCAGGGTGCGTTCTCCGTGGTCCACAAAGGCCATGGTGGTCTCGATCCATTTTTGGGGGGTCTGGTCCGAGAAGGTTGCTTCAATGGCCTGCCTCAGCCGGCAGTCCTTGCATTGGGGGGTATCTCCGCAATGGTTTTGGGGGGCAAGCTGGTTCAGGCAATTAAAGACCTCTCCGCCCCTGCAGCCCACCAGACCTTCCATGGGTTTTTCGGAAAAGTCCAGGCAGGGTTGGTTGGCCAGAACCACCCTGCGTTTCCTGTCCAGGATAAGGACCAGTATGGGTAGGGAGTCCAGGATCTGCGACAGCAGCCGGGTGCCAGTTTGAATATTGGAAAGGGTCATGTCGGCTCCTCTGTTTCAGTGGTCGGCACTGCCCGGGGGCCCTGGGTGTCTTGGCCACCATCCATGGGGATAGGCCAAGGGCCCGACGCCTGGTGGATGGGCGGACAATATGATGATGGGAAGATTCTCCCGGGGGCAATGCATTCTATATTGGGCTTTTTGGCCATGTTCGTCAATAGGGCAATACCCCCCGGTCTTGACATGACGATGGTTCAGGGGCGGGGATGGGCTCTTCGCCATTGGGCCGGAGTTTGATAGGCGTTTCCCAGGGACCAGATGCCCCTGCGCTTAGCCTTTGCCTCTGCTTCGGCCCTTTGGTAGGGGGCGGGGTTAAAGTCCCTGGCGGGTTTCCCCCGGTAAACCTGGGCCAGCCCCTGGGAGACCAGGGTGAGGTTGAGGTTCCGGCCCCGGGCAAAGACCTCGGCCAGGATGCGGTTGTAGCGGTCCCTGCCATAGGCCCTGAGGCGGAGATCCCCCTGTCCAAGCCAGCGGGTGAGCTGGTCGGTTGCCCTGCGGGAAAAGGGCTGGCCCTTGGCCCCCCGGTGGCCGGTCTCCGGTGCATCAATGCCCACCAGCCGGACCATGAGGTCCATGGCCATGAAGGTGATTCTCAGTGTGTCACCGTCAAAGACCTTGACCAGTTCAAATGGGCGGGTTTCCCGGGGGAGGACAGGCTGAGATCCCGGGGGGTCCAGGATTTCAAAGGGCAGATCCCGGGGCGGTTCGACATTGGAATAGTGGCGGATGCCCTGGGGATCGGTCCAGGTATAGACGGTGGCCGTTGCAGGAAAGGAAAGGCTGAGGATCAGGGCGGCCCCCACCAGGGACATCCATGGGATGGTCGGGTTCATGGCGTCTCCTTTTGGCAATGGATGGGAAGAGTATACCCAATCCCCGTTTGGGGAACAATGGTTTTCCAAGGGGATGATACTGGGGCCGTTTTAGGGAATGTTATTGTTTTGGGGCGGTTGGGAAAGGACGGCGGGTTTGCCGCATCAGACTTCTCAAACCAGGGGGAACGGGCCGGGAACTTGTATTGGGGGGTAAGGATGTTTTTTTAGACGCCGATGCTCCCAGAGGGCGGTGCTGTTGTCATGGCATATGGGCCACGGAACCTCCGGGTTATCGGGTGAGGAGCAGTGCGCCCCATTGGTGGCGGAAGGGGGCTTCCAGAAGGGAAAAACCCTGGGTGCGGGAATGGGCAATAAGGTCCTCAAATTCCCATTCCCGAAATCCGGATAGGATCAGATATCCATTGGGCTTCAGGCTCTCTGAAAATAGGGGTAAGAGGGCTTTCAGTGTGGGGTATCTCAAATTGGCGCAGATGAGATGGAATTGATCCGGGCAGACGGGCATGTAATCCCCGGAAAGGTGAACCCGGGATTCCAATTGGTTATGGCGGATGTTCTGCCGGGCCTCGTTCAGGGAGACAGGGTCAATTTCCCAGGCATGGCAGTGGGCCATCCCACCCTTGCAGGCGGCCAGGGCCAGGACGCCGGAGCCGGTGCCCACATCTGCGGCCATGGCAGAGGGGTGTCTTTGGAGGAAATCCCGGTCCCAGAACAGCTGGTCCATGAGTTCCAGGCAGAGCTGGGTGGTGGGGTGTTGGCCCGATCCAAAGGAAATGCCAGGGGTAATGGTGATGGGGATCCCGTTGCCATTGGCGGTCTGGTCCGGTGGGGTGAGGATAAAATGGTCGGTGATCTGAACCGGTTTAAGGAAGTTGCGTTGGATCCGGGTGGAACCATAGAGGTCGATGTAGGTCAGCTCCCGGTCCTTGACCAGGCAGTTGAGGAGTTTGCGCGCCCTTGTGGGTTTCAGCCCCATCTCCTTTGACAGGGCCCGGGTGTATTCGGCTGCGGTGAAGCTTTTGTGGGACTGGTCCAGAACTGCCAGGGCCCGGCCCATGTGGGCCGGGCCCGGAAAAGGCGATCTGGATTCTTCTCCAGGGGGGCTAGTCTTTTTCATACCCCTCTTTGATCAGCAGATCCCTGTACCAGATGGCAAAGTCGAACATGCCCTTGACCCGTTCCTCGTCGTTGATGATGCCAATGCACATTTCCAAAGCGGATTGGGCATAGGAGTTGGAGTACTCCTCGTGGGGAATGGCCGAAAGGAACTCCCGGATGAGCTGCTGGGAGGTCCGCTGGGTCTTGTCCTTGCGGATATCAATGGGATCCTTGGGCTCCTCAAAGGGGTTCCAGTCCTCATACCCTTTTTTGAGGATCTGCTTCTGGCCCCGCTTGCCCATGGCATCGAAGATGGCCTTTTTTTTGGCCTCGATCTCGTCCGGGGTGAACTTATCCATTCTGTTTGACTCCCAGGTAGTCTTCGGTGAATTCCGTGACCAGGGCCATGGATACCGGGATCAGCAGCTCGTGCATGCGGATTTTTTCGGAGTTGATGCCCTTTACCAATTCTGCGGACAACAGCTGGAGCTGGGTGTAGATCTTGTCCATGTTCAGGGTGGGGTAGGGTTGTCCCTGGATGAAATTGGTCCGGCCGCAGATGTGGCTGGCCCCTGCGGTGGAGGTGGGAATCCCGTAGACCCGGCAGGTGATGGGGCGGTGTTCGTAGAGCACGCAGAGGTTGTCTTCTCCCAGAAGGGGACAACGGACCCGTTCCTGGGACATTTTGGCCACGATTTCCAGCTGGTCGGCTCCGTCCTTGACCTTACGGTAGGCATCCCGTTTCATCTTCACCAGGGCCCGGTCGGTCTTGCCGGCTTTTTCCATGAGGTCGTTGCGTTCCTTGCCGGAAAATTTTTCATTGAATTTCTGTTTCAGGTAGAGGGCCTCCACCAGGGTGAGGTCAAAGAGGGCATAGCAGCAGTCGCTGCATTTTTCACGGCAGAAGACCTCCTTGGGGAATTCGTTTTTCACCCGGTCGAAAATGCCGTCCACCACCTGGACCATTGCTTCATACTTTACAAAATATTCGTTTAAATCCAATGCCATAATGCTTATTTCCCTATGCAAAAATTGCTGAAAATGGTGTCTAAAATATCGATGGATGCCGTCTCTCCCGTTATGGTGCCCAGGGCGTCAAGGCTGTTCTTCACCTCAATGGCCAGGGTCTCTTCCTCCTGCCCCCCTTCAATACCGGCCAAAACGGCTTCAAGATAGGTGCGGGTCTGTTCCAGGGCTTTTTTGTGGCGCAGGTTGGGAATGACGGCGGATCCATCCATCTCCAGGTCCTGGATACAGGTGGAGACGATGAGGTTTCTCAGGGCGTGGATGCCCTTGTTTTCCAGGGCGGAAATTTCCACCACGGGCAGGTGGGCCATCTCCTGTCCGGGCCGGGCCGGACAGGGAAAGGGCGGCTCCTCGGCCTCCCAGACCAGGTCCATCTTGTTGATGACCAGGATCACCCGTTTGTCCTTGGGAACGGTCTTGTTGAACTCCTTGACCGAAAAGGGGGTGTGGGCCTCCTTCATGAAGAGGATGAGATCCGCATCCCGGATCTGGTCCTTGGCCCGTTCAATGCCGATGATCTCCACCAGGTCGTCGGTGTCGTGGATGCCTGCGGTGTCCACCAGCACCAGGGGGATCCCCTCCAGGTTCATGCTCTCCTCAATGGCATCCCGGGTGGTGCCGGGGATGTCGGTGACAATGCTCTTGTCCCGGGTGAGTATGCGGTTCATGAGGCTGGATTTGCCCACGTTGGGCTGTCCGCAGATGGCAATGCGGATGCCGTCCTTGAGAAAGCAGGCATCGTTGTGCTGGCGGATGAGCCGGCAGCAACGGTCCAATACGCTCTTCACGGCCTGGACCGCCTCCTGGGACAGGGCCGGTGCGTCCACGTCATCGGGAAAATCAATGGAGACCTCCAGCTGGGCCAGGATCTGGGTTAGGGGCCCTTTCAGGGTTTGGATTTCATTCTGCAGGGCACCCAGATTCTGGGAGGTGGCGAACTTCAGGGCCGATTCGGACTTGGCGTTGATGATGTCGCAGACCGCTTCGGCCTGGGTAAGGTCGATGCGGTGGTTGAGAAAGGCGCGTTTGGTGAACTCACCGGCTTCGGAAAGCCGGGCCCCCCTGTCCAGGATCAGGTCCAGAATCTGCCGCAGCACCACGGTGCCGGAGTGGGCCTGGATCTCCACCACATCCTCGGCCGTGTAGGAGCGGGGGGCCAGCATGGGGATGACCATGACCTCGTCCACCACCCGGTCCGTGTCCAGGATATACCCGTGGTATACCCTGTGGGATTGGAGCTGGGTCACAATCCCGGGAACGGGGTTCCGGGTGCGGGAGAAGATTTGCACCGCAATCTCCACGGCCCCGGGCCCGGAGATGCGGATGACGCCGATCCCTCCTTGACCGTACGGTGTGGCTATTGCGGCGATGGTATCTGTCATGGCATCCTATCTTTTGCGTTTCTTTCCCCGGAAGTTGTTCTTCTTTTTGGGGAAGATCACCAGACGACGGTAGTAGCCGTCACCCATGCTCTGGGTGCGGACCCTATTGTCGTCCTTCAGGGCCAGGTGAACCACCCGTCTGTCCTGAGCGCTCATCTGGTTGATGGTGGCGGGGCGGCCGGTTTTTTTTGCCTTTTCCGCCATCTTATAGGCCAGCTGCTCCAGGTTTTCCTTGCGGGTGGCCATGTAGCCTTCAATGTCCACCTTTACCCGGACCCGGGCCTCGCTCTGGCGGTTGATGATCTTGTCGGTGAGGAATTGCATGGCATCCAGGGTCTGGCCCTTACGACCGATGAGGATGCCGGTGTTGCCGCCCTCGATCTTCAGGGTGAGCCGGTCACCGTCGGTTTCCGCTTCCACGGTGGCTCCGTCGGTGATGAGATCGGCCATCTTCTGGAGGGCCTGCTTGCCCAGGTCAATGGATTCCTGGGTCACGGGAACGACCTCTTCCTCCTCCTCTTCTTCCTGGGTCTCTGCAGCTGCGGCCCGGTCGGCCTTGGCGGCTGCATATTCCTTTTCTTGGGCCCGCCAGTCGTGGGTCTCTTCTTCTTTTTCTTCTGCCTTGGGTTTGGGCGCAGGTGCTACAGGCGTCTCCTTGCCAAAGGCTTCGTCCACGATGGAACGGATATCCTCGAGGTCGTCCGCTCCTCCGGTCGCAGGGGCCGGAAGGGTGACCCGGATCCGGGCATCTTTACGGCCCACAATGCCGAAGACGCCGGATTTGCCGGCAAAAACCACCTCATACTCAAGTTCGGATTTGGACAGGTTGAGAGCGGTGCAAGCATTTTCAACGGCAACATCCACGTTTTTTCCGCTGAATTCCTGGGTTTGGTTCATAAAATGCCTCCTGGGATTAGGAAAATTTCTTTTGGGTATAGAACTGCTGTCCCATGGAAATGATGTTGTTCACAAACATGTAAAGCACCAGGCCCGACGGAAAGTTGATGAACAGAACGGTCATGAAGATGGGCATAAGCATCATCATTTTGGCCTGCATGGGGTCCCCGGCCGTGGGGGTCATCTTCTGCTGGAGCAGGAAGGAGGCACCCATGAGCAGGGTCAATACCGGAATCCCGTAGGGGGCATCCATCAGGGGAATGGCAAAGTCAAAGCTGAAGAGCCGGTCCGGTCCGGAGAGATCTGCAATCCATCCGAAGAAGGGGGCGTGGCGCAGTTCAATGGCCTGGTAAAGCATGCGGTAGAGGGCAAAGAAGATGGGCATCTGAACCAGCAGGGGCAGACAGCCCGAAGCCGGGTTGACCTTGTAGGTCTTGTACAGGCCCATGATTTCCTGGTTCATCCGCTGCTTGTCGTCCTTGTACTTTTCCCGGATTTCCATCATCAGGGGTTGGACCTTCTTCATTTCGCTCATGGACTTATAGCTCTTGGTGCCCAGGGGCCAGAAGACCAGTTTGATGAGGATGGTCAAAAGGATGATGGCAATGCCGTAGTTGGGCAGGAAATCATGGATGATGTTCATACCCGTGAGCAGGGGTTTGGCAAGGATATCGAAAAAGCCGAAGTTGATGGCCTTTTTCAGGTCATTGTCCATTTTTCCAAGGATCTTGAGACTCTTGGGGCCCATGTAGTACTGGAAACTGAATTTGCCCTGGGTGCCCGGATCCAGCCGATCCATCTTCTGGATGAGGCGGTTGGTCACAAGGTCGTTGGCAAAGGAGAGTTTCAGCCGGGCGTCCATGGGAGTGGCGGGCATGACCGAGGTCAGGAAGTAACGGCTGGTGGTGCCGGCCCATCCAACGGTGCCGGTGAAGGTGTCCTGGTCCTCGATGTCGTCGGGGTCAATGCTCATGAACTCGTCGTTCACAAAGGCCACCGGGCCTTCAAAGGCAAACCGGGAGCGCTTTTTCACGGCATCGTCGAAGATTTGGGGCATGGAGATCACCAGGGCGTCATTGAGGGGCACGCCGGATCCGTTCTGGATCAGGATGTCACAGTCAATGAGGTAGGTGTCGGCACGGAAGGTGAAGATTTTCTGTACGGAAATGCCCTGGGGGTTCTGCCAGGTAAAGACGATCTGTTTGGCGCCCTGGTTCAGCTGGGAGTCCACGACGTCTGCATCGGCGGTGAAGACCGCATTGGACAGCCCCTGGATGGTACCGCCCACGGTGTCCATGAGCAGGGTGCCGTTGGCCAGATCCTGGGAAATCAGCTGTTTAAGGGGGGAGTCGTCCTGGTTGGTTTCCCGGTATCCCTTGAGCTGCAGACTGGTGACGGCAGCCATGTGTTCGGATATGGAAATGTCATACAGGGGAGTTGACACGGAAATTGTTTTAAAATCCGTTCTTTCGGGCGCAACGGCTGCCGTGGGGGCGACCGTGGGGGTATAGTCCGAAACTACTGCGGTACTAGAGTTGCCCGCAACCTGTTCCTGCTGCTGGGACTCCGGGGGGAGATTATTGACATCCGGGGGTGTAACAAAGAAGTATTGGTACCCCACCAGAACAATGACGGATAAAACTACCGCCAGCAATAATCGTTTTTGCTCATCCATTTTCTCTCCTAAATATGAAAATTTCCATGGGACACGGAAAAATCAAATTAGGAAGACAGTTTTTGCGCACACCGCTGACAAAGGGGTTGGCTCAGGGAACCGGATCATAGCCTCCTGCACGAAATGGATGACAACGCAACACGCGTCTGGCGGCCAGATAACCGCCCTTGACGCTGCCGTATTTTTCCACCGCCTCAACAGCATAGGCCGAACAGGTCGGATAATACCGACAGTTCGACCCGAGAAGCGGTGATATAAAAAATTGATAAAATTTAATGCAAAGTAACAAGAATGGTTTTACCATGTGTGCAATGCGATTTTTTTAAAAAGTTTATCAAGCTTTTCAATACTCTGCCTTGTGGTAAGCGTAGTCAGACCCTTTTTGGCAATGATATTTATGTCCAGAATTCCTGGTATGGAATCTTTCCTGTGTCTGAAATATTCCCTGATAATCCGTTTGATTCGGTTACGCTCTACTGCATTCCCCACTTTTTTAGATACGGTTATGCCAATTCGAAGGTTGTCTTCCGTTCCCGGAAGTACGGCGGCAATAAAACAGTCGGTGTGTATCTTTTTTCCGTGTTTTGAAAGCGTTAAAAATTGGGCCCTCTTCAGGAGCCTCGCATGTTTGGGTAAAGAAAAGTTACTCAATTAGGTCCTGGGGACTACAATGCCAGTTTTTTTCTGCCCTTGGCGCGTCTTGCATTGATGACCCGACGTCCTCCGGGGGTGGACATTCTTTTGCGGAATCCGTGTTTTCTGGTTCTTTTCCGGTTGCTGGGCTGAAATGTTCTTTTCATAACTCTACCAATCCTTAACTAATTTAAATCATTTGATTTGGGTTAATAAAATCTAACACAATAAGCGCGGTACTTTACCGCTTTTCGTCCAAAAAGTCAAGTCGCCTATTTTATAAGGGATTCGAAAATATGGTACTCTTCCAGATGGTAATGGGGTTCCGGGTAAATGGCAATGGGTTTTGAAAACTGGGATTCCAGGGAGGAGATCAGGTGTTTTTCCCTGCCGTGGAGGAGCTGGGCGATTTCAGGGTGGACCTTTACCGTGAATTTATTGCCCATCATGTCCCCGGCCTCCGAGACCAGGTCCCGGTAGATTTTATAACAGATGCTTTCCTTTGACAGAAGGTGGCCGTCCCCGTTGCAGTAAAAGCAGGGCTCACACAGGGTACGGGTCAGGTTCTTCCGGATGCGCTTTCTCGTCATCTGGACCAGGCCCAGTTCCGTCAGGGGTAGGATGTTGGTCTGGCTCTTGTCCTTTCTCATGGCTGCATGGAGCCGGGACATGACCTTTTCCTTGTGGGATTCCTTTTTCATGTCGATGAAATCGATGATGATGATCCCGCCCACGTTGCGCAGCCGCACCTGGTAGGCAATCTCCTTCACCGCTTCCAAGTTGGTCTTGAGGATGGTCTCGTCAAAGTTGTGCTTGCCCACGTACCGGCCCGTGTTCACGTCAATGGCCACAAGGGCCTCGGTCTGCTCGATGATGATATAGCCACCGGACTTGAGCCAGACCTTTTTCTTCAGGGCCCGGGCCACGTCCGCTTCAATATTATAGGCATCGAATATGGGCTCCCGGTCCTGGTAGAGTTCCACGCTCAGGTTCACGTCGGGCATGAGCTTTTTTAGAAATTTATTGACGTTGTCGTATTCGGTGCGGTCGTCGATGATGAGCTTGTCCGCCTCGTTGGCCAGAAGGTCCCGCACCGCCCTATAGGTGATGTCCAGGTCTTTGTAGATCAAAGAGGGGGCCGCTTGGACCCGGCTTCTGTCCAGGATGTCCTTCCAGGTGTTGACCAGAAATTCCATCTCCTTTTGGATGGTGGCCCCATCAATGCCCTGGGCCTGGGTGCGGAAGATATAGCCGAACCCGTCCTTGCGCATGGAAAGCAGCAGCTCCTTGAGTCGGTTTCGTTCCTCTTCGTCTTCGATGCGTTTGGAGATGCCGATGTGGTCCACCGTGGGCATGAGCACCATGTAGCGCCCGGCCAGGGAGATGTGGGTGGTTACCCGGGGGCCCTTGGAGCCGATGGAGGACTTGGCCGCCTGGACCAGGATTTCCTGGCCTTCGGTGAGCAGTTCCTCAATGGAGCAATTGTTGTCCTGGCAGGTGCGCCAGGAGCCCCGGGACTTTTCCATCTCGTCCTCTTCCGGCTCCTGGGATTCCTCGTCTTCACCGGGTTCCTGGTCCGGATCCTGTTCGAATTTCTGGCACATTTTGTGGCTGGCCGCATCCAGAACATCGTCCACATAGATGAAGGCGGCCTGGTCAAAGCCGATGTCCACAAAGGCGGCCTGCATGCCCGGCAGGACCCGCTGGACCCTGCCCTTGTAAATATTACCGGCAATGCTGGTGTCATCCCCCCGCTCAATAAAGACCTCAACAATGGTTCCGTTTTCCAGCAAAGCAACGCGGGTCTCGTGGGGGGCCGAGTTTACAACGAGCTCTTTCAGCATGGTGTTATCCTTATTTTCGTTTGACGATCCGGGCCCTTTGCACATCGGTTTCGGACAGGCCGAAACAATGGGTCAGTACCGTGGTGGGCCGGATGGTCCGTAGACTGTATTGTTGCATTCCCATCTCCCAGGTGGTTTCATCTTCCAGGCGGATATAGTCCACCGCCTTCCTCAGATCGGTCTGTCTCACCTTGCCCTTTTTATTGAGATCCTCCTTGATGAACGCCTCCATTGCAAGGAAGTCTTCCACGGCCTGGGCCGTGGGGGCCTGGTCGCTGAACCGGACCTGGTACCGGCCCCTGCCGTCGGATTTTTGGGCGGCCTTGGAAAAGAATCGGCAGTCGGTGATAAAAACGCCCTGGGGCAGGGTCTGGTTCAATGCCTGGGCAACGGCCTTGGGCCGCAATCCCTTTTCCAGGTAAATATACAGGGTTTCGGCCTCACTTTCCATGCCCACGGGCAGGGCCGTGTCAAAGGAAAGGCGCATGGAGGGGTTGAAGCCCTGGGAATACTTCACCTTGAGCCCGGCCCGGATCACGGCCCGCTGGACAATGGTGGCCAGTTCAAGATGGCCGAAAAAACGGGCGGAATCCAGCTTGGTAAAGGTGAGTTGGAATTTGGCAAATGCCTCGTCGGGCAGCCGGGGCTCCCGGGGCAGGGCCGGGGGAAGGGCCCCATCCCTGTGGAGCACGGGCTTGATGGTCTTGAAGTTACAGACCCCGCAGCCGGTGCAGTCGTTTTCACGGCAGTCCGGGGTGATGGCCCTCTCCCTGGCCCGCTGGAATTCCTTTTTCAGAAATTTGCGGGAGACGCCGGAATCGACGTGATCCCAGGGCAGGGGCTCGTCCTCGGTTCTCTGGCGTGCCGTGTAGAATTCCGGGTCAATGCCCGTGGCTTCAAAGGCATCCTGCCACAGGGAGAAGTTGAATCGGTCGCTCCAGCCGTCCAGGCGGCAGCCCCGGTTGTAGGCCTCCACCAGCAGGGCGGAGAGCTTCCGGTCCCCCCGGGCGAATACCCCTTCCAAAAGGCTCATTTCCGGATCCTGCCACTTCAGGTTCACCTTGGGGTGGCGCAGGTTATCTTTGAGGTAGAAGAGCTTTTTCCGGGTCTCCTCCGTGGTCATCTGGGCGTGGCGCTCAAAGGGGGTGTGGGCCTTGGGAATAAAACAGGTGGTGGAGACATTGATGTGCTTTTTCCCCCTTGCGTAGGTGGAGGCCAGCCGTTTGGACAGGGAGCAGATTCCGTCCAGGTCTTCCATCTCTTCAAAGGGGAGGCCGTTCATGAAGTAGAGCTTGATGTTTTTCCAGCCCAGGTCCATGGCGTTTTTTACCGTGTTTTCAATGCTTTCCTCGGACAGGTTCTTGTTGATGATGTCCCGGAGGCGCTGGGTGCCGGCCTCGGGGGCAATGGTGAACCCGGTCTTGCGAACGCTTTTGATGATGTCCATGAGTTCCGGGGTCAGCCGCTCCGCCCGGATGGAGGGCAAGGAGATGGCGTTGCAATGGCCCTGGTTCAGGTCCAGGAGCCGTTGCATGAGCTCGGTGAGCCGGGAATAGTCCCCGGTGCTCAAGGAGAGCAGGGAGGTGTCGGTGTAGCCCGTGGCCTTGAGGGATTCCTTGGTGATCTCGATGAGATCGGGCACGGATCTCTCCCGCACGGGCCGGTAGATCATCCCGGCCTGGCAGAACCGGCAGCCCCGGGTGCAGCCCCGGGCAATCTCCAGCCGCAGCCGGTCATGGACGGGCTTGGCATAGGGCACAATGGGGGTGATGGGACAGTTCTCCTTGGTCAGCTCGGGCAGAAAGGCCCGTTTGACCCTGGTGTAATCCTCGAATTTGGGGGTCAGGGTCTGGAGACCCTGTTCATCCCAGGCTGCTTCAAAAAAGGAGGGTACATAGACCCCCTGGATTTTGGAGAGGATGCGCAAAAGGCTCTCTTTTTTCCCGTCGCCGTCCTTTTTGAAGGCAATGATGGCTTCCGAAACCTCCAACACCACCTCTTCCCCGTCGCCGATGACAAAGGCGTCGAAAAATTCGGCCAGGGGTTCTGGGTTGTAGGCACAGGGGCCGCCGGCAATGATCAGGGGAAAGGTCTCGTCCCGATCCTTGGCGTAAAAGGGGATGCCCGAGAGGTCAAACAGGGTGAGGATATTGGTAAAGTTCAGCTCGTAGAGCAGGCTGACACCGATGAGGTCAAAGGTCTTTAGGTCCTTCTGGGACTCCATGGAGAGGCTGGGGATGCCCCGTTCCCGCATGAGGACTTCCAGGTCCTCGGCCGGGGTGAAGAACCGTTCCGCCGCAATATGGTCCTGCCCGTTGAGGATGGAGTAAAGGATCTGGAGGCCAAAGTGGGAGGTGCCGATTTCATAGAGGTCGGGAAAGGCCAGGGCAACGGTCAGATCCACTGCATCCAGGTCCTTCTTAACGGCATTGATTTCAGTGCCTGCGTAGCGTGTCGGCGTCTGGACCAGGGCAAGGATTTCTTGAAAACTTTCTTTATACATGATACTGATTTTTATTAATAAAAATTATTATTCTTTGTTAGAGTAACCAAATTTTTCACTATATTATTATTTACAGGATAAGGCAATGAAAAGAACAAAAATCAATGTTCTCACCGGGATGGATGCGTCCCCGGGAAAAGTGCTGGTCAAGGGCTGGGTGAGAACGAAACGGGACTCCAAAACCTTCTCTTTCATGGAGGTCAACGACGGGTCCTGTCTGAACAATATCCAGGTGATTGTTTCCGACGACCTGGACAACTATGCCGACATGGCCAAGATCTCCACCGGCGCAGCCGTTGCCGTGGAAGGGGATTTGGTGGAATCCCCGGGCAAGGGACAGAAGTGGGAAATCCAGGCCAGTGCCCTGGAGATCCTGGGCCTTTCGCCGGAGGAGTATCCCCTGCAGAAGAAACGGCATAGTGACGAGTTCCTGCGTACCATTGCCCACCTGAGACCCCGGACCAATAAATACGGGGCCGCCTTCCGGATCCGTTCCGAGATGGCCTATGCCGTCCATAAGTTCTATGGGGAAAAGGGGTTTCGGTACCTCACCGCTCCGGTGATCACCGGTTCGGACTGCGAAGGGGCCGGGGAGATGTTCCGGGTGACCAGCCTGGATCCCGAAGCCGTGAAAAAGGCCGGTAAAATGGACTTCTCCAAGGACTTTTTCGGCACCGAGTCCAACCTCACCGTGTCGGGGCAGCTCTCGGCGGAGATGTTTGCCCTCTCCCTGGGGGATGTCTATTCCTTCGGCCCCACCTTTCGGGCGGAAAACTCCAACACCTCCCGCCACGTGGCCGAGTTCTGGATGCTGGAACCGGAGATGGCCTTCTGCGATCTGGAGGGGAACATGGACCATGGGGAGGAATTGGTGAAATACCTGACCCGCCATGCCATGGACCATTGCAGCCAGGACTTGAACCTGTTCATGAAATTCGTGGACAAGGGGCTGGAAAAGCGACTGGACACCCTGGTTAACGAGACCTTTGTCCGCCTTCCCTATACGGAAGCCATTGACATTTTGCAGGCTTCGGGTCAAAATTTTGAATATCCCGTTGAATTCGGAACCGACCTCCAGAGCGAGCACGAACGCTTCCTTGCTGAAACCCATTTCAAAAAACCCGTATTCCTGACGGATTATCCCAAAACCATTAAGCCCTTTTACATGCGCCAGAACGACGACGGCAAAACCGTGGCCGCAGTGGATCTTCTGGTCCCCGGCATCGGCGAACTCATCGGCGGCAGCCAGCGTGAAGAACGTCTGGATGTCCTGGAAGCCCGCATGGAAGAGATGGATCTGCCCATGGAGGCCTATTGGTGGTATGTGGATTCCAGACGCTTTGGCTCTGCTCCCCATTCCGGATTTGGCTTGGGCTTTGAACGCTTTTTGATGATGATCACCGGCATCAGCAATATCCGGGACGTCATCCCCTTCCCCAGAACACCGGGGAGCATCGATTTTTAATTCGACCCCATAAAATGGGGCCCACAGGAGGTGGAGATGCCGACACTTGAGGAACGAAGGGCCGAGACACAGGATGACTTAAACCTTAGGCTGGAAAATCGGACCATAGAGATGGGAATCACCTTCACCTTTGCCCGTTACCTGGAGCAGATGGAGACCTATCTGCTCCAGATGGAAAAACGGGTCAAGGAATTGGAAACCCGTTTGGAGATTGTCCCCAGCCAAGGGGACGCCCCCATGGACGGAGAAACACCCCCGGCCCCCTGAAAGATCTGACATGACCGCTGTTTATTACTTCCACGCATCTTTGATTTCCCATCTGCTCATTGCCGCTTCAACCGGACAGGACATGGAGGTCTCCCTTGATCTCAACCTTTCCCGGGAACGGGTAAGTTTTAAGGACCGCAACCTGGTATTGCCCACAGGCGAGCGCATCCCCCTGGATGCGCTCGTTGATTTCAAGGACCTTAAAAACAAGGTCTTCACCTGGTGCCAAGGCGAATTTTCCACCGTGGAGGTCCGGGCCGACGGTTACTATAAACTGGTGCCCACGGATTCCGCCCCCACCCTGGAGATCGACGGGATCAAGATGCATAGGTCCAAGGACATTGATCCCCTGGAGGATGCCCGGGTGAAAACCCAGCACGTGGTCTCCCCGGGGGGAGAGGTTCTGGACACCTGCGGCGGCCTGGGGTATTCTGCCATCCATTGCATCAAGGCCGGGGCCCGGTCCGTGGTATCGGTGGAGAAGAATCCCCATGTGCTGGAGATCCGGGCACAGAACCCCTGGTCCCACACCGTGGAGGCCGAAAAGATCCGCTGGGTCCATGAGGATGTGAACCTCTACATCCAGACCCTGGATGCAGGGCGATTTGACGGGGTGATCCACGATCCGCCCCGGATCACCTCGGCCACGGGCGACCTTTACGGCCAGGTTTTTTACAATGAATTACACCGGATCCTGAAAAAGGGGGGCAAGCTCTTCCATTACACGGGCAGCCCCAAAAAGATCAAACACGGGGACCGATTTGTGACCAATGCCATGAAGCGGTTGGAAAAGGCCGGGTTCCAATCGGTGACCTTTAACGAATACCTCCAGGGCATCGAGGCGGTGAAGCCGGCCGTCCCGTTTCCCTTTTAACCCATACCCACTAGGATACGATATGAAAATTACCTTATTGGACTATGGGGCCGGCAATGTCCGGTCCGTGGTCAATGCCGTTGAAAAACTGGGGGCTCAGGTGGAGCGGGTCCGCTCTGCCCAGGATATCCTCTCTGCTGAAAAACTGCTCTTTCCGGGTGTGGGCAACTACCATACCATGATCCGCATCCTCAACGAGGAAGGGTATATTGACCCCCTGCGGGCCTACCTGGCCGACGACCGTCCCTTCTTCGGCATCTGCCTGGGCATGCAGGCCCTGTTTGAGGGCAGTGAAGAAGATACCACCGGATACGAAAGCCTGGGCTTTTTCAAGGGCCGGGTCAACCGGTTCAACACCGATCTGGCCGTGCCCCACATGGGCTGGAACGGGATCAATCGGAAACAGGACTCCCCCCTTCTTACGGGCATTGCAGACGATGCCAAATTCTACTTTGTCCACTCCTTTCACCTGGTGCCCGAGGATCCCGACGTGGTGCTCACCACCACCACCTATGACTATGAATTTGCCTCGGCCGTTCAGAGGGGGAATGTCATGGGCACCCAGTTCCACCCGGAAAAGAGCGGGGAGAACGGGATCCGCCTTTTGGAAAACTTTATCAAATCCAAGGACCTCCACTCCGCAGGCCCGGCAGATGTCCGGGGGGGCGGCCTGTCCAAGCGGGTCATTGCCTGCCTGGATGTGCGGTCCAACGACCAGGGCGATTTGGTGGTGACCAAGGGGGATCAATACGATGTGCGGGAGGATGCCGGGGCCGTGCGGAACCTGGGCAAACCCGTGGAACTGGCCCGGCGCTATTACGAGGAAGGGGCAGACGAGGTCACCTTTTTGAACATCACAGGATTTAGGGATTTTCCCCTGGAGGACATGCCCATGCTCCAGGTCCTGGAAGAGACCTCCAGAAACGTCTTTGTCCCCCTGACCATCGGCGGGGGCATCCGCGACTTTACCGATGCCAACGGCCGGGAGTACACCGCCCTGGAAGTGGCGGCCCGCTACTTCCGTTCCGGTGCCGACAAGATCAGCATCGGCTCCGATGCCGTGGCCATTGCCATGGCCTACCGGGAATCCGGGATCAAGACCGGGAAAAGTGCCATTGAAGAAATTTCAAAGGTCTACGGGGCCCAGGCCGTGGTCATCTCAGTGGATCCCCAGCGGGTCTATGTGAATGCCCCTGAAGATGCACCGGAACACCATGTGATCAAGGCCGAAGAACCCGGTCCCAAGGGCGAAGCCTATTGCTGGTACCAGTGCACCATCCAGGGCGGGCGCAAGGCCGTGGATCTGGATGCCGTGAACCTGGCCCGGGCCTGTGAAGAGCTGGGCGCAGGCGAGATTCTCCTCAATTGCATTGACAAGGACGGGACCAATTCCGGCTTTGACCATGGCTTGATCTCGGCGGTGAAACAGGCCGTGACCATCCCGGTGATTGCCAGCTCCGGTGCCGGATGCGAAGATCATTTTTCCGCCGTCTTCAAGGAGACCGGGGCGGAAGCAGCACTGGCCGCGGGTATCTTCCACCGCAGGGAGGTCCCCATCCAGTCTGTGAAGGATCATCTTAAGGCAGACGGAATCCCCGTTCGGATGATTGGATAAATAAATTCATAATCACTGGGCCGGTCCCTCCATGGGACCGGTGTTGATCACCCCCCTCCCCCAATGCGGGCAGGGGGGTGATTTGTTTTCTATAAAGGTCCGTGGAATGGGCCTGCCAAGGAGGGGGCGACCAAGGCTGGGATGTGGACGGATGCCGTGGAGAGGCGCTTCCCATGGGGGGACCGGGGCAGGGTGTTACAAAAATTCCACCCGGTTGCGACCCCTGGATTTTCTTTTAAATCAAGATGTTGTCGAAGGGTGGGGGCGATTATTTTGTCCAGTGTTACATAAATTCATCA
This sequence comes from Desulfobacteraceae bacterium, assembly GCA_965226635.1. GTDB lineage: Bacteria > Desulfobacterota > Desulfobacteria > Desulfobacterales > Desulfobacteraceae. The sequence goes on along the minus strand of OZ245369.1, from coordinate 1,661,496 downwards.
CTTTCAAGGTGGGCAAGGGTCACCAAATGAGTGGTCCATGGGCGGTGCAGAAAAACGGCCTGGGTGGGGGAATCATTACAACCCGGCCGTGTGCCCCGTTTAAAACAACTGGAATCATCCCTTTGAGATGTGGCGCCGGAGGGGTGTGGTCATGGTATGAAATGTGCATCAAATCAAGGGGTTGGGTTGTCGATTTGGAGCGGGTTCTCTGTGGGAAAGGATACCTGACAAAGACAGGGCGGGTTCCATGGTGGGATCCGAACTGGTTGATGTAAGTTTTACAATTGTTCAAGGAGAATGGATGATGAAAAAGTTCTTGTTAGCAAGTGTGATGCTTCTTTTCTCAATGGGCTGGGCCCATGGGGCCACCATTCCGGTTACTCCCGTGGATGTACCGCCGACCTGGGGCTCTGCGGACAACAGCGGGGGCGGTTCAAGTACCATCACCGGCAACCTGCCCGACGCCAACGGAGGGGCCGGTTCATTGGAGCTGAGGGGAGATGGGACCCGGTTTTATTATAAAAACAACCCGTGGGAAACCGATCTCTCAAAGGGAATCGCCCCTTTGAACCAGGTCAGCTCCTTTAATTTTTCCTGGGCCATTGCCTCGGACAGTGTGTCCAGCCTGCATCCCAACTACACCCCGGCCTTGCGCCTTCATATTTATGATCCCAACGGACCGGCACAGCGGGATAACAATCTGGAGCTGATCTGGGAAGGGGCTTACAATGGCGTGTATGGGGCCTCCCTGGTCCCCGGGCAATGGTATCAATCCGGTGGAGACGATCTTTTTTGGCGGTACGAAGGTGCCGTGACCCTTTCTCCCACCGGGGCCCAGGTGAACCAGAGCATTGCCGACTGGGCCGACCCGGAATGGTTTACCGATGCGGCCATGGTCATGGCCATCAGTGTTGGGGCGGGCTCTTCTGTGGGGAGCGATTATCACGCCTATGCCGACTATGTGAACCTTGAGCTGAAGGACGGCACCATCATGACCTGGGATTTTGAGCCCGGAACACCGGTTCCCCTTCCCGGGGCCTTGGTCTTCATGGCCTCAGGGCTTTTGGGCCTTGTGGGGGTATCCAGAAAAAAATGATTTAGCCCCTCGTGGTTCAGGGCAGGGCTGCCAATGGCCCTGCCCTTTTTTATCATTGGCCTTCTCTCTTTTTTTCCCCTTCCAGGCGTTTTTTCCGAATCGCCGTGACAAGGTGTTCCAGCCCCCCTTGGGTGGGTTGATTCCCACGGCAAACCCTTTCCCTTATCCCATAAAAGGGTGTGACAAATTGCCCCTTCCCGGTCCTGTTCCTTCATGGGACTGCCTTCCCGGATAAAATAAATTTTTTCTGTCCCAGGTCCGGGGGGTAGTATAAGATATAAAGATCTGTCCTTGTGCGTAAGTTTGTATTCTCCTCCTCGCATCCGGAATTGTTCAGTTGTTCGCAAGGACACGAGTTTAATCTTTTCCACAAGGAGGTATTATGTCACTTCGAATTAATGATTTAGCACCTAATTTTCAGGCTGAAACCACCCAAGGCCCCATTGATTTCTATGAATGGATAGGGGAAGGGTGGGCTGTGCTCTTTTCCCATCCCAAGGATTTTACGCCGGTCTGCACCACGGAACTCGGGTATATGGCAAGGATACAGCCGGAATTTGAGAAACGGAATACCAAGATAATCGGACTAAGCATTGATCCCCTTGAAGAACACCAGGAATGGCTCAAGGATGTTGAAGCCGTGGGTGGGGCCAAGGTGACCTATCCCTTGATTGCGGATACCAGCCTGGGCATTGCCAAGCTCTACAATATGTTTCCGGCCGATGAAACCGGAACATCCGAAGGGAGAACGGCTGCCCTGAATGCCACCGTACGATCCGTGTTTGTGGTGGGCCCGGATCGTCGCATTAAACTCATTCTCACCTATCCCATGACCACGGGTCGTAATTTTGATGAGGTGTTGCGGGTTCTGGACGCCATGCAGCTCACCGATAAACACCAGGTGGCCACGCCGGTGAATTGGAAGTCCGGGGAAAAGGTGATCATTGTTCCCACCATTCCCGATGATGAGGCCAAGGACATTTATCCCGGTGGATGGGAGACGGTCACCCCCTATCTGAGGAAGGTTCCCCAGCCCTGATGGAATAAGTGACAAACCGCATTTCCGAGCCCGGGCCGGTTCTTTTGAACCGGCCCGGGCTCGGCCGTTTATGGGGTTGGGGGATTGGCCTTTTTCTCCGGGGGTGACACGTGGGCGGGATCCTTGATCAGGGATGGGGCAAAACACCGTTGCAGGCCCGGCCCAGGACATTGCAGATCTCAATGGGATCGACCCCCTGGTTCCGACGGCAATAGTCATTACCGAACTCGCCGGCCCAGAATTTTTCCTGTGCAGTTTTGTACATGGCTGTAATTTGAATTCGTTAAAGGGGGAAAATGCCCCGGACATGGGAATGCCGTGTCCGGGGATGGGAGAGCTTATTCGGCGGCAACGGGTTTGCCCACCAGGTAGACCAGCCCCAGAACGGCGGCAATGCCCATGGGCAGGACCACCAGCACCGGCAGCCCCAGTCCAACGGGGATATAACCGAAGAGGATGGTGAGGGCTCCAACCGAGCAGGCATAGACCAGCTGGGTCCGGGTATGGTCGATGTGGTCGCATCCCGCTCCCATGGAGGAAAGGATGGTGGTGTCGGAAATGGGGGAGCAATGGTCCCCGAAGATGGCCCCGGTGAGGACCGCCCCCACATTCATGAGCAGGTATCCGTGCTCCGGGCTGATGGCGTGGGCCATGGGGATGGCCAGGGGCATGAGGATGCCCATGGTCCCGTAGGAGGTCCCGGTGGCAAAGGAGATACAGGAGCCCAGGATAAAGATGATGGAGGGCAGGATAAAGACCGGGATCTTATCCGACAGGGCCGAGATAAGGAACTTGGCCGTTCCCATTTCTTTGATGACCGAGGAGAGGGACCAGGCCAGGAGCAGGATTACACCGGTGATGATCAGGGACTTCACCCCCTGGACCCAGTGGCCCACGGCCTCTTCCATGGTGAAGATCTTCTTGGTGATGCCCATGGCCATGGCCACGATGCTGGCAAACAGGGCGGCCTGGAAAAGCACCACAGAGGCGTCCGAGGAGCCAAATGCCTCCCGGATGGCGGTGAAACCAAAGGGGGCTTCGGCAAAGAGCTGGATCAGGGCGGCATCGTCTCCGCCCATGATGGCGGCCTTTCCGTTGACGTAGAAGCCGATGAAGGAGCCGGCAATAAGCGTGGCCAGGGGGACGATGGCGTTCCACACGGAAAGCGTGATGCCCGGGGCCGGTTCCAGGTCGGTCTCTTCCTTGGCCGTCATGGCCCGGGAGCCCCGGGCAATGACCTCGCCGGTTTTCCGGGTCCGGCGTTCGGCCTTGAGCATGGGGCCGAATTCCCGCAGGCTGATGGCCGAGATGACCACAAAGGCCAGGATGAGGATGTTGTAAAACCGGTAGGGGATGGTTTCCACAAAAACTCCGTAGGCATTGGCCTGGATGCCCAGACCCTCCAGCCCGCTTTTGATCAGCCCCACTTCATAGGCCACCCAGGTGGAAATCAGGGCAATGCCGGCAATGGGGGCGGCGGTGGCGTCGATGATAAAGGCCAGCTTTTCCCGGGAGATGCGCATGCGGTCGGTAACCGGACGCATGATGGGGCCCACGGTGAGGGAGTTGGCATAGTCGTCAAAGAAGATGAGCAACCCCATGAGCCAGGTGACGATCTGGGCGCTGACTGGGCTTTTGGCCCGTTTCACCAATGCTTCGGCAATGGCCTTGGTGCCCCCCATCTTGGAAATCAAGGCAATGAGGCCACCAATGGTGAGGCATTGGAGGATGATGCCCGCATCCCAGGGATCGGCAAGGGCGTTGAGGATGTGGTGGGTGATGCCGGCAAAGGCGTCAACGGCGCCCTGGAAGACATTGCTGCCGGACAGGGAAAGCATGAAGGTGCCGGAAAAAATCCCCGTGAACAAGGAGAGGACCACGTTCTTGGTGATAAAGGCCAGGACAATGGCCACCAGGGGCGGCACCAGGGTCAGGAGTCCGAATTTTTCCGCATTGGCGGCGGCCACGGCCGGGTCCGCAGCCAGGGCAAGGCCGGGCAGGGTGGCAAAAAGGGCAGCCAGTGCTGCCGATACAATCCATTTTCTTTCCATGTTACACATCCCTTGAAGTTCCTATGGGCCGGCATTGTCAATATGTTGCTACTGAAATAGCAACGCCAACCATTTGATATTACAATAAAAAAGCCAGAGATCTATGTCATGTTTTTTTGGGTCTGTAAAGGGGGAAGGCTCAAATAACCCCATAAAAATGCACAGGGGGGAAGGGGAAAATCACCGGGAAAGATGAAACCGTTTCAATGGGGTGTACAGGGGGCCCTGGGGCCTCAGGCGGCTTTCCATGAGGGTGAAATGGGAAATGGTACGGGGGGAATCCGACCATTGGTTGCATTGGTCAATGGTTTTCAGGAACCGGTCCCGCCTTTGGACCGGCCCTTTTATGCGTCCCAGGGTGAGGTGGGGCAAAAAGCGTTTTCCATCCACCCGGCAGAGGGGGCGGATCTGTTTCAGAATCTGTTTTTGGAGGAGGTACAGCCCGGGGCCATGGTCCATCCCGGCCCAGAGAACCTTGGGCCGGTTGCGGCTGGGGAAGAGGCCCAGGCCCCTGGGACAAATCTCAAAGGGTGAAATACCGGCACCGGCAATGGCCAATGCCCTTTTCAGGTCCGGAATCTGTTTTACCGGGGTGTCCCCCATGAAGGCCAGGGTGAGGTGGAGGGTGTCCGGGGCGACCCATTTGATCTGCTGGAAGTTCAGCCCGGGTTTCAACCGGCCCATGAGGCGCCCCAGTTCCCTGGACCAGGGGATGCCCATACAGACAAAGAGCCGGGCCTCTGGATCAGTGGACATGGGGCTTCCCCTTTGGGGCATATCCCGGAGCGGCCCAATGATTTCGGGCCGGTCCCATGGGGCGTTTCCAGGCAGGGATGCAACCGGTTCCATGTGCCATTGTCCCACCACGGCCAATGGCCCGGGCCGCCGTGGAAAAAGGGGGATGTGGATGTAAGTCCATGTCCAGTGCATACCAGGTCGGTCCGGGGAAAACAAGGGTTGTATCCCCATGGCAGCGGCTTGACAAGGGTCGGGGTTTCACCCTATGATTGAAGGACTTTGGCCCTGTTAACGGGCTGTTTTTATCATGAAAAGTGAAGAAGGATCCATGGACAAGGATATTCCGTATAAGAGCAAGACCCAGGAAAAAAAAGAAGCTGAACATCTCCAGAAGCTGGGGGAGGAACTCATGAACCTGCCCCTGGCCCGTCTCAGGCGCATGGACCTTCCCGGAGATCTCATGGCCGCCCTGGTGGACGGTCAGACCATCACCTCCAATGTGGCACGGAGGCGCCATCGCCAGTACATCGGCGCCCTCATGCGGGATGTGGATCCCGTGCCCATCCGCCATGCCATGGCCTTCACCGAGAATCCCGGACCCGTGGTCTCCCAGGCCGATTTGGAGATCAATGCCTGGATAGAGCGTCTGTTGTCCAAGGACAACAGCGCTGTGGAGGAGTGCCTGGACCTCTGCCCGGACCTGGACCGCCAGCGGCTGCGGCAATTGATCCGGAACATCCAAAAGGGCGGGAAGGGCAAGGCCGGGGCCAAGTCGAAACGGGCTCTGGAGACCCTGCTCCGGGAGAATTTAAAGGGCTGATCCCCCCTGCCCACCAACACATGGGACAGGGGAGGGCCTTCCCTTGGGATAGGTCAAGGGACGGCCTTGCTTCATATACAGGGCATGGAATGTAAAACCTTACAGGTTCCGGCATCTCCATGGAATGGATGGGGATTTTACCCCCTTTTCCATTCCACCCACCCCTGTGGTCCTGATTCTGATCAAATATCTTTTGCTAAGCGCTTGAATTGTAAATGAGTTTGTGGTAATTAGGCTCTTCTTTTACAGGGCGGATTGCCAATGGTCTGTTTTTCCTGGGAAGATGAATTTTTCCAGGGAACCAGCCCGTGAAGATGCCGGTGTGTGGGAGGTGTTCCTTCATTCCGGCATTCGTGTTTTCACAGGATTGGCGTCCCTTCCCGGAAGTGCAACGGCGTATTGCCATGGCATATCCGGGCCAAACCTCACCCATTGTGCGCTTCAGGAATACGGGCAGGACAGGGTATCCCTTGAAACGTAGACCAAAAGGTATTGAAAACCATGCTGGAACAATTTTTTAAGCTCAAGGAACACAAGACCGATGTCAGGACCGAAATCATTGCCGGCCTGACCACTTTTATGACCATGGCCTATATCCTGGCCGTTAACCCGGACATCATGAGTGCCACGGGGATGGATAAGTCCGCCCTGTTCACCGCCACCGCCCTGTCCGCCTTTGTGGCCACCCTGGTGATGGCCCTGGTGGCCCGGCTTCCCTTTGCCCTGGCCCCGGGCATGGGCCTCAACGCCTTTTTCGCCTTCACCGTGGTTCTGGGCATGGGGTACCCCTGGGAAATGGCCCTGACCGCCGTCTTCATTGAAGGCTTGATCTTTATCCTGCTGACCTTTTTCAACGTCAGGGAGGCCATCATCAATGCCATTCCCATGCCCATCAAAAATGCGGTTTCCGTGGGCATCGGCCTTTTCATCGCCTTCATCGGCCTCAAGGGGGCCGGGGTCATCGTTAAACACGACGCCACCCTGGTCTCCCTGGGCAGCATGGGCAACCCCACGGTCTGGGTGGCCTTTGCCGGCATTGTGGTCTCCGCCGTTCTCCTGGCCCTGGACAAAAAGGGCGCCCTGCTCATCGGTATCTTTGTGTCCACCCTGGTGGGGATTCCCCTGGGCGTGACCCATGTGGACAATCTCAATCTCTTTTCCGCCCCCCCGTCCCTGTCCCCCCTGGTTTTTAAGTTTGATTTTACCCAGGTTTTCACCAAGGACATGGTGGTGGTTCTGTTCACCTTTTTGTTCATCGATATGTTTGACACCGTGGGCACCCTGGTGGGGGTTGGCGCCAAGGCTGAACTTCTGGATGAAAAGGGGCGGCTTCCCCGGGCCAAGCAGGCCCTGTTTGCCGATGCCATCGGCACCACCTTTGGCGCCTGCATCGGCACCAGCACCGTGACCACCTTTGTGGAAAGCGCCGCCGGCGTTGCCGAGGGCGGTCGCACCGGCCTGACCTCCCTCACCGTGGCCGTCCTCTTCTTCTTTTCCCTGTTTCTCTCCCCCCTGTTTTTGATGATTCCCACGGCCGCCACTGCACCGGCCCTGGTCATGGTGGGCTTTTTCATGCTCTCCCCCATCCGGAACATTGACCTGGAGGATGCCACCGAAGCCCTGCCCGCCTTTGTTACCTTTTTGATGATGCCCCTGACCTACAGCATTTCCGAGGGGATTGTCTTCGGCATGCTCTCCTACGTGGTGGTCAAGACCTTTTCCGGCCGCCGCAGCGAGGTCAGCCCGGCCATGTACCTCATTGCCCTGATCTTTATCTGTAAGTTCGTCCTCTAGATTTTAGACGCCTCCCCTGTCCGGACCGGCACAATTGCCGGCCCGGGCAGACCCACTGACTGCCTGAAATTCTCCCCGGATAGGGAGCTAGGCGTTGTTCATCTTGGCGAAGGAAACCAATGCCGTTGGTGGGATCGTCCAGGGTAAGGATGGATGGACCAGTTGGACCGGGCAGTGGGGGACTTGACTTAAAGGCCCCTGCTATCATAGCAGCCTTTGGGTTATCGGCGGAAAGGGCAGCGCTCCAAGGGCGCCCTCTGCCATTTCCTTCAAGGGCCAGGGGGGGGGCGAAGATATGAAAGGCCGGACAGGTGTCGGGCCTTTGACCAAAATAAAACCCGGTTGCACCGAAAGGAGCAGCCGGGTTTTTATATGGGCAACCGGAACCGGGAGGGCGGCTCCGGTCACATGGAGGCCTTAATTAATCCATCTTGTTATCGAAGTAGGCACGGGTCTCCTTGACGATGACCGGGGTCAGCAACAGGAGGCCGATGAGGTTGGGAATGGCCATGAGGCCGTTGAAGGTATCGGAAAGGTTCCATACCAGGTTCAGCTTGGCCACGGCACCTACACCGATGAAGAAGACAAAGATGATGCGGTAGGGTTTTACCGCACCGGTACCAAAAAGGTACTCGATGGATTTTTCACCGTAGTAGCTCCAGCCCAGGATGGTGGAGTAGGCAAAGAGGATCAGGCCGATGGTGACGATGTAAGCCCCGCCGGGGATGGCGCTCTGGAAGGCCATGGTGGTCAGTTCGGCGCCGGTTTTACCGGAGTCCCAGGTGTTGGTGAGGATGAGAACCAGGCCGGTCATGGTACATACGATGAGGGTATCGATGAAGGTCTGGGTCATGGAAACCATGGCCTGGGAAACGGGATGCTTGGTCTGGGCGGCGGCAGCGGCGATGGGGGCAGAGCCCAGGCCGGATTCGTTGGAGAAAACACCGCGGGCAACCCCCATGCGGATGGCCAGCATCACAGAGGCGCCGGCAAACCCGCCGGTGGCGGCGGTGGGGTTGAAGGCCTGTTTCACGATGAAGGCCAGGGCGGCGGGGACGGCGGAGATGTTCATGAGGATGATGACCATGGCACCGACCATGTAGAAAACAATCATGATGGGAACCAGAACCCCGGTCACCTTGCCGATTTTCTTAATCCCGCCCAGAATAACAGCAGCCGTACAGGTCATGAGGACCAGGCCGGTGACCATGGGGGGAATGTGGAAGGTGGCTTCAACCGCATCGGCCACGGAGTTGGACTGAACCATGTTTCCGATACCAAAGGCGGCCAGGGCGGCGAATAGGGCAAATACGGTGCCCAGCCAGGGCATGTTTAGGCCCTTGGAAATATAGTACATGGGACCACCGCACATTTCGCCATTTTCATCTGTTTCACGGTATTTAACGGCCAGAAGAGCCTCGGCGTATTTGGTGGCCATGCCCACCAGGCCGGTGAGCCACATCCAGAAGAGGGCGCCGGGGCCGCCGGCGGCAATGGCCGTGGCCACACCGGCAATGTTCCCGGTGCCCACAGTGGCGGACAGGGCCGTCATCAGGGCCTGGAAATGGGTGATGTCACCGGGCTCGTCCGTTTCTTCCTTACGGACGATCAGGGCCAGGTAGAGGGAATGCCAAAGTTTGGTAAATTGTACGCCCCGGAGGACAAAGGTTAGCCAGAAGCCGGTTCCCACCAGCAGAAATAGCATTGGAGGCCCCCAGGCAAATGCTCCAACCTTACCGACGATGGCCTCAAACGCAGTCAAAAACTCCATGTTGATCTCTCCCTATCTTAACGTTTTTTTCTTCCGGTATAACCGGACCTTCAAAATTCCTGTAATAAGAATATTACACAAAGCGTACCAGGGCGGATGAAATCAGTTTGGTTGAAAAAAGCATTTAAATGCAATGGGTTATGTAGATTTTCGGTTCGGGTCTTCCCATGGCTGAGTCGGGTCAAAATGGCCCGTTTGGAAGGTGTTTAGATCCGATGGGAGACGGGTTGACGACCAAAGGCGTTATTGGAGGGGGCTGGGAGGGATTCGGGTCAAAAGGAACCAATGGGGTCATTATGACCCGTTGTCCCTTGGGGTGCCGTAGGTTTTGAGTTTCCGGTGAAGGGTCTTGCGGCCGATGCCCAGGATTTTGGCCGCCCGGGTCTGGTTGTGGTCCACGCTGTCCAGCACCCTGAGGATGTGGTCCTGTTCCACCCGGGCCAGGGGCCAGGTGAGGCGGGTCGTATCCATGGCCGCTCCGCCGTGGGAAATGGGGGCCGGGGCCTGGGGCATTCCCATATCCATGGCCGCACAGCCCAGGGTGTCTCCCTTTTCCATGAGGACCCCCTTGGCCAACATATTCTTTAATTCCCTGACATTGCCGGGGAAACCATAGGCCAGAAGATGGGTCTCCAGGTCCGGGGTCAGGCCGGAAAGGGCCTTTCCCGTCTCCTTTGAGAATTGGTCCAGAAAGAGGTGGGCCAGGGGGAGGACATCCTCCCGTCGTTGCCGCAACGGGGGCAGGTGGATGTGGAACATGTTGAGCCGGTGGAAGAGGTCGGCCCGGAACCGCCCCCCTTCGATTTCCAGGGGAATATCCTTGTTGGTGGCGGCCAGGATGCGCACGTCCACATCCACGGTGGCAGTACTGCCCACCTGGTAGAATTCCTTTTCCTGGATTACCCGGAGCAGCCCACTCTGTAGGGAAATGTCCAGGTCTGCGATTTCATCCAGGAATAGGGTGCCGCCCCGGGCGGTTTCGAAAAAGCCCTTCTTGTCCACCGAGGCACCGGTGTAGGCCCCCTTTTTATGGCCAAAGAGTTCGTCCTTGAACAGGGTGTCGCTCACAGCCCCCATGTTCAGGGCCACAAAGGGGTGGGCGGACCGGTTGCTCAGGGCATGGATTTTCCGTGCGATCATTTCCTTGCCGGTTCCGGATTCTCCTGTGATGACCACGGAGTAGTCCGTGGGGGCCACCATCTCCACCTGGCGAAGGACCCGGGCCATGGCACGGTCCACGGCCACCATGTCGTCAAATGCGTCGGGGCGTTGGAGTTCGGCAAAGGCCCCCTGGCGTTCGTACAGGGAGAGCCCCTGGCGCAGCCAGTATTGTTCCCCGGCCCGTTTGATGAGGATGATGAGTTTCTCGTATTGCAGGGGTTTGGTCAGATAATCATAGGCCCCCACTTTCATGGCGCCCACGGCCGAAGAGATATCGTCACTGGCCGTGACAATGACGCATTGGGTGTGGACATGGGCGGCCTTGATGTTCCGGAGCAGATCCAGCCCGGACATGTGGGGCATGATCAGGTCCAGGAGCACAAATTGGAATTCCTGGCCGGCCATGGCCGGGATCACCTCCCTGGGATCGGAGATCAATGCGGGTTCGGGCATGCCCGCACTGAGGAGGATTTCCTTTATGGTCAAAAGGAACCCTTTGTCGTCGTCCACAATGAGGATGGGAGATTTGCGGTCAGGAATGTGTTTCATGGGACTCCTCTTCCTGGGGATCCAGGGCCTTTAAATGGGTGAGCAATTGGTCGAACTTATCCAGGGTATCCTCTGTTGCGGCTTCAATCTTTTTCTTGTGACGGCTGCGGGCGGCCAGTTCCAGGCGCCGGGCGCTGTGTTCGCAGGCCCGGGCATAGATCCGGGCGGCCGCACCCTTAAGGGTATGGGCATGGCGCCTGACCCCGTCCAGCCGGTTCGATGCCAGATCCCGGCGCAGCTCTTCCAGCTGGGCGGGGGTTTCCTGGATAAAGATCCCAAGGATACGGGCCAGAAGTTCGGGGTTCCCCCCCATGGCCTCCAGGGCTTTTTTCCGGTCCATGGGGGCATGGGGATCAAGGGAGGAGGTCCGGCCCTGGGGACGGAATGCCTCGATGACCTGGAGCAGGTGATCCATGTCCACGGGTTTGGCCACAAAATCGTTGATCCCGGCGGTTCGGGCCCGTTTTTCAATTTCCGCCAGCACATGGGCGGACATGGCCACAATGGGGATCTCCCGGTTGTGGTCCCCTGCCCGACCGTTTCGGATGGCCCGGGTGGCGGTGATCCCGTCCATTTTTGGCATTTCAATGTCCATGAAAACCATATCCACGGGGGAGGATCTGAGGATTTCCAGGGCTTCGGCCCCGTTGGCGGCATGGCGGATCACGTGGCGGGTGTCGGCCAGAAAGGATTTGAACACAGCGGCATTGATTGTATCGTCTTCGGCCAGGAGCAGGGTCAGGGGGGGGCGTTCCTTGGGAAGGGGGGGGAGCTCCTCTCCCATGGGAGAACGGACGTGGACCGGACCGGGAACATGGGCGATCTGGATGGGCAATTTCAGATCAAAGCGGCTGCCCTTGCCCGGGGTGCTTTTCACCTTTAGGGTCCCCCCCATGAGCCGGGCCGTTTCCTGGCAGATGGCCAGGCCAAGGCCGGCCCCCCCATAGCTACGGGTCACGGATTTTTCCGCCTGGGTAAAGCGTTCAAAGATCTTTTTTTGCTGATCCGGATCAATGCCGATGCCCGTGTCCTCCACGGTGAAGAGCAGGGAGACCACGTCCTCGGCCCGGTGGACCGGTTTCACCGTGACATCCACCCCTCCTGTGTGGGTGAATTTCACGGCGTTGGAAATAAGATTGCCCAGGACCTGCTGGAGGCGGATGGGATCGCTTTCCACCGTTACCGGAAGGGTTTCCGGTGTGACCAGGTTGAACCAGAGCCCCTTTTCCCGGGCCAGGAATTTCCAGGTGTGTTCGGTGTCGGCCAGCATGTCCGGCAGGTGGAAGACCTGGGGTTGGATGCGCATTTTTCCTGCCTCTATGGTGGCAAAATCCAGGATGTCTGTGATCACGTCCAGAAGATGGAGGGCCGAGTTTTTCACCGCAGACAGATTTTTTTTGTTCTGGAAGGAGAGGGGGGAGCGTAGGCTCATCTCGGTGAGTCCCAGGATGGCGTTGAGGGGGTTGCGGATTTCATGGCTGAGGCTGGCCAGAAATTTGGTTTTGGTCAGGTTGGCGGCTTCTGCCTCCAGGCGGCGCAGGCGTATCTGCCGGTTCCAGAAGGAAAAGACAATGGCCAGGACCAGGGTGGCAATGCCGATTTTAATGAACAGCTCCCGGATATAGGCCGGATCCACCTGGTGTTCAAATCGCACCGAGAACCACTTCTGTCGGATTTTGTCGTGTTCCTGTTCCGTGATGCCGGCAATGCCTTTGTTCAGGATGCTCACCAGTTCGGGCCAGTCCCTTCGGACATTGAACGTGAGGCCGGTTCCGGGAAGATCGGTCTCCGCGGCCACCTTGAGGCCGGGGAAATTTCCCGCCTGGATCTGGTAGCCGGCCAGGGCCAGGTTTTCCACACAGGCGTGGGCCGTGCCCGCTCGCACCACCGCCAGGGCCTCCCGGGTGGTGCGCACATTCATGAGGGAAAGGTCGGGGTGGTTTCGTTCCAGGAAATCCTTTACCGCATATCGGTTGACCACGGCCACGGTTTTTCCGTAGAGATCCCGGATACCGCCGATGAGGGGGGCATCCTGTTTGTTGATGATCACCCAGGGGAATTCCAGATAGGGCTGGGTTCGTTTCATCTGGAACCGGTGGGGCTCAAAGGAGAGGGCCGAGGGGATGACATCAAAACGTTCCAGTTTTTTCTTCCGGGCCGCACCGGAAAAGGGCAGGGCCTCCACCAGGGTCATGTTCAGTCCCAGGCGCTGGTTGAGCAGCTGGACATAGTCCGAGACCATTCCCTTGTATGTCTGGTTGGCGCCGATGAATTCAAAGGGGGGCCATTGGGGGTTGACCCCGATGCGGATGGGGGGATTGAGGTCGTGGTGGCGGGCCAGCCATTTGGTCTCCCTGCGGGTGAGGTGGATCTGCTGGGTTCTTGGGTTGAAGATCCTTGCGCTCTGGGCCTTGACCCAGCGGTGTTCCATTCGGATGCGTTCGATGTGTTCCATGGCTTCAAAGCCCTGGTCAATGTCCCGGATGAGCTGGGAGTTGAAGTTCCGAATGATGCTGCCCATCTGTTCCTGGAACAGGGGATCCGGGCTCTGGGTAAAGGCATCGGGAAGGCCCAGCTGGTCCGGCAATATGGTCATCTCCTGGGGAAGGGCGATAAAGGCGTCAATGGCCCCGCTCACCGCAGACAGGATCATCTGGCGGGTGGTGGAAAAGGTGATGATCTGCATCTCCGGCCTATTGGACCGGATCCACTCCTCGGCCCTGGAGCCGGAAACCACACCCATGCTTCGGTCCTCGTGGGGCAGGTTCTTGGACAGGGAGACCACACGGTTCTGATGGTGGTAGAGGTACCATTCCAGCCGGTAAAAGGTGGTGCTTTTCTGGGCCCAGCCAGAGGTGGCCCTTTCCGGGGGCAGAAAGGAGACCACATCCACGATGCCGTTTTTCAACGCATGGATGGCCGCCTCCCGGTCGTACATTCGAAAGGAGACCGGTTTGCCCGTTTTTTCCGACCAGAGCTTCCACATTTCCACAAAGAGTCCCGTGGGTCGGCCTTCGGCGCTGAGCATGGAAAAGGGGGGGAAGGATCTGGCCATGGCCACCACCAGGACATCCCGGGTATTGCTGCCCGTATCCCCCATCCATTTGCGTTCAATGGCGGCCCGTTCCTTGTCCGTGATGGCTTCCAGTCCCCGGTTGATGAGTTGGACCAGGGCGGTGTTGCCTTCCCTGACGGCGGAATAAAAGGGTTTCTGGTAGAGGGGATGGGTGGGGTGGTAGCGGAAATCAGACAAAAGATCCATCTCTTCCAGAAAGTAGAGGGCCGTGGGGGTGTCACAGATAAAAACCCTCACCTCCCCCTTGGCCACCCCCTGGAAAAGGGCCCTGTGGCTTTTGTATTTTTTCAGGGCGGCTCCGGGTAGGGATCGGGAGACGTATTCCACGGCATAGTCCTGGTCCAGAAGGCCGATGTGGAATCCCTTGAGATCCTCCAGGTTTTTCAGGCCGAAGATGGACTCGTGGAAGAAGAAATGGGTCTCGCAATTGCTGAGGACACCGGCATAGTCCAGAAAGGCGTCCCGCTGGATGGAAAAGAAACAGCCGGCATGGATATCGGCCCGGCCGGTTTTTACCAGCTCCAGGCTTTTGGCCCAGGGGGCAGTGACAAACGTCACCTCCACCCCGGTTTTTTTCGACCAGAGTTTCCATAGGTCAATGAAGTAGCCCATGGCCCTTCCGGACTTGTCGGCAAAGTGAAAGGGCATATTGTCAACGCTCACGGCGATTTTCACCTTGCCGGAATAGGGGGGAACCGCCAGGGACTGTCCGGCCCCGGTCCAGGACTGGACAATGGCCAGGGTCTCTTCGGGCCGGATCCGGGAGAGGCCCTGGTTGATTTTTTCCATGAGGGAGGGGTTGTCCAGGCGGACGCCGGCATGGAGGGGCTTGGTGTATAGGGGCGTTTCCAGGCGGGTGAGTTGTTTGCCTCCGTTGTATTTGGCAATGTAGGTGGAGGCCACCGGTCCCTCCATGATAAATGCCTGGATTTTGCCGGCCACCGCCGCCTGGATCAGGCGTTCATGGTCGGGAAAAAGGATGGGGTTAACCCCGGGCAGGGTCTGTTCCAGATAATCAAGGGTATAATCCTTGGCGACTCCCCCCACCTGGAGGGCGGTAATGTCCTCCAGTTCCTGGACTGGGCTGTTCCGGGCCACATAGAGATAGGTGCTCAAATGGAGAAGGGGGGTGGAAAACCGATAGGTGGTTTCCCGGTCCCGGGTTCGGTACATGAGGGCGGAGATGTCAATCTGTCCTGATGCAGTAAGGCTGACGGTCTCCTCCCAGGGCAGGATGCTGAACTCTACGGGAATACCGGTCTTGGCCGACCATTGCTTCCAGATATCCACCACAATGCCCCGGGGCTGCCGGTTGGCCCCTTCAAAGAAAAAGGGCATGTATTGACCGTGGGCAATTTTCACCGGCTCGGAACCTTTGGCTATACCCGGTGTGATGGGGATGCATAAGGACCACAGGATCAGCATCGTCCAAAGGAGAATCGGGTGTTTTTTATCGGGCTGTTTCATGGCAAATTGACCTGCTTTCTAGTCCAGTCCGACCGTGTCGTCAAGAAAAAGTTTGAAATTGCAGGGGATTGTCTCGTCCCGGTGGCCCATGTTCCGTTCCTGTATGGTGTTCAGAACCGTGGGCGATGCAATGGTGTCCATGACGCTTGTACCGGGCCTATTATAGCATTGATCCCGGTGGAGTGAAAGCAGGGGGCAGTGGGGAAATCAGGGGGTCTCCCAACAGACCACACGGTTTTTTCCCCTTTGTTTGGCCTGGTAACATGCCTTGTCGGCCCGGTCCAGCACAGCGGTGCTCACCTCTCCGGAGGAAAAGGTGACCACACCAATGGAGACCCCCACCCGGAATCGTTTTTCCCTGTGGTCAAGGGAATAGCCGGTGATCTGTTCCCGGATACGCTCTATAAGGGCACGGGCCGGCCCAAGGGGACAACCGGGTAAAAGGATGACAAATTCATCCCCGCCCATGCGGGCCAGGATATCGCTGTTTCTCAATTGGCCCTGGATGCGCCGGCTTAATTCCATGAGCAATTGGTCCCCAACGGCATGGCCGGCGGTGTCGTTGACGGCCTTGAACCGGTCCAGGTCCAGGAAGGCAAGGCTATGGGTATCCTCAGGGCTGCCCATGGCGGTGACAGCCCGGTATTTCTGGCGGAAGCCCTGGCGGTTGAGGCATTGGGTCAAGGGGTCGTGGCTGGCCCGGTGGAGGAGGCGTTCCTCCCGGATCCGGGCCTGGGTGACGTCGTGGAAAATCAGGACAAAGCCGGAATGGGTGGTTTCTTTGCGGTCCAGGGGGCGGATGACGCATTGGAAGGTCCGGTTGTCCTTGATGCCGATGACACAGGCCCGCTGGGCCTGGGTTGCCCGGTTCAGGGCCCGTTTCAAGTCGGAATGGATGGGGCCGCCCCTGCGGTGGGTCAGGTCCAGGGTCTCCAGGAGTTTCAACCCCGGTGCCGGCTCCCGGGAGAGCAGGTTTTGGGCGGCCGTGTTCACGGTTTCAATGGCCAGATCCGGGGTCAGGGTGATCACGCCCTCCTGGAGGGTGTCCAGGGTGGTGCGCACCAGCTCTTTTTCGTCCTCCAGGCGGCCCTTTGTCCGGGCCAGAAGGATGTTTTGCCGGGCCAGTTTTCTTCGGGATTTCTGGAGCCGGTACAGGGAGATGAAGATGACCAACACCAGGAGCAGGCCCATGGCGCCCATGGCCATGATGCCCCTGTCCACGGTGGCCCCCTCCGTGGACAGAACCAACCGGATGCCGTGGCCCGGTGGGATAAGCCGACGGTCATAGCGCCGGCGCTTCCCCGGTGTGGGAAGGGGATCCCCTGCCAGGGTTTCATCTCGTTGGTTGACCAGGGAGAGGGAGAGGTTTCGGGGGAATTCTGAATCAAGGATCTGTTCCACCAGGTGATCCATGGCATAAGCCATGACAATGAGCCCCTTGAAACGGTGGTCCCGGTCAAAGACCGGTACCCAGTATTCAAAGGACCAGCCCCCCTGGATGGCCCAGAAGGGACGGGTGT
The DNA here is from genome assembly GCA_965226635.1 of Desulfobacteraceae bacterium. Lineage (GTDB taxonomy): Bacteria > Desulfobacterota > Desulfobacteria > Desulfobacterales > Desulfobacteraceae. The sequence continues at coordinate 1,644,414 of OZ245369.1, read as the reverse complement.
ATACCCCGCTGCCCAGTTCCCTGGCCAGACGGCTGGCCCTTCGGGGTTCGGTCAGTTCAACCCCCAGGCCCAGGATCTGGTCGTTGCCCTGTCTGGGGGTGACATCCCGGATGACGTAACCGGCATCCACCCAGGTGAGGTTGAGCAGTTCCGGGGCGACCTGGGCGTAGGCCCTTCCCTTTTCCCTGAACCCTGCCGGCGATAGCTTTCCGTCCCCCCTTTGGATGGCCAGGAGGCGGCCAAAATCGGCATGGCGGTTCAGGATATGGGAGAGCCGGGTCTGGACCATGGTGGCCTGGTGGGCCAGGGTCCGGCGGGTCTCCACCCGCTGGGTGAAAAGATAAAGACTGAAGAAGATGGAGATCAGGACCAGAAGGGTACCGGCGGTGACCAAGGGGATGGGCCAGTCTTTGTTCTGGAAATTTTTACGGGTCAGGCAGAACCCCAGAAGCAGGAGCAGGTTTCCACCGATGATCAAGGGGACGGCCTTGTGGTCCGGTGGCGTCTGGTTGCGGGTAAGGGCCAGTTGCCATTGGCCGCCGGGGACATCAATGGTCTGCAGGAGGGTGCCTTTACGGGTAAAAAAGGGGTCTTCCCCCACAAATGCGTTTCCCCAGGCCTGGGTAATGCCGGCCCTGCCCCGGATGGAAAGCCGGAATTCTCCCTCCCGGTGGTTAAAACCGGATAATTCCCTGAGCCGTTCCCAATCCTGGACCACAATGGCCAGCCCCCAGGGGGTCTCTGATTGGGGCAGGCGGATGGACATGCGGTGGATGATGCCCTTCCCTCCCTGGCGCAGGGTCACCACCGGTGTGGTAACGGTTTTGAAACCCATATAGGCGGCACGGGCCTCTTTTCTCCGGGCCGGATCCGCCAGCAGATCATGGCCCCTGGAGGCTTCATTGCCGGTGAGGGGGTGGATGTGGCTGACCACGGCATCCTTTGCCAGCTGTACCACCCTCAGGGCGGGATAATCATGCTGGCCAAGCCACAGGGCTGCCTTGCGCTGGAATTGTAAGGGAGTGATGTCCGGGGATTTCCGGGTGAGATCCTGGAGGTATCGGAGCAGGGCATGGGATTGGTGAAAGGTCTGCTGGAGTTCTTGGGCGCACTGGCTTAAATAGGTCTGCCCTGAAATCTCCTGGTTGATACGGATCCGGGTGGTATAGGCCCAGAATGCAGCCATTAGCATGACCATGAGAACCGCTGTGACCAGCGGTGTGCGCCTTTCCTTTCCTTCCTCGATTTTCTGCGACATACAAACCCCATCCTTGGTGTTCAAGCACCCGTATCCTTCTGTGGAACCCTTACAATGGTGATTTGCATGGGTTCAAATTCGGGAAGTCCCCTGTGTACCCTGGATTTGCCCCTAAGTCAAATCATTGGTGACCAAATGGATGGGGGATCAATCCCGGCTTAGATGGGCAAACCATCTGTTTTCAAGCCGTTTCAGCAGCCAGACCAGAATAAAGGTGATGGCCATGTAAAAGAGACCGGCGGTGATAAATGCCTCATAGGGGCTGTAGTAGCGGGAGTTGATGATCCGGGCCGCGCCGGTGACGTCCACAATGGTGATCACCGATGCCAGTGCACTGCCATGGAGCATGAAGATGATTTCATTGGAATAGGAGGGCAGGGCCCTGCGGAATGCCGAGGGCAGGATGATGCGCCTGAAGCGCAGGAATTTGGACATGCCGGCGGCCTTGGCTGCTTCCACTTCGCCTTCGGGGGTGTTTTCAATGGCCCCCCGGACGATTTCTGTGGTGTAGGCACAGGTGTTCAGGGAGAAGGCAAAGAGGGCGCAGAACCAGGCCTCCTTGAAAAAGACCCAGACCCAGGAGGACTTCATCCATTCAAACTGACCCATGCCGTAGTAGATCAGAAACATCTGGACCAGCAGGGGAGTGCCCCTGAAAAAGTAGACATATGCCTGGATGGGGCCGTTGACCCAGAGGCGTTTTGAGGTGCGCAGAATCCCCAGGGGGATGGCGGCGGCAAGGCCGATGGCCAGGGAGGCAAAGGTGAGCCAGAGGGTGTTTTGCAAGCCCTCGAAGTAGATGCCGATATTGTCCAGAATAATGGAATAGTCCATGGTTGTGTCTCTGTGTCTCAGGGTTGAAACGGCGGCGGTACTGCTGTCCCGGCTCAAATATTAATTCCGGGTGGTGCCCATGCTATATTTTTTGTTCAGCCAGTTGAGAATCCAGATGGAAACCGAAGTGAACACCAGATAATTGAAGGCCACCACCAGGTAAAAGGTAAAGGGCTGCCGGGTGGCGCCGGCGGCCATGCCGGCCATGCGGACCATGTCATTGAGCCCGATGACCGAAACCAGGGCCGTTGTTTTCATGAGTACCAGCCAGTTGTTGCCGAAGCCCGGGATGGCGTGGCGGACCATCTGTGGAAGCAGGATCCGCCGGAAGATCATGAACCGGGACATGCCGTATGCCTGTCCGGCTTCCAGCTGTCCCCGGGGAACGGCAAGGATGGCCCCGCGGAAGGTTTCTGCCATATAGGCTCCAAAGATGAAGCCAATGGTGCAGACCCCTGCCGTGAAGGGATTGATGTCAATGTATCCCTCGTATCCCACCCTGGCAGCCATTTGGTTCACAAAGATCTGTCCTCCGAAGAAGATGATCAGCATGAGAACCAGATCCGGGATGCCCCGGATCACCGTGGTGTATGCCTGGGCCGCCAGGTTCATCACCCGGGAACCCGAGAGCTTTGCCATGGCCGTGACCATGCCCAGGAGAACTGCAATGACCAGGGAGGCCAGGCAGAGTTCCAGGGTGAGCAATGTCCCCTGGAGGATATTGGGGCCGTATCCGTGGAGGTTAATCATTATTCGCCGTATACGTTGAAGTTAAAGTATTTGTCCTGGATTTTCTTATAGGTGCCGTTTTCCCGGATGGTTTTGATGCCGCGGTTCAGCTGTTCCACCAGATCCTTGTCCTGTTTGCGAACGGCAATGCCGGCGCCTTCGCCGAACCATTTGGGATCGATGAAGTCCGGGCCCACAAATTCAAAGTTTTTGCCTTCGGGTTTGCTCAAAAAGCCCTGTTCCGCAGCCACGGAGTCGGAGATGAAGGCATCGATACGACCGGCGGCGATGTCCAGATAGACTTCGTCCTGGCTGCCGTAGCGTTTGATGGTCACATCCTTGCCAAAGACGTCGGTGAGGAATCTGTCATGGATGGTGGCCCGTTGAACCCCAACGGTTTTGCCCTTCATCTGTTCCTTGGACCAATTGGGGAAGGCCCCTTTTGGGGCGGTGAATTTGGCCGGGGTGTTGTAATATTTATTGGTAAAGGCGACCTTTTTTTTCCGCTCTTCGGTGATGGACATGGAGGCGATGATACAATCGTATTTACGGGCCAGGAGGGCGGGGATGATGCCGTCCCAATCCTGGGGAACCAGAACGATTTCAGCACCGGTGGCCTCCACAACGGCACGGGCGATGTCGATGTCAAATCCCACCAATTCACCCTCCGGGGTCACGGAGCTGAAGGGAGGGTAGGCGCCTTCAACGCCCACACGGATTTTTTTCCATTCTTTGGCCCAGCCTGTGCCCAGACCGGTCATGAGAATACCAAGTACGATTACGGCAATGATGCGCTTTTTCATTGGGGGTCTCCTTTGTCAAAATATAGGTTGAATCGGGGCCCGGGTGATTAATTATCTCTGAACCACGCCAGGGATTATCGTAATTCCGTTGCTGCTATAAACTCTTTGAACCGCTGGGAGGTGGGGGTCTCAAATACCTGTTCAGGTGGGCCGTCCTCTTCGATGAGACCGTTGTGCAGAAAGATGACCCGGGAGGATACTTCCCGGGCAAAGCCCATTTCATGGGTGACCACGATCATGGTCCGGCCCTCTTCGGCCAGGTTGCGGATGACCTGGAGAACCTCCCCCACCAGCTCCGGGTCCAAAGCAGAGGTGGGTTCGTCAAAGAGCATGACCTCGGGTTCCATGGCCAGGGCGCGGGCAATGGCAGCCCGTTGCTGCTGTCCGCCGGAGAGCTGGATGGGATAGGCGTCCAGCTTGTCGCCGATGCCCACCTTGTCCAGGTAGTGCTTGGCCTTTTCAATGGCCTCCTTCTTGGGCACCTTGAGTACATGGACCGGGGCTTCAATGACGTTTTCCAGCACGGTCATGTGGCTCCAGAGGTTGAACTGCTGGAAGACCATGGCCAGCTTGGTCCGGGCCCGCTCCACCTGTTTAATGTCCCTGGGACGGGGATTGCCCCTGCGGTCGGTGACCAATTCGATGGTTTCCTCCCCCAGGCGGATTTCCCCCCGATTGGGGGTCTCCAGGAAATTGATGCAGCGCAGCATGGTACTCTTACCCGAGCCCGAGGCGCCCAGCACCGAGATGACCTCTCCCTTGGCCGCCTCCAACGAGACGCCCTTGAGGACTTCGAAATCACCGAATTGTTTGTGCAGGTCCGTGACGGACAATGCAATGGGTTTATGTGTCATGGAAATCAGCTCCCACTTGGTTTCTAAAATCGGGGTTGGTTAAATACCGATGGCCCATGCGGGCCAGTATTCGGGCGGTTTTGGCCATCTGCTCCAGGGCAAAGGGCGTCGCCGCACATTGGGTGAACTCCTTTGAGTGGAGCACGGCCCCGGGGGTGTCCCGGGTGATGTTGAAATAGACATGGGCGCCGGGCACCTCGTGGGTGACGTTGCCAAAGTCCGAAGAGCCCCTTCCCGGTTCCAGCCACTGGGGGGCCATGTCGTCGGCCTGGGCCATCTCCATAAAGGTTTTGTTCAGGGTCTCAAAGGGACGGGCCGGCTTATAGGTGTGGGGGATCATCTCCACTTCTACCCGGGTCTCGGTCATCAGGGCCGCTCCCTTTGCAATGTTTCTGAACCGGGTTTCCATGCCCTCCAGGTAGTCCATGTCAAAGCTGCGCAGGTAAAAGTCCACAGCTGCTTCCTTGGGAATGATATTGGGGGCGGCCCCCCCCTGGGTGACAATGCCGTGGACCCGGCAGGTCTCGGGGAGCTGCTGGCGCCAGCAGTCCACTCCGTTGAAGAGCAGTCGCACCGCATCCAGGGCGTTGAGTCCCTTTTCCGGGCAATCTGCCGCATGGGCGGACCGACCGTGGAAGGTGACCTCAAACTGCATTATTCCGGAGGAACCGCAGGACTGGCCCGTGGCATGGTCCGATGGGTGGGCCATGAGGACCAGGTCCACATCTTCCAGGGCACCGGCATTGATCAGGTCCACCTTGCAGCCCCGTTTTTCCTCGGCCGGGGTTCCCATCACCGTGATCCGACCGGGGATGCCTTCTTCTTCCATGAGGGTTTTTAAGACCATGCCCGCCCCCAATGCCGTACCGGCGATGAGGTTGTGGCCGCAGCCGTGTCCCATCCCGGGCAGGGCATCGTATTCCGACATGAAGCAGACATGGGGCCGGCCCTCTCCCCATTGGGCGTTGAAGGCCGTGGGCAGTCCTTTATATTGTTTTGTCACTGAAAATCCCCATTTTTCCAGGAGGGCCTCCTGGAAGGCGCAGGCTCGGACCTCTTCTTCGGCCAGTTCGGGATGGGCGTGGATGGCAAGGCAGATCTCCTCCACTTCAGCTTGGTAGCGGTGGTATAGGGTCTTAATATGTTGGGGATTCATGTTTTCCTCCGGTTTAGCCAATTCGTTTGTTTTCGCATCAAGGCATAACAACAAATTTACCCCCTGTAAAGGGGTTGGGTCCGGAGAACCCGGTTTGATGCATCGTAACTCCGGGAAAAAGACGATGAGGGTGTAAAAAAGGCGAACGCGGTGCTCCCCAGAGTAGCAACACAAGGGGGCAGTCGTGGAAAAAACGTAAAAAAAGAAGGTGTTGGAATTTTCGCCGTCTGGGCCGGGGATGAATCGGTACCGGAGAGGCCCGGGAAAAAATGACTGGAATCGTCCATTGGCAAGGGAGAAAAAAGTTTTTTGGTGTTTGTCGTGGAAAACGGATGTCGCTTTCCGTATCGGGGCTATCAAGGGGAAATTTGGACATGGAGCAGGATCTTAATTTATGGGGTTGGGGATCAGGGATAAAGGGGGGAGAGAATGCGGTCCAGGCAGGGGGCCAACGCCTCGGGGGTCCGGAGGTTGGCAATGGTCTGCAGCCTTTGCCTATGGGATTGGTAGTGGGCATTATCCATGTCCCGGCCCAGGCGGACCAGGGTTTGGACCATGGTCTCCAGGGAGGGGCAGACATGGCCCAGGGGGCCAAAGCGCTGTTCCAAGGCCGTGATCATGGGCAGGGGGAAGGTGATGACGGGGATGGCCGCGGCAATGGCATCCAAAAGAATGCCCGAGGCGGTGAATCGGTAGATGGCCGGGTCATAGGGGAGGCAGATGTAGTGCATGGTGGACAGGATCTCCCAATAGGTGTCCTTGGAGAGTTTGTCCGGGCTGGGGGGGCGGTGGAGGCAGGACAGGTCCATGGACATGGATCCGGGGGAGTGGCTGCCGACGGCATGGAATTCCACACGGTCGGGGGCAATGGACTGAACCTGTCGGGCCAGGAAGAGAAAGGCGTCAAACCCCTTGTCCCGGGTGGCAATGCCCAGGAAACCCACCTTGAGGGGGGCGGAAAGGTTTCCGGGGCCGGTGACGGGACGGTGGCAGGGCAGGGGGTGCTCCAGTACGGAAATATGGTTGGCCAGCCCGGGCATGTGGGCCTTGAGTTCTTGTGCAATGGGGGCCTCAAGGACCAGGTACTGGATTTTCTCCCGGGAGAGCCCCAGGCCCATGGCTGTCCGCAGGTCGGTCATGCGGACAAAGGGGTTCCGGGAGCGCCAGCCCGTGATGGCGGCCAGTTGGCTGTGGAGGATGACCATGGCCCCGGTGCTTTGGCGGGCCAGGCCGAATTTCAATCCCATGAGCAGAGGGGGGTCCATGGCGGCAAGGATGAGAAGGCCGGCGGAGCGGATGTGGGCCGCCAGGAGTCGGAGGCGGTTCAAGGGGCTGTCCAGGAGGGTGGCGGGAAGGGCCACCCATTGAATGGACCGTGCAATGGCCGGGACCATCTGCCGTTTCAACTCCCCAATGTGGTGATCCTCCCCCACAAATTGGATGGGGGAATGGGGGCGGATGTGGCGCACCATGGTCAACAGGGCCCCGTTAAAGGGGACATGGGTCAGGTTCCGGCACAGGGGGTCGTAGATGCAGATCATCTTTGTCCCCCTTCTTTTTCCATGACAGGTCCTTGCAAATGGGGGGACATTCCAGGTGCGGAGGGCAGGGGGGCGTTCATGGGGACCATCTTTATTCGCCTTTGGATACGGGGTTGGAAAACAGGCCTTTGATCCGGCGAACGGGCTCCCTGATAAGGGTTGCAAGGTCGGCCTTGTCTTCGGCTTCAAAGGCCACTGCATAGGCCGTGGCAATAAAAACAAGGGTGCAGAAGGCGCTGGCGCTCAAGAGGGGAATCCAGCCGGTGAGGTCAAATTGGTTCCTGAGCCAGACTGCGGTGAGGACCAGGGGCAGGGCTGCACCAATGGGGCGGATAAAGGTGGTCAGATACCGACCGTAGGATGCCTTGAGAACCCGGGAGGTGTACCAGGGTACGAAGATCAGGTTTTTCACGGTGAGGACGGTCGAGGTGGCCAGGGCCACCCCAAGGGAGCCCATTTGGACCACCAGGACCAGGCTGAGGGAAAGGCCGATGTTGGCCACGGCACCGGCCAGGTTGAGCAGCCCCATATATCTGACCCTTCCCATGCCGATGAGAATGGAGTTGGAGGGCAATGCCCCCAGGATTAAAATCTGGGGAATGAGCAGGGCAAAGAAAAGGATGTGGGCGGAAACAAATTCGGCCCCCACCCAGGTGATGAGCAGCTCCCTGGAAAAAAGGGAAAGGAGAAGGGCCGGGGGAAGGATGATGAAGAGCAGGATGCGAAGTCCCCGGATGAAGATGCTGCGCAGGGGGGCCATGGCCCCCCGGGCCTCCAATTCGGTGCAGGCCGGTGTGATCACCCGCACCGCCGAGGTGACCACGGCGCTGAGGAGTTCATTGAACCGGGCGGCCAGGGAGTAAAAGGTCACGGCCGTGGGGTCGATGCATTTATTAATGATGAGGTAGTCGGTGTTCAGGATCAACAGACCCGATGCCTGAATCACCAGGGTCCAGAAGCTGTAGGAGAGGATTTCCTTGACCTTGGATCGGGCAAAATGGGTTGGGGAAAACCGGATGCTGGGCACCAGCCGCATGGAGATCCACACCGATGCCAAGGAGGAGACCAGGGTGTTCACCAGCATGCCGACGGCAATGAGCAGGATGCTGGGTTGAAAATATTGAAATCCCACCACCACCACACCCACAAAGATCAGCTGGCCCACAATGGCGGCGATGTTGGTGAACTCAAATCTCTGGCGGGCATAGATGCCGATGGAAAAAGGGCTGGCCAGCATGGTGATGAACAGGTTTAACCCCAGGATCATGAAGACCAGCTGCGCTTCCCCCTCGTGACCCGAGGGCAGGGTGAGGACATGGGGCAGCCACAGGGCCGCTCCCAGGAAGGGTAGGGTGAAGAGGAACATGATACCGGCCAGAAGGGCAAAGGCGGTATTGATATATTGGTTGGCCTCCCCGGGTTGAGCCCGGGCCAGGCTCAGGGTGGCATACCGGGCCACGGAGCTTTGGATTCCCCCCGAGGCAAGGGCCAGAAAAACCACCAGACTATTGATCAGGGGTAGGATACTGTAAACCTCCGCCCCCAGCCGGGAGAGGAGAAAGGGGGTCATGAAGACCGAAATCAACATGCGGAGGAAGTGGGCGGACACGTTAAAAAACGAGTTAAGGGCTATTCTTTTTTTCATACATTAACAAAGGGGGTTAGGGGCGTTGGCCCGGGCCGGGTGGCAAGTGGGGAGCTGGAACAGACACCGGACAATGGGTGTATCATACCATATTTTTCTTCTGGAGGCTCCACCAGAATATTTCGTGGTCTACCCGGGGCCCACACAGCCTGGATGAAGACAGGAGACGGCGGATCAGGGTAAAGGGTGGATCCAGTCTTTGACGGCGCCGGACTCAATGCCCCGGGCCAGGCAGAGGGCCAGGCGGCTGCACTGGTCTGCAGATCGGTTCCAGATGCCCATGCGTTGGGTATCCCTGCCCTGGAAACGTTCAAAATCTTTGCGGTCGGGGATACGGCCATGGGGAAGGCCCTGGACAAAGGCCGGTGACGGGGCCACCACCAGCATGTGATCGGTAAGGGGGCTTTGGGCCTTTTGCCCTCCCTTGCCCTTGTCAAACCAGCCCCGGGTCAGGTGGGGGTAGAAATGGGGATAGAGGAGGATGCCCGGCCCCTTGGCCAGGGGCGGTGCCGGGTGGTAGTCCAGAAGTCCGCCGTCCCTGTATGTGCCCTTGGGGGCACCGGGGATATGGGAGATGCCGTCCATATAAAGGGGAATGGAACCCGAGGCCAAAAGGGCGGGTTTGAAGTTTTTCCGGGTCAGGGGGACGAACCGGGTGGGGAAGTCGTTGAAATTAAGTAGTTTTTGATCATAGTCGGGATGGTGGAAGACCACCCGTTCAAAACAGATGCGCTGTCGGCGGCGGTGGATGCGGTTGAGACCATAGGCCGTTAATAGCCCTGCGGCCTGGAGGGGCAGATGCTTTGATCCCAGGGGCCCCCGGCATCGGATGGTGCCAAAGGCCACCCGCAGGCGGGGATGGGACAGCACCTCTTCAATGGCGGAATCTGGGAAGATCCGGTCCAGGATGTCCAAGGATTCCCTGGTGATCTGGGCCGGGGTGGGACGCCCCTTGTAATGCTGACGGATATAGGCGGTCCTGAGCCGGTCCAGGGCGGTTCCAGGATCCTGCCGGGCTGCGGCGCAGAGTTTCCAGGCTCCGATGGAGGTGCCGAACAGATGCAGGGATGAGGGACGGCGGGAAAGCCATTGGCTGAAAATCCATCGGTCCAGGCCGTAAAGACTCAGCCATTTGGCCGCGCCCGATGCCCCGACAACGCCCCTGATATCCCCGGGGGAGAGCCCTTTTTTCTGGATATGCTCCAGGGCGGACTTTCCGGCCAGAAGGTGAAGTTCCCAGGGAGGGGATGTTTTTTTGCTCATGGAATGAATGTCCGCTGGTTAAATTTTCGTGTCACCATATCATGGAATCACTTGGGCTTCAATTGCTATTGTTCAGGAAACCTTCCCCATCCTCCACTTATCAATACCGGTTGCTTTGCTTGATTTTTTATGCGAATTAGATAAATCGTGAAGGGACGATTGCGGTTGCTCACCTGGTTTGCGCTGGCATTTTATTTGGATTTAGGGAGGATATATGGCGCGTTTGGGATTTGGAAAGAAGTTGTACATGGGGTCCCTGGGAACCATTGTCATGACCATTTTTATCATGGCTGCGGTGAATTTTTACCAGACCAAAACCCGGTTTTTGGAAAGTGGGGAGGCCGGGATTCGGAATGTCTCCGATGTGCTTTTAAAAACCATAGAAGTCCAGCACGGCCTGCAGAAGGATAAGATGGAATCGGATATGGGCATGCTCATGTCCGAAAGCAATAGCAAGGGCAAGGTCATGCTGGTGCCCTCCAGGACCCTGGACCTTGAGGCCGTGGACATGGCCGGTTCGGGTAGGGTCTCCATGCAGATTCCCAAGCTGGCCTTCGGTGTCTCCTTTGCCTCGGGTGAATACGACATCGTGGACAAGGTGGGGGCATTTTCCTCTTCTGAAATCTGCATTCACCAGATTTGGGAGAACAAACTGGTCAAGGTCTCCACCAGCCTGGGCAGCGACCGGGAGAATCGGCCCATCGGCACCTATTATGATACGACCAGCAATGCGTTCAAGGCCGTTGCCGGGGATACCCCCTATGAATGCCTGGCCGGAGCTGGCCGGAACCGGGTGGTCAACCGGTTCATTCCCTTCCGGGAGGCCATGGACGATGAAGTGGCCGGGGCCTACGGCGTCAGTTCCCCCATCCTGACGCCCAAGCTGGAAGAGCTGGTGAAACAGGTCCAGGTCAACGGCCAGGGCTACTCCTTTATCTGTGACAAGGCCGGTGAAATCCTGGTCCATGCCGATGGGGCATATGTGGGGGGTAATATTTCCCAGTTCCAGGGCGGGGCGGCCCTGCTGGAGGTCCAGTCGGGAATGGTTTCCTACCAGGACCAGGGTCGCAGCTATTCCGCCTATGTGAATTATTTTGGGCCCTGGGATCTTTATTTTGTGGTGGCGGTCTCCCGGGAGGAACTCATGGCCGGCATCAATGGCCAGATCCTGACCAGTGCCGGCACGAGTGGGATTCTGGCCCTGGCCCTGGGCGGGCTGATCATCGGCCTTCTCAACCGGCAGATCATGAAGAGCATGACCGGCATGGCCGGCCTGGCCCGGGAGGTTGCCGGGGGAAATTTCCGCCATAGCTTTGAATACCAGGCCAGGGACGCCATCCAGGATACGGTTACCTCCATGAACGATATGGTGGGGGATCTGGCCGCCATGATCCGGGATCTTAACCAGGGCGTGGACACCCTGAGTACGGCCTCGGGGGAGCTGGATCAGATTTCCGACGACATGGGTGGGGGTTCGGAAACCGCCGTGATGCGGGTGAATACCGTGGCCTCTTCCGCCGAAGAGATGAGCGCCAACATGGATTCCGTGGCCGCAGCCATGGAGCAGGCCGCCACCAATGTGGAGCAGGTGGCCGTGAGTACCCAGGATATGCAGGCCGGCCTGGCACAGGTGGCCCAAAATTCCGGCAAAACCCGCAGCATCACGGGCAAGGCCGTTGAACAGGCCGGCCTGGCCTCCCAGGGGGTGGAAAAACTGGGCCGTGCCGCCGAGGAAATCAACAAGGTCACCGATACCATTGCCCACATTTCGTCCCAGACCGACCTGCTGGCATTGAACGCCACCATTGAAGCGGCCCGGGCCGGCCAGGCCGGAAAGGGCTTTGCCGTTGTGGCCGGGGAAATCAAGGAATTGTCCGCCCAGACCGCAGAGGCCACCGAAGACATCGGCCGGAATATCCAGGCCATCCAGGCCCAGATCCAGGGGGCGGTCACCCAGATCCAGGAGATTTCCGATATCATCGGAGAGATTGACCGGTATGTCACCGAGTCGGACAAGGCCATAGAGGCCCAGTCCGATACCACCCGAATCATGGCCGACAATATCAACGAGATTTCTTCGGGCATCATGGCGGTCAACGAAAATGTAGCCCAGAGTTCCCAGGTCTCTTCCCAGGTGGCCGACGACATCGGCGAAGTCCTTGAGATTTCCAGGGGAATCCATTCCCTGTCCGGCCGGGTTAAGGAAAGGGCTGCTGTCCTGGGCGAGGTCATGGCCCGCCTTCGGGAGATGACCCAGAAGTTTAAGCTCTAACCCATGTGAACACCCGGTGTGGCCGGGTAAACCCAAACCGCCCCCGGGATTTTTCGGGGGCGGTTTGCATTTGGGGAAATTTACACTGGTCCATGTGGAAAAAAAGGGGGGCTAGGGTGGACCGATGAGGGGCTCCACCAGGGAGCGGAGCTGGTCCGGTGTAAAGGGGGTTTTGATGTAGCCAGCCGCCCCCTTGCCAAGGACGGTCTGGACCTTTTCCCGGCTGCCCCGGCTGCCCATGATGAGGATGGGGGTTTTTCCGGCCGGGGCCTTGAGTTGTTCCAGCAGGGCCACCCCGTCCATGTGAACGGGGATCACCACCAAATCGGGGGTGTGGCGGTGGAGATTCTCCCGGGCCGTTTTGGGGGTGGGGGCTTCTATGAAGCGGGCTTCTGCGTATCCGGCGGCCCGGAAGGATGCCTTGAGCACGGCCATGCGCTGGTGAACATTTTCCACAATTAAAATGGTATGGATCATGGGCCTCCTTACACCACCGTGAGCAGGTCGTCCACCTCCTGGATCCGGAGGTTGAAATCGGCCATGGCCGAGGAGACGGCCCGTGGGGGAATTCCCAATTCAATGATGGTCTGATCCTTGAGTTCCTCGCTGGGGGCCCAGTGGCCCAGGCCCATGACGGCACAGATGCAGTCGGCCAGGTGGACCAGGGCCACGTCCCTGTCCCTTCGCATGATGGGATCGGTCATGTGGTGGTGGCGGATGATGCGGATCATCCGGGGGGGGAATTTCCACAGCTTTCCGATCATGGCCCCCAGTTCGGCATGGTCCACGCCAATGACCTTTTTTTCCGCGGCCTGGGGCGCCATTCCCTTGTCAATGATCAATTCCTGGATCCGGTTGTGGTGGTCCTTGAGAAACCGCTGGACCAGTGTTTTGCCGATGTCCTTGAGCAGGGCCGAGGTGAACAGGGCGTTGCGGTGGTCCATACCCAGTTCCCGGGCCAGGTGCTTGGTGATCAGGGCCGAGGCCACGGCGGCCCGCCACAATTCTTTTTCCATGGCCGGGGCCGTGGGGTCCGGGTCCAGAATCCGTCCGGCGGATTTGATGAGGACCAGTTCCACGATCTGGTCCATCCCCAGGAGGGTGACGGCGTCGCCCATGGACTCGGCCGGTTGCTTCAGTCCGAACACAGCGGAGTTGCATGCCTTGAGGATGTCCGCCGTGAGAAAGGGATCGTATTGGATGACCTGGGCGATATCTCCCATATTGGTATCGTCCCGGCCGGCCAGTTCCAGCACCTTCTGGGTAATGGCGGGCAGGGGCTTTAGGGTTTTCATATCCCGGACCAGGGCCTGGAAAGGGGTCATGGGCAGCTTCCTTTATGGCCCAATAAAATGGGCGATTCACAGGCATGGGTAGAAACAGGGCCGCACTGAAATGCCTGTATTTTTTTAGGGGGTATGGCGTCTGTCCGTGGTGACAATTTCAGGAAACATTCCGTTGGATGGAATGGAAAACGGGAGGAGAACGGCTTTCTTCAAATCATACGGCATGGCCCGGATTAAAGTCAAGGTGGAGATGGGCCCGGCCTTACATCAAATGGCCGCCCGTACCGGGCCGATCCTTGCCCATAATCCATTTAAATCGATTTCCGGGGCCCGTCCCGTGCCTGGTATTTTCCATGGGGCACCGGGGCGGTCGCCTCTTCCCCCATGGTTCCCAACAAAGATTTGCCCGAACCCGGGGAAAGGGGTAGAATGGGGGATCTAATCTTTTTTTCAGGGGGTACCATGACCTCGTCTTTAATATCGGCCATATTGATATTGGTGGGCCTGTGGCTCTGGCACTACGGCATGCGAAACCCGGAGGACCTGCGGCCGGTGGACACCCTTATCGCCAAATATTTCCCAAATGCCTACGGGGTATTGCGCATCCTGGGCCTTGGCGCGGCCACCTTTTTAATCCTATTGGGCCTTCTTAACCTTGTGGGGATCATCGATCTGAAAAATCCCTGCTAGTCCGGATCCGGCCTCTTCCTCTGGATCATGGATCCGGCCTGGACCGGGCAGACGGTGACGCACAGGTCGCACCCCAGGCAGGCGCTGGCATCCATATCCAGGCGCCCATGGTCTAGCTTCCAGGCGCCGGGTCTTCCCCTCACGGACGTAGCGGTCTGCGATCCTCTTAAGGAGGAAGCAGACCTCCAGGGGGGCGTCGCATAAGCCGTACCGGGTCCGGCATTCACAGTTTTGGACCGCAAATCCCCCTGCTGTCTCCAGAATGGAGAGCACCTGTTCCCAGGGCAACACCCATTCCCGGGTATCCAGGGATTGGGAAATCGGTATGACCTTTGATGCGTGGGTAATACCTCCTTTTTTTCAGCCAATGGTCATACTGCTGAGCCTTTTTTTCAGATATGCATCCATGGGGCCTCCCAAGTTCCTTTGGTGATGGGATGTGAATTAAAAGCCCATTTCCCCACAAGGGTATTGACCATCCCCTCCCAATTGAGATACCCCAGTACCACAGTGCATTCCATGCAGTCAAACCCCATGCGAAACTTGAGCAAGGAGATGTATGATGCAATTCAAACGGTGTATCCATCCTTTCGGTCTTCCGGTGTGGTTTTCCCTTTACTCCCCCAGCCCCGGTTTCCGGGACATTTTCAGCATTCCACCACGGTTCCCCCAGGGGGGCGCCTGCCCCCGGTCCACCTTTGGGGCTGTACCCTCCTTCCAGGAAAGGAGGCTCGCGTGACCTTGCCCTTGTTTTCTGAATCAGGGGAATCCTTTGGAAACATCGGCTTTATCGGTGCCGGCCACATTGCCGGATACATGCTCAGGGGGCTCCTGGGAACGGGGCAACCCCTAACCTTTACCCTGGCCGACCCCGATCCCCTCCGGCGCAGACAGCTTCGAGAGACATACGGATGTGACTGTTTCCAGGAGAACCAGAAGGCGGTCACGGACATGGACCTGGTGATTCTGGCCGTGCGGCCCATCCACCTGGAAGCGGCCCTGGAGGGGGTGTGCTTTTTCCCCGGCCAGGTGGTGGCCTCGGTGGTGGCCGGTGCCGGTCTGGACCGCCTGACCTCCCTGGTGGCTCCGGCCACAGTCGTCCGGGTTCTGCCCATTGCCAGTGCCGCCGTGAACAGGGGACCGGTTCTGATCCATCCTCCCTGTCCCCCCCTGGAAACCCTGTTTGCCCGCCTGGGCCGGGTCCATTTTTTGGAAGATGAGGCTGCCTTTACTCCTGGAACAGCCCTGGTGGGGGCCTTTTTTGCCTGGATCATTCCCCTGGTGCAATCCATGGTCCAGTGGGCCCAGGGCCGGGGCATTGATCCGGCCATGGCCCGGGATTTGGTGGTGGAGACCATGGAAGGCGCCTGCGCCATGGTCCAAGACAAAAACGACCTGGGCCTGGAAGAGATTTGGCAGACCCTGGCCACCCCGGGGGGCATTTCCCAAAAAGGGGCGGAGATCCTGGAGCAGGAAGGGGCCTTCCAGGCATTTTGTACCGCCCTGGAAGGCGTGACCTGGAAGATGAAAGCCGAGGATGAAAAATATGAGGACATGCAGTGAACGCCCTGATGTAAGAATGGATAAAGGTCCTGGAGCAGACCGTTTCGGAATTAAGGAGATCCCGCAATGTACCATCTGGGGTATGGTGCCAACCTGAGTACGGCCTACACACAAAGGATGTTTCCCAGTGCGGAATTTGTCATGAAAGCCTTTATCCCCAACTATTCCGTCCAGTTTCAATACTGGTCCAAACGTAGAAACGGGGGCCTGGGCAACATGGTTCCCGACCTGGGCAGGATGATACACGGTGTCCTTTTCAGGGTTCCAGAAGAGGAGATGATCGCCCTGGATACCCAGGAAGGGGGCCATGCGGGGCGGTACTACCGAAAAACCATCCTCAGCGTGGGTGAAGACGGAAGGATCTATCCCGCCGACATCTATCGGGTCATTGATCCCCAGGGCCCCTTTGCCCCTTCCAAAAGCTATGTGAAGATCATGCTGGACGGGGCCCGGGAACATGACCTGGATCCCGGTTACATCCAGATGATTGAAGCCCTTTACGAGAAAGGGGTTTAACTTTGCCCATGGCCGGGGGATATCCCCACCGGAACCTCAAGGGACTGGGCCACAAGGACCGGCCTGTCACCATTTCCGGGGTCGTGGCGCGCCGGATTTTCCCTGTTTTGTCAATTAAACTGTGTGGCTGCTCCCCGTGGTCAGGGCCTCCAGCCGGTCTCCCAAAATCGATGCCAAGATCTCCTGGCCTCGGTTCCCGGTGCAGTGGCCGGTGATGATTCTGGGGATGTGGTGGTCCAATAGGGACCGGCCAATGGCCTGGACATCCTCGTCGGGCTGGCGTTTGAGGTGGAAACCGCCCACCACTGCCTTGATGGGCTCCTTGGGAAAGCGGCTCCTGAGGGCGGCAACCATGTTGAGGATCCCGCTGTGGCAGCAGCCGGAAAAGAGGACCAGGCCGTCGTCTTCCCGTATGACCAGCATGATTTCGTGGATGAATCCGTCGGGCTTGAGCTTGCCCTGGTCCCTCACCAAAAGGGAGCGGTTGCCCAGGGGGGCGGGGTGGATCCGGGGCACATGGGTGATGAAGAGGATATCCTCCCGGAAATACCAGGGTCGGTTCACCAGGTGTAGCCGATCCCCTTTTTCCGACAGCATTTCCCGGTCCAGGCCGATGTAGCGGCGGAAGGGGGGCAGGGCCTGGATGAAACCGGGGACGATGGCGTTGGCCCAGTCCGGCAGTTTGGACCCCATGGTGGCGTAGAATTCCCCCATGGCCCATTTGTGGAGGTAGACCGGTACCCGGGGATGGGTGGTCATGAAACGGTCCAGCCCCCCGCCGTGGTCAAAGTGGCCGTGGGAGATCAGGGCCAGATCCACCTGGCCCAACTCCTTGCCCAGGGCTTTTGCATTGTCCATGAAGGCACCGGTTTTGCCCGTGTCCAGGAGAATCCGGTCCGTGTCGGTTTCAATGAAAAGGGAGAGGCCGAATTCAGGGGTAAGGTCCGGACGGCCCGGTCGGTCTTCAATAAGGGTGGTGATTTTCATGCGCTTCCTGCTCCAAGGGGGTGGTCCCAGTCCTATCTTGCCCGAATGCATATTTTTCACAGGCCCGGTCTCCTGTCAATCCCTGTTTGGGCCTTGCCAATTTGGGATTGCCCGGGTGGCCCGCCTCATCCGCACGGACAACGTCTCCATCAACAATGTCCTGCCCAGCGAAGGGAACCCGGCCCTGTCTTTGGATGGGGTGAACAAGAGCGGCTTCGAACGGTACAAGGGGGAGTTCGGCTTCCACGCCTTTTCCCATATCAAATCCATCCCCAAGGATGGGAACAGCGTTAATCAGGAAGCCAATTGGTTCCCCTACACCCGGGAGAAATACCGGATCTTCTCCCGGCTCACCCAGGTCCTGTCCGGCCCGGGACGACTGCTCCCCTATGCCCTGGGGGCCTTCCACGGCCTGCGCCTGGAGACCTATGTGAACCGGTTGCGCAAGCAGGGGCGGCCCCGACCCCTAACTATTTTTCACAAATCCTTGCCTTTTGGGATATATTCCTGTAAATACACGAGTCTTTTGAATTTTAGGGATCGGATTCCCTCCGGCCCTTTGTGGGGCCTCCACTCCTTTTGTCCATGAACTCTTCGGTGCGGGAGCAGTTTAACCCTTGGGTATCCTTGAGATTCCCGGGTTATCGTATTTTGTGCCTTGGATGGGCGAATAAAATATGAGAGGGGCTCCGTACATATTAAATAGAGCCTAAAAGTTGCAAGCACCATCCAAAACTCGAAACAACGACTGCAAGTTTTAGGTAAAATAAGGAACCTCCATGTCCCAGACCATAGATCCGGTTGCCGGGTTTGACGAAATGTACCTGGACCCCGCCGTTCTGGCCGGTGTCCGGAAGGCCGGGTATGATACCCCCACCCCTATTCAGGCCCAGACCATCCCTCCCCTGATGGCGGGGGCCGACCTGGTGGGGCAGGCCCGCACCGGAACCGGGAAGACCGCGGCCTTTGCGCTGCCCCTCCTCTCCCGGCTGGATCTGGAAACGCCCAAGCCCCAGATCCTGGTCCTCACCCCCACCCGGGAGCTGGCCATCCAGGTGGCCGATTCCTTTAAGGCATATGGGACACAGATGAAGGGACTCAACGTCCTGGCCGTCTATGGAGGTCAAAGTTACGGCGTCCAATTGAATCAGCTTAAGCGGGGCGCCCACGTTGTTGTGGGAACCCCCGGGCGCCTTATGGACCATCTTCGTCGGAAGACCCTCTCCCTTGCCCATGTAACGGGTGTGGTGCTGGATGAAGCCGACGAGATGCTCCAGATGGGATTCATCGAAGATGTGGAATGGATCCTGGGACAGGTGCCGGAGGAGGCGCAGACCGCGCTGTTCTCCGCCACCATGCCCCCCCCCATCCGCAGAATTGCCCAGAACCACCTCACCGATCCCCGGGAAATCCGGGTGAAATCGGAAAAGGAGGACATCTCCACCATTGAGCAGTCCTTCTGGCTGGTGAAGGGGGCCAGGAAGGATGCGGCCCTGGTCCGCTTCCTGGAAGCGGCCAACCACGACGGGGTCATTGTCTTCTGTAGGACCCGGAATGCCACCGTGGATGTGAACAAGGCTTTGGAAGAGGCCGGGTTCAGGGCCGAAGCCCTCAACGGC
Source organism: Desulfobacteraceae bacterium (assembly GCA_965226635.1). GTDB lineage: Bacteria > Desulfobacterota > Desulfobacteria > Desulfobacterales > Desulfobacteraceae. Next base: position 1,625,398 of record OZ245369.1, on the reverse strand, counting down.
GACATGGCCCAGGCCGCCCGGGAACGCACCGTGAACCGGCTGAAGAGCGGTCGCATCGATATCCTGGTGGCCACGGATGTGGCGGCCCGGGGGCTGGACGTGGACCGGATCTCCCATGTCATCAACTTTGACATGGCCGACAAGATTGATCCCTATATCCACCGCATCGGTCGCACCGGCCGTGCCGGTCGGAAGGGGGAGGCCATCCTCTTCCTCAACCGGAACCAGCGCTGGCTCATCCGCCGCATTGAAAAGGCCACGGGCCAGGAACTCAAAGAGATCTTCCTCCCCACCAACAAGGCCATCAATAAGAAACGGGTGGCCCAGTTCAAATACCGGATCACCCAGACCCTGGCCAGGGAGCGGGAATTGGAAGCGGTCCGTGAAGCCGGAGGGTCAGAGGATCTGCCCAAGACCGATCTCACCCTGTTCAAGGAATTGATCCAGACCTATGTGGAGGAGAACGACGCCCCTGCCCTGGATGTGGCAGCGGCCCTGGCCAAGATGGCCCACGGCAGCGCACCCTTTTTGCTGCCCCCCTCTAAACGATCCGACCGGGACGAGAAACGCTCCGCCCGGAACAGGGGAAAACAGGACCGGGACACCGCTTTCCAGGGCAAGGACAAGCCCTTCCGCAAGAACAGGGGAGGGGAAGAGGATGCCCGGCCCATGAAGGATCCGGACCAGGGCATGGAGCGCTACCGCCTCCAGGTGGGACGGGCCCAGGGGGTCAAGGCCCGGGATGTGGTGGGCGCCATCTCCAACGAGGCCGGCCTGGAAGGGAAGTTCATCCGCAATGTCACCATCAATTGGGACCATGTCTTGGTGGACCTGCCCGAGGGCATGCCCAAGCAGATGTTCAAGCATCTGAAACGGGTGCGGCTGCGTCGGCGGCCCATGGACATCGTGCGCTGGAGCGCCTGATCCTGATATGCACGGGGGTGTTGATAACGCCCCCTTCTCCCCTTTAAATCTCTGCTGTGGCAGATTCCTTCCCTTTGGGTGACATTCCTTCCCCCGATTGCCGCGCTCCGGAACGGTTCGCGGCAGACCCTTACCCCTTTTCGGGCCTTGCAGCAAATCCATTTGATGATCTGTCCGGGCCGATACCGTATCCCAATTTTAAAAGTTTAATTTCCAGTCGATGCCGAAATCCTCTGTTCCCGGGGGATTTATTTCGGGGATGTCAAAGAAGGGGGCCCCGGAAAGGGAGTCTCCAATGGCGCTTCCCATGAACTCCGGGATGAAAAATACCCCGTCGGCCAGGATGACCAGGGTGTGCCATACAGGGGGCACCCCGTCTTCTTCCTCCCCTGTTTCCGCTTCCTCCCATTCCCGGGGATACCCGTATTCCAGGGTGCAGGGGATGAGGTCCATGAGCCGCATCTCCGAAAGGAGGATATGACGGATGGGCAGGGAAAAGGGCGTTCCCGGGTCCGGAAGGGAAAGGGAACCGGGCAATATGGGCAGGGGGGGCACCACCAGGGGCGCCCCCTGTTCGGTGGCGTCTGGGCCCCATTCAATGAACCGGTCCGATGCGGTGATGCCCCCGGTCGGGACGGCCAGAACAGACAGAACCACCACCAGCGAAATGGCGAATTTCATCTCTTTTTCCTTTTAAGATGGGTCCAGGGGTTCCAAGGGGCCAGCAGGGTGCCGAAGGGCGGGTGCAAGGCGATTTAACTGCCCCGATGCCGGACTTGGGCGATACAATGAATTGGGTTGGGATGAAGCAATCGGTTCCTGTTCTTGAAACGGAGGCTCGGGTGCGGGAGAAAAGGGGGGAAACCCTACTAAAAAAAGTCTACCAGAATCGGCGAAATTTGCCAGGGGAAAGCCGGATCTTCCCCCGGCTTTTTTTATGTCCTGTCACGGCCGGGGAGGGGGGCAACATGGAAAATTTTTTAATCTGGATATGTCAGGGGATGGTTTTACCCGATGTCCAAGGCTCGGAATGTCCATCGTCTTTTACGACAAATCCTTCCGGATAACGGCAGCTGTTATGAAACATGGGGATTGAATGCCTGGATGAGGTGGCGGGCAAAGCAGTCCACAATGTCCGAGGCCGGGCCCGACCGCTTGTGGAGGACGATGTTGGAGACCGGGAGGACGGGCAAGCCCAGTTCCGGCCCCACCACGGTGAGGTCCGGTGGGACATTGCTCTGGACCACCGGGGAGATGGCCAGGCCGGCCCGGACCGCATCCTGGATCCCGGATTCGCTCCGGCTCACATAGACGATGCGGTGGGGGATCCCGGCCCGGGTCAGGGCATCCAGGGCCCAGGTCCGGAAGATGCAACCGTCTTCAAACAGGGCCAGGGCAACGGTGTTTTTTGCATCGGGCAGGGCCCGGGGGGAGCCCATCCAGACCACGGGATCATGGGCAATGGTCTGGCCCCCGTCGTGGATCTGGGTGCACAGGCCGATGTCCATTTCCCCCAGGTCGACTCTTTTCTTTATTTCAGGGCTGTTTTCACATATCATCTCCACCTGGATATCGGGGTAGGACCGGGCAAAGGCAGACAAGAGTCCGGGGAGAATCCGGGGGGTATAATGCTCGGGGGAGCCAAAGCAGAGGCTGCCCTTGAGGGCGGGCCGGGAGAGGCGTTGCACCGCCAGGTCGTGCTCGGAGAGGATCTTTCTGGCATGGGGGAGCAGGGTCTGGCCGGCCGGGGTCAGGACAATGGTCCGGCCCGTGCGGTCAAACAAGGGCTTGCCGATTTCCGATTCCAGCCGCTTGATCTGCATGCTCACGGCGGACTGGGTCCGGTTGATCCGAAGGCCGGCCTTGGTAAAGCCGCCGCTGTCGGCCACGGCCACAAAGGTTAGTAAATGGTCCAGTTGAAGTTGCATGGTGATCACAGATATTCATGGGTTGTATCAAAAGTATTCATTTGCCTAATTCAATCTAACGGGTTTAGGCTGCAGGTCAAGAAAAATCAACGGTTCAACCGAGGAGATACCATGGGCATACCCCATCTTGCGTTTTTCGGACTGGCCCTGATCTGGGGCAGCAATTTCATCTTCATGAAGTGGGCCTCGGCCCATATCACCCCCATGCAGATTGTCTTTCTCAGGGTGGCGGCGGGCTGCCTCCCCATTTTGATTTACGGCATGGTGGGCGGCCATATCCGGAAACGGGATTTTTGCCACTGGCCCCATTTCCTGGTTATGTCCGTCATGGGCACCAGCTTTTACTATTATTGCTTTATCAAGGGCACGGCCCTGCTGCCCTCGGGCATTGCCGGCATGGTTTCCGGCGCCATCCCCTTCTGCACCATGGGCGTCACCCTGGTCTGCCTGAAGTCGGAACGGGTGACGGTGAAAAAGGGATTGGGCATCCTGGTGGGCTTTGCCGGGGTGGCCTGCATGGCCCGGCCCTGGCACAGCGGGGCCGTGGACCTGGCCGGGGTGGCCTATATCCTGGTGGGCTGCTTCAGCCTGGGCGCCTCCTTTGTCTATACCCGGAAATACCTCACGCCCAAGGGCATCCCCGCCCTGGCCCTGGCCGTGTATCAGATGGCCCTGGCCCTGGCCGGCCTGGCCCTGGTCACCGACTATTCGGGCATGGGCGCCATTGCCGCCTCCCCCAGGGCACTGTGGGGTTGCCTTCTGGGGCTGGGTCTCATGGGCACGGGCCTGGCCTTTGCCCTCTACTATTACATCGTGGAGCAACTGGGGGCGGTCACGGCCTCTTCGGTCTCCTACCTGGCCCCGGTGGTGGCCTTTTTCATGGGCTGGTTCGTCATGGGCGAGGCCGTCCATGCCACCGACTTTTTGGCCATGGCCTGTATTTTTGCCGGGATTTTCCTTTTGAGGGCCGGGAATGGGGTCTCCCAACGGCCAGCCACCCTGAGCCCTGCGGAACAGCATAGAACCTGAGACTGCCGGGGCGGGACCCGGATCTTTCACAAAATGGCCTTTTGTGCCGCAGCCTTATGCCTAAGAAGCCCCGTGCACAGGGCCGTGGCGGTCCGGGCCGGTTCCGGTGGAGGAAACGGGGGTGATGTGATATGATGGCCCGGTACATTTAACCACAAGGAAGACCCATGTCAGACATCACCAACCCATGGAAACTCCCTGGGAAATCCCAGGGAACCCCCCAGAAAAAAAGTCAGAACCGCTCCTCATCCCGGCAGTCCCACCCCTTTTTGGCACAGGACCCCGACGCCATTGTGGGCCAGGTCCAGGAGCTGCCCGTGGAGAACTTCTCCGACTACGGGGTCTACCTCAGCTTTGGCCGGGACCGGGTGCTTCTGCCCAATAAATATGTGCCCGAGGATGTTGCCGTGGGCCAGAAGATCCAGGTCTTTGTCTACACCGACTCCGAGGACCGCCCCGTGGCCACCACCCTGACCCCGGCCGGCGTGGTGGGGGACATCGTGGCCCTCAAGGTCAAGGACACCGCCCCCTTTGGGGTCTTCATGGACTGGGGCCTTGAGAAGGACCTTTTGGTCCCCCGCAGCGAGCAGCAGGCCCGCATGGAGCCGGGGGAGACCCACCTGGTGAAGATCTGTCTGGACCCTACCTCCTTCAGGGTATACGGTTCCACCCTCATGTCCGGCTTCTGCCCGGGAACCTCCAAGGATCTGGAGCAGAACGAGTCCGTGGACCTCATTATCCACAGCATTTCCCCCATTGGGTACATGGCCCTCATCAACCAGACCTGTCCGGGCCTTCTCTATAAAAACGAAACCTTTGAAAACCTTTCCATCGGGGACCGTTGCCAGGGCTATGTCCTGCGGGTGAGGGAGGACGGAAAGGTGGACCTGAGCCTGAAAAAGCCGGGCTATGGCTCCGTGGAAGGCTCGGCACAGAAAATCCTCCAGGTTCTGGAAGATGGGGAGGGCTTCAGTCCCTGCCACGACAAGAGCAGCCCCGACGAGATCAAGGCCGCCTTTGCCATGAGCAAGAAGGAGTTCAAACGGGCCGTGGGAAACCTCTACAAGGCCGGTCGCATCACCATTGAAAAGGGTAGGGGCATCCGGCTGAAGTAATGGACAACAACGACATTCTCCGCCGCCTCCGATATGCCCTGGACCTCAGGGACCGGGATCTGGACCCCATCTTTGCCCTTTCCGGGACCCCGGCCCCGGACCACGGGGTCAAACCCTGGCTCTTCCGGGAGGAGGAACCGGGGTTTAAAGCCTGCCGGGACAAGGACCTGGCCCGGTTCCTCAATGGGTTCATCACCCATAAACGGGGCCCCAAACCCGGCCCGGCCCCGGCAGCGGAAAAGCGGCTGACCAACAACCTCATCCTCCTCAAGCTCAAGATCGCCCTGGACCTCAAGGCCGAAGATGTTCTGGAACTCCTGGCCCTGGCCGATCTCACCCTCAGCCCCCACGAGCTTTCCGCCTTTTTCCGCCGCCCCGGCCACAAGCATTTTCGGGAGTGCAAGGACCAGGTCCTGCGCCGCTTCCTCACCGGCCTCACCCGGCGCCACCGCCCGGAAGCCCGGATTCCCGGGGAAAGTGAAAACCCCTGGGCCCGGGCCATGAAACGGATGTAACTCCCAACCCCTTTCCTTCTTCCATTGACATCCGGCGCCCCAGGGGTAAAAAAACAGACAATGCCGCCCAAAACTGGTATGATGCCTGGCTTCCCAACCTTTCCCCCTGCCGAGACCATGAAAATGGGACAGTCGGCCCGGGCCGAAGGGGAGTGGAAGCGATTTAAGGCAAGGTATAAAAAAGAAAATGCCCGGCTCCTTGAGCTTCTGGCCGCCATGTCCCACACCACCGATTTCAGTGTGGGTTGCTATTGTGAGGACGAAGACCGGTGCCACCGGTCGGTGGTCCTGCTCCGGGACAAGGGGGCCCAACCCAAGGAATAGATTCGTGTTTGCTCAACTCTTCGGGATTATTTCCCCCATCCTCCTCTGCGCCGGTGCCGGTATGATCTGGGTCCGGCTGAAATACGATTTCCCCACGGATTTCGTCACCCGGATCATCATGTACCTGGGCGCCCCCTGCATGGTGCTTTCCTCCCTCACCCGCATGCATGCCGATGCCTCTGCCGTGGTCACCACCATTGCCCTGGCCCTTTTGATCATGTCCCTGGTGGGCCTGATGGGTTGGGCGGCCCTTCGTCATTACCGCATGGACGTCCACAGCTTTTTGCCCTCCATCCTCTTTCCCAATTGCGGGAACATGGGCCTTTCCCTTTGCCTCTTTGCCTTTGGCCGGGAGGGGCTCACCCTGGGGGTGGGGTATTTCATTGCCATGCTTTTTTTCCAGTTTTCCCTGGGGAATTTCATCTACTCCCACGGTCAGGGCTCCTGGGTCGCCCGCCTGAAAAACCTGGCCTCCCAGCCCGTGATCCATGCCATGGTCCTGGGCCTGATCTTCATGAAAAACCAATGGACCCTGCCCCTTTGGGCGGCCAATACCACCCGGCTCATGGGGGATATCACCATTCCTTTGATGCTCCTTACCCTGGGTGCCTCCCTGGCCCGCCTCCGGGTGGGGGCATGGAAGATGAGCCTGGCCTTTTCCTTCCTCCGGATCTTCGGGGGACTGGCCGTGGCCTGGGCCGTCTGCGCCCTCTTTGGGGTGGAGGGACTGCCCCGGAAGGTCATCCTCCTCCAGTCGGCCATGCCCGTGGCCGTGTTCAATTATCTTCTGGCCCTGCATTACAACCGTCGCCACGAGGATGTGGCCGGGATTGTGGTGGTCTCCACCCTGGTGGGGTTTATTTTTCTGCCTTTTCTCATTGGTTGCTTGATGGGATAAAAAAAGGCCCAATATTTGATTGAAGAATCAAATATTGGGCCTTTAAATGTGAAAGCTAATTTTTTATTTATAAAGCCAGTTCATTGATTTTACACATTTTTCCAAACCTTTTTGAATTGCCAATTCTCGCCTTGCTTTTTTCTCTTTGAGGAGCCTTTGTGCAATTTTTTCATTCGGAAAGGCTATTATGTTTGATATTTTAGTTGGTTCTGTGAACGATAAGGGTAACTCTAATTGAGTGTATTTTTGATCATTCATTTTCATCACCCAGATTAACTTGCTCTTTAAATGATTTGGCAATTGCCAGTTCATAATCCGTGTATGGATCCATCATTTGTTTTAGGGCAGGTATCGCTTTTCTTATGTCATATTTTATCTTCGTACCATCTTTTGCTTTTCTGTCGCAAGACTTAAAGAAGTTCAAATATTGTTTAGGCGCAACACCTTCAAAAGGTAGAAAGAGGACTTTATTCTTATTGTCATTATCTTTTGGGTTGATAGTTTTCGGATCAAAATTGACTTGATCTTTATGAAGTTCAACTGCCAAACTCTTTAGATATGGTTCTATGTAGACTACCTTTTCTATGCCGGTTGCTATTATATTAGTTGCACATAAATGGCAAGGGAAAGTTGTACAATATAGGGTGGCACCTTTCAGTGCATTGCTTCCATTGCGAGCTGCTGTCGTTATTGCGTCCATTTCTGCATGGACTGCTTTTGAAAATTCAATTAGGCTTTTGATTCTAGTGTTTTTAAATATTATTTCGCTTAATTTTTCAGAATCGATATGGTCAATATCTGATGTTTCTTCTTTAACTATCGACTTTATTTCAGATAAAATATTTTCTAATTGCTCAGTATTTTTACATTTTTCATTGTCTTGTAAAGAACAGCAGCGATTGTCTTTGAGTTGTTGAGCATCTGGAATAATGTTGGCACTTGCATAATGTCCACCACCATATATCGGTGCATCGTTGCAACCTGTTGAAATTATATCATTGTGTTTATTAAATATCGCAGCACCTACTTGTCTGGAAATGCATCCTGACTGTTGAGCAGAAGCCTGAGCTGTGAACATACCAAATTCGTCGATTGTTGGCTTAAGAAAAGGTTCTCCTAACATTAGGTCAACATATCGTTCTATAATATCATTTGAACCATCTTCAGAAATGTTTCTTAAAAACATATCTGATTCTTGTAGAACTTTTAGAGATTGTTGGCCACTGTCAATGTCTTCTTTTTTATCTCTGTCAATTAGTTCTTGCAATGGTTCTTTTTCAATATCTTCGTCTCTTCGTATCCTGTCTTTGCGTATTTTTTCAGGGCATAAGATTCCGACCATGTAAAACATGTTACTATAAACCGTTTTCAGCAGGTTATATTCGTCTATATGTTTTATGCTGTCGATAAAAGTAACTCGTTTAATATTTTTATCTTTATATTTTTCGATTATTTCAGGGAGTTTGTGTTCAAGTTCTTCTTCTGGAATGTCTTGGCCGATTTTGTTGTTAAATATGGTGGTTAAAGCATATTGTGAGAGGATGCTATTATTGTAATTACTTCTGAGATAGTTCCCTATGGATTGAAGTGTTGTTATTTTTTGATAATAGGTTAGTTTATCAATGTTTTCATTCAGTTCATTGTAATTTAAACGCTTGTCTTCAAGTTTGGATCGGACCGAACTATATTCCTTTTTTAAAAAATCACTTAATTTTATATGTTCTGTTTCATATCCTTTTTTTTGAAATTTTTTGCCAAATGTAGTCACCACTTTTGAGATTCCACTACCCATCATCCCGGTGAAGGCGATTATTATTTCGTTTGTTGCACGAGACTCGATATCTTTCAGGAGGGAAGAACCTTGACTTTGAGATGGGGGCGATGAAACTACGGAAAGTGCGGACATATTTTGTTTCCTTATTAACGATTTGATTTTGAACGATATAATCAAATAAGGTAATGAAAATCAAGAAAAGAGCATTTTGGGAATATTAATTTTTAGCCGCAGAAAGTTTGGCTGTTGTATTCTGCTAAAAAATCTTCAATTTGAAGAAGGTGTAGCCTCTTGAAATTATAAAATATAATGCAAGAGGCTATTTGGGTTACATTATTTTTTTGTGCTGAGTTCCAAACTTCATTCAGCCATATGATTTTTTAAAATCTCCCGGGATTCGGAATAATAATCCGTAAAGATCCCGTCCACGTTCATCTCGGCGGCCTGGATCAGGTCGTCCTTGTCGTTGATGGTGTAGAGCAGGACCAGCAGTCCGTTGGCATGGGCCTTGTCCACAAATGCTTTGGTCACGGTCTGGAACCAGAGGTTCACGGATCTGGCCTTCATTTTCAGGGCCTCTTCCAGGAGGGCATCGGTGTAATAACCGCCGGAAAGGCAGGTTTCCAGTTCCGCCTTGAGGCCGTCAAATATTTTGCCCGGGGGGCAGAGCTTTTCCAGGAGGGCCAGGTTTTCTGGAAGCTCTGGGAAGCGCGGCAGCATATAGTCCTCTTCCCCGTATGCAAAAAGATCCGAGAAGTAGGGCTCGCTTTCCGGGAGTTTCTCCATCAGGGGGCGGCGGCGGATGGCGCCGTCCAGCAGGGCCAGGTCCAGTTCCGGGCAGATGGTGTGGATCTGCCTGAGCTCGTTCCAATTAAAGGAGCTGACCAGGACATCGGTTTGGGACAGGCGACCGTCGTCCAGGTATTCCCGGGTCATTTCCCCGGCCGGGATGCCGGTGTCATTGCCCTTGAGCTCCATGTGGAGGACGGGGCGGTTTTCCGCCGGTGTTGCGGCAAAGAGATCCAGGACCTCCCTGAGGAAGGGGATGGGGTCCTTTCCCCGTTTGGGATCCCCTGCATAGAGGCTTTTGAGGTAGTCCGAGGAGGAGGACATGATCTGTCCGGTCCCGGTGGAGACCTGGGTGAGGTCGAGGTTGTGGACAATGGGCAGATCCCCGTCGGCGTCCAACTGGACGTCCAGCTCAATGGCGGGAACGCCCTGCTCAATCACCTTTTCAAAGGATCTCAGGGTATTCTGGTTGAATCCGGGGTAGCTGCACCCCCTGTGGGCAATTAAAATCATGGGTGTCTCCGATTAAAGCAGGTTGGGCAGAAACATGACCACCGACGGGATATAGGTCACCACCAGCAGGACAAGGGTAAGGGCGAATATAAAGGGCCAGACCTCCTTGATGAAGTCCCCGATGGGCACATCGGTGATGGCGCAGGTGGTGAACATCATGGAGCCGAAGGGCGGTGTGATCCCGCCGATCATGATGTTGACGATCATGACCAGGCCGAAGTGGATGAGGTCGATGCCCATGGTTTTGGCCACGGGAACCAGCAAGGGGGCCACGATGATGAGTACGGCTCCGCCCTCCAGAAACATGCCCAGTCCAAAGAGGAAGACATTGATGACCATGAGCATCATCCAGGGGGATTCGGAAAACTTCATCATGGACTTGGTGAGCAGGTAGGGGATGCGCTCCCAGCTCAGGTACTGCCCGAACACGGATGCGGCCACAATGATCAGGACCACGGCGCTGGTGGACAGGACGGTGTTCTTAAGGATGATGGGCAGGTGCTCCCATTTCAGCTCCTTGTATACAAAGACCCCGATGAGGGTGCAGAAGAGAACGGCAACGGCCCCGGCTTCGGTGGGGGTGAAGATGCCGAAGCGGATGCCCATGATGATGCCGAAGGGCAGGAGCAGGGCCCAGATGGATTCCCGCACCTGTTTGACGATGGCGCCCGGGGGGGACATCTTTTCCCGTGTGGGGCGGTATCCCCGCTTCTGGGCAATGATGCTCACGGTGATCATGAGGGCCGCACACATGAGGAATCCGGGCACATAGCCGCCGATGAACATCTTGGCCACCGATGCCTGGGCAATGAGGGCGTAGATGATCAGGTTGATTCCGGGGGGGATCACCGGTGCAATGGAGGAGGATGCGGCGGTGACGGCGGTGGAAAAGGCCCGGCCGTAGCCCCGCTTTTCCATTTCCGGCACCAGGATCTTGGACTGCATGGCCGCGTCGGCATTTGCCGATCCGGAGATGCCGCCCATGAGGGTACTTAAAACCACGTTGACCTGGGCCAGGCCGCCCTTCATGTGGCCGGTGAGGACATCGGCCATCTTCATGAGGCTGGCACTGATGCCGGAATAGTTCATGATTTCCCCCACCATGATGAAGAAGGGAACGGCCAAAAGCGGGAAGGAGGAGGCCGAGGTGATGAATTTCTGCAGGATCAGATCCGGCGGCGTGCCGGTGTCACCAAAGGTGAAATAGGCCAGGGCCGCTGAAATCAATGCAAAGGCAATGGGAATGCTGGAAAGATACAGCACCATGACAATGACGATGGGAAAGGTGGACATGGGATACTCCTTAATGATCTCCTGTTGAGGTCTGGGGCCCGCTTCCAAGGAGGAGGCGGCCCTCCTGGATAAGGAAGAAGACGGCATAGAGGGTGGTGAGCCCGAATCCCACGGTGATGGCGGAATTGATATACACCGACGGAATGTCCAGGACCGGGGTCCGTTTGAGTTTGTTGGCCATCATCAAAAGGATGCTCAGGTAGACGATATACCCGTTGATGGCCACCATGAGGACATGGATGACCAAAGTCACGGCCTGGCGGACCTTTTCCGGGAAGAACTTGGTGAGCAGGTCGATGCCGATGTGCATCCTGTGGCGGTAGGCCCCTGCCGATCCAATGAAAATACTCCAGATAAAGGAGCAGGTGGCCACCTCTTCGGCCCAGAAGAAGCCGCCCTTGAAGAAATACCGCAGGATGACGTTCAGGATGACCACCAGCACGGTGACACAGATGAAGGCGGCGCTGAGGGTGATGTCAAATTCCCGAATTGCTTTTTTAATTAAATCCATGGTGGGTTTACCTTGTGAGGAATAAAAAACGCATGGCCCTTTTCCATAGGACCATGCGCTTTATATGGGTGTTTGGATTATCTCATGGAATCCAGTTCCTTGAAGATGGCATCAAACACACCCGGGGTCATGCCGGGCTGTTCTTTGTAAAGGGGGGCAAGGGCCTTGCGGAAGGCCATGCCGTCCACTTCGTTGAACTTGACACCGTGGGATTCCAGCTCTTTGACAACGCCGCCGTGCTGGGATTTCAGCAGGCTGACCATGTCGTTGGCACCCTTGGTGAATTCATCCTGGATGATGGTGCGGTACTCAGCAGGAATGTCGTTCCATACCTTGGTGGAGATATAAACGCCGCAGGTGCCCAGGATGTGACGGGTGGCGGCGACGTTTTTGGTGGGGCCTTCGTATACCTTGGTACCCAGGTTGGTGAACTCGGAGCCTTCCAGGCCGTCCACAACCCCCTGCTGTACCGCGGACAGGGTTTCACCCCAGGGCAGGGGAGTGGCGGTGGCGCCCATGGCGGTGAGGGTGTCGATGTAGGATTTGGAACCCGGGGTACGAATCTTCATGCCTTCCAGATCGGCCGGGGTTTTAACCTCCTTGGAGGTGATCAGGTTCCGGAAGCCGTAGATGAAATCCAGGGCCAGGATCTTGATGCCCTGCTCTTCGGCCTTGGCCTTCATGTCGGCAACGATCTGACGGCGGGTCAGGTCCACGTATTCGTCAAAGCTTCTGTAGAGCATGGGGGCGTACAGGGCCTTGAAGTCGGGTACATAGTCGCCGATGAAGGAGGGGTCTTCCACGGAGATGAACCGTGCGCCCCGGACCACCTGTTCAACGCCTTCCTTGTAGGCGGGCAGCTGGGCCTGGGGAAAGGTCTGAATCTCAATGGCCCCCTTGGTTTTTTCATGGATGCTTTCGGCCACTGCATCCATGGATTTGGTCAGCTGTTCGGCCGGGCTGAAGACATGGCTCAGTTTCAGAACCAGTTTGTAGTCTTTGGCGGCGGCCATGGCGGGCAGGGCGAGCATTGCAATACTGATTGCCAGCAATAATCCTTTTTTCATCGGTAACTCCTCATTCTTTTGTTTGAAATAAGACACATCCTTTCTGCACTTGGTCAATCATAAATGTGTCAAAAAAGGGTGAACACGCAGATCTACATAGTCCAAGGGTGGCCGGGCATCAAAATGGGAAGTCCGGGGGGGTGTATCCGTTTCTCTTTTCTCAGCGTCCTCATCCGTGTTGGCACAGAATCAGATCTGGTATGAACCTGTTGAAGCTGCTTTTCTCTTGATACGGTAAGTGACCTATCCTGGGGCAGATTTTTCTGTCTATCAATGTTCAGCACCCAAATAGAATAGAAACCTCTGTTTTGTCAAGAAAAGTGTTAAAAATTATTGCGGCATGGAGGGTGGGTTACCGGGGGAAAAGAAAGAAACGCCTCGGTGGCAGGGTAAACGGGGATACCTGTTGTGGGGCGGGAAACAACAAGCCCCGATTGATGCTGGCCCCATGTCGGTTTCTTCTGATTTTGAAATTCATATCCGGAGTATAGCGGGTTAGAATTTGAAATGGATCTGTTGGATACGCAAAGCTGTAATGATTTGCTGCGTGCCTTTTGGAACGCAGCAGATCCCGGGAAGGCACTTTGCCCGAAATATAGAAAGTTGGGGGACAATTTGGGACAGCAGATGTTTCTGGGAAAGGGCATGGCTTTATTCGACTATCAAGGGAGCCAAGTGTTTTGGAAAAATTTTCATGAAATAGCCGGGCGAAGTGTCTGTGTTACTGGGCCGCAGCGCCATGCATTGACAGGGGAAAAATTCAATGGGTATAGTGATGGTTCAATGCCCTGGCGGGTAGGGGGTTCAGTCATTTTAACACCCGATGCAAGGAGTTGTCTGTGATGGAGTCGTATATCAATGAAAGGGCGTCATTTTTAGAAACCTGTGTGAAATGTGGCCTCTGTGCGGCGGAGTGCCCGGTATTGCAGCATACGGAGTTGAAGGGAGCGGCCGGAGACGAGATTCAGTCCCGGGTCCATGCCTTCCTGGCCGCGGGGAAGGCCGATGAGGCCGTCTACACCCGGGCCTTCTCCTGCATGGAGTGCTTTAAATGTGTCACCGAGGTCTGTCCCCTGGGCCTCAATCCCATGCAGGTCAACGAGTGGATCAAGGAGGCGTACATCCATCGGGGATTGGCTGAAGATAAGTACACCGACCCCGGGGATGCCGCCAGCCTCCAGCGGATCATCGCCGGCATCCAGGTGACCGGGGAGGAATATGCACGGTTGACCACCCCATCGCCCAAGTCCGGCCAGGAGGTGGTCTTTTTCCCGGGCTGCAATGCCTATTTCCAGCCGGAGAAATTGTTGAACGCCCTGGACATCATGGATGCCTTACAGGGCGACTATGCCTTTCTGCCCGGCCTGGACCATTGTTGCGGGGACAATGCCTTTTTCTTTGGCCGACCCGACACGGGTTCGGCCCATGCCCGGGATATTGTGGAGGCCGTGGCCGGATACGGGGCAAAGACCCTGGTCCTCTGGTGCCCCACCTGCCATTGCCGGTTTGAGGCATCCATTAAGAAGATGGGGACACTGCCCTTTGAAGTGGTCTCCTTTCCCCAGTATCTGGCATCCCGTATGGACGCGTTAAAACTGGGCCCATCCTTTCCAGACCAGGTGAGGCGGGTGACCCTTCACGATCCCTGTAAATCCGTTTATATGGGGGTGGACATGGAGGGCACACGGTCGGTGCTGGATCAACTTCCCGGAGTGGAATTGCATGAGATGGTCCACCATGGAAAGGATGCGGCCTGCTGCGGCAGCGGGGCGGTGTGCTGGTTTCCGGGGGCAGCGGATGAAATGGCCAAGGCGCGGTTAACGGAAGCGGAAACAACCGGGGCGGAGCAATTGGTGACGGTGTGCCACCATTGCAACCAGGTCTTTGGGGGCATGGCCCCCCGGGGGGAGATGGAGGTGGTCAGCTATGTGGGCCTGGTGGCCGGGGCCATGGGGATCCACCGGAGGGACCGGCTTAGGGACTACCTCCAATGGGGGGACAGGGACCGGATCCTGGCCGATGCCGCCGACTGCATTGCCGATTCTCCCTTTTCAAGGGAAGAGATTGTGGCTGCGGTGGAGGCCATGTTCTGTCCAAAAGCGTAACCCGGACCCGGGGTAACCGTAGACCCCGGATATTTCACAAAATGGATTTGCCGGATGGCAAGGCATTCCATATGTTACTGGAGTAAATGGTTCCGGGATATCCGGGTCAGGGGGCGGAAAAGCCCAGAACATCGGTTTTGGGGGGAATGGGCATGGCGGCTCTGGGGGTGAAGACCTTGATCAGGCCGGGCATGACCGTGTTTCTGCCGTTGAGCTTGGCCTTGTAGAGCATGGCGTCGGCCTCTTCAATGAGCAACCCCATGTCGGCATTGGGAACCAGCTCGCTGACCCCGAAGCTGGCCGTGACCCGGATGGGGGCCTCCTGGTGGAAGACGGTGAGGGCGGCAATTTTTTCCCGGAGGCGGTCGGCCATTTCCATGGCCTTTTGCTTGCTGGTCTCCGGGAGGATGGCGATGAATTCCTCTCCGCCGTAGCGGGCAAGGATGTCGCCCTTTCGCATGTTGTCGTTGACCAGGGCGGCCACTTCCCTGAGGACCCGGTCTCCGGCCAGGTGACCGTGGGTGTCGTTGATGGATTTAAAATGGTCCAGGTCAAACATGAACGAAGAAAGCCGGGTCTTGTGCCGGGTGGCCCGGGCAATGTGGCGTCGGAGCTGGTTGGCAAATTCCCTGCGATTGTAACATTCGGTGAGGGGGTCGATGACGGCGGCATCCTTTAGGGCTTCGATTTCCAGCTGCCGTGACAGGGCGGTGGCGCAGCCCTGGAGCAGGAGAGACACGGTCTCGTCGTGGAAGGGGTTGCAGTTCTTCTGGGGGACCATGTAGAGCCGGGCCCGGCAATTGGCTTCGTCCAGCTCGTAGAAGACCAGATCCTCCAGGTCGAACTGGACATAGGTTTCGTTGTTTTCGAAATTGTGGTTAAGGTAGTTGAGGCTGTCGGCGCTGCGGATATCAAAATCCTGGCAGATGATCTCTTCCATGGAATCTTTATACATGCGGGGGTCCAGCCAGACATCCACCCCGCCCTTTTTCCGGACCACAAAGGCAAAGAGGCGGAAGTCCAGGATTTCCTTGAGGCAGAGGGCCATTTCATTGATGATGGCGCTGGATGAATCCTTTTTATTCAGGGCGAGGATGTGGCGGCTCAGCTTGATCTGGTCGGCCTGGCGGGATGCCTGGCTGAAAATGGCTGTGACCATCCCAAGGGCCCTGCCGGATATCGTTTCAATTGCCTGTTTCATGGCGCTCCTCAAAGTTGATGTCTTGGATTGGGGAAGAGATATTGCAATCCATATGCCAACTTGGAGGGAAAGCGCTAACTGCCTTTGGGGATAAGGAAATCGGCGAATTCGGGGCGGGCGGGCGCCATGGGAAGCCGGAAAAGTATGCATGGAACCCTGTCGGGCCGTGTCAAAGCCCTGACAGGGGTTCCAATGGCCTAATTTTCGACACTGCCCTTGAGACCGATCTCCTCGGCCACGGGCTGCATGCCGGCAATGACTTCGGTGATCAGGTCCCCCAGCTCCATTTCCAGAAGATCGCACCCCTTGAGGATGATGCTCCGGTCAACCCCTGCGGCAAAGGCTTTGCTTTTGAACTTCTTTTTCACGGATTTGGTCTTGATGTCCAGGATGCTCTTGGAGGGGCGGACCAGGGCGGCGCTGGCCACCAGACCGGTGAGTTCGTCCACGGCGTAGAGGGTCTTTTCCAGACGGCTTTTGGGTTCCACCTCGGAACAGATGCCCCAGCCGTGGCTGACCACGGCCCGGATGTACTCTTCGGGCCAGTTTTCCGCCCCAAACAATTCCACGCATTTTTTGCAATGCTGGTCGGGATACATTTCATAATCCAGGTCATGGACCAGTCCGATGACCTTCCATTTTTCCACATCCTCTCCAAACCTTTCGGCAAAATGACCCATGACCGCCTCCACGGCCAGGGCATGGCGGATGAGGCCGTCGGTTTTGGTATATTTTTGGAGCAGGTTGAAAGCATCGGCTCGATTGGGTATATAGGAAGACATTTAACACTCCTTGCAGGTGTTGTGGTTGATGTTCAATGGCTTCACATATCCATAAACCCCGGAAAAGTCAACGGAGGCATTTTTGGTGATGAGTCTGCGCCCCATTGAAGCGGCCCGCCAATGGAATTCAAGGGAAAATCAGGTCATGTTCCGGCGCCGACACCTCTTTAACCGGTTGTTTGTCAGCCTGATTTTTATGTCGCTTTTCCCCTATGGGGCCTTCTGCCTCCACTCCTATTCCCGTGGGGACTGGGGGGGCATTGCCGGATACTCCGCCTTTTATGTCTGGGCCGCCCTGGTGGCCTTTGCCCGGAGTCTGCAGTTCAGGCTTCGGTGCTGGATGGGGCTTTCCTGGTTCTTTATCCTGGCCTGCTATTCCTTTGTGACCACCGGTGTGGTGGGGGGCTCCTGGATCTATCTCATCTGTTTTTCCATCTTTGCTGTGATTTTTTGGGGATTCTGGGCCGGTGCCCTGACCCTGGTGTTGAACACGGCCGTGGTCATTGCCGTCTGGGGCCTGGGACTCCAATACGGTCTGGAGGGGGCCGGCAGCGTGGGGGTAATGGGGATGGAACCTTTGTTTTCCTTTGTGGGCCTGGCCCTGCCCTATCTTTTTCTGGTCAGCCTCATCACCCTTTCCCTGGGCCGGCTTCTGGGGCGGTTGGAGCGGTCCGAGCAGGAGAGCCGCCGGGCCCTGGCCGAATCCCGTAACCGGTTGAACCTGAAAACCCATGAACTCAGAACGGTGCGGGAGCGCATGGAAGGCATGGAGAAGATGAAAAATTTGGGGATCCTGGCCGGCGATGTAGCCCATGATCTCAACAATATGCTCACGGGTTTGGCCACCTACCCCGAAGTCCTGCTCATGGACCAGTCCCTCACCGACGGCACCCGAAAGGGGCTGGAGATGATCCAGCAGTCGGGTCGCAAGGCATCGGTCGTGGTCACGGACCTGCTCACCATCTCCCGGGGGGCCCGGGCGGACCATGAGGTGGTGAATCTGAATACGGTGGTGGAACGCTACCTCAAAGCCGGGGATTTTGCCAAGGCCATGGCCGGCCACGGAGGACGGGTGGATCTTGAAACCGCCCTGGACCCGGAACTCCCCAATATCCGGGGGGCTTATATCCATTTGGAAAAGATGGTCATGAACCTGCTTCTCAACGGGGTGGAAGAGGCGTCGGTCCATGACGCAAAGGGCTGGGTGCGATTGGAGACCACCCGGATCACCATTTCCGGGGAATCCTGGAAAGCAGATGATCTGCCGGAGCTGCCCCCGGGGGACCATGTGCGATTGCGTGTGGCCGACAACGGCAGGGGCTTTTCCAAGGCCCAGGCGGCCCGGCTCCACGAACCCTTTTTCACGGCCGGCAGAAAGGAACGCCGGGGCAGCGGCCTGGGCTTGACCCTGGTCTGGAATACCGTCCAGGATCACGGGGGGAAAATCCAGGTGGAATCCAGGGCTTCGGGAACCCGGTTTGACCTCTATTTTCCTGTGGTGGAAGAGGCCGTGGGGGAGGGGCGTTCCCAGGAGACGGCGGTGTCGGATATCCGGGGCCATGGCCAGCGCCTCCTCATTGTGGACGATCTGTCGGAACAGCGGAAGATTGCCGGCACCATCCTGGACAACCTGGGCTATGAGGTCTTTACGGCCGGGGACGGTATGGAGGCGGTGAATTTCATTAAAAAACATCCCATGGACCTGGTGGTCATGGATGTGGTCCTGGAACCGGGAATCAGCGGCCTGGAAGCCTTCCGCCGCATGAAAGAGGTATACCCGGATCTCAGGGCCGTGATTGCCAGCGGCCATCCCGATTCACCGGATGTGGATGAATTGCTGGCACTGGGGGCGGGGCAGGTGGTGAAAAAACCCTATACGGTCTATGACATCGGGCTGGCCGTAAAAATCCAACTCTCCGTGTAATCCCAAAACACAATTCATAGGACGGATTCAACCGATCCGGAAGGTCCATACTGGGAGGCTGTATTTTTTGTGCAGAAGGCCATTGGGGCGCGTGGCGGATCAAGGCGGTGGGAATGCCGTTCCGTATGCCAGGCGTTTTGAAGCAGTTGTTATAAAATGAATCTATTGCCCCAGGACGATGACCACCCGGCACTCCTTTAAAAAGGTGTGGCGCTCTGTGGCCTTTTCAATGGTCTTTGTATCCGCTGTGCTGATGACGATGGCGGAATGATCCTTTCCTGATTTTCTCAATCCTTTAAATACAAAGGGGTTGGGGCCGATGCGCTCCGATATTTTGGCGGCCGCCATGGTGCAGGTGTAGCGGCAGACCCCCTTTTGTACGGCAAATTCCCGGCTGATGAAGACGGCGGAATAGATGTCGTGGCCCTGTTCGCTGAGGATCACCGGGTATAGGACCGGGTCAAAGTCCAGTTCCCGGGCGTCAATGATCAGCCCGGTGTAGGGGATTGCCGTGGAAGGGTTGTCGGCTACCGGGGGCAGGTTTTTGGCTTCCGGGCTGATGGCCGTGATCTGCCGGATCTCTTCGGGCAGGACCAGCTGGAGGAAACCGCCGAAAATCTGGGTTTCCACGGTGAGTTCCACGTCCAGGGCCGAGGTATAGTATTGCCGGACGGTGACCGCATCCCGGGCCGTGGCCTCCACCCCGGCCAGGATGATATCGTTGCCCGAGGCATATCCCCCCACGGTCAGGCTGTTGCTGATGCGCAGGTTTTTGAGGATCTCCAGGAGGCAGCGGTTGGCATCGGCCCGGGCCGATCCCAGGACCACGTCGTGGGTCTGGTTTTTATTGTCCTGGGGGGAGGCATGGCCCTGTGCCGTGATTTGGCCGGTGGTCCAGTTGATGGTGCCGGTCTTGAACCGGGTGATGCACTGGTCCCCGGGCAGGGCATTCCCGGCCTGGGCCGGGTTGTACAGGCATACCAGGAAAAGGGGGACCAGGATAAAAATGAAAAGGCCCAGGTGCCTGGGGATATGTCTGGGATTTACCATGGCGGCTCCCAATGGTTAGCGTTCACGGATACGGGCTTCAATGAAGTCGGCAATGGCCTGGATCTCCTCCAGTCCAAAGACGGGGACATGGCCCGGGGCCTGGTCCGAATCCGTTACAAAGGCGATGAGGTGGGGATCCTTAAGGCAGATGGGGGTGGGCTGGGGCCCGTCCTTCCTGAAAATTTCGATTTTCGGGAGGGGCTGCCGTTTAAAGCCCTCGGCCAGGATGAGGTCCATTTCTCCATGATAGGCCCGCATGCGTTCAATGTCGTCCCTGTCATCGTCCCGGACTAGGGCGGCCTTGGTGTTGGAGAGGACCAAAGTGGCCGATGCCCCGGCCTGTTTATGGCGGTAACTGTCCTTGCCCTTTTGGTCGAATTCAAACCCGTCATGGGCATGTTTTACCGATCCGATCTTAAGGCCCCTAGGGCTGAGTTCGGCAATGAGTTTGACCATGAGCGTTGTTTTGCCGGAGTTGGATTTTCCCACGATGGAGATGATGTCAGGTGTCATGATAGATCTTTGTTTCAGGGGTCAAAAGTTGGGGTTCAGCTTAGTCCCGGAGCCCGGGAAAGTCAAGGTTTCAAACGACTTGGATCCGGCTTAGGTCTTGCAAAAGCCCCCAAAGGATAGTATTTTAATTTCAGTATTAATTGGGTGAAAAACCATAGAATAGTTAAAAATTGTAAGGCAAAATTGATGGAAAAGAATATCTCTCTGATTGGGATGCCCGCCGTTGGAAAGAGTACGGTGGGGGTGTTGTTGGCCAAGAAACTGGGGTACGGATTCATGGACACGGACATTGTGATCCAGACCGAGGAAAAAAAGACCCTGGCGGAAATCATCGCAGAAAGGGGGCTGGATGCATTTTTGGATATCGAGGCCCGGCACGTGGCCGGTGTGGACTGCGACCACCACATCATTGCAACCGGCGGCAGCGTGGTCTACAAGGAGAGCGCCATGGCCCACCTGGCAGAGATCAGCCGGGTTCTCTACCTCTCCATTGACCTGGATGTGCTGCTCACCCGTCTTTCCGATGTCACGGCCCGGGGCGTGGCCATTGGGCCGGGGAAAGGCATGGACGATCTTTACAAAGAAAGAACTCCCTTGTATGACAAATATTGTGATATAAAAATCGACTGCGGAACCCTGGGGCCGGACGGGGTCGTTTCCGCCATTTTAGAGCAGCTATCGTAAATGGGAGATACAGGAGGAGTCGTCATGGGGGAGATGCTGACCACCAAGGAAGTCGCCAAGTTCCTGAATGTGAATGAGAAGATGGTCTATTCCTTGATTGCGGATAAGGGCCTTCCCGCATCCAAGGTGACCGGTAAATGGCTTTTTCCCCTGGATCTGGTTCGGCAATGGGTGGAGACCGGGACCGAAAACTACCCGGAAACCGCCAAACTGCCCCCCTACCACGGACTGGTCCTCATTGCCGGGTCCAACGATCTCCTCCTGGACAAGGTGATTGCCACCTTTAACCTCAAGCACACCGAGCACATGGCCCTTTTCGGCATGTCCGGCTCCATGGGGGGCCTTAAGGCCCTGCGCCGGAATCTTTGCCACATTGCCGCCTCCCACCTGGTGGCGGACAACCACGAGTATAATTTCCCCTTTATCCGGGACGAAATGGTCCAGGCCCCGGCCGTGGTGAATTTCTGCCAGAGGGAGCAGGGGCTGATGGTGGAAAAGGGGAATCCCCGGAAAATCAGCTGTGTGGCCGACCTCAAGGCCCCGGGGATCAAGGTGATCAATCGGAACCTGGGCACGGGCACCCGTCAGCTCTTTGACAAGGAGCTCAAGGGGGCTGGCATCAAGGGGGAGAACCTGGCCGGATACGCCAATTGCGTTTCCAAGCACATGGAGGTGGGCCTGGGCATCCTCAGGGGCGAGGCCAATGTGGGACCGGGCATCAAACCGGTGGCCAACCTTCTGGGACTGGATTTCATCCCGTTGTGCAAGGAGCGGTTCGACCTGCTCATCTCCAAGGACCGGTTCTTTGACCAGGGCATCCAGCTCTTCCTCTCCCTGCTCAAGGGCAAGGTGATCCAGACCTCTGCCGAGGCATTCGGGGGGTATGATCTTTCCATGACCGGGAAGATGGTCTACCCCGATTCCGCCGAAGGCGAACCGGACCCAATAGGGCCCTGATTCCAAAGCAAAACCATCCCGTGGCATATCCGGTCCAACCCGATATGCCGTGGCAATTGGTTCCAGAATACCTGGAAGGGGTGGCACCAACTGAAGGGCCAGGGCCCCCCGGGGGGGGGATATTGTAAAAAATAAAGGGCGGCTGAATGAATTGAATTCAGCCGCCTTTTTTGAATGTCCTGCCTTTGGGGGTTAACGGATGGTGACGGTGGGGATTTTCTCCAGGGCGATGCGCCGGAGGTCTTCCATCTCCCCGGGGGAGAAGAAGAGGCCGGGATCGGCCATGAACTCGGGATTGAGCATGGCCACCTCCTTTGAACATTTCTGAAGGATATACCGTTTGCTGCCGGCCAGAAGGTCGGCGATATCCGCCATGATCTCTTGGGTGATAAAGGGGCGAACGCAGGTGGTGCGAAATTCGTAATCCTTTGCCCGGGACCGGATGAGATCAATGCTTTCCTGGATCTTTGAAACTGCCAAATTCCCCCTGGCCAGGTCGGAATAGCCGTACAATGCGGTCTTGACGTCCATGGCCACATATTCCACCAGCCCTTCATCCATCAACTCCTTGAGGACTTTTGGCCGACTGCCGTTGCTGTCCAGCTTGACCTTGTACCCCATCTCCCTGACCTGGAGGATGAAGTCCTTGAGTCCGGGCTGGAGGGTGGGTTCCCCCCCGGTGATGGCCACCCCTTCCAGAAAGCCCTTTCGCTGTTTCAGAAAGGAGAAGATCTCCGCCTCGGTCATGCCGAAATCGTCGCCGATTTTGCCGGCGGCCAGATCGGGGTTGTGGCAGTAGGGGCAGACCAGGTTGCACCCCGGGGTAAAGACCAGGCAGGCCATTTCCCCGGGGAAGTCGATGAGAGTGTTTTTTTGAAAACCACCGATGTGCATGGGTTAGGCGACTTTATAGGTCTTGCGCATGCAGAATTCGGTCTGTTTCCCGTCGTTCCACTGGCCCACGGGTCTCAGGTAACCCACAACCCGGGAGTAGATCTCGGTGTCGGCATGGCAGGTGTCGCACTGGGTGTGCTCACCGGCGATGTAGCCGTGGGAGGGGCAGACCGAGAAGGTGGGGGTCAGGGTGAAGTAGGGCAGTCGGAAGGAGTTGGACACCTTGGAGACCAGCTGCTTGACCACGTCGATGTCGGCCACTTCTTCCCCCAGGAAGAGGTGCTGTACCGTACCACCGGTGTACTTGGTCTGGAGGTTGTCCTGGAGGGAGAGGGCCTCAAAGATATCATCGGTGTAGTTCACGGGCAGATGGGTGGAGTTGGTGTAGAAGGGATCCCGTCCCTGCTTGTACTCTTCCTCATTGGCGCAGATGATGTCCTTGTATTTGGCCTTGTCCTTGGAGGCGAACCGGTAGGTGGTGCCCTCGGCCGGGGTGGCTTCCAGGTTGAAAATTTCGTCGCTGTCTTCCTGGAGCTTTTCAATGCGGGAGCGGATGTGGTCCATGACCCGTGTGGCGAATTTCTGTCCCTCAGGCGAGGCAATGCCCTTTTCCATGAAGTTGATGCAGGCTTCGTTCATGCCCAGGATGCCGATGGTGGAGAAGTGGTTTCTCCAGTAAACCCCGGTGCTCTCCTTGATTTTTCTCAGGTAAAACTTGGAATAGGGATAGAGGTCCTTGTCCGTGAAATTTTCCAGCACCTTGCGTTTGATGGCCAGAGAGTCGGCGGCGATCTGGATCAGGGTGTCCAACCGGGCCATGAAGTCCTCCTCGTTTTCGGCCAGGTAGCCGATGCGGGGCAGGTTCACGGTGACAACGCCGATGGAGCCGGTCAGGGGGTTGGCGCCGAAAAGACCGCCCCCTCTTTTGCGCAGCTCTCTATTGTCCAGTCGCAGGCGGCAGCACATGGAGCGGGCATCCTCGGGATCCATGTCCGAGTTGATGAAGTTGGAAAAGTAGGGGATGCCGTATTTACCGGTCATCTTCCACAGATTGTCCAGGTTGGGGTTGTCCCAGTCAAATTCTTCGGTGATGTTATAGGTGGGGATGGGGAAGGTGAAGACCCGTCCCTTGGCGTCCCCCTCCATCATGACCTCGGCAAAGGCCGCATTGATCATGTCCATTTCTTCCTGGAATTTGGCGTAGGTGTCTTCCTTGTATTCACCGCCGATGATCACCGGGGAATCCTTGAGGGTGCCCGGCACCACCAGGTCCATGGTGATGTTGGTGAATGGTGTCTGGAATCCCACCCGGGTGGGGATGTTGATGTTGAAGACAAATTCCTGGAGGGCCTGCTTCACCTCTTTATAGGAGAGTTGGTCGTGGCGGACAAAGGGGGCCAAAAGGGTGTCGAAATTGGACATGGCCTGGGCGCCAGCGGCCTCTCCCTGGAGGGTGTAAAAGAAGTTGACGATCTGTCCCAGGGCGCTTCTGAAATGTTTGGGCGGAGAAGACTCCACCTTGCCGGCCACCCCTTTGAAGCCTTCCATGAGCAGATCCTGGAGATCCCAGCCCACGCAGTAAACCGAGAGCAGGCTCAGGTCATGGATGTGGAGATCCCCGGCATAATGGGCTTCCCGCACCTCCGGGGGATAGATTTTGTTCAGCCAGTATTCCGAGGTGATGTCCGAGGAAATATAGTTGTTCAAGCCCTGGAGGGAATAACTCATATTGGAGTTTTCCTTGACCTTCCAGTCCAGTCTCCGGATGTAGGATTCCATGAGTCCGACGTTTTCATCAATGGCAATTTTTCGGATCTGGTTGTGCTGTTCCCGGTATATGATGTAACTTTTCGCGGTTTTATAAAAGGGCGAATCCAGGAGGACCCGTTCCACAATATCCTGGATTTCTTCTACTTCGGGTACCTGTCCCAGCTGCATACTCCGGGCCAGGGTCAAGACCTGCATGGTCAGTCGCTTGGCCTCTCTCCCGTTAAATTCTCCGGTGGCCTCTCCGGCTTTTCGGATGGCATCGGTGATCTTTAAGGCGTCAAATTGAGCTACCCGTCCGTCCCGTTTCTTAATCTGTTCAAACATGGAACTACCTCTTGAAATCGGATTGAAATTAACTTATCTTTTGTGCTGTTGGTTTAAAGGAGACTTGAAAGATCCTTTGAATCACTGCCCGGTAGAATTATACAATATGTGGGTCAAAGTCAAGTTAAAAATACCATATGTTGTGCTTCTTCCCCGTCTATTAATAAGGTAACTTTGGGTGTTTTTTCCATGCAGCTGGACCAGAATCCATTCTTTCGAAAACCCATCACACCCTGGTACGATTCCAACCCGGCCTGCAAGATTCTCATGGTGCTCATGGTGCCGGTGATGGCCTTTGCCGTGGTGGGATTTGTGATGGCTCTGACCGAACCCTTGTTCAAGGGTTTTGCCTGGTTTCCCGCCACCCTCTTCGGTTTGAGTTTCTTTTTAACCGTTAAGGTCTTTTTGCGCATGCGGCGGCGCAACCGGATCACCTGATCTCCAGTTACAGAAGGGTCTGGGATCACTCCCATTATCACTGTCCATTCCGGGTGCTGCTTTTCCGGCAACACCATTTCGTGACATATCCGGGCCCATGGCCGGCCCATCCTGTGGCATGTTTGTGTTCCCAGCTTTTTCATATTTTTCGGTTATTGATGTCCGGCGGAGGGGCGGGACAGAAGCTCCAGAAGGTGGTGGAGGATTTTGGCGGTGACCCCCCAGATGACCACATCCTCATAGGGGTAGGTCAGCTCCATGATGGGGGGCCTTTTCCCGGCGTAGCCGCTGGCCCGGTGGTGGCCCATGAGATGGTCCAGGGGGATCTGAACGGTCCGGGAGATCTCCTGTGGGTCAAAGCAGAGGGTGTCGGCCTGGTTCCAGATGCCGATGAAGGCTTTGATGTCCCGGTTGTTGATGGTCTGGAAATGGCCGATGCTCCCCATGACCTCCACATTGGACGGATGGATGGCCATCTCTTCCCTTAATTCCCGTAATGCCGTTTCAAGTCGTGTGGGGTCTGTGTCGTCCTGGTGCCCGCCGGGAAAGGCCATCTGGTTCCGCCAGGGGTATCCTTCCACATCGGCCTTCTGGATAAAGAGCAGGGTGGGCTCGGGGGTGAAGAGAAACAGGCCCATCACCGATGTGGGCTGGAAGTCGCCCCGGGGGGGCGGGCCGGGATGGTCGGCGGTCTGGATGGCCGACCTGATAAGGTTGATGCACGATGATGGGGGTGTCATGGTCTCCATTCACGTCCAAATCCGTTTGAGATGATAGTATAGGACGATACAGGGAAGCGCAGGGCTTGTCAAATGCGGTATTGAAGAAATGGGCTGGGGGGGTGATCATGGATGTGGGGGGGCCAAAGGATCGGCCTGGAGTACCTCCCTTACCTTGGCGGCCAGCTCCTCCCTGGAAAAGGGCTTTTGGAGAAATGCCTTGTCCGTGTTCAGGATGTTCTGGTGGGCAATGACGTTGGGGGTATACCCTGAAATAAAGAGGAAACGGGCGGTGGGATGGTGTTCGGCCAGGGCCTGTGCCAGGCGGTTGCCGTCCATTTCCGGCAGGACCAGATCGATGATGAACAGGTCCGTGGGATGGGCCCGGGCCAGTTCCAGTGCCTGGGAGGGGGTGTTGGCGGTGACGACCTTGTATCCCAGCCGGGTGAGCATGGCCTCCCCGATTTCCAGGAACAGGGTTTCATCCTCCACCAGGAGGATGGTTTCATTGCCCCCTGGGGGCCGGGCCGTGGACGTGTCCTTGATCTGGGGGGACTCAAGCTCCCCATTGTACCGGGCAAAGTAGATGTGAAAACTGCTGCCCTTGTCCGGCTCGCTGTAGACATGGATGAAGCCCTTGTTCTGCCGGACAATGCCGTAGACTGTGGAAAGTCCCAACCCTGTACCCTTGCCGTTGTTCTTGGTGGAATAAAAGGGTTCAAACAGATGGGACTGGATTTCCCGGGTCATGCCGCAGCCGTTGTCGCTGACCCCCAGCATGACATAGTGGCCCGGGGAGAAGCCGGGGTGGGTATCGCAATATGCCTGGTTAAAATAGCTGTTCCCGGTTTCAATGGTGATCTTTCCCCAGCCCTGGATGGCGTCCCGTGCATTGACGCAGAGGTTGACCAGGATCTGGTCCACCTGGGAGGGGTCCATGTGGATGGGGTGGGCCCCGGGGTCCGGTCTCCATTCCAGGTCAATGTCTTCCCCTATGATACGGGTGAGCATCTGGAGCATCCGGGTAATGGTTTGGTTCAGGTCCAGGGATCTGGGGTTGACGGGCTGGCGCCGGGCAAAGGCCAGGAGCTGGCGGGTGAGATCGGCGGAGCGTTCGGCCGTATCCCGGATCTGGGAGAGGTTTTCCAGGAGGGGGGAGGGGAGTCCCTCCATATCCATGGCCAGGTCCAGCTGGCCGAAAATCACGGCCAGCATATTGTTAAAATCGTGGGCAATGCCCCCGGCCATGCGGCCGATGGAATCCATTTTTACGGCCTGGTTCACCTGTTCCTGGAGGCGTTTGTTTTCCATCTCCGCCAGTTTTCGTTCGGTGATGTCCTGGACCGTGCCCATGGAGCGGACGGGGGTGCCGTCCTTTGTGTATTCGGTGAGTCCTTTTTCATGGACAAATTTGATGCGGCCGTCTGGGAATTCCAAACGGTGATCAATGGCATAGGGCTCTTTTTTTTCCACGCTTTTGCGATATGCCTGGTGGATGGTCTGGCGGTCCTCGGGGTGGGCCGTCCTGAGGAAGGCTTCATAGGAAAGGGGGCCCTGATCCTTGGGGATTTCAAATATCCGATGGATTTCATCGGACCATTTAAGCTGCTGCCCGGGAAGGGTGAGTTCCCAATGGCCTACCCTGGCCAGTTTCTGGGCCTCCTTAAGCCGGTATTCGCTTTGGACCAGGGCCTGTTCCGCAGTCTTCCGTCCCAGGAGGTCCCGGGCCAGGATCAGAATACCGGAGAATCCGGTTTCGGTTTCCAGGGGCAGGGCCTGGATCCGCCAGGGGTGGTCCCCCTGAAGGTGGGGGAGGGCCAGGTTGAGTTCGCTTTCCGCCGGGCTGCCCGTGTCCAAAACCTTGGGAACGGGGCATCCCGTACAGGGGGTGGCGCGCTCCAGCTGCTGGAAGCAGGTTTGGTTCCCGTCACACACAGGGGGCAGATGGGAGATGGAATTCCAGCAGGCATTGGTCCACACCAGATGAAAGTTCCGGTCCAATAGGGCCAGATTAACGGGAAGCCGGGCCAGGATATCCAGCCCGGGTATGGCGGAAGGGTGTGTCATGGAGAATCCTTTGTTGGGTGTTTGGCGCACCGTTGATGATCGTGGGAATCCCCCTGTGTCACAGAAATACGCATTGACGGGTATGACAAGCCCTTTAAACGACATGGCCTTTCTGTGTCGGGAAAAGAGAAGGTGAATTGGAAGAGGAGGACGGTGGTGCCTTGGATCATCTGTTAAATTAAACATTTTTCAGATGAAAACATCAAGGGGATTCCAGTGGAAATTTCCCGGTCGTTCCGGCTTGACATTTCGGTTTTTGCGACAATTATTAAGAAAAATTTAATTTTTAACCTTATTATTCATTTTGAGCTAACCATTAGGAGCAGAACAATGGCCGAAACACAAACACATGAGTTTAAAACCGAAGTTCAGCAATTATTGCATCTGATCATCCACTCCCTTTACTCCAACAAGGAGATCTTTGTCCGGGAGCTGATTTCCAATGCCTCCGATGCAATCGACAAGGCCCGTTTCAAGGAGCAGACCGAACCGGAGCTGTTTAAGGAGGATACCGACTACCGCATCCGCCTGACCCTGGACAAGGAGAACAAGACCTTTGCCATTGCCGACAACGGCATCGGCATGACCCTGGACGAGGTCAACGAGAACATCGGCACCATTGCCAAGTCCGGCACTGCCGCCTTCATGGAAGCCCTGGAAAAATCCAAGAATGAAACCGGCCTGAGTCCCGAGCTCATCGGCCAGTTCGGCGTGGGCTTCTACTCCGCCTTCATCGTGGCCGACAAGGTCACCTTGGAAACCCGTGCAGCCGGTGCGGAAAAGGGCGTTCGCTGGACCTCCGACGGCCAGGGATCCTACACCGTTGAGGAAATTGAAAAGGAAGGCCGGGGCACCACCATCACCCTGGAGTTGAAGGAGGGTGAAGAAGGGGACCAGGACTTCACCGAAGAGTACACCATCCAGCACATCGTTAAAAAGCACTCCGATTTTGTCACCTATCCCGTGATCATGGAGATGGAAAAGTCCGAACCCCTGCCCGAAGAGCAGATCGTTAAGGACGAAGAGGGTAAGCCCATCGGGGATACCTTCCGCAAGGTCAAAAAGGATGAGACCCTCAACTCCATGAAGGCCATCTGGGCCAAGTCCAAGGACGATGTCACCGAGGAGGAACACCAGGAGTTCTACCGCCACATCTCCCACAACTGGGACGAGCCCGCCCACATCATCCACAAGCGCTTTGAAGGCGTCACCGAGTATGAAGTACTCATGTACCTGCCCTCCAAGGCCCCCATGGATCTCTTCCGCCCCGAGCGCAAACACGGGATGCAGCTCTATTGCAAACGGGTCTTCATCATGGACGATTGCAAGGAACTCCTGCCCGAGTACCTGGGATTTGTCCAGGGCGTTGTGGATGCCCCGGACCTCAACCTCAACGTGAGCCGTGAGATTCTCCAGGAAGACCGCCTGGTACGCAATATCAAAAAGAACCTGGTGAAACAGGTCTTTTCCACCCTGGAAGGGCTGGAAGAGGACACGTACATCGAATTCTACGAAGAGTTCGGCCAGGCCCTCAAGGCCGGTATCCCCACTGACTATGCCAACAAGGACCGGCTGGCGGCGCTCATGCGCTACAAGACCACTAAATCCGGGGACAAATACATCTCCCTGGACCAGTACGTGGAAAACATGAAGGAAGACCAGAAGGAGATCTACTACCTCACCGGTGAAAGCCTGGCCTCCCTGATGAACTCTCCCTTGCTGGAAGCCCTGAAGGCCAAGGATTACGAAGTACTGCTCATGGTGGATCCCATTGATGAATGGGTGACCCAGTCCCTGCCCCAGTACAAGGAAAAATCCCTGAAATCCGCGGAAAAGGGCGACCTGGACGTGGAAAAGGTGGACGACGACACCAAGAACGAATACTCCGCCCTGCTCTCCTTTCTCAAGGGGAAATTGGAAGAGAAGATCAAGGACGTCACCGTCTCCAACCGCCTCAAGGACTCCCTCTCCTGCCTCTCCGGCGACGACTACGGCATGAGCGCCTACATGGAAAAAATCCTCAAGGCGTCGGGCCAGCAGACACCGGACCAGAAACGGACCATGGAGGTCAACGTGGGCCATCCGGTCATGGCCAAGATGAAGGAGCTCTTCGAAGCCGACACCACCAACCCCGTTCTGGGGGATTACAGCGACCTGCTTTACGACATCGCCGTGATTTCCGAGGGCGGTAAACTGGATAATCCAGCCCGCTTTTCCAAGCTGGTGGGGGATCTGATGACCAAGGCCATTTAATGATCGTATTTATCGAAACTTTGGGGTGTTCCCGGAACCAGGTGGACAGCGAAATCATGCTGGGCAAGCTGGCCGCCGCCGGGCACACGCCCACCCACGACCCGGCCCTTGCCCAGGCCATCATTGTCAACACCTGCGGCTTCATCACCTCTGCGGCCGATGAAGCCGTGGAGACCATTCTGGACATGGGCCGGTTCAAGACCGAGGGCGCCTGCGGGCGCCTGGTGGTCACCGGCTGCCTGGCCCAGCGTTACAAGGACGACCCCGAGCTGTGCAAATCCCTGCCCGAGGTGGATGCCTTTTTGGGCACGGCCGCCTGCGAGCAGATCGTGGATGCGGTGGAAGCAAAGGATGCCCAGCCCCTGACCCTGTTCCCGGCCGTCAACGACCGGGGATTCCAGGATCTGTCCGTGGACCGGGCCCTGTCTTCGGAGCCCTTTGCCTATATCAAGGTCTCCGAGGGCTGCAACCGCCACTGCACCTATTGCATCATCCCCAGCCTGAGGGGCACCCAGCGCTCCCGGCCCGTTTCCGAGATCGTCAAGGAGGGCCGGATCCTGGCGGACAAGGGGGTGACCGAGCTCATCCTCACCGCCGAGAACACCACCGACTACGGCCAGGATCTGGATGAAGCGATCGGCCTGGACAGGGTCCTTGCCGACCTGGCCCGGGAGGTGGCCGCCGACAAGACCTGGGTGCGCTTTCTCTACACCCATCCCCGGACCCTGGATGCGGCCGTGGTGAAAACCGTGGCCGGACATGGGAACCTGTGCAACTACTACGATGTCCCCATCCAGCACGCCCATTCCGCGACCCTGAAGCGCATGGGACGACCCTATAAACGCCAGGATCTTCTGGATCTGTTTTCCATGATCCGCAGGTATGATCCGCAGGCCAGCCTTCGCACCACCGTCATCGTGGGCTTCCCCGGGGAGACCGAGGACGAGTTCCAGGATCTCATGGGCTTCATCCAGGAAGTGAAGTTCGACCATTTGGGCGTCTTTAAATATTCGGATTCCGATGACCTCAAATCCCACGGCTTTTCCGACCACGTCTCCGACGAAGTGGCCGAGGAACGGTATGATAAGATCATGTCGGCCCAAGCCGCCATCTCCCAGTCCGTGAACCAGCGCCACCTCAACCAGGTCTACGAGGTATTGGTGGAGGAAAATCCCGAAGAGGGGGTCTTCATCGGCCGGACCATGTTCCAGGCACCCGAGGTGGACGGGGTGACCTTTATTTATTCCGACGGACTTGAAATCGGCACCCGTGTTCATGTAAAGATAACCGATGTCTATGAATACGATATTGCCGGAGAAAAAATAGAATGAGTTCTGATTTAAAGGCCCGGATCATTACATTGGTGAAGCCGGACTTTGAAAAGGTAGAGGCCGCCCTGGAGGAGAATCTGGATCCCAACCTGGATCTGGTCAAGGAGATTGCATCCCATCTGTTGTTCAGCGGGGGAAAGCGGCTGCGGCCCCTTTTGCTCATCCATTCGGCCCGGCTCTGTGGGTATACCCAGGGCCGGGAGATCGAATTCTCCACCATCTTTGAATACCTCCACGCCGCCACCCTCCTCCACGACGATGTGGTGGATGGGGCCGACCTTCGCCGGGGACGACCGGCCGCCCATACAAAGTGGGAGGCCCCCCAGGTGGTTCTCACCGGGGATTTCCTTTTGGCCCGGGCCCTGAACCTGGCCGCCCGGACCCGGAAGCCCGATCTCATCTCCGTCATCGCCCGGATCACCCAGGAGATGTCCCAGGGGGAGATCGACCAGCTGTATTGGAAGGGCAGCACCGACCTCACCGAGGCCCAGTATCTGAAGATCATCCAGCGCAAGACCGCCGTCCTCATTGAAGGGGCCACCCGGTCCGGGGCCATCCTGGCCGGTGCCGACACCGAGACGGAAACCGCCCTCAAGGACTTTGGCTACCACATCGGCATGGCCTTCCAGATGGCCGACGACCTTCTGGACTATACGGCCACGGCCGAGGAACTGGGCAAAAATCCCGGTGCGGACATGCGGGAGGGGAAACTCACCCTGCCCCTGCTCCACGCCATGGAAAAGGCCGATGCAGACGAGCGGCAATGGATGTGCGCCGCCATGGCCGACACCGAGTTTGATCCGGAAAAATTCCAAGCCCTCAAGGAAAAACTGGTCCGCCTGGGCGGACTGGACTATACCCGTGACCGGGCCCATGACCATGTGGCCAAGGCCAAGGCATGTCTTGAAGGCTTCCCTGATACCGAATCCAAAGACATTTTGAACTTGATCGCCGACTATTCCGTGGCGAGGAAGGTGTAAAATGCTGAAGAGAAATTCCGCCATTTGCGGTCCTGTAGCGGCCTGCCTGGCCCTTGGACTATTGGCCCTGATCTGGGCAACCCCGGCCGTGGCCCAGGCCCCGTCCGGCACCCTGACCCGGGTGACCACGGGATCCGCCCCCATCCGGAACCAGAATATCCCCAGCGCCAAGGAAAAGGCCGTGACCCAGGCCCTGGAAACCGCCGTCCAAACCGCCGTGGCCCAATTGGTTTCCCCCCAGGTCCTGGCCGCCAACCTGGAGTTTCTCTACGAGCAGATCCTGCCCAAGGCCCAGGAATACCTGGTCACCTTCCGGGTGCTGGGGGGTGTTGAAAACAAGGGCGAATACCGGGTGGGGGTGGAATCCACCATCCAGCTGGGCCTTCTGGAACAGACCCTGACCCAGGCCCGCATCCTCCATTCAGGGACGGGTATGCCCCGGCTCCTCTTCCTCATTGCCGAACAGACCCCCGAGGCCCTGCTGCCCCGGTATTGGTGGGGACAGCACCCAGAACCCTATATTTCCATGGCCGAATCCGGCCTGGCCTCCCGCATGCTGGAGCAGCGCTTCCCCCTGGTGGGCCAGGGCGAAGAGCGACCCGATCCGGCCCAGTATAATATCCGGTTCACCACCATCTATGACACCGAGGCCGCCCTGAATCTGGGGCGGAAACTGGGGGCCGACATGGTCATCCTGGGCCGTGCCCAGGTCTCCGAAGCCATCAACCGCATGGGGGATGAGAAAGCCTTTGACGCCCGGATCAACCTGGAGCTCTACGCCACGGCCTCCGGGGAAAAGGTGGGGGATTCCCAAACCCAGGCCGCAGCCAAAAGCGATTTGGAGCAGGAAGGCGCCGGCCTGGCCATGGCCAAGGCCGTTGATTTGGCCGCCCTTGATATCCAGGAAAAGCTCAACACCTATTGGACCCGGAACCTGAGAAAGGAGAGCCGTTTCGATCTGGTTATCCAGGGAGAAGGCGAGTTCCTGCCCCGGTACCTGGCCCTGAAGGACCGTTTCCGGGAGATGCAGGACATTGAGAATTTCCAGCCCAAGGAGATGGGGGCCGACCGTGCCGTACTGGAACTGGTCTACAAGGGCAGCCCGGCCCTGTTTGCCGATACGGTCATGCTCAAGACCTTTGAAGGCTTTGGCCTGGAAGTGGAAGTGGCCTCGGAGGAGCTGGTCACCCTCCGTTTCATTGAAAAGGCACCGGTCCTTCCCCTGGAAATCACCCTGGATGGAGATGCCGGACGTACATCCGACACAACCTTTCCCGAAATAAACACCGGCGTTGACGGGCAAAATCCAAAAAAAGAGGGACAAACCCCGTAATTCCCCTTGACGCTTCATCGGGTTTTTGGTAAAAAAGTCCCCACGTTTTTAGGCGCGTAACTCAGTTGGTAGAGTGCTACCTCGACACGGTAGAAGTCAGCGGTTCAAGTCCGCTCGTGCCTACCATAAAAAAACAAGGGCTTAAGAGATCAACTCTTAAGCCCTTTTTGCATTTAGTGACCAAATTGTGACCGGTCCGAAATTTCTATAGTATTTTCCAACCGCATCGCCGATTCTTGATTTTGGTCTTTCATCAGATGTGCATATACATTGAGAGTCACAGTCGGGTTTGAATGGCCGAGCTGGTTTTGGATGTATTTAATATTCTCCCCATTTTCTATCAAAATGCTTGCATATGTGTGTCTTAAATCATGAAATCTTATTTTTTCGACTCCTGCGGAACGGTAGATAAAGCAACATTTTGTCTGTAAACTCGATCAGTGGATCAAATCTGTTTTCATGTTTAGGTAAATTTTACCCGTTTCCCATTCTTCACTTGTTTCCATAAGGATTGCGCTTACAAGGCGCAACAACGATGCCTCGTTTGGGAACAGGCCAGCTACCCGTGTTCTCCGTTTTATTTCTTTATTTAATCGTTCCACCATGTTGGTGGATCTCATCCTTTTTCGGTGAGGCTTTGGGATTTTAAAAACAGCAAATCCCTCCGGTAAATTGTCCTCCATCCATTGAGCCAGATTACTGGCTTTGGAACGATATTTTTCTACAATCAATCCCAGAAGCCTGTTTGCCTCCTCAAGTTCAGGTGCATTAAAAACATCTCTGATATCCTGAGCAACTGCGGCTCGCATATCCCGCTTTGGGATGTGAGAAGAGGCATTTCTTTGTGGATGAACCTGGCATCTATTCCAAGCAACACCGTTAAACGTCCGTTTTAAGGCGGCTTTTAATCCTTCATGGTCATCTGAACATATTAATTTCAAACCATAAATACCCCGCTCTTTTAATGACGCCAAGAACTTTCTCCAGTGTACTTCAGCTTCACTCAAAGCCACACTGGTTCCCAGAACTATCCTTTTCCCATCATCTTGAATCCCAACTGCGACAAGAACGGCACATGATATGACAGCACCATCTTGTCGAATTTTTTCATAACGGGCATCCAGCATGAGGTAAGGAATACATCCAATTGGCCTATTCCGCCATTTTTCCAGTTGTTCATCCAGCGATTTGGTGCAGCGACTTACCTCCCCACTTGTCACCTCAAAACCGCATAGTTTTTCCATGATATCATTGACTTTGCGAGTTGAGACGCCTTTGAGATACATTTCGGCAATGGCAAGTTTCAAGGCGCGTTCGCTACGGGTTCCCCGATCGAGGGCGGTTGGAGTAAAGTCAATTCCACCCCGTACTTTGGGAACCTGTAAAGGTAATTTTCCAATCCTGGTTTTCAAAGTACGGGGTTTGTAACCGTTTGCATACCCTTGGCGACTTTCGGTCCGCTGCCATGGTTCCGCATGGAGTACACGACTGCGTTCAATTTTCATGGCTTCATTGATCAGCAATGCAACGGCAGATTCAAGGCCTTCTATGCCATTTGAAATTATTTCTTCCAAAGCCAATTCGATTCCGGTAAATTCTTTTTGGTGGGTCATTTTGTCTCCTCATTTTAATGGTTTTGGAGAACCTAATGAGTAACAATTTGACCCACTTTTCTCAAATCGATTTCTCGGAGGCCCCACCCCTTTGGGGGTACCCCCAAAGGGGTGGGGCCTCCGGGTTGCTTTGTCCAAATTACAGACAAAAAGTTACACTAACCAGAAAAAAGTGTTCTTAATTTTGGATAATTTAAAAGTTCACCACTCTTATTTGGTCAAGGATTGGCTGGCTGACCATGAAGATGATATCGAATGCTTTTTTCTGCCTTCTTATTCTCCCGAACTCAACCCGGATGAATATTTGAATTGTGACCTAAAGGCCGGGGTACATTCCAATGTTCCAGCAAGAACAAAAAAAGAACTCAAGAAGAATGCCATATCGCATTTGAGAATGCTCCAGAAATCGCCTGATAGAGTAGTCAAATATTTTGAGCATTCGAAGATTTCATATGCTGCATAGTACTCTTGTATTTAATTGCCAGGTTAATAAGTCCAAAGGAATTTGAGAAACAGCAGCTTTTGAAAAAAGCCGCTTAAAAAACTGTCCAGTTTTACTTGACCACGTCAAAAATGGCCGGCGTCATGTCAATGGACGCAAGTTAATTTTAAAGGATAAGAGACCATGCGGTCCAGAGGGACCTGGCTTAGGCACGGCTGATGCCCGAAGAATTTTGATATCCGCTATTTTTTGGTAGAAAATATTGAAAGCCCTTTAACTAAAGGCTTAAAAATCCCCATTGAAGGATAAACATATTTCAAAGCATTATTTTCAGCAGTTTCTTCTTCGTATAGCGTTCTACGATCTCTATTTACATGGTGATCAATCTCATGCCCTAAAGCCATACCAATGGCTAAATAAGGAAAGATATAGCTCTTTTTGAGTAGCCATGGCTGCCAACCAACTATATCATCAATATAGAGATCTATCCTCTTGGCAGCCCTAATATACCTTGCAAACCCGCTATCCGCAGGATCCGTGTTCAAAAGCCGGATTTCCTCTAAACCTTCGATACTTTTTGGAGGTGCATATTTTATTATCCTGGTAACAATTTTTTTTACATCAACCCCGCAACTATTATACTCTTCAGATATTTTCATATTCGAACCCACTCTATTTCATACTTAAATCCCGACCCCGCCGGCATTAGCTAAAGCACCGCCTATTTTTACACCCCACCATTTTGTTTTCTGCCATCTGGTCATCTGCTTCCAATTTGCAGGCCTTTTCCAATACTTATCCTCATCTTTATGAGGATCTCCAGAGGGAGGTTGCCAATCGGGAGATCCAGGCGCACCAGCTAACGGTCCCCAATTTTTAGGGTCAACTTGAATAATCTTAGGATCTCGGCCACGCCTCCTGCTTTCGTAATCGACGGGACAAGAGGAGAGTTCTTCACCTGTCAGATTGTTAACCATTGAGGCCTGTAAGCCTGCAAGAATTTGAAGATGCAGAAAAGACGTGTCCTTTAGAAATTTCCCAGCCTGAATATAATCACTGACAGTTGCTTGATTGTTCATCCCGGCTGCACCGACACCAAAACCTGAACCGATAGCAGGGTTAGCCAATAATGCATTTAATCCATCAGGGTCAATATAGTTGATGGGATTGCTCTCTGCGTAAACGTATGGATTTATTCCACCGGCTAAACCAATGGGATCAAAAGTTGGGTATCTGCCGGTTTCCGGGTCATAATACCGCCACCCATTATAATGCAGCCCGGTTTCCACGTCAAAATACTGGCCCGGAAACCGAAAATGATTTTGTACATCTTCCGTGTTGACCATCACCGATCCAAATGGTCGATAGCTTCCATCCCAGATCACCTGGCCTTCGCCGTTGATCATTTTTATGGGGGTTCCTAAATGGTTATTGATATAATAGGCGACCCCTGGTTGGGGCGTCCCGGTTTCCAAATAACCTGCTAAAGAACCGATGGATGCCAGCAAAATTTCAGGTGCTTTTTTTATGGGCATCTCACCATCATATCTTTTATAATACGGATTTGTGGTAAAGTTCAACGCTAGGGTGTCCAAGTTTAGGTTGACCGGAATCTCCTGGTTAACGATTAAATCAATAGGATCCGACCAATACTGTGAACCATTGTAATCTATCCTGAATTTATATTTTTTTACCGGGACGACGAATGACGCGTTGCCCGTTGCATCAGTGTTTTCAGAGTGCCCTAAGTAGGTTCCTGTTTCGGTAAATAAATATACACGGGCTCCAGATACGTGATCACCAGATTGCATGACTGTGACCACAGCTTTGCCGTGATCGATAGAGATGTTATCGTCTGTCTGAATTACCGATTCTGACCAATACTGTACGGAGAGATAATCTGCCCTAAGTTTGTATGGTTTTTCCGGCAGGAAATATACCACTTGACCATTGGCATTGGTGTTTTGGGTAAGGCTCTGGTAAATTCCGGATTCCGTGAACAAATATGTCTTGGCATCCTGTATGGCGAAGTTGTCGAGGTAATATCCCTGAATTGTAAATGTCACATCCTGATGGGGTATGGTTAATGTGTGAGAACTGGTTATCGGAATGGATATCAAATCGGTCCAAAACTGGTAGCCTAAATAGTCTGCTCTGAATT
This sequence comes from Desulfobacteraceae bacterium, assembly GCA_965226635.1. Taxonomy (GTDB): domain Bacteria; phylum Desulfobacterota; class Desulfobacteria; order Desulfobacterales; family Desulfobacteraceae. The sequence goes on along the minus strand of OZ245369.1, from coordinate 1,587,177 downwards.
TATAGTCACCTTTCGGTAATTGAAAGGATACGCCTCCGGTATCCGAGGTCACATGGTTTAAATGCAAATAAGTTCCATTAGAAGAAAAAGCATAGACTTTAACACCAGTGATGGGGTGTCCCGGATATTTTTCAAGTGTCAGGTCGAGGATGCCTCCCTCTATATCAATTCCCACAGTATTGTCCTGGTGAGCAAGAATTGAGCTTTCCGCCCAGTATTGTGATGACAGGTAATCCGCCCGGAATTTCCAGTTCCCTTCGGGCAGATCAAAGGTGGCAATGCCCTGAGGATTGGTCAAACTGTTTAATCCTGTGTAAGAATTATTTTCATCAAATACATAAACTTTAATTTCAGATAGAATGGTTTCACCCTGGGATACATTGATCAGGGCACGACCCATTGCTATGTTGATGGTTGGGTCCATTGTCGTAAAGGTTTGTGACCAATACTGGCCGCCCAAATAATCGGCTCTGAGTTTATACGGTTTGCCCGGCAGGCTAAATTCGGCATGTCCATCTAAATTTGTAGACGTTTGAATACCCATGTAAGTTCCTGATTCCGCATAGAGATATAAGGGCGTGCCGATTGCTGGGTCCACCTGATCTCCGCATGTGGTTGTGAGCCTTGCTGTGACTTGATTATGTTCGATGATGTGATCAAGAGATGAATCGTTTGGGATGGTGAATACTTCTGTCCAGAACTGATAGCCCATATAATCGAGTCTGATTTTATAGATTCCATTGCCAAGGGTAAAAGAGGTCTGCCCCATATTGTCTGTGACGGACTGAAGTCCCAAATAGGTGCCTACCTCATTGAACACGTAGGCTTTAATACCTTCAAGTTTGTTTTCTTGGTCTTTCCGAACCGTGAGGGTCATGGTCCCACCACCGGTGCTAAGATTTGATATCAAATTTTTATCAGCAGTAACGGATAGCTCCTGACTCCAATAATGATTGTTAAGCCAATTCGCTCTAAACAGGTAGTCTCCCTGGGGCAATGTAAACACAACCTGCCCCTGTGTGTCGGTCCTATTGTTAAGATTTAGATATTGTCCATTGGTTGTAAACACATATACTTGAATATCGGAAAGGGGATGCCCTGCATTGGTCACATTCAGAGTGACGTTGCCTTGGGCTGTCAATCGGCGTCCAAAAATGACCCCCCTGATATAGACTCTCCATGAACTAAATCATGGAGGTGAGGAGGATGCTGATAGTGGAAACGATAGTGAAGATTCGTCGGTATTATTTCATTAAGAAAAAGGGGATCAAAGAGATCAGCAGGGACCTGAACATATCCAGGAATACGGTCCGCAAGGTGATCAGAAACAACAACACCCGTCATGATTACACCAGGGAGCATCAACCCGTTCCCAAATTAGGCCCTTATATCAATACCCTAAATGAGCTTCTGGAACAGGATTGGCAAAGGCCTGCCAAAAGGCGTCTGACTGCGGCAAGACTTTGTGAAATGATTCAGAAAAGGGGATACAAAGGCGGCTATGACAGTGTCAGGCGACATGTTCGTAAGTGGCGGCGAGCAAAGGGTAAAATCCCTTCAGACACGTTTATTCCATTATATTTTGAGCCGGGCGATGCCTATCAGTTTGACTGGAGTCATGAGATGGCTGTTATCAATGGTGAACCCAGAAAAATAAAAGTGGCTCATATCCGGTTGTGCCACAGCCGAAAATTTTTTGTAACCGCCTATTTCAGGGAAACACGTGAAATGGTGATGGACGCCCATACCAGGGCATTTACCTTCTTTGGGGGGACCTGTGAACGCGGGATCTACGACAATATGTCCACTGCGATTGTCAGTATCCTCAAGGGCAAAGAAAGGGTGTATGCTTCCGGTTCTATCCAGATGTGCAGCCATTATCTGGTCAAACCGGTGGCCTGCACCCCCCGGGCGGGATGGGAAAAAGGACAGGTGGAAAAGCAGGTCAATGACGTCAGGCGCTGGCTGTTCGTGCCCAAGCCTCGGTTCTCAAGCCTTGAAGAGTTGAACCAATGGCTCCACGACCGGTGCGTTCAGATCTGCAATCAGAGAAACCATCCTGTATTCAAAGAAAAGACCATCCAGGAGGTGTTTGAAGATGAGCAGGCTTCCCTGATACCCTCACCCCATGCATTTGACGGATATACACAAAAAGAATGCAGTGTCTCCAGCACCTGCCTGGTCCGCTATGACCGGAACCATTACAGCGTTCCATGCCAAGCAGTGGGCCAGACCGTAACGGTCCTGGCAAAGGCCTTGAAGATCCTTGTGGTGAAGGACGGGGAAGAGATTGCTTGCCATACAAGATGCTTTGACCGGGACCAGACCATCTACGATCCATGGCATTACCTTGATGTGCTGAAACGAAAACCCGGCGCCCTCAGAAACGGGGCCCCGTTCCGGAACTGGGAACTGCCGGCGGGGCTGGAACGGCTGAGGCACCGTTTGACCCAACGTCCCGGCGGAGACCGACAATTTGTGAACATCCTTTCTGCAGCCAGACAGTATGGTGTAGAAGCAGCCGACAAAGTTTGCCGGAAGGCCTTGTCCTCCGGTGTTTACCAGAGTGATGTCATATTGAATTGGCTGGCCAGGGAAGTGGAAGGCTCTCCGATCAAGCCGGTAGAAGTCCCTTCCCGTCTTCAGTTGGCAAATGAACCCCTGGCAGACTGCGGGCGCTACGACCGCCTCAGAAAAGGAGAGATCAGATGCAGGGCCATGAATTGATAGACAGGATGAAGGAACTGAAATTGTTTGGGATGGTTGGGGCATTTGACGATGTCGTTACCCAGGGAATCAGAAGAAAGCATACAGTCCATGAAATCCTGGATCATTTGTGCAAAGCCGAAGGCCTTGAAAGAAAAACCAGGTCAATCCGATACCAGATGGGCATCGCCAAATTCCCGATATTAAAAGACATTAACACCTTCGATTTTGCCAATATCCCGGCAGAAGAGATGATAATCAAAGACCTTTACCAGGGGCGATTTTTGTCAGAGAGGCGGAATCTCATCTTTATCGGGGGAACCGGCACCGGCAAAACCCACCTTGCCACAGCCATCGGTTCCCACAGCATCCGAACAGGGAAAAAAGGCCGCTTTTACGGAGTTGTAGATCTTGTCAATCAGCTTGAGGCAGAAAAACACCAGGGAACCCCTGGTAAAATAGCAGGGCGTCTTGAGAATGTGGATTTTGTCGTTCTTGATGAGTTGGGCTATTTGCCGTTTTCCCAGGCGGGCGGGGCCCTGTTGTTCCACCTGATCAGTCGACTTTATGAAAGAACATCCGTAATCATCACCACCAACCTGAATTTTGGAGAATGGTCAAAGGTGTTTGGTGACAAGAAAATGACAACCGCTCTTCTGGATCGTCTCACCCATCATTGTGAGATAGTTGAGACCGGAAACGAGAGCTGGAGATTGAAGAGCAGGCAGTGATTTTTTTTTAACTCCAGGGGGGTCAAAATTGGACGCCGATGGGGGGTCATTTTTGGACGCCGATTGACAGTCATGGAATCGGAAGTTTCTGGGATACACCGTAACTTTCCATGAACCGCCCCGCTTGAGGGTTGCCAACGAATCAATTGCCAGATTTAAGGGCAAGTTGAAGCAGGCATTCCGGCGGGGTCGGGGAAGGAACCTGAAATCCTTCATTCAGGAAATACGTCCGCTGTTAAAAGGGTGGGCAAATTATTTTCAATTATCTGAAGTGAAGGGGATGTTCGAAGAATTGGATCAATGGATCAGGCATCATTTAAGATGTTTGATCTGGAGACAATGGAAGCGGAATTACACTCGGGCTAAGGGATTAATGCGCCGTGGGCTGACAGAGCAGAGAGCCTGGGCGTCCGCGACCAATGGCCGAGGGCCGTGGTGGAATTCAAAGGCATCCCATATGAATCAGGCGTTTAAGAAGAAATTCTTTGACAGACTTGGACTTGTGTCACTGCTGGATTTTATTGTGTGGAAGAAGAAGTTATCACGAACCGCCGTATACGGAACCGTATGTACGGTGGTGTGAGAGGACGGGGGGCGCAAGCCCCCCTCCTACTCGATAAGCCCCCTTCCCTTTGCCTTATTTCCAAGCCGGCCGTCCCAAAATCATCGAATGTTCTTTTGGAAAGGAAGGGGATCGCAATCAGCAAAGGCCTCCGTTGACGCCGATGACCTGGCCGGTGATATAACCGGCATCCCTGGTACAGAGAAAGGCGGCAAGGGCCGCCACTTCCTTTGCATCCCCAAGGCGTCCAGCGGGTATGGACTCTGCAATGTTTTCCAGGGGAAGTCCATCCACCATTTCGGTTTCAATGAAGCCCGGGGCCACCGCATTCACCGTGATATTCCGTTTGGCGATTTCCTTTGCCAGGGCCTTGGTCGCGCCGATGAGGCCCGCCTTGGAGGCGGAATAATTGACCTGACCGGCCTGTCCCATCTGCCCCGAGGCCGAAGCAATGTTAAGGATGCGGCCGTATCGCTGGGCCAGCATTTTTTTCACCACGGGTTTGGTCACGTTGTAGAAGCCGGTGAGGTTGGTGTCCATTACCTGTTTCCAGAGGTCTTTTTTCATCATGGCCAAAAGCATGTCCTGCCGGATTCCGGCATTGTTGACCAGAATATCCAGACGTTTTTTTTCGGAAAAGATCTGTTTGACGGCCTGGGCCGCGGCAATATCGTCGGTTACGTCAAAGGGGAGCAGTGCGCCGTCTCCGCCGGCGGCTTTTACCTGGTCCAGGGTTTCCCGGGCGGCATCCGCATTGGTCTGGTAATTGATGTAGACAAATCGGTTAGGGGCCAGACCTATGGCCAGGGCCCGGCCAATGCCCCTGGAGGCACCGGTGACCAATGCAATTTCAGTGGTATCGGTTGTCATATACGTGTTCCTTGTATGATAGTTGTTCCAAAATTAGAGCTGGCCTCCCTGCCCTGAATGGGGCGGGGGGCCACACCAAAAACACCGGGAAGCGATGACATCGCAGCACGTGTTGACGGGCGGGTAGGAATGATGCGACCTGTCCCGTGAAAGCGTCGGGTTGGTCCTGTCTTTACCAGAAATTCCTTGAAATCACAACGGGGCGATGGTGCCGGAAACCCGGGCGTTGATCCGTTCTGCCGCTGTCCGGATGTGGAGGATGACCTCTTCCATGCGCCGGTCGTCCAGGGCGGCCTTGAACCCCACCACCCAGATGGCCGGGACAAAGGGACCGCAGGGCGCCAGGGCCACGGCAACGGCCCGGACCCCGGCGATGTACTCCTCGTCATCCAGGGCGTACCCCTGTTCCCGGATATGGTCCAGGCCGGCTTCATAGGCCTGGGCGTCGGTGATGGTGTTGGGGGTGTATTGGGGCAGGGGGCCCCGGTTGAGCAGATCATGGGCCTGTTCCCGGGGAAGGCCGGCCAGGAGAACCTTTCCCACGGCCCCGGCCAGGAGGGGCAGGGCCGTGCCGATGGGGGAGCTGATTTTAAAGTCCTTGGGGGATTCCACCCGGTCGATGATGGTGACGTGGTCCTGGTTCATGACGCCCAGGAAAACCGTTTCCCGGCACAGGGAGAGAAGGGATTCCATTTCGGGCCGGGCCAGACGCCTGAGGTCCACCCGTTCCTGGAGCGACCGGCCCAGTTCCAGCAGGGTGGGGCCGATGGCATAGTGCTTGGAGGCCGGGTCCCGGACCAGGGCCCCCTGCTGCTCCAGGGCGGCGGTGATGCCGTGGACCGTGCTTTTGCCAATGTCCAGGCGGGCGGCAATCTGGCTGATGCCCAGCCCCTGATTCGACCGGGAGATGAGTTTGAGGATCTGGAATGCCTTGTTCACAATGGGGGCCTGGTACTTTTTTGCCATGTGGGGTCTCCCTAGGGGTTGATGAAGGGGATTGGGGTGGTTCCCATTGCTTTAGGTAATACGGATGGGGGCGGAAAGCAATGGGGGGCCCCGAATACTTTTTGGGAATTTGATTTTGAAGGGGGCCCTAGGCCGGACCATGACTGGTGGATGCCCCCCCCCCCGGGTTGGGGGATAAACATCCCCTGGTTTCTTCTGGTGAACTGGGTTATCAGATTCCGGAGAAGTCGAATTCGTGGAAACGGATCTGGTTTTCTTCCTTTTCCACTTCCTTGATGGTGCACCGGGGTTTGTTGTCATGGAGGGTCATGGCCGTGTTGGGGGCGATGATGCGGGTGCCCTGGATGATCTTGCTTTGGACGATGACCGTGGGATCGGCCTCGCTTTTGCTGATATAGGCATCCATCTGGCGTTTTTGTTTGAACAGGTGGACGTTCTGTTCTTCCTGCTGGCGGATCTGGGCGGTGATGAGGTCGATTTCCGTGCCCACCTGGTCCTGGTCTTCAAACAGGGTGTTGACGCGCTGGTTGCTGGCCTCGGCTTTTTTCTGGAGGGTCTTGATGGTGTTGACCAGGGCCAGGGCGCTTTTGCGGTCCCCCTTGGCCTTGAAGGCTTCTATTTTCCGGGCCTCTTCGGAGATGGCCAACTGGAACCGGTCCTTGGCCTGGCTGTTTTCCGAGATCCAGATGTGGATGTCCTTGTCCTTTTCCTCCAGCCGGGCCAGTTTCTTTTTCAGGCGCTGGATGATTTTCAGGGATTCGTCCAGTGCGTCTGCATTGGCCTGTTTCAGGTTCTCCACATGTTCGTCCAGTCCCACCTTGATCAGGGGCGGGGCAGAGGTTTCTGTGCCGATGACCCTGGCGTTGACGCCCTTGGTGGCTGATATGGTGGAGGCGATGATATGGCCGGTGGGCATGAGGCATTTGCCCGATATCATGATCTTTGAGTCCACCACCTCTTTAAAGGCCATGAGGTCGCCAAACCCCATGATTTTGCAATTGTTAACAAATTTGGTGTGGACGTTTGCCACGGTTTTCACCGTGGTGTTGGCCATGCCGTCGGAAACGCTTAAATCCCCGGTGAGTTCGATGGTGGCCCCTTCCACGGCCTGGGCCGTGAGGCTGACCCCCTTGATGGTGAAGCCCTGTTTCACCGTTCCCCGGACCACGATGTTGCCGGCAAAGTCCACATTGCCGGTTTTAAAGTCCACATCCCCGTTGATGACCATTTCTTCGTTCACGGTGAGCCGGCCCATGGCGTCCAGGTGGGGCTGGCCGTTGACGCCGGCCAGGATGTCCATGTCCTGGTTTTCGGTATAGGTGCCGTCCCCGGCCTCAAAGGCAGGGTCATAGGGTTCCTGGACTTCAATGATTTCACCGTAGACATCCTTGCCCGGGATGCCGTTTTGCGGAGGGGTCTTCCGGGCCAGGAGATGGTGGGCTTCCACAAAGGGGACGTTGCCCCTGTCCCTGAAGTCGATGGAACCGTTTTCCAGGATTTTTCCCGGGTTGGTGTAATGGATTTCGAAAAAGTATTCCACGGAGCCGTCCTGGCTTTCCACGGGGGTGTTGCCCTGGGCCAGGAGCAGGGGGTCTTCGGTGCCCGGGTTGCTGTTGATCCATTCTGTGATGGTGTCGTCGTCGGTGAGACCGTAGGTGATGCCGTTGTGCCGGGCAAATTCCAGAACCGCCGGCAGGGTGACCACCCGGGTGTCCAGCTCCTGTTGGGCAAAGAGGTAGATCTGGATTTTGTCCTCGGTGGGGGTGAGGACCAGGTAGATGCCTGGATCCAGAAGGGCTTCGGCCTCCATGGTATCGTCCAGAATGGAAAGATCGTCTTCGTCGTCCCAGACGGCGGGGGCGCCGGCGGCCCTTTCCCGGACGCCGATCACCAGATCCAGGTAGGTGGCCCTGCGCAGGTCCGCCACCAGGGGGGGGGGATCATCGGCCTCATCCAGGGCCACCAGGTCGATGTGGACCAGGCTTTCCAAATCCAGGGGGGGCGGTGTCCATTCGACGTTTTCATGGACGGCCATGGCATGGAGGCGGGTGGCCAGGTTCCGGCTGGCATTGGTGAATAAGTCCAGAACGGCTTCGGGGGAGGGGCTCTGGTTGAGCAGGTCCATGATCCGGGCCAGATCCAGGTCTCCGCTAATGATTTCCTCCTGGGCCATCTGCTGTTCATGGTCTTCCAATGCGGCCAGTTCTTCCTGTTTCTCACGGAGGAGAACCTTGCCGTTTTCGTCCTTGAGTTTGAGGCGGCGGGCCACCTCGTAAAGCTGCTCGTTCTGGCGTTCAATCACCCGTTTGTACCGGTTCTTTTGCAGCCATTCGTCAAAGGAGAGGCGGCAGGTGGCGGCCTGGGCCAGAAGATCCTTGGGATCAAGGGGCTGGGAGATGCAGGCATGGAGGGGGGCGGTGTTGATGGTGTTGATCAGGGCCTTGTTTTCCCCCGGGGGAACAATGAGCATCCTCCGGGTGATGGGGACCACTTCCATGGCGGTTTTCAGGATATCCACCCCGGTCGCACCCTTCAGATCCCATCCGGCAATGAGCAGGGTAAAGGGCGGGGAACCCTCCTTGAGCAATACCAGGGCCTGGTCCGTGGAATCGGGACAGGTCACCTGCCAGCCGTTTTCCGTGAGGATGTGCTGGATTTCTTCCCGGATGGGATCCCGGGGATCAAGGACGATGGCAGTGGGGTCGTGGGTCATGGTCATGTTTCCGTTTCTGATATGGGCATTTCAAAGCCGTTACGGTTTGAAAGCAGGGTGAATTGGTGGAAAAGATCGGCCAGGCAATGGGCGTGGAGCCGGGCGAGGAACTCTTCCGGTACCACCCCCTCCTCCCCCAGGGCCTCCTTGAACTGGGTTTTGATCTCTTCCTTGAGTCCGTCTGTGTCCGCCGGGTTCGTATCGTTTCCCTTTCCCACCCGTCGTCTCAGGGAGACAATCTTTAACTCCAGTTCCTCAAGGGCGGCGGCATGCTGCTTGGTGCTTTCCATGAGCTTGCGGTCCAAAAGGTAGAGTTTCCGGTTCTGGTCCACGGCGGTCTGGAAAAGGGCATGGTTTTCGGTCTGTTGTTCAAATCGTTTCAGGGCGGATTTTATATCCGATAAAAATCCCTTATTGTCCCAGGGCTTGTGGATGAATTTGTGAACCGCTCCCTGGTTGATGGCATGGGTGACCGTGTCCATGTCCGAGTGGGCCGTGAGGAGAAACCGAATGGAGTCCGGGGAAATCTGCTTTACCATTTTCAGGAATTCCGTTCCCAGCATTTCGGGCATGCGCTGGTCCGAAATGACAAGGGAAAAGGGGGTGTCGGTGGATTGTACCTTGATCAGGGCATCCGGGGCATTGTCGATGAATGTAAAGTCCAGTCCCTCCATGGTCAGCAGGCGTTCCATGGCCTTGCCGATCTGCGGTTCATCATCCACCAGAAGGATGTGATGGCTCAGCTCCATGGCCCCTCCTTGGGTGTCAGGGGCAGGCGGACATGGAAGATGGAGCCCACCGGATCCCGGCGTTCCACCTTGATTTCCCCCTGGTAGGGTTCCAGAAGGCGGGCGGAGATGAACAGGCCCAGCCCGGTGCCGGAGCTACCCTGTCCCTGGTCTGTCTTTGTGGTGTAAAAGGGTTTGAAGATGTTGGGGATGCGGTCTGGGTCGATGCCCGTGCCCGTGTCGGAAAAGGTGACCACGAGATGATCCTCCTCTTGCCGGGTGGTGATGTGTAATTGCTTTTTGGGGGAACCGGCCATGGCGTCACAGGCATTTTTCATGAGGTTGTAAAAGACCTGGGAAAAATCCGAGGGCTTGCCCGTGAGGGGGGGCAGTTTTTCGGCAAGGTCCAGGTAGACATCCACCCTGTGCTGGAGGGCCATGTCCGGTCGCAGGAGACGGTATTCCTTCTGGAGGATATCGTTCATGTCCAGGGGCTGGGATTTTTCCCCGGGGTTGCTTCCCCCAACCGAAAGCAGGCTTTCCACCAGGTCAAAGGATTTTTTCAGGGCCGATTTGATGGTCCGGGTGTGGGTGCGCAGGCGCAATATATCCGGGGGGTTCTCCTCCGGGGTCTCAATGGCCTTTTCCAATTCCCGTTCAGAGAGCTGGGCCGAGAAAAAGGCCCCGCTCAACGGTCCCTTTAAATTGTGGACAATGCCCTGGATCATCTTGCTGGCCGTGGCCTGCTGCTCCCGGATGATCAGGGCTTCGGTGCGCTCCTGGACCTTGGCCTCCAGGTGCTGGTTCAAATGGGCCAGTTTCTGCCGGGCCTCGTGGAGGCGCAGGAGAATCCGTGCCTTGGCCAATAATTCCCCGGAATCATAGGGTTTGGACAGGTAATCATCGGCCAGGGCGGCATAGCCCTGCATGCGGTCGGGCAGTTCGCCCAGGGCCGACAGCAGAAGGACCATGGTCTCGGGGGAGGCGGCCTTGATTTTCCGGCAGGCCTCGATCCCGTCCATTTCCGGCATCATGATGTCCAAAATGACCAGGGCGGGCGGGTCTTTGACCACGGCCTCCAGGGCCAGGGCCCCATTTTCCGCAAATCGCATCCGGCAGTCCACATCGGTGAAAACCCTGCGCACGGCATTGAGGTTTTTGGGTTCGTCGTCGACAATGAGAATTTTTTTCATGGGCGTCCCCCGTTTACGGCAGGGAGTACAATGGTAAAGCAGGCGCCGCTGTCCCGGGTATTGACGGCGCTGATGTGCCCCCCATGGGCTTTAATGATTTCATAGGCAATGCTCAGGCCCAGTCCGGTGCCCTCCCCCACGGGTTTGGTGGTGAAAAAGGGATCAAAAAGCCGGGCCATGTCCCCGGGGGAAATGCCCGGGCCCGAGTCTGTAATGGTGATTTCAACATAGGCGTCATGGGCGCCTTGGCCCCCACGGTTGCCCCGGGCAACGGCAATGGCCTTGGTCTGGGAGGGGGAGAGGGCCGTTGACGGGATTCTCCGGGTGGAGATGGAAATGGTGCCCTGGGTTTCAATGGCTTGGGCCGCATTGATGATCAGGTTCATGAAGACCTGGCTCAGCTTCTGTGGATAGCAGCGGATGGGGGCGAACTCTCCGTACTCCTTTTCCACCACGGCCCGGTGTTTGTATTTGGTCCGGGCCATGTTCAGGGTGGTGTCCATGAGATGGTTGATGTCCGCCTCCCTGAATTCTCCGTCGTCGATGCGGGAGAAGCTTTTCAGATCCTTGACAATGGTGCGGACCCGGTGGACCCCGTCAATGGATTCCGAGATCAGATCCTGGAGGTCGGCCAGGATCATGTTTATTTTTTCGGTTTTTTTCAGATCCTCCCATTCCTTGATAATGGTATCCGTCCCCGGTGGCCCTTTCGCTCCGAGGTGGCCCTGGAGTTTGTCCAGCCCGCTGTGGTAGCGGGTGATGCGATGGGTATACTCCCTGAGGGCTTCCAGGTTGGCATTGATAAAGGCAATGGGGTTGTTGATTTCGTGGGCCACCCCGGCGGCAAGGATGCCCACCGAGGCCATTTTTTCCGATTGGATGACCATGGTGGCCTGTTCGGTGACCTTTTGCTGGAGGTTTTGGTTCATGGTTGCAAGCCGGGTATTGGCGGCCTGGAGTTGGTTTTCCAGGGCTTCTCTTTTCCGTTCAAGGTTCCAGGCGTTGACCAGGGCCCGGGCAAACTGGGAGATCTCCTCGGGGTTAAAGGGTTTTCTCAGGTAGAAGATATCGTCCCGTTCCGTGATCTGGACGATGTCTTCGGGGCTGTGTTCGCTGTAGGCCGTGACAATGACGATTTTGATGTCCGGGTCCAGCTCCCAGATGCGGCGGGCGGTTTCCGCACCGTTGAGCCCGGGCATTTTCATGTCGATGAAGGCCACGGCATAGGGCTGGTTCGATGCCAGGGCCTTGGACAGGTGCTGGATGCCCTCCAATCCGTTTTCCGCCAGGGTCACCTGGTACCGGGGCCGGGGGGATCCGGTGGCTCCCCCCGGGGTGTTGAAAAGGGTGCGCCCCTGGGAAAAAACCCGACGGGCGACGGCCGGGGAAAAGATTTTCCCATAGGTGTTCCGGACGCCCTGGTCGTCGTCAATGATGAGGATATTGGGGGAGGCTTCCATGGGGTGAATCATCCTACTCCTGGGGGTTGGTTTTCCTCGGCCATTGCCGGGTGAGGGCCTGGGCCGCCTCCCGGATATCCCGGGAGGAAAAGGGCTTGGTGACAAAATAAAGGCGGTCCCGGCCCGAGGTCCGGGTGATTTCGTCCTGGGACAGGGCGGCCTGGGCCGTGACAACGGCGATGGGGATGCGCGGGTCCACCCGGTCCAGTTCCCGGATTACCAATGCCCCGTCCATGCCGGGCAGGTGGATGTCCACAAAGGCCGCAGTAAAGGGGCGTTGGGTTTCCCTGGCTGCCTTTGCCGCCCGGATACCGTCCCGGGGGTGGGGGTGCAGGTCCAGCTGGTAGCGGACAGGGACGGGTCCGGCCTTGGCCGTGTTGGTGTGGAACAGGGCATTGCCCCGGGAACGGAGGTCCGGTTCCGCCCGGGGGCTGAGGATGAGCTCATAGGTGGTCAGGATGGCGGGGTCGTCGTCAATGATGAGGATGCGGGTGGTCATGACACCTCCCCTTCACAGGGCAGGGTGACCCGGACCCGGGCGCCCTTGCCCGGCCCCGGGCTTTCCATGTGGATGTGGCCGTTGATGCTGTCCAGATAGAGCTTGCAATAGTAGAGCCCCATTCCCGGGTTGCCCGATTCCCATGCCTTGAAAAAATTTTTCCCCTGTTCCGGGGTAAAGCCGGCCCCGGTATCCTGGATTTCAAATCCCATGTCCGGGGGGTGGTAAAAGGAGGTAATCCGTATCTGCCGCAATGGAAAGTGACGGGCCTCCGGTGTCTCCAGGGCATTGCCGGCGTTTTTCAACAAATTAACCCCCACCTGGAGCAGCCGGCTTTTGTCCAGGTCCACCGGGGGAAGATCCGGGGTGAGATCCCGGACCAGGGATATGCCCCGTTTTTCCAGGGAGGGGCCATGGAGCTTGATGGCGGTCTCCAGGATTTCGTTGAGATCGGCATCTGCCGGGTGGTCCCCCGGGGCCGGTGCATAGGTCTGCTGGATGGAAAGAATGTCGGTGATATAGGTGAGGGTGTCGCCAATGGCCCCAAGGCTCTGGGTCTGTTCCTTTTCCAGGTTTTTGAAAGAGTGGATAAGCTCTCCCATGTAAGCAAAGACCTCCTGGCCCCTGGGGGTGGCCATATAGGCGTCCAGCTCCCGGCGGTGGGTGTAGATCTCCCGGTAGCATTGCTCCAGGAAGAGGTGGATCTCCGAAAGGTCCCGGCCCTGGAGCTGGTCGATGTGGAGGCGAAGGGGGGTGACGGCATTGCCGATGGTGTGCAGCAGCATGGCCGAGAATTGCACCCTGCCGGATTCAACGGCCTTGTTCAGGCCCTGGTGGCGCACCTGCTCCAGTTCCCGGATCAGGCTGTTAAAGGACTGGGCCATGTGGATGAGTTCCCGGGGGCCCTGCTCCGGCAGTCGGGTGGTGTGAAGGGGGCTGCCCTTGGCCCGGTCCAGAATGCGGATGAACCGTTTCAAGGGGCGGGCGGCCAGGCGGGTGGCCGTGTAGATGCCTGCCCCCAGGGCCATGATGTCCAGGATCAGGGCCGTGGCCAAAAAGTCCTCCATGTGCTCATAGGGGGAAATGGCATGGGCGGCCTGGATGCCGCAGACCAGCCAAAGGGCAGGGTAGCCGGGGATGGGGCGGACGTCCCTGTGCCAGCTTTTGTTCCGGGGCCGGGAAAGGCTCTGGGTAAAGGTCTGGCTGGTGCTGAAGACCACCTGTCCCTTGGGGAGTTCCGACGGCGGGGTATCGGGATCGGCACCGGTGGCCTGGAAAACGGCATATTCCAGGAACCGGGATTCCAGGTTGAAGAGGGGGGCGAATTGTCCGGCCTCCAGGGTGAGCCCCAACATACCTTCGGCCAGGCCGCCGCTGCGCACGGGGTATGAGATGGTGAGCCGGTTAGGATCAATGTGGAACAGACTCTTGTTCTCCATGGCCGCCTTGAAAAAGGGGGTGTTTGCGAAATGGACCGAGGGCGCCTGGGTGGAGATCAGGGTCCGGCCCCTGCTGTCCGTGAGATGGATGTCTGCCTTTTTCATTTCCGGCAGGCCCAGGGCGTGGAAGAGCCGGGGGAGATCGCCTTTGCCAATGGCCGGATTCATGAGGCTGTCGGCAATGAGATCATTGGTGGAGAGTCCAAGGGCATAGGCTTTCAGGGCATTCAAACGGTGCCCCACGGCATCGGCCATGAGATGGGAGCGGGTGGTGAGGCGGGTCTGGATTTCCCGGTCCAGGGTGTCCAAGGTGAGATGGCGGATGAAGAACCAGATGGAAATCAGCACCAGGACGGCCACGGGCATTATTCGGACCAGGGTGGCCACCATGAGACCGGGCCGCGGCTTTGCAGGCGGGGGAGGCAACGGCCTGTGGTTGTCCATCACCCTCATGTCGTCCTCCGGGACGGGTCGGGGCAGGAACGCGCAGGGGAATGTATTCCGCCCGGGCCGTGGAGGCGGACAGGGGCCGGTGCATCTGCCCAGGCAGAGATACGGTGCTGGGAAACGCCCATATTTGGGTCTCCTTAAATACGAAATTGCTGCCGGATTTTGTCCGGTGTCGGATACACAAAGGTGAACGCCTGAATGGAAGCATGAAACGTCAAGAATGCGATGGGGGGTACGATTTCAGAATAACCGCCGGAGGCCCGGATATCAAGAGTTTTTTCCCCTGACAGGGCCTTGGATTTCAAGGGAATAGGGGCCGGGAGACCCGGTGACAGGTCCATGGCCTAGGTGGCGAAATGGTCTGTCCGAGTTCGGTCGGGCAAGGCCCCGGATGCCCGGTTTTCTGCCTGGAGATATCGCGGCAGGGGGCTGTCCCAAGGGGGGGGGGGGGGGAATGCAATAAAAAAACTGCGGCGCATTATTTTTATTGCGCCTGTTTGGGGCCTGGTGTGGAAGCCCTGTGGCAGAAGAGACGGATGTTTCGGGCCGGTTACCCGGTTTTGCCCCGGTGTGGTCCTGGGGATTTTTTGGTGGGGTAAGGGGGGGGGATGAAGGGCGGTGATAAAAATATTGTCTTTTATTGTAGAGGGTTGGGTGTGGGGGCGGCGGAAAAATCGGCAAATCCAAGCCGTTGGCATGTTTATGGCTTGAAAGGCTTAGGAAATGGTTACAACCCCGGTTTTGCGACGCCGAAGGAACCATGGAAAGCCGAGGGGGCTGTAACGGGCGGGCCGGGCCCGACCCAGCGAACCAGTGAAAAGCCCCTCGGCTTTCGACACAAGAGAGAAGAAACAAGGCCCCTTTGGGTTAACATATTTAATATGCATAGAGTGCGGAGGCAATTCAATGAGTAAATATTACCTGTTCCAGGATATAAAAAAATGCATCGGCTGCCATGCCTGTGAAATCCAGTGCAAGGTGAACAAAAACCTGCCCGTGGGCCCCAAACCCTGCCAGGTGATTGAAGTGGGTCCCAAATCCATTGGCGGTGTTCCCAAGATGTCCTTTATTTTCATGCCCTGCTTCCATTGCGAAAACCCCTGGTGCGTATCCGCCTGTCCCACCGGTGCCATGCAGCAGCGGCCCGAAGACGGCATTGTCTTTGTGAACAAGGAGCTGTGTGTGGGCTGCAAAACCTGTATCTCCGCCTGTCCCTGGGGGGCGCCCCAATGGAACGAACTCACCGGCAAGGTGGAAAAATGTGACTATTGCATGGATCGCCTGGACCAGGGACTGGAGCCGGCCTGTGTGGCCACCTGCAACACCGACTGCCTTAAATTCGGCAAGGTGGAGGAGATGACCCAGATTCGCCGCCGGCGTCATGCAGAGTCGGTTGCATCCCTTGAAAATAGCAGTTTTTAATCCCCGAGGAGCACGTAAACATGGCAACAGCCACCTGTCCGGTTAAAACCACCCTTGATTATCTGAACCAACGCATCGCATCTGGTGCCATGGCAGATCCCAAAGGACGGCGGATTTCCGAGCAGATCCTGCTGCTCATGGAAGAAATTTCCACGGGGGAAGCTGGTGACGATCATTTGACCGCCATAGAGGCCTTATTGGACGAGTTTGGCCGGGGTAAGGATGTCCCCGGCCCCAATGCAGAAACCCGGGATCATGTGAAAGCAGCTTTGGAAGCCCATAGAGAGGTCTTTGTCAGCCACATTGAATCCCGGAATTGCGCCACCCACGACTGCGGGTTCATTACCCCCTCTCCCTGTCAGATGGCCTGTCCGGCCGGTATTGATGTGCCCACCTATCTGGCATTGATTGCAGAGGGGAAGGATGCCGAGGCCATCTCCGTGATCCGTGAGGACAATCCCCTTCCCTGGGTTTGTGGTCTGGTCTGCACCCGGCCCTGTGAAATGATGTGCGTCAGGGGCCGTATGGACACTCCCATTTCCATTAAATTCCTCAAGGCCTTTGCCGCTGAGCGGGCCCTTTCCTTGGGAGAATATAAGAATCCCCAACCCCAGCCCCCCAACGGGAAAAGGGTGGCCGTCATCGGGGCCGGCCCCGGCGGCATTGCCTGTGCCTATTACCTGGCCCTCATGGGCTATGGGGTCCATGTCATTGAGGCCCTTCCCTTTGCCGGGGGGATGCTCATGGTGGGCATTCCCCGATACCGCCTGCCCCGGGAGGTCATTGACCGGGAAGTGGGCATGGTGGAAGACCTGGGCGTGACCTTTTCCTATAATACCCGGTTCGGGGTGGACATCACCTATGAAGACCTTAAGGCCGAAGGCACCGATGCCTTTTTCCTGGCCATCGGCGCCCACAAGGCCTGGGATCTGGGAATTGAAGGGGAAAAGGACAACCCCGGCGTCATCGAGGCCGTGACCTTTTTGAAAAACGTGGCCCTGGGCGATCACCATGCCCCGGGCAAACACGTGGTGGTGGTGGGCGGGGGCAACGTGGCCATTGATGCGGCCCGGACCAGCCTGCGCCTGGGGGCGGAAAAGGTGACCATTGCCTATCGTCGTTCCCGGTCTGAAATGCCCGCCGATCACGAAGAAGTGGAACAGGCCGAAGAAGAGGACATCCAATTTGCCTTTCTTACCATTCCCACGGCCGTTGAGGGCCGGGACGGACAAGTGACCGGACTGCACTGTGCCAAGGCCGAATTGGTGAAAAAGAAGGATTCGAACCGTATGTCCCCGGTGCCCATTGAGGGTCAGGATTTCGTCATCCAGGCCGATGTGGTGATTTCCGCCGTGGGTCAGTATGTGGATGACAGCGGTATGAAGGTTTTTGAGGGACTGAACTGGACCCGCAGGGGCACCATTGAGGTGAACCATGCCAGCATGGAAACCTCCTGCCCCGGCGTTTTTGCCGCCGGGGATGCCGTTTCCGGCCCGGCCACGGTCATCGAGGCCATTGGCGGGGGCAAGCGGGCGGCCGAGGCCATCCACCGCCACCTCAACCACATTCCCCAGCCCCGGATGCCCAAGATCCCCGTGCGCCGCCACCGCATGCACGCCGTGGAGATGACCGCAGCGGAAAAGATGCGGCCCAAACGACCGGACATGCCCATGCTCAACATCGACCGCCGTCGGACCACCTTTCAGCAGGTGGAACTGGGGTATGACGAGGAGAGCGTTCGCAGGGAAGCCAGCCGCTGTCTGCGATGCGATATCTGCCGCCGTTGTGGTGAGTGCGTGGAGGTCTGTCGTGACAAGATGGGCATTGACGCCCTGCAGTTGGGCTATATGGACTTTGATTTTCCCCTGGCCACGGATCTGCGCAAAACCGCTGAAAATTGCATCACCTGTGGGGCCTGTGCCGCAAGTTGCCCCAACAAGGCCCTGGTATTGGAAGAGTCCGACGGCAAACGCAAGCTCAAGCTCTGCGGCACCATCCTGAACCAGCAGGACATCCAGACCTGCGAGGAGTGCGGCGCCACCCTGCCGTCGGTGCAGTACATGGACTATATTTCCGATAAGACCTCCCATGTGAGCCCCAAGGTGGACAACCGCCTTTTGTGTGATCAGTGCCAGAGAACGCTGTCGGCCAAGATCAATGTCCAGGATCGGCCCATTCCCCTTTAACGGGGGAAAACCGACGGTCCTGTCCCGGATATGTTGAAAAGGAGAGATGATGGTCTTTAGAAGAGGACAGAAAATAGAAGTGTTCCAGCGCTCGGCAGACGAAGCCTGGGAAGCCTATATGGATGATTTTATCGGTGTCCACGGTGTGGTTACCGATCCGGATTCGTCCATCAACGACCCCGATGCCCTCATCGAGGTCAGCCTGGAGGCCTGCGGTACCCACCGTCTGCCCCAGGATTGTTTGCGGACCCTGGACGCTTGATCCGGGTCCCAATGGGGCAGCTGATTCCGTGTCGGATGGGCGCCCCCAGGGGGATATGCCGCCACAGCGCCGGGGCATATCCGGTT
Source organism: Desulfobacteraceae bacterium (assembly GCA_965226635.1). GTDB lineage: Bacteria > Desulfobacterota > Desulfobacteria > Desulfobacterales > Desulfobacteraceae. The sequence goes on along the minus strand of OZ245369.1, from coordinate 1,568,904 downwards.
TAAGGGAAATTCACCACGGACCGCTCAAGCGGTCCCCAGGGAGGACGCCATGAAAATTAAAGAGCTGATTGCAGATCGAAACGGGGTATTCCAGGGGGTTGAGGCCCAGGCCGACGTGACCAAGGCATTGGGACTCATGTCCGGACATTCTGTTTCTGCGGTTGTGGTGTTCAGGGATTTGAGCCGGAAGGACCAGGCCCCCCTGGGCATATTCACGGAACGGGATCTGGTGCGCTGCCACATGATCTATCCGGACAAGCCCTTGGACGGGATCCGGGTGGAGGAGGTCATGACCGCCAATCTCATTGTGGCCGACCCGGAGGATTCGGTGCCCGAGGCCATGGCCATGATGATCAAGGCCGGCATCCGTCACCTGCCCGTTGTGGCACGCAACCGGGTGGTGGACCTCCTGGGCGTGGAAGACCTGGTGCGGAAGCACGTGGGCGCTTTAAACAAGGAATTGCACTATCTCAAGGATTATATAACGGATTTACAGGACGCCGCCCATGATTGAGATGACCATAGACGGACAGAAGATCAACTGCCAGGAAGGCCGGAGTATTCTGTCCGTGGCCCGTGAAAACGGGATCGATATACCCAATTTATGCTATCACCCGGCCCTGAAGCCTTCGGGGGCCTGCAAGCTCTGTGCGGTGGAGGTCTCCTCCCCCACGGGCAAGCAGTCGGTGATGCTTTCCTGCATCCTCAAGGCCAAGGAGGGACTTGAGGTGAAGACCAACACCCCCAAGGTGCAGGCCCGCAGGGAAACCGCCTTTCAAAAATTATATCAGATGGCCCCGGATGCGGAACGGATCCGCCTGCTGGGGGAAAAATGGGGCATCGCCCCCCCGCCGGAACCCGACGGCTGTATTCGCTGCCGCCTCTGTGTGAGGGTTTGCAACGACATTGTAAAGGCCCATGCCCTGAAGATGGAAAAGACAGACCACGGCCAACAGGTGGTCCAGGGGGAAGGGGCCTGCATTGGCTGCGGTACCTGCGCCAACCTCTGCCCCACCCATGCCATCACCGTGGAGGACCACGGCAATGTGCGCAACATCACCATCAAGGGACGGGTGATCAGCCAGCTGCACCTGGAGCAGTGCGATGCCTGCGGTCGCATGTATGCCACGGCCGAATTCCTGGCCATGGTCTCCCATGTGAACCATGAACATCACCACCCGGATACCAAAATCCATCCCCATCTGTGCCCCTCCTGCGCCAAACTCATGTGCTCCCGGGCCAGAACGGAAAAGGAGCACATTAAAAAATGATGACCCTCACCGCCCTGAAATCCATTGCCGCAGGCGTGGGCGGCGCCCTGGTCCTCACCTTTTTTTGCACCACCTTCATGACCGTGGACAAGGTGCTTTTCCTGGTGCCCTTTCTTGTTGGATTGAACGGGTTGTTCTCCGGCTACCGCATGGTGGAACGACTACGGGGTAGGGCGGAACGGTTCCGGTTCTTTACCTTTGCCACCGGGCTTCTGGAAGGGGGCTTGATTTTTTTTGCCTTGAATTTTTTGGGAGGGCGATTGGAGACGGTGTTTTTCCTCACCGGTCTCGACCTCCTTTTGTATATCCTGATTTCAGGAATCACAAGTTATCTGGGGGCCCTGCTGGCCATCAGATATTTTAATTTATAATTCATTTTTATCTAAAGGAGAGATAGATGAAGAAAGTTGTTACTCACTTTTTGTGGCTGTCGGCCCTGTTGCTCTTTGCCACCTCGGGCGCCTTCGGAGCTGTTACCGTATCCGCTCCGTCCTATAAGGCCGGTGACACCGTCACCTTTGAAGGACAGATCGAACCGGGTCAGGACCTGTTCCTCACCATTTCCCAGCAGGACACTTTTGCCCCCAAGGACACCAACGGTGTCCACGAAATCAAGAAGTTCAAAAAAGAAGCCAAAAAAAGAGGGTTTTCCCAGGATACGGCCATCCCGCCCCTCTATTACGTGCTGACCACCGCCCCTGAAAAATTCGGTAAAGTGGCCAAGAAAAAATTCGGCGGCCCCTCGGTCCTTCTGGGCAAGGGCAATGGCATCTACTCCACCACCATGTTCTACCTGCAAAAGGATTTCGACAAAATCGAAGAAGGTCCCCGCTCCATGCTGGGACCCATCCAGTCCAAGGAACAGTGGAACTTCTTCAGATATGCCAATGAAAACGCCTATGGTATCAATACCGTTACCAAGGAAGGTTCCCGTATCGGCAAGGTGGTTATCTTCTCCAGATCCATCCTCTCCGACGCCGGTAACGGCAACTACTGGGACAAGGGTACCGCCATCAAATTGGACAAGGAAACCGGTAAGTTCACCGCCTCCTTCAAGTCCTTCCGTCACACCCCGCCCAACACCAAGTTCGACGTCTATGTGAACGGCGAAAAATCCGGCGACTACACCATTGAAAAGAACGGATACTGGCTGAACAAAGGCTTCCGTTACATGAACCCGTTGTGGATCGTCATCGGCGCCATCCTGGTGGGTACCTACTTCTCCATGATCGGTGCCGCCGGTGGTATGCTCATGGCCGCCTTCCAGGTATTGGTTGTCAACACCATGGGACCTGTGGGCATCAACGCCGCCAACGTCCTTAAACCCTCCAACATGGCCCTGACCCTGTTCTCCCCCCTGGGATCCTTCTACCGGTATGCCAAGGTTGAAAAACGGGTGGCCTGGCCCGTGGGGCTCTCCTTTGGCGTGGGGATCTTCATCGGTTCCATCTGGCTGGGTAAATACGTCTCCGCCGTCCTGCCCATGAAGGCCTACAAAGAATGGCTGGCCGTTCTGGTTGTCCTCATGGGTATCAAAACCCTCATGGAAATGCGCCCCGCCGCCATGGCCAAACGGAAGAACATCAAGGCCATGACCAAGAAGTTCAACGACGAGGTGGCCAAGGCCAAGGCCGAAGGCCGTTCCGCTGAAATGGGCTCCATCGAACCTGTTAAAACCGGCCTCACCGACTACCGCTTCAAATTCTGGGGTGAAGAGTTCCGCATTAACCCGCTGCTTTTCGCCATCCTGGGTGTTGCCATTGGTGTGGTTTCCCGTTCCTTTGGTATCGGCGGCGGTTTCCTGCTGGTACCGGCCATGACCACCCTGGGCGCCCTGCCCATGTACGTTGCCGTGCCCATCTCCCTGATCGGTACCTGTTTCTCCAGTATCGGTGCCTTCCTGGGCTACCTCATGACCGGTTACCTGCCGGACATGACCCTGGCCGTCGCCATCATCATCGGTGGTTTTGCCGGCGGTATGCTGGGTTCCCGTGCACAGAAGCTCTTCTCTGAAATGACATTGAAGGTGGTTCTGGCCTGTACCCTGTTTTTCCTGTTCTTCCGTTTCTTCAAGATTGAAATCTGGATCTAATGGTGGAGAATACGAGAGAATAGCAGCTTGAAACCCGTGTCCGGACTGCCTATAATGGGCGGACCGACACGGGTTTCTCTTTTTACCTTAAAACTTGCAGTCGTTGTTTTGAGTTTTGGATAGGGTGTCGTCATGGACATGGGTTGTGGTGGACTTTATCCGTTGTATAACGCATCAAAGTTATACAAGCCAAAACCCTCAACTTCCTCCCCCTTACGGGAACGCCCTTTGGCCGAACCTACTTCGGTCCCGGACATTTGCGGTAGACGACTGCAGCGGCATGGCCGGTACCTTGTATATCCGGCCAAAGAACGCTTGCAAGTTTTAGGTTCAACGACCGCCGCCGGCACAGGCGGGGCACAAAGGAAGGCAATGAACGATTTTTTGGACAATCTGTGGGAGAGCATCGAGGCTGGCCTGAACCAGGCCGCCGCCGCCATTGACGGATTTATCTCCCCACTGGAGGTCATGGGCCCGGCCCTGGTGATCCTGGTTCTAGCCCTCCTGGTGGTGGGCTTCACCCGCCTGGCCAATCGGCTCTACCAGACCAAACGGCTCACCCGGCTGAAAAAGGAATTTGACCATTGGCACCAGGTTCGCCAGGAGGCCGCCCAGTACAAGGACAGGGAAAAGGGCAAGGCCATGGCCAAAAACATTGACCAGGGCAAGCTCAACCAGGTCTACTATGATTATTTTTTCGAAGGATTGATGAAGAGCCTTATCACCAATATCCTTCCCATCCTGCTCATGCTGGCCTACCTGGCCAAAATCTACACCCCGGCCACCCTGACCCGGCGCTTCGGCAATCCCTGGATTTTTGTGTTCGACTTGGGGGATAAGGTGATCAACGTGGGCACCCTTTTTTGGTATATTATCTGTCTTTTGACCGGTTTCATTCTCCATGGTATGGTCACTTATTTTTTAAATAAAGGAAGAGAGCATTAAGCAGTTGAAAACAATCCGGCATTTCCGGGCGGGCCTGGTTTTGCTATGTCTGGCATTGCCCGGTACGGCATGGGCCACCCAGATGCACCACGCCTCCGAGGGTATCATTGTCCACCAGATGGGCCATATCTTCTTTCTCATGTCCATGGTGGTGTTGATTTTCACGGTATCCAACCGGAATCTTTCCCACGTACGGGGCTGGCGCCTGATTCAATACGCCGCCCTGTTTTTTATCCTATGGAACCTGGATGCCCTGGCTGCCCATTTTCTGGACAACCAGATCGCCGTGGTGCGCATCCGCAACGTCTCCATGTGGCAGATGGTCCTGGAATCCACCTCGGAATCGGAACTGCTGCGCCTGGTCTACTATGTGCTCAAGATGGACCATCTCCTCTGTGTGCCGGCCATGGTGCTGCTCTTCAGGGGGCTCTGCCTCCTCCACCGGGAAAAGCGTGAAGAACTTGAAAACCGGGGGGTGGGTAAATGATGTCCTATATTCCCATTCTGTCCGTGGATGTCATCGGGTCGGTGTGCATGGTCATCTTTGCCTTCCTCTCCCTGGGCAAGGCCAAATCCCTGCGGGATCTGGATCCGGACAATGCCGTCTTTCTCTATCTGCTCTGGATCTGCATGGGGCTGACCTGTTTTGCTGTCTCCCGTTCCTTTGGGCATATCCTGCGCCAGTTTCTCATTCTCACCACCAACCAGGATGTCTGGCAGACCATCTCCCCCTATACCGGGACCATTAACACGGTCTCCTTTATGCTGGTGGGCTCCATCACCCTGTTTTTCAACCAGAGCTGGCAGATCAATGAAAAGATATTGTCCGGCCAGCAGAAACTGGAAGACACCCATATTCAGCTCATGGAGCTGAACCAGACCCTGGAACACAAGGTGGTGGAGCGAACCGAGATGCTCACCTCATCGGAACACAAGGCCAGGCGGATCTTTGAACATTCCCTGGACACCATCATCGTCACGGATCCCCGATTTCGGGTGGCCGAAATCAACAAGGCCGGCCTCAGCCTCACCGGCTATGGAAAGGTCCAGATGCTGGAAGAGCAGATGGAACTGCGGGATTTCATGGCACCGGGGTCTGAATGGGACCGGATCCAACTCCAGCTGGAATCCAACGAATTCATCCTTAATGAAGAGGCCGACTTCATCCGGTCCGATCGCACACGGGTCCGGGTGCTCATCACCGGCGGGGTGGACTATGGGGCCTTTGGATGCGGCAAAAGCTTTCACTTCATCATTAAGGATATCAACGAAAAAAAACAGATGGAGCGCCAGATTGCCCAGGCCGACAAGATGGCCGCCCTGGGGGAACTCTCTGCGGGCGTGGCCCACGAGATTAACAACCCCCTGGGCATTATCCTGGGCTATACCCAGCTCATGCTCAAGCAGCCCTCGGCGTTTGACGAAGATCTGCGCATCATTGAAAAACATGTGAAAAACTGCAAAAACGTGGTGTCGGATCTGCTCTCCTTCAGCCGCAAGGGTTCCCTTGAGATGCACCCCATGGATGTGAACCAGGCCCTGGAGGATGTGCTCAAATTTTTGTCCAACCATTCGGATTTCCGCAATGTGGAGGTGAAGACCCGGGGCATCGGCAGCGGCCCCCTCATGATCTCCGGTAATGAGCAGGAATTGACCCAGGTCTTTATCAACCTCATCATTAATGCCTGCCATGCCGTGAGCAAAGAGGGCTGTATCGAGGTGGAGACGGGTACGGGCCCGGAAAACCAGGTGTTCATTGCCATCAAGGACAATGGCTCCGGCATCAAGGAGGAGCATTTCTCCCGGATTTTTGATCCCTTTTTCACCACCAAACCCGTGGGGGAGGGGACCGGCCTGGGCCTTTCCGTGGGCTATGGCATCATCCGCCGCCATGGCGGTGACATCATTGCACGGAACCGGAAGGAAGAGGGCGCGGCCTTTACCATTACCCTGCCCAATCCAGGGGCGGAATCCAATTCAGAGGAGGAGACGGTATGACGGTGAACATTCTGGCGGTGGACGATGAAAAGGACATGACCCGGTTGCTCCAGCGGACCCTGGAACCGGAACTGGACTGCAAGGTCTCCATGGCCTTTTCCGGGGAAATGGCCCTGAACATCCTCAAGCAGCAGGTATGTGATTTGGTGATCTGCGACATCCGTATGCCCGGAATGGACGGGTTTGAACTCCTTTCCCAGATCAAGGGACTCTACCCCGATCTCACCGTGGTCATGCTCACGGCCTTCGGCAACATTGATTCCGCCGTGGACGCCATCAAAAAAGGGGCCTATGATTTCATCTCCAAGCCCTTTGAACAGGATGAACTGATCTTCAAGATCCAGAAGGCACTGGAGCGCAGCCTCCTTCTCACCGAGAACAAGCGCCTCTCCCGGAACCGGGACAAGGATCCCAGCCTCCTCATCGGCAAGAGTCGGGCCATGGAAACCGTCTTTGACAAGATTGATCTGGTGGCCGCCTCCGAGGTCACAGTCCTCATCACCGGGGAGTCGGGCACGGGCAAGGATCTCACCGCCCGGTCCATCCACGGCCAGAGCCGGCGCAAGGACAAACCCTTTATCCCGGTGAACTGCCCCACCATCCCCGAGCACATCCTTGAAAGCGAATTGTTCGGCTATAAAAAAGGGGCATTCACCAATGCCCACCAGGACAAGACCGGCCTCTTTCAGGAGGCCGACGGGGGGACCATCTTCCTGGACGAAATCGGGGACATCGGCCCCAGCATCCAGACAAAGCTCCTCCGGGTGATCCAGGAAAAGGAGATCAAACCCCTGGGCTCCAACAAGGTCCACAAGGTGGATGTCCGCATCATTGCCTCCACCAACCGGAACCTCCAGAAAAAAATCGCCGAAAAGGAATTCCGGGAGGATCTCTATTACCGTCTCTCCGTCATCCCCATTGAATTGCCCCCCCTGCGGGACCGGCGGGAGGATATTCCACTTTTAGCGGACCATCTGGTGACCAAGCACTGCCAAAAGATGGACAAGGCCCCCAAGATGATTTCCGAAAATGTCATGGAATTGCTCAAGGCCCACCCCTGGAAGGGGAATGTGCGGGAGTTGGAGAACGTCCTGGTCCAGGGCATCCTCTACGCCAGGGAGGAGGTGATCCAGGAGGCCCATATCCCCCTGGACGGGGTTGTAAATCCCAAACAGGACTGCACCTGCATCCGGAGCCGGGATATCATGGACCTGCCGTACAAGGCCGCCAAGGAGGCCGTTCTCACCCGGTTCAACCATGATTACATCGGCGCCCTCCTCTCCCTGACCGGGGGCAATATCACCCAGGCCGCCAAGAAGTGCGGCCTGGACCGCCAGGCCCTCCAGCAGATCATGAAGCGGTTTGCCATTAATCCCGGGGATTATCGCTAGACCAAAATCGTCGCCGACACCGATGCCGGCGCCACCATTCGGCTGGTGCCAATGCCAACGGTGGAACCAAAGTCAAAGCCAACGCTGACATCGGCGCTTTCCGCGTGTCCTTGATTCATGTCCCTGGGACATCCCTTTTATAGCGTTTGTCGAAATGAAACACCGCGTATCGGGCTTGCTGCTATTATGTTTATCTCTGGCATAAAGGATGTGCAAATAACCCGTGGCGGGCCGGGGCAGCCCCTTTTTCGGCACGGTGAAAGAACAGCAACAGCTTCTATATTCCCCTCCGCAAAATTTGAAAAACTGCGGTCCGGTGGGTCCTCAAACAGTTTCAAATTTTAGCTCCGGGGAATAAGAAGCTGTAAGCCGCCCTTTCAATGGCCTCCTCCGACCACCGTACAATACGTAGGCGATGCTTATTTGCCTTTGAACAATAAATTTTACAGGGTATTAAATTGATTACCGCATATTTCGATCAGGCACAAAAAGGGGAACTTTGGCCATTTGTTTTTATGGATTGGGTAGTGTGGATTTAAATCCCAAATAGAGCTCTGGGAAAGCCGCGGTTGTCAGAAAACCCCATGCTGGTGTTGGGGCAGGCCGGAATGGCTGGTTTTACATCAATGAGGTCCGCGACCTTGGTCAACCAATGGGAGCTGGGACCGATCTTGTGGACCAGAAACCAGAGGATGGCGATCATACCGAACATACGCTGACGGGCCCGGGTATCGAGGTTCAGAGCTTGAAAATAGGGGATTTTTGGTTCCAGCAAAGGGCTGTTGGTGGATTGGTTCCAGATTCGGGTATGGTGGGCGCATCGATTCCTCAAGGTATTGATTTCCCTGAGCCAGTTCCGGAGTTCTTTTTCATTAGGGCCGCCTAAACGGGAGCAAATTCTGCGCTGGAATTTCCCTTTCAACAATTCAAAATATTTGGAAAGGGTGCCCATATCCCAGGTTTCAACGACCACCCAGATGGGGATTCGTTTTTGGGTGGTAAGATGCCATTGAATGTAGTCTTCACGGCTTCGTTTAATCAGTTTTGATTGGCGAGTGGTCCATTCGTTCCAAAGGTTTCGAGAGCGGTTTTTATTGTCGGTCCATGTCTTTTGGAATTTTGGATTGATGAATCTGGGATTCTCATGGGCCAAAGGATCGTGATAGCCCATCTCGTGGGCTGTGATGGTGCGGATGAAAATTTCGATGCGTTCAATGGCATCCAGCATGAGGAGGCGGAGTCTTTTATCAAAGATGTAAAGTTGGATGATTTCGTCGATGTTGGTTTGGTCTTGAAACTTATCCAAGCGAATGGAGCGGTGAGTGGCAAAGTGTTTTAACTTTTTTCCATCACTTCCTTTTTTAAGTTTCCGACATGGGTGCCAGAAGCCGCTGAGCCGGTAATACCCGATTTGGGAGAGTTTTCGTTTTGCGCGGTGTTTGTCTGGAATGATCATCCCCCTGCTTTCCAGAAGGGAGACCTGTTGTGAATAGGATTTGTGGGGTTTTGCATTTGTGAGAGTAGACATGGTGTGCCCCAGAAAAAAGAAGGCCTAAACATGATACCAAACAAGTTGATAACAGGGGTTTAGGCTCTATTAATTCAATTAATAGCGTGGGCCTATTGCACTGTCAAGAAAAAAAAATCAATTTAATGATAGGTAAAATTGACCGCAGGATAATAAAAATCCCCATCATTTCTTCCGGCGGTTAGGCTTGGGGTGCCTGTGATGCCGCTGTCAATTTGGCCCGGAGTTGTTTGAGCAGGGCCATGCTTCCTTCAAAATCATAGCGGGTGACAGCGGTTTTTAGCTGTTGGATTTCCTGGGTGTAGTCTTTGCCTTCCAGGGCGGTTTCCAGGGCGGTGAGGCCCGAGGCGGCCCGGGTGTCGTAGGCGGATAGCAGGGTCTGGAGTTTGTCCAGGGCCTGGGGAAGGGGTTGGGATTTGGCCTGGGGGGCGACGGGGGTGTCCGGGGTGATGGGGAGTTGGTCAATGGAGATGAGGGCTTCCTGGATGGCCTTGTGGAGGCGGCCCATGGGGGGGATTTGGTTTTCCCGGAGATTCATTTCCATTGTTTCGGCGGTGGAGCGGATGGCCATGGCGCCGACGTTTCCGGACATTCCCTTGAGGGAATGGGCCAGGGTGGCGGCCTGGTCCATGCGGTTTTCGGCCAGGGCGGTTTCCAGGGCTTTGACGCTGTCCAGACATTCCCGTTTAAAGGTTTTGAGGAGGTGGAGGTAGAACCGGGGTTTGCCCATGGCCGTGGAGATGCCCCGGGCCAGGTCCAGTCCGGGCAGGGCCCGGGGAAGGTCGGGGAGGGGCTGGGGCCGGGGGAGGTTTTTGGGGGAGCGGGCCGGTGGGGAAGCTGGGGCGGTGTCGGGGGCGGGGCCCAGGTGGCGGGCCAGGGACCCGTAAACCTGGCCGGGTTCAATGGGTTTGACCAGGTGGTCGTCCATGCCGGCGGCCAGGCTTTTCTGGCGGTCCCCGGCCATGGCATGGGCGGTCATGGCGATGATGGGGACCCGGGAGAGGCCCTCGCGTACCTCCCGCTCCCGGATGATCCGGGCGGCGGTGAGGCCGTCCATTTCCGGCATCTGGATGTCCATGAAAACGGCGGCATAGTCATGGGTGGTGGCCAGGGTGACGGCGGCCTTTCCGTTGTCTGCGGTGTTGACTTTGAACCCGGCCTGGGTGAGCATTTCCCCGGCCACCAGCCGGTTAATGTCGTTGTCTTCCACCACCAGGATCGAGGCCCCTTCATGGGCCCGGAGGCGGTGGGGTATCGGGGGGGCGTCCAGGGGCATGAACAGGGCGGCGCCCTCTTCGAACCCCAGGTGGCGGACCAGGGCGGTGTAGAGTTCCATGGGGCTGACGGGTTTGTGGAGGAGATCCGGGGAGGCCGGTCCGGTTCCGGGCTGGCGGTGGGTGGTGTGGAGGAGGGCAAAGGGCAGGGGGAGGCCCAGGCGGCGTTCCAATTGGGTGACAAGGGTTTGGCCGTCCATGTCGTTCATTTCCCGGTCCACCAGGACCAGTTCAAAGGGGGGATCCGCCCTTCGGATGAGGTCCAGGGCCTGTTCTGCCGAGGGGGTCGTGACCACGGAAAGTCCCATGGCGTCCATGAGCTGTTTGAGGTAGGCCCGGGACAGGGACTGGTCGTCCACCACCAGCACGGGGCCCCGGGTCTGGGCAATGGGCGGTGTGGGGGGACGGCCCTGGGTGGTGGAGGCCAGTCCAGCGGTGAAATAAAAGGCAGCTCCCTTTCCGGGTTGGCTTTCCACCCGGATTTCCCCCCCCATGAGTCGGACCAGCTGGCGGCAGATGGAGAGGCCCAGGCCGGTGCCCCCGTAGCGCCTGGAGGTGGAGGAGTCGGCCTGGGTAAAGGGGCTGAACAGGGCCTCCATCTGTTCTTGGCTCATGCCGATGCCCGTGTCCTTGACGCAGAATTCCAATTGGTCCGAAGGGGCCCGGGTGACGGAGAGGGTGATGGTGCCCTGCTGGGTGAATTTGGCGGCATTTCCGGCCAGGTTGGTGAGGATCTGCCCCAGGCGTAGGGGGTCCCCGATAAAGGTCCGGGGAAGGTCGGGATCCAGGGAAAAGAGGAGTTCGATATCCTTGGAGCCCATGGCGGTGCGCACCAGATCCCTGAGGCGCTGGAACACGTCCATGAGGTTGAAGGCCACGGATTCCATGTGGAGTTTGCCGGCCTCGATTTTGGAAAAGTCCAATATATCGTTGAGGATGGTGAGCAGGGTCTCCGTGGAATGGAGGATCTTGTTGAGATAGTCGGTCTGGGAGGCATCCATCTCGGTTTTGGCCAGGATCCGGCACAGGCCCATGATGGCGTTCATGGGGGTGCGGATCTCATGGCTCATGTTGGCCAGAAATTCGCTCTTGGCCCGGGCGGCGGCCTCGGCCCTGTCCCGGGCCTTTCTCAGCTGGGCCTCCATGGTTTTACGGTGGGTGATTTCCCTCAGGCTCTTGAGGATGCCCATGGGGGTCCCGTCTTCGGAGGTCAGGGCGGTGGCGCATTCCATGAAGACCTGTGTCTCCCCCCTTTCATTGACATAGGCCACCTCCTGTTCCAGGGTTTTGTCCGGGGTGCGGTGGAGCTCTTCCAGGCTGCACTGCTGCCCCTTCCGGGGCTGGGTGAGGCTGCACAGGGTGGCGCGGAAGACCTGGTGGCATTTCTTCCCCACCACCACCTCCCGTTTCCATCCCCATTGCCGGAGCAGGGTCTGGTTGACGTTGAGGATCTCGTTTTCCGGGCTGATGTGGACCAGTCCCTCGGCGGTGACGTTGAAGAGGGTGTCCATGAGGTCGTGGGCCGCCTTCAACTGCCGGGTCCGGCGTTGAACCCGGTCTTCCAGTTCCTGGTTGAGGCGGTGGATTTCCCCAGCGGCCCGCTGCTGTTGGGTGATGTCTTCGGCCACCACCATGACATAGGGGGGGACCCCGCTGGTTTCGCAGATGCGGGAGAGGGCCAGGCGCAGGTGGAGGCACCTGCCCCGGGCCAGTTGGAATTCATGGCTGAATTTATCCGGGGAGGGGGTATCCGGGGCCTGGAGCCGGTCCATGACCAGGGCGGCGTCCCGGGGCTGGAAAATATCGGCCAGGGAGCGGGAGACCAATTGTTCCAATGGGGCGTTGAGCATGCGGCAGAAGGCCTGGTTGGCCGTGAGGAACTGGCCGGAAAAGGAGAGGTGGGCGATGCCCACCGGGGCCAGCTCAAAGGTCATCTTATACCGGACATTGGTTTTTTCCAGCTGCCGGTTGAGCCCTGCGGTTTTCAGGGCGTTCTTCAGGATGAGCCGGACCTCCTGGTGGTCCCAGGGTTTTTTGATGAAATGGAAGACCTCTGCCCTGTTAATGGCCTCCATGGCAATGTCGGGATCGGAGTGGCCGGTGATGAGGATCCTCACCACCTGGGGATACCGGGTTTTGATCCGGCTGAAAAAATCAATGCCGCTCTCCCCGGGAAGGCGCTGGTCCGACAGGATCAGGTCAATGGCGTCCTCTTCCAGGAGGGCCTCTGCACCCCGGCAGTCCCCGGCGGTGAGGATGTGGAATTCATCGCCGAAGATCCTCTGGAAAAGGGTCTGGTAATCGACTTCGTCGTCGATGAAAAGGATTCGGGGTTTGGGTATCTCCGTCATCTGGGATCCTTGGATGGTCTCCGGCCTTGACACCGGGAAAGGGGGAAAGAATACCCCAATTATATCGGAGCCCTGGGCGGAATACAACCGGAAGGCCCCGGGGTGAAATATCCGGGCGAAAAAATCGCATTGATTTTCCCGGGGCTCCGGCGCTATCATGGAATCAACCCCCTCTCCGGGGGGGCCGCGCCCATAATCCCAGATCGCTCCCGGTCGCCCTAGTTCCCCCTTTGTCCATTGTTTCCCTTCCCCCGCCGCCACGGCCATCGGGAGCCGCCAAGGAATAACGCCCATGGCCCAAGCCTTTGAAAATGCGGTCCTCATCGTGGACGACAACCCCATGAACATCGATCTTCTGGTGGAGATCCTGGGGATGGATTACCGCCTCCATGCCGCCACCAGCGCGGACACGGCCCTGAAAATCTTGGCCCGGGAATCGGTGGACCTCATCCTTTTGGACATCATGATGCCGGAGATGGACGGGTACGCCCTCTGCCGCCGGTTGCAAAAGGATCCGGAAACCCGGTCCATTCCCGTGATTTTCATCACGGCCATGGACCAGGCCGTGGACGAGGCCCGGGGCTTTAAGGCTGGGTGTGTGGACTATATCACCAAGCCGGTGAATCCGACCGTGGTCCAGGCCCGGGTCCGCACCCACCTCAACCTGAAGCGGGCCCGGCAGACCCTGGAATACCAGAACCGGGAACTGGTCAAGGCGGCCCGGCTCAAGGAGGAGATGGAGCGGGTCACCCGCCATGACCTGAAGAATCCCCTCACCGGTGTTTTTTCAGGGGTGGAACTCATGGAGAGCCTGGACCAGGTCACCGAGGAGCAGCAGGAGTGCCTCACCATCATTAAAGAGTCGGCCCATAAGGTGTTGCGCCTCATCAATTTCTCCCTGGATCTTTTTAAGATGGAGCAGAAGATCTACCGTCTCAGGCCCGAGGATGTGGATGTTCTGGAGACGGTGCGCTTCATTGAGCGGGAATTCTCCTCCCTGATCCAGATCCGGAAGAGTGGGCTGGAGATCCGGGTGGACCAGGATCCTGCCCCGGTCGGAGGCCGGTTCCTCCTCAAGGGGGAGCCCCTGCTCTTTTATTCCATGCTGTCCAACCTCATCAAAAACGCCCTGGAGGCCTCCCCACCCGGGGAACCGGTTTCCATAGACCTGGACCGGATTTTGGACGGGGTCAGGATCCGGATCCACAACCAGGGCGAGGTCCCCCGGGAGATCCGGGCCAATTTCTTTGACAAGTACGCCACCTGGGGCAAGGCCGACGGCACCGGCCTGGGCACCTATTCCGCCCGCCTCATCGTCAAGACCCTCAAGGGGGAGATCGCCATGACCTCCTCCGGGGAAGAGGGGACCTGTATTACCATCACCCTGGGCCGTCACCCGGCCTGATTTCCTTTTATTCCCATCCATTATCCTTTGTTTTTCCGGTTACAACGATTTCTTTAATGCAGTGTAACGGAAGGGGGCTGCCGTGGCCCAACCCCGGTCCATGAAGGCGGCCAGTTCTTTGGGGGAGGGGGAGCGCACGGCCTTGGCGTAGTAGAAGCTGGACAGGTCGTTGGCATTGGCAAAGCCCATGTCCAGGTTTAGGTACCAGGCCGAGGAAAAGGTGCAGCGGTCCGCGCTCCAAAGGCTTTTCTGGGTGGGGTTCCAGATGGGGGCCAGGCAATGGGCCTCTCCCCGGGGGAGGGGGCGGGCCAGGGTGAGGAGCTCGGCCAGGGTAGGGAGGCGCCATGGCGTGGGGCCCGGAGTGGTGAGGTTGAGGGTCTGGACATGGGCCCTGGCATCGGCCCAGTTCAGGGGGAAGGGGGTACCTCCTTTTTCCCAGATCAGGCCCGTTGCCGGGGAGAAGACCTGGGTGGCGTCCACGGAGATCTGGTCCCTGGGCCAGAAATGGTTGGGCCGCATGAGGGGGTCCAGGTCCAAGAGATCCCTGGCCATGCTCCGGGGGATTTTCCGGGGCGGTTCCAGGGGGCGGGCAGGGGGAGATTCCGGTTGCAGGAGAGCTGGTTCCAAGAGAGCCGGGGCGGCACAGGTGAGCTCTTTTTGGTCTTCCCAGTCCCGGCCCAGTCGGCAAAGGGCGGCCTCCATCTCCCGGGCAGTCTGGAAGCGGTTGGCCGGGGCCGTGGCCATGGCCCTTGCGAAGAAGGCGTCCCAGGCCGGGCCCAGGTCCGGGTTCAGGGCACCGGCGGTTTTGTCCGTGGTCCCGGGCAGCTCTCCGGTGAGGAGGCGGAAGAGCATCACCCCCATGGAATAGAGGTCGGCCCGCTCATCCACCCGGTCGGGGTCGGCCTCCTGCTCCGGTGCGGCATAGTAGGGGGAGCCGATGCGGACCTGGTCCTGGTGGGTGAGGGTCTCCCCCCTGAGCTTGGACAGACCGAAGTCGCAGATCTTCACCTGGTCGGACTGGGTGAGCAAAAGGTTGGCCGGTTTCATGTCCCTGTGGATGATCCCGGCAAAGTGGAGGCAGGCCAGCCCCTGGAGGGCCTGGGCCATATAATGAACGGTTCTGTGGATGCCCATGGGCCGGGAGGATTCGGTGCCGTGCCCTTCGCCGATGAGGTGGGCCAGGTTGTTGGAGTGGAAATCCATGAGGTAGAAGGGACGGCCCTGGTGGTAGTCAAAGTCCAGGATCTCCACCACGTTGGGGTGGCGGATCTGGGCCAGGGTCACGGCCTCCTGGGTGAAGATCTTCTCCAGCCGTTTCCGGCCCACGATGCGGTCCAGCAGGGGGGTGGGGCTGAGAAGCTTGAGGGCGGCCACCTTGCCGGTGACGGGATAGGTGACCTTGAGGACCTTTCCCATGCCCCCCTTTCCCAGCATGCCGGCAATGGTGAATTTTCCGATTTTTTTCATGATTCGTTCCTGAAGTGGATGCCCAGCTTGTCTGCGTAGGTGTGGGGGATGCCGGCGGCCCGGATCTTTTCCTGTGTGGTGTTGAAATCAAAGGGGCAGTGGCGGATTTCAAGGGCCTGGGTTTGGGTGTCCAGGATCAGGTATTTGGCCGAGGGCTCCCCGTCCCCGGGCTGGCCCACGGCCCCGGCATTGACGATGCAGGGCCGGTTTCCCTCAAGGGAGAGGGTGCGGCCCTTTATCTTTTGGGTCACCAATTCCCCGTTGGAAAGGGAAAAAAGCTCCAGGTCGTGGGTGTGGCCGGCAAAGCAGAGGAGCGGATCCATGGCCTGGATGCGCCGGGCCAGGGCCCCGGGATCCATCTGGTAGAGGTAGAGGAAGGGGGAGTCCGGGGGCAGGCCGTGGACCAGGCGGATGCCATTGGGAAGGATCCGGTACCGGGGCAGGGTGCGGATGTAATCCCTGGCCTTGGTACCTAAACTTTTGGCGGCCTGGGAAACGGCCTTTTGGGACCTGGGGTTGAACCATTTCATGAACCGGGGATGGCAGACGGCCATCTCATGGTTCCCCAGGATGGAGGCGATATCCCGTTCCATGAGGATCTCCATGACCCTGGCGGAATCGGGGCCGTAGCTGATATTGTCCCCCAGGGAGACCACCTGGTCGGGCCGGGTTTTTTCCATGTCGGCCAGGACCGCTTCAAGGGCTTCAAGGTTGCCGTGGATATCTGAAAGTATGGCCAGCTTCATGGGGCTCCTTTATGAAGGGGTTAATTTAACGAAGGCCCCAAGTTAATGGGGGGCTTTAAGGGGTAATGGTCCCGGTCCCCATTATAAACGGGCAGTGACGGCTTGGGAAGCCGGGATTCCTTATAGTAGAGCCCGGGGCGGATGTCCTTGGTGAAAAAGGTCTTGCCATGGGGAGCCCGGCGTTTTGCCAATGCTTCCAGATCCAGGTCGCAGAAGAGGATGCCTTCCCGTACTTCCGTTGTCTGGGCCATGGGTACGGCCGTTGCCGGGCCCCAGACCCCGGCACCTCCGCCGGAGCGTTTTCCCTTCAAAAGGGTGAGATGATTGTTGGCGGCCACATAGAGGGTGTGGTCATAGGCCCGGGTTCCCAGGTAGCGGTTCCACAGGGCCAGGCGTTGGGGGGCCGCCACGGGCGAAGCATGGGGGGCAAAGAGAATCTGGGCCCCCCCCAGGGAATAGGCCTGGGCCAGTCCGGGGAAGTGGAGGTCGTAGCAGATCCCCACGGCAAAGGTGACGGTCCTGCCCCGGCGGTCCTCGGTCTGGAAGACCGGCAGCCGGTCTCCCTGGCTGAAAACTTGGCGTTCCCGGCGTCCGGGGTGGGTTTTGCGGTATATTTCCACCCTTCCCCGGGGAAAGGCGGCCACCTGGGTGATGTAAAGGTGGGCACCCTCCCGTTCCGCCATCCCGGCCAGTATGGTGATGCCCAGCTCCCGGGCCATGGCTGAAAGGACATGGGAAGAGGGACCGGGGATGGGTTCGGCCCTTTGGGCTGCCTCCCTTAGATCATACCCGGAGACGGACAGTTCCGGGAAACAGATGATCTGAGCCCCCTGGTCCGTAGCCCTTGCACTGAAACTGCGGATCTTTTCCAGGTTGGCCTCCTTGTCCGGGGTGGAGGTCGTCTGGGCCAGGGCGATTCTGAAACCGGCCTCTTCTGCGAGTAAAGGATTCGGGCACCCCGGGAGGATCGCCAGGAGAAAATGGATCAGAACGGTGGTTAGGGTCACCCTGATAGCTGTGGACATTTTTGGGTTGGTGGCGGCAGAGATCATTTCCCCTCCCCGGAAAGGGTGAGCAACCCCAGGATGATGCTGCCGGCGGCCATGGCCAGGATGCCGATGACGGCAATGGTATTAGACCATCCCAGGGAGATGATGTGGGTGGCCATGGAGCCGAAGACAAAATTGGTGAGCATCATCAGAGAAGAGGCCGAACCGGCATGGCGGTCCACGGCGTTGAGGACCAGGCTGACGCTGTAGGGCCGGGTGATACCGAAACTGAAGGTGATGAAGAACATGGGCACCGTAAACCAAAGGGGGTGGGAATGGGGCAGGCAATAGAGGAGAAGCCCTCCCAAAAAGACCCCAACCAGGCCCAGGCGGATCATGACCATGTCCCTGACAGTGTTGATGTACATGCAAATGAAGGAGCCCAGGATCATGCCCAGGGAGTTGACCCCGAAATAGACGCCATATGCCTGCTCCGACAGGAGAAATTCCTTGATATAAATATCGGAAGAGGCGGCAATAAAGGCGAAAAATGGCCACATGGAGGCGGCAAACAAAAGGTTGAGGAAGAAAAACCGCCGGTTTTTCACCAGGGTGACATAGGGCCGGGCCATGCCGTTGAAGGGAATGATTTCCTTCCGGGCAATGGGTTCGGGGAGTCGGATGACCATGAAGAGGGCGAACAGGGCCACCCCCACCTGGACGTAGAAGATCATCTCCCAATGGCCGGTGATCAGGACGGTGCCGCCCAGGCTGGGGCCCACCATGGAGGCCAGGGGGATGAGGACACCCATGAGGGCCAGGATCCGCTTTTGCCGGGAGCCGTCAAACCGGTCCTTGATCATGGAGAGCCCCAGGGCCGAGGGGCCTGCCGCCCCCATGCCCTGGCCGATGCGGCCCAGGATCAGTTCCGTGGCGCTGTGGGCGTTGGCGCAGAAAAGGCTACCCAGGATAAAAAGGCTGATGCCCACCATCAATGGAGGCCGCCTTCCGAATCGGTCCGACATGGGGCCGTAAAAGAGCAGGGTGGCGCTGTAGCTCAGGTAGAAGGCGATGAGGGTGAGGTTGATGGTCTTTAAGGGGACGTTCCAGATGGTCTGCAAATGGGGAACGGCCGGGAGATACATGGAGGTGGAAATGGGGGGGAAGGCCGCCAGCAGCCCGATGAGGGGTAAAAGATACCAGACGTTTTTCTTTGCAATCCCAGGGGTATGAACGGTCATGTGAAATGATCCTTAAAAGATCCTACCATAGGACGGGTCCGCCCGTTTGTCACCCTTAAATTTTAGGTACGAGTCTTTCACAACCATTTGACACCCCCTTTTCCGAAGCGATTTTCATCCAGGCTCCAATGCACCCATTGTTGCAAGTTCTCCCCCCTGTTTAAGGGTTGGAGCGGACCGCTCCCACCGGATCAGCCGCGTTGCGGAGGGGCGCCCGGGCCCCAGTTCCGCTAGTACATGAGGTCGGGCAGGTAGAGGATGATCTTGGGAAAGAGGATCAGGATCACCACCCCCACGATGACGGCAATGAGGAAGGGGAAGATGCCCTTGAAGATCTTTTCCAGGGGGATTTCCTCTCCCAGGACATTTTTGGCCACCCCGTAGACCACATAGACGTTGATGCCCACCGGCGGGGTGATCACCCCCATCTCCGTGACCATGACGATGATGACACCGAACCAGATGGGATCAAATCCCAGCTCCATGACCACGGGAAAGAAAATGGGTACGGTGAGGGTGACAAAGGCCAGGGCGTCCATGAAGCAGCCCCCGAAGAAGTAGATGACAATGATGACTCCCATGACCATGACCGGGGACATCTCCAGACTGGAGACCCAGCCGGCGATCTCAAAGGGGATGCGGGTGACGGCCAAAAATTTGCCAAAGATCACGGCCCCGGCAATGAGCATGAGGACCATGCAGGAGGTGCGCAGGGTCTCCATGAGGGATTTGACGAATTTCTCCCAGGTGATACGCCGTCGGATTAAGGCAATGACCAAAACGCCGAATGCACCCATGGCAGCTGCTTCCGTGGGGGTGAACAAACCGATGAAGATCCCGCCGATGACCATGGTGAAGACGATGAGGGTCTCCCCCAGACCCAAAAGGGAGGCAAAGCGTTCCTTCCAGGTGAATGTTTCGCCCCTGGGACCCTGTTCCGGCGCGATTCGGCAGCGGATATAAATGGAGATGATGAAGAGCAGGGTCACCAGGAAGGCCGGGAAGATGCCGGCCACAAACAGGGCACCGATGGACTGTTCCGTGAGGATGCCGTAGATGATGAGCACCACCGAGGGGGGCATGATCATGCCGATGCCGCCGCCCGAGGCCACAGAACCCGTGGCCAGTTCGTCGTTGTAGTGGTAGCGTTTCATTTCGGGCAGCCCCACCGTGGCCATGGTGGCGGCCGTGGCCGGGGAGGAACCGCAGACGGCCCCAAAGGCGGTGCAGGCCGATACCGTGGCCATGGCCAGCCCCCCCTGTACATTGCCCAGGAATTTATATCCCACCTCGTAGAGGCGTTGGCTGATGCCGGAGTTGAATCCCAGCTGGCCCATGAGGATGAACAAGGGGATGGTGGTCAGATCGTAGGAGGCAAAGGTTTCGTAAGTGTTCCTGGACAGGAGCACCAGTCCGGCGTGGGGACTGATCATAAGGGAGAAACCGCAAAACCCCACCGTGGCCATGACAAAGGCCACGGGCATCCGGGTCAGGAACATGAGGATCATGATGAGGATACCGATGATACCGGCGAGTGCAGGGCTCATTTGGCGTTGATTTCCTTTAGTTTAATCAGGTCGTGGATCAGGGTTTCCAGGATGGTCGCGGAAAAGGCCAAAAGTCCGGCAGCCAGGAGATAGACAACGTAATAGATGGGGAACTCCAGGTTCATGGAGACCTCCCCGGTCTTCTGGATGTCTTCGGCATAGAGGAACATCTGCCAGGTGATGACGGCAAAAAGGATAAGGCTGATGGTCCGGGTGGTGATATCAATGATGAGTTGGTTTTTTTTGGACAGGAGGCGGACCAGGATCTCCACCCCCACATGGCCGTCCATCTTATAGGTGTAGGGCAGGGCTGCCGCCACCACAATGGTGGCCAGAAATCCCACCAGCTCAACCGATCCGAAGATGGGGTGTTTGAAGAACCTGCCGATGACGTCCACAACCGTGAGGAGCATCATGGCGGTGAGGGCGGCTGCGCCGATCCATTTGAGACAGAGGGAGATCCGGTGTAAGACCCCGAAAAAGGCATTCATTGATTGCGACCCATTTTGATGTTTACGACTTTAACATATCACCGGCCCGGGCAGTGCCGGGCCGGTGACATTCCCATCAGAGGTTCTGCTGAATAAAGCGGACCACGGCCTGGCCGTCGATGCCCTTTTGGGCGGCCTTTTTTTCGTAGTCTTTGATAACGGCCTGGGCCTGAGCTGCCC
Organism: Desulfobacteraceae bacterium; assembly: GCA_965226635.1. Lineage (GTDB taxonomy): Bacteria > Desulfobacterota > Desulfobacteria > Desulfobacterales > Desulfobacteraceae. The sequence goes on along the minus strand of OZ245369.1, from coordinate 1,547,988 downwards.
AGCGTTTGGATTCTGCTTCGGTCTGGGGGAGGACAACCCCGCCCTTTTCCTTGAAAAAGGCCATGCCTTTTTTGTCGGCATCATCCCATGCCTGGCCGTGTTTGGTGGCCCATTCGGCATTGATTTCGGCAATGATTTTTTGCTGGTCGGCACCGAGGCTGTTCCATTTGGTCTTGTTCATGAATACGGCAAAGGTGGTGGTGTAGGCCGTTGAAAAGTTTTGGATCATGTAATGGACCACCTCCCCCAGTTTCCAGCCCTTGTTGGCTTCGATGGGGTGGGAGGAACCGTCCACAACGCCCTTCTGGAGCATCTGGTAGCATTCCCGCATGGATTTGCCCACCGGGGAGGCGCCCAGGGCGGCCTGGACCTTGCCCGAGGTGCCGGTGCCCCGGAGTTTCAGTCCCTTTAGATCGTCCAGGTTTTTCACTTCCGTGTCACGGGTGTGGATGAGTCCGGGCCCGTGGGCGTGGAGGAACATGATCTGGGTATCGTTGAATTCCCTGGGGTTGAATTTGTCCAGAACCGCATTGGCAACGGATGTGGCCTGGACGCCCGAGGAATATCCCATGGGAAGGTCAATGGCGGAGGCGATGGGGAAACGGCCCCTGGAATAGGCCAGAACGGTCATGCCGATGTCGGCGAGGCCCTGGACCACCCCGTCGTAGGTCTGGGGGGCCTTGGTAAGGGTGCTGGCGGGGAAGTATTTGATCACCACCTCTCCGTTGGTCCTTTTTTCAACTTCCTTGCACCAGCCTTCGGCCAATTGGCTCTGGATATGTGTGGGCGGGAAAAAATTGGAGTAGGTCAGCTGGGTTTTGGCGGATGCCGTAAGGGCGAATGCGGATACGACGCAAAAGACGAACGAAAAAACCATGAACCTCTTCATGTTATAAACCTCCTCGATAAGTTTGCAGCAAGGGGGAAACCTGCCGTTGGACCCTGGATGTTATAAACGAGATTGGGACTGGAGCGGGCATTCACCTCCTTTCTGCCAAAAATATAATTACAATGTAACTATATATCAGCTGTTGGATAGAACACTATATTGGATAGGAAGAAAACCTGTCAAGCAAAAATGTGGATTGGCATCATAAAATGGTATCCGGGGTGGTTGATGTATCAACAAACCCTTGGGGGGCAGGGGATCCCGGGACTGAATGGAGTTTATTTTGTTGCGGAAATATGGCCATATTATAGCTGCAATTGCCTTGGGGTGGGCCTGGTATTTTTCTGTTTTTTGGGGGGAAGGAGAAAAAATCAGGTAAAAATCCAGGCTGGTTGACGATGCAATGAATTTTCCGGGATTCGCGGCGATAAATCCCTTGGCTAAAGGGTGGTTTCCCCTAATTGGGAGGGGGACTTCCATGGGGGTGGATGACGGTGTTGGCCATTTTACAGGCCGGGTTGGTGAAAAAATGGTTGACAAATAGCTGTATTGTATCTATGTCGTACCCAATTAATAGCTGAATCAAACCCCATAACGGCTATGATATAGACAGGGAGCTTGAAAGTATGGGAAAGGAACGCCCGGACGAGGAAGCCCGTCATATCGAAATCGTTTCAAAAAAAGTCAAATTTGAAATCTACGGGGAGGAGATGGTCCAGAAGGTGGTCCGGTCTTCGGGCAACAGCGGTCGCATCTACCTGCCGCCGGAATGGATCGGAACCCGCGTCAAAGTGATCAAGTGCTGAGCTGAATTCCACTGCGCCGCCGCTGCCCACCTGTGGGAGAGCGGCGTCAACCCTTTTGTCTGAAGAGGAGAGAACAATGGGAGACATCCCGGACCACATCAATGCCTGGCAAATGGTGCGTCCCTGGTCAAAGGACCGGGAAATCGGGGAGACCACCCCGGGACAACTGGAATCTGTAACCCTGCCCCTGCCCCAACTTTTCCCGGGTGAGGTTCTGGTGGCGGTGGCGGGCTGCGGCATCTGCCACACCGACCTGGGCTATTTTTACCAGGGGGTGCCCACGGTGAGCCCGGCCCCCCTGACCCTGGGGCACGAGATCTCCGGTCGGGTGGTCTGGGCGGCCGATGATGTGCAGAACTGGGTGGGCACCGAGGTGATCATCCCTGCGGTCATGCCCTGCCGCAAATGCCTGCTCTGCAAGACCGGCCGGGGCAACCGCTGCCTGGCCCAGAAGATGCCGGGCAATTCCATGGGCATCTACGGGGGATTTGCCGATTACATCCCCGTGCCGGCCATTGACCTCTGCCCGGTGAGCCAGAGGGGGGAGATCCCCCTGGAGAAGCTGGCCGTTGTGGCCGATGCCGCCACCACCCCCTTCCAGGCCGCCAAGCGGGCCCATGTCCAGGTGGGGGACCATGCCGTCGTCATCGGTGTGGGCGGTGTGGGCCAGTACATGGTCCAGGTGCTAAAGGCCTTGGGCTGCGCCACGGTTGTGGCCGTGGATATTAATGCCCAGCGCCTGGAAACCATGCTCAACAACGGGGCCGACGTTGTGATCAACTCCATGGACAAGAGCGTAAGGGAGGTCTCCGGTGAAATCAAGGCCATCCGGAAACAGAAGGGCCTGCCCGGGTTCGGGTGGAAGATCTTCGAAGTCTCCGGCACCCGCCAGGGACAGGAACTGGGCCTGGGACTGCTCTCCTACACAGGAAGGATGGTGGTGGTGGGATTCGGGCCCCACAAGGTGGAATATTCCATCTCCCGGCTCATGGCCTTTGACGCCGAACTCATCGGCTCCTGGGGCTGCCTGCCCGAATACTATCCCAGTGTGCTCTCCATGATCACCCAGGGAAAGATCAATTTTACCCCCTTTGTACAGACCCGGCCCATGTCCACCATTCGGGAGAGTTTTGAAGAAGCCCATGAACAGTCTCCGGACCAGCGCATCGTATTGATACCGGATTTCTAACCCGGATATTTCATGGCAGTTTGTACCCAGAAACCGGAAGACGTTCCACCCCGTGAAGTGTTCGGACTAACCTTTATAAATGGAGTTTTTGTATGAAACTTGAGGGGAAAAAAGCCATTGTCACCGGCGGCAGCCGGGGAATCGGGCGGGCCATTGCCCTGCTCTATGCCAGGGAAGGGGCCGATGTCCTGGTGAATTACCACTCCAATGACGCCGCGGCCAGGGAAACCGTGGGGGAAATCGAAAAGCTGGGCCGCAGGGGCGTGGCCGTGGCCGCGGACGTGGCCTCCTACACCGATGCACAGAACATGGTCGACGCCTGTGTGAAAGAGCTGGGCGGCGTGGACATCGTGGTGAACAATGCGGGAGTGTCCAAACCCTCCATGCTGTTGAAGATGAAGGAAGAGGACTGGAATGCCATCATCGATATCCACCTTAAGGCCGCCTTTAACACCACCCAGGCCGCCGGTCGCTACATGAAGGAGAAAAAGTCCGGTTCCATCATCAATGTGATTTCCACGGCCGGGATCTTCGGCACCATCGGCCAGATTAATTATGCCTCTGCCAAGGCCGGAATCATCGGCTTTACCAAGTCCGCCTCCAGGGAGCTGGGACGGTATGGTATCACCGTCAACGTAATTTGTCCGGGCATCACCAAGACGGAAATGACGGGCAAACTCCAGACCGATGAAAAATTGAAAAAGATTTACGAAGGCCGGATCCAATTGGGCCGGTTTGCCGATCCCGAAGAAATTGCCCCGGCCTTTGTCTTCCTGGCCTCGGGGGACGCCTCCTATATCACGGGCCAGGTCCTGGGCGTGGATGGCGGATACATCGGATAATAATTAGGAGGGGCCTTGCCATGGGCGGGGGCCCCAGCCCTGCCAATATTTTAACCCCAAAGGAGAAACCATATGAGTCTTGACTGGATGCCCCGGGACAACGAACCCAAGGACCATGCCCTGCACCGGAACCCCCACTGGGGAACCGAAGCCCCCTGCACCATGTACGAGAAAAAGCCCCTCACCGATCCCGACGGAAAGGGGGTGGAGGGTCTGTATACGGCATGGATCACCCTGAACAACCCCCGCCAGTACAACTCCTATACCACGGACATGGTCAAGGGGGTGATTGCCGGTTTTGAAAACGCCTCCCTGGACCGCAGCGTTGTGGCCGTGGTCTTCACCGGCACCGGTCCCTATGCCTTCTGCACCGGGGGGAACACCAAGGAATACTCCGAATACTACTCCCGCCGCTGCGACGAATACGGCCAATACATGGAGTTGTTCAACCACATGGTGGATTCCATCCTGGCCTGTAAAAAACCTGTGATCTGCCGGGTCAACGGCATGCGGGTGGCCGGTGGCCAGGAAATCGGCCTGGCCTGCGACATTGCCGTATCATCGGATCTGGCCATCTTCGGCCAGGCCGGGCCCAAGCATGGGTCTGCTCCTGCCGGCGGCTCCTCGGACTTTTTGCCCTGGTTTTTGACCATGGAAGACGCCATGTGGAATTGCATCTCCTGTGAAATGTGGTCCTCCTACAAGATGAAGCAGAAGGGCATGATTTCCAAGGTGGTTCCCGTGCTCAAGGTTAATGGGGAATGGGTGAGAAACCCCACCATCGTCACCGACACCTATATCCAGGACGGGGAAGTGGTCTACGGTGAATACAAGACCGGCACCGCCCTTAAGGAAGGCAGGGCCTTTCTCAAAGAACACCAGGCCAATGCCGACTTTGAACTCCTGGACAAGGAGGTCAACAGCGTGGTCTGGAAGTTTGCCAACCTCTTCCCGGGCTGCCTGATCAAGTCCATTGACGGTATCCGCCAGAAAAAGAAATTCTTCTGGGACACCCTGAAGAACGACCACCGCCACTGGCTGGCCGCCAACATGGGCGGAGAGGCCTTCCTGGGCTTTGGGGCCTTTAACACCAAGCGTATCACTGGCCAGGACACCATCGACTTCATCAAGTTCCGCCAGAACGTGGCCGATGCCCGTCCCTGGGACGAGGAGATGTTTTCCGAGGTCATGGGAACCCCCAAGGAATAAGGTCTTTTGCCAACTCCGGTTGGAACTCCCTCCCCACCGGGAGCTGCCTTGTGCAGTTCCCGGTTTTTCATTTGAACCCGCGGCCTCCCCGGTGGAGAAGGCCCTTTCCAAAAATTCCGCCATGCCCGTCTTGTATCTGCCCGAACTTTGGTCTAATCTGATATACATCATCCCATAACCATACAGGATCTTTCCTTCTCCCTGTCCATCTTCACCTTGTCTCTGCATGGGTGGAAGTCTCTTTTTGCCCTTTTCAGCAGCGCGTTTCAGCCGTTGTATCCACAGGCCGGTCCGGATATGCCTTGCAGGGTGTTCCGGCGGGCTCAGATCCTGGGACCAAGGAGGCGGCAATGGAAAAAGAAGAATTGAAGATGGTGCAGATTATTCTGGAACGCATGGGGCTGGATCCCGGGCCGGTGGACGGGATCATGGGGCCGGGAACCCGGACTGCATTGGAAAAGGTCCCCGGGTTTTCTTCGGACTGGACAATAAACCGCAGGGCCGTGGGCGTGATCCAGATGGCGGCGGAACAACGGGGGATTGACGGAGGCGCCGTGGACGGATATTGGGGCCCCCAGACCCAGTTTGCCTATGGGTGTCTGGTGGAAATGGTGGTCCAGGGACAGGAACCCGAGCCCTGGCGCCCGGAGGACCGTGCCCCGGCCAATCCCAGGGATTGGCCCTCCCAGGCAGAAGAGGCGGAATTGATTCGGTTCTTCGGCAACCCGGGGGACCACCTGATCCAGGTGGACCTTCCCTATCCCCACCGCATCGCCTGGAACACGGACCAGGTGGTCAACCGCATCACCTGCCATGAAAAGGTGGGGCCCAGCCTGGTGAAAATTCTAGGCCAGGTCCGGGAGCATTACCACATGGAAGGGATCCTGGCCCTGGGCCTGGACCTGTGGGGGGGCTGCTACAACAAGCGAAGGATGCGGGGGGGCCGTCGGTGGAGCATGCATGCCTGGGGCATTGCCATGGATTACGATCCCGCCCGAAACCAATTAAAGTGGGGCAGTGACCGGGCCGTGTTTGCCCGGTCGGAATACCGCCAATGGTGGCGGTTCTGGGAGGCCGAGGGCTGGGTCAGCCTGGGCCGGGCCCGGAATTTCGACTGGATGCATGTCCAGGCCGCACGGCTTTGATCCCGGGTGGACGTCGTCAGATGGGATAACGGTCGCCCCCAATTTTTAAAGTGTGGAACAATTTGCCATGGTTGATGTCTTTAGAAAAAGGGCATGGCTTCCTTGGGCCATCAAGGGGGCCAAGGGTGCCGGGGAAAATTGTCATGGCATCTCCGGACTATTCCGGATCCATGAGCCGGATCACCACACATCCCCCCCTTCCGTATCCAAAGACCCGGAAGAGGTTCTGGTAGCCCGTTGAAATCCCCCTGTAAAAGGTGTCGAAGTCGATTTCATAGGGATGGATCACTCCCGGGTCCACATCCAGAAGTTCCACGGTCTGGGTGTCGGGGTCATAGCCCCCCACCGGTGAGATGTGGGGGATATTGAGTTCCTTGAGGAAACTGCCCTGGTCAAAGTGGGCAATGAGGATGCACTGGCCCCGGGTTTCAAAGATTTTCAGCAATGCCTTGAGTTGCCGGGCCACGGCCTGGGCCGGCCGGGTGCCCCGGGCCGGGGCCTGGATGACTTCCACGGTGCCGTATTCAATGCCGTAGGTGTCCAAGCTGGCCTTGACCACCTCCCCTAAAACGGGCAGGGGCAGGCCCCGCCGTCCCTTGTATCCTTTGGGGCCCATGCGTTCCTTCCAATGGGCCGCCTTGACCTGGTCCAGGAGATCCTGCTGGGTGACGGGGAATTTTTCCATGCGGGGGGACCGGTTCTGGAGCCGGGCCAATGCATTGACCACCGAGGCCACTGAAGCCACCGAACAGGAGGATTCGTGGAATTGCTTGACGTGGAAGTGATGGAGCAGATCCTTGAGGGGCTTTCCCTGGGTCCGGTAGGATCCGTAGCGGAACCGCCGGCCATGGGCCGAACTAAAGCTGCCGGTTCGGCTGATCCGGTGAAAGAAATACCGCAGATATAGGGCAAAGCGAAGCAGATAAATAAGGCGCATGATGGACGGTCCATACCATAAAAGTTCAACACAGCCTGGGATCTCACCCGGATATCCCATGACAATGTGCTCCAGAATCGATAAAGGACAGATGAGAACTTCCCTTTTTTCTTCCAATGAATCTTGGATCACAAATTTCAATGAAATATTTGGGCAAACCTCCCCATTGATCTTCCCAAAGTGATTCTAAAACTGGAAATTGTCAATACCCACCGCTGAATTCACCTTGCAAAACAATGCTCGGATGCGTATTTTTTTGCAAGCATTTCACCATAACCCATCCTGAGTTTATTTTAATCGGATATTTCACAAGATGGATTTGCCCGGTCTCCAGGACCCGGAATCTAGGCCTGTGCAGAGTTCGCCTAGGCCCTTCCGGACCCCGGGAGACCCGGTGAGGGCATCTTGTTCGGAGGGCGATATTATGAAAACAGCTACCCCCATGGCCGATTCCTTTGGCAGCGCCGCCTATGGCGGTGAGGGCTGGTCCCAGCGGAACCGGACCCATAAGGAGGAGATCGGTGACCTTTTTTCCTCCTGCGGCCTGGACTCCGAGTACCGGCCCCTTGGATCGGTCCTGGTCCACCGGCCCGGTCCGGAGATGGAGATTGCCAGGGAAGAGATCAACACCTTTCAATTTGCCGATGTCATCGACCTGGGCCGGGCCCGGGCCGAGCACGACGCCATGACCGATGCATACAGGAGCCACGGGGTCACGGTCCATTACCTGGATCCCGGCCCCCATGTTACCCCCAATCAGCTCTATTGTGCCGATCTGGCCGCCATGACCCCCCAGGGCGCCATCCTGGCCCGGCCCGCCTCAACGGTGCGTGCCGGGGAGGAGCGCTGGATGGCCCGGACCCTCTGGAATTTGGGCGTCCCCGTGATCAAGGTCCTCACGGGCCAGGCCACCTTTGAGGGGGCCGACCTCATGTGGCTGGACCCGGAGACCGCCGTCGTGGGCCGGGGTCTGCGCACCAATGGGGCCGGCATTGAGCAGGTTTCCACCCTCCTGGCCGAGACCGGGGTGAAAACCCTGGCCTTTGACCTGCCCTATGGGACCATGCACTTCATGGGCATGATGCGCATCGTGGACAGGGATTTGGCCTTTGTCTGGCCCCGGCGGACCCCCCACGGCCTGGTCATGGTCCTGGAGGAAAGGGGTTTCCAGGTGGCCCCCCTGCCCGATGTGAAAGAGGCCGTCACCAACATGGCCTTTAATTTTGTGGTCCTGGGGCCCAAAAAGATCATGATGCCCGATAAAAATCCCCGGTCCAGGGCCGGGTACGAAGCCATGGGCATTGAGGTGGTGCCCGTGGGGGTGGATGAATTGAGGAAGGCATACGGGGCAATGGCCTGCATGAGCCATGTCCTCTGCAGGGAGATGGGGGAATGAAACGATTGATTTTCTGGGTGATTCAGATGATTCTACTGGGCTGTCTGATGATGATTCCCCACTCCTCGGCCCGGTCCGGTGTTTTTAAGGGGGCCCATGGCAATGGGAAACATCGCCACCTTCCGGTGGGATCACCCATGGTGTTAAGGGGAAAAACCCCCGCAGGGCCATAGTCCGGTGACGGGAACGGCGGCCCCTTGGGAACGGGGCTGGCAGGATCGGGCCTAGGCCCTTTATTTTTCAGGGATACCCTATTTCTCAGGGACATACACTGGGGCGTCCCCCAGGGTGAAGCAGAGACGCCCCTCTTCCTCGTCCAGGAATGGGGCCAGCTTGACCAATGCCTTTTCCGTGAACTTGATCCGGTGCTCCGGGGCCTGGTAGTAAAGCTGGTCGTTTTGGGTGAAAAGGCGTTCCCCATCCAGGGGGAGGTCCACGCCCGTGTTCAAGCGCAGCAGGGTCCGGTCCTTTTTAAAGCGGATGTCAAATACAAACAGGGCCGTGTCCTCGTAGGGGAAATAGACCCGTTCCTCAAATTCGTCGGTTTCCTGGAAGACGTGGTAGCCGTCCTTGTCCTTGCGGATGGACCGGTGGAAATGCTTGATAATTTTAGGGTGTTCGAATTTCCCGTGCTCATTGTTCCAGAAGCCCTGGCCATCCATCCAGAAAACCGCTTTTTCCTTGGGGATTACAATCAATCGTTTGGTCAGATCCATGAAGGGAATACCTTGTTATTGTCCGTTTGAAAAAAAACTGATAAACACCCAAGTTTTTAGGGGGTTATCCAGTGTGTATAGGGGTTTTACCTTAAATCGACCGCCTTCACAACCCACAAGTTGACAGGGACGTGGGAATATCTCATTTTGGGGCATGAATCCCAATCCCATTGAACCCCATTCTTTTGACGGCCTTCCCTTCCACCCCCTGGTTCGGAACTGGTTCCAGAATCGTTTCCCCGGCCCCACCGACGTCCAAACCAGGGCCTGGTCCGCCCCCCTTCCCCCAAGGGCCCGGGGCAACCACCTGGTCTTCAGGGGGAGGGCCCTGGTGATGATTTCAAGGGGAAACGGGACGCATCTGGAGATAATGGCAGATCCCGGGGATGCCGATCTGCCGGAAATCATGGCCCCATTGGTCCACCTCCTCCATCGGTGGAGCCATGCCCTGAACCGGGTGGGTGTTGAGACCATCAACGGGGAGGCCGCAGTCAAGAGTCCCTTTGTCCCCGTCCTGGACGCCCTTTTTGACATGGACCGGGACCACCGGAAACTGGTGCTGTTCAGGAAATATTGAACTTGATATCCCCCCCTGGGGGGCGTATATTCACCGCCTGTTTTTGGGCCGGACCGTCGGTTCAATGCGCTGAAATATGATAGAATGGTGTGTATGAACAGCCCCTTATATAAAAAGAGTCCCGGCTGGCGCGGCCTGGGATTCCCCACCTCCCCGTCGGGCCTGACCCTTGCCGGTTTTGCCCTGCTCATTGCGGCGGGAACCCTGATGCTCATGCTGCCCACCTCGGTGTCCCATGATCCCCTGGGGCTGGTGGATGCCTTTTTCACGGCCACCTCGGCCGCCTGCGTCACCGGGCTTTCCGTCATGGACGTGGGGACCCGGCTCAGCTTTTCCGGGCAGGTGATCCTCCTCTTCCTCATCCAGGCCGGGGGCCTGGGCATCATGACCCTGTCCACCCTCATCATCATGGTGGTCGGGGGAAGGACCAGCCTCAGGAGCCGGAACATCCTCCAGGACACCTATGCCGGGTCGGGCCGCTGGTCCTCCCGGAAGATCCTGGGCAGTGTGATCCTCTTTACCCTGGGCATTGAACTGGCCGGTGCCCTCATCCTTTTCACCCGGCTTTGCGGGGATTTCCCCCCGGTGACGGCGGCCTGGTATTCCATCTTCCATTCCGTGTCCGCCTTCTGCAATGCCGGCTTTTCCCTGTTCCCGGACAGCCTCACCCGGTATGGCCAGGATGGCCTGGTCAACGGGGCCATCATGGGGCTCATCGTCCTGGGGGGGATCGGTTTCTTTGTCATCACCGAGCTGTGGGATGCCCTCAAGCGACGGCAGATACGTTTTTCCCGGCTTTCCCTCCACACCAAGCTGGCACTGACCACCACCCTGGTCCTCATCCTTTCCGGCACCCTGGTTTTCCTGGGCATGGAGTGGGACAATACCCTGGCCGGCATGCCCGTGGCCGGGAAGTGCACCACGGCCCTGTTCCAGTCCGTCACCACAAGGACCGCCGGTTTCAATACCGTGGACATGAACCTGCTTTCCAACGAAACCCTTTCTTTGTTCATGCTCTTCATGTTTGTGGGGGCCTGCCCGGGCTCCTGTGCCGGGGGGATCAAGACCACCACGGCGGCGGCCCTTTTCCTTTTGGGGATTTCCCGGTTCAGGGGAAAGGCCCATGCCCAGGCATTTGGCCGGGCCATCCCCGACACCGACATCACCCGGGCCACCCATATCCTCATGCTGGGCATGGGCATTGTGGTGGTGGGCGCCATGGTGCTCTTCATGACCGAGGCCGACGGGATCTCCAAGGTGGCAGGCCACCAGGGCTTTGCCGAAATCATCTTTGAGGTGATCTCGGCCTTCGGCACCACCGGCCTGTCCATGGGGATCACGGCTGAGCTTTCCATCCCGGGGCGGCTGGTGATTGCCGCCACCATGTTCATCGGCCGCCTGGGCCCCCTGCTCATGGGGGCGGCCCTGGCCGGAAAAATTTCATCCCGGGTCCGGTTTGCCCGGGAAAACATCATGACAGGATAAGACCATGAAACAATTCGCCGTCATCGGCATTGGCAATTTCGGATACTACCTGGCCCGGCGCCTCTACGAAAAAGGGAACGAGGTCATGGCCGTGGACATCGACCCCAAGACCGTCCAGGCCATCAAGGACCATGTGAGCCATGCCGTGGTGGCCGACGCCACCGACCCCAAAGCCTTGAAAGAACTGGCCCTGGACGAGTTTGATACGGTGGTCCTTTCCACGGGATCCGTGCTGAGCAACTCCATCCTGGCCGCCCTCAACCTCATTGAACTGGATTTGCCCGACATCCATGCCAAGGCCATGGGCGAGTCCCACGGCAAGATCCTGGAAAAGATCGGGGTTTCCAATGTTTTTTTCCCGGAAAAGGACATGGCCCAATCCATGGCCGAGCGCCTCAACGCCCCGGATATGCTGGACTACCTCCCCTTCATGGAGGGGTATGCCATCATCAACCTCCCCTGTCCCAAAAAGTTCCAGGGCAAGTCCCTGGCCAAACTCAACCTCACCAATAAATACGGGGTCCAGGTTCTGGCCATCACCGGCCCGGACCGGGAGCAGCACACCCCCACCGGCTCTTTTGTGGCCGGGGCCGGTCATCATTTTATTCTTTTGGGGCCGGATAAGGCGTTGGCCAAATTGAAGAAGGTGTAAGCGGATATCCACCACCAGCATTGAAAAAAGTCAGGCAATCCTTACATTGAGGTAAACCATAAGAAAAAGGGAGGCAAAGACCATGGCAGAGAAACTGAGTCAGGAACGCGCCTATATCGTGGATTTAAATATGCTGAACACCTACAATGAAAAGGGATGTGAGGCCTGCAACCGGAAGTTTAACCTGGGGGATACCGTGGTGGTGGCCGTGGGGCCCTGGCCGGACGATTGCGCCAAGCTCATCCACGAGAAGGAGGCGGTGTTTGATCCCAAGACCCGGACCTATTATGAAAAGGTCTTTTTCAGGTCCATGAAGAAGTAGGGTGGGCCATAATGAATAAATAAAAGTGTTTTGTCCCTTTGGGGGTGGAGACATGAACAGCCGTTGTTCGGGAAGTTTATTCCGGGGTAACGGCTGTTTTGTGTCGTGGGCTTGGCTTGGCCATGAGCCTGGCCTTGAGGCCCAGGCGTCTCAGGTAGGGGCGGCTGCCCGTGGCCGTGGGGGTCGGGGCAGAGGGGGGTGTCCCCGTGAAAAGGTCCAGGAGATGGAGGGTGGGGCCGGTGGTGGAGAGGGCCTGGGTGCAGCCGGCGCAATAGGTGAGGATGGGCAGGCCATGGGCCTGGTCCCTGACATGGCCGGTCCAGGCGGCGGACAGGGGCAGGGGGATCCCCCCGCCGCCCTGGCCGCAGCAGAGGGTGTCCGGGCCGTGGGGATTCATCTCCTGGAGGTCCAATCCCATTTTCCGGACCAGGGTGCGCACGGCCTGGTGGATGCCGGGTTCCTCCCTCAGGACGCAGGGGTCGTGGAGGGTGACCCGGGGACCGGGGTAGACCGGGGCCGGGAGGGTGGACTGGGCCAGGATTTCGAACACGGTGTCCACCTGGAGTCGGGGGGCGGCCTCCTTAAAGACCCTGTGGCAGTTGGGGCAGGCCGTGAGGATCCGGGTGACACCCTGGCGGGTGAGGCTTTGGATAAGGTGGTCAAAGATCCGCTCAAAGGCCCGGATGCGTCCCAGGGAGCGGGAGGGGCTGGCGCAGCAGTCCAGGACCAGGCCCATGTCCGGGAGCCGGCTTCGAAGGCGGTGAAAAAGGGCCATGACCGTGTGGGGCCGGAATCCGGCCAGGGCACATCCGGGGAAGAAAACGGTGCGGCATCCCGGGGGGAGACCATGCCAGGCCAGGAGGGAGGATCGGCCCACCCGCTCGTGGAAGAGGCGGCGGCGTTGGGCCGGGGTGGGCTGCATTGGTCCTTGGCCGGTGCGGTCCCGCAGGGTCTGGAAAAATTCCATGGGGGAAAGGCCCTGGGGGCAGACCCGGGTGCAGAGGCCGCAAAGACTGCAGTCAAAGGCCATGTCTGTAACGGCCCCCGGGGCGGAATTGTACTGGCCGGCAAGGGGGCCGGGAAGGCCCCGGGCCTTGAGCAGGGGGCACCATTGGGCGCACCGGCCGCATTCCCGGCATTGGGTTTCCAGTTCACGGGCCAGGGACCCGGGGGAGGGGATCACGCCTATTCTTTTTCCACGGGGTAGTCGGCACCCTTCCAGGCAAAAATGCCGCCGGGGTGGCGGAAGACATTTTTATAACCCAGCTTCCGGGCCCAGGTGGCGCCGTTGTGGCTCCGGGTGCATTTGACAAAGCCGCAGTAGATAACGATGAGGCGGTCCTTGTCCGGCCCCAGCAGGGCCTTGAAATCCTCCTGGGATTTCCCGTCGGTTTCCCCATTGTCCCATTGGACCATATCGGGGATGGGGAAGAGGAAGGGTTTTGCCCCGGGGATGTGATTCTTTTTATAGGAGGCTTCGTAGGGCATGGTGTCAACGATGACCATCTCCTTGCCCTGGTCCATCCACAGCTTCAGTTCGTTGGTGGTGACCAGGTTGTAGTCCCCCTTTGCGGTTTCCCGGACCAGGGTGACGGCGCCCTTTTCCTTTTCCACTTCCCGTTTGAACTTGTTGTCCAGAAAGGCAGAGGCCGACTGGGTGGTGAGGCAGAGGGCAATGAGGGCCAGAAGGGTGATTCTCAGTTTCATTTTTTTCTCCTTAACAGACTGGGGAGGGGGCGGGGGGAAATGCCCCGGCGCTGCCTCCAGATATAGGTAAACAGGCAGAGGGCCAATAGGCCGATGTCCCGTACAAATGAGGTTCTCAGGTTGTGAAAAAGATCGGCTTCGGGATCTTCCGGGCCGAAGCAGCCGCAGTCAATATCCAGGCCGATGAGGATGGCATAGCCCAAAATACCCAGGAAGAGCAGGACCATGGCCGTGATCAGGGTGAGGCTGCCCCTGACATCCATGAGGAGGCCAAGTCCGGCCACCACCTCAAAGGGGGGGAGGGTCAGGGCCGTCAGTTCCACCAGGACGGGGGGCAGGATGGCATAGGCATCCACCACCCGGGCAAAGGCTGCCGGATCCAAGATTTTGGTCAGACCGGCCGTGATAAAAACCAGGCCCAGAGTCCAACGGGCCAGGGCGTAGGCCGGTGCTGGGAGGGGAATTTGTAAGCGGGAGAGGAAGGTATCCATGGGCCCAGGATCTACCATGGCCCGGTAAAGGGGTCCAATTGATAATCAGGATGCGATTCCGGCCTTTGTATTGGCTTTTTAGATATAGGGGGGCCATGGCGTTTATCTCCCATGACCAGAAGACCGCAGGCAAAACCCATGTCTGGATCGGCATTGGGCCGGGCACCTTTCCTGGCCTGCCATCCAGCCAGGTGGAGGAGGTGGGCCACATCCACACCAAAGCCGCCCCCAAGGGGCTGTTTCTCTGTGGAACACCTGGTCCGGTTCCTGTTAACCACCTGGTTCAGAACCATATTTTGACAAGCCCTCTTATCGGACTTATGTTAACGGTGTTAATGTTTATCGATTGTTAATCTGACATAGTTCCGGGAGGGACGACCCATGAATTTTAGACCAATGGTTTTTTTTATAATACAATTATTTTTTTTATGGGGGATGGGGGCTCCCCTCCATGCCACCTCTGTAAGTCATGATTTTGGTGATGCCCCCGGGCCCTACGGATCTGCCTCCCACGGCAACGGGGATATCCGGCTGGGTTTGACATGGACCGGTGAGTCCGCCCCCCAATCACCCGATTCGGCGGATGACGGCCTGTCGTGGTCAACGGACGGTGGTGCAACCTATCACGATGATCCGGTGAATGCCGGTGACACCATACAGTTTAGTGTCACCGCCTATCGGGAAAGGAGCAGCGACAGCTATGCCTTTGACCATATTTCCATTTGGGCGGATTTCAACGGCAACGGTATCTGGGAAGACGGAGAGCAGGTTTTGGATGAATCCTGGAACGCCAGGGGCCGGTTTGAGGTGACCCAACCCATATATATTGAGGTGGAAGGCATTACCATCCAGGTTTCCGAGGGAGGGGCGAGCGCCTATGTACCGCCTGAAGGCATAAGGAGTTTTCCCAGCGAGGCCCGACAGGTGCCTGGAAGCCTTTCCCAACTCCACGTCCGTACCAGGATTACGTCGGGTCCTTCATTGACCGCAGCGGGCCTGTCTGAGTTGGGCCCCACGGGCCACCTTAACCTAGGGGAGGTGGAGGACTATGCCATTTCCATCCGTCCTGTTCCGGAGCCCTCGGCCCTTCTCCTCCTCGGTCTGGGCCTTCTGGCTGGGCTTGCACGGATCAGAAAACAGGCCGTGTCAAAGGTCCGGTTTTAATTTGAGTCGGTTTGGGCCCTGTTATCCGTCCCAAACCTGAACACCGGCTATTCAAATCCCCCTTCTCCCAACCCCTGGTGGTGGATCGCCAATGCCCTCCCTTTTTGCCTTCACTGCTACCTATAGCCACGTCAGCTTAATCGGAAATTCTTTTTGGCAAACGCTAGCGGTTTCCATTGTGGCCGGGAAAATGAAACCGCCCTTTTTTGGCCGTTGAATTTTCTATTGGGAAGCTGCCCGGGTGGGGGCTAGGGGGTTCCGGAGGGAGGGGATGAGATACCGGGGGACAGCATCTGCTCGACCACCCGCAGGGCCCCCAGTCCGTCCACGGCCTGGGCCGCTGCCGTGGAAAGGTGTTGGCGAAGGTCGGGGTCTTCCACCAGGGGGGAGAGTTGGTTTGCCAGCTGTTGGGGGGAAAGGTCCTGGTGGCGACCCAGAACCAGGGCGGCGGAGCGTGCTTCCAACTCACCCACCAGTCGGGTCTGGTTCTCCGCCGTGGTGATGGCGGCCATGGGGCAGGCCCTGGCGGCCAGCTCCCAGCAGGTGCTGCCCCCGGCGGTGACGACCAGATCGGCCCAGTCCATCAGGGGAACCATCTCCTTCACCGGCGGCTGGATCCGGGTGGGGTGGGCTGCTGCCCTGGCCAGGGTTTCCAAGTGGTCCAGGGCCGGGTTGGCCGGGCCGGCCAGGATTTTGATCTCCAGGCCTTTTTGGGGAAGTCGGTCCAGGGCGGCCATGACCCTTTCCGTGACCCGGTCCGGGTCGGCGCCCCCCAGGGTGACCAGGATATGGTCTGCCTGATCGGGAAAGCTGCGGTCCGTGGCCGGGGTGCGGAACTCCTGCCGGAGCAGGGCATATTCCGGGCCGGAAAGGAGTTGGGTGGGGCCTTCAAAGGCATAGGCATCCGGGGCCAGGGTGACGCTCTGGTTTAAAACAAGGTCGGCGCAATAGGACTCCAGGTGCTGGAAATCGTCCAGGACCAGGAGGGAGAAACCGGCGGTTTTGGCCATTCTCTGGTAGGGGGTGTCAAACTCGTAGCCGTCCAGGACCAGCCAGTCCCTGGCCGGGGTGAGGCCGGGGGCGGCCTTAAGGGCTTCCAGAAAAAAGGCCCCGTCCCGGGTTTTGTCAAAGGGGATCTCCAGCCACCGGGTCCCCAGCTCCAGGAAGCGCTGCTTCAAGGCCGGGCTGTCGCAGTGGGAGGCCATGAGGATGGGGCCCCGGCAGGTCTCCTGCCATGCCTGGGCCAGGGCCAGGCAGCGCATGAGGTGGCCCGCCCCGATGGCGGTGCCACCGTCGGCCCGGATGATAAGGCTGGGGCCTTTAGGGATGCGCCTGGGTCCCGGGATGATCCGGTTGGGGCCGGCCACGGTTCAGACCTTTTCTCCAATGAGATGGGCGATGGCGGTGATGGTGCGGTTGGCCGTCATTTCGGCCACGTCGAACTTGAGGCCGAATTCTGCCTCCAGGGCCATGAAGAGGCGCAGGTGGCCCAGGGAGTCCCATGCCTTGATCTCCTTGTGGCTGTCGGTCTCCTTAATCTGGTCCGGGGCCATGGCAAAGATGGTTGCGGCCTGGGCTTTGACCTTTTCCAATATCAGGGTGCGTTCCATTAATCTGTTTCCATTTCTTTGATCAGGGAAGATATCTTCCCCGTATAGCGGTTGGGGGTGTCCGGATCCGGGGTCAGGCCCAGCCGGGGGTAAAGGTCGGCCACCAGGGGGTTCTTTTCCGTGGGGATGTAATGGGCCGTGAGGGTGGCGGCGTTTGGGGCGATCTCCTTGACCAGGGCGGCAAAGAGCCGGTCCTCCACCCTGCGGCCGATGACCCGGCAGGAGAGGAGGAAGCTGTCCACGTCGGCGGTGTCGCCTTCCAGCCGGACAATGGTCAGGCCCACGATGCCTTCTTTGCCGAACTTGTCCTGGTAGTCCAGGGCCAGGACCCGGATTTGGGGATCGGCAATGAATGCCTGGATGTCGGCCTGGGTGTAGCGCCGGGTGGTGGGGTTGAACTGGTTGGTCTTCTGGGTCATCTGGGCCAGGCGCTGGACATGGTCGGTCGGGTCCCTAAGGACGGTGAGTCGGATGTCCAGGCTCTGGATAAAGGCGTCCATGTCCAGGTTTTGGGAGAGGGCCTGGCGCTGGGAGCGCTTCTTGTATTGGGCGGTCTTGTCCTGGTCCTCCCGGGTGAGGAAGTGGCGGGGGAAGCAGGGGTAGACCACCTGGTCGAGGAACCAGGAGGGCAGCAGGGTCGGCTCGGTCGGGAAGTCGGGCACCGTGACCTGGGGCAGGGTGGTTTGGACCATCTCCCGCTCCACGGGATTGTCGTCGATGAAGACAAAGGATTCCAGGCCCAGGCTGAGCTGGTTGGCCATTCTCTGGATATTGGCGGCCTTGGGCTCCCAATTGATTTCCATGGCCACAAAATCCTCTTTTTTAAGGACCATCATGGGGTGGGTCTCAAGGACCTCCAGGGCGTCTGCCTCGTTGTTCTTGGAGCAGAGGGCCAAAAGCACCCCCTTGTCCTGCTGGGCCTTGATCTCCCTTTGGAAATCCCGATATGCCTTGCCCATGCCGTCCTCGGACAGGGCAATGCCCGAGACACCGTCTTCCCCCACCACCCCGCCCCATAGGGTGTTGTCCAGGTCCAGGACCAAGACTTTTTTCTGTTGGCCCTTGTGGGCGGCCAGGGCCTGGGTCAGGGCCCGGGAGAGGAGTTCAAACCCGGTGTGGGTGTAAGGGATGCGGCCCAGGTACCAGAACCGGGGAGCCAGGATCTGGTCAAAACCCCGGGCCAGTAAGAGGGGCTTGATGTCCAGGACCAGGGCATTGGGAAGATCCCTTAAAACCTCTGCCAGGCGGCGGTTCAGTGCTTCCTCCATTTGGGCCACGCCATCCTGGGCCAGGTAACTGGTGTGGCGGCGGGGGGGGAAGACCAGGCTGGAGACCACAAAACTGATCTTGGGAAAGGCATGGGCCGTTTCCCTGAGCTGGGCCATCCATTGACCGGCCTGGGCCAGGAGGGTGTCGGCCTCCTTGGGCAGTTGATAGTAGAGGTCCCCGGCCATCTCCCGGGCCTCCAAATGGAGCCAGACGGTTTCCGGGGCCTGGGCCTTGATGAGCCCATGGGAGATGAGTTCGGCCATGTATTGGTTGTATCCGGAAAAGACCGATTCCGGGAAAAAGGTCTTCAACGGCTCCATGTTCACGTTGCTGAGCACGGCCAGTTTCATTGTGCCACCTCCACCAGCTCAATGATCCCCTGGGAGGGGGTGAGGAAAAAGACCACCCGCTGTTCCCCAAACAGGACCGCCGGTTTCACCGGGGTGATCTGGAGGGCGCCGGCCTCTGCGAGCTGTTCCATCTCCGCCTCCAGGTTTGGGGTGGCATAGCAGAGGTGGTAGAGCTGGATGTTCTTTTCCACCATGGATGCCACCGGGCTGCCCTGGATGAGTTCCAACTTGTGGGAGCCGGGGATCTCCACCATGCAGAGCCGGGCATCCTGCTCCGGGTCAAAGATGATCTCCGAAGCCCTGGCATCGGGGTGGAGTTTCAGGGTCTGTTCCAGTTGGGTTTCGATGTCGGCGCAGGCAATGCCGATGTGGTGGAGTTTCATGGGGCGTCCTTTGTCTTGTGGGGGCGATCCCCCTTAAAATGCATCTGAATCGGCCATGGAAAAGGACCAATTGCCCATTTGGGTGATCCCGGTGTCTGCCAGGGCTCCCCCCATGGGGTGGATGCCGAAATGGGTGGCAAACCCCTCTTTATCCGTGCACAGGGGGGCCAGGAATTGATCGTAGGGTTTCAGGGTGTTCCAGAACCAGATTTCGTCAATGGCGTTGAATTCGAAAAACTGCCGGGCCCGGGCCATGAGGGCCGAAAGGATTTCCGTGTTTGTCCCCCGGGTCCAATAGTCGATGAAATGGCCCATGGGACTGGCATCCGGCCCGGGTGCCTGGTAGAGCTTGAGCGCCAGGTAACCCACCAGTTCCTTTCCGTCAAAGGCCCCCAGCACCGTGTAATGGTTGACCGGGTGGGCCATGAACCGCCAATTGAGAAAGCTGGAACTCCGAACCGGGGTGAACCAGGGGCCCCGGGAATCAAAGGCCATATGGGCGGGAAATTCGTGGAGTTCCCGGATCTCCAGCCCCCGGGGCGCGGTCCGGGGCAATTGCTGGGTAAGCATCTGCCGGGCCCTGAAATGGGCCACCTCCTGCCAATGGAACAGGGCGGCCTTGAGGGGGAACATCTGGTCGTTGGGAAAGCCAAAGAGGAAATCAAATGTGTCGGCAGCCCGGTCCTGGATGGCCTGGTAGAGCTCCACCAGGGTGGTGAGATCCCTGAAGTTTTTATGGATCACGGCCTGCTGTCCGAAACCGGCCCTTAGGGTCTGGTCTCCATGGGCCACCTCCACCTGGCCGAAGCCGTAGTGGCCGATGATGGCGTCCGGATTTTGGTCCGGGGCCAGGCTCACCTGGGAGAGGAAGGCCCTGTTCCAGCGAAGGCTGTTGCTCCACCGCCAATAGTGGACCGACCGGGAGTGGCGGGGATCGGAACTTAAAAACAGGGTGGTGATGCCGAATTCGTCACCGTTTTCATGGGGGCGTGTGGCCATGGCTTAGATCTGCTCCCAGGTGATCCATTCATCGGCCCGGATATCCCTTTGGGCCGTTCTCCCAAGGATCTGGTCCATGAATTTGGGTTTGATGCCGTATCCCGGCCGCTTCACAATGAGGTCCTCCTGGGTGATGGGTTTCCCCCTGGGGATCTCCCTTCTGGCGTGGAGGCTGCGCCGGGCCTTGTCGTAGAATTCCGCCTCCGCCTCCGACGGGCCGGCTTTTTCCCCGGTGCCCATGGCCGCCTCGGTTTTGCGGATGTTCTGGATGAGCTGGGTCATCTCCTCCGGATCCATGGCAAAGTGGTGGTCCGGCCCCTCCATGGTTTTGTCCAGGGTGAAGTGCTTTTCAATGACCCGGGCCCCCATGGCCACGGCCACCGGGGAGATCAGGGTGTCGGTGGTGTGGTCGGACAGGCCGATGAGGGCCTGGGGGAAGGCCAGGGCCAGGGTCTGGATGGCCGCCAGGTTCATGATCTCCGGTGGGGAGGGATAGGCCGAGGCGCATTGGAAAAGGACCAGTTGTTCCAGGCCCTCCTCCCTGCAGCAGCGGCAGGCATCCTCGATCTCCTCCAGGTTGGCCATGCCCGTGGAAATAAGCAGGGTTTTGGCATGGCGGGCGGCATGGCGGATCAACGGGAGGTCCACGATTTCAAAGGAGGCGATCTTGATCATCTCCACCCCGTTTTCGGCCAAAAGATCCACATCCCCATTGGATGTCACCGAGCAGATAAAATCCAGTTCCAATTTTTCGGCATGGGCCTTGAGGTCCGGGATCCAGTCCCGGGGTAGCTCCAGATCCTCCAGCAGTTCCTGGATGGGCCGGTCGTAGGCCCCGAAATCCGGGGTGAACTTTGAATAATGACGTTTACCCCGGAAGAGCTGGAATTTCACGGCATGGGCACCGGCCCTGGCCGCCGCATCCATGGAGGCAAAGGCCAGATCCTTTTTTTGGTTGTGGTTGGAGCCGATTTCGGCAATGACATAGGCCGGGGCGGTTTTCGTCTCGGGTGTGAAGGCGTTTATCACAGGGTCTCCTGAAAGGCGTATCCCAGATGACGGGATTTGGGATGCCCCTTGGTTTTTATGAGGGGGGAAGGGCGTTTTCCCTCCATACGATTCGACTAGTAAGCAGATAACCGAGACAGGAAGATCTGTCAATATAAAACCCGGTCCCGGATGGGGCCCGGACTTGAAGGTTTAGGGGGAATATGACACACTCCGGCCCAGGAGGGGAAACTTACTTACCCGGATATTTGACGGGATGGATTTGCCTGATATGCGAGGCGCAGAATGTGAAGCTGTAATGATTTACCGCAAACCATTCTGGAACGATGCAGATTAGGTGAAGGCATTCCGCCCGAAGGGGGACAATTTGTGACAGCCGTTTCATTCAAACAGGGGCGATTTACCCTCGGCATTAACGGTGTCGAACTTCTTGGAACAAATTGTCATGAAATATTCGGGATAAAGAGGAGGAATCAACCATGGCAAGTCCCTATGAAACAGACACCTTGACCCAGGAATTGGGGATCCTGGTCCGGCGGGAGACCGAGGCCCGGATTCTCATCCCCGTGGCAAGGGCCCTGGCCCGGGCCTACGGTGAAGACGCTGTGGAACAGGTCATCGGCAACACCATTAAGCAGGTGGCCGTGGACCAGGGCCGGGATCTGGCCGGCCTTTTGGGCCGGAACGATTTGGCCGCCTTCAGGGAGGGCCTGGCCTTCTGGACCCTGAACGGGGCCCTGGAATTGGTGGTGGAGGAGGAGACCGACACCTGCCTGCGCTTCCGGGTGACCCGGTGCAAGTATGCGGAGATGTACCGGGCCCTCACCGATTCCCAAGAAGAGGCCGCCGTTCTGGGGAATTATTTTTCCTGCGGCCGGGATTTCGCCCTCATGGAGGGATTCAACCCCAGGGTAAGGCTGGAGCGCCCCCGAACCCTCATGGCCGGAGACAGCTGCTGTGATTTTTGTTACACCCTGGAGCCTGCCCCGGAAGATCGCCTGTAATAACCCCTTGAATGAACCCAAGGACGTATCCTTGAACCCAATCATGAATCCACCCTTGAATAGGACCGATATTTGGATCTAGCCCATTTGAAAGAAACCCTGCCCGTTGCCCGGGTCATGGACGAGATTGACCAGGCCCTGGCCACCCATGGCCGTGCCGTGCTCCAGGCCCCCCCCGGGGCCGGGAAGACCACCCTTGTGCCCCCGGCCCTTGTGGATGCCCCCTGGCTTGGGGGGCAAACCATTCTCATGCTGGAGCCCCGGCGCCTGGCCGCCCGGAGCTGCGCCCGGTTCATGGCCAAACTCTTTGGGGAAGGCCCCGGGGAGACCGTGGGCTACCAGATCCGCAACGAACGGCGCATGGGCCCCAACACAAGGATCCAGATCATCACCGAGGGCATCCTCACCCGCATGCTCCAGTCCGACCCCGCCCTGGAAGGGGTGGGCCTGCTCATCTTTGACGAATTCCACGAACGCCATTTGGACGCCGACCTGGGCCTGGCCCTGGCCCTGGAATCGGCCGGGGCCCTGCGGGAGGATCTGCGGATCTTGGTCATGTCCGCCACCATGGATGTGGCCGCCCTTTCAAAGCTCATGGACCCGGCCCCCATCATCCAGTCCCAGGGCCGGGTTTTCCCCGTGGAGACCCATTATTTGCCCCCGGCGTCCCGGGCCCGGATGGGCGGCCGCCATGCCCCGGTGCTGGAGGCCTGTGTCCAGGGCGTTGCCCGGGCCCTGGAAGAAGGGGAGGGGGATGTCCTGGTCTTTTTGCCCGGCCAGTACGAGATCCGGCGCATGGAAGAGCTGCTTAAGGAGCGCATCGGCCCCGGCATCCAGGTGACCCCCCTTTACGGGAATCTGGACCACAGGGCCCAGAACCGGGCCATTGAACCGGCCCCGCCCGGGGAGAGAAAAATCATCCTGTCCACGGCCATTGCCGAAACCTCCCTGACCCTGCCTGGGATCCGGGCGGTGGTGGATTCAGGCCTCATGCGGGCCCCCCGGTATTTCCCGGGCACGGCCGCCACCCGGCTGGAGACCCTGCCCGTGTCCAAGGCCTCCGCCGACCAGCGCCGGGGCCGGGCCGGTCGGACCGCCCCTGGGCGCTGCTACCGCATCTGGCCCGAGCATGTCCACAAGGGGCTGCTTCCCTTTTCCCGGCCCGAGATCCTGTCTGCGGACCTGGCCCCCCTGGTCCTTGAACTGGCCCTCTGGGGCACCCGGGATCCCGGAGATCTCAGCTGGCTGGACCTGCCCCCAGCTGCATCCATGGACCAGGCCCGGGAGCTGCTCATCCAATTGGGCGCCCTGGATGAGAAAGGCGGCATCACCCCCCACGGCAAGGCCATGGCAAATGCCGGCATCCACCCCCGCCTGGCCCACATGGTCCTCACGGCCCATGAATTGGAAACCATGGGGGATGCACCCGGACTGGGCCGCCTGGCCTGCTGCCTGGCCGCCATCCTCTCCCAGGGCGGTGAAGGGAAAAACCCCGACATCCGCCACCCCCTGGCCGCCGTGGAAACCGCCTGGAAGGACCGGGGACGGGGCCACACCGGCCAGATGGTGGAGACGGCCCGCCGCCTGGAGCAGCGGCTGGGACCCAGGGGCAGGGGGAACAAACCCCGGTCCCTGCCCGCAGAAAGAACCGGGTTCCTTTTGGCCCTGGCCTTTCCCGAACGGGTGGGCCGGCCCCGGAACAAGGCCGATTTTTCCTATACCCTGGCCTCGGGCACCGGGGCCTTTTTCCGGGAGCCCACGGCCCTGGCCACGGCCCCCTTCATCGTGGCCGCCCACCTGGATGGAAGCACCGGCAATGCCGGGATTCGCCTGGCCGCCCCCCTGGAACGGGCGGATCTGGACCACCTGGACAAGGGAATTTCTCAAGGAACTGGCTTTGGCCTGATTTCCCAAGAACGGGTGGACTGGGATGCCCAGGGGCGCCGGGTCACGGCAAGGGCCGTGGTTTCCTATGGCCGGCTCACCCTGGAAGAAAAGCCCCTGGAACGGGTGGACCCGGACCTGGCCGTGGATGCCATGGTCAAGGGCATCCGCAACATGGGCGTGGACCGCCTGCCCTGGTCAAAATCCCAAAGGAGCCTCCTGGACCGGTGCGCCTTTCTGAAGCACCACGGGGGAATGGATGAATTGCCCGATGTTTCAAACACGGCCCTGGCCCAGTTCCTGGAGGAGTGGTTGGCCCCCTTTCTCACCGGTGTCCGCTCCTGGAAGGCCCTGGAAAAAATGGATTTGGACGGGGCATTGTCCATGCTCCTGCCCTGGGCCCTGCGCCAAACCATTGAGGAACTGGCCCCCACACACCTGGCCGTGCCCTCGGGTTCCCGCATCGGGCTCAAATACCGGGACGGGAACGGGGATCTCTTGGCAAGCCCGGTCCTGGCCGTGCGCCTCCAGGAGATGTTCGGCCTCCAGGCCACCCCGTGCATTGCCCGGGGGAAGGTGGCCCTCACCCTCCACCTCTTGTCCCCGGCCCAGCGGCCGGTGCAGATTACCCAGGATCTGGAGAATTTCTGGCGCTCCACCTACCAGGAGGTGAAAAAAGATCTCAAGGGGCGGTATCCAAAGCACTATTGGCCCGACGACCCCTTCACGGCTACGGCCACCCGCAGGGTCCGGCCGAAACCGTCATAAACCCGGGGCCCTCCATCGGTCCCTGTTTTTTCAATGCAGCGCATTTTCCCAAGGAGACCCTTTCCATGAATACGGATTCCAATGGCGAGAACACCCCGGCCCCCCAGGGCGCTTCCCCGGAGGCCCAGGCCCCGGAAGAGCAGATCCAACTCCTACTTAAAACCCGGCTCCAGACCGCTGAAGCGGAATTCAAGACCGCCATGGAGACCCACGGCCGGCGGGTGGATGTCATGGGGGCGGTGATGAACCGGTGGATCGACGCCCTTTTGCCCCTGCCCGACGAGGCCGCCTGCGACCCGGGCTGTGATTATTGCTGCCACATGGGCCAGGAGGTCTCCATCCCCGAGGCCCTCATCGTCTTCCATGAACTCAAGGCCGCCGCCACCCCCGAGGGCCTGGCCTTTTTCCGGGACCGGGTTCTGGCCCTGGATAAGTCCGGGGAAACGGGCCGGGAATCCTGGTGGCGGGAGGCCCAGGCCCCCTGTCCCTTCCTGAACCGGGAAGGGGACAAAACCTGCCTCATCTACGGCATCCGTCCCTTTTCCTGCCGGGCCCACCACTCCTTGGACAAGACCGTCTGCCAAAAGGGATTCGAACAACGGCAGGAGGTGGATATCCCCTGCTTTCCCTTATTCCGGCAGTTCACCAGCCTCTATTCCATGGCCTTTATGAAGGGGACTGAAGGCTTGGGCTTGGCCGCCCATGGGGTGGGGTTTGTGAAGGCATTGGCTTTGTTGTTTGAACGAGATGATGCCACCGAGCAGTGGCTGGCTGGAGAGGATGTGTTCCGGGACTGCCAGTTTCATTGATAAAGATACCGATACAGGCATCGTTTACTTTAACGTGGCATTAAAAGAGGGCGCCTTACACAGTCGAGATGAAGGAACTGTGGTGAAGGAGCTGCGACGGCTGTTCACATGACCCGGTGGGGAGCGGCGCAGCCTTTCTTGTCCCGGAAAGATCGAAAACAACGCCTAAACTAATTGCGGGCCACCTCCAAAACTGCGGCCTTCGGTCCTCAGACAGTTGGAGCTGTCTCGGTAGCGTCAAATATTTTTCGCACTTTTGATTTCGGCCTCAGCTCCATCATTGGTTAAGCCGCATGTTCCTTGTCAACTTTCATTTCCTGCAACAGGGTCATTTTGAGGTATCTTTTTCTTCCCCATTTTGTCCCCGCAATGTGCCTTAGCCTCGCAGCCACAAGCATGATGGCAGATTCTTCATCAGGAAACGCTCCCACCACTCGGGTCCGCCGCCTGATTTCCTTCATTATTCTTTCAAGGGGATTATTCGTTCGTATCCGGACATGATGCTCGCCTGGAAATTCATAATACGTAAGCGTTTCCAGAATGCATTTTTCCAGTATGTCTGCAGCTTTATTTAATTTTTTGGAGCGCAACTTTTTGACTATGGATTTTGTTTTCTCTATAGCTGCGGGCTTATCTTCGGAGGCATGTATCGCCTTCAACATCCTGGCAACCTCTTTCATTTTTACCCTCGGAACTTTGCTGAAAATATTCCGATAGAAATGAACTATACACCTTTGCCATTTGGCTTTTGGATAAAAATTCCCTATGGATTCAATTAGCCCTAAACAGGCATCGCTTACAATAAGCTCAACGCCCCTGAGCCCCCGTTTTTTCAAGTGCCTTAGAAAATCACTCCAGCCAGCCTCATCTTCTTTGGCGCCCTCCTGGACTCCGAGGACTTGCCGATATCCATCTGTTGTAACCCCGATGGCCACCAATACCGACACATTCCTGACTTCTTCAGCCCAGGTTCTTTTCAATACAATTCCATCCAAATAGACGTATGGATGCTCTTCCTGGATTGGTCGATTCCGCCATTTTTCAATGTGCTCATATATTTTCTTGTTCAGGTTACTGACCGTCCCAGGGCTTACTTTGGTGCCCCATAATGCCTGTGTAATATCTTCCACTCTGCGCACTGAAACCCCGGCTAAATACATCTCTATCATCGCTTCCTCAACGGAGGATTCTCGACGCCGGTACCGTTCGATTATAGCTGTCTCGAATTTTTGTCGCCGTAATTTTGGGATGTTCAATTTTACTTCGCCAGCTTTGGTGTGAAGTCTTCTTTGGTAATGCCCGGCCCTTGTATCAGTTCTGGCTTGAGTTCTCTGATAACGTTCCGCATTACATAGCTGATCGGCTTCAGCGTCCAACATTTTGTTGAGGGTCTCTTCAACCGTTCCCCGCACTAATTCACTCAAATGGCCTTGAATCTTTGATTCGTCTATCTTGATGACTTTACCCATTTTTCGTGTATAATCTTTTTCCAAAATGGCCTCCTTGCTTGATTTTGTGGTTTGTTTGGCGACTATTACTTAATCAAGCTGAGGCCATCTTTTCAATTTTTAAATGTGCGAAAAATACTATACGTTATCGCTGTCTCCTCCATTTCGTTAAGGCGTTGTAATTTCGACTTACCAACGGCCTGCGAAAGGCTACCCCGCCCCCCACCTGACCGCTGGAGGCAATGGAAAGGGTCTGGGTGGTGCAACACGAATAGATCCAAGGGTGTAGATTCGAAAAAGGTGGGTCTAACTTGAGCCGGGTATCAGATGCTTCCCGGTGATTTTGATTTTTCCGGGATTAATTTTATCCGATGTACAGCTGAGTGCATAACGCCCGGTCCCATTCCAGGGATTTGCTCGCTGTTTTCTTGTTAATCAAAGATTAAGTTCCTGGCTTCATTTTCAACTGACCGACGGTGATCTTCGGATTTTTTCCGTTTCTGTTTTTCTTCCTTGTGTTTCTGTTCAATAATTGAAGCCTCTTTTTTGTTCGCTTCATCAACACATAATATTAGTGTGTTGCGATGATACTTTTTCACTTCTTCAATTGTTGTTCCGTCAAGAATTATTTTTTCTTTTTCAATTCTGGCAATATTAGGACGATGCATTGAGCTGAATCTTGGCGGACTATTCCAAGTATGAATAAAAATTTTGGACCAAATTGATGACGGCATCCTGTTAAGGCGAAATGGAATTTTGTACAATGCACTTCCAGGCGTCCCATCCATTTTAGGCTCACTAACCTCATCAATGATTACGCCCATAATTTTAAGGGGGGCATCCTTTGATACGTTCGTGGGAGTGCTGATTGATATTTTTGGTGTTCGTCTGACTGGAGGTGCACCGGTTCTAAGTCCTAAAATTGTGGTACTTATATCGGAGTAATTTTTGTTTCTTTTATCCGGGCTACTTAAATCGACAAAGTATTTTCCTTTCAACCATGATGGCGCAGACTGTTCCCATGTACCTCGTGCGAGAACCGGAATAAATTTTCTGTGGTTGCGTTGGGTATGCACCTCGGCCGTCATAATGTCGCCTTCATAACCAACTCCTCCCTTTCTTTGGTCTGACTTGAGTTTATATTTAGGAGTGCATATGATTAAAACGTAATCGTTTTCCCGGATTTCCCTTTCCATAAATGCAGGCAACTGGTCCCCAGGAACAGCGTGCCACTGATCTAATATGGTTTCAACTCCATCATAGCGAAGGTCTGTTGCTAATTGTGCGACCCATTTTTTGTGGGAATCGTCATCCCATGAGTATGAAACGAATGTTTTGGGGGTAGTCATTATTATTTCCCTCGGCGATTAGTTGCAATAAGTGGAAAATTATCCATGACATTAAATGAGATAGGTGGCCAATTTTTCCGCTTATTGGGATATCAAATCCTAAATATGGAAACCGGATTATGTTTTTCTCATTTATGAGAAACCATATTTAATTCCCCATATATTAAAACATCATGACCGTTGAAATGGGGAAATCATTCCTTAGACAGACCAGTTAGGGCTTTACTCTCTCTAATTTAAAATAGCAACAATCAAATTAATGTCCTGTTATATTTTTTTTAGAGGTAATGAAAAACGAAGGGAATGGGCGATGAATTGTTGTCAGATAAGGTCGATTTTTTCAGTAGGGTAATGAATGTAAATGTTTATGAGTAGTGGGGGGAATTGTACAGCGGCCAGTGGGGGGCGGGGCGGTGTCCTCCGCAGGCATAGGGTGCGGGTTATTACCGGGTCTTGTTCCGTGGAGGTGAAAAGGCGGATTGTTTGACGACCGCAGGGAGGAGTTTTCGCATTTTCCCGGAGGGGAACTTAGAGCCGGTTTAAGTCCACACTCCGACAAGGAGGAGGCCGCCCTGTTCCCCACGGGTGAAACCTCATCATTTAAGGTGGTTCACTTGTTTTGCAATGCTTGTGATATGGTGCCGACATGGGCGGCCTGGGGCTGATGGAAGGTGGTCATGCCATGTCTGGGGAGGGAGGGCCGGAGGAATTCCGGGCATAAAAAAAGCCCTGGTACCGTGGGATTGAAATCGGTACCAGGGCTCTTAGTTGGACGAGACCGCTTAGTTGATGGGCTTCATGGCCCCCATGTAGCGTCGCAATGTCCGTCCGACTTTTTCAATGCTGTGGGACTGGATGGCGTCGTTGACCTGGATGAGGCGGACGTTGTCCACGCCGGTGTCGGCCAGGTTAAGGCCCCTTCCGATGACGTCGGTGTCAATGCCTTCCATGAACGTTTTGAGCATGGGAACGGCCTGCTGTGAGAAGAGGTAGCAGCCGTATTCGGCGGTGTCGGAGATGACCACGTTCATTTCGTAGAGTTTTTTCCGGGCAATGAGGTTGGAGATCAGGGGAACCTCGTGCAGGGATTCGTAGTAGGCGGATTCTTCGATGATGCCGGCGGAGACCATGGTGTCGAATGCCAGTTCAACACCGGCTTTGATCATGGCCACCATGAGGATGCCGTTGTCAAAGAACTCCTGTTCGGAGATGGGGTCGTCCTGGCAGGCGGCGTTTTCGAATGCGGTTTCACCGGTTTCGGCCCGCCATTTCAGCAGGTTGGCATCGTCGTTGGCCCAGTCTTCCATCATGGTTTTGGAGAAATGGCCGCACATGATGTCGTCCATGTGTTTGTGGAAGAGGGGGGCCAGGATTTCCTTGATCTCTTCGGACAGGTCAAACGCCTTGATCTTGGCCGGGTTGGACAACCGGTCCATCATGTTGGTGATGCCGCCGTGCTTGAGGGCTTCGGTGACGGTTTCCCATCCGTACTGGATGAGTTTGGCGGCATAGCCTGCGTCCATGCCCTTTTCCATCATTTTGTCATAGCAGAGCAGGGAGCCCACCTGGAGCATGCCGCAGAGGATGGTCTGCTCGCCCATGAGGTCGGATTTTACCTCGGCCACAAAGGAGGACTGGAGGACGCCGGCCTTGTGGCCGCCGGTGGCGGCGGCGTATGCCTTGGCCAGTTCCAGGCCTTCTCCCCGGGGATCGTTTTCCCGGTGGACGGCGATGAGGGTGGGAACGCCAAAGCCGCGTTTGTACTCTTCACGGACTTCTGTGCCCGGGGATTTGGGGGCCACCATGATGACGGTGAGGTCTTCCCGGATCTGCATGCCCTCTTCCACAATGTTGAAGCCGTGGGAGTAGGAGAGGCAGGAATCCTTTTTCATCAGGGGCATGACGGCCTCGATGACCGGGGTGTGCTGCTTGTCCGGGGTGAGGTTGATGACCAGATCGGCCTGGGGGAGGAGCTCTTCATAGGTGCCCACCACAAACCCGTTTTCGGTGGCGTTTTTCCAGGACTGGCGTTTTTCGGCAATGGCCGCTTCCCTCAGGGTATAGGAGACGTCCAGGCCGGAGTCCCTCATGTTCAGCCCCTGGTTCAGGCCCTGGGCACCGCAGCCCACAATGACGATTTTTTTGCCCTTGAGGGCGTCCACTCCGTTGAATTCGGAATAGTCCATGAAACGACACTGGCCCAGCTCTTCCAGCTGGAGCCGCAACGGCAGGGTATTGAAATAATTTTCACCCATGATTCTCACTCCTTCAATGATGGATAATTCGGTTCTGCTGCACAATGGTATCCAAGATGCCGGAATTTTCTTATTGCGTCAAATGAATCATTTGCAATACTATATTTCATATATTGAAACATAAGTCTGAAAATATTTAGGATACGAGGTCTTGACATGGATATCCGAACCCTGGAACTCTTTCGCCATTTGGCCGGAACCCTTCATTTTACCCAGACCAGCCTGGCCTGCCATATCACTCCTTCGGCCCTGACCCGGGTGATCCAGCGGCTGGAGGCCGAGGTGGGCCATCCCTTGTTCATCCGGGACAATCGGTCGGTGGAGCTCACCCATGCGGGCATGGCCTTTAAACAATATGCCGATGATGTGCTTCTGCGCTGGGAGGCCTTCCACGGCGAGCTTACGCTTACCGAGGGCCTGTCCGGGGAGCTGGCCCTCTATTGCTCGGTGACGGCGGCCTATTCCATCCTGCCGGATTTGATCATCCGTTATAGGAAGCGCCACCCCAACGTCCAGATCAAGCTGGCCACCGGGGATGCGGCCCACGCCCTGGACCGGCTCCTCTCCAGGGAGGCCGATGTCTGCATTGCGGCCCGGTCCCCCCGCATGCCCCGGCGGGCCTCCTTTTTAAAGCTGGCGGAAAGCCCTTTGGTCTTCATCGCCCCCCGGCGCTACCCCGAGACCGTCCATTGGAAGGGGGAAAAGGTGGACTGGGAGACCACCCCCCTCATCGTGGCCGATACGGGCCTGAGCCGGGAGCAGCTGGACCAGTGGTTCGCCCGCCGTCGCCAGGTCCCCCACATCTATTCCCAGGTTTCGGGCCACGAGGCCATCATCGCCCTGGTCAACCTGGGCTGCGGCGTGGGCTTCCTCCCCCGGCTGGTCCTGGAGAAAAGCCCCCTGAAGAGCCAGGTCAGGGTCCTGCCCGACCCGCCCAAGGTGGATCCCTTTGAGATCGGCCTCTGCGCCCTGGGCAAGGGATTGACCAACCCCCGGGTCAAGGCCCTGTGGGAATTGGCCTCAAGCTAACGGCAAAAGATTCGGGGGGATCGTGACATCTAAGGGGCTGGCCCGGGGCCGTCCTGGCCCAGTATTTTTTCCACCATAAAACCCAAAAGCAGCCCTTTCGTCAGATGTTCTGGATGACGGTGGTCTTGAACTGCGTCGGCCTTTTCTGGTTCATGACCCCGGGGGCATGGGAGAAAACCATGGTTTTTGTTGGGGAATTTTTCCGGAAAACCGATACCCTTCTTTTAAAACGGGACGGTATTTACCAGGGTCTGGTCTCCTGGGGGAAACAGCCCATGGAGGTGATGTGACGGTGCTTTGTGGACGGGACATGATGCCGGCGGCGGCATAGATGGGAGGATGAAGGCGATTCTGGTACTTGACAGGGCCTTGCCATGGGGTGCTATCTTTCAGAAAAGAGGCCAATGCTGTTTTCCATTCCCGGGTTCCTGTTCTTTTCGACATTCCCATTCCTTTGAAACCCCATTCTTCCGTTGGCCGGGGAATTCTTCTGCCGTCCCGTCCCGTTGAGATCGTTCCGGGATGGGCGGTTACATCGCATATGGAATGGAGGCATCACCATGATAATAGGGATGATGAACAATCCGTTCAACTCTGTTT
This sequence comes from Desulfobacteraceae bacterium, assembly GCA_965226635.1. GTDB lineage: Bacteria > Desulfobacterota > Desulfobacteria > Desulfobacterales > Desulfobacteraceae. The sequence goes on along the minus strand of OZ245369.1, from coordinate 1,515,696 downwards.
ACGACGAGGCGGAGTTCTGCGGCAGCGTGGGGTTCGACTTTCTGGACCTGACCCTGGAGGGGCCGGGGGCGGCCACGGTGGACGTTGGGCGGCTGGGGATTCTATTGGGGGCCCACGGTCTGGGACTCACCGGCCACACCGATCCCTGCCTCCCCTATGCCTATCCGGTCCAGGGGGTTCGCCGGGCCTGCTTCGGGGAATTGGAGAGGTGCGCCCGGATTTTTGCATCCCTGGGGGCCCGGGTGATGAATATCCACCCCTGCTATGCAGCTCCCCCGGCCATGAAAAGGGATTTGGTGCGGTTCCACCTGGAGGCCCTGCCTCCCCTGGTGGAGATGGCTGCATCCCACGGGCTGACCCTGATGCTGGAAAACTACAAGGCCCCCTTTGACCGGGTGGCGGTCTTCCGGCAGCTTTTGGAGGAGATGCCGGACCTGGGCCTCCACCTGGATGTGGGCCATACCAATTTTGGTCGGGACGGCCACGATCTTTTCTGCTCCGCCCTGGGGGACCGCATCCGCCATGTCCATTTTTCCGACAACCGGTCCCGGTTTGACGACCATCTGCCCCTGGGGGTGGGGACGGTGGACTGGGAGGGGGCGGTCAAGGCCCTGAAGGCAACGGGCTACGACGGCACCATCACCCTGGAGATTTTCTGCAATGACCCGGTGATGCAGGCCACCTACCTCCGGCTGAGCCGGGACCGGGTCAGGGCCATCTGGGACTGAGCCCTCCTACCCATGGGATCCGGGAATAAAAATGGAGACCCCGGAACCGGTCCCCTGGCAAGGCCTAGGTGTTCCGGAGCAAATTGCCATGGAATATCCACCCTTGTCTTCCCCGGGGCAATGGGGTATGGGTAATGGACCCAATTCAACCCCTTCCCGGGATCTTTTCCCGATCCGGATAGATAAAGGAGATACATGGAACAGAAATTCTGCACGGCCTGTGGTGCAAAGACAGAGATGCGAATTCCCGAAGATGATGATCACGAACGGGCCGTGTGCACGGTTTGCGGCACCATCCACTACGAGAACCCCAAGGTGGTGGCCGGGTGTATCCCGGTGATGGGGGATAAAATCCTGATCTGCAAACGGGACATTGAACCGGGCCGGGGGTTGTGGACCCTGCCGGCGGGGTATCTGGAGAGCGGGGAATCGGTTCAGGATGGGGCGGTTCGGGAAACCCTGGAAGAGACCGGCTCCCGGGTGGAGATCGTCTCCCCCTTTCGCCTGTTCAACATCACCGTGGTCTCCCAGATCTATTTCATGTTTGTGGCACAGCTCAAGGATGAGAATTTCGGCCCCACCAGCGAAAGCCAGGAGGTGAAACTGGTCTCTGAAGAGGAGATCCCCTGGGAGGATATTGCCTTTGAGGTGATCCGCCAGACCCTGAAGGACTTTTTTCGTGACCGGAGGGCGGGGAGGGGCTATCCCTTCCAGGTCAAGGACCTGACCCCCAAACGCATCGGGTATTTTTCTTCCTGAGACACCCGGATCGTCTCGTGGCATACCGGCCTATCGGACCAGGCAGGAGGCAAATCCCTTGAACAACCCTTTGTCGAACCGACCGTCCAACACTTCCTCCTTGATGAGACTCAGGGAGGAGAAGGGCTTCTGGGCCTTTCGAAAGGTTTTGTCCCTGTAAGTGAGGGACTCGTAGGAGTCAATGAGGCCGATGAGCTGACTCTCCTCTAAAAGGGTGGTGGTCCCTGTGGGGTATCCGCTGCCGTCGATTCGCTCGTGGTGTTCCAATGCGGTGCGGGCGATTTCATTTCCGAAATTATCGTTGTCTTCCAGCATGTCGTGGCCCATGTAGGTGTGGCTTTGGTAGAGCTTGTACGCCTTGTTGGTCAGCCGTTCCCGGGTTTCCACCAGGGCGGGGTCCAGCCGGGCGAATCCGACGTCGTGGAGGAAGGCGGCCAGGCCCAGGTTGCGGATCACCCCATCCTCAAGTTTATGGAAGAGGCCGTATTGGAGGGTGAGGGCGGTGACATTGACGGTGTGTTCCACCAGGAGCTTTGAATTGGCGGCAATGCCGGCCAGGTATTCCAGGGCATTGTTATTCTTCCCGAACTGGGACAAAAGGATGTCCAGGGTTTGGGGAAGGCTGTCCATGAGGGCTTCCTGGCCCGGTGTCAGCGCCTCTTCCACGATGCGGCACAGGGCGGTTTTGATCTCCACCAGTCCGCACTTGGCAATGGTTTTGACCAGGGCCATGTTGAGATTCCGGCCCAGCTCCCCCAGGGCGGTTTTTTTATCCTGGGGATCAATGTAAAGGTCGGGATGCTTGGTCTCTTCGGCCCGGCTCCGGTCCAGCTGATCACCCTCCCTTTTATAAAGGACAAATGCCTGATCCTGGGTTTTATAGTAGAGGGGAACCGTTCTGAATAAATGCACCTGTGAAGGATTGACGTGCACATAATCTGCCATGGTGACAGTCCTTTATCACCTTATCGGGTTCAACTTGAGATTCATTTATAGTGTCTGTCCTTGGACAACCGAATATGACAGTGGCATCCTAAAGGATTTGGGAAAGGATGTCAAACCGCTCAAAGGGCGGCATGATGCAGGCTCCGGAGAAAAGTTCCCTGGCCGTTGCCATCATGTGCCGGGCATTTTCCATCCCCGTCTCCAGGGGGGCCGGGCTCTTTTCCATTGCCGATCTTAAGGGTTCGGGCACGGCAATGCCGGCCACCTTGTTATGGAGGAAGAGGGCGTGGCCTTCCGATACCAGGGGAAGGATGCCCAGGATTTTGGGCAAAGGGATGTGGGCAATGGCCTGGGCAATGGTTTCGGCGGTCTCTTCATCATAGACGGGCTGGGTTACGATGAACCGGGCCCCGGCCCGGGCCTTTTTTTCCAATCGCTTTACCTCTGCGGCCAGTCCGTTTCTTTCGGGGCGAAAGTCCAGGACGGCGCCGGTGCAGAGGCCGGAGTCCCCGGCCAGGGAGATGAGATCAAATACCGATAGATCGTTCACCGGGTCGCATTGGGCCGGACGATGGGCCGGGGAGGGGTCTCCGGTGACGGCGATGGCGCAGTCTATTCCCAGGGCCCGTGCCCCCCAGAGTTCGGCCTGGAGGCCCAGGCGGTTCTGGTCCCGAACGGTGAGGTGGAGGATACTGGGCTTTCCCGTGGCCCTTCGGAGCAGTTCGCAAAAGACCATGGCCGACATCCTGGGATTGGCCACGGGGTTGGTAGCCACGCTGAACCGGTCAAAATCCAGGTGGGAGACGGCGGACAATTTATCCAACAGGGAACGGGCATGGGGGCCGTTGGGGGGCACCACTTCCACGGTGGTCACAAAGGTCTTTGGGGCGGGGAAGAGTTCTGGCATGGTCATCTCCTGTATTGGCGGGGCTTTTTACAGCCGGTTTCAGGGGCTGTTTTCCCTGGATAAGATTCTGTTTTTTTATCGTGATTTCCCCTTGATGTAAAGGGGGGCAATGGTATCTCACCCCTGTGAAATAAAATGATTTTTTATTCTTCTTCCTGGACGCCAAGGGGTCTCCACAACCCGTTTCCAATATGAAATGCCGCTCCCTCCGGCATCTGTTCTTTCACACGTGTCATTGGGATATCGTCAACCATCTGGATCCGGATTCAGCCTGTGCCCTATACCCGTCCCTGGGGGGGGGGAGATCAAATCCATCCCCGGCCTATGGGGGGCAGGGGGTGTCCGCCGTTTCTTCAAACCCCTTCCTGCACAGGAAATCAATTGCCTCTTTTGGGCACATCTGGACCGATCTTGAAAAATAACCAATAGGATCCGGGTCAGACGGCAATGCCGTAGAAGGCCTCCATGACCACCAGGACCACGCAGATGAAGAGCAGGGTCATGCCGGTGCCGGCCCGGACATAGTCCTTGACCGTGTAACCGCCGGGCCGCATGACCAGGGCATTGACCTGGTGGGTGGGGAGGATAAAGGTGTTGGAGGCGGCCACGGCCACCAAAAGAGCGGCCATGCGGGGATCGGCTCCGCATTGCACCGACAGGTTCATGGCAAGGGGGACCATGAGGACGGTGGCTCCGATGTTGGAGGTGACCAGGGTGAAAAAGGAGGTGAGTCCGCCCATGAGGATGAACAGGCTGTAGGGGTTCAGGGCCGAGGCCATGAGATCGGCCAGCTCCGTGGCCAAAGCGGCGGCCGCTCCGGTCTTTTCAAAGGCCAGGCCCAGGGGGATGAGGCCGGCCAGAAGGAAGACCGTCATCCAGTCCACGCTTTTGTATGCCTCGTCCAGGTCCATGACCCGGGTGAGGATCATGCCCACGGCCCCGGTGAGCAGGGCAATGGAAAGCTGGATTTTCACCACCAGGGCCAGGACCAGGGCCAGGATGAGGCAGAGCACCGCAGGCACTGCCTTTTCCGGGTGGAGGATCTCCCCCTGGAGATGCTCGGTAAAGGCCAGGATGTTCTTGCCCTTGATGAGGTGGAACTTCTCCCATTCCCCGTGGAGGAGGAAGGCGTCCCCGGGCTGGATCTTGATTTCAGATATGTTTTCCAAAATTACTTTTCCCTTGCGGTAGAGGGCCAGGGGGTTGATCTGGAGTTTTTTCCGGAACCCGTATTCGTGGAAGGTCTTGCCCACCAGTTCGGACCGGGGGGTGACAATGGCCTCGGCAATGCCGGCATGGTCCACGGATAGGATGCCGTTGAGCATGTTCAGGTTGGGCTCAAGGCACCATCCCAGATCCTGGGCCAGGGCCTGGGCATGGGCCTGGTTGGCAACGATGCCCACCACGTCGTTGGGTTCCACCACGTCGGCCCGGCCCGGTTCCGTGACCCGGTACCGGCCGTTGTGCTTTGAGATGCAGACCACGGTGGCGTGGTACCGGGGGCGTAGCTCCAATTCCTCCAGTCGGCGGGTATAATAGGTGGGGGGGACGGTGAATTCAAAGACCGTGCTCACCTCCCTGCCGTAGGTGCAGGCCAGGTCGTGGTTGAGCAGGTTGCAGGCATCTTCGCAGGGATTGGCCTTGGGCAGGACCCATTTGCCCAGAACGGCGAAATAGACCAGGGCCGTGACCACCAGGGCAATGCCGATGGGGGCGGTGTCAAAGAGGCCGAAGGGACCGGCCAGGGGGATGTTGGGGTTGTGGGCCCCCCAGCTGGCCATGAGGTCGTTGAGCAAAATCAAAGGACTGGAGCCCACCAGGGTGATGCAGCCGCCGATGACGGCACAATAGGCCATGGGGATGAGCACCCTGGAGATGGGGGCACCCAGCCGGCGGCACATGCGGTTCACCGCGGGCAGGAACAGGGCGGCGGCTCCGATGTTCTGCATGAAGCTGGAGATTACGGCCACGGTGGCCGAAACCAGGCTGGTCATGCGCAGGGGACTCTTCCCGGAAAGCCGGACGATGTGGTGGGCCAGGATGTTCATCACCCCGGTTTTGTCCAGTCCGTGGCCGATGATGATCACGGCAATGATGGAGACCACGGCGTTGGAACCCAGGCCCTGTATGGCTTCGGCCGGGGCAATGACCCCGGTGAGGGGCAAGAAGACCATCATGAGCATGCCCACCATGTCCACCCTCACCCATTCGGTGACAAAGAGGACCATGGCCAGGATGAGGAAGCCAAAGACCAGGGCCATGTCAGGGGTGATGCCCGGGGGGAGATAGGGGGCAAAAGAACTCATGGGGCACTGATCCTGTGGGCATGGGTGAAGACGGCAAAATTGGTCCGCCGGACAAATCCCACCAGTGTCATGCCCATTTCCTGTGCCAGGAGCAGGCTCTGGTGGGTGGGGGCCCCCCTGGAGACCACAATGGGGATTCCCATGCGCCGGGCCTTGTGGAGGATTTCCGAGGAGATCCGGCCCGTGCCGGCCAGGATCAGACCCTTGGGATCGGTTCTTTCCATGAGCAGGGTGCCGATGACCTTGTCCACGGCGTTGTGGCGGCCAATGTCGTCGATGTGGCTGTCCGGGATTTCTCCGCCCCGGCTCACGGCCACGGAATGGACCCCGCCGGTGGTGGCGTGGAGGTGGGAGCAGCCCTGGAGCCAGGACATGAGGGCAATGAGCTTTTCTCCGGAAACCCGGGTCTCGTCCCCAATGGGGCGGCGGCCGGCCAATTCCGTGATTGAGGTGTACATCACCCCCTTGCCGCAGCCCGAGGTATAGACCCGTCTGCCCAGAAGCTCGGGGTCGGGCATGGCCTTGATTTGGACGGACATCCGCCATTTTTTGGGATCCAGGTCCATGGAGAGCACCTCGTCGGCGGAGTTGATAAAGCCGGAGGTGAATAAAAATCCATGGGCATAGGCCGTGAGGTGGGAGGGGGTACACATGAGGGTGGCGGTTTCCTGGCCGTTGATCACAAAGGTCAGGGGGACTTCCACGGCCACCTGGGTCTCTTCCTGGGAGAGACCTCCTTTTCTATAACGGGTAATGGTATGGGGGATCATCTCCCCCAAGGGCATATCCGGGGTCACTGGGGCTTCCTTTGGTATGGGTGTTGGTCAAACAGAGGTGAATTCCTCACATGGATCTAATGTAGCATTGGGAAAAATGCTTTGCAATACAGCAGGCCCCAATGGGTTGACATGGGGGACGAATCCTTTTACTAATATATGAATCCCTTAATTAAAACGGCAGGATGAGGCCCAGATGAATCCCCAGTTTAATATCCTACGCCGGGTCTCCGGCCCCTATTATCTCAATACCTATTTTGTCACCTGTAAACAGACCGGTAAGACCCTGATCATTGATCCGGGGGACCAGACGGAAAATCTGGTGAACTATGTCCAGCACCACCGGCTGGATCCGGTGATGGTCCTGGCCACCCACGGCCATGCCGATCCTTTGTTTTCCATGGAAACCTTTAGGGAGACCTATGCGGTCCCCTATGCCATCCACGCTGGGGACGATGCCTTTTTCAAGGATCCCGAAGTCCGGAAGCGGACCCGGGTGGCCGTGGGACTGCCCCCGCCCCCGCCGGCCGACCATCTGCTGGTCCACAATGAGGTCCTTGGCTTTGGCCGGTGTGAACTCACCGTGATCCACACCCCGGGCCATACCCCGGGATCGGCCTGCTTTCTGGGCAATGGTCATCTCTTTACCGGTGACACCCTGTTTGTGGGGGAGGCCGGCCGCACCGACCTTCCCGGCGGGGATCTGGACCAGCTCATCGCCTCCATCCGGGATCGGCTGCTGGGGCTGCCCCCGGCCACCGTTCTTTTCCCCGGCCACCACCATCTCAACACCCCGGCCCAGTCCACCCTGGCCCGGGAAATCGAAGAGAATATCTATATCACGGATTTTATTCTGGACCCCTGATGGGGGAGCCCCCTATTCAAATCCATAGAATTCCCGGATTTCATCCCCATGGAGGTCATGGCTCCAATGCTCAAACTGGAGGATATCCATGGCCGCCCTGGGGTTGTTTTTTTTGATGGAATCAATGATCCGCCGGTGTTCGTGGAGGTTGTCCTTTTCCCAGTTCTTTAGATAGGGGCGCAGGGGGAAGTCGTAGAGCCGCTGTTTTAATGTGGTGACGATCTGCTTCAAGGAGGGGTTGCCGGCCCGGTCGATGAAGATATTGTGGAATTGGTTGTTAAGGTCGTAATAGGCTTCGAACTCCCCCTGTTCAAGGCGCTCCAGGAGTTGGGCATTGACGGCCTCCATGCGGTGGATCTCCTCTGCTCCCAAAAGGGCGAATGCCTGCCCCAGTGCGGCGGCCTCAAGGGCGCCGATGATCTGGTAAGCATGGGCCACCTCTTCCAGGGTGATGGTGTTGATGACCACGCCCTTGCGGGGGAGGATGGTGACAAAGCCCTCGGTCTCCATCTGGATGAGGGCGTCCCTGAGGGGGGCTTTGCTGATCTTCAATTCGTTGCAGATTTCCCCCTGGTTGATGAAGGTGCCGTGGCTGAGTTTCCCCTGCTTCATCAATTGGCAGAAATAGGTATAGACCTGCTTCCTCAGGGATTGTTTTTTGGTGTCCATGCCGGCGTGCTCCCGTGTGACAAAGGGTTTTTGTGGGCATTGTCCCAGGCCCTGGGCAATGCAGTTGTCCGTCTTTGGGTCTGATATATCACACCCCTGCCTTCGGGGCAAATCCGTATTCGAAAATGAATTTTGAAAATTGAGATTATCTTTATTGGATATGGTGGGTTGAAGCTTTTATTGCGGAAGGGGACCATAAAAATAATTCCAAAATCCATTGACAATGTTTATGCTCTGATATATCAGATGGGTTGCGGGGTGTGATATATCAGTTTAGCCAATGTTGATGTTGGACTGTTTTGGGCGGACGGCAAAAAAGTATTTATAAATACGATGGTTTTGCTCCTTGTCTGGAAGGGTTTCTTAACGGGTTGCCCTGGACGGGATCGGGATCAGATATATCACACCCCGCAATTCCATGAATTCTGGTAGGCGGGTGCAGGACACCTGAAACGTGTAAGGAGTAAGAGCAATGGCATTTGTACGTGTAAAGAATTTTATTGACGGTCAGTGGCAGGAAGAAACCGGTGTGGAATACACCCCTTTGTACAACCCCTCCACCGGAGAGGTGATCGGTGAGGTGCCCCTTTCCTCGGAAGCCACTTCCCTGGCCGCCGTGGACTCAGCCCATGCCGCCTATGAAAGCTGGCGGACCCTGTCTGTGAACAAGCGGATGAGCTATATTTTTGCCATGCGCCAGGCCATGATGGACCACAGGGAAAAGCTGGCCGTCTCCATTGCCGTGGACCAGGCCAAGCACATCAGCGAGGCCCGGGGGGAAGTGGAACGGGTGATCCAGATCCTGGAAACCGCCTGCGCCATCCCCACCCTGCTCCAGGGCGAGCACCTGGACGGGATTTCAAACAACATCAATGGCCGGGTGGTAAAACAGCCCCTGGGGGTTTTCGGCGGCGTTGCCCCCTTTAACTTTCCCGCCCTGGTTTTCGGCTGGTTCATCCCCTATGCCATTGGCACGGGCAACACCTTTATCTATAAGCCCTCCACCCAGTCCCCTCTTTTCATGCAGGAGATGGGGGATGTTTTCAACGAAATTGGACTGCCCCCGGGGGTTGTCAACATTGTCCACGGCAACCGGTCCATCCCCGGAACCTGGTATGAGCATCCCAAAATGAGCGGGGTCTGCCTGGTGGGTTCTACCCCCACGGCCAAAAAGATGGCCGAGGCATGCGGTCGGGGCGGTAAGCGGTCCATGCTCCTGGGCGGTGCCAAAAACTACCTGGTGGTCATGGAAGACGTGGACTGGGATGTCTTCATCCCCAACTTCCTCCACTCCTGCTACGGGTCTGCGGGCCAGCGTTGCCTGGCCGGTTCCGTTGTGGCGGCGGTTCCCGAAGTCTATGACGAATTGGTGGAGCGGGTTCTGGAAGCCTCCAAGGGGGTTACCATGGGCGATGCCATGGACGAGGACATCTACATGGGCCCTGTGATTTCCGATAAGGCCAAGGCCTCCATTGAGAATTATATCCAGATCGGCATTGACCAGGGCTCCAAACTGCTGTTGGACGGCCGGAATCCCGAGATGCCCGAAAAGAATAAAAACGGTTACTTTGTCGGCCCCACCGTCTTTGGCGACGTGACCCCCTGCCGGACCATTGCCAAGGAAGAGATCTTCGGACCGGTGGTCTCCTTGATGAAGATTGCCGACATGGACGATGTCCTGGGCCTGATCCGGGCCTCTGAATTCGGCAACGGTGCCTGCATCTTCACCCAGAGCCAGTACCATGCCGAGAAGTTCATCCAGGAAGCCGACACCGGCATGATCGGCGTCAACGTAGGCGTCTGTGCCCCCCATCCCTACCTGCCCTTCGGCGGGATCAAGGATTCCCACCTGGGAACGGACAAGGTCCAGGGCAAGGACGGCATTGACTTTTTCACCCAGAACAAGGTGGCCACCATCCGCATCAGTAACCCCGGTGGTGAGAAAAAGGCCGACGCCCCCAAATCCGGCGTCCGGTCCTGCGTGGCCAGCTAAACCCTGTTTGATTTTATCCGGGGCCGGTCACGGTATGGCGCGGCCCCGGCATGATCTTATCGCCCCCTTTGACCTCGCTGTCAAAGGGGGCGTTCTTTTTGGCGGCACTGCGGCTCATCCGCCTTAGGTGTTTGGGGCCTGGTTGTCTGAATTTTCCGAGGAGATTATTCGAATTACTTTTAATTTAATCATTTAAAAAGTAATGAATTTAAAAAAGTTAAAATAAAATATTGACACGGGATGAATTGTGATAATTATTTGTTTCATGAAGAGAACACAACACCCCAATAGAGGAGGAATCACAATGAAACTCGTCAATTACGCTCCGTTTAACGAATTTAACAGACTGGCCAGAACCATGGATGATTATTTTGGATTCTGGAATACCCCAAGAACCGCAAGTGAAAGCTGGACCCCGGCCGTGGACGTCAAGGAAGAGAAAGATCGCATTGTTTTGAACATGGATCTGCCCGGCGTCAAAAAGGAAGACATCCATTTAAAGGTGGAAAACCGGGTCCTCACCATCGAAGCCCAGCGCAGGGCCGAAGAGAAAAAGGAAGAAGAGCGCTACTACCAGTTGGAACGGCGCTACGGAAAGTTCTCCCGGGCATTCACCCTTTCTGAAAAGGTGTCTGCCGAGGAAGTGGATGCCAAGTATGAGGACGGCGTCCTCACCATCACCCTTCAAAAGGACGTTCCCGAAGAGGTTGTCAAACAGATCGAGATCCACTAGTACCACCCCATTGCCATTGCTTACCAACCCAAAAGGGGGGCAGCCGAAAGGCTGCCCCCCTTTTGGGTATGGGTGGACGGGGAACCATGGTGGTTCCCGTAAGATCATTTCCTTGAACAGATCCTTATGGACTTGACTCCTGGAAAAAATGGAAAGGATTCACACGAAGCGTCCATGGGTTCCAAATGGGATCAGGCGGCGCCGTATTCCGCCCGGTAGGCGTTGATCTTGTCCATCATGGCGTCGTCCAGGATGATCTTGCCGTCGATTTCCCTATTGTGGAGGAAGGTGACAATGTCGTCCAGGGTGACGATGGAGAAGATGGGGATGCCCAGGACATCGGCCACTTCCTTGAGGGCGTTCTGGTCGGTCTTGCCCTTTTCCATGCGGTTCACGGAGATGACAATGCCCCGGACCTTGGGGTTGTCGCATTCCTTGAGGACTTCCAGGGATTCCCGGATGGCCTTGCCCGAGGTGATGACGTCGTCCACCAGGATGAGGCGGGTGTCGGCACCCAGGGGCATGCCCACCACCTTGCTCTTGTCCGCATAGGTCTTGGCTTCCTTGCGGTTGAAGACATAGCCCTTGTCCAGGCCGGCGTCGGCCAGGGCCGTGGCTGCGGATACGCAGAGAGGAATCCCCTTGTAGGCCGGGCCGTAGATTCCGTCGAAGTCGTCGTTAAAATGTTCCTGTACCGCCTTGGCATAGTAGGCGCCCAATTGTTTGATCTTCATGCCCGTGTCAAACATGCCCGTGTTGATGAAATAGGGGGCGATGCGACCGGATTTGAGCTGGAATTCCCCGAACTTCAGGGCCTTGCATTGTACCAGAAAGGTGATGAATTCTTCTTTATAGGTCATGGTCTCTTCCTTTGGGATTACTGGCAGCGCCAGGATACGTATTGGTTCAGGGGGACGGCCTCCCCGGTTTTTAGCAGGGCCGTGGTGTTAAAGTCCTTCATCTTTTCCAGCTCTTCGGAGCCGAAGACCGGGCCGTCGGTGCAGACCACCTGGTCGGAACAGACGCAGGCACCGCAGACGCCGAAGCCGCAGCGCATGTACCGCTCCAAGGATACCTGGCAATGGATGTTGTGGGCCTTGGCCATCTGGTAGACGGCGTGCATCATGATTTCAGGGCCGCAGGCATAGATGCGGTCAAAGGGATCTTCACCGGCCTCTTTCCTCCGGAGGATCTCCGCCTCCAGAACCTCTGTGACAAACCCCTTGTGGCCGAAGCTGCCGTCGTCGGTGCAGAATTTCCGGGGGGTGTCAAAACGGTCGGGGTAGAGGAGGAAGTCCCTGGACCGTGCCCCGTGGACAAAAAAGGCCTTGGGATCCAGGGCTTCGGCCAAGGTGGCCAAAGGCGCCATGCCGCAGCCCCCGGCCACCAGGGCCAGGTTGGGGGAGTCCAATATGTCGAATCCCCTGCCAAAGGGGCCCCTGACGCCCACAAGGTCTCCCTTTTCCAGGGTCACGGCCCTGTTGGAAAAAAGGCCCTTGGCCTCGATGGTGATGCCGAAGCCCTCCTTTGAGTGGTAGGCAATGGTATAGGGTTTTTCATCCAGGCCCGGGATCCAGACCATGAGGAACTGCCCGGGTTTAAAGTCCAGCTCGGCCTCAAAAAACAGGGTGGCGAATTCCGGGCTGTTGATCTCCTTGTCTGCCACCCGCAGCATCAGGGGGCGTTGGTCCGTGGGTTTGTCCATGATCATGTCTATTCCTCCTCCCGGTGGGCCGCCCCGATGATCTCTTCCAGGGTGGTGTTGTGGTCGGCCAGCCATTGGTCCATTTCAGTGCAGACCTTTTCAAAGACGTCCATGCCCCGGTAGCGCACGGCGGTTCCGATGCCCACAAGGGAGGCGCCGGCCATCATGATTTCAATGGCGTCTTCCCCGGTGGAGATGCCGCCTAGACCGATGATGGGGATGGAGACGTTCTGGTAGATGTCGTAGACGCAGCGAACGGCAATGGGCTTGATCATGGGACCGGAGAGCCCGCCCTTTTTAAAGGCCAGCACGGGTTTCCGGGATTCAATGTCAATGACCATGCCCGGCCCTGCCGTGTTGATGGCGCAGATGGCGTCGGCCCCGGCCTCTTCACATGCCTTGGCAATGGCCCCGATATTGGGGGCGGCCGGGGTGAGTTTGGCGATGAGGGGCTGGGTGATTACTTTTTTCACGGCTGCGGTGACGGCGGATGCGGCCAACGGGTCCACCCCGAAGAGCATGCCGTGCTGGTCGGAGTTGGGGCAGGAGATGTTGATCTCAATGAAGTCCGGATTCTGTTCCGACACGTACCGGGCCACGGTTTCAAATTCCTTCACCGAGCCGCCGTATATACTGGCGTTCACCGGAAAATCCCGCTCCTTGAGTTCGGCCCATTCCCCCTCCATGTGGTCATAGCCCGGAGAGGGCAGGCCCACGGCATTGATCATGCCGCAGCCCAGGTCGATGACCGTGGGGTTTTTGTGGCCTTCCCTGGGGGCGGGGCCAATGGATTTCATGGTTGGAAGGCCGCATCCGTTGCGATGGACCCGTTCCAAAATGTCCCGGCTGTTGCCCAGGACGCCCGAGGCCAGCACGGTGGGCCGGCGTAATTCTTTGCCTAAAAATGATGTGGTCATACAACTCCCCATTGTAGAATTTTTGCCCCTCCTATCATAATCCCGGGCCTGGAGCAAGGGGGGATGGGAAGGGGAGGTAAGGAAAATGGCGGGGCCATGGCCCTGGGCGGTGGTTATACCGGGCCTCCAGGCGGATCACAACCGGGAAACAGTGTACAGGGAAAAAAATGATTTGGCGATTTTTTCCGGGTCCCGGGGCAGGGGACTGCCCGGACATGGGTGGTGGCGGATTCAATTCCCAAAGACCATTTCCGGGGGAAGGATGGCATCGGGCTCTGTGTTGAAGTTGAATCCGGTGACCACCCATTTCCCCGGTGCCGTACGATAGGACTGGAACCTGACAAAGAGGGGGCCCTTGGCATAGTTCATGACGCAGAGGATGAGGTGGCACCGCCGTGAAATTTCATGGTCCCGGATGATCTCAGATCCCTGGTACTTCCCGTAATAGACCTCCACCTGCTTGAGGATGTCGGCCTGGGCCAGGGCATCGGTGTTGCCCTCCAGGCTGCTGTCCTTGATCCAGGTTTCAATGGCGGCAGTCGCCCCGGACAGGGCATAGGAATCCAACCCTTTTTTAAGAAGGGTGGTGGCCGGGCCATCCGAGGCCGTGGCCGGAAGGGCCGTGTACACCATTAACAATGCCGTGATCATCCAGTGTTTCAATGGGCTCTCCTGTTGAAAAGGGTTGGCCGGGCCGGTGTTGCATTGTGGAAGCCCCGGCGGCTTCACAGACAGCGTTCATGGGGGGAGGATGGATCTTCCAACCAGGGGCGAAACCGCCAACGGTGAAACGGCATTGTGAAAATGGAATGGGGAGCTGGATCGCTGTGTGTTTATTCTATGTGGATCAAACCGGGCTGTAAAGGTGAGTTTTGATAATTGTTTTTTTGCATGGTTTTGGCGCCCTGGGCCACGGCGGCATCCCGAATTATGGCAGTTGACATGGGTTTTTGGGTTTGGCCTCTATTGTTACCAGTTGCTTGGCGGGCTTAATGGAAAATGCTTTCTGGCAAACACTAGATGGAGAGACTTTATAATTGATGCATGGGGGCGGCCATAAAAAAGCCCCCGGGAAGGTCCCGGGGGCATATGGCTATGATCCGGGATTAACTGAACTTATCGTAGAAGATCATGTCGTCCTCCACCCCCATCTCGTAGAGGGCGTCAATGACGGCGTCGATCATGGGGGGAGGGCCGCAGAGGTAATATTCGATCTCTGTGGGGTCCTCGTGCCGGCACAGGTAGGAGTCACACAGATGGTTGTGGATGAACCCGGTGAGGCCGGACCAGTCGTCGTCGTCCTCTGGGCTGGACAGGGCCACGTTGTACCGGAAGTTGGGATAGTCCTCTTCCAGCTGCCGGAAGTCCTCGTCGTAGAACATCTCCTTTTTGCTCCGGGCTCCGTACCAATAGGACATCTTCCGACCGGAGTTGATGCCCCGGGTCTGGTGGAAGATGTGGGAGCGCAGGGGGGCCATGCCGGCCCCGCCGCCGATGAAGCACATTTCCTTGTCCGTCTTCTGGGCCATGAAATCGCCGTAGGGGCCGGAGATGGTGACCCGGTCCCCGGCCTTGAGGCCGAAGATATAGGAGGAGCCGAATCCCGGCGGGATCCCGGCCGCCCCCGGGGGCGGGGTGGCAATGCGGACATTGAGCATGACAATGTCCTTGTCATAGGGCGGATTGGCCATGGAATAGGCCCGGAAACCGGGTTTGATCCCCTTGGCCGCCAGCTCGAACAGGTTGTATTTTTTCCATTCGCTCACGTATTTGGAGTCGATCTGGAAGTCCTTGAAGGTGATGTCGTACTCGGGGACGTCGATCTGGACATAGGCACCGGCCTCGAAATCCAAGGGCTCGTCCGGCTTGAGCACCAGCTCCTTGATAAAGGTGGCCACATTTTCGTTGGAGACCACGGTGGCCTCGATTTTTTTGATGCCGAAGATGGACTCGGGGATCTGGATTTTAAGATCCTCCTTGACCTTGAGCTGGCAGGAAAGACGGATATTCTCCATCTTGTCCTTGCGGGAGAGGTGGGCCAGCTCCGTGGGGAGGATGGCCCCGCCCCCTTGGGTGACCTTGCACTTGCACATGCCGCAGGAGCCCGAGCCCCCGCAGGCAGAGGGCAGGAAGACCTCTTGGTCGGACAGGGCTGACAACAGGGTGGGGGTGCCCGATACCGTTACCGGTTCTTCGTTCTTGTCGTTGATGACGATCCTGTGTTCACCCTGGGTGGTGACCTTGGCTTCCACAAAGAGGAGGACCGTGACCAGGATGCCGATGACACCGGTGAAGACCAGGAGGCTGATGAGATAAATCAAGGGTTTCTCCTTTTCCTAGAGGGTGATGCCGGAAAACATCATAAAGGTCATGGCCATGAGGCCGGCAATGATCATGGTGGCCCCGAATCCGTCCAGGCCCTTGGGGATATCGGCATAGCGCATCTTTTTCCGGATGGTGGCCATGGAGACAATGGCCAGCAGCCAGCCCGTGCCCGACCCCGCACCAAAGACAATGGATTCGATGAAGGTATAGTTCCGTTCCACGATGAACAGGGAGGTACCCAGGATGGCGCAGTTCACGGCAATGAGGGGCAGGAAGACCCCCAGTGAGGCGTAGAGTTCCGGGGAATACCGGTCAATAATCATTTCCACGGCCTGGACCATGGCCGCAATCACGGCAATGAAGGTGATGAACTTGAGAAAGCTTAAGTCCATGTCGGGGAAGCCCAGCCAGGAAAGGGCCCCCGGGGCCAGGAGCCCGTGGTAGATCAGCCAGTTGACCGGACTGGTGATGGAAAGGACAAAGATAACGGCAAATCCGAGGCCCGTTGCGGTTTCCACATTTTTGGACACCGCAATGAAGGAACACATGCCCAGAAAATAGGCCAGCAGGATATTGCCGATGAAAACAGAGTTGACAAAGAGACTGAGAAGGTCGCCCATGGTAGCTCCTTATTGGTTTTCTTTGGAAATGCCGGGCAGGCTGTTCTTGAGCCAGACCAGAAGACCGATGATGAAAAAGGCCCCCGGGGCCAGGACCATGAGGCCCATGTTCTGGAAGCCCAGGTCATAGACAAACTGGGGGATCACGGAGAAACCGAAGAATTTTCCCGATCCCAGAAGTTCCCGGAGAAAGGCCACGGCCACAAGGATCATGGAATAGCCCAATCCGTTGGCAATGCCGTCCACAAAGGCTTCGTCGGGTTCGTTGGCCAGGGCAAATGCCTCGGCCCGTCCCAGAACGATGCAATTGGTGATGATCAGCCCCACAAAGATGGAGAGCTGTTTGGAGATGTCGTAGAAAAAGGCCTGGAGGATCTCATCGGTGATGATGACCAGAGAGGCGATCACCCCCAGCTCCACGATGATGCGGATATTGGAGGGGATCTGCTTGCGCATGGAGGAGATGATGAGGCCGGAAAAGCCCGTGACCAGGGTCAGGGCAACGGACATGACAATGGCCGTGGACATTTTCACGGTGACGGCCAGGGCCGAACAGATGCCCAGGACCTGGTAGGCCACCGGGTTTTCCGTCCATATCCCCTTGATGAGAATGTCCTTGTAATGTTCCTTGGATTTGAGTGTGAGCATGGCGGTTATCCTTTCTCCTTGGGCGGCGCTGGTTTGCCTTTGTTGTGTCGGAAGATGACGGAGACGGCTTCGTATTTCATCAAGGTTTCTTTGATGCCCTCGGAGAGGTATTGCCCCGTGAGGGTGGCACCGGAGATTCCGTCCACATAATGGTCTTTCAGGTCGTCGGGCAGGTTTTCGGCCTTGCCCTTGGCAATGCCCACGGAGACGAACTGGTCCTGGGAGTTGAGGATCTTTTTGCCCACAAAATTATCCCTGAACCATTTGCTTTCGATTTCACCGCCCAGGCCCGGGGTTTCCGAATGGCTGAACACGGAAAACCCGGACACGGTCTGGCCGTCGTTTTCAAAGGCCAGGTATCCGTTTATCTTTCCCCAGAGCCCCCGGCTGCTGATGGGCAGGATATAGCCGTCCACGGCCCCGTCTTTTGTAAGGTAGAAGTAGAGGTGCATGGTGTTGGGCCCGTCCTGGTCCACGATGGTGCCGGTGTCGTCCACAATGACCTCACGCAGCCGGGTGATGAACAGATTTTTGATCTCCTCCTTGGACAGGGAGGTCCCATTCATGAGGCCGGCGGCCTTGAGCAGGTTCTTTTTCTTGTCCAGGAGCATGTTTTCATCCTGGCGCGCCTTGAGCCCCGAGGCCGCCGCCGTGATGAGCAGGCCGCAGACCAGGGAGAGGAGAAGGGAAAACCGGATGACGTTGAATTTGGAGTTTTTATTGAATTCAGACATTGGGTATCCTCTTTGATGCTTTATAGCGGATCACCATGTGATCCAGGAGCGGGGCAAAGACGTTCATGAAGAGAATGGCCAGCATCACCCCTTCCACAAAGGCGGGGTTGGCCACCCGGAGGATCACGGTGAAAAAGCCGATGAGGAAGCCGAAGATCCACCGGCCCGGATTGGTGCCCGGGGCGGATACGGGATCCGTGGCCATGAAGGTGATACCGAAGAGAAAGCCCCCTGCGCAGAGGTGGTACAAGGGCCCTGCATTGGCCCAGGTATGGCTTCCCCCGGGGATGAGGTAGATTAAAATGGAGGTGATGATCAGTCCTGCAATGCCGCCCAGGATGATGCGGAAGTTGCCGATGCGGGTGACCATGAGGATGGCCGCCCCCACCAGGCAGAACAGGGCCGAGGTTTCACCGATGGAGCCGGGAACCGATCCGATGAAGAGTTCCAAAAGGCCGAAGCCCTGGGTGGACAGTGCCGTGGTAATGCTTTCCCCGCCCTGGGAGGTGATGGACAAGGCCGTGGCCCCGGTGACCCCGTCGGGCACGGTAACCCAGATATCCCCTGAAATGGAGACCGGGTAGGAGAAAAAGACAAAGGCCCGGGCCGTGAGCGCCGGGTTGAGGAAGTTCCTGCCGGTGCCGCCGAAGATCTCCTTGCCCATGACCACACCAAAGGAGATGCCCAGGGCCACCTGCCACAGCGGGATGGTGGGGGGGAGGGTCAGGGGGAAGAGCAGGCCCGTGACCAGAAAGCCTTCGCTGATCTTATGGCCCCGTATGGAGGAAAAAAGGGTTTCCCAGAAAAAGCCCACCCCGTAGGAGACAATGACAATGGGCAGCACATGCCAGGCGCCCACGCCCATGCAGTGGAGGAAACTCCAGCTCTCCCCCTGGGCTGCGGCGGACTGGTAGCCCACATTGTAGATGCCGAAGAAAAGTACCGGCATCAGGGCCAGGATGACCACGCTCATGTAGCGCTTTAAATCCAGGCAGTCCCGGATAAAGGGGACCAGGGTGGTCTTTGGCGAGGGCAGGAAGAAAAAGGTTTTGGTGGCGTCGAACAGGGGCTCCAGCTTGGCGTACTTCCCCTGTTTGGTAAACTCCGGCTCCAATTGGTCAAATAGTTTCTTTAAGGGCTTCATGGGCTAAAATTTATCCTTGTGATGGCTGTCCATGGCCTGGGACAGGATCTGGGTGAGTTCGATTTTCGAGGGGCAGGTATAGGAACAGAGCCCGCAGCGACAGCAGTCCATGAGCCCCAGTGAAAGGGCCTCTTCAATGTCGTCGGCCAAAATGGCCTTGAGGATGAAGGAGGGCATGAGGTCGTTGGGGCAGATCTTTTCACAATAGCTGCAATTGATGCAGGCCCGTTCTTCCCCGTGAATGGTATTGTCCACGGTTACGGGTTTGTTTAAGAGCCGGGAGAGAAAGGTGTGGGAGACCGAGGGACTGTCCGCACCGGGCCGGACAAAGCCGAACATGAGGTCGTCCTGGCCCTTGGGCAGGACGTTGAGGGTGGTTTCGAAAAATCCCATGTGGGTGCCCCGCCGGGCAATGCGGCCGTTGAGCTGGCCCGTGGTGATCATATCCCCGGCGTCCAGGCGGCCTGCCACGTGGTCCACGGGGGCGCCGATCCGGGTGAGAATGTGGGGTTTGGCTGCCCTGGGCTTGGTCACGGTGACCATGGTCCGGGAGGGAAATTTGCCCGTTTCCAGGAATTCGGCCATCCAGAGCAAATGCTGGAGGGAAACCGTCCAGGCGGCGTTGTCGGCCACATCGGTTTTTAATTGGTAGAGCACGGCCCCGGGATCCCACGCCGGATACTGGTCCGGGGCCACATGGGTGACCTTACCGGCCAGGTTGCCCAGGTCGGCCATGCTGCTCTGCCGGGCCGTGACAATGATATGGGGGCAGTACCGGTGGAGCAGGGCCATGCCGTAATGGAAGGCCCTTTCCCGTCCCGCCAGAACCTGGCCCGGCCTTGGGGAGAAGAGGTCGTTGCCCTCCAGGGAGAGGAGGATCATGGGCGGGGCCGTGTCGGCATCTGCGGTATCCTTTGCCGGAAATTGCCGGAGGCATTGCCACAGTCCGCCTTTTTTCAGCTGTTGGGTGAGGTCGGCCTTGTCCATGGCGGCCAGTGCGTCGGCCTCCAGGGGGGGGAAGGCATGGTATTCATCCTGTCCCGAAAGTTCAATCACCACTTCCCAAAGGGTTCTTCTGGCGCCAAAGATGATCTCCTTTACCCGGCCGGCACCGGGGGAGACATATTGAATGTCGGGGTCCCGCTTGTCGCAGAACAGGGGGGTGCCGGTCTTGACCTGGTCCTCTTTTTTCACCAGGAGTCGGGGCCGGATGTGGGGGATGTCAAGGGCTGAAACGGCAACGGTTTCCGGTTCGGGCAGCTGGATAACACTGTGGTCGGGCCGTCCCGAGAGCTGGAGTTTAAATCCTTTTGAATCATTGAGTGTTTGCATCAATCCTATATTCCATTGTCGTAAATTGTGGTTTTGGGTGTTTGGGTCTGGCCTGTGGTGTCCCATGGATTTGGGCATAGGTTCATCTTAGCAAATCCCGATTGAATTACAATAACATTATCCGCTGAAACCCCATCCCAAATGGGAGATGGCGGTTTTCGCCGTCCATGGCTGAACGCTTCTATTCCGCCGGGATCTTTCCCGGCCTCTGGTGTCCGTTGTTCACCCGCCTCTGTGGGCAGGGCCAAGGGGCCATGTGGCGTGGGGGAACGGACCCTCCTTTTGTTGTCCGGATCGGTGGGCCGGAACAGGGAAGGGATGGTGCAGGACAATCCTCTGGCAATGGGGTATAAGGTGTAATAGATGGACATGGCCAATCTCCCTGCTGGGAATAAAAGTTTGCCAAAAAGACTACCACAAAGTATCCATGGGTTCAACACGACAGGATCATTTCCCCCCGGGGAGAATCGGGTCCATGAACAGGAGGAATATGAAGGAAGAACAGATCATTATTTTCATGCGCGCACCGGAGCTGGGCCGGGTGAAGACCCGTCTGGCCAAGGGGGTGGGGGAGGCCGGGGCCCTGGCCGTTTACAGGCAGTTGGTGGTCCACATGATCACAGCGGCCAAGGAGACCTCCATCCCATGGGAGCTTTGCTTCTGCCCCCCGGAGGGCAGGGGGCTGATCCGGGAATGGCTGGGGCCTGGGCCCCGGCTGTTTCCCCAGTGTGAGGGCGATTTGGGACAGCGCATGGCCACGGCCTTTTTACGGGTGTTTGACCAGGGGGTGGACCGGGCCGTTCTGGTGGGAACCGATATCCCCACGGCGTGTGGGGATCATTTCCGGGAGGCCCTGGGCTGCCTTGAAAAAAAGGATGCCGTGATGGGGCCCACCCTGGACGGGGGCTATTGGCTCATCGGCTTCCGGGCCGGGGCATTTGACCCCTCCGTATTTGACCATACGGACTGGGGAACCCCAAAGGTGGCCCGGCAGACCCGGCAGCATCTGCAAGGGCTGGGTCTGACCCATGGGGAATTGCCTCCCCTCAGGGACATCGACACCCTTGAGGATCTCAGGGCCCATGGGGCGGAGACCGGGACAGCCTTTCCGGATCAGGAGCGGTAGTACCGGACCAGGCGTTCCGGTGGGGCCCCAAAGAGGTAGAGGGTGATCAGGGCGAGGTTTCTGAGGGTGGTGAAGAGGATCCCCTCCTTTTCCCACCGCCGGGCTGATGTGGATACGGTTGCGGATAGGAAAACCGGTTGGATGCCCCTTTGTTTGATGCGCTGCATCAAACCCACATCTTCCATGATGGGAACGGCGGGGAAACCGTCCACGGCCCTGAAAAGGGATCGGGAAATGAAAAGGGCCTGGTCTCCGTAAGGCAGACGGGTGAGGCGGGAGCGCCGGGAGGCGATTTTTTCAATGAAGCGGAAAATTGGCCGGGGCGAATCAATGGCCAGGTCAAAGGCCCCACAGAAGACCGAAGGATCGGCCCGGTCCACGGCTGCGGCCAGAAGGTCGGCCCCGGTCTGGTCCAGACGGGTGTCAACGTGGAGGAAGAGGAGGACCTCTCCTTGTGCCGCCCGGGCCCCGGCGTTCAATTGGGGTCCCCGCCCCTTTTCCGATGCCAGGGGAATAAGCCCCTGGGTTTCTGAACTGTCCAGGGCCCTGAGGGTGGTCTGTTCCGGGTGACCATCACTGATGATGATGTCCACGGGCCAGGGGAAGGTAAGGCATTTCAGCTGGTTAATGAAGGGCCCGATGGCCCGGGCTTCGTTGTATACCGGGATGATGATGGAGAGTTTTGCAGCCATGGTGTTTCATATCATAAACCCGTTTCAAGGGGCAATCTTGTCCGGGTTTTTAGCCTTGATTTTCTGGGGGAGTTTTACTAAAAGTGGGGCACTGTTGGAACAAGACATCTAATAAAACAAGGATTGGAACTCAGAATGAATCAAGCTGAATTACAAGCCGTTTTTACCCAGGAATTCTGCGATACCCTGCTACCGCCGGAAAAAAGCGATCAGTTTTTTGAAGCATTATACGGGGATGCATCAGAGGGCGCCTATGACATTCGCCTGGAATTCCTTTCTGGAAACCCGGATCGGGTGGTTTTGGCCTTTAACCTGACCCAGCGCCCCGGCAAGTGCCTTGTCTGCAGTCTTACCTATGGATTGCCCACGGTTTTCATGCGTCACCCCCTGATCAATCTCAAGGGGATGATCCAGACCATTGAAGAGACCGGGGTACCGGTCAAGGAATGGCGTCTGGGATCCACGGAAGAGGATACCCATTCCCTGCATGTAATTCCATTGTACATTGATCTAAGGTAAGACCACCGACTTTATTAACGGATAGCACAAAAGCCGGATGGAGATTCCATCCGGCTTTTTTACGTTGGGGAAGGGGCATTGTCCTTCCCTTTTTTTGCCTGGAGATTTCATGACATGGGTTCGCCTGTTTCAGCAGGCATAACGGGTCATGAAATATTCGGGTTAGGCCTTGGGCAGCTTGGGGAAAGACTTGTTGATGGTCTTGTTCCATCCATCCACTTTTTCCTTCACCTTTTTCATGAGGGCGCCCACATTGCCCTTGATGGTGATGCTGTCAATGGTGTCGCCCTGGCCGATGCTGTCAACGACCTTCTGGTCCTCTTCACCTTCCACCATGCCGAAAACGGTGTGCATGCCGTCCAGGTGGGGGGTGGGGACATGGGTGATGAAGAACTGGCTTCCGTTGGTGCCGGGGCCGGCATTGGCCATGGAAAGGATGCCGGGCTTGTCGTGTTTCAGGTCTTTTTTGAATTCGTCTTCAAATTCGTATCCGGGACCGCCCATTCCGTTACCGTAGGGGCATCCTCCCTGGATCATGAAGTCGGCAATGACCCGGTGGAATTTCAGTCCGTTGTAATATTCTCTCTTGGACAGGTTGACAAAGTTGGCAACGGTGACCGGGGTCTTATCGGCAAAAAGTTTCAGGTTAATGGTGCCTTTGCTGGTTTCCATTATCGCGGTTAAGTCTGGCATCGAAATCTCCTTAGTGATGGATACAAAAAAAATGTAACCAAACTATAAGGGATGAAGACAGATTGTCAAATTAAAATACCGGGGCGGGAAATCAGGTTTTGATCTGGTTTTGATCCCGCTCGCTGAGGTGGAAATCGGCCAGGCCGATGTCGGGAATCCGACCGGATTCTTCCCGGATGGCACGGAATTGATCAAAGTCCTTGAGAAAGATATCCGTCAGTTCCGGATCAAAGTGTCTGCCCCGTTCCCTGCGGATGATGTCAAAGACCATCTCAAGGGGATAGGGGGGCTTATAGGGGCGCTTGGAGGTGAGGGCGTCAAAGGTGTCGGAGATGGCCACGATGCGACCGCACAGGGGGATCTCGTCCTCCTTTAATCCATGGGGGTAGCCCTTGCCGTTATACCGCTCGTGGTGGTTCAGGGCGATTTTTTCCGCCATCTGGAGGATTTTGGATTTGGAATTGGAAAGCAGGCGGGCGCCGATGCGGGTGTGGTTCTTCATGATCTCCCACTCCCCGGGGGTGAGTTTCCCGGGTTTGAGCAGGATTTTATCGGGGATGCCGATTTTTCCCACATCGTGCATGGGGGCGGCATATTGGATGTTTTCGGCATAGGAGGCGGGCAAGCCCAGCTTTTTAGAAATAAGGGCCGAATACTTTCCAATGCGGATGATGTGTTCCCCTGTTTCTTCATCCTTGAATTCCGAGGCCATGACCAAACGGTGGATACTGTCGATGTAGGCTTCTTTGAGTTCGTCGTGGCTGCGTTTTGCCTCCTGTTTCAAGGCCCTTTCCCCGAGGACCCGTTGGACCCTGAGGATGATTTCGTTCACGGAAAAGGGTTTTTCCACAAAATCGCTGGCACCGATGGTGATGATGTCGTCGTAGTGGTATTCGGCCACGTCTCCGGTGATGACAATGACATCGGTGTTAAATTCCCCAAGGATCTGCTTGGCCAGTTCAATGCCGCTGATATGGGGCATGTTGATGTCGGTGACCACCAGGTCAAAGGGGGTCTGGGCCATGCGTTCCAGGGCCTGGTTTCCGTCGTGGAAGACGGCACATTCGTGGTTGGCCAGGTCCATGGCCCGCTTGAACAGGCTGAGGATGGCCGGATCGTCGTCCACAATGAGGATCCGGGCTGGCCCCGTGGCGGTATCGTGATCTATGGGCATGGTTTTCGTCCGAATTATCCGGGTTAGGGATGGGGAAAACGGGTTGACGGATACCTATAAAATACGGGGCCGAGCTTCGGGGTGTCAAGGGGGAACTTATTGTTTTTGCTGGTTAAAAAAGTCCATGACAAATCGGATATGGGCCTGCATGGCTGAAAATGCCTTGTCCGGCTCCCGGCCGATGACGGCTTGGAGAATGGCCTGGTGCTGGTCCATGATGATGTCGATGTTGGACGGAATTTCATACAATGAGGAGAGGTTTTCCCGGATGCCGTGGAAGAGATAATCGTAAAAATTGCGCATGATCAGGATCTGCAGATTGTTTTTGGCGGCATAGGCAATGGCCATGTGAAAGGCGGTGTCCGCCCCGGTGCCCAGCCGACCGGACTGGATCTCTTCCTTCATTTCCTCGATGCTCTGGCCCATGGCCTTGATATCGGATTCATCCGCCCTCTGGGCCGCCAGGGAGGCGGCATTGCACTCCAGGCCCATGCGGACTTCCAACAGATCTATGATGGAGGCATCCTGGGCTTCCATGGCCTTTACCAAAGGGTTTTCCAGGCTGGCATCGTGGGGTTTGACAAAGGTGCCCTGTCCCTGGCGCTGGATGATGAGTCCCATGGCCACCAGACGCTGGATGGCGTCCCGGATGGTGGTCCTGCTGACGCCCATGGCCGTTGCCAGTTCCCGTTCCGTCATGAGTTTTTCACCGGGCTTGAGGGTGCCCCGGAAGATGAGTTCCCTGATCTGGTCCAGGACCTGGTCTGAGATGCGTTTGGGTTTTATGGGTTTCAAGGGCATTGTCATTGCCATGTTAATGGGGCCCGATGGGCTGTCTTCCTTTGGATAGGGTTGGCGTCAACGGCCTGATATAAGGCTTTTCTAATATTGAACACGACTGCGGGAATATCAAGGGGTTTTTGGGTTTTATTTTCAGGGAACATGGGCTTGAACTCCGGTCCGGGCTTTACTACACTGGTGGCGGAATTTATCCTAACCCCATTATGGAAGGGGTGGTTTCGGCCTCCGGAAGGTCCTGGCCCGGCAGGGGCGTATCTTCGGATGGGCCGACCGTCCCCAAAAGGAATGTCCCGTGTTTGAGCCTGTCCCCCGAAGCGAACTTGACCTGCGTATCCACCGCCTGAAGACCGCCATGGCGGAGCAGCACTTCTGTGCCGTGCTGATCACCCACAAACCCGATCTCTACTATTTCAGCGGCACGGCCCAGGATGCCTATCTATGGGTCCATTTGGACCAGGATCCCCTGTTGCTGGTGAAGCGCTACCTGCCCCGTGCCCGAAGGGAAAGCCGACTGGACCAGGTGGTCCCCATTGATTCGGTGACCCGGATCCCCCATCGTATTTCTGACCTGTTTGCCCCGCCCCGGGGTACCATTGGCCTGGCCTTTGACGTGGTGCCCGTGCGGGACTATCAGTTCTACCAGACCCTTTTTCCCGGCTGCGGATTCAGCGATGCCGCCCCGGCCATCCAGTCCTGTCGAAGCATTAAAACCCCCTGGGAGCTGGAGCAGATGGAAGCGGTGGCAACCCTTTCCCAAAGGACCTTTGACTTCATCCGAAGGGAGATCCGGCCCGGGGAATCGGAATCTGCCCTTTGCGGTCGGGTGGAGGCATTTGCCCGCACCCTGGGCCACTCGGGCCGGATCCAGATGCGCCATTACCGGTCCGAAGGCTTTTTTGCCCACCTCATGGCCGGTGAAAACGGCGGTCTGCCCGGTGCATTGGATTCCCCGGTCTGCGGCACAGGTCCCTGCATTGCCTATCCCTATGGGGCGGGCCCCGGCCTGATCCAGGAAAACCAGGTGGTGCTCATGGACCTGGCCACCATGGCCCACGGCTACCACATGGATGAATCCCGGATGCTCCTGTTGGGACAGGTGCCTTCGCCCGCCGTGGATGCCGGGGAAAAATGCCTGGAGATCCTCCACCATCTCAGGGAGATCATGGTGCCAGGGACTCCGGTGGAAGAGGTGTTCAGGGCATCTGTTCAGAAGGCGGAAGACCTGGGCCTGGGGGAGGTTTACCTGGGCCTTCCCGGGATGAAGTCCCGGTTTGTGGGCCACGGCATCGGTGTGGAATTGGTGGAGCATCCGGTGCTGGCTCCGGGGCGGTCATTGCCCCTGGCCCCGGGCATGGTCTTTGCCGTGGAGCCCAAGTGCATTTTCAAGGGCGCCTATGCCGCTGGCATTGAAAGTGTGATCCAGGTCACCGAGACCGGTTCCCGATTCCTCAGCCGTACGGAGAATGCCATTTTTTATGTCTAACCCGGCAAGTCCTTTGGCCCGGGTTAAACAGGCGTTCCATTGCAACAAGCCGTCTTGGGCCTGACCCGGCCCGGAGCGGCGCATCCTTTTTTGTCCCTGTGATGTGGAAGACAGTGCCTAAATTCCATTCCGGGCCATCTCCAAAACTGCGGCCTTCGGTCCTCAAACAATTGGAGATGGCACCTCCATTCCATTAAGGCGCTGTATCTTCCACCTCCCAACGGCCTGCAAAAGGCTACCCCGCCCCGAACCTAACCGCTGGAAGAAATGGAAAAGAGGTGGGTTTCATAAACCAAGGGGATTGAATGGCTACGTTGGTGTGTCTTTTCCATCATTGATAAATTCCCACTTGCCCTTTTTCTCTACCAATTTAAGTTGATGCCCTTTAATGCCTGTTATCTTGTCTAAATCACTTCCTTGCATAAGGTGATTTATATGGCTTTTTACCCTTTGTTTTCGTTGGCTTAATTGCTTTTTACCGAATTTTTTGTTCAATTCTTCAGCGATATCGTTAATGGTATTGCCTTCTAAAAGCATTAAATCAATTAGGGCACTTTGTGTAAATTCTCCGTGGCGTAACCAGGTTTTTCCTGCTTGTATTGGATTAGGATTTTTGATTTGGTTTTGAGTTTCTAACCAGTCACCTTCTTTGCCAGCAGACATATTTTTCACCTTTTAAGATGTTAAAGAAATGATGAAAATAAACACTCTAATTTGGAAATTACAATTATTAATTTAGGGACTTGTTAGATTCTGTTGTTTGAGATGGTAAAAAAGGAGATTGGGCATTCATTAATATGCTTTTTGGGGTGACATTTATGGCATTGTACGGTGGAATTTTTTCGAGTCGATCCAGATATCCCTTCATCATTTATGGAGGGGGGGCTCTTTTACTTGGTTCCGGTTTCGTTATCCATGGGATGGGGAATTATCTTGAACGGAAACAGGAAATGGGGCATATGCGCATGGCTATTTTGGGGGATGGCGCAATCTCCATGCCCAAAACAGCACCGCCGTTCCGGATTTCTCCGGAACGGCGGTGTCGTTTGTATCGGTATTCCTAAACGGATGGACCGTTAGGACAGAACTTCTACGGTTTCCAGGGCGATCTGGAGTTCCTCGTTGGTGGGAACCACCCAGGCCTGGAGTTTGGAGTCTTCGGTGTGCAGGGCGCGGGGATCATCGGTGCGAAGGAGGTTGAGCTCTTGGTTGAGTTCGATGCCCATGTGGGCCAGGCCCCTGATGACCTTGGCGCGGATGATCTCATCCTTTTCTCCCAGGCCGGCGGTGAAGGCTAGGCCGTCCACGCCGCCCAGAACGGCAGTGTAGGCACCCACGTATTTGATGACCTGGTAGCAGAACATTTCAATGGCCAAGGCTGCACTATCGTTTCCTTCGGCGGCCTGGGCATGGACATCCCTCAGGTCGCTGTAACCGCACATGCCCTTGAAGCCACTCTGCTTGTTCAGAACGTCGTCGATGTCCTGGGGGGTCATGCCGGTTTCCTTCATGAGGTAGCCGAAGATGGCCGGGTCCACATCACCGGACCGGGTGCCCATCATGACACCGGCCAGGGGGGTCATGCCCATGGTGGTGTCGATGCACTTGCCGCCGTCAACGGCGGAGATGGAGCAGCCGTTGCCCAGGTGGAGGGTGATGAGTTTCAGATCTTCAATGGGCTTGCCCATGAGTTCTGCGGTGCGGGCGGCCACAAATTTGTGGGAGGTGCCGTGGAATCCGTATTTTCTGACCTTGTGTTCGGTGTAGTACTTGCGGGGCAGGGCATAGAGGAATGCCTTTTCCGGAAGGGTCTGGTGGAAGTTGGTATCGAACACGGCCACCTGGGGTTTTCCTGGGAAGAGTTCCTCGGCCACTTCAATGCCGATGATGTTGGCCGGGTTGTGCAGGGGGGCCAGGGGGTTGTACTCTTCAATGGTCTTTTTGACCTCGTCGGAAATTCGGATGGCCTCTTTAAAGCCTTCTCCGCCCTGGACCACACGGTGCCCTATGGCATCAATGGAGTCGGTGAGCTGTTTCACCATCAGGTGCATGGCTTCCTTGTGGGTGGGGATGGGCTGGGTGAATTTTTCCTTGCGCACGGGATCTTCGGTAAAGACCTTGTGGGTGAGGACGCCTTCGGCTTCTCCGATGCGCTCCACAACCCCACCGGCCAGAGCGGCCTGGGTGTCCATATCCAAAAGTTGATATTTCAGGGAGGAACTACCTGTGTTAATAACCAAAATGTTCATACTAACCTCGGGGTGCCCGTTGATGGAAGGGGGGTAGGATCTGGCTACCGGGATTCCGTCATGGCATAAAATTGTTTAATGAATTGTTGCTGGACTTGATAGGACCAGTGGACATCTTTCATGATTCCGGCGGCTTTCTGGGCATCCCCGGCCTCGATGGCCTGGATGAACTCGTCGTGCTCTTTGCAGTTCCGCATTTCCCAATCCGCTAGATAATGATGTCTCTGGAAGTCATACAGCCGGTATTTAATGGGAAGGATGAATTCCTTTAACAGCGAATTATCGGACAACTCAACAAAAATATTGTGAAAGGCAAGATTCGTTTTGAACAAGTGGGAAAAATTGTTGCGCTGGATATCCTGCATCATCTTTTGGTTGAGAAGCTTCAATTCTTCGATATGGTGGTCTTGAATCTTGTGAAAGCAATCCATGATAATGGCCCCTTCAATGATGCTCACGGTATCATATGCCTTTTTCACATCCGGCAGTTCCAGGGTGTTGACCCGTACGCCCCGTCGCGGGAGGATGGTGACAAAACCCTCCAGCTCCAGATGAATGAGTGCATCCCGCAGGGGGGTTTTACTGATTCCAAGCTGTTGGGCAATTTTGGCCAGGTTAATGGTGGAGCCCGGTGTCAATCCGCCGTTGAGCATTTCATTTCTCAGGTAATCGTAGACCTGCTGCCTCAGGGATGACACTTTTAAAGGGGTATTCATGTATTTTCACAATTGTCTTTTATATTCAAAACTTCCAAGTCAGATAATATATATCAAAGCCTGTTCAAGGTCAATGGGGTCACCGTTTTCAATGTGGTAACCATGGTGGGCCCCCCGGTATTGAAAGGGGGTACAAATCCGTGTATAGACAAGGATACCGAACGGGCGGCCCCCGGAATTTGCCATGGAAAGGAATCCCATGATTATCCTAAACACCATTTTCCCCCTCTTTGCCCTTCTTTTTCTGGGAACCCTTTTGAAACAGACCGGTTTTGTCCAGGAGAGCTTTTTAAAAACAGCGGACCGCCTGGTCTATTTTATTTTTTTCCCGGTCATGCTTTTCTGGAAAATCGGAGGAAGTCATCCCGGGGAAGGCATTGATGCGGGATTGTGCATCGCCGGGGTGGGGGGCGTGGTTTTGGTGTTTCTGCTCCTGCTTTGGGTGTTGAAATGGAAACAGATCCCGGCTTTCCAGGCCGGGGCCTTTGTCCAGGCCGGGTTCCGGTTTAACACCTATATCGGCATGGCCTTGATTCTCCAGGTGCTGGGTGCCGAAGGGGTCCGCCACTTCGGGGTGTTGGTGGGCATGGTCATCCCCCTGATCAATCTCCTGTCCGTGTCGGCCCTGATCTGGCATTCGGGCCGGGAGATGACCCTGGGGGAGAAGGCGGGCTATTTTGTGAAGGCCCTGGTGTCCAATCCCCTGATTCTGGCCTGTATCCTGGGGATTATATTTTCACATACGGTTTCCGGTTTTCCGGTCTTTATGGACAATACCTTTGCCCTGACGGCCTCCATCACCCTGCCCTTGGCCTTGATTTCCATCGGCGGGAGTCTGAAGTTTGAAGGGATACAGGTCTATAGACCTGCATTGATCTGGTCCACCCTGGTTAAGTTGCTGGTCCTGCCTGTTGTGGGATATGGGTTTCTCAGCCTGTTCCAGGTGGAGGGAGTGCCCTTTCGGGTGGGGATGATTTTTTTCTGCCTGCCCACGTCCACGGCCATGTATGTGCTCTGCGGCCAGCTCAACTCCGATACCCGGCTGGCATCGGCCGCCATCATGGTGTCGACCCTGTTTTCCTTTTTTTCCCTTTCCGCGGCCCTTTTGATCTGACCCGGTGAAATATCCGGGTGGGTCGATTTGGGGCAGGGGGCGGTTTAACTGATCCCCAGGGCCTTGAGGGCGGATTCCTTCATGGAGGTGGCAATTTCCTCCAGGGAGTCCAGATCCTTGACCGAATCCCGGATAATGCCGAAGCCCTCGGAGAGCCCCATGATGGTGGCCATGGCCTTTTCCTTGTCCGGCACGGTGACCAGGCCGCTGTCCTCCCAGAGCTGGATTTCGGCGATGCCGAATTCGAGAAATTTTTTCTGGATGTTGAGGATCCGGTCCCGGATGCCCTTCTTCCGAAAGCCCATGGCATAGCAGGACCAGAACACCGCCCCCCGCTGGGGGCCCTTACCCGTGGTGTCGAACATGATTTCGATCATGGCCTCAAACCGGGCCCTGGGATCGGTGTGCTTTTCCAGTTCTTTGTGATAGGCCGTCATGGAGATTTCAAAGAGATAATCCACCATTTCCATGATCAGGCCTTCCTTGCTTTTGAAATAGTGGATGAGCAGGCCGGAGTTGACGCCCATTCGATTGGCAATTTTTCCGATGGTCATCCCCATGAATCCTTCGTCTTCCACCACCTTGTAGGTGTGTAAAAGGATCTCCGGCTTTCGGATGTGTGATATGCTTTTTCGGCCCATGCAACCTCAGCTTTCTTTGTGTTTTGCCTGGTAGGATTTATAGGAGATCCGTTTTTTAATGTCAATTTCTTTGTCCCGGGCCTTCGGCGGCGGGGGAAAAAGCACGGGCAGCCCGGTTTGCGGCGACGCCGCGGGGCTGCCCGGGGGGATTATTCGCCGATGGGGACGCGGTCGGCAAACCGGGGCTCGTGCAGGGGGATGAGGATGTCCGCGGCATTCCGAATCTCTTCCATGATATCGTAGGCCCGGTAGACATCCACATGGGTTCCCGGGGGGATGATTCCCATCTCCATGCCCCGGATCTCCGGGGGCGGGTCGTAGTTTTCATCGATGATGCAGAACCCGGTGATCACGGCCCAGCCTTTGGGGGTCTTCACAAAGACGGAAAGGCCACCACGGGTGTGGACCGGGGTGTGGCGCACCCCGATGCCGGGCAGGATTTCCCTGTCCCCGGTCACCTCAACGATCTGGTTCCGTTCCTGGATTTCGTCAATGTAATCCTCCAGGTAGCGATAGTCCAAAGGATGGGGATCACGGATGGATTTCAGCTCTTCTGTATGGATGTAAAACCGGGCGTTTTCACACTTGTAATCGTTTTCACAATGGTCCATGTGGAGGTGGGTGTGGATGACCAGGTCAATGTCCGCCGGGGTGAGCCCGTGGAGGGCCAGCCCCTGTTCAAAGGTGTAGATCTTTCCGCCGATGGCCTCTTCCCGGTCCCTGGACTGGATGGGGGCCATCTCCCCGGTATCCACCAGGATGTTCTGGTCTCCCCCCTTGATGAGCCAGGTGTAGATGGGAATGGTATAGACTTCCCCCTGGCCGTGCTGGTAGGTCATCATGCTTTTGTCAAATACTTTGCTGCCCATGGCAATGGGATGGATTACATAGGTCTGGGACATGGCGCCTCCGGATTCAGGTTGGGATAAAATGATGAAGGGTGTTTACAAGGGCCTGGGAATCGGTGGTGGTGCCGGCCTCCAGGGTGTGGGCAATGGAGCGGAACACCTCCCTGACCACGGCGGTCTTGGGGGTGGGGGACATGAGGTGGAGATCCAGAACCTTGAGGTCAAGGACCAGGGTTTCCAGTCCGGTGGCGTCCAGGCCCAGGTTGGGAAGGGCCTGTCGGAGGCGGGTGCAGAGCTTACGACCTGCCTCCTGGTCTCCGGCGGTGGCCAGGGTTTCCCTGCTGAGTATAGGGTCGGTCCGTCCCGATGGGGAAGGTGGGGTGATGTCCAGGGCGGTGAGACCGGCCCGGGTGATGCCGATGCCCCCGGACAGGGTTTTGAGTTCCGCCAGCCCCTGGATGAAAAGGGACTCGGCCAGGGTGGATGCACCGGCCCGGTCCAGGCCCAGGGTGTCTCCCAGGTCATACATGGATGCCTGGGCCTCAACCTCGCCCTGGGTCTGGGTGTAGAGCTGATACAGAAAGGCCTTCTCCTGGGATGATTCCATGGATCTCCTCCTTATCTGGTACGGGTCCGCTTGCAGAAAAAATCAGTGGTGGTGACCGCAGCCCCCTTCTTTTTTGTTCTTTTTTCCCTGGCAGAGGTCAAAGATGTGGAAGAGTTTGAGCTCTCCTTTTTCATGGCACTCCAGGTTCTGGGCAACGGTGTCGCCCTGGGCCGCATAGACGGCGATGTCGACTGAGTTCAGCCCCCTCAGGGAGCCGTCTCCGATGCATTGGGTGACCACGGCATTGATGCCGGTATCCTTTCCAAATACCCCGGTCTTGCAGCTGGAGCCGCCTTCCTTGAGCTTTTGGTTTTCCAGGCGTTCCAGGGACTGGGTTTCGGTGTCCACAACCAGAAAATCCTTGGCCGTTCCAAGGTGTGAATTGAGGGGGCTTTCAAGGCCCTTGTCTTCTGCGATGGGGAATGCGATTTTCATGTTCCTATCTCCGTTCATTGTCTATCTCTCCCGGATATTCCATGGTGGTGAACCTCCTGGAATATCCGCCCATGGGGCATCATACCCGAAATATGTCCAAAGTGTAAGCCCATTATCATTAAAATCAAGGCCGGGAATCCGTTTAAAATCGCCTGTTTTCAGTCCGGGATCATCCAGCGGTTTCAACGGAAAGGAAAGGGACGGGATCCCCACGGAAGGAACGGGGAAGCAGACCGCTGCCGCGGGGGGGCAGCGGTCCTTTTTTCCATGTCTATACGTACATCTGGTCGATCTGGGATTCGTAGTTTTTGATGATGATGTTTTTCTTCAGCTTGAAGGTGGGGGTCATCATATTATTTTCAACGGTGAATTCCGGCACCAGGGTCACCTTTTTTATGGTTTCGTAGGAGGGTAGGTTGCGGTTTTGTTTTTCCACCTCACCCTGGATGAGTTCCCGGATATCCGCATGGGCGATCATTTCCTGTTCCGAGGCCAGGTCCAGGCCGTTGTCCCGGATGAAGTCCTGGATGTTTTCCATGTCCAGGCTGATGAGGGCGGCCAGGTATTTTTTCCGGTCCCCCACCACGCAGACCTGGTTCACGTATTTGGAGGTGATGATCATGCCTTCCACATGGGCCGGGGCAATGTTTTTCCCCCCGGCCGTGATGATGATTTCCTTTTTACGACCGGTGATTTTGAGTACACCCTTTTCGTCGATCTCCCCCAGGTCCCCGGTCTTGAGCCAGCCGTCCGGGGTAAAGGTTTCCGTACTTTCCTCGGGCATTTTATAATACCCTTCCATGACGTTGCGGCCCTTGATGAGGACCTCTCCGTCCTCTGCGATGCTGTGGCAGATGCCCACGCCCGGGGGGCCCACCACGCCGAAGTTGTAATTATTGGGCCGGTTCACATTGGAAAAGGAGGTGTCCTCGGTCATGCCGACGCCCTCCAGGATCAGGATGCCGGCGGCATGGAAAAAACGGCCGATGTCCGGATTCAACGGGGCGGCCCCGCTGATGCACCAGCGGACCCTGCCGCCCATGGCTGCATGAATCTTGGAAAAGATCAAATGGAAGGCCAGCCTGTATTGCAGCCCCAGGAAAAAGGGAACCTTTTCCCCGGCCACCTTGTGTCGGCTCACCCGACTGCCTACCCCACAGGCCCAGTGGAAGAGTTTTTCCGTGATGCCCCCCTTGGCCTCCACCCCGGCGATGATCTTAGTATGGATCTTTTCAAAGACCCGGGGGACCGAGATGAACCAGGTGGGCTTGGCCAGGGCAAAATCATCCATGACCGTGGCCATGCTCCGGGCAAAGGTGGTGCGGCTGGCACTTTTGACGGCGGTGTAGGCGCAGGTCCTGGCAAAGACATGGGCCAGGGGCAGGAAGATGAACATTTCATCGTCGTCAAAGAATTGGGCGCATTGGAAGACCGACTGGCAGGTATAGGTGATGTTGTCGTGGCTCAGGACAACCCCCTTGGGAACACCCGTGGTGCCGGAGGTGTATACAATGCCGGCCAGGTCGTGGGAGGAAACCTCCCGGGTGCGGGCCAGGAAGTCCTGGTCCGGGACGGCCCGGCCCAGGGTGATGAATTCCTCATAGGTCATGACCCAGTCGTCGGTACTCTCCCCATTGAAAAGGATGACCTTCTTAATGTGGGGAAGCTTATCCCGGATGGAAAAGAGTTTTTCCAGCTGGTCCAGGTCTTCGGCAAAGACCAGGACCCCGTCGGAATGGTTGATGATATATTCACAGTCCATGGCCAGGTTGGACTGGTAGATGCCCACGGTGCCCACCCCGATGCCCATGGCGGCAAAGTCGGTGAGGACCCATTTGAAACAGGTATAACTGATGATGTTGATCTTGTCGTCCTTCTCCACCCCTAGTGCCATAAGGCTTTTGGAGACGGCGGTCATCCGGCGGTAAAAGGTCTCCCAGGTAATGGAGGTGGGGTTGCCGGTGTGGTCGAACCACCGGTAGGCCTGGCGCTGGGGATGCGCAACAACGGTTTCGCAGAGCATTTCATGAAAATTCTCATAATCCTTAAAGTGCATGGGGCCTCCTGTTGAGGGTGAAGTGTTGGTTCAACATGGGGTATCGGTGGGCATGGCCCTGGGTTTAAATGCCGGCGGATCCATGATCCAAAATACCCACAATGGGTTCCTGTTTCGTGGTGGATTGAAAATTCGTATTTCCATCCCGGCCTAGTCTACTTCCTCCCTTGGAAAAGTGAAAAGACCCCTGTAGTTTTTACCTAATTTTTACGGAAAGCAAGAAAAAGATTCCGGGAAGGATGGCCGGGGAAAGGGGGCAACACCGGGCCGGAACGGTGGGAACCCTTAAATTTGCCATGGGTATCTAATTACTACCATCCTAAAAGCGTGTGAAACAGGACGTTTACAATTCCCAAACCCATATGTTAGCATGGGCCAAACACCGAAATCATAGTTTGTGCAATGCAGTCCGAACCCTGGCAGGGTATTGAACAATGTTAGAAAAGATTGCGTTACAGAAAAATCTAATCACCCGTGCCCAGTGCCGTGAGGCCGTGGCCGCCTGTAAGGGTGTGTCCCAGTACGAAAAGGCCCTGAAAGCCTATTTCCTATCCAGACGGTGGATTTCGCCGGCGGATATGAAATCCCTGGTGGCGGCCCACGAAGCCTTGAAGGTGATTCGCCGGAACACCCTTTTCGGCACCACGGCCGTGGGGCTGGGGCTGCTGGAACAGGAGACCTTGGACAAGCTCATTGAATTGCAGAAACAGGGGACCACCGAACACCGGCTGCCCACCTTTATCGGGGATCTCCTGGTGAGAAACGGCACCCTGTGCCCGGAACAGGTAATGGAGATCCAGGCGGCCCAGGCCGTGGCCGGGGGAGGCGGCCATGCCCAGGAGCCTGCGGCTTCCCCTTCGGAAACCGCCGTGCACATGCCCCGCACCGCCACCCATTCCCAGGTATTGCCCGGGGGAATGATTCTGGATGTCACCGGGGATGGGATGGCCGCCTTTCTGAGAAAGTCTGATACCTTTGAGGAGGACCTCTCCGTGGCCGATGTCATGGCCATCCTGGCCAACCACGGCATTGTACACGGGGTGGTCAAACCCGAGCTGATCCAGGGGTTCCTTGGCTCGGCCGTATTGGGGGCCGGGGCGGTGAAGGTGGCCGAAGGCACGCCGCCGGTCCAGGGCCGGGAGGCCCGTGTGGTCTATTTTTTTGAGACCGATCACCTCAAGGCCGGGGGCATGGATGAAAACGGCAATATGGATTTCAAGGACCGGGGGGAGATTCCCTGGGTGGAGGAGGAAACCCTCCTGGCCCGGAAGGTCCCCATGGAAAAGGCCACCCCGGGCCGGGATGTCCATGGCCGGATTCTGGATCCCAGGCCGGTGAGGGATATTCCCTTTTCCAGCGGCAAGGGGGCCTTTTTGTCCGCCGACGACCTGGAGATCCATTCCGAGGTTGCCGGATATCCTGAGCTGGGCTGGGACGGAGAGATCCGGGTGAACCGGACCTATCTTTCCATGGGAAATGTGGATTACCACACCGGCCACCTTTCCTTCATGGGGGATATCATGGTCAGCGGGACCCTGAAATCCGGTTTCCGGGTCAAGGGCGAGCATGTGGTGATTTCCGCCGTAGACGGAGGGGAGATCATCGCCCTTGGGGATGTGGAGGTGA
This sequence comes from Desulfobacteraceae bacterium, assembly GCA_965226635.1. GTDB lineage: Bacteria > Desulfobacterota > Desulfobacteria > Desulfobacterales > Desulfobacteraceae. The sequence goes on along the minus strand of OZ245369.1, from coordinate 1,478,810 downwards.
AGAACGGGGTGAACGGCGGTCGGATTTATTGCCTGGGAAGTGTCAAGGCCAAATATCTCCAGAATGCCACCATCTCCTGTCTGGGCAATGTCCGGGTGTCCAAGAATATCCTGGACAGCACCATTGAGTGCAGCGGAAGCCTCTATGTACAGGACGGGGAGGTGATCTCCTCCCATATCACCGCCCATTGCGGGGTCCATGTCCGTCACCTGGGCACGGAAAAATCCGCCCCCAACCAGATCTTTTTCGGCACCGACCTCTTCATTGCCAACGGCCTGGCCCGGGGCCGGAGCCGGATCCTCCAGATCAGCGGGGAACTGGCCCAGCTGTCCGAGGAAAAGGTGCGGTTGGGCATTGACCTGTCCCGGCTCCGTACCCAGGTTGCCCAACTGGCCTTTGCCTTGGCCCAGGCGGGCCGGGATCCGGTCGGGGCCGTATCAGACGGCGAGGCCCGGGCCGGCGGGCAGCTGGCCCGGAATCTGAACAGACGCATGGATGAGATTCGTCACCATGTCCAGCGCCTGGTCCAGGTGGATGAACACCGCCGTGCCCTTGAGCTACGCCTTATGGAACTCAACCAGGAGCTGGCCCGTTTCAAGGAATGGCAAAGGGTGAATACGGGCCGTCCCCATCTAAGGGTCTCCGGACGGTTGAGTCCGGGAACCCAGATCCAGGGGACCAACAGCCGGAAGGTCATTCTGGAACCCCTTTACGGGGTCACGGTTTACCAGGGCACCCAGCCAGGGGCAGACAACGGACAATACAGGATTTTCATTGATGGCAAAACTTGAGCGCAGGGACATACGGCGGTTCCGCCGCCGGATTTACCAGGAACGGGCGCCCCGGCTTTTCAAGACCGGAGAAAACGACCTGAAACCCCTGGTATCCATGGCCCTGGACCCGGTGCAGAACACCGTTGTTTCCGTGGAGGAGATCCTCTCCTTTTTCACCGAAAGGGCCCATACCTCGGTATCCCCGGAGACCTATGTTCACAACCTCCATCAATTGTTCGAGGTGCTCACCCTGGGGGCCGAGGCCATCAGCTTTGACTGCGGCATTGCCGTGTCGGAAAAAACCGTCATGGAGGCCCGGCCCGGGGAGGTGGTCTCCCATTTGACCCGGAACATCGTGCTCACCTATTTCAACTACCTGAAGACGGCCCAGGGGGGAGTAAACTACGGCCTCTTGGACGCCGGACTGGCCACGGTCATACAGAAAAGCAATGCCCAGCGCTCCTATGACCGGCTCCGGGAAAAGATCCTGGAGGATCTGAAATCCACCCTGGCCGGCGACGGGCCGTGGCAGAGGGATTTGGAGATGGTGGTCCAGGCCGGCCTGGTCCGCCGTCTCACCGGCGGGGCCCTGGATCAGTGGAAGGATCTGGATGCCGGGGGGCTGTTGAAAAAGATGGGAAGGGACATGGAAAAATACAACCAGGTCTTCACCCGGATCATGAAGACCCGCGGGGCATTGCTGGCCCGCACAGGAAATATCTCCTCCCTGGATCGGGCCCTGGAAGGGGTGGAGCAGGCCCTGGCAATGGTGCTGGAAAAGGTCAACGCCTTCCTAGGGGACTGCACCACCCTGGAGGGGGCCATGGGCATTCCCGTCCGTGAGGCCGTGGGCACCAGCGGCCAAGACCTGGACCGGAATCTGGTCCAATTGTTTTTTTCGGAACCGGCCCTGGCAGATTCGGATCCCTCCCAACAGGTGCCAAGCCGCCATGCCCTCTTCCGTTACCAGATCCATCACCTCCTCTCCCACCCCCATATTGCCCGGTACTGCCGCAGTTTCAGGGAGGATCTCCGCCATTCCCATCCATACCTGAACCGCTTCCGGTACGGGTTCCACTACCTTCTCCATCTCATGGCCGAACTGGGGGAGCAGGGGGGGCGTGCGGACATGTCGCGCCTGGCCCTGGCCCTGGAGGACAGCCTTGAACTCATCCGTCTCCTGGAGCCGGGGGGGGATGTCCTGGCCTCGGAACGCCGGGACCTGGGCCAGGCATACCTGGACCTTGTGGAACAGGCCCATCCCAGCTGCATCGAGGCCGTGATTGCCTGCCGGGGGCCCATGGCAGAGTTGATACAGGATCCCGACCTCCATCTTTTGACCCAGACCCGGAGATTCCTCTTTGAAAACAGCTTTAAGGCCATGGATGCCTATGCCGGGGAGAGGCGCTCCCTGGATGCCTTTAAGACCGGCATCCGCCGGCTGCTCCACACCTATGCCTCCAATTTCACCCCCCAGCGGGACTTCTATCAATTTTTTTATTCCCGGTATGTGGGCCAGGCCGACGGAAGTGTGGCCCAGCGCCTCATGGAACTTCGCCGGACCAACCCCGCCTTTGTCCTGGCCCTGTTGTCGGTGATGTCTGAACCCCACGCCATGGACCGACTCCTCAAGGAGAATCAGATGGCCTTTGCCCGGGATCTTTTTGTCAAATTTCAATAACCCCTTCACCTGGCCGTCCTTGCTCCGGTTCAACCCATTGGCTGTCCTTTCTCCAGCCCAACCCATTCACCATCCCCGTCCCTGACCGCCGAACAAATGATAAAGGAGGGCAGGAGGGCCAAAGTGAACGGGTTGGCCGTTGAAACGGCAACGGCCCCCCAAAAAAAATCCCGGGCCCAGGGCCCGGGATTTGATGGTGTTAATGGATGGGGAGGCCGGATATCTTAACCCGGCCTTCCCCTGTTTCAGGCGCCAATTGCCATGGTATATCCGGATTAGAAGAGTTTCATATACTCCCCGTATCCTTCGGCCTCCAGCCGGTCCTTGGGGATGAAGCGAAGGGCGGCCGAGTTGATGCAATAGCGAAGCCCGGTGGGGGCAGGGCCGTCTTCAAAGACATGGCCCAGGTGGGAATCCCCATATTTGCTGCGGACCTCGATACGGGTGACAAAGAGCTTACGGTCTTCCTTTTCCACGATGTGGCCGGCTTCCAGGGGCTGGGTGAAGCTGGGCCAACCCGTGCCGGATTTGAACTTGTCCGTGGAGCTGAACAGGGGCTCTCCGGAGACAATGTCCACATAGATTCCTTCTTTTTTGTTGTCCCAGAATTCGTTGTCAAAGGGGCGTTCCGTCCCTTCCTTCTGGGTCACTTTGTACTGGAGGGGGGACAGCCGGGATTTGATGGTTTTGTCGTCGGGCCTATGCCACCTGGGGGGCTCCACGGTCATTTCAGAGCCCATGTCAGCCATGGGGAGCTCAAAGGTCTTTCCCTGCCAGGTGGTTTCCAGGAACTGATCCCTGCCCGATCCCCAGCGGTAGTACTTGTAGCGCAAAGGATTCTTTTTATAATAGTCCTGGTGGTAGGCTTCGGCCGGGTAAAAGGCGGAAAAGGGGGTGATGGGTGTGATAATGGGTTTGTTGAAAATGCCCGCTGCGGTCAGGGCCTTTTTAGATGCCTCGGCCGCCCGTCTCTGGGCCTCGTTATGGTAGAAAATTTCGGAACGATACTGGGAGCCCCGGTCCACAAACTGCCCGCCGGCATCGGTGGGGTCAATGTGGCGCCAGAACACCTCCAGCAGTTTTTCATAACTGACGATGTTGGGGTCAAAATGGATCTGAACCACTTCGGTGTGGCCGGTGAATCCCCCGGAAACATCCTTGTAGCTGGGGTTTTTTTCCGAGCCACCGGAAAAGCCGGAAATGGCCTTAAGGACACCGGGAACCTTTTCAAAGTCGGATTCCACACACCAGAAGCAACCGCCGGCAAATGTGGCAATCTCAGTGGGTTTCATATTCATCTCCTTGGCATGGGGTTTGTCTGCAAATGCCTGGCATCCAAAAAAGGCGCCGACCGCTATGATCACGGTGAGGATAAAAAGTTTGGGGTTCATATGGGCTCTCCTTTCTGTTGTGTGGCGTGTTTAATTCTAAGATAGCCCCTAAATTTCACAGGGGGATATCCAAAAGATCACAAAAGTATCACAGGGCAAAAAGAGGAGGAGGGCGGAGGGGGCCCCGGCCCATTTCCCCTTGTCTCCCCCTGGGGCATGGGCCCCAAGGACATTGGATCAGGGGGCCGGGGGAAGGCTGAAGACAAAGGTACAGCCTTGGCCGGGGTGGCTGATCACCTGGATCTGTCTTTGGTGGAGCTGGAGGATTTTCTGGGAGATGGCCAAGCCCAGGCCCGAATGGGTGTTGCCCATGTTCCGGCCGTGGTAGAACCGGTCGAAAATCCGCTCCTGGTCCTCCAGGGGGATGCCCGGGCCGGTGTCGGACACGGCCAGTTTCAGCTCGGCCTCCTGGGTCACCTTCAGGGTGACGCTTCCCCCTGCCGGGGTGTGGCTGAGGGCATTTTCAATGAGGTTTTCCAGGACCCGTTCGATGAGGGCGATGTCCCCCATGGCCAGGTCCAGATGCTGTCCCAGATCGGTGACCAGGGCCACCTGGCGTTCCTGGGCCGTGAGCATGAAATTGCCAGCCACATCCTGGACCAGTTCGGCCAGGTTCAAGGGTTCCAGGGAAATGGGCATCTGGGCGGATTCCAGCTTGGCCAGCTCCAAAAGGTCGTCCACCAGGCGGTTGAGGCGCCGGCAGTGCTGGATGGCGATCTCCAGGTATTTTTTCTGTTCCTGGGCCGGGGTTTCATTGGATTTGATGAGCAGGGTTTCAATGTAGCCCTGGAGGGTGGCCAGGGGGGTGCGCAGGTCGTGGGAAACATTGGCCATGAGTTCGCGCCGGATCTGGTCCGATTCCCGCAGGGCCTCCATCTGGGAGTGGATACGACCGGCCATCTCCTGGAAGGTTTGGGTGAGGTAATCGATTTCATCGGGAAAGGGCTTGGCGGTTTTCCGGGGTTTCACGGGCAGGGGATCCCCGGGTTTGAAGGTTTCCATGATCCGGGCCAGGGACTTGAGCCGGCCCGTGAGCAGGGAAAAGAGAAGCAGGCCCGCCACCAGGGCGAAGAAGAGGCCGGTTCCCATGATCCAGGCACTGAGCTGGAGAATATAACTGCCCTTGAGTTTTTCCCTTACGGAGTCGTGGGCCTCCCCCCCCAGGATCACATAGAGGTAGCCCTCAAGGGTGGTCTTTTTATAGATGGGGGCAACGGAAAAGATCTTCTGACCCGACCGGGTCCGGGGGTCGTCCCCCATGATGGGGAAGGGGGCGGTCTTGTCCAGAAGCTGACGCACGGGCACCAGGTCGATGTGGTTCCGTTTGATGCGTTCATCCGGGGCGGAATAGGCAAGGATCTTTCCCCTGGGATCCAGAAGGTAGACCTCTATGCCCGGATTGATCACCATGAGCATGTGGAAGATGTCCGAGAGCACCTCCGCATTGGCCCGGCCCTGGGTCATGAGACGTCTCTGGGAAACGATCTGCCGGGCCAGGTCGGCATTGAGTTTCTGGGTGGCCTCCTGCTGGTACATCTCCGTGGCAAAGCCGGTGACCCAGACAAAGAAGAGGCCGATGACCAGAAAGATAAGGCTCAATCCGGCAGCGATTTTTGAATAGAGGGAGTTGAACATGGCACCCCTTGGGCTCTGGCTTAATGGGTTTCCCGGAATTTATACCCCACCCCCCAGACGGTGAGGATGTGCTCCGGTTCTGCCGGGTTGGTCTCGATCTTGGCCCTGAGCCGGTTGATGTTGGCATTGACGGTGTGGGCATATCCGTCGTGGCCGTATCCCCAAACCTCGTCCAAAAGCTGGGTCCGGGTGAAGACCCGTCCCGGGTGTCGGGCAAAGAAATAGAGCAGGTCAAATTCCCGGGCCGTCAGGATCACCTGGGCCTGGTTCACCTCTACCTGCCGGGTTTCCGGATCAATGACCAGGCCCTTGGCCGAAATCCGGGGCCGGGCCTGGGCCGGACGGGGGGTGGGGCTGCCCACCCGCCTTAGGATGGCCTTGATCCGGGCCAGAAGCTCCCGGACGCTGAAGGGTTTGGTCACATAATCGTCCGCCCCCAGTTCCAGTCCCAGGATCCGGTCGATCTCCGAGGATTTGGAGGTGAGGATGAGCACCGGGGTATCCACCTGGGCCCGCCGCAGTTCCTTGAGGATTTCCATGCCGCCCATGACCGGGAGGGTGAGGTCCAGGATGATGAGATCCTGATCCGTGTTTAAGGCGGTGTCAAGGCCGGTGCGCCCGTCCGGGGCATGGGTGGTTTCCCATTGCTGGTCCTCCAGGTTTAATGCCAGAAGGTCGGCCAGATCGGGATTGTCTTCAATGATCAGGATGCGCCGGGTCGGGTTGGGCTGGGGTATGGCGGGCATGGGTTTTTTGTCCTTTATCCAAGTGGGGTTCCCTATGAATGTATTCACCCCATTGCTTTGTCGTCAAGGCCGTGTGGCAAAAAAGAAGGGGGCATGGTATAAATTGAGAACGGTATTTTTCCACGGTTTTTCGATCTGATCTTCCCTGAATTTAAAGAAAAAACAAGCCGGAGATCTAATGGTAATCCCCATACTTTCCACTGGCCCGTCCCCCTTTTTCATGGGCGGTCCCCTGGCAGTCCGACCCGGTCTTCCACCCTTCCCCTGGTGGGCTGAACCTTATTTACCATGGGCGGCACACCTGTTCAGAGCCGCCGGACAGGATGGCCCATGAAGTGGAATTTAAAGAACAGATTTCTTCTGCCCACCCTGGTCACCATTGTCATTGGCATGGTTTTTCTGGGGGTGTTTTTCTACGTTCGCACCCATTCGGTTTTCTCCCGGGTGATCCAGCACGAACTCCAGCAACTGGCCATGGCCAATGTGGCCCACATGTCCCAGTGGATCCGGGACCGGCAGGTGGACATCGAAAGCTGGGGGCGTCAGCAATTGTACCTCAAGGCCCTGGCCGACACCCCCGCCGGTCGTACCACCAGAACCTTTGTGGACCGTCAGTTGAAAAAGATCCGCCAGGATTACGGGTATTATGAAAACATTGTCCTGGCCGACCGCAACGGCACCTGCATTGCCATGGCAGACCCCAAGGGAATGCGGGAAAACCGGGTCTCCCAATACCCCTATTTCAAGGCGGCCATGGAAGGGCGCTCCCATGTCTCCTCAATGGCCCATGTGAGCGCGACCACAGGGGAGCTGGTCTTTGTGATCTCCGCACCGGTGCGGTCGGGGAACCGGGTCCACGGGGTGCTCTTCTGCCTCTTCAGGGTCCGGGATTTTGTGGACCGCTTTGTCTCCTCCATCCATGCCGGGTCCCAGGGCAGTTCCTTTTTGTTCCGCCGCAACGGGGAAATCCTGGCCGACGGCGCCACCCTGCAGATCATGGGGCCCAACATCCTCTCCCATCCCTTTGGCCGGGAGATGATGATCCAGAAACAGGGGGTGCTGGTCTATGAACTGGACGGCCGGTCCATGACCTCGGCCTTCCACCGGCTGGACCACATTGGCTGGGCCCTGGTGGTGGCGGGCCATGACCAGGAGGTGCTGGCCCCCATCAAGGAGTTGGGCCCCCTGTTTGTTCTCATGTCCATTGTGATCATCATGGGGGTGGTCTTTTCCATCCTGGCCATTTCCCGGTCCGTTGTGGAGCCCATGGGCCGGCTGGTCCTTGGGGTGGAAAAAATGGGCAAGGGCCAATTGGACCACCGCATCCCCCTGGTGGAAAAGGGGGGGATCGAAGAGCTCAACGGGGTTGCCCGGGCCGTGAATGAAATGGCCCGGAACCTGGCCGCCTACCAGCGTCAGATCCAACACCAGAACCAGATGCTCAGCCAGTCCAAGGAAGAATTGGAACAGATGGTGAGGGAACGGACCCGGAAGCTGCGGGCCGCCGAGGCCGAATACCGCAGCCTGTTTGAAAATGCCGTGGAGGGGATTTTCCGCATCCGTCCCGACGGAACCTATATCCATGCCAATCCCGCCCTGGCCCGGATCCTGGGGGTGGCCGACGTGGAGGAATTGTCGGAATTCTCCCCGGACCGGTTCACCACGCCCGAGGTCTTTTCCAAGGTCTTTGCCAAGGTCCGCAAGCAGGGGGAGGTCAAGGAGTATGAGACCCAGATGCTCAAAAGGGACAAGACTCCCTTCTGGTGCAGCCTTTCCATCAAATCCGTCCGGGACGATCAGGAGCAGCTCTGCTATTACGAAGGCTCCATTCGGGACCTGACCGAGCACATGGAAAAGGAAAAGGCCTTCAGGGAAAAGGAGGCCGCCATTGCCGCCAACCGGTTGAAGTCCGAATTTTTGGCCAATATGAGCCATGAGATCCGCACCCCGCTGAACACGGTGATCGGATTCTGTGAACTCCTGTCCAGCCGCTCCCCCCGGCCCGACCAGCAGGGGTATATCAAGGCCATTAATTCCGCAGGCAAAAGCCTTCTGACCCTGATCAACGATATCCTGGATCTTTCCAAGATGGAGGCGGGTAAGTTTGAGATCAACAAGGCCATGATCAGCCTGGTGGCCCTGCTGGAGGACATCTTCCAGATGTTTTCCCCGGTGGCCTCGGAAAAGGGGCTGGGCCTGGAGCTGATCTTCAGGGACCGGCTGACCCACCGCCTTTGGCTGGATGAGATCCGGCTGCGCCAGGTCCTGGTCAACCTGGTGGGCAATGCGGTCAAGTTCACGGACAAGGGCGGGGTCACCCTCTCCCTTACCCTGGAGACCGAGACCCATACCCGGTGCCGCATCTGCATCGGAATCCAGGATACGGGCATGGGCATCCAGGAGAACCAGTTCCAGAAAATTTTCCAACCCTTTGAGCAGGGGGATCTCAGCCTCCGAAAACGCCATGCCGGCATCGGCCTGGGCCTGCCCATCTGCCATCGTTTGGTCACGGCCATGGGCGGAGAGATCCAGGTTGAAAGCCGCCCGGGCAGGGGCAGTCTTTTCACCGTATGCCTCCGGGATGTGGAAAAGGGGGAGATGGATCCCCGGGCCGCCGCATTGGAAAAAGAGGCGGATTCCCAGGGGGGATTCAGGCGCTCCTCGGCAGAAGAGGCATTGGGAGACGGTACCGGAATCCCGGGGCGCCCGGGGAAGACACCCCCCCAGGCCCGGGATGAGGTGCGCATGGGAGAGGCCGTGGGCCCCACCCGTCGGTTAAACATCGATCCCACCACCCTCTATCCGGCCCTGGGCCGCTACCTCCGCCAGGTCTCCCTGCCCAGGGTCAAGGGGTTGAAGGCGGCCATGGTGGTCAATGAGGTGACGGAATTTGCCCGGGATCTATACCAATTGGCCCAGGACCATGATTGTATCCCCTTGAAGCTCTTTGCCCAGGATTTGATCCAGGTGGCCGAGCAATTTGATATCCACGGTATCCATGTGAAGCTGGATGAGTTCATGGCGCTTGAGGCGGGGATGGAAACCTCCTACCACATCTGATTGATTTCATGACAATTTGCTCCGGGCTGCTTGGCCGGGGGGATGTTTTGAAGTGGACCCGACCCTTTTGGTCTGGGCGTCTGCCGTGGCAAATTGTCCCCCTTCGGGCGGGACGGCTTCACCGGATCTGCGGCGTTGCAGGATGACTCGCAGTACGTGCGTACAGCTTCGCATCCTGCGCCTTGCAGCTCCGGCAAATCCATCCCGTGAAATCCCGTGACCAGGCCAGGTGTTTCCTTTCAGCAATTTGCTCCGGGCTGCTTGGCCGGGGGGATGTTTTGAAGTGGACCCGACCCTTTTGGTCTGGGCGTCTGCCGTGGCAAATTGTCCCCCTCCCGTGAAATCCCGTGACCAGGCGTGTTGTGTCATGACAGCAATAGGGTTTAGGGGTGCATCAACCCGTGTCCTGGTCTGTGGTTTCCATATGGGGGCAAATCTAGTTTTAAGTTGGATGGTGACTCCGGTCGGGGGCCATATTGTGTGATGGCTGATAATTCCCATGGCAATGGTTAGAGCGCGGGCAAATGGTTTAACCATAAGGCCCCTGGAGGATTTCGCAAAAATAGGGGTTGACGAAATCCATGGCGGGTATGGTATGGTGTCTCCATTCCATCTGCCCAGGATTGTATAAAAATGATTCGCCTTGTTCCGTCCCCTTTCATTCAGGGGCGTGTCGCATTTTCTTTCTCTTGGTTCTCATTCCTGTGGTTTCGTCAATTCAACCATAAGGGGGTGTTGTGGACAAACCATCCTTGTTTGAAACAACCCTTACCAACGGCGGCGATGCCTGCCTGGTCCACCTGGCCGACGGGCTGGGGCAGTATGTCCGGGCACCCTGGAACCGCCCCTCCCGATGTGAGCGGGCCCTGGCCCTGGCCCGGGACACCGATGTGGTGGTCCTTTCCCGGATGCCGGATCCGGTCTACCTCAACTGGCTTAGGGAGATGGATCTGGGGACCTCCCATCTGGTCTCCTACCAGGGGCTCCACCCCGGTGGCGCCCTCTCCCGGACCATTGCCGACTATCCCGAGCCCGTGGCCGAGCGGATAATTGACCTTGACAAACCCAAGGTATTGGTGCCCTGGTATGCGGGGGAGGCTGAAGAGGCTGCGGCCCGTTCCCTGGACATGGGTTGCCTGGGGGCCGGGGGAAAATTGTCCTGGAAGCACAACGACAAGGCCGCCTTTAAGGATCTGTGCCAATGGCTGCGGATTCCGGTGCTGCCCGGGACCACCCTGACCATTGGCACGGCCTCCCCATGGGCCGAGGAGGCCGCCCTGGTCCGGGCCATAGACACCCATTGCAAAACCACGGGCATTGCCCTGGTCCGGGCGGCAAGGGATATCAGCGGCATGGGGATGACCTTTAAAACCCGGGGGGAGAAAATCCATCGCCTCTATGCCCATCTGGCAGATCAGGGGGGGATGGAGATCCTGGTGGAACCCCTGGTGGCGGTGCAGGTCTCTCCCACGGATCAGTGGTTTATCCCCCGGGAAGGGCGGCCGGTTCACCTGGGCCTGCTGGAACGGGTGGGGGAAATCGGTTCCAGCGCCCTTTTATCCTGTGATTTTTTCCAGCCCCCGGGGCTGGCCCGCCTCAAACTCCATTCCCGGAAAATCATCCAGGCCCTGGCCGACGACGGCTATACCGGTCCCGTGGGCATTGACTATATCGTGGATGCCCAGGATCAGGTTTACCCCGTGGACATCAATGCCCGGTTCAGCCGGGCTGCCTATATGGCCCTTTTGGTGGAGAGGCTCTCCCATGGGGTGGGCAGCGTGGATACCTGGAAGTACCTCAGGGCCCGCACGGCTCCGGGGGCCTTTTCCCAGGTGGCGGGGCAGCTGGGGGAATGGCTCTACGATGGGAACACCGATACGGCGGTCTTCCCCTGGGACTGTGAAACCCTGGGGCGGGACGGGGAGCTGGGCCTGCTGCTCATGAGTCCGGATATCAAGGGCATTGCCCATCTGGAAAACATCCTTGAGCGGGTTGGCATGGTCTGGATCTGACCCGAAGATCAAACGGAAAAGCCCCGGCACGGTACAACCGTGCCGGGGCTTTTCTGTCTGGCTATTGGGGGATCAGGGTCAGGGTCTGGAGCTGGGCCCGGGACAATTGATCTTTTGTGAAGAGGACTTTCCGGTAGACCCCGGCCAGGTAGGGGGTGGCCTGGTTGTCAAAATAGGGGCTCATGAAGTTGCCCGAGTTCCCCGTGGGGAGGACGGACCAGGACATCTCCGGCCGGTTCAGGTCGATGAGCCGCCGGGTGGAGGGCAGGGAGCGGACTTTATAATTATGGTCCCCGGTTTTGGAGGACATCTTGTTCACGGCGGTGAAGGCCGCAGGGCAGGGAAAGGGGCCCACGTTGAACAAAAGGTTCAAGGGCTTTTTCCGGCCAATGGCATGGCCGTATTCCACGGTCTGGACATTGCCCCAGCGCCAGTCCTCCCCCTTGAGGTCCGAGAGCTCGGCCACGGCTGCCTTGAACCCTTCCAGCACCAGGGTGTCCCGGTCCTTGACCGCCATCTTTTTGATCCCGGTCACGGGGACGCCCGGGGTCTTGAGCATCTGTTTGAGGAAATCCCAATGGTCCACCAGGTTGAGGTAGGTCTTGAGGTGGTCCGCCCCCAGGTGGGGTTCCAGGGTCTGTTTCAGGATGTGGTAATAGCAGAACTGGAAGACGGAGGCCCCCACGGAATCCAGGGTCATGAAGCCGTCCCAGTCCCTGAGGGCTTCAAAGGCCCGGGTCTCTTCCGGGGTGAAGCTGCCGGTGCTGACGGCCAAAAGATCGGCCATGCGCCGTCCCATCTGGACACCGCCCCAGAGCCGGGTGTCGGTTTGGACGGTTTTCAATTCTTCCATGGACCATTTCTCCTGCTTTGAGAGGAGTTCATAAATCCGGGCCGCCCGGTCCGCAGGCCGGAAATAGCCGGTGAGGACGCCCACCGGATCCGTGGGTTTCACGGTGGGCAGGTTATTGGCCGTGATGATGACCCCGGATTCCGGGTTGATCATCTGGGGATTTTTTTCAAAGGGGAGCAGGCCCAGCCAGTCCTCATCCCCGGAGGCGCCGTCGTGGATCTCCAGGCCCGAGACATGGGCCGGTCGGATGGGCACCCGTCCCGCCGCCCACCAGGCGATATTGCCCCTGGCATCGGCATAGGAAACATTGAGGCCGGGGGCGGCCAGCCGGGAGAGGGCCGCCTGGAAGGTGTCGATGTCCTTGGCCCTGCCCATGCCGTAGACCACATCCAGAATGGGGTTGTCCGTGTTGAGATAGACCCAGACCATGGCCACGGGGGGCCCCCCATACCCCTTGATCAGGTCCGATACCACGGGACCATGGGGGGTGATGCGGATGGTAAAGGTCTCATCGGGCGCCCCCTTGACCTTGACGGTCTCCTCCAGGGTTTTCACCCCAGCCCATTCCCCCTTGTACTTCACCTGATCTGGATTGTCCGGGTTAAAGGTCTCGGCATAGAGGTCGAGGTCGTCGTTTTCAAACATGGTCAGGCCCCAGGCCCGGTCCTTGTTGTGCCCCAGCATGGGAAAGGGAAGCAGGGGCAGGTGGTAGCCGTAGTTTTCATATCCGGGAAATTTCACATGGACCTCGTACCAGACCCCGGGATTGGCAATGCCGATGTGGGGATCGTTGGCCAGGACGGCATTCCCGCTCTGGGTGCGGGAGGGGGCCAGGGTCCAGGAGTTGGAGCCGATGATGGGGGGCATGAAGGCTTCTGCCTGGGTGAAGATTTGGTCCAGACCCAGGGCCAGGCCGTTGAAGTCGGCCTTGGATGGGGCCGGTTCTGTGGATGCTGCCATGGGGCCGGTCATGCCCTGGGGCTCCATGATGGTGGTATGGTTTTCAAGGGTATAGTCGGGGAAGACCCGGGCCAGGTCGTTGGGGCCCAGGCGCTTGGAAAAGATGGTGTAAAGGGAATCCCGTTTCACCCCGTCGGCAAAGGAGTAGGCCACATATCCCACCAGGGACATGGTGTCCAGCCGGGTAAAGGGCTTGGGCGTTATACCCAGAAGCTTGAATTCCACGGGAAGGGGTTCGGTTTCAATGAAATGGTTGATCCCCCTGTGAAAGGCATCCAAAAAGGCCAGGGCTTCGGGGTTGATGGACTGGGCCCGGGCCAGGTATTCTTCCCCCCTGTGGCGCAACAGCAGGGTGCGGAACATCTTGTCCACTTTGACCAACTCCGGTCCCAGGATCTCCGCCAGCTCCCCCTTGGCCAGGCGTCGCTGGAGTTCCATCTGAAACAGCCGGTCCTGGGCCGTGGTAAAGCCCAGGGCAAAATAGGCATCCCCACCGTTTTGGGCGCTGATGTGGGGAACCCCCCATTCATCCCGTTCAATGACGGCCTTCTGGGCCAGTCCCGGCGTCATGCGTTCCCCATGGACCTGGGGCAAAAGTCGTTTGAGATAGGTATAACCGCCGCCGGCCAGGAGAAGGCCCAGAACCACGACAACGGACAGGCAGTAACCGATGAGCTTGAACAGTGTTTTCATGACAGTCTCCTTTGGAGAGAAATGGGTTATGCCTATGGGTTGTAGTGCATGGTCCCGGAGCTGTCAATCCCCGTGTCCTAACGGTGGTGGCCTGGTTTTGTCGGATTGGAGAAGTTTATGGCGATTGTGACAATTGAAATGAACCGTTTACCGACACCGGGGAGCTTCCCTAAAAATAAAATTGCCCGGGGGAAGGACCCCCCTCCTCCCGGGCAGGTCAATGGGCCATGGGTGGTGTTGCTTAGAACCGCCGCTGTCTCCTGGATAAACCGGCCAGGGTCACCAGTCCCAGGGAGAAAAGGAGCATGGTCCCGGGTTCCGGTACCGCTGCCGCCGCAGAATTCGAGACCTGGAAATTGGGTCCGAAAAATCCGTCGTCGATATTTTCAAAATAAACAGGAGGAAGGACTGGCTCGGTGAAAATAGTGGTTCCAAGGGCCGTGTCAAATCGGATTTCCGGTATGGTGGTGGCCGTTGCACTAAAGGCATAGGTGGAGGGGTTAACCGATCCCCAATATCCTGAGATGGCATAGGTTTGTCCGGCCGTGAGCTGCAGGGGGGTGATGGTGTTGTACCGGAAACTCCCGTCAAGGAATCCCCCATTCCCGGGCTCAATGGTGGTACGGGCTAGAACCGAAGCAGAGGTATCGTATAGGGTCACGATGATATCATCGCTTACACTGTTGTTGTTTGGAACATACATCCCCAATGCAGATACGGTGATATCATTTACCACTGAAAATCGCCACCCAAGGTTTAGGAAGCTCGTATTTTCAACGGATCTTCCCCCTGTAAATTCCAGGGCATTTATGGAGGCGGCCCTGAGGTTCTGGCTGGAGGCCAGTATCATGCCGATCATGAGCATTCCCAATAAAAAAAAATTTCTCATATTGGTCTCCTTTGGTGCTAATAATATGGTTTTATTTTTATGAAATTTTTCCACATTAACAATGTTAAATTTATTTTAAAGGAGGAGGGCTGTCAAGACCGAAGGATGGGATCTATCTTGGGGGGATAAGCAAGGGACCGGCTGGGCCGGATCCGAAATTTGCCCAAGGAAATCCGAATTGATGTCCAGGGCCAGGCCCCGGCAGGACTGTTCTTCACCATCACCTGAAATGAACCGTTTACCGACACCGGGGAGCTTCCCTAAAAATAAAATTGCCCGGGGGAAGGACCCCCCTCCTCCCGGGCAGGTCAATGGGCCATGGGTGGTGTTGCTTAGAACCGCCGCTGTCTCCTGGATAAACCGGCCAGGGTCACCAGTCCCAGGGAGAAAAGGAGCATGGTCCCGGGTTCCGGCACCGCTGCCGCCGCAGAATCCGAGACCTGGAAATTGGGTCCGAAAAATCCGTCGTCGATATTTTCAAAATAAACAGGGGGGAGGACCGGCCCGATAAAAACATTGGTTCCAAGGGCCGTGTCAAATCGGATTTCCGGTATGGTGGTGGCCGTTGCCCTAAAGGCATAGGCGGAGGGGTTACTCGCGTTCCAATACCCTGAGATGGCATAGGTTTGTCCGGCCGTGAGCTGCAGGGGGGTAATGGTGTTGTACCGGAAACTC
This sequence comes from Desulfobacteraceae bacterium, assembly GCA_965226635.1. Lineage (GTDB taxonomy): Bacteria > Desulfobacterota > Desulfobacteria > Desulfobacterales > Desulfobacteraceae. The sequence continues at coordinate 1,463,442 of OZ245369.1, read as the reverse complement.
CCGTCAAGGAATCCCCCATCCCCGGGCTCAATGGTGGTCCGGGCTAGGACCGAAGCCGAGGTATCGTATAGGGTCACGATGATATCATCGCTTACACTGTTGTTGTTTGGAACATACATCCCCAATGCAGATACGGTGATATCATTTACCACGGAAAACCGCCACCCAAGGTTTAGGAAGGTCGTATTTGTGGTGGTGCCTCCCCCTGTAAATTCCAGAGCATTTATGGAGGCGGCCCTGAGGTTCTGGCTGGAGGTCAACATCATGCCGATCATGAGCATCCCCAATATTAAATTTTTTTTCATCCTGTTCTCCTTTGATTGTGTTGATCTTGGTTCTTTTATATGAAATTTTTTCCACATTAACAATGTTAATTTCTGGGTGGAAAAAGTCAAGATTGATGGATGGGCCTATCTTGGGGGGACAATCAGGGAAGCCGTCTGGGGTGGATCAAACGTCTGCTAAAGGAAAATTGAATCCAGCTCAATGTCCTGAACCGCGCCGTGACCTGTGACAACGGTTTCCTGTTCAACCTGGGCAACGACGAATACAAGGTGGCCCACGGTGACGGCTGCGCCCGTGTCATGGGGCTAAGGATAGGATTAACCTGACATGGCAGGCAGGACCCTGGGAATCCAGGGGATTTTTTTGTTGAATGGATGGCCTGCACTTTAACCGATCTCCCGGTCCTTGAGCAGGGGCCTGGGGTCGACCAGGTGGCGTTTAAGCCAGTCCTTGGGGGCATGGCCCTCCACGGCCAGTGAGAGGAGCTCGGAAAAATGGAACACCGGAAGCCGGAGATCTTTTTGGCAGCGGATTTCCAGGTTGAGGTGGCACATGGCGCAGGCCGTGACCACGCATTCAGCACCGGCATGGACCGCCCCGGCCATGATCCTATTGACCATGTCCGATGCGATCTTGGGCCGGCTCACCGATAAAAAGGTGCCGCAGCACCGGGCCGGGAATTCCCATTGCAGGGGCTGGGCGCCCAGGGCGGCCATGGTCCGTTCCAAAAGGCCGTGGAAGTTTTTTTCATGGCGCATGGCCGGGGGCCGGGCCAGCATGCAGCCGTAATAGGGGGCGATCTTCAGTCCCTTGAGCCGGTCCTTGAACCCCTTGAATTTCCCCTCCCTGTCCATTTCCGTCATGAGCTCAAAGAAATGGACCAGCTCCAGATCCGGGTTAAACCGGCGTTCAAACATCTCTTCATATTCTTTTCGTATTTCTTCATGGGCGGTCAGTTCCATCTGGGCATGGCGCAACCGCAGGAAACAGCCGGGGCAGGCTATGAGCAGCGGTTTGTTGAGCGGGGCCAGGAAAAGGTTCCGGGCGGCCAGGGAAAGGGCCAGGTCGGAATTGATGCTGTGGGTGGAGGAGGAGCCGCAGCAGTTCCAGTCCTCCACCTCGGTGAGGTGGATGTCGAATCGGGAAAGGAATGTGCTGAGGGAGGCATTGTTTTCCTTGGCCGTGGTGGCCAGGGAACAGCCGGGAAAATAGCTCATGGACAGGGCGTTGTATTTCATGGGCGGCCTCCCCTGGGGTTGAACAGGGCCCGGACCGCTTCCCTGTCTTTAACCTTGGAGGGCATGAGGTCCAGTTTTCTGCGGGCCAGCATCTTCAGCCCCAGGTCAATGTCGGAAAACCACTCTTTTTTGGTCAGTTTATACCGCATCATGATCTCCAGTTTATGGGTGCGGCCGTACCGGTGGATGGAGTCCACAACGGATTTGTGAAAGGCCAGGATGCCGGGTTCGGCAATGGGGATCTTTTCGGCAATGGCCACCTGGCGAAGGGCATCCATGACCGCGGCCACGTCAATGGCATTGGGGCATTCGGTGGCGCAGGTGTTGCAGCCCACGCAGAGCCAGATGGTGGAGGTTCTCAGCACCTCCTCCTTCATTCCCAGCTGCACCATGCGCAGCACCTGGTTGGGCAGGGCATCCATGTCCTGGGAAAAGGGGCATCCGCCGCTGCAGGTCTGGCAGTGCCAGCACCGGGTGAGGCGGGTGTGACTTGTCTCCTGGATCTGCCGGGAAAAGTCCAGATCGTTTGTTTGGATATCAATGGGTTTCATGGGCACTCCGGTCCGCCGGGGCGGAAATTGAAAGGTGTTAAGCCAGTAGTATAGCCTATATTTTTAAAGAGTTCTGCCCCAAATATCTTTGATCTGGATCAAGGCCGTGGTGATTTTTTTCCAGGACCGGCTCCAGGCATGGAAAAACAGGGGGGGCCGGCCAGGGATAAAACATCCTCCTCCTGGTGGGTCCTCTTTTTTTCATATTTTTGTACGGGGGGAATAAAGGGGGATAACAAAAGGGATGGCCATTGACCTTTATCCGGGTCAGGGCAAAACACATGGGGAGCCATGCCAAGGGCCCGGGTTGTATGGGGGGCGTTTACTGCCACAGCAGCCGGACCCGGGTGCCCCTGCCCGGGCGGCTCTGGATATCCAGGGTCCAGCCAAACCGGGTGCAGAAGCGCTGGACAATGCTCAGGCCCAGGCCGAATCCCTTGCTTTCCTCTCCCTTGATATGGGGCTGGGTGACCCGGTCCATCTCCTCCCGGGAAATGCCCCGGCCCGTGTCGGCCACCTCCAGGAAATCCTCCCGGACGGCCACGGTGACTCGACCGCTTTCCGTGAACTGGAAGGCGTTGCGGATGAGGTTGGCCACGGCGATGTAGAGGATCTCCTCCTTAACGGGGATGGGCTTGGGCAGGTCGGCCTCCACGGTCACCTGGATGTTTTTGCCCGCCAGCAAATGGTCGTTGTCCCGGATGGCCTTGTGGACCATGGGCGCCACCTGGGCGGTTTCGTCGGTGGGGGCCTCTTCCCGGGCCAGCCAGAGAAAGGTCTCCACCAGGGCCTCCATGTCGGTCACGGCCCGGTCGATGCGGGCCAGGGGTTTTTCAAGGAGGGGGTTGTCCCGGGTTTCCGGTTGTTGGTCCATGATCTCCACGGCCCCCTTGATCACGGTGAGGGGGGTGCGCAGCTCATGGCTGGCATCCCGGGTGAATTGTTTTTCCCTCTGGATAAATGCCTTGATCCGGCCCATGGTCTGCTGGAGGGTACGGGAGAGAAGGCCGATTTCATTGGCCGCGGTTTCATGGGGAAACTGGGCCGGGATGGCTTCGGGGTTCAGCTCCCGGATCTGGTCCATGAGGTGTTTAAAAGGGGCAAAGAACATGCGGGAAAAGAGGATGCCCAGAAAAATCCCCGGGATGAGGAGCATGAGAAGGGAAATGACCAGGACCTCCCTGGGCCCGATGGTCATGTTGGCATGGAAAAAATCCCTTCCGTTGAAGACCATGTAAAAGGGGACGGGGCTGTCCGGCACCCGGATCACGGCCACATGGCGGGGGGGGCGGGATTTGTGGGGCGTGAGGGTGTGGGTGCCCGGGGCAAGCCCCCTGAGGTCCTCCCGCATGTGCCGGGGCACCCTGTCAATGCCCTTGAAAATCTCAATGAACCGGGAGTTGGGCAGGGGGGTGTTTTTATCGGCCTCGTATTTGGACAGGAAGGAGTCGGCTTCGCTGTCCATGAAGTTGGTGATCATCCGGCTCATCCCCCGACCGGCAACGGTGAGGGTGATCACGGAGTTGGCCAGGATGAGCAGGGCGGCAAAGAGGAGGAAGCCGGCCACGATGCGGAAGCGGATGCTTTTGTAAAAGGTCATGGTTAAGCCTTGAGCCGGATGCCGATGCCGTGGACGGTCTCGATCATGGCCGTGTCATAGGGTTTGTCGATTTTCTGCCGCAGGGCGTAGAGGTGGGAGCGCAGGGCGTCGCTGCCCGGGGGGGTGTCCCCCCACAGGGCAAATTCCAGGTCTGATTTTTTCACCACCCCGGGGTGGGCCTCCATCAGGGTTTTGAGCAGGGTGATGCCCGCATTGTTCAAGGAGATGGAATCCCCCCCTCGGAAGACCTCCAAAGTGTTAGGGTCCAGGGTCAGATCTCCCACTTCCAAACGGGAGGAAAGGGATTTCCCCCTGTGGGAGAGGGCCCGGACCCGGGCCTCCAACTCCTTGAGGGCAAAGGGTTTGACCAGGTAATCATCGGCCCCGGAATCAAATCCCAGGAGTTTGTCCTCCAGGGTGTCCTTGGCCGTGAGCATGAGCACCGGGGTCCGGCACTTGCCCTGGCTGCGCAGGTTTTGGCACAGGGTCAGCCCGTCCATGCCCGGGAGCATCAGGTCCAGGACAATGACGTCATAGGTCTGGGTCAGGGCCAGGTGGAGACCGCCGATGCCGTCCTGGGCAAAGTCCAGGATAAAGCCCTTGGGCTCGAAGAAATCGGTGATGTTCTCCACAATGGCGATGTTGTCTTCAATGATGAGAAGGCGGATGTTGGGGGTCACAATTCTTCCTTCCAAGATTCGTCTGGATATTTCACTATAAGGTTCCCAATTATCCGGATTAGGGGATATTGTTCCCACTATAGTAATCAAAGGCTTCCATGGCAAGCGCCAGGTTGGTCTGGGCCATGGCCAGGCTGCCCTGGGCCGAGACCAGGTCGTTCTGGGCCTCGTTGAGCCGGACCAGGGAGACCTGGCCGGCCTGGTATTCCTGTTCCACCAGGTCCCGGGTCCGTTGGATCAGCCGGGTGTTCTCCCGCTGGAGGGCCAGCTTTTCCCGGGCGGTCTCCATCTGGGTAAGACTGGTGCGCAGCTCGGACAATGCCGTGATCCGGGTGGATTCAAGGGTGCTCTCCTTTTCCTTGAGGCTGGACCTTGCCTGTCGCACCTTGGATTCCCGGCTGCCCCCGTCAAAGAGGTCCACGCTCACCTCAAGGGCAAGGGAGGCTCCCATGTTGCTGCTGTCCACCACATGGTCCCCTGTGCGGGTGCCGTATCCCCCGGTGAGGGAGAGGCTGGGGTAGTATTGGGACCGGGCCTGGCCAATGGCGGCCTGGGCCTGGTCAATGGCCAGGGCGGACTGCCGGACATCGGGGCGCTGGTCGGCCAGGGCCTCCAGGTCCGTTGCCAAGGGAATCGGGGCGGATTCCTTTATTTCCAGGGGGGCCAATTGGAGATCCCCGGGCAATTGGGCGGTGTCATAGCCCATGAGGGCGGCCAGGCCCAGCCGGGCTTCCTTGAGGCTCTGCCGGGCATCCAGCAGGGTGGTCCTTGCGGTGACCACCTTGGTTTCAAAGTTGAGCCGGTCACTGAGGGAGCCGGTGCCGGCCTCCTGCTTTACAATGGCCTCCTGGGTCTGCTTCTGGTTGAAGGCCATGTTGGACTGGGCAATGGCAATGTTTTCCCGGGCCAGTTCCACGTTGATCCATGCCTGGGCCACGGACCAGGCCAGGAGGCGGCGGGCATCTTCAAGGGCGGCCCGGCTCATCCCTTCCCCGTATTGGGCGGACAACAGGGTGTATTTTCGCTGGAATCCGTCGAAGAGGAGCTGGGTGGCGGTGAGCTGGGCCGTGTGCTGGGTTTCATCGGCCTGGGCGTTTCCCACGGCTTCGGTATAGGCATAGCTGGCCTTTGCCGACAGGGTGGGCAAATAGGTGGCCCGGGCCTGGGAAACGGCCTCTCGGGCCTGTTCAATCTGTTCCCGGGTGGCGGCCATGGTGGGGGCCTTTTCCAGGGCCATGGTTTTGGCCTGGTCCAGGGTCATGGCCCGGGCCGGTGAGGGCAGCAGGGCCAGGGCGGTGAGCAGGATCAGATCCAGAACCATGACCAGGAAAATGACCCGGTTCAGGAAACCGGGGACGGAGATACAGATGCTAGGGGGTTTCTGTGGCATGGGGACTCCTTTGGTGATGGGTATATCCGGGGGTGCGGCCGGCGGCCGGCTCCAGTTGGTGGCGCTGGACATGGGGGCGGCCCGAGATCCGGGCGACCAGGCAGCGCAGGTCGTTGACAATGGTATAGAGGCAGGGCAGCAGCATCAGGGTGAGCAGGGTGGCAAAGGCCACACCAAAGGCCAGGGAAATGCCCATGGGGATGAGCTGCCGGGCATATTCGTTGGTCTCCAGGATCAAGGGGATCAGCCCCCCGATGGTGGAGATGGAGGTGAGCATCACCGCCCTGAACCGGCGGGCACATCCCTGGTAGAGGGCGGGGAAGAATTCCATGCCCTCCTCCAGGTTCATGTTGATGCGTTCGATGAGAACGATGGCGTCGTTGACCACCACGCCGGTGAGGGCCACCATGCCGAAGACCGAGAGCAGGGAGAGCATGTGGCCCATGGCCAGGTGGCCCAGCACCGCCCCCACCAGGCCGAAGGGGATGGTGATGAGGATGATCAGGGGCTGGACATAGGATCGGAACATGGTGGCGATGATGACAAACATGCCCATGAGGGAGATGGGGCCCCAGATATAGAGGCTGCCAAAGGATTCTGCCGATCGTTTGGCATCCCCCTCCAGGGCGATGTGGACATCGGGGTAGCGTTGCCGGATGCCGGGGAAGGTCTCTGTCCTGAGGCGGGAAATGGCCTCCCCGGCTACGATTTTATCGGCGTCCACCTTGGCGGAAACCATGACCTGGCGCAGGCCGTTTTTCCGGGTGATGGTGGCATATCCGGGCTGGGTTTCCACATGGGCCAGGGCCGAGAGGGGGACCCGGGCCCCGGTGGAGGTGGTGACCTTGAGGTCGCTAAATCCGGCCCTGTCCTCCCGTTCCTGTGCGGTGAGGCGGACCCGGACCTCCACCTCATCGTTGCCCCGCTGGAGTTTGAGGGCTTCCATGCCGTAGTAGGCGTTGTAGACCTGGGAGGCCAGGTCGGACAGGGTGATGCCCAGGTAACCGGCCTCGGGTTTCAGGGAGAGGCGGAATTCGGTCTTCCCGGCAACATCGTCGGACTGGATCTGGGAGATGCCGTCCATGGCTGCCAGGGCCTTCTGGATTTCGTCGGCGGCCTTGAAGCTCTGGGACATCTGGTCGCTTTGCAGGGCAATCTCAATGGGAGCGCCCGGAGGGCCGCCGTGGGAGGCGGAAAAATCCAGGGTCTCCACCCCGGTGATGGGGCCGGTGCCCCTTTCCCAGGCAAAGAGAAAGGTATTGGTGTCAATCCCGCTTTCCGCCGGGCTGATCAGGGTGACCCGCACCCCGCCCACATGGGCCCGGGCCGATTTCTGGTGGCCTTCGGTGCCCCCGGCCTTCTGGCCCGTGGTGGCCAGGATATTGAGGATGAGGTCCCGGTCCGGGGAGAGGGTCTGGGCGGCCTTGCGGGCGCCTGCCTCCATTTGGGCCACGGCCTTCTGGGTGATGGGGAAGGGGGTGCCGTCGGGGAAGGTGACAGATCCCTCCATGATGCTGGATGCCTGGGGCGGGAAGACGTCGAATTTCACGATGCCGCCCTTGATCAGCCCCATGGTGGCCAGGAAAAGGGCAATGCAGAGGCTGAAGAAGAGATACCGGTGGCGGATGCAGCCCTTGAGCAGGGGCTGGTAGATGTGGGTGCATGCCTGTTCCATGCCGTTGACGGTGCGGGTGTGGAACCGGTTGATGGCCCGGCTGAGCCGGTTTTGGGTTGGGGGGGCATCCTCGTTTTTGAGGTCGGAAAGATGGGCCGGCAGCATGATGAGGCACTCCACAAGGGAGACGGCCAGGCAGGCGATGACGGCCGTGGGCAGGGCCAGGATGAATTTCCCCATGACCCCGTTGATGTGGTAGAGGGGCAGAAAGGCCACCACCGTGGTGAAAACGGCGGCAAGCACGGGCATGGCCACTTCGGACAACCCCTTGACCACGGCCTCCATTTTACTGGCCCCGTTCCTGCGGTGGACAAAGATGGATTCCCCCACCACGATGGCGTCGTCGGCCACAATGCCCAGGACCATGATCAGGCCGAAGAGGGTGATCTTGTTCAGGGTGATGCCGGCAAAGTGGACAATGGCCAGTCCCCCCATGAGGGAGATGGGAATACCCATGCCCGCCCAGAAGGAGATCTTGGGATCCATGAAGAGCCAGAGGAGGATGAAGACCAGGCACAGGCCCATGACGGCGTTGGTGATGAGCATCTCCAGGTTGGAGCGGATGCTCAGGGTGTTGTCCGAAAGGGTGATGAGTTCCGAACCCTTGGGCAGACCGGCGTTGAAATCCCTTTGGAAGGCCGTGACGTTGTCGGCGATTTCAATGGCATCCCCTTCCCCGGCCATGACATTGAGGAGGATGGCCGGGGCCCCGTTGGCCTTGATGGACAGGGGTGTTTCCGTGAATCCGTCCTTGATTTGGGCCAGGTCCTTGAGGTGGAGGGTCCCACCGTCGGCCCCCTGGATGATTTTTATTTGTTCCAGTTCCCGGCCCGTATATTTGCGGCCCAGGGTTCTCAGGCGGATCTCCTGGTCCCGGGTTTTCAGGGTGCCGCCGGGCTGGTTCAGGTTGGCGGATTTAATGGCCTGGGCCACCTCTTCAAGGGTGAGGCCGTACTTGAGCAGGTTGGCCTGGGAGACCTCCACGGAAATTTCATAGGACCGGGTGCCCGAGAGGGTGACCTGGTTCACCCCTGGGATCTGCTGGATCTTTTTTTTGACCTCGTCGGCCCATTCCTTGAGCCGGGCCTCGGACAGGGGGGCCACCAGGGCCAGGCCCAGGACGGCCTCTTGGATTTCCGGGCGGACAATGGAGGGGGACTGGGCATCCTCGGGAAAGGTGGTGATGCTGTCCACTTCGTTGCGGATCCGGTCCAGGAGGCGGTCGGCATCGTATCCGTCCACCACCTTCACCGTGGTCGCGGAACTGCCCTCGGAGGAGACCGAGGTGAATTCGTCGATTCCGGCCAGGCCCTCAATGGCCTCTTCGATTTTCCGGGAGACCCCTTCTTCCACCTCTTCGGGGTCGGCACCGGGGTAGGAGACGGTGATGGAAATGGTGTCCAGCTGGGTTTCGGGCATGTCCTCCCGCTCCATGGTCAATCCGGCCAGGAGCCCGGCCATGAGAAGGGTGACCATGAGGATGTTGGCCAGGACCCGGTTTCCGGCAAATGCGGCAATGATGCGTTCCATGATCAGGCTCCTTTTCCGGAATCCGGGGCAAGGGCTGCCGCCACCGGGGTCAGCAGGGTGTCGGGCAGGATATTGGCCGGGGCGGAAATGAGGATTTCATCCCCCTCCAAAAAGTCCCCAGAGACATAGACCTGGTTCCCCCTTTCCAGGAGACGGTCGACCTTCAGGGGCTTCAACAGCCGGTTCCGGGAGACAAATACCGTATCCTCCCCGTTGACGGCCTTGGCGGGCACGGCCACGGCTGGGACGACGCTGTCCCCTTCCAGGATTACCCTGCAAAACATGCCGTCCAGCAGGGGAATGGCTTCGGAACCGTCCGCTGCCACCCGGACGGCCAGATAGAGGGTCCTGGAATCGGCATCGTACTTGACCATGCGGTTCACCCGGCCGGGCCGGGGGGCGGTACCCGTGTCCATGACCGGGGCCACACTGCACATTAAAAGGTCCAGTTGGTTGATGCGACCGGTGGACCCGGTGAGGCCCAGGGTCTGGAAGGCCACTTGGTCGCTGAGGGGGACCTGGATCTCCAATTCCCTGTCATCGGCCAGGACCACGGTGGTGCTTCCCGGGGTGACATAACTTCCCTTTTCCAGGGTTGCGGATTTGATTCGCCCGGAGAAGGGGGCGGTGACCCGACTGCGCTGGAGGCGGGTCTGGGCGGTTTTGACATCGGCCTTTGCATCGGCAAGACCGGCGGCGGCTTCGGCAATTTTCAAGGGATAGAGGGCAATGGTCTTTTCCAGGCTTTTTTGGGAATCCACCAGGGAATTATGGGCATTCTTTGCCGATTCCACTGCGGAAAGGGTGCCCACCCGGTTCTGTTCATAGAGGCGTTTGAGCCGGAGGTGTTCGGCCCTGGCCAGGGCGGTGTTCTGTTGGACCATGGGCAGGCGTTCCTTGTCCCTTTCAAGGGAGGTCTTCAACTGCTGGATCTGGTTCTCCTTCAGGGCCACCTGGATCCGGGCCTTTTCAAGGGCAATGTGAGCGTCGGTGGGGTCGATTTCAAAGAGGAGCTCCCCCTTTTCCACCCGGCCGCCGGTGTCCAGGGCCGGATGGATGGCGGTGATCCGGCCGGAGACCTGGGGGCTGATGTGGGTGAGGGTGACGGGCTGGGCCTGGCCATAGGCCGTTGCCCCCAGGGTGACGGCCTCCCGGACCACGGGCAGGGTTTCCACCTGGACCGGGCGGGGGGCCGGCTCCGGTGCCGGACCCTTTCCGGCGCCGGCGCCAAATCCGGTAAACCCCAGGACGCCCAGGCCGATGAGGGCCAGGCAGCCCAGGGGGGTGAACCATTTTTTATGGGAGAAAAACAGGGATGATTTCATGGGATGGATTCCTTTCTATGTTTGGGTGGAATATAGTCCGGTCCCCGTCAACCCTGCGTGAAATGAATGTGAAAAAAATGTGAATTCCATCCCCCGGACCCTTTTTGGGGAAAACCCTTGATAAATTGACAAGGTTCAGGGCGATATCGTAAACTGGATTTCAAGCGGTCATTCTTTCTTTTTTCATTCCGTCTCATCCAAGGAAAGACAAGTGGTCCATTGTTTCTTGTCTGTGACAACAGCGCATCGGTGTGTCAAAGGGAATTTTGTTTCATTCATTATTTTTTCGCCCGGATTTTTTACGAAACGGCCTTCCTTGATTTCCAGGGCAGAAAATCCCCTGCGGTTATCCTTTTCCACAGGGTTTTTTGCCGGAATCAGGTGAAGACCTTTCGCCCCAGTCGGGACAATTTGCCGAGTCAGGCCATCTGAAAAAGGAGCTGGCGACCTTCAACATCACAATTCCCAAGGGATGTTGGGCAAATTGTTCTGAAATATCCGGGTTCGGGAGGATGTCATGGAGATCATTACCCGTTTAAGGGGGGGAAGATTCTTAATTGTGAAGATGGTGGGGCTGCTCAGTCTTTTGTGGATTCAACCGGTGTCGGCCAAATCCCTGGCCGAGCTGGTGACCCAGGTCATTGCTTCTGATCCGCGGATTGTGCAGGCGCGCATGGCCCATCAGATGGAAGAGTACAACCTGCGGTCCTCATGGGGGGAATGGCTTCCGGTCGTTGATCTTTCCGGCCACTACGGCCATGAGGAGATCATCAATGAAAGGAATACCAATACCTATTTCGAAGCCCGGAAATTCCAGGCCAAGCTCACCCAGGCCCTGTTTGACCTCAGCAAGATGGTGGGGGTGAAATCGGCAAAAAAGAACAAGGAACTCAGCGGCATTGTCCTGGAGACGGTGAAGCAGACCCTGATTCTGGAATCCATCACCGCCTATTTCAACCTGGCCCGGGCCAAGCGGCAGCTCTACTATGCCCGGATATCGGAAAACAATATCTACAAACAGGCGGGCAATGAAAAGACCCGGATGAAAAAGGGGTCGGGCGTGGCCACGGATGTGCTCCAGATTAACCAGCAGCTCTATGGGGCAAGGGCCACCCGGGTCCAGGCCGAACGGGTCTACCAGGCCGCTGCCAATAATTATAAGCGGGTGTTTAAGGAGGTCTACAACGGCACCGACGACCTCACCCTTCCCAATGTACCCTACGCGGCCATGGAAAAGGGGATGGCGGTTTTTAAGAAAAATGTCATGGCCGACAATCTCAGCCTTCGCCAGTCCAGGGTGGCGGTCTCCCTGGCCGATCTGTCGGAAAAATCCTCCCGCTCCCGGTTCCTGCCTGAGTTGGACCTGGTCCTCCAGAGCCAGTTCAAAAAGGACGACGGGGGAACCGAACACGGCAAGGACGAACACATCATCAAACTGGATGTGACCTATAATATTTTCAACGGTGGCAAGGACTATTACGCCACCCGGAACCGGGCCATTGCCGAGCAGATGGCCCGTGAAGCCTATAAGGATACCGCCCGGATCATCGAGGAGAGCGCCACCAACTATTGGGAGAATTTCCTCACGTCCAAAAAGCGGGCCGACTACCTTCTCAAACAGTCCAGGGCGGCGGAAAAATTCCTGGAAAAGGCCAAGACCGAGCGCAAGCTGGGAAAGCGCTCCCTCATCGATGTGCTCAACGGGGAGGTCAACTATATCAACTCCATCAGTACGGCCATTGCCGCAGATACGGACAAGGCCCTTGCCGTCTATAACATGTTCTTTCTCATGGGGCGGTTGAACAGGGACTTGGTGGCCGACGGGTATCCGGTCGAGGCCGATGCAGCCCAGGCCGGTATGGCCGTCACCCCGGTGGTTCAGACCTCGGATCTGGTATCGGAATAAAAAAGGGCCAAAGGGTCGGGAAGGGACCATGCCATGGTAGAACTTTTAAGACGCCTGTTTTCCAAACCCCTGCTCTGTGCAGAATTGGTGGTCATTTCTTTGTTCATCAATGTCCTGGCCCTGGCGCCTTCCCTTTATGTCATCCAATTGTTGAACCGTTACCTGGCCCACGGCATCCAGGGCACCTTGATCACCTTGACGGCGGGGGTGCTCCTGGCCCTGGTCTTTGAGCTGATCTTCCGCTGGCTGCGGCAACGGGTGGCTGCAGCGGTGAGCAGGCAGCCTGACCACACCCTTGCCATGGCCGCCTTTGACCGCATGCTCAAGGTGAACCACCATGCCGTGCCCCATCTTTCCCAGGGGGATAAGCAGGAGATGCTCCGGGGGCTCCACCAGATCCAGGTGGCCTATTCCGCTTCCAATATCATCACCTTCATGGACCTGCCCTTTTCCCTTTTTATTGTCTTGGTCCTGTATCTGCTCAGTCCGGTCCTGGCCCTCGTTGCCCTGGCCGGTCTCTGCCTTGCGGTGGGGGTGGGGTTCCTGGGCCGGGCCATGGTCCAGGGCCCCTCCAGGTTATTGGGACGGGCCGGTGTGGAACAGGGGCGTCTGATCCAGGTGGTGACCCAGATGGGGGATCTCATCAAGGGGTTCAACGGCCAGACCCATTTTACCCGGCTCTGGGAAAATCACATTGTTTCGGCCCACAGGGTCCACCACCGGGTTCACAATCGATGGGCGGGCCTGCTGCACCTCACCGGAGGGATCACCGGCCTGCTCACCATTGCCGTCATCGGCACGGGTGCCCTCCAGGTGGTCCAGGGCTCCCTTACCCTGGGGGCCCTGATCGGGGCCAATATCCTGGCGGCCCGGGCCCTGATGCCGGCGGTGCGGTTCATTGCCCTGGGGCCACAGCTGACGGCTTCCAGCCATGCATTGAAGCGGGTGGGGGAATTGAGCCGGCTGCCTTCGACCGGGGAGGGGCGGACCCGGATCAAGGGCTTCACCGGCCATATCGTTTTTAGGGATCTGGCCTTTGTCCACCCCGGGGCCACGGGCCCTCTGTTTGAAGGGCTGAACCTTGACCTTGGGCCCGGAGAGATTTTGGCGGTGACCGGATTCAACGGCAGCGGCAAGACCACCCTTGCCAAATTGATCATTGGGTTGCTGACCCCCACCAGGGGCCAGATCCTGGTGGACGGGGTGGCCTTGACCCAGCTGGACATGGACTGGTGGCGGCGCCAACTCATCTACCTGCCCCAGGATCCCCAGTTCTTTACGGGCACCCTCAGGGAAAACCTGGAGCTGAACCTGTTGGAGATGTCGGAGAAAAAATGGAACAGCATCCTGGAACAGGCCGATGTGAAAGCCTATGTGGATACCCGGCCCAGGGGACTTGAAACCCGGGTTCGCCGGAACGGGCAGGGCCTGCCCCTGGGCATCCGCAGGCGGCTGGCCCTGGCCCGGAGCCTCTGCACCAATGGGCAAGTGGTGATTTTTGATGAACCCACCGAGGGCTTGGATGTCCAGGGGCAGAGGGCGGTCTATGATCTTTTGAACGAATTTGCCCGCCGGGGAAAGACCCTGATTCTTTTTTCCCATGATCAGAATATTCTTAAGGGGGCCGGGCAGGGGGTGGACCTGTCCCAAAAACCGGTGCCCGGGATCGGGAAACGCCAACCCAGGGCCCGGGCCTCCGACCCGGTGCCCGCCGGATCTAAGACCCATGATGACAAATAAAACCCATACCCCCCTTCCGGGGGATTTGAAATGGGATTTCCACCTCCTGGTGGGCCTAAGCCTGCTCTGTTGCACCCTTTTATTCCTCTGGGCCTGGCAGGGTCAGCTGGATGTGTTCAGCACGGCCTCGGGCGAGGTGGTGCCCTCGGGACAGATTAAAAAGCTCCAGCACCTGGAGGGGGGCATTGTCCAGAAGATTCTGGTCAAGGAGGGGGACCATGTGAAAAAGGGCCAACGGATGATTGTTCTGGCCAAGGCGGCCAGCACGGCCCATGTGGATGAACTCACCGTCCGGTTGGTGGGCCTCCAGGTGGACATTGCCCGGCTCACGGCCGTGGTGGACAGGGAAAACCAACCTGTATTTCCCCAAAAGCTTGCCCGCCGGCATCCGGAATTGATCCAGCAGTCCCTGGCCTTTTTTCAGTCGGAACGGCTCCAGCATGAGAATGGGTTGCGGATCCAGAAAAATCTGCTGGTCCAACGCCAGAAGGATCACAAGCAGATCCAGGTGCGCCTGGCCAATGCAAAGGCCAATCTCAAGTATATCAACCAGCAGGTGGGCATCTCCGAGGACCTGCTCAAGGAGGATCTCACGGACCGGTATACCCACCTGGGACTGCTCAGGGAGCACACCGCCCTCAAGAGCCAGATCGACGAGGACGGGGTGGCCCTGGAGCGGATCTCCGCCGAGATCACCGAGGCCCGGTCCGTGCTCAAGGGGCTGACCCATCAGTATAAGAATTCGGCCATGGAGGAGTTGGAAAAGAAGCGGCAGGAGTACAGCGAATTGTCCCGGCGCATGGTCAAGTTCAGCGACCAGCTCCAGCGGACGGTGATGTCCGCCCCGGTGGACGGAATCATCAAAACCCTCTACGTCTATGCCCAGGGTGAGGTGGTCAAGGCCGGGAACACCGTTGCCGAGATTGTTCCCGAGGGGGTCTCCCTGGTGATCGATGCCTTTCTGAAGCCCGGGGATATCGGCTATGTCAAGGAGGAGCAACCCGCATTGATCATGCTGGCCTCGGCCGATGCGGCCCGGTTCGAAAAGCTGAAGGGGGTGGTGGTGCAGATCAGCCCGGACACCTTCACCGGCCCGGACGGCCATGCCTATTACAAGGTGCAGATCCGACCGGAGCAGAATTATTTCAAGGGCCGGAATCTGAAGTACGACCTCAGGGCCGGGGTCCAGGTCCATGCCAACATCGTCATTGGCAAGCGCAGTGTCCTGGCCTATTTTCTCGACCCCTTCAAGGGCTCGTTTTTTTCCGCCCTGTCGGAATTGTAAGGAGATGACCATGCCTGGAGAAGATCCCTTTAAACAGATCCTGGTGGTGGACGACACCCCCGCCACACGGGAGGCCGTGGCCGCCTTTCTAAGGCAGGAGGGCCACAGGGTTCATCTGGCCAGGAGCGCCTTTGATGCCCTGGCCGCCGTCCGGGACCACCGGCCGGATATGATTTTCGTTGAGCAGGTCATGCCCAGGATTGCCGGGGACGACCTCTGCCGCATCCTCAAGTCCCTGCCGGGGTTGGACCGGAGTGTCATGGTGCTCATCTCCGATGTGGCCCGGGAAGAGTCCGGGGCGGTCGAATCCATGGCTGCGGATGTCTGCATTGCCCGTGCCTCCCTGGAGCGCATGGGGCCCATGATCCGGGAGCTGATTGCCCGGGCGGACCAGGTGGAAGGGCGGTCCCGGAAGGGCCGGGTCATGGGGGGAGAGCACCTCCATGCCAGGGCCGCCACCCGGAAGCTCCTCTCCCGAACCCGGCATCTCCATGTGCTTTTGGAAAACCTTTCACAGGGGGTATTGGAGATGGAGGAAGGGCAGGTGGTCTATTTCAACCGGGCGGCCCAAGAGATCCTGGGCATCCCCGAACAAACCCTTTTGGGAACCCCCCTGCGCCATTGTTTGGAACCGGAACTCTGGTCCCACATTGCCCCCTTGTTGGAGGGGGCCGGAAAGGCCCGTAAGGGGGATTTGCTGGTCTCCGGCGGTCGTCATCTGGATGTCCAATGCCTGGCATTGGGGGACCGGGCCGGTCATCGGATTTTATTGTTTACGGATTACACCCGGGTGCGGCAGATGGAATCGGCCATGGAGGGGGCCAATCTTTCGGAAAACCTGGGCTATGTCTTTTCCGGGGTTCGCCATGAGATGGGCAATCCCGTGGGGGCATTGAAAATGGCCCTGTCCAACTTGAAACGGAGGATGGACAGCTATGATAGATCCACCATTGCCCACCAGGTGGAGCTTTGCCTGGAGGCGGTCTCCCGGATGTCCTATCTTCTGGAGAAATTGAGAAACTACAGCCTGTTTGAGAGCCCCCGACTGGGGCCGGTATCCATGGCCACCTTTATGGATGCCTTCATGGCCCTGGTGCGGCGGGATTTTGAAGACCGGAACCTGATTCTGGAGGCGGTGCTTCCCGGGGAGGATGTAACGGCCTGGGCCGATGACCGGGCCCTCCACCATATCCTGTTGAACCTTATGACCAATGCCGCCGATGCCTGTGACGGTCGGGACAAGGGCCGTATCCTTGTACAGGTGGAGGCCGTCCCCCCCTGGGTGGAAATCCGGGTGGTCGACAACGGTCGGGGGATCCCGGAATCGGATCTAGAGTATCTTTTTCAGCCCTTTTTCACCACCAAGGCCCATGGCACCGGACTGGGGCTGGTCATTGTCCGGAACATGGTGGGCAGGATGAAGGGCCGCATTGAGGTGGGCAATGGGGAGGAAGGGGGGGCCTGTGTCATCCTTCAATTACCCGGGGAGGGGCCATGAGTCCATGGGAGGCCAAAACCCTTCTGGTCATTGACGACGACCGCCTCTTCTGCGCCACGGTGGCGGAATTGTTTGCCGATGCCCCCTTCCGGGTGACCACCGCCCACACCCGGGCCCGGGGCCTTGAAATCCTGTCCCATGGAAAGGCCGATGTGGTTCTGCTGGACCAGCAATTGCCCGATGGGAGGGGGCTGGACCTGTGCGGCCCCATCCTGGCGGCCAATGAACAGGCCAAGATCGTCTTTATCACGGCCCACCCCAGTTTTGACAATGCCGTCCATGCCGTGCGCAACGGGGCCTGTGATTATCTGTTGAAGCCCATGGAGCTGGAGGAGCTGGAGCTGGTGGTCCACCGTGCCTTCCGCACCCTGGCCCTGGAAGGGGTGGAGCAGATCCAGGCATTCAAGAGCCGCCAGGAGGACCAGGAGACGGTGTTCCTGGGAAACGATCCCGTGCTGGACGAGGTCCGCAGGCGCATTGCCCTGTCCGCGGAAAATGATGCCCCGGTTCTCATCACCGGGGAGACGGGAACCGGGAAGAATGTGGTGGCCAAATGCATCCACTACCGTTCCCTACAGCGGCAGACCGGCATGGTGGGGATCAATTGTGCGGCTTTGCCCGAGAACCTCATTGAATCGGAGCTGTTCGGCCATGAAAAGGGGGCCTTCACCGGAGCCCAGTCCACCAAAAAAGGGATCTTCGAACTGGCCCAGGACGGAACCCTTTTCCTGGACGAGATCGGGGAACTGCCCTTGCATCTGCAATCCAAACTCCTGGGGGTCCTTGACGAAAAGAAACTCAAACGCATCGGGGCCCAGTCTTTTCGCAAGGTATCTGCCCGCATCCTGGCCGCCACCAATGTCTCCATTGAAAGGGCCATCACGGAAAAGACCTTTCGCCGGGATCTCTATTATCGGTTGAGCGTCCTGCGGATCCACCTGCCCCCCCTGAGGGAAAGGCGGTCGGATATCCCGGAGCTGTGCCGCTATTTCATTCAAAAGATGGCCCCCTCCCTTTCCATTGGACTGGCCGATTCCGAAGTGGAGCAGCTCATGACCTATGACTGGCCCGGGAATGTGAGGGAGTTGAAAAACATCATGGAGCGTTCCATGATTTTAAGGGCCGGTGGACAGATCCACCCCTCCCGTCTGCTGGAGGAACGAACGGACTGCCCCCCAGCATCCTCCGCCATGGACAGCTTCATTGTAGATGCCCTGGACAGCCTTGCCCAGGTGGAGGCCCGGCATATTCGTCACGTGCTCAAGGCCCTGGACCGGAACCATACCCGTGCGGCCAAGGTCCTGGGGATTTCCCGGTCCACCCTGATCCGCAAACTCAAGGGCATGGCTCCGGTGTCCTAAAATAAAACACCGACCCAGAATGGGTCACCTGTTCCGGCACACCTTTGGGTCCAATCCTTTTATTAGATTCTCAAACCCGCCGTTAAATAGGGCCCGGACCTGTTTATGAAATTCCGGCACACCTTTTGCTCTATTGGGGATGGGGTGTACGCCTACACCCGAACTTAATCCATGACCGGGCAATTCCCCTGGGCCTAACAGGGCAAGCCCCACAGCCGGGAGGTATACCATGCCGGAAGATAATATTGAGGGTCAGAATATCACCGAAGATCCCAACCAGGAGCAGGCGGGGCAGCCGCCCCAGGAAAAGAGCGGCCAGGAAGGCCAGGCCAATGCAGAATTAGCCGGTGAGTCGGTGGAAGGTGCCGGAGATGCACCTCTTGAGGGAGAGGACGGGCCGGTCGAAGCCCTGGAGGAAGAGGGGGAACTTGGACCCGACGGCGTCCTTCCCGAAGGCGAAGAACCGGAACAGGAAGTGGCCCAGGGCTTCGATTTGAATCCCGGAAATCCCCAGGAAACCGGCCTTCTGGGGGGAAACACTCCGGGTGGTCCCCAGGGCCCCGGTCCCGGAGGGGGATTCAGGCCCGCAGGCGATCCCGGCCCCTTTGGCCTCGGTCCTGGCGAAGGGTTTGGCCCCGGACCGGGTGATCCTGGCAATTTCGATCCCGGATTCGGTCCTGGTCCCGGGTTTGCCCCATTCGGCGGCCCTGGTCCCAATCCAGTGAACGGCCCCGGGCCCGGGTTTGCCCCCATGGGCGCCCCGGTTCCCTTTGGTTCCGGCCCCGACGGAGGATTTGGGCCCGAAGGCGGCTTTGGCCCCGGGGGGCCCTTTGGATTTGGTCCGGGACCGGACGGGGGATTCGGGCCCCAGTTTGGTGGTACGGGAGACCCCTTTGGGCCTGGTCCCGAGGGTGAGTTAGGTCCCCAATTCGGCGGCTCTGGAGAGTTTGGCCCCGGCCCCGGCGATCCCTTTGCCTTTGGCCCGGGTCCCGGTGGTGAGTTTGGACCCCAGTTCGGTGGTCCTGGTGATCCCTTCGGCCCTGGTCCCGACCCCTTTGGCCCCCAGTTCGGGGGCCCCGGCGATCCCTTTGGAACCGGCCCTGGTGCCCCCTTTGCCTTTGGCCCGGGTCCCGGCGGTGAGTTTGGACCCCAGTTTGGCGGTCCTGGAGATCCCTTTGGCCCAGGCCCGGATCCCTTTGCTCCCCAGTTCGGTGCTCCGGGGGATTTTGGCCCTGGTGACCCCTTTGCCTTTGGCCCTGGCCCCGTGGGGGACTTTGGCCCCAACTTGGGTGGCCCAGGAGATCCCTTTGGTCCCGGTCCCGACCCCTTTGGTCCTTTTTTCGGACCGGGTCCGGATGATCCCTACGGCCCTCCGCCGGAAGGGTTTGGACCTGGCCCGGATGATGCCCAGGATCCCTTTTATTTTGGCCCTGGCCCCGGTGATGGTCCCGGCCCCGGGAATAATCCCATACCCGTACATCGGGTGGCATTGGATGTGGGTGGAAACAATCCGGATACGGCATTCCAGGACAATGTGCCTGATGAGTTTCTGGGCTCCGGAAATGACCAGGTTTCCTTCACGGGCAATGCACAGGCCGGCGATTTTATCTTCTATACCGGCGGTAATTCGGATTTCACCCTTGCCGACGGTGGAAATATCATCGGCGTTGAAGAGGCCCCCACCCTTTCCGGCCCGGGTAACCTTGTGATCAGGGGCGGAAGCGGCACCGACGGCATTGCCTACTTTGGCAACAACGGCCCGGCCACCCAGGGGGTGACCCTCTATGGCAACGGCGGCAACGATGTTCTCAAGGGCAACGAAGGAAACGACATGATCTTTGGCGGCGACGGCAATGATGTCTTTGAGGGCAGCCTGGGCAATGATCAGCTGAGCGGCGGCGCGGGCAACGATCTCATGGCCGGCGGGCTGGGGGATGATCAGCTCAACGGCGGCACCGGTGACGACGGATTTGGATTCTTCCACGGCCTTTTTGGGAATGATGTGATCCTGAGCAGTTCCCATGCCGCCGATGCCGGTTCCGGAATGGATACCCTGCTGCTCACCGACATGGGCGGTTTTTCTTCCGAGGGACAGTATTTTCTGGGCCATGAAACCAATAGTGGGAGCAATGATCTCTCCCTTTATCTCAACAATGGTAACAGTGTCCTTATCTCCGGTTTCTTTGATGAAATCGGTGGGGATACCGCAATTGAGCGCATTGTCCTGGATCGGGACGGTGACGGTACCATCTCCACCAACGATGTTGGAATCGACCTGTCCCAGGCCGCGATTGCCGCATTGGATGACGGTGCCGGCGGGGGTGAAATCACCCTGGACCTGGCCAATGTGAACACCACCTTGATTGCCTAAAATACCAGCCCCTTTAATGAACCCGGCAGAGACCTTCTCTGCTGGGTTTTCCCATGGAAAAGACAGCCTCGTTTTTTATCGGAGTTCAGCCTTGCTGCTTCCGGTGGGTGAGGGCGTTTTAAACCGGGTTTTTACCCAAATGATCCAGAAATCTTACACCGGATAAGCCAATAACGCCGTGGCATCATCTTTCTTCTTTCCACGGTAATCGATCCAGCCAACCCGATTGAAACCCCATGTCCTGGGCCTGCCACTCGGGCCGGGTCCGGATCAATTCAACGATTCGTTTCTTCCAGGAGTTTGCAGGGTCGATGTGAGCAAGTATATGCGTGAGGATGACCAGAAAATTGTGAATATTTTTTGGCTGTTCGGCATTGTATTGGGCTTTTAAGCGTTTGATGATGGGTGGGGCCATGGTGTATTTTCGGTTCCACAAGCGACTGTGGTGGGCGCAATTGTTTCTGACCGAGGTCAGTGATTTCAAAAGTTTAACAAGAGGATCCATGTTGGGAATGCCAAAGGCGTGGGCGTCTTTGAAACCTATGGCCAGGCCATTGGCAAAGCTGGTCCTGAATGCCACTTCAAATCGCTCTAGGGCATCCAGGACGGTGAGCCGGAGTTCTCGGTCAAATGGGTAGAGGTTCAGAATATCTCGAAAACGTGTCCCTGGTTTAAATTGGTGGCTTCTTTTTCCAACTGTGTGTGGGGGGGAGTATTCACATACCAGCCAGTAGGCGCTCAATTGATAATAGCCAATGGTGGAAAGGTCTTTTTCAAGGCGAGGAATGTCGGAACATTGCATGCCCCGTTGGATTAAAATTTTGCGTTGTTCTTCAATTGAGTTTGGGCTTTTTTCATATTTCATGGTAAGCCCCAAAAATAAGTGACCCCCCGATTTGAGCATCGCAATGATAGGCTTGGGGGGTGTTTTCCATATTTAATCTGATTTTTTAAAGTTCGATGGGTTGGTAGTATTTATAATTTCAATTAGATGCGGTAAATTCACCAAGGGCTCGGATTTAATGCAAGTCTTTTTGGGGGCGAGCAGTGAAGGGGCATTATCCATGGATTTCGTGGAGAACCGGTATCATTTTTAGCTTAGATCGATACGGTTTGTATTTTGGCATTAAGGATGTCCACGGTTTTGGAACAAATTGTCATGAAATATATGGGCTCGGTTCCCATAATACAAAAGGGCCTCCAGTGAATGACTGAAAGCCCTTTAATCTCAATGTGGTGATCCCACGGGGAATCGAACCCCGGTTTCCGGCGTGAGAGGCCAGCGTCCTAACCGCTAGACGATGGGACCACGTTAAGTGTATCATTTTGTTTTTAAAGCATTTTGCTGTGCTTGACACACCTCCATTCTGATCGATTAATTCTAAGGTGTGTAAATAGTGTGTATTGAATCGATCCATGGATTCACTTTTCAGGATGAGTTAATAATTAAAGTTGTTCAAAGCTGTTGGCTTTTTAGATGGCTTATTGAAAGGTGTCAATGAAGATTTGATGACCTGATGTGAAAGCTATGGTGGTTTCACTTAGGACCTTTGATATTTTGAATCCTGCATCGCTACCATGCATAAAGTAGCGACGCAGAGAAATGCCCTAAATACTGCGTCTGGCAGGCCTTCCGACCGTATTGCCTTTTCCAATGTGAAAATGTGTACCAGAGAAATGGACCTCGAGTCAAGAGGAGAAAATGAGCCGTGAGCTTATATGTATGCCTTGGTTAACTTGCGATACAGTTCTTTTTTATGGATCTTTTAGGACGGCGGCGGCGAGAGGTTACAGCCTTTCTGCTGTTCATGCGTTTTTTGGGGCCTAATACTAACCCGACAACTCTGGCATATGGGGAACTGCCTTCTCTTCGAAGTGCCGCTCTTTTTGAGGCGGAATCTAATATTAGAAGGACCTCTTCGGAGTTGAATTTTTGTGTCCCTATCTCTTTAGGGTCTCCAACTAAAAAGTTTTTTATTATTTCTTTAGTCGTCATTCATCCTCCGTCAGTAGGTCTTGTAAACCGCCTGTGATTAAAAGGCGTGTTAGTATTGTGGTGTAGGCTATTGCCAAACAGTCGGCATTGAATTTTATTAAATCAACATTTTTGGGTTTGAGAATTTTTGATGTTCTTGATGTAATGTACAGAAGTCCAATAAGGTCGTGTTTTTCCCCATTCCATCCATTAATAGGGGCAACTGCAAGTTTTGAAATTTCATCTTTATAGAGAGTGTCGTTCTTTTGTATTATGTATGCACCATTAGCTGCCGCTTTTTCTAAATCATCAAACACGAGAACTCCCTGGCACTCAACTGTATCGCCTAAAAAAAAGTGCGGAATCCCTTGTGATCTTGGGATTGGTTTTGATGTTTGAGATCTGTTTTTATTAAGGTTTGCCCTGCCAATAGTAACGTACTTAGTAGCATTCACGTTTGAAGAATCGCTTTGGAATAATCGTATGACGCAGCCAACCGAGTCATCGTTTAGTAAGGTTTTAAAATATCTTGAAATAATGGTACACATTCTGTTGGAAAAATCAAGGAGATGCTTTTTTTCATGTTGTGGATCTCTGTAGGTGATTTTTCCCTTTTTCCCTTGAGTTCTTCGTATAAGTTCGCACATTGAATCTCGGATTTCGTGGCTTAGTTTGTGTAATTCAGATTTTATCCGAAGCGACCTTTTCACTCTTCTTCTTAAGTATGTGAAGAGGATGGTGAGCAGTATTAATGTGAATATTAATATGTGAAATGAAAGAGTGGTAACTTTAAGTTGGATGAATTCTGGTATATTAGGCCCATTAAAAAGTTTAATGAAACTGGGCCACCAAAAGGGAACACCAAACGTTGGCAAAGCGAGGAGAATGGCAGTAAAGTAGCCCCTGAATTTTGTAATGTAACCTGAAAGACCAAGCATCCAAGTTTTTTCACCATCAACCCAATGAGTGACACCAATCTTGCTGGCCATTGTTAGCCTTTTATCAGAGATTTTTAGAATTTATCTTGAAATTAAAATATTTTATAGGCTGCATTTTGTTCTCAGTCAAGAAAATAGAGATAAAAATCTCTGCTCCCTATTACAAGTTATTAGCGTTGGCCCTCCCCCCCCCTCCCACTTTTCTTTCATTCCCACTTATATTTAAAAATGTTCACGTTCAGTGCCTACTTTCATTTCTCGTAGGTGATAGTCCAGTACTTTTCAAGGAGCGTGAACAAATCAGGGGCGTCCATAATGTATACTTTCTGAGACACTCACCACCCTGCCAGAATCCTCAATAAATCCGTGTTCCAAAACCTCCCATAAATAATCCTAGACATCCTTTCTCATATGGTCTAGGGTATCTGGCACATCGTTCATCGCAACATATATAAGGAGGCCTCATGGCACCGCAGATCGGATACATCAGAGTAAGCACAGTTGACCAGAATACAGACCGCCAGCTCGACGGCCTGGAGTTTGACCGGGTATTCACAGAGAAGATATCGGGCCGGAGCATTGATCGCCCCCAACTCAAGGAATGCATGGAGTACCTCAGGGCCGGAGACACCCTCCATGTCCACAGCATGGATCGACTTGCCAGGAACTTGAAGGATCTCCAGGGCATCGTGGAGGATCTCACAGGCCGTGGAGTGGTGGTGAGGTTCCACAAGGAGAACCTGACATTCACCAATGATGCGTCCCCGATGTCAACCTTGATGCTCCAGATCATGGGAGCTGTGGCCGAGTTTGAGCGGTCCTTGATAAAGGAACGGCAGCGGGAGGGGATCCAGAAAGCCCGGGAGAAGGGTAAGCACCTGGGAAGAAAATCCACGTTGTCTTTGGAGCAAATGGAAGCCCTGAAAGCCAGGGTTGAAGCCGGTATCCCGAAGAAGGAGGTGGCCCAGGAATTCGGCGTGAGTCGGCAAACACTGTATCGGGTTCTGGCGAAGCTGAAGGTTGCATAGGGTGGCGTAAATGAAATCATAACGGCTTTTCTGACACCCGGGTCCACCTTTAAGAATACATAAACGCAAACTTCCGGCTCCAGTCAGATTTTGACGGAGCCATGCTGTCGGGTGTCATGTCGAAGTCTTTGAAATCATGGATCAATCCCAGTACCCCCTAAGAAGGAGTTGCTATTTTGTTGCCCATTGGTAAGTTGTTGTTATTATTCGTTAATTCAGTGTCCACCTTTAGGGCAATAAATCGTTTTCCCGAGTCTTATCCCCGTCCATGTGTGCCTGTGTATGTATTCCTTATTCAGTCCTTATCGGTACTGACAGGCCCCTGTGGACACAACCCATAACCCCCATAATAAAGGAGGAACCATCCCCCAACCATTCCGGCTCAACCGAGCCACCACCCTCAGGCCCCGCAACGGAGTCTACCAGTGCAACACCCGCATTGATCCCAAAACCCATGAGCGCCTGGAGGAACTGAAGGCTTATTACAGCCAGCTTACCGAGCTCAAAGCCAACTCAGGTGTCGTGGTCCGCCGTGCCCTCAGGCTGCTCAGGGATCACTTGGAAACCCTGGAGCCCATCCGGGAGAAGCGGATCATCGAACAATGCGCCGAGGGTAGAGAGCGCCCTGGGCGTTGCTGTAACATGCCCGATAGGTCGTTGAACCGATGATCATTGAAGCTCTTTTTGTCCATGACTGGATCCTAATGATAGGTGCATTCCTGGCAGCCAATGCCGGGTATCTGCCACATTGGATCTATTGACCCACACAACATTTTATAGCCCCCTTTGGAAGGCCCTGGGAGACATCTCCTGGGGCCTTTCTGCGTTCTGGGGAAGGAGAAATCCCACCGTGACCCACAGTGATGAAGCGTTACTGAAACAACCCCTCGCAATGGAAGAATACGAAGAATGGCAGCAAGCACGTATTCAGTATGCAGGGACCGCCGTAAATGAAAGCCGCCGAGAGGCTTTGAATAACTTTCGCACCATAGATTTACAGCTTTGGTCCCAAGCCCCTGAGGCTGTTGATTACGCCCATGATTTGGCAAGTCGATTGTGGGGCAAGTCCCTGAAGATAAGACATAAACACCTCCTCATGGTTCTTATGAACCTCTTTGACCATTGGCAGAAGGATCCCACCATGTACCTGGGGTATTCCCGCAGGAACAGCCATTATCCGAAGGTACCTGCCAAATATAATCCGGCCAGGAT
Organism: Desulfobacteraceae bacterium; assembly: GCA_965226635.1. GTDB lineage: Bacteria > Desulfobacterota > Desulfobacteria > Desulfobacterales > Desulfobacteraceae. Next base: position 1,437,854 of record OZ245369.1, on the reverse strand, counting down.
AACCAAGCTGACCGTGGATGTTATGGATGCCTTGGAGAAAGCCGGGCTAATCGAACACCACCTTGGCCGATACAGTGTGAAATACCGCATGGGATACCTGTCCAAATGCAGGGCCTGTCCAGGGCTTGTAGAGGATATGCGGAGGGCTGGCATTGAGCCATCCATGGTGACCTTACATCCCCAAACTGAGCTTCTCAGGCTGCGGAAGGCAAATTCCCATAAGCATGTGGGAGAAGGGCGGACCAGGAAGGTAAAAGGTAAGTTTATCGATTACCAGGACACTCCCCAGACCAAGGCCATGAGGGCACTTTTGAGCTCTTATAATGCCTTTTTGAATGCCCATGACATAAGGGTGCCAGGGCTTCCTGTGCCTGATTCTAAGCCTGTTTACAGGGTTTTTAACAATGAGTCCTGGGACGATGGAGGGCGATTTGTCGGGGGATGGTGGATGGCCTGTGAAGAGAACACCCGAAGGGACATCAAAATAGATGGACACCCCTGTATTGAGCTGGATTTCCGGTGCTGCTTACCCACCTTGATGTATGCCACGAGAGGACTAGAGTGCCCCGGGGACGTATACCATTTGGAGGGCTTTGATCGGAAGCTGGTCAAGAGGGCCTTTTTCAGGGTCATGAATAACCAGGGTAAAGGCAGGGCCATCAAGGGCATGAAAGGGGACTTGGAGAAGAGCTTCCCCGGCTTGGTGGGCGTGGTGGATTGTCACACCCTCATGGATCGGTTGATGAAAGCACATCCCCAGATCAGCGAAAGTTTCTTCAAAAAGAGCGGAAACCACCTCATGTCCCTGGAGGCCGATATCACGGAGAAAGTGTTGGAGGCCATGACTTCTATGGGGGTCTGTTGCCTGAGTATTCATGATTCCTATATTGTCCCCAAGGCCCATGAACAGGATCTCCGTAGGGCCATGATAGAAGGCTTCAGGGAGGTCATGAACGTGTCCTTCACACCGGCCATAAAGTGATTTTATCTCACCTTTCCAACCACATATCCTCCCATCTCACAGTATGGGGATATATCAGGGGAGGGGTATCTATATAGGGAGGGGGGAGGATCCATACTCATGGTAACTATGGTGCCCTCACCGAAACCCACCGTATATATGGGCCACTTTTTGAGGAGTCCTCCATGATGCCATGAATCCTTGAATATCAATCATTTCCACGCATCATCCGTTTGTTTCGAATTTACCCACAACCACTTGCCACTCCTTTCTGGACTGTGGCATCACCACCATGTCCTGGCTGTTACAGTAACGGATACTATTGTTACCGTAACGCCTGTGCATGGGAAAGGAAAACATATGAGCAGTTCATTTAGCTATGTCCACACCAATCCCAGTCCTCCATCATCTTCAACTCCCCGGGTCCAGGCATGGAGGAAATCCCAATCCGCCAAGGGGAAAAGAGCCATCAGCACAACGGTGTCGGTGGATACCAAGGAGTGCCTTCAGGCTATCCGGCAGTCCACCCAGGAATCCTATGGTGCCATTATCGAAAGGGCTTTGCAGGCCCTGGAGGATCAGGAAAGGACTTCAAGGAACGTTTTAGAAACACCGTCTGCTTCCCATGGGTGGACCGCAGAAAACGTCGAATATCTGACCCAATTCCAGGAATGGCGACAACGCCAGGCAAATAAAGGCCTTGAAGTTCTGTGTATAGGCATTGATCCCAGAACGAAAGTGTATCTCCAGGGAATGAAAAATCAAACTCAAGAAGATTATGGAGAGCTTGTTGAAAGGCTAATCAGGAGGTGAAGAACACAAGGGGGTAACGAAACGTTCACCCCTTCGAATGCCAGAACGGAATATTGACCATTCAGCCCACCAGGACAGGCACCGTCAGAACCTCATGTCCCACGATCACCGCATCAGCTGCCTTGAAAAGGTCGTGATGATGCTCAACAAAAAGCTGGACTGCCTCCTGGACCACCTCGGTCTTGAAGTCGTCCTCGATCCACCCAAACAGGCAACCTACCGGGTAGCCACCAAACCCAACGACAAATAGGAGAACCCCATGAACAACCACGAACTCGTAACTGCAATCAACAACAAAGCCACCACCACCAGCCTGAAAGTAGCCGAAGCATTCGGTAAAAAGCATAACCATGTGCTGCGTGACATCCAAACTATTATCAACACCTTGGGTGCGACTGGAGGGGGTGTGTCCAGTTTTGGACAGACCTCTTACACTCACCCCCAGAATGGACAGACCTACCCGATGTTCACCATGGACAAGGAAGCCTTCCAGCTCCTGGTAATGGGATTTACCGGAAAAGAAGCCCTGGTGTGGAAGCAAAGATTCATCGAGGCCTTCAGTGCAATGGAAGCCGAGCTGAACAGAAAGCACGATCTCTTCGATCCCTCCAAGCTTAGCCGGAAGGACATCCTCATGATGTGTTTGGAGGCCGAAGAGGAGCTGGACGAACTGGAACCTCGGCACCTTCAACAACATTGAGATCCTCATCGATTCCCAGGACCGGATGAACCTTACCCGGATGTAGAAGGCCGTCGGGGGGAAAACAGTAACAAGCCCACATTCTTCCTGCGGAATGACATTACCGCACAACTTGTTGAATCCACAGCGAAAGATCTTCAAGTTGAGAATTCGCAACTTGTCAATATCACCCGTGGAGGGCGTACTCCTGGCACCTACGCCCACTACCTGATCGGCTTGGCCTACGCCCAGTATCTCGATGCCGATTTCCATGTGTGGTGCAACAAGGCCGTTCATACCCGCCTGGAGGAAGACAAGAATCCCGAGAAGGGTGTTTCCCGGACCCTGGACGCTTACGTCAAGCGTTACAAAAAGGAAGGCCGTGACGACACCTGGATCCTGGAGCGGCTGGAAGGCATTGATTACCGGAAGAAGTTTGTCAGCACTGCTATGAAATGTGGCGCGACGACTGGGGGCATCTCCCCCATTCTTGGTCGGGCAACTGTGGGTCGCGTTGGGCAGGTTTTGGGCAAGCGTTGGGTAACTTAAAACCGATGACATGCCTCTGCATCAAGGCTTTGGGTAACTTGGGCAACTTTTATTATAAAATAGATGACGATGTTATATTTGTGAAATAAGGAGAGTGGGGGACCACATAAGGATCCCTCACACCTTCCTGCATCATCATTTGCTGAGAAAAAAAGATTCCCAAAAAGTTACCCAACTTGCCCATTTAGAGTGTAAGTTGTTGATCTTAAAAAGATTAATGGGGTTTTTGTTTGCCCATAAAACTTGCCCAACGTTGTCTCCGGGTTGCCCACGGTTCAATATCAGAATACCTCATCGGCCACGCAAGCTGCTTTTCGTAAGGCTCCATTAATCAGGTGAGCATATCGTTGAGTCATTTTGATATCGGAATGCCCCAGGAGCTCTTTGAGGGTGTATATGTCCACCTTTCCAGAGCTGGCGAGATAACTGGCATAGGTGTGACGAAGATCATGGAAACGGAGCGATATCCCCGCTTTTTTGCGAATGCGTCGCCATATGGAGTAAAATCCATTTCTGGTGTATGGACCTGCTTTGGATGAAAACACTACATCGCAGACACTTAACTGTCGGGCCGCTTGAATAACTTCATATGCTTTGTTGTTTATTGGGAGGCTTTGGGTTTTACCGTTTTTTGTGGTGGTCCCATGGAAGGTCATGAGGCGGTTTTCAAGGTCGACATCTTCCCAGCGAAGGGATAGGATCTCCCCCCTCCGTTTGCCGGTGTATAAGGCGAATTTAACAACCAGTGCTGCCCTGTGGTTCTCCCAGGCATCAAGCGTGGATAGAAGGCTTCTAAGCTCTTTCTGGTTTAATGTTTGGTTTGTTCGATTATCGAACTTTGGAGGTGCCACTTTCATGCAAGGGTTTTGTCCGTGATACAGATCTCTTTGGATTGCCCAGTTGAAGACTCGTTTTATTAAGATCAGGACATGTTTGACCGTTTGTGGGGCATAGGGTTTGCCTTGGCGATTGTTGGAGCTAAACATGGTTTCGAGGACCTGTTCGATATTCCGGGGTGTCACCTCATCCATTTTCATGGATTTCAGGTGGGGTTCGACATGGTGAATCCAGCGCCCTTCATCCTCTGCCCAGGATTTTTTATTGGCCTTTGCCCAGGTGAGGTATTGGGGCCATATGTCACACAGCAAAGGTGATTTTTGGATGTTGAATATTTGGTGTTCAACGGATTCTGTTTTTAGTTTGGCTTCCACCTTTTTGGCAAGGCCCAGTGAATTTACAAGTTTGGATTTTCGTTTTCCGTTGGGAAGTTTTACCGCTACTCGATATTTGTTATTCCCCTTTTTGAATCTATGGTGACATTTTTTACACTCATAGCTGCCGAGTTTAGCGCCTGACTTGCATTTTGGGCAATGGATCGTGATGGTCATGATGATACCTTTTTGAATTTTAGGTATCCTGAAAGGTGTGTAAATAGTGTGTAAACGGAGCGTTTTTGAAGGGTTTTTAAAACAAAAAAGGCCACACTCAAAAAAGTGTAACCTCTTAATATCAGTGGTGATCCCACGGGGAATCGAACCCCGGTTTCCGGCGTGAGAGGCCAGCGTCCTAACCGCTAGACGATGGGACCACATAACTCGATATATCTATACTGCCCGGGTTGAGTTGTCAACTTATTTTTGGGCCGGAGCTTTGGCTACAGGGCCTTTGGGCTCCCCTGCCTGCGACCGAAGATAAAGTAAATGAGCCAGCCCACAACCGGGATGAGGGCCACAAAATGCCAGAGGAATTTCGCCTTGGCCGAGGGGAAGTCCTTTTTGATGATGTCCACCAGGGCCAGCATGGTCAGGGCCAGGGAGAGGGCGGCAATGCCTAAAACGGTGAGGATAATGGGGTCCATATGGGGATTTCCTTGTTTATTTTAGGGTGTCGGAGATCTTCAGCAGGGTGTCCACGTAATAGTTGCTGTGGTTGTAACGGAACAGAACCTCATGCCGGCGCTGGCGGTTGATGCCGGGTTTCCAGCCGTGATGCTTGAGGTAATTGGCCACTGAAAAGATGGCGTCGTTGTGGTTGAACAGATCGACTTTACCGTCCTGGTCTCCGTCCTTGGCCAGGCGGAGGGCATTGGAGGGCATGAATTGGGGGATGCCCATGGCGCCGGCGTAGGAGCCCTTTATGGTTTCAGGGGCGATGTTTTCCCGTTCCGCATATTTGATCAGGGCCTTGAGTTCTGCGTAGCCCCATTTGCTGCGTTTTTCCACCTTCTTTAAAAAGGTTTCCCGTTTGGGTTTCTTTTTGGCCGGGATGGCATCCCAGATCCGTTCCCTGAGCTGGTCGTCGTCCAGGGCGGCCATGGTGGACAGGGTGTTGATGACGGTGCGTTTGCCCAGGTAGTTGCCCAACCGGGTCTCCACCAGAAGGATGGCGGTAATGACGGTTTTATCCACACCGGTGATGTTCTGGACCATGTCCAGGCTCTGTTCATGGGTCTTCATATAGGCCCGGGCTTTGTCTATGGAGTTTTTTGACAGGAATTGGTCATAGTCCAGGCTGGACTCGGAATGGACAAAGAAAAGGGAGACGCCGCTGGGGGTGAAGCGGACCTCTTTTTTATCAAACAGGGCATTGATTCTTTCGGGGTTGAAGCCGTCCTGGATGAGGCGGTGGGCCAGTTGATCAAACTCCTCTCCCCTGGCAGGGGCATTGGCGCTCCAGGCCGGTTGGGCCAGTGCAAAAATGGTAAGGACGGCAACAAAACAAAGGGGAATTTTCCAGAAGCGCGGGGATGTTGGCATGGGTTTGATTTCAGCTCCCTTGGGCGTGTTCGTAGTTTTTTTTATGGCAATGTCCGTATATTCTTATAGCCTATTTTAGGGGTGAATGCATTAAAAAAAGTTCGGATATTGCGTGCCGATTTGCCCCGGAACTTTAGGGGATTTTCATATTTCAGAACAGGTATACCGTCCCTGCTGAACATTGGTTTAGGCAAATGGTCACCCTCATTTTAAGGATGTGGTGAAATATTCGGGATAGGAGGACTTTTATGGGGTTCCGTCGGATTCTACGGGGGCTGAAACGGAAAAACGCCCTGGATCCGGCGTGGGATCCAGGGCGTTTTACATGGATGTCTAAGACATGGCCGGCTTAGATATCGTAGTAGAGGTAGAATTCATGGGGATGGGGCCGGCTGGCCACGGGGATAACTTCCTTTTCCATCTTATAGTTGATCCAGTAGTCGATGACGTCCTTGGTGAAGACATCGCCCTTGAGGAGGAATTCATGGTCGTCCCGCAGGGCTTCCAGGGCTTCCTGGAGGGAGCCGGGGGCGGAGTCCATTTCGGCCAGTTCTTCCGGGGGCAGATCATAGATGTTTTTGTCCATGGGATCGCCGGGATCGATCTTGTTCTGGATGCCGTCGATCATGGCCATGGCAATGGCGGCAAAGGCCATGTAGCTGTTGCAGCTGGGATCCGGAGTACGGAACTCAATGCGTTTGGCCTTGGGTGAATTGGAATAGGTTGGCAACCGGATGGCTGCAGACCGGTTCCGGCTGGAATAGGCGATGTTGATGGGGGCTTCGTAACCGGGCACCAGGCGTTTATAGGAGTTGGTGGTGGGGTTACAGATGGCACACAGGGCCTTGCAATGCTTCATGATGCCGCCCATGGCATAGAGGGCGTCCTGGGAGAGCCCTGCGTATTTGTTGCCGGCGAACAGGGGGGTGCCGTCCTTCCAGAAGCTCATGTGGGTGTGCATGCCGGTGCCGTTGTCTCCATAGACGGGTTTGGGCATGAAGGTGACGGTGTGGTTGTATTTGGATGCCACATTTCTCAACACGTATTTAAACCAGGCCACCTTGTCGGCCATGGCCAGAAGGGTGTCGAAGCGGAGATCGATTTCTGACTGACCGGCGGAGCCGACCTCGTGGTGCTGGCACTCCATTTCAATGCCCAGGTCTTCCAGGGTGAGCATCATCTCGGACCTCATGTCCTGGTACTGGTCGGTGGGGGGCAGGGGGACATATCCTTGTTTGGGGCGGATCTTATAGCCCAGGTTGGGCATTTCATCGGCACCGGTGTTCCAATGGGCTTCGGGAGAATCGATCTCATAGAAGGAGGAGTGGGGTTCGGAGTTGTACCGGATGTCGGAGAAGATGAAAAATTCGGGTTCCGGTCCCACAAAGATGGTGTCGCCGATGCCGGTGCTCTTGAGATACTGCTCCACCTTTTTGGCAATGGAACGGGGGTCCCGGGAGTAGGAGGCGCCGGTGATGGGGTCCTGGATGTTGCCGATGACCACCAGGGTGGGGTGCTTGAAAAAGGGGTCGATTTTGGCGGTGGTGGGATCGGGCACAACGATCATGTCGGAGTTGTCAATGTTCTGCCATGCGCGCATGGAGGAGCCGTCAAAGCCGAATCCGTCCTCAAAGGCGTCTTCGGTGAATTCGCTGATGGGTACGGAAAAGTGCTGCCAGGTACCGATGAAATCGGTGTAGCGGATGTCCACAACTTTAATGTTATTTTCCTTTGCCATTGCAATGACGTCTGTAGGGGTCATGGTGATGTCCTTTCGTTTGTCTTTTTTATGTTTCTGAATTTAAAAAAGGGGTTCCGAAGCTTAAAGGGCATCGGTCCCGGTCTCTCCGGTACGGACCCGAACGGCCTGTTCCACCGGCAGTACAAAAATCTTACCATCCCCGATCTTGCCGGTGTTGGCAGCATTCCTGACCATTTCTATTGTTTCGTCTGCGCGGTCGTCGCTGACCACGATTTCCACCTTGATTTTGGGGACAAAGTCCACCACATATTCGGCCCCGCGGTAGATCTCCTTGTGGCCTTTCTGGCGCCCGTATCCGTTGACTTCGGTGACGGTCATGCCGTAGATGCCGATTTCGCTGAGGGCTTCTTTAACATCATCCAGTTTAAAGGGTTTGATGATGGCTTCTATTTTCTTCATTCCTTTCCTCCTTTTGCAGCTGCACTGGGGAGCCGGCTGATGATGGTCTGTTTGATATGGTTAAGGGTTTCCTGGGATTCGATTTTATGGTCCGAGGCCAGATCACGGACGTAAAAGGTATCAATGACCTGGTCCACCTTTGTGCCCACCACGGCCACATTGACGTTGAGCCCGTTGCGGTAGAAGGTGTCGGTGATGGTGAACAGGAGACCGGAATAGTCATAGGTCAGTACCTCGATGATGGTGAAAAAACTGGAGGTCTCATTGTCGATGCGCACCTGGCTGGGGGCGGGCTGTTTCCCCGGGGGCAGGGTCAGGGTGGTGGGGATTTTTTTTCTGGCCCGGTCCAGGAAGGTGTCGTCCTTAAGGGCCCGGACCAGATCCGCTTCGGCCTTTTCCCATTTTTCCGTTTCAAAGAGCCGGTCCTTTGGCGGGGCGACTTTGAAGATGTCCAGGATGTGATGATCCCCCATGGGGTATGCCTGGGAGGCCACAACGTCGATGTTGTTCATGAAAAAGACCCCGGCGATTTTGGAGTAGAACCCCGGCCTTTCCCTGCCGCATACGGTGACGGTGCGGATGTCGGTTCCTTCCTCCCGGGAGACCTTCCAGATGAAATCCCTGTTCCCCAGGTCCTGGTGGAGCTGGACGTGGCTGAGGATCCGGTGGGCCGAGACATTGAGGAGGTAACGCTGGCCCAGGACGCCCAGATCCTTTTCCCTGTCCAGGGACAGCCCCTGGGTTTCCGCCAAGGCCATGACCTCTGCCTTTTTGCCTTCGATGAGCCTCCGGGTTTTCTGGGTGGCCAGTTCCCCGCCCTTGAGGATGTTCAGGGTCTTGAGGAAGAGTTCCTTGACCAGGCTTTCGGTCCAGTCGTTCCATGCCTTGGGGCCGGTGGCCTGGGAATCTGCCACGGTGAGCAGGAAGAGCATGCGCAGCAGCCGGATTTTGCCCACCTTGTCGGCCATGTAGATGGCGGTCTCTTCATCGGAGATATCCCGGCGGGTGGCCGTCTTGGCCATGAGTAGATGATTCCGGATCAAGAAGGTTCCGTCCTCCACCTCCCGTTTGCTAAAGTCCAGCCGTTCCAGGATGGGGCGGGCCATGCGGGCCCCGCTCTTGGAGTGCTCCTTGGCCGGATCGGATTTGCCGATGTCGTGGAGCAGACCCACGGTGAGAAGCAGGTTTTTGTTGCGGACCTCCTTAAACACGTCGGCATAGAGGGCGGAAAAGGCCCCTTCCCCGGGAGTTCTGAAACTGTTGAGAATCTGGACGCAGCGGATGCTGTGTTTGTCCACGGGAAAGAGGTGGTAGTGGTTGTACTGGATCTTGTCCTTGATGGCGGAGAATTCCGGGATGAATTTTTCCAGGATCCCCGTGGCCAGCATGACGTTGAGTACGTTGAATTCCCAGAAGGAGAGGGCCAGGAGCCGTTTGAAGATCTTTATGCCTTCCGGGGCCGTGCACATGTCCCCGTCCACCAGGTGGAGGAATTCCGACACCACCCTGCGGGCCTCAATGGAAAGGGGAATCCGGGTGCGTCCGCTTTCCAGGAAAATTTCAAGGAGAAGCGCCGGGTGCTGGAGGATGACCACGGTGTTGGCAAAGTGGAGCCGCCGTTTCCGGATTTCCAAACCTGGGATACCGGCGGGCCGTGTGCTGGGAAGGCAGTCTGCCTTGACCCTGCCCGAGGTGAGGATGTCCTCAAAGGTGATCTGATTGATCTGTTTGAGAAATTCCATGTGGCCGTGGAGGGCGCCCAGAAAGGCTTCCACCTGGGAGACGTTGTCGACCTGTTTTTCATCCATGCCCATGAGGGCGGCCACTTCGGCCTGGTATTCGAAATGGAGGGTGTCGCATTTCCGACCGGTGATGTGGTGGAGTCGGTTCCGGGCATCCCAGATATAGGCCAGGGCTTCCTCCAGGGACTGGTATTCAAAATGGGAGAGAAACCCATAGTATTCCAGGTCCCTGTGGGTGGTGATATGGGACTTGATCTTGGCGTACCAGAGCAGGGTGTGGTAGTCCCGAAGCCCGCCAAAACCGGATTTGAGATCCGGGGCCACCAGGTAGGTGGAGTCGCCGTAATCCTCCAGCCGTTTGGTGCCGTGTTCAAAAAGATAGGTCAGGGTCTGTTTCAGGCGTTCTCCGCTAAGGGCCTTGCGAAAGGCTTCGGTGAAACCGGAATAAATCAGGGAGGCCCCGCAGATGAACCGGGCATCCAGTACGGTGGTGAGGATGTCAAAACGCTCAAAGGACATGGACAGGCATTCGTCGATGGTCCTGACGGCATACCCCACTTCGAACCGGGCGTCCCACAGGGGGTAGAGCAGTTCCTGGACAAAGGACTCCACCTCGGGCGGGACCGTCTCTTTGAAAAGGATGAGCAGGTCGATGTCCGAATGGATGCATTGTTCCTTGCGACCGTACCCCCCCAGGGCGATGACGGCAAAGGGGTTGCCCGACATGACCATCTTCCGGGCGGTGATACTCTTTTCATAGACCGTGAAAAAGTATTCGTCCAAAAGTGAGGTCATGGTGCCCATGAAATCGGAAATCCCTCCGGCCAGGTAGGCGTCGGTGAGTTCCTGTTTCCTTGTAATAAGGGTCCGGGCTTCTATGCTGTCCATTCTTTATCCAATCGTTTTTGTCGGGAAAACATTTAATTGGGAAGAGATATAAGCAATGGGTGTGCCAATCCTGTAATTCTAAGGGGTTATGGCAAGTGGGTCAAGGCCGGGGCTGAAAAAAAGATAAAAAATGAAAAACGATCCACAAAAATGTAATTTCTTAAAATTTTAAAAATACATTTTTGTGTTTTTTTGTGGGGGATGTAAAATCTGTGCAGAAGGAAAAAGGGTGTAAAACCGAGAAAAGGGGGCTGAAACGAAATACAGCCGGGTGGGAACACCCGGCTGTGTGATATGCGGTGAATGCGGCGGATGACGCCTATTCTTTATCCAGCTTTTCAGGCTCGTCCGACTTATCGTCAAGGGGTTCTTTTGTGGCTTTTTTGAAATTTTTGATTCCCTTGCCCAGACCGGCTCCGATTTCAGGCAGTTTGCCGGCACCGAATATAATCAGGATGATGACGAGGATAATTATCAGCTCGGGCATTCCAATTCCACCAATCATAATATACTCCTAAATAGTTACATGGCTTTAATAAATAACGAAAACTATTAACATTACGGGGGATATGTGTCAACGGTTTAGAATTCGAGGGGGAGAAATTAAAATTGCAAAAATGTAATTTGGAGGGCCGGGCTGTCACCGGCCAATAAAATCCTTGAGAAAACCGACCATATATTCCATAAATCCTTTGATAGGGTTGATTATGGAAAGAATCAAAGAATCCAAATAGGGGAGATGTTACCCATGAGTGAAATCGCAGTTGCTGAATTCCATGGCGCAAAAAAATATGTGTTGGATCCGGAATTGGCGTCCATTGTCAATATTTCCATGAAGCTTGAAATGCCGTTGTTGCTGAAGGGGGAGCCGGGAACGGGAAAGACCATGCTGGCCCACGCCATTGCCGAGAGCCTGGGCATGAACCTGATCATCCTCAATGTGAAGTCCAGCATGAAGCTGGTGGAGGCCCTGTATCAATATGACACCCTGACCCGGCTCAACGATTCCCGTTTTGGGGACTCCAAGCGGGATGTGAGCAACATCGACGAATATATAAAGATGGGCAAGATCGGCCAGGCCTTTTGTGCCGATGAAAAGACCGTCCTGCTCATCGACGAAATCGACAAGGCCGACACGGATTTCCAGGACGACATGCTGGATGTCCTGGACCAGATGCAGTTTGATATCATTGAGACCGACCGTACGGTCAAGGCCAAGCACCGGCCCGTGATCATCATCACCTCCAATGCCAAAAAGGACCTTTCCGATCCCTTCCTGGGACGGTGTAACTTCCACCACATCGCCTTTCCCGATCCCAAGATGATGCGCAAGATCATCAATGTCCATTTTGACGGCCTGGACGCCAAATTGGCCGACACCGCCATCAAATCCTTCTACGGCCTGCGGGAGATGGATTCCGTGGAAAAGAAACCCGCCACCCGGGAGTTGATCAATTGGATCCGGGCCTTGCAGGCGGATCCGGATTTCAGGGCCAATGATCTGGTCAATGGACAACTGCCCTTTCTCGGGGTCTTGTTCAAAAAAAGTCCGGACTATGAACGGGCCAAGAACATTACTGGTCGAAGGCGCCTTTTTTAATTTGGATATTTACGGCAACCCGGACACTGATCCCGTGAAGTTTTTGGTTCAACCCCGGTGTTGTAGCGACCGTGGAGGGGCAGCCAATGGGCCTGGCCCAATGGCGGACCTCTTCCGGTTAAGGAGGCGTGACCATGTTCATTAAATTTTTTTATACCCTAAAGGAGGTGGGCATCCCCGTTTCTCCCACCTCCTTTCTCACCCTGCAGAAGGCCTTGAACCAGGGCATGATCCAGACCCTGGACGAATTCTACACCTGCGCCCGGTCCGTTCTGGTGAAAAGCGAACGCTACTTTGACCTCTACGACCAGGTGTTCTCCCACCATTTTGAGGGAGTGCCCCTTCCCGAAGACGAGGGGTTCGAAGTGGATGAGGTGGCCCGGTCCATGCTGGAACAATGGTTGAAGGACCCCAAGCAAATGGCCGATGCCCTGGGCGTGAACGAAGACGAGCTGAAGAAGATGAACCCCGAAGAGCTCATGGAATATTTCAAAAATCGGCTCCAGGATCAGGATGGCCGCCACGACGGTGGATATAAATGGATCGGCACGGGCGGGTATTCCCCGGTGGGCCATTCCGGCTATCACCCCGGGGGCATGCGGGTGGGGGGGCGGTCCGGGAACAAGTCGGCGGTGAAGGTGGCCGGGGAGCGGCGGTACAAGGATTATTCCACAAGGGGACCCTTGACCCAGGCCAAGATGGGGGAGGCCCTGAAGCGGCTGCGGAACATGATCCCCACCGGCCCCATGGACCAGATCAACGTGGATGAAACCATCCGCCAGACCCTGAGGAACGGGGGGGAGATCGAACTGGTCTTTGACCGGGATCTAAAGGACCGGCTCAAGGTGATCCTGGCCATTGACAACGGGGGCTGGTCAATGGATCCCTATATCCAGGTGGTCCAGACCCTGTTTGACTATGCCGCCTCCCAGTTTAAGGAGGTGAAGACCTATTTCTTCCACAACACCATTTACGACCATGTGTGGGAGGATCCGGCCCGGTACAAGAAACCCAAAAAGATCATGGAGTTTTCCCGCCTGGATCCCGAGACCCGGCTCATCATTGTGGGGGATGCCAGCATGGCCCCCTACGAACTCATGGCCCACGACGGCTCCATCCACATCAGCGAGCGTTCCGGCCGGCCCAGCCTGGAGCAGCTCAAATTCCTGGCCGACACCTTTCCCCATACCGTCTGGCTCAACCCGGTGGCCGAGTCCATGTGGGGCTATACCCACACCATCATGACCATCTCCCGTATGTTTCCCATGTTTGAACTGAGCCTGGACGGCCTGGAAAAGGCCGTGACCGAGCTCATGTCCAAAAAGTGATGCCCATGTGATATTGCTGGGATGGGACGGTCTTCCCCATCCCGGTTTTCCTATCAATAAAGGCGACCTTCCATTGTTGTGATTTGACCTGAATTATGGGCGCGGAAGGGGGAGGTGGATTGATTTACCCCAAGGGGTTCGGCCTGGGACAGATTGGGTTAATCCAATGAAATCCTGTAAAGCCGGCAGGTATTGTCAAAGATGATCCGGCCCAGTTCCTCCACATCCATCTCCCGGATTTCTGCCAGGCGAAGGAGCACGGATTTCACAAAGGCGGGCTCGTTTCGGCGGTGCTTGTTCCGCTGGGGTTTGGGCGTAAGGTAGGGGGCATCGGTTTCAATGAGGATCCGGTCCAGGGGCATGTGGGGGACCAGGCTTCTCAGGTATTCCCCCCGCTGGAGCACGGTGACAATGCCGGTGATGCCGATGTGATACCCCATGTCCAGGTATTGGAACATCTCTTTTTTTGTGCCGGAGAAGCAATGGACCACTCCGTTCCGGGAGACCGGACCTTCGGATTTGAGGATCTCGCAGAACCGGCCCTGGGTGTCCCGTTCGTGGAAAATCAGGGGGAGGTTGAGTTCCTCGGCCCGGTTCATCTGGGCAATGAAGGCCGCCTCCTGTTTCTCCTGGGGGGAGAACATGCGGTTGAAGTCCAGGCCGATTTCGCCCCAGGCCTTGACCCTGTCATTCTCCTCTGCCATTTGGGCAAATTGATCCAGCAGGGTATGGCTGCACTGGGAGGCATCGTGGGGATGGAGGCCCACTGCCGTGTATATCCGGGGGTATTGCCCGGCCAATTCCAGGGCCCGTGACACGGTGTTCATGTCCACGCCGGCGATCATCATGGCCCGGATCCCTTGGGTTACGGCTCGATCCATCATCTCGTCAAAATCGGGGTCAAACACGGGATCGTTGATATGGCAATGGGAGTCAAAAAGGTTCATTACGATATGCTTTCTCCCCAGGGGGATGTTGTGGGTTGCGGCAAAAGGCAAAGCCTTCACTGTTTGGAAGAAGCCGAATACGGGTTCAGTGAAGGCTCGGTGTAAGGAAAACTGTTTTTCAGCACTCCTTGACACAGTGAATTTATAACAGTAAATTCACATGCAGTCAATGAAGGCGCCCCAAAGCGATACCATACATGGCTGTATACGGATCCTATGACCCCAGACCCCCAAAAACATTCCATTATCCGCCTCTTCAACGTCAGCAAGCGATACGGGAGAAAGCCGGCCCTGGACCGTCTCTCGCTGGACATTGAGGCCGGCGAATTTGTCTATATTTCGGGTCCCTCGGGTGCGGGGAAATCCACCCTTCTCAAGATCCTTTACATGGCCGAGTCCGCCTCGGAGGGTCAGATCATCATCCAGGGCAAAAACCTGGCCCGGGTGACCCCGAAGCAGCTCCCCCTGCTGCGGCGTCGGTTCGGCATGATCTTCCAGGATTTTAAACTCATTCCCAACCGTACGGTTTACGAAAACGTGGCCCTGGTGCTTGAGGTGGCTGGGGAAAAGCCCCAGCAGATTCGGAAAAAGGTTTTCCATGTGCTGGGCTCCTGCGGCATGGAGGACAAGGCCAAGGCATTTCCTCCCACCCTGTCCGGGGGGGAGCAGCAGCGGGTGGCCGTGGCCCGGGCCGTGGTGGGGGAACCCGCCATCATCCTGGCCGACGAACCCACGGGAAGCCTGGACGATGCCTCGGCCCACAGGGTCATGGAACTGCTCATGGATTACCATAAAAAGGGAGCCACCATCCTGGTGGTCAGCCATAACCTGCAATTGATGCAGCAGCATGTCCAGGGCCGGACCGTCTCCTTGAAACAGGGGCGGCTGGGCCGGGGGGACGGCTGAATCCGCCATGATCCATTTTATTGCCAAGGCCCTTGCCGATATCCGGTCCAACCGTTTCCTCAACTTTATCACCATCACCACCATTGCCCTGTCCATTTTGACGGTCTCCTTGTTCCTCCTCTTTTTTGAAAATGCCGGAAGGGTCATGGAGGCATGGAACCAGGGGGGCCGGGCCGTGGTCTATCTCAAGGACGGGTTCAAGCCGGACCAGCTGCCCGGGCTCAAACAGGGCATTCTGGCCCTGGGGGAGGTGGTGCAGATGACCTTTGTGCCAAGGGAGAAAGCCCTGGAAAAATTGAAGGCAGAGATGGGCGGCCAGACCGCATTTTTGGATACCCTGGAAGAGAACCCCCTTCCCCATGCCCTGGATATCCAGATGGCCGATACCCGTGATTTTGAACAGATCCGGGCCATGGCAGAGGGCATTGCTGCCCTGGAGTGGGTGGAGAGTGTGGAGTACGGCCAGGGATGGCTTGGCCGGTTTCTCCGCCTTTTCAACCTCTTTAAAATCACCGGATATATCATGGGGGGGCTCTTTCTCCTCATCGCCCTTTTTATTTCCGCCAACACGGCCCGCCTGGCCTTTTACGCCCGGCAGCGGGAGGTGGAGATCATGCGCCTTGTGGGGGCCACCGAAGGCTTTATCAAGGCCCCCTTCTACGTGGAGGGGATGATCCAGGGGCTTATGGGCGCTGCCATGGGGCTGCTCATTCTCCTGGGGGGATATACGGCGGTGGCATCGGGACTGCGCAGGGATCTGGCGGCCTATGTCCACCTGGACCTCCACTTTCTTTCCATTGGAACCATTGGGCTGGTGCTCCTGGCCGGCACTGCCCTGGGATGGTTTGGATGTTATCTTTCCCTGAAACAGATTCTAAAATAATCCGTCCCGGAGGGGTGGGGGGCCTTTTGACGTCCCTTGTGGTCCTGGTGACCCTGGTGGTTTCCGGGCCAATGCCGGTGGAGGCCGCCTCCCATGCCGTTGCCACCGCCGTGGTCACGGCCTCCCGCCTCAACCTCAGGGCCAAGCCATCCCAGACGGCCAGGGTGGTGTTTCAGCTTGAAAAGGGCCAGCGGGTATCCGTGCTTAAATCCGGGGATGACGGGGGGTGGCTGATGGTCGCCTTTAAAGACCATGAAGGCTATGTGCGAAACCGCCCCATCTATATCCGGGTGGATTCTCCTCCGGCCCATGGGGTAACCCCTTCTATGAAGGGGCCATCCTCCCCCCATAAGGCGGCTTCCCCTAAATCCAAACTTGTCCGGAACCGGGAAAGGATCCAGAAACAGATTGCCGCGGAAAATGAAAAGGTCAGCCGGTTGGTCCAAAGGGAAGCCGAGATCCTGGAGGGGCTGGACATCATCGATTTTGCCCTGAACCAGGCCCGGGTCAAGGCCGGGACGATTAAAAAGGAACACCGGGCCCTGGCCGCCAGGGTGGCCCGGGTGGGATCGGACCGGGCGGCCCTTTCCCGGCGGGTCCGGGACAATAAAGCCTATACGGGAACGCGCCTTTCCGCCCTCTACCGGGTCCACATGATCGGTCGGCTGGACATGGGGGGCGTGCCCGACTCCCTGTTTGATTATCTGGTGAAACAGGATGCCCTCAAACGGATTGTTGGAAACGACATGGCCCTTCTCCGGGCCCAGAATCGGGATTTGGAAAAACTGGCCGCCCTGGAGGCGGATCTGGCAACACAGCTTGGTAAAAAAAACGCCCTGGAAAAGGAGCTGGCCTTTCAGATCCGGATCCAGGAGCGGGAGGGGCGGAAAAAGGAAAAGATTTTAAGGGAGATCCAGCGGAGGAAGACATTGTCCCAGGCGGCTGTTGCATCGTTGAATTCATCGGCCCAGGCCCTGGATCACCAGATCCGGGCCCTGGGGGAAAAACAGGTCGCAGGCATTGTGAACGGCGGGTTTGAAATCCTTCGGGGGCAGCTTGCCGCCCCGGTTCCAGGTCCGGTTATCTCCCGCTTTGGCAGCCGGAAAAAGGGCCCTTACAATTCCTTCACTTTTCAAAGTGGAATTGATATAAAAGTAAAGAGGGGTGAACCGGTTCGTTCTGTCTTCAAGGGAGAAATTGTTTTTTCAGATTGGCTTTTGGGATACGGCAATCTGATCATCATCAACCACGGTGACAATTACCACAGCCTCTACGCCCACGTCCAGGAAGTCTTCAAGAAAAAAGGGGAGCGTGTTGAAACCGGCGAAATGATTGCCACGGCCGGAGACACCGGGTCCTTGCAGGGCCTTTGTTTGCATTTTGAAATCCGGCACCACGGCAAGGCTGTCAATCCGCTGAAATGGTTGAAAATAGGAGTCTAATGTATGAAGAATGCGTTTTACAACCCAGGGGGCCTGACCGGTCCCATGGTATGGATGTTGGTTCTGCTGTTCTGGCTGGGCCAGGGAAGCCCCCATGCTCTGGCCGGCGACGATGCCACCTATAAATCCTTAAAGCTCTTTTCCGATGTTCTGGAGGAGCTGGAAAAAAATTATGTGGATGATGTGAACACCCAAGATCTCATCCACAATGCCATAAAGGGAATGGTGGGCAACCTGGATCCCCATTCCAGTTTCATGCCGCCCAAGGCATTTGACGATCTCCAGGAAGATACCAAGGGCGAGTTCTCCGGTATCGGTATTGTCATCACCATGAAGGACGGAATCCTCACCGTGGTCTCCCCCATCGAGGGGACCCCGGCCCAGAAGGCCGGCCTCGCAGCAGGCGATGTCATCATCCGCATTGACGAGGAATCCACCAAGGGCATGGCCCTGTGGGAGGCCGTGAGCAAGATGCGCGGTCCCCGGTACCAGGAGGTGGTGATCACCGTTTTCCGGGAGGGGGAGTCCGCCCCCATGTCCTTTTCAATCAAGCGGGATATCATTCCCCTGACCAGTGTCCGTTCCTCCCTGCTCAAACCGGGATATGGCTACCTGCGGGTGACCAATTTCAGGGCCAATACCCTGGAAGAAATCCAGACCCACCTGGTTAAACTGGAGGGTAAAGATCAGCAGCTCAAGGGATTGATCATGGACCTGAGGGACAACCCGGGCGGTCTTCTGGACCAGGCCATCAAGATTTCGGACCTGTTTTTGGATTCCGGCCTCATTGTTTCCATCAAGGGACGGCGGGAGAACAATACCCAGGAATTCAAAGCCTATGACGATGCCGACGATCGTACCTATCCCATGGTGGTTCTGGTCAATGCCGGCTCTGCCTCGGCATCGGAAATCGTGGCCGGGGCCATGCAGGACCATTCCCGGGCCCTGATCCTGGGCAAGACCTCATTTGGCAAGGGCTCGGTCCAGACGGTGCGCCCCCTCAAGGAGGGTTTTGGCATCAAATATACCATTGCCCGGTATTATACCCCCAATGGCCGTTCCATCCAGGCCAAGGGCATTGTGCCGGACATCGAAGTTGACCATTCCCTTGTGGAAAAGAAAAAGCAAGACTCCTCTGCCTTTGATCGACTGATGAAGGAGAAGGATCTGAAAAACAGCCTTAAGCCCGAAGGCGAGGAAGATGCAACGCCTGCTGTTCCCACGGCGGAAAAACAAAAACAGATGGAAATCGACCGGCTCAGCCGGGATACCCAGGTGAAGCGTGCGTTGGATATTTTGATCTCCTATGATGTGTTCGCAAAGATAAATGGCCGCTAAAAAAAAGGGGGCTGCCCCCAAAAAAACTACGCCCCGTAAAAAGGGTGCACCCAAACGAAAAAAGACCGCCGGGAAAAAGGTTCGCATGGCCGATGAGTTGAAGAAAATCTGCATCGGGATCCTGGCCCTTGTGGCGGTGTGCATGACCGGTGCCATGGTGGCGGATATCCTGGTGGAACCGGATCCCTCCCCGGCCCCTGTCCAAAAGGCGGATTCGCCTGAATCCCATAAAAAAAAGACCCCCCCGGCACCCGTGACCAAGGCAGAGACCAAAAAGCCCCAGGCCGGTCTCAAGGAAAAGGGAAAAATTGTCTATGAGGTGCTGGAGGATCTTGACCGGGTTCAGCATCCCAAGCCGGCCCCCCCGGCCATCCCGGAGGATCACCTGCCCCGCATCGCCCTGATCATTGATGATGTGGGATATGATGTCCGGGTGGCCAGGGGCATGAGCCGGGTGGATTCCCATATCACCTTTGCCATCCTCCCCTTTTCCCCCCACGGCCGGGAGCTGTCCCGCACCCTGCGCCGGAACGGCAATGAAATCATGCTCCACCTGCCCATGGAACCCATCCAATATCCCAAGGTGAATCCGGGGCCAGGGGCCCTTTTGACCTCCATGCCCCCGGATGTGCTTTTGGAACAATTGCGCAAGAACATCCGGGACATCGGCGGGATTTCCGGGGTGAACAACCACATGGGGTCGGAGATGACCCGCCATTCCAACCAGATGAACCAGATCTTCACGGTGTTGAAAAAGGAGAATCTTTTTTTCATCGATTCCCGGACCTCGGCGGAATCCCAGTGCCGGGCATCGGCCCGGCTGCTCCAACTGCCCTTTGGGGAGCGGGATGTGTTTCTGGATAATCGCCAGGAGGTGGGCTATATCCAGATCCAATTGAAAAAGCTCCTCCAACGGGCCCGGAAATACGGATCGGCCATCGGCATCGGCCATGCCTATAAAACCACCCTCAAGGCATTGGAGACCGAGGTGCCCAAACTCAAGGGCAAGTACCATATTGTGCCGGCCAGCGAATTGGTCCATGTGCCGGGATAGCCTGGATATGACAATTTGTGCCATGGGGCTTGAAGGGCATTGATATCCGAAAAGAGCCCCCCTGTAGTATTAAAAAGGCAGCCTTACGGTGGAAACCGTTGGCTGCCTTTTTCTCTATTTGGGATGGAAATTGTCGGTTGGGACCGGAGATGTCAGGGCACGGCACCCCAGGAGATACGAGGCCGGGAATGCCGGTCGCCGGTTACACCCGTTCTGTATCAGACCTCTGACAGGAGCAGCAGGGCCTCGGACATGGGGATGCGGTCGGCCATGGGGGGATCGGTTTCAATGGCCGATAGAAAGTGCTGGTTCACGGCCAGCAGGGTGGTGTTCAACTGGTCCAGATCCAGGAGGATCTGGTTGGGCAGTTCCCACGCCCCCTTGAAATTTTCCGGGCAGAAGTCCACCCGGCCCTCCCCGTCTTCCCCTTTGATGTAAAGGGGATAGCCGTGGGTGCGGCAGATGAGGGGGCGGTCCTTGTAGAGAAGGCAGCGGCCTTCCAGGAGGAGGGGGCAGGGGAGATCCGCGTCTCCATGGGGTTCGGCCAGGTTGTCCAGGATCCGGGCCTGTTGCATGGGGGCGGCCTGGACATAGGCCCGGGCCAGGGCAAAGGCTTCCACCGGGAAGAGGCTGAGGTGGCGGCAACAGGCATCACAGCCTTCCTTACAGGCAATTTCCTGGGGGAAAAGGGTGTTCACGTTTTCAATATGGGCATCCACCCGTTGGATCAGGGCGGAATAGTTTTCCAGCAACGGCTTTAATTCATCCATGGCGTTCCATATATTTGGGGTTAGGGGTGCCCTTTTATGCCGTTTTATCGCACCGGTGTCAAGGTCTCATCGCCGGGGTTACGAAACGGAGGTGGCCTGCCGGGCCACGGGCTGGAAAAACTGGGCAACAGCCCTGGGGGCATGGGCGTCGGATCCCAGTACCATGGGAATCTCCAACGCCTGTGCCGCCGCCACCACCCAGGGGGATGGGTAGGGGGTTCCCAGGGGATGGGTGAGGCCGGCCGTATTGATTTCCATTTTCATGCCCGCAGCCTTAATATCGTTCAGGCTGGCGTGGATTTCTTCCCTGTACCAGTCGTCTTCCTCCCTGAAAAAGCGGTTGTGAACATTGTGTTTTTTAAAGACATCCAGGTGGCCCACGATCTGGCATCGACCGGACCGGATGCCCTGGCGCTGGGCATGAAAATAGGCCCGGGCCATGGCCTTGATATCCTTTTTGAACAGCTGATCCAGCCCCCGGATGAATTCCTCTTCCCTGCCGTTGACCAGGCAGTGGCCGCTGCCTTCAAAAAGGGTGTGGACCGAGAGGAGGAGAAGGTCCCAGCCCTGTTCCGTAATTTTTGTGATCCAGTCCTTGAACCGGGGGATATATTCGATTTCCAGTCCCATGTTTAAAGTGAAGTCTTCGGGCTGTTGGGCCTTGAGGCCGGCAAGCTCCGTCCGGTAACCGGGAAGGGCCTCCATGTCCATGGCATAACGGGTGGCATAGGGCAGGGGCATGTGGTCGGTTATGGCCAGGGCGGAAAGTCCGTTTTCCCGGGCCTGGCGGACCATTTCTCCGGGGGCGGCAATGCCGTCGGAGTAATGGGAATGGGTGTGGAAATCCTGGGTGGTATCAATGGGCGGCATGGAGGAACCTCATCTAACGGGGTTGGGGCGGTGAGGTGAAATCCTCATTTGCCCTAAAGGGAAATTCTACCGGGTATTGGGAGGGCTTGCAATGATGATGGGGATTATGAAGGGGAATTAAGTGAATTTAAAAGAACATGGTTATTGACTTTTATTTTCGGGTGAGTAAGTATTACTCACCTGGCGGCAGTGTCCAAGGGCGCCGGGGGAAGCTAGGGGGACCTTAATGGAGGTGAGGCATTATGAAACCAAGATCGAAAACCAATCCGCCGGGCCGGATCAAGATCATGGCATCCCTGGCCGGCCTGATGGAAGAAAAGGATTTCCACTCCATCACCACGGCGGAAATCGCCAAACATGCCGGGGTCACAGAAGGGTTGATCTATAAGTATTTCAAGGATAAGAAAGATTTGCTCTACCAGGTGTTGGGGGATCATTTTCACACCTTCCTCACCCGGGTGTCCGCCCGGGTGAAGCGCAGGAAGACCTGCATTGGAAAGCTTGAAGAGTTCATCTGCACCAGCCTGGAGGATTATGCGGAAAACAGAGCCTTTTCACGGATTTTGCTCTTGGAGGTGAGGAATTCTCCAATCTATTTTGAGTCCTTTGCCTATTGCATGGTCAAGGAATATGCAGCCCTGGCCCTGGCCATCATTGACCAGGGTCTTGAAACGGGGGAGCTCCTGCCGGAGACGGATCCCATTTTATTGCGGAAGGTGATCCTGGGTTCCATTGAGCATGCCTGTCTGGGAGAGATAATATTTGGTCGCGGTTTGGCCCCAAAGGCCATGGCCGCCGGTATCTGTAACATTGTATTGAACGGGGTACGCGCGTGATGGATGATGTGAATGTTGAAGCGTTGATCAAGGATCGCCTGGCGTCCAAGGGGGCGGTGTTTACAGAGGATGAGGCCAAACGGATATTTTCGCAATTTGGCATTCCAGTGGTGGCTGAAAAGCGGGTGGACACCCCGGAAGCTGCGGTGGCCGCTGCCGATGAGATGGGGTTTCCCGTTGTCCTAAAGGGGGTTGGCACCACCCTGCTCCACAAGAGTGAGGAGGATCTGGTAAAATTGAACCTCACCCATGGGGACCAGGTCAGGGCTGCGGCGGAAGGGATGATCCCATTGGGGGAAGCCCTGGAGGGATTTTTGGTCCAGCCCATGGTCCAGGGTCGACGGGAATTTGTGGCGGGCATGTTCAAGGATGCCCAGTTTGGCCCTGTGATCATGTTCGGCCTGGGCGGGGTCTTTACCGAAGCCCTAGAGGACATTGTGTTCAAGGTGGCCCCCCTGTCCGAGGCGGACATGGATGAAATGCTGGTCCAGCTCAAGTCCAGGAAACTGCTGGGGGCCTTCCGGGGTGAGGCCCCGGTGGACCTTGGGGAGATCAAAGCCCTTCTCAGGGGCTTGTCCGACCTGGTGATCCGCCATCCGGAAATCAGGGAGGTGGATATCAATCCGGTGATAGCCACCCCCCAGGGACGGGTGACGGCCGTGGACGGGCTCATTGTCCTGGACACCAATGGGGGGGGGGATAAACAGAACCGGACCGTCGATCTTAAGACACTTAGACAGTGTTTTTACCCCAGGTCCATCGCCTTTGTGGGGGCCTCGACCGGCATTGGGAAATGGGGACATATTCTGACCACCAATACCCTGTCCCGGCCCTATAACGGTCAAGTTTACATGGTGAACCCCAAGGGGGGCACCATCCTGGGGCGCAGGGCCTATACCCGGCTCTCCCAAGTGCCCGGGGATGTGGACCTGGCCGTGGTGACCATCCCGGCCCACAGGATCATGGATCTGGTTCCCCAGCTGGAGGAGAAAAGGGTCAAGGGCATGCTTTTAATCACCTCGGGATTCAGGGAGGTGGGAGAAGAAGGGGCCCGCCTGGAGAAGGATTTGGTGGAGCGCCTGGACAGGGCCGGTATCCTTTTACTGGGGCCCAATACCATGGGCATGTGCAACCCCCATGTGGATTTGTTCTGCAATGCCTCCCACGCCTACCCCATGCCCGGCTCCACAGCCCTGGTCTGCCAGTCCGGCAACATGGGCACCCAGCTTCTGGCCTTTGCCGAGCAGCAGGAGATCGGCATCCGGGCCTTTTCCGGATCGGGCAACGAGGCCATGGTCACCGTTGAGGATTACCTGGCCGCCTTTGAGGCCGATGAACTTACCCGCACCGTGGTCCTCTACATCGAGAGCGTTAAAAACGGCCGCCGTTTCTTTGAAGGGGCCCGCCGGGTCTCCCTAAAGAAGCCCGTGGTGGTGCTCAAGGGCGGTCGGACCCAGATGGGGGTAGAGGCGGCTGCCAGCCACACCGGTGCCATGGCCTCGGATGCCAAGGTCTTTGATGCGGCCTGCGACCAGGCCGGCATCATCCAGGTCCGGCAGCCCATGGAACTTCTGGATCTGTCTGCGGTCTTTTCCTCCCTGCCCCTGCCCAGGGGGAACCGGGTGGCCATCATGACCCTGGGGGGGGGGTGGGGGGTCATTGCCACGGATCTTTGCACAGAGCACGGCCTTGAGGTGCCGGCCCTGTCCGGGGATATCATTGAACGCCTCAACCAGATCCTCCCGGATTTCTGGAGCCACGGCAATCCCGTGGACCTGGTGGGGGAGGGGGATCCCTCCATTCCCCGCATTGCCCTTGAAGAGCTGCTTAAATGGGAGGGGTGTGATGCCGTGATTCATCTGGGGATCCACGGCAAGCGGATCCTGGCCAACAACATGATCAACTCGGTGCGCAAAACCGATCCCAGTTTCAACGCCTCCCAGGGGGCTTTTTTCCGTTCCGCCACCCTCAAGGGGGAAGAGGAGTATATCCAATACGTCATTGAACTCATCCAGAGGTATAAAAAGCCGGTCCTGGGGGTGAGCCTGCTCACCGATGAATTGAGCCGGACCCTCTACCGGGATGAGGCATCGGAGTACAAGGGGGTCTTTTTCCCTTCGCCTGAACGGGCGGTCAAGTCCCTGTCCGGCATGTGCCGTTACCAGCAATGGCGTAAAATCCATGGGAGAGACAAGGGGTTGGATTAGGCTTGAATCCGGTCGGTTTTTATTTTAAGTTGGGGCCATTCCATAACCCATTAATCGTATCAGGAGAGGACCTATGCCATCCCGCATGACCACATCCACTTTGATGAAAAAGAAACAGAACGGGGAAAAGATCACTGCCCTGACGGCCTATGATTATCCCTTTGCCCGGCTATTGGACCAGGAGGGCATTGACATGATCCTGGTGGGGGATTCCCTGGGCATGGTGGTCCAGGGAAAGGAAAATACCCTGCCCGTGACCATGGATGAGATGATCTACCACACCGCCATGGTGGTCCGGGGTACCGAGCGGGCCATGGTGGTGGGGGACATGCCCTTCATGGCCTACCAGGCGTCCCTGGATGCCGCCATTGAAAATGCCGGGCGCTTTCTCAAGGACGCCGGTGCCGGTGCCGTGAAATTGGAGGGGGGTGCCGATGTCTGCCCGGTGATCTCCGCCCTGGCCAAGGCCGGAATTCCGGTCCAGGGTCACATCGGGCTTACCCCCCAGTCGGTTCACCAGATGGGCGGGTTCAAGGTCCAGCGGGACGGGGAACGTCTGCTGAAGGACGCCCTGGATGTCCAGGAGGCCGGTGCCTTTTCCGTGGTGCTGGAGGGGATTCCCTCCCCCATTGCCGCAAAGATTACCCAAAAGCTGAACATCCCCACCATCGGCATCGGGGCCGGGCCGGATTGCGACGGCCAGATCCTGGTGCTCCACGACATGCTGGGGATCAACGACCGTTTCCTACCCAAGTTTGTGAAAAAATACGGGGATGTCGCAGGGGAGGCCCGCAAGGGGCTCCAGACCTATATTTCAGAAGTAAAGAGCGGGAGCTTTCCGTCCCATGAATATGAATATAAATAATCTGGAATTTTCCATCATCGGCTGCGGACGGCTGGGGACCTCCCTGGCCGTGTTCCTGGGACGGGAAGGGTGGGTGCCCCGTGCCTTTGCCTCCCGCACCCGGGGATCGGCGGAAACCGCGGCCAATGCTGCCCAGGGCGGACAGGTATACGAAGATGTGACGGCGGCGGCCAAGGCCGCCCCCCTGGTCTTCATCACCACCCCGGACGGGGCCGTTGAATCGGTGTGCGAACAGATTGCCGCCGGCGGGGGCTTTTCGGAAGACACCGTGGTCTATCACCTTTCCGGCGCCCTTTCCTCCTGTGTCCTTTCATCGGCCCGGGACGCCGGTGCAGCCACCGGCTCCCTCCATCCCCTCCAGGCATTTGCCCCCTATACAACGGGCCAGCCCTCCCCCTTCAAGGGCATCAACATGTCCATTGAGGGGGATGACCGGGCCACGGCCCTGGGCAAGGAGATTGTCAATGCCCTGAAAGCGGTCTTTTTCCTCATCCCCACCGGGGCCAAAACCCTCTACCATGCCTCGGCTGTTGTGGCCTCCAATTACCTGGTCACCCTGGAGCAATTTGCCCTTTCCCTTCTGGCCGAAGCCGGCCTGGACCCGGACCGGGGGTATGAGATCCTGGAACCCCTGATCCTGGGCACCCTGAAGAATATCAAGGCCAGGGGATGCGTCAATGCCCTCACCGGCCCCGTGGCCCGGGGGGACCTGGACATCATTGACCGCCACATCAAGGATATCGATGGAAAAATGCCCGAATTCTCCCGCCTCTACCGCCTCCTGGGGCAACACACCCTGGAGATGACCCGGCAGCGGGGGGAGCTCTCCCCCGAACGCCTGGACAAGGTGGGGGATTTGTTTAAGGGGTGATGCGTATCGGTCCAGCCGGTTGGGTGGACAGGGCCGACGGCCTGGATTGAAGGGCTGTATGAATCTGAACCAAGGTCCCCTTTGACGTCCGATTCGTTGTCCAAAAAAGCCCCCTGGAAGCGTTGCTTCCAGGGGGCTTTTATGTGTTCAGGTCGGGGCTGGATCAGATTTTGATGAGATCCAGTGGGGCTCTGCCCTCGGCTTCCAGGGCCTTGTTGGCCTCTTCCAGCTGGGGTTTGCTGGAGATGACGGCCACGCCCTTCTGGTCGTCTGCCACGTTGAAGTAGGTCCGGGCGATGTCCAGGATGCGGCCCTTGTCCAGCCGGAGCAGGGAATCCTTGAAGTTTTTCCGGATATCATCGGAGAGCTTGGTGATGTTCCGGTAAAAGGCTTTCATGGCGGCGGGCCCGGGGGTCTCGGGCTTGTCGATCTCCGAGCAGACCTGGAGGATGGCCTCCTTGACGTCTGTGTCACTGTAGTCGCCGTCCATGATGTAGGTGCAGGCATCTGAATAAACATCCAGGGTCCGCTTGATGTGGGGATCCCGGTAGGAGCCAAAGGAAAAGATGCCCTCCTCTGTGTTGTACAGGGCAAAGCCGCCGTAGGCACCGCCCTTTTCACGGATTTCCCGGTGGAGGAACTTGGACCTGAGGATCTTGGCAATGACGGCCAGTCCCGGGCTGTCTTCGTGGGTGATTCGCACGGCCTTGAATGCCTGTCCCACAAAGGAGACCGCCGTATTGGTGTGCCACCCGCTGTAGGGCCGTTGGGTATCCCGGTCCAGGGTGGGGTTGATAAAGGCGCTTTGGGCATGGTTGGGAAGGGGGGCCATGATATCGGTGATATGGCGTCCGGCCCGGGCCATGGCATCGTTGCCGCCGCCGATGACGGCGGGCTTGAAATTTTCTTTTTTAAACAGGGTTTCGGCCATGGCCGTGAATTCGGCTGCGGTCTCCTCCAGGACTTCGGGGGTGGTCCTTGCCTTTTCAACCAGTCCCTTGATGAACTGGTACTGGCTGATGCCGTGCCAGATCTCGTTGATGTGGGAGGCCTGGGAGAGATGCCGGGAGGCCAGGGAGATGGCATACCGGTGTCCGGTGGAGACAATGGAGGCCTCCAGACCGGCCTGGTATTGGAGCAAAAGGCTGTTGAGCCGTTCCATGTCCGTGAACCCGAAGTTGAGGACAAATTCCCGGATCAGGTCAAAGAGGGCATCCACGTTTCGGTCCAGGGCCTTGCCGTGGAGGGCCATGAAGGAGTGGGAGGCCCCGTCCAGGTCAAAGTAGGAGCCGGAAAAGGGGGACATGGCAACGCCGCCGGTGTACCGGTCGATTTTCTCGGCCATTTCCGTGTAGGCGTGGTTCCGGGTGCCTGCATTGGTAAAGGATCTGGAAAAGAAGGGCACCAGGGGGAAGCGGGCCGGATCGATCTGGCCGGCGCCCACGGGGCAGGTGAAGTAGAGGATGCCCGAGGTGGCCTTGTCGTAAAAGGTGACCGGGGAGGCCGGTTCCAGATCATCGGGCTTGATGATCTCAATGTCCGGAGGCACATCGCTCAGTTCCAGGGTGGGCAGGGAGGAGAGGTCTTCCTTTGCTTCCTGGAGGGCCTCCAGGGCCTTGGCGTCTGCCTTGATCTGTTCAATCTCCTCCGGGGTGAGGGCCCGGCATTTTTGTGCCAGTTCCCTTTGGGTCTCTTCCACGGTTTCGGCTTCCAGTTCCATGTCCGGTTCCAGGGTAAAGCGCACCCGGTGGGGATTGTCCAGGAAATAGGTTCTGATCAGGTTTTCCAGGTAGGGGCCCTTTTTGATCTCTTCCTTGATGGTCTCCAGATCCTGGTCGATGTTCACACAGGAAACGGGATCACCGTCGTGGATGATGGCCCCGGAAAAGGAGAGAACCAGTTTGATGCCGAAGGGATAGGGTGTATTGGTGATCTCCTTTCGATGGAATTCGATCTGGTGGATGGCCGATTCCACAAGGACGGGATCAATGCCCTTGTCCACCAGTTCTTCCAGGGTGTCGAAGATGATTTTTTCCACGGCAGGGACCGATTCTTTTTTGATGTCCTTGAGACCGCAGACAAAGAGGGCGTCCTTGTTGTCGGGTTCAAACCCCGAGGAGTCGGACAGGGCCGACCCCAGTTTGGAGTCGATGAGGGCCTTGCGCAGGGGGGATGCCGAGTTGCCCAAAAGGATCTGTTCCAGAATGGAGAGGGAGAGCACATTGACGGCATCGTTGACATCGCAGGTAAGCCAGCCCACACAGCCCTGGTACTTGTTTTCCCTGGTGTCTGCGTCGGCGTGGGCAAAGGCGCAGGAATCGGTCCTGGGGGCGTCCCAGCGGGGCTGGGGGGGAACCCGGGTGTCCAGTTCCAGCTGTTCAAATTGATCCAGCACCTTGGAGGAGATGAAGTCCAGGGTGGTTTCCAAGGGAAGGTTGCCATAGGTGTAGAAACAGGCATTGGAAGGATGATAATACTGCCCGTGGAATGCCTGGAGCCCTTCCCAGGTCAGCTGGGGAATTTTGGAGGGTTCCCCACCGGAATTGTTGCTGTAGGTGGTGTCCGGATAAAGGCTTTTGAGAAGGGCCCGCCCCATGACCTGGCCGGGGGAGGACATGGCCCCCTTCATCTCATTGTAGACCACGCCCTTGTATTCCAGTTCCATGCCGGATGCGTCTTCCTTGAGGACCTCGAGGCGGTGGCCCTCCTGTTTAAAGCTCAGTTCATCGATATTGGGAAAGAAGGCCGCATCCAGATAGACATCCATGAGGTTATAGTAGTCCTTCTCGTTTTGACTTGAGAAGGGATACATGGTCCAGTCTGACGCCGTAAAGGCGTTCATAAAGGTGGACAGACTGCGCTTGATCATGGAAAAGAACGGATCCCTGACATTGAATTTTTTGGAACCGCATAGCACGGTGTGTTCCAGAATGTGGGCCACGCCCGATGAGTCCTGGGGCACGGTGCGGAAAAGAACACTGAAGGTGTTTTCCTTGTCGCCGTTGGCAATGTGAATGTGCCGGGCCCGGGTTTTTTGATGGATGAGTTCGATGTATGTGGAATCAATGCTGGGGAGGGGACAGATGCGATTGACGGTGTAACCGTTGACGGACTGGTTCTCCTTCAGTGAAACGTTTTCCATGATTTTTTATTCCCGTTAGATTTTTTTATAAATACCCCGGCTGACCCGTTCGATTTTTTCGATCTTGTCCAGCCGGAAAATAATATTTCTCAGTTTTTTGTCGTTAAATCCCGTGGCCGCTTTTATGGTTTTAAAATTGGTCCCATTGGGATGGTTGCCGATAATGCCCAGGACAATGGATGAGGCGCTTTTTTTACGGGCGCTCCTTCTCTGGATTCCTTTTTTGCTCCCGGAATGTTTTTGGTAAATGAGTTGTTCAAGCTTGTCAAGCCTGTCGTGCAGGTTGTTGATATCTTCTTTGGTCGGGATATCAAGCCTGTGCAACAGCATTTTGATAAAGCCTTCCCAGTTGTTGGCAAGATCCATGGTCTCTGACATGTTCAATCTCCTGAAAAATAAGGGTTATTCGCCAGGTGCAATACCCAAATCCAAGCCATATCAAGGGAAATCGCAAGGGCGAACAAGATTCAGCCACGAACTTATATCTTGAGGTTTGGAGATATATTGGGTATTGATTGTTTTTTAGCGAAAGAATACTCTACCTATAGAAATTACTTTTGGAGTCAGCAAAAGTCAAGTAGTAAATTCTAAGGAGGGTAGGGGAATAAATTGAAGTGCAAATGGGCACTCTAATTAATAAGGTAATGAAAGATTAAATAGAAAAATGACACATCCAGGGGTATTGTTAAAACGGGAAAAACTCTACGCAGGCAAGGAAATGGGCCAGAATTTTCTCGCCGATCCGGCCACGGCCCACATGATTGTTCAGCGGACGGGAATCACCGAAAAATCAAAGGTTTTGGAAATCGGTCCCGGCCTGGGCGCCCTGACCCGGCACATTGCAAAGATTACCCCGGATCTCACTGTGGTGGAAAAGGACAGCCGCATCGTCCCACTACTCAAGCAAGAACTGGCGGAACAAGAAATTAACACAGTTCAGGTGATCAACCAGGATATCCTGAAAACCGACCTGGCAGAGATTGCCCAGGGTCGGCAGATGGTGGTGATTTCCAACCTGCCCTATAATATTTCTTCCCAGATTCTATTTCGCATCATCAAGCACCGATCATTGATCAGCCACGCTTTTCTCATGTTCCAAAAGGAATTGGCCCAGCGGATTCTGTCGGGTCCGGGGACCAAGTCCTATTCCCGGTTGTCGGCTGTGGTTCAATATGCGGCAAAGATCGGCCATTTGGCCGACATAAAGCCCTCGGCCTTTTTCCCACGGCCCGATGTGGACTCCACCGTCCTCTCCTTTGAGCTATTCCAGGACCGGGAGCTGTCCGAAGAGACCGAAGACCTGCTCTTTGACGTGATCAAGGCCGCCTTTTCCAAGCGGCGGAAAACCCTTCACAACTCCATGACCGGTGGAGAGATGGGCATGGAAAAGCCCCTGGTGGCCCAGATCCTTGAGCTGGCCGGGATTGATCCCAAACGCCGGGCCGAAACCCTGACCGTTGATGAGTTCAAAACCCTGGCCCTGGCCGTTGAAAAGTTGAGAAAGGGAACCGACTGATGGGCGATGGAATGGTTTCCATTGATCAGCTCATTGACATTGTACGGGCCGGCGGCAGGGTTAAGACCGGTGTGGACGTTTATAACAAGCGGGGCGTCCTGCTCCTGAGCAAGGATGTTCTGGTGGACAAGATCAAGCCCCTTGAAATCATAAAGGAGAACGGGATCCGCAAGGTGCCCGTCCAGGCCATGGGAGATGGCGGGGTCTGGGATGAAAACGGCAACCCCATTCCCCTGGGCGGGGAGGAAGTTGAGCCGTCCGTGCCGGCGCCCCCACCGACCTCCACGTCCCCGGACATGGTTCCCAAAGCGTTCAGACCCACGGATCCCGTGGAAAAGCGGCTGGCTGAAATCGCCGGGATTAAGGCCGAGGCCGCCAGCCAGCATGCCGGGGCCAAGGAATGCATCAAAACCGCCATGGAACAGATCCAGGCCTCGGGCGGGGAATTTGACGTGACCATGGTCAGGGAGCATGTGGACAGACTCTCCCATTTTCTGGTCACCCATGACCACCCCTTTTCTTATCTGAACCGGGAGATTTTCTCCCACGATGAATACCTGTTCAACCACAGCATCAATGTCTGCGCCACGGCCACGGCCGTCCTCCACCAGTTTAACACCAATTTTTCCAACACCGTCACCGGCCTTTTGTCCGAACACCAGTCCTTTAACGGCTATCACCCCTCCTTTGAACATCATTTTCAATATTATTATCCCGATGAAATGGAAGAGATGTCCATGGGGTTTTTTCTCTATGATATCGGAAAGGTGAACGTGCCCCAGGGGCTGTTGAACAAAAAGCATCCTCTCACTGCAGGTGAGTTTGATATCATCCGGCGTCATTCCTATGAATTCGGGTCGAAAATTCTGGATAAAAATAAGATCCAGAGCGCCTTTATCCGGAATATTGTGGCCTACCACCACGGTCCCCTCTATGAAGGGGAAAAGGGCTGCTATCCCCAGAACCGCTCCAGCCGGAAAATTCCCTTTTATGTGAAAATCTGTAAACTGGCCGATATTTACGATGCCATGATTTCTAAACGCTGTTACAAGGATGCCCTGAACCAGATCGCAGCGGTCACTGAACTTTTCCGGAAATATGTGAGAAAGGATCCCATGCTCCAGTTTTTGCTCCATTCCTTTGTCAAGAGCATCGGTATCCATCCCCCGGGCAGCCTGGTCTATTTGAAAAACGGGCAGATGGCCTATGTTCTGGAAAGTAAAGGGCCCATCCTGTTGCCCTTCACCGACACGGCAGGGGCCCCTCTGGACCACCGGCCCGACCCCGTTGACGCCGGTCGGCAAAAACGGGATCCGGGCCTGGCCGTGAACAGTGAAAAAAGTGTCTGCCTCAGCCGGGAGATCTACCAGCGGTTGCCCGATTATATCAAGCGCATTGCCATGCCCGTGGCATGAGCCGGTTCCCAGGCCGGGAGGGCCGTCAAAGGCCCCGGGCGATTGACAGACCTGTTCTGGTTGACTAAAAAGAATCCGGGCTTATATTGAAATGCCGCCCCCATCCGCAGGGAGCGTATGAAACCCGTTTGTAAGGATGCATAGAATAGAAAGGAAAGATAGATGATCAGAGCCAATGAAAACTATAATAAATTAAAAGCCTCCTACCTTTTTTCAGACATTGCGAAACGGGTTTCGGCCTTCCAGGACGCCAACCCCGAAGCCGAAGTCATCCGTCTGGGCATCGGAGATGTCACCCATGGCCTGCCCGAAGCCGTTATCAATGCCTTCCACAGGGGGGTGGATGAAATGGCCGACGACGCCACCTTCCGCGGCTACGGCCCTGAACAGGGGTATGCCTTTTTGAGGGAAAAGATTGCCGCCCATGATTTCCAGGCCCGGGGCGCCGACATCTCCGCCGATGAGATCTTTGTCTCCGATGGGGCCAAATGTGATTCCGGTAACTTCCAGGAGCTCTTTTCCAGGGACATCACCATTGCCATCCCCGATCCGGTTTACCCGGTCTACCTGGACACCAATGTCATGGCCGGTCGCACCGGTGAGTTTGTGGACGGACGGTACAAGGGCATTGTCTACCTGGAATGCACTGCAGAGAACAACTTCATGCCGGCCCTGCCCGAAACCCCCGTGGACCTGATCTACCTCTGCTTTCCCAACAACCCCACCGGCGCCACCGCCACCAGGAAAGACCTCCAG
Source organism: Desulfobacteraceae bacterium (assembly GCA_965226635.1). GTDB lineage: Bacteria > Desulfobacterota > Desulfobacteria > Desulfobacterales > Desulfobacteraceae. Next base: position 1,404,559 of record OZ245369.1, on the reverse strand, counting down.
GTCTGGGTGGATTATGCCAGGGACAACAAGAGCCTGATCCTCTTTGACGCGGCCTATGAAGCCTTTATCCGGGATGAAAACCTGCCCCGGTCCATCTATGAAATCCCCGGTGCCGAAGGGGTGGCCGTGGAGTTCAGATCCTTTTCCAAAACCGCCGGCTTCACCGGTACCCGTTGCGGTTACACCGTGGTGCCCAAGGCATGTAAGGTTTACACCGAAGACGGCAGTGAAATGTCCCTCCACGCCCTGTGGAACCGCCGCCAGTCCACCAAATTCAACGGGGTTTCCTACCCGGTACAGAAGGCCACCGAAGCCGTTTACACCCCCGAGGGCCAGGCCCAGATCAAGGCCCTCATCGACGGGTACCTGGGCAATGCCGCCATTGTCCGGGAGAGCATGACCGACCTGGGCTTTACCCATGTGGGCGGGGAAAACTCCCCCTACATCTGGATCAACGGCCAGGGCCGGGACTCCTGGGATTTCTTTGACCTGCTGCTGAACAAGGCCAGCGTGGTCTGTACCCCGGGCGGCGGTTTCGGCAAATGCGGCAGCGATTACATCCGCATCTCTGCATTCAACAGCCGTGACAAGGTGGTCACTGCCATGGCCCGGATCAAAGAGGCCCTGAGATAATGAACCATTTTTTTAAGGTGAAATCCCTGGAGGCTGTCATGGCCCTCAGGAAGGGTTTCACCGCCCTGGGGTCTGAGACCGTGCCCGTGTCCCAGGCCCTGGACCGCACCCTGGCCCGGGATCTGGTGGCCCCCAGGGATATGCCCGGGTTCCGGCGTTCCACCATGGACGGGTATGCCCTGGCTGCCCCCTCCAGCTTCGGGGCCTCTGAATCCAACCCGGCCTGGCTCAATATCCAGGGCAGCATTCCCATGGGCGTGGTGCCGGATTTCAGCCTTGCCCCGGGCTCGGCCGCACGGATTTCCACCGGAGGCATGCTGCCCCAAGGGGCCGATGCCGTTGTCATGGTGGAGCATACCCAGGCCGTGGATGAGGATTCTGTGGAGGTCTATAAAAGCGTGGCCCCCTTGCAGAACGTCATCGACGCAAACGAGGATTTTACCCGGGACCAGGTGGTGCTGTCCAAAGGCACCCGCATCCGTCCCCAGGAAGCCGGCCTTGCCGCCGGGATGGGGATTTCGGAGTTGGAAGTCCACCGGGTTCCCCGGGTGGGCATCATCTCCACAGGGGATGAAATCGTCCCCATTGGGACCGATCCCCGGCCCGGCCAGATCCGGGACATCAACTCATATACCCTTTCGGGCCTGATCAAGGCCGCCCACGGGGAGCCCGTCTGCTACGGCATTGTCCCCGATGATCCCAAAGCCCTGGAGCAGGTGTGCAAAAAGGCACTGACTGAAACCGACATGGTGCTGCTCTCCGGCGGCAGCTCCGTGGGGACCCGGGATTACACCGTTGAGGTGCTCTCTTCCCTGGACGACACCGAAATCCTGGTCCACGGCATGAGCGTGAGTCCGGGCAAGCCCACCATCCTGGCCCGTTCGGGAAGCAAGCCTGTCTGGGGCCTTCCCGGCCAGGTGGTCTCGGCCATGGTGGTGCTCAAGGTGGTGGTCCTCCCCTTCCTTGAGACCCTCCAGGGGACGGCCCCCAAACCCGGGATACGGGTCAAGGCACGGCTGAGCCGTAATCTGGCATCGGCCCAGGGGCGCCGGGACTTTGTCCGGGTGGTGCTGGACCAGGAGGAAGGCGGGCTGGTGGCCCGGCCCGTTCTCGGGAAATCCGGCCTGATCCGCACCATGGTCCATGCCGACGGTCTTCTGGAAATCGGCGACCATGTGGAGGGGCTGGAAAAGGATACATCCGTGGACATCATTCTTCTATAAAACCTCATTTTCGGAAGCCGACACATGAACTCTAAACGCAACGTATACCTGGATATGGCCAGTATCGAATCGGCCCGCTCCACCCTCTTTGATACCTTTGGACATCTGACCTGCCATATCGAAACCCTGGATGTGGTTAAGGCCAAGGATCGGGTTTTGGCCCAGCCGGCCATTGCCCAGGTCTCCTCCCCCAATTTCCATGCCGCCGCCATGGACGGTATTGCCGTGGACGCCAAACAGACCTTTGGGGCCAGTGAAGAGGCACCCAGGGAGCTGAGCATCGGAAAGACCGCCTTCTGGGTCAACACGGGCCATCCCCTGCCCCAGAATACCAATGCCGTGATCATGATCGAGTATTTGAATATCCTGGACGAGACCCGGGTTGAGATCGAAGCCCCGGTCTTCCCCTGGCAATACGTGCGGAAGATGGGGGAGGATATCGTGGCCACGGAACTGCTCTTTCCCCGGAACCATCGCATTGATGCCTATTCCCAGGGCGCCCTGCTTTCCGGAGGCATCTTCCAGGTCCAGGTCTATGAACAGCCCCGGGTGCTCATTGTCCCCACGGGTTCGGAATTGGTGCAATGGGACCGGATCAACCCCAGGGAGATGGGCCCCGGAGATGTGGTGGAGTCCAACGCCACCGTGCTGGCCGGGCTGTGTGAGGACCACGGGGCCAAGCCCGTTATCCATCCCATGCTCAAGGACAAGCTGGAAACCATAGAAACCGCCGTTGGAGCGGCTATTCAAGGCGATTATGATGCCGTCTGCATCATCGGCGGCTCCTCGGCCGGATCCATGGACTTTGCCAAACCCGTGATCTCTTCCCTGGGCGAGGTTCTGGTTCACGGGGTGACCATGATGCCGGGCAAGCCCGTGCTCTTTGGCAATGTCCAGAGCAAGCCTGTCTTTGGCATCCCCGGTTACCCCGTTTCGGCCATCGTGGCCTTTGAACAATTTGTGGGTCCATTGCTCGGCCACATGCAGCGGCTGGCAGAGCCCGAACCCGTCACCGCAACCGTCTCCCCGGCCCGGAAAATGGCCTCCAAGCTGGGCCAGGAAGAATTTGTCCGGGTGAAGATCGGTTCCGTGGACGGGAACCTGATTTCCTCCCAGCTGCCCAGGGGATCGGGAAGCATCACCACCCTTACCGAGGCCGACGGCATCATCCGCATCCCCAGGGACCAGGAAGGGGTGAACGAGAAAGAACCCGTCACCGCCCACCTGCTGCGGCCCCGGTCGGCCATTGACAACACCGTGGTCATCACCGGCTCCCACGACAATACCCTGGACCTTCTGGCAGACCAGGTCCGGCGCACCCACACCGACGTCTCCATCTCCTCCAGCCATGTGGGCTCCATGGGGGGACTCATGGCCCTGAAGAAAAAGGCATGCCACATGGCCGGCGCCCATCTTCTGGATCCCGAGGACGGCAGTTACAATGTCTCCTATATCCGGAAGTACCTGAAAGGGGAGGCCGTCACCGTGGTCAACCTGGTCATGCGGGAGCAGGGCCTCATGGTACCCAAGGGAAATCCCAAGGGCATAAAGGGGCTTGGGGATCTGGCGGAAAACCAGCTTCGGTTCATCAACCGCCAGGCCGGTTCCGGTACCCGGATCCTCTGCGATTACAAACTCAATGCCCTGGGGCTCTCCCCGGATCAGATTCCGGGGTATGACACAGACGAATACACCCACATGTCCGTGGCCGTTGCCGTTCTCTCCGGTCGGGCCGACGCCGGCCTGGGCATCATGGCGGCGGCCAGGGCCCTTGACCTGGATTTCATCCCCGTGGTCACGGAGGAGTATGATCTGGTCATTCCCCAACGCTTCTTTGAAACCGATAAGGTCCAGGCCCTCATGGAAACCATCCAGACCCGGGCCTTCCAGGACCGGGTGGCGGCCATGGGGGGCTACGGCCTTGAAAAAACCGGGACCATCATCTACCAGTCCTGAACCCGGGCCCTATTCAATATCGCCGGAGCCCCGCCCCGATCCATTGGAAACGGGTCGGGGCTCTTGGTTTTTATACCACCGGCTAAAAAGAATGTTTGTCCAAAGGGAATTGGGGCGGGGGGCTGAACCCGGCCCGGACCTGACCACTGGAGCAAATGGAATGGCGGTTCATTAAAAAAAGGACTGATCCCTTTGTTTATGGTGTGTTGACCATGGAAAAATAAAGGCAGGTTAAGGGCGGTTCGAAGGTATTCGCATTGGCTGCCGGTGCCCGGGAAAGGCCGATGATATGATGGCAGGCGTCTTAAATGAGGGGTTTGGAAAGCGGATGAAATAAAAAAGGGCCGGGCAAACCGAAGTGTCGGTTGCCCGGCCCCTTGGTGTGAGGGATCGTTGGTTGAAGGACTATGGGTTAATAGGGATGGAGTTCCACCCGGCGGTTCAGGGAACGACCGTATTCGGTGCCGTTGAGGGCCACGGGCTTTTTGAAGCCAAAGCCGGTGGTGGCCATGCGGTTTCTCAGGATGCCCTTGTCCACCAGGTAGGCGGCCACGGCCTGGGCCCGTCTCAGGGACAGGTCCATGTTGTAGATGGCCGGGCCTTTGTTGTCGGTGTGCCCCTGGAGCTCAACACTCATGGCCGGGTTCTTTTTCAGGATGGCCACGACTTCGTCCAACAGGGGATATGCCTTGGGTTTGATCACGGCCTTGTCAAAGTCAAACAGGACATTGTTCAGGGTCCAGCAACCGTTGGCGTTTACCCTTGCCCCCATGGGGGTGCCGGGGCATTTGTCCATGTCGTCGTAGACCCCGTCCTTGTCGGAATCTTTTTTCATCATGACCTTGGCAGGGCTTTTCATGGCCTTTTGGGTGAGGAATGCTTTTTCCACAAATTGGGCCATTCCCGCCGGGGTGAGCAGTTCATCGGCAGTTGAAAAGAATCCGCATTGTCCGATCTTGGCAATCTGCTGGAGGCGCATGCGGCCTTCGGCTTTATCCCCCACCTGTACCGGATAGAAGCAGATATCGGGGAATGCATTTTTCAATGCCTGGGCACTTTTCACACTGCCTTCCATGTCCAGTCCGTCGGTGATGAGGACCACGGCGTTGCGGCTGCCGGACAGGGATTTCAAGTCGGCCTGGGTTGCGGCAATGGCCTTGGCCATGGGGCTGGTGCCGCCGGCCTGGGTGACCTTGTCCAGTCCGGATGCCAATCCGGCGCTGGTGTAAGTGGCCATACCGTAGAACCGTTCGGTGGCGTTGGTCGAGACGGCATCGTGGTGGCCAAAGGTGCGCAGGCCGCCGGTCTGTCCCAATTCGGGAAGGGTTTGGTTCAGGCGATGGGCCAGGGCCTTGGCAATGGCGAATTTTTCACCGTTGTGGGCCCCGTCGGTCATGGAGCTGGAGGCATCCAGGATTACGATGAAATTATCCACCTTTGAATCATAGGCCGCTGGGGCAAAGGTCTTGGCATGGAAAGAGGGCAGGCTCAGGCTTGGGGCCTTCTGGGCGCAGCCCATGGCGAAGAGGGCCAGGGCCAGAAGACACGGCAGAAAAAGTTTCCGGTTCATTGCTTCTCCTTTGTGTTTAATTCTAGTAAAATCAGAATGATAAAAAATCCGTTAATTTCCTAGGGTATCTGTTATCTCTACATGAGAACGGGGGTGAAATCAACTTTTCTTTTTCGGCGAAAACCCAGGGGGCGGTTGGGGACTTTATGGGGGGTCCTCATTGATTTCTACTGGGATCTCCCCATCTGTCTCCATTAACTGAACAGGGCTTGTAATCGGTGTTCAGGACCGGCGAAACTGTGGGGTGTACGGGGGAATCCCTTGCAATTTTAAGGCAGGAATTATAAGAGAAGAGACCCTGGGGATCGTATCCAGGGCAAAGTAAAACAGTCATCTTATCAACATGGACAACAATGGAACTCTATCAAGGTATTATTTTAGGAATTTTACAGGGCCTGACCGAATTCCTGCCGGTGAGCAGTTCAGGCCATCTGGTCCTTGGCCAGCTCTTCTTCGGCATCACGGAATCGGTACTTTCTTTTGATATCAGTGTCCACATGGGCACCCTTGCTGCGGTGCTGGTGGTCTATCGGCAGGACATATTTCAGATGGCGGCAAGCCTTATGCGGTTTGTCTCCGGTCCGGGGGAGAGATCTTTAAAGGCCTTCATGGCCGACCGAAACCGGAAACTGGCCACCTGGATCATCCTGGGGTCCATTCCCACGGCAGTGGTGGGCCTTGTCATGAAACAATACGAACATGCCCTGTTTACCAATGGGGCGCTGGTGGGGGCCATGCTCATGGTCACCGGCCTGGTGCTCTGGCTCTCCAGGCGTTTTTACGGCAATGTGCCGGACCAGGTCGACTTTGACCTGAAGCGGGCCCTGACCCTGGGACTGGCCCAGGGGCTGGCCGTCCTTCCCGGGATCTCCCGGTCGGGCAGCACCATTTCGGTGGGTCTTTTTCTGGGGCTGGACCGGGACACGGCGGCCCGGTTTTCGTTTCTGCTGTCCATCCCGGCCATTGCAGGGGCCCAGGTTCTCAGTCTGAAAGACTCGTTTTCAAGCGGCCTTGCGATTGACCCGGTCACCATTTGTGGTACAATCGTCTCATTTATCACCGGTCTGGTTGCGCTGAAATTATTGTTAAAACTGGTTCAGACAGGGAAATTTCATTTGTTTGCCCCCTATTGCTGGGCAGTGGGTGCGGTGGTGCTATGGTTAAATTTAGGATAGAGGAGGAAAGATGAATCCTGGTATTTTCAGGGAGTATGACATTCGCGGTGTTGCCGGCGTTGATATTCTGGACGAAGATGTAACCCATATTGGCCGTGCTTACGGCACCATGCTCCGCCGTCAGGGGCGGAAAAACCTATCCGTGGGAAGGGACTGCCGGCAGACCTCGGAACCCTATTCCAAATTTTTCATGGAGGGGATCCTCTCCACGGGTATGGATGTGGTGGACATCGGCACCTGTCCCACCCCGGTCCTCTACTATTCCATCCATCATCTGAACCTGGAAGGTGGGGCCATGGTCACGGCCAGCCACAACCCGCCGGAGTACAACGGGTTTAAGCTCATGGCCGGCACCGACTCCATCCACAGCCAGGGACTCCAGGAGATCCGCCGGCTCATCCAGGCCGGTGATTATGAACAGGGGGAAGGCCGGCTTACCTGCGCCGATGTGATCACCCCCTACATGGCCCATATCCAGGAGAACATCACCCTGAAGACCCCCCTGAGGGTGGGGGTGGATGCGGGCAACGGCACCGGTGGCGTAACGGCCCTTCCCGTGCTCAGGGCCCTGGGCTGCGAGGTCCATGACATCTTCTGCGACATGGACGGTCGCTTTCCCAACCACGAGGCCGACCCCACCCAGAAAAAGAACCTGACCCAGCTCATCGAACTGGTACAGAAGGAAAAACTGGACCTTGGCATCGGCTATGACGGGGACGCCGACCGCATCGGCGTGGTGGACCGCCACGGCAACGTGATCTACGGGGACCAACTCATGGTCATCTTCGCCCGGGAGATCCTTTCCCGGAAACCCGGGGCCACCTTTATCTCCGAAGTCAAATGCTCCATGGTCATGTACAACGACATCGAAGCCCACGGCGGGCGGGCCATCATGTGGCGCACCGGCCATTCCTTGATCAAGCAGAAGATGAAGGAAGAGGATGCGGCCCTGGCCGGGGAGATGAGCGGCCACATGTTCTTTAAGGACCGGTACCTGGGCTTTGACGATGCCCTCTACGCCTCCTGCCGCCTTTTGGAAATCATGGCTGACACGGGCAAGGGCGTGGAGGAGTTGATTGCCGATCTGCCCGTCACCTACACCACCCCCGAGCTTCGGGTGGACTGCGACGACGCCATCAAGTTCAGGGCCGTGGAAAAAATCGTGGCCCATTACAAGGCCGTCCAAAAGGTCATTGACATCGACGGCCTGAGGGCCCTCTACGATGACGGTTGGGGGCTGGTCCGGGCCTCCAATACCCAGCCCGCCCTGGTCCTCCGCTTTGAAGCCCTGACCCCGGAACGCCTGGAAGAAATTCGTACCGACATTGAAACAACCCTTGAAAAGATCATTGAGGAGCTGCGTTAAGACAGAGGCTTAACCATAATCACATATGCAATTATCACCCCCACAGCAGGATGCTGTAAATCACACCGGCTCCCCGGCACTGGTTGTCGCGGGGGCCGGTTCCGGCAAGACCCGGACGCTGACGGCAAAGTTTTCCCATCTCACCGCCCTGGGCCATGATCCCAGACGGATCCTGGCCATTACCTTTACCAATAAGGCCGCCCAGGAGATGAAATCCCGGCTCATGGAGATGACCGGCATGGACCAGTCCAGTTTCCAATGGGTGCGGACCTACCACTCGGCCTGCCTCATGATCCTGAAAAAGCATGCCCAGGTCATGGGGTATGATTCGCCCATTCAGATCATGTCCGTCTATCAGATGGACAAACTGGTCAAGGAACTCTGCGTCCAGAACAACATTGAAAAGAAATATGCCGGTCGGATTCTTTCCACCATCTCCAGGGCCAAGAACTTTGGGGATCCGGTCAAGTATTTCGACCTCAAACCCTCCTTTTACAACATCAAGATCCAGGATCTCTTTGAGCAGTACGAAACCCGGCTCAAGGAGATGAACTGCGTGGATTTTGACAATATCCTGCTCAAGACCCGGGATCTGCTCCGGGACAACGAGGAGATCCGGGAGTGGTACAGGGGATACTTCACCTATATCCTGGTGGACGAGTTCCAGGACTCCAACAACCTCCAGGAAGATCTGACCAATCTGCTGCTGGGGTCCCACCGGAATCTGTTCTGCGTGGGGGACGACTGGCAGGCGGTTTACGGGTTCAGGGGCTCCAACGTCAACCACTTCCTCTCCTTTCCGGAAAAGTATGAGGATGCCCGGATCTTCCGCCTGGAGGAGAACTACCGCTCCGCCGACGAGATCGTCCAGGCCGCCAACGATATGATCGACTACAACCCGGATAAGATGGACAAGCGCTGCTTTTCCCAGAAAAAGGGCGGGGTGGTGGAAATCTACGATTTCATGTCCGACGCCCACGAGGCCGAATGGGTGGCCAAGCGCATCAAGGCCATGCACAGAAATGGGGCTGGTGTCCCCTACGACAAGATGGCCGTGGTCTACCGCACCAAGTTCTGTTCCCTGCCCTTTGAAAAGATTTTCAGGGCCTTTAGGGTGCCCTACCGCCTCATGGGTGCCCAGGGCTTTTTCGAGCGCATGGAGATCCTGGATGTGAACTCCTATCTCTCCGCCGCCCTCTTCCCCGGGGACGACCTCTCCTTTGAACGGGTGGTAAATACGCCCAAACGGGGCATTGGCCCCTCCATGATCAAAAAGATGGCCGCCATCCGGGAAAAGGGGGGCAGCCTCCAGGATGCGGCCCGGGTCATGGTCCGGGACCGGGTGCTCACCCCCAAGGTCCACAAGAATCTCACCGGGGTCCTGGAGATCCTGGACGACATCCGGGACATGGCTCCGGCCATGGCCATTGAAGAGGTCCTGGCCCGCAGCGGGTATTATGAATACCTGGAAAAGAAGTGCAAAACCGGCACCGAATACGTGGGCAAGAAAGAGAACATCGAGCAGCTCATCTATACGGCCCGGGCCAAGGACACCCTTCTGGAATACCTGGAAGAGGCCGCCCTGATCCGGGAGGACAAGGAAAAGGAAGACCAGGACCAGGATGACGACGGGGTGGCCCTGCTTACCATCCATTCGGCCAAGGGGTTGGAGTTTGATACGGTCTTCATCGTGGGGTGCGAGGAACGGCTCTTTCCCCACTGGCGTTCCATTGACGACGGGGAAAAGGCCCTGGCCGAAGAGCGTCGCCTCATGTACGTGGCCATGACCCGGGCCGAGCGTTTCCTCTACCTCACCCACACCAACTACCGCAAGGGCGAATTTGCCACCCGAAGCCGGTTCATCGACCAGCTCAGGGAGTGCCTGGCCTGATCGGTCGGACAGGGCATGGACCTTTTTTACGCCATAAAAGAGCCGGTCTCCCACCTTGTGAATTCCGTCACCAGAAACGGGATCCGGCTCATTCCTTCCGAACAGAAGGGCGTGTTCATGACCCTGTTTTTCATTGTCTTTGCCACCATCACCGGGGTGGGCATCGTGGTTCCCCTTCTGCCCCTCTATGCCCATGACATGGGGGCGGCCGGCATCTATGTGGCCATGATCTTCGGCGCCTTTTCCCTTTCCCGGGTCTGCCTTCTGCCCCTGTTCGGCCGCCTCTCCGACCGCAGGGGGCGGAAACCCTTTATCCTCACCGGTCTTTTCATTTACGGACTGATCTCCATTGCCTTTATCTTTTCCACCCGGGTGGAAAGCCTGATCCTGGCCCGGTTTTTCCAGGGCATGGGGTCGGCCATGATCATGCCCGTGGTCCAGGCATACGTGGGGGAGATTTCCCCCGAGGGCACCGAGGGCTATTCCATGGGCCTGTTCAACCTGTCCATGTTCCTCAGCCTGAGTCTGGGGCCCCCCATGGGGGGATTCATCCTGGATGTCTGGTCCATGGACGGTGCCTTTGTCTGCATGGGGATCCTTTCCTTTCTTGCCCTGGGCCTGGGGTTCTTTTATCTGCCCCCCCTGTCACAGGAACCCGTCCCCCTGGGGGGGCGGCGGAATCTGCCCTGGAAGATCATCCTGGCCGATGCCGGTTTCTGGGGGCTGCTGGGGTATCGTTATGTTCACACCGCCTGCATCGGCACCATCTGGTGCTTTTTACCCCTGTACGCCGGGCAGCGGTTTGCCCTTTCCGGCACCGCCATTGGGTTTCTGGTCATGGCCGGGGTCTTTATCTCCGGGGCCCTGCAGCTGCCCATGGGCTACCTGGCCGACCGGTGCAACAAACGGATCATGGGGATCATCGGCGGCTGTGGGGCCGCCCTGGGCATGTATGTGATTTTCAAGGCCGGCACCTTTGCCGGACTTCTGACCGGGGTGACCCTCTTCGGCCTGGGCGGGGGCACGGGCATGCCCGCCGTGACGGCCCTTGCCGTTGTCCACGGGGACCGGTGCAAGGCCATGGGAAGCGTCATGTCCGTGATGACCGTGGCCCACAGTCTGGGCATGTTCACCGGCGCCCTCATGGCCGGCATTGCCATGGATTCCGTGGACCTGAAGTATGCCTTTGTCCTGGCCATGGCCATGATGCTGGCCGGGGCCGTGGCTTTCTTTTTCCTCCAGTCCCCCTCCCGCACCAAGGCCCGCCACCGGGCCTGACGGCGGCACTCCTTGCGGAAGCATTTCATCTTTTTATATCATTTTTCTTGAAGGGCACCGCTCCCCAGGGGAAAAGGCATCCCTTTCCATTCTAATAACCGGTATAAAATGTGTTGGTGTTTTTACCCCACGGATGCCGGCAGGGGAAGGTAGCGTCCGCCCCACAGCCGTAGAGAGGCAGCCGCATCGAAGCGAAGGGGTTATGGACGATTCAGGAGGGGGAGCACTACCCTGGAATCGGATTTCCGGGGCAGGTAACGGAGGTAGAGTTTGTCCTCGGGATCCATGAACAGATCCAAGAGTTCCGGATCCAGGCCCTTGCCCCGTTCCTCCTTTATGATGGAAATGGCTTTTTTAAGGGGCATGGCCGACCGATAGGGGCGGTCGGTGGTGATGGCATCCCAATAGTCGGCAATGGCGGCAATGCGGGCCTCCAGGGGGATGCATTTACCCCGGGCACCCGTGGGATAACCGGAACCGTCCCACCGTTCCTGGTGATAGTAGGCAATGTTCACGGCCACGGGGGCGATTTCCAACTGGGAGAGCAGGTGTTTGCCAATGACCGGGTGGGCCTTGATCTGTTCATATTCTTCCGGGGTGAGTTTCCCCTTTTTATTGAGGATTTCATCCTTAATGCCGATTTTGCCCACATCATGGACAATGGTGCCCATGTAGATGTCCTGAATCTGATCCTGGGTGAGGCCCCGTTTCACACTCAGATCCTTGGCATACCGGGCCACCCGTTCCACATGGCCTCCGGTGTAGGTGTCCTTGGACTCAATGGCCGAGGCCAATACCAGAAGGAAGGTTTCCAGCTGGGCCCTGCGGGTTTTTTCCCGTTCCAGGCGGTGGAAGGAGATCACATTTTTTACCCTGACCTGGAGTTCCTTGTGGTGGAAGGGTTTGATCAGAAATTCGTCCGCTCCTATGTTCAGGCATTTGATCCGGTCCTCATGGTCGGACAGGGAGGTGATGATGATCACAGGAAGGCTTTGGGTGGGGGTATGGGACCGGATTTTGTCCAGCAGGGTGAAGCCGTCCATATAGGGCATCATGATGTCGGAAATGACCAGGTCGGGCATGGTTTCCTTGATGGTTTCAAGGGCGGTCATGCCGTCGGAGGCGATGTAAAGGGTATACTGTGCCAGGGCCCGTTGGAGCAATCTCTGGATGCCGGTGTTGTCCTCGGCCACCACAATCACCCCTTCGGGGTTGGGAACCTCCACCTTGCGGACCCGGTTGCCGTGGGGGAGTTTCCCGTCGGCCAGTTCAATTTTAACGATGTCGGAACTGTCGATGCGGGCCAGGTCCGGGATCCTGCGGTCCCGGGAGCGCCGGTCCTTGTGGGAGAAGCCCAAGCGCTGCCTCCGGCGATCTGTTTTCCGCCGGTCGATGATGCAGTTGGGGGCCAGCTTTTCCAAGTTGCAGGGCAGTTCAAGGGTAAAAGAGGTGCCTTGGCCCTCGGTGCTTTCTACCTCAATGGAGCCCTTGAGGAGGTTCACGGATTCCTTGACAATGGCAAGGCCCAGGCCCGTGCCTTCATATTTCCGGGTGGAGGAGGAATCCCCCTGTTGGAATCGTTGGAAAATACTGCCCATGACCTTGGGGGACATGCCCACACCCGTATCCTTTACTTCAATGATAAAGGTCTCTTCCGCCAGGGTGAGGGTGACGGAAATTTCTCCGATTTCCGTGAATTTATAGGCGTTGCGGATGAGGTTGTTCAGGATGTCCTTGAGCTTTTCCGGATCCATGTAGATCTCTTTGGATTCGGACCGGTTGTAATAGTTCAACTCCAGTTTACGCCCTTCGGTCAGTCCCCTGAAGCTGGAGACAATTTCAAAGACAAAGGAATCAATGTTGATTTTTCGAAGGGCGAGGACGGCCATGCCCGCATCGTAGCGGGAAACCTTTAGCAATTCGTTGATCTTGCTGGTCAACGACAGAACCTGGATCTGCATCTGGTTGAGCATGGCGATCATGGGCTGGGGAATGGTGTCGTCGTCCAGGATAAAATCGGTCCAGCCCCGTATCAGGGTTAAAGGGGTGCGCAGTTCATGGGTGACGTTGGTGATGAATTCCTTTTTGGCTTTGGCCGCCTCCTGGAGGGCCTTGACCGAATTCTGCAATTGAAAGGTCTTCTGACGGACCCTGTTTTCCAGGGTCATGTTCAGGGTGATGAAATGGGAGAGCACAAAGAGGCAGACCGCAAGGGTGATGAAAAAGACCCCAAAGGGATAGAGGTGGAGGTCCAAGCGTTTCACCAGATTCGGGTAATTGAGCAGGTAATCCAGGGCCGACAGAGAATAAACCAGGCTGGCCAGGACAAAAAAACGGAGCTGGGTTTGCTTGATGGGATTGGTTTCGTTTCCATGGAACTGGGCCAGGGAGATGGTGTTCCGGCTGGCGCAATACAGGACCATGAGGATGTACAAAGGGTGCAGGGGGCCGGCCTTGGGGTAGTAGCCGAACCAATAGGGATGGGGGCCGGAAATAAAAATGTCCGAGGACCAAAGGCAGACGAAAAAAAGGGCACAAAGAACATAGAGGGCGGGCATATCCCTGCGGCTGATTCCCAGGTAGTGGTTGATGGTGGCATAGCAGAACAACGGAAGGAAAATAATCCCGCTGTATCCGATGCGGCAGATCAGGTCGGCATGGGGGGGCTTATTGTAGAGAAAGAGCACCGCCCATGAAAACTGCCACCAGAATGTGGCAATGCAAAAGGGGAGGAAATGGCGTTTGAGATCATTTCCGGCCAGGAAAAAGGTTGCACTGCCCAGGAAAAGGGAGATAATGGCGGAAAAAAGAGGGAGAACCGCACTGAGGTAGAACATCCTTTCTAATCCTTGATTTCATGGTAGAAATTCAATGGGCCCAGCAGGGGATCCGGCAGTCGGATGACATTGCCCTTGGCACTGACCACACAGAATCTCTGGTATCCTTCTCCCACCAGTTCTCCGGTCTTTTTGTTCTTAAAGGAAATATTGAGCCGGCAGGTGGCCGCTTTAATATCCGATGTCGTAAGGCGGATTTCCAGGGTATCGCCGAAATAGGCATTGCTGATGTAACGGTTGTAGGCATCTACGGTCACCAGGCGAATACTGTTGGTGGCCATGAGATCGTGGAGTTCGGGCACCACCTCTAGAAGAAATTTTTCCCGGATCACGCCCTGGTATTCGATGAAGTTGCTAAAGTATACATTGCCAAAAACATTGGTGTCCTTGAGGGTGACAACGATTTCCGTGCGATAGACCCTTTCGTTGCCGTAGATGCCCAGGGCCTGGATCTGTTTTTCAACATACTCCTTGAACAGATCCCGCTTGGTCTCTTCCACGCTGAGGACCTTGAAACCGACACCTACCTCGTTGGACCACTGGGGGTCGCATTCCATTTGTATGGTCTTGTATTCACTGATTTTCAGATCCAGGGTAAAGGGCTCGGTGGGGGGCTCGGTGTCCAGTTTGAGGAAACCGCCTGAGGTGGAGATATTTTCAATGATACCGCTGTGGTTCTCCACCACGGCTCTGATTTTCTTTTTTACCCGAGGGGCCCGTTGCTTGTGTCCTGTCGTCATAATAGTCTCCGCTGTTGATTATCCGAGGTTCAAAATCCATTTTCGCAATACAGGTCTCCCTACCTTGGGTTTACTCCTATTCAAAAATGGTAAAAAAGTAAAGAATAAGGATAAAATTTCATAAAAAAGACTGTGAAACTCTGGATAGGACTGCCTAAGGGCCTGAATAAATGTGGAAAACCACCTATGGGCTTTCCGGCCAGTCAATGTGGAGGGGGCGGGATCTGGCGATGAGCCATATTTGGCTTCCTCCGGTCACATGCTGTGCCTGTGGCGGGTTTACACGGATCTCGCCCCCCGGGTCCCGAAGGGCGAAGCTGAGGTAACCATGGGTTTCCATGAGATGGGTATGCAGGGGCCACCATTGATAGCCGGGAATGGACTTGGGAAGGGTGACCAGGTAAATTTCTTCGTTTTCGTCGTTTCTCAACAGGGTCTGCAGGGGGAGGTGGACCTTGTCCTCCATGGCCTGGACCATCATTTCCGCCGTCATCTGCATGATGACTTCAAATTCGCCGGGAACGGCATCAAAGGTGTCCAGGGACTGGGTGGAGAGGCATCTCACCGTGATTTCGCAGTCCTCGGCCTTGAGCTTTAGGGCATTGATCAGGGCGAAGAGGGTCTCTTCGTCGCTGCCTGTGTGGATGATGATGCGAAGGGCCTGTGCGGCATTGGCCCGTTCCAGGGCCTGGACCGTGTCCGGGCGGCCCTTGATAAAGGTCACCTTTTCCAATTCGGGGTGGGGATGGCGGTCGGCCGGGCCCAGGATGACCAGTTCATGCTGCCCGGTGCGACCGTCCATTTTGATTTGACGGATCAGGTGTTCGGTTTCCGAAGTAATGCCCACCACCAGGATATGGCCGGTGCTGGTATAGGTGGATTCACCATGCATTTTTCGATCTCTCCTTTCAATGAGGCTGGATGTGAGATGGGTGATAAAGGCGGCCCCCAGGCCAATGCCCATGAACATGGGCAGGGTGACGGCAATGATCCGTCCGACCGTTGTAACCGGATAAAGGTCCCCATAGCCCACGGTGGTGGAGGTGACAATGCTCCACCAGAGGGCGGCGTCAAAACGGGCCAGCCCCGAGTCGGCGGGTTCTGCCAGGGTGATGAGAAAACTGGAGACCAGCAGCAGGCTCATATAGGCCAGGATGAGGTAGCCGCCCTGGCCTTTGAGTCCGGATTTTAAAAATTGAAGTATCAGCTGGATCATTGGGGCAGTTCCTCCAGGGGGACGGGGTGCCGCCCCGTTCCCATGCCGGAGAGATCCGACATCCAGATCCCATTGGGAACAAAGACATGGGGACGGGCGTTGAATGCCTCACGGAAGCGTCGGGGGGATGCGAGAACCCCACGGGCGAATCGGCTTTCCAGGAAGTTGAATTTGGTCACATAGGCCGTGAGCATTTCCAATTGCCGTTTTTTATCCGAGACCTCCCGGATCCGTCCCACCATCTGGAGACCGAAAATCCCTTTCATATCCTGGCTATCCAAGAAAAGGGAGGCACTGGCCACCTCTCCCTGCCAGCGGATGTGGCGACTTTGGGGATTGGAAAAAAAGTAGAATCCCTTGTGGGCATAGACAAAGTAAACGGGGGCGGTCCAGGATTGGTCCGCCCGGGCCCGTCCCAGGACCAGGGTCCGGGGGGTGACCAGCAGGGTTTTCAGTCGTTCCGGGTCCATTATTTATTCCACCAGCCAGGATTCGGTGTTGTAAAGGGTCAGCAAAACGGGATGGACCAGGGTGTTGATGCTGGTCCGTTGACTCTCCAACATGGCTTTACCAAAAATTTGCTCTTTCTGGAAGACCTGGGGGGTTAAAAATCGAGTGGAAACAGGAATTTCCATGGTTTTTATCCGTTTTTCCAGCTTGCTGCGCTGGATGGCCGGATCAAAGGCCAGGTAAAAACCCCAGTCCCCGAAACTGGGGACATTCTCATGGAAGGGCAGGATGGAAAAGCCCGCCGCTCCAAGGGTCCTTCCAATGCAGAGGTAGGCTTCCTTTGCAAAATAGGGGGAGGTGGCCTGGACCACCATCATTCCGTTTTGGGCCAGGCGACGTTTGATCTTGGCGTAGAAGCCCCTGGAGTAGAGCTTGACCAGCTCCGGTGAGGAGGGGTCGGGCATGTCCACGATGATGACGTCATAGAAGCCCGATGCCCGGGAAAGGAAGCGGTCGGCATCCATGTTCATGACCCGGACGGCGGCAATTTCTTTGTACCTTACCTGACCGGGGGGGGCAGGGGCCTCCACCCTTATGGGCTTGACTTCCCCCTGGGAGATGCCCTCACCGGAGAAGGTGGTCACCCGGGCATCCTTGAAGGCGTTGTCGTTGAGCCGGGTGAGCAGGGGGTGGCTGGTGGCCAATTGGGTCATGGCCGGATCCAGATCCACCAGGGTGATTTCCTCCACATTCGGGTATTTCAGAACCTCCCTGAGGGCACAGCCGTCGCCCCCTCCCAGGATGAGAACACTTTTGTGCCGGGGTACCAGGTTCATCACCGGATGGACCAGGGGCTCGTGGTACCGGGCCTCGTCCAGGCTGTTGAGCTGGAGGTTGCCGTTGAGGAAGAGCCGGACCTCGTCCAGGGGGGTGTAATGGGTGATGACGATGTGTTGGTAGGGGCTGGTGCGGCTGTAAACCACGGGGTCGTCGTACAAGGGCTGTTCCATCTTGATCTGCCATTTTCCCATGTTGGTATAGCCCAGGACCAGGGCCGTGCCGGTGAGCCCCATGCACAGGGCAATGGGAATCCGGTACCGGACCAGGCCCTTGGCCGCAAAGTAGAAAAAGGTGATAAGGGCCAGGGAAAAGTTCATCCCGGCGGTGAGAAATGCCCCTTCGGTGATGGGAAAATACCGCAGCAGCACATAGACGTAGACCAGGGCCCCGGCCAAAGAGCCGATGTAGTCGGCGGAAAGAATATGGCCCAGGTTGGTGGACAGCTCCTTGCTATAGTCGTTGTTGATGCGGATGATCACAGGGATTTCCAGGCCGATGAGGATGCCGATAAGGCTGACAAACCCGTAGAGCACTACCCGGTAATGGCCGGTGTAGCCAAAGGAGAGATAGGTCAAAGTGGGGGAGAAACCGCCGGCCAGGGCCAGGGCCGTTTCAATGGCAATGAACAGATAGATGAGCCCACCCTTGGGAATCCGGGCCTGGACCAGGCTGCCGATGCCCATCCAGAAGAGCATGAGGCCGATGACCATGGCCCATTGTTCAAAGGAGTTGCCCAGGATCATGGAGGCCATGGAGGCCTGGATATACTCCAGGATGACCCCGCAGGCCCCGGAGGCAAACATGCAGCCCCCCAGAAGGAGGGCTGCAGTCGTGAATCCCGGGGCCGGCTGTTCTGAAGGTGCTGCTTCCATGGGATCAGGCCGCAAAGGCGATGAGCATGGCCACGGCTGCAATGGCCGATTCCACAACCACCAGGGCGGCCACATTGCGGTCGGTGCGAACCTCGGTGGTCAGATCGGTGGTGGGCAGGATGAGCCGGTCAATGACCGACCTGAAGATGAGGAGCATGGCCATGCCGTAGACCGCATAGATGAGGAAGGCGGCAATGTCGGTTCCCCAGCCGGTAAAGGGGCCGGAGATGGAGGACATGAGGATGATGCCCAGGGAGATCAGGATTCCGGCCAGGCTGATGCCGGCGGCCAGGTTGTTCTGCCGGATCTCCTGGCGCAGGTTGTAGGCGGTGATCTTTTCATAGACCAGGCCGAAGAGGAGCAGACATGCCTGTCCCAGGATGAAAAATAGGATGGTGGAGGCCACGGACTGGAGCAGGGTGCCCCCGTCCCCGGTGAAACTGCCCTTGAGGATGAAGCCCGTGGCCACGAACATGCCGGCCTCCACCATGCCCAGGGCGGTGTTGCCGGTGACAATGCCGCCCTGTTCGTCCTTGAATTCCTTGATGCACTCGGCATCGTTGTCCAGATGTCCCATCATCACGGCATCGTTGAGAAAGCGGGTGGCAAACAGGAAGATCAGGATGATGATCCCGTCCACAAGAAAACGGAAAAGGTCGGGGAAAAAGCCCCTGGCCGTGCCGTCCAGGGCCCCGGTAAAGGCAATGGCCATGGCCAGGTAGAGCCCGCCCCGGCGAAGTCCCACGGCCACGTTGCCGTCGTCGATCTGTCTGTCGTCGTCAAAGTCCCGGGTCCGTCGGTCGTCCAGAATTTTGGCCAGCCAGATGAATGCGATACCGGCGAGCACCACCACGGCACCCTGGAGCAATTGTAAGAATAGGGTTGTCATATGTCAGTCTCCTTGAATTATTTGCCTTTGCCGCCGGGGCCGCCGCCCCGGGTCCGGGAGCCCGCCCCCCTGACGCCCATGGGACCGGATTTGAAACCACCGGTTTTTGCAAAGGTGGAGTTCCGGTATTTGGGGGATTGTTTTACCTGGGTTCCAAAGGTTCCGTATTGTCGGTTTCCGTTTTTGGTGGTGCCGTAATAGGGTTTTTTATACCGGTAGTTCCGGTGCCAGCCCTGCCAGCCCCCATAGGGGTAATAGTAGGGGGGATAGAAAAAGAGGTGGGAGAAAAAGGCATACCGGCCGTACCAGGACCAGAAGGAGTTCCCATTGTCGTCCTCCTTCCATTCCCCATATTTGGGGTTGCCCACGTTGGCCAGGCCCGGAGGGGCGGCCTGGGCCAGTTGTTCATCCTCGAACAGGCCATAGGGCTTGGACAGGACGGCCATGCCCAGATTGTCTATGTTCTGTTCGTAATAGGAGGGGTTGACCTTTACCCAGTCGGTCTCCCGGGTCTGGCCGTTTTCTTCGATGAGGTATTTATGGAAATAGGCTTCGGCGGCATCTTCAACCCAGAACTCTGCAGCATTGTGGCTGCGGTCGGGCCAGTGTTCCGTGGGGCCGATGTTCAAGCGTTTCCAGGCGCTGCCAAAGCGGGTGTTCAGCGACATGCCCGTGAAACCGGGGACTATGGCGGCAATGGCGCCCTCATGGTCGGCCATGGCCTGGAAGACCTCGGGGGTGACCTGGCGCTGGAAGGTGACCTGGCGGGAGGTATCATAGTCTGAATTTTCGTTCCAGGACTCCCGTCTGATGGTGAGCATGAATTCGGTCTTCATGTCCTGGAGCACCTTGGTATAGCTCTTGTACAGCTGGGAAAGGGCGGTTTCAAAGGCCCTGCCCCGGGTGGCCAAGGCGTTATGGTCCCGGGCAATGCCCTGGGTGGCATTCACAAAGGGGCCCGGATCCAGGGGACGTCCCTGCTTAAGATCGGATTCGGCCTCCCCAAGGGCCTTGAGACGTTCCCGGGTCTGGCGCCGCATTTTAAGGAAGGGGGCAAAGCGGTTTTCAAGGGCCTGCTTTGAGGTGGGGAATTCCGCCAGGGCTGCGGCCACGGCCCCTGCTTCCAGGGCGGTGACCCCCTGGACAATGGTCTGGCCTTCCTTTTTTGCCTGGGTCAGGCGTTTTTCAGGATGGGCCATGGTGTCACGGATAAGCTGGATGCGTTCCATGGGGCGGGCGGCCATAGCGGCGGCCGAGGCGGCCATGTCCCGGATCCGTTGGATGAGGGCGTCAGCCCTCTGGGTCGATTCGGGCCTGTCTGCCCTGATCAGGGGAGCCAATTCCCCTTGGTAGAGTTCCCGGGCCCGGTTAAGGGTCTCCCGGGATTTGGGGAATTCTCCGGCCCAGTTCTCCCTTTGTGCCAGGCCGGAAAGGGATGCAAATTCCGGTGTGGCCAGGGTCTTTTCAAGGGCTCTTTCCCGGTCCTGGATGCCAGCCTCGGTTTTGTCCAGCAGGCCGGTCAGGGCCTTGGCCCCGTTCAGGGTCTGGTCGGGCAGCCCCCGACCGCAGCCGGAAAGAACAAGAACAAGAAGGACCAGGCCCGCCCACATGGGGAGTCGACCGGGTATGGGGGAAATCCGGTGCATTTAATCTCCTTTGCTTATGAGGGTAAACGCCTGGGCATCCACGGGTTTGCTCAGGTAGAGGCGGTATTCCTCGCGGCCGGTTCCCTGCCACTCTTCAATGGTGAGGGTGGAGGAGCCGGTTTCGTTTTCAAACTCATAGACAAAGACGTTTTCATCCCTGTCCCCGGTGCGGTAGATCGCAGCCCAGTCATCGTCGTAGTAATATTTTTCGCCCTTGTAGACCACCACATCCTTGTCAGAGGCAATCTGGTCCAGGTCGTCTTCGTCAATGTCCAGGCCCTCTTCATCGGAAAGATCCCTGAATTTCAGGGGCCAGAGGGTGAGGCTGACCTCAAGGGTATCGTCTTTTTCCAGTTCAAAGTGGGCGGTCTGTCCGTTTTCCAGGCAGACGCAGGTTAGTTCTGTGGTCACAAAGCCCGTGGCCTTGAGGAAGTCGGAATCGGTCTCATGGTAATGGGCAAGGTCCTGGACACAATAGGTTTCGTCCAGAAAGGTGAAAAAGGCGTGGCGTTGGGCATCCTCAAGGCTGACATTGAGCTGTTCTTCCCTGGGGACCAATGCCTCACAGGTCAGGGTCCGGACCATGGCGAATCGCTGGTCAAAGGATCTTTGGATGGAAGGGTCAAGCATGGTATTTCTCCTCTTACAGCCGGATCAGGGGGTCTGCCGACGGGCGGTCAGGGCATCGGTGCGGGCCCGGAACCGGTCGTTCATCTCTCCCAGGGCATTGGAGCTCTGGGTGGCGATGTTCAGGGTCTCCCGGGAAATGACGGCATAGGCTTCAAATGCCTGCTCATAGGTTTGACATGCCTCTTCAAGGGCCTGGATGTTCACGGTCATGCTCTGGCTCATCTGGGCTCCTTTTACCGCGGCCGCGCCAATGACCTTGGCCGTGTCCTTCATGGTTTCTGCGGCGGCATTTTGGACCATGTCCAGGTGTTTGAGGGTGTCCATCTGCTGTTCTGCGGCCACCCGGACGGCCAGGGCGTTTTTCACGGCCGTGGACAGGATCATGTCCGTTCTCTGGACCAGGCGTTTCACCAATTGGGAGTTGCGCACCATCATTTCTCCGCCGAACCGGGTCTGGAGGTTGGAGTTGTCAATGGTCTGCAGGTCCACAACGGCCATGGCCAGGTCCGATGCCAGGGTGGTCAAGGCTTCCTTAACCCGGGGATCCTCCTGGGTGCTCAGGTGGTCGGTGAGCTTTTGCCAGATGATCTGGCCCAGGTAGATCCTTTCCTGGAGCCGGGGCTGGATCTCCTTGAGGGTGTCGCAGATGGTGGCCAGCTCCGCCGCATCAAAGGCCACCTGGTCGGCGTCGTTGCGTAGATGGTCCCGGATGCCGTCGATGGTGGAGTTCACGGTCTCCCGGCGTTCGGCAATGACCTTCAGGACCTCGTCCCCCTTGGGCAGGCGGTTCACCGTGCGGGTGAACAGGCCCAGCATCTTCTGTGGAAAGGGCATCTCGGTTCTGGAAACCACGGTGGGATTGACCTTGTCCAGTTCGGTTTTGATGGCCAGGATGTTTTTGGCCACAGGGGAGCTGCTGTCCGTGGCCACGTTGTTGAGCACCGAGCCCATCTTCCGGTCGTAGAGGGTGACCTGGGCCTGGGTCTCTTCCATGATCTCCCGTCCCAGGCCAAATACAAAGTCCCCCAGCTGCCAATTGGAGGGATCCTGTTTCACGGTTTCAATGAAGGTGTCGGCCTCCAGCTCAAGGGCCTCCAATGCTTCGGGGCCGAGGTGGGACGGGGTCACCGGCAACAGTTCGTTGGGGGCCTGGACCGGGGTCAGCGCCCCCTGGCCCGAGGCCTCTGTTATTTCGGACAGGACAGGTGCCTTGGACTGGTCCGCCACCCGTTGAAGGTCTTGTACATTGGTATCCATAGGGGGATCTCCTTATGATGAAAATTTCCCGGCAAGGAAATGGGCCATGGTTTTGAATTCCTGGGTTTCGTTTTTATCGGTGATGTCCTTTGCCCGGTGGATCACCTCCCGGATGCCGGCCAGGCTTTTGTGGAAGGTGTCGGCCTGTGCCTCCCGGACTTCGAAGGAGAGATCCTGGTATTCCTTGACAATCCGGCCCAGATGGGAGAGCCCGATTTTTTTTACCTCATAGGTCAGGGTTTCTCCGGGGTAACGCTCCATCATGGGCGGGATGGCGGACTTCAGGTCGTCTATGATGCCCTCGATTTGCAACAGGGTGGCCGGGGGCAGGTCCGGATCCTTGCGAACGGCAAAGTTAAGTTGAAGCAATGCCTCCTGGATCAGGGCCCATTCCACCTCCGGGGGTTTGGGTTCGGTTTTGGGGGCGGGCCGTGGCGGTGCCTGGGGCGCAGGTTTACTGCTGTCGCGGAAACGGCGCATGGCCAAACCAAAGCCGATAACGGCCAGAAGGAAGACAACAATGGAAATGATCAAGGTCATTGGAACTCCTTGGTGTTCTAATTTAAGAGCGAACATCGAATGGAAGGATAATAATACCCTCCCGTTGATTTACAAGGCCAGGTAAGCACTAAACCCGCTAAAAATCAAGTCGGGGCATTGGCTGGCATGGGGAGGACCTCCCTGGGAATCTGTTTGCATTGCTTGACTTTAGCGCCAATGTGTTTATTCAATATGGGGAGAATTCTTTGGACAAAAGGGGGGATTCCCCCCTTGGTAACACAAGTGAGGATGGTAAAATGAAGTATGAAGTGACAGGACTCCGGGGATGGATGTTGGTATTGATCGTGGCGGTGACGGTGACGGGCTGTATTTCCAGCCGGTCCGGCCAGGTCTATTCAAGGGACCAGGCCCGCACGGCCCAGGCCGTTGTAAACGGCACCGTGGAGTCGGTGCGTTCCGTGACCATTGAAGGCACCCAGACCCCGGTGGGCTCTGTGGCCGGCGGTGTTCTGGGCGGTGTTCTGGGCTCCACCGTGGGGGATGGGTCCGGCCAGGCCGTGGCCACGGTGGCCGGTGCCATAGCCGGTGCAGTGGCCGGTTCCGTTGCCGAAGAGCAGCTCACCCGTAAGGAGGGATTGGAGATCGTGGTGCAAAAGGACAACGGCGGATCTGTTCTGGTGGTCCAGGAAGCAGACCAGACCTTCACTCCAGGGGAACGGGTGCGGGTGGTCACCGGGCCGGATGGAACCGTGCGCATCACCAAATAGGCTTTTAAAAAACACCCATCCATTATATAATCACAAGATCTTAAATATGGCTTAACATCATCATCAACGGGGAACCCCTCCCCGTTGTTTGTATTTTAGCCCGGAAACGGCACGGGAAGCATTTCGTACACCCCGTCGCCCCCGGGAGGGTATTGTCCGCTCTGAGGTTCTCAGCGCATGAAGGAGACTATGAAAAAAAATACTGCAACCAACGACAAGATTCGGAACATTGCCATCATTGCCCATGTTGACCACGGCAAGACCACCCTGGTGGATGCCATGTTCCGTCAGAGCGGCCTGTTCCGGGAAAACCAGGAAGTGGACGACCGGCTCATGGACAGCATGGATCTGGAACGGGAACGGGGCATTACCATTGCTGCTAAAAATTGCTCCGTGGACTGGAAAGGGGTGAAGATCAACATCATTGACACCCCGGGCCATGCCGATTTCGGCGGAGAGGTGGAGCGGGCATTGTCCATGGCCGATTCCGCCATCCTGCTGGTGGATGCCTCGGAGGGCCCCCTGCCCCAGACCCGGTTTGTGTTGAAAAAGACCTTTGAAGCCCATCTTCCGGTCATGGTGGTCATCAACAAGATCGACCGCAAGGATGCCCGGCCCGACGAGGTACTGGACATGGTCTACGATCTGTTCATCGACCTGGACGCCACCGAGGAGCAGCTGGAATTCAAATATTTCTACGCCATCGGCCGGGACGGCATTGTAAAGGAGACCCTGGAGGAGGAGAGCGACAACCTGCGGGTGCTCTTTGACACCATTGTGGATGAGATGCCGGCCCCCAGCTACGACCCCGAAGCCCCCTTCCAGATGCTGGTCTCCGATCTGGGCTATTCCGACTACCTGGGCCGGTTGGCCATCGGTAAAATTTTCAACGGAGAGGCCGCTTCAAACGAAAGCCTGGTCTGCATGGGGGAAAACGATACCCAAAAGCCCTTGAAGGTTTCCAAACTCCAGGCATATGACGGCATGGGGTTCTCCCCCGTGGATCATGCCTATCCCGGCGATATTGTCGTTTTGTCCGGCATTGAGGACGTGAAGATCGGGGACACCATCTGTACCCGCACCAGTCCCGAATCCCTGCCCCGGATCACCGTGGATGAACCCACGGTCTTCATGCAGTTCACCATCAACACCTCCCCCTTTGCCGGCCAGGAGGGCAAGCATGTCCAGTCCAGGAAGATCCGGGAACGTCTCCTCAAGGAGACCCTGCTCAACGTGGCCATCGAGGTGGAGGAAAGCTCCACAGACGAAAGCTTTGTGGTCAAGGGCAGGGGGGAACT
Organism: Desulfobacteraceae bacterium; assembly: GCA_965226635.1. Taxonomy (GTDB): domain Bacteria; phylum Desulfobacterota; class Desulfobacteria; order Desulfobacterales; family Desulfobacteraceae. Next base: position 1,379,524 of record OZ245369.1, on the reverse strand, counting down.
CCAGCTGGCCATCCTCATTGAAACCATGCGCCGGGAAGGCTTTGAACTGGGGGTGGGCCGCCCCCGGGTCATTTACAAGGAAGAGAACGGGGAACGCCTGGAACCCATCGAACATCTCTTTGTGGATTGTGACGAGGATTTCCTGGGCGTGGTAACGGAAAAGCTCTCCATCCGCAAGGGCAAGATGATCAACCTGGTGAACAACGGCTCCGGTCGGGTGCGCATTGAGTTCTCCATCCCCTCCCGGTCCCTCATCGGCTACCCCGATGAGTTCATGACCGACACCCGGGGTACCGGTATCATGAATTCCTACCTGTCCGGGTACGAACCCCACCGGGGGGAATTCCCCGTGCGGTACACCGGGTCCATCGTGGCCGACCGCAAGGGCAAGGGCGTTCCCTATGCCCTGTTCAACCTGGAACCCCGGGGCCAGCTCTTCCTTAAACCCGGGGACCTGGTCTACGAGGGCATGGTGGTTGGGGAACACAACCGGGCCTCGGACATTGACGTCAACCCCTGCAAGGAAAAGAAGCTTACCAATATGCGGGCCTCGGGTAAGGATGAAAACGTGGTCTGTTCTCCGGTGAAGGAGATGACCCTGGAACGGGCACTGCACTTTATCCGGGACGATGAGATGGTGGAGGTGACCCCTGAATCCATCCGTATCCGTAAGGTGGAGCTCAACGCACAGAAACGCCATGTTATAGCCGGAAAACTGAAGAAAAAACTCGCGAAAAAATAGGGCCTGTCGTCCCCCCTGGGCAGGGCTGCCTGCCCGGGGCGCTCTCCATGGCCCGAGGGAGGTTGAAATGATGCTGTTCAATCGTTTTATTGCATGGACCCTGCCCCTGGTGCCCAAGGCGCTGATCAGGGGGATCTCCCGGAACTATATTGCCGGAGAAACCCTGGAAGAGGCCCTGGCCGTGGCCCATGATTTGAACCGTCAGGGCTGTGGCGTAACCCTGGATTTGCTGGGGGAAGACCCCTTGCGCAAGGAAGACTGTTACGCCGCCCTGGAGATCTACGGACGGACTCTGGACCGGATCCAGGCCGAGGGCCTGGGGGCGGGGATTTCGGTGAAGCCCTCCCACATGGGATTGAAGCTGGACAAGGACTTTTGCCGCTTTAATTTGAAAAGCCTGGTGGAAAAGGCCGGGGAACTGAACCGTTTTGTCCGCATCGACATGGAGGATGCCTCCCTTTGCGATGCCACCCTTGGGATGTTCAGGGAACTTTCCCAGGAGCACAACAATGTGGGACTGGTGCTCCAGGCATACCTCAGGCGGGCCATGGCCGATGCCCGTACCCTGGGCAAGGTCTGCGCCAATGTCCGCCTGTGCAAGGGGGCCTATTATTGGGAGGCCCCTTCCGTGGTCTACGGGGATCCTTGGATTATCAATTCCAGCTATGCCCATCTTCTGGAGCAGCTCTTCCGCTCCAACTGTTTTGTGGCCGTGGCCACCCATGACGAAAGACTGGTGTTTGAGGCCCTTCGCCTCATTGATCTTTTGGAGATCCCCAGGGAGCAGTATGAATTCCAGATGCTCCACGGGGTGGGGGAAAAATTGCGTGGGATCCTTCTGGCCCAGGGCCACCCCGTCCGGGTCTATGTGCCGTTCGGTCGGGACTGGTTTGCCTATTCCCTGCGGCGGCTGCGGGAGAATCCCCGGGTGGTGGGCTATGTGGCCGCCCAGATCATGGGACGGTTGACGGGGGGGATTAAAAGGGGCTGATACCCTCCTGTTCCGAGAAAATAAAGCCGCCCCCGGGAGAAAAACTCCCGGGGGCGGTTTGGCATTTTAAGGAGAGATTGCTTTAAATGCCGTATTTTTTTCCATAATTTTCGATGACAAAGTCAATGTCCTTGTCCCCCCGGCCCGAGAGGTTAACCAGGATGGTCTTGCCCTTGCCGGCCTCCTTGGCCAGCTTGGCGGCATAGGCCATGGCATGGGCGCTTTCAATGGCCGGTATAATACCGTCGGTGCGGGAGAGTTCGAAAAAAGCTTCAATGGCCTCGGCGTCCGAGGCCGTGACATAGTTGACCCGGCCCAGGTCCTTGAGCAGGCTGTGCTGGGGGCCCACACCGGGGTAATCCAGGCCCGAGGCAACGGAGTAGACCGGCAGGGGTTCCCCTTCATTGTCCTGGAGAAGATAGGAGTGGAATCCGTGGAGGATACCGGGCTTGCCCAGGGTCAGGGTGGCGGCGTGGTCCCCGTCCTTGAAACCGCGGCCCGAGGGTTCCACCCCGTGGATGGCCACCTCGGTGTCGTTGAGGAAGGCCGAGAAAAGCCCCATGGCATTGGAACCGCCGCCCACACAGGCCACCAGGTTGTCCGGCAGTTGTCCGGTCATTTCCTGGAACTGCTGCCGGGCTTCAACCCCCACGATCTGCTGGAAATCCCTGACCATCATGGGAAAGGGGTGGGGGCCCACAACAGAGCCGATGGCATAGAGCTGGGAGACGGGGTCTTCCAGATAGGCTTCAAAGGCGGCATCTACAGCGTCTTTCAGGGTCTGGGTACCACGGGTCACCGGGACCACATTGGCCCCCAGGATCTTCATACGTACCACATTGGGATGCTCTTTTTTGATGTCGATGACCCCCATGTAAATGTCGCATTCCAGTCCCACCAGGGTGGCGGCGGTGGCCAGGGCAACTCCGTGCTGGCCGGCGCCGGTTTCGGCAATGAGTTTTTTTTTGCCCAGGCGTTTGGCCAGAAGGGCTTCGCCCAGGCAGTGGTTGATCTTGTGGGCTCCGGTGTGGTTCAGATCCTCCCGTTTGAGATAGATGTCGGCGCCGCCGATTTTTTCCGAAAGATTTTTACAATGGAAAATGGGGGAGGGGCGACCGGTGAAATGCTGGTTTAGATAGGTGAGTTCCTCGATGAAGCTGGGATCGTTTTTCACTTTTTCATACCCGGCACTGATTTCATCCATGACCTTTTGAAGGGCCTCGGGCACATATGAGCCGCCGTATTCACCGAACCGGCCGTTTTCATCTGGAAGGGGGATATTCTTAAATTCAGGGGCTGACATGGCATCTCTCCTTGTTTCTCTGTAAAGTAACTGTTTCTATCGACAGAAACAATTATAGGAAAAGATTTTTAAAAGGCAAGTCTTATTTTCGTAAAGGTGATTTTTTTTGAAAGGGGCTTGGTTGGCGGGGGCAGGCCCCGGAAAAAGATCCAGGGCCTCTATGGAGGAAAAACAGCTCCCCGGAAGCGGCCCCGGGGAGCGGATGTTTTATTTTTGGGGGTGGTCTGAATGAAATGCCTTGAGCCGGACTTCCAGGTCCTTGAACCGGTCCTTTCCTGTGAGGGAGACACAGGCCCGGAGACCTTCGTGGCGGTCGGATCCGGTGGTGGTAAGGGAGATGGCCGAGATGCCGTAATAGAGCAGGGCTTCCACCAATTCCACACCGGTGAGGCCGGGGTAGGAAATGGTGAAATAAAACCCGTCGGCGATTTTTTGGCCTTGGTCCATGTCATAGACGATGTTGAAGCCGTTGCCCGTGAAGAGTTGCTTCATGGCCTTGGCCCGCTCCCCATATTCCTTGACATGGTCCACAAAGTTGAAGGTCCCTGAATTGGCCGCCTTCAAAAGGCCCAAAAGGCCGTATTGGTTGGAGTGGGAGACCCCGGAACTCAGGGCGTACATGGCGCCAAAGATATAGGCTTTGCCAAAGTCGTTGGTGCCGAAGAAGGGCTCCAGGTTGTTGCCGGTGGAGGTGAAGAGCCCGTCGGGGATGGCGGTCATACCGATGCGCTGGCCGGCCAGGGAAAAGGACTTGGAGCTGGAGATCAAAAGGATGTAATTGTCGGTGTAATGGGCCACGGAGGGGATATAGGGGGCCTGCCCGGGCTGGGAATAGTCCCTTCTGAAGTCCATTCCAAAATAGGCCAGATCCTCCATGACGATGCAGTCGTATTGGGTGGATAGTTCGCCGATGGTTTTCAGCTCTTCTTCGGTGAAACAGATCCAGGCCGGATTGTTGGGGTTGGAGTACATGAGGGCGGCCACATCCCCCTTTTCCAGGTAGGATTCCAGTTTGGCCCTCAGTTTCTCCCCCCGGTATTCATAAACGTCAAATTGTGCACAGGGAAGGCCGATGACCCGGGCCTGGTGTTTGTTCACGGGAAAGCCGGGATCGATGAACAGGATCTTGTCCCTGCCCCTGATGCGGCGGCCGGAACACATCATGGCCATGAAACAGCCCTGCATGGAGCCCACCGTGGGGAAGCAGGAGACCGGGTCGATGTCCACATTGATGAAGTTTTTCACAAAGGCCGAGATTTCTGCTTTCAGCTCGGGGATCCCGTCAAAGGGGGGGTATTTGGATCCCACCCCCCTTTCAAGGGCCTGGATCTCTGCCTCCACAGCCACCCTTGGGGGGGCGAATCCCGGGATGCCCATTTCCATGCGGATGAAGCGTTCACCGGAAGCGGTTTCAATGTTGTTGACGATGCGGTTGAGCTCCCGGATGGAGGCAAGGCCCACGGACGCAAGGCCCATGGCATCAATTTCCTGTTTAACAATCTGGGGATCAATGGGGGAGGGCATATCAGGTCTCCTGGCGTTTTTTATCTGATTAAAAAAATAATCAACTTTCTGATTGGATGGGTATACGGTCCCGGGGATTTTTTTTCAAGGGCTATCCATGTGGTGATTGAAATAAAAGGGGAAAAGGTCCATGTTTCCAGGAGGGGCGCTTGCTTTTTTCCCGGGGCTGGGGCTTAATGGAGTGTCCATAACCCCAAGGAGGAAATCGCCATGCGATTGTTCAAACGGTATGCCTTTGACCACGGAATGGTGGGGTATAAACTGGCCTGGTCCCCGGTCGGCCCTCCCCTGATGACGGTTTATCTTTTTCAGAAGGACCAGGTCTTTTTTGATACCGGTCTCTCCCACATGGGGCCCGAGGTGGTTGGGCTGGCGCAAAACCAGAAGGTTGGTTCTGTTTTTCTCACCCACCACCACGAGGACCATTCCGGTAATGCCGCTGCCGTTGCAAAAGCCACCGGGGCCGGGATCTTCGGCCATGACCTCACCCGGGAAAAGATGGCCGGCCCCGGACCCATTCTACCCTATCAGCGGTATGTCTGGGGAAGAAGCCGGGCCGTGGACGTGGACCCTGTGGCCCCGGACGTTGAGATTCCGGGGTTGGGGCCCATGGAGACCTGCCACACACCGGGCCATGCCCGGGATCATCTCGTCTATTTTTTTCCGGACAAGGGCATGGTGATCTCCGGGGATCTTTTCCTGGCTGAACGCATCAAATACTTCCGCTCAGACGAGGATGTCTGTGAACAGATCCGCTCCCTTAAAAAGGTGCTGGCTCTGGATTTTGACATGCTGCTGTGCAGCCATTACCCCCGGAAGACCGGAGGGAAAAAGGCATTGGCCGCCAAGTTGGCCTTTTTGGAGAACCTAGAGGGCGGTATTCTGGACTGCCATGGAAAGGGTATGGATGAACGGGCCATTTTCAAGGCCCTGAGCCTGGAGGAAGACCATGTCACCCGGTGGATCACCTTTGGAAATGTGAGCATGATGAACGCCGTCCGATCGGTGCTGCGAACCGTTGCCACCCATAGGAATTGAAAGGGAGTGGACCCCTAGGGGGTGGATTTTTTCTTCATCTTATCGTTGAAACGCTTCACATGGTCCTGGATGATGGCGGCGGCGGTTCTGCTGTCCTTGATTTTCATTGCGGCGATGATTTTTTCAAAGTCCACCAAATTTTCCAGGGTCCGCTGGTGGTTCATCCTCAGGTAGATATCGTAGTAGCGGTGGATATTGTCGTGGATGCTTTTTTGGATGAGTTGGAAAATGGGATTCCTGGACATGGTGCCCACAAAGGAGTGCATGGTTTCATCCATCTTTAAAAAATTTTCCCAGTCTTCATTTTCATAGCATTCCCTGGCCCTGGCGCACATCTTCTCCAGGGTCTGGATATCCTCCGGGGTGGCCCGTTCCGCAGCCAGTTCCATGAGGCTGCCTTCTATTTTGATCCGGAATTCCGCCAGGTCGTCCTTGGAGACCTCCCCGGACCGGATGAGCAGGGCAAGGGACTCCATGATGGGCTCGGAGTCCATGCGTTTGACAATGGCCCCGCCGGCCACGCCCAGCTTGATTTCAATGAGCCCCTTTTGTTCCAGCACCCGCAATGCCTCCCGCAGGGTGCCCCGGCTGGTGTTGAACATATCCTTAAGATCGCGTTCCGGCGGGAGTTTTGTGCCGGGTTCCAGCCTGCCGCTTAGAATCGCATCCTGAATCTGGTCCACAACATCCTGAAATACTCTGCTCTGCTTGGCTTGTTTAAACATAGGTGTCCTGGGGGTTAAAGGTGGTTTCGTCAATTTGTATCCATTACATCCATGATAAGGGTAGTTTGATGCACCCTGTCCCGGACGCTGTTACCGCCTGTGGCAACAGGGTGCGGAGCCGGGCTGCCTTAATGGTTAGACCAATGACAAACGGATGTCAATGTTTTTCCCGCGGCCCTTTCCGGCCCGGGCGGCGCCTTTTTTTGCCCTGGGGGAATTTTTTTGGGGTTCCCCTGTTTTTGTCCCCTGGCCCCCTGGCCGGTCCAGATTTCCGGGGGGGCGGAAGAAGGATGGCCTTTTGCCGTTCCTTTCCATTCAGGGTGGTTTCCACATGCAGGGGGGCATTGGAAAAGGGATCCATCCCCGTATGGTACATGAGGGTGGAATAGGTGGACGGCGTTGGGGTGAAGATCTGGACCTGTTCCGGTCGCATGTGCAGCTTTTCCCTTGTGAAGCGCTTGAGGGCCTCCATGTCCTTGGGGCTGCAGCCCGGGTGGGCGGCAATGAGGTAATAGGTGAGAAACTGCTTTTTACCGGACTGGGCCGAGAGCCGGTCAAAGGCTCTTTTAAAGGAGAGAAGATCTTCCACCGGCTGCTTGCCCATGAGGGAAAGCACCCGTGCCTGGCTGTGCTCCGGGGCCACCTTCATCTGCCCCGATACATGGTCCTGGACGATTTTTTTCAGGTAGGTATCGCCCTTTTTGGGGTCGGCCAGGATGAGATCGTAGCGGATCCCGGAGTTGATGAAGACCTTTTTCACCTTGTCCAGGCCGGACACGGCCCGGATGAGTTCCAGGTGACGGCCGTGGTCGGGTTTAAGGCTTTTGCAGATGGTGGGAAAGAGGCAGCGCCGCTCCTTGCAGGCCCCTTTCTTCAGTTTTTTGCTGCACTCATATCCATACATGTTGGCCGTGGGGCCGCCCAGGTCCATGATATTGCCCTTGAACTTGGGGTGGGTACTGAGGGCCCGGGCCTCCTTGACAATGGATGCCTTGCTTCGGAATTGTACGGTGCGTCCCTGGTGGACGGCAATGGCGCAGAAGTTACATTCCCCGTAACAGCCGTAGTGGGTGGGGATGGAAAAGCGGATGGTGTCCAGGGCCCGCACCGGTCCGTCCACGGCGTAGTAAGGGTGGACCTCCCGCTGGAAATCCAGGTCGTGGAGCTCGTCCAGTTCCCGGGTGGTGCTTGTTGGCGGGGGCGGGTTCAGCACCATGTACCGGCTGTCCTGCCGTTGGCAGATGCCCTGGGCCGTGATGGGGTCACAATTGTCGTAGAAAAGTTTAAAGCTTTCTGCATAGGCCCCTTTGTCGGAACGGACCCGGGAAAAGGGGGGCAGTTCAAGGCCCTTGGGTTCGGGTGAAATATACCCCAGGCCCCGGATGTTTTTAAAGGAGTGGCCTTGTTTCAACGCCCGTGCCAGCTCCAGAACCGTGTGGTGGGCCATGCCGTAGAGCAGGATATCGGCCTTGGCATCAAAGAGGACGGCCCGGCGGATTTTGTTGGACCAGAAATCGTAATGGGCAATGCGGCGGAGGCTGGCCTCGATCCCTCCCAGGACAATGGGCGCAGTCTCCTTGAAAAAACGGCGGATGAGATTGGTATAGACAATGACGGCCCGGTCGGGCCGGCGGGTGTTGCGGCAACCCGGGGTATAGTCATCGCTTTTCCGGCGTTTGCCCAGGGCCGTATAATTGGCCACCATGGAATCCACGGCCCCGCCGGTGACCCCCCAGAACAGGGCGGGTTCCCCCAGGCGGGAGATGTCTTGGGGGCCGCCCAGGTCGGGCTGGGCAATGATCCCCACCCGGAACCCCTTGTCCACAAGTAGCTTCCCGATGAGGCTCACCCCCATGAACGGGGAATCGATATAGGTATCCCCGGTGACCAGGATGATGTCCAATTGGGTCCAGCCCAGGGCTTTGACCTCTTTGGGGGTGGTGGGAAGAAACATGGGACTCCTTATGGGTGTAAAATTTAGCGTAAAAACAGTCTATAATACACGAAATTTATCCCTTTCTCAAACAGATCCCCATCTCTGGTCGAGAGGGCATGGGACAGGGGGCGGGTAGAACAGTGCGCTATGTTTTGATGCCGGTGGGGCAACCTTTTAGGCCATCATCAGCAACCCGATGCCACCAACGGCAATGACCGCGCCCAGGATGGCCCGAAGGGAGACGGTCTCGTGGTGGAGAAAGATGGAAAAGGGAATGATGGCCACCGGTGTCAGGGAGAGAAAGGTGGAGGCCACCCCCGTGGTCAGGTATTGCAGGGTGAGCAAAGAGAGGGACACCCCGATGAAGGGGCCCACCACGGCCCCGGCCGCGGTCTGGGCAACGGCCCTTTTAACGGAGAGGGCCCGGATCACCTTCCCCCATTGCCGGGTGAGGGTGAAGAAGAGCAGGAAACAGGCAAAGGCGGCCATGGCCCGGATCTGGGTGGCGGGAAAGGCCGGAAGATATCCGGTCTCGGTCACCATTCCGGCCTTGGATAGAATATAGCCCACGGCCTGTCCCAGCATGGCGCCCAGGCCAAAGAGCAGCCCCTTGAGGCTGACGCTGCGCTGGTGGGTTTCCGGGTTCTTTTCCAGGATGACCAGGCCCACCCCCGAAAGGGTGATAAAGATCCCCCCCCATTGAAGGGGGGTATAGACCTCGCCCAGGCAGACCCATCCAATGACGGCGGCCATGGGGGCGGACAGGGAAAAAATCAGCAGGGCGATTCGGGGACCGGTTTCCACCAGGGCCTTGAACAGGCAGATGTCCCCCAGAAAGAAGCCGATGACCCCGGAAAGGGAGAGCAACAGCCAGGCCCGGGGTGGAAAATCCTGGGGAAGGGGGTGGCCCTGCTGGACCGTCAGGTAGAGGCTGAAAAGGATGAGGGCGCAGGTGATGCGGATGATGTTGACCGAGGTGGCCCCCACCTGCTGGGTGGCTGCCTGGAAAAACTGGACGCTCACGGTCCAGCACAGCACGGTGACAAGGGCTATGAATTCTCCGAAAAAAGGCATGAAAGCTCCTATAACAGGGCCCATGGGGACTGTCAACGAAAGAGTGGTTAAAAAAAACCTTTCGGATTATAGGGATTTGAAAGGTGGGCAGGGTTTTGGGGCGGAAGAAAACTTGATACAAATCCATTGTTTATGGTATATTTCTCCGATTTGTAAAATTCAGGAAACCAGGTCGCAAGATTAAAGTCACGATTTGAAGAAAAAAGACAAACGCATATACCGCTGCAAAACCTGTGGAGGCACCACCCCGAAATGGATGGGCAAATGCCCGGACTGCGGGGACTGGGACTCCCTTGTGGAGGAGCGTCCCGAGACCAACAAGCGGGGCTTGGGGGGAAAGGCATTCGTGCCCGAACCCGTTCCCATTGATTCGGTGGAGGCCGGGGAGGCCCGCCGGACCCGCACGGGCATCGGCGAGTTTGACCGGGTGCTGGGGGGCGGGATTGTGGACGGTTCCCTGGTCCTCATTGGCGGGGATCCGGGCATCGGCAAGTCCACCCTCATGCTCCAGGTCCTGTCGGTGCTGGCCGGCCAGGGCAAAACCTGTCTCTATGTCTCCGGGGAAGAATCCATCCAGCAGATTTCCATGCGGGGCCGCCGCCTGGATTCCGGGGCAGACTCCCTCTTTATTGTGGCCGAGACCGATCTGGAATCCATCCTGGCCATGGCGGAGAAGAAAACCTACGATGCCATTGTCATTGATTCCATCCAGACCGTTTTCCACCCGGAGGTCACCTCCACCCCGGGATCGGTGACCCAGATCCGGGAGGCATCCATGCAGTTCATGCGCCTGGCCAAGTCCACGGGGGTGCCGGTATTTCTGGTGGGCCATGTGACCAAGGTGGGGGCCATTGCCGGTCCCCGAATCATGGAGCACATGGTGGACACGGTCCTTTATTTTGAAGGGGACAAGTCCCATATTTTCCGTATCCTGAGGGCGGTGAAAAACCGCTTTGGCTCCACCAACGAAATCGGGGTCTTTGAAATGCGGGAAAAGGGGCTGAGCCAGGTGCCCAACCCCTCTTCGGTGTTTTTGTCCGAGCGGGCGGCCGTGGCCCCGGGGTCGGTGGTTACCGCCTGCATGGAGGGCACCCGGCCCATTTTGGTGGAGATCCAGGGCCTGGTCTCCAGTTCCGGTCTGGGCACCCCCAGACGGACCATGTTGGGATTGGACAACCATAGGGTTTCCCTCATCGTTGCCGTCATGGAAAAGCGGCTGGGCATGAACCTGGCCGGGCTGGATATTTTCATGAATGTCACCGGCGGGGTCCGCATTGTGGAGCCCTCGGCCGACCTGGCCATTGCCGCGGCCCTGGCCTCCAGTTTCCTGGACCGGCCCGTGCCCAAGGAGGTGACCCTCATCGGCGAGGTGGGCCTCACCGGGGAGATCCGGGCGGTGAGCCATGCCCAGGCCCGGGTGAAGGAGGCGGCCAAGATGGGCTTTACCACCTGTCTGGTGCCCGCATCCACGTTGAAACAGCTGTCAAAGGTGGGGGGCATGACCATCGAGAGCATTGGATTTTTAAAAGACGCCATGGAGGTATTGTTTGGCTAGGAAGAGATCAAGACCGGGAAAGGGCGGCAAGGACTGGGCAGACCATCTGACCCAGCGGGCCAAGTCCGAAGGATATCCGGCCCGGTCCGTGTATAAGCTGGAGGAGATCCAGAAAAAATTCCGTATCATGAAACCCGGGGACACCGTGCTGGACCTTGGTTGTTCCCCGGGATCCTGGCTCCTCTATGCCGCCCGGCAGGTAAAGGGCACAGGCCGGGTGCTGGGCATTGACCTCAAGCCGGTGGAAACCCTGCTCCCGGACAATGTCACTGCCATTGAGGACAATATCCTGCGCATGGAAAATCCCGATTTTGTGGCGGCGGCCCAGGGCTGCCAGGCCGTGATTTCCGATATGGCCCCGGCCACCACGGGACGGAAGGACGTGGATGCCCTGCGCTCCTTTGAGCTCTGTGAGATGGCGCTGGAAACCGCCCTCTCCCTGTTGGGGAAGAACGGGAATTTTGTCTGTAAGATTTTCCAGGGAAACGATTTCAAAGCATTTGAGAAACGGGTGAAGGCGGCCTTTAAGGAGTGCCGGGTCTTTAAACCGGAATCGTGCAGAAAACAAAGTAAAGAAATATATATCATTGCAAAAGGTAAAAAATAAGGAGGGATGTCATGTCCGGACATAGTAAATGGTCGACCATCAAGCATAAAAAAGGGGCGGCCGATAAAAAAAGAGGCAAAATCTTCACCAAACTGATCAAGGAAATCACGGTTGCAGCCCGCATGGGCGGCGGCGACCTGGATTCCAACCCCAGACTCCGCCAAGCCGTTGCAGCGGCCAAGGCCCAGAACATGCCCAAGGACAACTTTGAACGGGCCATTAAAAAGGGTACCGGCGAGCTGGAAGGGGTGAACTACGAAGAAATCCGGTACGAAGGCTACGGCCCGGCTGGTGTTGCCGTTCTGGTGGAATGCCTCACCGACAACAAAAACCGGACCATTGCCGATGTCCGCTACATCTTTTCCAAGGCCGGCGGAAACGTGGGCACCGACGGATGTGTCTCCTGGATGTTTGACAAAAAGGGCCTCATTGCCGTCTCCAAGGAGAATGCCGACGAAGAGACCCTCATGGACGTGGCCCTGGAAGCCGGCGCCGAAGACATCAAGGACGAGGGCGATGCCTTTGAAATCATCACCGAACCGGCCGACTTCGAAGCGGTAAAAGACGCGGTGGACGGTGCTGAAATTGCCTGTGAAATGGCCGAGATCACCATGCTTCCCCAGAATACCACGGCCGTTGCCGGCAAGGAAGCCGAGCAGATGATCCGCTTCATGGAAGCCTTGGACGACTGTGACGACATCCAGAAATTCTACACCAATGCCGATATTCCCGACGAGGTCTTTGAGAATATGTAAGAACCTCCAACGGATAGTAGGGTATAAAAACGGCGCCTGGAGAAGTTTTCTCCTGCGCCGTTTTGTTTTGGTTTCGGTTCAACCGGAAGAAGTGGAATCGATTTTAGGGGCAAATGGAATGCAAAACGCCGTCAAATCAGTGGGATTTGACGGCGTTTAAAGAAGGGTCCGGATATGTCACGGGATGTTCGGGTTTATTTCATCTGGATCATCTTTTCCACTGCCCCCAGGGCCTTGAGGCGGATCTCTTCGGGCACGGTGACCTGTCCTTCAAGGGTTTCCAGGCTGTGGAGGATCTGCTCGGGCCGGATGCGTTTCATGTCATTGCACAGGGTCTTCTCAGAGGCGGGGTAAAAGCGTTTGCCCGGGTTGGCCTGGGCAATGGGGTGGAGGATGCCCACCTCGGTTCCCAGGATGAATTCGTCTGCATCACTGGTCCGGGCGTATTCGATCATGCCCGAGGTGGAGCAGATGGCGTCCGCCATGTTTAGAATGTCGGTGGGACATTCGGGATGGGCAATGAACAGGGCCTTGGGATAGGCTGTTTTAGCCGCCGTTACCTCCTCCGGGGTGAGGTCGTTGTGAAAGGGGCAATAGCCCTCCCACAAGTGGATTTTTTTATCGGTGTGACCGGCGGCGTACCGGGCCAGGTTCCGGTCCGGGGTCATGAGGACGGCCTCGGCCTCCATGCCGTTGACCACCTTGATGACATTGGCCGAGGTGCAGCAGATGTCTGAGACCGCTTTAACGGCGGCCGATGAATTCACATAGGTGATGACGGGGATGCCGCCCAGTTCCTTTTTCCGTTGGACCAGGGCTTCGGGGGTGACCATGTCGGCCATGGGGCATCCGGCGTCGGGGTTGGGCAGGAGAACGGTTTTTTCAGGGGAGAGGATGGCGGCGGTTTCCGCCATGAAGTGGACCCCGCAGAAGACAATGATCTCTGCGTCGGTCTGGGATGCCTTGATGCTCAATTCCAGGGAGTCTCCGCAGAGATCTGCCATCCCCTGGATTTCGGCGGGCTGGTAGTTGTGGACCAGAATAATGGCGTTTTTTTCCTTTGCCAGGGCTTTGATGCGGTCTTTCATTGGTCTTCCTTATTCGTCCATTTTAAGGATATCTGTCCCCTCCGGGACCGTGAAGTCAAACCAGTTGTCCGGCATGGCCGTAAACTGGATACGGGTGAAGGTGATGCGGGTGGTATCCCCGTGGATGTTGGTGGTGGTGACCTGCTGGATCTGGTGGGAGGGGGTTAGAACCCGGATATGGATGGATTTCAATTCCGAGGCCGGGCCGGTGGCAAGGGCAGTCTCTATAGGGGTCAGGACAAGGTCGGTCCAGTTGTCTTCCACCTGGGCCACCTGAATCTCATAATGGTTGCGGATTTTCCCCATGTCGGCCAGAAAGGCGCCGCCGGCACCGTTCTGGAAAAAGGGGGCGGCATTGCCCACCATGACCTGGTTTTCATGGGGGCGGTGGATCCACAGGGTTGTTCCATTGGTGATGATTTCGTGGCGGTCCGGTTTCAGGTACTGCCATTTCATCTTCCGGGGGTAGCTGAACCAGGCCCGACCCACGGCCTCTTCGCTCATGTCCAGGGCGGCCAGGGTGGAAACCTGGGTGAAGTCGGCGGTAAAGCTGTTGCCGGTGTATTTTTTTTCAATGGCGGTGATGAGTTTGTCCCGGGCCGGAGCGGCCAGGCAGGGCAGGGCCCAGCAGACCAGGATGACCAGGGCCAGGAACAGGGGGGCCGGGAACCGGATGGAAAAGGGGCGTTTCATGATTTACCTCAGCAGTTTGGCCATGTCTTTGCGCTTGTCTTCGGCATAGAGGCGCCTCAGCTTGGGTTTTTCGATTTTTCCGGTGGGGTTCCGGGGCACGTCGCCGAAGAAGATTTTCTTCAATTGTTTATACCGGGGCAGGGGTTTCTGGAATTCCAGGATTTCGGCCTCGCAGAGGATGGTGTTGGGCTTGCCGCTGATGATGCCCGTGGGCAGTTCCCCCAGGCGCTCGTCCGGTACGCCGATGACGGCAATGTCCTTGATTTTTTCGTGCTGGAGAAAGAAGTTCTCGATCTCGTTGGGGAAGATGTTTTCCCCGCCGTAGATGATCATGTCCTTTTTCCGGTCCACCAGCCAGATGAAGCCGTCCATGTCGTACCGGGCCATGTCTCCGGTGTGGAGCCACCCGTTCCGTATGGTGTCGGCGGTGGCTTCCGGGTTTTTATAGTATTCCTTCATGACGCCGGGGCCCTTGATGATGAGTTCCCCGGTTTCGTTGCCGAAGAGGTGGTTGCCCAGTTTGTCCACGATTTTGGCCTCCCAGCCGTGGCCGGGTTTGCCGATGGGGCCGATGCAGTCCCTGTTTTCAAGCCCCAGGTGGACGCAGCCGGGGCCGGCGGATTCGGTGAGGCCGTAGTTGGTGTCGTATGCCTGTTCCGGAAATAGGGTGCGCCATCTTTTGATCATGCTGGGGGGGACGGGCTGGGCTCCGGAGTGCATGAGCCGCCATTGGGAGAGGCTGTGCTGGTCCATGTCGATGTCACCGGTTTCAAAGGCGATGAGCAAATCGTGAATCCAGGGGACCAAAAGCCAGACAATGGTGCATTTTTCCCGGGAGACGGCCTCCACAATCCATTGGGGTTTGATCCCGTTGAGCAGGACGCATTTTCCCCCCACCTTGAAGCTGCCCATCCAGTGCATCTTTGCCCCGGTGTGGTAGAGGGGGGGGATGCAGAGGAAGACGTCTTCGTGGGTCTGGCCGTGGTGGGCGTTCTCCACCTCGCAGGCGTGGGCCAGGGCCCGGTGGTCCAGGAGGACGGCCTTGGGGGTGCCGGTGGTGCCCGAGGTGAAGTAGAGGGCGGCGTTGTCGTCCAGGCTGAGCGGGATGTCGGGTTGGTCGGTGCCGTGGCCCTCCATGAAGCGTTGGATGGGGGTGGCCCAGTCCGGGCAGGTCTCTGCCTCTCCGGTGTAGAGCCAGATTTTAACGTGGCGGTCCAGGTCGGGTTTCACCGCTTTAATGCGGTCGATGAATTCGGCACCGAAGATAAAGGCTTTGGCTTCTGCGGTGTCGGTGCAAAGGCGAATTTTTTCCGATTCAAAACGGAAGTTGAGGGGCACGGCCCAGGCGCCGGTATAGAGGATGCCGAAATAGATGGGGAGCCAGTCCATGCTGTTGGTCATGAGCTGGATGACCTTGTCGGATTTTGAAATGCCGTTGTGCTCCAATGCGTTGGCCAGACGGCAGGCGTGGGAATAAAACTGGTTCCATGTGATTTCATTGCGGATATTGGCTGCCGGGATGCGTTCGATCAGGGCGGTTTTTTCGCCGTATTTTCTGCTGTTCTCTGCCAGTATTTCAGTGATGATCATTTAATCGTCTCTCAACCTGCTGTATTAAAAAAAAATCCTGCCGGGTCACTATAGACCACGGCAGGATTATATTCAACCGGTTTTTAAGACGGTTTTATTTGTCTTTTTTGACCTCTTCAAAGTCGGCGTCCACAACGTCGTCGTCTTCCTGGGGCGTTGCACCGGCTGCGCCTGCATCGGGGTCTGCGCCTTCGGAACCGCCGGCCTGGGCCTGTTGGTACATGACTTCGGCCAGTTTGTGGGAGGCCTGGGTCAGGGCTTCGATCTTGGACTTGATTTCTTCAATGTCGCTGGAGTCCTTGGACGCCTTCAGGGCTTCCGCAGCAGCTTCAATGTTTTTCTTGGTCTCTTCGTCCACCTTGTCCCCATGTTCCTTCAGGGTCTTTTCGGTCTGGTCCACCAGGGCTTCGGCCTGGTTTCTGGTGTCCACCAGTTCCCGTTTTTTCTTGTCTTCTTCGGCGTGGAGCTCGGCGTCCTTGACCATCTGATCGATTTCGTCGTCGGACAGGCCGGAGGCGGCAGTGATCTGGATGGACTGTTCTTTGCCGGTGGCCTTGTCCTTGGCGGAAACGTGAACAATACCATTGGCGTCGATGTCAAAGGAGACTTCGATCTGGGGGACACCCCTGGGGGCCGGCGGAATATCGGCCAGGTCAAACTGACCCAGGGTCTTGTTGTCCGAAGCCATTTCCCGTTCGCCCTGGAGGACGTGGATGGAAACGGCGGGCTGGTTGTCGGCGGCCGTGGAGAAAACCTGACTCTTCTTGGTGGGGATGGTGGTGTTCTTGTCGATGAGACGGGTCATAACACCGCCCAGGGTTTCAATTCCCAGGGAGAGGGGAGTGACGTCCAGGAGAAGAACATCGTTGACATCGCCCTGGAGAACACCGGCCTGTACGGCAGCGCCCATGGCAACAACCTCGTCGGGGTTCACGCCCTTGTGGGGTTTTTTACCGAAGATCTTTTCAACCCGTTCCTGTACGGCGGGCATACGGGTCATGCCGCCCACCAGGACCACTTCGTCAACGCCGCCTGCGCCCAGTCCGGCTTCCTTTAATGCGGTGAGGCAGGGTTTTTCCAGGTTGTCCAGCAGGTCGGCAACCAGGGATTCCAGCTTGGCACGGGTCAGCTTGATGTCCAAGTGCTTGGGACCGGAGGCGTCGGCGGTGATAAAGGGCAGGTTGATGCTGGACTCCGTGGCGGAGGAGAGTTCCATCTTGGCCTTTTCTGCGGCTTCTTTCAGACGCTGCAGGGCCATTTTGTCGCCCCTCAGGTCAATGCCCTGTTCCTTTTTGAATTCGTCGGCCAAAAAGTCGATGATTCTCAGGTCGAAGTCTTCCCCGCCCAGGTGGGTGTCGCCGGAGGTGGATTTTACCTCGAATACACCGTCACCGATTTCCAGTACGGAAACGTCAAATGTCCCGCCGCCCAGGTCGAATACGGCAATCTTTTCTTCGCCTTTTTTATCCAGGCCGTAGGCCAGGGAGGCGGCTGTGGGTTCGTTGATGATTCGCTTTACTTCCAGACCGGCGATTTTACCGGCGTCCTTGGTGGCCTGGCGCTGGCTGTCGTTGAAATAGGCCGGTACGGTGATAACGGCTTCGGTGACGGCTTCCCCCAGGTAATCCTCGGCGGTCTTTTTAATGTTGGCCAGGATGTAGGAAGAGATTTCAGCAGGGCTGTGCTGTTTGCCCCTCAGGTTGATACAGGCGTCACCGTTTCCGGCACCTTCGATTTTGTACGGAAGAATGGGGATATCGTCCTGAACCTCTTTGGAAGAGAATTTTCTCCCGATGAGGCGTTTTACACCGAAGATGGTGTTTTCAGGGTTGGTGACTGCCTGACGTTTTGCGGTCTGCCCCACGATACGTTCACCGTTTTCGGAAACGGCCACAACGGACGGGGTGGTCCGACCGCCTTCGGCGTTGGTGATGATTTTGGCTTCTCCGCCGTCCATTACGGCTACGCAGGAGTTGGTGGTTCCCAGATCGATTCCAATAATTTTACCCATAATGTTCCCTCCAAAAGATATCTTTATTTTTCTTCTGAGTTTTCAGTTTCGTTTTCAGCTTTTTTTGACACAACAACCATGGCCGGACGGATCAGACGATCGTGGAGAAGGTACCCTTTTTGGAGTACGTTTACGACCGTGTTCTCAGGAAATTCATCCGTTGCTTCCTGGGTTACTGCCTGATGGAAATTCGGGTCGAAGGGTTGGTGTTCAGCTTCAATGACCGTGACGTTAAAGCTGGAAAAAATCTTGAGGATCTCTTTGTGGGTCAGTTTGACACCTTCCAGAAGGTTGGCCTGATCCCCGTTTTGTTCTGCTGCGTCTACGGCACGTTCGATATTGTCGATGGCGGAAAGAAATTGTTTGAAAACCGCCTCGTTGGCGAATTTTCTGAAATCTTCAATTTCCCTTTCCTTCCGCTTTTTGTAATTCTCAAATTCTGCAGAGAGCCTTAGGCATTTGTCTTTTTCTTTGGCAAGCTCTTCTGCAAGCTTGGTGGCCTCGTCGTCGACTTCCGGGGCCTGGTCTTCGGAATTATTTTGATCTTTCAGCTCCTGGCTCTCTTCGGTTGGAGAATCCTGTTTTTTCTTCTTTTTCTGTTTGGCGTTGTGTTTTAGTACCAATTTTTTCTCCTGCTCAAAATATCCCTAGCATGATTAAAGAATGTCGTTGTCTGTACAAATTATGGCTGAAAAATAAGTCTGTTTAAAAGCATGTCAAGACATAAAAATAGGGGAGTTGGGAAAGAAAAAAAGGTTGGAGACCGACCGGCAGCCGGGAATGAAAAATTGCATGACCGGGATCGATCCACGACACAGAAGAAATCACTTATCGCTGCTTCCTTCCGGACCTGACGAGGTTCGTGGCCTTCTGTTACGAGGCGACCGATCAGAATAATTCGTCCCGGCGTACCAGCCGGAACATTCTTTATAGAGGGTTTTGTTTTTTTTTTCAAGGCTAATATCATCCGGAAATCCGGTGGTCCATCCTTAATATAGATGGTATTGAAGAAACAAAATTTTTGGGCTACACTCTAGTCAAATGGCGCGGGTGGTATTCAAACCGCTTGTTTTAAAATCAAAAACCGCCCTAGGGCGGGTCCGTCAATCCTTTTATCCAACCTTGAAATTTGCAGGAGACGTCCATGAGTAAGATCGTTAATGCAGGCGACCGGACCGTTATTTCACCGGAAATGGATGTGGTGGCGTCCATGGCCGACGGCTTTAAACAGGAACTGCTTGCGGCCATCACCGATTCAAAGGGGGAGGTGGTGCTGGATCTGAACGGAGTTGAGATGGTGGATTCCGTGGGTATCGGTGTGATCATTGCCTCTTACAACACCCTTCACCAGGACCGTCGTCAACTGCGACTGGTGAATGTGTCCCGGGATGTCTATGGTTTATTTTCCGCCATGCGGCTGAATCAGCGTTTTGTCATTGAAAAAAAGGAGGACTAAATGTCCATGCGTTTCGGGGTCATTGGTGTGTGTCTGGGAGTGGCTGTTCTGATTCTGGGGTGCGGAAACGACGGTTCTGAATACTCCGGCTTCTCCGAGATGGTGGCCGATCGACATGATGTCCGGCGGGCCGTGGGGGAAGATGAACGGGCCAAACGCCGGAAGACGACCGAGGCCCAAGAGCCCGGTGTCCGGCAGGGGCAGGCGGTGTCCAATTCCGTCCCTTCGGGCGGCAGCCAGAATCCCTTTCGTAAAAAAGAAAAACGCCGTCTTTATGAGCGTCATGTCCTGATAATGGATGCTTCATCCAAACAGGTGCTGGCCAGGGGGGTTGCCCATGTGGATAAAGGGGGAAATGTGGTCCGGCTCAGGATTTCCAAGAAATAACCCCCTTAAATGGGCAGGTCCTTTTTAAAGGAACCCGGCGGCAGGTCATCGTACATCCCCTTGGGTTGGGGCGGCTCTTCCTGTGGGGCCGCGGTCTGGTCCGGGGCTTCTTCTTCAACGGCAGGGGCCTCCCTTTTTATGGAGGGCTCCAGTCCCAACTGGATTTCCAATTCCGTGATACGGTCTTCGTAGGTTTTGATGGTCTGGCCGGCCTTGTAGAGCTTGTCCACGGACTCCTGCTGCATCAGTTCCAGCTCCTGGATGGCCTTCTTTTTGGTGTCCAGTCTCTGGCGGTATTCTTCGGCCACCTTTCTTGTTTGGGATTTCCCCTCGTTTTTGATGGATTTGGTCAGGCTGTTAATGAGGAAAATATTGATCAGTTCACCGGTCAGGGCAATGATGGTGGCGTAGATCAGTCCATCGGTTCTAAGATAGTAAAGGGTCGCGACGATAAGAATGGATGATAAAAATACCATTTTATTCTCTGTGTCCTAGACGGTTTTGTGGGGTTGATGGAAATGTTGCCGATATCTACATCATAGTGTAATGCCGGGATGTTGACAATTGATTTGTATAAAAACCGAGGATTTGAAATGGGGGGGGAAGGAAAGCGTAAGGAATGTGGTCGGGGCGGAGAGATTTGAACTCCCGACATCCTGCTCCCAAAGCAGGCGCGCTACCAGACTGCGCTACGCCCCGAGTCGTTAAACACAAAAAATACGTCTACCATTTGTTGGTTGGGATTGCAAGATTTTTTGTTAAAAACCGCCCTGGCGCCATGGGGCACCCGGGCCGTTTGTTTGTGGGGGAAAGGATAGTTTTTTGAATCGTTTAAGCCATTGAAAGGCAGGCTTCCGGATCGGGTGAAAACCCGGGATAACCCCATAAAATCAGACGGCTTTCCAAGGGCAATTTTCTTGACACCTTTATGGATAAAGGTTATTTTAATAAAATTTGTAAAAAATCATTCTGGGATAATGATGGAATTTTAAACATTATGCCATGATTTTGTTTTTTTTAAAGAATTGTTTTAGCGAATGGTTCAATATACTTTTAAGATAATTTAAACAGGACGGTAAGATGCAGGTAAAAATCGAAGACAAAAGCAGTGTGAAAAAGGTGCTCTCTTTTGAAATTCCGAAAGAAGCTGTCGCCAAGGAGCTTGACAAGGCGTACAACGATCTGAAGAAAAAGGCCGATATCAAAGGCTTTAGAAAGGGAAAAGTTCCCAGAAAGGTCCTTGAAAATCGTTTTTCCGAAGACGTCCACGCCGATGTGGCGCCCAGACTGATCCAGAATGCTTTTGTCGAAGCCATTCAGGAGCACAGCCTGAACATCGTTGGCGGCCCCCAGGTGGATCCGCCGGAACTGAATCCCCAAGCCGACTATGCATTCGATATTACCGTTGAGGTAAAACCCGAACTGGAAGACATCGAGTTCCAGGGCCTTGAGCTGAAGAAAACCGCCTACGAGATCTCCGAGGGTGAAATCGACAGCCAGATCCACATGATCCAGAAGACCATGGCAAAAAAAGAGACCGTAACCGAAGAACGTCCTGTAAAAGAAGACGATTTTGTTCTCATTGATTACGAAGGGTTCCTGGACGGCGAAGCCCATGACAAGACCCCCAAGGTGGAAAATTATGTCATGGGAATCGGACAGGGCTCCCTGCCCAAGGAATTCTCCGAAAAACTGATCGGTGCCATTCCGGTTCAGGATCTGGAAATCGAAGTGGGTTACGACGAGAACTATTGGGATGAAAACCTCAAGGGCAAAACCATCGTATACAAGGTCAGCCTGAAGGAAATCCAGGAAGAAATCCTCCCCGAAGTCAACGACGACCTGGTCAAAGGGCTGGGCAAATTCGAAACCCTGGAAGAGGTAAAAACCTCCATCCGTGAAAACCTGGAAAAAGGGTATGAGCAGCGCATTAAACACGAAATGAGCGAGCAGGTTTTCCAGCAGCTCCTTGAAAAAATCGAGTTTGAAGTCCCCGAAGCCCTCATTGAAGGCGAACTCAACGGCATCACCGCAGAGGCGGAACAGGCATATGCCGCCAACAACACCACCCTGGAAGAGGCCGGTCTGAGCAAGGAAAACATCCGGGTTGAGTACAGGGATGTGGCTGAAAAACAGGCCCGCCGTCACCTGCTCCTAGATAAGTTGATTTCCCAGGAAAATCTGGACCTCACCGAAGAAGAACTGGATGCCAGCCTCGAAGAAATGGCCCAGGGAATGAACGCTTCAGTGGATGCCATTAAAAACTATTTCAAAATGGATCCCAAACAATTGGAGTATTACAAACATACTCAGCTTGAAAAAAAGGCCATTGACCTTATAATAGAAAAAGGTCAGGTCACTGAGGTTGCTCCTGAAGACGCCGCATCCGAAGCGGAAGAATCCGAGGCTTCAGAAGAATAATCCAGGCCTGAACATTTCAATTGTCCGAATCCGGCATGGAAAATGAAAATTAGATTATAAAGGAGTTGAATCGTGCCATTAATTCCAATGGTTGTTGAACAGAGCAACAGGGGTGAGAGGGCCTATGACATTTATTCCCGTCTTTTGAAAGACCGGATTATCTTTCTGGGTTCTGCCATAGATAATGAAATTGCCAACCTTATCGTTGCCCAGATGTTGTTTCTGGAATCCGAAGATCCGGAGAAGGATATCAGTTTCTATATCAATTCTCCCGGAGGGGTTGTCACCGCAGGGATGGCCATCTACGACACCATGCAGTACATCAAGCCCGATGTCAGCACTGTGTGTATCGGCCAGGCCGCCAGCATGGGTGCCCTGCTTCTTGCAGCCGGTGCCCAGGGCAAACGCGTCGCACTGCCCAACTCCAGAATCATGATCCATCAGCCCCTGGGCGGTGCCCAGGGCCAGGCCACGGATATCCAGATCCAGGCCACTGAAATTCTTCGCCTCAAGGACCGCCTGAACGGGATCCTGTCCAGCCATACGGGCAAGGATTTGGAAAAGGTGGCCGAAGATACGGAGCGGGATTTTTTCATGTCGGGTTCGGAGGCCAGGGAATACGGCCTCATCGACAAAGTTGTTGCCGACCGGAGCGAACTTGAAGACGAGATGTCGAAGGAGTCATAGCATATGACCAAAAAAGATGATGCCAATGATCAGTTTTTCTGTTCCTTCTGTGGAAAAAATCAGAAAGAAGTTAAGAAACTGATTGCCGGCCCCAGTGTTTACATCTGCAACGAGTGTATCCACCTTTGCGGTGAAATCATTGAGGATGAGGAAAAGGAAAAGGAAAAGAAAACGGAAGTCGAGACCGCCAAATCTTTTCCCGCTCCCAAAGAGATCAAGGAAAAACTCGATGCCTATGTCATTGAGCAGGACAGGGCAAAGAAGGTTCTCTCCGTTGCAGTGTATAACCATTATAAACGTTTGGCATCCAAGGTGGAAAAGACCAAGGATGATGTGGAAATTCAGAAGAGCAATATTCTGATCATCGGTCCCACTGGATGCGGGAAAACCCTTTTGGCCCAGACCCTGGCGCGCTTCCTTGATGTGCCCTTTGCCATTGCCGATGCCACAGCCCTTACCGAGGCCGGCTATGTGGGGGAAGATGTGGAAAACATTGTCCTCTCCCTGGTGCAGAATGCGGATTACGATATTGAAAAGGCCCAGAAGGGAATCATTTATATCGACGAGATCGATAAAATTTCCCAGCGGGGCGATAATCCGTCCATCACCCGGGATGTCTCCGGTGAAGGTGTTCAGCAGGCCCTGCTTAAAATCATCGAGGGAACCATTGCCAGCATTCCGCCCAAGGGCGGGCGCAAGCATCCCCAGCAGGATTATGTCAAGGTGGACACCTCCAATATCCTTTTTGTCTGTGGCGGTACCTTCACCGGCCTTGAAAAGCTGGTGGAAAGCCGGCTCACCCAGAAGAGTATGGGCTTTGGGGCCAAGATCGCCGAGAAGAAGGATGTGAACATTGGAGAATTGCTGGGCCAGCTCAAGCCCGAGGATCTGATCAAATTTGGCCTGATCCCCGAGTTCCTGGGACGTCTGCCCGTGATCACCTCCATTGGCGAACTCAACGAAAGTTCCCTGGTGAAGATCCTCACCGAGCCCAAGAATTCCCTGGTGAAACAATACCAGGAGCTCTTCCGTGTGGAAGGGGTGGATCTGAAATTCACCGACGAAGCCCTGGACGCCATGTCCAAGGAAGCGGTGAAACGGAAGTCCGGCGCCCGTGGCCTGCGTGCCATCATGGAGGAAACCATGCTGGACATCATGTATGAGATTCCTTCCAAAAAAGATGTCAAGGAGTGTGTGGTGGGCGAAGAGGTGGTGCTTCAGAATGAAGACCCCATCCTTTTGTACGAACAGCCCAAAAAACAGGCCTGACATCCATAAGGTCGTTTTCCATGATTAATATTTCCAAATTCTTTAATCCGGATGGTTCAGAACGCGTGAAAAAAATACTTCCCCTGGTCCCCCTGAGGGACACAGTACTCTATCCCCATGTCACCACTTCTGTTTTTGTGGGAAGGGAAAAATCCATCAAAGCCTTGTCCGAATCCATGGGTGCGGACAAGCGCATCTTTTTGACCACCCAGAAGGATCCGGAAATCCTTAAGCCCAATATCAAGGATATCTTCCAGGTGGGCACCGAAGCACGGATCACCCAATTGCTTCGTCTGCCCGATGGCACCGTCAAGGCTCTGGTGGAGGGTGTTGAGCGTGGGAAAATCATGAAAATGACCAACGGGGACGGGTTTCTTACCGTGGAGTATCACTCCCTGGAAGAGATCCCCATGCCCCCCCGGGTGGCCGAGGCCGCTATTCGGACGGTCACCGAAGCCTTCCAGCACTATGCCAATATTTCCGGCACGGTCTCCAAAAGCTTTTTCAAGGGCCTGGAGACCTTCAAGGGACACCCGTCCCGCTATGCCGATACCATTGCCTCTCAACTTCCCTTTAAGGTGGCGGACAAGCAGACCCTTCTGGAGAGCAATGACATTGAGCAACGATTTTTTATGCTGCTCAAGTTCATCCAGAAGGAGACCGAGGTCTTTACCATGTCCCAGAAGATCAAGGGGCGGGTAAAGGACCAGATGGAGAAGCTCCAGAAGCGCCATTATCTCAACGAACAGATGCGGGCCATCAAGAAAGAGATGGGCGAGGACGACGAAACCGGTGAATTCAAAGAGCTGGAACGCCGGATTCGCAAAAAGCGCATGAGCAAGGAAGCCTCTGCCATGGTGCGGCGGGAATTGGAAAAGCTGAAGATGATGTCCCCCATGTCTTCGGAAGCCACCGTTGTCCGCAATTATATTGATTGGCTCATTGCCCTTCCCTGGTATCGCAAACGGCGTTCTGCCATTGATCTTAAAAGGGCCGAAGAAATCCTGGATCGGGATCATTTCGGACTGAAAAAGCCCAAGGAACGGATTCTGGAATACCTGGCCGTCCAGAAGCTGGTGAAAAAGATAAAGGGCCCCATCCTCTGTCTGGTGGGCCCACCGGGTGTGGGGAAAACCTCCCTGGCCCGGTCCGTGGCCTCTGCCACCGGTCGTGCCTTTGCACGGATTTCCCTGGGGGGCGTCCGGGATGAGGCCGAGATCCGGGGGCATCGCCGGACCTATGTGGGGGCCATGCCCGGTAAGATTGTCCAGGCCCTTAAAAAGGTGGGGTACAACAATCCCGTCTTCTGCCTGGATGAAATTGACAAAATGACCTCGGACTTCAGGGGGGATCCCTCGTCTGCTCTTCTGGAGGCCCTGGATCCGGAACAGAATAAGAATTTCAACGATCACTATATGGAGGTGGATTACGACCTGTCTGAAATCCTCTTCATCACCACGGCCAATACCCTGCACGAAATCCCCGCACCCCTGAGGGATCGCATGGAGATTATCCATATCCCCGGTTACACCGAGTATGAAAAGGAAAGGATTGCCTCGGGTTATCTCATTCCCAAACAGACCCGGGAGAACGGACTGGAGGAGGTGGGTGTCGAATTCTCCAAGCAGGCCATCCACACCGTGATCAAGCAGTATACCAAAGAAGCCGGGGTTCGGAACCTGGAGCGGGAGCTTGGGTCTGTGCTGCGGAAGATTGCCACCGAGATTGTGCGCACCGATGTGCGAAAAAAATACCGGGTCACCGCCACCACGGTTGCCAAGTACCTGGGACAGCCCAAATTCAGGGACAATGCCCTGGATAAGGAAGATCAGGTGGGTATTGTCACCGGTCTGGCCTGGACCCAGGCGGGCGGTGAACTGCTCACCATAGAGGCGGTTTCCATGCCGGGCAAGGGCCAGGTCATGGTCACCGGTAAGCTGGGGGATGTGATGAAGGAAAGCTCCCAGGCCGCCGTCTCATACGTCCGTTCCCGGAGCCGGGAAATGGACATTGAGACCGATTTCTACAAAGAACTGGATATCCATATCCACGTGCCCGAAGGGGCCATCCCCAAGGACGGCCCCTCGGCCGGCATTGCCATGTGCACCGCAGTGGTTTCCGTCCTTGCCGGACGCCCGGTGAGCCGGAATGTGGCCATGACCGGAGAGATTACCCTCAGGGGCAGGGTATTGCCCGTGGGCGGACTTAAGGAAAAACTGTTGGCTGCCCATGCCAACGGCATTGAAACGGTCCTGGTATCTGTGGAAAATGAAAAGGATATCCGGGAGGTCCCCAGGGCCATCCAGAAACAACTCAACGTTATTTATGTGGAAAATATGAATCAGGTGCTGGAAAACGCTTTGGTCTAGCGGTTTCCAGCACCCGTATTTGGATTTTTCAACCGGAGGGTTCCCTTGGCAGGGCCCTTTTTCCCGTCAGCAGCAGAGCAGTGTGTCAGGTGAGAGTTAAGGCGGGATATCGGTGCAGGGGATT
Source organism: Desulfobacteraceae bacterium (assembly GCA_965226635.1). GTDB lineage: Bacteria > Desulfobacterota > Desulfobacteria > Desulfobacterales > Desulfobacteraceae. Next base: position 1,353,179 of record OZ245369.1, on the reverse strand, counting down.
ATTTATTCCAACATGGAAATAAACTCGGACGTGGCGCTGATTTCGTCCTTTGTGGCAATGCTTCTGCGCATGGCGACAATCTTATCCAACTCTTTTTTTTCAATGAGAAGATCTTCCTTACGGGTGCCGGATTTATTGATGTTGATGGCCGGCCAAATCCGGTGTTCCGCACATTCCCTGGACAGAAACAGGTCCATGTTGCCCGTTCCTTTGAACTCCTGAAAAATAACGTCGTCCATGCGGGAACCGGTCTCCACCAGAATGGTGGCGATGATGGTCAGGGAACCGCCGTTTTCAAGTTTACGGGCCGCCCCGAAGATCTTGCGGGGGAATTCCATGGCATTGGCGCCCAGACCACCGGACAGGGTCTTTCCATAGCTGTCGGTGTCGTTGTTAAAGGCACGGGTCATCCGGGTCAGGGAATCAATGAAAACCACGGCATCCTGTCCGATTTCAGCGCATCGGATGGCCGTGTGCATGGCCAGGCGGGTCATGCGCATGTGCTGGCCGATCTGCTGGTCCGCAGAAGAATAAAGGACGTTGGCGTCCTTGAGCCCCCTCTGGAAATCCGTAACTTCTTCGGGGCGTTCATCCACCAGAAGCACAAAAACCTTGGAGTCGGGGTGATTGGTGACCACGGAGTTGGCCATGTGACGGAGGATGGTGGTCTTGCCGGATTTGGGGGGGGCAATGATCAGTCCCCGCTGTCCTTTGCCGATGGGAACGACCATGTCCAGTGCCCGGCCTGTGATGTCTGTTTCATCCTGGGCCAGGAAATAGCGTTCATGGGGGTTGATGCTGACCTGATCCTGGAGCATGGGAATTCTGAGGAACTCGTCAAAGGGCAGGCCATTGATGGTGTCGATGTGGATCAGGGCGAGGTTCTGGTTTCTGGGATCCTTCTTTTCCCCAAAGCCCTGGATGAAGCTTCCTTCCCTGAGGTTTAATTTTCGAATCAAGCTGTTGGGGACGTAAGTGTTTTCCGGACGGGGCAGGAAGTTCTCCTCGATGTCCCTTAAAAAACCAAACCCTTTGTCCATAATTTCCAGGTATCCTTGCACAGGTTCCATGGTTTTCAGACTCCTTACTCAAGTTTTCCACTATAACGATAAATGCGGTCAAGGATCCATTACTTCAAGGGAACACCAAGTCACACCGTAAAGCCGGATAAACCCCTAACTTCGAGTTTTATCGGATAATGTTATCAGTTTTTGAAATGCATATTTCTATATATCATTATTGATATATTCATGCAAGAAGGGCAAATTTAAACCATGATTTATGGATTTATTCTTATCCAAAAAATAAAAAAAATCAAAATCTGCTTGACACCCCACAAGGGCCTTGATATAAAGCTCGTGTTTTTCGGGCGATTAACTCAGTTGGGAGAGTGCAACCCTTACAAGGTTGAAGTCGCAGGTTCAAGCCCTGCATCGCCCACCACAAGCGGACAACGGGGGTGTAGTTCAGTTGGTTAGAACGCTAGCCTGTCACGCTAGAGGCCGCGAGTTCGAGTCTCGTCACTCCCGCCACATATAAAAGGCTTTCAGCTTCGGTTGAAAGCTTTTTTTTATGCCGAATATCGAGACCCTATGTCTGGGGACTTCAAATAAAAAAGGGCCCGGAGGTTGATCCAACCTCCGGGCCCTTTGTACTTGATAGGATAGCGTTTTTTTTACAGGAGGTTATCGGGCAGACTCCAGGGCCTTGATCACCGCATCCCCCATGCCCTGGGTTCCCACGGTACGGCTGGTGCCGTTGCCGGCCAAATCGGCGGTGAAGACCTGCTGTTCCAGAACAGATGCAATGGCCTGTTCAATGGCATCGGCGGCCTCGCCCTGGCCCAGGGTGTATTTGAGCATCATGGCGGCCGAAAGGATCTGGGCAATGGGGTTGGCCACTCCCTTTCCGGCGATGTCCGGAGCAGAGCCGCCTGCGGGCTCATACAGGCCGAATTTCTCTTCATTGAGGCTGGCCGAGGCCAGAAGTCCCATGGAGCCGGTAATCATGGCGCATTCGTCGGAAATGATGTCCCCGAACATATTGCCGCAGAGCAATACGTCAAACTGGTGGGGATTCCGTACCAGCTGCATGGTGGCATTGTCCACATAGATATGGTTCAGCTCCACATCGGGGTAGTCCTTGGCCGTTTCAACGACCACCTCCCGCCATAATACCATGGTGGACAGGACGTTGGCCTTGTCCACGGAGGTGACCTTGCCGGATCTCAGCCGGGCCGCTTCAAAGGCCATGCGGGTGATCCTTTCAATTTCCGCCCGGGTATAGACCATGGTGTCAAAGGCGGTTTCATCCGCTCCTTCACCGTGGCGCCCCTTGGGCTCTCCGAAATAGATGCCACCGGTGAGTTCCCTGACACAGAGGATATCAAACCCGTCTCCCACAATATCGGTTCTCAAGGGAGAGGCAGAGGCCAGGGTGGGGAAGACCTTGGCCGGTCTCAGGTTGCAATAGAGGCCAAAATGCTTTCTCAGGGGAAGCAGGGCCCCCCGCTCAGGCTGCTGGGCCGGGGGAAGGTTTTCCCATTTCGGGCCGCCAACGGAGCCGAAAAGAATGGCGTCGCTCTCTTGGCAAAGGGACAGGGTTGAATCGGGCAGGGCCTGGCCGTGGTTGTCAATGGCGGCGCCCCCCACATCTGCATATTCCAGTTCCAGTTGGAAACCAAAACACCGACCGGCGCTTTCCAGAACCCGGACAGCTTCCGCCATGACTTCAGGGCCGATGCCGTCTCCGGGCAATACCGCAATTTTTTTCAAGAAAACCTCTCTTTTCTGCTGGTTGTGAATGTCGAATTAATATGCGGGAAATCCAGAAGGATTGCAACGATTAAATCCACTATAGTTAAAAAATATTTAATAATACTGGATAGAGGTGCCCAAAGGGGAGAGAAACGCCAGGGTGAAATGGAGATATCCTTTGGCCCGCCGGGAAGGGGGGCCTCCCAAGGGGGAGGGCACCAAATCGTGATGATCACGACCCTGGATTGATAAAGTGATGGGATCAAGTTGTTATGGCAATTGCAATCTTTGTTTTGGTTTTGCCAATGTGGACTTCAACTGGGTCCTGATGGGAACATTTGTTTGGCAACCCCCAATATATTAAATAAAGGGGGCAGGAGACTAAAAAAACAGGACAGCGAAGTATCACCGTCCTGGTCCTGGTGTTTTTAACCTTTAAACCGGGGTGACCCGGGTTGCTGAGAGTCCTTTTTCGTTTTCCTGGATTTCATACTCCACCGGCTCTCCCTCATCCAGGGTTTTGAAACCCGGCATGTCGATGACGGAATAATGGACAAATACATCATCACCCTGTTCCTGCTCAATAAAACCAAAGCCCTTTTTAGAATTGAACCACTTGATTTTTCCTTGCAGCAAAATCGCCTCCTTAAGATTAGTAGTGACACGTGATGAAAAATAAGCCGTAGCACCCGGAGAATGGGATTTTGGAGAATTCGGCCTGTAATAATAATGCCTTATTATCCCTGTGTGAAAAAAGCAAGTAAAAAAAAGGGGGATCGGCCAAGGCCGATCCCCCTTTGGGATTCAACGACATTCCCGGTTTACGGGAAGATGCTATCTAAAACTTTCTGTTGCCGTATTCTGCATATCCCATGGCCACCAGGCGGTAGACCAGATGGGCCATCTTGGAGAAGGGCAGGAAGGCAAAGAGGTTGAAGATGGCAATGAGGTGGATCCAGTACAGGATGTAGGAGGTCCATTCCAAATGGGCCAGGCGTGCCATTTCCGTCAACATGCCGGACAGGCCCAGAACAAAGACAATCCCCAGGATGAACCAGTCTTTATAAGCGGACTTCTGGGTTTTGTTGTTCAACCGGTTGAGGATCATCATGCCGGATCCGATGACCAGGGCCACACCGGCAATATTGGCCAGCCACTTGATGGGGTTGAGCTGGGGATAGGGTCCGGGATAGTTGCCCAGGTAGAGCATGGTGCCGCAAACAGCGGTTACGAAGAACAGGCTGATGAAGGCGAACAATACCATCATATGGGGGGTGGCCCGGTCCTTGTTGGCCTCGCACTGGTTGAACTTGTCATGGCGCAGCACCTTGGGCAGGACGGCGATGATGGATTTGCCCAGGGCCTTGTAATCCACGCTGGATTTATCGGTTTTACCTTCCAGAACGGCATTGTTATGGATGTCGGTGATGAATCGTTTCAATGCCATGAAGAAAATAAAGGCGGCAAATGCGGCCGTGGGGACAAAGGTAAGATCCACAAACCAGGTGGAGACAAAGTTGGCATGGGCAATGACATGCTCAGCGCCTTCCTTTGCGTGGGACCAGTGCAGGCGTCCGCCAAGGGCGTCCCCAAATAGGGTATGGAAGATCTTTTCCATGGTGTCGCCCATGGCCATGGTGATGAAGGCCAGCAGGGCAAACCAGAGACCGGGCAGGCCGATGAGCATGGGCAGCTTTTTGGGATCGTTCACTGCCTTGGCCAGGGCCTTGGGCTGGGCGTACTCGGTGATGGCGGCGGAGCGAACCGCAGCCAGTACATCCCCGGGGGCGGCACCCCGGGGACACAGATCGGTACAATCGCCGCATTGGTGGCAGAGCCAGATGTCGCCGGAGCTGACCAGCTTGTCCTTGAGACCCCAGGAGGCAGCGATCATTTCCTTCCGGGGGAAGGGACTGTCCTCGGGGGCGATGGGGCAGGCAACGGAACAGGTGGCACACTGGTAGCATTTTTTCAGGGTATCACCGCCAAGACCTCTGACCTGGGCGATGAAGCCAAGATCCGGTTGAGCTGTATATTGTTCAGACATATTTATATACCTCCGTATGAGTTTGGTATACTGCTGTTAGAAACCTTTGAACGGGTTGGGTCCGAGGTCTTCAACTTCTTCAACAAAGCTGTTGATGATTCCAGGCAACTTATCCCATTCGTCAATGGCCACTTCGGCAAAGGCCACACGCTCTTCTTCAAGGGCCAGGGAGGACAGGGCATCCCCGATCTTTTTCACGCGGACTTCGGCCAGTTCGGAGCCTTTGACAAAGTGGCACTGGTAGTCGTCGCCGTGCTTACAACCGATGAGGATAACACCGTCAAGACCCTGGGCCAGGGCATCCTTGATCCAGATGGAGTTGACCGAACCCAGGCAGCGAACCGGAATGATCCGGACATCCGGGGAATAATCGGTGCGGTTCATGCCCACCATGTCCAGTGCGGGGAAGGCATCGTTTTCACATACCAGGGCCAAAAAGCGCATGGGCGGTTCGTCATAGTCGTCTTCCGACGGTACGGAGATGGCCTTGACCTGGGAGCCGATGGAGTCGATGGAGTAATCGGCAAAGGAGATGATCCGTTCCGGACAGGCACCCATGCAGGTACCGCAACGGCGGCAGCGTGTCGGGTTGGCCTTGGGAGTTCCCCTTTCATCGTCGTCCAGGGCGCCGAAGGGACATTCAACGGTACAGCGCTTACACTGGGTACATCTTTGGAAGAAGAAGTCGGGGTAGGTCATGTCACCGGATCTGGGGTGAACGGCCATGCCGCGGTTGGCGCTTTCCACACATTGGATGGCCTTGAGGGCGGCACCGGCGGCATCTTCGATGGACTCTTCGATGGTCATGGCACGGCGGATGGCGCCGGCGGCGTAAATACCAGTTCTCTGGGTTTCATAGGGGAAGCAGATGTAGTTGGAGTCGGCATACTGACCGAAGATGTCGTTGTCACGGAAACCGGGACCCTGGCGGTAGGCCAGGTTGACAATGGGATCGTCCTTGGTCACGGGGACCATGCCGGCGGCAACCACCACCAGGTCGGCCTTCAGGGCCAGGTTGTCCCCCAACAGGGTGTTCTTGGCGGAAACGGTGATGCCGTCGCCGGCCTGGACCACTTCTGTAACCGCACCCTTGGTCATGAAGACCCCATCTTCCTGCTGCATGGCCTTGTAGAAGTTTTCCTGCAGGCCCGGGGTTCTCATGTGCTGATAGACCACATATGCCTTGCCGTCTTCGTAATCTTCCCTGACGTAACGGGCCTGTTTCAGGGCCACCTGGGAGGTGACGGAACCGGCATATTCAAAGTCGGCATCGTCTTCTTCTCCGCCGGGGGACTGGATGAAGACCACGTTTTTGGCTTCCTTGCCGTCCGAGGGACGGACAATTTTACCGGCAGCGGCAATGGCTTCGAACTGGTCGTTGGTGATAACGTCGGGCAGATCCAGGCCCAGGTGTTCGAAATCATCGGCAGCCAGGTCGGCGGGACGCCAGCCGGCGGCCAGAACAACGGCACCGTAGAGCTCTCCCTCGGGGTCCAGCTGCAGGATGTCGTTTTTGCCTTCGTTGTATTTCAGGTAGGCTTCGTGGGCGGCATCGGCATCCAGCTCTTTGCCGTTTTCATCCACCAGCATTTCTTCGGGCAGGGGGAAGGGAACGTCAAAGGGGATTTTTTCGCCGGGGGTCTTGAAGGTCACGGTGAATTCACCGGGCTGACCGGCAATACGGGCCACTTCGCAATTGGTGCGCACGTCGATGTTGGCAAAGGTGCCGATTTCGGCAACCATGCTGTCCACCACCGGGGCCTGGAGGGTTTCAAAGGGCTCTTCCACGGGCATCTGACTTCTCAGTTTGGCCGCGTAGCCGCCCAGGGCTGCTGTTTTTTCAACGATGGTGACATCGTAACCCACCTTGGCCGCATCCAGGGCCGCCGCCATGCCGGTGACACCACCGCCCATGACCAGGATTTTCTTGGAGAAGGATTCGGTTTTGTAGGGCTCGGGCAGTTTCACCTTTTCCAGACGGATCATACCCATTTTGATGTAATCCTCGGCCTTCATCTGGACCTGGTCAAAATGCTCTTCGTCGTCCTTCTGGTCTTCGGTGAGCATGGGATAGGTTTCCCGGGAATGGGGCCAGGCAACGCCTTCTCTCAGGTTGGCTCTTTCCACGATGCAATTGTCGAAGTTGAATACGTCAAAGTTGACCCGGCGGGAGCAGGCACCGATGACCATGGCATTGACCTTGCCGTCGTCGATGTCCTTCTGGATGACGGCAACCCCTTCCTTGGAGCAGAGGAAGGGGTGGGTGGTGCAACTGAGTCCTTCCTCTTCGGGGACGTTCTTCAGATCTTCGATGTCAAGGGCTTCGCCGATTCCACAGCCTGTACAAATATATACGCCGTATTTCTTATCCATGGTCGCTTACCTCCTTACAAGGGTCTGAATGGCCTTGAGGGCCATGCCGGTGGCATTCTGGTTAGAGGTGACAACATCGGCGGGTTTATTGGCGCAACCGGCCGCGAACATGCCGCCCTTTTTGAAGTCGTTGATGATGAAGCCTTCTTCGTTGAAGCTCAGGTCTGCATTGGGTTTGTCCACGGCAGCGGTGGGCTGCATGCCCGTGGCCAGGACCAGCATATCAACGGTTTGTTTGATTTTTTCACCGGAGATGGTGTCTTCGGCAACCAGCTGGATGTTTCCGCTTCCGGCTTCTTCGGCCACTTCGGCCACCTTGCCCTTAACAAAGAAGACGTTTTCGTCTTTTTTGAGGTTGGCATAGAAGTTTTCATACTTGCGACCCGGGGTCCGCAGATCAATATAATAGATGTAGATCTTGGCGTCGGGATACTGGGCTCTCAGGTAGGTGGCATGCTTCAGGGAAGCCATGCAGCAGATGTAAGAGCAATAGGGCAGGTGATTTTCATCACGGGAACCTGCGCACTGGGCAAAGGCGATGGTTTCTGGAGCTTTTTCATCGGAGGGTCTGATGATTTTTCCGCCGGTGGGGCCATTGGAAGAGGCCATTCTTTCCAGCATCATATTGGTGACGATGTTCTGGTATCTGCCAAAGCCCAGGTTGTCGATCTTGGTGGCGTCATAGGGCTGCCATCCGGTGTTCCAGACAACGGCGCCGACCTTGAGTTCAACGGTCTTTTCTTCCATGTCAAAGTCGATTGCATCGTATTTACAGGCCTCTTTGACCTTGTCCCGATCATCGGTGCTCATGGCCGGATCCATGACATAGCGCATGGGGAAGGCCATGTTGTGGGGCAGGTAGGCAGCCTTTCTGCGGTCCATGCCAAAGTTGAAGTCGTTGGCAATTTCGGTTTCGCAGACCTTGGCGCATTCGCCGCAGGCCGTGCAGTTTTCATTGACGTAGCGGGGGGCGGTCTTTACGGTGACGGTGTAGTCGCCGGGCTGCCCTTCAACGCCTGCCACTTCGGACATGGTGAGAACGGTGATGTTTTTATTGTCTTTAAGCCGTTTGTAGTTGATTTCCAGTCCGCAAGTGGGCGGACATAGTTTGGGGAAGTAGTGTTTGAGCTGGGAGACTCTTCCACCAAGGGAGGCTTCCTTTTCCACCAGGAAAACCTCATACCCCACTTCGGCAGCTTCCAAGGCAGTTGTCAGGCCGCTGATGCCACCACCAACCACCATAATGCTTCCACTCTTCGGGGCTGAATTATCTGTTGTCATGCTGTCCCTCCGTGCATTTGAGTTATATTGGGTTCTATCGTTTGTTTGGATACATGCCGGATTTCGATTGAGCAAACTCGCTTTCCGACATCCTCTCTCCTAATTTGCAGACCCGCAAAGGTACGGTAATTCTAAATCCGGTTTTGCAAGGCTGCAAAAGAGGAGACAGGAAGCGGTCGGCTGCGTGCTTTCCGCGCTGTAATCTGAAAAACCTCCAGGCACCGAGGAGCCGGCACCTGGAGGTTTATCTTACAAATCACCTAGTGTGAAATGGTCTATCGCCGGGCAATTAGTCGGAGATAATTTTCACGTAGGGTTCTTTCTTCAGAGACCATTCGTTGGTCTTTTTGTCGTAGCAGGAGTTAACGAAGCAGAACCAATCTTCGTCATTCTGTCCCATGTAGTCGCCTCTGTAGTAGAAACCGGGGAAGCGGGATTCTTCACGGAACTGGATGTGACGGGTATGGGCCTGCACGGTGTAGAGGCGATGGTTGATTTCCCATGCTCTCATCAGTTCATGCAGATCGCCGGCAGCAATCTTTTCAAGGTCTTCACGGAACATTTCGAACAGGTCCATGAGAACTTCGAGGGATTTGCCGTTGGTCATGTAGAAGGTACCGGTACCCGCACCGTATTCGTTGGTCATCTTCATCAGACGCATGGCCATACCAGCGGGTTTGCAGTATTTGGGGTTAACGTCTTCAGCAGTGGTGTATTCGCAGTTGTCCAGGTAGTTGTAGACGGGTTTGTATACGAAATCAACCAGTTCCTGATCGGTTTCAGCAAAACCGGTAACCTTGTCGCCTTCGGCTTTCAGGTACTGCAGCATGGACTTGGCAATGATACGACCTTCGGCATGGGAACCGGAGGAGAACTTATGACCGGAACAGCCAACGCCGTCACCGGCAGTGAACAGACCGCGTACGGTGGTCATTCTGTTGTAACCCCATTTGTAGGAATCGGGTACCCAGTCTTCTTCGGGACCGGAACACCAGATGCCGCAACAACCGGAGTGGGAACCCAGCAGGTAGGGCTCGGTGGGCATGATTTCGGAGTCTTTCTTTTCAGGTTCGGTGTTGGTGGCGCACCACAGACCGGCCTGACCTACGGACATGTCAAGGAAATCTTCCCAGGCTTCTGATTCCAGATGTTTGAGTTCTTTCTTGCTCATGGTTTCGCCCAGGGCTGCCAGAGCCTTGGAGGTTTCCATGATGATGGGACCGCGGCCTTCTTTGTACTCTTTCATCATCAGGTGGTTACGCAGACAAGTGGGAGTTACGGCAGCAGTTCCGTAGGGAGCATATTTTTCCAGTTCGGCTTTGGCATCGTCGGAAGCTGCGTAGTTCTCGCCCAGACCGTTAACGGTTTTGGCTTTGAACAGCAGGAACCAGGCACCAACAGGGCCGTAACCATCTTTAAAACGAGCGGGGGTGAACCGGTTTTCCATCATGGACAGTTCAGCACCGGCTCTCAGGGCCATGGTATAAGTGGAACCAGCGTTCCATACGGGGTACCAGGCACGGCCTTTACCTTCAGCAACGGAACGGGGCTGGTAGATGTTAACTGCGCCACCGCAGGCAACCATCATAACCTTGGCGTTGATGATGTAGACTTTGTTTTCACGTACGGAGAAACCAACGGCGCCGGCAACTCTTGAGGGATCTTCTTTGTCGTTGAGGAGTTCAACGATGAAAACCCTTTCAAGGATGTTTTCGTCGCCCAGGGCTTTTTTACCGGCTTCAGCAACGATTCTTTTGTAAGATTCGCCGTTGATCATGATCTGCCATTTACCGGTACGAACGGGAGTGGCTCCGCCCTTCAGGGTACCCAGTTTCTGACCTTTTTTGCCGTCCATGTTTTTGTTGTCATCGGTTTTTTTCCAGATGGGAAGTCCCCATTCTTCGAACAGATGAACGGAATCGTCAACATGGCGGCCAAGGTCGAAGATCAAGTCTTCACGAACAATACCCATAAGGTCGTTACGTACCATGCGGACGTAATCTTCGGGTTTGTTTTCGCCGATGTAGGTGTTGATGGCGGACAGACCCTGGGCTACAGCGCCGGATCTTTCCAGGGCGGCTTTGTCAACCAGAAGAATCTTGGTGTCGTCGTCGGCCCATTTTTTAATTTCAAATGCGGTACCGCAAGCAGCCATACCACCGCCGATGATCAGAACATCAACGTCTCTTTTTTCAACTTCCGGCTCTCTTACAGCCTTGAGCTCTCCAGCAGGTTTATTCGGTAATGCCATTATATACCTCCAAAAATGTGTATAGTATCAAATTGATTCAGATAACAATAACTTAAGCCAGTTCGGTCGGAGCAACCAGTTCCATACCGTCAGCTTCTTCTGTGGAGAGCAGACCGGAAGACAGGTCTTTTCCCTTCAGATCAGCATAATCATTGGCTTCGCCTTCGGGGGTAGTTCTGATGGGGAACTTAAAGCGTTTTACAACGCCGTTACGGAATTTACAGGTCCACATGATGTCTTCGGTACCCATCATGGGCTGTACGGAAGCTCCCATGGGCACGAAGTCGGAGTAACCTCTTACTTCGATGGCCTGGGAGGGACAGATCTTAACGCAGGAATAGCATTCCCAGCACTGATCCGGTTCCTGGTTGTATGCTTTCATTTCATTGGGATCAAGAACCATCAGGTCATTGGGGCAGATATACATACATGCTGTTTTATCTCCGCCTTTGCAACCGTCGCATTTTTCTGCAATTACAAAAGATGGCATTGAAAATACCTCCATAAAATTAAGTTAATCAAATTGCACAATACCGTTGTGCTACTTAGTATATATCCTAGGTCTCTGTTGCTTACATGTAGACCTCTAAATCCTTGGAAAATGCCGACTGAATCTCCCTCTAAAAAATCGCTTCGGGTCGACATAAATGTTATGGCAATAGCACCATGGTTGTTCCCTTGTCAAGAATTTTTGAAAAAAGATAAGGCTGGTTTTTCAGCCGTTTACAAAGTTCGGTTCCCTGAACTAATATTATTGAACATCTGTTGGATTAGGTTCAAAATGACTTAATAATATCCTGGTATTTGGGGGTGGAAATCAACGGTGAATCCTGATATTCTGACCGGGTTATTTTTGTGATAAAATCTTAAAATTGTGAAGGAACAGATCCATGAGTGAGGAAATGATCCCGGTGGGGATTGACGATGCCATGACCTTTGCCTGCGGTCCGGACAACCCCTGTTTTAACCAGTGCTGCCGGGATCTGAGCCAGGCGCTGACCCCCTATGATGTGCTCCGGCTGAAACAGGCCAAGGCCATGGATTCTTCCGATTTTTTAAGGGAATACACCAGCATGCACTTCGGTCCGGAGACCGGGCTGCCCGTTGTGGAGTTCAAACCCAATCCGGCCACGGGCCATGCCTGTCCCTTTGTGTCCGATGCCGGCTGCACCGTCTACCCGGATCGTCCGGCATCCTGTCGCATGTACCCCCTGGCCCGGGCCATTGCCCGGTCCCGGCAGACCGGGGAAATCCAGGAATACTTTGCCCTCATAGAGGAAGACCATTGCCTGGGGTTTGGAAAGGAGAGCGGCCAGACCGTTCGCCAATGGTTGAAGGGCCAGGAAGTGGAAATCCATAACCATCACAACGATAAGATGATGGGGCTTATCAGTCTCAAAAATCAGATCATGCCCGGAAAACTCGAAGGGCTCCAGGCCGATCAATTCTACCTGGCCCTCTATGATCTGGACACCTTTCGCCGCCGTATCCTGGAGGAGGATCTGCTGGCGGAGTTCCAGGTGCCCGATGCCTTTTTGACGCGAATCGTGACCGACGACACCGCACTTCTGGATTTTGGAATGGCCTGGGTGGGCAACATGCTCTTTGGCCATGATATTCAGTTTGGAGAATAGCCATGGAGATCAAGGGGAAGGTTGCCGTAGTATTGGGCGCGGTCAAGGGTATTGGCAAAGCCCTGGGCCTGGCCATGGCAGAGCAGGGGGCCCATGTGGTCCTCACCCGGTTTGACTGGGCGGATGCCCATGGGGAAATGGAAGCCGATTTCCAAGCCCATGGGGATCGGGTCCATATACTGACCCTGGATTTGCGCCGGACGGCGTCTGCCAATGCCTTGGCCTCTTATATAAAGGAAGAGTTTGGGCAAGTTGATATTTTGATCAATAATATTGAACGGGGGGGGTGGCCCACGGTCCACGGGGCCTATGTGGAGGCGCAATGGGATCTGGAAATCGAAACCACCCTCCGGGCCAAACGCTGGATATTTGATGCTCTTTTTCCCCTTCTCAAGGCAGCCCCCGAAGCCTGTGTGATCAACTTATCCTCCATTGCCGCCCTCACCGGACGATCCGGTCCTGCCGCCCTTGTCTTCAACGAAGGCTATGCCGCAGCCAACCGGGGGGTTTCCATTCTCACGGAAACCTGGGCCCGCATGGGCGCCCCTTCCATCCGGGTCAATGAACTCATGCTGGGGATCTTTGAAACCCGGCATGCCCAGGGAACCCGGGGATGGCGAGAGGTCTTAACAGATGCTGAAAAACAATCCCTCATCGATCACACCCTGGCCGGTCGCACCGGCCAGTTGGCAGATGTGGTCAATGCCTGTAATTTTCTCATCAAGGATGCCCCCTATATGACCGGAAGTGTCATCCGCCTGGACGGCGGCTTTGTCCTGGCCGGAGAGCGGGTGCCGCCCCTGCCCAGGGGGATTGTCTGAGCAACAATCCTTCCATCTAAAGGATTGTCAAAGGCAGTGCCGGTATGAAACCGCACTGCCTTTTGTTCATCATGGCTTTGGCAAATACTATGTTTCCGTGCCTTCCGAATTCTTACAGATCCTTTCCAGATGATAAAAACCAGATGGGGGCATGTGTCATCCAATGGAAAAGCTGTTTGATTCAAAGGTAAATTCCCCGCTATGCCAATGTTGACATAGCGAAGTTGCTGTGATATCCAACCCACCGAACCCTGTGCCGGTCATCGGCCTATCCATGGGGGCTTTAATTCGGATATTTCCACGATGAAGTATGCGGGCTTAACCTCTTTTCCATTGGAGAATCACATGCCTGAAATTCAAATCAACGATCAATCAGTGTCGTTCCGGCCCGGTCAGACCCTTCTGGAGGTCTGTGGGGCCCTGTCCATTCATATTCCCACCCTTTGTCACCTGAAGGGGACGGTTCCCACCGGAGACTGCGGTGTCTGCCTGGTGGAGGACCTTACCCAGGGCACCCTGGTTCGGGCCTGTTCCACCCCCGCCCAGGAAGGGATGGTGATTCGAACCGAGTCCGCCGCAGTCAAAAAAGGGCGCCGGGCGGCCATAGAAGCCCTGATCGCATCGGGAAATCACAATTGCGGTGTGGCATCTGGGCTGGCCCAGGGGTTTACCCAATTGCAGATGGATGCCGGCGCCCTGGAGAATGAATTTGAGCTCTGTCCGGCCTGGGGAGATTGCCGCCTCCAGGATCTGGCCTATGAATACCAGGCCCGGGTAACGGAGCTGGGTACGGGCTGGGAAGGTCAACTTCCGGACATGGACAATCCCATGATCATCCGGGACTATTCCAGGTGCATTGGATGCGGCAGATGCGTGAAGGCATGCAACGAGGTCCAGGTGAACCAGGCCATAGAGATGAATCCGGACCAGGGTAAGCCCCAGGTGCCGGGCAGCCATACCCTCATGGGGTCAAAATGTGTCTTCTGCGGAGAATGTGTCCAGGCATGCCCCGTGGGCGCCCTGGTGGATAAAAAAAGCCGGGGTAAATGGCAGGCCCAGTCCGTGGAAAAGGTGCGGACCACCTGCCCCTATTGCGGGGTGGGCTGCCAGCAGCTCCTCCATGTGAAAGACGGAAAGATCGTCAAGGTCACCGGGGTGGAGGGGGCATCCCCCAACCAGGGCCGCCTCTGTGTCAAAGGGCGGTTCGGGTATGATTTTATCTATTCGGACCAGCGGCTTACCTCCCCCATGATCCGGGAGGAGGGTGAGCTTAAACCCGTCTCCTGGGAACGGGCCCTGGACTACACCGCCGACCGGTTGAAAGCCATCATTGCCGAATCCGGTCCCGATGCCGTGGCCGGTGTCTCCTGTGCCCGGAGTATCAACGAAGACTCCTACCAGATGCAGAAGCTGTTCCGGGCGGTGTTCAAGACCAACAACATTGACCATTGTGCCCGAACCTGACATGCCCCCACCGTCGCAGGTCTTGCGGCGTCATTCGGTTCAGGTGCCATGACCAACTCCTTTGGCGAGTTTGACAAGGCCCAATTGTTTTTTATCATCGGTTCCAACATGACCGAGGCCCATCCCGTGGCCGCCACCTTTGTGAAAAATGCCCTTGAAAAGGGGGCAAAACTCATCGTTGCCGATCCCCGGAAACATGCCCTGGCCCAACGGGCCGATCTCCATCTGGGATTAAAGGTGGGGTCGGACATTGCCCTTTTAAATGCGTTGATGCAGGTGATCATTGAAGAGGATCTCCACGATAAAGACTTTATCCGGGACCATACCGAAGCCTTTGATGAATTGAAAACCCTGGTATCCCAGTATCCTCCGGAGCGGGCATCTGAGATCTGCGGAATCCCTGCTTCGGATATTCGCAATGCCGCCCGCCTGCTGGCTTCTGTGAAGCCGGCCATGGTCTGCTATACCCTGGGGATCACCGAGCACACCTGTGGCCGGAACAATGTGGTCTCCGTGGCCAACCTCCAGATGCTCCTGGGGAACATGGGCAAGGAGTGCGGGGGGGTGAACCCTCTGCGGGGGCAGAACAATGTCCAGGGGGCCTGTGACATGGGGGCTTTGCCCAATGTCTTCCCAGGATACCAGGCCGTCATCGACCCCAAGGCTCGGGAAAAGTTTGAAGCGGCCTGGGGGGTGGACCGGCTTCCCGATAAAAACGGGCTCATGATTCCCGAGATGATGGAGGGACTCCACAGCAAAAAGGTCAGGGCCTTCTACGTTTTTGGTGAGAACCTGGCCAATACCGAGCCGGATATCCGAAAGGTGGAGGAGGAATTGGGGGCTGCCGAATTCCTCATTTGCCAGGACATCTTCCTGAACGAAACCACCCGGTTTGCCCATGTGGTTTTTCCGGCGGCGGCCTGGAGCGAGAACCCCGGAACCTTTACCAACAGCGAACGCCGGGTGAGCCGGGTCCGGGGCGTAAGTGAAGCCCCCGGGCTTTCCCGTCCCAATTGGTGGATTTTTAAGGAGTTGGCCAAACGGTTTGGTGCGGACTGGGAATCGGAGAGTGCCCAGGACATCTGGGACAATGAAATTTCCGTTTTGTCTCCGCCCCTGGGCGGGGTCAAGTACGGTCGCATCGAAGGGGACGGTCTCCAATGGCCCTGTCCCTCAATGGATCATCCCGGAACCAGCTTTTTGCACAAGCAGGGGCAGTTCACCCGGGGCAAGGGCAGTTTTATCCCCGTGGAGTGGACACCGGCCGCTGAGGTGCCCGACGCAAACTATCCCTTTGTGTTGAGCACGGGCCGCCGCCTCTATCACTATCACACCCGGACCCAGACCGGTCGGTGCAAGGGGTTGAATACCCTCTTGCCCGAAGAGACCGCCGATATCTCGCCCCTGGATGCCGCCGACATGGGGATTTCCCAGGGGGAAACCATTGGGGTGGCCTCCCCCAGAGGGCGGGTGGAAGTGACGGCCCGGATCACCGATGAGGTGCCAAGGGGAATGGTCTGGATGGCCTTCCACTTTAGGGAAAACAATGCCAATTGGTTGACCAACCCGGCCTTTGACCCCATTACCCTGACGGCGGAGTACAAGGCATGTGCCGTGCGGTTGGAAAAACTCTCCTGACCCGGATCCGATACTCAAAGGCGGGCCGTTTGAGACAGCGGATGTCCGGTCGGGAAGGAATGGTTTTTCCCAAAATATCAATGGCACCATGGGGTCTGGAGTAAATTGCCGTGAAATGTCCGGGTTGAAATAATTTATTGTTTCCCAGGGGCCCTCAATGGTATGAGAGGGCCACGCTTAAACACAGGGGGAACAATGGATTCAGAAAAAAAGTTCCAGATCCGTTCAAAGGTCTGGATTGAGGACAACCAAGGGCAGGTGATTTTTGGACTGGGTCGGTTCCGGATCCTTTCGGCCATTGATCGGTGCGGCTCCATCAATGCGGCTGCCAAGGATCTGGGAATGGGATACCGGGCCATTTGGGGGAAGATCAAGGCCACTGAAGAAGGACTGGGAAGCCCCTTGCTGACCCGTACAGCCGGTGGTAAAACCGGAGGCGGATCCCAACTTACCCCCCTGGCCCGGAAGTTGTTGCAGGAGTTTGAACGGATCCACGCCCATGTGCTCTCCTCTTCGGATGATTTTTTCGAGGCAGTGTTCCAAGAAAAGATAAGGCGGGAGTTGGAATAGAATAGGGCCCTAATGGGATGGAACGCCTGGGGCCCAAATCAGTGCTTTGTTAAATTTTTGGGTCTGTTTTGTAAGAAAGGTTCTTTCGGTAGATATAAAAACGGCCCGTCCTTGGGAATAAGGACGGGCCGTTTTGTATGGTCGGGTGGACGGATCCAGGTTCTTACGGATCGTTCACCCATGCACTCTATTGGTGGCTGGCCTGCACTGCGGTGATGGCAACGGTGTTGACAATGTCGGCCACTAGGCAGCCGCGGCTGAGGTCGTTCACCGGCTTGTTCAGCCCTTGGAGAACCGGTCCCACGGCCAATGCCCCAGAGGAACGCTGGACGGCCTTGTAGGTATTGTTACCGGTGTTGAGGTCCGGAAAGATCAGGACGTTGGCCACACCGGCCACTGCGGAGTCGGGCAGCTTGGTCCGTGCCACAATGGGCTCAACGGCGGCATCGTACTGGATGGGGCCGTCCACGGCCAGATCCGGGTGACGGCGTTTGAGCAATTTGGTGGCCTCCCTGACCTTTTCCACATCCTTGCCCTTGCCGGAGCTGCCGGTGGAGTAAGAGAGCAGGGCCACCTTGGGATCAATGCCGAACATTCTGGCGGTTTCTGCCGAGCTGACGGCGATCTGGGCCAAAAGTTCTGCATCGGGATCCGGGTTGACGGCGCAGTCGCCGTAGACCAGCACCCGGTCCTGGAGGCACATGAAAAAGACCGAGGAGACCGAAGAGGCATCGGGCCGGGTTTTAATGATTTCAAAGGCCGGTTTGATGGTGGCCGCTGTGCTGTGAACCGCCCCGGAGACCATGCCGTCCACCATGCCGTGGTGGACCATGAGGGTGCCGAAGTAACTGGGGTCACAGACCATGTCCCTTGCCGTGACTTCCTTGAGTCCCTTGTGTTTTCGCAGCTGGAAATAGGAGTCGGCAAACATTTCCAGGTGGGGGGAGGTCATGGGGTCCACGATATTGAGCTTGTTCATTCGCAGGCCCAGCTGGGTGATTTTGGCCCGGATGCGTTCCTCGTCCCCTAAAAGGGTGAGGTCGACAATGCCGCGGTGGAGAAGGATTTCCGCTGCCCTTAGGATGCGCTCCTCTTCGCCTTCGGGTAGGACAATGTGTTTTTTATTGGCCCGTGCCCGCTGGATAAGATCATACTCAAACATCTTGGGCGTCATGGTGGTGGAACGGGTCTTGACCACGCGGTCCCCCAGCTCTTCAATGTCCACATGTTGCTCAAACAGGGCCAGGGCCCGGGTGATTTTCCGGTAATCCCTGGGGGAGATATTGGAGTGGATTTTTTCAACGGCCACGGCCGTGGAAAAGGTGTCTTCCTTGACGCTGAGCACCGGTACCATCCCGGAAAAACCTTTGATGAGATCCCACACCGCCGCTTCGGGCTTGAGCCCGCCGGTGAGGATGATGGCGGCAATGTTCTCCTTGGAGGTGGAGGAGATGGCAGCCAGGCAGGCCACGATGATATCGGCCCGGTCCCCCGGGGTGATGATCAGGGTGCCGTGCTCGATGCGGGTGAGGAAGTTCCTCAGTTGCATGGCGGCCACGGTGAAGCTTCTGGCATGGCGGTAAAGCTGTTTTTCTCCATATAGGACGTCGGCGTCCAGGGCCGCGGCCACTTCGGCCACGGTGGGCTTGCCGATGACCGGCTCGTCTGGCACGGTAAAGAGGAGCTGGCCCTTGGCAAATTTACTCTGTTCCAGCAGTTCAACAATGCGCTTCCCATCCTGGGGGCTGACCCGGTTCACAACGGTGCCGATGACGTGGCATCCCTTGGCCGTGAGGGATTCCAGGGTCAGGTTGGTGAGAAGAGAGACCTCCTCCACGCTTTTCTGGTGGGCCGAGGCCACCAGAAGAACCGGGCAGGA
Organism: Desulfobacteraceae bacterium; assembly: GCA_965226635.1. Taxonomy (GTDB): domain Bacteria; phylum Desulfobacterota; class Desulfobacteria; order Desulfobacterales; family Desulfobacteraceae. Next base: position 1,334,465 of record OZ245369.1, on the reverse strand, counting down.
GAGGTTCCGGATGATCATGGCGTTGATGTCAAATTCCACCCCTGCGGTGGCAGACTGAAAGTCAGTGCCTTCGCACAGGAGGAATTCCGAATACTTCTTGGCTTCGTTATACCGTTCAAGGATGCGTTCTATGATGTCGTCTTTTTTCCCCAGTGCCAGAAGGTGGTCTGCTTCGCTTTGGGTCATACCGTAGGTGTATTCTTCGGGAATGTCCAGGTTGAAGTGGTGGCGCATGAGGTGGGCGTCAGAGTCGTTGATCTCTCCCGGCTCCCGGTCCTGAACAATGGGGCGGAAAAAACCGACCTGGTCGGTTTTCCGGAAAAGCATTTCCATCACCCCCAGGGCAATGGCGGATTTTCCGCTGCCGGATTCTGTGGCGGTGATGTACAAACAATTTGACATGTTGTTTTCCTTTTGGCCTTGAAAAGGCGTGATAGGTTTTTCTTACGGGATTTTATGGGTTTATATTTTAAATTCGTGGCTGGATCTATGGTTGTCAGGTGGTTGAGGACAGGGGTCAACTCCCCTGAAACCCAGGGGATGCAGCCGTCTATGGTATTGTATGCCCGGCCGGAACCTAGGTCTCCATGAGCATCTGGGCAATGGTTAATCGGGTTTTTCCCTTTAGGTTGAACCGCCTGCGGTGCGCCATTTCGGCCAGGGCCATCTGCTGGTAAAAGGGGGTGCGATCAAAGGGAATATAGCCATCCGGGGGAAATTCCCCGGCACCACATCCCTCTCCCCTGACACAGCCAATTCCAGGTCTGTTCAGTTCGTGGGGTAGCCCGTGTAGTCTGCAGATCATGGGCCGCTGGGCATAGGTCAGGCATTTTCCGTCCTGGTTCAGGGGGCAGAGCAGTTTTTGGGAGACCGGTTCTCCCTTCCGGGAAAAGGTCTGCCGGACGTAGACCCGGGCCCGTTCCATGATCTCCCCTTTAAGGGAAGGATCCAGGGCGCTGACCGTCTGCATCAGGTAGGCTTTTTCCACAAAGGTGTGATGGAAGAATAAAGAGGTACAGCAGTTGTCCTTGCAGCCCCTGCATTGGAAACCGTATTGCCGGGCCACCTCATCGTATGCCCTGTCCATTGCATGGTATGCCTTGATGAGTTCTTTAAAGGGGTGGTTCATTTGCGTATCTATATTATACCAAAGGTTTGGGGAAAAAAAGCTTGGAAAAGAGCTCAAGGGCATACCGGTCGGTCATGGACGCAATGGCGTCGCAGGTCGATCGCCTGAGTTGACTGGGGTCTTCGTTCCAGGGGGCCATTTCCATTTTTCCCAACTCATGCTGGAGTTGGTCCGGGTGGTCCAGTAAATACCGGTACAGGCCCTTGATGATTTTTTTTGCCTTGATGAACTCATTGTGAACCCCAGGGGAACGATAGACCTGGTCATAGAGAAACTGTCGCAGAACCGTCATGGCCTCAAAGGTCTCCTTGCCCATGTCCAGAATGAAGGTGCCGTTACAGGGGCCGCTGTTGTCCACCAGGCATTGAATCATGGTGCTGGCCCTTAGGGAATGGGTTCTCCCCAATTGTTTGAGGCAGACGGCGGGGATGTCGTTCTGGGTAATAACCTTGCCCCTTAGGGCATCGTCCAGGTCGTGGTTGAGATAGGCAATGATATCGGCCACCCGGACAATGCGTCCTTCAATGGTCACGGCGGTTTCGCCGGGGGTGGAGGGGATGATGTTGCCAAATCCCTTGGAATGCTTGAGGATGCCGTCCCTCACCTGCCGGGTCAGGTTCAGGCCCTTGCCCTTGTTCTCCAATACATCCACCACCCTCAGGCTCTGGTCCGAATGGGTGAAGTGGGGGGAATGGATCTCGGTTAAGGCGGTTTCTCCGCCGTGGCCAAAGGGAGTGTGGCCCAGGTCGTGCCCCAGGGCAACGGCCTCTGCCAGGTCTTCGTTGAGGCGCATGGCCCTGGCGATGTTCCTTGCGATTTCCGAGACTTCCAGGGTGTGGGTGAGCCGTGTCCGGTAGTGATCCCCCAGGGGGGAAAGAAAGACCTGGGTTTTGTATTTCAGCCGCCTAAAGGAGTTGGAGTAGACAATGCGGTCCCTGTCCATCTGGAAGGGGGTGCGCAGGCTACAGAGGGTTGCCTCTGATGTTTTGCGGGATGCGTCGGCACTGGGCGTTCCATGGGGGGATAAGAACTGCTGTTCCCGTTTTTGAAACGCCTCTCGGATATTTTCTCCGACCAGGACTGTATTTTTTTCCAAAGGTTTCATAAATTGATATTGAATCTTTACCAAGATCCTATAAAATACAGAATTTTTGAAAAAAAGCAAGATGTGCCGGGGAGCGGCTGTTGTCCGGCACATGGTTTCCAAGGAGGCGTCTTGGCATCGCAGGACATTAAATATATGGAAGAAGCCCTGGTCCAGGCCAGGCAGGCATACGACAGGGGGGAGTTTCCCGTGGGCTGTATTATCGTCCGTGACGGGCAGATCATTGCCCGTGGCCATCGAAATGGGACGGTCCAGGAAAAGGGCTGTTTCAGCGAAATCGACCATGCCGAGATCCGTGCCCTTAAATCCATGGAGGTGGCCGGATTGGGAATTCCCCAGGGCAGCCGGGATGATACCACCCTTTATTGCACCATGGAGCCCTGTCTGATGTGCTATGCCGCCATCCTGCTTTCGGGAATCGGCCGGGTTGTATATGCCTATGAAGATGCCATGGGGGGCGGAACCCAATGTGATTTTTCCAAAATGCCCCCCCTGTATCGGGAGCGTCGGGTCCGGGTCGTGGGTGGGGTTTGTCGCCAAAAAAGTCTTGATCTTTTTTTTGATTTTTTTAATAAAGAAAAAAACTTATACTGGAAAGACAGTTTTCTGGAGCGCTACACCCTGAGCCAGAAGGTCTGATAAGGATTAAATAATAAATTTTGTTGCCTTTTGGTTGGCAAATCGCTATAATCAAAAGGTTATACTTGTTCTATGTAATATTAATTTTTGGAAGCGTATGAAAGCGGGAGGTGTGAAAATATCTAAGCGAGGAAGACAGGCAAAGGTTTATGTGAATAAGGGCATCAGGGCCAGTGAGGTGCGTGTCATCGGTTCTGACGGTGAACAGATAGGGATATTACCCATTAAAGAGGCATTGAGAATTGCCGGTGATGAGGAGTTGGACCTGGTCGAAGTGTCACCGGATGCAAAGCCACCTGTCTGTAAGATAATGGATCATGGAAAGTATAAGTACGAGCTGACCAAGAAGAAGCAGGAGGCTAAGCGCAAGCAGAAGAACTCCCAGATCAAGGAAATTAAAGTTCGGCCGAAGACAGATGACCATGACCTTGCCACAAAGGTGCGCCACATCGAAAAATTCATCAGCAAGAACGACAAGGTGAAGGTCACCTTGATGTTCCGGGGTCGGGAGATCGTTCTCCGTGATCGGGCCAATATGGTTCTGGAAAAAGTGATCGAGCTGACCGAGGATTTTGCCGTTGTGGAACAGCGTCCCAAATTTGAGGGGCGGGTTGTGACCATGTTGCTCGGGCCGAAATAAACAGAGTCTCTGTTTAAACATAGCAGGCTGTTATTGCATAGAAATGACTGGTGGTGTATTGCGCCGAAATGGGCGTATGCCACCTTCTCTTTTTAGTAAATCGCAACACAAGAGAGGTTAAAATGCCTAAGATTAAAACAAGTAGAGCGGCTGCCAAGCGGTTCAAAAAGACAGGATCCGGGAAATTCAAGTTCAGAAAATCCCATTCCAGCCACATCTTGACAAAGAAGACCACCAAGAGAAAGCGCTCTTTCAGACTGGATCAGATGATTTCTGCCGTCGATATGAAAGAAGTTAAGCGGTTGCTGCCCAACGGCTAAGGCAACCCCCAGAAACGGTTGTCCCTGTTTAATTAGGATGGGGAAAATTTTTACAAAACCGTACCTGCATGGGCAGACCATGTTAGGTCAATTATGCTTTAGGAGTATTTTTAAATGAGAGTTAAAAGAGGATTCAAGGCCAGAAGACGTAGAAACAAGGTTCTGAAGCTTGCAAAAGGCTTCCGGGGCGGTCGCAGTAAACTGTTTAGAACAGCAGCAGATTCCGTTGATAAGGCGTTAATGTACGCTTACCGCGATCGTCGTGCCAGAAAAAGAGATTTCAGAAAACTCTGGATCGTTCGTATCAATGCCGGTACCAGAATGAATGGGTTGTCCTATTCCCGGTTCATGCACGGCCTGAAACTGGCCGGATGCGAAATCGATCGTAAGGTGTTGGCAGAACTTGCTGTTTCCGATCCCGCTGGTTTCTCTCAGCTGGTTTCCAAGGCAGCCGCCCAGTTGAACTAATTTAAGACAGGTGTGGGGGTATTGTGCTGAACAGTATTGCTGATATTGAAAAACAGGCCCTTGAGGCCATCCGGGACGCAGAAACTCCGGATGCCCTGGAGGCGATTTCCATTCGTTTTCTGGGAAGAAAGGGCCTGCTCACCGGGTTCTTGAGAAATATATCCTCCCTCCCGGTGGAGGAACGCCCCACGGCGGGCAAGGATGCCAACGTATTAAAGATCAAGCTTGAAAAAGCGGTCAAAGATGCCCAGGCAGCCCTGAAAGCCAGCCAATCCGGCGGTGCCGGCGGAATAGACATTACCCTTCCCGGGCGCATGCCCGTCAGGGGGACCATCCATCCGGTGACCCGGGTTATGGATGAGCTCTGTGATATTTTTATGCGCTTGGGATTTGACATTGCCGAAGGTCCGGAAGTCGAAACCGACTACTATAACTTTGAGGCATTGAACCTTCCCAAGTACCATCCGGCAAGGGACATGCAGGATACCTTTTACGTATCAGACAATATCGTCCTTAGAACCCACACCTCTCCATCCCAGCCCCGGGCCATGGAGAAGTCCGATCCGCCCATCCGGATCATTTCAGCCGGTAAGGTCCATCGTTGTGATTCCGACCTTACCCATACCCCCATGTTCCACCAGATCGAAGGGTTGATGGTGGATGAGAATATCTCCTTTGGCGACCTCAAGGGGATTCTCACCGCCTTTGTTCATCAGTTCTTCGACGAAGAGACCTCATTGCGGTTTAGACCCAGTTTCTTCCCCTTTACCGAGCCCAGTGCAGAGGTGGATATCCGCTGCGTCATGTGCAAGGGCAAAGGGTGCCGGGTCTGTTCCCACACCGGCTGGATCGAAGTCCTTGGATCCGGCATGGTTCACCCTGCCGTTTTCGAGGGCATGGGGTACGACACCCAGAAGTACACCGGTTTTGCCTTTGGCGTGGGCATCGAACGCATGGCCATGCTCAAATACGGCATTGATGATTTGAGAAAATTTTTTGAAAACGACCTGAGATTCCTGGGGCAATTTTAGTATGAAAGTCAGTCTTAGCTGGTTAAAAGAATATATTCCCGTTGATTATGATGCCGAAGAACTTTCCGCCCGCCTGACCATGGCCGGCCTGGAGGTGGATTCGGTGGAAAGTCTGTTTGATTACCTGGACACCGTTGTCATCGGCCGGGTGGTGGAACGCAGGCAGCACCCCAATGCGGACAAGCTTTCCTGCTGCGTGGTGGACGCCGGTGGGGACGATCCTCTTCACATCGTCTGCGGCGCCCCCAATGTCCGGGAAGATATGAGGGTTGCCTGTGCCACCGTGGGTACGGTTATGCCCTCGGGGATGAAGATCAAAAAGAGCAAGCTGCGGGGGGAACTCTCCCAGGGCATGCTCTGTAGCGGTGCCGAACTCAAGCTGGCCTCGGATGCCGACGGCATCCTGGACCTGGATGTGGACGCCGCTCCCGGTACCCCCATCAAAGACGCCCTGGATCTGAGCGACACCGTTTTTGAAATCGATTTGACCCCCAACCGCCCCGACTGCCTGAGCATCATCGGTACGGCCCGGGAGATCGGCGCCTTTGAGCTGCCCGGCAATAACGTTTCCAAACCCGATGTGGAACTGACCCAGGGCAACATTGGAAAGGGGCGTTTGGGCACCCAGTCCATCCATGATTTTGCCAAGGTCACCCTGGACGATCCCGAGCTCTGCCCCCGGTATGCCGCCGGCATGCTCTTTGACGTGACGGTGGGTCCTTCTCCGGCCTGGCTGGTCCAGCGCCTGGAGTCCGTAAGTCTTGCCTCCATCAATAACGTGGTGGACATCACCAACTACGTGATGATGGAAACCGGCCAGCCCCTGCACGCCTTTGATTTTGACAACCTGGCCGGTGGTGAGATCATCGTCAAGACAGCAGGTCCAGATGTGGAATTCACCACCCTGGATTCCAAGGCCCACAAGATGGAAGCCGATGCCCTCATGATTTGCGATGCCGAACGGCCCGTGGCCATTGCCGGCGTCATGGGCGGTGAAAACTCGGAAATTTCCGAGACCACCACCCGGGTGTTGGTGGAAAGCGCCTATTTTAATCCCGTTTCGGTGAGACGGACGGCCAAACGCACCGGCATTGCCACCGACGCCTCCCACCGCTTTGAACGCGGCGTGGATCCCGAAGGTCCGGTCTATGCCCTGAAACGGGCCCTGTGCCTCATGGCCGATCTTTGCCAAGCCACCCTGGCCGACGGCATCATCGACAATTACCCCACGCCCATCGAGCCGGTGAAGATCAGCCTGAAAACAAAGGCCCTCAACGTCCGTCTGGGCACCGACTTCTCCGACGAAGAGATCGCCCGGATTCTGGAATCCGTTGAATTCGGCATCGGCATCACCGAGCCCGGCCACATGGACGTGATGGTTCCCAGCTTCCGGGTGGATGTAACCCGTCCCGAAGACCTTTCCGAAGAAGTGGCCCGTCTGTGGGGATACAACAATATTCCCACCAGCTATCCCGTGGTCCGCGCCCAGGGCAAACCCATCGCCCCCCAGGTCCTGGCCCGGAAAACGGTGCGTCAGTACATGATCGGTTTCGGTTTCTTCGAAGCCATCAACTACAACTTCATCCACCAGGAGTCCTGGGACCGCCTCAACCTGGCCGAGGACGATGCCCGCCGCAACGGCGTGGCCATTCTCAATCCCATCTCCGAGCAGATGTCCGTATTGAGAACCTCCCTCATTCCCGGCCTCATGGAAACCATGAAGCGGAACACGGCCCAGCAGATCGACAGCCTCTGCCTTTTTGAGATCGGTAAGACCTTTTTCAAAACCACAAAGGACGAACTGCCCAACGAGGTGGAAATGGTCTCAGGTCTCATCTGCGGCAACCGCAGCGACCAAACCTGGTACTCCAAAAAAGCCCCCTTCGATTTTTACGATCTCAAGGGTGCGGTCCAGGGCCTGCTCGACGGCCTTGGCATTGATGAGACCCGCTATGAAAGAATCCAGGACGGCCATCCCTATTTTGAAACCGGCCACTGCGCCTGTGTAAAACAGGGTGATACCGTCATTGGTGTGCTGGGCAAAATCGACGCTTCCGTGCTCCAGACCTATGGCCTGAAGCAGGATGCCTTTGTCTTTGACCTGGACATGGCCACGCTCATGGCATTGTCTCCGGAAACCTTTACCGCCGTGGGACTGCCCCGTTTCCCGGCCATTGCCCGGGACATTACCCTGGTGGTGGATGCCGGTCTTGAGGTGGGAGAGGTCCATGCCCTCATGGACAAGCGTTTCGGAAAAGAAGCCCTTCTGGAAGATGTCTTCCTCTTTGACGTATACCAGGGCAAACCCCTGGCCGAAGATCAGAAGTCCCTTTCCTTCAGAATGGTTTACCGGTCACCCAAAAAGACCTTGACCGAAAAAAATATTCGGAAGATCCATCAGAATATCACCAATACCCTATTGGACACATTCAATGCCGATATGCCCGAATAAAAGCATTGTAGGGTGTTGACAAATAGAATGGAGGTTGTTATATTCAGCCGCTAATGCGGGCATAACTCAGTTGGTAGAGTGCAAGCTTCCCAAGCTTGATGTCGCGAGTTCGAGCCTCGTTGCCCGCTCCATTCCTAATTTGGGATAGGGAATGACGGCAGATGCTTCCAGTAATTGGAGTTTTTGATTAATCTGAACCAGTCGGTAAAAGGGTTGGGATTACATTTGTGGTTGTACAGGAAACGGGCATCTGCCCGTTTTTGTATTTATAGACAACCGGGTTCAAAGGAAAAACAGGCATGAAAGAGAACCAAAATACACAACAGGATCATCTGGCCGGACAGGTCACCAAGGTGGCCGAGCCCCTGTGTCAGGATGAGGGGTTTGAGCTGGTTCATGTGGAGATTGCCTCCATCAACCGCGAAACCGTGATACGCCTGTTCCTGGATAAACCCGGCGGTATTACCCTTGACGATTGTGTGATGGCCAGTCGCCAGCTGGGGGATCTCATTGAAATTCAGATTCCCACACTGGGTCGCTACCGGCTGGAGGTGTCGTCCCCAGGGCCGAAACGGCCCCTGAAAAAGAAAGACGATTTTAAGCGGTTTGCCGGTCACAGGATTCGAGTTGAAACCAGTGAACCCATAGAGGGACAAAGAAAGTTTACCGGAGTTCTTGAAAAGATAAACGATGATTCTGTCGAAGTTGATGTGGACAACAAACGGATTCTAATCCCTGACCTTTCCATTGAAAAAGCAAGACTTGCAGGTCAGTAAAATGGAGAACACTTAATATGTTTATCACAGATATTAAAAGGGTTATTGACCAGGTAAGTCGTGAGAAAGGGATTGATCCCGAAATTTTGATTAATACCCTTAAAGAAGCCATCATTTCTGCGGCCAGAAAAAAGATCGGCACCCGGGCTGACATCGAGGTTCACTACGATGATAAGACCGGTGATGTGGAAGTGTTCCATTTTAAAGAGGTGGTGGAAGAGGTCGAATACCCCGATAGCGAACTGACCCTGGAGGAGGGGTATGAATACGATCCCGAATGCGAAATCGGGGACTCCTTGGGCATTCGCATCGACACCGAAGAGTTCGGCCGCATCGCTGCCCAGTCCGCCAAACAGGTCATCATCCAGAAAATGAGGGAAGCCGAACGCAACGCCGTATACGAGAATTTTATCCATAAAAAGGGTAAAATCATCAACGGCATTGTCCAGCGCTTTGACCGCGGGGCCATCATCGTTAACCTGGGACAGGCCGAAGCCGCCCTGCGTCCCCGGGAGCAGATGCCCAAGGAAAGTTATAAACGCGGGGACCGCATTCGTGCCTATGTACTGGATGTCCTGGAAGAGTCCAAGGGCGCCCAGATCATCCTTTCCAGAACCCATCCCGAATTTCTGGTGGAATTGTTTAAAACCGAAGTTCCTGAAGTGGCCGAAGGTATCGTCACCATCCGGGGCGCTGCCCGGGTTCCGGGTGTGCGTGCCAAGGTAGCCGTCTCTTCCATTGATTCCGACGTGGATCCCGTAGGGGCCTGCGTGGGCATGAAGGGCAACCGGGTCCAGAATATCGTCCAGGAACTTCGGGGTGAAAAAATCGACATTGTCCAGTGGAGCCCGGATGTGGCTCGCTTTGTCTGTAACTCCCTTTCCCCTGCGGAAATTTCAAGGGTCATCATCGACGAAGACAACCAGTCCATGGAAGTCATCGTCTCCGATGAATACCTGTCCATTGCCATCGGTAAAGGCGGCCAGAATGTATCCCTGGCCTGCGAGATCACCGGGTGGCACCTTGAGGTGACCAGCGAGGAAGATTATAGCAGAGAACTGAAGCAGGGCTATGACAGCCTTATGCAGCTTTCCAACGTGGGGTTGCCCATGGCGGAAAATCTGTTTAAGGCCGGGTATGCCTCTTTGCTGGACGTGGCCGATGCCCAGGTGGATGAGCTGGCATCGGTGATGGTCATTTCCGAAGAGGACGCGGAACAGACCCGGGAGGAAGCCCGGGAACTGATCATCGCAGAAAGAGAGGCCGCAATGGCACCTCCCGAAGAGGAGATGCCCGAAGATGGCGAATTTGAGCAGAACCTCGACAGCGAAGATGTTCCGGAAGACACCACCGAGGGTCAGCCTGTAGCAGACGAGACAGACACGGATAAGGACTAGGACGTCAGATATCGAGAGTCAACGGCGTAGAAGCGGGCAGCAGACAAAAATTTTAAAGAGGATAGGTGGGGGCAGAGTATGGCCAAAGTCAGAGTATACGAGTTAGCAAAAGATCTGAATATGACAAATAAGCAGCTTTTGGACAAGATGAAGGAGTTGAACATCAAAGTCAAAAGCCATATGAGTTCCCTTGAGGATGACACCGTCAGATCGATCAAAAACAGCCTGTTCGGAAAGAAGAAGGCCAAGACCGACGTGAAGGTAAAGCCGTCGGTGATCCGCCGTCGTAAGAAAAAGGTTGTGGAAACCGAAACGCCCGAACCCGAATTCCCCGAAGCAGATACACCTGCCCCGGAAGCCCCCGAGGTGCCGGTTGAAGAACCCGCGGCTCCCATTGAGGCTGAAGCCAAAGAAGAAGCACCAGAACCCACATCTGTAGAGCAGAGTCTGGAAGACGTCCAGGCGCCTGTCGCAGAAGAACCCCCAGCGGAAACGGAAGCCTCTGCTCCCGAAGCGCCCAGCCGCAAGGCGACGCCAACATCTAAACTCCGGAAGTCCGAGCCCGCTAAAATTATTAAACCGGCCACCAAAGAAACGCCTGCCGAAGACGTGACAGAAGCCCCAGCACCCGTTGAGGAACCCCCTGTTGAAGAACCGGCAGCCAAAGCAGACCCTGAGCCCCAGGCTCCGGAAGCTCCGACGGTCGAGCCCCAGGCTCCCGAAGGAGAAGACCTGCCCCAACCGGGACCGGAAACGGAAAAGACCGAAGTGACAGAAGAAGCAAAGGCCACAGCGCCCCAGACGGCAGACGCCAAGGCCGAAGAAACATCTGCTGCACCGGAAGAAGCACCCAAGGCAGATGACTCCGAGGCCAAGTCCAAGAAGAAAAAGAAAAAGCGGAAATCCACACCGGCCAAGATCGTAAAAGTGGCTGACCCCACTGTGTTGGAGAACCTGAGAAAAATGCGTGCGCCCTCGGAAGGTAGAAACGGGAACCGGTCTTCGGACAATGGTAACAGATCCCGGCCCTCCTCCCGTCCGGCATCCCGGCCCTCGGTCGGCGGCCCGGCCATGGAACCGTCCATGCCCGTCAGCGATGATCCCCGTAGAAGAGGGGACAAACGCCGCACCGACGATGATTACGGAAACAAACGCGGGAAAAAACGCAAAAGAAAATCCGTTGTTGAGGGCAATGATCTTTACAACAACAGGGGTCGGAAAAAACGGGGCAGAAAAGATGTCCGGGGTAAAAAGGGTGGCTTCCAGAAGACCCAGATTACCACACCCAAGGCCATTAAACGCCGCGTGAAAATCGACGAAGCCATCGAGCTTGCCGAATTGGCAAAACGCATGGGCATCAAAGCCAATGAAATGATCGCCAAACTCATGACCATGGGGGTCATGGCCACGGTGAACCAGACCATTGACTTTGAAACCGCCTCCCTGGTGGCCGCCGAGTTCGAATTTGAAGTGGAAAAGGCCAGCTTTGAAGAAGAGACCCTTCTCCAGCAGGTGGTGGAAACCGATGAAAAGGACGAGGACCTGGTGGAAGCCCCCCCGGTGGTCACCATCATGGGCCATGTCGACCATGGTAAAACCTCTTTGCTGGACGTGATCCGTCAGTCCAAGATCACCTCGGGCGAAGCCGGTGGTATCACCCAGCACATCGGTGCCTACAACGTGAAGACCGAGCAGGGCGGACGCATCACCTTCCTGGATACACCGGGCCATGCCGCCTTTACCGCCATGCGGTCCCGGGGCGCCCAGGTCACCGATATTGTTATCCTGGTGGTTGCCGCCGACGACGGGGTCATGCCCCAGACCATAGAGGCCATCAACCACTCCAAGGCCGCCGGCGTACCCGTTGTGGTTGCCGTGAACAAGATGGACAAGCCCGGTGCCGATCCCGATCGGATCATCCGGGAGCTGTCCGAACACGATCTTTTGGCCGAAGACTGGGGTGGAGATACCATCTTTGTAAAGGTTTCCGCCAAGACCGGTGAAGGCATCAACGAGCTGCTGGAAATGGTATTGCTCCAGTCCGAAGTACTGGAACTGAGGGCCAACCCCGACAAGAAAGCCTCCGGCTATGTTGTTGAATCCCGCCTGGATACCGGCCGGGGCTCCGTGGCCACGGTCCTGGTAAAACAGGGCACGCTTAAGGACGGTGATCCCATCGTCTGTGGTCTCCATTCCGGTCGCATCCGTGCCATGATCGACGACAACGGCGAGCGGGTGAAAGACGCCGGTCCCTCCTGTCCCGTGGAAATTGTCGGTCTCACCGGGGTCCCCGATGCAGGCGACGAGTTCATTGCCGTGGCTTCCGACAAGGATGCCAAGCAGATTGCCGGCCACCGCATGCAGAAACAGCGGGCCAAGGAACTGGCCAAGAAGAGCCGTGCCAACCTTGAAAAAATGTTCGAAAACCTGGGTTCCGCAGAGGTTCAAGAACTCAAGCTCATCGTCAAGGCCGACGTACAGGGCTCCATCGAAGCCCTCAACGATTCCCTCAAGGACCTGGCCAAGGAAGAGGTGGACATCTCCATCATCCACTCTGCCGTGGGTACCATCAACGAATCCGACGTGGCCCTGGCCGGTGTCTCCGATGCCATCATCATCGGCTTCAACGTCCGGCCCACTCCCCAGATCCGGAAGATGGCCAAGGACGAGGGTGTGGACATGCGGTTCTACGACATCATCTACGATGTCATCAACGACATCAAAACCGCCCTGGACGGCCTTATGCCCTCCACCTTCCACGAGAACATCATCGGCCGCGCCGATGTGCGTGAAACCTTTGTGGTACCGAAAATCGGCACCATCGCCGGTTGTCACATTGCCGAAGGCAAGGTTGTTCGTGGTAAAAAGGTCCGGCTGCTGCGTGAAGGGGTTATCAAGTGTGATACCGAGCTCTCCTCCCTGCGCCGGTTCAAGGACGACGTCAAGGAAGTGGATCAGGGATACGAATGCGGTATCGGCCTTGAAAAATACAACGACATCAAGGTCGGCGACGTCATTGAATGCTATGAAGTCGAAGAACGCAAATATCAGGGATAATAGGTTAGCGGCATGAAACCTTACGGTAGAGCGGAGCGAATCTCCGTCAAAATCCAGCAGACCATCACCGAGTTGATCCAGAAGAAAATCCAGGATCCCCGGCTGGAACTGGCCACCATTTCCAGTGTCAAGCTTACTGCGGATCTGCGGATTGCCACGGTCTACGTTTCCATCTTTGGAAAGGGTCTGAAAAAGAAAGAGGCCATGGAGGCCATCCACAAGTCCAAGGGGTATATCAAAAAAATGATTGCCCCCAAGCTGGGGCTGAAGTTCATGCCCGAGCTCATCTTTGAGGAGGATGATTTCTTTGACCGGGCCCAGGCCATGGACGATCTGATCACCAAGGCCAATGCCACCCGGGCCGCCGACAGCGGAGATGACGCCGCTGACGATGGCACCCCCGATCAAGACTGATTTGGAGAATTCCGCCATGGAAAAAGACGGAATCCTTCTCGTGGACAAACCCGAAGGCCTCTCATCTGCACGGGTGGTCTCCATTGTAAAGCGCCGGCTCAAGGTCAAAAAAGTCGGCCACACCGGGACCCTGGATCCCTTTGCCACAGGGCTTCTGCCCATTGCCGTGGGAAAGGGAACCAAGCTGTCCCGGTTTTATCTGGGGGGAAACAAAGCCTACCAGGCCACCCTTAGACTGGGTATCCAGACCGATACCTACGACAAGACCGGAGAGACCGTGGCCAAGGCCGATGAAGGGGTCATGGCCGGGTTAACCGAAGACCGGGTAAAAGAGGCCGTGGCCGGATTCCTCGGCCCCCAGGAACAGGTGCCCCCTGTCTATTCCGCCCTCAAGCACAAGGGCGTTCCCCTTTACAGGCTGGCCCGCCAGGGAAAGGCCGTCACCAAGCCCCCCCGGTCCATTGAAATTCTTGACATCCGGGTGACCCGCATGGAACTGCCCCAAGTGGAGATCTTCGTCTCCTGCTCCGGCGGTACCTATATCCGGTCCATTGCCCATGACCTTGGAGAGCAGCTGGGCTGCGGTGCCCATCTCTCGGCCCTGCGCCGCACCGGAAGCAGCCAGTTCCGGGTGGAAGACGCCCTTACCATGGATACCCTGGAGAAGATGGAATCCGAAGAGTTGGTTCCCCATATCCTGCCCCCCTCCCAATGCATTCCCTTCCTGCCCAAGCTGGAAGTGGGAGAGGAGATCCTGGCCCGGATCCGCCACGGGCAGCCCTTGACAAAAAAGGATATCGGTGACGTCACCGACCCTGGGGCAGATACCATCCGCATCACCACGGCGGACGACCAATTGCTTGCCCTTGTCAGTCCGGATAAAAACGGCTTAACCTATAATTATTGTTGCGTTTTTGTCGGGTAACTGATATTTACATAAAGTTTGTACACGTGTAATGGTGTTCCCTGCGGCTGGCATTCCTGTTCTGAATGGAATATTGGTTCAGGAATCATGCGGATAGCCGGGAACAATACCAAGTTAAATTATTCCAGACATAGGAGTCTAGAAAATGGTTCTTTTAGCAGAAAACAAAGAAGAGATGATTGAAAAGTTCAAGGTTCACGAATCCGACACCGGATCCCCCGAAGTACAGGTGGCCATTCTGACCCACCGTATCTCTTACCTGACCGAGCATCTGAAAACCCACAAGAAAGACCACCATTCCCGGAGAGGTCTTTTGATCCTGGTCGGTCGGCGTAGAAGCCTTCTGGATTACCTCAAGAAAAAAGATATCAACAGATACCGGTCTCTGATCGAGAAACTGGGACTGAGAAGATAGTTTTGACCATGGGCCGGTTTTTGACGCAGGAAAAGTCAGAAACCGGTCCACGGCTTTTTAAGCCGTATTATTTATTCGGGCGGGGGGAATTGAAGACCTTTTTCATTAAGGTCGCATGTTTTCCATCAAACCCAGATCGGTTCCACCCGGTCATCCCAAGGTTTGATGGCAAAGATGCGGGTTTATGAAATGTCTTCAATGAAGTCCGCCCTTCTCATTTTTAGGAGACATCATGGAAAAAATCGTTAGAGCAGACGTGGGTGGACGTGAGATGACCATCTCCACCGGTAAGGTTGCCAAACAGGCATCCGGCTCCGTTGTGGTACAGCTGGGTGAAACCGTTGTCATGGTCACCGCCGTGGCCGCAAAAGACCCCAAACTGGACGCCACCTTCCTGCCCCTGTCCGTTGAATACCAGGAGCGGATCTATGCCGCCGGTCGTATTCCGGGCAACTACTTCAGAAGGGAGATTGGACGTCCCTCCGAGGCTGAAACCCTCACCGCACGTCTCATCGACCGCCCCATCCGCCCCCTTTTCCCGGACGGATACAACTTTGAAACCCAGATCATCGCCACCGTCCTGTCCGCGGACAAAATGTGCGACCCCGGCATGCTGGCCATGGTGGGTGCTTCCACTGCCCTGCAGATCTCCGACATTCCCTTTGACGGCCCCATCGCCGGTGTAAAGGTGGGTCGGATCAACGGTGAGTTCATTGTGAACCCCAGCCTGGAGCAGATGGAAGAATCCGACATCGAACTGGTGGTTGCCGGTTCCAAGACCGGTGTGGTCATGGTCGAAGGCGGTGCCGACATCGTTTCCGAACAGGAAATGCTGGACGCCATCTTCTTCGGTCACCAAGCCATCCAGCCCATCATCGACATGCAAAATGAACTCAAGGCTGCCGTGGGCAAAGAAAAATTCGATCTCTGCCCCGCCCCCTTTGACGAAGAACTGGCCGAAAAGGTCAAAGCCTTTGCCAGGGACGGTGTAAAGGAACAGGTTCAGATCAAGGGAAAGGTGGATCGGAACAAGGCCCTGAGCCTGTACAAGAAAGAAGTGGTTGAACACTTCTCCGTCGACTACCCCGACCAGCTGGGCGAAGTTAAAGAATCCGTTTCCAAGCTGGTGAAATCCGTATCCCGGTCCATCGTCATGGAAGAAGACCGCCGCATCGACGGCCGGGCCTTTGACGAAGTCCGTGACATCACCTGTGACGCCGGCGTTCTGCCCCGTCCCCATGGTTCCGCCCTGTTTACCCGTGGCGAAACCCAGGTTCTGGGCGTCATGACCCTGGGCTCGGGCATGGACGAACAGCGCATCGAAACCCTGGCCGGCAACGAGACCCGGGACTTCATGCTCCATTACAACTTCCCTCCCTACTCCGTGGGCGAAGTGAAACGCCCCGGCGGCCCCTCCCGCCGGGACATCGGACACGGGAACCTGGCCCACCGCGCCATTGCCCGTATCCTGCCGCCCAAGGAAGACTTTGAATACACCATCCGCCTGGTGGGCGAGGTCACCGAATCCAACGGGTCCTCCTCCATGGGCACCGTCTGCTCCGGCTGTCTGGCCCTCATGGACGGTGGTGTGCCCATCAAGGCCCCCGTATCCGGCATTGCCATGGGCCTGGTAAAGGAAGGGGACAAAATTGCCATCCTTTCCGACATCCTGGGCGACGAAGACCACTTCGGCGACATGGACTTCAAGGTGGCCGGTACCCGGGACGGGATCACCGCGTTGCAGATGGATATCAAGATTAAAGAGCTGTCCAAGGACATCATGGAAAAAGCCCTGGCCCAGGCCAACGGCGGTCGTATCCACATCCTGGACAAAATGCTGGAAACCCTTTCCGAAGCACGGGATGAGGTCTCTCCCCATGCGCCCAAGATCGTTTCCATCCAGATCAAATCCGACAAGATCCGTGACATCATCGGCCCCGGCGGTAAGGTGATCAGAGCCCTCCAGGCCGACACCAACACCACCATTGAAGTGGATGATTCCGGTCTGGTCAAGATTGCCGCCCTGAATGAAGAAGATGCCGAAAAAGCCCTGAAAATGGTCTCCGACATTGCCATGGATCCTGAAATTGGTGCCATCTACGAAGGTGCCGTTGTCAAGATCACCGACTTTGGTGCATTCGTGAACATCAAGCCCGGCACCGACGGTCTGGTTCACATCTCCGAACTGGCCAACTACCGGGTCAAGAAGGTCACCGACGTGGTCAAAGAAGGCGACGTCATCGCCGTTAAAGTCCTGGACATCACCCGGGACGGCAAGATCAAACTGAGCTACAAAGCTGCCAAGGAAGATGGGGACAAATAAGCCCTCTCTTCGTGTCTGTCCCCTTGCTTCCGGAAGCAAGGGGAACAGCGTTTTTATATCCACCCCGGAGACCAGCGTCCTCATCGACGCTGGTCTTTCCGGGGTGGAGCTCCAGCGGCGCATGGACCTCATCAATGAAGATCCGGCCCAGCTGGATGCCATCATCGTTACCCACGAACACACCGACCACGTCCACGGCGCCGGCGTTCTCAGCCGACGGTTCAACATCCCCTTGCACATTACCCCGGCCACCCATGCCGCCTGCAAACGCCTGGGCAAGGTGTCGCTTTTGGAATACTTCCACTGCGGCAACCCCTTTGAAATCGGAGACCTGACCGTCAACCCCTTTTCCATCTCCCACGATGCCGAAGACCCGGCCGGGTTGACCCTGAGCCATAGCGGCCTCAAGGTGGGATTTGCCACGGACCTGGGCATTGCCACCAACCTGGTGAGGGCCCACCTCTCCAATGCATCCCTCCTCTACATGGAATCCAACCATGACATGGACATGCTCATGAACGGCCCCTATCCCTGGCATTTGAAACAGCGGATCAAGTCCCGCAGGGGGCACCTCTCCAACCCAGAGGCCCGGCAGCTGCTCCTGGATGTGATCCATCCCAACCTCCAGCACGTTATCCTGGCCCACCTCAGCGAAGAGAACAACCGCCCCAATGCGGCTCTGGAAGCATTTGAACCCTGCCTCAGGGACACGAAAATCGGCCTTTCCGTGGCCGGCCCCGAAAAACCGGGGCAGATGATCACCCTCAAGTAAAGACACCTAAAAAACATAAAGGATTCCGCCCATGGACATGGTTGCCAAATTCCGTGAACTGGACACGATATACGACGCCTACGAGGCCGAAGTTGCCGAATACAAGGAGGGGGCTGCCTGCCAAAAGGGGTGCGCCTATTGCTGCACCCATGCCGGCGCCGTCGACGCCACCACCCTGGAAGCCTTCCGCATCCTCACCTACCTGGGCACCCTGCCCAAGGACAAGGTCAAAAAGATCCACCAGGCCCTGAACCGGGAAATCAAAAAACGGGAGAAAAAACAGCGGGTGGATTGCCCCTTCCTCATGAAGAACAAGGGGTGCCTCATTTATAAATTCCGTCCCTTTTCCTGCCGCCGCCTCTACTCCGACCATGTGTGCAGCCCGGATGCCCCGCCGGCGGTTCACCGCCAGGCCATGGCCAAGGCCAATGCCCGAATCGACGACCTCAAGGCCGCCGACCCCAACGGGTATTCCGGCCACCTCTCCTACATCATCCTCATGCTCAGAACCCCCGAGTTCTACGACACCTGGATCAAAGGCGAGTTCAAACCCGAAGACATCATGGTCTTTGGCCGTTCCCACGGCATAGGCATCAACCGGGTGCAGTCGGATCTCTTCCACCTGTAAACCAGGTGGTGCAGTCGGGTCATTTAAATTGTTTGAATCATTTGATCCTTTGAAACAATAGCTGTCTTCGGGGTAAGTGGCCTTTGGGGAGCGGCGCTGTGGACCCAACCCGGTGCGGAGCGGCGCACCCTTTCTTGTCCCGGAAAGATCGAAAACAATCCCTATAATTCCATTCCGGGCCATCTCCAAAACTGCGGTGCAGTAGCTCCTCAGACAATTGGAGATGTCACCTCCATTCCATTAAGGGGTTGTAATTTCGACTTACCAACGGCCTGGGAAAGGCTACCCCGCCCCGCACCTGACCACCGTACAAAGGGGAAAGGGTTCGGTTTCTTCTATAAAACGAATCCGTCTGGTATAGGGTTTACCAGAAAGGATTTCCGATTAAGCTGGCGAACCGACCGGTAACAGTGGAGGCAAAACGAAAAATCTTATGGCAACTGCTATAACGGCCTTGATTTGGAAATACGTTTGAACAGTGCTACTTCCATTTGGGGGTGGGAAATGCCTTTTCCAAATATTCCCGGAATTCAGTTGAAATGCGAGGATCTGTGCTGATTTTTGTCCAGAATAGGGACGCCATCTTTTCCACCCTTTTTTTGATGGAGGAAGGGAGGTCGGGGGCCGTCTGAGTCGGGATTGTGTCAAAGGACAAGACCTCCCCGCCATTGGGGGCAAAGCCCATGGAACACATGTCATAGGCGGGCAGGAGTTTGAATCGCTCTCCCCCCATGGCAAGGCTTAAATTTCCCAAATGCATGTCCGTGTTGTGGATCAAATGGCCGAAATATTCCAACTCCCTGGTCCGTTGCAAATCATCTGCATTTATAAGTCCCTGGCCATGCAAGTTTGCCATTACACCGGACCAGCTGCTCCCGCCATATCCCACAAATTCCCTGTCAATGATATCCAGTGAGATCATGGATCGCCTGCCAAAGAGCCCCCTTCGGTCAAACCTCTGACTCTCCAGGAACATTCGGCCTTCCCGTTCAAACAAGTCGGTTTTCCCTGCCGGGTATCCGTTTTGGGCCAGAATCTGGGCCGCATGAAATTCCGTAACCAGGACATCCCGCCACCGTTCCGCCACTTCATTCCGGCCCTTGGGCGTGAACTTCACAATGACATGGGAGGATTTTTCCTTGCTGAATGCGGTAAACTTTGGTTGTTCTCCCCCGGCGGAAGACCCCGGGGGCTCTCCCTTCATGGCCCGGTCGGCCAGGTCCGGATAATCCTGCCGTGACACTGCTGTGGGCCCACGTCTCAGCCGCAACATCAACTGCTCCCCAAATAGGAAATTCCCCGGGAGGTCCTCTCCGTTTGAAATCAAGTACCGCCCAATCTGGTTGGTGTTCCAGTTCTTCGGGTTAGGGGGGAAGTCCGGGGATTGCTGGGATAGGGTCCTTGCAATTTGCCGACCGAGAAACCCCTGGGGTTTCAGATCCAGGAGGAAATAGGGAAGGTCGTCGCATAAACCGTTTCCACCCTCCCCCAACAGCAATGGGGAATATTCTGTATTTTCCTGGGGCTCGATGAAAAATTGACCACAATTCAAAGGGCGAATATGGGCAATGGGATTGGGCTTCCCGGCCCCATCAATGATGCACAACGGAATGCGGTCACTGCCCCCGAATGCGTTGACCGTTGCTGCATATTTTACGGTGCGGCCCTCTTTGATGGGAATGATTCCGCTGCCCATTTTTTTCAACAGACGTGCGGTTGAACTCTGGCTCAACCCAAGGGCCGCCTGAATTTCCTTGGAAGTGGAAGGTCCCCTTTTAAGGTAGTCTCTGATGGCTTGCATCGTTTCACTGCTTTGAATTGGTTTTTGGGTAATGTTATGAATAGCTTTATGTGTGCTATATATGTCTAAATTATATTATTTTTCAACATGATGCAACTATTTAATCGATTTTTCTGGGTTGGTTTATGAATAGCTTTTCGATTATTAAAAGTTAGGTGGGCTTCCATTGATTGTGGAAGTTACCGAGATGGTGACGATTGCCTCTGATTTGGGTTTTGGGAAATGATAGGTGTTTCGATGGTGGTGCTTAAACCGGTGCAGAGCCAGAGGGCAAACTGCTGTACAGTGGGGCTCAGACAAGTTGGGGATTTTTGGACGCCGATTGACATTGTGCTTTTTGAGGAACTTCAATTAAGATCCAGCGTCAATAGGGTGGGTGGGTTCAATCCCTATGTAGACCTCTATCAGCTGTTCGATGGTTGCGAAGTCTGCAAGGATTTGTGCGTGAAGATACATGGGCTTTGAATCTTCAGAAAAGGAATGGGCAAATATGGGATTTGCTTTGCCGAGTTGTTTTTGCTGTTTTAATAGTGTCTTTAATTTCGTTACATTTCCAGAGGCTTGGGCTTCCGCTATTTTTTTCTCTATTATTGAGTATTCCTGTTGTTCTGCTTCATTCAATCCAGACGGCGGTATGAAGGGGGGAATTCTGTGTGCAAGTGCATCCCTATAGTTTTTTTCGTAACCATCATACCAAGCTTCTATCCTATCACTTTCTAAATAGGTTTGTAGATTATCAGGCAATCGGGATTGAAATTTCGATTTGAAAAGACCTATGTCATTTTTATGTAGCTTGCCATCATTTCTTTTCCCTATTATTTGGTTTTCATGGGCAAAAGAAAGGGCAAGATTTTCAAGAATACCAAATATATTGATGATGAATGCGTGAAGGTTGATTTGAACATCTGATCTGTCATCGTCTGGGAGAAGGCTTTCTTTTTCTGGTGGGAAAATTCGAAAAATATTTATCATACAGCGATAAATTATGGTGAGCCGTCGACAGACCCCATGGACTATGAATTCTTTGGCTTTCTGCGTATTAAGGGTTTGATTGAAAGAAGCGCAGGAGAGTAGCAGCCTCTCATATTCCCCTTGTAAATCATTGAATGAATCCTGAAGTTGGGCGAGTTCTTTATTTTCGTAAATCAATACAGCCTCCTATTATGGCCAAATGGATTAGTCTCGATTTATCACTTATATCTTTTTTGTCCAACATCTTGAATTCGTAAGTCTTATGATAGATTAACACTTGTGTGATTCTTTGTTTAAATCTTTTCCTTTTTCAGCAGGTGGTAATACTCCCCCTTATGGGCAGCCAGTTCCCCGTGGGTGCCGGATTCCCGGATCCGTCCGTCGCGCAGGAGGAGGATTTTGTCGCAGTGGCGGATGGTGGAAAGGCGGTGGGCGATGAGGATGGAGAGTCGCCCTTCCATGAGGCGGTTCATGGCCTGGTGGACGGCCTGTTCCGACTGGGAATCCATGTAGGAAGTGGCCTCGTCAAAGATGATGAGGTCAGGATTGAAGGCAAAGGCCCGGGCAATGCAGACCAATTGTTTTTCCCCGGCGGACAGGGGGCGGCCCCCTTCCATGATCTCCGTGTCCAGGCCCTGGAATTTTTCAAAGAGGAAGTTGCAATTGGCCCGGGAGAGGGCGGTGGAGAGGTCGGCGTCGTTGATGTCGGCGCCCTTGGGCCGGATATTGTCCCGGATGGTGCCGGAAAAGAGGATGGGGTCCTGCATGACCAGGGCGGTGCGGTTGCGGACTTCCCGGATGGGGAATTGGTCCATGGGGATGTGGTTGAAGCGGATCTCTCCTGCGACCGGGGGGTAGAAGCCGGTGATGAGGTTGATCACCGAGGTCTTGCCCGAGCCCGTGGGGCCGGCAATGCCGATGGACTGCCCCGGGGTGAGGTCAAAGGAAATGTCCTTGAGGACCGGGGTTTCTCCGTCGTAGGAAAAGTCCACGTGGGAGAAGGCCAGGTGGTGGATGCGGTCCAGGCCATTTTTAATTGGGGATCGGGTGTCCAATGCCTGGGGCGGGCTTGCCGGTTCCCGGGTGAGGACGGTGGTGATGCGCTCGGCAGAGGCCAGGGCATTCTGGAGGAGGTTGAACTTTTCCGACAGCTCCCGAAGGGGGCGGAAAAAAAGCTTCATATAGGAGAGGAAGGCCACCATCTCTCCCAGGCTCAGGGTCTGGTCCATGACGGCGGTCGAGCCGTGCCAGATGACCAGGGCCACGGAAATGGTGCCCACAAATCCGATGAAGGGCATGAAGATGCCGAAGATGCGGATCTGGAACATGGTGGCCTTGAAATGTTCGAAATTAAGCTGGTTAAAGCGCCGGGTGAACCGCCCCCGGCTGGTGGTGGTCTGGATGACCTTGAGACCGGTGATGCCCTCGGAAAAGCTGTGGTTGATCTCCCCGATCTTCTGGCGGATGGTGCGGAAGGCCCCCCGGACCACCCGGGAGAAGACGGCGATGCCAATGAAGATCACCGGTACAAGGGCGGCCTGCCACACGGCCAGCCCCGGGTTCATGGAAAAGAGGACGCCTAAAATGGCGGCCATGAGGACCAGGTCCTTGAAGATGAAGATGAGCACCGAGGTGAACATTTCGTTCATGTTTTCAATGTCCCCGGCCACCCGGGCCACCAGCCGCCCCGAGGCGTTTTCATCGTAGTAGGCCACGGGCAGGCCGACCATGTGGGAGAAGAGGGTGCAGCGCAGGTTGAGGATGATCTTCTGCCCGGTGTATTCCATGAACAGGGTCTGGCAAAATTCCACCAGGAACCCGGTGACGATCATGCCCAGGTAGATGAGGCCGAAGGTGGTGAAGGAGCCCACCCAGACACTGGGAAACAGGCCTTCAAAAACGCCGGAAAACCCCGGCAGCCAAACGCCAAGGGCCTCGGTTTGGGGCAGGATGAATCCGTCAATGGCCTTTTGGGTGAGCAGGGGCAGGGAGACCTCAAAGCAGATGCCCAAAAAGACCAGGAAGGTGGAGAACAAGAGCATCCAGGCATAGGGCCGGATATGGGGCCAGAGGACCTTGAATACGATGCCGTTGGCCAGTTTGACCACTTTTTCTTCAGACACCCCGGGCCTCCTCAAATTGCTGGACCTTGAACGCGTCGCGGTAGAATGGGTTGGTGGAAATCAGATGGTCGTGGCTGCCCCGGGCCTGGATTTTTCCCCTGTCCAGAATATAGATGGTGTCGCAGGCGGCCAGGGCCGACAGCCGGTGGGAGATGATGATAAAGGTGGAATCTGGGTTGGCCCGTCCCAGTCGGGAGATGATGTTCTCCGCCGTCTGGGTGTCCACCTGGCTTACGGGATCGTCCAGGATGATGATTTTTTTGTCGGTGATCAGGGTCCGGGCCAGGGCCAACCGCTGCTTCTGCCCCCCGGACAGGGTAACCCCCCTTTCCCCCACCAGGGTCTCCAGCCCCTGGGGCATCTGTTCCAGGGTCCGGGTGAGATCGCAGGTGTGGATGACCTGGTCCAGCCGTTTCCTGGGGATTTCCTTGTCCAGGGTCCGGCCCATGAGCAGGTTTTCCAGGATGGTGCCGGAAAAGAGGAAGGGCTCCTGGGGCATGAGGGCGATGTGGCTGCGCAGGGCATCGGGATTCAGCCCCCGAACATCCTTCCCATCCACCCGGACCTGGCCCCCGGTGGCATCGTAGAGCCTGGGGATGAGCTGGACCAGGCTGGTCTTGCCGCTGCCCGGAGGGCCGGATATCCCGGCCCGGGTGCCCGGCGCCACGGTGAGGGAGACCTGGTTGAGGACCGATGCCTTTCCATAGCCGAAATCCACCTGGTCAAAGCAGAGCTCTCCTTTGGGATCGTCCCAGGGGGCGCCCCCGTCCCCGGGGGCCCGGATGCCAGGTTGGGCCTGGAGCAGGGAGGAGATCCGTTTCAGGGAGGCCATGCCCCGCTGGAAAAGATTGGTCATCCAGCCAATGGCAATGATGGGCCAGGCCAGGATGTTCAGGTATTGGAGAAAGGCCACCAGCTCCCCGGGGCTGAGCTGGTCGGCCATGGCCAGGTAGCCGCCGTAGAAGATGATGATCAGGGAGGAGAGGTTGAAGAAAAAGCCCAGCAGGGGCTTCATCAAAGCCGTGACCACGGCCCGCTTTAAATTCTTTTTAAAATAGTCCCGGGAGCCGTCGGTGACCCGTTGGGCGGCAAAGGGCTCAAAGTTAAAGACCTTGATCACCCGGATGCCGAAGAAGCTCTCCCGCACCATCTCCGTGAGCAGGCTGAAGGATTCCTGGGCCGTTTTGTGAAAGTCGTGCATCTTCTGGCCCAGCTTCCGGGTGAAATAGACCAGAAGGGGCATGGGAATCATGGCCATGAGGGTGAGTTTGGGATGGGTGTAGATCATGATGCCCAGGGTGGCCGTGCCCAGGAGCAATGTGTCCACCATGACGATGAGGCCGAATCCAAAGGCCATGCGCACATGGTTGATGTCGCTGGTGGCATGGGCCATGACATCCCCGGTTTTCACGGTGTCGTAGAAGGCCGGATCCAGGTCCAGGGCATGGCGGAAGAGATCGTCCCTCAGCCCCATTTCCACCTCCCGGGCCGACCCCATGAGCCAGATCCGCCAGCAATACCGCAAAAGGGACATGGCAAGGCCCAGCCCCAGGATGATCAGGCATTGGTTGAGGATGACGCTGCGATCCCCAAGGCCCGCGGCCAGGGCGTCCACCGCATTCTTAATGATCTGGGGGGTGATGAGCTGGAGGCCGTCCACCACGATCATGGCGACCATTCCGGCCAGGATTTTTTTGAAATTCCTTTTGAAGTAGGGAAGAATCAGCACTTTCATAACCCCTTGAACATATGCCATTCATCTTCCGGATTCAAGCAGTCCCAGAAGTTTTTCCCCATGGGCCCATGGAAAAGACCCTTGATAAACATGTCTCAGTCCCGGTACTATGGAGGAAGGATGTTTTTATCC
Source organism: Desulfobacteraceae bacterium (assembly GCA_965226635.1). Classification (GTDB taxonomy): domain Bacteria; phylum Desulfobacterota; class Desulfobacteria; order Desulfobacterales; family Desulfobacteraceae. The sequence continues at coordinate 1,309,211 of OZ245369.1, read as the reverse complement.
ACCTAGAGAACCATGAAAGGAAATGCCATGCCTCTTTTACTTGCCCAGCACGGGCGATCCCTGCACAAGGACCAGGATCCGGCAAAGGGCCTGTCCGAGGCCGGCCGAAACGATACCGTCCGTATTGCCGAAGTGGCTGCGGTGTACAAGGTCCAGGTCCGCCGTATTGTCCACTCCGGCAAAACCCGGGCCATGCAGACCGCCGCCATTTTTGAGGAATACCTGGATCCCCCCCTGGCCACCCGCACCATCCCCGGCATCGCCCCCCTGGACGACGTGAAGCGCTTTGGAGACAAGGTTAACCCCAAGGAGCACACCCTGGTGGTGGGCCATCTCCCCTTTTTGGACCGCCTGGTTTCCTACCTGATCTGCGGAGATCCCGACAACCGGGTTTACAAGTTCCAGAACTCCGGCCTGGTCTGCCTGGATGAAGAGGACGGGGACTGGTTCATCAAGTGGATGCTCAATCCCAGTGTAAACTGACCCGAAAATTTCACGGCAATTGCCCATGGCGCATTGGAAGGGCAGCTGTGAAGCACACCCCTTCCCTTTTTCCAATGAATCTGCTGTCGCAAATCCACCCCGTGACATCTTTGGGGTTGGTGAGGATTGTGGCGTGCTGATCATCATAGGGTATAGACCAGCTCTACTGAGACCCGGTCCTCCCGGTCATGGGACCCCAGGGGCGTGGTGGTTCCTCCGGCCTGGAGGAGGTGGAGCCGCCCCCTCAGGGTGAGCTGGTCCGTCATTTCATAGTCGGCCTTGAATCCATGGCAGATGTCCCTGTCCCGGAGGTGGTAGAAAAATTGGTATTCCAGCTCCAGGGTCTCGTGGAGAACGGCTTTTCCCAGGGTGAAATAAAGGGCGGTGCGATCCCTGTGGGCCGGTACCAGCCCGGTCGTATCCGAAAAGATCCGGCGGTGGCTGAGTTCCAGGGTCGCCTTGGTCTGGTCATTGGTGGTGTATTCCAGGCCCACCATCCCGTCGACCAGATCCTTTTTCCCAATGTCATATCCCGTTTTTAACATCCCCTGGAGGGGGTGACCCGCCTTAAAGGCCGCCTCGGCCTTGACCAGCACATTTCCCCTAACCCAGGAGGCCGCTCCCCCGGCCATGGCAAATCCAGGGTAGCGGGCCCTAACCAGGGTGCTGCCCTCCAGCACCGGGCCATTGGCCCGGAACCATCCCCCCATCAAAGCCCATTCAAATTTACCCCTTGTTGTGGAAAACCGGAACCCGGCTTCCCCCTGCCCAAATTCCGGAGGCTGGTCCTCCACCCGGGGATTCCCGGGAAGAACGGTCTCATACCGGTTCCCAAATCCGGGCATGCGGTCGGTCTCGGCCCAGGGGGAAGCAAAGAGTTGGAGTGCGCCCCAGTCCTTGAACACCTCCCCTGTGAAGGCCCATTGGCCGAACCGCATCTCCTCCACCTCCTTAAACATGAGATCCTCCTGGTCCCGGGGGGCGGCAACGTCTGTGACCGCAGCGCTGTTCGCCTCCCCCCAGACCAGGATCTGGTAGCCCAGGGTCCAGGTGAAATCCCCGGATCCGGCCTGGACATAGGCTTGCTTGGGCCGCCAGGCCAGGGCCAGGTCTTCATCCCGGGCGCGGTGGTCGGTTTTGAACAGGGCCAGGACCCGGCCCTCGGCCAGGAAGAACCATCCCCCCTGGGTCAGGGCTTCGGCCCGCCCCTTGAGCCAGACATGGGTGTCCACCCATTGGAGACTGGACCCCATGGCCAGGGATGCCTTGGTCCCCAGGGTCCAGTCCAGGGTGAGGGGGGATGGTTCCGGCGGCAGGACCGGGGCTGGCACCGGAACCGTGCCAAAGCCGCCGGTATCAAATTGGGCTGCATCAAACCCGGCTGTATCAAATCCGGCCATGGCAGGGGGCAACCGGCCCGGGAGGGCAAGGAGCACCGTGGCCAGGATGGTAAGGAGCAAGGACCGTCCGGCCATCATCGGGCCTCCCGGGCCAGTCGCCGGAACCGGGCCTCCCGGTATGCGGCGTCGGTGAGGCTTCGCCGGGTGAGGAGGTCGTCGGCCACGGGCCGGTTCACCGTGATGGCCTCATAGGTAAAGATGGATTGGCGCTGGTCCAGGGGATTGTGGACCACAATGGTGAAGGGGACCAGGATGCCGTCCACCTCCCGGATGTCCAGGGACCAGACCCGTTTACATGCCTGGCCCCTCCGGTTGAAGAGCAGGGTCTTCAGGGTAATGTCCCGGTCCGTGTCCACCCAGTGCAGGGCCTTGGCATAATTGCTCCGGGCCGCCTTGTCCGGCGTGGGCAGGGATTGGACCACGGTGCAGGTGACCCCACCGATTTTTTCCTTGCCCAGGATCTTGTAGGTGAATTCCTCCAGCAGGTTCTGCTCCATGTCCTCGTAGTTGAATTCCGATCCGAAAAAGCTGCCGGTCTTGGGTTCGTTCCCATTGCCCGAGACAATGCGTTTCACCTTGCCCAGGGCGGTGAGGTAGAGCCATTGGTCGGTCTCCTGTCCCAGGGTCTCATGGTCAAATTGTAGGAAGCCGATGCCCTGCTCTCCGACCGGTTCCCGGATGATGGTCAGGGTCTTCTTATCCTTTTCCCGGGGCCCATAGTCCTTGCGAACCATCTCCAGCACCTTGACCCGCACCGGGCCGTTGCACTGGAGCCGACCGTCCAGGGTCCGGGTCCGGCAGGTGGACAATCTTACCCGGCCCCATTCCGTTGTGCCGTCGTTTCGGTCCAGGACCGCCCGGATCACGGCCCGACCGTCTTCTGCGGCCCGGACTGGGGTAAGGGTGAGGATGAAGAGGATAAGGGCCAGGATCAGGAGCCCCAGAAACAGGAATATGGAATGAAGGATACGCATATCAGGCCTCCTTAAAATTAAGGTTGGCTGCCCGGCACAGGGCGGGCAGGAAAAAAAGATCGGCGCACAGGGCGGCAAGGATGGCCACCGCCGAAAAAATGCCGAAATTGGAGAGCCCCTGGTGGAAGGAGAGGATAAAGACCAGAAAACCAGTGCCCAGGACCAGGGAGGTGAAGGTCACGGCCTGGCCGGCCTCGTGCAGAGCCCCGGCCGCAGCCGTGGCAATGGTGGCCCCGGGCTTGGCCATTTCCATGCGGTAATGGGTCATGAAGTGGATGGTGTCGTCCACGGCCAGGCCCATGATGATGGGGGCCACCAAAAGGGTGTCCGCATCCAAAGGGATGCCCAGGGCGCCCATGATACCGAAGAGGGTGAGGACGGGGAAGAGGTTGGGCAGCACCGCCACCCATCCGGCCTTGATACTGCCCAGGACCAGAAGGAGGATCACCGAGATCACCCCCAGGGCCAGGGCAAAGCTTTTGAGCTGGGCCCAGGCAATATAGTCCAGCATCTTGGAGAGCAGGGCCATGTTGCCGGTGAGGGTGACCCTGAGGCCGGGGAAGGTCTGTTCCAGCCCTTCAAAGGCCCGGTCAACGGCAGCCTGTATAATGCCCATGACCTCCAGGGCCTGGATGGAGCCCATGTTCAGGGTCCGGATGCCCATGCGGCCTGCGGAAAAATCGTCCGAGGCCAGGCGGCGCCGGTCCCTGGGGGCGGCATTGTCAAAGAGGAAGACCACCTGGTCCAGCAGGGCCGGGTCCCGGGGCACCCGGTAAAAGTCCGGATGGTCTGCGTTCAACGCCTTGAAGCTCTCCTTTACCCCGTTGACCAGGGAGACCGATCTTACCACCCGGGTTTCCGGGGTGGCGGCCATGAAGTCCTGGATCTGGGCCATGGCCGCCACCACATGGGGGTTCCTAAGGGCGTCCGGGGTCTTGAAGTCCATCATCACCTCCAGGGAACCGGTGCCGCCCATGTGATCGTCCACCAGGCCGTAGGTGGTCCTCAGGGGCCGCCCCTTCTTGATGATTTCCACAAAATTGGAGTCGATTTTAAGCTGGCTCACACCGGCGGCCATGGCCAGGACCATGAGGGCGAAAAGGGAAAGTACGGCTTTGGGGTAGTCCGTGCCCACATGGTCGATGCGTCGGATCAGGGCCTGGATGGGATGGGGTTTGTCTTTTGTTTTTTTCCGGCCCACGGGGGCCCAGAAGGAGAGCAGGGGGGGCAGAAGGACCATGGTCAGGCCAAAGGCCAGCATCACGGCCAGGGCGGCAAAGGTCCCGAATACGGCAATGGGTTCCAGGGGAACCAGGACCAGGGCGGTGAGGCCCACGGCCGTGGTCAGGCTGGTGAGGAAACAGGCCGGCCCGGATTTTTTGAACACAGCGGCCAGGGCCTGGTGGTGGTCCCGCCCCTGGTTCCGGAAAAAGAGAAACCCGGACAGGATGTGGACGCTGTCGGCAATTCCCACGGCCAGGGCCAGGAAGATGATGATCTGGATCATGGCCGACATGGGGATGCCCAGGTGGCCGATGAGGCCCAGGGTCCAGACCACGGTAAGGACCACGATGACCAGGGGCCATAACACGGCGGAGAAGGAGCGGAACAAAAGCCAGAGCACCAGGGCCATGAGAAGGATGAGGATGCCCATGAGCCGCCCCATGTCCTGGATCACGGCCCGGGCAAAGAAGTCCATGAGTACGGGCTGGCCCACGGGGTGGAATTCAAGGGCCCCCTTGGCGGCTTCGGCATTGAGAAGCTCGGTGAGGGCGGCCATGAAAACAGGGTAGTCCTGGACATGGGAGATCCGGGTATGGGCCTGGTTCCGGTGGGGCCCGTCACCGGAGACATCCCCCCCCGGCACCATTGGCGCTGCGGAATCAAAACCGGACAAGGCCGGAGGGGCGGCCTCTGCTGGGACCTCGGCATTGAAGTCCGTGCGGATGAGGATGCCCCCGAACCGGCTGTCCTGGGAGAGGTAAAACAGGGGATAGTCGGGGTGGGCCAGGGCCTGGGCCCGGAGGGCCTCCCGTTCTTCCCGGCCCTCCGGCGGGGTATGGCCCACAAAGTTCCGGGCGGTGAGGCTCCCCTGTCTTCCCTCCAGGTATTGGACATTGATCAGGCTCTTCACCTCCCGGATATGGGCCGTGTCGGTCCTTTCCAGAATGGTGTGGATCCGGGTCAGGGCCTCTAGGGATGCCGTGGAAAAGATGTCCCCGTCCCTGGCTTCGTATACGATATAGACATCTTCGTCTCCTCCAAAGACGTCGCGGAACCGGTCGTAGGCCATCTTCACCGGATCGGTGTCGTGGAAATAGGCGGCCAGGGATTCGTCGATGATCACCTTTGGTGCGCCCAGGCCCAGAAACAGGGTGGTTGCCAGGACCGCCAACAGGATGGAATATTTATGGTTCACCAGTTTTCCGGGCAGGGCCTGGAAAAAGGGGGTCAGCTTTTTCAGGTTCAGGATCAGGGGCATGGGATCTCCTTTGGATTTGTGTTCTTGCCTGGACCTGTCTTAGCGGGGATGGGGAGGGGCGTCACCATCCAAAAGGATGGTAAAAACGGATGGTGGATGTTTTTTTGGGGGGGAAAAGAAGGGGTTAGGGCGGTGTAAAACAGGGGGGAGGGATCAATTCACGGGGGCGTAAAGACGAGGTTGCCGCTCTGGAACCGGGCATTCACCATGGGGCCGTTATTAAGCCGGCAAATGCATGGGGGGGAATGGGGATGCAAAATAGCCCAGGGGAGGGGATATCCCCTCCCCTGGGTTTATCATGCGAATGGATAAAGTATTGGATTAGAAATCCAGGGTTAACCGGGCGGATACCGCGTGGTTGCGGAAGTCGTTTCCACGGCCTTCAAAGTCGTAGCGGGCATCCAGTGTCAGGTCCTGGGTGAGCTGCTTGGCCAGGCCCAAACCAGCGGTGTACACCACGGGGGAGGCATCGATGCCTTCGGTGGAGAAAATCACATTGCTGCCCTGGAAGCTGGAGTTCACAGTGCTGTTTTCATTGATGACGTCGTACCCCAGGGAAAGGGTGGCGTTGAGTTCGGTCCCTTCCGCCACGGCCCAGGTCAGATCCCCTTCAACCGATGCAATGAGGTTGGAGGAGTCGAATTTTTCCACGTTCAGGTTCAGACCGCCGGCACCGGTTTCCGTGTAGCTGGGGGTCTGGAGGAAGGAATAGTTCACCACCGGGCCTAGGGCTGCGGTGAGGGCGTCTCCTAGGGTATAATTCCGGGATGCCTTTACCTGGAAGAACAGGTTTTTGGCGGTGTAATCCGCCGTGGCCCGGGTGGTGTTGACGGCCCGGCTGGCGCCGTTGAACTGAAAACCGCCGCCCACCTGGTAGAAGAGGGTGGTGGCCGGATCCAGGACAGGGCGGCTGCCGTAGAGCATGAAGTTGAAGATGTCCAGGTTGTTCTCCTGGTCCACATGGTGGGTCTCCACGGTGGCCTTGGTGTAGAGCAGGGCCAGGCCGATGTGTTTTCCCATCACATATTCGTTGTCCATGCCCACGCCGAATCCGTATGTGCTGGCTGTGAAACCATTGACACCGTCCACGTCGTCCTGGTCCATGCGACCGCCAAAAACCTTGACCCAGACATCCTGGTCAACGGCCATGGCATCTCCGGAACTCATGCCGTGGACGGTCTGCTGCCGGCTTTGGACCACGGAACTCATGGTGTTTGAAACCTGGGTGGCCACGGCAGGGGCCTGGCTGGCAACAACCGGGGCGGTTTTTGCAACGGCTTCTGCCACTTCCTGGCTGGTGCCCAGGCGGTTCAGATTGCTTATGAAGGTGATCACTTCCGGATCGGGGCTGTCTACCAGGCTGTCCAGGGCCTGGGCAGCCCCTATGGCAACGGGGGTGTCGCTGTCCTGGGCCGCCTCGTGGATGGTTACGGCCTGTTCGGCGGTGAGGTTAAGGAAGTCCTTGCCGTCGGATTCGGATTTGGATGCGGTGAAGTCCAGGAGTATGGAGTTATCCTTGACCTGAAGGGTTTCCGGATCCACGGTGAGGCCGCCTGCGCTCTGGACAACACCTTCCAGGGTCTGGCCGGCCAGGAGGCGCTGGTTGGGGGGCGTTGACCGGACATCGACGTCGACGGTACTTCCGGCTTCAAAGGTGGCCTGGCCTGATACGGTGAGCTGGCTGTATTCCGGATTGTTGGGATCTGCATCGTTGGAAACGGCAACGCCCAGGACACCGGTGCTGCGCTGGATGAAGTCCCCGTCCACATTGGAGCGGTCCGTGGGCAGATGAATGGCTCCTGCGTTGTCAAGATCGGCGGTGCGCAGGCGGCCCCGGAGGGTGGCCCCGGCACTGTTGACCACGTTGCCGCTGCTGTGGACGGCATAGAGGTTGGAAACGGTGTTTCCGTTTGTATCAAGGGCTTCAATGGTGCCGATATTCATGATGGTTGTGGAGACCGGTTCGGAGGACTCGTCGGCCAGGTAGATACCGTATCCCCTGCCCGTTCCACTGGAGGTGATGGAAATGGTGCCCCTGTTGGTCAGGGTGTCCGATGTTTCGGCATAGGGATCTTCCGCCTCATAGCGGCTCTGAACGGCGTGGATGCCGTGGACATTGCCCGAGCCGCTTTTGGTAATGGAGATGATGCCCGAGTTGCTGATCTCGGTGGTGCCGGGGATGATATAGGTGGCACTGATACCCGTAGCAGAACCGTCGTGGTTCTGGGTGACGGTGATCTCACCGTTGTTCACCACGGCGTTGGTGTCGCCCAGGGAATCAATGTTAATGCCCACGGCCTGGCCCGAAGTGGAGGTGACGCTGATGCTTCCCTGGGCTGTATTTTCAACACGATCGTTGGCCGAAAGCTGATTGTATCCGGTGCTGAGACCGCTGACATTTGCACCGGAAACCTGGATGGGTTGACTGTTGATCACATCCGCCGAAAATGCCGGGGCCGTGAGGGCCAGACAGGTGGTCAGGGAGGCCACCACATGGAGGACTCGTCCCTTTTTTGCAAGTTTATAATATGATTTTGATAATTTTCGCCATATTCTGCATCCACGTTGTTCTAACATGAGTACCGCCTTTCTAAATTCTGATTACGAAATGTCAATAAAGTAGTGGGAGTTTTGGCGTTACTTAGAATAGAAACTTTGGGGTTGTCAATGAAATTATGTAAAAAATTTCCCAGTTTTTCGGTGAATTAACTGTTCTTTTTGGGGGAGTAAAAAACTAAGTCGCTTAATGGTAAACACTTTTTAGCTGAAGGGTGTAAACCGGGGTGGTAATAAAAATATGAACAATGTTCATGGGTGCCTTGCCTGAAACGGGTAGGGGAGTCAAAAAGAAAGGCATGGCCCCCTTTTGTTTTCGAGGGTTCCGGAGAAAATGGGCCCGGGATTAACGGCCTAGCCCACCAATTGGTTCATTTCAAAGATGGGCAGGCAGATGGACAGGACAATAAAGCCCACCACAAGGGCCATGAACAGGATGATGACAGGTTCCAGCAGGGCTGTGAGGCTGGTGAGGGTTGTTTCCACTTCATCTTCATGGATCTGTGCCGCCCGTTTGAGCATGGGCTCCAGATTGCCGGATTGTTCCCCCACCTGGAGCATCTGGACCATCATGGGGGGGAAGACCCGGGCTTCATCCAGCACCGTTCCAAGGTTGCGGCCCTTTTCCACCTCATCCCCGGCCCTGCGGATCGCGGCTTCCATGATCTGGTTCCCGGTGATTCTTTCCAAAATTTTCAGGGCATCCAGCAGGGCCACCCCGTTCTCCAGCAGGGCGCCCAGGGTGCGGGCAAACCGGGCGGCCATGGCCTTGTGTGCCAGCTCCCCCACCAAAGGCAGGGCCAGGGTGATCCGGTCCATGGTGCGGCAGATCTCCGGTCGGCGGCGGCCCAGGTGGAAGGCCGCCAGGAGGAGGATTAGTCCGACCGGGGGCAGGGCCCATGCCGTGGCTGCCAGGTCACCGGCCCGGATGAGGAGCCGGGTGGACCAGGGCAGGCTCTGGTTCATCTCTTCAAAGATGGTGGTGATATTGGGAACCACGGTGGAGAGGAGGAAAAAAAGAACCCCGGCGCCGATGAGGGTCATGAGGAGGGGGTAGGCCATGGCGGCCCTGAGTTTTTGGCGGAGGCGGTTCTGGTGCTCTGCAATCTCGGCCAGACGGTCCAGGACAATGGCCAGGGTGCCCGAGGCCTCCCCGGCCCTGATCATCTGGACGTAGACCTGGGGAAACACCCTGGGGTGCTGGGCCAGGGCCTCTGCAAAACTGGAACCGGCCTCAACGGTGTCCTTCACCGTTGAGATCAGCCGTTTCAGGGCGGGTTTCCGGGTCTGGGCCACCAGGGCGTTCAGGGCCTGGGTCAATGGGAACCCCGATGCCGTCAAGGTGGCCAGCTGCCGGGTCATGGCTGCGGTTTCCATGGGACGGATCCGGGTACCGAAAAGGGTGGGCCGGGTCCGGACCATATTTTTTTTCCCTTCCACCTCGGAGACGGCGGTGGGGTATTGTCCAGCCTTTCTTAGCTGTTGTTTGGCCGTCTTCAGGTCATGGGCATCCATGAAACCGGAGATGGATTTTCCGTTGTGGTCCAGTGCGGTGTATTCGTATACCGGCATCTTATTCCCTCTTTTGTGACAATGTGTTGCATTCCCAGGCCCCGTCTTTGTTCCGGCGGCGTTCCACCACGGTCGTCAGGGTCAATGAGCGTCCCCTGTGTTCGGCCCGGGAGCGGATGGAAAAAATCCAACTGGCATAGGTAATGGTTTTTTCCATGGCTGCGGTCTCCTTTTTCGAGAGCCCGGCCAGGGGGGCAAACCAGTTTTTGACGGAAAGGTCATGGGCAAAGCTGTTCCGGGAACGCTCCCTGCGATGGTCAATGATGCGGCGGGCGGCATCCCGTTTGCCCGGGGGCAGAAGGGCGGCCACCACGGTCAGGGGGGCGGTGTTGATATTGATTTTTCCCGGGTAGACATATTGGCCCGGGGCGGCGGATTGGGCGCCGAAGACCGTTATCCAGCGGGAGGGGTCCCCGGTGGCCGGAGCACCCCCTTCTCCCCGGGTGAACATCCCCCGGGAGAATCCCCTGATCCGGAAGAGCTGGTCCAGGTGGAAAAGGGGCTGGTCTGCACTGGCATAGGGGGGATCCAGGGATTGATAATAGCCGGATTCCGTTCCCGAGATTCCAGTGATCATGCCGTCGTCTCCATTGTCCATCCAGTCCTTGAGTGAATTGATCAGGGCCTCCACATCCTCCCCGGGGCCATGGTCGGGGGAGAGGACCATGGGAAGAAAGGTCTCCCAGATCTGCCGTTGTTCCACATTGATTTCGTGGCCGGGGAAGGTCTTGACCAAAGCATTGATTTGGATCTTTCCCATCTCATCGGTGATGGTGAGGCCCAAGTGGGGGGACTCCGGGGAAACGGCCCTTGCCCGGGCCGCCCTTTTTTCGGCATCGGCCCAGGGTTCCTGGACCGAGTCCGTGGGATTTTTCCGGGCATCTTCAACGAGGATGATCTTTGCCAGGGCCAGGCCCTTTTCTGCGGTTTCCATCAAGAGGTTCCGGTCCAGGTACCTTTGTTGTTGGTCCAGTTGACGGGCCACCCGGCGGTTGATTTCAAAGGAGACGGCCAGGAGCACGGCCATCACCGACAGGGTGATGAGAAGGGCCATGCCCTTCTGGTCTTTCAAAGGGGCCAGGGGGGTCATTGCAGCACCTCCCGCGCCACGGGCAGGACCAGGGTGGTCCGGAAGGGGATGGGGGTTTCCTCATCCCCAACCATGAGCAAAATACGCAGGGCCCTTGGGGTGGCGAATTCAAAGGCCGCTGAATCGGAATCCCAGTCCGTGTGTTCCTCCCCCCTGTGATCCACAAACCGGATTTCAAAGGCAAGGACCCGGGGGCAGAGCACCGGGGCATTTTCAAGGCCGCCGGTGGGCTGGGCCAGGCTGAGCCCCGTGTCCCTGCGGTGGAGGGAGAGGCTGCCGTCGGCTGCCTCTTCCAGGCCGTATTGGATGCGGCCCATAGGCGCATTGTCCCTGGGATCAAAGGCCAGGTGTTCAAAGGAGGAAAAGGAGAGCCGGCTGCCGGGGCTGCCGCCCATATAAAGGGTGTCGGCCTGGAAGCGGAACCGGTCCCAGCGGTCCTGGTTGAGCTCCGGGGCCCTGTACATCACCCGGGGGGTGATGCAGACCGAATTGAGGTCGGCAAGGATCCGTTCCATGGCCCGTTGGCCGTTGCCCCGGTCGTCCATTGCCCTTTTCAAGGATGCCACGGGGGAGACCAGGGTGTTTACGGTGAGGTAGAGGGTGGAGGAGAGGACGGCAAACAGGGCCAGGGCCAGGAGAAGTTCCACCAGGGTCAGGCCCGACTGGTTGAATCTCATGGTGCCTCCCGTACAAGGAGGGTGGCGGTGTGGGAAAGGGAGCTGCCCCTCAACCGGACCCGGCATTGGATTTCCGCCATGGAAAGGGTCTTGCCGGCCTTTGTCCCCACAAAGGGAATTTTTTTGAGCTGGATTTCATATTCCGGGGGCGTCTCCAGGTCCCGGTTTTCCCATTGGGCCAGGGGATGGCCCGAGAGCTGCCATTCCCCCAGGACCTGCCGGGCCACCAGGGGCGCCCGGGCATGGAACCGGGTATGGCTGTTTAGGGTGACGGACTGGGCATAGAGCTTGAGGATGCCGGTAAAGGCAATCCCCATGACCGCAACGGCCACCAGAACCTCCATCAGGGTGAAGCCGGTGTGGTCGGCGTTATGGAAAGGGAAGACGGCCTTCATGGACGGTCACCGTATAAAGAAAGGGGTGGACAACCAGGGTCAGTTCCCGTCCCTGGTCGTTGGCAATGAAAATTCGGGCCGGGTCTGAATATCCCCGGGGGTAAAACCGGAAACAATTGGCTGTTTTTTCCGGGTCACGGCCCTGGACGGCAATGCCCTCCACACGGACACCGGGGGCCAGGGTGTGGAAAAGGGCCCTGTGGCCCGAGGGCAGGGCCACGGCCTCCCCGGCGGTGGATGAAAACCGGAATCCGTTGGCTTCCGGGTCGTAGCACAGGGAAAGGGGCAGGTCGCTGTCCAGGGCCATGGATTTGAATTTGCCCATGTTCAGGACCAGCCAGTTGACGGCGGTGTCGGTGCCGTCCCGGCCCAGGCGGCTGCCCAGCCGGGGAAGGGCAACGGCAGCCAAAAGGGCCATGATGCAGAGCACGGCCAAGAGTTCAATCAGGGAAAATCCCTGGTTCCGTTGGGTGTTATTCAATGTCCCAATTGTTGATATCCCTGTTCTTTCCCTCGCCGCCGGGCACGCCGTCCGCCCCGTAGGAGATGAGGTCAAACTCACCGTGGGTGCCGGGATTGAGGTAGATAAACGCCTTGCCCCAGGGATCTTTGGGAAGGGTTTTCTTGTCCAGATAGCCGCCGGTTTTCCAGTTGGCGGCCTGTTCCGGGGCCTGGACCAGGGCGGTGAGCCCCTGCTCCGTGGTGGGGTATGCCCCGTTGTCCAGGTGATAGAGCTTCAATGCCGTGGACAGGGCCTGGATGTCCACTGCGGCCTTGGTTATTTTGGCATCGTCGGTTCTGCCCAAAAGTTTGGGCATGATGGTCCCGGCGAGAATACCGAGAATCACAATGACCACCATGAGTTCAATAAGGGAGAACCCCCTGTCGTTATATGGTTTTGTCCGTGGCATAAAATTAACCTCCCCCTGCTCAATATTCCGAATTATCGTTTGGATGGCCCGGAGTCCGGGCGTGGGAATTTCAGATTTCCTTTAAGGATCAATTCCAGGCTTTTATCAGATATTGTTCCGGTTGGGAACCCTTGGGTGGGGAGAATATATAAATAAAATGGGCAAATAATATCCCATGAATCCATCCAAAGGCGGTGTCTATTTTATGGTTTTGGGGAAGAAGGGAGATTATTTTTCCAAGGGCGAAATGGGTGATATCTTCTTTGGCATCAAATGGTTATGGGTTCTGTTTCTTTGGTGCATCGCCATGGTCGGTCCCGGGCACTTGCATTCTATCCCGGAAAAAGCTATACAAACCCGATAAAAAATTACCCAAATATATAATTAATTCAATGCGCAACCTGGTTTTAGCCATTCATATAAACACGGATCGGCTCTCTGCGGTCCGCCTGTCCAACAGCCTTAAACGGCGCCACATTGATTGGGCGGCCGAATTCCCCATTGAGGGGGGGGCGGATTTTACCAAGGCACTGGCACCGGCACTGGAACGGATTGTCGCCCAGAGCCCGGCCTGCAGCCGTTGTCTGGTGACCCTTTCTCCGGGGCTTTTCCATTACCGGACCCTGAATTTCCCCTTTAAAAGCAAGGCAAAGGTGAAACGGGTGCTGGACCTGGAGCTGGAACAACATCTTCCCGTGGAGGATGTGGTAACGGAATTCCACTGTCTGCCTTGGGCGGTCGGCGAGAGACAGGTGAACACCGTTAGTCTGTCGTCGGGTCTTTTGACCGAGATCGCCGGTGTCCTGGAGGCCGGCGGGTTAAAGCCGGATCTGGTGGCCCCGGGCGGGGGGTATGCGACCGCCCGGCTCCTCTGCCGGGGCCGGAAGGACAACCTGCTTTTCCTCCACATGGACAGTCAGGGCATGGGCCTTTATCTTTTGGGGCCCGATGGGATTTCCCACATGCGGTATCTGGGCATGGAAGGGGCGGCCCCATTGGACAGGGTGCTCACATCGGCCTGCAGAGCCATGGTGGAGTTGCTCCCCCCCGGGGAGGTATTCCAGGGTATTGTGCTGTCCGCCCCCATGGAAGAATGGGCGGATAAAGCCGCCCAGGTAAAGGCATCCACCGGCCTCAAGGTCTCGCCCTTTCACCTGGGGGACCATGGTGCCGTCACCTGGGAGGTACCGGCCCCCTCCTCCCCGGGCGTGGAAGATGCCGCCGCCCTGGCCCTGTGCCACAGCCGGTCCATTTCATTGTTGAATTTTTACCGTCGCCAATCCGGCCTGGCCGTGTTCATTGAACGCCACCGGCCCGAGATGGTGGTGACCGCCGTTTTGGCCGGCCTGGCCCTGGTCATGTCCACCGCCCTGCCCCTGTTGGAAATGCAACGGCTGGAAAAGCAGGTGGCCGCCCTTGACCGGGAGATCCTTGGGGCGTTCCGGTCGGTTTTTCCCGGGGATGCCCCCCTGGTGGATGCGGTTCACCAGGTTAAAACCCGTCTGGCGGTCCTGGCCGACCGCAAGGCCGACGCCCGGCCCGGGCGGCTGAACACGGAATTGCTGGATAGCCTGAGCCGGGCCCTGCCCAATGCCATGGACATTGTTTTGACCCGGTTGACCCGCAGCCCTGGCGAATTGCGTCTCCAGGGCAATGCGGACCAGTTTAACACCGTGGAAAAAATGAAGACCCGGTGTGCGGCCATTGCCGGCGTTAAGGCGGTGGACATCCGTTCCGCCGTCATGGACACGGCCACACGGCGTATCACCTTTAATCTGACCTTAAGGTTTTAACCCTTGGAGATCCCTGATTTGGTAAGGAAATTCAATCGGCGGGAACAGGTCTGGCTTCTATTGGGAGGTCTTGCGGTCTTCTGCGCCATGGCCTTTCATCTGGTCTTTGTTCCCATCCAGGAGAAGACCCAGATACTGGAGCGCCAGGTGGCGGCCAAGACCGAGACCCTGGCCCGGCTCCGTCCCCTGGTGGCTGAATATCAGTCCGTTGCCGTGGTCCGGGCCCATAACCGCGGAGGCCGGCGGGAAACCGACACCACCTTGTTTGCCTTTCTGGAACAGCTGGCCAAGGGCACGGGGGTGGCCCGGCACATTGATTATATGCGTCCCTCCCTTCGAACCGATCCCGTTTCCAAGGCCCGGTATCCCATGGTGAAGATGAAGCTCAAGGGAATGAAGACCGCCCAGATGGTCACCTATTTGCGGGGGGTGGAGGCCGCCGCCCGCCCCGTGGCCATCCGCAAACTTTCCATTACCAGGGAGGGGGAGTCGGTCCCCGGCATTTCCATGATCCTCCAGGTGGAGTCCACGGTCTCCCAGGGAGGGCAGCCATGAAATTAAGGGGGCTTGCCTATGGGGTGTTCTTTTTTATCTGCCTGGCCCTGGGCCTGGTGTACCGGTTTCCGGAATCCCTTGCACGACAATGGCTCCAGGACCATCTGACCCCGGTTGACGGCGCCGTGGTGACCCTGGAGAATTTTTCTTTGGCCCTGCCCGCCGGATTCAAGGCCCACCGCCTCCACATGGCGGGCCGGGGATTTCCCGGCATGGACCTTGAGATGCCCCGGGTTCAGCTGGGGCTGGGCCGGCTTTTGACCGGCCGGTTGGCGGCCTCCTTCCAGGGTCGGCTCCATGGGGGCGGGGTGTCCGGCAGGATTGCCGAATCGGAAAACAACGGGGACCGGATGATTCTTGAGGCCCGGTTGGACCAGGTGGCTCCGGCCGTGGAACTGGGCCGGGAGCTTGCCCTTCTTAACGGCAATTGGTCCGGCGGTTTTACTTTGGAAATGGACGGGAAGACGGTCCGCCTGATCCAAGGGGAATGGAGCCTTGAACAGGGGGTGCTGACCCTTGGCCGGCCCCGTGGGGGCATTGGCCGCATCCAGTTCACCCAGGGCCGCATGGGGATCCGGCCCGGCAAGGATGGAGCTGTGGCTGTGGAGACCTTTTCCATCACCGGACCCCACCTGGATCTGAACCTGACCGGTAATGTGATCCCCGGTTTCCCCTTGGGGGGCACCCGGTTGGATCTTTGGGGACAATTGACCCTGCATCCCCTCTATTTCATGGATGGTGGCCAAACCCGGTTCCTGGGCCTGTCCGGGAACCGGAGCCAGGGGCGCCCCATCAATGTGAAAATCGGCGGTACCATTGACCGGCCTGAAATATCCCCGGCGGAGGAGCGGTAATGCGGTATTTGTTCATCCTGGTTCACCTTTTCCTCATCGGTCTCATTGCCCATGTTTGTGTCACGGGCATCTACACCCCTTTCAAGGGCCGGTCCGTTCCGGTGGTGTCCCATCCCATTCCGGTGGTGTCTCCGGATTCATCGGCCCAGGCCCGGCATCCCTCCCTGCCCCCGGACGGTCGCCGGATCATCCAGCGGGATCTGTTTAAGACCGGTGCTGTCCAGACCAGCGGGCCGGGGCGGGTGAAAAAGGCGGCCCCCCCCAAACCCACCCGGCTCAAATTGGTCCTCACCGGGACCGTGACCGGATCCCAGGGGATCCGCATGGCCGTGATTCAGCTCTCCAAGGGGCAGCCGGCAAAGGCATACCACGAGGGGGATAAGGTGGGGCCGGCCCGGATTCGCACCATCCTCAGGGAAAGGGTGATTCTGGAGGTCGCAGGCCGGGAGGAGATCCTTTCCATGGTCACCAAACCCGGGCCCGTTGTTCCGGTGCTGCCCGTGCTCCCGGGCCCGTCGCCACGGACACCGGCCCCACCTGTTCCCACGGGGGAGAATGCCTTTAAAAGCGAAGTGATGGTGGACTGGAACAGACTCGGCACCTATCTGGCGGAAACCCCCAATGTAAAGGACTTGATCCGCCTTGTCCCCCACATGGTCAATGGGGAGAAAAAAGGATACCGGATCAAGGGGTTTGGTGGGAAATCCTCCATTGGAGACCTCCTTAAGCTCCGCACCGGAGATATCCTTGTCTCCATGAACGGGCAGCCCCTGGGCAGTCCCGGTGATGAAGAGATCCTTTTATCTGTTTTTACCCAGATCGACAAAAATGTATCTGCACGTATTGGAATCATACGCAGTGGAATATCAGGAACCCTACACTATGCCATTAAATAAGCGAACCCCATCCCGGAAAAGGGGATGGCGTTATTTTACACTCCTCCTGGTGCTGGGCCTGGCACTGGTCCTGCCCCGGGTGGGTATGGCCGAGCAGCCCGCTCTGGCCAATGCCGTTGAAGCCCCCTCGGTCACCATCGATTTTAACGGGGTGGACATCCGGGTCTTTATCAAATTCATCAGTGAGCTGACCCAGAGGAATTTCATCATCGACAACCGGGTCAAGGGCAAGGTGAACATTGTCTCCCCTGGAAAGATCACCCTGGCCGAGGCATTCAAGGTCTTTGAATCCGTGCTGGAGGTCCATGGCTTTGCCGCAGTGGACTCCGGGGAGGTCACCAAGATCATCCCCCTACCGGCCGCCGCCGCCAAGAGTGTTGAAACCCGGCTGGACCGCCGGGACTTTGACAGCGAGGACAAGGTGGTGACCCAGCTCATTCCCCTGGACTATGCCGATGTGAACCAGGTCAAGGCCCTGCTGGGGCGCATGGTCTCCAAGGGAAGCGTCATTCTGGCCTATGTTCCCACCAACACCCTGATCATCACCGATGTCTATTCCAATATCAAACGCCTGATCTCCCTCATCGACGTTATTGATGTGAGGGATGTGGGGCGGCAGATTACAGTTTTTCCGGTGAAATACGCCCAGGCCGGTAAACTGGTCCGAACCCTGGAGACCCTTTTCCGGAGCCCTGCCCTCACCGGAAAAAAGCAGATCCAGGGACAGCGGCCCCGGTTTGTGGCCGACCAGCGGACCAATACGGTGATTGCCCTGGCCAGCCAGGCCGACACCGAAAAGATCCGGGAGATGATCGGGGTCATGGACCAGGCCGTTCCCCGGAGCGATGCCCGGATCCGGGTCATCTACCTGGAGCATGCCAATGCCGAGGATTTGGCCAAGGTGCTCCAGTCCCTCACGGGGAAATCATCGGCCAAGTCCGACGTCAATGCGCCCATGGCGGTGCCCATGGTGTCGGAAAAGGTCAAGATCACCCACGAGAAATCCACCAACAGCCTGATCGTCATGGCGGACAAGGAAGACCACCAGATCCTGGCCGACATCGTAAAGAAGCTGGATATCCCCCGTCCCATGGTCTACATCGAAGCCCTGATCATAGAGGTGCGGGACACGGCGGATTTTGCCGTGGGCACGGAATGGACCGTGGGCACGGATGTGGGGACCATTGACGGCAAGGATGCCGTGGGCTTTGGCGGATTTACATCCTCGCCCCAAAAGGGGATCCAGGCCCTGCCCACCATCACCGGTGGTGCCGCCACCCTTGCCAATGGGTTCAACGTGGGCATCATGACCCAGTCCATCACCGTGGGCGGGGTCCAGTTTCCGGGCATTGCCGCAGCCCTGAAGGCCCTGAAAAGCAACGAGGATGTCCGCATTATTTCCACCCCCCAGATCATGACAACGGACAATGAAGAGGCCGAGATCAACGTGGGAGAGAACATCCCCTACCTTACCCGGAGCAGTTCAGGGGATGTCAACTACAACAACTATGAGTACAAGGATGTGGGGGTCACCCTGAAGATCACCCCCCAGATCAGCCAGGGCCGGGTGGTCCGGCTCAAGATCTACCAAAAGGTGGAAAAGCTCACCAATATCTCCACCGTGGAGGCCAGCGCCACCCCCACCACCCTGAAACGCACCGCAGAGACCACCGTGGTGGTCAAGGATACGGCCACCGTGGTCATCGGCGGCCTCATCGGCGAAGACCTGAGCGCCAGCGACTATGCCGTGCCCTGCCTGGGGGCCATCCCGGGCCTGGGTTACCTGTTCAAGTCCACCTCAAAGAATACGGTCCAGACCAACCTTTATATCTTCCTTACCCCCAGGATCATCGGCAATCCCGCCGAGGCCGAGGCCGTCTACCGTGAAAAAAAGGCCCACATGGACGCCATGCCCGAAACATTGATCCCCCTTTTCCGGGAAAAGCAGAAACCGGTTTCCCCATCCAAAGGGGCCGGGGCAGACGGGTCCAAACCATGAGCCTGGGACGCGTTGCCGACATTCTGGGGGAATCCCTGGGGCTTTCCCAGGAGCAGATCCTTGAGGCCGAAACCCTGGGCCAGGGGCAGCACCTTACCCTGAAGGCTGCCCTGCTCAAGAAGAAAATGGTCTCGGAGGCCGCTTTGTTGGAGGTCTATGCCCGCCATTTTAAAATGCCCTTTTTCCCCCGGCTGGAAACCGGTGGTGCCCGGGTGGAGTTCACCCGGGAGATCCCCATACATTTTTTAAAAAAATACACCCTGGTCCCCCTGATCCGGGAAACGGAAAGCTGGATCGTCCTCAACGACCTGGACAGCTTCCAGGCCGCCGACGATCTGGTTCGGCGCCTGGACCTGGGACAGGCCCAATGGGTCTTTGCCCCCCAGGCCGAAATCCGGTCGGCCATCAATACCTTTTACGACCGGCAGAACCACAATGCCCAGCAGATCGTGGACGACCTGGAGGATGCCCCCGACGCGCTGGATGCCCTGACCCCCACCTCGGATCTTCTGGACGACACCAGTGACGCCCCCATGATCAAGCTGGTCAACCACATCATTTCCCAGTCGGTGAAGGCCAAGGCCAGCGATATCCACATCGAACCCGGGCCGGAGACCCTGAAGGTGAGATACCGCATCGACGGCATCCTCTACGATCTCCTGGATTCCCCCAAGTGGATCCAGGCCCCCCTCACCACCCGGATCAAGGTCATGGCCGACATGGACATTGCCGAAAAACGCCTGCCCCAGGACAGCCGAATCGAGGTCCGCATGGGCAACAGGGACATCGACATCCGGATTTCCACCATCCCCACCTCCCTGGGGGAGCGCATCGTCCTCCGGCTCCTGGACAAGTCCAGCGCCCTGCTCACCCTGTCGGAATTCGACCTGGATAAAAAACGGCTGGAGCAGATCCGCAGGCTCTCGGCCCTGCCCAACGGCATCGTCCTCATCACCGGCCCCACGGGCAGCGGCAAGACCACCACCCTCTATGCCATGCTTTCGGAGATCAACACCCCGGACATCAACATCATCACCGTGGAGGACCCGGTGGAGTACAAGCTGGCCGGGATCAGCCAGATCCAGGTCAACCCCAAGATCGGCCTCACCTTTGCCAAAAGTCTGCGCTCCATCGTCCGCCAGGATCCCGATGTCATCCTCATCGGGGAGATCCGGGACCAGGAAACCTCGGCCATTGCCGTCCAGTCCGCCCTCACCGGCCATTTGGTCCTCTCCACCCTCCACACCAACGATGCGGCCGCCGCCGTTACCCGGCTTACGGACATGGGTGTCGAACCCTTTTTGATCACTTCCTCGGTGCGGGCCGTGGTGGCCCAGCGCCTGGTCCGCCTCCTCTGCCCGGATTGCAAAACCCCCTGGCTGCCCGATTCCCACACCCTGGCCCGGCTGGGCCTTACCCTGGCCGATTGCGGGGACCACACCATTTTCAGGGCCAAGGGATGCCCCCATTGCTTTAACACCGGATACCGGGGCCGCATGCCCATCTTTGAACTCCTGGAGTTCACCCCCCGGGTCAAGACCCTGGTACTGGACACGGCCGATGCCAATAAAATTCGGGATGCGGCCATGGAAGAGGAGATGCGCCCCCTCATGGCCGACGGGGTGGAAAAGGTATTTGCCGGGGTCACCACCCTGGAGGAGGTGTTGCGTGTTACCCAGGTATAAAACCGTTGCCCTTGCATTGCTGCTCTGGTCCATGGCCCTGTCGGCCTGGGCCGGTGAAACAGAACAGCCCCGGAAGAAGAACCCCCTCATCTCCTTTTACCAGACCGTGATCTCCCCGGTGGACGGAGACCGCTGTCCCATGTACCCCACCTGCTCCCGTTATGCCGCCCAAAGTATTCAAAAACACGGCCCTGTCATGGGCTGGATCATGGCCACGGACCGCCTCATGCGATGCGGCCGGGACGAAGCCCGTCTGTCCCCCTCCCGGGTGGTTTCCGGCCGGGTGAAAATCCATGATCCCGTGGAAAACAACGATTTCTGGTGGAGCGAACCATGAAATATTTTTATTTTTGTATCATTATGATGGGACTCCTCCTGGGGCCGGTAATTCCAGCCCAGGCCGGGCAGTCCCTTGTGGTCACCCCCTCCCTTCAGCTGGAGGTGGCAAAGACCCTGGAAGGAGAGGGTGCCTATTCTTCGACCGCCCATGAATATGTCCGCTTTTATCACCTCTTCCCCGGACACCCCAAAAAACAGGAGGCCCAATACCGGGCCGGAGATGCCTTTTTCAAGGCCGGCATGCATGCAGATGCCCTACGCATTCTCAAACAGGCCGCCCAACCCTATGGGGACGATACCCCGGCCCCCCAGGCCCTGTTCAAACAGGCCCAGGTCCATGTGGCCCTCAAGTCCCCGGACCAGGCCGTCCGTGTCCTGAACAACCTTGTCACCCTCTCCCAGAGTGAGGAAATCCAGGACCGGGCCCACTTCCTTCTGGCCTGGCTCTACATTGACAACGCCGCCGATCCCAGGATTCTTGGGCTGGGCAAGGCCGATCCCATTGACCGGGCCCGGACCCATATCCTGGCCCTGTCCCACACGGGCCGGGCCCGATTCCGGGCCGATGACGCCCTGGTCCGGCGACTGGAGGAGATCCAGACCCTGGAACAGAAAAACCCCACCCTGGCCGGTTTGGCCGCCATTGTCCCCGGTGGGGGATTCCTCTACACCGAACGCTACAAGGACGCCCTGGTGGGCTTCCTCTTCAATACGGCCATGATCCTGGCCTCCTACAAGGCATTTGACCAGGACCAGGATTTTTTGGGCGGCATCATTGCCTTTGTGGAGACCGGGTTTTACAGCGGCAACATCTACGGGGCCGTCTCCTCGGCCCACAAGTACAACCGGAATGCCCGGACCCGCGCCGTTGAAAAGCTCAAAGCCGACCAGGCCAAAAAAAGATCCAGGAGCCTGGTTCGCATCCAACCCAAGGTAAGCCCGGGCGAGGCCGGGTTGTTTTTCTCCCTGTCGTTTTAGTTTCCTTCTCCCCTTCCCCTTTCCATTATCGTTCTTCTCCCCCCACGTTGGAGACCTGACCCGGTGGGGGGCGGCGCATCCTTTCTTGTCCCGGAAAGATCAAAGACAGCTCCTAAATTCCATTCCGGGCCATCTTCAAAACTGCGGGCCTGCGGCTCCTCAAACAATTGAAGATGCCTCCTCCATTCCATTAAGGATCTGTAACTTTGACTTACCAACGGCCTGCGAAAGGCTACCCCGCCCCCCACCTAACCACCGAGGAAGTGGAACCGATTTTGATATTCCAGGAAATGTAAATTATGATGTTGTTTAAATCAGTACTCTGCGGGCTATATCATTTTGAAAAAGATATTTGATGTTGTAACTATCGATTCTATATTTTTTTATAGATACTTTAGGGGATTCGTATCTGTAGGAAGACCTGTTTTCTGTAACCATTATTGGTTATTAAATTGATTCTTTCTGTAGAATTCTCGAATCCATTGTCACCAAAGCTAATCTGGTATAATCTATGGTCAAATTTATCAAGAAAAAAAGGAGGTTGTATGAAATATCAATTTTTTGAAACAATCGTAAACTGTCCTGTCCCGAGAGATTCCGGAGAAGTATATATGGATATCGAGAGGTGTCGTCATATTGATTATAAAATCGATAACTTCCTTCCGATTGAGAAGCAAGTGACTTGCCATGGAGACTTGAAAAATTGTCCTTTAGGACTCTCCAAGGAAGAAGCGACTCAAAAATCCATTTAATGGATTATTAAGCGTCGTGCGAACAGGTCTATATTTTTGAAAATAGTACGAAGACCGTTTCCGGGAACAGGCGTTGAAAGATTGCTGTTCGGGGAAACGGTTTTTGTTTTTTGGGGCGGGTAGGTGTTGCTGAGAGTTAAAATAGGGGAATGCTGCCATAATGGAATGAGAAGTCGATGGGGGGATACTGTTCAGGTGCTTTATTGTGGATGCCAGCGGCCGAGGATGAGGAGGCACTGGGTCCTCAGAAATAAGGTGGGATACTTGATTTCAGGACCTGACGAATTCGAGCAGAAGGGAATAATCATGGTCGTCTGCCATTTTCAGGGCTTTGATATAGTCTTCTCGGGTTTTGTTGTGATCCGTGAGGCTGGCTTTGCCCCAGGAGAAGGCTTTTGTAGAGAAGTGTTTTTCAAGGATTAAATCGGCCATCAGTCTGGCATGCCTCCCGTTACCGTTTGAAAATGGGTGGATGAAAACCAGCCTGTGGTGGAATCGTGCTGCAAATTCATCGGGTGAATAGGTTTTATATTGTGTCCAGGCATGGGCATCATCGCATAGGGTTTGGAGTTCGACCTGGATTTGGGAATAGGGAATGCCGATATTTTTCTGGGTTTTTCGGAGTTTCCCCGCCCATTTCCAGACATTGGAAAACATTTTTTCATGCAGTTTACACATAAATTTGATGTTTATAATGTCTGTGGTTTTCAGGCGTTCGGTCCAGAGAATGGCCTGGTTAATATTTTCCAATTCCAGAAAATCCAGTTCACCCCGGGTTGTGATATGGGTGGGTAAAAGCCCCTTGAGATCCTCATAATCCAGGGGCGTGGCACCCTCTTCATATTCAATCATCATGATGCTCCTCCCACAATGTGGCAGGCGAGTGGATGAGGTCGTCCACCATATGATCAAATGCCTTTTGGGTATTTTCAGATGAGAGGCCCTGGGCTTCCAAATCCATGGTATGCATGAGCCTGCCCATTCGTTTCCGGGCGGTGAGTGACGCCTGTTCGTTTACGGTATTTTCCAAGCTTGTCCGGGGGACAAAGCCGTAGACAAAAACACAATCCAGTTTTTCTGCAACCCGGTTCATTGTTTTCAGCGTGAGGCTTCCGGTGATTTCATCCTGTTCGATTCTTGGAATTCGAGATTTGCTCACCCCAAGCCGGTGGGCAAATTGCCGCATATTCATTCCCAATGCATCTCGTATGGCCCGGATCCATCCGCGCATGGGTCTGTTTACAGAGGTGAGGGGGGAGAAATTTTTTAGGGTCCCGTCCAATTGTTCCCGGACGATTTTATTTTGATTTTTTTTCATGTCGGTCACATTTATATGTACATTTAAGGGTTGTATGTTCATATTAATATGACCTAAGGTGCTTTGTCAATTCATATATATGTGACCTTATGGTGTGGTAGAGTTCATGTATATGTGAACGAAGGGTGGGCTATGGCCGGGCAATGCCGCAGTAGTGGAATGAGTTGGAGGACTGGCGGAGGGGATCGGGGGTGCGCTGCTGCTGGAGGGTGAAGCCGGCGGAGTGGAGGAGGGTTAAGGGGTCGTGGTTGAGGCGGCAGCCCCCGGCAAGGGGTTTCCAAAGGGGGGCGAGGCGGTGCTGGCATTTATGGATGAGGGGGTGGGGTGAGGGGCCGTGTTCGCAAAAGTAAAGGCGGCCTTCGGGGGTGAGGACCCGGCGGATTTCTTCGAGGGCACGGGATGGGTGGGGGAGGGTGCAAAGGGTATAGGTGATGACCACGGCGTCCATGGTGGCGTCGGCCAGGGGGAGGTGGTCCCCGGAGGCCTGGATGAAGTGGGTGGGGAAGGGGAGGCGTTTGGACCGGGCGGTTTCCAGGGCCCGGGCCGAGGGATCCAGGCCGGTGAAGGTCTGGATTTGGGAGGGGGTGTAAAGGGGGAGGTTGGGGCCGGCGCCCACGCCGATTTCCAGGACCCGGCCCTGGACCAGGGGGATGATCCGGGCCCGGTGGGCGGAAAAGGTGGGGCGGGCGCAGATTTTTTCCGTGAGCCAGGGCAGGAGGGTGTGGGTGTAGAGGGTCATCAGGGGACCAGTCCCAGTTCCCGGGCCCGGGCCACGGCCTGGCCCCGGCGGTTGACGTAGAGTTTCCCGAAGATTCGGGCGGCGTACCAGCGGATGGTGTTCACGGAGAGGTTGAGCTGGGAGGCGGCCTCTTTATTGGATCGGCCCTGGCTGAAGAGGGTGAGGATGTCGATCTCCCTTTTGTTAAAGGTTTCGGGGATGTCGTGGATGGCGACCTGGCGGTCGGGGTGGTCCAGGGCCTGTTCAAGGCTGCGGACAAAATCCCGGGGCAGGGCCAGCTGCCGGGCCTGGGTCAGTACCTGGTTCCCCCAGTCCGGGGCCTGGGATTCGGTGACAAAGATCCGGACATAGCCCTGGGGGGCGGCCAGGTCCAGGGCCTGGGCCAGGGCGGTTTCCCCCTCTTGGAATTGCCGGTTCAAAAAGTGGGCCCGGGCCTTGAGGACCAGGCAGATGAGGAGGCGGCCGTTCCGGGAATGGGCCAGGTCTTCCCGGATAAGGGTTTCAATGAGGGCCAGGGCCCTGTGGGGATCGGGTTGGGGATTGGCCGGGGCCAGGGCGTGGCGGATGTGGGCCAGGCAGTCATAGGTCCGGTGGTAGGGGATTTTTCCCCTGGGCAGGGGATGGGTTTCGGCCCAAAGGCCCACCGGGGCCACGCGGCCCTGGCCCAGGTGGACCAGCTGTTTGATGCCCAGGTTATAGTCCTGGAGCCAGGAGCCGGTGCGGGCCGAGGTGGCAATGGCCTGGTCGATGATGTAATGGGCCTTGTCAAATTCCCCGGCCTCGGTGAGGAAGAGGGCATATTCCCCCTGGGCAATGATGATGAGTTCGATGAAGGTGGTGTTTTTTATGGTGGCCATGCCCCTTTGAAAGGCGGTGGCTGCCGTTTCCATCCGGTTTTCGGCCATGGCCACCACCCCTTTGTAAATAAAGAGGAAACCGTAGATGGCCGGAGGGGTGTCGCCAAAATCCCGGACCATTTCCCGGTTTTCCTGTTCAAGGATGGTTTTCACCATCTTCAGGTTCCCCATTTCAAATTCAAGGCTGGCCCGGTTCATGGCCACCATGGTCGACATGAGCCGGGTTTTTCCCCGGCTCTCCAGGGCAAATTGTCGGGCCCGGACCGGTTCCCCAATGAAGCGCAGGGCCAGGCTGATGAGGAAGCGGAACATGGATTCCATGGCGTCGTGGCCCGGGGGGAGTCTGTCCTGGGCGGCTTGGCAGGTTTGGATGGTGGTGGCCATATCTCCGATTCCATAGAAAAAGTGGTAGCCCTTGCCGGCCTGGTAAAAGGCATCCAGCAGCCGGGTGTCCGGGTGGATCGGGTTCTTTTTTTCTTCCAGGTCCAGCCGGGCGGCCATGGTGTCCAGAACATGGAACTCCCCGTGGTAGATGCGGATGGTGCAATCATAGCAGAGCAGGGGGATGAAGGCGTCCACACAGGCCCGGGGCAATTGGGAGAGATAGGGGAGCAGGGATTCGTCTCCCCCCCGTCCGTAGAGGGCGGGGGCCTGGTCCGAAAGGAGGCGGGCTGCGGTCATGGGATCCTTTGCGGCCACGGCATGGGTAAAGGCTTCGTCAAAGAGATCCTGGGATTCAAAGCATGCGGCGGCCATGGCGTGGATGGGACTTTTTGCCTCCCGGGCTTTGAGTTGGCGCCGGAGGAAGTCCTGGAACAGGTGGTGGAAGCGGAACCATTCCCCTGCATTGTCCAGGGGGATGAGGAAGAGGTGGCGGCGCTGCATCTCCTCAATGGCGGTGGATTCTCCCCCCAGGGCCCGGCACAGGGCCGGGGAGAACCGGTCCAGGATGGAGAGGCGGGCCGAAAGTTTTTTCAGGGGTTCGGGCAGGCCGGTATAGACTTCTTCCAGGAGATAGTCCCGTATGTGGGCGCCATCCCCGGTGAGGCCGGAGAGGGTGGACAGGGGATTGCCGGACCGGGAGATCAGGGCCAGTTTGATTCCGGTGACCCAGCCCTCTGTCCTTTGGGCCAGGTGTTCCAGGGTCTGGGGTGGTGCCGGGTTCTGACCGGGGGTGAAGCCCTGGATGAGGCGCTGGATCTCAGGGGGGGTAAAGGCCAGGTCATGGTCGGTGATTTCCACCAGCCGCCCCAGGCTCCGGATGCGGGAGAGGCCCATGTCCGGCCGGGTCCGGCTGGCCATGACCAGGGTGAAACCGGGCAGGGGATGGTCCAAAAGGAAGTTGAGGCCCTCCAGCACTTGGGGGGTGTGGACCCGGTGGAGGTCGTCCAGGACCAGGGTGAGGGTGCCGGGGCTGCCCTCCCGGTTCAATTGGGCGTGGAGGCGGTTGACCAGGGTGGTGAGGATTTCGGGCCAGTTGGGGGGCCCTCCCTCTTCCACCAGGGTGATGAGGGGGGCAAAGGCACCGGGGCATTCCCGGTCCAGGGCCGCGAACACCCCGGTCCAGAACACCTTTGGGGCATTGTCCGCCGGATCCAGGGAGACCCAGGCCGTTGTAGCATCCCCTTCCCTGGAGGCGGCCTGGAGCCATTGGGTCAGGGCTGTGGTCTTTCCGAATCCGGCCGGCGCCTGGACCAAAAGGACCGGGCCCATGTCCGGGCGGATGCGGTCCATGGCGGTGATGAGCCGGGGCCGCTCCACCAGGCCGTGGGGATCGGGGCGGGGGATGTGGAATTTGGTGGCAAGGATCATGCGGGGTTCAGCTCCCTTCGGGTATGGGCCCCCATGAACCGGTCCCGGTATTCCCTGGGGGAGAGGTTGGTGTGTTTCCTGAAAAGGCGGCGGAAGGTGGAACTGTCTTCGTAGCCGATCTGCCGGGTGATGTCGTTGATGGGATCCAGGCTGGTCTCCAGTTTTGTCTTGGCCGTTTCAATGCGGAGCTTCTGGAGGTAGGCCAGGGGGGCGTCCCCGGTGGCCTGGCGGAAGCGGCGTTTGAAATGGCGGGGGGAGAGGCAGACATGGCGGGCCACATCGTCCATGGCCATGGGGGTTGAAAAATGGGTTTCCATATAGGTCTGGGCGGCCAGGATCTCGGGGTCGCCGTGGCTTTTGGGGCCCACATGGACCATGTAGGGGGTTTGCCGGGCCCGGGCTGGATCCACCAGCAATGCCTTGGCCACCAGGGAGGCGAGTTGGGGGGAACCGTGGCGCTGGATGAGGTGGAGGCCCAGGGAAAAGGCGGCGGTGGCGGCCCCGGTACAGAATAGACCCCCATCTTGGGTGAGGATTTCCTCCAGGTGGAGGCAAACCCGGGGGAAGCGGCGGGCAAAGGATTTACCGAATTGCCAGTTGGTGGTGGCCCTGCGGCCGTCCAAGAGTCCTGTTTCCGCCAGGATAAAGGTGCCGGTACACATGGCCCCCACCGGGGTGCCGGCCCGGTATTGGTCCCGGATCCAGGGCAGGGTCTTCTGCCATTGGTCGGGGATGTCGATTCCAAAAAAAGGGGGGATGAGGATGTAATCCGTGGGGCCCATGGCGGCCAGGTCGCCGTGGGGTTGGATGGAGATCCCTCCCTGGCCCTGGATGGGGGCACCGTCCACCGAAACCACCTGGGTCTTGAACAGGGGGCTTCGGGGCTGGTTCAGATGCTGGTGCCAAAGGTTGGCAATGGCAAAGGTGTCCATGGGGCCGATGATTCCGGAAGTCATGCAACCTTCCCCGGCCAGAAAGGTGATGGTGGGCATGGGGTACGGGCTCCTGATTGGCGGTTTTTGCCTGTTTTTTGTCATTTATGCCTCTTTTGTCCCGGTGTGACAAGGGGTAATGTGGATTTTAAATTCAAAGGAAGGGCCCCGGCCCGGCCGGGGGGATGGCCTTTAACCCAGAACGGAAGGAGGGGGAAATGACGGAAACTGCGGAATGGAAAAAGACCGGGTGTGTGCTCTGTGCCCAGAATTGTGGATTGGAGATCCGGGTGGAGGGGAATCGGATGACCGGGGTGAGGCCGGACAAAAACAACCCCAGAAGCCGGGGGTATATCTGCCGCAAGGGTATGAATATCCTCAACCACCAATACCCGGCCGACCGGATCACCCAGCCTTTGAAGCGGGAGGGACATACCCATGTACCCATCTCCTGGGACCAGGCCCTGGATGAAATCACCGGGCGGCTCAAGGGGCTGCTTGGGGACCACGGCCCCCGGTGTCTGGCCTATGTGGGGGCATCGGCCCAGGGCGGCCACTTTGAAGGGGCCTTTGGACTGGGGTTCCTCCGGGGGCTGGGGTCCCAATATTTTTATTCCTCGGCCGGCCAGGAGTTTGCCGGCTCCTGGTGGGTCAATGGCCGGATCCTGGGCAAGCAATACCTGCTGCCCATCCCCCATGAAACCGAGAGCCCCATGCTGGTGGCATGGGGCTGGAACGGCATGGAGAGCCACCAGATGCCCCGGGCGCCTTTGGTGCTGAAATCCTTTGCCCGGGATCCGGACCGGACCCTGGTGGTGGTGGATCCCAGGAAGAGCGAAACCGCCGCCATTGCCAATGTCCACCTGGCCCTTCGCCCGGGCACCGATGCCCTGCTCCTCAAGGCCATGATAGCCCTGATCCTGGAAAGGGGGTGGGAGAACGGGGAATACCTGGCCGCCCATGTTAAGGGGTTTGACCGGGTCCGGCCTTGGTTCCAGGGGGTGGATATTTCCGCAGCTTTGGCGGTGTGCGAGTTGGAACATGAAACCGTGGAGGCCCTGTGCCGGAAAATGACCCTGCAGCCCTGGTGCGTCCATCCGGACCTGGGGGTGTACATGGGTCGGCACTCGGTGCTCACCTATTATTTCATCCTGATCCTGGGGGCCGTTTGCGGCATCCTGGGCCGGGCCGGGGGCAACCGCATCCCGGGCATGGTCATGCCCATGGGGAGCCACGCCGACGAGCGGAACCCCAAAACCTGGCGCACCGTGGCCACCCATCTGCCTCCGGCGGCTGCCGGGGCCTTTCCCCCTGCGGCCCTGCCCGAGGAGATCCTCACCCCGGGCAAGGACCGGATCCGGGCGGTCTTTACCTCTGCGGTGAATCCGTTGCGGGCCTATCCCGACACCACGGCCTACGAGGCGGCCTTTGGCAGGCTGGACCTTCTGGTGGTCAACGACATGGTCATGAGCGAGACCGCCCGCCTGGCCCATTATGTCCTGCCCTGCCGCAGCTATTACGAGTCCTGGGACGGCACCTTTTTCCCCTGGACCTGGCCCGAAGTCTATTTCCAGATGCGGCGGCCCCTGGTGGAACCGCCGGGTTCCTGCCTGGAGGCCTCACAGATCTTTACCCACCTGGCCCGGGGTATGGGGATCCTGCCCAAGATCCCGGATGAACTCAGGGAGGCGGCCAAAACCGTAAAGGTCGCCCGGGACGGAGAACAGGCCGCCCAGGCCCGCATGGCCTTTGGCTCGGCCCTGATCACCTGGGCCGGCACCCGGCCCGAGGTCTTTAAATTCATGCCCTTTGTTTTGGCGGAAACCCTGGGAGAGGAGTGGGATTCTGCGGCCCGGGCCGCCCTGTGGGGCATGCTCATGACCGCACCGGAATCCTTCCGGGAAAACGCAGCCCGTACCGGATTTGAACCGGGGCTGGACCAGGGGGACCGGATCTTCCAGGCCCTGATGGACCACCCGGAGGGACTGTGGGTGGGCCGTGCCCGTGGTGAAGATCCCACGGACGGGGTACAGACGCCCTCGGGCCGGATGGAGATCCACATCCCCGAGCTGGAGGAGATGGCCCGGGGCCTGAACCCCGGGGCCGAGGCCCGGGAGCTCTGCCTTCCCCATGACTATCCCCTGGTCCTCAATGCCGGCCGCCACAGCCGGTACAATGCCAATACCCTCATGCGGAATCCGGCCTGGAACAAAGAACACCGGGCCTGTACCGTGGCGGTCCATCCGGATACGGCAGCAGAACAGGGCCTTGTCGACGGAGACCGGGTAAAGGTGACCACGGCCGCTGGAAGCGAGACCGGGGAGCTGGAGACCACCGAATCGGTCCGGCCGGGCACGGTGCTCATCCCCCACGGCTTTGGCCTGAACTATGGGGGCAGGGTCTACGGCATCAATGTCAACCGGCTCACCCGGAACACCCACCGGGATATGATGGGCACGCCCATCCACCGATTTGTGCCCTGCCGGTTGGAGGCGGTGGGATAGGCAGGATGCCTTTATTGATGGCGCTACAACAGAGCCGTGGCGGTTTCATGGATGCCTTTGGTTTAAAATGAATGGATTTCAGATGCCGTGTGGCCCCGTATGGCAGCTTCGGTGATGTTTACGGCGTGATGGAGAACCGGTTGAGCTGGGCACGGATTTTTCGGGGGGTGTTATGGCACAGACCCCCATCTGGGTGTGGGTGATCTGGGCAACGTAAAAGGGAGGGTGGGATTCCGCCCGGCCAGACACTGTCGGGTCCACGGAGGTGAGGACCGGATGGGCTGCCGGGCAGAAGCGGATCCCTGGATAGCTGAATCTTTTTGCCATTGGGCAACGGGGGCGCAAGGGCCCCCGTTTGGGGGACAAGGGGCCCTACAGGGGCCCCGGCTTTACAGCCCTCCGGGCTTAAACGGCCTGGAGGTTGAGGGCAGGGTTCCCGTAATGGCGGACGGTTTCCTCTGCCGGGGTATATCCGGTCAGGCTCTTGACCGGTACAGGAGCGGACAGCAGGCGGCCGTCCGAGGCCACCTCTCCGATTTCCGTAACAATATGGTCGATGAAGCCCAGGCTCACCAGGTCGTGGGAGTGGGTGGTCATGGAAAAGTCCATGGTACCGATGTGGGCTTCTTCATTTTCCTGGAAAATATTCTGGTCCACGGAGGGTCTGTGGGAATAGTGCAGGGTGTTGGCAAAGAGGTGGATCTTGATGCCGTTGAGGCGGCACAGACTCACGGCTCCTGCCGTTCCGATGGGGGCCACGATTTTGTGGTCCGAGGTGATGGTCATGGCGCCCACGAACATCTTGGTGGCCCCTTCAATGTGGTGGCTCAGGTTGTGGGCCGGGGTGACCAGGTGTTCGATGCCGGCCCTGCGCAGGGAGGAGACAATCTGCCGGGTCCTTTCGGTGTTGTGATCCAGGATAACGACCTTGAATTGCCGTCCCAATTTTTCCTTGGCCTGGACCAGGATATCGGTGACCACGGTGGAGGGGGAGTGGACCACAACCACATCCCGGTTCTGCACGTAGGACAGACCGTTTTCCGTGACCTGGGCGGTGTTGCGCTTGAACTGGTGGATCCGTTCCCTGAGGCAGGTGATGGTCACCTGGCGAACCTCTTCCACGCCCATTTCCGGGTGGACCCGTTTTTTCATTTCCATCTCAAAATAATCCAGCAGATGCTTGAGGGGGGCAATGTTGGGTTTGGAGGTTTTCAGTGCTTCGGACAATTCCGTGTACAGGGCATCCATTTCTTCCCGCGTACATTTTAATTGTCTGATGGATTCAATGAAGGCGTTCAGGGAGCTGATGGTCATCTGTGCAGTCCCCTGGACATCGCTGAGATTCCTAAGCAGCTTATACATGGTTTCTTTGCTTTTTTGATTCATAATGACACCCACAAAAAAAGACTTAAAAAGATTGAAGAAATGATCAAGGTTATGATGGTTATCATGGCGCTGGCTTTCATGAATTCCAGAAAGCTGATATGCACCTTGGACTGTTTGGCAATGCCCACGGAGACGATGTTGGCCGAGGCGCCGATCATGGTCATATTCCCCCCGAAGCAGGCGCCCAGACTCAGGGCCCACCAGAGAATATCGTTGGGAATGGGCGTGGTTTCCAGCATGAGGCGGACAATGGGGATCATGGTGATGGTAAAGGGGATGTTGTCCAGGAAACCGGAAACAATACCCGAAACCCAGAGGACGGTAAGCACCATGACATAGGGGTTGTCCCCGATGCGCAAAAAGACGTTTTTGGCCACCCATTCAATGACCCCTTTGTGTTCCAGAACCCCCACCAGGATAAAGAGGCCGGCAAAGAAGAGCAGGGTACTCCATTCCACCTCTTCCAGCATGTATTCCACATCCACATCTGAAATGGTGAACAGGACCATGGCGATGAACACCGCCACAACCCCGGGGGACATCTTGGTAATGGTTTGGGTGACAAAGAGCAGGATGGCCGTCCCCAGGCAACACAGGCCCTTTATCATCAGCTTTTTGTCCACCCGGGTGTTCAAAAACTCGATGCGGATCTTTTCAAGGAGGAGCTGGACGTTGAAAAGCTTGGCCAGGTTGGTATCAATGGGTTTGAATTTCTCCCGGTTGGTGTACCAGATATAGAGCAGGGCCACCACAAAGGAGATCACCACCGGAACGGCCAGGTTGATGAGAAATTGGTTAAAGGTCAGGCCCACCTTGGAGCCGATGATGATGTTGGGCGGGTCTCCGATGAGGGTGGCGGTGCCGCCAATGTTGGAGATCACGGCCTGGGAAATAACGTATACCTTGGGATCCAGTCCCATGCCCCGGGTCAGCTCAATGATGATGGGGATGATGATCAATACCGTTGTGACATTGTCCAGGAATGCCGACAACACCGCCGTCACAATGGAAAACAGGACCAGGATTTTCAGGGGGCTGCCCTGGGTCAGGGTGGCGATTTTTACCGACAAAATGGAAAAAATTCCAGACTTCCGGAGGACCGCCACGATGGACATCATACCCAAAAGGAGCATGATGGTCTCAAAATCGATCATGGCTGCGGCCTCATGTTCTCCCACAACGTGGAAAATCAAAAGGACCATAACGCCGAGAAGTGCAGCCACGGCCTTGTTTACCAGTTCAAAGGTGATGGCAGCATAGACAACCAGAAATACAATAACGGGTACCAGTGCACCTTCCATAAAACTTCCTCAATTAAAAATGATCTAAAATCGTCTTCTCGGACCTAGGGCTGATGGCGGTAGGAGAGAGATGGCGCTTGTTCCACTCAATGATAGGGCGGCGTTTTAACACAATTAAAAAGGGGTTACAACAGGAAATGTGATCTTTTGGAGAATTAAATTTCGCAAAAGATAATTGGCTTTTAACTTGTTGAAATTATAAATTAAAGTCGGTTAAAAAAATTTTAGCGAAACTGCGAAATGGTTCAAGATTTTAGATTGATCCACTTGGCGAAACAGGAAGTAGAAAATGCCGATTCCGTTGGAAGGGGAAAAAAGGGTCATGGTTGAATGGATCTCTGCCCCGCTGGGGCCCGTGTGTGGGCAAGGGGGCGGGCCCTTTTTGCCTGGGCTCGGAAACCGGTGTTAAATCCCATTGATATTTCAATGGGATCCGTTTCCGGGTATGGCCTGGGGCATTTCAGGCATGGGCGGTTTTTTCCTTGATCTTATCGGGAATCTCAGATACCTACGAACCATGAAAATGTTTGAAGATCTCCCGCTTCGGGAACGGAAACAATCAAAGACACGGATTGCCATCTACCATGCGGTGATACGGCTGCTCAAGGAGCGGTATCTCAATGAAATCAAGGTGGAGGAAATTTGTAGGGAAGTCGATATCTCACGGGGTACCTTTTTCAGTTATTTTACCCGGAAGTCGGATCTTATTGTGTATTCCATCCGCCTTTGGAGCATTGGGGCGGGCTGGGAATACAACCGGACCCCGGAGGCTGAAAAGGGGGTGGCCTATATTCATAAGCTTTTCCACGAGCTTGCGGAAATTGCCGAGGAGAATCCCAATAAATACGCCGATATCATGGCCTTCAGGGCCTTTTCTCCCAATCTCATCCATGCGATGAACACGGGTGAGAGTCATATGGTTTCCCTGGCGGACCGGCTTTACTATTACCCCAACATGGACGGGGTGGCCGATATTCCAGAAGGCACCATTGTCACCTATCTTAGAAAAAACCTGATCAAGGCCAAGGCCAAGGGAGAACTTCCGGGAACCCTGGATGAGCACAGCGCGCTGATCTCCCTGACCAGCCTGCTCTACGGGGCCCTCAATGCCGCCATGGGCAATGGAACACTTAAGGACCTTAAAGCGGAGTACGATCGCCAGCTTGCCATTCTCTGGGCGGGTTTAAAAGCTGTGTATGCCTAAGCCGAATACGGGTGGAGACCCTTCGGAAGGGGGACTTTAATCCGAAAAAAATATACCTGAGTTTAAAAATTTATTTGACTTTAAAAAGGCCCTGGGATACCCATTTCCTCCATAAGGACAAAACCGCGGTGTTAATCTGGAATTGTTACACAAGGAGAGCTGAATGGAACAGAGTTTTATACCCTATGTGGGTAGCTTCATGTGGATGTCGGTACTTTTGTTGGCAGGATCCTGGTTGCGGGCGAAGGTTGCCCTTTTTCAAAAATTTCTCTTCCCTTCGGCCATCATTGCCGGTCTTCTCGGGTTTATGCTCATGTCCCTGGGTTGGGTGGGGATGCCCATGGGAGGCGAGTGGGTGCCCATCACCCAGGATTCTTTCACCCTGGTGACCACCCATTTGTTTGCCTTCGGCTTTGTGGGCATCGGTCTGATGTCCGGTGACAGCGGCCAGAAGGGCAACGGAAAAGAGATCCTCAAGGGGGCCCTGTGGATGACCCTGGTATTTGAGGCCCTGCTCTTTCTCCAGTCGGCCGTGGGGACCTTGGTCATGCTGGGATGGAATGCGGCCACGGGTGAGGGCCTGACCTCTGCTGTTGGGTTCCTGGCCGGACACGGGTTCACCCAGGGACCGGGACAGACCCTGGCCATTGCTGCCGGATGGGAAAAAATGGGGCTGTCAGACTGTGTGAGCATCGGCCTGGCCTTTGCTGCCGTGGGCTTTTTTGTGGCGGCCCTGATAGGGGTTCCCATTGCCAATTGGGGCATCCGAAAAGGTTTTGCCACCCATGAACACAAGACCATGACCCCGGAATTCCTGGCCGGGATGGAACCCCGGCAAAAGCGCCCCGCCGGTCTGTTCAACGTCACCCATAATTCCAATGTGGATTCCCTTTCATTTCACCTGGCCGTCATGGGCCTGGTCTATCTTCTGGGATACGGGTTCAGCTATATCCTCCGGTATTATGTTGCGCCCAAGGCCATGTGGGGTGCCACCTTTGGTTTTATCTTTGCCTGGGGGCTGATCATGGCCATTGTGTTTCGGAAGTGTTTGAACCGGTTCGGCGGGAAGGGCATTCTGGACGAGAATACCCTGCGGCGCCTCACCGGTGTCTCCGTGGATTACATGGTTATTTCCGTGATGATGGCCGTTCAGATTTCCACCCTTCAGAAATACCTGGTTCCCTTTTTAATCATCATTCTTATCGTTACCGTGCTGACGGCCGGCCTCATTGTTTTCCTGGGGCGCCGGGTGGGAAAATTCGGCCTGGAACGGACCCTGGTTATCCTGGGATATTGTACGGGAACCGGCGCTTCCGGGCTGTTGCTGTTGCGCCTGGTGGACCCGGATTTCAAAACCACGGCTGCGGTTGAGACCGGTGTGATGAATCTCTTTGCCCTGGTGACCATGCCCCTGTTGTTTCTGGTCTTCCTCATGCCGCAATACGGCCTTGCCTTTTTGTTAAAGATGGAGCTGGTCACAGGTGTGCTGCTGCTGGTCACGATTTTTATCCTGCACCGGGTGAAATATTTCGGTCCCCGGCAATATTAATTCCCAGGGGGCAAAGCAATGGAGAAAACCATTTATATCAATGCCGACGTGGTCACGGTGGACCCGGGCTGCGAGCGGGCCCGGGCCTTTGGTGTCCTGGACGGTCGGTTTGCCGTTGTGGGTGGTGAAGGCGAGGTAAGGGACTGGGGCGGTGACCATGCCCGGATGGTGGATCTGGGGGGAAAGACGGTCCTGCCCGGATTCATTGAGGGGCATAATCATCTTTCCTTTTACAGCCTGCGCATGGACCATGTGGACTGTTCCACCCCGCCCAATACCCAGGTGGACCAGGTGCTGGAAAAGCTGGCAGCCTTAGCCGACCAGACCCCAAAGGAGGGATGGGTCTTTGGCTGGGGATACGACGACACCCTCATTGACGACCACCGTCACCTCACCCGGGACGAGCTGGACCGGATTGCCAAGGGACGGTTCCTGGTGGTGACCCACACCAGCGGCCACCTGGCCTATGTCAACTCAAGGGTTCTGGCGGCCATGGGGGTGGACGAAAAGACCCCCAACCCCGAGGGCGGGGAATATTACCGGGATGAAAACGGGCGTCTCAACGGGCTCCTCAGCGAGACGGCCCTCTACCCCCTCATGGCGGTGTACCCCAAACCCAGCTGTGGGCAGATCAAACCCCTTTTGGAACGGGCCGTGGCCTATGCCAATGAAAACGGGGTGACCTCCATCCACGATGCCGCCATCGGCATGGAAGGGGCGGGCGGGGATATTGTCAGGGCCTATCGGGAACTGGATGACGAGGGCCGATTGAACCTTCGGGTCTACCTGACCCTGATGTCGGACCATTACGATGCCTATCTGCCCCTAGGACTGGGAACGGGATTCGGCACGGACCGGGTCCGGCTGGGCTCGGTGAAATTGTTCCAGGACGGCTCCATCCAGGGGTATACCGGATGGCTTTCCCAGCCCTATTATGACCGGCCTGAACATGTGAGCCAGCCCATCATGGCCCAGGAGGCATTGGACAAAAAGGTGGCCCATTATCATTGTCAGGGACTGCAGGTGGCCGTCCACGGCAATGGGGATGCGGCCATTGAATCCATTGTTCTGGCGGTGGAACGGGCCCAGGAAGCCTGTCCCAGAAAGGATCCCCGCCACCTTCTCATCCATTGCCAGACCATCCGGGAGGAACAGCTCCCCCGGCTTAAGGCCGCCGGCATCATGCCCAGTTATTTCATCGGCCATGTCTACTATTGGGGGGACCGTCACCGGGATATTTTCCTGGGACCGGACCGGGGGGCACGGCTCAATCCCCTGGCCTCCTCCTTGGAACAGGGGGTGATTTTCAGTCTGCATACGGATCTGCCCATCACCCCCATGGCACCCCTGGTCATGCTCCATGCGGCCGTGAATCGGAAAACCCGGAACGGAAAGGTCCTGGGGCCGGAGCAACGCATCTCCCCCATGGACGCCATCCGGGGCATTACCCTCTGGGCGGCGGCCACCAGCTTTGAAGAGCATATCAAAGGGTCCATTACCCCGGGAAAACTGGCCGACTGGGTGGTTCTGTCGGACAATCCTTTGACCGTTGATCCCGGGGCCATTGATCAGTTAAACGTATTGAAAACCTTTATCGGCGGTAACGCCGTTTACAACGCCCAGGAGGCATAATGGAGAACGTGATCATTTATCCGGCACAACGGATTTTGACACAGAATGACGAACAACCCGAGGCCACAGCCGTGGCCGTTTACCAGGGAAAAATCCTTGGAGTGGGGGAGGAAGAAGAACTCAGGTATTGGATTGGGCGGTCTGCCTTTCCCGACCCTGTTGTGGACGACCAGTTCCGGGACAAGGTTCTCATGCCCGGAATCGTGGACGCCCATACCCATGTGGAGATCCAGGCACTGATCTACGGCGGACATTTTACGGCCCAGATCCCCTGGCCCGATCCCCGGGGGGGCTTTTTCCCGGTCTATTCCACCAAGGAGGCGGTTCTGGACCGGCTCCGGGAGTTGGACCGGGAATTGCCCAAGGGAGGGCCCATCCTGGCCGTGGCCTATGACGACAATATCCTTGGAGAATTCCACCGTTCGGAATTGGATGGGGTTTCCAAAACGCGGCCCATTCTGGTCTCCAACCTGGTTTTCCATCGGTTCTGGGGAAATACGGCCCTGTTTAAAAAGGCCGGGATCCTGGACGGAGAGGCCCTGCCCCCCGGGGTAAGGGCCGACGACCAGGGGCGGCCCGACGGCACCCTCATCGAATCCGTCGGCCTCATGGCCGTGGTGCCGGCCCTGCCCCAATTGTTTGACAAGCTTCCGGAAAAGGTGGCCCGGATCATGCCCCTGTTCATCCGGGCGGGGAATACCACCATCTGCGATGCCGGCTTTGGCAGCCTGGGCCTGGGCATGTCCCTGGATCTGTTCCACGGGTTCTGGGACCATAGCCGGGTGGGGTTGCGCATGGTGGCCCTTCCCTGGACCCCCCATGCCATGCAGCAGGGGCTTACCCCCGAAGCCTTTATCAAACAGGTGAAGGCGGCCGGGCAAAGGGAGCGGAACCGGCTGCGCATGGGCGCTGTCAAGCTTTACACCGACGGCTCCCTGATTTCCAGAACCGCTCCGGCCTCCTGGCCCGGTTATTGGGACGGCTCTGCCTCCGGGGAGACGGCCCTTCCACCGGAAATGTTGACCCAGTGGATTGTGGCCCTGCACAGGGAGGGGATTCCCACGGTGACCCACACCAATACCGATCTGGGCTGCCAGATGGTGCTGGATGCCGTGGCGCAGGCCCAGGCCCAATGTTACCGACCGGATATCCGCCACCGCATGGACCATTGTTACACCATCACCGAGGCCCAGCTGAGAAGGGCAAAGGCCCTGGGGGTGGCGGTCCAGTTCTTTACCCCCCAGATTTATTATTATGGAGAGACCCACCTGGAACGGCTGGGACCGGACCGGGCCCGCCATCTGACCCCGGTGGGAACCGCCCGCCGTCTGGGCGTCTCCTGGGGCTTCCACAACGATCCCCCCGGCACCCCACAGCTGCCCTGGGTGGGGGCGGGCTCGGTGATCAACCGGACCACCCGCTACAAGGGCATCTGCCTGGGGCCGGAGCACCGGGTCTCCGTCGCCGATACCCTCAAGGCCATGACCCTGGAAGCGGCCTGGCAGCTCCACCTGGACCATGAAATCGGTTCCATCCAGGTGGGCAAACGGGCCGACTTTTGTGTGCTGGAGGCCGATCCCCTGGGGATGGATCCCCTGGATATCAAGGATATGCCGGTGTGGGGAACCCTCTTTGGAGGGGAGGTGCAAAGGGCCTGATTCCAGACCCTTTTCATTGGGATAAAACCGTGTGGCGGGAAGGTACCCGTCACACGGTTTTTGTTTCGGCGACCATGGCCTGGTGGATCACCGCCGGAGGGGCCGGACTGAACAACGATCTTGATTTGTGACCGGATATGTGGCCAATGGATTTGCCGGATCTGGTTGGGGGAGCCCCCTGGGAAAGATGTCCATCAGTCCCCTGATTTACCGGTGATGGATTCCATTTCAATTTTAACAACGCAGGTTTTGGCACCTGCATTTTTGATATAGGTTTTTCCCTCTTCCACAAAATCCGGGGAGAACCGGTGGACCAGGGACAGAAGGGCGGTCTCTTTTTCCTCTCCTTCCACCTGGGTGGCCCTGCCAAAGACCACCACGCTCTTAAACCGGGTGGAAAATTCCTTGGCCAGGATCTCGGCCTGGGAGACCACGCAGAAACTCACCCTTTCATTGTGGGCCAGGTTGTCCAGTTTGTGGCCGGTAAGGGCACAATGGAAGTAAAGGGCATCCCCCAGGACAGTGTAGTTCAATGGCAGGGCATAGGGGGAGCCGCCCTCTCCCTGGGTGGCCAGGATACCGTATTCGCCTGCTTTCAAAAGGGCACGGGACTCGGCCTCGCTCATCTGTTTTCTTTTTCGTCTCATTTCTCTGAACATGGTTTTCTCCTGTTATGGGATCCTAGGATTGTGGCAGTGTATAGAAGAATCCTCCCCTTGAAAAGGACCGGTTTGAAAAAAGCATGGGGTGGATAATTTTTGACCCGGCTTGAGATTTCAACGACTTCGGTGTAGCCTGTGCTTTCCCCCATTGGAGAACGGATCCCGGGACTTGCCCGGGGTGCCGCTGTTTCCCATATTCCATGGCATAAAGGGCCGTCTCCGGTGGTATCCTGCTGTTTCTGTTCCATTTCCTGCTGTCGTTTAAAGTAATTAAAGTAAGGAGGACGTATGTCAGATAATCTGTTCATTCAATTTTATAACCAGACCCGGAGCGGATGGTTTGACCTGAGCAACGGATTTTCAGATACCTGGGATCTGTGCCGTGAACGGGGGGATTTCCATTGGGAGGGAAACCTGCCCCAATCCAGGGACTGGTACGATCCACATGCCTATGCCGTGACCGATCTGCCCATCCGGAAGGGGAGGGCCTATGTTTCCGCTTCCTATGTGAGCCATCTTTTCCAGACCTATTTATGGGCAAGGGCCTATCCCGGGGTAGAATTCCTGGTGGGCGGACCCGTGGCCTCGGAGCGGACCGGTCCCGAAGACCGCTGGAATTCCGTTCACTTCAAGGTGGAGGGGCCCTTGCCCCCCAACCTGAAAATGACCGGGCGGAGCCTGGAACGGGTCTGGGGCATCCCGGAGTTTACCGGGAAATGGAAGCTGGAACTGCCACCGGATCTGCCCCATGACGGGCGGGTCTATTTTTCCTATACCCTTGAGAACCATTGCTATTGGCAAAAATGCCCCTTCTGCTCCATTGCCCAGCATGCCAAATCCGATTACCGGAGCCGGAAAAACCTGGATCTGGAGTTCGTTGACCTGGACTACCCCGGTCATAAGATTGTCCGGCTCAACACCGGTTCCATGACCCCCTCCCACATCCGCTCCATCCTGCCCCGGCTGCCGGTGCGACCGGACATGGAATACCGGTTTTTCATGCGGGCGGCCAAGGCCGAGACCCGGGCCATGCGGGAGGCGGCCCAGCACTTTGACAATGGGGTACCCGACTGCACCCTGGGATTCGGCATTGAGTTTCCATCCAACCGCATGTGGGCGTACCTGAACAAGGGCACCCGCATGGACGAGGTGGTGGAAACCCTGGAAACCTGCATGGACATCGGATTCAGGGTGAACGCCAATTTGATTTTGGGGTGGAACAACCTTACACCGGCAGACCTGAAGGATCTGGAAGGCTTCATGGACACCCTTTCTGCGGGCACGGTGACCAGCCTGCAATTGCGTTGGCTCTTTGCCCATCCCTATACCTCTATATATGGTGCCTATGACGGGGAGGCGGATTCCATCCGCCTGGGGCCCTTTAATTGCGGGTTCAACGTAAGGGTCAATGCCGAGCAAAGGGCATTGAACAGGGCTGCGGCTTTCATCATACGGGACAAAAGCCGTGAAAAAGGCATTCGATTAGAGGGGTTTAACAACCTTTTAAAGGGGAATGTAAACGATGATTAGGCGGTGGAGAATATAGGAAATCCTTGGGGGTAAAGGAGTTGAAAAAATAGGTCTCTTTTTTGTCAAAAAAATAGGTGGATTTTGCTTGACAGATATCTGGTATCTGATATATCACACATCAGATATTTGATATCGATAGTGAACTACCTGGCGTTGCAGGTCTTTCCCACCTGCAGGACAGGTTAATATTCTTTTGTATGGAGGTTGTAAGACCATGAAAATGACCACCGAAGAGGCCTTTATCAAAGTCCTTCAGATGCACGGCATCGACAATGCTTTTGGTATCATTGGATCTGCCATGATGCCCATTTCCGACCTTTTCCCCAAAGCGGGAATCACTTTTTGGGACTGCGGTCACGAATGCAACGCCGGCATGATGGCCGACGGTTTCACCCGTGCTTCCGGTAAAATGTCCATGATGATTGCCCAGAACGGCCCCGGGATCACCAACTTTGTTACTCCCGTTAAAACCGCCTACTGGAACCACACTCCCCTTCTTCTGGTAACTCCCCAGGCCGCCAACATGACCATGGGTCAGGGCGGATTCCAGGAAGTTCCCCAGATGGCTGCCTTCGAGGACATGGTTGCCTACCAGGAAGAAGTTCTGCATCCCTCTCGTATTGCAGAAGTTCTGAACCGCGTTATCCTCCAGGCCAAAAAAGCCTCTGCACCTGCCCAGATCAACGTACCCCGTGACTTCTGGACCCAGGTTGTTGATATCGAGCTGCCCCTGGTTGTTGAATTTGAAGCTGCCAACGGCGGTTCCGAATCCGTAGCCAAGGCTGCCGAACTGCTGTCCAACGCCAAATTCCCCGTTATTCTTAACGGTGCCGGCGTTGTTCTGGCCGATGCCATTGGCGACACCGTTACCCTGGCTGAAAAACTGGATGCCGCTGTTTGCTGCGGTTACCAGCACAACGATGCCTTCCCCGGTTCCCACGACCTGCACGCTGGTCCCCTGGGATACAATGGGTCCAAAGCCGGCATGGAGCTGATCTCCAAAGCCGACGTTGTCCTGGCATTGGGTACCCGCCTGAACCCCTTCTCCACCCTGCCCGGATACGGCATTGATTACTGGCCCAAAGACGCCAAAATCATCCAGGTCGACATCAACTCCGACCGTATCGGTCTGACCAAGCCTGTTACCGTAGGTATCGTTGGCGACGCCAAGAAAGTTGCCCAGGGCATCCTGGCCAACCTGTCCGAAACTGCCGGTGACGCCGGCCGTGAAGAACGTAAAGCCGTTATTGCCGAAACCAAGGCTTCCTGGGCTGCCCAGCTGGAAACCATGGAACACGAAGAAGATACCGACGCCGGCATCGACTGGAACGAAAGAGCCCGTAAGCAGGATCCCGAAAAGATGACTGCCCGCATGGCCTGGAAAGTGATCAAAAAGGTTATGCCCAAAGAGACCATCATGTCCGCCGACATTGGTAACTCCTGCGCCCTGGGTAACGCCTATCCCGACTTTGAAGAAGGCCGTAAATACCTGGGACCCGGCATGTTCGGTCCTTGCGGTTACGGTTTCCCCGCCATCCTGGGTGCCAAGATTGCCTGCCCCGACACTCCGGTTATCGGTTTTGCCGGTGACGGTGCCTTTGGTATCTCCATGAACGAAATGGCTGCCTGCGGTCGTGACGAATGGCCCGCCATCACCATGGTTATCTTCCGTAACTACCACTGGGGTGCTGAAAAACGGAACACCACCCTGTGGTACGACGACAACTTCGTAGGTACCGAACTGAACCGCGAAGTAAACTACGCCAAAGTAGCTGAAGCATGCGGTTGCCTGGGTGTTCAGGCCACCACCGTGGCAGATCTGGAAGAAAAACTCAACGCTGCCCTGGAAGCCCAGAAAGAAGGTAAAACCACCTTCATCGAAATTCTGACCAACATGGAACTGGGCGAGCCCTTCCGTCGTGACGCCATGAAAAAACCGGTTCCCGTTGCCGGCATCGACAAAGCGGATATGCGCGAGTACAAATAATTGCACTGATGCCGGGAGACCGGTAAGCGCAAGCGTATAAATACAGCGGCGCCCCTTCCCAACCAGGGGCGCCGCTTTAAAAAAGACGATTAAGAATTTTCACGGCTGAGCCGGGTGGGGCAAAGACCTGACACCCTGTATCAGACCGATAGGGGGAACCCACAATGAATAGCAAGACCGATTGGCTGGCATATGATGCCGAAGAAATGGTAGACGCGGATAAAAACGCTCTCTGGCATCACCTCAAGCCCCACAAAGTATTTGAAAGCGCGGAACAGATGATCATCGTCGAAGGCGACGGCCTCATGGTGAAAGACATCCGCGGAAATGAGTATTTGGACGCTACCTCCGGCGGGGTATGGTCCGTAATGGTCGGCTTTGGCCGGGATTCCATTGCAGAAGCCGTTTGCGAACAGCTGAAAAAAATGCCCTACTTCGCTGGCTCCTTTGGCAACATCCCCACCATTAAGTTCGCCCAGAAACTCCTGGAAAAACTGCCCAACCACGACAAGGTATACTTCTCCAACTCCGGTTCCGAAGCCAACGAAAAAGCATTCAAGATTGTTCGTCAGGCCTCCAGAATCGCTCCGGAGCGTAAGGGCAAATACAAAATCATGTACCGGGATCGTGACTACCACGGAACCACCATCGGTGCCATGAGCGCCACCGGTCAGGCCCAGAGAAAAGAAGGATTTGGCCCCTTTGTCGAAGGCTTTGTAGAATTCCCCCACTGCGCCTGCTACCGCTGCCCCTACGGCAAAACCTACGGTGAGTGCGACATCGAATGTGCCCGTAAGGTTGAAGACATCATCCTGGCCGAAGGTCCCGAAACCATCGGTGGTATGATCGTTGAACCCATCACTGCCGGCGGCGGTATCCTCAAACCCGTACCCGAGTACTACCCCATCCTGCAGGAAATCTGCAAAAAGTACGACATCTGGATGATCATGGACGAAGTGGTTTGTGGTTTCGGTCGTACCGGCAAATTCTGGGGTCACGAGCAGTTTGATGTAGACCCGGATATTGTGACCATGGCCAAGGGACTTGCCTCTTCCTATGGCGCACTTTCCGCTACTGTGGTAAAACAAAAAATCTACGATGTGTTCCTGTGCGATCCCAGCGATGAAAACGACCGCCTGAACTACTTCCGTGACATTTCCACCTACGGCGGCTGTACCGCATCTCTGACCGCAGCCCTTGAATCTACCCGCATCATTGAAGATGAAAATCTTCTGGACAACACCGTTAAAATGGGTGCTTACCTCATCGAAAAGCTGGAAGCCCTG
Source organism: Desulfobacteraceae bacterium (assembly GCA_965226635.1). GTDB lineage: Bacteria > Desulfobacterota > Desulfobacteria > Desulfobacterales > Desulfobacteraceae. The sequence continues at coordinate 1,264,463 of OZ245369.1, read as the reverse complement.
AAAGAAGAGTTCGACGTGGTCGGTGATGTGCGTGGCGAAGGTCTGTTTGCCGGTATTGAGTTCGTTGTAGACAGAGAAACCAAGGAACCCATCACAGAAAGCCAGATGGCCACCCTCATGGGCAATGTAATGGCCCAAAAGGTGATTGTCGGCCGGACCAATTCTAGTTTCCATGGCCTGAACAACATCATGAACTTTGCCCCCTGTCTGACCATTAGCAAAGACCAGGTGGATACCATTGTTTCAGCTGTTAAAGCGGCCATTGAAAAGACTTTTAATTAATCTTATCTACTTAAGGAGAAGCGAAAAATGATAGTAGGTATCCTCAAAGAAATCAAAGTTTTGGAAAGACGTGTTTCCATGACCCCCGCCGGCGTTATCGCCATGATCAAAAACGGTCACGAAGTGGTTGTTGAAAAAGCCGCCGGTGCCGGCGCCGGTTTCCCCGACGCTGAATACCTAGCTGCCGGTGCCAAGATCCTTGACACCCCCGCTGAAATCTTTGCTGCCGCCGACATGGTAATGCACGTTAAAGAACCCCAGCCCTCCGAATACGACTTGATTCGCGAAGATCAGATCGTTTTCACCTACCTGCACCTGGCCGCCGACGAACAGCAGACCCACGGTCTGATCAAGTCCAACTCCATCTGCATCGCCTACGAAACCATCGAAAAGGACAATGGTTCCCTGCCCCTGCTGATTCCCATGTCTGAAGTTGCGGGTCGTATGGCGTCCCAGGAAGCGGCCAAATACCTGGAAATGCCCCAGGGCGGCATGGGCGTCCTCATGGGCGGCGTAACGGGTGTTGAGCCTGCAACCGTTGTTGTAATCGGTGGTGGTGTTGTTGGCATCAACGCTGCTAAAATGGCCTGCGGTCTGGGTGCCAAGGTTTACATTCTGGACACCAACCTGGAAAGACTGGCCTACCTGGACGACGTAATGCCCGCCAACTGCTTCCCCGTAATGTCCAACGCTGCTGTCCTGGCTGAGCTGGTTGCCAAGGCCGACGTTGTTATCGGTGCTGTTCTCATCGCCGGTGCCAAGGCGCCCAAGCTGCTGACCAAAGACATGCTTAAGACCATGAAAAAAGGTTCCGTCATCGTTGACGTTGCCATCGACCAGGGCGGTTGTTTCGAAACTTCCAAGGCCACCACCCACGAAGATCCCGTATACGAAGTCGAAGGCGTACTGCACTACTGTGTAGCCAACATGCCCGGCGCCGTTGCCAGAACTTCCACTGCTGCCCTGACCAACGCTACCCTTCCCTATGCAATTGAAATTGCCAACAAGGGGTGGAAAAAAGCCATGCAGGACAACAAGGAAATTAAACTGGGTGCCAATGTGATCAAGGGCCAGGTGGTTTACAAAGCCGTTTCCGAAGCCTTTGGACTGGACTACACTCCGGTTGACGAATTCCTGGGCTAATTCAGGACTTTGTCTTGGGTACTAGGGTATCCAACGATTTGTATAAATGCCCCCCGGCTTCGGCCGGGGGGCATTTCGCCTTCAACTCCTTTTCGTAAAAAAAATACCATGTCTGGCATACTCAAAATCGCATCGCTCAGGGAACAGGTCTACGATCATCTTCGTCAACAAATGAATGCAGGCTCTCTCTGTCCAGGGGCCACCATCAATATTGGAAAAATCGCCAAGCAATTGGGCATCAGTAAGACGCCCCTCAGGGATGCCCTCATCCACCTGGAACTGGAGGGCTTTGTCACCATCCTGCCCAGGCGGGGCGTTCTGGTGAATCAATTGGATCCGGTCCAGATCAAGAACGCCTATCACGCCATCGGCATCGTGGAGGCCTCCATCGTCACCGACTGCTTCCATCGCATCACCGACGACCACATCCGTCAGCTTGAATCCCTCAACCAGACCATGATAAACGACATTGAAAACGGCGATTTCCATCGCCTCTTTAAAACCAACCTCGACTTCCACGACGTCTACCTGGACATCTCCGACAACGAATCCCTGAAAAATTTCATTCGCCCCATCAAGCATCGGCTTTACGATTTTCCCCGGCAGGACTATATCCGGGAATGGGAGCTGAGAAATTGCCGGGAACACACCGATTTCATCCAGGCCGTCAAAGGGGGAAATCCCCAGCAGGCCGCCGTCATCCTTAAACAGACCCATTGGTCCTTTGATATCCAGCAGGATTTCATCACCCAATTTTATAATATGTAAATCCCTAGGATCCGGTCTTTTCCCCTTTGCCGCCCCCTTTTATTTAATACGGAAGGGGCGTTGTTGTATGCGTTGTTACAGGCTTGACACGGGTTTCCATTTTTGCAATAGTTGATCAATTTCACCATTTCAACTGAAGGAAACAGCCATTAATACCACACGGATCTATCCCATCGGCGGCGGCAAAGGCGGCATCGGCAAGAGCATGCTGACGGCCAATCTCGGCGTATTGCTGGCCCGGACCGGGAAGCGGGTGGTCATCGCCGATCTCGACCTGGGGGCGGCCAATCTTCACACCTTCATTGAGCAGCGGGAGCTGGGGCTGGGCCTGGACGGCTTCCTGAACAAAAAGGTGGCCCGGCTGGAGCAGGCCGTGGTCCCCACCCGGATTCCCGGGCTGGATTTCATCAACTCGGCCAATTGCACCCTGGAGATCGCCAACCTTTACGCCGCCCAGAAGGAAAAGATCATCCGGGCCCTGCAAGAACTCTCCTACGACTATGTCTTCATGGACCTGGGCGCCGGCACCCATTTTAATACCCTGGATTTTTTCCTCACCTCCCGGTCGGGCTTTTTCATTGTCACACCGGAACCCACCTCCATTGAAAATTCCTTTACCTTTATAAAGGCGGTCTATTCCCGGATCCTCAAGCGGATCCTGAAACGGCTGGATTTCCAAAATGCGGTGAAGGCCATGGGGTTGAGCAAACAGGACCAGACCTTTCCCTTCCGCACCATCGGTGCGGTGGTCCGTGCCGATGGGCACCTGGGGCGCCAGCTCAAGGAAGAGCTGGGCCGGTATCACTTCTGTTTTGTCATCAACCAATTGCGTAAATGGGACGACCCCAATCTGGGACACAAGATCCAGCGGGTGTGTAACAAGTACTTCTACGCCAACTTTGAATTCCTAGGCAATATCCGCCACGATGGGGCCATCCACGAGGCCATTCAGATGCAGGAGATCTTCATCACCAAACCGGAACAGACAACGGGTGCCCACGACCTGAAACAGGTTGCCCGGATGCTGACCCAGGACGCTGTTTTACCTGCATATGCCTGAAAAGACATTGTCTTCACCCCCGTGGAATTCAAGGGTTTCAACGCATTTAACCCCCCATTTATATTAGCATCCTATTATAATCAATCCGGCCAGTTTAAGGTTGACTTTCCCCTTCCTCCCCCACTATAGATATGGTCACACATATTATTAATCCTAAGTGGAGAAGTGAAATGAAGATACTGAAAATCGATCATCTTGGTGTTGCGGTTTCAAGTATTGAAGAAAAAAAGAATTTCTGGACCGAGATCATGGGATTGACCATGGAAGGAACAGAAACCGTTGAGGCTCAGAAGGTGACCACGGCCTTCCTTCCCGTTGGGGAAAGTGAAGTCGAGCTGTTGGAGTCCACCTCCGCCGACGGACCGGTGGCCAAATACATCGAGAAAAAAGGCGAGGGCATCCAGCATGTGGCCTTTCGCGTGGAAAACATCGAAGAAGCACTGGCAGAACTCAAGGAAAAAGGCATCAAACTCATTGACCAGGAGCCCAGAATGGGTGCCGGCGGTGCCAAAATCGCGTTTCTCCATCCCAAAGCAACATCCGGCGTTCTTGTTGAACTTTGTGAAAGATAGGATTGTTCCCTCGGCGGGTGTCGCCCCTGTGATTAATGCCTAGTACCACCCCCGCCGTTCCATCATCATTCTAAACCGGAGGATTACCATGCCCGACATGAAAAACTGGGAAGAACTCGCCACTAAAGAACTGAGGGGCAAGCCCCTGGAAGCCCTTACCCAAGACACCCCCGAAGGCATCAAGGTCAAACCCCTGTATACCGCCCAAGATACGGAACACCTTGAATGTGCCGACACCCTTCCCGGGTTTGAACCCTTTGTCCGGGGCCCCAAGGCCACCATGTATGCCGGTCGCCCCTGGACCATCCGTCAATATGCAGGATTTTCCACTGCCAAGGAATCCAACGAATTCTATAGAAAAAATCTGGCTGCCGGCCAAAAGGGCCTTTCCGTTGCCTTTGACCTGGCCACCCACCGGGGCTATGACTCCGATCACCCCCGGGTCTCCGGCGATGTAGGCAAGGCCGGTGTGGCCATTGACTCCGTTGAGGACATGAAGATCCTCTTCGACCAGATCCCCCTGGATCAGATGTCCGTTTCCATGACCATGAACGGCGCCGTCCTCCCCATCCTGGCCGGATACATCGTGGCCGCCGAAGAACAGGGCGTAAAGCAGGAACAGCTCATGGGCACCATCCAGAACGACATCCTCAAGGAGTACCTGACCCGGAACACCTATATCTATCCGCCCACGCCCTCCATGCGGATCATCTCGGACATCATCGGATACTGCTCCGAGAACATGCCCAAGTTCAACACCATCTCCATCTCCGGTTACCACATCATGGAAGCCGGGGCCGACTCGGTCCTCCAGACCGCCTTTACCCTGGCCGACGGCCTGGAATACGTGAAGGCCGCCCTGGAAACCGGTCTCGACATTGATAAATTTGCCCCCCGTCTCTCCTTTTTCTTCGGCATCGGCATGAACTTCTTCATGGACATTGCCATGCTCAGGGCCGCCCGTTTCCTCTGGGCCGAGCTCATGGATCAGTTCAACCCCAAGAACCCCAAATCCAAGATGCTCAGGACCCATTGCCAGACCTCTGGCTGGAGCCTGACCCAGCAGGATCCCTACAACAACGTGATCCGGACCACCCTGGAATGCATGAGCGCCGTTCTCGGCGGCACCCAGAGCCTGCACACCAACTCCTTTGACGAGGCCGTGGGCCTGCCCACGGAGCTGTCCGCACGGATTTCCAGAAACACCCAGATCATTGTCCAGGAAGAATCTCACGTCTGTGACGTTGTAGATCCTTTGGGCGGTTCCTACTACTTGGAAAGCCTGACCCAGAACATCATCGACGAGGTCCGCAAGATCCTCAAGGAGATCGAAGATCTGGGCGGCATGGCCAAGGCCATTGAGTCGGGCATGCCCAAGATGAGAATCGAAGAGGTGGCCGCCCGCCGCCAGGCCCGAATCGACCAGGGCAAGGACGTCATCGTGGGCGTGAACAAGTACACCATTGACGAAGAAACCCCCATCCCCGTCCGCGAGGTCTCCGAAACGGTACAGGACGAGCAGATTGCCCGTCTGAAAGAGATCCGGTCCAGCCGGGATGCCAATGCCGTTAAAACGGCCCTGGACGATATCACCAAGGCATGTGAGACCGGCGGCAACCTGCTTCAAGCCTGTATCCCGGCCGTCCGCGCCCGGGCCACCGTGGGGGAAATTTCCGATGCCATGGAAAAGGTCTTCTCCCGTTTCGTTGCCACCACCCAGTGCATCTCAGGGGTGTATGCGGAAAGCTCGGATCCCGAACTTTTGGCCTCCCTGCGCAAAAGAACCGCGGATTTCGAAGAAAAAACCGGTCGTCGGCCCCGTATCCTGCTCTGTAAGATGGGACAGGACGGCCATGACCGCGGCGTAAAGGTCATTGCCACGGCCTATGCCGACTTTGGCTTTGACGTGGATCTGGGACCCATGTTCCAGACCCCGGAAGAAGCCGCCAAGATGGCCGTTGAAAACGACGTCCACGTGGTGGGGGTCTCCTCACTGGCCGCCGGTCATAAGACCCTGGTGCCCCGGGTGGTTGAAGAATTGAAAAAACAGGGTGCCCAAGACATCAAGGTGGTTGTGGGCGGCATCATCCCGCCCCAGGATTACGACTTCCTCACAGAGGCCGGTGCCGCCGACATCTTCGGCCCGGGCACCGTGGTCACGGATTCGGCCAACCGTACCCTCAACGCCATCGGCGCATAGGGGAACGGTCATGGATCTCGATACCCTGGTCCGGGGGGTGGCTGCCGGACAACGCCGCATGGTCGCCAAGACCATGACCCTGATTGAGAGCCGAAGACCCCAGGACCAGCAGGCGTCCTTCCAGGTCATGGAACGCCTCCTGCCGGCAACGGGCAAGAGCATTCGCATCGGCATCACAGGGGTCCCCGGTGTGGGCAAGTCCACCTTCATCGAGAACCTGGGAATGGCACTGGCCAACGGTGGTCACAGGGTGGCTGTTTTGGCAGTGGATCCCACAAGCCAGCGCAGCGGCGGTTCCATCCTGGGGGACAAAACCCGGATGGAGCAGCTCTCTGCCCATGAAAATGCCTTTATCCGGCCCTCCCCCGCAGGGGAAACCCTGGGGGGGGTGGCCGCCAAAACCCGGGAGATCATGCTGGTCTGCGAAGCCGCCGGTTATGACGTCATCCTTGTGGAGACCGTGGGCGTGGGCCAGTCGGAAATTTCCGTGGCCGCCATGGTCGACTTTTTCCTGGTCCTGATGATTGCAGGGGCAGGGGATGAACTCCAGGGCATTAAAAAAGGGGTTTTGGAGTTGGCCGACGGCATTGCCATCAACAAGGCCGACGGCGAGAACAAGACCGCAGTCGAGCAGGCCAAGACCGATCTGGAAATGGCCATGCACATGATTGCGCCTTCCACCCCCACCTGGTCCACTCCGGTGACCACCTGTTCCTCGGTGGTTGAGGGCGGTACCTGGGGGGTCTGGGAGACCATCCTGCGCCACCGGGAAAGGTTCCAGGAAACCGGTGAATTCGAACTGCGGCGCAAAAAACAGTCCGAGGACTGGATGTGGACCCTGGTGGAAGAGGGGCTCAAAAACCGGTTCCGGCAGAACGAGAAGATCAAAGCACAGATACCGACAGTCTCCAAAAAAGTACGGGACGACCGTATGTCGCCCTCGGCTGCTGCCGAACTTCTGTTGTCCTTTTTATAACCTATTTAGGCGTAAGGAATGGTAAATGAAGATACATGAATACCAGGCAAAGGAATTGTTCCGGCAATACAATGTCCCGGTACCTGAAGGAAAACCGGCCTTCTCCGTTGAAGAAGCCAAGACCATCGCCGAAGAACTCGGGGAATTTCCCGTGGTGGTAAAGGCCCAGATCCATGCGGGCGGACGCGGCAAAGGCGGCGGTGTAAAACTGGCCGCCGACATGGCCGAAGTGGAAAGCCTGGCTTCTGAAATTCTGGGCATGACCCTGGTCACCCACCAGACCGGACCCGAAGGCAAGCTGGTCCAGAAGCTCCTCATCGAAGCAGGACAGAAGATCGAAAAGGAACTCTACCTCAGCCTTTTGGTGGACCGTGCCACGGCATCGGTTGTGATCATGGCCAGCCAGGACGGGGGCATGGACATTGAAGCGGTTGCGGAAAAAACACCCGAGCGCATCATCAAGGTCCATGTGGATCCCCTCATGGGCATCCAGGGCTACCACCTGGTGGAAATGGCCTATGGCCTGGCCATCCCCAAACCGGCCATTAAACAGTTCAACCAGCTTCTGGCCAACCTGTACAAACTCTTTGTGGCCACGGACTGTTCCCTGCTGGAAATCAATCCTTTGATCCTCACCTCCGACGACCAGGTCCTGGCCCTGGACGCCAAGGTGGACATCGATTCCAATGCCATGTTCCGCCACAAGGATCTGCTGGAACTGCGGGACCTCACCGAAGAGGATCCCTTGGAAGTGGAGGCCTCCAAGTATAATCTCAACTACATCAACCTGGACGGCAACGTGGGCAACATCGTCAACGGCGCCGGTCTGGCCATGGCCACCATGGACATCATCAAGAATGCCGGCGCCTCTCCGGCCAACTTCATGGACGTGGGCGGCGGCGCCTCTGCCGAGCAGGTGGAAAACGCCTTCAGGATCATCCTGGCCGACGACAAGGTTGAAGCGGTTCTCATCAATATCTTTGGCGGCATCCTCAGATGCGACGTCTTTGCCACCGGCGTGGTTGAGGCAGCCAAGAAAACCGGTCTGAGCATTCCCGTGGTGGTCCGCATGGAAGGAACCAATGTGGAAGAGGGCAAACGGATTCTGGCGGAATCCGGGCTGAATCTGACATCTGCCGAAGACCTTTCCGATGCTGCTGCCAAGATTGCAGCTGCGGTAAACTAAAGGAGAGATATTGTGAGTATTTTCGTAAATAAAGACACCAAGGTTCTGGTCCAGGGCATCACCGGAAATGAAGGCTCCTTCCACGCCCGTCAATGCATTGAATACGGCACCAACGTCGTGGCCGGGGTCACCCCGGGCAAGGGCGGCCAGAAAATGGACGATGTTCCGGTTTTCAACACCGTTGTCCAGGCCGTTAAGGCCACCGGCGCCAATGCCTCCCTCATCTTTGTTCCCCCGCCCTTTGGCGCCGCTGCCATCATGGAAGCCGCCGATGCCGGTGTGGAACTCATCGTCTGCATCACCGAAGGCATCCCCATCATGGACATGGTCAAGGTGAAGAATTTTCTGGCCAACAAGCCCTGTCGCCTCATCGGTCCCAATTGTCCCGGCATCATCACCCCCGAAGAGACCAAAATCGGTATCATGCCCGGCAAGATCCACAAAAAAGGCCACGTGGGCGTGGTCTCCCGTTCCGGTACCCTCACCTACGAGGTGGTGGACCAGCTCACCAAACTGGGCATGGGACAGTCCACCTGCATCGGCATTGGCGGCGATCCTGTGAACGGAACCAATTTCATCGATGTCCTTTCTGCGTTTGAAGCCGACCCGGAGACCGAAGCCATTGTCATGGTGGGTGAGATTGGCGGTAGCGCTGAGGAAGAAGCAGCAGCATATATCAAGGCACACCTTACAAAACCGGTTGTCGGCTTCATCGCAGGTCTGACAGCACCTCCTGGTCGTAGAATGGGCCATGCCGGCGCCATTATTTCAGGATCCAGCGGGACCGGAGCAGCCAAGATTCAGGCATTCAAGGACAATGGGGTCCACGTATGCGAGAACCTGGGTGAAATCGGCCGGATTTGTAAAGCGGTATTTTAGATAACCTTAAGGAGGTTAAATTGGAAAGCTATATCATCGAGGAAAACAAGAAAAAGAGCAGTCGTCTCCCGGCGCGGCTGGACCTGCTGCAGAGTGGCACAGGCCTGATTCTGGGACTGTTCATGTGGGTACACATGTTCCTGGTCTGCAGTATTGTCCTGGGTAAGGGCGCCTTTAACTGGGTGGCCAAAACCATGGAGCTCTCCTTCCTGTCCGACACTGGACACGGGTATCCGGCCGCGGTTTTCTTTGCGGTTTCGGGGGTTTTTACCCTGTTTATCATCCACGCCCTTCTGGGAATGAGAAAGTTCCCCATCAGCTGGAAGCAGCACCGCATCATGCGGGACCAGATGCAGATGATGAAACACACGGACACCAATTTCTGGTACATCCAGGCCGTCACCGGTTTTGTGATGTTCTTCTTCGGCTCCGTTCATCTTTACACCATGTTGTCCAACCCGGCGGGCATCGGTCCCTACATGTCCGCAGACCGGATTTTTTCCGGCAACTATTGGTTCCTGTACATGGTCCTGCTGCTCTGCGTGGAGCTCCACGGCACCATCGGCCTCTACCGCCTGTGCATGAAATGGGGTTGGTTCCAGGGTAAAGATGCCCGGGCCTCCCGTAAAAAACTCCAGAACATCAAGGCCAAACTTACCATCTTCTTCCTGGCCCTGGGTTACCTGGCCCTGCTCATCTTCATCGTCATCGGTTACAACCACCGGGACAATGTGGGTGAGAAATATGCTGCCAGCCACAGTGCCCCTGCAGTGGAAGCCCCTGTGATGGATGAAATGGCCGCCGAGGAACCGGAGCCTGTGGAAGAAATGGCCGAACCGGTTGAGGACGCCGTGGAAGAGCCGGTCATTGCCGTTGACGACCACGCTGCCGAGGATGCGGCCGAAGATGCTGCCCCGGCCCATGACCAAGGTACTGCCGAGGATTCTGCAGACGCCGATACCCATGACGCCGGCAACACCGAATACTAAAAAGGGGATACTTCCATGAACATCATATATACTGATTCACTTGTCATTGGTGGCGGTCTGGCCGGGCTCCGGGTTGCCATTGCCGCCAAGCAGCGGGGGTACGAGAGCATTATTCTCTCCCTGATGCCGGCTAAACGCTCTCACTCCGCCGCAGCCCAGGGCGGGATGCAGGCCAGCCTAGGCGCCTGTATCAAAGGCGACGGGGACGATGAAGACGTTCACTTTGCCGACACGGTCAAGGGCTCTGACTGGGGCTGTGACCAGGATGTGGCCCGGGCCTTTGTCAACACCTCCCCCAAGGCCATCCGTCAGCTGGCGGCCTGGGGCGTGCCCTGGTCCCGGGTCCGCGGTGGGGACCGTGAGGTCGTCATCAACGGCGAAAAGGTCACCATCACGGAAAAGCATGAAGCACAGGGCCTGATCACTGCCCGTGACTTCGGCGGCACCAAAAAATGGAGAACCTGCTACACCTCCGACGGTACCGGCCACACCATGCTCTATGCCATGGACAACAAGGCCATCCAGATGGAGATCCCCGTCCATGAAAGAAAGGAAGCCATTGCCCTGATCCACGAAGACGGGGTCTGCCACGGCGCGATTGTCCGGGATCTGGTCACCGGTGAACTCACCGCCTATGTGGCCAAGGCCACCACCATCGCCACCGGCGGTTATGGACGGCTTTACTCCGTGTCCACCAACGCCATCATCTGTGAAGGCATCGGTGCCGCCATTGCCCTGGAAACCGGCGTGGCCACCCTGGGCAACATGGAAGCGGTCCAGTTCCATCCCACGGCCATCGTTCCCGTGGGGATCCTCACCACAGAAGGCTGCCGCGGCGACGGCGGGCTGCTCCTGGACAAGGACGGCTACCGCTTCATGCCCGACTACGAGCCCGAGAAAAAAGAGCTGGCCTCCCGTGACGTTGTCTCCCGCCGCATGACCGAACACATGCGCAAGGGCAAGGGGGTTCCCTCCCGCTACGGCGATCACCTCTGGCTGGACATCACCCTGTTGGGCCGTGAGCACATTGAAAAGAACCTGAGGGAAGTAAAAGAGATCTGTGAATACTTCCTGGGCATTGATCCGGTGAAGGAATACATCCCGGTTCGTCCCACCCAGCATTACTCCATGGGCGGGGTGAGAACCAATGCCACCGGTGAAAGCCCCACCCTGAAGGGGCTGTTTTCCGCCGGCGAAGCCGCCTGCTGGGACATGCACGGCTTTAACCGTTTGGGCGGCAACTCCGTTGCCGAAACCGTTGTGGCCGGCATGATCGTTGGTGAATACGTGGCCGACCATTGTGCCAAGACCGAGCTGAAGGTCTCCACCGCCACCATCGAGCATTTCATGAAACAGGAAGAAAAGAAGATCACCGATCTTCTGGTCCGTGATTACGGCGAGAATCCCTTCCAGCTGAAAAAAGAAATGCAGAAGATCATGATGGACAAGGTGGGTATCTTTAGAAACGGCGAAGACCTTGAAAGGGCCGTTGAGGAGCTCAAGGTGCTGAACCAGCGGGCCAAGAACATTGCGTTGCGCAACCGCATCTCCTCCTCCAACCCCGAACTGGTGGAAGCCATCCGGGTGCCCAAGATGCTGAAACTGGCCCAGTGTGTGGCCTACGGCGCCCTGCTGAGAACCGAGAGCCGTGGTGCCCACGCCCGTGAAGACTATCCGGAAAGAAACGACCGCGACTGGCTGAAACGGACCCTGACCACCTGGAAGGACGACAACGATGTCCTGCCCCAGGTGAGCTATGAAGACCTGGATATCATGAAGATGGAAATGCCCCCCGGATCCCGTGGATACGGCGTGGACAACACTGTCCATCATCCGGATACGGAAAAACGGGTGGCCGAGATCGAACAGATCAAAAAGGACAATCCCACGGCCGACCGGTTTGAACTCCAGGAAATCTTGAACCCATTGACCATTCCGGACAAATTCAAAGGAAAGAATGAACGTATCGGAAGGGGGTATAAATAATGAGTGAAGAAGGTAGAATTTTAAGGTTTAGCATCTTTCGGTATAATCCCCAGAAGCCCGGGGACAAGCCCCGCATGGTCACCTATGAGGTCACCGAGGCGCCGGGGATGACCATCTTCATCGCCTTGAACGATATTAGGGAACACCAGGATCCCTCCCTCCAGTTTGACTTCATCTGCCGGGCCGGTATCTGCGGTTCCTGCGGCATGGTCATCAACGGGGCACCGGATCTGGCCTGCCGGACCCTGACCTCCAAGTTTGAAGATGGGGAAATCACCCTGTTGCCCCTGCCCGGGTTTGAACTCATCGGCGATCTGTCCGTGAATACGGGCAAATTCATGCGGGCCATGAGCGAACGGGTGGAATCCTGGATCCACGACGTCAATGCCGACCAAGTCAACTACGACAAGTTGGAAGAACGCATGGATCCGAATGTGGCCGAAGAGATCTACGAGCTGGAACGCTGCGTGGAATGCGGTTGCTGCATCTCCGCCTGCGCCACCAAGCGCATGCGTCCCGACTTCCTCTCCGCCGTTGGTTTCATGCGCCTGGCCCGTTTCTACATCGATCCCCGTGACAAACGGACCGATGAAGAATTCTACGAAGTGCTGGGCAACGATGACGGCGTATTCGGCTGCATGACCCTGCTGGGCTGCGAAGACTATTGTCCCAAGGATCTGCCCCACCAGACCCAGATTGCATTTTTGAGACGGAAAATGGCATTGGCAAAATAATGCCTTAACGATACTTGGGCCTCCGCCGGGGCCGACACAACCCCGGTGGGGCAACCCTTGTTTAGGTAGCACAAAAAACAGCAGGCAGCAGGCAGCGGGGGCCGTCTTCGCTGCCTGTTGTCTTTGCGCACAAGGTGAATACAATGACAGAATTCAAGTATGAGTCCATGTTCCCACTGGGACCGGATACCACAGAATACCGTTTGCTGACCAAGGAGCACGTACGGGTGAAGGAATTTGAGGGCAAGGAAGTCCTCATGGTTGAACCGGCAGCGCTCCAGCTCTTGTCTGCCGCAGCATTTAAGGACGTGGCCCACCTCTACCGGGCCGATCACCTGCAGAAACTCAAAGGGGTGATCGATGATCCCGAAAGTTCGGACAACGACCGCTACGTGGCCCTGGAACTGCTGAAAAACGCCGCCATCTCCGCGGAAAAGGTCTATCCCATGTGCCAGGATACGGGCACGGCCATCGTCATGGGCAAAAAGGGACAGCAGGTCTGGACCTGGTCCGACGATGAGGAAGAACTTTCCAAGGGCGCCTTTGACGCCTATACCCGGAATTACCTGCGCTACTCCCAGAATGCGCCGCTCACAATGTACAAAGAGGTGAACACCAAGTCCAACATGCCGGCCCAGGTGGACATCGCCGCGGTCCAGGGCGAGGAGTACAAGTTCCTCTTCATGGCCAAGGGCGGGGGATCGGCCAACAAGACCTCCCTCTTCCAGATGACCAAGGCCGTCCTCAACTCCGAAGAGACCCTGATCAACTTCATGCTGGACAAGATGAAGGCCCTGGGAACGGCAGCCTGCCCGCCCTACTACATCGCCTTTGTCATCGGTGGTACCTCGGCCGAACTCAACCTCAAGGCTGTGAAACTGGCCTCAGCCCGGTACTATGATTCCCTGCCCACCGAGGGGGCGGATACGGCACGGGCCTTTAGGGACATCGGGCTGGAAGATAAGGTTCTGGCCCGTTCCCAGCAGCTGGGACTGGGCGCCCAGTTCGGCGGCAAGCACTTTGCCCTGGACATCCGGGTCATTCGCCTGCCCCGCCACGGCGCCTCCTGCCCCGTCGGCATCGGGGTCTCCTGCTCCGCAGATCGCCAGATCAAGGGCAAGATCACCCGGGACGGCATCTTCCTGGAACAGCTGGAGGAAAATCCGGGCAATTACCTGCCCAAGGCAGAACCGGAAATGAAACCCGCCGTTGAAATCAATCTCAACCGCCCCATGGACGAGATCCGGGCCGAGCTTACCCAGTATCCAGTGGCCACCCGCCTCTCCCTCTCGGGTAAGATCATCGTGGCCCGGGACATTGCCCATTCCAAATTCATGGAACGCTATGAAAAGGGTGAAGGTCTGCCCGACTACATGAAAAACCACATCATCTACTATGCCGGTCCGGCCAAGACCCCCGAGGGAAAGGCCTCGGGCTCCTTTGGCCCCACCACTGCCGGTCGCATGGACCCCTATGTCCCCATCTTCCAGAAGGAGGGCGGCTCCATGATCATGCTGGCCAAGGGCAACCGCTCCCAGCAGGTTACCGACGCCTGTAAGGAATTCGGTGGATTCTACCTGGGCTCCCCCGGCGGTCCCGCCGCCCGCCTGGGACAGGATTTCATCAAAAAGGTGGAGTTGGTAGAATACGAAGAACTGGGCATGGAAGCCGTTTACATGATCACCGTGGAAAATTTCCCCGCCTTCATCATCGTGGATGACAAGGGCAACGATTTCTACGCAGATCTGCTCTAGGTCCAGAACGATTATCCCCGGGCCGGTCCGGCCTACCTCCGGTGAAATCCACCGGAGATAGCCCCCCCGGTGGACGTGTTCATACATAGACCCCGGAAGGGTGACTGCACTTACCCTGCAGTGATCCCTTCCGGGGTTTTTGTGTCCATGGGAGGGCCGTGGCTCCTGGGGGTGGGCAACCAAGATCTTGGGCCGTTTTCAACCGGTTTTAATCTTTTTGTTCGGTTGGCCCGACAGACTTGAGCGGGAGGGCAAAGGTTGTAGCCCAAACCCGGTGGGGGGCGGCGCAGCCTTGCTGGTCCCAGAAAGAACGGGGACAGTCCCTAAATTCCCTTCCGGGTCATCTTCAAAACTGCGGTGCAGTGGCTCCTCAGACAGTTGAAGATGCCACCTCCATTCCATTAAGGGGCTGTAACCCCGCCCTTCCGACGGCCTGCCCAAGGCCACCCCGCCCCCCACCTGACCACCGTGAAAGGGGATATGGATTGAGATCATAAAAAAGTGATAGGCTAATTAGAAAGGAGGGCCTATGACAGCTTTGGATTTAAACTCCATTGAGAATGCTTTGTGGGAAACTGAGAAGGCGGTAGAGGATATTGAGTTTGTCATCCGGTTCGAGAGTTTTTGCAATAAGGATCAACAATCGAAATTATTTCCAGATTTCCTTAAAGAATTGAATTGTCCTGTTCTGTGTCGCCTCCCGGAAGGGGATGTGAATTTGACAAAATTTTTCACGGAAGATGATGTGGTTTTCCACGCTGGAATGGCTGTATCCACAGCCATTGGTGTCTCTGCGCAAGTATTGAACAGAGCCTATGAAACTGCGGGAATACGTTTGCATCCCAAACCCCAAGGGGATTCCCAATCCGTAAGATGTTATGTTGCACAGGTGCGCAATTTGTTCCAGCATTCCATGGGGTCACCCCTCTGGGATATTCGTCCCAAAAAACAGATCCAGATTGAGGTTTCGATGGGCGGGCGTACAAAAGTATTTGAATATTCACAAATTGGGGGCCTAAAGTTTTGGCTGGATGTGGCAGCGTTTGCGATTCAAAATATCAGAAATCAGGTTGGGATAGACTAATGTGCTATATCCAATGTTAGCCTTAATCCCAATGCTTCTGTCACCCTATTGATGGTTTTAAAACTCGGGTTCCCGTTTTTGGAAAGGGATTTGTAAAGGCTGGCACGGGTGACGCCTGCCTTTTGGGCGACCTGGGTCATGCCCATGGCCTTGGCAGCGATGCTAAGGGCATGGATAAAATCGGACTCGTCTCCGGTCTCAAGCACTTCCTGGAGGAAGAGTTGGATCTCTTCCGGGGAGTTGAGGTGTTCTGAAATGTCAAAGGGCGTTGTGGCGCCGGTCATGGTTTTGTCTCCAATTCATGCAAAAGTTTCCTGGCCTTTTCGATATCCTTTTTCTGGCTGGCTTTGTCTCCGCCCACCAATAAAAGGACGATTTTGTTTTTCTGGACCGTATAGTAGATTCTTAAGCCGGAGCTGAAAAAGAATCGTAACTCCAACAGGCTTTCCCCCAACGGTTTTACGTCTCCGAAATGACCGTTTTCGATCCGGGCAAATCGTGCCAGCAGCCTGATTTTGATCCGTTCATCTTTGAGTCTGGCGAACCACTTGTCAAAGAGACGGGTGGTTTAGATCCTATATTGCATGGGTGGGATTGTATCCTTTGGGATACAAAAAGTCAAAGGGGGAAAGAACAGACCCGGCATGGGTGTTTCCTTGACATCCAGCGGTGCATTGCTTACATCTGATGAGCATGGGGTTTAAATCGTATTTTCTTTATATCCTGGTGGGATGGTGGGTGTTGACCTGCCAGGTCTTTGCCGGGCAGGGGGTTGTGGTGACGGACGGTCTGGACCGTCATGGTCTGGGCCATGATATCGTTTGCGCAGCACTTGCCCGGGAGACCGGAGAGGTTGTTTTCCAAAGGCAGGGGCAGGGCCAGGTCTGGCTGGGCAATGGTGAACAGGGGAGGGTTCTGGTCCGTGACCGGGTGGTGGCCGTGTATAAAAAGGTTTCTTTTTCCCGGTGGGACGGGGTGCATTCCATGGACTATCGCCGGGGCCTGGGCGTGGAGGGGGCCGGATTTGAACGGGGGAAGGTTCTGGGAGGGGTTCAGTTCAGCCGGTGGGAGTCAGTGGCGCAACGGGAGGCGGCCTGGCATGCATTGAACCTGGACCTCACCGATGTGATCATTGATACCCAATGGGGGGTGGACGGGTTTTTAAAGGCCAATGATATGGACCGGAATCTTTACGGGATGGCGCTGCTATGGGAGGAACGCGTGGTGGTGGGATTCCGGGATACGGTTGAGGGCAGGGCCTTGAAATTGCGGTTTGAGCGGGGGCTGGCAGAGTTGGTGGAGACCGGTGCCCTGGGACGATTGTATGAAAAATGGGGCCGCTTCTTTGACAGGGCCCGTTGGGAGGAGAGATGAAAACACGCGTTGAACGGGACTCCATGGGGGAGATCCAGGTGCCGGCCCATCGGTATTGGGGGGCACAGACCCAGCGGTCTTTGGAGAATTTCAGGATCGGGGACGAGACCATGCCTGTGGCCGTGATCCGGGCCTTTGGGATCCTGAAAAAGGCGGCGGCCTGGGCCAACCAGAGCCTGGGGCTGTTGAGCCAGGCCAAGGCCGAGGCCATTTCCCGGGTCTGTGACGAGATTCTGGCCGGAGACCTGGATGGGGAGTTCCCCTTGAAAGTCTGGCAGACGGGCTCGGGCACCCAGACCCACATGAATGTGAACGAGGTCATTGCCAACCGGGCCCATGTCCTTGCCGGGAACAGTCTGGGACGGGGAAGGCCGGTTCTCCATCCCAACGACGATGTGAACCGGTCCCAGTCCTCCAACGACACCTTTCCCACGGCCATGCACATTGCCGGGGTGACCTTTATCCGGGAGAATACCCTTCCGGCCCTCCGGGCCCTGGAGCAGACCCTGGAGGAAAAGGCCCGGGCATGGCAGGGCATTGTCAAGACCGGTCGGACCCATTGCATGGATGCGGTGCCCCTGACCCTGGGCCAGGTCTTTTCTGGATACCGGGAGATGGTGACCCTGGGCATTGGGGCGGTGGAGGCGGCGGTGGAGGGGCTTTATCCCCTGGCCCTGGGCGGAACGGCCGTGGGCACGGGGTTGAACAGTCCAAGGGGATTTGACCAGGTCGTGGCCCGGGAGGTGGCGGACCTGACCGGGTATCCCTTTGTCACGGCGGCCAATAAGTTCCAGGCCCTGGCCTCCCACGAGCCCATGACGGCGGTGCACGGGGCCCTCAGGATCGTGGCCACCAGTCTCATGAAGATGGGTAATGATATCCGGTTGCTGGGATCGGGCCCTCGGTGCGGCATCGGGGAGTTGCAGCTGCCGGCCAACGAGCCGGGCTCCTCCATCATGCCGGGTAAGGTCAACCCCACCCAGGTGGAGGCCTTGACCATGGTCTGTGCCCAGGTCATGGGCAACGACACGGCCGTGGCCGTTGCCAATGCTTCGGGCCAGTTTGAACTCAACGTGTTCAAGCCCCTGATCATCCGCAATGTCCTGGAATCGGCCCGGCTTTTGGGGGATGGGGCGGGATCATTCAATACGCGGTGTCTCCAGGGGCTGGTTCCGGTTGAAGCGGTCATCGAGACCCATTTGAAAAATTCTTTGATGCTGGTGACGGCCCTGAATCCCAGGATCGGATATGACAAGGCCGCCGAGATTGCCAAAAAAGCCCATGCCCAGGGCATCACCCTCAAGGCGGCGGGAACCGAGTTGGGGTATTTCACGGCCCAGGAGTTTGACGCCTGGGTGGATCCGGCGACCATGACATCGCCCATGGGAGAGCCGGATGGGGGCGGTTTGTGAAATATCTTGAGCAGGGTTGGCAAATGCCCCACGGGTGTTTACCTTGCTTAAAATAAATGTGGAAAAAGGTGGATATTGTCAATGAAGATCCAGCCCAAGTCCATGCAAGGAGGTGCCATGAAAGTGCCGGTGTTCAAACCCTATCCTTTTAAGCTGGGGGATAAGATCCGTGTGGAAGACGCCCCCCGTTCCGGGGACTGGGAGGTGATCCGGGTGACCGAGCACAAGATCACCCTGAAATGCCCCATTTCAAAAAAGGAATTCACCTGGAGCCGGTTCTGCTATTTTACCGAAGAGCGGGATCAGGACTGGCCCCTGGCAGAGGACTAAGCCGAAAACGGAAAAACAAACGGAGATTCAAATATGGATGTGATTTTATTGATGGCCACCACCGTGGACGGGAAGATTGCCCGGAACGACAGTCAGTTTGTGGACTGGTCTGGATCTGCGGACAAGGCCTATTTTGTAAAGGTGACCCGCCAGGCCGGGGTGGTGGTCATGGGATCCAAGACCTACGATACCATCGGCAAACCCCTTCCCGGCCGGCTCAACGTGGTCATGACCCGGGACAAGGGCCGGAAAAGCGATGATGACAATCTGGTCTTCACCGACCAGGGCCCGGAGGAGATCCTCAAGGAGTTGGAAGAGGGGGGCTTTTCCACCGTGGTCCTCATCGGTGGGGCCATTGTGAACTCCCTGTTTGCAGACCGGGGATTGATCACCCATCTCCACCTCACCATTGTGCCCCGGGTCTTTGGCAAGGGCCTTCCCCTGTTCCACAATGAGCTGGACATGGAGTTGGGCCTTCTGGAGGACCGGGAGTTGGAGCTGGGCCACCGCCTGCTCATTTACAAGGTGATGTCATGAGAAAGAAAACAAAGACGCCTCCCCGGAAAAAGGGGCTGATCTCCCGCCTCCTGGCCTGGATTGCCCGGGGGCAGGAGCGGGCCGCTTCACGGGGGGCGTTCTGCAAAGGAGGCTGAGGCCCGAAAAAGTAAGCAGCCAGAGGCTGTGACAGCAACCTTGAACCGGAGAAAATACTTGAAACTTTTTCCGGAAAAGATATACTCGCCCAGCGGGTATATTTTTTTATTGAGGATATGTATATGAGTTCGAAAGTTAAGGGAATTTTACAGAAGATCAATTTCATTGAAACCGACATGGCCCTGCACAAGGACATCTTGTTTTCCATTCCTTCGGATCAGAAGGAGGAGATGGAACGGGTCCTGACACAGATTGCAGAGATGAAGGGGCAGATCGAAGCGCTCCGGTTGAAAATCAAGGAAATTGACGAAGACGAATATAACCGGATCATCGCCATTGAAGCGGCCACGGAAAAATTCAAGGCATTGGCCCAGGGAAAAAAGTTTGCCCAGGTCAACACCCTGAACGAAACCGGGGAATGCTCTATCACCCTGAACGACGGAACACGCATCGACTGCCTGGTGGCGGCCCGGGAAGAGGACGGCAACTATATCATCCTCACCCTGGACGGTGAAACCCGGGAATATCCCGGCGGTCTGGTTCAATAGGCCGGGATTGGGCCCTTGAATGCGGCCAAGGATGAACAGGGGGGCAGACAGGCCCCCTTTTCTTTACACATGAAACCAGAATAAGGGGGGGAAACGGTGACATTACGGCAGGGAAAAACACGGAAGCGACATTGGATTACGGGCGGGATTCTTCTATTGGCCCTGGGGGCCACCCTGGCCACGGCCGGCAATACAAAAAAGGCAGCATTCAAAACGGAACAATTTATATCCCCTTCCACCTGCGGGGACTGCCATGGCGAAATCCTGGAGCAATGGACCCGGTCCATGCACAACCAGTCCCACACCGATTCCCTCTATAATAAGGTGGCGGCCTTTCTCCGCAAGGGGCTGGTGGATGCCGGTGAAATTGCCGAGGCCGAGTCCTGTGTGAAATGCCATACCCCGGTGGGGTATGTGACCGGATTTCCCACACAGTTTTCCGATGACCTTTCCAAAACCCCGGAAATCGGAACCATGGGCATCCAATGCGACTATTGCCACGTGGCCGTGGATGTGACACAGATGTACAACAACGGCCTGGTCCTTTCCCCGGGGCAGGGGGAGGACGACCCCGGCGTCAAACACGGCCCCTTTGACGACAGCGAGCCCGACTTCCACGAGGCCGCCTATTCCGAGCTTCACACCAGCTCCCGGTTCTGCGGCACCTGCCACAATGTCAAACATGTCACCTTTGGCACGGACCTGGAAACCACCTATACGGAATGGGAAAACAGCCCCTACAACAGCAAAGACCCCAAAAAGCGGGTGACCTGCCAGGGCTGCCACATGTACCAGCGTCCCGGCGTACCGGCCACCGGTTCCACGGAACGGCCGGCCAACCCCGGCTCGGCCACGGATTACAGTGACGAGCGTCCCCATATATTTACCCATTATTTCGTCGGTGCAAACACCGGAGTGGTGGGGGATACGCAAAAGGCGAAAATGGCGGAAGAACGGCTGCAGAATGCGGCCGAGCTTGCCGTGGACACCACCGGTCTTTCCAAGGGAAAACTTCGGATTTCCGTGAAGAATTCCGGGGCGGGACATTCCCTGCCCACGGGCCTGGGCGACCTTCGCCAGGTATGGTTGGAGGTCCAGGTCACCGATCCTTCCGGGGCAATGTTTTATCAATCCGGGATCCTGGACCGGAACCATGAACTGGACGACCAGGTCCAGATTTTCAGAACGGTTCTGGGGGACGGCAAGGGCAAACCCGTTGTTAACCTGGCCAAGGCCAGGGAAGTTCTGTCCGACACCCGGATCAAGGCCGGGGAGACCGCCGTGCGGGAACTGGACCTGGGAATGGCCCCTGCCAAGGGCAGCCAAATCCGGGTGCGTCTCCTCTACAGGGGCATGCCCCAGAAGATTTTGAACCTGGTGCCCGGAGAAAAGATCGCCCCCCTTCCCGTGGTGGAAATGGAGGCGGTGCAATTGACCCTATAATCGGGGTGGGACAGCCCGGGGAATAAAGAATTGAAGGGGGCGGATAAAACCGCCCCCTTTGTTATGTTTTGCCCGGATATGTCAGACAGCCCAGAATGCAAGGCCGTATCACGGCCATTTTTCGAGGGGTCAGATCCGGTGGATGGCCATTGGATATTCGGGAACTACATGGGCCAGAAGCTGTTGTCGTTCCAGATGCGCTGCATCAGGGACTCCTGGAGGGCCATGAGTTTTTTCAGGTGGGTTTTCTCCCAGGTGGCAAGCCAGTGGTAGAGCTTTTTCTCCTCGGGATCCGTGGCCTGTTCGGCCCGGCGGGCATAGGTCTGGACCGCCCGCTCCTCAAAGGCCACCGCCGCGGTGATGGCCGTGGCTTCAAATCCGGCGGTGTTGATTTTCTCCCGGATGGTCGGATCCAGGATCTCTTCTTCCATGGGATCGTCCACCCGGGATTCCGCCGTGAACCGGCCCTGGTCCTGGAAGGCGTTCATCTGTTTTTGAAGGATGGCCATGTGGTCGGTTTCGTCGTCGGCAAGGTCCTGGAAAAATGCCTTAACACTGTTGTCCGAGGCAGCGTCCCGTGCGGTTTCATACAGGGTTCTTCCCTGCTGTTCCAGAAGGTAGGCCTGCTTGAGGATGTCCAATACGGAAGATGGGCCCATGAAGTCTCCTTTGGCAATATGTTGGGGATGATAAATTCTGAAAAGTCTATCCCAATGCAGGAGATATGGCAAGTGGGATGACAATAATTGTGAAGGGACGGACGGGATTAAAGGGTTGATATCCAATGGGATATTGGATAGGCTTTTGCCTGCAGCCCGTAAGAAAAGAGATCTACCAATGAGTTTTTTTGATATTTTTGCCATTGCCGTGGGATTGGCCATGGATGCGGCCGCTGTCTCCATGGCTGCCGCCGCCTCCGGCTATGCCAGGGACGGTCGGGCCGTGTTCCGGTTAAGTTTTCATTTTGGTCTGTTCCAGGCCCTCCTGCCCCTGGTGGGCTGGTTTTTGGGCACGGGACTGGTGGCCCATGTGGCCACCTTTAGCCATTGGGTGGCCTTCGGCCTTCTTGCCTTTGTGGGGGGGCGCATGGTGCGCTCCGGCCTTGACGGCCGGACAGAAACCCATGCCAAGGACCCCTCCCGGGGGCTGACCATGGTGATGCTCAGCCTGGCGGTGAGCATCGATGCCATGGCAGTGGGCCTCTCCTTTGCCATGCTCAAGGTGGCCGTGGTTTGGCCTGCTTTGATCATCGGTCTGGTCACCGGTTTGATTTCCCTTGGGGCCATCGGCCTGGGAAATCGCCTGGGAGGGCTTTTGGGCAAGCGCATGGAATTGGTGGGGGGGCTGGTCCTGCTGGGCATTGGGCTGCGGATTTTGTTGACATAAGAGGGGGGCCGCCGGGTCGCCCTAAACTTCAGGGGGCATTGTGCTGAAACCCGATCTGCCTGTGTTCAACGATGAAGAGGGAAGGGCCGTTCCACGGGGATTTCCACGGGTCATTGACACCCATGTCCATGTTTTTCCCCATGTGATCTTCAAGGCCGTGCGGGACTGGTTCGACGCCCATGGATGGGACATCCGTTACCGGGACCGGAGCCGGGATCTCATCGCCTTTCTTCTGGACCACGGCGTGGACCATGTGGTGGCCCTCCAATATGCCCATAAACCGGGCATGGCCGATTTCTTGAACAGCTATATGGCCGAGGTCTGCCAGGCCTTTCCCGGTCAGGTCACAGGTCTGGCCACCCTTTTCCCTGGGGAGCCGGAGGGCCGCACCATCCTCGAGACGGCCTTTAAAAACGGATTAAAAGGGGTAAAGCTCCACGCCCACGTCCAATGCTTTGACATGACCCATGCCGCCCTGGATGAGATCTATGGCGCCTGCCTGGACCATGACCTGCCCTTGAACATGCACGTGGGCACCGAGCCCAAAAGCGACCAGTATAAATGTGATCCCTATGAAATCTGCGGAGCCCACAAGGTGGACCTCGTAATGACACGGTTCCCCGGCCTCCGGCTCTGTGTTCCCCACCTGGGGTTGGGGGAGTTGAGGGAATATGCCGATCTGATCTGCAAGTACGACACCCTCTACCTGGACACGGCCATGGCCGTGACCGATTATTTTCCCATTTCCGAAAAAATCCCCCTGGGGCAGTATCGCCTGGACCGGATCATGTATGGATCGGACTTTCCCAATATTCCCTATGCCTGGGACAGGGAATTGAAATTCATAGGGGCGCAAAACTTGGATCCAAAGGATTTGGCCCTGCTGCTCCACGGCAATGCCGAAGCATTTTTTCGGATTCTGCCCGCCCCCAAAAGGGATGCAGGGGACGGGGGAGATTCGCTTCGTTTTGTTAAAAGATAAGGATTGGGGGACTGTTTGAGAACGACCTCTGGAGTGGGTGATATCGTGTCCTTCCCGAATTTAATGTATGTTAAGATTTGCGGCAAAGATAGTCAACATCAACTCCGCATCATCAATCACCCGATATTCAGGTGCTTTACCCGAGAGGGACAAGCTTTCAGACAAAATAATGGGAACCCCTTCTCCCCGTTTATCCATTATGAATTGTCGTTCGCCGTCATAATTGGCGACCGGAATGGGACAGCGGGCCAAAAGGCTTGTTAATAACTCGTTCCGTGAGGCTTGCCGCAGGGAAAGACTGTCGATGGTCATGGTGTTTGGAATGGTACCGGGGGAAAAAATTTCAAGGCGGTCGGAGTACATATGCAGCCGGATTTTAGAGCCCTGAATGGCATAATCCCGGTGGGCCACCGCATTAACCATCGCTTCAAATACCGCCTGCATTGAAAACTGGGGGGTTTCCCGACGGCCCGGTTGCTTTGTGGCGGCCACTTTCATGTTTTTTTCCACAAAGAGGAATGCCTCTGCCAACTGGATGTCCAAGGGGCCTTTAATATCTCTGGCATCAATCTGATAGGCCGCATTCCTTTGTGTCCCCCTGTAGGCCACCGCCTGAATGTAAGCATTGGTAATATGGTTTTCAGGATTGTGTGTAGCCATCAATATTCCGCTTACACTGGGGCATATGTTTCCGTCATCGTCCTGGGTCAGCAATTTGAGTTTTAATAGAAATTCTTGATCATCCTCTGGGGATAAAGCGGTTCTGAATTTCTTCCACATTTGTTGATCCAGTTTTTCCTTTGCTGCAGAAACTACGGATTGTTCGTCAAAACGAATGAGCCGGGCTTGGCTGCGCTGTTGAAAGAGTCTTGCGAGCACATCTGGTGCCATTTGTCTTTTGGAACTCCCGATCCTGTTGAAATAACCGTTGGGGCTTTGATGAACGTATATACTTTTGGGAACATCTATGCGTATCACAATCCGTTCACTACCGTCGTCACCGATCAGAGGGAGTTTGCGGATCCGACAGAAAAGCTGGGGGGTAATCAAATCATTACAGATTTCCCTGATCCAGGTTTCGACACTGTCTAATTTGTCCTGGGGAATGCCGATGATCGCCCGGGAGGTATCATCTACCCCTAAAACGAATACGCCGCTGGCAGTATTGGCCATGGCCGCTAATTCGTCTGCCATTCCGTTTCGGTGGGGGCCGAAGACACGGTTACCTTTGTATTCTAATGTCTTTAACTCCAGGGAAGAATCTTCCCCCAACCGGATCTGTTTTAGCAGGTCGTCAATGGTGTCAAACATGGTTGTCTCCCAGGTTTATTCTCTTGTACCGTTTGTCAAATGCCAGCCGCCCCCCTTCCATGATGGTGCAGATGGCCCTCCGGATGTCATCTTGGCCTATTCCGCCCTGGGCATTCAATTGGACCTGTCCCTTGTTAAATTTTAAAACGTGGACCAGTTCAGCGTCACCGTTGACCACGATGTTGGGATTGTGGGTGGCAATGATCAGTTGGCGGCGGTTTTTGTTCCCATGGATTTGGGTAACAATGAGATGGGAAATCAAGGCATTGTCCAGATCATCTTCGGGCTGGTCGATGATGAGGGGTTCCTCTCCATGGCTGAGAAGAAAGGCCAGGATGGCTGCTGCCTTCTGACCTGCGGATCCCTTTTCCAGATTTTCGAATTTATTGGAAGACGGATTCCTTGAGTATTTTACCTTTAAAAGATCTTCGGGCCAATAGGTCCGTAACTGGTCAAATACCGCCGGGCGGTTTCCCATCAGTCCTTTTAGCCGGTTTGCGAAGGCACCATGAACCCCTTTTTCGTTTCCATTTGCAATATTAACTGTTTGCTGTTTCATTGCCGCAACAAGCTCTTTAATTTTCGCCGAAGTCTTTTCATGGGCTTCCCAATTATGGAGGGCATTGAGAATTCCCCTTCCTTCACCGGGATCATAAATGTCGTTTTTGAACCGGGGTTCTTCCAGCCCCAGAATCTCCCTATACTCTTCCTCGACCCCGTTGATATCACCAAATGGAACCAGCTCCATACGCACATATGCGCTGGTACCGATCACTTCCTGAATGAAGGTTTGTCGTTTTTCAATCAATTCCCTTCGCAGGTCCAAAAATGTGGCCAAACAGGCCTCTATTTTGGATTTCAGAGCCTCCTTTTCTTTTTGAATAGCTTCCAGTGATTTTAATTGTCCCTGCAAGCGGTTCCGTTCCCGGACCCAATCGCCGTAAAGGGATATGCTGATCCTGCTTTCTTTTTCCTCATATTCTTTTACCAGGTCTTGGTAGGTTTGTACGCAGGCGTTCAGGGAGCGATTCCAACTGCTTTCTTTAATTTGCCTGTTCCGCTTTTTCTTGAGGGCTTCGACTTTATCCGCCAGTCCCACCAATGCGGTCTCCACGGCTTCAAGCTCCAGGGCCGTTGCTTCGTGGATAGACCGCAGCGCTTCAACGGCACTGTCGTTTTTATCAAATAATTCCTCTTGAAAATCCGGTAGAACCGCTGTTTCGGCAAGGGATTTCAATCCGGTGCAAAGGGAATCAAACACTTGATCGCCTGGAAGGCTGCCCTTTTGCTGACTTCGTTTCTGATATGCCTTGAGGATTTCCCCATGACCCTTGTCTTCATATTGCTTGAGATCATTTTCTACATCCTTAAGCCGTGTTCTGATCTGGGAGGCCTCTGAAAGCTTTCGTAACAGGGTGCGGTATTGTTCCATGGATTGGAAAAATTCACTTTTTTTATCCTCCCACCTGCGGTCCCATTCCCGGCGATTGACCCCGGGGGCATGGTCTATTATTTCCAAAAGACCCCTTGGGTTGGATGCCAGTTCATGGATTTGTTTCTGGCTATAGATTTTTATGGGGAATCGATGGGTAAGGTCTCCGATGTCAACCGCTTGCCAATTTCCTTGGATGTTTTGTTCAAGGACTTCCCCGGCACCATCGTTTCTCCATCGCAATTGAAAGGTCTCTCCCCGGCGCTGGATTTCCAGCAGAATTTCCGTATTTTCCAGCATCACCCCCCGGCTTTTCTTTGGGCCGTTCTGTCCTTGGGTAAATCTTTGGAGTTCTTCTTTTAATTTGGTAAAGGCGTCCAGCTCATTCTCCCTTCGGGCTGCGATCCTAAGGGATTCGAGCAGGGTGGATTTTCCGGTCCCCCTGCCGCCGATCATTGCATTGAAATGGGGATGCAATGAAAGGACCATTGGTGCGATGCGACCGCAATGGGCCATGTCTGAGATGGTCAGACGGGATAGATAAATATCAGGGGGGCCGTTGGGATCTTCCACCTGATTTTTTACGCAGAATTCATGGTCCATCAAGGCCAGGGTCAATCCATCAATGTCAGGATTGTTCATCTTAATCCAGGAGGTGTGTTTTCCGATTTCTTCAGGGGTGTGGGCATCTGAGCCGGCCAGTTTTGCTAATCTATCAACGGCCTTGCGTAGATTCGGGCATCCAATCGCATCAAATTTGTGAATGTCACAGAATTCGGCTCCGGAAATTCGCTCCAGGCTTTTTTCCGTCTCAGGTGTCAATGTGGCCACATTTTCAAGTAAACCCTTTGGACCGTCGATGTGAGCTGGAACGGCAATTCCACCGGCATCTGTAATGGCCTTAACCACATCTGAAAATCCCCTGGCACTGGATGTTTGTTCGGCATCTCCAAAACCCTCGTTAATCCCACAGGCCCCAAGAACAGCTGTGATTTTACGGCTGTCCTGAGAGGGGTCAAATACTGCCAACAGGTGAACCCGGCTGCTGCTGTCGCTGACGGTCAACTCAACTCCGGGGAAAAGGGTAAGATCTTTATACCAAGCCGGTTTCTGTTCCATTCTTCCGATGTTTCTGTTTTCCGTTTGCAATTTGTCAATCCAGTCCCCGGAGTTGTGATCCGCAATCACCACACAATCTAGTCCGGCCTCCATGGCGGTGCGCACCCAGTCTTTCGGTGAAATCGTTTTTTGTGATTCATCTCCCCTGCCGTAGTCATGCGATGCAGGGGTATGGACGTGGCAGTCAAATTTAAACCAGCGGCTTCCTGGAATATATCCGGCGTCATTGTGCATGTCTGTTATTCTGTCTCCTGATCCTTATGGTTACATGCATTAGTCGTCATTGGGGTTAATCTATCGGTGTAACTGAAGTAAATCAAGGACAATTCCTTTTCTTAATTTGTTGCTGCCGGGGCTCTGTGGCACCTTGGGGGAAACGGTTAATGCAGAGCCGATCCGGCTTAAATTTTAGGAATTAGGTTGTCCAAGGATTTTTTAAAGAATCGTTGTTCCATCCATGGTGTGTTGCACATTATCTGGAATAGTTAAGCTCTATAGCTGAATGGCAGGAATGGCTCAACGGATGCGTTTTCCGTCGGTGGAATATCCGTCCCCGGGCCACCAGTCCAGTCCCCCCCCATGGGTTCCTTGACCTGGAATTCCAGCTGGGCCATGTTCAGGGCCCCTTGGTGGAAGCATTGCAGCCGATGCCGTCGCAATAAGTGACATGGAGGGCGGCCTGTCCCGGCGGGCCGGGGGGGAAAATAAAAAAAGCCCCGGACCCCCATGGCAAGGGTCCGGGGCTCTGAATGGGCGCCCGGCGGCTTTGCCCCCATGGGATGTCGGGGGCCGCCTGGATATTTATATCCGGCTTAGGCCAGGCATTGTTTCAAATCGTCCTCGGCATTGCCGATGGGGGCGATGTTGAAATTCTTCACCAGGACGTCCAGGACATTGGGGCTGATGAATGCGGGCAGGCTGGGCCCCAGTTTAATGTCCTTTATGCCCAGGTGGAGGAGGGTCAAGAGAACGGCCACGGCCTTTTGTTCGTACCAGGAGATGATGAAGGACAGGGGCAGGCTGTTCACATCGGTCTCAAAGGCGTTGGCCAGGGCCACTGCGATCTGTACGGCGGAGTAGGCATCGTTGCACTGGCCCACGTCCAGGAGTCTGGGAATGCCGTTGATATCCCCCAGCTGATGTTTGAAGAACTTGAACTTTCCGCAGGCCAGGGTGAGGACCAGGGAGTTGTCCGGGGTTTTTTCCACAAATTCGGTGTAGTAGTTCCGGGATTTCTTCACCCCGTCGCAGCCGCCCACCAGGAAGAAGTGGCCGATGCTGCCGTCCTTGACCCCGCCGATGATCTGGTCGGCCACCCCAAGGACGCTCTTGTGGCCAAATCCCACCAGGACGTCCATGCCGGGGGCATCTTCGGTGTAGCCGGGCAATGCCAGGGCCTTGTCGATGAGGGGCGTCAGGTTGTGTTTGTTCAAATGGGTGACACCGGGCCATCCCACCGTGCCCGAGGTGAAGATGTTTTTCTTGTATTCGGGTTTGGGGCGCTGGATGCAATTGGTGGTCATGAGGATGGCGCCGGGGAACTTGGCGAATTCCTTTTTCTGGTTCTGCCAGGCCGTGCCGTAGTGGCCGTAGAAATGGGGATATTTTTCCTTGAGCTTGGGATAGCCGTGGGAGGGGAGCATTTCTCCGTGGGTATAGACGTAGATGCCCTTGCCTTCCGATGCCTTGAGCACGGCTTCCAGGTCGATGAGGTCATGGCCGGAGACCAGGATGGCCTTGCCCTTTTTGGCGCCCAGGGGCACCTTGGTGGGAACGGGATCGCCGTAGGCGCCGCTGTTGCCCAAGCTCAGGAGTTCCATGGCCCTCAGGTTTTTCTCCCCGCATTCCAGGACCAGGCCCAGGTATTCTTTCACGCCCAGGGTCTTGTTTTCCAGGGCAGCCATGGCCCGGTGGATGTATTCGTAATTCTTTTCATCTTCCTGGTCGTGTTCTGCCGCATGGTCGGTGTAGGCGGCCAGGCCCTTGAGGCCGAAGAGCAAGAGATGCTGGAGGGAGCGGACATCGGAATCCACGTCGGGCACGGAGAAAAGACCGTATTCTTTGCCCTGTTTTTCCATGCCTTCCAAAGTGGGTTTCAGCTTGAGGGTGAAGCTGTCGCTTGTGGCGTCGATCATGCCGCCGGCCTGTTTCACCCGGGTCAGCATCTTGTCCCTCAGGAGGATGGATTCGTTGAGCAGGTCCTCGAACCGGTAGGGGTCAAATTCCACATTGGTGAGGGTGGAAAAAAGGGCCATGCAGACGAACCGGTCGGTTTCCACATCGGAGATGTTCACCCTGCGACCGGCGACCGCCGCAATGGACACGCCCTTGAGGGTGTGGACCAAAAGATCCTGGAGGGCCGCCACCTGGGCGGTCTTACCGCAGACCCCCACCCGGGTGCAGCCCTTGCCGCCCTTGGTCTGTTCGCATTGGTAACAGAACATCTTGTTGGAATCCTTTGATGCGGCCAGGGCCTTGTCCTGTCCGAGGACCGAGGGAAGCAGGGCGCCTCCGGTCACGGCCAGGGTACTGGTCTTAAGGAAATGTCTCCGGGTTAGGTCTTTTTTCTTCATGTCGCCTCCTGGGATAGGGGTTGGGCAAATGGGATTTGCCGGTATGTGTTTGAAAATGACTATACCCACTTTGTGGTAGTCGATCCTTGACATAGATCAAGGAAGGACTTTGTTTTTTTAATTCGGCATTCCATTGACTTTGATCCGCCCCTTGGTTAGTAAACCAGGATGAATACCATCCAGACCATCAGCAGGGAATCGGGCCTGCCGGAAAACCATGTCGCCGCAGTCGTTCAACTGCTTAAAGAGGGGGCGACCCTCCCCTTTATTGCCCGGTATAGAAAAGAAAAAACCGGTTCCATGGACGAGGTGGCCATCGCCGCGGTCCGGGATCGCCTGGCCGCCCTGGAGGCCCTGGCCCAGCGGAAACAGGCCATCTGTAAGTCCCTTGAAGAGCGGGAGTTGATGACCCCGGAGCTGGAAGGGGCCGTCAAGGGAGCCGTCAGTCTCACCGAGCTGGAAGACCTTTACGAACAATACCGTCCCAAGCGCCGGACCCGTGCTGTCATGGCCAGGGAAAAGGGACTTGCGCCCCTGGCCCGTGCCCTGCTGTGTCCGGGGAAGAATGTGGACCCGTCGGCCAGACCCGAAGCATTGGCCGGTGCCTATGTGAACCGTAAAAAGGAAGTGGCTTCCGTGGATGATGCCCTGTCCGGGGCCATGGACATCATCGCAGAACAGGTGACCGAAGATCCCAGGGTAAGGGGAAGCATACGGAAATTATTCCTTGGCAGTGCTGTGCTCCGGTCCAGGATCAAAAAAGGAAAGGCCGAGGAAGGGGCGAAGTTTTCAGATTATTTTGAGTGGGAGGAGCCCGCATTCAAGGCCCCCTCCCACAGGATTATGGCCATGCTTAGGGGGGCGGCGGAATCCCTGCTCACCCTCCATGTCCTGGCCGAGGAAGAAGACGCCCTGGCCGACATGGAGCGTTTTTTCATCCGCAGGGCCCACCCAAAAGCCCATGGCCGGGTCAGGACCGCCATCAGGGACGGATACAAACGCCTGCTTTCCAAATCCATGGAGACCGAGTGCCTGAACCGCCTTAAGGAAAAGGCCGACCAAGAGGCCATAGCCGTCTTTGTCCGCAACCTGGAGGAACTGCTTTTGGGGGCACCCCTGGGAGAAAAACGGGTTCTGGCCCTGGATCCGGGCTTCCGAACCGGATGTAAGCTGGTCTGTCTGGACGGGCAGGGGCAGCTGCTTTTGGACGATGTGGTCTACCCCCACAGCGGAAGGAGCAAACAGGCAGGGGAGCGCATCCGTTCCCTGGTGAACCAATACCGGATCCAGGCCATTGCCGTGGGCAACGGCACCGCCGGCAGGGAGACCGAAGCCTTTGTGCGGGAACTGGGACTGGATCCGTCCGTTCTGGTGGTCTCCACCGACGAAAGCGGGGCCTCGGTCTATTCCGCATCAAAGATTGCCCGGGAGGAGTTCCCGGACAAGGACATCACGGTGCGGGGGGCGGTCTCCATCGGCCGTCGCCTCATGGATCCTTTGGCCGAGCTGGTGAAGATCGATCCCAAATCCATCGGCGTGGGCCAATACCAGCACGACGTGGACCAGAAGGCCCTGAACACCGCTTTGGACGATACCGTTAAAAGCTGCGTCAACCGGGTGGGGGTGGAGGCCAATACCGCCTCCAGGGAGCTGCTCTCCCGGGTGTCCGGCCTGAACCCTACCATTGCCGGGAACATGGTGGCCCATCGGAATGAAAATGGCCCCTTTACCCGGCGCAGGGAGTTCCTCAAGGTGGCCCGGTTGGGGCCCAAGGCATATGAACAGGCCGCCGGTTTCCTGCGCATCCGCCAGGGGGCCGATGCCCTGGACCGCACCGGCATCCATCCCGAGTCTTATCCCATTGTGGAGGAGATGGCCAAAGACCTGAAGGTGAAACCCGGGGAGTTGCTGCAGAACAGATCCCTCATTGACCGGATCGACATCCGGCCCTTCCTGGATCGGGGCGTGGGACGGCCCACCCTGGAGGATATCCTGGCGGAGCTGGCCCGGCCCGGTTTGGACCCCAGGGAGGAATTTGAGGTGTTTGCCTTTGACGAGGGCGTCCATGGGATCGGGGATCTGGTTCCGGATATGGTCCTGCCGGGCATCGTCACCAATGTCACCGCCTTTGGTGCCTTTGTGGATGTGGGCGTCCACCAGGACGGCCTGGTCCACATCAGTGAACTGGCCGACCGGTTTGTAAAGGATCCCCACACCGTGGTCTCGGTGCGGCAGAAGGTGAAGGTCAGGGTGTTGTCCGTGGATATCAAACGCAGGCGGATCTCCCTGTCCATGAAATCCGCGTAATCCGGAGATGCCCATCGGGGGGCTGAGAATTCAAGGGGGAAGTGGGGTCCCAACTCGATCCTCCCATGGTGATTCCGGCTATTTACCCCGGATGGCGGGGCCGATGCCTTCAACGAAAAACCCGTTGAAAAAATAATGAATCGTGGTAGAGTGTTTATGTCTTCCACGCGGATCCGGGGGCAGGTTGTGCTCCGGGGGCCCGCATTATTCCATAGAACCCATCTTGAAACTGTGGAGGACGCCACCTGTATTATCAAGGCAAAAATTCAGGAGATCTCGGACGAAATGGATTTCGGTCACAGATCTCTCCAGAGCGAACCCTGATTTCTAAAAGGAGAATCCCATGGCATCAACTCAATTGGCCGGCAATTCCGTAACCCTGGCCGGTGATTTCCCGGCAAAGGGCGATATCGTTAAAAATTTTACAGCTGTTCAGCAGGACCTCTCCCCCTTGTCCCTGGATCAGTACAAGGGCAGGAAAAAGGTCCTGAATATTTTCCCCAGCATTGACACCGACGTCTGCGCCACTTCGGTGCGGACCTTTAACCAGAAGGCCGCCGGCCTGGGCAATACCCAGGTCATCTGCCTCTCCCTTGACCTGCCCTTTGCCCACAAGCGTTTCTGCGGAGGGGAGGGCATTGAGAACCTGGTGACCGGTTCCCTTTACCGCTCCGGTGACCTGGCAAAGGACCTGGGCGTCCTGATCACCGACGGCCCCCTGGAAGGGCTCACGGCCCGGGCCGTCATTGTTCTGGATGAATCCGACAAAATCCTCCATGCAGAACTGGTGGATGATATTGTCAACGAACCGGATTATGGGGCCGCCCTGGCCGCTTTGGCCTGATCCGATTACAGCATTTGCCCACCCTACCTGGGGGGCTGGCCCCACCGCTCCCGGTGAAGGGGGGATCCGTAACATCCCGTGTGAATCATCCCCGTTTTTCCCCTGCTCCGGCAGGGGAAAAACGGGCTGTTCCGTCCCAAGGAAAATGGCGATTTCCAGGAAGGAGGAAGGATGAAAAAACTGGTGAGATGGAGTCTGGTAGGGGGGCTGTCCCTGGTGGTGCTGGTGGTGATTGTCGCAGTGGCAGCCCCCATGTTCATTGATCTGAATTCCCACAGGCCCAAGATTGAGGCCCTGGTTACGGAAAAGACCGGTCGTTCCTTTTCCATGGGGCCGGACATGGGGCTCTCCCTCTTTCCCTGGGTGGGGATGCGTCTGTCCGATTTGAAGCTGGACAATCCAAAAGGGTTTTCCTCTCCACAGATGGTGGCGGCCCGTTCCTTTGAGGTCCGGCTCAAGGTTCTGCCCCTGCTCCAGAGGCGGATCGAGGTGAAGACCTTTCGGCTGGAGGCCCCCCGGATTCACCTGGAGCGCTTAAGGGACGGCAGGACGAATTGGACCTTTGCCCCGCCCGGGGGAACACCGGCCCAGGGGAAAGCCGCCCCGGATAAAAAAGGAGGGACGACCTCCGTGGCCATTGCCGAGCTGGCCATTGCCGAATTGGCCCTGGTTGACGGTGTCCTTTCCTTTAAGGACCATGGCTCGGGCAGGGAAAACCGGGTGGAAAAGGTGAATCTCCGGGTAAAGGAGGTTCAATTGGACCAGCCCATGTCCGTTGAGTTCACCGCAGATGTGGACAATCGTCCCGTTTCCCTGGCCGGAACCATGGGCCCCCTGGGGCCGGAACCCGGTATGAACGATATCCCCCTGAACCTTACCTTCAAGGCATTGGAACTCATCTCCCTGCACCTGGAAGGCCGCCTGGTTACCCCGGCCACCTCCCCCACCCTGGATGCCGCCCTTGTCCTGTCCGATGTCTCCCCCCGGGCCGTGTTGGACAGGCTGGATCTGCCCCTGCCGGTGACGCCCCGGGATCCCGAGGCATTGACGCATTTGGGCCTTGAAGCCCTTGTCCGGGCCGGGACCCGGGAGGTCTTTGTCCAGGGGGGGGAATTGAAATTGGACGACTCCACCTTGAAATTTTCGGTCAAGGTCAAAGCCTTTGAGCGACCGGACATCACCTTTGACCTGGATCTTGATCAGATGGACCTGGACCGGTACCTGCCTCCGTCACAAGGGGGAAGGGACATGGAATCCACAGGACCGGGAGAACCAGGAGCGCCATCGGTCGGTGGCGCCCCTGAAGGGAAAGCCGGAGGGAAAACAGCCATGGATTACCAGCCCTTGCGGCAATTGGTTGTCAACGGTCGGCTCAAGGCCAAGTCCCTGAAGGCGGCCAATGCCAGGGTGGAGAATCTTCTTTTCCAGATCCGGGGCCAGGGCGGTCTTTTCTTTGTGGAGCCCCTGTCCATGGACCTCTACCAGGGCACCTTTAATACCCGGGCCGACATTGATGTCCGGGGCAGGGAACCCCGGGTCAAGGTGGATCTGAACATGCAGAATGTCCAGGCCGGTCCCCTCATGCGGGATGTCCAGCAAAGGGATATCATCGAAGGGGCCCTCCAGGCCACCATGAGCCTTTCCATGGTGGGGGACACCCCCCGGCGAATCAAGGAGACCCTCAAGGGAAAGGGGGAAAAGGTCTTTTTTGACGGGGCCATAAAAGGCATTGACATTGCCGCCACCATCCGTTCCTTCACCGGGGGCGACAAACAGGAAAAGGCCAAGGGCCCCCTTAAAACCGATTTTGCCGAGTTGCGGATCCCCTTCACCGTGGGGGGCGGGGTCTCCCGGATAAAGGATGCCCGGCTGAAATCTCCCCTGCTTCGGGTGTCGGCCGACGGCTCCACCCACCTCCTCAATGAAACCATGGATTTCAGGTTGGTGCCCAAACTGGTGGCCACCCTCAAGGGGCAGGGGGATGAGGCCGAGCACACCGGCATTGCCGTGCCGGTATTGGTAAGCGGCCCCTTTAACTCGCCCCGCATCCGGCCGGACATGGAAAATATCATCAAGGATGAGGTCCTCAATGAAAAGGGACTTCTCCACCAATATTTCAAGGATCCCAAGGCAGCAGAGAAAAAGGCCAAAAATCTGTTCCAGGGCATTCTGGAATAGTTTTATTACCCTTCATTCCAATGGAAACAGCCCCCGCCCCGGCATCCGGGGGCTGTTTTTTTGCTTGCATCCCCTTTCATCGTCGTTACCTTTATGGATATACCACCCGGGATAATCTCCCGGATCCATTCGTGAAAACATAACCCAAGGGGTGACGATATGACTGCAAAAACCAGACGCCGGATAAAGGCGTGTTGTACCACTGAAAAAAAACGGCTGATGGATGAACTGCGGCAATGCGATTATGGCACTTCCAGCCCGGAGGAGCGCCATCTCTGCTACCGGGAAGCGGCCCGGCAGAGCGGGAGGCGGGCCAAATCCTGTATTGCCGTGTTGTAAGCATCGGGCAGATTTGCCCAATTCGGAGATGGCCCATAACGGCCTTACCGGATTTGAAATTCAATTCCATTGTTTTAGTACCGGGTATCAAAGGGTGTCCGGGCGCCCCCCGGCGGACTTTTCCCGGGGGCCCCGGGATTCCATCCCCAGCTCCAACGGGGTAATCTGGGTGAGGTAGGAAATCAGGGCCTGGTTCAGTTTGAATTCCTTTTTTTCCCTTTTGATGAAGATGTTGAAATGGTCGGCCCCGGGGCTGATCCATGGAAAGGGGTCCACGAGAAGCCCTTCCTCCAGCTCCCGAATCACCGTATACTTGGGGACAAAGGCAATGCCCAGCCCGGCCAGGGCCCCGTTGATCATGCCCCTGACGTGATTGATCGGCACCACCTTTTTTAAGCATGCCTGTTTTTCTTCGGGAATGGCCGTTAAAAAATTCCGCCACCATTTCAACTGCCTGTCCCCGGAAAGGATGTTCACCTGTTCCAGGTCGTCCAGGTTTCGGATCTGATTTTTTTGGATGAAGTCCGGGGTGCCCACGGTGACATAATGCTCCCGGAAGAGATATATTTTTTCCAGGTGGGGCTGGGGGTGGTCGGTGCAATCGATGATCAGATCCACCTCGTCCCTGGCCAGGGGCTTGGCCAGTTGATGGGAAAAGAGAAAGTCCAGTCGGATTTCCGGATGGGCATCCATAAAGGGTTTGATGTGGTTGATCAAAATGCTGTTCCCAAACTCCACGGTGCAGCCCAATCTAATGCGGATGGCCCGTTCCTGGCGGATGCCGGCAATGTCCTGGTCGGCTTTTTCTATTTCATAGAAGATCTTTTCGCAGGAACGGAACAGGGTCTGCCCCGCCTGGGTCAGGGAAAGGCTTCTGCCTTCGCGTTTGACCAAGGGGGTGTCCAGGGAGGTTTCCAGTTTTTTCAGGGCATGGCTCACTGCGGACTGGGTGACAAAGAGGAGTTCCGCAGCCCGGGTGAAGTTTTTCACCTTGGCCAGGTAGAAAAAGGTCTTGAGCTGGTAGAGGTCCATCCATTGCTCCCATGAATATTATTCATCTTTATTATAAATATTATGAATTTTACATTAAAGTGTTTTCCCAGGTAAGACAAGATAAATCATGACCCATCCCGGATCCTTCACGGCGGTGTGCCCAAAACGGGTCGGGGGACCACCCCATCCGGTCGGATTTATTTTCGGCATGTCTGTTTAACCGGTCCCCAGGCAAAGTGAATTCCGGGTAAAACCCGAAAGGCAGGTACATATGAATCGGAAATATGTTGAGAATGTTTTGGCGGAGTTGGGAATTGCAGCAGAGAATAACGGCGCTTCATTGGGCGGTACCAAGGGATGGATTGAGACCAGCGGTCCATTGTTGACCAGCTACTCCCCCATTGACGGCACGCCTTTGGCATCGGTGAAAACCGCAGACCGCAACGCCTATGAGACTGTGATGGAAAAGGCCGCAGCCGCCTTTGAAACCTTCCGCATGATGCCCGCCCCCAAACGGGGGGAGATTGTCCGGGAGATCGGCAATGCCCTGCGGGAGAAAAAACAGGCCCTGGGCGCATTAATCTCCATGGAAGTGGGAAAGATCCGGGCCGAAGGCGAGGGCGAGGTCCAGGAGATGATCGACATTGCCGATTTTGCCGTGGGGCTGAGCCGTCAGCTCTACGGCTTGACCATGCACAGCGAGCGGCCCGAACACCGTATGTATGAACAATGGCACCCCCTGGGCATTGTGGGGGTGATCACGGCCTTTAACTTCCCCTGTGCGGTCTGGTCCTGGAATGCCCTTCTGGCCGGTGTCTGTGGAGACGCCGTCCTGTTCAAGCCCAGTTCCAAGACCCCGCTCACCGCCGTGGCCATCCAGAATATCCTGGCACCTGTGGTGGACCGTTACGGCATCCAGGGCATCTTTAACATGGTTATCGGTTCCCGGGATGAGGTGGGAAATCCCATGCTGGCCGACCCCCGCATCCCCCTGATTTCCGCCACCGGCTCCACGGCCATGGGCAAACGGGTGGGCGAGGTTGTCGGCGGCCGCCTGGGCAGGACCCTTCTGGAATTGGGGGGCAACAACGCCATCATCATCACTCCGGATGCGGACATGGACATGGCCCTGCGGGCCACCCTGTTCGGTGCAGTGGGTACAGCCGGCCAGCGCTGCACCAGTACCCGGCGTATCATTATCCACGAGTCCGTCAAGGACGACTTTGTGAAGAAACTCACCGCTGCCTATAAGCAGGTGACCATCGGCAATCCCCTGGACGAGGGCACCCTCATGGGACCCCTCATCGACGACGGGGCCGTGGGCGACATGGAGGCGGCCCTGGACCGGGTGGTTGAAGAAGGTGGCAAGCTGGTCTACGGCGGCGGCAGGGTTGAGGTGGAGGGCCTTGGGGGCGGATCCTATGTGCGCCCGGCCATTGTTGAAGCGGAAAACCACAATTCCATGGTCCAGAAAGAGACCTTTGCCCCCATCCTCTATATTATTGGCTATTCCGACATGGACCAGGCCATTGAACTCCACAACGGGGTTCCCCAGGGTCTGTCTTCGGCCATCTTCACCGGATCCATGCACAGCCAGGAACACTTTCTGTCCCACCGGGGGTCGGACTGCGGCATTGCCAATGTGAATATCGGTACCTCCGGGGCCGAGATCGGCGGGGCCTTTGGCGGAGAGAAAGAGACCGGCGGCGGACGGGAATCCGGCAGTGATGCCTGGAAGATCTACATGCGTCGCCAGACCAACACCATCAACTGGGGCAGGGATCTTCCACTGGCCCAGGGCATTGAGTTTAACATCGAGTAAAACGGAGTCCCACATGAACAATAGTCAGATTACCCTTCCCAATCCTTACAACGAACCTGTGAAATCCTATGCCCCGGGTAGCCCGGAACGGGCGGCACTCAAGGCGGAACTTACGCGTCAAATGGATGTGAAACTGGATATCCCCCTGATCATCAACGGTGAGGCCGTGACAACAAAGGCCCGGGGCATTGCCCGGTGTCCCCACGACCACGGCCACGAATTGGCCGAGTTCAGCATGGCCGGCGGGGCCGAAACCCAGGCCGCCATCCAGGCCGCCCTGGATGCCAAACCCATGTGGGAGGCCATGGACTGGACCCAGCGGGCCGGCATCTTCCTCAAGGCGGCTGAGCTGATTTCGGAAAAGTATTCCGCCCTGATCAATGCGGCCACCATGCTGAACCAGTCCAAGAACCCCTTCCAGGCCGAGATCGACGCCACCTGTGAGCTGGTGGATTTTCTCCGGTACAATGTGAAATACATGGAAGAGATTTACGCCCAGCAGCCGGAATCGGAAAAGGGGGTGTGGAACCGCCTGGAATATCGTCCCCTGGAAGGCTTTGTCTTTGCCCTGACCCCCTTTAACTTCACGGCCATTGCAGGGAACCTGTGCACGGCCCCGGCCATGATGGGCAATACCATTGTCTGGAAGCCCGCCTCCACGGCCGTGGTCTCCGGTTTCCATCTCATGGAGATCCTCAAGGAAGCCGGGCTGCCCGACGGGGTGATCAACTTCATCCCGGGCAAGGGCTCTGAAGTGGGCCGGGAAATCCTTGCGTCCCCGGATCTGGCCGGCATCCATTTCACCGGTTCCACCGGGGTTTTCCAGACCCTGTGGAAACAGATGGGCAACAACATCGACCAATACAAGAGCTATCCCCGCATCGTGGGGGAGACCGGGGGCAAGGATTATATCTTCATGCATCCCTCGGCCGATGCCGATGAAACCGCCGCCGCAGTGGTCCGGGGCGCATTTGAGTACCAGGGCCAGAAATGTTCTGCCTGCTCCCGGTTCTATGCCCCCAAATCCAGGTGGGAAGAGGTGAACACCCTGATCCAAAACCACATCTCCGACATCCGTGTGGGACCGGTCCAGGACTTTGGCAACCTGGTCAACGCCGTCATCGATGAAACCGCCTTTGGGGACATCATGGGCTATATTGATCGAGCCAGGGAAGCCGATGTGGCCGAGATCATCGCCGGGGGGACAGGGGACAGGTCCCAGGGCTATTTCATCCAGCCCACGGTGATCCAGGTTACCGATCCCCTGTACGAGTCCATGGTGGAGGAGATCTTCGGCCCTGTGCTCACGGTTTATGTCTATGACGACGCAGACATGGACAAGACATTGGATATCCTGGATACCAGCTCTGCCTATGCCCTCACCGGCGCCGTCTTTGCCCGTGACCGCCGGGCGGTTCAGGAATTGACGGCCCGGCTCACCCATTCCGCCGGCAACTTCTACGTCAATGACAAACCCACCGGGGCCGTGGTGGGGCAGCAGCCCTTTGGCGGTGCCCGGGCCAGCGGCACCAACGACAAGGCCGGCAGCCATCTCAACCTGCTGCGCTGGACCTCCCCCAGAACCATTAAGGAGACCTTTGTTCCCCCCACACAGGTGGGATATCCCTTCATGGAAAAATGAACGGCCTTGGCACCTTTGCTTTAGGGTAACGGGGTGATGAATTCCCTGAAAATCGGTATTTTCCAAGTGATTACCTGGGAAATACCGATTTTTTATGTAAATTAATTCTTAATTCTTGTGTCATAATCTGTTACACTCCCTGCCTGATCAAAATTAATACTTTTTTTATTATGGATGGTGCAGATATGACCCTTCTTGAACGCTGTTTCCACCCACGGTTGATTTCGGATTTAAAACGAAGAGCTGCGAACGGAGTCTATTTCTATCTGATCATGACCCTTGTGGTTCTGCTGGAGGATGGATATTACCACCGGCACGCCGATTTTTCCCGGTATTTCATCTCCCTTATGGTGGGCGCCTGTGCAATGCGACTTCTGTTCATGGCCGTGGACCGCTTTGTGTCGTCGTCCAGGGTGACCGCTGTTTTGTTTGTGGGCAGTGCCCTGGTCTGCAGCCTGGCCTGGGGGGTGGGGTTTGCGGAAATAACGATTCTTGACGGTGAATCAAGGACCCGGTTTCTGATGACCATCTGCACCATTGGCCTGTGCTCGGGGGGCATGATGGCCTATAGTCCCAGCCTGCGCCTGTGCGCTGCCTATCTTTTTTGTTTGCTGGCACCGGCTGTTCTGGCCATATGGACCCAGGGCGGCGACCAGGGTCTTGCCCATATTATCCTTACTGCCGCTACCTATCTCATGATCACGGCCCACAGGGCCAATCGGGAGTATTGGCAGGCCGTGGACACCGAATTCCTCCTGGCGGAGCGGACACGGGAACTGGAGCAAATGAACCGCAAGGACGGGCTTACCGGATTGAAAAACCGGCAATGCTTTGACCAGGCCCTGGAGCTGGAATGGAAACGGGTGGTACGGCGACCGGCTAAGCTTTCACTGCTCATGTGCGACGTCGACCATTTTAAGATGATCAACGACCGGTACGGCCATCTATGCGGGGACGAATACCTCAAGGAGACGGCCCGGATCCTCACCTCTGTCTTCCGGAGGGATACCGATGTGGTGGCCCGGTACGGGGGGGAGGAATTTGTGGTGCTCATGCCCGACACCCCGATGGATCAGGCCCTGGCAAAGGCGGAGGAGGTCCGGGATCTGGTGGAAAAAAATGTTCTGGAATACGAGGGGAAGCGGGTAACCACCACGGTGAGTATTGGGGCCGCCGGGATCTCCATGGGCATTGGCGGTAGCAAGGAAACCCTGGTGGCCATGGCCGATCACTACCTTTACGAGGCCAAGAATTCCGGTCGGAACCGGGTCATGGCCGCCCCCTAATTTCCAGATGAAAACCCCCATCCCCTGTATCTGTTTTCCAAATTCTGATACACTGTAATCATTCGATGAACAGCATCCATTTCCGGTCTGATTTTTCCTTTGGATCAGATCGCCATCCCAATAGGGCAAGGACTATCAATGGTGTTCAATTTTCCATCCATTTCCGGGCGGGTGATCCATGATCTAAAGCGACGCTCCGCCACAGGTATCTTCTTTTATATCGTTAATATCGTGGTGGTGTTGCTGGCCGACGGGTATCACAGCCGTCATCCCGGCGCCTCCAGTCTTTTTCTCATCCTGGTGGTGACGGCCTGCGGCATCCGGGCGGCCCATGTGGTGCTGGGCAGCCGGCTCCCCTCCCCCAGGGCCAATGTGGCCTTTTTTGTCTTCGGCATTCTCTTTTCCGCCCTCTGCTGGGGCAGCGCCTTTACCTGGATGGTGCTCCAGGACAATGAACCCCAGACCCGGTTTTTCATGACCATCTGTACCATTGCCCTGAGCGCCGGGGGGATGATTTCCTTCCACCCCAGCCTGGGCCTTGTCGTCTCCTTTGTCCTTGTCATGCTGGTACCGGGGACGGTGGCGGTGCTGGCCTTCACCGACCAGGTGGGATTCGGCATTCTTTTGATTCTTTTTCTGGCCTACCTCATCGCCATGACCATCCGGACCAACGCAGAATATCTGGAGGGACTGAGAACCGAAGAGCTGCTGGAAAAACGCACCCGGGACCTGGAACATCTCTGCCAGCGGGACGGGCTCACCGGTCTCCAGAACCGGCGCAGTTTTGATCAGTCCCTTGAATATGAATGGCGCATGGCCATCAGAAGCCGCACCAGCCTTACCCTTCTCATCTGTGACCTGGATTATTTTAAGCTCATCAACGATCAATACGGCCATCTGGCCGGGGATGCCTATCTGAGGATGACCGCCCGGATTCTGCGCCAGGTCTTCCAGAGGGAGACCGATATCATTGCCCGGTTCGGGGGGGAGGAATTTGTGATCCTCCTCCAGGCCATGACCGTGGACAATGCCCTGAAAAAAGCCGAGGAAATCCGATCGGTGATCCAGAAGACCCCCCTGGTTTTCGACGGGAGACGGATTCTGTCCACCATCAGCATTGGAGTGGCCTTCCAGGTGCCGGAAAAGGGGGAGGAGCGGGAGGCACTCCTGGCCCGGGCCGATGCCTGTCTTTACCGGGCAAAAAACGAGGGGCGGAACCGCATCTGTTCCGCCACCTGAGATTGACCAAATGGTTTGCCCCTGAAGGTGTTTTAATATTGGGGAAAATCATGGGGTCTCGCCTGGGCATCTGCTGCCGCAAATTGTCCCCCCTTCGGGCGAAATATCCGGGTTAAATTCCCAACCCGTGGTGGACATTTGTAATTTTACCCTTATGTTGACCCAGGTTAAACCATTCCCCCAGACAGGGGGCTTAATATAAACAGCCGTCCTAACAGATGCGGATCAGGATCCCGGATGGGAACCGAGCCGTCGGACGGAAGCGGGGCCGGACAATAGGTCTGCCCTGAAAGGTGACGATATGACAGAGGCAATTAAAGCAGGCGATACCATTTCCGTAGATTACACTGGAAAAATGGAAGACGGAGAGGTATTTGACACCTCTGAGGGGCGTGCTCCCCTGAAGTTCACCGTGGGGGGCGGGATGATGATCAACGGATTTGACAAGGCCGTTGTGGGAATGAAACAAGGAGAGTCCAAAACCGTTACCCTTGCGCCCGAAGACGCCTATGGGGAACGGAACGAAGAGGCCATGGTGGACATCGACCGTGAACAGATCCCCGAAGACCTGCCCATTGAAGTGGGCTCCCACCTCCAGCTTTCCGATCCCTCCGGCAGACCCGTTCCAGCGGTTGTGGCCGAGATCACCGAGGAAAAAGTGATCATGGACATCAACCATTTCCTGGCCGGTAAAACCCTGGTCTTTGACATCACCATTGCCGAAACCGGCCTCACCCCGGATGCCCCCGGCGGCTGCGGCTGTGGTCACCACGAAGGGGATGACTGCAACCATGGTTGCGGTGCCCAGGGCTGCGGCGACCGCGAAGGCGGATGCGATTGCTAACGGCATGGATGGATGATCGGCGGAGATCCGCCGGTTGATCTTCCAGGGGGGAGAAGGGCCATTTGACGGCCCTTGCTCCCCCCTTTTGCGTGGGGTGGAGGGGGGCCGAGTGAACCCGGTCCGGGGATTTTGGAGAGGGTCAATATCCCCTGGGGGAGGGCATTCCATATTATATATGGATGCAGGCGTTGACGGCCTCCAAAAAAAAGCCACGAAATTCTGCTTCTTCCCAAGGGAGGAGACAGCGTTTCGTGGCAATTTAAAATGGTGCGATACGTTTGCCACCTGCCGGGGCAGATGGTGGCCCCTAGGTATCGGATTCCGTATGCCCTGTCAATAGATTTCATCCATGAATGGACAGTGTTTAAATACTTGACACCCGGTCATGGCAGGTCGTACAAGAAGAGCAGTTCCGGCGCGGCCCGGCATTACCCCATTGATAAGGAAGAATCCATGAAAGTCATCCACCGGCAGCCCCTGGATTTTTTTGATCTGGATCATACCGGAAAACTTCACCTCACCGGTGCCTC
This sequence comes from Desulfobacteraceae bacterium, assembly GCA_965226635.1. GTDB lineage: Bacteria > Desulfobacterota > Desulfobacteria > Desulfobacterales > Desulfobacteraceae. Next base: position 1,220,262 of record OZ245369.1, on the reverse strand, counting down.
CCGCCTGTTTCAATCCATGGCGGCCCGCCATTCCCTTTCCATTGGTGCCGACCGGGGAACCCTGGGCAAACTGGGGGTGACCTGGCTGCTCCACCGGTTGCAGACCCGGTTTCTACGATATCCGGAACAGGGCGAGGAACTCATCCTCTCCACCTGGTCCAGGGGATTTCGTCGCCACTTGGGACTCAGGGAGTATGAAATCCGCACCCGGGATGAGGTACTGGTCCAGGCCACCTCTGTCTGGGTCTTCTATGATATCCCCAAGGAACGGGTCTGTTCCGTCCAGCCCCAGGTGGCCGAAAAATACCAGTTTGAAGCCGAAACCGCCTTTGAATCCGAACTTCACCAATGGCGCCCCTGCGGCCCCATCCAGCCGGAAAGGGAGGTCGCCGTCACCCTGCGCCATTCGGACTTTGACCTCAACGGCCACGTGAACAACACCCTTTACCCCGGCTTTATGGAAACCCTTTACCATCAGCTGTCCCCTGCAGGATCTGGAAGCATAACAGGGTTCAAGCTCCGGTTTCGCCGGGAGATCCCCCTGGGCACGGAAAAGGTGATGGTGGGCTGCAGGGCAGAAGGGGATGAATATGAGATCAACATCCACAGTTCCCTGGGCGACAACACCCTCTACGCCGACGGCAGCTTTTCTGTGAAATAGCTTGCAAGGCCGTTGAAATCTAACTATGCTGGGATCGTCGGCTCCCTATCGTCTATTGACATTTTGGAGTATCACCTATGCCCAATCAAAAACCATTGGTCCTTGCAGTGGACGACCAGCCCAACAATCTTCAATTCCTCGGAAAGCTGTTGTCCGATAACGGCTATGAGGTGGGCATGGCCCAGAATGGGGCCCAGGCCCTGAATTTCGTGGAGAAAAACAAACCCGATCTCATCCTTTTGGACATCATGATGCCCGAGATGGACGGCTACGACGTCTGCAAACGGCTGAAGACCGATTTTGCCACCCGCCACATCCCGGTGATCTTCCTCACGGCCAAGACCGACAGCCAGGATATCGTAAAGGGATTTGAAACCGGCGGTGTGGACTATGTGACCAAGCCCTTTAATTCCGCCGAACTTCTGGCCCGCATCCGCACCCACATCGAGATGAAGATTCTCCGGGGCCTTTTGCCCATGTGCTCCCGGTGTAAAAAGGTGAGGGACGACGAAGGGTATTGGAACCAGGTGGATTCCTATATCGAGGCCCATTCCCAGCTCATCTTCACCCATGGGATCTGTCCGGGCTGCATGGAAGCCCTCTACGGCGACACCGACTGGTACAAAAAGAAACACAAGAACTGATTCTCCCCCTTCACCGGCCCCTGCCCAATCCCGGTCATCTGCGCCGGAAAGGCTGTAGTGACGCCTTTTTCCCCCTTCGCCCGCTTTTTCATTGGAATGGATTGATTTTTTATCCCATTACGGTATGGTATTGAACGTGAATTGAACCTGAATTGAGGAGTGCGCATTATGAGTAAAGTGATCGCCATGGCCGGGAAAGGCGGCGTGGGTAAAACCACTGTTTCCGCTCTGGTCGTTAGATATTTTGCAGTACAGCAGCAGGGTCCCCTGCTGGCCATTGACGCAGATCCCAACAGCAACCTGGGGGAAACCCTGGGACTGACCATCGATACCACCGTGGGCGACGTCCGTGAAAATTTCATGAAGGATCCCCAGGGGGTGCCCTCGGGCATGGACAAGGTCCTCTACCTTGAGATGCTCATGAACCAGGTCCTGATGGAAGAAAAGAACTATGACCTGCTGGTCATGGGACGTCAGGAAGGACAGGGGTGCTATTGCATGGTTAACAATATTCTCAACCGGTTTGCAGAGGAGCTGGAGGGCAACTATCAATACCTTCTGGTGGACAACGAAGCCGGCATGGAGCACCTGAGCCGCAGATCCACGGGCAAGGTGGACATGCTCCTCATGGTTACGGACTATGCCCTTCGGGGGCTGCGGGCCGTGGGCCGGATCAACGGCATGCTGGATGATTTGAAACTGGATGTCAAACACAAGGGCCTCATTGTAAACCGGGCGCCGGCCCAGCTTTCCCAGGCATTTCTGGCCGAGGTGGAACAGATCGGGGTGCCCATCTATTGCACCATCCCCGACGATGAAAACCTGCTGAACTTTGACATGGAGCGCCGCTCCCTCATGGAGCTGCCCGAGGACTCGCCCGCCGTGACGGCCATTGACGGCCTCATGGCCAAGGTAAAGGAAACCCTGGATTAAATATGGGATATGTTTTTGATTTCAAAGATGCACAGGAATACCAGGCCGGGCTGAACAGCCCCATGAACCGGTATTGCCTGGACCTTGAAATCAGACTGTTCCTCCGCATGCTGGACCCCAAACCGGGCCAGCGGATCCTGGACATCGGATGCGGGGCCGGTACTGCCCTGGCCCCGCTTCTGAATTTTGAACAGGGGATTCTCGACCTCACCGGCATTGATCCCTCACCCTATATGCTGGACATGGCCTATGGGCAGCTGGGCAACCGGGCGGATCTCCACCGGGGGGCTGCCGAGGACCTGCCCTTTGACGACAACGCCTTTGAAACCGCCTTTTTTTTCACCAGCCTGGAGTACACGGAACGACCGGCTAAGGCCATTGAAGAGGCCTGCCGGGTGGCCAAGGACCAGGTCATCATAGGGGTCCACAACCGCAACGCCCCTTTGAACCTTTATCGCAAGGCCAAGGGGTATTTTTCCCCTGGGAAGTTTTCCCATGCCCGGTTCTTCGGCATCTGGGAAATCAAACGTATGATGACCAATATCCTGGGCCGGGTCCCCGTGACCTGGCGCACCACCCTGCAATGCCCCTTTGTCAGGGGAAAGTGGGCCGCCTGGATGGAGGAACTCCCCCTGGTCCAGCGCTCCTTTTGGGGCACCTTTACGGTGATGCGCATCCAGCCCGTCCCCACCTTTCGCACCCGTCCCCTTTCCCTGAAGGTGAGAACACGGAAACTCTACCATCCCGCATCGGGGCTGGCCACGGGATACCGGGCAGAGGAGGGTTATGGACGCCCGATGGTATGAACCCGGAAAAAAGGGGCGCCTAACCTGTAAGCTTTGCGCCCACCACTGTGGGATTCCCCCGGGGAAGACCGGCATCTGCGGGGTTCGGGAGAACCGGGATCAGGTCCTGGTCTCCAGGGTCTATGCCCAGGGAAAGGGCCGGATCATCGCCCGTAACGTGGACCCCATCGAGAAAAAGCCCCTCCACCATGTCCTGCCCGGAAGCCTCTCCTACTCCATTGCCGCCGTGGGTTGTAATTTTGCCTGCACCTTCTGCCAGAATGCCGACATTGCTCAATGGCCCCACCATGCCCCCATGGACAGACCCCTGCCCGGCACCCCGGTGACCGGAGATGGGATCGTGGACCATGCCCTGGCATCGAGCTGCCTAACCATTGCCCATACCTACACCGAACCCACGGTGTGGCTGGAGATGGTGGAAGATACCGCCACCTCCGCCCGGGAAGCGGGGCTGCTCAACCTCATGGTCACCAACGGTTTCATGGGAACCGAGCCCAGGGATGCCCTGATTCCCCTGCTGGATGGGGCCAATGTGGACCTGAAGGCATTTACCAACGAATTTTACAAAACCCATTGCCGGGCCCGGCTGGCCCCGGTGCTGGACAACCTGGAGGCCCTGAAAAAGGGCGGGGTCTGGGTGGAGGTGACCACCCTGGTCATCCCCGGCCTCAACGACGACCCCGGGGAGCTCAGGGAACTGGCCGCCTTCATCGCCGGTCACCTGGGACCGGAAACCCCCTGGCACATCTCCCGGTTCCACCCCTGCCACGGCCTCACCGACCGGGGGCCCACACCAATCTCCACCCTGGAGGCCGCCGCCGATATTGGTAAAGATGCCGGCCTTTACCACGTCTACCTGGGCAATGTGCCCGGATCGGACCTGGAAAACACCCATTGTCGTAAATGCCGCCGCCTGCTGGTGGCCCGCCACGGCTACCACATCCAAGACCATTTAACACAAGAGGGGGCCTGCCCGGACTGCGGAACGCCCTTGCCCGGCATCTTAACCGCCCCGGCCTGATCCCCCCTGGAAGACCCCTATGCTGTCTCGCTTCATTGAAAAAACCAAAATTTACGGGAGGATGATCAAATTCTCCCACTCTGTTTTTGCACTGCCCTTTGCCCTGTCCGCCGTTGTCCTGGCCTGGAAGGACCATGCGCCCACGGCCATGGATGTCTTCTGGATCCTGACGGCCATGGTCACGGCCCGGTCCGCAGCCATGGGATTCAACCGCATTGTGGATGCGACCGTGGATAAGAAAAATCCCCGCACCGCCATCCGGGAGATCCCTGCGGGGATCCTGTCGGCTAAGGAGGCCATTGCCTTTGTGGTGCTGTCTTCTGCGGTGTTTGTCCTTGCAGCGGCCATGCTCTCCCCCCTCTGTTTCAAGCTCTCCTTTCCCACCTTGCTGGCCCTGTTTTTCTACTCCTATACCAAACGGTTCACCTCCTTCTGCCACCTCTACCTGGGCTTTGCCATCTCCCTGGCCCCGGTGGGCGCCTGGGTGGCCCTGACCGGTTCGGTGAACTGGGGCATCCTCTTCCTGGCCGCTGCCCTTTGGACACATTTCGCCGGATTTGATATCCTGTATGCCTGCCAGGATATCGGGTTTGACCGCAAGGAAGGGCTGTTTTCCCTGCCGGCCCGCCTGGGGGCACGGAAGGCCATGAAGGTCTCCCGGATCCTCCACGGCTTTACCCTTTTCTTCTTCCTTGCCACCTTTGTGGCCTTTGGCATGCACTGGGTCTTTCTGGGTTTCTGGTGTGTCATCGGCGTGCTCCTGGCCGTGGAGCACCTCTTGGTCAAACCCCATGATTTGAGCCGGATCCATGTGGCCTTTTTCCACATCAACTCCGTGATTTCCATCCTGCTTTTGGCCGGCGTTATTACCCAGAGCTTATTTTAGGAGAGAGAATGAATCCTGTAAAAACCTTTGTGGTGGCAATCACCGGTGCATCGGGCACCCTTTACGGCATCCGTTTGATCAAGGCCCTCATCGAACAGGGCCACCAGGTCATGGTCCTGCTCTCCTCGGCCGGTCGCCAGGTCATGGTCCATGAAATGGGCGTGGGCCCCAAGGCCGGGTTCTACGATATCCTGGATGCCTATGGGGTGGACTTTTCCAAGGGCGCCCTTTTGGATGTCTATGCCGATTCCCAGATTTCCGCCCCCCCGGCCTCGGGTTCCTTTCTCCACGACGGCATGGTGGTGGCCCCCTGTTCCATGAAGACCCTGTCCGCCGTGGCCTCGGGCTATGCGGATAATTTGATCTCCAGGGCCGCCGATGTCAGCCTCAAGGAGAAACGGCCCTTGATCCTGGTGCCCAGGGAGACCCCCCTCAACCTCATCCACCTGGAGAACATGACCCGGGTCACCAAGGCCGGGGGCGTGATTCTGCCGCCCTCGCCCTCCTTTTATACCTTTCCCGATTCCATGGAGGCCTTGGTGGACACCATCACCTCCCGGATCCTGGACCATCTGGGAACGGGCACCGATGCCCTGCCCCGGTGGGAGGGTTAGGGCCATGGCGCAAGTCCGTGCAACCGACCCGGGTACACCCCTGGGCCGGATCTGCCACCGCCTCCGGGACAAGGGATTCCAGGTCCTCCTGGTGGGGGGGCAGGTCAGGGACGGCCTCTTGGGCGTTCCCCCGGGGGATCCCGATCTGCTCACCAATGCCCCCATCGAGGCATTGGAAGACCTTTTTTCCACCCCCCGGGTGACCCTGGCCGGGAAATCCCTTCCCATCTGCATTGTCCACCACATGGAGATCGCCCCCTGGCGCTGTCGGTCCGGGGAAGACATTTTCCCCGATTCCGATCTGGCCCACCGGGATCTCACCGTGAATGCCATGGCAAAGGACCCCTTTACCGACGAGATCTTTGACCCCTGGCAGGGCCGGCAGGACCTTAAGAAAAAACAAATTCGCTTTACGGGCGATCCCCAAACCCGCATCAAGGAGGACGGCCTGCGCCTGGTCCGGGCCTGCCGCTTTGCCGCCCGGTTCGGCTTTGACATTGAAGACCAAAGCTGGGAGGCCATGAAAGCCCATGCCCCTCGTCTGGCTCGGGTGGCGCCGGAGCGCTTCCGGGGGGAGCTCATCAAGGCCATGGCCATGGAGACCCCCTCCCGGTTCTTTGTCCTTCTCCACGACGCCGGGCTGCTCTCTTATATTCTGCCCAGCCTGGACCGGTGCTGGGATCTGGACGGGGGCCCCTTCCACGGGGAAACCGTGTTTGAACATTGCATGCTGGTGGGGGACGCAATCACCCCGAAGCAGCCCCTGCTCCGCCTGGCCGGCTTCCTCCACGACACGGGCAAGTTTGACGCCCGGGGCATCAAGGAAGGGCGGATCTCCTACCACGGCCACGAGACCCATACCCAGGCCCTGGAAGGGGATTTGAAAACCCTGCGCTTTTCCAACCAGGAGCAGGACTACCTCCTCTCCCTGTTGCGGCTCCACATGCGCCCCCTCACGGAAGAGACCACGCCCAAATCCGTGCGTCGCCTCTTGGCCGCCCTGTCCGAGGCCGGTCTTTCCACAAGGGATTTCATGCGCATGCGCATTGCCGATAAAAAATCCAACCTGAAAAAGCCAAAGGCCTATACCCTTTCCGACATCCGTCTTAGGCTGAACAAGATCCGCCAAGAGCAGGTGGCCGGCCATGCCGTCACCCAGAAGGATCTGGCCCTCACCGGCCGGGACATCATGGCCCTCCTGGGCAGCGGCCCGGGCCGCCGGGTGGGGCAGATCAAAGCCGCCCTCCTGGAGCGGGTCCTGGAGGAGCCCCACCTCAACACCCGGGCCCACCTCATTCCCCTGGTCCATTATTATAAGGGCCAATTCCGGGAGTGAGGTCCTCCTTTCCGGCCCATGAAAATGGTGGCAGACCACTGGGGGAGATCGCCCGTGCCAAGGGCAGGGACCATGGAATATCCTGTTAAACCCCTTGAATCCCAACCCCGGCAAGGGTATAAACATAGGCTTAATCGATCTAACCCGGATATTTCGTCCGAAGACTGACAATTTGTGACAACAGATAGGGGGGGGATCCCAAGCCGCTCACGCTTTCTGGAGCAAATTGTCATGAAATATTCGGGCTAAACCAATAAGGAATCAAGATGGGCGACATCGTTCTCATTAATATAACCGGAAGGGACCGGGAGGGGCTGGATGCCCGGTTCATTGATATCCTGGCCCAGTACAAGGTCAACATCCTGGACATCGGCCAGGCCGTGATCCACGAGCACATCTCCCTGGGGATCCTGGCCGAGATCCCCTGTTCATACGATTTTTCCCCGATCTTTAAGGACATGCTCTTCGAGGGCCACACCATGGGATTGTCCGTGGACATCAAACCGGTGGAGCACGACCGGTATGAAACCTGGGTCACGGCCCAGGGTAAGGAGCGCCGGATCATCACGGTCCTGGGGCGGACCATGAGCGCCAGACAGCTCTCCGCCGTCTCCTCGGCCATTGCCGAACAGGGGTTGAACATTGACTCCATCTCCCGCCTCACCGGCCGGATTTCCTTTGCCCATCCCCACCCAGACCCCAAGGCATCGGTGCAATTTGCCGTCTCCGGCACCCCCAGGCACATGGGGAAAATGCGGGCCGCCTTCATGGAGATCTCCCAGACCCACGGCATTGATATCTCCTTCCACGTGGACAATATCTACCGGAAGAACCGGAAGCTGGTGGTCTTTGACATGGACTCCACCCTGATCCAGGCCGAGGTCATCGTGGAACTGGCCAAGCTGGCCGGGGTGGGGGAGGAGGTGGATGCCATCACCGAAGCGGCCATGCGCGGGGAAATGGATTTCAAGGAGAGTTTTCGCCGCAGGGTGGCCCTGCTCAAGGGGCTGGACCAAAGCGCCCTGGAAAAGGTCACCCGGACCATCCCCCTCACCGACGGGGCCGGGTTGGTCACCCAGACCCTGAAGAAACTGGGGTATAAGCTGGGGATCCTCTCCGGCGGCTTCACCTTTATGGGGGACTTCCTCAAGGAAAAGCTGGGCTTTGACTATGTCTATGCCAATGACCTGGAGATCGTGGAGGGCAAGGTCACCGGAAACGTCACCGGTGAGATCGTGGACGGGGAGAAAAAGGCCGACCTCCTCAGGGCGCTGGCCAAAAAGGAGGGCATCTCCATCCAGCAGACCATTGCCGTGGGCGACGGGGCCAACGATTTGCCCATGATCAGCATCGCCGGCCTGGGCGTGGCCTTCAACGCCAAGCCCGTGGTCCGGGCCCGGGCGGCCAATGCCATCTCCACCATGGGGCTGGACGGGCTGCTCTACCTCATCGGCATCCACGACCGGGAGATCCGGGAGTCCAATGGCCGGGAGGACGCCTGATCATGGGAAAGATGAAGGATCTGGCCCGGGACATGAAGGCCCTGGAGGCCATGGTATCGGTGTGCACCCGGTGCGGCACCTGCCAGGCCCATTGCCCCCTGTATGCGGAAACCCGGCGGGAGGCCGATGTCTCCCGGGGAAAGATCGCCCTGCTCACCGGCCTGGCCGAGGAGATGTTCAAGGACCCCAAGGGGGTGAATGAGCGCCTCAACCGCTGCCTCCTTTGCGGGGCCTGCGCCAAGGCATGCCCCTCGGGTGTGGATACCCAGGCCATCTTCATCAAGGCCCGGTCCATCCTCACCCGCTACCTGGGCCTGGGTTTTTCCAAGAAGCTGGTCTTCCGCCGCTACCTGGCCCACCCCAAAAAATTCGACACCCTCATGGCCCGCATGGCCCGGTTCCAGTCCATGGCCCTGGCCCCGGAGGAGAATGCCCAGGCCACCTCCTGCAGCAAGGTGGACCTTCCCTTGCTGAGGGACCGCCACATCATCCCCCTGGCCAAGAGCCCCCTGAGCAATCAGGATCTTCCCGCCTCCAAGGGAGAAGGCCCCCGGGTGGTCTTCTTTACCGGCTGCCTCATCGACAAGGCCCTTCCCCATGTGGGCATGGCCTCCCTTGAGGTCCTCAACCATTTCGGATGTAGGGTCATCATCCCGGAAGATCAGGGCTGCTGCGGCATCCCTGCCCTGGCCTCCGGTGACATGGACACTGCCCTTTCCCTGGTTGGCTTCCACCTGGACCTCTTCCGCAACCTTGAAGCCGACGCCCTGGTCACGGCCTGCGCCACCTGCACCGCCACCCTGAAAAAGCAGTGGCCGTTGCTGGCCCGGGAACTGGACCAAAGCCTGGAAGACGAAAACGACAGTGAACCCGGGGAACCCCGGGACGGAAACGCTTCGGTCGGCCCCTATGAGACCCTGGCCCGGGCCTGGGCGGAAAAGACCCGGGACATCTCCCAATACCTGGTGGAGACCTTTGATGTGGCCAACCCCTTCGGAGACGGTTCCAATGGAACCGATGCCCAAGGAGAAGCGGTACCCCGGGTCACCTACCACGACCCCTGCCATTTGAAAAAATCCCTGGATGTGTGGGAAGAACCCCGGCAATTGATCACATCCTGCGGTGGTGACCTGGTGGAAATGGCACGGCCCGACCGCTGCTGCGGCATGGGGGGGAGTTTCAACCTGGCACACTATGATCTTTCCGGTGACATCGGATCCCGCAAGGCAGATGACATCATCGCCACCGATGTCGACATTGTTGCCACCTCCTGCCCGGCCTGCATGATGCAGCTTACGGACATGCTGGCCCGTAAGGAAAGTGGGGTGAAGGTCTGCCATGCCATTGAACTTTATGGTGAAAAATTGGGGGAAACCGATCCCTCTTAGAAGGGGGCGCAAAATACCCGTGGCGGGACAGGGTAGGCCAAAGACGATTCCTTTGGTGGGGATTGGAAAAAAAAAGCCGTCGATCATAAAGGTCGACGGCTTTTGTATTTGTGTTGGGGTGGTTCCCCTGCTGTTATTGGTAGGGCGTGGGGTCGGGGATGCCGGCCTCGTTAAACCCTTTGATTCGGTGGAGGCAGGAGTCGCAGTTGCCGCAGGAGCGGCCCTGGTCGTCGGGGTCGTAGCAGGAGATGGTGATGCCGTAGTCCACGCCCAGGTCGTGGCCGGCCCGGATGATCTCCCCCTTGGAGAGCTCGATGAGGGGGGTGTGGATTTCCATGGGGGCCTCGCCGGTACGACCGGTGACCGTGGCCAGGTTGGCCATGGTTTCAAAGGCATGGATGAAATCCGGGCGGCAGTCTGGGTAGCCGGAAAAGTCCACGGCCGTGACCCCGATGTAGATGGCCGTGGCCTTGAGGACTTCAGCCCAGGCCATTGCATAGGAGAGGAAGATGGTGTTCCGGGCCGGGACATAGGTGATGGGGATCTCTTCCCCGCTGATCTCCTCCACGGTGTCGTGCTTGGGGACCGCAATGTCGTCGGTGAGGGCGGAGCCCCCAAACTGGCGCAGGTCAATGTCCACGATTTTGTGGGATTCGGCCCCCAGGTGGGCGGCCACTTCTTTGGCGCATTCCAGCTCCACGCTGTGGCGCTGCCCATAGCGGAAGGACAGGCTGTAGACCTCAAATCCTGCGTCCTTGGCCATGGCCATGGCCGTGGTGGAATCAATGCCGCCCGAGGACAGCACAACCGCTTTTTTCATTGTTTATACTCCTCGTTGATCCGGGTGCCAGATGAGTTTGTGTTGCTGGAGGGAGAGGCGGGCCTTGAGGTTGTCTTCCACCATCCAGGCGGCCAGGGTTTCCAACGAGATCTGCCCGAAAACCGGGGAAATGTGGATCTTACTGCCCGAGATCCGGCCCAGGTGGTCCATGATCACCTGCCGGGCAAAGGTATAATCTTCCTTGGAGCCCACCACAAACTTGATCTCGTCATTGGGGGTGAGGGCGTCCAGGTTGTCCCATAGAAAGGAATCCCCCTGGTTGCTGCCCGGGCATTTGATGTCCAAAATTCGGGTGCAGGCCGGGGCCACAGGGGTGATATCCCGGCTGCCGTTGGTCTCCAAAAGGACCTCGTATCCGGCGTTGATCAATTCGTGGATCAGTTCCGGGGTCTCTTCCTGGAGCAGGGGCTCCCCCCCGGTGATCTCCACCAGGTTGCAGGAAAAGGTATCCACCTTTTCCATGATCTCATCAATGGACATGGGGGTGGCTTCGGCCTGGGTACGGGCGTATTGGGTGTCGCACCAGGAACAGTCCAGGTTGCACCCGGACAGGCGGACAAAGACGCAGGGCCGGCCCACGTGGGTGGATTCCCCCTGGAGGCTGTGGAAAATTTCGCAGATGGAAAGGGTCATTATACTTCCTGGTAGGAGGAGCCGCAGCCCGGGCTTTCAAATACGGTGATTTTGTGGACCTTGATATGTTCGGTGTTCAGGCACCGGGACAATTCATTGTAGAGGAACTTGGAGATGTTCTCCGAGGTGGGGTTGATGCTCCCGAATTCCACCACCTCGTTGAGGTTGGTGTGGTCCAGCTTGGACAGGACATCCTTGACCACCTTTTTCACATCCCGGAAATCGATGCCGATCCCCAGCTGGTTGAGTTTGGTGCAATGGATGTAAGCCTCCACAATCCAGTTGTGGCCGTGGAGGTTGGAGCAGTTCCCGTCATACCCCTTGAGGGCATGGGCGGCTGCAAAGTGGTCTTTTACGTATATTTCATATATGCCTGGCATGGGATCTCCCTGAAATGGATGAATTCATTGTCTCAAATTTTTAACATAAATTTGGTTCTGAATCCAGAAAGTCAAGGGGGCGGAGGTCGGCTTTTGATGGATAGCGGAATGTGTCCATGAAAATGAGACACCATTTTCATGGACACATTCCGCCGTCATATTTTACAGGCCTCTTTCCCTGATGGATTATGAGACAAGGGCTTTGAGTATCGCATCCCGGTATACATTTTCGTCTGGGAGTGTGACATTGTTGAACGCCTCTTGGACTTTATAAACAGTTGTTGAGTGGGAAACCGTTTCTGTTAGAGAAAGAATTGTCCCATCTTTTGTTTCTTCAGAAGGATTATAGTTATATACAACAAAAGAAATGGAAGCGGGTTGAAGTGCGTATCGGACAAGGCCTGCTTGGCCTCCAAGTCTGTCCATTATCCGTTCGAAAACTGGTTCTGGGCATACGAAGAATAGGCCTTTTCGGCAAAGAGACTCTCTCTGTAAAACTTGGCCTTTGTAGATCAACTGCGGGAGTATTCTTTTTGAAACATTTTCCCAATTCAATCCCACAGTGGTTTTAACGGTTTCTCTCTTTTCTTTTAGAGCCTGATAACCGTCGCGATAAGTGCCAGTGGTATCAATGGTTTGAACTTCAATTGCAATAAATTCTACTAGCTTTCCTTCTGGACTCAACTTGGCTAATATCCAATCTATGAAATAGCCACCGGGCCCCGATTTTTTTGAGATCCGAAGCTCTCCACCCCATTTTTTCCCAAATACTGCTATGCAAGATTTATTATGGTCTGTTGCATATTTTATTGCCTTTTTCCCTGGGACAAGATCCAAGTCCTCCTCGAAAGCCTTTAGCGTAATATCCTTTAATATTTTATAATTTTCTGCATATAAACGTATCGGACAACAAATGACTGGGCCACTTTTTATCGGTTTAACAGAGCATACACCAGAAATTACGCCATTACTGAAAGTCTTCTCGCATTTGTCATCAATAATGGGGCAACGTTCTAAGTCGCTTGCTTCTTTTGCTGCAACCGATGTGTCAGCACTACGATAACCAAAGAATTCTGATATATAGCCAGCCATTAATAACCCTTCATTTTTTGTTTTTCATCACAACATAGAATGTTAGCGATAGATCTGCCAATAGCAGAAGCTAACAGAGGAGGAACTGCATTTCCAACTTGTTCGTATTGTTCAGCGATAGATCCAGTAAATCGGTATGTATCTCTAAATGTTTGAATTCGGGCAGCTTCACGGACTGTGAAGACTCGATCTTGGTTATAATGAAAATAGGCTCCCCAGTGGGGGTCACATTTTGTCAATATCGTAGACGCTAATCCATCAGGATCAACTCGGCCATATCGTTTTGTATGATCAGAACGACGTGCTCTTTGCATGCCTTTTGGTAGGAGATCAAAGGGGATGTTTGTCCAGTTACCTCCGGGAGGAATATGTTCCAGGCGTTCCAGATTTATTTTGCCCAAGTTAGCGCCTTCATAATTAATAACACTCTTAGAGCCAACTCTCATCGCTCTTTGGAATTCATTTTGGGGTTCAGTTCTGTATTTTTTGAGCCCTTTTTCTTTATTGCCATTTTTTAGAATGGGCAGATCGTCGATCGCATCACTAACTGAAACAAATGTTGGCAATTCTACCTTAGTAGGGAGCGCAACAATATTACGGCCTTCAAAGTTTGAAGTGAAATTTACCCTAAGAGGAGCGAACCTTACAGGCTCTGGAAAAGCATCGTCTACAGATGTACTATCACGTAATCCAATAATAATCGTTCGCCATCGAGTTTGAGGCACTCCATAATGTGGCGCATAAAGAATTTTTACATCAGATTTATAGCCATGTTTTTCAAGGCTTGTGATGATAGCCTGAAGAGTCATTCCACCTTCAAATGATACAAGTCCAGGAACATTTTCTATAATAACTGCACGGGGATAGAATTCATCAACGAATTTTAAAAAATCTCTAAATAGATGATTTCTCTTATCTTTGTTCGATCTAATCGGAGCATTGATTGAAAAACCCTGGCAAGGCGGCCCTCCTGCTACTAAATCTAATTCACCCCTTTCGATTCCAAGGCGTTGACGGACTTTTTTTACATCAACTTCACGAATATCACCCTGATCGACTATAGTTTTGGGGTGGTTGAGTGCATATGTTGCCGAATAACACTTTTTAATTTCATTTGCATACAGACTCTTAAATCCGGCTTCGTTTAAGCCGTCAGACAATCCTCCGGCTCCGGAAAAGAGATCAATCATTTTAAACATTTCTTTATTGCTCAAGCTTCTTACCCTTCGTTATAAATGCAACATATCGTGATATATATTGCAAAAATACTAAAGTGAATAGCATAATCAACCATTATCTTAAATATCGATAGGCTGGATATGTTCAAATCCCTGCTGATTTCTTTGATCCCTTTTTTCTTGACGAAATAATACCGTCGGATTTTCGCTATCGTTTCATAATTAACCATCCTTCCTCACCTCCATGATTCAGTTCATGGAGAGTCTATATCAGGGGGGGCAATTTTGGACGCCGATTTTTCTATTTAAGGGGTCATTATTGCATGCCGATTAACAAATGTCCGTCATAGGCCGTGACTGTCCTGGGCTTCCAGAGGTCGGCCCTCATGTTTTCGGCCTTCCATTCTGCCACCAGATCCTTGAAGGATGGCCCCGATAAGAATGCGGGTGCCGAGGGGACGGCTTTTGGGGGGCTTATCGGGGTCGTTTGTGGCCTTTGGGGTAGACTGGTATCGTCGCTATAGTCGCCTTCATTGCGGCGTTTCTCGATGGCAAGAACCTTGATTTGGGCCTTTAGGGTCTCCCGGCTCAGGGCCTTATAATCGGAAGAGTCTTTGGGCACCTGGCAATTGTTGACCTCAAGAATGTGGTCCACCACCCGGCTCACCTGGGAATAGTCTCCGGTTTTGAGCTGGTGTTGGGCGTCTTTGGTAAAGTCATCGACAATGGTCAAGGTGGGGTCTGGGAGATCGGGCATGTCGCCTTGACCGTCATAGACAGCCCTGTAGTCCAGGCGGTTCCGCTCCTCGTAGTCCAGGCATTCATGGATAAACCTGTTGATCATGTCCTTGATTTGCTGTGGTGATAGTTGGCCCATGGATTTCCCCCTGAGTTTCCGAAAGAGCTGGTGAATTCTTCCTGCAAGAAGTGTTGAAAGTTGGGAGGCAGTTCGGTGGTCGGCACCCCTCAGCGAGCGCCTGAGTTCCTTGAGACCGATATGGGATCGGAGGTCTTTGGGGATGGTCAACCTGAAGCAATACCCTGATTTGTTCTGTACCAGATAGCCCATGGCAGAGCCTTACAACTTTGTGTAAGCTTTTTGTGTAAAACACGCCGGGTGATCAAACAAAAAACCCCGTACTCTCGGTAACTAACTGAAAGTACAGGGCCTTGTATAATCTGGTAGCGACGCAGGGATTTGAACCCCGGACTCTGCGGATATGAGCCGCATGCTCTAACCAACTGAGCTACGTCGCCAAAAAACCAGCAGAGACTAACACGGGATTTTGACCTTGTCAAACACTTTTTCTGCCTTTATTTGTCTTTTTTAAAATCGGCCACTTCCACGGTGAAATTCTGGAGGTCTTCGGGCAGATCTGAAAAAACGAGCATGAAGGGAACCGTCCCTCCTGGGGTGGCCTGGGCATTGACAGTGTCGTTTCCGGGGAGGGTGAGCTGGGCGGTGATGTCGGCAATATTTCCCGACTTCAGAACCTCTTCTGAAATGATATTTCCGCAAAAGGCCACCTGGCTGATGGCGGCCACTTTTCCCTTTTTAAAGAGGGTGCCCTTTACCTGGATATCGGCGTAGGGGATATTGGCGGGATTGGCCACATTGCCTGTGATGACAAAGAGGTCGCCGGTGGAGTCATTGATGACAAACCGCCCCTTGACACTGCTCTGGTCCGGTCTGGGTTTGGGGCTGCTGGTGTCCTGGGTCTCGGCATTCTCTTGTTTGAGAAGGGATTCCACCATGGGGATTTTAAGATCCGATATCACGGGAAGGCCCAGTCCTCCCACCAGGTTGACCACATAGACCACCACCAGGATAAAAAAGAGTGTGGCAAGGACTTTTATGGGAACGCCCATGCTGGCCTTTTTCCCACGGCGTTTGGTGGGGGTGGGGTCCATGAGGGGGGCAGGGGGGATGTCTTCGGCCTCTTCTTCTTTTCGCCGGGGCGGTTCCGGCTCCTCAAGAACGGCTGTGGTGGCCGGGTCAATGGGGGGATCAATCTCAATGGGCGGCGGGGTTTCCAGGGCGTATTCCTCCTGGGCGGGTTCCACCGGATCCGTGGGTTGTTCCAGCACGGCGTCGTAATCCGAGAATTCTTTGTCCTCCGGGGCCATGTCTTCTTCCAGGGTGGCGGCTTCTCCGAAATTGGCAAATTCCTCGGGATCCACACCTTCTTCGGTCTCATCCTCGGGCGGGTCGTCGTCGTTGGGTTTGAGTTTCATGGCCTGGTCAAGGAATTCATAGGCCGTTGCTTTGTGGGCCTCTTCCCAGGGGTCCAGGTCGGTTTCGGTCTCGCTAATCTCGGCGGTCGCCTCCGGGGCCTCCATGTCTGAAAAACCGTCCCCTTCCTGGAGGGTCTCCTCCTCTTCCAGGGGGGCGCCAAAGGGGATATCTTCAAGGCCTTGGGGGGTGGTTTCTTCCATTTCCAGGGCATCCAGGGGGGCTGGGTCTTCTTCTGGTTCGGCAAGTTCCATTGCCGGTGTTTCGGCGTTTTGTTGGGGCGGTTCACCATCCAGAACAACAAAGGACTCTTCCGGCTCTGCCGTTACACTTGGGTTTTCCAGTTCCAGGGCTTCCAGGGCGTCCAATTCAGGGTCTGGGGCATCGGTTTCCAGGGCCTGGGTCTCTTCCCAGGGCGCCTGGTCTGCGTTGCCCGTTTCCATGGTCAGGGACGGATTGTCGTCCAGGACGGCCAGGTTCTCTTCCGGGTCTTCTTGGGCCCCATCGGTTTCTTCTTCGGCTTCCAGGACAAGGGGGGCAAAATCTTCCAGATCTTCATCCGGTTCCATGTCCTGGGGGGCAGGGTCCGGCTCTTCAAAGGCTTCCAGCTCAGAGGAGTTCAGTTCGGGCAGTTCCAGGTCGCTGTCCGGCAGGTCATTGAGGGCGTCTTCAAAGGGGGGATCAACCGGGATCTCCGCTCCGACCGTGGGGAGGGACTCAAGCCCGTCCAGTTCAAGGTCCGTATCCTTGGCCTGGGTATCGTCTTCCCCCACTTCCGTGTCAAAGGGGAGCTCCCCTTCAAAGGAAAAGTCATCATCGTCAAAGGAGAAGTCCGACCCTGCTTCTTCCCGGGAGTCGGTGGGATCTTCTTCTTCCGGGGCTGAAACTTCGACATTGTCCTGGTCGAACCGGATTTCAATGTCGGGATCCTGGGCCGATGGGGGGGGCAGGTCGGGAGGGGCGGTGTCCTCCATTATGTCGTCGGAAAGGGCCGGGGCTTCCGCCTCCAGCTCATCGGGATCCAATTCATGGATGTCCAATGTCTCCGGTTCTCCGGCGTCGGACTCCATGTCGTCAAAGATATGGGCATCCCCCTGGTCAAAGGCCAGGTCATCCATCTCTTCTGAATCCGTGTCCCCGGACAGGGGCTCCCCATTGGAGGGGCTGTCAAAGTCAAACTCGAATTCATCGGTGATATCGGGGACGGCTGTGTCGGAGTCGGGGACCGGGGGGGGCGTGTCATCATCTGCCGAAGGCGGGATGTCGCTGGGGTCTGTCCGTTCAGCGGCCGGGCCGCCCTGGGGGGGGTAAGCCGTGAAGACGGATTTACAAACACTGCACCGGACCTTGGACCCCTCTGCTTTAAGAAGGAGTTCATCCAGACTAAAGCGGGTTGAGCACTCCTTGCAGGTGATGATCATTTCGCTTCTCCCGAATTTACAATTTTAAATCAAAGATTGCAGGCAGATTCCTGTACTTTTCATTATAGTCTAGTCCATAGCCGACAATAAAGCCTTTTTCAAGGGAAAAACAGGCGTAATTCACGTCCAGTTCCTCTTCCCGGCGTTCATGCTTGTCGATGAGGGTACAGATGGAAACGGATCTGGGATTGAGGAGTTTGACGAATTCCACGATTTTGACCAGGGTATTGCCGGTGTCCACGATGTCTTCCACCAGCAGGACGTCCCGGCCCTTGAGTTCCAGGTCGGGCTGCTTGGTAAAGACGATTTGACCGGTGGAGGAGGTGCCGTCGTAGGAGGAGGCACCAATGAGGTCGATTTCGTGGTCCATCCGGATCTGACGGGTGAGGTCGGCCAGGAAAATGAAAGAGCCTTTAAGGATTCCCACCACCACCAGGTCTTTGCCTTTGTAGTCCTCGGTGATCTGTTTTCCGATCTCCTTGATTCTGGCGTGGATGTCTTTTTCTGAGATAAGGGGAATGAATTCGGGCATGGTGGGTTATAGTCCTGTCTTTTTAAGGTCTTTGATGAGTGCAATCTGCTCTTCTGTCAATGCTTTGGGCATCTTTATACTAATCATAACGTAGAGATCTCCGCAACCATTTCCTTTCATGTGGGGGATCCCGTGGCCGGACAGTCTCATCTTGGCTTTATGCTGGATTCCCGGGGGAAGGGTGAGGTTCATGGTCCGGCCTGCAGGGGTGGTGACTTCCACCTTATCGCCCAGCAGGGCCTGGGTCAGGGAGACCTCCCGGGTGAGGAGGAGATCGTTGCCCTCAATGGTGCATCCTGCCGAGGCCACGGGAGCCGACTTTATATAAAGGTGGCCTGTGGGGCCGCCGTTGGGGCTGGGCTCTCCCCTGCCGGCCAGGCGGATCTTCTTGCCCTGGGTCAGGCCCTTGGGAATCTTGACCTCCACTGCCTTGGCCTGTCCGCCCTGGCTGATGGTGATGGTCTTTTTGGTGCCGTTGATGAGTTCATCCACGGTGAGGGGCAGTTCGTATTCCAGGTTTTTACCGGGGGTGCGGGGCCGTTGCTGCTGGTGAAATCCGCCCCCGCCCATGTTCTGGAAAAAGGGGTTGCCCCCGCCGCCGGAGAAGTTGGCCCGTCTTTGGCCACCGCCGAATCCGCCACCGCCAAAACCGAACTCCTTGAGGATGTCCCCCAAATCGAAATTCCGGAAGATGTCTTCCTGGGAATACCGCTGCTGGAAGTCGGTGGAGCCGAAGGTGTCGTATTGTTTCCGTTTCTCAGGATCGCTGAGCACGGCATAGGCTTCGGATATTTTTTTGAATTTATCTTCCAGGGCCTTGTCGCCCTTGGTCTTATCGGGATGGTACTTCAGCGCCAGTTTCCGATAGGCTTTTTTGATTTCACCGGCACTGGCGGTCTTGGTGATCCCCAGTATGCTGTAGTAATCATCTGCCATGGTTCTGTCCTTTATTACTAATTGATAAGGTCTTTGAGTACTTAGATGATAAGCCTGCCCCCCGGGGTGTCAAGGGGGGCGGTGTCTATCCCTTGTCTTCGGGTTCCGTGGGCTTGCGGTTGGCGGCAATGGTTACCATGAGAACGGATATGGCCGCCGGGGTCATGCCGTCGGTGCGGGAGGCCTGGCCCAGGGAGGTGGGCTGGATCCGCATGAGTTTTTCCCGGATCTCGTTGGAGAGGCCGTGGGCCTTGGCATAGTCAAAATCTTCGGGGATGCGGATCTTTTCCAGGTCCTTGAATTTTTTGATTTCGTTGAGCTGCCGCTTGATATAGCCCTCGTATTTGATCTCGATTTCCACCTGTTTTTCCGCCCGGGCATGGATGGGCGGATCGGCCGGGGAGATTTCCTTGAGCAGTCCGTAGGAGAGTTCCGCCCGCTTCAGGAGCTGTTCCAGCTTGACCCCGGTGGTGACGGCATTGGTCCTGTGGGCGGTGAGGAAGTCGTTGACCGACCGGCTGGGTTTGACCACGGCGGCCTTGACCCGCTGGATTTCTGCCTGGGTCTGGCCCTGGATCTCCCGGACAAAGTCCAGGCGTTCCCGGTGGATGAGACCATACTCAAATGCCTTTTCCGCCAGGCGCAGGTCGGCGTTGTCCTCCCGGAGGAGGAGCCGGTATTCCGCCCGGGAGGTGAACATGCGGTATGGTTCCTGGGTGCCCCGGGTGACCAGGTCGTCCACCATCACCCCCATGTATGCCTGGGAGCGGTCCAGGATAAAGGGGGGCTTTTTTTGGACCTTGGCTGCGGCATTGGCCCCGGCCCACAGGCCCTGGGCTGCAGCTTCCTCGTATCCGGAGGTACCGTTGATCTGCCCGGCCAAAAAGAGGCCGGAGAGCCTTTTGGCCTCCAAAGCCGGGGTGAGTTCCAGGGGGTTGATATAATCGTATTCAATGGCATAGGCCGGCCGCATGATCTGGGCCTCCTCCAGGCCGGGGATGGAGCGGACCACCTGGTATTGGATCTCCAGGGGCAGGCTGTTGCCCAGGCCCGAGGCATAGATCTCCCTGGAGTGGATGCCTTCGTATTCCAGGATGACGTGGTGGCTTTCCCGGTCCGGGAATTTTACGATCTTGTCCTCAAAGCTGGGGCAATACCGGGCGGACTGGCCTTTGATGTGACCGCCGTACAGGGCCGAGTGCTTGAGGTTCTCCCGCACGATTTCATGGGTCCGGGCATTGGTGTCCCCCATGAAGGAGGGGATCATGGGGGTCTTGATCTTTTGGGTGGAATAGGAAAAGGGAACGATCTTTTCGTCTGAGCCGTGGAGCCGGAACTGGTCAAAATCAATGGTGTCGGCATGGAGCCGGGGCGGGGTGCCGGTCTTCATCCGCCCCATGTCCAGGCCCAGGGTCTCCAGGCTTTTGGCCAGTTGCACCGAGGCGAATTCACCGGCCCGGCCAGCTTCCATGAGGGTGGAACCGATGTGCACCGTGCCCCGCAGAAAGGTACCCGTGGTGATGACCACGGCCGGTGCCCGGTAGGTGAAACCGGTGTGGTCCAAAATGCCGGTAACCTTGCCGTCCTCCATGAGCAGTTCCTGGACCATGGCCTGCTTCAGGTCTAAATTGGGGCAGGTCTCCAGAATGGCCTTCATGTTCTGGGTGTACAGGGCCTTGTCGTTTTGGGTCCGGGTGGAGTGGACGGCCGGGCCTTTCCGGGTGTTCAGGGTCCTGAACTGGATGGCCGATGCGTCCGATGCCTTGGCCATGTATCCGCCCAGGGCATCCACTTCCTTGACCAGCTGGCCCTTGGCCATGCCGCCGATGGAGGGGCTGCAGGGCATGGATGCAATCTTATCCATATCAATGGTGATCAGCAGGGTGTGGCATCCCATGCGGGCCGAAGCCAGGGCAGCCTCACAACCGGCATGGCCGGCGCCGATGACAATGACGTCGTATCTGTTCTCATAAAAATTCATAACCTGTTATAATAGGATGCTCCGGGGGTTTGGTCAAGATGGCAAACCGTCCATTTCTTTTGATTTTTGGTGGGGGAAGATGATAAAGTACATGTTTCTCCCCCCTGGGACTGTGGTCCCGGGGCAGCCTCCGGATGGATTGGGGCAGGGCGGTCGGTTGAAAAATCCCGGCCTTCCCCATGTCCGGGCCGGACCAATGACAGACCCAAAACCGATAGGACCCAAGGCCGGGATCATGGACAAGAAAAAACGATATACCGATTATAACTCCTACCTGCGTGCCCTCTACGGGGAGCGGGTTCAGAAGATTTCCGTGGATGCGGGCCTGACCTGCCCCAACCGGGACGGCAGCCTTTCCCATAGGGGCTGCATCTATTGCAACGACAAGGGCTCGGGCACGGGCCGGTTTGCCCGGGGCATGGGCATCAAGGAACAGATCGAGGCCGGCCGCATCGGCGCCAAGATCAAATACAAGGCCAAGAAATTCCTGGCCTATTTCCAGTCCTATACCAATACCTATTGCGATTTGGCCCACATGAAGGCCCTCTACGACGAGGCCCTCTCCTGCGAAGGCATGGTGGGCATGGCCGTGGGCACCCGGCCCGACTGCATTGATGGGGAAAAGCTGGACCTGGTGGAAGCCTATGCCCGGGACTACCTGGTCTGGCTGGAATACGGTCTCCAGTCGGTGCACGACAAGACCCTGGCCCTCATCAATAGGGGCCACGACTTCAAGACCTTTGCCGATGCCGTGGACATGACCCAAAACCGGGGCATCAATATCTGCACCCACATCATCCTGGGCCTGCCCGGTGAGGACCGGAAGATGATGCTGGAAAGTGCCGATGTCCTGGCGGACATGGGCATTCACGGGATCAAGCTCCACCTTCTTTATGTGGTCAAGGACACCCCCCTGGACGAGATGTATCTCAATGGGGACTACCACTGCCTGGAGCAGGAGGCGTATGTGGACCTGGTCTGCGAATTTTTGGAGCGCCTGCCCCAGGAGATGATCATCCAGCGCATCACCGGGGATCCCCATGTGGACGAACTCCGGGCACCGGCCTGGGCCGCCAATTACCGGGATACCTTTAACAAGATCCAGAACACCCTAGAGGTCCGGGACTCCTTCCAGGGAAAGTCGTTGAAATCACATTAATTCCTTGACGGCCCGGCCATAATTCGATAGCTAAGCTTCATGGTCGGGCAATCCTAAACCCATCCATTTCAATGTTCCCGTTCCCGGCGTCGGATCCCGGGCCGGTTCCAGAATCTTGTATCAATCCTCTTTTTTCTTCCTTGCCCTTTCCCATGGGATCTGTGTTTCCAATGTCCTTTATTTCATAACCCGCCTCGGACCAAAGGGGGAACCATGAAAGCCACGCTCTTTTTGACGTCGGCCTGCAACTTAAGATGTGATTATTGCTATGTCGCCCGTGGGAATCTCACCCTTTCCCATGACCACCTGGCCCTGGCCGTGGATTTTGCCTTTGATTGGGCCGATCCTGGAGAACGGCTGGACTTCGGCCTTTTTGGTGGGGAACCCCTGCTGGTCTGGCCCCTGGCCCTCAAGGCGGTGAAGCAGATCCGGGAGCGGGCCGAAAAGACAGGGCAGATGGTGGGCATTACCCTGGCCACCAACGCCACCCTTTTGGACCGGGGGGTGCTGGCGGATCTTTTGGAATACGACATCCTCCTCCAGGCTAGCTGCGACGGGGTTCCCCATGTCCAGGACCGCCATCGCCGTTTCCCCGACGGTCGGGGCAGCTCCGGCCTGGTGGCGGAGAATCTTGCCCTGGCAGCGGAGCTCTTGCCCAACCTTCTGGTGAACATGGTCTATGGCCCGGACACCCATGCCCACCTGCCCGAATCCATTGCCTACCTCAGGGGGCTGGGGATCAACCAGATGGTCTTGAACCCGGATTATTCCGCCCCCTGGACCACGGCGGATATCCAGGACTTTGAAAAGACCTGCGACCGGATCACGGCCCTTTACCTTGGGTATTACCAAAGGGGGGAGCCCTGCTTCATCAGTTTTATTGATGAAAAACTGGCCGTGGTCCTCAGGGGGGGATACCGGCCTTCGGAGCAATGCCGAATGGGGGAAAAGGAGTTTGCCTTCAGCCCCCAGGGGGTGATCTTCCCCTGCGAACGCCTGGTGGGGGACGGCGGGGTGGGCCCCCATTCCATCGGTCACCTGGCCTTCCCCTTTGACCATGGAAACCCGGCCTGCACCCGGAGGAAAATGCCGGAAATGTGCCAATCCTGTTCCGTTTCCATGTTTTGCATGAATTGGTGCGGCTGCTCCAATTTTTTCGGGACCGGTGACTATGACCGGCCCTCGGCCTTTATCTGTGCCTCGGAACGAATGGCGGTCAAGGCCGCCCGCAGGGTTCTGGATGCCATGGACGACCAGGATCCCTTGGCCCTGCTCCATCACTATGCGGGCCGGCCCATGGCCAACAGCGCTTCATAACCCATTGGAGAGGAGGTGCCATGCCCCATATCCGTTATCCCCCGGGTCCGGTTGTCCGCTCCGGTTTTGGGGACACCCTTAAACGATGAAGAAACAAGGAGGTAAATAATGTATTATCCAATGCGTGATCTCCGGCTGGAACCCTGGGAAATCTTTGGCGGGAAACGGCCTTTGTTCGTAAAATATGCCGATATTATCGCCGATTTGATCCAGGATTTTAAATTAAAACCCATTGAAGACCAGCTGCGGTCTCCGGCCTTTCGCATGGCCGGCGCCAAGGAGGCCACGGCCACCGCTGCCAAGATCCAGTTTGACCCCGGGGTGTTTGGGGGAAAACGATTTGCCCATCTCCATTATAAAGGGGAGATTTTCATGCTGAATCGTGACCAATGGCGCACCTTCACCGCCCGTGTTAAAGATGATCTGATCCATCGCCTGGAAAGCGCCGGGACCATTTCCCTGGAGCAGCTCCAGGATCTCAACGACGCCATTGACCCCATTGCCTGATTTCCACCGGTGCAGCCGGGACCGTCCATGGTTCCGGCTGCCTGTTTTGGGTCCGGAATCAGTGGGGCTCTTTCCACGGGTGGGGGGCTGAAAATTCCCACCTGGGGAGCCGGTAGGAGTGCATGAACATTCGTTTTTCGCACCTTCTGATTGTAATGGGAAAATCCGGGATTGGCATTTTCCACCGGAACGGGATATCCTGGGGTATATCCAAATGATAATCTGTTTATCCCTTTATTTTCAGGGCTTTTTTCCGGAGCCAGTGCCTGGTCATGGCGTTTTTCCATGGTTGCAGGGCGGCGTTAAAAAATAAAACCAGGAGGAGGTATGCGTCACCAAGGGGCCCATGGGTCCAATACCAATGGAAATAGCCATGGGGTGAATTATTGGCTGGACAAAACCTGGCGCATCTGCCGGACCTGTGATGCATGGGATGGATTTGCCCGGGAAAACAACGGCAGGAACATGGAGCGGGAGCGGGTCATCGGCCGGTCCATCTGGCAGTTCATCCAGGGGGATGCCACCCGCATGTGGCTGGATGCCCTGGTCTCCCATGCCCGGTTGACGGAAAGGATGGTGGTCCGGGACTACCGGTGCGATTCCCCGGATCTCAAGCGGTACATGGAGATGCGAATCGAACCCGGGGCCGGGGGCATGGTCTGCCTGAAACACCGGTTGGTCAAAACCGAGCCCATGGCCCCCCGGGTGGCCTACGAGGCTGCTCCCAAGGGCGCCCAGGCCATTTGTTTCCGTTGCAGTATCTGCAATCGGGTCCAGGTTAAGGGAAGATGGATGGAGGGGGATGTGGCCGTTGAAAAGGGCCTTCTGGCGGAAATGTTCAATCCCAGGGTGGCCTATGGGGTCTGCCCGGACTGCCGGGAGAAGGGGCGCCCCGGTTTCCAGGGATAGGCCGGATCCGGGCGGAGACGCATCCCGTCCACCTATCCCGGATATGTCACATCATTCTTTTCAAGACCCCGGGAGGGAATTGAAATATCCGTGCTATTGGGGAAAGGAGGAAGAGGCGTTGGTGACAAATTCACCCTTGATGTTCTGGATGATGAGGCACTCCACCCGGTCCATGGCATTGACCAATGCCAGGCTCTGGTCCACGGGCATGACCATGAGGGCGGTTGCCAGGCCGTCGGCCAGGGTGCAGTCCGGGGCCAGGACCGTGGCGCTGACCACCTGGTTTTCCACGGGGTATCCAGTGCGGGGATCAATGATGTGGGAGTAGGTCTTCCCGTCCTTTTCATAGAAGTTCCGGTAGTTGCCCGAGGTGGCCACGGATTGGTCCTTCAGGGGGAGGATCTTGAAAATGCCCTGGTTGGAAAAGGTCTTGTCCGGTCGGCTGATGCCCACGGACCAGGTTTTTCCCTTTTTATTCTTTCCCCGGGCCGTAAGTTCTCCGCCGATTTCCACCAGTAGGTTTTTGATGCCCCCCTGTTCCAATACCTGGGCAATGGCATCCACCCCGTATCCCTTGGCAATGGAACCCAGATCCAGGGTGATGCCGGCCTGGGTTTTTACCAGGGTGTGGTCGTCCCGTATCTGGATCTTGGAGAATCCCACCTGTTCCAGGGCAGCTTCCACTGCCCCGACCGGGGGAAGGTCGTCCCTGTTTTTTCGCGTTGACCCAAACCCCCACAGATCCACCAGGGGTTTGACCGTGCCGTCCCAGGCCCCCCGGGTATGGGTGTGGAGGGCCCCGGCCCGGGTCATGACAAAATAAAAGTCCGGGGAGATTTTAAAGGCCTTACCCGCCGGGGCGGCGTTGAACCGGGAGATTTCGCTTTTGGTC
This sequence comes from Desulfobacteraceae bacterium, assembly GCA_965226635.1. Classification (GTDB taxonomy): domain Bacteria; phylum Desulfobacterota; class Desulfobacteria; order Desulfobacterales; family Desulfobacteraceae. The sequence continues at coordinate 1,194,460 of OZ245369.1, read as the reverse complement.
TGGAACATGGACATCTTCTGGTTTACCTCACTGAGGCGGGCTTGGATTTTTTTTTGCCACAGGGGGATGGAATGTTTCCGGCTGGAGATGAATTTCACCGTGTAAAAGGTGCCCATGGTTTTGCCGGTGATGACATATTGTCGGGCATGGGCAATGCCGGTGGAAAGGGGCGAAATCAACAGGCCGAGGAGTAGAAGACAAGGGATAAGGCGATATTTCATGTGGGGTCTCCAGGTTAAGGTTCACGCCATTCTATCCCCGGACCGGTTTTGGGTCAAGGCCGGGGGACGGGGAAAACCCATCCCCACCGCGGCAGGACATCCCATGTGGGACATCCCCCCTTTTTCTGTGGATTAAAATTCCCTTTCCCCCGGCCCGGCCCGGGGGTATAGTGGTCCAATTGACCAACGCCAGGGCATACCGCCCGGATATTCCACGACCATTTGCCAGGGCAGATGCATTGGACAACAATGCGGGATCGCCTGAGGAACCCCTATGACATCACCCTTTTCATTGTCCAATGTCCGGCGCTTCATGGCCTTCCGGATCCTGTTCAACTCCCGGTTTTACTATCCGGTATTCACCATTCTGTTCCTGGATTTCGGCCTCACCGTGGCCCAGTTTTCCATCCTCAATGCGGTATGGGCGGCCACCATTGTCCTGGCAGAAGTGCCCTCGGGGGCCCTGGCCGATGTGGTGGGGCGGAAGCGGCTTCTGGTCTTTGCCACGACCGTGATGGTGGTGGAGGTGGGCCTCATCGCCTTTATCCCCAAGTCCAACCCCACCCTGGTCTTTTCCGTTTTTCTGGTGAACCGGATCCTCTCGGGCCTGGCCGAGGCCGCGGCCTCAGGGGCGGACGAAGCCTTGGCCTATGACACCCTCAAGGCCCGGGGTATGGAGGACCAATGGGGACTGGTTCTGGAAAAGACCATGAAGTGGCGCTCCCTGGGATTTGTTTTGGCCACCATTGTGGGGGCGGCGGTCTATGACCCCAGCCCCATGGGGCAGCTGGCCTCGGCCCTGGGCCTGGGGATCACCGTCACCCAGGACATGACCCTGCGTTTCCCCCTCTACCTCACCTTTATCCTGGCCCTCCTGGCCCTGGCAGCCACCCTGGGCATGGTAGAGACCGGGGACGGAACCCAGGCCGAAGACAGCGATCCCCCCAGCCTGGGACAGGCATTTGTCAAAACCCTGGGGGCCGGCGGGTGGATTTTAAAGACCCCCTTTGTCTTCCGGGTGATCCTCTTCGGCATGCTGGTGGACGGGGTGATTCGCATGGTCATCACCCTTTCCAGCCAATACTACCGGATGATTGCCGTGCCCGAATCCCTCTTCGGCATCATCGGGGCCCTGGTGGCCCTCATGGGCATGGTGGTCCCCAAGCTGGCCCGGAAGGTGGCCGAAACCCGGACCCCGGACCAGAGCCTATACCTCACCGTGCTTTTGGCCTGCCTGGGATTGACCTGCATGGGCCTGTTCTGGCCCTGGGCCGGCATCCTCCCGGCCCTTATCACCTTTGGGGCCATGACCTTTAACAGCTTTTTTGTCTCCTACTACATCAATAAAGAGGCCGACTCCCACCACAGGGCCACGGTGCTCAGCTTCAAAGGGCTGTCCTACAACATCTCCTACGGGCTTTTGGGCGTGGTCTATGCACTGGCCCTTAAGTCACAGAAGGCAAGCCTTTTGGCCGGCGGCGCCCTGGGGGGCCAGGGGCTGGAAAACCAGGTCTTTGTCTCCACCTTCCCCTGGTTTGGCAGCTTTTTTGTGGTGGGCTTTGTTCTGCTCTGGGCCCTTTATCGGTTCAAGCCCCTGAATGCCCTGGACCGGAAATCCTGATCAGGGTCCCTTCCCGGCCCGATGACAGGGGCCCAGCCCAAGCGTTCGCCTGGGCCTTGCCCCCCTGGATCAGGCCGGGGGCGTCCACCGGGGGAGCCCGGCCATGATTTCCCTTAAATCCCCGGGGGGGGCTGTGATCTTCCGTGCCTTCTGGTCCAGCCAGGCCCCCCGGGTCTCCATGCGGGCGGCCAGGATTCCGTCCTCTTTCCAGAAAAGGTTGACCAGGGAGAAGCGGGAGCCGTCGGCGCTGGTCTCCCCTAATAGCAATTCCACGGTAAAGGGTTCGTATAAATGGATTTCCCTCTTGTATGTCAGTCGGTCCTCCAGGGCCATGGGGCCCATTCGGAGTTGGGCAAACCGGGCCATGGGGAATCCATTGGATTTGAAAAAGCCCATGCGGCTGTCTGCGGCATAGTCCAGAAAGGCCGTGTTCTTCATGTGGGAGTTGGGATCCATGTCCGACCACCGGGCCTGGCAATGGATGCAAAAGCCCCGGGTTTCTTCCCTGTTTTTTGATGCCGCAACAAAGGATTCCATGATCAATCCTCCAGGAGTTTGGCCACGCCCAGGTCCAGGCCCTTGCCGGGCAGGGACATGAGGGTGGAGGTCCCGTGGGTGATGAGCGCTCCGTCCGGGCCGAATATGGTGGCTTCGGTGTAGGAGAGGGTGCGTCCGGCCTTGATGCATTTCCCCCGGGCCAAAAGCCGGCCCTGGGTCACCGGGGCCAGGTAGTTGAGCTTCAGGTCAACGTTGACCAGGCCCCAGTCCTGGGGGAGGTTGAGGAAGGCGGCCCAGAAGGTGGCCGTGTCAATGAGGGTGGCCAGGACCCCGCCGTGGACAATGCCAAAGGGCTGGAAATGGCAGGGGTTGATGTCAAGGCCGATGTCGGCCGTGCCCGGACCGATTTCGTCCAGGGCCATGTGCATGTGGGTGGGGTAGGGGCTGGTCCCGACGGTTTCCTTGAGTTTTTCGATATACTCTGGGTTGAACTTTGGCATGGCAGACCTCGTGATATCTTGGGTGGCATTAAATTAGACCTAAAACTTACAGACCCTGTTTGGTGATTTTAGGTTGTATGCAAGCTATTTTGACGCCTTGTTCCGATCTTATATCTGCGATGGTTCATTTGGATTTATGGGTGAAGTTTTTTCAGCAGTTCCCTGAGCACTAGGGCTTCCACCGGGGTGAGCCTGGATAAAAAGTCCTGGTTGGCCTGGGGGATCAGGGAATGGATGGTCTCCCCCTTTTCCCTTCCAGGGGGGGTGAGACAGACCCGGATGGCCCGCCGATCCTCTTCGTCGGGCTGCCGCTTTAGGAATCCCGCCTTTTCCAGCCGGTCCAGGATCCCTGTGAGGGTGGCGCTGTCCAGGGCGGTCTTTTTCCCCAATTGCTTGGCCGTGGTATTGTCGTCCCTGTACAGGATGTCCAGGACCAGGGCCTGGACCGAGGTCACCCCCAGGTGGGCCACCTGCTCCCGCCAATACCGGGTTCCGGCCCGTCCGGCCAGGGAGAGTTGAAAAAAGATGCAATCCTCCACTTCCATGGGAACTCCTTTGGGAATTTTAATTTGTATACAAGATAAATCCAACCACACTAAAATTCCGGGGTCAATGGGAAATTGCAAGAAAATGAATGGACTACAGGATCTTAGAACAGATAGATCGCGAAAATGCCTTCAAGGGTTTGGGGGCAGATTGTCAGGACATATCCTGTTTAGGGGGTATGGCGGGAGGGGGTGACCACGGCGTGGCAGCGGCAGGCCGTTGAGATCATCAGGGGGCCGTTACGGGTCCGGATTTCGGACAAAAGGCCATGGAGCTGGGCCGGGGTGACCCCGCCAACCCCCGGGCAGAGCTGCCGGCTCCTGAGGACAAGGCTGGGGCAGTCCGGGGTGGAAAGATCGGCAATGAGGGCAAACATGTCCTGTTTCCGGGGCCTGCCGGTGGCCGTGCAGATCTGGTCGGGTTCGGGGCAATTGTCCGGGCAGATAAAGTCGGCGTGGCTGGCGTAGATATCCCCCGCCCGGCCTTCCATGGCATTGGGCAGGCCTTGGAGCAGGCCCTGGGCCATGGGGGCCTGGACCAGCTGGTCCGTCCCCAGTTTCCGTTGGCACCATTCCCAGGCCATGTGCAGGGGCAGGCTGGGGATGATCCAGTCCACCCGGGCTTGGGGGGTGAGTTCCCGGGCCAGGAACTCAATGCCGTCCCCTTGGTAGGGGGTGATGCCGTGGGCATCTTCGAGTTCGGCCAGGGCCTCGGCATGGGGGTCCACAACCACCAGGTTGCGTTCTCCCTTCTTCTTTGACAGGCGTTCAACGGCCAGGCCTCCGAAATGACCGGCCCCTATGATCCAGAGGGTCTCCATGGTTTGGTATTATGCCGGGGGCAGGGGGGCGTGTCAACGGTATCCATTGGTGTAATGGAGGATTTCCACAATGGGGATTTCCCAGCTGTCCACCTTGGGGGGCGCGGCCGGGGCCGGGGTGGTTTGGCCGTCCTCCGGGGTCCGGTGGACCATGGCAATGACCTGGGCACTGAGGATGTGGGGCAAAAGCGGTTCCCAATGGGCTGAGCCCCGGGAAGAGAGTTGGGCAATGGTGACGCCTGCTCCATCTTTTATGGCCAGGCGATTCTTTCCCTTCTCCAGCCGGACCCTTTGGCCGGGTTCAAGGGCGGTGAGGTGACGGTGGAGGGGGTGGTCCCCATGGAAAAAGCCGGGGTAGCTCAGAAAGATGTCCTCCATGCCGATGGTGGAGATGGTGATCCCGGGGGAATATCCCTTCAATTTTTTTTCCGGTGCGGTTTGAACCCGGCAGAAGGGGGAGGGCTCCAAAAAGGGGAGGTGGGGGTTCTCCTTTTGGACTCCCATGAGAAAAAGTCGGGTTTCGGCCCGGGTCATGCCCACGTAGAAGAGGCGTCGTTCCTCTTCCATGTCCTTTTTTGTCCACCCCCCGTCCAGGATAAAAACCACGGGGAATTCCATCCCCTTTACGCTGTGGACCGTGCCCATGAACACCCCTTTTCCCATGCGGTGATCCCGCCGTTCCTCCAGCAAGAGTTCCACCATGAAGTCCCGGGCCAGGGAAAGGGTGATGGGGGTGTCTCCGTTGGCCCTGGACCAGGCCGTGAGCAGCTCCCGGATCTGGGGGCTCCATGGATTGTCCGGACAGAGCCGGTTTTCATATCGACGTTCCAGGGCGTTGGGGGTGAGGGCTTCGGTCTGGTGCTCCTCCAGGAAACGGATCAATGCCCGGATCTCCCGGATCCTGAACAGGGGGAAGCCCTTGTTGGGCTTCAGGGTCCGGGAAAAGGGGATCCCGGCCTGGGCCAGGGCCATGCGCAGGGCCACCAGGGCGGGGTAGCCCAGGCCCGTCCGGGAGACCACGGCAATCCGGGAAGGGTCCAATCCATCGGGACCGGCCACCAATTCCTGGATGGTCTTTGCCACAAACACTGCCTGGGAGGCCGGGTCTTGGGTGTGGACGATTTGGATCTTCTCCGGACCGGGAATCTGATCCGGTGGCAGAAGGGTCTTTTTCCGCCCTTTGTCCACCCGGCAGGGATGGTCGGTCTTCATGCGTTCCCTGTTCTGGGAAATAAAGGCATTGGCCGCCGCCACAATGGGATGGCTGGAACGGTAGTTTTCCAGCAGGTAGGTGGGGTCGGCCTGGAAGTCCTCCCGGAATTGGTGGATGAATTTCAAATTGGCGTTCCGGAATTTGTAGATGCTCTGGTCGTCGTCCCCCACGGCCATGATGGAGATTTTGGCCTCCCCGTCTTCCTCCAGCCGGCCGGTGAGGGCGGAGATGAATCGGTATTGGTCCTGGTCGATGTCCTGGTATTCGTCCACCAGGATATACCGGAAACCGGCCAGGTAGTATTCCCTTGCCTCGGCCGGGTCCATTCCCACCACCTCCTTATCTCCGTTGAGGATGGCCGTGGCCTCCCGGATGAGCGGGTTGAAATCCACCTCCTGGGATTCCAGAAGGGAATGGCCGGTAAGGCGCATGGCAAAACCATGGTAGGTCATGACGGTGATGTCCCTTCCGGCGGCACCGGCCAGATCCTGGATACGGCGCCGTAATTCCAGCATGGCCCGGTGGTTGAAGCAGAGTACCAGAATGGCCTCTGGGGGGATGGACTGGGCCTTGATGAGCCAGGCGCACCGATGGACAATGGTGCGGGTCTTGCCCGAGCCCGGCCCGGCCAGGACCAGCAGGTTTGTTTCCGGCGGGGCTGCGGTGAGGGCCTCCTGGACGGGGTTGTCCAGGGATTGGATGATGCGGCGGTATGCCTCCCCGGTCATGGCCGTTTTGATGATCTTTTTTTCCCCGGGGAAATACCGGGCCGTGAAGCGGTCAAAGGGGAAGGAAAAATAATCCTGGATAAAGGCGTAGAGGGGGGTCTTTTTTTCAATGCCGATGCGGGCGAATTTTTCCATGACATGGATCTGGGCGTTCTTCTGGTCGTAGTGGTGGGACAGGGCCTGGTAGTCCCCCTGGCTGTATCGCCTTCCCCGGGAATGGGGATCCAGCATGAGGGTGAATGCCTGGCGGAAGACCCCCAGCCCGTTTTGCAGGGTGAGGATGCCCAGGCCGTGGAGGTAGAGCAGGGTGGATTCGGCCATGGCCATGTGATCGGTCCGGGCCAGGGCCGTGGTGATCTTTTGGTCAAACAGATCCCCCGTGGGGGAGGCCAGGGGCCGGATCAGATCCGAGATGAAGAATTCGGCCAGGATTTCCCCCCGGCTGGATTGCTGTTCCCGGGGCAATTGGTCAATGACGGCCTGGACAAGGATCCGGGCGGCCAGGTGCCGGACGGCCATGCGTTTTTTCACCGTCTCCCAGGGGAATTTCACCTGGATGGTGAGCTGGTCCATGCCCCTTCGGCCCAAGATGCCCAAACTTTTTCCCCGGGATTTGCCCCGGTCGGCGGCCAGGGCCCTGAGCAGGCGCCGGGGGGTGTCGGTATTGATTTTGTCAAATCCCTGTTCCTTGAGGCGCTGGGCCATGCGCCTGAGGTGGAAGACCTCTGAATGTTCGGGATCCAGGCCCGCCTCCGGGGACAATTCCTCCATGGTTCCAACCATGGCGGTCTCCACCTGGATGAACTCCTCCAAAAGGGCCGGGGCGTTGTTTTTGCCCCTGGGCCGGATAAAGGCGGTTAAAATGGCCCCCTCCCGGATGAGACCGGCCGCTTCCATGTCCGATAAAAGTACCATGATCTGCCGGGAGTCCTTGAATTTTTCGGGCAGGTTTTTAAGGCGGCCCAGGGCGGCGCTGAGCTGGTCTGCGGAAATCAAATCGTCGGATTCGGCGTTGTAAAGGTATTCCAGAATAAGGGTGTACATGGAACGGGTGAGCCGGGAAATGTGGAGCCGATCCATTTTCTTTTCCGCCTCTTCCATGGATTTGACCCGGGGGCTGCCCTTGAAAAACAGGGTTTTATTAAAGTCCCTGGAGACAAAGCCCTTGCGCTCCAACCAGCTCACGGCGATGCGGGCCTTGGTGTCATCATCGTCTTTCCGGCCGATGCTTTCCATGAGTTCGCCCGGGGTGATGATGATCCTGTCGGCCCGTTTGGCCTTTTTCCGCAACAGGCGCAACACCTTCTGGATTTCCTTCTGGGTGACCCGGGACCGGCCGGTGAGGCTGAACTGCTGGTCGATGTCGTCGGGCTCATATAAAAGGATGCAGTCCGAGTCCTTCTGGTCCCTGCCGGCCCGTCCGGCCTCCTGGAGATAATTTTCCAGGGAGCCGGGAATATCCCCGTGGACCACCAGGCGGATGTCCTGTTTGTCAATGCCCATGCCAAATGCATTGGTGGCGCAGATCACCGGGATCTGCCCCGCGGCAAAGTCATCCTGGATCTGCTGTTTGTCCGGCTCCCTGAGCCCGGCATGGAAGGCATGGGCCTGGATCCCTTTTTCCTGGAGGAACCGGGCCAGCCGTTCCGTGGTCTTCCGCCGGGCGCAATAGACAATGGCGGCCCCGCCCCTGGTGTCCAGGCTTTCCTTTACACATTGGCTGATCTGGTCGAATTTTTCATTGGAATTGACCTGCCTGACCCAGAGTTCAAGGTTCTCCCGGTGAACCCCACCCTCAAACCGGAGCAGTTCCTGGTCAAGGGTGGATTGAAAATGCTCCAGGATTTCCTCCAGCACATCTTTTTTGGCCGTTGCCGTGAACGCGCCGATCCTGGGGGTGTCATGGGTTCGGGCGGCCTCCCTGGAAATGAATTCGGTGACATGGAGGTAATCGGGCCGGAAATCGTGGCCCCACTTGGACAGGCAATGGGCCTCGTCAAAGATCCAGTATCCGATCTTCCGGCAGCGGATGAGGTCGGCAATGCTTTTGTTCCGCAATTGTTCAGGGGAAATATAGAGCAGGCCCACATCCCCCAATTGAACCCTTTCTATGACCGCCCCCCGTTCCGGCAGGGTGAGGCTGCCGTTGATGGTGGCGGCAATCTCGCTTCCCGTGGTCCGGTTCAGGTTGTCCACCTGATCCTTCATCAGGGCCTTGAGGGGGGAGATGACAATGGTGAGCTCCCCGGTGCGGTGGAACCGGTGCAGGGCCGGGATCTGGTAACAGATGGATTTGCCGCCCCCGGTGGGGAGGATGGCCAGGTGGGATTTCCCGGCCAGGCCGGCCTCCACAATATCCTGCTGGAGGGGGGTGCCGTCGGGCAGGGGGCGGTAGCTTTCAAAGCCAAAGTATCGTTTTAAAAGGGTGGGGGCGTCATTCTCCCTTTTGCAATGGGGGCAATCCGCTTCCCCGCAGGTATACCGGAGTCTGTGAATCCATTGGCCGAGCAGGGGAAATTCATGTGCCACCCAGGGGGGGAGGATGGAGTTGCCCCCGGCCACCCGGATCCATGAGACCAGAAAGGCCAGGGCGGGGCGCCTGTCCCCATGGTCCCAGCAGTGATCCCAGACCCTTTTCAATGCCCTGGGACATGCCTTTCCTCTGCATTGGTCCATGAAAATCTGTTTGGCGGTTTGGGTATCCGGCCTTCCCCCGGCCATGCCCTTTAAAATGAAATAATTGCCCTTCACCCCGTTTTCCCTTTGTTTTTCAAGGGCAAAGGCTGCGGCATAGAACTGGAGCAGATCCGGGTTGTTTTCCTGGAGGCGGGTGAAGGCATCCACCTGGTCCCTGAGCAGTTCAATGCTGAGCCGGGCATCGGCAACGGGGTTGTTCTTTCCGGTCTTCAGCAGCTTATAGTCTTTGACCAGTTTGTGGTAGGGGTTTTCCGGGAAGGCCAGGGGGGAGAGAAAAAGGGTGTCCACCAGGGGGCAGTCCAGAAAGGATGCCGTGGGACAATGTTCCCGGACCAGGGGGATGTCGTGGCGGGAAATATTGTGCCCCAGAAGCCATTGGGCACCGGTTGCAAATTCATCCAGTTCGGCCAGGGCCCCGGTCGGAGAAGAGAGGTTCTTTCGTTCAAAGGTCTTTTTGTCGAACAGGGCACCGATGTGAAAGATCTCTCCATTTGGAACCGCTTCCAGATCGAGGCATAGGATATGTTTAAATACGGCCATGGGCTCGGATTTACCTGAACTTGGGGTTGAGGCGATGGAATTTGCGGCAGGATACCGTTAATTGAACCGCTTTATCAAGTCTTTTCCTGGGATGGGCAATGGGGGTTATCCAGGGAAAAATGGAAGGGGTGTCCCGTGGATATGGGTATTGTAAACCGTTGATAGATCAATGGAATCCGGGCCGGATTGACCTTTATAAGACCCTGTGGTACCATCCAGATCCCATGAGAAATGTTCAGTTAACCTCCTAGAATCCAGAGAAAATCCCCATGCAACTTTATATCGATTTCAAAGAAATGGCCCGGGTCTTTGCCACGGCCGGAGCCCAGGGCCGGAGCCAGTTGTTTGAGCATGAAACCTATGCCCTGCTGGCGGCCCTGGGATCGGAATCGGTCCCGGAATATGTCCTTTTGAACCGGACCCAGCGCCTGGCCGCCGATGCCCTTTCACCCTTTCTGGGCGAAAAGGTGGTCTTAAAAGTGGTCAGCCCGGACGTGGTCCACAAGTCTGATGTGGGCGGGGTGAAGGTGGTGCCCAAGATGGCGGGCAAGGTCCGTTCCAATGTCCGGCGCATGGTGGATACGGTGACCGACCGGTTCACCGAATTCCTCCTGGCCCACCCCGACCAGATGCCCGACCACTTCCAGGGCCTTGACGGCGACGGCCTGAAACAGGAGGTGAATCGTAACATCCAGGGGGTGCTGATTACCCAGTTTTTGCCCCCGGATTCCGATGCATTGGGCAACGAACTCCTGGTGAGCCTGAGGTGGACCCGGGAGTTCGGCATGGTGATCACCGCCGGCTTGGGGGGGCGGGACACAGAACTTTACGCCGCCCGGTTCCGTCAGGGCCAGGCCGTGGTATCGGCCTCCACCGCCCATGTGAGTGCCGGGGAGTTTTTCCAGCTGTTCAAAAAAACCATTGCCTATGAAAAATGCGCCGGCCTTACCCGGGGCAACGCGCGCCTGGTCTCCGACGAACAGCTTTTGGAATGTTTTGGGGCCTTTATTGCCGTGGGCAACTATTTTTCCCCCATGAACCCCGAGGCCGCCTATGTCATCGAGGAGCTGGAGGTCAACCCCTTTGCCTTTGTTGATTATGAGATGGTGCCCCTGGACGGGCTCTGTCGGTTCTCCCGGCCCTTCCGGCCCGAGGTGGGCCGGGGCATCCAGCGCATCGGCAACCTGCTCCATCCCGAAAGTTTCGCCATCATCGGGGTCTCGGCCACCAAGCAGAATTTCGGACGCCACATCCTGAACAATGTGCTCAAGGCCGGGTTTGACCCCGGACAGATGACCATCGTCTCCCCTGCTGCAAATGAGATCGACGGGGTGGCCTGTGTGCCCGACATCACCCATATCAAGGACGTGGACCTTCTGGTCATTGCCGTGGGCGCCGGCCATGTACCCGCCCTCATGGATGAAATCGTGGACCATGACCGGGCAAAGAGTGTGGTCCTCATCCCCGGGGGCATGGGGGAGACCCAGGCCAGCCAGGAGCGGGCCGAACAGGTCATTGCCAAGATCAAGGCCGCCCATGCCGTGGGCGACGGGGGCCCTGTTTTTCTGGGGGGGAACTGCCTGGGCATGATTTCCCGGCCCGGGCAGATGGACACCTTTTTCGTTCCCGAGGCCGTCTCCCCCAAGCGGCGGGACCTGCCCCCGGTGAACATGGCCCTGGTGAGCCAGTCCGGGGCCTTTGCCCTGGTGCGCATGACCGACATGGCCGCCGGGGACCCGGCCTACAACATCACCGTGGGCAACCAGATGGATCTGACCATCGGGGATTTCATCACCTGGCTGGCCCGGGCCGAGGAGGTGGGCATCATTGCTGTCTATGTGGAGGGGTTCAAGGATCTGGACGGCCTCCATGCCTGCCGGGGGATCCGGGAGGCCGTGGAAAACGGGAAGGAGGTCATCGTTTACAAGAGTGGCCGCACCCCCGAGGGAAAGACCGCCCTGTCCGGCCACACCGCCAGTGTGGCCGGGGATTACATGGTCTGCACCTCCTGCCTGGACCAGGCCGGGGCCCTGGTCACGGAAAGCCATGCCGAGTTTGACGGGTTGGTCAACCTGGCGGCCTTTCTCCACGGCAAGGCCATCAAGGGCAGCCGCATTGCCGGGGTCAGCCCGGCCGGGTTCGAAACCGTGGGCATTGCCGATTCCCTCCAGGCCGTGGATTCCTGCCTGGAGCTGGCCCGGTTCAGCCCAATGACCCGGGAGACCGTGGCCCATCTTTTTGAACAGGGGGGCCTCACCGATATCATGGATATCCACAACCCACTGGATCTCACCCCGGGTGCCCCGGACCTGGTCTACACCGGTTCTTTGGAAGCCCTGGTGGCCGATCCCCAGGTGGATGCCATTGTCACCTCTGTGGGGTCGGTGTCACCGGCCACCTCGGCCACCCCGGCCCTGGATACCGAGGAGGGCTTTGTGGCCGGTCCCCAGAGTCTGGCCCGGACCCTGCCCGGGATTGTGGAAAACTCGGACAAACCCCTGGTGGTCTTCAACGACGCCGGCCGCCCCCACCAGGCCATTAACCAGTCCCTGAGGGATGCGGGCATCCCGGTCTTTGATTCCTGCAGCCAGGCCATGGGCCTGCTGGCCCGGTATACGGCCTATCGCCTTCGCCTGGCCGATCTGATAAAGAAGAAGGGCTGATCCCTTCCAAGGGGCACAGAGAGGACGCAAGGCAAAAACAGGGCAAGATTAACCATCCAACAAGCGAGAGACAATGGAAGAACGAGAGGTTGAGATCACACGGGAACCCGTGGAGTTGTACAAGGTGTTGAAGTTTGAAAACCTGGTCATGAGCGGGGGCGAAGCCAAGCATTGCATTGCCGAGGGCATGGTCCGGGTCAACGGAGAGGTGGAGACCCGGAAGCGGCGAAAACTTTACGGCGGGGACGTGGTGGCCTTTGTCGATGTTGCCATGACCCTGGTGACCCCCTGATGGGGCATCCTTGGGCCCGCCTTTCCAACCGAGGGCGGGCTGGGATAAAAGCAGGCGTTAATCCGCTTTGAGGTGTTTATGATGGAGGGCCCGGTTCCCGGAAGGGGAGCCGGGCCCTTTTTTTATTTGATGCGTTTCAGGGCCTTGTAGTCCCCCCTGACCTTGAGGGTGAGGGTGACATCCTCCTGGGTCCTGTTCCGCCAGAACCAGCCGTGGTTCCCCTGGAAGGCCGCTTTGATTTGGCCGGTTTCGCTGGGGGTGCCCCGGCTTTTTTTGTAGGAGATCTTTTCCCATTGATTGTCCCCGTGGGTGTCGCAGTTGAGGCGGCTGCCGTTGGCATCCCACTCAAATTCCGCCACGGCCCCTTCGTCCATGACCAGTTTTATTTCCACTCCCTGGCTTGGACTGAGCACCACTTCCCTCTGTTCCTGCCAGGTCGCAGTTGCCGACGGAGCGGATGTGTCGGGGGCAGACGCTACCTGGACCACGGGAAGGGCCGTTGCCTGGGGAGGGGCTGTGCCGGCTTTGGCTGCTGCGGCTTCGGCTGCCAGCTGGGTCTTGATTTCCCCCATCTGGGTGAGGCCCAGGATTCGGCCCATGCCCGTGGGGTCAATGGCGTATTCTGCGGGAAGGACAACGGTGACAAGGATGATGACGGCGGTGACCAGGGCGGCAAGGGTGGCCAAAAAGAGGCTGGCGCCCCCTGGGGTGTTGGTATTTCTATATGTATTCATTGTTTTTTCCTTTGTATTATCGGGTGAAATAGCCGGTCATCTGATAGCCCATGAGGACAAAACCGGCCGTGGCCAGGGCCATGTTGGCCCAGAATGCCTGGGCGTTGAAGTTCCGGGCCCGGCGCCAATAGGCCATGAGGATGAGGACCATGGCCAGGGCCAGGATCTGCCCGATTTCCACCCCCACGTTAAAGGCGATGAGGTTGGGCAGAAGGCCGTCGGGGGAGACCTCGAACTCCTGGATTTTGGTGGCTAGGCCAAAGCCGTGGAAGAGGCCGAAGATCAGGGTGGCCTTGCGACTGTCGGGCTGGAATCCGAACCAGGCCCGGAAGGCCCCCCAATTGTCCAGGGCCTTGTAAACCACGGAAAGCCCGATGATGGTGTCGATGATATAGGCATTGGCCGGGATGTCCAAGTAGACCCCCAGCATCAGGGTGGTGGAATGGCCTATGGAAAAAAGGCTCACATAGAGCCCCACCTGGGAGAGGCGGTAGAGGAAAAAGATCACCCCCACCAAAAAGAGGATATGGTCGTATCCGCTGACCATGTGCTTGGCCCCCAGGTAGATGAAGGGGAGGATGTTAACGCCGGTGATCTCTTGGATATAGCCCTGGTCCCCCTGGGTGACCCCGTGGGCCAGGACGTCTGCGGCCCCAAAGGCGGCAAACAGGACGGCAAGGCATGCCAGAATTCGGCATGATCTGGATAAAGGCATGGATTCTCCTTATGAAAACGCATCCAAGGGAAGACAGATATGGCCCTCCCCTTGGAACAGATTGTGATGAAGTCGTGGCTTATTTGTATGTGTTGACCAGATCCTGGAGGCTGCGGTCGTTGCCCATCATGAAATAGGGATTGATTTTCAGCAGGCCTTCCCAGGCGGCCACGGCCCCCTGGGTGTCCCCCAGGTCGTTGAGCAGGACAATGCCCTTGTTCAGCCGGGAGGTCTGGTGGGTGGGATCGGCGGCAATGGCCCGGTCAAAGGTTTCAACGGCCTTTTCCGGGTTGCCCGATCGCCGGTACATGACGCCCATGTCCGTGATGACGTTGGGGTTGGTGGGGTCCAGGTCCAGGGCCCGGGTATATGCCTGGATGGCCTCTTCATACTGGTCCGTGTCAAAGTAGTTGTTCCCCAGGCGGATCCAGGCGCTTACATTGCCGGGGTTGGCCTTGGTCTGGGCCAGCAGGCTGTCAATGGCCTGGTACCGGGCCTGGTTTTTTGCGCCCCCCTGGGAGGGGAGTTTGAAAATGCCCGTGGAAAACACAAGGCCGGCGCCCACGCTGATGATTAGGATCCAGACCAGGGCCTGGAAGGGTTTTTTGGTATTGGCTTTTTTCTTCATGGGATTTCCTCTGTTCATGGGAAAATGGAATTGGGGTAGACCTCTCCTGGTCCGGGAATTCCATGGCAAAACCATGGCAGATCCGATGCAAGACAGGGCAGGTGATCAACACTGAATTAGGGGGAAAAAGCCGTTAACAGAGGAAGGTCTGATTTAGGAGATATAGAGGGGGGCGGAAGGGGATGGAGACGGTCTGGGGCGGACCGTGGAATAGGGGGCTCAGAATTGTGGCGCTGGGCCCGGATTCCCGGACATGGGCCACCACCTTCCATTGAAGGTCTTGGGTAAGGGCCGGTTCCCGGCGGGGCTGCCAGGAGGATACGGTACAGCAGTCGTGGTCCCCGTGGGTTCCATCCAGAATCCGGATTGCTTCGGTGTCCTGACCATGGTCCGGGCAGGCTGCTGAAGCCATACCAATGCCGGCTCCCATCCACAGGATGAGGCAGAGGCGTATGATGGATGTAATGGGGTGGGACATGGGACTCCTGGGTCAGGGTAAAATAACGGTCTTATTTAATCCGGGGAAGGGACAAAGTCAAATTACCGAACGGTCATCTTAACCCGGAAAATCCGGGTCGGGTGGTTTGCCATGGTTTGGAGGAACAGGAGCCGTCCGATCTGGATAACACCGGACGGCCCGTCTTTTTTCTTCTGCTTTAATGGATGGGCACCGGCTGCTCCTGGGAGGGCGGCGTCTGCCGGGACGGGGTTTTCTGGCTCAGGTAGACCCCGGCCAGGATCAGGGCGGCGGCCCCGTATTGCAGCGGGGTGAGCACCTCTCCCAAAAAGAGCCAGCCCATGAACAGGGTGACCACGGGGATTAGGTTGATGAAGGCGGCCGCCTTTGAGGCCGGCATCCGGGAGACGCTGTAGTTGTAGCAGAAATAGGCCCCCAGGGAGACAAAGATCCCCAGATAGGCAATCAGGCCCCAGCCCTGGGCGGAAAGGTCACTCGGGAAGGGAATGGGGGAGATCCAGAAGAGCAGCCCGAAAAACAGGGCCCCGGACACCGACTGAACCGTGGTCAGAAACAGGGGGGTATACCGGCTGGAAAGTTTTTTCAGGATCAGGACATAGCCCGTGGCCATGACCATGGCCATAAATTCATAGAAATTTCCCAGGGCCGGGTTGGGGGCGGTTTCCGTGACTTCAGCCCCCAGGGTGAGGGCACCAACCCCCACCAGGGCCAGGGCAAATCCCAGGATCCCCTGCCGGGTCATCCTTTCCTTGAACATGACCCATGCCCCAAGGGCCACCATCACCGGCATCAGGGCGGTGATCATCCCGGCCTGCCCCGTGGTGGTGAGCATCAAGGCCCGGGATTCAAAGAGAAAGTAGAGACAGGGTTCGCAAAGCCCCAGTCCGACCATGAGGTACCCATCCCCCTTGCGATAGCCGGCCATGCTCAGCTGCTTGTAAAAGGGCAGGGCACAGACCGTCGCTATGGCCATGCGGCCAAGGAGGACAAAATTGGGATCACAGATCTGGAGCACTATTTTCAAGGCAATGAAAGAGCTGGCCCAGAGAACCACCGAGAGCAATACCAATGCGAGCACCTGCCCGCCATATGTTTTCACGTCGTTACATCCTTACATATTAAAGATCAATGGAAACGACGTTTTAGGCTGGTATCGGGGGTTTGTCAATGCTTAAACATTGAAAGAAGAAATTGAGTTCAAGGCGGGATGTTTAACCTAACCATGGGAGGGCAATGTTTTGGAATTGCGTTCAATAAGGGTGTGAATGCCCTTGATGAAAATATTAAAACTATGGGATTTATTATTTTCCATGGAGAGGTTGGGGCCAATGGCCCTGGAACCACTTAATTTTTGATATTTTTGTTTGGTCAGCTTTTTAAGCTCTTGGGAGGCATTTGCAAGGGCATCTGGATTGGTAAATTTTCTTGTGCGTTGTTTTTTTGAAAGGTGTTTTATGTTAAGACCTTTTCCCACCGCAGGCAAATCTCCAAGGTACCAGCTTTCCAATTCGTGGATGGCAATTCGAATCAAGGCATCGGATTTGTTTGCCTGTTTGCAGATATCGGAAAGATGCGCCTTTATTTGATAACAGTCCCCACTGTCCTTGTCCCGCATGACAACAAAAAAACAATTGGGAATTTTCCATGCTTTGAGTTTGCGGAAAAGCTGTTTTTCCAAATCCTGCTTACCCTCAAATACCACATAGCGGGGAATCCAGTCATTGGGAAGTATCCGGGGAAGCACCCCTTCCAGCATGGCCCTTGCCGAAGGTTCTTCCAAAAAGAAAACCAATGTTTTCATTCCGGGTCCACCCCTTCAAAGAACCCCTGCTTCCATAGGTACCCCATCTGATCCCCTTCATCCATGAAGGCTTTCAATTGTTCGTCGTCTTTGGCCCTTTTAATTTTTGTATAGCCTTTTTTCTTTTGGAGCCAAAAGACTTCTTCCAGGTCAATTGCATTTAAAAAATCCGGGGAATGGGTTGAAACAAAAACCTGTCCTCCTTGATTTGCATAGGCTCTGAATTCTTCTGCCAATTCATGTAATAGGGTCGGATAAAGCTGATTTTCAGGCTCTTCGACGCATAGCAAGGGGTGGGGCGTGGGATCATGTAACAGGACCAGGTATGCAAACATTTTTATGGTACCGTCGGAAACGTAACGGGCCAGGAAAGGATCTTCGAATTCACCATCCTTAAACCGAAGCAGAACCCTTCCTTCTTCGGTGGTCTTGGCTTCAACATTTTCAATCCCCGGTACCCTTCTGGAGAGTTGTTTCAGGATTTTATCAAAAAGTTCAGGGTGCTGATTGTACAAAAATTCTGTGACCAGGGAGAGGTTTTCCCCTTCCCTGGAGAGATGTTCTGCATAGGCAATTTCCTGCTCCGGCCGGGCACTGTTGATGTGGAAATCAGACAAATGCCAATTTTCAATTAGGTTTCCAAGTGCCATAACAGCCGGGAAACGCTCGAATTGGGCAAGGCCCTTGATGGCTAAAATATCCCCTGCTTTTAATTTTTGTTCTTCCCTTTCCAATTGGCTGACATCTGTCACCCCGTCCAGTTCATTACTGACCGCATATCCCTTCCCTTTTTTAAAGTCCAGGAAATGCCAGGGTTGTCCGCTGCTGCCCCGTCTATATTTAAGGACTTCCCTTTCAATGATGGGATGGCCGTTTTGGGTTCCAATGGAAAGGAGGTATGTGATCAAAGGCGATGTGGATTTTTCTCTGAACTTTAATTCAATTTCAATATTTCCTGTGGTATTCCGACTTCGAACCTCTTCGAATCCTTTACTGCCGCCAATCTTTATAAGTGCCGTGTGGACATTACTTGAAAGGGCCTCTTTCAAGAATGCAAATACTTGAAACAATGTCGATTTCCCAGATCCGTTGGCACCCACAAGCACTGAAAAACGGGGAATGTCTTTCATCTGAACGTGCTTAAATGCTTTAAAATTTTTCAATGAGATGGATTCTATCTTCATGGCAAATCTCTTTTGGAAATTAAAATTAAGAGGATGGTTCTTTCTTATCCGGTTTTATATGGGTTTGCAAAGGATAATAAACTCAATGGAAAAGAAAACAGCTTAAGAGTGTTTTATTACGTTTTGTTGGCCCATTTCCTTGGCTATTTGAAATAGGGCTTGCCCGGATGGGGGACAAATGCCTTGAACCCCTTCTGGTTGAGCAGGTCCCTGTAGGCCAGACTCTGCTCCTCTTCCCCGTGGACAATGGCCATTTTCTTGATGGTCAGGTTGGAATCCGTAAGAAAGGTGAGCATTTCGTTTCGGTCGGCATGGGCCGAGAGACCTCCGATGCGAACCACCTCGGCATTGAGGGGATATTCTTTGCCCAGGATCTTCACCATGGGCACCTGGCCCTTGCGGTCGTTTTTTTGGAAGGCCAGGCCCTGGTCCGTGATGCGGCGGCCCAGGGTGTGACCGGCGCAGTATCCCACCATGAGGATGGTGTTGTTGGGATTGTGGATCCGATACCTCAGGTGGTGGAGGATGCGGCCGGCCTCGCACATGCCCGAGGAGGCAATGATGATGTGGGGGGTGTCCGACTTGGTGCAGGCCATGGAGGCCTGGACCGAATCAATATAGGTGAGGTGGGGGAACTCAAAGGGTTTTCGCCCCTTTTCCAGAAAACGCTTGTGGGTGTCCTGGTCATAGGCTTCCGGGTGCTCGGCAAAGACCCGGGTCATGTTGGAGGCCAAGGGCGAGTCCACAAAGATGGGCATCTTGGGCACCCGGCCCTCGTCGTAGAGTTCGTGGATGAGGTAGACCATGTCCTGGGTCCGGCCAAAGGCAAAGGCCGGGATGACCAGGACCCCTTTGCGGCCGTGGGTTTTGGTGATGATCTTTTCCAGCTCCTCTTTGATGTCCTGGGTGGGGTCGTGGTCCCTTGCCCCGTAGGTGCTCTCCATGATCATGAGGTCGATGGGGCCCATGTCCTTTGGAAAGGCCAGGGTGGGGTTGTTGAGGATGGGGCGGTCAAACCGGCCCATGTCCCCGGTGTAGAGCAGGTTTTTTTTCTGCCCCTTTTCCCGGAAGCGAATGAGGCACATGGCCGATCCCAGGATGTGGCCGGCCTCGAAAAAGGTCACGGTCATGCCTTTGCCGATGGTCACGGGTGTGTTATAGGGATACCCATCAAAGGCGGCCAGGGCGGCCTTGGCATCGGCCCCCGTGTACAAGGGATCCACCCGTTCCAGGTTGTATTTTGACATGAGGCCGGCAATGGCCTCGGGGTTGAGCTTGAAATCGTCCAGCTTCAGCTTCTTCCCAATGGCGGTGCGCTCCCTGTTGGTGAGTTTGCCCGAACTGCCCTGGGCCAGTTTGTAGAGATGGCCCCTTACCTTTTTGTAGTTCAGGTAGTTGGCATCGGATTCCTGGATATGGGCCGAATCCTGGAGGAGAAAGGCGCAGGCGTCCGTGGTGACCCGGTTGGTGACGATGCGGCCCCCGAATCCGTTCTTCACCAGAAGGGGGATGCGACCGCTGTGGTCGATGTGGGCATGGGAGAGCACCATATTGGTGATCCCGGACGGATCAATGGGGAAGTTCAGGTTCTTTTCTGCGCTTTCCCTGCGTTTCCCCTGGAAGAGGCCGCAGTCCAGGAGGATGCGATCATTTTCAGTTTCCAGCAGGTGCATGGATCCGGTGACTTCACGGGCTGCGCCAAAGGATGTGACGTTCATGGGGCCTCCTTGTCAAAGGGTGGGGTGACGCTGGGCATACCCGAAATATCCCATGGCAGCGGCCCAGTGGGAAAAACGATACAGGAAGGAGACCGGGTTTGGCAATACAGAATATGGGAATTAAAAGGCTTTTCCGCCATTGGAAGTCCCTGTGCACCATGGTTTTTCTCCTGGGGCTGGCCGGGTATTTTTATTTCTTCTGCCAGTTCTGGACCCATGTGGATCCTTCGGGCTTCACCCACCTCACCCTCTGCCCGGACCTGTACGGACACCGGGGCCGCCAGGTCATCGTCCACAGGGCCTTTCTCTCCCAGGTGAACACTATCAAGGCCCTGGCAAAGACCCACAACATCAAACTGGTGGTCACCCAGGGCTATCGCCCCCCGGGCCGGCCCGTCAAAGATGCCATTGTCAAACCCGCCGTCCGTTCCAACCACCTGGCCGGCCACGCCCTGGACATGAACCCCCGCCACGGCTGGAAAACCTATACCTCCGAAGACATGGCCCCGGAAAATTTCCACCGCCTCCCGCCCCGGGTCCGGGCCTTCCTCGACGCTGTCCGTGCCCATCCTCGCCTTCGCTGGGGCGGGGATTTCAACACGCCTGACCCGGTTCACATTGATTTGCCCATTAATCTGGACCAGCCGGAATTATGGTATCGGTATTACAAAGACTGCGGCGAAGATTGGTTTGCGGCGGAACCGCTTTGGAGGGTTCGGCTTGGGCAGTGGAGGCAGCGGTTTCTGCCAGGGGCGGATTAAGATTAAAACTGCGGCATTGACGGTCTGCGGAGGCTGGAGAGAAAACCCGTGGGGAAGCAGGGGGAGCCCTGCCTTGGCCGGAGAAATGCCGGAAACAGCTTCTAATCTTCGCCTTCCGCAGATTTCCAAAACTGCGGTCCATCGGTTCTCAAACAATTGGAAATGCTTTGCTCCAGGCGAAGAAGAAGCTGTAATCGGGCCTTCCCATGGCTGCGCAGGGCTGCCCCTGCCCCCCCACTAGCCGCAGTGCAAATGTTCAGGAGGGGGCGTTGTGAACATTCCAACCTTGACCGATAAACCTGCCCATGTGAAGAAAAACGGAAAATTAAATTTTGCCTTGTATTTCTTTATGGATAGGCGTTAGAGTTTTTACAGATCTTCAATCCATCTGTCTTCTTCAAGTTAGATTCCATTAAAATATTTGTTGTCTAAGAATACTGCAATGCGAATGGTCATAAAGCGCATTGGTAATTTGCAGTGCATCCATTCACCTGAAAAAAAGGAGGAATACCGTGAATGCCGTTGAACAAGCATCTATAATTTATCCAATTTTGGTAAAGAAGTCTTGCGATGGAGCCGTCGCTACCTATGGTGAAATAAATGCAGAATTGGGTTACCAAAAAAACGCTAACGGGAATGCGATTCGGCCAGGTCTGCATTTGATCGTTTTGTATTGCAGAGAAAATGGTTTGCCGCAGTTGACATCATTGGTTGTTAACAAAAACAACGGGCTGCCAACGGAGGGATATGCATGCGGAGAAGGAGAAAATGCTCCAGAAGAACACCAAAAATGTTTCATGCAGAAGTGGAAAGGTGATTTCGATTACAGCGGAATATGGGATCGTAGATTTGAGTTACGTAAAAAATATAATCTGACCTATGGTAAATCTCAGCTTAAAAAAAGCACAAGCGATATGGTGGAATCCCAGTCTGAGGTGTCTATTGGTATCAAGCTTAAGTCTCTTTTTTATGAGCTGTTTCTAAACTAATTTTCCTTGGCGCCCTCTTGGAACCCGAGGGCCTGTCGGTATCCATCTCAACCACCCTTGTTTTGATATTTTGGTTTTGTCACCTTTATCAAAACCGGTAACCTTTTTTTTCAAGAAGACTGCCGGATTTCGTCCGAACGAATGCCGTTCAAAATCCGCTTTCCCGAATGAGTAGCCTGGCCAGTTGCCGACGGAGACCTTGGGCAATGCTGCGTCTTTCACATTGGATTCTCACCAGACCAGGGGTTTCCCAGGCCGGTGCCGGCGCCGATGTTTCCAACAGAACTTGGTAGAGGGCGGTTTCCGGCCGGATTTTGTCCCGGCTGTCTTTGCGGGCGGGTATGGGGCCGCCGTGTACCGAGGCCAGAAGCGGATCCGGTAGATGGTGGACGGCACGTTGATCCACCCGGGCGACGGTGACGGGGATCCAGGGGCTGGAACCGTGGGAGGCGTAGAATTTTCCCTTTTGGCCCTTGTGGATACCGTGGAGTTCCTCTTCGGAGAGATAGGCGTGGATAAGGGCCCGTTTGGGATCAATGACCATGGCCAGTGCCTGGTCCTTGGGGCACCATTGTCCTGCCGTCAGGGGGGGGAAGGTGTCGAGGGTTCCTGAAAAGGGCGCCGTCAGGGTCAAGTCTTTCTTCCGTTTTTCCAGATCCTTTTCTGCGGCTTTGTAGCCTTCCCATTGTTTTTTCAGAATGATGCTCTGGATCAAGGTGCGTTCCGAGGCCGTGGATCTGTCCATGAGGGTTTGGGCGAGGTTTAAATGGATGTCCAGTTGGCGGCGCTGGAAGCCGAGAGCGGGCTGCCAAAGGCGGAGAATCGGGGTGCCTTTTTCAACGGTCTCCCCTTCTTTTTGGTACAGCGCCTCCACCATGGCCGATTCCCCGGGATAGACAAATGCCGTGTCCCGGGCGGTGAAAACGCCGGGAATCTGAATCTCCTCCTGCCAGGGAATACACAGGAAAATGACGGCCAGCAGAATGGCCCCGGGCATGGCATAACGGTATCGGTTTGGGGGGATCTCTTTTCCATGGGCCCACCAGTATTTCAATTCCCGCCCCAGGGGCAGGAGGATGAACCAGCAGATTTCAACGCAGAATAAAAGGATTCCCAAGAGTTTGAAGGTGGCGTGGTAGACCAGCAATGCAATGCCCAAAAACAGGAAGAATCGATAGATCCAGGTGGCCAGGGCATAGACAAGGAAAAAATAGTGCCTGGGGGTTGGAAGAACTTCCGGGGGCGGGGCGGTTAACCGGGGAATCCATTGGCGAATTTGCCAGCGTGCCAGGGCAAAGGCCCGGGGCTGGAGGTTGTCTTGGCCCAGCCAGTCGGAAAGGGCATAGTAGCCGTCAAATCGCATGAAGGGGCTCAGGTTGACAAAGAGGCTGCCCACCCAGCCCACGGCGGCGATGAAAAAGGCGGCGGATTTTAAGATTCCCAGGGGAAGGAAACTCCAGATCCAGGTGGCCAACAGGGCCATGTATAGCTCGGTTTTCACCCCGGCCAGGGAAATGGCCAGGCGCTGGCGGCTGCGGGGAAGGCGCCAGGCATCGGTGGTGTCGGTGTAGAGCATGGGGTAGAGCACCAGGAATGCCAGGCCCATGGTGGGGATTTTGCAGCCCATGGCCTTGGCCGTGTAAGCATGGCCCAGCTCATGGCAGACCTTGAGGAAAAAGACGGTGATTCCAAAGGCGATCCAGCCCTGGACATTGAAAAAATAATCAAAGCTGCCGGTGAAGGCCTCCCATTGTCCCATGACCCTGAACAATCCCCAGATTCCCAGGAGCAAAATGGCCCATCGGACCCGGGCATTGAACAGGGCGGAAACCCGGGGCAGGGTCTTTGCCAGGAACCGGTCGGGATGGACCAGGGGGATTCGGATGTAGAGATAGTGGGTCAACAGCCATTGGAACACACCGGGTTTGGATTTGAGACGATGATGGTAAAGGCTTTGGGTCTCCCCCGGGCTCTGGGCCTGGAGGAGGTGGTTCTGCGTGAGGAATTCCAGGGTTTCCGTCACTTGGGCCATGGAAATCTCCACACCGGCCTGGGTAGCCTTGTCCACAATGGCCTCGGGGGTGGTGTCCCAATGCTTGAGCACGGCCATGGCGATTTTCCCCACCCTGAAATACCGGTTGTTCACCGGATCGTGGAGGGTCCAGAGCTGGGTTTCGGCGCTGCCCGGTTCCGGGGGAATGATTTTGAGATCCTGGCGAAGGCGGGGCATGACAGGGGGGGAAGGCTCCATCTTACAGCCCCGTATTCTGGCGCAGCCATGTCAGGGGACGGTGAAAGAGGAAGTAAAACAAAGAGACCTTTGGGCCGTAGAGCTTTGCCGTTCCCCGAAGTCCCATGCGGGGGGGAGACGTGCCCGGTTCCAGGCGGGCGGTGAGCCGATAGGCATAATGGCCCTGGGGGACCAGTTCGGCCCGGTATTGGGCATGGTGAAAGCGTGCATCCAGGGGGGCCAGGGGATCGGCGTCCAGAAAGAGGCGGATTCGGTTGTGGGTTTCCATTAAAAGAGCATCCTTGACCGGAAGGAGAATCTGGACTTCCACCTGTTGGGGGTCGGCGATTTCCATCAGGCTTTCCCCGGTGCGCACGGGCCGCCCCTTCCAATATTCGGGGCGGGGAACAATGGCGGCTCCCGGGGCCGTTGCCAGGATTCGGGTGCGGTCCAGGCGGTCCTTGGCCTGGGCGGCCTGGGCCTGGCGACTGGCCACCTGGGCCTTGAGTTCGGCCAGAAGATTCTGGCTGCTCGTGTCCTTGAAGGCGCTTCTTTCGGCCCGCTGGTATTCCGCCCGGGCCACGGCCAGGGCCTTCAGGGCCATGGTGTATTCGTGGCGCCAGCTGCGATCCTCCATGCGGGCCAGGACATCTCCCTTTTCAACGGTTTCGTTGGCCCCCACCTCAATTTCTTTCACCACCCCATCCAGGGGCGCGGTGACCTGGATGGGATTCCGGGGAACAATTTCCGCCGGAGCCATGCGGGTGAGGTGGACCCGGCTGCATAGAAGAATGATCACCAGGGCCAGGAGGGCCAATTTGGGTTTCCCCGGTTTCCGGACCTTGAGTCCGGCAAGGGGATTGGGGGATCGAAAGACTTGCAGGGCATGGCCAAAGGTCTCTCCCAGGTGTTCCAGAAGAACCCTGTCGCTCTTCTTGGGGGGGGAATCAAATGCAAAGAGCATCCCCCCCATCTCCCCCAGCCGTTTCCCCTTCAGGGGGAGCCAGATCAGGGTTTTCGGGGCGTATTCCGACCATGATTTTTGATTCTCAGGGGAGGCGTGATCCCAATCCAGGGCATGGCAGGTCTGCCTGGCTTCGGGGGAAAGTCCCCGGACCAGATCCTGCACCCATTGGACCATGGGACTGTTGCCGTCGACTTTGGGAAGATCGGAAACGGCCAGACAGCGGTGGGTTTTTTCCTTGAACAGAAAGGCGTGTCGATGGGGGAGCAGGCTTCGGGTCCGGTTGACCAGGACCAGGTGGAGAAGTTGGGCCTCCGGGGCATTGCGCACCTCGGATTCCAGATCCATTAACCGGGCAAAGGCATCCCTGTCTTCCTTCATTTCTCAAAGACCACCCGGGCGCCCATGCCGGGGACCAGCAGGGCATCCCCCTGGTCCAGGCGGCCCTTGAGCAGGAGCATCTTACTCACCGGTTCCACCACGGCGCCCACCACCATGACCTTGGCGTCCAGGCGGGCCCCGGTTTCATCGACGATGACGGTGAAGGGGGTCCGACGTTTGACCCATTGGAGCCAGGTGGCGGGCACCATGACTTCGATTTCCATGGTGCCGGTGGCCACAATTTCAATGAGGGGTTCCTGGGCCCGGACGCCCTGGTGTTCCGCCACCAGCACCTTGACCACCTGGCCGTCCCAGGGCGCCTTGACCATGCAACGCTGGACGGCAATGGTGGCAATGCGCAATTGGGCCTCTTTCTGGATCAATTGGGCCTGGTCCAGGGCCACCTCCAGGGCGCCGATGGATTTTAGGGCTTCCAATTCCTTGTGGAATTTCAACTGGGCCCGGGCGGCCATGGCGCCGCCTTCGGCCTTGTCCCGCTCGGCGTTGAGCAGATCACAGTCGAATTCGATCAGGGGCTGTCCCTTTTTGAAAAAGGTGCCAGCGCGGAAGCGGATGTGGGTGATTTTTCCCGTGATTTCACTGGAGAGCAGCACCCGGTGCCGGGCCTTGATCACGCCCCGGGCATCCATGGTTTGGGCCTGGGGGGCCGTGGGCAGAAGGGCCAGCATGAGCAGGCAGGGGACAAGCCAGGTCAATATGGGGTTACGCATCGTCGGATTTCCCGGGGGGCTGGGTGAGTATGGGGGCCACGTAAGCCTTCAGATCTTTTTCCAACCAGGCGGCTTCATGTTCTTTGATGCCCCGGGCCAGGGCGTCGATGTCACCCAGATTTCCCTGGGCCGGTACCGGGTCGATGCCCATGGAGATGAGCAGGCGGCCGAAGCTGTCCTGGACCTTGGCATAGGCCTTGTCCCGGCGGACCTGGGAGACGATGAAATTCAGCTCTTCCTGGATGAGTTTGGCCTGGCCCTGGGTGTTGCCGGCCCGGGCCTGAACCTGTTTTAAAATTCGCGTTTGGATCTGGAGGTAGTCCCGGGAGAGTGTGTAAAAGGTTCTGGCGTCCATGTGATCGGCCAGGGCCAGGTGGACCTGCATCAGGGTGACCATGGAGATGGCCAGCCGTTGTTCCCGGGCAATGTCCTGTTTGGCTTCGGCCGCCTTCAGGGCTTCGGGGGCCCGGAGGACGTTGAAGAGGTTCCAGGAAATCTGGGTGCCGTAACTCAGCCAGGAATTGTCAATGAGATAGGAGTTGGAATCCCAGTTCAGCCCGGCATTGAGGGTGACGTTGGGGAGAACGCCCAGGAGGGCGGCATGGACATCCTGGCGGCTGATGTCCTGCTGGTACTGGGCCTGGTTGAGTTCCGGGCGAAGGACCAGGGCGGCCCGTTCCATGGTGTCCAATTCCCAGTGGATTCGGGGTAAAGGGGAGGTGAATGCCGGATCGGCCAGGACAAGGTTGCCGGGTTTGCTTAGTCCCATGAGGGTGGCCAGCTGGGCCTTGATTCCGGAAAAATCCTGTTTCAATGCCTGGAGGGTTCTCAGGGTCTGGAGGAGGGAGCGTTGGTGGTCCAGGGCTTCCAGGGGATTTTTCAACCGTTTGATTTCAACGGTTTTGGACACTTCCAGGGCCTGGAGTACCCGTTCTTCCAAGGGGGCGATGTCCTTGAAGAGGCGCTGGGCCGAAAGGGCTTCCCACCAGGCCCGGCGAACGTCGCTGATGAGAATCTGCACCGCTTTTCTTTCCTTTTCCAGGGCAATGAGATGGCGGTTGGCCTGCTGGTTGGCCCGGATATAGGAGAGACCGAAATCCAGAATATTCCAGGTAAAGGTCACATCGGAGACGTGCCGGTCGGCATCCTGGCTTTTGGAGGGTTCCAGGGAGACGTTCCCGGTTTTAACGGATTCGCTGAAGGAGGCCGGGCCGGGATTCCGTCCGGTGTATCCGGCCTGGGTGGTGAGTTTGGGTAGCATGTCAAACTGGCTCAGGTCAAACTGGTGCTGGCTCAGGGCGGTTTCCAGAACCCTTACCCGGCGTTCCCTGTTGTAGCGAATGGCCCGGGCCATGGCTTCGTAAAGGGTGACGGGGTGGGTGGGGGCTTCCTGCTCCTGGTTCAGGATATCCATGTCTTCACTGGCCCGTTTCATGGCCTGGTCGTGGAGGATGGCCCGGGGCTGGACCGCACAACCGGTGAAGACAAACAGGGAGGCGACTCCCATTAAAAACGCGATACTTTTTTTCATGGAACAATACATAAAAGACTCCTTGGAACAAATGGATCGGTGGAGATAATAATTGGTATCAGAAGGCCATCAGGGCCTGGGCCACCTCCCTGCCGCTTGGGGGAAGCTCAATGGCCTCCAATTGGGACGACAGGGGAAGGGATCCGGTGGCGGGTTCGAAGGGCAAAGATGGGTCTTTTCCTTCTGCAGCCATGGGGGGGGGATTTTTGGCGGCTTCGAATTCAATGGTGACATCCAGGGCTTTACTGTCCGTGCCGTGGATTGTGGCCATGACGTGGAGGCGGATTTCCTTAATGTCTTGGGGGGGGGTCCCGGTGACAACTCCTGTGGTTGAGTCAATGGCCAGCCATGTCGGCAGGGGGGTGCCATCGCTCAAGGTCGCAGAATAGAGGACCGACACGGACGTCTCACCATGGTAGTCGATGTGGAATTCCAATTGCCCCTGGTCCAGAATCATGTCTCCCACACTTAGAAACTCCTCGGCTGGGCTTGTGGACATGAGTATTTCTCCCTGGGCCGTGACCCGAATATTCTGGGATGGTGCGGGTCGTGGAGCCCTCTCTGGGATGGGGGATTCCGGGGGGACGTCCTGGGGAATATCCATCTCCCCTATGAATGGGGGGGAGGCCACGGTGGAAGTTAGAATGGAGGCGAGGTGATCTGTAGATAGGCCATCGGTACGATCCTGGGGCAGATTCCCCTGTGGGTGGGTCGGCTTTGTTGGCTCTTCCGTAAGGATGGGGGCAGGAACATCCGGGGTGATATTTATATGGATTTCCTTTTCCATGGTTGCCCCATGTTCATCCTTTCCCTGGATAATGAAGCTATCTTCCCCGCTCCAGCCCGGTAGGGGCGAATAAAGCCAGTTTCCATTGTTCGTAATGGTCACCTGACCTGATTTGCCTTGGGTTTTAATGGTCCAGTCTATGGACTCTCCATCTGCATCCAACAGGGGTAATTGTCCCTGGGGCAGTTGCCCCGGTTCAACAATAAAATGGTCTTGTCCCGAATAAACGGGGACATCGTTGACCGAGGATATGTTTATGATAATCGTTTTTTCGCTTATTCCACCGTGGCCGTCATCGACTTGAATTTTGAAGCTGTCTTTTCCGTGGAAATTCGCCTGGGGGGTATATGTCCATTCGCCGGCATTATTTAATGTAACCTTGCCGTTGGTTGCATTTTGGCTGAGGCTCCAATGGAGGGGGTCGTGGTCTGGGTCGGTTGCGGTAAGGTTGCCTCCAAGGGCATTGTCTTCCTGTGTTGTAAACTGTGTGGTTCCCGACAATACGGGGTCGTCGTTGACGGCGGTGACATTTACTTCAATGGTTTTGGTGGCGATTCCTCCGTTTCCGTCATCTATTTTTATTGTGAAGCTGTCACTTCCATGGAAGTTGGAATTGGGCGTATACGTCCATTCACCGGTGTTATTTATGATAACGATACCGTTGGCTGGATCTTGGCTCACCTCCCAACTGAGGGAATCGTTATCCACATCCGTACCGGTAAGTGTCCCTTCTATGGCTGAATCTTCATTTCCGGTGACTGACGCCTCTCCAATGATTTCAGGTGTCTCATTGATGTCGAATATTTGAATCGGTATCTCCTCTTCAAATGTGTTCCCTTCTGGGTCCTGGGCTTGGACAGTGATGACATATTGATGATCAGGTGTGGTTTCATAATCAATGGAGGCCCCGCTTTTGAGGCGGACATCATAGTAATCTCCATTTTTGACCATTTCGAATTTTCCACTGGGATCATTTTTTATGGATAAAGTCAACTGCGAAGACGGCGTGTCTGGATCCGTGGCAGTGAGGCGTGCTGCAATTGTCCCACCCGGCGAATGTTCGTAGATTCCGGCATCAAATGGTGTGATTTCGCCGCCGCGCACCAGCCAGGCAAAAACCCCGGCTTGATCAATGTTTGAGTAATTTTCCACATTGAGGAAATCTGCGGTACCAGAACCGGTCACGACTCCGTAATTTGTTTTGTCTCCTGCCGTCCAGCCAGCCGTGGGTAAACTTCCACCAGGGTCCCCAGCTCCCCAGCAGATATTGGCATACCGAATTTCTATTGCAAAATTCCCCTTACCCATCCCATGGAGGCGGATTTGAAAGGAATTACCCTCTGAAATGCCACCCTCTTCTTTTAATGCGGGGCCTTTAAACCATTTCGCATTTTTCCATGTGACGGTGACAATATTTTTTTCCGTATCCTTGTGAACGTATATTTTCCCAGGATCCCCTTCTCTATTGAAAATATCCTCAAACATGGCTGCGATCATGGGGCCTTTTGTATATCCTGGGATTCCCACGGGAGTGAAGCTGGTCTGGGAATGGCCCAGGGTAATGTAGCCATTGGTTCCCACGTAAATACTGTCATAGTTTTTACCAAACAGGGAAAGTCCATCCGGAAGCGTGTCGGATATGTCAATTTTCTTGGAGCCATCGTCAGTGTTTGAGATGGTGTCGAGGCATTCACCCAATTCCCCGGTAAGACCGTTGCCCGGTTCGATATTTAAATGATGAATGATGATATCGTCTGGGGGTTGATCTGTTGACTCTGTTTCCAAAGCTGAAGTCGTCATCACTATTTCGGGGTCTGCCTGGGTATCTTCCTCTGAAAGGGTTGTTTTGCCGGCAATGTCTGAGTCTGGTTCATCCATATCGTTTTTTTGGGTCAATGCCTTGGCTATATCAACTCCATTGGGACCTTTTTCGGCATTGTCCTTATGGCTCATGGGCTGCTCATCTCCAGAAGAATCTTCGCCCATGAATACGGATTCTTGTGTTGAATTTACTATTTGGTTTGAAGAATTATCGGCTGGATCATTATCATTTTTGTTAGAAATGCCTTCTGCAGAAGTGTTGCCTTCCGATGGTGGAGATGACGATATTCCTTCTTCTCGAAAGTTAGTAATGGGTTGCCCTGGGGAAACTTGAGAATCAAGGGCTCCTGAGGCCTCTGATAATAAAGCTTCTCCACCGGCGCCGTCATACATTAACCGTGGCTCAAGGGAGGCAATGAGATTGTTGTGCCAAAATGCGTTGTAGGACATGGTACCTCTGCATCTGCTTTTACGTAATTATATATCTTAAAAAGTATATATTTTTTAAGTAAATAGAGCAAATGAAGTCTAATGTCAATTTGATTTGTTTTATCCTGCTTTTTGATTGTGAGTGTGTGTTGATAGTCGCTTTGTTTTTTACTCTGACGTAAAAACCCTGGCCTTCTGGGCCAGGATCTTTACTCGTTTGTCCACCGAAGCGGAACAGGAAAAAACAACGATACTATGATCGGCATCTATATGAGGAGTGTCACCTTGTCGAATGCTTTTCCCCAAAAGCTAAAAATATCGACGAGTTGTAACTCGATATGAGAAATTGCAAGAAATTATAAAGCAGCTGTTTTTGATTGCAGAATGCATGGTGTGGTTGCACTGATTATTTAGAAGCCGCTCCTAATTTTTTAAAATTTTAAAGCACCCGGCGGGCAGGCATAAATCCCTTTTTTAACTTCATAGGCTTCATCAACCGGGGCAACCACCCAGGCGGTTTTGGGCTGTATGGCATTGACCAGTTCGTAAAACCCCCGGGAGGGCTTTGGGGCCTTTGAGAGTTTGCATTCGAAAAGGTGGTGTTGTCCTGCCCTTTCCATGAGGAGGTCGATTTCGGCCCCGTTGGAGGTTCGGATAAAGGAGGGCTTCCAGCGGTCATGTTCGGTGATGATGTTTTCGATGACAAATCCCTCCCAGGACGGGCCGGCCATGGGGTTGGCCAGCAGGGCATCGAATGGTTCAATGTCCAATAGGGCGTGGAGGATGCCGCTGTCCCGCAGATAGATCTTTGGGGATTTGATCATTCGTTTTTTCAG
Source organism: Desulfobacteraceae bacterium (assembly GCA_965226635.1). GTDB lineage: Bacteria > Desulfobacterota > Desulfobacteria > Desulfobacterales > Desulfobacteraceae. The sequence goes on along the minus strand of OZ245369.1, from coordinate 1,163,403 downwards.
GTTGGTTTCCGCCGGGGGCAAGAGGCGGACCATATAGGTTTGTTCCAGGAGGGCCAGGTACTTTTTCAGGGTGGGGATGGAGATGTCGGCTGCCCCGGCCAGTTTATGGTAATTGATGGTTTGGCCGTGGTAATGGGCCAGTAGGAGCCATAGGCGTTCCATGACGGGAACCGGGATCTTGAAGCCCAGGTTGGGGATGTCCCGCTCCATGAAGGTTCGGATGAAATCCCGGCGCCAGTCAAAGCTGTCTTCATCATTTCCGGCAAGGTTGCTTTCGGGGAAACCGCCTCTGAGCCAGGTATCCGACCAGGGGGTGGTCTGGGCCACCTCCTTTACGGTGAAGGGGGGCAGGTCGACATAGGCGATGCGGCCGGCAAGGGATTCGGTGGATTGCCGGATCAGGTCACGGGAGGCGGAGCCCAGAATTAAAAATCGGCCCGGCCTTCTGTCTTTATCGATCTCCGAGCGGAGGATGGAGAAGAACTCCGGGAGGCGCTGGATTTCGTCCAAGCAGATGAGTTTATCCCTGTACCGGTCGAAGAAGAGTTCCGGCTCCGAGAGCTTGTTCCGGTGGGTCCGGTCCTGGAGGTCGAGATAGACGGATGGGATATCCTTGATCAGCATTTCTGCCGTGGTGGATTTCCCGGACTGCCTGGGGCCGAGGATGGCCACAGCCGGTGAACGGGAAAGGGCCTTGCGCAATTTGCCTTCTTTTCCCCTTTGGATATAACCATGCATATCGAAAACCTCTATTTCTGATTTACATGGATATTAAACCAATGTGAGGTGATTGTCAAATATTCCGGGGGATTACCATCCTGGGGGAAATAGGTTGAATTTTCGGAAGTAGGACATGGATGGCCCGTGAATCCAGAGGCGGTGACGGGTTGGATTCAGGGGATGGAATATGAAAAAGGGCGGTTCCTGAAAACAGGAACCGCCCTTTTGATGTTTATGCTTAGCCCGGATTTTTCACGGAATGGGTTTGCCTGATTTGCGACAGCAGATATGCTGAAGTGAAGGAGGGATTCTCTTCAGCTATCAGCATATCCACCCTTTCTAAAGCAAATTGTCATGAAATATCCGGGTTAGAGGGTATAGAGATCATCCGAGGCAAAGACGGACTCGGTGGTCAGGTTGACGCCCAGGCGGCGCAGGCCCTCTTCGTCGCCCGGGGTGGGCATGTGGGTCATGTGCATTTCGCAGCCGTTGAACGCCTTGAGTTTCTCCATGGCCAGCTGGACGGCATGGTTGGAGGTGGAGGAGATGGACATGGCGATCATGGTTTCCTGGAGATCCAGGCTCAGGCTCTTTTCCCCCAGGATGTCGGTCTTGAGGTTTTTGACGGCGTCGCAGACGGTGTCGGGCATGAGGTTGATCTTATTGGGGATGCCGGCCATGTGCTTGATGGCCCGGACAATGGCCGAGGAGGCGGCATGCATTCTCGGGGAGTTGCTGCCGCTGATGATGGTTCCGTCCTTGAGCTGGATGGCGGCACCCACGTGGACGCCTTCGTTGCCCCGGCGGGGGTCGACCTTGGCATCGTTTACCGCTTCCCTGGCCGGGGTGACCACGGCCCGGTCTTCCACGGTGAGCTCGTGTTCCTTCATGATGAGTTCGGCCCGCTGCACCGTATCCTTGTCCGTAAGACCCAGGGCATACTCGCACTTATAGCGCAGGTAACGGCGGATGAGTTCCTGGCGGGCGGCCTCCTTGGCCCCGTCATCGTCGGTGATGGCAAAGCCCACCCGATTCACGCCCATGTCCGTGGGGGATTTGTATCCGGCGTCGTCTCCGGTGATCTTTTCCAGGATCCGTTTCAGAACGGGATAGACTTCCACGTCCCGGTTGTAGTTGACGGATTTGGTGTCATAGGCTTCCAAATGGAAGGGGTCGATCATGTTGATGTCGGCCAGATCGGCGGTGGCGGCTTCATAGGCCACGTTCACCGGATGCTTCAGGGGCAGGCTCCAGACGGGAAAGGTTTCGAACTTGGCATAGCCGGACTGGATGCCGTGCTGGTGGTCGTGGTAGAGCTGGGAGAGGCAGGTGGCCATCTTGCCCGAGCCGGGTCCGGGGCCGGTGACAATGACCAGGGGTTTTTCCGTCTTGATGTAATCGTTGGCCCCATAGCCCTCTTCGGAGACGATGAGGTCCACGTCGGTGGGGTAGCCCTTGGTAAAGTAATGGGTGAAGACATTGATGTTCCGGCGCTCCAGCTTTTTCTTGAAGATGGCGGCGGCGGGCTGGTTCTCGTACCGGGTGATGATGACGCCCCGGACGCTGATTTCCCATGATTTCAAGTCATCAATGATCTTGAGGATGTCTGTCTCATAGGTGATGCCGAAGTCGGCCCGGATTTTTTTGCGCTCGATGTCACCGGCATAGATGCAGATGAGGACCTCGGCCTGTTCCCGAAGTTCGTGGAGGAGACGGATCTTGATGTTGGGGTCATAGCCGGGTAGAACCCTTGCGGCGTGGTAGTCGAACAAGAGTTTTCCGCCGAATTCAAGGTAGAGTTTGTTGTCAAACCGGTTGATCCGCTTCTTGATTTCAGCGGCCTGCTCCTTCAGGTACTTTTCATTGTCAAAGATGATCTGTTCCGTCATATCCGTCCTTTTCCCCTGTATCAGCCTGGGGCTCTTTTGAATTAAACCGTGCAACGGGTCGGTGGGACCCGGGTAATGTTTTTACGCTAGTGCACTGCAATCATGGGTCAACTAAAATGAAATTGAAATGAAGTCTCTTTGTGCAGCGTAGATTATCAGGTAAACGGGCAGGGGATGGAGAGGCCTGGAAGGCTGAGTTCCCGGGCAGGCATGCCCCGAGCCCAAAAGGATGTATCACAAAGTAGCCCCGATGACAAATCATCCTTTGCACCGGCCCGGGGAAAAATGGGGGCTGAAAAAGGGGGTGAGGGCGTGAAACCCTTGTCCCTGGATTGTGGATCATTTCCCGTGGCCGGGTAAAAAATTTGGGGGAAAATGGGCTCCGGCATCCCGGTTCTACCCTTTGGGATGGACAGGTCCCGGAATAGGATTCTTGGCCGTGACCGGTTGGGTTTGGACCGTATCGTCCACGGGATGGCGCTGACGGGTTATGAAGATAGCTTCCGGTAGAGGGTGCGCAGGCTGATGCCCAGTTCCTGGGCGGTTTTCTTTTTGCCCTCCACATCGTGGCCGTGGCGGTCCAGGCAGGCCAGGATGGTGTCCCGCTCCGCCGACATGACCCGGGATTTGATGTCCCTGCCCGGGACGGGGCTGCCCTGGGCCTTGTGGCCGGCCTGGGAGAGGAACCTTGGGGGCAGGCTTTCCAGGGTGATTTCCCGGCCCTCTTCCATGTTGATGCTGTACTCCATGATGTTCTGGAGTTCCCTGATATTGCCGGGCCAGTGGTGGGCCTGGAGCAGGGCCATGACCGCATGGGAGATGGTGCCGATTTTTTTCCCGGCCTTGGGGTTGAACTGGGCAAGAAATGCCTGGGCCAGGGGGGCGATGTCCTGGCGGCGCCGGGCCAGGGGGGGCAGCTCCATGGGGATGACGTTGAGGCGGAAGAAGAGGTCGGCCCTGAATTTTTTTTCGGCCACCAGCTGGTCCAGGTCCTGGTTGGTGGCGGCGATGATGCGGACATCAATGGGCACAGGTGTGATTCCCCCCACCCGCTGGAGGGAGTTGTCCTGGAGGACGTTGAGGAGCTTGACCTGCATGTGCAAGGGCATCTCCCCGATTTCATCCAGGAAGAGGGTGCCGCCCTGGGCCAGCTCGAACCTACCGGGCTTTCCCCCTTTTTTGGCCCCGGTGAAGGCCCCTTCTTCATAGCCGAAGAGCTCGCTTTCAAACAGGGTTTCCGGGATGCTGGCACAGTTGACCGGGACAAAGGGGCCCTCCCCCCGGGCCCCGGTGTGGTGGATGATCTTGGCCAGAAGGCCCTTGCCCGTGCCGGTCTCCCCGGTGATGAGGATGGTGGAACTGCTCCTGCGCAGCTTTTTCATCATCTTTTTCAGGTCCAGGATCTCCGGGCTGCTGCCCATGAGGGCATCGTCCTTAAGGGCCCGGGATTTGGATTTTGCCTTGGTGCCAATTCTGGGAAATCGGTGGTGGCGGATGCGGATGACGGCCCCGGTAAAGGTGTCCCCGTCAAAGATGGGGTTGGCCGAGAGCCAGGCCGTGCGGGTGTGTGTGACCAGGCGGGTGTCCCGGATGGGACTGCCCTCCAGTATTTTATCCACCACGGCCTCGGGCAGAATGTGGTAGATGGACCGGGTGTAGAGGTCGCAGAAGGAGAAGAATTCATGGGCGCTGGGGTTGCACTGGGTGACGTCCCCCCGGGGATCCACTGCCAGAAAGCTTTCCGAGGAAAGGTCCATGACCTCCTTGAGCAGGGGTTGGGCCCCGGCCTCCTCGGGGGCCTTGTGGCGGAAGACGGCCAGGTCGGCAATCCAGTCGCTGTATGCGTTTAGGGCGTCCACATAGGTCTGGGTGTCGTGGGTGATGCGGTCGTGGCCCTCCCTGGTGAAGGAGGTGATGGTCATGACCCCCAGGGCCGTGTCCGGGGTGCGGATGCTCCTGAGGATTTCGATCTTGGCCGGGCAATTGCCGATGAAGCGGCAGCCGGCGCAGGCGGCCATGTGGCCGGGTTTGTTCACCATGACGTTGCCCGTGGCCACCACCTCGTCAATGGAGGGGGCATGGACGGTCTTGCCCTTGTGCTTGAGGTAGTCGTCGGTGCAGGCCAGAAGGCGGCTGGACCGGTCAAAGACGGCGGCATCCACATTCAGGGTCTGCTGGATCATCCGGGTGATCTGTTTAAGATCGGTCTGGATATGTTTCATCTGCATGGTGACACTCCCCTGTTAAAGGCATGGCCAAAGGCGTTGTGGGAGAAGGGTTGACCCCAATCCCTTTTGTACAATATCCGGGGTAGCATACTTTGTCAGGGTTTGACAAGCCGGGGCCCGGAATAAAAGATATGTTGTCAATTTTGTCAATTTTCCGGTGATGGTTCCCGGATATTTCCTGGGAAGACATGGAAAAGTGAAACCGGCCTTTGTTTTGAAAAACGCTTATAATCAGGGCTTTGCCAGTGGGATGGTACAGGTGAAATAAATCCCGGCATGGATTCTGCTATATCACAGTGCATGGATTTGATTTGTGAGCCTGGATATTTCACCCAATGGATTTGCGACAGCAGGCGCTGAAAGATAAAGGGATGTTTTTTATCAGATATCAAGATGTCCCTAGTTGTCTGGGGCAAATTGTCATGAAATATTCAGGTTTGTATACCCTTAACCGATGAAGGAGTGATTCCATGGCAATCAACGGGTTAAAGTACCATCCCTATATTCCCAACTCTGTGCCGGAGATCCAGAACGCCATGTTGGCGGAGTTGGGTCTGTCCAGCCTGGACGAGCTGCATGCCGAAGTTCCCGAGGCATTGAAACTGACGGAAAACATGAACCTGCCCAGGGCAATGGGCTCTGAGTTTGAATTGAAAAAACATGTGCTGGGCCTGTTGAACAAGAACCGGCACTGCGAAGAATACCTCAATTTCCTGGGGGCTGGCTGCTGGCAGCACTATGTCCCGGCCCTGTGCGACGAGATCAATTCCAGGGGGGAATTTTTAACCGCCTACGGCGGAGAGATGTACAACGACTTCGGCCGGTTCCAGGCCCTGTTCGAATACCAGAGCATGGTGGCGGAACTGGTGGACATGGAGGTGGTGAATGTTCCCACCATGGACTGGTCCCAGGCCGCGTCCACCGCCCTTCGCATGGCCTGCCGCCTCAACGGTCGCACCGAGGTCCTGGTGCCCGAACTCATGGATCCGGACAAGTTCAAGGTCATGAAGAACTATTGCGCCCCCCAGATCACCCTGATCCCCGTGGCCTATGACACCGCCACAGGTCTCCTGGACCTGGAGGACATGAAATCCAAGATCTCCGACAAGACCGCAGCCGTCTATTTTGAGAACCCCTCCTACCTGGGCTTCATGGAGACCCAGGGCCAGGCCATCTCGGACATGGCCCATGCCGCCGGTGCCCAGAGCATCGTGGGGGTGGATCCCAGTTCCCTTGGTGTTCTGGCACCCCCGCCCCAATACGGTGCCGACATTGTCTGCGGCGATCTCCAGCCCCTGGGCATCCACATGAACTTCGGCGGCGGCCAGTCCGGCTTCATGGCCACACGGGACGAGGAAGCCTATGTCATGGAATTCCCCTCCCGCCTCTTTGGCCTGGTCCCCACCAAGGTGGAAGGGGAATACGGGTTTGACGATGTGGCCTATGACAGAACCTCCTTTGGTCACCACCGGGAACACGGCAAGGAATACGTGGGCACCCAGTCCGCCCTCTGGGGCATCACCGCCGGGGTCTACCTGGCCACCATGGGCCCCAGGGGCATGGAAGAGCTGGGTCAGAACATCCTGGCCAAGAATGCCTATGCAACGTCCGTCATTGATGCCCTTCCGGGGGTGAAGGCCTCCCGGTTCGACGCTGCGGGCTTCAAGGAATTTGTGGTGGATTTCAACGACACGGGCAAGAGCGTGGTCGAGATCAATGCGGCCCTGCTCAAGGAAGAGATCTTTGGTGGCAAGGACCTGTCCAAGACCTTCCCGGCCCTGGGTCAGTGCGCCCTGTACTGCTTCACTGAAATCCACGGCAAGGCCGAGATCGATGCCCTGGCCGCTGCCCTTAAACGAGCCCTTGCTTAGAAACCCGAGGAGGAAAGACAATGGAAAAAATTAAAAGAGAATCTAGGGTCAGAAACGGGTTTCACCAGGCCAAATGGGATGAACCCATTATCTTTGAACTCTCCAGTCCCGGCGAACGGGGCATCCAGGTGCCCGCGGTTGAGGCCGAGATCATGGATGCCGTGGGGCCGGTGGAGAATTTGATCCCCGAGTCCATGCAGCGCAAGACCCCCCCGGCCCTGCCGGAAATCTCCCAGCCCCGGGTGCTGCGCCACTACATGCGGCTTTCCCAGCAAACCCTGGGCGCCGATGTGAACATCGAGATCGGTCAGGGCACCTGTACGGTGAAGTACAGCCCCAAGGTCAACGAAGTTTTGGCCAAGCAGCCCACCCTTACGGAAGTCCATCCCCTGCAGCCGGTGGAAACCGTCCAGGGCATGATGGAGATCTTCTACAACACCGACATCTTCCTGCGGGAAATCTCCGGCCTGGACCGGTTCACCTTCCAGCCCGGCGGCGGCAGCCAGGGCATTTTGACCATGGCTTCCGTGGCCTCGGCCCATTTCAAGGCCAAGGGCGAGGATCGGGATGAGATCATCACCACCCTATACTCCCATCCCTCGGATGCGGCCGCCCCTGCGGTGAAGGGCTACAAGATCATCCACATCGGTCCGGACAAGGACGGATACCCGGATCTGGACGCCTTTAAGGCGGCCATCTCCCCGAAAACCGCAGGCTTTTTCGTGGCCAACCCAGAGGACACCGGTGTCTACAATCCCCGGGTGGCCGAATTCACCCGCCTCATCCACGAAGCCGGCGGCCTCTGCGGCTATGACCAGGCCAATGCCAACGGTCTTTTGGGCGTGACCCGTGCCAGGGAAGCCGGTTTTGACATGTGCTTTTTTAACCTGCACAAGACGTTCTCCACCCCCCATGGCTGCGGCGGCCCGGCCTGCGGCGCCACCGGTGCGGTCAAGGAATTGGAAGCCTACCTGCCCGGTCCCTTCATCAATAAGGAAGGGGATACCTTTGTCTTTGACGAGACCAGTCTGAACACCCCCGACGGCGTGGGCAAGGTACGCTCCTGGTACGGGGTGGCCCCCGTCATCCTCAAAGCCTATGCCTGGATCCGGGCCATGGGCGCCGAGGGCCTGTGGGAAACCGCCAAGGTGGCCGTGCTTAACAATAATTACATGTTTAAAAAACTCATGGAGTTGGACTGTGTGGACGCCCCCTATATTCCGGGCAAGCAGCGGGTGGAACAGGTGCGCTACACCATTGAAAAACTCTTCAAGGATACGGGCATCAGCTCCGGGGATATCCAGCGACGCATGATGGATTTTGGCCTCCACTACTGGACCAGCCACCATCCCTACCACATCGCCGAGCCCATCACCCTGGAGCCCACCGAGACCCCCAGCCGGGAGGATCTGGACGAGTACATCGATACCCTGAAGCAGATCTTCAAGGAAGCCTATGAAACGCCTGAAATCATAAAAACGGCGCCCCATGCCAGTGTCTGTCACCGGGTGGACGATTCGCCCTCGGATGATCCGGAGCAGTGGAACCTCACCTGGCGGGTCTACCTGAAGAAGACCGCAGGGAAATAAGATGAAAAAGGTCGGACTCATCGTCAATCCCATTGCCGGCCTGGGCGGTCGGGTGGGCCTCAAGGGCACCGACGGCCTGGTGGCCCAGGCCCTGGCCCTGGGGGCCCTTCCCCAGGCCCCGGCCCGTGCTGGCCGGGCCCTTACGGCTTTGAACCAGTCCCTGGGGGAGGCCTTTGAACTCTATGCCGCCCCCGGGGAGATGGGAGAGACCCTTGCCCGGGAGCAGGGGATGGTGAGTCTTCCCCTTGTTGTGGATAGGATAGAAGTGGATAAGAGGGACGAAACTGAAGAGGATGGGGTGCTGTCCCCGGGGCATGACCCCGTTTTATTGCAATCCCCTGGGGGGGAAACCACGGCCCGGGACACCCGACTGGCGGCCCGGGCCCTTGTGGCCCAGGGAGCAGACCTCATTCTCTTTGCCGGTGGGGACGGTACGGCCCGGGATGTCTGTTTGGCCGTGGGGGACCGGGTGCCGGTGATCGGTATCCCCGCCGGGGTGAAGATCCATTCCCCGGTCTTTGCCCGGAACCCTGAATCAGCCGGGGAGCTGGCCGCCCAATTCCTTTCCGGCGAGGTCAAACAATTGGCCGAGCAGGAGGTCCTGGACATTGACGAGGATGCCTACCGCAAGGGCCGGGTCACCACAAGGCTTTTCGGCTACCTCATGGTGCCCGAGTCCGGCTCCCGGATCCAGAGTCGCAAGGCCGGGACACCGGTGTCGGAGCGGGCCACCCAGAACCAGATTTCCCTCTCCATCATGGACGATATGATGCCGGACTGGATTTACCTGGTGGGGCCGGGCACCACCATCCGCCCGGTGATGAGGCATCTCAACCTGGACCACAGCCTTCTGGGGGTGGATATGGTGAAAAACGGTGAACTTTTGGTTAAGGACGCCACCGAGGCCCAGATCCTGGAGCAGGTGAAGGGGCAAAATTTCAAGATTGTGATTACCCCCATCGGCGGCCAGGGCTATCTCTTTGGCCGGGGCAACCACCAGTTCAGCCCCCATGTGATCCGCCTGGCCGGCCGGGAGAACATTATTGTGGGGGCCACCCTGCAGAAGATCGGCAGTTTCCGGGGGCAACCCTTTGGGGTGGATACCGGGGACCCGGAAGTGGACGAACTGCTCAGGGGGTATATCCGGGTGGTCACGGGATACCGCCGGGAAATGGTCCACCCCATTGCCTGAATGAAAATGATTTTTCCATTAAAGGGAGTTCCGCATGTCACCGGAAATCTGTCAAGTACGGGAAGTGGAAGAATGCCTCATGGATCTGCTCCATTCGGTCCAGCAGGCCGATGTTGAAACCTATGTCAAGCGGGTGTCGGACCAGGTCTCCTGCTTTGAGCCGGAAACCCGGGGCCACCTGCTCCGGGGCATCGGCCTCCATCGGTTCATGGTGGAGCGGTCCCGGCCCGTGGACCAGTATCACATCGAATTGGTGGATCCTGTAATCCGGGTGGGCAAGGACATGGCCTATGTGGCCTATACCCTCCATCTTACGGAAACGGAATCCGGAGGCGCCGATGGAGTCCAGGTGGAAAATGTGACCCGGATTTTCCAATACCAGGAGGAGGGGTGGAAGCTGGTTCACTTCCATCGTTCCTGATGGATTGGCCTTGGGATCGCTTACGGCCCCGTCCAAGTCTTGTGGGTTGACCTGATTTCGGTATGCCTGCAAAATTTAAGTTTAAGAGACGCCTTTAAGAGGCGGATTTCTCCGACGGGGAGGAGCCCCTGGAGGAATGGTTCCCTTCCCCGGCGGTTTGTCCCAATACCTTTTCAATCATGGCGGCCAGCTCCTGGCGGAGGATGGGCTTGGACAGGAAACCGCTGATGCCCAGGCCGGCGGCCTTTTCCCGGGTCATGGTTTCGGAATACCCCGTGCAGAGGATGATGGGGGTATCGGGCCGGATGGTCATGATGTTCCCGGCCAGCTGATATCCAGTCATGCCGGGCATGGTCATGTCGGTGATGACCAGGTCGAAGCCCTCCTTGTCGGCCTTAAAGGTTTCCAGGGCCTGGGTGCTCTGGGTTTCGGTGGTGACCTGGTAGCCCATGTGGGTGAGCAGGGTGGCCAGCATCTTCACAATCATCACCTCGTCGTCCACCACAAGGATATGACCCTTGCCCCGGGCGGGTTTTGGGGCATCGGGTGGGAGGGCGGCCTGGGGGAGGCCGTTGCGGGTCAGGGGGAGGTAGACCTTGAACCGGGTGCCGCTGTCGGGGTAGGAGTCCACGCTGATGTGGCCGCCGTGGGCCCGGACGATTCCATGGACCACGGAAAGGCCCAGACCGGTGCCCTTGCCCGTATCCTTGGTGGTGAAATAGGGGTGGAAGATCTGGTCCAGGACGGCGGTGTCCATGCCCACCCCGGTGTCCGTGACGCTGATGCAGGCGTATTGGCCCGGATTGATCCGGATGTGTTTGACGTCCCATGCCTTGAGTTCCACGGTGTCCAGGCCCAGGGTAAGGATGCCCCCCCCATCCTCCATGGCGTGGAAAGCATTGGTACACAGGTTCATGATGATTTGGTGGATCTGGGTGGAATTGCCCAGGACCTGGTGGGGGCACTCCTGGATATTGTCCTGGATCATGATGGTGGCCGGCAGGGTGGAACCGACCAGCTTTAATGCCTCCCGGGCCACTTCATGGATCCAGACCCCCTCCAGCCGGGTTTCGTTCTGGCGGCTGAAGGTGAGGATCCGGCGGACCAGGTCCCTGGCCCGGTGGACCGATTCCATGATTTTGGTGAGGTAGTCGTGGTGGACGCTGCCCCTTTGGGCCTCCAGGAGCATGAGTTCGGTATACCCGGAGATGGGGAAGAGGATGTTGTTGAAATCGTGGGCAATTCCCCCGGACAGGGTGCCGATGGATTCCATTTTCTGGGCCTGGAGGAGCTGGCTTTCCAGGACCTGGCGTTCCCTTTCAATCTCCCTTTCATGGGTGATGTCGTGGAGGATGACCTGGATCCGATTCCGCTTTCCATGGGTGAACCGGGAAAAGGTGACCTCTCCGTGCCATTCTTCGGTCTTTTTTCGCAGGAAAATCCAATCAAAGGTAATTTTTCCGGTCTCCAGGCAGGTTTCCATGTGGGTGGCCAATCCCTTGGCCGAGTCCAGTTCCTGGGATTGGGTGGCGGGGGAAAAGCTTTCAAGGGTATGGCCGGCCATCTCTTCGGGAGCCCTTTTCCCGAAGAGGGCCAGGGCGGCCTGGTTGCAGTCCTTGCACTGGCCGTTGAGGGAGTCCAACACCAGCATGGCCGCCGGGGAGTCGGCAAAGAGAATCCGGTTGTAGGCCTCCCGCTGGGTGATGGCCTGGGCCATCTGCCGTATTTCACCGGCAAAGGATTTGAACTCCACAATGTCCGAGGTGGGCCAGTCCTCCCGGGTCTCTCCACTGGCGATGCGCCGCAATTGCCCGGCAAGGGTTTCGAAGCGGTCGGCCATACGGCTGGCAAAAAGCATGGCAAAACAGGTGCCGGCCAAAAGGGTGAGGACCAGGGCCACCACCAGGACGATGAAGGTGGTTCTCACCGGGGAGTAGACCTGTTGGGCCGGGGTGAGGACCAGGATGTTCCAGTGGATGAACCGGGTTTTAAGGATGGTGGCCACCATGGGCACCTGGTTGAAGTCAAATTCATCGTAGCTGGGGGAAGCGGTGCCGGACAGGGCCCGTTGCACCAGTGGGATGTGGCCCAGGTTGGTTTTGTCCCCGGCCAGCCGGCCCTCGGGATCGGCAATGACCTGGCCTTTGCGGTCCAGGATGAGGATGTGCTGGTTCCTCTCGGCGGTGAGCTTTCCCAGAAATTCGTTGAGAAGGGTGAGGTCGATTTCTCCCATGAGAACCCGGTTTCCGGTGGGAAGGGCTGTGACCACAGATATTTTCTTTTCTCCCATGGGCAGGTGGATGTCCGACCATACCGTGGCCTGGGTCTCCATGACCCGGCGGAAAATCCAGTGCCGGGACATATCAATGCCCATGAGTTCACCCATGCGTTTGGAATCACTGGATTTTAAGGAGAAGTTCTCCATCTGCCCGGTGGGGGAGACAAGGTAGAGGGCCTTGAGGGGAGGGGAGACGGCCAGGTTGGATTCCAAAATCCGGGTTTCCCTGGGGCGTTCCATGGGCTGTGTTAAAAGTTCGGCACTGTTTCGCATGAGGGTGGCCACGGTGAGGAGGTGGTTTTCCACCCGGGCGGCAATGCTGGTGGAGAGCTGGATCTGGGTGGAACGGAACTGGGTCTCCACCTCGGGTACGGCAAATATCCCCACCAGGACGCAGAGGAGGACAAAGGGGAAAAGTGCGATGAAGGTGGACTGGATGCCCAGGATATGACGGAGCTTCACCTGCCGGGGGTGGGGGCGGTGGATGGACGTGGGGATCATGGTCTGCCGCCCCTCTCCCTGGTGTGGGGGCCCGGGCTGGAGGATGGTTCCCAGGGAGCGGACCCACGGGGGCTGTGGCCCGCATGGATGGCCTGGGGGAAAGTCCCGGCACCATGGTTCCCATGGAAAGGGTTTACCGCAATGGAGAAACTCATGTGGGAAGACATCATCAATACAACCTCTGGGATAGGGTGATACTGTGAAAACTGAACGAATTGTTTTTGAATTAAATCACTATACGATTAAATGGTGTTAAAGACAAAGAAAAAAATGCCAGACAGAACGGGCGAAGTGTCAAGTATGGAAAGGGAAAAGCAGCATCGGGGATGGGCCGGATCTCGTGGTGTCACAGGGGCGGTTGAAAAGGGGGACGGTTCCGGACCCCGGGTGGGGTCCGGAACCGGAACAGCCCCTATTCAAAAATTCTTTCGTCTGCGGCGCCGGATTCGGCGGCATCGTCTTCCATGTCCCGGATTCTTTTGGCGTCCTTGTTTTTCCAATATTCCTTGTACCATTCATTGGCGATGATCATGGACATGACCTCGTTGGTGCCGGTCCAGATGGAGGCCAACCGTAGATCCCGGTGGATGCGTTCCACGGGATAGATATTGGTGTAGCCGATGCCGCCCATGACCTGCATGGCGTTGTGAACGGCTTTTTGGCAGGATTCGGTGACGAATTTTTTGGACTCCGAGACCAGGCGGCGGATGGTTTTGTCGTTGATGGCTTGGTCCACGGCCCGGGCCGTGGTGTAGATCATGGCCCTTGACGCATCCAAAAGGGTGGCGGCCTCTGCCACCTGGAAGGAGACCCCCTGGAAGGCGGCCACGGGGCGGCCGAATGCCTTTCGCTTGCTGGTGTAGGAGGTGGCCACGTCCAGGGCGGGGATGGCGGCACCGATGGTCATGGCGGCGGTGCCCAGCCGTTCCGGGATCATCATGGTGTTAAAGATCTTGACCCCCTGGTTGAGGCCGCCCAGAAGATTTTCCTTGGGCACTTCCACATCCTTGAAGACCATGCGGGCGGCCCCGCCCCCCCGGCAGCCCATGAGGCCGTATAGGTATTCGGTCTTCACCCCCGGGCTTCTGTCCACGATGAAGCAGGAGATGCCCTTGTGGGGTTCGGCATGGGGGTCGGTGCGGGCATAGACCAGGAAGTAGTCGGCTCCTTCACCGCCCACGATGAAACGTTTCTGGCCGTTGAGCAGGAAATAATCCCCCTTGTCCTCGGCTGTGGTAGTGGTGCCGAAGAAGTCCGAGCCCCCCCGGGGTTCGGTGAGGCATTCGGCGGCGAAGAGGTCGCCGGCCAGCAAGGGTTTAACATATTTTTCCCTTTGGGCGTCATTGCCGTGGAGGACGATGGCGTCGCAGACCAGCTCCGCCCCCACCCCAAAGGTGCAGGCAAAGATATAGCCCAGAACCCCGATCTCTTCCATGACCATGCAGGTGGAGACCCAGTCCATGCCCCGGCCCCCCCATTTTTTGGGGTAGCGGCATCCCATGAGGTTTCTGCGACCGGCCTCCTGGAGGAACGCCTTGGGAAACTGGACCTTGTCTTCATCCATGTCCAGGATGAGTTTTCTGGGAATGGTCTTTACAAATTCCCGGGCTTCGGTCTGGAGGGCCTTTTGTCCATCGGTGAGTAAATATTCGAACATGTTGGAACCTTTCGTTTCATGGCCGGTACCCAAAGGGCGGTGACCATTTTATCTGTTTTCCCGGTGCCAAAAGGATGGTCTTTCCACCACCGGGGCAGGGGTTATTTGAAATCGCTTCTGAGCCTGTACTTCATCACCTTGCCCGAGGGGGTGTGGGGCAGTTCCGTTGTGAAGTGGAAGCGCCGGGGGATTTTGTACCGGGCCAGCCGGGGACTGAGAAATTCCTTGATCTCGTCCCCGGTGGGGACGGGGTCCAGGTCCGGGGCGGTGACAATGACGGCGGTGACGGTTTCTCCCCAGTCGGGATGGGGGGTGCCGATGACGGCGGCCTGGGAGACGGCCGGGTGTTCAAGGATCCGGTCCTCCACCTCCTTGGAGTAGACGTTTTCACCGCCGGTGACGATCATGTCCTTGATGCGGTCCACGATGAAGAGGAAGCCGTCTTTGTCCATGCGGGCCACATCCCCGGTCTTGTACCAGTCGCCCTCAAAGGCATCCCGGGTGGCCTCGGGGGTGTTGAGATAGCCCTTCATCATGGAGCCGGCCCTGAGCCAGATTTCCCCGGTTTCTCCGGGGCCGGCCGGGGTGTTTGCATCCTTCATCAGCTGCATTTCCGCCCCGGGCAGGGGCCGACAGCCGATGGAACCGGCATGTTCGGCATGGTCCTGGGGCCTAAGGACCATGCCGGTGGGGCCGGATTCGGTCATGCCGTAGACCTGGTAAAAGCGGTCGCTCTTGTATGCGGCCACCAGCTTTTTAACGGTTTCCGGGGCGATGGGGCCTCCGCCGTAGATCCATGCCCGCATGGAGGAGAGGTCAAAATCGGCGAAGTTGGGCAGCATCTGCAGGGGCATGAGGTAGGAGATGGGGGCGCCGAAGTAGCCGGTGCATTTTCGTTTCTGGATGATTTCCAAAAAGTGGAGGGGGTGGTATTCCCGGATCATGGCAATGGTGCCTCCCTTTTTGGTTGTGCCCATAAACCAGTTGTTCAAAGGAGAGGAGTGCCAGATGGGCATGGCCACCAGCATGGTGTCGTCACCGGTGATGTCCACGGCACTGGCCCCGGCCTCTCCGGCGGCCACAACCCCTTGGTGGGTGTGGAGGCAGCCCTTGGGGTTGCCCGTGGTGCCCGAGGTGTAGAGGATCTGGGCCGGGTCCTCGTCCTGGATTTGGATGGGGGTAAAAGCCGGGGCACCCGCCCTGCGGTCCCCTAGAAAATCAAAGCCTGTGGCCGGGGTGTCCATGGCCCATTTGGGGATCTGGGCCCTGAGTTTAGCCGCCACTTCATGGAGGCTGCCGTCAAAGATGAAGAGGCCGGTTTTGCTGTCTTCGATGATGTAATCCACCTCGGGGGCGGTGAGTTTGTGGTTCACGGGCACGGCAACACAGCCGGCCTTGAGGATGCCGAAGAGGGCAAAGACAAAATCAAAGGAGTTCTGGCCCATGAGGGCCACGGGCGTCCCCCTGGGGAGCCCCAGTTCCATGAGGGCGGCGGCCACGGTCTCGCTGGCCTCTTTGACACCGGCAAAATCCACCTGGTCTTCCATGGTACACAGGGCGGTCTTGCCGGGGTGTGTTGCTGCGTTTGCATCCACGAGTTCCACTAGGTTCATTGGGGCCTCCTCTTGTTTGGGGAGAGGTCTAAACGGGTGTCGATCTGTGGTGCCGTGTCCCGGCATTCCACCAAGGGCTGTGAAATGCCGGGGTTGGGTGCTAGGGTTTAACACCTCCCCGGGGGTTGAGTTCCAAAATACGTTTCATTAGCTTTTCACGGGTAGATAGGATATCCTGTTCCAGAAGTGAGAGTTCCCGTTTCCTTTCCTGGATTTCCTTGAGTTTTGCATCCCCGAATTTCAATGCTTTTTTGATCTGCTCGATCTCGTTGGGGTCGGTGTTGGCCATGCCGATCATGTCGGCGATTTCGTCCAGGGAAAAGCCAAAGCGCTTTCCCCTCAGGATGAGTTTGAGCCGGGCTTTGTTCCGTGCGGTGTAGATGCGTTGGTTACCGGCGGTCCTCTGGGGACGGATCAGACCCTTTTCTTCATAGAAGCGGATGGTGCGGGTGGAGATGTCCAGGGCATCTGCCATCTGGGAGATGGTATAAGTGCTTTGCACCTTAATTTTATTCTGCTCCATTCCACCCGTCCTTAATTTTTTAAGGTTATAATAGTTGACGTTTACGTAAGCTGTATGCTTGAAAAAGTCAATGGTTTTTCTTTGACATGGATTTTGAAATGGTGTAGCCTCCTCTACTTTGTAACCTAATTATATATAAAGGAGTGATATATAATGACAAAACGAGAGCAATGGGGATCCCGCGTGGGATTTGTACTGGCGGCCATCGGGTCCGCCATTGGTTTGGGTAACATCTGGCGCTTTCCCTATGTTGCTTATGAGAATGGCGGGGGTGCTTTTTTCATCCCCTATCTGTTTGCCATGCTGACGGCGGGCATTCCGTTTTTGATTCTGGAGTTTGGCGTTGGACACAAAATCCGCGGTTCAGCCTCCAATATTTTCAAAACCCTGTCCCCCAATTGGGAGTGGGTCGGATGGTGGCAAATCCTGGTGTCCTTTGTGATTTCCATCTATTACGTTGCCGTTGTTGGCTGGTCCATTTCCTATTTTGTCCTGGCCTTTAACCAGGGCTGGGGAACGGACACCGCCGGTTTTTTCTTTAAAGAATATCTGGCCCTTTCGGACGGCCCCTTTGATTTGGGCAGTATCCGTATGCCCATCCTGGCTGCTGTTGTGGCTGCCTGGGGTATTACCTGGTTTGTTCTGTTCAAGGGGGTTAAACAGGGAATTGAAGCGGCCTCCAAGGTCTTCATGCCCCTGCTGTTCATCATGGTCATCATCATTACCCTGCGTGCGGTGACCCTGCCCGGTTCCCACGAAGGGGTGAACTGGATGTTCAAACCCGACTTTTCCGCCCTACTGAACATCAAGGTCTGGGTGGCGGCCTACGGCCAGCTCTTCTTTTCATTGAGCGTTGGTTTTGCCATCATGCTGACCTATTCCGGTTACCTGCCGGAAAAATCCGATATTTCCAACAACGCCTTTATCACCGCCTTTTGTAACTGTGGTTTCAGTATCCTCTGCGGGATCATGGTTTTCTCCGTTCTGGGGAACATGGCCCAGGCCCAGGGGGTCGGCGTGAACGAGGTGGTCAAGTCCGGCGTGAGCCTGGCCTTTGTTACCATTCCCAAGGCCATCAACAACCTGCCCGGACCTGCCTTTTTCGGTACCCTTTTCTTCCTGGCCCTGGTTTTTGCCGGTCTGAGTTCCATGATCTCCATCTGTGAGGTTTCCGTAAAGGCCATGATGGACAAGTTTGGCCTGGAACGTAAAAAGGCCGTCACCTACTACTGCGGCTTCGGCTTCCTGGCCGGTTTGGTTTTCACCACCCAGGGCGGGCTTTACATCCTGGACATCGTGGACCATTTTATCAACAACTTCGGCGTTCTGGCCGGTGGCCTTGTTGAAATCATCTTCCTGGCCTGGTTCTGCAAGCTGGATGTGTTCAAGGAGCACATCAACGCCATTTCCGATTTCCGTGTGGGTGCCTGGTGGAACTTCTGCCTGAAGATCCTGACCCCGGTTGTACTGGGATACATGAGCATCGCCAACCTGATCAAGGATATCCAGAATCCCTATGAAGGATATCCCGGAGCCGCCCTGTTTTGGCTGGGATGGTTCATGGTCGTCTCTCTGGTGGTTCTCGGTGTTCTGGCCCAGTTGGACGGTCGCAGGAAACAAAAAGCATAAGGAGAATACGATATGACGACTGCTGCTATTGTGATGATGGTCATCGGCCTTGGGGTAACCTGGGGAGGAGCTGCAATCTGCATCTCCATCGCTGCCAAGAAAAAATAGGGATTTTCCCCTTTGAATATCCCTTCCCGTACCGGCTATATGGCCGGTACGGGAAGGTTCCTTTGGGTGTAATAATCCACAATCACCCCATGGATCTCCCCCCCAAGAATCATCCCCTTAATAATCCCCTCTACCTGGGGAAGCTCCGCCATTAATTCCGATTTTTTTGAAATCCCCACATAGACGTTTTTAACCTTGGCATATCTGAAATCGGCCAGGGTGATATGGTTGGCTAATTTGATCTTGTGAAGCCATTCGATGCCCGTTGTCTCAGAGCTTACAACCACATCCAAACGGCCCAGGATGAGCTTTCTAATGTTGGATTCAAAATTGTGGGTGGGCTCCTTGAGCAGGGTGGTGTCCGCATCAAAGGCCGGAAAATACCGGGCCCCCGTCAGGGTGCCGATGTGTTTCGCCCTAAGGTCTTCATAGGTGGTGATGTGATCGGGTGGATGGTGGGACCGGAGGAAGAATACCGTGTCCGACCTGCGTTTATAGGGAGGGGATATATAGTGGATATAGGCTTCCCGTTCCGGTCGCCTGAGTAGGCCCACCATGATGTCGATGGTCCCATTTTTCATGAACAAAAGGCTTCGTTTAAAGGGGGCGGTGCGGAAAAAGACCTGGCGGCCCAGACGCAGTGCAATGGCATTGACGATGGCTTGGTGACTCTCCTGGACACGGGGATTGGCGGTTGCGGCTTGCAAAACCGAGAGGGTCTTGGTTGCCGAACAGGGTAAGGTCCAGAGCAGGGTGATCAGGAACAGGGGAATGAGCCGGATATAAATATTGAACATTGTACCTCCAGCCCATCCTCCTACCAATATCTGCCGGGGGAGTAAAGAAAAAAGAATCAGATCCCAAAGGCGTCACAGGCCCTTTGAATCTTTTCCTTATGCGCCTTCAGCCGGTCATGGGCCTGGAGCAGGCTTACTTTTTTGAATTCCAGGGTATCCCCTGGAAGGGCCTGGGCAACCCGGGGAAGATCCGTGGAGATCACCGTGGCGATCTTGGCATATCCCCCAACGGTCTGTTCCCCCAAGAGGATGATGGGCTGCTGGTCGGCCGGCACCTGGACGGCACCGGGAATCACCGGTTCGGAAACGATGCTGGCCGGTTTACCCCGGCGCATGGGCAGGGGCGTACCGGAAAGCCGGTATCCCATGCGGTCGGCCTTTTCCGTGACCGTATAGGGGGTGTTGAACAGGATGTCGGTTTCAAAGAAATCATCCTGGGGACCTGGCACGGCATGGAGAATCTTGGGGGCGTCCAGATCGGGGATGAGCTCCTGGGGCAGTTTTCGGGGCCGGGCCAGGGCCGGTGCATCCCCGGTTTCAAGGATGTCGTCCTTTTTCAGGGGGCGGCCCTGAAATCCCCCGGTTTTCCCCCCCACATAGGTGGCGGCACTGCCCATGATCTCTTCCACGGCAATGGCGCCGCCCAGGGCCAGATATCCCCGGCATCCCTTGGAGGCCGCCCCCACCATTACCTTGTCGCCGGGGATCACCCGGATGGATTCCCACTGGGGGCAGGGGGCGTTGTTCACACAGATGTCCATTTCGGCGCCGGTAAGGGCGATATCCATCTCCCTGAGCACTTCAAAGGTGGGCCCCATGACCGTTATTTCCAACACCGGGGCATGGGGGCCGTTACCGGCCAAGAGGCCGGCCATGGTTGCGGAATAGGCATCAAGGACACCGGATACGGGAACCCCCATGTGTTGAAACGACCTGCGTCCATGGTCCTGGACGGTGGTGAACCAGCCGGGGTTTAGAATTTTTATCGCCTTTACCAAAGATCTTCTCCTTTAATGGGCCCTGGGGGCAGTTGGCTGTAGGGGTTATGAGACCATAAACTGGATGATGCGGTGGCGGAAGGTCTGGATATGCTTTTCCAGCAGGGTTTTCAACCCCTCCGCATCCTGTTGCTCCAGGCCATGGATCAGTTTTTCATGTTCTTTCACCACGCTTTCGTAATGGTGCTCCAGGCTTTTTTCCGGGCCCCCCACGGTATTGTAGGAGAGGTATGAGAGGCGTTTGGCCTCGTTCCGGACATCCTGGACCGCACGGATGAGGAATTCGTTCTGGGAGCATTGGGCAAAGTGCAGGTGGAATTGGTGATTGGCCTCCACCATGCTGAAGAGCTCCTTTTTATCAAAGGCCGTGCAGATGTCTTCATTGGCCCTGCGCATCTCGGCCAGGGAGGCGGCGCAATTTTTGGTCACGGCAATATCCACCACCCCAAACTCAAAAATGTTCATGCTTTCAAACATGGCCTTGGTGTTCTGGAGGGTGATGGGCCGGACCACCACCCCACGGTTGGGGTGGGATTCCACCATTTTTTCGCTCTGGAGGCGGACCAGGGCCTCCCTTATGGGGGTCCTGCCGATGCCCAGGTCCGATACCAGCCGTCCTTCTTCCAGGTGCTGACTGGGCTGGTATTCAAGGCATATGATGCGTTTAACAATGGTTTCATAGGCCAGGTGGGCCAGGGGCTGCTTTGGGGATTTTGCGGACTTGGATCTGTTTTTCATTGTTGAATATATCCTTCCTCAAATTGCGAAACGATTGTGCATTCTATGCATAAGGCTTCTTTTATATCAAGCACATTGTTTGGATTTCGAAAACAAATATACTTGATATATATTATGTCTTGCCCCTGTCTGTCTGTTTGCGCTGGAAAACAGCTGCTGTTTTTTGGGTGGGGCAGGGCGTCTGCCGGAGACGGGTTCAGGATTCAATGGGGATCCATCGGGGGGGCTTCCGGAGGGGATTGGAATTCCGTCCAGGGGGGCCTTTCATTGGAGGTGGTGACAACTACTTGAGTTGAACGACGTTAATGCTTCCGTTTTTTTGGAAGCCCTCAGGCCATGGTCCATTGCAGGGGAGGACGGCGCTCCATGCCGTCCGGCCTTTGGGGTAAGGGCCTTTTTTTATCCCCCTTTGGCCCGGGGGTCATGGTCACTTTACACCCCATGGGAATGGGGAGCATTACTTTATGACCTGGAGGAGAACCGTCCCAGGAGAATTCCCCCAACGAGAGCCGTGAGGGGGGCCACCATGATCAATCCCATGGATCCCACCAGGGTCCGCATGATTTCTGCTGCCACAATTTTCAGGTTGAGGATGCGCAGGGTGCTGGGGTGCTGTGCCTGGAAAAAGAGGAGCAGGGTGAGGTAGCCGCCGGAATAGGCCAGCAGCAGGGTGGTGGCCATGGTGCCGATGACCTGGCGTCCCACGGTGAGCCCCGATGCCGTCAGCTCTCCCATGGCGATCCCCGGTTTTTTCTTTTTTATTTCATCCATGGCTGCGGCCACATCCATGGCCACGTCCATGGCCGCACCCGAGGCCCCCAGAATCACGGCCGCATAGAAGATTCCCCGGATATCCAGGGTGTAATAGCCGCTGAAAAGCAGGGCGTTGACATGGGGCTGGGTCATGCCGTGGAGACCGGTCCTGCCGCCAAAGACCAGAAGGGTGGCCAGGCTCACCCCCAGCCCGCCCAGGGTGCCCAGAAAGGCGGTGATCCCCCGGCGGTTGATCCCGGCCACAAGGAAGATGACCAGCCCCGATAGCAGAACCAGGGTAAGGGCGGTGATGGGAAGGGGCGGTGCCCCGGCCAGGAGGCGGGGGACAAGGAATTTCCAGATGATTCCGATGGTGAGGACAAAGGAGACCAATGCCCGGACCCCCACCATGCGGGCAAAGGCAATGAGGCTGACGACAAAGAGGCCGAACAGGAGGAGGAGGCTGTCCTGGCGAACCAGGTCCACGGCATTGACCTGGACGATTTCACCCTTGTCCAGGATCACCGCGGCAATGATGGTGTCCTCCCTTTGAAAAAGGGTCTCCATGTCACTGTGGCCGGTGAGCGGGTTGACGGCCTCCACCCGCTGCCCCTTGAAGGGCCCCTCCAGCAGGATCAGGTTCAGGGATTGGGCCCCCATGTGATTGTGGCCGGCGGACCAGACCCCTGTATTGTCCACCGCGGTGACCCGGGCCCTGACCTCCAGGATATGGTCCGGGGTGTCTTCTACGGGGCTGGGGGCGGGGTGGCCCAGGAATATCAGCCCGGTTATAAGGGCCAATGCCGCCAGGGCAAAGAGGGATCTGGCCATGGATTTAAAGCCCAAGGCCCATGACCCTGGCAAGGGTTCTGGCGATCTGGGTGTTGTCCTTGAAACCGGAGAATTCATTGGCACCGACCCCGGTGGCGGACAGGGGGATCATGGTGGCCGTGTGAATGGTACAGGTCCAGTGGATGTTGGCCCGTTCCGACAAGAGGCGGGCCGTGGCCAGGGCAACGGGGTCATACTGGTAATAGCCCGAGGTTTTGCCGGCATCGGCCAGGTCCATTGCCGTGTTGAGCCGATTGCTTTCCCCTGGGGTGAGCTGGGAGAGTCCGTATTGGGATTGGATCAGTTCCAGGAAGGCATTGCGGTGGCCCTTGTATTTTTGGGGACCCCGGCTGAGGTTGCCGTTGACGGAGATGCGGGCCGGCACCAGGGCGGCCATGTTCAGCCGGTATCCCAGGGTGTCCATGCCCAGTCCCAGTCCGCCGGTCTCATGGTCCCCCACCACCAGGATCAGGGTGTCATCGGGGTGGGCCCTGGCAAATTCAAGGGCCTGGGCCACGGCCCGGTCCAGGGCCAGGACATCGTGGATGGTGCCCACGGGGTCGTTGATGTGGCAGGCATGGTCAATGCGACCGCCTTCCACCATTACGAAAAATCCGTCGGGATCCAATGATAGGCTTTGGATGCCCGCCCGGGTTAGATCGGCCAGGGAGGGGGCCTGGGGAAAGGCGTTTTGGCGGTCGATTTCAAAGGGAAGGTGGCCCTGGGTCAGGGCGATGAATGCCCTGGGCACCCGGGTGAAATCCGTGGTCTTGAAGGCCGCTGCTCCCTTTTTTCCCACAAAGGCGGCATAGCCCTTGTCCATGAAAGCCTGGACCAGGTTTACCCCGTCTTTGCGTCTGCCCTTGATGGGACGATGGGTTATGTCCGTTTCTCTGGGAAGATGGTCCTTTGGAAGGAAATGGCGGATACCACCGCCGGCCATGAAATCCACATTGCAATTGAACAGGTCCATGGCAATGTCGTTTTCATTACTCCGGGAGAGGTTGTGGGCGGTGAAGGAGGCCGGGGTGGCATGGGTGAGTCGGGTGGTGGTGATAATACCTGTGGCCAATCCCTTGTCCCGGGCGGCTTCGGTCAGGGTGATCAGGGCCTTCCCCCTGGGGGAGACCCCCACATAGCCCTTGTTGGTTTTCACCCCGGTGGCCAGGGCCGTTGCTGCGGCAGCCGAGTCCGTTATCAGGGTGTTTGCGGCATAGGTGGCGGTGAGTCCGGCCACCTCAAAGGTGTTCATGGTTAGGACGGCGCCGGGATTCTTGTCGGTTTCCCTCAGGAAAAATTCGCTGAACTGCCGTTGGGATGCCCCCATGCCGTCGCCGATGAAATAGAATACATATTTGGGGGGCCGGGCCCATGTCGGACCGGAAAGGGCGAAAAGCAACAGGAGTATAATTGAAAGAACATATCTGAATTTGCGCATATGGAATACCTCCATTTGAAGAAATAATGGCAGAGGATATCATATCCCGTCCCGGGGATAAACGCCAATGTCTGTCCCTTGGGACAGCCCCCATGATTAAGGGGCCCCTTCACTGGCCATGGGGGTAAAATTGTCAGGGAATATCCAGGCGGTTTTTGGGGGTGACGGGATGCCGACGGGAGGGTGTCACATGCCGGGAAGACCTTCTGGGAAGTGCTCCCTTTCCCGGAGAAAATGAAGGGTGGGAAGATGCCGGGCCGCTGCAGGGAGGCACAGCAGAACCGGCACCTTCCCGGGGGGAAAGGGGCTTATATGTCGCTGCCCTTAAGGGCGGCGTTTCGTTCGATTTCTTCCAGTGCGTGGATGGAAAGATTGGTCCAGGGCTGAACCTCCAGCCGCTTGAACCCGATGCGCTCTCCCGTCAGTTCGCAATAGCCGAAGCTGCCGTCTTCGATTCGTTCCAGGGCCTTATCGATCTGGCGGATGACCTGGCCGTAACGGGTGGAAAAATCAATGGCGCGTTCCCGGGCCGCTATGAGGTTGCTGCGGTCCAGAAGATCGGCGTTTTCAAATTGCATTTTTTTGATTTCACTTTTGATTCGATTGAGTTTGTCCATGATTTCGCGTTTCTGCCTCAGAAGCTTATCCCTGAAATAAGAGAGCTGGGTCGAATCCATGTAGGTGTCGGATTCGGTATCCATCGCACCGATGGTGAGTTTTTGGGCCATGATACACTCCCATTTTTAAAAGATGTTAAGGTGACACGTTTTGACGCTTACGGTAGGTGAAACCGGTATCCGATTTTAGTCGACTCTGAATACCATTGGATAAGTATAGGGTGAGATTTTCATTAACGCAAGTCTTTTGGATTGCGAAGTGTCATATTTACGATAAAAAACAGGGGGATTGGGCTGAGGTTGCCTTCTGGAAGGGGTTTTGGCGTTCAGCTCCATTGACGAAAAAAGGGTAAAAGTCCAGGATAAATATCGTCAAATCCGTTGACGAAAATGTTTTGCGAAAAACAGCTGGGAGAAAACCGAGTTGATTTCAGACGGGATGATTCCCACTATCCTGGCATGAAATAGGGGGCGGTCATGGGGGGGAAAGGCGAACTTGATCTTCCCCCCATGGCAGGGTTCCAAATCATGTGAAAAAAGCAAGGTAAAGGCCGGAATTGAAATGGGCATGGGGTTGTATGTGCCATTGGGAATAAACCGGGTTAAATGATGGCGTTAAGGGAGAAATAAAGGCGGGTGAAAAAAGTGGCCCTGCATCCATTTCACAATGGATGCAGGGCCACTGGACATTATCCCTGGTTGAGGATGGTCCGGGCCAGTTCGGCCCCGGGAAAGTTTTCCTGGAGTTTCAGGGCCTGGCCAAGGGCGGCCACGGCCTGGTCCCGCCGACCCAGTTTATCGTAGGCCAGGCCCAGGTGGAAGTGGAAGATGGGATTTCCAGGTACCTTGGCCACGCATGCCTTGAACTCCTGGACTGCGGAATCGTAGAGGGCCTTTTTATAGTAGACCCAGCCCAGGGTGTCCATGATGGCAGCGTTTTCGCCGGCCTGGAGACGGGCCCTTCGGGCCATGTCCAGGGCCAGGTCCAGCTCCCGGTTTTGTTCGGCATAGATAAAGGCCAGGTTGTTCAGTGAGGCGATGTGGTCGGGATCCCGATCCAGGGCCTTTTTATAGTGGATTTCCGCCTTGTCCAGTTCCCCCCGTTGTTCATAGATGGTGCCGATGAGGCTTTCTGGGGATGCCTGTTTGGGAAGCTGGACGCTTAAACGGGTATAGAGGTCAATGGTATCGTCTTCCAGTCCCTGGGACATGAGGATTCGGGCCAGGGTGCTGTATGGCGGAATGAATTTAGGGTTGCTTTTAATGGCCTTTTCATAGGCAGCCTTGGCCTTTTCCAATTGGTTCTGGGCCAGGTAGATGTTCCCTTTGAGGTCCTGGGTCACCGATACCACCACCGGGGACACATCGGTTTGGGCCAGCTGTTCTTCACACAGGGAAAGGGCTGCGGCATACTCTTTTAAGGAGATCTTTAGCCTGACCTTGGCGGCAAAGACATCCATGAGGTTGGGATTGAGGGCCAGGGCTTTGTCAAAGTGGGATATGGCCTGGTCGTATTTTTTTTCCACCTGGTCAAGGATACCCATGCGATAATAGGCAACGGGGATCTGGGGGGCGCCGTCGATGAGTTTCTGGTAAAGTTCCCGTGCCTGGGTGTATTCCTTGTTGGCCAGGCGGATATTTCCCAGAAGCACGGTGGCGTTGTAGTGGGTGGGCTGGATGTTCAGCACCCGGTTGACATGGGTTTCTGCCACGTAGAGATCCCCTGCGATGAACTGGTTTTGGGCCATGAGCATCCGGGCGGGGATAAAGTTGGGGTTGAGTTCGATGGCCTTGGAAATGGCGGCATTGGCCTGGGCTTGTTCACCGTTCTGGGCCAGGGCCTTGCCCAGAAGGTAGTTGAAATTGGGGGAGTTGGGTTCTTCCTGGACCAGGGTCCGGAAAATGTCGATGGCCTCATCCAGCTGTTGGATCTGGGCCATGAGTTTTCCCTGGAGGATTTTGGCCGGCAGAAAGTCGGGCCGGACCTCCATGATTTGGTCCAAAATGGCCTGGGCCTGGCCGATTTTTCCCTTGGTGAAGTAAAAGTCGGCCTGGGCGGTTTTCACGGCAAAGTTTTCCGGATTGATGGCCACGGCCTTTTCCAAAAGGGCCTCCGCCCTTTCGTAGTCCTTTTCCAGGTTGGCAATCTGTGCCAGTTTCATATAGGGATTAAGGCTTTTGGGGTCCTTTTCCATGGCAATGGTGAACTCGGACTTGGCCTTTTCAA
The DNA here is from genome assembly GCA_965226635.1 of Desulfobacteraceae bacterium. Classification (GTDB taxonomy): domain Bacteria; phylum Desulfobacterota; class Desulfobacteria; order Desulfobacterales; family Desulfobacteraceae. Next base: position 1,136,785 of record OZ245369.1, on the reverse strand, counting down.
CATCCCGGCGGCTGAGGTGATAATTGCCCATATAAATGTGGGGATCTGCCTCTTCGGGTTTCCGGTCGATGAGATCCCTGATGACCTGTTCAGCAGCTTCTAAATTTCGCTGGGCCCTGTAAAAATTAAACAGGGTCTGGTAGTTGGCGTTGTTGTCGGGTTCCAGGGCCACGGCCTGTTTCAAATGGGATTCCGCCCCGTCAAAATCCCTGAGTCCCGCCTTGGCACGGGCCAGGGCCAGATGGGCCCGGGTCTGTTTGGCGTCGATTTCCAGGATGGCTTCATAGACCTGTCCGATTTCTTCAAGGGTTTCCCGGGAGAGGCGTTGGCTCACCTGGCCCAAAAGACCGGCCTTTAGAAAGAGGGAGGGAATGTGGCGGGGGTTTTCATTGAGAACCCTGTCCATGCGTCTTCTGGCCTCTTCGGGCTGGCGGGCCAGAAGATAAAAAGAGGCCACCTGGGCCACCAGGTCCAGATCATCTGGGGTGATGTTTTCCTGGCGAAGCAGGTTCTGGAATCCCTTCTGGGCGTCCCCGAGCTGGAGATATGCCTTGGCAAGAAGGGCAAAACCTTCGGCGGACTGGGGATTCAGGGAGACGGCATTTTTGAGCTGGATGACGGCTTTGTTGTATTCGCCTTGTTCGTAGTAGTCCTGGCCTTGCTGTATAAATTTTTCTGATTTGTCCATATCCGAAGCACAACCAAAGAAAAGCAGGGCCGCACAAAGGTAAAGGATACCAATTTTGATCCAAGGGTGGTTCATTTATTTTGACCTCCAGAGAAAATGCTAAAATATATATATTATGATTGTAAAATGTAGCATTCCAGGCTTTTATTTATCAATGATCTTTTTATGAAAAACTGAAAAAGATGGGAGGTCGCTTTTCCATTTATCCCTTTATTTTCCATACCGATCGTCAAAGGCGTTCCAAAATTGAGGATCCGTATCCCGCCATCCCTTTCCAAATGCCTTGTCAAAAAAGGGTTTGAGCTTGGAGAACCAGGCCCTTTTTCCCTCCTCGCCCATGATCCGTGAACGGATGACGTCGGCGGCATGGTCGGCCAGGTTGGCCAGTTCGTCCTTGGGGATATAGGCGTCGGCGCCCTTGACGATGGACGCCTTGAGGTTGTCCGGGGTCAGGGCGTGGGCCGTGAGCATGAGGGCGGGGATGTTTCGCTGCCGGGCCAGTTCCAGGATTTTGTATCCGTCCACCCCCATGATGTCCAGTATGGCCAGATCGTAATGGGTTTCCCGGATGCGTTTTCGGGCCTGTTTAAAGGTGTTCACCGTTTCCAGGCTGCATACATCCATGAGTTCTTCAATGGTTTCCAGGATATCGATTTCGTCGTCCACCACCAGGATGCGCTTGTCCCTGAGGATCTCCTCGGTGGTCACCTGTTCAGGATCAAACCGAGTGGTGGTTACGGGGCAGGGGGAATTGAGGATGACGTGGCGGGCCGTGGAGCCCAGGATGGATTTCTGGACCTTGGAGGTTTTTTTAATGCCCAGAAAGATGTGATCCACATGGTTTTCTTTGGCAAACTTCACCAGATCCTCCCCGGGGGAGAGCCCCCTGACGCTCTGGTGGCAGTCGCAGGTGATGCCGGCATATTCCATGAGTTCACGGGCATAGGCAAGCCCCTCATCGGCTTCCTGGATTTTTCCCGGGCTCTCCTTGCTTCCCCCCTCCATGGAGGTGACCACATAGACATAGGCCGAATGGAAACCTGCCATATCCCGGGCCATGGACAGGGCCATCTTCCCGGATTCTCCGCCATTGTATCCAACCAGTATTTTCATCGTTTTGCTCCTCGTTGCGTTCCAGAAGGGCTTGGTTACCCGGAAAAAACGGTTACATCCAGCGTTTCCGACGCTTATAGGATTTGATGTTCTTAAAGGACTTTCTCCCCCCGCCCTGGGTGATCCCCATGTAGAATTCCTTTACGTCGGGATTGTTCTGCAATTCCTCCGACGGGCCCTCCAGTACGATCTTTCCCGACTCCATGATATAGGCGTAGTCGGAAACGGCCAGGGCCACCTTGGCATTCTGCTCCACCACCAGGATGGTGGTCTTGAGCTCTTCATTGATGCGCCGGATGTTTTCAAAGATTTCCTTCACCAACAGGGGGGCCAGGCCCAGGGAGGGCTCGTCCAGCATGAGCATCTTGGGGGCGGCCATGAGGGCCCGGGCAATGGCGATCATCTGCTGTTCTCCCCCGGAGCTGTACCCGGCCATGCGGTGGGTGACCTTGGAGAGTCGGGGAAAGTGCTGGTACATGAGCTCCAGGTCGGCCTTGATGACACCCGAAGAATCCTTGCGGCTGATGGAGCCCACCAGGATATTCTCATTCACGGTAAGGTGTTTGAAGACCCGGCGTCCTTCCGGCACCATCACCGCCCCCAGCCGCACCAGTTCCGTTCCCAGAAGGGCGGTGGTCTCGGTGCCGTTAAAGTGGATTCTTCCCTCTTTGATGGCCCCGTTCTCCGGCTTGAGCAGACCGGAGATGGCCCGCAGGGTGGTGGTTTTCCCGGCCCCATTGGTGCCCAGAAGCGAGACGATGCCCCCCCTGGGAACCGTCAGGCTCACCCCCCTCAGCACCTGGATGATATCGTTGTAGACCACTTCAATGTTGTTTACTTCCAGCAGATTTTCCATGGCGTGTCCTGGCGTTTTGATCCGGTCTCCCAGGGGGGCCCGATCCACCCGGCAATGGATCGGGGGGTGACGCAACCCCTGTGATGACGTTTATCGGATCCTCGGGTTATTTGATCATCTTCATGAATTCCGACTGGATGGGCGTGCCCACCTTCTTAAATGCCCCGTATTGGACCGAATAGATCTGGAGCATGTCCACACCGGCCCGGTCCATTTCGGAATAGGTGACCGGCCCCATGGTGGTATAGGGGTGGTAGCTGTTGTCCCCGTGCATCTGGTTGAGGACCATGAACAGGTTCTCCCGGTTGATCTCAAGCCCCTTGGCCTTGGCCCGCTTGATGGCTTCCACCGCCACCTGGGCCACCATGATGCCGGCGGCATAGTTGTGGGAGTTGGCGGCCTTGTCGTCCCGACCGTAGCGTTTGGCCAGGGCCAGCTGTTTTTCCGTGCCCTCACCCGGCTCCGAGGTCTGGTTAAAGGAGCAGGTCCAGAAAAAGCCTTCGGCCGCGGCACCGGCCAGGGCGATGAGATCGTTGCCCCCTGTGTAGTGGGCCCCCAAAAAGGTGAGTTTCCCGGTTTCTCCGTAGGTCTTTGCTGTCAGGCCCAGGCGGGCGCTGTCCTTGAGCATGGTGGCCACGGGGGACTGGACGGTCTGGCAGAGCACATATTGGACATCCTTGTTCAGCAGCCGCTTGAGCATGGCCGAGTTGTCCAGGTCCTTTCCGTGTTCAACCACCTCCACGATTTGAATCTGAAGGCCGGCTTCCACGGCCTTTTTCACATCCTCTGCCGGGGCCCGGCCAAAGGCGGAAGGGTGGACAAACATGGCCACCTTGGCAGTGTTGCCCTTGTGGTGCTTGGCCACATATTCCCCCAAAGTAACCAGTTGTTCGGAGTAGGAGGCCACGGGCAAAAAGATATACCGGGAATTATCCGTGTTGCCGGCATGGTAGGAGGCGGGCAGCACGGCAATCTGCTCCTCTTCAAAGTCCCGCTTCAACCCCAGGGTGGAGCCGGTTGAATAGTTGAGATAGAGCACAATGCCGTCGTCCAGGTATTCCTCAAAGTTCCGCTTGGTGACATCGGTTTTGTACTGGTCGTCCCGGATGGTGCAGTCGATCTTGTCATCTCCCAGCATCTTGGTTTCATTGGCATACTTGAAGTAGTCCTCCACCCCCTTGGAATAGGGGTTGCCCGCATCGGACGTGGGCCCGGTAATGGCCAGGGAGAGCCCCAGCTTGTACACCTTTCCGGCCTGGGCCGTGGTGGCCGTGAGGGCCAGGATTGCCACAAAGACCATGAACATCATCCATTTTGGGGTTGGCTGGAATTTCATCTCTTTGTCCTCCTCTGTTAGGGTTGGGTCCTCCGGCCTTAGTACCGGAAGGGCCATAATTTGGTATAGGACCTGGCGATTCGCCACCAATTGGCAATGCCCCTGGGTTCGAACATGAGGAAGAGAACAATAACCAGACCAAAGGTGAGGGGGCGCAGGGCCGTGGCCAGGTTCATGCCCGAGGGCAGATACTGGCCGGCGGTTTCCGCCAGGTGTTCCACTTGCAGATCCAGGCACTTGATGGCCACCGGTCCCCAGAAGGCGCCGTTGAGGGTGCCCAGGCCTCCCACAATGGCCATGGCCAGGTAGGAGACCGATTCATGGAGGGTGAAGGATTCGAATCCCACCCCCCTGTATAGATAGGCGTGCAGGGCCCCGGCCACCCCGGCAAAGAAGCCGGCCAAGGCAAAGGCATAGACCTTGGTCAGCCCCGGGTGCATGCCCATGGCGTCGGCGGCCCTGTCGTTGTCCCGCACGGCCATGAGGCAGCGGCCGTACTTGGTTTTCAAAAGGTTGCGGATGCCGAAGCCCAAAAGGACCACACAGACCAGGATGACGTAGTACCAGAACAGATAATGGTCCCGACGGCCCACCTTGCCCGTGAACCAGAAGACCCGGCCGATGAAGATGGTCTGGCCCTGGTTGAAAAAGCTCATGAAGTTGATCACCCATTGGAAGATCATCTGGAAGGAGAGGGTGGCAATGGCCAGATAGAGATGCTTGAGCCGCAGGGCCGGTAACCCCACCAATGCCCCGAACACCGCCCCCATGAGCCCGCTAAGCACGATCATGATGGGCCAGGCGTGGGTGATCAGGCCGTGGGAATCCCCAAAGACCTGGGAGACCGAGGCCAGGGTATAGGCCCCGATGCCCACAAAGGCAGCATGGCCGATGGAGATGAGCCCGGCAAATCCCGTGACCAGGTTCAGTCCCATCACCGCCACAATGGCCACCAAAATATTGTCCAGGACCAGCATGTACTTGTTGGAGAGCTGGAAGACCAGGGGCCAGCCAAAGATCAGGACCATGAAAAAGGTGAACACACTCCGGTCCAGATGGGTGGAAAAGGTCTTCTGCTCTTCTTTATACGAGGTAAAGAAATTGCCCGTTGCTAACCATTGGTTCTGAGACATAGGCTACACCCGTTCGATTTCATGGATTCCAAAGAGTCCATGGGGTTTAAATAAAAGGATGATGAGCAGGATGATATAGGGGGCCACCTCTCCGGTGCCGGACAGGCCCCAGTTGCCGTCCAGGTAGCCGGCGGCCAGCTGCTGGATCAGCCCCATGATGATGCCGGCCACCACCGCCCCCAAAATGGAATCCAGCCCCCCCAGGATGACCACGGGGAAGACCACGATGCCGAAGGCGTGGAGGGTGTCGAAGTTCAGCCCGGTGATATTGCCGATGATGCAGCCGGCGGCCGCAGCCGACAGCCCGGCCGTGGCCCAGGCCAGGCCGAAGACCTTGGGGACCGAGATGCCCACGGACATGGAGCCGAACTGGTCGTCGGAGACCGCCCGCATTGAAATTCCGATGGTGGATTTTTTAAAGAACCAGGAAAAGGCCCCGATGAGGATAAAGGTGATGACCACCCCCATGAGCTGGGTCCAGGAGATGGAAACCCCGCCCAGGGTCAAGGGTGTCTCCGGCAAAAAAGCGGGAAAGGAGTAGTTTTCCGTGCCGAATGGGGTGAGGTAGATGAGCCCGTCGATGATGGAGGACAGGCCGATGGTCACCATGATCACCGAGATGATGGGTTCACCGATGAGGCGGCGCAAAAAGATCCGTTCCACGCTCATGGCCAAAAAAAAGGTGATGACCATGGAGGCCAGGAAGGAAAAAAAGATGGGCACCCCCAGGTTCACGGTGAGGAAAAAGGTGATAAAGGCGCCGGCGGCAATGATCTGGCCGTGGGCAAAATTGGCCACCCGGCTGGACTTGTAGACCAGCACGATGCCCAGGGCGGCCAGGGCGTAAATGGAACCCACCACCACGCCCGAGACCAGGATTTGGAAAAAATAACTCATGGGGTTTCGTCTCCTTTCAGGGTATGGAAGGCAATTTGGGTTTTCACCGAGGTGGTCTGGCCGTCCTGGTATTGGAAGCTGGCCTCCACCTGGAGGTCGTCCACTCCCATATCGTACAGGGCGTCGTATAGATTCTGGTACCGCTCCTGGACGAATTTTCGCCGGATTTTGCCCGTTTTGGTCAGCTCTCCGTCGTCCACATCCAAAAGTTTATAGAGCAGGGCAAAGCGCTGGATGCAAAAGTGCTCCTTTTCCGCCCGGGCATTGACCTGGATGATCTCCTCTGTGATGAGCCCGGCCACCTCGGGCTTGGCCGACAGGTCCATGTAGGTGGTGTAGGAGATGCCCCGGTCCTCGGCCCATTTGCCCACCACCACCGGATCGATGTTGATGAGGCAGGCGGGAAAGTCTTTCTGGTTGCCGAAGATCACCGCCTCCTTGATATAGGGGCTAAACTTGAGGCTGTTTTCCAGGAACATGGGGGAGAACATCTCCCCTTTTTTATTGTGCATCACATCGGAGAGCCGGTCGATGACCACCAGGTGACCGTTGTCGTCGATGAAACCGGCATCCCCGGAGTGGAGCCACCCCCCCTCCAGAAGCGCCTCGGATTTTTCCGGCAGTTGGTAATAGCCCGGGGAGACGGACAGGGACTTGGATAGGATTTCCCCGTCGTCGGCAATCTTGCATTCCGTGCCGGGAAGGGGCTTGCCCACGGTGTCCGGCCGGATGTCTCCGTCCCGGTGCATATAGGCAATGCCCGTGATTTCGGTCTGGCCGTAAATCTGTTTCAGGTTGACCCCGATGGCCTGGTAAAAGGTGAAGAGTTCCGGTCCTAGAGCGGCTCCGCCCGTGTATGCCCGGCGCAGCCGCAGCAAGCCCAGCTGGTTGATCAAAGGGCGGAAGATCAGCTGTTTGCCCAGCCAGGATTTGATGCGAAGTCCCAGGGGCATGGCGGCCCCTCGCATGCGGAAGGGAGCGGCCTTGAGCCCGGCGTCCATGAAGTAATTGTACAAGCGTTTGTTCAGCCAATAGCTCTGGTCGATCTTAAGCCAGATCTCCGATCGAATGGTTTCGTAGATCCGTGGGGCCCCGAACATGAAGTGGGGACCGATCTCCTTAAGATCTGCCATGGCCGTTTCCACGGATTCTGGAAAATTAATGGTAATGCCCGTGGCCATGGCCACGCCGAATGAGTTCATCTGCTCCCCGATCCAGGCAAAGGGGAGGAAGGAGACATACTCGTCCGTGGATTCCAGGCCGTCCACCTCGGTGATGCGCACCCCCATGTTGATGTAGTTCTGGTGGGTCATCATGGTGCCCTTGGGAAGCCCTGTTGTGCCCGAGGTGAGGCAAAGATGGCAGACGTCCCTGGCCTTGCCCTGGTCCACCAGATCCTCGAACCGGTCGGGGTCTTCCGCGTGGGCCTTCTCCCCCAGTTTATAGACCTGGGTGATGTCCACAAACCAGGGATCCTCGGTGTATTCCCGCATGCCTCGGGGATCCTCGAAAAACACATGTTTGACCTGGGGGATTTGATCCCGGATTTCCAGGACCTTGTCCACCTGTTCCTGGTTGTCGCAGAAGACGGCACAGACATTGAGGGTGTTCAGGACCTGGGCGATTTCCGGGGGCATGGAGGTCTGGTAGATGCCGGCGGAGATCCCGCCCAGGGCATGGCAGCCGATGGCGGTGAACAGCACCTCCGGGATATTGTCGGAAATCAGGGCGATGATGTCGCCCTTTCCCAGTCCCAGTTGGTCCAGGCCCAGGCTGGTCTTTCGCACGTAATCGTAATACTCCTTCCAGGTATAGGTGTTCCAGATACCGAGATCCTTTTCCCTAAGGGCGGGGTGCGTCGGGGTCTGGTCCTTTCTCCACCGCAGAAGCTGGGGAATGGAGAAGTCAAGGAGCGGGTCGGTGTTGGGGACGGTCTGGGGCATGGCTTACTCCTCTCCGATATAGGCCTGGATGACCTTTTCATTGGCCGCCACCTCTTTTGGGGTGCCGGAGCCGATCACCTGTCCGAAGTCCAGAACATAGATGCGGTCGCTGATGTCCATGACCACGCCCAGATCGTGCTCCACCAGGACCACGGTGATGTTTCTCTCCTTCTGGATGTCCATGACAAATCGGACAATATCCTCCTTTTCCTCGATGTTCATCCCGGCCATGGGCTCGTCCAGGAGCAGGATGTCCGGATCCAGGGTCAGGGCCCTTGCCACCTCCACCTTTTTCTGGATTCCGTAGGAAAGGTTGCCCACCAGGCTTTTGCGGTGGGGTTCCAACTCCATGAAGTCGATGATCTCCTCCACATATGCCCGGTTTTCCGCCTCCACCCGTGAGGCTTTGCCGTAGAAGACCAGGGCGTGGAGCAGGGAGTAGTTCAGGCTTTTGTGCCGGGCCAAAAGCAGGTTCTCCAACACGGAAAGCCCGGAAAAGAGTTCCAGGTTCTGGAAGGCCCGGGCAATGCCCATGGTGGAAATCTGGTGGGGGGAGGCATGGGTGAGATCCTTGCCCTTGTATGTGATTCCCCCCCGGGTGGGATGGTAGAAGCCCGAGATGCAGTTGAGCATACTGGTCTTGCCGGCCCCGTTGGGACCGATGATGGAGGTGATCAGTCCCGGTTCAATGACCATGTCCACGTCGGCCAGGGCCTTGAGTCCTCCAAAGGAAAGGGTAACATCGGATATTTCTAAATGCGCCATGGGGGAAAATCTCCAGATTAAAAAATTGAAAGATATCCGTTGGCCGGGTACATTGCTCCCCGAACCTTTAAATGGTGCAAAATTCAGTTGTGTTGGTTTTAAATCTTGTGTGTGTTCAACCCCTTAACGTCCACCCATAGTAAAAATAGATGGGCGTGGTCAAGCGTAAACAATGTTTACGTCTGAAATTTTATGGACGGATTCCTGTTCAGGGGACGGGGGATTCAGGAAAAGTCGCCCTTGATCTTTTCCCTGTCCACGGCGCCGTCCTGGGTCCGGGGAAGTGCCTGGATAAAGGTGATATATCTGGGTTTTTTATACCCGGCAATCCGGGTGCCGGTGAAGCGAATCAGGTCCTCTTTTTCCAATTGCATTCCCGGATTCAGACTGCACACCGCCTTGATGCCTTCACCGAATTTGGGGTCTGGAACACCAAAGACACAGGCCTCCTTTACAGCGGGGTGCTGGAGAAGGGCATTTTCCACCTCGACCGGGAAGACATTCTCCCCGCCGGGTTTGATCAGCTCCTTTTCCGCCTTGCGTCCCTTGAAAAATAGGGTGCCGGCTGAATCCATCATTCCCAGGTCTCCGGTGTGGTGCCATCCGTTCCGCCCTGTATGGGCATTGAGATCGGGGCAGTTCCAATACCCCTGGAAGACCAGGGGGCCTTTGACCAGAATTTCGCCGGTTTCCCCGGGGGGAAGCAGCTCGCCCTGGTCATTGCCGATCCCGATGCGGGCCAGGCCGGAGACAGCACCGGCGGAGCCGGGGGTGTCGCTGTGGGGGGAAAAGGTGATCAGACCCGAGGTTTCCGTTTGACCGTACATGGTCCAGAAGCGCGAAGGGGTGAGTGCTTCCCATCGGGCCATGGTTTCCGGCGCATCAATGCCGGCCACGGTGGAAATGCTGGCAAGGTCCGACTGCTTTTCTCTTGCCTTGTCCATGAGGGTGGACAATATGGGGGGAAAGGTACCAAACAGGGTGACCTGCTGGTCCTGGATGAGGTCGAGGCAGAGGTCTGGATCAAATTTTTCCACGATTACGTTTTTACCGCCAGCCTGGAGAACGCCCAGGCCCAGGTTGATCCCCATGATGTGGAAGAGGGGCAGGATGTTCAGGTGAACGGTTTGCACGGTGATGGGAAAGGCGTGGATGAGCTGCAGGTTTGACAGGATAATGTTTTCCTGGCTCAAAACAGCGCCCCGGGGTTTACCCTGGACCGCTGCCGTGTGGATGATGACAAAGGGGGCCCGTGCCTGGATGTCCGGATCCGGAATCTCGCCCCGGACATAGAGGCCGGCCAGGTCGGGGGCCTCTCCGTCCAGGGTGAGGTATCGGGCCAGACCGTCATGGTTTTTGACCAGGGTTTCGGCCTGTGGGGCCATGTCCCGGTCGCAGATGAGCAGGTCCGGTGTGGTGTCGCTGACAATGTGGTCCAGTTCCTCACTGCCCAAACGGCGGTTCATGAGAACCAGGACCAGGTTCAGGGCCGATGCTGCGCCCAGAAGGTGGAAAAGGGCAGGGTGATTCTTGCTCAGGATACCGATGCGGCTGCCCGGGGCCAGGTTAAGACCGGCCAGGCCGCAGGTGAGCTTTCGGGTCTCTTCCCACAGATTCCCATAGGAGATGTCGGCACCGTTCCAGTGCAGGGCGGTGCGGTCTTTGAACATGTGGTTGTTTTTTTGGTAGATGTCAAAGAAGCTCAGGTGCTGGGAATTGCCCAAAGCATACCTCCTTGGTCTGTGAAGTATCCAGGTTAGGTCCTAGTCATAGTCCAGCCCCCTGGGACATGTCAAAGCTTTTTTAGGTTTTGACGGGTAAAAATACTGAAAATATAGAAAATCCTGAACCCAGACAATGGGTGGAATCTTCGCAATGGGGACAGTCCTGGACCTGCCCTGGACAGGTGAATTGCTCCTCTTTTTTCGGATCGGGCAAAAGGTGGCCACAGCGTTGGCTGGCCATGGCGATTTCAAACCCCAGGCGGTGACCAAAGAGTTTCATGCGCAGCAGATCTGCCCCCTTGCCCCCGGCATTGAAGGTGTAGGGAGCCCGGGTGGCATAGTCCAGGGTCTCCTGGGTGGAAAAAAATCCCTCAAAGATCTGCTGCTGGTCCCGTTCCAGGATGCCCACCCCAAAGTCCTTCACCGAAAAACAGATGCCGGGCCGGTCCGGATCCATGGGACCTTGGCCAAAGGGGCTGCCCTGTGATTTTCCCTCGCTGGGACAGGGCCGGTCCGGTCCGGCCAGGTGGGCCCGGATTTCAATTCGCCCCTGGTCCGGGGTGTTTTCCACGGCGTTTTTTATCAGCCCGGTGATGACCTTGTTCAGGACTTCCCCGGGGAATTTCAGGGGGGGTAAATTGGGCTCCATGTCGATTCGGATGTCCAGATCCCGGTCCTGGAAGGCCCGGGCCAGTTCCGGATAGAGGCGGTTGAAATGGGGTTCAAAGACAATGCGGTCGTAGTCCAGGGAGCGGTGGCCGAATTCCCTTTCAATGACGCTGCGGATCTGGGCCATGGGATCTTCCGGCAGGGTGGGGGCCTCCAGGATTTCCTCCAGCAGGGTTTCCAGCTCATCCTTGCACACGGCCAGCATCTTCAAGAGCATGTCACGGGTCCTGTAGACCTTGTTTTCCATGATGTCGGCGGTCTCTTCCTGGATTTCCATGATCCGGTCCAGGTTCCGCTGGATGCGCTTGAGGGTGGGCTCCACCTTGATTTGGCCGTGGGAAACCAGCTTTTTCCTGAGGATCTGCAGGGAGCCGTTGAGCACGGCCACCGGGGTCTTAAGTTCGTGGGAAAGGTGGTTGATGGCCTTGTCCTTGGCCCGGTTCATGGCGGCCACACCCCGCAATGCCTCCTGAACCGCCTGGGAAAACCGTGCATTTTCAATGGAGATGCCCACGGTGCCGGCAATGAGGGTCATGCGCTCCAGGTCGTTGTCGTTAAACCGGCCGGTTTTTTTATTGATGGCGCAGAGCACCCCGGTGATGCGGCCCTCGCTCTTGATGGGGGCACAGAGGATGGACCGGGTCTGGTATCCCAGTTTCCGGTCCCGTTCCGGATAGGCTTCCAGGGCGGCGTCGGCCGTGTTGATCATGGCCGGTCGCCCGGTTTTCAGCACCTTGCCCGCCAGAACCTCGTCCAGGGCAAACCGCACCTCCCGGGCCCGCCTTTCCGTGCGGGCGTCGTCATAGGCCGCCCCCAGGAAAAAAAGCTCCTGCTTGATTTCGTCGTGGAGGAGGACCACGGCCCCCTGGATTTCCAGCAGATCCCTGACCTCGCGGGTGATATAATCCATGAGGTCATGGAGGCCCGGGTATTCGGGCAGGGCCTGGCTGATGCGCATGAGGGCCCGGTTGTTGGCGGCCAGGCGTTTCTCCTCGGTGACATCCCTGAGGATGACAAAGTGTTCCACCCCCTGGTCCGGGCCGGGGGTGGAATGGGAGGCCCCCCAGAGCACCACGTCCAGGCGCATGCCGTCCCGGGTGAGGCGCTGGGTTTCGAACCGGATTTTTTTCTGCTGCTGGAAGCGGACCATCATCTCCTGGTTTTCCCGGGTCAGTTCATCTGGGATATAGGGGAGTTCACACCCCTTGATCTCCTCCAACTCCCAGCCGAATTTCCGGGTAAAGGCCGGGTTCACATAGGTGACCTGGACATTTTCGTCGTAGACAATGATGGGGTAGGGGATGAATTCCAACACCCGGCTGTAGGTGCGGGAAAGCTTTTCCAGGGCTGCCTTTTTTTCCTTTTCCGGGGTTACGTCCTGGAGGGTTTCCACGGCCCCGGTGATCTCCCCCTTTTCATTGGTCAGGGCCGCCGCGGTGAAAAAGAGCCACCGGCCCTCGGGGCCCAGGTCCGGGAAAAAATCCGTACCCGCAATCTGTTGGGGCGCCCCGTTGTTCTCATCGGGGCTGCGGAATTTGGATCCGTACAGGGAAAGGATTTCATCGGTGCTGGAGTGGTCGATGAGCAGGTCGGCCATCACCGGCCGTTTCTCATTGTAAAATGCCTTCCATTGACCGTCGGTGCCCGCCATTTCTTCTGCGGTCAGTCCGGTGAGGGCCACCATGGATTCGTTGAAATGGGAGATGCGGTGGTCTTCATCCAGGACAAAGAGGGGGATGGGGGCTTTGTGGATGATATGGTTGAGAAAACGGTTCTCCTTTTCCAGGGTTGCAATGCGGGATTGAAGTTCTGCAATGGACTCCGGTGGCTGTGCCATAAATACTCCAAAGGGCTTTACAAGGTTTTCACTTCCCCGTATAACCATGGGGTGATTGATCATTTCATCTTGCTGGCAGCATGAATACGAGTAATGATTCGGATTTACTATATAAAATCATTGATTTTGATTGCAAGTATTTTAAGGGGGGATGCACATGCCGGACACCAGTATCAAGACCGAAATCCTCATCCATGATCTCAAGGTCCCCCTCTCCGTCATTGATGCAGGGGCCAAATCCATGCTCAACCGCCCCGAAGTCTATGGTCCCCTCACAGAAAAACAGGCCAAGGTTCTGCGTCGCATCATCCGCAACACCATCGTGACCCAGCGATTGGTGAACGATGTTCTGGAGCTGGGCAGATCCCGGGAAGGGGTGATGCACATCACCGAGTTCACCCTTTCCGCACTGGTCTCCGCTGTTCTGGTGGAGGTCTTTGACCTTTCCCAACCCACAGCCGCCGAGGCCCTTCGAAATGCAGATTCCCTGGAAGATGTAATGGCGACCGCCCTGGAGGGCGGTGTGGCATTGGAGATTCCCCCCGACGCCTGGCGGACCACGGTGCGGCTGGACGCCCCCAAGATCCGGATGATCCTGAGAAATCTTTTGACCAATGCGGTGAAGCACCGCAGGCAAAAGGCCGGCATCAAGGTCCGGATATGCAAGGGTGAAAGTGGGGGGGAAGAGATGCTCCTGGGGGTTTGGGACGATGGCCGGGGGGTTCCGGCCCGGGACCAGGAACGGATCTTTGATACCTATTTCACAACGGGCGGTTCCATTGAATCGGCCATAGAGAGCCACGGCCTGGGTCTGGCCGGGGTCATGATCCTGCTCAAGGACATGGGCGGGAAGATGGCCTTGCGCTCCGAAGACGGACAGGGTGCGGAGTTCCGGGTCTCCCTGCCCATTTAATCCCTAGCCCTGGAGCCCGGCTGCCCCCTGGGTCTTTCGGATCAGGTATCGGTGTGCCGCCCCCGGTCAAACTCATCCCAGAACGTTTCATCGTTCTTCCGCCATCCCGTTCCAAACACCTTGTCAAAGGCCGGCTCTAGAAATGAAAACCAGCGGGCGTTGGCCTGCTTGCCTTCGCTGCGGGCCTTTAGCACATCTGCGATGAACAGGGGAAGGTCCACCATTTTGTCCTTGGGGACGTAGGCATCCGCCCCCCTTTCCATGGATTGGCGCAGGTTTTCCGGGGTGAGGGCATGGGCGGTGAGCATGAGGGTGGGGATCGCTTTTTGGTGGGTGATCTTAAGCAGTTCAAACCCCTGCACCCCCATGATGTCAAGGACGGCCACATCATAGGTTCTGTCCCGGAGCAGGTCCACGGCCCTGTCAAAGGTCAGGGCCGAATCCACCTGACATTGGAAGAGCATCTCCTCCAGGGTTTCCAGAATATCGACTTCGTCGTCCACTAGCAGAACGGTTTTCCCGTCCAGGATCTTAGGGGAATCCATGGGCACGCCTCCTGTCTTGCGACACCTCCAATCCCGGCGGATTGAAGATCTCCTTCAAATGGAAAAATACCGGGGCTCGGGGAAACCCCGGCAGCGGATCTATTCCAGGTATGTCATTGGAGTGGAATATCCGGGTTAGACGTCAATCCAGGTTTCTGCTTCGTTTCCGCAATGGGAGCAGGTGCCGGTGCCCTTTACCTTCCGGGGAGGGGCGGATACGGCTTTGGGCTCCTGTTCCTCCTCCACCTCGACCCATTCGCAGGTCACGATCATTTCCGCTTCATTACCGCAGTGTTCACACTTGCATACCTGTTTGTATTTTTTTTCGGTCATGGTGGGCCTCCTCTTGCTTGTGGGTGGTGGTCGGGAATTTTAAGATAATACGGAATGACCGGTTTGACCAGCCTAAAAAAAACCCCGTGTTCGGTGTGAGAATTACTTTGATTTCACCATTTGAATGTCTTAATATGAAAAGCTTGATGCAGTGGAGGACGGAGCCGTCTCCCGGGAAGAGCGCCGGGGGAAGCTGAAATTCCGAATTCCATATATGACTATTTTAAACAAAGTTTAATAAGATTAAACTCGATGGAGGACTGAATGGACATCAAAATTACCCGGGCCGCCACCACCGGCACCCGGCCAAAGGACAGCGAGCTGGGCTTTGGCACGGTGTTCACCGATCACATGTTTGTGATGGATTATACCGAAGGACAGGGCTGGCATGATGCACGCATCGAACCCTTTGCCGAATTTTCCCTTTCCCCGGCAGCCATGGTATTCCACTACGGCCAGGCCATTTTCGAAGGCCTCAAGGCTTACAAGACCCCGGAAGGAAAGATCCAGTTTTTCCGGGCCCGGGACAACTACGCCCGCCTGAACCGCTCCGCCAAAGGTCTGTGCATCCCCGAAGTGGATGTGGACTTTGTCATGGACGCCATGAAGCAACTGGTAAAACTGGAGGAAAAATGGATCCCGGAAACCCTGGGCACCTCCCTCTACGTTCGGCCCTTCATCATTGCCACCGATCCCTTCCTGGGCGTGCGCTCTTCCTATACCTTTAAATTCTTCATCATCCTGTCCTCTGTGGGTGCCTACTATGCCGAAGGCTTCAATCCCGTGAAAATCTGGGTGGAAAAGGAACATGTCCGCGCCGTTAAAGGCGGGGTGGGTGAATACAAGACCGCAGGCAACTACGCCGCCTCTTTGTTCGCCGGTGAAGATGCCAAACATGCCGGTTACGCCCAGGTCCTCTGGCTGGACGGCGTGGAAAGAAAGTACATCGAAGAAGTGGGTGCCATGAACATCTTCTTTGTCATGGACGGCAAGCTGGTCACTCCGGAACTCAACGGATCCATCCTGCCCGGTATCACCCGGTATTCCGTACTGGACATGGCCAGGGAATGGGGCATGGAAGTGGAAGAACGCAAGGTTTCCATTGACGAACTCATGGCCGCCCACCAAGCTGGCACCCTCACCGAAGCCTTTGGTTCCGGTACGGCTGCGGTGATTTCCCCGGTGGGAGAGATTCGCTATGATGAAAGAGTCATGAACATCGGCGACGGCAAACCCGGTGTGATGGCCATGAAATTTTACGATGCATTGACCGCCATTCAATACGGAAAAGCGGAAGATACAATGAACTGGATTGAGGTTGTCGATTAACCCGACCACCAAAGCAGCACGGGGAATCGATTTTTAGTCACCATGAACTGAGCGAGCGCTCAATCAAAGATGAAGTCCGGCCACCCCCGGGCTATTGGAGATGAAATGGCGAAGGAAAAAGGACTGACCCCCATCGGCAAACGGATTCGTAAGGCCCGTCTGGACAAGAAAATGAGTCTGGACACCATGGCCAACGAGACCGGTTTGTCCAAAGCGTTCATCAAAGAGATTGAAGGTGGTGAAAAGCGCCCCTCCGTTGGGAACCTGTTGTTGATCTCCAGGACCCTTCAGCTGGATTCGGCCTTTTTGCTGAAACACCCGGACGAGACATTGGAGGAGCGCTCCGATGCCTATACCAAACGTACGGACAACTATGCCTATACCCCCCTCACACCTGGGGCGGAGAATAAGCATCTCAAGGCCTTCCGCATCGTGGTGGAAGCCGGTGCCCACCATGACGGCGTCAGCTACCGCCACGAGGGGGAGGAGTTTGTCTATGTCCTTTCGGGACAGGTTGAGGTACAGGTGGGAGAGCACGTTAATGTCTTGAAGCCCGGAGGCTCCCTCCATTTTAATTCAGCGGTACAGCACGATCTGCGTAACACCGGAGAAAAGGATGCTGAACTGATTGTTGTGGTCTATGCCCCCTAGAATGGAAAGGAGTTGCCATGTTATTCAAGCTCACCGACGAACAAGTGATGATCCAGAATATGGTCAGGGAATTCTCCCGCAAGGTGGTGGCCCCCACGGCATCGGAACGGGACAAAACCAAGGAATTCCCTGCCGATAATTTTAAGCAGATGGGCGAACTCGGCCTCATGGGCATGATGATCCCCGAGGAATACGGGGGGGAAGAGGCCGACGCGGTCTCCTATGTACTGGCCCTGTCCGAGATCGCCTATTCCTGTGCCTCCACCTCGGTGGTCATGTCGGTGCAGAACTCCATTGTATGTGAGAGTCTGTACAAATTCGGCACAGAAGAGCAGAAAAAAGAATTCCTGGTCCCCCTTGCCTCGGGCGAGATCATCGGGGCCTTCGGACTCACCGAACCCGATGCAGGCTCCGACCCGGTCAGCCAGGAAACCACCGCCGTCAAGGACGGGGACGAATATATCATCAACGGCACCAAGCGCTTCATCACCTCCGGGGAAAACTGCAAGGTGGCCCTGGTCACGGCCAAGACCGATGAGAGTACCGGCCACAAGGGCATTTCCTGTTTTATCATCCCCAAGGGCACCCCTGGCTTCATCGTGGGCCACATGGAGGATAAGATGGGATTGCGGGCATCGGATACCACCGACCTCATCTTTGAGAATTGCCGGATTCCCGCAGCCAACCTTCTGGGCAAGGAAGGGGACGGCTTCAAGATCGCCATGTCCGGACTGGACTCCGGCCGCATCGGCATTGCCGCCCAGTCCCTGGGCGTGGCCCAGGCCGCCTTTGACGCCGCCGTAAAATACACCAAAAAACGGAAGCAGTTCGGCGTGCCCGTGACCAAGCACCAGGGCATCCGCTTCCAGATTGCCGACATGGCCGTTCAGATCGAAGCGGCCAGGCAGCTGGTTTTTTCCGCCGCCTCCATGAAGGACAGGGGGGAGACCTACACCCGGGAGGCCTCCATGGCCAAGCTCTTTGC
Source organism: Desulfobacteraceae bacterium (assembly GCA_965226635.1). Lineage (GTDB taxonomy): Bacteria > Desulfobacterota > Desulfobacteria > Desulfobacterales > Desulfobacteraceae. The sequence continues at coordinate 1,119,068 of OZ245369.1, read as the reverse complement.
CTCTGAAATGGTCAACCAGATCACGGCAAGGGCCATCCAGCTCCACGGGGGCTACGGCTTTACCAAGGATTATGACGTGGAACGCTTCTACCGGGATGCCCGGGTCTTCACCATCTACGAAGGCACTTCGGAAATCCAGCGCATCGTGATTTCCAATTCCATCCTCAAGGACAAACGGAAGATGAAATAAAGGAAACGGTTTTTTCCAAACCCACTATTATAAGGAGGGGGTCCCGGGGCCGGGCACCCCCTGCTTTTTTCGTTCCCTTTGTTTCCATTGCCCATGCCAGGCACGACCCATGCCCTTGGCATATCCGTCCTATCCCGACTAGATAATGCAAAGGATTTGCGACTGCATCTATTTGGGAACAAAGGGGACTCTGGCGGCCCCAAGACTGTCACCTTTATTCTCCCATTCCAGCTGTCTATCCTGGGGGTGTCAAAAAAGGTCAAATGATTGTGTGGGCTAGGGGATCGCCCATTATAACCAATTTATCGTGCTAGTATTGTCTGCTGAATTGGGATGTATTAAACTGTGAATTGGAGTCCCATGTGAGAACATTTGTCCCAGGACAAGCCCCAGCCGCCTCTTGGCATTATTCCTTCTAAGGTGTCTTTCCGTCCCTCCCCATAGGTTCCAACCCATTTGAGGTTTTGATCCGGTGTCTCTTGAAACCGGGTGCGCCGTATCGGGGTCTTTGTCGGGTTTTTAAAAACGCGCTCTGCGTTAAGGAGTATGATATGCTGACCCAATATCGAATCTATCAACCCCAATTGAACAATTTTTCCGGAAACGCTTTAACCTTTGTAATTCCAGAGGTATTGATTCGAAACAATGGTGAAGCAAGGGTCCAGGCCGGTGTAGATAATTTGGTTCGATTTATTGATTCATTCACCGATACTTACGTTCTTGGGTGGGGAACCGATCTGACCCATGCCCAGGGTGTCATAGCAGAGTTTTTAAATCGAAGAAGCCATGGGACAAATTCACAGCCGAACCTGACGGATTTGCTGTCCCCTTTTTTGGGCAAGGGTGACTCTGCATTGTCAGACCCGGATGCGACCCTGCCTTCCGGGACGGGGCTGGTGATCTATCTGAATCCGGATCAGGACCGGATTCCGGCCGTTCTTTCCGTATCACCGGGGGAGGGCGGGGAAAGTATTCCGGTTATTTCATTGAATGGAAATAATCCCATTGGGCGATACGAAGAAGTGGTACCCTCCTTGGTCCAGGGGCTGTACTTTGGAGCACAGGCCGCCGAAGGAAAGTACGATCCCGAGGCGTTTGAAGATTCAACCATCGTTCCAGAGATAAGCAGAATCCTTAAATTTCCAGAGACCACCGGGAGCCCCGGTAGAATTATACATGCCGATCAGGTGGACCGTATCGGATTTGAACATGAATTCATCGGCTTTCAGTTACAGGCGGCAGGGGGAGGGAACCCGGAGCTGAAGTTGTCTTTGGGCGCCACTGAAGCCCAAGTCCTTGGTATTCCGGTTTTAAGGCTGGAGGTGGATCACGGGCGGCTGGAGTATGACGATGGTTCGTTCAAGTGGTATGCCGTACCGGAATTAATCGTTGCGCCGCTGGAAACCGATGAATACTTTTCTCCGGAAATCTATAAAGTCCGGGAAATTTTATTTTCCCAGTTTCAATCCCTGGCCCATGGAGAGTCCGGGGATGCCCGTGTGTTGATTGAACGGTATAACGATGAAATTCTTCGTGCCCTTGGCGAGCGGGGACGGCGATATCAGTTGGTGGTGCCCGATGCTGTCAGGTCATCGCCGGTTTCCGTTAACCGACTCCCCTTCCAGGAAACGGCATTTTACGACTTCCAGGCCAATCTGTTGATCCCCTATGATGCCATTGATGATGATTCCTTTTTTAAGACCATTCAATCGGATCCGTCCTGGGAATATTCCCTGACCCATGAGATGCTTCAAAGCTGGCGGGCCGAGGCGGGCCAATTGGTGAATGCGTGGCAGGCCAGCTTTGCCGATACGCCAAGTCCCGAACTTGAGGCATTTGCCTATCATCTTATTTTTTCCGAGAAACACCGTCAGTTGGTGGGAAATGACGATAAGTTCGAGTATAGCGTGTTGTTTCGGTACAGCCCAGAGGATGTGGTTGCAACTGTGCTTTCCGATGATGAGGCCGAAGGGTTGAGACAGTGGTTCGGCAGCGAGGAGAACAGGGCCCGTCTGAGGGAGATTCTGAAAAATACCGGGCTTGAGGTGGATGAAAATTCCGACACCTGGACCCGGATGAGGAACATCCTGGAAACGACCACGGAAATACGGAGGGAAATCGGGAGAAAAGGGTTGGGCACAAACCGGGATGACGGAACCAGTTCAGTCTGGGTTCCGGACGGTAGTGGTCGTATTCTGGAGATCTCTCACATCAATCCGGACTCCAGGCGGCCCTTTGTGGAAAAGGGGGGCAGATATTACGGGGTGGTCGAATACCGGAACCATCTTCCGGAAATATTGCTCATGGCCAGAAATGTATCTGCCTGGTATCAAGGGGTTGAGAGCCTCGGGCTGAGGCATATCATGGATGATGTTTATCGGCCGGATGCCTATGCATATACCGCCCTGGATGTTGTCACGCGCCTTGGGGAATTAAGTCGCATCGGGGTTGACGGGGAACGGTTATCCTCACAATTGGCAGAACTATTGGATTCCCTGTCCACCGAAGAGGGCCTTTTGGATGAATCGGGGCGTGTACCGGTTCAGGATGAAGCCTGGTTCAGGGAGGTCCATCGTCGGGCGGCGGTATTTGTTGATGTCGCCGAAGAACGCGGATTTGCCCGGGAGGCGGAGCAATTGTCCCAAAGGCTTTTGGATGTCCTGAATGTGGACGTGAATCAAGTTCCCATGGAGACCAATGAGGTCCGTTTTAAAGACGGGGTTTTTCATACCTGGCGCGGTGGGTTTTCTCTGGCTGAGCTGGGGGTGAGCCAAGACTGGCAGCCCGGAGACGGCCTACCGGGATATGAATTGGGCATTGAACCGGATACCGGCGTGAGTCGGTATGGGGCACCGGAAGGGGCGGAGGCGCTTCTTCCCCGGGCCTTTGAGATAACCTGGAACGGTCGCAGCTGGTCCGGTGATGCCTTTAAAAACCTTTTGGGTGCAGATGAGATTCCCACTTCATCGATGTTTGTAGTGGACGATCGATGGGGCGGGGCGCTTTCCCGCGAATTGGAAATACCCGACGGTGCCGTCCGCCTGGACGGCCCTTTCGGGCATTGGTTTGGATATGGGGTACCCGCTGCCGGAGACGGGATATGGGTGGTGTTCAATGCCCTTGATTATCTGGATGAGGACGGCGAGACATTAGGAGATCCGGTCCAGGACATTCGGATGTTTAAAAATTCCGTTGCTGCTCTGGAAAGAACTGAAACCGGAGGGGCATTGTTGGGGAGATTGAGGGAAATGCCAAAATTTTCTCCATCGGACTTTTCCCGGACTCCGGTGATTGAGGGGGTTGAAAATGGGGCGTTTTTTCAAGACGGCGCCTCGGCTCTGGTTTTTGGCATTGGTCCGGAATCCCCTTTCCAGGGCAACCTGGTTGCCGATAATGGTAAGGTCCTTCCCCATGTGTTTGTTGATTCCTCCCGGCTGAATCAGAATCCTTACCATGGGGTACTCTCCTTGGCCAGACGTCTATCCCTTGCCGTTGATGGTGATGATGCCGGGCAACCGCTTCGGTATGAGCATGAATTGGCAACGGAACTGGGGCTCCCCCTGCGGGTGGAATTGGACACGGGGACCACAGCACCTCCCCTGAGGGAAGACGGCAGTTCACTTCTGGACGGCAGAACCCCCCTGATGGATGATGGTTTCAGATTGATCTCCACCGGGGAAGTGATGGAGCAGATCCATATTAATCGTCTATTGTCCCTGTTCAGGGAAAGGGCACAGGCGGTTTCCAGCTCCGCAGACCAGGGGGAGTGGCAGATTGAGGATCTCCAGCGCCAATTGGCATTGGAAATGGATGATCTTTTGGAAGATGAAAATATCCCCGATGAACAAATGGATTATCTGGAAGCTCTCAATGATGCCATCAATGAAGGCTTCGAGCGGATGGAACGCTGGCGGGGGGAACCCTATACCCTTTATCGTCGGGATGTTTCCGGGAATCTTTTGTCCTCAGAGGTTCTGGAGCAAGAGGCCGTACAGGAGTGGACGTATCGCAAACAGACCCATTCGGTGCCTGTGGATGAGAATGCCGTTTCCGGCCTCCTGGATGATCTGATGGGGGGAAACCTGGATTTGGCAGGCTTTGAAGAACGCTATGGGGAACTGCCGCCCCATCAACAGGACCAATTGATTATTGAGCTCCTTGAAGCCCATGGCAATTCTCCGGATAATCCGGATGTGCAGGACGTGTTGACGTTTCATAAGGCGAAAATTCTCCATCTGTACCAGGAGGGAAGCCTTTCCCAATTGGCCCGACAGGTAGTGGATATCCAGGTGGAACGGATTCGTCTGGCCAATGCCGGATTAACAATTGTCTCCCAGGAAGAGGGTGGCAGGTTTCTCTACTTGGATTTCCTGGGGAGCGAAACCATGCAGCAGACGGCCACCCGTCTGCCCGTTAACGGGGGTTCCGGTGAGGTGGATGGTGGGGAATTTTTCCAGAATGCCACCTATGTTCTGTTGCAGGACTCAGACGATGCCCGGGATACCGAGACCTTTGAATCCATTGACCGTGATGAGGCACAAATGCGCCTTGGGGAATGGATAGAGTGGATTTCAGGCCAGGACGGGGGGCTGGGCAAATCCTATAGGGAGTTCAGGGACACCCTTCAACGCGGCCATGTGATCCGTGACGGTGTTGAATTGCCCACCTATATTGTTGTAACCCGGAATTCCGAAGGTGACATCGTTGCAATGGGCGTATATTCCCATGATTCCGACACCGGCGATGTGGTGATGGAATATGTGGTAAGTGATCCCAACCTGACCCATGGTGAAAACGAAGGGGACGGCGGTGTGCGGGGGAGGGCTGAACGGGATGTCCTGCTTGCCATGGGCCGGGATGCATGGGCACGGTTTCCGGGATCCCCCCAAAGGGCCGTTGCGGTGAGTCCGAGGGTGGAGGTCATCCTCAGGGAGTTCGGGTTTGAGGGCGTTGAAATCCCCGGTCTATTTACACCGGAGGGCGGACGGGTCATGGGGGCCTTTAACCTGGCACGGGAGTCATTGCTGTCCAGGAAGATCCAGGTGCTTGAAGCAGCGGCCCTGCAGATGGCCGATCTTATTGTGGATGAGGATGATGTAAGCGACAGATTAAGGGATCAGTTTACCCGGTTCACCCAGGAGGTGTTCCAGGAGAGGCAGGCACTGGAAAATGGGGTTGAAGCAGATTCTTTCCTGCGCATCGGAGCTCTCCAGATTGAGAGCGCCACCATCAGTCAGAAAGTACGATTGGCCACCGGCAATGCCATTAACATCGAAGAGGCTTTTGAAACCTATGCCCTTGGGGTCCGCAACCAAACGACCACCGATGAAATGGCCCGGTTTTATCAGCATGTAACCGCTTTGCTTCCGGATACTTCGGACGCCTATGCTGATATTCTGGATCGGTCCGGGACCCCCGGTGAGGTGGCCGCCATGGTGGGATGGGTGTTTGCTGAACAGCCCCATGAAGTGTCTGCACAATTGTTCCATGAAGTGGTGAGTAATGCCGCTCGATACAGCCAGGAGGTGGTGCAGACCCTGGCGGGCGCATTTCTGAATTACCATGCTGCCGACCCTGACAGGGCCCGTGGAATACAGGACCTGATCCCAGCCGAGGATCTGGCCGCCTTTGGAGAGTGGACCGAAGGTGATATTGCCCAGGGCTGGAACGATGAGATCATTGGAGCGGCTGACCACGGGGGGATGTCTTCCACCCCGGATACCAAGGACGGCGGAGGAGCCCCCCCGAACTTCGGAGACCCGTATCTCGAGAGGGAACAGCTCCAACAGACCGGCAAGGGGGAAGGCTTGAGGCGGTCCGGGATTCCAGCTTCGGAACTGGCCGGCAGTCGCCTGGTCTGGATTGAAAACGGCCAGGTGCTGGATGCCTTTGGCCTGCCCGTTGAGCGGGGGGGGGCAGGGGATCTCACCCCTGGGGAATGGGCCCGGGTGGAGGCGGAATTCCCAGACACATTCCAGGGGCGCATCCGCATCACTGCCAACCATGTGGTGGAAGAACCCGTGGGGGATGTGGTGGATGAAAATCCAGAATTGGCAAACATCCCAGATGAGAATTGGTACAACGATGTGGGGAGGGCCGAGGACGAATCCACCCGTATCAGCCGCCTGGTCCGGGAGGGCCGGTTCAACGACCTGGCCTCCCTGTTGCCCCAGGTGCCCAGACAGGCCGATGCCCTGGGCCGGAATCTGGAGGCGTCCGCCTCCCTTGGGGAGGATGCCGACCCAGTTCCTCCGGTTCCCCAAGGATCGGATTTGACAGCCCCGGCTCCGGCCCCGGCGCCCGCCCCGGACAATGTCAAGGTGGTGGCCCTGGAGCAGGACATGGCCCGGCTGAAACAGATCCAGATCCGGGCCATTGTCAACGAGATGAATGAATACCAGACCCGGGTGGATGGGACCGTTGTCCTGGACCCGGCCACGGTACACCGGAAGGGGAATATTATCCGCTTTTCCGTGGTGCGCCAGTCCGATCTCAACCCGGACAACACCATTCCGGAAACGGCGGAGCGCATTGCCCTGGAAGTTTCGGTGGAGGGGCTGGGGGACCAGCACGTGGACCTTTTTCGGCGTTTTGCCGAGGTGGTGGCGGAAACCGGTAACCAGCCCCCACCGGCCTGGGCCGGTCTGGTGGGGGCCGGCCGGAAACAGGAGGCCGTGACCTATGACCCGGAATCCGGCACCCGACCGACGACCCCCTTTGCCGGGGATCACCCCAGCCTGGACCGGGCCCGGGATGCGGTCATCGGTCGTTATTTGCTCCGGCGGGCCACGGATTCCGTTTCCAATATCGTGGCCACCCACGACCTGACCACGGACTGGGTGCCCATCCTCCATACCATTGAAAAAACGGATAATGCCTACCGCATTACCTTTATCAACCGCCTGGCGCCCGAAGAGCAGCGGGTCATAGAGACCACGGATGGGCGGCTGAGCCGGTTGCGCAATTACATGGATGCCCACCTCACCGCCGAAGAGGCGGCCAAACGGGGCATGCCAACGGGGTCTGATCCGGCGGCGGAATCTCCCGATGCCCTGAATTCGGCCTTTATCGTTCAATTTGTCATTGGCCTGGCCCAGGAGGAGCAGCGCCGGCATGCCGTGTCCCAGCCCGCCTCCCCGACCTCGGGGATTCCCAATTATCTGGATCCGCCCCCGCCCCCCTCGACCACCCTGTTGCGGGCCCTGGAGGCCCACCGTTGGATCTTCGGGGCCCAGGTGGCCTACGGCGGCATCATGGATACGGTGAAGGTGGTCAAGCTCTTCCGCACCCTCATGCGCAGCAGTGACGAGGCCATTTCGGCGGCGGGCAAGGCCGCCCATGCCTTCTCCTATGTGGGCGAGGGCATTGGTGCCGGTTTCATGGCCGCCAATGTGATCCTGGATGCCATCCAGCTGGCCAGTGCCTCCACCTCGGAGCAGAAGGCCGTGTTCGGCACCCAGCTGGCCTTTGACTCGGCCGGTCTGGTTCTCTCCGGTGCGGGTATCGGTGCCTCCATCACGGCCGATGTGGCCACGGCCGTGGGCGCCACTGCCGTGGCCGCGGCTGCGGGTACGGCAGGGGCCATCATCGGCGGGGCCGGGGTTATCCTGGCCGGCATCGGCATTGGTGCCGCCGCCCTGGCCCAGAACTATGTGGCCATTGCCCAGGAAGCCGACGCCATCGGCAAGTACTTCAAGGTCATTGACGACGGGTACAGGGGCAATGGATTCTCCTACGACGACAGCGGTGATACCCCCATGCTCACGGCCCTGGCCGGGGCCGTGGTGAACCAGGTGAATTTCCGGGACAACACCGTGCACTTCGGCGGCCAGACCATCAGCTCCACCACCCACGGAAGCACGGGCAGCGGCAAGGATAATTATTTTTTCTGGATCGGGGACATGCCCAAGGAAAACGAGGATGAGAACGATCGCATCAATATCCGCAGCGAACTGGGCTATGCCGACGTGGTCACCCTTCAACATGCAGATACGGAATTGGTGGTCCTGCCGGCCACCCCCACGGTGCACATGTCCGGCATTGATTACCAGACCCTGCCCGGGGCCACCACCCGCAACGACGAAGGCTTTGACGTGCTCCGGCGCCTGGAGAACAATTACCGCTTTGACTACGATTTTTATATCTGGCCCTCGGAGTACATTGTCCACGAGATCAATGACCTGGACTACGACACCACCCGGGTGCAGGTGAAGCTGGACAGCCAGAATCGGACCCTGGCCATGCCCAATATGCCCGACGAGCATGCAGGGCACATTGCCTATGACTTCTACGGCATGGGCGGGCAATATGTGGTGGCCCTGAACGAAGGCAGTTGGGGGAACCTGATCAACCAGGGGGACACCCCGAGCACCTGGATCATCGACACCTCCAACCTGGATTCTGATCACATGGGATTTGACGGCCGGAACCTGCACATCGGCGGGTATTGGCTGGGGGTGCCTGAAAACTCCGCCGATACCTTCATGGTCATGAACCATACCCGGGATGTCTATGCCGTGAACCACGCCGAGCACCGCTTCGACCTCATGAGTGTGGACGCCCAGCACCACGGGGATGATCTTCTGGGCTACCTGTCCGGGCTGGACTTTGCCGGTCGCTTCATGGAGGTGACCAGTTTCCGGATGGGGGACCGGGAGATCGGCAATGCCTGGTATGACAGTGCCACCCGGGCCCTGCGCTACGTGGACCTGGACAGCCCGGACACCACGGCCAACCTCCAGCTTTTGGACGAGGTGGATGGAAAGCTCCTCTTTTTGGCCCAGGACGGCAATAAAATGGAGATCTGGGAGGTGGAGACCACCACCCATCGTGTGGGCAACCGTCATGTGCTGGCCCGGGCCCCCAGTGGTGGCAGTCACCGTCTCTCCGGGGTATGGAACGACGGCAACCAGCTTTTGTTTGAGCAGACCCAGACCCTTGGGGAGACCACCATTGTCCGGCGGTACCGCCTCACCGAGGAGGGCATGCGCCTGACCCTGGTTCGGGGGGACGAATCCCTGGTCACCCGGTTTTCCGCCTCGGCCACCCCGGACATGGCCTGGCAGAATGAAATCGTTCCCTATGCCGTTGATCCCATCACCTGGACTCCGGAATCCAATGCCCATGCCACCCAATACATGGGCACCCTTCATAACTCGGGCGTGGACGCCTGGGTGGCCCTCATCGGGGCCGAGAATAGGGTCTGGATCCACCGGGATACCCGCAAGGTGGTGGTGCCGGGCATGGACGAGATCCCCGACGATCTCCAGATCGTGGGGGTGGACAATGAGCTCCACGAAGATGTGGCCCTGTTCTACAGCGCAAGTACCCGGACGGTCTACCGCCAGGAAGGGTCCCATTTTTCCTGGACCGATTCCCAGGTGGAAACCATCACCAATGCCGCCTTTAACCGCACCGGCACCTGGACCTTCTCCGGGGATGCCGGCCGGTCCCAACGGCCCACCACGGCTCCGCCCCCGGCCGATGTCACGGACACCCCCTATGCCTGGCTCACCTATGACGGCCCCTTGGAAACCCAATACGACGGCCATTGGGCCCATGTGAACACGGGCCGGGTTTCCCAGGATATTTCCAACCTCCACGCCGGTACCCATTACACCATCCGTTTCTCCAGCGGAGGTGGGTTTGAGGCCCGGGGGACGGGGCAACTCAAGGTGATCTGGAACGGGTCGGAAATCGGCGCCGTTGATTGGGCCGGCGGCATGGCAAATCAGGACTTCTCCGCCGTGGCCCGGGACGGGGTGAACACCCTGGTCCTCCAGGGGGAGGGCGGTGCTCGCTTTTATGTGGACAACGTCAGCGTCAAGGCCCGGCCCATCATCGAATACACCGGGATCCAGAATCTCTACAGCACCGGGGGCCACCCCATATTTGAAACGAGCACGGGGGAGCTCCGGCGGCTGGAGAGCAGCGGAGACACCCAGCTGGTGGGCGTGACCCAGGAATGGCTGGAGGCCCATCCAGACCGGGAGGTCACCGTGACCCCGGACCCCCATGTCCTGGCCGAGCACACCTCCAATGGGGAAAACCGCCCCGGAGATCTCACGGCCCTTCCCGAAACCACCGAGCACCGAAACTGGCGCATGGACATCCGGCAGCTGGCCGGGGACCAGGGCGTGGATGCCGACCCCACACTGGTGATCCAGGGCCTCACCGACGGCGACGGCAATGCCGTTGCCGGCTGGTACGACCTGACCTCGGACCGGTTTGTCGTGGTCCCCACGGCATCTGCCGATTCCCTGCTCTTCCTGGGATTGGACAGTGATGAACAACGGGCCCTGCTCTATGATCAATCCCGCCAGGCCGTGATGTTCACCGGGCTTTTGGACGATGCCGCCCTGGCTGCGGCCTTTGGGGACGACCATGTCCTGGAGGCCAATGCCCACCTCTCCTTTCTGGTGGATCCCTTTGCCGACTTCAATCTCACCGTCACCGGAGTGACCCCCTTTGATGCCAACCAATACCTGGTCACCACGGCCAACGGCCTGGGCTTTTTGGTGGGCGACAGCGTCCACCCCAGCCTGGCCGTGGTCCTGGATTCCTGGGAAGGCAGTCTCCAGGATCTCCAGCTGCTCATGCCCACCTACGAGCACGAGCCCGTGATCCGGGTGCTCCGCCGGGGGGATGCGGCCGGTGAAATCCAGAACTGGTGGATTGCCGAAACCAACCAATGGGCTGTCTTCTCCGGCCGGGAGCGGGACCATATCACCTATGTGGGCCTGTCCCAGGACCGGCACCGGGCCATTCTTTTTGATGCCTCCTCGGAAGAAATCCTAGAGACGGATCTCACCTCCCAGGCCTCCTTTACCACGGCGCCGGAACCCCGGAGCATGTCCAGGGCCGGATCCGTGGAGCGCTTCATCGGGGACACCGACACCCTGGTGGTGTCGGCCCGGGACCATTACACCGGACAGGTGACCCCGCCCCTGGTGGACGGGGTGGAGGCCCTGGTGCTCCTGGGCGGTTCCGTGAGCGACCGGTTCATGATCACCGATGCCGTGTGGGCCGCCTATGACACCATTGTGGTGGATGCGGGCAATGACAGCAATTGGGTGGACACGGTGGAACTGGGACCGGGCATTGATTTTTCCGCCCTGGTGGTGAGCCGTGACGACGACGGCGGCCTGGTGCTCTGGGATACCCATACCCGGAAACGCCTGGTGCTCCAGGACGTGCTCAGCAACGACGCCGACACCCGGGCCCAGCACCAAAACCTCCAGGTCCAGTTCCAGGGCCTGGCCCCCATGTCCGTGGCCTCCCTGGCCGCTTCGGTTCAGGGGGGTGTGGACGCCGACACCATTGACGAACCCGCCGAGATCATCCGGGCCGGTGACGGAGACGACATGGTTACCACCCAGGACGGCAACGACATGGTATACGGCGAGGCCGGCAACGACACCCTGACCACCCAGGGCGGGGACGATATCCTGGTGGGTGGAGCCGGGGCGGATACCCTCTCCGGAGGAGAAGGAACCGACACCATTCTCTTCACCGGAGACCCCACCCGGGAAGCGGGGGTGAGCGTGGATCTGCTGGCCGGCCTGGGCCGGGGCGCCGATGCCCAGGGCGATACCTATACAGGTATTGAAAATGTGGTGGGCACGGCCTTTGACGACATCCTCCAGGGCGACCACGGGGCCAACCGCCTGGAAGGCGGCCTGGGAAACGACTTCCTCTCCGGTCTGCGGGGGGATGACGTCCTGGTGAGCACCGGGGGCGACGACCGCCTGGTGGGCGGAGAAGGGCAGGATACCCTTTACATCACCGGCATCACCCCGGGCAGCCACCGGAGGGTGACCCTCCAGGGCGGCTACGATGAAAACACGGATACCATTTACCTGGATGCCCACCGGTCCATCCTGTCCCATGCCCGGGTGGTGGGGGAGTCCCTGGAAATTCATGCCGACGGAGTGACCCTGGTCCTCAACGGATGGCGCAGGGGCAGCGATGCTTCGGCCTTTAACATTCTCACCCGGGACGGGTTTACCTATGGGATTGATCCATATGGTGCCTTGACCGTGGCCGGGGTGGATCTTTCCCACCAGGACGGGGCTTCGGACCTGGATCTCCAGGATCAGACCCAGGCCCTTCTGGCCGATCAGGCCCGCAGGGAAACCCTTGTCCAGACCCACGGCAACGCTGTCTTTGTCATTCCCCATTCCCCGGCCGGTGCCAGGGTGATTTCCGGCACATCCCAGGGCAACCGCCTCACTGGGAATTTTGAGGACAATGTGATTTACTCCGGCGGAAATTGGTACGGCCCGGGCCAAAGTCCGGACGTGCTCAAGGGCAGCCTGGGTAATGATACCTATGTCATTGAACGCACCGGCCGTTACCAGATCCGGAACCTGGCCGGGGACGGCAAGATGGACCGGGTGGTGCTCAAGGTGGATTTCAACGGGGTCCAGGCATCTCGCCGTGGAGACAATCTTGAGCTGCTGGCCGTTGTGGACCACACCGATCTTGTGGTGGACGTGGTGGATTTTTTCAGGGCAGAACAATACCGCCACATTACCTTTGTGACCTCGGATGGGGTGGAGTTCCAGATCCTGGGGGATGCCCTGGACGTGGCCGACCTCACCGTGGTCCAAAAGACCATCACCGGCCTGGATCTGGGCAGGGCCACCGAGGATGTCACCCTGGATGCGGGCCGCCTTTCCGGTTACCAGACCGCCCGGTATGCCGTGTCCAATCTTAAGGGCAGCACCACGGCCCGGAACACCATCACCACCACCGATGCCGCCTCCCAGGTGGTCACGGGATCGGCCAATGACCAGATCACAGGGGGCCGTGGCGACGATGTCATGGATGCCGGTGCCGGCAATGATGTGGTGGAGGCCGGAGACGGGGACAACCGTGTCCGGGGCGGGGACGGCCACGACCGTATCCGTACCGGCGGCGGGGATGATATCCTTTCCGGCGGTCGGGGCGAGGATGTCCTTGACGGGGGGGGCGGCAGCGACACCCTCATTTTTGACAGCACCCAGGGGGCGGTGAATGTGGACCTGCTCTCGGGCCTGGGCCGGGGGGGGGAGGCCCAGGGCGATACCTATCGCAACATTGAAAATGTACGGGGTACGGACCATGCCGACATCCTCACGGGCAGTGGGGCGGACAACCGGCTCTTTGGCGGTGCCGGGGACGATGTTATTTCCGGCGGCGGTGGAGACGACATCCTCACACCGGGGAAGGGGGCCGACCAGGTGGACGGGGGGGCGGGCAACGACACCGTCTCCTACGATGATTTTGACACCGGGGTCCGGTTGGATCTGGCCGCAGGCAACACCCAGTTCTTGGATGGCCAGGGCCAAACCGTGACCCAGACCCTCACCCATGTGGAAAACATCCAGGGCTCGGATCACAACGACATCCTCATTGGGGACGACACGGCCAACCACATGGTCGGCTCCCTGGGCCGGGACCGCATTGACGGCGGTGCCGGGGAGGATGTCCTGGACTATTCCGGCCTGGAATTTGAGGGGGACCTGGGGGTCTTCCTGGACATGAACCAATGGGTGGATGGGCCCGGGCCCTTGGATCCGGGACAGATGCCGGCCCCCCCGGGCTATTTGGGCCAGTTTGCCCGGAACATCGAAATCCTCCTGGGCTCCACGGCCGACGACCAGATCTTTGGCACGGAAGGGGCCGAAACCATAGACGCCGGCGGCGGCCGGGACACCATAGATGGCCGGGGCGGAGACGACACCCTCTACGGCCGGGCCTCGGGGGCTGCCCTGGACGGGGGGGAGGGCAGGGATACCCTGAGTTACGCCCTGGTGTCCGAAGGCATCACCGCCAGCCTGACCACGGGCCGGGGTGGGGCCCTGGACCGGCTCTCCAACCTGGAGAACCTTTCCGGTTCCCTGTTCGACGATGTCCTGGAAGGGGATGAAAACAGCAATGTGCTCTTTGGTAACCTGGGTCTGGACGAGATCCACGGCCAGGGAGGGGACGATACCTTCACTTCGGCCGGGGACGGGGATATCTTCCACGGCGGTGAAGGCAACGACGTTGCCGACTACCGGGATCTCAACTTTGGGGCCGTGGTCACCATGGGGGTTAGGGCCTTCACCCAGGCCGAACGGGACAAGTGGGAGGCCCGCAGCCTGCGGTCGGACCATCTGATTTCCGTGGAAACCGTGTATGGGTCGGAGTTTAGCGATGTCATGGAAGGCAGTGCCAACCGGGAAACCCTCCATGGCCGGGGCGGGGACGACTGGCTCCTGGGCTCCAGGGAGGGCCAGACCCTGAACCGGAGGCCGGGCTGGGATATTGAAGGAAGGGTCCTGGCCGCCCCCACCCCGTTGCGGGATACCCTGGACGGGGGGGAGGGCATTGACATTGTCAGCTATATTAATGCCCATGCCGCCATCTACGCCAACCTGGAACTCCAGACCGCAGGCGGGGACCGCCTGGTCTCCATCGAAGGGGTGGAGGGCTCCGCCCACGATGACATCCTGGTGGGCAGCCGGGGGAATGATCTCTTCTACGGCGGCCTGGGCAACGACCAGATCCAGGGCGGCCAAGGATACGACACCCTGGACTTCAGCCTGGCCCAGGTGGAGGACTGTGTGTCAATCACCACCGTGGACGGCGGAACCTATACCTTTACCACCACGGCCGTCACCGGCGAAGTCGGGCCTGGAATCCAGCTGGCCCTGGACCTGCCTTCGGGTGGGACCCGGGCCGGGGATGTGATCTCGGTCACCGTGAACGGGGTCACCGTCTCCCTGGACATCCCCGAGTCGGGCATCCAATTGCAGGCGGTGCGGGATACCCTTGCCAACAGGCTCCAGCAGGAGCTGGGGCCCATGTCCGAGCAGGTGGCCATTGACCCGGGCTTGCGGGACAACACCATCCGTTTCTTTTCCACCACGGGCAGGGCCCTGGAGGTGTCCGCCGGCGGCGGCGGAGAGACCGCCTACCAGGCCGTTCTCCGCAACGGCGATGGGGTGAGCGAAACCCGGGCCCGGGGCATTGAGGCCGTCCGGGGCACGGACCGGGACGACCGCTTCACCGGCGGTCAAGGCCGGGATGTCTTCCATGGGGGGGACGGGGAGGATATTCTGGACGGCGGCCGGGGGGATGACCGGCTGGAGGGCGGGTCGGGGGACGACCTCTACCGCTACGACCTGGGGGACGGCAGCGATATTCTCCTGGATTCCGGAGGGGACGACCGCCTCAGGATCACGGGCATCGACCGGGAGGCCATTGCCTTCTGGCGGGACGGGAATGATCTGCTCATCGGGGCCGGCGAGGACATCCTCACCATTGAGAACGGATTGTCCACGGACAGCGCCATCGAAGAGATCCAGCTGGGGGACGGCTCCCATATTTCCGCCAATGCCGCAGCCCAGCTGGTGGATGCCATGGCCCGGTTTGCCTCGGACAACGGCATTGAGGTGGAAACCGTCCAGGACGTGGCCCAGAACAACGTGCTCATGGGATTGGCAGCCAATGCCTGGCAGTCCGGGCAATAGGCCCGGCTTCCTTAATTTAACCTGTGATCAGGCCCGGCACCGGGGATTCCCCGGTGCCGGGCCTTTTTTGTTTACAGGGGCGGGGTGATGCCCCCCACCCGGTCCTGGATGGCCTGGGCGGCAATGAGGCAGGTTTTTTCATGGAACCGGGCGCCCACCAGCTGAACCCCCAGGGGCAATCCCTCGGCCCTTCCCACGGGCAGGGCCACGGCGGGCAGGCCCAAAACATTGGCCGCCATGGTCAGGGGATATCCCTTGAGGATGGCGGCACAGGCCCGGGGGCTTTCAAGGTCCTGGTCCACGGGAAAGGGTTGGGTGTGGACCACCGGTCCCAGGATCAGGGGATGGGCCTGGAAGAAATGGGCCCATTCCCGGGCAATGGCATTGCGAAGGGCCAGGCCGGCCATATACCCTTGGTGGCCGCAGGCGGGATGGAGATCCACCCAATGGTCCAGGAAGGTCAGGGTGCCCGGGGAGGCCAGCTCCCGGGCCGAGGGCAGGGAAAAGGCCCGCATTTCCGCGCTGGTGAGTTCAAACCAGAGTTGCCACAATTCTTCCAGCCGGGGGGGGTGGGCCTCCTCCACCCTGTAACCGGCTTCGGTAAGGGCCTGGGCCGCGGTCTCAATCCCCCTTTCCACGGTCGGTTCCAGCTCCACCCCCGGCAACCGGCGGATCCGGGCCACCCGGATGGGACCGTCTGGCTTCGGGGTGGGGAAGGGGGCCGGGGTCCAGTGGGGATCCCTGGGATCAAACCCGGACATGGATTGGACCAGGGGGAAAAGGTCTTCCACCTTCCGGGCCATGGGGCCCTGGACCATGAAAAGCTGCATGGTCAGGGCCGGTTCCGAGGGAAGCAGGGACATGTGGTCGGGGATTCGCCCCAGGCTGGGGCGGAGGGCCGTAATCCCGCAGAAGCAGGCCGGCTGGCGCAGGGAACCGCCGTAATCATTGCCCACGCCCACCGGGGTCATGGTCGCGGCCACTGCTGCGGCATCTCCGCCGCTGGAGCCGCCCGGGGTCCGGGTGGGGTCCCAGGGGTTGAGGGTGGGGCCGTAAAGGGCATTGTCCGTGTGCAGGCGCAGGCCCAGGTCCGGGAGGTTGGTCCGACCGATGACAATGGCCCCGGCCTGTTTCAGCCGGGCAATGTGGGGGGCGTCGGCCCCGGGGACGGCCTGGGCCAGCATGGGCAGGCCAAAGGTGGTGGCCGAGCCTTTGCAGTCGATGTTTTCCTTCACCGTGATGGGCAGGCCCATCAGGGGGGGCGCCTCCCTGCCCTTGGCCAGACCACGGTCTGCCCACCGGGCCGCTTCCAGGGCGGAATCGTCCAGCACCCTGGTGATTGCGTTGATCCCTGGGTTGACGGCGGCAATGCGGTCCAGGTGGGCCCGGACCACCTGCTCACAGGTGATCTCCCGGCCCTGGATCGCCCGGACCATGTCCATGGCGCCCATTTGCCGGATCTCTCGGTTGAGCGGGGTCTCCTTCATGGGAATCTCCTTATGGTAAGGGGTCTCTATGCCATGCCCGGAATCTGCCGGGCGCTTTTTGGGGTGCACACAGCGCTTCTTTATCCGTTCTTCAGGCTGTTGCAGAGCCGTTCCAGGGCCCCCAGGGAAAATTCAAAAATATGGTCGGCCTTGGCCTGGATCTGTTCATGGGTGGGGGGCTCCCCCGGCCTTGCCGCTGCAATCAGGGGGGCGGCAAACAGGGGATAATAGATCTGGCCCATGATGCTGTCCTCACATGCCTGGATTTGTCCGGGGGTGGCCCGGAGACCGGTGAGTTGCCCGAGGATGTCTTTAAGTTGTTCACTTCCCGGGGTGAGATAGGTCCTTGCCAGCTCCTCCAGAAAGGGGGAGGGGTGGGCCAGTTCCTTGGCAAAAATGGCCGAAAGGTCGGCATCCAGATCCGTGTCCAGGACGTAGAGCACCTTCATGTAGATGAGGATGAACCGGCGAAGCTTTTCCCGGGCAGGGGGCTCGGTGGCCTCTGGATCCGGGGTGGGTATGAATTTGTCCGCATCCTGGAGCATGAACTCCAGAACGGCCCTGTAGAGGTTTTCCTTTCCCTTGAAGTGGTAGGTCACGGCGCTGGGGTTGGCTGCCCCGGCCTCTGCCATGATTTCCCTCACCGTGGCGGCCTTGTATCCCTTTTGTGCAAAGACCCGGACGGCGGCCCTGAGGATTTTTTCTTTGCCTTTCATTTCATGGTCCTTTGTGGTTTAATGCAATCGTATTAATGCAGATGTATTAAAAATATTCCGGCTTGTCAAGGGGTGAAATGCCGGAATTTTATCAAAGGAGGTACCATGATCATCCACACGGTTCGCATCGGCCGACCCGGCCAGCCCCCCGCCGTTCACCAGGGCCACCGCCGGATCTACGTGGGGGCGGCCCTGGCCGATACCCGGTACCGGGATCTGCTGGTGACCTTCCGCCATCGCTGGGAGTTTTATACCCGGCCCACCATTGAATTTTTCACCCATGACTGGGACATGGACCGTGCACCGTCTTCCCATTACTGGACTCCGGAGGAAGAGGGGCCCCACGTCCAGGCATGCACCGCCCTCCTTACCCGGGCCCATGGGGCCATGTTCATTGTCACCCGCAACAGCTGCGAGGATGCCGCCTTGGTTTGGGAAATGGCCGCTGCCCAGTCCCGGGGCCTTGCCATGGCCGGGGTGGCCGTGGGTCGGGGCCTGGAAGGGCGGATCCCCGATCCCCTCAAGGACCGGATGATCCGGTATGGATGGGAATGGTTTGCCCAGTTCATCAATGGGCTTTGAATGGGGCCGGGCATGGCGGGGGGCTTTTTCCCGTGTCTGTTTTTCCCTGCGCCGGCCACTGCCCCCCGGCGTCTGCGACCTTCACCATGGACGATTCGCCAAGGGGAATTTCGTCATCCCTTTTCCCTTTTTTGTTTGTGTCGGTAAGGGTTGGTTTAGGTTTATTTGTTCCTGGATAGGGGGATCAATTCAATGGTGAAGGGAGAGTATTGTCCATTACTCACCCTATCCCATTGACTTGCCCCCTGCTCTCCTATAGTGTCCTCCTGTCCATTGCCGGAATTCGGTCCATGCCTGGGTTCCCGCTCCGGTGTAAGGCTGCCGGATTTCATCATCAATTTAAACGCCGGGACAGGAGCCGGGCAGACCAAGGTCCGGTCACCGGCATGAGAGGAGGGTCCCATGGGATTCAAGTGTCTTGTTCGCAATTGTTTGCTGTCTATCTTCTGTTTGAGCCTTCTGGTTTCCTTAGCCCTTGCCCAGTCAACGGCCACCCAGGATGCGAAGATCGTCCGCGCCTGCGTCATCGGCGGCATGACCATGACCGGCCTGTGGCAGGAAATCACCAAGCGGTTCGAGGCCCGGACCGATTATAAGGTCAAGGTCGTCTGCACCGGCCCTCGTCCCCGGATTTCCGTGCCCTTTAGACAGGGCAAGGCCGATCTTCTGGTCATGCATTCCGGCGACATCACCACCGATTTGGTCATCCACGGCTACGGCACCCGCATGCAGGCCTGTGCCCAGAACGAATTGGTAATCCTGGGCCCCTCCTCGGATCCTGCGGGCATCCGGGGCATGAAAGACGGGGCCCAGGCATTTAAGAAAATCATGGAGACCCAGTCCAACTACCTGGACGGCTGGGGCATCGGCAAACGGGAAGTCTGCCAGAAGCTCTGGAAGAAAATCCATGTCAAACCCCTGGGGGACTGGGTGATCCAGGACGAGAGCCCCCGGAACAAGGATATGCTCATGTATGCCTCGGACCATAAGGCATATATGGTCTTCGGTCGAATGCCCGTCCACCATGGAAAGGTCAAGACCGGGGATCTGGAAATCATGGTGGAAGGGGACCCGGCCATGCGCCGTCCCTATGTGGTCATGGAGGCCAATCCCAAGCGCTTCCCCAATGCCAATCACAAAGGCGCCCGTGCCCTGGTCGATTTCATGATGTCCAAAGAAATTCAGACCTTCATGGCCGGCTTTGGTAAAGATACATCGGGCCTGCCCTGGTTCTATCCGGTCTGGCCCCACGATAACACCCTTTAATTGTTTAGGAGTTTTGATTAATGAAACGCATATTCCCCATTGTTGCGACCCTGTTTTTGCTGAAATGCTGCCCGGCCTGGGCCACTGATGCCCAAGTCTATTCCCTGGGCGAGGTGGTGGTCTCGGCCAAGGATACCGTGACCCACCCCGCACCGGTGGCGGAAATCACCGCAGAAGAGCTGGAACTGCGCAATGTCCCCACCCTGGACAAGGCATTGGAACTGCTCCCCGGCGTGGACGTCACCCGGGGCGGCGCCGGTCGGCCCCGGGTCAATGTTCGGGGGTTTCGCTCCCGCCACACCCTGCTGCTGCTCAACGGTATCCCCGTGAATTCCACCTTTGACGGACAGTTTGATAGCGGCCTCGTTCCCACTGAAAACATTGCCAAAATCAAGGTGACCTACGGCACCCATTCCGTGCTCTACGGCCAGGGTGGCCTGGCCGGGGTTATCAATATCATCACCAAAAAGGGCACCCAGGGTGTCCACGGCAGCGCAGATGTCCAGATGGATGAAAACGGCGACCCCGTCACCAAGGCCACCCTGGCCCTGGGCAAGGAAAAGTTCAACGCCTTTGTCAGCGCCAGCCATGAAGATTCAAATGGGTTCCGGCTTTCCCGGGACTTCGATGCCACCGCCAACGAAGATGGCAGCATCCGGGAGAACAGCGACGACCGCCGGACCTCCTTTTTTGGTAATGTGGGTGCCGAACTCACCCCCAAATTGGAAATGGGTCTGACCCTGGGGCATTCCCAGGGTGAATACGGCGTTCCCCCGGTAACGTTCACCGATGGTAATTTCATCAAAAAGGCCAAGTTCGAACGGGCCGAGGATTTTGAAACCTTATACAGCCAGCTGTCCATGAAGTACCAGGCCACGGACAAGGTGAACATCCGGGCCTGGGGCTATGTGAACCAGCATGAAGAAGACTATGCCCGGTACGATGACGGGGATTTCGATTCCATGACCAAAAAGGGCTCCTACAAGAGCGAAAACACCACCGACATCAAGGGCGGCACCCTCCAGACCGAAGTCCGCATGGACAGCGCCGGCACATTCACCGGTCGCCTGGATTTCCAGAGGGACAGCTACACCGCCGTGGGTGAAATGGTTGAAAAGAACGGGGATCCGGCCGTTGCCTTTGACCGGGACAATGAACTGGATACCTATTCCGCCGCTCTGGAATACGGGATCACCCTCTTTTCCGGCCTGGACCTCAAGGCCGGTTACGGCCACCACTGGCAGGAACGGAAAACCGGAGCCGACGACGATCGCTACGATTACATGGCCGGGGCCGGATGGCAGGCCACCGACACCACCCGGGTCCGGGGATCCTATGCCCGGAAAATCCGCTTTCCCTCCATCCGTCAGCTCTACGATGTGGACAGTGGCAACACCGGTCTCATACCGGAAAAATCCATCAACTATGAATTGGGCGTCACCCAGGAACTGCCCTGGGACATGAGCCTGGACGTCAATGTCTTCCAGAGCGATGTGGACAATTACATCGAAAAGAACGATGCCACAGACAAGTTTGAAAACAACGATTCCTACCGGTTCCGTGGTGTGGATGTCCAATTGGCGATCCCCTTCCTGGAAACCGGTCGCCTGGCCCTGGGCTATGCCCTTCTCGACACCGAAGACAAGTCTTCCAACGCCCAGAAGGATGAACTCCAGTACCGGCCCCGGCACAAGGTCACCTGCCAGGCCGACTACACCTTTGGCTTCGGCCTGACCCTCCACGGCGATGTCATGCACGTGGCCGACCAGTATTATTATTCCGATTCCTTTGACAAGGGAGAACTGGACGACTACACCCTGGTCAACGTGAAGGTACAGCAGACCGTTTACAAGGAAATGGTCTCCATCTACCTGGGCGCCGACAACCTCTTTGACGAAGAATACGAAGAGTCCTACGGACTGCACCAGGCCGGCCGCACCGCCTATGCCGGTGTTCAGGTCCGGTTCTAAAAAGTTTTTTCAGGCGCCATCGCCTGAATCCAGTCCTACAGATTCCACCCCGATCGTCTGCCACGCTCCGTTGCAGATGGTCGGGGGGATTCTGCCCTAAATTCAATACCGTGTAACAGTGGTGGTGGGGAGTGGTTGTGGCTACCCGGTCCGGGGCGGCGCACCCTTACTGGTCCCATTTCATGACAATTTGCTCCATCTGAATTGGAGTATTAGTGTGGGAAAGCCGATCTCTTTTGTTTCCGTTGGAAATGCTGACGCAAATTGTCACCCTGCGGGCGATATGCATTCACCTCATCTGCTGCGTTACAGCTTGTTTGCGGTAATTCATTACAGCAGCACAATCTGTGCCTTGCACCTGAGGTAAATGCATCCCGTGAAATCCCGGGTCGAGAAAATAGTTTGGTCACCTTTAAGACGATGATGCAGTATGTTATCGAACAATTGGAGATGGGTCTTTTATATTTTGAGGGAGTGTCAAGACATCCTTAACACTATTACAGCCACTGTCGGAACCTGAACATTTATCATTAGCAGAGATTGATTATCATTTTTTTTAAAATTATTTATAATTTAGGAGGCTAATCCGTGACTGCAATTTCACAGATTATTGATTGGGCAAATAAAGAATCTCGACCTATTTGGTGGAAACATGCCATAAGAATCCTTCTTCAAGAACCTCATTTAGAAACATGTCATTATGAATTGATGTTTAATATTGCCAAAAAAGAAGCTGGTTTCCTTGTAGAATTGCCTGAGTATGAAATTTATAAAGAGGACGTTTCATCACATGGTTTCGGTATTGAGGACGTTGCTGTTAGACTTTTGGAGTTAGGCCCCGTATCTAATATTTCCTCCCTTGGTAATGATCAATCAATTCGCTTTCAGAAAAACGGGATGACAATCATCTATGGGGATAATGGTACTGGAAAATCCAGCTATGCGAAGATTCTTAAGAACGCCTGTTTAACAAGAGGGGATCGACCAGATTTAATTGGGAATGTTTTTGAGCCAAGTTCCGGGAACTCTTGTTCGAAAATAACCTATCAAGTTGGTGATAATGACAGAAAGGAGGTGGACTGGGTTTATGCAGAGACAGATATCGCTGAGCTAAAGTCCATAAGGGTTTTTGATACTAAATCGGCCTTCCATTATGTTGAAAGAGAAGATGTTTTATCATATCGACCTGCAGGACTGCATTTACTTGATGCATTAGTTACGGTTTGTGATTTTGTCCGTTCCGAAGTGGATAAAAGTATTGCGGCCAAACAACGTAAGGTGATTGGATTACCAACCGTTGCGGAAGACACTGATGCCGGGCAGTTTTTAAAGAATTTAAGCTATAAGACAACACCGGATGAATTGGATAGGCATTGTATTACGAAGCAGGAAGAGAAGATACTCGAAAGTACTACGAAAGAAATTGCCCTACTAAAAACGAAAACAATTGACGAGATTAAAAAAGGATTAGTTCAAAAAATAGCTCTGCTTAAGCCTCTTAAAAATGATTTAGAAAAGATTTTATTGGTTGTTGAGGATAATGCAATAGGCAAAATAAAGGCCGCGAAGAAAGATCTTGATGAAAAAGCCAAAACCTCAGAAGTGGCAAGAGAAAAAACTTTTTTGGATTTACCAATTGAGCAAGTTGGGTCCCCTGTCTGGAAAACATTATGGGCCTCTGCAAAAGATTTTATTGGGTTGCTTGATGATAAATCATTTCCTCCTAAAGAAGGGGATGTTTGTCCATTGTGTCTTCAGACGATCTCAGGAAATGCATCAAATCATATGACGGCTTTTGAAGAATTCATCGAAAACGATATTCAGAAGCAGGTAATGAAGAAGAAAGATAAATACGAAGAAAAAATAAAGATTGTGGAGTCTTCGGAAATTGATTTGGAGTTACATAAGGCTGCAATATTAGAGTTAAAAGAAGTGTCAGATGATATCGATGAACGTATCGGTGCGTTTGTTGAAATATTTGATACACGAAAACAGGCTGTCTTGAATAATTCTATTGGGTCAGAACAATTGCCGGTTTTCGATAGAGATGTAATAGAATTTATAGATAATTTTATTCTTGAAAAATCTAATGAGATCAAAGGATTGAAGGCTTCAGAAGATGTTGATGTGCTGATTAAAACTAAAGAGACCTTGGAAAAAAATCTGACTGCAAAAAAAATGGTTCGGGATTTCAGAGAACAAATTGTATCGGAAGTTAAGCGTCTTAAATCAATTTCTGCATACCAAAATATACGAAGCCAAACGAACTCCCGGCAAATAACTGGACTGGCCTCAACTATAAGCGAAGTGTATTTAACAAATTCTCTGAAAGAAAACTTTGCTGATGAGTTGAATCGATTCGGATTCAGAAGTTTTAAAGTTGATGCGGCGACTCGAAATCGGGGTGGAGCACAACTTTTTAAAATTAAACTAGCTGACACTAGGTCGACAAAGGTTCATACCATTGCGAGCGAAGGAGAACAAAAATGTTTAGCCATGGCAAGTATATTTGCTGAATTGAGATCTGATGCCCGTAGATCATGTGTGATTTTTGACGATCCAGTGAATTCTCTTGATCATAGATGGCGGTTTAAAGTGGCTAAAAGGTTGATAGAAGAGTCGATGGAGAGGCAAGTTGTAGTTTTTACACATGATATTGTGTTTTTGAAATTTTTGATAGAGGCTTCAGAATCATTTCATGAATCAACCGAGCTTGAGATAATGAGCTTGGATCGAAGTCAGAAAGAGACGGGTATTGTTAAGACAAATCCTCCATGGGATGCGTTACCTACTGGAAAAAGAATTAAAATTTTGAAAACCGTTGTTAGGGATTTGAAAAGAATTTGGAGGGATAAAAGCGAGTCTGAATATGCTGATGCAGTTGGTCGATATTACGGACTATTACGTGAAGCTTGGGAACGGCTGGTGGAGGAGAAACTCTTAAATAAAGTTGTTGAACGTTTTGGGAGAGGTATCCAGACTCAGCGGTTAAGACGGCTTGTCGATATTTCCGATGCTGACATTGCAAAAGTGGATGCGGAAATGAGTAAGTGTAGTTGTTATTTTGAGGGGCATGATAGTGCTCCTCGTCTTCAAGAGGATATTCCAAGTATTGAAGAAATAGAAGAGTCTTTGAATACGATAGACGCTTTTGCACAAGAGTTAAGTAGTACACGGAAACGTAGTTGACAGATTTTGTAGCGAAAATGGAAAATTATTTCTGTTGATTATTTGCAGATTAAAGAGATCATAATTAGGACGCTATATATCACCACAGATTTTAGGATAGCGATGGATGTGATCTTGACATAGGTATCAATAGTGATATCATATTCCCATGAAGAGCATCATCGACAAAATTAAACAGTTCAAGCATAACCCCAAGGATGTGACGTTTTCGGACCTTTGCAGGGTGTGTGATCATTATTTTGGCGAAGCTCGACAGTCCAGCACCAGTCATAGGGTTTATAAGACACCCTGGTTGGGCGATCCCCGGGTGAATATCCAGAACAAAAAGGGGAAGGCAAAAGCCTATCAAGTCCGGCAGGTGCTGAAAGCCATTGAAAAATTGGAGGTCAAAGATGGTCGCAAGAAATGATCTTTACACATACCGGGTAACCTGGTCGTCCGAGGACGAAGAGTTTGTGGGGCTGTGTGCTGAGTTTCCCAGCCTGAGTTGGTTGGCGGAGTCCCAGGAGGCCGCTTTAAAGGGCGTTCGCCAATTGGTGGAGGATGTGGTCCGGGATATGGAAGATACCGGTGAAAAGGTGCCGGAACCCTTATCCATTAAACCCTATAGCGGAAAATTCATGGTTCGGGTTCCCCCCGAGGTGCATCGTAACCTGGCCATTAAAGCGGCCGAGGACGGGGTGAGTTTGAATCGGCTGGCCAGTGCAAAGTTGAGTCAATAAAAAACGGTTGATACTTAAAAAACAAAACCGCCGGGTGGTGAAACCATCCGGCGGTTTGTAGTTTGGGGATCTTTAGCCGAGGGGGGTTAGCCCTGGGCGAAGATTTCATCCGCAGTCTGGACATCTTCGGGGGAAAAGACAAAGAGGTAGCTGCCTTCTCCGTCCGAGGCGGACCCGTACACATAGTTGATATTGATCTGCTCTTCGCCGAAGCGTTTGGTGATTTTGGCGATCTCTCCGGGTTTGTTGGTGATTTCCAGGGCCACCACATCCTTGGTGTCAAAGAGGTAGTCTTCCTGCTTGAGCAGCTCGACGGCGGCATTGGAGTTGGAGGTGAGCAGTCGTACCAGGGCGAATTCGGCTGAATCCCGCCGCATGCTGGAGTAGCTGGCCGAGGAGGCTAGGCGTTTCAGGGATTTTCCCCGGGCCTCGAACAGGTTTTGGACATAGGCGGAAGCATCCTGGATGGTCATGGCGTCGATGTTGATGCCGGCTTGGCCGAACAGGGCGGTCAGTTTTCCCAATTCACCGGGCTCGTTCTTCATAAAAAGAGATATCTCTGTTCTGATCATGGTTCTGCCCCCTTATGTTTTGGGTTCGATGCTGCGGTTATCCCGAGTATTTCATGACCATTGGGTTTTGAAAAGGGTAAAAGGAACGATGCCTGCAACGGCTCCTTTTTGTGGGGAAATGGTGAAACAATCGGGTGGGTCCCCCCGGGAGGGTTTGGCTCCCGGGGGGAAATGGTTTAACCTTGGGCGGCGATGGCCACGCCCCGGTCAAAGGCGTCCATGTTCAAGGGGATGATTTTGGGCTTGGCCGCAAATTCCTCTTTCACACATTCCTTGAGCAGGTCCAGGTCCACCAGTTTGCTCTTGGCGGCAAAGGCGGCAAGGGCAACGATGTTGGCACAGCGGACATTGCCGGCTTCGATGGCGATGTCGTTGACGGGGACGGCCATCTCAACGATGTCGTCCCTCTGGCTGCGCACGGGGATGAGGGTGGAGTTGATGAAAACGATCCCCCCGGGTTTGACGGTGTCGTCAAATTTTTCCAGGGAGGGGCGGTTCATGGCCACCAGGTGGGTGGGGTTCTTGATGATGGGGGAGCCGATGAGCTTATCGCTGATCACAACGGTGCAATAGGCGGTGCCGCCCCGCATCTCGGGTCCGTATGAGGGGATCCAGGCCACCTGTTTCCCTTCTTTCATGGCTGCATAGGCCAGCAGTTTTGCGCTGAGCAAGATACCCTGGCCGCCAAATCCTGCAAATTTAATCTCGGTTTGCATGTTTGTCTCCTTTTATTCAGGTACCTTGTAGTCGCCCAGTTCATAGTAGGGCAGCAGGTTGTCTTCGGCCCATTTCAGGGCATCCAGGGGTGTCATGCCCCAGTTGGTGGGACAGGTGGAGATGACTTCCACCAGGCTGAAACATTTGTTTGCCTGCTGGTATTCAAATGCCTTTTTAATGGCTTTTTTACATTTGTTGACCTGCTGGGGTTTGAGCACGGCCTGGCGGGTGACATAGGCCGGGGTGACCAGTTCGGACAGGATGTTGGCCATTCTCAGGGGCATACCGGTCTGGGAGGTGTCACGGCCGGTGGGGGCGGTGGTGGCCCGCTGTCCGGGCATGGTGGTGGGGGCCATCTGGCCGCCGGTCATGCCGTAGATGGCGTTGTTCACAAAGATGGTGGTGAATTTTTCGCCGCGGTTGGCTGCATGCATGATTTCGGACAGGCCGATGGAGGCCAGATCGCCGTCACCCTGGTAGGTGAAGACGTTGAGGTCGGGCCGGGCCCGCTTGATGCCGGTGGCCATGGCCGGGGCACGACCGTGGGCGGCTTCCTGGAAATCGCAGTCAAAATAGTTGTAGGCCAGAACGGCACAGCCGACGGGGGCGACGCCGACTGTTTTTTCCCGGAGTCCCAACTCGTCAATGGCTTCGGCCACCAGGCGATGGATGATGCCGTGGGTGCATCCGGGGCAATAGTGGGTATGGTTGTCGCTAAGCGCCTCGGGCTTTGAAAAAGCTTTTGCCATGGGAACCTCCTAGAGCAGTCCTTTGATGATGTCGATGATTTTTTCCGGGGAGGGAATGTCGCCCCCGCACTCGCCGTAGAATTCCACGGGTTTCTGGCCTTTGACGCAGCGTTCCACGTCTTCCACCATCTGGCCCATGCTCATCTCGATGGAGATGACGGCCTTGCAACTTTCCTTGGTTGCGGCATCGAAGACCTGTTTTTCAGGGAAGGGGAACAGGGTTTTGGGTCTGAGCAGGGCCACTTCAATGCCTTCTTTTTTCAGCATGTCGATGGCGGTGCGGCAGACCCGGCTCATGGTGCCGTAGGAGGTGACTAGAATCTGGTAGTCGGTGTCCTCGTTGTACAATTCGTACCGGACGTCTTCCCTTTTCATCTGTTCGTATTTGGCCTTGAGCTCCAGGTTGTTGTTGTTCAGGGCCGTGGGATCCAGGAATAGGGATTTCACCAGGTTACGTTCCTTGGAACCGCGGGTGGCCATGCCGTTGGTGGCCCAGGAATCCTTGTTGGTGGGCTCGGTGACCAGGTCGTCGGGGAATTCCACGGGTTCCATCATCTGTCCGATGAGGCCGTCGCCCATGATCATGACAGGGCCCCTGTATTTTTCGGCCAGGGTAAAGGCTTCCATGGTCATTTCAACGGCTTCCTGGACACTTTCCGGGGCCAGGACCAGCAGATGGTAATCCCCGTGTCCGCCGCCCTTGGTGGCCTGGAAATAGTCGCCCTGGGAGGGCAGGATGCCGCCCAGACCGGGGCCGCCGCGGACGATGTTGACAAATACGGCCGGGCACTGGGCGCCGGCAATATAGGAGAGGGCTTCACTCATGAGGCTGACGCCGGGCGAGGAAGAGGTGGTCATGACCCGCTCACCACAGGCGGCTGCACCGAAAATCATGTAGCCGACAGCCACTTCACTTTCCCCCTGAAGAAAGGTGCCGCCCTCTTCGGGCATGCGTTTAACCAGGTATTCGGCCACTTCGGATTGGGGGGTGATGGGATATGCAAAATAGTTTTTGCAGCCTGCACGGATGGCGGCCTCTCCGATAGCCTCGTTGCCTTTCATTAGCACTTTTGCCATTATATGCTTCCTTACAAAATAAAGATGGGGGTTAGTCGGTTACGGTCTCGGTTTCCACGATGGTGATGGCCACATCCGGGCACATGATGCAGCAGATGCTGCACTTGATGCAGTCGTCGGGCCGGGCCTGATACACGGGAAAATGCCCCTTTGCATTCACCTGTTTCGTGATTTCCAGGACGTTTTTCGGACAGAAGTTGACACAGAGTCCGCAGCCCTTGCAGCGCTCAGATTCGATAATGTGTTGATACGCCATGCAAAATACTCCTTGTTAAACTAGATGCGTTTCCAGGGCGGTAACAATTGCCTGTCGATGGTCAGGACCGGGCATTGGATTCGGTCCGGATCAAGCCTGGGCAGCACCTGGGTTGAAGCAGTTATAAATTCCACGGGCAGTCCGGTGGCCCCGGCCACCTCCGTGACCAGTTCGTACCCGCGGTAAATATGTTCCGGTTCGGTTTCGTCAATGAGATTGGCATTGGAAACCAGTCCGGTGACCTTTAGTTTCGAAGAGGCCTCGATTTCAGATTTGATCTTCAGGCAGCCCTCAAGGGTATCGGTGTTGGGCCGAAAGGCATTGATGACCTGGAGCATGTGTACCTCTTTTTCCTTGAGTACGGATTCCAATGCCGCCAGTACGGTAACGCCCACGTCGTCCCCGCCGGCATCTAGAATGGTCAGGTCCGAGGGGGCCTGGATGATTCCGGAAACGGCGGGCGCCAGGATGGGAAGGTCGGCATGGAGGTATTGTTTCCCCGGCAGGATGACCTTAACCCCCAGTTCCTCCAGGGGCGCCCGGGCCTCACGGGTCCTGAAGTAGGGGTTGACCAGGTCCAGGTCAGCGATGGCTGTGTCTGCCCCGCTCTTCTGGCTGGTGGCAGCCAAATTGATGGCAGTCTCTGTTTTCCCGCTGCCGTAGTTGCCTGCAATGATAACAATTCCGTTAAGGTGTAACTTCAACGTGCCGTCCTTGTTCCTAAAATTGGGGTGTTGCGTAAAACCGAAGGTGTTGCCCTGTTGGAATCCCTTGCGTTTCCGGCTGGTTACGGCGGGAGTGATGCCCCATATTCCGTACCTTGCGCATCCGTCATAACCCCTTGCGGTTTACAGGTGTAAAATGAACTCAAACTCAGAATTAAATCAGATCAGGAATTGTTTTGCAATTCTTTTATTGGAAAGCAAGGGGTTTCCGTTAAAAGCCTTGGGATATCCGGCACTGGGCCGGACCGGATTTCCTTTTGTCCGGTCCGGTTATGAGAACTCGGCCACCAGTTCAACCATGTCCTGGGGGGTGAGGCTGCGGCCCTTGGTAAGACTGGTTTTCTTGGCCTTTTGGGTGATGGTGCCTAATTCCTTATGGGGGTATTGGATCCGGTGTTGATCCAGGAACTTGGCCACCAGACGACGACTGCACAGGCCGTTTAAGTAAAACCGTTCTTTTTTGGAGATGCCGAATCCCATGTCGGCATGGGTGCCGGCCACGTGGGTGGTCACGGCCCTGCCGAAAAAGGGGGTATCGTAATGGAGCAGGGCCTCTCCGGTCTGGGCCTGGGCCATGCGGGAAAGGGCGGTGTAGTATTGGAAAAAGGTCTCTTCATCTTTTGTGTTGAGCCGGGGCATGGCCGCCTTTGGCAGGCCCAGGAGCCGGGCCGTGGTAAAGAGGTCGGCCAGGCCGTTGCGTTCCCCGATGCCCAAGGCCGAGGCTTCCATGGCCCCGGCCCCGGCCCGGACCCCGGCCAGGGTATTGGCCGAGGCCATGCCCATGTCGTTGTGGCAATGGATGGAGATGGCCTTGTCCCCGGCCTGGGGGAGGACGGCAGCAATGGTCTCCGTGACCTGGTGGGGGGCCATGATGCCCGAGGTGTCGGGCAGGGAGATGAGATCGATGCCCATGTCCCTGCACAGGGTAGATACCACGGCGGCCAAAAGGTTGGGTCGGGTTTTGCCCATGTCCAGGACGGCCACGGCCACCCGGGCACTGGGCTTTTCCTTTTTCACAAAGGCCAAGGCAGTTTCAAATTCCTTGAGCAGGGCGGACAGGTTGGCCGGGTCCGTGTCCGGGGGCAGGTGGAGGTGGAAGTGGATGTCGTCCACCCCGGTCTCCACCAGGATCTGGGCATCGGCCAGGACGGCCCGGCCCAGGGCGGCGGTGCGCAACCGGTAGTGTTTGGATCTGGCATGGGTCGCGGCCCTGGAGACCATGTCGGCCTCCAGGGGGTGGGCCGATGGATAGCCCAGCTGACAGACATCCACGCCCAGGGCCTCCTGGAAGGCCATGAGCGCAAGTCTTTGGTCCAGGGAGAAGACCAGTCCTCTGTACTGCATCCCCTCCCTGAGGGTGACGTCAATGACCTCGATGGGTTTGGGGGGTGTTGTTGGGTCCATGGTGCTCCTTTGGGGGGTTGAAGTAGCCGTGGATCAGGTTTGGGAATGTTTCCGTCAGGGTGTGGATGACATGGGCCATGCCCAGGGCCCGGCCGCCCGGGGCGGTCTCTTCCATGATCCGGCAATAGCGCCGGGGATCAAAGTTCAGGTTCCGCCACTGGATCATGTTGATGTCGTGGGTGCGGATGAAGTCCACAAGGGCGGTAAGTTCGGCCTCGGTGTCGGTGACCCCGGGGCAGTTCAAATAGTTGATGGCCACGAACTTATTGGCCTCCCGGGCCGCATCAATGGAGGCCAAAACATCGGAAAAGGCATAGGTCTTGGGTCGGAAATAGGTGGTATAGGTGGCCTTTCGCACCGAGTTCATGGAGACCCGCATGGCATCCAGGCCGGCCTTGCACAGGGCCTTAACCTCCTTGGTGAGGCTGCCGTTGGAGTTGAGGTTGATGGTGCCTTTATCGGTCTTCTCCCGGATCATGCGCACGGCCGGCTCAATGGAGGAGAAGGCGGTGAGCGGCTCCCCCTCGCAGCCCTGGCCAAAGCTGACCACGGCCTTTTTCACCTTGGCAATGTGCTCCAGTGAGACCTGGGCGATCTCCTCGGGGGTGGGGGTGAAGGCGATGCGTTCCTGGCAGGCGCAGAGGTTGTTTTCGGTCTGCAACGAGATACAGCCCATGCACCGGGCGTTGCAAACCTGGGAGGTGGGAAGGGGGGCTTCAAACCGCTCCAGGAAGAAGTTCTTCCCGGCGGGGCAGCCGTACTCCAAAGCGCAGGTCTCCAGATGGCGCATGAGGCGGTTTTCCGGGTAGGCGGCCCGCATCTTTCCAACGCCCTTTTGTATGCCCTTCAGGGGCATGAGGCGCAGGTCCTGGCGGGGCTCCTCATCCACCAGCAGGGCGGCGGAGCGGAAGTCCTTTTTCCCGAATCCAACGGCCCCGTAAGAGAAGAGGGGAAGGGGCTGTTCAATGCCGTTGGCGTCGTAGGCGCAGGTGTGGCGGTTGACATAGCCCGGGGAGTTGAACACGGCCACGGGGAAGATCCGCTCATCCGGGGCATAGGGGTTGTGGGTGAGGATCTCGAATTCATCCTTGAACACGTTGTAAACCATGGGGGCCCGGTGGGGCAGCATCATGAGTTCGCTGCCATAGGGCATGTCCAGGGTGGCGGACTGGGTGAGGATTACGGGTTCCTGGCCGGACATGCCGGCGGCCCCGTACCCTTCCAATTCAAATATCTCTCCGTTTTCGGTCGCCACAACGGCCGTCAGGATCTGTTTGTTGATTAAAGCGATGGGCTTCACCTTTGGGGGCCTTTCAATGGGGGAAGGGCCCGTCCATGTTCAGGCCACCTCTCTATATTGGAGGTGTCCTTTATATATCTCATTATCCCCGGGCGGATAATGCTGCTTTTGTCCGGGGTGTTTTTCGGGTTCACGGCGGTAACCCGCCTGAATTAGGATATATCAAAACCCCGGGACAAGCTCAATACTCAAGGACGTGGCCCCGGGGACCATTGTGGGGATTTCCGAGGGATACGGGGGGCGGGCAGGGCGGTTTTTCCTGGCATTATTCGGCAAACCCGCTATGATTTCGGCCAGGAATCTGTCCGGGCCGGATTCCGTTTTTTCAACTCTGTCCGGTCCCGGGGAGGGATGTCGCTCCGTCCCGGGAATATTGATATTCGGAATGTTCAGGAGGCAAGGGAAGAACAATGGCGTGGAAAGAGGAGATCCAGGGAATTCTGAAACCCTATATGGCGGCCCGGTCGGACACGGGCACGGCCTGGGAGAAACGGGCGGAAGCGTTTTTGGAGAATTGGTTCCGGGACCAGGTCTATTTTGAAGAGAATCCTGAATTCTGGGGGCTGGAGCCGGTGGCCGACGATGCCCTGGACCGCCATGTGGTCTGGGGGATGGTGCGGGGGGAGGGCCCTGGAACCGTGGTCCTGATCCACCACTATGATGTGGTGGATGTTGAGGATTTCGGCCCGGAAGGGGAGCTGGCCCATGACCTGGACCGGGTAAGGGAAGGGCTGGCCCGGATGAGGGCGGCCTTTGATGCCGATGCCCTGGCGGATTTTGAAAATCCCCATTGGCTCTTTGGCCGGGGCGGGGCCGACATGAAGGCCGGCGGTGCGGTTCAGATGGCCCTGCTCAAGGCATTCAGTCAAAGCCGGGAGCTGAAGGGGAATCTCATCCTCTGCTGCCTGCCAGACGAGGAGAACATGAGTGCGGGCATGCGGGCTGCCGTGCCCCTGCTGGCCCGGCTGAAAAGGGAACATGGCCTGGAGTTCCACCTCATGGTCGATTCCGAACCCCACCAGCGGGAGGCAGAAGACCAATGCGTCTTTTACGAGGGGTCGGTGGGGAAACTCATGCCCCTGGTCCGGGTTCGGGGGCGGCTGGCCCATTCCGGTCGGATTTTTGAGGGGCTCAACCCCCTCCACCTTTTGTCGGAATTCGTGACGGCAACGGAGCTGAACATGGATTTTTCCGAATCCCATGGGGGAGAGGTGCTGCCGCCGCCGTCCTGGCTCTATTTAAAGGATGGGAAGACCACCTATGATGTTTCCATCCCCCTGACCGCCGGGGCCTATATGAATTTGCTCACCCTGGAGCGCTCCCCCGGGGAGATCCTCTCCCGGCTGGAGGCCGTTGCAAGGGACTCCTTTGAACGGGTGATTGCCCGGGTCCAGGCATCATATGACCGGTTCTGCAGGGCCTCGGACCGGGAGCCTTCCTCCCTGCCCTGGAAGGCCAATGTGAAATCCTTTGCCGCCCTGTACCGGGAGACCGCCGCAACGGGTGGCCCGGAATTCCAAGCCGCCTTCACAGATGAGCGCAGGCGGCTCACCCGGGCCGTGGAGGCCGGGGAGATCACCTATATGGAGGCCGGCTTCGGCCTCATTGATTTTTGCCTGGCCCAGGGTCCGGACCAGGAGCCCATGATGGTTCTGGCCTTTTCCCCGCCCTTTTACACCTCGGTGTGCAATGCCCGGATGCCTGGCCTGCCCCGGGCCGTCCGGGAGTTGACGCCCATGGTGGACGATTTTTCCAGAACCCGCTGGAACCAGGGGGTAACGGCCCGGAATTATTTCACCGGGATCTGTGATCTTTCCTATGCCTACCCCCCTGGAAATTCCTCGGATATGGCCGATGTGTCCGAGAACATGCCCCTGTGGGGCAGGGGCTATTCCATCCCCTACCCAGAGATGGAGGAGATCCGGATGCCCGTGATCAACATCGGCCCCTGGGGCAAGGACCTGCACAAGCTCACCGAGCGGGTCCACGCCGTTGATCTCCATGAACGGATCCCCGTGATCCTGGACCATGTGATCCGGAGGATTCTGGCATAGGTGGGCAATATCAGCCCCCGTTCTTTGGGCCGGGGGGATTCAGAAGTCCCCAGGGTGGAGGACTTTATCGCCCTGGTGGAGGAAGATGCCCAGGGGTGTTTCTGGGGTTAATTTACCATGGGGTGCAGATTAATATTGCCCCGGCTTCCGGGGTATGGTTAAGTGGGATCCTGTAATATGGAACAATAGATCTGATGCGGGGATACCATGTGTTTAGCCGTACCATCGAAGATTATTGAAATCAACGGAGACCTGGGCAAGGTGGATGTGGATGGCGTGATCCGAGAAACCAGTCTGATGCTCCTTGACGACCCAAAGATCGGGGAATATGTAATTGTCCATGCCGGTTTCGCCATCAGTCGGATGGATGAAGAGGCCGCCCTCAAGACCCTGGCCGATATGCGGGCCATCCTGGCCCAGGATCCCTCCTCCTGATATGCCCCAACCCATTGCCAAGTCCATTGAAATCAATGGGGTGGTCCAGGGGGTGGGGTTTCGTCCCTTTATCTTTGGCCTGGCCCATGCCCATGGCCTGAAGGGCGAGGTCTCCAACACGGCCCGGGGGGTGAGCCTCCATGTGGAGGGCCCCGGGGAAAACATGGAAGCCTTTGTCCGGGATATTTCCCTTAAAATCCCGCCCCTGGCCTGCATCATCAAGATGGCCATCGCCGACACCCCGGTCCGGGACTGTTCGGATTTCGTCATCCGTCCCTCAAGGACCAGGGGCTCCAGGGCCACCTTGATCTCCCCGGACGTTTCCATCTGCGACCAATGCCGGCGGGAGATGCTGGACCCCGGCGACCGCCGGTACCAATATCCCTTTATCAATTGCACCAATTGCGGCCCCCGGTTCACCATTATCAAAGACCTCCCCTATGACCGGCCCCAAACCTCCATGGCGGAATTCCCCATGTGCCCGGACTGCCGGGCCGAGTACGAAGAGCCCAGGGACCGTCGATTCCATGCCCAGCCCAATGCCTGTCCGGTCTGCGGTCCCCATGTCTGGATCACCAATGCCAGGGGGGAGCGAATGGACACCGGCCCGGACCAAGCTCTGGACATGGCTGCGGATCTCCTCTCCCGGGGGAAAATCGTCGCCGTCAAAGGACTGGGGGGATTCCACCTGGCCTGCGATGCCGCCAATGGGGCGGTCGTGGACGAATTGCGACACCGGAAGCATCGCCCCCATAAGCCCTTTGGCCTCATGGCCCGGTCCCTGGACGAGATTGGAACCTTTGCACAGGTCTCCCCGGAGGAGGCCGAGCTTCTCACCTCCCTGCACAAACCCATTGTGCTGTTGAAGAAA
This sequence comes from Desulfobacteraceae bacterium, assembly GCA_965226635.1. Classification (GTDB taxonomy): domain Bacteria; phylum Desulfobacterota; class Desulfobacteria; order Desulfobacterales; family Desulfobacteraceae. The sequence continues at coordinate 1,083,286 of OZ245369.1, read as the reverse complement.
AGGCCGGGGGATGGGAATAGCAGCAAGGGACCCGGCGGGGAAAACACCCAAACGATCCTTCCCCCAAACCTGGCCCCGGACAATGCCTTCATCGGGGTGATGCTCCCCTACACTCCCCTCCATGTCCTGCTTCTGGAAAAGGGGCCACCCCTTCTGGTGATGACCTCGGGGAACCGGCCCGGGGAGCCCCTGTCCGTGGACAACCAAGATGCCTTGGATGCCTTTGGGCACATTGCCGACGCCTTTCTTTTCCACAACCGGGAGATTTATTTCGGGGCCGACGACAGCGTGGCCCGGCCCCGGGGGGAGGGCTTCATCCGCCGCTCCCGTGGCTATGCCCCCCATCCTGTTCTGTTGAAAGGGGAGATGCCCCCCATCCTGGCCTGCGGGGCCGGGCTCAAGAACACGGCCTGCCTCACCCGGGGGAACCAGGCATTCCTCACCCAGCACATCGGGGATCTGGACAACACAAAGGTCCACGCCTATTTTCAGCGGAGCATTTCCCATTTGGAGACCATCCTGGAGATTGCGCCCCGGATCCTGGTCCACGATCTCCATCCCGATTATCATGCCACCCGATATGCCAAGGACCGGGCCGAAAAAGATCCCGGCCTTGCCTGCATCGGGGTCCAGCACCACCATGCCCACGCCCTTTCCTGCATGGCCGAGCACCACCTCCTGGACCGGGAGGTGATGGCCGTTACCCTGGACGGCACCGGCCTGGGCAGCGACGGCCATATCTGGGGCGGGGAGATCCTCACCTGTACCCCAAGGGGCTTTACCCGCAGGGCCCATCTCCGGTATCTGCCCCTGCCCGGGGGGGACGCCGCCGCCACAGAGCCCTGGCGCATGGGGGCCGCCCTTCTCCTTGAGACCCTTGGCCGGACGTTCCCGAACATGGATTTGCCCTGGCTGGAGGCCCTGGACCGCCCCCGCCTGGACCTGCTGGTCCAGATCATGGAAAAAAAGATCAACTGCCCCCTGACCTCCAGTTGCGGACGTCTCTTTGACGGTGTGGCCTCATTGCTGGGGCTTTGCCAGGCCATCTCCCACGAAGGCCAGGCCGCCATGGCTTTGGAGGCCCGGGCCACCCGGGAACAGGACCGGCAAGGGGGACAATGGCCCCAGGATCTGGCCGGACCTGGGTTCGCCATTTTGGATGGTGGGGACGGCCCCCTGGTCCTGGACCCCCGGCCCTGGATCCGCCACCTCATGGACAGAACGGCGCCCCTGACCCCCTTTGGCACGGGGGTAGGCGAGCCGGGAAATGACCCTGGTGAAAAGGAAAGAGACGCCCTGGCCCTGGACTTTCACCTGGCCCTGGTGGATGCCTTTTCAGGGGCGGCCGGTCGCATTGCCGAGGTCACCGGCATCCGGGAGGTGGTCCTCTCGGGCGGTGTCTTTAACAACGATCTCATCTCCCGGGCCATGGCCAAGGCCCTGGGGGAAAAGGGCCTGAAATCCCATGCCCATTTCCGGGTGCCCTGCGGGGACGGTGGGATCAGCCTGGGCCAGGCCGTGGCCGGTGCCGCCCAGGGCAGGCCGGTTATTTCACAATAAAAGGAGGCGACCATGTCCCTTGATTATACCCACGCCTTCCGGGACAGTGACCTGGCCCGGAACCTGATCCAGTGCATCCGGGAGGAGGCCCAAGGGCCCCTCTGCCTCATGGAGGTTTGCGGGACCCACACCATGGCCATCTTCCGCCACGGGATCCGGTCGGTGCTGCCCCATACCATCACCCTGCTCTCCGGGCCCGGCTGTCCGGTCTGCGTCACAGCCCAGAAGGACGTGGACGCCTTTGTGGCCTTTGCCCGGCAGCCCCATGTCATCGTCACCACCTTTGGCGACTTGATGAAGGTGCCGGGATCCGGCACCACCCTGGCCCGGGAAAAGGCCGACGGGGCAGACGTCCGCATGGTTTATTCCATCTTTGACGCCCTGGCCGTTGCAAAGGAAAATCCGGAAAAGGAGGTGGTCTTTTGCGGGGTGGGCTTTGAAACCACCATCCCCACCATTGCCGCCGGTATCCTGGGGGCCCGGGCCCAAGGGGTGAAAAATTTCTCCGTCTATGCCGCCCATAAGCTGACCCCGCCTGCCCTGGGGGCCCTCATGACCACGGAAGGGGTGGATGTGGACGGCTTTATCCTCCCCGGCCATGTTTCGGTGATCACCGGGACCGGGGCCTATGTCCCGGTGGTGGAGACATATTCCGTGCCCTCGGTCATTGCCGGGTTTGAGCCCCTGGACATCCTGGAAGCGGTGCTTCTCCTGGTCCGCCAGAACAATGCAGGGATTTCCCGGGTGGAAAATGCCTATCCCAGGGCCGTGGCCCGGGAGGGCAACCCCAAGGCCCGGGCCGTCATGGACCAGGTCTTTGAGCCCAGCGATGCCGTGTGGCGGGGCATCGGCACCATTCCGGATTCGGGCATGGCCATCCGGCCGGCCTTCCAGGACTGGGATGCGGCCAAGAAATTCAATGTGGAGATGCCCGACACCCCGGAGCCCCCCGGCTGCGCCTGCGGTGAGATCCTCATGGGGCTTAAGTCCCCCCGGGCATGCCCCCTCTACCGGAAAACCTGTACTCCCCTCCATCCGGTGGGGCCCTGCATGGTCTCCAGCGAAGGGGCCTGCGCCGCCTTTTATCGGTATGGTTGACGACCTTTGCCCGTCCTTTTCCCCCTTGCGGGACCATGGGGTGTTCTTGGATGGGGCGTGGCAAATACGGAAAATCAAAGGGCCATGGCCCGGACACCTTTCCAGGTGTATATGTTCAGGTTTTGCAAAGGATTGACCCATGAATGACGATCGTATTTTATTGGACCACGGGGCCGGGGGAAAGGCCTCCCACGCCCTCTTTGCCCAGGATATCCTCCCCCTGTTTGACAACCCGGAACTGGCCCGGCAGGACGACGGGGCCGTCCTGGATCTGCCCGGATTGGAAGGGCAACTGGCCTTTTCCACGGACACCTATGTGGTGGATCCCATCTTCTTTCCCGGGGGCAACATCGGGGATTTGGCCGTGAACGGCACCATCAACGATGTCTCCATGTGCGGGGCAAAGCCCTTGTGCATCAGCGTGGGCCTCATCATTGAAGAGGGGTTTTCCAAGGCCGATCTTTCCGCCATCCTCGCTGCCATGGGGGAGGCGGCCAAAAAAGCCGGGGTGGGCATCGTCACCGGGGACACCAAGGTGGTGCCCCGGGGCAAGGCCGACAAGATTTTCATCAACACCTCGGGCATGGGGATCATCCCCCCCGGCGTGGCCGTTGCCGGCGACGGGGCCCGGCCCGGGGACAAGGTCATTGTCTCGGGTACCCTGGCCGACCACGGCATGACCATCCTCTCCACCCGGGAGGGGCTGAAGTTTGAATCCAAGCTGGAAACCGATTCCGCCCCCCTCAATGGGATGGTGGCCGACCTCATTGATGCCGGCTGCGACCTCCACGTCCTCCGGGACCCCACCCGGGGCGGCCTGGGCACCACCCTCAACGAGATTGCCGTCCAGTCCGGGGTGGAGATCAAGATCAAGGAAACCGCATTGCCGGTGAAACCTGCGGTGCAGGGGATCTGCGAACTCCTTGGATTTGACCCCCTCTACATTGCCAACGAGGGCAAGCTCATCGCCATTGTCCCGGCGGACCAGGCCGACCAGGCCCTGGCCGTGATCCAAAAAAATGAATTTGGTAAAGATGCCGCCATCATCGGCGAGGTGACCACGGCCCTGGAAAAGGCCGATGCCCGGGATCTGAGCACCTCGGGGGCCCAGGGTCGGGTGGTCCTGGAAACCGGGATCGGCGGGGTCCGGCCCTTGGACATGCTCACCGGGGAGCAGCTGCCCCGGATCTGTTAGAACCGGGCGTTCATGGATTGGATTTGCGGATGACCGCGGTGGCCCTGATAGGGTATGGTGCAGGGGGGGGGGCGTATGTGTTAAGGGGAGGGAATTCAGCGGTCCTTTTCCTTCCCGGATATTTAAATGGAAGATGCTGTGAAGATCGACAGGGGAATGATGCGAAGATGGATGGGGAAAATCGGCCAGTTGTTTATAGGATGCCTGGGCCTCTGGTTGACCCTGGGCGACCTTGCCCCTGTCGGGGCCGAGGTGGCCCTGGTGGCCTATGACTATCCCCCCTATTATTCGGCCCGGCCCATGGAGGGCAAGGGGTTGAACAACAAGGGCCACGGCTTTGTGGTGGACATTGTCCGGGCGGCCTACGGGGCTGTGGGCAAGGGGGTGAGGGTGGCGTATCAGCCCATGGCCCGGAGCGTGCTCTCTTTGAAGTCCGGGGCCTATGTGGGCCACATCGGCAGCCGGCAGGTCCTGGGGCTTTCCATTGAACCCGAGGATCTGGACTCGGTGAAGCTCAGCCACTATTACGTTTTTTTCCATTATTTCAAATCCCGGTTCAAGGGGGGATTGCCCTCCCATGATCAATTGAGCGATCTTAGGGGGTACACCGTCGCCAGCATCATCGGCAGTCCGGCTGGGGAACGGCTTCGGAAAGAGGGGTTCCGGGTGGATTTCGGTCCGGAGTTGGAGAACGGGATGTGGAAGCTGGCCACGGGCCGGGTGGATTTCTGGTCGGCGGTGGGGCTGACGGCCCAGACCTTGGTGGCCCGGCATCTCCCCGACCGGGTGGATGGGTTTTTTGCGGTGGAAGGGCCCATCTTCGGAGGGAGTGTGGACCTGAATTTCAATATCCGGCATCGGGCTTATACGGTGCGGAAACTGGCGTTTATAGAGGGCATGGAGCGGATCCGGAAGAGTGGCACCTACCACCGGATCCTGGCCTCATACTTTAAGGGGCAGGCCATCCCCGATTATGTTACCCCGGCCTTTCCTGCACCGGGGGGCGGGATCCATATGCACCGGGGAGGGCTTCCATATCCATGACCGGAGCGGCCCGGATTTTCTTCTCCAGAATGCCCCCGACGGCGGTTAAGTCTTGTCCGGGGCGGTGGTTTCCCGGGTGAGGATATCCCGGATCTGCCGGCGGGCCAGTTCCATGAAGGCGGGTAGGGCCGCGGTCAGGGTGGGGGTCATTTCCATGCCCCAGTCGATTTTCTCCGGTTCGATGCCGGCCACCCGCAGATAGGGGCGGTGGCCCCGCATCTGGGCCATGCCCAGGGAGTCCAGCAGGTCGATGTCGTGGAGGGAGAGCATCTGCTTTTCATCCTTGCGTAAATCCTCTTCTTCCAGGCAATAGAGGGAGCCCGGGGCGTGTCCGGCCCGGACAATGTCCAGGACCAGGATATTTTCATAGCCTTCGAACAGGTAAAAGATGTCCTGGGTAAAGGTGCCCCCGTCGATGAAGTCCACACGGGTCTCGTCCCAGTCTTCTTTTTCCTTCCAGAATTCATGGACGGCATGTACGCCAATGCCTTCGTCCATGAGCAGGGTGTTGCCCACCCCGAGTACGAGCAAATCTTTCATGGTGTATCCAACTTTGCAAAATCAAAGGGGATGCCCTGGGGCATCCCCTTTTTCATGGTCTTGATTTACAGGGGAAGGTCAACTTTGACTTCACGACCGGTATCTGCGTCCAGCACGTGGACGGCACAGCCCAGTCAGGGATCAAAGGAGCGGATGAGCCGCCCCACATTCACGGGATTGGCCGCATCGGGAACCGGGACGCCCACAAGGGCTTCCTCGATGGGCCCCCTAACGCCCTTGTCGTCCCTGGGGTTGGCGTTCCAGATGGTGGCCGAGGTGATCTGGTAATTGGAGATCACATAGTCCTTTATGTCCACATAGTGGAGGAGGGCACCCCTGGGGGCTTCGGTCATGCCCAGACCTTCTGCGTTTTCCGGGATGGCCGTGGGTACGTAGGTATCTTTTCCGGGCTGGGCTTCTGCCAGCCATTGTTCCATGGCCATGGCGACCAGGGCGGTTTCTTCGGCCCGGGCAACGTGGCGGCCCAGGATGGAGAAACAACCGTCTCCGATGTCCCTAAGCTTTTTGACGCCAAGGGCGTCCTGCCCGGTTTTGGAGAGGTCCGGGTTGGTGGCCCACATCCGTGCCAGGGGGCCCCCTTCATGGGGTTTGCCGTTGTAGCGTGGGGCCTTGATAAAGGAATAGGCACCGGCCTTTTCCGGGGCCGGAACGGTCTTGCCCTCCTTGGGGTTGAGACCGGTGGTAGCATCGTCAAACCAGGAATATTTCACATGTTCCTTGATCATGTCCGGATTCACCTTGTAGTCCTTGCCATCGGTGTAAACACCGGGTTTGAGCAGGGTGTTGCCGGTGCTGTCCATGGGGAAGACACCCCAGGAGACCAGGTTCTTGTGTCCCACACCCGTGTTCAGCAGGTCGCCGTAGGGGCCGGCCAGCAGATAAACAATGGGGACATATTTTTCCATGACGAATTTTTTGACTTTTTTGAAGCGTTCTGCATAGGCGTTCAGGGCTTCCCGGGTGGGAATCTCGGTGGCGCCGCCCACGACAATGCCCTGGACATGGGGCATCTTGCCGCCCAGAAGGGCAACCATTTCGTGGCAGATTTTCCGCATTTCAAGGGCTTCCAGGTATTGGCCCACGGCCAGATCGTTGATGTCCTTGGGAAGGCGGACGTCGTTGTTGGCATACCGGGGGATAAAGGGAGCGGTCTCGGGACCATTGACATAGTCCAGGGCGGCCAGGTGGTAGAAATGCAGGATATGGGACTGCAGGTAGTTGGCGCCCAGGATCAGATTCCGGGCGATGCGGCCGTTGTTGGTGAGTTCCACACCAAAGGCGTCGTCCAGGGCCAGGGCCGAGGCCGTGGCATGGGCCGTGGGGCAGACGCCGCAGATGCGCTGGACGATCTGGGTGGCGTCCCGGGGATCCCGACCGGTGAGAATCTGTTCAAATCCCCGGTACATGCCGCCGGAGACCTTGGCGTCCACAACAACGCCGTCCTTCACTTCCACTTCTGCTTTGAGATGCCCTTCAATACGGGTAACCGGATCAATGCCGATTTTGATTTTTTTCCCGGTCCCGGACATGTCGACTTGGGGGGTACAGCCTGCCATAGTAAAACCTCCTTAAGGTCGCTGGAAATTAAGCGGGTTCGTAAAAGGGTGAGAACGCGTCGGGGAAGCCCGGTTCCACACAGCCGATGCAGACAGAGTTGTCAACGCACCAGTTCAAGCCGCCGTTCCATTTGCGTTTGTAGCAGTCGGCATAGACTTCCGGGCCTTTACAGCCCAGGTCCATGCGGCATCCGTTGGGATCGGACAGGCCCTTGGCGTGCAGGCCTTCATCGTATTGTTCCAGCCGGGGGCAATTGTCGTGGATGTTTTGGCCGTAGAAGAGTTCGGGACGTCCGTCGCTGTCCAGCTTGGGAATGCCCTCGCTGAGCAGATGGGCAATGGAACCGACGATCCAGTCGGGATGGGGCGGACAACCCGGGATGTTGACCACCGGGGTTTTAATGCCGTGGGAGGAGAAGAAATCCATGACACCGGTGGCGCCGGTGACATTGCCTTCAGCCGCAGGAATACCGCCGTAGCAGGCACAGGTGCCCACGGAGAGAACGGAGCTGGCCATGGGGCCCATTTCGCCCACCATGTCCACCATGCTGATTTCCCTGTGACCCATTTCGCCCACAATGCAATATTTGCCGTTGGCCGCGGTGGGGATGGCTCCTTCGACGGCCAGGGAGAATCGGCCCTTGTATTCCTTGGCCACGGCGTAGAGATTCTCCAGGGAGATTTCTCCTTCACTGGCCATGACCGTGGGATGGAACTGGAGACTGATTACCTTCAGCAGAACGTCTGCGATGGAAGGTTCGGCACTGTTAAGAAGGGATACGGAACATCCGGTACAGCCCTGTCCCTGGATCCAGAGGACAGGGTGGCGTTTCAGCCCCTTTTCCAGGGCTTTGACCAATGCGGGATTAAAGATTTGAGAGATTCCAATACCGGCTGCCGTTCCGGTAATGGCCTTGAGAAAACCACGCCGGGAAACACCGGGTTTCCCTTGTTGCGCTTTGGGCAACATTTGTTCGTCTTTCACGGGCACCTCCTTGATGCTGTTTTTGAAAAAAACACTCCAACGCTATTCCTTTATGATTCAGCTCCCCCTGGCACTGGAAGAACTGTAAGGCGCTATATCGTCTATCAGGCTACCGAAATTACGTACAAATTGTTGATGTATGCTAATAAAGCGGTTTACTAAAGTCAATGGAAAAACAGAATAATCAACGGTGTTGTGAAATGTGCGGTATTTGGCTTTAATTATTTGAAATTAAAGGAGATTTTAAGGTGTGATTTTGTGTGATTTTAAGGTTTTATGGGGTGGGAACCCATGGGGTGAAACGGGAAATAAGAGGTGTTTCAGGGGGGTGAAAATATCTCATTTTTGAAGGTAAGTGTTAGGTTTTAATTGGTTTTTGTGCAAAGGAGCCGGAATGGGGGGGGCTAGGGGGGGTCCGGGGGGGCGGAATCCTCCAGGGGGGGCAGCCCATGGTGGTTTCGGCATTGGGGGTCGTCGGTCTCACGGGCCATGACGAGCAATTGCTCCACGGTGATGCTGTCCAGGCATTCAAACATGGCGTCGGATGCTTTGATCCAGACCCAGCGGGAGAGGCAGTCGCCGGCCTTGTTGCAGACGCCGCAAACCTCCTGCTGGTCCTGGGCACAATCGGTGAGGCGGATGTGGCTTTCCAGGGTGCGCACGATCATGCCGATGGAGATTTCCGAAGGGGGCTTGGCCAGCTGGTGGCCGCCGGCTGCCCCCCTCTGGCTGCGGATGAGACCGGCTTTTTTCAGTTTTACCGTGAGCTGTTCCAGATACTTAAGGGAGATGTTCTGGCGTTTGGACACATCCCCCAGGGGGACAGGTTTGTCTTCTCCATAGACCCCTAGATCCAGGATCAGGCGCGTACCATATCGGCTTTTTGTGGTGAGTCTCACGGAGGTAAACCTCATATCTCTCCGGCCCGTAGCAGATGTTACGGGCCGGTTCATTGTTATTCATCCTCATCCTGGGGTTTGAGGTGGTCGGGAATGATGAGCATCTTAATGAGCAATGGTTTTAAAAACGACCATCTGATGCCGATTTCAAACTCTTCTTCCAAATCCCGGATGGCATCCCAGCAGTTGTGGCAGGGGGCAATGACCAGTTTGGCACCGGTGTCCAGGATCTGGTCCCGCTTCTTCATCAGGGCCTGGTTCCGCTGTTTTCTGAACAACCCGATGCCGTTGAAACCGCCACCACCGCCGCAGCAATAGTTGTGTTCCTTGTTGGGGGCCATTTCAACAAAATAGCCCGGCGCTACAATGTGGGACATGATTTCCCGGGTGGCGTTTTTCAACCCCTGGTTCCTAATATAGTTACAGGAATCCTGGAGGGTGACCTTTTCCTTTATCCGTTTGGCCGGGTCCACCCTGAGCTTGCCCAGGCGCAATGCCTCGGCCAGCCATTCCACATAGTGGATGGATTCCACCGGGGTGGTCCCGTCCTTGCGACCGGCCCAATAGGGGCCTTCGATGACCGTGGCCCGATGGGCATGGCCGCACTCGGTGCCCACCATGCGTTTGGGCTGCAGCCGCTCCATGGCCTCGTAAACGCTTTCCACCTGCATCTTGCAGGCGGCCCAGTCCCCGGCAAACATGGAGAGGCTGGTCTCTTCCCAGCCCTTGGACGGGATGGTCCAATTTTCATCGGCAATGTGGAAGAGGATGGCGGCCTCGGCCAAATCCTCGGGATAATGCTTTACCTCCCGGGCATTGACCGTATACATGATGTCGGCCCCTTCCTTGTCCACCTCAACGGTGATTCCGGGGTAATCTTCCTCATACTCCTCCACCATCCACTCAAAGGTCTCCACAAAGTCCTCGTTGGTGACATCCATCTGGGCCCGGTAGACCCGGTGCATGCCCGCACCAATCTTGAGTTCCCAGGGCACAAAGCCCTGCTGGTAGAGCAGGCCCCTTAGATATCCGAACATAATCCCGGTGTCAATGCCGTGGGGACAATACATGCCGCAACGGTTGCAGCAGGTACACTTGGCCCAGGCCACTTCCATGGCCTTGATCATGAAGGCGGCCTCCACCTTGCCCTTGCGTTTGATGATTTCCCCAAGGGTGGATTGGATCTTATAGGCGGGCACCTGTTCCGGCTTTTTTCCGTCCACCTGGTAAAGGAAGCAGGAGTCTGCGCACATCCCGCAATGGGCGCAGATCTCCAGCCATGTTCGGATCCGTGATTTACAGGTGTTCTGGATGGTTTTCCACAGCAGGTCCGAGTCCACCTCCAGCTGCCTCATCTCTTCGTAATATTGTCTGCCGCTCTTGTCGGCCAAAAGGTCGGTGATCCCCTGGGCGGTGTCAATGGGCATTTTATTGCAAAATTTTCCTTCGGGCATGATGGTCTCCTGTATTTACCAGTTCATCTGGGTTCCCTTCATGCCGCCGCGCTTGATGCCGAAATCCATTCCCAGCTGGGCCCGGGAGGCAAAGAAGAGGAAGATATGGGAGAGTTTGGTAAAGGGGACGGCCAATAGGAGCAGTTCCCCGGTGAAGATATGGGCGTTGAGCCAGAACCCGTAATCCCCCACCTGGTACCGGGCCATAAGGCCGGTGGCAAAGGGCAGCAAAGAGAGGAGGAGGACCCCCATGTCCTTGCGGTCGGTGAGGATGCGGACCTCGGGCAGGACCAGGCGTCTTAGGAAAAGAAAGCCCAGGCAGAAAAGGGCGCCCCAGCTCAGAATGTCGGCGGCGCAAGCGCCCATGGCCGGCAGGGATATTCCCAGCTTGGCCCTGAGAAAGACCGTGTGTCCGGCCAGGAACAAGGGCAGGGCCACGGCCCCCATGTGGAAGCCGAAAAAGGCGGCGGCCATGACCGGCTGTTTTCGCCAGGCCCGGGTGCCGTAGGGCAGGATCCAGCGGTAGATGGAGCGGAAGGCCCCCTTGAGTCCGGCCATGGGATGACTGGTATAGGCCACACGGTCCAGCTGCCATGACAGGCCCCTGAAGTAGAGCACCAGTCGGACGGCCATGCCCACAAGGCAGACCCCGAGGCTGAAGTAGAAAAAGGGACCGGTTAAAAAACCATGCATGATTATCTCTCCTTCGGTTGAAGGTCATACCCGGCAACGGTGCTGCAGTGGCCGGAGCGATGCGGCCCGGGATCTGCTTCCGTTTCCAGGCAATGGTAGTGTTTTGTTTGTTTTATTTTAATCCCCATCGTCCCGGTCTGTGAGAAAGCGCCAGAACAGGGGCATAAAGACCAGTATCCCGGCCATGACCAGATAGGTGATGCCCTTGGAGTGGGTGTAGAAGTCCTGTAGGGTGAAAAAGTCCATGGAGACTCTCCTTTCGCCTAGTGGGCGTCCTTGTAGTCCGGGTGTTCGTATAGGATGGGCATGCGACTGGCAATGAACTTGTAGACCACCACACCCAGGGTCACGATGAAGACGGTGGTGCCCACCTCGGGAAGGCTGGGAAAATACCGGTCCGCCGAGGGCAGATGGTAGTTAAAGGCGATGAGGGAGACATTGAGCCGGTTGAGCACAATGCCCAGCACCGTCCATATGGCAGCCACCTTGATGAGGTTGAGCCGTTTTTCCCTTGCCCCCACAGCGTAGAGGATGGCCGGGAAGAGGACAAAGCCCACCAGCTCCACCAGGTACCAGAGGCCCCAGCCCGTGGTCAGGTAATGCCAGTTATTGTCCACGGCCAGCCCGATGATCTTGACGCCCACATAGCCCATCATGACAAAGGAAGCGGCCTTGCCGAATCCCAGGACCACGCCGTCGGATTCGGCCAAATGGGTGGCGTCCATCTTATGGTGGAGCCACTTGTGGGCCATGGTCCCTTCAAAGATCACCATGGACATGCCGGCAAACATGGAGGAGACAAAGAAGTAAACGTGTAGATAGCCCGAATACCAGAGAGGATGCAGCTTGGACGGGGCAATCATGAACAAGGCGCCCAAAGAGGACTGGTGCAGGGTGGAGAGGATGACCCCGAAGATGGTCAAAACCAGGGTCAGCCGGATCACCCATTGCCTCAGGTTGCGGAAGCCCAGCCATTCAAAGGCAGCCGGGGTCCATTCGATGAAAAGTACGGTGAGGTAGAGGAAGACGCAGAGGCCCACTTCAAAGAGCAGGGAAGAGGTCCCCTGGGAGATGAAGATGGGATAGGGCAGCCGCCAGGGCCGGCCCACGTCGTAGTGCAGGGCAAAGACCACCAGGGCATAGCCCAGGAAGGCCGTGAGGATGGCCGGTCGCACCGCCGAATGGAAGCGCTTGAGTCCGAAGACGTAGCAGGCCGATGAGGTCACATACCCCCCGGCGGCCAGGGCCACACCGCAGAGCAGGTCAAAGCCGATCCACAGTCCCCATGGGTTGTTGTTGTCCAGGTTGGTCACGGCGCCGATGCCCTGGGTAAAGCGCATCACCGTGAGGATGAAACCCATGATTAGGATGATGCCGGTTACGATATTAAAGGGGGTCAGGTAGGTGGATCTGGGGTTCTGGTCCATGGTCTATTCCTCCTCCTTTCCCGTCTGGGGTTTGTCTGGGTCCGGCTGGGCCGGATCGACCGGGTCCGGGGTATCTCCATCCGGGGCCTCTCCTTCATGGGCCTTTGCCGCAGCTTCTTCTGCTGCCTTGGCGTCCAGTTCGGCCTGGAGGTCGTCCCGGCCCTTTTTCTCGGCTGCGGCCACGGCGTTTTCCTTTTCCTTGGTCAGCTTCTCCGAAAGCTTGGTCATCTGGTCGGTGAGGTCCTGGGTGGTCTGGTCCACGGCCTTGCGCACTGCATCGGCCTGTTCCCGGCGGGCAATCTTGTCCTTGCGTTTGGAAATGGCATAGGCCCCCGTGAGGAGCACGGGCCAGAGGCCCACCACGATGGGAACGGCCCCCAGGGCGCCGGCGGTGAGTTCGGGGGCTGATTTCTCCCCCAGGTCCAGTCGCATGCCCACCTGGTCAAAGGGGGTATCGGAAAGGTAGAGCCAGGAGGTGCCGCCCATTTCCCTTTCACCGTAGATATGGTCCACGTATCGATCCGGCTTTGCGGCAATGCGGCGCCGGGCCTCCTTGAGCAGGTCGGTGCGCTTGCCGAAGACCAGGGCCTCCCTGGGACAGATCTCCACGCAGCCCGGCAGCTTGCCCTCGAGGATCCGGGGGCGGCACAGGGTGCATTTGGTCACCTTGGGGGTGAGGGGATCCTCATAGGTATAGGCGGGCACGTCAAAGGGGCAGGCCACCATGCAATAGCGGCAGCCCACGCAGAGGTCCTCTTTGTAGACCACGGCACCGGTCTTGTCCTTGTAAAATGCCTTTACGAAACAGGCCGAGGCACAGGCCGGTTCCAGGCAGTGGTTACATTGTATTTTGGCGAACCGCTTGCCCGGGAATTCATTGACCACGGTGTAAACGGCTTCGTCGGTTCTTCTTTTGTTGTCCAATACGGCAAGGTCGTCAAAGGGCCTTTCCGGTGCCGTGAGGGTGTTCACCTGGTTGCAGGCCTGCTCGCACTTGCGGCAACCGATGCAGCGGGTGATATCGTGGAGGACACCGAACCCGTCGGGATATCCCTTGAAGACCTTATTGGATGCGGCATGGGCCCTGCCCACTGCCGTGGTTCCCAGGGCCGCCGCCGTCAGGCTGCCCAGGAATTTTCTCCGTGAGATGGCCATAGATCCACCTTTATTGTCGGGGTTATTTTTTTTCATGGCATTTCACACAATCCCTTGCCGGCACCGAGGTCACCTCCATCTTTTGGTGGCAGGTGATGCACTGGCCGTGGTAGGCGCCCTTGAGACCGGGTTTGCCCGTTGAAAGATCCGGCTGACTGCCGTGGCAGGAGGCACATTTGGGCGGGGTCAAAGAGGGCGGACTATTATGGTGGCAGCCGCTGCACAGGGTAAGGTCCGATCCGTGGAAGGCCCTGGCCAGCTTGCTCTTGTTGGCGGTTTCCATGAGGCTGTCCACCACCTTTTTATGGGGGAAACGGCTGGGCTTGTACTCCTTGGCAAGGGCGTCGATGACCACCAGTTCGGGGATCTTTTTATTCCCCAGGGGGGCATGGGAGCGGTTGCGGCGTTCAATGGCGGTGCGGGCCAGGGCGGCGGAGTCCTTTCCCTTTTTAAGGACCCATTGGGGCTGGCCCTGGGCATCCACGCTGTGGCAGGCCTTGCAGCTGTTATCCCGGGGGGTGGCGGCCTGGACCAATTGGGCATGGCAGCCGGCACAGTCCTTTTCGGCCAGACGGGTGGAATGACATCCGATACAGCTCTGGTCGGCCCGGGCATTGTGCATGGCGTCGGCCAATTTGACAAAACCGCCGGGTTGGCTGCCTTCAACGGTGTGACAGCTCTTACAGTCCTTGAGGGCGGCATGGTGGCAGGTTTTGCAGCTGATGCCGGCCCCTTCGTGGAATTTGTGGTCAAAGGGCACCGGGTCCATGGCACTCCGAATGGCGGCGCTGTTTCGGTCTGTATCCTGGCCCAGGGTGGGCCAGCCGGTCATGAGAACCGAATCGGGCTGGTTCCGTTTGAGCCGGGGGATGGGTTTGGCTTCCTCGGCATCGTCCCCATAGGCCATCTGGCGTTTGGCATCGTGGCAGCCCTTGCAATCCACGGGGCCGGCGCTGAGGTCCCTTTGGGTCTGGGTGAGGTGGCAGGCCACACAGGAGTCGTGGGCGGCCTTGCGGGCCGACCGGATCTTGTCCCGTCCCTCCGGGGTATGGCAATAGAGACAGGCCCCTTCCTGACCCTTTTCATAAAAGGTTTCCAGGGTCTTTTCATTGGCGCTGTGGTGGCAGGCCTGGCAATTGGTTTTGCTGTCTTTTACGGCAATGGCCGGGGAAATTTCGTGTCTGAAGTGGAGGAGTCGGTTGAAGGGCATGGACGCACGGTCCGAGGGCAGGGGGGAGGTCAGGGTGTGGCAGGCACGGCATTGGGCCTCCATGGGGCCGGTTCCGGCCCGGGTCATGGGCGGCGGTTTGTCCGCCATCTCCCGGTGGCAGGCCAGGCAGGCATCGTGGAAGGCGTCCTGGCGTTTTTCCAAAGCAAGGTCCCGGGTGTCCTTGAATGAAAAGACGGGCTTGTTGTCCCGGAGGATATGGCAGGCTTTGCAATCGCCCTCCATGGCATTGGCGTGGAGGCCATGGGCAAAAATTACGCCTGGCATTTCCCTGTCCTTTACCGGTGCTTCAAGGATGAGCATGTCCGGTGCAAGACGGTGATGGGATGCCAAATCCGGGAAGGCCGTCCCCTGGACGGCGGCGGATGCGGCTGAAGTCCATGGGACAAACAGCAAATACACGGTGAACAACACAAGGATAGATCTTGGTTTTGGCATGGGCCGATCCCCTGATTATCGGACACCTTTAATGCAGCGCCTTTGCATGGTGGGGGGCCATGGAAAATTCAGCATGACTGCGGTTGAATTTTCCCGGGGTCTGAACACGGGCAAGGGCGTTATGATTAAAGATACCCTGGTGTTGACGAATTAATCCCAGTGAATTTGTAGGAATTATTCTTAAAAAAAAGCCAGGGCCTTGTCAACACATAAAGCAAAAAAACTTTGGCTAACCGCCTTGTTTCTTTAGGGCTTCTGGAGGAAGTCCAGATCCGGGATGGGCATGAGCTTTTTGGCTGGCCCCAGGCAGACCAGCTCCAGGCGGCAGGAAACGGCGGGTTTTTTCCCGTTGGGACGCCAGGCTTCGTGGTGGAAGATCAAGCGGTAGGGGCCGTCCTTTTCGTAGCGGGTTTGGATGTCCAGAAGGTCGCCGAAAACCGCCCCGTCGTTGTAAGCGATGTCTGCCTTGTAAACGGCAAATCCCACCCCCTGGTCGTGCCACATGGTCGACAGGGTCTGGACCCCGATGATCTCCTCCCGGGCACGTTCAAAGAATTTTAGATAATTGGCATGGTAGACCACTCCTGAATGGTCGGTGTCTTCGTAGTAGACCTGGGCCTTGAAATGATGGGTTTGGGGCATGGTGACGTCCGTTCATAAAAAATTAATCTTGCCCCCTATATACGGCCAATGGGGTTGGATTTCAAGGTGGGCCGGGAGAAAGGAGTCCAGAAAAAAGACCATGGGGGAAGGGGCGCCGGCCCGGATTTACGGGATGAAGGAATCCGGGCCGGGGATCTTTGAACTTTTTACGGTGGGTTACCGGCGCATGCCCTTGGCGGCAAGGATGTCCCGGGCCAGGGACCGGTCCAGGTCCATGGAAAAGAAGTCCTGGTAAAAGGCCATGACCTCGGCCTCCATGTCCAGGTCGGGGAAGAGGTGGGGGTAGACGGTTTTCCCCGTCCAGAGCAGGGCCAAGGGGGTTTCCAGACCCCCGGGGTGGCCCCACCGGGAGATGCCCACGGGCATGGCATGGACCCGCCTGGCCTTCACCGCCTGGATGGGGGCCCATTTGGGGTGGGTGAGGATCTCCCTGGCCGCCCGTTTTTCATTGGCCAGGATGACCTGGGGATTCCAGAGCAGGATCTGCTCCATGGCGGCGAAGTTCTTTTCCCCCTGGCGGACCAGGGCCTGGTCCAGGGAGACATTGACCAGGTTGCAGGCCTGGCTCCAGTCCGCCTCCAGGGTGCCCGGGGCCACGGTGCGGAAGGTTTCGTTCACGGAATGGTAGAGCCGGGCCCGGTCCTCGGGTGCCAGGTTCTTTGTCTTTTCTTTTACCTGGGCAATGGCCCGGCGGTAGGCGTCGGTATAAGCCTTTGCCCGTTGGGTGCACCCCAGGATGGCCCCCATTTTTTCGATCATCTCCATTTGCTGGTCCATGGAGCGGTAGCCCACGGTGAAATAGGGGAGGTTGAACCGTTCCAGTTTTTTGATCTCTTCTTTTACCCGGGCGGTTTCCGGCTTGAGAAAGATGATGTCCGGTTTGGTCTTGAGCAGGGTTTCAATGTGGAGGGTCCCCCCGGTCGCGGGCACGGGCAGTTTTTTCAGGCCGGGCAGAAGCTGCCCCAGAAGCCGGTCTCGCTTCAGCCCCTTGACCACGGCCACCATGTCCTCCCCCCGGCCCAGCATGGTGGTGACATGGCCGGTGAAGGCATAGAGGCAGGCAATGCGTTGGGGGCGCCGGGTCAGGGTGATCTCGTGGCCGTTGCAGTCCTTGAGGGTCAGGGGGGCAAAGGCTTTGGTCTGGGTCGCTTGGGCCCCGGCAATGCCAAAGCTCAGGGTCAGGATCAAAAAGAAAATAGAAAAAATATGTCGGAAAAGGGGGCGATTACAGATCATGGGGCGTCTTTCCAGGGCTAAGGGTGTAGAGGGGGATGATTTGTTTCAAAGGATGGTCTTGGTCCATGGGGCTGGACAAGACCCGGGTCTCCACCTGGTAGTACCGGGCCAGGTTTTCCCGGGTCAGGGCCCGGGAGGGGGGACCGGCCATGTGGAGGCGTCCGTGGTCCAGGAAGGCCACCTTCACCGAAAGCCCGGCCCGTTCCAGGTAAAAGGCATGGTTGGGGAAATGGGTGGCCATGACCAGGGTGAGGCCCTTGTCCCGGATGAGGCGGGCCATGGTTTCCAGGACCATGAGTTCGTTCCTGAAATCCAGGTGGGCCGTGGGCTCGTCCATGAGGATGGCCGGGGTCTCCTGGACCAGGGCCCTGAGGATCATGACCAGCTGGGTCTCCCCTCCAGAGAGCCGGGTATAGTCCCGCTCTGCAAGGTGTTCCAGGTTGAGTCGGGCCAGAAGGGCCATGGCCTTGTTCCGGTCTTCGGCGGAGGGGCCGCCGTAGAACCGGGTATAGGGGGTCCGGCCCGTGAGCAGGACATCCAGGACGGAAAAGGCAAAGTGGCGGTGGTGGTGCTGGGGGACATAGGCCATGATCCGTGCGGTCTCCTCCGGGGCCATGGCCGAAAGGGGGCGGCCCTTGAGAAGGATCTCCCCTTCCTTTGGGGGATGGATGCCCAGGATGCAGTCCAGCAAGGTGGTCTTGCCCGAGCCGTTGGGGCCCAGAAGGCAGAGGGTCTCCCCGGGCTGCACCCCAAGGTCCACATGGGAAAAGATGGAATGGGGGCCGTGGGAAAACCCCAGGTTTTTGAGTTCCAGCAGGGGTGTGTTTACCATTTTCCCGTCCGGGTCTGTTTTAAAAGGTAGATGAAAAAGGGCCCCCCCAGGAGGGCGGTGAGGATGCCCAGGGGGATCTCACTGGTGGAGAGCAGCCGCCCCACGTCATCCACCAGGATGAGGAAGCAGGCCCCCATGGAAAAGGAGACCGGGATGAGGCGCTGGTTGTCGTTTCCGGCCACCATCCGCCCCATGTGGGGGACCAGCAACCCCACCCAGCCGATGACCCCGGAGGCGCAGACCGCCCCGGCCGTGGCCAGGGTGGCGCATAAAATCACCAGGGCCCGGTTTTTGTTCACGTTGAGGCCCAGGGCCCTTGCCTCCCGGTCCCCCATGGCCAGGACATTGAGCCGCCACCTCACCATGAAGAGCCCGACCGACCCCAGGACCATGGGGATTCCGGCAATGAGGATCAGGGGGTAGTCCGCCCGGGAGAGGCTGCCCATGAGCCAGAAGACAATGGCGGGCAGCTCGTCGTAGGGATCGGCCACAAATTTGAGAAAGGAGATCAAAGCGGAAAAGATGGCGCCCACGATCACCCCCCCCAGGACCAGGGTGATGGCCTGGCCCGACCCGCAGATCCGCCCCACGGCCACGCATCCCCCCACGGCGGCCAGGCCGAAGGCAAAGGAGAAAACATAGACCGGGAAATAGGTGGAGAAGAGGATCAGGGCCAGGGCCGCCCCGAATCCCGCACCCGAGCTCACCCCCAGCATGCCCGAGCTCACCAGGGGATTCCGGAACAGCCCCTGGAAGGCCGCCCCGCTCACGGCCAGACTCCCCCCCACCAGGGCGGCCAAAAGAATCCGTGGCAGCCGGATGTGGACCAGCAGGGTGCGGGCCATCTCATCCATGGGCGGTGCCGCCGGATTGAACAGGGCCAAAAGGTTGGACAGGGCAATGGGGTATCTGCCCAGGACCAGGGAGGCCAGACCCAGGACCAGGGGGGCGGTGAGAATCAGCAAAGGGGTGGCGATTTTCGACGGGGTCAGGGACATCCGATTTCCATAATTCAGGTTTGTAAGGGTTGGAAAAGGTAAATATCAGAAAATTGAAGGGAAGGAAATTTCAAAATAGGACAAAATGGGGGGTAGGTGACAAAAGGCAACCTTCTTGCCCCCCTTCCCTGGCCATGGTGTCGATTCAACCCGGATATTTCACGAATTTCCTGGAGCAAATTGCCATGACATATTCGCCTTAATAGGCTTTGGACTCCGCCTTGGTGATGATGCGAAATTCCGGATCGTTGTCCCCGGCCCCTTCATTGGGAAGGGTGAGCAGAACCTGGCGGTGGGTGAGGCGCACGGTCTTGGTCTTTTTCGAGCCCAGGGCCACAAGGATTTCAGGGGGGAGATCCTCCCCCGAGGGCGAGAGCACGGCATCCACAAAATCGTATTGGATAAGGTCACCCACCTTCAGGGGATCTCCGGGACGGCCCAGGTGGTACCAGCCCCGGTACCGGCCGTCGTCCCCGGAGAGGCGGAGGCCGATGCCGGCGATGGCGCCGATGATCCCGTCACCGGTGCCCCCGTGCTCGGAGAGGTGGATGCCGCAGGCCCGGGCCAGGTCATAGGCCGCAGCCTTGGAGGAGACGGCGATTTTGGCCTTCTTCCCAAAGGCGATCAGGGGGGCCGTATCCAGATTCCCATTGAGCTCGGCCACGCAAAGCCCGGGGTCCGAGCCTTTAATGGAGCGCTTCTTCAGCAGGCCCACCATGAAGTCGATGAGGGCCTCCTGGGAGACGCCTTGGGCCAGGCAGACCTGGAAGCACATGGAAGAGTTGTGGGAGGTAAAGGGGATGTCGTCGTGGACAAAGAGCTGGTGGCGGCTGATGGCCTGGCACCGGCCCAGGGTCCGGGTTTCCAGGATTTCGCAGATTTCCTGGCAGAGCCAGCCTGTGCCTTTGGTGCCGGGCATGTCGGTGTCGTCGATGCAGACGAGGACGTCGTTCATGGGGTCTCCAGATTGGGATTAAGATCAGGGCAAAATCCCCTTATAAGAGGCTGTCCCGCATTTGTCAAACCCATTGGGGCCTGTTTTATTGGAGGGGAGGAAATCCGGAGTCGACGTCCCTTCCATAACCAACCTGGGAAGAGAGCAAAATGACGGACCACGGGATGTTAGGTGTGGGAATGGACATTCCCTTCATTCCCCACCCCCTTGATCCGGAAGATTCTGTTTTACACCGTGGATTCGTTGGTTCTCCTCCAGGAATCTCAGGAATTCAGGATCCCCTTCCAAAAGGCGTTCCCCCTGGGCAATGAGCCGGTCCACCTGGGTGTCCGTGAGGGTGAGGTTGGTGGGAATGGTGTTGAAATAGTCCCGGGTTTCCTTGGGCAGGCTGTGGAAGCCCAGGTTGATCATATAGGGGGTCACCGGGGTTTCGGGGGTGGACAATTCCCCGGCCCATTGGAGGAGCTT
This sequence comes from Desulfobacteraceae bacterium, assembly GCA_965226635.1. Taxonomy (GTDB): domain Bacteria; phylum Desulfobacterota; class Desulfobacteria; order Desulfobacterales; family Desulfobacteraceae. The sequence continues at coordinate 1,062,841 of OZ245369.1, read as the reverse complement.
TTGCCGCATCAGGTCCAGGGTGGCGGCATTGTACCGATGGAGCTGGATGTCGGTCATGGTGTTCACCGTGTCTCCGATGGAGGGGGGCTCCTTGCTGGATTCAATGGTGTGCTGGGACCGGGTGGCCGCATTCACCGTCACCAGGATGAGCTGCCGGGCCGGCCGCATGGCCGAAAACCGGGCAATGGCCCTGGACCCCCCGGCCACCTCCACCATCTCGTAGATGGCCATGAGGCCCAGGTTGTCCGTGATCCCCCCGTCCACCAGGTGGATGAACTGCCGGTTCTCCTTGTCGGCAAAGGTGCGAAGGCCGTCCACCACCTGGGTCACCTGGGCGGGCTGGCCCCGGGTGGGCCGGGCCTCCAGATAGTCCAGGCCCGGCCCAGCGCATCCGTCGTAGTTCTTCAGCACCACCGGGGAAAAGAGCAGGGGAACGGCCGAGGAGGCGGTCACGGCCCGGGCCACAGGGAAATTCCCCAGGTCCGAACAGAGCAGACTGAAATATTCCTGGAGAAAGGAGAAGCGCACCCCACCCCCCAGATCCGAGGCATTGATGATGATCAAGGGCCCCGCCGCCGCCTTTAGGTCGTTAAAGGTCGCCCCCTGGAAGACGGTACGCTCATAATAGTCCACGGCCATCTCACTCCGGGCCCGGCTGGAGAACCAGGTGGCCGGGCTCATGAGCCGGTCCATGAGGGCCCCGCCCACATCCCGCCTTAAAAACCGCTCCTCAAAATCATCAAAGATCCCATTGCCGTGGAGCCCGTAATAGGCCGCGGTAAAACTCCCCCCGGACACCGATGAAATCAGATCCACCTCATCCAGCAACCGCACCCGCTTGTCCCCGGCCCTCACCTCCAGATCTCGGAGCGCCTTGAGCACCCCATAGGACAGGGCAGCCGCCCGGGTCCCTCCCCCGGAAAAGGCCAGGACCAGGGTGATGTGGCTGTCCTTTTCTTGGCTTGGAGATTGAATAAACGAATACCGGGGGATTGCCCCGTCCTGCCTGGGTTGGTTGATCACTGTGCTGACCCCGGCGCAACCGGTAACGAGGATTGAGAAGAGGCAAAGTAGTGCCTTTGTCACAGAAGTCTTAAGGGGTTTACTGTTGAATTTTTTGTGAGGCAACAATATATTTTTTGAAGTTAACTCTATTGAAAGTCTATGAATAAGAGTTCCGTAATTGTTTTTAGATGGAAAGCCAATGGATTCGAAAAATTTTGACATCACAAATAACACTACTTTAAAGGCGATTAATAAATTTTAAAGAATGAAAAAGATCGCACATAATTATAAGCATGTCATTTTTTTATATTCTTCCTCGTTTTATGAGTCTTCTATAGTGTTCTCCAAGTACGGTTAATTTACATGATTTTTTTTCCATGGCAGCATGCCACATATGTGGAGAGTCAACTGGGACTACAAGATTTACGCGATTTAATTTTTGTAATATTGCAAATTTTATAGTGTTTTCAGGGATAGGGTCCGGCATTCCCTCACTACGGCCTTTCATTTCTGGTTCGAAAGTAGGATCAAGAGGAAATTCATAGCCAGCGGTTGGGAAAAAATCTGTAATTCTCCTCAAATCATCTAATTGAACAGTGGGTTGGACTTTCCGTAATGACACAAAACTTTTTACATTTGTTTTGAATACAGGCCGTTGCTCCCATGCGCCTAATGATTGATCAATATACGCATAGATACTACCAGGTGTTATTTCTCCTAACAGATTTGCACCGACTCCATTTAGAGCATCGACTAATAGGGTCGTAAAAACCCCCCGGCCATTTTTTTCAGTTGCGTATTGGTCTTGAGTTGAGGCTGTTAAAATCGTAAGCCCTTCTGAAAGTATTGCGTTTTCAGTGAATCCAGGTGGAGAACCTGCAATACCTGAATGGCAACTATCAAGAATGATGATTTTATTTTTAGCTTTGGATTTGTTGGCTAACGCAAGTATTTCAGATAGAGAGACACCTTCATCTCCCCTGCGAGAATCGCTTGCTAATAAGTAGCCGCCAGAAGATTCTATATGACCATGCCCCGCAAAATAAAATAAGGCAATATTACTGTCATCTGAAAAAAGTTTTTCGATGTAGTCTTTAATTTGGGTTCTTGTAACAATATCAGAGGCACCGGTGCCAGTGAAAAGTTGAACGTCAAAATTTACCGAGCCATCTCCATGCCGTTCAAGTACTGCTTTAACTGCATGCGCATCATCTACACAACCAAACAAAGGATTTCCGTGTTCGTAATAGTTGATTCCAACTACCAGTGCTTTTTTCACTCCGGTACCCTCCTTTTCGGGTCAACAAACAGATCTAATTGCTTTTACAATTGAGTTTGTATTCCACTTGGCCATTTCATCTGCTGCTCCTTTAACAGCACTTGAAATTTGCTGTGCACCCCAGGGGCAAATAGCCACAACGGGTTTATTGAAATCCGTTTTTGCAATCTGGATTTCTTTGTTAATCCATTTACTATATGTTGCATATTTCCCGGCCATTATAATTACGACTTGTGTAAGGGCTACCTTGTTTTTTATTGCATTGTAGAGTTGAGTATCGTTGGCAGCATTATGAATGGGGTCATTTTTAGGAACAGAGTAGTTTTTATAAGAAAAATTTGGGGCAGCATTAAACATATTTATTAATTTTTCATAAGCATCACCATAAGCCCATGAATGGCTAATAAAAAGGTTTCGCGTTTTGAGGATTGGCATATTTTCTCCTTTTTTTGAGCCTAAAGGTCTAAATTTGTGCAATATTTTTTGTGAAATTGGCAGCTATTGAGACAGACCATTATGTTGACCGTGATATTAGTTTCTGAATGTGGGAAATTGAATGATGCCTTTTCCATATATGATTTTTATATTCAATTTCCCATTTTATGTTGAAGCCGGTGATATGGAAAAGAAGCGGTCTTTGATAAAACCTGATTGCGGATTTAATCCTATTTAAAGATATATTGCAAGTCATAATTCTTTAAATTTATAGTGCAAAAATTAGGGTTTCTGTTGATGATTTGGATTTAATCAGTATTTATTGATTTAGTTTTGTATCTGAAACAGTTTTCTGTTTCTCTTAGTTGACAATAGATCTCTGCCCAAGATACAGAAAAACCTATTCCCCATAAGTGGTTAACCCAAATTTAAGGAGGTGCCATGGACTCTCCCACGCCCAATCTGCTGGATGCGCTGGATGCCTTTCCCGACGGTATTTACATTGTGAATGAGGATTATCGGGTGGCCTATATGAACCGGTTCATGAAGGAGCTGTTCGGCGACGGGGTGGGGAAGAAGTGCCATGAGGTGATCACGGGAAAGGGGGAGCCCTGTGACTGGTGCCGCCATTCCCGGGTCTTTTCCGGTGAGGAGGCCCGGTCGTCGGAGATTTACCTGGATATTCTGGATCGCTCCTTCCGGGTGTCCGAGATGCCGGTGGTGAACCGGGACGGGAGCCGGTCCAAGCTTTCCATTTACAGGGACATCACCCGGGCCAAGGCCAGGGAGGCCCAGTTGGAATCCTCCCGGGCCAATTACCAGCGGCTGTTCAACCATGTGGGCTGCGGTGCCTTTGTATCCAGCAAGGAGGGGCGGTTTTTGGATGTGAACCCGACCCTGCTGAAGATGCTGGGCTACCATGACAAGGAGGAGTTCCTCTGCCTGGATCTGGCCACGGATGTCTATCTGCGGCCCGAGGACCGGCGGCGGTACCAGCGTATCATTGAGGAAAAGGGGAAGGTCACGGATTACGAGGTGAGGTGGCGGCGGCGGGACGGCCATATCCTCCACATATTGCTGACCTCCCATGTTCGGTACGGGGAAAAGGGGGAGGTTTTGGGGTACGAGGGGATTGTGGTGGACCAGACCCTGCGCAAGGAGAGCGAGACCGAGATCCGGGAGGCCCATGATTTTTTGGACAAGATCATCACCAATTCCCCCAATGCCATCATGGCCACGGCCATGGACGGGACCATCCGTCTCTGGAATAGGGGGGCGGAGCGGCTCTTTGGCCTGGGGGCGGATGAGGTGGTGGAGACCTGCCGCATCGAGGAGATCTTTCCCCCCAGGGTCTATGGGAAGGTGATGGAGCAGCTCAGGGATCACCGCCAGGGGGAAAAGGGGAGTCTTTTTTCCTATCCGTTGACCTTTGAGCGCCGGGGGGAATCCCTGGAGGGGAACCTTTCCGCCGGGATCATCTATGACGACAAGGGGGGGGAGACGGCTGTGGTGCTGACCTTTGTGGATCTGCGGGAGCGGTTGAAGACGGAGCGGGAATTGTCCGAGGCACGGCAGCATCTTCTCCAATCGGAAAAGCTGGCGGCCATGGGGCGGCTCACTTCCCAGATTGCCCATGAGTTGAACAACCCCCTGTTCGGGATCATGAATACCCTGGAGTTGATGAAGACGGAGATCCCCCCGTCCAACAAGCGACGCAGGCTTCTGGACATGTCATTGTCAGAGACCGAGCGTCTGGCCGACATGCTCAAAAAGATGCTCTCCTTTTCAAAGCCCGAGGAGGCCAAGCGGGCCCCCCTGGACATCCACGTGGTCATTGAGGAGCTCATGGTTCTTTATGAGAAGCGGTTCCGGGAGAACAGCATCAAGGTGGTCATGGATCTCATGGAGGCACCGGGGAAGATCATGGGGTCCAAGGATCAGCTCCGCCAGGTCTTTATCAATATGTTTTCCAATGCCATGTACGCCATGCCCGAGGGGGGGCGGCTGCGCATTGCCACGGCGGCCACGTCGGGGATGCTCCACATCACCATTGAGGATACCGGGGTGGGTATTGCCCCGGAGAATATCAAAAAGGTCTTTGACTCCTTCTTTACCACCAAGACGGATTCGGTGAAGGGGGTGGGGTTGGGATTGTCGGTGTGCTACGGGTTTATCAAGGACCACGACGGCGATGTCCGGGTCCATTCCAAGGAAGGGGAGTGGACCCGGTTCACCATTGGGTTGCCGATTATCTGAGGGAGGTTATCGCATTCCTAAATGCCAGCCCAGCCAGACGGCGGCCAGTCCCAGGATGAGGTGGAGGGCGATGGTGACACCGGCGGCGACCATCCGGCCCTGGGAGAGCTGGGTGAAGATGTCCAGGCCAAAGGTGGAGAATGTGGTGAAGCCGCCCAGGAATCCCACAAAGACCAGGGCTCTCATTTCCGGGGAGAAGAGGGCCCGGGCCTCGGAAAGGCCGCCCAAAAAACCGATGATAAAACAGCCCAGGATATTCACGGTGAGGGTGCCGTAGGGCAGCCAGGCATTGGACAGCACCAGGGCCGATGCTTCGTAGACCAGATAGCGGCAGATGGAGCCGGCAAATCCGCCCATTCCCACCATCAAGAGTTTTACCATTCTTCTACTCCTTAAATTCTGTTTCCCCACATTGGGGTCATACGCCTTTATTGTAAACGGGCATCTCCCGGTCGGCCACACTTCCTTGGGGAGAATTCCCGTGAAATATTCAGGCTGGGGCAGTATTAAAGGAAAATTTACCATTTGACCAGCTTCTTTTTGGGCGGATGGGGGCTTTTTTCGCCCGGGGGCCTTGCCCGGCCTGGAATCCGGCTGGTTTTGGATGGGAAATCGCAAGGGGGTCTCGGGGTATCCCTTTGAAATTCAAATAAATATGGAAAATGAATGAAATTCACGAATTTGCGATTTTCTTTAATTTTTTTTCCGGAGCAGGCCAAACTGCCAAAAGGCCCTGTTGGTGGGGGCTTGGGGGAATGGGGTGTGAGGTAATTATAGATATTTCAGGTATTTCCGGTATTGTTGGGTGTTGACAGGGGGATTTTAATGAAATAACTATAAAACCCATAATCCCCTACCTTCATATTCAAGGAGGCATTATGGAAGACACGCTGACTGTTTTTACGGCAAGCAAGTATTGTAATGTTTCGTCAAAAACCATCATCAACTGGGTGGAGGCCGGCCATATCAAGGCCTACAAGACCGTGGGAGGGCATCGCAGAATCAAGAAGGGCGATCTGGTCTCCTTCATGGACCGCCAGGGGATTCCCATTCCCCGGGCCGAGGAGGCGGGGGACCGGCGGAAGATCCTTGTGGTGGACGACGATTTGATCATTGTGGAGTCCATTGTCCAGGCCCTGGAGGAGGACAACCACGACTACGAGGTGATCAGCGCCTCCGACGGATTTGAGGCCGGCCTCCAGGTCAACCACTTCCATCCCGATTTGGTGATCCTGGACATCATGATGCCGGACATCAAGGGCTATGAGGTCTGCAAAAAAATCAAATCCAACGACCAGACCCGGGATACCAAAATCATTGTCCTTTCGGCCTACCTGGACGATGAAAAATTCGCCCGCATGAAGGAAAACGGTGCCGACGTCTGTTTTTCCAAGCCCCTTCCCCTGCCCCAATTAAAGGAAGAGGTGGCGCGGCTTTTGGAATTAAATTAGGACAGGGAGGATGCCATGAACTTAAAAGAAGCCTTGAAGAAGAAACGCTTTGTAGTGACATCTGAAGTCCAGGCGCCCCTTGGGGATGAAGAGCCCGAACATCTGATCCAGGATCTGAGCAAGATCCGGGGCCGGGTGGACGGGGTGTCGGTGTCGGATGTGGAATTGGAAGGGGTGGTGGGGGATACCCTGCACACCTGCGATCTGTTGAAGAAAAACCGGTTCAACGCCATTTTCCAGACCAGCACCCGGGACAAGAACCGCTACCAGCTCCAGCGGGATCTCACCCATGCGGCCGAGATCGGTGTGGACAATCTTCTGGTCTTTACCGAGGACTATCGCATCACCGGCGAGAGCCTCCAGGAGTCCATGTTCTTCCACGTGGATTCGGGCAAGCTGGGCTCGGTTCTGGACCATTTAAAGCAGGGGGTGACCATCGAGGGCGAGGCCCTGGAATCTCCCCTGGATTTCACCCTGGGATCCGGGGTGGAGACGCCCTGGGGCCAGCCCATGCCCAAGCGGGGCATGGAGGAGATGGAGGACATGCTCAACGTGGGGGCGGGCTATTTTCTCACCACCCCCATCTTTGACGTGGACCAATTTGAAAAATTCATGAAACAGGTGGCCCCCTTCAGGGCCCCGGTGATTGCCGAGGTCATGATCCTGAGGACCGGGGGCATGGGCAAGTTTCTCAACCGTCATTTTAAATCCGGACTTGTACCTGAGTGGGTCATCCAGAAGCTGCAATCTGCACCGGACAAAACCAGAGCCAGTATGGAATTGTTTGCGGATACGGTCAACAGCTTGAGGGATCTCTGCCAGGGCGTCCACATTGTCACCCTGGGGGGAGAGGATAAGCTGGGCCAGTATCTTAATGCCGCCAAATTAAGATAAGGAGGCCGTCATGGCAGAGGCACTCAGGATTGACACGTTGGACAGGGAGGTCAAGGAAGCCGTTCTGGACAAGGTGCCCCAGGGCGGGTTTGATCTTTGCCTCACCTGCGGGACCTGCACCGGGGGGTGTCCGGCGTCGGAACAGCTGGACATGGATCCCCGCCGCCTCATCCGCATGCTGGTACTGGGCATGGATGAGGAGATCATCAACAGCGATTGGAAATGGGTCTGCTCCATGTGCGGACGGTGTAAGCTGGCCTGCCCCATGGATATCGATATCCCCAAATTGGTCTACCACCTTCGGGCACGGATTCCCCGGGAGAAACGCCCCCGGGGGATTTTGGGCTCCTGCGACCAGCACATTAGAACCGGCAGCGCCATGGGCGCCCAGAAGGAGGACTTTGAATTCACGGTCCTGGATGTGGCCGAGGAGATCCGGGAGGACCATCCCGGATTTGAAGACCTGGAGGTGACCGTGGACCGGGTGGGCGCCCAGATGGTGCTCAACCAGAATTCCCGGGAGCCGGTGACCGAGCCCGAGGAGATGGGACCGTTGTGGAAGGTCCTCCACACGGTGGGGGCCGACTGGACCTACCCGTCTGTCATGTGGGCCGGTGAAAACTATTGCATGTTCATGGCCGACGACGAAGGCTGGAAATATATCATCGAGGAGTTTGCCCTCCATGTGGACCGGAACCTGAAAAGTCCCATGGTGGTCAACACCGAGTGAGGCCACTCCTATTTTGCAATCCTGGAAGGATTGCGCAAATTCAAGATCCCCCACAAGTTCGAACTCATCACCATCATTGAACTCTACGCCCGGTGGATCCGGGAAGGAAAGCTTAAGGTCAACTCAGACTGGAACCGGGACATCGGCGCCAAATTCACGGTCCAGGATCCCTGCAACATCGGCCGCAAAATTGGATCGGACCGGATTGTCAATGATCTGCGCTTTGTGGTCAAAACCGTTGTGGGGGAGGAAAACTTCATGGACACCGTGCCCAACCGCATGAACAACTATTGCTGCGGCGGGGGCGGGGGCGCCCTCCAGGCCGGGCTGCCCGACCAGCGCCGGGCTTACGGCAAAACCAAGTTCAACCAGATCATGGCCACCGGGGCCGACTATGTCATTGCCCCCTGCCACAACTGCCACGGACAGATCGAGGACATGGCCCACCATTACAAGGCCGATTACAAGGTGGTCCACCTTTGGACCATCCTCTGCCTGGCCATGGGGGTGCTGGCCGAATCCGAACGGACCTACCTGGGTCCGGACCTGGCCGGGGTGAACCTGAACTTTTAAAAGGAGGGATGCAATGACCCGGATGGAACAAGGCTCAGTCATGGTAATCGGGGCCGGCATCGCTGGGATCCAGGCCTCCCTGGACCTGGCCGAATCCGGCCACAGGGTCTTTCTGGTGGACAAGAACAACGCCATCGGCGGGACCATGGCCCAATTGGACAAAACCTTTCCCACAAACGACTGCTCCATGTGCATCATCTCCCCCAAGCTGGTGGAGGCGGGGCGTCATCTCAACATCGAACTTATCACCCAGGCCGAGGTCCTCTCCCTGGAAGGCAAGGCCGGGGACTTCACCGTGGAAGTGAAGGAAAACCCCCGGTTCATCGACCTGGACAAGTGTACGGCCTGCGGGGAATGCGCCAAGGTCTGCCCCGTGGACCTGCCCAATGAATTTGACGAAGGCATCGGAAATCGACAGGCTGCTTTTAAACTCTATCCCCAGGCCATGCCCTCGGCCTTTGCCATCCACAAGACCGACCCGGCCCCCTGTAGGATCACCTGCCCGGCCGGCCTCAACGTCCAGGGCTATGTGCAGATGGTCAAGGAGGGCAAATACAAGGAGGCCCTGGAGATCATCATGGACCAGCTGCCGTTGCCCGGGGTTCTGGGCCGGGTCTGCCCCCATGAGTGCGAGGATGCCTGCCGCCGCTGCCAGGTGGATGCCCCCGTGGCCATCCGGGACCTGAAGCGGCTGGCCGCAGATCATTTTGATCCCCGTGAAGTGGAGATCCCCTGTGCCCAAGACACGGGCAAGCGGGTGGCCATTGTGGGCTCCGGCCCCGCCGGTCTTTCCGCGGCCTACCACCTGGCCCGCAAGGGGATCCGGTCCGTGATCTACGAGGCCATGCCCAGGGCCGGGGGCATGCTCCGGGTGGGCATTCCCGACCACCGGTTACCCCCAGAGATCCTGGACCAGGACATCGAGGTCATTACCCAGCTGGGGGTGGAGATCCAGTACAACACCCGGCTGGGGCAGGACTTCAGCCTGGACGACCTCATGGACGACGGGTTCGACGCCGTCTTCCTGGGGCTGGGCGCCCACAAGGGCCTGACCCTGGGCATCCCCGGGGAGGAGAGCCAGGGCGTCTGCCAGGGCGTGGACCTGCTCAGGGACTACAACCTGAACCAGACCACTCCCCTGGGGAAGATCGCAGGCAAGCGGATGGGGATCATCGGCGGGGGCAACGTGGCCATTGACGTGGCCAGAACCGCCGTCCGCCTGGGGGCCGAAGAGGTGACCATCCTCTACCGGAGGACCCGGGCCGAGATGCCGGCCTGGGAGGAGGAGATCCAGGCCGCCGAGGACGAGGGGGTGAAGATCGAATACCTCACCGCCCCGGTGGAGGTGATCTCCCATAAGGATAAGGTCTGGGGGCTGAAGCTTCTGAAGATGGGGCTGGGCCCGCCGGACAAATCCGGCCGTCGCCGTCCCCTGCCCGTGGAGGGCAGCGAATACGACATGGATTTGGATATCCTGGTGCCGGCCATCGGCCAGCAGCCCGACCTGCCCTCCCTGGAGGCCCTGGCCGGGGTGCAGATTTCCAAATGGCAGACCGCCGAAACCCAGAATATCACCCTGGAAACCGACCGGCCCGGCGTCTTTGCCGGCGGGGATTTCCAGACCGGGCCCAGCGTGGCCATTGCCGCCGTGGCCGCGGGCATGGAAGCGGCCGAGTCCATCTCCCGTTATGTCCAGGGATTGGACATGGAGGCGGGGCGCAAGGCCGCCGCCCAAGCCCAAACGCCAGGGGAAATGGACGCCCTTTTCCGGGAGATCGACCCGGAGATGGCCCAGGAAGACCGCTACCCCATGCCCGAACTGGCCCTGGCCGCCCGGGAAGGCAACTTTGGGGAGGTGGAACTGGGATACGATGCCGACACTGGTCGCAAGGAGGCGGCCCGCTGCCTCAACTGCGGCCATTGCTCCGAGTGCATGCAATGCGTCCCCGCCTGCCTGGCCGAGGCCGTGGACCATTCCATGGTGGCCAAGACCCGGAGGATCGGGGTGGGGGCCGTGATCCTGGCCCCGGGCTTTGCCCCCTATGATCCCTCCAAGCTCATCCCCTATTGCTACGGCCACAGCCCCAACGTGGTCACCAGCCTGGAATTCGAGCGGCTACTCTCGGCCTCGGGCCCCTATGCCGGCCATCTGGTCCGGCCCTCGGACGAGGTGGAACCCAAAAAGATCGCCTGGATCCAATGCGTGGGCTCCAGGGACATCAACAAGGGGGACCATGCCTATTGCTCCGGGGTCTGCTGCATGTACGCCAATAAGCAGGCCGTCATTGCCAAGGAGCATGCCGGGGCCGATCTGGACACGGCCATCTTCTTCATGGACATGAGAACCCACGGCAAGGAATTTGACGCCTACCACATCCGGGCCAGGGACGAGAGCGGGGTGCGCTTCATCCGCTCCCGGATCCATTCGGTCTTTCCCCAGCCCGACGACACCTACCGCATTGTCTATTCCAGCGAGGCGGGCAAGTCCGTGGAAGAGGTCTTTGACATGGTGGTCCTTTCCATCGGCTTGGCCCCCAATCCCGAGGCACAGATGCTGGCCCATCGCCTGGGCATCGACCTGAACCGCCACGGCTTTGCCCAAACCACCACCCTCAACCCCACGGCCACCACCCGGGAAGGGGTCTTTGTCTGCGGCACCTTCCAGGAGCCCAAGGACATTCCCTCCTCGGTGATGGAGGCATCGGCAGCGGCCCAGGCCGCCTCGGCCCCCATGGCCGACCATCGGTGGCAGCTCACCCAGACCCGGGAACTGCCCCCGGAGATCACCACGGAAGGGGCCGCCCCCCGCATCGGGGTCTTTGTCTGCAATTGCGGGATCAACATCGGCGGTGTGGCCAATGTGCCCGAGGTCCGGGACTATGCCGCCACCCTGGCCGGCGTGGTCCATGTGGAGGACAACCTCTTCACCTGCTCCCAGGATTCCCAGGACCACATGAAGGCGGTGATCCTGGAGCACCGCATCAACCGGGTGGTGGTGGCCTCCTGCTCCCCCCGGACCCACGAACCCCTGTTCCGGGAGACCATAAGGGACGTGGGCCTCAACCCCTATCTCTTTGAAATGGCCAATATCCGGGACCAGAACACCTGGGTCCACATGGATCAGCCCGAGGCGACCACGGAAAAGGCCAAGGATCTGGTGCGCATGGCCGTGGCCAAGGCCGCCTTTACCCAGCCCCTCCACCGGGTGGAACAGCCCGTTGCCAAGTCGTTGCTGGTGGTGGGGGGCGGTGCCGCCGGCCTGGAAACGGCACTGGGGGCGGCCCGCCAGGGCGTGGGGGTCTACCTGGTGGAAAAATCTCCTGTCCTGGGGGGCATTGCCCGCTCCCTGAACACCACCTGGAAGGGGGAGTGGATCGGGGAATACCTGGACGACCTCATCGACCAGGCCAGGGAGATGGAGAATATCCAGATCTTCACCGAACACCAGGTCTCCACCACCACCGGCACCATGGGGAATTTCACCACCGAGATTAAAAACGGCACCGGCAAGGCGGTCACCCTCCACCACGGGGCCGCGGTCATTGCCACGGGCGGGGGGGAATACCAGCCCCATGAATACCTCCATGGCGAGCATTCCCACGTCCTCACCCACCTGGAGATGGACAAGGCATTCCGGGACAAGGAACCCCGGATCCGCCAGGCCAAAAGCGTGGCCTTTATCCAATGCGTGGGCTCCCGGAACAATGAGAACCCCTATTGCTCCAGGGTCTGCTGCACCCACAGCCTGAAATCGGCCATTGCCCTCAAGGCCATGGACATCCGCAAGCAGGTCTATATCGTCTACCGGGATATCCGCTCCTATGGTTTCCGGGAGGACCTCTACCAGCGGGCCCGGGAACTGGGGGTGATCTTCATCCGCTACGATTTGGAAGAAATGCCCCGGGTGGAAAAGGACGGGGACGGTAACCTCAGGCTCACGGTGGTGGACCATGTCCTGAGAAGGCCCGTGATCCTCCATCCCGACTTCCTGGTCCTGGCCACGGGGGTGGTGCCCGGGGACAACCGGGATCTCTATGAAAAGTTCAAGATCCCGGTGAATGCCGACGGCTTTTTGGTGGAGGCCCATGCCAAGTTGCGGCCGGTGGACTTTGCGTCCGACGGGCTATTTGTGGCGGGCCTGGCCCATTATCCCAAGCCCTTGGAAGAGAGCATTGCCCAGGCCGGGGCCGCCGTCTCCCGGGCCATGACCATCCTCTCCCGGGATTCCCTCAAGGTGGGGGGCGTGGTGGCCGAGGTCACCCCGGAAAAATGCGCCGTCTGCCTCACCTGTGTCCGGACCTGTCCCTACAACATCCCCTCCATCCACGAGGAGGGATACGCCGCCATCGACCCGGCCCAATGCCACGGGTGCGGGGCCTGCGTGGCCGAATGCCCGGGCAAGGCCATCACCCTGAACCATTTCACCGACCAGCAGATCATGGCCAAGACCGATGCCCTGTTCGAGGGGGGAGAAGAAACCCATGCCTTTGACCCGGCAACCATTGGATTGGATGGGGGGGCCGAAGGCACAGACACCAGAGGAGGTGCATGATGACCCGGGAATTTGAACCCAGGATCGTTGCATTCTGCTGCCAGTACTGAGCGTACGCAGCCGGGGACCTGGCAGGTTCCATGCGATTGTCCTATCCAACGGAAGTCAAGATCATTCAACTGCCCTGCACCGGGCGGGTGGATATCCTTCACCTGCTCAATGCCCTGGAAGACGGGGCCGACGGGGTCTATGTGGCCGGATGCCTGGAGGGGGAATGCCACTTTCGGGAGGGCAACCTCAAGGCCAGAAAAAAGGTGGAATTGGTGAAAAAGACCCTGGAGGAGCTGGGCATGGAACCGGAGCGGGTGGAGATGTACAACCTTTCTTCGGCCCAGGGCGGGCGGTTTGCCGAGATTGCCCGGGAGATGACCCAGCGCATCCGGGAATTAGGCCCGACCCCGGTTTCATGACAATTTGCTTTATACAAATTCAGGCAAATCCATCTCGTGAAACTCCTCAGCAGACGCTGTTAGGAAAGAGAATCTGGGAACGACGTCCCAACCAATAGGGGCAGGGGGCCGGCAAGGGCCGGGACCCTGCGCCCATATCCAGGAGGTGATCCATGATAGTTGCCGATCGAAAACCTTTGGAAGACATCCTCACCATGATTGCCCCCCACGAGAATATCCTTGTGGTGGGGTGCAAGGGGTGTGTGACCGTGTGCAACACCGGGGGGCTCAAGGAAACCGAGATCCTGGCCTCCACCCTTAAGATCGCCCGGAAAAAGGAGGGCGGCAAGGTCCGGGTGGACACCCGTGTGCTGGAGCGCCAATGCGACACCGAATATGTGGCCGAACTGGGGGATGAGGTGAACGCCTACGATGCCGTGGTCTCCCTGGCCTGCGGGGTGGGGCCCCAGTTTTTATCCGAGATGTACCCGGACCAGACCTTTTACCCCGGGGTGGACACCCGGTTCTTCGGCGGGGCCGTGGATCACGGGGTCTGGGAGGAGCGCTGTGCCGGCTGCGGCTCCTGTGCCATCCACCTCTTTGACGGTCTCTGCCCCATTGCCCGGTGCGCCAAAAGCCTACTCCACGGGCCCTGCGGGGGATCGGCCAACGGGATCTGCGAGGTGAACAAGGAGACGGCCTGCATCTGGGATTCCATTGTGCGGCGGAAGATGGAGACCGGTCGTTTGGCAGACCTGGCCCAGGTCAAGGGCCTCAAGGACTGGACCACCTCCCGGGACGGCGGCCCCCGCCGCTCCATTCGGGAAGAACTCATCAAGGGCAATATTTAAAAGGGAGGGAATGCCATGACCGAACTCAAATCAGGCAGCAATCTGGAAAAGGTGCTCAAGGCCGGACACTTTGCATTCACCGGAGAATGCGGCCCTCCCAAGGGGGCCAACCTGGCCCATCTTAAGGATAAGTTCCAGCATCTCAAGGGCCATGTGGACTGTGTGAACATGACCGACAACCAGACTGCGGTGGTGCGCATGTCCTCCCTGGCCGGATCGGCCCTCATGGTGGAGGAGGGACTGGAGCCCAACTTCCAGATGGTCTGCCGGGACCGGAACCGCCTGGCCATGATGAGCGATATCCTGGGGGCCCATGCCCTGGGGGTAAGGAACATGCTCTGCCTCTCCGGGGATCACCAGAGCTTTGGCAACCATCCCCAGGCCAAAAATGTCCACGACATCGACTCCATGCAGCTCATCGCCCTGGTGAAGAAGATGCGGGACCAGGGGAAATTCATGAACGACGAAGAGATTGACGTCCCGCCCAAGCTCTTTGTGGGGGCGGCCTGCAACCCCTTTGCCGACCCCTACGAATACCGGGTCCACCGCCTGGCCCAGAAGGCTGAGGCCGGGGCCGACTTCATCCAGACCCAGTGCATCTTTAACATGGACAAGTTTAGGGATTTCATGAAAAAGGTGGTGGACATGGGCCTCCATGAAAAGGTGTATATCCTTGCCGGGGTCACCCCCATGAAGAATGCGGGCATGGCCTCCTTCATGTCCCGGTTTGTCCCGGGCATGGACATCCCCGACGAGCTGGTGAACCGCCTCAAGGGCGTGGAAAAGAAGGACCAGGCCGAAGAGGGCATAAAGTTCGCCCTGGAACAGATCGAAGAGTTCAAGGGGATGGAAGGGGTGGCCGGTGTCCACCTCATGGCCATTGAATGGGAACACCGGGTGCCCGAGATTGCCGAGCGGGCCGGGGTTCTACCCAGACCCGTGGTATAACCGCTGCTTCAAGATATCCTCTCCCCCTTGACTTGGTCCCGTCCTTTGATTATTCAAGAACCATGGGGGCCATCCGCCCGGATACGGCAACCCCTTCCATTCCCATGGAGATCCGGGCTCGACCAAGACAAGGGGGATATGTATTTGGAAACCCGATCCACATCAGGCGCGTCGATGCCGTCCGGATCCCCGCCATCCGGAGGGGTTTCCCCTATTTTAAAGGCCCTGCCCGTGCGCATTGTCATCCCCGTGGCCCTGACCCTTCTCTTGTTTATCCTCACCCTTTTTCTGGTGATCCTTCCCCGCATGGAGGAGCAGATGATGGCGGGCAAGCGCCAGACCGTCATGCACCTCACCGAGGCGGCCTGGAGCACCTTGAACCATTACCAGGGCCGGGCCGCGGCAGGGGAGATCACCCCGGACCAGGCCCGGGCCGGGGCCGTGGCCCAGCTCAAGGCCCTTCGCCTGGGGGCGGAGCTCCAGGACTATGTCTGGATCAACGACATGACCCCGGTCATGGTCATGCATCCCTTCCGCCCGGATCTGGTGGGGAGGGATGTGGGGGATTTCCGGGATTCCGCCGGGACGCCCATCTTCCGGCGCATGGTGGAGACAGTTGAAAAACAGGGGGCCGGGTTTGTGGATTATCTTTGGGAACACCCGGGGGATCCCCGGCGCAGTGTGGCCAAGGTCTCTTATATCAAGGGGTTTCAGCCCTGGGGATGGATGGTGGGCACCGGTCTCTATGTGGCGGATGTGAGGGCCGAGATCCGGGCCGTGACCCGGACCCTTGTGGGGGCCTGCTCCGGGATCATGGTCCTGGTCTTTTTGTTGTCGGCCTATATTGTCCGGGAGGCCATGCGGGAGAAAAAGGATCGTTTGGAGGCCCTGGAACGCTCCCGGCTGCGGGAGACCCAGCTCATCCAGGCCGACAAGATGGCCTCCCTTGGGGTGCTGGTGGCCGGGGTGGCCCATGAGGTAAACAATCCTGCCACCACCCTCATGCTTAACGCCCCCAGCCTGAAGCGGGCCTGGGAGGAGGTGATCCCCGTCCTGGACCATCATTTCCAAGGGGACGGCAACGCCCGGGTCTGCAACATGGCCTGGCCCGACCTCAGGGACCGGATGGATCCCATGCTGGACGGGATTCTGGACAGCTCCGCCCGGATCAAGCAGATCATTTCCGAACTTAAGGATTTTTCCCGGCCCTCGGCGGAGGACATGGACGAATGGGTGGATCCGGCCCGGGTGGTGGCCAAGTCCCTGGATCTTACCACCACGATTTTGAAGAAGGCCACCTCCTGCCTTGAGGTGGCCGTTGGGGAGGATCTTCCCCTGGTCCGGGGCAATGCCCAGAAACTCCAGCAGGTCATGGTCAACCTTCTGGTCAATGGGGCACAGGCCCTGACCTCTCCGGACCAGGCCATTGAGGTGAGGGCTTTCCTTGGGGAGGACGGGGTGGTTCTGGAGGTGGCTGACCAGGGGCCCGGAGTGGCCGCCCATGTGCTGAAAAGGCTCACCGACCCCTTTTTCACCACCCGTAGGGACCAGGGGGGGACGGGGCTGGGGCTTTCCATTTCCCAGCGCATCGTCCACGACCATGGGGGGCGTTTGACCTTTTTTTCCCGGCCCGGCCAGGGGGTTACCGCCCGGGTGGTCTTGCCCCTGGGGGAAAACTAGGGTAAGAAGAATGGGGAAACCGGCCTTGCCCCCCGTAACGGGATTCCAGCTCCAGCTGCCAGGACCGGTGCTGCCGTCACCCCTTCTTTTCCGGATGTCCAGGCAGGGTGGAAAATAACATTGTTAAGGATCAGGATCCAGATATCATGAGTGCGCCCCAGCCCCATAATTCACGCCCCATCCTTGTGGTGGACGACGAACCGGAAATCCTCACCGCCGTGGACACCTGCCTTCGCATGGCCGGGTACGAGAATATCCTTACCCTGGGGGATGCCCGGGATGTGATCCGGTCCATGGAGCGGCAGATCCCCTGCCTCATCATTTTGGACCTTAACATGCCCCACATCAACGGGGGGCGGCTTCTTCAGATCATCCGCAAGACCTGGCCCCGGATTCCCGTTCTGGTCCTCACGGGCCGCATCGAGGTGGATACGGCGGTGCGGTGCATGAAGATTGGGGCCATGGATTATCTGGTCAAGCCCATTGAGACGGATCGCCTCCTGGAGGCAGTTAAAAAGGCCATTGCCCACGGCCTGGACGCCATGGGCCGGGAACCGGCCCTGCCCGAAGAACTCTTTGCCCAGGTCAAGAACCCCAAGGCATTCCGGTGCATCATCACCCAGGACGAGCAGATGCATTCCATCTTCCACTATGTGGAGGCCATTGCCCCCTCCCAGAGGCCGGTCCTGATTTTCGGGGAGACCGGTGTGGGCAAGGAACTCATCGGCCAATGCATCCACGACCTCTCCGGAAGAAGGGGCAAGCTGGTGGAGGTAAATGTGGCCGGCCTGGACGACAACGTCTTTTCCGACACCCTCTTCGGTCATGTGAGCGGAGCCTTCACAGGGGCGGACAAGGCCCGGGCCGGCCTCATCGAGCAGGCGGCTGGGGGCACCCTCCTCCTGGACGAGATCGGGGATCTCACCCTCTCCTCCCAGATCAAGCTCCTCCGCCTCCTCCAGGAAGGGGAGTACCGCCAACTGGGATCGGACCGGATCCGGAAGTCCGATGCCCGGATCATCGCCTCCACCCACCAGGACCTCTGGGCCCTGGAACAGCAGGGGCGGTTCCGCAAGGATCTCATCTACCGCCTCTCCACCCACACCCTGACCCTTCCCCCCCTGCGGGAGCGGCTGGTGGACCTTCCCCTCCTGGTGGACCGCTTTGTCTGCCAGGCCGCCGACGAGCTGGACAAGCCCGTCCCCGACGTCCCCAAGGGCCTCATCGAAGCCCTGGAGGCTTACCCCTTCAAGGGGAATATCCGGGAGCTAAAATCCATGGTCCACGATGCCGTCTCCCTCCATACCCAAGGCCCCATGACCGCCTCCCTGTTCAAGGGCCTTCCCGGTGATGGAACCGAGGTGTCCGGACCCCAGGGGGACACTGCCCTCCCCACCCTGAAGCAGGCCTCACAGAAATTGGTGGAAAAGGCCCTGGCCCAGACCAGCGGGAACCAGTCCGCCGCCGCCCGGATCCTGGGCATTTCCCAGCAGGCCCTGAGCAAGCGCATCCAGAAGCTGAGGGACCAGGGGGTCCATATTTAGCCGCATTCCCCAAAGAAGATTCGCCTGAAAATCATAGGGTATTGACCCGGTCCGGGCCAGGGCCTTCTTCCATTTTTATGTACAACTTTTGTTGTGGTCACAATTTTAGTTGTGATCTCCCTGCCAATGGGCCGTATTTCCAAATGATTTGTCTGTGTTATCCCATGGCGTACAACTTTTGTTGTGAAAATGGGGGCGGTCTGAAAACGGGTGTTCCGGCGTGAAATTCCTTTTATAACAAGTATCTACGCATGTTAGCCATGCTCCGGCACGGCCTTTGCTCTTTAAAGGGGTAAGATCTGTACTTTTCGTTCACCCTTTTAAAGCAAGGAGAGCATCATGTCGGAGATCAAAAACATCGGATGGCGGGTTACCTTTGCCGGGCTGGGGATTAACCTGGCCCTGGGTATCCTTTACACCTGGAGCATTTTTAAGATGGCCATCAAGGAGTCCATTACGGCCGGAGACGGCAGGTACAACTGGAGTCTTTCTGCCTTGAACGACCCCTATGCGGTCTGCTGTCTGGTCTTTGCCTTTGCCATGATTTTCGCCGGTCGGATCCAGGATCGCATCAGCCCCCGGATCACGGCGGTGATCGGCGGGATTCTCACGGGATCTGGGTTGATCCTCATCTCCTTTTTCAACGGTTGGTTTGCCTGGATCATGGGGTTCGGGATCCTCATGGGCACAGGCCTGGGGTTTGGGTATGCATCGGCCACGCCCCCGGCCATCAAATGGTTCCCCCCGGCAAAGACCGGGATGATTGCGGGCATTGTGGTGGCCGGGTTCGGTCTGGCCTCGGTCTATATTGCCCCTTTGGCCATCTTCCTCATTGAGCGCTTTGGCCTGAGCCAGGCCATGCTCATCTTCGGGGTGGCCTTTCTGGTGGTGGTCTCGGGCCTGGCCCAGTTCCTGGTCAATCCTCCGGAAGGGTATGTTCATCCAGACACAAAGGCCGCCAACGGTTCTCCAGGCTCGGCTGCACCGGTTCTGGAATTCTCCCCCTCCCAGATGATCCGCACCCCGGCCTTTTACAAACTCTGGCTCATGTTCTGCGTGGGCTCCGGCGCCGGGCTCATGATCATCGGGGGCGTGGCCGGTATGGCCAAGGAAGGCATGGGATCCCTGGCCTGGGTGGTGGTGGCCCTCATGGCCGTGGGCAACGCGGGAGGGCGCATTGTGGCCGGTATCCTTTCCGACCGCATCGGTCGGGTGCGCACCCTGTTCATCACACTGGTCTTCCAGGCCGCGGTGATTTTTTCTTTGCTGCGCATCACCCCGGACCAGGTCACGGCCCTGGTCGTTGCCGCCACCCTCATCGGATTTAACTACGGCACCAATCTCTCCCTCTTCCCCTCGGCCACCAAGGATTTTTTCGGGTTGAAGAATTTCGGGGTCAACTACGGCCTGGTCTTTTCCGCCTGGGGCGTGGGGGGCTTTATCTTCCCCCGGGTCTCCCAGATGATCGTGGCCCAGACCCAGAGTCCGGCCATGGCCTATGTCCTGGCCGCAGGGCTTTTGGGCGTCGGCGCCCTTCTGGCGCTGGGCACCCGGGCTCCGGAACGCCTGCCCGGAGAAGAGCGGGAGCAGGGCTATATCGGCGCCATGCCGGTTACTGAAAAATGAATGTATTAATGGGGGCCTTTAATCATTGGGATTCCGGCCCGGGGTCCAGGCCCTGAAACCCGGTGACAATGATTAGGGGGGCCCAAGGTCATATTTGCCACGACACCTAAACTTAGAAAGGAAGCCACATGGGCGACTATCAATTTCACGCAAATGACGATTACAGGGAAAATGCATGGGTTAAAAACATGGAGGAGTACAAGGCCATGTATGAAAAATCCATTGACGATCCCGAGACCTTCTGGGCGGAAATCGCCGAGACCTTTTACTGGGAAACCCCGTGGGACCAGGTGAGATCCTACAACTATCACATGTCCAGGGGGCCGGTCTCCATCGAATGGTTTAGGAATGCCAGGACCAATATCACCTATAATTGCCTGGATCGTCACCTGGAAAAACGGGGGAACCAGACCGCTCTGATCTGGGAGGGAAATGCCGTTGGGGAGGATCTGGAGATCTCCTATACCCAGCTCCACAAAAAGGTCTGCCAGTTCGCCAATGCCCTCAAGGCCAAGGGGGTGGCCAAGGGGGACCGGGTGGCCATTTACATGCCCATGATCCCGGAACTGGCCGTGACCATGCTGGCCTGTGCCCGGATCGGGGCGGTGCACAGCATCGTATTTGGCGGTTTTTCCGCCGAGGCCCTGGCCGACCGGATCCAGGACAGTTCCTGTAAGGTCCTGGTCACGGCCGACGGGGTGATGCGGGGGGCAAAGGCGGTTCCTTTGAAGGAAGGGGCGGACACGGCCATGGATCTTTGCCGGGCCAACGGCCACAGTGTGGAGACCTGCTTTGTGGTCAAGCGCACCGGCCTGGATATCGCCATGGCCCAGGGCCGGGATATCTGGTGGCATAAGGCCGCCAATGCCGAATCCGAGGATTGCCCCGTGGTCTGGATGGATGCGGAAGATCCCCTGTTCATCCTCTACACCTCGGGCTCCACGGGCAAGCCCAAGGGGGTCCAGCACAATGTGGGCGGGTACATGGTCTACACCGGGACCACCTTTAAGTATATCTTTGACTACCACGACGGGGACATCTATTGGTGCACCGCCGACATCGGCTGGGTCACGGGCCATTCCTATATTGTCTACGGCCCCCTTTCCCAGGGTGCCACCTCCATCATGTTTGAAGGGGTGCCCACCTTCCCGGATCCGGGCCGGTTCTGGGCCGTGGTGGACAAGTGGAAGGTGAACCAGTTCTACACCGCCCCCACGGCCATCCGGGCCCTCATGGCCCAGGGCGAGGAATGGGTGGAAAAATACGACCTCTCCTCCCTGCGCCTGCTGGGGTCGGTGGGGGAACCCATCAATCCCGAAGCCTGGCGCTGGTACCACACCCATGTGGGCAAGGGGAAGTGCCCCATTGTGGACACCTGGTGGCAGACGGAGACCGGGGGGATCATGATTTCCCCCCAGCCCTATGCCATTGACCAGAAGCCGGGCTCGGCAACCCTGCCCTTCTTTGGGGTGAGCCCGGCCATCCTCAACGAAGAGGGCAAGGAACTGCCCGGGGCCTGCGACGGGATCCTGGTGGTGAAGGAGCCCTGGCCCGGCCAGATGCGCACGGTTTACAACAACCACGACCGCTTTGAAAAGACCTACTTCCAGATGTTTGACGGCTATTATTTTGCCGGGGACGGCTGCCGCAGGGACGAGGACGGATACCATTGGATCACCGGACGGGTGGATGACGTCATCAATGTCTCGGGCCACCGCATGGGCACGGCCGAGGTGGAATCGGCCCTGGTGAGCCATCCCTCCGTGGCCGAGGCTGCTGTCATTGGTTTCCCCCACGACATCAAGGGCCAGGGCATCTACGCCTTTGTCACCCTTATGGTGAGCGAAAGTCCCGGGGATGAGCTTCTGGCCCAACTCAAGGCCCATGTGAGAAAGGAGATCGGCCCCATTGCCACCCCGGATGTGATCCATTTTGCCCCGGCCCTTCCCAAGACCCGGTCCGGGAAGATCATGCGCCGGATTCTGCGAAAGATCGCAACGGACGAGTTTGACAGCCTGGGCGATACCTCCACCCTGGCCGATCCCGAAGTGGTGGGCAACCTCATCACCTGCCACAAGGAACTCACCCGCTAGGGTTCCACCTTTATCCTCAAACCGCCCGGGTGCCCCTGGTACCCGGGCGGTTTTCATTTTTCTATTGGCGATGGCAAAGGGGACCGGGAAAGCGCATTGGGGGTGAAGGGGGGATGACAGGCCCGCCCCATGGGAACCTCCCCGGTAAAATTCCGGGCCGGGCAATATGTTTTTGTTTTACCATAAAAATATGGTATGTTTCAGTCCTATATTAAAGAATTCAGTTCCCAGCATGATATTCGCAGGTAAATTTAACAATATAGGATAAATACAAATGAAATCAGACGCTATAATTGCTGTGGTGGGCCTGGGCTATGTGGGCCTGCCCCTGGCAGTCCATTTTGGGGAAAAATATCAGACCGTGGGGTTTGATCTCAAATCCACCATTGTGGAGAATTGCCGGATTAAGGAAGATCCCACCGGTGAAGTCTCCAGGGCGGAGTTTGAGCGGGCGGTTCATTTCCAGGCCACCACCGATCCCATGGACATGGCCGAAGCCGACTATATTGTGGTGGCGGTTCCCACCCCCATTGACAAGGCCAGGCTGCCCAACTTGAAGCCCGTGGAATCGGCGTCTGAAACCGTGGGCCGGATGATGAAAAAGGGGGCGGTGGTGATTTTTGAATCCACGGTTTATCCGGGGGTCACCGAAGACATCTGCGTGCCCATCCTGGAAAGAACATCGGGCCTGAAGTGGAAGCAGGATTTCCACGTGGGCTATTCTCCGGAGCGGATCAACCCTGGGGACAAGGAGCATACCCTTACCCGCATCGTCAAGGTGGTGTCCGGGGATGACGAACAGACCCTGGAAGAGGTGGCCGGGCTCTACGAATCCATCATCACCGCAGGGGTCCACCGGACCCGGAACATCAAGGAGGCCGAGGCTGCCAAGGTCATTGAAAATACCCAGCGGGATTTGAACATTGCCCTGATGAACGAGCTGGCCCTGATCTTCGACCGCCTGGATATTGATACCCGCAATGTCCTGGATGCGGCCGGGAGCAAGTGGAATTTCCTTAAGTTCACCCCGGGACTGGTGGGGGGACATTGCATTGGCGTGGATCCCTATTACCTGACCTACAAGGCACAGAGCGTGGGCTACAATCCGGAAATCATCCTGGCCGGTCGGCGGATCAACGACAACATGGGCCATTTTGTGGTGGGCAAGACCGTGAAGATGATGATCCAGCAGGGCAGCCCCATCAAGGGGGGCCGTGTTGGGGTCCTGGGCCTGACCTTTAAGGAGGATTGCCCGGATCTGAGGAACACCCGGGTGGTGGACATGATTGAAGAGCTGGACTCCTATGGATGCGAGGTCCTGGTCCACGATCCCATGGCCGATGCAGCAGAGGCCAAGGAATTCTACGGGGTGGATCTCTGCTCCTGGGAGGATCTCACCGAGCTTGGGGCCGTGATTCTGGCGGTTCCCCACCAAGAATACCTGAAAATGGGGGCCGGAGAATTCGGCAATCTCATCACCCCGGCCGGTTGTGTGGTGGATGTGAAATCCATGCTGGACGTGGATGCGGTGGAAAAGGAGTCCTACCGTTATTGGCGGTTGTAAGGGGCCTGGTCCGCCCGGGGAGACCAAGGGGCGGGTGATACTGATAAATTGGGGGTGCTGGATCCCGGCGGATCCGGCGCCCCTGTGTATTTTGGGAGGGGTGACGGGCATGGGGCCGGTCAGATTCCTCCGGTTGTTTTCGGGGGAAGGGGGAGATCCTCGACTTGATATTTCCCAGACCTCCATTTTTTATTTTTAATTGTGAAAGGAAAGAATCACGTGGGCATTAAAAGATATGAAACCGCACAGCGCATGAGCCGTGCCGTGGTACACAACGACACTGTTTACCTCTGTGGCCAGGTGGCCAAGGACGCCAATGAAGGCATCAAAGAACAGACCGCTTCCATGCTGGAAAAGGTGGATGAATTATTGGAAGGACTGGGCACCGACCGGGACCACATCCTCTCGGCCACTCTCTACATAAAGGACATGGCCCAGTTCCAGGAGATGAACGAGATCTGGGACAATTGGGTGAACCCGGGCATGGCCCCGGCCCGTGCCTGCGTTGAAGCGGCCATGGCCCGTGAGGAACTTTTGGTGGAGATTTCCGTTATTGCCGCCCTGAAGTAAGCCTTAACCGGGAAAAACAATGCCGCCTCCGGGGAACACCGGATGGGCATTGAGACATGGGGGTGTTGGATCCAGGGGATCCAGTGCCCCCATTAGTTTTTGGGGTTGGAAAATGGGAGGAACCGCCCCCTGGTGGTCCCGGAGCAGGGCCAGGGCCTTGACCGCCGTTTTCCGGGCGGTTTCCGGACGCCGGGCCTCCACAAAGACATAGGCGCCGGCGGCCCGGATCAGTCCCTGGACCGCCTTTTTCTCCTCCCCTTCAAGGTCCAGCCAGATCTCCTCCAGCCACTCATGGCATTCGTAGAAGAGTCGGGCGTCCCAGAGCAGGGTGGCGGTGACCATCCCTTGGTCCAGGGCGGTGACGGGCTGGGACAGCACCCATTGGTATCGGACCATGCGCCCTTGGATCCATTGGTGGTGGAAGGGTTCAAGGTCTCTGGAGACCGCCCTGTGGTCCTGGATGAGGAAGGTGAGGTCATGCTGTGCCAGGCTCCTTAAAAATCCCCTGGATAGGGCGTTGCGGATGTCCCGGCATTTGCGGTTTTCAAATGGATCGAATCGGTTCACCCCATGGTGATCTCCCAGCAGCGGTGGATCTGCCTGCGTTTGGTCTGGAAGTCCTCGGGGATGGTCTGGTCGGTGATCTCCCGGACCTGGGGCTGGGAGAGGCGGTTGGGATCCATCTTAAAGTTCTGGTGGTTGGTGGAGAAAAACACCGTTCCCCCCGGTCGCATGAGGGTGAAAACCATGTTCAGCAGGGTGGGGTAGTCCCGGGCAATGTCAAAATGGGCGCTGTTGGTCCGGGTGGTGGAGTAGGAGGGGGGATCCACCACGGCCAGGTCGAATTTAGGGCCCTGGTCCTGGATCCCTTTTAAAAAGTCCAGGGTATCCCTTCGCACCTGGGTGTGGGCCGGGCCGTTGAGGCCGTTGAGCTCCAGGTTTTCCTGGAGCCAGTTGATCGCCGTTTCCGACCGGTCCACGGAAAGGGTGGAACGGGCCCCGCCCCTGGCCGCATAGACCGTAAAGGCCCCGGTGTAGCAATATAGGTTGAGAACGTCCTTGCCCGCCACCTGTTCCCTGACCATTTGCCGGGTGTTGCGGTGGTCCGAGAAAAGGCCGGTGTCCACGTAATCCTCCAGGTTGATGAGGAATTTCAGATCCCGTTCCTGCATGGGGATCTTCTCATTGGTGTGGTCAAGACGTTCGTAGCGTTTCCCGTCCTGGGCCCCGGCCTTGCGGACCTTCAGGTGGACCTTGTCCATTGGGATGTTCAGGGCCTGGGCCACCCCTTGTCCCATGGCGGGCAGCCATTGGGGAACCGATTGCTTCCGGCTGTATTCGGCAATGACCAGATGGCCGTCGTACCAGTCCACCACGGCCCGGATTTCCGGGATGTCCCAGTCGTAGAGGCGGAAGACCGAAAGGCCCTGGCGATTGTAGCGCTTTCTCAGGTGTTTATACCGTTTTTTCACCCGGTTGCCGAGCATCCGGGCCTGTTCTTCAAATTGTCTGTCCATGGAAGAGGTATTACACCATCCAGGGGCGGCTGACAAGGGCAGGGAATGGCGACTGGCAGGCGGAACCGTGTTTACAAGGCCATTGACAGGAAAGGGGGGAACATATTAAAACCTCCCAGAAACCGTAGTGAAAAAGGAGTCACACATGTTAAAGGACGGAGAAAAAGGGGTTATTCGCCAGAGGGGAAAAGATCCGGTGACCTATGCCATCGCCCCCCATGCCGTATGCGGCCTGGTCAAGCCCGATGAACTGAGAAAACTGGCCGATGTGGCCGACAAGTATAAAGTTGCAGATTTAAAGATTACCTCGGCGGCCCGCATCGCCATGATCGGGATTTCCGAAGACCAGGTGGACGGGGTGTGGAAGGACCTGGGCATGGACCCCGGTTTTGCCACGGGCCTGTGCGTGAGGAGCATCAAGGTCTGTCCGGGTACCCACTATTGCCGGCTGGGCCAGCAGGACAGCATCTCCATGGGCAAGCTGCTGGATGAAAAATACCACGGCATGGTTCTGCCCTCCAAGATGAAGATGGGGGTATCGGGCTGCAAGGTCCAGTGCGCGGAAAACTGCATCAAGGATATCTCCCTCTACGGCACGGCCAAGGGGTGGACCATCCAGATTGGGGGCAATGGCTCGGCCCGTCCCCGGCTGGCCGATATCCTGGTGGAGGATTTGACCACCGAGGCGGCCGAGGCCATGGTGGACAAGATCATTGCCTATTACAAGGAAAACTCCAAGCGGGAACGCATGGGCCGGATGATTGACCGGCTGGGACTGGACACGGTCAAGGCGGCATTGTTGGCGGACTAACGGCGCCATTCATTAGGTAGAATTAAAAGGCAGTAACAGCCCGGATGTTTCAAGGGATCCATTGATGCCGGGAATGGGGGTTCAATGGAATGAACGCTTTTAAATGGTTTTTGGCAACTTGTTATAAATATTCGGGATAGAGAAGGCGGCGGCAACACCAGTACACTTGAACTTCATATTGAGGAGGCCACATTGCGAAGGCGACCGGGCATTGCAACCAAGATCAGTCTGTTGGTTCTGGCAGCCATTCTTTCCACCTTGGTAATGGTATCCCTGGGACTGATGTATGCCTTCCAGGACATGAAGGAGATCAACCAGGAAGAGCTGCACCGCCTTGTTTTTGAGGAGCGGAAGGTCCGTTTGAAGGAGTTGACGGAGAATGCATCGGCCGTTCTGGCCACCACCAATTTTCACTCCTCGGCCACCCAGGCCATCCGTTCCATGCGTTTTGGCAAGGAGGGGCGGAACTATTTTTTCATCCTGGGCCTGGACGGTCGGATGATCGTCCACCCCGAGCACACCCACCTGGAAGGGATGGTCACCCTTGACCTTCTCTCGGAAGACGGCCATCCCATCATCAAAACCCTGATCCGAAGGGCCGGGGCAGAGGGAAAGGGGTTCTTTTCCTATTTCTGGAAAAAGCCCGGCGGGGAGGTGGCTGAAAAGCTGGTCTATTTCAAGTATGTGGACAAGTGGCAGTGGATCGTCTGCACCGGGGTTTTTAACGACGACATCGACCAGATGGCAGGGGAGCGGGAGGCCCTGGTCAATGCCCGGCTTCACCAGGGCTTCCGCCTCACCGCCCTCATCGTGGCCGGGGCCTGCCTAATCTTTATGATCATTTCCATGGTCACCACCCGAAAGGTGCTCCAGCCGGTGAATGCCATGGTGGGCTATATCAAGGAGCTGGGCCGGGGCAACCTGTCCGCCACCCTGGATTACCATGGACGGGATGAGATCGGAATCATGGCCGCCTCCCTCAAGGAATCGGTCCGGACCCTGGGGGACCTGATCCGTCATCTTCTGGGGACGGTTTCGGCCATCTCCCAGTCCTCGGGCCATCTTCTGGATATTTCCAGCCGGCTCAAGGAGGGGGCCGTTGAAATGGAGGGCTGTTCCGACAGCGCCAGCCAGGAGACCCGGACCATCTCCCGGAACATGAAGCAGATCCTCAGTTCCACAAACGATATCAAAGACAGCCTGGAGGGGATCTCCGTCTTTACCGATGCCGTGTCCACCAACACCGATTCCGTGGGGCAAAAGGTGGATTCTGTGAGCCAGGCCACCACGGCCACGGCCTGTGCCATTGAGCAGATGTATGCCTCCTTTAGCGAGACGGCCCGCCATTCCAGCAAGGGGGCCTCGGTGACCCAGAATGCCTCCCGCCGGGCCGAGGAGACCTCGGCCATCATGAAGGAGCTGGGGGATTCGGCCAAGGAGATCGGGGAGATCATCCAGATGATCCAGACCATTGCCTCCCAGACCCATCTCCTTTCCCTGAATGCCGCCATTGAGGCGGCCGGGGCCGGGGATGCGGGCAAGGGGTTTTTTGTGGTGGCCTCGGAGGTCAAGGCCCTGGCCAACCAGACAGAGACTTCGGCCGGGGTGATCCGTTCCCGGATTCTGGACATGCAGACCAAGACCCAGAAGGCCGTGGCCGTCATCGAGTCCGTGGTGAATGTCATCGCAGAGATCGACCGGGTGATGTTTGCCATTGCCTCCTCCGTTGAGGAGCAGACCACGGTGACCAACGATATTTCCTCCAACATCGGCTCCACCGCAGACAATGCCCGGGAGCTGAACCGGAAGGCCGGTGAGAATATGGATGCCGTTCGCCAGGTGGCACGGAACATCGAGGCCACCACCTCTGTCTCCGACGGCATCCAGCAGAGGGTGGCCCGGGCCACCCAGGGGGTTGAAGGGGTATTGGGCTATGTGGACCAGACCAATCGGTCCGTGATCGCATCGGCCAAGGGCATTGAGGAGATCCGTGCCCAGTCCGACGAATTGGCAAGGCTTTCCGCCGAACTCAAGGAGGTCATCAAGGTTTTTAAGTTCTAATCGGGCAGTTCCGGGGTATCCAGAATATTTCAGGGAACTCGGATATGTTACGAAATGAATTTGTTGAAAGGACAACCCCCGCACATGCCCAAGGGAATGTGCGGGGGTTTGCCTTGGGGTAAAAGGGCTATCCGCCGATGATTTCTGCGGTTTTTCCTGCCACCCTGTTCCGGGCCTGTGCGGCTTTTTCCAGAAGGGCGGCGGTTTTGTCGGCCTGGGCCTTGCACCATTCCGTGTCCTTGATGGCGGGCAGGTTGATTTTCACATTCATCACCGCCCCTTCCACGCCGGCATAGGCCACCTGGGCGGCAACCCCCAGGTCAGAGGCCGTGTTGGGGTTGACCTTGCCCACGATGGTGCCGGCCAGTTCCAGGACGGCCAGGCATTGTTCCGCCGTTTCCATGGGGGTGGTGGTGGCCTGCTTGTACCCCTCCTGGATGGCGGTGGACCGGGCCGCCTTTTCTTCCCGGGTCTCCTTGGGCATTTTAAAGGCGGCCATGACCGCATTGAATGCCTGGGTGTCATCGTCCACCAGCACGGTGAGCCGGTCCTTGAGGCGGTCGGCTGCATCCCGGGTTTCGGCCATGAGGGCGTCCACGTCCCCATATCCCTTTTTCCCAATGGTGAGACGGCTGACCATGGCCGTGAGACCGGCTCCCATGGCGCCGTTGAGTGCGGAAACGCTTCCGCCGCCCGGGGCCGGGGAGTCCGAGGCCAGTTCGTCAATGAATCCGTCCACCAATAAATTTACCAGCATGTGTTGCTCCTTGTGCGTCAGATGATCGTGGTCATCGGTTGGGGGTGAAATCAATATGTTCAGGGTATGTCCCATCCCTGTATTTTATAAAAGTGATTGTCGGGGGTGGCCGGTGGGCCGTTCAGATTCGGTCCACCATTTTTCGGATGAGGCGGCCAAGGGTGTCCTGTTCTTCCCGGGTCAGGCCGGAGACCAGCTCCCGGGTCATGTGGAGGTGGAAGCGATTGTGTTCTTTAAAGCGCTCCTGACCCGCCCGGGTAAGTTCAATGAGATAGGCCCGGCGATCGGTGTCGTGGGGCCGCCGTTTCAACAGTCTCTTTTTTTCCAGTCGGTCAATGCCAACGGTGAGGGTGCCGGTGGTGACCCCCATCTTTTCGGCCAGATCCTTCATCTTCAAAGGACCTTCGTGGCCCACCATTTCAATGGTGTGGGCCTGGGCCGTTGTAAGGCCGCTGTCCTTGACCACGGACTCCTCCCAGTGGGAGAGTTTTTCAAATAGTTCCACTATGTATTTGGATAATTCCTGGATGTTCATCTTCCATTGGCCTTTGGGGTTAAATCATGGCCCTATTTCTATCACAGCAGGGGGGAAGAGGGCAATGGTGTTTAGCTTGATGTTCAAACTATTTGACAGGCCAGGTATTTTTCTGTAGGGTACCACGCTGTATCGGGGGAAAGGGAAATTCTCCATAAAATGTTTCCGGCCCCGGTTCAATACAACCTTCTAACCATAGGATAAAAAACGCAAATGATTGGACGACACGCCCATTTGGGAATCTACAGGGAAATTTTCAGATCAGAGGATTTTGTAAAAACAGCGGTGGGGGCCGGGCTTATCCCCCTGGCCCTTTTGTTCCAGAATATCGTTAAGGTTCAATTTTTCGGCATTACACCGGCCGAGCTACTCTTGCTGGCTTCGGTGGCGGTGAACGGACTGCCCATTGTCCAGGAAGCGGTCAAGGGGGTGATGAACCGTGAGATGAATGTGGACGAACTGGTGAGCATTGCCATCATTGCCTGCCTCATCAACGGGAATTTCCTGGAGGCGGCGGTGGTATCGGCCATCATGGTGGTGGGGGCCCTGATTGAAGAGGCGGTTTCAGATTCCGCCCGCAACGCCATCCAGGAGATGGTGGAGCTGACCCCGGATACCGCCACCATGGAAAGGGAGGGCCGGGAAGTGAGCGTTCCGGTGACGGCCATTAAAAAGGGGGATATCCTGGTGGTGAAACCCGGCCAGATCATCCCCGTGGACGGAAGGGTGGTGGAGGGGATCTCCAGTGTGGATGAGGCCAGTGTCACAGGGGAGCCCATTCCCCGGAAAAAGGCCGTGGGGGACATGGTCTTTTCCGGAACCCTGTCCACGGACGGCCTTTTGAAGATTCGAGCGGAAAAGGTGGGGGCGGATTCCACCATGGGCAAGATCATCCAGATGGTCACTGCGGCAGAGGCATCCAAGGTAAAGGGCAGCCGCATCGTGGATCAATATGCGGCCTGGTTCACCCCGGTGATCCTGGGCATTGCCGCCCTGACCTGGCTCTTTACCCAGGATGTGACCCGTGCCATCACCGTCCTCATCGTGGGATGTCCCTGTTCCTTTCTTCTGGCCGGGCCCGTGGCAACGGTTGCCACCATTGGCCGGGCGGCCAGGGAGGGCATCCTGGTCAAGGGGGGGATTTATCTGGAGCACATTGCCGAATCCCGGCAATTCCTCTTTGACAAGACCGGGACATTGACCCTGGGCCGACCCTCGGTTGAATCGGTGACTGCCGAAGCCGCCGAGGGGGAAGATCAGGTCCTGGCACTGGCTGCGGCAGTGGAGACCGCCTCCACCCATCCCCTGGCCCGGGCCATTTTGGAAGGGGCCGGGGCCCGCGGGCTTCCCCTGCTCACCTCCCGGGCTGTGACCGTGGAGCCGGGGCGGGGGATCTCCGGGATGGTGGATGGGAAAAGGGTGGAGATCCTGACCTCGGATCGGTTCGAGGATTCCGGCCTCACAACGGTGTCGGTCTCCCTGGAGGGGAAGTTGATGGGGTACATTGCCATGAAGGACCAGGCCCGGCCCGAAGCCTCGGCCACCCTGGGGGCGATCCGGGATCTGGGCATCCATGACATGGCCGTGATCTCCGGCGACCAGAAGGCACCCGTGGAGAACCTGGTATCCCAATTGGGAATTCCCAAAGGCTTTTCCGCCCAGACCCCAAAGGACAAACTGGACCGCATTGAGGAGAGAAAGGAAGGGGGGCGGTTGATCTACGTGGGGGACGGCATCAACGACGCCCCGGCATTGAAGGCCGCAGATACGGGCATTGCCATGGGGCTGAGGGGATCGGATGCCGCCTTGGAAACAGCAGACATCGTCCTCATGAAGGACCGGCTGGACCGCCTGCCCTTCCTCATCCGCCTGAGCCGGAGAATGGGCCGGGTGATCCGCATGAACATCTGGCTCTCCTTTGGCATCAACGCCCTGGCCGTGGCTGCGGGTGCGGCCGGGTTGCTCACCCCCATCCTTGGGGCGGTGACCCACAACATCGGTTCCATCCTGGTGGTGGGCCTCTCTGCGGGCATCGGTTTCATGGAGAGAAAGGGGCCCACCTCTTAATTTCGATTATCGGCCCTGTCCCTCGTGGGGGATAAGGAATCATATCCCGGCGGTTCCCATGGTATGATTACCATGGGAACCGTCGGTTTTTTTGGGGTCGCCTATCCCCAGATCAGGGATTTCACAAGGGAGATCAGGGCCGTGGCCATGAGCAAGCGGATGACATGGGATTTAAAGGCTTTTTCATTGGCAAATTTCTCAAAGAGGCGGTTGCCGATCCAGATGCCCATGAAGCAGGGGACCATCATTCCCATTCCCAGCTTAAGAACCTGGGGGGTGACCAGGCCGTTTACGGCGCAGGCCGTAAGGGCCAGGGAATCCACCAGAAAGAAAAAGGTGATCATGGAGGCCCGGCTCTGGGCCACGGGCCGGTCCGAGGAAAAATAATAGAGGATCACCGGGGGGCCGCCCAGGGCGGAGAGTCCAGAAAGAAATCCGGATATCAGGCCGGCCCCCAGGGCAGGGCCCTTGCCCTGGCTGATTTTGGGAGCCTTGGGCCGGGAGAGGATAAGGCAGAGACTGAGGATGACCAGGGAGATGACTACCCGCATGGGCCGGGCCGGCACCAGGGTCAGGGCCATGGTCCCCAGGCCCAGGGTGGGCAGGGCGCCCAGGAAGATCCATTTCAGGCTCTTCCAATCCACCTGGTGGACCACCTTGAGAAAAAGCCATAGGCTGGCGGCCAGGTCCAGGACCAGGATCACCGGGGTGATCACGGCCGGGGCCAGAATAAATCCCAGGGCAATGGCCACGATCATGGCAAAGGCAAAGCCCGTATATCCCCTGACAACGGCAGCCCCCATAATGGCAGCCCCCACATATAATATGTCCCACACACCCATGATATTCATCTTTCTTTAGGGTCAAAAAAGCGGCATTTTGGCATGAAACTCAATTGAAATCAATGGGGTGGCCGTGGGCAGAAATCGCCCGGCCCTGTTTTGATTCCTGCCCTGCCGGGTGGTTGGCCTTGTCAGGCCCGGGGAAATAACGTAAACAAAAAAGATGCATCATGGTTCAAATTTCAAGGAGTGTACGAGATGAAAGCCCTTATCATTGCCGCCCACGGCAGTCGCAAAAAAGAGAGCGCCCTGGAAGTGGCCCGACTGGCCGAAAAGGTCAGGGGGAAATCGGACATGGACCGTGTGGCCCATGCCTTTCTCCAGTTTTCAGAACCCTTTCTCCCCCAAGTCATTGATGAACTGGCCCGTGACGGGGTGGAGGAGATGGTGATTTTCCCCT
Organism: Desulfobacteraceae bacterium; assembly: GCA_965226635.1. Classification (GTDB taxonomy): domain Bacteria; phylum Desulfobacterota; class Desulfobacteria; order Desulfobacterales; family Desulfobacteraceae. Next base: position 1,029,411 of record OZ245369.1, on the reverse strand, counting down.
TTTTCATTTCCGCAGGGGCCCATGTGAACATGGACATCCCCGAAGCGGTTGAGGCCGCCCAAAAGGCCCATCCCGGGATTCAGTTTAAAATTACCCGCCACCTGGGCATTATCCCCTCTGTGGAGGATTTGATTCTGGGGGAAGTGGAGAAGGGATGAGCCTCTATATTATCAAGACCGGGGATTCCTTTGAATGGCTCCGGCCCACCCTTGGGGATTTTGAAGACTGGATCGCCCGGGGGCTGGATCTTCCCATGGAAGGGATAAAGGTGGTGGATGTGGCCCGGGGCGAGGCCCTGCCGGACGTGGATCGGTTTACAAAATCAGACCCCATAAAGGGGGCCGTCATCGCCGGCTCCCATGCCATGGTAACGGACAATCTGGACTGGAGTCTGGCCCTGGAAGCCTGGGTGCCGCATCTGGTGGAAAAGGGGATTCCCCTGCTGGGGATCTGCTACGGCCACCAGCTATTGGCCAGGGCCATGGGCGGAGAGGCCGGTTACCATCCCCAGGGCATTGAGATCGGGACCCGGGAGATCCATCTTGCAAAAGCGGCGGAAGCGGATCTGCTCTTTGCCGGTCTACCCAGGGTGTTCAAGGGACATACCACCCATTCCCAGACCGTGCTCACCTTACCCCCGGGGGCGGTCCGTCTGGCCGCCAACGATGTGGAGCCCCACCATGCCTTCCGCCTGGGACGGGCTGCCTGGGGGGTGCAATTCCATCCGGAATACACCTGTTCCGAAATGGCCGCCTATGTGACGGCCATGGAAGGGATGATCCGGGAACAGGGCAAGGATTTTGAGGCCGTCCGCAAAGGGGTGGAGGAGACCCCGGTGGCCCACAGGGTGTTGCGCAGGTTCGGTCGCCTCTGCCCATAGCCCGTGACACCTAAACGTTGCATTCAAAACAGTCAAACCCTTGCAACATTTAGGTGATAATGTGTTCCAGACAGCTGGGAAAGGGTGATGCTTGAATAAACCCTTTCCGTGACATATTTGGGTTAGGCTTAGCGGGGCCGGATTAACGGTTCAGGGTCCAGTCATAGGAGAGGTAGGAGACCTTGATTCGGCCCACGGCCCCATCCAGCGCCCGTTTCAACTCCCCCTGGGCATATTGGCGGACAAAGGCTTCGGGATTGTCGTTAAAGTCCTCCCCGAACCAGTCAAAGATCTTGGATACGTAGAGGGTGTTGTCCTTGAAATGGGTCCGGTCCGGGGTGTTGATAAAGGCGATGGTCTGTTCGTCCAATTGCCGCTCCAGATCGGCCCCGGTGTAGGCGGAGTTGCGCAGGGGGGGGCAGCCCTTGGAGGCGCAGTTCACGGCAAAGTGGATCCGGGGATCCTTGTACCGGGGCCGGAGGACCTCATGCTCGATGTAGTCCAGGGTGACGGTGCGACCGTTGAGGGGGATAAATTCCTTGCTCCAGGGGCCTGAAAAGAATCCCCCCAACTCCTTGATGGAGTTGAGATCCGGGTATTGGGTCAGGATGAGCTTGATGGTAAAGGCGTTGTAGGTGTTGATATAGAAGGCCATGGCCTGGTTCCGGGTCAGGGTGGCCGGATCCGTTGCCGAGAGCTGGTCCAGGTATTGATCCAGAACCGTCTCTTCCCTCTGGAATCCAGAATAATCCACCCTGTGGCCGTGGACGTATTTTTGGAGGAGTTGGTTGTAGATGCTGTGGTCCACATCTGCGGCCAGGGCGATGTTTGAGGTGAATACCAGGGCCGGCAGGACAAGGGCAACGGCCAGAAGTTTCTTCAGGTCTTTCATGGGCAGGTCTCCGTCTTAAATAATGTTCAGATCTCTACTATGCCATTGAAATCCTCCAAAATCAAACGGCCTATTTCGACTGGCGCCACAAGATAACCTGCCCACTTTTAAGGTGTTGAGTGCGTCGCTTTATCCCTTTACCAATTCCAAAACTCAGGTAGAACCCTCTCACCTGGACGATTGGCGACAGCTGATTGTGCAAAAGGGTGATAAGCATGGATAAAAGTACTGTCATAAAGTGGTGTAACTCAATAGGGTACAGAGAGATTAAAAGCATTAAAAAATGGATGATCAAAAAATAATTGAAATTGATTTAAACGCATCAAGAGGTAAATGATACTTGGAAATCGCATTGTGTTTTGAGAGTTGTGCTGTCTTCCTTTGAGCAGTATGGATTTTGGGTAATGTTTAAAGTTTAACATTGATGTACGCTCGCAATAGGGACAAAGAATCGTCCAATAATAGCGTATCCCATATAAACTTTTTTTCCGATTTTCCAACTCAAGTCCCACCAGGTTATGGGTGTGTAAGGGGCTGGAGGGCGTTTCCATATCGAGGAAACCTGATAATGTTATTGGGCCTTCGCCAACCCCCAATCAAAAAACCGTTTTCCCCACGGTAAACATGACAAAGACAACTGACGTGTTTGGATAAGAAAGAGAACGAGACGAAAATTTCCTGTGGAGTGGATCGGGCGGCGTTTTCCATGGCATGCTTCATTATTTCTCGATCTGTGTCCGATGAAAGATAGGTCATGATATCGATTTTTTTGGAGGTGAAGCCCTTTGAATTTGCAATGATGAAGCCGGATTGGTCGGTTAAAATAAAATCATCTGGCGTTATTCTACTGAGCTGCCCGTTGTTCCAGATGATTGGATTTGTTTTTTTTTAGAAATGCTTTTAATGTCCAGTTTCATTTTTATGATCCGGTGGATTTCATCATAACCATCGGGATCGACCATTTCCAATTCCATCAAGTTTTCATAGATGGCCCTGGCTTTTTCCGTGTCTTTGAAGCGGTTCATGGTGTTGGGGCCGGTGATTACCGTAATGACCTTATCATCAGTTATTTTATCATTATCGGTTGGGGGAATTCCAAATAAAATCCAATCCGAGCTGACGTTGAACAATTTGACCATTTTGGTGATGGCCCTGTAAGACGGCTCGTATTTATGGTTTTCCAAACCACTGATATTGCTTTTCGTTAACCCTGTGATTTCAGCAAATTGGTCCTGGGTTAATCCGGCGTTGAGCCGGATAAAGCAAATTCTGTCCCCTATTTTTGCCAAATCGAGTTCAGAAATCTGTATTTTTCTTCTTGACATAGTTCTGTTATCTGTATATTAGCTTTTCATGTTCATATTTCTGTATAAAAATTAATCGCAAACTTTCTCTTCAATAAAAAGGAATCACAAATGCGAAAGCAAAATATGACTCCTAGCGAAATCAAAACAGCCTTAAGTTACATGGGTATTTCACAATCGGGTTTGGCAAGGGATCTAAATCGTTCACCATCTCATATCGGAAGAGTCATTGAAAATCCAAATCGGAGTTTTCCCGTAGCCTGCCATATCGCCAAGGCACTTCAAATGGACCTTGAAGATATCTGGCCGGAAATCTACGGTTCCAATCAACACCCTCCTAAACCGGGACGGCCCCTGACAAAAGGATTGTATAACCATTAACTGGGGTTCTTTTAAAACCCGCACCAAGACGGTAATTAATGCCATCCTATTAATAAGGTTATCCTTATGCCAAATAATGGCAATTTTCAAGACGATTTGTCCATTTAACATGTGTTGAATTTGTTCTGTTCTGAAGGAGTTGAAATTATGGGGAATAGTTATAGACGAATTAAGTCTGTTAATACGGCCCTGGATATTCTTGAGTATGTCGCGGAGAGTCCGGGTGGCGCCACTGCCCATCGGATCGGCCGGGATCTGGATATTCCGTTCGCCACCATCATGTGCCATCTGTCCACCCTGGGAGACCGGGCCTATGTCCGGCGGATGGGGGATGTCTATCAGGTGGGTATGAAACTGGCGGTTTACTGGGCCAGGGTAAAATCCTGTAAAGAGAATGAGATTCTCCAGCGAGAGAATGATTTGGTCCTATTGGGAGACGGATAATGGAAAAAGCACAGATCGATCCGGCAGAGGAAATCTACGAGATCGCCCGTAAGGACGCCGGCGAAGACCTTAAAAGAATGGAGAACAAAATAGATGCGCTCAAGGACGAGTCCTTTTCCCTGGGGGTGTTGAAAAAGATTCAATATGACAATGCAAACAACCGGTTATTGGAACATGCGGTCCTATTCAAGGTGAAAAAGGAGAAAGAATACAAAAAGGGCGGAATGACCTGGATGCAATTCTGCGAAACCCTCGGTTTGAACGTCCGGAGCGTGGATCGTGCCTTAAAGGATATTCGTCCCCTTGTTGAAAATTTTTCCGACAAGATGACGGATTTGGCAGGGATTAATTTTAATAAAATAAGATATTTGGGGCGGAGCACCTCGGCCAATGTGTCTAAAATTTCTCAAAAGGGAATTGAGATAGACGATCGAATCATCCCCATATCAGAAGAGTACAGGGACGAAATCGAAGCCTATATTGACGACCTTAAAGCGGCTGAAACAAAAATCAGATCAGAGAAGAAAGAACAGATAAAGGCCAAGGAGCGGGTGATTCAGAACCTGCATAAGACCATAGAAAACCAGGCACATGATTTGGCCCGTTACGGCAAACGGACGGAAGGTGCCCAATTATCGGCCCTTGAAAAAGATCAATTGAAAATCCTTGGGGAATTTAGAAATCAATTCAATGTCTTTGCCACGGCCATGGCCCCTGAAGCCAATCCCTATCTGGTCCAGGCATCTTCCCGGATTAGAACTGAATACGGTACCATCATTTCCTATGCCGTCAAAATGCTGGAGAGCCTGCGTGATGAAGCTCATGAGGAGCTGGGGATTTCCATTTTCCCGGAATTGGGGGGTGATAATGACTGGGTACAGCCGGATCTAAAGATCAGTTCAGCAGATGACCAGGGATCGAGGTAAATTGTTTATGGGATGGCAGGAAGAAATGGTGAAGGCGCTGGAACATGCCGGAAAGGGAGAGAAAAATATCGTCATGGCGCGCTATGCGTCCATGACAGGAAAATCCCCTACGCATCTGTACCGAATCGCCAAACGGAACGGGTATGTTTCCGGCCGGAAAAAGCGTTGCGATAACGGGAAATGTGCGTTGACGGAGTTGCAGATTAAATTCATTGCCGGGCTGATTTACACCACGGGCCGGAAAAATAAGAAAGAGATCATGTCCGTGAAAACCGCTCTGGATATCGCGGAACAAAACCGTGTGATCGAAAAAGGAACCGTCTCTGTGAGCCGGCTCCAGGAAATTTTAAGGGACAGGGGATTGAACAAAAAGGCATTGCGGAACAAGCGCAGTCATATGCCCATGCGATCCTTGCATCCCAACCATGTTCACCTGGTGGATATCTCCGTGTGCATCCAGTATTACCTGAAAAATAAGGAACTGAAAATTGCCAGCGAAAAGGCGTTTTACAAAAATAAATTCAAGAATTTTACCAAGGTCAAACAGAAGATTTACCGATATGTGCTCACGGATCATTTTTCCCATACCATCTTTCTGAAGTACTACATTGCCCAGGGGGAGACCGTGGCCAATCTGTGGGATTTTCTTGTTAGTGCCTGGGAACCGAAACCCGACCCCGGTGCCTTTCCCTTCAGGGGGGTTCCATTTTACCTGATGATGGACAAAGGGGCCGCCAACACTGCCGGCGCCATTAAAAATTTTCTACGTAAAATGGATGTGGGATCCGTGGAGGGGCTTCCCCACAACCCGCGTCGGCAAGGATCTGTGGAACGGGCCCAGAGTTTTGTGGAACATAATTTTGAAAGCCGATTGCGCCTCCATCCGGTCCACGGCATTGATGAACTCAATGATTATGCCATGGACTGGTGTACCTTCATGAATTCCCATCCCATGCACATCCACACCCGCTTCGGTACCTCCCGTATGGCTTGCTGGATGAAAATCAGGAAAAAACAGCTTAGGGAATGTCCGGAGAGATCCTTGCTCCAGGAGTTGTTTACAGAAAATGTAAAAGAGCGAAAAGTCCACGGCGATTATTCCATCCGTTTTGAATCCAACAGATACCGGATCAAGCATATTCCCGGAATTATTCCCAATATTTCCCGGGTCAAGGTGTTCAAAAAGCCCTTTAGTTTACCGGAAATAATGGTGATTTTTAATGGGGATGAATATCTGGTTCGTCCCATCGAATCGGTGAATGGCGGGTTTGATCAGGATGCGGCCGTCATCGGAAACGGGTATAAATCCATGCCCAGGAACAAGACCGAAACCCAGGTCAGCGAAATCTGCAACCTAGCCTATGGCGAAAATCCGAAGCCCGGAGACATTCCCTTTGTAGGGCTCCGGGTCTTTGGCGGCCAGGCAGACCGCATTGTATCGGAATATATTCCCAGGAAGTCCATTCCTTCGAAGATCATGAAGGCGCCAGTGGATGACCGCAGGATCAATATGGTGGATGTACTCCGGGAACTGGCACAGATACGCATTGTGCCACCGGACTTAAACCGGGCCATCCGTGAGCAGTACGGCAGTTCCATCTCCGTGGCGGATCGCGATGCGCTTGTTGCCGCCATGGCGGATGCCCGCCTTGAAATCGATTCAAAGGGTGGACTGCGGTTTACCTGCGATCCCCCCGTCCGCAACCGGCAAACCTCCCACGTGTCCTGATTACATGTTTATTTTTAGCCTTTGGAAAGGAAAATCTCATGATTCTGCCGCCAACCATGAAGCATTTTAAATTGTTCAGAGATCCATTTTTAAACGACATTACCAAACCCCAGGATATCTATTTTTCCGCGGAACACCGCTTCATCCGGGAGATGATGATCGATTCGGCCCGGTACGGTGGATTCATCGCCGTGGTGGGCGGGGTGGGGTCTGGAAAGTCGGTCATGAGGAAATCAGTGACAGAGCAATTGCACCATGAGGGGATTAAAACCATATTTCCCCGGATCATTGATAAAGCCAAGGTATCTCCCTCCTCCCTGGTGGATGCGTCCATCATGGATCTCTCCGATGAAGTCCCAAAACGCGGTCTGGAGCAAAAGACCCGGCAGGCGGTAAACCTGCTTCAGGCCAGGGCCGAAGCCGGCCTGCGCCAGGTGATGATTCTGGAAGAGGCTCATACCATTGATAAGAAGGCATTTAAAGCCCTGAAGCAGCTCCAGGAACTGGAATCGGGCTTTGAGCGCCTCATGGGGGTGATTCTCATCGGACAGAACGAGCTGCTTCTGCGGCTGGAGGAAATTGCCAACTCGGATATCCGGGAGGTTTCCAGACGGATTACCATGGCCGAAATTCAAGGCCTGGGGGATGAGGTGGACGGTTATCTGGCCCATAAATTCACCCTGGTGGGACGGAAAAAAGAAGAGATTTTTTCTCCCGATGCCGGCCAGGCCGTGACGGCAAAGCTTCAACGCCGCCAGGGGAGGCGAATCATCGATAAAAGCTTTCCCCTTTCCGTGAACAATCTGGTGTCCAGGGCCATGAATGCTGCGGCCCGCATGGGAGAAGAAAAAGTCAGTGCAGATTTAATAATGAGTTGTTGATAGATGAAAGGGAAGACAGATGAATCTGATTACCAATGAAGTGTTCAAGAAGATGCTCTGCCAAAGCGGTCTGCCGGTCCGGGCCAGTTATCGGCCGGGGGAAGTCTGTGCCATTCTCGGAATCAGTCCACGGACATTCTGGCGGTTGACCGAGCGGTATGAGATCGATCCTGAAACCGGAGACCCCCGAAATCCAAACAGCCTTGATTCCTACCTCTTAAGGCGCCATCGACGGGTCCGGTATGATGAAATTCTCAATTATCTGAATCGAAATAATACCTACGAACGGAAAAATGCCCTGGGGTGAACTCGGTTTCCCGCATTATTTTTCAAAAATTATATTCTCTGTGCCAAACCCTGCCAAACTGGACGGTCCTTTTCTACGGGGTATGAGATAACGGTTCCCGACAACATTTGAATCAACAATTGAAATGCAGCGATTGCAAGGGAGTCGTCATTCCCCTTGCCAGTGACACAGGAGATGAATGGGAACATTGAACGCAACAACCATGCTTGGCCCTTATTTTTTTAAAATACTGGAAATGATTCTGAATCTTGGCCCCATCGGGCTGGTTCTGGTGGTCTGGTATTTCGACAAGCAAAAGACCGACGATATCTTACGAAAATACACCGAAGACATGCAGGAAATGCGGGAAATGTATCTGGCCAATGCTTCTTTGGTGAAGCGATATAGCGAACTGGCCGGGGATTTAAAGGAAATCATCACATTGAACACCCAGACAATGACTCGGCTGGTGGATCGTATCGATCCGGGAGGATGCAAATGACAGGAAACGATGTAACTATTACAAATCCTGAAACATTGTGCCGGTTTCTGCTGGAATGCCTTGGCAATGTCCCCGGGCTGAAGCAGGGCATGGAACGCATGGATGTTCTGGGCTCCCTTGAACCCGAAGCCCTGGATGCCTTTTTTGAATCCGGCACTGCCCTGGGGCTCCATGTCCGGCGGGGGGAATTTGAAACCGACAGCCGGATACAGACCGAAACCATGACTATCACCGTGGTCATCGGCTGCAAAAGCCTGGTCTCCGGGGTGGATGCCCTGGGCACGGGTGACGATTCCGGCGCCTGGCAGTACCTGGCAATGATCCGCCGGACACTGAGCTGGCCTGAAGTCATGGATTCCAATATCCAGAACTGCATGCCCCTTCGGTGGGCCCCCCTTCACACCAATGCCAATCTGGCTGTATTGGGCTTTGATTTTGAAATCCAGATTACCCGGCCCCTCCAGGAAGAGGCACAGGTCAGCCTGAACACATTCGGGGCCGGATACGGAGGTGCAGATGAAACAGTGCAATAACCTTGGGCCCTTTATTTATTTAGGGCCGTCTGTGAAACGGGAAACCATTCACCTTGAACCGGGAATGATTTTCAGACAACGACCTGTTCTGCCCCGGAATTATCAATTCTTAAAACCGTTCATTGTGGTGGTGAAACATCACGCAAAAAAAAGAGTGCAGCTCAAAACCGAGTACCGAACTGCGGTTCAGCAGCTGCGGAAAACCCTCAACTAAGGAGTAAAAATGACTTACAAACATGGTGTTTTTGTAAAAGAACAACCCACTGCTCTCCTGCCGCCGGCAAGGGTTTCCACAGGGCTTCCTTTTGTTCTGGGAACCGCCCCCGGACCCGAGACCGGAGATCTTCCCGTGCACGAACCCAAGCTCATCTATTCCTATAAGGAATTTGTAGAGGTCTTTGGCTTTGACGACGATTTTACCAAGTATACCCTGTGCGAATTTGCCAAGGTTTATTTCGGTCTGTACAACGTCGCTCCCGTGGTATTTGTCAACGTATTTGATCCGGCGGTCCACAAGGACGGCGAAGAAGCCGATCCCACCGCAGTTGCGTCGGCAGATATCATCGGCGGTATTGATACCGGTACGGGTAAGAAGACCGGTCTGGAACTGATTTCCGAAGTCTTCCCCCGCTTCCGCCTGGTGGTGGGAACCGTTGTGGCGCCCAAGTTCTCCACCGACCCCACCGTAGCCGTGACCATGGGGACCAAAGCCAGCCTGATCAACAAGCACTTCAAGGCCCAGGCCATTGTGGATATCCCCGAAACCGTCACCAAGTACAGCGATGTCCCGGCCTATAAAACCACCAACAACCTGGTGGATGAACATGTCATCGTCTGCTGGCCCAAACTCAGATACGGAGATACCACCCATTGGATGAGCTCCCACCTGGCCGCCCTGATGTCCAATATAGACGGCCAATACGATGATGTGCCCTACAAGTCCCCCTCCAATGAAAACTATGCCGCCATCGGCGCCTGCGTGGGCGAAGATGAAGTTTTCCTTTCTCCGGATGAAGCCGCTTTCCTCAACGGCCAGGGGGTCGTCACCGCCCTGAATTTCATCGGGGGCTGGAAGTGCTGGGGAAACCGGACGGCCTGTTATCCCGGAACCACCGATGTGAAAGATGCCTTCATCAGCATCAGAAGAACCTTTAACTGGATCAGCAACACCCTGATTCTCACCTCCTGGCAGAAACTGGATGCCCCCATTCGGAAGCGCCTGGTGGACACGGTGGTGGACACCTTCAATATCTGGCTCAACGGCCTGACGGCTCGGGAAATTATCCTGGGCGGACGCGTGGCCTTCCTGGAAGAAGAAAATCCGACCACCGATGTGATGGACGGGATTGTGCGCTGGCACCTGTGGGTGACACCGCCTTCTCCGGCACGGCAGATGGAATTTGTTGTGGAATATGATCCCAGCTATATCAAGGGCCTGTTTTAACCGGCCAAAGGAGACAATATGCAAACACCTGAAAAACTCATTAATTTTCGAATTTACAGTGGTGAGGCCCAGAAGTCCAATGCCCTGCTGGGCTTGGCCGACGTGGAACTGCCCAGCCTGGAATGGATGACCGAAACCATTTCCGGCGCCGGCGTGGCCGGGGAAGTCGATTCTCCCACGATAGGTCATTTCAAATCCATGACCCTGAAGATGAAATGGCGCAGCCTTACCCCCAGCGCCGTCGATTTGGCGAAGTCCCGTGCCCATCATTTCGATTGCCGGGGCAGTATTCAGCAGTTTGATGCCGGAAAGGGTACCTTTGCCAATTATCCGGTAAAATGTGTCGTTAAAGGCATTCCCAAAAAAATTGGCCTGGGCAAGTTCGAACCGGGCAAACCCCAGGACAATGAATCCGAATTTGAATGTATCTATCTGCTGGTCACCATCAACAACAAAGAGACCATTGAGATCGATAAGTACAATTACATTGCCAAGGTGAATGGCGACGACGCACTACAACAGGTCCGGGATCATCTGGGCATCAAATAATTCATTCGGGAGAGTAACCATGAGTAAAAAAGATGTTCAAATCACCTTTGAGCCCCCCCTGGTGTTTCACGGGCAGGAAAAATCCACCGTGGTGATCCGGGAGCCCAAGGTTAAAGACATGCGTGTCGTGGATCAGATTTCCGGGTCGGACCTTGAAAAGGAAATGGTCATGATCTGCCGTCTCACCGGCATCAATGAAGAGGACCTGGATACCTTGTCCGTAAATGAATACAAACGGCTCCAGGAGGCCTATGCCGGTTTTTTCGATATGGGTGGCCCCAACTCAGACGCCTCTGTCTGAGTCTGACCCGGGCCACCTTTACTGGCCTGGAATTCTGGATGGAATGCAGAATTTCAGAACTCCTTGAATATGTGGAAGATGTGAACTCCCTGGAAGACGCTTAATTTTGTGTCCTCCAGGGGACACATCCAGGCATCCTAGGCGAATTGATCAATTAAGTAAGCCCAAAAGGCATGAAAATGGGAAAAATAGGTAACATTTCAAATATTACTCTTAAAGCGACAAAGGTTGCCTTTGATACAGCTGACGTAACCAAGGAAACCTATTCCAAGGTTTATGAGCCAATGAAACCGGCCATGGGATACGAAGTGGCTAAGTTTGATTGGAGTCAAACCATCCAAGCCCACACTCCCCAGGCCATTGCCCCTCTGGAAAGCGCCATCTTCGACCTGGCCAACCGGTCGGCCATGTCATTGGGTACCATTTCTGAAATTGTATCTGTAGCCTCTTCCGCGGGGCTTGCCAAAGCCAAATCCGAACTGATCCATTATGCCGAGGTGTCTGGAAAAATGGGGGCCGCCTTTAAAATGGGGGCCGTTGAAGTCGCAGACATGATGTCAGCCTGGCGGGCCGGGATGGGATTGACCCAGTCGGAAGCCGAAAAACTGGGAGATGCAGTGAACCACCTGGGGCTCCGGATGGGGGTTGGGGAACAGGATTTGGGAGCCTTGGTTCAGAATCAGGGTGCCCTGGCCAAGGGGGCTGGCCTCAATGAGGTGGAGACGGCTGCCCTGGGATCGGCATTTCTGGCATCGGGAGTCGGAGGCGAACAAGCAGATGGTGCTATGGAAAGCCTCTTTAAAACCTTAACCTCTGGGAAATATGCGTCTGAGAAACAAAAGGCGGTATTCAAGGATCTGAATCTTGATCCCGAGGCCTTGGCATCCGGGATGCAGACAGATGCTACGGATACTATTAAAAACGTTTTAACGGCTTTGAATTCGGTGGATCCCGGGGAAAAAATTGCCATGACATCGGCGCTTTTCGGAAAAGGCGCCGGAGGTGTTGCCGGATTGATGGCCAACCTGAATAATTATGACAACGCTTTGGACGCCACATCGGATCCGTCAAAATATGAAGGCTCTGTGAAAAAAGAAGCCGGGGATAGATCCAATTTGACGGCCAATAAAAAGGCGGTATTGGACAATCAACTGAATACATTTGGTGTAAGCATGCATTCTCCTCTTCTACCCATCGCCAACTCGGCGGTCCCTGTCATGGGCATGGCTGTTTCCGGTTTGGAATCCCTGGCACGTAAATTTCCAGAAGTGGCGGGGGCAATCGCAGGAATGAAAATAGCTTTTAGTACAATGGGAGGGTTATTTGGCAAGCTGAAATCTTCCAACGATCCAGATCCCTTGGCGTCGAGAATGGGTTCCAGGGGGAAAGGACGAGGATTACAAAGATTCAATCCCTTTAGGAGGAGAACTCCGCGCTTCAATATACCGAGAACAGGCCCGCGAGTGCCAGGTATCAAATTGGCTTCAAAAATGCCTAAAGCAGGTTTGTTTAGTAGAGCCTCTAAGTTTTTAAAGGTGGGAAGAATTCTTTCTATAGGAGCAAGAATTGTTCCTATTATTGCCGGGATTATATCGGCAATAACTCCTCTTGGTGCTGTAATATTGGGTGTTATAGCAGCCATTACCGCAGGCACAGCAATATTTGCATGGCTCAATAAGGATAAGTTCGACAAACCTAAAAAGGTTGATTCTTCTAACTCTCCACAGCTTGAAACGAAGTTAAATAAAACCAATGCGCTCAAAAATGAAATTCAATCCCAGGGTACCGTTATAAACTTCAATCCTACCATCCACGTAAACGGGGAAAATGCAGGTACCATCCGCCAAGGAGTCGAAAAAGCACTGGGCATGAGCCGGGATGAACTAAAGCGGATGATAACCCAGATTATCCATGAAGACAGGAGAACAAGCTATGCCTGATACCTATGTCACCGTCCAGGGCGATACCTTTGACATCATTGCGTATAAGGTCTGGGAGAATGAAAAGTTGATGCACACGCTCATTGAGGCCAACCCCGATCACCGCACCATTGTGGTGTTCGGTGCCGGCGAAACCCTGGCGCTTCCCACCATTGAAACCCCAGTTGACAAAGGACCGGTCCCGCCATGGCAGTCGTAAACAGAACAGAGCTGGACTTGGAATATGAGGGGAACCGGATCACGGAAAAGATTGCACCTTATGTGACTGCTTTTTCTTATACCGATCACGAAGGGGGAAAAGCCGATGATCTTCAGATTACGGTTGAAGACCGGGACGGGCTTTGGAAGAAAAGCTGGTTTCCCCCGGTAGGTGCCCTGTTAACCGCCCATATCCACATCTGGGGAGAGGCGGGCAAGGCAACCTTGTCCTGTGGGACTTTTGCCATGGATGAAATCAGTTTTCAGGGGCCCCCTGACACCGCGGAGATCAAGGCTGTATCCAGCTTTACCCAGAAGCCCATTAAGCGGGAGGTCAAAACCCGGGATTGGAATAACACCACCCTGGAAACCATCGCCTCCACGGTGGCCAAAGAATATGACCTGAAATTTTTCCACACTGGTTCGCGCGTTACCCTGGACCGGATGGAGCAGCGGCAGGAAAGCGATCTGACCTTTATCAAGCGCCTCTGTGACGATTTTGATTTCAATGTGAAAATTTCCCACGGCAAAATCATTTTGTTCGAGAATAAAGCCTTTGAATTAAGGGATCCGGCCTTCTCCATTGTCCGGGGGGAGGCTGCCATAGGCCGTTACGGATTCAGGGCCACCACCCAGGACACCTACAAAGCCTGCCGGGTCAGCTATTGGGATGCGGAGAAAAAAGAGGAAATCAAGCACACCTTTACCCCGCCGAGTACTCCGGCCGTGGGCCAGACCTTTGTGGTCAACCAGCGGATGGAAAATTTGAACATGGCTGAGATCAAATCCCGGGCCATGCTCCGCCGGAAAAACAGCCAGGAGATCACCGGAGCCTTTGAGCTCATGGGAGACCCGGCGCTTCTGGCCGGAATGCCGGGGACGATTTCCGGATTCGGCACCTTTGACGGAAAGTACATTATCACCCAGGCCGTCCACACCTATGGGCGGTCCCAGGGATATCGCACCCAAATTCAAATCAGAAAGGCCATGACATGGTGATTCAAGAGCTGGAAGAGCGGATTAAACGGCTGGAAACCGGTATGAACCAGATGATACGCCAGGGCATCGTGACCCAGGTCTTTCCGGAGAAAGGCCGCGTCAAGGTTCGGCTTCCGGACTCGGACCAGATGGAAACCGCCGAACTGCCCGTTGTTTTTGCCAAAACTCTGGAAAATAAAGCTTACGATATGCCTGATGTGGGAGAGCATGTAGTCTGCATTTTCCTGCCCAACGGCCTGGAACAGGGGGTGGTCCTGGGGGCGGTGTACTCGGGTCAGGATCCGGTGCCGGTGAATCATGTGGATAAGACCCATTATCGATTTAAGGATGGGTCCTTCATGGAATACGACCGTGGGACCCATGAACTCAATATTGACATTAAAGGGGGAATCACCATCAATGCGGCCACCCAGATCCGGATGTCCGCCCCCCGCATCGATCTGAATTAAGGAGGGCCCATGCCTGCTGCCCACCGTCATACCGATATCTGTTCGGGCCATGGATGCTGGCCCCCAAGACCCAATAACGGCGCCAGTCCCAACGTCTTTGTCAATGAATTGGGATGGCATCGGAAAGGGGACCCCTGGCTGCCCCACACCTGTCCACCCATTCCGGAAACCCACAGCGGCGTTGCAGCCCAGGGGAGCCCCACCATTTTTGTTAACGGGCTGCCGGTCTGCCGGATCAATGATCCGGTCAGTTGCGGCTCTTCCATGGCCACAGGCAGCCCCGATGTTTTTGCAGACGATAATACGGCCAGTTAAAGGATTTTATCATCATGCCCAATTCAAACGACAGCAAACCCGTTAATATCGGCGCATTTGGGAAACTGAGATTTCGAACCAGTGCCGAAGCGCTTTTGACCTTTGATAAATTTCGTCGGAAAAGCCGGTCCAATTTTGTTGAACATCCGGTCCTGGATAGCAAACCCAGGTTGGAACATACCGGCTTCGCTCTGGATGAAGTTTCATTTTCCGTTTTGCTGGATATCTCCCTGGATATCAACCCGGCCCTGGAATTGAAGTCTGTCAGGGAGATGCTGGTGTCCGGCACAAGCTATCCTCTGGTCATGAAGGATAAAGACGTGGGGAATTTTGTTCTGACCGACCTGGAAGAGTCCTGGACCCGGATAGACAGTGCAGGGCGTCTTCTGGCCGCGTCCCTGAATCTCACGCTCAAGGAGGTGTAAATGCAGATGGACATTACCAATGATCTTGGTGCCTTGAAAATCGGTGCATCCGGGGTCGAAGAAATCATACAAAATGTAAAAATTATACTCAACACGGTTAAAGGGAGCGTCCCACTGGATCGATCCTTCGGTGTCTCCGGAGATTTTTTGGATAAGCCTTTGCCCCTGGCCAAGGTGATGTTCACCCGGGAAATCGTATCCCAGGTGGAATTGCAGGAGCCCCGGGTCTCGGTGAGTGAAGTGCTCTGGGATTCCCCGCCTGAAGGGGAGATGGACGGCAGGCTCTATCCCCGTGTGAGAATCGCGCTGAAGGAGGAAATATGAGTCTGGAAACCCTTGCCGATATCCAATTCTGCGACACCGATACCCAAACGGTGGAACAGAATATCATCACGGTCTATGAAAGCATCAAAGGCACCAGCCTCTATCCTGGAGATCCGGTCCGCCTCTTTCTGGAAACCCTTGCCGCCGTCATCGTCCAGCAGCGGTCCATCATCGATCATGCCGGAAAGCAGAACCTGCTAAAATATGCCCGCGAAGATCACCTGGACCACCTGGGCGCCATGACCCATACCCCTCGGCTGGAGGCGGCATCGGCCATGGCCACGATCCGTTTTTCCTCGGTGGAACCTTTGGATTTCAGTGTGGTTGTGCCGTCGGGGACCCGGGTGTCTCCGGACCTGGCCCTGTTCTTCGAAACCATCATGGACCATGTCCTTCCGTCGGGAACCCCTTACCTGGATATTCCTGTCCGTTGCCTGACGCCGGGGGATATCGGAAACGGATTTCTTCCCGGGCAGGTGAACAAATTGGTGGATCCCATCCCCGGGATCGCTTCGGTTTCCAATACCGTGATCACTTCGGGGGGGGGCGACGTGGAAAAGGATGCCCCTTACCGGGAGCGTATTCATACCGCCCCGGAGAGTTTTTCCGTGGCCGGTCCCATTGGTGCATACCAGCATTGGGTCAAGTCGGCCCACCAGGATATTTCCGATGTGGCCGTATACCGCACCTCCCCCCTGGATGACCTTGCCGAATCCCAGCTGGATGGGGTGCTTGAACTGGCCGGCATGGATTCCCAGGGCCTGTCCATCAAGGAGAAACAGATCCAGGTGGCTTCCTGGCTTTCCGCTTCCACCGTGAACGTCTGCCCCCTGCTGTCCGGGGGGCATCTGCCCGATAAGACCATGCTGGATCTGGTCAGGGAGAAGGTGAACGACCGATCGGTCCGGCCTTTGACCGACCAAGTGGTGGTGGCCCCGCCCGAGCCCGTGGAATACGATATTACACTGACCTATTTCATATCCGACGAAAACCGGCTGGCTGTTTCCGATATCCAGGCCCGGGTGGCCCGGGCTGTGGATAATTATATCGCCTGGCAGAAGGGTCGGCTGGGCCGGGATATCAACCCGGATCAGTTGACCCATTTCCTCATGGAAGCCGGTGCGAAACGGGCGGAGATTTCAAGTCCGGGTTATGTGGCGCTGGGGAAAAATGCCGTGGCAAAGGACCGGCACATCAATATCACCTATGGAGGTGTTGAAGGTGAATAAACACATGGGAGACATATCCTTTGCCGCCCTCTTGCCGTCGTCCATCTCCGGCGATGCCGAGGTGGCCGCGGCCGCACAGGCCCTGGATAAGGAGCTTGAGTCACTCAATGAAATCATGGACGGCCTTTTCCTCTATTCCTGCCTTGCCGAACTGCCCGAAGCCATTCTCAAGCACCTGGCATGGCAGTGGCATGTGGACCTCTGGGACGATGGCCTTTCCCTGGAGCAGAAGGCGGCCCTGGTTTCCATGTCCCACCGTTGGCACCAGCTTAAAGGCACCGCCGGGGCTGTGGAAATGATTCTGGAAGAAATCCTTGGCGGAGGCCGGGTGGAGGAGTGGTGGGAGTACGGCGGAAAGGCGTTCCACTTCCGGGTCCTTTCCCTCGATCCGCCCGAGGATCAGGCCGCTCTGTCCGTCCTTTTATCGGGAATTGAGGCGGCCAGGAATGCCCGTTCCACCCTGGACGCCATTATTAAACCGGCGTCCCTGGCCGGGGGCCTTTCTCTGGGCGGAGCAGTCTCCGCCGGATGCAATATAACCCTTTATCAGGAGTCATAATGGCGAATTATTCAAAATTTAAATTAACCAACCTGGGCCTGGAACTCCAGACCAAGGTCCAGGCCGGTGCGGTGGAACTGGATTTCACCCGGTTCGGCATGGGCAACGGCAGCTTTTATTTTCCCGGGGATGTCCCGGCCCTCACTGCCCTGGTGAATGAGAAAATGAGCCGGCCGGTCCAGGCGGTCCGTAAAATCGCCCCGGATTCATGCAAGGTGACCACGGCCATCTTGGCGGAAAATCTTCCGGTCCAGGGCTTTGACATGACCGAAATCGGATTGTTTGCCACGGATCCGGATCTGGGCGAAATCCTCTATGGGGTTGTGTATGCCGGAACCACGGCCGATCATATCCCGGCCAAGGCCGATGGCAGTCCCTATGAGTATGTGATTAATCTGGTTGTGGCCATTGGGGATGACCTGGAGGTGGTAGTAAAAATCGATGAGGTCAGTTCTGCCACCCGGAAGGAGTTGGAGGATCATTTAAAGAAAGAGTTAACTAATAGCAATGATGCAGTTAGGGACAAACACTTGTCTGATGCAGATTGGCGAGCGTTGAATAATGATCGAAAAAATCTTCTTATTAACGGTTGTTTTCGAATTAATCAACGAGGGGTCTCCGGTGCTGTTTCTTTGGAGCCGGGAGAATATGGCCATGATCGCTGGTGCGCCGGCGATGGCGGTTGTTCTTATACCTTTGCAAATTCCGATGATGGTATTGTCATTACGATAGCATCGGGATCATTAGTTCAAAAAATAGAAAATTTGAACCTTCGATCAGGCGTGCATACCCTTTCTTGGTCAGGGTCATCTTCCGCCAGGATAAACTTTGGTGAGTTTGAATCAACCTCACCTGTTCAAATGGAATTGGAAGGAAACGTACTCGCATCCGTTGAATTCGGTGTTGGCACAGTTTGCCTACCCCAATTTGAATACGGTGATTTTGCAAGTCCATATGATCGACGTTCCATTGGGGCCGAATTGTTTCATTGCCAGCGTTATTTTTGGACGATATCACCAACCAATTGGGTGGCATCCGGGATACGATTCGACGGAGGAAAGAAAATTCGGGGGAGCATTCGTTTGCCGGTCACAATGAGGGGTATTCCATCCGTAGAAATTTTAAATATGCATTATCAGTGGAAAGGTGCGAGTCACCCAGCAGAAAGTATTACAGTCTATGGTGTGGCTCCATCTATTGTGATGTGTCAATTTGTCGCTCCTGAAATAAATGACAGTGATGGTGTTGCGATCATGTGCAGACCATCTGGGTTACGAGTTGATTCCGAACTTTAGGAAATGAGGACCATGAAAATAGTTGGGGCTAAATATATCACAGAGGACAATAGCATTATTGCAGTAACGTGCGAAATAGGAACGGTCATTTTTGTTCCGAATATTGAAGATAATCGTCATAGGAAATTAGTGACTGAATGGCAGAAAAAAGGTGGGGTGATTTTTTCATATACCTCCCCATGGGCAGAAAATTTTGAGCTTTGGATGGATTCAATTGTTCGCCCTAAACGTGATAGTAAATTGTCAATCAGCGATAAATATATACTTCTCGACTATCCAATTTCCAATTCTCAAAAAGAACTTTGGCTGGTATATCGCCAGACGTTGAGAGACTTGCCAACTATCTTGACTGAGATTGTCGATCCAATTCCGTGGCCTAAGGAACCGGTTTAAAAAAGGAAAAACATGGAGAAAGCATGAATGTATCCATCATCAGACTGGAAGAATCAAGCCACGGAATCATAGGCATTTTGAGAATAAACACCCAGGTCATCTGCTGCACTCTGGAACCCCCGGACCGGGACAATAAACCCGATATCTCGTGCATTCCCCGGGGTTCCTACACCGTCCGCCGGGTGAATAGCCCGAAGTACGGCAACACCTTTGAAATTACCGAAGTACCCGGCCGGACCCATATTTTGTTTCATCCCGGGAATACGGCCGGGGATACCCGGGGGTGTGTGCTTCTGGGGCAGTCCTTTGGCTTTCTGGATGGACGCCGGGCCGTGCTCCGCAGCAAACACGCCTTTCAGCGGTTTCTGGAGCACACCCGGGATGTGGATGAATTCCGGCTGGAGATCGTGAAAGCAGATTCCGTTTAAATACAGATAAAGAAGGTTTACAAAGCCCACCATTCAATGTTCCGGAGGAGAAATGAAACCCATTTCCGAAAAAATATCCGCCATACCGGATATGAATTTTGTTGATTACAACGTCGCCGAGCTCCAGGAGCGGCTTTACACGGTTTATGAACAGGTTACAGGGAAGACATTATTCCCCGGGAATCCGGAACGGCTTTTTGTGGACACCCTGGCCACGGCCCTGTGCCAGACCCGGTTTGACCTGGATTACGGCATCAAACAGGGAACTTTGAAATATGCCCGGGGCGATGCCTTAGATCATCTTGGGGCATTGGTGGGGTGTATTCGCCTTCCAGCCCGGTCTGCAAAAACGCGGATGGAAATTGTAAGGTCCGGAGATTTTGGGGCGCAGCAAATCCATGGCGTCGGTCTCCGTTTCCGGGTGAAAGACGATATGGTTTTTGAAACCGATACTCCCCTGGTTTTTGATGCCGGCGAGAGTTCTGCCCAAGTGGATGCGGTGGCTGTCCACCCCGGACAGGCATGCAACGGATTGCTTCCCGGACAGATTAATATGCTTGTAGATCAAGTGCCGGATATCGTTTCGGTGGTGAATATCAATGTGTCCCGTGGCGGGGCGGATTTGGAGGCGGATGAGCCCTTTCGGGAGCGCATCGCCCTGGCCCCCTATGGGTTTTCCACCACTGCCCCTCCCCAGGCTGCCGCCTACCATGCCAGAAGCGTATCCCAGAACATTTTGGATGTGGCCGTGACCCATCCTGGTCCGGGGCGGCGGAATGTTTATATTCTGATGGCAGGGGGGGAGATGCCCTCCGATGAAATGCTGTCCGAGGTTTCTGGGGTTCTGAATGGAGACGATAAACGGCCCGGGACCCTGGAAACCACCGTATTACCTCCCGTAACCAGGCCGTTTGACGTGGGGCTTTCCTGGTGGATCCGGTCCGGCCAATCCTTTCGCCGGGAAGATGTTTGCAAGGCAGTGGACGAAAAAGTGGGCAACTGGATTCGGCGCCTGGGTAGTCGTCTGGGCCGGGCCATCGTCCCGGGAGAGCTTCTGGCAGATCTTCATTCTTTGGATGGGGTGGCTAGGGTGGAAATTTTATATCCCGGGTATCAGCCCACTGCGGTCCATGAGCTTCCAGCCGCGTCAACCGTTGACCTCGTGTTCAAAGGGGTGGCCCAATGATGATCCAACAATTGCTTCCGGGATCCATTGCCGGCGATGAACAGGTCGGCGCCATGGCCGGGGCCGTAGATCTGGAGCTTTCGACCATCGGGCAGACCGGTGACGCATTGCCCCTGTTGGCCTATTTAGAATCCTTGCCCGATGCGGTTCTGGATGATTTGGCCGTGCGGTTTGGCCTGGATGCATGGGCCTACCTGGATGACCGGGTCAAGCGCATCTGGTTGGTTCGTCATTTTTATGACTACCACCGGTTAAAGGGAACCCCGGCTGGTTATGCCTGGTTTGCTCGTTTCCTCTTGGACCGGGAGGTGGTCTCCCATCGGCCTCAATCTTTTTCTTTCTTGGGACATTCCTTATCCACGGAGGAACGGGAGGCATGGGAGGCGGTCCATCCTGAAATCCAGGTGCTGCCCCATCGACGTCCTTTGGAAATGACCACGGATGATGCCGCCAGGCAGGGGGGATTTTTGGGGCAGTATTTGGTCCAGACCCATCCGGCTTATCGGGCCATTGAGAAACGGATTTATTTCGATCCGGCCACCGGAGAATACCGGGAGTTGACCGCACAATCCGGTGAGGTCCAATGGCAGTTGACGGAAACAAGGGACCGGGTTGAAATCCGGTCGGAAATCATTCCTTCCGTACCGGTTGCTGCCGTATCCCGCCCCATGTCGTCTCCCTGGCTTCTGAATATGAAATCCGCAGATCGGGTCTACAAAATTAAAACCGACACCGTCTGCCAGATGGATGACGGGGCCAGGCCTTTGTTGCCTGTCCTGCCTTCCGGGACCCCCTTGACCGGGCGATGGAAACGATATGCAGAGGGAATGGTTGCCCAGGCACCGTCGGCGGGATGTGGATTGCCCGTGGGAACGACCTATCTCCAGGATACTCGTACCCAAGAGCGGGTGGGAAAGAGATTTAAACTTTATGAACCAGGGCGGGCCGTGTCACGCCAGAGGAGTATGGGGATGGCATTGGGCAGATACCATCTGGGGAAATTACCGCCTTGGCATGGTGAAATTTGTCTTGAAATGGCGGAGCCCGGCCATGGATATGCGGCCCAGTCCAACGGATATGTCGGACAATGCCTGATGCCGTCTGCGGCCGGACACAAGATTAGAAAAGCAATAAAGGTCATGGGATTTGCCATGACTCAATATGAGCCATACACCATTGACACCGCAGTCTACCGAAAGGTTTGTGCCGGTGAACTGACTGCGGGCGATGGGATGGCAGGTCAATATATGAAAGGAGTATGATATGAAACGCGTTAAATTTTATGATGATCAGCAGTTGAGTGCCGCAGACCTTGATAATATCCAGGTCTATCAGGATGAGTATGACCAGAAGCTTCTCATGGATGCCGTTACGCCGGAGAAATTGTACACCGGTTTGAAGCTGGCCTCCCGCTCCTCCCACGAACTGGAAATCGGAAGCGGCCGGATCTGGGACGGCAGTACCGGTATGGCATACAATCTTTACGATTCCGTGGTCATGAACCTGCTGTCCGATCTTCCGGTGACGGACCAACGGTATCTCTGTCTGATGATCCGGGGTGAAGAGGAAAATTCGGATATTGTTGAAACCGACTTTGTGGTGAAACTGGATCCGGTGACCTTCCAGCCCAAACCGGTGGCACGTCAGACCCTGCGGCGGGTGGCCGTGAGCCGGAAGATGGGAATTGAAAGCCCGGATCCTGAAAAGCCATTGCCCGATACCGGGTATTCCCTTCTGGGGTATGTGCTCCTGGATATCTCGGGGATTGTAGCCGTGGAACAGAATGAAAATCTGAAGATGGTCAGTGCCCAGGCCATCCACCTCCTGACCCGGCAGAATGATGCCAAAATCAATGCCCTGACCCAATCCGTGGCCCAGCTGGATGTAGACCTGGCCGCTGCACGGATGCAGGTGAACAATTCAATCCAGTGGAAGGACCTGGAGTCCGTTATCGGTGATGTGGCTGAGCTTAAGCAGAATCTGGCACTTCCAGACACGGGCAGCAACTATGGTCTGGATAATTTTCTGACCAAGGAGGAAACCGATGAAACCGACGCCAATATCCATTGTGAGGTGGATTACGGGGTCCGTTTCCCCTGGGAGGGGTTGATCCAGGAAAATCTTGAGCTGGATGACAGCGCCGACAGCCTGGTCGCTCAGCACAACGGCCTGATCCTGCCGGCCTATGACCTGGTTACCACCCTTGACGTGAACAAGGATGCGGGGTTGCTGAATATCGGGCAGTATGAATCCGTGTCCAGAATCATCCGCCAGGGGGTAAGAATCGTTACCACCTACGAAGCCGGCCCCATCATCACCTATTGCACCAACGGCGCCAATGCCGGGGCCCGGGGGAACAATTTTGTGGAGACCCGGCGATATGGCCGTCACGGTCGTCATTACTGGGTCCAGGGATATAATATGGTGGCCCGGACTCAGACCGAGCATTACACCTATGAAGACGATGTGGTCACCACCCATAATATCCAAGGGTATCAGATCGCCCAGACCTGGACCCAGACCCAGGAACGGTGGCGCAAGGCCGTGGGGGTTCAGTTTGGTTCCAAGCCCGGCCATGATGTGCATATGTTCATTTGTGAAACCCGGCCCAACGGTGATCCGGACTTTGACCGCTGCATTGCAAAAACCACCGTGGCGGAATCCGATATCTCCACCGGCGGGACCACCTGGTTTGACTTTGACCCCTTTTTTCTGGGGGTGGGCACCTATGCCGCCGTCATTGTGACCCAGGGCGCCTACAATATCATGCAGGCCAGGGATGAAGATGGGGTGCTGCACGGTTCTCTGCTGGTTTCCACCGATGCGGTCAAATGGGCGGTAACCCTGGACAAGGATCTGAAAATCAAATTCAAGGATCTGAAATTCCAGCAGAACAATGTCTCTATCCTTCTTCGGCCCATCTCCCTTTCCGGGGGTATGGCCATGCTGCGCTTCGATTTTGACGGGACCATTCCCCAGGGCACATCGGTGATTCCCGAATTCAGACGGGATGGTGATGCCCAGTGGTATCCCCTTGAATCCGCAACCACGGATAAATTCAATAATTTGCCGGCATTGATGCACCTCCGGCTCCGGTTTGTGGGCAGTTCCAAGCTGGCGGCGGGGATATACTTCCCCGGTTCAAAGGCCCGGGCTGGCCGTGCCGGCACCGCCTTTACCCATCCATCCGTGAACTATGCGCTGGATCAGACACGTGAAAACATTACATGCGTGGCCCGGTGCGAGCACTTTGACACGGTCGAGCACGATATCACCTGCCGCCTTGTGGCCGGAGACGCCACCCATGACGCGGACCAGGTGTCGACCAAGATCATTGGGCCTGACCAGAATAACCAAAAGGAAATCATTGAGCGTCGCTGGACATTTGCCATTCCCGATCCGGGAACAGATACGGCAAAATTCGTCCTCACCGGAACCGCCTCCAATCCCCTGAATCTTTTCCATGTGGCGGAACGGTCCCACTTTGCATTGTAAGGAGGTAGACGCATGGCATTGCTTGCAGATCAACACCGGGTGATCGATCATCGCACCCAATTGAATGCTTCGTTCTTCAACCCCCTGATTCAAATGTTGGACAGCAGAATCCACTCCCTGGAAAAGGTGAGAATCGATTGGAACGAGGCCGTATCTGAATTGCAGACCCTGGGGTTAAAGCGGATTAATTCCCAACTTGTGCCGGTGCTTGAATCGGCCCAGGCTTCGGTGACGCAGATGTTGGAATCGACGACCTCAACTCTTTCTGAGGTGCAGAGTACTACTTCCGACAGTCTTGACGGGATGAAGAATGATCTTGTGACGTGGAAAGGGGAAATGGAGACCTGGATGGACGGTTTCCAGGATCATCCGGGCGATACCGGCAATCCCCACGGCGTTACGCCCCAGCAGATCGGGGCCGCCTCGACCGGACATGTTCACAATCACTGGGAACTGAAGTCCGGGCATTTTACGGCAGAACCGAAGACCTCGTATTTCGTGGATACCACCGCTGGGACCATTCACATTACCCTGCCGCCGACGCCCCAGACCGGCGATACCGTAAGTGTCTGTGACGCCGCCGGTTCATTTCACAGCCATTCGGCGGTGTTCCTTTACGGTACGGATAAAATTATGGGGCTGGCGGAGAACAGCGAAATGAGTACCCGGTATCTGTCCACGTCCCTGGTGTATTGCAACTCAGCATATGGATGGAGGTATGTGGGTTAATGAGTAACGCCAACGACTTTTTAGGCAAACATAGAGGAGAGGAACCCGCCCACCAGTGGGAGGGTTCCCTGCTCCGGTTCCAGTCCCCGTCTGGGGGCTGGCTCCCCCAAACGGAGCAGAAGGGAAATAAAGGCGATAAAGGGCCTACAGGGGAGACGGGCCCCAAAGGAAACACAGGACCTGCAGGATAATGTCAAATCAAACCATATTTAATCTGTATTCGGAAGGGCGTGCTCCAGAGCATGAATGGTCAGGGACTTCGGTTCGGTTTAAAAATCCAGATGGTAGCTGGGGGCCTTTTGTGGACATTCGAGGAGCGGCTGGAGATCAAGGTGATAAGGGAGCTCAAGGAGTCCAAGGTGATAAGGGGCCGACCACTTATGTCAATTGTAATGTTTGTAAAACATGTAATTGTACCTGTAGTGACCATTAAAGGAGAGCGTCTGTGTCAAATTTTTTAGATTTTCTTGATATTAATATCGGTTGTGCACCGGAAAGAGAGGTCTCCGGGGACCAAGTGCGGTTTAAAAATCCGGATAATTCCTGGGGAAAATGGATAGACTTAAAAGGTAAAATCGGCCCAAAGGGAGACGTGGGAGATAAAGGGCTCACCGGGCCTATAGGTGACCGAATTATTCAAACCTGTTCAACGTGCAAGAACAATAATTGTAATTGTAATTGCGGAGATAGTTGATTTTTATTTAGGAGTTCTTAACCATGGAAAATTGTAATTTTGAAAAAAAACACTTTGGCTGTGGGATTACTCCCCAAGCCACGCTTCCCTTTCTTATTCAAGCACTTGTCTCTCCAGAAGACATCACCATTCGGGGGTGCGAAGTATTTGAAAAGGACGGGGATACATATAAAAGCCTGGCAACAGCCTCTTCTATCCCTTGCAGTGCCCTGGTTTTAAAAATTGAGAAACCGGTGCTGAAGCATTCTGGCGTATACACCCCCAAACCATACAGAGAAAATGAAATTATACACGGCCCAGCGTTTGGATTGGGGGAAGAATATTATTTATTACCCCGGGATGCGGTCACACTGAATAAATCTATTGAAACTGAAGGGGTTTCTCAAAGAAGCCTATGGGATGCTCATTCGTCTATTTTGATCACCATGGATGAATTTGGGCGGATCCGGGTGCCGTATAACAAATATCCCCATACCCAGCGGTCAAAGGTGGATTCACCGTCCCTGATCATGGAGAAATACGTCAATGTCATTGCCCAGATCTATGTGGGGCACCATGAAGATGACTTCAGCCATGACGGCCTCAGGCTCACGGTCCATCCGGACTTCGGGTATGACAGCAATATCGTGTTCGATCAGGTGGTCCCCAACGTCAATGCAGCCTATTCGGCCTTTGGCAATACCTATTTGCCCCAGATGACCGCTCCCGGCCAGATGGAATGTGATGCCGGCGGCATCATCGATATCCCGGTGACGGTCCAGCGGCCCGACGGTTCCCTGTATACCGGGGAATGCAGTGTCTACACAAAGACCGACCTGGGCCTTGTGGTCACACGCAAGGTCACGGCGGTGGACGGCGCAGCCGTTGTCCGGTACATGGCCCTGGGGCTTGAACCCGGGGAGACGGCGGAGGTCAAGATCGGCTTCAAGTGGTATGACAATAAAGCCACCACCCAGGTAACGGTGATCTGATGCTGAACATCTACCTGGGGAATGCATGTAATTTTAATTGTTCCTATTGCCTGCAGCCCAAATTCCCTGGTTTGGAAAAGAAACCGGACCTGGACAAAATGGCCGCATTCATTCGGAATCGGTCCATTGAAGAGGTTCGCTTCTGGGGAGGCGAACCTCTTTTATATTTCAGCCGAATCCAGGAGATCATTGCCGGGTTTGAGCAACGGAATATCCATGTCCGCATGGCCATGGTGACCAACGGCAGCCTTCTGAACAAGGAAATTGCAGCTTACCTGAACGAGAAGAAAATCTTTACCTGTCTGAGCTTCCACGAGGAAATGGATCCGTCATGCCTGCCGTTTCTTGCCACTTTGAAATACCGAAGCATCAATTATTTGATCACCGGTCGATCCCTCTATCTATGGGATGCCATTAACCTGAAACTGGGATTTGAGCGGCAGTTCCACCGTTTCATCCACGTGCTGCCCATCTATATGAATGCCACAGAAACCTGTCCATCCGACTATTACCTCACCCCCCTGGATATTGATTATCATATTCGCCATTTAAGGCTGCTCCACGGCGTGGGCCTGGGGGAGGGAGTGATTACAACATTGAAAGGCCAGTGGGACAACCGGGCGTCCCAGTACATTCCCGGGGATGCTAGATGTATGAATCCCGGCCATGTTAGCGTGGATGTCACCGGACGCGTTTTGGCCTGCCACTATGCCGATAATATTAATGATGTCCCGGAATCGTCGGAATACATCCCCGGTCATGGCCTGATTCCAAGTACCCAGCGCCATGTGAATTCCCAGGAATGCCGGACCTGTGAAGTCCTGCCCTACTGCCAGGGGGGCTGCCACTTGAGTCAGACCCACGAAACGGATTGCCTGCTGGCCAGAAAACTATATGATTTTTTATATCGGGAGATTGCCCATTAATGCATCAATTCAAAATACACACCGATGATACGCTCTATGTTTTTAACCCCGGACTCAGTCTGCTCACGGATGAGAACGGTACCCCCGTAGTTGAGAAGGAAGCTCCCCAACGGCGCAGCCGGAAAAAAGGATTGTCCATGCTGAGAATCCAGCTGGGGTTACGGTGCAACTATGATTGTGAATACTGCAAACAGGCCGACCAAATCAAGCCCGGCGGTACCGAGGCGGTGAGCAGAGGTTTGGTGGACCGAGTTCATAACACCTACCCTGAAATCGAAAACATCTATTTTGCCGGGGGAGAGCCCCTCCTGTACTGGGACCAGCTGAGTTATCTTATCCCTATACTCCGTGAATTATACCCGGAGGCATCCATGGGCATGACATCCAACGGGTCTTTGCTGAACGAAAACCATCGCTCGTTCTTTGATCGGTACCATGTCTATTATGTAATTTCCCATGACGGCCCGGGGCAGTATCTGAGATCCGGGGATCCCTTCAACTCCCCGGAACGGCTCGCGCTGGTCCGGGACTGGGTTGAAAATAAAGAGACTCGCTCCAGCATAGCCGTCAACGGGGTGTTGACGCCGTTGAACAACCGACCCACGGAAATTGTGGCCCATATCCGCAAACAGGTGGGCGAGGCCGGGCATGTCTCCTTTGAAGGGGTGGCCGACCTCAACACGGCCACAGTGGGAAAACGGCAGTTATTGTTTGACCGGGAGTCGGGGAGAACCCTTTCCCATGACATTCTACGCGGCTATGTGGAGGGGCGGCTGACCAACACATGCCTGGAACAAAATGTCCATGAGTTTGTCCGGAGTATGAGACAGCAAAAAACGAGTGACCGGATTTCCCAGAAATGCGGACAGCTTAGGGAGGATGTCATTGCCATTGATCTCCAGGGCAACACCCTGATTTGCCACAGTGCCACCTCTCAATGGAATCAATTGGGTGAGATTGGAAAACCGGGAAAAGCCAAGCCGGATCAGTTTGCCTGGGCCCGAAGGGAAACATGTGCCCAATGCCTTGTCCAGCAATTGTGCAAAGGCGGCTGCCTGTTGAACCCCTATGGGTCGGAAGCGCAGCAGACCACCTGTAAGAACGATTTTTATTATCACATGGGAATTTTCTCGGCAGCCTTTTTTGAGGTGACACGTCGATTTATCACAAAGATAGAAAAGATCGGAGGGGCATGATGGTGGGAGAAATTATCGGCAAGCTCCTGGGGACGGATAAGGCCGTTACCCGGATTGTGGACAATGCGTCCTCTGCCATTGACAAGCTGGTGTATACGGACGAAGAACAGGCCGATGACCGGCGGCAGGCCGTGGGTGAAGCCCGCCGGATGGTCATCTCCTGGATGAATGCCACCCAGGGCCAGAATTTGGCACGCCGCCTCATTGCCCTGGTGGTGACCGGGGTGTGGGTGTTCCAGTATCTGTCCATGATGGTCCTGTCCGTAACGGCTGTTTGGGTCGGCAATCCCGAGCCCTTTGAATCATCGGCAAAGATCATTGGCGGATATGCGGAAAGCATGAATGGTGCCATGATGCTGATACTGGGGTTCTATTTTTCGGCGCCCTATATGGGAGATCTGGCCAAGGGGGCCTTGGAGAAAATGTCCACCACCCGTCATAACGGCTAAAACGCCGCCCCGATCCAACCCGCTTTTCATTCAGCAAAGCCCTGGAAAAATCAAACCCTGCTTGACAGGTTCAAAGGATTTTTCCCAGGGCTTTTTCACATGTTTATTTTAAAAATTATAACCCGCTTGGACAATGGATTATGCCTATGGTGATTATTGAAATCAAACGGGTCAGCCAATGGTGCCCAGACCTGCGGCCAGGTCGAGCCCCCCGTGGAAAAAGGTGTGGGAGGCCAGGGGGAGTCCCTCCAGCTTCCAGATTTTTTTGTCCGGGAAAATCAGTCCCAGTTTCCATCCCTTAAAGTCGGATTTTAATTTTTTTCCCATTTCCCTGTAAAAGGTCCGGGTGTCCATGCCCTTGTCCAGGCGTTTGCCGTAGGGCGGGTTGAGCAGGATGATGCCCGGGGGGCCTGGGGGCGGGGTAAGGCTGAAGAAGTCCTGTTGCCGGGGCTGGATGCAATGCCTGAAATCCCGGATCTCCGGGGGCACGGTTTCCGGCCAGTCCAGTGGGGTTTCCATGTTGGATTCAAGGATGCGGATCACCCCGGGATCCTGGTCCGAGGCAAAGATATCCCCATGGGGGGGGAGGCGCATCCGGCCTGCCAATTCCCTTCTCAGATGGGCCAGTTGCCCCGGGCGGAAGGCGGGCCAGCCCTCAAAGGCAAAGCTGCGGAAAAACCCCGGGGCGATGCCGGCCTTGATCCGGGCCGTTTCAAAGGAAAAGGTGCCGGAACCGCACATGGGGTCCAGCACGGGGAGATCCGGGGTGAAACCGGCGGCGGTGAGGAGGGTAAAGGCCAGGGTTTCCCGCAGGGGGGCCGGGGTGATTTTGGATTTGATGCCCCGCTTGTACAGGGCCGGGCCGGACATGTCCAGGGAGAGCTGGAACCGGTCGTTCACGGCCCGGACCATGAGGGTCTGGACCATGGGGTTTGGGTCGGCTGGTCCTTCGGACCGGGCCAGGGCCCGATCAATGATCCCATGGCAGCGCTGGGCCACGGCATGGGAATGGTAGAGCCGGGAGGACTGGGTGGAAACCTTGATTTCCACCTGGGCATTGGGGGCCAGGAAAAGGTCCCAGTCTAAACGGTCCAGCTGCTTTTCCAGCTTCTGGAAGCTGTCGGCCTTGAATTCGGCCAGGCGCATGAGGATGCGGGAGGGCGAGGCCAGGCAGAGGTTGGCCCGGTATCCCGCCGTGAGGCGTCCGGTGAACTGGAGGCCGCCGGAAAGGGGGGTGATTCCTTTTATGTCCGCGTCGGCCTCCCTGGACAGGGCCCTAAGCTCCCGCTCACAGGTCCGGGCAAGACCCGGGGGGCAGACGGCAAAAAAGGTCTGGGGCCTGGCAATGACCCGGCGTTTGACGCGTTTTTCAAATGCCGAGGGCATTGCGCATACTCCTGAAATTTAAGGGATGGGGTTACCCCTTGATCAGTTCCTTGATCCGTTTTTCTGCCAGGGCCACGGCCGCTTCCATGTTGGCCTGGGTGGTGGCCGGAACCTGGGGGGCCAGTTCTTGGGCCTCGGCTTCATCCATTCCCGCAATCTTGTTCACGGCAAAGGTGTCCACCTCTTCCCCCTCCAGGACCATGCCGCAGCCGCCCACAACACCCAGGAATTCATCCTTTACATGGACCGGGACCACCCATTTGGCAAAGCCGGCGTCACAGCCTTCAATGAGGGCGCTGCGACTCTCCTTCACGGTCTGGGTCATGTTGGAATGGGCCGAGGAGCAGATAAAGGTCTGGCCGTTTTCCAGGGCCTTGATGGCCGGGCACAGGGGGTTGGCGGAATTTTTGGTTTCCGTGATGCGGACCCCCTGGGGATTGAAGACAAAACCCTGAAATTGAAAGGTATTGAAGATTTCGTTTTCAAGGGCCATCCATTGGTCAAGGCTACAGATATCGGTCAGTTCCATGATAATTTTCCATTGGGTTAAGAAAGATGAATGGGACAGGACAACCAAGGCTGTCCCAGATATCTGTGATAAGTACCACGGTCGGTTTTGACCTGTCAACCGGGGGGAGAGCAGGGCAGAATGTATAGGATTGAGTGCCGGGAGGGTGGAAGGGATGGAACAGGGCCTGCCGTGGGGAGGCCCTGCCCCCCGTTTCCGTGGATCGGCAGGGGGGTGTGTACGGGGGCAGGTCCGGGCAGGGTTTACCGGGTTCTGCCGCAGCAGGAACCGGGGCCGGCGCAACCGGCGCCCTGGCCCGGGGCGGAACCGCAGCAGGCCGTGTCCTTGGGACCGGGCCAAGCCTTTTTCTCTGACAGGCCGGAAGCGGCGGAATGGGCAGAGACCTGTTTGGTGATCCGGGTGCTGCCGCAGTGGGAGCAGACCGGGGTTTCCTTGGAAGACATGAGGAGCAGTTCCATCTCTTTATGGCAATCCTCGCAGCGAAAGTCGTAAAGGGGCATGTTTTCCTCCTTAAAGGGGCTTCAAAGAAATGAAGCCCTGTAAAGGTGACACCTTTAGATAGACAGGGGGTAAGATAGGAGGGGTTAAAGGTGCCACCATCACAGGGCTTCATTAAAGCCGTGTTATTTCACGTATTGTGTTTTTACCAATGGCCGTCCGTATTGGCGGCATCGGCATAGGTGCAGTTACCGGCCTTATAAAAGTCCACTGCCTCCCGGATGGTACCGGTCACGTCGTTGGCGACCTTGATACCTGCAGCATCCAGGGCTTTAAAGGCATTGGGGCCGCAGAACCCGGTGAGAAGGGCTTCTGCGCCGTTGTCGCAGACGGCTGCTGCTGCCTGGATTCCCGCACCTTTAAAGGCGTTTCTATTGGTGGCGTTGTCAATAACGCTGAACTCCAGGGTATCCACGTCTACGATGACGAGGTAGGCGGCCCGGCCAAACCGGGGATCCACCTGGGCGTCCAGATCCTGTCCTGTGGATGTGACCGCAATTTTCATATCTGCCTCCTATTAGGCCTGTCCGCCGCCGCACACCTGGTCGTTGCGGATTTCCTGGAGGTTACCGGCGATGAGGTCTTCGACTACGGGTTTGATGTCCGGGCGCTGGTCGTCGTGGAAGACGTCGATGCCCACCTGACGGAATCCCATGAGGGGACGCATGCCGATTCCACCCACGATGAGGGCGTTGACCCGGTTTTCGGCCAGAAGGTTTACGGGAACCATACAGCCGCCCTGGACATGTTCTTTGTTGGCAAGGGTGGACACCTTTTCGATCTTGCCGTCTTTTACGTCCACAAAGGTGAATACGTCACAATGTCCGAAATGGCCGGACCGGGTACCTTCCAGTCCGCCTTCTCCATTGGAGGGGACTGCGATTCTTCCGTTTTGCATGGGGTCTGCTCCTTGTATTGAAATTAAATACTGTCTTTAAATTATGTTTTATCTTGCTGGGTTACGGACCCTACATGATCCGCTCAACGGTCATGGCCGGATGGGCCATCACCCGGTCCCATATCTGTTTCACCGCTGCTGCGGCCTGGCTGTCCGGGGCGGTCTCCATCACGGATTTGCCCTGGATCATGGCCTGGGTAAATTCCGGATCAAAGGGAACCTTGCCCATGAACTCAATCTGGTGGGTCCGGGCCAGCCCTTCAATGGTGGTGCTCTGTTCCGGGTTCAGATCGTGTTTATTGATGCAGACCATGGCCGGGATCTTGAAATGGGCTGCCAGTTTGGCCACCCGTTCCATGTCATGGATGCCCGATACCGTGGGTTCGGCCACGATGAGGATGGCGTTGGCCTGGCCGATGCTGGCGATGACTGGGCAACCGATGCCGGGAGGGCCGTCGGTGAGGATGAGCTCCTTGTATTGATCCCGGGCCCGTTTTTTGGCCTGTTCCCGCACCAGGGTAACCAGGCGACCGGAGTTTTCTTCGGCAATGCCCAACCGGGCATGGACCATGGGTCCGAACCGGGTCTGTGAGGAGAACCACTGGCCGCAGACCTTCTGGGGAAATTCAATGGCCTGGACCGGGCAGAGGGTCACACAGACCCCGCAGCCTTCGCAGTTGAGGCCGTCGATGGAATAGGGGCCGTCCTGGGTTTCCGGATCCTTGATGCCGTTGAACCGGCACAGGCTCTGGCAGAGGCCGCAGGCCATGCAGAGGTCGGGATCAATCCGGGCCTCGTTGCCGCCTTTAAAATCATGGGTTTCCTGAATGTCCGGCGCCGTGACCAGGTGGAGGTCCGAGGCGTCCACATCGGCATCACAGAGAATGGCGTTTTTGGCCATGGTGGCAAAGGAGGCTGTGATGCTGGTTTTACCGGTTCCGCCCTTTCCGCTGAGGATAACAAGTTCTTTCATTGGGCGTTCCTCCCCTCTTCAACAAGCTGCTGTATATCGGCATGGAGCCTGACAAACTTTTCCCGGTACTCGGGCAGGCAGGAAACAATGAGTTCCCCCCGTGAGTATGCCTGGGCAATGCGTTTGTCAAAGGGGATTTCCATGAGAATGGGAACCTTGTTTGACCGTGCATAGGTTTTGACATCGTCGTTGCCCATGCCGGCCCTATTGATGACAAGGCCGTGGGGCAGTCCCATGAGACGCACGGCTTCCACGGCCAGGGTCAGATCGTGGAGGCCAAAGGGCGTGGGCTCGGTGACCAAAAGGACAAAATCCGTGTCCTTCATGGCGGCGATCACAGGGCATGAGGTGCCCGGAGGCGCATCAATGAGGGTGAGCCCATCCGGGTCGGCATGGGTTTTTACCTGTTTGATAATGGGCGGTACCATGACCTGTCCGATGTCGAGCCTGCCGTGGGCGAATTTGATCTCGCCCTGGTCCGGGGCTCCCAGTTTGGCGGCGTCCACCGTGCCGGTTTCAATGTGCCCCAGAACCCGTTCCTTTTCGGTAATGGCGTCTTCGGGGCAGATGACCTTGCATCCCCCGCAGGAATGGCAGAGTTCGGGAAAGGTGACAACGGTCTTGCCCATGACGGCGATGGCGTTGAACTGGCACAGGTCCATGCATTTTTTGCAATGGTTGCACTTGTCCTGGTCAATCTCGGGCACCGGGGCAATGACCTTTTCCGTTCCGGTCAGGTTCGGATTTAAAAAGAGATGGGCATTGGGCTCTTCCACATCGCAGTCCAGCAGGGTGACGTTTCCCTGGAGGGCGGTGATGAGGTTGGCGGCCACTGTGGTCTTACCGGTGCCGCCTTTGCCGCTTGCAATGCTGATAATCATGTTGCGTCCTTGTTCCATGGCCTGCCTTACAGGGCGGCAATCCGTTGAAGATGCGCCACCAATGCCTGACCGTCATCGGCTGTGGGCCGTTGGGGCAGGGCCATGAGAATGCCGAGGCCTTCATACACCTCGTGGAATTCCTTAGAGGGAAGGGAACTTATTGCAGCACAGTTGGTCATGGGACTCTGGGTAATGGTCTGCTCAATAAGTTCCCTTCCACTCATGTCGTCCAGGGTTTCATCGGTGATGACAAGGACCCCGGTCCGTTTATCGTTGGAAGGCAAATTCGTGAGCAGGGCCAGGGCAGATTTTCCAGTGTCGGTCCAGAGGGATTCCAGGGATTGCTGATTCAAGACGTGTTCAAGTTCCGCAAAGAGGTCTCTGTCACTGCCCACGAATATTGCCTGTATCATTTTATCTTTCTCCAAAAATTATCGGTCTAACCCGGGGTGAGGGGCTGTATTGCCCCGCAACCACGCAAATCCATAAAGCAATGGGTGTGCCATGGGGGAGGAAAAAAGAATTTAAAAGTATAACTATTTGAAAAATTAGTGCAAAATTTATTTTTGGTTCGGCAGGCCCTTGGCGGGAGCCTGCCGGGTGGGTAGGGTGGGTCGCAGAAATGCGACTTATGGTATCGCCCTGTCCCCACGGGGGGCAGAGGGGGTGCGACCCGCGACCGGGGGCGGCAGGGCAGGGGGATGGAGACGGGTTATTTACCGGCCTTGGACTGGGCTGCGACCAGTTTTTTATGGGCGCATCGGATCAGGCCCACGGTGTTGTCCCAGCAGATGCACTCGTCGGTGATGGAGACCCCGTATTCAAGGGAACTGCCGTCGCCCACGCATTTCTGGTTTCCCGCCTTCAGGTTGCTCTCCAGCATGAGGCCCACAATGCGGTCGTTGCCGTCCAGGCGCTGGTCCACAACGGATTTGAAGACAAATGCCTGGCCCGAGCATTTTTGACCGGAGTTGTCATGGGAACAGTCCACCACAATGCCGTCCAGAAGATCCTTTTCCCGGAGGCGGTCCTGGGCCCGGCCCACGGAGATGGGATCGTAGTTGGGCTGGACACCGCCCCTGAGGACCATGTGCCCATAGGGGTTGCCCGTGGTGGCCACCACGGCGGAGAAACCTTCGGGATCCACCCCCAGGAAGTGCTGGGGGGCCTTGGCCGCCTGCATGGCGTTGACCGCCGCACCCAGGCTTCCGTCGGTGCCGTTTTTAAAGCCCACGGGCATGGAAAGGCCCGAGGCCATTTCCCTGTGGATCTGGGATTCCGTTGTCCGGGCACCCACGGCCACCCAGGTGAGCAGACCGGCAATGTATTGGGGGGTGATGGGATCCAGGATCTCCGTGGCCGTGGGAAGGCCCAGGCCGTTGATGTCG
Organism: Desulfobacteraceae bacterium; assembly: GCA_965226635.1. Taxonomy (GTDB): domain Bacteria; phylum Desulfobacterota; class Desulfobacteria; order Desulfobacterales; family Desulfobacteraceae. Next base: position 993,606 of record OZ245369.1, on the reverse strand, counting down.
ATGAGGAGTTGCCGTGCCGTGCGCAGTCCCTGTTCCACATTATAGGAGGAATCCAGGAAGGGGTCGTTGATCAGCCCCTTCCAGCCCACGGTGGTCCGGGGTTTTTCAAAGTAGACCCGCATGACCAGACAGATGTCCTCCTTGACCTCTTCCCGAAGGGCGGCCAGCCGTTTGGCATAGTCCATGGCGGCCTCTGTGTCGTGGATGGAGCAGGGGCCGGAGATGACCAGGAGCCGTTTGTCCTTGCCGGAGAGGATGTCTTCCACTTCCCTGCGGCCCTCAAGGACCACGTCGGCCACGGTATCGGATACCGGGAGCTGGGTCTTCATCTGCGCCGGAGAGGTGAGGGGTTTGAATGTTTTGACGCGGATGTCATAGGTCTGTTTCATGGCAGTGTTCCTTTTTTTTTACCTTGGGGAGACCGCCGTTGAAACCCAAAAAGGCCGCTGGCGGTATCGCCTGCGGCCTTTTAAGATTATGTTTTTATCCCATTAATCTTCGCGCACAGGCAACCCCAGGTATCTAAAATACCAGTAATAAAAACGAGTGTTGTCTGCGGTGGTGAATTTCATATGGGTTATATTTTCCTTGTTTGTATCTACGTATAGGAACATATGCGGCGGGGCCGTGTCAAGCACTTTTTGCATCTCTTTTCAAGGGGCGGGGGATTGGGGCCTTCCCCCGGGGCAGGGAGGTTTGGATTCAGATGGCGGAAAAGGGTAGCTCCCGGAACCCTGGAATGGTGAAAAAGAGCCATGGCCTTCCCCCGGGAGGAAGCGGGTGCCAATTCCCGGTGAAGAAGGGGGTTTTGAATTTTTGGTACAGCGTTTAACCAAAAAGGGTGGGGTTCTTTTTTGTGGCACCCTGTGGTACTGAATTTTCGGAATTGGAATTTTTCCAAGGGACGAAAGTGTTATCGTATCCCAGGGACCTGTCAATCCGGGGTTTGGGGTTTGATTAGATATATTGCGAAATCCAGATAAAAATTTCTATTTTTTGCAAAATATGATCTTTTCTTGACAGAAAGCAATGGGTTAACCTATAAGGCCGAATGCTGTTCACTAAATAAACACCCTTTATTTCATAGCCCTACCTTAAGGAGGATTCGGATGAAAGAGACGGATTCGTCGCGTTACCGGACCCTGCATAAGTCCTGCAGTGAGTTTGAAACGCGGTCAGATTACCTGGACCATGAGCTGTCCATTATGAAGCCCAGGCGCTGGGGACTGAACCTGCCGTTCCGTGATTATCGGATTGAGCTGGAGGACTTTATTCCTGCCATTGCCGGTACCATCGGCCTGGTGGTCATGTGTTCCGCACTGACCCGGGCCTTTGCAGACGTGTACGGACTGGACACCGCCTTTATCGTTGAAAACGTAAGAGTGGACATGCTGGTGGTCTCGTTGTTGTTTGTAATTTTGTTTTCAGGGACCTTTAATCCCCGGGCCAACCTGCCCGGTATCCACGGCCCCATGATGCCCTTGATTCCCCTCATGGCGGCTTCGGGAACCCATCCCCTTGCCCTGGGGATTCTCATTGCACTGTTTGGGGTGATTCTCAGTATCACCAAGGGGGGATCCCGGCTGATCAATGCCACCAGTGCCGGGGTGGCCGGGGGCCTGCTGGTCTTCCTGGGCGCCAAGGGCACCCTGGGCCAGGCATCGGCCATGATGGACTGGGCCCACGGGATCAACATGGGATATATCGGCTTTTTTGTCCTGTTTGTGAACCTGATCCTTTACGCCTACCTGGCCCGGATCAAGAAACGCTGGCTGGCCATTCCCATCTGTTCCCTCACCGCCGCCCTGGTGGCCCTGGGCCTGGGAGCGCCCTTTGAATTCACCACCTCACCGGGGTTGCCCAACCTGAACCCCTTTTATTGGTGGGGGGCCGATACCGGTTGGAAAATCGGTCTTCCCAGTGTGTCCCACTTCATTGCCTCCCTTCCCTTTGCCATCCTGGCCGTGGCCATGTGGCCGCCGGATTTCCTGGGCCATCGGATCTTCCAGGAGATGAACTATCCGGAAGAGGCCAATGAGGTGGTCATGGAAGTGGACGACACCATGATCGGCTGTTCCCTGCGGCAGGTGGTCTGCGCCATCTTCGGTTCCGGCTGCATCACCTCTTCCTGGGGCACCTATATGATTCCGGCGGCCATTGCCAAACGCCCCATTCCGGGCGGGGCCATCCTCACCGGCATCATCTGTATTGTGGTCCTGGTTCTGGGCTATCCCATGGACATTGCCGTGTGGCGCCCCGTGCTCAGCATCGCCCTGCTGGTGGGGGTTTATCTCCCGCTTCTGGAGGCGGGTATGGCCATGGTTAAAGAGACCAAGGACTGCCAGACCGCAGGAATCTGCATTTTTTCTTCTGCCTTTGTTAACCCCGTGTTCGGCTGGGCATTGACCATGTTCCTGGACAACAACAGCCTCATCGGGGACGGGGAACGCTCCAAGATCCTCACCCACATGGACCGCCTGGTCATTCCCGGGGCCGCCTTTGTGGTGAGCACCGGTGCCATGGCCATTGTGGGCATGATTCCGGGGATTCCCGCCCTCATCGGCTAACCCCGGCGGGGAGATCCAGGCGGCCCTGGATTTTTTCCAAGACATATTTGCCGGGCCCCAAGGCCCGGTGTGACAGCATAAAACAAAAGCGCCGGTGACTCGTCTCCCGGCGCTTTTGTTATGTGGGCCCTGTTCACGGGCCCTTTTTTAAATGATCTGTTCTTTATCAATTGTTGTGGATTTTCAACAACAGCCGCCGCTGCCGCAGGATGCATTTTCCTCTCCCTTTATCCAGACCTGGATAATATAGGAGGCTCAGCCCACCCCCGGGCTTACGGAAATGGCCTGGGTGGGGCAGTTATTGACACAGGCCCCGCATTCCATACAGGCGTTGAAATCCACAATGGCGGCCTTTTTTTCCTGCATTTCAATGACCTGGTGGGGGCAGACCAGGGTGCACAGGGTGCAGCCGATGCATTTGTCCCGGTCAAGGGCCAGGGTGGCCACGTCTTCCAGGTGTCGAAAGTCTTTCATGGGTCCTCCGTTTTAAAAGGCGGCATATATCCACGATCCAGCTGCCAGAACCAGGCCGGCCAGCTGAAAGGGCATATAGCGTTTCATTTCCTTTTCCACCCCGGAGGGGGAGGTAAAGGGGGTGGTGCCGGTGAAGTTCATGGCCAGGAAGGAAGAGATGGCAATGGTGAACCAGAACAGGGCGTTGCCGCCGGCAAATCCCAGGGTGCCCAAAGGCATCATGGGGATGAGAATCAGGGCGGCCACCGCCCCGGTGATGATGCCCTTGAGGGCAAATTCCCGCACGGGAATATGGGGCAGAAGGGCCGGGGTGGCCACTGCACCGGAAAGGATGCCGGCCACCATGGCGGCCATGGCCATGCCACCCCGCTCAATGGCTGCGGAAATGGAGAAGATCCCGGGTCCGATGCCGGAAAGGAGGATGAGGAGGAGTGCTGTGATCAGGGCGGGCTTCAGGGTGATCTGCACCTCCACCGGGGTGAGGATGAGGCGTTCACCCAGGGTAAAGGTGACCTGGCGCATTTCAGGGGTTGCCTTGGATTTGTTGTCCAGAAAGGCGGGGATGTCCGTACACCGGATGGGGCCGTAGATCACCCGGAATCCGGATTGTCTTTTTACCTCGCCGGCGGAAACGCCGGTGGCACCAAGCTGGGGAAGGATCAGTCGCCTGTGGGAGACCACCTGGGCCAATTGGCAGGCCTGGATCTGCCTCACCACTTCATGGGTGGCAAAGGTGCCCTTGCCTGCGGCGCACCAGACATTGATGCCCCGGGTATCCAGGACCAGTATCCAGGCATTCCGGCCGGCCATGGCCTCCCGGACCTGGTCAAAGGTGAGTTTAAAGTTGGCCGTGACCAGCACCGGACTTTCCGGGTCCGGTTCCCCAACGGCGTAGAGTCCGGGGGATACGGTGAACCCGTAGCGGTTGATGCCGCACCGGGCCAGGGCCGTGGTCCATTTTTCTTTAGGACTGCGCCGGTCATGGACCTGGGGAACCGGTCCGACCGGGGTGGTGAAAAATGTCTTAACCCAGGGCATGAGGGTGTAGCCGGGGCGTTGAAAAGGGGCGGGGTCGTCCTGGGGGGCGCCGGTGTCACAGCAGGGCAGGGCAGCCATGTCCGGCAGGATCTGCACACCACTGGAGGATAGGCCCTTGCCCTGTTTGTCGCTGCCTCTTGGGGCCATGGGAAAGGTCATTGATCTCCTTTGATTTATATGTGTTTTAGGGTTGCTTTCAGTCGGTCCAGCATCTGTGGATTCACCGAAAAACGGGATTTGGCCCCCACCCCCTGGCGCTGTATGAGGCCGGATTGGCGGAGGAGTTTCAGGTGTTGACTGATGGTGGACTGGGAAAAGGGGAATTGCTTAACGATCTCACCACAGAACCCCTGGCCCGAGGCCAGTAAAAACTTCAGAATCTGAAGGCGTGTCGGGTGGCCCAAGGCTTTGAACAGACGGGCTGCTTCTTCATCGGAGAGGGGGCGTTGCACGGGGTTTACAAAGTTCATCTCTTCCCTGTTCCTGTCTTTGTTCCTGATTTTGAACGATAAACAACAGGAGCTGTGGCGTCAAGAAAAAATCCCGGTTTCAGGGATGACGGACTTGGATCGCGCTATTGGGCCGGGCATACATGATCCGAACTCTTCTTTACACAGAGAGTGTTTTTTGGTAAAAAGCGGTAAAAAAATCCTCAAATATTCATTATATTCCATGTGAACCATTTCGAGTTCCATGTTCAGGTTAAGGAGTACGTTTCATGACTCTGGCAGCAGAGTATGTCAATGATGGCCGTCTTTTTTTTGCCATTGATCCCAAATCCATTGATCCGGACCATCTGGCCGGATTTGCTTTATATGAACGCCGTCGCTACACCGATGACCTTTTTCGATTCCGTTGTCTTCTCAAGGACGCCTGTTCCGTTCCCAGGGAGCGTCTGATCCGGATGCTCAATGCCTGGGAGCTGGTTTATATCCACCAGGAGCAGAGGGCATTGTATCGAACCTATATCCGGGAAAACCTGACCTATATTTTGAACCATGATCAGATCGGCCCCGGTCAGAAGAGCGCCTCCCTGGTGGCCTCTTCTGCGGACGTGATCCAGGAGGCCTTTAAGGCGGACTTTGCCTCCAAGACGGAAACCGATCGGATGATGGTGAATATCACCCGGCTCATCACCACGGTGATTGAGTTTATCTCGGATATCCGTTCCCTGGAAGGTCTGGCCCGGCTGGTGGGCCATGATTACGACACCCATATTCACTCCATCAAGGTGGGATGGCTTCTGGCACTGTTCATCAACACCAATCGGGATCTGTTTCCCGGTCTGTCCGAGGCCGAGCTGCGCACCCTGATGATCCAGGCCACGGCCGCCGGATTCTTCCACGACATCGGCAAGATCAAGATTCCTAAAAATGTGATCAACAAGCCGGGAAAGCTGAACAACCTTGAATATGTGTTGATCCAGTCCCATGCGGCCTATTCCATGGGGCTTCTTTTTAAGACCCAGCTGTCCAGGCGCTGCCTGGAAATTGTGCTTTACCACCATGAAAACCAGGATGGATCCGGCTACCCCTGCGGTCTTAGCGGCGATGAGATCCCGTTGCTGTCCCGGGTCTGTCACATCGTGGATGTCTTTGATGCATTAACTTCCAAACGGGCGTATAAGATAGCAAAGACCCCCTTTGAGGCCCTCCGGATCATGTCCGGGGAGAATCCCTATGTGGAGGTGCTGCACAAGTTTGAAGCCGAAGCCAAGGAGAACCGCAAGGCCCCGGTGGTGACCGTGGTCAGGGACGACTACGAGGCCAAGTTGAAGCGGCTGCGGGAAAAGGAAATGCTGGAGGAAGAGGCCCGGAAACGGGTAAAAGCCCGGATGAAGCTGCGGGACAAGGGCATGGCCCACTGCTTTGATACGGAATTGCTCCGCCGGTTCATCCGGACCATGAACCGCTCCGATCGGTTTGACCTTTCCGGCCTTTTGTAAAAGGGACCGACGGATCAGGGATAGGGGGGCGGAGCTTTAGGAACGAAGGGTTACAGACTGGCCGGGTATCCCGCCTCTGTCACGGCCCGGGCCGCTTCCTGGGCCAGGGCCTGATCCTCTGCCCGGAACCGGGCCTGCTTGCCTTCCAGGTCCACCTGGATCTCGGTGAGGCCCTGGATCCCGGCCAGGGTTTTTTCCACCATGCCGGTGCAATGGCCGCAGTTCATGTTTTCAACATTTAGGGTAAATTGGCTCATGGTCTTTTACTCCTTTGGTCTGTGATATTTGGAAGTTCCCAGGGAAGTCCGGGTCGTCTAAACATATTCCCTGTTGCATCTTTGTCAATTCCGGACTATGCCATTGCCCATGGCAGCAGGAAACGGACATACGGTCTCCTGGCAGGATCCGGATCAATGGGATCAGGTGGGACGGCATTTTAACCATCTTTTTTCCGAAAAGGCCGGCCATGATGTTTCCCGGGTGGAGAAATGGGCCCGGCAGATCCAGGACCTCTACCTGGAGTTGGATTGGAAAATGGAAGCCCTTTCCACCCGCGTCTGTCCGGATTGCCGGGACAATTGCTGTGTCCGGGCCGTCATTGGGTATGATTTTTTGGACCTGCTCTTCCTCCAACTGATGGAAGGCAAACTGCCGCCTGCACAGATCCGAAAGCAGGTCTCGTCCCAGGGACCGGTCTGTGCCTGCCTCACCCCGGTAGGATGCCGTCTGCCCCGGCCCCGGCGTCCCTTTGTCTGCACCTGGTATCTGTGTGCCCCCATGAAGGCCCTGGATGAAAAGGGGACCATCCAGGGGATGATCCAGCGCCTTCAATCCCATAGAAGGGAGATGGAAGCTGCATTATACGCTGTCCTCCAGGGCAAACCTGTGATATGATAACCGTTTTGAAACCTAAACGAAGGAAACGATTGTGACCGCACTTAAAGGCGCCCAGCGTAAATACCTCAGGGGGCTTGCACATCATTTGAACCCCAGTGCCTATGTGGGCCAGAAGGGATTGGTCCAGGGCCTGATGGATGAAGTTGAACTGGCCCTGGATGCCAGCGAACTGATCAAACTCAAGTTCATTGAATACAAGGACAAGGAAAGCAAGACCGCATTAACCGAAGAGATCACCCGGCAGACCCAGTCGGAGCTGGTGGGGATGATCGGTCATGTGGCCATCCTTTACCGTCGCCACAACAATCCGGATAAACGGAAAATCACCCTGCCCTGATATTGAAAACGGGCAGGGTACCCGAGTTCCCCTGCCCCCCTCCCAAGGATGCTGCCATGATTGCTGCTGTGAAAACCATAAAAGGAAACCCCATGAAACTGGACGGGGGCGCCATGTTCGGCAATGCCCCCAAGGCCCTGTGGCGGCGCTGGGTCCCCTGTGACGATGAAAATCGCATCGACATTGGGGCCAATTGCCTGCTCATCCGCACCCAGGACCATGTCCTCCTCTTTGAAACCGGACCCGGGGCCTATCTCTCCCCGGAAATGAAGAACCGCTTCGGCGTGGTTTCCAACCGCCATGACCTATTGGCCTCCCTTGCCGCAGAGGGCCTGGCCCCGGAGGATATCACCCATGTGGTCCTTTCCCACCTCCACTTTGACCACAGCGGGGGGCTGCTCACGGCCCACGATCCCGATAAGGCGCCCGGCCTGGTCTTTCCCAATGCCCGGTATATCACGGGCAAGGCCCAGTTTGAGCGCAGCTGTTCCCCGGAAATGCGGGACCGGGCCTCTTTTATCCCCGGGCTTTCCGACCTTCTAAGGGAGACGGGTCGCCTGGACCTTGTTTCCCAGGGGGATCACCTGGAGATGGGACCGGTTCACATCTCCTTTTTCGAAAGCCGGGGCCACACCCCGGGCATGTTGGTTTCCTTTATCACCATTGGGGATCAGCTCCTGATTTTTACCGGAGATTTGGTGCCGGGAACCCCCTGGGTGAACCTGCCCATTACCATGGGTTATGACCGGTACCCCGAGGCCCTGGTCAATGAAAAGGCCGAAATGCTGGCCCGGGCCCTGGAAAAGGATGCCTGGCTGGTCTATCCCCACGACGCCCAATTCAGTGCCTCCCGGTTGGCCATGGATCCTAAAAAAAAGCGCCCCGTCCCAAGGGATGCCCAGGCATGCCTGGATCTGGAATTCTGATTCCGGACCTGGAATAACACCAGCTTCCCTTGGGGCAGGATCTACCCCTTGATCAGTCCTGGGAGAGAAAGTCCACGGCCACCTCTTCGCTCCAATAACGGCCCCGGCCGTTGAAGGCCATAAATCCCACATGGCCCCCGGACCGGGGCGTGGCCAGGGTGACACACCCATTCTTTTTTGCCGCTTCCACGGGATAGCATTCCCGGGGTAGAAAGGGGTCGTTCAGGGCGTTGACCACAAGGCAGGGGTGGTGGATGGTGGGGATGTATTGGAGGCTGGCGCATTGGTCCCAATAGTCTTGTGCATCCTTGAACCCGTGGATGGGGGCGGTGTAGCGATCGTCGAATTCCCTAAAGGTCTTTATGGCCCCATAGCCGGCATCGTCGATGCGGTCCGGGAATTGGGCCGCCTTGGCCTTGATCTTTCCATGGAGGAGGACCAGGAAACGTTTCATGTAGATGCGGTTGGCCGGCAGGGTGAGCTGGCGGGAGGCCGCAGTCAGATCACAGGGCACGGAAAAGACCACGGCCCGGCTCACCAGGGGATGGACTTCATCCCGCCCCAGGTGGACCAGGGTGAGGTTGCCTCCCAGGCTGAAGCCCACCAGGGCGATTTCCCTGTATTTTCCGGTTTCCGCGGCATGGGTGATGACCCGGTTCAGATCGTCGGTGGCCCCGTTGTGATAGAAGCGCAGGCTGCGGTTGGGTTCCTGGCTGCATCCCCTGTAATTCCAGGCCAGGGCATCCCACCCCTCCTGGTTCACCGCCCGGACCATCCCCTTGACATAGGCCCTGTGGGAATCCCCCTCCAGTCCGTGGGAAATCACCACCAGACGCCGGGCCCCAATGCGGGACCAGTCCAGGTCGAGGAAGTCCTGATCCGGGGTGTCAATGCGCTCCCGGGTGTAGGTCACCTGGGGAACCGTTCTGAATAAAGAGGGAAAAACGGTCTGGACATGGCCGTTGCCAAAGCCCAAGGGCGGGGTGTATATGGATGGAATCACGGGGCGTTTCTCCTTGTGCAGCAGGATTTTTTATTCTGTCTAAAATGTTCTAAATTTGATATATGATTTTCCAAATCAAGTAAAATTCAAAAATGTAAAAGGACGTAAAACGACCATGAAGGTTGGAATCATCGGCCTGCCCCAGACAGGCAAAAAAACCCTATTTCAGATTTTAACGGGACATGAGATCTCCGATCCCTCCAAGGCCATGAAGCCCGTGCCCGGAGCCGCTGATATACTCGATTCCCGATTCAATACCCTGGTGGAGATGTATGATCCCAAAAAGGAGGCCCGGGCCCGGCTGGACCTGGTCCTGCTTCCCAAGATGGAGTCCGAAACCATTTCCAAGGGGACCATCTTCCGCGACATTGCGGACATGGACGCGGTCTGCCACGTCATCCGTGCCTTTGAAGACGATGCCGTCTACCATGCCGACGGCTCCGTGGACGCCATGCGGGACTTTGACATGGTCAATTCCGAGCTGCTCATGCACGATCAGATCTTTGTGGAAAAGCGGCTGGAACGCCTGGAGGCCGAGGTCAAAAAGATCAAGGACGAGGACAAGAAAAAAGAACTGGCCCTCATGGTCCGGCTCAAGGATCACCTGGAAGCGGAAAGGCCCCTGCGCCTTTTGGACCTCAGTGAAGACGAGATGAAAATGATTTCCTCCTACCCCTTTATCACCCGTAAGAAAATGGTCATTGCCGTGAACGTGGGGGAAGGGGATGTGGACAATGCAGAGCTTCTGGCCTCCTTTGGGGAAAAATGCGAGGACCAGGAAATCGAAGCCATGCTGGTCTGCGCCCAGATGGAAGCTGAGATCGCCCTTCTGGACACAGAAGAGGAAAAGAAAGAGTTCCTGGATGACCTGGGAATCACGGCCACGGCCCTGGAAGTCCTCACCGGCCTCTGCCTGAAATCCCTCAACCTGATCTCCTTTTTCACCGTGGGAACCGACGAGGTCCGGCAATGGCTGGTGAGAAAGGATGCCACCGCCCCCCAGGCCGCAGGCGTGATCCACTCGGATCTGGAGCGGGGCTTCATCCGTGCCGAGGTCTTTTCCCATGCCGACCTCATTGAGCTGGGGTCCGAAGCCGAGTTGAAAAAGGCGGGAAAATTCAACGTGGAAGGCAAAGAATACCTGGTCCAGGACGGTGATATCCTAAATATTCGTTTCTCGGTTTAACGCTGGTACAAAGGACACTCCATGTGGAATGCAATAAAAGGATTCTTTAACGAAAAACCTGAGCCGGCGCCAAAAAAAGCGGCGCTGGTCAAGGTGAAGTCTGCGCCCGCCCCCTTTGAACCCTGGGTGGGAGTGGACCTGGACGGCACCCTGGCCATCTGGGACGATTCCTCCACCCTGAGACGCATCGGCAAACCCGTGCCGGGCATGGTGGAATTTGTGAACCGTATGGTGAACAACGGAATCCGGGTGAAGATTTTCACAGCCCGTGCCGCTGATCCCCGCCAGGTGGCCCTGGTGGAAAAGTGGCTCAAACTCAACGGGCTTCCCCACCTGGAAGTGACCAATGTCAAGGATTACGGCATGCAGACCCTGTATGACGATCGGTGCATCCAGGTGGAGCGGAACACCGGACGGATTATCAGTGAGGTGTGATATTGTCCCTGCCCTATCCTTTAGGGTAAGCGCAGTTTTTCATGTGCTGTCACTGTTGTCCAAAAACGGATTTTTGTCGCAAACATTCTCCAGTCGGTCATAAATTCAGATTTAACAATAATCAGATTTAACAATAAACTGATGTCTTTGGACAGCATAACGATATCCTTGTGTCTCAGTCTTTTCCCCTGGGCTGAATTCCGTTGGACTAAAGGGGGTGTAAAACTTCCCCTTCTTTTCAGTAATGTCCGGTTAGGTTTTTGCTGTGTTAAAATTTTTTGATCTTTGACAATATTGTCCCTGTCTAAATCCGTGACGTAATCCTCCACCTATGGTGGAGGACCCTAAGAGGTTCAACCGATACAGTGAGAAATGATATAGGTTCATCCCCATGGAAAGCCCCAAAGGGCCAGAGAGGATGAACCTATGCACGATTGGGAAAGCCTATCTCATGTGAGATGGGATTGCAAATATCATGTGGTATTTGTGCCAAAATACCGGAAAAAGAAGTTGTACGGGAAATTTAGACGTCGAGTTGGTGAAATTTTAAAAGATTTATGTAGACAGAAGCGTATAGAACTTCTGGAGTGTCAATCGGCGTCCAATTTTGACCCCCCTGGAGCTAAAAAAGAATCACTGCCTGCTCTTCAATCTCCAGCTCTCGTTTCCGGTCTCAACTATCTCACAATGATGGGTGAGACGATCCAGAAGAGCGGTTGTCATTTTCTTGTCACCAAACACCTTTGACCATTCTCCAAAATTCAGTGACGTGGTCAAGTAAAACTGGACAGTTTTTTAAGCGGCTTTTTTCAAAATAGAACTGGAGCTGATCAAGACCTCGGCTATTTATCGCTTCAGAAAAACTGCTACGGCTAATACCTCCATCTGGAGCGATGTGCTCTTTGGCAAAAACATTTTCTTTGAGATCCTGAACCAAGTGACGGGCTGATTTATGCTCCTGGAGATGAAAATAAATCAACGCATTTAGCTGGTCCTCAAAGGTCATTTTCAAAGGTCGATCACCTCGTGATTTTAATTCTGGTGCCATTGGATGCAACTCTACCAAAGGGAATTTGAAATTGTCAAAGTTCAGGGACTTTAATTGTTGTTTTGGGACTATAATGCGCGCCATTGTGCCTCCTTGAAATAAGATTTTCAAGGCGCGCAAAATTTTTGCGTACATTTGTCAATAGAAAAACTAAAAAATTTTAATAAATTTAATGAGTTCTTAACTGCAACAATCTAACCGGACACTACTGAGTCAAAGTATCTATTATTACGGTGAGAGTAGTAATGAGGTTTTTGGGGGCAGTAGGCAGGGGCTGTATAATCGGGCGTTGAATGGATTGAATATATGCATTGGATTGGGCTGAACGATAGCGCCCCCTGGAAACAGGGGGCGCAATGGGTTTGGGGGAAGGGCTTATTCGGGGGCGTTGCCTGCGGCTTCGGCCAGGCGGGCCTTGATGTAGGCCACCTCGTCGGCGTCGTATTCGTAGAGATCAAAACAATGGGCATCCTCGCCCATGAGCCCTTCGGGTACCGAGTCCCCGGCTTCTTGGGGGTCGGTGATGAACTCCTTGTAAAAGCAGACCGAGAGCCAGCGATCTTCGGGGTCGTCGTCGATGACGTCCACCATGCCGAAGAGCTTCCGGCTTTTCTGGCCGGTGTGGCGGGGGCGGAGGCTGTAGGTCACCCCGGGGCGGGCATCAAAGTCCAGCTCAACGCACTCAAGGCTTTTCAGGTGTTCTAACAGTTCGGTAAAGGCCATTTTGGTCTTGGAATCATTGTCCTTCCATTGGTCCAGCAGGGTATCCAGTTCAGAATTCATGGTATCATTCCTTCATATGTTTCAGCAGATGGCCGAGTTCTGGGAAAATCAGGGCGTTGCAGGCCAGTTTGCAGGCCTTGATACTGCCTGGGATGCAGAAGACCAGGCAGTTGTTTACGATGCCCGCCGTTGCCCTGGACATGATGGCGGCGGAATCGATTTCTTCGAAACTGAGTTGGGCAAAGAGGGGGCCGAAGGCGGACAGGGCCTTGTCAAAATAGGGCTGGACTGCCTCGATGGTGACATCCTTGGGGCTGACCCCGGTGCCGCCGGTGAAGATGATGGCATTGGGGGCGATTTTTCCGGTCACATGTTCCAGGATATCCCGGATGGCGGCGACATCGTCGGTGACCACCTGGTGGATGACCACCTCGCATCCTTCCTTTTTGGCCTGTTTTTTGATCCAGTGCCCACTTTTGTCGTCGGACAATTTCCGGGTGGTGGAGACCGAGATCACGGCAACCCGGATGTCTTTTGGGGTGTCTTTTTTATGCAAAAGGGTTCCCATGGTTAGACTTCCTTAAAGACCTGGTCCTGTCCGTCGTGTTCGGTGACGTGGACCTGGATGGTTTCCTGGCGGTCGGTGTCCACGCAGATGCCCTTGTAATCGGCCTGGATGGGCAGTTCCCTGTGGCCCCTGTCCACCAGAACGGCCAGCTCGATTCTGCCGGGGCGGCCAAAGTCCATGAGGGCTTCCATGGCGGCCCGGATGGTCCGGCCGGTGAAGAGGACGTCGTCCACCAGGATGATCTTCATTTCGTCCACGGAAAAGGGGATCTTGGAGGGGCGGACAATGGGCTGGTGGGAAATCTGGGTCCAGTCGTCCCGGTACATGTTGATGTCCATGCTGCCCACGGGGAGCTTTGGGCCTTCAATGGCCCGGATCTGATCGGCCAGGCGTTTGGCCAGATAATCTCCCCGGGTCTGGATGCCTACCAGGGCCAGGTTCTGGGTGCCTTTATGGGTTTCAACGATTTCATAGGCGATCCGGGTGATGATGCGGCGGATGTCCTGGTCGTTGAGAAGGATTTTATTCTGTTTCATTTTATGCCTTTCAGGATCGTATTAGATGGATCATTCAAGAGGTGTATCATCTTTTTTTACCCTGGGCAACACCTCTTGATTTTCCACGCTGCTTCCTATAATCAAGGGGGGTAATACAGACTTTTTTATCCAGGATTTATCCATGAAATTTCAGTGTACCGGTGTGATTTTGGCCGGTGGGACCAACAGCCGGCTCCCAGGTAAGAAAAAGACCTTTCACCAGGTGGGGGGAGCGTCCATGTTCCAGCGGCTGTACCAATTGTTTAACCGGCTCTTTGACGAGACCCTCATCGTGGTCAACGACCCCGGGGATTTTGCCGATTGGGACATTGAGGTGGTGACGGACATCAGCCCCCTTCGCTGCGCCCTGGCTGGGCTCCATGCCGGCCTTTTCTATGCCTCCCATCCCTTTGCCTATGTATCGGCCTGTGATGTGCCCTTTGCCAGCGAGGCCGTGATCCGCCATGCCGTGGGCCTGGCCAAACCCGGCACCCATGTGGTGATTCCCCGGACCCCGGATGGGTTGGAGCCCCTTTCCGCTGTTTATTCCAGGGACTGCATCCCCTTGATCGAGGAAAACCTGGAGAAACGGATCTATATGGTCAAGCGGTTTTTCAAGCTCAAAAGGGTGAGGGAAATTCCGCCGGAAAAGTTGAAAGAGCTGGATCCTAGGATGCAGTTCATGTTTAATGTCAATACCCCGGCCGATCTGGAGACCGCAGATACCATGGCCGCAAAACCGCCAAACACCATACCCAAGGAGAAATAATCCCATGAATCTTCAAACCCTGGTGGATCGGATCAAGGCCCATCCCGATTACCCCAAGGCCGGCATGATCCTGGCCCACAACGGTGTTGTCCGTGAAAACACCCGGGAAGGCGAGGCCGTGACAGGGCTTTCCCTCACCGTTGACCATGGCCGCCTGGCCGAGATCCTGGCCCGGCAGAAGGCCCGCCCCGGGATCATTGAGATCCTGGTCCACATTGAAGAGGACAAACCCCTGGATGTGGGAGAGGATGTCATGTACCTGGTGGTGGCCGGTGATATCCGGGAGAATGTCCTGGAATGCCTCACCGACACCCTGAACCTCATCAAGGCCGAGGTCACGAAAAAGACCCAGTTCTACGTTGACAGCCCATCCCATTGATGCTGGAGGATATGTAAAATGACCCAAGAGTTTACCCACCTGGACGCCGACGGAAAGGTCCGCATGGTGGATGTGGGGGCTAAGGCAGACACCGTTCGCACCGCCGTGGCCTGCGGCCGGATTTCCATGACGCCCTCCACCCTGGAGAAGATCATGGACGAAACCGTGAAAAAGGGCAATGTCATGGAGGCGGCCCGAATCGCCGGCATCATGGCCGCCAAAAAAACCGCCGATCTCATTCCCATGTGCCATCCCTTGAACATCACCCATGCCCGGGTGGATTTCACCCCGGAACCGGAGACGGATTCCATCATCATCGAGGGGGAGGTCTCCCTGGCCGGCAAAACCGGGGTGGAGATGGAGGCCCTGACGGCGGTTTCCGTGGCCGCCCTGACCATCTACGACATGTGCAAGTCCTATGACAAGGCCATGGAGATTTCCGATATCCATTTGAAATCCAAGACCGGTGGAAAAAGCGGTACCTTTATCGCCCCCCGGTACCAGGGGGAGAATGGGTGATCTGATCACACCCCAGGCCCTTTCCCTTTTGGGGGTGGGATTCCTTCTGGGGGTTCTGGTCAGTTTTATCCTGGCCCGCACCGGTGTTTTGTTTTTTTCCAACCGGCTGGAGGATTTGTCCCAGCAGGCCCTCAACGACCAGGCCGCCCGGTTCATGGACATGGCCCAGTCCCATTTTTCCTGCTACCTGGACCAGGCCCGCAGGGAGTTTGACCTCAAGGGGGACCAGATTCGCCAGACCATGGACCCGGTGAAACAGTCCATGCACCGCTATGAAGACCGGCTCCAGGCCATGGAGGCGGAACGCCAGCGGGCCAACGGGGCCATTGCCCAGGTGTTGAAGCAGATGGGACAAACCCAGCAGCTCCTTCACATGGAGACCGGGAATTTGGTCAAGGCCTTGCGGGTGCCCCATGTGCGGGGCCGCTGGGGAGAGATCACCCTGAAACGGGCCGCCGAGCTGTCGGGCATGGTGGACCAATGTGATTTTGTGGAGCAGATGACCGACGGCAAAACCGGCAAGGGCAGCCTGCGGCCTGACATGGTCATCACCCTGCCCGGGAAGCGGAAGATCATCGTGGATTCCAAGGTGCCCCTTCTGGCCTACCTGGATGCCCTGGAGGCCAAGGATGAGGCCACCCAAAAGGCCTGCATGGAAGACCATGCCCGCCAGGTGGCCACCCACATCCGTCAGCTCTCCTCTAAAAAGTATACCCAGGCATTTACCCCCACCCCGGCCTTTGTGGTGCTCTTTGTGCCTGGGGAGAATTTTTTCTCCGCCGCCTTGAAGCACCGGCCCGACCTCATTGACATGGGGGTTGAAAAGGGGGTGATCCTGGCCACGCCCACCACCCTCATCGCCCTGTTGAAGACCGTGGCCTATGCCTGGCAGCAGCAGCGCTCCCACGACAATGCCCGGGAAATCCGGGACCTGGGGGCCCAGCTCTACCAGCGCCTTTCCTCCATGGGGGATCACCTGGGCCGTCTGGGCCGGGACATCGAACGCTGTGCCGCAAGCTATAACAAGACCGTGTCCACCCTGGAGAGCCGGGTTATGGTGCCGGCCCGGAAGCTCACCGAGCTGGGGGTGTCGGCCAGGGAGATGGGCGAGATCGCCTGCCTGGAGCCGGAGCAGACCACGGTACGTACCCTGAAAAAAGGAGAGGGCCATGGGACCAAGGCGTCTTGAATTCCGTATCTGTGTTGTGGTGATGGGGTTGCTCTGCCTATGGGGGTGTGACCCCCACCGGGGGCGGCCCCCCGGGGAACGTCCCGACACGGCCCTGGTGGCCCTGGAACCCGAGGAATACCCTGCCTTCATGGACAGCCTGGATTTCCAAGGGCTGGACCAGTCCATTGACCAGAGCCTGGTCTACTATCGCAGGGTGCCGCCCAAACGGCGGTATGATTTTGGGGGGGATGTCTTTACCGCCGATCAGATGATCCGCTCCCTGGAGGTGCTGAAAACCTTTTTAAAGACCCGCCCCTCCACCCGGGCCTTGAACACCTTTATCAAGGGCCAGTACCAGGTCTATGCCTCGACCTTTAATTCCGATCCCGGGGTGCTCTTCACCGGGTATTACGAACCCACCTATGGGGGCAGCCGCACCCCGGACCAGCGTTTTGCCTATCCCCTCTACGGCATGCCTTCGGACATCTTGCAGATCGATCTGTCCCGGTTCGGGGAAAAGTACAAGGGCCTGGGCAAGCTCAAGGCCCGGGTGGAAAAGAACCAGGTCATCCCTTATTATTCCCGGGAGGAGATCAACACCGATCCCGGATTCCAGGGGGAGCCCGTGCTCTGGCTGGAGAACCGGGTGGACCGGTTTTTCCTGGAGATCCAGGGCAGCGGCCGGGTGGAAACACCTGAAGGCGAAACCCTCAGGGTCCACTATGCCGGTTCCAACGGACAGGCATACCGCTCCATTGGCCGTTACCTCATTGAAAAGGGGGAAATCCCCAGGGAAAAAATGTCCATGCAGGCCATCCGTCAATGGCTGGAGGCCAACCCCCAACGCATGGATGAGATCCTCTTCCACAATCCCAGCTTTGTCTTTTTCAAGACCGAAGAGGGCGGACCCTTTGGCTGCCTGGGAACCGCCGTGACCCCGGTGCGCTCCATTGCCACGGATTCCAAGGTCTTCCCCAGGGGGGCCTTGGCCTTTGTGCGAACGGCATTGCCCGATGCCACGGACATGGTCCGCAAAGAAGACAAAAAGGGCTGGACCGGGCCGGGGCGTAAGGACTGGCCCCGGGTCTCCCTCTTTGTCATGAATCAGGATACGGGCGGGGCCATCAAGGGGGCCGGCCGGGTGGATGTCTTCTGCGGCAACGGGGAGTGGGCCGAATTCACGGCCGGGCACCTCAATGTCCGGGGCAGCCTCTACTTCCTGGTGTTGAAACCCTAGCAGGCCCATCCCCATTTGAGACACAGAGCCGGGCAATGGCCATTGCCGCCGGATTCCGGCTTCCCTATTTGGGGTCCAAACACCAGTGCAGACCTTATCTATCTCATCCAGCGCCTGTGATGCTCCAAGGGGCGGTGCCGGGGACGGTTCTTCCACAGGCAGGTCCACAGGGGCGCCGGTGCATCATGGTGCCGTCTTCATTTGAAAATTCGGTTCAGGCCCCCTGGGCGACCGGCGAAAAGACCATGCGGCTGCCCACTGGGTGGCCTGCGTTTTGGGCGATCACCGGGCATTTGACCTGGAAGAGGAAGAGGATTCTGGGGTCGGTATGATCCAGGGTTTCAAAGTTGCCCTGGCCCTTGGCGATGATGAGGTCGGCCCCTTGGAAGGTCTTTTGGAACCGGGGGGAGGAGGCCGTCACCCAGGTGCCGGGCAGGGCAAGGCCCGTGTCCATGATCCGGATGGTATCGGGGATGTCGGAGGCACGGGCATCGGTGAGGGTGGCGTCGTTAAGGGCAGCACCGCCCCGGACGGCCAGGGTGAGTTTATGGTGGGGAAGCTGTTCCAGAACCAGGCGGTCAAAGACGATTTCTCCGGCATTGTCCGTTATCCAGAGGATGTTCTCTGCCTGGTCCAGGCGTTGGATCAGAGCCTCCATATCCCCGGTTACCCCATGGTGGGCGGCGCTGTCCATGTGACGGGTAAGCTCGCTTTCATCCAGGCGGCCCAGGGTGGCAAAGTCGATGATGTTGCCGGCAATGGCCAGGCGGAGGGCCGTGTCCATGGGAGCGTCGGAGTCCTCCACCTGCTTGCGCAGCCCGGGGAGCAATGCCAGGGCCAGGCGGGTGCTCTCCTCCTTGGCCGCTTTATAGGGATCCTTACAACCGGTTTCCCGGGTGATGATCTTCTGGATGGCGGCTGCAGCCAGGGGGGCCGGGTGCTGTGGGTTGTGGGCAGCCAGTGCGGCCAGGGCCTTTTGGAGGGTGTTGATCTGGAGGGAGGGGGCGTCGGTGGCGGCTGCGACGCCTTTGTGGGCCAGACCTGCCAGGCAGGGCAGGCAGTGGGGATGGATTTCCATGGGGCTTCCTTATTTTTTTGGTCATTTGACCATTATTTTCCTTGACAGGTCATTCTACCATAGTTAGTGTTGTAGTCAAATGATCAAAACGCCAACCCCGGAGGAGAGAGATGCCGAGGCATAAATTGAGAAGACAGATTGCCGGAAGACCGAAATTCAGAGGCTTTGCACCCGAGGGCATGGGGCCCCAGGGAGAGGTCTCCATGGCCCTGGAGGGCTTTGAAGCCATCCGCCTCATCGATTATGAGGGGCTGGGCCAGGCCGAGGCCGCTGAAAAGATGCAGGTCTCCAGGCAGACCTTTGGCCGGATTCTCAGGGAGGCGCGGCAGGCACTGGCCGAGGCCCTGGTGGCGGGAAAACGCCTCCAGGTGGGCGGTGGATGCTATGAGATCAGAACCCCCGGACAGGGGCGGCAATTCCGCCGGCGGGGTAGGGGGCAGGGCAGGGGTTGCGGCAGGGGCCGCAGATCCGATGCCGGACCATCATCATTATCAAAATAAGGAGAGTTATCATGCCGGGAATGAACCAGAGAGGCCCCATGAACCAGGGGCCCATGACAGGACGGGGCCAGGGCGCTTGCACGGGAAATGCCATGGCCAACGGCGCAGGATTTGGCGGCCGGGGCCGGTGCGGTATGGGTCGGGGCCAGGGCCTGGGCAGGAGATGTTTTGGCGGTAACGGGGGGTATTCGACCCCGTTGAACCGGGAAGAGGTGCTGAGGAACCGTGCCGATGCCCTCAAGGCCGAACTGGACAACATCAACCAGGAGCTGGGAGGGGAGGCATCCGATCCCCGGGATTAGGACGAAATAGCCACGCTTAAGATTTGCCTATTCCAAATTTCTGGTGAACCGCATTATCCAATACCAAGGGCCCTGCTCCCCAAGGGGAAGCAGGGCCCTTTTTATGGTTTGGGCTTTATCTTAAAACGGCATACCGGGACTGGACAAAACCGCAGTCATAGGAGCGGGTGTCCATGTGGCCCAGGCGGATATCCTTTTCAAGGGGGCCGAACAGGGGAATGCCTTCCCCCAGGAGGACCGGTACCGTGGTGATGGTGATCTCATCCACCTGGTGTTCGGCTAAAAATCCCTGGATGGTAAGGCCGCCGTCCACGTAGATGTGGCGGACGCCCTGGGATTTCAGGCGTTTAACCAGTTCCGAAGGGGTTTCAGATGAGGAGGTCACGGTTTCCGGAATCCCATCGGGCAGGGTGATGGGGGTACGGGAAAGCACAATGACCGGGGTGGTACCGTATATCCATTCGCTGAAGGTCAGGATTTTTTCAAAGGTTTTGCGTCCCACGATGAGGGTGTCCACGGAGTCCATGAATTGATGAAACCCACAGTCCTCCCCCTTGGGAAGGCGGGCATTGGCCTGTTCCAGCCAGTCGATGTCTCCGTCGTTCCGGGCAATATAGCCATCCAGGCTGGTGGCGATGTAGGCAGAAATTTTGGGGGTCATGGGGGTCTCCTTTCTCTCGGGTGTTTCGGGGGCTGGCCCGGAATTCCGGGGATTTGGTGAAATATCCGGACCATCCGGGCTAGGATATCCATACCGTGGAAAATGGTAAAAAGTCAAGAAGTGAGAAAAAAGTTATCCGAAACTAATACTTTTGGTGGGGATACACATGGAAAGGGGGGAGCCCGGGACCAGGCCCCGTGTTTGGGCCAATTTCCTGTCCAGATCCAGGGTGAGGGGAAAGGGTCCCGAGGGCAGCTTCAGCTCAACGGTGGTGCGGATGTGGCCGGTTTTCTGAATGAGGTGCATGGCCGTCACCTTACCGGATAAAAGGTGTTCACATTCTTTCCCGAATTGGGGGAAAAAACGAATCCCCTGGGGATTGAGGCAGGCGGTTCCCCGGGGGCGATCATGGGTAAGGGGCCAGGGAATGCAGAGGTCGGCCCCCATGGTCTGGATCCGGCCCTGGGTGATGACGATCTGGGTGTCGGAGCAATCGTAGAGCCAGTTCAGGTCGTGGCTGGCAATGACCAGGGTGGTGCCGAATCGCTTTCGGGCATCCAGGGCGGCCCGTCGGATGCGCCGGGCGCTGGCGCTGTCCACACTGGCCACGGGTTCGTCCAGGAGCAGAACCTCGGGTTCCAGGATGAGCCGGGCGGCCAGGGCCACCCGCTGGGCCTCCCCGCCCGAGAGTTCATGCCATTGTCGATGGGCAAATCGGTCATGATCAAGGCCCACGGTGTTAAGGCTTTCTTTGATCCGGGCCTTCAGCTTCTGGGTGTCCTTTCTGATCTTCAGTCCATAGGCCAGGTTGTCAAATACGCTGCGTTTGAGCAGGTAGGGGTGCTGGGTGAGCAGGGTGACCTGGGATCGGACGGATTTAGAAAAGGGGAGCTGGGGCCGGCCCTGGTAGCAGATGGTGCCCCGGCTGGGCTTCATGGCAAAGGCCAATAGTTTGAGCAGGGTGGATTTGCCGCTGCCGTTGGGGCCGGTGAGGCCGGTGATGCTGCCGCTTTCCAGGGTGAGCTTCGGGATGTCCAGGACCTGTTTCTCCCCGTAAAAATGGGCAATGTTTTCCAGATGGTAGGCCGTCATCAGCGTTTCCTCAGGATGGAGAGGCTCAGGTTTACGGCAAAGGCAATGAGGATGAGGATAATCCCCAGGGCAATGCCGTCGGCAAAGAGGCCCTTGTTGGTTTCCAGGGCAATGGCCGTGGTGATGGTCCGGGTGTGGTATTTGATATTTCCCCCCACCATCATGGAGATACCCACCTCGGTGAGGACCCGACCGTAGGCGGTGACCACCCCGGCCAGGATCCCGTAGCGCACCTCCCAGAGGCAGGTGCCCATAAGCTGGCGTTTGCCCGCCCCCAGGGAGATGAGGGTGAGCTTGAGATCCGAATCAATGGCCTCGATGGTGGCGGCGGTGATGGCGATGATGATGGGCAGGGCCAGGACGGTCTGTCCCAATGCAATGCCGGTGAGGGAAAAGAGGAGGCCAAATTCCCCAAGGGGGCCTCTGCTTGAAATCAGGGCATAGACAATGAGGCCGATGGAGACCGTGGGCAGGGCCAGGAGGGTGTCCACCAGGGTTCTGAGCTGGCGTTTGCCGGGAAAGGTAAAATACCCCAGGCAGAAGCCCAGGGGAAGACCTGCGGCCATGCTCAGGAGCATGGCGCAGGTGGAGGCTTTCAGGGTTGCCGAAACCGCCGTCCAGGTGGAGGCATCCAGGTGAACCAATAAAAGGGCGGCTTTCCAGATGCCGTCAAGGATGAACTCCACGGTGGAACCGGCTATTGGGCGTTGGGGATGAAGAGCTTCTGTCCCAGGAGGCGGAAGTCCTTGATCAGGTCCTGGGCCTGGGCAGAGGCCATCCAGTGGGAGAACTTCTTGGCCAGTTCATGGTCGGCCTTGGGGCAGTTCTCCGGGTTCAGGGTGAGAACGGAGTACTGATTGAGCAGCACCTGGTCCCCTTCCACAAGAACCTTGAGGGGGGCCTTTCCGCCCTGCTGATCCTGGTATTTGATATAGGTGCCCCGGTCGGTCATGGTGTAACCCTTGCGTTCCTGGGCCATGGTGATGGTGGCCAGCATGCCCTGTCCGGTCTGGATGTACCAGTTTTCCTTGTCCGGCACGGCGGCGCCGGCGGATTTCCACAGGGATTTTTCTTTTTTATGGGTACCGGAATCATCCCCACGGCTGAGGAAGGGGGCATGGGCTGTTTTGACCTGGGTCAGGGCCTGGCCGATGGCCTTACCCTTGATGCCGGCGGGATCGGATTCCGGGCCGATGATGACAAAGTCGTTGTACATGATTTCCCGGCGGTCCTTGCCAAATCCCTTGGCAATGTATTTTTTTTCTGCAGGGGGGGCATGGACCAGGAGCACGTCCACGTCACAGTTCTGGCCCAGTTTCAGGGCCTTGCCCGTTCCGGTGGCGGTCCATTTGCAGGGGATGCCCGTGGCCTTTGTAAAATGGGGAATCAGGTAGTCCAGCAGCCCGGTGTTGTCGGTGCTGGTGGTGGTGGCCATCATGAGTTCTCCATTGGCGGCCAGAACGGTTGTGCTGCCCAGGGACAGCAGGCAGAGGGTCATAAACAAGGCAATCCAGGTCTTAAACTTCATCTCTATCTCCTTAACGATTTTTAGTGTTCATGTTTGGGAAGGGGCTTCCCCTGTCGTAAGGGCTGGAATAGGAAAATCCCCCTGTTCTGTCAAGAAAATCCAGGGGGTTGGGGAAATAAACGGTTATAATTAACCGTTCCCAACCCAAACTGACCCGGGGAAGGGGAGATATGGCCTATCGGTCCTTGAGAAAGAGGGCGTGGTATTCATCCTCGGTGAGGTGCTGCTTCAGGTGGCGGTTGATGAACAAATAGATCTCCTCCAGCTCCGGGTCGGAAAGCCTGGGGATCAGGGCCTCCATAAAGGTGTCTTCGGAGAATTTCTGGAGATAGAACATGACGGTTTCTTCATCGGTTTCCCGGTTCAGGCCAAAGGCGCCGAGGCCGTCGTAGGTCTGGATGAACTCATGGGTATCTTTTTTCATGGTCTGTCCTTGTGGTTAGGTGTCCGGATCCAGCCCCCGGTGGGTGATGGCGTAAATGGTGCAGCCGTCCCGGAATTTGCAATAGATTTTGGGGTCTTTGCAGCGCAGGCATTCCTTGCATTGGTAGACATCGTACTTGGCACAGCGATGGGGGGTCTCCCTCTGGGGATGTTTGGCACATTTTCCCATGTCGGTCCTGTCTCCTGGGGGATGTAAGTTGGCTTAACAGGGTAAATATGACACCGGATTCGGCTTTGTCAACAAAAGCGGTATGCTAAGCCCTGTGGGGCTTCGGGGTCTAAACTATTGCCTTATGGCTAGTAATCTGCTAATAAGCGGTTGAAAATAAAACAATAAAATTTAAAACCAGGTGGTTATGACAACTCCAAAAACCAAGTCCGAAGTCCTCAAAAAAAGAGGAAAAAAGGGAGGGGGCCTGTTCTACTCCCTTTTAAAATGGGCTGTGATCATATGTATTTTGTTGGGATTATCCGGCGTGGCCGGCGTGGTGGGCATCTATGTCTACCTGAGCCGGGATCTGCCCAAAATCAACACCCTTGAGGATTATACCCCGGCAACGGTGACCAACGTCTATTCCGACGACGGTCGGAAGATCGGAGAGTTCTACAAGGAGCGGCGCATTGTCATTCCCCTGTCCGAGATGCCGGCCCATCTCATCAATGCCTTTGTGGCGGCCGAGGATTCAAGGTTCCGGGCCCATCCGGGCATCGACATCCAGTCCATCATCCGGGCCATGATCAAAAATCTCAAGGCAGGGGGCATTGTCCAGGGGGGCTCCACCATCACCCAGCAGGTGACCAAATCCTTTCTGCTCACCCCGGAACGAACTTATAAGCGGAAGATCAAGGAGGCCATCCTGGCCTACCGCATTGAAAGGAAGTTTTCCAAGGATGAGATCATCTATCTCTATCTCAACCAGATCTACCTGGGCCACGGCGCCTATGGGGTAGAGGCGGCTGCGGAGAACTATTTCGGCAAGCATGCCAGGGATCTGAATCTGGCTGAATGCGCCGTTTTGGCAGGGCTTCCCCAGGCCCCCAGCCGGTATTCCCCCTTCCGCCATCCCGAAAAGGCCAAACAGCGCCAGATCTACACCCTCAACCGCATGAAGGAAGAGGGGATGATCTCCAACCTGGAGGCCACCGAGGCCATGGATCTGAAGCTGGACATCAAGCCCAGGAAGAACTGGTTCATCGAGCGGGTGCCCCGCTACACCGAACATGTACGGCGGTACGTGGAAAAGAAATACGGGCCCGAGGCCCTCTATACCCAGGGGCTGGAAATCCATACGGCCGTGAACATCGAACTCCAGAAAATGGCACGCAGTGCCGTGAAAAAGGGGCTCCACGACCTGGACCAGCGCACGGGCTACCGTGGACCCGAGAAAAATATCCCGGCCCTTAAGATCGAAGAATTCAGCCGTGGGGTGGCTGAAAACATCGGTGCCAATGTCCTGGAAAACGGACAGGTTTACCCGGGGGTGGTCCAGAAGGTGGACGACGGGAACAAGACCACCACGGTTCGGGTGGGGGATTTTTTCGGTATCATCCCCATGAAATCCATGGCCTGGGCCCGCAAGCCCAATCGGGATGTGGCCTATTACCAGGTCCGGATGAAAAAGCCCTCCCAGGTTCTGAAGCCCGGGGATGTGATCCGGGTCCAGGTGGTGGGGGAACCCGAAGGCAGCACCTTTTATAAATTTGAACTTTTCCAGGAGCCCGTGGCCCAGGCCGCCCTTTTGAGCATCGAGGCCGAGACCGGCCATGTCAAAACCATGATCGGTGGACGGGACTACAGAGACAGCCAGTTCAACCGGGCCTATCAGTCCCGGCGCCAGCCCGGGTCGGCCTTTAAGCCCATCATCTATGCCGCCGCCCTGGACAAGGGGTATACCGCCGCTTCCGTCATCATCGATTCCCCGGTGGTCTACGAGGATACCGAAAGAAATTTTGTCTGGAAGCCCCACAACTACAAGGAAAAATTCTACGGCCCCACCCTTTTCAGGGAGGCGTTGGTGAAGTCCCGGAACGTGGTCACCATCAAGATCCTCCAGGACATCGGCATCGACTACACCATTGATTATTCACGGAAGCTGGGGATCAACGCCCCCATCTCCAAGGACCTTTCCATTGCCCTGGGCTCTTCGGGAATGTCCTTGCTGGAACTGGTCAATGCCTATTCTGTTTTTTCCAACCTGGGCTACCGCATTGAACCGGTCTTCATCACCAAGATCTTTGACCGGTACGGTAATCTTCTGGAGACCTCCAAGCTCATCCGCAAGAAGGTCATTGACATGGACACGGCCTATATCATGACCTCCATCATGGAATCCGTGGTCCAGGACGGGACCGGAAAACGGGTCAAGGCCCTAAAACGCCCCGTGGCCGGGAAGACCGGCACCACCAACAATCTTAACGATGCCTGGTTCCTGGGCTATACCCCCCGGTACACCACCGGGGTCTGGGTGGGCCGGGACCAGAAGGATCCCCTGGGCAAGGGCGAGACCGGCTCCCGGGCCGCCTCCCCCATCTGGCTGGACTATATGCAGCAGGCACTGGAGGGGAAATCCGTGCGAAGCTTTAACGTGCCCGAGGGCATTGTCTTTGCCAAGATCGACGCCAAGACCGGGCTTCTCCCCATCCCGGAATCGGAAAAGACCTTGTTTGAATGTTTCAAGGAGGGGACCATTCCCACGGAATATACGCCGGAACCCGATGAAGTAACCGGGGCTGAGGATTTGTTTAAACAGGGGATATAGAAAAGAGGCCCTTGTCTGTTTTTATTGCAACCTTGCCCTCCCCCCCAACAATGTTTTTTGGGGTCGGGTTTTAAAAAGCAGGAATGGAAGAGATGACATCCGCCCATCTCTTCCATTCTTCTTTGATCAAAGGTCTTTTTTGAACTTGTTTTGCCCTATTTCAAACTTGTCCTTTGAAATTACCCACGGCGCAATCCGGCCATTCCGAGAAGACCGCAACTCACAAGGAGCAGGGTGGTCGGCTCCGGTACCGCCGAGATGCTGACACGGATGTCCCTTAATTGAAATCTATCTATGGGCGCATCCGCCCGCAGACCCAAACGGGTGCCCACCCCGGCCGTCACGTCAAACCATCCTCCTCCTGTAACTCGAAAATTTTCAACGGCCAGTTCACCGTCCACGATGACATCGATGGCTTCTCCGTTATCCGTGTGGCTAACCCAAAGATTCACGGCATCCAGACTCACTTCTTGGTTGAACTCAAGCCAGAGGGTTTCCACTCCGCTGGCTCCGTCAACATAGGCTAAATTACTATGACTATCTATGATAGAAAGCCCATCAATATTTTGGGTGACCAGCCCAAAAGAAGCTGACGTCCTATCATCGATGGAACCGCTTACCGTAACCTCAAGCCCACTACCCAAGTCAAAGGTTCTGCTGTCAAACGCCGTAAAAATAGAGTCGCCATTCTGGGGAAATTGAAAATTGTACTCAATGGGAGAGGCACCGGCGGTGCTGCATAAGAAGAGGATCAATAATAAAATACCTGCTGATAATCTGTTCATTTTTGTATCCTTTTTTTGTGTGTCAAGTTTATCTTCCACCCGAGAAATCTAAGGATACGCTCCTGCCGCCTTTTCCGGGCGTATGATTCGGGTGAAGGAATACAGAGCTTAACACTGTTAATAAGCGTGTGTCTAATACTTTTTTTGGGGGGGAAAAACAATATTTTATTGTTTCGTTTTTGTGTTTAATACTTGGCCTGAAATTATCGGATCCGGATCTGGTTTCGGGTAAGGGTGGGGTCGGGCCGGAGGGTGAAGGTGAGATGGGGGTATTGGGTTTGGAGGTGGGTGAGGTTGGTGTTTTTGTCGCCCCGGATGCGGGATTGGTCAGAGGGGTGGAAAAGGAGGGTGACCGTGTCACCGGGGGCGGGGGAAAGGGTGTTGATCTGGTAGAGGATCTCGTCCAGGGCCAAGGCGCAGAAGACCAGGTGGCCGAAGGCGGGGTGCCAGGGGCCGGCAATGACCTTGAGGCGGTCTTCCATAAAGTCCGATGCCTGGAGGCCCATGCGGATGACCCGGGTGCCCGCTTGGGTGAAGAGGGGGTAAAGGGCCTTGGTGACGTCCAGGGCAGTTTCCAGGGAAAGGGGAGCATAGTCACCATTTCCATGGGCCAGGGCCAGGGGGCTGTGGGCCAGGACCAGGAGGGGATAGATCCGGGCGGTTTTGGGGTGGTATTCCACCAGGGTGCGGGCGGTGGCCAGCATGGTTTGACGGGTGTCCCTTGGAAGGCCCACCATGACCTGGACGCCCAGGGGGATGCCGGCAGCGTTTATGGCGTCCATGGCATCCCGGGCCTGTTGGGCGGTGTGGCCCCTGTTGGCGGCGGAAAGGACGGTGTCGGACATGGACTGGATACCCAGTTCGATGAGGCAGACGGGGAATTCCCGGATCAGGTCCAGGGTTTCCGGGGTGATGGTGTCCGGCCGGGTGGAAAATCGGATGCCGTGGATCTGCTTGTCGTTTAGATAGGGGGTGACGGCCTGGAGCAGAACCGTGATTTGGTGGGGGGCAAGGCCCAGGAAATTGCCCCCGTAAAAGGCCAGTTCCACCCGTTCCCGTTTTCCCTGGAAGGCCAGGTATTGGTCAATGGTCTGGTGGATCTCCTCGGTGGCGGGTAGGGCCTGGCCTGCCTTTGGGGTGAGGGTGGTCTGGTTGCAGAAGGCGCACTGGTGGGGGCATCCCATGTGGGGGATGAAAACGGGGATCACCAGGGGGGGCATGGGGCTCAGCTTTTGTCGGGGTCCAGGACGTGGAGGGCCTGGCGGGCTGCGTCCTGTTCTGCCGCTTTCTTGGTCTTTCCAAATCCCTTTGCCGTGATATGGGCCAGGGTCAGGGAGACCTCAAAGGTTTTGTCATGGTCCGGGCCGATTTCCCTGGCCACGGCATAGGTGGGGGTGGTGGTGAAGACGTCCTGGGCGTATTCCTGGAGGCTGCTCTTGTAATCAATGGTTCGGCAGGAGGAAAGGGCATTTCCCACGGCCCTGTCAAAGAGCTCCTGGATGAGTTCCTGGGTCCGGTCGAACCCGGCGTCCAGGTAAATGGCGGCAACCACGGCCTCAAAGGCGTCGGAGAGGATGCTGTTCTTATCCCCGCCCCCGGAAAGGGCTTCCCCTTTGCCCAGTTTGACAAAGCGACCCAGGTCGATCTGCCGGGCCATGTCGGCCAGGGCCGGCTCACTGACCAGGTTGGACCGCAGTTTGGACAGCTCCCCCTCTTTTTTGGAGGGGCTTTTCTTCATGAGGGCATGGCCGATGCACAACCCCAGAACCGCGTCCCCCAGAAACTCCAGCCGCTCGTTGTCACTGCGGCAGCTCTTCTGGTGTTCGTTGAGGTAGGATCTGTGGCAGAGGGCGTTTATGAGAAGGCTGGGGTCCAGGAATTGGTAATTTAAATTGGATTCCAGGATGTCCAGCCGGGCATGGAGGTGGCGCATGGCCGCCAGCCGGTCGATGAGGGCTTTGAACAGGGGGTAGTTGACCCGGATATTGTCCTTGCCCTTGCCCAGCTTTACCCCGGCGTTGAAACTGCCGTGGAAGTCGGATCCCCCGGTGAGTAGCAGTTTTTTATCCCGGGCAATGCCCTTGATATAGTCCACCTGCTGGGGGGAATGGTTGGTGTAGAAGACCTCCACGCCCTGGAGGCCGTATCCGGCCAGGGTGGCGATGAAGTCTTCCAGGGCCCGGCTCTTGTTGAATTTTAGCAGGCCGGGGTGGGCCAGGACCGGGATACCGCCGGCATCCAGGATGACCTGGATGGCCTCCTTGCAGGAGACCTTGAACTTATCAACGTATGCGGGTTTGTCCTTGGCCAGATAGAGGTCAAATGCCTGGCGGAAATTTCTGACAAACCCCTTTTCCACCATGAGTTCGGCAATGTGGGGCCGGCCCATCTGGTCGGCGCCAAAGCGCTTCTCCACCTCTTCCATGGAGATGTTCATCCCCAGGGCGTTGAGCTTCTCAATGATGGCGGGATTGCGCCTGCTCCGGGCGTCCTTGGCTTTGGACAGCAGGGCGTTGAGTTGTTTGTCGTAAATGGAAAAACCGTAGCCCAGCATGTGGATGCTACCGGCTTCCCTGAATTCTTCAGGCGGCTGGCAGGAAATTTCTACGCCGGTGATAAACTCCACCGGTACGGTGTGGATGTGTTCCAGGACTTCTTTGATGCCGTCGATGGAATCGTGATCGGTAAGGGCAAAGGCTTTCAGCCCTTCTTTATGGACCAGTTGGACGATTTCCTTGGGCGTATATGATCCGTCGGAAGCTGTAGAATGTATATGAAGGTCAATCACCGACTATGTTTAGCCTGGTTAAATACCGAGGGCTTTCTCCCTGTCCTCTTCCCGGGTCTTGCATTCGATGCACTGGGTGGTGACCGGTCTGGCTTTGAGACGTTCAATGGAGATATCTTCTTCGCAGACTTCGCACCGACCAAAGGTCTTGTTCTCAATGCGGGTCAAGGCTTTTTTAATTTTCTTAATCAACTTGTGTTCCCGGTCGCGAATGCGAAGCTCAAAGCTCCTCTCGGCCTCGTGGGAGGCTCTGTCGGTGGGATCGGCAAAGTTCTCTTTGGGTTTGGTCATTCCTGTGACGGTGCTGTCCGCATGAACCAGAAGTTCATTGAGGCGATCCGTCAGTAAATTTTTAAAATAATCAAGATCTTCTTGCTTCATGGTTTCGTCCTTTGTATTAAAGGTGCACGGAACTTCCAAAAAAAGAATTATACCAGAGCATTGATAAAAGTAAAGAATTTATTCATCGCCGGAAAGGTCTAAATTGAACAAAAGCCTTGCCACATCAAGGTAATGGGTATCGTCACGGTGGTCTCCGGTATTGCGTAAAAACAAAATGGGGTCGTGGATGGCCCGGGTGGCAATGGCACGGGTCATTCTCCGGATGGCGGCCTTGTCCGCTGGATCCAGATGGGAAAGATGGGAAAGGGTGCGGCTGCACTCCAGTTCCACAATGGTGGTCATTTTGTCGTTGAGGGCCTTGATGGTGGGGACGATGGCCAGGCCGTCCAGCCATTTTCTGAATTTGACCACCCCTTCTTCCACATAGCGCTCGGCTTTTACGGTTTCCTGCTCCCGCTGCTGGATGTTGGATTCCACAATGTGGGTGAGGTCGTCGATATCGTAAACATAGGCGTTGGAAATTTTGTTGATGTCCGGATCAATGTCCCGGGGAACGGCAATGTCGATGAAAAAGAGGGTGTTGTGGTTCCGCTTTTTCATGGCCCCCTTGACCTGGTCTGCGGTCATGACGTAATCGGTGGCGCCTGTGGAGGAGATGATGATATCCACCTCTGAGAGTGCCGATTCCCGCTCCTCAAACTGCACGGCCTTGCCCTTGAATTTTTCCGCCAGGGTCAGGGCGTTTTCAAAGGTCCGGTTGGCCACAAGGATACCTTTTACATTGTGGGCCATGAGGTGTTCCACCGCCAGTTCGGCCATCTCGCCTGCCCCCAGAAGCATGACGGTTTTGGTGGACAAATCGTCAAAGATCTTATGGGCCAGGGCAATGGCGGCATAGGAGATGGAAACGGCATTGTCGCCGATGCCGGTTTCCTTGCGAATTCGTTTGGCCGCGGAAAAGGATTTGTGCATCATCCGGTTGAGGAGGACGCCTGTGGTGCCGGCCTTTACCGCTGTCTTATACGCCTGCTTCACCTGGCCAAGGATCTGGGGTTCGCCCACCATCATGGAATCCAGGCTGGCCGCAACCCGGAAAAGATGGCGGATGGCTTCATCCCCTTTGAGGACATAGAGGCAGGATTGGAAATCCTTGACGGCCAGGCCCTTCTGTTCTCCAATGAAACCGGTCATTTCGGCGACAAGGTCGGGATCGGATTCCGGTGCACCCTCTGCGGGGATATAGAGCAGTTCCATGCGGTTGCAGGTGGAAAAGACCAGGCCCTCCTTGAGATGGGGGGTCTGTTTGATCCGTTCCAGGGCGTTCCAGGTTTCATCTGCGGAAAAGGAGAGTTTCTCCCGGATTTCAACGGGGGCGGTTTTGTGGTTGGCGCCAATTAAGATGATGTTTGACATGTTCTTTTCGCTATCTTGTAAACTCCTGGTGGTGTCCTCCCAGGAAAAGATTTACACCCAAAAATGTAAAAATGATGATGAGAAATCCCACGATGGTCATGATGGCGGATTTCTGTCCCCGCCATCCCGAATGGAATCTGAAGTGGAGAATGGCGGCATAGACCAGCCAGGTGGCCACGGAAAAAAGTTCCTTTAGATCCCAGCTCCAGAAGCGTCCCCAGATGAGTTTGGCATAGATGAATCCGGTGATCAGGCCTGCTGTGAGCAGGACAAAACCGGTGTTTAAAAAACCGGAGCCCGCATTGTCCAGAAGATCCAGTGAGGGCAGGCGCTTAAAGAAGAACCCCGGGCTTTTGGCCTTGATTCCCCGTTCCTGGAGCAGATAGAGGATGCCGGCCCCACAGGCCAGACCCAGGGCTGCTTCTCCCAGGAAGACGAGCAGAATATGGGCATGGAACCAGAAGCCCTTAAACACCTCCGAGGGGAGGGTGGGATCCTGGTGTGTGGATACGGCGGCGATCAGGGCCAGGGTGAGCAGCACCGAGGCAAAGACCCCCAGAATTTTCAACCGGAACCTGAACTGGAAGAAGAGAAACATTCCCCCAAAGGCCAGGGCCGAGACGGACAGGGATTGACTCAGGTTGCGCACGGGCAGGGTGCCCATGTCCATGCCCAGCCCCACTGTGTGAACCAGGTGGCTGACAACCCCCAGGCCCAGCAGGGCCACGGCTGCTTTTTGAACCATTTCCTTCTGTTGGAAAAGGTAGATCAGGTATCCTGCCATGCTGGTGCCGTATAGAATCAATGCAAGGTGGAGAAATATCGTATTGGTATTGAATCCCATTTAAGACTCCTGTGACATGAGGTTGCGATAGGAATAATCCGGGCCGAGGAGATCCTCTAATACCGCATCAATGGCGGCAATATCTCCATTGGCAATGAGGTCCGGAAGGTCCATGTGGACCAGCTTTCTAAAGATTTCCCGGTGGCCGTCGGGGTCATGGCCCTGGGCCAACAACCGGGTGCGGATCTGGGCCATGAGGATGAGAAAGGGCTCGTATTCCGGGCCGAACAGGGATTCCAGATCCCGGCGGACCTTTTTGGCCAGGGCCGGGCTGGCCCCTGAGGTGGAGACGGCACAGATGAGATCCCCCCGCCGGACCACGGCGGGCAGGATAAAGTCCCCGGCCCCGGGATCGTCCGCGGAATTGCAAAGGATCTGTCTTTGGGCGGCGTCGGCGGTGACGGCCCGGTTGATGCCGGCATCTCCGGTGGCGGCAAAGACCAGGAAAATCCCCTCCAGATCCCTTGGGTCATAGGGGCGCTCATGGACGGGGATATCCGTTGCCTTGAGCGCCTCTGATATCCGGGGGGCGACCACCTGGACATCGGCCCCGCATCGGTTGAGCATCAAGGCTTTTCGCGTGCCAACCCCTCCGCCTCCCACCACCAGGCATTTTCGACCTTCAAGGTTGAGAAAGATGGGGTAATATCCCGTTGTTTCCTGTGTTTTGCCACTTGTTTGCATAGGCCAATTAATATATAGTGCCGGTATCTTTTTTTCAATATTTAATGACAGAGGTCCCTTTGGATGATTATTGACTCCCATACCCATCTCTTTCCGGAATCTGTGCGGGATGATCGCGCCCCTTTTTTTGAAAATGAGCCTGAGTTCAAATTGCTTTACGGATCCCCCAAATCCCGGATCGTCAATGTGGAAGATCTGGTAAATGTCATGGACGAGCAGGGGGTGGATGTCTCAGTGGTTTCGGGGTTTCCCTGGCGGAACCCCGACTATGCCAAGGCCAACAACGATTATATCATTGAATCGGTTTTGAAGTACCCGGACCGGATCCGGGGACTGGCCTGTTTTGACCTTTCCTGGCAGGGGGCGGCCCGGGAGGCCGAGCGCTGCCTTGATGCGGGCATGTCCGGGGTGGGGGAACTGGCCTTTTACATGTCCGGCATCGATGCCACGGCCATCCGCTTTCTGGAGCCGGTCATGGACCTGCTCATGGAAAAGGGGAACCTGCCGTGCATGATCCACACCAATGAACCCGTGGGCCATCCCTACCCCGGAAAGACCCCGGTGACCCTGGAACAGATCGATACCCTGGCCAAGGCATTTCCCGAGAACCGGATCATCCTGGCCCACTGGGGCGGGGGGATTTTTTTCTACCACGTGATGAAACGGCAGATGAAGGAACGCCTCACCAATATCTGGTACGATACGGCCGCCTCTCCCTTTCTCTATGACCCGTCCATCTACGACATGGCCTTTCAGGCCGGTGTGGGGGATAAAATCCTCTTTGGCACCGACTATCCCCTTTTGCCGCCCAACCGGTATTATAAGGAGCTGGACAACTCCGGACTCACACCGGAGCAGAAGGCCATGGTCCTGGGGGGCAATGCCGAGATGTTTTACAAAGCGCCCACCCTATCCGTGTAACCCCGGACTGGTGGACACGGGGCACCGAGGTTGAAACGACAAAGGGGCGGGAACAGCAGCGATGTTGTTCCCGCCCCTTTTTTATGGGGGATGGCGGTTCCTGTCCGGAGCTGGGAGAGACCTAACCGGGAATATGAATGGTGAAGGTGCTGCCCTTGCCCCTGGTGCTCTGCACCTCGATACGGCCGCTGTGGTATTGGACAATGTGTTTGACAATGGCCAGGCCCAGGCCGGTGCCGCCCTCGGAGCGGCTTCTGCCCTTGTCCACCCGGTAAAATCGGTTAAAGAGCTTTGACAGGTGTTCCTGGCCGATGCCGGCGCCCCGGTCGGTTACGGCTATGGCGGTTTCTGAATCCCCCGGGGTGACCCTGATGTCGATGGTATTGTCCGGAGTGCTGTATTTGACGGCATTGTCCACCAGGTTGACCAGGGCCTGTTCCATGAGGATGGGATCCACCATCACGGTGGCATCCGACGGGCAGTTGACCTTGATCTGGATATTCCTGGCCTCACACTTGGGGCGGCAAATATTCACGGCCGCAGCCACCAGGGAAGAGATGGGATAGGGCTCCACCATGATATGGGTTCCCTCCAGTCGTTCCAGCCGGGACAGGGCCAGAAGATCGTTGATCAGATCGATCATGCGGTTGACGTTTTTATCGATGATCTTGAGGAAGCCCAGGGACGGTTCGGTTTCGTTGCGGGTGACCATTTCCTGGAGGGTCTCAATGAAGCCCTTGATACTGGTGAGGGGGGTCTTGAGTTCGTGGGAGACGTTTGCGGCAAAGTCCTTGTGCATGCGCTCCAATTTTCGGATTCGGGTGGTGTCGTGGAAGATGATCAGGGTGCCCATTCGGCTGCCCGTGGAATCCCACAGGGCTGTGGAATGGATGTTGAGGAGCATCTCTTCCTCCCGCTGGATGTGGATGTCCTCTTCAACGGGTTCCGGGGTGGCCAGGGCCTTTTGTATAAAGGTCTGGAGTTCGAAGTTCCGGGCCACCTCCAGGATGTTTCTCTGCTTCAGGGTGGCGGCGGAAAAGTCAAAGATTTTTGCCGCAGCAGCATTGATGGTGATGATGCGCTCGGCATCATCAATGGCAATGACCCCTTCCTGCATACTGGAATGGACCGCTTCCAGCTCCCGGCTTCTGTGGATGCTGTCCTTGATTTTTTCATCCAGTTTTTCGGCCATGGTGTTCATGGCCCTTGCCAGTTCGGCCAGCTCCTCGGAGTCGGGGATGTCCAGCCGGTTTTTCAGATTTCCCCGGGCAAATTCCTGGGCCCCCTTTTTCATCTCTTCCACGGGACGGGCAATGCGGCGGCCGACATAGAGGCCGGCCAGGCCCGCGGCAATGACAATGGGGATGAGGCTGAGCAGGAGCCGGTTCTGCACGGTGTGGATGCTGCTGTCAATGGAGGATACCGACACCGCCGTTCTCACCACGGCCTGGACCCTTTCCCTGTTCAACAGGGGAAGGGCAATGTACATCATGTTTTTGTCCAGGGTGGCGCTGTAGCGAACGGAAACCCCCTTGTGTCCCCCCAGGGCCCGCTGGATTTCCGGTCGGCCTGTGTGGTTTTCCATGGTTTCGATGCGACCGAAGGAATCCCCCACCACCTTGCCCGAGGGCAGGATGATGGTTACCCGGGTGTTCACGGTATTGCCGATGCGTTTGCACAGTTCGTCCATGTGGTGGATGCGGGAAGGGTCGGTGTTGAGGATGCCGCTGAACTTATGCTGGAGCAGCAGGGCCTGGGTGGTGAGTTCCTTTTCGGAATTTTCAATGAAGAAGTCCTTGAAAAAACGGGTGGAGTACCAGGTCTCAAAGGCCAGGGCCACCAGGATGATGACAAGGAAGGAAGGAAAAATTTGCCAGAGCAGTTTGCGTCGTTTAAGGGTCATATCTATTCTTTAAACCGATAGCCAACCCCCCTTACGGTTTCGATATGGGCGGCGTATTGTTTGAGTTTTTTCCGCAGCCCCACAATGATGACGTCGATGCTGCGGTCGGTGACGGCATAATTTTCACCGTGGATGGCGTCCACAATTTGGCCCCGGGTGAAAACCCAGCCTTTTTTTTCGGACAAAAAGGACAACAGCTGGAATTCGGAAAGGGTCAGGTCCAGGGGCTCCCCTTCCAGGGTCACCTGGTGCCGGCCCCGGTCGATGATCATCTCCCCCACCCGTCTGACATCCCCCTGGGGCGGCGGATCGGTTTTTCTTCTGCGCCTGAGAATCCCCCGGACCCGGGCCACCAATTCCCTGGGGCTGAAGGGTTTGGAAATATAATCGTTGGCCCCCATCTCCAGGCCGGTGACAATGTCGGATTCCTCCCCCTTGGCCGTGAGCATGACAATGGGAATGTCCCGGGTGGCATGGGTTCCCTTGAGGCGTTGGGTGACCTCCAAGCCGTCAATGCCCGGCAGCATCAAATCCAGAACGATGAGGTCGGGCTGGTCCCTGTCGGCAATTTCGATGGCGGCCTCACCGGATGTGGCCGTGAGGATGTCGTACCCTTCGGTTTTAAGGTTGTACTGGATCAGCTCAATGATGTCTTCTTCATCGTCAACGATGAGTATGGTTTCCTTTGACATATGTCCATCCTGTGGTTGTGGGGCATCCGGTCAGGTGTGACGGATGATTTCCCCTTCTATGAGATAGATGACCTCTTCGGCAATGTTGGTGGTGTGGTCGCCGATGCGTTCAATGTGGCGTGAGATTAGATACATGTTTATGATTTCCGATACCATGTCCGGATTCTTGCGGATATCCGTCTTCATGGTGTGGTAGGCATCGTTGCGCATGGCATTGACTTCCAGGTCCATTTCCCGGACCTGGTGGGCCATGGTCACGTCCATTCCCACCAGGGCGTCCAGGCTCATTTTCAGCATGCGCGCGGCCTGGTCGGCCATGGCCGTGTAATCGTATTTGAATTTGTTGGGGTTTTCCGAGGAGGTCCTGAAACGGCGGGCAATGTTCACGGCGTAGTCGGCAATGCGTTCCAGGTCGTTGTTGATTTTGATCACGGCCACAATGAGCCTCAGATCCGTGGCAACGGGCTGATAAAGGGCCAGGGTTTTCAGGCACTCCTCCTCCAGTTCGATTTCCCGTTGGTCCACCTCAAAGTCGGTATCGATGATGAATTGGGCCAGTTGAAGGTTTTCCGTCTGCACGGCTTCAATGGATTTTTTAAACCGGTCTTCCACCATGGCGCCCAGGGCAAGGAGTTCTTTTTTTATGTGGTCCTTTGCCCGATGCAAATGCGTGGTCATTGGGGCCTCCTGATCTTAACACAATGGATCCGCCCTAAAGCGGTTTGGGGGTTAGCTGTCATATCTGCGTAGCGGTTTTGTACCCTTGTTTTGCTAGATTCGTGTTAGCGCTCCATTAAGACCGAATTAAACTTTGGTTTTAAATTCCTTGTGCAGGTAAAGAATATTCCCCTTTTGGTTATAAGTAAAGCCGGAGCAGTAGGTCTTCATGATCAGGATGCCCCGTCCGTTTTCCCGGGTTCCAGAGGCGGGTTGTGAATGGAAGTGCCGCCAGTCAAATCCTTGGCCCTGGTCCTGGATCTCCACATGGACCGATGCCGGGGGGATGCAATGGACCTTACAGGTCACCGTGGTGTGGGCGCGGTTTTTGTTGCCGTGGCACACGGCGTTGAGAAGGCCCTCCCGGACCACCAGGTCGAGGTCGAATCGGTGGTGGCGGGCTTGGGAAAGGTGTTCCTCCACAAAGGGGGTGATGCGCTCTAGGGCCTGGTCCACATGGGCCGTGGTGGCGGAAAGGACAAGGGTGAGACTGTCTCGGGTCCGCTGCTCCTGGATGGGAAGGGGGGTCATGGTCAAACCTCTGTGCAGAGCAGGACGATGTCGTCCTCGGGCTGGGGAGCCCTGCCGAACAACGCTTTGATGAAATGGTCGGGCAAATCTTTGTAGGCCAGGTCTCTGGACCGACGGCACAGGGGCAGTAAGGATTCCGCCCCCCGGCCCCAGGCAGTGGGACTGGGCCCGTGTTCCACCAGGCCGTCTGAAAAGAGAAAGATCCGGTCCCCGGGCCTGACCTTGAAGCGTTTGATGCCGAACCGGGCATCCTTGAAGCTGCCCAGGACGTCCCCCTGGGTTTTGAGCAGGAGGGGGGGCTTGTCCCTGGGGTGGAAAATGGCCGGGGGATGTCCCGCATTGATCAGGGTCAGGGTGAGGGTGAGCCGGTTGAGGTGGACATAGCAGGCGGTGAGGTATTTTTCCGGGGGCAGGATTTCCACCAATACCTCGTTGATCATCTGGATGCTTTCCAGGGGGGTGTAGACCGGGGTGCAGTTCTGGGCCAGAAGGGCCTTAACCGATGCGGTGATATAGGAGGTTTCAATGTCGTGGCCGGCGGAGTCGGCCACAAAATATCCCCGGATATTGTTGGAGATATCCAGGATATCGTAGAAATCCCCCCGGCCTCGTGGCGGGACTGGTAAAACACATTGTACCGGGCCTGGGGATCTGCCGAGGGGTTGGGCAGCAGGGCTTCCTGGGCGTGGGTGACCTGGCGTAGTTTCCGGGCCTGGTCCCGGATGAGTAAATTGGTGGCAATGGAGAGGCGCAGGTGGATTCTGACCCGGGCCAGGACTTCACGGGGGTGGAAGGGTTTGGTAATATAGTCCACGGCCCCTAGATCAAAGCCCTTGATCTTGGCATCCAGGCCGGTGATTCCGGTCAGAAAAATAACCGGGATGGGGGTGGTCAGGTGGTTGCCCTTGAGTTTTTCCAGGACGGCAAACCCGTCCTCTCCGGGCATGTCGATGTCCAAGAGAATCAGGTCGGGCAGGATGTCAAGGGTGATCTGTCGGGCCCTGGGACCGCTGTCGGCACAGAAGATCTCATAGCCTTCCTTGGACAGGGCCTTTTCAATGAGTTTAAGGTTCAGGGGGTTGTCGTCCACCACCAAAACCCTATAGGTGTGGAAATCGGCCATGGGGTTACCTCTTTAAAAGGGGAGCCGTTAATTGTGCCACCTGGTCCACCAGGGGGAGGATCCCGGTGAGCCGGCCCTCCCGGGCCCGTTGTTCCATGGAAGTGGCCAGGTCTGCAATGTGGTCAAAGCCCAGGTTGGCGGCGGCCCCCTTGATGGAGTGGGCGGCCGAGGCCGCATCGGGTGCGGCATTGTCCAGGATACTTTTTCGGATTTTACCCAGGTCTTTTTGGGTGATGTCCACAAATAGGGATACCAGTTCCAGAACCTCTTCTTCTTCCATTCCCAAATGATGGGCCAGACGTTGATACTTCATGGAAACTCCTAAGAATGACGAATGGGGATCTGCCAACCCGGCAGATCCGGTAAAGACACGCCGCCCCTCCTGGGGGGACACGCAGCCATGGCAGAAATAGTGGAAGGGCTGGAAACTTTTTTTCCCTATCGACAACTTCACAGGGGCTGGAACAGGTGGCCATGAAATATGCCGGATAGACATTGTTTCCTAACTTGAGAAGTATAAAAAAATAAACCCGGGTTGTAAATGGCAAGTTGCGGAAAAAAACGGTTAGGAATTGACTTTACAAGGGATATTGGTTAACTATTAAAGTTTTATTGAAGCGAATAAAAGGAATGTTTAATTGCCATGGTAACACTTGATTTTGAAAAAACAGGTGGTTTGATTCCCGCCATAGCCCAGGATGCAGAGACCGGCGAGGTCTTGATGCTGGCCTATATGAACAAGGAATCCTTTGAAGAGACCCTGAGATCGGGCAGGGCAACCTATTGGAGCCGCTCCCGGAAAAGCCTTTGGAAAAAGGGCGAAACCTCGGGCCATACCCAGGAGGTCAAGGAAATTCGGGTGGACTGCGACAAGGATACCGTCCTCCTGAAAGTTGTTCAATTGGGGGGCGCCGCCTGCCATAAAGGGTATCCTTCCTGTTTTTTCTCCAAGGTGGACGGCGATGAACTGGTCATCACCCAGGAAAAGGTGTTTGACCCCGATAAAGTGTATAAAAGGTAAGGTGAAAAACGAATGGAAAAGATTTTAAAGCTTGGCATCCCCAAGGGAAGCCTCCAGAATGCAACCATTGATCTTTTCCGCCGCTCCGGCTGGAAAATCAATGTGGAAGGCAGAAGCTATTTCCCGGACATCAACGACGAGAGCATCGAATGTGCCCTGCTCCGCGCCCAGGAAATGTCCATCAACGTGGAAAGCGGTATCATCGATGCCGGTCTCACCGGTCTGGACTGGGTGGCCGAGCATGAATCCGATGTCCATGTGGTCACCGACCTGATCTACTCCAAGGTCAGTGCCCGGCCGGCTCGCTGGATCATTGCCGTGGCCAATGATTCCCCCATCAAAACCCTGGAAGACCTGGAAGGAAAGACCATTTCCACGGAGCTGGTGAAATTCACCAAGCGTTTCTTCAAGGAGAAAAACATCAACGTGGACGTGACCTTTTCCTGGGGGGCCACCGAAGCCAAGATCGTCTCCGGTCTGGCCGACGCCATCGTGGAAATTACGGAAACCGAGAGCACCATCAAGGCCCATAACCTGCGGGTGATCCACGAGGTCATGGAAACCAATACCCAGCTCATCGCCAATAAAGAGGCATGGAAAAACCCGGCCAAACGGGAAAAAATCGAACAGATTGCCATGCTCCTCCAGGGTGCCCTGGTGGGCGACAAACTGGTGGGGTTGAAGATGAACGTGCCGGAAAATAAAATTGCCAACATCGTTAACCTGCTGCCCAGTCTCAATGCCCCGACCATTGCCTCCCTCTATCAGTCGGACTGGTTTGCCGTTGAAAGCATCATCGATACCAGCCTGGTCCGGGATCTGATTCCCAAATTGTTGAAGGAAGGCGCCGAAGGGATTATCGAGTACCCCCTGAACAAGGTATTGTAAATGAAACCTGCCAAGCGATGTGAACAGATCACCCCGTTTATTGTGATGGATATCCTTGAGAAGATCCATCGGATGGAAGCCGAGGGGATCGACGTGGTGCACATGGAAATCGGGGAGCCGGACTTTCCGGTTCCCAAATGTGTGGACCAGGCCAGCATGGAAGCGTTGACCCGCAACGAAACCAGCTATACCCACAGCCTTGGAGACATCAGACTGCGGGAGTCCATCAGCGACTACCACAAACGAACCTATGGAACCCAGGTGGATCCGGGACAGATCCTGGTCACCTCGGGTACCAGCCCGGCCATGCTCCTGGTCTTTTCCGCCCTGGTGGATCCAGGGGATGAAATCATCATCTCCGATCCCCACTACGCCTGTTATGAAAACTTCATTAACTATGTCCAGGGCGTTCCGGTGACGGTTCCGGTTTACGAAGAAGAGGGGTTTGTTTACACCCCCGAAGCCATTGAGGCAAAGATTACCCCCAAAACCAAGGCCATTTTCATCAATTCGCCCTCCAACCCGACGGGGAACGTGATTTCCCATGAACGGATGAAGGAGATTGTTGCCGTGGCCGAGGCCCATGGGCTCCATGTCATCTCCGATGAAATTTACCACGGCCTCACCTATGTGGGCGAGGACCATTCCATCCTGGAATATACGGACAGGGCCTTTGTGCTCAACGGGTTTTCCAAGCTCTTTGCCATGACCGGGCTGCGCCTGGGATACGTGATTGCCCCCAGGGATTTTGTCCGGGCGCTCCAGGTGCTCCAGCAGAATTTTTTCATCTGTGCCAATTCCGTGGCCCAGCTGGCCGGGGCCGCAGCCCTCAAGGACGCCGGGGCCGAGACGGAAAAGATGCGCCAAACCTATGATGCCCGGCGCAAATTTGTGGTGAAACGGCTCAAGGAGATGGGCCTGGGTATCACCGTGGAGCCCACCGGGGCATTCTATGTCTTTGCCAATGCAAAACATATTTCCATGGATTCCTATTCCCTGGCCTTTGACATCCTGGACAAGGCCCACATCGGGGTCACCCCGGGGATTGATTTCGGGAAGAACGGGGAGGGGTATCTTCGCTTCTCCTATGCCAATTCCATGGAAAATCTGGCCCTGGGCATGGACCGTATGGAGGCCTATTTAAAAGAGTTTGCATGAAGATTCAAAGTGTAGAATTTGTGAAGAGTGCGGTCTTCAAAGAGCATTATCCGGAGTATGACCATCCGGAAATTGCCTTTGCCGGCCGTTCCAACGTGGGAAAATCTTCATTGATCAATACGTTGATCCAGCGTAAGGACATGGTGAAAACCAGTTCCAAGCCCGGCTGTACCCAGTTGATCAATTTTTTCCTTGTCAATGAATCCCTCTCCTTTGTGGACCTGCCCGGTTACGGGTTTGCCAA
Source organism: Desulfobacteraceae bacterium (assembly GCA_965226635.1). GTDB lineage: Bacteria > Desulfobacterota > Desulfobacteria > Desulfobacterales > Desulfobacteraceae. The sequence continues at coordinate 951,430 of OZ245369.1, read as the reverse complement.
GGTCTCCAAAAAGGTGAGGGCCCAGTGGCGGCCCATGGTGGAGCGCTACCTTCGGGGGCGCGCCAGCCTATACGGGTTGCTGCTGCTCATTGACATCCGTCGGAATCCCGGACAGGAGGAGTTTGATCTGGCCTCTTTTCTGGATTCCCACGAAATTCCGTACCTGGTGGTGCTCACCAAGGCGGATAAATTGTCCAAGACAAAACAGAAAAAACGATTGATGGAAATCTGCTCCCGGCTGAAACGGGATGAAAACGGGGTGATCCTGTTTTCATCCAAGACCCGGCTGGGACGCGAGGCTGTAATGAAGGAAATCGACAGCCTCATAGAATGGTATCAGACCGAGGAAGAATAAGGCCATGACCAAAGAACACAGGTCCGGTTTTGTGGGCATCATCGGTGCCCCCAATGCCGGCAAATCCACCCTTTTGAATCAAGTGCTGGGGCAGAAGATCTCCATCACCTCCAAAAAGCCCCAGACCACCCGGGACCGGATCCTGGGGATCATCAACCGTCCCCATTCCCAGATTATCTTCGTGGACACACCCGGGATCCATAAGTCCACCACCCTGCTGAACCGCCGCATCGTGGATGCGGCCTTCCAGGCCCTGGAAGATGTGGAGGTCATCCTCTTCATGGTGGACACCGCCTCCCGGAACTATTCCGCGGAAAAGATGATCATCTCCCAGCTCAACAAGACCAAAAAGTCCGTTGTCCTGGGGCTGAACAAGATTGATATCTCCAAAAAGGACCAGGTTTACAAACTGGTGGAGGAGTTCAAGGATCTCTTTGATTTCAAGGCCGTTGTGCCGGTGTCGGCCCGGAAGAACATCCAGGTGGATGCCCTGCTGGACGAGGTGGAACAATGCCTGGAAGTAGGGCCTCCCCTCTATCCCGAGGAGACCTTCACCGATGTCTCTGAAAAATTCATGGTCAAGGAGATCATCCGTGAAAAGGTATTCCGCCTCACCGGCATGGAAATCCCCTACTCCTCAGCCGTGACCGTGGATGCCTTTGAAGAGGAAGAAAAACTCACCGTTATCCATGCCAGCATCCATGTGGTGCGAAATTCCCAGAAGGGGATTATCATTGGTAAGAAGGGGAGCATGCTCACCCGCATCGGGTCCAAGGCCCGCAAGGACATCCAGGATATGCTGGGGGGCAAGGTGCTGCTCAAGCTCTTTGTCAAGGTGACCAAGGACTGGGCTTCCAACGAACGGGTTCTCAACGAATTCGGGTATAAATAAGGACAATTACATAGATGGAACCCTTTTACCCCTTTGTGGACGAGGTCACATTAAAAAAGGAACGGGCAAAGGCCCGGGAGATTCGGAACAGCCAGTGGTGGAAGCGAAAGCGCAGCACCGGTATCTGCCACTATTGCAAAAAGACCTTTCCCCCAAAGGAGCTGACCATGGATCATATCATCCCCGTTGCCCGGGGGGGGCGGTCTGAAAAGTTTAATCTGGTGCCCTGTTGCAAGCCTTGTAATACCTTGAAAAAGCAGATGCTTCCGGCGGAATGGAATGCCCATATGAAGGGGGTAGAAACGGTAAAGGAATAGGCGCTTTTCCGGGATGGCGGCGAAGAAAGGTTTCCTAAAAAGATAAACAGCGAAAAAAGGTTATCTCTCACCTATTTCCGCTGTTTATTTGTCTCTCTGTAAAATCGTGGCAGTCGGTTCTATTTTTTACTGCAAAGCCGGTGAATGGTTTGGGCATGCCATTCTCCGCGACCGGAGAAGGTGGGCTGCCCCAGTTCAATCAGACGCTTGGCCACCTGGTCGTAGGTGGCACCCTCGTCCCGCATGGAGTTGATGATGTCCATGATGGTTTCCCTGGAGAGGAGTTTGCCTTCACCGGCAATGGCAGCCGGGCTGGAGGGTTCCTTGGACGTGATTTTTTTCTTTTTCCGGATCACTGACCGACCGGCCTTGGGCCGGGGGGCTTCCATGGGAACTTTCCGGGGGGCAGCCGGTCGTGCCATGGGCTCCCGAAAGCTGGGATCAGAATCCTGGGAGGTCACGTAGTGGTTTTCAAAAACCGGTACGGAGGCGGCTTCTGGCATGGTCAGGTTGAGGTGTTCCACCAACCGTTCAATGGCCATGGCCTGGCGTTCCAGGGTTTCGGAGGCCCGTTCCTGGATATTGGCCATGTATTCCTGGTTTTTCACCAATGTCTCCACATGGCTGCTCAGGTTTTCAATGGCATCGGCCAGCATGGAGATGCTGCTCATGTCCTCCTGGGGAAGCTGATTGCCCATGGGCATGTTGGGCTGCTGCATGGGGGGGCGCTTCATGTTTGCATTGCGCTGGTTGGGGTATCCGCCGCTGTTCCCGTAGGAGTGGTACCGTTGGTTGCCGGAATACTGATAGGAATTATCGTAGCTTTTCCGTGTCTTCTGGGGGCGAGGTTTCTCAGCTTGACCATTGCGAAGGCTTTGCAAAAAATCGTTCATTTAATTCATTTCCTCCTTGGGAATTTATACCGTCGGCTTGATTTTACAGCCCGGCTATGGCCGGGATAGACTGTTTTTCCCGTTTATTTCGTAAGAGACTCAAAATATATAAAAACACTATTAGCAGTTTATTAAATTCTTGGTAGTTATCCTGTTTTTTATTTCCTTTGTCAAGCTTTTTCTCTGAATATTATTTCTGGGGAGAATGCCTGAATTTGCCTATATTTTTGGTGGGTTCTGGGAGGCGGTGTTTTGTTGAATTCCCGGGTGGCTTATTAAGAAAAAACAGGTGAAACTCCAATGGGATAAATTTCGCAGAATCGTTGAAACTTTTTGAAAATGATAGAACAGGCAACAAGGGGTGAAATCGGCAGCAATCGGCCTATATTAACGGGAATATGTCGAATCAAACCGGGTGGGGGCTGTGGTTGCTATAGGAAAGATGCGATTTACGGTACCCTACCGGTGACAGGGGGCTCGGGGATTTCATAACAGATTGCGCCAAAATATCAGGGAGGCATTGGTATAAATGAGTGGGAGAACAATCCTCCCTAGGAAAATCCGAATCGGCCGTCTAATACCACCGGCCCGGGGCAGCTTCCGTCCACTTGATGAGAGGGCCGGGGGAAGGCTGCCGGTTTACACAGCCCATGTGGGGGCATACAGTACGGTCAGGCGATTTCCCGGACCTGCCGGGCATACCCCTGGATGAGGTCCAGGGCATGTTGTTGGGATGTGAGGCCGGACAGCTGTCTTCGGAAGTCCGAGCAGCCGGGCAGCCCTTTAACAAACCAGGACAGCCTTCCCCTGAGCATTTTACAGGCCGTCTCTTCGGTAAAATAGTCCACATAGAGCCGGGTCAGCCGTTCCATGGCGGCAAAGATCCCATTGGAATCGGGGATGGTGTAGCCACCGGTTTCCAGATAGGAATCAATCTGGGAGAGCAGAAAGGGGTTGCCCAAAACAGCCCGGCCCACCATGACGGCATCACACCCGGTCTGATCCATCATGGCCTTGGCATCCTCGGGGGTCTGGATATCCCCGTTTCCAATGACGGGGATGTCCAGGTCCGCCTTGATCCGGTCGATGAGGTTCCAGTCCGAATGCCCCCTGAATGCCTGGCTTGCGGTTCTGGGGTGTACGGCAATGGCGTCCACCCCTTCCTCCTGGGCCATGCGGGCAATGGCAAATGCCTGGTCCCCGGAATTGTCCCACCCGGTTCTGATTTTAATGGTAAAGGGCAGGGTGGTGGCCTTGCGCACGGCCCGGATCACCTTGCGGCTCAGATCAGGTTCCTTCATCAGGGCCACTCCGGCCCCCTGTTTGACCACCTTGCGGACACTGCAGCCAAAGTTGATATCAATGATATCGGTCTCTCCCCGTTCTTCAATGACGGCGGCGGCCCGGCCCATGGACTCGGGGTCGGCCCCGAAGATCTGGATGGAGAGGGGTTTTTCCTGGGGAAGGGTTTCCAAAAGGGTGTAGGTTTTTTCCGAGGCATAGAACATGCCCTTGGCTGAAACCATCTCCGAACAGACCACGGCACAGCCGCACTCCTTGACCAGGCGCCGGAAGGGAAGGTTGGTAAAACCGGCCAGGGGTGCGAGAAAGGTCTTGCCGTTGAGATTGAGGTTTCTGATTTTCATTTTTCTTTTCCTTGTTGAATTCGGAGATCCAGTCCGGTATGGGCATAACAAAACAAACAATTGTGGTGGCAGGGGTGGTCCTGGTAGGAACCGATGTCCACGGACCGGGTACAGGTACAGCCCTGCTTGGATCGCTGTCCGTAATCCCTGCGCCTTTCGGGGTGGCCGCCGAAAAGGGCTTTGAGCCGGTGGCCGTCAATGCACCGTCCCGGTGCGGCCCTTATCCCTTCCTTTTCCAGTGCTGCCGTGAGATCGGGCTGGCAGCAGAGCTGCAATTCCATTCCCCGTTGGGACAATTGTCCGGCCATGCGGCAAAGGATATCCAAGCGTTCCTCAAACCCAACGTGGATGAATTCCACTGGCCGTTGCCCCCTGCGTTCCAGAAAGCGAATTCGGGTGTTCACCTTGGCATAGGGGCCGTAAAAACTGGTGGTGCAGCTCTTTACCCCCATGCCGGCCAGGGTGTCGGCAAGGGGAGGAAAGGCCTCAAGGTTGTGTTGGCGCTGCCCCTTGTCCACGGAAAAAAAGCAGATGGGGTCGAAGCGCCAGGCCAAGGTCTCCGGACCGAATCGGTCACAGATGGTCCGGGCGTGGGCCAGGCGCCGTGCCAGGGGAGGGAGGGCCGGCTCCAGCAGCTTGGATTCCGAGTTCAGGGTCAGGTTGAAAAAGAGGGGGTAGCCCCTTTTCTCCAGCTCCCTGTCCGCCCCCAGGGATAAAAAGGGCCCCAGGTTCTTGGACCAGAATACAATGGAATGCACCGCTTTGGGCCGGGCATCCACATGGCGAACCTTATGGTTAAAGGGGTTTTTGACATGGAACTCTCCCTGGCGGATTCGGTCCATGAACCATGGGGTGTAAAACCCTGGGATGTCGGTTCGCCTGGAAGCGGAAAGAACCGTTTTAGGCGCCGGGTCCATCTTTCTTTTTTTTGAGATCGGAAAAGGAGATCACCTTTCCGGTTTCATTCCCCTGGTCGGCAGGGACCTTTTCCTCTTCTTCCCCGGACGCGGCGGTCTCGTCCATGTCTTCGTCCCATTGGTGCATGGGGTCATCCTTGGGGCACTCTACGGTTTCAAGGCGCATTTTTTTACCGCCCATGGTAAATTCAGCCCCATTAATATAATCGTCCTTCAGAATCCAGGTCACCACCTGCAAAGGGATCTGAAGCATGAGCAGTTTGATCTGGTACCAGTCTTTTTTATGGTCCGGTGAAATATCCTCCACCCGGGCAAAGGAGACCGGGGAATCTTCCAGATAAATCAGGACCACATCGTTCAGGGTTGCCATGGTATGTATTGGAACCTCCTTGTTTTCATTTGATAATACCGGGCCCTTATATCACACTCGGGGGCAGGGTAAAAGAAGGGGATGCAGGGGTAGGGGGGGGCCAGGAGGGAGAGACACCGGAAATCCGGGCTCAGTCGGCGGTGAAACTTAAAGGGGGAGGTAGGGGGAGGGCAGCCACCGGCCGCCCCGGGCCTAACTGGCTCAGGAGAATCCCTTTGGGGGGGACGCCATACAGACATCTGAGCTGCGCCGGCCCAAATTGGGGGCACTTATTTTCTTGATGACGGTGTCCCGACCGCATCGGGGACAGGTCACAGGGTCTTTCTCCGATGGGAAGACCAGTTTTTCAAAACTCACTCCACAATTTTCACATTGGTATTCAAATATGGGCATTGAACCTCCTATGGGTTTGGGTCATATCGGCCAAGTATACCAGAAGAGTGCTGACGTGTTCAAGCAGCCTCCATGTTTCAGCGACCGGCCTTCCCTTTGGGTGAAAAAAGAGGGTTTATCCTAAATAATGGTAATATTTATTTGTGAGGTGTGTCTAATTTGTGGTAGGATTGTTATATGGAATCAGAACAGCCACTTACCTCCATAGGATTGTCTGATACCACCTCACCAGAACCGGGAAAGCCCAATTACCGCCAGGGGTTTTCCCGGTTCTTTTTTGTGGGGATTCTGGTTCCCCTTGGTCTTGTCTTCCCGATCGTTTGGTCTTATCCTATCTGAAAACCGGTTTAACACAGGAGGTGAGGATGAAAACCGTATTGCTGGCATTGGGCGTTGTGGCCGTCTATTTTTTACTTCAGATTTATATCCTTCCCAAAATGGGGATTTCCACATGACTGAGGGACGCCTGCCAGGTGGCAGACAAGCCCGATGAAGACAAGGACAGTCCTTTCAAAATCGATCCCAAATAACCGGGTGCCCCCGGCGGGGAAGGCCATTTTGTTCTGGGTATGGAAGACCCAGGCCGGCAGGTCGTATGGCCGTTCGCTGTGACATGTCCCCGGGAAAATTAATTTCAGAGTTGACCTGTCCACATTCCGGGGATATGTAAAGTGTGAGGTTGTGGTTTATACTTTATATATCCCCGGAGGGAAGCGTGACCGTAAAACCCCAGAAACCGTTGACCGATGACGGCCACCCCATGCTTAAGATGAAGCAGCTTATGGATGCCACAGGGCTGCCCAAGTCCACCCTTCTTCTCTACGTCAAAAAGGGGCTTTTGCCCCCACCCCTTAAAACCAGCCCCAACATGGCCTATTACCACCCCGCTTGCGTGGAACGCATTGGCTTTATCAAAGAAATCCAGGCCCGCCACCGTCTCCCCCTGGCCGCCATCAAGGGCCTGCTCAAGGAGATGGACAAGGGGGAAGATATTGCCCCCCTGCTGGAACTTCAGTCCCATCTTTTTGGGGGGGATTCGGAAAAAATGGACCGGAATGCCTTTTGTAAGGCGACTGGACTGACCTTCTCCCTTTTGGACACCCTTTGCGAGATGGGGCTGATCCTTCCCCTTGAATCCCATGTGTTTGACCGCCGGGATGTGGAAATGGGACGGTTGTTGGCCCGGATGGCGGACCAGGGTATGGATATGGAAGAGCTGGCCTTTTATCCCCGCCTGGCAAAGGAAATCGTAGACCATGAACTCCGGCTGAGGGAGACCCACACCCGTGGCCTGGACTTCAGTGAAAATGCCGGCCGGACCCTGGAGATGACCCGCATGGCCCGGGGCCTTCGGGCCTATGTCATCGACCGGGTCCTCCAGAAACGGCTGATCCATTATAAAGGACTTAAACCGGAATAATTCACCCCATGGAGGCGACCATGCATGATCCCCTGTTTAACCCCATCAAGATCAACCAGCTTGAATTGAGCAACCGGATTTACCTGCCGGCCATGCACCTGGGCATGGGTCGGGACTTTGAAGTCACGGACCAGATTCTGGACTTTTATGCCCGCAGGGCAAGGGGCGGCCCGGCCATGATCTGTGTGGGATACTGCACGGTGAACGAATTGGCCGGCAATACCCAGAACATCGGTGCCCATGAAGATAGATTTATCCCCGGCCTGGCCCGCCTGGCCCGGACCATCCAGGACAATGGTGCCAAATCCGCAGCCCAGCTCAACCATGCCGGCCGGTATAATTTTTCCTTTTTCATCAACAACCAGAAGCCCGTGGCCCCTTCCCCCATTGCCTCCCGCATGACCCGGGAGGAACCCCGGGAAATGACATTGTCGGATATACAAGAGACCATTGCCGATTTCGGGGCTGCTGCGGGCCGGGTCAAGGAAGCCGGGTTTGACGCTGTGGAGATCCTTTCCGGGACCGGGTATCTGATATCTGAGTTCCTCTCTCCTTTGACCAACCAGCGTACCGATGCATACGGGGGGGAGCCTGGAAAACCGTATGCGCTTCGGCCTGGAGGTCATGGCTGCAGTGCGGGTGGCCGTGGGCAAAGACTATCCCGTCCTGGTCCGCATGAACGGCAACGACTTCATGGCCGGGGGCAATACCCGGGAGGAACTCAAAGCCTATGCAGAGGCCCTGGCCAAAGGTCCGGTCGATGCCCTGTGCATCAATGTGGGGTGGCACGAGGCCCGGGTTCCCCAGATTGTAGCCCAGGTGCCACGGGGGGCCTTTGTTTACCTGGCCCGGGGGATCCGGGAGCGGGTGGATGTTCCCGTGATTGCCTCCCATCGTATCAATGATCCGGAAACCGCCCGGGAAATCCTCAGGGAGGGCCATTGCGACATGGTGGCCATGGGGCGCAGCCTCATTGCCGATCCGGATCTGCCCCTCAAGGCCCGCCAGGGACGGGAAAATGAAATCGTCCACTGCATTGCCTGTGCCCAGGGCTGCTTTGACAATCTGTTCAGGCTCAAGCATGTGGAGTGCCTGTGCAACCCCGTGGCCGGTTACGAAGGCCAAGGAATGGAAGAACCCGTGGCCGAGCCCAAAACGGTCTGGGTGGCCGGGGGCGGTGCCGCCGGTATGATGGCCGCCCTCACAGCAAAGCGCAGGGGGCATGAGGTCATTCTTTTTGAAGCGTCCGATCATCTGGGGGGGCAATTGTTCCTTGCTGCAGCCCCTCCGGGCCGGGAGGAGTTCGCCCAGTTTGCAAGGGATCTGGCCTCCCAGGTAGAGGTGGAGGGAATTCCGGTCCGCTTAAATACCACCGTGGACAAGGTGGCATTGGAGACAGAGCGGCCCCATGCCCTCATCGTGGCCACGGGGGCCCGTCCCCTGACCCCGCCCATCCCGGGGTTGGACAGCGACCATGTTGTGGAATCATGGGATGTGCTGTCCGGTCGGGCCGGGACCGGAAAACGGGTGGCCGTCATCGGCGGGGGGGCCGTGGGCGTTGAAACGGCACTTTTGCTGGCGGAAAAGGGGACCCTGGACGGGGAAACCCTGAAGTTCCTCATGGTGAACCAGGCCGAGACCCCTGAAACCCTCATGGAGATGGCCGTCACCGGAAGCAAAAAGGTGATCCTTCTGGAAATGACGGACAAGGTGGGCAAGGACATTGGAAAATCCACCAAATGGGGCATGATGCAGGATGTGGGGCGTTTGGGTGTGGAAACCATTCCCATGGCCAAAGTCACGGCGGTGGTGCCCGGCGGACTGCGGTATGAACAGGACGGCAAGGAAGAGGAGCTTGAGGCGGACACCGTTGTGGTGGCCGCAGGGTCGGTTTCCGTCAATCGTCTGGTGGTGGATGCCCAGACCCTGAACATTCCCGTGTGGAAGGCCGGGGATGCCCGGAAGGTGGCCACGGCCTTTGAAGCGGTTCACCAGGGCTATGCCGCCGGAAAGGCGGTATAGGTAAGCCCTGGGATAATTTGATTAAATGGACCAGGACCGGCCCGGGGGATTTCCGGGCCGGTTTCACTTTTTGGGGATCGGTGGTTATTCCGGGGAAGCCTGGCCCGGAGCAAAGGTCAGTCCGGCATTGAAAAATGCATCCACCCGTTCCTGGTAGATTTCCTTTGAGGTGGATTTCAAAAGTTTTTTCAGGGGTTTTTTATGGCCGTCAAAGGAGGGGCCCAGGTAGGTCCAGAAGCCCTTCATCCGGTCGGTGAGGTGGCCGGGGCCGGAAAAGATGTGGGCGTAGTCGGCCACCAGATCATCGTGGAAGGCTTTGAGGCGCTGGAGGACCCTGGCATTGTCCCGGTCCTCTTCCGGGCGGATGCCCTTGATGTCTTCGGCCAGGAAGGGATTGGACAAAATCCCCCTTCCGATCATGATGCGGCGGATGTTTGGGAAGCGTTCCTTGACCCGGTTGTAACTGTCCATGTCCACAATGTCGCCATTATAGGCAAAGGTGTGGCGGCTGGCGGCCATGGCCTTTTCAAAGGCATCATGGTCGGAGGTGCCGGTGTACATCTGGGTGCCGGTGCGGGGGTGGAGGATGATTTCCGTGACATCGTGGCGGTCAAAGATTTCCAGAAGCTGGTAGATTTCGTCCTTGTTTCGCCGTCCAAGGCGGATTTTAACGGATAGGTCCGGTTCCATACCGGGGATGATCTGTTCTAGTAAATGGTCTATTTTTTCAGGGTAAAGCAGAAGCCCCGACCCTCTTTGCTTTTTGGCAATTTTGGAATGGGGGCAGCCCAGGTTCCAGTTCACGGTGTTATGGCCCATGGCATGGAGGTGGTCGGCCAGGAAGATAAAATCTTCGGCCACATTACCCATGATCTGGGGGATGACAAGCCAAGCGGGTATTATGTTCCGGGGCAACATCTTTGATCCGGGAGGGTTTTAACCTTTGCTGCCCCATGGTGGAAATAAAGGGAGCAATGGCCTCGTCCATTCCGGTAAAATGCCGGGCATAGACATTCCTGAAGGTTACATCGGTAAAGCCCTGGAGTGGGGCAAGGATAAGGATATCGTCCTTTTTTTTCATGGATACGGCACACCTGTGTCATGGGTTAGGGTTACTATCTAGTCAAAAATATTTTGACAAGTATCATGGCGATACACTATAGAACCAGATATTTGGTCTGATGCTATACAGTTAATTAATTGGGATTGCAAGGAGTGTTTTTGGGTATGAGACAGCTTTATCAGGACGTCATTCGCATCAATCAGATGGAAGACAAACAGGCGAAGGAAGAGTGTGCACGGGCGTTTTTTGAGGCGTTGAACCGCATGGAAATGCCGGAGCACTTCAATTGGGTAAAGGAGATTTTCGAAGATCTCCACGTCCGGGAAACCCCGGATAAAACAGCGTTGATCTGGACCGACATCCATACCGAGGAGTTACGGGAGTTTACCTATCGCCAGTTGCTGAACAATGCCAACCAGCTCATTAACTTCCTTGCGAAACAGGGGGTGGGCCACGGGGACAATATGTACATGATGGCCCCCCTGAAGCCCGAGATCTGGTTTGCCAGCCTGGCCGCCATCAAAGCTGGCCTGGTGGCCGTTCCCACCGCCACCACCATGACCCCCCGGGAGATGGAATTCCGGTTTGAAACCTATGCACCCGATGTGATCATCGCAGACGAAGCCTCGGCCAAGCTGGTGGACGAAGCTGCACTGGAAACCGGGATTTCCCCCCGGGTGAAAATCGTCCTGGGTCAGCGGGATGGCTGGGTTTCTTACGGGGATATGGCCGCCGAATCCACGGAAGCCCATGCCGCCCGGACCCGCAGTGATGAAATCCTCTTTTGCTTTTTCACCTCCGGCACCACCGGTCTTCCCAAGCGGGTGGGCCATACAGCCATCTCCTATCCCATCGGCCATCTGTCCACCACGGTGATGATCGGGGTTCAGAACGACGACATCCATCACAACCTTTCCGCCCCCGGGTGGGGCAAGTGGGCCTGGTCCAGTTTCTTTGCCCCCTTTAACGTGGGGGCCACGGTCACGGCCTTCCAGTTCGGCACCCTGGACGGGGATGCCTATCTCAGGGCATTGGCCCGGCACAGGGTCACTACCTTTTGCGGTCCGCCCACGGCCTGGCGCATGTTCGTGAACATGGACCTGGATGCATACGATCTGTCCAACCTGCGTCAGTCCATCAGTGCGGGAGAACCCTTGAACCCCGAGGTGATCAACCAGTGGAAAAGGGCCACAGGCACCGAGATCCGGGATTTCTACGGTCAGACCGAATCCACTGCCATGATCGGCAACTTTCCCTGGATGGAGGGCCGCATGAAGTCGGGCTCCTTTGGGGTGCCCTCCTTTATGTACGACATGGCCCTGGTGGATGACGAGGGCAATGTGATCACCACCCCGGACACCGTGGGCCACATCGTGGTCAAACTGGATAGATGGCACAGCATTGGTCTCTTTGCCGAATACATCGGCAATCCGGAAAAGATGAGCTCGGTTTTTGTGGACCATTTTTATTACACCGGTGACCGGGCCTCCTTTGATGAAGAGGGGTATTGGTGGTTCGTGGGCCGGGCCGACGATGTGATCAAATCCTCGGACTACCGCATTGGCCCCTTTGAGGTGGAAAGTGCCCTGGTGGAACACCCCGCCGTGGGTGAGGCTGCCGTTGTGGGGGCGCCGGATCCCAAACGCTATCAATTGGTCAAGGCATATGTCATCCTCAATGCGGGGTATGACCCCAGCCGGGAGCTGGCCCTGGAGCTGTTCAAGCACACCATCCATCTGCTGGCCAAGTTCAAAATCCCCAGGATTGTTGAATTTGTCACCGAGGTCCCCAAGACCATCTCCGGTAAAATTCGGCGCATTGAACTGCGGGAGATGGAAGTGGCCAAGGGAGATGGGGAAGAGGACGAGGCCATCAAGGAATATTTCTATTGGGATTTTCCCGAGTTGAGTTCCAAGAAAAAATAAACAGCGTTTAAAGGCTGTTCTGGATTTGGGGGCTGTCCATTGGGCAGCTCCATTTTCTATGGGGTAAATTCCATGATTACGTCGATTTCTCCGCTGGAACTGCGGATGAATTTGGCATGGGGGTAGCGCTTTTCAAAGACCATGAGCATCTTTCGGTTTTCCGCCAGCACCGTTGCCAGGAAGCGGGTATAGTGGTTTTTCTGTGCAATGCCCTCCAGGCATTCCAGAAGGTAGGAGCCAATGCCCTGTCCGTGGAGATCCTCCTTGACTAGAAAGGCCACTTCGGCCTCCTCCCGGCTGACTTCGGCATAGGAGCCGATGGCCACAATCCGTTTGCGCTTGCCCGATTGCATGAGCCCGATGAGGGTCATGTTCCGTTTGTAGTCCACCTCGGCCCATTGCCGCTGGAGCATCTCCCTTGAAAAGACCTTTCGTTTGTTAAAAAAACGGTAATAGACTGAGTCCTCCTGCAGGGAGTAGAAAAAGTGGCGGGATTCGAATTCGTCCGAGGGCAGCAGGGGACGGAAATAGACGTTTTTACCGTTGGGCAGTTCCATGGAAAAGTGATAGGCATCCAGGAAAAAGAGGTCCTGGCTGGTGGGGGGCAGCTGGTCGGCAAAAATATAGCGCCGTTTTTTGGCCTCTTCAATCAGGCCCTGGCGGAATTTGGGATGGGCGATCTGGGCCAGCTCAATGACCCGCTGGTAGATGCTCTTCCGTCTCATTTCCGCGATGCCGTATTCCGTGACAATGATGTCAATATCCCCCCGGGTGGTGGCCACGCCCGCCCCTTCGCTCAGGTGGGGAACGATGCGGGAGACCTGGTCGTCCTGGGCCGTGGACGGGATGATGATGATGGAAAATCCCCCCTTGGACATGGCCGATCCCCGGATGAAATCCACCTGATCTCCGATACCGGAATAAAACAGATAGCCCTTTGAATCAGTGCAGACCTGGCCGGTAAGATCCACTTCCAGGGCCGAGGAGATGGAGATGAAGTTGTCGTTTTTGGCGATGATATTGGGGTCGTTCACAAATTCAGAAGATTTAAAGTAGAACATGGGGTTGTGGTTGAGGTAGTTGTACAATGCCTTGGAGCCCATGCACAATGAGGCCACCACCCGGTCCTTGAGGTAGCTTTTCCTGCGGTTGGTCACCACCTTTTTCTTGAACAGGGGCAAGAGCCCGTCGGTGATGACCTGGGTGTGGATGCCCAGATCCTTTTTATCGGCCAGGAAGGGAACCACGGCATCGGGCAGGTGGCCGAATCCCACCTGGAGGGTGGCCCCGTCGTCCACCAGCATGTTCACATAGTGGCCGATGCGTTCGATGACCTTGGTGTTCTTGGGCCGGGGCAAGGATTCCACCAGGGGTTCCTCATACTCCACAATATAGTCCAGATCGTCCATGTGGACCACGGCATCCCCCCAGGTCCTGGGCATCTGGGAATTGACCTGGGCGATGACCATTTTGGCGTTTTTCATCCCCGACAGGGTGATGTCCACGGAGATGCCCAAAGAGCAATAGCCGTGTTGGTCCGGTGGGCTGACCTGGACCAGGGCTACATCTATTCCGATTTCGTTGTGTTCGAAAATTTTGGGGATCTGGGAGAGGTAGACCGGGATATAGTCGATCTTGCCTTCAAAGGCGGCCTGGCGCATGAGAATGGAGATGAAGAAGAGTTTGAGGGAAAAACGGGAGAGGAAGTTTTCATCGTTGACGTAACGGGCCAGGGTGGAGGAGAGCATCTGGTAGATGATGATGTCCTGGATGGGGGTGTCCTCCACCATGGCCCGGATAAGTTCCTGGGGTTCACCGCATCCCGTGCCCAGGAAAACCCGGCTTCCGTTCTGGATCTTTTTGACGCTCTCTTCCGCAGTCAGGAGTTTTTCAGGATACAGCTGGCTCAGGCGCATGGCATCGTCTCCTAGGAGAATGGCGTTGGCGTTTTATTTCCGGTATTATGGAATACTTTGGGGGCAATGTACAGGAAAGAATCCCGGGCCTCCAGGGGCGGTGATGATGGGGATGCGGGGGCCCGCTAACGGTGGGAAGGGGGATAAAAAGTGCCCGGTTGGGCGGGGCGACCGAACCGAGCAAATGGATGGGTTAGAGGGAAACCTTGCCTTGGTAGGGGGTGACCCCGGGGGGGATCTTGTCCAAAGAAAAGCCCTTGGGCTTGGTCATTCTGGGGTCGTCCCAGATGGATTTTAGCAGGGGTTCCCTAAAGTCGGGGTGGGCGATGCTGGCAATGGCCAGGGCCTTGTAGCCCATGGTCAGGTTCCGCAAATCGGCAATGCCGTACTCCGTGACAATGACCACCCCGTCGTAGGCCGAGGCCGTGAGGGTGATGCCCGAGGGGCAGGCGGCCACGATCTTGGACTCGCCCTTGGGGGCCTTGGACTTAATGGCAATGATGGGCACCCCGTATTTCCTGTGGTTCAGGGCACGGATGAAATCGGGCTGGCCCCCCACACCGCCGTAGTAGCGCAATGGATTGACAAAGTCGGCCCATACATTGCCGGTGAGGTCCACACCCATGGCCGTGTTCACCGACAGGAAGGGGGCACAGTCCTGGACGGTTGCGGCGGCATTGGTATACATGCAAGGTCGCATCTGCACCTGGCTGCGCATGTGGACAAAGTCGTAGAGTTCCTGGGAGCCCATGATGAGACTGGTGGTGGAGTAGCCGGTGTTGATCTTCTTGCGCTTGTTGGTGATGATCCCCTTTTTCTGGAGATACATGAGACCGTCTCCATAGAGTTCGGTCTGGACGCCCAGATCCTTGTATCCGGACTGGGCAATGGTGCCCACCACGGCGTCGGGGATTTTACCGATGCCCACCTGTAGGGTGATGCCGTCCCGTACAAAGTGCTCGGTGATCAGCTCTCCGATGCGGCGTTCCTCGTCGTCCAGGTTTTCAAAATTCGGTGATTCAAAGCTGTAGACGGATTTCACCTCTTCGGTGATGATATAGTCGATGTCCGAGGCCGAAATCACACTCTGGCCCTGGGTAAAGGGCATGTCCAGATCCAGCTCGGCAATGACCAGGGAGGCGCTTTCCAGGGCGGCATGCACCGCATCCACGGAAAGGCCCAGGCTGTATTCGCCGGTGTGGGGATTCTGGGAAACCTTGATGATGACCAGATCGATGGCATAGCCGCAATCCTTGGAAATCAATCGGTCAATGGTGCCCAGGGTGCAGGGTAAATAAAAGGCCCGACCGTCGTCGGCGGCCTGCCTGACTTCACCGCCGGAAAAAATGGAATAGGCTTTAACCCGGTCCTGGAGTCCGTCTTCCACATAGGGGACAGGCCCGTGGAGGAGGATGTGGAGCATGCGCATGAAGGGCAGGGGCATCTGCGGGTCCTTGATGGCGTCGGTGAGGGCCTGGATGGTGGCCGTGGGGGTGGCGGCATTGGAGCCGATCCAGCAATTGATGCTGTCACGACCGCCCAAATGGCGCTGTATCATTTCTCCCACCTGGGAGAGGGTAATGGTCATGGGATGTGTGTTCATGGGGTTTTTCTTCTGGCCTTACAGGGGGTTTTGGGGGTTGGTGGTTGTTCCAATACTGGGGCCCATTATATATGAGACCATGGTCCGGTGGCAAGTCGGTGGTGCCTTGGTCCTTGAAAGCCCTTGTCATATTCCCCTGGATGTGTGAAGACAATCAGTATTAATTCAATAAAATGGAGGTAATATGAAAGTTTTGGTGCTCTATTTCTCCAAGGGGGGCAATACCAAGAAACTGGCCCAGGCCGTCTTGGCCGGTGTGGAACGGGTGGAAGGCGTCCAGGGGATTCTCAGGGATACGGAAAGCGTCACCAAGGAGGATTTCCTGGAAGCCGGGGGCGTTGTGGCCGGTTCTCCGGTTTATTTCGGAACCATGACCGCCCAGTTAAAATCCGTGTTTGACCGGTTTGTCAGTACCCGGAGAAAAATGGAAGGAAAGGTGGGGGCGGCCTTTTCCACCTCGGCCGATCCCAACGGGGGCAAGGAGACCACACTGATCTCCATCATCCAGACCCTGTTGATTTACGGTATGGTCATTGTGGGGGATCCCATGTCGGCCTCGGGCCATTACGGCACCGCCTGTGTGGGCCTGCCCGATGAAAAGGCCCTGGAAAATGCTGAAAAACTGGGGGAACGTGTGGCGGAAACCGCCCTGAAATTAGCGCCCTAATTCGTTAATTCGTCCTATGATATCATACCTATCCGGCTTCGCCGTTGATGTGCCGGATAGGGAACCTTATTGTTTTTTGGGAATCATAGGCGGAAGGGCTCCCGGGTGTTGAGTTCCATCCATTCCAGGTATTCGGGTAGTCCGGCCTGGATGGGGATCTGGAGGAATTGGGGAACCTCATATGCATGGTGTTCCCGGACAAAGGCTTCCAGCTCTCGGTAGAGGGCGGCCCGGGTTTTGATGACCATGCGAACCTCGGTCTTGGTCTCCATTTGGCCGTCCCAGGTATATATGCTGGTGATGGGGGAGAGCTGGACACAGGCGGCCAGTCTCTCCTTCACCAGTTTCTGGGCCAGATCCCGGGCCGATGTCTCGTCGGGGCAGGTCATGAGAATGATGGTCTGTTTCATGGATGTCTCCCTGGGAAGGGCATCTCCCCTTCCACGGCGTCCAGGACCGGCCCCGGCGGATCAGCTGGTGGCTATGCCGGCGGCAGAACCTGGGGGGTAAAGTTCAGGGTGGCAAAATAGTCGGCCATGGTTTCGGCGCGGCGGATGAGTTCCACACCGCCGTCTGCTTTAAGGAGGAGTTCCTTGGGGCGCATGTGCCCGTTGTAGTTGAATCCCATGGCATGACCGTGGGCACCGGTGTCATGGATGATCAGAATATCCCCTTCTTGGGTCTGGGGCAATTTGCGTTGGACTGCAAATTTGTCGTTATTTTCGCACAGGGCACCCACCACGTCAACCACCCGGTCATGGGGGGCTTCTTCCTTTCCGTTGATGTGAACATGGTGATAGGCACCGTACATGCCCGGCCGCATCAGGGCGGACATGGAGGCATCCACACCCACATAATTGCGGTAGATCTTCTTGTGGTTGATTACCGTGGTGACCAGGGCGCCGTGGGGTCCGGTGATGAAACGGCCGCTTTCCATGAAGAGTTTGGGTACCCAGCCCTGTTTTTCCTCAAATGCCTGGAAGGCGGCGGTGATTTCCCCGGCCATGGACTCCAGGTCAAAACCGTTTGCATCCGGGGTATAGGGGATGCCCAGGCCCCCTCCGATGTTGATGAATTCAAAGGTGATGCCCAGGTTGGCGGAAAGGTCGGCAATGAGGTTCAACAACATGTGGGCCGTCTCCACCATATAGGTGTAGTCCAGTTCGTTGGAGGCCAGCATGGTGTGGATGCCGAAGCGTTTCACCCCCAGGTCCATGGCCTGTTTATAGGCGCTCTGGATCTGTTCAAAGGAGACCCCGTATTTGGCTTCGGTGGGGTTGCCGATGATGGTGTTGCCCTGGCGTTGGGCACCGGGGTTGTAACGGAAACAGATGAGTTCCGGCACCTTGGGCAGTTTGGAGATCAGGGTGATGTCGTCCAGGTTGAGGATGGCGTCCTCCTGGATCTGGGCAAATTCAAACTGTTCCACGCTGGTATTGTTGGAGGTGAACATGATGTCCCCTTCCTTGCTGCCCACCTTGCGGGAAAGTTCCACCTCGGGTACGGAACTGCAGTCAAATCCAAAGCCCTTGGATTTGAGTAATTCCAGGATGGTGGGATTGGGCAGGGCCTTGACGGCAAAGAATTCCTTGAAGCCGTCAATGGGCTCAAAGGCGGTATTCAGCCGATCGCAGGTGGCGGTGATGCCCACCTCATCGTAGATGTGAAACGGGGTGCCGAACTCGGCAACAATCCGCGGTAACAGCGGTGCCAGTCTTTTTTTGAAATCAGCCGACATGGGCATGGTCAGTCTTCCTTATCATTTATCATTGGGTTAATCGGGTGGGTCAGACCTCTTCCGGGATCATGATTTTGGCACTTTCCTTATAAGTGGAAAGGGCGATGTGGGTACGGGTTTCCACAATGGCCTCTATGGCACCCACCCCATGGGTCAGAATGGATTCAAGCTCCCTGTTGTCCGCCACCCTTAGTTTGGCCATGAGGCCGTCTCCACCGGCCAGGTGGTGGACCTCCTGGACCTGGTCAATGGCGGCAAGGGCCTTGCCGGCTTCGGGGAAACGGGAGGGGTCGGATATCCGCATGTGGACAAAGGCGATCATGGTGCAACGGAACATGTCTGGATTCAGACGAACCTCATACCCTTCTATAATACCTTTGGCTTCGAGTTTCTTGATCCGTTCCAGAACCGCAGAGGGCGCCATTCCAATGGTCCGTGCCACTTCAACATTGGGGATCCGTGCCTTCTTCTGCAGGATTTTCAGGATCTGTAAATCTGTATTGTCCATGGTGGGATTTTCTTCCATTTTTCTTAAAAATTATAGTATAGTATTGGATGATATTCATTGTTTTTCCTGATGTCAAGAATGATTATTCGTGTAATCCAGTTTTTTTAGAAATATATTCTCGAATATCCCGGTGGTGGCAGTGTTTTTGTTTTTTTGTTGCTAAAAGAAATAAATTTCTATACATTGCTATACGTTTAAATTTACATGAAAAACAGGTTCATAGACAGATACAATGAGAGATGAAACGATTCGAATTCTGGTGGTTGACGATGAAGAGGGTATCCTCGATGTTACAGAGGGATATTTCCAGCGCAAAGGCTATGAGGTGTATACCGCCGGAAATGGTGTAGAAGCCCTTAAAATCCTCCATCAGGTGAAGATTCATTGTATATTTACGGACATCAATATGCCGGTCATGGACGGGCTGGAACTGGCCGAGAAGGTCCGGGCCATTGAAAATACCCTGCCCGTTGTGGTCATGACCGGATATCCCTCCCTGGATAATTCCATCCAGACCCTGAAAAACGGGGTGGTGGATTACCTGATCAAACCGGTGAACCTGGAACAGATGGAACTCACCCTCACCCGTATCCTCCGGGAACGGGAGCTTTTTGTGGAAAACCTTATTCTAAAGGAGGAGGTGGAACGCAAGGAGCGGTTGCAGAAACTCAACCAGGATCTGCTCAAAAAGGTGGAAGAGGTCAATACCCTCAACCGGGTCATGGAGGATTTTGCCGCCACCGATTCCAGTTACGGCATCTTTAACAAGGTGGTGGGCCTGGGCGTGGATGAGCTTCGGGCCGACCGGGTCTATTTCCACATCTATTCCGAAGAAGACGGCACCCTGGTTCTGGTGGCCGACGCCGGCGCCACCGGCATGGCCGGGCCTTGGCCCGGGGCCGATGTCCCCGACCATGCAAAGTCCTTTATCAAGGACATATTGGGGGCGGATCAAAACCCCTGCCTTGTTTCCCGGGTGGGGCAATCCACGGGGCTGGGCAGGGATGTCCGGTCGGTGATGGTGGTGCCCTTGAAAATACGGGAAAAAATTTTCGGGGTGGCCTCTGCCTATATCTTTGGTGAAGATCGCGGTTTCAGTGAAAAAGATCTTTACTATATGAACTTCATCACCCAGAAGGCTGCCTCCGCCATTGAGAACATCGCCCTTTATGAAAATATCTACGAGAACCTGTTTTCCACCCTCTATGCCTTTGTCACCGCCCTGGAAGTCAGGGATCTCTATACCCGGAAACACTCCACCCGGGTGGCCCGGTATGCCCAGCTCATTGCCGAAGAAATGGGCTGCACCGAAGAAGAAATGGATGTGATTCATTTTGCCGGCAGCCTCCATGATATCGGGAAAATCGGGATCCGGGACGATATCCTGCTGAAACCGGGAAAGCTCACCGATGAAGAGTATGAGAAAATCAAGGAACATCCCGTTATCGGAGCGGATATTGTCAGTAAACTCGGGCTCTGGGACAGGGAAATGCAAATCATCCGACACCACCACGAACGCTATGACGGCACCGGTTACCCCGATGGCCTGAAGGGGGAAGAAATTCCTAAATTGGCACGGATTCTTTCCGTGGCCGATTGCTATGATGCCATGGCATCGGATCGCTCCTATCGCATGCGCATAGAAAAAAACACTATAGTTCAAACCATTAAGAGAAATTCCGGCACCCAGTTTGATCCTTCGGTGGTGACGGCCTTTGTCCGTATTGCAGACAGGGGGCTTCCCGAAGACGTTTAATGGGTTGAGCAGGTATTTAAAATGTGGTACTTTGATCCAGAAGACCAAGTGTAGGAAAAAGAATTTACGGAGCAATTCTGCCATGGGTGATTCTCAAGACAAGGACCGACGTAAACATGAGCGGGTGGGTTTTAAAACCGATATCAAGATTTCCCTGATCTTGAACCATCAAGAAGTAAAACTGACCGCCAATTCAGAAGATTTGAGTCTAAAGGGGGTGTTTGTCAATACCGACACCACCTTCCCTGTGGGCACGGCCTGCTATATCAAAATCTATCTCAGCGGCGGTGTGGATGAGATCGCACTTTCCATCCAGGGAACCATTGTCCGGCAGACCCGTAAAGGGGTAGGTGTTGAATTTGACTCAATGGATGTGGACACCTATTCCCATCTAAAAAAAATTGTCCAGTACAATCGGATTGAAGATCCGGTTTGACTCCTGACAGGTTGGTGGCGTGCAATGGATTCACGTTTCCTGCCCCCTTTGTCATTTCAACAATCAACACATCCGGAGAATCAGTGGATCAGCATGACAATGGCTGATTTTCAGGAAAGGCCGATGGGGGCAATGGATGAGAAGGTCTTTAAAGGCAGCCATTCCAACGGTGGAGCAGGGCGGGATCATCATTCCGCTTCCCCTCCTTCGGAGGATCCGAGATTGCGATCCCCTTTAGCACAAACGGTGGCTATTTCACAGGTGAGGTAGGTTATGAACGATAATAAAGGGGTTTTTAATCCATAAAGGAGGGAAGTTTGGCAATGGACACATCCATCAAGGTTCTGATTGTTGACGACTTTGCGACCATGCGCCGTATTCTGAAGAATATCCTCAGACAGTTGGGATTTAAAAATCTCGTTGAAGCCGATGACGGAACCACTGCCTGGGAATTGTTGGAAGAGCAGCATATTGACCTGATCATATCCGATTGGAACATGCCAAAGATGACCGGACTTGATCTGCTTAAAAAAGTTCGTGCAAGTTCCGAGCATTCCAAGACACCTTTTCTTATGGTAACAGCAGAAGCCCAAAAGCAGAATGTAATTGAGGCGGTACAGGCAGGGGTTTCAAATTACGTTGTGAAGCCCTTCACTGCCGAGGCCATTTCAGATAAACTCTCCAAAATTTTGAAATAAGGGTGTCCTCTATGACTGAATCAGGGGAAAGCCTTCACCGGGCCCAGGCCGGGAAAGAGCAGCCCCAATCATTTGACCGTCGGGAGATTGCCGGGGTCAGCAAAGGTTTGCTCAAGGTGCTGGACACGGCCCGGAAGGTGGCGCGTTCCGATTCTTCTGTTCTGATCACCGGTGAGAGTGGGACCGGTAAGGAACTCATTGCCCGGGCCATCCACATGAATTCCGCCCGGTGTAACGGCCCCATGGTGGTGATCAACTGCGGCGCCATTCCCGGTGAGCTGCTGGAAAGCGAATTGTTCGGACATGAAAAAGGGGCCTTCACCGGCGCCCACAGGGCCAGAACCGGCCGGTTCGAAATTGCCGACGGCGGCACAATTTTCCTGGATGAGATCGGTGATATGAGCCCGGAGCTCCAGGTCAAGCTCCTCAGGGCCCTCCAGGAAAGAAAATTTGAGCGGGTGGGGGGAAGCCAGACCCTGTCCGTGGACATCCGGGTTATTTCCGCCACCAACAAAGATCTGCCCCTGGCCATTGAACAGTCTGAATTCAGGGAGGATCTTTACTATCGACTCAATGTGATTCCCATCCATATCCTGCCCCTTAGGGAGAGGCGGGAGGATCTCATTCCCCTGATGGATTTTTTCCAGGAGCAGTTACAGGCCCGGGTTTCGGATTATCAGCCCAAGGTCTTTGCCGATGAAACCCTCTCCGCCCTCATGGGGTATGACTGGCCCGGCAATATCCGTGAGCTGGAAAATCTTGTGGAGCGGATTTCGGTCCTGGTGGAGGACGAAAACGTACACCTTGGAGACCTGCCCGATTACATCACCCAGGCCGTTTCCGATCACCAGGCCCCGTCGGTAACCTCTGTTTTTGATAACCATATCGGCTTTTCCCAAGCCGTTGAACAATACCAGCGCGCCCTTATTTCCCACGCCCTTGCCGAAACCGGATGGGTAAAGGCAAAGGCAGCCGAGCTTCTTAAAATGAACCGGACCACCCTGGTGGAAAAGATCAAAAAGATGAAGCTGGAACCCGAGCCGGACATGCCCGTATTTTAAATCGCCAGCCCCTTCCCGGATCCCCCTCTTTAAACCGATGGTTTTCAATGACTGCAAGGTGATGGCATATAATTTGCTTTTTTACCGATAGGAAATTGATGTTTACCATGGGCATATGAATTTATGATGGGAAAAGCAAATATGATACGCGGAAAATGGCCTTTATGGGCTGCCCTGGCAGTTTTGTTCCTGACACTCCTGCCGGTGCAGGCTGCTGCAAAATTGGCAGTGGTGCGTCAAATTACCATCAAGTCCTCCCCCCTGTCCCTGGAATTGGAACTGGACAGAAAAGTCCCGGTGAAGATTATCCAGTTGGCAGACAACGAGGTCCTGGTGGCCCTGCGGCCGGCCCGCATGGACAAGGACATCAAAATTTCAGGTCAAAGACAGTTAAAGCTGTTTTCCGTTGCCCAACAGGAGGGGAATGTGGTGGCCATGGTGGTCACGGGCAAGTCCCCCTATAAGCAGATCCGTTCCCGCTTTACAAAGGATGGGCGGCGATTGACCGTCCGCCTGAACAAAAAGCCTGGGAGAACGGTCCCCCCCATTGGAGCCAAGGCCCCTTCCCCCAAGGCAAAGCCCACGGTGATTCCTCCTCCAAAAGCAGCCGAACCTAAACCGGCCCCCCCGGGTAAGGCCCTTGCGCCCGAGGCCGTGAAACCGGTGCCGCCAGATCAACCGGTGGCTGTCTCCCCGGATCCCCCACCGGCCCCTGTCCCGAAAAAGAAGGATACACCGGAGGCAAAGAAAAAAGACATTGCCGGATTGACAGCCCCGCCGCCCTATGTGCCGCCCAAACGGACCAAAACCAACTTTGAAGGGGATGTGGACGACCTTTACCGGCGCATCAGCCGGGATCCCTGCCAGGCCGATCAGCTCAACCAGGCATTGGCGCTGATCAAACGGAAATCCTATGCCCAGGCCCATGCCCTGCTGGAACAATATATCTCCCAGGAAAATCACATCTGCCTGGAGCAGGTCCACTACCTAAAGGCATGGACCTTTTTTAAACAGGTGACCCCGGGGGATTTTGTGGGGCTCATGGATGCCGAGCGAAAATTCCAGGACGCCCTGGTGCTCTATCCCCAATCCAGTTTTGTTCCCTATGGGTTTTCCGCCATTGGTCTGATCCAGCAGAAGATGCAGAACCTGCCCGCGGCCGAGGGGTATTTCAACATTGTCCATGAAAAATACCCCGGCTACACCGGCATGCCTGAAATCATGTATCACCTGGCCGCCATTTACGATGCCAAGGGATATACGGATAAGGCCATGCGGTATTACAAACAGGTGTTTGAGGATGAAATCCAGAACAGCTATATCCCAGAGGCCGGTGTGGGGTACGGCAAAACCCTTTACCAGAAACAGCAGTATTTCAATGCACTTCGGATCTTTGACCATGTGGTGAAGCTGGATTTAAAGAAGATCTATGAAAATCCGGATTTGTTGCTCTACAGGGCCAATGCCAATTTTGAACTGGGCCTGAGCCGTGCCGCCCGGGAGCAGTACATGCGGGTGCTCAACCTCTTTGACGATGTCATGGAGCGGGATCTTATCCTCAGCAAGGTGGGGGATACCTACGGCATGGAGGACGAGGAGGCCAAGGCCATCAAAATCTACGAACTGGTCCGGGAGCGCTATCCCGACACCCAGGGGTATATCAACGCCTCCATCGGCCTTGCCCGGTACATGGATTCCGATGAAGACAAGATCGGGATCTATACCATGATCAAAGCCCGGTTCCCGGACAATACCTACTCCCGCATCGCCATGATGCGACTGGCCGAGATCTACCAGAAGCAGGGGGAATACAACAAGTGTATCCAGGAGATCGAAGACCTGCTCTCCACCCACCCCAAGGGCCTGCGCTACGAAGCGGTCAAGCTCATGCAGAAGGCATACGAGGCCCTGTTCAAGGAACAGCTGAAGGAGGATGGGTTTACCGTCATCCTAAACCGGTATGAGACCGAATATGTCCGCCTGGATAAGATGGGCAGCCGCAGCATCGAGTTCAGTGTGGGCAGCGCCTACCTGGAGGCCGGACTCTGGGAAGAGGCGTTTAACCACCTCATGAATGCCTATAAACAATACAAGCGGGCAAAACGCTCCCCGGAATTGCTCTACCGTCTCGGGGTGGCCATGGACGAGTCCGGAAGGGATAAAGATGCCGCCCGGCTCTTTACGGCCTTTGTAAAACAGTATAAAACCCATAAAGATCATGTGGACGCCCTGGTGAGAATGGGGCATATATATGATGAGAAGGGTGAGCTGGACAAGGCGTCTGCTCAATTTATCTCTGCGGCCAAGTCCGCCCGGGACGTCATGGAAAGGGGCCGTATCCTCGTGGCCCATGCAAAGGTGGCCCAGGAAAAATCGGATTTAAAAACGGCCGCCGCCCTCCGGTTGGAGGCCGTGAAAGCCTTTGCCGAGGCCCCGGGTAAAAACTACGAGATCCTGACCCAGGCGTATAAGGATCTGGGCAACACCTATCTGGGCATGAAATCCTATGCCCAGGCCGCCGATGCCTTTGCCAAGGCCCTGGACCTCTCCCAGGGAGAGGAAAACCGTGCCAACCTCGGTTTCCTTCTGGGGGATGCCTATCAAAAGGGCAATATCCTCAACAAGGCCAAGGAAGTCTTTGAAGAGGTGGCGGTGAATTATGATTCCGTCTGGGCCCGTCTGGCCCGGCAACGTCTGTCCACCCTCGATCTGGCCCAAACCGTTAAAAATTCCTAGGAGTAAGTCAAACACGTGTCCGGTTCCAGGCTTTTATTGATTTTAGAGAACCCCAAGGAACGCATGGCCCTTGTGGAGCTGTTTGAAGGGCTTGGGTTCAAGGTGGATGCCGTTCCCCAAGGGGACGGTGCCCTCTCCTTTGCCCAGGAAATCTCACCGGATCTGGTCATTGCCGATGATTCCACCCCCGGTCTTAATGCCGTTGAGTTCCTGGCCCGGTGCGGCCATGTGATGCCCGATACCCGGGTGATCATCCTCACCCCGGAGCCCCAGGTGGAATACGGCCTTAACCTGCTCAAACAGGGGGCCATGGAATATCTGGTCAAGCCCGTTGATCACCGTCAGCTGGAACTCTGTGCCAGAAAGGTGCTCATGGCTGCGGTCCCGGAACAGGTTCAAGAAGGCCCATCCTCCCGCCCCCGGCCCAAGGTCACCATCATCACCAAAAACCCCGGCATGAAACAGCTCATGCAATTGGTGGCCCGGGTGGCCGATTCCTCGGCCTCGGTTCTCATCCAGGGGGAAAGCGGCACGGGCAAGGAACTTTTTGCCAAATTTATCCATGAAAAGAGCGGGCGCAACGGCCGGCCCTTTGTGGCGGTGAACTGTGCCGCCCTTCCGGAAAACCTTTTGGAAAGTGAGTTGTTCGGCCATGAAAAGGGGGCCTTCACCGGCGCCATCTCCCGGAAGATCGGCAAGTTTGAACTGGCGGACAAGGGCACCCTCTTTCTGGACGAGATCACCGAAATGCAGTTTCACCTCCAGGCCAAGCTGCTCCGGGTCCTCCAGGAGAAAATGGTGGACCGGGTGGGGGGCAGCCAGCCCATTAATGTGGATGTGAGGGTCATTGCCACCACCAATAGAAACGCTTCGGAGGCCGTTGAAAAGGGGGACTTCAGGGAAGACCTCTTCTATCGTCTCAACACCATTCCCGTGGTTCTGCCCCCCCTGAGGGACCGCATGGACGACCTCATGGAACTCAGCGATTATTTCATCCGGAAATATTGTGATATTGACGGGCGCCATGTCAAAGGGCTGACAGCCTCGGCCCGGGCCCGGCTTATTCGCCATCCCTTTTCCGGCAATGTCCGGGAGCTGGAAAATATCATTCACAGGGCTGTATTGTTGGCCATGGACGAGGATATCGCCCCCCAGGACCTGATGTTGGGCGATGCCCCCCTGGGGGCCGAACCCGCAGTTCAGGCTCCGGAGGCTGGTGTGGACACCGCCCCCTCCTCCTTAAAGGAGATGGAGCAGAAAATGATTTTTAAAACCCTGGATCAAACCGAGGGCAATCGGACCCATGCGGCCAAGATCCTTGGTATCAGTGTTAGAACCCTCCGCAATAAATTGAACGAGTACAAGGCCTCCTCCTAAAAATTCAGGATTCTTTTTTTCAATAGGTTATCCGGCACATAATTTGCTTTTAAATTCTGGTGTGAGTGTGGAGGTTTCAAAACCAGTACATGAAAATGAGGAAGCAAATGGCAGATTCAAGAATTTTCGGATACACCCATCAGCTCATGGGCAAATCCCTGGACGTTTCTGCAAAACGTCACAATCTGATTGTCGGCAACATCGCCAACATGGATACCATCGGGTACCATCCCAGGGATCTGGATTTCCAGAAGACCCTGCAAAGGGCCATGGGAAAAAAGGAGCCGGACTACATGGCCAAGACCGATGCGGACCATCTTTCCTTTTCCGACGACGGCGCCCATCCCCTGCTGGGAAAGGACAGCGAATCCGTGGACATCTATCATTTGGATTCGGTCAACATTGATACGGAAATGATGAACTTGACCGAAAACAACATCAAATACCGAACCACCACGGAGTTGCTCCTTAGAAAAATGAAGGTGCTCAACTATTCCATAGATGAGGGAGGTAAATAATCCATGGATCTTTTAAATGCCAGCCGGATCAGTGGGACTGCCCTGGCAGCCCACCGGACCAAGCTCAACGTCATCGCATCCAACCTGGCCAACGTGGATACCACCCGCACGGCCGACGGCGGCCCCTATCGCAGGAAAATGGTGGTTTTCAAGGGCGACAACATCGATAATTTCGAAAGCGTTCTGGAACAGAAGGCCTCTAAAAACCGGGTGGGGGAAATCGAAATGAGCCCCATTGAGTTTGGGACCGATAAACGCCCCGACCCCGGAGAAGGGGTTGGCGTGGACGAAATCGTGGAATCCCAGAACGATTTCAGGCTGGTCCATAACCCAGCCCACCCCGATGCCGATCCGGAAACCGGATATGTGAAAATGCCCAATGTGGACCACCTCACCGAGGTGGCGGACATGATGGTGGCCCGGCGGAGCTATGAAGCCAGTGTCACCGCCCTTTCCGTAACCAAGAACATGGTTTCCAAGGCCCTGGAAATCGGTAAATAAGCCCCCGGGAGATCTCCATGAAAATTACCCAACCTTCCCCGAAAATTTCCCTGAACGGTGAATCCGTTTCCAGCCGGGTGAGCCGGCGCAATCCCGAATTTGCCCAGCGGCTTGAAGCAGCGGTCTCCGACGTGAACCAGAAGCAGCACAATGCCGACATCGCCATTGAAAAAGTCATCAAAGGCGAGATGGGGATCCACGAGGGCATGCAGATTCTGGGCAAGGCCGACACCACCCTGCGCCTTCTGGCCCAGGTCCGGAACAAGGCCATGACCGCCTACAACGAAATCATGCGCATGCAGATTTGATCTGCACCGCTTTGTTCCACCCGCTAAAGTAAAAGATCAGCTACGGAGTCAAATGGTTTTATGAACCCAGTTATTGAAAGAATCATCACCACCCTGAAAGAGTTATCCCTGTATCGAAAAATCGCACTGGGCGTGTTTGCACTGGTCCTGGTTGCCGGGTTTACGACCATGTTTATCTGGGCCAATAAGACCCAGTTCCGTGCGGCATACAGCGGATTGACCAAGGAAGACGCCGCCCAGATCGTCGGGCTGCTCAAGGAGAATAAAACCCCCTATCAACTGGCCGGCGACGGCACCACCATCCTGGTGCCCGAAGAGGTGGTCTATGATGTGCGGCTGAGCATGGCCCAGCAGGGCATTCCCAAGGGCAGCGGCGTGGGGTATGAAATCTTTGACAAGACCGAATTCGGCACCACCGAATTTGTACAGAAGATCAATAAGAAACGGGCCCTCCAGGGGGAACTGGGGCGGACCATCGCCTCCTTTGAAGCCGTAAAGAGCGCCCGGGTCATGATCGTTCTGCCCAAGGAATCCGTATTTGTGGAGGAGACCAAGCAGCCCTCTGCCTCCATCCTGCTGGAATTGACCTCGGACCTGGAAAAGGAAGAGGTCACCGCCATTGCCCACCTGGTGGCCAGCTCGGTCCAGGACCTTACCCCAAAACTGGTGACCATTGTGGACACGGCCGGTCGGATTCTTTTTGAGGGCAAGTCCGAGGAGGAACAGGCCCGCATCGACGCCGAAAACCTTGCCGACACCCAATACCAGTACAAGGTGCGGTATGAGGAGAACCTCACCCGCCGCATCCAGACCATGCTGGAGCGCATCGTGGGCAAGGACAAGGCCATTGTCCGGGTGACCTCGGAGCTGGATTTTTCCAAGGATGCCATGAACGAGGAAATCTACGATCCCCTGGAACGGGGGGGCGAGTTCATCCGCAGCCGGAAGAACCGGGCGGAAAAGGTGGTCCAGATCACAGAGGATATGGGCATCCCCTCCTCTGTGAACCCCATTGTGGAAGACCCCAACCAGACCACGGAAAACCGGGAGTTGATCAATAAGATGGACGACACCGTCAACTATGAGGTCAGCAAACGCATCCGGGAGACCCAGAAGCCCATGGCCGTTCTCAGGCGCCTCTCCGTGGCCGCCGTGGTGGACGGAAAATACGAATTTAAGGCCGAAGAAGACGGAACCCGCAGCCGGGTTTACGTGCCCCGGACCAACGAAGAGATGGTCCAGTTCCGGAATATCGTGGCCAATGCCATGGGCTACAATGAGGACCGCAACGACCAGGTCTCCATGGAATGCTTCCCCTTTGCCTCCATCGGGGACATGCAGGAGGCCAAGCCCCGGCTGGAGGGCTGGCAGATGGTCCAGAAGGAATACGGTCGCCTCATTGCCAACCTGCTTCTGGTGCTCATCCTCTTCCTCTTTGTCATCCGGCCCATCATCAAGACCGTCCGGGATATCCGGGGTACGGTTGAGCAGGAAGCCCTGCCCGGGCCCGATGCCTTGGGGCTGCTGGACGATGAGATCCGGGAACCCACCTTTGGCGACATGAACCGGGAACAGCAGCGGGAATTTTTGGACATGATGAATGAAGATGAGCGTACCGATTTCCTGGCCAAACTTTCCGCCAGCGACCGGGCCGCTTACCTGGCCAATATGACCCCCACAGAAAAGGCCAAGTATTTTGCAGATAAAGACATTGGTAAGACCGTTATGATAATAAAAGGCTGGATAAACGAAGTCGAAGAGCCCGAGGAGTAAGAGAACCATGGCCGAGAAACTAGACCCTGAAAATTTGACCGGATGTCAGAAAGCCGCCGTTTTCCTGATGGCCATGGGCGAGGATTACACCGCAGATGTGTTTGAACGGATGACCGAGGCGGAAATTGCCGAGATCGTCTTTGAAATGTCAAAGGTGGACCAGATCACCCCGGAGATGCTCAATGCCGTGTCCGAGGATTTCCTTGAAAAATTCGAAGGGGACGCCAAAATGGTTGTGGAAGGGGATTCCTTTATTAAAAACGTGGTCTCCCGTTCCCTTCAAGAGGCCAATGCCCAGGCCATCCTCAGTGATCTGGAAAAGAAGAAACAGGACAAGCCCTTTATCTGGAGCCGGAACGTTAATGTCTCCACCCTGGCCGGTTATGTGGAAGGGGAGCATCCCCAGACCATTGCCATGATCCTGGCCCACATGCCCTCTGAGATTTCCTCGGAAATCATGATGAGCCTGCCCGAGGAGCAAAAGGGGGATATTGCCCTGAGAATCGCCCGTCTGGGACAGATTTCCGAAGACGTGGTCCGGGACGTGGACCGGGCATTGCGCATGGAACTTTCCGGCGCAGTCGGCCCCGGTGGCAAGGCCGGCGGCCTCCAGGTCCTGGTGGATATCATCAATGGGGTGGACAAATCCACCGAAGATGCGGTCATGGAATATGTGGAAGAGGACGATGCGGAAATGGCAACTGAAATCCGTAACCTCATGTTCGTATTCGAGGATCTGACCAACATCGACGACACCGCCATGAGAGAGATCCTCAAGAAGGTGGAAGGCCAGCAGCTCACCTATGCATTGAAGACCGCCACCGAAGAGATGAAGGAAAAGATTTTCTCCAACCTGTCACAGCGTGCCGGCGACATGCTCAGGGACGACCTGGAGGCCATGGGCCCGGTTCGCCTGGCAGAGGTGGAAGAGGCCCAGCAGGCAGTGGTAAGAGCGGCCAAGGAGCTGGAAGCCGATGGTACCATCACCCTTGGTAAAGGAAAAGATGATGTCCTCGTCTAACTCACAGGAAAATTCAGTACCCAAGGCACAGGATAACGGGTTCCAGGCCATTGATGTGAATGCCCTTGAAACCTTTGAGGATGAGGTGTCCAACCGTACCCATGAGAGTGAACCGGATTTTGACCGGTTCAAGATCCTCTTCGAGTTGACGGATAAGGCCGAGGTCTCTGTCTTTGAAACCCTTCATCCCGATGTCCGGGACAATTCCCAGGATGTGTTTGAGGCCCTGATCAAACTGCCGGAGCACGAAGTGCCCCCCGTACCGGAGCCGGAGCTTGCCCAGGAACCCCATGTAGACATCCCGGAAGCCCCTCCCGAACCCACAGCCGAGGAAATAGAGGCCGCCCGTGTGGCCGAAATCCGGGAAGCCGCCCATGCCGAGGGTCTGGCCCAGGGCCGGGAGGAGGGCCATGCCAAGGGCTACGAAGACGGCTTTGAAAAGGGTAAAGCCCAAGGGTTTGAAAAGGGTGAGGCAGAGGGCCGGGAGAGCGGCCATGCACAAGGTTTGGCCCAGGGGGAAACCCAGGGTATCGCCCAGGGGGAGGAGAAGGCCAGGGACGCAGCCCAGGCAGGCCTGGACGCCCTCACAGACGCCCTGGGACAGATGGAGCATCTCACCAACGATCTGGTGGACCGCCAGGGGGAACAGCTTTTGGAACTGGTCTTCCAGGTGGCGGAAAAGGCCCTCCAGGCCCGGGTGGAAACCCAGGAAGAGGGGGTTCGCAACACCATTTTGGATGCCCTCAAGTCCCTGGTGCGGCCCCAGGAGATCCAGCTCAACGTCAATCCCGAGGATTACGACTACATCGAGATGGTCAAGGACAGTTTTTTTGAATCTGTCTCCTCCCTGGAGCATATTTCAGTGCAGTCCGATCCCCTGGTGGCCCGGGGCGGCTGCCGCATCGACACGGCCACCGCATCCGTTGCAACGGATCCCCAGTCCAAGCTGGAGGAGATCCGCAGGGCATTTTTAAAGGCAGACTAGGATGGCCAAAGATTACCTTGATCGTTTGAATTTTGACCCCCTTCGGAAACGGCTGGACCAGATGAAACTAGTCAAACCCGAAGGGCGGGTCTCCCAGGTGGTGGGCCTGGTGGCCGAGGGCGACAGCCTGGGCCTTGGCATCGGCTCCATCTGCAACCTCATCAATGACAGGGGCGAGGAGATCCGCGCCGAGGTGGTGGGCTTTAAACAGGAGAAGGCGTTGTTCATGCCCTATGGGGACATCCGGGGCATCAGCATGGGCAGCCGCATTGTTCCCGTCTCCTCCTCCCCCATGGTGGGGGTGGGGGACGGGCTTTTGGGCCGGGTGGTGGACGGCATGGGGGAGCCCATCGACGCCAGGGGGCCCATCGAGGTCACCGACGAATACTATCTCTTTGGAAAGCCGGTCTCCCCCCTGGAGCGCAGGTCCATAAAGGAACCCCTGGACGTGGGGGTTGGGGCCATCAACAGCATGATCCCCCTGGGCAAGGGGCAGCGGGTGGCCATCATGGCCGGCTCCGGCGTGGGGAAAAGTGTGCTCATGGGCATGATGACCAAGCACACCAATGCCGATGTGGTGGTCATCGGCCTCATCGGGGAACGGGGCCGTGAGGTAAAGGATTTTGTGGAAGACACCCTGGGAGAAGAAGGCCTTAAACGGGCCGTGGTCATCGCAGCCACATCGGATTCTCCCCCCCTGGTGCGCATGCGTGGGGCCTATCTGGCCACCACCATTGCCGAATACTTCAGGGACCAGGGCAAGGACGTCCTGCTCATGGTGGATTCCATTACCCGGTATGCCATGTCCTCCAGGGATGTGGGACTGGCTGCCGGGGAACCCCCCACCACCCGGGGGTATACCCCCTCCTTTTTTGTCCAGATCCCCGTGCTGCTGGAACGGGCAGGGGCCATGGAAAAGGGAGGCTCCATCACCGGCATCTATACGGTATTGGTGGAGGGGGATGACATGAACGATCCCGTGGGGGATACGGTACGGTCCATTGTGGACGGCCACATTGTCCTGTCCCGGGACATTGCCAACAAGGGCCATTACCCGGCCATCGACGTCATGGCATCGGTCTCCCGTGTGGCCCGGGATGTGAGCACCGAGGATCACATGGGCCTCCGGGAACGGGCCGTGAACATCATGGCCGCCTATGGAAATGCAGAGGACATGATCACCATCGGTGCCTATGTGGACGGGTCCGACCCCAACATTGACCAGGCCAAAAAGCTCATGCCCCGGATCAACCAATTCCTGCGGCAGCACATGGAGACCCGTGTGGACCACGGCGCCGCCATCAACGGACTTCGAATGGCCCTGGAAGCCTCGGGCGGGAGACAATAAACCCCTGTGAAGAAATTTGAATTCAAGCTGGAGTCCCTGCTCAACTACCGCAGCCACAAGGAGCTCATCGCCCGCCAGGAGGTCAGCCGGGCGGTCATGGCGGTCCTGGCCTCCGAGGAGAAAATCCAGACCCTGGTCCACCGGAAAACGGCCACGGAGACCATTTTGGAAGAAAAGGTCCGGCAGGGGCTCAATGCCGCCCTGTTTAACCAGTACAGCGATTACCTCAACGGGCTCTCCCACGGCATCTTCCAGGAGCAGGAGCAGAAGCGCCTCCACGAAAAGGCGCTGGCCGAGAAACGGGAGGTGCTCAAGAAACGCAGCATCGATAAAAAAGCCATGGAGCGCTTGCGGGAAAAACGGAAACTGGAGTATACCAAGGCGGTTCTCCTTGAGGAGCAAAAGGAACTGGATGAAATTTCATCCCTGAAAACAGCAAGGGAAATCACCAATGAGATGGAATAAAGCGTATGTCATAGGGGTCGCGTTACTTCTGGGACTCTTTTGTTTGGACCCCGGTTTTGTTCCCGGCCTTGATCCCACCCCATCCCTGGTCTGGGCCGAAGGCGATCCAGGGGCCGGCGGCCAAGGGGCACCCTGTCCCCAATGCCCCGAATGTCCGGATCCGGCCAAGGTGGTCCTCAGGGGCCTTGAGGAAAAGCGGAGAACCCTGGACCAGACCCAGGTCACCCTGGACCAGCAGCGCAAGGAACTGGAACGCTATGCCGAACAGGTGGATGAAAAAATTCTGGCCCTGGATAGGCTGAAAAAGCAGATCAATGAAGACCTGGCTCGCCTGGAAAAGAAAAAGAGCCAGAAACAGAGGGAAGAAGAGGCCGCCTACGAGGCCAAAATCAATCGCCTGGTCAAGATGTACGCAGGTATGAAACCCAAGAATGCCGCCCAGATCGTCGATCAGATGGACCTGAAGGTGGCCGAGGAAATTTTCCTGCGCATGCGGGAAAGTTCCGCCGCCCAGATCCTGGCCTTTGTCAATTCGGAAAAGGCCGCCAAGATCAGTGAGCGCCTGGCCTTCCGCCGGAAATAATCCCCTCCCCCATATCCATTCAAATTGAACCCCCTTCACAGGGGGTTTTTTATTTCCCCATTCATCCCATGGGATGTATCGCCGCCGATATAATCCGGAGCGGGATCGGTCCCCTTCCAGCCCATACTCCGTTTCATATGGTGGCGGGGTCATGGCCTTCCTCCAGGTAATATTTTCCCAGACCCGGGCCAGCCAAGGAAATATCTTCCAAATTCCAGGGGGAAAGAAATGCTCGTTTAAATGTAAATGCTTGATAAATCAAGGGATGTGGCACTGCTCGCCGTCTGGCATGATCATTGCTCTAAAAAGTGGGAAACAAATGACCATATAAAGGGTGTGACATGAATATCAATTTTACAGGAATCCAGCAGGTGATGTCCCAGATGGGGGGGCAACAGCTCCTTGGAACGGAGTCCAACCTGCTGCCCGGCCGGGGGGGGGAGATCTCCCTTTTTGGCCGTCGCCTGACCGAGATCCTGGGAAATATGGAGCACCCCGATCTTGAGCAGACACCTTTTGGGGCCATGGTCCAGAACCAGGAGAACTCCATTGAGGCCGTCCTGGCTCGCCTGGGGGCGGATGCCAATGGGCTGAACCTGGAGTTGTCCGGCCTGGAACCGGCCCAGGGCCTTCATCTGCTGACAGGGGGGCTGGATCTTTCCAAGATCGGCCAACGCTTGGAAAACCATTCCCTGGATATGGAAACCCTTTCCCGGAATCTCTCCCTTGGGGACGGAAAAAGCGTGTCCAACGAACCCGGGGCGGCATTTCTTTCCCAGTTTAAAGTGTTGACCGCCGCCCTGGATAGCAGCAGCCACGGCAAGGCCAAACTCCGGCCCCAGGGGGTGGACGCCTTGGAAGAGGTGCTGGCGGCAGCCGGATTTGATCCCCAGGCCGTTACCGGTCTTTGCGAGGATCTTAAAGAAAAGATGGAAGACCAGGGCGCTCTGCCCGTCTCCCAGGTGGCCGATGCCCTCATGGAACTGGCCGAATCCTTTGGGGAAGAGACCGAAGACGTGGTGGTGGAATCCTCCGTGTTACCCTATATGGTTTCGATTTTCGAAGCGGTGGGGCTGCCCCACGACACCGTGAACAAGGTGGTGGCTGCATCGGAACGGGGAGGCCGGGGCATCAGCCTGGATGTGATCATCCAGGAGCTCCAGACCCTGTCCGAGACCCCTGGCACCAATGACCTGCCTGGGATTTCTTCCAACCAGGGCAGTTTTCTGGCCCTGATGGAGCAGTTGAACCTGCCGGTATCCCAGGGGGAGACCGTTTCCTTGACCACGGTCCGGGATGCCCTGGTCCAGTGGAAGCAGAGCCTGGGGGCCCAGGCGGCTATGTCCGAAGCCCCCCGGACCCATGTGCCTTCGGTTTTGGCCACATTGGTCCAGGGTGGGGAGACCTCCGATGCGTCCAACGATGCCCAGGCCCTTATGGAACGGCTTTTCCAGCAGATCACCCTTCCGGAGAAAACCGGAATGGCGGCTCCCGCCCACATGGAAGCAGGGCTTAAACCCCAGCTAAAGCTGGACACCGTGGATTTCCAGAAAAATGCTGCCGCCTTTGTAAAGGCCATGGAGACCCTGGCCCCTGAAGAAGCGGTAAAGGAAATGCCCGCCTTTAAAGAGGTGGTGGCCCTTTTGTCCGGCAATAGGGAACAGCACAGCCTCCAGGCCGCCCTGCACAGGGAAGCCCAGCCCAGGGGGCAGGAAAGACAGACCCGGACCGGAGAGTCCGCGGTATCCCTGTCCGAGCCCAGGGCGGAGCAGCCCATTTCCGTGGAAACCCCCAAGGAGCGCCCCGCTCCCAAACCCCTTCCCCAGTATGTGACCCAGCAGGTGGGCAAGGGGCTGGCCCGGGCCGTGAACCAGGGGGAATCCAGCCTGACCCTGCAATTGAAGCCCGTTTCCCTGGGGCGGCTGATCATGACCATTGACAACTTGGGCTCCAGCATGAAGGTGAGCATCATGACCGAACACCATGCGGCCAAGGACATTCTGACCTCCCATGCCAACGAGCTTAGGACTGTGATGGCCAATGCGGGCATCAGCCTGGATCAGTTTGATGTGGACATGAGCCAGGATTTTCGCCAGTCCCTGGCCGATGCCCATACCCCCTCGGGCGGATCCCGCCAGGATAAGAAGAATTCAGATCAGGGACAGTTCAGCCTGTCCGGATCCCAGGATGTGAACGATGTAACCGCCTCCCCGGCCCGGGCCGTTGCCCAGGACGGGGGATATCATTTTGTGGCCTAGGAGGAATCCCATATGGCAGTCAATCCCATATTAAACAACGTCAGCAACGCCTACCAGTCCAATTCCGAGGACAAACAGGCCAAGAGTGACGCCCTGGGCCGGGATGCCTTTTTGACCATGCTCATTGCCCAGTTAAAAAACCAGGATCCCTTGAATCCCATGGAAGGGACCGAGTTCTCCTCCCAGCTGGCACAATTTTCCCAGCTGGAGCAGCTGATGAACATCGACGAATCCCTGAAGGGCATGAACGGCGGTGGAGACCAGACCACAGCCACCAATCCCATGATGTATCTGAACAAGATGGTCACCGGCAATGTGGACACCATGCAGCTCCAGCAGGGCAATGCTTCTGCAGGGATCTTCCGCCTCTCCGAGCCGGCCGAAATCCGGGTGGCCGTTGTGGACAGTGAAGGAAAGACCGTCCGCACCATGAACCTGGGCACCAAGGTTCCGGGGAACCACACCTTCAGCTGGGACGGCATGGATACCGAAGGAAACCAGATGGCCGACGGCACCTATACCTATAAGGTTCTGGCCAACACCGGCACCGGGTTCCAGGAACTGCCCACCAGCGTTTCCGGCAAGGTGGACGGGGTGGTCTATGAAAGCGGCAAACCCTACCTGGTGGTCCAGGGGGTTCTCATGGATATCCAATCCCTGACCACGGTCATGGACAACACCGATACGGGGGAAGTACAGAACCCGGATACGGTTCTCCAATACCTGGGGAAAACCGTCTCCTCTGATACCCCCATCGTTTCGGTGGAAGAGGGCGCTGTGAAGGACAAGGAACTGACCTTCCATCTGGCGGCCAAGGAAATTGTGACCATTAAGATCTTCGACTCGTCCAACAATGTGGTCAAGACGGTGAACCTCTCCGGTGATGATGTCAACGCCGGGGACAATACCTATTCCTGGGATGGGGTGGACGAAAAGGGCAACGGTGTTCCCGATGGTTTATACCGGTATGAGGTGACGACGCCTTCCGGAAGCGGGGTGACCACTCCGATTTCCGGAGAAGTTGTGGGAATTCAGAATATCAACGGCAAATCATTCCTTCAATTGGAAGGAACCGGGCGGTTGGTATCCCCCACCTTGCTGACATCGATTTTAAAATAATCGGTCGCCTGGACAGGGCGCCAAGATTTATTTCATAACAGGAGATGGATTATGTCTTTATCAAGTTCATTGTTTACCGGAACCAGCGGTTTGAAAAACATGGGAAATGCGTTACAGGTAGTGGGTAACAATATTTCCAACCTAAATACCATTGGTTTCAAAAAAGGGCGGTCCACGTTTGCCGATACCCTGTATGAAAGCATATCCACCCAGGGGGGCATCGACCAGATCGGTCGCGGTATGGCCATCGGGGATGTGAGTCAGAACTTTGCCCAGGGCTCCTTTGAATCCACGGGCAACGCAACCGACCTGTCCATCGGCGGCAACGGCTTCTTTGTCATGCGCCAGTCCAATACCGAAAACCTTTTCTATACCCGAGCCGGTAATTTCTTCTTTAACAAGAGCGGTGAGCTGGTCAATCCCGAGGGCTATATTGTCCAGGGATGGGAATTGGACGATGAAACCGGCCAGGACGTGGGCTCCATTCAGGACCTGGTGCTGTCCGAGTTTACCAGCCCTCCCAAGCCCAGCACCGAGGTGGAGGTGATCACCAACCTCAATGCCGATTCCAACTCCAATGCCGTGGTCCTGTCCAACCTGTTTGACTCCTCTGAGAATCCCCCCATCGAACCGGGCAACTACGAATACCAGACCGTGGTCAAGGTCTATGATTCCCTGGGGTCCAGCCACGACATCAACATCATCTACGATAAGAAGAGCGATACCGAGTGGGAATACGTGGTCTCCATGAACCCGGACGAAGACAAGCGCAACCTAGTCCAGGGAACCGATTCCCAGGGGCTTCTGGCCCGGGGAACCATTACCTTCTCCAAGAGTTCCGGTAAAATCACCGACTTTACCATGAGCGAGATGACCGGTCGCCTTGGCAATTTCAAGGCCAACGGCATCAATACGGTCAAGGACGTGGATTATATGATCACGGATTACGATGCCGCAGCCCTGGACGGATACGGATTTGAACTGGAATACGATGGGTCTGCCTGGAGCTTTGTGGATCAGAACAACGATGGGTTGATCTCTGCAGCGGATTTGCCGGACAACTACGGCAATGCCAAAATCGTGGTGTCCGACAGCCAGAACATTAGTATTGTTCTGGATCCCGCCTCCAATGACGATACCGAGCCGGATCTCAGGATCAAACTCAAGGAACCGGCCGTGGCATCGGACACCATCGGGTTTGATATCAACAATAAGAACGATATGCACACCCAGGGGTTGTCGGGCATGTCCTATGTGGGCGGCGCCGCCGACGACAAAACCGTGCCCCGGATCAACGATCCCGGTGTCATGGATGTGGATTCCGAAAACCTGAGGGTGATCTGGAATCCCCTTACCGAGACCTGGCATTGGAGCAACCCCGCGGTTGCCGCCACCTCCGGGACCCTGGTCTCCAGCCTCCAGACCAATGATACTGCCAATATCACCACCACAGCAGCTAGCATTGAGGTGCTCAATGCCGAAGATTGCACCATGCTCTCAAGGGGCATGAAGGTAAGATGGGATGCCAGAACCGGGACATGGGACTGGAACCAGGATTTGAAGACCGATGATTTCAAGAACCAGGTCTTTAACTTCACCCCCACCAACAACCCGGTTCTCAGTGTGGTCAATTCCGGT
Organism: Desulfobacteraceae bacterium; assembly: GCA_965226635.1. GTDB lineage: Bacteria > Desulfobacterota > Desulfobacteria > Desulfobacterales > Desulfobacteraceae. The sequence continues at coordinate 912,204 of OZ245369.1, read as the reverse complement.
ACCCAGGGGGCCATGGCCTCGGCCAACACCTCGGGTGCGGTCGCCACCCTGACCCTGACCTGGCAGGGCGGTACCGCCGGCGGTTCGGCCACGGGATGGGTGGTCAGTAACGGTGGCGGAACCACCCAGTTCTCAATTGATACCTCGGCCTCGGACAATACCCAGATCCAGTTCCTGGTCTGGGAAGGGGCTGGTAACTCCGCCGGTGCCTCCACGGTGAAGTATGCCTTTGGGTCGGATCTGACCACCACGGGTAATCAGACCATCCAGTTCAACATTGATCCCACCCCGCCCAGTGAGTATCCCAATGCCGTGATTTCAACGGCCGCCACCCAGCCCAATGCCGTGGCACTGGACCTGGACAACGACAGCACAGTGGATCTTCAGTTCAACGTCACCTCGGGTGGTGCGGCCACGCCCACGGACGGGGATTACCTCTCCTTTAACGTGGATCCGGACGTTCCCCCGGCAGAGTATGCCAATGCCACCCTCACCGGTGACAAGGACCGGGCGGTCATCGATCTGGACGGCTCGGGCAATGAAAGTGATAAAGAGGACCTGGTCTTTGAGTTCAAGACGGCCCTTCTCTCGGGCGCCAGCACCCGTCCCTACCTGGATCGAAGCTCGGTCTCCTTTGACATCAAAGGCTCCACAGCCTGGACCGAAATCTCCAAGGAGAGTATCCAGCAGACCGGCTATTTCGCCTTTACCGCCGACTTTCTCGGGGGGGAATTCGGCGCCACGGAAAGCGAGTTGAAACTGAACATCGGTACCCGGTTCGACGGTAACAATTTCATCAACGACTCCATGACCACCACCCAGTTCTCCAAATCATCGGCCACGGCCTTCCAGGATGCCGACGGCTATGCCGCAGGTGATCTGCAACGGGTGAGCGTGGCCGCCGACGGGGTCATCACCGGCGTCTACTCCAACGGCCAGCTCATCCCCCTGTTCCGGGTGGGCCTTGCCAAGTTCCAGAACAACTTCGGCCTGGCCAACGAAGGTGGAAACCTCTTCACAGAGACCCGTGACAGTGGCGGTGCCATCACCAATAAGCCCGGTGAGAACGGCCTTGGCAAGATTGCCCCCAACTCCCTTGAAATGTCCAACGTGGACATTTCCGAGGAATTTGTCTCCATGATCACCAACCAGAGGGGCTTCCAGGCCAACTCCAAAACCATCACTACCGTGGATGCCATGATGCAGACCGTTATCCAGATGAAACAATAGTCCCATTCTTAAAAGGGGGGCCGGTTCCAACCCGGGACCGGCCCCATCCCCACGTCAAAGTCTTGACACCTTTCCGATTTTTTTCCTTCCATAAATGCTTTTACAAAAGCGCTGATCCCCCCTTATAATCAAGTCAATACAGGCTTTCAGCCAGGCTTTTAGTCGTCGATTAAAAAAGGTAAGCCGTCTGGCATAGGGCTTGCTACCATAAACATCAATGGAAGATTCGATCAAAATGAATGCAAAGGGCCAAACCCAAGTGAGCGAAGATCTGCTGGATGACGACAATCGGATCCTGGAGGAGCTGGAGGCGGAAGCGGCCAAGGAGTCCCGGGGATTTATCACCAAACTCCTGGTGGGGGGATTTCACCGACTGGCCGGCCTGTTCCCTAAAAAGAAATGGATATGGATGGGCGTGGCTGCCCTGGTCCTGCTGGGGCTTGCAGGGGGGGTGGGCTATTTTGTCTTCACCCCTGGGGCCGAAGAGGTGGATCCCCCACCCGACCCCGCCCAGGAGGCGGTGGAGGCCCCGGCGGTTTCCCAGCCCATTTTTGAAGACATTATCCTGCTGGAACCCTTTGGGCAGATCCGCCTGGCCGGTGGTTCCGCCATGAAGTTTGCCAGCGTGGAAATCTCCCTTGAACTCATGGATGTGGAGTTCCGGCGCCAGGTCTTTTCCAAGACCGACCGGATCCGGGAAATCGTTCTGAGCCAGTTCGGTGAGATGCCCTGGATGGACCTGAGGTCCACCGGGGGGAAGATCCGGGTGAAGTACGAGCTGCTCCGCAGGATCAATGCGGTCTTTCCCAGACCCATGGTCCGGAATCTTTATTTTACAAACTTTATAATGCAGTGATGATACCATGAGCGAAATTTTATCCCAGGATGAAGTCGACAGCCTACTGGATGGTCTGGATTCCGGGGAAGTTGAAACCGAGACCGATGCGGAGGCATCTGCAGACCTTGCAGAAGGGGTGGTGGCCTATGATTTTACCAGCCAGGACAAGGTGGTCCGGGCGAGGATGCCCACCTTTGACGTCATCAATGAGCGGCTTTCAAGGGAGGTGCGCGCCACCCTCTCATCCCTGCTTCAAACCAATGTGGATGTCAGTGCCAATCCCTTTGATACCCTGAAGTTTTCCGAATTTGTCCGAAGCCTTCCCGTGCCCACCAGCCTCCATGTCTTCCGCATGGAACCGCTTCGGGGGCACGGCCTTGTGGTCTTTGAAAGCCAGTTGGTCTACAACCTCATCGATACCTTTTTTGGGGGAGAGGCACTGGGTAAGGCCCGGGTGGAGGGCAGGGAGTTCACCACCATTGAAGAGGTGATGATCCAGAAGGCCGTGGTGGCGGTGCTGAAAAATATCGAAGCCTCATGGGCCCCCATCGAGCCGGTGAAAACCTCCCTGATCCGGTCGGAGATGAACCCCCAGTTCACGGCCATTGTCCTGCCCACGGACCTGGTCATTGTGACCCGGTTCGAGATTGAACTGGAGCAGGCCGCAGGCAACCTGGTGGTCTGTTATCCCTATTCCATGATCGAGCCCTTGCGGAACAAGCTCTCCTCCGGGGTCCAGGCCGAGATTGAAGAGATAGACACCAATTGGCGGCGGATGATCACCGAGGTCATCCTCAATTCAGCGGTGGATATCAAGATCGCCCTGGGTCGCACGGAAATCACCGGAGAAAAATTGCTCTACATGCAGCCCGGGGATGTGATCCAGCTGGACAACGATGCCTCGGATCCCCTTTCCTGTTATGTGGACGGCCTGGAAAAACTCACCGGCTACATCGGTGTCCAAAGGGGATTCCAGGCATTCAAGATCAAAGATAAAATTATAACCGATTGTGAGAGTTAACCATGGCTGAAGAAAACGAGACCATTGAAGAGACCGAGAAGATTGAGGACGTGAACGAAAAGACCGAGGAGCAGGCCGCCCGGGAGCTGGATTTTATCCTGGACATCCCCTTGGAATTGTCCGTGGAACTGGGCAAGACAAAGATGCTGGTCAATGACCTGCTCCAGCTGGGCCAGGGCTCCATCATCGAGTTGAACAAGCTGGCCGGTGAACCCCTGGAGGTTTACATCAACCGCAAGCTCATTGCCCGGGGGGAAGTGGTGGTGGTCAATGAAAAATTTGGCGTCCGCCTCACCGACGTCATCACCCCCATCGACCGGGTCAAGTCCCTGGCGGCGGAAGACGCATGAATGCAGCCCCTGAAATGGGCTTTGCCCTGATCAAGATCATGGCCATGCTCTTTGTGGTGCTGGCCTTTCTGATCCTGATCTTTTACCTGATCCGCCGGTTCGCCAATCCGGTCGGAACCGGGGGGCGCCAGGATCTGATTTCCGTCCTGTCCACCCACCATCTGTCGCCAAAGGAAAAACTGGTATTGGTCAACCTGGCCGGGAAAAGCCTTCTCATCGGGGTTACCCCTTCTGCCATCAACACCCTCCATGTGCTTGAAAAACCATTGCCCCAGGAGATGACCCAAAATGGCAGCGCCTCTGTTTTTGCCCATCTGCTCAACCGCACACTGAAAGGAACACCCCCCGACGTGGACCCTGCACCAAAAGGATCTGAAAATGGATAGAAACCGCATATCCCTTTTGATCCGCCTGTTTGTCTTTTCTCTGTTTCTGCTCTGTGCCTGGGCCCCGTCGGCCCTGGCCGTGACCTTTCCCATTCCTTCCCTGGAGCTCAACGTGACCCAGGCTGCGGAACCCGAGGAAGTGGCCGTGGTATTGGAGATCATCCTGTTGCTCACGGTGATTGCACTGGCGCCGGCCATCCTCATTCTCATGACCCCATTTACCCGGCTGGTGGTGGTCTTCCACCTGCTGCGCCAGGCCATCGGCACCCAGTCCAGTCCCCCTAACCAGGTCATCGTGGGGCTGGCCTTGTTCATGACTTTTTTCATCATCAAGCCCGTGGCACTGGAGATCTACAACACCTCCTTGAATCCCTATCTGGAACGGGACATCTCCTTTGAGACCGCCGTGGACCAAGCCCAGGTACCCATTCGCAAGTTTCTTCTGCTCAATACCCGGGAGACGGACATTGCCCTCTTTGTCAAGGAAGGCGATTTTAAGAAGCCGGAAACCCGGGAGGATATCTCCCTTCTGGCCCTGATTCCGGCCTATGTGATTTCGGAACTGAAAACCGCCTTTATCGTGGGGTTTGTCCTTTATATGCCCTTTTTGGTCATCGACATGGTGGTGGCCTCCGTGCTGCTGGCCATGGGCATGATGATGCTGCCGCCGGTGATGATATCCCTGCCCTTTAAGCTCATGCTCTTTGTCCTTGTGGATGGATGGCATCTCATATCCGGTTCCCTTTTAAAGAGTTTTGGAGTGTAGAAAATGACCCCTGAATTTGTGGTGGAATTTGGAAAACAGGCCATTATTCTGACCATCTATCTGTCCATGCCCATGCTGGGCCTGGGACTTGTGGCAGGGTTGATCATCAGTATCTTCCAGGCCGTGACCCAGATCCAGGAGATGACCTTAAGTTTTGTGCCCAAGATCATTGCCGTTTTCCTGGGCCTTTTGTTTGCCGCCCCCTGGATGCTCCAGGAGATGACCGAATTTGCCCGGAACGTCTTCAACAACATCCCCATGTACATCCGATAGGGCCCGGCCATGGAGATGCTCAACATCATTGACCCGGTCCAGTTCAGGACCTTTCTTCTTGTGCTCATGCGCATCTCCATTGTCCTGTTCATGTTTCCGATTTTTTCCTCCAATATCCTGCCCTCCACCCTCAAGACTAGCCTGGCCCTGGTTCTCTCTTTGCTCTTTTATACGGTGGTGCCGGTGGATTTGGACCGGTTTCCCATGGATGTGATTTCCACGGGGCTGCTCATCGGCATGGAGGCCATACTGGGATTGACCATGGGGCTGTGCATCCGGATTTTTTTTGCATCGGTTCAGCTGGCCGGTCAGGTCATCGGTTTCCAGATCGGTTTTGCCATGATCAATGTCCTGGACCCCCAGACCGGGTCCAATGTCTCCCTCATGGACCAGATCGGATATTGGGTCTGTGTGGTGATTTTCATGCTCTTGGACGGCCACCACATGGTGATCTCCGCCCTGATTCGCAGCTTTGAACTGGTCCCCATGGGCGGAGCGGTGCTGCATAACGCCAGCCTGGCCCGGATGATGGAATTGGTGGCGGATCTTTTCACCCTCTCCATCAAGATCGGGGCCCCGGTGATTGCGGCCCTGCTCTTTGTCTCCGTGGGGTTCGGCCTGGTCTCCAAGTTCTCCCCCCAGATGAACGTGATGATCATGGCCTTCCCTTTGAAAATCGCCGTGGGCCTGGCCCTGTTCGGTTTTACCCTGCAGATCATTGCCATTTGCACACGGGAGTATGTGGGGGGGCTCAAGCAATTGTTGCTCTATTTATTGTATTTTTCGTCGGGAGGTTAAGGGATGGCTGAAGATCCCGAAGGCGGCGGGGAGAAGACCGAGGACGCGTCGTCGCGAAAACTGGATAAGGCCCGTGAAGAAGGGCAGGTGGCCAAGAGTACCGAAGTCGCATCGGTTCTGGTCCTCATTGGCGGTGTCCTGGCCCTGTGGGCATCTTCCATGGCGGTGTTTGATAATTTAACCGGCCTGTTCCACCACAACTACGTCTTTGACAAGGTGCCCTCCTTCACGGCCGCCGACGTGGTCACCCTCTTTATTGTTCATTCCCAACAGCTTTTCTGGGCAGTGCTGCCCCTGTTCATAGGGGTCTATCTGCTGGCCCTGGGGGCCAACGTGGCCCAGGTGGGGTTTAAGATTTCCTGGAAGGCCATCCAGCCCAAACTCACCCGGCTGGATCCCATCAACGGGTTCAAGCAGAAGTTCTCCTCCAGGGCCCTGGTGGAATTCGTCAAAACCCTGATCAAGGTGGGGGTGGTCTTCTGGGTGGCCTACCTGGAAATCAAGGGCGATCTGGACCAGATCATGACCCTCTATGACTGCTCCATTCGTCAGATCCTCTCCTACATCGCCGATATCTCCTTCTGGATCTTTATCAAAACCTGCATGGTCATGCTCCTGGTGGCCATCCTGGACTATGCCTACCAGAAGTGGAAGTTCCTGGAAGACCAGAAGATGACCAAGAAGGAAGTCAAGGACGAGGCCAAACAGACCGAGGGGGATCCCATGGTCAAGTCCAGGATTCGCCAGCTCCAGCAGGAAGCCGCCCGCAAACGCATGATGGCCGACGTGCCCAAGGCCGATGTGGTGGTCACCAACCCCACCCGGCTGGCCGTGGCCATTAAATACGACAACACCACCATGGGCGCACCCACGGTCCTGGCCAAGGGGGCCGGCCCCGTGGCCGCTAATATCCGGAAGCTGGCACGGGAAAATGATGTTCCCCTGGTGGAAGATAAACAATTGGCCCGGAATTTGTATAGTCAAGTAGACATCGGGGGCGAAGTCCCCATGGAATATTACCAGGCTGTCGCAGAGCTGCTGGCTTACGTCTATCGGCTCAAAGGGCGAGGTCTGTAACAGTGACGATATTTTGACGCCCTGCGTCAAAACCAAGGCAAATTGGGGTTTAAATGGCAGAGCAGAGCAGTACGATTCTTTCCGGTCTGAAACGGGAATCCTCGGACATCTTGATGATTGTGGCCTTCATCGGCATTCTCATGGCCATGATTCTGCCCCTTCCCCCCATGGTTCTGGACTTTTTCCTGGCCCTGAACATCAGCCTGGCCGTGGTGGTACTCATCACCACCATGTATACGAAAACCCCCCTGGATTTCAGCATTTTTCCCTCCCTTTTGCTCATGCTGACCCTGTTTCGGCTCTCCTTGAACGTGGCCTCCACCCGGCTGATTCTGCTCCACGGCAGTGAAGGGCCCCTGGCCGCAGGCGCCATCATCATGTCCTTCGGCAATTTCGTGGTGGGCGGCAATTACGTGGTGGGCTTGATCATCTTCATCATCCTGGTGCTCATCAACTTTTTGGTCATCACCAAGGGTGCCGGTCGCATCGCAGAAGTCGCAGCCCGGTTTGCCCTGGATGCCATGCCCGGCAAGCAGATGGCCATTGACGCCGACCTCAATGCGGGCATGATCGACGAAGAAGAGGCCGGCGAACGACGGGCGGCCGTGGCCCGGGAATCGGAATTCCACGGTGCCATGGACGGTGCCTCCAAATTCGTTCGCGGGGATGCCGTTGCCGGCATCATCATCACCATGATCAACATCGGGGCCGGTTTCATCATCGGGGTGGTCCAGCAGGGCATGCCCATGTCCGAGGCCCTGACCAATTATACCCTGCTCACCGTGGGCGACGGGCTGGTCTCCCAGATTCCGGCCCTGCTCATTTCCGCCGCCGCCGGTCTCCTGGTTTCCCGCTCCGGGGCCGAAGCCAAGATGGGCAAGGAATTTGCCAAACATCTTTTTTCCAGCTCCACCCCCATTTTTGTGGGGGCGGTGATCATCTTCTGCATGGGCCTGATCCCGGGCCTGCCCTCCATCCCCTTCATGACCCTGGGGCTCACCCTGGGCACCATTGCCTGGTATTTTTTCAAGCCTACGGAGGAAGAGGCGGTCGAGGATGCCCTGGTGCCCGCCGGCGGCGAAGAGGAAGCCCCCTCGGGCCAGCCCGAGGATGTGGACCATCTCCTCACCCTGGATACCATTGAGCTGGAGGTGGGCTATGGGTTGATTCCCCTGGTGGACAAACAGCAGGACGGCACCCTCCTGGGGCGGATCCGGGCCATTCGCCGTCAGTTCGCAACGGAGATGGGCATTATCATTCCCCCCATCCACATCCGGGACAATCTGAACCTGAACCCGGCCCAGTACCGCCTTCTCATCAAGGGGGTTGAAACCGCAGGGGCCGAACTCATGGTCAACCATTACCTGGCCATGGATCCCGGGGGTACGGCCCAGGAAATCGAGGGCATTGAAACCGTTGAACCCGCCTTTAACCTGCCCGCCCTGTGGATTCCCCAGGAAAAGGAAGAGGAGGCCAAATTCTCCGGTTACACCGTGGTGGACAATTCCACGGTCATTGCCACCCATCTTACGGAAATTGTGCGGAATAACGCCTATAACCTTTTGGGCCGCCAGGATGTGCAGCATCTGCTGGACAATCTGTCCAAGACCAGTCCCAAGGCCGTGGAGGAGCTGGTGCCCGGCCTTTTGACCATCGGCATCGTCCAGAAGGTGCTCCAGAACCTTCTGCGGGAACGGATCTCCATCCGGGATCTGCTCACCGTCGTGGAGACCCTGGCGGATTTTGCCCCCATGGGCAAGGATCCGGACCTGCTCACCGAATATGTGCGCCAGCGCATTGCCAAGGGCATGCTGGCCCCCTATCTCCAGGAGGGGAAGGTTCTCCAGGTGCTGACCCTGGATCCCTCCCTGGAGGAGATCATGAACAAGAACGTGACCCGCACCGAACACGGGGCCTACCTGGCCCTGGATCCAACCATGGGCATGGAGGTGGTCAATGCCGTTTCCGTCCAGGTGGAAAAGGTGCTGGCCATCAACACCCAGCCCGTGGTCATGACCTCACCCAATATTCGCCGTCATTTCAGACGGCTCATCGAACCCACACTGCCCACTGTCTTCGTGGTGTCCCATGCAGAGATAGTGGATGATATCAATTTACAGGCTGTCGGAAAGGTAAGCTTAGCAGATGAATAAAAAACGTTTCCGTGGAGAAAACATGAAGGCCGCCCTGGCCTGTGTCAAATCGGAACTGGGAGCAGATGCAATGATTCTCTCCACCCGGAAAATATCCAAAAAACCCCTGGATCCTTACTCAAAGGAGATGATTGAGGTGGAGGCTGCCGTGAAAACAGACACCATCGCCCCATCGGAACCGGTGACCCCGGTTCCCGAAGTCCAGGCCCTCCAGGCGGAATTGGCCGAGATCAAGGACATGATCTCCCTGGCCGGATTCGGCTCCGGCCTGCCCGGGGTCATGAACCGGCAGTTCGAGTCCGTGGGGATTCTGGCCTCCTTTCTCAGGGCCGGGGTGAGCGAGCGCCGGGCCGTGGCCATCCTGGAACGGGCCTCGGCCGCCATTGACCCCAAGCTGGACAAGAACGAGCGCATGCGCCTTCTCAAGAAAAAGGTGATGCAGTATTGCCTGGGTCAGATCCGGGTCAAGGATATTTTCCAGGAGGATACCCTGGCCGGTGCCCCCCATGTGGCGGCCTTTGTGGGGCCCACGGGCGTGGGTAAAACCACCACCATTGCCAAGCTGGCCGCCTATCTCAGCTTTACCCGCAAACTGCGGGTGGGACTGATTTCCATTGATAATTACCGCATCGGCGCCTTTGAGCAGCTTAAATCCTATGCCTCCATCATGGGACTGCTCTGTGTGCCAGCCTTTTCCGACAGCGATCTTTCCGATGCATTGGACCGCATGGGCCGCATGGACGTGGTCCTCATCGACACGGCCGGGCACAGTCATTTCGACCGGGAAAAATTAAGGGAAGTGGGCGGTCTGATCCAGGGAGACCGGGCCATTTCGGTTCATTTAACCTTGAGTGTGACATCTGAATTTACTAATATGAAAGAGGCTGCATCCGCCTTCTCCACCCTGAACCCGGATTCCTACGTGTTCACAAAGATCGACGAGGGCCGGAGATGCGGCAAAATTCTTGACCAGATAATGGATTATCATCTGCCGGTTTCACTGATGACCAACGGCCAGAGGGTTCCTGAGGATCTCATTGTCCCCGATAAACAGAACCTGTTGAAAATTATCCTGGGCAAAGGATCCAAAGGAGACGCATAGACGTGGACCAGGCAAAAGGACTTCGACAAATGGCGAAAGATCAGGCGCAGTTAAACCGTGAGGCACAGGCGAAAAAGGGGGGGGAAACCTATCCCAAAGTCATTGCCGTGACCAGCGGAAAGGGCGGCGTGGGAAAGACCAATGTGGTGGGAAATCTGGCCGTGGCCATGAGCCGCAGGGGTCGCCGGGTGGTCATCGTGGATGCGGATGTGGGACTGGCCAATGTGGACATTCTCTTTAATCTTAGGCCCGACTATACCATCCGCCATGTGATCTCTTCGGAAAAAACCTTGAACGAGGTCATGATCCGGACCGAACACGGCATCGGCATTATTCCCGGGGGATCCGGCTTCGCCGATCTCACCCAGCTCAACGAAGGCGAAAAGCTCACCCTCCTTTCGGAATTTGAGTCATTGGCCGATCAAGCCGATATCATTCTTGTGGATACCGGTGCTGGCATATCCGCCAATGTACTCTACTTTAATTCGGCCTCGGACGAGTGCCTGGTCGTTGCCACCACGGAACCCACCTCCATCACCGATGCCTATGCATTGATGAAGGTCATGTCCCAGGAGTACGGCACCCGTCATTTCCGCCTCATTGTGAACATGGTGGACAATGAGGCCGATGCCAAGCGGGTTTACGGTTCCTTGAGCAATGCATTGACCAAGTTTTTGAAAAACGTGGTCCTCGAATATGCCGGCTACATCCCCTTTGACCGCAGTCTCCAGCGGGCGGTGCAGAAACGGAGCCTGCTTTTGGACCGGCCCGAGGATTCCCTTGCGGGAAAGGCCATTGAGGAATTGGCGGACAAGTTGATTCTAATGCCGCCCCGTTCCAGATCAGGGGGCAACCTGACCTTTTTCATGAACCGCGTACTCCAGAGTGGATACAAAAATGATCCGACATAGAGCCCGATGAAGAAAAAAGAGCCCAAAAAGATCCGGAAAACCGAAGCCTGGCGTCAGAAAAGCATTGTCCAATATGCCTATCTGGTGAAGCATATTGCCTCAAGATTTGCCATGCGCCTTCCCTCCAGTGTCTTTTTTGACGAGTTGATTTCCGCAGGCTCCCTGGGGCTGATCGATGCCGTGGATAAGTTTGATCCCTCCAAGCACGTCAGCCTGAAGACCTATGCCCAGTACCGCATCAAAGGGGCGATATTAGACGAACTCAGGAGCATGGACACCTATTCCAGGTCCATGCGAAAGAAGATCCAGGACATTGCCAAGGTGACCCAGCACCTTGAAAATGAAAAGGGATCCCCTGCCACGGAGAAGGAAATCGCCCATGCCCTTGGGGTGGATCTTGAAACCTACCAGGACATGCTCACCGATATCCATGGTGCAGCGGTGCTGAGTCTGGATGCCTTTGTAAAGACAAAGAAGAACGAGACCTATTCCCAGACCCGGTTCCAGACCAGCATGAAGGGGGATGACGATCCCGCAGCCGCCTTTGACAGGGAAGAACTCAAACAGGTTCTGGCCCGGGTGATCCAGACCCTGAATGAAAAAGAGCAGATGGTGATTTCCCTCTATTACCAGGAGGAACTCACCCTGAAGGAGATCGGGGAGGTCCTTTCCCTGACCGAGTCCAGAATTTGCCAGATCCATACGGCCATTCTCATCAAGTTGAGAACCCGGCTCCAGGATTACGGCAACTAGAATAACGGAGAGCCACATGTCCGACAACGATGAAAATCTGATTTCCCAGGATGATATTGATCAATTGCTGGATGCCTCCGGCCTGGATGATCTGGACCTGTCCAGCGGGGACAAAGATGCGGACATGGGCGAGCTCACCCAGGAAGACATCGACAACCTGTTAAAGGATGAGCCGGACGGGCTTCCGGATGTCCTGGCCGAGGAGGTCGATCCCCTGCCCCCCGAGGACGACCTGGACGATTCTCTTTTTGGAAATGAGCTGGACAGCCCCATTGACGTAGACGGGATTGACGCGGCCACACAGCCCCCCGACAATGGGGGCGCCGACGGGGGGGAATTGTCCCAGGACGACATCGATGCATTGTTGAATTCGTCCGTGGATGACCCCGCACCGACGGGTTCCGATCCCGGTTCGGAAGGGGAGGCGCCGGAGGATGATTCGGAGCTGATTTCCCAGGCCGACATCGATCAATTGCTGCTGGGGTCCGAGGTTCCCGGCCCCGGGGAAGATGAAAATGAAGACGATGAACCGATTTCCTTGGAGGATATAAAGGGACTGCTGGCCGAAGAAGAGGGGCTGGAACCCTCTTCTGATTCCATGGCCCCGGGGGAAGCGTCGGCCCCGGAGGGGGATGCAAATCCACAGGATGCATTTCCCCAGGCCCCTGCCGAAGCGGTTGCCCCGGACAGCTCGGCGGACACGGAAGCACTGGAACCGGTGGCCGGTGACCCCCCTTCCCCCCGGTCGCCAAAGGGTGATCCCCTGGAGGCCGAGGACGGGGCCGGGCAATCCGATCCCCTGGTGGACCTTTCCCAAGAAGAGGTGGATGACGGGATCATCTCTCCGGAAGAGGCTGTATCCCCAGAGGCGAGTCTGTTGACCCAGGAGGCTCTGGATACCTTGATTAAAGCCTACGATGCCGAGGAAAGTGCCCTGACCCCGGATCCGGATCAGCTCCTGGCCGGACTGGAGGCCGAAGGGGAGACAGATCCCCTGGCCGAATTGGATGTGGTGGCCCTGGACGAAGGCTCTCCTTTGGAAAATACCCCGGAGGACGAAGAGGGCGAAGTCACCCAGGAGGACATTGACGCCCTGCTCATGGAGAGCAGCGACAGCGACGAACAGGTGGAGGACGACGAAGACATCCTGATTTCCCAAGACGACATCGACACCCTTCTCATGGCGGCGGACCAGGAAGACGAAGATGTACTGGGGGATCTGGGGGATGATATCGAAGACACCGGCCTGGGGGAAGACTTGGAGCCGGACGGCCTCTTTGACCAGGAGGGGGGTGCCCCGGAGGCCGGGGAGCAGATCATCCTGGAAGACGGGGGCGATGAGGCCGAAGCCAAAGGCCGGCGCCAATGGTATAAGTCCCGTTACCTTGTGGCGGCCCTTTCGGTTTTTCTGGTGCTGGGGATCTCCATCCCCTCTGCCTATTTTATCTTTTTTTCCGGAGGGGAAGAGATGTCCATGGACGTTCCCCTTGCCCTGCCCCAGGAGGACGTCGGCCCCGATGACGGTCTCCTAGGCCCCGTGGTCCAGGTGAACACGGCCCCCCCGGTGCAGTCCCAGTCCGGTACCCTTCTTTTGGCCAATTTCGTGGTGCTGGCCCCGGACAAGTCCGCAGAAATGACCTTTATTTCCACCGATGTTTCAATTGATTATTCAGACCAGAGGGCCTATCATGAGATCAACAAAAACATGTCCTATTACAGGGGCCTGATATACGACGCCATCCAGAAAAACCTGACCTGGGAAAAACGGGACGAGGTGACCCAGCCGGACCTGCTGTGGGAGATTGAAACCACCTTGAAAAAGGTGCTGCCGCCCCAGTATATCGACAGCATTCGTTTTAAAGGATTTAAAACGAGTTAGGAGGAAGGCCAATGACCACAGTTCCAGGACATAACCAGATATTGCAGCAATCCGGTGTGGCCCAAGAGCTGAGTCAGCAGTCCCAGACACCCAAGCCCGCACCCGAGCAGGCTGCTGCCGTGCAGCAGACCCAGCAGACGGTTCAGAATACCACAGTACAGCGAAGTGAAAAATCAGAACAGCTGAAAAAGAAGAAGAAGCGTAACCAACGGAAAAAAGACCTGAAACAGAAAACCGGACCCCGGTCCAAGAAGGCCAAGGATAAACAGCCGGGCGACCCGGGGCATTTGCTGGATACCACCGCATGACACAACTACCTCCCATTGATTTCTGGGTGACAATTCTTTTTATTGTGGATTTTTTTGTCATCCTGCTCTTGATTCTATTTGCCGGACGGGTGAAGCGGCTCCATTCCCAGAACCGCCTTTCCGCAGATTCCCTTAAAGCACTTGACGAGGAGAAACGGGCCATGGCCGCCTCCAGGGACGTTCTTGAACTTTTGGAACCCCTGGTGGAAGAGTCCCGCATGACCGCCATCCGTTTTGAGGATCAGATCAAGGAAAAACGGAAAATTTCAAAAAACCTCAATGAAGTGCTGGATGCACGGATCATCAGTATCAACCTTTTGTTGAACCGGGCCACAAAGGTCCTGGGCAACCTGGAAAACCAGCAGGAGAGAATCCGCCGCACCTCCTCCCTTGTGGAGGCGGCCCAGACCGGTACCACGGGCAGTTTCAACGTCATAGACCACCAGAACCGGATCATCGACCTCTATTACCAGAAGGAGAGTGTGGATGATATCTCCTCCAAGCTTTCCATCCCCAAGAGGGAGGTCCAGCTGGTGGTGGATCTTAAGGAAAAACTGCTGGCCATGGAACAGGGGCAATGATTAACGGGCTCCAGGTCTCCAGTGCCCGCATCCTCCTTCAGAAGGATTCCGGCCCGGCCCTGGCCCGCCTCCCCAAAAATCGCCTGCTCACCGCAAAGGTGATCTCCATGGGCCCCGACGGCCGGGCCCTTCTCCGGATCCGGAACCAGGAGGTCACCGCCCAGACCCGCCTGCCCCTGACCCCGGGGGAGATGTTGCCGGTGCGGGTATCGGAAACCCGGGAGGGCATTGCGCTCACCCTTACCGCCCCACCGGTCGGGGGGGAGCACCCCCAGGTCAATCCCTTGAAACCCTTTCTTTCCCGCCTGGTCCAGGGCGGCCATCTTTCCCGGACCCTTGCCCCCCCCGCCGGCACCGCCGGGGAAACCCTGGAATCCGTCTCTTTAAAATCCGGAAAACCCGATCATGATTTTCTTCCAAAGTTGATCCAAAAAGGCGGCATGTTCCTGGAATCCCGCCTCAGATCCCTGGTGGAAATGCAGCCCAATAAACCCTTGCGGGCACCGGAGCTGCTCAAGGCCCTGGAGCAGGATCTCAAGGCAGCCCTGGTCAAGGCCGGTGCCGGTGACGGCAATACACAGGTACAGGCACGGGCCCTGGAGACCCTGGAGGCATTTCAGCTGGTCAATACCCAGACCCCGGAGCCGGGCCGGTTTGTCCTTCCCTTTCCCATCCTGGAAGACAGCGGGTTCCGTTTTGGCCAATTGCGGCTGGAAACCGAATCAAAGGAAGGAAAAGAGGGCGGTGGGGAGCGGGTGATCCGGGCCTCTTTTTTATTGGACATGACAGGGCTGGGCGGTGTCCGGGCCGATTTTTCCTTTTTAAACAAGGCCGTTAACGGTCGGTTTGTCCTGGAGAAGGAATCCAGCCGGGATCTGCTCCTGGGACTGTTGCCGGATTTGAAAAAGCGGCTCACCGAACTGGGCTATACCGTCTACCAGATCGAGTGCAGCCTGGCCCTGAAGGAGGAGCTGGCCCCCCATGCATTGATGGATTCCCTGTTTAAAAAGAGGGAGGCCAACTCGGTTTTGAATATTGTGATCTAGGCCGGAGGCATTTCACCATGGCAAAATCCAGAAAAAAAGAACCCAGGGCCGTTGCCCTGAAATACGATGCCCAGAATGCCTCCGCCCCTATTGTAACGGCCAAGGGAAGGGGGCTTCTGGCCCGGAAGATCATCGACCTTGCCCATGAACACGGGATCCCGGTCAAGGACGACCCCGACCTGGTGGAGGTCCTCTCCACCCTGGAACTGGACCAGGAAATCCCTTCCGAAGTCTACGTGGCCGTGGCCGAACTTCTGGCCTTTGTCTATTCGGCCAATTCCTCCCGGGCCAAAACCTGAGGTTTTTTCCCTCCCTTCGTTCCACCTCAATTGCTATCTGCCCTTACCCATAACCGGAATCATCCGGGCATGGTCGGCCCGGCCTGTTTTCCCATTCAATGGACCTGGTGTTGAATTCATCCGGCCCGGCCTTTTTTGTCCCCCCTCCATCCGTGTCCATGGCAAGGGCCGCACAAAGGGGAAAATTTTTCTGGGTGCGTCAAAAACCACCGGGGGCCTTGTTGGAAATTTGGCACCGGGTCACCGGTGCTGCCAAACGGGGGCGGGAGCCCAAGACGGGGTGTATGTCTGGACAGCACGGTCCGGACGGTCCTTGGCTGTGCTCACACGGCGGTATTTCCCTGGGCCCCATGCTTCTTTTTCGAAGGCTTTTTCCATGGCATCCATATTGCAATATTGGGAAGTGACGGAATTATTTTTGAAGGAGAGTCGTATGATTCTTGAGATGACGCGGCCGGTCCAAGGAGGCCTGCGGCAGGAGCGGAAACTGGAAGGGGTGTCCAACAACCTGGCCAATGTGGACACCGTGGGCTACAAAAAAGACGTGATCAGTTTTGACCGGAAGTTCAAGGCCGAATTGAACAAGGACTATGCCCAGGGGGATATCCGGGAAACGGGCAATCCCCTGGATCTGTCCCTGGCCGGTCCCGGGTTTTTCAAGGTGGAGACCCCCAACGGTATCCAATACACCCGGAACGGCAGTTTCACCCTGAACAATGACGGCATCATTGTGGACATGAACGGAAACCCGGTTTTGGGCCAGGGCGGCGCCATTGCCATAGACCTGGAAAACGACCCCGGGCCGGGGCCGGAAATCAATGAAATCGGTGAGATCCGTTTGAACGGAGATCTGGTGGATGTCCTGGACATCGTCACCTTTGAAAATCCCCAGAAGTTGGAAAAGAGCGGGGAAAACCTTTTCGAGTACCAGGGGCCCACCACCGATGAAATCCTGCCCCAGCAGATCAAGGTGAAACAACGGGCCCTGGAGGGCTCCAATGTCCAGGTCGTTGAAGAAATGGTCAAGATGATTGACTACCACAGAATGTTTGAAACCTTTTCCAAATCCATGCTGACCTTTGATGAAGTGGATTCCAAAGCCGTCAACGAAGTGGGCAAGGTGACCTAAACCGGATATCCGGCCATGGGGATTGATTTGATCCGCATCCTTAAAGCCGTTCCGAAACACAAGGAGTAACAATGATACGATCACTATGGTCCTCTGCCACGGGCATGAGTGCACAACAGATTCAGACCGATGTGGTGGCCAACAACCTGGCCAATGCCAGCACCGCCGGCTTTAAGAAGTCCAGGGCCAATTTCGAAGACCTCATGTACAACACCCTGCTCATCGCTGGCCAGACCACGCCCGGTGGGGGGCAGGTGCCCACGGGGATCCAGGTGGGCATGGGAGTAAAACCCGCCGGGGTCCAGAAAATTTTCACCCAGGGGGACTATACGGAGACCGGCAACCAGCTGGACTTTGCCATCCAGGGCAGGGGGTTTTTCCGGGTCACCCACGGGGATGAGGATATGTATACCCGGGCGGGGAATTTCACCCTGGACAGCGAGGGCTATATCACCTCACCGGCCGGGGACCGGCTCCAGCCGGAAATCGCCATCCCTCCGGAGGCCACAACCCTGGTGCTCAGCGACGATGGCACCCTGACGGTGTTTGGAAACGACCAGGAAATCCTGGCCACGGAAAATGTTTTGATCTCCACCTTTATCAACCCGGCCGGCCTCCAGGCCGTGGGGCAGAATCTCTTCCGCCAGACCGAGGGTTCCGGCGATGCCGTTGAGGTCACCCCGGGTGAGGAAGGGTCGGGTACCACCATCAACAACTATCTGGAAATGTCCAACGTCAGCGTGGTGGAGGAGATGGTGGCCATGATCGTGGGCCAGAGGGCCTATGAAGCCAACTCCAAATCCATCCAGACCGCCGACTCCATGCTGAGTACGGCCAATGGTCTGAAACGGTAATCCAGGATGAAGCAAGGCATTGACATCCGCGTGGTCCTTTGGTTTCTGGTCTGCCTTTGGGCGGCACCGGCGACGTCCGGCGCTGAAATCGCCAAGGATTCCACCCTGCCCATGGTTCGGATTCCAGGAGAGGTGGAGATCTCCAGGGATCGGATCCTGCTGGGGGATATCGCCCGGATCTCCGGTTTGGGAAACCTGGCCGGGGAAATGCTGGGCCAGACCGAGTTGGGCCGGGCCCCCAAGGCCGGCCGGGTGAAGCTGTTGAAACAGGGGCGGCTCATGGCCCGGATCCAGGCCTCCCCCCATTGTCCGCCAAACATGGTCTTTGACCTGCCCCAGACCCTCTATCTGAAGCGGGCCGGACAGGTCCTTGACCCCGCCTTGGTGGAGGCGGAGGTGGAGGGCTATCTCACCGACCGTCTGGAAACGGATACCTGGGAGATCGGTGAGATCCGCATCCGCAAGGATGAGGTGTATCCCCTGGGGGAGACCGTGCTGGTGCCCGTGGTTTCCAAAAGCCGTCTGGACAAACGGGGCAATCTCAGCCTGGTCCTTGGCCTGGAAATCAATGGGGTTAAGGAAGATCTCATCCGGGTGTCGGCCCGGGTGGCCCATTACCGGGAGGTGGTGGTGACCCTTGGGGATATCCAGCGGGGCCAACGCCTGTCCGGGGATCTTCTGGGGCTGGAGCAGAGAAACCTGTTCTCCCTGAGACAGACCCCTGTTTTTGACCTGGACCAGGCCGTGGACCGGCAATTGACCCGTTCCATGGCCAAAGGGGAGGTGGTGGACGCCCATCGGCTTCAAGCCCTTCCCCTCATTGAAAAGGGGGATGTGATCACCCTGGTGGCCCACCAGGGCAATGTCCGAATTCTTACCTCGGGGATCTCCATGGAGGAAGGCTACGCCGACCAGCCCATAGAGGTGGAGAACCTGAGATCCGGCAAGGTGGTCCGGGGCCTTGTAAGGGCCAAAACCACGGTGGAAGTGATTTATTAAGGTGATTCCCATGGATGTGAGATCAAACGTAAAATGGGCCGTCCTTTCGGGGCTGCTCCTTCTTTTCATCGGCTGCAACGGGGCCGGGTCCAAGCCCGGCGGGGCCGCAGCCCTTCCCGTGCCCCCGGATACCAGCATCAATCCGACCCTGGATACCCAGTACCGGCTCAACCGTCCCTCGGAGGGGTCCTTGTGGAACCCCAAACGGGTCTCTGCATTCGAGGATACCCGGGCCAATTATGTGGGGGATACGGTCATCGTGGACATTGTGGAAAACACCACCTCCAAGATGGATGTGAACACCGAGGCCTCCCGGGAGACCGATATGACCATCGGGGTGCCCACCTTTAACCTGGGCGGGGCCGTGACCAATTTTGGCGGGGCCGGTACCAATGCCCTGGTGGGGACCCAGTTTTCCAATAATTTCACCGGGGAGGCCGAGAGCGACCGCAGCGGTCAGATCACCGCCTCCATTGCCGCCCGGGTGGTGGAGGTCCTGCCCAACGGGAATTTAAGCCTCTACGGTAGAAGGGCCATGAAGGTGAACAACGAGGTCCAGTATATTGTGGTCTCGGGCATTGTCCGACCCAAGGACATCTCGGCCACCAACAGGGTCCAGTCCACCTACCTGGCCGACTCCCGCATCGAGTACTTTGGCAAGGGGGCACTGGCCGATAAGCAGAACCCGGGGTGGGGCACCCGGATCATCGACAATCTATGGCCCTGGTAATGCAAAGGAAGGCAGATGAGATCAAGGATTAAACTTCAATGGCAATTTTGGGCCATCCTGGGCCTTTTGACCTGGGCCCTTGCCGGAACGGCCAATGCCGCCCGCATCAAGGATCTGGCGGGAATCAAGGGGATTCGGAGCAACCAGCTCACCGGCTATGGTCTTGTGGTGGGGCTCAACGGCACCGGCGACAAGGACAATGTCAGTTTCACCCGCCAGGCCCTGGCCAATATGATGGGCAAGATGAACATCTACATCGACCAGGCCCAGCTCAAGGTGAAGAATGTGGCCGCGGTCATGGTCACGGCGGATATCCCGCCCTTTGCCCGCATCGGGGACCGCATGGACGTCAATGTCTCCTCCCTGGGGGATGCCAAAAGCCTCAAGGGCGGCACCCTTCTCATGACCCTGCTCAAGGGGGTGGACGGGCAGGTCTATGCCCTGGCCCAGGGACAGCTAAGCCTGGCCCTTCCCGGCGAAAATGCCCGGGACAGCCATCTTCTGGCCGCCCGGGTGGTTAACGGGGCCTCGGTTGAGCAGGAGATCCCCTTTAAGCTCAACGGTAAAAAACGGCTTATCCTTTCCCTGTTCCGGCCGGATTTCACCACGGCCCGGCGCATGGCCGACACCATTAATGCCGCCATTGGGGACGGGGCCGCCCGGCTCATCGATGCCAGCGCCCTGGAGCTCCGGGTGCCCGAATCCATGTGGAAGAAAAACGTGGCCGAATTCATCGCCGACATTGAACCCCTTTCCGTGGTTCCCGACACCACGGCCAAGGTCATCATCAACGAGAAGACCGGCACCATCGTCATTGGTGCGGATGTGGGCATCTCCAAGGTGGCCGTGGCCCATGGGGATCTCTCGGTGAGCATTGATACCGGAGAGGAGGAGCCCAAGGAAGAATACGTCATGGAGCTGGAAGGCGGCTCCACCATTGGCGAGCTGGTCAGGGGGCTCAACGCCCTGGGGGTCAAGCCCGAGGATCTTATCAGCATCCTCCAGGGCATCAAGGCAGCAGGCGCCTTACAGGCGGAACTGGAAATCATCTAAGGACATACTTTAGCATGGATAAAGTGCAATGGGCCCGGCTCACCGGGCAGGTCAACCAGGTGAAATCCCAGGTGGCCAAAAAACAGGAAGACGAAGCGTTGAAGGAGGCATGTGCCGGATTCGAGGCCATTTTCACGGAGCAGATGATGGGGGCCATGCGGAAAACCCTTCCGGGTAACGGCCTGTTTGAAACCTCCAACAGCATGGATATCTACCAGTCCATGCACGACCGCCATCTGTCGGATAAACTTTCCCAGGCCCATGGGGGGCTGGGCATCAAAGAGTTCCTCTACCGGGAATTGAAAAAAGACCTGTAAGTCCTCCCCGTCCCTTACCCGGCAGGTCCGTTGAGCGCCCTCTGCCGTCCTCTCTTTCCCCTGCCGTGGCCTCCCGGCCACGGGAGCCTGGGGGGCCTCCATCCCTTTAACATCATCCCAGTCCTTTTCCGCACCGGGCCAGCCTGGAGCCGGATGGCATATTAATTGCTCTTTTTTCAATACAACCGGCCATTTCACGGAGAAGGGGGAAAAAAATTCCCCCGCCCCCGTGGCGGTCGGCTGAAATTAAAGGCTTTTTGCCGGAAACAGGAGGAAAGAGACCATGGAAGAAATTGCCCATGAGATTGAAAAGATGGTTGAACAAAAGGATGCCCTTTACGGCGGCCTGGTAACACTTCTGGAGACCGAACGCCAATATATTGTGGACATGGAGGTGGATGCCCTGTGGAAATGCGCAGAGGAGAAAAAAAGGATTTCCCTTGAAATCGTCACCCTCCGCCACCGGATCCTGGCCCTTGCAGAAGAGGCCCTGGGCGAAACCGGAATGGATGCCCAGTCCTTCTCCCTTGACCGGCTTTTAAAGGCCATGCCCCTTCCAGGGGCGGCCCGGGGGCATCTCAAACAGCTGCGGGTCTCCATTCGCATTCGGAAACAGGAAATTGCCCAGCGCTCCAAGGACAACCAGCACCATGTTCGTGAATACCTCTCCGTCATTGACGATATCATGGCCCTGGCCGTGGAGGACACTTCCACAGCGCAATACAACACCATGGGACAGATGCCCGGCCAAAAACAAAGCAGCCGGCTGATCCACGCCGAGGTATAATCAATGAGCGGACTGACCTCTACCCTTAATATCGCCAAGACCGCCATTGCGGCCCAGCAATACGGTCTTAACGTCACCGGCCACAATGTTTCCAACGTAAATAATCCGGATTTTTCCCGCCAGCGGGCCGATCACATCAGCAATGCACCGGCCATGTACGGGGGCCATCTCTTTGGCACCGGCGTCAATGTCTCCCAGGTCAAGCAGACCGTGGACACCCTTCTGGAAAACCGGCTCACCGGTGAAAAATCTGCCCAGTCTGCCCTGGCCGAGGCCGAATCCTATATGCAGGTCATCGAAGGTTTTTTTGACGAAAGCAGCGAAGCCAGTCTCAACCAGAGCCTGGGCAAGTTCTGGAATGCCTGGCACGATTTGAGTTCCAGTCCCCTGGGGGCCTCCCAGAGGGTCCAGGTGCTGGAGCAGGGGGCAAAGCTGGCCGACCGGTTCCAGGGGGTTACGGCAGATCTGGACCGGGTCTCCGAAGACATCACCCGTGAGCTGGATTCCACCGTGGAGGAGGTCAACTCCATCGCCGTCCAGCTGGCCGACCTGAACAAACAGATCATGGCCATCGAAGGCGAAGGCACGGCCAACGACCTCAGGGATCAGCAGCTGGGGCTTTTGGACCAGCTGGGGGAACTCATCAATATCGATGTGATCACCCAGGGGGACGGCAGCCTCATTGTCAATGTGGCCAACGGGGTCAGCCTGGTCAACGGGATCTTTAACAACACCCTGAGCCTGGACCATGGGGATATCCAGTGGAACGGTTCCTTTTCGGTGGATATCAGCGATGACATCTCCGGGGGGAAAATGGGGGGCTGGCTGGTGATCCGGGACGAGGTGATTCCCAAGTATAAGAACCAGCTCAACGAGTTGTCCAAGGAGATTATCTGGAACGTGAACAAGGTCCACTCCCAGGGGGTGGGCCAGGAATATTACAAGGGCTCCCTCACCGGCACCTATCCGGCCGACGAGAGCGGGTGGCTTTCCAGCCTGGACTTTGGGGACCGCATCGACTATTCCAAGGATTTCACCCTCTGGACCGAGGACAGCTCCAAGGCCGAAACCCAATACCGCAAGATTATGGTGGACATGGGCGTCTCCGATGCCGGTCTGTCCAATTTCGACGGTGTGGCCCCGGGGGGGAGAACCTCCCGGTACAAGTTCACCGTCCTGGACGGGGCAGAGGTGGGGGATAAAATTGTCACCCAGGCCAACGGCCAGCGCCTGGGCGAGGTCTGGTCCACCACCTCCGGCACTGCGGCCACGGCCCTGGATACCATGATCGGGGACCAGCTCCTGACCATCTACGGCAGTGAGACCGGTACCCATAAGATCGAGATTGCCGATGCCGGAGGAGATGCCAAACCCTCGGTGGCCGACATTGCCAAGGAGTTGAACGCCATCCCCGGGGTCACGGCCCATGCGGCCCAGACCCAGGTCTCCTTTGACACGACCAATGTCACCAATGCCCAGGAGGGGGACACCATTGAATACGAACTCTATGTGGATGGGCTGATCCACAAGCGCACCTTTGTTGTAGATCCCAGCAAGGGTACCCTTGCCCAGCAGTTCGGCGACTCCCTCGGGGATGCGGTCGAGGCCCTGAATTCCACCAATGAGGATTCCGATCTCTATGTGGACGGGCTGACCCTTTCCTCGGACAAGGGGGCCACCCTTGGGGTCCAGAATTTCCAGGTCATTGACAATGCCGGGGTGAAACTGGGTAATTTCACGGATTTCAACAAGTCCGATACTGTCACCCTCACCGTGGCCTCGGATGGGGTTCCCACCACCTCTACCGTGATTTCCGTGGACCTGACCAATGTGGTGGACATCACCGACCAACAGGAAATGTCCACGGTCTTTTACACGGCCCTCAAGGACCAGCTCCAGGACAGACCCTTTACCGTCACCCGGGACGAAAGCGACGACACCGTTGTCATTCGGACCACCAACGGGTCCAACGTCACCCTCAGGGACGCGGGCAACGACACCGGCGCCGACGGCCTCATCAGCCTGACGGCCCTGTCCGGAACCTCCACCTCAGGGGTGGGCAACACCAGCCTTGCCTTTGACGGGCTCGGGGATGTGGAGACCTTTAATTCCGATACGGTCCACGGGGACTTCATCGGCTTTTCCATGCCCGCCACCACCACCACCGCCGTAGCCGGCACCACCTCCGTGGTCTATGAAAACACCGTGACCTCGGCCGGTTCCCCCACGGCATCGGCCATCACCTCCACCCTGACCATCCTCATGGCACCGGGCATGAGCATGGAGACGGACCGGTTCGATTCCGGCGGCCTGTTCGGCAGTGGGGGCAAGGCCGTCACCGGCGGTTCCATCATGACCCTGGGCGGAGAGGACGGGTTCACCGACTTTGATGCCGGGGATGTGATCTCCTTTGATGTGGACGGCCATGCCGTCAGCTTCACCGTGGCCACGACCGCCACCGGCACCACCGAGGCCGGGCTGGCCAACCAGCTCTACAATGAGCTGGTGTCGGACATTGCAGATCCCGGGTATACCATTATCCGCAACGGCAAATCAGTTTCCATTCTAAAAAAAGCCGCCTCGGACGATCCCATCGCCATCACCAACTTCACGGATACCGGTTCCAACGATGCCAAGCTGAAGGTGACCACCGGAACCGGTGCCGGCACCCATGAACCGGAGAACAACCTGCTGGAATCGGGAAATGCCTATCGGGATTTTTCCACGGCCAGCCTCTACGACGACGAAGGGCAGATTCTCTGGGAACGCCTGGACAGGGACGGCAACCAGACCGGGGGCAAAGGGATTGTCACCGTCACCTCCGACGGAGAGATCGTCATCACCGAAGGCGGGGCCCAGACCCTGAGCTTTGATCTCTCCCAGGGGGAATTGGTGGCCGGCAACACGCTCACCGTGAACACCAACGGCGATGGGGTGCCCGATCCCCTTCAGATGAAGGTGTTCCGCCGGGCCTATTCCGTCAACGACACCTATACCTTTAAGGTGCTCAACTCCGGTCGCATCGGTTATGAAGCCGAGGAGGGCGGTTCCATGATTGTGGAATGGAAGTCCTCGGTTGGGTCGGGCCGGTTTGAAATCCCGGCCAATGATCCCATCCGGGATCCCAATATCCCCGTCAGCGTGGAGGTGGACGGCATGCTGCTGACCTTTGAGCAGGGCAGCCTTTTCAAGGACGATGTCTTCACCATTACCACGGGTGAGTCCGGCCTGGCCAAGAGCAAGAACAGTGAAGGCCAAGGCACCGCCGAGACCATGGCCGACTGGCATTGGACCCTGGAGTCCTTTGCCGACCAGGTGAACCGGAACTCCCCCGGGGTGAAGGCGGCCATTGACCATGACAACCGTCTGCGGTTTGAGTCGGCGGACTATTATTCGGTGGAAAATATGGAGAGCAGTGGCAGCAACGGCTTCAGCCCGGACAATTTGACCATTGAGGTCACGGATTGGAATGCCGTCCATTTCAAGGGCACCGATGTCCAGTTTGTCCGCTCGGGCGGAAAATGGGGCATTGTCAACGATCCCACCGGCGGCGAGGCCAAGATTATGCCCGAAGGCGGGGACGACAACGGCTTCATGGTGGACTTTAACGGTGACGGCACCGGGGACATGAAAATCACCTTTCAAAAGCCGGTCACCGGCGACGGGTGGAGTCGGTTTGACCTGCTCAAGCACGAGGCCGCGGACATGGGCTTTGCCTTTGGAAACGACCAGGAGGATTCCGCAGGGCTCTTGGCCGCCCTGGGTATTAATACCTTTTTCACCGGGGAGGGCTCCCGGAACATGGCGGTGAATCCCATTATCCAGGACACCAAATATGTGGCTGCGGGGAAGATCAACAGCCTCACCGGCCAGATCAACCAGGGGGACAACCTCAATGCCCTTGCCATGACCAAGGCCCAGGATGAAACCCATACCATGAAACAATGGGATTACCAGCGGGGGGAGGCCCCCATGTCCAGTCTCATTGAATCCAGCATAGACGATTATTTTGCCACCATGATCGGCAGCCTTGGGGTGGAATCACGGAATATAAAGAATTCCAAAGCCTATGCCGATGTCATGGTCAATAAAATGACAGAGCAACGGAATGCCGTGTCCGCGGTATCCCTGGATGAAGAAATGATCAACCTGATGAAGTACCAGCACGCCTATTCTGCTGCGTCCAAACTCTTGTCCACCACCGATGAAATGCTCAATACATTGATTTCCGTGCGTTAGATAAAGGAGAGGTAAAGATGAGGGTACCCTCGATATCCATATACGGCAATTCAACCTATAATCTGGGGAAGCTGACCACCAACCTCCAGGAGGCCAACCTTGTGGCCTCCACCCAGAAACGGATCAATTCCATCTGTGACGATCCCATTGGGATTTCCCAGATCCTGGACCTGGATCTGACCCTGGGCAATCTGGAGCAGCTCAACAAAAATGTAGACATGGGAAAGACCTGGCTGGATGGGGCCGAGGCCGCCATGAAAGGGATCCAGGAAGAGGTGCTCACCCTTAAAACCCTGTCCAGTCAGTGGGTGAATGCCACCATGAATGCCACGGAACGCAAGGATGCGGCCGAACGGGTCCAGGGGGCCATCAACCAGATTCTGGATCTGTGCAATACCCAGATCAACGGCAGCTATATCTTTTCCGGGACCAGCAACAATGTCCGGGCCTTTTCCCTGGATGACGAAGAACATCCCACAAAGGCCATCTACCACGGCAGCGACAACCCCTTTACCATTAAAACCGGAAAGATCCATTCCCTGGAAGTGGGGCTGGTGGGCCCCTCTGCCCTTGATGAAGAAGAGATCCGGGTGGATTCCACCAACAATACCATTGTCTTCACCGAAGACCCCAATGAAGGGGCCAACACCAAACGGATCCTGGAGGCCAAACTCCCCGACGGGGTGTATTCCCCCGAAGAGCTGGCGGTCCTGGTGCGGAACGGAATGAACAAGGCGTCGGAGGATGCCGGCTACCAGATCACCTATGAGGTGGACTACGATGCCCAAACCCGGCAATTCACCTTTGGCAACGACGGCACCCACGACGGGTACATGGAAACCGATCTGTTGTGGAAATCCGGGGAGACCCCACGGGTGGACGGTGTGGAGGGGGAGGGCATCCTCACCCGCAGCATTGATGTGGATGTGCTCAATGAACAGGCCCTGACCCTTCAAACCCCGAAACCACCGGGGACGGCACCCTTTCAGCTGACCCGGGGGGACAACGGTCGATGGAAGGTGCTCAACGATCCCGGCTACGGCCTGCCCGCTGAAATCGATGGGGGGGACCGGGTCATTGAGCTGGACCTGAGCCGGAACGGCGTCCCGGATATCCGGATTTCCCTGGAAGGCCCTGCCATACCCGGAAACACCATCCGGTTTGAAATCAACTCGGAGTCCGACGACCATAGTATCGGCACGGACCTGGGATTCAGCGGGGATATGCGGTTTGCCCCCCCCTCATCGGACGAAGAGGTCACCCTCAAGCAATTCGACCATACCAACAATGTCATTGATTTCCAGGAGGATATTGGACTGGGGTTGAGTAGCCAGCTCAGTGCGGCCATCAAACCCGGGGATTACGCCGACATGGATGAACTGGCCGTTGCCGTTGAAAATGCCATGGAAGCGGCCTCGGTGAACAAGATTGACTATGAAGTCGGCTATAGCCGGCAGACACGGAAGTTCACCGTCAAGGACAGCACCGGCACCCTCACCGAATTGCGGTTGCTCTGGAACACCGGTACCCACCAGGCCGGCATCGGGGCCGGCAGCGAATTGGGGTTTGATACCACGGCCGACGACACCGGTGCCGTCTCCCATGTCAGTGACGATGCCGTGACCTTTTTTGACATCCAGGCCGGTGTGAACGATACCATCAATTTCAAAGAAATTCGTCCCGGGGGCAGCTCCGCAGATGCCAATGAACTCACCGCCACCATATCCCCGGGAAGTTACGACAGCATCGAGGACTTTACCCGGGCCGTGGAAGATGCCATGGAAAAGGCGTCTGCGGAAAAGGGAAATAGAGTTGACTATGAGGTATCATACAGCTATATAAGCCATAGATTCACCATCAAGGAAGACGGAGATTCGGGAAAGCAGCTGGAATCCCTTGATCTATTGTGGGAGACCGGCAGCGGCAGTGTGCAGAGTGCGGCCCAGGTTTTGGGATTCCGAGAGCAGGATGTGGCCGAATCCCCTGCAAAGGGGGAAGAGGTGACATGGGGGGTTTTTGAAACCCTCATTGATCTGAAGGGCTTTTTGGAAACCAACGATATGGACGGTCTCCAACGGACCATCACCCGGCTGGACACCCATTACAACAGCATCACCTCCGTTATTTCCGATTTGGGGGTGAAGGCCAATCGAATCGATGTCAGTAAACAGGTAAATGCAGAATCAAAGTTAACCATCACGGAACGAAAGTCGATGATTGAAGATGCCGATATCGTGGAGTCCATCATGAAATTGCAGGCCCTTCAAACGGCCTATCAGGCGTCTTTGAGCACCACATCTAAAATCATGAGCACCTCCCTTGTGGATTTCCTATAAATTATGCTTATTCTAACGCGAAAAATCGGTGAGAGTATCATCATTGGAGATGATATTGTTGTAAAAGTCATTGAGACGGGAAAGAACAATATCCGCATCGGCATTGATGCGCCCAAGGAGATATCCGTTCTACGTCAGGAAGTGTACGAATCCATCCAACAGGCCAATATAGAGTCTTCCAGAGGAGAGAAAACTGATATTGCCAGAGCGGCTAAATTGTTTGAAAGCAAGGAGTCGAAAAAGAAATAATGAAGATCGAAACAAGACAATTCGGGAAGATTGACATTGATGAGGAAAAGATCGTTACCATGCCCCTTGGCATTCCTGGATTTAAGGACATGAAGCGGTTTGTGGTGCTTCAGAAGGAGGAGACGGTTCCTTTCCTTTTGTTTCAATCCCTTGAGGATCCGAACCTTTCCTTTGTGGTATTGGATCCGGTGAAGATTTTCTCCGAGTATAAAATCGAAAAAAAGGACCTGGAAAAACAGGTCCGGTGGGATTTTGATACGGATGAGCTTTCCTGCTTTGTCATTGTGACCATCCCCAATGGGAATCCGGAGAAAATGACCGCCAACCTCATGGCGCCCCTGGTCATCAACAACAATAAAAAAGAAGGGTTACAGCTTATCCTTGAAAACAGTCTTTATTCCCATCAGCATCAGCTGCTGCAATAAAACTGCAACCCCGTCCCGTCTAAACTTCTTTATTCAATAGAAAGCCTGTCAGGTCCTGCATTTTTTCCTGGATGGCCAGCAGTTCTTCCGGTGGAATCTGGCGAATCACCTCGTCGGTTTCACTGTCAATGATCTTTACCACAATATTGTTGGTGGTCTCATTCACACTGAAATTCATGGAGGTGTTCAAGGTGGCGGTGAGTTCCTGGAGGGCCTCCACCATTTCATCCACATCCTTGCGGCTGATCTGCGCCGGCTTTACCGGTTTTTCCGCATCGTCCACAGGAGGGATTTGCCTGGGTTCCGGCGCCGGTGGCGCAGTGATGCCGGAAATATCCATGTTGGGTGCGTTGGTAATATCCATTTTATTTCGTCTCCTTAAATTGGGTCTGAAATTAGAGCCCTATCGATTCATATTGACCACACGGGGGGAGGATTGAGGGACCAGTTGTGCGTAACCGTTCATGGCTTTTTTCCCGTGTTTCAGGCGTCCCATCAGCCGTTTCAAACGTTTTTTGTGTTGTTTTATCTTAGATTCAATCTCGCCGTCAATAACGGAGATCTGTTTCAGCCGGCTTTCGTAGCCCTGCAAAAGGGGAAGGGTTTCAAGGTCGGTGTCTGAATCAATGGCAGAGGTCAATGCCTGGAACCGGGCCTGGAGGGGGTGGAAAATCCTCTCCCGTTCCCGGGTCATGGCCTCCAGATCCGGGAGTTCGTTTTCGGCAAGAAGGGTCAGATGGCGCTTTTGCATCTCTTCATAGGCCGTTAAATTACCGTCGATGTCCACAGTGGTTTTCTGCATAATATGGGGCCTTTGAGGCTTAGGGTTATACGGCAAAGGAGGTCTTTGTCCTGGCCGTGTCCGGGTAGTGGGAACGGGGAGGGGCTGCCGGGGGGACAGGGGCGTTCATCCGGTTGTATCCCGGTTGTGGCGGCGTCGGTGCGGTCCGGGGTGTCCTCTTTTTTTTCATCACCGTGGTTTCCCATATCCGTTTGAGTTCGGTGAGGTATTTTTCCGTACGGTCGAGGATGACCACGTCCTTGGTCACGGCCACCTTGGGCAGCTCAATGAGCATGGCATTGTAAAGGCCGCTTAAAAATTCGATTTCTTCGGACTTCACACTGGTGTCCAGGGAGGCGTTGAGTTCGGAGATAATGGCAATGGCTTTTCCCAGGTTTTCTCCCCTCATGCAGGGATCGTTTTCCTGCAGACCTTTACGGGACAGCTTGATCCGTTTGATCGCCCCCTCGTATAGCATGAGGATCAGTTTCTTGGGGTCGATTTCATCATAGACCTGCGCTTTCTGGTACGAGTTGAGCGCGGCGCTGTTGTATGCCATGGGTGGTTACTCCTTCCGGGTCACTAAAATATTAATCATCGTTCTTTTGGCTTTCGGTCATCTGTGTGATGAAGTTCTGCTGGGACTGCATCTGGCGCATGTATTGGTCCAGGGCCGTGAACTGGGCCGACATGGTGTCATACCTTTTGTCCAGCTGTTCCGTCTTCAGGGTGATATCCTCGTTGATCTGCTGGATCCGTGAATCCACGGCAGCGCTTTCGCTCTGGATCAGTCCCTGTGCTTTAGTGAACTCCTTGATCAGGTCGTTGACCTGGTCGGCCATGCCCGTGATTTCATCGGTGCCCAAAAGAAAGGTCTCGATGTCACCAAAGGAGGAGGTCACCTTTGCATTGAGAACGGTTTCATCCAGGCTGATGGTGCCGTCCCGGGCAACCTGGAAGCCCAGATCGTAGAAACTGTTGACATTTCCTTCAACATTGAGTTCCGAACCCATGAGGTTCAGCAGTCTTTCCTTGGCGCTTCGTATGGATGGGGTTTTTGCCAGGGTTCCCCATTCGTTTGTCTCTTCATTATAGTCGTCATTTGCGTCGATTTCTTTAGCCAATTCGTTCAGGGTGGAGATTAGTTCTTTTATTTCCTTGGTGATACCGCTGGTATCCTGGGAGATGGAAAAGGTGGAGCTGCCCACGCTGGAGAAGGTGAGGCTGATCCCGGAAACGATATCACTGACCCGGGTATTGCTTTCCCGCTGGTAATCAATGCCGTCCACGGTAAGGGCGGCATTCAGAGAGGATGCCTTGGGGGTGATGATCTGTTCGGTGGTGTCAAAGCCCAGTTTGGGTGCGGCCTTGCTTAATGCGTTGTCCCATTCCATTTTCAATGCGGTGAGGGTACCGTCCTGGGCGATCTCAAGTCTCTGGGTGGCGCTGTTGAAGGCAACGGAATAGTTCACGGCAAAGCCGTTGGCCGAGGAGGCATTTTCCATGGCCGTTTCAACGGCCTGGGCCAGTTCGTCGCCGTCCTGGTATACCCCGTCTGCTATGGTGGCGGTGATGGAACTTCCGTAACCGCTGCCGTTGTCCTCGGAAAAGACAAAATCCGTGTTGCCGTCGATCTGGCGGATGACAATGGGGGAGGAAAAATCCAGGGCGTTCTGCCCCCGCATGATGAACTCACCGCCGTGCTCCTCGGTCATGGAAAGTGCGGGAAGGGGAGAGAGCATGTGGATGCGGCCTGATTCCCCTGTGTTGTCGGATTTGAGAAGCAGCTTATAGGGGGCATCGGTGGCACCGGTGTTGATCACCGATGCCGTGACCCCGCCGTTACCGGTCTGGTCGTTGATCAGTTGGGCAAGGCCCGTCAGGCTGGTGTCTGCGGGCACGCTTATGGTGATGGGGTCTCCATCGCCAACGGCGTAGGAAAATACAGTTTCCTGGGCGGTGAATGCCGTGGCCGCCGGGGGCTGGGTCACCATGAGCCGATGGTCCGGTCCAGTTCCCCCGTTGGAGGGGGTGAATTCAAGATAATACAATCCATCATCCCCCTGGTTAACATTGGCGGATACAAAGCTATCTCCGCCACCGGCATCGTTTTCAGCGATGTTTTTGAAATTGGTGGTGATCTCGTCCAGGGTCATACCGGTGGCACCGCCGTTGAGGGTCAGGGTGATCCGATCGTCCCCGGTTCCATATGTCACGGTCATCTCTTCATTGGCTGCCAATACAATGTCGGTGGAGGGGTCGGAAACGCCTGTGGTGGCGGTCTGGATATTGGGCGTGGTCACGGAATAACTGGACTCGGCCATGCCGGCGGAGAGAAAGGAACTATGGGAAGCCAACCGGCTGATCTCCATTGAATGGGAACCCAGATCCGCACCGTCTGACACCGATGCACTCAGCACATCCGAGTTGGAGATGGAGGAACTGCGTTTGAGATAGTTGGAGCTCAAGGAAAGGGTCAGGGCATCGGATTTCATGGAAAGGAATTTGGCATTGATGGCATTAAATTCGTTTTTCCGTGCCTCCAGCTCTGTTTTTTCATTTTCTATTTTGGTGATGCCGGCTTCGTCCGCCTTGCGGAGACTGTCAAGAATTCCCTGGAGATCCAGGGAGGAGCCGATTCCCAATGATGTTATGCTTCCGACCATGGCTAAGGTTCCTTAAGAATATAAACACTTGATAAGGTTAGTATCGGATCATGGATTCCCCGACTTGAGGGGAATCATGACGCCGACTGCCCTTTAAAGGAAATTAAAGGGCAGTCGCAGGAATAAAAGGAATGGGGCTCCTTGTTTTATTATTTTAAAAGGTTCATGACGTTCTGTGTGGATGCATTGGCCTGTTGCAGGGCATAGGAGCTGGTCTGGGCCAGAAGCTGCATCTTGGAGAAGACCATGGATTCCTCGGCAAAATCAACATCCCGGATGGTGGATTCCGATGCCATGATATTGGTTTTGGTCACCGACAGATTGGAAATGGTGGCCGAGAGTTGGTTCTGCACCGACCCCAGTGAGCTTCGGATGTCATCCAGCTCCTTGAGGGCGGAATCGGCGATGCTGATGGCCCTCTGGGCATTTTCCTGGTCCAGGACCGAAAGGTCCGCCAGGCTGTAACTCCTTATATCCCCCAGGCCAAGGGTGCCGGCGTTTCGTGTGTTGATGGCCAGCTCGGAGTTGGCCCCGATGATGCTACCTTCCTTGACGAGAAGGGCCTCGGCCAGGGTGGTGTCCTCCTGGACGTAGAGATCGGTGGTCAAAACGTCACCGGCTTTTATCTCCACGGTGGTGGTGGAGCCCAGGCCGCTGTCCTTGTTCAGGGTGATGTCCTGGTTGACCACGGTCCCGGCCTTGAGTAGGCTGCCTGCCTTGAGCATACTGCCGGCGGAAATGCTCATGTCGGACCCTGCCGTGGCATTGCTGGCCACCAAAAGGGTGCCGCCGATGGTGGAGCCCTCCTCCAGCTTACTGCCGTTTTCAAGGGTGGAACCAGAGGCAATGTGGGAGAGGGTATAGGTCTTCAGGTCCTGGGCCGATGCGTTGAGCTGACCGCCCATGACATAGGTGGCGTCCCCCATCTTGGATCCGGCCAGCAGCTTGCTGCCTGTCTGGATTTCCGAACCGGATCGAATCACCATGTCGTCGTTGAGGGTGGCCGTGTTGAGGCCGATATTGGAATTGGCCGCAACACCGGAAAGGTTGATGGTGTTGGAGGTGTTGTTCAGATCCACCTTAAAGCCGGCCGTGAGAACGGAGCCGTCCTTGAGGGTGGTGGTGGTGCCATCGGCACCGGTGGCGTTGTTGATCTGGAGATCCTCCGAGATGATCTGGTCCCCCAGGAGGGTATATTCGGTGTTCACGGCGATGGTGTCACCGGCTTCAATGACACCGGCCGTGGTCACCAGGGTGGGGCCGGTCCAGGTGGTGGAGGCCGTGGACAGGTTGAGCACCGAGTCGGATTTCAACAGGCTGCCCGCCTTGATGGTCATATCCCCGCTGGAGGTGGAAAAGTCCGTGACCAAGTTCATGGGGCTGCTGGAGGCCACACTGGTGTCCGCACCTGAGGTCTGAATGGCCGAGGCCAGTTCCGTTGCCGCAGTGAAATAGGTGCCCGTGGTGGCCGTGGTGTAAATCAGCCCCACATCGTTGAAGTCGGCCCCCAGAACCGTTCCGCTGTTCAGGGAGGAACCGATTTGGACCTTGGAGTTGTCGGCGTCGTTTCCGCTGTAAAGCAGGCTCATGTCCGCCACCAGGGTCAGATCGCTGCCCAGGGTCACGGCGGAACTCAGGGTGGTGCCCACGGCATAGGTGGGCCCCCCGGCCCCGGTCTGGAACTGGGTGGTAACAACGGTGCCCTTGCCAATGACCGAGTCGGCCTCAAGACGGGATCCGGCACTGACCAGCATGTCCTGGTTCAAGGCCGTGGGACTTGAGTTGGCAGAGCCCCGGTCCCCACCCACGGTGATGCTGGCCCCCAAAATGGTGCCCTGGCTGAGGTCGCTGCCCCAGTACAGGGTGGAGCCGGTTTTCAATTCATAGTCCAGCTGGGTATTGGAGGCCGTGGCTTCCACCAGGGCGTCGCCGCCCACAATGGAGCTGGCCGCAAGCTTACTGCCGGCAGCAATGGTGGAGCCCGATGCCAGGGTGGAATCCTCCACCGTGTTCATCTCACCGGAGATTTCGATTTCCGCACCCGTGGCCCCGGCGCCGATGCCGTTGATCTGGAATTGGCTCACACCGCTCTGGGTCAGCTCCAGATGGCCCACGGTGGACATCTGGCCCGAGGTGTTGCCCATGACGTCCGACACCGTTCCCGTGATTTTAATGGCCCGACCGTCGGTTGAGTTGAGGATGAGTTTGCCCTCGGGGGTACGGTATGCCTCAATGCCGGTTTCTGCGGTTTTTTCGTTTATGGCACTGACCAGGGAGCCGGTGGAATCGTTGGCCGATACGGGAATGGCCCCTATGGGGACCCCGTTGATGGCAAAGTCATTGCCGGTGGATCCTTCCTGGATGGGGGCTTCGGTAATGGTCTGGACAATGGCCTTGGCCGTGATACCCGTGGCCGAGGCATACCGGTTGACCTCGTCGGCCAGGGCCTGCATCCCGTTGCGGGGATCGTTGTTATAGGTAATATTGATGGAACTCAGGGTGATGACCTCACCGGTGATGGAACTGGTGATGGACAATTGAACATCCCCACCCTCTTTACCGGCCAGGCGCATCTCCGCCTGGGAGATATGGCCGATCTTGTTGGACTCGGTGGAGTCAATGGAAATGTCTGCGGTCTCGTTTGCAAAGGCACCGATCTGAAAACTCTTATTGGTAAAGGCTCCGGACAAAAGCTTCTGCCCGTTGAAAGAGGTGGTCTTGGCAATGGTGTTCAACTCTTCCAAAAGCTTATCAATATCATTTTGAATGGCCCTACGGGTGGCCGTTGTCTGGCCGTCCGAGGCCGCCTGGATGGCCTTGGTCTTGATGGTGTTGATGATATTGATGGATTCTTCCAATGCACCGTCGGCGGTCTGTACAATGGAGATACCGTCGTTGGCATTTCGGATGGCTTGGCCAATGCCCAATGACTGGGCCTTGAGAGAGTCGGCAATGGCCATTCCAGAGGAATCGTCTGCCGCCTTGTTGATGCGAAGGCCCGAGGAGAGCCGTGTCAGGGATTCACCGAGCATGCCGTCGTTTTTGACCATATTCTTATGGGCATTGAGGGCGGCAATATTGGTATTGATTTTTAGTGCCATGGGGTTCGTTTCCTCCGTGAAATGTTCTTTCCATTTTTTTGCAACTTATCGAATTTCATGGATGTGCGTATTCTTTTCTGACCAGAAGAAACAAAAACTGTGCCATTAAATTCCAATGATTGGTTTTGTTGTGTCATATCAATCGCTTATGTTTTGTTGGCCATCGCGAAAAACATGGAAAGGGGAAAAGGCGGAAGAGATGAATTTTCCGGGTTCAGGGGCCAGGGGGAAAATCTTTCCTCCGGGCAACCGTCCCAGGTAAAAGGACAGGGGGAATAAAAAAGCCCCCCGGCAGGAGTGCCGGGGGGCCTGGGCCTTATTTAGACATCTGGGAATTCCCGGATTACTTGAGCAGGCTCATGATGTTCTGTGACGAGGCATTGGACTGGGCCATGGCATAGGAGCCGGTCTGGGCCAGGAGCTGAAGTTTGGCATAGTTCATGGATTCTTCAGCAAAGTCAACGTCACGGATGGCCGATTCAGAGGCCATGATGTTGGTTTTGGTGGTGGACAGGTTGGAGATGGACGAGGTGAGTTGATTCTGGGTGGAACCCAGGCTGGCTCTGATGTTGTCCAGGGACTCCAGGGCGGCATCTGCGATCTGAATCGACCGCTGGGCCCCTTCCTGTGTCAATACGTTGATGTCGGACAGCTTATAGGATTCGGTCTCACTCAACCCAACGGTTCCGGCATT
The DNA here is from genome assembly GCA_965226635.1 of Desulfobacteraceae bacterium. GTDB lineage: Bacteria > Desulfobacterota > Desulfobacteria > Desulfobacterales > Desulfobacteraceae. The sequence continues at coordinate 876,073 of OZ245369.1, read as the reverse complement.
GGCGGTGTTCACGGCCAGTTCGGAACCGGTTTTGATGACGGAGCCTTCCTTCAGGGTCATGTCGGTGGTCAAAGTGATATCTCCGCTCAGGGTCATATCCTGGCTGAGCTTTGTCCCGGCCGCCACCGTTCCTGTACTGAAGGTCATTTCCTGGTTGATGACGGTTCCCGCTTTTAATTCGGTGTTGGCCGCCAGTTTGGTACCGGTCTTAACCGACATGTCTGTATTCAGGGCATCATCACCGGCATTGCTAACCGTCAACGTTCCACCAATGGTAGATCCCTGGGCTATTGTGGACCCTTTTTCGAGGTTTGAGCCCGATTCAAGATCGGTTCGCTGATACGTTGTGAGATCGTCAATGGTGCTGCTGAGTTCTCCTCCCATTACTGATGTTTTGTCACCTAGGGTAGAACCGGCCGTCAAGGTACTGCCTGTTTCCAGAGATGAACCTATACCCAATGTCATATCTTGACTTACGGCCGCATCTTCCAAATTGGCAACCGCTTTGTAGTTTGAACTAGTGCCATCTGACACCGTGTAACCCTCTGTCAAAATGGAATTCTCTTTGATGAGGGTTTGATCGGTATTGGTTAGGGTCAGATCTGCAGACAGTTTCTGATCACCGGCCAAGGTAACTGCTCCGGCAGTTATCGTATCCCCTGCCTTGATGGTCCCAGTTGTTGTGACAAGTGTTGGTCCAGAATAGGCACCCCCTGCCAGGGACAGCTCGGTTTGATCCTTAAGCAAACTACCAGCACCGATTTTTGTCGTTCCAGCACCACCGGAAGCGATGGTGACATCACTACCCGTTACCATGAGGGCTTGTGCAGTTGCAGCACCCCCTGCCGAAACGGTTGCGGTGGAAGCATTGCTGTCATATACAACGCCGATATCGTTGAAGTCTGCACCCAAAGTGGTACCGGCGGACAGGGTTGAACCAACCACGATTTCGGAATTATTGTTTCCGGCGGGGTCGGAGTACTTCAGGTTCATATCGCCCTGCAGCGTTACATCACTGGTCAGGGTGACGGCGGCTGTCAAGGTATCTCCAACCGAGAGACCTTCCATGGCGGTTGTCAAAACGGTTCCTGCACCAACGACAGAGCCTTTTTTAAGGGTACTGCCTTCTGTAACCAGCATATCCTGATCAACGGCAACGGTGTTGTAGCCGGAGCCAGTATCGGTGTCGCCACCAACGGTGATCTGGGCTCCCAGTGTGGTTCCTTTGGCAATGTCAGAGCCCCAGGCAAGGCTGGAACCGGTTTTCATTTCATAGTTGATTTGGGAAGAGTTCACTGTGGATTCAACGACAGCGTTACCACCCACCACCGTACCTGCGGCCAGTTCACTGCCTGCTGTAATGGTACTGCCGGCAGCCAGGATGGAATCTTCCACTGTGGTGGTATCGGCGTCACTGGTGATGTTGATACCGGTGGCACCGGCCCCCACACCATTGACGGAAATTTCAGAAGAACCGTTCTGGGTCAGGTTGATGTGGCCGATGGTGGACATCTGGGCTGCGGTGGAGGAGAGGACTTCGTCCACCCCGCCGGTGACCTTGATGGCCCGCCCGTCCGAGGAGGTCAGGGTCATGCGACCGTCTTCTTCCATGGAGGCCAGAACACCGTGTTCTGCGGTCTTGGCATTGATGGCCGTAACCAACTCGGAGTTGGAGTCGTTTGCAGACACCTTGATGGCGCCGATGGTGATGCCGTTGATGGCAAAGTCGGCTCCGGTGGTGCCGGTCTGGATGGCGCCCTGGGTGGTGGACTGGACAACTGCGGTGGCGGTGATGCCGGTGGAGGAGCTGTAGCGGTTGATTTCGTCGGCCAGGGCTCCCATGCCGTTTTCTGATTTGTTGTTGCTCTGGATGTCAACGGTGTTGAGTTTCAGATCTTCACCGGTCAGGGAACTGGTGATGGTCAACTGGACCTCGCCGCCGTCGCCCTGGAGTTCCAGGGTGGAGGTGGTGATATGGCCCATTTTGTTGGATTCGGTGGAGGCAATGGAGATGTCTGCGGTCTCGTTTGCATAGGCACCGATCTGGATGGATTTGTTGGTAAAGGCACCGGACAACAGCTTCTGGCCGTTGTAGGAGGTGGTCTGGGCGATGACGTCCAGCTCTTCCATCAATTTGTTAATATCATTCTGGATGGCGGTCCGGGTCTTGCTGGTCTGACCGTCGGATGCGGCCTGGATGGCCTTGGTCTTGATGGTATTGACGATGTTGATGGATTCCTGAAGGGCGCCGTCCGCCGTCTGCACGATGGAGATACCATCGTTGGCGTTCCGGATGGCCTGGCCCACACCAAGGCTTTGGGCCTTGAGGGAGTCGGCAATGATCATGCCGGAGGCGTCGTCGGATGCCTTGTTGATGCGAAGGCCACTGGAAAGACGGCTCAGGGAGTTGGAGAGCGCATTGTCAGTCTGGGTCATCTGTTTGTGAGCGTTGAGAGCTGCAACATTGGTATTGATGCGAAGTGCCATAAGATAAATTCCTCCATGAATTTATGTGTAGAGCGGGGCGTCATTGCCCCTGGGTGTTTATGGTATTTCTATGTGCTGTGTAGAAGTGCTTGGTTTTGCCGATCCTCCTTTCCTAATTTATTTTCTACTCTGGAGTTAGGATATCGGCGGGTTGCGCAAAGGCTTTAGGAGGGGATATGCCCATTTGATGAGTTCTTTGCCTAAAACTCCACCCAGGGTTCTTTGCTATCTTGTTGGATATATAGAGTAAATAAGGGGTTTGGGACGGTTGGATACCTGGGGTGAAAAAAATAAAAATTTAGGAAAAAAATTATGGAAATAAATAAAAAGCCCCCTGGAAGAACTCCAGGGGGCGGAAGGAAGGGAATGGGGATTATTGCAGCAGGCTCATGATGTTCTGGGAGGAGGCATTGGCCTGGGCCATGGCATAGGAACCGGTCTGGGCCAAAAGCTGGAGTTTGGCATAGTTCATGGATTCTTCTGCAAAGTCCACATCCCGGATCACGGATTCAGATGCCTGGATATTGGTCTTGGTAACGGAAAGGTTGGAGATGGTGGAGACGAACTGGTTCTGAACCGACCCCAGGCTGGCCCGGATGCCGTCCAGGGTTTCCAGGGCCGCATCGGCTATGGAGATGGCCCTTTGGGCATCGTCATGGGTGAGGACGCTTAGATCCGAGAGTTTGTAGGCTATGGTGTTTTCAAGGCCCACGGTACCGGCATTGGCCGTATTAATGGCCAGAACGGATTCCCTGTAGAGAACCGAATCCTCAAGGGCGGTCATGTCCGTGGTCAGGGTGACGTCGGCGCTCAGGGTCATATCCTGGCTCAGCTTGGTGCCTGCGGCAACGGTGCCGGTGACGCCGGTGAAGCTCATGTCCTGGTTGATGACGGTACCGGCTTCAAGGACGGTATTGGCCTTGAGCAGGGTACCGGTTTTCATGGTCATGTCCGAACTCAGGGTTTCGTCGGCATCCAGGGTGAGGCTGCCGCCGATGGTGGATCCTTCTGCAATGATACTTTCATCACCGGCCAGGCTCTTGATGTCGGAACCGGCCTTGAGTTCGGTCCGCTGGTAGGTGGTAAGGGATGTGGCAACACTGTTGAGGGCACCGCCCATGATATAGGTTTCATCCCCAAGGGTGGAGCCAGCCACCATGACACTGCCGGTTTCCAGATAGGATCCGGTTTTCAGGACCATGTCCTGGCTCAGGGTGGCGTCGGTGGTCATCCGGACCTCGTCCACGGCACCGGAGGTGATGGTTGTACCGCCGTCCATGGTGAATCCGGCGGTGAGGACCGATCCTAGATTGATGACGTTGGAACCCGACGAGGCAATGGCCATATCCTCGGAGATCTTCTGGTCCCCGGACAGGGTATACAGGGTGTTACGGGTGACACTGTCTCCGGCTTCAATGACGCCGGAATTGGTCACCAGGGTGGGACCGGTCCAGGTCAGGGTACCGGTGCCGGCTGAGGCCAGATTTAATACGGTGCCGTCGGCCAGGCGGGAGCCTGCTGCAATGGTAAAGGTTCCGCCGCCCAGGGTGGCATTGGCATCCACATAGAGGGCGGTTGTGGTGGCGGCTGCGGTGGTGGGATCGGAAAGGGCGTTGCTGCCGTCATAGAGCAAACCCACGTCGGTGAAGACATTGCCCAGGATGGAGCCTGCGGCCAGGGTGGAGGAAATGCCGATCTGGGAGTTGTACTTCAGGGTCATGTTGTCCTGGAGGGTGAGGGCGCTGGACAGGGTCACGGCTGCCGTCAGGGTATCCCCAATGGCATAGGTGGTACCACCTGCGCCGCTTTGGAAGGTCGTGGTGACGATGGTGCCGGCTCCGATAACGGATCCTGCTGCAAGCTGGGTGCCCGTGGTGGCCAGCATGTCCTGGCGGACGGTGATGGTCTTATACCCACCCGAGGTGTCGATGTCGCCACCCACAACGATCTGGGCGCCGATGGTGGTTCCCTGGGCAATGTCCGAGCCCCAGGCAATGGAGGAACCGGTCTTGAGTTCGTAGTCCAGCTGGCTGGATTGAACCGTGTTCTCCACAAGGGCGTTACCCCCCACGACGGTGCCTGCGGCCAGCTTGCTGCCCGCGATGAGGGTGGAGCCTGCGGCAACAATGGAGTCCTGAACCGTGCTGTAGGAAGTGCCGTCCTTGACGTTGATATCTGCGCCTGCTGCGCCGGCACCGATACCGTTGATTTCAAATTCAGACACCCCGCTCTGGATGAGCTGGATATATCCGATGGTGGACATCTGGGTGGCGGTGGTGGAGAAGACCGTGGAGATGGCGCCGGTAACGGCAATGGCCCGGCCGTCGCTGGAGGTGAGGGTAAGGGAGCCGTCCTCGTTCATGGATGCCGTGACGCCGTGCTCTGCTGTTTTGGCGTTGATGGCCGTGACCAACGCCGCGTTGGCATCGTTGGCCTGGACCGATACGGCCCCGATGGTGATCCCGTTGATGGCAAAGTCGGAACCGGTGGATCCGGCGGCAATGGCAGCCTGGGTGGTGGATTCAACCACGGCCTTGGCGCTGATACCCGTGGTGGCCGTATACCGGTTGATTTCAATGGCCAGGGCACCCATTCCGTTTTCCGTCATGTTGTTGCTCTGGATATCAACGGTGTTGAGGTTGAGTTTGTCTCCGGTCAGGGCCGATGTGATGGTGAGTTGCACTTCTCCGCCGTCGCCCACCAGGGAGAGGTTGGATGAGGTGATGTGTCCCATTTTGGTGGACTCGGTGGAGGCGATGGAGATGGAGGCGGTTTCATTGGCGTAGGCACCGATTTGGATTCTTTTGTTGGTAAAGCCGCCCGAGAGCAGTTTGTGGCCGTTGAACGAGGTGTTCCGCGCAATGGCATCCAGCTCTTCCATGAGCTTGTCGATGTCGTTCTGGATGGCGGTCCGGGTCTTGGTGGTCTGACCGTCGGATGCGGCCTGGATGGCCTTGGTTTTAATGGTGTTGATAATATTGATGGATTCCTGAAGGGCGCCGTCTGCGGTCTGGACCATGGAAATGCCATCGTTGGCGTTCCGGATGGCCTGGCCGATGCCCAGGTACTGGGATCTCAGAGAGTCGGCAATGGTCATGCCGGAGGCATCGTCCGCAGCCTTATTGATCCGCAGCCCGCTGGAAAGGCGGTTCAGGGATTTGCTCAGCATATTATCGGTTTTGGTCATGTTTTGATGCGCGTTCAACGCGGCAACATTGGTGTTGATTCGAAGGGCCATAAATTAAATTCCTCCATGAATTTGGTTTAAACCGGGCGTCAATGCCCATTTGTATTTATGGGGTTTGGATGGGATGAAATGCAGGATCGGTATGTGGGTGGGATGCCTCCTTTACGATACGGGTTTTCTGTTGGATACAGAATAATAATCGACGTGTTATTTTAATAACTTGAGCCCTGGGGCGAAAAAGAGGCGAAAAAATCAGAAATACGATGAACGGTGGTCAGAAACTAGGTGTTTTGGTTTAGAAATGCCGTATCCCGGGCTCTGTCCTTGAGCATACCGGCGGTGCGGCTGTCGATGTGGGAATTGATCTTCGTGAGTTCGGGACGACCGGCCATGAGATCCAGGACATCCTGGGTGGTAAAGTCCGGGTTCCCGGGATAGAGGGCCTGGTAGACGGCCTCCACCAATTGGAAATCTTCTGCCTCGTCCACACACCAGCGGTGGTGGACATGGTGGGGGGGATATTGGGTGGCGGTGATGCGGAATCCGTTTTTTTTCTGTCGCATATGGGGGGTGACATGTTCCCGCTCCGAGGGCAGCGTTGCCGTCTTCCAGGCCCGTTCCAGGGCGGCCATGGTAAAGACCTCTGCGTCCAGGCCGTGGGGCAGCTGGGGGGGGATGCAATTGGTGGCATAGTCGGCTCCCCCATTAATAAGGAGGGTGATGAGTTCGTCAATTTTACCGGCATCGGCCAGGGGGCAGTCTCCGGTGAGGCGGACAATGGTCTTTGCCCGGTGTTCCCGGGCGGCATGGTAGAACCGGCCCAGCACATCCTCCAGGCTTCCCCTGAAGCAGTGGATGCCATGGGCCCGGCAAAGGGCTTCAATGGGGGTGTCGTCCCTGCGGTCACTGGTGGCCACCACCAGGGTGTCGATGCATCGGCATCTCTGGATGCGGTGGATCTGCTGCAGGAGCATGGGCTTTCCGGCCAGGGGTTTGAGGACCTTGCCGGGCAGGCGGCTGGAGGACATGCGGGCCTGGAGAATGGCCACCACCGGAGCATGGGATTGGGGGGGCTGTGTCATGGGATTTCCTACCGGTTTACAATTTCCATGGCCCGGGTCATGCGGGCGGCATCCAACTGCAGGGGGGTGACCTTGTCCTTTTCGTAGAACCGGGCTTCATTCTCCCACAGGGCGGCGTGCCATCTTGCGTAGAAATAGAGGGATTGGTCGGTTTCCGCAAGGGATTTTGGAGCGGCCAGACGGGTGAACCGGATCTCGGGGATGAAAAAGACCGGGGCCGGGGTGTCGGTCTCCTGGGCCCTGAGGCAGAGGTCCAGGAATCCGAAACGGCCTGCCATGGGGTGGAATCCACCCAGGTGGGCAAAAAATTCCCTGTCCAGCCCCAGGACGTGGTCCACCATTTGAAAGGGCCTGGCCTTCTGGGCCTGGGGAAATTTTTCATCCAAATGGACATAGGCGGAGACCGGGGTGTTGTTGGCATCCACATTCATGCCGGCATGGAGGATGTTGTTATGGGGGCTGAGGACCATGCCCCCGAAGATCCGCGGGGTCTTCCCTGCGGCCATGGCCTGGTTCATGTGGAGGAGCCAGTTGGGGCGGGGAGCCATGTATTCATCCATGAAAACCAGGGCCTGTCCGGTGGCCCTTTCCGCCCCCAGGTTAAATGCCTGGGAAGATGAGGTGTCTTCGGCCAGGGGAAGGATATCCACATCCCCTTCCAGGGAGGCCAGAACCGTTTCCATGCCCTGGGACACCACCGGGGGTTTGAGAAGGATGACCTCATAGGCGCCCTGTCCTTCGGAATGGCCGGCAATGGATTCCAGCTGGTTGAGGAAGAGCTGGGGATCCCCGGACACCGGAAGGATAAAGGACCAGGCCGGGGCATCTTCAGACCGGGGGGTTTTGAACGTGAATTGGGAAAGGGCCCGGTCCTGGTTCCAGGTGATGGCATCCTTCATGTGGGCGATGATCCGGTCCCGGGCTCCGTGGGTGTCGGTGAGTTCCTCTTTGATGAACTGGTCCCGTTTGTCCTTGGGCAGCCGCTGGTCCAGGTCGGCCTTGGCGTTCAGGGCCTCCTTCAATTCCATGGGGGTGAGGTGGAGGGCCACCCCGGATTTGACAAAGTCATAGGGGTATTGGTCCGGCTTTTTGAGCTTGAGCTGGATCAGGGGTTTGCCGATGGCCAGGGCCTCCAGACCGGTGGTACTGGGTTCGGAGAGCACACAGAGATCCGAGGCCGCCATGAGATCATAGGTGCTTTCCTGGCCGTGGATGAGGATGAGTTCCTTGCGGATGGGATCCGGGATGAGGCTGGACCAGTTTTCCACCACGGGCTGGGTGGTGACCGGATGGAATTTCACCATGAGTTTGAGCTGGGGCGAGGATCTGAAATAGTCCAACAGGGGGGCTATCTCCTCCATGGGGGAGGGCTGGGCAGAGAAGAGCAGCAGCACTGCGTACCGGTCCTTCAGCCCCAATTGTTTCCGTTTTCTTTGCCGGGTATTTTTCTCTTCCAGGGCCTTGACCTCGGTGGCAATGTGGGTGTTGCCCACCGGGGTGACCTTGTCGGCCGGGGCCTCGAATCCAATGAGTTTTTTCCGGGTCTTCTCCCCCCAGACCAGGTCCATGGTGGAGTATTGGACATGGCCGATGAAGATGAAGTTGGCGGCATTGGCCAGTCCTTCCTGGAGGGTGAAAAAGGGGATGTTTTTTTTCTTGGACCAGAAGGCCAGCATCTTTCCCCATCGGTTTACCTCGTGGAGGGCAAAGCAGAGGTCGGGCTTTTCCTTTTCCAGGAAATTTCTGAACCCCACATATTCCCTGGCCGTGGCATGGAGGTTTTTGTCCATGACCGTGAGCAGGGCGGCGCACCCAACGGCAATATCCTTTTTAATGGCGCCGACAAAGCCGTTTCTCAGCCGAAGATAGGTTGCGTTGACGTCTTCCTGGTCTTCGGGCCCGGTATAGTCATAGGCATGGACATAGTCCAGGTTACCCTCCACGGCGGTGATTTCCTGGGAGCGTTCGGCAGCGCCCACGATATAGACAACCTGGGCACCGTAGGAACGCAGCTTTTCCATGACCGGGATGATGAAACGGGTGTGGTGTTTCAGGGCGACATAGGCGGCAATTTTTTTATCTTTAAAAAAGGTATCCATGGGAGCTGTCCCTTTCCATTACGGCAGTGCCGCTAGTATTTCGGTGAAGATGGTTTCCATCCGGGTCATTTTTACATGGGTGGCGGCCACCTGGTCCAGAAAGGTGTTGAGCCCTTCAATGTCGGGCACAATGGTGATGTGTCCGTTCCGGCCCGGTGTGACGTCGGGATCCACCACCAGGGAGGGGATGCCGTTTCCACCGGCCATGGAGGTGGCATAGCAGCTGGCACAGGAGATCACGGCATCGGCCAGGGTCATGTCCAGGGCATTCTGCACATCGTGGAAGGAATGGGAGCCCACCCGGGCCAGGTCCTCCCGGCTCAGGGTCTCCACGATTTCCTGGTGGGTGTGGGTGCCCCGACCCTGGTCCTTGCCCACGGAGATCATCAGGTGGAGGTCGTGGGGGCTTTGGGCCAACGCTTGGATGAGCTTTTTGAATTCATAGCCCATGGCCACGTTGTGGGGGATGTACAGGTTCAATGGCTGGTCCTTGAGCCCCAATTGGTGAATGAACTGGTGGGGCACGCCAACCCCCCGTTGCCAGAAGGGAGACATCATGCCGTTGAAGAGCTGGCCCTCGTACCGGGGCAGGCACCAGACCCTTCCGGGAATGGCGGCCTGTTCCGAGGTGAGCCAGTCATAGCTGCGTTCATTGGTGGTGATCACCCCGTCCACCAGGGCCTGGACCAGGGTCCATTTGGTATCAAAGGGGAGCAGCTCGTAGCCGATAACCGGAATGCGCTGCTGGTGAGCCCAATGGACACAGGCGTAAAACATGCGCTCCTCGTTTTCCGTGGAGCCCAGGGGGATGGGCAGCTGCATGATGATGAATTTCAGGTTGGAATCCGGGGGCAGCTGGGGAACCACCGGGTGGACCGTGCCGGCGTTGAGGTCGTCCAGAAGCAGCACCCGCCACGCCTCCAGCCCGTCGGGGAATTCCACCCCCTGGAGGGCGTCCCGTTTCCGGCAGACCCAGTCATAGCTTTCATCGTGGTGGATCATGCCGTCAAATCCCTTGGGATTGAGGGGGGCGGCCTTTTCCTGGGTCTCCTTCCACATGTTGGGGACCATGAACTGGAGGTTGAGATTGGGGACCCGCTGGACAAAGAACTTCAAAAAATCCAGGATGCTGGGGGTCACGTGGTTGTCCTGGAGGATCCAGTATACAAGGGGTCGATTGTCCATCTTATGCGTGTATCTCCCTGATGAGAACAAAGGCTTCGCTGGCCTTCTGGTTGACGGCGGCGCCCCGCAGGCCGGCCTGGTGGCGGATGGCCTGTTCTGATCGGGGGTGGGGAAAGGGGCGCATTTCGTGGGAATAGGCTTCCATGGCCTGGATTTTTTGGTCCAGAAACGGTTCAATGTCCACAAATACATTGGGGGTGAAATGGGGGAATTGGTCAAAGGCCCACTCGGTGGAGGAAAGGGTTTCAAAGGCATAGAGGGCCTTGATGCTGCTGCCTTCAAGGGGGCGGGCCGCGGTCATCACCGCCCGGTGGACCACCTGATGATCAATGTTGAGATCTCCGTTGTGGTGGGTGAAGACCAGGTGGGGATCAAGGGTATGGATCTGTTTTTCAATGGGCTTGATCACCTCCAGCAGGGGCAGGCTGTCCAGCCGGTTGTCCGGCAGGCTGAGGAAACGGCTCTCCCGGATCCCCAATAATTGGTGGGCCCTGCGCCCGGCACTGTGGAGGGCCTTGATCTCCTCCGCCATATCCGGGGGCGGCGTTATCCCGTACCGGGAACTGATGCCTTCCCCCACAATGAGGACATCCACCTGGTGGCCCTGGGCTGCATATCTGGCAAGTGTGCCCCCGCATCCCAGGATCTCATCATCTGGGTGGGCGGCAACGGCGAGTATTCTCATGATCGTCCTAATCGAAGGTTGGAAAGGGTTTTGGCACTCCGTAAGATCTTTGTCTCGGTCTTAATCTTTTATTGCATGTTGGCATAGTATTTGTAATACTTTTTAACTAAGAACTTCAAGTGATTTTTAGAATAAGGAATGGGGCGTTGAATGTTAGATAATAAAGTGGTTCTGATCACCGGTGGAACCGGATCGTTCGGGAAAAAATGCGTTGAAATGCTGTTTGATAATTATGCACCGGAGAAAGTAATTGTACTGAGCCGGGACGAGTTAAAACAGCATGAAATGCGGCAAAAATTTCCCGGGGATCTGCCCATCCGGTATTTCATTGGGGATGTCCGGGACAAGGACCGGCTCTACCGGGCCTTCTCCGAGGTCGACGTGGTGATCCACGCAGCCGCCCTCAAACAGGTCCCGGCTGCGGAGTACAATCCCTTTGAGGCAGTGAAGACCAATATCATCGGCGCACAGAACGTCATTGACGCCGCCATCGACCGAAAGGTGGAAAAGGTCATTGCCCTGTCAACGGACAAGGCTGCCAACCCGGTGAACCTCTACGGGGCCACAAAGCTGTGTTCGGACAAGCTCTTTGTGGCGGGGAACTCCTATGCCGGCAAGGGGCAGAACACCCGGTTCAGCGTGGTGCGTTACGGCAACGTCATCGGCAGCCGGGGCAGTGTGGTTCCCTTTTTCAGGGAACGGATGACCCAGGGGATCCTGCCCGTGACCGATCCCCGGATGACCCGGTTCTGGATCACTTTGGAACAGGCTGTTCGATTTGTTTTCCAGAGCCTGGAAACCATGGGGGGCGGGGAGTTGTTTGTTCCCAAGCTACCCTCCATGAACATCATGGATCTGGCCCGGGCCATCTGTCCCGAGTGCAAAACCGAGATCGTGGGCATCCGCCCCGGGGAGAAACTCCACGAGATCATGATCCCCATGGACGAGGCCCGCATGACCCTGGAGCTGCCCGACCGTTTCATTGTCCGCCCCGATTCCCAGTACATCACCTTTCAATATAAAGGGGAGGCGGGCAAACCGGTTCCCGAAGGCTTTGAATACAGCTCCGGCTCCAACCCCTGGACCCTGTCGGTCCCGGAAATGCAGGAGATGATTCAACAGCTGCCCCGGTCGTGAGGGGGGACTCCCATGAAGGCCCTCATTCTTGCAGCCGGGCTGGGCACCCGTCTCATGCCCCTGACCCGGACCCTTCCCAAGTGCCTGGTGCCCATCCATGGACGGCCTTTGCTGGATTTCTGGCTTGAAAAACTGGCCTCCCCCCGGGTGGACCGGATTTTCATCAACCTCCACCACCATGCCGATCAGGTCCGGGACTTTGTCCATGGAAGCCCCCATGCTAACCGGGTGACCCTGGTCCATGAAGAAGAATTGTTGGGCACCGGTGGAACCGTGAAGGCCAATCTTTCCTTTTTCAAGGACGGCCCCCTGATCCTCATCCATGGGGACAACCTGTCGTCCTTTGATCTGGAGGCATTTATTCAAGCCCACCAGGCACGGCCTTCCCATTGTGTCATGACCCTGATGACCTTTGACACCGATTGTCCGGAAAGCTGCGGCATCGTGGAACTGGATCTCCTTGGCGTGGTCAATGCCTTCCATGAAAAGACCGCCTCCCCGCCGGGACGCCTGGCCAACGGGGCCGTCTATATTTTGGAGCCCGAGGTCCTGGCCTTCATTAAAAACATGGACGCCAGGATCATTGATTTCAGCACCCAGGTGCTGCCCCGTTTTCTGGGGAAGATGTATACCTATTACAATGCCGGATATCATCGGGATATTGGTACGCCCCAGGGGCTGGCAAAGGCCCGGCAGGAATTCGGAACCACAGGAGAAGAGGATGGGTAACGCCCAAAAAAACGTCAAGGATCTGCTCAACGCGGGCCTGGAATACCACAATGCCGGTGACCTGGCCCAGGCGGAACACCACTATCAACAGGTATTGGCCCTGGACCCCAACCAATCGGACGCCATCCATTTCATGGGGGTGCTGGCCACCGGGGCAGGGGAGTTGGACAAGGCCCGGCAATACCTGGAACGGGCCATAGAACTGAGCCCGGGCAATGCCGCCTGTTACAACAATATGGGCAATGTCTATCAAAACCAGGGCGATTATGAAGGATCCATTCCCTATTACGAGAAGACCCTGGAGCTCAATCCCTCCCATTATATGGCCCATAATAACCTGGGGGCGGCCCACATCCGACTGGGCAATTATGCAAGGGCCCTGGAATTCTGCAAAAAGGCCGTTGCCCTGGAATCCCATTATCCCGCCGGGTGGAATAACCTGGGGGATTGTTGCGCCAACCTGGGGGAATTGGACCGGGCCATGGCATACTATGACAAGGCCCTGGAGCAGGATCCGGAAATGGTGGACGCCCATTGGAACAGGGCCCTGTGCCTGCTCTCCCGGGGGGATCTGGAGCAGGGGTTCGACGCTTATCGCTGGCGGTGGAAACGGCCCAAAACTCCCCGCCGGGACATCGACGCCGATTTAAAATGGAACGGAAGTAATTTCTGCGGCCGGAACATTTTTGTCTATGAGGAACAGGGGCTGGGGGACACCCTGCAATTCATCCGTTACCTTCCCCTGCTTAAAAACGCCGGCGGCCGGGTCATCTTTGAAGCCTCCCCAGGCCTTGTGAGGCTCTTTTCCGGCATGGAGTGCATTGATAAACTCTGGGTGCGCCGGGGCCGGGGAAGCACCCGGGACATTGACCGGTTTGATGCCCATTGCCCCATCCTGGATCTGCCCTACCATTTCCGCACCACCATGGAGACCATACCGGCCCAGGTTCCCTATCTTTATGCCGACAAGGCCATGGCCGCGGCCTGGGCCCGTCGGCTGGGCCATACTTCGGACTTCAGGATCGGCATTGTCTGGGCCGGAAATCCCAACCACAGGAACAATATGAACCGCTCCTGCCCCCTGTCCATGTTCAAAGCCCTGGCCGACATCCCTGGCATTTCTCTTTACAGCCTCCAAAAGGATAAATACCCGGAATGGACCGATGTGGATCTGGAAGAACTGGGCTGCCGGGATTTGGGAGACGAGGTCTTTGATTTTGCCGACACCGCCGCAGTGGTGGAAAACCTTGATCTTGTGATTTCCGTGGACACCTCTGTGGTTCACCTGGCCGGAGCCATGGGAAAGGAGACCTGGATCATGCTGCCCTTTAATGCGGATTGGCGGTGGGGCCGCCGGGGTGAGGATAGCCCCTGGTACCCGTCGGCCCGGCTCTTCCGTCAGCCCGGTCTGGGGGATTGGAATCCGGTCTTTGAAAAAATGAGGGCAGAGTTGAAAAAAAGAACCGGAAAAACATTTCCCGAAAAATAAATAAACCCCATAAAAGGTGGCGCTCCACCAAAAAACATGCAAAAATGATGGTTGTGTTAATTCCTTGTTTTTGTAAGGTCTTCCCGGGTTTTACGCCCGGGCAGGGTTGAAAAAAACAGGGGTGGTTAAAAAATGTGTTGACAGGAAATCTGAAAACATATAGAAAGGCGCTGTTTTTCGGAACTGCTCAGCGGGCCGTTAACTCAGTTGGTAGAGTATCTGCCTTTTAAGCAGAGAGTCGCTGGTTCGAGCCCAGCACGGCCCACCACCCAACGAGCCTTTTCGAAAAAACCACGCGTCCCCATCGTCTAGCCCGGTCCAGGACACCGGCCTTTCACGCCGGCGACAGGGGTTCGAATCCCCTTGGGGACGCCACTTAGACTTCAAAAGGGTCTCAGCCTTCGCTGGGACCCTTTTTGCGTTGGGGCGGGCGGTATGCCGCCGGATGGGGGGAGAACTTGAGGTGATCAACCCCACTGCGGTTGATCTGATCCGGCTTGATTTTGTTTGATCTGACCTGTTTGTCTGACTTGAACTGATCTGAAATGAAAGGGAATGAGTTGGGTGGAGCTGGATTGGAGGGGCGGATTGGGTTCGGTTCGTTTGGATTGAGTTGGGCTATGGTGATTTGACCTGACCCGGCCCGGGGCGGCGCACCCTTTCTTGCCCCGGAAAGATCAAAAACATTCCCTAAATTCCATTCCGGGTCATCTCCAAAACTGCGGGCTGCGCTCCTCAAACAATTGGAGCTGCCACCTCCATTCCATTAAGGGAATGTAATTTTGACTTACCAACGGCCTGCGAAAGGCTACCCCGCCCCGGACCTAACCGCTGGAGGAAATGGAACGGGTTTTATTTTCCCCAAGTGTTTACTTTTATCCGGTATGAAGTTGACTGTATGACAATTATCAGAAATGCTTAGGGGCTGTTTCTAAATAATCAGTGTAGCCAAATCATGCACGCTGCGATTAGAACAGCAGCCTTGTAATTTCTGGCCAACTTTTCATATCGAGTTGCAACCCTTCGATATTTTTTAATTTTAGCAAAGAAGCATTCAACCAAATGCCGTTCTTTGTATAAATGTCGATCATAAGTGCTTTGATTTCTTCTATTTATTCTTGGCGGACAGACTATTTGAGCCCCTTGCGATTCCACAAGAGAAATGAACTTATCTGAATCATACGCTCTGTCTACCAAAATGAAACCCTCTGTGACAATGTAACTGAGACACTTACCTATTGAAAAATTAATGTAGGGCGGGTAAGGAACTTTGTTATGAAAAAGGCCAAGTTGAATTTGATATCCCAGCAAGAGAACCAGGACGCCCCCAAAGGGGTCCCAACGGAAGGAGCCCATAGGGCGACTGGAGTTGGGGCCCCTTTGGGGGGTGGTGATAGCTTCCCTGATCCCGAAGTCCCTGAAAAGAAACCACGCCGCAAATTTACCGCTGCATACAAGCTTCGGATCCTTGAGGAGGTCGACCAATGTTCCGAGCCAGGTGAAGTTGGACAGATACTCCGGAGAGAAGGGCTTTATTCTTCTAATTTGACCACTTGGAGGCGTGCCAGGGAAAATGGGATTCTTCTGGCTATGGCCCCTCGAAAGCGGGGCAGAAAACCCAAGAAAAAAAATCCATTGGCGATTCAGAATGCAACCCTTGAAAAAGAAAACAGGCGCTTACAGGCAAAACTGAAGCAAGCGGAACTCATCATTGAGGCGCAAAAAAAAATTTCTCAGATTCTGGGAATTCAACAGAATCTCGACGGAATAGAAGGAGACAACTGATGGATGCTGCCCTTGAGTTGAGCTCTGATATCGGCAAACAACCTTCTTGCGCGGCATTTGGCATTCCCAGGGCATCTTTTTATAGGTTCCATTTTTCTCAAAAACCACAAAGGACCAATCCGTCACCACCATTGGCCCTGAATCTCCAGGAGGAAAAAACGGTTCTTGATATCCTCCATTCTGAAAAATACCAAGACCATACACCGTATCAGGTGTACGCTTCTCTCTTGGATGAGGGCGAATACCATTGTTCGATCAGAACCATGTATCGACTTCTTCACAAAGCGCATGGTGCTGTTCCCCAGCGGCGTCGGCAGATCAAACGTCCAAAATACAAAAAGCCGGAACTGCTGGCAATTAAACCTAATCAGGTATGGTCATGGGACATCACAAAATTGAAAAGCAACGTAAAATGGACCTACTTCTATCTTTATGTAATCATGGATATTTTTAGCCGGTACGTTGTCGGTTGGATGGTTGCTCATCGGGAACAAACAGCTTTAGCAAAGCGCCTAATTAAAGAATCCTGCAAAAAACAACAGATTAAACCAAAACAACTTGGGCTACATGCCGATCGGGGGTCCAGCATGAAATCCAAAGGAGTTGCCCAGCTTCTTGTTGATTTAGGTGTTACCAAAACCCATAGTAGGCCCCATGTTAGCAACGATAATCCATATTCTGAATCCCAGTTTAAAACGCTGAAATATTGCCCAAAATTCCCGCAGAATTTTGGTTCAATCGAAGATGCCAGGGCATTCTGCCAGGATTTTTTTCGGTACTACAATTCTGAACATCACCACTCTGGGATCGGCTTGGTTACCCCTGAACAGCTTCATTATGGCCTTGCTGATGATATCTATCTGCACCGTACCCAGACATTGGAAAAAGCTTTCATGATGAATCCGAAACGATTTAAGGGGAAAAGGCCCATGCCACCGGCTTTACCGGAGGCTGCTTGGATCAACAAACCTAAAGACGGATCAACTGATATGGTTAGAGTCTAAATTATTGAAAATGGTGTTTCATTTTCATTGACACATTCCGAATCGGCCTGAATATCTGAAATCATTTCGGGAGCTGGAACTATGTCATGAACTTCCCCTCCAGTAAGTTTAATTTTCATTGGATACCCCAATCCATCAACCGTTGCATGAATTTTGGTGGTTAACCCGCCTCTGCTACGGCCTAATTCTTGTTTGAAGTGCCCCCTTTTGCCCCTGTGCCATGTTGATGAACCTTGACATAGGAGCCGTCTGTTGACGCTGTTTCAAAATCGGAGTCTGTTGATAGTTTTGATAACAAATCATTCCACACATCCATTCGACTCCATTTGTTAAAACGCTTGTAAACCGTCTGCCAAGGGCCGAATTCTTTCGGCAGATCACGCCAGGGAGAGCCTGTTCTTAGAGCCCAAAGGATCCCGTTAAACATCAAACGGGGATCTTTTGCTGGGCGGCCTCTTGGATCATTTCGTTGTTCTTCCAGAAAGGGCTGGATCACTTGCCAATCTTTATCTGTTACATCGTGTCGACTCATAGGGAGCATTCAACCATGGATTAGCCCAAAAGTCTAGTTTTTAGAAACAGCCCCTAATATATCAAAGTTAGTGTAACTTTTTGTCTGTAATTTGGACAAAGCAACCCGGAGGCCCCACCCCTTTGGGGGTACCCCAAAGGGGTGGGGCCTCCGAGAAATCGATTTGAAAAAAGTGGGTCAAATTGTTACTCATTAGGTTCTCCAAAACCATTAAAATGAGGAGACAAAATGACCCACCAAAAAGAATTTACCGGAATCGAATTGGCTTTGGAAGAAATAATTTCAAATGGCATAGAAGGCCTTGAATCTGCCGTTGCATTGCTGATCAATGAAGCCATGAAAATTGAGCGCAGTCGTGTACTCCATGCGGAACCATGGCAGCGGACCGAGAGTCGCCAAGGGTATGCCAACGGTTACAAACCCCGTACTTTGAAAACCAGGATTGGAAAATTACCTTTACAGGTTCCCAAAGTACGAGGTGGAATTGAGCTTTGTCGGGGTATTGTACGGTGACTAGTGGTGGGGGGGGGGAGGCCCTTTGAGGCCATTGAAAGGGGAGCTTACAGATTCTTATTCCCCGGAGCTAAAATTTGTAGCTGTCTGAGGACCCATTGGACCGGAGTTCTTCAAATTTTGCGGAGGGGAATTTAGAAGCTGTTGCTGTTCTTTCACCGCGCCGAAGAAGGGGCTTCCCCGTCCCTCCACGGGTTATCTGCACCCCCTTTTTGAGTCCGTAATTCCATGGGGTGAAATTTATTTGCATGATGTGCAGGGTTGAGCTGTCGGGGAAATTGGAAATGGTAAAGGTGTTACAAAGAGAGGGAACGAGTATGGGGATTCTTTTCATGGATTCGTTTCGACCGTTGGGGTATGGTGGAGCCATTGTGTCGGTATGGCCGGTGATATTCATCCATTAGACGTTAGATAATACGGGGAGAGCTGTGCATGTCCCATCCTTATATAATGGAGGTGCGGAATCTGTCCAAGTCCTACAACGGGATTCGGGCGGTGGACCGGATTTCCTTTTCCATACCTTCGGGATCCTGCATGGGGATCCTGGGGCCCAATGGGGCCGGTAAGACCACCACCCTTGAAATGCTGGAGGATATCTTTCCCCCGGACGGGGGGGAGATCCTGTTCAAGGGGCGTCCCAGGGACCGTTCCTTTTGCGAGCAGGTGGGGATCCAGTTCCAGCAGACAGAGCTTTTGTCCTTTTTAACGGTGGAGGAGACCTTGAAGACCTTTGCCGCCTTTTATAAAAGGCCCTTGCCCCTGGGGCAGATCATGGACCAATGCCTGTTGGGCCCCATCCGGAACCGGGACCACCAGAAGCTTTCCGGGGGACAGCGGCAACGGCTGCTCCTGGCCCTGGCTTTGATCCATGATCCCGATTTGGTCTTTTTGGACGAGCCCAGCACGGGCCTGGACCCCCAGGCAAGGCGCCAGGTCTGGGAGATCGTCAATGCCATCAAGGCCCGGGGCAAGACCATTGTCCTGACCACCCATTACATGGAAGAGGCTGAAACCCTCTGCGACCAGGTGGCCATCATGGACGAGGGGAGGATTGTGGCCCTGGATACCCCGGCCCATCTCATGGCGGCCCATTGTCCGGACGGCCAACGGGATCTGGAAACCGTCTTTCTCCATCTCACCGGAAAACAGCTCAGGGAGTAAACCATGTCCATTCGCCGCATCTGGGCCCTGTTCAAGGCCCGTAACTACGAATTCATCCGGGACAAGGCCGGCCTGAGCTGGAATGTCCTTTTTCCCTTTGTTATTGTGGCCGGATTCGGCCTGATTTTTTCCTCCAACCAGGGGCTGGAATTCAAGGTGGGGGTTTTCCCCGCCACCCAGGACCAGGTGGAGATGGGGGCCCTTGAATTGCCTGCCGGGGTGGTGGAGGCCCCTTCACTGGACTTTATTCCATTTGGCCAAAGGGCCGACGCCCTGGAACGTCTGGGCCGGCACAAGCTGGACATGGTGGTGGAAAATAGGGCAGGCCCCTTGCAATACTGGGTGAACTCGGCCTCCCCCAGGGGGACGGTGTCGGAACAGCTCCTCAGGGCGGCCATGGTCCCCGGGGATCAATTGGACGGCCTTCTCACCAAGGTCCAGGTGGAGGGAAAACCGGTGCGGTATCTGGACTGGCTTTTCCCGGGGGTTCTGGGTATGAACATCATGTTCTCGGCCTTTTTCGGGGTGGGGTGGGTGATTGTGAGATACCGGCGCAACGGGGTGCTCAAGCGGCTCAAGGTGACCCCGGTTACTGCATTTGAATATCTCTCAGCCCAGATGGGCTCCCGGGTGATGATCCTTTTGGGCTCCTCCTTTGTGGTCTGGATCATGTCCTATCTTTTCTTTGACATCGAGATCCGGGGAAGCTTCTGGGCCACCCTGACGGTCTTTGCCCTGGGAACGGCCTGCATGGTCTGCTTTGGCCTGGTCCTGGCGGCCCGGGGGACCAACGAGGAGCTGACCAACGGGATCATCAATTTTATCTGCTGGCCCATGATGTTCCTTTCCGAGGTCTGGTTTTCCATTGAAGGGGCCCCGGCCTGGGTCCAGAAGATGGCGGCGCTTTTCCCCCTCACCCCCTTTCTCACGGCGGCTCGGAAGGTGATGAACGACGGGGCAAGTCTTTCGGCGGTCTCCCATGAGATGTTCCTGTTGGTGGCAATGGGCCTGGTTTTCCTTGGGGTGGGAGCACGCTTATTTTCCTGGACGAAATAGGGAAGGATGTTTAATTATGGATATTTATAAATTGGACGAAATGATGTATAGTCATCCGATTTTTGTGTGCTTAATCTTTAGGAGCTGGATATGAAACCGGTTGTGGCCCTCATCGGCCGTCCCAACGTGGGAAAATCAACATTGTTTAATCGCATCACCCGGTCGCGCCAGGCCATTGTGGATGACATGCCCGGGGTCACCCGGGACCGCCACTATGCCGATGCCGAATGGGATGATAAGCCCTTTACCCTCATTGATACGGGCGGGTTCCTCAGTTCGGACGACGACTATTTTGCCGACCAGATCAAGGCGCAGCTCACCGTGGCTGTGAACCAGGCCGATGCCTTGGCCTTTATCCTGGACGGTCGGGCCGGGCTTTCTCCCTATGACCGGGAGCTGGCCGACTTCCTGCGCCGGGCCGGTAAGCCGGTCTTCTTCCTTATTAATAAGGTGGAAAGCCACCGACAGGAGGAGGAGCTGGGGGAATTCTACTCCCTGGGTGTGGATTCCTTTTACATGATTTCCGCGGAACACGGCTTGGGCGTGGGGGATTTTCTGGACGACCTGGTAAAGGATTTCCCCGAAGCCCCGGAGGAGGAGGAGGAGCAAGAGGACGCCCCCATCCGCATTGCCATTGTGGGCCGGCCCAATGTGGGCAAGTCCTCCCTGGCCAACCGAATGTTCGGGGAGAAGCGGGTGGTGGTCAATCCCAAGGCCGGGACCACCCGGGACGCCATTGAGCTTTCCGTGACCCATAAGAACCAGGAGTTCGTCCTGGTGGACACCGCCGGCATCCGCCGCAAGGGCAAGGTCAGGGAGAAGCTGGAAAAATACTCCATCCTCAAGTCCCTCCAGAGCCTGGACGAATGTGATGTGGCCCTGATCCTCGTTGACTCCGAAGAGGGGATCACCGACCAGGACATCACCATTGCCGGGTATGCGGAAAAAAGGGGTTGCGGCGCCATCTTCCTGCTGAATAAATGGGATCTGGTGGACAAGGGCCTCAAGGGGGAAAAGGAGTTCATGAAGGATTTGCGCCAGATGGCCAAGTTCCTCTCCTATGCCCCGGCCATGACCATTTCCGCCAAAACCGGCCAGCGCTGCCACAAGATCCTGGACATGGTGAAAAAGGTCCACAAGGAATATGGGTTCCGCATCAATACCGGCACCCTGAACCGGATCATCGAAGATGCGGTCTACCGGGAGGAGCCTTCTTTGCACAAGGGGAAACGGCTGCGCTTTTTCTATTCCACCCAGGTGGCCTCCAAGCCCCCCACCTTTGTCTGCTTTGTGAACTATCCCAAGGCGGTGCATTTTTCCTATAAGCGGTATCTGCTCAACCAGCTGCGGGCCATGATTCCTTTGTCCTTGACCCCCATCCGTCTCTACTTCCGTGAAAAGAGTGGCCGCATGGAGTTCTCCGGAGGGTCCAAGGAAGAGGAACGGATCTACCAGAAGAAAAAGAAGACCGAGTTCAAGCGGGCCAAGAAGCGCAAGGAACAGAGCCGGAAGAAACGAGACCGGGATCGGAAGTCCTCCCAGTGATGGATCTGTTTGAAGCCGCAGCCGCAGGCGAGATGACCGGCCCCTTGGCCGATCGCATGCGGCCCAGGCGCCTGGACCAGCTCATGGGGCAGGAGCACCTCCTCCACCAGGGCAGCCTTCTGCGCAAGGCCATTGAGGAGGACCGGGTCTTTTCCATGATTCTCTGGGGGCCTCCGGGCTGTGGGAAAACCACCCTGGCCGGCATCATTGCCCAGGAGACCCAATGTGAGTTCATGGAGATCTCCGCCGTGCTCTCCGGGGTCAAGGAGGTGCGGCAGATCATCGAGGCGGCCAAGGAGAAGCGGAACCTTTACAAAAAGCGGACCCTCCTTTTTGTGGACGAAATCCACCGTTTCAATAAAAGTCAGCAGGACGCCTTCCTCCACCACGTGGAAAACGGGCTGATCACCCTGGTGGGGGCCACCACGGAAAACCCCTCCTTTGAGGTGATCCCGGCCCTGGTTTCCCGGTGCCGGGTCTTTAACCTGAAAAGCCTGGAACCCAGCCATTTGGCCGCCCTGTTGAAACGGGCACTGGTGGATGGGGAAAACGGCATGGCCATGCCCGAAGAGATGATGGAACCCCAGGTCTTTGAATACCTTTCCATGGTGGGGGGGGGGGATGCCCGGACCACCCTGACCAACCTGGAGACCGTTGCCCTTCATTTCAAGGGGCAGACCGGGGTGACGGCGGAACAGGTGGAGGCGGTGATCGGGAAAAAGGCCCTGCTCTACGACAAGGCCGGTGAAGAGCATTACAATCTGATTTCCGCCTTTATCAAAAGCATGCGGGGCAGCGATCCCGATGCGGCCATGTACTGGCTGGAGCGGATGTTGGCCGCAGGGGACGATCCCTATTATTTACTCCGGCGCATGATCCGGTTCGCCACAGAGGACATCGGCCTGGCCGACCCCGGGGCCTTGACCATGGCCCTGAACGCCTCGGAGTCCTTCCGGATCCTGGGCCGGCCCGAGGGGGACGGCTCCCTCTACCAGGCTGCGGTCTACCTGGCCACGGCCCCCAAGAGCAACTCGGTGTATGCGGCCCAGAAGACCGTGCGCAGCCTGGTCCGGGAGGATGGTTACCAGCCCGTTCCCCTGCACATCCGCAATGCGCCCACCCAACTTATGTCCCAGATGGACTACGGCAAGGGTTATCAATATGCCCATGATTTCAAGGACGGCTATGTGCCCCAGAGCTATTTGCCCGATTCCCTGGAGGGGAACCGGTTTTTTTATCCCACGGAGCGGGGGTATGAAAAGGTGGTGAAACAGCGGCTGGAGGCATGGCTGGATATCAAAAAAAA
This sequence comes from Desulfobacteraceae bacterium, assembly GCA_965226635.1. Taxonomy (GTDB): domain Bacteria; phylum Desulfobacterota; class Desulfobacteria; order Desulfobacterales; family Desulfobacteraceae. The sequence goes on along the minus strand of OZ245369.1, from coordinate 853,091 downwards.
GGCCCGCAACTAGACCGGATGCGGGCCTGTCACCCAATAGGTTTTGGGTGGCTTCTTTTCTTACAGGCGTTCTGCCTGGTGTCTCTTATTCCAGATTTTTTCGAAAACGCATGATCCGGCGAAGGGCCAGGTCATACTCATTCCATTGATCCAGGTAGGTGCTCAGGGCTTCCCGGTAATGGTGGGCGGCCCGTTTCCGGTCTTCATTGCCCTCTGCCCACAGGCCAAGGGCGGTCTGGAGGGTGATGAGTTTCTGGGGATTCTGGGCGGCCAGCTTGACCAGCTCCGGTTCAATGGGACCGGAGAGGAGGCTTTTGCTGATGATGTTGTACCAATTGGACCGGGTCTGGTCGGTGAAGCGGGTCAGGTGGTCCCTTGCTTCGGTTTCCCTTCCCTGGATCTGGAGGATCTCCCCCTTCATCAGCCCCAGGCTCAGGCTTAGGGAGGTTTCCCGGGAGGGGGTGGCGAAGTATTGATCGATGAATTCCAGGGCCAGGTTCCATTCCCCGTTCATGGCATTGAAAAAGGCGATTCTTCCCACAATGGTCCGGCTGTCCGGCTCCAATTTCAAGAGCTGATCATAGAGCTCCTGCTTCCGTTCGTAGGAGACCTTGGGGGAGTCAAAATGCTGGAGGATGCCGGCGACACGGGCCTCGTGGTTCCGGGTCAGTTCCCTTTTGTTGACGGCGGTCTGGGTAAAGGACCTGACATCGCTTTTAAAGGCATCGGTGGTGGCGTCGGGCATCCGGGTCCAGAGGTGGTAGAGCCGTGAAAAGACCATGAAGTAGAGGAAATCGTCGGCCCCGGCGGCGGTGACGCTTTGGCGGAAGCGTTCCCGGGCCGCCTCGTTGCTTCCTTCCTTTTCAAGGATCAAGCCGTCGATGAAGAGGCGCCAGGCATATTCCGACCGGTTTTCATATTCCATGAAGCCGTTTTCCATTTTCCGTTCCTGTTCCAGGATCTGTGCCAGATATCCGTAAAATTCGTCCTGGCTCTCCCAGTCCAGTCCAAAGAGCTGTTCCCGGACCACCGGGTTTTGGGAATTTTCATCGATCCAGTCCATGATAAAGAGGAGCAGGGCGGCGGTGGTGTTCTGTTCTTCAATGGAGAGGAGGCGTTTCAGCCGCATGCGGCTTTTGTCAAAGGCATTGTTGCAGAAGTGAAGAACCCCGGAGGAGAGCAGGAGGGTGGGGTCGTTGCTGTCCTCCAGCAGGATGTCGGTGAGGGTGGCGGCGGTGGCGTATTGGTGTTCCAGGGCCTTGTCCAGGACCTTTTGGAGCTTGGCCGGCAGTGCAAAGTCCAGGACCCCGTTCCATTTAAGCTGGCCGGCCTTGAGTTCGGACATGAACCGGGCCGGCCTGGAAATGGGCAGAACCAGTCCGAAATCCGACAGGGGCGAGACCACGGGGAGCTGGGGGCTGGTCTGGTCCGTGACCACTCCCGATGCAATGCCGATGACCCTGCCCCGGCTGTTGATGGCCGGTCCCCCGCTGTTGCCCTTGTAGATGGAGGAGTCCACCTGGATGATTTCCCTGGAGGTGCGCCGGACATGGCCTCGGGTGACGCTGGCGCTGATGTGGTCCACCTGGGTGCGGTTGCCCAGGGGAAAGCCCAGGATGACCACCGGGGAGAGGCGGTCGATGGCGGAGGCGTCCAGCTGGATTTCAAGGGGCAGGGGCACCAGCCCTTCGGGGATGGTGTCGATCTTGAGCACGGCAAAGTCGTGTTTAAAGGGGGAACGGATGATCTCCCCGGTTTCCCCGGTGGACCGGGGCACGCCCACGGTGCGCAGGTTACTCTTGCCGTCGGAGCGGAAGGCCGACTCCAGGTAATAGGAGTCCGAGAGCTCCCGGCTGGTCCTCAGGTCGGGCAGGCGGTTGAATGCCTTTTCCCCCTCAAACCAGAGGAACATGCGATGGTCGAATTCCAGGGTTTTGCCCACGGCATTGGCCTGGCGGTAGGTTTTGAAGAGTTGGCGGTCCTCCAGCCAGGGGCAGGCCACGTGGCGGTTGGTGAGCAGGTAGCCTTCCTTGTCCACCAGAAAGGCCGTGCCCTCCACCTTGCTGTTGTAGACCACCTTGCCTTCGTCCATGAGCCAGTATTCCACCATGACAAAGCCGATGGAATCGGCATAGGTCTCCACAAAATCGGTGAAGGCGGTCTCCTTTTGCGGGGGGGACGGGGTGAAGTAGATCCACGAGATCCCATTGACGATGACGATGCCGGCAATGAGGATGACCAGGTAGATGGAGAGGCGTTTGAACCAGTTCAGCTCCTGGACGATGCGGGGGCGGCTCCGGTCGGAAAAGGGCCGCAGCAGCTTGGGGGGCATCTTGTTCATGATTTCCATGAGGGTGTCGGCCACCTTTTTCATGGTATGGGGGCGCAGGCTGGGGTCGTCCGAGAGCATGACCTTGAGAAGGACCATGAGGTCGGGGTGCAGCCCCTTGATCTGGTCCACACGGGCGGAGAAGTTTTCCAGGCTGTCGTCGGCGGTGAGGATTTCCACAAAGACCTTTCCCAGGGACCAGACCCCGGACTTGAAGTCGATGACCCGCTGGTTGACAATGTCGGGGTGGCATTGGAGGAGGCGTTCCAGCATGGGAAGGTCATGGGTGGCCCGGGCATTGAGGAGCCGGGAGAGCTTGTAGTTGATCTTCACAGGGCTTTCAATGGTTTTGGCCCTCGGGATGAGGATGTCCTCCAGGATGAGGTAGGGCATGAAATGGTCGTGGGCGTTGAGGGTCTCCAGGGCCTTGGCAATCTGGTAGAAAAGGAAGACCACCCGCCGTTGATCGTTGAGGTCCCCGGAGACAAAGATGCTGCTCCATTCCTTGGCATGGACCCATTCCGATACCCGGTACCAATGGCCGGTGCTGCTCTTTTTCATGGCATAGTGCTGGACAAAATACTGGGGCGGTAGCTTGCGCAGGGTCTTGATTTCGCTTTCCAGCCGCTGGGCTACGGCATCGTCCACCTCCCTGGGATCGGTGAACAAACGGATGCTCACGGATTTCACCGCGTCCTTCCGAATGGCCTTGCAGACGATGGAAGAACGGCCTTCGTGGATGATGGCCTGGATCCGGTAATCATCTATATGGGTGATCCCGGCCACCAGTTCACTGCCGCATGCCGGACAAATGGTGACGTTTTGACCGAGAAGTTGATCACAGGAGGTGCATCGCTTCATATATGGCTCTCTTTCTGGTGTTGGGAAGACCTGCCAGGGCAAGGAGGTTGCAGGCTTCTGTGTTTTGCGAAAGGGTTATGGTTTCAGCATAGGGGGTTTTACCTTAATAGTCAAGGTGTTACAGGCCGGTGAAAGGGGCGGAATGCCGTGCCCATAAAGGCAGGAATCCCCTTGGTGGTCTGGCAATGGAGGGGAGGGAAAAAGGGGGGGGGGGATCCCGGCTATCCGGGGTGGGCCACGGTCCGTCCGGTGACCGGATCCCGGCCCAGGATCACCGGGGTGCTCACATGGTTGGTCCGAGTGAAGGCCCCAAGCCGCTCCCGGGAGAAGACATTGGCAATGAAGCGTTTATTGTTCCGGGTCTGGCCGTAGACCACCCCATAGTCCGGGGTCTGGTCCGGGCGGTAGATGACGGTGTAGGTCTGGATACGGCCCTCCCCTTCCGGGGCCGGATCAATGGGGACGGGCGGCTCCCCGGCCAGGTAGTCCTCCCGGTCCTCCAGGTCCATGGTGGAGATGTCTTTGGTGGGGGGGGTGCTGGAGTAGATGCCTGCGGCATGTTTGTGCATGAACCAGCCCAGGGCCGTGACCAGGCCGGTGCGGCGTTTTCCCTCTGCAATCTGCTGGGCCAGTGTGGCCACGGCATGGAGGTTATAGTTGTTCCCCGGCCCTCCGAAAAAGCCCAGCCCGCCGGTGAGGGTGAGGGGCCGGGGGTCCTTGGGGGAGAGTTCCATCATTTTTAAGGCAATGGAGACGGCACAGGGGAAGCAGGAGTAGATATCAAAGCAGTCCATCTGGTCCAGGGTCAGGCCCGAGCGGTGCAGGGCCTTGTCCACGGCCGCCTTTAAAGGGGGGCTGGCGGTGAAATCGGATTTCTGGATCATGAAGCGCTGCCGGTCCTCGGCATAACCGCCCCCCATGAAATAGACCGGCTTTTGCCCGGCGGGGAGGTGGCGGCCTGCTTCTTCATCGGCCATGAGAAGGATGGCGGCGGTTTGGTCCACGGTGACGTAGGCGTTCATGAATTTGGTATAGGGAAAGGCAATGGGTCGATTGATTCCCGAGGGGGTCATGATCTCCTCTGGGGTTTTCCGTCCCCGGGTCCAGGCATGGGGATGGTCCTGGGCCGCTTCATTGAAACGGGCCCAGAGGGTGGCGGTCTGGAGGAGGTGGTCTTCCAGTTCAAGGCCCGAGGCATCCCAAAGGGCGGTCTGGAACAGGGGGAAGCCCTGCATGGGATGTTCCATGCCGTGGCGTTTTTCAAACTGGGTCACGCCGACGGCATCTTCCCCGGGGTAATGGTCGGGGATGCCCTTCATCAGGGCGCTGTCCAGCCGTTCCTCTCCATTGCCCCTGGGGACATAGGTTTCTGCCCCCACCACCAGGGCGGATCGGATCTCCCCCCGGGCGATCATGCCGGCGGCCTGGTTGATCAGGGTCTGGGGGGAGTTACCCCCCACCTTTGAGACCGTGGTGAAGCTGGGGCGGGCCTGGATGAGGCCGGCCAGTTCCCGGGCGGCGTCCTCGTAATGGGTGCTCAGGGATCGGACCACAAAGACGGCCTCCACCTGGGAGAGGGCCTTGGGATCCTTTAAACAGGATGCGGCCCTTTGGGCGGCCAGGGCCATGAGGCCCATGACATCCCTGGGATTTTTTTCTGTTTTGGGCTGGCTGTACTGGCCCCATCCAATAACCCTGACGGCATGGCTCATGGTCTTGTCCTCTTGTTTTTGGCAATGGTTGAGGGGTGAGATCTTGGGGGGAGTGTACGGATTCCCCATGGGCCCATGTGAAATTTCCGGTCGGTGTAGTTTCGAGCGTCCATTGTGGTGTAGCTGCGTTCAATGATGGTGAACCGCCCCCGGCGGTCCAGTAGGACAAGGGTGGAACTCCTTGTGCCATATGTGTCACTCCGGATGAAAAGGGGGGAGAGGATCCGTTCCCACTCCAGCCCCACGCCGGTTTCTGGAAGGGCGTCGTCTTTGGGGCGGCGGGTGTCGGCCAAAAGGGAGAACAGGGCCTTGTGGTTGTTTTCCCTGCCGGCCTCCAGGATTTGTTTCAAACCGGCCTTACCGGTTTCCACCTTGGGCCAGGACGTGTTGAGCAGGGCATTGCTTAGACCGTGGATACCCGGCGGCACGGCTTCCACCCGGGTATGGCGGTTGCCGTACCAGTACAGGGTCACGCCCTGGGCGGTCTGTTCCCCGGCCAGGAGGTTGAAGCCGTTATAGGCTTGGGCGGTTGTGGCCAGCTGCTCCAGGTGGGATTGCAGATCAAGGGATGAGGTGAGCAGTTCCGGGATAATCTCCCCCCGGGAGGGGCCATGGGCCATGGGGGTGGCCGGATCCCGGTAATTGGTCAGGGCGGCAAAGCGTCCGTTGGAATGGAGGCCCAGCCATGTTCCACCGGCTGAAACATCTTTTCCTGCTAGTATTTCAGCACCTTCGGACCATTGTTTCATGGGGCGGGTCGGGCGGTTGTAGAATTCATCCCGATTTGCCGCTAAAACAAGGGGATAGGATGGAGAAACCTCAAAGGCGAACAGGGCCAGACACATGTATAATCCCTTGTGTTTTACGGATTCGTCTGCTATTGAGCTTTAATTGACGTTGTAGTTGGAATGTAACTGTTAATGATCAAAAAAGCAATACGAATGGAGGCAGCATATGAAGGAAGTTGTTATTGTCAGCGGTGTTCGGACGCCTGTCGGTTCCTTTGGCGGATCATTGAAAAATGTACCGGTTACACAGCTGGGCACCTATGTCATGAAGGATGTCCTCAAACGGGTGGGGCTGAGACCTGTTGCCGATGAGGCCCAGGCCGCATTTGGTCCGGATACCCTCAAGGACCAGGGCATGATTGACCTGGAAAACAAGGGCTATGATTATGATGAAGCCCTTACCCCTGTCTTTGTTGACGAAGTGATCATGGGCAACGTCCTCCAGGCCGGCCAGGGACAGAACACTGCCCGCCAGGCCATGATCAGTGCCGGCATCTCCCGACTCACAACTGCATTCACCATCAATAAAATCTGCGGATCCGGTCTCAAGGCCATCGCCCTGGGCGCCCAGGCCATCATGGCCGGACAGGCCGAGGTGATCATCGCAGGTGGCCAGGAAAGCATGAGCAACGCGCCCATGGCCCTTCCCAAGGCACGCTGGGGCCATCGCATGGAACTCACCGGCACCGGTCCGGTCCACGATCTCATGGTCTACGACGGCCTCTATGAAATTTTCTACGGCTACCACATGGGCCTTACTGCGGAAAACATTGTGGACAAGTACGGGATCACCCGGGAAGAACAGGATCAGCTGGCCCTGCTCAGCCATAATCGTGCCATTACCGCCGTCAACGACGGTACCTTTGCCCAGGAAATTGTTCCGGTGACCATTGCCAACCGCAGGGGTGATATCATCGTGGACAAGGACGAACGCCCCATGGAAACCTCCATGGAAAAATTGGGCCGCCTGAGACCGGCCTTTAAAAAGGACGGCAGTGTCACCGCCGGCAACGCCTCGGGCATCAATGATGCGGCCGCCGCCGTCCTCATGATGACCGAAGAAAAGGCCAATGAACTGGGGCTGGAAATCCTGGCCCGGGTCAAGGGCTTCTCCTCGGGCGGCCTGGACCCCGCCTACATGGGGCTGGGCCCGGTACCTGCGGTTAAAAAGGTGCTGGAACAGACCGGAATGACCATTGGCGACATCGACTGCATTGAACTCAACGAAGCCTTTGCCGCCCAGGCCATCGGCTGCATGAGAGAGCTGAACATCGACGTGGAAAAGCCCAATGAACTGGGCTCGGGCATCTCCATCGGCCATCCCATCGGATGCACGGGTGCACGGCAGATGGTCACGGCCATCCACCAGATGAAACGCAAGGATTATGCAACCGGTCTCATCTCCATGTGCATCGGCGGTGGAATGGGCATGGGGATGATTATTGAAAGATAAGTTATCCCTTTACTTGGATTCATTAAAATGGTAAGAATCCCTATTATTTACTTGGTTTTTGAATGACGAAAATGAATGATTGAAAGGGCTTTGATTCGATGGATATTCCTAGAAAGTTGGGCATATTGATTTATACGGCTGTTCCCGCTATCGTCGGAGGTGGAATCGTTTACCATTTTTTTGGAAGTTTTACCCAAGTGATTATCTTTGAGGTGCTTCTGATCCTGGCTGCATTGGGTGTGATCAGCAGCTAAATCAAGGCATATAAATTCGTTTTTTATTGTAAAGCCGTACCTGTGCAAAACCCCTTGCACGCTACGGCTTTACATGATTTTTTCGGCCCCGTCTTTTTCTGGGGCAATGATGTCAGGGTAAGGTGAATTTGGAGAAAACGATTATCCAAAAAGCTGTGTTTTTTTTCTTTCTGGTCTTGTTCGGCATATCCATGCTGCTCATGGGAAAGATCGTCGCTCCGTTTTTCGCAACCCTTATTCTGGGCATTGTGACCACGGGAATTTTTACCCCTGTTTTTAAGGCCTTCAGCCGGAAGTTTACCCCAAAACTCGCATCGGTCATGACCTGTATCACGATTTTTTTCGTGGTCTTTATTCCGGTGGTGATCTTTGTGGGGATTCTGTCCAAGGAAGCCCTTGCCCTTTATACCATGGGCCGGGATGCCGTGTTCTCCAACCAGCTCATCGATCTTTTGGAAAACACCCAGGCCCTGGAGCGGATCAACGCGCTTCTTGCCCGGGCAGGGCTGGAAAAGACCCTGACCTGGACCGAGGTCATCACCCCCTTTTCCGAACTGGGAAAGATGGTGGGCTTTTCCCTGTTCCAGCAGGTGCGGTTCATTACCTCCAACATCCTGGGCCTGGTCTTTTATTTTTGCCTCATGCTCATTGTGAATTTTTACATGTTCATGGATGGAGAGCGGTTTATCCAATACCTCTATGATCTCTCCCCCCTGCCGGATGAGCATGACCGGCAATTGTTTGAAAAGTTCAATGAAATGGCCGGGGCCGTTCTCATCGGGAACGGGCTGGGCGGATTGATCCAGGGGGTTGTCGGCGGTATTTTGTTTTGGTTTTTGGGGATGAATTCACCCTTCATATGGGGCGTGATCATGGGATTTTTGGCCTTCCTTCCCATTGTGGGCATCGGGGTGGTCCTGATCCCCACGGCCGTTTTTTTCCTATTGAAAAGCAGTATATCCATGGGGGTGTTTATCCTTGTTTTTTATGCCGTTCTGTCCTGGGGGATTGAGTACTTATTCAAACCCAAGGTGGTGGGAGACCGGGTGGCCATGCATCCCCTGGTCGTCTTCTTTGCCATCATTGGTGGTTTGAGGGTCTACGGACTTTTGGGAATTATTTACGGGCCCTTGATTGCGACCCTGTTTTTAACCCTTGCCGATATTTATTTTTCAAGTTTTCAGTCCATGGTTGATCCCGCCAAAAAAGGGGTTCGGTAACTTAATTTTTGGAGTTGTATTTTGATGATTCAGCAAGATAACAGTGTGACCAGTATCGAGAAGGAGATGAAACAATCCTATCTCGAGTATGCCATGAGCGTCATCATCGGACGGGCCCTGCCCGATGTCCGTGACGGCCTCAAACCTGTGCACCGCCGTGTCCTGTATGCGATGCAGCAGTTGCGCAACGACTGGAATAAACCCTATAAAAAATCCGCCCGTATCGTCGGTGATGTCATTGGTAAGTATCACCCCCACGGGGATTCAGCGGTCTATGACACCATTGTCCGTATGGCCCAGGATTTTTCATTGCGGTATACCCTGGTGGACGGCCAGGGCAACTTCGGGTCTGTGGACGGCGACTCCCCGGCGGCCATGCGTTATACGGAAATCCGGATGCGCAAGCTCTCCCACCAGATGCTGGCCGACCTGGAAAAAGAAACCGTTGATTTCATTCCCAACTACGACGAGACCCTGGACGAACCCGCTGTGTTGCCCACCAAATTTCCGGCCCTTCTGGTCAATGGGTCCTCGGGCATTGCCGTTGGTATGACCACCAATATTCCGCCCCATAACATCAACGAGGTCATCGGCGGGCTCAAGGCCCTCATCGACGACCCCACCATGGATACCCGGGCATTGATGGAACACATCCCCGGCCCGGATTTTCCCACCTATGGGCATATCTACGGCACCAAGGGCATCCACGAAGCCTACAGCAGCGGCCGGGGGATCATCACCCTGAGGGCCAAAGCCGAGGTGGAGGAAAATAAAAAGACCGGACGGGAGACAATTGTGGTCACCGAGCTGCCCTACCAGGTCAACAAGGCCAAGGTGGTGGAAAAGATTGCCGAGCTCATGCGGGACAAGGTCATCACCGGTGCCTCCTATGTACGGGATGAGTCCGACCGTGACGGCATGCGCATTGCCGTGGGCCTGAAAAAGGATCAGATCCCCGAGGTGGTGATTAACCAGCTTTACAAGCACACCAATATGCAGACCAGCTTCGGCATCATCTTCCTGGCCGTGGTCAACGGAAGACCGGAGCTGCTCACCCTCAAGGGCATCCTCAACCACTTCATCGACCACCGCAAGAACGTCATCGTCCGCCGGACCCGGTATGAACTGCGCAAGGCAGAAGAACGGGCCCATATCCTGGAAGGTCTCAAGATCGCCCTGGACAACCTGGATGATGTGGTGGCCCTGATCCGGGCCTCCCGGTCCCCCGAGGAAGCCAAGAACGGGTTGATGGAAAAATTCGGCCTCACGGTCATCCAGGCCCAGGCCATCCTGGACATGCGGCTCCAGCGCCTCACCGGTCTGGAACGGGAAAAGATCATTGCCGAATACGACGCCCTGCTCAAGGACATTGCCTGGTACAAGGAAATCCTGGCCAACGACCATGTGGTCCGCGGGCTGATCAAGGATGAACTGGAAGAGCTGTCCGAAGAGTTTGGGGATGAACGCCGCACCCGCATTGTGGAGTCCACTGCGGAAATCAGCATCGAAGACCTCATTGCCGAAGAGGACATGGTGGTCACCGTGACCCGTTCCGGATACATCAAACGGAACCCCATCACCCTCTACGCCAGCCAGCACCGTGGCGGCAAGGGCAAGACCGCCATGGGTACCAAGGACAACGACTTTGTGGAGCACCTCTTTGTGGCCTCCACCCATGCCACCTTCCTTTTCATCACCAACTTTGGCAAGGTCTACCAGGCCAAGGTCTACGAGCTGCCCATGGCCGGCCGGTCCAGCCTGGGCAAGGCCATTGTCAACCTGCTCAACTTTGACGAAGGCGAGAGTCTGGCCACCGTGCTCACCGTGGACGCGTTTGTGGACGGCAAATACGTGGTCATGGCCACCCGCAAGGGCCGGGTGAAAAAGACCGAGCTCATGGCCTATTCCCGTCCCCGTTCCGGCGGCCTCATCGGGGTTAAGCTGGCCGAGGGCGACGAGCTCATTGCCGCCCGTATCACCGATGGGAACATGAACATCTTCATGGGCTCCGACGGGGGCAAGGTGATTCGTTTCCACGAAAAGGATGTGCGCACAGTGGGACGGAACTCCATGGGGGTCAGGGGCATGAACATTGCCGATGATGCCCGCATCGTAGGCATGGAGGTCCTCAACGAGGAAGAGACCCTGCTCACCGTAACGGAAAACGGATTCGGCAAACGCTCCTGTGTAACCGAATACCGGACCCAGACCCGTGGGGGCAAGGGGGTTTTCTCCATCAAGACCTCCCAGCGAAACGGCAAGATGGTGGCCATGGCCCTGGTGGGGGACAAGGATGAACTCATGATGGTGACGGATAAGGGCAAACTCATCCGCACCGCCATCGGTGGCATCAATGTCATTTCCCGGAACACCCAGGGGGTCAAGCTGATCAACCTTTCCGCCGGGGAGGCCCTCATCGGCATTGCCCGTCTGCCCGAAGGGGATGAGGAGGATTCCCCCCTTTCCGATGAAGGGGTGCAAGGGGAAGAAATAGGCCCCATTATGGATGTGGACGACGCCGATGCCGGGGAAGCCTCCCAGGCAGAGGAAGAATAAAAATGGATCGGGCCCGGGGAATTTTCCCGGGCCCGGTCTGTACATGGTTAGGATGATGTAATGGACCGTGAAGAAGAGCTGCCCCAATGTTTTGGTGATCTTGAAACGGTTTTCCCCATGGGGGAAGACGGGCTACGCCAGACTCCGGAAAAGTGTTTTTACCATTGTCCGGTGAAGACCCGATGCCTTCGCCGGGCCATGGCCTCAAAGCAGGGAACAGCCGTTGAGAATGAGGTCATCGACCGGAGCAGCAATGCCGGGATCATGACCTTTTTTGAACGGTGGTCACGGAAAAAACAGGTCCACCGCCGGCTGCAGAAAAAATCCTCTTGAAGGGCAGCCTGCCCGTTTACCGGCGGCCCTTTCCGGGCAGCCCCATGCCGGTATGACCCATCGGAATTTCCGTGTGATTGACATTAAAAGGCGGTTGCCGCCGGAGTGTGGCCGCAGATGCCGCCGAAACCAATGGATTGATTGCGGTTCCCTACCGTTCATCCCCTATATTTCAGAAAACGGATGGATCGGAGACCCAAGGCCCAGAGCGCAAAATGGTGGGGATATCGCCCTAGGATACCCAAGGAGTTGTATATGATGAGATCGGTAAAGGACCTCGATGTAAAAGGTAAAAAGATATTTGTGCGGGTGGACTATAACCTGCCCATGGGTGAAGACGGACAGATTACCGATGATAACCGCATTGTGGCCACCCTGGATCTGCTGGAATACCTGGTGGAAAAAGGGGCCAGGATTATCCTTGCCTCCCATTTGGGACGGCCCAAGAACGGTCCCGAAAAAAGGTTTTCCCTGGCGCCAGCAGCCCTGCGCTTGTCCGAGCTGATGTCCCGCCCCGTGGCCTTTGCCAAGGATTGCATCGGCCAGGCCGTTGAAGAACAGGTGAATGCCCTGGGGAATGGAGACCTCCTTCTGCTTGAAAATCTTAGGTTCCATCCCGAGGAAAAGAAGAACGACCCCACCTTTGCCAAATCCCTTGCCGCCCTGTGCGACATCTATGTGAATAATGCCTTTGCCGTTTCCCACAGAGACCAGGCATCGGTAACCGGAATCACTGGGTATGCACCGGTATCTGCGGCGGGTTTTTTGCTTGAAAAAGAAGTAAACTCATATTACGATTCTGTTGAGAATCCAAACCGGCCTTTGGTTGCTGTCATTGGGGGGGCCAAGGTCTCAAGCAAGCTGTCCGCCCTTGAAAACATGTTGAATTTCGTAGATAAACTGATCATCGGTGGTGCCATGGCCAATACCTTCCTGGCCAGTCGCGGAATGGATCCCAAAGGGTCCATGGTGGAAGCGGATCTTTTTGCAACAGCCAGCCAGATTTTGAATACAGCAGCGGAGAAGGGGATTGATGTCCTCCTGCCCACGGATCTTCGGGTTGCCGATGCCTTTGCAGACGACGCCCGGACCCGGGATGTGGGCCTGGATGCCGTCCCCGATGGATGGATGGCCCTGGATATCGGACCTGAAACGGCGAAAGCCTATGCGGCTGCATTGGCCCATGCCGGAACCATTGTATGGAACGGTCCCATGGGGGTGTTTGAGATGGAGGCATTTAAGGCCGGTACCCAGATGGTGGCCGATGCCATTGCCGATTCCCACGCCTACAGCATCGTGGGGGGAGGGGATACGGGCCTGGCTGCTAAACGGTGTGCCATTGCCGACAGGGTCAGCTATATTTCCACCGGGGGAGGGGCCTTCCTCCACATGATGGAAGGTAAAAAACTGCCCGGGGCTGCCGTCCTGGGAGGATAACACAACCGCAGGCAAGGCCTGCAACTCGACAAGGGGATAGAATGGTGGTCAGATTCTGTAAAGACAGAGAGTCTCTGAGCAGGGACGCCCGGTTACGGCGTTCATACTACAAAGTCCTTCGGGACGAATTGGATCAGTTTGTGCTGGATCATTCCCTCATCGGATCCTATGAAAATTTTCTCAGGCTCAGAACCCCCTATCCCTTTGTCGAATTAAGAGAGCTCAAACCCAGGGCCCGGATTCCGTCCATTGAATTCGAGGCCCAGAATTCCTTTTTGATTATTTTTTGTGAGGATTATATCGATAAGATTCACAAGAAATACATCCGTTATTTCGACGCCAACAAGACCACCAAAACCAATCTTCTGCGGCACAAGTACTTTCCCGATGTGGAGAACTTCAACCGCACCCTCAAGCATTTTGAATCCAAGGATTTTTTTTCCCTGTTGAAATCCCTGCTTCCCGTTGACTATGCCCTTTTGATCCAGCGGAACCAGCGGACCAAGGTCCAGTACGCCCTGACCCATTTCCATGTACGGGTGGACTGGCCCATTTCCGATGCCTCGGAAGACCTGGCCAAACATCTTCGGTACATCTCCAAGGATCTCTATGAAAAGGGGGATAAATATGCCGAGGACCTCCAGAAAAAGCTCTTTGAGTATTACGGCATTCCTGTGATGTCGGGGGGGCGTCGAACCGCCGCCATTGTCGCGGCCCAATACTTCCGCCAGTTCGACGGCATCACCACGGTATATGTCTCCTCTTCGGAATCCAGGAACCTGCTGCGCATTGACGAGCGGGGAATTTCCAAATCCATTCTGGTGAAGCTCTCCGTGGAAAAGGCCAGGGCCCTGGCCGAGACCGCCGGCATCACCCAGACCAGCTTTACCAAAAACTATGTGGTGGCCCGGTATCGCAGAAGCTATGTCTGCATTTTAAATGTCCGGTATGATTATACCAGCCATGCCCTGCCCAGTGAGGGCGGGCGCCTGAGGGAGGTCAAAGCCGATGCCAATTGGCTGACCGTGGCCGAGGAGCATATCCTGCCCAAACCTTCGGTACTCCACCACGCCCCCATCCCCTGTAAGATGATCTATTCCGTCTGATCCGACCCGGATACTCCATGACAATTTGATCCGTAAGGATTAAGGCCCCTGGGGATACCATTGGGGATAGAGATTTCTTCAATGAACGCCGCCTCGGTTCATCCCTTCCGGGGTGAGACGTCGTTTCGGCCATGGGGCAGGGGGAGTGATGTTGCCGCCCCTGGATGGCTGTCCCGGCTATAATTTCTTAAGCATTGCAATCTCGTCACAATTGGGGAAGCTGACACAGCCGATACAATCGGACCAGACTTTTATGGGCAGGGAGTTCTTGTCGATTTCATTGAAACCGAACTGCTTGAAAAAAGTGGGGCGGTAGGTCAGGGTGAAAAGGTCTTTAATCTTGAAAAAACGGGCTTCTTCAATGGTTCTCTGGGTGAGCTGGGTGCCGATGCCCCGGCCGGTGAAATCCGGCTCCACTGCCAGTGAGCGGATTTCGGCCATGTTTTCCCAGCAGAATTGAAGGGCGCAGATCCCTGCCACCCTGTGGGTTTCATCGTCTTCAAATACCCAGAAATCCCTGAGATGGTCATAGAGTTTGCTCAAGGGCCTGGCCAGCAATTCTCCTCTTTTATTGTAAAATTGGAGAAGGGCGTGGATGTCGGGGACATCGCTTAATACTGCTTTTCTTATCATTCTATTTCCTTTGGGGTGGTTGATTTCCAACGGTGGGGTTCGGTTTGAATCCCCCTTTGGATATACCATGTTTTGGGCAAATGGGAATATGAAAATCACGCCGGAAAGCCGGGGATCTTATCGGGACAATTCATGGGAACGAGCCCCCATCATTGGGCCGGGGGGGGGGATGTTTGGGCCAGGGGATAAAGGTCTGGACAGCGGTCTGGAAATCCGGATCGGTAAAGGGCTTGTGCAATACCTGGTCAATGCCGTAACGGTTCAGTGTGCCGTGGGTCTCCGAGGGGGAGGCATCCACTTCTTCGGCAACATCGCTCTGGGTGGTGATCATGAGGATGGGCAGGCTTTGACGGGGATATTTTTTTCTGACCTCTCGGGTGAGCTCCAAACCCGAAATATGGGGCATGTTCAGGTCGGTGATGACCAGATCCGGCGGGGTGGCAAGGATATCGGCAACGGCCTTTTCCGATTCAAGGAACAGGACCGGGTTATACCCCATGGCCGTCAGTTTGTTCTGGTAGAGGCGGAGCATCATTTTGGAGTCGTCCACCACAACGATGCGGATAAGGGATTGGCCATGCACTGGCTGGGGCTGGATCTGAGCTTCCAGCTCCTTTCCCAGTTCCGGGCAGCCCAGTCCTTCCATCTTGCGGACAAATTGCTGCCTCACATTGGGGGCGGCCGTGGTCTGGATATGGGTGCGGGCCGCCTCCACAAATCCAGGTTCCGATACAATGAAGTTGAATACGGAATCGGCCTGGGTGTCGATGAGGGCGCCAACGGCATTCCGGGCCTGGGCATCGCCCCGGCGGACCATGTTTTTTAGACCGGCCACCAGGGGTTGGGATAGGTTTCGGTCAATGGCCCGGGCCGCGCTCATGCGAACGGCTTCCACGGGGTCGTTCAACCCCTGGGCCAGGCAGACGGCGGTCCTGGGAGAGGGGATGCGCTCCATGGCTTCATAGGCGGCCTGGCGGATATTGGGATCCGACGGCTGGGCCTGGATGATGGAAAGAATGGGGTGGATGGCGGCCGGGTCCTTGATGTGGCCCAGGGTGGTGATGAGATGGATCAGATAGTCGGCCTGGGCGTTCTGGAAGGCGTGGGTCAGCATGGGGGTGACCTTGGGCCCCATCTTGACCAATTGGTCAATGGCGGTATCCCTGACATTGGTGATGGGGGAGGCCAGTAGTTCCGTCAGCTTTTCCAGGGCATAAAATTCCTGGGTGTCGGCCAGGGCTTCGATGGCCAGCTTGTTCAGGACTTCATTGCCGCCGGTGAATCCCAGGAGCAGGTCCAGTCCCTGCCGGGTGCCGATTTCGGCAATGGCGGACAATGCGGCCTTTTGAACATCAGGATCCGGGTGGTCCACCATGGGGGCAAGGGCGGAAAGGGAGGGGGCCAGCCGTAAGCGTCCCAGGGCGGTGACGGCCTCCCGGAGCAGATGGGGCTGGGTTCCTACATGGAGAAGGGCTTCCAGTTCCGGGGCGGCCTGGGTGAGCATCAGTTCGCCTGCGGCGCGGACAAAGAGACGTTGGCCCATGCCGGTATACTCTTTAATGCCGGCTTTCAACAGGTGGACGTTTCCATATGCCTTGTCCAGGATGAGCTTGTAAAGGCTTTCCTGGAACCCGGGGGCGGATATGGCCAGGTTTCCCATGAAGGCCAGCAGGGGGAAAACGGTTTCTTCCGGGCCTGCGGCCAGCTGGAGCAATGCGTGTTGCTGGGTTCTGGCGGAGATGTTGCCGTCGGATGCAAACTGGAGAAGGGCCCGGGCTTTGACCAGGTCCGGCTGGGTCAGACAGAACTTCAATTCCCCCAGAAAATCATTCTCATCAATCAGGGTCATCGGGGGGCCTTGTCTCCTTTGAATCGATAAAAGACCGAGTTCAGGTATTTGGACGCGGCGAAGAGGTCGGTGTCGTTCATCAGGGATTCCGTTGAACCAATGATGAGATACCCGTCGGGCTCAAGGACCTTTGCAATGTTCTCGTAGATGCGTTTCCGGTCCTGGCTGGTAAAATAGATCATGACGTTCCGGCAAAGGATAATGTCAAATTTACCCATTCCGGCAAAGGGCTTCATCAGGTTCATCTTTTTGAACTGGGCCATGGCCCGGATTTCATCGGAGATCTGATACCCCCCGGGGCAGGGGGTGAAATATTTGTTCAACCGGGCCGGTTCCAGTCCCCTGGCCACCTCGAATTTATTGTAAACGCCGTAGCTGGCCTGGGCAATGGCAGCATCGGAGATATCGGTGCCATAAAGCTTGATATTGTAAAGGTCCGGTGTGATTCCCATCTCCTTGAGGATCATGGCAATACTATAGATTTCCTGGCCCGTGGAGTTGGCGGCGCTCCACAGCCGGATGGTGGGTTTGAGGCCGGCGGCCCTGGGGGCGCGCCGGTCCATGAGATCGGGAATGATTTTGTGCTGGAGCAGTTGGAAGGGGGCCTTGTCCCTGAAAAAATAGGTTTCATTGGTGGAGATGGCGTCGATGATCTCATTTTCCAACTCTTTTTTGAAATCCATTTTGGCCCTCTGGAGCAGCTGGCCGTAAGAGGTGCATTCCAGGCGGCTGAGCAGGGGGGAGAGCCGGGTTTCCAGCAGGTATTCCTTTCCCACATCAAGGGCAATGCCGGAGATGTCGAGGATATAGCGTGCAAACTGGGTGAATTCTTCGGGCGTTATTTTGGTTCGGGTCATGGTAGAAGGGCAGTCGGAAAGGGTGGCGTGTTATGAAACGACCGTTTTCAGTATTTCACCGGCAATTTTATCCAAGGGGGCAACGACATCGGCAATCCCTTTTTCAATGGGATCTTTGGGCATTCCAAATACGGTGCAGGTGGCTTCGTCCTGGGCAATGACAACTGCACCGTTGTGTTTCATCTGCGCCAGTCCGCTGCTACCGTCGCTGCCCATGCCGGTCATGATGACACCGGTGGCGCGGCCGACATAGTGCTGGGCAATGGAGCGGAAAAGATAGTCCACCGAGGGTTTGCAGGAGTTTTCCGGGGGATCGTCGGTGATCTTGATCTTCCGGGATAGGCCGTCGGCACCGGCCACAATTTTCATCTGTTTTCCGCCGGGGGCAATGAAGACCTGACCCGGAAGGATGGTGTCTCCGTCCTGGGCCTCTTTGACATCCAAGGCGCTTTTATTGTTCAGGCTGTTGGCAAGGGAGGCCGTGAACATGGGGGGCATGTGCTGGACAATGAGGATGGGGGCGGGGAAGCCTTGGGGCAGCATGGGGATCATCCGGGTGAGGGCGTTGGGGCCTCCGGTGGAGATGCCGATACCGATGATTTCAGAGGCTCCGGTCCTGGGCCGGGCTGGGGTGGGCCGGGATGCAACCGCGGCGGCAACGGGCTCTGGTCTGGGTCTGTGGATGCGTTCCCTGACCCGGGAAAAGGCCGCCTGTTTCCGCATGAGGGTTCGGATGATTGGGGTCAGTGCATCCTTGACGCTTTTAAGATTTTCCGCCATGGTTCCGGCCTGGGGCTTGGGGACAAAGTCAAATGCCCCCAGTTCCAGGGCCTTGATGGTCATCTCTCCCCCCTCCTGGGTGAGGGTGGAGAGCATGACAACGGCCGGTGTACCGGTTTGGCCTTCCAATGCCTTCAGGACTTCGATGCCGTTCATTTCCGGCATTTCAATGTCCAGGGTGATGAGATCGGGCTTCAAGGAGGCGATTTTGGACATGGCGATTTTGCCGTTGTGGGCCACGCCCACCACCTCGACCCCGGGGATCTCCTTGAGGACATCCCCCACGATCTTCCGATAGACAATGGTGTCGTCCACCACCAGTGCTTTCAATCTTTTCATGATGCTGTATTATTCCTTGAGAACTTCGTCGATATTCAAAATACCGATCAATTGTTTCTCCGTCTTTAATACGCCTTGAAAATATTTTCCCTTTACGCCGCCGATGTTGGAGGGGGCCGGCTCAATATCCTCCTGCTTGGCCAGGACCACATCGCTGATGGCGTCCACCAGCAACCCGATGAGTTCGTCCTCGGAATTGACGATGATATTCCGGTTTTCCTTGTCCTTGTTCACGGGTGAAAGTCCCAGTTTTTTCCCCAGATCAATGATGGTCACAATGCGGCCCCTTAGGTTGAGGATGCCTTCGATGTAGTCCGATGCCTGGGGAACCCGGGTGATTTCAAAGTTCTTATTGATCTCCTGGATGCTCAGGATATTGATGCCGCAGATGGCACCGCCCACATGGAAGGTGGAAAATTCCAGATCCTCGGATATGCTCTCTTTAGTCGGTTCTGCCATGGTACGCTCCTTGGTCTGTCTGTCCTATTCTGCCAGGTTCAGGTATTTACGAATGATTTTCATGAGTTTTTCCCGGTCCAGTTTGATCTCATATTCATCAATACCGGCTGCCTTGCCCTTTTCAATGTGGGCATCCGAGGCCAGGGAGGTGAGTGCAATGACCCCCAGGTGGGAATACCTGGGATCGGTTTTAATGCGTCGGGTGAGTTCAAAACCGTCCATGTTGGGCATTTCAAGGTCGGTGATCACCAGGTCGATTTCATCCACCCGCTCCTTGAGCAGTTCCCATGCCATGCGGCCGTCCTCGGCCTCAATGACCTTAAACCCGTCGTCTTCCATGAATTTTTTGACCTGGTTGCGGAAGAAGGTGGAGTCCTCTGCAAAGAGCAGGATTTTTTCCCCGTCAACGGCCATGGTTTCCTTGGATTTGGCTTCACTCTGGAACCATTCCGGATTCATGCGTTTCACCAGTTCGAAGATGTCCACCAGCAAGGTGGTGTGATCGTTGATGATCATGGAACCGGAGACGGCGGTCTGGGCCAGGGTGGTTTCATCCACATCCAGGACCACCTCAAGGGCATCCACGGGCGGGGTGACCATGAGGCCCAATTCCCTGCCCTTGACCTTGAAGACAATGACCTCCTGCTGCTCTTTTTCCGGCAGGGGGCTGAAGTCGGCCACCTGGGAGAGTTCGTACAAGGGCAGGGCACCGCCCCTGTATTGGACCACCTTGCGGTCACCGATTTTTTCAATGGTGGCGGTCTGGATTCTTTCGATGCGTTCCACCAGGCTGAGGGGGGCTGCAAAATGTTCGGTCTCACCGTTTTTAAAGGTGAGCAGGGCGGCTTTGTCCATGGCGGCCTCGGCCAGCTCTTCTGCCATTCTGGCCTGCTGGCCCTTTTCCGATACGGCAGAGAGTTTGGCCATCTGGGCCAGGTTGGAGATGTCCAGGATCAGGGCCACCTTTCCATCGCCCATGATGGTGGCGCCGGCATAGGCAGAACATTTTTTCAAATGCCGGCCCACGGGTTTGACAACAATTTCCTCTGAATCGTGGAGCTGGTCCACCACCAGGCCGTATTTGAATGCGCCTGCGGAGACCACGGCAATGTTCATGGCCGAGGCGGATCTGAACCGGCGGTCCTTTCCTTCCCTGGGGGTGAATGCGCTGTCTGCGTCGGCATTGCCCGGGTTTTCGGGAAAGTGCTGCCGGGCCCTTCTGTCGGCCAGGTTTTTGCGCCGGTCCACCTTTTCCACATTGTCGTTGGGGTCGATGTAGGTGCGTTCAATGCCCAGCATTTCGGCCAGGTTCAGCAGGGGCAGCAATTCCCCCCTGAGGCGGACCACTGCGGCGTCCCCCACCTTTTCGATCTTATCCTTGATCTGGGCCGCAGGGATGCGGAGCAGTTCGTTGAGGTTGACCTGGGGCAGAGCATAGCGTTCGTTGCCCACCGAGGTGATCTGGCTGGGGATGATGGCCAGGGTCAGGGGCAGTTTGATCTGGATATCGGTGCCCTTACCCGGGGTGGAGTCAATTTCAATGATGCCGCCCAAAGATTCAATGTTGGTGACCACCACATCCATGCCCACGCCCCTGCCGGAGACATCCGTGACCTGTTCCGCCGTTGAAAATCCGGGCAGGAAGATGAGCTCCATCTTCTTTTTGTCCGACATTTCGGCCAGGTCCATTTCGGAGACCAGTCCTTTTTTAAGGGCCGAGGATGCAATTTTTTCGGGATCCAGCCCCCTGCCGTCGTCGGAGATGACCAGGTTGACCTGGCCGGCGTCGTGGAATGCCTTGAGAATAATCTTGCCCGTGGCATCCTTGCCTGCACGCTCCCGTTCCTGGGGCCGTTCGATGCCGTGGTCGACGGAGTTGCGCACCAGGTGGGTCAAGGGATCATTGATGGATTCCAGGATGGTTTTATCCAATTCCACATCCTTGCCCTGGATTTCCAGCTCAATGCGTTTTCCCAGCTGCTGGGAAAGGTCTCGAACCACCCGGGTGAATTTATTCAGGATGTTGGCAATGGGCTGCATCCGGGTTCGCATGATGGCTTCCTGGAGCTCCGAGGTGATCATGTCGATGCGCTGGCCGGACAATTCCGTGGCCTTGACATTGGAGGAGTTGATACCCTGGAGAAGCTGGTTCCGGCTGAGAACCAGCTCACCGGCAAGGTTCATCAGGGTGTCCAGCAGCCCCACGTTGACCCGGAGGGTGGTCTGGGGTTTCTGGCCCAGCTGGATTTCCTTTTCGGCAGCCTTTGCCTGGGCCGGGGGGGCTTTTTTTACCGCCACCTCTTCCGCCTGAACCGGTGCGACCTCCACCCGGCGTTGCAGGACGGGCATCGCGGGGGGCACTGCCATGGGCTCTGCCGCCCGGGCCGGGATCAGCATGGCTTCGGTCACAGAATGGATGGATGCCTGGTCCAGATCAAAGAGGGTTTCGGCCATGTCCCCGTCGATGATGGAGGCAAAGAGCAGCTGGAGCGGACCGGATTGGGGCTCCCCATTGCCCTGGGCAGGGCGGGCGTCCATGAGGGTGCCGGTTTTTTCAAGGCTGGAGAACACATCTGCTGTGGTTTTGCCCTTGCCAAGGATGTCGGTTGCGATGTCGTATTCCGCAAGGAAAATGTTCTTGCCCTGGGACAGATTCTGTTGGACATCCTGGAGGGAGACCTGCTGGAAGGCGCGACCGTCTTCCAGGGTGATATCCATCCATTGGGTCTGGGGTTCCGTGGCCCGGGTAACTACCTCGGGTAGCGATTCTCCCCTTGTAAGGGCTTCCAATGCCTGAATGTGGCCGGAGACATCGGCCTCGTTGCTGGTTTCGATATTGTTGAGGAGGGTCTCAAGCTCATCAAACCCGTTGAGAAGTACGCTGATTTTCTGGGAATCCGGTATCAACTCTTCATTTCGAATGAGACCTAGTACATTCTCAAGATGGTGGGCAAGATCCTTTATGGTGGTCAGACCCATGAAGCCGGCGCCGCCCTTGACGGAATGGGCAGCCCTGAAGACATTATTTACAAGATCAATGTCTATATTCTGCCCGGCTTCTTCAATTGTCAAAAGATCACTTTCAATATCACCAAGATGATCTAGTGATTCCTCAATGTACATTTGCAGGGTCTCGTCATCTTCGAACATATTTACTCTCCTGAAGGATTTCTTCTTGGAAATGGGAAAAATTTACCTAATATCAAATAATTTACAGAAAGTGAAAGAAAAAGTCAAACATGAAAGCCCCATGGGATAGGCATTTTAACATTTACGGATGATGTCGTTTACAAGGGCATTCTGATCTATTTTTAGCCATGCCTGGGTGTTGGGTTGTGCGTATTCAATGGGGTTTCGGTCTTTATCCAATAGAGCGGTAACCCCCATGGGGCAGGCCGGTTCCCTGGGGGATAGAATTTCTACTTTATCATTTCTACCTAATTTATTTCTGACCCCAATGAGATAGTAACCCTTTTCCTTGGCAAGGATTTTCCCAATGAAACTGTGGATCTGCCCCCTGTGGGCATTGGCATAGTTAAGGCCCCTGGCGTCGGGGTGGCCGAAGTAGAATCCGGTGCAATAGTCCCTGTGATAGACGTTGTCCAACTCCCTGAACCAGTCGGGGTTGGGGGCGTAGTCGGCAGGATCCTGTGCATAGGCATCAATGGCACTCCGGTATGCTTTGAGAACCGATGCCAGGTAGTTGATCCCCTTCATGCGGCCTTCGATTTTCAAAGAGGTGATCCCGGCCTTCACCAGTTCGGGAATGTGTTCGATCATGCACAGGTCTTTGGAATTGAAGATATAGGTTCCCCTTTGATCTTCCATGACCGGGAAATTGTCGTCGGGCCGCTGTTCTTCCACAACCGTGTATTTCCAACGGCAGGGATGGCTGCACAATCCCCGGTTGCTGTCCCGGTCGCTGAGGAAGGTGCTCAACAGGCAGCGGCCGGAATAGGAGATGCACATGGCCCCGTGGACAAAGGCTTCGGTTTCAATGGGGGCATTGGCCGTGATTTCCGTTATTTCTTTGAGGGAAAGCTCCCTGGCCAGGTTCACCCGTTTGACCCCGTTCTGTTTCCAGAAATTCAAGGCGTTGAAATTGGTGGTGTTGGCCTGGGTGCTCAAATGGATGTCAATGTCCGGAATCAGGTCTCGGGCCTGGAAGATGATGCCCGGATCGGAGAGGATCACCGCATCGGGGCGGATCTCGCCGATGGTGTTTAAGAATTCCTTGAGCTTGGTCTGCTCCGAGTTGCGGGAGTAGATGTTACAGGCCAGGTAGACCTTTACATTATTCTTGTGGGCAAGGGCCATTGCCGCCTTGAGTTCCTGGTCGGTGAAGTTGCCGGAAAAGTTTCTCAGGCTGAAGTTCTTTCCGGCCAGGTAGACCGCATCCGCACCGTAGTGGATGGCGATTTCAAGTTTTTCAAAATTACCGGCCGGAGCCAGAAGTTCGGGTTTGATGGTGGGGGTGTTGTGCATGGGAAAAGCCTGTTGCCAACGGAAGTGGGGAGCCCTGGTCCGGGTTCCGACGGGAAACTCGGATTGTACATGGGCGGAGGGCCTGGGGTACACCTCCCCTTTTTCCTGGGAAAATATCCTTGAATAGGGGTTTATGCCAAGGGCAGCCAAATGGATGCACCTGCAGTGATTCTTCTTTGCATTATGGGGGCTTTGGATGAATAGTCAAGGGAATTGTAGGGGGGAGGTGGCTCAATTGCCTGGCCCCCGGAACCGAGGGCTGAAGGGGTGGTGCCCCCGGCAGGAATCGAACCTGCGCTCATGGATTAGGAATCCAATGCTCTATCCACTGAGCTACGGGGGCAAACTGATGATCGTTATTCGACTATCAATTTCTGACCGGGGTATATCTTACTGGTTTTGGTCAAACGATTCAAGACCAAAAGTCGATTCAAGGGCATATTATGTTTTTTTGCAATGAGGAAGGGGCTGTCGCCGTTTTTTACCCGGTAAATATTCTTGGTGGCGGCATTGGTGGTGGTTCCTTTGCGGATGACCAGGCGTTGGCCGATGCGCAACCGGGTGGAGGAGAGGGTGTTGATCTGCATCAGTCGTTTGGTGGTGGTGGAGAAGCGCTTGGCAATGATCCAGAGGTTGTCCCCCTGGCGGACTTTATAAACCAAGGCCTTTCCGTTGGCTTTACCGGTGGGGACTGCAGACGGAGGACGGGGGATGCCCTGTCCCCGTGTGGGAATCTTAAGGGTTTTTCCGGCGATGATGCAATAGGATTTTGAAATATTATTGACCCGGGCAATGGCCCTGACCGAGGTCCGGTATTTTTTGGCTATGCCGGAGATGGTTTCCCCTTTTCTGATCCGGTGGCGCACGTACATGGGCGGTGGAGAATAGGTGGATTTGATCTTGTCCAGCTTGGCGGCAAAACGTTCTGCCTGGTCAAGGGGGATCCGGAGTTGATAGGTCTCCGGCGGGAGCAGCCCATAGCGGAGTTCCGGGTTCAGATCCTTTAGAACGGCGGTTTTGATGTTCAGTTCCCGGGCAATGTCCTTGAGCAGAACCTGTTTTTTAATGTCAAAGGTCTGGTAGGGGGTGGGGGCCTGGGGGGATTTGGCTTGGATACCATATTCAGACGAGTTGTTGATGATGTGCAGGGTGGCAATGAAACGGGGCACGTATCGTGCGGTTTCCCTGGGCAGGTTCTGGTATAGATCCCAGAAGTTGTCCAGATAATTGATTTTCTGTTTTCGTATGGTCCTTAGTACCCGGCCCTCCCCGCAATTGTAGGCGGCCAATACCGTGGCCCAGTCCCCAAACAGGTTGTGGAGTTCTTTTAGGTATGCAATGGCGGCCAGTGTGGATTTTTCAGGGTCCATGCGCTGGTCCACATAATAGGTGCGCTGGAGTCCGAACTTGTATCCGGTGGAGGGAATGAACTGCCACAGACCCAGGGCCCTTGCCGATGACAGGGCCCGGATTTTAAATCCGCTCTCGATGAGGGGAAGCCAGGAGAGCTCTTCGGGAAGTCCGGCTTTTTCCAGTTCTTTTAAGATAAAGGGACGGTATTTGGCGGAGCGCTCCAGTGAGCGGGTGAAGAATGCCTTTTCCGGGCCGGTAAGCCGTTTGATTTCTCGTTTAACATGGTCGTTCAATGTAATGGGGATGGCATTGTGCTGGCCTTTGACAACGATCTGTCTGGAGGCATAGATTTCAAGGATCCGTTTTGAGATCAGAAAACGGATATCTTCTTTTTGCTGGGCCACTTCAAAGGATGGATCCCCATGTATGTCCAGGAGGAGGGCGTAGGCATCGTCCAGGTAAATGATGGCCTCTTCCAGGCTTCCCTGTTCCCACATGCCCTGGGCCAGGTTACAGAGTTCAAGGGCCTGGTCGATCCGGGACTGATCGGATTCGTTGTGGTGGGCGGTATGGTCTTTATCCAGTTCCTGTTTGGCCGGCCTTGTCTGGTGTCTCTGGGTAAGTATTTGATTTTTTGTACTTATTGTGTTAGGCTGTGGGATGATTTTGTCTTGAGCGTCGTTTTTGTCTCCGCCCGTGGGGGCCCCGGGCTGGGTTGGCTGAATCTTTCCCTCTAATGGGGTGATGGTATTCTGGGTCTGGCAGCCGGTCAGTATAAGAAGGCTGAGGGTCAGGGTGGTGACCAGTTGGGAAAAACGCATTGGGCTCCTTAGGATTTAGTTAAACTTGCCTTTCATTTAATCAATAAGACCTTAAATGTCAATACAATGGGGTGGACCGATGCGGGAGCCTGGCGGTATTGGTTTTTTGTGATGTAAAAAGGGTTTTGGCTTGAATAACGGCGTGAAAGAAAGGGCTTAATATTGAAAAAACGATATATGATTCGTTTTTCGATGTTTTCAGGAGTAAAATGGGGCAAATACCGGTTTGATTAGTTGCTAATCGGGTATCAGTTTGCCTATGTCGGGTAAAAACGGAGTTGCCAATCCAGGGGTGCTCTGTTATTATCTGCCGGTCTTTTCGCGACAGGGAATTTTTTCCGACGCAGAAAGATAAGCCGATATAGCTCAGTTGGTAGAGCATCTCACTTGTAATGAGAATGTCCTCCGTTCGATTCGGGGTATCGGCTCCAATAAAAGCACGCGGTGGGGTTCCCGAGTGGTCAAAGGGATCAGACTGTAAATCTGACGGCTCAGCCTTCGGAGGTTCAAATCCTCCCCCCACCACCATTTAAGTGTAGGAGATCTTGATAACGATCGGACTACCAGGCAACATAAAGGTTGTCAAGAAGTTATCGCAATGTGTGCGGGAGTAGCTCAGTTGGTAGAGCTTCAGCCTTCCAAGCTGAATGTCGCGAGTTCGAACCTCGTCTCCCGCTCCAAGGCCAAAAGGTCTCCACTTGCATGCGTTGTGTTTGCAGAGGTGTTGTCAAAGCCCATGTAGCTCAGTCGGTAGAGCGCTTCCTTGGTAAGGAAGAGGTTCACCAGTTCAATTCTGGTCATGGGCTCCACAATTCAGGTGCGAGGACCAATGGCGGGTTAAAGGCCAGCATTTCAATTCGAACGTCGGTGTTGTTATTCGGTTAAGTCCGTAGCGGTGCCGGCGATTTGTCGTATCTCCTCACTTTACCGGAATTTTATGGGGTTGGATGATCCCCCATTGGCAAGACTTACAAGGCGCCCAAAGCAATGCGTGTTCTTTGTGTGATGGGTTTGAATCCGGTGTCCGTCAATGTCTTCGTGACCAGGTCTGGGTTCAATCGTTAAAAAAAATGGTAACCGAAATAATGCCGAATGTCGGGTTGTTTGCGGTTATTCTGGCTGATGGCGCCTCTGTTGAGGGGTCGGGCCAAGGCTGTCAGCGTGCTCCGGGATGGAGCGGCAACTCTTTAGAGGGGTCGCAGTGTCTGGAGGCCCCAGGGATGGTGTTTGGGAGGCTGGCCGCCTTATATAAGGTATCGAGTTAATCATGCCTGGCGAAGATGCGGCCATGGACGAATGAAGTACAGTTGCCGATGCAGGATTGGGTCGGCAGCAGTGGGCGTACGGTAGGCGCAGGCGTAACTGCCGAAAACAAAGTCGGCACCTAGGAGAATATTGTGGATAGAATATTAGTTGCACTTGCTTGTACTGAGTGTAAGAGAAGAAATTACACAACGACCAAGAACAAGAGAAAGACTCCCGACAAGATCGAGTTTAAAAAATATTGCAAATTCTGCGATAAGCATGTAGTCCATAAGGAAACCAAGATTAAATAGCTTATAATTGCAGGTCAGTAGCTCCAATTGGTAGAGCGCCGGTCTCCAAAACCGGATGTTGGGGGTTCGACTCCCTCCTGACCTGCCAGATTATTATTATAAGGTCATCCTTTGGGTTGGCCTCATAACGATTCTGGGAGTTGTATGTCACGAATTCAAAAAAAGAAGACCGCGGGCGAAAAAAAGAAAAAGAAACCTATTGCTGAATCCGGCGTTGAATCTTCTTCTGCTGCTCAGGTTACCAAATCGACTTCCGCTGCAATTGTTAAGAAAAGCAAGATTGAGAAGGCTTCCGGCCCGGTAGCGGGGGAGCCTGGTTTCTTTCAAAGAGCGATCGAGTTTTTTAGGGAAGTAAAGGTTGAATTGAATAAAGTCACCTGGCCCACCCGGAAGCAGACCACCGGTACCACCATTGTGGTCATTGTCTTTGTTTTTATAGTGGCTGCGTTTCTCGGTGTGTTCGACTACAGTCTTTCGAAACTTGTTCAGGTTGTCCTTACATAATTTAAGGAAAGTGTCATGTCATTAAAATGGTACGTGGTTCACGTTTATTCCGGCCATGAACAAAAAGTAAAGCGAGCGCTTGAAGAACAGATTGAAGCGTCTAGGTATCCCGAAAAGTTTGGCGACATCCTCATTCCCACGGAAAATGTCGTTGAGCTGGTGGATGGTAAAAAGCGGGAGTCCTCCCGCAAATTTTATCCCGGATACATTCTCATACGGATGCACCTGGATAACGAGACGTGGCATATTGTCAGTTCAACTGCGAAAGTGACCGGCTTTCTTGGGGGGAAAAACAAACCTGCTCCCATCACCGATGCGGAAGCCCAGAGCATCATGGATAAGATGCAGCAGGGTCAGGATAAACCCCAGCCAAAATATTATTTCGAACCTGGAGACGAAGTCCGGGTTGTTGATGGGCCGTTCTCTAATTTTAACGGTACTGTTGAAGATGTATCTCCGGATAAGGAAAAGGTCAAGGTGTTGGTCAGCATCTTTGGACGCGCAACGCCGGTGGAGCTAAATTTCATACAAGTTACCAAGATTTAAACACAGTTTAAAACTAAGTTTTGGGAGTATATTAAGATGGCAAAAAAAGTAATGACGCAAATCAAGCTTCAGGTAGAAGCTGGAAAAGCCAACCCTTCTCCACCGATCGGTCCTGCCCTTGGCCAGCATGGTGTGAACATCATGGATTTCTGTAAGGCATTTAATGCCAAGACTGCCAATGATGCCGGATCCATTATTCCTGTGGTTATCACTGTTTATCAGGATAGATCCTTTAGTTTTATTACCAAGACCCCGCCGGCATCCCGTCTGTTGCTGGCTGCCGCCAAAATTGCCAAAGGCTCTGGTGAGCCCAATAAGGTAAAGGTCGGCAAGGTGACCAAGGATCAAGTGGCTGCCATTGCTGAAACCAAGAAAGAGGATCTGAACGCCGCTTCCGATGAAGCTGCTTTCAGAATCATCGCGGGTACGGCCAGAAGCATGGGGCTCGAAGTAGTTTAACCTTAAGGAGAAGAGTGATTTAAAATGCCTAAGCGGAGCAAAAAACATACAGAAGCCTTGAACAAGGTCGACAGAAATCTGCAGTACGAGCCTCTCCAGGCCGTGGAACTTGCCGTAGCTTCAAGTTATGCCAAATTTGACGAAACCGTTGATGTGGCCGTAAGACTGGGGGTTGATCCCCGTCATGCCGATCAGATGGTTCGCGGAACCGTGGTTCTGCCCAACGGTCTGGGTAAGGAAGTAAAGGTTTTGGTATTTGCCAAGGGTGAAAAGGAAAAAGAAGCCCTGGACGCCGGAGCGGATTTCATTGCCACCGACGAAGTGGTTGAAAAGATTAAAGACGGATGGTTCGGCTTTGATAAGGCCATTGCCACCCCCGATATGATGGGTACCGTAGGTAAACTCGGTCGTGTGCTGGGCCCCAGAGGTCTGATGCCCAATGCCAAGACCGGAACGGTTACCTTTGAGCTTGAAAAAGCCATCAATGAATTAAAAGCCGGTAAAATCGACTTCAGGGTTGAAAAGGCCGGTATCGTTCATGTGCCCGTTGGAAAGATTTCCTTCGGAGCAGAAAAACTTCTTGAAAATGTAACTGCCTTCCTGGACAAACTGGCTTCCCTGAAGCCTGCTTCCTCCAAGGGGGCTTACATGAGAAGCATCAGCATTTCATCCACCATGGGGCCCGGTATCAAAATCGATCCCCTGCTGGTGAAATAGCACATACGAACTAACCTGTCCTAGACAGTAGGTGCGTGAAAACGCATAATCGGATTGCCGGCCTGCCGAGACAGAAGATTTTTTATAAAAGTTTTCGTTTTGGTTTCGTTGGCACCTTCGAAAATTCCTTTGGAAAGGAGGTGTAAATAAATTGCTGAATATTTCTCAAAAGAAAGAGTTGGTAGAGCGGCTGACACAGCAGCTTGCCGAAGCTGAGATCACAATCCTGGTGGATTACAAGGGCCTTGACGTTCTGGCCATGACAGAACTGAGAGCCAAGCTGAGAGAAGCCGGTGTTACCACCGAAGTCGTGAAAAACACGCTTCTGAAGCTGGCCGGCCAGGATACAGATACAGCTCTGATGAATGACTTCTTGAAGGGCCCCACCGCCATCGTCGTTTCACAGGATGACCCTGTCGCTCCGGCGAAAGTCCTGGTCGATTTCGCAAAAGATAACGAAAAGCTCGAAATCAAAGCCGGTGCCATGGGTGGAAAACTTCTCTCCCTAGATGACATCAAGGCACTGTCCAAGATGCCGTCCAAAGAAGATCTTCTGGCCAAACTGGTCTACACTCTCAACGCAGTACCGACCAATCTGGTCAATGTACTGTCCGGCGTTCCCAGATCTTTTGTCAATGTGCTTAATGCCGTTAAAGATCAGAAAGACGCTGCCTAATTTTAAGATTTTTTTTAAACAAAACCATATAGAACAACTTATCGTATAGTGTTAAGATAGGAGAAAAAAATGGCTGACATTACAAAAGAAGATGTAATTGAATTTATTGCCAACATGAGCGTTCTGGAGCTCTCTGAACTCGTTAAAGAACTGGAAGACAAATTCGGCGTTAGCGCTGCTGCCCCCGTTGCCTTCGCCGGTGCAATGCCTGCCGCCGGTGATGCTGGTGGAGCTGCCGAAGAAAAGACTGAATTCGACGTCGTTCTGGAAGCTGCTGGCGACAAGAAAATCAACGTCATCAAAGAAGTACGCGCCATCACCGGGCTGGGCCTGAAAGAAGCCAAAGCTCTGGTTGAAGAAGCACCCAAAGCCGTGAAAGAAGGTGTTTCCAAAGAAGAAGCCGACAAGGTAAAAGAACAGCTTGAAGGCGCCGGCGCGCAGGTTTCTGTAAAGTAGTTTGCATCGCTGAGTAACACCAGCTTCGTGCATATCGTTATGCGGGGGCATGGCAATTGGGCCATGTCTCCGCTTTTACGGTTGGAAAAACTCAATTGGGAGATATCATGACCGGAAATCTATTGACGACTAAACGTGATAGAAAAGAGTTTGGCAGTAAACGCAAAATCATTGACATCCCCGACCTGATCGGGATGCAGCGGGATTCCTTCGAAGGGTTCCTGCAGCGGGATGTCCCTCCCCAGGACCGGGAGGAAAAAGGGCTTCACGCCGTTTTTAAATCTGTTTTTCCCATCAAGGATTTTACCGACACCTCCTCTCTGGAATACGTATCCTATTCATTCGGAGAATCCAAGCATTCCATGAAGGAATGCATCAGTCGGGGTATGACCTACGACATCCCTGTAAACATCCGTGTTCGCCTGGTGGTCTATGATCACGACAAAGAGACCGAAACCTCCACCATCCGTGATATCAAGGAACAGGAAATCTACTTTGGCACCATCCCCTTGATGACCCGCCAGGGTACCTTTATCATCAACGGCACCGAACGGGCCGTGGTCAGCCAGCTGCATCGTTCCTCCGGTGTTTTCTTTGACCATGATAAGGGCAAGAACTACTCCTCGGGCAAGATCATTTACAATGCCCGGATCATCCCGGTCCGTGGTTCCTGGATCGACATGGAAATCGACGCCAAGGACATTGTGAACATCCGCATTGACCGGAGACGCAAGTTCCCCATTTCCATCCTGTTCAAAGCCTTTGGCTACACCAGTGAAGATATCCTGGAGTTCTTCTATAAAAAAGAACACATCATTAAAAAAGAAGGCTCGTTTTTTAAAGAGTTTGTTCCTGAAAATCTGGTCCGCCAGCGTGCCAGTTTCGATATTGCATCCCCTGCTTCCGGCGAAGTAGTTGTTAAGCAAGGACGAATTTTTACAAAACGGGCTTTAAAACAGCTCACCGATGAAGGGCTGGAATACATCCCCGTCTCCACGGAAGAACTCATGGACAAGGGCTTTGCCGAGACCATCACCGGCAAGACCGTGGATGAGGTTCTGTTCAAACCCGGCGACGTGATTTCCGAGGATACCTTTGATATCCTGGAAGACAATGCCATTGAAGAGTTCTACCTGCTTTACGTGGACGCCCGCAGCTCCGACTCCATGCGCAAGACCCTGGTCAACGACAAGATCGACACCAAGGAAGAAGCCCTCATGGATATCTATCGTAGGCTGCGTCCGGGCAACCCGGCCACCATTGAAGTGGCCCAGGATTTCATCGACCATCTCTTCTTCCGCCAGGCATACTACGATCTGTCCAAGGTCGGTCGTTTGAAAATGAACCACCGTCTGGGCGTCAACACCAAGATTGACGTAAAAACCCTGAGAAAAGAGGATGTGCTGCTCACCGCCGCCACTCTCATCGAGCTCAAGGACACCCAGGGTCAGGTGGACGACATCGATCATCTGGGCAACAGACGGGTTCGTGCAGTCGGCGAGCTTCTGGAAAACCACTACCGCATCGGCCTGGTCCGCATGGAGCGTGCCATCAAGGAAAAGATGAGCATGCAGGAAGTCGACGCCATGATGCCCCACGACCTGGTCAACCCCAAACCCGTGTCTGCCGTTGTCAGGGAGTTCTTCGGGACCTCCCAGCTTTCACAGTTCATGGACCAGACCAACCCCCTGTCGGAGACCACCCATAAAAGGCGTCTTTCCGCCCTGGGCCCCGGCGGTCTGACCCGTGAGCGTGCCGGCTTTGAAGTCCGAGACGTTCATCCGTCTCACTATGGTCGTATCTGTCCCATTGAAACCCCGGAAGGGCCCAACATCGGCCTCATCGTTTCCCTGTGCACCTACGCCCGGGTCAACGATTTCGGTTTCATTGAGACCCCCTTCAGGCTTGCCGAGGAAGGTGTAGCCACCCGTGAGATCCGTCACCTGTCCGCATTTGAGGAAAAGGAACATCCCATTGCCCAGGCCAACGCGGCCCTGGACACCGAAGGACATTTCCAGAATCCCCTGGTCTCCGCCCGTGTGGCCGGTGAATTTGAAATGGTGGAAAACCAGGACGTCAAGTTCATGGACGTTTCCCCCAACCAGCTCGTCTCCGTATCCGCCTCCCTGATTCCCTTCCTGGAAAACGACGACGCCAACCGTGCATTGATGGGCTCCAACATGCAGCGCCAGGCCGTTCCGTTGATCCGTTCCGAGGCCCCCCTTGTGGGCACGGGCATGGAAGCGGTTGTGGCCCGTGACTCCGGTGTTACCATTGTTTCCGATTTCGACGGCGTGGTTGTGGATGTGGATTCCAAGCGCATTGTTGTGAAAAACGACGACAATGAAGATGGTACCTTTAACCGGGCCGTTTCCATTTATTCCTGCACCAAATTTGTCCGGTCCAACCAGAACACCTGTTTCAACCACCGCCCCATCGTGGAAAAGGGGGAGCGGGTGAAAAGGGGCCAGGTTATTGCCGACGGTCCCTCCACTGAAATGGGGGAACTGGCCCTGGGTAAAAACGTTACCGTGGCCTTCATGCCCTGGGACGGTTACAACTACGAGGACTCCATCCTGGTCTCCGAACGTCTGGTAAAGGATGCGGTTTATACCTCGGTTCACGTGGAAGAATTCGAAGTCCTGGCCCGGGATACCAAGCTGGGTAAGGAAGAAATCACCCGTGACATTCCCAATGTGGGCGAAGATGCCCTTAAGAACCTGGACGAAAGCGGTATCATCCGTCTGGGGGCCGAAGTCTTCCCCGGGGACATCCTGGTGGGTAAGATTACGCCCAAGGGTGAAACCCAGCTCTCCCCCGAGGAGAAGCTGTTGAGGGCCATCTTCGGTGAAAAGGCCGGTGATGTTAAAGACACCTCCCTGTGCGTACCTCCGGGTGTGAAGGGTAAGGTCATCGACGCCAAGGTCTTCTCCAGAAGAGGGTTGCCCAAGGACGACCGCACCCGCGCCATTGAAGATGAGGAGATCGAACGCCTGGAAAAAGACCGGGACGACGAGATCCGCATCATCTCCGAAGTGGCCCGTGAAAAGGTTGAAGAGATCCTGGACGGCATGTCCACCATCTCCGATCTGGAACGCAATGGTAAGGTTCACATCAAATCCGGGCTGAAGGTAACCGCCTGTTGCTTCTCCGACGTACCCGTGGCCGTATTGGTCAACGTGGAGGTGGAAGACGCCCTTCTCACCGAAAAGGTGCAGCTCATCCTTGAACAGGCCCAGGACCAGATCAAAAAGGCCCGTGAGCATTTTAACCGCCAGGTCTCCCGTTTTGAAAAGGGCGACGATCTTCCCCCCGGCGTTCTTAAGCTGATCAAGATCAGCGTTGCCATGGAAAGGGTGCTTTCCGTGGGTGATAAAATGGCCGGTCGCCACGGTAACAAGGGTGTTGTTTCCCGTATCCTCCGTGTGGAAGACCTTCCCTACTTTGAAGACGGTCGTCCCGTTGACATGGTGCTCAACCCCCTGGGTGTTCCCTCCCGTATGAACGTCGGGCAGATCCTGGAAATCCATCTGGGTGCCGGCGCCTTTGGCCTGGGACAGCAGATCAACGACATGCTGGAAGAAAAGAAACTGGACGCCCTGAGAGAAAAGGTCAAGAGTATCTTTACCCTGACCCCGAAACAAAGAGCCGACGGCATTGAAGACACCATTGGAAACCGCATCGACGCCATGGATGACGCCGAACTGGTCAAGTTCGCCTCCATGTACAAGAACGGTGTCCACACCGCCACCCCGGTCTTTGACGGTGCCACCGAGGAAGAGATCAAATCCCTCATCGAACTGGGTGGACGTGACGCCTCGGGCCAGTCTGTCCTCTACGACGGACGGACCGGAGAACCCTTTGATAAACCGGTTACAGTTGGAACCATGTACATGCTCAAGCTCCACCATCTGGTAGACGACAAGCTCCATGCCCGTTCCATCGGACCCTACTCCCTGGTGACCCAGCAGCCCCTGGGCGGTAAAGCCCAGTTCGGCGGCCAGCGTCTCGGGGAGATGGAGGTTTGGGCCATGGAAGCCTACGGTGCAGCCCATGCCCTCCAGGAGTTCCTCACGGTAAAATCCGACGACATGACCGGTCGTACCCGCATGTACGAAAAGATTGTAAAAGGCCAGAACGTTCTTGAGCCCGGAATGCCTGAATCTTTCAGGGTTCTGATCAAAGAGCTCAACAGTTTGGGTTTGGATATGAATCTTATAGAAGGCAGCAAATAAGGAGAAGACATTGGACAATATTTACGATTTCTTCGCAAAACCAAAAGATCCCAAGATTTACGAGGGCGTTCAGATCTCCCTGGCATCTTCCGATCAGATTCGGGAGTGGTCCTACGGTGAAATTAAAAAACCGGAAACCATCAACTATCGGACCTTTAAGCCGGAACGGGACGGCCTTTTCTGCGCCAAGGTCTTCGGCCCCACCAAGGACTACGAGTGTAACTGCGGTAAGTATAAACGCATGAAACACCGTGGCGTGGTCTGTGAGAAGTGCGGGGTTGAGGTCATTCAGTCCAAGGTGCGCCGGGATCGCATGGCCCATATCGAACTGGCCTCTCCGGTCTCCCACATCTGGTTTCTGAAAAGTCTGCCCTCCAAGATTGGTAACGTATTGGACCTGACCCTGAAAAACCTGGAAAAAGTCCTCTACTTTGATTCATACATCGTGGTGGATCCCAAGGACTCCGGGCTGAAAAAACTTCAACTTTTGTCCGACGATCAATACTACGAAGCCCTGGATGCCTTTGGCGAGGACGGATTTGAAGCCGGCATCGGTGCCGAAGCCATTCTGGAACTTCTGGGAGAGATTGATCTCCAGGAGACCCATGACATGCTCAAGGAAGAAATTTCCTTGACCAAGTCCGTGGCCAAACAGCAGAAAATGGCCAAGCGGCTCAAGGTGATTGATGCCTTCCTGAACTCCGGCATCGATCCCACCCGCATGATCATGACGGCCTGTCCGGTGCTTCCGCCGGACCTGCGTCCCCTGGTACCCCTGGAAGGCGGTCGCTTTGCCACCTCCGATCTCAACGATCTCTACCGTCGTGTGCTGAACCGGAACAACCGTCTGAAACGGCTGGTGGACCTCAACGCGCCGGACATTATTGTCCGGAACGAAAAGAGAATGCTCCAGGAATCCGTGGACGTCCTCTTTGACAACGGCCGCCACGGTCGTGTGGTCACCGGTACCAACAAGCGCCCCCTCAAGTCCCTGTCCGACACCCTTAAGGGTAAACAGGGCCGTTTCCGTCAGAACCTTCTGGGTAAGCGTGTCGACTACTCCGGTCGTACCGTTATCACCGTTGGTTCCGAGTTGAGATTGCACCAGTGCGGTATCCCCAAAAAGATGGCCCTGGAGCTGTTCAAACCCTTTATCTACAATTATCTGGAGCAGAAGGGTCTGGTTTCCACGGTCAAGAGTGCCAAGAAAATGGTGGAACGGGAAGAGACCGAGGTCTGGGATGCATTGGAATCCGTGGTAAAAGAATACCCGGTCATGCTCAACCGTGCCCCCACCCTCCACCGTCTGGGTTTCCAGGCATTTGAGCCCGTGCTCATCGAGGGGAAGGCCATCCAGCTCCATCCCCTGGTCTGCCCGGCCTTCAACGCTGACTTTGACGGTGACCAGATGGCGGTCCATGTCCCCCTTTCCCTGGAATCCCTGTTGGAAGCCCGGATCATGATGCTGTCCACCAACAACATCCTGTCCCCGGCCAACGGCCAGCCCATCATTGTGCCCACCCAGGACATCGTTCTGGGGATCTACTACATGACCCGGGCCATTGCCGGCCAGAAGGGTGAAGGGTCCACCTTCTCCAGCCTGGACGAGGTGCGCTACGCCTTTGACGCCGGAGAACTCTCCCTCCACGCCAAGGTCAACGTGCGCATCGACGATGGACGGTATGAAACCACCACCGGTCGGGTACTGCTCTGGGAAACCATCCCCGGTGACACCCTGCTGGACATGAGCCGTGTGCGAACCGAAACCCGGGAGGAGGCCGAGGAGGCCCTTGCCGAACTCAGGGCCGGTGCCGAGTGGGAAGATGTTCTTCAGAAATACTCCGATGATGAAATCAAAAAGACCAGGGGCCAGACCGGCATCCTCACCCGTAAGGAGTTCAAAAACTTCTTCCAGGTGGGCGACGTTGTTGTGGAACAGCTCTACGGACTCAAGGAAGATCAGTGGACCGACATCCAGAAAGTCGGCGACCGCTTCACCATCTTTAAGGTGGACAAGCGGGAAACCACATTGCCCTTTAAGCTGGTCAACAAGCTCATGGACAAATCGGCCATTGTTAAGCTCATTGATTATGCCTACCGGAACATCGGCCTGAAGGAGACCGTTATCCTGTCCGACAGACTCAAGGACATCGGGTACAAGTACTCCACCCTGGGCGGCCTGTCCATCTGTGTGGACGACATGATCATCCCCGATGTGAAATGGGACCTCATTGCCGAAGCGGAAAAGAGCATCGAAGATATCAAGAACCAGTACTCCGAAGGTCTGATTACCCAGGGTGAGAAGTACAATAAGGTGGTTGATATCTGGGCCCAGGCAACCGACGACATTGCCAACGCCATGATGGAGGTCATGAAGAACCCCACCGGTGCTGAGAACCCCGAAGTGGCAGATGCCCTGAACGCCGTCTACGTGATGGCCGACTCCGGCGCCCGTGGTTCCAAGGACCAGATGCGGCAGTTGGCCGGTATGCGTGGCCTCATGGCCAAGCCCTCCGGTGAAATCATCGAAAACCCGATCACGGCCTGTTTCCGTGAGGGGCTTTCCGTACTCCAGTACTTTATTTCCACCCATGGTGCCCGTAAGGGGCTGGCCGATACGGCGCTTAAAACCGCCAACTCCGGTTACCTGACCCGTCGTCTGGCCGATGTCGGCCAGGACTGCACCATCATCGACCACGACTGCGGTACCATTAACGGTATTGAGGTTGAAGCCCTGTACGAAGGCGGTGAAATCATCCAGACCCTGGGCGAAAGAATCCTGGGCCGGGTAACCCAGGAAGATGTCCGGGACCCCTATTCAGATGAATTCATCGTGGGCATCGACACCGAGCTCAAGGAAAGCCATGTGGCCAAGATTGAAGCCGCCGGTGTGCAGCGGGTGAAGATCCGTTCCGTTCTGACCTGTAACGCCAAACACGGCGTCTGCTCCAGATGTTACGGACGGGATCTGGCCCATGGTCGCACCGTTGAGATCGGACAGGCCATCGGTATTGTGGCGGCCCAGTCCATTGGTGAACCCGGTACCCAGCTGACCATGCGTACCTTCCACATCGGTGGTACGGCTTCCCGGAAGGTTGAGGTTGCCGAGGTCAAGGCCCGGGTGGGTGGACTTTTGAAATTCAATGATGATCTCCAGACGGTTACCTCTGCCTCGGGAGAGACCATTGTCATGAACCGTAAAGGCGGCGGTGTTACCATCGTGGGTGAAGATGGCCGCGAACGGTCCAAAGAGACCATTATTTACGGTGCAACCCTTCTCATAAAAGATGGTCAGGAAATCCAGCCCGGTGATATTATTGCCAGCTGGGACCCCTTTACCACGCCCATTATCACCGAGGTTTCCGGCAAGATCCGTTTTGCCGATATCGTTGTGGGCAACACGGTTCAGGAACAGATTGACCCTGTAACCGGTAAGGTCTCCCGGACCATCATTGAAGGAAAGGATGCAGATGTCCGCCCGAGAATCACCCTCAAGGATGCGGACGGTAAGGCGGTTAAACTCCCCAGTTCCAAGGCGCCTGCCCGGTACTTCCTGCCGGTGAACGCCATCTTGACCGTTGAAGAGGACGATCAGGTACTGGCCGGGGACGTAATAGCCAAACTTCCCAGAGCCACCACCAAGACCAAGGACATCACCGGTGGTCTGCCCCGGGTTGCCGAGTTGTTTGAAGTCCGCAAACCCAAGGATCCCAGTGTGCTGACTGAGATCGACGGTTATGTTGCGGTCTCCAAGGGAACCAAGGGAAGACAGAAGGTTGTGGTCACCCCGACGGATGTGGGAGAGAAAAAAGAATATGCCATTCCCAAGGGGCACCATGTTACCGTTTATGACGGTGACTATGTAACCGCTGGCGATCCGCTGATTGCCGGCAGTGCCAATCCCCAGGATATCATGAATATCAAGGGGGAAGTTGCATTGGCCAAGTATCTCGTGGACGAGGTCCAGGAAGTCTACCGACTCCAGGGGGTACGGATTAACGACAAGCACATCGAAGTGGTGATCCGCCAGATGATGAGACGGGTAAAGGTCATCTCCACCGGAGATACCGATTTTATCCCGGACGAACAGGTGGATCGGGTTGTGTTTGAAGAGAAGAACCGTGAAGTGGCCATGAACGGCGGCGAACCGGCACAGGGTGAACCCTTGATCCTGGGTATCACCAAAGCCTCCCTGTCCACGGACAGCTTTTTGTCTGCCGCTTCCTTCCAGGAAACCACCAAGGTCTTGACCTTGGCGGCAATTGAAGGTAAGTATGACAGCCTTAAAGGGTTGAAAGAAAACGTGGTTATGGGTCGCTTGATCCCGGCGGGGACCGGCTTCCCCGGTTACCGGAATGTCGAAGTCGGATACGGTGAAGTAGCTGAAATCTAAACCTTAATTTAAAAAATACTTGACAAGTGTATAATGTAAACGTAAAATTAAACATTTTGTCGTGTATGACAATATTTTACATTTGATAAGGAGCGTTGGGAAAGTTATGCCGACCATTAATCAGTTGGTAAGGAAAGGAAGAAAAAAAGCAGAGAAAAAGGTTAGTACCCCTGCTTTGAAGGGTGGTCCCCAGAAGCGCGGTGTATGCACCCGTGTGTATACATCAACCCCGAAGAAACCTAACTCTGCTTTGAGAAAAGTAGCAAGGGTTCGCTTGACAACCGGTATGGAAGTCGCTGCCTATATCCCTGGTATGGGGCATAACCTCCAGGAACACTCTGTTGTTCTC
The DNA here is from genome assembly GCA_965226635.1 of Desulfobacteraceae bacterium. GTDB lineage: Bacteria > Desulfobacterota > Desulfobacteria > Desulfobacterales > Desulfobacteraceae. The sequence goes on along the minus strand of OZ245369.1, from coordinate 813,575 downwards.
GTTAGAGGTGGCAGGGTAAAGGACTTGCCCGGTGTTCGCTACCATATCGTTCGTGGCGCCTTGGATACCCTGGGTGTTGACGACAGAAGACAGGGCCGTTCCAAGTACGGCGCCAAGAGACCCAAATAAGTTTGGGCTTTCCTTTAATCGATAATAAATAGTGGACATACAGATGGCGGAAAAAGAACTCATAATCGAAAGTTTTGACAAAGAGGCCACGCAGGCTCAGAAGCTGGCTGCCAAATTCGTTAATTGCGTCATGAAAGACGGCAAGAAGAATGCGGCCCGCAAGGTGGTTGCCGATGCCCTGGCAAAAGCCGAGGACAAAATCGGTGAGCCGGCTTTGGATGTGTTTAAAAAGGCTGTTGACAACATCAGACCTGCCGTTGAGGTGAAATCCCGGCGGATCGGTGGCTCCACCTACCAGGTTCCCACCGATATTAAACCCAACCGTCAGACTGCACTGGCATTTAGATGGCTGATCAACTTTAGTCGGTCTCGTTCTGAAAAAGGCTATTCCAACAAGCTCGCTGCCGAGCTCATGGATGCCTACAACAACAGAGGCGGAGCGATTAAGAAAAAAGATGATACCCATAAAATGGCCGAAGCCAACAAGGCATTCGCCCATTTTAGATGGTAAATAAATTAAAAGATTCTGTTATTAACATTCCTAAGGAGGAATAGAGATGGCTAAGGAAAAGTTCGAGCGGACTAAGCCGCATGTTAACATTGGTACCATCGGTCACATTGACCATGGCAAAACTACCCTGACTGCTGCAATTACCAAAAACGCCGGCATGAAAGGCAATGGCGAATTCGTTCCCTTCGACGAAATTGATAAGGCTCCCGAAGAAAGAGAACGTGGTATCACCATTGCAACCGCCCACGTTGAATATGAGACTGAAAACCGTCACTACGCCCACGTAGACTGCCCCGGCCATGCTGACTATATCAAGAACATGATCACCGGTGCCGCCCAGATGGACGGTGCTATCCTGGTTGTATCCGCCGATGACGGCCCCATGCCCCAGACCCGTGAGCATATTCTGCTTGCCCGTCAGGTTGGTGTGCCCAAGATCGTTGTCTTTCTGAACAAATGTGATATGGTTGACGACGAAGAGCTCATCGAACTGGTTGAAATGGAACTGCAGGAACTGCTTGACACCTACGAATTCCCCGGAGATGAAACTCCCATCATTCGTGGTTCCGCCCTGAAAGCTCTGGAGTCCGACGATGTTGAGTCCACCGACGCTGCTCCCATCTTCGAGCTGCTGGACACCCTGGACTCTTACATTGATGAGCCCGAACGTGACACTGAAAAACCCTTCCTGATGCCCATCGAAGACGTTTTCTCCATCTCCGGTCGTGGTACTGTTGTCACCGGTAGAATCGAACGTGGTATCATCTGCACCGGCGACGAAGTTGAAATCGTTGGTATCCGTGAAACTGCCAAGACCGTTTGTACCGGTGTTGAAATGTTCCGTAAACTGCTGGACGAAGGCCAGGCGGGTGACAACGTTGGTCTGCTGCTCCGTGGTACCAAGAGAGATCAGGTTGAACGTGGTCAGGTTGTTTCCAAGCCCGGCACCATCACTCCCCATACCAAGTTTAAAGCAGAAATGTACGCCCTGTCCAAAGAAGAAGGTGGACGTCACACTCCCTTCTTTACTGGTTACAGACCCCAGTTCTTCTTTAGAACCACCGACATCACTGGTGTTCTGACCCTGGAAGACGGCGTTGAAATGATCATGCCTGGCGACAATGCCACCATCAACGTTGAACTGATCAACCCCATCGCAATGGAAAAAGAACTCCGGTTCGCCATTCGTGAAGGTGGTCGTACTGTTGGTGCCGGCGTTATCGCTGAAATTGTAGAATAAGGTTAAGAAAGAAACGATATATCATGTTGAAAACTAAAATCAGAATCAGGCTCAAGGCCTATGACCATAAGCTGCTTGATCAGTCTTCACTGGATATCGTTGATACGGCAAGGAAAACCGGCGCCAGAATCGTGGGGCCGGTTCCCCTTCCCACTCGTATCAATAAGTTCACCGTGCTGCGTTCCCCGCACGTGAATAAAAAATCCCGTGAGCAGTTTGAGATTAGAACCCATAAAAGAATGATGGACATTCTCGAACCGACACAGCAGACAGTTGACGCCCTGATGAAGCTGGATCTTTCCCCGGGCGTCGATGTAGAGATTAAACTATAGTTCAATAACAGGAACAACAAGATATGAACGGAATACTTGGAAGAAAAATCGGGATGACCAATGTGTTTTCCAACGATGGGAAACTCGTTCCTGTTACGGTCGTACAGGTCGGCCCCTGTGTGGTAACGCAGGTGAAAACCATGGAAACCGATGGGTATGAAGCAGTTCAGCTGGGATTCGACGAGAAACCCGTTGAAAAACTGAACAAGCCCATCGCCGGTCACTTGAAAAAAGCTACTGAAAAAGGCTTCAGGGTTCTCAGAGAATTTAGAACCGAAGGCGCATCAGATCTGGAACCCGGATCTGAAATCAACATTGACATGTTCTCCGTAGGAGACAAGGTCACCGTTGCCGGTACCTCCAAAGGTCGTGGCTTTCAGGGCACCATCAAGAGACACGGATTTTCCCGCGGACCTGAAACCCATGGTAACAGAAACCACAGAAAACCCGGTTCAATTGGTAACAGTGCTTGGCCTGGAAAGGTCATCAAGGGAAAGAAACTTCCCGGCCACATGGGTGTTGACAGGGAAACCGTCAAGAACCTGACCGTTGTCGATGTGAAAGCAGAAGACAATTTACTCCTGATCAAAGGAGCCGTTCCCGGACCCAAAACCGGTCTGTTGGAACTGCACAAAGTTACAAAATAAATTATTTTTAGTTATCAGCCCCACGTAAGGGGCTGGGTAATAGCGGCTATGGGTATTGCAAGATTTTCGCAGTGATGCATAGCTGATCAAAATTTAAGAGGAAGAATATGGCTGCTGTCGATGTATTAAACAGTGCAGGTGACAAGGTCTCCCAGACCGATCTGCCTGACGAAATATTCAACATTCCGGTTAAGACAAGCGTTCTTCATGAAGTAGTTCGGTCCCAGCTCGTATCTAAACGTGCCGGGACAGCTGCGTCTAAAACACGGGGTATGGTATCAGGAAGTACCAAAAAACTCTTCCGCCAGAAAGGTACTGGCAACGCCCGTGCCGGTAGCGTTAAATCCCCCCTTAGAAAAGGTGGCGGCGTAATCTTTGGACCCTCCCAGCGGTCCTACGCCTACAACGTCCCCAAAAAAGTCCGTAAATTGGCCCTTAAAATGGCCCTCAGCTCCAAGGTCTCCGAAGAAAACATCTTTGTAATTGACCAGCTGCAGCTTGAAGAGATCAAGACCAAAGAACTGGTTAAGGTTCTGGGTAACTTGAATCTTCAGGACCTCCTGATTGTCTCCGATTCCGAAGACATGAATCTCCTTTTGTCCTCCAGAAATATCCCGGACGTGAAGGTTATTAAAACCGCAGGTCTCAATGTTTACGACATTTTGAAATTCAAAAACCTTCTTCTGGTTGAATCAACCATCGAAAACATCAAAGGGAGGTTAAGCTAACATGAGAGAATACGATATCATTCGCAGGCCTGTAGTTACCGAAAAAACAACCCTTCAGAAAGAGTTGAACAACCAGGTAACCTTCGAGGTCGATAAAAGAGCCAATCGGGTGGAAATCAAAGACGCTGTTGAAAAGGCATTCAATACCAAAGTTCAGCAGGTCAGAACCATCCAGATTAAAGGTAAAGTGAAACAGCGTGGACGGATTGTCGGTAAGCGAAAAGACTGGAAAAAAGCAATCGTCACACTGATGCCTGGGCAGAAAATCGATTTTTTTGAAGGTGTTTAAAGGGGTAAATATATGTCAACGATAATCAAGACAAAACCGACATCGCCCGGTAGACGGTCTCAGGAATACCTTTCTTTTGACGAAATTACCAAAACCAAACCGGAAAGACGGCTCACTAAAAATTTGAATAAGAGAGCCGGGCGAAACTGCTACGGACGTATCACCGCCAAACACAGAGGCGGTGGAGCAAAGAAAAAATACAGAATCATCGACTTCAAACGGGATAAAGACGGAATTCCGGCAAAGGTAATTGCCATCGAATACGATCCCAACAGAAGCGCCAGAATTGCACTGCTGGTTTATGCAGACGGTGAAAAAAGATACATCCTGGCCCCCCTTGAAGTGAAGATTGGCGACATCCTGGAAACCGGTGCGGAAGCCGACATCAAACCCGGCAACTGCCTGCCCCTGGAAAACATCCCCACGGGTACCCGGATTCACAACATTGAGCTGAAGCAGAACAAAGGCGGACAGATCGTTCGTTCCGCCGGTGCCTATGCCCGCCTCATGGCCAAAGAAGGCAAATATGCCCAGGTACTGCTGCCCTCCGGTGAAGTTCGTATGATTCACCTGAAGTGCAAGGCCACCGTTGGTCGTGTGGGTAACGAAAAGCACGGTGACGTCAGCATCGGTAAAGCCGGTCGTTCCCGATGGATGGGTAAACGCCCCTCGGTTCGTGGTGTGGCCATGAACCCGGTGGACCATCCCATGGGTGGTGGCGAAGGTCGCTCTTCCGGTGGCCGTCAGCCCTGTTCTCCCTGGGGTATGCCTGCCAAGGGTAAACGGACCCGTAAGAATGCCAGAACCGATCAATACATTGTGAAAAGAAGAGCTAAAAGGAAATAATAGGTGAAATTATGCCAAGATCACTGAAAAAAGGACCTTACATTGCCCAGGAGCTTCTCAGAAAAGTTGTGGAAGCCAGCCAATCCAACAGCAATAAGGTCATCAAAACCTGGTCAAGACGGTCAACAATTTTTCCTGAAATGGTCGGTCTCACTTTGGCTGTTCACAACGGGAAAAAGTTCATCCCGGTTTTTGTAACCGAAAACATGGTTGGTCACAAGCTCGGTGAGTTTTCTCCCACGAGAACCTTCTGGGGACACGCCGGAGACAAAAAGTCGAAACGCTAAGCGTCTTCACCTGATCAAAGGAAAATAGTGCTATGGAAGTAAAAGCAACTACAAGATATACAAGAATTTCACCGTTCAAGCTTCGGTTGCCCATCAGCGAGGTCAAGGGAAAGTCTGCAGAGCAGGCCCTGAATACCCTCAAGTTCATGCCGCTGAAAGCTGCCGGGATTATTTATAAAACACTGCAATCAGCAGTCGCCAACGCGGAACACAACAACGAGCTGGATGTCGACAAACTGATTGTTAAAAACATCATTGTCGACCACGGTCCTTCTATGAAGCGGTTTCGGGCCAGAGCCCGCGGAAGAGCTAGCAGAATTTTGAAACGGACCAGTCACTTAACTGTAATCGTCGAAGAGATCGATTAGATAGGAGGAACTAAGCTTGGGCCAAAAAGTACATCCTACCGGATTAAGGTTGGGCATTATCAGGACATGGGACTCCAGATGGTACGCCGATAAAGAATATGCCGCTTACGTAGAAGAAGACTTCAAAGTCAGAAAATTTCTCAAGAAGAAACTGTACCATGCCGGGATTTCAAAAATTGAAATCGAACGGTTTTCCAAACAGATTCGTCTGAGGGTTTTCGCTGCCAGACCCGGCATCATCATCGGCAAAAAAGGTTCTGAAATCGCCCTGCTGAAAAAAGAACTGGAAAAAATGTTGGAACCCTCTGTTCTCATCGACATCAAAGAAGTCAGACGCCCTGAGATTGATGCTCAGCTCGTTGCCGAGAACATTGCACAGCAGCTGGAAAGAAGAATTGCATTTAGACGCGCCATGAAACGGTCCGTGTCTTCCGCCATGAGATTTGGTGCCAAGGGCATTAAAATCATCTGTTCTGGCCGTTTGGGCGGAGCGGAAATGGCAAGAACTGAATGGTACAAAGAAGGTCGCATCCCCCTTCATACCCTCCGGGCCGATGTGGATTACGGTTTCATCGAAGCCAGAACCACCTACGGCACCATCGGAATCAAGACCTTTATTTTTAAAGGTGAAGTGTTAAGTCCTGGCGAACAGGCAGTGGCGACCAACTAAAGGCAATTAGGAGATAAAAGCAAATGCTGAGTCCAAAGAATGTAAAATTCCGCAAACAGTTCAGAGGAAGAACCAAGGGAACCCCCATGCGGGGCAACACCCTGTCCTTCGGCGACTACGGTCTCCAGGCCACTGAGTGCGGATATATCAATGCAAGACAGATTGAAGCTGCCCGTGTCGCCATGACACGTTACGTAAAAAGGGTGGGTAAAAGCTGGATTCGGTTCTTCCCGGATCATCCCATTACCAAAAAGCCCGCTGAAGTTCGAATGGGTAAGGGTAAGGGTGCCACCGATGCCTGGGTTGCCAGAGTAAAACCCGGCAAGATCCTGTACGAAATGGAAGGTGTTCCCAGGGAAACGGCTAAAGAAGCAATGCGGCTTGCGGCTCGTAAACTTTCCGTAAAAACCAGATTTGTGGAAAGGGGTTAATTATGCTTAAAGTCAGTGAAATTAGAGAAATGGGCGCAGACCAGATGAAAGAAAAGCTGGCGGAGCTGAAGAAGGAATTGTTCAACCTCCGTTTCCAGAATCAGGTGGGGCAGCTGGAAAATACAGCCACCCTGTCTTCCGTGCGCAAGGACATTGCCCGTCTCTATACGATATCCAAAGAAATGAACGTAAACATCAGTTAAAGTAAGAGCTTAAATTATGGAAAATACTCAGAAAAATAAAAAAGAGCTGATTGGACTGATCGTATCGGATAAGATGGACAAATCTGTTGTTGTTCAGGTCGAAAGATTTGTTCAGCATCCTGTGTATAAAAAATACATCAAACGGTTCAAAAAATATCACGCTCACGACGAAAGAAACGAGTGCAACATTGGTGATGAAGTCAAAATCATCGAAACAAGACCCTTGAGCAAGCTGAAACGGTTCAGAGTTGCAGAAATCCTGAAGAAGGCCGTTTAACCAAAGGAGTTGATAAATGATTCAGAGCGAAACCAGACTGACAGTCGCAGACAACTCCGGTGCAAAGGAATTGTACTGCATCAAGGTTTTGGGTGGTTCAAAACGCAGATACGCCGGTATTGGTGATATCATTGTCGTTTCCGTCAAAGAGGCGATTCCCAATTCTAAGGTCAGCAAAGGCGACATTGTCCAGGCCGTTATTGTCAGAACCAAAAAAGAGATTCGCAGGCCCGATGGATCCTCCATCCGGTTTGACGACAACTCGGCCGTTGTACTGAATAAAAATAACGAACCGGTCGGAACCCGTATTTTTGGTCCGGTGGCAAGAGAGCTGAGAGCAAAGCGGTTTATGAAAATCGTATCTCTGGCTCCCGACGTGCTTTAGATCGGGTATTGGAGAATATGCTATGCAAGCGACTAAGATCAGAATCAAAAAAGATGACAAAGTAAAGGTCCTCACCGGTAAAGATAAAGGTAAAATCGGTAAGGTCCTCAAAGTCGTTAAAAAGACCAACCGCGTCGTTGTTGAAAACATTAACCTAGTCAAGGTTCACCAGAGACCCACCCAGGCCAACCCCCAGGGCGGAATCGTTGAAAAGGCCATGCCTGTTAATGTGTCCAACCTCATGATCATGTGCAATTCCTGTGTGAAGCCTACTCGGATTGGCATCAAGGAACTGGAAGACGGAAAACGGGTCAGAGTCTGCAAGAAATGTAACCAGCAGATCGACGCCTAGGACCAAAGCCGGAGAAAATAAATGACCACGCTTAAGGAAAAATATACTAACGAAGTAGTTCCTCAGCTCAAGGAAGCTTTTGGATATAAGAATGTCTGCGAGATTCCCAAGCTGGAAAAAATAGTATTGAACATGGGACTGGGTGAAGCGGTCAGAAATCCGAAGATTGTAGAGTCAGCTGCTGCTGAGCTGGCTCTCATCGCCGGACAGAAACCCGTTATTACAAGAGCCAAAAAGCCCATTGCAAACTTCAAGCTGCGCGCCGACCTTCCCATTGGATGTAAGGTTACCCTGCGTCGCGAGAAGATGTATGACTTTTTCGAACGTCTTGTGAACATCGCTCTTCCCCGTGTAAGGGACTTCAGAGGGATTTCTGGTAAAGCCTTTGACGGCCGCGGCAACTACAGCCTCGGTATCACTGAGCACATTATCTTCCCTGAAATCGATTACGACAAGACCGACGCTATTAAAGGTCTGAACGTCACCGTTGTGACCTCAGCTAAAACGGACGAAGAAAGCAAAAAATTCCTGAAACTCATGGGAATGCCTTTCAAAAACTAAGGACCTAAGGAGGAAAGCTTGGCTAAAAAAGCTTTGATCGCAAAGGCAAACAGAAAACCCAAATTTTCTGTTCGTGCGTACAACAGGTGCCCCCTGTGCGGTAGACCTAGAGGATTTATCAGAAAAGCTGGTATTTGCAGAATTTGCTTCCGGACTTTGGCTTCCGAAGGGAAGCTGCCCGGCGTTACCAAATCAAGCTGGTAACCATCAATTCTCAGTTAAAACACAATATCAGCAGAATTTAAGGAGATTTAAAATGGCAATTAGTGATCCAATTGCAGATATGCTGACCATCATTCGAAACGGTGGAAAAGCAGGTCTTGCTAAAGTGGATATCCCCGGATCCAAGATCAAGATCGAAATGGTGCGGGTGCTTAAAGAGCAGGGTTATATCAAAGATTACAAATTTCTTGAAAACGAGACCCAGGGCTTGATCCGCGTATATCTCAAATACGTCAGCGAAGGACAGCCCACCATCTTTGGTATTGACCGTGTCAGCAAGCCCTCTTGCAGGGTTTATGCTAAGTCAAAACAGATTAAGCCGGTTTTGAACGGCCTGGGTATTTCCATTGTTTCCACCTCCAAAGGTGTAATGACGGACAAACAGGCGAAAGAACTGAATGTCGGCGGTGAAATTCTTTGTAACGTATGGTAGGACAGGAGTAAAACATGTCTAGAATAGGGAAAAAGCCGGTTCAGCTTCCAGATAAAGTCCAAGTGACCCTCAACGGTGACTCCATCGCTGTGAAAGGGCCCAAAGGCAATCTCGAACGCCAGATTCACCCGGCCGTGAATGTTGAAATCAACGACAACGTGTTGGAAGTTAAAACAGACGTAAACGACAAAAAGAAAGTCGCTCTTCAGGGCCTTTTCCGGTCTCTGATCTCCAATATGGTCACCGGTGTAACCGAAGGATACCAGAAACAGCTTGTGCTCTCCGGTATTGGTTACAGAGCTGAAGTAAAAGGAAAGAGCCTTGTTCTCAATGTTGGTTATTCCAACCCCGTAGAGTTCGCCCTTCCGGAAGGCATTACCGCCGCCGTTGAGGCCAATACCAAGATCACCATGTCCGGTATTGATAAAGAGACTCTGGGGCAGGCCGCTGCAAATGTCAGAAGTATCAGACCTCCCGAGCCCTACAAAGGCAAAGGCATCATGTATGCGGACGAACGAATTATCAGAAAAGCAGGTAAGACTGCTGGAAAAGACTAATAAGCGGGAATAAAGATTATGGGAAATACATCACAAAGGCTCGTCTCAAGGCTTAAACGTAAAAAACGTATCAGAAAGAATATTTTCGGTACTCAGGAACGTCCCAGACTGAGCGTATTTAGAAGTGCAAAGCACATCTACGCCCAGATCATTGACGACGTAAAGGGAATCACCCTTGTCTCCGCTTCCACCCTGGATCGTGAATACAAAGAGAATCCGGTCGAGGGCAAAAAGCAGGATATTGCAAAAGCGGTTGGAACCCTGGTTGGTAAACGCGCGCTGGACAAAGGTATTGAACAGGTGGTTTTGGACCGTAACGGATTCCTCTACCACGGACGTATCAAAGCGCTATCGGACGCGGCCCGCGAAGCCGGTCTGAAATTCTAATTAAGGAGAATACCCTTGGCAAGACAACAACAAATGGAAGACAACGGATTAATTGATAAGGTCGTCAGGATCAACCGTGTTGCTAAAGTTGTAAAAGGCGGTCGGAATTTCAGCTTTTCCGCCCTGGTCGTCGTTGGTGACGGCGAAGGCAGCGTAGGATACGGTTTGGGAAAGGCCACCGAGGTTCCCGAGGCCATTAAAAAAGGTCTGGAAAAAGCCAAACGCAACATGGTCAAGATCTCCCTGCTGAACGGTACCGTTCCCTTTGAGGTCGTTGGTCGCGCAGGCGCCGGTCGCGTCATGCTGAAACCGGCTTCCCCCGGTACCGGCCTGATTGCCGGTGGCGGCATCCGTGCGGTCCTCGAGGCTGCCGGCGTCACCGATATCCTGACCAAATGTATCGGAACCCACAACACTCAGAACATCGTCAGGGCAACCATGGCCGGACTGCAGTCCCTGTGCACCAAGGAAGAGGTTGCTAAAAAGCGTGGCCTCAGACCTGAAGATATTTAAGAGAGGTTCTATAATGGCTGATAAATTAAGAATCACACAGATTAAAAGCACCATTGGACGCCCGGCCAAGCACGGACGTATTATCCGTTCCCTGGGCATCAAAAGAATGCATCAAACAGTTGAACATAATACTGACCCTGTCATTCTCGGACAGATCAAAAAAGTTTCACATCTGTTGAAAGTAGAGGAGGCCTAACATGCAGCTTCACGATCTGGCACCTGCTCCCGGTAGCAGAAAAAATCGTAAGAGAGTCGGCAGAGGCCCCGGATCCGGAATGGGAAAGACTTCTACCAGAGGTCACAAGGGTCTGAAACAGCGGTCCGGCGGCTCCGTCCGTCCGGGGTTTGAAGGCGGCCAGATGCCCATCTACCGGCGTCTGCCCAAGCGGGGGTTCAAGAACCTCCCCTTTAAAACCATCAATGCCGTACTGAACGTCAAGGATCTGGATCGTTTTGAAGACGGATCCGTAATCGATATCGATATGCTTCGTGGCGCCGGCCTGGTTAAAGGTAGAGTTGATGGCGTTAAAATTCTGGGCACCGGTGAGCTGAACAAAAAGTTCACCTTTAAAAATGTTTTGGTTTCCAAAACCGCCCAGGAAAAAATTGAAGCCGCAGGCGGCAGCATAGAATAATAGATACGAGAAGTGATGTAAGGATATTATAGATGATCGAAAACAGCTATCAGAATCTGATGAAACTCCCCGAGCTAAAACGGAAAATTTTCGTTACTTTGGCTCTGCTCTTCGTTTACCGTATCGGTGTTCACGTACCGACCCCCGGTATCGATGGAGCCGCTCTGGCATCCTTTTTTGCCTCGGCATCCGGAACCCTTTTTTCCGTGTTCAACATGTTTTCCGGAGGGGCCCTGGAAAGACTTTCCATCTTTGCACTGGGAATTATGCCGTATATCAGCGCATCTATTATCCTTGAGTTGATGACTGTGGTCGTCCCGCACCTTGAGCAATTGAAAAAAGAAGGGGATGCGGGACGAAAAAAGAAAACCCAGTACACTCGCTACGGAACGGTCGTCTTAAGTATTATTCAAGGATTCGGTATCAGTATGGGACTGGAATCCATGACATCCCCAGCGGGTGTGGCCATTGTGCCATACCCCGGCTGGGGATTCAGGTTGATTACTATTATTACACTGACCGCCGGTACGGCCTTTATCATGTGGCTTGGTGAGCAGATCACCGAGCGCGGCATCGGCAACGGTATATCCCTCATTATCTTTGCAGGTATTGTGGCGAATATGCCCTCGGCCATCGGAAACACTGTCCGGCTCATGAGTACCGGTGAAATGGGGATCTTCTCCATTATCATCCTCATGGTTCTCATGGTCGCTGTTGTTGGGGCCATCATTTTTATGGAACAGGCCCAGCGAAGAATTCCCGTCCATTACGCAAAACGCATGGTGGGAAGACGGATGTATGGAGGCCAGACCTCACACCTGCCCTTGAAGATCAATACCGCAGGCGTTATACCACCCATTTTCGCTTCATCAATTATCTTGTTTCCGACCACATTGGCGCAATTTACCCATCTGCCCATCATGCAGACCATTGCGGCCATGTTTAGTCCCGGAACCATCTGGTACTATATTCTGTACATAGGCTTTATCATCTTCTTCTGCTTCTTTTACACCGCGGTTCAGTTTAACCCGGAGGACGTTGCAGAAAACATGAAGAAGAACGGTGGCTACATTCCCGGGATCCGTCCCGGAAAACGGACCGCAGAATACATAGACAGAGTGCTGACCCGGATCACCGTAGGTGGCGCCCTGTACGTATCCGCCGTCTGTGTACTGCCCACCATGTTGGCGGATAAATTCAACGTACCGTTCTATTTTGGCGGTACAGCCCTTCTTATTGTAGTCGGGGTATCCATTGACACCATCTCCCAGATTGAATCCCACCTCATCACCGGAAACTACGATGGATTCCTGGGAAAATCCGGCACCAAGCGGATTAAGGGTAGATCCTAAACAAACCTTCAAAAACACGAGGAGATGAATAAGAATATGGCTAAAGAAGAACCCATCAAAGTAGACGGAACCGTACTTGAAACCCTGCCCAACGCAATGTTCAAAGTAGAGCTGGAAAACAAGCACGTCCTTTTGGCGCACATTTCCGGAAAAATGAGAATGCACTTCATCAAGATTCTCCCCGGAGACAAGGTAACCGTCGAAATTTCGCCCTATGATTTAAGCCGCGGCAGAATAACCTATCGGTATAAATAAATTCGAAGTTATCGAAACGATTATAGACTAGGAGTAAATAGATGAAAGTAAGAGCATCTGTAAAAAAAATATGTAGAGACTGCAAAGTCATCAAAAGACGTGGTGTCGTAAGAGTTATTTGCATTAATAAACGCCATAAACAGCGTCAGGGATAGGGGGAAGTAAATTGGCACGTATTGCAGGAGTAGATTTACCCAGAGACAAACATGCTTGGATCGCGCTGACCTACATTTATGGCATCGGCGCCACCCGGTCCAAGAAGATTCTTGCCGAGACCGGTATCGAACCGACCACCAAGGCCATGGACCTGACCGAAGAGCAGGTAAATGAGATCCGTAAGGTCATCGATGCCAGCTTCAAAGTGGAAGGTGAACTTCGTTCCGAAGTTTCCATGAACATTAAACGCCTGATGGACCTTGGATGCTACCGCGGCCTTCGCCACAGAAAAGGCCTGCCCTGTCACGGACAGAGAACCAGCACCAATGCTCGGACCCGTAAAGGTCCGAAAAGAACTGCTGTCAAAAAGAAAAAATAGGACTAAAAGGTAAATATAATTATGGCTAAAAAATCCAAAAAAGCAGTATCCAAAAAACGGGTTAAAAAGAATATTTCCACCGGTATCGTCCATATCCAGTCCACCTTCAATAATACGATTGTGACCATTGCCGACGAAAACGGAAATACCATTTCCTGGTCCAGTGCTGGTATGCAGGGCTTTAAAGGCTCTCGGAAAAGTACCCCCTTTGCTGCGAAACTGGTTGCAGAGGATGCGGGCGCAAAGGCCATGGAACATGGCATGAAAAATGTCGGGGTTTACGTGAAAGGCCCCGGTCCCGGACGTGAGTCTGCTCTCAGAGCGCTCCACGCCCTGGGATTTAACATTTCCATGATCAAAGACGTTACCCCGGTACCCCACAATGGTTGCCGTCCGCCCAAAAGAAGAAGAGTTTAAGACTATCGTATTGATATAAAGGAGGATAACATTGGCACGTTACATAGGATCCGTTTGTCGTCAATGTAGACGCGAAAACATGAAGCTTTTTCTGAAGGGCGACCGTTGCTTCTCAGACAAATGCAGTTTTGATAGAAGAGGATATCCCCCCGGGGACCATGGCCAGAAACGCAGTAAAGTATCTGACTATGGAACACAGCTGCGGGAAAAACAGAAAGTCCGCAGAATTTACGGCATCTCCGAAAAGCAGTTCAGAATTTGCTTTAAGAAGGCCGACCGTAAGAAGGGTATCACCGGTACCACCCTTCTCCAGCTTCTGGAAACCCGCCTGGACAACACCGTTTTCCGCATGGGTTTTGTAAACTCCAGAAACCAGGGAAGACATTTTGTTCGTCACAACCACTTTACCGTTAACGGTAAAAAGGTTAACATCCCTTCTTATCAGGTAAAGCAGGGTGATGTGATCGAACTTCGCGAAAAGAGCAAAAAGGTACAGGCCATTAACGACTCCCTGGAAGCCATCGTTCGCCGGGGCATTCCCCAGTGGCTGGAAATCGACAAAGACAATTTTAAAGGTCAGGTTGTAGGTATCCCCGCACGTGAAGACATCACGCTGCCCATTCAAGAGCAATTGATCGTTGAGCTGTATTCAAAATAGGTAAAATCATAATTTGTATGATTTATCCAAACACTTATTCAGGAGATTTAAATGTCATCTGAAAAATTAGCATATGTAAACTGGCGAGAGATGATCAAGCCGGAAAAGCTTGACGTTACAACGACCTCTACCTACGGTAAATTCGTATGCGAACCCCTCGAGCGAGGATATGGGATTACAATTGGTAACTCCCTGCGGCGGATCATTCTGTCTTCCATATATGGTGCTGCTATTGTATCAGTCAAATTTGATGATGCCCTTCATGAATATAGCGTTATTTCTGACGTACGAGAAGATGTCTCTGAGATCATTCTGAACCTGAAAGAGCTCAAGCTGAAAGTCACGGATACTGAAGATAAAATCCTGACCCTCTCCGCCACCGGCGAATGTGAGGTGACCGGAGCCGATATCGTCAGTCCTGATGGAAGAGTTGAAATCCTCAATCCTGAACAACACATTGCCAAACTTTCAAAGAACGGTGTTCTGAACATGACCATGGTCGTCAAGTCCGGCAAAGGCTATGCATTGGCCTCTGCCAACAAAGACGACGATGCGCCCATCGGAACCATTCCCATCGACTCTGTATTCTCCCCCATTAAACGGGTAAAATACGTGGTGGGAACCTCCCGTATCGGTCAGAAGACAGACTATGACAAGCTGACCCTGGAAGTCTGGACAGATGGCAGTGTATTTCCGGAAGATGCCGTAGCCTACGGCGCCAAAATTCTAAAAGAGCAGATGAATCCGTTCATTAACTTCGATGAAGAGACCGAACCGGATTATGTGGAAGAAAGTTCCGACGATACAGACAAAAAGTTCAACGAAAACATTTACCGTTCCGTTGACGAGCTCGAACTCTCCGTTCGAAGCTCCAATTGTCTGAAGAATGCAAGAATCCACACCATCTATCAGCTGGTTCAAAAGACGGACAGCGAGATGCTGAAAACCAAGAACTTTGGCCGTAAATCACTTAACGAGATTAAGGAAGTCCTGGCTTCCATGGATCTGTCCCTTGGCATGGACCTTGAGGGGTTCGAACCGCCGGAAGACGAGAATAATCAGGAAGGAGAGTAATATCCATGAAACATAGAAAATCAGTACTCAAGCTGAACAGAACCTCCGCCCACCGCAAGGCAATGTTTAGAAACATGGTAACTTCCCTGTTCAAGCATAACAGCATTAAAACAACTGAAGCCAAAGCCAAAGGGCTGCGGAAAATCGCAGACAAGATGATCACCCTGGCCAAAAGAGGCGATCTGCACGCCAGACGTCAGGCCCTGGCCGTCATCCGCGAAAAAGAAGTTGTACATGCCCTTTTTGAAGAGGTGTCTGAGAAGTTTTCTTCCAGACAGGGTGGCTATACCCGAATTACCAAACTTGGACCCAGAAAAGGCGACGTTGCCCCCATGGCACAGATTGAGTTGATCTTCGACTAGGATCACCAACGCCTTTACGTCTGAATATAAAATCCCCGGTGGAAGCACTTCCACCGGGGATTTTCGTATTTAAGCCGAAGATCCCAAAACCGTTTGCTCCATGCTTTGGTAAGCAGTACCCCATGGAGGCCATCCCACGTGTTATAGCAATTGCCATAAGGCCCTCTACTGTTATCGGCAGCCTTGCCAGCTTAATGGGAATTCTTTCCGGCAAACGCTATCCCACCCTTTGTCGGCAGCAGAACTGCCGGTTTGATCAGAATCGCCATAATCCGCCTGTTCTTAAAGAAATTTGACATATCCTGAGGAAATCTCGGTTTGACGGATTCGGTTAGGGGGGCTGGAGGGCCCGTCAGGACGCCTGCTTTTTTTCCTTTGCCCTGTAGAGAAGACGGTCCGCCGATTTCAGCAGATCCTTAGCCGACAGGATCCCCGGATCGTCAAGGCAGGAGACCCCATGGCTCAACTGCACAAATATCGAACCGTCCACCGCCGAAAGCGGCTCGGTGCTCAACCGGTGTTTTACCCGGTTGATATAGGCCTCTGCCTGGGGGGGGGAAGTGGAGGGAAGGATGACCACAAACTCATCCCCGGCAAACCGGGCCACCACATCTGAATCCCGCTTTAAACCCGTTAAAATGTTCGCCACATGGCAGAGGGCATGATCCCCCACATCGTGTCCGAAACTATCGTTGATCCCCTTAAAATCGTCCAAATCCAGGAAGATCAGGGAAAGGCTATGGTTGTAGCGCCGGGCCCGGAGGAATTCCCGTTCCAGAATCCGTTTCATCACCCCCCGGTTGAGCAGGCCGGTCAAAGGATCGTGAAAGGCCATGAAACGCAGCCGTTCATGGGCGTTCACATTGGAAAGACACAAGGACACCTTCACGGCCAGCCGTTCTAAAAGAGAGGTGTCAATGCCCGGTTCAAACCGGTTGGGATTGGGATCGGCCTGGTTGATGCTGCCCACCACTTCACCGTCCAGGGTGATGGGGGCAATGGAAAGGGAACCCATTCTCCAGGCCGGGACCTGGGGCCGCAGAGAGTCAAACCGGTGCAGGTCCTGGTTGGCCAGGATGGGAACAAGGGAGTTCCGCGTAATGGACAAAAAATCATTTCGTTCCACAAAGGCCGTGGATTGGGTCAGAAGCCTTGAATTCTTAACCGCATAAAGCTGGTCGGCAATGGGACTGTCCTGGATGATGGAAATCCAGGTGTAGGGAATGGAAAACTGGGTACTGATTTCCGACAACAGCTTTTCTAGAAAATCCTGGAAATTGAGGATGGCCAGGATACTGACCTCAATTTCGTTGAATTTTTCAGCAATACGCTCGTTCTGTTTTAACCGCTTTAGTATGTGTTGCGGTATCTCCATCCACCGATCCCTGCTATGGTTAACATGATGGGTATTCCTTTAATAAGCATGGCCCTGAAAGTCAATAGACATTGGGTTTTCTACCGGTAAAAAGCCAATGAACCTCCCCTCCGCGCCAAGTTCTCCTTGACGCCTCCCCTGCCTGTGATTTAATCCCTATAAGACAATTGTCCCCTTGGTAACCATCCGCCCTTAAGGAGAAAAGTTCATGGAATCCATTTCAGTGCGAAACGGCTCCCTCATGGCCTGCGCCGCCTTTGTTGTCCTGGTGGCCGGGATGAAGGCCGCAGCCGTCCTGGTCGTCCCCTTTCTTCTG
Organism: Desulfobacteraceae bacterium; assembly: GCA_965226635.1. Taxonomy (GTDB): domain Bacteria; phylum Desulfobacterota; class Desulfobacteria; order Desulfobacterales; family Desulfobacteraceae. Next base: position 796,228 of record OZ245369.1, on the reverse strand, counting down.
GCCGGTTTTCTGGCCGTCATCAGTGCACCGCCCCTGTTCTGGATGCAGAAAAAAGGCATCCCCAGCATCCTGGGCATTGTATTGCTCATGGTGGGGGTGATGATTATCCAGCTTCTACTGGTCACCCTGGTGTCCTCCTCCATCCTGGAATTTACCAATAACCTGCCCTTTTACCAGGACCGCCTAAAGGGCCTCACCGAAAGCGGACTGCGCTTTCTGGCCGGGTACGGGGTCCAGCTGGAAGTGGAAAAACTCTCCACCGTCATCGACCCCGGGCGGGTCCTCAGCCTCGTGGCCAATACCCTCAACGGCCTGGGCGGGGTTTTGACCAATACCTTTTTTGTACTCCTGGCCTTTTTATTCATTCTTTCCGAGGCCGCCGGGTTCCCGGCCAAGCTCAGGGTTCTGGCGGGTGATAAAGAGGACGAAATGGCCAAATACGGCCAGATTACCAAAGGGGTTAACCGCTACCTGGGCATCAAGACCATCACCAGCATGGCCACCGGCATGGTGGTCTGGCTCTGGCTTTGGATCCAGGGTGTGGATTTCCCGGTGATGTGGGGCGTGTTTGCCTTCCTGCTCAACTATATCCCCAACATCGGCTCCATCATCGCAGCCGTTCCGGCCGTTCTCCTGGCCCTGATCCAGTTGGGGCCCATGGCCGCAGCTATCTCCGGTGTGGGGTTCCTCCTGGTCAACGTGGTGGTGGGCTCCATCATCGAACCCCGGGTCATGGGGGAGGGCACCGGCCTTTCCGCCCTTGTGGTCTTCATGTCCCTGTCCTTCTGGGGCTGGGTGCTGGGCCCCGTGGGAATGCTGCTGTCGGTTCCCTTGACCATGGCCGTAAAGATCGCCCTGGGGGGCAGAGCCTCCACCCGATGGGTGGCCGTGCTCCTGGGCTCCAATAAGGACGCCGCAGCGCTTTTGGTACAGCAGCGGGAGGGGCAATCCTAACCGGGATATTTTCCAACGAAAATTTGCTGAAGATGAACGCCCTTGGTCCTTGATACCAGGGGCGTTTCTATTTTCGAAGGCAGTTGACTAAATTGGGGTTTTGGTACGCCGAGACCCAACCCGGTTGTCCGGGGCGGCACATCCTTTCTTGTCCCGGAAAGATCGAAAACAGCCCCTAAATGCCAATCCGGGCCATCTCCAAAACTGCGGTGCAGTGGCTCCTCAGACAGTTGGAAATGTCACCTCCATTCCGTTAAGTGGCTGTAATTTCGACTTACCAACGGCCTGCGAAAGGCTGCCCCGCCCCAAACAACCTAACCGCTGTAGGAAATGGAAAAAATGTTGATACCACCAGAATTAATTTTATCGGGTGTAGAATTGACGGTTTCGGATTTTTGAATTTTGTGCCGCCCTACGCCAACATAAGTTTTAAATTAAACTCAATTGAATTGATAGTTTGTTCACCTTTAACCAACCACCATTCTTTTTAAAATTATGATTTTTTGCCCTTTTATAGGCTGTTTTTAATCTATGAGTTCTTTCAAAATTAGGTGAGAGTTCATAACCTTTATCTTGGAGTGTATCGTACATACGATCATGGTCATCGTCTGAAAAACATCCACACACTGTGATCAATCCAAATTCTGCAATATCTACGTATCCACATTTGGGACATTCACACCAGTTGAAAGTAGTGGAAAGCACCGGAGGCTTATGAAAATCATCAGTCGTAAACTTCCATCCATTTTCTAATTTTTCCGTCGGAACATTAAGATTAAATAGAACTATAATATCGCCGAGGTACTTAGACCATGCCGCCGCTTTTGTATTCTCTATGCCTGTAGGTTTACTTGGTTTGATTTCAACGTATATATCCAAAATCGGCAACAAAAAATCAGGTTTATATGTTACTTCACGCCCTCCGGTTTCAACTTCCTCGCAATGCGGTTCATATATATATTCTAATCCTAAATAATCAAAAAATACTGCCCATCGGGCTTCAAGAGCAGATCGAAATAAAATTTTATTATATCTCGTTTTTTTCGGCTTTATTCTATATTCACGATGCATCTTGCAGCCTTTATTTTTTGGTCAATAAAAAATATCATTATTTATGTTCTAACCAAACATGAATCTTGGAAGCATTATACATAATTCCAAAAAAGTGAATATGACACGTGATTAAATCGAAGAAGGAATCCTCAGCCGGAAATCGCAAGAGTCAAATTTAATGCCCTGAAGTGTTGTTTACTATAAATCAGGTCACTTCGTATAAGGAACGGGTTGACAAAAAGCCCAGTTTTTTTTATTTTGCGACTCTTTTAAAACCGATCGAAAGCAGGAAGTTATGGCAAGAAAATTAAGAAAAATTGGGCATCCCCTACGCAGGAAAGTTAGAAGAAAAAAAAATAAGGTAACCGTTGACGCCAATCCGGCTGAAAATAGGGTGGCAGCAGAGGCGTGTGTGGCCACTCCGCCCCAGGACGCCGCACCCGAAACCAATGCTGAAGAAACAACATTTTATACCGCCAAAGAAGCAGCGGACATGTTGGACGTAACCGCAAAGCAAGTCACGGTATTCCTTAAAGATAATCGTCTTCCCAACGCCGAAAAGGTGAGCGGGAAATGGCGCATTCCCGAGGCGGATATCCAGGCCCTCAAAAAAGAGATTTAATATACCCTTCACCCAAAGGGAGGGGTTTTTAGGTCGACCCCCAAACGCGTGATGGGTCATTATTTGCCCATTGTTCGCCGGTTATTGGTGGGGCGGGGGAGGCCCTTTGAGGCCATTGGAAGGTCGGCTTTCAATGCACCGAAAAAGGGGCTGCCCCGGCCCACCACGGGTTCATCCGAATCTCCCTTGAATTTACGTGCTGCAGCATGTGTCAGACATTTGTCTCCAATGGATGGACCAGGCAGCGGCAATGCGAAAAAAATGTGGCAAACGGTATAAAATAAAAATGCCGGAGCAATATCGCTCCGGCATTTTTGTTTTGGATCCAATGGTGATGCAGATGCATCGGCTGGGGGCTTACCCCCCGATGGATGTCATATGGCTGATGGGCATATCCTTGGTGGACCGCTGGCCCAGGTCGTGGTGGGCTGGCTTGTGGGCCAGGGCCGATTCGATGATGGCCTTGAGCTCCTCGTCCGTGGCACCCTCCCGCAGGGGGGCAAGGATTTCCTTTTCATAGTTGTTGAGCAGGCAGGGACGCAGGGTGCCCCTGGACGTCAGGCGCAACCGGTTGCACTGGCTGCAGAAATGGGAGCTGATGGGGGTGATGAACCCCACCACACCCTTGGCCCCGGCCAGGGCATATTTCTTGGCCGGCCCGTCGTTTTCGCCACGGGGCAGGGGGGTGAGGGTACCGTGGACCGTTTCGATGCGTTCCTGGATCTCGGCGGTGAGCATTTGTTGCTGCTGGTCCACCAGATCTTCGCCCATGGGCATGTACTCGATGAAGCGGACATGGAAGGGGTACTTCAATGTCAGGCCGGCCAGGTCGGCCACCTCGTTGTCATTGGTCCCCCTGAGGACCACGGCGTTGAGTTTGATGGGGGCGATCCCGGCCTCGTGGGCCGCCATGACGGCCTCCCATACCCGGTCAAACCGATCCCGGCCTGTGATGGATTTAAAGCATTGGGGATCCAGGGTATCCAGGCTGAAGTTCAGCCGTTTGATGCCCATGTCCGCCAGGCGTTGTACCTTTTCCGGGCTGAGCAATGCCCCGTTGGTGGTGATGGAGACATCCTTGAGTTCCGGAAGGGTGCACAGCTCCTCCAGAAAGGGGAAGATGCCCTTGCGGGCAAAGGGTTCCCCACCGGTGATCCTCACCTTGGTGATGCCCAGCTCGCAGGCCAGGCGGGTAATGTGCATGATTTCTTCATACCGGGCGATCCGCTCGTGGGAAATCACAGAGAATTCAGAACTGGTTACACAATAACGGCACCGGAAATTACACCGGTCCGTTACCGATATCCGCAGGTAGTTGATGGGACGTCCGCCGGCAATCATGGTGACCTTAATCTCCGTAGTGGCTCAGAAGGGAATCAATGAGGCCGGGGATGGTATATTCTTCGGCTTCAATATCCACGGTCAGGTTCAGTTCCCTGGCCGTATCCGAGGTAATGGGGCCGATGCTGGCCACGGTGACCCCCTCCATGAGCTCGGCCCTGCGGTCAACATCCAAAAGGGAGATGAAATTGGAAACCGTGGAAGAACTGGTAAAGGTTACGGCATCCACGGCCTTGTCCTCCAAAAGCTGGGTCAGGGTTTCCCGGTCGGCATCGGCCAGAACCGTTTCATAGGCGGTGACTTCATCCACAACAGCCCCCATTTCCCTGAGGGATTCGGGCAGGATGGTGCGAGCCTTCATGGCCCTGGGCAGCAGAACCTTTTCACCCTTCATGTCTTCGGGTTCAAAGGCGTCCACCACGGACTCCGCCCGGTAGGTTTCCGGCAGGATATCCGAGATGATGCCGTAATCTGCCAGGCGTTCCTTGGTCACAGGGCCGATGCAGGCAAACTTCAGATGGCCCAGAACCCGGACGTCCTTGCCCATGTCAAAGAGGGTGTCAAAGAAATGTTTGACCCCGTTGACACTGGTGAAGAGCAGCCAGGTGTAGTCCTTGATGTTTTCAATGGATTGGCGCAGGGGGGCAGTGTCCTCCGGGGCCTGGATCCGGATGGTGGGGATTTCCAGGCAATGGGCGCCCAGCCGGGTGAGTTCCCTAACCAAGCCCGATGCCTGGGCCCGTGCCCGGGTGATGACGATGCGTTTCCCGAACAAGGGCTTTTGGTCAAACCAGGCCAGCTCTTCCCTCAGGTTGACCACATTGCCCACCACGATGATGGCCGGGGATTTGAGCCCGGCTTTTTTCACCTCTTCCACAATGGTGGACAGGGTGCCGGTGACGGTCTGTTGTTTAGTGGTGGTGCCCCAGCGGACCAGGGCCACGGGGGTCTCCTTGTCCTTGCCGTTTTCCATGAGCTTGGAGGTGATGTGGGCCAGGTTTTTCACCCCCATGAGAAAGACCAGGGTGGCGTTGGACTTGGCAAAGACATCCCATTGCATGGAGGTCTCTTTTTTGGTGGGGTCCTCGTGGCCGGTGATAAAGGAGACAAAGGAGGTGTGTTCCCGATGGGTCACGGGGATGCCGGCATAGGCCGGGGCTGAAATGGCCGAGGTGACCCCGGGAACCACTTCATAGGCCACGCCGTCGGCAAGAAGCTCCTGGGCCTCTTCACCGCCCCGTCCGAAGACAAAGGGGTCGCCACCCTTGAGCCGGGCAACAGTTTTGCCTGCCTTGGCCGTGTCCACCAGCAGCTGGTTGATCTTGTCCTGGGTCAGGGTGTGGTCCCCGCCCTTTTTGCCCACATAGATGATTTCCGCATCGGGCCGGGCATATTCCAGAAGAAAGGGGGAGGCCAGGTAGTCATAGACCACCACATCTGCGGTTTCAATGCACTCCTTGGCCTTGAGGGTGATAAGTCCGGGGTCGCCGGGGCCGGCGCCGATGAGATAAACCTTGCCTGTGTTATCCGTCATGGGAATTCAATGTCTCCAATATGGTGCGGCCGCCGTTGTCCAGAAGGCGTGCTGCCAGTTTGCGTCCGTTATCCACTACTGCTTCCGGAGAGGAGGTCACCTCTTCACGGATCATTTCCTGACCATCCTCGGAGGCCACCATGGCGGTGAGCTTGACCCGGCCGTCTACGATTTTGCCGTAGCAGGCCACGGGGATGTGGCAGGAGCCTTCGATTTCCTTCAAAAAGGCCCGTTCACCTGTGACGCAGATCCGGGTGGCCTCGTGGTCGAGCCTGGCCATGATGGGATCGATGTCCGGGTCGTTTTCACGGGTTTCGATGCACAGGGCTCCCTGTCCAACGGCCGGTACCATGGCGACTTCGTCCAGGTATTCGGTGATTTCTTCTGCCTGTCCCAGGCGGCGAAGGCCGGCGGCGGCCAGGACAATGGCGTCGTATTCCCCCCCTTTGAGCTTGCGTAGCCGGGTGTCCAGGTTTCCCCGGATGGAGGCGATCTCAAGGTCGGGGCGGGCATATTTGAGCTGGGAGGCCCGTCTCAGGCTGGAGGTGCCCATTTTGGCGCCCTGGGGGTAGTCGGTGAGGATTTTTCCCTCCCGGGAGATGAGGACGTCAAAGGGGTTTTCCCGTTCCGGGATGGCGCCGATGACCAGGCCCGGGGGCAATTCTCCGGGCATGTCCTTCATGGAGTGGACCGCCAGGTCGATGGTGCCGTTGAGTAGGGCGGTTTCAATTTCTTTGACAAAGAGCCCCTTTCCCCCCACCATGGCCAGGGGGCGGTCGGTGATGCGGTCCCCCTTGGTTTTGATGATCTCCAATTCCACGGTAAGGTACGGAAAGAGGGCCAGAATGCTGTCTTTTACATGGTTGGCCTGCCACAGGGCCAATTGGCTGCCCCGGGTGCCGATGCGTATGGTCTTTTTCATGTCTTATCCGATCCCGCAGGAACCGCAGTTGGTGGCTGAACATCCTGCACAGCCGGAGTTGGAAGCCGATGTGGTGATGGTGGTCTCTCCGTCGGCGCCCACACCTTTGGAGACAAATCCGCATTTTGAAACCAGTTTTTCAAGTTCCTGGCTTTTGCAGCCCGGGCAGGAGGGTTTTCTGCTCCCCATGACCAGGGCTTCAAATGCCTTCCCGCAATCCTTGCAGGTATATTCGTAAATGGGCATATCACACCTCAATTTGGATACTAAATTAATATAAACAATCTAATATAAAGATTTAATGGGGGAGTTTCAAGGGTGGGGGGACGGAATTCCAGGGGGAATCCTTTGTCCCGGATATTTTACAGGGTGAATATGGCCGGGCCGGTACTATAGACCCGATGGGATTTTCCGTAAAAGAACCCGGCCAAGGCCAAGGGGATCATGCGCACCAACGCAGATCCCCTTAGCAGATCCGGATCAGAGGGCCTCCATTACCCCGGCGGCGATGAGGGGGATGAGTAACTCATGGTGGCCCACCAGGGAATAGCCCCGTCCCTTGCCCTGGGTGGGGCGGTTGACCACATTGGTCATGGGGCGGTAGTGGCGGATGAAGTCCAGGTTCACCGTGGTGAAGTCGTCCAGGCAATGACCCAGGTTCCGGGCCAGGGTCACGGCCTTGAGAAAGACCTCGGGCAGGATCACGGCGGATCCCGCATTGATGAAGACCCCCTTTTCCAGCTGGGCGATCTGCTCGGAAAAGCGGATGAAGTCCCGGTGGGATGCCTTGCCGCAGGCCCCGCCGTCAAAGTTGGGGTGCATGTGGATGATGTCCGTACCCAGGGCCACGTGTACCGTCACCGGGATGCCCAGGCGGGCGCCCTGGGCCGTGAGGCTCAGATGCTTAAAGGGCAGGTCCTGGTCCAGGATGAGCTGGCCCACGGCCCGGCCCAGTCCCCATCCATTGGCCGCGGCATTGGCAATGGCCTGGTTGAGGAAGGTCGAGGTCTCCTGGGCCATGCCGAAGCTGCCGTCCCCGATGCTCTGGGCCACATCCTCGGAGGTTCTGCCCGTATAGGCCACCTCCAGGTCGTGGATGATGCCCGAACCGTTCATGGCAATGAGGGTGAGGACCTGCTTTTCCATGAGGTCGATGAGGATGGGGTTCATGCCGGTTTTGATCACATGGCCGCCCATGGCAAAGCAGACCTGCTTCTTTTCCCGGGCCGCCGTTGCAATGGCCGGGATGATTTCCCGGATCTCCCGTCCCGCAAGGATGGCGGGCAGCCGGTCCAGAAAGTCCGTCAATTGCCCCCCCTTGGCCCAGGGGCGGGCAAAATCCGCCTTGCTCACCAGGCTTTTGCGATCCTTGATGGAATAGGTTTTGAGTTTGGCAAAATCCAGGATATCACTTTTCATGAAAAATCATCCTTTCACTGAGGTCGCAGAGGATATGGGCCAGGAGGATATGGACCTCCTGGATCCGGGCCGTGACCGGTGAATCCACGCAGAAACAGATGTCGCACAGATCGGCCAGGGCGCCACCTTTGCCGGAAAAACCCAGGGTGAAGAGCCCCTGGTTCCTGGCATATTCCATGGCCTTGATCACGTTGGGGGAGTTGCCCGAGGTGGAAATGCCCAGGACCATGTCCCCCTTGCGGCCCAGGGCCTGGACCTGTTTGAGGAAGATCTGGTCAAAGTCGTAGTCGTTGCCGATGCTGGTGATAATGGAGGTGTCGCAGGTCAGGGCAATGGCGGGCAGAGGCGGGCGTTCCATCTGGAACCGGTTCACAAACTCTGCGGCAATGTGCTGGCAGTCGGCGGCGGAACCGCCGTTGCCGCACAGCAGCAGCCTATCCCCCCTGGCCATGATCTCGGCCATGTGCCGGGCACAGGTGAGGATGAGCGCCTGGTTGGCCTCAAAAAATTTTGTCTTGGCGTCAAGGCTCTCCTTAACGCTCTGCTGGATAATTTCTTTCATATTGGGATCCATTTCAATTAAGCCGATTTGGCCTGGTTTTGACCCGGGGCCTCCTCCTTTGACCGGCAGAGTTCTTCAATGGTGTCCAGCCGTTCACGGAAGGTGGGGTTTCCCGGATCCAGGGCCACACTCTCCCTTGCAAAGGAGAGGGCAATGGTCATGTTTTTATTCTGCAGGGCCATGGCAACGGCATAGCCGGAAATGGCCCGGGCATTGGAGGGACTGCGTTTCACCGCCTCTCCGAACAAAGGTCCTGCCTGGGCCGGTAGGTCCCGGTCCAAAAGGATTTCTCCCTTAAGGGTCAGGGCTGCGCCGGAGTCGGCATTAAGGTTAAGGGCCGCTTCGATATGGCCCAGGGCCTGTTCGGCCTTGCCCTCCTTGTGGAGCAGGTGGCCCAGGAGTAATTCCACCTCAAAGATCTCCGGATCAATGCCGTGGGCCTTTTTCAAAAAGAGAACCGCCTTGTCCGGGTTGCCATGGATCTGGTGGATCAACCCCATGTTGTAGATCACCATGATCTCCCCGGGGTTGAGGGCCAGGGCCTGTTCAAATGTTTCGGCGGCCTTGTCCACCTCGCCCTGGATGCCGTAGCAGACCCCCAGGCTGTTGAGCAGATTGATGTTCTTGGGCGCCATGGCCAGGCCTTTTTCATATTCGGCAATGGCCTGTTCGCATTCCCCCAGCTGGTACCGGCGGTCTCCGCAGATGTTCAGGGAGACCGCGTCAAATTCTTGCTGGTGATCCCCCTTGAAAAAACCGGCATGGTCCAGGGCCTTCAGGGCATTGGCGATGGTCTCCATGTCGGAAAATTCTTTGTGGGGAAACCAGGCCAGGCCGGTGAGGATATCGATTTTCAGGGCCGTGGCAATTTTCTCTTTAAGGGATGCCAGGATTCGCTGGGCCTTTTGTTTTTGTTTGAAATCCCAATAGACCAGGGCAAAGGTCCGGTGGTCCAGACCTTCCCAGATGCCCCTTTCGTGGGTGAGCACCGAGTCAAAGCCGGCCTCGAGGAGCCGGCTGGCCTTTTCCTGTTCGGCCTTGTCCTCCAATTCCGGGAGGCGGAACACGGCACAGACAAAGTTAGCTTCCCGGTTCCGGTCCGAGATGAGTCGGCGGGAGAGGTTCTCCATCTGGGGCGTGGGGGTAAAGGCCAGGTCCGATAAAAAAGAGGACGGCGGGGTCAGGGGATCTTCGGACTTGAGAAAATGGATTTCCTTAGAGCTGAATTTGGGCATCATGGGTTTGATAACAGCGCCTCCAGGGTGTTGAAAATGAGGGGTTCCTGTCCGTTCTGGACCGTTCGGGGGTCAATGAGGTATTGGTCGTTTTCAATGCGGCCGATGATGGACGGCCTTCCCGTGCGCATGCCCCGTTCCAGCCGGGCCACGGACATGGATTTGGGGGAGATGGCCAAACAGCGGGTGGGCAGGACCAGTTCCGGGAAGCTGCCGCCCCCGGGTCTGGAGTCCAGGTCGGCGGTGCCGATGTGGGCCAGGCCCTTGCACCGGTCGGCCAATTCCGTCTGCCAGGCGTCGGCCCTTTGGGCAAGGGTTTCAAAGTCCATGGTGAGCATGCGAAGGGTGGGGATTTTGTCCATGGCTTTTTGGGGCTCCCTATAGAGTCTCAGGGTGGCCTCCAGGGCGGCCAGGGTCATCTTGTCGATGCGCAACGCCCGGGTCATGGGGTTGGACTTGATCCGGTCCAGGGCCTCTTTTTTACCGGCAATGATTCCGGCCTGGGGACCGCCCAATAGCTTGTCGCCGGAAAAGGTGACCACGTCTGCGCCCGAGGCGATGGAATCCGATACCAGGGGCTCCGAGGGAAGACCGAATTTGGAAAAATCCACAAAGGTGCCCGAGCCCAGATCTTCCATGACCGGGATGCCCATCTCCTTGCCCAGGTCCGCCATTTCAGAAAGGCCGACGCTCTTGGTAAAGCCCTGGATTTTGTAGTTGGAGGTATGGACCTTGAGGAAGAGACCGGTGTGCTCGGTGACGGCATTGCGGTAATCCTTGGGATGGGTGCGGTTGGTGGTGCCCACTTCCTTGAGGCAGCATCCGCTCTTGGCCATGACGTCGGGTACCCGGAAGGAGCCGCCGATTTCAACCAGCTCCCCCCGGGAAACCACCACCTCTGTGCCGGCGGCCAGGGTGTTCAGGGCCAGGAAGACGGCCCCGGCATTGTTGTTCACGGCAATGGCGCTTTCCGCTCCGGTGAGTTCGCAGATCAGATTTTCAATGGCGGAGTAGCGCAGCCCCCGTTTGCCCGTGGAAAGGTTGAGTTCCAGGTTGGAGTAGCTGCCGGAGATGGTACGGATGTTCTCCAGGGCCTCTTCACAGAGCAGGGCCCGGCCCAGGTTGGTGTGCAAAACCACGCCGGTGCCGTTGATCACCGGTACCAGGTTGGGGGCATTTTTTTTCCGGGCGGCCCGGGCTATGGCGTTGACCAGGGCGGTTTCGTCCAGATCCGGGGTTTTGTCCCTAAGGATGTCCTGGCGGATTCCATCCAGAACCCTGCGGATGGTCTCCAGGACCAGGGTTCGGGGAAGGCCCTCAAACCGGGAATCGCTTCCGGTCTTTTCCATGAGGATGTCAACGCCGGGCAATTGGCGAAGCAATGTCTGTTTAGGAGATTGGGTCATTGGCATTCCTGTCGTCTATGATGATGTCTGAAGTCTGCAGGTCGTTGAGGGGCAGGCTGTCCATGAGGGCCGGGATATCGGCCATGGTCAGCCCCAGTCGGTCCAGAGCTGCAGCCATGCTGTGGGTCTGGGTTTTGTTCATGTCCACACCGGTGTGGAAGCGCTCCATGAGCAGGTCGGCCAGGTAGATGATGTGGGCCAGATCCGTTTCCGTGTCCGCCTTTTCCGGTTGGTGGTGGTAGCGGATGACCTGGGTCAGGGCCGGTGAAAAGTGCCATGTGGCCGCCAGGATGGCCCCGGCGTCGCAATGGGAGATGCCCAGGCGTTTCTGCTCCATCTCGGTGAGGGCCATGCCCCCCTGGCAGAAATCCCGGAACAGAAGGGGGGCCTGGCCGGCGATGTGCTGGTCCAGGATCACCTTGCCGATGTCGTGGAGCAGCCCTGCGGTATAGGCCATCTGATCCTGGGCCTTCCCCGTTTTTTGGGCAATGTGTTCCGCCGTGGTGGCCACCCCCACGGCATGGAAGAAGAGCCCGCCCCGGCACAGGGAATAGCCCGATGTCCCCGTTTGATCGTAGTAGCTGGCCACACTGGCCGTGATCACGGATTTGATGAGCATGGATTCCCCCAACAACAGGACGGCGTCCTTGAGGCTGTCGATGTGGATGCTCCCTGAAAACAGGGCGGAGTTGCACAGCTTCAGGGTCTGGCCCGAAAGGACCTGGTCCCTGGCCAGTTCATGGGTGATATCGCCGATATCGTATCGGTTCTCCTGGGACATGCGCAGGATTTTCAAGGCGGTCTGGGGGATGGGTTTCAGGGCTTGGATGGTGGCCTGGATATGGTCCAGGTCCATGGGGGGCAGCCGGTGGCGGTCGGTGCAGGGGATCTCCCAGGCCGGATTGATCCGGGTGGCGCCGGTGGCCATGTCCAGTTCCAGGGTGCAGGTGAAAAACCCCCCGGTTTCCGACGCCTTTACCGGGATGCCGGCGTCCTCCAGCAGCCCCATGGCAATGTCGGCGGAGCGACCGCCGATGTCCAGGCCCATGTCTTCTGGAGCCACCGGCCCCATGAGGGCACCGCCGGCCACAGTGGCCTCCAGTTCTTCCGGCTCCGCTCCCAGTTTTTCTATGGCCTGGATGAGCAGGGGAACGCCGGTGGCGGCATATTTTTCAGGGTGGGGCGGATGAAGGCTGCCCAAGGGGTGGGGTAAAAGAATATGGATCATCCCGCCGATTTTTTTTTTCGGCGCATACAGGGCCACCCCCAGGCAGGTGCCGAGGAATGCCTGGAAAACACACTCCTGGCCTGTCCCGGCCTTGAACTGGCCTGCGGCAATATGTTGGTTGCGAATAGTGGTCATTTTGGTCCGTTTTAGGTCGTCGCCCATGGGCGGCATTCAAATATCACTAAATATCATTATTGATCCAGGGGTTTCAATACTTATCCGGCCCGGAGACGATTTTGTCCCACTCCCCGTGGGCCTGGGGCGGGGCCGGGGAATTTCCCGTCAAGTAATTGTTAAAACGGTCGATGGATAAGGAAAGATCATATGCAAATTCCAAGGAGGGAATACCATGCGAATTCTTGATGCCCGTCTCCAGACATCGGCCCGGGAGTCCAGGGAGCAGCTGGGGGTTTCACTGGAAGAAAAATCAAAGCGGGAGCAGATCCTTAAAACCGGAACGGAGTCCGGTTCGGGCCGCAACCTGGGTATTGTGGTGGACCGGGTCAGCCTATACCACCGCCAAAGCCGTTCCATCAAGTCGGCCTATGACCATGCCTTCCGCGCCGGCTCCAAGGTGATCGACGCCCAGGGCGGGGTCACCCGATTTCACCGGGAAGAGATGATCCAGACCCTGGTGGGGGCGGTGATTGATAAGGAGGTGGTCCTCAACCGGCTCTCCCTGGGACGGGACATCCTGGGGCCCGGGGAATCCCAGCCGGTCCCCGACCCTTCATCTCCGGGAAAGGGAGGCGGCAACACCGGTGCCGGATGGGCAGGGCGGAGCCGAACCTCCACCGAGTTTGCCCTGAACCGGACGGAAATCCAATACCTGGACCAGGAGATGGCCTTCCATTCCAAGGGGACGGTCACCACCCAGGACGGGCGGACCATGGAATTCAGCCTGGATCTGTCCCTGGGCCAGACCCTTCTCACCCGGGAGGAGCAGACTGCTGTCCTCTCCACCTGGCAGGAGCGGATCTCATTGGTGGATCCCCTCATGATCCGCCTGGACGGGGGTCTGCCCCAATTGTCCGATACCTATTTTGAATTTGACCTGGACAATGACGGTCGCACCGAGACCCTGCACGCCGCAGCCCAGGGAACAGGCTTTTTGGCCTTTGACCGCAATGGGGACGGGGTCATCAACAACGGGTCGGAACTCTTTGGACCGGGGACCGGAAACGGCTATGCCGAGCTGGCCGAACTGGACGGGGACGGCAACCAATGGATCGATGAAAACGATGCCGCCTTTGGGCAGCTGTCGGTGTGGGTGCGGGATGAAGGGGGCGAGGACCGGCTCATGAGCCTGAAGGAGGCAGGCCTGGGCGCCATTTCCCTGGAGGCGGCCCAGACCCGGTTTGACCATGTGGATTCGGACACGGAACTGGCCGGTCAGGTGCAGCAGTCCGGCGTATTTTTATTTGAGGACGGCCGGGTGGGGCTGATGCAGCAGGTGGATCTGGCCGCCCGGCAGGAAGCACCCGAGGAGGCGGGGCCCATGGGATTAGAAGAAACCGCCCAGGCCCTGGATGTGGACTTACCCCGGTTTCGTTCCCCCGAGGAAATGGTACTCCAGGCATTTGATATCCAGGATATCCCCGTTGTGGATGCCGGTCCCATGGAGCGGCTCAAGGCCCATTTAAAGACCTTGAGAGACGAGTTCAAGGAGCTTATGGCCTCCCGGTACAGCGCCCTTTCCCCTAAAAAAGAGGTCCGGACCAGTGGCTTTCAACTCTATGACGCCACCCATCCAGACCTGTCCCGGTTCATGCTGGAATTGTAGTGTGAACGACCCGGATTTCCCTGGATTGCCCATTGTATATTCAGGGGGGAATCAGGCCTCCTTGTAAAGGGCCAATACCCCTGAGCGGGCCAGCTTTTTCACGCCAAAGGGTTCCAGATCCCTGAGGAGCTGGTCCACCTGGGTTTCATCCCCGGTAACTTCAAAGATGGAGTGGCTCTTGCCCCCGTCCAGAAGTTTGGCCTGGACGCTGTCCATGAGTGCCTTGACCTCGTCCTGGGTCTCGGGGCGGGTCTTCACACAGATCAGTGCCATTTCCCTTCGCACGGCCTTTTCAACACCCATGTCCCTGAGCTTGATCACATTGACCAGCCGTTTGATCTGCTTCATGCATTGTTCCAGCATGTGGGGGCTCACCGTGGTGGTGATGGTGATCCGGGACATCTTGGGGTTGGCCGTGGGCGCCCCGCAGATGGTGTCGATGTTGTAGCCGCGTCCGGCAAAGAGTCCGGTGATCCGGGCGGTGACCCCGGGTTCGTTTTCAACCAGCATGGTCAGGGTATAGGTTTGTTTTTCCATTGGTCTTCCTTTAATGGTTCAAATGGGGGGCGGCTTGGATCCGGTTTTTTCCGGCATCCTTTGCCTGGTAAAGACAATGATCTGCATCCACTACCAGTGCTTCGGTTGAAGAGGTCTCGGGAAAACAGGCCAGACCGCCGCTGACGGTTTGGAATATCCGGTGCCTGGAGATGGGGCCTGCGCTGCAATAGCGCCTAATCCGCTCACCGGCCCTGCGGGCCTCCTCCAGGGGCGTTTCCGGAAAAAGAATACAGAATTCCTCTCCGCCGTATCGGCAGGGCACTGCATTGTCCGGTGCATTTTCCATGAGAACGGCCCCAATGTGTTCCAGGATTTTGTCCCCCACATCATGGCCGTATTGATCGTTTACGGTTTTAAAATTATCCAGGTCCAGCATGAGAAAGCTTAGGGGCGTTCCATGGTCCGTGGATTTGTTGACTTCGTCTGCCAGGGCCTTGTCAAAGTAGCGCCGGTTCATGAGGCCGGTGAGCTTGTCCTTGTAGGCCAGGGATTCCAGGATTTTGTTCTTCCGCAAAAGTTCGTCCTGGAGGGCCTTGAGCTTGATGTGGTTCTGGATCCGGGCCTTGACCTCATCCCGGCCAAAGGGCTTGATCAGGCATTCCGTGGCACCGTATCTGAAGCATTGGAACATGAGGTCCCGGTCGGCTTCCCCGGCCACGGCAATGATCACCGTGAATTCGTCCCCCACGGCATTGCGCACCTGCATGCAGGTGGCCAGTTTGTCCTGGAACCGGGTTAGGTCCAGGACAATGATGTCGGGCTTGCCCAGGCTGAGATAGGTCTCCAGCTCCTCCAGGGTATCATAGATGCGGATGCGGGAGTGGAGAAAGTTCAGGGTCTTGTTCAGGATGGCGCAGAGGGTGGCGTCCTGGCTGAGGATCACCGTGGTGCCGGCGGACCGGGTCTCCCCCTTGATGGAAACCGATTCAATGATCTCTGCCAGATCCGTTGCCGAAACCGGTTTTCCCAGAAAGTCCACGGCACCGGCTCTAAACCCCCGTCGGAACTGGGCCTGGTTTATGGTGCCGGAGATGACAATCACCGGGGTGTTCTTGAGTCGGGGCTCTTCGTGGAGGGCCCGGCAGAATTCAAACCCGTCCATCACCGGCATTTCCACATCCACAAAGATCAGGTCGGGCAGGCCGGCCTGGGCCATCTCAAGGCCCTGGCGTCCGTTTGATGCCGTTTCCACCTTGTATCCCAGGTCCAGAAGGTGGGTTTCCAGGGTGGTGCGCACGGCCCGGCTGTCGTCGATGACCAGGGCCCTGGGATGTTTTCTCAGCTGGAAGCTATGGGAAAAATAGGCCCGGTTCAGGGTGTTGATCAGGCTTTTCCTGTCAAAGGGTTTGATGAGGATGGAATCGATTTCACCGGGATCCCATTCCGTTAAAATACGCTCCCGTTGCAGGGAGGTGGAAAGGATGAGGATGGCGGAACCCAGGTGGGGTAACGCCTTGATGGTTCGGACGATTCCGGGGCCGTCCCGGTGTTTGGGAAAGCAGGGGCAGATCACCATAGCCACATCCGGCGTGTCGATGAGGCGCTGGATATTGTTGGGGCCGGAACCAAACACCAGGGCGGAAAAATGGCTGTTTTCCAGAAAGCTCCGGTAAAGGGAGGATAGGACCTTTGAATCTTCAATGATGGCAACCTTGATCATGGAGAGATGTCGTATCAGGAGTTCCAGCATTTGTAAAGTCTGGATTCCCCTGGTGAAAGGGGGGAGAACCTCTGTTTTCCGGCGGTCTGCTTCCAGGGAACCTGGGCCGGGAAACCAGGCCCGGTGCAATGGGAAAAAGGGGCGTCGGGAAAAAGATTGATTTTCGGTCCAGGTTTTGCTTTTATGCCCTTCCTGAAACCTGTTAAAAGGAAAGAACTACCCAAACATAAAGAGGAAGCATCATGCAGAAAACAGGCAAAGACTATATTGTATTTCCCCTGGACGTCCCCGACATCAACCGGGCACGGAAACTGGTCACGGCATTGAACGGCCGGGTGGGCATGTTTAAGATCGGTCTGGAGTTGTTCATCTCAGAAGGCCCTGCCGTGGTTCAGATGGTCAAGGAATGTTCCGATGCCGGTGTCTTCCTCGACCTCAAACTCCATGATATCTCCGCCACCGTTGGCCGGGCCATGGGCCGGGTGGCCGACCTGGGCGTGGATCTGGTCACGGTGCATTGTGCCTCTTCCCTGATGCTGGAAGCCGCCGTTGAAGGGGGCAAGGGCAAGGTGGGCGTCCTCGGGGTCACCCTGCTCACGGACAACGATGCCGCCATGGTGGAGGCGGGCGGGTTCAAACCGGAATTTGTCTCCGATCCCAAATCCCTGGTCCTGAAGCGGGCTGGCTTTGCCGCCAAGGCCGGATGTGCCGGCGTGGTCTGCTCCGGCCAGGAAGCGTCAATGATTAAAAAAGAATTCGGAAGGGATTTCCTGGCGGTAACCCCTGGAATTCGCCCCCAGTGGTCCCTTCTGGAAAACGATGATCAGAAACGGGTCACCACCCCGGCCGATGCCATTTCCATGGGATCGGACCTCATCGTCATCGGGCGTCCCATCCGGGATGCGGCATCCCCTGCCGAGGCGGCCGAAAAGGTGATTGCTGAGATTGATGCGGCTTTAGGTTAAGCGTCAGTCCAAATCTGGATTCTATATCCGGACCAGAATTTTTATCATGGCGTTTGCCGGAATGGGTCTTGCCTTCGTTCATGGTGCTCTCAGGAGCATGGCGAGCGTTTCGGGAATCGTTTGGGCAAACGCCATCAGAAGTTATAAACGGATACGCATTATCCGCCATTGAGAATTCCATCGTAAAGAATGTGCAAATGACCCGTGGCGGGCCGGGGCAGCCCCTTCTTCGGCACGGTGAAAGCACACCAACAGCTTCTGCCCGGATATTTCATGACAATTTGCTCCAGACAGTGTGAGCATCTTGATATCGGAGGAGAACCCTCCCTGTTTTCTTTTGACAGCTGCTGTCGCAAATTGTCCCCCTCCGGGCAAAATGGATTCACCGGATCTGCCGCGTTCCAGTATGGCGTGCGGTACACCAGTACAGCTTTGCATTCTGCGCCTTGCATATCCGGCAAATCCATTCCGTGAAACATCCGGGCTCAATTCCCCTCTTCAAAATTTGAAAAACTGCGGTCCAGTAGGTCCTCAAACAGTTTCAAATTTTAGCTCCGGGCAATAAGAAGCTGTAAGCTCCCCTTTCAATGGCCTCGAAGGGACTCCCCCGACCCACCCCTAACCGCCGTACAAAAATAGAACCGTTATCTTTTTCGGGCCGAGTACCGTAGGCGGTCTCAGCTTTCTTTTTGATTGCATGGGCTGGATGTTGCCATCCAGTACGATATCAAGGACATCCCGGAAAAAGACAATGGCGTTGAATGCCTGTTGCTGTGTGGCCGGTGCAACCTTTCTGTTGACGGTCTGGTCCGACAGAAAGGGTTCAATATGCGGTGAGTCCAGTTCCCTGGGGTGAATTTTAGGGGCTGTTTCTAAAAAAACGATACTTTTGAATCGATTTGTTATGTATTGTCAATATTATGTGTTGGGGCGGTAATTCTGGACCCATTTTTTGTATAAAAAAAGGCCGATTCGGACCATGGGTCCGAATCGGCCTTTTCGATTTTTAAATGCGAGGGCGTGTCCCGGGAATGGCAGTCCTATTCCCCGTCCAGCCCAAAGGCGGTGTGCAGGGTGCGCACGGCCAGTTCGGCGTATTTGGCCTGGATGACGCAGGAGATCCGGATCTCCGAGGTGGAGATGAGCCGGATGTTGATGTTTTCTTCGGCCAGGGCTTCGAACATGACGGCGGCAACACCGGAGTGGCTCTTCATGCCCAAACCGATGACGGAGACCTTGGCAATGTCGGTTGCGGTGAGGACTTCGTCGGCATTGACCTCCTTGGCCACGGTGTTGGAGATTTCAACGGCCCGGTCGAAATCGTCCTGGGTCACGGTGAAGGTGAGGTCGGTTTCGCCGTCTGAACGGGTGTTCTGGATGATCATGTCCACCATGATTTCCGCCTTGGACAGGGCGCCGAAGATCTTGGCGGAGATACCGGGCTGGTCCGGGACCCGTTTCAGGGTGATCCGGGCTTCGTTCATATCACAGGTAACACCTGAGACTACAGCGCTTTCCATGTCTGCGCTTTCATTGACAACCATTGTTCCTTCCTCCTCGTTGAATGATGATCTGACGTGCACGGGCACATTGAATTTTTTGGCAAAGTCCACGGAACGGATCTGGAGGACTTTTGCACCCAACACGGCCATCTCCAGCATTTCTTCGTAGGAGATCCGTGATATTTTTCTTGCCTTGGAACAGATGCGGGGATCGGTGGTATATACCCCGTCCACATCGGTGAAAATTTCGCAGACATCGGCCTTGAGGGAGGCGGCTATGGCCACGGCGGATGTGTCGGAGCCCCCCCGTCCCAGGGTGGTGATGGCGCCGTCGTGGGTAATGCCCTGGAAACCGGCCATGACCGTTATATATCCCTGGTTAAGGGAGTCTTTTATCTTTTGGGAATCAATGTCCAGGATCCGCGCCTTGCCGGCCACGGTATCGGTGTGTATCCCGGCCTGGAAGCCGAGAAAGGACTGGGCCTTGTATCCCCGGGATTTGAGCATCATGGCGAGGAGGGCGGCTGTTGTCTGTTCCCCCGTGGCCAGCAACACGTCCAGTTCCCGTTTGTCAGGGCTTGGTGAAGCCTCCTTGGAAAGGGAAATCAAACTGTCGGTCACACCAGCCATGGCAGAGAGGACAACCACTACCTGATCGCCTGCATCATGGGCCTTTGTCACCCGGTCGGCCACCTTGGATATCCGCTGGATATCCGCAACGGATGTACCGCCGTATTTTTGAACTCTTAACGCCATAACAACTCCAGAAATCAGGTTAAAATTTATGAAAAGATCCTGCTTAGCACTTTTGCTCCGGCCTGTCCAGAGGCAATGAAGCTAAGGATGCGATTATAATCCGCATCAAATTCAAACTGGATTTCCAGGTCAAATTTAAACCGGTCCTCCATGAGGAGACCTGGCCATTCCACGACAATAACGGCGTTGTCGGTGACCAGGTCCTGGAATCCGATGTGGTCCAGTTCCTCCACATCCCCCAGACGATAGAGGTCCAGGTGGCAGAGGTTCAGGCGCTTTCCCGTGTATTCATTAATGATGTTAAAGGTGGGGCTGGTCACCGGATAGGAGGGGTCCACGCCCAGGCCCCGGGCCAGGCCCTGGGTAAAGGTGGTCTTTCCGGCACCGAGGTCCCCGGTGAGGGCAATGGCAAATCTGTTTTGAATTGCATTGCCCAGGGCCTGGCCCAGGTCCTGGGTCTCCTGGCCCGTTGTGCAGCGTTTGGATGTCATTTATCGATGGTCTTCCAATGTTAAGGGGAGGGCATCGGCCAGTTCCGATGCCAGAAAACCAAACCGGCCCTGGTGGGTTTCCAGGTAATCGCCGGCCAGACCGTGGCGGTAGACCCCGGCCAGGGCCGCCTCTTCCGGGGAGAATCCCTGGGCCAGAAATCCGCCGATCATGCCGGTGAGTACGTCCCCCATGCCGCCTGCGGCCATGCCGGGGTTGCCCGTGGGGTTGAGGAAGATCCGACCGTCGGGCAGGGCGATGAGGGTTTGGGCGCCCTTGAGTACCAGGATGACCTGATGGGCCGTGGCAAAGGCCCGGGCCGTGCCGGGGCGGTGGGCCTGTACCTCCTGGGTGGTGCAATGGGCCAACCGGGCCATTTCACCGGGATGGGGGGTGAGGATGCGGGGGCCCTTGGCCTTGGACAGGCAGTCCAGCTGGTCAACAATGCAGTTGAGACCGTCGGCGTCCAGAACCAGGGGGAGTTCCGTCTCCTCCACCAGGGTGGTGACCAGGGCCCGGGTCTCCGTTTCCGTGCCGATGCCCGGTCCCAGGGCCAATGCGGTCTTGCCTTTTGTCAATTGGACAATGGCGGGCAGGGCATCCCGGGACAGTGCGCCGGTGGCGGTCTGGGCCAGGGGCTCGGTCATGGGTTCAATTAAGGTGGGTTCCAGGGCCGGGTGGAGGCCCTGGGGCACCCCAAGGGTGACCAGGCCGGTGCCGCAGCGCATGGCCCCCCGGGCGCACAGGGCCGCAGCCCCGGTCTTGCCCGGGCTTCCAGCCAGGGCCAAGAGGTGGCCGAAGCTGCCCTTGTGGCTGTTCCTCTCCCGCTCCGGGAACAGGGAAAGGATTTCCCGGCTGCCCAGGAGAACCAGGGGGTGTGTTTCCGCCGTGAACATCTCCGTGACAAAATGGGGGATGCCGATGTCGATGACGGCCAGCTCGCCGGTGTATGCATCCCCCGGGCTGAGGAAATGACCGGCCTTGGCATGGCCAAAGGTGGCCGTGGCCGCAGCCTCCACGGCAATGCCCATGGGGGCGCCCGTGTCCGAGTTCAGTCCCGAGGGAATGTCCACGCTGAATATGGGGGCTCCGCTCTGGTTCATGAGCTGGATCACCTCCCGGTAAAAGCCCCGGATATCTGAATTCAGGCCGGTGCCAAAGACGGCATCGATGAAAAGGTCGTGGGACTGGATTTCATTATAATATTGATCCAGGGTCTCCTTGTCCGGCACCTCAATGATATGGGCATGGGGATTGTGGGGCAAAAGGGCCTGGACCAGGTCGTAGTTGGCCCTGGCATCCCCCTTGAGCCGGTGGGCCGTGGAGAGGAGATAGATGGAGACCGGGATGCCCGCCTCCATGAGATACCGGGCCATGACAAAGCCGTCCCCGCCGTTGTTCCCCCGCCCGGCCACCACGGCCACCAGGGTCTCCCCGTCGGGTTCCAGTTCTTCCACGAGGAATTCATGGGCCCCCCGTCCGGCATTTTCCATGAGGACCATTCCGGGGATGCCAATGGTGTTGATGGTGTGGTGATCCATTTTTTGCATCTGCTGGGCAGTGACAAGAAGCATGTCTGGCTCCTGGGATTCGGGTTTGGGGATCCGGCCCTGGGCCGGGGGATTTCCAATGGGGATAATCTGCCATATTTTCCCTGAAAAGACAATCCGCCGTGCCTGGTATTCGGATGGGATATACGTCTTCAACCAAAGATTCTACCAGAGGGCAAAATGTTCCTCCGTGACCCCGGCGGTCTCCCCAAGGGTGTGGCCGGTTCCGTCTGCATCCATGATACGGCCCTGGAAGCTGCCGCAGGGCTGAATAAAGGCACTTTTCACCAGGACAAAATTTTCGGTTTTTCCCCGTATCCCCTCGGGGGTGAAGGTAAGGTCCACCTTCCCGTCCTTGGAGCGGATCTGCCAGGGTTCCATGGGCGTTGACGGGGAATAGTCAAATGCAATGGGCCCGACGGCACAGGGGCGTCCGTTGAGCCAGACCGTGTTTTCCAACTCCCCGTGTTCATAGACCCCGGCGGAAAAGTTAAAGCCCAGGGCAGCGCCCCGGTCGGTGGTGCCGGCCCCGCAGACCCAGTTCCATTGGGTCTGCCGGGGGTAGACCCCGTGGGTCCAGTCAAAGAGGCCGGCCCCCTGGTCCCCCAGGTCGTGGACGGCGGTGGGGGTGGTGATACTGCCCCTGGCCCCGAGGCCGGCGGCCTTGGTGGTCCACCCCCGGCTGGTTTTTTCCGTGGGCATATAAAAATGACGGGGTTCAAAGCCGGTGTCCGGGGCATTCAGGTGGATGTCGGCCAGGAGCCCTTTTTTGGGGAAGGCAAGGGTAAGGTGGCGGCCCCGGGGGGATGGGGCCAGGGAGAGCCGGGCCCCGGGGGCGGAAAAGGCCAGATTCCCTTTTTCCGGGTGGGGATCAAACCGGACAGGTCCCAGGGGGAGAAAGACCTGGGCCGCCTCCACCATTTCACCGATTTTCCGGTCAAAGCAATAGGCAAAGGCATGGGTGAGGTATCCCAGATGGGCCATGGCCGCCCCAAAGATGACATCCGGATGGACAACCCCCAGGTAACACCAGCGTTTTTCCCGCCACCATTTCAGATGGCCGGTTTCCGGCTGGATCAAAGGGCGGGTGCTGTCCAGGTCAAAGACGAGGTCCGGGGCCAGGGCGCCCAGGTCCGGGCGGCTGTCCATTAATTTCACATCTGTCATGGGGAACCCTCCATCACCGCTTCGTAGCGGAAGCAGGTGGTCAGGTGATCGTTAACCATGCCCGCGGCCTGCATCAGGGCATAGATGATGGTGGAGCCGGTGAACTTAAACCCCCGTTGCTTGAGGTCCTTGGAAAAGGCATTGGATTCCGCCGTGGTGGCCGGGACCTGGTCAATGGTCTTGAAGGCATTGACCTTCTGCCGTCCATCCACGAATCTCCAGGCATAGGCGTCAAAGGTTCCGAATTCCTCCTGGACCTTGAGAAAGGCCCGGGCATTGGTCACGGCGGAGTTCACCTTGAGCGTGTTGCGGATGATGCCGGGGTCCTGGAGCAGGGTGTCTATTTTCCCCTGGTCGTACCGGGCCACCACTTGGGGATCGAAATGGTTAAAGGCCCTGCGGTAGTTTTCCCTGCGCTTTAGGATGGTGATCCAGGAGAGGCCAGCCTGGGCCCCTTCCAGGATAAGGAATTCAAAGAGTTGGCGGTCGTCGTGGACCGGCACCCCCCATTCTGTATCATGGTAGGCAATGTAGTCGGGATCGTTGGTGCACCAGTCGCAGCGTTTCATTTGGATCTCCCCGTGGAAAATGGGCTGTGTTTATGGAAAGTTAAGGCCATGTCGCGTTCTTGGGCTATCATAAAAAGGGTTGACTTACAAGACCCGGTTTTATAGGTCTTTAGGCATTGTTCAAAGCGGTTTTGTCTTTACCTAAAAGTGGCAGTCCTTGTCTTGGGTTTTGGATAATGTGTTGCCATGACCATACGTATTGGCGGGACTATTCATTGTACAACGCATCAAGGTTGTACGAGCCAAAACTCTCAATTGCCTCCCCCTTACGGGAGTGCCCTTTGGCCGGATCTACTTCGTTCCCGGACAATTGCGGTAGATGACTACAGCTGCATGTCCGGCGCCTTGTATATCCGCCCAAGGACGCTTGCAACTTTTAGGTATTAAAAAAATGATCAAATTGACAAATGGTAAAAGAGGTAAATCTTTATAGGGATATGGCTGCACCGGAAATGAAAATCGGATTTGGCGTGGATGTCCATGCCTTTGCCCCGGAACGGGATCTCATCCTGGGGGGCGTTAAAATTGACCATGAATACGGTTTGAAGGGCCATTCCGATGCCGATGTCCTGATCCATTCCGTCTGCGACGCCCTGTTGGGGGCGGCAGGTCTGGGGGATATCGGAGATCATTTCCCCGATACCGATCCTCAATATAAAGGTATTTCTTCGAGGATCCTGCTCAAGACCTGTGCCGAACTTCTGGCCGACCTGGGCTATGCCGTGGCCAATGTGGACTGCGTGGTCTTTGCCCAGGTACCCAAGCTGGGGCCCCATAAAAAGACCATGGGACAAACCATGGCCGAGCTCATGGGCATCGATCCCGACCGGGTGAACGTGAAGGCCACCACCACGGAGAAGTTGGGATTTATTGGGAAGAAAGAGGGCATTGCCGCCCAGACAACACTATTGGTAACACGAATTTCAGGGAATGAAATATGAGCTTAAGAGTATACAACACCCTTAGCGGTAAGAAGGAAGAATTTGTCCCCATTGAACCCGGCAAGGTCAGCATGTACGTCTGCGGCCCCACGGTCTACGACACCAGCCACATCGGCCATGCCCGTTCCGTGGTGGTCTTTGACGTGGTTTTCCGGTGGCTGAAGCAGCTGGCCTATGATGTCACCTATGTGCGGAACTTCACCGACGTGGACGACAAGATCATCAAAAAGTCCAACGAGACCGGCATGAGCTGCACCGAGATCACGGAAAAATACATCGACGAATTCCACAATGAAATGGATGCCCTCAATGTCCTGCGCCCTACCATGGAGCCCAAGGCCACAGAGCACATCCCCCACATCATCGAATTCATCGGCAAGCTCATCGACAAGGGTAAGGCATACCACGTGGAGGGCGGGGACGTCTATTTTTCCATAGATTCCTTTGAAGCGTACGGCAAGCTCTCCGGCCGGAACCCCGACGACATGAGGGCAGGGGCCCGCATTGCCGTGGACGAGAAAAAGAGAAGCCCCCTGGACTTCACCCTGTGGAAACCGGCCAAGCCCGGCGAACCCTATTGGGAAAGCCCCTGGGGCAACGGTCGCCCGGGCTGGCACATCGAATGTTCCGCCATGAGCGCCGAATACCTGGGGGAGGGTTTTGACATCCACGGGGGTGGCAAGGACCTGATCTTCCCCCACCATGAAAACGAGATCGCCCAAAGCGAGGCCCTGTGCGGCTGCCAATTTGTGAAGTATTGGCTCCACAACGGATTTGTGGACATCAACAATGAAAAGATGTCCAAATCCCTGGGCAACTTCACCATGATCAAGGACGTCCTGGCCCAGTACAGCTCCGAGGTCATCCGCATGTTCCTGCTCTCCAAGCACTATAGAAGCCCCATCGACTATAGCGATTCCTCCATGAAGGAGGTCTCCCAGGGCCTGGACCGGATCTATGCTTTCCTGAAACGGCTGACCGACGCCGGCATCACCGGCGACAGCGACACCACAGGAGCGCTGTGGGAAGAGCTTTCCGCCGCCCTCAACGACGACTTCAACTCCGCCAAGGCCCTGGCCATTGTATTTGAAGCGGTCAAGGCCGGGAACAAGGCCCTGGATGACGGGACTGCTGACACCGCAGCCCTGAACCAGACCTATTCCGACATCCGCAAGGTGGCCGAGATCCTGGGATTCTTCCGCATGGACCCGGCGGACTGGTTCGGCGCCAAAAAGGACAAGGTCATGGAAGACATGGCCGTGGATCCGGAAAAAGTCGACGCCCTCATTGCCGAGCGTGCCCAGGCCCGCAAGGACAAAAACTTTGCCCGGGCCGACGAGATCCGGGATGAGCTGGCCGCCATGAAGATCGTCCTGGAGGACGGTCCCCAGGGCACCACCTGGACCGTGGAATAACGGCCTGATTCTTTGTTGGCCTGGGCCGTTCACCCGGGGGAACTGCAGAACAGTTTAGGGCCGGGAATCCCATTTGGGGCTCCCGGCCCTTTTTTAATTTGTTCGAATCCCAGGCAGGGGCAGCTGCCCGTTGTTCAGGCTGCAGGAAGAGGTTTGAACAGGGCTTCAAGGACATAAAAAAAAGCCCTGGTATCGCAGGGACACCAGGGCGTTGGTATTCGTGAAAAACAGGGGTTATTTTTTCTTCTGTTTTTTGCTGGGATTCTTTTTCCGGGGGGGATTCTGCTTGGCCAGTTTGGCCCAGGCATCCCTCAGGGTGACTGTTCTGTTGAAGACGGGCATGTCGGTGCTGCCCTCCTTGCCGTCCTTGCAGAAGTATCCCAGCCGTTCAAACTGGAAGACCTTTTCCGGCTCGGCCTGGGCCAGGCTTTTTTCCAGTTTGCAATGGGAGAGAACCTCCAGGGAGTTGGGGTTGAGGTTGTCCACAAAATCACCTTCCCCGGCTTCGGGGTCTTCGTCCTTGAACAGGCGGTCGTAGAGGCGGACTTCGGCGTCCAGGCTGTCCTCTGCATTGACCCAGTGGATGGTGCCCTTGACCTTGCGGCCATCGGGGGCGTTGCCCCCCCGGGTTTCCGGATCATAGGTGCAGATGAGCTCCACCACTTCGCCGGCCTCGTTTTTGATCACCTCCTTGCAGGTGATCAGGTAGGCGTAGCGCAGGCGGACTTCCCGTCCCGGTCCCAGGCGGAAGAACTTCTTGGGCGGATCCTCCATGAAGTCGTCGGCTTCCACCCAGAGGTGCTTGGAAAAGGAGACCTCCCGGGTGCCCATCTCTTCCTTCTGGGGATGGTTTTTGGCCGTGAGGTTTTCGGTCTGGCCCTCGGGGTAGTTTTCCAGGGTGATCTTCAGGGGACGGATGATGCCCATGACCCGGGGGGCCACCTCGTTGAGGTCGTCCCTGAGGCAGGATTCCAGCAGGCCCATGTCGATTCGGGAGTCCTTTTTGGAGACCCCGATGGTGTCGCAGAAGTTGCGGATGGAGGCCGGGGTATAGCCCCTGCGGCGCATGCCTTCCAGTGTGGGCAGCCGGGGATCGTCCCATCCGTCCACCTTGCCTTCTTCCACCAGGCGCTGGAGCTTTCTTTTGCTCAACACGGTGAAGTTGATGTTCATGCGGGCGAATTCGATCTGCTGGGGGTGGCAGGGCAGGGTGACCTGGTCCAGGACCCAGTCGTACAGGGGACGGTGGTCTTCAAACTCCAGGCTGCACAGGGAATGGGTGATGCCTTCCAAAGCGTCGGAGATGCAATGGGTGTAATCGTACATGGGATAGATGCACCAGCTGTCTCCGGTCCGGGGGTGGGGGGCCTTTTTAATGCGGTAGATGATGGGGTCCCTGAGGTTGATATTGGGGGAGGTCATGTCGATCTTGGCCCGCAGGGTGTGTTCCCCTTCTTCGAACTCGCCGGCCTTCATTTTGGCAAAGAGGTCCAGGTTTTCTTCCACGCTGCGGTCCCGATGGGGGCTGTTTTTCCCGGGTTCGGTAAGGGTGCCCCTGTATTCCCGGATTTCTTCGGCTTTGAGGCTGCAAACGTAGGCTTTGCCCTTTTTGATGAGCTCAACGGCCAGGTCGTGGAGGGTCTGGAAATAATCCGATGCATAAAAGGGTTCATCCACATCAAAGCCCAGCCACTCCACTGAGTTGCGGATGGAGTCGATGTAGATCTGTTTTTCCTTGGCCGGGTTGGAGTCGTCAAACCGCAGGTTGCACTTTCCCTGGAATTTCCGGGCCATCTTGAAGTTGAGGCAGATGGACTTGGCATGGCCGATGTGAAGGAAGCCGTTGGGTTCGGGCGGGAAACGGGTGTGAACCTTGCCCTCGTTTTTGTTATTGCCCAGATCTTCCCGGATGATGGATTCGATAAAATGTTCCGATTTGACGTCTTCTGCCATGTATTCCTCGTATCAGTTGAAAATTAATCTATTTAAACTTAATTTAATACCATATTCCGAAGGGCTTATAAAGGGGAATATGGTTGTGGGCAGGGGCGTTTGATGGGGACGTGTTTCTTGGCCACAACCCTTGACCCACAGGTCGAATTCATCCTGGTGACGGGTCCGGCCCTGTGGTATATTGCGCCTTTCAAATACAACCTTTCCCGGCGATCCGCCGGGTGCAAGCGCGTTGGAAGGCATACCATGACCAAAGGGAAAAAACGCATCTTATTGGTGGAGGACGACATGCGGTTGTCCTCCCTGGTGAAAGAATACCTTGAAAAGCAGGACTATGAGATCCTGGTGGAATACGACGGTGATGCCGCCGCACAGACCATCCTGGCCCATGTCCCGGACCTGGTGATCCTGGATCTCATGCTTCCGGGAAAGGACGGTCTGTCCATCTGCCGGGATGTTCGCCCCCATTACAACGGCCCCATCCTTATCCTCACAGCCAAGGAGGACGACATGGACCAGGTGGCCGGTCTGGAAATGGGAGCGGACGATTATGTGAAAAAACCGGTGGAACCCCGGGTTCTTTTGGCCCGGATCCGCGCCCTGTTCCGCAGGGCCTATCCCGAGACCCCCCTGGTCATGGAGCCGGCCAAGGGCGCCGGGGGGCGGAAGCTGGTCTTTGAATCCCTGGAGATCAACGGGGCCTCCCGAACGGTATTGCTGTCGGGCAAGACCATTGATCTGTCCACCACCGAGTTTGACCTGCTCTGGCTTTTGGCCTCCCGGGCCGGGGAGGTTCTGGACCGGGAATTCCTCTGTCAGGCGGTGAAGGGGGTGGAGTACGACGGCATGGACCGGTCCATTGACGTGGCCGTCTCCCGGCTGCGGAAGAAGATGAAGGACAATCCGGACCATCCCTTTCGCATCAAAACGGTCTGGGGCAGCGGGTATCTCTTTGTGGGTGATGCCTGGCAACAGAGATGAAGCAGATTTTTTTCACCTTTTATCTCCTGCTTCTGGTGCTGCTGGTGGGCCTTCCCCTGGGGATCAAGCCCCTGGTGAAAACCCTGTTCCAGGATGAAATGGTGGCAACGGAGCGGGAGCTTGCCAAGGGAACCTTTTTCATGGTGGCCCGGGAACTGGCCGGTCGGTCCCGGGCCGAACAGGAACAGGTGCTGGCGGAGTTCCAGCCCGGATTTGGTTACCCTTTGGCCCTCTATCCCTTGGGCGGGGTTTCCATTCGGTCGGAGGATGAACTGGATTTCATGGGCGGGGTGATTGTCTGGGATACGGACCGGGAGCGTCTCCTCCTCCGCCTGGGCAATACCCGGCGGGTTCTGGCCATGGGCGGTCCCTTTCCGGGCCGGGGGCTCATCACCCGGGCGGGGCTCTACTTCTGGGCCTTCTGTCTCATCGGCCTGATCCTGCCGGCCCTGTTCTGGACCTGGCGCATCCGCCGGGATGTTCGCCATCTGGATGAAAAGACCGCCCAGTTCTTTGGCGGGGATCTCACGGCCCGGGCCCGGGTGTCGGCCTGGTCCTCCATGCGGGGAGTGGTCCATACGGTGAACACCCTGGCAAACAAGGCACAGAAGCTCATTGGATACCAAAAGTCCCTGGCCAATGCGGTCTCCCATGAAATCCGCACCCCCCTGGCCCGGATCAAGTTCAGCCTGGAGATGATGCCGGATACGGACACGCCGGGGAGCACGGATTTCAAGGCCGAGATTGGCAGGGATGTGGAAGAGATCGAAGGGCTGGTGGACGAGATGCTCACCTATGCCCGGTTTGAACGGGAACAGTTCTCCCCCCAGGCCCTTTCCGAAAACGATATAATCTCCTGGATAGGGAATTTGATCGCCCGGGAGGGGAAGGATCCGTCGGGAATTGGGCTGGATCTTTCCATCCCCCAGGGGGTGGACCGGCTTTCCATCGCCTTTGAGCCCACCTACCTGGGGTGGGCATTGAGGAACTTGATCCGCAACGGCCTGCGCCACGCCCGGACACGGGTGGTGGTCTCCTTGGCCCAGGCAGAGGATGGGATCCTCATCCAGGTGGTGGACGACGGCCCGGGCATTCCAGAAAAGGTGAGGGATAAGATTTTCATTCCCTTTTTCCGGGTGGACGGCAGCCGGAACCGGGAATCGGGGGGATATGGTCTGGGCCTGGCCATTGCCGCCCGCATCGTGGTCTGGCACGGCGGGGAGATTTCTATTTCCGAAGCCCCCGGCGGCGGGGCCTGCTTTACCCTTTCCCTGCCCGGAGAGACGGGCCGGGCCGCTCCCATGGACCCTCCCCTGTGGGGGGAGGGGGATTTGATTTAACTTCCCCGGGGTTAATACTGGTTGGTGCGTAGCATCACCAGGGTGCATGCCTCGCTGTAGTCAATGCCCGCGGCCTTCAGCTTTTCATAGGCTTCGGGATTTTCCGTGCCCGGGTTAAAGATCACCCGACCGGGCCGCTTGGCAATGATGTCTTCTATGATCTGACCCTGGCGGGCGGGACCCACGTAGAGGGTGACCGTGTCCAGTTCTTCGCCCACATCGGCCAGGCGGTGGGTCACGGTTTTGCCCAGGATCTCCTTATGCTTGGGCACCACCGGGATGGGATCGTGTCCGTATTCCATGAGCATTTTCATGGCCTTATGTGAATACCGGTCTTCCAGGGGGCTTGCGCCAACAACAGCTACTTTTTCCATTTTCCACTCCTGATATGGTATGATACCTTGGTTTGGACAAACAGGATAGGAGATCCAGCCGGATCTGTAAACGAGAATTCGCCCGGCTGGTCCGGATCTTTCACCCCACCCATTTGCCACGGTTCAGTCTTTTGAAGCCCTTGGGTGCAAATGGTCGTGACATATCCGTGCCATGGACGGGATCATCATATGAGGACATCTAACATGGGGATTTTTAAACTCCACTCCCCCTTTTCCCCCACTGGGGATCAGCCCAAGGCCATTGAATACCTTGCCCAGGGCGTCATGGAAAACGAGACCCACCAGGTCCTCCTGGGGGTGACCGGGTCGGGCAAGACCTTTACCATGGCCAATATCATTGCCGAAACCGAAAAGCCCAGCCTGGTCATCGCCCCCAACAAGACCCTGGCCGCCCAGCTGTACAACGAGTTCAAGGCGTTGTTTCCGGAAAACTGCGTGGAGTATTTTGTCTCCTACTACGATTATTACCAGCCCGAGGCCTATGTCCCTTCCAGCGATACCTATATCCAGAAGGACTCCTCCATCAACGACATGATCGACAAGATGCGCCACTCTGCCACCCGGTCGGTCCTGGCCCGGCGGGATGTGATTGTGGTGGCCTCGGTCTCCTGCATCTACGGCCTGGGGGCACCGGAGGATTACCTGGACCTGCGCCTCACCCTCAATGTGGACATGGAGATCTCACGGGACGATCTTTTGGCAAAGTTCATCGACATCCAATACACCCGCAACGACCATGACTTCCACCGGGGCGTTTTCCGGGTGAGGGGGGACCGGGTGGAGATTTTCCCGGCCTATGAAGAGGACAAGGCCGTGCGCATCGACTTTTTCGGGGATTCCATCGAAGAGATCTGCGAGATCGACCCCCTGAAAGGGGAGGTGATTCAGTCCTTTGACCAGATGGTGATTTATCCCGCCTCCCACTATGTGACCAAGAAACAGACCCGGTCCAAGGCCGTGGAATCCATCAAGGCCGAGCTCAAGGAACGGCTGGAATTCCTGTACAAGGAAAACCGCCTTCTGGAGGCCCAGCGCCTGGAGGAGCGGACCCAATACGACATTGAGATGCTCAACGAGATCGGCTATTGCAACGGCATTGAAAACTATTCCCGCCACCTCACCGGCCGGGATGTGGGCCAGCCCCCGCCCACTTTGCTGGACTATATCCACGAAGACTTTCTCATGTTCTTTGACGAAAGCCATATCTCCGTGTCCCAGATCGGGGCCATGTACAAGGCCGACCGCTCCCGAAAGGAGACCCTGGTGCGCTACGGCTTCCGCCTGCCCTCGGCCCTGGACAACAGGCCCTTGAAGTTCGAGGAGTTCAAGAAGCGGGTGCCCCAGTCCATCTATGTGTCGGCCACCCCGGCGGATTATGAGATGGAAAAGGCAGGCCATCGGGTGGCCGAGCAGATTGTCAGGCCCACGGGTCTTATCGATCCCATCCTAGAGGTGCGGGACGCCAAGCGCCAGGTGGACGACCTCTACGAGGAGATCATCAAACGGGTGGAGGCGGACGAGCGGGTCCTCATCACCACCCTGACCAAACGCATGGCCGAGGATCTCACCGAGTATTACGCCGATTTGGGAATTAAGGTAAAGTACCTCCATTCGGACATTGGTACGGTGGAGCGCATCGACATCATCCAGGACCTTCGCCAGGGCGTCTTTGACGTCCTCATCGGCATCAACCTCCTCCGGGAGGGGCTGGACATCCCCGAGGTCTCCCTGGTGGCCATTTTGGATGCGGACAAGGAGGGCTTTCTGCGTTCCTACCGCTCCTTTATCCAGATCTTCGGCCGGGCCGCCCGGAACGCATTCGGTCGGGTGATCATGTATGCCGAAGGCGAGACCCGGTCCATGAAAAAGGCCATGGCCGAGACCGAGCGCCGCCGGAAGATCCAGGAGACATACAACACGGCCCACGGCATCACCCCCACCACCATCCGCAAGAGCATCAATCCCTTTGATTATACCATGGCCGATGCAGGCGGAGCCGGGGAGGGTCTGGCCGCAGCCGTGAACGAGGAACTGGCCGCCTATGGCGAGGAAGAACTGGACCTGGAGGATGTGATCAAGGATCTCACGGACAAGATGAACCTGGCTGCGGAAAACCTGGAATTTGAAAAGGCCGCCCAGTACCGGGACAAGATCCAGGAACTTTCTGCCATGGGGGAGAACTAGTCCATGGACGAGACCGTCATGGAAAAATACAGGGAATCCCCCCATTCCCCGGGCGTCTACCTCATGAAGGACGCCAAGGGCAAGATCATCTATGTGGGAAAGGCCAAGGACCTCAAGCGTCGCCTGGCCTCCTATTTCATGAACAAGCAGTACCGGGATCCCAAGACCACGGCCCTGCTGGAGATGATCAAGGATTTCGAGGTGGTGATCACGGCCACGGACCGGGAGGCCCTGCTCCTGGAGTCCAACCTCATCAAGACCCACAATCCCAAGTACAATGTGGTGCTCAAGGACGGGAAAAGCTATCCCCTGTTGCGCATCAACATGAACGAGCCCTATCCCAACATTGTCCGGGTGCGGAAGATCGCCAACGACGGGGCCCTTTACTTTGGTCCCTACTCCTCCTCCAATGCCGTGAACCAGACCCTGAAGCAGATCCAGAAGGTCTTCCAGCTGCGCAAGTGTAAGAACACCCAGTTCAAGAACCGGTCCCGGCCCTGCCTCAATTACCAGATCAAGGCATGCCTGGGCCTCTGCTGCAAGGAGGTGGACCCGGAGGTGTACAAGGCCCGGGTCAAGGATGCCATCCTCTTTCTCAAGGGCAAGTCCAAGGAGGTTCTGGGCAAGCTCAAAGAGGACATGAAGGCGGCGGCCACCTCCCAGGCCTTTGAAAAGGCGGCCCAGCTCAGGGACACCATCTTTGCCATTGAGAACATCATGCAGCGCCAGGTGGTGGTCTGCACCGACCAGCAGGACCGGGATGTCCTGGGCATGGCCGCCAGGGAGGGCAGGGCCGTGGTCACGGTGATGATCATCCGGTCCGGCCGCCTCATTGATACGGCCCACTATCCCCTGGAGATGGGATTCAAGGAGGCGGACGAGATCTTTTCCGCCTTTTTGGAACAATACTATGAAAAGACCCAGTTCCTGCCCCGGTTTGTCCTGGTGGGCCGGGAAACTGAGAACATGGAGTCCATGGCCGCCGACCTGGGCCACCGCAAGGGACAGAAGGTGGTGGTCCACATGCCCGTGCGCGGGGAAAAAAAACGGCTGGTGGAATTGGCCCAGATCAATGCAGACAAGGAATTGGAAAAGGTGCTGCTCAAGGAGAAGGAAGAGCAGTCCACCCTTCACATGCTCAAGGCCCTCATGGGCATGGACACACTTCCCCGGCGCATCGAATGCTATGACAACTCCAACCTGGCGGGCAAGGATGCGGTCTCGTCCATGGTGGTCTTTACCGATGGCAGGGCCGACAAGGCCAACTATCGCAAGTTCATCATCCGGGACATTGATGTGCCCGACGATTACGCCTATATGACCCAGGTCCTGGAGCGGCGGTTTGCCAAACCCAGGGAGGAGATGCCCTGGCCCGATCTGCTGGTGGTGGACGGGGGCAAGGGGCAGCTCTCCATGGCCACGGCCGTGCTGGAGGCCCTGGACCTCACCGGGAAATTTGCCGTGGCCGGGTTGGCCAAAAAGGTGGAGGAAAAGGGGGAAAAGGCGGACAAGATCTATCTGCCCGGTCGGTCCAACCCCCTTAACACCAGCCAGTCCATCAAGGCCCTCTTCCTATTGGAACAGGTGAGGGACGAGGCCCATCGATTTGCCATCACCTTTAACCGGAAGCGGCGGGAGAAGCGGGGCACCACCTCGGCCCTGGATGGGATCCAGGGCATCGGCCCGGCCAAGAAAAAGGTGCTGCTCCAGCACTTTAAGGGGATTTCCGCCATCGGCAACAGTTCCATGGATGAACTCACCGCCCTTCCCGGGATCACACCGGTCCTGGCCAAGCGGTTGCTGGAGGCCCTGGCCTGATCACCGCCCAGCAGTCCGTGCCCCCAGGCAGGGTAAATTCACCCCGTGACATCATCAAGGCCGGGGGGTAAAAGCGAACATAAAGGGGTGTAAAAACACCCATACATGGATTTTTCACTTTACAGCGGGTATGGTAGAGTATAGTACTCACCCTATCCGATATCCATTATAATGGAATGAACATTTAAATTTTACTTGTCCAGGAGAGATAAGCATGACTGACAAAATGGACGATGCAGGTGCCATGGATGAAATGAGTTTTGAGGAACTTCTTGAATCCCATGGAGAGAACCTGGGTCGTGAACTGAAACAAGGCGACATGGTGGAGGGAACCATTATCTCCATCGGAAAAACCAACGTCTACATCGACACCGACACCAAAAGCGACGGCGTGGTGGATCGGAGTGAACTCCTGGACGACGAGGGCAACTTCCCCTACCAGGTAGGGGATAAGGTTAAATTATACGTGGTCTCACTGAGCGAGAGCGAAGTCCTTCTGTCCAAGGCCATTTCCGGCGCGGGCAAGGCGGCGCTGCTGGAAGAGGCTGCCCACAACAGGACCCCGGTTGAAGGCAAGGTCAAGGAAGTGATCAAGGGCGGATTCCACGTGGATGTCTTGGGAAAACGGGCCTTCTGCCCGGTGAGCCAGATGGATGTCCGGTACGTGGAAATTCCGGAAGATTACGTGGGCCAGACCCACACCTTCATCATCTCCCGCTTTGAAGAAAAGGGCCGGAACATCGTGGTCTCCCGCAGGGATCTGCTGGAAGCTGAAATCCGGGAATCCCGTGAAGCCTTCCTCAAGGACGTGAACGAAGGGGACACCCTCCAGGGCAGCGTAACCAAGCTCATGAAGTTCGGTGCCTTCATCGAACTGGCCCCCGGAGTGGAGGGCATGGCCCACATCTCCGAGTTGAGCTGGTCCCGGGTGGAAAAACCCGAAGAGGTGGTCCGCACAGGAGACAAGGTCTTTGTCAAACTGCTGAAGATCGAAAAGAAAGAGGGCCAGGACGTGCCCAAGATCTCCCTGTCCATCAAACAGACCTCGGACAACCCCTGGGATTCCATGGATTCCGCCTTTAAGGTGGGGGACCAGGTTCCCGGACGGGTGGTCCGCCTCACCGGATTCGGCGCCTTTGTGGAAATTGCTCCCGGCGTTGACGGTCTGGTCCACATCTCTGAAATGAGCCATACCCGCCGGGTGCTCCGCCCCGAAGACGTGGTCTCCGTGGGGGAAGAGATCCAGGTGTCCATCAAGTCCATTGATCTGGATGCCAAACGGGTCTCCCTGAGCATGAAGGACACCCAGGGGGATCCCTGGACCGGCGCCTCGGTAAAGTATCCCCAGGGCGAGATCCTGGAAGGGATCTTCGAGAAAAAGGAAAAATTTGGTCTGTTCATCTCCCTGGAACCCGGGGTGACCGGCCTCATGCCGGCCTCTGCCATGCGGGATGCCGAAGACCAGTCCGTTTATGACAGGCTCAAACCCGGTGACACCGTGAAATTCCTGGTGAGCCAGGTGGACGAAGAAGCCCGGCGCATCACCCTGGTTCCCCCGGATCAGAAGGACCCGGACAATTGGAAGCAGTTTGCCGCCAAGGAAAAGAGCGCCAAACCCATGGGCACCATGGAAGCCCTGCTGCGGGAGGCCATGGCCAAGCAGAAAAAATAGCACCATGCCAATGGGGAACCGGTGCACCACACCGGTTCCCCATTGTTCAGAATAGAAACGCCGGGGAAATTCTTCCCCGGCGTTTTTGCGTTTGGCCGGGTTGCCGCCATCTTTGAACCCATGGCTGTTGCAATAAAAAACGGTTGGATAGGGGGGCCTTATGGGAGGACCATATCTTTTCATATCCCCGTAATTATGGATGGATGGTTGGAAAAAGGGGGAACCAAAGGAAAAGCCTTGAACCCAACCCGGTGGGGAGCGGCGCATCCTTTCTTGTCCCTGTGATACCGAAGAGAGCCCCTAAACTCCATTCCGGGCCATCTCCAAAACTGCGGCCCTTCGGGTCCTCAGACAGTTGGAGATGTCACCTCCATTCCATTAAGGGGCTCTAACTTCGATCTCCCAACGGCCTGCGAAAGGCTACTCCGCCCCCCACCTAACCACCGACGTAAATGGAAAGAATCGGGGGGCAGAAAGAAATTCCCAAACTTAGGTTTTTTACCTGAATTAATTCACTTTTGGGAAAGGATTTTTTTCTATGATAGTTTTTTGAATTTTTAAGCGCAGAAATTCTGGGATGTCCGCTTGTTTTTCCAGCAACATCACGAACTCTTCCAATGTACATAGAATGACAACTTTTTTAGAAAGAGCTTCTTTACAGCTTTTTATTGCTGGTGTAGTAAAGTCTGATGCTGAAATGATTATTGCTCTTGTTTCGGCCCTTGTAAAAACTCGCATCATATGTTGTGAAATCTCAGGTACACCCACTGGTTTTTTCCACCACTTCATTTCGACAAAATATAAATGTCCATCAAGCTCAATTACACCATCTATTTGTTCGACAACTCCTTCTCCATCCTCTCCGCTAAGTGTGAAATCTTCCCGTACTGAGATTTCATAGGTTAAGAAAAGCCTATTTAATAGTATTTCCAGTTGTTTTCCCCTTTTGTGAGCGTTTTCATTTCCAAAAAGGGAAAACAAATCAGATTTTAGAGCAACGATGGCTTCTTTTTTTTTATTCTTTTTATGAATTTCAGCCTCACGTTTAGCTATTCTTTTTTTTCTTTCTCGCTCGCATTCTTCTCGCATTCGTGTGAACGAGTCTTTTACATTAATCAGTCTTTGAACTTGCGTTACCAATCCCTGCGCTTTTAATCGATCATTCTCCCAGCATGTTGTAAAATCATCGAATTCGACAACTCGTTTTAGAACTTCCCGCCGTTCGCGAAGAGTTGGTTCTCCTTGCTCATTGAGACGGGTTAAAATGGTTCGTACAATATAGAATTTATTGATGTTTTGTCTGTCGTTTTGGATAGTTTCTTGGATGTCAGAAGTAAGAGAATCTGCAATGCCCGCTCCTCGGAAAAATAAAAGGGTATCCATTTTCGATCGGCAAAGACATGGAATTGTATCAATTAAAAGACTCATTAATTCGGGCGGATATTGAAATGTAATGTCCATTAGGGGGTCCTGATCATTATGGTCGTTATTTATTGAAACTTTCTTTTGATTTCGTCTTCATTGGAAATGATAAAACATTCTCGATCAAAAAGCGCAACAATCATTTTTGTGCTTTCTAAAATTATATGTTTTGATTGCCGGTTAGTGGGGACCACGGTGGTTAGTGGGGGCGGGGCGGTGTCCTCCGCAGGCATAGGGTGCGGGTTATTACCGGGTCTTGTTCTGCGTAGGTGAAAAGGCGGACTGTTCGACGACCGCAGGAAGGAGTTTTCGCCTTTTCCCGGAGCGGAACTTAGAGCCGGTTTAAGTCCACACTCCGACAAGGAGGAGGCCGCCCCGTTCCCCACGGGTAAAACCTTTATACTCTTTTGGGGGTGAAACGTAATTTATTATGGCGTGGATGATTTGTTATGAAACTTTGGATATGGCAGGGTGGTGGTGGTGTGTGTGGTGGGGGCGGGGTTAGGCCCGGGAAAAGGCCTGGGAAAGTTTCAGGGCGGTTTTGGCGGCAAGGTTGAACAGGGGAAGACCCCGGGAAAGGAAGCGGGCGGTGAGGGGGGTAAGGTAGGCCAGGGGGACGAGTTGGTCGTAAATGCCGGAGAGGGTGTTGGATCGAATGAAGAGGTCGTCCCTTTTGCAGGGGATGTTCCATCGTTGGGCGATTTTTTGGGCGGCTTTGGCGCCGTCCCTGAGGGTGATGCGGACCTGGAAGGGACCCTGGGGATGGTAGGGGGTGTGCCGGGTGGGGGCGGTGAGGGCCTGGACGGCAGCCCGGGACATCTGGTCTCGCCAGGTGGGGGCGTGGAAGTCGGGGGCGAACTTGTCCAGTTCAAAGGTTTGGAGGCCGGGGATGGTCCGGCCGGCATGGGAGCATGCATAGGGGCAACCGGTGAAGAAGACGGGGACCAGGCCCCGGGGGGCCAGGGAATGGGAAAAGAGCTGGGCCTCGGTGAGGAGGCTGGGGCGGTGGCCCGGGGACCGGATTTCCACCCGGCCCAGGCGGGAGGTCATGGTGTGGGGGAGGAAACCCGGGGCACCCGAGGGGGCGTGGTGGCCGATGAGGAGCAAGGCGGTGGTTTTCCCGGGATCTCCCATGCCGGGGACGGGGCCTGTGGCATAGCCCTGGTCTAGGTGAATCCTTGGATCCAGGAGTTGGGGGACCAGGTTGTGGCCGGACCTGTGGAAGTCTTTGACCCGGATCTGGGTTGCCCCTGCAGCGAACAGGGATTGGGATAATGTGTTGATGTCCCGGGTCATTTCCCGGCAGACCCTTGCCCATCCTTTTCCAAATACCTTTCCGTTTTCGTAGGCCATACATCCGGTGCTGCCTTCGATGTCGGCCAGGATCAGGAGTCGGGTATGGCGCAGGTGGGCCATGGGTCAGCTGTGGCTCCGGATGAAATGGGCCATATCCCGGAGGGCCTTTTTGCCCTGTTTGAGGTAGCGGGCAAAGTAGTGCCAGACATGGAACATCTCTTCCCAGATTTCCAGATCGGCCCGGCTTCCGGCCCGGGTGAGGCGCTTGGCCAGGGTGCGGGAGTCGTCCAGAAGGACTTCGGTGGCCCCCACCTGGATGAGGCAGGGGGGGAAGCCCGTAAGATCCCCGAACAGGGGCGAAACCTGGGGGTGGTCCAGGGGGCGGTCCCCGGCATAGAGGGTGGCGGTGTGGGCCAGGTCCGGGGGCCTGAGCATGGGGTCCTTGTCTTTGTTGGTGTTGATGCTTTCGGCATTTCCGGTGAGGTCCAGCCAGGGAGAGATGAGGCCCAGGCAGGTGGGCAGGGGGAGGTGTTCCTGCACGCATTGGTTCACCAGGGCCACGGCAATATTGCCGCCGGCGGAGTCCCCGGTAAGGGCGATGGGGCGGTCCAGGGTGGCGCTGAGGTGGTCGTAGACGCTGCGGGCATCTTCCAGCCCGGCGGGGCAGGGGTGCTCCGGGGCCAGGCGGTAGTCAAAGAGCAGGACCGGGCAGCGGGCCTCACGGGCCAGGCGGGATCCCATATCCCGGTATGAAGTGCTGGAGCCGGCAATGAAACCGCCCCCGTGGATGTGGAGCAGGCTGTGGCCGGGCTCGGCATTGTCCGGGGTGAGCCAGAGGCCCGTTATTCCCTGGTGGGAAAAGGGGGTTTCGGTGATGTCCTTGGCCGGTTTAAAGGCAATGCCCCCCAGTTC
Source organism: Desulfobacteraceae bacterium (assembly GCA_965226635.1). Taxonomy (GTDB): domain Bacteria; phylum Desulfobacterota; class Desulfobacteria; order Desulfobacterales; family Desulfobacteraceae. Next base: position 756,624 of record OZ245369.1, on the reverse strand, counting down.
CACGTAGGCGCGGTAGGCATCCACCCCCACTTCCAGAAGGGAGGGGCGCTGTGCCAGGTGTTTAAAGATGAGGTCAAGGGTTCTGGACATGGGAAAACCACCTTGTTAAAGAAATGAAAAAGAGGTATCACATTCCTCTGGCGAAGGACATAATAAACGGGACACCCATGGACAAATATTTATTTATCACCGACTTTGACGGCACCTTGCTCAATGACGAGAAACGGATTTCCCAGAGGGATCTCCACACCCTGGATCGATTGCGCGAAGCCGGGACGGCCACGGCCATTGCCACGGGGCGGAGTCATTTTTCCTTTTTCCGTGCCCTGTCCCAGATGCAACTGGATCCCGGGGATCTGCCCGTGGATTATCTGATCTTTTCCACGGGGGCGGGGATCATGGATCTGGCGTCGGGGGAGGTGATCCGGCAGTGTGCCCTGAACCGCGGGGATGTGGGGCGGATATGTGACTGTTTTGACGCCCGGGGTTTTGACTACATGATCCACAGGGCCATTCCCCATACCCGGCAGTTCTTGTACCGGGACAATAGTGGGAAGGGGGTGGACTTCCACCATCGGATTTCCATGTACAAGGATTACGGCAGGCCCCTTGGGGCGGATACCCCTGTCTATGAAGCGGTGACCGAGGTTCTGGCCGTGGTCCAGGATGGTTTGCCGCCGGAAATGGTGGCGGAGCTCCAGGACCAGTTGTCGGATTTTTCCGTCATCCATGCCACCTCTCCTCTGGACCACCGGTCCTCCTGGATCGAGGTCTTCCACCCGCGGGTTTCCAAAAGCCTGTCGTCGGAATGGCTGATTCAACGGATCGGGGTGGATCGCAGTCGCGTGATCTCCGTGGGCAACGATTACAATGATGTGGATCTTCTGGAATGGTCGGGTAGGGGGTTCATGGTGGCCAATGCACCCTCGTCTTTGGGGGCTGCCTTTGAACAGGTGGGCTCCAATAATGAAGGCGGTGTCACCCAGGCGGCCCAGGTCGCCGGGCTTCTTCCATAGACGCTACCTGTCCACGGGATGCCGTTTCACTACGGTAACAATTGTTAAAATCCTTTTGGAATACATTGCCATGGAATGTTCGGGTCAGATGTCGTATGGGCTATCGTCCAGTTCCGACAGGTCCAGCTCGGGATAGAGTTTCTCACAACAGTCCGGGCAGATGCCGTGGGAAAAGATGATATTGCTGAAGAACTCTTCCATTTTCAGCCAGCCCTTTTCCTTGTCCCTGATGCTTTTACAATTGGCGCAGAGGGCGATGAGATCCTTTGATTTATCCCCTTCCCGGGCCATGAACTCCTGGTATTTTTTCCGCAGTTCGATGAGGCGGGAGATATCCCGGATAACCGCGATGGCACCGATGTATTCCCCGGTTTCACTGGGCAGGGGGCTGCAGGCGATTTCCGCATGGACCATGTGGCCTTCCCTGTGCTGGAGCTGGAGTTCGTATCTCCCCTTTTCCCCGGTCTTTCGGAGTTGGGTCTGTTCTTCGATCCGGGGCCGGTCCCTGTCCCGGACCATGGATTTGAAATCCTTATTGAGAAGTTCTTCTGCTGCATAGCCGGTCATCTGACAGAAGGCGGGGTTGCTAAGGGTGATACGGTCCTTTTCATCCACGGTAAACACCCCCTCGGCCACCTGGTGGGTGATGGTCCTGTACTGGGCTTCGCTTTTTTCCAGGTCCTTTCGGTATTGTCGGTTCTGTTCTTCTAGCCGCTTGGTTTCCACAGCTTTTTTGATGGTATGGGAGATCATGTCCAGATCTTCAAAGGGCTTGGTGATATAATCCTTGGCCCCCATGCGCAGGGCATTGATGATATCTTCCTTTTCGCCCACACCGGAGATGACGATCATGGGGGGCTCGGGGAGCTGGTGGTCCCGGCAATGGGCTTTGATATTTCCCATGACCTGGTTGCCGTCGGCAACGGGCATGCGTAGATCCGTGATGACCAGGTCCACGCTGTTGGTGTAGAAAAGCTCCAGGCCCCTTTGACCGTTTTCAGCGGTGAGGACCTGGTATCCCTCGTCCTGGAGAAACATGGAAAGGCTCTCCAGGATGGAGGGTTCGTCGTCTATGATGAGCAGGGTTTCGGGTGCCATGCAATAGACCTTTGGGCAGCCCCATGGGAATTGACACGGGACTGCCGGTGAAATTTGGGGTTAAAGGGCGTTGATCAGGGCTTTCATGTCCCTCACGGCCGTGTCGATCCCGGAAAGAACGGACCGGGAGATGATGCTGTGGCCGATGCTGTATTCAACGATTTCGTCCAGACCTTTAAAGGCGTTGATGCTATTATAGCAGATTCCGTGGCCGGCATGGACCCCTAATTTTAAGCGGGTGGCCACTTTGGCGGCATCCACGATGCGGGAGAATTCCTGGTTCTGTTTGGTTTCGGAGACGGCATCGCAGAAGGCGCCGGTGTGGATCTCAATGGAGTCGGCATTGATATTGTGGGCCACCTTGATCTGGTCCAGGTCGGGGTCGATGAATATGCAGACTTTCATGCCAGCGTTCTGGAGGGTGGAAACGGCATCCCGGATGTGGGCCTCGTGGGTGACCAGGTCAAGCCCGCCCTCGGTGGTCAGCTCCTCCCGTTTTTCCGGAACCAGGGTCACGGTTTCCGGCTTGATGTCCAGGGCAATGCCCAGCATTTCACTGGTGGCGGCCATTTCCAGGATGAGTCGGGTCTGAACCACCTGGCGGATGAGGCGGACGTCCCGCTCCTGGATGTGACGGCGGTCCTCCCGAAGGTGGACCACAATGGCGTCGGCGCCGGCGGTCTCTGCGGCCAGGGCTGCGGCCACGGGGTCGGGATATTCGGCGCCCCTGGCCTGTCTCAGGGTTGCCACATGGTCTACGTTTACAGCAAGTTCAGCAGCCATTTTATTTTCCTTTCGTATCTAAAAAAAGTCGAGTTCGGTATGGGGTTCGATGCACCGGAGGAGGTCCAGGCTTTTGGCCTCCATTTCCCGGGCCTGGTCCTCCCCCAGCTCGTGGTCGAATCCCACCAGGTGGAGGATGCCGTGGACCAGGAGTTGGGACATGCGCTGGTCCGGGCTGATACCGGCTTCCCCGGCCTCCCGTTCTGCGGTTTCCGCGGAGATGACCACATCCCCCAGAAGGCCCGGGGTGATGTCGGTGAACTCCCCCTCCTGCATGGGAAAGGAGAGGACGTTGGTGGACGTGTCCTTGCCCCTGTATGTCTGGTTTAGCTCCCGGATTTCGGCATCATCGGTGATGACCAGGGAGAGTTCGTGGTCGTCACAGCCCAAGGCGCTTAAGATCTGTTCGATCTTTTTGAGCAGCTGGTCCGTTGCCACCTTCGTTTCTTGACGGTTGTCGATCAGTATCTTTGGGTGTTCCATTTTTTTCTTTTTTCTTTTCCTGGGGTTTATCCGTGTACTCGATGCGGCTGTGGTAGATGGAGGTCAGGATGTTGTTAAAGCTCTTGGCGATCTGGTGGAGGTCCTTGAGGGTGAGTTCGCATTCCTCAAGCTGACCGTCGGCAAAGATGTCGTTGATCAGCTCCTTGACCCGGCCCTGGATCCGTGCAGGTGTGGGCCGTTCCAGGGCCCGGACCGCCGCTTCCACCACGTCGGCCAGCATGACGATGCCCGCCTCCCGGGTCTGGGGTTTGGGGCCGGGGTAGCGGAAATCCTCTTCATTGACGTTTTCGTTCCCGATCTTGAGGCTCTTGTTGTAGAAGTACTTGATCAGGGAGGTGCCGTGGTGCTGGATAATCCCTTCGATGATTTCGTCCCCCAGCTTGTGTTCCTTGGCCAGCTCCACCCCTTTTTTCACGTGCTGGATGAGGATGAGGGCGGACATGGACGGAGAGAGTTTGTCGTGGCGGTTCTTCCCGTCGGTTTGGTTTTCGATGAAGTACATGGGCTTGTCCAGCTTGCCGATGTCGTGGTAATACCCCATGACCTTGGCCTTGAGGCCCGAGGCATGGATGGCCGAGGCGGCGGCTTCGGCCAGGGTGGCCACGATGACGCTGTGGTTGTAGGTCCCCGGTGCTTCGATCATGAGCTTTTTGATCAGGGGCTGGTCCAGGTTGGAGAACTCCAGCAGCTTGATCTCTGTGGTGTAGTCAAAGAGCACCTCGATGAGGGGGGTGAAGCCCACGGTGAGGGTGGCGGCAAAAAGCCCGCCGATGAAGGCCATGCCCATGTCCTCTGCCAGGATGATCAGATCGGCCGGGGCCAGGGAGTTGAATCCCAGGATCAGGGCCAGGAGGGCATTGAACAGGGCGAGCTTGAAACCGGCCATGATAAAGGTCTTGCGCTCGGGGCGTTCCCGGGTCCAAAAGGCCGCTGTGATGCCGCTGAGGAAGAAGAAGATAAAGATGTCAAAGCTGCCGGTGAAAGCCACCGTGGTCATGACGGCCAGAACCAGGGTGAAATAGATGGCAATGTCAAAGCCCAGGAAGAGGCAGGCGATCATGGAGGCCGACTGCAGGGGCAGGGCCATGTAAAAGGCCGTTCCGGACAGGGCTGCCCCCTGGGGCATGGCCAGGTAGGCGGCAATTTCCACGATGCACAGGTGGAGCAGGATCCCCATGGAGAGGAAGGTCATGTGCTTGTTGTGCTTTTTCTGGAGGTCGTGGTGGTCCTTGAGGAACAGCAGGTAAATCACCACCAGGAGGCAGAAGGTCATCATGGCAATGCCGCCCACGGCCATGTAGACATCCTCTTCCTGGGTCTGGGCCTGGAGGGCGTCCAGTCTGATCCGGCCCCGTTTGTCCACCCGCTCCCCCTCACGGATGATCATCTCTCCGGCCTTGATTTGGTACATCACCGGTTTGATGGCGGCCTGGGCTTCCAGGATCCGGTTCTGGGTCTCGTTGCGGTTCATGGTGATATTGGGCTGGAGCAGCTGGTGGCAGATGTTAACAATCACCGGGGACAGCTTGCCGTTGATCGCCTTGAGAAGGGGTTCGCCTTCGATGCGGACCATGGCCTTGGCCTGGTCCGGCCCGTAAAAGACCTTGAGGTTGTTTACGGGCTTTTCCTCTCCAGTTTCAATGTTCCTTAAATGGATGCCCCGGTCCTCCTCTTCCAGTAGGATGGTTTTATTGGAGACCACCCCGTTGGACAGGATCTTGCCCATGATGGTGGAGATCTTTTCTTCGATGTCCCTGGAAAACCGGTGCTTATATAAAAGGGTAAAGGCGGTTTTATTCAGGGTGATCCCGAGGATCTCCTCGAACCGGGTCTGGGTTTCCAGCACCATGGCCAGGGTGGGGTCGGGTAGGGGGGTGCCGTTGTCCTGGGTTTCCCCCTCGGAGGGAAAGAGGCTGCGGCTGTGGGCCATGGCATCGCCGATCTGGGCCTGGATCTCCTTGAGCAGTCCGGGATCGAAGTCGTAGACCACCTTGACGGCGTCCTTGGCCTGGTTCTTTTTCTGCTGGGTGACTTCTTCATCCTCGATGAAGAAATCGTTGGGGGCCTTGATATCCCTGCGGGCGATGTCCCCCACCTGGTAGCTGTAGGAAACAATCTTCTGCTCGGGAACCTGAAAGACGGTGAAGACCAGTGTTGTAACAATTGCCAGGAACCAGATCAGAAGGGGGGTTGTGGAGAAAAAATCGCTGGTGGTGCTGAACCAGTTGTCACTTTTTGTTTTTTTCATAAGCATCAATGATATTGGATACCAGTGGGTGCCGGACCACATCTTCCTTGGAGAAGAGGGTAAAATGAATGCCCTTTATCCGGGCCAGAATCTTCCGGGCTTCCACCAGGCCGGATTTCCTTCCCCTGGGAAGATCAATCTGGGTGATGTCTCCTGTCACAATTGCCTTGGAGCCGTATCCAATACGGGTTAAAAACATTTTCATCTGTTCGGACGTGGTGTTCTGGGCTTCGTCCAGGATGACAAATGCATTGTTTAAGGTCCTGCCCCTCATGAAGGCGATGGGGGCAATCTCTATGATTTCCTGGTCAATATAGGCCCTTGCCTTGTCAAAATCAAGCATATCATACAGGGCATCGTATAGGGGACGAAGGTAGGGGTTTATTTTTTCGGCCAGGTCGCCGGGCAGAAAGCCCAGGGCCTCACCGGCTTCCACTGCCGGGCGGGTGAGGATGATCTTCTGCACATCCCCCCGGGCCAGGGCGGCCACGGCCATGGCCATGGCCAGATAGGTTTTGCCGGTGCCGGCAGGGCCGATGCCGAAGAGGAGGTCGTTGTCCCGGAGGGCGTTGCCATAGTCCAGCTGGGAGGGGTTACGGGGGCTGATGACCTTTCTTCCGGCCGTCACAAAGATGGTGGCCTTGAAGATCTTTTTCAGATCGGTTTCCGGATTCTTTTTTAAGGTGTTGACGGCGGCATCAATGTCCGGCGGGGAAAGGACAAATCCCTCCTTTACCAGTTCGTAAAGCTGTTCCAATAACCGGGCCGCCTGTTCGCAACCCCCCTCCGGTCCGGAAAGGGTGGCGCTGTTTCCCCGGGAGCTGATGGAAATCCCGTGGGCCTGGGCAATTTTTTCAAGGGTGCTGTTGTGGAATCCAAACAGCTTTTGTGCAAGCAGTGTGTCACTAAAATCAATCATTTTCATGGGCTATAGGGTGCATTTTATTTGGTTAAAAATCAATAAAAATCTTGACGGGAAAAGGGCCTGCTTGCTATTTCTCAATCTTTGGTTCACCCATAAAAAAGCAGGAAAAAAATGAACGGTTTTGATGTCTTTGTTCTGGTGGTGGTTGCCTTTTGTCTGATCCGGGGTGTCTTCCGGGGGCTCATTCGTGAAGTCTCCGGAATCATAGGGATTGTGGCTGCATTTTACGGTGCCAATACTTATTATGGAGAACTTATTCCCTACGTGCAGAACTGGATCGACAGCCCCGGTCTTCAAAAACTGGTTTGCTTCTTTGTCCTGTTCTGTGCCGTTTTGCTGGTGGTGGGGCTGGCCGCCGCCCTGATTCGTAAACTGCTCCAACTGGTCTTTCTGGGGTGGGTGGACAGGGGATTCGGCCTGCTTTTTGGTGCGGCCAAGGGCATCCTCATCGTTACGGTGATCTTTATCATCATCACCACCTTCATGCCCAAGGGGGGCTCCTACCTTGCCAATTCCCGAACCGCTCCTTATCTTACCCAATGCAGTGACGCCTTGCTGGTCTTTGCCTCTGAGAACATGACCGGCGATTATATGAAACACCTAAAAGGAAGAAAATAATACGTGGAATCCATTACACCGATTCTGGAGATCATCCGGACCCTCAGGGGAGAAAACGGATGTTCCTGGGATCGTAAGCAGACCCCGTTGAGCATGTGGAAATGTCTGGCGGAAGAGATGTACGAACTCCAGGATGCCCTGGTGAACAAGGACCGGGACAATACCTGTGAGGAGATGGGGGATGTGATGTTCCAGATCCTTTTTATCATGGAGATTTTTCACCATTCCGGCCAGATTCCCTTCAATGAAGTGGTGCAGCAGGTTTCGGAAAAGATGATCCGGCGCCATCCCCATGTCTACGACACGGCCAATGTGGAAAGTGAGGCCGAGCTTCTGGCCCAATGGGACCAGATCAAGGCCCGGGAAAAAGCAGACGCGAAAAAGGCCAACGGAGACCCAATGCGGGAAGACGAAGCACCGGCATCGGCATTGGACAGCGTGCCCCAGGGCATGCCGGGGCTGTTCCGGGCCCTGAAGGTCTCAAAGGCGGCGGTAAAGGTGGGGTTTGAATGGGAAAACATTCACCAGGTCCTGGATACGGTGAAATCCGAGATTGCTGAATTTGAAGAGGCCCTTGAAAAAGGGGACAAGGATGAGATGACCCTGGAATTCGGGGATATCCTGTTTTCCCTGGTCAATGTGGCAAGATTTGCCGGTTTCCATCCGGAGACGGCGCTGGCCCGCTCCACGGCAAAGTTTGAGGGTCGGTTCAGACGCATGGAAGAGATCCTGCGGTCCGAAGAACGGATCCTAGAGGAAATGGCGCCGCCGGAAAAGGAGATATTCTGGCAGCGCGCAAAAAAGGATTACGACAGGTAATCCCCCCGCTGGAACCGCATGAATTCCGACTGGGCAGCCAGGGCTGTCTGGTCGGCAATGGTCTTGAGTTCAGAGTGGTCCGCTCCCAGCCCCTGGCTTTCCTCCTGCAGCTGTTGTGCCTGGTCGTTGATCTGTTGGATCAGGGGCGCAAGGGCTTTCAACGACACCTGGCTGTTTTCAAGCTGCTGAACGTAGCTGTCCAGAAGGTCGAGCAAATCCCCTGTTCTGCCGGAAACGGCCCCAGAGGGATCCGCAATAACCGGACGGGTGGAGACCAGTTCTCCCAGACCAGAAGTGCCGGTGAGTTCCGATGTAGATTCCCGAGTTTCCATGGCATTGTTTAACGCATTTTGAAACCCATCCGTTCCCTTTTGGACGCCGTCCTTTTTGGCCGGGTTTCCAAGGGCCTGGGTGAGTTCGTTGAGTTTGTTTATATTCACCATGCTATTCTCCTTGAGTTCATCTGTTGCTTGGAATTAAAAGCAAGAGATATGCCATGGATTTGGAAAAAACAAAGGTTTTCTAAATGCGCCAAAAGACGATGGATTCGGTGCCGGGGATGCCGGGAGGGGATGGGCCGGGCAGGTCACACTAGGCAAAAACTGCACCCTATCCCATTTCATCCATGATGGAACCGATCATATTTTCCGCAAGCTGCCGGGCGTCCACCGTATACTGGTTGGCCTGGACCCGCTCCTTAAGATCGGCGATTTTTTTTTGGCGTTCCACCGGAGCATTGTCCATGTTTTGCTGGACCCGTCTGAGATCCTGGGTCTTTTCGGACAGGCTGATGCTGTCGGTGGTCCGGGTTTCTGAGGTGGTGCCCGCCTTATCCTGGGGACCATTCCCGGGGACGGCACTGTTGGCGTTGCCGTAAGCCTGTTGAATATAATTGGTGTTGGATCCGGATATTTTCATTGGGCACCTCCCTGGGATTCCATATTGTCGTTGGCCACTTTCCGGGCCAATTCCGTCATCCGCTTCACGACAAATTCAGAATCTTCAACCGAAAGCGTCTGGGTTACTTTTTTATTGTCACTGTCCACCGTTGTGTAGGTAAACTGGTTTTTGTCCCGTCCGTAGTTGATCTTTTTGCCAAGTTCTTTTTCGATCTGTTCCGTGATCTGGGCTTCGTTCTTTTCCTTGGGCCCCTCGGTGATAATTTTCTCAACGATGCTGGAGGCCACCTTGTCAATGATGGCCTGCCGCTTGCCCTCGGAGGAAATGGTGACACTATCGGCAGATACTTTATTGGCAGCACCGAATTTATTCCGCAAGATTTTACCCTGACTCAACTGTCTGGAATAGACCTTTAGAACATTCTGTATCTGATATGATGGTATCTGCATTTAATTTTCTCCTTATGGCACATATCGGAAAGAGAAAATTAAAACTTTAGCAAAAAAATCATTTTTATTTATTCGTCGAAATCCCCCTCGGGTCCTTTGTCGGAGTCGATCTTGGAGGCCCGTTCAACGATCTTTTCTTCGGTCCAGTCACTGGGGTCTTCAATGGCCTTTGCCTTGACGCCAGGGTGGTGGGATTTTTTGGCCAGGATGGCGTTTTTCACAAGGGCTCCGGTGCCGTCGGCATTAAAGACCTCCGTGAGCAGGGGATAGGTGAAATCTTCCACTGCCTGGACCATGCGGTCCCGGATCTCCTTGGGCAGTCCCAGAAGCTTGTTTTCGAAAACAATGTTTAATTTTTTGAAGTTGCTGCCCTTGATGCCGTTGGCAGTGGCATATGCCTGCATCTCTTCCCACATGGCCCCGGTGACGCCCTTGCCCTTCTCTTTGATCAATTCGCCGTTTTTATCCATGATGGCATTGCCGTATTCATTGACCTTGATACCCCAGGATACCATCTGCAGGGCAGTGGCCACATTGGCCTTGGTGGTCTGGGTCCGGCCGGCAATGGCCCGGAGGCGGTCGGAGTGGTTGCCCGAGGTGCCGTGCTGGGCGCCGGAAAGTTTGTAGGGGGAAAGCGCTTGGTGAATCTGGGTGGTGAGTTCCACATTGATGCCGGATTCGCTCTCTTCAATGCCGTGGGTGGTGCCGTTGTTAAGGGCGATCCAATCCGGGAAGATGCCGTGGGCGTTGAGGCCCCGGATGAGGAAGAGGGCTTCCTCGTCCGTGGACAGTCCCTGGGTGCCCTTGATTTCTCCCACCTCTGTTTCCAGGCCGGCCCATTCCGGGATCAGGGAGTTGACTTCCATGTTGGCCATGAGGTTCTGGTCGTCGGGCATGTGGGAGGCATCAATGGCAATGGAGGTGATGCCAGCTTCGAACAGGCTGGGGATTTCTTCCTTGGCCGGTCCCAGGTCTTCTACCTTTTTAATACCATAGTGGTCGGCGTGGATGGCCACGGGGATGGTAATGCCCATTTCGTTCATATAGGCGTCGGTCTGGCGGGCCATGCTCCACAGGCTCACCGGGCAGTAAGCATTGGCCCCACCCTCTGAACGGGCGATTTCAATGATCACCGCAGCATCGGCTTTCTGGGCGGCTTTAAGAACCCCCTTGATCACAAAAGAGTTCCGGGCGTTGGCCGCAATGGTCATGCATTTGCCCTTTTTCAGCATGGCCTGATCAACATATTTTCCGCTGACGATAAGGGCTTTGGAATTGGGGAAAAGTGCTTTGATGCTCGGGGGTCTGCCATAGTCGAGAACAGTCTCAAATTCAGTGGTCATGGTACTCCTTAATATAATTGATAAATCAGTGGCTTCTACGTATTTTAATTCGCACCAGACCCTATCAAAAAAGGGGAGTTCCGGTCAAGGATTTCCAGGCACGGGCCGGGGGAAAAATTCCGTCTTTCCAGAGGGATTGCCCGGTGGCGGTCGATTGTATTTCCAGATCAGAAAGGAGGTGTGAATGAATATTCATAGGATTTTTTGTATTAAAATTGAGATTTTTTCTAATTATTTTTAATAATTTATAAAGTTGTATTATTTTTATTCTTTATTATATCAGTATGTTCTGTTTTTGATTTCGTTTTTTTACAAGCCTTGACAATTTGTTTCTTCTGGTGTTAGATGATGAATCGTTATTCATTTATCAGGAAGGATGGTATGGGGTTACAGAAAAATAAGACAGAAAAATACCATAAGATTCTCGATAGTGCCGGGGCCGTGTTTGCCGCCCGGGGATTCCACAAGGCCACCATTTCACAGATCGCCGGCGAAGCCGGGGTGGCCGACGGCACCCTCTATCTTTATTTCAAGAACAAGGACGACATCCTGTATCAGTTCATCACCTTCAAGACCCAGGTGGTCTTTGAACGGATGAATGCGGCTGTGGAATCCGGACGCAACGCAGAGGACAAACTACGGAACCTGATCCGATGTCATCTGGATGAATTCCAGAAGGACAAGAACATGGCCGTCATTTTTCAGTCAGAGGTTCGCTATCTGCGGGACATCCAGTCCCAGATCAAGGACATCTCCAAGATGTACCTGGATTTGCTCTCGGATATCATCGAACTGGGGCAGAACGAAGGTACCATCCGCCAGGATCTCTTTGTGGGGTTGGTAAAACGGTTCATCCTCGGCGCCGTGGAAGGGGTTATTTCTACCTGGGTTTCGGCAAGTGGTCGATATGATTTGGTATCCATGGCAGATCCCCTTGTGGATCTCTATATGACCGGGGTTAGGGGGAAATAAACGGAATCCATTCTTTGAATATTATAAATTTGCTGAACAATGCTTTTTGCTTGACGAAGGTTGCTCATGTTTATTAAAGCTCTTTGAGTTTAAACGCTTAAATAGGAATCATAATTTTCGGAGGGATGTACATATGACATCTATTATTGGTCCAGCTAGTTTTAAGTTTTTCGGAGTACTGCCGGCAGTGTTCCTCTCCTTTATCATACCGGTCATCGGTGTGGGGCTGTTCGCCTACATCATGGCCCGTCGAATCGCTCCCCTGGTCCGAGCGGCCCCGGATGCCCGGTTTAACAATATCCCCGCACGGATGAAGAATCTGTTTCTGGTCTGGCTGGGACAGATCCGTCAGCCCCGCTATATGCTGGCCGGCGTGATCCACATCGTTATCTTTGCCGGTTTCCTGGTGCTCTCCATCCGGTCCACCTCCCTGGTGATCGTGGGCATGTCCGACGGCTTTGTTCTGCCGGGATTTGATGGCGCCCTGGGAAGTATTTACAACTTCTTCAAGGATTATGCCGCCACCTTCGTGCTCATTGCCTGTATCGTGGCCGCCGTGCGCAGGGGCATCATCAAACCCAAACGGTACGCCGTGCCGGAACAATACGGCAAGGACCATACCGCAGAGGCGGTATTTGTCCTGGGAATCATCTCCACCCTAATGATTTCCGAATCCCTTTTCGAAGCCTCTGAGCTGGCCTTTGGTCTGGGCCAGGGCGGAGAAGGGCATTTTATTGCACCCCTGACCCTGACATGGCTGTTCACGGGCATGCTGTCCGGGGCCTCCCCCGGTCTGCTCCAGGGGTTGCACATCACCATGTATTTCATCCATGATCTTACCTTTTTCTTCTTCCTGTGTTTCCTGCCCATGGGCAAACATTTCCACGTGATCACCTCGATTTTCAACGTGTTTTTCATGCGGGTCAAAAAGGGGAACATCAAGCCGGTTCAGCACGGCATCACCGAAGAGGAACTGGACGAGTTGGAATCCTTTGGTGTGAAAAAACTGGAAGATTTTACCTGGAAGCACATGCTGGACTTCTATTCCTGCGCAGACTGCGGTCGCTGTTCCGATCAGTGTCCGGCCAATGCAGCAGGTCGTCCCCTGTCTCCCCGGTTTATCACCATCAAGGCCAGGGACCTGATGTTCAAGAACTATCCCCTGTCCGGTGAAATCTACAAGAGTAACATGCTGGTGGAAGACATCTACACCGAAGATGAAATCTGGTCCTGCACCACCTGTGGTGCCTGTGAGCAGGAATGTCCCCTGGGCATTGAATACATCGACAAGATAGTGGACTTGCGCCGCGGCATGGTGGACGAAGGCATGGTGCCCCAGTCCCTGCAGAAACCGCTCAAGGCCCTTGAGAAACGCGGTAACCCCTACGGCATGATGGAAAAGAAACGGGCCGACTGGACCAAGGAAGAAGCCTTTGCCGCCAAGTACGAAGTAAAGAACCTGGCCAAGGACGACGCCTCCACCCTTTATTTTGTGGACAGTATCTCTTCCTATGACGACAACATCCAGGACATTGCCCGCCGCACCTCCGCCATCCTGACCAAGGCCGGTGTGGACTTCGGTATCCTGGGTAAAAAGGAAAAGGACAGCGGTAACGAAGTCCTTCGTTTCGGTGAAGAGATGCTCTTCTGGGATCTGAAGGCACAGAATACCGAAGCCATCCTGGAGTCCGGTGTCAGTCAGATCGTCACCGCAGATCCCCACGCCTATAATGCGTTGAAAAATGATTATGAAGGTCTTCCCCCGGTGCGGCACATCAGCCAGGTCATCGCGGAGAAGATTCGCAAAAACGAAGTGACCCTTAAACCCTGTAACGCACCTGACAAGGTCTTCTGTTACCATGATCCCTGTTACCTGGGACGTCACAATGGTGTTTACGAAGATCCCAGAGAAGCCCTGGACGCCATTGACGGCTTGACAAGGGTTGAACTGGAAAAGAGCCGTGACCGGTCCTTCTGCTGCGGCGGCGGCGGTCTGATGCTCTTTTACGAACCCGAAGAAGATACCCGTATGGGCGTCCTCAGGGTTCAGATGGCTGCGGAAGCCGGTGCCAACGTGATTGTAACGGCCTGTCCGTTCTGCCTGGTCAACATCCAGGATGCCATCAAGGTTGCCGGTATGGAAGGAGAAATGGAAGCGCTGGATTTCACAGAACTCATTGAGCAGCATTTAAAATAAAACAGTGGGGGCCGACGCAGACCCGGATTTGAACCCCCGATCGAAACCCCGGTGTCTGCCAGGCGGCCCCCGCCTATTTAATTAAAGGAGGCAATAATGGAGATTTTGGTATGTGTCAAGCGAGTCCCGGATACTGCTGAGAACGAATTCGAGCTCAACTCGGCTGGCAACGATCTCGATCGCGACGACCTGGTATATTCGGTAAACGAATGGGATAACTACGCGGTTGAAGAAGCCATCCAGATTGTGGACGAGCACGGCGGAAGCGTTACAGTTGTGACAATAGGTGATGACGAGGCCGAAGAGGTCTTGAGACGTGAGATGGCCATGGGCGCCGACAATGGTGTCCTTCTCTGTGATGACGCCTTTGAGAATTCCGACGGCAGAGGCATTGCCGCCATCCTCAAGGCCGAGATCGAAAAAGGCAGTTACGATCTGATCCTCACCGGTGCCCAGGCCGACGAAGGCGCCGGCCAGGTGGGCGGTATGCTGGCGGCCATGCTGGATCTTCCCTATGCTTCCCTGGTCAATAAAATCGACGTGAAAGGCGACAAACTCCACGTGGGCCGTGAAATCGAAGGCGGCAACCAGGAGATGAATGAAATGTCCCTTCCCTGCGTGCTGTCCATCCAGACCGGTATCAACGAACCCCGCTACGTTGGGATCCGCGGTATCCGTAAGGTGGCCAAGGTTGAAATTCCTGAAAAATCCGCCGGTGACCTGGGCATTGATCCGGCCACCGTGGGTGAAGAAGGGGCAAAGACCAAACGTGTAGACTACTTTGTTCCCGATCTCGGTGATGGCGCCGAAATGCTGGAAGGCTCCACCGATGAGATCATTGAAAAGCTGATTGAAAAGCTGAAAGCCAAAGGAGGACTCTAATCATGACACAGATTTTCGCATATATTCCCCATAAGAACGGCAGTGCAGAAGATGTGGCAATGGAGTTCCCCGAAGCAGCCAAACAGATTGATGCCGGCGCAGCCGTGACCGCAGTGGTCACCGGATCCGGCGCCGACCTGGATGCCGTTGCCAATGAAATGACCAAATATTACGGCGAAGTCATTAAGGTGGACAACGCCGACATGGCCTATCCCAATGCGGAAATCATCCGCAAGGCCCTGGTGAACATCCTGCCGGTCGACGCCTTGATCCTGGCCGGACACGACACCTTTGGCATGGACCTGGCCCCTGGCCTGTCCATCAAACTCGATTCCGCCTATGCCGCCGACATCGTCGGATTTGACGGCATTGACGGCGGGTTGCTCAAGATGGTCCGCCAGGAACTGGGCGGGGCCGTCTCCACCCATGTCTCCACCGATATTTCCAACGGTGGGGTCGTCACCATCCGCCCGGGTGCCTTTGCTCCGGTGGCCGGAGATGCCGGTGGTTCAGTTGTGGACAAGTCCGGTGATGCCGGCGACCTTTCCTGCGGCAGAAAATTCCTGGAAGTGGTTGAAGCCGAAGTGGGGGATGTGGACATCACCAAGTCCGACGTCCTGGTCTCCATCGGTCGTGGTATTGAAGACGAAGACAACATCGAAGTGGCCCAGGAGCTGGCCGACGCCATGAAGGCTGTCGTCTCCTGCTCCAGACCCATCGTTGACGCCAAATGGCTGGAAAAATCCCGCCAGGTCGGAACCTCCGGCCAGACCGTTAAGCCCAAGGTCTATCTGGCCATGGGTATTTCCGGTTCCTTCCAGCACATGGGCGGCATCAAGGGCAATCCCTTCATCGTTGCCGTGAACAAGAACCCCAAGGCCCCCATTTTCCAGGTGGCCGATGTGGGAATCGTGGAAGACATTCTGGAATTCATGCCCGAACTGACCGAGGCCATTGAAGACCTTTAAATCCCACTGAAAACCGTCCTTAATGCAGGGCCCGGATGTCGGTATCTGGGCCCTGTGTCTTTTCTCATTTTTCTTCCTGTTTTAACTTTGTTTTTTCCTCTTTTTTGGGTTTGACAAGCGGGAGTTCTTCTTGTATCACTGGGTACTAGGTCTTAGCGACAATCTGTAATGGTGCCGGAATCGAAATCTGAACGCGTATATTGCTGATCAATGTCGAGGTCTTAGAACATACGTGGAAAATTGAGCTGGGTGCCGACCCATACCTGAACGGCATGCTAACTTTGGTGAATTTCAGTCTGAGTTGGGGAAATACGCATGGCAGATATCCTTATTATTGACGATGATCCGGTCATCTGTGACGTCCTGGTTCAAATGATGCGCCGGATTTCCCACGAGAGTCGATATGCCCTGTCCGGCGCCCACGGCCTTGAGCTGGCAAAAAATGGACTTTTTGATATCGTTTTTCTGGATATCAACCTGCCCGATGCCAATGGTCTGGATTTAATCCAGAAAATTAAAATCCTTCCCTCATCCCCTGAAATCATTATCATCACAGGAGAAAGCGACCCCGACGGGGCCGAGCTGGCCATCTCCAGCGGGGCATGGAACTATCTGGAAAAGCCCTTCCTGCGCCAGGAAATCGCCCTCCAGGTGAAACGGGCCCTGGAATATCGCCGGGAAAAGGGCAGGGTCTCCAGCCCGGGGCAACTCAAACGCAACGAGATCATCGGCGAATCAGATGTCCTTGAAAATTGTCTGGAACAGGTCAGTGTGGCTGCCTATTCCGATGTGCCCGTCCTCCTTGCCGGGGAGGCCGGTTCCGGAAAAGCCCTCTTTGCCAAGACCGTTCACCTGAACAGTGATCGACGGGACGGGAATTTTGTCATCGTGGACTGTTCCGCCATGAATGCCGACATTGCCGAATCCCTGCTCTACGGGGTGACCAGTGCCCAGGACCAGACCCAGAAAAGCGGCGCCATTGCCAAGGCCAACGGCGGCACCCTTCTCCTGGACGAGGTGGGCAGACTGCCCATGGAAGGGCAGAAGGCCCTGCTCAGGGCCATGGAGGATATGGCCTTTACCCCGGTGGGCGGGGCACACTCCCTGAAAAGCGACTTTAGGGTCATTGCCACCACCCGGGACGACATCTCCGCCCTGGCCGAAGCCGGTACCTTTCGTAACGATCTTTTGTTTGCCCTGGACGGGGTTCAGATCCAGACCCCGCCCCTGAGGGAGTTGAAGCAGGACATTGTCCGGCTGGCCATCCATTATATGGAGCGCTGCTGCAAAAAATACCAGATCGAGACCAAGGGGGTTTCCCCGGAATTCCTGGGGATCCTCAGCGAGTACCCCTGGCCGGGCAATGTTCGGGAACTCATCAACGCCATGGACAAGGCCGTTGCCTCGGCCCGCCACGAACCCATCCTCTATTCCATCCATCTGCCCGGCTATGTAAAGGATGCCATCATCAACAAGGCAGACCCGGAAACGGCTACCGCCTTTCCGCCCCTGCCCAGCCTGGATTTCTCCCAGGCCGGTCACCTGTCCAAACTTAAGGACGTCATGGCCCATGTGGAAAAGCAATACCTCCTTCGCCTGTGGAAGGAGACCCAGGAGAACATCAACCTGGCCTGTGAGATTTCAGGTGTCTCCCGCTCCAGCCTCTATGAACGGTTGAAACGTCACAACATCCGCTAACAGCATGTTCCCATGGAATCCGGGCTTCGCCATGGTGCGTTCCCGTTCCGCTTCACTCCACCTGGGGATGACCGCCATATCCGATGCGGTGGTGATCGCCGTTTCCAGGCAGGACAACGGATCCCATCCTTTTTTTTAAAGAATTGCCTTTTAAACCCCCCATATTTTAGATAGGTTCATCCCCAGTGAGACCTTTTTCTCCCTGGATACGGTTATCCGTTGGAGGGCTTGACCATGGTGGAAGCGGTGTAAGCATTTCTCCCAAGCCGTTTCCACATTTTGTTTTCCGGGGAAAGGCATCCTTATAATAGATGGGACGGCCTGGGAAAAATGGCCCGGCGTCTTGTCCCGAATCCATGAAGGAGGACATTATGCTCACTGGAATTCATTTTCTTCTCACCTATTCATGCCCCTTTTCCTGCGATCACTGCTTTCTCCATTGTACCCCGGAGTCCAGGGGAACCTTTACCCTGGAGCAGATCCGGACCACCCTGGACGAGGCGGAAAAACTGGGGACGGTGGACACCTTGTTTTTTGAAGGAGGGGAGCCCCTGCTCTATTTCCCCCTGCTGGTGGAGGGCATCCGATTGGCCCATGCCAGGGGATTCACCACCGGCATGGTCACCAATGCCTATCCGGCCAAGGCCCTGGAAGATGCCCTGCTCTGGCTTTCGCCCCTGAAGGCGGCGGGTCTTGATGGGTTAAGTATCTCCAATGATGCCTTCCATTACGGGGAGGAGGCAGAAAACCCGGCCTCCATCGCCAAGGAAGCAGCCGATCAGCTGGGAATCAATGCCCATACCATCTGCATCGATCCCCCACAGGTGACCCCCGGTGATCCCCATGGATCCGGCAGGGGCGCCCCGGTTATTGGCGGGGGGGCACGGTTCAGGGGCCGGGCCGCGGAAACCCTGGTGGCCGACCTGCCCCGGAGACCGGTGGCCGACCTGTGTCAATGTCCGGACGAGGATCTGGAATCACCGTCCAGGGTCCATGTGGATGCCCTGGGCCATGTCCACCTCTGCCAGGGCATGTCCATGGGGAACATGTGGGAGACGCCCCTGTCCACATTGGTGTCGGAATACAGCCCCCATGACCATCCCATTGCAGGCCCCCTGATCCAGGGCGGCCCTGCCGCCCTGGCCAGGGCATTGAACTTCATACCGGAGGCCAAAGAGGAACCGGGCTATGTGGATGAATGCCATCTTTGCTATTCCATTCGCAAGGCCGCATTGGAGCGGTTCCCGGATACCCTTGCCCCGGCCCAGGTCTATGGAAAATAGAAGGGCCCAAATGAAACAAGGACAAAAAAATCCCCCTGCCGCGTTTGCACCAGGGGGATGATTTCTTTATACGGGGGCCGATCCGGCCCCTGGCCCCTCCCGGAGATGAACCGGGAGGGCCTTGCCCAATATCGGGGTTAGCCCACCATGGGTACGGTGAGCCCCCCGTCCATGAGGAAGAGGACAGAGGCATCCTTGCCCTTTTTTTCAATGGCGGCATCCAAGGCGGTCTGGAGATCGCCAAAGGGGCGAATGAAGAGCTTGGAAATGACATCGGGTTCCACGTCGGTGACCCCCCACATTTCGGCCCACAGTCCGATTTCCGCCATCTTGGCCGCCTTGTGGTAGCCCAGGACATAGCCCTGTTCAATTTTATCCAGGGCGGCCCTGGGGCTGTCGCAGGAGCCCAAAAGGTCGGCAAATGCCTTGCCCCCGATGCCGCAGCGGCACTTGGCCACCAGGATGAGGATCCCGTCTTCCTTCAACGCCAGCTTGGCATTGTCAATGCCCTTTTGGGCCTGGTAGAGGTCGATGTCCTGGGGGAACTTGACCACGGAGACCACGATGTCGGCCTTTTCCGCAAGCGGGGCGCAGAAGACCTCGTTGGCCCGGTCAATGGCGGCGTAGAAGCTGTCGTTGATGTGGCCGGCGCAGGTGGCATAGACCTTGTGGTGCTTGTCCAGAACCGTCATGATGGAGAAGATCTCCTGCTTCACGGTCTTGATGGCGTCCACCATGTCCTCGTGGACCGGGTTGCCCTCCAGGGCCAGGGCCCGGGCTTCCGAGGCCAGGGCCAGCTTATGGTTTTTTTCTATGGTGTCAAAACCGGCAATGCCGGGCAGGTAGGACTTCCGCCCCCCGGTGTAGCCGGCAAAATAGTGGGGCTCCACAGAGGAGATGATGATGATCTTGTCCGCTTCTACACCGGCCTTGTTCACCCACATGGGGGTGCCGTTGGTGGAGTTGCCCAAAAAGACCATCTCCTCCTGTTTACGGGCGTCGTGGACAATGATCCGGTCCTTGACCTCGGGGTAGACGTCCCCGAAGATCTGAATGTATTCCTCTTGGGAAGGCCCCCGGTGGGCGCCGGTGGCAATGATGAAGTTGTAATCGGTTTTTTTCAGGTCGTCGAACAGGACCTTCACCACCCGGCTGGTGGGGGTGGGGCGGGTGGCGTCATTGACAATGACCAATACCTTTTTGGCATCGCCCAGGAATTCGGAAAAACCCTTGGAGTTGATGGGGGTTTCAATGGCCTGTCTCAGGATGGTGGCCTCGTCCTTGATCTCCACATCGTTGGCCTCCAGGAAATTGATGGAGATATCGTCGGAGATCTCCGCCGTCATGGTGCTGCTTTTGTCATAGGGTACGTCGATCTTCATAATCCGTCCTTTCTCGGGGCGCCAATGGAACCACATCCGGCCTGGGCTGGGGTCCCGGCCATGGCAATTGTACTACCATGGCCCCTGGGTCAGCGTCAGGCCGGTGTTGGATGGGCATCCCCTGGCAAAAATTAGCGAATGGGGCCCAATTGGTCCATTTTTTCGATGAAGGTATCAATCTCGGCCTGGAAAAGGGTTTTGTCCCCGGCGGGAATCTCCACCACCTGGATCCGTTCCGGATTGATGTCAATGGCCTTGAGGGTAGTCTGGAGCGCCTGGATCATCTTTTTGGCACGGGTGTTGCCGTCGTGGCCGCATTCCCCTTCGGGACAGCAGGCCACCAATACCCCCCGGGCCTTGTTGAGAAAGGGTTCCATCAGGGTCTGGGCATGGAGCCGGCCCGCGCACATGTTCACGAAGATCTTGTATTCCTTGTCCTCGGTTTCAGACTGGGGCAGGCGGGAGTTCTGCAGGTCCGGGTAATAGGACCAGTTGCAGGCAAAGACGATGGCCTTGGCGTTCTGGTGGGTTTCCAGGAACTGGGAGACCCCTGCGTTGAGTTCGGGCTTGGAGGTCCCGAAGTTGTTGGTGATGACAGCGGCCCCTGCCGGACAGACCTCCACGCAGATCCCGCAGGACTTGCACTTGACCGGATCCACCACAATGCCGGATTCCTCATGGGACCGGGCCTCGTGGGGACAGGCGCTGACACAGGCCAGACATTTGGCGCAGTTCATCTGGGTGGTGGAGGTGGTCCCCGGGCCCTTGAGGCCCATCTTGATCAGGTCTTTTTTGGCGTCGGTGAAGACCTCTGTGAGGGGGACACCGGAAGAACAGGCCGCCTCGCAGCGTTTGCAATGAAAGCAGTTAAAGATTTTATCGGCAGCCGCCGCATTGGGTTCCACCTCTCCGGAGAGCAGGCCAAAGGCCGTGATGATTTTGGCCCTGGGTGCATCGGATTCCCAGCCCGTGTGCTTGTACAAAGGACAGTTTTCATAGCAGTAACCACAACGGATGCAGCTGGCCAGCGTCCCTTCCCATTTTTTCAGATTTTCAAATTTTTCCATTGGAATATTCCTCTAAGCTCCCTTTTAACCGTTAACGGCATACCGAAGGTTGGTGGCGGTGACCCAGTTGTCCGGTGCCTGCATGAGCTTGCCCGGGTTGAGAATATTATTGGGGTCCAACGCCGTCTTGATGGTGGCCAGCATGTTCAAGGAGTCGGCCTTTTCCACCTTAAAAGATTCGGCCTTGGACAGGCCGATGCCGTGTTCCGCAGAGGTGGTGCCGTTGACGGAACGCACATAGTCGTAGATCTCGGTGATGGCGGCCCGGGCACTCTGCCACTGGTCCTCCCGCTTGGTATCCATGAGGATCTTGGTGTGCATGCAGCCGGAGCCGCAGTGGCCGTAGGCCGTCATGATGATATTGTTCTTTTCCGCCACTTCGTGGATCTTGCCGGCCATCTCCGCCATCTTGGAGTAGGGCACGGCCATGTCGTCGGCCAAAGAGGTGGAGGCCAGGTTGTCGTCGTATTTGGACAGGGCGGGGAAGAGTTTTTTCCGGCCCAGGAAGATCTTGGCCCGTTCCTTGGGATCGTAGGATGCCTTTATGTCGGAACCGCCATTTTTCATGCAGATGTCCCGCATCTTGTTGATTTCATAGTCCACGGCTTCCTTGACCATGCCGTCGGCTTCAAAGATCAGGGCCGCAGCCACTTCCTTCAACCCCAGGTCCATGGTTTTGTTCACGGCCTTGATGGCCACCGAGTCCACCAGCTCCAGCATGGAGGGGATGGCCCCCGAGGCCATGATGTCGCCGATGGCCTTGCCCGCGTCGGCCAGGGAGTCAAAGTTGGCAATGCCCATGCAGCGGAATTCCGGGATGGGTACAAAGCTGAGGGTGGCTTCCACCACAACCCCCAGGGTGCCTTCGGAGCCCACCATGAGCTTGTGCAACTGATACCCGGAGGCTTCCACACGGGTGTGGGCACCCAGGGAGACCAGCTCGCCGTTGGGCAGGACCACCTTCATGCCCAGGATGGCATCCCGGGTGGCACCGTATTTCACCGACCGAACGCCCGAGGCGTTGTTGCCGATCTCACCACCGATGGTGGCAATGCGGGAGGAGGCAGGGGTGGGCGGATAGAAAACCCCGTGGGGTTTAAGGGCCAGGTTGAGGTCGTCGTCCACCACACCGGGCTGAACCCGGCAGTAAACGTCGGGCATGTTGATCTCCAGGATTTTATTCATCCCCTTCATGTCAAGGATGATACCGCCGTTCACCGGAACGGTCTGGCCGCACATGCCGGAACCGCCTCCCCGGGTAATCACCGGGATGACCCGTTCATTGGCATGGACCATTATCTTTTGTACCTGTTCGGTATTCTCGGGTCTGACCACCACCCAGGGCAGGGCATGGTGGACCGACGAATCCGACCCATACACATATAGATCCGAAGGGTCAGATTTGATGTTCCGCTCCCCTACAATCTCTCTCAATCTAGATTCGTCAACTGAATTCATTATTGTCCCCTTATAGATGAATCATTCACATATACTAAATCTCATTTAGCGGTAAACGCCTAATACTTTCATAAACTTATTAAAAATTCAACGCTATTTCCCCGGTGGACAGAAGAAAAAAAACGAGGCATTCCTTGGCAAAGATACGGCCAGGGGCTATACTTTTTCCGGTTCGATCCAGGGTTTATCACAGCTGTTCTTTCACAACCTTATGAATAAAGCAGGCATCTACTGATTTAAAAGTGAGGATATAGATATGACATTTGCAATAAATTTTCTACCCCATAATAGTAAAATTGAGGTTGAACCCGGAGAAAGTCTGATCAGGGCCGCCATGGAGGCGGGCGTCCACATCAATGCCTCCTGCGGCGGCGGCGGGGTATGCGGCAAATGTAGGGTTCTCATCGAATCCGGGGAGGTGGAGGGCGGCATCAGTGAACACCTGTCCGAAACGGATAGGGAAAAGGGCTACCGCCTGGCCTGTATTTCCTCTGTTAAATCCGACCTTACCGTGCGCATTCCCGTGGAGTCCCAGATGGAGAGTTCCCGGTTGAACCAGGCACCCGTCAGCCGTCACACCGCCCGGGCCATCCACACCGACGTGGACGAGCTCATGGAAAACGGCATGTTCCTCCCGCCCACGGAAAAGATTTATCTAGAATTGGACCCGGCCCAGGAGGGGGACAACCAGGCCGATGTGGCCCGGATCATTAACCATCTTCGCCTCAACCACGATGAACATCGTTTGACCCTCAACCTGGCCCTCATCCGCAGGATTCCTGACATTCTCCGCCAGGGCGAGTTCAAGATCACCGTGACCATCGTCCGCCCGGTTCGCAGGGACGGCAAAAACGAAATCATCAATGTGGAACCCGGGGACACCACCGACCGGAACTATGCCATTGCCGTGGACATCGGCACCACCACGGTCTACGGCCAGCTTCTGGACACCCGCACCGGCGAAGTGGTGGCCCAGCGGGGGGAATTCAACGGACAGATTTCCTATGGGGAGGATGTGATCTCCCGGATCATCTTTGCCGAAAAGGGAGACGGACTGGACATCCTCCAGAAAAAGGTGGTGGACACCATAAACGCCGTGATTGCACGGGTGGTCAAAAAGGGAGGGATCCAGCGGGAGGACGTCTCCACCATCACCCTGGCCGGCAACTCCACCATGACCCAGCTGTTGCTGCACATCAATCCCACCTATATCCGCAAGGATCCCTATGTGCCCGCCGCCATCATGTATCCCCCCTTCCACGCCCACGAGATCGGCCTGGAGCTGGCCGATCACGCCGTGGCCCTGATCTACCCCGGGGTCTCCTCCTATGTGGGCGGGGACATTGTTTCCGGCATCATGGCCTCGGGCATGTATAAGGGAAGCGAGCTGACCCTGTTCATGGACATCGGCACCAATGCGGAAATCGTCATCGGCCACGAAGACTGGCTGGTCTGCACCGCAGCCTCTGCCGGCCCCGCCTTTGAGGGCGGGGGAGTGAAATTCGGCATGCGGGCCACCAAGGGGGCCATCGAAGACGTCTCCATCAACCCGGAAACCCTGGAGCCCATGATCATCACCGTGGGCAATACCAAGGCCAAGGGCATCTGCGGCTCCGGTCTTATCACCCTGGCCGCCCGCATGCTGGAGACCGGCATCATTGACTCCCGGGGCAAGTTCAACCAGGACCTGCCCAATCCCCGCATCCGCATGGGCGAGGACGAGATCTGGGAATATGTCCTGGTCCAGGCCGACGACACCCAGATCGACAGGGACATCACCATCACCGAACCCGACCTGGATAACCTCATCCGGGCCAAGGGCGCCATGTACTCCGCCGCCCTCACCCTGCTGGAGGAGATCGGCCTCACCGTCAACGATCTGGAACGGATCATCCTGGCCGGGGGCTTCGGCTCCTACGTGGACCTGGAATCGGCCATCACCATCGGCCTCCTCCCGGAAATCGAGCCGGACAAGGTCACCTACCTGGGCAATGGCTCCCTTTTGGGCGCCCGCATCAACTGCCTCACCAACACCCTGAGACGGAACGTGGCCGAGGTGGTGAACAAGATAACCAATTTTGAGCTGGCCTCCACCCCCTCCTACATGGACCATTACATGGGGGCGCTCTTTCTGCCCCACACCGAGATGAACTATTTCCCCAAGGTGAAAGCCCGTCTGGAGACCCTGAGGCAAGGGGACACCCCCCAATGATGGACGTGGCCCCCCAGGGGGGAAGCCGTCGCCTGAACCTCCTTGTCCACGACCTGGAGTTGGAGCCCCCGGTGCTGGGCAACAACCTGGCCGATGTCCAGCGCCTGGAGCAGGCGTTGAAAAAGAAACTGGGGACGGATTTTATCCACATCCCCTGGGACCTCATCCCGGATCTGCCCGGAATGTTGCGGGGTTGGGACTTTAAGGCACGGGCCCTGGTCTTCAAGGACCGCCGCTCCTGGCGCCTGGTCTCCCTCTTTCCCCCGGCAGCCCCTGCCCCCATCCTGGGGGCGGCCGTGGACATCGGCACCACCCGCATTGTCACGGCCCTGGTGGACCTGACCACGGGGAAGGTCCTGGCGGAAAAGGGCATGGACAACCCCCAGGGCCTTATTGGCCCCGACGTCCTGGCCCGGATCCACCATTCCCGGAAACCCGATGGCCTGGCCCAGCTCCAGTCCCTGGTGGTGGGCGGGGTGAACCGGGCCGTCTCCGACCTCTGCACCCAAGCCGGATTCTCCCCCAGGGACGTCTACCTCCTTGCCGGTGCCGGCAACACCGCCATGACCCACCTCTTTCTTGGGGTGGATGCCTGGGAGATCATCCGGGAACCCTATATCCCCTGCCTCAATGTGGTGGAGACCCAGCCCGCCGCCCGTTTGGGCCTGGACCTCAACCCCAGGGGCCTGGCCTTCCTCTTCCCCAACATCGGCTCCTATTTCGGGGGGGATCTTCTGGCCGGCATCCTCCACGCCGATCTCGACCAGCGGGAGCTCCCCGCCCTCATGGTGGACGTGGGCACCAATGCGGAGATCGTGGTGGGCAGCAAAGACTGGCTCATTGCCTGCGCCGGCGCCGCCGGCCCGGCACTGGAGGGCGGGGTCTCCAAGATGGGCATGACCGCCGGTCCCGGGGTCATCGACACCGTCTCCCTTGACCCGTCCACCCGGGAGCTTGTGATCCACACCATTGATGATAAGCCCCCCATTGGCATTTGCGGCTCGGGCATGATCGACTTGGCCGCCGCCCTCTTTCTCTCCGGCCGCATCGACATCCGGGGGAAATTCCATGCCACGGCCTGCGGGGAGGCCCTTGTGGAAGCGGGCATTGATGGGGAGGGCATCCCCGCCCTGGTCCTGGTGCCGGCTGAAAAGTCAGGCAAGGGAAAGCCCATCTGCCTCACCCAGGTGGACCTCAACTCCCTGACCTCCTCCAAGGCCGCCATGTACACCATCCTGGAGGTCATCGTCCGCCAGACCGCTGGCCTGGAGTTCCAGGATTTGGACCGCTTTTACGTGGCCGGCACCTTTGGCTCCTTTATCAAGCCGGGATCGGCCATCTCCATCGGCATGCTCCCGGACCTGCCCCACGACGTTTTTGAGGTCCTGGGCAATTCCTCCCTGGGGGGCTGCATCCGGCTTCTCACCGACGGGGATGCCTTTGACCGTGTCATGGCCGTCCGCGAGGGCATCACCTATGTGGAGCTCAACGTGAACCAGGCATTCATGAACCTCTTTTCCGGGGCCAAGTTCTACCCCCACACCGATGCCTCCCGGTTCCCCTCCGTGAACCGCCCTATCTGAACCATTTCCTCTCGGTGCCTTCCGGGTTCCATCCATGGAACCCGGAAGGTTTTATTTCTGAACTCCATTTTTAAAACATTCGTTATCAATTTTGAGCCGTTCCGTTGATTGAAGCGATGTCGAATTGTGAAAGGGTATGTGAAATATGTTTTAAAAACAATGGCTTATCTATTCTCGGCTTTTGCATCTTCCATCTGGCACACCCCTTGCTCAACTAAAGAAGAAAATAACCCATAAGTCACAAGACCCATTTGAGAAGGGAGAAAAAATGGAGTTTACACTCAGTCCGGAACAGAAGCAGATTGTCAATTTGGTGGATGACCTGGGGAAAAAGGAATTTGCCCCAAGGGCGGCCCGGTGGGACGAGAACCACGAATACCCCTGGGAGAGCATCCATATATTAAGGGAGTGCGGGATCCTGGGGATGACCATCCCCGAAGCCTACGGGGGGCAGGGCCGACCTTTGATTGATGCGGTCCTGGCCATTGAAACCGCGGCCAAGTATTGCGGGGTCACGGCTCGGGCCATTGTGGAGACCAACATGGGGGCCCTGGGCTGCGTCATGGCCTATGGGACCGAGGACCAGCGCCACCTGGTGACGGACCGGATCATCCGGGAGGGGGACAAGCCCGCCATCGGCATGACCGAGCCCGATGCCGGCACCGCCCTCACTGATCTGTCCACCACCGCAGTGAAGGATGGGGACGATTACATCCTCAACGGCACCAAGCATTGGATCACCGGCGGGGGCGTCTCCGTGAGCAACCTCATCTTTGCCCGGTTCATTGAGGATGGGAAGGATCTGGGCATCGGCGGGGTGCTGGTGGACAAGGGGACCCCGGGCTTCACCTTTGGCCGGGTGGAGCGGGCCATGGGGCTGCGGGGGATCCCCGAAACCGAACTCATCTTCAAGGACTGCCGGGTGCCAAAGGAGAATGTGGTGGTCATGGGGGAGGGGACTGAAGGGTTTAAAAAGCTCATGTACGGTTACAACGGCCAGCGGGTGGGGGCCTCTGCCGTGGCCCTGGGCCTGGCCCAGGGGGCCCATGACCTGGCCGTGGACCACATGAAGCACCGCAGGGCATTTGGCCGGGCCCTCAAGGAATTCCAGGGCCTCCAATGGGAGATGGCCAAGGCCGAGATCAAGCTCAATTGCGCCCGCCTCCTCATTTACCGGGCCGCTTGCAATGCCCGGGATCTGCCCAACAATGTGCAACTCCCCCCCATGGACGAAGCCTCCATGGCCAAGGCATACACCGGCCATGCCGCCCTGGAGGTGGTGAGCGAAAGTCTCCAGATGTTCGGGGCCTCGGGCTATTCCCAGGACCTGCCCCTGGAGCGGATGTTCCGGGATGTGCGCATGTTCCAGATCGGTGGAGGCACCAGCCAGGCCCAGCTCAACATGGTGGCCCGGTCCGTGTTCAAGCAGCGGTTTGAATACCGGAGGGAGGGATAGGCCATGGAGACAAAAACAGAAAAGATCTGCCTGGTCCAGGGCAATGAAGCCTGTGTCAAAGGGGCCATCCGGGCCGGCTGCCGTTTCTTTGCCGGCTATCCCATCACCCCGGCCTCGGAGATTGCCGAGCTCATGGCCGCTGAGATGCCCAAATTAAAAGGAGACTTTCTCCAGATGGAGGATGAAATCGGCTCCATTGCCGCGGTCATGGGGGCGGCCTGGGGGGGGAGAAAGGCCCTCACCGCCACCTCGGGCCCGGGCTTTTCCCTGATGCAGGAGGGCCTGGGCTATGCCGTGGAGACCGAGACCCCCTGCGTCATCATCAATGTCATGAGAGGCGGCCCTTCCACGGGCCAGCCCACGGTCTCCTCCCAGCAGGATGTGATGCAGGCCCGGTTCGGCTCCCATGGGGATTACGAGGCCATTGTCCTCTGCCCCTCCTCGGTTCAGGAGTGCTACGAGCTGACGGTGAATGCCTTTAACCTGGCGGAAAAATTCAGGACCCCGGTGGTGGTGCTCTCGGACGAGATCGTGGGACACACCCGGGAGATCCTCACCATTCCCGACGAGATCCATGTGCGGGAGCGCCGGGCCCCAAGCCAGGACAAGGAGGATTACAAACCCTATTTGGCCGACGAATCCGGCCTCCTGGACGGGATGCCCGCCTTTGGCCAGGGCTACCGCATCCTGGTGGACGGCCAGCTCCACGACGAAACCGGGAACCGCAAGGGGGCGGACACCTCCATCTCAGGGGCCCTGATGCGGCGGCTCTGTGAAAAGGTGACCTCCCATGCCCCGGAACTGGAGGATGTGACCACCCAATTCACGGAGGATGCCGAGACCCTGGTCCTGGCCTATGGCTCCGTGGCCCGGTCGGCCCTCTCGGCCGTGGGCATGGCCCGTGACAGGGGGATGAAGGTGGGCTTTTTCCAGCCCCGGCTCCTCTGGCCCTTTCCCGAGGCGGCCCTGGTCGCCCATACCCGGAATATCAAACGAATCCTGGTGCCCGAGATGAACATGGGGCGGGTGGTGAAGGAGGTGGAACGCCTATGCCCCGGAATCGAAGTCATCTCCCTGGCCAAGGTGGGGGGCGACCTCCACACCCCGGAGGAGATCCTCACGGCCCTTGAACGCGCTGAATATTAGAAAGGAAATTCCCATGCATTCCATTGCAGAAAAATATATTCGAAAATCCGCCCTGCCCACCATCTTCTGCCCGGGCTGCGGCCACGGCACCGTGGTCAACGCCTTTCTCCGGGCCGTGGATGACCTGGGCATCTTTGACCGCCTGGGCCTGGTGTCGGGCATTGGCTGCTCCTCCTGGAGCCCGGTCTTCATCAACACCGATGTCATGCACACCCTCCACGGCAGGGCCCCGGCCTTTGCCACGGGCTTGAAAATGGCCAATCCGGATCTCTCCGTGGTGGTCTTTTCCGGTGACGGAGACTGCGCCGGCATTGGGGGGAACCACCTCATCCATGCCGCCCGGCGGAACATCGACATGACCCTGCTCATGCTGGACAACCAGATCTACGGCATGACCGGGGGCCAGGTCTCCCCCACCACCCCCATGGACGCCAAAAGCCAGACCACCCCCCTGGGCAATCCCGAGCCCGGCTTTGATATCTGCAGCCTGGTCCAGGCTGCCGGTGCCTCCCACGTGGCCCGGTACACCACGGCCCAGCCCCGGTCCCTGGTGAAAGGGCTCAAGGCGGCCCTGACCCACAAGGGTTTCTCCTTTGTCCACATCATCTCCCAATGCCCCACCCAAGCGGGCCGCTATATCTACGGCCTCTCCTCCCCCGGGGAATATGTGGAGATGATCCGGAAGAACAGCCTCTCCCTTTCCGCGGCCCGGAAAAAGAGCCCAGGGGAACGGGAGGGGAAGATCATCACCGGCATCCTCCACCAGGGGTCGGACAAGGCCGAATTCATTGAACGCATGGACCAGTTAAAAAGGGGGGCTGCGGCATGAAGACCCTGAAGAAAAGTGTGGTGGAGACCATCACCATCGACGCCGGGGTGTGCAAGGGCTGCCGCCTCTGTGTGGACCAATGCCCCAAACAGGTGCTCCGGGTGAGCGAAGAGCGGAATGAAAAGGGGTATCTGCTGCCCTGGGTGGCCGATATCAGCGCCTGCATTGCCTGTCTCATGTGTGAAATGATCTGCCCGGACATGGCCCTGGAAGTGATTTTGGGGGAAGGGGGAAAAGATGAGAAATGAAATCATGTTTGCCGGATTCGGTGGCCAGGGCATTGTGAAGGCGGCCCTGCTTTTGGCCGGTGGCGCTGGCCTCTTTGAAGGAAAACAGGTGGCCCAGAGCCAGAGCTACGGCCCCGAAGCCCGGGGCGGGGCCTGCAAGTCCGAGGTGGTGATCTCCGACAAAAACATCTCCTATATCAAGACCCGCTCCCTGGATGTCCTGGTGGTCATGTCCCAGCCGGCCCTGGACCAGTACCAGGACCGCATTGACCCGGAAAAGACCCTGGTCCTCTACGATGCCACCCTGATCCATGACCTGCCCGATCGGGTTCAAAAACACCTTGGGATCCCGGTCACGGGCCTTGCCGAAGACCGGTTCGGCCGCAGCCTCTTTGCCAATATCATCATGCTGGGGGCTTTGGCCGGTGCCCTGCCCCTGGTGGAGTTGGAGGCCCTGTCCCGGGCCCTGGAGGGCAATGTGCCCCCCAAAACCCTGGAGACCAACCGCCGGGCCCTGGCCCTGGGCTTTGAAACGGTCCGGGCCGGTTAGGGAGAATCTTGATGGGGGGGGGCCATGCCGTGGGCCCTTCGGCCTTTTGTAAAATGGGATTGCAAGGGCTGGGGCCCTACATATGTTTGAACCGGTGCTGGTGGGCCCGGCTCACGGCCAGGGTCTCTTCCAGGCCGTCGAATCCGATGCGCATCTGGTAGGTGAAGGAGCGTTTGATGACCTTGATCCGGTCCACATTGACGATGGTGCTGCGGTGAACCCGCCAGAAACGGGAGGGATCCAGCTGGTCTTCCAGCGCCATGATGGGGGGGCGGGATGCGGCCCGGACCCTGATGCAGGATTTCAGGACCTCCCGTATTTAGGGCCACCTTTACCCGGGGTGCCCATTGGCAAAAGTATAGATTCACGGCCTTGCCTTTCCGGCAAATCCATTCCGTGAAATATCCGGGCAAGGGCTTTGCCCTTTGAATGGCTTGCCATTTTTCCCCGGCCATGGCTAATATCGGTGTGACCGCTCCAGTTCAGGGGCGGTTACAGCCATGGAGGGGATGCTGCGGTGGAAGACAGAAAGTTCAAATTCGGACTGGTGGGGCATTCCCAGGCCCTGGCCGATGCGGTACGGGCCGGGGTGGACCCGGACCGGGAGACTCTGATCTGTAAAGTCGTGCGCATGGGGGAGGCCATTCCTGCGGCCCGGGTCCTTTTCGACCAGGGGGTGGAGGCCGTGTTCGGCCACATGGGCAATTCCCGGATCATGCGCCGGGCCATGGACAAGCCCATTGTCCACATCCCCCGGACCCGGCTGGACCTCATCATCGCCTTTAAAAAGGCCCGGGCCCATGGGAACACCATTGCCCTTTCCTCCTTTTCCCGTCCCACCGAGGGCATGGAGCCCATTGAAGAGCTCCTGGACATCCAAATCCATTCCCTGGTGTTCAATTCCGTTGGGGAACTCAAGGCCGGGGTCCACCGGGCCTACGAAGGGGGCATCCGGGTTTTGGTGGGGGGCGGCATCTCCACCGCCCTCATGGCTGAATTGGGGGGAAGGGGCATCCTCTCCCTTCCCCGGCCCCACGTCATTGACCAGGTGTTTGAGCAGGCCCGGATGATCGCCGGGGTGAACCGCAGGGAGCAGGAGCAGAACCAGCGCCTCACCGCCATCCTCCAGCGCATGGACGAGGGGATCATCGGCACGGATGCGACCGGCCGTCCCAACCTGGTGAACCGGGCCGCCCGGAAACTATTGGGCCTGGATGCTGCCATGGCGGAATCCCAGGCCCTTGGAAGCCCCACCCTGGAAAAGGGATTGCGGCAGATCCGGCCCCCGTCCGACCCCTCTGGAGAAGCCGGGGAGAAGGACCGGGTCTGCCGGCTCAACCGGGTCAACGTGGTGGCCAGCACCGTGCCCGTCCTCATCAATGACCAACCCCAGGGCGCCATCACCCTGTTCCGGGAGGCCCGGCGCATTGAAAACATCAATCGCAAGGTCAAGGAAAGCCTTTATGCAAAGGGTTTCAGCACCCGGTACAGGGTCTCGGACATCAAGGGGGAATCCCCGGCCATGGTCCAGGCCCTGGACAAGGCCGCCAAATACGCCTCCACCGACGGCAATGTCCTGATCCAGGGGGAGACGGGCACGGGCAAGGAGATGTTTGCCCAGGCCGTCCACGCCCTGAGCCGCCGCCGGGATCAGCCCTTTGTGGCCATCAATTGCGG
The DNA here is from genome assembly GCA_965226635.1 of Desulfobacteraceae bacterium. Taxonomy (GTDB): domain Bacteria; phylum Desulfobacterota; class Desulfobacteria; order Desulfobacterales; family Desulfobacteraceae. Next base: position 724,334 of record OZ245369.1, on the reverse strand, counting down.
GGCCATTCCCCCGGCCCTCATGGAGAGCGAGCTCTTCGGCCACGAGGAAGGGGCCTTTACCGGAGCCCGCAGGGGCGGAAAGATCGGCCTCATCGAATTGGCGGACAAGGGGACCCTTTTTCTGGACGAGATCGCCGACATTCCCGCGGAACTCCAGGTTCGCCTCCTCAGGGTCATTGAAACCAGGGAGGTGATGCGGGTGGGCGGGGACCGGTATGTGCCCGTTGACATCCGGGTGATCTCCTCCACCTACAAGGATCTGGGCCGGGAGATCCAGACCCGGCGCTTCCGTGCCGACCTCTATTATCGACTCTGCGTTCTCAAAGTTCAGATCCCGCCCTTGAGGGACCGCCTTTCCGATATTCCCTTGATTCTCAACCCCATCCTGGCCCATCATGGAAAAGCCCCCCTGACCCCTGAAATGCACCGGGCCCTGTCCCAATTGGGGTGGCCGGGCAATGTCCGGGAGCTGCTTTCCTTTGTGCAGAGCTATTGCATCCTTTTGGGGGAGGCCGACCGGGACATGGCCGTATTTTCCGATGTGTTGGCCGAGGTGGCCGGCCGGGGGGGACCGGTTCCGGCCCCGCCCGCCCCGGAAGAAAGGGTTCAGGTGTCTGAGGCCCACGGGCCCGGCCTCAAGGCCCGGGTGGCCCAATTCGAGCGCCGGGTCATTGAACAGGCACTGGCCGACAACCAGTTCAACCGGGTGGAGACGGCCCGGCAGCTGGGCGTGAGCATCAACACCCTGTGGCGGAAGCTTAAACATTAATGGGGATATTCCATGGTAATAAAGGGGGTGTTTGTGGAAGGTCAAGGCAAAGGGCCTGGATTGTCGAATCCTGTATATACAAGGTCTTCGCCATGTGGTACAAGGTTTGAACTTTGACAGCTCCCAACGAGGATTGGGGTAAATAATCCCCGGCACTGCCCACGGGGCAATGGTTCCTGTGCATGGCCGGAGAAGTGATTTAGGAAAAAGGTATCATGAGAAAAATTGTAGAGTGTGTTCCGAATTTCTCAGAGGGAAGAAATTCCGAAACCATCGAAGCCATTGCAGAGGCCATCCGCAGGACCCCTGGGTGCAGCCTTTTGGACGTTGACCCTGGAAAATCCACCAACCGGACCGTTTATACCTTTGTGGGCAGCCCGGAAGCCGTTGTCCAGGGGGCGCTGAATTCCGCCCGCGTGGCCCGGGAACGCATCGACATGACCACCCACACCGGGGAACACCACCGCATGGGGGCCATGGACGTCTGCCCCTTTATCCCCGTGGCCAACGTCACCATGGACGAATGTGTGGAATGCTCAAAGGAATTCGGTCGCTTGGCCGCCCAAGAGCTGGGCATCCCCCTCTACCTCTACGAAGCGTCCGCCACCCAGGACTATAGAAGAAAACTCCCCCAGATCCGGGAAGGCCAGTACGAAGCCGTCAAAGACCGCATTGTCATGCCGGAATGGAAGCCGGATTTCGGCCCTGCCAAGTTTGTCCCAGAGTGGGGGGCCACGGTCACCGGCGCCCGGTTTTTTCTCATTGCCTACAACGTCAACCTGCTCTCCACCCCCAACCAGGCCCACCGCATCGCATTGAACCTGCGGGAAGCCGGACGGGGGGACAACCAACCCGGCCGCCTCAAGGAGGTCAAGGGCATGGGCTGGTACGTGGACGAATACAATTTGGCCCAGGTCACGGTGAACCTGAACAACTACCTGGTCACCCCGCCCCACGTCCTCTTTGAAGAGGTGAAAAAGGATGCGGCCGAACTCAACGTGGCCGTCACCGGCTCCGAGATCGTTGGGGTAATTCCCTTGGAGGCCATCCTCATGGCCGCCGACTATTATATTGAAAAGGAAGGGCTCTTCATCCTGGAGGAGGACCAGAAGGTCCGCCTGGCCGTGGAACGGCTGGGCCTGAACTCCGTGGCCCCCTTCAATCCCAAGGAAAAGATCATCGAATACATCATTGCCGAGGAGCGGGACGAACCCCTGGCCGGCCTGACCCTGCGCGGCTTTGTGGAAGAGGTGGCAAAAAGAACCTCTGCTCCGGGTGGCGGCTCGGCCTCTGCGGCCATTGCCGCCATTGGCGCCGGCCTGGGCGCCATGGTGGCCAAGCTCACCATGGGGGTCCGCAAATTTGAGGATGTGGATGAAAAGATGCGGGAGCTGATTCCCCCCCTCCACGAGGCCGCCAATGCCCTCATTCCCATGATCGACGCCGACACCAACGCCTTTAACGACTTTGTGGCCGCCATGGGCCTGCCCAAGGAGACCCAGGAGGAGAGGGCCTTCCGGGAGGAGCAGATGCAGCTGGGGTTGAAAAAGGCCATTGAGATCCCCCTGACCACCATGAAGCTGGGGGATGGGGCCTGGGATGCCATGGTGGGGGCGGCCCAGTTCACCAACATCGCCTCCCGCTCCGACGTGGAAGTGGGAGCCCGTGCCCTGGAAATGGGCATCTGGGGTGCCTATAAAAACGTGGTCATCAATATGGCCGACATCACCGACGAGACCTATAAAAAAGAGACCATGGCCCTGGCCGAGTCCATCAAGGACCGGGCCGCTGCCTATTGCGACAAGGTGCTCAAGACCCTGGACACCCGGGGCTGATTGCCTTTACATACCCGGGCCACGGCCCTTTTGGTTTGAAAAGCGGGGGTTCCCATTGGGGATTCCCGCTTTTTTTGTTTTGGCCCGGCGCTTAAACTGTTATATATAATCTCTCGAGAATCCAACCATGAATGAGGAGTTTAACCATGCGAATTCTGAAGATCGTTATTCCCGTGTTTTTATTTATTATGACCATGTCGGCACCGGTAAAGGCCGATGCCGTAAACGATACCATTTACCTGTTCCAGAAATCCGATGTGGTCCGTCCCTTTTTTGATTCCTGCTACGGCTATGCCGTCTTCCCCAAGATCGGCAAGGGGGGGATTTTTGTGGGCGGGGCCTACGGTACTGGCCGGGTCTACAAACAGGGACAGATTTCCGGCAGTTCCACCATGACCAAGGTGAGCCTGGGGTTCCAGTTGGGGGGGCAGGTCTTCTCCCAGATCATCTTTTTCAAAAATGAAGAAGCCTACCACGCCTTTACCCGGGGGAATTTCGAATTTGACGCCTCGGCCTCGGCCGTGGCCATCACCGCCGGGGCCCAGGCCCGGGTGGGCACCGACGGCAACTCCGCCGGCGCCAGTGCCGGACCGGCCACGGGCACCCAGTTTGACGGCAATTACATCCGGGGAATGGCCGTGTTTGTCCACACCGTGGGCGGCCTCATGTACGAAGTCGCCATCGGCGGTCAGAAGTTTGATTTTATCCCCATTCGTTAGACCCGATTCCCCGGGCCAGTCCCCCTGCCGTTATCCTGAAGCGGTTCCACGGTGATCCCGAAGACGGGGCCAATATTTGGTGGTTGTTGGCGAATTGTTAAACAAAAATAATGTCTTGCAAAGGGCGTGCGGGGTTGGTATGGGGAATATATTCCTTTATTCGTCACCGCATTTCTCCCTGGGCGACATCAATTCGGCTCTTTTTCCACTTCTCCACACATCGACTTGAAAATCAAAAATTTGAAAATGCGCGGTATCCATTCGGCAGCTTTTTCGCTTCCCATATCCTGACATTGAAAGGCGGGTGCCCGGGCCCGGCATGGGTGGGAATTCGCCTTCCCCATTCAGGGAACAGCAGAAATGGTCTTGTTTGAAGGAGGGAAGATCCCGGGCGGTTTGCCCGGGGCATCAAGGATATCCAACCCTTTGGAATACATTCTGGTGACGTATGGGGGTGCCCCATGGACAGAGGGGGATGATTAACGGCATGGGGCGCTGTCCACACCAAGGAAGGTGATAGATCAGGGCGGCATAGGGCCGCAGATCCAGGTATGACATCGGTTCATTCCAGTGGGGGGAAACACCATCCTGGGGAATGGCCGTAACCTTGGCGGCGTGCAATTGAAACCCAAATGCGAAAGGGAGGCAACATGAGTTTAAACCAGGACGAAATTCAGGAATTGAAAAAGATCATGGAAAAGGCCGGTATCGGTAATGCCATAGATGCCCTTGCCCGGCTGGCCGATGAAATGATGCCAAAGGCATCCAGCAATTTTGACAAAGGCAAACCCTGTGACTGGGGAACGGAAGGCGCCGTGGGACGGGAGGAATTTGCCGTGGGGAGGGAAAAGGTGGTGGACGGGCCTGATTTTCTGGCGGCCCATTTCCTCACGGAGGGGGCCCAGATCCAGAAGGCCGTTGCCATGGTCACCTTGAAAAACGCCAAGGCGGGGTATCCGCCGGGAACCGGCTGGGGAACTGGTTTTCTGATCTCCAATTCCCTGTTCATGACCAATAACCACGTCATTGAAAGTGTTGACGAGTGCAGTGATTTTAACATGCAATTCATGTATCAGGCCAATTACAACACCAACCCCATCAATCCGGAATTTTTCGAACCCTACCCCGCCTCATTTTTCCATACCAATGCGGCATTGGATTACACCATTGTCAGGTTGAAGCGCAAACCCTACCGCCTTGTCAAACCCAAGTACCCAATTGGAACCATTGCCAGGGAAGAGGCCGAGGCGTACGGCCCCGCCGAATATGCCGACGATGAGCAGATCAAGGAACTGGAGTACATCAGCCAATTCATCGAACGGGAGATGCCCATGACCGCCTTTGATCCCGACAGGATTTACCGGGTCTTCGGCTATACCCCCGGGAGCAAATACGGGTATATCCCATTGAGGCCAAGCGTCACCTATCCCCAGGACATGAAACTGAATATCATCCAGCACCCCAGGGGCCGCAGAAAGGAAGTGGTGGTCCAGGAGAACGTATTGTCCAATGTCTACACCAATGTCATCCATTATACCTCGGATACCGACTATGGGTCTTCGGGTTCCCCGGTATTTAACAATACCTGGGATCTGATGGCCCTCCACCACGCCCGTGTGCCAAACAAACCCGCAAATGAGGGCATCCGAATCGACAGGATCGTTGCGGATTTAAGAAGTGAGTTCCAATCGACCAATCCCGGTATCCTTACGGAATTGGGCATTTAACCCCTTTACCGAAACAGGGCCGGCGTCCTCCGGGGCGCCGGTTTGTTTTTATGGGGTTCCTTCTGGAAAGGAATTGCCCGTAAGAGATGGGAGCTGGGGGGTGTTTTCCCTTTCAGATCCGGCACATTCATTTCCTTAAATCTCCGGTGAATCCAGGGTTGACACAATGTTACATCTATAATATGGCTATTTTAAAGCTAAAAAATAGTTACAATGAACCCAGTAACACCCTATACAGGAGGTCCCATGAGAGAAGTGGTTATCATCAGTGCCTGCAGAACGGCCATTGGTAAGTTCGGTGGTTCCCTTGCCCCCTTGAGCGACATTGATTTCGGCCCCGTTCCCATTAAAGAGGCGGTGAAGCGGGCCGGGCTCTCCGGTGACGACATCGACGAGGTGATCTATGCGTCCGGGTACCGGACCGGGGATCTGCCCATCAACTCGGCCCGGGTGGTGGCGGTGAAGGCCGGGATCTCCCAGGAGAAACCCCAGTTTACCATCTCAAAGGCATGTGCCGGTTCCATCAAGGCCATTACCCTGGCGGCCCAGGTGATCAAGTCCGGTGATGTGGACACGGTGGTGGCCGGGGGGATGGAGTCCATGTCCAATGCCACCTTTATGTTGAAAAAGGCCCGGTGGGGGTATCGTCTGGGCCATGGCCAGCTCCAGGATCAGCTGATTCTCTTTGATCCCTTGAGCGGGAACACCATGGGGGAGACGGCGGAGAATGTGGCGGAAAAATACGAAGTCTCCCGTGGGGACCAGGACGCCTTTGGCCTGAGGAGCCAGACCCTGGCCGAAGAGGCCATCAAGTCGGGTAAGTTCAAGGAACAGATCGTGCCCGTGGAGATCCCCCAGAGAAAGGGGGATCCCAAGATCTTTGACACGGACGAACATCCCCGGTTCGGCACCACCATTGAAAGTCTTCAAAGGCTCAAGCCCCCCTTCCGCAAGGGCGGTTCGGTCACGGCGGGCAATGCCTCGGGCATGAACGACGGGGCCTCGGCCCTGGTGGTCATGTCCGGGGAAAAGGCTGCGGAAATGGGGATCAAGCCCATGGCCTCCATCGTTTCCTATGCCTCGGTGGGCGTGGACCCGGCCTACATGGGTATTGGTCCCATCCCGGCCACCAAGATGGCCCTGGACCGGGCCGGTCTCACCATGGAGGACATCGACCTTGTGGAGCTGAACGAAGCCTTTGCCTCCCAGGCCCTGGCCTGTATCCGGGAACTGGGCATGGACATGGATAAGGTCAATGTCAACGGCGGGGCCATTGCCCTGGGCCATCCGGTTTCCGCCTCGGGCGGGGCCATTGTGACCAAGCTTCTCTATGAAATGCAATACCGGGATGCCCGGTACGGCCTGGCCACCCTTTGCATCGGCGGCGGCCAGGGCCTGGCGCTGATCCTGGAACGTAAATAATTCTGATTAGATTCCCATGGCGTATCTCCCCGGGGGCCTCCTGCCTCCGGGGGCTATTTCCCGGCCCGGATAAAGGGGATGCGGGAGACCACGCCGTGGATATTGCGGTTGACCTGGTGGGAACTGCAATAGGAACAGAACCCATCCTTTGCAATTTCTTGTAAGCCCTTGGCCGTGCATGCCTTTTCCCTGAAGCCCTTCATTTTTTCCCCGTGCCACAGCTCGGAAATACTTGAGGTGTGGGCATTACCCACGAAGATATTGCAGGTGTTGCATGGGGAGACCTGGCCGTCTTCCTGGATCCGCATCTGGAACCATCCGTTGTAGCATTGGATGTTTTCCGTCATTTTTTCCCCGAATTCCTGCTGAAAAAGGGTCTGTTGGATATTGTGCCGGATCCCCCTGCGGTCCAGGGCGGCCTTGAGTCCTTCCATCTCCATGGTCAGCCGGGGCATGTCCCCGGGGGTGAGCAGGCTTTTCTGGTCCACCTCGGGGTAGGGGATGAGTGCGGAAAAGGAGATCTCGTCAATGCCCCATTCCCGGGCCAACTGGGGGAGCCTGTCCAGCTGTTTGAAATTGTTCCGGTTGATGGGGTGGTGGATGCTGACGACGGGGTGGGCCTTGCCCGATTGTTTTTTAAGGGCGGCCACCTGTTTTATGTTTTCGATGACCCGGTCAAAGAAGCGGATGGGGGTGCCGGGGTAATTGGCGGCGAATTCCTCCTTGTCCTTTGCCCACAGGCTGATCCGCAGTTCATCCAGCCCCTGGTCAACCAAAAAGGCTGCCTTTGACGGGGTGAGAAGGCTGCCGTTGCTCAGGAGTTTGATCCGGGCATTGGTGGCCTTGAGCCGGGTGATGATTTCGGTGAATTGGGGGTGGAGCAGGGGTTCTCCGGATCCGCTGACGACAATGATCCCCACCTTGGCCGCCCTGAGTTCCGGGGTGATTTTGTCAATGAGGTCCATGGGGATCTGCCGGACCAAGGGCCGATACCGGCTGTCCGAACGGGTGTGGGTGGAGTGGAACCGGCAGTTCAGGCAGTGGAAGTTACACCGATCGGTGATGGAAATTAAGACACAGTCAGGGCCGGTGAAGCTGTGTTTTCCGGTGAGGACACCGGCCAGTATCATGCCTTTTCGAATAAGTCTGTTTATCATGGGGCTGTCCTTTTTTGGGGCTGTCCTTTCTCGGGGTGGGTGCATTGTGGCTGGTCGGGGCATGGTGCCGTGGGATGGGGACGGGCCTTCGGTTGTGGAATAATGCGCAGGGGTGTTGGCTGGAAAGGTTAATGTCCTGTCTTTACAATGGGTTTGAACTGTTATCATTGTTCATGGGGTGCTGTCAATACGAATGGCCGTGGTGGGAAAGGGCCTGATTTTCCATACCCCAGGAATCGGCCCATGGAACCTGATGATTCAAGCCTAAAACCCCTTTTTTCCCAGGGGTAGTCTGATCTGGAATTTCTTTTGCGGTCGATTGGCAAGCCTTGTCCTGCCGTGGTATTTTTTGCTGTATCATTCCCGAATGTTCCATCCCTTACCCTGTAAAGAGAGAAGACCAATGCAAAAACAGATTTTGGGAAAACCCCTTGAACAATGGCTGGCAGACTTCCCCCTTCTGGTTCCCTTCTGCCGCATGGAAGAACTCACCTGGTTCAATCCAGGGCTTCGGCCCTTTGCATCGGCGGCGCTTGAACTGGGCATGGCGGGTATCCGGGACGCAGCCGGTCGGTTGGACCGGTTTGCCCCCTTGATCCGCCGGCTTTTCCCGGAAACAGAAGGGGCCGGGGGGCGCATTGAGTCGGACCTTGTGGCGATCCCCCAGGTTCAAAGGGCGTATCAGAACTTTTCCGGGATGGAACTGCCGGGGCGCCTCTGGATGAAGCGGGACGACAGCCTGCCCATCTCGGGCTCCATCAAGGCCAGGGGAGGGATCTACGAGGTCCTCAAGCATGCCGAAAGCCTGGCGGTGGACGCCGGGCTTCTGACCCCGGAGGCGGACTACGAAATCCTGGCCCGGCCCGAACTGCGTAACTTTTTTTCCCGCCACCGGATCATGGTGGGCTCCACCGGGAACCTGGGGCTGAGCATTGGGATCATGGGGGCGGCCCTGGGCTTCCGGGTGACCGTCCACATGTCCGCCGATGCCCGGCAGTGGAAAAAGGAACTCCTTAGGTCCAAGGGGGTGACCGTGGCGGAATATGAAGAGGACTACGGCCAAGCCGTGCGCCGGGGGCGGAAGGCGGCCCAATCCATGGAGCGCTGCCATTTTGTGGACGATGAAAATTCCCGGGATCTCTTCCTGGGGTACAGCGTGGCAGGGCTCAGGCTCAAGGCCCAGCTGGACGCCCTGGGAATTCAGGTGGATGAAGACCATCCCCTCTGTGTCTACCTGCCCTGCGGGGTGGGGGGCGGCCCGGGGGGTGTGGCCTTTGGCCTGAAGCAGGTCTTTGGGGACGATGTCCATTGCTTCTTTGCCGAGCCCACCCATTCGGCCTGCATGTTTTTGGGGCTTTACACCGGTCTCCACGACCGGGTTTCTGTCCAGGATTTCGGGGTGGACAATCTCACCTGCGCCGACGGCCTGGCCGTGGGCCGGGCATCGGCGTTAGTGGGCCGGATCATGGGGCCCCTCATGGACGGGGTATACACGGTGTCCGATAAAACCCTCTACCGTTGCCTGGCCCTGGTGCGGGACAGCCAGGGCATTGAGCTGGAACCCTCCGCCCTGGCCGGGCTCCCCGGGATTTTTCGCCTGGCCGAGGCCCGAAGGGCGGGAATTCTTCCAGACCCCTTGTCCCGGAAGCTGGACAAGGCCCTTCACCTGGTCTGGGCCACGGGGGGGAATATGGTGCCCCGGGCCCGGCGGGACCACTACTACCGGACCGGGAAAAAAATCTTAAGATCATAGGGGGCTGTGTTTCCCCGTTTCAGCGGGGCGGCTGCCGCCCATGCAACACCCCATGCCGGAACCCTATGTCCTTGTTCCTGCATGGGGTGTTTGTCCGCATTGCCCTTGCCGGGTGCTTCCGGATTGGCGGTGACCGTTTCACACGGCCCGGCAGTTAGTCCCCGATGGGGCGTCCGGGTGGAGGTGATGACCTCGGCTGCAGATCAGGATTTCCGCCTGAAGGCGGTGAGGGAGGCCAGGCCGCTGCCCAACAGAAACAGGGTGCCGGGGATGGGGACGGTATGGGACTGTGCCGTGGCCATGTAAAAATTGCTGACTTCAAAATCGTCTATGTTGCTGCCGTCCATGGCAAAATCGAAGACCAGTTCATTCTGGGTGAGCAAGAGTGTGCCCGGATCCACATCAAATTTTTGGGTGATGGGGCCCCCATCGGAATTGGCGAGTTGGTAAGAGATACCGTTGAGGGTGATGACATTGAATTCATAGCTGGATTCGAAATGATCAATGGAGATAACGACGGCAGGGCTGTCCAGCCATTCCTGGGTGAGATCAAACTCAACCCTCATCCGGGGTTCCCCTAAATTTTCCGGATCCGGGTCCTGGAACCAATCGGGGTCACCGGCATCATAGAAAATTTCATCTCCAAAATGGGCATATCCATCCTGGTCCGTATCGAACAAGGCCCCCAGATCCACGGTGGCGGCGGCGGCATGGGTGCAAAGGAACAGGGTGGCAAATAACAAGACAATGGGTAACAGGATCTTACGGTTCATGATTCTCTCCTCTGTTTGGGTTATTGGGGTCATCCAACTTGAGGGGAGTATAGGAGGGTCCATCTCACATCTGTCTCACATTTCCGTGGGTGGATTTGAATTTTTTTGCGTGGGTAAACATCGGGGATGTCCGCACACCCCCCTCCTGTTAGCGGGGTGGCCCGGAGGTTCCTATGAAACCCCGGGGGCAAGGCCCTGGAACGGGGATTAAATTTTAGGGGAGACAGGATTTGGAGGGCGGAGGAAGACCTCCCCCTCCGGGGCGGACATTAGGGGGATGCCGGGGAATGGTGCTTTTCCAGGGCAATGAGTCTGGCCTTGATGTCGGTGCCGTGGGCAAATCCGGTAAGGCTGCCGTTGGCCCCCACCACCCGGTGGCAGGGGATGATCAGGGGAATGGGATTTTTTCCGTTGGCTGCACCCACGGCCCGGGCGGCCTTTTCCCTGCCCATCTCCTTTGCGATGTGGCCGTAGCTCACCACCCGGCCGTAGGGGATGCGGCGCAGGGTGGCCCAGACCGCCTTCTGGAACTCCGTTCCCGCCGGGGAGATGGGGATGTTGAATTCAAGGCGTTTTCCCTGGAAATAGTCCAGGATCTGGGTTTGGGCCTCCGTAAAAAAGGCGGGGTTGGATTCCCAATGGGACTGGATCTCAAAGACCCGGTTGCCCTGGCCCGTGTCCAGGTGGAGGTGGGCCAGGCCGGTTTCGTCTCCGGCCAGGATGACCGGGCAGAAGGGGGTGTCAAATCGGGTATAAAACATGGGCTCCTCCATTAAAGGTTCCAGAGGCAGAGGGCGGCATGGGCCCTGTAGGGCCGCCATTTTTCCGCCATTTTAACAATTGTTTTCGGGCTGGGGCGCTTGCCCCTGTCTTCCAGGGCCCTGAGAATGCCCAGGTCGGTGGCAGGAAAGGCATCGGCCATGCCCAGGCCCCGCATGGCCACGTAGTTCACGGTCCAGTCCCCAATGCCCTTGAGGCTGGAAAACTCGGCGTGGAAGGCGTCAAAGTCCTGGTTGGGATTCAGGGAAAAGGTCTTGTCTTCAACTGCCTGTGCCACCCGGACCAGGGTGGCCTCCCTGGCCCGGGTCAGGCCGATTTGGTCCATGTCCGTGGCCAAAAGTTCTTGTGGGTTGGGGAAGTAGAGGTCCAGGCCCGGCGGTGTGCCCGCCGGGGTGGCAAGGCCGGCGCGCTGGGCAATGCGGCCGGCCAGGGTGGTGGCGGCCTGTACCGATACCTGTTGTCCCAGCACGGCCCGGACACAGAATTCAAAGGGATCAAATGCCCTGGGCAGCCGGGGAACCTGGCCCTTGATCAATCCCTTGGAGAGCAGGGGATCGGCCCTAAACTGTTCGGTCATCCGGGAAAAATCCGTGTCCAGGTCAAACATGCGCCGGACCCGGTTGTAGATCTCCATGTAGCATTGGATGTCATCGCATTGGACCTCCAGGCATAGGGCGGATTTATCCGGCAGGTCCTTTACCGTGAAATGGCCCTTTGACCGGGCGGTGCGAAAGGTTCTGGTATAGGTGGTCTCCCCCACCTTTTCCACGCCCTTGATGGCCCTGGGCCTGAGGAAGTCCAGGATCTGGGAAAAGCTAAAGGGCAGGGTATAGGGAAGGTAGAGGGCCATGTTGCCCCCTTCCTTTGGTTCCGGTCGGCCCGGGGGCGTTCTATCAGAAGAGGGCGCCCCCGGGGCCTTGGCCCCATTGCGCACCTGGCTGGGGGAGAGGCCGAAGGTCTCCTTGAAGACCTGGTTGAACTGGCGCAGGGAGCCAAAACCCGATGCAAAGGCAATGTGGGTGACGGACTGGTCGGAAAAGAGAAGAAGGCGCTTGGCAAACAGGGCCCTGTGGTACCGGGCGATCTTGACCGGGGAAACCCCCAGGTTTTCAATGAAGAGTTTTCTCAGGTGGCGGTCGGACACGGCCAGGTCATGGGCCAGGTCGGCGACGGAATGGTCGTTGAGATAGCCGTCGTAGATCATTTTCAAGGCGGTGTTCACCAAGAGGGTGCCCCCGGCATTGCCCGTATAATAGTCCACATGGATGTCGGGGCGGCAGCGAAGGCAGGGCCTGAAGTGCTGGTCCAGGGCCTCAAACATCTCCTTGAAATAGACCACGTTCTCCTCCCGGGCCGTGGGCGAGGGGCAACTGGGGCGGCAGAAGACCCCGGTGGTCTTGACGCCGAAGAAGAATTTCCCGTCAAAGTTTTTATCTTTGTTGATGCGGGCCTGTTGAAATTCTGGGTTCATGGCGATGTTTCCGGTCCATTGAAAAGGGTTAACGAAGTGTATCCCTGGATTTCCAGGAATGATGTTACCTTGTTTATCACCCCGGACCGGATAGGGCTGGCGGTTTTCGGCTCGGTCTTTCACTTTTTTCCGGCCCGGTTTTTTTCAAAAGGGAAGGGATCAGTCCTTTTTTTCCGCCTTGGGGCGCTGGTCGTTGATCCAGTCCATGCGGCTCATGAGGCCCCGGATGATGCGGACATCCCGTTCGGTGAGGCCGGCGTCCCCAAAGATGCGGCGGAAGGTGCGCAACAGATGGTCCGGGTTCTGGGGATCCAGGTATTCGATGTCCAGCAGGGTCTTTCTCATGTGCTGGAACAGATGCTCCACTTCCTGGCCCGGGGCCAGTTTCTTGGGGGCGGGGTCGTGGAATTTTTGTCCGGCATCGGATTTCAAGGCCACCTCGTAGAGGAGGACCGATGTGGCATGGCTCAGGTTCATGGAGGGGTAGCCGTCGTGGGTGGGGATGGTGATGAAGTGCTGGCACAGATCCAGGTGATGGGTCTCAAGGCCGGTGTCCTCCCGTCCCATGACCAGGGCGCAACGGTCACCTTGGGGTGGTTCGGTCTCTCCTTCTTCCTGTGCCGGGGTGGTCAGGGCATTGATCTTTTCCGCGGCCGTGGCCGGGGTGAGGAAGTTTTTCCGGTATTTGCCGAATCTCCGGGTGGTGCCGAAGGCGGCGTGGATGTCGGCCAGGGCCGATCCCAGGTCGTCGAAGATCTCGGCGTTTTCCAGGACCTTGAAGGCGGACAGGGCCATCTTTTTGGCCTGGAGGTCCATGTAGTTTTCACAGGGGTTGACCAGGCGGAGCCGGCTGAAGCCGAAGTTCATCATGGTCCGGCAGATGGAGCCGATGTTCAAGGGCCCCTGGGGTTCCACCAGGACCAGGTATAGGTTGTCGTAGTTCATGGTATTAAACTGCTTTCGTTCCTGGCGCTGTCCCCTTTGGGACAGCGCCGTTGTGTTGGGCGCCGGGTTTTATCCGGCGCTGGGCCGGATCAGGCCCGGGTGTCCAGGATAAGGGTGACCGGTCCGTGGTTGGTGAGGGATACGGCCATTTCGGCCTGGAATTTTCCGGTTTCCACGGTGAGGCCGGTGGCACGGGCCTTTTCCGTGAAATATTCGTACAGGGCATTGGCCTGGTCCGGCCGGGCCGCCTGGGTAAAGGAGGGGCGGCGCCCCTTGCGGCAGTCCCCCAGCAGGGTGAACTGGGAAACCACCAGAAGCTGCCCCTGAACATCCAGGAGGCTGCGGTTCATTTTATTGTTGTCGTCTTCAAAGATCCTCAAATGGGTGATCTTGTCCACCAAAAAGTCGGCGGCCTTTTCATCGTCGCCTTCCTGGACGCCCAGGAGGACCACAAGGCCGTTGCCGATTTTTCCGATGACCTCATCGTCCACACTGACCTGGGCGCTGGTCACCCGTTGTACCACTGCTTTCATGACTATTTTCCTTGTCGGGGAAGGGGCCAGTCCGTGGACATGCCCCGCTGTTTTAAGATGGAGATGGCATGGGGCACGTGGACCCCGGCCTGGTTCACCCCGTGGGAATCGTCCCCGGGCACCACGGCAATGCCCCGGCCCTGGATTTCGTCCAGGATAAAGGGGGCCAGGTAGGGCTCGGGTTTTCCGCTGGACAGGGGGCGCAAGTTGAAATCCATGGCCAGATTTAGATCCTTGATCGCATCCAGATTGCGCTGGATCTTCTGCCAAACCGATGCCTCCCTGAGGTGGGTGGGGTAATCGGGGTCGTGGATGCGGATGATGTCAAAGTGACCCACAACAAAGGGCTTGAGGGTCTGGATCAGCTCCAGCTGGAGATCGAAATAGGCCCGGTAAAGGGGGAGGATTCCCCCGCAGGAGTCCACGGCCTGGCCGTAATGGTCCGGGGAATAGTCAAAGCAGATCTCGTTGACATGGTGGACTGATCCCACAATGTAGTCGGGTTGATAGGTTTTGACCAGGGCTCTGATATGGTCGGCATAGCCGGTCCAGGCTTCGGTTTCCATGCCCCTGAAGATCCGGATCTGGTCCTTGTATTCAAGGGCCAGGCGGTCCAGGGTTTCAAAGTAGCACCGGAACCGTTCCTGGAGATCTTCCACGGTTTTCCCGGCCTCCCGCTCGTCGTCGTAGAGGTGGGCCTCCCGGGCCGGGGGGATGTGTTCGGTGATGCCCACATGGGGGAAGCCCAGGTGGATATACTGGCGGATAATCTCCTCCAACCGGTCCTTGGCATGGTCGCAGAATTCTCCGGAGTGCCCGCCGTGGAGGGAGATAAGGGATGTTGGTGTATCTGACATGGGTTGAGGTTTTACCATTATTTATTCTGTTAAATCAAGGGGCTTGGTCGGTGGCGGAGGGCATCCCCCTGGTTCTACCCCATGGGGTTTCCGGGGGCAAAAGACCGTGAAAATCCCGGGTGGGGGGGACGCATATCCTAGATCACAATGATCTGACCAAGATACCCCATGGGGGGCGGATAGTCCAATGGGGATTTGGTGAGCCCTTTGGCCGCCGGGGTCAGAGGCGCTGTATAATATAAAGGTAAAGGGGCATGCGGCTCTGGGTCTTGAGGTGGTAAAAGTCCATGAGCACCTGCCGGGACGGGTTCCCGAATGAGAGGGGCGACAGGTAGACGCTGCCCTTGGGCCTGACCCTGCCGGGCCGGTCCCGGAGGAATTCCATCATGGCGGGCAGATGGGTGGGGGGCAGGGCGTCGTCCATGACAAAGTTGCAGGTGACCTCGATGTCCATGTGGGCCTGGTTGATCTCCAGCATGCGGTCAAAGGCCCGGGTGACCTTTTCCCGGGTGATGGGCTTTCCGATCTGCTCCAGGGTGGCATCGTCTGCGGATTCCAGGCCCAAATTGATGAAGACCTCAAAGGGCAGGGCGGAGAGCCGGTCAAACAGGCCCGGCTCGGCATTGAGAAAGGAATCGGCACTGCCAAAGAGATAGAGGCGGGGCTTTTTCATGTGGCCTTGGTCGAATCCCAGGATCCCGTGGGCCTGCTCCGCGGCGAAGCAGATGAGGTCGGCAGGGGCGGCCAGGGCATCGTGTTCCCCCAGAAAGAGGCTGTTGTAGTTGGCCAGGTCTTTATCGTAAAGATCCCTGAAGGCGTGGAGTTGAGCCAGAATCTCTTCCCTGGCTTTTGGGGCAAAGGGCTTTTTGTTCTTGATACGGCAGAATTGGCATTTGTAGAGGCAGCCGTCGGCAATGTTCAAGGGAATGACGTCGTAGTCCGAGTGACGGGCATCGGGGGGGAGAACCGTGACCCGCCCGCCTGGGATGTCAAAGAGGCGCAGGGCCTTGGCCGCCAGATGATCCGGTGTCACGGCCAGGGCCTTTTTTGCCCATTGCCGGACCCAGTCCGGGTGCCGGGGGGCTGCCAGGGGCAGGGCGGCCAGGTGACCGGCCCAGTGGTGGATCAGGTTGGCGATGACCGGCTCCTTAAAGGGGCTGCCCCCCAAAAGGGAGTTGGTGGTGTACATGAGGTTGGGCAGGTAGTATTCGCCAATGGCCTCGTAAACCCCTGCATAGCCCCCGCTGGAATAGTAGATCCAGTCGTTGCCCGGGGTGCGTTTGAGCCACTCCTGGGGGTGGGGCCAGTCCGGGGACTTGGACCGGGCATGGGTGATTTCCTGGTTCAGGTTGAATTCAAAAATCCACCCCGGGGTTTCCAGTCGCGAAAAACGACCGTACTTCACCGGGAAGCTGAGTTTGGTGTATTGGTTCCGGCCGTGGACGGGGCTGGAGAGGGTGAAGTCCGGGCAGGTGTAAGTCCGTGTGATATCAGGCGTCATGTCCTCAACCCATGTTTGGGGTTCCGGCATAAAAAAGATGCCAACCAAAGGCAAGTATGTTATTCTGATTCCAGAACCAATTTCAAGACCTTTTATCTTCAATTTTCCACACAATTTGGTGCAATAATGGGAAACACCTCTAGTATCGGCGAACTGTTCCCAGGGATTCCTAAACCCTTCCTTGGGCTGTGGACCGGGGTCGTCTGTACGGTTTCGTCCGTTGGGACCGCCTTTGGCGCTGGGACCCCTTCGTCCCTTTCCCCCTATTCCGCCTGGATGGTGGTGGGGCTTCTGGGGGTGCTCCTGGCCGTTGTGGTCAGCCGGAACCGGTTGTTGAAGCGGAAAGTGGAACTCCAGACCGGGGAGCAGACCGCCCGGGATGAGTTGCGCTATTTCAAGACCATTGCGGCCAAGTCCCACGAAGGAATCCTCATTGCCCAGGATTTTGAAATCAAATATGTGAACCCCAGGGCCCTTAAAATGCTGGGTATTGAAGGTCTCGACGGCGTATCTGACAAGATCATGGACTATATCCACCCCGATGATATGGCCCGGGCCCTGGAGCGGTTTGAGACCCTCATCCTCATGGACGAGCCGGCACCGGATTATAATCTCAGGATAAAGGGCCCGGAGGAGGACTGGCTCTGGTTCCGGCTGCGCATGTTCCGGATCCCCGTGGGGGACGAGGCCGCCGCCCTGGTCTATATCCACGACATCTCCCAGGCCATGGACATGGAGGAGGAACTTCGGACCAACCAGCGCATGGAGGCCCTGGGCGTCCTGTCCGGGGGTATTGTCCATGATTTTAACAATATCCTCACGGCCATCATCGGCAATGCCGAGCTGGGGCTGCTCTGTCTCCCCAAGGGCATCCAGGGCCGGGAGGAGTTCCGGGAGATCCACTCTTCGGGCATCCGGGCCCGGGAGCTGGTACGGCAGATCCTCAACCTGAGCCGGGGCCAGAAGGGGGAGGTCTTTCCCATGTCCATGCGCCCCATGGTCAAGGAGGGGGTGAAATTCCTGCGCTCCTCCCTGCCGGCCATGGTCCGCATCACCCACCATGTGGAGCCGGACCTGGACATGGTCCTGGCCAATACCTCCAAGCTTTACCAGGTTTTTATCAACCTGTGTACCAATGCCAAACAGGCCATGGGCCACATGGACCAAGGCCATTTGGACATCCGGGTGGAAGGGGCGTCACTGGGGGAGGACAACCCCCACCACCTGCCCGCCGGGGAGTATATCACCATGTCCGTGGCCGACAACGGCTGCGGGGTGGATCCGGAAAACGCCCCCCGGATCTTTGATCCCTATTTCACCACCCAGCCTTCGGACCAGGGCACGGGTTTGGGGCTGACGGCATCCCGGGCCATTGTCCGGGAGTGCGGGGGGGAACTTTTCCTGGAAAGCAGCTCCCATGCTGGCTCCCGCTTCCAGGTTCTGTTGCCGGTTTATAAAAAGGAACGGGCCGTGGATGCCGACTTCAGGTTTCAGACCCATGCGGTCAAGGGCCAGGGCAACATCCTTTTCTGCGACGATGAAAAGGAGCTCACCCTCCTGGTGCGGAAAATGTTTGAAAGCCTGGGCTACAACGTCCTCACCACCTCCTCGGGCAACGAGGCCCTGGAATTCCTCAGCCGGGATCCCCAGTTCTTCGACCTCATCATCACCGACCTGGACATGCCGGGTATGGGCTGGGAAAACCTGGTCCAGTCCATCCGCAAGGTCTGCCAGGACGTGCCCTTGATCCTCTGCACCGGTCACCGGGATTTCCTCACGGAAAACCAGGCCATGGACATCGGGGCCATGGAATTTGTGGCCAAACCCTACAGCCTTTCCGCCCTTTCCTCCATTGCCTCCCGGTATATCCCCTCCCCCCGGGCCTGATCCCAATCCGTCATGGCAATTGGTTCCAGAATCCTTGTAAGGATGGATTCGTGGAAGGCCGCTTTTTTGTCCCAAAACCCCCGGGCCTGCAAATCCTTCAAATATCCGGGTTGGAACGGGTATTTTACGGCCCCATTCCCCGGAAAAGGGGAAGACCTTGATCCCTGAAATCCGGTCCGGGCTATCCGTTTGAAATCCAATGATATTTTTATGGAAATGGAGTTGCCAAAGTCCATGGGCAATGGTATGAGTGGTTAATTCCCATTGCATTACTATGGATTTAAGCCTGGCCCGACCGGATCTTTTCGGCATCTCACCTCCGCCTCCCCTGGGTTCCTTCCCCATCTGAGGATTTACCTTGGTTTTTGTTGTTTAACCCGATGGATGTCCCAAAAGGATTGATCATGGCACAAAAACAAGGCCCCTTACCCCCCATTATTCCCTATGTCTGTCTGGTCTTTGCGGCCCTGGCCCTGGTTTTTCTGGCCACGGGGTTCATGGAACCGGTGGCCCGGGAGATGCCAACGGTTCTCAAGGCCGACTGGTACATTCCCGTCACCGCCCGGGGCAGTGTGTTGGAGAACAAGACCCTGGTGGGAAACTGCTTTATCTGCCACATGGGCCTGGTGCCCGATCCCAAGGTCATCCAGCCCCGGTTCACCCATAAAAAAATCATGCTGGAACACGGCACAAACAAACGCTGTTTCAACTGCCACTGGATCCGGGACCGGAACTATTATACCCCGGACCAGGGGACCGGCATTGTCCACCGTCAGGTGGAACTGCTGTGCAGCCGCTGCCACGGTCCCATCTACACGGATTGGCAGGCCGGTACCCACGGGTTGAAACGCGGGCTGTGGCAGAACCCGGGATTTTACGACACCCGCAGCTTCACCTGCACCCAATGCCACGATCCCCACAGCCCTAAATTCAAATTTCACACCATGGCCCCGGCCCCGGTCTGGCCGGCCCGGTTTCACCGACCGGTCTCCGATTACCTCACCCCCAAAGCCCCTGGAAAGGAGGCCCTCTAATGTCTGATTCCCGGAAAGAAGACGGCCTGACCCGCAGACAGCTCCTTCTGGGATCGGCCCTCACCCTGGGCACCACCGTTTCAACCGCCGCCGCCCTGAGCCCCCTCATGCATGCCCGGGAAATCCCCGATGAAGAGGAGTGGCTGAGGCGGCATTACCGGGAGCTCACCCCCGGGGACAAGGCCCGGATTTTTGCCAAGGTGGAGGCCCAGTGCCGTGCGGCATACGGCCGCAGGGTGAGTATTGCCGACCCCCCGCCCATTGAGGGGGTGGCCTTTGCCTATGTGCTCAACCTGGGCCGGTGCATCGGTTGCCGCAAATGCGTCTATGCCTGCATGAAGGAGAACAACACCTCCCGCACCCCACAGAAACAGTATATCCGGGTGCTGGAGATGGACCACGGCGGTTTTGACCTGGAGGCCTCCCGCCATGACTATCCCAAGGAGGAGGCGGCCCGGTTGGATCATTTTTTCATGCCCGTGGCCTGCCACCAATGCGAAGATCCGCCCTGCGTAAAGGTCTGCCCGGTCCAGGCCACCTGGCAGGAGCCCGACGGCATTGTGGTGGTGGACTATTCCTGGTGCATCGGCTGCCGATATTGCCAGGCGGCCTGTCCCTACCATGCCCGGCGGTTCAACTATGCCAAGCCCGGGATTCCGGCCCACGAAATCAATCCGGACATGGGGTATCTGTCCAACCGTCCCCGGTCCATGGGGGTGATGGAAAAGTGTACCTTCTGTCTCCACCGGGTGAGGCGGGGACTGTATCCGGCCTGCCTGGAAGTCTGCCCCGCCGGTGCCCGGAAGTTCGGTGACATGAACGATCCAAAAAGCGAGGTGCGCACCATCATTGAGCAGGAACGGGTCTATGTCCTCAAGCAGGAGGCGGGCACCCGTCCCCGGTTCTACTATGTCTTTGCCAAATAAGGAGGTCTAAGTGAGGCGGTTCATCTCCCGAATTCTGTCCAGTCAACTCTCCGGCAGCCAGGGCTATTGGTTCTGGGTCATGCTCCTGGTGTCCCTCTCCCTGGTGGGACTCAATGCCTGGGCCCGGCAGCTGGCCCAGGGGCTCCAGATGACCGGCATGGGGGACGAGGTCTCCTGGGGCCTTTACATTGCCAACTTTACCTTTCTGGTGGGCATGGCTGCGGCGGCCGTGATGATGGTGATCCCCGCCTATATCTTCAAGGACCGGCAGATGCACCGCATGGTCATCTTTGCCGAGCTCTTTGCCGTGGCCGCCCTGGTCATGTGCATCCTCTTTATCACCGTGGACATCGGGCGGCCCGACCGGGCCTGGCATATCATCCCCGGCCTGGGGATCTTTAACTGGCCCTCCTCCCTGCTTACCTGGGATGTGGTCGTCCTCAACGTCTACCTGGGGCTGAACCTCTATGTCTGCGCCTATGTCCTGCTCCAGCGATATCGGAAAAAGGAGCCCGTGGGCTGGCTCTACCTGCCCATTGTTTTTTTGGCCGTCCTCTGGGCCCCGTCCATCCACACGGTGACGGCCTTCCTCTTCCAGGGACTGGCTGCCCGGCCCCTGTGGAATACGGCCCTCATTGCCCCCCGGTTCATTGCATCGGCCTTTGCCGCAGGCCCGGCCTTTATGCTGTCGGTTTTTATTTTCCTGGACCGCATGGGGGCCTTTGAGCTGGAGACGGTTGTGGAGCAGCGGCTGCGGCGAATTGTCACGGTCTGCCTGCTCATCCATCTCTTTTTCATCGGGTCGGAATTTTTCACGGAACTCTATACGGGCAGCGGCCACAGCGCCTCCTTTGTCTATCTTTTCTTTGGCCTCCACGGCAGCGCAGGGCTGGTGCCCTGGATCTGGACCTCCCTGATCCTCAACCTGGTGGCGGCCTTTCTCCTTGTCACGGGCATTGCCCGCACCGGCGGCTTTCTGTCCATGACCTGCATCTTTGTGGTGGTGGGGATCTGGATTGAAAAGGGCATCGGCTTTGTGGTTCCCGGCTTTGTGCCCAGCCCCATCGGGGATCTGGTGCCCTATGTGCCCAGCATGAATGAGGTTCTCATCTGTCTGGGGATCTGGGCCTTTGGCCTTTTGCTCTATACCCTGATGTTAAAAACCGCCATTCCCATGATCACCGGGAATTGGCAGTTTTCCCAAAAATCGGCGCTGTAACCGGCGCTGTTTTATATGGACGTGAAGATGTGTTGAGCCTTGTGCGGATTCCCTGGCGGGGATCCGGAAGTGCAGAACAAGCAGTGGATTTCAGGTAAAAGGAGGGAAGTTTATGATTCATCGCAATCCAATGGTCAGGGCTGTCCTTGCCGGACTGATGCTGGTGCTGGTTCCCATGGCCGGATCTGTCCTTGGGGCCGGCGGGGGATGCACCACCACCGACTGCCACGAGGGCATCGCCGACATTGTGCCCCAGGAACTTCAGATGATGCAGACCATCCGTCTCAACGGCCAGATGCACGGGGACCCGGACGGCTGTGTGGTCTGCCACGGGGGCAATCCCAAGGCCGTAAAAAAGGAAGAGGCCCACAAGGGGATTCCAGCCACCCTGGCCCAGGCCCCCGGCCCCAAGGACTATTACCCGGATCCCGGCTCCATCTGGATTGCGGACAACACCTGTGGCCCCTGCCACCCCGGCTATGTCCACCGGACCCAGCTTTCGCTTATGAATACCGAGGCCGGTAAGATCCAGGGCAACCTCCACACCTGGGGGTTTGAAGAGGTGACCGACTACAGGGTCCCCTGGGGCAACTACGATGTGGAGGACAAGGACGGGCCCGTGCCCTACGGCACCACCCCGGAATATGCCAATTACATGACCCAGATGATCAAAATGTACCCCAAGCAATACCCCAAGGCATTGAAAAAAATGCCCTCGGCCACGGTGGAAGAGGTGGAAAAGGATCCCAAGCTGGCCGGGCTCACCTACCAGCGCCATGACTGCCAGCGCTGTCACATCGGGGTGAGGGGCCGGGAAAAACGGGGGGATTACCGGGGCATGGGCTGTTCCGCCTGCCACATCCTCTACTCCAACGACGGGTATTACGAGGGCAATGACAAGTCCATTAAAAAGGACGAGCCCGGCCATATCCTCAAGCACCGCATCGTGGGGAATCGCAAGACCGGGGGCATCCCCGTGGAGAGCTGCAATTCCTGCCACAACAGGGGCAAGCGCATCGGGGTCAGCTACCAGGGCCTCATGGAATTCCCCTATGGCTCCCCCTTTGACGAAAAGGGCAATACCCAGCCCAAGCTCCACACCAAAAATTACCTCTTTATCTCCGACGACCTCCATCACCAGATGGACAAGAGCCGGGAGGGCAATCCCAAGGGCGGGCTGCTCTGCCAGGACTGCCACACCACCGTGGACATCCACGGGGACGGCAATATCCACGGCACCACCATGGGCCAGGTGGAGATCGAGTGCTCCGACTGCCATGGCACCCCCACCCAATTTGCCTGGGAACTGCCCCTGGGTTACGGGGACGACCACGGTCGGGATTTGACCAAGAACGCCCCCAGGGGCACGGCCAAAAAACGGCTGCTCACGGACCAGCAGTTCGGCTATCCCTATGATGCCGAGGACGGCTTTATCCTCTCGGCCCGGGGCAATCCCCTGGGGAACGTGGTGAGACGGGGCAACGATGTCATTGTCCATTCGGCCACGGGCAACGATTTCACCGTGCCCGTGCTCAAGAAGATCAAGATGGAACAGAGCTGGAAGGATTTCTCCGCCGAAGTGGCCATGGCCGCTGTGGAGGCCCATATGCAGAAGATGGAATGCTACGGCTGCCATGCCTCCTGGGTGCCCCAATGCTACGGCTGCCACGTCAAGGTGGACTATTCCAGGAACAAGGACGGCTCGGCCAAGATGGGCACGGACTGGGTGGCCTCGGGCAATGCCCGCATGGACAACGGCCAGACTTCGGAATCCAAGCTGGGGGCCAAGGGCATCAAGTCCCCGGGCAAGATCTCCGAGAAGCGTTCCTACCTGAGGTGGGAGGATCCGGTCCTGGGCATCAACGGGGAGGGCAAGGTTTCCCCCCTCATGCCCGGCTGTCAGATCTCCTACACCGTCATCGGTTCCAGGGGCCAGACCCTGATCCAAAACCACATTGCCGACAACCCGGGCGAGGCCAGGGAGCTGGGGCAGGAGCACATCCCCCTGGCCATTGACATGGCCCCGGTCCAGCCCCACACGGCCCAGCGTAAGGCCCGTACCTGTGAAAACTGCCACGTGAACATGAAGACTGCGGGCCTGGGCATCGGTGGCGGTACCTTCATGCTCCGCCAGGCGGAAAATGTGGTGGAAGACCTCATGGACGCCAAAACCGGAAAGGTGATTCCCAAACGGTACACCATCCAGATTCCAGCCATTAAAAAGCTCACCTTTGACTGGTCCCAGATCGTGACCCGTGGGGGCAAGCAGCTGGCCACGGTGGGCACCCACTGGCCCATGAGCCGCGCCTTTAACAAGGAAGAACTCAACGGCTTCCTCCGTGCCGGGGCCTGCATGGGCTGCCATACGGCCATGAGCAAGAAGGAGCTGTGGAAGAAGGTCTCCACCGACGGTAAGCTGGACCAGAAAAAGCATACGGAAATGATGACCCAGATGATCAAGTACATGGCGGAAAACGCCAAGAAAGGAAAGGACTGGTAACCCAATAGCAGGTTCCGCACAGGGGGCTCCCTCCTACCCCCCTGTGTTCCCTGGCGCCCCGGGGCTTGTCCTGCTCTGGGGCGTTTTTTTATGGGGGGGGTGAAAATGAGAAACCCCGTGGAAGGAGTGAGCTTCCACGGGGTTTTGTGTTGCGCTGGGTGCTGTTCTACTTGCTTGGGGGCTACCCGTTTATTCAAGAGATGGATTTATTCGGGTTAGAGAACAGCCTTCATTGCAGAGATCAGGCGATCAATGTTTTCGGTTCTGGCGGTGTGGCCCATGAGGCCGATGCGCCAGATTTTACCGGCCATGGGTCCCAGGCCGGCGCCGATTTCGATCTTGTGATCCTTGAGCAGGGCGCTGCGAACGCCGGCATCGTCGGCACCGTTGGGGATGAGGACGGAGTTCAGCATGGGCAGTCTGTAGGTCTCGTCCACCATCATGTCGATTCCCAGATCCTTGAGGCCTTCCAGCAGAAGCAGATGGGCATCCATGTGGCGTTTGAATACCTGTTGTTCTCCTTCCTGGTGGAAGAGGTAGAGGGCCTGGTAGAGACCATAGACCATGTTGATGGGAGCCGTATGGTGGTAGGCGCGGCTGGCGCCGTCCCAATAGCCCATGAGCATGGTCAAATCCAGGTACCAATTGGGCACCTTGGTGATCCGGTTTTTGATCTTTTCAACGGCGCGGTGGGAAAAGGAGGCGGGAGCCAGACCCGGAGGGCAGGACAGGCACTTCTGGGTGCCGGAATACAGGGCGTCGATGCCCCATTTGTCCATCTGGATTTCAATGCCGCCGAAACTGGTCACGGCATCCACCAGGAAGAGGGACTTTTTGTCCCGGAGCAGGGCGCCGATTTCATCTACAGGGTTTCTCACGCCGGTGGAGGTTTCGGCGTGGACAACGGCGACCAGATCGTAGTCCTTCTTTTCTAACTGTTTTTTGACATCCTCGACAATGACCGGGGTTCCCCATTCAAATTCCATGGTATCCACTTCTGCGCCCAGCCGGGTGGCAACATCCTGCATGCGCATGCCAAAGACGCCATTGATGAGGACCAGGACGGAATCCCCCTTTTCAATCAGGTTGACAAAGCAGGTTTCCATGCCGGCGGAGCCGGTACCGGAGATGGGCAGGGTCAGCTGATTTTCCGTGTGCAGGACGCCCCGCATCAGGCCCTTGACCTCATCCATGATGTGGATGAAGGCCGGGTCCAAATGGCCCAGGGTGCTTTTGGCCATGGCCTGGAGAACGGACGGGTCTACACAGGAGGGGCCGGGGCCCATCAGGGTGATGTCTTCAATGGTGTTCAGGACGTTTTCCATAATTTTACTCTCCTTTTTTCGCTATAGGGTACTCTCGTGTGATCAGATCCCAACGGCTGTGCCGGGCCGCATTTCCTAATTCCGTCCGGTGTGCTCCTGGATAAAGGAGGCACATACCCGGGCATGGTCCTTGGCCAGGAGGCGGGCCATGGCCGCATCCTTGTTGATAATGGCATTGAGAATGGGGCGGTGGCGTTCCAGGGCCTCTTCCCAGTTTTCCACGCTTTCTGCATAGGAGACCAGAAAGCATCGGACCTGTCGAGACAGGGCCTGGTAGATGGAGTGGAAAAAGACATTGCCTGCAATTTTGGACAGGGTGAGGTGGAATGCATAGTCCCGTTCGGCAAAGGCAGTGGCGTCTGCAATTGTGGCATCGTATTTAAGGAGATCTTCCAGTCGCCCGATGTCGTCGTGGGTTCTCTGGAGGGCAACCTTGGCCGCAATTTCGGATTCGATGAGGTTACGGGCCTCGATGAGGTCCTGCATGCGGTCGCTGTTGTTCTGGGGGAACATGGGGATCAGCACATTGTCCAGGGCCGGGATGCTCACTTCGGAGTTCACAAAGGCCCCTTTTCCGTGTTTGACCTCGATGATGCCCAGGGCAGCCAGTCGTGCCAGTGCTTCCCTTAGTGTCAGACGGCTGACGTCATATTCCTTTAACAACACCTGTTCGCTGGGGAGCTTCTCACCCGGGCCGAATTCACAGGTCCGGATTCTTTCCTTCAGATCTTCCAGAAGTGCTTCGGTGGCGGTTATTTTTTTGATCTTCATGGGGTGTTCTGCTCTCCAAAGAGGGTTGCTGTTGAATCTGGTAAGCTTATGCCACTCATCAGATGAGCTGTCAAGTTAAAAAAGAAAGGGGAATAAAAATGAATGGCAGGTTTTTGTGCCCTTAAAAAATTCAGACCAGGGCGTGCGCTTTGATCAATGTATGGGGATCGTCCCTCCATCGGGCCCGAACCGGGGGCATTACGGAATAGCGCCGGGGGTGAATCAGGCATGACAACAGGCCGTGGAAACCCCATGGCCTGTTTAATCCGGCTGTTTTAGGGGGAGGTAAAAAAGGGAGGGATCAGTCCCCGGTGTATCGCCGGGGACTGGAACCGGTTTACGCTGACCCACAGGGATATGGTCGCCGACCATATCCCTTGGTATCAGGTAAATCCATTGGCTATTTGGCAAATTTATCCAGGTAACCGCCGATGAATACGGAAAAGATAATCAGGGGCAGGATATATTTGATGTAGACCTTGGAGGCCTTGGGGAATTTAATGCCCCGGCCTTCGTTGGCCTCGGCAATGAACTTGTCCCATCCCCATCCAATGCTGTAGCTGCAGAAGACGGCAAAGAGCAGGGAGCCCAGGGGCATGAGGTTGGAGCTGACGATGAAGTCCTCCAGGTCGATGATGGCAGAGCCCTTACCCAGGGGCTGGATATTGCTGAGGACATTGAAGCCCAGGGCGCAGGGCAGGGCTGCCACAAAGAGGAAAATCCCGTTGAAGATGGAGGCCTTTTTCCGGTTCCATCCCCAGTGCTCAATGGTAAAGGCCATGATGTTTTCAAACACGGCAATGACCGTGGACAGGGCGGCAAAGGAGATGAAGAGGAAGAAAAGGCTACCCCAGACCCGTCCGCCGTCCATGGTATTGAAGATATTGGGCAGGGTGACCAGGATCAGGCCCGGGCCGGCCCCGGCATCCACATTAAAGGTGAAGCACGCCGGGAAGATGATCAGACCGGCCAGGATGGCCACAAAGGTATCCAGGCCCATGATGGTCAGGGCTTCGCCGGTGAGGGATCTCTCCCTGTTGATGTAGGAGCCGAAGATGGCCATGGAGCCAATGCCCAGGCTCAGGGTGAAAAATGCCTGGCCCATGGCCGCATAGATGGTCTTCCAGACCCCGGTTTCCACCAGGTGGCCCAGGTCGGGTTTAAGGTAGAAGGCCAGGCCTTCGCCGGCGCCGGGAAGGGAGAGGGCTTTTATTACCAGTGCAATGAGGATGATGAAGAGGCAGGACATCATCCATTTATTGATTTTTTCCACTCCCTGCTCCAGACCCAGGGAGCAGACAAAGAAGCCAAATGCAATGGCAAGGCCCATCCAGAAGACCAGCTGACCCGGGCTGGCCAGAAGGTTTCCGAAGAATCCCCCCACCTGGTCCGGGGTGAGGCCGGCCAGATTACCCGTGGCAAAATGGTAGAAATAGGCCAGCATCCATCCGGTGACCGTGGTGTAAAACATCATGAGGATGAGGTTGCCTAGGATGGCAAAATATCCGTAGAGATGCCATTTACTCCCCTTGGGCTGCAGGGCCGCAAGGGCGCCGGCAATGTTTCTCTGCCCGCCCCGACCGATGGAGAATTCCATGACCATGACCGGCAGACCCAGGATCAGGAGGAAGAGCAGATAGATCATGACAAATGCGGCGCCGCCGTGTTGACCCGTGATAAAGGGGAACCGCCAGACGTTCCCCAGGCCGATGGCACAACCGGCCGAAATAAAGAGGAAGCCCAGCCGGCTTCCCAGTTTTTCTCTTTGATTTTCCAAACTCAAAATTTCCTTTCGACTCCATGGAATACCCATGGGTATTCCCGTAAACGTAAAAAACTCCCGCCCCATCGCACACTCGTCCTGCGATGTTCAAACCACCCATTTCAAAAAGTCTAATTTGCCGTGGAATATGCTGCGGGAGGGACTTTCCGGAAACCGAAGAACCCTGTATTAATGCATGGATACAGGATCCCACGATTGTAATTCGGTTTGACCTGGGTAATATACCGCAATTGCACCTTTTTTTCCAGTTTTTCCGTGGGGGGGTGGCAGGGCAACCCCCCACCTGAACAGGTGTGTTCAGGTGGCGGTGTACCCGGTTTTAGGTGAAGGCATCCCCGGTTTCAGGGGGCAGGGCCATGAGCCGGGACAGGGCATCCACGGCAAGGGGGGAAAGTTCCCCCCATTGGTTGATGCGCCTGCACCGGTCCAGGTCCTCGCTGTGGCAGAATCCGTTTTTTTCCATGATGTGGATCCAGTTGATGATGCACGTCTCCACCAAAGGGAGGATGCGGTATGGGTTCAGTGCGCCGGCGGTTTCGTCCAGGCCGATGCCGGGCATGAAAGGGCCCTGGTAGAGATCCAGGGCCCTGCGGTAGGCCAGGGCGGCCTGCCAGAACCGGCCTCTGTCAAACCAGCGGTTTCCAATTTCGGCATGGCGGAAGAATTCCGCCACATCCACCCGGACATGGCTGAGCTGGAGGATTCCATTTTTAAGGACCAGGTAATCCCCGATGGCGGCGGGTTTCAATGCCCTGCCCGTTTTGGTGCGGAACCGGCCCATCATGGAATCAAAACTGGAGCGGCCCTTGGCCGGGTCGCTCTCCGGCCAGAAGCAGGTCTGGATTTTTTCCACCGCCACCCTGAAGTCCGGGGAGGATAGGAGGATCATCCACAGGGACTGGTGCTTGGCGGTCATGTCGGAAAAGTCCAGAACCTCTTCTCCGTTTATGTGGAAACGGATGCGGCCCAGCAGGCGGATTTCCAGCAACGGCACAAGGCTGCCCTTGGCCGTGACGGCCATGCCCAGACGGTCCCGGGCCAGTGTCTTCACCAATGCGGGTTCCATGCCCTTGGCCGCTGCCAGTTCCAGCAGGGGGGCCAGGACCCGGGGGGAGAGGACGGTGACATGGGTGTACGTATTTTCGGCCATGAGGGCCAGACCGGCCCTGAGGTCTGCCAGGGCCTCTTCTTTCTGCAAATGCTTGAAATAGGACCGGTGGAGGAGGGCGGCGCTCTGGATATAGGTTTCCTGGAAGTCCCGGGTGATGGTGACGGCCTCGTCCAAGTGGGAAATGGCCCTTTCGTATTCCCCGCAGAAGCCCAGGCCGGCACCGGTGATGACCAGGGAAAGGCCCCGATAGGTCTGGCCCCCGCTTTTCTCCTGTTCCCTGAAACCGGTCTTAACCCAGGCCAGGGTCTGCTGCACCTGCCGGGCATGGCCGGTGAAAAAGGATCTGAAATGGGCCATGAAGCCCCGGGTGTGTGGGGTGACAATGAAGGGGGGATTCTCCATGCTTTGGCGGATGCGATGGTGGCCCTGCTTGAACTGCCCCAGGGCAATGTGCATGTCTGCATCCAAAAGGGTGATCAGGGGCATCATCTGGCTGTTCCGGGTGAGGTCGTCCGGGAGCAGGGCCTGGATCTTGTTCCTAAAAAAGGTATAGGTGGCAAAGTCCCCTTCCTCTTCCACCAGGTTGACCATGAAAAGGAAGATGAGCATGCGGGAATGCAGGGTCACCCGGGGATCGCCCTGGAGGGGGTAGAGGATCTCCATGACATGGCGGGCCCCCTGGTAATCGCAGCAGAACAGGGAGAGGAAGCCCTGGTTGAGGTAGATCATGGCCTTGAGGGTGGCATTGGCGTTGGGGGTGGCGGCAATGAGGGTCATGCACAGGTCGGAATAGGCCAGGGCATCCAGGTAGTTGTCCGTGGTGCGCCAGGCCCCGTGGGAAAGGGCGGAGAGGGTGTGGAGTTTTAAGGGCTGGGGCAGCTCTTCTCCATGGGCCTCATACAGGGCCTTGAGTTCGGTGTAGTGGGTCTTTCCCCTGGGCAGGTCCAATTCGGTTGTGGAGTGGTAGAGGAGCAGGAAGATGCGCACCTGGATCTGGCCCAGGGTATCCTCGGTTGCAATGAAGCCTTCCAGGGCCGATGCCATCATGGGAAGGGCCTGTTCCGGATGGGTGTCCAGCCGGATCAGGGCCGTGATGAAGCCGGTCCAGGGCAGGGTGTCCACCACCTCCCGGGGCAGGGTTTCCAGATGGCGCTGGAGGCTGATGATCCGGTTTTGGGAGAACATATCCATGCCGGTGCAGGCCAGGGTCTGGTGCAGGGCCTCGTAGTTCCGGGTCTCTATGTATAGGGAGAGGGCGGACTCATATTCCCCGTACTGGACATGGTGGTCGGCCAGCCGGTTCTTGAGCCGGGCCAGCCGGGCCGGATCCAGTTTCTCATGGGCCATCTGCTTCAGGAATTCCTGGAGCAGATGGTGGAAACGGATGTGGTTGGGCTGGTGGATGTGGCGCTTGGTGAAAAGGTCTTCGTCGGCCATGCGGCAGAGCCCTTCGTGGGTGTTGGGATCCCGGGTCAGGAGCAGGGCGATCTCCGGGGAGATGGTGTCGGCCAGGGAGAGGCAGAGCAGATGGGTCTGGAAGTCGGAGGAGAATTGGTCCAAAAGCTCGGATTCAAAATAATAGTTGAGGATATCCCTGTGAAAGGGATGGGCTCCGGTGGCCGTGGAGGGCAGGACCGATGTTTTTCCCTGCTGCCGGGAAAGACCTTCGGCCAGGACGCCCATGGGCCAACCTTCGGTGCGGTCCAGGACCTGGGTGATCTTGTCCATGGAAAGAAAAAGATCCAGACGTTCCTTGAACAGGCCGTCGATCTCTTCGTAATCCATACAGAGCATGTCCGAGGAAATCCAGATGGGCTTCAGGGCCTGCTTCAGTTCCGGGGCCCCGGGCCAGCGTCGGGTGATGAGGATGAAGTTGACGGACTTGGGCAGCTTCAGGGCCAGCATGCGGATGAAATTCTTAAGGAAGGGGGAGGGATCGGCAAGGTGGAAATCGTCCAGCACCACATGGAGGCGTCCTTCCAAGGCGTTGCAGAGCTGGTCCGCCATTAGGGTGGAGGCCTTGGGCAGGGTCTCGGGGGTGAGGTTCCCGGCACCGATGGTTTTGGCCAGGGCCTCTTCCCTGTATGGGGGAAAGATCCGGCCGGCCAGACGGTTGAACCGGTCGATGAAAAAGACGGGATCCTGGTCCCGTTCATCCATATCGTACCAGATGAAATCGCCCGGAGCCCTTGCCACATACTGGGAGGTGAAAATGGTTTTTCCGTATCCGGCCGGTGCATTGACCACCAGGTTACGGGTCTGGCTGGGATTCTGATACCGAAGGAGCTGGAAGAGTTTGCGGCGTTCAATGTGGGCGTCGGACAAGTGGGGCAATTGCTGATTCTGCATGGAAGCTCCTCGTGAAAATAGCTCCGTTCAACCTGGGCAGGAGGCCCGGATTGCCTTGGGCGGAGGGCATGGCCTGCTTTGTATCTCAATACACTAAATTGGGTGAAGTCCAGTTTGTTTCAGCTGTCATACGGGATGACGAAATGTATCCATTGGGCTACTAGGCCGGGAATGAAAAGTCAAGGGGCATTTCGTCGATTATAGGATATATCTGGCGTATGCAGTTAAGGGGGCTGCAGATGGGGCAATGGGATATCGTCGTCGGGAGGTCGCCCCTGGGGTGCGAGACCTGCCGTGCCATGCGGTCGGAGGGATGCATCAGGTCGGTGTAAAGGAGAAACGCATCCGGTCAGGAGGCCCTGGGCCGGGCCC
The DNA here is from genome assembly GCA_965226635.1 of Desulfobacteraceae bacterium. Taxonomy (GTDB): domain Bacteria; phylum Desulfobacterota; class Desulfobacteria; order Desulfobacterales; family Desulfobacteraceae. Next base: position 692,815 of record OZ245369.1, on the reverse strand, counting down.
CGTGTCCCAGGCGGCGTACCCGGTAGTGGAAGGGGCTGTCATAACTGGTCTGCTCCCCCGTGGCCAGGCGGCGGTACTGGAGGAGCAGGGAGATGAAGTTTACAGGGACAATGCCGAAATAAAGGGCATTGCACCAGAGGGAGAAGTTGCGTTTAAGATAGTCTTCAAAGCTGAGGGCGCTGCCGTCCCGCCATACTGTTTTGATGCGGAGGACGGCCTTGCCCGGGGTGTTGCCAAGGCCCCGGTAGATGAGGGCGTCCAGGCAGAGGGCCAGGGGGAGGCAGAGTACCAAAAGCAGGTAGTTGGTAAAGGGGTGGGTCAGGTAGACCATGAGACCTTCTGCCAGGTAACCGACCCCCCAGGCCACCATGGAGAAGACCACCAGGGTCTCCCAGGTGCAGTCCAGAAGGCGGGCGCAGAACCGGGAACCGGGGGTGGCGGACACGGCCCTGGACTGGGGGGCTTTTTTCAGGGGCTCCTTGGGTTCCCTGGGCTTGGCCCTAAGGGCTTCCAATTCGTCGATGTGGCCCAGGGGCATCCATTCATCCATCCCCATTTTCCAGACCACGGTGTTGCGGTCGATGTGGTGGGCCTGGTAGAGCACTGCCAATTCGGTTTCAGGGACAGGTCCCTTTCGAATGCCTTTTTCTGCATACCACCATTGGTTCATTGAGACTCCTTTTAAAATCAGGGACGGCCCATGGATGTGGAAAACCGGTGGGCGTCATCCGTGGAAAGGGCCTTGGGTTTCATGGCCACGACCTGGACCACCATGCCCGGTCCGGTGTGGTAGCTGCCCTCCACAATATTGCGCTCCACCTCCTTGAGATGGAGAAAATCAAGCCCCTTGAATTCTGTGGTCAGCAGGTTTTTGTCCATCATGAGGTCGACCGTGGGCGGACCTCCCGTATCCCGTTCAAGCTGCGCCGGGGTATAGGCTTCCAGAATCAAAATACCGCCGGGTTTCAGGGCATGGACCACCCGGGGGTGGAGCTGGGTGCGGATGTCCGGATCCAGATGACAGAAGATGGAGATGATGCCGTCCCACCGGCCTTCCCCCAGGTCAAAATGGGCCAGATCCCCATGGATCCATTCCACGCTGACACACCGGTCCGCTGCCAGCTGTTCCGCCTTGTCCAGGCCCACGGTGGAGGAATCCACAGCCGTGACCTCATATCCCTTTTCAGCCAGGAAGACCGCATTTCGCCCCTCCCCTTCGGCCAGGCTCAGTACCCGACCCATGGGAATGCGGCAATGGTGGGCGGTTAGAAAGTCATTGGCGGTCTTGCCGTATATATACTGGGTTGACCGATAGCGTTGATCCCATTTTCCCATAACAGAGGCCTCCGGCTGAAGCGTTGGAAAAAAAGCGGCAGATCCTGCCAGTTTCCATGATGATGTGACGGTATATTAAGGTATTTTATAGTGTTAGGGCATCCTGGGCAATCCCATTCTTGTGAAGGCATGAAAAGTCCTTCCGGTGTGGGGGGAAGGCATCGGCTCTCCGGGCGGGATGGATGCCTCTACCTCCGGGGGGCCTGAAGGGGACAAGGAGGTGCGGAACCCACTGACCCTAGCCCTGGTCAAATGGTCAACCCCGGTTGACCATGGGGGTGAAAAGGGATAGGAATGGGGCTGAACACCAACTCCTTTCAGGATGTCAGCCCATGAATATTTTATTTCTGGAACCCTTTTACGGCGGTTCCCACAAGGATTTTGCCGACGGGTTCAAGGCCCATTCCAGCCATGATATCACCTTGAAAACCCTGCCGCCCCGGTTCTGGAAATGGCGCATGCGGGGCGCAGCCCTTGAATTCCTTCGCCAGGTTCCGGACATGTCCCAATACGATGTGATCTTTGCCTCGGACATGCTGGATCTCACCGATCTCTTGGCCCTGGGCGGGCCGGACATGCCCCCGGTGGTCCTCTATTTCCATGAGAACCAACTCTCCTATCCATTGGCCCCCGGGGAAAAACGGGATTTTCACCTGGGATTCACCAATTTGATCTCCGCCCTGGCCGCCCACCGGGTGATCTTTAATTCCCAGGTACATTTGGATGCCTTTATCAAGGAGGCCCGGAAGCTGTGCAAAAAAATGCCCGATGGAAAACCCGGGTGGATGGTGGACCAGATCTTGAGAAAGGCCCAGGTGATCTATCCGGGCTGCCGGTTCCCGGCGGGACCGGTTTCCAGCCTGGGGGGAGAGGAGCCCCTCATCATATGGAATCACCGTTGGGAGTACGACAAGAATCCAGGGGATTTTTTCCGGGCATTGGCTCAGCTTAAAGGGGAGGGGGTTCCCTTTTCCCTGGCCCTGCTGGGGGAGCAGTACGATAAGTCCCCGCCCGAGTTTGAAACGGCAAAGACCCTGTTCAGGGACGAGCTGCTCACCCATGGTTATGCCCCCTCCCGTGAAGCTTACCTCTCCTGGCTGAAACGGGGCCGGGTGGTGGTCTCCACCGCTGTCCAAGAAAACTTCGGCATCTCCGTTGTGGAGGCCGTTCGCATGGGCTGCTTTCCCCTGCTGCCCCACCGGCTTTCCTATCCCGAGATCATGCCGGCCTCGGCCCACGACGCCGTCCTCTATTCCCATGGGGAAGAATTGGTGAGCAAACTCAGGGAACTGCTGCTCAAACCCGAGCTCTTCCAGGGCGTCCGTCATATATTGTCAGACCATTGCGGACGGTATTCATGGGAAATCCTATCAAAACAATATGATAAGATGTTCAAAAAAATTTAATTCATTTCTTGACTTATTCAAAAATTCTATCTAAATTGGTGTCCGTTAAAGGGAGAACGTTGGAATTGCTTTGTAAAATCAAGGTTATTGACGGTTTTTAGTTCTTTTGGTGACTCCCTTCCATGAAAAATTCCCGAGCTCAGGGTCTGCGCCGTGAGTTTGGAATGGGCCTGGGTGTTTACAGGCCCGGTCTGAACCGGATCATCCGGACCAGCCGCCATATGTAGTAACCAACCTATAGCAGAACAAAAAAACACATTGGGGCAGTGACATCGGGTCGCTGTCCCTCTGCTATTTGGGCCATCTTTCCCGCCGCCGATCTCCACCCCGTAATCTATTCATAATTAAAGCCAGCTTATATTGCAGCAGAATTACGACCTTTACCATGCCCGGAAGCGGGTGGACCTTTCCAAGGTGGAGCCGTTGGCGGATCCGGTGTAAACAGATCACGGTCGGACCGGCGCAGAAACAACAGGGAGGCTGCCCTTGGGTTTTCCGAAGAATTGAACCCAAAGCGCCCCCCTTTTGATGTATTGAGAAGGGGTTTTCCTTCCTGTGCCCAATGTCCAAGCAGCCCTTCACAGGGAAATGGACCGCCGTTCCATCACGGTATTTTTCCAGGATGGGAAATTAACAGGTAAAGCTGCTCACAATTTTGCGGGTGCGGAGCTGTCGCTTGATTTCCCCGGCTTTTTTCGGGGAGCTGACCTTGCCGTAGAATCTGAAGGAGAGGCGGCCATCCGCAGTTTTTTTGCAATCGGTGTACTGCAGATGTTGGGCAATTAAAAACCGGCCAATGGTTTTTGAGATGAATTTTTTTCCATCGGCATATCCCTCGGTGGAATAAACTTCACAATCCATTTCGACCGGTGATTGATAAACACGTTCTCTATTGATCATTTTGCATTCCTCTGGATGGTTTGGTTCTTGTTTGTTGCATTGTACGCTGTTTTTTTAAAATAATCTTGAATAGGATGGGGTGGATGGTGTTGTCAAGGGAAAACATGGTGTGGTGCCGGTGGGTCCGGACCATGGTCAAAGGGTGACGCCTTGGGTGACACAGACCTGCCCCCTTCAAAGGGGGGGGGCGTTTGGCAGGCCATATGGACAAGGGCCGCCCATGTGGTGCCCCGGCCAGGAGGGGCACCGGGGAATGGCCCGGTTCCGTTCCATTGGCTGGGTATTGGGCCGGATTTTTCCCTGTGGATCGTTCCTATGATTGGGGAACCGTGTTTTGAATGTTGGTGGAATACAGGGTGGACAAGGTCAATGGAAAAAGGATATGAAATCTTATCGGTCCCTTACGGATAGTGGCGCCTTGTGCCACATGTTTTGTCATTGGGGAATTTAATGGTGCCGGAAGCACCAGAGGAGAATGTGAAGCAGATGGATCCGTTTAATGCGCTGGTCGTGGAGAATCATGAAGGCAGATTGACCGCCGGGGTAAAATCCCTGGGCCTTGGGGATCTGCCCCGGGAGGATGTGCTCATCCGGGTGGACTATTCCACCCTGAACTATAAGGAAGGTTTGGGCTTTGCCGGACGGAACAGGATTTTCAGAATTTTTCCCATGGTGCCGGGGCTGGACCTGGCCGGGGAGGTGGTGGCGTCGGAGTCGGACCGGTTCAAAGCCGGGGACGGGGTCATCCTCAACGGTTGGAGCGTGGGGGAGCGGTTCTGGGGCGGCTATGCCCAGATGGCCCGGATCAGATCGGATTTTCTCATCCCACTGCCCCATGGCATGGACAGCTGGACAGCCATGGCAATCGGCACTGCCGGGTATACGGCCATGCTCTGCGTCATGGCCCTGGAGGAGGCCGGGGTGAGCCCGGACAGGGGATCTGTTGTGGTTTCCGGTGCCTCGGGTGGTGTGGGAAGCAATGCCGTGGCCCTGCTCAGTCATCTCGGGTATGAGGTGGCCGCCCTGACCCGGGCCGAGCCCGGTCCCATCCATGACTATCTCAAGTCCATCGGGGCGACCCGGATCATTGGCGGCCCGGAATGGAAGGAGGCCCCGGCCCCCCTGGAAGGTCAGAAATGGGCGGGTGCCGTGGACACGGTGGGCAGCCGGGTTCTGGCCCGGCTCCTGGCCCAGATGGACTATGGCGGCTGTGTGGCCGCCTGTGGCCTGGCCGGGGGATTTGATCTGGAAGCCACAGTGATGCCCTTTATTCTTCGGGGGGTGAGCCTGAGGGGGGTGGATTCGGTCTGGTGCCCCACAAAGCGCCGGCTCCAGGCATGGGACCGCCTGGTCAGGGAGATGCCGGAAACGGCCCTCAGGACTATCAACAGGACCATAGATCTGGCATCGGTGCCGGAATATGCAAAGCAGATCCTTAAAGGGAATATCACCGGCCATATCGTGGTGGACGTGAATGCATAATGTGAAGGTAACATCAGTGGCGGCCCTGATGGGGGTTGGAATAAACCGAATATCATAAAAGCGAGGTGTCAATACCATGGGTAAGATTGAAGCGGGGTGTAAAATTTTATGTCGTGTTCGCAGAACCCTGGACAAGGGGGATTTTTCCATGCTCCATCAATTGAACTGGTTTAACATGGCCGTACACAGTGACGGGGAATATGCCAAGGGCACCTGGTTCAAAGAGCGGTCCCTGGCCGGTCCCATCATCTTCACCGTGGCCGACGGCCTCATCCACAATGCCGACACCATTGCCGAGTTCCTGGCCCGGGACGGCCTGGAAATCTATGCCTACCTGGGGGTGGATGATATGAAGATTACCTCTCCGGTTCTCTTCGGGGATACCCTCCGGGCCGAGGCAGAGGTGGTGGAGCTCAAGCCCACCAAGAATCCAGATCGGTTTTTGTTCATTTACAGGGGCCGTGCCCACAACCAGCGGGACCAGCAGGTCATCGAGTACCGGACCACCATGATGGTGGTGGTGCGGAAGGGCTGACCCGGATTTTCCCTGGAAAACCGGGATGAAATGGGCCTCGCCGGGGGCCGGTCCGACTGGAATTGAGGGCCGGAACAAGACCCATGTGCCTTCGGCGGCAATGCTCCGGTGGACACCGATGTGGGAAAAGACCACCACAAAGAGGAGGCAGGAGCAATGGCTCAGGGTCTTTCCGGGTTCCGCCCCCCTGGCCGGACCACTCCCCCGGAAGGGGGATCATGCCCGGGAGATATACTTCCGGGTTTCTGTGTTCACCTTGACCTTTTCTCCGATCTCCAGGTATTCCGGGACCTGGATTTCCACCCCGTTGGACAGGGTGGCCGGCTTGGTCCGGGCCGTGGCGGAAGCCCCCTTGATGCCCGGGGCGGTCTCGGTGATTTCATAGACCAGGGAGGCTGGGATTTCAACGGCCACCATGTTTCCCTCGATGATGAGGCCCACCAGGTCTTCCATGCCGTCGGTAATCCAGACCATTTCGTCTTCAATGGCATCTGCGGCCACCAAGTACTGGCCATATTCCACCGAATCCATGAACACGTGGAAGGCCCCGTCGGGGTAGAGGTATTGCATGGGCTTTTTCTGGAGGTCCACATCGTCCAGCATATCGTTGCCCTTGTAGGATTCTTCGAATTTTTGTTTGGTTTTGATATTGTTGAACCTCACCTTATAGAGGGTCACCGCCCCCCGGGCAGAGGGGGTTCTCACATCAATGTGCTTGACCATATATGCCTCGCCGTTGATCTCCACGACCTGGCCTTTTTTTAAATCGCATGCTTTGGGCATTGGGGTACTCCGAAACTTGGGGTTAAAAAAAACATCAATATCATCTGGGGGTGAAATAGGGAAGCCCTCTCCCCCTTGACACGGATCCCATTGGGAGATAGTAATTTAACATCTGTACCTGAAATGACCCTGTTCCGGATGGAACATGCAAGGGCTCCGATTCCAAGGGGCAACACACCACCATCCGGGCTAACCCATTTCCGGCGAGGAAAGTCAGGTGGAACTCCTGCACTGGCCCGCAACCGTAACAGTCGGATGACTTGCCGGAAACCTTCATAAGGATCGTGGAATGTCCGACACTCACTCCCACAGGCTTGGCCTGGTACATACGATTTATGGAAATGGAAAGGGAAAGACCTCTGCCGCCGTCGGTATTGCCGTTCGTGCCGCCGGTTCCGGCCTTCGGGTGGTCTTTGTTCAATTCATGAAATCCAACCAGAGTCACGAGGTCCGGGTTTTGAAAAACCTGGCCAATGTGACCTATTATTCTCCGGGGGCCCACGGCTGGGTCCGGCCGGAAAAGGTCCCCACCTCTTCCCATCGCAACCATGCCGTGGCCGGGCTGGAATATGCCGTGGGCTGTTCTGACACCGCCGATGTTATGGTCTGTGACGAAATTCTGAACGTCCCCTTGTTTTCGCCACAGGATCCCCCCTTTACCTATGGCGATATCATTGACTTGATCCGGGGAAAAAGGGAGGATCTGGAATTGGTATTGACCGGGTTTGCCTGCCCGGATTCGGTGAATGCCCAGGCCGACTACGCCTCGGTGATCAACGAAGTGAAACATCCCTTCCGGGAGGGGATCCCGGCCCGGAAGGGAATTGAATTTTAAGGAGGAACCATGGCCGTCCAGATCCCTTCGGACTTCACCCCTGCCCGCCGCCCCATGCTGGTGGGCAGCTTCCCCCATACCCGGCACGAGACCGCTGTGGAACTGGTCTTGACCCATACCCCCGATTATCCGGTCTGGCCCCAGTTACCGGTGTTCAAACAGGAGGGGATGATGCAGCAATACCTTGTGGGGCTGCCCGGCCTTACCCTGGCCGGGGGCAAGGTTCGTGTGGATGAGGAGATGCCCGGCTATGCAGAAGATCTGCTTGCCTTTTTTGAAGCCCTTTTGACCAAAGATCCCCATGCCTTTGCCATGGGCCCGGATACGGCCCGGGGGATCTTTGCCCTGGAAGAGGGAATTGCATCCGCCGCCCGGGCCCCCCTGGGAATCAAGGGCCAGGTGGTGGGACCCTTTACCCAGGCCACCGGCGCCACGGACACGGAGGGCCGGGCCCTCTATTTTGACCACCATCAGCGGGAGGCCGTGACCGGTCTTTTGGCGGCCCGGGCCGCCTGGCAGGTGAGATACTACAAGGAGGCCCTTGGCCTGCCCGTGATCATCTTTATTGATGAACCCGGCCTGGCCGGGTTTGGTTCCTCGGCCTTCCTGGGGGTGAGCCGGGATGAGGTGGTGGAAAGCCTTGCCCAGGTGGTGGGGGCCATCCATGCCCAGGGGGGCATTGCCGGGATCCACGTCTGCGGAAACACCGACTGGGGCCTGGTCATGGAGACCGGGGCCGACATCATTAACTTTGATGCGGCTGGTTATTTTGACCGGGTTCTCCTCTATGCTGAGGACTTAAAGCGCTTTGTGGGGGAGGGGGGCTGCCTGGCCTGGGGCATGGTGCCCACGGAACCCTCCGAGGCCATTGCCGCCGCCCGTGTGGAGGAGATGGAAGCGGCATTCCATGGCCACGTGGATGCCCTGTGTGACCTGGGCATGGACCGGGACCGGATCCTGGACCAGTCCATTATCACCCCGGCCTGCGGAATGGGCTCCCGGACCCCGGAGGAGGCCCAACGGGTTCTGGACATGCTGACCGAACTTTCGGACCGGTTGAGGAAATAAAGACGGTTCGGATACTGCCCGACACTTTTCAGCCCTTTGGATGCATGGCAAAGGAAGGACATTTGGCTTATTTAGTCTAATTTAGAAACCCTGGTCCCCAGGGCCAGGTCAGAGATAAGTCGGTCTTTTAATCACCTGCCCGGGGGGATGGGGGCCTGCATCAGCGGTCCCAAAGATCGTGGCCCAAATTGTCATGGGAACTTCGGATCAAAGGGCTCGGTATAGGATGAGTATCCCCATGGCCGCCAAAAGGGTGAAGAGGATCCTCCGGTAGGAGAATTCCCCGATTTTCCGGGAAACCCGGATACCGGCCCAGCCCCCCAGGACACTGGAGGGGATGGAGACCAGGGCCAGCCCCACCGAGGCCGGGGTCTGGAGACCGCTCAGGCTCTGGGCCGTGACCATGATGACCCCGGCGCACATGAAAAAGGTGCCGATGGCCGCCTTGATCTGGTTCCGTGACCACCCCGTAAGGGAGGTATAGACAATGGTGGGCGGTCCGCCCATGCCGAAGGAAGTGCCGATGGCAGAGGAGCAGCATCCGGCCAGCAGCCCCCAGTGGCGGGAGATCCGCATGCCCACCTTCCCTTCAAAGAAAAGTCCCCAGATGGAATAGAGCATAAGGAAGATGCCCATGGCCAACTTAAGGTTGTCCTCGGGCAGTTTTTTCATGAGGGTAATGCCCAGAAGGGTGCCGGGAAAGGCGCCCAGGATCAGGGGACGGAGCCGTTTCCAGTCGGTGTGCTTGCGAAAGGTCAGGCCGGTCTGGGTGTTCATGGACAGGGCAATGAGGGTGCCGGCGGGCACGGCCACGGTCATGTCGATGAATTGGGTGACCATGGGCATGGCAATGAGGGCGGCGCCGAATCCGGCAACGCCGTTGACAAATCCCCCAAGTCCCCAGAAGAGGACGGCGATCAGGTAGTCGTTCATAGGTTGTGTTCCAGAAAAAAGGCCCATGGGGCCAAAGGGTGTTCACAGGTAAAAAAAGAAAGGGGTGAATACCGGTTTCCGGCCCATTTGTAAATGATCTTTTGGGATGTCGGTCCGATTTTTTGGTGTTTTAGGTCGGATGAAGGGGATTGCCTGCACGGCGGCCCGGGTTTGACTTGGTATGGTGTAAATGCTAAAAACCCTTACGTATCCATAGCAAATAATTTTTACTCCCACCTTTATGCTGTGCGTTCGGGGCTGAATCCTTGGGTTGAAGACGATGACGGGTCTATCCATTTCCAAAAAATTATACGGGTTGTTTTTGATCTTTATCCTGATTTTTTTCGGGACGGTGACCGATCTGTTTTTCCGTGTCCAGGACATGTCCGAACAATCCGATCACATCGTTTCCGTGAACAAACAGGTGGGAGAATTGTCCAAGGAGTTGCGGGGACGACTGGTGGACATGGAGGCCAATGCCAGGAAATTTACCGTCTTAAAGAAGCCCGTCTACTTTGAGGCCTTTGAGACGGCCCGCAAAGCCTATGTCCGAACCCTGGATCAGATTCTCATGCTGGAGCAGGGCAGGGGGCCTTCCTTTGACCCATGGCGTCGCATGGGGGCTGAATACGGACATTATACGACTTTCAGGGATCTGGATGCCTTTTCAACCTGGTCGGAAAAATGGGGCCGGGGGGAGATGGTGGGCCAATGGATCGCCGGGGTGGATCTGGCCCGGTGGGAGAATGAGGACGAGATGTCCCACACCCTGGTGGAGATCAACGACCAGAGCCGGCGCATTATCCGCAACGGGATCATGGGCTTTGGGGTATCCCTTCTGGCCGGAGGACTGGGGATCTGGTTCATCTCCCGGTCCATGCTCCGGCCCTTGAAGCGGTTGAAGCAGGGCTTGTCCCGGGTTTCCACCGAGGATTACGACCAAAAGATCCAGGTGGTCTCCCGTGATGAGTTTGGCGAGGTGGCCTCGGCCTTCAATGCCATGAGCCGGCAGCTAAAGGCGGACGAAGAAATTCGATCGGACTTCATTGCCACATTGAGCCATGAGATCCGCACCCCCCTTGCCAGCATCCGGGAGTCGGTGAACATGATGGCCGAAGAGGTGCTGGGGCCGGTGACGGCAAAGCAAAAACGGTTCCTTACCCTTGCCGATGACGGGATTCGCCGCATCAGTCGGTTGCTCACCCATCTTCTGGAAACCTCTGTGCAGGAATCCGGCTCGGTCCAATGGGAGCCCGAAGTCCTGGACCTCGACGCATTGGCCCGGGATGCGGTTGCATCCCTGGAAGGTACGGCCCGGGTGAAGTCCGTGGGGCTTTTGGTCCTGCCCCGTGAAAATGCCCCCGGGGTCGTGGGGGACAGGCGGGCCCTGACCCGTGTCATGGTGAACCTGGTGGGGAACGCCATCAAGTTCAGTCCCAAGGAGGGTGTCATTCGCATTGGGTTCCAGCCCGGGGAAACGGCTGGATTTTTCCAGGTCAATGTCATGGACGAGGGACCGGGGATTCCCCGGGATCAGCAGTCCCTGATCTTTAAAAAATACTATCGGTGCGGTTCGGTGCGGCAGCACATGGACGGGGTGGGGCTGGGGTTGAGCATTGCCCGGCGCATCGTCCGGGACCATGGAGGGGAGATAACCGTAAGGAATAATCCGGACAGGGGAGCGACCTTTTCCTTTACCCTGCCCGTTGCTGAAAATGGAGAACGTGGATGTTGAGAATAATGGGGAAGGGAATGGTGGGGCTGGTTCTGTGCGGTATGGTGGCCGGGTGCCAGTACGGGGGCATTGGTCCCTGGGGCGGCGGAGACCTTGGAACGGGCCGGGGGGCCTTTCTGGCGGCGGACTATGAAGGGGCAAGGGCGGCCTTTAACCGGAGTCTTGGAACGGATCGGTCCCGGGGGGAACAGGCCCTGGCCCGGCAGGCACTGGCCTGTGTGGACATGGTCCAGGCCGGGGATGTGCATGCCTTTCTCGGGGCCTTTCAAAGGGCGGGCTCCGGCCCGGTTTTGCCCGAAAACCGGGAATTGATGATTCCGGCCATGTCCCGGGGCATTTTTCTGCTGGAAAAGCAAACTGCTGCAGATGCCGGAAAAATCCGCCAACAGCAGCGGAAGATCCGGAATCAGCAGGCGGAGCTGAAAAAACTCAAGGCCCTGGCCCGGGTGCTCCAGCATCAGATTGCAAGCCTTGAGCGCATTGACAGCGAAGCCCAGGAAAAAAGGTAGATTCAGTGAAACAGAATATTTTGATTGTGGATGATGACCCGGGGATTCTGGAGGTGCTGGAGGCCCGGCTGGAAGCAGCCGGATTCAGGGTCTTCATGGCCGGCGACACCGATGGGGCCGCCGGGATCCTTTCCAATGAAACCATTGATCTCATGGTCTCGGATATCAAAATGCCCGGGAAGAACGGAATGGAGTTTTTCCGGGAGGTCCGGACACAGCATCCCCATTTGCCGGTGATTTTCCTCACGGCCTACGGCACCATTCCCGATGCCGTGGCCGCCGTGAAGATGGGGGCAGTGGATTATATGTCCAAACCCTTTGACGGCCGTCTCCTCATGGAAAAGATCAGGGACACCCTGGCCGCCACTGCCCATATGTCCCGGGCATTGCCATTAGACGGGACCGGGGGCGGGGACTATTACTGGGGGAGCAGTCCGGCCATGGCCGCTCTCTTTGACATGGTGACCCGGGTGGCGGCCACCCGGGTCAATGTGATGATCCTGGGGGAGAGCGGCTCGGGCAAGGAGGGCCTGGCCCGGTATATCCATGAACACAGCACCCGGGCCTCCCGGCCCTATCGGATTGTGGATTGTGGCGCCACGCCTTCGGGCATCCTGGAGAGTGAATTGTTCGGCCATCGCAAGGGGGCCTTTACCCATGCGGTCAAGGATAAGAAGGGGTTGATCCAGGGGGCGGACCAGGGCAGTCTTTTTCTGGATGAAATCGGGAATATTTCCCATGAGATGCAATGCCGGCTTCTTCGGTTTCTGGAGGATGGTCGCATCCGTCCGGTGGGGGCGGTGGAGGACACCATGGTGGACTGCCGGGTCATCTCGGCCACCAATGCGGATCTGGCTGCTCAGATCGACCAGGGAAGCTTCCGCAGGGACCTGTATTACCGGCTCAAGGGGGTGCAACTGACCCTTCCCCCCCTCCGGGAGCGGGGTGGGGATATCCCGGCCCTGGCCGAGATCTTTGTCCAACGATATGCCACCGACCAGGGGATGGAACCGGTGCGGATTTCAGCCGATGCCATCTCCCTTCTTGGGGATCATTCCTGGCCGGGCAATATCAGGGAGCTTAAAAATGTGGTGGAGACCGGTGCCATCCTCTGTGAGGACGGGGTGATCCAGCCCCGGGATCTTCAGATGGAATCCCCTGGAATGGGAAGTGGCGGAATGGGATCTCCGGGAGCCGGATCAGGCTCTGGCAGCCCAACCGAAGCCGGTGTTGAAGACGCATTTTCCATTGAAGAGAGTGAAAAGAGAACCATCATCAGGGCCCTTGAAAAGAGCCGGGGGGTCCAGACACGGGCCGCCGATCTTCTGGGCATCTCCAAGCGGGCCATCCACTATAAGATCAAGAAGTATCAGATCCGGCCCGGGGCCTATAAGTAGGTATTTGCCGGCGCCGGGTTTTGCCGACCGGGCGGGGGATAAAAAAGAACAGGGGGGAAGGCAGTAACTGCCTTCCCCCCTGTTGCGTCATGGTGACGGCGTGGACCCAAGACCGTTTACGGGGTGGGGATGATTTTCTCCACCTCAATGGCCGGCTGTCCTTCTTCTGTTTCTACTAGGGTTCCAATGACCTTAACGTGTTGGTCGGATATGGCGCCCATGAGACCGTCGCCCTTGAGCAGCAAGGTCTTTTTTCCGTTGACGAGGAAATATCCCGAGTGGGTCTTGCTGATCACCCCGCTGACTTCCAGGGGGAGCTTCTTCATTGGGGCCTGTTCCGTTGTGAGGGCTTCCGATCTTGTCTTTTTCTCGGGTGCAGCGCCCAGGGCTGAGAAACCGGTGAGCAGGACAATCATTGCAGCGGTAAGAGCGATTTTAATTTTCATTTACGTTTCTCCTTTTTTTCATTCTTAAATGTCGGGTTGTTTTCCGTAACAACCTGCCTGGCCTTTACCGCAAGTGCCGTGCCACGGATGTAAGGTGTTGAATTTAAAGGGGTGGATCAAGGATCTCGCCCGTTCCGGGGGGCGTGGGTTACGAAATCTGCAATCCGGGTTACGCTTTTTTCCGGTGACCTGACTTTGGGGCGGGGTGCAAGAATCGTAACCCGGGGGAGCGATTTGGTAACTTTCCCAGGAACCTGGGGGATCTGTATTTGGAAATGGCCTTTAAAAATAGGGGGATACCCCTGTGGTACGCAAGTTGCTGAATCTCCCTGTCAGTCAATTTGCGACGGGAAAACAAAGTTGCGGTTTCCATGGGAACCGCCAAGGAGGACGATGATGGATGTGGAACATTCCTATAGCAGTGCAGCCTTTAAACTGGAAAATCCCGGTGTGTTCTACCAGCTCCGGTTACGGCAGACGGCCACGGTACGTCTTTTCACACTGGTGAAACTGGGGTCAAAGGCATTGGAGGTGATCAAGGTGGGGGCAACCCTGCCCATGGTCTATTACCATGTGGATAAGGCCCTGCCCCCGGAACACCACCCCACCCGGATTGCCAGTATCCGGGACGGTGGGCCCATTGGATTCAAGGACCATGTCATGGTGATTCTGGACATTAAAAAAGAAGATGATCATAAGGAGTAAGAAAATGAAAAAGAGAGTTTGTATTGGATTGATGATGGCCCTGGCCCTGGCCGGGATACTGACGAATGTCTCCTGTGCCGATAAAGTGGTGGCACAGCCTGACGGGGAGGTGGGGGCTGTGCATTCCCCGGAACCGATCCCGGCACCGCCCGCGCCCGAACCCCAACCAGTGGTTGAATCCGCACCCGAACCGGTGGTGACACCCGTGGTCGACCCCGCCCCTCCGGAACCGGCAGCGGCAGGGGCTGCGGAGGATGAGCAGCCAGAGAAAAAAGCGGCCCGGGAGCGCTTTCTGGACCAGCATGTCTATTTTGCCTTTGATGCAGACCAATTGGATACAATGGCCGCGGTCGATTGATCCCCATGAAACACCCCGGGCCAGGCCAAGGCCTGACCCGGGGGATTCTATTATTGCGGACCTGTCTGCCCCGGTCAACCGGTGGGGGGGCTTTGTATTTCCCCGGTCCGGCCCGGCCTTGGGGGGGAATAAATAATCGTTGCCTAAACTTAGGGGGTATGGGTATGGTATTGCCAATCCTGCAATTGTTTTAATGCCGTTCCGGATTGAAATGATTGTTAACCCCACTAACAAAGAGGCATTACATGGCCCTGTTGCGTGTGAGGTACCAGACCATAGAGTTCGGAGAAATCGATATTCATATCCGCTCCCTCAGGGATAATTTACAATTTGCAGACGACAAGGGCGAGGCCCGGAGGCTGGGGATCTCCTCGGCCACCTGGCCCCTTTTCGGCGTGGTCTGGGATGCCGGGCAGGTCCTGGCCCGGATCATGTGGGACTATGACATAGAGGGGAAAAAAATCCTGGAGGTGGGCTGCGGTATCGGCCTGTCCAGCCTTTTGCTTAACCACCGGAGGGCCGACATCACCGCCACGGACTATCACCCCGAGGCCGGTCGGTTCCTCCGGGAAAACGTGCGGTTGAACAAGGGGACCCCCATCCCCTTCATCCGGACGGCCTGGGAGGAGAGGGGCAGCGGCCTGGGCCGTTTCGACCTGATCATTGGAAGCGATCTCCTATACGAAGAGCCCCATTCCTGGCAGCTGGCCCGTTTCATCCATCGCCGGGCCAACCCCCGGTGCAAGGTCATCATCGTGGATCCGGGACGGGGGCACCACAATCGCTTTTGCAGGGAAATGGACGCCCTGGGCTATGTCCATCGTCAGACCCGGCCGGAGACCAATGATTTCCTGGATAGCCCCTTCAAGGGCAGGGTGCTCTGGTTCAACCGGGAAAAATAATCCGGATATTTTTTTGGATGGATTTGCCCCAGGGCAAAAGGTTTGGTATATCCCTTTCCGGTTGATTTTACGGCAGTTCCGGAAAAGGTGCCCATGCTGGAAAGGGGCGGTTGCCACCATCCGGCCCCGGTTGGAATCCATTGAAAGTGAAGGAAAGAAATCCATGGATGTTGTTCTGCTGAATTCCCCTCCCTGGGGGGTATTGCTTCTGCTCTTTATGACCGGCTGCTGCGTGGGCAGCTTTCTCAATGTCTGTATTTACCGGATCCCCAATGGCGAATCCATTGTCTTTCCCGGTTCCCATTGTCCGGGCTGCAACACCCCCATCCGTTTTTACGATAATATCCCCATCGTCAGCTATCTGCTGCTCCGGGCCAGATGCCGGGGTTGCGGCACGGGCATTGCCCTTCGCTATCCCATGGTGGAGGCCCTCACCGGGATTCTCACCGTCTACACCGGGGTGAGCCAGGGCCTCTCTTTAGAGACCCTGGTGATCCTCATCCTCATCTATACCCTGGTGGTCATTAGCTTCATCGACCTGGACCACCAGATCATTCCCGATCTCATCTCCCTGCCCGGGACCCTGGTGTTTTCCGCAGCCGCCTATTTTATCCTGGACCGCAGCCTCACCCAGATCGGCCTGGGGATCCTGGCCGGTGCCGGCCTCCTCTACGGGGTCTCGGTCTGTTATTACCTCATTCGGAAGACCATGGGCATGGGCGGGGGCGATATCAAACTCATGGCCATGATGGGGGGGATACTGGGCATGCAGGGGGCCCTGTTCACCATTTTCTGCGCCTCCTTCCTGGGGGCCGGGGCCGGTGTGATCTGGATGGTCCTCAGGGGCGGAATGGATGCCCGGCTTCGCATCCCCTTTGGTCCCTTCCTGGCCATGGGCGCCCTGATCTACCTTTTCTGGGGCCCGCCCCTTCTCCATTGGTATGTGAATCTGCTGCGCTGATCCCACAGGGGAGGGATTTGTCTTTTCACCCCCATGCTGATATCTAATTGGACATGGGACCTTTTCTTGGATATATCCTCACCCGGACCTTCCGGGACCGGGGCAACCGCCACGAACTCTGCTATGCCGGCATGGGAGAGCAGGGCCCCTTTGAAATCGTTATCACCCGGAATCGTCCCGTCTTTTTCATCCCCAGGGAAACAGAATTGCCGGATTTTGGTTTTCCCGTGGAACGCAAATCCGTTGAACTGACCAGCTTCAACAACCGCCCGGTGGATGCCCTTTATTTTTCCACCCAGACCCATCTTTACAAGGCCCGGACCCTTTTGGAAGAAAAGGGCATCCGCACCTTTGAGGACGATGTCCGCCCGGAGGAGCGTTACCTCATGGAGCGATTCATCTACGGTGGCATCTCCTTTGAAGGCCCCAGTACCCTGAAAAGGGGGCTGGCCCGGTTCACCGATCCCAGGATAAAACCGGCCCGGTTCCAGCCGAAGTTTTCCCTCCTCTCCCTGGACATTGAGACCGGACAGCGGGGGCAGCTCTACTCCATTGCCGTGGATTTTGTCCCGGCCAACGACATGGAACGCCGCTGGGGCCAGGTCTTTATGGTGGATCCCCAGGCCCGGTGGAAGGACCTGGGCCCGGAGACCCTGGAAGGGGGCGGGGAGTTGTTGCGCCTGCCCCGGGAGGCCGATGTGATCCGGGCCTTTTTGGATCTCTTTGCCCGAATGGATCCGGACATTGTTGTGGGCTGGCATGTGGTGGGTTTTGACCTGGCCTTTCTGGAGGAAAAATGTACTGCCCTGGGGCTGCAGTTCAACCTGGGCCGGGACGGCAGCCCCCTGCAGATCCGGGAGGTGAGGAAGGGCAGTTTTCACGCCTCGGTCCACGGTCGCATCGTCATTGACGGTCCCCCGGCCCTTCGCAACGCCTTTTATTCCTTTGAAAATTTCCGGCTGGAGACCGTGGCCCAGGCCCTGCTGGAAACGGGCAAGGACATTGACGAATCAGGGGACAAGGTGGGGGAGATCGAACGCCGCTACCGGGAGGACAAGCCGGCCCTGGCCCGGTACAACCTCATGGATGCCCGGTTGGTCACGGATATCGTTGAAAAGACCGGCCTTACGGATCTCACCTTTAAGCGGGCCGTGATCTCGGGGCTTCCCATGGACCGGGTGGGGTATTCTGTGGCCGCCTTTGAGCATTATATGCTGCCCCGGATCCATCGCAAGGGACTGGTGGCACCCAATGTCAGGAACCTTGCCGACAGGGGCCATGCCGCCGGTGGCCTGGTCTTTGCCACGGAACCGGGGTTTTACCGCCGGATCGGGGTCTTTGATTTCAAAAGCCTCTACCCCTCCATCATCCGGACCTTTAACATTGATCCCTTCTCCCGGTTGATGGCGGCAAAGGATCCGGTGAACACCCCCGTGGACATCGCCTTTTCCCGGTCGGACCATGTTCTGCCCGACTATATTGCCCAGCTTTTGGACCAGCGTGAGAAGGCCAAAGCCCAGGGGGACGTTCATCTTTCCCAGGCCGTGAAGATCCTCATGAATTCCTTTTACGGGGTCATGGGCACCATGGGCTGCCGCTTCTACCACCCGGATCAGTCCCGGGCCATCACCGGCACGGGCCAGTGGATTCTCAAGGCCACCCGGGCCCTGTTGGAGGAGCGGGGTTATGCTGTGATCTACGGGGATACCGACTCGGTGTTTGTGGGGTTGGACCGGGGGCAGGGCAACGGAACCGGGGTAGCGGATGGGGAAACCAAGGAAGAGAACACCAACGGGGAAACCCAATCCTCTGCCCCGGATTGGGATACCCTGGCCCGGGATCTGGCCCGGGAGATCAATGGGGAATTGACCTGGATCCTCAAGGAAGCGTTTGGGGTGGTTTCCCACCTGGAGCTGGAATATGAAAAGCGGTTTACCCGGTTTTTCCTGCCGGCCATTCGCGGGGGCGGGGACGGGGCCAAAAAGCGCTATGCCGGAATGGTGGTCAAGGGGGAGGGGACCGAATTGGTCTTCACCGGCCTGGAATTTGTCCGCACCGACTGGACCCGGTTTGCCCGGAATTTCCAATACCAGCTGTTTTCCCGTATTTTCCAGGACCAGGAGGTGGAACCTTGGATCCGGCAGACCGTGGCCGATCTAAAGGACGGGCGTTTCGACGGGGACCTGGTTTATAAGAAACGGTTGACCAAACCGGCTGCAGAATATGTCAAGGTGGTCCCTCCCCACGTCAAGGCCGCCCTGATGCTGGGACCGGATCCCCCGCGGGAGATCCTCTATGTCATCACCCAGCGGGGACCGGTGCCCGTGGAGCTGCCCCACCAAGACCTGGATTACGATCACTATGTCCAGCGCCAGCTCAAGCCCATTGCCGATGCCGTACTGCTCTTCTTTGACCAGGACTTTTCCCAGGTCATGGGCGGACGGCAGATGGATCTGTTCTATAATTTCGTTTTTTCGTAGCTGAAACCCCTCTTTTCATCCTTCCTTGAATGGGATTCAAACCTTAATTTCTCCTGCCGTCTTCCCTGAACCTGTTTCCCTGGGGGGGACCCCTTCTTCTTCCCGTTGGTTTCCCGGGGTGGTCGGGGGGAAATGGGCGGGGGGTGTCGGTGGGGTGAAAACCAGGGGCTGAACCCGGGGTGAAGGCTGTAAACGAAGGGGCGAAATGGCCCATTGGTGGGGCTTTCCAGCCATGGAAAAAAATGTTTTGTCCCGGGTGTGTTAAATCGTTGATTTTGTTTTTTAAATCAGGGTAAAAGAATGCGTTATAACCCAAGAGCGTGGTTGGTATGATCGTTGTTATTCCCATAACCCCTTTATGACAGGTGAGTTCCATGGATTACGATTGCATTATTTACGAGAAGCAGGGCCAGATCGGCCTGATCAAACTGAACAGACCCCAGGTCCTGAACGCCATGAACCGGCAACTCTGGCTGGAAATGCAGGATGCCCTGGAACGGGTCCGCACGGATTCCGGGATCAAGGCCCTGGTGATCACGGGTGAGGGCCGGGCATTTTCCACGGGGGCCGACCTCAAGGACTCCAAGGGCCGGTCCAACGAAGACTATCGCGCCTACCTGGAATCCCTCCAGGAGGCCTCCCGGAAAATCATCCGTTTTGAAAAGCCCACCCTGGCCGCCATCAACGGCTATGCCCTGGGATCGGGGTATGAGCTGGCCCTGGCCTGCGATATCCGCATCTCCGCAGAAGAGGCCCTCATCGGTTCCCCGGAAGCCAAGGTGACCTCCTCTGTGACCGGCGGTGCCTTCCGCCTGGTCCAGGATCTGGTGGGGCCGGGCAAGGCCAGGGAACTGCTCTTCACCGCCGAGTACATCGACGGCAAAGAGGCCGAGCGCATCGGCCTGGTCAACAAGGCGGTTCCCCTGGATTCCCTCATGGACGAAACCCTGACCATGGCCGAAAAGATTGCCGGCAACTCCGCATTCTCCCTGAAGCAGATCAAAAAGGGGCTGCTGATGGCCCAGGGAGAAGTGAGCATGGAAGCCTTGATGGAATATGAAATCGAAGCCTGCCTGGCCTGCGTTTCCACCAAGGAACGGGAAGCATCCCTGGCCGATTTTGAGCAACGGAAAACCAAATAAAGGAAACCGTCATGTTGGAGCGTGTTTTAGATGCAAAGTCAGTGGCCATCATCGGCGCATCCCGGAACAAGACCAAGCGGGGATACCAGGCCATTAAGACCCTGAAGGCCGACGGCTACGAAGGCGAGATCTATCCGGTGAATCCCAAGGAGGATGTGATCCTGGGACTCAAATGCCACAAGGACATCACCGAGATCCAAGGGGAGGTGGACCTGGCCCTGATCACCACCCCGGCCCGGACCATCCCCGGTATCCTGAGACGGTGCGGGGAGAAAAAGGTCTCCGGGGCCGTGATCATTGCCGGCGGGTTCCGGGAGCTGGGGGAAGAGGGACGGGCCCTGGAGGCCGAGGTGGTGAAGACGGCCCGGGAGACCGGGGTGCGCCTCATTGGTCCCAATACCTCGGGCATGATCAACCTCAAGTCCAATATGAACCTGGTGGGCATTGAAAATGCGCCCAAGGGGAATATTGCCCTGCTCTGCCAGAGCGGGAACATGGCCCTGACCCTGATCACCGAAGCCACCATCCGCAAACACGAAGGATTTACCTATTACGTGGGCGTGGGCAACGAGGCCGACATCAAGTTCCACGAATACCTGGAGTTCTTCCGCAACGATCCGGCCACCAAGTCCATCCTCATGTATGTGGAGGGGATGAGCGAGGGGCGAAAGTTCCTCAAGGAGGCCCACGACACCTCAAAGAAAAAACCCATTATCCTGCTCAAGAGCGGCAGGAGCGCCACGGGTAAAAAATCGGCCGGCTCCCACACCGGTTCCTTGGCCGGCATGAGCGAGGTGGCCAAGCTGGCCTATGAGCGGGCCGGCATCGTGGTCATTGAAAATTCCGACGAGCTTTTTCCCGTGGCCGAAACCCTGTCCAGCCAGCCCCCGGTGAAGAACAACGCCATTGCCGTTCTGGCCGACGGCGGGGGCCATGCCACCATTGCCGCCGACCTGCTCACCGATTACGGCATTGATCTGCCCGAGCTCTCGGCCAAGACCCAGGCCGACCTCAAACGCATCCTCCCCGATGCCGCCTCCGTGGTCAATCCCGTGGATGTGGCCGGGGGCACCGACTCCGACCCCAGTGTCTTTGCCGACTGTGCCAGGATCATCCTCAAGGATCCCAACGTGGGCGGCCTTATGGTGGTGGGCCTTTTCGGCGGTTACGGCATCCGGTTTGAAAAGAGCCTGGCCATCGGTGAAGAGGCGGCTGCCCATCAGTTCGGCAAGATGGTGGGGAAACGGAACAAGCCCATCCTGGTCCATTCCCTTTACAGCTCCTACGAGTCCCATGCCCTGGATCTTTTGCGCCACTACGACATCCCGGTCCACGATTCCCTGGATATCTCCTGTAAATGTGTGGCCTCCCTTTGCAAGTACGGCAGGTATCTGAAATCCTACCACGCCAAGACCCATTTTGAGTTCAACTGGGGGGCCAAGGCACGGGCCGAGGGAAACCGGATCATTGAGACCGCCCGGAACCAGGGGCGGTCCGTCCTTCTGGAGCACGAGGCCAAACAATTGATCCGGCTCCACGGCATGCCCACCAACGTGGGCAATGTGGCCCGGACCCCGGAGGAGGCCTGGGCACTGGCCCGGACCATCCAGGGGGAAGTGGTGCTGAAGATTGTCTCCCCGGACATCCTCCACAAGAGCGATGCCGGCGGGGTGATCCTGGGCCTGGGCAGCGAGCAGCAGGTGAAGAAGGGATTTGAAAAGATCATTGCCTCTGCGGAACGCTACAACCCCGATGCCGACATCCACGGCGTCCTGGTGGCCCCCATGGCCAAGAAGGGGCTGGAGGTGATCATCGGCACCAAGATCGACGAGCAGTTCGGCCCGGTGATCATGTACGGCCTGGGCGGGATCATGGTGGAGATCATGAAGGACGTCACCTTCCAGGTACTGCCCGTCTCCCCCACCTCGGCCAGGAAGATGCTGGACGAAACCAACTCATCGGTTCTTCTGGATGGGGTAAGGGGCCACAGCGGGTATGACAAAAAATCCCTGAGAAAGCTCATCAGCCTCTGCTCGGAACTCATTGAATCCTATCCCCAGATCGAGGAGATGGATCTTAATCCGGTCATTGTCTATGAAGAGGGGCTTGAGGTGGTGGATGCCCGGATCATCCTGAAATCAGAAGAATAGGATGGGAACGATCCTGAATCCGATCGTTGTCCATAAGCAAAGCGCCCGGCGGGAAACCGTCGGGCGCTTTGCCTTTGGGGCCCCATCCTCTTCAGCCCAAAAGGTTTACTTTTCAGCCCCGGGGGAATAGAGTGGAGATATGGGGTGCTCAAGCCCCCTGTCTTTTCATTCATCACCCGTATCTCGTCAGGACATACCATGGAAGATAAAAAATGGGTCTGCCCCAAGTGCCAATGCACCGGGTTTGAGACCGACCAGATGGCCGCCACCGGGGGCTGGTTTTCCCGGTTCTTTGATGTTCAGAACAAAAAGTTCACCAGTGTGACCTGTGACCAATGCCGCTTCACCGAGTTTTACAAGGTGGAGTCCTCGGCCCTGGGCCAGGTGCTGGATTTTTTTACCGGGTAAGGGGGGGCCGCCCGAAAAGATGGCATCCCCGACCAATACCGGAGGCAGAAGGGGCCCTGGAGGATTTACCCCCGGGGCCCCTTACGGTTCTGGGTGAACCCGAATTCTTGTAAAGATGTCCCATGGGACGGATTGGGGTCAAATGGTGAACAGGATTCCCACAATTCTTCCCAGAAGGGCCCGCCATGCCGGTTCAGGCGTGCAGGGCTCCCAGACAATTTCCCAGTCCGGTTTTTCCGGGTTTTGGGCCATGCGTCTTTCCAGAAGGGCTTCACGGCTTCCTTCCTTGATATCCCCCAGTCGGTAGCTGTACTCCACCACCACCCGGGTCACCCGGTTGAACCGAAAGCCGACCAGGTTGTGCCAGATATGGTGGACGTTGTCCTTGTCCCGCCCTGCTGTCTGTTCGAAATATTCCATGATGACTTCCCTGTCGTTGATTACAATTCTGTGGGTGTATTTATCCCAGGGATAATGTTCCTGGTGGCCGATATAGACGGAATCAAACAGGGGATTGAAGCCGATGAGCAGGGTTCGGTCTTCGTCGAACAACCGGATGGGGCCGCAGACATGGCTCTGGGTGGGGCCCATTCCGCAGCCGGAGGCCAGGACAATGGCTATACAGAAGAAAAGCCGGATGACAATTTTCATTCTTCCTCCTTAACCCGAAACGGTCTCCTCCAGGTCGGTGCCGGGGGGATGGCCGTCCTTGAAGCGTTGGGCAATGGTGATAAATTGGTCTTCCACCGCCATAAAGGCATCCACCACATGGGGGTCGAAATGGTGGCCCCGGCCCTGTTCAATGACGGCCCGGGCCTTTTCGTGGCTGAAGGCAGGTTTGTAAACCCGTTTGGAGATCAGGGCGTCATAGACGTCGGCCAGGGCCATGAGCCGTGCCGACAGGGGGATGTCCATGCCGGAAAGTCCCTTGGGGTAGCCGCTGCCGTCCCATTTTTCATGGTGGTAATAGGCGATCTCCCGGGCAAATAAAAGGAAATTGTTGTCCGAAAGATCCTTTGCCGCAACGGCAAGGGCCTCCGCCCCTAAACGGGGGTGCTGCTTCATGGTTTCAAATTCTTCTTCGGTGAGCTGGCCCGGCTTTAAAAGGATGTCGTCTGGTATCCCCACCTTGCCGATGTCGTGGAGGGGGGCGGATTTATAGAGAATGTCGATGGTGGCCTCATCCAGGTTACGGTTGTACATGGGCTGTTGGGCCAGGTGCCGGGCCAGGACCCGCACATAGTTCTGGGTGCGGCGAATGTGGGCCCCGGTCTCATTGTCCCGGGTTTCGGCCAGGCCGGCCAGGGCCAGGATGGTGGCGTCCCGGGTCTGCTGGATTTCCTGGGTGTATTTGCGCATCATGGCGATCATTTTATTGGTGTACTGGGCCATGATCCCGAATTCGTCGTTGGTGCTTACAATGACGTGGGAGTTGAGATCTCCCCGGGAGACCTGGATCAGGGCGTTGTTTTCCCGGGCCAGGGCGGCGTTGAGGTTCCGTGTATAGGAATAGATCAGGTTAAAGACGTGGGCCAGGCAGATCAGGGTGACAAAGACGATCTCCTTGATCACAGCCCTGCGTGCCTGGGCAATGGATTCCACCGGCATCCCCGCCATCCAGTTGATGTCCTTGAGGATGACCAAAAGGAGAATGGTTGAAACGGTGAGGGCGGTGATGGCTGCCACACCGGCGAATTTAAGGGTTATGGGGTAGAAACCGGTCTCCACGATGAGGCCGGTTTTTCGTTTGCCCAATTGCCGGACCAGCCATCGTTCCCGGGCCAGGCCCTGGTCCACGGCGATGAAAAAGCCCAGGGTGGCGGTGCCCAGGATCATTTTGGCGCCGCTCTCCAGGCCGGGGAAGCCGTAGAGGTGGGCATTGATGATGGTGATGCCCACACCGCAGGCCAGGAAGATGAGAACGTCCAGGATTACCTGTCGGCGAATCTGGTGGTGGGGATGGGCTGGATCCACCAGCTGCTTGAGGAGGGGGTGTCTGAGGATATAAGAAACACCAAAGATAAGGCTGAGCTGGGCCACCCATGTGCCCATGGGCAGGCGCTCCACCAGGGGGCAGACCTGGTCGCCGTACAGGCCCATGGTGACAACGGCCATGGCATAGTGGACCGCCGGTCGTATGCGGGAACGGAATGATGCGTACATGGGGTTTCCTTAATGGATTTGGAATCTTGGAAAGGGATATGTTTCAGTATCTTTGTTTTGGCGCGTCCAAGTCAAGAAAAGATTGATCCTGCCTTGACACCGCCGGGTCCTGAAAATATAACCTCTTTTATTCGGCTTGGCCGAAGGGGGAAACAGGATAAAGTGCCGGAGGGGAAAACCAAAACCCGGATGGGGTAAAGGGAAGGGCAAAAACTTCCCGGACCCATTGGAATATCCGGGGTAAACGCATTTTAAGGAAAGGGATGATATGGGTTACATGTTGGGACTCCTTGCTGCTATTTTTGCCATTGCCCTGGTGTTGACCATGCTGGGGCTGGGGGGGGGATTGATCTTCACCCCCCTTTTTTTGATTTTGGGGTATGCCAAGGCCGATGCGGCCTCGGCCTCCCTGTTTTTGAACTTCATTGCCGCGGCCTCGGCCGCCTTTACCTATGCCCGCAAGGGAATGGTGGACTATTCCCTGGCCGTTCCCCTCATTGTTTCCTCATGCCTGGCCGCCCCCCTGGGGGCCATGACCAACCTGCACATCGACGTGAAACCCTTTATGGTGATTCTGGTGGTGGTCCTGGCCCTGGCGGGTTGGCGTATGCTCACCTCCCCCCCCCCCAAGGTGGAGAGGGATGAAACCGATCCCGGGAAAAAAATACTGGCCGGTGCCGCCATTGGAGGGCTCATCGGCTTCACCGGCGGGATGCTGGGCATTGGCGGCGGTGTCTTCATCGTGCCCTTGCTCATCTACGGGGTAAAGACCCCCACCAAGATTGCAGCGGCCTCCTCGGCCTTCATTGTCTGTTTTTCATCCCTGGCCGGTTTTTTCTCCTATGCCACGGTGGTGGATATCAATTGGGGCTTTGTCCTGCCCGCGGCCGTGGCCTGCCTATTGGGGGGCCAGGCCGGATCCAGGATCATGAGCGGCGGGTTCAAGGGAAAATATATCCGCAGGCTTTTCAGCCTGGTTCTCTTTCTGCTCTGTATCAAATTGATGTGGCAGTTTATTCTGTAGTTATTTTTATGGCTTAGGTTTAATTTGAAGGCCCAGGTGTGGTATAAACAGACCTTTGACTGCCCAGGGGCAGAAGAACAGGGGGAGTGGGGGGCCGGAGGTACCGGACCCAACAACTCCCCAGGTGTGAAAAAAGAATTCGGGAAAAAACATGCGGTACAATATTGCAATCAACGGATATGGCAGGATCGGTCGGTGTGTGGCACGGGCCTTGTACGAATCACCCCTTTACTCTGAGCAACTCAAGCTGGTGGCCATCAATGAGGTGGCCTGTGCCGAAACCCTCTACCACCTTACCCGGTTTGACTCCACCCACGGCCGCTTCCCCGTAAAGGTGGAAAAAAAGGGGAAGAGCATGGTGATCCAGGACATCGATCTGGTCCACCTTTTCCAGGAAAAGAATATCGTAAACCTGCCCTGGAAGGATCTGGAGGTGGATGTGGTCCTGGACTGCACCGGGATCTACAACGACCGGGAGGCCGCCGATCTCCACCAGCTTTCCGGGGCGGGCAAGGTCATCTACTCCCACCCGGCCAAGGACGAAATGGACGCCACCATTGTCTACGGCATCAACCATGACCAGCTTAAGCCCGAGCACACCATCATTTCCAATGCCTCCTGCACCACCAATTGCCTGGTCCCCATCCTGGACATCATCCACAGGGCGCTGGGCATTGAATGGGGGAGCACCACCACCATCCATTCGGCCATGAATGACCAGCCCGTCATCGACGCCTATAACAAGGATTTGCGGAAGACCCGGTCGGCCATTCAGTCCATCATTCCCGTTTCCACTTCCCTGGAAAAGGGGATCTCCCGGATCCTTCCCGAGATGGCTGGAAAGTTTGAAACCCTTGCCATAAGGGTTCCCACCACCAACGTCTCCATCATGGACATCGCCCTGTGGGTGGGCACCGACACCACGGCCGAGGCCGTGAACCAGATGCTCATCCAGGCGTCGGAGACCCATCTGGAGGGTATCCTCGGGGTGAGCGACGAGGAATTGGTCTCCTGCGATTACAACCACGACCCCCGTTCCTGCATCATCGATCTGCCCCAGACCCGGGTGTCCGGCACTCGCATGGTGAAACTCCAGGCCTGGTTTGACAATGAGTGGGGCTATTCCAATCGGATGCTGGACACAACACTAGCGGCACTTAACCCCGATAAGTCCTAGGAGACTGCAGGGCCGCCCAGGCCCTGCAGTCCAGACATATCCATCCAAGGAGAGATCGGGTTTTGCAAAATGAATGCATAATTATTCGCATAGGTGCGAATTTTTAGAATTTTACTGGACAAATCCGCATATGGAGGTGTATACCTCTGTTCTGTTTTTATTAAGAGGATCACCAAGGTGCGTCCCCGCAGACAATGGAAATGGAAACGGAATAATTATGTGCAAAGCAAAAAAAAACAGCGGTTCGGCTCCGGCCTTTGATTTCACATCCAGGGCCAGGGAAAATGTGGCGGAAATGCTGCCCTATATTCCGGGGAAACCCATCATGGAAGTCCGGGAGGAGTTCGGCCTGGACAAGGTGGTCAAGCTCTCGTCCAACGAGTGTCCCTTTGAACTGCCCAAGGGCCTTGGCGATGCCGTGGTCACGGTGGCCCTGGGGGGGAACCGGTACCCCGACGCCCTCTGCCGCAGACTGCGGGCCAAGGTGGCGACCCACCTGGAGGTAAAGGAAGAGAACCTGATTTTTGGCAACGGTGCAGAAGAGTGCATCCGCCTCATTGCACAGATTTTCCTCAACCACGGGGATACGGCCATTGTTCCCACCCCCATTTTTGATGCCTACAGCGTGGCCACCCGGCTCATGGGTGCCAAGGAATGCTGCCTCCCCCTCAAGGGACACCGCATCGACCTGGAGGCCGTGCTCAAGGCATGTGAGACCGAGCCCAATGTGAAACTGGTCTGGCTCTGTTCCCCCTCCAATCCCACCGGGGATATCTTGAAAAAACAGGAATTGGACGAGTTCCTTTCCCGGCTGCCCAGGGACATCCTGGTGGTGCTGGACGAGGCCTATGCCGAATTTGTCACCGACCCCGAGGCGGCCAGAACCGAAGACTACCTGGACACCGATCACCGGGTCATGGGGCTGAGAACCTTTTCCAAGGCCTATGGTCTGGCCGGATTCCGGGTGGGATATATTGTGGCCCAGCCCGGTGTCATCGACCTGGTCAACAATGTGAAGCTCCCCTTTAACGTGAACATCCAGGCCCTGGCCGCAGCTGAGTTCATGCTGGACCAGGGTGAGTTTGCCAAGGCCCATGTGGAGCTGGTGGTCAAGGAACGGGACTTCATGCAAAGGGAACTGACCAAACGGGGCTTTGTGGTCCCTGAATCCCAGGGCAGCTTCCTCTTTGTGAAGATTCCTGAAAAATTGAAAACATCCGGGGTGGAGCTCTTCCAGAAGCTGCTGCCCAAGGGATTTATTGTGCGGCCGGGTACGGCCTTTGGCGTGCCGGAATACTTCCGCATGTCCCTGGGCACCCGGGACGATAATACGGCGTTTTTGCAGGCGTTTGATAACGCCCTGCCTCTTTAATATTTTTATAGATCTACGGAGGGTATGTGATGAAAAAGATTTTAAGTCTGGTACTGGCCCTGGGCCTGTGTCTGGCATCTTCAGCCATTGCGGCGGACAAAATTGTGGTGGGAACTTCTGCGGATTACCCCCCCTATGAATTCATGGATGAAAACGGAGGGTTCACCGGTTTCGACATGGATCTGGTCCGTGCCATTGCTGAAAAAATGGATAAAAAAATCAAAATTGTGGACATGGGCTTTGACACCCTGATCGCTGCGCTGCAGAAGAAAAAAATCGACGTGGTCATTGCCGCCATGCAGTCCACCCCGGAACGGGCGGAAAAGGTGGATTTCTCCGTTGTTTATCGCACCATCTCCGATGCCCTGCTGGTAAAAGAAGGGTCCACCATCAAACTGAACTCCATCTTCGATTCCGCTCCTTACAAAGTCGGTGGGCAGACCGGCACCATCCAGGAAAAATGGGTGCAGGACAATTTGATCAAAACCGGCAAGCTGAAAAAGGAAAACTACTTTTCCTATGAGCGTGTTGACAATGCCGCCATGGACCTGAAGGCCGGTCGCATCGACGTCCTCCACATCCAGTCCGACCCCGCCCGTGAGCTCATGAAGAAAAAAGGCATTAAGATCGCCCTGATTTCCGACGAAGCCATTGCCGGCGGACAGAGCCTGGCCGTGACCAAGGGCAACAAGGAACTGCTGGATGCCATCAACAAGGCCATTGAAGAACTCAAGGCCGACGGCACCATGAAAAAACTCATGGATAAATACGAACTCTTGTAATCTTTTTGGATTACAATTGGACCCAATCTATTGTAGATATGGGTCTGGATATTCTGTAAAAAGGAGGGGGGAGGCAACGCCCCTCCTTTTTTCATGTGCTGCCCATCACCCCAGGCTCCCGGTGTTCACCGCCGGTGGGCCGATTTGCCCGGATCTGCTAATATATCCGGGTTTGGGGAGGGGCGGCACCGTTATGCGTAAGGAAGGTATATGGAAGTTTTAACCCGTGCAATCGACATGATGACCTATCTTTTGCCCGGCCTTGGGATCACCGTCTCGGTGACCGCCATTGCCCTGGCCATCGGCTGCGTCTTTGGTGCCTCCATGGCCGTGATGCGGGTCTATGGCGGACCCGTGACCCGGAGCATCGCCCTGGGCTACTCCATCCTGGTGCGGGCCGTGCCGGTGATTGTCATCATCTTTATCCTCTTTTTTGTGATCTCCGAGTTCGTTGATCTGACCCCCTTCATGTCCGGGGCCTTTGCCCTGGGATTTGCATCGGGTGCCTACCAGACCGAGATTTTCAGGGGCGCCATCCTTTCCATTCCGCCGGGGCAGATGCGGGCGGCCCGGGGCATCGGCATGGACCGGGGCAAGGCCATCCGCTGTATCATCCTTCCACAGGCATTTCGCGTGGCCATCCCCTCCCTGATCAATGAGATCTCCCTGGTGCTCAAGGACTCCTCCCTGGTCTTTGTCATCGGTGTCCCCGAATTGCTCAGACGGGCCCAGTACGCCTCATCCACCACCATGGAGCCCCTCATGGCCTTTGGCTGCGCCGCCCTGTTTTACATGGTCATGACCCTGGCCGTGAGCAAGGGGCTGGAGGCCGTTGAAAAGAAATTTGCCATTAATTTTTAAGACCCACGGATATAAGAAACATGACACAACCCTTGCTTAGAATCGAAAATTTACGCAAATCATTTGGTGACGCCGAGGTGATCAAAGGGGTCAGCTTCGAGGTGATGCCCTCGGAGGTGATTGTGGTCATCGGCAGCTCAGGCACGGGCAAGAGTACCATGCTCCAATGCCTGAACCTACTCCACAGACCCACCTCTGGACAGATCTTTTTAGAGGACATGGACATCACCGCCCCGGGCGTGGACGAGGACATGGTCCGCCGCCAGATGGGCATGGTCTTCCAGGAGTTCAACCTCTTCAACCACCTTTCGGTTCTCAACAACGTGACCATCGGCATGATGAAGGTCAGGGGCATGTCGCCGGCGGAGGCCAAAAAACAGGCCATGGCCGAACTGGAGCGGGTGGGCATGGCCGAACATGCCGACAAATATCCGGCCCAGCTTTCCGGCGGGCAGAAACAGCGGGTGGGCATTGCCCGGGCCCTGGGCATGAACCCCAAGGTTATGCTCTTTGACGAGCCCACCTCGGCCCTGGACCCGGAACTCACCGGCGAGGTCCTTTCCGTCATGCAGCAATTGGCCGCAGACGGAATGACCATGGTCATTGTCTCCCACGAGATGGGCTTTGCAAAGGAGGTGGCCGACCGGGTCATCTTCATGGAAAACGGCTACATCGAAGAGCAGGGCACACCGGAACAGGTTTTTACAAATCCCAAGTCCGAACGGACCCAGGCATTTCTCTCCGTGATCAACCGCATGGAAGGGTTTTAAGGAGGCTTAGACAATGAACGAGTTCCTTGAATATGCCGCCCTGGCCCTGCCCGAGATGATCCAGGGCACGGCCGTGACCCTGGAGGTCACCATCGGCTCTCTCATCATCGGCTTCCTTGTGGGCATGCCCATGGCCCTGATCCGGGTTTACGGGGCCAAGGCCCTCCAGCCCTTTTGCACGGCATACCTCACCCTTTTCCGGGGGACCCCCCTGCTGGTCCAGCTCTTTGTGGTCTACTACGGTCTGCCCGAGATCGGGATCTCCTTTTCCCGGATGACCGCCGCCTTCCTCACCCTGGGCCTTAACTCCGGGGCCTACCAGTGCGAATACTTCAGGGGCGCCATCCTTTCGGTTTCCCAGGGGCAGATGCGGGCCGCCCGGGCCATCGGCATGAGCCGCCTTTCCGGCATCCGCCACATCGTCCTTCCCCAGGCCCTGCGCCTGGTGATCCCGGCCTGGTCCAATGAATTCATCGCCATGATCAAGTACACGGCCGTGATCTTCCTCATCGCCGTCCCCGACCTCATGGGCAAGGCCAAGATCCTGTCCTCCCAGAACTTTGCCCCCATCCAGACCTATATCCTGGTGGCCCTCATTTACCTGATCCTGGTGGGGATCATGTCGGTGATTCTCCATTTCGTCCAGAAGAAACTGGCCGTCCCCGGTCTGGATTTCAAAGCAGAGGTCCATTAGCCCGAATATCCCATTGCCCATAAGCGGAGCCCAAACCCTAACCCATCCCATTTAGAGGCTGCCATGTCCCTTGGTTCTTTTTTCTCTTCCGATACCCAAATTCCCGATTTCCAGAAGGACCTGACCCGGATCCTGGGATCTGGCAAATGCGCCTTTGAATTGGAAGACCGGTCTGTCTATGCCTATGATGCAGGCGATGCCGAGGCCGGCGCCCCCACCCTTCCTTCCGCCGTGGTCTTCCCCGAAACCGTGGAAGAGGTCTCCGCCCTCATGGCATATGCCCATGGACATGCCATCCCCGTGGTGGCCCGGGGGGCCGGATCCGGACTCACCGGAGGGGCCGTCCCCCATTGGGGGGGCATCGTCCTTTCCCTGGTGCGCATGGACAAGATCCTAGAGCTGGACACCAAAAACCTCTGCGCCGTGGTGGAGACCGGGGTGGTCACCTCCCGCCTCCAGGCCGCCGCCGCAGAAAAGGGCCTGTTCTATCCCCCGGACCCGGCCAGCCAGGACATCTCCACCATGGGGGGGAATATCGCGGAAAACTCAGGGGGGATGAGGGCGGCCAAATACGGGGTGACCAAGGCATATGTCCTGGGGCTGGAAGTGGTCCTGGCCGACGGCCGCATCGTCACCCTGGGCTCCAAGTGCATTAAGGATGTGGCCGGCTACTCCATGACCGAGCTCTTCATCGGCTCCGAAGGCACCTTCGGCATCATCACCAAGGCCATTGTCAAGCTCATCCCCAGGCCCGAAACCGTGAAAACCCTGGCCATCTGCTTTGATTCCATCCACGGGGCCGGTGCCGTGGTCCCGGCTGTCCTCACCGCCGGCATCACCCCCTGCACCCTGGAGTTCATCGACGCCACCTGCCTGGACGCCGTTCGCCAGGTGGGCCTCATGGGGGAGAGCGACGCCTTTGTCCACCCCCGGACCCGCGCCATGCTCCTCATGGAGGTGGACGGCCGCCCCGAAGATGTGGAACGGGATGCCGCCCGCATCCAGGAGGTCTGCAAAGAACTGGGCATGCTCAGCTTTAAACGGGCCCAAACCGAGGCCGAGCGGGAAAACCTCTGGCACATCCGCAGGAGCCTCCACGGTGCTTTGGGCGTCCTCTGCGACCATTGGCTGGAGGAGGACATCTCCGTGCCCCCGGCCTCCATCCCGGATATGCTGGACCAATTGAACCATCTGGCTAAGGAAGAGAAACTCCAGATTCCCTGCTTCGGCCACTACGGCGACGGCAACATCCACCTCAGCGCCGCAGAACTGGACGGCCCCTTCACCCCGGACCGGGCCCGGACCATCAAAAAAGAAATCTTCCGCCGCACCGTGGCCATGGGGGGCCGCATCGCCGCCGAACACGGCATCGGCACCGCCAAAAAGGAATACCTGGACCTCAACCTCTCCGCCCCCACCCTGGACATGGCCCTTCAGTTCAAGATCCTCCTGGACCCCAAGGGCATCCTCAACCCGGGCAAGGTCTTTCCCAGGGCCCTGTGGGAAAAGGCATACCCCAACGCCTGATCCCCTTGCGATCCCCCCGCCGCCGTGGTAGGGAGGATGGGAACTGTCCCGGCCTTCCGGGACCGACAATATGCCCGGTCCCTTTAACGGGTGATCTTGTTTGTAGATGATTTAAGGGACGATCCCCCTGGAATACAAAGGAGAAGACCATGGATCAAACCGCCATTGTCATCGGCGCCACCGGCCTGGTGGGCAGCGCCCTGGTGGACCAATTATTTAAGGCCGATCACATCGCCCGCATCATCACCCTTACCCGCCGCCCCGCCCCCCGCAACGGCGAAAGGGTGGAGAACCATGTGGTGGACTTCAACCGCCTGGCCGACCATGCCGATCTGTTCAAGGGCGATTTTCTCTTCTCCTGCCTGGGCACCACCCGGAAGCAGGCCGGGGCCATCCAGGCCCAGCGCCGGGTGGACCTGGACCTCCAATTCACCGCAGCCCAACTGGCCGCTGCCCAGGGCACGGGCCATTACCTTTTGGTCTCCTCCTCCGGGGCCAATGCCCGCAGCAAAAGCCCCTATCTGAAGATGAAGGGGGAATTGGAAGACAAGGTCATGGACCTGGGGTTCAAGCGCATCAGCATCTTCCAACCCTCCCTCCTTTTGGGGAACCGGCCCGAAACCCGTTTGGGCGAAACCATGGGGGCCTGGGTTCTACCCTTGGTCTGCCGCCTGCCCGGACTCAAACGCTACCGCCCCATCCGGGGGGATCAGGTGGCCGCCCGCATGGTCCAGGTCAGCGAAACTCCGGGGCCTCCCGTGGAGCGGTTTGTCCTGGATCAGGTCTTTCCCCAATAAGGCCCCGGATCTTCCAACCCAAATAACACCCTGATTTCTTGAGGTGCCCGAACCCGTGGTTTCTACACCCCCGGTGCCTTTTCCAGGCTGTCCTTCCGGCTTGACAAATCATCCCCCCCGATTTTTAATGGAAATAGATAACTTTCCATCCATCGTATCCACATCATTTCGTCACTTCATAAGGAGATCGCCATGGTATCTTCCATCCATCGGATTCACCACGTGGAATTCGTGGTGGGCAACGCCCTCCAGGCCGCCTTTTTTTACCGCAAGGCCCTGGGGTTCAGCCCCATCGCCTACCTGGGGCCGGAAACCGGATACCCGGACCGGGTTTCCCATGTCCTGGAGCAGGGCAGAATCCGCTTTGTCCTGACTTCTCCCCTGGGGTGGCAGGACGGGCGAAATCCATTGCTCATGCTCCACGGGGATGGGGTCAAGGACATCTGCTTTGAGACCGGTGATGTGGACGCCACCTTTGAAACCCTTTGCTCCCGGGGGGCCGTGGCCGTGTCCGCCCCCCATAGCCTGGAGGATAAAAATGGAAGGGTGCGCCAAGCCGCCGTGAAAACCTACGGGGATGTGATCCACACCCTGGTGTCAACCCGGGACTACGCCGGGCCCTTCCTGCCCGGGTTCCAGGCCCGGAACCTCTCCGACCCCGGTGTGGGCTTCACCCGGGTGGACCATGTGGTGGCCAATGCCCAGGACCAACAGATGGACCGGTGGTGCGATTTCTACCGCCGGGTCTTTGGTTTTGAAAAGTTTGTCTCCTACGATGACAAGGACATTTCCACGGAATACACGGCCCTGCGCTCCACGGTCATGGCCAACGATGCCAAGAACATCAAATTTCCCATCAATGAACCGGCCCCGGGGAAGCGGAAGAGCCAGATCCAGGAATACATCGACTTCAACTATTCCGCCGGGGTCCAGCACATTGCCCTGTATACCGAGGACATCCTCTCCACCGTGGGGCAGCTTAGGGAGAGGGGCATGGCCTTCCTCACCATCCCGGATGCCTATTACGATGCCGTCTGGGACCGGGTGGGGGAGATCAATGAGGACCGGGATCTTATCCGGAAATACGGGATACTGGCCGACCGGGACGAAGGGGGATACCTGCTCCAGATCTTTACCAAGCCCCTCCAGGACCGGCCCACCTTTTTTTTGGAGGTGATCCAGAGGGCCGGGTGCGAAAGCTTTGGCAAGGGGAACTTCAAGGCCCTGTTTGAATCCATTGAATTGGAGCAGGGGAAAAGGGGGAATCTATAGATGGTCCATTACCGCGCCATGGGCAAATTGCCCCGGAAACGCCACATCGCCTTTAAAAACCCGGCGGGCGGGATCTACCAGGAACAGCTCATGGGGAACCTGGGCTTCACCGGGATCCAGTCCCTCCTCTACACCCTGCGTCCCCCCACGGCCCTGAAACAGGTGGAGCGGATCCGGGATACGGCCTGGGATGCCGACCCCGATCCCTGTCTTCATTTGCGCCATTTTAAATCCCACCGCCT
This sequence comes from Desulfobacteraceae bacterium, assembly GCA_965226635.1. Taxonomy (GTDB): domain Bacteria; phylum Desulfobacterota; class Desulfobacteria; order Desulfobacterales; family Desulfobacteraceae. Next base: position 657,664 of record OZ245369.1, on the reverse strand, counting down.
CCACGCTCCCCAGAAGAGCCCGGTCCTGGAGCGGACCCCGCTTTTCTTTAACAAGGACCTGGCCGTCTCCCAGGCCCGGCCCGGTCCGGGCAAGGATGTCTTCTACCGCAACGGCCAGGGGGATGAGCTGGTCTTTGTCACCAAGGGCAAGGGCACCCTGGAATCCCAGATGGGGGAGCTGGATTTTGACACCGGCGACTACCTGGTCATCCCCAAGGGGATCATCCACCGCTACCGCATGGAGAGCCGGGAGACCATTTTCTATATCATGGAGAGCCGGGGATACATCCGCACCCCCTCCCGGTACCGGAATGCCCACGGTCAGCTTTTGGAGCACAGCCCCTACAGCGAGCGGGACATCCGGACCCCGGACCGCCTCAACCCCGTGGACCGGGCAGGGGAGTTCGAGATCTTTTCCAAGGCCCGCAATGGCCTCCACCGCATGGTCCTCACCCACCACCCCTTTGACACCATCGGCTGGGACGGCTTCTATTACCCCTGGGCCTTCCACATCCACGATTTCGAGCCCGTCACCGGCCAGATCCACCTCCCGCCCCCGGTCCACCAGACCTTTGAGGGCAACGGCTTTGTGGTCTGCTCCTTCGTCCCCCGCCTCTTTGACTACCACCCGGAAGCCATCCCCGCCCCCTACAACCATTCCAACATCGGCTCCGACGAGCTCATCTACTATTGCTCCGACGAGTTCATGAGCCGCAAGGGCATTGAGTTCGGCTCCATCACCTTCCACCCCGACGGCATGCCCCACGGTCCCCACCCGGGCAAGGCCGAGGCCTCCATGGGGAAAAAGGAGACCCAGGAAACCGCCGTCATGGTGGACACCTTCTCCCCCCTCCAGGTGGCCCAGGACATCCTGGCCTGCGAAGATGTGGACTACCAGACCTCGTGGATGGAGGAGGCCCCATGACCCCGGCCTTTAAATCCTTTCACCGGAACCTAATGGACTATGCCGGCTTTTTCCCCCCGGCCCGGCTGGAACTGCCCCGGGCCCTGGCCGAGTACAAGGCATGGAAGGCGGGCCCCCAGGCCTGGATGGTGGACCATTTCATCCTCCCGGTGGGTGAGTTGGAGGCCCTGGGACAATTGGACCCGGACGGGGACTTCCCCCTGTCGGTGATCCTACCCCATCCTCTGCCACCGGATCTGCCCGACCGCCTTGGCCCCTTTGCCAGAAGGATCCATGCCCTGGAAACCTGCCTTCCCCCGGACCTGGAATCCCAGGCAGAAATCCGGGAGTACATGGCCACCCCCATGGACCAGGCCACCCGGGCCGGGGTCACCTTTTCCCGGTTTTTCCTGGAGTCCCCCAGCCCCAGCCCGGATGTCATCGCGGCCTTGGGCCGGGCCCGCATCGGCCTTGACGCCTCCCTGGCCTTCAAACTCCGCTGCGGTGGCCAGGGCCCCAATGCCGTGCCCCGTCCCCCACAGGTGGCAGCCCTTATCCACGCCTGTGCCGCCGTGGATCTTCCCTTGAAGTTCACCGCCGGTCTCCACCAGCCCTTTTCATCGCCGATTTCGGACACCCCCCCCTTCCACTACGGTTTCGTCAATATCTTCAGTGCCGCCCTCCTGGCCTTTGGCGCCAAGATCTCCCCGGTCGACATCCTTGCCTGCCTCACCGATCCCAACCCGGGCCATTTTGTCTTCCGGACCCTCCACTTTACCTGGAAGGCCCACACCCTGGACCAGGAGGAACTCTGGGGTTTAAGGAACCACAGCGTCACCGGCTTCGGCACCTGCTCCATTGAAGAGCCCGTGGACGCCCTCAAGGCCCTGGGCCTCATTCCTTCCGAGGAGACCCCACCATGATTCCCACATCCTTTGTCCCCCATGCCAAGGATCATCCCTTCCCCATCCAGAACCTGCCCCTGGGCGTCTTCGAGCACCAGGGCCGGACCCGCACCGGCATCCGCATCGGGGACCAGGTCCTGGACCTGGCCGCCCTGGCCGACCAGGGATATCTTCCGGGCCTGCCCCCGGTCTTTGACCGGCCCGCCCTCAACGCCTTTTTTGCCCAAGGCAAAACCGTCTGGTCGGCCCTGCGCCAACAGGTGACCCACCTGTTGGATGCCCGGACTCCGGACCTCCGGGATAATATCCCCCTTCAAGAACAGGTCCTCATCCCCGTGGACCAGGTCACCATGAAACTGCCCGCCGCCATCGGCAATTACACGGACTTCTACTCCTCCCGTCACCATGCCGAAAATGTGGGCACCATGTTCCGGGGCAAGGAAAACGCCCTCATGCCCAATTGGCTCCACCTCCCCGTGGCCTACCACGGTCGGGCCTCCTCCGTGGTCCTCTCCGGCACCCCGGTCCGTCGCCCATCTGGCCAGATCCGACCCGACGACACTGCCCCGCCCCTCCATGCCCCCTGCCGCCTTTTGGACTTTGAACTGGAAATGGGGTTTTTCACCGGCCCGGCCACGGAACTGGGTCAACCGCTATCCATCACAGCGGCCCGGGACCACATCTTCGGTATGGTCCTGGTCAACGACTGGTCCGCCCGGGACATCCAGAAATGGGAGTACCAGCCCCTGGGCCCCTTTAACGCCAAAAATTTCATCACCTCCATCTCCCCCTGGGTCGTCCCCCTGGAGGCATTGGACCCCTTCCGCTGCCCCAACCCGGTCCAGGATCCCGCCCCCTTGCCCTACCTTCAGTCCCCGGAGAACTGGGCCCTTGACATCCACCTGGAGGTCCATCTCCAGAACCAGGTCATCTCCCGGACCAACTTCAAGACCATGTATTGGAACATCCTCCAGCAACTCACCCACCACACCGTCACCGGCTGCAACATCCAGCCCGGAGATCTCATGGCCTCGGGCACCATCTCCGGCCCCACCCCGGACAGTTGCGGCAGCATGCTGGAACTCACCTGGGCCGGACAACGCCCGCTGAAGCTGAAAAACGGTGAAGAAAGAAAATTCCTCCAGGACGGAGACGAAATAACCCTCACCGGCGAGTGCCGAGGTGAGGGTTATTGTGTTGGATTTGGTGAGGTGACCGGAATGATCCTTCCCACGGTTAATATTTAGACTGTTGTTAGGTAATGAATGCTATTTCTTTTTTTTGGCGATTTCAAAACGAAAACCTAGAATAGAATCTTCCGGTTTCTTATCACTAAGATGGAGTCTGACGTGATTTTTAAATCGAAAATCATTTGAGAAATGTTTATGAGGGATTGTATCAGAATTCATAGTACATATGTATTGGAATCCAGATTTGCTCCCTCTGCGCTGCGCATGCTCTAAAGCAAGAGCAACTTGTCTACTGTCAACACCGTCATACATTGTGCTATCATGAACCAAAAAATCTAATTTATTTGTCGAAGAAAATTTTTCAACAAGCATGAGATCATAACAAAAAATTTTCATACGGCTTACACCCTCGCTGTTACTTCTTGGGATTTCAACATCAAATTTGTATGCGTTTTCTTTCAAATTCCCTTTTTCTGAGGTGTTTATTATGAGATTACCAGGATGATTGTACAGGGCCAAAGAATTATCGTTAAATTTACTGATGGCTTGTTCCCAATCTGTACGCGCATTTTCATAATCTCTTTGAATTTTAGAATCTTTTAATAACCGTTCACTTTTGATTTCCTTTTTTGTTTTTGTAAGAGATTTCATTTCAGCTATTTTTGATTTCAAAGATTCTAACTTATATTCTTTTTCGTTATATTTTTGCTGCAATATAACAAATTCATCCAATGCTCCATGAGCCTCAAGTACTTTAAGCAACGAGCCTCTTTCGTTACTTAATTCTTTTATTTTATCATTATTTTTTTCTAACTCATCTTGCAGTTCATCTATCTCTGCTTTTAGAAATAGATGTCTATTTTGGATTATTTCCGAATGAAATTTTTCTGTGTCGGCCAGGGTTTTCTTTATTAGATCACCCAATGCAACGCCTGCTTTTTCATATAGATCTGCAACTTTAGATTTTTCAGGTATGTTTTCTGATTGAACAGATTCTTGGTATCTGCTCAACTTTCTTCGGAGTATTAAATTTGCATTTGAAATAGAATGGACTTCTTTTGTCAATCGATTTACGTTTGTTTCGATTTCGTTATATTTCGGATGTACCTTAAATTGGGCTAATTGTTTTTTCTCAAAACCAAGTTCACTCGCTAACCGAACCCTTTCGGCTTCCAACTCTCCCTTAGTCGGTACGATGGAAGATTTAATCGCAGTGTCTAAGGCATTGGCTGCATTGTTTTTGTCTTTGAGGATTTGAACGTCAGAAGCATGTTCCCAATTTAGGCCCAATAGGAAAGCGTTTGAAACTTGTATTTGCCAAGACTTTTGGTTTCTAAGAGTTGAAAATGGTCTGCTGTATGCATCGACTCCTATTCGAAGAAAGTATGGAATTAGCATTCTGAAGGAAGGGGTGTATTTAGACCGTATCCCTTTTTTAATTCCAAAGTACACATTATTTAAAAGTTCTCTCCAAGTTGAAAGGGTGTAAAATTTCATCCCTGTTTTTTTGTCTAATTCTGGGGCAATGGGTAAAATGCTATCATTCCCTATTATTTCTATTATTTTCGCATTTGATATGCTACGTGCGGATTTAAATGCCTCTCCGCAGAGGTCTATCTCCAAATAAAACACCCAGTCTGATAATTCATTTACGGGTAATACATTTTTGTTTAGATTTGCACCTAAACAAAAATGTAGAATTTGGATGAAAGTTGTTTTTCCTATTCCGTTACGTGAATCTTTCTTATCAGAGTCGTCTTTTTTATCCGCTAAAATGACATTCAAGCCTTTATGAAATTTAATTGTTTTAAATCTTGGATCATTTGCAGATAGGCTTATTATCATAATTCTACTCGTTTTATTTTATTGTTATCAAATTCGATTAGGCCCATTATGAACAATAAGTCCAATGTCAAAATAAAGCGCTCAAAAGTTCCAAAATTTTTGTCATTTTTTACAGATTCCCATAGAGTTGAAAGGTCGGAATAGAAAGTTATTTTTTCTAAGATGACACACCCCAACCCCATCAGCGATTCTTCTTCTCGGATATATTTGGTGGGTAAAATCATTTTTCAAATATTTCACATAATTGAAATAAATGAGTCATTAATGAAAGGCCAGCAGCCTTTAGTTTGAAGCTGTCCAAATTTTTTTGAGCAAAATCAAGCATGCTTAAGAATAATTCGTCACCATGAAAATTTTGTTTTAAAGTAAGATACTTGTCCTTGAATCCCTTTTGTAGTCGTTGAGGGAAGTCAGGATCAAGTTTGGACATTTCGCTTAGGAATATTGAAACTTCAGAACTCCTACTTAAGCCCATAGTAATAAAGGATTTTGATTCTGGACCAAGGCCATTCTTTTTAATTTTTGCATCGGGGGTGAGGATTTCTAAGGTGCCATGACTTGAGTGTTTACCAGATGCGATAGCCTTTGCGGCAATCTCAAGTTCTGTGAAGGTGACTTCCGACATACTTTTATCGAGTTGCTCGTTGACCCAATTTTCATGAGTCTTTTTGAGATCAAATAGCTTTTCTGCTGGATAATCAGCTTCTTGTTTATCTATTAGCGTATGACATGACGGACATAAATAAATGAGATTGTCATAATGATTTCTTTCTTCATCGGTCATGTTTTCTTTATATCGTGCAGAAGCAGCTTTTTTTGATGTGCCTGGGTTTTCACCATAGATATGGGCGGCTTCTCCAATTAAGGCCGGGTCAGCTTTTTGGCCATCGGCCACTAATTTTTTTTGACACCCAGTCATTGCACATCGGTTACCGCTTTTCATGGCAAGGATTAGTTTTGTCGGATAGGATGCACTCATAACAGTAGAATTCTTTAGAGAGTTGCTTTATTCCTGCAAAAAGATCAGAAGGATGAGTTGCCGATTTAACGCCTTGGTCTTTTTGGTTATAAAGTGTTTCATGATGAATATAGAATGAATTTATAATCTGAATGGAGATAAATCACCTCATGCAGTGATTTGCAAGAATAAAATTAACATGCTGTTAATTTTTAATCTAAAAAGGCAATCAATATATTCGAGAAGATTGATTTCAGCCTTTGAGTGTTTTCTAAATAATGAAAGAGCGATTGGAGATACAGCCGTAGTTTTAAGTGTTAATAATAAGAAATATAACTGCCGCAATTTATAATCTGATGGGAGGTCCCATTGGTCAGGGCTGCGGCAGTTTTTGTCATGAAGGACCGGGTAATCGGTCAGGGGTTGGTGGTGGCATTTATACTGCGGGGCATTAGACCATGGTACGGGTAAATGCCTTAAAACGTTCTTCAAGATCCTCCACCCCGGTTTTGCAAAGGGCCTGGCCAATGGCGGGGTCGGCCAGTGCTGAATTGGAACCCATGCGGCCGTCGGGGTAGTTTTTTCTGAAATCTGCGGCATCTCTGAAGCTACCATTGGGAGGGATTTCCGGGTTCAATGGGGTGGTCTTGGCGTCCTCCGGATGGGCATGGAAGCTCAGGGAGAGTTCTCCCGGGGTTGCATGGCTGCCCTCCTTTTCTCCAAAAGCTTGGTCTATGATGGCCTTGACCCGATCACCTTCGTACCAGTTCATCACCTTACAATGGAAGGGGCAGGTTGCTCCCCTGAGGCTGTGATCGGCATAGAGTTCTGAGAATGCAGTGTTCAGGGGGCCCACATTGCCGCCGTGGCCGTTGAAAAACAGGATGTGGGTGAATCCGTGGACGGCCAGGGATTGGATGAGATCCTTGGCCACGGCCATGAAGGTGGAGGGCCGCAGGGTGATGCTCCCGCTGAAGCCCAAATGGTGCTGGGACATACCAATGGGGAGGGTGGGGGCCACCAATGCCCGGGACTGTCGGGCAAAATCGTGGGCGATTTTTTCGGGGCAGATGGCATCGGTTCCGATGAATCCCATGGGGCCGTGCTGTTCCGTGGAGCCCACGGGGACGATGATCCCCTTTGAGGTTTTCAGGTAATCTTCAACTTCCGGCCAGGTGGATAAGCTCAGCAACATGATGGTTCCCCTGATGTGTTTACCGGGCAGTGTCTGCTACCCGGTGATTCTGTTTTTAAATGCCGGTAATCTAGGAAATGCCCTTGGTTTTGTCAAGGGTTGGATGGTCTCGGGAAAAGTGTTCGCGGCAAGAGTCAGGGGCGGATAGACTTTTGTCTATGACTTCTTGTTATTGTTCATAGGATGTGTTGGGTTGGAAGTTGTAGAGCAGTAGAGAAAAGCAGGCGTCATGGGATGTTTTGGGTAGGCGCCAATACAGGAAGATAGGACTGCCGCAATCCCTTGTCCATGGGAGAGATCATGGGGCTTCGGGACTGCGGCAGTTTTGGGTTATGGGCCGGGGTAACCGGCCAGGGTGGCCAGCATCACCCCCCAGATGAACAGGGCAACGGCAAGGACGGCCAGGGTGGTTTTGGTAAAGGTCAGGGGTTGGCGCTTGGGTTTGGGCGGTGATTTAAGGATTTGGTTTTTGAGGCGGGCGGCCTGGTTGAAGCAGACGCCGGCCGGGCAGAAGAAGCGGCACCAGAAGCGGGGGATGACCAGGGCGGCCATGAGGACCACCGAGACCAGGTACCATTGAAGGCTGGTGCCCCTGAGGCCGAAGAGGGTGGAAAAGGGTTCCATGGCAATGGGGGCGGTGTTGCCCGTGGCCAGGGCCAGGGTCAGGGCGGCCAGGGTGATGACCTGGGTAACGGTTTTAAGGAGACGCTGGGCCGACCGGGGGACCTTGATGGCGATGCCACTGATGCGGGAGAGCCATTCCTGGAGGGTGCCAAAGGGGCAGAGCCAGGTGCAGTAGATGTTTTTACCCAGGAGGAGGACCAGGGCCAGGCTGCCCGGCACCAAAAGCCACCAGAGAAGATGGGTGTGGAGTTCCGGGAGGTGGCCAAGGAAGAGGGCGCCCAGGTTGGAGACGGAAACGGGTCGTTTCAGGGTGAGGCCCATGAGGAGGAAGGCGGCTGCGGCCACGGGGACACGGGCCTTTCTGATTTTAAAGAAGGCCGAGAGTCCGGCAATGGTGAGGAGGAGGGCCACGGCCGTCTCCCATTTGCCCACCTGCCACTGGGGTTCCGGGGGGGCCATGGGGGTGTTGAATCGGTCTTTGGCGGCCAGGGCCAGGCAGGATTCCATTCCCGAGACCAGGGCCCGGCTGGTGAGGGTGGCGCCGGTGACCCCGTCCAGGTCAAGGGGCTTTGGATGGGCAGTGAGGGACTGTCGGGCCAGCTTGTCCACCAGGCCGGTGGACTGGACATATTCGAAAAAGGCCGGGGTTTCCCGGTGCTGGGGGATGAAGAACTCCTGGATGTCTCCGGCGGGGTCGACGACGGCCATGAGGGTCATGGGGCCGCCCCAGCCCGTGGCTTGTGCGGTGTAGGCGGTGAGGGGGGGCTGGGTGTCCGATTCCAGTGTAAAGACCCCGGGCATGTTGGCGTTTGTTTGGACCTGCCGGTTGGGATAGTGGTGGGCCAGGGCCTCCAGGGTCTGGTTTTTCTGCTGGAGTTTTTCCCAGGCCAGGGCGGCGGCCAGGAGGATAATAACAAGGAAGATGGGTTTGATTTTCATGGGATCGGGGCTCCCCCCGGGTGGGGGAGCCTTCCTGTTTATGGGTTATTTGCCAGGGGCGGCGGACCGTCTCAATTGTTTAAGGGCCAGGGCCAGGCAGAGGATGCCGGGCAGGCCGAAAAAGAGCAGGCCCATGTTGGCGGCCTGGTGTTCGTTTTCGATGATGGAGGAGCCGAACCAGGCCAGGGTGAAGATGAGGAGAAACAGGGCAGTTCCGGCCAGGGCCAAGCTGCGACCGGTGGCGGCGTACTTGAGTTTGATATGGACCATTCCCCCCATGCCGACGGTGGTGAGCATGCCAAGGAAGAAAAAGAGCCATTCTGTGGAATTTAAAATCATGGTGGGTGCCTCGGTTTAACCTTTCCAGAATTCAAGGGTGGCTTTTTTGTCAAAGGAATTGCCGTAGCCGAACAACTTGTCCATCTCCCGCATGAGGGAATGGAGGGATTCCGGAGCTACCTTGTTGAGTTTGTCCACCAGGCGGTGGTGCCAGAAGTCTGGCTTGTTGTAAGGGCAGGCCGTGATACAGGTGGAGCAGTCGGTCTTGGTCTTGCCCCAGGTGATCAGGCATTTTTTGGCGTCGATGGCCCATTTTTCCACGCCCGGGTTGTTGCATTCGTTGTGGACCTCATAGGAGGGTTTTTTGTATTTGGGGATGGCTTCTCCCGGGCAGGCATCGGCACAGCGCATGCAGTTTTCGCAGAAGTGGCGCACCCCGAAGGTGACAGGTTTGTCATGGGTCATCTCCAGCTTGGTGAAGACCTTTGCCAGGCGGACCCGGGGGCCGTATTCCGAGGTGACCAGCAGGCCGTTGCGGGCCCCTTCTCCCAGGCCGGCGGCCACCCCGTAGGGTACGGACAGGGCCACGTCGTTGCCCGCGGCAAAGGTGGGGTAGCCCAGTTCCACCAGGAATTGGCGCAGGGAGGCCCCGGTGATGGCCATCTGGGAATAGCCCAGGCCGACGGCGCCGCCGGAGACGCCCGAGGGGGCGGTGGAGAATGCCTCGTAATCCATTTCAAAGGCCATGACAATGACGGATTTGGGGGTGAAGGGCAGGTCCGGGGCCACGCTTTTTCCCTGGCGGGGATCGAAGAAGGAGGCATAGGTCCAGCGTTCGTCATAGGGGGCAATGCCCACCAGATCGGCCCCCAGGAATTTGGCGGCCTTTTTGACGTGGGCGGCGGCTTCGTCCGGGGAGGCAAAGGGGTAGGGGGCCTTTGCCACGGCGACGTTGCGGTCATAGGCAATGGTCTGGGGGCTGGCGATGGAGGCACCGTCGGCAATGAGGGAGTCCACGTACCAGCCCGCCGTGGTCAGGGCCTTGTCCACCCGGCGCAGGCCCACTTCGTCGGTGGTGGCGCCCAGGTTCCGGAAGGCGTTCCTTCCCTGGGGGAAGCGGCCGCTGAGGGACTGGCAGAATGCGGTGTTCTCCTGGTGAAAGCGCTGGTATTTGGTCTCGTCCACCTTCACCGGAAAGTTGTCCAAGGGAACCTTGGCCGGTCCCAGGGCGGGTTTGCCGTTGCTGGCCTGGCTGGGGAGGGCTGCGGCCAGGGCCGAGCCCACCACCATGGAGGCGGCACCGAATTTGACGAATTTACGCCGGTCCATGTTGGCCGGTGTTGGGTCTTGTTTGGGCGTTTTCATGAAGTCTCCTTGCATTGGGGTTTCCGGGGCAATATCCTGTGACCCGGATGAAATCTTGCGTTTTTTATAGCAGGGAGTGTGCCAGAAACGGGGCATTGGGGATTTGGGATGGGCGGGCCGGGGAAAACCCCTTCAACGGCAGTGGGTTGGGGGCTTTATGGCATGGGCAGCTTGCCCGGGAGGGAGGGCGAGGTGGGATGAAATACCATCCTCAAAGGATTTTATTTCATCCTATGGGCGTGCGGCTTAGAAGTCCAGGGCGGACTTGTCGATTTCAAATTTCTGGATTTTGGAGTTGAGGGTCCGGGGATTGAGGCCCATGATTTTGGCGGCTCCGTCCGGGCCAAAGACCTTTCCCCGGGTCTGTTTGAGCACGGCAATGATGTATTGGCGCTGGTGCTCCTCAAAGGTGGGGAAGGCGTCTGTACCGGAACGTTGCTCGGCCTCGGGCGGGGTCAGACTGAGGGTGTCCGGCTCCAGGCGATCTGTAGTGCTCAGGATGCAGGCCCGCTCCATGACGTTTTGCAGCTCCCGGACATTGCCGGGCCAGGGGTAGGCCGTAAGTTTGGCTAGGAAGGGCTGGGACAGGGTTTTGGGCTTGCGGTTGAGCACGGTGCAAAAATTGTCGGCGAAGAAGCGGGCCAGGGGCGGGATATCCGTCTGCCGCTCCTTGAGGGCGGGTAGATGGATGGGGAAGGTGGAGAGGCGGAAATAGAGGTCCGAGCGGAAGTGCTTTGACCGGACCTGCTGCTCCAGGTTTTTGTTGGTGGCGGCAATGATGCGAACGTCGGTTTTGAGGGTGCGGGTGCCGCCCAGGCGTTCGAATTCCCCCTCCTGGAGGACCCGCAGGAGTTTGGCCTGGAGCTCCAGGGACATCTCCCCGATTTCATCCAGGAAGAGGGTGCCCCTGTGGGCCAGTTCGAACCGACCGGGCTTCCGGGTGTGGGCCCCGGTGAAGGCGCCTTTTTCATGGCCGAAGAGTTCCCCTTCGATGAGGTGCTGGGGCAGGGCGGCGCAGTTGACCTTGATGAACCGTTCTCCGGCCCTGTTACTCAGGCTGTGGATCTTCTGGGCTACCAATTCCTTGCCCGTGCCCGTCTCTCCGGTGAGGAGGACGGTGGTGGGGGTGGGGGCAACACGGCAGACGAGTTTGATGACCTCCTTGACTGCAGGGCTCTCCCCGATAAAATCCTTGAAGGCGGTGTGGGGGCGGTGGGCCTCCTCCCCAGGGGTGCAAGGGCCGGGGCCTTTGATTTTTTTTTCCAGGCGCTGGATGATGTGCTTCAGGCCCTCTTCATGGGAGATGTCGGTGAAAAAGGCGCAGCCGAAATCCTCCTGCTCCGGACCGGCGGCATGGACCATCACCCGCACCGGGATGACGGTGCCCTGGCGGGTGAAGAGGTTGTAAGGGGCCGGGTGGTGCCGGGCCTTGCCGTAATATCCGTCCTGGAGGCTGGTGTCCATGACCACGAACTTGTAGAGGTAGTTGCCCTTGAGTTCTTCCTGGGAATAGCCCAGTTTTTGGGCGGCATGGGGGTTGACCTGGATGATCTTGCCCTCTTCATCGTGCCAGACTATGCCGATGGGGGCATGGTCAACGGTGAAGGCCAGGCGGCGGCTTGTCTTGTCTTGGGGCATCTGTTGTACTCCAAACCGGGAAAGGGATTGGCCCGGTGCCGGGCAGGTAAGGGGAGATCATAGAAATTCCTTTGGGGGTTGTCAATGGCCCTGTGGGTGACGGTAACCGGGGATGGGTTTTACCTTGTCTTTCCCGGCAGCTCCGGTTAAACATATTCGTGGGACTCTGGTTGGCCCAATGGTTTTGGAAAACATCCACGGAGGAGGGGCGTTTCCTTCCGTATTTTATTTGGACAGGTTGACATGAAGCAGACCATTTACAGCGGCTATGGCAGTGCCGGGGAATTGGCCCGGATTTTGGATGCAGGTGATTGCGGGCGGGTTTTTCTGGTGACGGGAAAGGCATCCTATGCCCAAAGCGGTGCGGCCCGGGTGGTGACCCAGGGGCTAGGGGACAGGGCTTGTGTCCGGTTTTCGGCGTTTTGTGTTAATCCCAGCCTGGAGGATGCCATGGCCGGCATTGCCCTGTTCCGGGAGTTTAAGCCGGATCTGGTGGTGGCTGTGGGGGGAGGATCGGTGTTGGATATGGCCAAGTTGATCAAGACCCTGGCCCCCCACCGGGACGAAGACTTTGAATCCATTATTAAGACATCCAAGGTGACGGCTGAGGTTTGCCCCATGGTGGCCGTGCCCACCACATCTGGAACGGGCAGTGAATCCACCCATTTTGCCGTGGCCTACGTGAAGAAAACCAAATTCTCTCTGGCCCATGGAAGCCTGTTGCCGGAATTTGCCGTACTGGATCCAGATCTCACCCGATCCACCTCTCCTGCCCAGCGGGCTGCTTCGGGCATGGATGCCCTGTGCCAGGCCGTGGAATCCCATTGGAACCGCAGCGCCACAAAGGAGAGCCGTACCCATGCGGAAAAGGCCATGGCGCTCATCCTGCCCACCCTGGAAACGGCTGTGAATACCCCCGACGATGCCTCCCTTGACGCCATGATCCTGGGGGCCAATATGGCCGGTCGGGCCATCAACATCACCAAGACCACGGCCCCACATGCCCTCTCCTATACCCTGACCACCCACCACGGCCTCCCCCACGGCCATGCGGTGGCCCTGGTTCTGGGGCGGTTTTTTTCCATCAATGCCGAATTGTTGGAGCGGGCAGGGGAGGGCAATGAAAATATGGAGACCCTATACAGGCTTTTGGGTTGCAAAGACCCAGGGGAATGCGAAGCCTTGTGGTACGATCTCATGGAAAGGGTCGGCCTGGAAACCGACATGGAAAAATTGGGGATTCTGGTACCGGATTGCCTGGATCGGATTGTGGACAACGTGAATTTGGAACGGTTGAAAAATCATCCCGTTGCTTTGGGGCGGGAGGATCTATTGCGGGTGTTCATGCCCTGATTATCCTGTGCCCGGGGTGATATGCCGTTGTTGAGGCCGGCTTCCGGTGGCGTCAACAACGGCAGTCTGGGTATTCCGCCACCCACCCCTTTTTCTTTGGAAGAATCAATATCTACACCGGATTCCCCGGCAAAACAGTTGGCGTTGGATGAAAAATGACAGAACCGCTTTCTTCTGAAGAAAAAGCCGTTCATGTTCATTGGGATGGTGAATTCTCCAACCCGGGAAGAAAATCCATTGCCTTCCCCATTGTGACCGCAAACATGGGGAATTAAAACAACAGCTGCCCTGCCTGGGCAATTGTCTTCCCTATTCAAACCGGTGCTTTGTGGATGTCCATGGAAAAATGGGGGCCTGTGAAAAGACGAAGCCCCACCGGATACGCAAGGGATCTCCCAGGCCATCCAGGCCGTTCTCCCATGGTAAGCGAAAAGGAAACCATTTGGGGGCGAAATCCAGGTCAAAAAAATCGTATCACCCATTGGTACCAATTTGCCTTGGTTAAATTGACATGTAAAATCAGCGCTTTATAATTTTTCTTATCAGCACGAGGCATTTCCGGAAACGGCCAAATCATTTTTCGGAGAAGGCCAATATAAGATCCCAAGCATGGGGCATGATACGTTTAATTTTAGGAGAAATAATACCATGAAACTTTTTAAATATTTAACCTTGGTTTTTTTAGCAAGCATGATTTCAATCGCCGCAGCAGGCGCCTCAATCGTTTACCCCACCGGCCCCGGTGCCGTTAGTCTTTCATACACCATAACGCCCCAGGACGACGGCACTGGATATGATTATTTATTTACCTTTATATTGGACAACCAGGACAACTCCTGGTCCGCCGGCGACCGGTGGGGAAGCGGTCTCCTTTTTGACGGTAAATACCAGAGCGAACCCGACGCAGTCTTTGAATTGGCCCTTGATCCCGGCCAGGATGACGAAGTCGGAACGGTTTCCCTCCGTAGTCAGTATGCCTACGAGGATGATCCCGAGCGTCTTTATCTTTCCACCGTTTTCCTTACCCGGAACGGATACTGGACCCCGGAAAATGTGGGGGATACCTTCACCTTCACCGGCACCTCGGATGCTTACCTGGGCCAGGGCAACCTTCATTTTACAATCTGGGGCGTCAATGATGATTCCCTTGACGTGGTCCTTGAAGAGGCCTCACTTACCAATCCGGTTCCCGAGCCCGGCACACTGGCCCTCTTGGGAACCGGCCTTCTGGGCATGATGGCATGGGGACGCAGACGGGAGGTAAACGCGTAATAGCGAAGACAAAACCAAAGGCAAGTGAAAAGGAGGGCTGTAAGGGCCCTCCTTTTTGTTTGCCCGGCATGGCAGGCAAATCCAACCCTGTCAATCGGCGTCAAAAAAAGCCCCCCCATCGGCGTCCAATTTTGACCCCCCTGGAGTTACAATCATTGCCTGCTCTTCAATCCCCAGCCCTGATTTCCGGTCTCAACGATCTCACAATGATGGGCGAGACGATCCAGAAGGTCGATTGTCATTTTTTGGTTACCAAACACCTTTGACCCTTCTCCAAAATTCAGGTTGGTGATGATTACGGGTGTTCTTTCATAAAGTCGACTGATCAGGTGGAACAACAGGGTAAGAAAGCGTCAATGGGAAGTGAGCGGCCCATGCATAGGGTTCGGTTCGAGGAGGGAGACCGGATAAATATCTCCGGCCTTCTGGAATACATGGACCATTTGGGGCTTTTGTCCCATTGCACCCGGGAAATCCTGAACCCATTGGGGGGATCGCTTATTGACTTTGGAGGGGGGCATCAGCCCCCCTTCCGATTCGACCATAAATGGTATCTTGTAAACACCATGGATTTTCCGGTTGAGACTGTTTTCGGCTGAAGAAACCATGGGGATCAGTGGGTGAAAATCTGATCCAGGGTACCATGGATGTCTTGTTTTAACGTATCATCCATGACCAGGTCCTCCTTAAGGTATACCCCTGTTTTCCGGATGAGAAATGTTTTTTCATAGCCCCATTTATCCTTGAAGTAGTGGGTGTCGTATTTCTCAAATACATGGACCGGCTCTGGAAGCGCCTGGGTCTGAATGAAGAGCAGCTGTTTTCCCCTATCCAGCCTTGAGGGCTCTGGATTCGTCATGAAGTCAGGTTTTGCAAATGAAAAGGTTCGATCTATGAATTTTTTCAAAAACGATGTGACGTCCCTGAAATAAACCGGCGAAGAAAGAATGAGCAGGTCACTTTTTCTGACTTTTTCCAATACCTCTTTGAGGTCATCATTTAGGATACAATAATCCGTTTTTTCTTTGCAGGCCATGCAGCCCAAGCATCCGTTGAATTTGATTTCACTCAGATTGAAATGTTCAACCTCCGATTGCAGGGCCGCTTTTTCCAATACGTAGCTCAGCAGCCTGTTGGTATTGCCATCTTTCCTTGGACTTCCTGTAAGGGATACAGTATTCATTGAATTCATCCTTTCCGGTTAATGTATGTTTCTTCTTGCTGGTGCTTAGGAAGAATAGCTAAATGAGTAATATCCAAAAAACAAGAAGGCACTTTGGGTTAATTTTGTTACCCGAAAGTAAGTTTTAAACGATTTCACCGGGTTGAATCCTATGGAAAATAACACGAATTGTCCCGTTGAGAAAACCATTCGGATTATTGGTAACAAATGGACCATTTTGATCCTTAAGGAATTATTCGAAACCAGGATGCGGTTCAATGCACTGCAACGAAAGATCAAGGGAATCAGTACCAAAATGCTCTCCCAGCAGCTTAAAAAGCTTGAAAGGGATGGGTTGATCAACAGAACTGTTTTCCCGGAAGTCCCCCCCAGGGTGGAATATTCTCTCACTGAAAAGGGCCGCTCTTTGGAAGAACTCATGCTTGTGATGAAAAAATGGGGTGAGAAATATGCAGATTAAAGGGTCGGGCTTGGGATTCGTGGATTCATATCCAGAAAGTTGAAAGATTTCAGGGGGTATGGAATTGCGGCGCATCTCCTTGTTGGAGATGTTTTTCTTGTTTGACCAATGTCTGCCGTCACCCGCTTCTACAGAGGATTCTTCCCCATCCTTGACGGAATTAATACGGATTTTCCCCTTGTTAAGGTTCATGTTTTGACCGCCCATATCCCTTATTGACGGGGGGGGGAGCAATATGAAATTTACTTTTTTCCTCCAATGGGCTATAAGCCGGTAATTCATTTCACATATACGGCTTTTTTACGGGAGGGGGCATGGCCCAGGAGTCCGATTTTCTCATAGACCTAAGACAAATGGTGGTGGCCATTGAAAATGCCGTCAGCCTCGTGGGCATAAACGATACCAACCATGGAAAAAGGGTGGGATATATTGCCCTTCAGATTGCCGAGCACCTGGGCTTCTCCCAGGAGGAAAAGCATTTTGTCTTTGAATTGGGGCTCCTCCACGACTGCGGTGTTTCTTCGGATATGACCCATAAGAATCTGGTCATGCAGTTTGAATGGGAAGACATCCACGAGCATTGCAGGGCCGGATACGACCTGGTCAAGGATTTCACCCCTTTGGCGGATCTGGCCCGCCCCATCCTCCACCACCACACCCATTGGTCGGAGTTAAAGGATCTGGACCTTTCCGACCGGGACAAGTACATGGCCAATCTGATTTTTCTGGCCGACCGCATTGATGTGGGTGCGGCGGGTCGGTATGGGCGGGATATCCTCTTATACAAGGACGAGCTTATCCAGATGGTCCGTGGCAAGTCGGAAACCCTTTTCCATCCCCAACTGGTGGAGGGGTTCCTTTCTGTCTCCTCTCCCGAAGCCTTCTGGATTACCCTTGAAGACCGTCATATCCAGCGTTTTGCCTGGGATCTGGGGCACATCGGCCATAGTAAAAAAATCAGCCTGGCCGACCTTAAGCAGCTGGCCCGGATTTTTTCCACCATCGTTGATAAGAAAAGCGCCTTCACCGCCCGCCATTCCCTGAAGGTAGGACAGCTTTCCCGTTACCTGGCCAAACTCTGCGCCCTGCCGGAGCAGACCATCGACAAGGTGGAGATCGCCGCCTACCTCCACGACATTGGCAAGCTCCACGTCCCCGATGCCATCCTTGAAAAGCCCGGTCCCCTCAATGCCATGGAGCGGGCCGTTATCAACCAGCACTCCTATGAGACCTACGAGATCCTCAGGCCCATCAAGGGACTGGAGGAGATTGCCAAGTGGGCCGCCTTTCACCATGAAAACGAGACAGGAACCGGCTATCCCTTCCACCTTTCCGGGGAAGAACTCTCCATGGAGGCCCGGATCATTGCTACAGCGGATGTCTTTCAGGCCCTTGTGGAGGACCGGCCCTACCGGGACGGAATGACGCCCCGGGCAGTGGCCACCATCCTCAACGACATGGCCGGGAAGCAAAAGCTGGATGCCGGCCTTGTGAACCGGGTCATGGATCATATGGACGATTTTTACGCCCTGGCCAAGGCCGGGTGATCCCTGGGACTTGCTCCAAGGTTTCATTCCCCATCCCAACCACCAGGGATGTGAAAAAATTATCGCCCCCCCCCTTTCCTGATCTGTGATCGGAGTGGACCACACCCCGGGATCCGTTTCCTGAATACGATAAAATATCGGAGGCGGTTTCTTGGGTGTTGTTCTCTGTATAGCTGCGTCTCCATTGCCTTGTAATCCGGTCGAAGGGGTTTAGGAGTGGGGAGGTATTTCCGTTCTTTTTTTGGATCATTTTAAAATTATACTCGAGTTTATTTTTGTTGACAAATCCGTAAAAAACCGCAACTCTTTTTTTGACGTTCACCCGGCAGGCCGAGGGAACCGGTACCCAATGGGGCCTCCATGGCATTTGGGCCTGCCCATGGCACATGCGCTATTGCAGAAAGGTAGGGAATCTTATGTTGCGAAATGGAATGAAGCTCCCCCTGACCATCCAGTACAGCCACCTGGGACTCTCGGCCCTGTGGAATATCTACGGGGTCTACCTCATCTCCCAGGGCCTGCCCCCACAGGGGCCCACCGCCTCCCTTTCCGTGGTGGGCATTCTGGCCCTCTTCGGACTTCTCTTCTTCCTGGGCAGCCGGTATGTTAAATGGCTTTACATTGGTGCCGCCCTTCTGGCCATGGCGGCCTTTATGCCGTCCATCATCGGGGTTTTTACAAAGGATCCGGGGGCATGGACCGCTCCGGCATGGCGCTGGGGCGGCCTGGTGCTGAATCTGGGCGGGGTCTTTGGTGGGGGGCTGGGGATCTCCAGAATCTGGTTCCTGGGCCGGGATTAAGGACGGGTAGGGCGGCCTATCGGCGGCGCCGGCCAATGGCCCGGATCTTCTTCCCATAGGTTTGGAGCATGTCGGCTTCAAAGGCTTCATTATTGTCATACTGCCTTCCAAACACCGGTTCCCAGAGGTCAATGTCCTCCATGCACATGTAGAAGAAGACCGACTCCTGCCAGGGTTTGGAAAAGCCCTGGTAGAGATGTGAAAAGAGTTTTTCCTTGATTTCAAAGGGGTAGCTCACCTTGCCGGCGCATTCTTCCATGGGCATCTGGAGAATGGCGGTTTTGGCCATGCGTTCCCGGATCCGTTTTATTACTGGTTTGATAAAGGTGAGGGTGCCCATGGAGACCATGACCACCTCCTGGGGGGAGAACAGGTCTTCCAGGCGGGAGGCAATGTCGCCATAGGCATCTTCCCAGCCCCGGTACCAGACCATGGGGTGGAAGTGGAAGCCCACGGGAACACCCTGGTCGGCCAGGTGGCGGGCGCTTTCAAGGCGCTTTTCCAGGGGGGCGGTCCCCTTTTCCTCGGCGGCAATCACCTGGGGCGGGTTCAGGGACCAGGTAAAGACCATGTTCCCGGGGGGGGGATTTTCAATGAAATAATCGATTCGGCTGCTCTTGGATTTCATTTCCAGGATCACATTGGGATGGTTCCGGGCAAACCGGGTCAGGTTGTCCAGAAGGCCGAAGCGGTTTCCCCACATGAGGGAATCCGAGGACTGCCCCGTTCCTATGTGCATGGGGGTGTCCTTGTCCAGTTCCAGCCCCTCCAGGTGGCGGGCCAGATCCCGGATGAAGCGGACCTGGTTGCCGTGGTAAAAGGACTGGATGGAGCAATAGCTGCAGTCAAATCCGCATTGCTGTACCGCATCCAGGGTGTTGAGGTTGCAGCACCGGGTCTTTTCCGAGGCCACGGGGCATTTGCCCATGACGGCCCCCTTGAGATCGGTTTCGATCATCTGCTCCTTGGGAAACTTTCCTTCGGCTGGGGAAAAACGGCCCTGGTCCGGGTAGGATTTTATCCCGTTTTTCAGCTTCAGGTATCCCTCCTGGAGCTGTTTGAAAATCCCGGCGGGGATCTGTTTTCCGGAAAGGTGTTCCACTGCTTGGGGCCGGTAAAAGGGGGCAAGGCTTCCCTGGTCCCAGCAGACCAGGTCCTGGGTGTATTCCACCATGAGCCGGAGCTGCTGGAGGGAAAAGGAATGGGATGCCGCCACAAGGGCCAGCCATTTGCGGTGGTCCTTGGGCAGGCTGTGGAATTGTTTTATCTGTTCAAGCTTGGTTAGTGACATTGGGTTATTATAAAGCAAATCCCCCCGGGGTCAATACGACGGCCCCGTGTATCCTTTACCGGAGGAGGCAAACCCGTTGAATGCTGAGGGGTACCTGTGTCCGGCCTAGTGGGTGCATCTTGGCCCGGCCCGGGGTGGAACGTGCCCCCGTCCTTCTATGGTGGAATTGTCCCACCGTCTCCGGGATAGGGCGCCCCGGCTTCCTTCCCATTTTGATATGGTTCTTTATGCTGGCCTCGTGGGCACGGCCTTCTGTGGTACCATTTTTACCGGTATATGCGCTGCCCGAAGTGCAGGGGCAAGATGACCATGCTGGGAGTTTTTCCCGGATGTACCCATTGTGGATTCGGGGACAATTCCTGATCCTGAATGGCCCATGACAATTTGCTTTATAGGGGGAGGGCGTCATTGCCGGAACGTTCTTTCCCCCTTTTTTGTGTGTGGAGGGCCTTTATATTTAGGCAGGTGCTGCTCTTGGGATGTCAATCTGTGGACGGTGCCCCCCCACCCCTGCACATGGGAGGAACATGGCCGGACGCTGGGAAATTGACCGGTTCCATGGGCTGATTCCCCCCCTGTGGGGCCCGGTGGAGAAAATGGAAACCCTATTCCGGGGGCATGTCCGGGAAATCTTGGGGAGTAATCGGTGGATAATCAATATTTTCAATGGATGGGACTGGGTTACGGCGATCTGGATAATCTGTTAGAATTTCTGGTTTTCCTTGACAAAAACCCCTGATTTGGCCTAAGTTCCTACTCCTTTGGTTTTCATTGTTAGGATGAAATCAAGAACCCTTTTTGAATGCTGGGAAAAGGGGAGTGAATTCTAAACCGGAGTGGTAGACTCCTACATTATATTTTAAGAAAGGATTTTAAAGATGTTCAAAAAGAATGTGGTTGTTTTGATCTCTATCCTTGCCCTTCTGCTGGCCGTGGGTGGGCAGGCCTTTGCCGGAAAGAAAATCGTTAATGGTATCGATGCCAACTTTCCTCCGTTTGCATTTATCGATAAAACCGGACAGCCCAGTGGCTTTGACGTGGAAGCCATGGACTGGATTGCAAAGGAAATGGGCTATGAAGTCGAGCACAAGGCCTTTGACTGGGACGGGATCGTCACCAGCCTTCTGACCAAGAAAATCGACATTGTTGCCTCGGGCATGAGCATTACCCCGGATCGCCTCAAGGCGGTTAACTTCACCATCCCCTATTGGAAGATCGAGCAGGTCATGGTGGTTAAAAAAGATTCCGATCTGACCATTGACCAGCTGCTGAACTCCGGCATGGTTGTGGGGGTACAACAGGGCACCTCCGAAGCCAAATGGCTGAAGGCCGAAGCCAAAAAACAGGGCTGGAAGATCAAACTAAGATACTACAACTCCTCTCCCCTGGCCGTGGAAGATATCCTCAACGGCAGAATTGCCGCCGCTGCCATGGATGATGCCCCGGCCAAGGATGCGGCCTCCAAAAAGGCGGTTAAATCCATTGGTCCCTTTGGCATGCATTCCGAAGATTTCGGCTATGCCATCCGCAAGGAAGACGACCAGCTGCTCAAGGATGTGAACGAGGGCCTCAAACGCCTCATGGCATCCCCCCGGTGGCAGGAACTCATCGAAAAGTACGACGTAAAATAATTTGGTTTTATAAAGATGCAAGGCCCGGGCAGATCCTGCCCGGGCCTTGCGTTGTGAATCAAGGGTAGGGGCCCTTGACAAAATGCCCCTGGACAATGCCCATGCTGGAAAGTCTGAATACTGTAAAAGATGCACTGCCCTACCTCCTCCAGGGAGGGCTGATCACCATTGTTATCGTGATCGGCGCCATGGGCCTGGGGCTTGTGTTGGGCCTTTCCATGGCCGTGGGACAGGTCTATGGTGCACCGCCCCTGAGGCGATGGATCGGGATCTATATCTGGTTTTTCCAGGGGATCCCGGCCCTGGTTCTCCTCTTTTTGTTTTACTTTGGCCTGTTTAATTATCTGGGGCTGAATCTTTCGGCTGTTGCCGCGGTCATGGTGGTTCTGGGCATGGTTACGGCGGCCTACCAGGCCAATATCTTCAGGGGGGCCATTCTTTCGTTGCCCTCGGGGCAGTTCAAGGCCGCCGGCGCCCTGGGCATGTCCGAGTTCCAGACCATCACCACCATCATCTTACCCCAGGTGCTGCGCTTGTCCATTCCGGCCTGGTCCAACGAGTTTTCCATTGTGCTCAAGGATTCGGCCCTTGCCTTTGTTCTGGGAGCGCCTGAAATCATGGCCCGGGCCAAGTTCGTGGCCTCCCGAACCTACCAGCACCTGCCCATGTATATCATGGCGGGAATTCTCTATTTTGTTCTGACCTGGGCCGGGGTTGCGGCCCTGCGACAACTGGAAAAAAAGGTCCGGATTCCGGGCTATTCAAATAAAGGAATGTAGAACCCATGGCCGATCCCATTCTCCGGGTGGAAAATATCACCAAATCCTTCAACGGAAATCCCATCCTCAAAGGGGTGGACGTCACCCTTGAAAAGGGGGAGATCAAGATCCTCATCGGTCCTTCCGGCGGGGGGAAGAGCACCCTGCTCCAGTGCATGAACTGCCTGGTCATGCCGGACACCGCCGCCATCCACCTGGGGGGCAAGGCCGTGGATATCCACCAGAAAAAGGCCCTGTATCAATACCGCCAGCAGGTGGGGATGATTTTCCAGGACTTCAACCTATTCGATCATCTCACCGCCCTGGACAATATTGTGGTGCCCCTGCGCAAGATCCGGAAGATGAGCACGTCGGAGGCCGTTGACCGGGCCGTTGCCGAACTCACCCAGGTGGGGCTTTCCGACCGGATGAACCTCTATCCTGCCGAGCTCTCCGGCGGCCAGAAACAGCGGGTGGCCATTGCACGGGCCCTGGCCATGGACCCCAAGGTCCTGCTCCTGGACGAACCCACCTCGGCCCTGGACCCCGAAGTCATGGGCGAGGTCATTGAGGTCATCCGGAACCTGGCCAAAAAGGGAATGACCATGATCATGGCCACCCACCAGATCAGCCTCATCCGGAACCTGGCCGACGAGATCCTCTTCATGGAAGCCGGTGTGGTGGTGGAAAAGGGACGGCCCGAAGACCTTCTGGGCCAGGGCGTGGATTCCAGAAGCCAGGGATTCTGCGACAAGCTCAACCTGATTTCCGGGGAGGAGTTGTAAGGTGGAAATGAGCCCCTTTTACCAGGAACTTCTGGAGGCCCTGAACCGGGGCATCCTCATGAGTGTGGCCCTGATTGTCCCCTCTGCATTGGGCGGGGTGGTCATCGGCACGGCCGTGGGGGCCCTGCGGGCCTTTGGCTCCTCCATGGTCCAACGGATCTTTGACGGGTATGCCGCCCTGTTCAGGGGAACCCCGTTGGTGGTCCAGCTCTTTATCCTCTACTTCGGCCTGCCCAACCTGGGCATCTATCTGACCCCCTATCTGGCCTCGGTTGTGGGATTCATCCTCTGCTCCGGCGCCTACCAGTCGGAATATGTGAGGGGGGCGTTGCTCTCCATCAAGCGGAACCAGTATTACGGGGCCCAGGCCCTGGGATTTTCCGATTTCCAGACCATCTTCTGGATCATTATCCCCCAGGCCGTTCGCAAGGCATTGCCCGGCTGCGGCAACGAGATCATCTACATGATCAAGTATTCGTCCCTGGCCTACCTGGTCACCTGCATGGAACTCACCGGAGAGGGCAAGACCATTGCCACGGAATACTTCCGCTTCACCGAGGTCTTTGCCATCATCGGCCTCTATTATCTCTTCCTGGTGACCCTGGCCATCTATATCCTCAAGCGCATTGAAAAGGCCGTCCACATCCCCGGATTCGGTCGGGTATAGCTCCCCCTTAAAATCCATTCATCAGACCCTGTGATGCCGGTGGGAATTCCACCGGCATTCTTGTTTTGTCGCCATGGCTGCCACCGGCCGCACCCCACCCTGAAAACCGGCAGATTCAATGAAGGCATTTTGTCTCAACTTTAGCAAAGGAAAGACAATCGGCGATGAATTAATGTCTATGACAGGGGTAGCGCTTGTCCATAACAAGTGATGAGCGTTTTAAGAAAGTGGATTAGGGGACGGAAGGAATGATAAGAAAGGGGGATCGGGGCATGGGAGGAATTTCGGGGCAGCGAAAACATCCGCCGCCCCGTGCTAGGTTCAGTTGAGGAGCACTTCCCTGTCGTTAATAAAGAGCTGGTTGTCCTTGATTTCTCCATGGTGGTGGAATTGGTCTTCCTGGGGGATGAAAAGACCGGTCTGCATGCCCGGGAAGAGGGGCTGGGTAAAGCTGTCATCCATGAGATCCGGTGAGACGGTGAAGTCTGATTCCAGGCGGAACAGGGGCAGGGCCATGGCCGGTTGCATCATCAAAGGATACAATTGCATCAGGGTGACGTCCTCCTTGAGGGCCAGGGAGAATTTCCCCCTGATCCTGCCCTGGGGCAGGAAGATATCCACATCTGATATCCTCAGTTTCAGATCCTTTTTCAGCATTTTTTTCAGTTCCGCCATGATGCGGACGGCCTGGGCTTCCATGGCCCGTTCCACCATGGCCTGTGCCTTGCTCTGGGTCCGGCTGGTGCCGATTTCAGCCATGACAATACCCATGGTCTGGTTGTAGATCCTGCTGATATTTTTAAGGATTTCCACATTGAGGTGTTCCAGGCCAAGGGATATTTTCCCGCCCCATTCCTGGTGATTTCCACGGCTGAGCTTGGCCAGGCCGGCCCCCATGGTGATGTCCGCAATTCCCTTGGGCAGGTCTACATCCTGGTTGATTTCAACGCTGAGATCCTTGAGCTGGTGGGTTTCGAAATTTTTAAGGAGGATGTCGGCGATGGTGAATTCGGTTCTGCCGTCCCAGAGGTAATCCGTGACCTGTGTCTGATCCCCTTTCATGCTCAGCCTGCCCACGGAAAGGGTTTTACCGCCAGTTTTGACCATGGAAAGACCGTCCCCATCGGCATTGTAGGAGAATTTGTCCAGGCCCTTGTTCACCTGGGTCTTTAATTCAATGGCCTTTATGGCCAGGGAGCCGTCCGGGGTGGTGATGTCAAAGGGGTCCAGGGTGATATTGGAGACAATATCCCCCATGATGGGGTAGCGGGTGGTGATGTGCAAAGGGTCCCTGCCAATGGTCTGGGTCCACTGGGCATACCAGGGGTTGGGGGTGAGGTGGGTTTCAGAGGTCACGCCGGTGATCCCGTGGGTGATGGTTTCGGAGAATCGGATGTCGTCAATGCCGTACAGAGCTTTAAGACTGCCCGTGTCCAAAGACCATTCCACCTGGCTGCTTTTGTAACCCCGGTGGTAGCGGGTGATTTTTATCTGGATGCCCGTGCTCTGGAGGGCTGGATTCTGGTTGGCTTTCTGGAGCATTTGGCGGGCCATTGTTTCAGTGAGCATGCCGTTGACATAGGGAAGGGCGGCCAGGCCGGCCACCAGGATCAGGATCAGGAATGATTTCTTCATGGAGATTCCTTTGGATGGGTATCAGAGATATAAACTGTAAGTGAACATGCTTCGATATCAGAGTCGGGCTGAAGTTACAAGAACATAGGGGAAAATAAAAAAGGGCGGCGGAAAAATCCGCCGCCCTTTATCCTTCTATATAAGGAGGGATCAGTTCAAGGCCATGAGCTTTTCCGCAATGGCCTTGAGCTTGGGCGGAATCCGGGTGATATCGTCAAAGGGTCGGTCTCCGGTGCGGTCGGATTTGACGATTTCCTCCATTTCCGGCAGGAAGCCCAGGATAGTGTAATCGGAAAGGGTTTCCCTGATCAGTTCTTCGTCTTCGGGGCAGGTGACCCGATTGCCCAGAACCACGATGTTTTTGATGCCGATGTCTTCTCCCAGTTTCCGGATGCGGTCGGCGGCCACCCGGCTTCTTTTGCCTGGGTTGACCACCACAATGAGGGCGTCCACCGAGCCGGAGGTGGCCCGGCCCAGGTGTTCCACTCCGGCTTCCATGTCCATGACCACCACTTCGTTGCGGGCCAGGACCAGATGGTTCATCAGGGCCTTGAGGATGGTTGCTTCGGGGCAGATGCAGCCGGAACCGCCGTGCTGGACCGTTCCCATGACCAGGAGTTTGACCCCGTCCTTTTCAATGGAAAAGCGATCGGGGATGTCGTCCACCTTGGGATTGAGGGTGAAAAATCCCCCCATGGTGCCGGGCTGGGCCCCGGTGCGCTCGGCAATGAGGTCGGAGAGTTCGGCAATGGGGGTGATGGGCTGGGTTTCGTCTATGCCCAGGCCTGCGGCCAGATTGGCCACGGGGTCGGCATCGATGGCAATGACCTTTGTCTCTTTGTTCAATGCGGCAATGGTGCGGGCGATGAGGGCGGAAACCGTGGTTTTGCCCACGCCACCCTTTCCGCCGAATGCAATTTTCAGGCTCACGCGATTCTTCCTTATCTAAGTCCGGAGATGATTTTACCGGTTTTGTCCAAAATATAAATATGGTGTCCGGCCCTGTCGGCGGCGGACATCAGGTCTTCTTCAATGATGGCGTGGATGTCGTATTTCTCTTTAAACGGATCCTTGGGCATGAGGTGAAAGCAGGCTTCGGCCTCCTGCCGGGTCTTGAAGGCGGGGAGAAAGTTATCCCGGGTTTCGGGATGGGTGAATCCCACAAATTCTTCGTCCGAGGTTCCCGGGTTCTGTACGATGATGAAATACCAGTTGTCGTCTGTTTTGGGGGTGTCCATATTCAAATCTACATCCTCGATTCAGAGGGCAGAAAAGCCCCTGGGGCCGGCATGCCGGTCCAGGGGCCTTCTGTGGGTTACAAGATCCGATGGGCGCCGGGCCGTGGCCCGGGCTGCTGTGAGATCCGAGTGCGTATGGGTCCTAAATTAGATTTCAAGCCAGCTGTCGGAATAAAGGGTTTCGCCCATGATGACCTTATAGGTCTTGGCATAGTCCAGCATTTCCTTGTCCAGGCTGCCCATGTCGGGTTCGGTTCCGTCCATCATGCCCCAGATGAGGTCTTTGATGTCGTCCCTTCTGCCCTTGGCAATGTCGGTGAGTTTGGTATCCAGGGGATCGGAGATTACGGATTTCATGCCGTATTTCCACAGCATGAGCATGTAGGTCCGGTTCAGGATGCCGCGCAAATGTTCCGGCGGACCATTGGAGATGTTGGACAGGCCGCAGGTGGACTTGGCGCCCGGGGCGATGTCGTCCAGCATCATCTGGAAATGCATGAGGCTCATGCACTGCTGTTGCTGAATGTTGACGGGGGTGACAATGCCGTCCACCCAGATCTTTTCGTTGGGGATGCCGGCTTCGTTGGCAAAGTAAAGGAGTTCAACTGCCAGGGCGGCCCTTTCGTTTTCGTCACGGGGCAGACCTTCGGGGCCCCACATCAGGGCGACAAAGTCGGCGTCGTATTCGGCTGCCAGGGGAACCATCTTTTCATAGCGCTCGGGGCGGGCCATGATGGAGTTGATGATATGGGGTTTGTCGGCGGGTTTGCACACCTTGAGGCCGGCTTCGATGGCATCGATGTTGGAGGAATCCAGCAGCAGGGGCATTCCCGGAACCGCTTCCTGGACCACATTGACCACCCACGGCATCAGTTCGGTACCGAATTTTTTGGCCGGTCCCAGGTTGATGTCGATGTAATCCATGCCCAGTTCTTTCTGACGGAGCACTTCTTCCTGGATGGGTTCGGGGTTACGTTTGGCAGGATCAGGTTCTTTGAACTCTTTTCCAATGACTCTGGAAATTACATTCAGGCTTTCACCAAAAAGAATCATACTATTTTCCTTTAACTGTGTGTGAATCTTAAGGGCAAAAGCCTTTCGGCCCTTGCCCCCGTTTCTACCTTATTTGGATTTCAGGAATGCCGGCAGGTGGGCGGCTTCCCTGGGACCAACGGTGATGGTCCAGCCGGGAAGTTCTTCTTCCACGTCGCCTGCGATGGCAGCTGCGTATCCGGGAATAATCAGTTCAGTATGTTTTACCTTTTCTACGATGCCGCTCTTCTTCACAAACATACCCACGTCGTCACCGCCGAATTTACCGGCCGCCCAGGCGGTCAGTACGGACAGACCTTCTGCGTCCTTGATCAACAGCCAGCAGGGTACCTTGGAGGCTTCGATTTCACCGGAAACGATGAAGTAAGTCAAGGCAAAGTTGGTGGTGACCAGAACCGGGGCGTTCTCGTCGGGGTTGTTAATGGGGAAGATACCCTCTTCAACGGTCATGGGACGCTGGGGATCGGTGTAGATGTTCAACCGCTCCAGTAGCAGCGGGAACAGGGATTCTGCGGTGAAGTCGGACAGAACCACGATGCCGCCGTACTTGGCTACGAACATGGAACCGATGAGGGTTTCCATATCCAGGTTGGAGGCCATTTCAGACGGGAAGGTGATGGTGGGGAAGCCCAGGGCCTTGTTGGAGGCTTTCAGGGCGGCGCGGCGGATGGCCACCTGATCTTCCAGGGCCTGTTTGATTTCACGGGCGCCGGTGTCCAGAACCAGATCCTTGAGCCCCATGCCGGTGAGTTTTTCCGTCAGGGGAATCAGGGCTTCCACGGAGTCGGCCTTGACGCATAGGGGAAGGTCGGCTTCCTTGGCCAGTGCGCCCAATTCGTCGGCGGTGGCTTCGGTGGCGGCATAGAGCAGGGGACGTTTGAACCCGGCCAGCTCAACACCGGCCTTGAGAACGGAAGTGTCTTCGCTCATGAGCACCAGGTTGAATTCGCTTTCCTTGGCGATTTTTTCAGCAACCTTGGCAAAGGCTTCGGCGCCAGCACCGGCATCCTTAACGGCCAGAAGTTCCGGGCGCAGGTTCAATCCAACCCGTTCGTACTGGAAGGCGTTGAATTTTTTCAGGGTGGCGTCAAGTTCGGCCAGATCAATGTCGGAAGCGACGGTGGCGGCCAGAACCGTGGGGTTGAAAAAGGTTTTTTCATGTCTGTACAGAACGGTTTCACCGCCTGTGGTGGTCTTGCGAACGCCTTTGCCCAATGCTACGGGGCGGATGGGCGGTGCAGAGGCTTCTGCCAGTTTTTCCTTGGCCTCTTCGGAAACGTAGGGGCAGGAATCCAGTTCTGCTTTACCCGAGGCCAGGTTCATTGCAAAGGCCAGACAGGTGGGGACTCCACACTCCTTACAATTGGTTTTGGGAAGGAGTTTGAAAAT
This sequence comes from Desulfobacteraceae bacterium, assembly GCA_965226635.1. GTDB lineage: Bacteria > Desulfobacterota > Desulfobacteria > Desulfobacterales > Desulfobacteraceae. Next base: position 628,760 of record OZ245369.1, on the reverse strand, counting down.
CTGTATACCGGTTAATGCCATTTTTATCTCCTTAAAAGATCAATGGTGATCTGATGGTTCGTTCGCTGGTGTTAAAGCAGGACGGCATCTGGTGGGTACCGTCCTGCTTTGGATATTTACCTAACCTACCAAGGGTTCCATGGAAAGGGCGGGATGGCCTTTTTCCTGGAGGAAGGGGAGGATCTCCTCTTCGGTGATACCCACGGTTTCATCGGCAATCATGTCGTAGAGGCCGGGGACGCCCATGGCTTTGCCGCGGGCTTCGATTCTTTCCTTGAGTTCTTCCTTGAGCATCTTGGGCATCCAGACCATTCTCAAAAGGCCGCCGTCGCCCAGGATAAACTTGTTCTGGGTGATGTTGAACTTGGAGTGGCCCACAAAACCCGGGGAAGAAGCACCACCGCCCATGACACCGGCCAGGGTGGTGAACTTCATACCGCAGGGGGTTTCTCCGCCGTAGTCACGGCCGACGGTCATGACGCCGTTACAGGAGGGCAGCATGGCAGCGATACACTCGCAGCAACCACAGGTGGTCATGGGGTCATGGACCATGGAGTAGAAGTTGTAATGGGTGACTGCGCCGCGGGATGCTTTGTATACGAACTCGTTAACGCCCTTGAATTGACCCAGTTTGGCATCCAGGACCTCGCCCTTTTCGATGGGCTGGTTGGGGCCGGTGGGGTTGATTTCAAAGGAGGCTTTACAGTCCATCCAGTTGTAGGCGCCGCAAAGACCGGTTCTTTCCGGGGATACGGTACATACGTGGGAGGGGGCAAAGGACTGGCACAGGGTGCAGGAGTAGAAGGTTTCCACGTCCTCGTCGGTCATCTTATCCACCCGTTCGTCACGCATTTTGTAGTTGTCCCGGGCGATTTTGGTCATCTTGTCCACATCTTCGGTTTTGGTGAAAAGGGTGACCTGGACCTTGTCCACAATCTTCTGGAAATCCTGGTGGAACTTGGCATGGAGAACCACGCCGATGTCCTTGAGGGTAAAGCCTTTTTCAATGGCGGCTTTGGAGATACGGACCCAGGAAATATCCCGCTGTCCGATGTGCATGATGCCCTGGATGTAGTTGATCAGATGATGGATCTGACGTTCCATGATGGGCTCAAAGTCTTCCTGGAATTCACGACCGGCAATCTCCACCTTGATGCCCAAGGGGAAGGTATCGCCTTCTTTAAGATCGGCGATGTCCGGACCGTCAATGATGACCTTGCCGTCTTCAATGGCGTTCATGTCGGCCATTTTCACCAGCTCGGTACACTGGGTCTTGCCGCCGCCGCACTGGGCATAGAGGTCGGCGCCGCGAACACGTTCACCTTCGTAGGCCGGACCAAATGCACAGGGGATTTCGATTTCAGCCACCTGAACCTTGAGGCCGCGGACCTCAACGGATTTTTGAACCATGTCTTCGTGGGCCACGGGGGCAACCACGTGTTCGTAGGTGCAGATACCCGTGGGCAGGATTTCCGGGATGGGCGTATCGGCCAGGGTGGGGAAGCCCCAGTTAACACAACCGGCAGCAGCCACACCCCATTCGGTGCCCACATCACCCAGGGCGTTAACAAATGCAAATACCCGTTCCTTGTTGTAGGTCAGGATCTTTCTGTAGTCGCCGGGCTGTACGCCACCGAAGGCCATGGCGGCACGGTTGGCAAAGCCAAGGGCGAAGACGGCGGAGGAGATGTCCGGACCAAAGGGAACGATACGGGTGTTCCAGCCGATCTGCATGCCGGCATCCAGGCATTGCTGGATGATGGTGTTACCGTTGTGGTTGGCGGCGCAGAAGATGTACAGGGAGCGTTTCTGGTAATCTTCGACGATCATCTTGGCAATCTCTTTGTTGGGGGCGGCACCGACCATGGCGGCAAAACCGGGGGCGGAACCATCGACAAATTCAACACCCCGTTTTCTCAGGATGGTATCGTCTGCAGCACCCACCCAGAGTTTACCGTTTTCAACGTCCGGATCTTCGGCAGCAATATAGAAGTCGGGTTCGTTCAGGTATCTTAAGGCTTCAATGACCTCGTAGGAGATGATACCGGCCATGCCTGCGTCCAGGAGCGGACCCAGGTAGGGAAGCCAGTTTTTCAGCTTGATGTGGGGGGGCAAAAGGCCCCTGGCAAATTCCAGGGGTTTTTTCAGGTCTTCAAGGGTTTCCACCTTCAGGCCGGTGAGGGAGTAAATAACCGGCAGGTAGTAGGCGGTATTGGGGAAGCCGACCTTGGTAGCGGCATCGTAGGTCTGGAGTGCTTTTTCCAGCTGGCCTTCAGCTTCGGCAACCACTTTGTAACCACCCTGAATGGCAGCAAATGCGATCAATTTTGACATATTATCTTCCTCCTTCGTTGAGGATTTAATTTATCCTGTTCGGTTTAACTGTCTCTTCAGTTTCCTTATGCTTCCAGGGCCTGGCGGGATGCCATATCCATCATTACCCTTTCCCTGGCCTTGTCGATGCCCAACGCCTTTCTCTTGGCATCGATGTGGGCAATCATCATGTGGGCATGTTTGATGGGATCTGCTTCAATGTCCCATTTCCCGCCGTAGATGCCTTCCAGCTCCTTGGAGATATAGTCGTGGAATACCGGTGCGCCGGAGGTGGGCAGGTGGCCGCCGAATACGGTGTAAACACCGGAGGTCACAAAGTAATGTCCGATGGAGATGGCTTTTTCAGACATCCATTCCGGAGCGGAACCGGCAACGGGAAGGTCGGAGATGTCGTTGCCCAATCCACCGGCATTGACAACTTCTGTTGCGGCCAGCAGGATTCTGGAGTTGTCCACACAGGAACCCAGGTGAAGGATGGGCGGGATACCAACGGTCTCACATATTTCAGCCAGGCCGGGACCGCAATGAACCGCAGCGGATTCCGGTGTGAGCAGGCCGTGGGTGGCGGCGGCAATGCCGTTGCAGCCCGTGGTCAGGACGATGACGTCGTTCTTGATGAGTTCTTTGAGAACCTTGATGTGGGCTTCATCATGTTTGGAGCGGGCATTGTTACACCCGACAACGCCGGCGATACCGCGGATACGGCCGTTGATGATATTGTCGTTCAGGGTGTAATAGGTGCCGCGGAAGGTGCCGCCCAGGTGATATTTGATGGATTCCACGCCAAAACCGGCGATCTGGCTGGCCTTGTACTGGGGAATCATTACATTGTCACCACGGTTCTCAAAGTTGTCGATGGCGATTCTAACGATGCGCTTGGCATCTTCAAGGGCATAATGCTCGTTGAACTCGATGTGCATTACGTTGTCCTGCTCCATCCGGGCGATGGGATGGGTGGTGATGACCTTGGTGTGGAAACACTTGGCCACATTGGCCACGTTTTGCATGATACATTGGATGTCCACTACCATGGCGTCGCAGGCGCCGGTGATGATGGCCATTTCCTGCTGGAGGAAGTCACCTGCGGTGGGGATGCCGTGGCGCTGGAGCATTTCGTTGGCCGTACAGCAGATGCCGCCCAGCTGGATGCCGTTGGCGCCTTTTTCCTTGGCATAGTCCAGCATTTCCTGGGACTGGGCCACGGCGACGATCATTTCTGAGAGTACAGGTTCATGACCATGGACGATGATGTTGACATGGTCTTCTTTCATGATGCCCAGGTTGGCTTCGGACTGAAGGGGGGTGGGGGTGCCGAAGAGAACGTCCTGGAGATCTGTGGCCAGCATGGAGCCGCCCCATCCGTCGGCAAGGGCCGCACGGGTACATTGTTTGATCAGGTTTTTGTAGTCCTGGTCAACGCCCATGTGGGTTCTGTGCATGATCTCAACGATTTCCCGGTCAATGTTACGGGGCTCGACGCCCTGTTTTTTCCATTTTTCCTGGAGGGCTTCGGGGGCCCGCTTCAGATAGAGCAGGTTGCCGTCGGCCTTACCCCATTCGTTCAGGGCGGCTTCGGCAACTTCCACTGCGATTTCATCAATGTCCCGGTCCAGGGTCTCTCCGTCTTTTTCAACGGTTACGGCAACGCCCAGGTAGGGTGCCATGGCAATGAGTTTCTGGGGGTCTTTGATTTTGTATGCGTCGGTTTCTTTCTTGGCTGCGGACATGAAGACTTCGGCCACGCACCGTCCATGGTCGGAGTGGGCAGCGGCACCGCCGGCAACCATTCTGGCAAAGTTACGGGCTGCGATGGTGTTTGCAGTGGCGCCGCAAAGACCCTTACGGGTATCTTCACCCTCAATGCCGTTCTTGGGAAGGGGAAGGCGACAGGGGCCCATGGCACAGTTTTTACAGCAAATACCCTGGATGCCGATGTTACAGGGTTTCATGTTGAGGGCTCTGTCGAAAACAGTATCAATGCCCAGTTCCTGGGCACGGACGATCATTTCCTGGGTGGCGACTTCGTAGGATGCTGCTATGGGATCAGCAAGCTTGGGGGCTTTGGCTGCTTTTGCTTTTTTTTCTGCCATTAGAGGTTCCTCCTCTTACTTTGTAGATGTAAAGGTTGTGCCGCTCCATTGGGTTCCAAGAGGGCAGCAACCGGTTACCATTTAGACAGCTCTCTTGTGAATCCGGTTCAGGTTTTCGATAATTTTATCCAACTGGCTTTTCTGAACCTTGGCAGCGGTTTTGGGAACGTCTGTTTTGGGAGCTGCGGCTGCGTCGGCGGCATGCTTGGCCATTTCAGCGGCCCGTTTTTCCCTCAGGGCCTGTTCTTCGGCTTCTCTGGCGGCGGCAGCATCTTTTTCAGCCTGTTTTTCAGCTTCAATTTTAGCCTTGGCCTCAGCTTCGGCCTTGGCTTTGGCCTCAGCTTCTGCTTTTACCTTGGCTTCTGCTTCAGCCTTTGCCTTGGCTTCAGCATCCAGTTTGGCCCTGGCTTCTGCTTCGGCCTTGGCCTTGGCTTCTGCTTCGGGATCCGCGGTCGGGGCGGCTGCTACTGCCGGCTCGGGCTTGGCTTCGGCCTTGGGCGCTTTTTCTTTCTTGGGAGCGGCCTTGGGGGCTTCGGCTTTTTTGGGCGCCGCTTTTTTAGCCGGAGCGGCCTTCTTGGCCGGAGCGGCTTTCTTTTCTTCTTCTTCGATGGTGAGATCGGCTTCGGGGGCCATGGCCGCAAAGTCAATGTCCACATCATCCAGGAGCTTGGCAGCTGGGGCAACGTCCATGGCGGAGCCACCGTCGCTGATCAGGTCGATGAATGCCTTGGTCAGTTTGATGGCTTCGGGGTGGCGCATGATCAGGGCGGAGGAGCCGGACATGAGATAGGAAACAGCACCCACGGCTTCCATGAGGATGGCGCGTTTTTCAGGATCGCCCAGTTCCGGGGCTTCTTCAACGGTCTGTTTGGCTTCTTTACACTTCCAGACCTCGTTTCCCAGGTTGTTGATCATGGGGTTCTGGAGTTTGTCGTCACCTTGGGTCATGGCGGCCTGGGAGAGACGCTCCATTACGGAATAGGTGTATTCCAGGCCGTAGCCCAGGCCACCGGTTGTCGGGTCGACAATAACCTTGTCCAGGGAAACCCCCAGGTTTTCCAGGAGGATGTTCACCTGTTTGGCCAGGTTGACGTCGATGGGTGAGGAGGAAATTACGGTGTGGCCGTATCCCATGGCAGCGGCACCGATTCCCTTGTGGTTCTTTTCTTCAACAGGGCCGAGGATCAGGTTTTCACCCTGGCATTCTTCGGCAATTTTTTTCAATACTTCCTCGTCCTTTGCAGGGACGGCGCATCCCCAGACAATCACAGGAACGCTAACCGCACCCAAAACCTTTTTCACAGTGGCGGCTGCATCTTCGGGGCCGGCGTCTTTGTCGTTGGGGTCGGTGCTCTTCAGCTGAAGAACAATGGCCTGTGCCCCGTATTCATCGACACATTTTTTAGCCCAGGCTGCAGGATCGGAAACCACGTCTTTGAAGGGGGCCAATGCTGCTTCCGGCCAATCCTCCGGAGCGAAGTCCCAGATTTCCATTGCAATGATGGGTTTGTTGGGCATTTCACCTTCGAACTGGTAAAAAGGATAACTCGTCTGGCCGCCGACGGTCAGGGCTGAATCACCTTTTCCAATGGTGATGCCTTTGATGGCGCCGGCATATGTTTCTTTGGTTATTTCAAATCCCACTTTTACCTCCTAAAGATTAAAAAAGTAGTTATGAGTTGGGGGGGGTTAGAATAAACGGGGTTAAAAAGAAGTGACGCTAAAGAAAAAGGGCACGAAAAAAGGCAGATACTCAAAGTTGAAGCAATGGTGTTCACTTTAATGTATCTGCCCATACACGTACCCTTAAATTACGGTTAGAAACTGATAACAGCATATGACTTATAATTTGTAAGTTTTTTTGTCAATAGATGAGTGAATTTAATCATCGTTGATTCACGTGGGGGAATCTCTAATTATTTTAAATAATTAAGAACGGCATGCGTCTGGGTAACTCCCATTGAATGGGATTTAGTTTATGAACTAAAGTCGGTGTGGTGCAACGGTCCGTTTGTTCTACCTTCCGGGGCTTATTTGCGGGTTTTTTTAAGAAATAAAAATGATTGGCGATTTGAATCCTGTTTGTTTGTGGAAACCTGCTTTGTTTTTATGATTGTTTGTCGGCCTTGCGTTGGGATGAACCGGATCATGAAAAAACATGAATATTCATGGAAAAAGTTTAGTTTTTATACCTTAGTAGTTGATTTTTTATTTTTATTTATATAGGTAGGATACACAGTTAGGCTTTGACGACTTAATGTGTAGTAGTGCGTATAGGTTTCATAACAGTTTTATACCGGCTCGTTGAGCCCCAAAAATAACAAAGGAGTTAAACATGGCATTAGATCCGACCAAACATGCTGACTGGGAGATTGCAGAAGACGCTGAAAAGTCAATGCTCACCATTTATGAAATCGGTGAAAAACTGGGACTGACCAAGGAAGAACTGCTTCCCCAGGGTCACTACATTGCGAAAATTGACTTCCGTAAAGTTCTGGAACGCCTGAAAGACAAACCCAATGGAAAATACATCGACGTAACCGCCATTTCCCCCACTCCCCTGGGCGAAGGCAAATCCACATCTTCCATGGGTCTGGTTCAGGGCCTGGGCAAAATCGGTAAAAACGTCTGCGCCGCCATTCGTCAGCCTTCTGGTGGACCCACCATGAACATCAAGGGCTCCGCCGCCGGTGGCGGTCTGGCCCAGTGTATCCCCCTGACCCCCTTCTCCCTGGGTTTCACCGGTGACATCAATGCCATCATGAACGCCCACAACCTGGCCATGGTCGCCCTGACCTCCCGCCTGCAGCACGAAAGAAACTACACCGACGAGCAGCTGGAACGTCTGTCCGGCATGAGCAGAATCGACATTGATCCTACCAACATCGAAATGGGCTGGGTAATGGACTTCTGCTGCCAGGCTCTGAGAAACATCATCATCGGTATCGACGGTGTGAATGGTAAAGCCGACGGTTTCATGATGAAATCCAAATTCGGTATTGCCGTATCCTCAGAAGTTATGGCCATTCTGTCCCTGGCCACCGACCTGAAAGACATGCGTGAAAGAATGGGCAAAATCGTTGTTGCCTATACTAAAAAGGGTAAACCCGTCACCACCGAAGACCTGAAGGTTGCCGGCGCCATGACCGCCTGGATGGTCGACGCCCTGAATCCCTCTCTGATGCAGACCCTGGAAGGGCAGCCCGTAATCGTACACGCCGGCCCCTTTGCCAATATCGCCATCGGACAGTCTTCCATCATCGCCGATAAGGTGGGTCTGAAGCTTGCTGACTACCACGTCACCGAATCCGGCTTCGGCGCCGACATCGGATTTGAAAAATTCTGGAACCTGAAATGCCGCTACTCCGGCCTGAAACCTGATTGCGCAGTTGTTGTTGCCACCATCCGTGCCCTGAAATGCCACGGCGGCGCTCCCGTACCCGTTCCCGGCAAACCCATGCCCGAGGAATACTCTTCTGAAAACGTTGAATGGGTTGCCAAGGGCTGTGCCAACCTCATCCATCACATCCGCAACGTCAGAAAAGCCGGTATCTCTCCGGTTGTTTGTATCAACGCCTTCTACACCGATACCGATGCTGAAATTGCCAAGGTTCGGGAACTGTGCGAAGCCGAAGGTGCCCGGGTTGCCCTGTCCCGTCACTGGGAACAAGGTGGTGACGGTGCCATTGAATTTGCTGAAACCGTTGTTGAAGCGTGTGAAGAAAAATCCGACTTCAAATTCCTCTATGAACTGGATATGCCGGTTAAAGAGAGAATTGAACTCATCGCCAAGGAAGTTTATGGAGCCGACGGTGTTGATTACTCTGCTGCCGCCAACGCTTCCCTGGAAAGAATCCAGGCCGATCCCCAACTGGCCGGCCTGGGCCTGTGCATGGTTAAAACCCATCTGTCCCTGTCCGACAACCCCGCTCTGAAGGGTGTTCCCACAGGCTGGAGACTGACCATCCGCGAAGTCCTGACTTACGGCGGTGCTGGATTCATCGTTCCCGTTGCAGGCGCCATCAGCCTGATGCCGGGTACCGGCTCCAACCCGGCCTTCAAACGGGTTGATGTTGACGTGGAAACCGGCAAGGTTCAGGGCGTATTCTAGGCATTCCCTAAACTGAATCTTCATAAGGTGCCCTTCCCCCGGGGCGGGCACTTGAATTGGACTAAACATGGCCGGTTCGCCGAAGGCAGGTTTTCGGTGAATCGGTTCATGTGTAAATGAGATAGAGAGAATTAGGAGAAAAACATGACTGCTGAAATCATTAGCGGAACCAAGATTCGCGAGGATATCCTCGGTGAAATCAAGGCCGACGTCGAAAAAATGAAAGAAGAACATGGGAAAGTTCCCGGATTGGTGACCATCCTTGTCGGTGCCAACCCCGCTTCCATTTCCTATGTAACCCTGAAGGTTAAAACCGCTCTGAGCCTGGGTTTCCACGAAATTCAGGACGATCAGCCCGAAGATATTTCCGAAGCCGATCTGCTGGCCCTGATCGAAAAGTACAACACCGATGACGACATCCACGGCATCCTGGTTCAGCTGCCCTTGCCCAAGCACATTGACGACAAAAAAGTCCTCAATGCCATCAACCCCGACAAGGACGTTGACGCCTTTCATCCCGTAAACGTCGGTCGTTTGATGATCGGTGGCGACGAAGCCAAATTCCTGCCCTGTACCCCCGCCGGTATCCAGGAAATGATCGTTCGTTCCGGCACTGAAACCTCCGGTGCTGAAGTTGTTGTTGTGGGACGTTCCAACATCGTTGGTAAACCCATCGCCGTTATGATGGCCCAGAAGGGTATCGGTGCCAACTCCACCTCTACCATTGTTCACACCCGGACCAAGGATCTGGCCTCCCATTGTAAACGTGCCGACATCCTCATCGTTGCCGCTGGCGTACCCGACCTGGTAAAACCCGAATGGATCAAACCCGGTGCCACCGTTATCGACGTAGGTGTTAACCGCGTTGGTATGAACGAAGAGACCGGCAAAGCCATCCTCAAGGGTGATGTGGACTTCGAAGCTGCCAAGGAAATCGCCGGTAAAATTACCCCGGTTCCCGGTGGTGTAGGACCCATGACCATTGCCATGCTCATGAAAAACACCCTGAAATCCGCTCAGTGGGCCCTGAAAAAATAGACAGTCCATCCAGCCGATAAGGCGTGTATCCCATATACCCCTCCCGGAGCCCTTGCCCCGGGAGGTTTTTTTTTATTTTATTGCCGGAGGATTTTCCGGCAATATCCAAACCGGTCGACTTGCCTTCCTTCCGGAAAATGGGTATTGTTTCTTTGCTTCCGATAAAAAAATCGTCCCATTATTTCAGATGGTTCCGTGTCCATTGTCCAGGGCCATTGGCGCCGCACACCGGCGATTTATCTTTACTGCGGGGGCGGTGGGCCCCGGTGGAATGGATTCCAAACCCAATTTCATAGGGAGAGCAGATGATGAATTCCAGGCTGTGCAGGATCCTTGTATGTGTTTTATGGATCGGTGCTGCATCCCTGGGCCATGCCCGGGAAAGGCGGCTCCACTTTCAATTGGGGCCCCAACTCTACTACCATCGGTATGAAGAGCCCAATTTCATGGAAAATACCGGTTTTTTTGTGGGGGTGGACTATACCCTTTCCTACGAAAACCGGATCTACCTGGGGCTGGAGGGGCTGGCCGCCTACGGCCTGGTGGATTACGACAGTGTGAACACCGGGGCCTCCAGCTCCCATGACGATGTCTGCCTGGATCACCGGGTCGTTCTGGGGTACAAGGTGATCCAGACCCCGGAGGTGGTGCTCATGCCCTATGTGGGGCTGGGCTACCGCTTCCTCCAGGACGATTCTTCCAACCGTCTGACCTCCACCCAGCACCTGGGATACCTGCGGGAGTCCAATTATTATTATAGCCCGGTGGGGTTCCGGATGAGGCTTATGGCGGACAATGGATGGGAGTGGCTGCTGGGGGTCGAGTACAAGTATTTCTGGTCGGGAACCCAGGAGAGTTATCTGGGGTATATTGCCGGATACGAGGACATTGAAAACGACCAGGAAAACGGCATGGGCGTGGGGCTCTCCTTTGGTGTGATTCGCCAACTCCAGTCGGTGCGCATGGGCGGGGAGGTCTTTTTCCGCCACTGGGACATTGAAGACTCCAAGGTCACCACGGACAGCGCAGGCCGTTCCTGGATCGAGCCGGACAACACCACCGATGAAATCGGGTTGACCCTTTTCTTCTTTTTTTGATTTCCCATGCCGGCCTCCTCCACGGCTTTTTTTCCATGAGCCTGGGTCCGTCCCGGGGGCGGATTTCCGGGAAAACGCCTCTGTGACCCGGCAGCGGGCTGTGGTATAACAGCGTGGGCTGTCGCAAGGCCGGGCGGGAAATCCCCCCGATACCCATGATTGAAATGGAAGCAGGATGACGAGAGTGGAAGAAACGATAAGAAGGGCGGTGAACGGAGATCCGGGATGGGTGATTTCCGCCCATGGCCGTCTCTATGCAGAAGAGTTTGGATTTGACCTGGAATTTGAATTGGGGATCGCCCGGAAGATGGTGGCCTTCCATGAAAACCCTGCCGAGGTGAACCGGATCTGGATTTATGAGGCGGACGGGCAACGGGGGGGCTCCATTGCCCTTTCCCAAAGGGCAGACCATGTTGCATTCCTAAATTTTTTCCTGGTGGAGCCCTTGCTTCGGGGTAGGGGGATTGGGGAAAAATTATTGTTGGTGGCGGTGGAATACGCAAGGGCGAATGCCTTTAGACGTGTGGCCCTGGAAACCTATTCCTGCCTTGAGGCGGCCCGTCGACTCTATGACCGGGCAGGGTTTGACATGGTCTTGTCCCGAAAAGATGTGATGGCCCATGGCCGGACATTTGACCAGGAATTCTGGGAATTGAAATTGTAAAGGCCGTTGGAGAGTTCTACCCCATTCCCCGGATGGTGGCTCCCTTTATGCATCCCCCCTTCCCTTTGACGGCTGCGGTCGGATTCAATTTCGATGCATGCCCTGGGATCTGGATCTATTCATGGAAATGAACAACGGCAGGGTGTTGACCCTCTATGACCTGGGACGGTTTGACCTGGCCGTTCCCATCCTGGGTGCGGTCATGGAACTGCAGCGAAAAAGGGTGCCCCTGGCCGCCCCGATGATCTGATCAGATACCGTATTTCAGCCGGCTCCAGGCCAGTCCCAGGGTTTCATAGACCACCCTGTGGATTCGGTAAAAGGAGAGGGGCTGGGGCAGGTATTGGAAAAAAGAGGCCTGATCCCGTTCCTTGACCTGGTGGCCGCAGGGGGCGGGGATGGGGTGCATTCCCCTGGCCCTGAACAATTTCAGGGCCCGCTTCATATGGGAGGCACTGGTGACCAGGGCAAAGGGGGCCTCCCCCACGATTTTTTCAAGGTAAACCGATTCCTCCCGGGTGTCCCTGGCCCGGGGTTCGATGATGATGTCCCCGGCCCGGACCCCCAGGGACTGGGCGGTGAGGGCTCCGATTTCTGCGTTGGAGCGTTCATCAAACAGGGTGAAGCCGGAAAAAACCAATTTGGATCCCCTTTCCAGGCGGTGGATGCGGATGCCTTCGGTGACCCGGTAGAGGGAGGGGAAGCTCAACCGGCTGGGAATGGGAAGCCGGGGATCGTCAACGCTGCTTGCCCCCAGGACCACCACATGCCGTACCGGTGTGGGCCCGGGTTCATAGGTGGGGTAGGCCCGTTCAAGGGGACGGATCAGGGCGCCGGTGACAGGGGCCATGGCCATGGCAAGGAAGAGCAGGGTGGTCAGGGTCAGGACGGCCCTTCCCAGCTTCCAGCGCCGGGTGAACCAGAGCAGATAGAGACCCAGAATAAGGCCCATGGCCAAAACGGGCACCGGCATGAGAAAGGCCGAGATGACTTTTTTCAGGATAAACATGGAAATCCTCCATTGGCTTTGGGGCGGGAGGAGCCCCTGGATGGTATGCTCCGTTAATGGATAGGTATAAAGGATTTCCCCGGGTTAGGAAAGTGGGATTATGTTCTGCCCGGATATTTCCCGGCCATTTGGGCCAAGGCAGGGTGGACTTGCCCCATGGGATAGGCGGGGCGGTGATGCCCTCCCCGGAAAGGGAATTCCGGAGAGGGCAAGGGCGTATCAAAGTCCCTTAAAGCGTTCCATGTATTCGTCAAATCCCATCATCTGGTCTTCCACACCCGCCGGAGTCAGTTCGATGATCCGGTTGGCAATGGTATTGGCAAATTCGTGGTCGTGGGTGGTGAAGAGCAATACCTCCTGGAAACGGCAGAGGCTGTCGTTGAGGGCGGTGATGGACTCCAGGTCCAGGTGGTTGGTGGGTTCGTCCAGGATGAGGACGTTGGCCTGGTCCAGCATCATTTTGGCCAGCATGCAGCGGACTTTTTCCCCTCCCGAGAGCATGGTGGTCTTTTTGGTGGCGTCCTCCCCGGAAAAGAGCATCCGCCCCAGGAAGGTCCGTGCAAAGCTTTCCCCTTCCTTGGGGGGGCAGAACTGGAGGAACCAGGAGATCAGGTCCACATCCAGATTAAAATGGGCCGAGTGTTCCTTGGCAAAATAGGAGGGGGTGATGGTGACCCCCCAATGGACCGTGCCGGAATCGGGCTCCATATCCCCGGAAAGGATCTGGAAAAGGGTGGTCTTGGCCAGGGGGCTGTCCCCGAGAAAGGCGATCTTGTCACCGGCCTTCACCGAGAAGCTCACATTGTTGAGCACCACTTCCCCTTCAATGGATTTGCACAGGTTTTCCACCTCCAGGATGATATTGCCGCAGGCCCGTTCGGGCTTGAAGGCAATATAGGGGTATTTCCGGGAGGAGACGGGCATGTCTTCAATGGTGAGCTTTTCCAGCAGTTTTTTCCGGGAGGTGGCCTGCTTGGACTTTGAGGCGTTGGAGCTGAAGCGCCGGATGAACTCCTTGAGTTCCTCGGCCCGGTCCTTGGTTTTTTTGTTTTCGGCCTGGCGCTGTTTTAAATTGAGCTGGCTGGCCTGGTACCAGAAGTCATAGTTGCCCACGTAGACGCTGATTTGGCCGAAGTCAATGTCGGCAATGTGGGTGCAGACCTGGTTCATGAAGTGGCGGTCATGGGAGACCACGATGACCGTGTTCTTAAACCGGTGGAGGAAGTCCTCCAGCCATTTGATGGATTTGATGTCCAGGTTGTTGGTGGGTTCGTCCAGGAGGAGGACGTCGGGGTTGCCGAACAGGGCCTGGGCCAGCAGCACCCGGACCTTCTGCCCACCGGAGAGTTCCTTCATCTTTTTGTCGTGGAGCTCTTCTTCAATGTTCAGGTGGTTGAGGATGACGGCGGCATCGGATTCGGCCTCGTACCCGTCCATCTCCCCGAATTCGATTTCCAGCTCCCCGGAGCGGATTCCGTCTTCCTCGGTGAAGTCGGCCTTGGCATAGATGGCGTTGCGTTCCTCCATGACCTTGTAAAGTCTTTCATGGCCCATGATGACGGTGTTTAATACCGTTTCCTCGTCAAAGGCAAAGTGGTCCTGGCGCAGGACGGCAATGCGCTGGTTGGGCCCCACTGCAACATGGCCGGAGTCGGCCTCGATATCCCCTGCCAGGATTTTGAGAAAGGTGGATTTTCCGGCGCCGTTGGCGCCGATGAGGCCGTAGCAATTGCCCTGGGTGAACTTGATGTTGACGTCTTTGAATAACACCCTTTTGCCGTAGGCCAGGGAGATATCGGTGGTGCTGATCATTGAATCTATCCTTTTGGGGCCGCTCCCGTTCCCCTTGGAAGGACCATGCCCCTTGCGTAAAAAACCACAGGCGTCTCCCCCTGTGGTGGGTTGGGCCGGGGCCCTGTATTCCAGGCCCCGTTGAATTTTTGATGGGGATCAGGCGCCAAAGGAGCGCTTGAACAGATCCTCGATGGCATTGCGGCCCTCGGGACTCAGGTTCCGGGTTCCGGTGCCGCAGACGGTTTTGTGGATGATGGTGGGAATGGATTCCGTCCATTGGTTCTGATCCCAGGTGAACCATTTGTTCTGGGCCTGGTCAAAGACATGGACCGGGCGGTTGAAGAATTTGGCCAGCTCCACCCCCCATCCGGTGCCGCCCTTGACGGTGTTGTCCGGCTGGATCCATCCCACGGCCAATACCTGGTACCCCTTGTTGACCATGTGGAAGATGAGCTGGAAGACCTTGCGGATTTTTTCGGCCCGGGCATAGCGTCTTCCCATGCGGGCAGAGACGATTTCCATGCTGATGTCCCCCTTTTTCAGTGCTGCTTGGTCCAGGAGGGTGAGGTTTTTGTCCCGGGTGGTTTTGTGGCCCTCGAAGGAGTAGGTGATTTCCTTGAGACCGTATTGTTCTGCACATTCGCCAAATGCGGCTTCCGTCCCCTTGAGACCGCCGCTGTAAAGGGTAACTTCTTCAGTGTTCATCGGGTGTGCTCCTTTGTAAAAAAGGGTTGTCCTCCAAGCCGCACCACTGCCGGGCGGATATGGGAGGGAAGTTGGTTTTTTCGTCGGATTCAGAAGAAAATGGTGAACAAGGGCAGATTGATATGGGATTTTGAACAAATTATCAAGTGTTTTTCACCATATGGGATGAATTTTAATGGTCTTTTCTTAAAAAGACAACGCCCAAACCGGACTTTCAGAACAATTTGTTCCAGACACCTATGGGGGGGGCGAAGCCTAAAAAAGCCCCAACCCTCTGTGAAATGGGGCTGCCTTCGCAAATTGTTCCCCCCTGCTTTTAAATTGGGGGCGGAATGCCTTTACCGGATCTGCCGCGTTCCGGAATGACTTGCAGTAAATGATTACAGCGTCACATTCCAGACCTTGCACATCCGGCAAATGTATCCCGTGAAAATCCGGTTGCACCGGAATTTCATGACAATTTATTTTGGACGCCCTTGGGTGTATTCAAGCCCATAACGTCAAAGGAATGTGCTCCAATGGTTCTGCAGCTGCAAATGCCTTTCCCGGTGGGGAAGGGATAAACAGGTGGGACCGGGCCGGGGGAATAGATCTGGATAAGATGGGGGATCTGGTATAAAAAAGGGCCATGACAGATTTCATTCTCACCGAGAAATTTTCCGTGGCCTCTGATTTTGCAAGGGCCCTGGGGGCAAAGACAAAAAAACAGGGATGGTTCGAGGGCAACGGTGTTGTGATCACCTGGGCCGTGGGCCATCTGGTCACCCTGTGGGAGCCCGAGGACTATGGGCCCCAGTATAAAAAGTGGCAGCTGGCGCCCCTGCCCCTGATCCCCAAGACCTTTGAGTACAAGCCCATTAAACAGGGATACAAGCAGTTCAAAACCATCAAGGATCTGCTGAAACGCCGGAGCTTTGGGCGCTTGATTGTGGCCACCGACGCCGGAAGGGAGGGGGAGGTCATTGCCCGGACCATCCTCATGAAGGCCGGGTTCATGGACACGGCACGGATGTACCGGTTCTGGACCAGCCAGGCCCTGGTGCCGGCTGTGGTGAGAAAGGGAATGGAGAAACTGGTTCCCCTTTCCCAATACGACCGCCTTTGGCAGGCGGGTTATTATCGCCAGATGGCGGACTGGCTCATCGGTATGAATTGCACCCGGGTGCTCACGGTGCGCTTGAAGGATCTTTATTCCGTGGGCCGGGTGCAGACGGCGGTGCTGGCCCTGCTCACCGACCGGAAGCGGGAGCGGGATGATTTTACCCCCCAGCCCTATTGGCAGATCCGGGCATTGTTTTCCAATGAAAAGGGGCAGTGGGAGGGGCTTGGGTTCAAGGGGAAGGAGACCCGGATTCACACCGTCGAAGAGGCCCGGGAGCGGTACCACCGCCTGTCGACCCACCCCGGTCCGGGGCGGGTGGAGACGGTGCGACGGGAGGAAAAACAGGAATTGCCGCCCCTGCTCTTTTCCCTCACCGACCTCCAGCAGCTGGCCAACCGACGGCTGGGATTTTCGGCCAAAAAGACCCTGGGCCTGGCCCAGTCCCTGTACCAGGATCGGAAATGCCTCTCCTATCCCCGCACCGATTCCCGGGTTCTGGGCCGCCAGAACCTGGACCTGGTCAAGGGGATCATTGAAAAACTCTCCGCGGTCCAGCCCCAATTGTTCCAGAACCTTGATCCCGGGCGGGTCTCCCTGAAGAACAAGCGGGTCTTCAACGATGCCCGGCTCACCGACCACCATGCCCTGATCCCGGTGAAGCCCATTCCGGCCTCGGCCGGTTCCGATGAAAAGAAACTCTTTGACCTGGTGCTCCGGCGGTTTGCCGCAGCCTTTCACCGGCCCTGCCGCTTGGAGACCCTTTATGTGGAGACCCAATTGGCGGGGGAAAATTTCCAGAGCCGGGGCCGGGTGATCCTGGAGCCGGGGTGGCGCCATGTCTGGCAGGAGACGGTCCCGAAAAAAGAGGACCAGGGCAGGTTGCCCCCCCTGGCCGTGGGGGATGGGGCCCAGCCGGGGAAGATCCGCATGGAGGAAAAGCAGACCCAGCCGCCCCCGGCCTATACCGATGCCCTGCTGCTCAAGGACATGAGCCACCCGGGGCGCTATGTGGACCAGGAGGAGTTGAAACGGTTTTTCAGGGGGGAGGCCGGCCTGGGCACCCAGTCCACCCGGGCCCAGATCATTGAAACCCTGATTACCCGGCAATACATAAGGCGGGCCGGGAAGCAGCTGGAGGCCACGGCCAAGGGCGCCTATCTGGTGGACCAGCTCCGCAGATGCCCGGCCTCGGGGGTGCTGACCTCGGCCGAGGAGACGGCCCGGTGGGAGATGGCCCTGAACCGCATTGCCCTGGGGGAGGATCGGGGGGGCGCCTTCATGCCCGGGATCGAAGCCTTTGTGAAAAAGGCGGTGGCGGAATTGAAAACCGCCGAACTTGGGACCCGGTCCTTTGGGGCCACCGACCTGGCACCGGATCCGGTGGGCCGGTGCCCGGCCTGCGGTCAATGGGTGAAGGAGGGCCGGAAGGCATACAACTGTGAGGCCAAGGACTGCGATCTGGTGATCTGGAAGACCATTGCCGGGAAAAAAATATCCCCTGCCATGGCCGGTCATCTGTTAAAGTATGGACAATCCGGTCCATATAAGGGATTTTATTCCAAAAAGAAAAAACGGTTTTCCGCCTCCCTGGTGTTGAAAGAAGACGAGGGGCAGTGGCAGGTTCGGTTTGATTTTGCCAAAAAGAGTGGGAAAAAGCCGGCAAAAAAAACGGGGGAAAAGGCCAATGCCCCCCTGCTCAGTGGCAACCTTGATCTGAAATGCCCCCTGTGCGGCGGCCCCCTCATCGAAGGGCAGAAGGGGGTGGGCTGTGCCCATTGGCGGCCCGGGGACGGGGGCTGCCGGTTTGTGATCTGGAAGGTGGTCTGGGGCAAGGCCCTCACGGAAAAGAACATGGAAACCCTGGTGGCGGGGAAGACCACCCGGCCCTACGTGTTTAAGACCGGTTCCGGGGAAAAATACAAGGCCGGCCTGAAGCTGGAGGCGGCCGGGGAGGGGGCCGTGTTGAAACTGCTTCCCAGGGAAGGGAAGGTGGCCCCACGGGAACTGGCCTGCTCCCATTGATTGGCCTGATCCCATGAGTTAAGACAGGGCGTCCATGGCGCCGTATCCATATCCCGCCCCGGATGGGGGCGATATCAGAACATTTATTATAGAAGAGAATAGGAAGATCCATGTCATTTGAAAGCTTTGGCCTTCGGCCGGAACTGCTTAAGGCGGTTCATTACAACGGGTACGAGACCCCCACCCCCATCCAGACCGGGGTGATCCCCGTGGCCATGGAGGGGGGGGACATCCTGGCCCGGGCCCAGACCGGCACGGGAAAGACCGATGCCTTTGCCCTGCCCATTGTGGACCAGATCAGCCGGAACAAGGTGGCCTGGCGGGATCCCCGGGCCCTGATCCTGGCCCCCACCCGGGAGCTGGCCCTCCAGGTGGGGGAATGTGTCAAGGAGTATGCCCGCCGGGTCTCCCTGCGTTGCACCGTGGTCTGCGGGGGCATGAAGATGGGGCCCCAGATCGACCGGATCAAGCGGGGCATCGATATTCTGGTGGCCACGCCCGGCCGGTTGTTGGATCTGTCCAAACACCGGCTGGTGGACCTGAGCCAGCTGGAGTACCTGGTCTTTGACGAGGCCGACCGCATGCTGGACCTGGGCTTCCAAGAGGAGATCAACCAGATTTTGGATCTGGTGCCGGAACAGCGGCACACCCTGCTGTTTTCCGCCACCTACAGCCAGGAGATCCGGGCATTGGCAAAGGTCATGCTCCATAAGCCTGAATTCATCGAGGTGGACCCGGACCAAAAGGCAGCCGATGCCGTGGCCCAGAAGATCCATCTGGTGGACCGGTCCAAAAAACGAGCTTTGCTCATCCATTTGATCCGGGAACAGAACTGGAAACAGGCCCTGGTCTTTGTGCGAACCAAACTGGGGGCCAACAAGCTGGTGGAGAAGCTGGCGGAAAAAAAGATTTCCACGGCCGCCCTGCACAGCAACAAGAGCCAGTCCTTCCGTACCCGTACCCTGGGGGAATTCAAACAGGGAAAAATCCGGATCCTGGTGGCCACGGATGTGGCGGCCCGGGGCCTGGACATCACCAACCTTCCCCATGTGGTCAACTATGATATCCCGGGGTCCTCTGCCGATTATATCCACCGCATCGGGCGTACGGGCCGGGCCGGGGTAAAGGGCGTGGCCCGTTCCTTTGTGAGCCGGGACGAGGAAAGGCGGCTCAAGGAGATTGAGGCCGACCTGGGCTGGAAGATCCCCAGGGAAGAGGTGGGGGCCTATACCCATGGGGGGGACGTGCCGGACTTTGTCCTCTACCGCCCCGATGATGAAGGCAGCGAGCGCAGGGCCGACAAAAAGATCAAGGAATTGGTCAAGGCCCGCAAGGGCGAGGGCAAGGGCAAGGTGGCCAAGGGGAAAAAGACCGGTTCCAAATCCAGGGGAAGTGCGACGCCCAAAACCAAGTCCAAATCAAAGGGCAAAAAGGAGAGCCGTGCCCGCAAGCGGTTCAAGGAAAAGGCACGTCGTCGGGAACGCCGGTCTCCGGACCAGGGGCAAGGTGGTGGCGGCAGGGGCCGTGGCGGCGGTGGGAAACGAAGATAGGCGCCAGGGTCATCCATTGCGGCCTTGGGTTTCCTTTGTTCCGCCCCAAGGGACGACGGGAAAATCTCGGCCCCTGGGAGGCCTGTGTAACTGTCTTTGATTGTAGCGGAAAGTCCCGGGGCGCCCCTTTTTATGCCGATTTTTACTTTACCTTTGTGCAGACGGGTGTATCTTAAACTTTACACCTAAAATTTCTTATCAGGAGGGGATTTATGGATAAGCTGGATGCCATTTTTGCTCCGGAAACCATTGCTGTCATCGGGGCATCCACCACAAAGGGGAAGGTGGGCCATGATATTTTTGCCAATATTCTGTCCGGGGGGTACAAGGGGACCCTTTACCCGGTCAATCCCAAGGCCAAATCCGTCCTCAGTGTGAAATGTTACACCTCCATTTCCGTGATACCGGATCCCATTGATCTGGCCATGATCATCCTGCCGCCCAAGGCGGCCCTGGCCTCGGTGGACGCGTGCATCACCAAGGGGGTGAAGGGGATTGTCATTGTCTCTGCCGGGTTCAAGGAAGTGGGGGGGGAGGGGGCTGAAATCGAGGCCCGGATCAAGGAAAAGTGCGAGGCCGCTGGTGTCCGCGTGGTGGGCCCCAACTGCCTGGGGGTGATCAACCCTTCGCCCAAGGTCTCCTTAAACGCCAGTTTCTCGGCCCGCATGCCTGCTCCGGGGAATGTCTCCTTTATCTCCCAGAGCGGGGCCCTGTGCACGGCGGTGCTGGACTATGCTGCGGACAAGGGCTTTGGGTTTTCCAAGTTCATCTCCATCGGCAACAAGGCCGATGTGGACGAGCTGGATCTCTTGCGCTACTACCACGAGGACCCGGACACCGATGTGGTCATGATCTATATGGAAGAGCTCTCCAGGCCAGCCGAGGCGTTCATCAACGAGGTCAGGGAGATGACCTCGGGCACCCATCCCACCCATGTCATTGCCATTAAATCCGGCACCTCCGATGCGGGTGCGGCGGCCGCTGCCTCACATACCGGGGCCCTGGCCGGCTCCGATGTGATGTACGATGGGCTTTTCACCATGTCCGGGATTCTCAGGTGCAAAACCGTGAACCAGCTCTTTGACTATGCCCAGGCATTTGCCGCCAACAAGTATCCCACCGGAGACCATGTGGCCATTGTCACCAATGCGGGCGGTCCGGGCATCATGGCCACGGACATGAGTGAACAATCCGGTCTTAAACTGGCCAAATTTTCCGATGAAACCGTCAAGGAGTTGAAAAAATACCTGCCGGCCACGGCCAATTTCCACAACCCCGTGGATGTCATCGGGGATGCGGCCAAGGATCGGTATGAAAATACCCTGGCCACGGTGCTGGGGGACAGGGGAGTGGATGCGGTGCTCATCATTCTTACCCCCCAGTCCATGACCGATGCCATCGGCACGGCCGAGGCCATTGTGAAGATTGCCCGCCACAGCATCAAGCCCATCCTCTGCGCCTTCATGGGGGTGGTGGATGTCTCCGACGGGGTGAAGCTGCTCCAGGCCCACAAGGTGCCGGTCTACCAGTTTCCGGAATCGGCGGCCCGTTCCCTGGGGGCCCTGCGTGAGGGCATGAAGTGGCTGTTCAGAAAAATTTTGCCCCAATACACGCTTTCCCATGACCGGGAACGGGCAGGGAAGATCATTGAAGGCTACCTGGCCGAAGGCCGCCATGTCCTGGGGGAGCTGGACGGCAACGAGATTCTCAAGTGCTACGGGTTCAACACCATTCCCATGTCCCTGGCCACTTCTGCTGACCAGGCGGTTGAAATTGCCGATGGGATCGGGTATCCAGTGGTCATGAAGATTGTCTCGCCCCAGATCCTTCATAAGTCCGATGCCGGCGGGGTGAGGGTGGCCCTTAAGGATAAGACAGCGGTCAAGGATGCCTTTGGGCAAATCATGGCCAATGCCGAAGCCTATGACGACACCGCCGAGCTGGAAGGGGTATTGGTCCAGAAGATGGCGCCCCCGGGCAAGGAGGTCATCCTGGGGGTATCCAGGGATCCGGTATTTGGCCATGCGGTCATGTTCGGCCTGGGCGGGGTCTTTGTGGAGGTCTATAAGGATGTGGCCTTCCGGCTCTCCCCCATGGGGCGGAATGTGGCCCGGCGCATGATCAAGAGTATCAAGGGCTATCCCATCCTCAAGGGGGTCCGGGGCCAGGCGCCTTCGGATGTGGAAGCCATTGAAAAAAATATTGTATCGTTAAAGGCGTTGGTGGACGACCATCCCATGATCAAGGAGTTGGATATCAACCCCCTCTTTGTCCATGAGGAAGGATACGGCACCACCGTTGCCGATATCATCATCCGCCTGGAAGGGGAGGATGAAACATCGGAATTGTGATTTGTTTACAGGATAAAAAAAGAGGTGATTGAAATGACCCATCCGGACAACCAGAAACAGGAAGGGGCGGCCCTGCCCAAGGTGGATTTTTCCAGTTTTATTCTCTCGCTGTACTCCTCAGGCCTGGTGCAGCTGGGAAAGGTGGAGGATCCCTCCACCGGACGGAAAACCGTGAACCTGACCATGGCCAAGCACACCATTGATATGATTGAGATGCTGGAGGAGAAAACCCGGGGCAACCTGAACGGTGATGAGGAAAACTTGTTCAAGGCCCTTCTCAGTGAGCTGCGCATGGCCTATGTGGAGGCCGGCAGTTGAAATTGACCCTGCCCTCACCGGCAAAGATCAACCTGTTCCTCCAGGTTACGGGAAAGCGGGAAAACGGCTACCATGAACTGTGTTCGGCCATGGTCAAGCTGGGCTTGGGCGATACCATGGCCTTTGATTTTAGTGCTGGGGGGATCCGGGTGAGCTGTGATCACCCAAAGGTGCCCGAAGACCGGTCCAACCTGGTCTGCAAGGCCGGGGAACTTTTTTTCAGGGAATGGGAGGCACTGGGCAAGGGGGCTCCCCCCGTTCCCGGCCTGGCCGTTGCCATTGAAAAGAAGATCCCGGTGGGGGGAGGGCTGGGGGGGGGCTCCTCCAATGCCGCCACCACCCTCATGGCATTGAACCGGGTCTGCGGCTCTCCCTTTACCCGGGAGAAACTCATGGAAATGGGGCTGGCCCTGGGGGCGGATGTGCCCTTTTTTATCTTCGGCGGTCCGGCCCTGGCCCGGGGTGTGGGGGAAATCCTGGATCCCATTCCGCCGCTGCCCCCCATGGAAGTGGTCCTGGTGGATCCGGGAATCCATAGTTCAACGGTCCGGGTTTTTCAAAATTTTAAATTGACAATCCAGGAAAAATTGACTATAAATCCTCGTTCGAATGTTCTGACAAGCGACCTGGGGTTGGATGAAGGCTGTGGGCTGAAAAATGATCTGGAAGTTTCAGCCTTTACGGTATATCCTGGGATCCAGGCCGCAAAGGAAAGAATGGAAACGCTGTTGAACACGGATGTGCACATGTCCGGCAGCGGCTCCACATTGTTTGTGCTCTATCCCCCTGGGGGGGAGGCCGAGGCGGCCTACCACCACCTCCGCCAATACTGGAAGGGAAACCCCGTAACGGTATTCCGCACTTTTCTGCAGAACGGATAATTTGGTAAGTTAATGTACTGGGGCGTCGTCAAGCGGTAAGACACAGGGTTTTGATCCCTGCATTCAGAGGTTCGAATCCTCTCGCCCCAGCCATTTTTTTTTATCTTAACAATAAAGAGACGTGTTATGAATGGCTTGTCGATTTTTGCAGGAAACTCCAATCCGCTGTTGGCGGGTCGTATATCCGAGTATCTTGCAAAACCGCTGGGAAGATTAAAGGTTAATCGCTTCAGCGATGGGGAGACCCAGGTAGAAATTCACGAAAATGTTCGGAAGCAGGAAATCTTCGTTATCCAGTCCACCTGCAAACCCGTAAATGACAACCTGGTTGAGCTGCTGTTGCTCATTGATGCCTTCAGGCGTTCTTCTGCCAGCCGCATTACTGCGGTTATTCCCTATTTTGGGTATGCACGGCAGGATAAAAAAGTGTCTCCCAGGGTGCCCATTTCCGCAAAGCTGGTGGCCGATCTTCTGGACAACGCAGGCGTAGACCGTGTGATCACCATGGATCTCCACGCCGGGCAGATCCAGGGCTTTTTCAATGTGCCCGTGGACAATCTCTACGCCGCCCCCATTATTATTGACGATATCAAAACCCGTTATCCGGAAAATCTGGTGGTGGTCTCCCCGGATGCCGGTGGTGTGGAACGGGCCCGTGCCTATGCCAAACGGTTGAATTGCGGACTGGCCATTGTTGATAAACGTCGCAGCGCACCCAATCAAGCCAAAGCCATGGCCATCATCGGAGATGTGAAGGACAAAATCGCCCTGATCATCGACGACATGGTGGATACCGCCGGCACCCTCACCGAGGCCGCCAGCGTCATCCGTGAAAAAGGGGCCAAAGAGGTTCATGCCTATTGCACCCATCCGGTGCTGTCCGGCCCGGCCATTGAAAGAATTAATAACTCATCACTCAGTTCTCTTGTTGCCACAGATACCATCCCGTTGTCAGAGGAAGCACTGAAATGCGACAAGATTAAGACGCTTTCCGTTGCAAAACTCGTGGGCGAGGCAATCATGCGTAGTTACAGGGGTGATTCTGTAAATTCTCTATTTATATAAAATGATATTTAGGTTTTCCGCGTAAGCGGTTACGGAGGGTACAACTTTGGAATTAATCGAATTAAATGTAAAAACAAGAGAAGGCAAAGGCAAGGGCGTCGCCAGAAAACTGAGAGCTGAGAATCAGGTCCCCGCCATTGTTTATGGAAAGAAAATCGATCCTGTAATGGTTTCCGTGGACATTGCCGAGTTCGACAAAATCATCCGTGAAAACGGTACCACCGGCCTGTTCCTGGACCTGAAGGTTGAAGGAAACGGCAGCAAAAAACGTGTGGTCATGGTAAAGGACATTCAGATGGATGTTTTCGGTCGCGAATACCGTCACATCGACTTCCACGAAATCGACATGGAAGCCAAGGTTACCGTTACCGTTCCCGTTGAAATTATAGGCGAAGCCGCCGGCGTTAAAGAAGGTGGCATGCTCCAGATCATCCGTCGTGAACTGGATATCCTGTGTAAGCCTGAAAACACCCCCGAAGCCATCAACGTCGACGTTACCGAGCTGCAGATCGGTGACTCCCTCCATGTTGAAAGCCTGGACCTGGACGATGCCATTGAAATCCCCCATGAACTGGATTTCACCATCGTAACGGTTGTTCCGCCTGCATCCTCCGGTTCTGAAGAGGAAGAGGGCGAAGAAGAAGGTGAAGAAGGCGAGGCTGCAGAAGCCTAATTCCTTCGTGACACCATGTCCGATTCCAAGTTCAAAATGATTGCGGGTCTGGGAAACCCAGGCGAGTCCTATTCCCAGACCCGGCATAACATTGGCTTCCATGTACTGGAGGCCATTGCTGCTTCTACCGGTCTGAATTTTAACAAAAACCGCTACGACGCACTCCACACCCGTGGTAAAATCGCCGGAAACGATGTCTTCCTGGTCCAGCCCCAGTCTTACATGAACCGTAGCGGGTTCCCCATTCAAAAGCTTTCCGCCTACTATAAAATTCAGCCCACCGATATCATTGTGGTCCACGATGAGATGGACCTTGAGTTCGGGAAACTTAAGATTGTCCAGTCCCGAGGCCATGGTGGCCATAACGGGGTCCGTTCCATCATTGACGCCCTGGGCCGGAAGGATTTCATCCGGGTCCGTGTGGGGGTGGGACATCCCGGACGGGGGCGAAACGTCACCGGCCATGTTCTAGGGGGATTCACCCCGGACGAAGTCGCCGGCCTGGACGATGCCGTGGAAGCGGCTGCAAACGCATGTATGGCCATTCTCAGGCACGGCATCACCCGTGCCATGAATCAGATTAACAGCCGTTCCTAATCCTTCTTTCTGATTGTCTCTTTTCGCCGGAGCACCCTAGTTTTTTTGATCTTTGAAAAGCGCTGGTATTGGTGCGTCTTCAGATAAGCTAGGAAAATCTGGGAATAATTTTATTGACAATGTTGTGATAATGTGATTTCCTGCCCGAGAATGGGCAAATTGTTTATAAAATAATTAAGGTGGGCTATCCAATGGGTGAAAATTCCAAAGCGACAAAAGTGAATGGAGATGATGCAACCAAAATCGCATTCGAAGAGGGGGATCTGGCAGTTTATCCCGCCCATGGTGTCGGTTGTATTGAATCTATCGAGAGTAAGGAAATCAACGGGGATACCATGAATTTTTACATGATGAAAATTGTGGAAAACGGAATGGTTATCATGATCCCGACCAACAATGTGGAATCCGTCGGCCTCCGGGAGGTGATTCCCGAGAATGAAATTCCTGAAGTGTACAAGGTGATGCAGGAAAAGGTCCAGAACATGGATAATCAGACCTGGAACCGCCGCTACCGCGAATACATGGACAAGATCAAGACCGGTTCCATCTACGACGTGGCAGAGGTCTTCCGGGATCTGTTCCAGCTCAAGCTTGAAAAAGATCTGTCCTTTGGTGAGCGCAAATTGCTGGACACGGCCCAAAACCTTCTGGTCCAGGAGCTGTCCACGGCAAAAGACATTGACGAAAAGAGTATGATGAAAGAGATCGAGACCCTGTTCGAATAAGTCATAGATCCATAGGACACATGTAAACCGTAAAACCGGCAGGCGAAAGTCTGCCGGTTTTGATGTTTTGGGGGATCCATCCCATGGATAAACTTGAAATTTCCATTGATACCGACCTATCCGGGCGCCGTCTGGATACCGTCGTCTGCCGGGCGTGCCCATACCTTTCCAGGAGCAGGGCCGCCACCCTGATAAAAGAGGGGGCTGTCCGTTTGAATAATGCGGTCAAACGACCCTCTGCAAAGGTGAGGACAGGGGACCGGGTGACGGCGCTTTTGCCGGATGATTCACCCGGGGTTCCATTACCCGGACCCGCCGCCCTTGACCTGGATATCCGCCACGAAGACGACCATGTGGTGGTGGTGAACAAGGCCGCCGGGATGGTGGTCCACCCCGGAGCCGGGAATGTAGAAAACACCTTGGTCAACGGATTGCTCCACCATTATCCCCCATTGGTCCATGCCTGTGAAGATCCCATGCGACCGGGCATTGTCCACCGCCTGGACAAGGAGACCAGCGGGCTTCTGGTGGTGGCCAAAACCAGGGATGCCTTTGATTATTTAAAGCAGGAGTTTTTCCATCACCGGGTGGAAAAGGTGTACCAGGCCCTGGTCCAGGGAGGGAATCTGCCCGAGGAGGGCAGGGCGGATCAGCCCATTGGCCGGCACCCCAAAAAGCGGAAACAGATGGCTGTGGACCCGGTTAACGGTCGGAAGGCATTGACCCATTGGCAGGTGATGAATCGGTTTGAAAATGCCTGTCAAGTGCGGGTTTGCCTCCACACCGGCAGAACCCATCAGATCCGGGTCCATTTTTACGCCATGGGCCACCCCCTGATTGGGGATCCCGTCTACCAGTTTCGAAGGGAGATGCGGAAAAATACCGGGTCCAAACGCCAGATGCTCCACGCCTGGCAATTGGGGTTCCGCCATCCCCATACCCGGGAAATCCTGAACTTCCGGGCAGAACCACCCGGGGATTTCCAGGATACCCTTTCGCGACTGGGGGCTCCCCTTGTTTGAAGCCCCCGTCTCCTTTGTCAAAAAAATCCCGAAATCCGGGAACCAACAGTGGATATTGAACCTAAAAAACATGGCAAGGGCCCGGTAAGCCCAATAAAAAAAGGCCCGGCAGATGCTGCCGGGCCTTTTACTGTCCTATGGATCCTGAAAATTAGGCGGTTGCCGGTTCAAGCTTGATGGCGCAGACCTTGAGTTCCGGGATTTTGGCCGTGGGATCCAACTTTGCATTGGTCAGCTCGTTGGCGGCGGCATTGGCAAAGTGGAAGGGGATGAAAATGGTCCCGTCCACAGCCTTGTCCGAGATTTCCAGGCGGGCGGTGATCTTACCGCGTCTGGAGGAGACATCCACCATGTCGCCGGTACCCAGGCCGAGTTTGCCGGCATCCCCTTGGGAGATTTCCACGAAACATTCGGGGGAGAGCCGGTTCAGACCTTCGCTCTTCATGGTCATGGTACCGGTGTGGTAGTGGTAGAGGACACGTCCGGTGGTCAGGATATAGGGGAAGTCGTTGCAGGGCAGTTCCGCCGGCGGTGTATGGTCAATGGCATGGAAAAGGCCCTTGCCCCGGGTAAACTGGGTGGTGTGCAGGATGGGGGTGCCGGGATGGTTCCCATCGGGACAGGGCCAGTGTATGCCCACTTTGTCGATGCGCTCCCAGGTCACGCCCTTGTAGGATGGGGTTACGCTGGCGATTTCCTTGAAGATTTCGTGGCTGTCTTCATAGGCCATGTCGTATCCCATGCGGCGGGCGATGTCGCAGAGGATTTCCCAGTCCTGACGGGCCTGGCCCGGGGCTTCCACGGCCTTGCGAACCCTTTGGATCCGGCGTTCCGTGTTGGTAAAGGTGCCCTCTTTTTCCGCAAAGCAGAAGGCGGGCAGAACCACATCGGCCATGGCCGTGGTCTCGGTCTGGAAAATATCCTGTACCACCAGGAATTCCAAGTTTTCAAGGGATTTGCGGGCGTGGTTCAGATCCGGATCCGAGACCATGGGGTTCTCCCCGATGATGAACATGGATTTGAACTCACCCCCGTGGGCCTTGTTGAACATTTCCGTGACCGGGATGCCTGGATTGGGGGAGAGATCCTCCACCTTCCAGGCGGCCTGGTATTTCGCCCGGGCCTCGTCCGAAGTCACGGGCTGGTAGGCCGTATAAACGTTGGGCAAACCGCCCATGTCACAGGCACCCTGGACGTTGTTCTGGCCGCGAAGGGGGTTCACGCCTCCGCCGGGTTTGCCCAGGTGGCCGCAGAGCATGGACAGGTTGGCCAGGGATTTGACGTTGTCCGTACCGCAGGTGTGCTGGGTGATGCCCATGCAATAGAGGATGGTGGCGGCGCCGGCCGTGGCAAATGCCCGGGCCACTTCTGTAAGATCGGCGGCTTTGATACCGGTGACCTCTTCCACGTAGGCAGGGGTATATTTTTCCAGGACCGGTTTCAGGGCCTCGAAGTTTTCGGTGCGGGAGGCAATGAAGTCCTTGTTCTGGAGGTTCTCTTTCAGGATGATGTGCATGAGACCGTTGATCCAGACAATGTCCGTGCCCGGATGGGGTCTCAGCCATTTTACGGCATGATCCACCAGTTTGACCCTTCTGGGGTCGATGACATAGAGCTTTTTCCCCTTGCGGGCGGCCCGTTTTACAAAGCTGGACAGGACCGGATGGTTCTCGGTGGTGTTGGATCCGGTGACCAGGATCATGTCCGAGGTTTCAATGTCGGCAATGGTGTTGGTCATTGCGCCACTTCCAAATGCTGCAGCCAGACCGGCTACGGTGGAGCTATGTCACAATCGGGCACAATGGTCGACATTGTTCGTCTTGAGGACGGCCCTTGCAAATTTTTGGGCAATGTAGTTGTCCTCGTTGGTGACCCGGGCCGATGTGAGAACGCCCATGGTGTCTGCGCCGTGGGTCTCCCGGATCTGGGTGAGTTTCTCCGCCACCAGGTTCAGGGCTTCGTCCCAGGAGGCCTCCACCTGTTTGCCGTCCTTCCTAATCAAGGGGTGGGTGAGGCGTTCTTCCGAGGCCACAAAATCAAAACCGAAGCGGCCCTTGACACAGAGACTTGCATTGTTGGGGGGCAGTTCGGGGTCGGCACCGTCGATTTTGACGATTTTATTGTCCTGGACAAAGAGGTCCATCTGGCAGCCGACGCCGCAAAAAGAGCAGGTGGTGCGAACGGTTTCAGTATCCTTGAACCGATCATCCCTGAAGGCTCTATCCGGCACCAGGGCCCCCACGGGACAGACCTGCACACATTCACCGCAAAAAACGCAATCGCTGTCCTTTAGATGGGCATCGGTTTCGCCTGCAAAGATTTTATCTCCATTGGGACCGAACTGGATGGCGTTGTTGACCTGGATTTCCCGGCATGCCTTTACACAACGACCGCAGAGGATACAGCGGGAAAAGTCCCGGATGATGAAGGGATTGGCCCGTTCGGTCTCAAATCCGCAGGGATTCAGTTGCTGCCCCTGGGTCTTGACCTGGTAACGATAGGCCAGATCCTGTAGTTCGCAGTCGCCCCAGACGGGACAAAGATCCTCCTTGCCGTCGTTTTCCAGGACGTTCATCTGGAACTGGGTCCAGTCCTGGGTGCCGAATTCACGGATGGCGCAATTGTGGTTGCCCGAGGCCAGCATACTCTGGATGATCAGTCGACGCTGGGCCACCACACGGGGAGATTCGGTGTAGACCACCATGCCGTTTACCGCCGGGGTGGAGCAGGACTCTACCAGGTCGTCCCGTCCCTGAACTTCCACTAGGCAGACCCGGCA
Source organism: Desulfobacteraceae bacterium (assembly GCA_965226635.1). Lineage (GTDB taxonomy): Bacteria > Desulfobacterota > Desulfobacteria > Desulfobacterales > Desulfobacteraceae. The sequence goes on along the minus strand of OZ245369.1, from coordinate 598,833 downwards.
GGTGTTGGTGGGTTGGGTGCCCTTGAGGTGGCAAAGGGTTGGAATATCAATATGATGTCGCTGGGCAACCGCTAAAATGGTTTCACCGGACTCAAATGCCAGCGCGTTTTCATTGATCGTTATAACGTTGTTTTCCATGATTATTTCCCGGATTGATTTATAACATTTTCACTTGGTTGTCCCGGACAACGTGTAATTTACTATCGTATCGGTCTTTAGATGTCAATGTGGGGGCTAAATAATTTTCATGGATCTTGTTGACTTTTCATATGTCAAATGATTATTAGAGAGGTGATTTATCACGATGGGACATTAATATAAGACCGTTTCTACGGCCTTTATCAGAACAATTCAGGGAAAGACACGAGGATATATAATGATTCAATCGATCTTGATGATGGGTGGACTGGGTGTTGCAATAGGAACTGCTTTGGTAATTGCTTCTAAGGCGTTTTATGTATATGAGGATCCCAAGGTTGTAGCCATTGATGATGTTCTGCCCGGCGCCAATTGCGGCGGTTGCGGGTTCCCTGGCTGTACGGCCAATGCCGAAGCCATTGTCAAAGGGGAGCAGGATGTTAACTCCTGTGTCGCCGCCGGTGAAGAAACGGCCATGGCCATTGCAGCCATCATGGGCGTTTCCATGTCTGAAAAGGAACCGGAATTTGCCGGTGCCGGATGTTATTACGGAAACAAGGATGCCGACCTCAACTATATATATAAAGGTATAACTGATTGCCGTGCCGCCGCCATGCTTCTGGGCGGCATGAAGGTCTGCCGCATCGGCTGTCTGGGGCTGGGCACCTGCGTCACCGCCTGTAAATTCGGGGCGCTTTCCATCGGAGAAGACGGCCTTCCCAAGGTGGACCAGAGCAAGTGTACCGGTTGCGGTGCCTGTGAAAAGATCTGCCCCAAACACATCATCCGCCTCACCTCCACCACCCGAAGAATCATGCGGGAATATACCCTGGAGGAATGTGTTACCCCCTGCCAGAGAGCCTGTCCATCGGGCCTGGACATCAAGGAATATGTCCGGCTCATTAAAGAGGGCGATTATGCCGCATCCCTCCAGGTGATCAAGGAAAGAATGCCCTTCCCCACGGTGATTTCCAGAATATGCCCGGCCACCTGTGAATTTGACTGCCGCCGCCAGCTCCAGGACGAAGCCGTTGGCATCAACGATCTGAAACGCTTTGTCGTAGACTGGGAACGGGGACAGGAGGAACGGGTCCAGCCGTATAAGGCACCGGCCACCCATAAGCAGGTCGCCGTCATCGGCGGCGGTGTGGAAGGTCTTGCCGCTGCATACTTTACCGCCCGTCTGGGGCATGCACCCACCGTATTCGAGAGCACCGGGGTCTTTGGCGGAATCCTGAGAAAGGCCATTTCCAGGGACCGTCTGAAAATGGAAGAACTGGAATGGGACATCCAGGGCATCGAAGACCTGGGCGTTGAATTGAAGCGCAAACAGACCGCAGGCGTAGACTTCACCATTCCCCAGTTGCTCAAGGACGGTTTCAGTGCCGTATTCACCGCCACCGGCGGCTGGGACTCCCGTCTTATGCGGGAGGAGTCCGACACCGTGGTCCAGGTCTTCCCGGGAACCTACCTGCTTATTGATCTTTTGAGAAAACCGGCCAATCCCGCCCTGGATATCCAGGTGTCCAAAAAAGTGGTCATTGCCGGTGACGGCGCCAATCTGGTCCAGGCCATTGGGCAGCTCAAGTCCATGGGCGCCGACCATGTCATGGTCGTGACCCGCAGCAGTGAACTGGAAAATGCCCAGGCCGTTGAAGCCGCCGGCGGGGAAGTGGTTCTCCACACCGGTATCACCCGTCTGCTGGGTGAAGATGACCGGATGACCCAGCTGGAACTTACCGAATTGGCCACGGGCGAAATCCGTATCGTTGACGCCCAGACCCTGTTCGTGGGATCCGGTCGTTTTCCCGAACTGGTCTTTACCCCGATTGTGGGGGAAGAGGAAACCGAAGATGCCGAAGAAACCGGCGGTCCCCTGGTGTGGGAAGCCGTGGAGTTCTTCAAAAAAACGGAAGCCCAGGGGGAACTCGGACTTTTGTCTGCACAGAATATGATCTCAGAATATCCCTCGGCCGTCACCGCCATCAACGGCGGCAGAAAAGCAGCTGCAGCCATCCATAACCGGATGTACGGAATTGAGTATCAGGATAACACCGACGTTATAACCGAAACCTCCTGTCTCCAGGGCGTGGACAGCCTCCACGACGTGGAAACCACCCCGAGACAGGTCTACACTGTTGCAGCCGGCTCCGACGATCTTCGGGACGGATTCTCCACCGGGCTGACTGCAGAGGCTGCACAGAAGGAAGCCGAGCGCTGCTTGAGATGCGGTCTGGTCTGCTACGAGAAGTCCGGTTCTACCCAATTGTCTTGATCTTGTATCGGAATCCCGATTCCGGCATGCTGTAAATTGTATTTGGCGGATGATAACCTATGAGATCTGAGCAGATTCTTGTTGTTGATGATGAACGCCGGATTGTGGATAATATCTCCACCTGCCTGACGCGGGAAGGATTTCAGGTCACAGGTGCCCATTCCGGCGACGAGGGCGTCTCCTTGTCCACCCACAACCGGTTTGACCTGGTGTTGTTGGACATCAGCATGCCCGGAATGAACGGGTATGAAACCATGGAGCATATCCTGGCCCAAAGCCCGGATATGCTGATCATTATCATGACCGGTTTCGCCACGGTGGAATCTGCGGTAAAGGCGTTGAAACAGGGGGCCTGGGACTATCTTAAAAAGCCCTTTGAATACGCCGATCTTATAAAAACGGTTAAAAACGCCCTGCTCCAGAACCGGCTGCTCAACGACCGAAAGGAGTTCTCCGCCCGGCTGGAGGCCTCGGAACGCCAATACGCCAACATGGTCAATAATTCGCCCGACCTGATCTTCACCCTGGATCAGGCCGGGCGGTTCACTTTTGTCAACGCCCCCTTTGAAACGGTTTTGGGCTACCAGCGCAGCCATGTCCTGGGACAGTCCTTTGAATCCCTCGTCCATGCCAAGGACCGCCGGAAAATCCGGGAGATGGTCCTGTCAGGCGGTAGTGAGCCCCGGGAACTCAACTTCAGATTCATCAAAGCCCAAGCCGATGGGATCACCCCGGGCAAAGACCCGTCCTTTTTTGCCTATATGGCATTGAAGGCCGGCCCCACCCATCTGCCCTCCAGGGGGAAACAGCGGGAGCGCAAGGGCCTCTATGTTGTGGCCCGGGACATGAGCGAACGGGTGAGTCTGGAAGCCCAGCTGCGCCAGGCCCAGAAAATGGAAGCCATCGGCACACTGGCCGGCGGTATCGCCCATGATTTCAACAATATCCTCATGGGCATCCAGGGCTATGTTTCCCTTGTGAAAAGCGGATTCGAGCGGGATACCCTCGAATTCAAGCGGCTCTCCAACATTGACGAATATGTGGCCTCGGGTGCGGAAATGGCCCGGCAGCTTTTGGGGTTTGCCCAGAAGAATATCAGCGAAGTCCACCTCATCAACCTTAACTACCTGCTGAAGATGTCGGCCAAGATGTTCGGTCGCACCAAAAAGGATGTGGTCATCCGCCCCGATCTGGCCAAGGATCTTTGGGGAACGGTGGTGGATGAAGGCCAGATCAAGCAGGTGCTGATGAATCTTTTTGTCAACGCCTGGCAGGCCATGCCCGACGGCGGTGAAATTTTCATCGTGTCGGAAAATTGCAAGGTCTCCGAAGCCCTGGCCACGTCCGTCGGACTGGAAACCGCCGGTGCCTATGTCAAAATCATGGTGAGGGATACCGGGGTGGGCATCGACGAAGAGGTGATCTCCCGGATTTTCGACCCCTTTTTCACCACCAAGGAAAGGGGCAAGGGCACCGGTCTGGGCCTGGCAACCACCTATGGTATCATCAAAAGCCACGGCGGTGTGATCCGGGCGGAGAGCGAGCTGGGAAAAGGTACCTGTTTCAGCTTTTACCTGCCGGCCAAGGCCCGGGTGGTCAAGCGGAAATCCGTTGTCCAGGAGCGGGAAAAAATCATCAACGGCAAGGGCACCATCCTTTTGGTGGACGATGAAAAAGGGGTGATCGAAGTCTGCTCTGAAATGCTGGAAACCCTGGGGTATGATGTGAAAATGGCCCTGGGCGGAAAGGCGGCCCTGGAGATCCTGACACGGGCCCCCCACCAGATCGACCTGGTGATTTTGGATATGATCATGCCGGAGATGAACGGTTTCCAGACCTTTGAAGCCCTCCGGAAAATCAGGTCCGACATCCGGGTATTGATTTCATCGGGCTATGCCCGGGACGAAGACATCCGTGATATGCTGGAGCGTGGATGTGATGATTTCATCCTCAAACCCTTTGACGTCTCCATGCTGTCGGAAAAAATCAGCCATCTCTTTGGCGCCAGGTCCGGTGAGAAAGCCCGTCAGGGCGCTTGATCAATCCCCATCCCTATTTATATCGAAGCATATCGTAACCCGCCCGGCCCATGGTGCATTCCATTGGCCGCCTTTGATCCAGGGATCGGGTATAAAAAAGGCCGACGGCAATGCCGACGGCCTTTGGATCTTTTATCGCGACCCGGAATTAACCAAAGGTCTTTTCCAGGAAGGGGACGATCTGTTTTTTGCGGCTCATGATTCCGGGCAGCCAGCATTTGCCGTCAACCGGTTTTTCGCCGAAGGATTTTTCAACAACGGATTCGTCGTCGGAAACCACCAGCAGCTCGGTGCCTTCTTTCATGATGTCCGTGAGCATCAGCAGGACAGTGTGGTGTCCTTTTTCTTCCTTAACCGCCTTTATGTCGGCTTCCAGGTCGGCTTTGATGCCGTCAACGATGGAGAGGTCAACCAGTTCCAGCTGGCCGCAGCCAACGCCGTTGCCGTTCATGTTGAAGTCCTTGTAATCCCGGTATACCAGTTCGCGGATGGGGGTGCCTTCAACGGCGGATTTTACCTTGAACATTTCGATGCCCAGGGCTTCCAGGTCGGATTCGCCGCAAATTTCAGCCAGCTGGGCACAGATTTTTTTGTCGGCGTTGGTGCAGGTGGCGGATTTGAAGATAACGGTATCGGACAGAATGGCGCAGAGCATGATGCCGGCCATGTCTTTGGGGATTTCAACGTCCAGGTAGTTGTACATGGAAGCGATGACGGTACAGGTGCAGCCCACGGGCCAGATCCAGCATTCCAGGGGTTGTCCGGTGGTGACGTCACCCAGCTTATGATGGTCCACAATACCCAGGATATTGGCGTCTCCCAGATCGTCGGGGCTCTGGGCCAGGTCGGAATGGTCTACCAGGTATACGTCTTTGCCGGCATAGGCAGTGACGACTTCGGGGGCGGTAACACCAAATTTGTCCAGGACAAATTTGGATTCCGGGTTGAGTTCACCCTGTACGGCAGGTGCAATATCTTCGCCCAGTTTTTTCTTAAGGTCTGCAAGTGCAATGGCTGCACAAACTGAATCTGTATCCGGGTTTTTGTGACCAAATACCAAAGTTGACATAAAACCTCCTCAATTGAGTACTACGTTTAATATATAACCAAAATGATTCCGCTCACGGCAATCATTAAAAAATTCTGAATGAACTATAAACCATGCAGCAATTATTCTTAACAAACTGCAATCTAAGCAGTAAATCAGAGTATCTTATAAAATTAATTGGGAATATACACAAGAAAAATTTTAGGAATGCCGGAAAAGGCCAACTGCCCATGTTTTTAGACGATATGGAAGGGGAAGCATGGCCTTGAAATCCCCATGCACCATTCCTTGTCCCCCTGGAAAAAGGGCCGGCCAATGTCGGGAACAGGATGTGGAAAAGAAGTGAAACTGGATTTGGGAATACAGGGGAAAAGAGGGGAAAAGAGGGGAAAAGAGGGGAAAAGAGGGGAAAAGAAATGGGACGGTCGGGGGAGATCCGGGCCCGGGGGATACCGGGGAGGGGAACCCATTCCAAAGAACCGGCTGGCACATTGTTGCCCTGCCCGGTCCCCACGGCAAAGGTCGGATCAGGTTCGCCCGGGCCGTGGCATCCCCCACCGGCTGATGCGGTCTTCCATTTTGACAATGGGGGGAACCAATACATGGATTGTAATCCATGAGGTGGTTGCAATGATCATGCATTGGACAAGGATGGGGGGCAACCCCAGGACATGGCCGAACCCCAGGATGAGTTTAATGACAAATCCATGGATGATGAAGTGGCGGTAGGCATTGTTGCCAATGGCATGGATAAAGGCCACAACAGGTCCGGAGCGTTGGTGAAGCCGCAACCGCCGTACCAGACCGAGGGTTACCGAGAGAATAAGGAGGCTGAAGACCAGTTGCTCCGGGGAGTTCGGTTGATACTGGATTTCCACAGCATAGATGCCGAACTTGTTCAAAAGGGGGACCAGAATCCCAATGACCATCACAAGGGTAAAGACCTGCCGGGCCCGCCTGTCCGGGGTGCTGGAAAAATAGTTAATCTCCCCCAGGGCCATTCCCAGCCAGAAGGCGGTGTAATACCCAAAATACTGGACATAGCAGAGACGTGATTGATGGGGGAGGAGTTTGGCCGTTACAAGGCAGAACAACAGCCAGCAGAAAAGTCCCCGTCTCTGTATGCAGGCAGATTTGAAAAGGGAAAGGGTTACCAGGACAAAGAGTACCACCATGTAGATATTCCCCCCGGTGAAACCGGACTCATAATACACACCGGCCAGGATGGCCGACAGTTTGACCAGCCCCCTGTCCAGAAGGGCAGGGTTGAGAGCCAGGGTCAGGATAAGGGAAATACCGTATATGGGGTAGAACTGGATGAGTTTTCGTTTAAGGAAGGCGGTGGCCGGAACCGGATCATAAAGATACTTCCGGGCAAGGTATCCCCAACATATAAAAAAGGAGGGCACCGCCGACAGGAGAATCAGGTCTCCCAATTGATGGGCCAGGTGGGATTCCAATCCCATGGAGGAGACGTCAAAGCCGTTGGCCCAGCTGGAATGGAGATATACCACCACCAGGCAGAGGAGTCCAAATACAAATGAAAAAGGGTTGGCAAAGGCCGCTGGATGTTTCAAAGGGGTATCCTGTTGAAAATTTAGGGTTCTGGAAAATATAGACGCCTAATTAACATTGTTTATTTTTTCGACGCAACGGAAAAATAAAAAAAATGCGCAGGATTTTGCCCCCGGGGCCGTTATATGGGGTATGGTGCAATGGGAATATGGTCCATTGCAAAACCGGTAAAAAAAGGAAGACCACCATGGAACATTTAGAGGATCAATGCCTGGACATGCTGGCTGAAGGGCGGCTGGCTCTGGACGAGGCCCGCCGCGCCCGGGAGCATCTGGCCGTTTGTGCCTCCTGCCGGCATCGGTTCCGGGCCTGGCAGGAGATAATGGAGGGGTTGGATGAGCTTGAGCATGCCCGGGGGAGTTGGGGATGGAACCGGATTTGCCAATACCGGATCCAACAAAAGATCCGGCGGCATTCCCGTGAATCCATGCCGGGCTTTGGCCAGGTGCCGGACCGCCGTGGGCCTTCCCTGGTGTACGGGGCCGTGGTTGGATTGCTCATGGGGATATGCCTTGCCCATCTTTCTACCCCACTTCTGGATACCGTGGACCAAAATGTTACCACCGCATCCTGGCACCTGGCCATGGATGATGTCAACCTGTTGACCTATGGCGGAGGGGATCAATAAAAATGGGATTCCATATGAAAAAGGGACTGATATTTTTTTCCATCTGCCTCAACCTGGCCTTTGTGGGAATGGGAGTGTACGGGGCGGTTCAATCCGGTCGCCTGGACCACTGCATACCAGGGCGGGGCAAGGGCCGAATGGGCCTGGTGGACCAATTGGCCCTGGATGGCGAGGCCAAGGAAGAGATGCGCGCATTGCTAAAGGCCCATCACGGGGAGATGGGGTGCCTTCGGCGGGAAATGCAAGAAAAGGTGTTGGGGCTGATGACGCTCATGGCAGATCCGGCCCCCCCTTCGGCGGACGCCCTGGATGGGGCCTTGGTCGGATTTGAAACCCACGGTCGAAAAAAAGGAGAGATGTTGATCCGTCAGATGACGGCTGTGCGGACGCGCCTTCCCAAAGACCAGGTGGCCTCGTTTTTTTCCCTGGCCATGGATGAGGTGGGGCGCTGTCAGTCCCAGCGGAAGAAACAATGATGCCGGAATAGGTTGGATGCTGTTCAGGAATAAATGGAAAACCGTTGACGACCATGCCCTGGTCCGGGCATCGGCCCGGGGGGAGTTCCGGGCCTTTGATGTGGTGATTCACCGGTATCAGCCCGGCCTCCACAGGTTTGTGAGTCGGTATGTCGGAAATGGGGAACTGGCCGAGGATATTTGCCAGGAAAGTTTTCTCCGGCTCTATGCCCGGTTGACCCGGGGGGACGGTCCGGATATCCGCCTTGGCCCCTACCTTTTTTCCATTGCCCGGAATCTTTGTAACGACCATTTCAGGCAGGAGGGGGATGGGATAAAGACCTCCATTTCCGATCTGTCCGATGCCAGAACCCCCCTGGGGCTGCTGGGGAAAAAAGAAGGGCTGGATGCCCTGGCACAAGCCGTGGAGCAGTTGCCCAGGTCACAGCGGTGTGCTGTCCTTTTGCGTCACAACCGGGATCTGAGCCAGAAGGAAATTGCAAAGATCATGGAAACCTCTGAATCTGCAGTGGAATCCCTGTTGTTCAGGGCTCGGAAAAATTTAAAAACCATGTTACAACCTTGATAGTACTTCCCATAAGATGATGTATACCCAATGCCAATAAAGATCTGATGATGCAATGAAACCTGTAAAGTTTATCAAACTCGTCGTTGTGCTGGGCGGTTTTGCCCTTTTTCTGCCGGGGTGTTTCTGGGTTCAACCGGATTCCCGTCCGGCCGTTGTGGACACCCTGCCCTCCCACTATTCCATGTATACCGAATCTACCCAGTCCCTACCCGGCATAACCGTCTGGTGGGCGGCCTGGGATTCCCCGGAGTTGAACCGGCTCATGGCCCAGGGACTGGGGGATAATTTCAGCATACGGGAAGCCCGGGCCCGCCTGGACCAGGCCCGTGCCCTACAGCAATCCCGCCATGCCGATCTTTTTCCATCCCTCAAGGGGGAGGCCGGGTATTCCGGAACCGAGGCCCGGAAATCCGGGGGAAGTGAGACCCATTCCTTGAAACTGGCTGCGGCCTATGAAGTGGATCTATGGGGGCGGATTTTCGCCCGCAGGACCGCAGGGGATCTGGGGGTTGAGGCCGGCCAGGCCGATGTGGACGCCGCCGCTGTGACCCTGGCGGCCCAGCTGGCGGAATACTGGATTGATCTCATTGCCGTCCGCATGGAAACGGCCCTGATCCGGGCCCAGATCCAGACCAACCAAAAGATCGAATCCCTTCTTTTGTTGCGGTTTGAAAAGTCCATATCCACGGCCCTGGATTATTTGCAGCAGCAGAAGGCCGTCCAGAGGGCCCAGGCCAAACTGCCAGCCCTGGAGGCACGGGAGATCCTTTTGACCCATCAGATTGCCCTCCTTTTGGGCAAGGCCCCGGGGGCGGCCCCGGAGCTCACCACCCATGTCTTTCCAAGGCTTCCCCCCCTTCCTCCATTGGGAATTCCCGCAGATCTTCTGGCCATGCGGCCCGATGTGCGGGCGGCGGGACTCAGGCTCAGGGCAGCGGACTGGGAGGTGGCGGCCTCCCGCGCAGACCGGTTGCCGGCCCTTTCCATATCCGCCGGATATACCTACCAGGGGGAACGCCTTGCATCGGTGTTTGACAATTGGATCGCCAACCTTGCGGCCAATCTCACCGGCCCCATCTTTGATGCGGGCAAGAAAGAGGCCCAGGTGGAAGAGGCCCGTGCCCGTGCCCTGGAGCGCCTGGCCGCTTACCAGCGCACCGTTGTGACAGCGGTGAAGGAGGTGGAGGAAAGCCTGGTCAATGAAACCATGCAGACCGAAACCCTGGCATTGCTGGAGACGGAAATTAAAACCGGTCGCCTGCTCCTTTCCGAAGCCGAACGCCACTATACCCGGGGGCTTGACACCTATCTTCCCGTGGTCTCCGCCCTGGTCCAGAACCAGGAGCTGGAGGTCTCCCGGGTCCGCCGCCAGGCGGAACTGATCAAATACCGCATCGGACTCCACCGCCGCCTGGGCGGCAGCTGGCCCCAAGACCTTGAACCCCGTGACGCCCGGATGGAACCTGAAAAATGAGGACCCCAATGAATGCCATGAAATCCCTGTTAAAAATACTATTGCCCCTGTTTATTCTCGCCGTCGGCGGGATGGGCGGATGGACCCTTTACCAGTCCAAGATAAAGGTGAAACGCTCCCGGCCCCAGGGCCGTCCCCCCCTGGTGGAGGTAACCGTGCTCCAAAAAGGGGAACTGCCCATTGTCCTGAGGGCCATGGGGACGGTAAAGCCGGAAAAAACCATAGCCCTGAAGCCGGAAGTGGCCGGCCGTGTCCAGGAGATGTCCCTGGATTTTGCCCCCGGCGGGATTTTTAAAAGGGGGGAGCGGATCCTTTCCCTGGATCCTGCCGATTTTGAACTCACCCTTGCAAAGCAACGGGCGTTGGTGGCCCGGGCCCGGGCCTCACTGGACCTGGAAAACGGACGCCAGGAAGTGGCCCGGGAGGATCTGGCCCTGATGGAGACCACCACGGGACGGGCATTGACCAATACGGATCTGGTGCTGAGAAAACCCCATCTGGCCCAGGCCAGGGCCGATCTGGCATCGGTGCGGGCCGACTTGGATCAGGCGGAACTCAACCTCAAGCGGACCCAGATCCATGTGCCCTTCAACGCCATGGTGCTGGAACGAAACGTCAATAGGGGGTCACGGGTGAACATCTCCGAGGCCCTGGCCACACTGGTGGGAACCGATGTGGCCTGGGTGGAGACCAGCCTGCCCGTGGATAAATTACCCCTGGTTCAATTTGCAGACAAAAACGGCCCCATGGGCAGTCCGGTCAAGGTCATGGGCAATGCCGGCAGCCACCGCAAAGGGCATGTGCTAAGGCTTCGGGGGCGGATCAACCCCGATACCCGCATGGCCACGGTGATTGTTGCCGTATCCGATCCCTTTGCCCTGGATGACTCCATGGGCCACCAGCCCCTGCTGCTGGAATCCTATGTGGAGGTGGAGATCCAGGGGAGACCCATGGAAGATGCCGTTGCCATTCCCCGGTCTGCCTTCCACAACAATGGGCAGATCTGGCTCTTTGTGGACGGAACCCTGGAAAAACGCAATGTGGAACCGGTGTTCTTCGATGCCGACCATGTCTATGTGACCCGGGGCGTCAATGCCGGAGAATTGCTCATTGTCTCGGACCTGGCCACGCCGGTGGAGGGTATGTCCCTGCGCCGTGCCGGTGCCTCCTCCGGACCGGATGGGCAGGGTAAAGCGGCACCCCCTACTCCGGGCGCCAAAGGGAAAAGGGGTAGGCGGCCATGAAAGAATCACAAACCAAAGGCGCATTGGCGTGGATGGCTGGCAATTCCGTGGCTGCCAACCTTTTGATGGTGGTCCTGTTGGTGGGGGGGCTGTTCATGGGCCTGAAGACCCGCCAGGAAATTTTCCCCCGGTGGGAGATCGATACGGTTTCGGTTTCCGTGCCCTATCCCGGTGCCAGCCCGGAAGAGGTGGAGCGGGGGATCGTCCTTGCCGTTGAAGAAGCCCTCCAGGGCCTGGAGGGCATTGAAGAGATGCGTTCCATTGCCTCCGAGGGTGTGGGCAGCGTCTATGTGGACGCCATTGAAGGATACGACGTGAACCAGCTCTCCCAGGATGTGCAGCGGGAGGTGGACCGGATCACCAGTTTCCCGGACGAGGCGGAAACCCCCCGGGTGAAATTGCCCACCCATCGCAGGGAAGCGGTCTCCTTTTCCGTATACGGGGACCAGGAGGAGGGGGTGGTCCGTGCTGCAGCCGAAGCCCTGCGGGACCGGCTCCTTGCCCACCCGGACATCACCCAGGTGGAGTTGGATGCCGTCCGGGATTATGAGATCCTGGTGGAGGTGGACCAGGCCGTGCTCCGACGGTACGGCCTGACCCTGGATCGGGTGGCCTCCCGCATCCGCCAGGCGTCTGTGGAATTGCCCGGGGGCAGCCTTAAAACCCGGGGCGGCGAGATCATGATCCGCATCAAGGACCGGCGGTACCTGGCCCGGGAATATGAAACCATTCCCATCATCACCCATGCCGACGGCTCCGTGGTGACCCTGGGGGACATGGCCCGGGTCTGGGATGGATTTGAGGATTCCGATCGGTTTTCCCTTTACAACGGCAAGCCTGCTGTGAACATCGAGGTCTACCGGGTGGGGGAACAGACCCCCCTGGTGGTGGCCGGGGCGGCCAAGGAGGTGGTGGAGCAATTTAAAAAAAGCCTGCCCTCGGGCCTGGACGTGGGGGTGATCCGGGACATGTCCGACATCTTCCGACAGCGGGCGAACCTGCTGCTGAAAAATGGATACATGGGCCTGGGGCTGGTCTTTATCTGCCTGGCCCTTTTCCTGGAAATCCGTCTGGCCTTCTGGGTGGCCATGGGCATTCCCATCTCCTTTCTCGGGGCCTTTGTCTTTTTCCCCCTGACCGAGTTTTCCATCAACATGGTCTCCATGTTTGCCTTTATTGTGACCCTGGGGATTGTGGTGGATGATGCCATTGTGGTGGGGGAGAATATCTATGCCAAGCGGCAACAGGGACTGGGGCTTTTCCGTGCCGCCGTGGACGGGGTCAGGGAGATTGCCATGCCCGTGACCTTTTCCGTGCTCACCAATATTGTGGCCTTCATGCCCCTGTTTTTTGTCTCGGGATGGATCGGTGCCTTTTTCAAAAATATCCCCATGGTGGTCATCATGGTCTTTGCCGTCTCCCTTTTGGAATGTCTCTTCATCCTGCCGGCCCACCTTTCCCACCTGAGCGACCGCACCCCCTGGGGGCCCTTCGGATGGCTCCATAAAAAACAGCAGGCCTTCAGCCGGGCATTTGTCCGGGGGGTGAGGCGGATTTACGGCCCCTTTCTGGAACGGGTGATTGAGTGGCGGTATGCCACCCTTTCCCTGGCCCTGGTGGTGCTCATGCTCACCGTGGGCTATGTGGGCAGCGGTCGCATGGGCTTTGTGCTTTTTCCCCGCATCGAGTCGGATTATGCCTTTGTCACGGCCACCCTTCCCTACGGTAGCTCCCAGGAACGGGTCAAGCAGGTGGAGGCCCTTCTGGTCAATGGCGCCCAACAGGTCATCCGTAAAAATGGCGGTGATACCCTGGCCAAGGGCATGCTCTCCAATGTGGTGGAAAATGTCATCACCCTCAGGGTCATCCTCACCGGCCCCACGGTGAGGCCCATGCACACCGAGGAATTTGTTCAGAAATGGCGGAAAACCGTTGGGGAAATCCCGGGGGTGGAGTCGGCAAACTACCAGTCCGACCGGGGGGGACCGGGCAGGGGGGCTGCCCTGACCATTGAACTGGCCCATGCCGACGTCAAGGTGCTGGAAGCCGCCGGTAAGGACCTTGCCGGAATTCTGGGGGGGTATTCCAATGTCAAGGATGTGGACGATGGGTCGGCATCGGGCAAGGTCCAGCTGGACTTTAAAATGACCCCCCTGGGACAGCGGCTGGGGCTCCAGGCCCAGGAGGTGGCCCGGCAGGTCCGCTATGCCTTCTATGGGGCCGAGGCCGTTCGACTCCAGCGGGGGCGCAACGAGGTCACGGTGCGGGTGCGGCTGCCCGAATCCCAGCGCACCACCGAGGATACCCTCAACCGCATGATCATCCGCACCCCCGGGGGCGGGGAGGTCTTGCTGGGGGATGTGGTATCGGTGAGCCGGGGCAGGGCCTATACCAGCATCGACCGCCGGAACCAGAATCGGATCTCCTCGGTCACCGCCGATGTGATCCCCCGCTCCCAGGCCGGTATCATACTGGATGAGCTTAAGAAACAGGCCCTGCCGGAACTGGCACAAAAATATTCCGGACTTTCATTTGATTTCCAGGGCCGCCAGGCCGACATGAAGGAGAGTGTCTCCGATCTTTTCTACGGACTTCTGGGGGCCATGTGTGTGATCTTTGCCCTGCTGGCCATTCCCTTTCGCAGCTATTTCCAGCCCATGATCATCATGGCCTGTATTCCCTTTGGCATTGTGGGGGCGGTCATTGGTCATATCCTCATGGGATACTCATTGTCCATCATGAGCATGTTTGGGGTGGTGGCCCTGTCCGGGGTGGTGGTGAACGATTCTTTGGTGTTCATAGATTTTGCCAACCGCTCCCGGCGCCAGGGGGTGCCCCCGGTGATGGCCGTGTGTGAGGCCGGAATCCAGCGCTTCAGGCCCATCCTGCTCACCACCCTCACCACCTTTGGGGGATTGACCCCCATGATGTTCGAGACCAGCCGCCAGGCACGGTTCCTTATTCCCATGGCCCTGTCCCTGGGCTTTGGAATTCTCTTTGCTACATTGATCACCCTGATCCTTGTGCCCACCCTGTATATGATTCTGGAAGACATCATCGGGCTCTACCGGGAGGAGGGGACCGATAAGATGTTGGAGACAAAGGGATAACAGGGGGGGGATATGTACTCCACGGGAGGGAATGAACAAGGTTCAGTAGACAGGGTTGAACGCGAATTATATCCAGGGTCCCATGGGTCTACAGGTAAGGACAGGGAAATATCCCATACGATTGCTTTGTTTAGAAAATTTTTTAAATACGACGCAAGTAAAAATAAAATTAGGTTAAGTAAATTTCGTGACGATTTTTCTTAGGTTTTTGTCGCAAAAAACCGTGTGGGGAAAACTTTGTAATCATCCCTGTCCCAATGGCGGTGTGGGTAAAAAAAATGGGAATATGTTTATGGTTGGTTGTCATGTAAACTAAATTTCAGGGCATGATTGCCCTTTTTGTTTTTCGTAAAATATGGGGAAAATATTTCTCAAAATAGTTTGATTTACAATTCGGGTTCACAGATGAAATTCCAAGGTTTTTGTTTATGTTACTGTGCACAATAACAATTCTCCGAAGGAATTGACGGGGAGTAAACCTTTCGTGAAGGGGGGGGAGGGGGAGGGTCTGCGACGATGTGGTATACGGTGTTTTGTTTGTTTTGATATCAACCATTGGTTGGTTGTTGAACCGTTTTGAACAACTGGATTTTAAATGGCGTATCCGGTCCGACCGGAAGTTTGCATGGGAGAAAAAAAAATCATATCCCCGATGAATAGCAAAATCCCTTTAACTCAATGCTGTTGGCTGTTTTTGATGATCAAAACAAATTGCATTTAATGGGATAGTAAAATATCAGGCTTGTAATTTCATATTTCCAAGGCTAAATTAGGCCAGTTTAACCATTCTTTATGTTTATTTTTATTACGGAAGTGCAATGCCAACGAAGCAGAAAGCAAATGACGAGAATGAAAACGTCCGAGAAAAAATTCTGGACGCAGCTCTGGACATCCTCTTTGAAGAGGGGTTTGCCGGCCTGAGCATGCGAAAGATTGCCCAGAAGGCTCGGATGACCGCTGCCAATCTCTACAATTATTATTCCAATAAGGATGAGATTTGCCTGAATATTAAAACCAGAGGATATGCCATCCTTTATAACGAATTCAAAAAGATGGAGGAAGAGATCGAAGATCCGTTTATTCGGATGCAGCAGCTGATCCGTTCCTATATTCAGTTTGGACTGAATTCCGTTAACCAGTACGATATTATCTTCTCCCAGTCCACCCCCATGTATTCCGATTATAAGGGAACTCCCAACGAATCCGTGGCCCGGGAGGAAAAACGGGCCGCCCTCAGGGTGGTTGAAATTGCCAGCCGGACCATCCTGGCCATCCAGGAGAGTGCCGGGGCAGAGGAAGATCTGGAAGAGGCCAAATACCAGACCCTGAGAATCTGGACCACCCTGCACGGGATTGTTTCCCTGATGAACAATCGGTTTCTAGTGGAAGTGGATCCTGAGATCGATTATACCATTGAACGTCTGGTATACGACCTGGTGGAGACCTTTAAGCCCAACGCATAGGTCCGAATACCGTTGGGCCTGGATCACCCCTTGACATGATGAATATCCTGATTCTTTCCCTATCCGTTTAAATGGTTGCTGTGAATCGGATATTTCAGAGAATGCGTTTGTCTGGATATTGGGGTGCGGAATGGACGGACTCTGCCCCTGCCATTGTGCAAGATTCCAGGTTCAGTGAAGACATTTTGCCCGAATGGTGACAATTTGGGACTGCAGTTTCATTGAAACAGGGAGGCTGTTTTCCTCCCGGTCTCAAAATGTGCGAGCCCTCTGGAACAAATTGTCATGAAATATGCGGGCTAATCCGAGGAGCGCTCCATACAAATGCCGCATTTACGGCAGGAGGTCATGGGGCAGGCCCGGGATTGTTTTTCGTCCCGGGCCCTCTGGTATTCCTTTAGCAGGAAGCGGGTGGCAATCCGGTGATTCAACACATCCCAGGGCAGCTGCCCCGGTCCTTCCACGGATTTCTCCGTGAGAACAACGGTTTTAAAATAGTCTGAATTTTCCTTGATGGCCCGGGTCCATCCCTTTTCCATGGCCGTTTCAAGGATATCTGCCGTGTGGCGGTCCCCCAGGGAGAGCAGGGCGTTGATCCGGGCCTTTTTAAGGCTTTCGGTCTGCACCTTGAGGTTGGGGGTCTTTTTTAAACCGTTTCGGATGAGGTTCAGCCGGAATTCCAATTCCTTTTTATCCAGCATGGGTGCCCATTGAAAGGGGGTGCAGGGCTTGGGAATGAAGGGATTGATGCTCAGGGTAATGGTGCCGATTTTCTTTTTGACCCGTGATGCTTCCAGGAATACGGATTTCAACTCCAGGGCCAGATCCACAATGGCCTGGACATCTTCCCTTTCTTCAAAGGGGAGTCCCACCATAAAATAGAGTTTCAGATTGATGATACCGTGGCCCACAAGCTTTTGGGCCGCAGCCAGGATATCTTTCCGGTCCAGCCTTTTATTGATGATGCGGCGCATGCGGTCGGAACCGGCCTCGGGGGCGATGGTGGCAGTTTTGACCCGTCCCTTGCCCATGAGGTCAAGGAATTGGGGATCCAGTTTGTCCGCCCGCAGGGAGGAGAAGGAAAGGGTGAGGCCCAGCTCCCTTCCATGGCGGCAGATGGCATGGATATCGGGATGATCCAGGACCGCGGAACTGACCAGTCCCACCCGGTTGGTATCCTCTGCTGCCCTGTCCATGGCCCCAAGAATGGTCTCCACCGGATAGATCCGGGGGGGGCGGTAGATGAACCCGGCCGTGCAAAAGCGACAGCCGTGGGGACATCCCTTGAGGGTTTCAATGAGAAAGGTATCCTTGAAGGCAGACTGGTCCGTGAGCACCCGGCTGCAGGTCAGGGTCTCCTCCAGATCTTCAAGGTATTGCACCTGAACCGGTGCCTTGTCCGGATCAGAAGGGCTTTTGGAATAGAAGATGGGGGCCCTCAGGGAGGGCACATAGGCCCCGGCAAGACGGGTTTCGATGTTTTCCAGCAGATCCCTCCTCTCCATTGTGGTGACGAGGTGGAAGAAATCCGCCATAAAGGTCTCGGCTTCCCCCAGGAGGAAAAGGTCCATAAAGGGGGCAAGGGGCTCGGGATTGAGGAAACAGGCAACTCCCCCGGCGGCCACCAGTGGGTGGTGGATGGTGTTTCGTTCCGATGACCGCAGGGGAATGCCCGCATCCTTCAGGATATTGACCAGGTTGAAAAAATCATTCTCAAATGAAATTGAAAAGAGGATCAGGTCAAACTGATCCAGGTGCAATCCCGATTCAACGCTTTTAATGGTCCGGTCCTTTGCCCTGGGTTCGGGAAGGAAGACCCGTTCGCAGGCAATGGTCTCCAGCGTGTTGGCCAGATGGTAGACCGTCTGGAATCCCAGGCTGGACATGCCGGCCTGATAGGTATTGGGGTAGACCAGTGCCACCCGGGTGAAATGGCGGCCCCTTTTAACGACCGCTCCTTTTTCCTCCCGGGCAACCGGCCTGGGGTAACGCTTTTTTTTCATATACTAGTCGGCTTTCCGTCTCAGGAAAGTCGGGGTGTCCAGATCATCCTTGTCAATGGCGGTATTGACGTATTCCTGGATGGGTTCGGACTCCCCCACGGCATGTCGGGGGCTGCCGGTGTGGGAGACAAACCCCTCTTCGGGCCAGTTGTGCCGTTCTTCCTCGGTTAAATCCCGTACCACGCCCCTGGCAATGGGTTTTTCAACGGGTGCGGTGGCTGCGGAGCCCACGGCCATGGTGCTGGACTGCACCGCAGCCGATCCCATGGTGGGATAGACCGTCTGGTGGCTGGGGGCGGGTTTGGGGTCCGGTGTTTCAAGGACACGGAGATTTTCCATCTCCTTTTCTTCGGTGCCGATGCCCGTGGCAATAACGGTGATGCGCATTTCATCACCCATGTCTTCGTCAAAGGTCTGGCCCCAGATGATGTCGGCTTCGGCACCTACTTCCTTGAAGATGCGGTCCGAGGCTTCGGTCATTTCGTCCATGGTCAGGTCGTAGGAGGCGGTGATGTTCATGAGAACTCCCTTTGCCCCGTCAATGGAGATATCTTCCAGCAGCGGATGGCGGATGGCCTTTTCCGCGGCTTCGGTGGCACGGTTTTCACCGGACGCAATACCAATGCCCATGAGGGCCTTACCCGCCCGCTTCATGGTGGTCTTGACGTCGGCAAAGTCAAGGTTGACCAGGCCGGGCATGGTGATCAGGTCGGTGATGCCCTTGACACTGTGGTGAAGGATTTCATCGGCCTTGATGAACATATCCAGAACCCGGTCCCCTGGGGAGGCCAGTCCCCTGAGGCGGTCGTTGGGAATGGTGATGACGGTGTCCGTGATGTCGTGGAGTCGATCCAGGCCTTCCTGGGCCTTTCTTTCCCGTTTGGGACCTTCAAAGGAAAAGGGCTTTGAGGCCACGGCCACGGTGAGAATATCCAGCTCCTTGCAGATTTCAGCAATTACCGGTGCCGCCCCTGTGCCGGTGCCCCCGCCGAAACCGGCGGTGATGAAGACCATGTGGCTGTCCTCCAGGGCCTGCTTCAGTTCCTCACGGCTTTCCTCGGCGGCCTGACATCCGATATTGGGGTCTGCGCCTGCGCCCAGCCCTTCTGTGAGTTCCCTGCCCAGCTGGATTTTGATTTCCGCCTTGGATTTTTCCAGGGCCTGGGCATCGGTATTGGCCACAATAAATTTTACACCATGGAGCTTTGCTTCTATCATGTTGTTGACGGCATTACCTCCGGCCCCGCCAACCCCAATAACTTTGATTTTAGCCGAATTCTGATTTTCCACATAAGAAAAGCTCATTTCCACCTCCCTTGGGTTTTATATAATATCTTTAAACCATTGTTTCATTCGTGTTAACAGTCCTGCTCCTTCAGCGGAATAGCCTTGCCGGGTGCCTGTCAGGGCCACCTGTTTGCTGCCGAAAAGCACCAGGCCAACCCCAGTGGCATAGGCCGGGTTTTGAACGATATCTTTCAGGCCGCCGATTTTATCGGGCCGTCCGATGCGGGACGGAACCTGGAAAACCGATTCGGCCAATTCATTGAATCCATTCAGGGTGACACTGCCGCCGGTGAGGATGACGCCTGCGGGGAAGGTCTCCTCCAGTCCATTGGAATGGAGCTCCTTTTTCAACAGGGAGAACATCTCTTCGACCCGGGGTTCGAGAATCTGAACCAAAATGTCCATTTTTAATTTTTTGGGCTCCCGTCCGCCCACCCCGGGTACCTCCAGGGAACTGCCGTTTTTGACGTTTCTGGAAATACAGGTGCCGTGCTGGGCCTTGATCCTTTCCGCCTCCGGGAAGGGGGTTCTCAGACCCACGGAAATATCATTGGTCAAATTGTTGCCGCCCACGGTGAGTTCATGGATGAACTTGAGGTTGTTGTCCTTGAACAGGGCCAGGGCCGTGGTGCCGCCGCCCACATCAGCCACAACGCATCCCAGATCCCGTTCTTCACGGGTGAGGACGGCCATGCCCGAGGCCATGGATTCCAGAACGATCTTCTGGACCTCAAGGCCAGCCTTGTTGCAGCATTTGGTAATGTTGAGCAGGGAAGAGACCGCACCGGTGATGATGTGGATTTTGGCCTCCAGCCGGATGGCGTTCATGCCCACGGGGTTCTGGATGGATTCCATCTCATCCACAATAAACTCCTGGGGGATGACATGGAGGATCTCCCGGTCCGTTGGGATGGCCACTGCCTTGGCCGCGTCAATGACCCGGTCCACGTCGGCCTGGGAAATCTCCCTGCCCTTGATGGCGATGATGCCGTGGCTGTTGAATCCCTTGATATGGTTGCCGGCAATGCTTACATAGACCTGGGAGATATCGCACCCGGCCATGAGTTCTGCCTCGTCAACGGCCTTTTTAATGGAATCCACCGTGGATTCGATGTTCACCACCGAGCCCTTTCTCAGGCCCGTGGACGGATGGGAACCCACACCGATGATGTTGATATCATCGTCCAGGATCTCTCCCACCACTGTGCATATTTTGGTGGTCCCGATGTCCAAGCCCACTATGATGTTTTCATTCCCCTGCAATTAAACCCCCTTCTCCACAGCCTGCTGCAGAGTTTCTTGTTCCGATGTTTTAACAAATATGGTTTCCAGATTGAACAGGTCCATGGCCTCAATGGCCTTGGTGGGGAAGTATTTTTCCATGTAGGCCACGATTTCACGGGCCCGTGCCAGTTTTTCCCTGAACTGTTCCTTTCCCAGTTTGATGGGAATCAGGGTGGCGGTTTCTGTGGTCGCCGGGCCCAGTTTTCTGTCGGCCCGGATGGTCAGCCCCAGGGTGTCGTCCCTGTGGGCCGAGACAATGGTGGATGTTCCACTTTTCTTGATCAGCTCCAGAATGGGCGGATACAGGGGATCCTTAAAGGTGTAGCGGCCATTCACTTCCGAAAGGTCGATGCCCGAAATTTCCGGAAGGTCGTCCACCCGATCGGTTTCCGGCACATATTCTTTAAAGGGCCGGCCCTGGGCATTGACCAGAACCCGGGCAATGTTCCGGATATTGACCACGGCCAGGGGGGTCTCTTCCCTCAGGGTGATGCTCAGGCCGGACATGGCGGTACGGTCCACCTCGGCCTCGGCAATCCAGGCATTGGATTCCAGCTTAAGGGCCATGACCCGGGTGTTGATCTGGAAGATGTTCTTGGGGGTATTCAAACCGGCCAGCTCCAGGATCTGTTCCCGGCCCACCCGTTGGTTGCCGGAGACCTTAACGGTATCCACCATGAAAAAGGGGGATTGGACCACCAGATCATGGACATAGAGGGAAACCACGGAGAGGAGGATGAGCATCACCACCGGCGTCATAATGGCCCCCCTGGCCTGGAGAATCCGTTGGATTCTTTCCTTCCGGGCCTTTTTGATGGCCGGATCGGGTTTATACCGGTTGGGTTTTGACTTTTTACGCATGGCCAAAGACCTTTACCTCGTTTTCCAGTTCAATGTTAAATGCCTTGTGGACCCGGTCCCTGACCCTGTCGGCCAGGTCCAGGATATCCTGGCACCGGGCATTTCCCGTGTTCACAATAAAATTGGCATGGACCGTTGACACCACGGCCCCGTTGAGTTCCTCACCCTTGAGCCCGGCCTGGTCGATGAGTTTCCCCGCCGGCATGTCCGGGCCGGGGTTTTTGAAAAAACATCCGCCGCTGGCCTGGGACACGGGCTGGGAGGCTTTTTTCCTTTCAATGGCCACCCGGGTTTCCGCCTGGATGACCTTGGCATCCCCCTGGATCAGGTCCATTTCCATGGCCAGGATGATCCGCCCGCCAAGGTCTAATCCCCGGTATTCAAAGCAGAGCTGCTCCCGTTCCATGGTCTCTATTTCTCCGGTCTGGGGATCCACCACAATGAGGCGTTGGACCCGGTCTCCGATCCAGCTTTTGGCACCACCGGCATTCATGGCCACGGCCCCGCCCACGGTGCCGGGGATGCCGGCCATGAATTCCAGGCCGGAAAGGCCCTGTTCCGCGGCAAATCTACAGATGGCGGCCATGCTCTGGCCGGCCTGGGTTTCAACGCCCTTGTCCCGGCATCTGCCAGGCGTTGACTTCAGCTTTTTCAGCCCCAATACCATGCCCCGGATGCCCTGGTCCGAGACCAGGAAATTGGAGCCCCCCCCCAGGACGGTGAGACCAAGACCTGCCGCCCGGGTCGCTGCCAGTACCTCACAGACCTGTTCCCGGGTTTGGGGCAGGGCTAGGTATTGGGCCGGTCCCCCCACCCTGAAGCTGGTGTGGCGGCGAAGGGGTTCCTCCTCCAGAAGGGTGACCCTTTGGGCCAGCTGGGCTATGTCGGGGCTGCGGCACATTTCTTTATAAAATCTCCACCAATTTTTCACCCAAGGTGTAAATGTCACCGGCCCCCAGGGTCAGGACCATGTCGTTGTCCTTGAGTTTGCCCGTGACCATGGCCAGGGCCTGGTTAAAGTCCGAGGCCACTTCCACATCCTTGTGGCCGTGGGCCCGGATCCCCTCTCCCAACGCCTGGGCGTCCACCCCGGGGATGGGCTGTTCGCTGGCTGCGTAAATGGGCAGAAGGATGAGCTGGTCCGACTGGTAAAAGGAGCGGGTGAAATCGTCAAACAGAGCCTGGGTCCGGGTATAGCGGTGGGGCTGGAAGAGCACCACCAGCCGTTTGTCCGGATAGCTCTCCCTGATGGCCGTGAGGGTGGCGGCAATCTCGGTGGGATGGTGACCATAGTCGTCCATGACCGTGATACCCTTTTTCCTTCCCTTGAGTTCCAGCCGGCGTTTCACTCCCTTGATCTCCTCCAGGGCGGCCTTAATGGTCTCAAAGGGGATCTTCAATTCCAATGCCACGGCAATGGCGGCCAGGGCGTTGGAGATATTGTGCTTGCCGGCAATGTTCAGGATCACCCGTCCCAGCTCTTCCTCCCTGTGGATGACGGTGAAGGCGCCCTGGCCGTTTTCAAAGGCAATGTCCCGGGCCTGGAGATCGGACTGGGCACTCATGCCGAAGGTGGTGTGCCGTACCTTGATCCGGGGCAGGATGTCCTGGACATGGGGATTGTCCAGGCAGAGCACGGCCAGTCCGTAAAAGGGGACCGAGTTGATGAATTGGACAAATTTGTCCTTGATGTCTTCGATGCCCGTGTAAAAGTCCAAATGTTCCAGATCGATATTGGTCACCGCGGCAATGGCCGGGGAATATTTCAAAAAGGAGCCGTCGCTTTCGTCGGCCTCGGCCACGATGAAGTCCCCCTTGCCGTGGAGGGCATTGGTGTCCAGCCCCTGGAGAAGCCCACCGATGATGACGGTGGGATCCAGTCCGGCTGTGTTCAGCACCTGGGAGATCATGGCCGTGGTGGAGGTCTTCCCATGGGCCCCGGATACGGCAATGGCGTATTTAATGCGCATGAGTTCGGCCAGCATCTCGGCCCGGGGAATCAGGGTGAGCTTGTCCTCCATGGCCTGGATCACTTCGGGGTTTTCACTGGAAATGGCAGTGGAGGTGACCACCACGTTGGCCCCCTTTACCTGTTCCCGGGCATGGCCCTTATATATGGTTGCCCCCTTGTGGGCCAGGCGTTGGGTGATGGGGGTCAGTTTCAGGTCCGAGCCTGAGACCGTATATCCCAGATTGAGGAGCAGTTCGGCAATGCCGCTCATGCCGATGCCGCCTACGCCTACAAAATGGATGTGATAATCAGTTTGGTACATTGGGGGCCTCGTTTCCAGGCAGGGCAAATCCCCCTGCCGCTAAAATATGTCGTGCAATGGTATGGGCAGCCCCGGGCATGGCCATGTCCCGGGCCTTTTCGGCCATATCATTGCGTTGGGTTTCGTCTTGTCTGAGGTCCTGGATCATTTCCAGGAGCCGGGGGCCGGAAAGGTCGCCGTCGGGGATAAACCGGGCCCCGCCGTGGTCGGCCATGGCCCTGGCGTTCCAGGTCTGGTGATCATCTGCAGCATGGGGGAAGGGAATCAGAATGGAGGGCAGTCCCTTGAGGCAGAGTTCGGATACGGTTCCGGCCCCGCTTCTACAGACCACCAGATGGGCCAGCTCCTGAAGGCTCGGCATCTCCTGGAAAAAAGCAGCCACACGACTGGGGATGCCCCATTGGTCATAGGCAGCCTTCACGTCTTTTTCCTGGGAAATTCCGGTCTGGTGAATAATAAACAGGTTTTGGGTTTTGGCAAGGCCGGGCAATGCCTGGACCATGGCCTGGTTGATGCTGGAAGCGCCCTGGCTGCCGCCGGTGACCAGAAGAATAAAATCCTTTGGCCCGGCCTGGATGGGGGATTCGGTGTCTGTGACCTGTTCGTGGGCTGCTTCCTGGGGTTCTTCCCCGGACCCGGAAGGGGAGGGCAGGGCCTCTCCGGGGCCTGCCAGACGGACGGGGTTGCCCGTGAAAATGGTCTTGGGATGGTGTTCAAAGCCCCGGGTATGCTCAAATCCAGTGAAGATGGTCCGGGTGATCCGGGCCAGCATTCTATTGGTCATGCCCGGGAAGGCGTTCTGTTCCTGGATGGCCGTGGGAATGCCCAGAATCCGGGCCGCCAGGACCACGGAAAAGGAGGAAAATCCCCCCACGCCCAGGACAAAGTCGGGGCGGTTGCCCACCAGACTCACCAGGGCCTGGAAGGTGGAAATGCCAACGGCAGAGGCGGCCATGATTTTGTCCCACAGCCCTTTTCCTTTGATGGGGCGGGCACTGATGGCGGTGTGATGGTATCCGTATGCGCCAAGGGTGCGGGTCTCAAAGGAGGCCTTGGTGCCGATGAAACGGATCCGGGCATCCGGGGCCAGTTGTTCCAGGGCCTGGGCCACGGCAATGCCCGGGAAAAGGTGTCCTCCGGTCTTTCCGCCGGCAATGACCAGCCTGGGGGCCTTGGCCGGGTTGGATACGCCGCCCTGGTTATTCTTTCTGGTCATGGGGATCCTCCATATCTTTTTTTGCGCTGATGTTCATGAGGATGCCCATGGCCGTAAGACAGGTGATCAGGGAACTGCCGCCGTAGCTGATAAAGGGCAGGGTCAGACCCTTGGATGGGATCATGCTCAGAGCACCGCCCATGTTGACCAGGGCCTGGGTACCGATGAACAAGGTGATGCCCGTGGCCACAAAGGCGCCGAACCGGCTCTTGCAGTCCCGTGCAATGCAGAAGCCCTTCCAGATGAGGACGGCAAAGAGGAAAATCACCACCAGCATGCCCAGAAGTCCGGTTTCCTCCCCGATGACGGAAAAGATGAAATCCGTGTGGGGTTCGGGCAGGTAGTGGAGTTTCATGATGCCCATGCCGATGCCCTTGCCGAGGAAGCCGCCGTCCCCGATGGATTTCAGGGAGTTGACCATCTGGTATCCGATGCCTGTGGGGTCGGCCCAGGGGTTGAGGAAGACCTTCCACCGGGCCAGGCGATGGGGCACATGGTAGATGAAAAAGTAAAACACCGGCGGTGCAAAGAGCAGCACCGTATAAATAAGGTAGCGCTTCTTCACCCCGGCCACGAACATCATGCCCCAGCAGATGGTGCCCAAAATAATGATGGTGCCAAGGTCGTTCTGGAGGAAGATGAGCACGGAAAACAGCCCCAGGACGATGAGGTGGGGGGTGAAGCCGATGGCTGCCTTTTGGATCATTTCCTGCTTTTTGGCCAAACTGTATCCCATGAAGAGAATCAGGGAGAGTTTGGCCAGTTCCGATGGCTGGATGTTGATCACCCCCAGGTTGAGCCATCTGTCCGCCCCGCCTGCGCTGTGTTTGAGGGCGGGGATCTGTACGGCCGCCAGCAGCCCCAGGGTGAGGATGAGGATGAGGTAGGCAAAGCTTTGGTAGAGGTGAAAGGGAAAGGAGGCTGCCACATACATGATCAAAAGTCCGATGCCAAAGAAGAGGGCCTGTTTTTTCACAAAGAAGAACAGGGTCTGGTATTCCTTCTGGCTGATGGCGGCCGAGGCGGAATAGACCATGATAATACCGATGGCTCCCAGGAACAGGACGGGAAACAAAATGCCTGTTTCAGATAAAAAGGGATGTCTGATCGGTGATTTATTCACAATCCAATGCCTCCACAAGGGCGGTAAAATCCTCCCCCCTTGCCTGGTAATTGGGGTACATGTCAAAGCTGGCACAGGCCGGAGACAGCAATACCACCTCCCCGGCATCGGCCAGATCCCGGGCCAGTGAAACGGCCTGGTCCATGTCCTTGGCCCGGCTGACGGATACGGTGTCGGAAAAGGTCTCCACCACCTGTTCCATGGATTCTCCAATGGCAATGACGGCCTTTACATGGGCCTTGACATTGGGAACAAGATCGGTGAAGGCCACGCCCTTGGCCTGTCCCCCCATGATCAGGACCACGGGGGTGTCAAAGCACTCCAGGGCCCGGTCCACGGCATCCACATTGGTGCCCTTGGAATCGTTGTAGTACCGGACCCCGTCCAGTTCCCGGACCAGGGCGATGCGGTGGGGCAGTCCCTTAAAGTCTTTGACGGCTTTTTTGATACCGTCCATGGTGGCCCCCAGTTCAAGGGTGCCAAGGGCGGCGGCGGCAATGTTTTCCCGGTTATGGGCACCGGGCAGGGTGTCCATTTCGGAGATGTTTATGTCCCAGGGCCCGGTCTCCTTTGTGGAAAGAAAGGAGATACCCCTTGCGGTGATCCGTGCGTGGCAATGGCTGGCCGGTGCGGATCCAAAGGTAAGGACCCTGGATTTCAATGTTTCGGCCACGGTGTCAATGCCAGGGGTGAGGGTGTTGATCACGGCCAGGTCTTCCGGTCCCTGGTTGGCGAAGATCTGCCATTTGGAATCCACATATCCCTCAAACCCGGAATACCGGTTCAGGTGGTCCTGGGTGATGTTGAGGAGCAGGGCCACCCGGGGGCTGAAATTGGAGGCCAGATCCAACTGGAAGCTGGAGAGTTCTGCCACCACCACGTCGACCTCCTCCCCGGTTATGGGGTAATCCATGAGGGGGATACCGATGTTGCCGCCCATGAAGGTGGTCAGGCCAGAGGCCTCCAGCATATCCCTGCAAAGGGTGGTGGTGGTGGTCTTTCCGTTGGTGCCGGTGATGGCCAAAACCGGGGTGGTGTTGTACCGGCTGAAGATGTCCAATTCCCCCTGGACGGCCACCCCCTTTTGCCGGGCCTGGAGAATGGGGGCAATGGTGGTGGGGATTCCCGGGCTGGGAATGATGGCCTGGGCCCGGTCAAAGGTGGACTGGTTGTGGACACCGAATTCGCAGTCCACCCCCAGGGCTTCCAGTTCATGGGCATCCTTGGCCTTGGTGCCGTCGATGTCGGTGACCTTGACCTTAAAGCCCCTGGAGACAAGGAAACGGGCCATGGACAGACCGGACCGACCGGCGCCGACAATGAGATAATATGGGGTCTGGGTTTGGTTCACGTTTTTACCTTATCTTCAGGGTTCCAAGGGAAATCAGGGCCAGGATCACACTGATGATCCAGAAGCGGATAATGACCTTGGATTCATGCCAGCCCTTGAGTTCAAAATGATGGTGCAAGGGGGCCATGCGAAAGACCCGCTTGCCCTTGGTGACCTTAAAATATCCCACCTGGATGATCACCGAGAGGGCCTCGGCCACAAAGAGGCCCCCCACCACCAGAAGCAGGATCTCCTGTTTGGTGACCACGGCCACGGTGCCCAGGATGGCGCCCAGGGGAATGGAGCCGGTGTCCCCCATGAAGACCTGGGCTGGATGGGCGTTGAACCAGAGAAAACCGATGCCGGCCCCTGCCAGTACCCCGCAGAGCACGGTGATTTCGCCCGCCGAGGTGATGTGACGCACATGGAGGTAATCGGCAAATTCGTTGTGACCAGCCACATAGGCAAAGATCATATAGGTGACGGCGGCCACGATATAGGTGCCGATGGCCAGGCCGTCCAGCCCGTCGGTGAGGTTCACCGCATTGGAGGTGCCCACGATGACCAGACAGGCAAAGGGAATATAAAAGACCCCTAAATTGGGGGAAAAGTTCTTGAAAAAGGGAAGGGTCAGGGTGGTGTCAAAGTCCGGACAATTGTAAATGAGCAGGCTGATCACCAAGCCGATGAGGATCTGGATGGTGAACTTGCCCCGGGCGGAGAAGCCCATGTTCCGCTTTTTCACCCGCATGAGCCAGTCATCCACAAATCCGATGCCCCCGAAAAGGAGCAGGGTGAGCAAAAGGATGGGGATGTAGTGGTTGCCCAGATTGCCCCAGAGCACGGTGGAGATAAAGATGGAAAAAAGAATCAGGATTCCCCCCATGGTGGGGGTACCCTGTTTGGCCATGTGACTCTGGGGGCCGTCGGTCTGGATGATCTGGCCGATCTGGAGTTCCTGGAGTTTGGAAATGGTCCAGGTGCCCAGGAAGAGGCAGATGAGAAAAGCGGTCAGTCCACCGTAAATGGTCCTGAAGGTGATGTACCGAAAAACATTCAGGAGTGAAATCTGTTCGCTTAGGGGATATAAATAGGCGTAAAACATGGCCTATGCTGCCTCTCTTTCAGTTTTAGGGGGGGTGAATTCCACTAGGCCTCTCCCTGGGTAAAATGGGTTTTTAATTCCGTGATAATACCTTCCATGGCCATGCCCCTGGAGCCCTTGACCAGGACCCAGTCCGTTGACCGGAGGTCTGCCTTTAGCTGTTTTGCAATCTCTTCCTTGGTGGTGTGGAAGATCCGGGCCGGATCCATGCCGGCCTTTTTTGCGGCCCTTGCCGCATTTTCCATTTCCCTTCCAAAGACAAATAGCCGGTCAATGCCCAGGGCTGCGGCAAGGGTGCCCATGCCGGCGTGGAGGTCGGCGGAGGTGTCCCCCAGTTCCAGCATGTCTCCCAGAACGGCAATGGCACGTGCCTTTGCCCCTCCGGCCTGGAGGGCCAGGGTGCGGAGCCCTGCTTCCATGGAGGCGGGGTTGGCATTGTATGTGTCATCCATGATCCGGGTGCCGTTGGCCAGGGTTTCCAGGGCCATGCGTCCGGCAACCGGGGTGTAGGCGGCCAGGCCCGCCTGGATTTTTACCGGGGGAATACTGGCCTCCAGGGCGGCTGCGGCTGCGCCCAGGGCATTGTTCACCATGAAGGGGGCCTGGGTGGGCAGGGTGCAGGAGAAGTCCGTCTTTGGGGTCTTTACCTGGAAGCGGATGATACCCGGGGCGTCAAAACGCTGGTCCAGGGCCCGGACCTGGGCTTGTTCGTGGCTGCCGAAGGTGATGTGGCGTTCAATGTTCCCATTGGCCGTTGCTCCGGCCTCAAGGATGGGGTAGCGGGCATCGTCCCGGAAGAGGATGGATGCGGCACCGGGCCGGGGGCTTTCAAAAATTTCCGCCTTGGCCCTGGCCACGTTGTCTGCGGTTTTCAGTCCTTCCAGATGGGAGCCCGAGGTGTTGGTGACCAGGGCGATGTCGGGCAGGGCAATGGCCGAAAGCCGCCCCATTTCACCGGGGTGGTTCATGCCCATTTCGACAATGGCCCATTCATGGGCGGCCGAGAGCTGGAGCAGGGTCTGGGGCACCCCGATTTCGTTGTTGAAATTGCCCTGGGTGGCCAGGGTTTCAAAGTGGCCGGCAAAGATGGCCTGGGCCATTTTCCGGGTGGAGGTTTTCCCGTTTGAGCCGGTGATGGCCAGGACCTTGACCTTGGCCCTCAATCTCTGGAACCGGCCCAGCCGGCCCAGGGCTTCCAGGGTGTCGGGGACCTCAAAGAAGACGGCATCGGCATTTGTCAGGTTTTTCACGGTGCCATTTTCCACCACAAAGGCCCGGATGCCCTTTTCCAGAAGGTCGGGAATAAAGGTGTGGCCGTCAAAGCTCTCTCCCCTGAGGGCCAGGAAGATCTGGTCCGGCTCAATGGTCCGGGAGTCGGTGGAAATACCGGACCATTGGGTGTTGGGTCCGGGAACGGTTTCGCCGATGATGGGGCGGCTGTCCAGGGCTTTTTCAAGATCCCCCAGGGTCCAGGGGATGGGGCTGAAGGTGTTGGCATACCCCAGGGCAGCTGCGGCCAGTTCTTCCCTGTCGTCAAAGTGGATGGTGCCCGTATTGGTGATTTGGTAGGGTTCGTGGCCTTTGCCTGCGGCCACGATGATGTCTCCGGGCAGGGAGACGGCAACGGCCAGTTCCAGCGCTGCCCTGCGGTCCACTTCCACCAGATAGCCCTTGGAGGCGGCGGCCTTGGCCGTTTCCCGGGTCAGGGTTGTCCCTTCCATGCCCGGCAGGATGTCCTGGACAATGGCCTGGGGATCTTCGGTGCGGGGGTTGTCCGAGGTGACAATGGCAATGTCGCTGTAGCGGCAGGCCATTTTCCCCATGGGGGCCCGCTTGGTTCGGTCCCGGTCTCCACCGCAGCCAAAGACGGAAATCACCCGTCTCGGGGCTCGGCTGGACAGGGTCTTGAGAATGGATTTCAGGGCGTCGGGGGTGTGGGCGTAATCCACAAACAAGTGGCGGTGGATGGGATTGGGCACCCGTTCCAGACGTCCGGGAACAACGGGACAATTGTCTATGCCCTGGCGGATCTGTTCCGGGGTAAAGCCCAGGGCATGGGCTGCGCCGGCGGCGCAGAGGATATTTTCCAGGTTAAACCTCCCCGTCAGCCCCGTGGTCAAGGGGACAGGGGTACCGTGGACAATGAGCTGACCGGTGATGCCGGTGATCTGATCCCGGATTGCCCGGGTCTGGAGGTCGGCGGCCAGGGAATGGCTCACGCCGATTTGGGGAATGGAAAGGCGACCCAGCTCCTGGGAAAGCTCGGGGCCGTGCCCGCCGTCCAGGTTGACAACGGCAGTGCCTTTTTTCGGGGGGGCGGGGAGAAAATCCGTAAAGAACTGCTTTTTACACTGGAAATAGGATTCCATGGTGCCGTGGAAATCCAGATGGTCCTGGCTCAGGTTGGTGAAAACGCCTGCGTCAAAGGAAATGCCGTCCACGCGGTTCATGGCCAGTCCGTGGGAAGAGACTTCCATGGCCACATGGGTGACGCCGGCATCCTTCATTGCCCTGAGGGCCCGGTGCAGGGCCAGGGCGTCCGGTGTGGTAATGGGATTGTCCGCGCAATGGCCCGGATACCGGATATTGATGGTCCCCACCACGCCGCAGGAATGACCGGCCGTGGTGAAGATGCTTTCCAACAGATAGGTGGTGGTGGTTTTGCCGTTGGTGCCGGTGATGCCCACTACCACCATGTCACGGGAGGGGTGGCCAAAGAAGGCGGCGGCCATCTCCGCCACGGCCTTCCGGGAATCCTCCACCACCAGGATTCGGTCGTGGTTGTGGGGATTTTTTTCCGCCACCACCAGGGCGGCCCCGTTTTCCAGGGCCTGGTTGATATAGTCATGGCCGTCGGCGGCATATCCGCGGACGGCAAAAAACAAATGCCCGGGCAGGATATCCTGGGCCCGGGTACCCAGGTCGGTGATCTCCATGTCGGCCAGACCCGGGGGACAATTGGGTATAAAGAGTGCTGCTTTCATTGTGTTTCCCCCCTTGTCAGAGCCGCCACCAGGTTACGGGGCGTTTCCGGCGGGATGTTCAGATAGTTGAAAGACTGGGCCATGATGGACTTGAATGCCGGAGCCGCCACATCGCCGCCATAGTATTTTTCCCGGGGCTCGTCCACCACCACCAGGACCGCCAGTTTGGGATCCCGCTGGGGGGCGAAGCCTGCAAAGACGGAGACATACCGGCTTTTGGAATATCCCTTGCGGCCCTTGCTGGCCTTCTGGGCCGTGCCGGTTTTTCCGCAGACCGGGTAGCCGTCCAGCCGGGCCTTGGAACCGGTGCCCTCGTCCCCCACGGCCAGGTTCATCATGGTCTTGACCGCATCTGCGGTTTTGGAGGAGACCACCCGGCCCACCGGGGTAGGGTGGAAGACCTGGAGGTCCTTGCCGTCGTTGGAAACGATTTTTTTGATGAGCATGGGCTGCATGAGGATGCCGTCGTTGGCAATGGCGCCCATGCCGGCGATGATCTGCACGGCCGAGGCCGCCATGCCCTGGCCAAATGCAATGGTGTCCCGGTCGATGTCGGCCCATTGGTCGTAGGTGGCAAGGGTGCCCCCGGTTTCGCCGGGGCTGCCGGAGTTGGGTTTCTTGCCGAAGCCGAACCGGGCCAGGTAATGGTAAAGGGCTTTGCCGCCGATGGTTTCGGAGATCTTTGCCGATCCGATGTTGGAGGAAAACTGGAGGATTTCGTTGATGTTGAGCCATTCATAGGGGTGGGTGTCCTTGATGGTGTACCGTCCCACCTTGTATTTCCCGTTTTCACAATAGATGGAATCCCCGGGGTTCATCCCCTTTTCCAGGGCGGCGGCAACGGTGAAGATCTTCATGACCGAGCCGGGCTCAAAGGCGTCGGTTGCGGCCCGGTTTCTCCAGAAGCCCTTTTTATAATCCACTACTGTGTTGGGGTTGAACTTGGGGTAATGGGCAATGGAGAGCAGCTCCCCGGTGGAGGGGCGCAGGACCAGGGCCATGCCGGATTTGGCCTGGTGCTTTTCCACGGTCCGGGCCAGGGTCTGTTCCGAGAGAAACTGGATCTGTTTGTCCAGGGTCAGGACGATGGAGTCGCCGGCCAGCTGGGACCGCCGGCGGGTATCAATGTCCAAGATCCGACCGTCCCCGGCCCGTTTGACATTGACCTTGAGCTGTTTTCCGGCCAATTGTTGGTTGAACTTGTATTCCAAACCCTCACGTCCGGCGCCGTTGCGGCCGGTGAAACCCATGACCTGGGAGGCCAGCTCCCGGTTGGGGTAGAAGCGCTTGGAACTTTTCTGGAAATAAATGCCGCTGAGCCCGAGATTCCGGATTTCCCTGGCCTTATCCTGGGTGATGTTTTCCTTTACCCGGGCATAGCCCCTTTGGGTATAGAGCCGGGCACTGAGCTGGCCCTTGTCCAAATCCAGGAGACGGGCCAGTTTCCCTGCAGTGTCCTGGTCTTTCTTTACCTGGTAGGGGGTGGCCAGCACCGTTAACATATCGATGTTGGCGCCCAGTTTGTTCTGGTTCCGGTCCAGGATCTGCCCACGGTCGCCGGCAATGGTCAGGGTGGTCACATAGTTGTTTTCCGCCTTGCGGGCCAGAAAATCTCCCAGCCGGACCTGGGTGTCAACGGCCTTGGCCGCCAAAAGGGTCACCGCTCCCAGGAACAGGAAACAGAGAATCCTGATGCGGTTGCGGAGCTGATTGTCTTTTGGGCGTTTGGCCATTAAAATTTGCCTCTTTCCAGGTAAATGGTCCGATCCAGGGTATAGGGTTCCAATTCCAGCTGGGTCCGTGCAATGCCGGTGATGCGGCGGTTGGACTTCAGCCGTTCCACTTCCAGGATCAGTTCCTTCTGATAGGACCGGACCCTTTCCAACCGACCCTGGGATTTGGAGATACTCAATATGGTGTGGGTGCTCTTGGTTCGGACCATGGTGTAGGACATGACGGCTGCGAACACAAAGCTGATGAGCACCAGCCAGCGGTAGATCGGTTTCGGATATCTGCCGGCTGGGGATGCCCCTTTCATGACCTTTACTCCTTTTGGATTTACGTAAGTTTCTGGGCAACTCTCAGCTTGGCACTTCTGGCCATGGGGTTTGCCGCCAATTCTTCCTTGGAGGCCGTAACCGGCTTCCGGGTGATGGTCTTCATAATGGGGGTGAAGCCGCAGATGCAATAGGGCAGCTCCTTGGGACAGGTGCAACCGGACTCATACTGCTTCAATCCCTGCTTGACCATGCGGTCCTCCAAGGAGTGAAAGGTGATGACGCTGACCCGGCCCCCCGGGTTCAGAAGGTCGGGCAGGGCGGAAATGAAGCTTGCCAGACGATCCAGCTCTTGATTCACGGCGATGCGAAGGGCCTGGAAAACCCGGGTGGCCGGGTGGATCTTCATGGTGGCCGCTGCCTTTGCCGGCAGGGCATTGCGCACCAGTTCCCCCAGTTGGAAGCTGGAGGTGATGGGGGCGTCGGCCCGCTCCCGGACAATGGCACCGGCAATGCGCCGGGAGAATTTTTCTTCTCCGTATTTGAAGAAAATATCGGCCAGATCCGCCTCTTCGTATGTGTTGATCAGGGTTTCCGCCGTGAGGACATTCCGGGTATCCATGCGCATGTCCAGGGGTTCGTCCAGGTTGAAGCTGAAGCCCCGTTTGGCATTGCGAATCTGATTCAAGGAAAAGCCCAGGTCCAGGAGGATGGAATCCACACCCTGGATCTTAAGGTCCTTGAGGATTTGGGGTAAGTCGGAGAAGTTGTTGTGACAGAGGGTGAGCCGTTCCATGTAAGGCGCCAGGACGGTTTTGGCGTTTTCAATGGCCAGGTGGTCCTGGTCAATGGCGATCAATTGACCGTTGGGGCCGATGGGCCTCCAGGGTTGAGCGGGCGTGACCAGCACCCCCCAGGGTGCAGTCCACGCAGACTGCTCCTGGTTTTAAATTCTGAAGGTCATGCACCTCTTTGGGCATGACGGATGTGTGCTCAAATCCCATGTATTAAATTCCCAGTGTGGCACATTCGGCCAATGCTTCCGGTGTCTCCAGAAATTCTTCGCTTTTCTGGTTCACCTCGGTCCATCTTTCCTTGTCCCATATTTCAAACCGTTCCTCGATACCCACCATGACAATCTCCTTGTCCAGTCCGGCATACTCCCTCAGGTTGGGGGGCAGCAGAATCCGGTCCTGGCGATCGCATTTCAGGGTGCAGGCATTTCCCACAAAGAACCGTTTTAAATGTTCGGTCGTTACGTTTTTGGCCCCGAGAATTTTGCGTTTTAATACCTTCCATTCCGGGACGGTATAGGCAAAAAGGCATTTGTTCCGGTTGGATACAACAATCCCATAGTCACCACTGGCCTTGATGTAATCTCGGAATCGGGCCGGGATGATAATCCGCCCCTTCGGATCAATGGTATGGAATGAAGTCGATTCAAACACTTGGGTTTACCTTTTTGGATTCGATGGACCACTTAGCACCACTTAAAACCCACTTTCACTAAAATTTGAGCTTAAGTCAAGGAAAAATTTATAAAGATTCTTTATAAATATTTGAAAAGTCCTTCAAATTAAGCGTTTACCACAATCGGTTTTTTGATGGGGTAAAGTGGAGTAACTTCAAAGTGCTTTGGGAAAATATGGGGGTAAAACGGGATATGCCCCTGGTTTCCATTGGGAATTGCGAAATAATGGAAAGGGGGGAGGGAAGTGGAGGGCCGGGAAGGGGGTGGTGGGGAGTGGAGGGGAGGTTCGGTGGCGCCCTCCATGATCGCGATGGGCTATGGCGGCCCCTAGCAGAATTGCCCGGGGCAATGGAAGGCCCGGTAAAGGGGCCCCGTATCCGCCTGCGGCGGACCGGAACGGACCCGGCAGGTGAAACAGGCCGGGGGCGCGTCATCGGGGATGCGGCGGGCGCCGGGTATTTCACGAAAAGGATTGGTTTGATTGGAGGTGCAAATGATGGGCGGGGGGCGTCATTGCCCAGGTGGTTTCGGAAGACCGCAGGTTGGGTAACGGCGTTTCGCTTGAAGGAGGCCTTTTGCAATGGATGAACATTTGGGAAAGGGAGGTTGTTTTTTGAATACCAACAAGGGGGATTTGGAAAATGGGGGTGTCCGGGCTAAAGAAAATGGACGGATTTGCGGACCTGCCTGTCCACAATCTCCTTGAGTTCCGATACCCTGAAGGGTTTGGGGATGATTCCCTTGAGGCCGAAGGCAGCAAAATCGGTCATTAGGGGATCGTTACCGTATCCGGATGAGATGAGGATCCGGGCGTGGGGATCCATGGATAAAAGGGTTTCCGATGCCTCCCTCCCCCCCATGCCTCCGGGGATGGTCAGGTCCATGATGACCAGGTGGAAGGGCTGTTTTTGGTCAAGGGCTTCCCGGTAGCGTGCAATGGCCTCTTCTCCGTCCAGGGCAATGGTGACGGTGTGGCCGAACCGTTCCAGCATTTTTCGGGTAATGTTGAGGATATGTTTTTCATCGTCCATGACCAGAATCCTGGCGGACAGGGATATGCTTGGGGCGTCAGAGGGCATGAAACCTTCCTTAAAGTATGGCTGATCGGTCGGTAAGGACCGGTGATTTTAATGGATGAAATCCGATGCGAAATGGGAGAGACTGCCATGGGGGAATGGCGATGTGAAACAGGTGCCTTGCGAAATGAATACCTTTAGAATTTATACCAGAAACGGGGGGGGAAAAAAATAAAAATTATGGGGTCTGGGCTTGGGCGGCCCGGGTGTTTGTATAGTCGGGAAGGGCCGAATCAATGGTCCTTCGGGTGGTTTCAATGATCTCATCCAGCCGGTCGTCGTCCTTGGGGAGAATGTGGACCGGCGGATGAACGACGATTTCCACGGTTCCCGGTTCCAGGTCCAGGGAATCCGAGGGCAGGGTAAGGATGGTGTCCTTGATGGTGATGGGGAGGATGGGGATCCCGGTTTTAAGGGCAAAGACAAAGGCGCCTTTTTTAAAGGGCTTGAGCCGCCCGTCCCGGCTGCGGGTGCCTTCGGCAAAAAAGAGAACCGCAGCCGTGGGGGTGAGGCGGACCCTGGCCTTCTGGATGGCGCCGATGGCCGCATCCCGGTTGGCCCGGTCCACAAAGATGCAGCCCAGGCGGCGGCAGGCCGCCCCGAAGATGGGCACCCTGCCCAACTCCTTTTTCATCACCCATTTAATGTTAAGGCCCATGAAGCCAAGGACCACGGGGATGTCCACCATACTCTGGTGGTTGGCCACCACCACATAGGGGGTGTTTTTACGATAGTGCTTCTGGTTTCTTACGACCACCCTTACAGGGGCGATGATACAGGCGATGCGGGCCCAGGCCACGGCGATGAGGTTGGCGGCGTCGCTTTTGAAGATCAGGGCCACCAGGATACAGACCAGCCCCATAAGAAAGGTGTTCAATAGCATGAACGGGATGACGATGATCCACTTATAGGGCTGGTATGCCAGTTTTAACAGTCGGTTCACTCTTTATCGCTGTTTTTCTTCTGCACTTCGGTTCCGGTCAGTTTTTCGGCCAAAGAGATGATATCCTTTGCCGTGTATGTGCTCAGCTTAAAGGAATACGGCGTTGTGGAAGCGGTCCCCAGAACGCTTTCTTCTTGATCAAACAGATTTAAAACCATTGCTTCGCCATTTTCAAGGGTTATTTTGCAGCGCGGCGGGGATTTTTCCAATTCATCCCGGGTCGGTGCATTGGGGAAGGCGTCGCATTTCAGGTCCGAAAGTGCGGAGAGAAGATCGGACATGGCGGTATCGTCCACGGTCTCCCCTGTTTCCGAGACAAAGGAGAGGGCCGATGCCGTCCCTTTTTTTTCGTCGTCCTTTTTCTGCCCCTGGGCCTTGGGATCGGCCTGGGTGAAGGTCCTTGTGACCTGGTTGGTATGAAGAACCAGGCGTTTCACATCCCCCCGCTGGAAGGAGAGGACCTGCTTGTCCCTTACATCGTCCAGGGGTTTGGCAAAGCGGTTTCTAAAGCTTTTGGCCGCGTGGTAGATTTTTGTGTCTCCGTCCAGCATGACAAAGGTGTGGTTGCCCGTGGATGAGGGCTTACCCACCATGAGGCGCATGAGCTCGGTGCTGCCCTTGAGGGCGGTGACGGCCAGGGCCTGGTCCGTGTCCAGTTCGTAACGGCGAAGGTCTCCCTTTTCCGAGGCCAGGGCCGTGATTTTCAGGTTGGCCAGGATGTCCAGCATCGCCTTGATAGCGGTTTCGTCGGCGGGAAAGGCATTTTCCCCCACCTGCCATTTGCCGTTTTCCTTTTTAAAGGAGAGGTCGGTGTCCGGTCCCTTTACAACGAGGCGGCTCACATGGACCCGGTCCACCCCCGGGGGGGTGGGCAGCTGGTAATGGGTCTGGTTGTCGTCCTTGAGGAAGAGATAGGCCCCCAGGACCAGGATCAATACAATGGGTAGCAGATATTCTTTTTTCATGATGTTCCCCTAGGCGTTAAAGATGTTGGCAATCTGTTTTTTCCGGGCATTGCGGCGGACCCAGATGATCAATCCGAATAGGCAGACCAGAACGGGCAGCCCAATGATGTTGATGCCCTTGATCACGCCCCGTTCAAAGGGGGTGGTGGGGGCAAGGGGGTTTAGGGTCTGCTGTTTGCTCCGCATGGCTGCAATTTGGTCCTCGTCGTTGAGGTGGTCGATGGCGTTGAGGATAAAGGTGGCGTTGGTGGTGCGCCCGGCCGGGTCCAGCATATTGTCCTGGAGCATCTGGGTGGCGCCCAGGACAAAGATCTTGGCTGGCTGGGACCGGGTGAGTTTGCCTCCCTCGGTCTTGAGTCCTTCCAACGCCTTGGCCTTGGGGCCAGTCTTTGGGCCTTGGGCATCGGCCGTGGGCGTCTCTCCCACCTCCTTTTCAGGAATGGGTTTGTCGGCAAAATAGGAGGTGAATTCCCCCTCCAGCAGATAGGACAGATCCCGGGGGGCAAATTCCTCTTCCGCCGTGGGCGGGGTGATGAGCATGGGGTTGAGGTTGATCATCCCCTCCATGAGCCAGGACGCCTTGGAAGAGGAGAGCAGGCGGGTGGCCTGGATGCCCTGTTTTTCAATGCGGTCCTGGTTCAGGCTCAAGGGGGAAATCTGCATGGCCACCAGGGCCTTTATATTGCGCATGAATTCCGGCAGGGTGTTGATGCTGCTCTCCTTGAGCATGGGGGCAAAATAGATGGCCTGCTCCCCGCCGCCCTGGTTGGGGGGCAATTGGTGCTTGTAGGCGTTTTTGTCCAGGACATAGGCATGGTCAATGTTGATGCCGTAGTGGTTGAGCAGTTTTTCAAGGCCGGAGTCAATGGGCTTGAACTGGGGCATGCCCATGCTGCCCGGGGCCATTTCTTCCTTGAAGGCATCGGCAAAGACGGCCAGGTTGGTCCCCTTCATCAGGGCCTGGTCGATCTGGAAGAGTTCGAAGTCGGTGAACTTTTCCGTGGGTTTGGCAATGATGAGGCAGTTGAGCCCTTCGGGGATGGCCTGGTTTTTTAAAGGGATCTGTTTTATGTCGTACCGGGAGGAGACCAGGCGGTTGAAGGTCTGCATGCCGCCGGCAGGGCGGCCCTGCATCATGGCCATGCGGTCGGGTAGAAGGGATTGGGTCCCGTGGTCCGAGAGGAAACCGATGTCCTTGTTGATGCCGATCATCTTTTCCATGATGGCGGTGAGTTCATCTCCTAAAAGAGTGGTGTCGGCCATTTGGTAGGTGGTGCCGATGAGGGGCAGTTCCACGGCCGATACCAGTGGAATGGCCTTGAACTGATCCTTATAGGACAGAACCAGTGCGGCCGTGCCCTGTCCCCGGGGGATCTGCTGTTCCGGAATTTCCGGCCAGGAAAGGGTGAGCAGATCGTATCTCTTGGCAATGGTGGCCAGTTCCGCTGCATTTATGAGATCCTTGTGTTCATACTGGATCAGGTTGAAGCTTTGTTTGTTCACATCCTCCACGGCACTCTTTACTCCCCGGGCCAGACCGGGGAACCGGTCCAGGCCGATGATGGGGGCAATGGGACTAAGGGAGGAGGAGAGATACAGGGTGGCCTTGATCTTTTCATCCAGGCGCAGCAGGGCAGAGACCTTGTTGTTCATCTTCTGGATGGCCGTGGTGAGCTGGTACTCCAGTCCGTCGGTGGAGGTGATGGCCGGGATTTTTTCAATGAGGTCTCCATGGATGATGACCAGGCCCATGTAAGCATTTTTGAACTTGACCTCGTCGTTTTCCATGATGCGGATCTGAACGGGGGAGATGCCGTAGTTCCGGGCCATTTCCCGGTTTTCATCGGTCTTTCCCGCCAGGGTGCCCTCCTCCTGGGAGACATTGTAAAAACTGAAGTTAAAATACCGACCGCCCTGGGCCCCGTACTCCGTGAGCAGGTCCTTGAGGTAGCGCTCGGTATTGTTGTGGGGGGCGGGCAGGTTCTTGGAAAAGAAGACCTTGATGCTCATGGGCTCGGACAGGGTGGAGACCACGGCCTTGGAGGCCGGGGAGAGGGAAAAAATCTTGTTCTGGGTCAGGTCCACCCGGAAAAAGGTGGACAGGCCCACGATGTTCACAAGGACGATGACCATAAGGTAGAGGACGAATTTGATATAGTGTTCTTTCATTGAAGCCATGGTATCTCCCTAGTTTTTCTTCTGCATGACAAGATAGGTTGAAAAGATGAAGACAAAAACCACAGAGGCAAAGTAGAGGATGTCCCGGGAATCGATGACCCCCTTGGAGATATTGAGGAAGTGGGACTGGGCCCCCAGGTATTGGACCACGGCGATGATCTTTTCCGGCATGAAAAAGAGCATGCGGTCCATGATGGTCAGGGCAAAGCAGAAGCCGGCCCCGATGATAAAGGAGACGATCTGGTTCCGGGTCAGGGCCGAGGCAAAAAGCCCCACCGAGCAATAGGCGGCGGACAGGAGCATGGCGCCCAGGTAACCGCCAATGACGGGCCCGGGATCCAGTTCCCCCAGAAAGGCGATGAAGCCGGGGTAGGCCAGGGTGGGCAGGAGCATGGCCCCGGTGAAGAGGATGGCGGCCAGCAGTTTGCCCAAGGCCACCTGGGTAAAGGAGACCGGCAGGGTCAGCAGGGTTTCGTAGGAGCCCACGTTTTTTTCCTCGGCAAAGAGCCGCATGGTGATGGCCGGAATGAAAAAGGCAAAGGCCGTGGGCAAAAGGGAGAAAAAATCCCTGAGGTCGGCCCGACCGAAGATAAAGAAGGTGGAAAAGAAAAACCACCCGGTGACGATGAGGAAGAGGGTGATGACAATATAGGCAATGGGGGAGATGAAATAGTCCCTGAATTCTTTGGCGGCAATGGTTCGGATCTGACTCATGCTAGGCCTCCTTCCGGGTGGTGAGTTCCTGGAATATGGTTTCAAGGCCCTTGGACTCCCGGGTGAACCGGGTGAGGATCCAGTCGGTTTCCTTGATTTTCTGGTAGATGGGCGCCCTCAGGTCCTTGCCAAGGGGATGGCGGATTTCCAGGCTGAGGGTGTCAACTTCCTCAGGAGCAACGGTGCGCAGGTCCAGTTCGGCATCGACGGCCGAAAGGGTCTGGGTGACCTGGGCGGTTTCGGCCCCGGCCAGGGAGAGTTTGATCACATCCCCCTGTCTGAGGTTGGCCGTGGCATCGTCGGCCACCACCTTGCCCTTGTTGATGATGACGATGCGGTCGCAGGTGGCCTCGGCTTCGGAGAGGATATGGGTGGAAAAGATAATGGTCTTTTCCTTGCCGATGTCCCGGACAATGTCCCGGATTTCCGCAATCTGGTTGGGGTCCAGGCCCGAGGTGGGTTCGTCCAGGATGAGGATCTCAGGGTCGGTCATCATGGCATGGGCCAGGCCCACCCTCTGTTTCAATCCCTTGGACAGGGTGCTGATGGGTTTGGCCATGATGGCGGAGAGGTCACAGAGCCGGGAGAGTTTCTTCAACCGTTTCAGCCGGTCCCCTTCCTTGTCCATGCCCTTGATCCTGGCCACATAGTCCAGGTAATCGTAGACCAGCATATTGTGGTAGAGGGGGGCGGATTCCGGCAGATAGCCCATGAGGGATTTGATCTTCAACGTATCCTTGGGCATGGTCATTCCATTCACCCTGATGGTGCCCGAACTGGGGGTGAAGTATCCGGTGAGCATCCGTAATGTGGTGGTCTTGCCTGCACCGTTGGGACCCAACAGCCCCAGGATTTCACCGGGCTGGATGGACAGGTTGATTCGGTCCACCGCACAGAAATCATCGTAGAATTTGGTCAGATTTTGAACGTCAATCAATTCAGCCTCCTTTTGGGGATATTAAAAATCTTCCAATAATTTGCTTTTTTCCATGAATTCCGACACCTCCAATGCCGCCCTGCGGTTGGCTATGATGGCCTTTTCCAGGCGACGGCACAGGGGGTCGTCCGGTCCCAGTGTCCGGGCGGCGTTTTCATAGAGGGCCTCTCCATCCTCAAAGTGGTCGGCCAGGAGGGAGAGGTATTTCTTCCGCTGGTCGTGGCGACGCTTTTCCTCCTGGATCAGGGTTTCCAGCTTCTGGATGGAGTATTCCACCAGGGCGTCCCTGGGCATGTCGTGGGCCTCGGAGATCCGGGTCAGGGCCTCGATGGTCCTGCGGCTGAGGACATAGGTCTTCTGGCGTCGCTGGATCTGTTTGAACTTCTGGATCCGGATGGTTTGGGCCAGTTCGTCCAGGGCGGCCATATCTTCGATGATGTGGTCGAACAATGATTTTTGCTTGATCCCCATGTGAACCGCCACCAGGCCGATGGCGTCAATGGCCTTCTGGGAAAGCTTAAAGGTGGCCCTGACCGATTGTTTACCCCGGAGGTCAAACATGGAAGGTCCCTGGAACAGGTCGGGTCGTTTGGACATATGGCATCTCCTTT
Source organism: Desulfobacteraceae bacterium (assembly GCA_965226635.1). Taxonomy (GTDB): domain Bacteria; phylum Desulfobacterota; class Desulfobacteria; order Desulfobacterales; family Desulfobacteraceae. Next base: position 556,437 of record OZ245369.1, on the reverse strand, counting down.
TGGGAGCGTTGTATTATTAAACGTATGGATAGTCAAAAAGTAATGAGGCTATACATTAAGCGAGTCTATAATAAAATAGATACAGGATCAATACCCAATCCCAGGATGACCAAATCGTAATGGAATGAAAGGGGCGGCCCTTGGGCTGCGGTCCCGCCCCTGGTGTGCAACCCATTGACCAAAGGATGCAGTTCAGGGCAGAAACCAGAGTGCAGCGGCCAGGGCCGGGACCAGGACAAGGAAGGGGACTTCCTTTCCCGAGGGGGAAAATTCCGGGTCGGTGCGGCCCTCGTCGTAGCAGCGGGATTCCATGGACAGGACCATGGCATCGGCGGCGCTGAAGGTTTTTCTAAGCAGGGGAAGGCTGAGGTACAGGGCGCGCTGGATGGGGTTTTTTCTCAGGTGGATGCACCTGGCATTCAGGGCGTTGCGGGTCTCTTGCAATTGCTTGAGAATCAGGGGAAGGAAGCCCAGGGCCAGGCTGATCATAACGGCCACCCGTTTTTCCGGAACCAGGGGGACGGGGGCCAGGAACCATTGGGCCGCGGCCTTGACCTGGGCCGGCCGGGTGGTGATGGTAAAGACCAGGCCCAGGACCATGAGGATGAAAAAGCGCAGGCCCGTGACGGTTCCGGACCAGATGCCCTCCCGGGTGAGGGGGATGCCGTAAATATGGAACATGGCGGTTCCCGGGGTGGACAGGGCCCGGACCAGGAAGAGCAGAAAAAGAAAGAGGATGAACCATTTGAGTTGGGAAAGGGCCGCCATGGGATGGGTACCGGCCCTTGCCAGGGCCAGGGCCAATAGTCCCAGCCAGACCAGGCAGCCGTAGAGCCCGGTGTTGAGCATGGCCATGCTCAACAGGCAGAGCAGGCTAAACTTGCAGCGCACATCCAGCCGGTGGAGAAGGCTTTGGCCGTGGGTATAGGCAAAGGGGCTTACCATGGCGGCTGGGTATGTCCCAGCTTGGAAAAGCAGGGTTCCTTGATGCCGTTGGGCTCCAATTCCTTGAGCAGGGTCCGGGGCGGTGCATCGGCGACAATGCGGCCCCGGGAGAGGATGACCAGGCGGTGGGCCAAAGGAAGGATTTCCTCGATGTCGTGGGTGGCGGCAATGAGGGTCTTACCCTGGGCATTCAGTTCCAACATGAGGCGGAGGATGGTCTGGGTGGAGGGAAAATCCAGGTTGGCAAAGGGTTCGTCAAAAACGATGATGTCCGGATCCATGGCCAGGACTCCGGCAATGGCAAGCCGTCGTTTTTCTCCGCCGGAGAGCACGGACGGGTTGTCCTGGGCCAGGTGGGTCAGGTCCAGCTGGTCCAGGAGGCGGTTCACCGTGTCATGGATGAGGGCACGGTCCTGTTTCAGGTTTTCCGGTCCAAAGGCCACCTCGTCAAATACGGTGTCGGCAATGATCTGGGTGTCGGCATCCTGGAAGACCATGCCCACGGATTTCCGGGTACGGGTAAGGTCCTTGTAGATGTCCCGGCCCTTGAGGCGGATGGTCCCGGCCTGGGGGGAGAGCAGGCCGTTGAGGTGACGGATCAATGTGGTTTTGCCCGATCCGTTGCGACCGGCAAGGACCACCAGCTCTCCTTGGGTCAGGATAAGGCCGATGTCAAAGATACCCCGGCTCCCCCCGTTGTGGGCGTGGGTGAGGCCGGAGATTTCCATGAGGGGTGGGGTCCGGGACATGGGATCAAGCCTTCATGAGGGGTTTGATTTTCGGGGTCACCAGGGCGGCAACGACGATTTTTAGGGCATCCCCGATGAGGAAGGGGTACATGCCAGCGGCCAGGGCCCTGTGCCAGGACATGGAAAAGGCCACCTTGAGCCAGGGGACCCCGGCCCCATACACAATGAGGGAACCCAGGGCCAGGGCCAGGACATTGCCGGCCATGTTGCCCTTGAAGGCCTTTGAAACGGCGCCCACCGTAAAAACGGCGGGCAGGTAGCCCAAAAGATATCCCCCGGTGGGGCCGAAGAGTTTGCCCATGCCCGAGGTGCCCCCGGCAAAGACCGGGAGTCCGGCCAGGCCGATGAGCAGGTAAACGGCCACGCAGGCCAGCCCCCATCTGGGGCCCAGGAGGAGTCCGGCCAAAAGGACGAACATGTTCTGGAGGACGATGGGCACAGGGCCAATGGGAATGGCAATGAAGGCGCCCACGGCAATGAGGGCCACAAAAAGGGCCGTGTATACGGTTTGTCTTAAAACGGAAGGGGTCATGATCTGTCCTTTCAGGTATGGAAGCAATCTCCAAAAATAATGTCCCGGATGCGACCGTCGGGTTCTTCCACCAGAAGGGTGCCCTGGGGATCCACATCTACGGCACGGCCTTCCAGCACATCATTCAGGGTCTGGATGCGGACCTGTCTGCCGATGGTGGCGGTCTCTTCCTTCCAGGCATTGATGATGCGACCCGGATCCATGTTCCGGGTCTGGGTTTCAAATTCAACAAGGAAGTCCGTGAGGATTTCCCTGCGAAAGACCGGTTGGCCCAGGGCCTGTTTCAATGAGACGGCCCCGTGCTGGTATGCCCCGCCGGAGACCGGATTGTTGGCGTTGATGCCGATTCCCAACAGGAGGAATCGCAGCATGTCGGATCGGGTCTCCATTTCCGACAGCAGCCCGGCCAGTTTTTTGTCCCCCAGGAGGAGGTCGTTGGGCCACTTGACCCTGACCTCCAGTTTAAAGCGCCGGTTCAGGGTCCGGGCCAGGCAGAAGGAGGCGGCAAAATTATAGAGATAGGCCAGGGGCGGGGGGAGGGTGGGCTTGAGGATGAGGGTGAGCCAGAGCCCCCCCCGGTCCGAGTCCCATTGCCGGTCCAGCCGTCCCCGGGCCCGGGTCTGCCGCTCGGCCACCACACAGGTCAGGTGGGGGGCGCCCTCCCGGGCCAGGATTCTGGCCTGGTCCATGGTGGAGTTCAATTCCGGAAAATAGGCAATGCGCTCCCCCAGGGGCGGGGCAAAGCAGAAGCCGTGGAGGAGGTCACCGGGATGGGCCAGGCAATAGCCCTTGGGGCTGCTCTGGATTTCAAATCCATTTTCCTTGAGCCCGTTGATGTGTTTCCACACCGCCACCCTGCTGATGCCCACCCGCTGGCTGAGCTGGACCCCGGAGAGGGTTTCACCCCCGGCCCGGTAGAGGTGTTCCAGGATTTGGCTGCGTGTATTTGTCGTATCGTTAACCATGATAGGGTTGGATAGTTAACAGAGCCCCGGAAAGAGGTCAAGGGCTTTTTCAGGGCCTTGCAGGAAATACGGGGCTTTGAATGGTGTTTACCGGTGTCGGGGCTCCATGTGACCTCGCTTGATTGCCATGGGACCGGGTGGTGGGGGGGGAGGGAGTTGGACCAAGTGTTTGAAAAATTTAAAAATATTTTTTGATATTGTGTTTGACTTTTTGCGCCGGTGTGGTATTGTTGCATTTCTGCATCAAAGTGTATTGATGCAGACCGTTTTGCCCCCATTGAAGTGTGTCCCCCAGAATCTAACATGGTGCGGCCTTCAGGGGTTGAAATGTTTTTTTTATTTTTTATTCAGGAGAAAGCCAATATGGCAAATGGTATCGTAAAATGGTTTAATGACTCAAAGGGTTTTGGATTCATCGAGCAGGAAGGTGGTGGAAAGGATGTATTCGTACATCATTCCGGAATCAATGCATCTGGATTCAAATCTCTGAATGAAGGGGACCGCGTCTCCTTTGACATTGAAGAGGGACAGAGAGGACCTTCTGCAAAGAACGTAACCGTCCTCTAGTCCGTTGCCCTCCGGGGCTGAAAAACCATTTGCTGGTTTTTTGATATGGAAGCCTCCGGCTGATTCTCAGCCGGGGGCTTTTTGCGTTTTCCCCCTCCTGTCCATTGCCGGGGCTTGCAAAAGGGCCGGCCCAATGGTATCGACCCATATGGAGACATGCCATGGCAATGGGGACCGGACACCATGGGCGACGGCCATTCTCCCTGGCTTTCATCGTTTTCCACTTCAAGGAGGTTTCCATGATCAAGGCGCGCACATTCAGTGTCATCTGTTCCGACGGGTATGAACTGGCGGTTCGGGAGTATGGGAAAGGCGGGGGGGCCGGCTGTCTGATCCTGGCCAATGCCCTGGGGGTTTTCCAACCCTTTTACCGGGATATGGCCCGGTTCTTTACCGGAAAAGGCTATGGGGTGCTGACCTTTGATTACCGGGGCACGGGGAAATCCAGGCAGATGGACGGCATGGAAAACCACGCCCGGCTGAGGCTGGAGGATTGGGGCCGCCTGGATATGGATGCCCTCATGGGCCATGCCCGCAACACCCACGACCGGATTTTTCTCATGGGGCATAGCGTGGGGGGGCAGCTCTCCCCCCTGGCCGATGGAAGCAGGGATCTTGCCGGTCTGATCCTTGTGGGGGCCTCCTTTCCCCATTGGCGGCGCTGGGCCTTTCCCCACAATCTTTATATGCTGGCCTTTTGGTACGGGATTCTTCCGGCCCTGGGGCTGGGGCGTCGTTATTTTCCCTCCCGGATGCTGGGGCTGTCCCGGGAGAACCTTCCCGCGGGGTTGGTCCGTCAATGGGGGCAATGGGCCCGCACCGAGGGCTATGTCACCTCCCCGGGGCTGGGCATCGATGTCTCGGGCTTTGACCGTTTCACCGCCCCCGTCCTTGCCTTTGGCTTTGACGACGACACCTATGCTCCCCAATCCAATATCCAACGCCTCCACCAGGCCCTTCCCCGGGCCCGTATCCATTTTCGTTTTCTGGAGGGCCGACGCTTTCACCAGGGGGGCATGGGGCATTTTGGCTTTTTCAAGGCAGACCGGGCCAGGCTCCTGTGGGAGGAGACCGCCCTGTGGATGTCCGCCCAAACTTGAACCCGGTCTGCCCTGGACCACTGGTCGGGCGCCGAAGCCCCTTGGTCCGGGGAAGGATTTCAAAGCAGTCCCCGTCTGCTCACGGGATCAAGGTGTATCTGGGGAGGGCGTCCCGCCCATGCTCCACACCATCCATCCGCCGTCCATGTTTTTAATCTTTTGCCATCCGGCGGCCCGGGCCAGGATAAAGGCCGCGCTGGAGCGCCAGCCCGTACCGCAATAAAAGACGGCCCCGGATTTTGCAGCGCCCTTGGCCGCCCATGCATTGACCAGGGTTGAGGGATCCCGGTACCGTCCCTCATCATCCAGATAGGTGTTGATATTCCACGGATTGGTTCCCGATCCGATCCACAGGGCGGAAGGGATCCTTCCCTTGGTGGGGATGTAGTCGTAGGGGGCCCAGGCGCCGGTGAATTCCGACCGGGTTCTGACATCTAGGATCTGTCCCGAAGGTGATGCCGCAACCCGGCGCCGGACCTGGGCGACATCGGCCTTGTATTCGGGGTGGGCGGCCCTGTCACGGCCAAAGGTCCGGGCCGGATGCCGGGGCACTGGCTGGGTGGACAGGGCATACCCGGACCGGGTCCATGCCTGGGCCCCACCGTCCAACAGGCGGACATCGGCCACGCCCGCATAGAGCAGGGTCCAGGTCAGCCGGGCTGCGGCAAGGGGATCGTGGCTGGTGACAATGACCCGGCTGCGGGTGGTGATGCCCATGTGGGCCAATGCGGGCAAAAGATACCGGTCTGGATAGAGTTGCCAGAAGTTTCTGGGCAGGGTCTGATCCGGGGAAATCCCCTTGGCCGCATCTTCTTCCAATGTGGTGCTCCGGCCCAGGGCTTTTGCCGCTGTGGTCTTGCGTGCCGGGAATTGATCGTATTCGATCTCATCGGTGTTGATGTGGACGGCCCCGGGAATGTGGCCCTTGGCATAGGGGCCGTCGGCCGGGCCCCAGGAGGCCTCCACCACCATCCATTCCGTTGAGGAGAGGCGGTGCTGGATCCATTGGGGGGTGACACGGACATCGGCGGGGGGGGCAGCTGAAGCCGCAACGGTAAGGGCCAGGCAGGCCAGGATTATCAAGGGGTGTTTCATGGAAGTTCTCTCTTTTTTCAGTTAATGCCCGGGCATTCTGACACGGACCGGCACGGGGTTCCAATTGATAGTTTGGATGGGGCTTGCCTGGAGGGATTTTCTTTTTCTATGGAAAATGCGTTACCGTGAAAAAAGCAAAACCCCCCTGGGGAAAATCCACCAGGGGGGAATGCAGAATTTAAATGCGTAAGCCTCTTTATCCTAAGGGCTTAGAACTCCAGGCACAGGCGACCGAAAAATTCATCGGCCTCGGAATCCTGGGTTGAGCCGGCAGTCAGGTCATATTCTGTCCGGCTGTATTCCCCCATGAGGCTGCAGGCAAAGGTGTCAAAGCTGAACAGGGTGTAGGTGCCCCCCAGGGTGAAACGGGTGTCCAGGCTGTCGTTGCTGTTGTTGTCGGAGTCAAAGCCTTCGTAGCGGACGGCCACAAGAAGGGGATCCATGATCTGGTACCCCAGGGAGGCGGTCCAGGCGGCCTCGTTGTATTCCTTGCCCAGGGCGTCTCTTTCACGGTTCAGGGCGGTGATGTATTCCACATCGGCGATGAAACCGGCAATTTCACAGTGGGCGGATGCGCCCAGGGTGGTGTTGCGCTCATCATCTCCGGGTTCGGAGTTGAAAAAGGCTGCCAGGCTCAGACCTTCCGCCGGGGAAATGGTGGCATTGATGATATAGGAGTTAACCTTGTCCGCATCAACGGTGGGAAAGGTGATGCCGTACCCCCCTTCCGCAGGATCGCCTGCTTCGTTGACTTTTTCAATCAGGGAGTTGCCCTTATAGAGGGTAAAGGAAAGGTCCAGGCCCATGAGGGCGTCGCTGGCGAAACCGACGGTGGCACCGGTTTCGTTGGTTTCATAGAGATCCTGGGTAATGGGATCGTTGATGAAAAGGCTTTCAAAGGTGCCAAAGGGCTGGCAGCGTTTACCGCCGACAAAGTAGATGGGAAGGCCTTCCTTGGCAAAGGTGAAGAAGACTTCGTCAAAAACGACACTGCCGTCGTTGTCCAGGTCTTCGCCCAGAAGCAGGACATTGGCGGTGACATAGTCGTGGAGCTGTGCTTCCAGGCCCAGTTCGATGGTGCCGACGGCCAGGTCGGATTCGTTGGTTTCATCGTTGTAGGCATAGTCCAGTTCAACGAGGCCGGACAGGGTAACACGTTCGCTGATCTGGCCGATGATGCCTTCGGCTTTGGGCTTTTCCTCCAATTGTTTCTCAAGGGCTGCCACCCGTTGTTCAAGTTCTGCGGTACCGGCAAAGGCGCAGGGCATTCCAAAGGTAATCAAACAGAGGAGGGAGATAAGTCCCAGGTAGCGTTTAGACGTGGTTTTCATTTTTTCTCCTTTTAAAAGAAATCATATTTGGATGTATAGGGAATACCAGTGGACGCTGGGCCACTGGTATTTCGTATATCTGAATTGGGAATCAATTGAGGGCGTTCCGGTCAGGATGCACCAGCACGGCCCGGGTGAGGGCGGACAGACTGCTGCTTTCCAAAAGTTTTAATTCTTTGTTGTACCGGTTACAGAGTTTTTTAACCTTGATACAGGCATTGTGGCTGTTGCAGTTCACCGGGCAGATGACCAGGTCGCTGCGGCGGACCTTGGCCTCCAGGTTGGCATTGGCATTTTTAAGATAGCCGTCGTGGTAGTCAAACTCGCCACCGGCGTTTTCAACGATGTCCTTGTAGTGGGCCTTCATCTTGGTGATGCCGCCGATCATGAAGATGCGCTTGGCGCAGAGGCGGGGGCCGGGGCAATGGTCTTCGGTACACTGGCCGCATGCACATCCATTTTCATTGGGGCCGGTGCAGATGGTGATTTCCTCCTGGGGCTGGTGGCCCGGGCGGATACTGTTTCCACCAGCTCCTGGAGTTCTTGGCCCAGGAGTTTGTTCTGGCTTTGGGTTTCGAAAAGTGCCATTTCCAGGCCCCGTTTCTCCCGTTCCAGCCGCCGCTGTTCCTCCCGGAGTTCGGTGACCTGGTCTTCCAGGGCAAGGATGTCGGCCCTGGCCTGGGCCAGGGGATCCACTCCCAGGGAATGGGGAAGCCGCGCACTGAGCTCCTTTATCTCCTGGGCCTGGGTCCGGTTCTGGTTTTCCAGCCGGGTGATGGTCTGGTCCTGGTCCCTTCGGATCTTCACCAGGGTTTTGAGCTGCCCGGTTTTGTCCCTGCCTTTTTTCTGTTCATTGGTGAGTTGAAGCTGTGCCTGTTGCAGTTTACGCCGGACCTGGAAGATCCCGGTCATGTTGGCATGGGCCTGCATGTGGACCTCCCCGGAGACGTCACACAGCAGCTCTGCACTGGTGTCGGGGTGGGCAATGATGGCATAGAGCAATGGCCCCACATTGCCGTTTTCAAGGTGGGCCTTCCACATTTCCCGGATTTCCGGTTCGGGTTTACCGGCAATGGCCCCCATGTATTTACGGGCCTGGTTGCGGATATAGTTGTTGACCTTGATGGAGACGTTGTTGGGACCGTTAAGCTTCTCCATGATGATGCGGTGGCACTCGTAGGACTTGAGATGGGCCACGTCGTAGCCGCATTTTTTCAGGATGCTATAGTGCTTTTCAACCGAGAGCATGGCACCGATCACCGGACATTTGAAATGGTGTTCCACTTCCCAGATATTTACAAAAACCGATAATGAGTCTGCCATGACATGTCTCCATAAGGGGTTTTAGTTTGGTTGATCTAACTTTTGGCGGACTATAGTGGGGTGGATTGTTTTTGTCAATAAGAAAAGTTAGCTGGGTCTAAAAAAATCAAAGTGGATGATGATTCCCCAGTATGGTATATTCAAATGCGATTTTTGTCCGTCCCGGTTCATTTCCCGTTCCGGGACGTTTTACCGTGTATGGGAAGGCCGTGGGGAACCCCGTTGACGGCAGCGGCCCTCCCAAGATTTTGGAGATAGGGGCGAAAAATGATTTCAGTTGAAACGATGGTGTCCTTTACTGCGGCCTCGGCATTGTTGGCCCTGGTGCCGGGACCGGACAATATTTTTGTGTTGACCCAGTCGGCCCTCCAGGGGCGGCGTGCCGGTATCATGGTCATGCTGGGCCTGTGTACGGGATTGATCTTCCACAGCACGGCCGTGGCCATGGGCGTGGCCGTGATTTTCCAGACATCTGCCCTGGCCTTTTCCATTTTAAAATACCTGGGGGCGGCCTATCTGGTTTACCTGGCCTGGCTCTCCTTTACTGACTCGGATGAGGTGTTGAACACTGCCAGGGCCAATGGGTTGAATTTGGGACGGCTTTACCGCCGGGGGATTATCATGAACATCACCAACCCCAAGGTCTCCATTTTCTTTCTGGCCTTTCTGCCCCAGTTTGCCGATCCCACCCGGGGGCCGGTGTGGATGCAGATGCTCCTGCTGGGGGGATTGTTCATCTGCGCCACCTTTTTTGTTTTCGGGGGCATTGCCCTTTTGGCCGGAAGCATCGGCGCCTGGCTCAACCGCTCCCCCTGGGCCCAGTCCCTGATGAACAAGGGGGCCTCCCTGGTCTTCCTCGGCCTTGCCCTGAAGCTGGCCGCAACCGAACAATAACAGCCCGCCCGGAACTTCCGGGGGATAAGAACAAGGCAATCTAGGAAATAAATTATGGCACATCAACAGACCCCGGCCTCGGACGTCGTCCGTCAAATCCTGCCCAATGCAGCAGATTTCAAAACCTTTTGGAAGGACAAGGGCCCCTTTGCCTATGCCCTGACCAGTGAAGCCTTTCCCCCCATTCTCCTGGAGGAGGAGGAGTGGATCTTCGGCAACGACCTCCGGGCGGTGCTCAAGTCCCTCATGGGATTCAAGGAGAATAAGATGGCCTTTGTCCAAGCCCCTTTTAACGCGGAGAACAAGGGGGTGCTCCGGCCGGAGAACCTCATTCCCTGGAAGATCAATCATTTTCCCGAAGACTGGAATATCCTGGCCTGTGATGCCTATGTGCCCGAAGGGTATCTCACCCGGGCCGTTTCAGCAGAAGCCGGTTGTAATGTTTTAGAGGATTTGGATGGAGCGGCGGTTGAAGCAGCCTTTTTCAGCCTCCTTGAAAAGGGACTGGAGCAGATGGGGTATCGGCTCCTGGCCCCCCGGGGGAAAACCCGCAATGCTGTGATCCGGGATTATGTGGAGGAGTGGGAAGAGGATGAGCGGGATGCCGGGATCCTTTGATCCGGACATTTCATGACAATTGGCTCCGGACTATTTCGGGGGCTGCCCTTTTTCAGCACGCCGGCTTTAATATCCGGCGCCCTTTTTACACCTCTCCATTGAGGATCTTATCCCTGAGAAATTCCTTGTACGGGATGCCGGCGGCCTGGAAGCCCTGGGTCCCGTATTTTACATTGGCCTCCAGGACCTGGTAGCCGGTGTCTGATTCCACAATATCAATTCCCACATCATCCCATCCGCATTGAAGGGCCGTATCCAGGGCCAGCTGAATGGCCCGGGGGGGCAGGGTGTTGAAATCAATGACCCCGCCCTGGGAGAGGTTGGTCCTGAAGTCCCCTTCCGGGGCGTGGCGCCAATAGGCCAGGGCCACTTCCCTTCCAATGACAATCACCCGCAGATCCCGTTTTAGGGGGAGGTACTCCTGGATATAGGCGGGGCTTCCCCTGTCCAGATATGCCTTAAGATCGGCCAGGGTCTCCATGCGAAAAACCCCGCAGCCCCTGGCGGAGCCCCGGGGGATCTTGGCAATGAAGGGGAATTCAAAATGGTCGAGAATCCGGGCTTTTTGCTGCTTGCCGTAAAAGATCCGGGTTCTGGGGTGGGGGATGTGCCGCATCTGGAAAAGGGCGGTCTGACGGATTTTGTCCAGGGCAAATTTATAGGTATGGTAGGAGGGAAAGGTGCGTTTGCCCATGGTGTTGAAGAGGTCGGCATAGAATGCCGTGGGATAGAGGATGGGCTCCGTCCCCAGGAGAAGGGCTTGTTCCTCCTTGGTATAGTCCTGGAAGTTGGGCCGGAACCCCAGGGTATGGATTTCCGGAAAGGTTTTCAGCCGTGCGCCAATGGCAACGGGCCGGTCCTGCTTCCGGCCCCTCATGGCCGTCCTGCCCGGGTGGTCAATTGGCGGGCGGGAACGGGAAAGGTGCAAATGTGGTTGATCTCCGGGGTGTGGATTTCTTTCATAAAGACCTCCGATGCCAAGGGGATATGGGGGGATGAAACCAAAAGGGGAAGCTGTTCCCTGGAATAGCCTTCACGGATCTGCCGGCCCAGGGCCACTGCGGTGCAATCGTCCAGGAAAAGGTCGCAGAGGACGGCCCCTGGTTTTTCCAAGGCCAGGGCCGGCGCCAGGGCCCGGCGGGTTTTAAATATCCGGGCCTGGAAACCGGCGGTCTGGACCTGGGTTGCCTGGATCCGGGCCGGAACGGTCAAGGGACAGACAATGGCGGCCCAGGGGCGGTGTGACATCTCCCTTTGCCGGGTCTCCAGCAATTGACGGTATTTGGCCCGGGTGGAGGTCTGCTGCCGGTCTTCCAGTACCTGGATAAAGGTTTCCAGCACGGGAAGGGGGGCGGTCTCCAGGTAGTTGGAGGCCGTGAATATAAAGGAGTCCGATCCCATGAGGTCGTGGATGAGGCGCCGGCATTGGCCGTCCAGAAGGGAATGGGTGAGCCGGTGTCCAGCCGGGGTGCCCGATTCCACAATGGAGCGCAGCCGGGCCAGGTCCAGGGGGGAACCGTGGCGGTCCAGGGCCATGAGGGCGGCCATGCGCACGGCCGGGGCGCCATGGAAGGTGTCCCCATGGATCATGTCGGTGGCGGCCAGGACCGGGAGGGCGGCCAGGGCGGCGTGGGCACCGCACCGGACTTCCCCGGGGGTCAAGGGGTCGGAAAGCAGGGGGGACAGCAGATGGACAATGCCGGGGCAGTTGCCCCGTGCGGCCGCCTCCAGCAACAGGAGCTGTGCCGGGCGGTTGCCGGTTTTGATTTCTGCAGCCAGGGCGGTTTCCAGCTTCCGGGGGTGGGCGGCAAAATAGGTGAGGGCCTGGAAGCCTTGATCCATTGTCAGGTTGGCAAGTCCGGCCCCCACCTCCCAGCTCCTGTCCTGTTCCATTCCAGTTTTGGGGCCGGGTTGGGTTCCGGAGGGCCGGGGGGAGGCCATGGCCGCCAGGGCCGCCCGGACCTGGGGATCGCTTTTATCTGTTTTGGAAATTTTCAAAAGACAGTCCCGGGCCATGGGACCTCCGATGTCCTGGAGGGTTTGGACGGCCAGGCGCTTTAGGCCGGCATCGTCAAAAAAGACAAATTCGGCAATTTCCCTGGACAGGTCGTCCAGCCGGTGGCGGCCCACCCCCTTGAAGATCTCTCCTATGAGCGTGGGATCCGTCTCCCGTGCCAGGATGTGACGGAACAGGGGGCGTGCTGTCTGGAGCGTTGAAGGTGCATTTTGGGCCAGGAGCAGGGGGGCGAAACGGAAATTCAGATGGGCCCGGTCAATGGTCAACTGGATGAGGTGTCCCCTGAACTGGGGGTCCAGTGTGGTGTTGTCCAGGAGGTCGGCCAGGCAGGCCAGGGCCGTGTCGTCGTCTGCCACGGCCAGGGCTTCCAAAAGCCTGGGGGATGTACTGCTGGCGGTTCCATCGTACCGGGCCAGCCCTGTGCAGGCGGTCTCAATCTCGCCCCGTCGGATCAGAAGGGGGAGGTCAGCGTCGGGGGATTGCATGGTCTGTCCTTGAAATTAGGCGGGTTCGTACCCTTTGGGATTCTGCTGCTGCCATTTCCAGGAGTCCCTGCACATGTCGTCCAGGCTCCGGGCGGCACTCCAACCCAGTTCCCTTTGGGCCAGGCCGGGGTCGGCATAACAGGCGGCAATGTCTCCGGGTCTTCTGGGGGCGATTTTGTGGGGGATGGGGTGGCCGCATGCCCTTTGGAATCCCTGGATCATTTCAAGTACGGAAAATCCGTTCCCCGTTCCCAGGTTGTAGGTGACCACCCCCTTCTGGGTGGTGAGCCGGGGAAGAACCTGGATGTGGCCCAGGGCCAGGTCCACCACGTGGATATAGTCCCGGACCCCGGTGCCGTCGGGGGTGTCGTAGTCATTTCCGAAGACCTGGACGGCTGAAAGTTCCCCAATGGCCACCTTGGAAATATAGGGGCAGAGGTTGTTGGGGATGCCCTGGGGATCTTCTCCGATGAGGCCGCTTTCGTGGGCGCCCACGGGATTGAAGTAGCGGAGCAGGGCGATCTGCCATTCCGGGTCGGCAATGGAAAGGTCCTTGAGCATCTCTTCGATGATGAGTTTGCTTCGGCCATAGGGATTGGTGGCCGAAGTGGGGAAGTCTTCCAGGATGGGCAGGCTTGCCGGGTCTCCGTACACCGTGGCCGAGGAGGAAAAGACGACGGTCTTGACCCTTTGATCCGACATGACCTCAAGGAGGTTCAGGGTGCCGGTGATATTGTTTTGGTAGTAGCGTAGGGGCTGGCCTACGGATTCGCCAACGGCCTTGAGTCCGGCAAAGTGGATGACGGCATCCGGGGCGTGGTCTTTGAATGCTTTCTTAAGGGCGGGTTTGTCCAGAAGATCGCATTGGACAAAGGATAGGGATTTGCCTGTGATGGTCCGGACCCGCTCAAGGGCGATGGGGGAGCTGTTGGACAGATTGTCCACCACAACGACCTCATGACCGGTGTTCAAGAGTTCCACACAGGTATGGCTGCCGATGTATCCGGCTCCGCCTGTTACCAGAATTCTCATAATATATCCTCATAGTGTTTCAGTTTTGCGGGCTTGGGGTGCAGGGCACGGGCGTCTAATATGCCACACACCCTACACTGTTTGCATTGGTTTGTACATAGGGTGAGATGGGTGAAAAAATCCGGGTCCAGGGCCTTGTTGTCCAGGTGAAAGGCATGGGCCATGAGGCTTGCAGCGTCCAGGAGGGTGAGCAGGTTCCCGTCAAAACTCCGGGCAATATAGGCGTCGATCACCTCCATGAGAAATTTGGGGCCCAGGCTCCTGCCGCAGAGTTTCACTCCCTGGACCAGGTCCTGGTAATGGTGGAGGTCCTCCGGGCGGATAAAGGGGGAGGAAAAGATTTTCCAGGGCTGGTTCATCCATACCCGCCTGCAGCCATATGCCTGGTTCAGGGCCTGGGTCTGTTCCCGGCAACTGCCGGTGTTGGACAGGGAGATCAGGGCGTCATGGCTGAGTTTGAAGGGGCAGTGGGCCAGGCAGCCTTCGTTGGCCAAAAGCTCCAGGTCCATGCCGGGGGCATCAGCCTTTAACACCCGTACCATCTCTCCCAGGGCGGTGGGATTCCGGTTGAGACTTCGGTCCAGGAGAAACCGGCCCGGGGATTTAAAACCCGAGGCCGCCACTGTGTCCAGAAAGACCATGGCCTGGGCCGGGGTGTGGATCATGCAATTGATGCCGGGAACCGCCTCCAGGGAGGGGATGACTCCGTGGCCGGTGTCGGCCAGGGCATGGAGCAGGTACATGTCCGTGATGACCACGCCCGTAAGGCCGGCCTGGTCACGGAGCCGGGCCAATTGGTCCAGCAGCCGGAGGAGAAAGGGGGTGTCCCGGTAATGGTCAGGGGCAATGAATCGGCTGTTCACCAGGGCATAGGAGGGAAGTGGCCGGAGTTCCGCCAACCCGGGAATGAGGTCGTCCAATGTCCAGGGACTGGGCTGCACCCGGCTGTCCAGTCCGGTGCCCAGACTAAAATACAGGGCGCCCAACTCGGTCTTTCTGGGCGTTAGGAATGCCTGGTATTCGGTGTCGGGAATAAAGGGAACGGATAATTTCATGGCCCCATGGTATCGTGAGCCCGGGGGGATTTTCAATGAAATACGACCCGGGGTTGGAAAATCTAAAGGAAAAGCCCGGACCTGACATTGACAGCCCCAGGGGGCGTGGTTAGAATAGGGGGAATTCAGGCCAGAAACCTGACCATTAATAAGATAAGGAGAGCGTTAAATGATTGAGCTGACTGATGCTGCGAAAACGCAGATCGATGACTATTTTCAGGGGAAAGAGCCGACTCCCATTCGGATTTTTCTGAACTCCGGCGGCTGAGGCGGCCCTTCCCTTGCCATGGCTCTGGATGAGCCTAAAGACAGCGATGACAACTTTGAAATAAAGGGTCTTAAATTTGTCGTAGACAAAGAATTCATGAAACAGGCCGGCACCATTAAAATCGATTTTACCGGGATGGGTTTCCACCTGGATTCCAATATCGATCTGGGCGGGGGTGGCTGCTCCGGCTGCGGTTCCGCCGGTTCCTGCGGATAAGATTCTTAGCCATATGCAGTAAAGGGGCGTCCATTTCTTATGGGCGCCTTTTTTTATATCCTGCCCAGGTTACCCGGGATATGTCACGGGGGGGCCGGGAATCGAGGATGCCTAGGTTAATGGACCCCATTGTCCTGCCATTTCCAGACTAGGCAAATCCGGTATGGATCTTGACCGGGGTACCCCCTCGTGGTAGCGTTAAAGGAACATTTTCATCCGGCTGTCAAATGCCTTTCAAACCATGGATCAGGATAGACGATGATGCAATTTCACAGGATTATGTTTAGCATTTTGCTGGCGGCCCTTCTCATGGGTGGCTTGGGATGTGGTGAGGCCGAAAAAAAAATGGCTGCGGATGAGGAATTGGTCCTGGGAAACTGGACCCAGTACCGGAACCGGGCCTATATCCTTCTGATCCTCCAGGCACAGGGCTCGTGGGAATCTTCGGTGCGCATCGCCGATGTCACCTCCAAGATTGTAAAGTCCAAGGGGGCGGCAAAGGGCAGCTGGCACATGGAGGATCGCCGGCTGATTTTCACGGTCATGGAGAGCGACATCGAGAGTGTCTGGCGCAAGAACGACACCCAGGTCTTTGACATTGTGCTGCTGGACAAGGAGCAGATGCAGCTCAAGGCCGAAAGCGGATGGGTGGGAGAGTGGAAAAAACGGCGGGTGGAACACACCACGGATCCCGTTGCCGTGACCACCCCTGTCATCCCCATGGCCCCGGTGGCCGTGAACCTGAACAAAATATCATCGGCCTCACAGGACCGGTATCTTTGCCTGAGCATGAAGATCCAACTCAAGGAACTCATGCCGGGCCAGCCCGTACCCTCGGTCCATCCCAAGGCCCGGGAGGCCGTACTCCTTTTCCTGAGCAATCTGATTTACGATGA
Source organism: Desulfobacteraceae bacterium (assembly GCA_965226635.1). Lineage (GTDB taxonomy): Bacteria > Desulfobacterota > Desulfobacteria > Desulfobacterales > Desulfobacteraceae. The sequence goes on along the minus strand of OZ245369.1, from coordinate 540,349 downwards.
TGTCCGTGATTTTGAAAAGATCAAGCGGCAACGGACCAGGGTGGTGGAGATCCTGAACCCCTATATGGAGGGCACGGTGGAGGACATTGAAATTGAACGTGTCCTTGTGGCCGGTTCCATGGATAAGGTGGAGGCATTTCTCATAGAGCACTCCCTGGACCGGGCGGCCATGGAAGAGCAGGAGGCTGAAGCTGCCGCAGATGCCTCTGAAGAAGGATAGCCGGGGACCAATCCGCTCCCATGGGACCAACCCACTTCCCTAAGGCCGGATCAGATCCCCCCCTTTTCCATCAGTCCCGGGAACGGGTGACGATGAGGGCGCCGTGGGAAATACGGATCCGGGCCTGGTCCCGGACAAAGCAATTGCTGATCCCAAGGGAGTCCCCCCGTTCCAGGACGGCGTTTTCCAAGGGGTATTCCAGACCCGAGAGCCAGATTCCTTCGACCCTTTGGGAAAGGGCGATCAAAGAAAGATAATCACCGGGGCTTCCATCCACCACCATTTCATCCACCACCAGATAAATATCGTTGTTTCCATCCCGGATCCGGGCGGGGATTCCCTTGCGGGCCAAGGGCTGGAGCAGGAAAATATTGGCCAGGGTGTGATCCAGGCGGGAGCCGGTGACCCCCATGAGGGTGATCTGTGTGGCCCCCTTTTCCAGGGCATGGGCAATGCAGATTTCCGTGTCGGTCTGGTCCTTTCGGGAGGGGTAGGTGATAAAGGGGATCTGCCGGTCCTCGTAGTGGCGTCTGTCCCGGGACGGGATGGAGTCCAGGTCTCCGATGATGACATGGGGATCCAGGCCCAATTGTCTCAGGTGGCGGGCGCCGCCGTCGGCTGCGATGCGCAGGTCGGCTTTGCGGATTTCGGCTTCCATGGCCGGGGTGGGGTCAAAATGACCGCTGGCAATGATCAGGGTTTTCATGGCCTGGATATACCATGGATACGGGGGGGGTGAAAACCGCTTTTAGGCGTCGCCCCCTTGACTTGTGCCCCCCGAGCTTATATTTTTCCTGGCAATGAATCCTATGAAAATTATACACAGATACATATTCAGAGAGTTGATGTCGCCCTTTGTCATCAGCCTCTTTTTTTTGACCTTTGTCTTTTTGATGACCCGGATTCCGGAGATCACCAACATGGTGGTCAACTACAATGCCGGATTCTCCAATATCCTTTTTATGGTGGTTTACACCCTGCCCCGGTTCCTGGAATTCACCATCCCCATGTCCGTGATGATCTCGGTTCTGCTCACCTTCATGCGCATGGCAGGGGAAAACGAGATCGTTGCCCTGAAGGGGGCGGGAACCTCCCTTTATAAGCTGTTGCCGCCGGTGCTGGCCTTCTGTGCCCTGGGAACGGTTTTCAGTCTCTGGGTCACCCTTTTTGGTGTGTCCTGGGGAAAGCTGAACATTAAAAAGACCAGCATTGAACTGGCCCGTACCAGCGTTGATGCGGCATTGCAGGAGCGGCAGTTCAACTCCCAGCTCCAGGACATCATGATCTATGTCTCGGCCGTTGACATGAAGAGCCGGAGCCTTACCGACGTCTTTATTGAAGACCGCAGAAGCCGGGACATGACCACCATTTCCGTGGCACCCCGGGGAAGGCTTATCCATTCCGACACCAGCGGGGGCTATACCATCCGCCTCAGGGACGGGATGATCAACCAGGTTAAAAACGATACCCGGTCGGTCTCCACCATCCATTTTAAGACCTATGACATCAATATTGATCTCAATACCATGAACAAGGGTAAGGGGCCCCTTCGCAAGGACTTGGACGAGCGGAGCCTTGTGGAATTAAGGGCTTTGATCCAGAAGGGGGTTGCGGATAAGGCCAAATTGAGCGAGGCCCTGATGGTGCTCCATGAAAAATTCTCCATTCCCTTTGCCTGCCTTTCACTTGGGTTGCTGGCCTTTCCACTGGGGGTTCAGTCCCTTTCCCTGAGAAAGTCTTCGGGGTTTGGCATGGGGATTTTCTTTTTTTTATTGTACTATTTTCTACTGGCCTTTGGCTGGTCCGCCGGCGAAGCCGGATATTTTGACCCCGTGGTGGGCATGTGGCTGCCCAATGTGGCCATGGGCGGGGCCGGTGTTTTTCTTCTGGTGCGCAATGCCAAGGAAAAACCCGTACACCTGCCCGTATGGCTGGTCCGCCGGGTCTCCCTTGTGATTCAAAAGTTGAGGCGTAAATAAAGTCCATGGGGTGTCTGCATCGATATTGGCTCAAGGAGTTCACCCGGCTCTTTGTCGTCATCCAGCTTCTGATTCTGGTTCTCTTTGTCTTCATTGATTACCTTTCCCGCCTGGACCGGTTTCTTAAATCCGGGATCTCCCTTTTGGAGGCCCTCTGGTATGTGGTTCTGAAACTGCCCTTCATGTGTGTGCAATTGACGCCTGCGGTGATCATGCTGGCCACCATCGCCGTTTTTGGCATCATGAGCCGGAACAACGAAATCACGGCCATTAAGTCCAGTGGGATTTCGGCCTATTACCTGGCACGGCCCGTGGTGGCGGTGGGACTGGTCCTGACCCTGATGGTCTTTTTCCTGGGGGAAACGTTGATTCCGGTTTCAATGTCCAGGGCCAACTACATCCGATACGACCGCATGGGCAATGGTTCCCGGGTCTCCAAGGGACGCAACGATATCTGGATCAAGCATGAAAAGAGCCTGGTACATATTAATTTTTTCGATCCCCAGCAGAAGACCCTTGCCGGGATCTCCGCCTCCACCATGGATGGGGATTTCAAGATCCTCAAGCGCATGGATGCCCGGACCGGGCGGTATGAAAACAACCAATGGATATTGGAGGACGGCATGGTTCAGACCCGTAAGCCCGGCACCGATGCCTATGAAATCACCTATTTTGATACCCGGGCCGTGGATCTTGGGCTGAATCCGGAGGATTTGGGCCATTCGGCCCGCAAATCCAACGAGATGAGTTTTTTCCAGCTTTTGGACTATGTGAAAAAGGTGGAATCCGAAGGCTATGACGCCACCACCTATCGGGTGGACATGCACGGTAAAATCGCCTTTCCCTTTATCTGTATCTTCATGGCCCTCATTGGTGCGGCCACGGGCATGCATCCCAGGGTAAAGGGGAATATGCCCGTGGGCATTGCCCTGGGGGTTGGGATTTCCTTTCTCTATTGGAGTGTTTACGGCCTCTGTCTGTCCATGGGATATGCCCGTGCATTGCCGCCGGTGGCCGCGGCCTGGCTTACCAATTTTCTTTTCATTGCCGGTGGGACTATTTTTCTTTTGAAAACCGAATAGGGGGACGGGGTGATTTTTCTTTATCAATTGTTGGTCTCCTTGGCTGTAGTGGCCGCGCTGCCAGTGTTGCCACTGATCATGGCCGTGTCAAAGAAGCGGCGGCACGGCCTGCTCCATCGCCTGGGGCTGATGTCTTTTCTTGCGTTGCCTGATATGAGTGAAAAGCGACGTCGGATCTGGGTCCATGCCCTGTCCGTTGGGGAGGTGAGATCGGCCCAGCCTCTCATGGAAAGTTTGGCGAAAAATCCTGGGGTTGAGGTGGTGTTCACTGCCTCTACCATGACCGGCCTGGCCATGGCTCAAGACCTTTACCAAGGTGAGGAGCGTTCTTTGGCCTTGGGCGTCGGGTATTTCCCCTTTGACTTTTGGTGGGCGGTTTCTGCGGTATTTCGCCGCATTCAGCCCAATGAAATTTGTTTGGTGGAAACGGATATTTGGCCCTGGTTTATCAAGTATGCGTCGGGTAAGGGGGTCCGGGTTTCCCTGATCAATGCCAGGATGTCCAAGCGCTCCTTTGCCGGGTATCAAAAGCTGGGGCCTTTGAAGGGAAGCTATTTTACCCATTTAGGCCAGGTGTTGGCCCAAACCCCATTAGATCGAGAACGATTTCAGGCCATCGGCGTGCCGGGTTCCCGAATCCATGTCACGGGCAATATGAAATTTGACCAACCCGTTCCGGTGTTGGATGCACCAGCCATGGCCACATTACGCCAATCCCTGGGTGCAGATGCCGGACAACCGATGCTCTTGGCCGGTTCCACCCACCCCGGGGAGGAAGAAATTCTGTTTCGGGCCTGGGCGAAGGTTATGGCGGTGTGTCCGTTGGCCAAGTTGGTGCTGGCTCCCCGGGACATCGACCGGAGTCGAGAAATCTGTCTGCTGGTCAAGAAACATGGCTGGTCGGTGTTCTGCCATTCCGAGGGCCCCAGGAGGACCCCGACCACGGCGGACACGGTGACCCTTATCGATGGATACGGTATTCTGGCCCAGGCCTATGCTGTATGTGATTTGGCGTTCATCGGCGGAACCCTGATCGCCAGTGGCGGGCATAACCCGTTGGAGGCCGCTCGATTTGAAAAGCCTGTTCTTTTTGGCCCCCATATGGATGATTTTTTGGAACCGGCTGAATTGTTAACCCGAAGTGGGGCCGCTTTTATCATTGAAAATGAATCAGATTTGGCGGAACAAATAATTCAATTGTTCCAGCATGAACAAAAGGCCAAGGAGATGGGACGGGCAGGGGCCCGGGTATATTTGGCCAATCAAGGTGCCCTGGACCGGATTATGGGGAGGATTCTCCATGTCCCTACTTAAACATTTAGAACAACGGATCCATGGGATTACGAATCGGGACTACCAGCCGAATTGGCTTTCCCTGGAACAACTTTTAGTTATTTTTTCCAAAGGATATGGGATTGCTACCCGTTGGCGATGCCGGGCCTATGGGCGCAATTGGTTGAAATCCACCACCCTGGAGTGTCCGGTGATCTCCATTGGTAATATTGTTGCCGGTGGTACGGGGAAAACTCCAATGGTGTCCTATCTGGTCGGGCGGTTAACTGCCATGGGATACCGTGTGGCGGTGATCAGTCGGGGCTATGGTGGTGCGCTGGAAAGGGATGCCGCCGTGGTGGGGGATGGCCGGAGACTATTCCTGGATGCGGCCACGGCCGGAGATGAGCCGTTTATGATGGCTCGGACTTTGGGAGTGCCTGTGGTGGTGGGGCGAGATCGCCGGGTGGCCGGCCAATTGGCCATGGATAAATTTCGCCCTGATTTGATGGTTATGGATGATGCCTTTCAGCATATGAAGCTGAGCCGGGATTTAGATTTGGTACTCTTGGACCATGATCGTCCCTTTGGCAATGGCCGACTCCTGCCGGCGGGTCGACTTCGGGAAGGTCCGGAAACAGCCAGTCAGCGCGCCCATGTTTTGATTCTCACCCGATGCCCTGAAACCGGCGCAGTGGTCAGTCCATCCATTGAAAAGGCTTTCCCCGGCCTTCCGGTCTTCAAGAGCTGGCATCGGCTGGTCTTGGCTGCCTGGATTCGTGGAGGGAAGTCGGTGAAGCAGGTTGGCGATGCATTGGATGGGCTTCGTGACCGTCCCGTGCTGCTGGTCTCCGGCATTGCACGGAATTCGACATTTCGTTGCAGCGTTGAAGCCCTCGGTGGGAATGTGGTGGCGCATCTTGAATTTCAAGATCATTATCGGTATAAGAGCGCAGATTTTGAAACCATCCGTCGGGAAATGGGCCGGAAACGGGCCGAAATTTTGTTGACCACGGAAAAGGATTGGGCCAAATTTCCCCATTCCCCGGAATGGGAGTGGGATACGGTGGTGCTTGGCGTAAGGTTGGAGATAGAAGATGCCGCTCGCTTTGACGCCTTTGTCCGGGACAGCATCTTTTGAAGCAGTGCCGTATCTGGGCCCGGCCTTTTGGAGATGATACCTCCATTGCTCTGGGGGATAGTCCTGTGTGTGATGGCAACGATCTTGAGCATCAGCGGTTTGGGATTTTAGGGTGCTGTTTGAATGGTAGGTAAGATTTTAAAGGAAGGCGGGTGTTCATCAATCCCCCTATTCCACAAGGAATATAGAACAGGGATTAACAATTTGGAGGCTTGATGTGACAATAGTGGGTGTCCCTAGGGGGCAAAAGTGACAGGGGAGGGGCCTGGAGCGAGACCGAAATTATGAATGACGATCATATTTATCGACTATTAAAATTAATCATTGCGCTGCTGGGGAGAATGCCGGTTTGCTTGGCGGATTTTTTGGCCAATCTCATCGGGCTGTTCTGGTTTCGAATTGATCGCCGCCACAGGGAGATTACCCTGGAAAATCTGACGCTTAGTTTCGGCAATGAGTTGGCGCCTCATCAAATTGAGATCATGGGCAAGCAAGTGTTTAAAAACATTGCATCTATACTTTTTGAAGTTGCATGGGCCCAGAAGTTAACCAAAGAAAAATTATTTTCACATCTCTCGATAAAGGGATTGGAACATGTGACCAATGCCCATGCCAAGGGGCGGGGGGTAATTGTTGTGACCTGTCACATGGGTAATTTTGAAATGTTGGTCCCCGCCATCGAGGAAACCGGATTGCAGGGTTACGTTGTTTATAGATCATTGGATTTTAAACCCCTGGATCGGTTGATTCGAAAAATCCGCCAACGATTCGGTATATCAATGATCCCGACCAAGGGGGCGTTTGAGCAAATTGAAACCGCTCTGAACGAAGGGCATGTTGTGGGAACTCTTTTGGATACAAATGTCAGTTATCATAAGGGCGTTTTTGTGGACTTTTTTGGCCGGCCCGCCTGTACCAATAAAGGCATTGCCATGCTGGCGTTAAAAACCGGCGCGCCAGTGATAGGTTTGTATACAGTTCGTAAAAAACGAAAATTTACCATTAATTTTTTACCAGAAATAAGCTGGGTGGAAACCGATGACGAGATTAAGAATATAGAAATTAATACAGAAAATTACACTCGACTCATTGAAACCATTGTCAGAGAATATCCCGACCAGTATTTTTGGGTTCACAATCGATGGAAAACCAAGAATTTTTGCCCCTGGCCAAGGCATGGAAAAATAAATGCCAAAATTTAACTTAAGGACGTCTCGACCTTCTCGGATATTGATACGAGGAGCCAACTGGGTGGGGGATGCCATTATGACCACCCCGGTAATAAGGGCGATCAGGAAAAATTTTCCCGATGCGGATATCTCGATTTTGTTAAAACCGTGGGTGGAGCCGGTTTTTTCGAGTAATCCTTTTGTGGACAGGATACTGGTTTATGATGACAAGGGTCGCCATGGCAAGGGCTTGGGGACAATACGATTGGCAAAAGATCTGCGGGCGTATGATTTTGATCTTGCCGTGTCAATGCAAAATGCCTTTGAAGCGGCTTTGATTGCATTTCTCGCTGGTATACCTGAACGGCTTGGATATGACACCGACGGACGGGGAGTGTTGTTGAATAGGTCTATAAAACTTGATCCGGCTCTGAAGAAAGTTCACCTCATCGATTATTACAGGGGAATCCTTCGGGGTGGCGGATTGTACGACGACGGCAGAACATTGGATCTGTTTATCGACCCTGCCGAAAGGGAGTGGGCAGGGAAAATACTTCGGGACAATGGGGTTGATACTCAACCTGTTATTGGTATTAATCCGGGGGCCACGGGGGGGACGGCAAAGCGTTGGTTTCCGGACCGGTTTGCTGCGCTTTGTCAAAGATTGGCAGAGCATTTTGGTGTCCGCATACTGATATTCGGCGGTCCTGCAGACAATGCCCTTGGAGATGAGATTTCTAAACTCTCCGGGAATGTCTGTGTGAATTTGGCTGGTAAAACAACACTCGCACAGGCCTTTGCCCTTATCGAAAGATGTTCCCTTTTTATCACCAATGATTCCGGCTTGATGCACGCCGCCGCAGCTTTGGGCATAAACCAGGTCGCTGTGATTGGCTCAACCAATCATATAACAACGCCACCGTCCAATCTCAACAGCCGTATCGTGAGGGTGCCTGTGCATTGTAGCCCGTGCATGAAACCGGAATGTCCATATGATCATCATCAATGCATGAAAAACATTACCGTTGATATGGTCTTTGAAACGGCGTTGTCCATGGTGGCGGGAAGGGCAGCCCCATGAATATTCTTATCGTAAAATTGAGTGCCATCGGTGATGTCATTCATACTCTCCCGGCCATGAACGCCTTGAAGGACCATTTTCCAGACGTTAGAATCACTTGGCTTGTGGAGGAGGCTGCCGCTGATCTCATTCTCGGTCACCCATCCCTGGACAATGTCATTGTGTCAAAGCGGAAGCGCTGGATAAAGCAACTCTTTTCGGCATCTTTTCCAAAGGCCGCCATGGAAATCGTCTCTTTTATCCGCACATTTCGGAGTAAAGAATATGATATGGTCATTGATTTCCAAGGGCTCCTTAAAAGTGGCATTATGGTGATGCTGGCACGGGGGAAGGAAAAAATCGGCTTTGATAAAGGGATGGAGCATGCCGAATGCAGCCATTTCTTTTATAACCGGAGAATCCCACCGGTAAGCATGGAAATCCATGCCTTGACAAGAGGGATGATGATGGTCCAGGCCTTGGGCGTAGAGAGTGATAGGGTGGACTATAGATTGCCGGTGACCAATGAAGACAGACGGTTGGTAAATGATCTCCTCAGTGAGAATGGCGTCTTATCCAAAGAGAAAATAATTTGCATCAACCCCCAAGCAACCTGGGAAACCAAATTGTGGGACAATGAGAAGTTTGCAAAGTTGAGTGATCAGATACAAGCCCATTGTGAAGCACGAATTGTGTTTACGGGGGGGGGGGAAGATAGGCCGGTAATCGATGCCATCATGTCTATGGCAGATAAAACTTGCATCAATTTGGCAGGTTTAACCAGTCTGAAGATGCTGGCGGCGCTCTATGAACAGGCAGATGTACTTGTCACAACGGACACCGGCCCCATGCACCTTGGTGCAGCTGTTGGCACACGGGTTGTAGCCATCTTTGGTTCCACAGCACCATGGCGGACCGGACCCTATGGATCTGATCATATGGTCGTGCGTTCGAATATCGAGTGTTCTCCCTGTTTTAAGAGGGAATGTGGGCATCGGACATGTATGAAGGCGATATCCGTGGATCAGGTGATGTCCGCCGTAAAGGAACAGATGGGATTGATATCATGAATGTATCTGTGATTGTCACCACATTTAACCGGCCGGATAGTTTGAAAAAGGTCATTGAAGGTCTGTTGAACCAGACAAGATTGCCCTTGGAAATTATTGTTGCCGATGATGGATCCACTGAAGAAACCGCTCAGCTTGTTAATCAAATGGCCCTCTCATCTTCGGATTGTCCTGTTCGGCATGTCTGGCATGAAGATCTGGGATTCCGTGCTGCAGAGATAAGGAATAAGGCTATTTTGAAATCTTCCGGAGATTATATCATATCCTTGGACGGCGATTGTATTCCTGAACGGCATTTTATCCAGGATCACCTCTCGCTGGCAAAACCAGGGTTCTTTTTCCAAGGGAAACGGGTGCTTGTGGGGCGAGCACTTCAAGCGCGGTTTGAGTTTTCCCATACCAGGAGAACACTATCGCTTTTTTTAAGGGCGATTCAGGGAAAACTTTCCAATGCCCACCATTTGATCAGGCTTCCTTTCATTCCAGCGGTGGCAACCTTAAAAATGTCAGGCATTCGAAGCTGCAATATGGGGTTTTTTAAAGAAGATCTTTTCGCTGTTAACGGGTTTAACCAAGAGTTTAAAGGGTGGGGTCGGGAAGATTCTGAGCTTGCGGCAAGGCTTTATAGTTATGGGTTGCGCCGCAGGGAGCATCCATTCATGGCTGTCTGTTTCCACCTTTGGCACAAAGAAAATGACAGAACCAACCTTGAAAAAAATGACCAGTTGCTCAAGGAGATCATTGCCTCTGGGAATTATAGGTGCCCCAATGGCCTTGATACTGAATGAGACACGAACAAATTTTCCATTAAAATTTTTGGGATCCCATTAAGCCAAGCTTTCGCTGTTGTTCCCTTAAAAATTTTTTGAACCTTGCCATATCGTTTTTTTTCTTTTTTTTCTGATCGGTCCAATTGGACTGCATCACTATTCCCATGTATTTTTTGGCAAGGGTAAATTCGGCTTCGCCCATCCTCTGTGCGTTGAAAAATTCTTCTGCATAGTGAAAAACTTTAAAAAAAGGTTTCCGTGGGATCGTTTTTTGGACTTTGGACGCCAGAAGAAATTCCCCATAGAGCTGCATTTCACAGGGGTGTGAAAAAAGGAGTTCATATATGGTCATTCCCCTGGGAGCCAGAAATTCAATTGATAGGGCTTCAAGAACCGAATTGCTCCAGAGCAGAGGTGCTTCACCAAAATCAAAGGGCTCTCCTCTTCTTCCAAACAACTGTTGCGTTTTTTTAATGCGGTTATCTAATCTTTCGGCGATTCTGGGATTGTGAGTTTTTGAAAATTCCCGCAAATCGACTGATTTATGCATGACAAGAAAAGGCGTATTCTCATCGAAAAAGAAGTCCGTTGTTTGAAAAGGCCTTAAAAAGTATGCATCGGAATCTATCCATAAATAATGTTCAGATTTTTGAAGTCGCCAGAATTCCAACTTTACGAGTTGTTGCATCAGATAATTGGGAAAAAGTCTGGGAAACGGTCCGTGGGCCTTGGTACAATTATCCAAAATTTCTTCATCGGTTAAAAAGTGGCAGGGTATATTTTCGAAGTTGGCCTTGAATAGATCCAGATCGGATGAGGGAACGCTGATGTAGAGCGGAAGTTTATCGACATTAAACAGCTCTACGCTCTGGGCCATTCGTTTGGCCCTCAGCATGTCTTTTTCATATGATTTGCAAAATAGAACCAGTTTTTCCATGGGTTTATATTTTCCTATACTTCAGAATGCCTGTTTCGGATTCGTCTGTCTTTATCTTTTATTTGAGGCGTTTACGGCATAATTCCTGATGGTCATTAATTGGTCGACAGCGCCTTTGACTGTTAAAGGGGATGAATTTTCGAGATCCTTTAGGCCTATGTTCTCCCATTTAGAGATGAAGTCTTTGAGTGTGGATTTTATTTCTTCTTCATTCTGGCTGTCTGGCCCTTGAAAACCATTTTCCTCCAGCATCATCTGAAGCTCAGAGCCGGGATGGGTTAATCCCATAATCGGACGTTTGACCAGCATATAATCATAGAGCTTAGAGGGGATGTATTCATCACACCGGAAGATGTCATCCCCATGGACAAGGATGAGGACATCCGTTTTTTTCATTGCTTCAAGTACCTGCTCCCGGCCTGTCTTTTCGGTCACAGGATCGTATTCCAACCTGCCGTGTACCGTTACAATAGTCTCTAGGTCATATTGCTCCATGGCTTGCTTGGTTATGGGGTCGAGGCGCGTGCCATAGATGTCAATGGTCAATTTTTTGCGCCACTCTGGTTGATCCTCTAAAAGTGAATGGAAGGCGTGAAATACCTTTTTGAGATTTCGCCCGGGCGCAAGGGAACCAAAGTATCCGAAATGGATTTTATCTTGTTTTTGATAGGTTTGGCTCCAATTTTCAGCAGGGGTTGCACCGGGACGGATTATCTCCAATTTTTTTGTATCACCGGTGTTGCGTTTCGATGCATTGGTACTGGCCCTATTCGTAAAGTAAATTATTTTATCTGCATATCTGAAGATGAGTTTTTCAAGGTATTTATGGAAGAAATATTTATGCCATTTTTGTTTTTCATTGTCATATATCAGCGGATCATGGAGTTCTGCGACCCAGGGAAGTTTAAATATCCGGCTCAAAATGAATCCAGTATAATGGGTTGAAGAGGGGCCAGCTGTAGAGTAAATTAACTCCGGTCGGTGTTTGGGAATGATGAAGATACCGTATAGCGAAGCGGATAAAAGCCATGACCAATGGCTGTCCAAATGGATAACCGCTTTCTCTATGAGAAAAAAGGGCAAGATGATAATGGTCAAAAGAAAATTGATAATCTTGTCCAAAAGGGTGTGCTGGGAACCGTTTTTCATCACATGGCGAATTTCGAATTTTAGTCCGGATGGTGCCGGAGAAAAAACCTGATAATGGGGAAAATCATGCTCTTTTTTGCCGGTCGGGGCACTAATGACTATTGGTGTAACCCCTTTTTCTCTGAGAAACGGAATGCGGTCGGTTATGGTCTGGCTTGCAGCCCGACCGTCCATATTGTAGCAGTGGGCAAGTATTAACCATCTCATCTTTTCGGGTAGTTTTTTCATTTTGTATCAAATTTTTTTATGGTATTGTTCCAGCTTGATTGAATAGCCAACCATAATAGAATAATGAAGTGACGTAGTCAAGAATGCTCGATGCGTAAAAAAAACGAGGCATTCAAACAACGGGGCTGCGATGATTTTGGCTGATGGGCCGATGCGTTAAGTGCGGAGGTGCTGATACGCAAAAATGTAGCATCGGGGGGAATTCTTATCGATAAGGGTGGATGTGCATTGGAAAAAATGGATAAAGGATATGTGGTTCTCCTGGGTGATATCATTGAGCAACAAGGTCGGATGGTTATGGATATTTTTGATCGCAGTCATGTGAAGGGGGTGGGGTGAATATTGCCATTTTGGTTAAACGGTTTACAATGTCCGGCGGTAAAGAACGGTATGTCGTTGAATTGGTACACGCTTTGCTCCGTCTTGGGCACAGTGTTGATGTTTTCGCCTGCGAAGCAGACCGTGATATCTTAAAAGGTGCCGGTTTTATTTCTGTCCCAAACCGCATGAGGTTTTCAAGCGTTTTAAATACCATTTCCTTCGTAAGAGAAACCACCAAAATGCTCAAAAACCGGGAGTATGATATCGTTCATTCCCATGAGCGCAATTATACCCAGGAAGTTTTAACCCTACATAGTTTTTCCTATTTACAGGGGGTGGAGAAATATTCCTTCTTAAGGAAGATTGATCAAAAGTACCTGAGCCTTAGAAGTTGGCTTTATCTTTGGCTTGAAAAGCGTCAGATGGGAACCGCATGGTTGGTTTCGGTTTCAACGGCCATATCAAAGGATGTCGAAACCAGTTACCGTCGAACTAGGAATGTTGTGGAAATCCCTCCGGGGGTTGATTCAACAGTATTTTCGGAAACGGCTCTGGATGGCCTGCGGGGGGCTGTTCGAAAAGAAAAGAAAATTGGGGAGAATGAACTTGTTGTTCTTTTTGTGGGGTCTGCGTTTCAACGAAAAGGGCTTGATCTGTTGATACCGGCCATTGCTGAAGATATGCAATTGTTTATTGTTGGAAAAGGCGATCATATTTCCAGGTATGAAAGGATGATCAGGGCGCATGGTTGCGGGCAACGTGTGAGTATGGAAGGGATAACAGATAATGTTACCAAATATTATGCACTGGCCGATGTTGTTGTTCTTCCATCACGGTCGGAAGCATTTGGAATGAGTATCCTTGAAGGGATGGCATGCGGATTGCCGGTGATTGTTAGCCAGAATTCAGGGGTTGCAGATATCATTCGGCATGGTGAAAATGGTTTTTTAATGGAGCATGCTTCAGAGCTTCCTGGATTGCTGGGACACCTGCGGTCCAGGGAAATGCGCAGAAAGGTAGGGCTTTGCGCAAGAAAAACAGCAGAAAAGTACAGTTGGGAGCGAGTTGGAACCTCCCATGAGGCCCTTTATAAAAACGTTTTATCCATGGGAAAAGCAAACGAATAAAACGGTTCAGGAGTGTTAAAATCAGTATGGAAGATGGGGTATACTTTAAAAAAACATTCTCATCCGTGGTTATGGGAGATAGACAATTTATGTCGCATGCCATGCTGGCACTCCTGGATAACCCCGATGCCTTTTGGGATGACAGCAACACTGAAATTATCCAGAACAATTTTAAAAGTAAAGTTGGCATTGTTGTAATAGAAGGCAAGAAGTTTGTCGTTAAACGCCATAATTATAAATCCAGCTGGCATCGGTTTAAACGATATTTCAGGCCGACACGGGCAAGCAGAAGCTGGTACTATTCGAATCTTTTGATTTCCAGTGGTGTCTTTGTGCCCAAACCGGTTGCCTTTGTTGAAGAACGGATCGGGATCTTGCGGGGCATGTCTCATTTTGTGTATGAATATGAAGAAGGCATAACCGGCGAAAATTATTTTAAATTTCATATAAATTCCCCGGAGAGAATAGAGAGGGGAATGGATATGGTCATTTCCATGGTTCTAAAGATCAGGGGACTCGGACTCATCCACGGTGATATTCGAATGTCCAATTTGATTTTTCAAGATCACCGTATTTGTTTATTGGATTTTGATGATATGCGTCCACGAAGGTGGTATAAGCTCCCACGTGTAAAGAATAGGGATATTAGGGGGCTGAGGAAAGATATTCATTATAATATTCCAAAAAAAATTCAAAATAAATTTTTGGATAAATTGGAACTATATGGATAACCGTATGTAGATGGGGTAGGTGGGGGGACGGATAATTTTGTAATAACCTAAGATCTTCCTTTTGAAGGATAAACCCAATTAATAAACTGTGTTGTTGCGTTTTGGGCAAGGGGCCTCAAGCCCATGCCGTGGGCGTTGGGTGACATGATTAATGCGTTTAGAAAAATAAGTTAATCAGGCGCTTTTCTCTGTTTGTGTGCCTTCGGATTTGTTTCTAAACGCTATTTGCTGACACCATGGGCAGGCACGATGTGACAAATAAGGACTGGAAAGCAATTCCTCCTTTATCTGAAGCGGAACGAAATGAGCCATGGGGGCCGTGTAGCAAAAGGGGATTCACCATTGAAATCCACCCAAGGGTTGATGGGTGGAACCCTGTGAAGGTTGAATTAACTGGAGGAAAACGGGAATGGTGGTGTTCAAGTTGTTGAAATGATAAATGTTTTTTAACGGCTCCGGTTTGGTTGATTCCGTGTGGCATTCGAATGACACCAAATCATTTATGGAATCTTTAGGCGCCCAGATGGTGTGCCCGCCTAAGAAAAATATAAGGGAAGCGCCCATCGAAAGGGGCGCCGCCTTTTTGAGCGCCTTTTGGAAAAAATATCGACGCCTTGCAACTCGGTATGAAGAATAATCGGAAAGTATAACGCCATGGTTTTAATTGCAGCATGTATGGCTCGATTTGGCTGACAGTATAGAAATAGGATCTATAAGCTCGAAACGTTTTAGAGAAAAACACCCCCACCCCTGAAATGTAACGAGGGGCAAGGGATATATTGGATTAATTGTTTTTGTTTGGATGCACATTTATGGAAAAAAACAATCATGGGGAGCGTCGTTTGCCGTCCGGCCAGAACGACATAGTAAAGGCAAATGAAAAAATGGGAAAAATAGCAATTTTTCTAATGCTGGTTGTCGTTTTCCTGAATCCATTCCCACACACCACAGTTTTAGATCAACTCTTTTTGTATACCGCCATGGTGTCTGTGATAGCCATGGCAAGAAATAAAGTTGCCGGATTTTATTATTACACACCGTTGGTTTATCCCTTTGTCTTGTTTTGTATTTGGGCGGCTGTCAGCGTTGTGTTTGCCTTGGACAAGACGGACAGTGCCCGTGATTTGTATTCACACCTGATTCGTTATCTGATTTTTTATTGGGTTACCATAAATTTGTTCTGTACGAAAAACCGTTTGAAATTGCTTGCCATCTGTATTGTCGCCTCGGAATTTGTTTTTGCCGCTGGGGGGTTGATTGTATATTACGGGATATTAGGACATGATATTTCCTCCCGGTTTTTTATTGATGGAATAAAAAGGCTTGCTCCAGATGTGGTTCCGTTTGGGTTTATGCTGGGGCTTTTCCTTGCCGTGTGGCTAATCAAAGTTTGCCACGGTAGATGTCAGAGAATGTTACTGACAGTGGCTATCCTTGTTTTGACCCTATCCATCGTTGCAACCCAATCGAGGGGTGCTGTCCTGGCCCTGTGCCTTTCATTGCCGATATTGTTGTGGGAATATAAAAAAATGTTGGTGGGTCTGATGGCTGGGATCATTTTGTTGATATCACAAAGCCCTATGCAGCGTAGAGTACAGGTTGATACCTTTTTTGAAGATACTGCCAGAATGTCGTTGATATTCTATTCACTCGAAGTATTGAAAGAGTATCCTGTCGTTGGAACCGGGTTTTCAATTGATGCCTTCCGGGATACCGATTTCATCGATAAGGAATTATATCATTCCAGGCTGCCTGCAGAATATCAAAAATACCCCCCTTCATGGTTTCACCGGCCACATAATATGTTTTTAAGTATGGCCATCAGGACAGGTGTTGTCGGAATGGTATTGTATGCAGGGGTCTTTCTTGTTTCCATTCTTGTCTGTTGCCGACTGTTGCTGTATGGGAAGGATCTGTTCATACGAACACATTCCAGGTGTTGTCTTGCTCTTTTAATCATGTTTTTGTCCAACGGGATGCTGCAGGTCATGACCACCCATTTTATTGATATGATTTTGTTTATAATTTTGTCTTGTATGACAATTATTTGGAAGATTGATTCCAAATTAAATCTTGCAGCCTGTAACCATAGGTCTGAAAGGTAAAGCGTTCATGGGGGAGTATTTTTTTAAAAATATAAAGATAGAGGGCTCTCCACATCTTTTTGTCTGTAAGGGGCATTCCCGTATTGCAGAGACCGGGAAACTTGAAGAACCGGTTTTATTCAAGAGGCAACTGTATGCCAATCTATATAAAGTCGACGACCATATTTTAAAAGTGTGTTACGGGCAATCAATCCCCAAAGATATTATGAGAAAATATGGGTTAAAATCACAGGCAGAGAGGGAGGCAGGAAGTGCCGCTACCCTATCCCGCCTGGGGTTGATGGTACCGAGAACTTATTTTTCAGCTTTTTCCCTATTTCCTCTCACCCGGCGATGGGTGGAGTCGATACACGAGATGGACTTTTTGGCAGGTTACCAGGATATCCGAAGAGCGACTTTTATCCACTGCCAGCATCGATTTGATCTCATCACCTGCTTTGGAAAAGACTTGGCAACCATTCTTGACGCAATGTTATGTCCCAAGGATTTGGGTTTTGGAAATGTCATGTATCATCCGGATGAGGGGAAACTGGCATGGATAGACACGGATTTGAAGAAATTTAAGAGTAAAGAGGCTCTGGCCCGAAATCTTGCTACAAAATTGAACGGGCGGATTTTTAATTATTTGGATGGGTTTCAGATAAATGTTTTCTGGAAGGCATTCTTTTCCAAATCAATCCTTTTTACGGATGAAGATGAGGTGTTGCGATCTTACATTTCCCCCAGTTAAGGGATGTTTTTCATATATTTACCGATACGATTCGGGTGGACGAATAGTCAAGGAACGCCCCATTTGTTTTTGGTCCTGCCAGACCTGGTGGAGGCGGTAGATGCGGATGAGGTCCCGGCCGGCCCGGTCAATGGTATGGGCCTCCCGGACCAGATTCCGGGCGTCGTGGACCCGTTCCCGGGCGGTGGCCGGCTGCTCCAGGGTATCACAGAGGGTTCTGGAGAGGTCCTGGGCGTTGCCGGGTTCAAAGAGGAGGCCGGTTTCATTGTGGTGGACAATGTCGCAGATGCCGCCGGTGCGGGAGCCCACCACGGGGCAGGAGGCATACATGGCCTCCATCAGGGGCTGGGGAATGTCCTCAAAGGGATTCCCGTCCAGGGTGCGGGAGGGCATGATAAAGGCGTCCAGGGCCCGGTAGAACTGCCAGGGATCTTCGGGTTCCCCAAGGAAGTGGACCCGGGATTCAAGGCCGTGTTTGACCATCCGCTCTTCCAGCTCCCTGCAAAAGCTTTCTTCACCGGACCCTGCCAGAAGAAGGTGGTGGTCAATTCGCCGTTTCAGTCCGCCAAGGACCTGGATGAGGAGGTCCACCCCCTTGATATGGGAAAGGGGACCTGAATACCCCATGAATCGACTTCTGGGGGGAAGGTTCAGGGCTTCTGCCGTCTCCCTTCTGGCCCTGTCCCGGTCCGGAAGCTGTTCCGGCGGGGCAATGCCGTTGGGGATGGAGAAAATCCGGGTCTCCTTGAGGTTGAATACCCCCTGGAGGTGGCGGGTGATGACAGGGGCAGTGGTAAAGACGTAGTGGCTCCACTTTTTAAGGATCAGCCGGTTCTGGAAGCTGTTTTTCACCGGGGTGCTGGTATGGCGGCAGAAGATCCGGCAGGCGCCCCCGGCCTTTTGGGCTGCGGGCAGGGCGACCCGGGCATCGGTAAGGCCGTGGGCCGTGACAATGTGGGGCTGTTCCTCCCGGCAGATCTTTACCAATTGTTTGTAATCCCTGGGAAAATGGAGGCCAATGAAGGAGAGGGGGAAGACCTTGAAGCCCTCGTCCCGGGACCGTTCATAGAGGGGGCTGTCCTGGGGGGCGGCCACGAGAATGGTGTGTCCCATGGCCGCCATCCAGACGGATTCGTTAAAAATTCGATTTTCAATGTGACCCCACCCCCTGTGACAGCAGGTGTGGAGGATCTTAAAGAGAGAGCGCATCTGTCAGCTATTCAGTAGTTTTTCATGGATTCGCTGGATATCTTCGGGCAGGTCGATTTCCGGTGAATCAAAGTCGGTGATGGCAACCTTTATGGGATATCCGTGTTCCAGTACCCTTAATTGTTCCAGTTTTTCCACCTGTTCGCAATGGCCCGAATCAAGGGAGACAATGGTATCCAGAAAGCCTTTGGTATAGGCATAAAATCCCAGGTGCTTGTAGAAGTCCACATCTTCCTGGCCGTCCCGGGGGAAGGGGATCTGGGCCCGGGAGAAGTAAAGGGCAAATCCATGGATGTCAAAGGTGACCTTGACGTCCTTGGGATCTGTGATTTCCCTGGGGTCTCGGATCCTGTAGGCCAGGGTGGACATTAGCAGCTTGGGATGGGCGTCAAAGGGGGCCAGAAGATCGTCAATGCTCCGGGGGTCGAATATGGGCTGATCCCCCTGGATATTGACGATGATTTCGTCGTTGGCAAGGCCGAGCATCCCAGCGGTTTCCGCCACCCGGTCCGTGCCGGAGCGGCAGCTGTCCGAGGTCATGACGGCCTTTCCGCCAAAGGCTTGAACCGCATCGATGATGCGCTGGTCATCCGTGGCCACCACGGTCTGGGTGATGGCCTTGGATTTGGCCGCCTGTTCATAGACCCTCTGGATCATGGATTTCCCGGCGATGTCGGCCAGGGGTTTCCCGGCCAGTCGGCTGGATCCGTAACGGGAGGGGATAACGGCAATGGTCATCTTACATCCTCTGGAAAAGCGAGCGGGCTTTGTCGCGGGTCATGATGGTTTTCCAGTCCTTGCCCAGGCAGTTTTCCCACAGGGGATCCAGGCCCAGGGCCACGGTGATCATGGTCTCCATCTGGTCGTTGGAAAGATCGGCGCAGACCTTGCGGGGGATATCCACCCCGGTCTTGTCCATCATGGTTCTGAATTCCATGACCCCGTCCTTGTAGTACTCTTCCAGAACGTCAAAGGTGATGCAGCAGCCCACTCCGTGGTGGGTGCCCAGGACATAGGAGAGGCCGTAGGAAAGGGCATGGCATGCCCCCACCTGGGAATAGGCAATGCTCATGCCCCCGAAGAAGGAGGCCATCATGAGCTTGTCTTCGGAATCGGGATGTTCGTCCAAAAAGACCTGGCGGCACAGATCCAGGGACTTTTCCCCGTATGCCTTGGAAAATTCGTTGAGATAGGTGCCGTTGAGGGACTCGATGCAATGGATATAGCAGTCCATCCCGGTGTAGAAGCGCTGTTCCTTGGGAACACCTTTGATGAGTTCCGGGTCCAGGACAATCTGGTCATAGACCGTGTAGTCGGAGTTCAACCCCAGTTTTTTCTCGGGTCCGGTGAGCACGGCGGTTCTGGAGACCTCGGCCCCGGTGCCGGAAAGGGTGGGCACGGCCGCATGGTAAATGGCCGGGTTTTTGATCAGGTCCCATCCCTGGTAGAGGGTGGAGGAGCCTTCATTGGTCAGCATGAGGGAGACGGCCTTGGCCAGGTCCATGGCAGAGCCGCCGCCAATGCCGATGACCGCACTGGGAAGGGTGGGGGCAAAGTCCCGCACCTGCTGGGTGAGGCGGTCCACATACCCGGTCTTGGGTTCGTCGTCCACATTGACCCAGAGCAGGTAGTCCTTGTCCTTGAGGGGAAGGCGGCCTTCCACTTCCTTGCCCTTAAACACATCGTCGGTGACAAAGACCACCCAGGCATCTGCGGTTTTCCGCTGGTTCTGGAGGATCTCGTCCAGCTGGTTGAAACAGCCCCTGCCGAAGATGACATTGGGGACCAGTTTAAAATTTCTGAACATGATGGATATTCCTTTCTTAAGGATGGGGTCCCTTGCCCGGAAACGGACAAAGGACCGGCTGTTCTGTTACTTGAATGCGGCCATGACGGTCGCAACCCGGCGCTCCAGCTCGGCATCGTCCCAGTTGAGCATGATCTGCATGGACAACGTCCGTTCCATGATGGCGTCGGATTCGGGAAGGCTGACCTTGCTGTAATCGGGCAGGTCTGCGTTGAGTTCTGCGGCCAGGCGTCCGGCCCGTTTCATGGCCTTGAGGTGGTGCCATTCCTTGAGATAGTGCCAGTTGTTGTCGTACCAGTAAGCGCAGGGAACCCCGTTTTCAGCCAGTTTGCCAGAGACGGTCTTGGCCCGGTCACGGGTGGGCAGCATAAAGCTGAGGAAGGTGGCGGAATCCCCAAGGGGGTCGGGCAGGTAGCGGAAATCCACATGGGGAAGTTCGGCCATGGCATCCTTGATAAAGGCCTTGTTCTTCCGTTGGATTTCGACGATCTTGTCCAGTTTGCCCAGCTGGGCCAGGCCAACGGCCGCGTTGAGTTCGGAGATACGATAGTTGGATCCGATGATGGGATGATCGTCGGCCCCGCGGTCGGCACCGCCCAAATGGTCATGGCCGTGGTCGGCGAACTGGTCGCAGAAATCGTAGACCTTACGGTCCGAGGTGATGATGCCGCCGCCTTCTCCGCAGGTTACGGTTTTCACCGAGTCAAAGGAGAAGCATCCGGCCTTGCCGAAGGTGCCCAGGGCCTTGCCCTGGTAAGTGGCGCCCAGGGACTGGCAGGCATCTTCCAGAAGGATGAGGCCCTTTTTATCGCAGACGTCCTTGATTTCCTGGATCCGGGCCATGGAACCGCACATGTGAACCGGTACAACGGCCTTGGTTCTGGGGGTGATCACCTTTTCCAGACGGTCGGGGTTCAGGCAGAGGGTTTCGTCGATTTCTCCGAAAACGGGAATGGCCCCGGCGTGGAGGACGGCTTCAAACGTGGCCACAAAGGTAAAGGGGGGCAGGATGACTTCGTCCCCGGCACCAATGCCGCAGGCGTTCAGGGCAACGGTGAGGGCTGCTGTGCCGCTGGAGCAGAGATGGGCAAAACCGGCACCGGTGATGTCGGCCAGTTTCTTTTCAAATTCCAGGGCCATGTACCGCCCCTGGCGGGCCCCTTCAAACCCATATCGAAACAATACACCGGTTTCGAGCACCTGGGCCACTTCTTTCCGTTCTTCGTCACCAAATATTTCAAATCCGGGCATGGGATTACTCCTTAAATGAAGAATTGCAAAATAACCATAAATATCACACCCGGACCAGGGGTTTCAACCATCTTCTCCCGGTGGCGGGGGAATGGGGACAGGTGCATCTTTTTTTTCTTAATTGTTGACGCAGTGGAGCTGTTCATGGGCCGATGGGGTCGCCTTTATTGTCCATGGGCGTCTCTTCGTGGCGGTCCATGCCCAGGGGGCCTCTTGCCCATTTCTCGCCCATTGAACCGCCGCGTTGCCGGGCGACCGGTGGGATTCCTCCGATGACCTGTCCGGACGGGGATTTGACAATATCCGGGGTTCTGCCCTATAAGATAGAGGATATTTTCAGTTTGCAATTTCATTTTCAACCCCATGGGCAGATAGGACATGAGAAAAAACATACGGCAGCGTGACCGATATTCCGGTTTCGAAAAGGGCCCCCATGTGCCGGTGAGCGAGGAGAAAAGCCTCTGCCTTAGGCTGACCCGGGGCTGTCCCTGGAACCGGTGCTCCTTCTGCAAGACCTATGACGGGGTTGAGTTTTCCATCCGCTCCCTGGACCATATCCTCCGGGATGTGGATCTGATCCGCTCCTACCTGGACCGGATCCGCATGATCATCAAACCTGGGGCAGCCCCTGATCCGGAGATGATCCAGACCCTTTATTCCAGCTTCCAGGTCAAGGACCGGGTCGCCTTTAATGCGGCCATGGACTGGCATGGAAACGGGGCAGACGCCATTGTGCTCCAGGAGGCCGATCCCCTGGTCATGGATACCCTGGACATGGTTCGGGTGCTGACACATCTCCGGGCGGCCTTCCCCAGGGTGAAGCGGATCACGGCCCCGGCCCGGACACGGACCCTGAGTCGTCTGGGCTTCCATGAACTGGCGTCCCTGGCTTCGGCCGGGCTAAATCGGATTCTCATGGGCATGGATTCCGGTTCCAACCGGATCCTGACCCGGGTCCGCAAGGGAGCCACCCGGGAAACCTTGATCCGAACCGGTTCAATGGTCAAGGAGGCGGGCATTGAACTGGCCGCCTATGTCATCCCCGGCCTGGGCGGGGTGGATCTCTCCGTTGAGCATGCCCTGGAGACGGCATCGGCCTTGAACGCCATCAATCCGGATATCATTTACCTCCGCAGCCTTGCCGTTCCCGATGGCAGCAATCTGGCCGGCGACGAGGAGCGGAACCGGTTTGAGCGGCCCTCTGATCCCATGATGGCCAGGGAGATCCGGTTGATGCTGGAAAGCCTCATGGGCATCACCTCCAAGGTCCGGAGCCGGAGCGCACTCAATCTATTTGAAAATATCTGCGGCACCCTTCCACAGGACCGGGAGGCCATGATTGCCGTGGTGGATTCCTTTTTCCAATTGTCGCCCCAGGACCAAGTCCACTATCTGGTGGGGCGTCGCATGGGTTATTTTTCCAGCCCCGGGGACATGGCCGAAAGCCATCGCATGGATGAGGTCCGTGAATCCTGCCTGGCCTTTGGGATCACCCCGGAGAATGTGGACATTGTCATCGATGAAATGAAAAAACGCCTTGTCTGAGCCCTCCCACGTTTACATCCATGTCCCCTTTTGCCTGAAAAAATGCGGGTATTGCGATTTTTATTCCATTGAGGATACCGGGGCACTGCCCGGATATGTGGCCGCCCTTTGCCGGGAAATGACCCTGGAATCGTTGCGGTCACCCCCTTCCCTTAAAACCCTTTACTTTGGCGGCGGCACCCCCTCCCTTTTGCCCCTGGACCTATTGGAACAGATTTTGGAGCAGGTGGACCTGTGCCACGGCCTTTCCCGGGAGACGGAGATCACCATGGAGGTGAATCCCGGCACCGTGGATCCGGACTACCTCAAGGGGATCCGGGCATTGGGGGTGAATCGTTTGAGCATGGGGGTGCAATCCTTTGATCCGGCCCGGTTGAAATTCCTCTCCCGGATCCATTCCCCGGATCAGGCCATGGGGGCCATAGAAGGGGCCCGGAGGGCCGGGTTTGACAACCTGGGGCTTGACCTGATCTACGGGCTGCCCGGGGAGGATGCCCCGGCCCGGCGCCGGGATCTGGATACGGCCCTGGGGTTTGCCCCGGAACACCTCTCCTGCTACATGCTGACCCTTGAGCCGGAGACCCCCCTGTTCCAAAGGTGCGAACAGGGCGCCTTCATTGGCCCGGACCCCGGGGCCCAGAACGCTGCTTTTCTGGAGGTGGGGGATTACCTGACCCGGAGGGGGTATGACCACTATGAAATTTCCAATTTCGCTAGGGGCGGGGAGGGCTGGTATTCCCGCCACAACTCCGCCTATTGGCGCATGGTGCCCTACAGGGGATACGGCCCCGGGGCCCACTCCCTGGAAATCGACGATGGGGGGCGGTGGCGGCGGTTCTGGAACCTGGCCGACCTGGAGGGATATATCCGTTCCCTGGAACGGGGAGGGGTACCGCCCAGGGAAATGGAAATCCTTTCCCTGGATCAGAAGATGATCGAATGGATCATGGTGGGGCTGAGAACAGCTGGGGGCATTGATACAAAAGCCTTTGTCCGTGAATTGGGAAAAGGCTTTTATGGGGTCTTTTCTTCCCTGGTGGCGGATCTGATCCGCCGGGGGCTCGGCCAAAAAAACAAGGATCATTTCCGTCTGACCCGGGCGGGCTGGGCCCGGCTGGATCACATCGTGGAATCCTTCTACGACCAGATATAGCCCGGATGCGCCATGGCAATCTGCTCCAAAAAGCGGGGCATGGTTGATGCCGGTCTGAACCGTCACCGCTTTCCATGAAGGCCTTGGCAAATATCCGGGGGTGGTGTCATGGCCCGGGGGAAGAGATTCTGCCCCCCCCCGGGCTATACTTTCCGTCTCAGCTGACGGTGGTCCCCCACCCGGATGGTCAGGTTCTCTGAGTCAAAGTACTCGATCAGGGGAATGACGAATTTCCGGGAGATTCCGGTCATGTCCTTGAATTCCGGGGTGGTGATTTTTTCATTGGCCTTGAGAAATTCAATGAGCTTGTCTTCCAGGTCGGAAATGGTCCGGGCATCAAAGTAGAGATCGTCCTTGGTTTTGATGATGCACTTTTCCTGGATGAGCATCTGTAGGACGTCCCTGGCGTTTTTTTTGTCCAGCTCCAGATCCTGGCACACGGTGCGGAAAAAGGGAGGGGTGAGCCCGGCCTTTTCATAGATGCCGGCAATTTTTTCCTTGACCTCCTTCTGGTCCACCTGCAGGGCCACCTCAAAGTCGGCCATGCGCACCAGGTTCTGATCCTGGACCAATACCTTGTCCTTGGCCAGCCGGGTGAAGAGGATGTTAAAGAATTTGGCATCCTCTATATACTGGAACTTGGATTTGAGCTCCTGGGTGGGCATGCCCTCCTTCAGGGGGTTGGCCTGGTGATAGGCCGAGATCCTTTCCACCACCTTGTCCTTGAAATTTCCAAACACATCCCCGCTTACAAAGGTTTGCTTTTCCTTGTCGATCTGGATGATCTCCTGGCGGGCCTGGAGTTTTTGAAGGGTGGTGGTGAGCTTTTTGTCCGGAATGTGGGTCATGACCCGCAGCGCTTTAAAGGAGAGTCCCTTGAAGCCCTCCAGGGAGAGGGAAAAACGGATGGTCTGTTCCATGTCGTCCAGCATGAGGTCCTCCAGCCCCTGGACCACCTTTTCGTCAAAGCGTTTGTGTTTCCGGGAGGCCGGGTTGAGGATGGCGCCGCCGCCGATGGTCCGTACCGGGGAGTAGGAGCGCACCACATACCGGTCGTCCTTGATGCAGCAGACCGGGGATTCCAGACGGAATTGCACCGGGGCTTCGTCCCCGGGCATGAGCTCCTCCCGGTCCAGGAGGATCATATAGCCCAGGATTTCACTGGTGCCGGAGTGGAACCGGATCCGGGTCCTGTTTTTGGCCGGTTTGGTGTTGGACTTAAGATAGAGGAATTGGGCGTCCACCATATAGCTTTCAATGAGGGCGTCGGGGGTGGAGAGAATGTCGCCTCTGTCCACGGATTCCTTGTCCAGGCCCTGGAAGTTGATGGCCGTACGGGTGCCGGCCCCGGCCTGGTCCACACTGGCGGAATGGACCTGGATGCCCCGGACCTTGGAAACGATGCGCTTGGGAAAGACCATGATGTCTTCCCCCACATTGATCTTTCCCGATGCCAGGGTGCCGGTGATCACCGTGCCGAACCCCTTCATGGAAAAGACCCGGTCAACGGGCAGCCGGAAAATGGAGGAGTGTTTCCGGGGGGGCAGGGCGCTGCAGATGGTCTGGAGGGTCTGGGTGAACTCCTCAAGTCCCTGGCGCGTCACAGAAGAGACCGGAACCACTGGCTTGTCCTCCAGGAAAGTGTCCTGGATGAAATCCTGGATATCTTCCATGGCCAGCTCCAGCAGATCTTCGTCCACCATGTCGGTCTTGGTCAGGGCCACCATCCCGTGCTCAATGCCCATGAGGTTGCAGATCTCCATGTGCTCACGGGTCTGGGGCATGACCCCTTCGTCTGCCGCAATCACCATGACCACCACATCAATGCCCGAGGAACCCGCCACCATGTTTTTGACGAATTTTTCATGGCCGGGCATGTCCACGATTCCCAGATGGGTGCCGTTGGGAAGATCCAGGGAGGCAAAGCCCAGTTCAATGGTGATGCCCCGCTCCTTTTCCTCCTTGAGGCGGTCGGTTTCAATTCCGGTCAGTGCTTTTACCAGGCTGGTTTTGCCGTGGTCGATGTGGCCTGCAGTTCCTAATATAATGTTTTCCAAATGATGCTCCCCCAGGGTTATGATCCGGAATTTCGTTTTCTCAGATAGCTTGATCCATAGGCCAGGGCCACCAGGGCCAGCCCCACAAGGGCACCGTTAAATGTTCCCCAGTCCGGTTTGAACAAACGGGTGAACAAAATCCCGAATACCAATCCGAGGATGAGTCGGACGACAAATATGAGCAGTGAATTCATGGGCATTTCCTTTCATGGCCGTTGGTTGGATCCAATAGGGATGGATAATAGTCAAACAACCCCACCAGGTCAATGCCAAAAATCCCGGGTCTTTTGTGAAAAAAAATTCAAAAAAGGCTTGCCAAAGGAGGGGTGTTCTGGTAGTTAGAAGGGGTTTTTGCGGTGGGTGTAGCTCAGTTGGTAGAGCACTAGGTTGTGGCCCTGGTTGCCGCGGGTTCAAATCCCGTCACTCACCCCATTTAAAAGCAAATAAAGCAGCTGTTTGGCTGCTTTTTTTATTTGGGGGCAAGCCAATGGGGGTACCCCTTTTATGAATTTGTTTCTCCCCTGAATCCAATACCTTTCCCCTCCATTATTTTTCAAGGCCATATCAAGTTCCCTGGTTTAATGGTATGATGCTGGAATTGATATGAGCATCGATCTAACGATCGTCTTTTGTCCTGATTATTAGACAGACCCTAACTTTGAAAAAGAGAGAATCCCCATGGGAAAATTTTTGCGTTATCTGATTGTGTTTTGCCTGACCTTTCTGTTCCTGGCCCCGGGTTCCTGGGCCCAGGAGGAAGATTTTGCGGACGGTCTCTATGCCCGGATGGATACCACCAAGGGTGAAATCATCCTCCAGCTGTTCTACGATAAAGTCCCGGTGACCGTCATCAATTTTGCCGGCCTGGCCTCGGGAACCAAAGCCTCCAACAAAGAAGCGGGAAAAGGATTCTACGACGGCCTGGTCTTCCACCGGGTCATTGCCGACTTCATGATCCAGGGCGGGGATCCCACCGGAACCGGACGGGGTGGCCCGGGATATCAGTTCCAGGATGAATTCCACCCCGACCTGAGACACGACGGCCCCGGTACCCTTTCCATGGCCAACTCCGGCCCCAACACCAACGGCAGCCAGTTCTTCATCACCCACAAGGCCACTCCCTGGCTGGACAACAAACATACGGTTTTCGGTAAGGTCGTAAAGGGCCAGGATGTGGTCAATGCCATCAAGCAGGGGGATCGTATCAATACCCTTACCATCTTTGCCAAGGGGGCCGGTGCCGAGGCGTTTGCCTATGACCAGGTTGCCTTTGAAAAAATCATGCTGGAGCGGAAAAACAGCCTCAAGGCCCAGGCCAAAAAGGACATGGAAACCTTTATGGTCCAGGGGGCGGTGAAATACCCCAATGCCACTGCCATTGACACTGTTCCCGGAATCCTGGTGGAGACCCTTGTACAGGGGGAAGGTCCTGCCGCAGCCGAGGGAATGACCGTGGATGTTCATTTCACAGGCGAGATGGAGGACGGGAAGAAGTTGTTTAACACCAGGGACCAGAGCAAACCGGTCCAGTTCACCCTGGGAGCCAAACAGATCATCCGGGGCATCGACCTGGGGGTCCTGGGAATGAAAAAAGGGGAAAAACGTCGCCTCATCGTGGCCTATCCCCATGCATTCGGGGCAGCCGGATATCCGGGGATGATTCCGCCCAGAACCACTGTGATTTTTGTGGTGGAGCTCATGGGAATCCAATAGGTTAAGCCCCCACCATAAAAAAGCCGCCTGTGCCCATGGGGAGCAGGCGGCTTTTTTTATGGTGGGGAAATGATATACAATCCGTGCCTGTCTACAAAAGATGCCAGGGCATGGGTAAAGGCGATCTTGCGCCTCTCCGGGATCAGGGGAACAGGGGCATCAACTTCAACTGGGCCATGATCCGGCGTCTCCGTTTTAGGATATAGTCACTGGGGCGGACCGGGGACCATTTATGGGGACTGGGAAGGATGGCCGCCAGCAATGCCGACTGGGCCGGTGTCAATTCACGTGCACTGCATTTGAAATAGGATTGTGCCGCTGCTTCCGCCCCCACAATCCCCGTGCCCCAGTCCACGGTGTTGAGATAGACCTCAAGGATCCGGGCCTTGTCCCAGGTCGCCTCCACCAGAACGGTGTACCATGCCTCTGCCAGTTTCCGGGCCAGGCTCCGGCTGGCGGGCAGAAACAGACTTCGGGCCGCCTGCATACTGATGGTGCTGGCCCCCCGGATGCCTTGGCGGTGGACCAGATCCTTGAGTACGGCCTTGATCTCCTGGAAATCAAAGCCGTTGTGTTGGAGGAAACGCTGGTCCTCCGAGGCCATCACCGTCCGCCTGAGATGGGGGGAGATCTCCCCTATGGGTTTCCAATCATAGGCCGAAGGGGTGTAAGGACTGTCAAATAGTTGATGGCGGATCCATTCATATCCCATGTTCACCGTTGCCGGTGGGGAAATGTATTTAAACAAGAGGACCTGGGAAAGGGAGAGGGCTGCCAGAAGGCAGATGAGTCTCACCATCTGTTTTACTCCCCAGGCCAGTGGCCGAAATCTGGGCTTGCACTTCTTTTCAGTCAAAAAACGCCTCCTTGTGGGGGCATTTCTATCGAAGAACGCCTTGTCTGTCAAATCCATCCACCCATTGGCGCCCAAGGTCTGATTTCTTGTAAAGGCTGGTCCAATGTGGTAAAAGAACCCATCCTTTCACACCTGTGCGCCCGTAGCTCAGCCGGATAGAGCGTCGGACTTCGAATCCGCAGGTCGGGGGTTCGAATCCCTCCGGGCGTGCCAGATTTTTCACCCTTAAAATTTACGATTTACATTGATGTGGCCTGGTGCAGGGCTATCCCCATACAAGGGACAGGACGCCGATAGCGGCCAGGACGGCCACGGTGCCGGCAAAGAGAAAGACTGGAATATTCCAGAATTTGACCAGGGGGTGGGTTTTTCGATCCTCTGCAATCCGTTCTTTGCTGCGTTGGTCCTTCCCCCCCACTATAACCAGGTAGAACCGATTTTTTATGAAGGGAATGCTGAGGCGAATTTCCAGGGGGTGCTGGCCCCAGCCGGTTTTGCGGCGTTCTTCACTGATGGCCTTGGTCAATGCCTGGAGTTCCATTTCGTTCATGGCCGCCTTCATATCGGCGACCGCTGCCTTGACTTGTTCCCTGTTCAGTATTTGTTCTGTCATGGTTACTCTTAATGGGGGAAAGGATTGGGATCCATGAAGAAATCGGAAGGGGTGGAAGACTGCGTTTCTTCTGTATGCGACCTGTTCAAATTTTAAGGTAGGAGTCCGGTAAGTGTCAAGAATAAGGATGAAAAACAGAGAAAGGGCTGCGGGGAAAGATGTGGGATTGCGAATTCGAATTCGGGTATTTGGATCCCCCGCCCCCTGGAGAAAGGGTGCGGGGAATTGGCAGATGCCCAAATCGTGCCTATAGTTTTTCAAGGGCCCTTGGCCCTGAAACCCATTATGAAAGATATCTGGCATAGAGGAGGGCATGTAATGGTTCACATCAAGGAAACAAACGAAAACGATAAAATGGAACACCTGCGCTTACACGTGGATGTCCCGGGATTTGATTTCAATGCCGCCAAGGAGCGGGCCAAGGATCTGGCCCTTGGCCGCTGCGATCATCCCATGATCCTGAGCTGGAAAAACAGCCGGACCGGAGAGACCTATCCGGATTATGAGTGCGGGGTGAATGACACCCCTTTCTGGGTTCGGTATGCCCAGGGCAGGGGGGCCAATTTCACCGTGGACTTCAACGATGGAGAGTTTGTGTTCATGATCTTGAAAATTTAAAACTTGCTTCCGCTTTACGATTTAGGGGCATTTTTAGTGATGAAGGGATTTGTATACAGGGGGGACAAGGGGTATTCTTCCGTGTTTTTTAGAGGGGTTCATTTGTCTTAATCTTCCCTTTTAACAGGGTTTCGCCACCACCCCTTCCTTATGATATAAGTTGGGATATGTAAAAAGCTTCACATATTTTCGTTTTAAACCACTCCTTAAAAAATGTTTTTCGGGAAAAGTAATATTTATGTTGTTTTTATTTTTTATATCGAATATGACATTGAATGCGTCAAGCCCCGGGGTTGGGGCCTTACGTGTTTCTCATTGGGGGGAATGGGGTTGTCCGCAGGGATGTATGTGTGGCAACAGCCTCTCAGGTTGAAACAATACTTAATATTTTTAAGGAGAGAGTCACAATGGCAGAAGGAATCGTAAAATGGTTTAACGACGCAAAAGGATTTGGTTTCATTGAACAGGAAAACGGGGAAGACCTGTTTGTTCATCACACCAACATCAATTCATCCGGTTTCAGATCACTCAACGAAGGAGACAGGGTTTCCTTTGACATCGAACAGGGCCAAAAAGGGCCCGCTGCAGCAAATGTAACCGTGATCTAATTACGATCCCTTGGTTATTGTTTTGTGAATTCCCCCCTTTGGCTGCAGGTCAAGGGGGGGCAGTTATTTTCCGCCCCGCTTCTTTTCTCCCCTTCCTCTTTTCCCATTTGAATTTCGGGCTGCTTCTATCCTTCCTACCACGACATCGTTGGGCAGGTGCCGATTTTTGCCTGCTGTAGAGATTTTTGTGGGCGCTTTTTCGCCAATATTCCTTGTTTTATGTCGTGGCTGTTGTTTCGTGATTTGGAACAAAATTATCCAGAAGTGTTGACAGTCTGAATATATTTAGATAATTCAGTAGGATACCACAGGGTCGTACAATGGCGTATGGCCGACACATGATGTTCGACAAAGGCGTCGACCTGCCCGATGGAGGGCCGGCAACGCCTTTTTTTTTCGCTTTCGCGTTTCAGCCAATGGTGTCTGGAATCGAAGTCAACAGGTCTTTTGCGTCCTTTTAACCCATTAGGAGAAAGTGTTGCCATGGAAAAAAGATTTTCTAAGTCCAATGATGCCCTGGGAACCAAGAACCGGGGAGATACCTGTGAATCCAGCCTTTGTTCCCTGTGCCGTGCAGACTGCAAGGGGAAATGCGAAACCTGGCTGTCCAGTATGGTGGGACGGAAATTGCTCTATCCCAGAAGCTTTGGTCTGGTCACGGCCGGGGCCAACAATACCAGCCATGTGGGCGTTTCCTATAATTCGTTGCGGATCCAGGGATATGCCTACGGCGCCCAGGGAATTTCCCAGGAGATGACCACTAGCCCGGACGATTGTATCTTTCCCAATGCCAGTTTGGAGACCCAATTCGGCAAGGACAGGAAGACCAAGGTGAAAGTGCCCCTGATGACCGGTGCCCTGGGCTCCACCTTCATCGCGGAAAAGTACTGGGACTCCTTTGCCATTGGCGGTGCCCTCATCGGCATCCCCGTGGTCATCGGTGAAAATGTGGTGGGGGTGGACCGGGACTCCACCATTGAAACCGGCAAAAACGGTAAAGGGCAGATCACCTCAGCCCCGGAACTGGATCGTCGCATTGACACCTATTTGAGATACTATGACGGTTACGGGGCCATCATTGTCCAGCTCAACGTGGAAGACACCCGCAACGGGGTGGCCGAATATGTGGTGGACAGGTACGGGGACAAGTGCATCATCGAATTGAAATGGGGCCAGGGTGCCAAGAACATCGGTGGCGAAATCCAGGTGAACAGCCTGGAATACGCCACCTTCCTCAAGGAACGGGGCTACGTGGTGGACCCGGATCCCACCAAGCCGGAGGTCCGCCAGGGCTTTGAGCAGGGGGCCATCAAATCCTTTGCCCGGCACAGCCGCCTGGGGAGCACCGATCTGGCCTCGGTGGATGCGGTGCGGGAGGATTTCATGACCTCTGTGGAATACCTCAGGCGCCTGGGCTTTGAACGGGTCACCCTGAAAACCGGTTCCTACGGCATGGAAGAACTGGCCATGGCCATCCGTTTTGCCACGGACGCCAACCTGGATCTGCTTACCATTGACGGCTCGGGCGGGGGCACGGGCATGAGCCCTTGGAACATGATGCAGAGCTGGGGCGTCCCCTCGGTGATCCTCCATGCCAAAGCCTATGAGTATGCCTCCCTGCTCTCGGCCAAGGGCAAACAGGTGGTGGACATGTCCTTTGCCGGCGGATTTGCCCTGGAGGACCATATCTTCAAGGCCCTGGCCATGGGTGCCCCCTACACCAAGCTGGTCTGCATGGGCCGGGCCATTATGATTCCGGGCTTTCTGGGGGCTAACATCCAAGGGGCCATCTACCCCGAAAGGCGTGCCGAGGTCAACGGTAATTGGAATGAGCTGCCCAAGACCGTCCTGGAAAACGGCAGCACCGCAGCGGAAATCTTTGCCGGATACCACGATTTGGCCGACAAGGTGGGCAAGGAGGAGATGAAGAAGATTCCCTACGGCGCAATCGGTTTCTACACCCTGGCCGACAAACTGGGCTGCGGACTCCAGCAGCTCATGGCCGGTGCCCGGAAATTCTCCCTGGACCAGATCACCCGCCATGAGATTTTTTCCGGAAACCGGGAAACCGCCGATGAAACCGGTATCCCCCATGTGGCAGACGTCAACGATGAAAGTGCGAAAAAAATCCTCAACGGATAACCCTTGATGACCCCTTGATATATCCATTCCCCCCCGGTCCTCCATACCGGGGGGGGAAATTTTTAAAGTTTCCTGACTCCTGTCCGATACCCATAGCAACCATCAATTTTTCAGGAGCGAGGCGTATCCATGGCCATTTCCATCCATTCGTCCCTTTCCCCGGCAGCCCTTCCATCCCATTTGCCGGCATCTTCTTCCCCGGACACCTCCAAAGCCATTTCCAATGGTCCATCCGCCAATGGAATCTCCCAGACCGCCTATGTGGTGGAGGTCTCCCAGGTGGAGACCGAACCCCTCGACCCCGTCCCCGGGCCCAATGGTGAAAACAGTCCCCTGTCCAACCGGGAGCTGGGCCAGCTTTACCGGGTATTAAAAGGGGAGATGGATGAAGACCTTCTGGAGGAACTGGGAAATGTTCTGGAATCCCTGGGGCAGGTGGAGCGAGAACAATTCCTGACCGTGGCCGCCAAATCCGGAGATGCCCTGGGTGACCTTGTGGGGCTGATGAACGGACTGGGAGAGGGGGAACGTGCCCTTTTCCTGGAGGCGGCCCAGGGGGTAGGGGACCAGGCCCTGGTCTCCTCCTTTGTGAACACTGTCTCTTCCCTGGATTCCCAGGATCGCGGTGCCTTTCTCCAGGCCGCCCATGACCTTTCCCGCAACGGGACCCCCACGGATATGAACCATTTTATCCAGGCCGCGGAGGACAACAGCCTCCATGCCCTTGCCCTGGCAGAGAAAACCCAGGCCCTGGCAGACACCCCGGAACAGCAATCCCAATTCCTTGCCCTGGCTGCGGTGTCCGGGGATGAACTGGGCCGTCTGATATCGACCCTGGGCCAGATGGAGGATGAGGGCCAGGAGGCGTTTTTGGAGGCGGCCCAGGGGGCGGGCAAGGGCATGACCTCCCTTCTGGACCTGGTGGAAAAGCGGGGCGTTGAAAAACAGGGGGCCCTTGTCCAGAAACTCAATGCCCTTTCTCCGGATCAGCGGGAGGGCTTTTTACTGGCCGCCGACGGGGATGAAGAGCAGATGAAAGATCTGTTCATGTATTCCCGGAATATGACCGCAGAAAACCAGGCCATTTTCTTCTCCCTGGCCCAGGATGCGGACGGGGATACGGAACAGCTCTTTGACCTGGTGGCGGCCATGGGGGCGGAGGAGAAGAACCATTTCATGGCCACTGCCGGAAATGCCGGCAAGGGGAGCGAGGCCCTCATGGATCTGCTGTCCACATTGGATGGGGCGGATCGGAAAACCGTTCTTTCCCTGACCCCGGAACTTCAATTCCATGAATTGAAAAGTTTTCTCAATGCCGCCCAGCCAACCAATGCCGCCCTGGTGGCAGAAACCGCAGGTCAGTTGGACGGCAGGGACCGGCGTTATTTCCTATATGCCGCCTCCGGGGAAAATGCCCAGGTGGACAAATTGGCAGACCTGACCCTCTCCCTGGACGGCCAGGCCCGGTCGGACCTGCTCTTCATCGCCACCAATACCCAGGGGGGGGACCCCGATCTTTTGACCCGTCTGGAAAAGGCAGATACCCAGGGGGCAGAGGAGCTGCTGGCCCAGGAGCGTCGGACCCTTGAAAAGGAAGGGGACCAGGGGCTTTTCCAGGAATACGTCTATCTGCGGTCTGTGTTTGAGCCCCGTCTGTTTGAAAAGATCGTGGGCCAGGGGGAGGATACGGACGCCCTGGTGGAAAAGCTGGAAACCATGGCACAGGAGCAGCGGGAGAGTTTCATATCCGTGGTGGAAAAAATCGGTGCAGGCGCCATGGTAGAACTGGCCTCGGTGATCCTTGATTTAAATACGGGAGATACCCGGGCCTTCATGGACATGGCCGATACCCTGGCCGGAAGTGATCTGGAGCATTTCATCGGCGCCGTTTCCCTGGGCCTTGACCAGTCCGGTGGGGACCGCACCGGATTCCACCAGCTCATCTCCCTGACCCGTGAACTGCCGTCCTCGGAACGGTCGGACTTTCTCCAGGCCGCAGCCGGAGCAGGTAAAGACCTCAATCGTCTTATGGATATCACGGATCAGCTTTCGGGTCAGAGACGCTCGGATTTCCTGGAAGTGGCCGCCTATACGGCAGATCGTGAGGTGGGCGGCCGTCCCCTCATGGGCTTTCTTTTGGACAGCACCTCCCGGATGGAGACCGTTGCCGATGGCCGTTTCTCCGCCCATTTCGGCCAGGAAGATGCCTTTCCCTCCCAGTTGAATCTGACCGACCTCCACGAAAAGATCAACGGCACCACAGGTTTTTTCCGGTCTGCGGCCTGGTTGGCCAACCAGGAGATTTCCAACGGCCACATGGCCGACTGGTTCAACTCCTTCCTGGGCATTCCCCGGGCCTATATGGCGGGGTGATGGGGCCCGGTTCCCAGGTGGGCGGACTAGACTACAAAGGGGGGCATGATTGCGTCCCCAATGCTTCCGGATTTACCTTTCATTAGATATTCAGACTGGGATCCTTGCTGCGCACCTGGTCGGCCAGGCCGGCCAGCGCTTTATAGCTCTCCTTGAGCCGGGGGTGGGGATGGTGGATATTGTACTGACAAAAGCGCCAGAAGGCACCGGCCGTGGCCCCATAGACCAGGAAGACCGGAAGCTGGTTCCGTTCCGTTTCCGTAAGGGGGATCTGGGTTTCATAACCCCGGATCAACGCCCCCAACAGCTGGGGATTAAATTTTCCTTCATCTGAACAGCATCCCACCGCCGCCATGCCCAGATCAAAGAGCCGGTAATAGGTGCAGGCCTCCTCAAAATCAAGGACGGCTTTCAAGGATTCCCCCTCAAAGACCAGGTTGTCCCAGAAGATATCCCCGTGGATGAGGCCCTGGGCCATCCCGGTGTCCAGATGTGCTTCCAGCCACTTTCTTTGTTCCGTGAGCCAGGCGGTGAATTCATGGGCAATGGGCTTGTCCAGGTAGGCATCAAAGGCGGTTTTGCCGTAGGGGAAACGGGGTGAAATCCCCTTGACGGGGGGGATGGCATGGAGCCGGGCCATGGCCAGGCCCACATCTTCCACCATGGGGGCGGAAAGGTCCCGGGTCACCTCCCCCGGGATAAATGCCTTGAGGTAGACCGGCTTTCCTTCAAAATCCTGCAATGTTTCTCCCTGGCGGGTGGCAATGGGCTGGGAGGTGGGGAATCCATGGCGGTTCAGGGTTTCCAGAACCAGGATGAGAATCCGGGCTTCTTCCATTGTCTTTTCGTCGCACACCGAAAGCATGAAGCCGCCGTTTTCGGTTTTGATTCGGTAACTGGTGTTGGCCTGGCCCCCGTCCTGGGGAGAAATCCGGGTGACCTCTCCAATGTCATAGGCGGACAAAAGGGTGTGGATCTGCTGGTCGGTGAGTTGGGTATATGCTGCCATGTCTTTTCCTATTTGTTTTGCCGGCGTGAAATTTCTGAGACCAGGAAGGCCTCCAGATCCTGGAGATCGCATTGGGCCATCTTTTCCCTTTGGTTCCGGGCCGCCTCCAGGGAGGGGTGGCCGGCCTGTTCCGGCAATGGGTTTGGATCCCTGTCCAGGGCCCTGGCAATGATGTCGGGGAATTTGGCCGGGTGGGCCGTGGCCATGCAGAGGATGGGTATCTCCTCTGGGATCTCTTCCCGGTGGGCACGGGCCCCTGCCAGTGCCACGGCACCGTGGGGATCTGCCAGATAGCCCTTTTCCCTGTACAGGGTGGCCATGAGATCCAGGGTGGTGGGGTCGTCAATGGATTCGGTGACAAAGCCCTTGGTGATGTTTTCCCGGGTGGCAGGGTCCAGAACCGCCTTGCCCGTGGCCTGGAACTCGTCCATCCAGGCGGCCAGTTTTTCACTGTCCCGGTCCCCGTTGAAATAGAGGAAGCGCCAGAAGTTGTAGGGCACCACAATGTCAATGGCAGAGGAAACCGTGGGAATGAGATCTTCTTTGGAGAAGATGCCCTGGGTAAAGGCCCGGTAAAGGGTCTGGTTGGCATTGACCGAACAGATGAACCGGGAGACGGGCAGGCCCATTTCCCGGGCCAGCCATCCCCCGAACATATTGCCAAAGGCCCCGCTGGGAACGGAAACCGCAATGGGCTCCCCCACCGTTTCAACGGTTTTCAGGTAGCCGTAGATGAAGTGGACCGACTGGAACATGACCCGGCACCAGTTCACGGAGTTGACACTGGAGAGGTGGAGGCGGCCCCGGGTTTCACTGTCGGCAAAGAGCCGGGCCACCACAATGTCCAGGTCATCCCCCCCGTCCTTGCAGTTGTTGACGCCCACGGCCATGACATTGTCCGCATCAAGGCAGGTCATCTGCCGCTGCTGTTCTTCCGAGATCATGCCCAGGGGAAAAAGGGGGTAGCAGTCCAGGGTGGTGCAGGCTGCTGCGGCATGGGCGGCGGCCGGTCCGGTGTCCCCGGTGGTGGCCAGGATCAGGGAGAGGTGTTCCCCCCTTTGGGCCAGGAAATGGTCCATGACCCGTACCAGAAATCCCATGGCAATGTCCTTGAAGGAGAGGGTGGGGCCGTGGAAGAGCTCCATGACGTGGATGTTGGTCCCCAGATCCGGTGTGGTCACCGGTAGGACATCGTCATGGCCAAAGTCCCGGAAGCTCAGATCCAGGAGACGTTTCACATCGGCGTCCGGCAATAGGGATTCCGGGATAAAGGGCCGGATGACCTCCCGGGCGAGCTGGGTGAAGCCAAGGGATTTCCATGCCTTGAGCTGTTCCAGGCTGAATCGGGGGATCCGGTTGGGGACAAAAAGGCCGCCGTCCTTGGCAAATCCTTCTAAAACGGCGGTGTCAAACCCCACGGGGGTAATGCCGCCACGGGTGCTGATGTATTCAATGGGCTGTTGAGGGGTCATGGTCTCTTGTTCCGGATAGGGGGGGTGGTATCCCGGATCATCACGGGATGAATTTTCAATGGCCATGGATCTTTCCTATACGGGGAACCCGGGTACTTGTCAACAGCCCCATGGGATCCCAGGGGAAAAGCTGGGAGGGCCCATTGAATTCCCCGGGAAGCGTCTTATTGGTTATAGGCAGTGAATTGACTTTTAGGTTTTATGGCACCCCGGCCCGGATATGGAGCGAAGGTTGAACACGGTTTTGCCAATTCCTTTGGCACAACCCTTTGCGGCAAATCCGGACCAGGGGTGGGGATGAAGAATGACCCAAGAGATAAAATCCCTGGCCAGGCTCAAAGGGCCGGCCCGGTTCTGTTTTCCGTCCACCCTCCAGGGGCAGATGCTGATCCTGGTGTTTCTGGTGGTCTCCGGCGCCCTCTTTGTGAGCGGTGCCATCTTTGCCACCTTTATCGGGAATATTTCCAAGAAGCAGATTTCCAAGCAGGCCCTGGACATCGGCCAGACCCTGGCCGTCATGCCCGTGGTCCGCACCACCCTTGCCAAAGGGGAGGACCCGGAGGGACACTTGCAGGCCCTGGCAGAGGCCGTGCGTTTGGAAACCAATGCCCAGTTCATCGTGGTGGCCGATGCCCAAAGCCGCCGGTTTTCCCATCCCGACGTGGAAAAGATCGGCAACCGCTTTGTGGGCGGGGACGAGACCCGGGCCCTGTCCACGGGCCAGGCATACACCTCCGAAGCCGTAGGCACCCTGGGACCTTCCCTGCGCAGCATCGTCCCGGTGAAGGACCCGGGTGGTGCCGTCATCGGTTTTGTCTCCGTGGGCTATCTCCAGGCCCAGATCATGGAGACGGTCCAGGGGTACCAGCGGGAGCCGGCCACCCTGATTTTTATGCTTTTTGTGGTGGTGCTTTTGGGGGCCACGGGCATTGCCCGGTGGGTGAAGAAACAGACCCTGGGGCTGGAGCCCCGGGAGATTTCCGCCCTCTACCTGGACCGCCAGGCCATCCTGGAATCCATCCAGAGCGGCATCATTGCCGTTGACGAGGAGGGGGCCGTCCGCCTGGTGAATCCGGCGGCCATGAAGCTGCTGGGGCTGGATCCCAAGGATTCCCCCATTGGGAAGAAATTGGAGGAGCTGCTGGGGGAGACCGGATTTGCCCAGGTGCTGGCCTCGGGGCTGGAATCGGATAGGGGGGCAGAACTCCAGGAGATCCATGTGGAAGGCCAGGCATATCTCTATACAGCCGTGCCCATTGCCTATGCCGGAGAAGTCCACGGTATTGTGGCCAGCTTCCAGTCCATGGCCGACTTTTACAAACTGCGCCAGGAGCTGCACCAGACCCGGGAGTTTTCCGAGATGCTCCGGGTCCAGGCCCATGAATATTCCAACAAGCTCCACACCCTGGCCGGCATGCTCCAGATGGAGGCATATAAGGACGCCCTGGAACTGGTGACCCGGGAGTCCACCGGCCTCCAGCGGTTGATCCAGGTTCTGGCCCGGGCCGTTCCCCATCCCCCCCTGGCCGCCATTGTCATGGGCAAGTACAACCGAGCCCTGGAGATGAAGGTGGAGTTTCGGTTCAACCCGGATTCCACCATGTCCAAGATTCCAAAGGAATTTGATTTTGAACGGCTCATGACCATCCTGGGCAATCTGTTGGACAATGCCCTGGAGGCGGCCGCCGGCCACCGGGGCCGGCGGCCCCCCTGCATCCAGCTCTTCATGACCGACATCGGCCATGATCTGATTTTTGAAATTGAGGATTCCGGCCCGGGCGTGTCCGTGGACCTCCAGGAAGAGATCTTTAAAAAGGAATATTCCACCAAATCCTTGGACGGCCTGCCCGGTAATATCCACGGCGTGGGCCTCTTCCTGGTGGATCAATATGTCCGGGAGCTTTCCGGCCACCTCATGGTCTCCACCGGGGAACTGGGCGGCGCCCTCTTTACCCTGAGCCTTCCCAAAACCCCCCGGCCCCCGGAGGAAAAAGAATGAACGACCTGCGTGTATTGGTGATTGAAGACGATACCCGGATTGCGGAGATGCACCGGTATTTTGTGGAAAAAGTGAAGGGATTCCAGGTGGTGGGCATTGCCCAGAACCTGGAACAGGCCCGGGAATTGGTCAACCTTTTGGAGCCGGATCTGCTGCTGCTGGACCTTTATATGCCAGACGGCAACGGCATGGAGATCCTCCATGAACTCAGGGGCCAGGGCAGGGCCGTGGACGTGATTCTCATCACGGCGGCCAAGCATGTGGCCGACATCCAGACCGCCCTGCGGGCAGGGGCATTTGAATACCTGGTCAAGCCCGTGATTTTTGACCGCTTTGAAAAGGCACTCAAGGGGTTTCGCACTTATAGGAGAAAGATGGACCAGGACCAGGTTTTGGAGCAGAAGGACATCGACGCTCTGAACCAGTCCCTGCACACCCCGGTCGAACCCGATGCCGAAACCGTTCCCAAGGGCATTGATGTCCTGACCCTGGCCAAGGTGAGAAAAGCCTTTGCCAAGGTGGAACCCAACGGGTTCAGTGCCGAGGAGGTGGGGGAGAAGATCGGGGCCAGCCGGTCAACGGCCCGGCGGTATCTGGAATATCTGACCTCCACCATGGAGCTGCGGGCCGATGTGGTTTACGGCAGCGTGGGGCGGCCCGAGCGGCGGTATTTCCCCAATGAAACGCCCTGATGGTGTGAAAATGATAAAGGCCCTCCGGTTGGAGGGCCTTTATGCTGAAATGGGGGACTTGCCCCCGGGCTGTATGGGGCTTCGGCTAGATCATCACCTGGGCCAGGGCATAGCCCACGCAGCAGGCAATGGCCACGCCAATGAGGCCGGGGACCATGAAGCTGTGGTTGAAATAGTACTTCCCGATTTTGGTGGTGCCGGTGATGTCAAAGGCGCAGGTGGCAATATCAGAGGGATAGTTGGGGATGAAAAAGTAGCCGTAGCAGGAGGGCATGATGCCGATGACCAGAGCCGGGGAAAGTCCCATGCCCAGGGCAACGGGGAGCATCATCCGACAGGTGGCTGCCTGGCTGTTGACCACAACGGATACGATGAACATGGCCAGGGC
Source organism: Desulfobacteraceae bacterium (assembly GCA_965226635.1). GTDB lineage: Bacteria > Desulfobacterota > Desulfobacteria > Desulfobacterales > Desulfobacteraceae. Next base: position 499,753 of record OZ245369.1, on the reverse strand, counting down.
AAAGCTCCAGGGATATGCCTGGACCATTTCCACAATCCCGGCCTTGAAGCTGGGCAGGGCGAATTTAAAGTAGGTATCGCTCATCCAGGCAATGCCGAAGATGGCAATGGCCGCTACCATACCCGATTTAAAGACCACACCCTCGGCCACCTTGGAGGCGTTGGTTTTGGTGAGCAGCAGGATGAGACCGCCAAAGGCCAGCATCATCATCTGGATGACAACGGACATCTTGATGGGCTTGGCAGCGTCACCAATGGTGCGGATCTCGGGGAATATGGCAATGATCACGATGGTGAGCAGGGCCAGGACAAAGAGGATCACAGACTGACGGGCGGCCAGGGGCAGGGTCTCGTTCAAGGTGGTGGCGGTGGTCTCTTGGATTTTCTTTTTCCAGTCCGGATCCTGGAGTCGTTTCTGGTATTCGGGATCCTCGGAGAGTTCAAGTCCCCGGCGCATGCTGTACAGGGACATGACAACGACACCGGTGAGGGTGGCCGGGATGGTGACCATGAGGATGGAAATCAGGGTGATATTGGCGTCCAGGTCTGCCAGTTGGGAGAGGTAATAGACAACGGCAGCTGAAATGGGGCTGGCGGTGATACCCATCTGGGAGGCCACGGAGGCGGCCGCCATGGGACGTTCGGGACGGATATCGTTCTTCAGGGCCACGTCACCGATGATGGGCATGACAGAGTAGACCGCATGGCCGGTGCCCAGCATAAAGGTCATGGTGTAAGTGACCAGGGGGGCCAGCAAAGAGACCCTCTTGGGGTTGGACCGTAAAATCCGTTCGGCCAGCTGCAGCATGTATTTCAGGCCGCCGGCCGCTTCGAGGATGGCCGCACAGGTGACAACGGACATGATGATGAGCATGACCGTAACCGGGGGGGATGTGGGGGGCATCTGGAAGACAAAGACCTCGATGGCCAGGCCGATGCCCGAGATAACGCCAAGGCCGATCCCGCCGTACCGGCTCCCCATGTAAAGCATGAGCAGAAGAAAGATGAACTGAATATAGAGCATGGCAGATACTCCTTAATAAAATAACGTTAAAAGGGGTGGCATTGACCAATCAACGCCAACGGGAACCACTATAGGGGGATTGAAGGAAAGATCATATCTTATGGAATTAAAGAGTGTTTAAATTTTTACCCCCATTTTGTTCATTAAGTTTACGGGGCAGGGTTAACACGATGCAGCGACCAAAACAGAGTACCGGGCAGTGTCTGGTTTCTGGAGTCACCAGCATGGCGATTTTGAGGCGAGGATAACCCAGACTCGGGATCTTTGTTTTGTGAAATAGCCGGGTAGGCTCCCCAAAAAGACAATGGGGTCCAAGGTGTCCTGGCCAGGCCAATGGCCTGCCCTTTTTACCTGCAGGGGGCGGCAAGGGAGGAAAAAGAACTTGAGAACCGGTTCCGGTCAGGGCATCATTGTGGGAATGTCGACCTATTATCCCATGGAGGTGCCTGACAATGAAACCCCAGAGAACCACCCTGTCCGTTCCCGGTCATATGATAAAAATGCATGCCAAGGCCATTGCCTCCGATGCAGATGCTATAATGCTGGACCTGGAAGATTCCGTGCCCCCGGACCAGAAGGCGGCGGCCCGGGCCGGTATTGCCCAAAGCCTTGAGTCCCTGGACTTTGAAAACAAACGGGTGCTGGTCCGGGTCAATTCCATGGATACCCCCTTTGGCTTCCGGGATGTGCTGGAACTGGCCGGAAAAGGCGCTGTGCAGGGGCTGGTGGTCCCCAAGGTGGACCATGAAAAGGATCTGTATCTGGTCAAGGGTCTCCTGGAGGGGCTGGAGATGGAAGAGGGGATTGCACCCATGGAACTCCAGGCCTGCATCGAAACCCCGGGGGGGCTGGACCGGATCCGGAACATCGTCCGGGCCGGCGGCCACCGGCTCACGGCCCTGGCATTCGGCATTGCCGATTACTCGGCTGCCGTGGGGGCCCGGCTGCCCTCCCTGTCCGGCCATGGGGAGAATGAAGACCGGCTCTATCCCGGCCACCTCTGGCACTACCCCCTGAGCCGCATGGTCATGGCCGCAAAGGCAAAGGGCATCCTGGCCCTGGATGCCCCCTTTGGGAACTTCAAGGATATGGAGGGGCTGGAACACTCCACCCTCATGGGGTCGGCCCTGGGATGCGACGGCAAATGGGTGATCCACCCGGCACAGATCGAGGTGGTGAACCAGACCCACAGTCCTTCGGCGGAAGAGATTAAACGGGCCCGGAAGATCCTGGATGTGGCCGACGCCTTCCGCAAGATCCACGAGATCCGGGGCGCCATTGCCGTGGACGGGAAGATGGTGGACATGGCCACCATCCGTCTGGCGGAAAAACTATGGGCCACCGCCGTCCATCTTGGACTGGCCGGGGATGCCCCGGCAGGCTGAAGCAAAATATTCAAGGTGTTGTCGGAGTGACCCGGCAGCACCCCGGGCCAATAAAAAAAGGGGCCCTCTCCAGTGGTGGGAAGGCCCCTTTGATTTTTCCAATGCCCTGATCCGGGTCAAGCCGGAATGGTCACGGGATGGATCTCTTTATTCTTTGAAGGTGATGGCGGCATCCTTGGGCAAGGCCAGTCCGGCGCTGACCTCCAGGGCCTTGAGCAGGCCCGAGATTACCGGGCAGGAGACATGGGGAATGGTTTTCAACGCCAGGTCCAGGATTTGGGAATCAACCGTGCCCGTGGCTTTGTTCTTGAACAATTCCCCCATGACATTGATTTCGGTATTGCCCAGTGTGTCATTGACCTTTTTCCAGTTGGCACATTGGGTGTCCATGTTAAACACAGCTTTGTATCCGGGTTTGGCTTCGGCGGTCACCGTGGTGGTGAAGCCGCAGATTCCGGAATGGATTTCAACGGTGGTCATGTCTTGCCTTTCCTTTTAGATTATCCTTGGGTCACTTCCTTGACCCTGCGAATATAGTCGGGGGTGGTGCCGCAGCAGCCCCCCACGATTTCAATACCCAGGGCCTTGATTTGCCGGATGTTTTCGGCAAAAAAGTCTTCGGTCTCCGGGTAGAAGACCGTATTGTTTTCCCCGGTCTGGGGCATGCCCGCATTGGGCTGGATGATCACGGGACAGTCCACGCTGTCACGGATTTGCCCGGCCAGGGTAACCATGGTGTCCGACCCCATGGAGCAGTTGGCGCCCACACCCGAGGCCCCTTCGTCCACCAGCTGCTTCATGCTGGCCTCCGGGGCATTGCCCATGATGGTGAAAAATCCCTTGGGGGTTTCCTTGAAGGTCATGGTGCAGAAGACCGGCTTGGCCGACACGGATTTCACCGCCCGAAGAGCGGTCAGGGCCAGGTTCAGGTCAAAAATGGTTTCGATCATGAAGAAGTCAACCCCTTCGTCCTCCAGGACGGCGGCCTGTTCTTTAAAGGCGGCTTCGGCCTCTTCGGGTTTCAACGGACCCATGGGGGCCAGCATCTCTCCCAGGGTGCCCAGGTCGCCGGCCACATATTGTCCGGGTTTGCAGACCTTGCGGGCAATCTGGACCGCTGCACGGTTGATCTCTTCCATGCCCGCGTCCACCTTCATCTGGGCCAGTTTCAGGGTGGAACCGCCAAAGGTGTTGACCGTGGCCACGTCGGCCCCGGCGTCGTAATATGCCCGATGGACCCCTGCAATGACATCGGGCCGGGTCAGGTTCCAGGCTTCGGCAGCCTCTCCCCCGGCCAGTCCCTCGGCAATGAGCATGGAGCCCATTCCTCCGTCCAGTATCAGTCCCTGGGCTTTAATTTTTTCAAGTATATCCATGTGTCTTCCCCCCTTAGTACCTATGTTTGATGCGTAATATATAAACGAAAGTTGATATGTTAAGGGAATTTCACGGCATTGGCAAGTGAAATCATGGGGTTTGGATTCAGTTTTTCCGGTGACGGAAGGTCAGCAACCGCCGGGCCAGTTTCAGCACCGTTCCGCTCCAGGCCAGCTCCATGTCTGCGGCCACTTCCCTTAACAGCTCCGGTATGGCCAGGGACTGGGGACATTTGTCCAAACAGGCGCCGCAGTCCTTGCAGTCAGAGGCCATGGCGGAACGGCCTGTCTGGTATCCGCCCAGAAGCCCCAGGTAGAAGAGGCCGGCGCTTTTGTCCCGGAAGGCATGTTTGGAACTATAAAGGTCAAAGCAGCGGGGGATGTCCACCCCAAAGGGGCAGGGCAGGCAGTATTGGCAGCCGGTGCAGCCCACCTTCATCACCCGTTGAAAGGCGGATACGGCCTGGTCCACACCGGTCAGTTCTGCCGGGGACATGGCGTGGGGCAGGGCCTTTTCGGCAAGGGCCAGGTTTTTGGATGCGCCATATTCCAGCCCTTGGTGCCGGCCTGGTTGCCCGTGTCCAGGTAGTTGACCCCGCCGTCGATGGCCGACAAAAGGAGGTGTTTGGCTGTTTTTTCCTGGATGATGCCCAGGCGTGTGGGAAAGCGCATGGCGCCAAACCCTAAAACGGAAAGGGGTTCTCCGGTCCGGGGAAGGGGGCTGAACTGCATGGTGCCTCCTTGGAGGGTCGCGGGGTTATGACGGCTCCGGGGTGCCGAAGACCAGGCTCAAAAGGTAGCCCGGGGCAATGGAATGGGTGTGGATCTCCAGGGGGATCTTTTTCCCGTTGTGGAAGATCTCCTCCCCCAGGATTTCCACCCGGTGGAGGCTTTCGTTGAATCCCATGCCGATGAATTTTAAAAAGGCCTCCTTGAGGGTCCAGCAGCGGAAGACCGCCTCTGGAGTAGGTGCCATGGCCTGGATCTCCCTCTGGGTGAAGGCGGTTTTCATGAAGGCTTGGTCGGGCATGGGGGCGATGGCCTCGATGTCCACCCCCAATTGGATGCGGGGTAACAATCCCATGCCGGCTGCGGTGAAATCGCCGCTGTGGGAGAGGGTGATGGGAATCCGTGGACAGGAGACGATGAAGGGGGCCCCCTTTTCGTGGTAATCCAGGGTGATCCGGTCCAAGGGCAGGCCGGCATCCAGGATGGGGGCCTCCCCCCGGGAGAGCACGGCCCGGGCCAGACGTTTGATCATGTAGCGACCGCAGACCCATTCAATTTGCTTTTTCAGCGCCTTGAATCTGTTTAATGTCTCCATCTCTTCCAAAGATAGGAAAGTGAACGAAAAATCCCTCTCCTCAATAATTTGATTTACCACGGGTCTGCAGGTGTGGTAGGAAGAATTCCTAAAAATTGTCTTTAAGAGTGTGGAAATTTGCGCACAAAAAACCGGAATTTCCGGCCTGGGAGACAGGTCGGTTCCGGGAACGTCCATATAACTATTGATTCGCATGGGGATGATATACCCTAGGTTCAAGGGTTTGGCAATCCCCGCCAATGGGAGCGCTATGGATTCTAACACTGCCGAACGGTCATCGGGCTGGAAGGGGACGGCCCTGGTGATTTCCTGTTTTCTGCTCTGTATCCCCACCCTGGTTGGCGTATTCTGTTTCCGCCACCATGTTCAATTTCAAAATCGTCAGTTGGAGGACCGGTGCCGGGAGATGTCTTCCGCCGTCATCGGCCAGATGGGTCATGCCCTTTCCCTGGGCGAAAACCAGGCCGTTCGAGAACAATTCCGGGACCTGGAACAACAATTGCCGTCCATGGATGTCTTTGTCTATACCCCCGAAGGAGAAATCCGTTTTTCCACCCAGTCGGAAATGGTGGGCAGACCCATGGAGGCGTTCCTTTCCCAGCCTGAACTGCAGCGCATCAATCAAGAGATGCTGACCAGTGGAAAGGCCAGCGGGCTGGTGAGGAACCGGCAGGGAACCCAGGAGCTGGCCGGGATGTTTTTCCCCAGTTTGAACCGGGAGAAGTGCTATCAATGCCATGCCCCGGATCAGAGGGTCATCGGCGGCATTTCCGTCTGGCTGGACCATTCCGCCACCCTTGCCGATCTCATCCGTATCCGGAACAACTGCCTTGCCGTTCTGGTCTCGGGCATGGCATTGATCCTGGTGTTGGTCTGGTTCTTTTTTGGGCGCATGGCCGCCTCCCACCGCCGGGCCATGGGCGTCATCCGAAAAGGATGCGACCGGGTCACGGGCGTGGCGGAAAAGGTGGAGGCCAAGGCCGGTGTGGTGGACGGCCATTCCCGCAGGGTGGTGGAGCGCAGCACCGAGGTCAAGTCCCTGGGCCGCCAGATGCGCAACGGCATGGAAGACCTCATGGAAAGCGGGGGACAGATCATCCGGCGCTTCCGTTCCATGAGCCAGGACGCCCGGGCGGTGAAGGAAAAGGTGGGCTCCATGAACGACACCCTTTTTGAAGCCTCGGAGAACGTGGGTTCGGTGGCGGAATCCGCCGTGGGCATGTCCGCATCGGTGAATTCCGTGGCCTCTGCCATGGAGCAGATGTACGCCAGCCACAGCGAGATCACCCGGAGTGCGGCAGAGTGCGCCCAGGTCACCAATACGGCAGCCAGGAAGACCGATATCACCTTTGAACTGGTGAACCGCCTGGGCCGGGCCGCCGCCCAGATCGGCGACATCATCGATCTGATCAACGGCATTGCAGGAAAGACCAATCTGCTGGCCCTGAATGCCGCCATTGAAGCCGCCGGCGCCGGAGAGGCGGGCAAGGGCTTTGCCGTGGTGGCCAATGAGGTCAAGGAGCTGGCCAAGCAGACCGCCGGCGCCACAGGAGAGATCCGCCGCATGGTTACCGGCATGCAGGAACAGACCTCTGAAGCGGTGGAGGCCATCGAAGGCATTAACCGGGAAATCTCCGGTGTGGACGGGTTCATGGCCCGCATTGCGGCCTCGGTGGAGGAGCAGACCTCCACCACCAACGAGGTGACCCGCAACGTGGCACAGTCTGCGGAATCGGCTGAATCCGTGGCGCGGAACATCCACCTGGCCGCAGAAAAACTCCAGACCCTGTCCATGGACATGGCGGAAATCATGACCCTGGAGACCGATCTCAACGATCATATTTCCAGTATTGCCCACGATGTGGAAACGGTCTCCGACCGCATGGACAGCGCCCTGGGCCAGGTTCGAAGGGTCACGGAACAGGCGGACAACCTGGCCGGAGCCGCCGGTGACATCCAGGAAAACGCCAATGACCAGGTCTGCCTGGTGTCGGAATTGGCAAGGGCCCTGGAAAAAATGAACCAGAGCACCCGGAGCTTCAAGCTATGATGCCGGTCCGGGACCATCGCCGTCAGATTGTCACCTTTATGCTTAAGGAAACGGCCATGGGGGTTCCCGTGGGGGAGATCCGGGAGATCCTTCCCGCTTCCCCGGTGACCCCTGTTCAGATGGCCCAGCCCCACATCGCCGGCCTGGTGAACCTCAGGGGGCGGATCATTACCCTGCTGGATCTGGCCGTGCTCCTGGGACTGCCCCCCCTGGTACCCACGGAACTGACCCATCTGATCGTGTTCAAACACCACGATGCCGGATTCTGTGTGGATGAGATCGGGGATGTGATCACCCCGGTGGAGGGGGATATTGATCCCGTCCCTCCCCACATGGAAGAGCCCCTCAGGTCGGCTGCAACCTGCCTCTATAAACGGCCCGGTGAAGTGGTGGTGGTTCTGGACACCCCCACCCTGCTTTCCCCTCTGATGACCTCCCGCACCGGAGACCGGCCATGACCCGCAACAGCCTGCCGGAACCAGTCTTTTTGGAATTTATTTCAGAAATCAAGGAGGATCTGGTCCGCCTGGAATCGGACCTGCTACGCATGGAGGGCGGACAGGGGCAGGCCGTGGACGGCGAATTGGTGAACACGGCCTTCCGGGCCATCCACAGCATCAAAGGAGGGGCCGGTTTTATCCAACTCACCTGGCTCTGTGACCTGGCCCACACCATGGAAAACGTCCTCATGCTCCTGAGGGAGGGAAGGCTTTCCCCCAACCCGGCTGTGACCGATGCCCTCCTGGGGGGACTGGATCGCATGAAGGGTATGGTGGATGACGGATCCGGGTTGGAAGAGGCGGATATCCAGCCCCAGGTGGCGGCATTGGAGGCTGTCCTGGACACCCCCCCGGAGGGGGCCATCTGTGCCGGTAAAACCGGAGCAGCCCGGGACGAAACATCCCCATCCCGGGAGGGCGACAATGGGGTCGCCCCCCTGGTCCCGGAGACATGGTTGAAAACAGACCCTGGGGAGACCCTGCTTCAACTGGGGGAGCCCGGTGAACACTTTGCCCAAAAGACCTTTCCCGTGGGGGCATCGGCCCTGGAAAAGGCCCTGGCCCGGCGGTGGTTCATCTATGCGGTGCGCATACCGGCCCGGGAGGTGTCCCAAGCCGTTCCGGACCCCGGCCCGGAGGACAGCCATGCCTATTTCAAGGATATCCAATGTGCCGGAGATCTCCTCTTTCCACAGACGCCGGATACCGGTCTTCTATGGCAGCGGGATTTCTACCTGGTGTTGGCCACCCTGCTGGATCGGTCGCTTCTGGCCGGAATCCTTGGGGTGTCCGAGGAGGAGATCTGTTTTGTCAGCCGGCAGTTCCTCCCCCTGGAAGGGATTCCCGGGATCCGTTCCGGAACGGGGCTGTGGGACATGCCCTATGGTCAGGGGGACATGGCGGATGGGGACATGGCGAATGGAACGGCTGGAACCGCCCCCCCTGTGGAAGGGGCCGACCCCCGGACCAATGGCGTCGTCTCCTTTGATTCGCAAACGGTGCGGGTGAAGTCCGCCCACCTGTCCCGGCTCATGAACCGGGCCGGGGAACTGGTCCTGTCCCGGAACCAGCTGCGCCCCCTCATGGAAGAGATTCTATCGGAGTACCCCGAGGCCGGCCCCCTGATGCAGAACCTGGACATGGTGACCTCGGATATCCAGGAGACCATCATGCAGCTGCGAATGCAACCGGTGTCCCATCTCTTTGAAAAGTACCGGCGGGTGGTGCGGGATCTGGCCCGTCGGTTGGAAAAACAGGTGAATTACACCATCCAGGGCGGCCAGGTGGAGGTGGACCGGAATATCCTGGAACTCCTGGCCGGTCCCCTGACCCACCTCATCCGCAATGCCGTTGACCATGGGATAGAACCCCCGGAGGAGCGGGAGCGCATGGGGAAATCCCCCCGGGGGAACATGGGGGTGACCATCCATCACCAGAGCGGCCATGTGCGCATGGAAATCTGGGACGACGGCCGGGGCATGGATGCCGATCTCATCCTGGAAAAGGCCCGGAAAAAGGGACTGATCTCCATGGAAAGGAGCCGGGGGCTCTCCAGGAAGGAAAAGCTCAACCTGGTGATGCTGCCCGGATTTTCCACCCTGGATCAGGTCTCGGAATTTTCCGGTCGGGGCGTGGGAATGGATGTGGTGAAAACCAATTTGGAACGGCTTAGGGGGCACATAGAAATGGAATCCCATCCCGGGGAGGGAACCTGCATCGCCCTGACCATTCCCCTGACCCTGGCCATTGTTCCCTCCCTCATCGTGGGGGAAGGGCATACCCGGTTTGCCATTCCCCAGATCAATGTGAAAGAGGTGGTCCACCTCACCGGCCCGGACCTGCCCCGGCAGGTGACCAACATTGCCGGCCAGGATGTGCTCCAGCTCCGGGACGACCTTTACCCGGTGGTGCGGCTGCGGAATGTCCTGGAGATTAAAACCCATTACCGGGATCCCAGGACAGGGGTGCTCAAGGAGGACCGGCGCCGCCGCATTGCCGACCGCAGGAGCCTTGCCCTGGAGGAGGGTGTGGGACAGCTCTCCCACACCGTGGTCGCCAAACCTAATCAGGGGTTTGAAAGCCGGAAGATCGAGCGACGGAAACGCCACCAACCCCCGGCCTATGCCGTGATTCTTAAGCTGGGTTCCCAGCGCTTCGGCCTTTTGGTGGAAGACCTCTTTGACATTGAAGAGGTGGTGGTGGAACCCCTGTCGGATTTTATCAAGGGACTGCGATGGTTTGCCGGGGCCGCCATCCTGGGGGATGGTGAGGTGATCATGGTCCTGGATGTGAACGGTCTGGCCGCCGGGGCCTGCCTGGCATTTGATACCATACGCAACGAGGTGGAACGGCAGACATCGGATCCAGGGGAAGACGCTCCCCCGGAACGACTTATGGACCTTCTGGTCTTTGAGCACCAGGACGGGGAATTCTTTGCCCTTCCCCTGGGGGATGTGGCCCGGTTGGAGCCCATTTCACGGGAAGGGGTTCACACCAGCGGTGGTGTGGATTTCATTCGGTTCAAGGACCAGGCATGCCGCCTGGTGGACCTGGGGATGTTCCTGCCGGTGCCCCCCATGGCGGCGGCCAGCTCCTGCCATGGTATTTTTCTTAAGCACAGCCATCCCTCCGCCGCCGTCCGGGCCCGGTCCATAGTGGATACGGTGCAGTGGGAGGAGGGTGTTCTCACCGACGACACCGATCCCAGGCTGGTCAGGGGCAAGGTGTTTACCCAGGGTATGATGATCCAGCTTCTGGACCCCCGGATCCTCAAACAGCAGATCCGGGACCGCTTTCCGGCCGACCCGGCATGGGGAGAAGCCCCGGAGATGGACCAAAAGGCAGGGGCATGGACATGAATATCCTCATTGTGGATGATAAATCTTCCGTGCGGTCGGCCCTGGAACAGCACCTGGGGAAGTTGGGCTTTGATCAGATTTCCCAGGCCCGGGACGGGGCCCGTGGATGGGAGATGCTCAACACGACCACTCCGGCCTTTGATCTGGTTATTTCCGACCTGGAGATGCCCGGGATGAACGGATTGGAATTGTTGAGAAGTGTGCGTTGTTCCCCAACCCTGGGCAGCCTGTCCTTTATCATCGCCACCACGGTTCAGGACCGGGATGTGATCCTGGAGATACTGGCCCTGGGAATAGATGCCTATATCACCAAACCCTTTAACCATAAGGACCTGGCACTGAAGCTAAAACAGGCCGGCATTCTTTAAGGTGTATCGGCTCCCCATTTCCAGTCCCCGGTGGGAGGTCGGCCACTGCCTTTTCCGCATGCCCCGGGCCGTGGACGATGCCGGGCTTTCAGACGCCTCCATGGATCCGGTGAGCCTCACCCATTGCATCGTCTCCCTGTGTAGCTGACGCCTTTTCCTTGGGGATCTGTCGCACCCCCTTTGGGACCAGGAGGATCTGATCTGTTGTACGTTGAAATGGCATGGCAAACAGGGGGGCCACTTGTCTGCCCGGCATGGCGGGTCAAATCACCTGTGAAAAGGGCGGGCCAATGGTTTTGCATGGGGGCTTTTTGAAATGATGAATGGGGTGGGGGAAGCCCGGGACCGGCGGAGAACCGGTCCCGGGTTTTTGTTTTATTGGGCTTCCAAAAGGAAGTGGGGCATGAAACGGGCATCGGGCTTCTGGATGGGGGCGTATTCGTCGCTGACCTCGTCCAAAAGGGAATTGAGCAATGCGTCCAGGGGCTGGGGCAGGGCCTCCATTTCCATCTCGCCCATGCCCTTAAGGATCTCCAGTGCCCAGTTCAGGAAGTCCCGGCGTTTGAAGGCGTCCAGGGTCTCCTGGTTCCCTGCATGGTAGAGGGCCTTGAAAAAGGGAGTGAATCGGTCCATGGGGATGGGGGCCAGGCTGGCCTCCAATTCCATGCGCTCCCGGGCCCAGAGGGAGAGGATGAGGCTCTTGTAGGTGAGTACCCCCTTGGTAAAGGTGGCGATGTCCGGATCCAGGGCGGCCAGGAATCGGTCCAGGACCATGATCTCGTCCAGGCCCCTGCGGGTGGCCTCGACCTGTTCAAGGGAAGAAAAGTGGGCGTAGATCTCCTTGGTGGTCCGGTAATTGTCAAAGGCCCGGGGGCGTTCCAAGAAAAGGCCGCCCAAAAGGCCCAGATACTCTTCGCCCAGGAAGCTCAAGGGCAGGTTCAGGGTGGAAATGAAGCTCTGGCCCTGCCAGGTCATTGCGGTCTGCTTCAACAGGATGCCGGCCCGGGAACCGGTCCTGAAAATGTCTTCCAGGAAATAGGTTTCCAGGGTGAGGGCGTTTTCCTCCTGGCTGGTGTCTGCCCTGCCGTCTTCATTGGCAATAATCTCCATGCCCAGGCTGAGGTAGGCCGTGGTCTGGGCCAGGACCTCCTCCAGGATCTTTTTGTCCCGGATTTTGACCTGGTCTGCGGAGATGACCTTGTTGACCAGGGCGGCCAGCTCCGATTCCAGCTGGAGCTTGAGATCGGGCCGGACATGGGCCAGGGCTTTGATGAAGCGGTTCTCCCCCTTGATGTGCTGGGAAAAGCACTGGGGGGGAAGGGGGTGTTCCGGGTCAAAGGTCTCTTCGGTGGGGCCGGTGGTTTCCGGTCTCTGCCTCAGGTTTTCCACGGGGGTGGGCTGGTAGATGCCCACGGCTTCGTGGCGGGGCAAAAAGCCCTTTTCCGCCAGGCGGACGTTCTTGAGGCGGAACTCTTCCTCCTCCACCTCGGCCGGGAGGATGGAAACGGTTTCCAGAAGCAGGCCGTGGAAAACGGAAAGGTCCATCTCCGCCACCTTTTTCACCATCTGTTCGATGAGTTCGGCGGATGCTTCGGCCTCGTCGGTTTCCCCGTCGTCTTGGTTCTCCTCCGGAGCTTCACCCTGGGGATCGTCCCTGTGCTTGACCCGGGGGAAGCGGAAGTAGAATTTATCGTCTATGGTCACATAGTCGGTGTGGTCCTCGGGGGGGAGTTCGTCGTGTTCCCGGACCACCACCGCCATGTTGTTGTAGAGGTAGTGCTCGAAAAAGCCGGGCTTTTCCGTGATGATCCAGCGCAACAGCCGCTGGGGATCGGCCTTGTACAGAAGGCCTAGGGCCTGGGTCATCATGGGGGTGTCCATGCGGTCCCCGTCCCAGACCTCCATGTCCATGATGTACTCCCATTGGGAGGAGGTGGCCAGGGCCAGGGCCGGCAGGAAATCGGCCCCGCCGATGTGGTTGAGAAGATAATAGAGATCCTCGTCGGGAAAGCTCTGGACCAGGCCGGCCGGGCTGGGGGCGTCCAAGATCATGTCCAGGGCGGTTTCCGAGTCCTGGGCCAGGATCTCCTTCCGGATCCGGCTGAGTTTGAGTTCCCGTTGCCTAAGATTGGCAAGTTGATGGTCTGTGGTCATTGTCTATTATCCCTTTAATTTGGTGTTGCAGATATGGATGTACTGACGGATATCGGGGCCGTCGGACATGGTGTTGAATGTGGCCAGGGCCGTGTCGAATTTCCCCTGGTTCATCTGGTTGATGCCCCTGCAGATGGTCAGGCCCCGGTGGCCTGGAAAGTGGGCCAGGCCCTGTCGGACCATTTCATCGGCCTTGCCTTGTTTCCGGTTTCTACCGTGGGCCATGGCCAGTCCCAGGTAGGCCCGGGCATCCGGGGCATATGCCAGGGCCCGGGTGAAAAGATCCATGGCAATGGCCTGGGCATTGGGCACGGCATTGCTGTAATCCCCGTGGCTGAAGGTCATGGCCAGGCGGGAGAGGAAATCGGCGTGGTAGGGGGCCAGTTCCGGCTCCTCCCTGAGCTCCAGCCGGCTCACAAAAGCGGTCAGATGGGCGGCAAAGGCTGATCTGAGGCGTTGGCCGAATCCCTTCACCCTTTCAAAGTCCAGTTCCGGGTCCAGCTCAAACCAGGGCAGATCCTCCATGGGCGTTTCCCAGATCTCGTCGCTGATCTTTCCCTGTTTTACGGCCCTGTTGTAGAGATGGGTGCCGGGGAAGACCACCAGCAGGTAAAAGATGGCCGACAGGGGCCTGAGCCGGACCATGAGGTCGATGCTTTCCTGGATGGTGGCCTCGGTCTCCCCCGGAGCGCCGTAGATGAAATAGGCCCGGGGCATGATGCCAAAGCGTCTGGCCAAATCAAATGCCTTCACCGCCCTATCGTTGGCCACGGGTTTACCCAGGATTTTTTTGATCTCTTTGCTGCCGGATTCCACTCCAAAGCTGATCTGGATGCAACCGGCCCTGCGCATCCAATAGAACAGTTCTTCATCCACATGGTCCACCCGGGAGATGGCATTCCAGGTGATGGGCAATTTTTTTTCGACGATCCGTTTGCACAATTGGAGCACCCGTTCCCGGTCCATGGTAAAGGTGTCGTCGGAGATGAAAAAATGGTTCACCCCTTTTTGGAACAGCATCCGGATCTCCGTGAAAAACCAATCCACTGAATGGAAGCGGACCTGTCTGTTGCCCCAGAATTTAGGGGAGCCGCAAAAGGTGCAGCTGCCCGGACATCCCCTGGACATGGCCAGGTGGGCATAGGCAAAGTATCGGGCGGGGTGGGGCAGGGTGTCCAGATCCTCCAGCACGGGGGCGGCACCGGTCTCTTCCAGTTCCCGGGCCGGGGCCTCCGGGTCTTCCAGTCTTTTTCGGAAGACCAGTCCGGGGATGGGGCCCAGTTTTGGGGGCTGGTTTTCCTCCTTCGCTTTGATTAGGGCACGGACCAGGGCCAGGCAGCTTTCTTCCCCCTCGCCTTTGACCACCACGTCCAGGGCCGGGCAGGTTCCAAAAAGATGCCCGGCCAGGAAGGTGGGGGCAGGCCCCCCAAAGAGGATCACGGCCCCGGGGTTCTTTTTACGGGCAATGACGGCACATGCCTGGGCATTCATCCGGCTGGGGTTGGTCACGGAAAAGCCAACGATGTCGGGTCTTTCCTGGTCCATGGCCTGGGAAAAGGCGGCCTGGGCCTGGTCCTTGTACGGGGCCAGGTTGACCAGTCGGGTTTCAATGCCCTTTTCCATGAGCAGGGCCGAAAGATAGTAGAGCCCCATGGGCATGACCAGGGCGTCCTCGTCCGTGACCCGGGGATCGGCACAGGCTGGATTGACAAATAAGACTTTCATGGGCCGGGTTAGACGGTTTTAAAGTGTAGCTCTTTTTTGGACCGCTTGGGCACGTGGTGGACCTGGTGTTCGTCCCGGTAGTATTTGTGGTCCCCGCCCTCGGCCATCATTTCCACCTGCACGGTTTCCACGGGTTTGCCAATGGCCACCACCAGGCGGATTTCCAGGTTTTCCGGGATCTCGAACTCGGTCATGAGTTTCTTTTTATTGATGGCGCCGAAGATGCATCCCCCCAGGCCCTGGGCCCGGGCCCCCAGAAGAATGGTCTGGGCGGCAATGCCGTCGTCGCACCAGATATTGTCGGCAATGGCGCGGTCGGCCATGATGATGATATAGCCCGTGGGCTGCTCCTGGGGTACGGGGCCGGGCCAGTCCTTGAGGTAGGCGGCCCAGGCCAGGCTGTCAAAGACGGTCTGGTTGGCCTCTTCCGACACCGATACCAGATATTTCAGGGGCTGTTTATTGCCGGCGGAGGCACAGTAACGGGTCAGACCCACCAGTTTTTCCAGGGTTTTGGCCGTGAGTTTGTGGGCATTGTCAAATCGTCTGCAGGACCGGTTGTCCCGGACCAGGGCTTTGAAGTTGTCCATATTAATCTCCTTTGTGACAGTCCACCTGTTGGAATCTGGGCATGTTGATGTCCAGCCACTCCATGATTTTGTCCATTTCAGAAATGACTTCGGCCAGGGCCTTTCCCCTGTGGCTCACCTTTGCCTTTTCCTCCATGTTGAGTTGGGCAAAGGTTTTGCCGAATTCGGGGAAGTAAAACAGGGGGTCGTAGCCAAAGCCGTTGTCTCCGACCGGTTCCCGTGTGAGTACACCCTCGCACCGGCCTTCGTAGGTCAGGGCCGGACCCGTGGGGATGGCAATGGAGATCAGGCATTGGAAGGAGGCCCTGCGGTTTTCTTCCCTATCCATGACCCTGAGCAGTTTTTCCACGTTCTGTGCATCGGTGGCACCCTCACCGGCATACCGGGCCGAGTAGACCCCGGGGGCCCCGTCCAGGGCATCCACGCAAAGCCCGGAATCGTCTGCCAGGGCAGGGTATCCCAGGATCCGGGCCGTGAAAGAGGCTTTTTTATAGGCGTTTTCATCAAAGGTTTCCCCGTCTTCAATCACCTCGGGGATGGGACCGAAATCGTCCAGTCCTTTAATTTCCACGGGAAAATCCTTAAGCAGTTCCCGCATCTCCTTCAGCTTGCCCTTGTTGGTCGTGGCCAGTACCAGTATCTGTTTCACAGTAATCGCTCCTTAAAAAGTCATCCCGGAAATTGCACACCCCTCCCCGGGGGGAGAGGCAAATTTCTGAATCAGGGGTAAATTGGGTTTAATATAGGTCGGGGGCCTATATTTGTAAAGGGGCAGGCCCGGGGGGAAAGGGGGAGAATTACGGGGACATGGAGGGAAATTTCCGGAATGGAGGGACCGCCCCGGGACTTTGGGGCGGTGAAGGGGATTCTTAACGGGGTGGGGGCCTCAGGAGGGGGGCATTTCCATTTTCCGTTTTTGCATTTCCATGATCTTTTTCATCATCCGCCGCCGTTTTTCCGGATCCGTGGGTAGGGACATGCCGGGCATGGACATCCCCTTGGGCGACGGGTTGAGGTGGCGTTCATAGGCGGCCAGGGGAATCCGGGTCTCCCATAGGCCCGTGAGTTTGGCCGCCCCTATGCCCAATCCAAAGAGAAGAAGAAGGGTGATGGCCACCCAGGCATGGCCTTTGCGGGGGGCTCCGGGGGCCGGATGGAAGCCGATGGCATCGGTGCGGGGGCAGACCTGGACGCAGGTGAGGCAGGCCGAGCACTCCGTGGAATGGATGGCTTCTTTTTCAAGGATCCGGATGCGACCGGGGCAGTGACGCTGGCATTTTCCGCATTCAATACAGGTTTCCGGGTTGCGTTTGACCCTGCCCAGGCCGAAAAGGGAGACCAGGCCTAGAAGGGCGCCGTAGGGGCAAAGATAGCGGCACCAGAAGTGGGGGATGACCAGGGTGGCCAATACCAGCCCCGCCGTGACCATGGCGGCCTTGGGGGAGATATCCAGGAAGAACTTGAGCATTTTGACATCGGCAAATTGGTTGTAGGGGCTGTTGATGAATTGGGCCAGGGCCGGGGAGGGCATGCCAAAGAAGATGGTGTAGATGAAAAAGGCCAAAAAGCTGTATTTCACAAGGCCCAGGAGCCGATCGGGCCAGGTGGGCAGGTAAAGGGGCCGTTTAAAGAGGCTGCGGTTGAGCTTGGCCAGACCGTCGGAAAGAAATCCAACGGGGCAGATCCAGGCGCAGAATCCCTTTTTCACCAGAAGGGCCGAACCGCAGATGATGAGAAAGAGGGAGAGCCCTGCGGGATGGATGTCCGAGAAAATACCGGTTTCCAATAGATAGCGCAGGCTGAGCAGGGCGGAGATGGGCAAAAATCCCTCCACCCCGGCCGGCCGGCTCCACTGGGGGAGCTGACCCTGCTCAAGGGCGGAAACAAAGAGGTAAAAGCCCAGGCCCATGAAAAGGCAGATGATGAAAAAAAGGGTCTGGACCATCCGGCGGACCGGAAGGTGTCTGGGTGCCGATTCCGGCGATTGTTGTCTAGGGGACATCTTGATTTCCATGGGTGCCCTTTGTGGCCGTTGTCCTCCACCTCCCCGGCAAAGCGGCCTCTGGTTCTTGGGGACTCTGCCCCGGGACGACGGCTGTGGGGCACCGGTTTTTCCCGGCCGTCATCCCATGCCCCTAGGGGGCGATCTTGTTTTTTCAGGGGAATACAGGGTAGCGGGTTTTCAAATCCAGGGCATTGATATACATCAAGGGGAGGAAAAGGTTCAAATTACCAATTGGTTATCTACAACGGATTGAACGGGAAGGGAATATGGCACAGGAATATCGATTTAACCGTATGGAATTGGCCGGATCCCTAGGGGATCTGGGAACACTGCTGCCCATTGCCGTGGCCATGGTGCTGGTCAACGGCATGGATCCCATGGGGATCTTTGTGAGCATCGGGCTCTACTACCTGCTCTCCGGGGCCTATTTCGGCCTCACGGTGCCGGTGCAGCCCATGAAGGTCATCGGGGCCTATGCCGTATCCACGGCCATTCCGCCGGAACAGATCCTGGCCTCCTGCCTGCTCATGGGGGCCATTCTTTTGGTGGTGGGCACCACCGGCGCCGTTGACCTGATCCGGAAATACACCCCCCAGGCCGTGATCCGGGGGGTACAGCTGTCCACCGGTGCCCTGCTCATCTCCGGGGGGATCCGTTTTATCTTAGGCACCTCGGGCTTCCAGGCCATGGAGCAGGCTGCAGAACCCTTCCTGGTCGTCCAGTCCCTGGGACCCATTCCCATTGGCTGGATCATCGGCATTGCAGGGGGGCTGGTCACCCTGCTGCTGCTGGACCACAAGCGCTATCCCGCTGGCCTGGTGGTTGTGGCCGCCGGCCTTGTCATCGGCCTTGTCATCGGCAGGGGAACCGAGATGGCCGGGGGCCTTGGCCTTCACCTGCCCACCCTTTTTGGCGGCCCCCTTCCCGGGAAGGTGGATTTCACCTTTGCCCTCTTTGCCCTGGTCCTGCCCCAATTGCCCATGACCCTGGGCAATGCCGTCCTGGCCTATGCCGATCTGTCCAAAACTTATTTTGGCGGGGATGCCGCCCGGGTCACCCACCGCAGGGCCTGCATCTCCATGGGCCTGGCCAATTTGGTGAGCTTCTGCCTGGGGGGAATGCCCCTGTGCCACGGGGCCGGGGGACTTGCCGCCCACTACCGTTTCGGCGCCCGAACCGCCGGGTCCAACATCATGATCGGCAGCCTTTTTCTGGCTCTGGCCCTGGTTTTGGGACCAAATGTGGTCTCGGCGCTCACCCTTTTGCCCATGGCCGTCCTGGGCATCCTCCTGGTCTTTGCCGGGGCCCAGCTCTGCCTTACCCTCATGGATTTGAATACCCGTAAGGAATTCTTTGTGGCCAGCCTTATTCTGGGCATCACCCTTGCCGCCAACCTGGCCGCGGGCTTCATGGCAGGCATGGTGGTGGCCTGGATTCTCAAATGGGAGAAAATGTCCATATAGGTGGGCGGGGTTCCAGGCCTCACTTTCCGCCCAGGTGACGGCCAGGTTCTGATCTGATTTGTCCATGGGTGCGATGGTCAAAGGGGGATGTACAGACATGGGTTTCCTTTTGCTATGGGGTTCAGGGGTGGGGCTTTCAATGGACCAGGGTTAACAATGTTTAAAATCTTCGTCAAATGGTCTTTGGGGGGCCGGGGCAGGGAAAACCCTTGAATCCTCTGCCGGGCCGTGACATGGATTCCCTTGACGGCGGGGGCCGGAAAAGGAGGACCGAGACCCGAGGCAAGGGGCCGAAAATGGGGTCTGGAATAAAAAAAATCTCCCCCTCCCCCGTTTGGGGGATGGCAGTGGGGATCGGGGATGGTAGGGAGGGGCAGGATTTACCCCAAAGAAAAGGAGAAGGTCATGTCTGAATTTGCCAACGCCATGGAAATATTCAAGCTGTTGAACAAGTCCAATTGCCGGGAGTGCAACGAAGCCACCTGTCTGGCCTTTGCCTCCAAGGTGTTTTTGGGGCAGAAGGCCCTGGGAGAGTGCCCCCACCTTTCCGAAACCGCCGGGGTGGAAAAACAGGTGCATGGGGACCCGGACATGGGGATCCCGGCCCTGTGGAATGAGATCCGCAACCTGGATTTTGAGGATGCGGCCCGGCGCACCGGCGGCAGGGTGGATCGGGGCCGTTTGACCCTGCGAATCATGGGCAAGCCCCTGACCCTGACCCGGGATGGGCGCTTCATCACCGATATCCATTCCAAACCCTGGATGGCCAAGCCCATTCTGGAATATGTCCTCCATTCCAATGGGGCACCCCTGTCCGGTGAGTGGGTCGCCTACCGGGATCTGCCCGGTGGTCGGGAAATGGAAGGGCTGTTCATGCGCAGGGTGACGGCGCCCATGAAGAAACTGGCCGACGTCCATGGGGATCTTTTCCATGATTTGACACGGATTTTCAACGGCAGGCGGGCCGACGGACTCCAGGGGGCGGACATTGCCGTCACCCTTTTGCCCCTCCCCCTTCTGCCGATGGGGATCTGTTATTGGAAGCCCGAGGACGGCATGGATTCCGATCTTCATCTTTTTTTCGACACCAGTGCCGCCCACAACGGTGGATTTGATGTGGCCTTCAGGCTGTCCGCCGGCCTGGCCCGGATGTTCGAGGCCCTGGCCGACACCCATGGGGTTTCAATGGCCTAGGTCCCGGGATATGCCATGGGCATCTGTGCCGGTGCCCTGTTTTTCAGGTGGTTTATTGTGGAATATGGGGCCTAACCGACCTTTTTTTGTGGCATGTCCGGATTAAGGATCTGGCGGACGGATCGGCCGATCTGAGCAAGGGTATATGGCTTTTTCAGGTAGAGGGAAACCCCCATGGACAGGGCCTGGGAAACCTTTTCCGTGCGGGAGAATCCCGAGGCGATCATGGCCTTCTGGCGGGGGTTGAACTTCAGGATCCGACGGTAGGTTTCCAGGCCGTCAATGCCCGGTTCCATGATCATGTCCAGGATGACCAAATCCACTGCATTTTTTTTCAAAAATTCAACGGCTTCCTCCCCGGAGTCCAGGGTATGGACCTGGTAGCCCAGCCGGTTCAGGGCGTTGGTGGCGATTTCCTGCTGGTTTTTTATGTCATCCACCACCAGGATCCGTTGGCCGTCGCCCTTGAGGGCCTCCAGGTCGATGTCCGGATCAACCGGGGTCGGGATCTCCTCCTCGGTGACGGGAAAATAGATGTCAAACCGGGTGCCCTGGCGGGGATGGGAGGTGACGTCGATGTAACCATAGTGATCCTCCACCGTTCCCCAGACCACGGCCATGCCCAGGCCGGTGCCGCTCCTTCCCATGACCTTTTTAGTGAAAAAGGGTTCAAAGATTCGCTTGATATCCTCGGCATCGATGCCGGTGCCCCCGTCCTCCACGGAGAGGACCACGTATTGGCCGGGCTGGACATGGTCGTACCCGCCAATGGGGTGGGTCAGGTAATGGTTGGCCGTTGAGATCTGGATATGCCCTCCGTCGGGTTGGGCCTCTGCGGCGTTGGAGATCAGGTTCATCACCGTTTTCTGCAGGTGGATCAGGGAGGCCTGGAGGGTGGGAACGGCAGCGGACAGCTCCGTGGTCACCTCAATGTCGGGGTGGTAGGAGAGAATTTTTCGGCATTCCGGAGTTCCCAGGAATTGCTCCACCAATTGGTTCAGGTTCACCGGTTCCCTATGGGTCACCCCCCTGCGGGAGAGGGTGAGCAGATCCTGGACAATCTCCGTGGCTCTCAGTCCCGAGGCATGGACCAACTCCATGGATTTGGCCATGGTGCTGCCCTTGGGCAGTTCCATGAGCAGGAGTTCCGGATAGGTCACAATGCCGGAAAGGACGTTGTTAAGGTCGTGGGCCACCCCCCCGGCCAGCATGCCCAGGGCCTCCATCTTTTGGGAACGGTTCAGCCGCTCTTCCAGTTCTTTTTTTTTCTTTTGTACCTGTTTGGTTTCGGTCATATCCCTGCATATCCCGGTGATGCGTTCGGGTTTTCCCTCCCGGTTCAACACCATCCGGGCATTGATGGAGCCGATGCGCAGGCGTCCGTCCCGGTCGTGGATCTGGATTTCATGGTCCAGGACATATCCGTTCAAGAGGAGTTCATTGAGGAATTCGTCCCTTTGCCCGGAGGGGAAGCTGTATATCCGAACTCCCTTTTGGAGGGTTTCCCATGCCGGATAGCCGGAAAAGGGGAGGATGGAAGGGCTCAGGGTCAGGAATCGACCGTTCAGATCCGTTTCAAAGTAGATATCCATGATGTTTTCAAAGATATGCCGGTATTTTCTTTCCGAACGCCCCAGCTTATCCAGGGCCCGGTGGAGTTCCTTTAAAATGATGTTGACCATGAGAACGGCCTGGATATTGAGCAGGATAAAGCTGGTACTAATGATGAGCCACCGGGTCACCGAGGCGCCGTTGGCCAGGTGCCAGAGGCCGAACCGGAATCCGGGAATCCGGCCGCTGAGCTCCAGGTGCATGATCAGGCCAAAGCCGAGAAGGGTTAGGATATTAAGGCATATGGCCCCAATCACCGCCCCCAGGCCCATGAGCATGCTGACCACCACGGGGAAATAAAAAAGCCAGATCAGGCCGATGCCGAAGGAGCCAAAGGAAAGGGTAAGGTTCACCCCCATGGCATAGGCAATGGCGGCGGCGGTGCAGGCCCTGGGGGTATAGGACAGATCCTTTTTCAAAAAGACCAGCAACAGGAGAAAGAGCACACCGGTATTAAAAAGGGCATTCTTCCAATGATTGTCGTGGATAAGGTTCAGGCTGCTGGGGAGCCATAGTAAAAAGCCCGTGACCAGGCCCAGCAGGATAACGGTGAGAAGGACTTTTTCCCTCCAATAACAGATGCCGTCATCCTGGGTCAGATTCAACGGGGCAGTGAGACGATGATATACTGATTTCAGATCCGGCATGGTGGGGAATCCTAACACGGATTGTGGGTGGGTGCCAGGGGGTTTTTCCCTTGACACATTAAATGGTTAACTGGTAAGACCTCTTACCAATAATTTTTCTTATTCTTTTTGGTTCTGGAGGCAATAATGACGTCTTTGGCACCCCCCATGAAACCGGCTGCCTTTGCCGAGCACCAGATCATGACCTTTATCCTTGACGGCCAATGGCCTCCGGGTTACGCCCTTCCGGCGGAACGGATCCTGGCGCAGTCCCTTGGGATCACCCGTCCGCCTTTGAGAGAGGCGCTCCAGCGTCTGGCCCGGGAGGGCTGGCTCACCATTGCCCACGGCAAACCCACCCGGGTCAATGACTACCTCTCCCAGGGGGGATTGGGGGTTTTGTCCACCCTGGCCCGCCATGGCGGTACCCTTTCCACGGAGATGATCACAAGCCTGCTGGAGGCCCGGGTCATCCTTTTACCGGGCATTGCCGAGCAGGCGGGCCGGCAGAACTCGGATCTCCTTATTCAATTCCTCCAGACCCGGCCCGGGGCGGCCCCCGATGCCATGGCCGCCTATGACTGGTCCCTGCAGCAGGTCATGGTCAAGGCCGCGGGCAATCCCATTCTCAATTTGATTTTCAATGATTTTACCCCCATGTACCAGCTCTGGTGTGTGGCATATTTCAAGGATTCCCAAGCCCGGGGGCGCTCCCGGGTTTATTATGCCGACCTGGCCGCAGCCCTGGAGGGCGGCAGGTCCCTGGCATCCCTGGTGCGGGAAATGATGCAGGAGGCATTGGACCAATGGCAGAAGAAATGAGGCCCATGGCAGGATCCCTTGGGGATGTGGCCAAGTCCTACGATCTGGTCATCGCCGGCGGCGGTGTCACCGGTGCGGGGATTTTTCACCGGGCCGCGACCATGGGGCTTCGTCCCTTGCTGGTGGAGGCAAAGGACTATGGCTGGGGGACCTCCAGCCGGTCTTCAAAAATGGTCCACGGGGGGCTGCGTTACCTGAAACAGGTACGGTTGGGCCTGACCCGGGCCTCGGTAAGGGAGCGCCGGAACCTTTTGTCCCTTTATGGGGGGCTGGTCACCCCCTTGGGTTTTCTCATGCCCCTTTACGC
Source organism: Desulfobacteraceae bacterium (assembly GCA_965226635.1). Classification (GTDB taxonomy): domain Bacteria; phylum Desulfobacterota; class Desulfobacteria; order Desulfobacterales; family Desulfobacteraceae. The sequence continues at coordinate 476,372 of OZ245369.1, read as the reverse complement.
GGACCACGGACCGTCCAGGGCCGAGATGGAGGCCGGGTTGGCCATTTACAGCCTCATGGCCGGGAAGCGGCAGACCCGGCGGTATGACCGCACGGCCCTGCTCTCCCATTTCCCCGGGCTGCGCACCCGTCATCTGAAAATGGGCCTGGGCTTCATGGATGCCCAGGTGGACGACGCCCGCCTGGTCCTCCGTCTGATCCAGGACGGGGTGAATGCCGGCGGCCATGCCCTGAACTATACCCGGCTGGCCTGGGTCAACCGCAACCTCAAGGGTGAGGTGGCTGGGGTGGGTCTTTCCCATGTGGAAACCGGGAAACAGGTGGAGGTGAAGACCCCGGTGGTCGTCAATGCCACAGGCGCCTTTGCCGAGGCCCTTCATCCCTGTTCCCTCAAGGGGCTTCACATCCGCCCCATCCGGGGGAGTCATCTGATCTTTCCCAGGGAGAAATTGCCCCTGGACCGGGTTCTCTCCTTTTTCCACCCCCGGGACAATCGGGCGGTTTTTCTCTTTCCCTGGGAGAATGTTACCGTGGCCGGGACCACCGAGGCGGACCACACCCATGTGGCCGGCGGCTTCTGCGACCCTTCCATCAGCCCGGACGAGGCCCGATACCTTATGGAGGGGGTGGGGTTTATCCTGCCCCAGGCCAGGGTAACCATGGCCGACTGTAGGGCTTCCATGGCCGGGGTGAGGCCCATCCTCAGCCGGAAGCAGATCCCGGCTTCAAAGGAGAGCCGGGAGCACGGGGTCTGGTCGGACAAGGGGCTGGTCACGGTGACCGGGGGAAAATTGACCACCTTTCGCCTTTTGGCGGTCGATGCCCTTAAGGAGGCCGGGCCCTGGCTGCCCCAACCCCATGCCCATCGGAAACCGGACCTTGAATGGGCGCTGGATGGGGAAAGGGGCCGGGTGGCGCCTTGCCTTGACCTGGAGAACGACACCCCCCCGGGGGGCCTGGATCCGGAGCTCCGGCTCCAGGGACGCTACGGGTCAGGGGCGGCTGGATGGGTTAAGACCCATGGGCCCCAGGCCCTGGAACCGGTGGGGCCGGGGCAGACCCTCTGGGCCGAACTCCTCCATGGGGCGGCCATGGAGGGCATCCGCCATCTGGACGACCTTTTGCTGCGCCGGGTGCGCCTGGGCCTTTTTCTGCCCAATGGAGGCATGGACCGCATGGATGAAATCCGATCCCGGGTGACCCCTCATCTGGACTGGGATGCCGACAAGTGGGAGGCTGAAATCCAGCGATACCATTCCCTGTGGCAGACGGCCCATGCACCCCCAGAGGTCAATGGGGGGGATGAAAATTGGGTTGGCCGGAACCCGGTTGAATAATGGAAATGCATGGGAAAAAAGGAGTGTCCCATGGGAATGGAAACCCTTCTGGCCATTGACTGCGGCACCCAGAGTATCCGGGGATTGATTTTCTCCAGCCGCGGGGAGGTGATGGCCCGGGTCCAGGAAACCTATGAGCCCTATGTCAGCCCCAACCCGGGCTGGGCAGAGCAGGATCCGGCCATCTATGGAGAGGGCATGGTAAGGGTGATCTCCCGGCTTCGGAAAAAGGCCCCCATCCCCTTTAAACAATTGGTAGGGGTGGGCATCACCTCCCAGCGGGCCACCATGATCAATGTGGACAAAGGGGGCAGGGTGCTTCGGCCGGCCATTGTCTGGCTGGACCAGCGGGTGGCACGGCCCGTCTTTGCCCGGTCCGGCCCCTTGAAATGGGGGGTAAAACTGGCTGGCTTGTCCGAAAAGCTCAACCGGATCCAGACCCAGGGAAAGGCGGCCTGGATCAGCCAGAACCAGCCCGAGGTCTGGGAAAACACCCATAAATACCTCCAGGTCTCCGGCTACCTCAACCATCTGCTCACCGGGGAATTCATCGATTCCGTGGCCTCCCAGATCGGCCATCTGCCCTTTGATTACCGCCGGCAAAGATGGGCAGGGCCCCTCCAGCTCACGGCCCGACTCTTCCCCATTCCCCGGACCCTGCTCCCGGATGTGAAAGCACCCGGGGAGATCCTGGGCAAGGTGACCCAAAAGGCGGCCCAAAGGACGGGGTTGCCCCAGGGGTTGCCCGTGGTGGCCTGCGGGTCGGACAAGGGATGCGAAACCCTGGGGGCCGGGGTGATCAACACCGACATGGTCAGCCTGAGTTTCGGTACCACAGCAACGGTGCAGACCACCAGTCCCCGGTATTTCAAACCCCTGCCCCTGATGCCGCCTTACCCCTCCCCCGTGCCCGGCTGCTTCAGCCCCGAAGTGGAGATCTTCAGGGGCTTCTGGATGATCTCCTGGTTTAAAAAGGAGTTTGCCCGCTCCGAGGTAAAGGAGGCGGAGCGGCTGGGGGTGGCGCCGGAGAAGCTTCTGGACGAATGCCTGGTCCACACCCCCCCCGGGGCCCTGGGCCTGATGACCCAGCCCTATTGGGGGCCGGGGTTGGACCATCCCAATGCCAAGGGGGCCATGATCGGTTTCGGGGCCGACCACACCCGGGACCATGTCTACCGTGCCGTCATTGAGGGGCTGGGCTTTGCGTTGCGGGAGGGCATGGAAACACTGGTGGCCCGGGGCCGGATCCGCCCCTGCCAGGCCGCCGTCTCCGGCGGGGCCTCCCAGAGCGATGCCATCTGCCAGATCACGGCGGATATCTTTAACCTGCCCATGGTCCGGGGACGGACCCATGAGACCAGCGGTCTCGGCGCCGCCATCCTCACCGCCGTTGGCACCGGGGTTCACAATCGCCTGGAAACCGCAGTGGAGAAAATGGTATCAGTGACCCGGAGATTTGACCCCCAACCCGGGAACCGTCGTCTTTATAACGCCCTGTACACACGGGTTTACCAAAAACTTTACCCGGCCCTGGGGCCCCTATACAAAGAGATTCAAGAGATTACAGGATATCCGGAAAAATGAAAAATATACTTAAGAAGACCCAGGCAACCGCCACCCCCGATTTCATGGACACGCCCCCCCTTGAGGGCTCCTTTCGTTCGGTCTTTAAATGGGGGGCTCCCGAATCCTTTAAACATCCTTCGGAGGGGTTCCTCAGGATCATCCAGGAGGAATTGAACCTTTCCGAAAAGACCCTTCGAAATCCCCGGAACCGGGGCAACACCCTGATCCCCCAGATCCTGCCCACGGATGGGGAAGGACGCATTTCACCGGAGGATATGGCCGCATTCCAAAAGATCGTGGGAAGGGACAACCTCTCCCAGCGGGTCTATGACCGGCTCTTTTTTTCCAAGGGAAAGGCCATGGAAGACATCTACCGCCTCCGACTGGGGGAGATAAACGATGTCTGCGACCTGGTCCTCCATCCCCGGAACCGGGCCCATGTCCAGGCCATCGTTGCCCATTGCCATGAACGGGCCATCCCCATCCACATCCACGGCGGGGGATCTTCGGTGACCTTTGGTCTGGACTGCCCCAGGGGCGGGGTCACCCTGGTCATGTCCACCCACATGAACCAGATGCTGGCCTTCAGCGAAAGGGATCAGACCATCACGGTGCAGCCGGGGATGTCCGGCCCGGAGTTTGAAACCCTTCTCAACCAGGCACCGGAACGGCTGGGGGCGGAAAAGGCATACACCGGGGGACATTTCCCCCAGAGCTTTGAGCATTCCTCCGTGGGGGGATGGGGCCAGACCCTTGGATCGGGCCAGGCATCTTCCTATTACGGGGATGCCGCCGACCTGGTGGTGAGCCAGGAGTTCGTCACCCCTTCCGGCACCTTTGTCACCCACGACTACCCGGCTGCGGCAGACGGTCCGTCCATCAACGAGATCATGAAGGGCAGCGAAGGCTGCTTCGGCATCCTCACGGCCGTCACCGTGAAGATCTTTGAATACACCCCCAAAACGGCAAAACCCTTCTCCTTCATGTTCCCGGATTTTGAATCCGCAGTGGAGGCCTCCCGGCAGATCAGCCAGGGCCGGTTCGGCATGCCAGCCATCCTCCGGGTGTCCGATGCCGAAGAGACCGATGTGGCCCTGAAAATGTACGGACTGGACAAGGGGATTCTGTCCCGGCTTTTGAAATTCCGGGGCTATGAAGCAGGCAAACGCTGCCTGGTCATGGGCCGGGCCGAAGGGGAAAAGGGGTTTGCCGCCCATGTGGCCTCACAGGTGAGGAAGATCTGCCGGAGGAACAAGGGCATGTATCTCACCGGAATTCCCATGGAGAAATGGTACAAGGGCCGGTTTTCCGATCCCTATATGCGGGACAGCCTCAACGATTTCGGGGTTCTCATCGACACCCTGGAAACCTCTGTGACCTGGGAGCGCCTACCCCGGGTCTATGAAAGGGTGAGGGCCCATATCAAGGAACGGCCCCATACCATCTGCATGACCCATGCCTCCCACTTCTACAACCAGGGCACCAACCTTTACTTCATCTTCATCACCCCCATGCCCGGCCTTGAAGCGTTCAGGGAATTCCAACAGGGCATCATCGACTGCATCGAAGGTGCCGGCGGTTCCCTGAGCCACCACCACGGCGTGGGCCGCATGATGGCCCCCTGGATGGAGCGGCACATGGGCCCGGTTCAGATGGGGATTCTCCGGTCGGTGAAGGCCCGGCTGGACCCCAAGGGGATATTGAATCCAGGGGGATTGGGACTTTAACTTTATATTGGGGGGATCAAGTGTTTCCGGTTCATTTGAGGTGCACTGACCATGACCCGGTCCGGAGCGGCGCAGCCTTTTTTGCCGGGGGCGGATGGAATCTGTCCGGAATCAGCCTAAGAATTAGATTCTACTTGCGTTTGACCCAAGCCCCAGCCGGTCCATTTATCCAAGGATTGCCGGATCCGGTGGCCCCCCTGAACCCCGGTCATGGGGGCGAAATATCATGATTTATTTCATATCATTTCGGTTGTTATACCGTAATTTTAGATAGTTTTTTGTCCAACCATGATCTAATATGAAATTTATTCCTTTGGAATTTCATTGGGAAAAATATGGTACAAGTGCTCCATGGAAAAATTTGAAGCACGTAAACTCAGTACAGAAATACAGCATGAGTTCCGTTATCAAGTTATCCGGCTAAAAGAACAGGGCCGGAAAGGCGCTGAAATCTGCGCCATCACTGGGGCAAATCAATCCAGTATCAGCGCCTGGTGGAAAGTGTATAAGGACGGCGGTAAAATGGTTGGCTGATACCTACCCCCAAATCAAAGAACGGGCAAAAAATGAAAATGCACAAATCCACTGGGGAGATGGGACCGGATTATGCAATGACCGCTCAAACCCTGATTAAACTTTTGAAAAGACCAATTAAAGGGGCTCAGAAAAAGGTGTTCTTGATTTTGGATAATTTAGAGGTTCATCATTCTTATCTGGTCAAGGATTGGCTGGTTGAACATGAGGATAAAATTGAATGCTTTTTTCTCCCGAACTTAATCCGGATGAACATTTGAAGATTGCCTATGCGGTATGGATAGCTTGTATTTAGTTACCGGGTTGATGCCCGGGTTATCTCGATCCCATCCTTGAATCTGTCCTTACCACCATGGGCATATTAACAGGGGTAAAATGTCAATTTCATCTCAACCCCAAAGTTGGGATTAAATGGTTTAAGGTGTATATGGCCACTTGTAAAATAAGTGTTATTATTCCATGTTTTAATTATGGTGAGTATCTATCCGAGTCCATAAAATCGGTAATAGATCAGCAAAGTGGATGTAAAGAGATTGAAGTTATCGTTGTCAATGATTATAGCGATGAAAAAGAGACCTTGGACGTCCTTGAATATTGGAAACATAAAGATGAAAGGGTTCGGGTTTTAGATAACACGGGTAGAAAGGGGATTTCTGCTGCACGTAACCATGGGGTTAGAAATGCGGGTGGGGATTGGATCGCTTTTTTAGATGCAGATGATACCTGGTTACAGGGAGGGTTGCAAAAAAGGTGGAAAGTAATTGATACCTTTCGTCAAGCAAAATGGATTGGGGCTGATTTCATTAAAAAGAATGTTGACGGCTCATTGGATCCAATGGGCTGGTTCCTAAGTTCCGATAAAGCGAGATCTATTTTAAATTTTTCAACCAGGGTTGATGAAATCATTTTGTTGAAAAAACCGATTAAACAATTTTTGGAAATGAGTCTGGGATGGACAGGAACGATTATAGTTCGGAAAGATATTTTTCAAAAAACGGGTTTATTTGATGAAGACCTGGATCAGTATGAAGATCAACACCTGTGGTTACGTTTAGCCGCTGAAACGGATTTTTATTTCATCCCTGAACCCGTCGCTGTTTATAGACAACATCAACGGAGTACCTCCAGGCAAGAAAGACCTCCCACCATATGGTTTATCAAAGCCATAAAATCATTGATAAAAGATAAACGGTTCATCATAACCCATCGAAAGATAATGTATTGTAAACTGGCAAATCTATATTCTCAAAATGCATACTATCACCGACGTCGAAAAGAAAAAAAACTGGGATTATTGTCCGGGGTAAATGCTGTCAGATATGCCCCATTAAACCTGACCCACTGGAAAAATATGGTTTCCATACTTATCGGAAGAAAATAGTACCTAAAAGTTGCAAGTGTCCTTTGGTCGGATAACGCAATATTTTGCCTGTAAATTCATTTGCCGTCGTTGGGATCTGTTTTGAACGACCATAGGGATGGGGGGATACCGGATCCGCCCCCCCCCCCCCTTGATTTCCCCCCCATATCTGTTAGAGTGGACCTTTTTCTTGATGAGGGGGAATTCATTTTGCTCAAGCGCCTGAAGTTTTTGATCTATACCCGTCCGTTTTTCTGGTTTGCCTATTATGTGATTCGCCTCTATTCTTCCACCTTCCGGTTGACGGTCAGGGGGGAGAAGGAATGGCGGAATTCACTGAAAGACGGGAAGGCTGTGATCCTCTGCACCTGGCATCAATTGTTCTTTCCGGCCATTTATTATTTCCGGACCTATGCCCGGCTGAACCCCGGTCTAATGATCAGCCAGAGCAAGGATGGTGATCTGATTTCCCATGTGGCCCGGTCCATTGGGTGGCATACACCCCGGGGCTCCTCCTCCAACGGGGGAAAGGCGGCATTGGATGCCATGATTGATCATGTCCGCACCCATGGATTCGGCGCCCATGTTCTGGACGGGCCCACCGGCCCCATGGGCGTGGTCAAGGCCGGTGCCATCAAGATGGCCCTGGAGACCGGTGCGGTGCTGGCGCCCTTTTATACCCGGGCGGACAGGGCCTGGTTTTTCAATTCCTGGGACCGTTTCATGGTGCCCAAACCCTTTGCCAAGGTGGAGATCCGTTATGATGCCCCCATTGCCCTGGAGACCGGGGAGGGGGCGGCGGACTTTGAAACCCTTCGAAAGCGTCTGGAAGACCATATGCAGGAAGGGCTTTTCTGGGGGGATCACCACCCCAAATAAAGTCCCATCTGTTGCCCCTGGGATGAGGGGGCCTGAAATCGATCTCGGACTCGATTTTGGTCATGGATATTGAAAGGGGGGCGGAGATCATGGTGATCTTCCGTCCCTTATTTTATTTTTGATCCGGTCAGAATCCCGTGGGAAAGGGGGATGCCAGCTTCCGGGCCAGGGATTTTTCAGCGGCCAGGTCGGCCATGTTCTGGCGCAGTAGGCTGAGGCAGTCCTCCACCCCGTCCCGGGTTGTCAGGATGTCGGGTTCCTCCCGGATCACGGTGAACAGGGCCTGGACCACCCGGGGGTCAAACCGGGTCCCCACACCGTCCTTGAGTTCGTTAACCGCAGCGGAAAGGTTCCTTTTGGGCATGTGGGGTCGGCCCGAAAGCATGGTTTCAAAGGCATCGCAGACCATGATGATCCGGGCCCCCAGGGGGATATCTTCCCCGGAGAGCCCCTTGGGATAGCCCCTTCCGTCAAAGCGTTCGTGGTGGAATCGGATCAGGGGCTCCACATCGCAGAAAAAGGTGAGGGGGGCCAGGATGTCCGCCCCCAGGTCCGGGTGCCGCCGGATCTGGTCCATCTCCCTTGGATTGAGTTTTCCCAGCCTGGACAGAACCACATCCTGGGTTCCGATTTTTCCGATGTCGTGGAGAAGGGCCCCGTGGAAGATGGTGTTCACTTCGGTTTTTTCCAGGCCCATTTTCCCTGCCGTGAGCCGGGCCAATCGGGCCACCCTGCGGGAGTGGCCGTGGGTCACGGCATCCCGGGCCTCTATGGCCAGGGCGAAGCCTTCCACGATTTCCCGGTACATGGCCATCATCTTTTCATCGTAGCCAATGGCCTTTTCCAGGGCCAGGGCCCCCTGCTCCCCCAACGCCTCCATGAGTTCCAGTTCCGGTTCCGGAAGGCTGCGGTTCTCCATGAAATAGACGGCCAGAAGACCGGTGTAGGGGCCGGTGATGTCAAAGAACATCCCGGTGATGGAGTTGATCTTTCGCTTTCCCAGCCGCTCCAGGTCCGGGATGTCGGGGTTCTCCCGGGCGTCCAGGATCCGGACCCTGTCCGATTCCCTGTCACTGAAAATTTTCATAAGATCCGGGTAGTCCACCCGCAAAAGGCTTCTATAGTCAAATCCGTGGAAGATCCGGGTTTCGATGATCTGCTTTTTATGGTTGAGGATCCAGTAGATACAACCCTTGGCCTCCAGGGCATGACTGATGTTCTCCACAATGGTGGTGAGGATTTCCCGGGTATCGGTGTTGGCGTGGATCTTCCCCGATATCCGGGCAAAGAGTTTGAAGTAGCTGTGAAAATCCGTTTCCATGTCTTTGCTTCCTTTGGGCAAGGGGGCGGGGCAAGGACCTGCTGCCGTTCGGGGCAGACCGGGATGACCGCCTCGGTTCCATGGGATAACAGGCATCAGACCCCCTGTCCGGCGTCTGAACCTTATGGTTTCAACTTTGCCATATAGAGCTTTATCAGCCTGTTATGGCCATGGCAAGCCCTGATGGTGTGTTGCCGTCACAAATTGTCATCCATGTTCATCCTGCCGTATGCCTTGACCACACAGGTTCTTCCCGGATTCTCCACGGTGAGGGCCGTGGGGAAGGTGGTAGGGTTAAGGGTAATGCTGCTGCCCAGGTGGATGTCCAGGGGCAGTCCCAGATCCACCGATTCCCGGCGGCAATCCTTGATGCGCTTTTTCACGTGGCCTGCCTTTTCCAAGGCAATGGCCTTTAACAGATTCCAGGTTCCCAATGGGATCACCTCCTATCTGGTTGTTGAACCGGGCACCCGGAAATGAACCGGGCCATGGCTCAAACAATCTGGGACCCTGCACGTGGAAACAGAACATAAAGGAGTCGTTATGGTAAGAGTGGTGATTGCTGTGCTTTTGGTCAGCTTCTGCTGATCCTGGGGTATTTCCGCTTCCGGGATACCGATGCCCCCGTCGTCCATCCCAACCAGACCAGTTCCTCTTTGATGATCGCGTATGCCGCACAGATGAAGGATGCCGCGGTCCAGGAAAAAAAGGCCGAGGAGTTGACCAAGGTGGGCCGGGGATTCAGCTTCAACGTCATCAAGGGGGATAAAAACGGCAGGTAGGCTGGATTTCCCAGGGGAATTTGTGAAAGATCCTTTGGAAATCCGCCCGGCCGGATGGGCCGGGCGGATTTTGGTTTACAGGGCGGCCAGGAGGATCTTCCGGGAAATGTCAGGGGTCACGTCTCCATGTTCGGACAGCTGGGTCATCCCATGCTTTTCAAGTCCGGCAATCACCTTGTCGATAATGTCTTCGTCGATTTTGTAATCGGAAAGCCGGGTGGCCATGCCGATGCTGTGGAAAAAGGCTTCGGTCTTTTCAATGGCAAGATCGATGCGGGCATCATCGTCGCCGTCGCGGATATCCCATACCCGTTCGGCATACTGGACCAGCTTTTCTTTTTTCTGGGATCTGCGGATTTTCCAATTGGCAATCTGGACCACGGCCAGTGTTTTGGCATGGTCCAGGCCGGTGAGGGCGGTGAGTTCATGGCCCAGCATGTGGGTGGCCCAGTCCTGGGGAACCCCGGCACCAATGAGGCCGTTGAGGGCCATGGTGGAGCACCAGACCAGGTTGGCCCGGGCATCGTAGTTTTCCGGTTCTTCCACCGTGGTTTTCCCCACTTCAATGAGGGTCTGGAGGATGCCTTCGGCCGTGCGATCCTGGAAACCGGCATCCACGGGAAAGGTTACATATTGTTCAACGGTGTGGATAAAGGTGTCCACCACTCCGTTGGCCACCTGGGTGGGGGGCAGGGTAAAGGTCAGGGTGGGGTCCAGGATGGAAAACCGGGGGAAGGCATGGGCCGAGAACACGGGCAATTTGTCTTCGCCGTCGCTGATCACAGCACCGTTGTTCATCTCCGAGCCCGTGGCGGGCAGGGTCAACACCGTGCCGAAGGGCAGGGCCCCATCCACGGGCACCGGGGTGAAGCCAAAGTGCATGAGTTCCTTTTCCCGACCCATGTAGTCGTCGGCCATGGCGGCCACGGCAATGAATTTGGTGCCGTCCATGACCGAGCCCCCGCCCACGGCCAGGATAAAGTCCACCTTTTCATTGCGGACCATCTGGACGGCCTCCATGAGGATGTCAAACCGGGGGTTGGCCGGGATGCCCCCGAATTCCAGGATGTGGCGGTTGCCCTTGGACAATTCCTCCTTAACCTGGTCCAGGAGGCCGAAGCGTTTGACGCTGCCCCCGCCGTAGGTGATGAGCACCTTTGCATTTTCCGGTACCAATGTGTTCAATTCCGCCAGGCGGTCCTTGCCGAATACAATGTGGGTGGGATTATAAAAATCAAAATTAAGCATGGAGATTTCTCCTTTAATTTACAAGGTCTTAGGTTGTGGGGATATAATGCCACCGGAATGGGGCAATGTGAATATACAAAACCGTCAATTTTTTGCCTGATCCTGCATAAGGTGGAGATTAATGTTCACAGGATGGGGGATTTCCATTACCATGGGGTATTTTTATTCAAAGTTACGGCAAGGAGAAACCCATGACGAAAATTCCGGACCTCATGGCGAAATTGGCCCATGAAGAAGGTTTTAACCCGACCTTTATCCCCGAAGTTAAAATTTACAAAAGAAGCACGCCCCAGCCCCTGGAGCCCATGTGCTATAAGCAGGGGGCCCTTTTTGTGGGCCAGGGGTCCAAGCAGGTCTTTCTCCACGGCCAATGCTATGAGTACAGCCCGGACAATTACCTGGTATTGTCGGTGACCCTGCCGGCGGAGTGCCGGACAAATCCGGAACCGGGGGAGCCCCTGCTTTTGCTCACCCTGGATTTTGACTTTGCCCTGCTCAGCGAAATCGCCACCCAGGTCCACACCCATTCCCATGCCATGGACCAAGGGGGGGATACCTCCCAGAAGGGGCTTTTCCTTGCCAGGTCCACCCGGGAGATCAAGGAAACCCTCACCCGGCTGCTCACCTGCCTCCAATCCCCCCTGGAGGCATCGGTGCTGGGAAGGGGCCTGGTCAAGGAACTGATCTTCCGTATCATGCAGGGAGAAAACGCTGCCACCCTTCTTGCCCTCACCGTGCAGAACACCAATATGGCCCGCATTGACAAGGCCCTTGGGCGTATCCATTCGGATTTTACCCAGACCATTGCCGTTGAGCGCCTGGCCGCCATGGTGAACATGAGTCCCTCGGCCTTCCACCGGGTCTTTAAAGAGGTTACGGCCTCCACCCCCCTTCAATATACCAAAAAGATACGGTTGAACCACGCCCGGGCCCTTTTGGGCGAGGGGATGCGGGTGGGGGAAACCGCCCAGGAGGTGGGGTATGAAAGCGCCAGCCAGTTCAGCCGGGAATTCAAGAAGCACTTTGGCATGAGCCCTGTGGAATTCCACAGGGGATTAAGTGAACGGTACAGCCTGGCCTGATTAATTAAAAAAATTCATCCATGCCTGGTTATGGTTTTTTTGGATCCGTTTCTGGAGGGCGGTCACCGTATCCAGGGCGGAATCCAGGGCCCGCCGTTTGTCCGGCGGCAACCCGGATACCACCACCTGGTTAGAGGGCAGGCCGGGATCCCGGCCCAGGTGGTTCCGGATTTTCATCCGGGCCAGGAAGAGGAAGGCGGTCTTGTATTCCTGGTGTTCCCCGGGGGTGATCCTGCCCAATACCTCCAGGGCGGAAAGGCGTTCCAGGGTGGAGGGGGTGGAAATTTCACTGTTCACGGCCAGGATTCGGACGGCATTGATGAGGTGGGCCAGGCCCATGGTTTTAATGTTGAATCCCCTTTTCCCATTGGGCAGACGCCGTGTGCGGAGCCGGCCGAAAAAGGTCCGGGGGGTGGCAAAGAGACTGTCGTCCCGGACCAGGAAATGGTTGACCACGGGGTTGGATTTAAATCGGTCAAAGACATGGGCGTGGAGGGCGTCGGCCAGGTCGGTCTCCCCCCAGACCCCCCTGAAATCCAGAAGAATGGTGAGCTTGCGGATGGCCATGGGGTCTGAACTGCCCACCCATTGGTCCAGGGCCTTGGTCCATTCCCCCAGGGATCTGCGCCACACCGGGTTCACCGCCATCACCTCCCCCTTGCACAGGGCAAATCCATAGGCGGCCAGGTCCCGGGTCACCCCCTGGGCCAGTTTTTCAAACCATTCATCCGGTGTCATCCCCCTTGCCGGGGCCTTTCCCATGGCCTCCAGGGGATCGGTGTCTCCGTAGATCAGGGCGTTGTCCTGGTCGGTTCTCACCACCTGTTCCCGCCGGGCGTCCGATCCCATGGAAATCCAGCAAAAGGGCCGGGGGGGCCGGCCCATGCCCCGGGCCTCCATCTCCCGGCAACGGTTTTGGATCAGGGTTTCGGTGATCTGGTCGTTGAAATGGGAGATCACCGCCAGAACCGGTTCCAGGTCGCTGAAGGCATCCAAAAGCCCCTGGGTGAAGCTGTCGCTGTTCCGGCCCAGCTTTTCCAGGTCCGGGGCAGGGGCGGCCAGGTCGGATTTCAATTTTTCAAAATCGGCGGCCAGATCCGGATGGGAAGAGAGAAGATCCGGGTCGGGCCGGGCCCAGGTGGGGATGCATCGGGATATGGGGGAGGGGTTGACCATGGGCCTTTTTTACATGAGATGCCGGGCCAGAAGATCAAAGATCACCGGCAGGATGGAAATGACCAGAACCGAAGCCATGGTGAGGTTGAAGATGCGCTGGAGGGAGGGGGTGGTGAAGATGCGTTTCAACCCCACTCCAAAGACCAGCCAGGTGCCGGCGCAGGGAAAGGAGACGCTGAAAAAGGCCACGGTTACGGTGAAGACCTGGAGGTGGAGGTCGGGGCCTGGTGCGGTAAAGGCGGCCACTGCTCCCGAGGCCATGATCCATGCCTTGGGGTTGACCCATTGGAAAAGGGCGGCTTCAATGAAGCGAAGGGGGCGGGTCTCTCCGGATTCCAGTCCGGTGGGGGCGGCGGTGGCAATGCGCCAGGCCAGGTAAAAGAGATAGAGGATGCCGACCATGCGAATGATCTGGTGGACCAGGGTGGATTTTTCAAAGACAAATCCCAGGCCCGATCCCACAAGGACCACCATGAGGGTGAAGCCCAGGCAGACCCCCAGAAGATGGGGCAGGCTTTTGCGGATGCCGAAGTTCATCCCCGATGTCATGAGCATGATATTGTTGGGGCCCGGGGTGATGGTGGCCGACAGTGTAAAGAGGAAGACAGCGGGAAAAAGGTCCAAAATCCCTCTCCTTTAACAAAGACGTTTTAAGCTAAACGGCGTTGATGATCTCTGGTCGATTGTTCAGGAGTATCCTTTCCCCCGGGGGATGTCCAGTAAAAAAACAGGGTCGGGAATTCCATGGTGGGGAGGGCCGGTCCGGGGGAGGCCGGGGAATGGGAAGGGGCACTGCAACGGAGGCTATTGGGCGCTGGAATTCAACCCAAGGGTGAGGGGGCAGGGAGAGGGGCATTCCCCGTGGCGGTACCGTTCCAAAAGGGCCATGGAGGATTGGGCCAGCTTCCGCCGTACCCGTCGCCGTTCTCCCTTGATCCGGGGGATGGCCATGGTGTCGTAGGCCGTGGTGTGGTGGCGCATCCAGGCGATGACTGCTGCCCGGGCCCGGTCCTCCACGGGGATCTGTTTTGTCCGGGCCACGGTGCCGCTGCCCACGGGCAGGGCATGGGCGGCAATGGCCCGGGCCAGCTTTTGGGCCAGGTCTGCGTGGCCGTGGGGAAAGGCCAGCCATTGGATGATCTCATCCCGGAATTCTTTTCCATAGGCAAGTTCTGCCCTTCGCCTTCTTTCCCGACCGGCTTTCAATTGTTTGAGGTAGGCGGGATCCCCTTGTTCTGCCCTTCGTTTTTTCTGCTCGGCCTCGATGGTGCGCAGGGGAGCCCAGACCCCCCTTGAAAATTTTTTCCGTCCCCGTTTTTCAACCACCTGCCAATGGGGCCCGGCGGCCTTCACCCGACGGGTGAGGGCGGCGTCCCCCGGGGGAAGAAGGGCCCAGGACAAGGGGGGGCGCAACCGCTCTCCCTTTTGGGTGATCACTTCCCTTGGGTGGGTTCCCTGTCCCACCTCCCGCTGTTGATCCGGCATGGTCGTTTTTCTCCTTTTAGCTGTCATTGTCATGGTTTGGACGGCGGAGGACACCCTAACAGGAAGCGGGGAAGGGGTCAAGGTGCCCTGCCGAGGTCGGGGGTGGACCGGGCTATCCGACCATGGATCTTATTTTCCACTGGCCTTTGCAGGAAGAGGTGATAAGATGGATCCAATTCGCCAACCCCCATCGCCGGAGTCAGGAAAATGAACACATCGGATCCCTTGCAATCGCCGCCCCTGGACACCTATTCGGAAACCGTCCTCAACAGCCTTTCCGCCCACATTGCCATCATTGACCACAGGGGGATTATTCGCCAGACCAATACGGCCTGGCAGCTCTTTGCCGGGGAGAACCACGCCGGCGGCACCCGACCGGACATGCTCAACGTCAATTACCTTGAGATCTGTGACCAGGCCCAGGGGGGGAGTGGTGGGGATGCCCGCCGGGTGGCCCGGGGCATCCGGTCGGTGATCCGGGGGGAGGTGGGCGAATTCGTCATGGCCTATCCCTGCCATTCAAAGGAGGCCAAGCGATGGTTCTACATGCGGGCCCTTCCCATGAAGGGGACCGATCCTGTCCAGGTGGTCATCTCCCATGAGAATATCACCCCCCTGATGGAGGCCGAGGAAAAGCTGCGGCAGCGGGAGGCGGAACTGGAACGCAAAACCCGTCGGCTGGAGGAGGCCAATGCCGCCCTCAAGGCCCTTATCCGGCAGCGGGAGGAGGATATCCGGGAGATGGAGCAGGCCGTGTTCCAGAACCTGAACCAGACCGTGCTTCCCTTTCTGGATCAGTTGAAGCGTCTGACGGATTCCCCCCTGGTGGACCGCATTGCCGGGGAACTCCAGTCCGTGGCTTCCCCCTTTTTAAGGCGGCTGTCCGACCTGGAGGTGGTACTCACCCCCCAGGAGGTACGCATCGCCTCCCTGATCCGCCAGGGCCGTTCCTCAAAGGAAATGGCCGGGATCCTCCACCTTTCCCTGACCACGGTGAATTTCCACCGGCGGAATATCCGGGCCAAACTGGGGCTGCAGAACAGCGGCACCAATCTCAATACCTTCCTCATGTCCCTGGCCTGAGGCAAAGGGGCCGATGGGATCTCCACCACGGAAATCGATCCCCTGGGCCGTGCCTGACTTTGTTTCGGGTCGGTCGGGAGAAACTGAGTGGATTTCCCCGTCATTATCCCCCCATTTATCCCTTCTTGTTTAGGGAGGGCAAAGCCGATACCTTGTAAGGCATGATAATTCAAACCAACCCGGATATGTTGCGGCATGGATCAGAATGCAATTCACCCCATTCTGGGACAGCGTGTCGCGGCATATCCGGGACAAAAGGAGGTATACCATGCTTTGCAGCCTATCCCATTTAACCACGGATCAGATCAATGCCGTCAAAGCCCTGGAAGCGGACCTGAACCTAACGGTTCTGGCCTTTTCCTGTCACAAGGCCGAGCCCAAGGCCCTGGATAAAAAGACCCTGGAGAAAATCCAGGCCATGGAGAAAAAACTGGGGCTTTCCCTGGTAGCGGTGAAATAATGGCCCCCCGTCAACGGTGCCCGGAAGGCCGGTTTGTCCTGGAAGCCAAGACCGGCCCCAATGAATGGGAGCCGGTTGAACACTTCTATCCCGGTGGAGAATACATTGGCCCCTTTGTCCATGAGGGGGCCGCCCGTCTGGCAAAGGCATCCCTTAAAAACAGGCTCAATGGGAAGTGGAAGGGAAGATACCCTAAACACCCCATCCGGGTCAGGGAAGTGGTGGGTGAACCCAATGAAAAAACGATATTGGTTCACCTGGCCCGGGCCGTGGCCGACCTGGACGACCCGGGGGTTGATGCAGGGACGGACATGGCAATGCAGCTGGGCATCCCGGCCCAGGAAATTATGACCCGGGGGATTTTCACCGGGCTGGAGCAAATCGGCGAAATGGTGGAAAGCGGCGGATATTTCCTGAAGGAGCTGGGTCGCTGTGCCGACATGGTGAACCGGGCCCGGCGCCGTCTGGTCCGGGACCATTCCCCCTTGCCCTGGTCGGAAAGACCGGTGGTGCTGGGCACCATCCAGGGGGATGTCCATGGTGGGGGAAAGGACACGGTGATCTCCCTGCTCAGGGCGGTGGGATGTGTCTGTGTGGATCTGGGTCAGGATGTGGACCTGGAGGAATTCCCCCGCTCAGCCGTGGATGAAAATGCCGGGCTGGTCTGTATCTCCTGCTCCCTGGACACGGCCGTGACCGGTGTGGCATGGGCCGTTGCCCGCCTGGGGCAGGTGATGGGACCGCATCGGGTTCCCGTCATGGTGGGGGGCGGGGCTTTGACCGCCGATATCGCCAGGGCTGTGGGGGCGGACGGCTATGGGGCCAATGCGGCCTCGGCTGTGCCCATGGCCGTTTCCCTTATGGTGGGGCCTTCCCCCCTGGGCCGGGAACCCACCTGGGAAGAGGTGGTCCACATAGGCCGTGGGGCCTGAATCCTTAATTTTCCGGGGAGGGGCTTACCCTTAACCGCAGAAAGAACCCTGCTCAGGCATTGGCATGGTGCCAGTCCACCACATCCCCATAGGGGATATCCCCCCCAAAGATATCCAGGGCCGAGCCAATGGTCAGGTCCACCCTGTTCCGGCCCATTTTTTTCACCCGGTCCAGGTCTGAAAACCGGCTGGCCCCGCCGGCATAGGTGACCGGGATGGGGCTGTGGTCCCCCAGAAGGGTGACCAGTTCTTCCTGGATGCCCTGCATCTTCCCCTCCACGTCCACGCCGTGGACCAGAAATTCATCGCAATAGCCGGCCAATTGTTCCAGGGTTTTTGGGGTCACCGGGGTCCGGGTGAAGTTCTGCCACCGGTCCGTTACGATCCAGAATTGTCCCTCCTTGGACCGGCAACTCAGGTCCAGCACCAGGCGTTCCTTGCCCACGCATTTCACCAGGGCCCCAAGCCGGTCCATGTCCATGGTTCCCTTTGAAAATACATGGGAGGTGACAATGACGTGGGAGGCGCCGGCATCCAAAAAGTTCCCTGCATTGTCCGGGGTGATGCCGCCCCCCACCTGGAGGCCGCCGGGAAAGGCGTTCAGGGCGGACAGGGCGGCTTTTGTATTGCCGGGTCCCAGGGCGATGACATGGCCGCCAAAGAGCCGGTCCTTCTGATACATCCGGGCAAACTCCGTCGGTGAATCCGGGCTTTCAAAATGGGTGACAATGGTATCCGGGTCTTTGTCCTTGAGGGTGGAACCCACGATCTGGACCACCTTTCCCCGGCGCAGGTCAATGCAGGGTCTGAATTTCATTTTATCCTTCCTTCTGGGCTGGGCGTTGCCATGGTGTTAATGGAGGGGTGCCTCCCGGCTCTGGCTTTGGGCATCCATGGCCGGGCGTCTTTGAAATAGATGATTCTCCCCGGCCTTGTCAACCCCCCTTTGGGCCATGATCTCACAATCACCTTAGTTGACCCAATTCAAAATTTGGGAAGGGACTGTTCCGCACCGGTCGGCGTGTCCTTCCGTTGCATTCTGGAATATAGAGGATAAGGGCAAGGGCCTTGCACCCCTGTTGGAGCCTCGGGTAAATGGCCCAAAGGGATTGCCGGTGATATCCATGCCGGTGAACAGATGCCCACAAAAAAATCCGGAGGGAAAATGTCGACAAAACAGCGGTTAAACATCCTTTGGAACAATGCAGATCCGGTGACCTCCGAACTCATGGTCGTCATGTATGCGGTCAATTCCGTGGGCATGGGCTGGTGGGAGGCCGTCACCCTCATCGCTGGGGCGGCACCGTGGCCTTGGTTCTGGAAGATCCTAAATTCCAGGGATTGATTAAGGACGCCATGGGTGAAGGCGTCCACGTATCGGCCTGCAGGCGATGCCCAGAAGAACTCGGGGCGGTGGAGGCCCTTGAAGCCTTGGGCGTGGAGGTGATTTACTGGGGCGCTCCCCTGACCTCGATCCTGAAAAAGGATGAAAAACGCCTCATGGTTTAGACCGTGGGGCTATAACCGGGGCAGTTGCCGTTGGATTTCCGATCGCATGGGCTCGTATTGAATGGGGAGCTGCAATGTGCTTCCCAGGCGATCTTCGGGCTCATCAATGCTGAACCCCGGCGGATCCGTTGCCATTTCAAAGAGGACCCCGCCCGGGCTGCGGAAATAGATGGATTTGAAATAGGTCCGGTCCCGAACCTCGGTGACCGTATAATGGTGGCCCCGGAGGACCGACTGCCACAGGGCCTGCTCGGCATGGGTGCGGCAGCGGAAGGCAATGTGGTGGACGGTTCCGGCCCCGGGGCGCCCCCCGGGTGCATCGCTATCCACCAGAATATCGTAATACCGGGCCGCCTCCCCAGGTACCCCCATGGCAAAGCGGTACCGGTTTTCCATGTGCTTCACCAGCTCCATACCCATGGAACCCGTGAGCAAAGACCGAATGGGGTCCAGGTCATGGACCGTTGCCGTGGCCGAGTGGAACCCGTGGATCTGGAACCGGGCTTCCACCGGGCCCTGGGACCATGGAATAAATCCCCCTGGAATTTCCGATTCAATCAACTCAAGGGCGATGCCGCTGGGGTCTGAAAAACAGATCATCCGCCTTCCGAACCGCTTTCCTGTGGCGATATCCAGTCCGGCCCCTTGGAGCCGCTTTTTCCAATATCCTGTTTCCCCCTGGGGAATGCCCATGGCCATGGCCGTGATCATACCGGCCCCCGGCCTCCCCCTCCGGGCGTCTTCCCAGGGGAAAAAGGTGATCAGAGTGCCCGGGGTCCCGGCCCTGTCCCCATAGTAAAGATGATAGGTGTAGGGATCGTCAAAATTAACGGTCTTTTTCACCAGGCAAAGGCCCAGAAGCCCCTGGTAAAAATCAAGGTTTTCCTTGGCTGAACCGGCAACTGCCGTGAGATGATGAATGCCGGGGATCACAGGCAACGTGTCCATGGTCCCTCCTTATGCTTTGGGTAAGAACGGGGCGGGATTGGAAATGCCCCCAATGGAAATAAAATAGGTCCTTTTTCGCGATTGGCAATAGAGGGCGCGGCAGGGCCCATGGCTTTACCGTTGGGCCCTCCCCACGGGTGTGGGGAAAAGGACCACGACGACCTGCTGACCAAATTGATTGCTGGATCATCCCCACGGGTGTGGGGAAAAGATCTGGACGTGGACACCCTGAACAAGCTGGCCCGGATCATCCCCACGGGTGTGGGGAAAAGCAATGGTTTCGTCGGAGATTTCATATAGTTCGCGGATCATCCCCACGGGTGTGGGGAAAAGGAAAAAACAGTTCCAAGGGTTATCAAAGCGACCGGATCATCCCCACGGGTGTGGGGAAAAGATGACATGGTCATAGTCGATTTCCTGGAGGGCCGGATCATCCCCACGGGTGTGGGGAAAAGTGCTGTCTGTGGGAAAAGTTGATTTTGGAGGTCGGATCATCCCCACGGGTGTGGGGAAAAGCAACCCATGCTGCGTTCCTGAGAGAAATTTCCCGGATCATCCCCACGGGTGTGGGGAAAAGGGATACAAGGTCAAAGTTTGCCATGATTCCTCCGGATCATCCCCACGGGTGTGGGGAAAAGTGGGCCAGACGGGAGATGGGGGATACCACACTCGGATCATCCCCACGGGTGTGGGGAAAAGTACAAAAACGGCACCGAGCCCAAGCTCATGGCCGGATCATCCCCACGGGTGTGGGGAAAAGAAGGCGAGGGACGCTTTTTTTGGGCGGGTGTTCGGATCATCCCCACGGGTGTGGGGAAAAGCACAATGTAGGCGGGATCCACACGAAAACCCTCGGATCATCCCCACGGGTGTGGGGAAAAGGCTTTGCCCTTCTCCCCCCAGGGGGCCTGTTGCGGATCATCCCCACGGGTGTGGGGAAAAGCAGACCAATGATGAGAACACCGATGGGAATGACGGATCATCCCCACGGGTGTGGGGAAAAGGAGATCCGCAGGCTGTCCCGGATGTCCCGGGCCGGATCATCCCCACGGGTGTGGGGAAAAGCAAATCAATAAAATGACAGTGAAACTGAAGAGCGGATCATCCCCACGGGTGTGGGGAAAAGTTTGCATATGGTGGTGTTTTCCCTGGCCAATTCGGATCATCCCCACGGGTGTGGGGAAAAGCTGAGTCCGAGGCCTTGGATTATTGTATAGAACGGATCATCCCCACGGGTGTGGGGAAAAGTTGTTGGGCAGGCTGCCCAGCCCCACCTGGGCCGGATCATCCCCACGGGTGTGGGGAAAAGCCCTTCGAATTCTTTGGACAGCTGCTCGAGCACGGATCATCCCCACGGGTGTGGGGAAAAGGTTGGCCATGGCGTCGGCGGCCTCATCTTTCTCGGATCATCCCCACGGGTGTGGGGAAAAGCCTGTAAACGCCCCTGAATAGCGAAAAAAGGCCGGATCATCCCCACGGGTGTGGGGAAAAGCTTTGCCGTGTTGCATAATTCACAATCCTGCTCGGATCATCCCCACGGGTGTGGGGAAAAGCTCCACAGTATTACTACAATGAAAAAATAAAACGGATCATCCCCACGGGTGTGGGGAAAAGCAAAATCCTGACCATCTGGTCTATCACCCAATCGGATCATCCCCACGGGTGTGGGGAAAAGTTGTATAGCTCGATTGTAACCCCGGAACCACCCGGATCATCCCCACGGGTGTGGGGAAAAGTCTATCTTGCTTAACTGCAATCTTACAAATTTCGGATCATCCCCACGGGTGTGGGGAAAAGTCTATATTTTCACAAAATATCCGTTCTTTATTCGGATCATCCCCACGGGTGTGGGGAAAAGTTATCTTCCATTCTGACGGATCGAGTCCATATCGGATCATCCCCACGGGTGTGGGGAAAAGATAGCAAACAATATCCCCTAGCGTGGAGTCCCCGGATCATCCCCACGGGTGTGGGGAAAAGTTAACTTGATCTTCATACCTTTTTTGTTTAGCTGGATCATCCCCACGGGTGTGGGGAAAAGAAATCTCCAGATTAATTAAACCCTTACGTATTTGGATCATCCCCACGGGTGTGGGGAAAAGATAAGTCCTTCGGCACCGTTGTAATGGTAACGCGGATCATCCCCACGGGTGTGGGGAAAAGACGACCAAAAACAGGGCCGCTTTGCTCCTTGCCGGATCATCCCCACGGGTGTGGGGAAAAGACCAATAAAATGTGGTCTATGAAATAAAATGATACCACATATGGTGGTTTGTGAATTTTCAAAGAGCGTTGCAAAAATTTTCCACTGCATCCATGGGCCATTTTTGATGACTGCTTTTAAGGCGGATTCCAACGGGGAAATGGGCCATGGCCTTATTGTATGCCCGGACGGCCAGTTGTTCCAGCATAAGGGCGTCTTCTGCATTGTACCGGATCAATTCCTTGAGGGCGTTTGTGTCTTTGTGGTGTTGCCATTGGTCCCAGAGTTGGGGGGCATGGGCTCCGTCAAGACCTCGGGAATGGACTCGGCGTATTCCCATGGCGTCTTCACAGCGTTTTTGTCCGCCCTTGTATCCCATGTGGGATAGGATGGGATAGAGGTCTAAATGGGGGATGGTCAGGTCGATGTTGAAATGGCGTCTGAGGAAAGGGAGATCAAACCGGGTGCCGTTGAAGGTGACCAGGAGTTTGGTGTCCTTGAGCAGGCAGGGGAGTTCCTTTCGGTTGAATCCCTTGACCAGGATGCGGAGTTGGTCATGGGTTAAAACCGCAATGGTGGTGATGGTGTCTTTACGTCCCAATCCGGTGGTTTCAATGTCGACATAGGCGGTTTTATGCTGGAATTCCTTGAGGACCCGGATTTTGTCTGCCTTTGGGAAGCGATGGATGAAATAATCTGCCCATTGGGCATCCAGGGCATATTGGGCCTGGCGGATTTCTTCCCAGACCTGTTGTTCTTTGGCGGGGGAAAGGGTCTTGGGTGGGAGGAAGGCAAATTGGTCCCAGGAGAGGCATCCCAGTTGCCAGAGCCTTGCTTCGACCGAAGTGCCCAGGCCCTTGAGGCAGGAAAAGGAGGCCTGGATCATTCTTTTGTTTCTCCGGGGTCCCATTTTTCGGCGATGAGGTAATGGCCACCGTATTGGACCGGGATTCGCCGGGTATCCCCAAAGGATTGGATGGAGAATCCCTGGCTGTTGGCTGCGGTGGCGATGACCAGCATCCCCAGATCGGGGGCATTGCGTCGGATGTATTGAAGGGTTTTTTCCCGGGTCCGGGTATTCACCGTTCCCACAAAGACATTGGGCCGGGGTTCCACAAACCATCGTTTGAGCAGTCCCCGGATGGCCGGTGGGGTATCGTTGCAGACGATTACGACCATGGCGGTTCCCCGTTGGTGTTGAAGAGGTTTTGGATGTCCCTGGGAATTTTTTTCATGAGCCGTGTCTGTTCAATGATCTGCTTCAGCCGGGTGAGGACATCTTTTTCAGTGGCCTTGGGGTTGAGGGCCATGGTCTGGAATGCGGCTTCCAGGGTGGTCTGGGGCTTGTACACATCGGCCACGTCAAAGACAAAGGGCAGGGTGCCGGCGGAATGGATAAATCCCAATTGGGGCAAATAGCCCATGGAGACCACAATGGCGGTGACCAGGGCATAAAGGGCGGCGTTGGCCGCGGAGATGGCCCGGTTCATCCCATCGGCCAATTGCCAATTGGAGGCATCGTAATTCCGTCCCCTCCATGTCACCCCGTATTTATGGCCCATCTCCTGGTACAGGGCCTTGACCCGTTTGCCCTCCATGCCCATGAGGGCGTTGATGGATTTGCCCTTGACCAGGTCGGGGTCGCCGAACCGGAGGACAAAAAGGTGGCGGGCCACGGCCTCCCGGCTCTTTTTTACGGAATGGATCTTGGCCTGGAGCCGGGCCCGGGCATTGTCGTGGGTGGGGGTGACGCCGGAGGCGTAGAAGCGCAGCCCCTCGGCCCCCACCCAGCAAATGGGGGTATTGCAATCGGCACAGGCCTTGACCGCGGCATGGGTGACGGTGGTCCCCGGTCCCAGCATGAGGGCGGAAAGGGTGGCCACGGGAAGGCGCATCACGGTGCGGTCGGCCCCGATCCATTTGATGCTGGAATCGTCCACCTCCAGCCGGCCGTGCTCCAGGTAAATGGGGGTCCATCTTTCCCTGGCCGGGGTCAGGGTCTCCAGGGGCGGTTTCTCAAAAACAGGCATTTATGCCTCCGTGATCTGGATCCGTCTGGGTGCAAAGGTTCTTTGGCTGAAATCCAGGGGGATGTCGGCCAGGGTATCGGTGCCGTCCCCAAAGCAGTCCACCTCCTTCATCCGCTGGGTGACTTCCCTTTGGGCCATGTCAACCAGATGGGCCTCGGCCTTTTCGAGGCTTTGGAAGACCCCCTGGTGGACCGGGGTGGCCGGGATGCAGGATTTTCGTCCCAGCCAGATGCCCCAGACCGGATTGATGAATGCGGCTGCCATGTCTTTCACAAGGGTGTCGGGCCCCTGGAGGAGGATACCGAATTTGGCGTTTTGAAGGTATTCCCTGTGGGTCACCACCGTGGCCGGGGATTTGCCGGGTTTGTTCACCATGTGCAGGGCCTGGGTCTTTTTGTCCCATCCCCCACCCACGGTGTGGAAATCCCTCAGGCGGAGGCTGGGCCCAAAGGCCAGGACCATGAGCTCCAGCTCCTCAAAGGGCTTGAGCAGGTCGGGTTGGTTCCGGTCCAGGCCCATGGCGGCTGCGGCCATGCCAAGGATACCGCTGCGGGTGGGCATGGCATAGCTGGTCCGCTGGTCAAACCGGCTCTGGTATCCCCAGCTCTGGAGGGGGGCGTCCAGAAACAGGGCAAGTACGGAAGATTCCATGGGGCCTCCTTAGACCGCGGTAAGGGCGGAGATGAAGTCATGGATATTCTGATCCGGGATGGCCACCTGGGTCTGGACCTGATCTGCCAGGCAATAGGTGGTGCTTAAGTGTTCCCAATGGGTGTTCAAGGCCTGGATGCCGGCCTCCACATAGCCCTTGCCCTGGATGCTTTTGACCGGGGCTTCAAAGGCATTGACCAGGGAAAGGGGCTGGCCCTGGCGGCGCAGGCCCAGGACATGGGCCGGGGGATTGTATCCGAACATGGAGTTCTTCCGGGCCGTGGGAACGGCCATGATAACGGACTGGATAAAGGTGGAGATCACCTGCTGGAGCTCTTCCGGGGAAAAATGGTCCAGATGGTCGCTGTCCTTGAGCAAATCCAGGTTCAGTCCCACATACCGGTAATAACAGGCGGAGTTGAACTCCAGGGTCCCGATGTGACCGGCCCCCTCATCCCCTTCAATGTTGTTGTCGTCCACGGCGGAGAAAAAATCAATGTCATTGGCGGTACTGTGGATGGACAGGGCATGGCTGAAGAGGCCGGCCCCTTCCAGCATCAGGGAATGGTCGTCGGCCACCATGCGACCGAATACGGAGATATCGGCATTGTCCTTTACCTTGCCTTTCAGGGCCTTGGCGGCCTTGTTGGCCAGCTTTTGAAGATCTTTTTCTTTTTTGTCGGCTGCCTTTTTGGTTTGATCCGGATCCAGGATGTCATTGATCAGATCCCTGGGTTCAAGTTCATCCATGGCCTGGGCCACATTAGTCAGTTCCTGGGGGGAAAAATAGAGCAGGGTTTTGACATTGCCCCTTTGGGGATCGTCCAGCTTTCCCAGGGAATCGGCCAGGGTCTGGGCCAGTTTTTCAGCCGGGGCCTGGGCATAGTCCAATTGGGCAAAAGCCTGTTCCAGGGCCCGGACAAGGAACCGGGTCCGCTGTCCGGCAAAGATCCCCGGGGCCTGCTCCCGGGCCAGGGAGCGGATGGCCCGCTTCCAGGACTGGCTGGAGACCCGGGCCCGCCGGGTGCCGCCGAAAAATGCGGTTTTGGGGGCGCCCAGGTCATCCCTGTTCAGGCAGGTCACGGGAAAGGACTGGAGGATATGGAGTTCGATGAGGTTCATGGGGTCTGTCTCCTTTTATATATACGATTTAATGTCATGGGGTTTGGGAAATGGGTTGAAGCATGAGCATGCCGTATCCAAAGGATTTGGCCGAGCCGATGCCCGTGGAAAATGCCGCCTTGAACCGGTCCGGGTTGCGGACTTCCAGGATCCCTTTGAAATCCGTCCAGGTATGCTTGCCGGGCTTGCCCTTTTTAAAGAATACCGAATCCGTGGGGCCGTTGATCTCCGGGGGAGAGGGCAGGTGAAATCCGTTGGCTTCGGCTTTTTTCTCCAACCAGGCGTTGAGGTCGTCGGCTTGGTAAATCCCCACCCTTCTCCGGTCGGATTTCCGGCGCAGGGTGGGGTTGGCCTTGAGTTGGAATCGGTATAGGGAAAAGTCCAGAAAAGCGGGATGGATTTCCCGGGTCTCCATTTTCAGCCAGTCCGGGGGGCTGGGTTTGCCATGGGAGAGGAGGAGGAGTCTGAATCCCAGGGGGGCTTCATCCCATCGGAAAAGGAAATTCCGGGATTTGTCCGCCATGCCCGGGAAACATTTCCACACGGCCCGGTGCCAGGCATAGGTGTCCGAGAGCCTGTGGACGGCGGCTTCCATTTTGTTGAGGTGGCTTTGGCTTAGGAAGAGGCTCATGGCTGGATGTCCTTTGGGGCAGAGGGGGCGTCACCGGTCCAATAGGATTGGACCCACCTGAGTTGGGTCTGTTTTCCCCAGTACTTTAGGTCGTTGAACAGGCATTCAAAGTCGATGGGGACGCCGCCCCCGGCCTTGGCCATGCGGATGAGGGGGGGCAGATAGCGGCAGAGGTCCGAACGGTCCCCATTGATCAGGCGGCGAAATCTGGGGTCAAAGGCTTCCAGTGCCTCCTGGGGCTTGCCCGTGGCCCGGTCCAGGGCCATCTTCCTAAGGGTCATTCCCATGTTGCCGCAAGGGGGGCTGGTTTGGTGGGTGGCAAACCCGGCAGCCACCAGGGTCCAGATCTGCCGGTCCATGGGGGAGTTGAGATTGCAGAAGGGGGCAATAAAGGGCCAGCAATAATGTTCGGTATCGGGATTGAATCCCCGCCTCAAATGGGACAGAACACCTCGCCGGTCCTGGGATACCTGACGGCGGCCCCATTCCAGAAAGCCTTGGATTGAATCGGGTTTTGGGTCCATTGATTGGAATCTCCTCAGCGGGTTACAGGGTTAACATTGGGGTTTTTTCAGTTTCAACCGGTCCCGCCCCTTGGCAAAGGCCCTGAGCTGCCGGGCGGAGTCATGGGAACAGGATTGGGTATAGGCCGCTTCCATGGCCTTTCTCACCGGCGGATACCAGGTTTGGGCCAGGGGCAGTTCATCCTCAACGGCTTCCAAAAGCCGGGGCCATTGGGCATTCAAAAGGTCCCAGTACAGGGCCTGGGCCCTGGGCCAGGGGCTGGTTCCCAGTTTTTGGTCGTCGGCCCAGGTCTTGACACCCTTTTTAAGGGTGAATTCTCCGGTCTGGGCCAGTTCCATTCCCTGGGTGTAGACGGCCAGGTTGTCCTCCTGGAGCAGTTCCAGGGGAAGGGTGATGTTCCATTCCACCATGTCGCTGAGCTTGGCGGCCGTGGCCCCGGTTTCCAGGCCCCCGGTCCATAGGGTGACGGTTTGATTTTCCTGGACCTGGCCGGCCAGGCGGTTCAGGACCACAGCGCCACTGGCCGAGGTATCTTTCCGGTCCAGGGCAAGGACGGATTCCAGATCCCGCCAGACGTGGCGGGAGGAGTTGACACTGAAATAAAAGGGCTCCTGCTTTTTGCTCAGGACCACGGTGGTGGAGGGTTCCCTGAACATGGGGAGATGGCCCATTTTAAATGCCTTGGGAAGGGGACCGAAGATACATCTCCCCGGAGCCGCCGTGAGGCTGACCAGCCGGGTCAGGGGAACCAGGCGACCCAGATAGGTGGTAAAGGCATTGTCCCAGGCGGCCTCGTCTTTTGGGGATGCGGGCATGGTTTCCCAGACCGGCCTTCCCCATTTTCCGTTGGGAAGCTGGTCCACCCCGCAGGGGCTGCCGGTTTTGCACAACAGATTCCAATGGAGGGTATCCAAAAGGGTCTCCCCCAGAATAAAGGTGTGCAGGGCTTTGATGCAGGGACCGGCAAAGGTGGGGTCATTGGATTGGATCTTTCCCCATTTGGCCTGGCCCACCTTTCCTCCGGTGGAAAAATTCATCACCGTTAAGAGATGGGTCCCCATTTCAGTGTGGTTCAGCCGTTGGAACAGGGGGGTGTTGCTGCCCCCGTGGGGGGATCTGAAATCAATGGCTTCGATGGATTTAACGGCCTTGGCTTCCTTGCCCTTTTCAAAGGTGATGCCCGGGATCTGGAGAAAGGGGTGGTCCCCTTCATCCAGGTAAAAGGCGTTGGCGTTTTCTTTAAGATAGGCCAGGGCCTCTCCAGGGATCTTTGCCTTGCACCGGGCCCAGTGGGCCTCGTCTTCGGGGCCGTCCAGGGCGGCCTGGCAGATGCAGATGAGAAATCGCATCACAGCGATGCGGGAGGGGGGATCCAGGTTCAGGTCCGTGATATCCTCTGCCTGGGCGAAAAGCGCGTTCAAGGAGACCCGGTCCGGGGATTGATCCGCCCGGATGACCGGGATCCAGGGGTGGGAGGTCAGGTTCATGGCAATATCCTTTTATCACCAGTCAAATCTGGCTTTGTCAAATACGGGGAGACCTTCGTCGTCCCAGTCGGATTGATAGGAAGAGGTCGGGGTGGATGCCGAAGGGTTGATCTGGCGGTACAGCCCCTTTTGGGGGGAATATTTAAAATCGGTCTTCTTTCCTTGGATGGAGACTTCACCGCTTCCCCTGTCCCATTCCATGATCGGGCATTTCCCAAAGAGATACCTATCCAAAAATGATCCACATTGGTTTTTATCCCAATGGCGCCGGATCAGGTAGGTGGCCACGGTCAAGAGGTTGAGGTGGATGTGGGCGGCGGATGCCATGTCAAATTCCCATTGGTTCACATGGACGGGGGTGCCGTCGGCCAGGGTGAGGCGGGCCGAGGTGCCCAGGTCATCGTCCAGGGACTGCACCAGAAGGACCTGGAGGGTGGGAAGATCGGAATACCGGGTGGGAACCTGGTCTTCATCCATGGCCTCCGGTGCAAGGGAAACCGTTGACAGGCCGCCTTTTCCCCTTAGCCTCAATTCCGTTTCCATGGTTTTGAACTCCTGGAACAATTGCTTTTCCAGATCGGTGGCATGGGGCCCGGGTTCCTGGTATGTGGCTTCCAGAAGATGGCGGATGTCGCCGGGCAGGGCAATGGTCTTTTGGTCCTTCCACACCTTCCAGGTCTGGTAGAGGACCCAGGGGGAATAGACCTTGGCATTGGCCGGGCCCATGCGTTCGTATAGATCCTCCGTGTCTTGGGCCGGGGAAAGGTCGGGAAGGACGATCCAGGTCTCGGGAACCTTGCAGGGGCGGTGGGGCCTGTTGTGCCGCCATTGTCGCCCCATGCGCTGGAGGAGCATGTCCGTGGGGGCCAGTTCGGTGATGAGAAAGTCTGCATCAATGTCCACGCTCTGCTCCACCACCTGGGTGGCCGTGAGGATGCAGCCCCGGGGGCGATCCCCCTTTTTCCCCAGCCGCCCCATCCAGAGATCTTCCCATTGGCTTCGCTGGAACACGGGGAATTTGGAGTGGACCAGGCCCACGGGGAATTCCTCCTCCCCCATGGCGGCCAGAACCCCATCGTGCCATTCCTGGGCCTTGGCCACGGTGTTGGCAATGCACAAGACGCATTGTCCCCTTCGGGCGGCGTCAATGGCTGCCCTTGCCATGCCTTCGGGATCCAGATCGTGGAAGGAGACCTGGTAATGGGAATCCTTGGGTGGGGGGGTGGCAATGGTTTCTGTGGGACTTGAGATCAGAGGATAATCCGGGATGGGTTCAGGTGTGGTCTTCCCCAGGAAGGCCGCCCTTCGCCGGGCGGTGAGGGTGGCGGACAAAATGATCACCGTGGCCCCCAGATCCGCCAGGGCCCGGGTCAAGGTGTCCAGGAAGGTGCCGGTGTATCCGTCGTAGGAATGGACCTCGTCCAAGATGACCACCTTGCCGGCCAGGGCAAAGGTCCGGACAAAATGGTGCTTGAGCCGGAGGACCGCCATGAGGGCCTGGTCCACGGTTCCCACCACAAAGGGATGGAGCAGGGCCCGCTTCCGGGGGGAAAACCAGGATTTCCCCGGGGCCATGTCTTCTCCGCCGCCGAGGTATTCCGAAAGCCAGGCCGTGCCGTGGGCCAGTTTGGGCTCCATGCCCTCGGGGGAAATCCGGGCCAGGAAATCGGCCATGCGATGGTGGATGCGATCCGAGGTCAGGCGGGTGGGAAGGCCGAAAAAGAGGCCATTGGCCCCTCCCTTTTCCAACAATTTATAGGCCGCATACAGGGCGGCTTCGGTTTTTCCCATGCCCATGGGGGCCTCCAGCACATAAACCCCAGGCCCGGATACGGCCCTGGCAAAGGCGGCCTGGGTCTCATAGGGGGGGAAATCAAACAGATCTTCAAAGGATAAATCCTTCAAAATTTCAGGCTTCACCAGGCCACAGGTGGTAATGGCGTTTTGGGCGGCCCGGGATGCGTCTTCAGCAGAGTAGGACTGGTCGGGGGGGAAAAAGGTTTCGTCGGATCCCATCCAGTCGGATAGGGTGACCATTCCGGCAATGAAGTCCTTTTCCCAGGGGGAATACGCCCGGGGTTCTGGGGGCGGGTATTGGTTCAGCATTTCCCGGGCAAGGGATTGGCGTTGCTTGCTCCATTTCTCCCCGCCGTGGATGGATCCCGTATCCGTGGTACAGGGATTTTGGCGGATGGTACCATGGTGAATGGCCGCAACCCAGGCCATCAGAGGGATCTCATGGGCATTTGCGTCAAGGTATTGCCACAGGGAACAGGCCCCGGTATGGCTGTGGTCGGTGCAGAACCGGTCCAGGGATTTGGTCTTAAATTCCGGGGAATGGGATTCCACAACATTCCGAAAATATTTCAATTGGAAGCCGGGGGATACCTTGCCCACATCGTGGAGGGATGCCGCCGATACCGCCGCCTTCCCCAAGGACTTTAAATGCTCCGGGAGTTGTTTTCCCAGGGCTTTGCAAACCTCGGTTACGTTGATGAGGTGATCAATGACTTTGATCCCCGGGGTATTGTCCTGGGCGGTTTTCGCATGGCAAGATGCGTGGGGCAGAGCTGGGAGTATTTTATTTTTTGATTTCCGAAGCAGAACCATTAAGGTAATTTCTTGTGTGGTAAAAGGATAGTGAGCGTGTAACTACTTTGGTGTCTTATTCTCCTGATCTAGTTTTGTCAAATTTTTTCTTTGGATCATCCCCACCCGTGTGGGGAAAACCCCAGGCCACCATCAACCAGATGAATGAATATCGGATCATCCCCACCCGTGTGGGGAAAACTGTGTCGTATAGCTCTATGGTGACCCCAGTCCCGGATCATCCCCACCCGTGTGGGGAAAACGGGGAGATCGTCCATGCATCCATTCTTAGGAACGGATCATCCCCACCCGTGTGGGGAAAACGGCCTCAAGCTCCGCCTTGATCACGTCCCGTTCGGATCATCCCCACCCGTGTGGGGAAAACTGGCTCAACCGCCTGGAGAATCCGGACCCGGTCGGATCATCCCCACCCGTGTGGGGAAAACAAAGCAACGCAACGGCCCAGGCGTATAAATACCGGATCATCCCCACCCGTGTGGGGAAAACACAAGGAAAAAGCCATGAATGAGCTCAAGGGCCGGATCATCCCCACCCGTGTGGGGAAAACAACGACACAGAGCTGGTCGAAGTTGGAATACACGGATCATCCCCACCCGTGTGGGGAAAACCGATTGACGGCCAGCAAAACCAAAACGTAACCCGGATCATCCCCACCCGTGTGGGGAAAACAAACCATGCTCTGGTTACACTCACAAAATTTACGGATCATCCCCACCCGTGTGGGGAAAACAGAAATTCTCCGGAATAAGTCCAATGCGGATTCGGATCATCCCCACCCGTGTGGGGAAAACCCGCAGCCACAATGGACGCCACGGCGTTTACGCGGATCATCCCCACCCGTGTGGGGAAAACAGAAATTCTCCGGAATAAGTCCAATGCGGATTCGGATCATCCCCACCCGTGTGGGGAAAACCCGCAGCCACAATGGACGCCACGGCGTTTACGCGGATCATCCCCACCCGTGTGGGGAAAACCAGGAGTTGGGGTTCTGAATCTCACTGAGAATCGGATCATCCCCACCCGTGTGGGGAAAACGGACGGGGTTGTCCGAGATCATATAAAAATCTCGGATCATCCCCACCCGTGTGGGGAAAACTTTTCAAAATCCACGCACAGGGCCTGCATTTCCGGATCATCCCCACCCGTGTGGGGAAAACTTTTCCAGGTCCAAGTCCTGTCCCAATATTTCCGGATCATCCCCACCCGTGTGGGGAAAACGGACTTTCACGTACGTCATGGTTCCTCCCTTTCGGATCATCCCCACCCGTGTGGGGAAAACGACCACCTGCCACCCACCTGCCACCGGTCCCACGGATCATCCCCACCCGTGTGGGGAAAACATGCACCCATTGTACATCATAAAACTAGTCTCCGGATCATCCCCACCCGTGTGGGGAAAACTCCAAAAGGCGGCAGATATCGTTGTGGAAATGCGGATCATCCCCACCCGTGTGGGGAAAACCAGCCACGGCCACTTCACCAGCTGCCGCGGGGCGGATCATCCCCACCCGTGTGGGGAAAACAATTTGTTTATGCTCCTGGCGGATCCCTACCACGGATCATCCCCACCCGTGTGGGGAAAACTAGCATGCGGCCCCCGTGCTCCCGGGGCGTGTCGGATCATCCCCACCCGTGTGGGGAAAACTTCCATTCTGGCTGTTTCCATATTGTCTTTGTCGGATCATCCCCACCCGTGTGGGGAAAACGCAAATTGGCAAAGGGCCTGGTCGTTGAACGGCGGATCATCCCCACCCGTGTGGGGAAAACATCTGTTTCAATACCAAATGATTATATTGAGTCGGATCATCCCCACCCGTGTGGGGAAAACCATGGGGGGATTTTTTCGACCGTGCGGTCCTCCGGATCATCCCCACCCGTGTGGGGAAAACCCATGAGTTTGGACGCGTCGGGCTTGTTCACCCGGATCATCCCCACCCGTGTGGGGAAAACCAGCGTTATCTCCATGCCGACTATTGCTTTGCCGGATCATCCCCACCCGTGTGGGGAAAACCTGAATGCGGCCAACAAAACCCATTTAAAGACCGGATCATCCCCACCCGTGTGGGGAAAACACCCGAATGGGGCAAACCGATTGGGCGAAAGCCGGATCATCCCCACCCGTGTGGGGAAAACGCCCGGGGATCCCGCCGTCCACTACGGACTGGGGGATCATCCCCACCCGTGTGGGGAAAACGTATCCTGTCAATCGAAATGGACAAGGAAGAGCGGATCATCCCCACCCGTGTGGGGAAAACGCACTCCCGTGGGATGGCATAGGGCGTCTCAACGGATCATCCCCACCCGTGTGGGGAAAACAGGTTATCCGGAAGTTCTGTAATCTGGGTTTCCCGGATCATCCCCACCCGTGTGGGGAAAACAAAAACAGGTTGTAGCTAAAGAAGAAGCCCCCCGGATCATCCCCACCCGTGTGGGGAAAACAAATCCTATCTTTGTGGAGAACTGGCCCGGCACGGATCATCCCCACCCGTGTGGGGAAAACCGCGTAGTTACCAAGGGCCCATTGAATAAGGACGGATCATCCCCACCCGTGTGGGGAAAACGCACGCCACAGGACGACCAAAAACAGGGCCGCCGGATCATCCCCACCCGTGTGGGGAAAACTACCATGCCTGGCTTGTTACTCATATAAAATACGGATCATCCCCACCCGTGTGGGGAAAACCCCTCCGCCCCCCCCCCGGGGGGTCAAAATGCCGGATCATCCCCACCCGTGTGGGGAAAACGGGATATCCCGCTTGCTTCAGGGCCCGGACCTTGGATCATCCCCACCCGTGTGGGGAAAACGCATCAATGCCCTCAAAGCATCTTTGAATTTCCGGATCATCCCCACCCGTGTGGGGAAAACTTTATTTACATGAAAATCAGAGATCGATAACCCGGATCATCCCCACCCGTGTGGGGAAAACGTCTCCAAGATTGACCATGCAGTCTGCAAGGGCGGATCATCCCCACCCGTGTGGGGAAAACCGTTGCCATGGACGAATAATTCAGAGCCTTTACGGATCATCCCCACCCGTGTGGGGAAAACACCTTCCGTTTACTCTGTTCTTTGTCTGCTGCCGGATCATCCCCACCCGTGTGGGGAAAACTTTAAAGCATACCCATTATGCTTAACAGCAATCGGATCATCCCCACCCGTGTGGGGAAAACCACCCAGTCTTTGTGGTGGGATCCGTCAATTTCGGATCATCCCCACCCGTGTGGGGAAAACCAATTTATAATTCAGGACTATTATAATTTTCCCGGATCATCCCCACCCGTGTGGGGAAAACGCATACGTCAATGAGAGAGGTGATAAATGCATCGGATCATCCCCACCCGTGTGGGGAAAACCTGGGCTGAGCATAGAGTTCGTGCATGGGGATCGGATCATCCCCACCCGTGTGGGGAAAACTTCCCGGTATTGATCATCAAGGTACTCATTGTCGGATCATCCCCACCCGTGTGGGGAAAACCCCGGAGTTTTTTACCCCTAAGGGCTTCAATGCGGATCATCCCCACCCGTGTGGGGAAAACAACCCAACCTCCCTCGCAACCTGCTCTGTTGTCGGATCATCCCCACCCGTGTGGGGAAAACGCAAGAGATTTCGCCGTTTTCGTATGGAAATTCGGATCATCCCCACCCGTGTGGGGAAAACATGTCGTCCAGTCTCTGTTTTGCCTCATTGTTCGGATCATCCCCACCCGTGTGGGGAAAACGCGTGTGATAAGACCCTCCAGGATGGCGGTGTCGGATCATCCCCACCCGTGTGGGGAAAACGGTGGCGGTTTTTGATCGGGGAAGGGGTGCGTCGGATCATCCCCACCCGTGTGGGGAAAACACCAGTAAAGTGTATCCCGGTGTTACGATGGCCACAATATTTAGTGGTTGGTGATCGCCTTTGTCAATGGAAAAGAAAATTTGAAGGGCAGGATTTCCCTGTAGACCTATAAAAAAACACCCCGGCAAAAATGACATTGCCGAGGTGTTTATGGGGGAGATTACTTTACCAGCCGGGTGCAAAGATTGGCGGTGAGTTCCACCATGGGGGCGATGGAGGAGAGCTCCACATATTCGTCTTCCCTGTGGGAGTTGGCACCCACAATGCCCATGCCGTCGATGGTGGGGGTGCCCTGGGCCGAGGCAAAGTTGCCGTCGGAGCAGCCGCCGGTGGCCAGGTGGTCCATGGGTTGCCCCAGGGCCTTGCCGGTTTCCTGGATGGTGTTCAGGAGAATCTGGCTTTGGTCGGTGAGTTCCAGGGGGGGGCGGTCCACATGGCCCGAGGTCTGTAAGGTGGCACCTTCCAGGTGGACGGATTTCTCCAGGTCTGCGAAGTAGGCGTTGACCCGTTCCTGCTCCGAGGCCAGGCCGATGCGGATGTCCACCGAGGCCTTGGCCTTGGCCGGCATGATGTTCACCTTGTCCCCGCCGTTAAAGACGGTGACGTGGGCGGCGGTGCCGGTCTCTTCATCGTTGAGATCCTTGGTGATCTTCAGGGTCTGGTGGGCCAATTCCAGGACGGCGTTGACCCCGTTGTGGGGATCGGCGCCTACATGGGTTTCCTTGCCCGTGGCCGTGAGGTGGAACCATCCCCCGCCTTTTCTGCGGGAGACCACCTTGTAGCCGGGGCGGCAGGGCTCGTAGACCAGGGTGTGGCGGCTGTTCCGGGCGGTCTCTTCGATCCAGCCCTGGGAGGCATGGGAGCCCACTTCCTCGTCGCCGTTGAAGGCCACCACCAGGTTGAGGTCGGCAAGTTTACCTTCTGCCTTTAGGGTTTCCAGGGCATGGAGAACCACCAGCAACCCGCCCTGCATGTCGCAGACCCCGGGGCCGAAGGCCCTGTCTCCTTCAATTGAGAAGGGTCGTTTGGCTGCTTCGCCCGTGGCAAATACCGTGTCCATGTGGCCCAGGAACATCACGTCGTAGGGGGCCTTTCCCAGGGTGGCTTCCAGGCAGGGCACCTTTCTATTGCCGGGGAAGACAACCTTGGCATCCATGCCCAATGTGGAAAAGCGGCCCTGGAACCATTGGGCCAGGGTTTCAATGCCTTCGGGGTTGTCCGAGGCTGAGTCCATGTTGATGATGGTTTCGAAATCCTTGATAAATCCATCGGTGTTGTTAAATCGGATCATAATCTTTTATCTCTTAAGGGATTATCCCTGTCTATTCATTTATAAGTCTATGGGTATTCAAACCCGGCTGTCCATTAATTTTTGGCCAGTTTGGGGTTCATCTCATCCCTCAGCCAGTCGGAAAAGAGGTTGATGGCCACCACCAGTAGAATCAGGGTGAGGCCGGGGAAGAGCACCATCCACCACATGCCGGCGTAGATGTAGTTTTTCCCGATGGAAATCATCATGCCCAGGGAGGGTTCGGTGATGGGAACCCCCACGCCCAGGAAGCTCAAGGTGGCCTCCAGCATGATGACCACGGCCATGTCCACGGCCATGAGGACAAAGATGGGGGGCAGGGCATTGGGCAGGATGTGCTTGAACAATATGCGCATGTCCCGGGCGCCCGAAGCCACGGCTGCGGTGACATAGGCGTTTTCCTTGACCTCCAACACCGAGCCCCGGATGGTCCGGGCATATTTCACCCAGCCGGCAATGCAGATGGCAAGGATGACGGTCCAGATGTTCCGGCTTTCAAACACCCCCAGAAGGAGGATGGCCAAAAGGGTGGTGGAAAAGGAGAAGACCGTGTCCGCCGCCCGCATGATGATACTGTCCAGAATCCCGCCGTAGTAGCCGCCAAACAGCCCCAGGAGGATGCCCACGGTGGCGGAGATGACCACGGTGGTAAAGCCCACCAGCAATGAGGTACGCAATCCGTAGAAAATGGTGGACAGAATCCCCCGGCCCTGGTCGTCGGTGCCCAGGGGGAAGCTGAAATGCCCTCCGTCCATCCAGGCCGGGGAGAGCAGGGCGTTTCCCAGGTCGATTTTGGTCAGGTCATAGGGGTCCATGGGTGCAATCAAGGGCGCAAAGACGGCGATGAAGGCAAAGACCAGGATCAGGAAGGCCCCCAGCATGGCCGAGGGGTCCCTAAGGAAGTTGTGGACCAGATTGGAATCTTTAAGGCGACTCATGATCTCCTCCTAGTCGTATTGAATTCTCGGGTTGAGCCAGGCATAGAGCAGGTCCACCAGGATGTTGATAAATAAAATGATAAAGGCGGCCAGCATGATATAGGTCACGATGACGGGCTGGTCCGTCTCAAAGATGGAGACCAGGAGCAGATTGCCCATGCCCGGCCATTGGAAGATGGATTCCGTGACAATGGAAAAGGCAATGAGCTCGCCGAAGCTGAGGCCCGCAATGGTCACAACGGGAATGAGGACGTTCCTCAGGGCATGTTTCACAATGACCTTGAAGGGGGAGAGCCCCTTGGCCCAGGCGGTTTTGATGTATTCCTCGCCCAGGACCTCCCGCATCCCGGCCCGGGTGAGGCGCAGGATCACGGCCAGCTGGTAACCGGCCAGGGTGAGGGCGGGCATGATGATGTGCTTGAGCCCGTCCAGGGTGAGCAGTCCCGAGCGCCAGCTGCCGATGGTGACGGTGTCGCCCCGGCCAAAGGGGGGCAGCCATTCCAGGTAGACGGCAAAGAGCATGACCCAGAGGATGCCCATGAGAAAGGTGGGCACGGAGATCCCCCCCAGACTCCCGGCCATGATGAGGCGGGAGAGGAATCCGTCGGGCTTCAAGGAGACAATGACCCCGAAGAAGACCCCGAAGAAGAGGGAGATGGCAATGGCGGTGAGGGCCAGCTCAAAGGTGGCCGGGAACCGCTCCAGAATGGTGTCCAGGGCATCCACCTGGGAGATGTAGGATTTCCCGAAGTCGCCTTTGACGGCGTTCCCCAGGAAATGGGCATATTGGACGTAAAAGGGCTTGTCCAGGCCATAGGCCACCCGCACCTGCTCCCGTTCCTGCTGGGTGGCGTATTTGCCCGCCAGCATCAGCACCGGATCGCCGGTGAAGCGGAAAAGGATGAAGCAGATGAAGGAGACCGCCAGAAGGACCATGACGCCCTGGATCAGTCGGTGAAGGATGTATCGTGCCACGGGTATTGGGTTCCGTTGGGGCAGCCGGGATCGGCTTCTTTAATCGAGGCACCGATCCCGGCTGCAGGGTTTATATACCTTCGGGCCGAAGCCCGAATGGACGGTTTGGTGAATTCGGATATTTCACGGCTAAATTGTCATGAAATGTCCGAATCACTTGATTTCTTTAACCACAATCCAGCGGTCGGGACGGGGGACAAAGCTCACCTTGGCGGCCTTGGCCACGGCGTAGATGTCCTGCTGGTAGTGCAGGGGAATCCAGGCCACGTCTTCCACGCTCTTTTTGTTGATGGCCTGGAGGGCGGCTTCACGCTCGCCACGGTCCAGGATGCCGGAGGAGGCCATGATTTTGGCGTCCAGGTCGGCGTCGGAGTACATGGCGCCGTTGTAAGTACCGGTGCCCTTGTCCTTATCCGGGGTGTGGACCAGCATCTGGGCGGAACGGCCGAAGTCGTAGGAACCGTCCATCCAGCCGATGAGGTAGAAGTTGTGCTTGTGGGAGGTCAGCTCTTCAAAGAAGATGGATTTGGGTTTCACGTCTAAGGTGACCTTAAGACCGATCTTGGACAGGTACTTGGCCACGGCTTCGCAGATGGCCTTGTCGTTGATATAGCGATCGTTGGGACCGGCAATGGTGATCTCGAATCCGTTTTCGTAACCAGCCTCCTTGAGCAGGGCTTTCGCCTTTTCAGGGCTGTAGGGCAGACGCTTCAGGCTGGGATCGTAGCCCATGGTGGCGGTGTCGGGCACCTGGGCGGCCGGTGTGGCCTGGCCGTGCATGACGGTTTTGATGATTTCATCTTCGTTGATGGCCATGGCAATGGCCTGTCTTACGCGGATGTCGGCAAAGGGGCTACCCTCTTTTTTGCCCAGGTCCATGTAGATGCAGCGACGGGCCGGGCGGGAAACCACTTCAATGGCGGGATTCTTTTTGATCCGGTCAATGAGGGTGACGGGCACACCGGAGAGGATGTCGGCCTGGCGGGCAGCAATGGCGGCAAAGCGGGTGCTGGCCTGGGTGATGGGCTTGATTTCAACGGTCTTGTACTTGGGCGCGCCTTCCCAGTAGGTTTCGTTGGCTTCCATCTTGATGTAGGAGCCTTTCACCCATTCCACGAATTTGTAGGCGCCGGTGCCGATGGGGCGGGTGTTGTAATCGCCACTGTCGCGTTCCAGGGAGGATTCCATGTCCACGATGAAGTTCTGGTGCATGGTTTCAGCAAACCAGGGCACGGGCTTTACGGTCTTGAAGATGACGGTGTAATCGTCCGGGGTTTCAATGGAGGCAATGGAGTTGCCCAGGTTCAGGAATTTGGAGAACTTGGGGTCCTTCATGCGCTCGAAGGTGAACTTGACGTCGGCGGCGTTGAAGTCGTTGCCGTTGTGGAATTTCACGCCCTTTCTCAGGGTGAACTTCCAGGTCAGGGCATCCTGTCTTTCCCAGGCCGTGGCCAGGGCCGGGGCCAGCTTTCCTTCCGGGGCCGGTCTCTGGAGCAGGCCGTCGAAAAAGTTGGACATGTAGGAAAAGTTGGCGTCGGAGTTGTAGGAATGGGGGTTCATGCTCTTGGGGGGCGCATCAACGGCGATGACCAGATCGGCCTTGGCCAGGGCCATGGACGGCAGCGCCAGCATGGCCAGAATAGCTGCAATTTTGACAAACTTCTTTTTCATGGGTCCTCCTTGGTGGGTTTATTTTTTGGATCCGGTGTCCGGCGCGGTCTGGTCGTATAAATGACAGGCCGCAGTGTGGCTATGGCTGAACCGGGTCATCCGGGGTTCCACGGTTTTACAGATGTCCATGCAGTCGGGGCAACGGGTGTGAAACCGGCAGCCCGACGGTGGATTGATGGGACTGGGAACATCCCCCGCCAGAATGATCCGCTGCTTGGCCCGGTCCGGGTCGGGGACGGGGACAGCGGAGAGCAGGGTCCGGGTGTAGGGATGTTTGGGGTCGGAATAGAGGGAGGCGTAGTCCGCCGACTCAATGATCTTGCCCAGGTACATGACGATGATCCGATCGCAGATGTATTCCACAACGGCCAGGTCATGGGAGATGATGATCAAGGAAAGATTGAATTCATGCTTGAGCTTCACCAGCAAATTGATGATCTGGGCCTGGATGGAAACGTCCAATGCCGAGACGGGCTCGTCCCCGATGATCACCGTGGGATCCAGGGCCAGGGCCCGGGCAATGCCGATGCGCTGGCGCTGTCCGCCGGAGAATTCATGGGGATAGCGGTCGGCCGCATTGGGAGCCAAGCCCACGGTTTCCATGAGGAATGCCAGCCGTTCCTTGCGTTCGGCGCCGGTGTACAATCCGTGGATGTCCATGGGATCGGAAAGGAGCTGGCCCACGGTCATGCGGGGATTCAGCGAGGAGTAAGGATCCTGGAAGATGAGCTGCATCTCCCGGCGCAGGGCCCGCATCTGGGCCGGACTGCGCTGGGCCATGTCCTCTCCCTTCCAGAAGACCTGGCCGCCCGTGGGGGGCGTCAGCCGCATGAGGGCCATGCCTGCGGTGGTTTTTCCGCAGCCGGATTCGCCCACAATGCCCAGGGTTTCGCCGGGATTGAGGTGGAAGTCCACCCCGTCCACGGCGTGGACATGGGCCACGGTCTTGGCCAGGAGG
The DNA here is from genome assembly GCA_965226635.1 of Desulfobacteraceae bacterium. Taxonomy (GTDB): domain Bacteria; phylum Desulfobacterota; class Desulfobacteria; order Desulfobacterales; family Desulfobacteraceae. Next base: position 435,992 of record OZ245369.1, on the reverse strand, counting down.
CCTTTTTTCACCGGAAAGTGAACCTGAAGGTTCCGGGCTTCCAGCAGGGGCGTGTTCTTTTGTTCAGATGATGTCATAACGCGTTCCTGAGTTAGTGCCTGAATTACTTCAGGGATTGGTTCCGGTTGTGGAGCCAGCAGCGGACGGCGTGGGCATTGCCCAGGGTTTCCAATGGGGGGGCCTGGGTTATACAGATGTCCATGCATTGGGGGCAGCGGTTTAAGAACCGGCAACCCGTTGGCAGATCATAGAGGGAGGGGAGCATTCCCTTGATTTCCGACAGGGGCTCGGCATCCCGGTTTTGGGTGCGGTGACCCAATACGGGGATGGAGTTGAGCAGTCCCTGGGTATAGGGATGGAGGGTATGGGAGAACAATTCCCGGGTGGGGGCCTGTTCCACCACTTGACCGGCGTACATGACCACCACCTGGTCGGCGGTTTCGGCAATGACGCCCAGATCATGGGTGATGAGCTGGACAGCGGTGTTGAATTCTTCCTTCAGCCGGAGCATGAGATCCAGGATCTGGGCCTGGACCGTGACGTCCAGGGCCGTGGTGGGCTCGTCGGCGATGAGGACTTCCGGATCGCAGCTCAGGGCCATGGCGATCATGGCCCGCTGGCGCATGCCCCCGGAAAGCTGGTGGGGATATTCGTGCACCCGCTTGTGGGGTGAGGGAATCTGCACCCGGGCCAGCATGTCCACGGCCGCTTCCAGTGCCTGTTTTTTCCCCATGCCCTTGTGGAGCCGGAACATCTCGGCGATCTGGTCGCCGATGGTGTAGACCGGATTCAACGAGGTCATGGGTTCCTGGAAAATCATGGCAATGCCCGCCCCGCGGACCTTCCGCATCTGGGCCGGGCTGAGGTCCAGAAGCTCCTGGTCCTTGAACCGGATGGAGCCCCCCACGATTTTCCCCGGCGGCTGGGGAACCAATTGCATCACCGACTGGGCGGTGACGCTCTTGCCGCAACCGGATTCGCCGACAACCCCTAAAACTTCGCCGGCGTTCAGGCCGAAGGACACCCCGTCCACGGCCCTGGCCACCCCCTTGCGGGAGTAAAAATACGTTTGTAGATCCTGAATGCTCAGGATCTCTTCTGCTGTTCGCATACCCAAGGTCTCTTTTCGTTGATTTCAAATTAGGATTAATTGGCTAACATAAAACCAACACTTATATCAATGAAAAACTAATACATGGTTTAATAAAAAATTAAACCATGGCGAACCAAAAATGGAGATGTGCATCTGCCTTTGGCGGCTCATCTTTGGCCTGCCATGAATCGTCCTGTTCGTATGGGAGGAGGGTGCCGGCCCGGGGCGGCTAAATCAGCAGATTCCGGCCTTGGAAGATATGAATGGGTCTGACCTTGGCAGGAATTTGAAAAAAATGTGGAAATTTTACCTGTAATGATAGGTGTTTAAGGAAAAAATAAAACCAAAGGCGTAAAGGCGTGAGATAAATGTGAGATGGGCTATGCCATACCTTTGTCAAGTTTGTTTTAACCCATAATTAAAGGAAAGGTATGTCATGAAAAGGGTTTTTGTTTTTTTATTTGCGTTGATGCCGTTTTTACTGGCCTCCGGCGCCGGGGCCGTGACGGTTAATTTTACCGATTTCACCAATACGGACAATTTGAGCATCAATGCCAATGCGCACACCACTACCACTGGCGACGGAAGGGTTCTCAGGCTTTCTTCCTCAACCACCTGGGATTACGGCAGTGCCTTCAGCACCATGCCCATCCATGCCGGTAAATTCTCCACCCATTTTTCCTTCAGGATTTCCAATGCCGGCGGTATCGTCGACGATCCGGGGCAGACCGGGGCGGACGGGATTGTCTTTGTGGTTCAGAATGTCAGCTCCGGCGTCGGCGGTGCCGGGCAGGGGATCGGATACGAAAATATCGGCACCAGCGTGGGGGTGGAATTTGACACCTGGTATAATTCCTATAATTTCGATCCCAATTCCAACCATGTCGGTATCAACTGGGGGGGGAACATCAAACACAATGGGAACAACGGCCCCGTTCGGACCTATGACGCCCGCTTTGACGATGGTGACATCTGGCATTCATGGATCGACTATGACGGAGAGACCCTGGAAGTCCGCGTGAACAAGACCGGGGATCGACCGGATGAGGCATTTCTCGCCTATGGTCTGGATATCTTTTCCCTTTTGGGGGACAGCAGTACGGCCTATGTGGGATTTACCTCGGCCACGGGTCTGGCCTATGGGGACCACGATATCCTCAGCTGGGAATACCGGGATGATTACAATCCCATCTCCGCCGTTCCCGTGCCTGGGCCCCTGCTTCTTTTGGGAAGCGGCCTGCTTGGGCTGGTGGGCCTGAAACGCAGATAAACAGCACTAGACGTTATGGAAAGGGCGGGACGCTTCCGTGGTGCCGCCCTTGGGGCAAATTCGTGGATGGGAAGGGGTTAAAACAGGACCATTTCCGGTTGGGCCATGAGCCGTTCCAATGCCTCAGCAAAAAGGGGGCCAACGCCGTGGTGTCCGAACTTTTGGGCAATGTGGTCTGTGAATCCCCGGGCGGTGTTCAGCTCTCCCAGGGCCCGGGCCGCTGCCCTGCAATGGTCCACCTCGGCCAGGAAAAGCTCGGTGATGCCCGGTGCGTTGGAGAAAAATCCCTGGACGTGGGGGGCGTCCAGATTGGGGGAACCGGCATGTTTTCGGATGGAGGTAAAGCTGACCTTGGGATTGGCCCCGTCGGCATCCTGGATCTGGAATCGGAAATAGGGGCACCGCTCCATGAGGCCGTAAATGTGCTGGTCCGGGAATTTCAGGGTGGCGGCGGCCACATTGGCATAGAACCGGGCCACCTGGTTCACCCGTTCAGGATCGGTGTCCTGGGCCTTGGCACCGATGTTTTTTTCCAGGCTCATGTCCAGGCAGTCCAGGCAGATATAGGTTTCATACCGGAGGCCCCTGTGGCAGTTGGTCAGGAAAAGGGCCTTGCGCTGGGTCACGATTTCCCGGGTAAAGGTCCGATGGAAGTTGGCGGCTTCGTCCCCTGTCTCCAGGGGGGCAGGGAATTCCCTTTCCATGTAGAGGTCCATGGGCAGGAAAATGGCCGAGGGCCGGTCCCAGATGACGATTTTGGCCCCCCCCAGGTCCTCCAGGGCGGCCAGAACCAGCTCAAAGTAGATGGAATCGTAATGGGGGAGCACCCGCCCCTCAAACCGCCGCCGCCGGTTGATCTCCAGAATCTGGGGGATGTCGTGTTTGTTCAAGGGCCGGTAGTCAAAGTCGGCCAGGGTCTGGTTGATGAAGGCGATGGTATGGTTCAGGGCCAGGAGGATGGAGGCGATCTTGTCCTTGCCCGGATGGTTGATCCGGCGGCGCATGAGTTTGGTCAGATAGGTGTTGGAAATCCCGGACATTTTAGAGATCTGGTTGATGTTCAGGCCACTGTCCTTTATGAGTTTGACCAGGGTGTCCGGGTAGGTGCGCATGGTTCTCCTTCTGGGGGCTGGGTTGAGGGTTGGGGCCAAGCCTAAAGGAAAAAAAATGAAAAGGCAAGTAGGGGAATGGCGGTGACACGGATGAGAAAAGAGGGCGGCTGGAGACCGACGGGGGCCGTAATTGAAAGGATCTGGACAGGGGCCCGGCCCTGGGAACAGGGCCGGGCCCGTTTCCAGATGGGCTATTTGTCCAGGGCATCCACCGCCGTTTGGGCCAGGTCGGTCCACGGAGGATGCTGCCAGGCATCGGTGTACCGGAGAAACTGCCGCCGGGTTGAGAGGAGGGGGAACTCCCCGGGTTGGCACAGGTGGGCGATGGCCCTGCAGCAGTTGTGGATTTCTTCCTGGGTGGCCCCGGCATCAAATTCGCTGCCGCCGTAGATCACCCCCAAAAGTTCCAGTTCCGCCAGGGTGGCATGGGCCCAGATCCGCTCCCTTCCCTTGGTGTGGGGCAGCCACCATTGGTTCATCCGGCGGGTGGCCTGCCAGAGGTCGTTGTATCCCTCGTCCGTGCAGGCGTTTTCCTTATGCTTAAATCGTCGGAGCACCGCCCGCATGGAAAGATACTGGGTGATGAGCCAATGGTTGTTGGGGCCGGCTTTCATGGCATCCTTGTAAAACCGGCAGGAATTTTCATAGGACTGAATGCTCTTTTCCTTGTCCTTGAACACGTGGAATTGGGCCACGCCCATGCGTTTTTCACTGGCCGCACTCTGCCCCAGGCGTTTGGCCCTGTCTTCGTCGGTTTCTGCATCCCTTCTCCATTCTTCAAGATCGGTGCGGATGGCCCGGGTCAGGGCGGAAATTTCGTCCAGAACCGCCTGGTCCGGTGGGGTTTGTGGATTTAGTTTGGACTGGATTTCATCCATCCGTGCAAAGCGGATGTCGATTTTACGCTGGGTCTGGGCATCCCGGAACCGGGCAACCTGATCCCCAAAGTCCCAGGGCAGGGTGGCATAGGCCACCACACTGGCCCAGTCATGGGTCTTGGGACAGGAGATGCGCAGCCGTTGCCGCAGTTCGTGGAGGGCGCACCGGGGATCGTTGCCCTGGAGGAGTTGGGTGTAAAGCAGCTGGGTGAACAGGGTGGAGGCGCTCATCCACATGGGAAACTGGGAGGCAAAGACCCAGGGAATGCCTGCGGCGTGGAGTTCGTGGGCAATGCTGCCCCCCGGGGTGATCACGGATTTGGCATTTGCCGAATCGCAGGTGGCCAGGGTGACCATGGTGGGGCGGTCACTGCCCGGGCAGGGACTGCCCTGGAACAGGGTCAGGGCCGTGGCCAGGCGCTCCCCGTCCACCACATCCCTGCCCACCGGACTGTTGTCCGGGAAAAGGGCGATGCCGTATCGGGTGTCCCCGGCCTTTTTATACCGGGCTCCATGGGCCAAGAGATGGACATGGGTGTAGTGTTCCCGTGAGCACGCCTCCTGGATCTGACCCAGGCTGGCATTGGGCAAAAGGGTGATGTGACGCTTCACCTCCCGGATCTGATCGGCCGTGTTCCCCTTGATTTTGAGCCAGGGGGCAATGGCCCGGCGCAGGGCCTTGAGGTGGTGGTCTGCCGGAACCCGGGGGAGGCCGTCCGGGGCGGCAAAGGCAAATAGAATCCGGGGCTTCTGGTTCCAGGAGACGGGCAGGGGGGTGCCCCTGCGCACCTCACGGGTCAGGGCCACCGGGGTGTTGGACTGGAGGAAGAGGGGGGAGCCGGCCCCGGGAAATCCATTCTGGGCAATGGCGATTTCAAAGGGGATCAGCCCCAGTTCATAGGCGGAAAGGGAGAGGCGCAGATGGACCAGGGTGTCTTCCCCGGTGCGGGCATTGCCCAACTCCGTGAGCAGGGCCGGCACCTGGCCCAGGATCTGCCCGATGGTCTCCCCCAGTTCCCGCAGTTCCCCCTCCCGCTGGCTTTTGGGGATCTCGGATTCATCCGTGCTGTACCTGAGCCGGTCCAGCTTGAGCCGGAGCTGGCGCTGCTCAAAGGGCAGGTTCAGGGTCACGGGGCCGTCGGCCCCGCAGAGGGCCAGGTAGGGGGTCAGGGGTGAGAGAAGCTGGTTATGGGCCGGTCCTGGCCTGAGGATTTCCAATTTGATATTCCGGATATGGGACATGGGATTACCTTTCAAATGCCTGGATGGCTTCCGGTTTTACACCGGTCCCGTCATCCTTTATATGGAGGAGCTGGCCCAGGGTCTTCTGACCATGCCTTCCGATGCGCACGGCCCCGCTCCGGTTGAGAACAAAGGGGACCCCGTCGAATTCCGCTTTATCAATGGCCTCCATGGAGCCGTCCCTGAGCATGTCGTAGACGGGTTTGAACTCCGCCTCTGAGGAGAGGTTTTTGGAGGTGAATTGGAGAAGGCGGATCCAGGTGCCGCAGTTGAAATAAAAGCGGTTGCCCCCCAGGTCGATGGCCCGGTCCAGGTGGGTGTGACCGGTGACCAGGAAATGGATATCCGATCCCACGCTTTGGTTGATGTCCCGGCAGGTGTCGTCCACATTGCTGATGTTGAATGTGTTGTCGTCCTTGAGCCAGTCCAGCAGGGCCCGGCGCAGGGCCTCCTCCGGTGTGAGCCCCCTGAGCCATCCCGTGAGCCGGTCCCAGATATACTGGCCCGCCCCCAGGGTGTCGTCCCTTGGCTCCTCCACGGGACTAAAGCCTTCATACCCCTCCTCGGCCGCCTCAAACATCTGGTCGGCCAGGTCGCTTTCGCCGCCCCCGGGGGTATAGTCCAGCCGCATGTGGGGCCCTAGGAAATCCTCCATGGCGATTTGTTTCACCTCTTCTTCGGAAGGGGATTCAAAGGCATCCTCCGAGAGGCGTTTGTCCACATCCCCCATGCTTTTCACCTTTTTCTTCAGCACGGGGATCAGCTTGTAAATCTTTTCCGCCACCCCCGGGTCCAGGGCCAAAAGGACGCCGATGGCCGCCGGGGTTTCCGGCTTGAGCAGGTCCACCCAATGGTAGCGGGCCTTGATCTCGTTCATCACATCCTTGACCAGTTTGGTGCCGGCATTGGGCTGCCATTCATTGGGACCCATGGTCCGGGCCGCATTGAGGCGGCGGATGAGCCTGGACAGGTCCTCGTACCGGTTGTAGTTCCAGGCGTCGGTTTCGTTGCCATGGGTGCAGAAGACCCGGGAGGCCCCCACCGTGCAGGTGAATCCCGCCCCGATGGTGGAAAATTGGATCCGTTCCCTCAGCACCGGATCCGTACCGCACAGGGTCTGCCGGATCAGTTCCTGGACACCGGGGAAGGAGAGCTCCAGATCGTGGTTGCCGATGACCACCACCAGGGTCCGCTCTTCCACCCTCACAAAATCGGCCAGGGCCGACCAGACCGGGGCAAAGGCCGGATCCCGGATGATGCGCAACACAACTTCTTCCGCATCAATGGTGGCGATGTAACCTTCTGTCTTTTCGGCCAATGTGTCGATGACATCCCCGTTGAGGACCAGGGCCACCTTTTCCCCTGGCCGCTGCTCCGAGACCCAGCGGACATAGGCGGCCAGCCGCTGGGTGTCCCTGAGGATCTGGAATCCCTTATCTCCGCCCATGTGAAGGTCGGATACCACGTGGAGTTCTTCAAAAACAGGTAAGCTCATGATTCCTCCTTTGTCTTCCCGGATGGATGCCGGGAAGGCCATTTGTCCTGGATATTCTGTTTTGAACCTGGTTTTCGTTTTTACCCATGGAGCCAATGGCTTCTGCTCCCCGGTGGGTATCGATATTGAATGATCCGAGGGGGGGAATGGCCCCATGACAAGACGACGAATTGAAAAGATCGGGTACCCCTTGGATATGGTTTCCACTGAAACCGGCATATCAATAAAGGTCCGTTCTGTAAAGGGGGCGGCGGGATATTGAAGTTCCGGCACCTGTGTCCAGTGCAAGATGCCGGGTCAAGATGCGGTGTCAATATGCGAGGTGGGTCGGATCTCCGCCTTTGCCGGATTGGGGGGATGTCCTGAAGGGGGAAGGCCAGAGATGAAGGGGGCTATGCCTTGGTCCAATGCGGATCCCGGCCTGTAAATACCCAGGGTTTCATAAAAAAACAGGTTTGGGAGAAAGCCATTGAATTCTCCTTGACTTGTAGTCACAATATAGCTTAATTATGGTTACATCGTACCGAAGGTGTGACGGTTTCTCAGGTCATAACCAAATTTTCCTTTGGAATTAAAGGGTTATAAAAGGTGAAGCAGATGAGGTATGCAGAGACGGGGTTTAATTTGGAAGTGGATCTCACCCGGGGGAACATTGAAAAGGTGGCAACGGACCCGAAGGAGACGGAAGACTATCTGGGGGGGCTGGGCACCAATGCCAAGCTCATGTGGGACCGGGTGTCCCCGGAGGTGACGGCCTTTGATCCGGAAAACCTGCTGATCTTCGGCGCCGGGATGCTCTGCGGCACCCCGGCCGTGGGCTGTAACCGGACCATCGTCACCACCATTTCCCCCCAGACCAATCTGCTGGCATTCTCCATGATGGGCGGGTTCTGGGCCCCGGAGCTGAAATATGCCGGCTTTGACAAGATCATCTTCAAGGGCAAATCCGACAGCCTGGTCTACCTTTATATCAACAACGACACCGTGGAGATCCGGGATGCGGCCCACCTTTCGGGCATGGGTGCCATTGAGACCGCCGAGGTCCTGAAAAAGGAGCTGAACCAGCCCCGGGCCCAGGTGGCGGCCATTGGCCTGGCCGGTGAAAACAGGGTCTACTACGCCTCCATTGAACAGGGCCGATCCTCTGCCTCCAGGGGCGGCATCGGCGCCGTCATGGGGGACAAGGGGGTCAAGGCCGTTGTGGTCCGGGGCACCAAGGATGTCCCCGTGGCCAAGCCCGCAGAGTACATCGAACTTTGCCAGGAGGTCATGGACTACATCAAATGGCGGGAGGACAACCCCATCCCCCACGTCATCCCCATCCTGGCCGTCCTGGGTTCCCCCCAGGAGATGGCCATCCACGACGAAAAATGGCACACGGAGAATTTTTGCTGGGGCAATGCCCGGACCCGGCGCAAGGATTTCTGGACCGATGAGGTGGCTGCGGACTGGAAACAGACCATGGAGTCCTACCAGACCCGCCTCATCTCCTGTTACAACTGCCCCATGAAATGCGGGGCCACCCTGACCATCCCGGGCCGGCCCACCTATATGATGAAGTGCTTTACCAAGCTCACCTATACCATGGGCGCCTTTTCCGACCTGGACTTCGGGTTGAAGATCGCCCAGAAGGCCACGGAATACGGGGTGGACGGCTACTCCTGTCCCCAGGTCATGGCCTTTGCCCTGGAGCTTCTGGAGGAGGGGATCCTCTCCATGGAAGACTTCCCGGGCATGCCCGAGGACAACGAGGGCCGCTTCTACTATCTTCTGGACATGATCGTCAATGGAGAGGGCATTGGCAAAACCCTTGCCAAGGGCACCTATTGGGCGGCCCGTGAGATCGGCAAGGGGGCGGAAAAGTTCGACCACAACACCATCAAAAAGCACGAACAGCTCCCCCTGAAGCTCTCCATGCTCAATCCCATCTACTTTCTCATGTACTGCACAGGGGAAAAGATGAACATCACCCAGATCGAAGGCCAGTTCCCCCAGCATCCCTTCCCCAAACGGGAGCACCGGGAGGAATTTGTCAAGGACTGGTTCCAGGTGCCCGACGACAAGTTTAAGGAGATCTTCCTCAACTGGGAATTCAGGGGGGAGAACTCCATCCCCTTCTATCCCACCGTGGAGATGACCTGCGACATCGTGGACTGGCAGGAGCGCATGCATTACATCGATGATGCATTAGGCATGTGCGCCGGGGTCTCTTCCTTCCACATCAAGCCCCCCTACCACATCCACAATTTCCCTAAATTCATCCAAGCCGGGGCCGGCATTCCCATGGACGAGGAAAAACTCACCCGGAGCGCCAAGCGCTATAGAACCCTGGTCCGGGCCATCAACATCAGTCGAGGGCTGCGGCGCAAGGACGAGCGGCCGCCGGACGACCATTGGAAGAAGCGCTTCCCCGAGCTGGAAGAGGAACTGCTCTCCACCTATTACAGGTATAAAGGGTGGAACAGTGAGGGCATCCCCACCCTGGCCTATCTGGAGGAGATGGACCTGGGCTATGTGGCCGATGAATTCCTGGCCCGGGGCATCCTGACGCCGGAAGCGGGCGATGATACCCCGGCGGAAACCCCAGAACTGGTAACTAGCACAGAGTGCTCAACCACCTAGGAGGCTGCCATGGCTGAGAAAAAGCTCATCAAGACCATTAAGATAGACGTGGATAAGTGCAACGGCTGCCGGGCCTGCGAGGTGATCTGTTCCGCCTTCCATGCATCGCCGAAATACTCGTCCAACAACCCGGCCCGCTCCCGGATCCGCATTTTGCGCGATCCCATGCGGGACCTTTATATCCCGGTCTATGCCGGGGAATACACCATGGCCGAATGCGCCGGCCGGGATCAATACACCATCGACGGCAAGGTCTATGACGAATGCGCCTTCTGCCGGGCCTCCTGCCCCTCCAGGGAGGAGTTCCACGAGCCCGATTCGGGCCTGCCCCTGAAATGCGACATGTGCGAGGGCGAGGACGAACCCCTGTGCGTAAAATGGTGCATGGTGGACGCCCTCACCGTGGAAGAGCGGGAGGAGGAAGTGGAGGAGACCCCGGTGGCCCCCCAGGAAGAATTGGAAATCGGCCTGGAAGCCCTGGCCGACAAATACGGGCTCAAGACCCTGCAATCCGCCCTTAATCGGCTGTCGGAATCTGAATAGGAGATCCCATGGAAACCATAGCCCCTTTTCTGGAAGTTGTGGATGAAATCAAGGCGGCCAAGGGCGAGGCCTTCCGCCTCTGTTTCCAGTGCGGCCTATGCGATTCGGTCTGCCCCTGGAACCGGGTGCGGGACTTCAGCATGCAGCGCATGGTCAGGGAGGCCAGCTTCGGCCTCACGGAAATCCAAGGCGAGGACATCTGGCGCTGCACCACCTGCGGCACCTGCCCCTCCCTCTGCCCCAGGGGCCTGGGACAGATCGACGTCTCCGTTGCCCTGAGACGGGTGGCCACGGAATACGAGGTTTTTCCCGCCTCGGTGAAATCGGCCAGGACCGCCCGGGCCGGCCTCATCTCCGAGGGCAATCCCCTCCAGGGGGAACGGAAGAACCGTACTGAATGGGCCAAGGGCCTCGGGGTCCCCGCCTTTTCAGAGGAGATGGAAGTCCTCTACTTTGTGGGCTGCTATTTTGCCTATGACCCCCGCATGAAAAAGGTGGCCCAGGCCACGGTGAACATTCTGAAAAAAGCCGGGGTGGACTTCGGCATCCTGGGCGAATCGGAATCCTGCTGCGGGGAAAGTATCCGCAAGACCGGCAGCGAAGAGGTCTTCCGCAACCTGGCCAGGGAGAACATCAAAACCTTCATCGACAAAGGGGTGAAAAAGATCATCGTCTCCTCCCCCCATTGCTACCACACCTTTAAGAACGAATACCCGGAATTCATGGTCCAGTTCCAGGTGGTCCACATGTCCGAGTATCTTCTGGATCTCATGAAACAAGGCCGACTGAGCCTTTCCAAACCCCTGGACAGCCGGGTGACCTTCCACGATCCCTGTTACCTGGGCCGGCACAATGATGTCTACGAGGCCCCCCGGGATCTGCTGAACCAGGTGGAAGGGCTGGAATTGGTGGAGATGGAAAACCACCATTGCGAAAGCCTTTGCTGCGGCGGGGGCGGGGGCCGGATCTGGATGGACACCCCCCAGGAGGAACGCTTCTCCGACATCCGCCTCAACCAGGCAAAGGATGCCGGGGCAACGGTGCTGGCCACGGCCTGCCCCTATTGCATCACCAACTTTGAGGAAAGCCGTCTCAACCTGGAATATGAAGGGGTGGTGGCGGTCAAGGACATTACGGAAATCATCAATGACGCCATTTGATGGGAATATGATGCAGGGGGGAATGGCAGAAAAATAAAACGGATATTGGCCTGGATTTGCCGGGCCGGGTCCGGCGATTAGCATCCAATCATCATGGATGGAGAGAATGGATTTGGAAAACAAAGAGAACGTTGGGGATGTAATGGTTGTCGGCGGAGGGGTGAGCGGAATCCAGGCCTCCCTGGATCTTGCCACGGCCGGATTCAAGGTGTTTCTGGTGGAAAAGGGGCCCAGCATCGGCGGCCACATGGCCCAGCTGGACAAGACCTTTCCCACCAATGACTGCTCCATGTGAATTCTCTCACCCAAACTGGTCGAGGTCGGCCGGCATCCGAACATAGAGGTCTTCACATTCACCCAGGTGGACACCATGGAAGGGGAACCGGGACATTTCCAGGTCAGCCTGAAAACCCGCCCCCGTTACATTGACGAAGAAAAGTGCACCGGCTGCACCACCTGCATGGAGTACTGCCCCGTGGAATATCCCGATCCCTTTAACCAGGATATCTCCATGAACAAGGCCGTCCATGTCTATTTTTCCCAGGCCATCCCCCTGGTGGCCTACATTGACGATTCCTGCCTCTATTTAAAAGAGGGCAAGTGCGACATCTGCCGCGGGGTCTGCGGGGCCGATGCCATTGACTTCCGTCAGGTCCCGGAAAAGCGGGAGATCCAGGTGGGGGCCGTGATCCTCTCCTCGGGCATCACCCCCTTTGATCCTTTGGTGCGGGAGGAATACGGCTACGGCAGATACACCAACGTGGTCACCTCCATGGACTACGAGCGGCTGCTCTCCTCCACCGGTCCGTACGGGGGCAAGGTGTTGCGCCATTCGGACAAGGCCCATCCCAAAAATGTGGCCTGGATCCAATGCGTGGGCTCCCGCCGGGTCACCGAGGGGGACAACTCCTATTGCTCCGGGGTCTGCTGCACCTATACCCAGAAACAGGTGATCCTGACCAAGGACCACGACATGGATGCCCAATGCACGGTCTTCCACAACGATATCCGTTCCTTTGGAAAGGACTTTGAACGATACTTCAGCCGGGCCGACAACCTACCCGGCACCCGGTTCATCCGTTCCTATGCCCACATTGCCGGGGAAAATCCCGACACCCACGGGGTGCGGGTGCGTTACGCCACCACAGACCAGGGCGTCAAGGAAGAGGAGTTCGACATGGTGGTCCTCTCCGTGGGCCTGAACCCGCCCAAGAACAAGGAAGAACTGGCGGAACAGTTCGGCATTGAGCTCAACGACCATGGATTTGTGAAATCCGACTCCTCCAACCCGGTGCAGACCAGCCGGCCCGGGATCTTTGCCTCGGGTGCCTTCCAGGGTCCCACCGACATCCCGGAATCCGTGTTCACCGCCTCGGGCGCCGGTTCCCAGTGCGGGGCGCTTCTGGACTACCGCCGGGGCAAGCTGGCCCGGGAACGGGTCTATCCGGTGGAACGGGATGTCTCCTCCCAGACACCCCGCATCGGGGTCTTTGTCTGCCATTGCGGGGCCAATATCTCCTCGGTGGTGGATGTCCCCTCCTGCGTGGCCTATGCCCGGACCTTGCCAAATGTGGTTTATGCCACCAACCAGCTCTTTTCCTGCGCCACCAACTCGGCCAAGGAGATCACCGATCTGGCCCAGGAAAAGGGGTTGAACCGGGTGGTCATCGCCGCCTGCTCCCCCCGGACCCTGGAGCCCCTGTTCCGGGACACCCTCAGGGAAGCCGGCCTTAACCCATACTACATGGACATGGCCAATATCCGGGAGCATTGCTCCTGGGTCCACTCCCGTGAAAAGGAGGCCGCCACCCAAAAGGCCCAGGATATCATCCGCATGTCCGTTGCCCGGGCCGCCCATTTGGAACCCCTCCAGGAGTTTGACCTGCCCGTGCACAGGCAGGCCCTGGTGGTGGGGGGCGGCATTGCCGGCATGACCTGCGCCCTTTCCATTGCCGCCCAGGGCCACCCGGTCCATCTGGTGGAAAAGGCCGATGAACTGGGGGGCATGGCCCGCCGCATACACTCCACCCTGGAGGGATTGGATGTCCAGACCCATGTGGACAGCCTCATCAAAAAGACCTATGGCCACCCCCTTATCCATGTGAGCCACAAAGCCGAGATCCAGGGCGTGGACGGGTACGTGGGCAATTTCACCACCACCCTCATCAGCGAAGGCCAGAAAAAAGAGATCCGCCACGGGGCCTCGGTCATTGCCATCGGCGCCCATGTCTATGAACCCACGGAATACCTCTACGGGGAGGACGACCGGGTCTTCACCCACATCGATCTGGGCGGTGAGATCGCCAAGGACAACGAAGCCGTCACCCAGGCCGAAACCCTGGTCATGATCCAATGCGTGGGCTGTAGAAATGAAGACCGGGACTATTGCTCCCGGGTCTGCTGCGGTCATGCCGTAAAGAATGCCCTCCACCTCAAGGAGATCAACCCGGAGATGAACATCTACATCCTCTTCCGGGATGTGCGGACCTATGGCTTCCGGGAGGATGCCTACCGGGAGGCCTGTGAAAGGGACGTCCGGTTCATCCGGTATACGCCCGAAGAACCGCCCCTGGTGGAGGCGGTCACCGACGGCGGCCCAGAAGGGGACAGGGAGGCCATCCGGGTGAGCATCCCCGATCCGGTCCTGGGCCAGGCCCTGGAGCTGGATGCCGATATCCTTTCCCTGGCCGCCGCCGTGATCCCGGCCCCCTCCACCCTGGAGATCGCCAACCACTTCAAGGTGACCCTGAGCCCGGATCAGTTCTTTAAGGAAGCCCATGTGAAACTGAAGCCGGTGGAATTTGCCGCCGACGGGGTCTTCCTCTGCGGCACGGCCCAGTATCCCAAGCACATCCCCGAGGCCATCAACCAGGCCCAGGGGGCGGCCGGACGGGTTCTCACCCTGCTGTCCCGGGATACGGTGACCGCCTCGGGTTCGGTCTGCGTGGTTCTGGAAAAGGAATGCGTGGCCTGCGGGGCCTGCATCACCGCCTGCACCTACGACGCCATTGAATTCAAAATCACCCCCATCGGGAACAAGGCATGGGTCAACCCGGTCCTGTGCAAGGGGGATGGGCTGTGCAACGCCAAATGCCCCACCAACGCCATTGTCCTGCGCCACTTCACCGACGACGGCCTCCTGGCCCAGATCGACTCGGCTGCCCCCCAAGGGCAGGGGGATGAAAGGGCAGGGGCAGGGAAGGGCGTTCCAGGTGCCAGAACCGGAACCAAGGCCCCGGCGGTAACCAAGGCCCCGGCCGGAACCCGGGAAGAGATCAACGCCGAGATGGAGGCGGTGCTGGATGCCTAGGCGTGAACTTCCCATGAAAATAGGCGTTAACCCGGGCATTACACGAAACGAATTTGCCGGATATGAGGGCGCAGAATGTGAAACTGTAATGATCTACCCTGCGCCATGGCTGAGAATGGACCATCGGGAAACCGATTCAGGGGGAAGGAGAGAGATCCATGGGGGTTGAATTCAAACCAAAACTGTTGGGCTTTGTCTGCCACTGGTGAGCCTACGGGGCTGCGGACCTGGCTGGAGTTTCCAGACTACAATATGCAAGTGATATCCGCCTCATCCGGGTGATGTGCTCGGGCCGGGTGGACCTGGAGTTCATCTTCAGGGCCCTGGCCAAGGGACAGGATGGGGTCTTCATCGGCGGGTGCAAGCTTTCGGAATGCAACTACACCACCCACGGGAATTTTGACGCCTTTGCCACGGCCTGGATGGCCAAGCAGATCCTCAAGGCCGTGGGGATTTCCCCGGACCGGCTCTGCCTGGAGTTCATGTCCGGGGCCGACGGCCAGCTCCTGGCCGAAAAGACCGACGCCTTTACCCAGACCATAAAGGCCCTGGGTCCCCTGGCCCAAGGGGAGACCACCGAGGGGCTCACAGCAGACCAAGTGCAGTTCAAGCTGGCGTCTGCCCTGCGCCTGGTTCCCTATATGAAACTGGTGGAGCGGGAGCGGCTGCGGGTACCGGAAAAGACCAAGGCCGCCTACACTGCCTTTTTTGACGCCCCGGCCACCCAGGTCCTCTTTGACGAAATCCTCCAGGAGAGCCTGGCCCTTTCCCAGATCATCTGCCTGCTGGAACAGGATGCCCTGTCCACCGGGGATATCTCCCAGCGCCTGGGCCTGAGTCCGTCCGAGGTGGCCCGGCACATGAAGACCTCGTCCCGCAGGGGCCTGGTCCGGTACAACACCCAAAACAACCGCTATGCCCTGGCCCTTGGGGCCTAATCGAGGAGAGCATCTGACATGGAAGAGACCCGGACAGCACCCGTTAAAGACCCACAGATGGATTTGTTCGACCCCCACGGACAATCCCAGGCCCAGGACCTTGGGGCCATTGACGCCATTATCCAGCGCCACAATACCGAGCCCTCGGCACTGATTCAGATCCTTTTGGACATCCAGAAGGAGCACAATTGGCTGGCAAAAGAGGCCCTGGAGCACGTGGCGAAAAAATTGGAGGTGCCCCTGACCCGGGTCCAGCACATCGCCACCTTTTACAAGGCCTTCAGTGTGGTGCCCAAGGGCCGCCACAGGGTCCACATCTGCATGGGCACGGCCTGCCACGTCCGGGGGGCTGCCAGGGTGCTGGAAACCGTGGAAGAGGCCACGGGCATCGGCCCGGGGGAGACCGACCTGGAGATGAAGTTCAGCCTTGAAACCGTGAACTGCCTGGGCTGCTGCGCCCTGGGACCGGTCATGGAGGTGGATGGCAAGGCCCACGGTAACATGACCCCGGGGGAAACCGTTGATGTGCTGAAAACCTACGAATAAGCCAAATGATCCAGAGCCATTGCAGGATGGGAATGAATTTTCAGTAACAGCCAATAGAAATAAAGGTGTGATCATGAGTCAAGCCCAAGCATTGAAAAGCCCGGAAGCCCTGGAAGACCTTCGAAGGGCCGTCCTGGACCGGCGGGACCCGGACAAACCCTGTATCTCCATCTGCGCCGGCGCCGGTTGCATTGCCTCGGGTGCGGACCAGGTCATTGCCGCCTTCCAAAGGGAATTGGAAGAAAGAGGCATGGCCGCCACCGTGGACACAAAAGGAACGGGCTGCCCCGGCTTTTGCGAGCGGGGGCCGGTGGTTCTTATCTATCCCCAAGAGATCTGCTATCTCTCGGTGACACCGGAGGATGTCCCCGAAATCGTGGAAAAAACCATCGGACAGAAGGAAGTGGTGGAACGGCTCTGCTATGAAAATCCCGACACCGGCCAGGTCTGCATCACGGAAAAGGAGATCCCCTTTTACGGCCACCAGCAGCGGACCCTGCTCTGCTCCAACTCCCGCATCGACTCCAAACGCCTGGAGGACTACCTGGCCATTGGCGGGTATTCGGCCCTGGCCAAGGCCCTGGGGCAGATGAGCGACATGGAGGTTCTCAACGAGGTCAAGGCCGCCCATCTCAGGGGCCGGGGCGGTGCAGGTTTCCCCGCCGGTCGGAAATGGGAGGGCTCCAGAAATGCGGAAGAGCCGGAAAAATACGTCATCGTCAATGCCGACGAAGGAGATCCCGGGGCCTTCATGGACCGGGCCCTGCTGGAGGGCAATCCCCACTCCATCCTGGAGGGGCTGATCATCGGGGGCTATGCCGTGGGCGCCCGGGAAGGGTACTTTTACGTGCGCCAGGAATACCCCCTGGCCGTGGAGAACATCCATTTGGCCATTGACCAGGCCCGGGCATACGGACTTCTGGGAAAGAATATCCTGGGGTCGGACTTCCGCTTTGATGTCTTTGTCCACATGGGGGCAGGGGCCTTTGTCTGCGGGGAATCCACCGCCTTGATGACCGCCCTGGAAGGCCGGGTGGGGGAACCCCGTCCCAAGTATATCCGCTCCAACCTCCAGGGGCTCTGGGGCAAACCCTCGGTGCTCAACAATGTGGAGACCTGGGCCAATGTTCCCCTGATCATCAATGAGGGGGCCGAAGCCTTTGCCAGGGTGGGCACGGACAGCTCCAAGGGAACCAAGATCTTCTCCCTGGTGGGCAAGATCACCAACACCGGTCTGGTGGAGGTTCCCATGGGCATGAAGCTGGACCATATCATCAACAAGATCGGCGGGGGCATCCCCAACAATAAAGCCTTTAAGGCGGTGCAGACCGGCGGACCTTCCGGCGGCTGTATCCCGGCCCACCTCATGGAATTGCCCGTGGGCTTTGACGAACTTACCCAGGCCGGCTCCATGATGGGCTCCGGGGGTATGATCGTCATGGACGAGGACACCTGTATGGTGGATGTGGCCCGGTACTTCATCGAGTTCCTCACCGACGAATCCTGCGGCAAGTGCGTCCCCTGCCGGGAAGGGTTGCGCCAGATGCATAGGATCCTCACGAACATCACCCGGGGCAGGGGAAAGCAAGGGGACATCCAAACCCTGGAAGAGCTCTCCGAAACCGCCATTGAGGCCTCCCTCTGCGCCCTGGGCAAGAGTGCGCCCAACCCCTTCCTCTCCACCCTGAAATACTTCAGGGAGGAGTACGAGGCCCACATCAATGAAAAGCGCTGCCCGGCCCTCTCCTGCAAGGCATTGATCCAATACTACATCGATCCTACCAAGTGCCGGGCCTGCGGCAGCTGCAAAAAGAAATGCCCGGCAGACGCCATTGACGGGGCCAAAAAGACCATCCACCTCATTGACCAGGACAAGTGTACCCGTTGCGGTACCTGTCTGGAGGTCTGTCCCACAAAGTTCGCCGCGGTGACCAAGGTGTCCGGGGAACCCGTGCCCGATCCCCCGGCCCACCGTGTGATCAAAAAGGCGAAACCATCCAAATCCCAGAAAGATAAGGCCAAGGGGGAAGTCGCATGAGCGGGATCGAATTTGAAATAGACGGAAAAAGAGTCCAGGCCAAAAGGGGAGAAACCGTTCTGGAGGTGGCCCAGGCCGCCGGCATGGACATTCCCACCCTCTGTCACCATGAAAAGCTGGAACCCTTCGGGGCCTGCCGTCTCTGCATGGTGGAGGTGGAGGAGCGGGGCTGGACCAAATTGGTGGTCTCCTGTGTCTTCCCGGCCAAGGCCGACATAAAGGTGAAGACCCGGTCGGAAAAGGTGAACCGCATCCGCAAGACCATCCTGGAACTTTTGGGTGCCCATGCCCCGGACGCCCCCCAAATGGTGGCCCTGGCCAGGGAATACGGGGCCGACCTCAACCGGTTTGAAAAGGATCCGGAGTTCTGCATCCACTGCGGCCTCTGCGTCCGCTATTGCAACGAAGTGGCCGGCAAGCACGCCCTGGGCTTTGTGGACCGGGGCATCCGAAAGGAGATCTCCTTTATTCCGGAGATTGCTGCCCAAGAGTGCAATGCCTGCAAGGAATGCTTCCCCCTCTGCCCCACCTCCTTTCTCCAGGCCGCCTTTGTCCTGACCCAGGCCCTGGCCTTTCCGGAACAGGCCCGGGGCAACGGGGAGGAGGTTTCCCTGGGTGAATCCTCTGGAATGGGAGGGGCCAGGCCATAGCCGGCAAATCCCATAGATCCAAACCCACGAAATCGGAACCGGTATCGGGCCTGGTATCTGATACGGCACGGACCCGGGCCTTCCGGACCATCCGTTGCCAGACCCAGGTGGGCCGCACCCGGGAGCTGGACTTCATCGGGGAGGAACCCTTCCTGGTAAGGGTGGAGGACAAGGACTACGCCGTGGTCATGCGCACCCCCGGGGATGAACAGGCCCATGCCGCCGGCTTCTGCCTGGGGGAGGGGATTGTACAGACCCGGGAGGATTTTAAAACCATGGGCTATGACCCGGACCTGGACCCCAATGTGGTCAATGTTTGGCTCACGCCCCGGGGCAGGGAAAAGGCCGGGGATGCCCTGAAACGCCAGACCTTTGTCAGCCAGACCAGCTGTGGGATCTGCGGCAAGGAGATGATCCGGGACCTGTACCAGAAGGTGGTTCCCCCCACCTCGGCGTTCCAGGTGGAGATCAGCCAGGTCTTTGACTGCATGGCCGCCCTGTCCAAGAACCAGAAATACTACCCCAGAACCCGGGGCTCCCACGCCGCCCTGATCTTTGACCAGGGCCTTTCCCTCCTCTCCTTTGCCGAGGATGTGGGCCGCCACAACGGCCTGGACAAGGCCGTGGGCAAGGTTTTTCTGGAGGGGGCCCTGGACCGGGCAGAGGTTCTGGTCCTCTCGTCCCGGATTTCCTATGAACTGGTCCAGAAGGCGGCCCGGGCCGGGATCAGCATCATGATTTCCAACTCCCGCCCCACGGCCCTGGCCGTGGACATGGGCCGGGCGTTGGGCATGACCCTGGCCTTCCCGGCAGGGGACAACGAACTCATTGTGGTCTGCGGGGCCCACCGTATCACCGGCAGCATGGGGGATCCCCTGGACTGACGAACCATGGATTTAACCGGTGTTATGCCGGTGATTGAAGATAAAGCCCGGGGGGTTCACGGGATGGAATCGCCCAATGGAATATGGAAACATTGACCCTTTTCAGTGAAGGAGATGCCATGAAGATACTCACCAGCGTGAAAAAAGTGGTGGACGTGGAGCTGAACATCCACGTGGACGGCGGGGCCATCAAAGAGGACGGCCTCCAATACGTCATGAATGCCTGGGATGAGAATGCCGTGGAAGCCGCGGTCCAGCTCAAGGAATCGGACAGGGCCGAGACCACCCTGGTCAGCATCGGCTCCGGGGAGGACATGGTCAAGATCATCCGCAAGGCCTTTGCCATGGGCATGGACAATGCCGTGCAGGTGGAGGATGCCTCCATCATCGGCGGGGATGCCTATGTCTTTGCCAAGATCCTCCAGAAGGTGGCGGAGCAGGGGGCATACGACCTCATCATCACGGGCAAGCAGGCCCAGGACACCGACGCCGGCCAGACCGGGATCATCCTGGCCGAACTTATGGGTATCCCCTGTGTCTCCAACGTGATCAAGATCGAGGTGAAGGACGATGCCAAGATCACCGTCTCCCGCCTGGGGGATGCCGGCACCGAGATCGTGGACCTTACGCTGCCCGCCCTGGTCACGGTGAGTGACTCCATTAACGACCCTCGCCTGCCGGCCATGCGGGCCATCATGATGGCCAAGAAAAAGAAGATCCAGAAGATGGATCTCTCGGGCCTGGGTACCTCCTTTAACGATGTGGGCGGGGCCGTCCCCACATCGGAGGTGGCCGAGTACATGCCGGTTGAGGGACGGTCCGCCGGGCAGAAATTTGAAGGGGATGCCGCCGATATCACCGCCCAGGTGGTGGGGCTTCTGGCCAACGAAGCAAAGGTATTATAAGGAGACAAGACCATGACCAATATACTTGTTGTTGCCGATATCAAGCAGGGGGTTCTCAAGGGATCCACTTCGGAATTGCTTACCAAGGCTAAGGCCCTGGGCGCCAAAGCCGGCGTGGTGGCCGTGGGCAGCGGGGTTGCCGCCCTGGCACCGGAACTGGCCCAGGCCGGTTCCGATATCCAGTATCTCTGTGACGATCCCGGGCTGGAACTCTTTTCCGCTGCCCCCCATGCCGCCGCCATCGTGGATGCGGCCAACCAGTTTTCCGCCGACCAGGTCTGGTTCGGCTTTTCCGAATCCGGCAAGACCCTTTCCCCCCGGGTGGCGGCCCGGCTCAATGCGGCCTGCGCCACGGAAATCATCGACGTGATCCTGGAGGGGGGCGGGGTTCAGGTCATCCGCCCGGCCATTGCCAACAAGATCCTACAGAAGGTGGTCGTGAAAACTGAACGCCTGGTGGCGGTTGTCCGGGCCGGGGCCTTTGGGGCCGATCCCGACATCTCCGGCACGGAAAACACCATCTCCCTGTCCGTGCCGGAAATGGATGCCGGGGCCGTGATCAAGGAGCTGGTCTCAGATGCCTCGGGCGAGATCGATCTTGCCGACGCCGACATCGTGGTCTCCGTGGGCCGGGGGGGCAAGGACCAGGCCGGGGTGGATCTGGCACGGTCCCTGGCCGACGACCTCAATGCAGGATTCGGCAGCTCCCGGGCCATGGTGGATGCCGGCCTCATGGCCCATAACAAGCAGGTGGGCCAGACCGGGAAGATCGTCGCCCCCACCCTCTATATCGCCCTGGGGATCTCCGGCGCCATCCAGCATTTGGCCGGGATGAACGGCTCCAAGGTGATCCTGGCCGTGAACAAGGATCCCGATGCCCCCATCTTCAACGTGGCCGACTACGGCATCGTGGGCGATCTCTTTGAGGTTGTCCCGGTGCTCAAGGATGAAATCGCCAAACTTCGGGGGTGATGGCGGATCTGAATTGCAAAATCCGGGAGCCGGTGCTACCATGTCCCGGTTCCATAGGCTGAATTTGAATCCGGCCCGGTCAAGGAACCGGGCCATACCCGTATGACCCTATTTCCATTGAGGTGCGTATGAGTCCCCTGTTCATGTCCCTGCTTCTCGTTGTCGGCCTGTCCCTGTTTGGCCGAACCCTTTATACCAAAATCCGTGTCCTGGGCGCATTGGAATCCAGCCCCCGGGCCGCCAATCTCAGGTCCGAGGCCTGGGAGAGGCTCAAGGCCGTGGGGGGCATCGCCCTGGGGCAGAAGCGGCTCATCGGGCGGGAAAGGGAGCGGGCCTCGGGCATCATGCACGCCTTTATCTTCTGGGGCTTTTGCGTCCTCCTCATCCGGAGCATCAACCTCTATGGGGAGGGCTTTGTCCACGGGTTTACCCTGCCCTTGTTCGGGGCGTCCTCCATCCTGGGGTATCTCTACGTGGGCCTCAAGGACATCATGGAGGGCATTGTCCTTTTCATGGTCATCTATGCGGTCTACCGCAGGGCCGTGGTCAAGCCCGAACGCATGCACAACACAAAGGAAGCCTACCTGGTCCTGGGGATGATCGCCCTGCTCATGGTTTCGGATCTCCTCTATGACGGGGCCCGTTACCTTTTGGTCACGGTCCATGAAAACCCGGGGAATCTCCATTTTTTCAACAACCCGGATTTCGGGTCGGAATTTTCCTGGACCCCAATGACCCAGGCCGCCTCGGTGCTGATTTCCGGCATGGGGCCCGGGATCCTGGACCATGTCATGGTGGCCATGTTCTGGACCCACATCATCACCCAGCTCACCTTTCTCAACCTTTTGCCCCACGGCAAGCATTTCCACGTGCTCACGGCCCTACCCAACGTCTTTCTCAAATCCATTAAAACCGTTCACGAGCCCACCAAGGTTCTGGATCTGGAGGATGAAAGTGTTTGGGAGGATGAGTCCCTGGGGATCAACCACCTCCACCAATTCGATTGGAAGCAGGGGCTGGATCTGTATACCTGCACCGAGTGTGGCCGGTGCAAGGAGGTCTGCCCCACCTTTACCACGGACAAGCCCCTGAGCCTCAATGACCTCAACGACACCCTCAAGGCGGAACTGGCCGCCGACGGGGACCGCCTCATTGCACGGGCGGAATTTGCCAGCCAGATCACCGACGACCTGGACGATGAAAAACGGGAAGAGGCCATGGGAACCCTCATGGGCATGAATTCGGAAAAGGCCCTCATCGGGGAGGTCATCTCCAACGACACCCTCTGGGCCTGCACCACCTGCCGGGCCTGTGAGGAAGTTTGCCCGGTCACCATTGAACAGGTTCCCCGGATCATTGCCATGCGCCAGGGCCAGAGCCTCATCCACGGGGAGTATCCCCAGGAACTCAACCCGGCCTTCAAGGGGCTGGAGCGCAATGGGAACCCCTGGGGAATCGGCTATGACAAACGGGCCGATTGGGCCGAGGGCCTCAAGGTCAAGACCATGGCCGAGGATGCCGATGTGGATTACCTCCTCTGGGTGGGCTGCGCCGGTTCCTTTGACGACAGGGCCAAAAAGGTCTCCCGGGCCCTGGTGAAAATCCTCCAAAAGGCCGGGGTTTCCTTTGCCATCCTGGGAACCGAGGAAAAATGCACCGGGGATTTTGCCCGGAAGCTGGGCAATGAAATGATGTTCCAGATGATGGCCGAGGAGAACATCGCCACCCTCAACGGCTACAAGGTTAAAAAGATCATTGCCGCCTGCCCCCACTGCCTCAACACCCTGAACATTGACTATGCCCAGATGGGCGGGGACTACGAGGTCATCCACCATTCCGTCTTCATCCGGGACCTCATCCGCCGGGGCAAAATCACCCTGTCCAGGGAACTGGCCGGAACCCTCACCTTCCACGACCCCTGTTACCTGGGCCGGTACAACCAGATCTACGATGCCCCCAGGGAACTTCTGAATTCCGTCTCCACCACCGGCCTTGCCGAACTTTCCCGCCACGGCGGCGAATCCTTCTGCTGCGGTGCCGGCGGCGGCCGCATGTGGATGGAAGAGACAATCGGCAAGCGCATCAACCTGGAACGGGCCGAGGAAATGGTGGCCCGGGGCGCCGACACCGTGGCCGTCTCCTGCCCCTTCTGCCTCACCATGATCGAGGACGGCATGAAGGAATTGGACAAGGACGAAGCCGTCAAAACCCGGGACATTGCCGAGCTGGTGGCAGCGCATATGGGATAGACGGTCTTTTTGATGTGTTCTGGGGGACGGGCGTGTCTAATCTTTCAATACTGACCGTGGGATGTTTTCCTCTTTTCTTTATAAATGGTGAATATGTGAAATACAGGATATCCTGTATTTAAAAGCTGTTTATTGGGTTCTTCATGGAAAGGTAATATTGGAAAAGGTAAGTGTCAGTTGAGTAGATAATGTAACCAGGAGGCTTTTGGATATGAGTTTTGATATGAAAACGGGAATTGTTGATAAATTGAATAATCCATTTGGGTTTCCATCATGGATTAAGCAAGGCTATGGCCTGACTTTTGGAACGAAAAGAAATCGACAGGACAAGTTGCCTGCTTTATTTGATCGATCTGTTGAAGAAATAAACAGTATTGATAACAATATTGGAAGATATGTGGCATTTGTCGCAATTCGATGGGGGTTCGCCGAACTGAAAGAAAATGTACTTGTTCCAACAGAGCGTTGGGAAAATAGATCGAATTATGATGAATTTGGACAAGTGGCATCGGAGGTGTAACTGTCTGGTGGTGCAATGGATCCTCCGGTTTCTCCATAAAAAGTGTTCATAGGTTGAATGAAGAAAATTTGCCCAGGTGGGTAAAGGCTCAGAAAAAGGGAATTATGATTTATAATACAAAAACGATAGCCTATCTAAAATCAATCACACCCGGCGTCCTGTGATCATTACCCAGAACGGGGAACCCAGGGCGGTGATCCAGGACCCGGAATCTTGGGGAAATATGCGCAATGCCATTGGGCTGTTCAAGCGCATATCCAGGGGAGGGGCGGATATCCGGGAGGGGCGGAGCCTGTCCCAGGAAGAGGTGTTCAAGGACATTGAAACCGTCCGTGGCATTGTTTCCCATTGATTCCCGCCGTAATGTCGAGGAACTCCTTTTGAACCGTTTGGTTCGATGATTCAATTCCATCCATGCATTGGGGGCACCACTGTCCCTATTTTCGTCCAAACCCATCTTCGCTTATTTATAAAAAACATTGCTAAATAATTTAAAACCTATTTTAATGGTCCTTAAGGACTGTTAAGATAATAATTATGGGTTTTAAAATGAATAAAACACTACCCATCGCTGTGACCACCCATTTGAAAAAATTGGGAGAGGATATCCACAAGGCCCGGTTGCGGCGGGGATTGAAAATGGCGGTCCTGGCCGACCGGGCCGGTATCAGTAAAGAGACCCTGGCCAAAATACAGAAGGGACATCCCGGTGTGGGCCTTGGCAACTATGCTGCGGTAATTTTTGGCCTGGGCCTGGGTACGGATTGGATGCGCTTGGCCTCCATAGAGAATGATAAAATGGGGCAGATGCTGGATGAGGAGCGTTTACCAAGGCGGGTAAGAGACCGGAGGGGCGGCAAATGAAGGCGAAGGAGATTAAGGTCCATATGGATTTGGATGGGGGCACCCGCTTGGTGGGGCGACTTTGGATCCATGGCCGGGATCGGAGGGAGTCGGCTTCATTTGACTATGCCCGTGAATGGAAACGCTTTCCTGGATGTTTCCCTTTGGAGCCGGCTCTCTTTGTCGGGGAGGGGGCATATCATACCCATAAGGCTCTGTTTGGTGCCATTGGGGATTCGGCTCCGGATCGATGGGGGCGGAATTTGATGCAGCGGCTGGAGGCCAGGGCAGCCCGGAACGAAGGAAGGTCTCCTCGACATCTGGCAGAGTCGGATTTTTTGCTCAGGGTGAGTGACTTTGCCCGGCTGGGGGCCCTTCGATTCTCCATTTCGGGGACAGATTTTCTGGCTACGGAGGAGGAAGCGGTGATTCCCCCCAGGGTGGCCCTGCCCAAATTATTGGCCGCCTCTGAGCGCCTGATTGTCCAGGGGGATGACTTTGATGATCTGCAGGACCTGGCGGCTCCGGGGAGTTCCCTCGGCGGGGCCCGGCCAAAGGCGGTGGTGGTGGACAATGATCGATTGCTCATTGCCAAATTCCCCAGCCCCAATGATGGATGGGATGTGGTTTCATGGGAGTACCTCGCCCTTACCATGGCAAGGGATTGCGGGATCCCCACACCGGAATTTCAACGGATTCGAGTGATGGGGAAGCCGGTCCTTTTATTAGACCGGTTTGACCGGGCCGGGGGGCGTCGGATTCATTTTCTTTCGGCCATGAGTATGCTGAATGCTTTGGATGGGGAACTGCGCAGCTACCTTGAAGTTGCCGATGTCTTAAGCGCCTACGGGGCGAGTGCCGGGGAAGATTTGAAAGATCTGTGGAGCAGGATGGTTCTGAATATTCTGATTTCCAACGTGGATGATCATTTGCGAAACCATGGATTTCTTTTTGCCGGTCAGGCCGGTTGGCGTCTTTCCCCCATCTATGATCTTGAACCGACACCGGCTTTTGTAAAAGCCCGTGAACTGAGTACCTGCATCTCATTGGACGATGCCACAGCCTCTTTGGAACTTGCCATGGAAGTGGCATCCCATTTTGGCCTTGATTTAAAGGCGGCCAAAGCACGGGCAGGGGCAATTGCCCATGTGGTCAAAAGTTGGGCCTCCCGGGCTGGGGGGATGGGCATCCCAAAGGCCGAGGTTGATTTCATGGCATCTGCATTTGACCATGCCGAACTTGGGGCGGCATTAAAATATTGACCCATCTGGGTACGATGGAAAGTCCGTTTTCCGGGGGCTTTTTTTCTCTTTTTATCTTTATATTCATCCATCCAAAAAACTAGGGGCGGGGCATTGTTGAGAACTTTTGTTGTTTCTTTTCAGGTAGATGACCTGTCTGTGGGGTTCCGCAATCGGGCCATTGCCCCGCCGGTAGGGGGATATGATCTCCCCATTTCAATTTTCATCCCTAAATCCGGATAAGGGGTTCGAGAATATTCAACTTGTGCGTTTAAGGCTTCTGATCCATGTTGGGGGCGTGTGTTGCGGAAGTTGAATTAAATTAGCCACCTAAGGGGTGGTGGAAAAGCAAGGGTGTTGAATTTATTCTACCTCTTATTAGAAAATTTAAAATTCCATGTTGGAAAGGCGGATCGTTTATGATAACGTCCGCTTTAAGCTTTTTTGAAGCGCTTGTATAACGGTGTTTTGAGCTACTTTGTGGTAGTGCTGTAATACTGCCCGTCGGTTGGAATTTGTCACCGAAACGGGCGTGTGTTGTCAAGAGTAAATATCTCATATTTAGTTCTTATATGAGGTATGAGAATGTTCCGTTTTAAGGGTTTTTTGATAGCGGTTGATCAAATGAGCAAGAGTTCAACATCCATCATACACCCGGGCATCATTGAAGAGGTCCGGGATGATCAGGTCAGGGTAAAAATCCTGTCCATGTCCGCCTGTGCCTCCTGCCATGCCAAGGGCGCCTGCACCATGGCCGACATGGAAGAAAAGATCGTGACCGTTTTCGGCCTCCCCAGCCGGGAGTGGGTCCAGGGCCAGGCTGTGGATGTTGAAATGAAAAAAGATCTGGGGCCCAAAGCCGTACTTCTGGGATATATCTACCCTTTCCTGGCCGTCCTTGCCGGGCTCATCGGATTCAGGCAGATCCTGCCCTCCGAGGGAGCCGCAGCCCTGGCCGCCCTGTCCCTTCTTCTACCCTATTATACCTTCATCTATCTCATGCGGAACAGTTTACAGAAAACCTTTGTTTTTGAAATCAAACCTAGACCCATGTATCACCCGTCGGGACAAACTTAATCGATCTTAAATCATTTCTCGGTGCCGTGCTCGAAATCGCCTTTCCGGCCTTCCGTAACCATCCGTAGAAGTATGGTCTGATCCTCCATTGTCCATTAGAGTGATTTTGCTTTTTTGGAAAACGACCCCACCCCTGTTGTTGGATACAAAAGGGTATTGGGAATTGAATATATGCTTGGTCCGTCAACGCTGTCGGCGTTTGGGGCCGGGCCCACTGGTTTCTATTTTTTCTTTATTTTAAGGAGAGCTGACGCGTTTTGGAAGATGTAATTTTATATGCAGTGATGTCCCTGGGAACCATCGGGGTGTCTGCCGCTGTAATTCTGTTTTTTGTGGCCCGCCAGTTTCGGGTCATTGAAGATCCCAGGATTGATGCGGTGGAAGAAGTCCTGCCGGGGGCAAATTGCGGTGGGTGTGGATTCCCCGGTTGCCGTGGGTTTGCCGAGGCTGTGGTCAAATCGGCCAATGACAATGAATCCATCGATGGGTTGTCCTGCCCCGTGGGTGGGAACGATACCATGGCCCAGGTGGTGGGAATCGTTGGACTGGAGGTGGAAGAACAGGAGCCCCAGATCGCCGTGGTCCGGTGTTCCGGCTCCCTGGTCAACGCCCCCCAGAAGATCAAGTACGACGGTGCCCAATCCTGTGCCTTTGTGAACAATCTATTTGCCGGCGAAAGTGGATGCCCCAACGGGTGCCTGGGGTGCGGCGACTGTGTGGACGCCTGTGGTTTTGACGCCATCCACATCAGTGAAGAGACGGGGCTGCCCGAGGTCCAGGACAATTGTGTGGCCTGCGGCGCCTGCGTCACCGCCTGTCCCAGGTCCATCATCGAGCTGAGAAAACGGGGCAAAAAGGAACGCCGGATCTTTGTCTCCTGTGTGAACCAGGAAAAGGGCGGTCCTGCCAAGAAAAACTGCAGCGTGGCCTGCATTGGATGCGGCAAATGTGCCAAGGTCTGTAAATTCGAGGCCATCACCGTGGAAAACAACCTGGCCTACATTGATCCCACTGCCTGCAAGCTGTGCCGGAAATGTGTGGATGAATGTCCCACCGGTGCCATCCAGGCCCTGAATTTCCCGGTGAAAAAGGCCAAGGCGGGCAAGTCCGACCCGGATAACGCTGCAAAGGGAGGGCAGGAATAATGAAAACCCTATTGAAGACCTTTAAACTGGGCGGCATCCATCCCCCGGAAAACAAGATGTCCGCCGCTGCCGGCATTGAAAGCGTTCCCCTGCCCAAGCAGGTGATGATTCCTTTGGCCCAGAACCTGGGCGCCCCGGCCCAGGCCGTGGTGAAAAAGGGAGACATGGTCAAGGTGGGTACCCTCATCGGAAAGGGGGGCGGCTTTGTTTCCGCCAACGTCCACTCTTCGGTTTCCGGCAAGGTGACCAAGATTGACAATGTTCTGGATGCCAGTGGCTACAAGCGTCCGGCCGTGATCATCAAGGTGGACGGGGACGACTGGGAAGAGAGCATCAAAACATCCCGCACCGTCATCCGGGAGATCACCCTGGACGCCAAGGAGATCATCGACCGGGTCAGCGACATGGGCATCGTGGGCCTGGGCGGGGCAACCTTCCCCTCCCATGTCAAACTCATGGTTCCTGAAAACAAGACCGCAGAATACCTGATCATCAATGCGGTTGAATGCGAACCCTATCTCACCGCCGACCACCGCATCATGCTGGAAAAGGGCGAAGAATGCCTGGTGGGGGTTTCCATTCTCATGAAGGCCCTGGGAACGGACAAGGCCATCATCGGCATTGAAAATAATAAAAAGGACGCCATCCAGCACCTCACCGAATTGGCCAAGGACTTTGACGGCATCACCATCCAGCCCCTGAAGGTGAAATACCCCCAGGGCGGTGAAAAGCAGCTGATCAAGGCCTGCCTGGACCGGGAAGTTCCCTCGGGTAAACTGCCCATCGAGGTGGGCTGCGTGGTGAACAACATCGGTACGGCCTTTGCCGTGTACGAGGCAGTTCAGCTGAACAAACCCCTCATGGAGCGGGTGGTCACCATCACGGGTAAATCCATCCCCGTTCCCTCCAACTTCATGGCCCGGGTGGGGACCCCTGTGTCCCATCTGGTGGAACAGGCCGGGGGAAGCCCGGACAACACCGGAAAGGTGGTCAATGGCGGTCCCATGATGGGCAAGGCCATCACCAGCCTGGATATCCCTGTGGTTAAAGGCACTTCGGGCATTCTCTTCTTCAGGGAAGAGGAGGCCGACCGCATCCCGGAAACCAATTGCATCCGTTGCGGTCGCTGCATCTCCGCCTGCCCCATGGGGCTGGAACCCGGCGTGCTCTCCACCTTTGTGGAAAACCAGCGCTGGGATGAGGCCGAAGCCAACCACATCATGGATTGCGTGGAATGCGGTTCCTGTCAGTATACCTGTCCGGCCGCCAGCCCCATCCTGGATTACCTGCGCCTGGGCAAGGCCCGTGTGGGACAGATCCTCCGGTCCAGACCCCGGAAATAAGCAGAAAGGAAAGAACGATGAATTTAACCATATCCGGTTCTCCCCACGTCCATGGGGAGGATTCCACCAAAAAAATCATGTACGGGGTGGTCCTGGCCATGGTACCGGCCCTTCTGGTTTCCTTCTATTACTTCGGCTTTGACGCCGTCCGGGTCACCCTGGTTTCCGTCCTGGCCTGCCTGGGCGTGGAATGGCTGATCCAGAAATACATGATCAAGGGCGAGGAGACCATCCGTGACGGTTCCGCCCTGGTCACCGGGATCCTGCTGGCCTTTAACCTTCCGGCCAACCTCTCCTGCGGCATCATTATCATCGGTGCCGTTGCCGCCATCGGCATCGGCAAGATGTCCTTTGGCGGCCTGGGTAAAAACCCCTTTAATCCGGCCCTGGTGGGCCGTGTTTTCATGCTCATCTCCTTCCCGGCCCAGATGACCACCTGGCCCGTGCCCGTGGGCGTGGACGGGGTCACCGGGGCCACCGCCCTGGGGCTGATCAAGGAAGGGTTGAAAAACGGACAGCCCATGGCCGACCTCATGGCCAAGGCCCCGGGTTACACCCAGGCATTCATGGGGAACATGGGTGGCAGCATCGGCGAAGTATCGGCCCTGGCCCTGCTGCTGGGGGCGGCCTATATGCTGTACAAGAAAATCATCACCTGGGAAATTCCCGTTGCCTTTATTGCAACGGTGCTGGTCTTTTCCGGCCTTCTCCACCTCATTGACCCGGCCCAGTATATCCATCCGGTATATCACCTGGTCACCGGCGGTCTGATGCTGGGGGCCTTTTTCATGGCCACGGACATGGTCTCCAGTCCCATGAACCGTAAGGCCCAGCTGGTCTTCGGACTGGGCTGCGGACTGATCACCGTCATCATCCGTGTCTGGGGCGCCTATCCCGAAGGGGTTTCCTTTGCCATTCTCATCATGAATGCCGTGACCCCGCTGTTGAACAAGGCCTTTAAACCCAAACGATTCGGCGCACCGGCCAAATCCTAAGATAAGGAATACTGATATGGCGAAGATTGAATCCTCATTTAAGAACATGGTATTGGTTCTGCCCATCATCACCATTCTGTCGGCCCTGTCCGTGACCTCTGTCTATCTGGTCACCAAGGAGCCCATTGCCCTGGCCCAGAAGGCCAAGCAGGAACGGGCCATCCGCCAGGTGCTTCCGGAGTTTGACGAGCTGAAAACCGCCGCCGTTACCCTGGACAACCAGGATGTTATCCACATCAACAAGGGCATCAAGGGCAACGAAGTCATCGGCTATGCCGTGGAAAGCTTTTCCGTCAAGGGATACGACCCCACCCCCATCAAGGTCATGGTGGGGTTTAAACCCAACGGAGACATCATCAATACGGCCGTGATCCAGCAAAAGGAGACCCCGGGGCTGGGTACCAAGATGACCGAGCCCAAATTCGAGGGCCAGTTCAATACCAAGAACCCGGAAAAATTCTCCCTGAAAGTGAAACAGGACGGGGGAGACGTGGACGGCATCACCGCCGCCACCATCAGCTCCCGGGCCTTTTGTGACGCTCTGAACAAGGCATACACCGCCATTAAAAAGGAAAGAAAATCAGACAATGAACCAAGTTAGTAATTTCACCAAAGGCTTTATCCGGGAAAATGCCGTATTCTCATTGCTCCTGGGCCTTTGCCCCACCCTGGCGGTGACCTCATCGGCCATTAACGGGTTGGGGATGGGCCTGGCCACCACCTTTGTCCTGGTCTGTTCCAACGTGGTGGTTTCCCTGGTGAAGAACCTGATTCCGGACAAGGTGCGGATTCCGGCCTTCATCGTTATCATCGCCTCCTTTGTTTCCATGGTGGACCTGCTCATGCAGGGCTTTGTACCGGCCCTGGCCGAAAGTCTGGGGATCTTCATCCCCCTCATCGTGGTCAACTGCGTGGTCCTTGGCCGTGCCGAAGGCTTTGCCTCCAAGAACGGGCTGTTCTCCTCCCTGGTGGACGGACTGGGCATGGGCCTGGGGTTTGCCTTTGCCCTCACCCTCCTGGGCAGCATCCGGGAAATCCTCGGGGCCGGCGCCATCTTCGGTTACAAACTCATAGACGGTGACGGCATCCTGGTCTTCATCCTCAACCCCGGCGGATTCCTGGTCCTGGGCTTCCTCATCGCCCTGATCCGGAAACTGAAGACCGCCTAACGGAGAAAGGACACTAGCATGGAATACATTATCATCATCATCGGCTCCATCTTTGTAAACAACATCGTTCTGGCCAAGTTCCTGGGCATCTGCCCCTTTCTGGGGGTCTCCTCCCGGGTCTCCACGGCCACGGGCATGAGCGGCGCGGTCCTCTTTGTCATGACCATTGCCACCATCGTGACCTGGCTCATCCAGAACTATATCCTTATTCCCTTTAATATTACCTTCCTGCAGACCATCAGTTTCATTCTGGTCATCGCCGCATTGGTGCAGATGGTGGAAATCATTCTCAAAAAGGTCAGCCCGGCCCTGTATCAGGCCCTGGGCGTCTTTTTGCCCCTGATCACCACCAACTGCGCCGTATTGGGTGTGGCATTGTTGACCATTTCCAACCAGTACAACCTCATGGAGGGCGTCACCTTTGCAGTGGCCACCGCCATCGGTTTCGGGCTGGCCATGATCCTGTTTGCCGGCCTCAGGGAGCACATCGATCTCATGGGTGTACCCAAAGGAATGGCCGGGGTCCCAATCGCCCTGGTCACCGCCGGAATTCTGGCCCTGTCCTTCATGGGCTTTTCCGGAATGGTTTAATCTCCTGAGAGCTAATCGTATAACCCTAGTGTGTATCCCGTCCCCAACACGGGATACACACACCCTTCCTTTTATCCCACTCCATTGTTGTGATCAATGCCGCATTCCCCCCACTGGTTCGAACAATCCCGCCCGTCTGCTTTTCCCCAACCCCAGCCCAAAAGATCGTCTGATGAAAATTGAAGTCCGCCCCGAACCAGGAAGCCGGCTGCGCTGCTTTACCTGCCCCGGTATTTGAGTAAGGGGGAACCCATTGCTGACGGTGGTACCGGTGAAACGGGGGCGGTTCTTGGCCGGCGTCAACCGGGGGGCGTTGGGAGTTGACCGAGGCGGTTTTTGTCCGGGATCTGGGGGAGCTTGCACTCAATGGCCGTTAACCCACTGTTTTGTTCCATGAGCAGGTCCACCTCGTTGCCGCCCTGGTTTCGCCAATACCAGAGGGATGCCGAGGGCTGGTGCCATTGCTGCCATTCCCGCCTGGTCCGCCACGTCAAGGGAGACATGGGCATGGGAAGAAAAGGTCCGTTCCAATTGTTTCATAGGGCTATGGCTGCAACGGAATCTCACCCGGGCGGGCCCGGGGAATGTAGATAGGGGAGCGGTTTATTTACAGGCGGAGAGGACCAGTGCGGTCTCTTTTGGGCTCATGTGGCCGTGGGGGGTATCATCCACCGCCATGACCGGGGCCAGGGCGCAATTGCCTAAACAGTTGACGGTTTCCAGGCTAAAGGCCATGTCCAGGTTTCGCTCCCCCGGTTTTAACCCCAGGATATCCTCTGCGGTTTCCAGGACCCGTTGTCCCCCATTGACGTGGCAGGCCGTTCCCACGCAGACATGGACCCGGTGGCGGCCCCTGGGGGTGGTGGTAAAGGATCTGTAAAATCCGACCGTGTGTTGGACCTGGGCCAGGGGGATTTCCAGGCGTTGGGCCACCAGGTCGAGGATCTCCTCGGGCAGCCAGCCATTGGCCGCCTGGATGTCCAGGAGGATCTGCATCAGATGGGCCGGATCGGCCTCGTGGTCTTCGATGACGGCATCCACCCCGTCCATGTCCAGTCCCAGCATATCAGGTTCGCAATAACCGTATTCCCACTCAAGTCTCCGTTCATGTGCAGTGTTCATTCCATCCCCTCCATGGCATACCGGTTCACAGCGTCGACTTCGGATACACGCCCCGGCCTTCTGTCAGGCAGGGGAGTGGTCTCGCTGACAAATTGGAACCTAAATGTTGCATTCAAAGCAGTCGAACCCTTTTGCAACTTTTAGGTGGAATACAAAGGCGTTGAAGGGGAAGGGGGAGCTGTCGAATGGAAGAAGCGATCAACCCCCTGTTGCCGCTCCATGGACCATCGATTTTTTTCTCCACGCCCGTTGGGGTTCACTACCTTTGGTAAAAGGTACCGGGGAGGCTCGGGGGGAGATGCCCTTAACAACGCATAAAATCGTTTCTATCAGCCCTTGGGTGTCAGGGCAAGCCCCTGGGGTTGAAAACCGTTAAAAA
Source organism: Desulfobacteraceae bacterium (assembly GCA_965226635.1). Lineage (GTDB taxonomy): Bacteria > Desulfobacterota > Desulfobacteria > Desulfobacterales > Desulfobacteraceae. The sequence continues at coordinate 401,660 of OZ245369.1, read as the reverse complement.
AGAGTTAAGGAAGGGGGGGCAGCAGGGCCGGGGGGCTTATCGGGAGTAGCAGGACTTGGGTGAGGCCAGGTCCACCAGGGCGAGGTAGAGGGTGCCCACGGCCAGTTCGGCACAATGGTGGTGGCCGGGATCAAGGCTTTCCAGATAGTCGATGAGGGTCTCCGGGGTGATGTCCCAGGCGGCCTGGATGTCCTTGCCCTCCACCAGCTCGGCCACGGCGTTGGAACAGGCCACGGTGTTGACGCAGCCCTGGACCACAAAGGAGAGGGCCATGATGTTGTCGTGGGTTCCCCGGATGAACATTTCAATGGTGTCCCCGCAATCTCCGGTTTTGATGCTGTGGCCGTCGGGCCGGTCCATGGGGGTCATTCGGTTGCGGTTGGTGGCCATTTCCACAAACCGGGGGGAGAGTTTGCCGGGGATGTGTTCTGCTTGTGTCATGTCGGTTTTACAATCTGGGGTTAAAGGTTAATGCGGCAGGAACCGGTAAACGGATCCTGCCGTATTCGGGCCGGAGAGAATGAACCCGGACATGTCATGGCAATTCCCTGGCATGTCGGGGGATACATCTGAGCCCGGGTTGGGTTTAGGAAATCCGTCCGGATATGTCATGGCAATTTCAGTAAAACCATTTGGTGAAATAACCGTATGGACGTCCCGGAGATCCCATGACAGCAGTGGCCTGGGATCTCCGAGGGGTGTTTTACGCGTGGTGGAGTTCGCCCTGGGGGGCGGTTTCCACGGGTGCTTCCGTTACCTGGGCGGCTGCGGCGGCATTTTCTTCGGCAATGGCCGATTCCGGATAATCAAACTCCTCTTCAATGGCCTGGTTGAAATCCCGGTCAAAGGAGAGGGCGTGGAACTGGTCGCCCCGGTATTGATCTTCCATGGGCCGTCTCAGGGAGACCGAGAGCAGGGTCCGGATCCGTTCGTTGTACTTGCATAGATCATAGATGGCCTGGAGTTTGTCCCTGTTGGCCTGGGTCATTTCAATGGGACCCATTGTCCGTATCTGTTTGGTGAAGGCGTCGGAGGTCTTCACAAAGTCCTCGGGCCGGTTGAGATCGGCATGGCCCAGGGCGATTCTCCGGCGGTCAAAGCCACAGAGGGTGAACAGCTTTTTGATGAGCTGGACCCGGCTCCAGGCATGGTCGATGCCAAAGGAGTGGTGGCATTGTTCCGGGGAGCAGCCCATGAGCAGCAGGCCGGGCGCCCCTTCCAGAAATGCCTTGGCCATGACCGAAGGATCGATCTGTCCCACACAGGGAACCGAAAGGATGTGGATGCCCTGGTCATAGGTCATGTTCAGCCGGTGGACATGGTCGGCTGCGGGCAGTCCGCCCCATACACAGGCAAAGCAGGCGGCTTCACCGGCATCCAGCTGTTGGGCCAGGGCGCCCACCCGGGCTTCCCTCTGGTCCGTGGTGGCGTTGGTCAGGGTAATGGCATTGTAGGGACAGGTGGCGGTACAGGTGCCGCCGCCGGTGCAGAGCAAGGGGTCCACCACCCGGGGCAGGCCCGAGGAGGGATACTGGGTCATGGCGATGCCGGAGCAGTCGCAGATTTCCTGGCACTGGCCGCAGCCCACGCAGAGCTCCGGGTCCACAACCGCAATGTTTCTGGGGGCGAACAATTCCGAGTGCCGGGATCTTTCAATGAGCTCGTATGTGTTGGAACCGGCCTTCCTGCCCGTGTTGAGAACGGACTGGAGATCGCAGGGGAAATACGCAGAGCCCACGATATAGGTTTCGTCCTTGCCCACCATCTCCGGTTTAACATGGGTGTGGTGGTTGCCCAAAAAGGCGTTGGTGTCGTGGACCACGCCCAGGTTCCGGGCCGCATCCATGGTCTCCTTTGCAATGGAGCGCAGGGGGGAGAGGACCAGGGTGTCCCATTTCAGTTCGGTTTCCACATGGTCGGTGGTGGTGCAGAAGGTGAGGAAGCCATCCTGAACCGTGGGGCGTACCGCCTTGTCGTAGGAGACCCAGGAGACATTGAGACGGCGGGCCAGGGCCCGTTCCATGGCCGTCAGGGGCAAAGCCATATCCTGGTGGTAGACGATGGTGATCTGGGTGGAGGGCGAGGCGTTCTTGATGAACTTGGCCGTGTTCCAGGCCGCCTTGGCGGACAGCACGGCAAACTGGGGGGTGTCATAGGCATAGTCGCTCACCCAGAAGACCAGATCCCCCTTGGGAATCCCCTTTTGGGGCAGGGTCTGGTCCAGTTCCGGCAGGATAAGGGCGGATTGGCCGTCGTAGCCGAACTCGGGGCCGGGGGGGAGGAGCTGGGCATCCAGGGCCGCCACAACCAGGCCGGCCTCGATGGATTCCACATCACCGTCGGTATTTTCCATTTCCAGGGTGAAATCGCCGGTGACGCCCAGAAGATTTTTCATGGTCAGGCCGGGTTTCACCGCCACCCTGTCAGAGGCCATGACCGCCTTGACCATTTTTTCAATGCGGTCGTACTGGCCGTATTCACCCGGGTAGGCACCCCGGACTTCGGCCATGATCTCGTCCACGTCGTCGGTTTCAAGGGGCAGGATACAGTCAATGCCGGATTTGATCAGTTTCTGGGCCGTGGGGAAGGCGCCGATGCCGTTGCCCACCAGGGCCACGGGACCGTCCACTTCAACGGCCTGTTTTTCCGTGGGCACCAGGGCCTTCATCTCGGCCACGGCGGCCTTGATGAGTTTTTCCGCCTTGGCGGCCTTGGCTTCGGCACTGGCCTTGGAAACCTTTGCCACATGGTTTTTCAGGTTGACCATGTCGATCTGGCCCTTGAGCAGTCCCAGGGATTCCAGGGCTTTCTCAAATTTCTTGAGCATGATGCGGCCGTCGCAGCCGGCAACGATGATGCGGTTCAGCCCCTCTTCTTCCACCAGGGACTGGATGCGGTCCAGGCCGGGTTTCAAACAGGGATTGGGCAGGGTTTCCACCAGGTCGGCATGGCCGGTCAGGTTGGCCTTGAGGATATCCAGATCGATGCGGGGGGCAATCTCCTCCCCGCAGGTGCATAGAAAGATACCGGTTTTAGCTGTTGCGTTCATGGGTCTCTCCTTTTAGGCCAACTGGGCCAGACTGGTTTTGGGTTGCAGACGCACGGTATCAAAGAGATCCTTCATGGCGTCGGTGGGGCATACGGTGAGACAGGAACCGCAGGAGACACAGATATCAATGGGCTGGAGAAAGGGTGCGCCCACTTTTTTGTGAACACCACGGTCCACGATGGAGATGGCGGATGCGCCCACCACTTCGTCGCATACCCGCTGGCACAGACCGCAGATCAGGCATTTCTGTTCTGGATCGTGGATCTCAAAACGGGTGGTGTCCACCCCGTGTTTTTGGGCCAGTTCCCGGATTTCCGGGGCGGCCGGGCAGGAGGCCAGCAGCATTTCAAGAATCCAGCGGCGGACGTTGTGGACCTTGGGGGTTTCGGTGTAGATGTTCAAGCCTTCCTTCACCGGAAAGATGCAGGAGGCCACCAGCTTGGACCAGTCGCCTTCGCGCATTTCCACCATGCACAGACGGCAGGCCCCCGAGGGCTCCACGGCCGGGTGATGGCAGAGGGTGGGGATGTCGATGCCGTATTCCCGGGCGGTTTCCAAAACGGTCCAGCCTTGTTTTGCTTCCACGTCAATGTCGTTAATTCTAAATTTAATCACGGCAAACCTCCCTTATGCGATGCGGACTGCATCAAACTTACAGGATTCCTTACAGATTCCGCAGCGGATACAGAGTTCGGCGTTAATGGTATGGACTTCTTTCTTTTCACCGGCAATGCAGCTTAAGGGGCACTTTCTGGCACAGGCGCCACAGCCGACACATTTTTCTTCATCGATCTCGAACTGGATCAGGGACTTGCAGACCCCGGCCGGACATTTCTTGTCTTCCACATGGGCCAGGTACTCGTCCTTGAAGTAGCGGATGGTGGTGAGCACCGGGTTGGGGGCAGAGGAGCCCAGGGCGCAAAGCGCACCGTCCTGGATGGCTTCGGCCAGGCTTTCCAGATCTTCAATATCCTTCTGGGTGCCCTTGCCCTCGGAAAACCCGTCCAGGATTTCCCTCATGCGGGAAAGGCCGTAGCGACAGGGCATGCACTTGCCGCAGGATTCCTCTTCCAAAAAGCGCAGGAAGTAACGGCCCAGGTCCACCACGCAGTCGGTGTCGTCCATGACGATCATGGCACCGGAGCCCATCATGGAGCCGGCCTGGGTCAGGGAGTCAAAGTCCACAGCGGTGTCTTTCAGGGAATAGGGGATACAACCGCCGGAAGGCCCGCCGGTCTGAACCGCCTTAAAGGGGGCCCCATTGTGCAGGCCGCCGCCGATTTTTTCAACGATGTCCGAGAGGGGAAGACCCATGGGCACTTCCACCAGGCCCACGTTTTTCAGCTTGCCCACCATGGAGAAAACCTTGGTGCCCGTGGAGTGGGAGACCCCGATCTTGGCGTACCAGTCCCCGCCCCTGTCGATGATCATGGGGATGTTGGCCCAGGATTCCACGTTGTTCAGGACGGTGGGTCTGCCCCAGAGGCCCTCTTCAACGGAGCGGACATACTTGGGTTTGGGGTTGCCGGGTTTGCCTTCGATGGAGGAGAAAAGCGCCGTGGACTCACCACAGACAAAGGCGCCTGCGCCCCGGTTGATGCGGGCGTCAAAGGAGAAGCCGGAGTTGAGGATGTTCTCGCCCAGAAGGCCGTATTCACGGGCCTGTTCCATGGCCAGTTCCAGGTGCTTTACGGCCACGGGATATTCGGCACGGACGTAGAGAAAGCCTTCGGTGGCGCCCAGGGCATAGGCGCCCAGGATGAGCCCTTCCAGCACCGCATGGGGGTTGCCTTCCATGATGGCCCCATCCATGAAAGCGCCGGGGTCGCCCTCGTCACCGTTCACGACAACGTAAACGGGCAGCCCCTTTTTCTCGATGGCGGCCAGGGCGGAACGCCATTTGCGACCCGTGGGGAAACCCGCGCCGCCGCGACCTCTCAAGCCGGATTTTTCCACTTCCACCACCACTTCTTCCGGGGTCATGGAACTCAGGGCCTTGGCCAGGGCCTGGTACCCGCCGGTGCGGATGGAATCCTTAATGTCGGTGGGATCGATTTTGCCGATGTGTTCCAGAAGCTTTCTGTCCTGGAGTTTGTAAAAGGGGATCTCCTCTTCCTTGGCAATGGTCTTGCCGGTGTCGGGATCCACATAGAGGAGCCGTTCCACCAGTTCGCCTTCCACAACGGTCTTCTGGATGATTTCTTCGGCGTCGGCCGGTTTCACCTTCTGGTAGGAGATGCCCTCGGGCAGGATGGTGACCAGGACGCCCTTGGAGCAGAAGCCCTGGCAGCCCGAGGTTTTGATCTCGGGGACCACCTTGCCGGGAACATCGGCCTTGTCCAGGGCCGCGGTCAGGGCCCGGGTAACGGCTTCTGCACCGCCGGCCCGGCAGCCCGTGCCATGGCAGACCATGATCTGGAGCTGGTTGGGATCCACATTGGCTTGGATTTCGGAGCGCAGACTGTTGAGATCCCCAAGGGAATTCAAGCGCGCAGGTTTTGCTTTCACTGTTGTATTCATTTATTTCCCCCTAGATAGCCTTGGCAGCGTCTCTGATTTTGCCCAGTTCTTTTTCAAAGGTCTTCATGGTGGCGTCGGCATGGTAGTCTTCGTCCACCAGGGCCACGGGTGCAATGGCGCAGGCGCCCACGCAGTTCACCGTACTCAGGGTGAACATGAGGTCGTCGGTGGTGTCGCCGGGGGCCACGTTCAGGCTGCGGGACAGGCCGTCCACCAGATCCTGGCCGCCCTTGAGGTGACAGGCCGTGCCCAGGCAGACCTTGATTTCATGTTCCCCGGGCGGTTCCAGGCGGAAGCTCTGGTAAAAGGTGGCCACGGAATATGCCTGGGTCAGGGGGACCCGGGTGTGCTCGCTGGCCAGGGCCATGGCTTCCCGGGAAATATAGCCGTGCTGCTCCTGGATATCCTGAAGCAGACCGATGAGGTATTCGGGTTTGGATGGGTAGCGATCCATGATGTCGTCAATGTGCTGATCCGTCATCGTATAACTCCCTATAATTGGTTTAATATGGTGCGTTTAATCGTGATGGGCGGTTTCCAACAGCCCGTATTGTTTCATTCGCCGCCACAGGGAAGACCGGCTGATGCCCAACAACTCGGCAGCCCGGGCGCGTTTTTGTCCGGCCTGGGCCAGTGCCTGGAGCACGGCTTCCCTTTGGGCGTTTTTTCCTTGTTGATCCCCATGGATTTCCCCGATGCGCACCCTGGGTTTGGGCGGCAGGTTCCGGGGGAAGATAATGGGGCCTTTGACAAAGACAAAGGCATGCTCCATGACCCGTTCCAACTCCCGGACATTGCCGGGCCAATCATGGGCCATGAAGCGTTTCATCACGGCGGGATCCAGCATGCGCACGGATTTGCCGTATTTTTCATTGAACCTTCCGATGAAATGATTCACCAGAAGGGGCAGATCCTCCAGACGCTCCCGCAACGGCGGAAGGTGAATGGGGATGGTCCGCAGGCGGTAGAAGAGATCCCGCCGGAAGTCACCGGTTTCCTGACCCAACTCAAGATCCCGGTGGGTGGCGGCGATGATCCTTGCCTGCAGCGGGATGGCCCTGTTGGCGCCCACCCGTTCAAATTCCCTCTGGTCCAGTACCCGGAGCAGCTTCACCTGGAGGGCGGTGTCCATCTCCCCGATTTCATCCAGGAAGAGGCTTCCCCCCGAGGCCAGTTCGAACCGACCCGGTGCGGTGGTGTCTGCGCCGGTGTAGGCGCCCTTTTCGCGGCCGAAGAGCTCGGATTCCAGAAGGGTCTGGGCCAGGGCCGAACAATTCACGGCCTGGAAGGGGCCTTGTTTCACCCGGGAGAGACCGTGTATGGCCCGGGCAATCAACTCCTTGCCTGTACCGCTTTCCCCGGTGATCAGGACATTGGAGGGACTTTGGGCAATGTCGGGCAGGCGGTGGAAGATCTCCTGCATGCCCCGGGACTTGCCCACCATTCCCATGAAGGCGGCCTTGGATAAGACGGGTTGGGAGGCCCGGGGTAGAAAGATCTGCACCCCGCCCACCAACACGCCCTGGTCGTCTTCCAGGGGGCTGGCCACGGCTCTGAATTCCTTGAGCATCCCATTGGGACAGACCACGCGCATGTGGTGGTCTTCCCGGGTGGAACCGCCCTGGAAAATCTTTTCAAAGGGGCAGTGGTTCCGGCAGCCGTCAAATTGGAAGACCTCCCAACAATACCGGCCCAGGGCATCTTCCCGGTTCACACCGATCATCTCCTCGGCCCGGTGGTTGAGCCCCTGGATTTTCCATTGGGTGTCAATGGAAAATACCCCCTGGGGAAGCCGGTCCACGATCTGGTGATCGTTGATGCGGGAGAAAAAGGGCCTTCCTGCCTCCTGGGCCGTCCCCAGGCCCATGGGGGCGAACTTGAGGACCACGGCAATGATGCTGCCCTGTTCGGCAAAGACCGGAGAGATGATTCCCTTGCAGAGCAGGGATTTTCCCTTGCCCTGGCGCAACCGGATCTTCAGGGGAACCTGGGGGAATGTTCCGTCAATGACCCGGCCCATCCCTTGTTTGACGCGGTTTAGACAATCCCGGGTGCACATGAGTTCCAGTCCGCAGGGCTGCCGCCATTGCCGGGGCACCCGGGTCAAACCCAAAAGGTCCAGTGCGGCTTCATCCAGCTCCACCAGGGCCAGCAGGGATGAAAAGATCAGGATTCCTTCCCGTGTCCCCTGGGCGGATGTTGCAGTGAAACGGTTTGCATATGTTTGGTTGTCTGTTCGCATGGTCTCCAACGTCTTTGTTTTTAAAACACAGGTCCTTTAATAGCAAAAGGTGGGCCAATGGTGAAAAATGCTTATATTGCAGCGGGTTATGTGAATAAGTGTTCCATGGGGATGATATATGTTTCACCATATTGAAACGCCATGGGGTGGAACAAAGGGAGTGGTGGTCGTAAACCGGCTGAATATGCAAGAAAAAGTCCGTTAAAATGTTTCGTTGAAACCCATGTTGAAACATCTGAAACAAATTGAAACGTTTTGGCCCTGGCGGGGCATAAAAAAAGGGCATCATGGTGGGGGAACCACAATGCCCAGGGGCGTAATCTCAATTGAAAATAGGGGGGTACGGCCCGTTGAAACCCCGTGTTTCTGACCGTTTCAACCAGGGGGTGAAACAGAATGGGAAAAAGAGTTGGACGGATTTTTCACCAGATGGATCTGATCGGGGGGATGGGAATCCGTACAGATCCACCCAGGTGGTTCCGGAACCCGGAAGATCAGTCCATGAGTTCCAGGGATTTCATCCTGCGCCACAGGGAGGTCCGGCTGATGCCCAGAAGCTTGGCCGCCTTTTTTTTCCGGCCCCGGGTCTTCTGGAGGGCGCGGATCACCTCGGCCCGGGAGGGGCGGCTCCCCCCCCGTGGGGGAAAGGGGTCCGTTTTCGCCGGCTGGGCAAAGGCATCCCGCTGGGGGAGGTTCTCCTTTTGGATATAGGGGCCTTTGACAAATACAAAGGCGTGCTCAATCACCCGTTCCAGTTCCCGGACATTGCCGGGCCAGTGGTAGGCGTTGAACAGGTCCATGACCCGGGGATCCACCCCCTTGACCTCTTTATTAAAGGTGGTGTTGAACCGGGAGATGAAGTGGTCCACCAGCAAGGGAATATCCCCGTCCCGTTCCCGCAGGGGGGGGATTTCAATGGGTACGGTCCTCAGGCGGTAGAAAAAATCCTGGCGAAAGGAACCGTTTTCCAGGGCCTGGGTGAGATCACGGTTGGTGGCGGTGATGATCCGGGCATCCAGGTCAATGGACTGGCCGCCTCCCACCCGCTCGAAATTTTTATGGTCCAGAACCCTAAGGAGTTTCACCTGGAGGCCGGGCTTGAGTTCCCCGATTTCGTCCAGGAACAGGGTGCCCCCCTTGACCTGCTCGAACCGGCCCTTCCTGGCCTTGACCGCTCCGGTGAAGGCCGCCTTTTCATGGCCGAACAATTCCGATTCCAGAAGGGTTTCGGCCAGGGCGGAGCAATTTACCGGCACAAAGGGCTTGCCTGATCGCATGGAATTCTGGTGGATGGTCCGGGCAAAGAGGTCCTTGCCCGTGCCGCTCTCTCCGGTGATGAAGACATTGGCGTCACTGTCGGCAATGTCCGGAAGCATGGCGAAAAGGGTTTCCATGGCCCAGCTTTTGCCGATGATCCCGGGCCGGAAGAATTTGTGTTTCCGCCCGGTGGCGGCCTGGGGAACCCGGTGGTGTTCCCTGAAGGTTTCCACCGCCCCCACGATGAGGCCCTGGTCATCCCTGAGCACGCCGGTGTTCACCAGGATACACTGGGGCAGGCCGGATTTGGTGGTGATCTCCACATTCCGACGAAGGTTTTCCACCCCCTTTTCCAAGGCTTCCCGCAACAGACAGCCCCCCCCGCAGAGGTTGGTGCGAAGCACATCCCAACAGTATTTACCCAATGCCTCCCTTCTGGAATACCCGGTGATTTTTTCTGCGGTGCGGTTGAAGGAGGCGATCTGGAACTGGGTATTGATGGTCATCACCCCCTCGGGCAGGGATTCCAGGAGATGGCTGTCGGAAATAAAGCAATCGGCAATGGGGGATGAGGGGACGCCGGCGGCGTTCTTCAGGGTGAGCATCACCCCCTTTACCTGCTGGTCGTCAAAGTAGAGGCCGCTGATGGAAATCCGGACGGTGGTGTTCTCACTTGTGGCCGGTCGGGCCAGGAGTCCGGCGATCCCCGCACCCGAAGACAGGGTGGCGGAAATGGCCTTTTCCAGGTTCTCCCGCATCTTTCCGGGGACAAAAAGGCCCATGTCGAAGATGTCTCCGTGGGACAGGGCGACATTGAGCATCTGCTGGGCAGGGGGATTGATATTCATGATCACCATGCTGTCGTCCATGATGATCACCCCGTTCTCTCCAGGGATTTGTCTTTGCGTCTTCTTCGAGTAACCGTCCATAACAATCGCTTTAGATAGATCATAAAAAGGGAATCATACATATAATGAGAGCCCTTTAATTTCAAGTGTAGAAGTAAATATCCCATGTGGTTTTACCCGGATGGCCCAGGTTTTTCGCAGCCCGGGAAGGGGAAAAAGTCCCGGTAAAGGGTGAACCCAATGCGTATGGAGGGAGGCACGGATATTCCAGGGTGTGGATATCGGTGTTTCCAATTTTTTGGAGGAAGAATAGGGGGGGGATGCATTTTCGTGAAATATCCAGGCTAAAATGGATTTTGGATCAGGCCGTCCCCTGGCTCCAGGCCGTGGCGGCCAGGGAGGTGAGGGCGTTGTTCTGGGCTGCATCCTGCACCGACTGGATCTCCAGACCGTTGTCCGTGGCAAATTGGGCCATGGCCTCCACCAATTGGCGGGTGGCCGTGGCCGTCAGGGTGCTGCCGTCGGCCAGGGCGATGGTCTCCACGGCCCCGGCCTGGGAGAGGCCGTCCTCTATGGTCAGGGTCTCCTGTCCGATTCCGATGAGCAGGTCGTCTCCGTTGGCCCAGAAGGCCAGGTCCGACCGGCCCAGGCCCGAGAACTGGATCTGGTCGTTGCCGGCGGTATCCCGGAGGGTGTCGCTGCCGTCTCCGTTGGTGTAGGTGTAGGTGTCGTCCCCGTCTCCCCCTTCCAACCGGTCGTTGCCCAAACCGCCGGTGAAAATGTCGTCTCCGCCAAGGCCCATGAAGTGATCGGCTAGGTCGCCCCCTGTGAAGACATCGTCGTGGCCGGTGCCCATTAGGTTTTCCACATCCAGGATCCGGGTTTCATGGGAGGTGCCGGTGGTGTCGGTGAAGCGGCTTTGGTAGGTGTGGGGTAAGCCTTGGTTCTGTGGAGCGTCCTGGTCCGGGCCGTTGTTCTGGTCGGAATTTGGGATCGGATCAGAACTACCATCCGGATCTAAAATCTGGTCCTGGGCTGTATCGGGGGACATCGTCGGGTCGGTGTCCGGTGCCAGTGCCGTGACGGTGATGCCGTCCACTGTGTCCAAAAGCCGGTGGTCCAGGGTGTCGTTGCCCTCTCCCCCGCCGATCACATCGTTGCCGGCACCGGCAAAGAAGAGGTCGTCGGCCCCGGACCCCAAAAGGATGTCGTCAAAGGCCGAGCCCTCTATGCCTTCGATGGAGACCAGACGGTCCCCCCCGGCCAGGCCCCGCCCCAAATGGGCGTATATCCCGGCCTGGGCCTGGGCATAGGAGACCACGTCCAGGCCCTCGCCCCCGTTGAGGGTGTCCCGCAGGGGCGTTGGGGGCGGGGAGAGGGTTTCCGGGTTAGGGGATCGGCCTTGGTCCAGGGTCTCCCCCTGGAGGGAGCCGGTGAACCAGTCGTTGCCCCCGCCACCGTGGAGGGTCTCCCCGGACAGGGCACTGCCCGAGAGCAGGTCGCTAAAGGCGGACCCGTGGACAATCTCCACGCCAATGAGATGATCTGTGCGCAGGGTTAAGGCTTCCCAGGCGGCCCGTTCCTGTTCGGTGAAGTCGGTTCTGCCCATGGTCACCGAGACCCCGTGGGCCGCGTTTCTGAAGTCCACGGTATCCGTTCCTTCTCCGCCCATGAAGAGGTCCCCGTCACCCGGGCCGAAGAACAGATCGTTGCCCCCAAGGCCGGAAAGCTCGTCCAGGCCCAGGCTGCCCGAGAGACGGTTGATATTGTCGTCCCCTTCCAGGATGTCGTTGAACTGGGAGCCGGAGAGGTTTTCAATGTGGGAGAGCTGGTCCTGCCCGGCCCGGCCCGTGGTCAGGCTGGCGGTGATCCCGGCCAGAAGGCGGCTGTAGTCCAGGGTGTCATTGCCGTCTCCGCCGTGGATGCGGTCCCCGTCGTTGCGGCCCAGGAAAAGATCGTCCCCGCCCCGGCCCCTGAGTTCGTCTATTCCGGCGCCCCCGTCCAGGGTTTCATTGCCGTCGGTGCCGTATATCCGGTCCCCGGAGGAGGAGCCATGGATCTCTTCCACATGGGCCAGCCATTGGACCTGGTAGCCCTGGTCCTGTGCTTGGGGCAGGGCATCCAGATCCCAATTGGCCTGGACCCCAAGGTCGATCCAAAGCCCCTGGTCCCCGGCAAAGACCAGGTCGGTGTAATCCACCAGGTCGTGGCCGCCCCCCAGGTCCAAGCGGTCCCGGCCCATGGAACCCAGGACCAGGTTGTCTTCGCTGTTGCCCAGGATCCGGTCGTCAAAGGCCGTGCCCCTGACGTTTTCAATGGAGACCAGGGTGTCGGTGATGCCGGTGGGGGCGTAATCCCCGTCCAGGTGGAAGGCCGTGCCCTGGACCAGGTCCACATGGATGCCAAGGAAAAGATCGGCATAGTCCACGGTGTCGGAGCCTTCTCCCCCGTCCACCCGGTCGGTGCCGGCCCCCGGGGCCAGGATGTCGGTGCCGCCGTTGCCCAAAAGGGCATCGTCCCCGTCCCCGGCCTGGAGGACATTGATTCCCTCGTCCCCCTCCAGGGTATCGTCAAAGGGGGTGGCGGTGATGTTTTCCACATTGGTGTACCGGTCCCCTTGGGCATCGGCATCCTCCCCCCTGCCCAGGGCCAGGTTGACGTTCACCCCGGTTTGGGTGAGGGCGTCCCCCACAAAGGCCAGGGTGTCGCTGCCCTCCCCCCCGTTGATGGTGTCGCTGCCGGCATTGCCCACGATGACGTCGTCCCCGGCCCCGCCGTCAAGGCTGTCGTTGCCGTCCCCGGCAAAGAGGATGTCCTTGCCTCCTCCTGCGGTGACCCTATCGTCCCCCCCGCCGGAACGGATAAGGTCGTTGCCGTCCTGGGTGGTGATGGTGTCCCGGGCCCCACCGGTGGTGACCTGGGTGCCCAGGGGGCCGCCTGTGACTTGGTTGGCAAAGGTCTTGCTCCCGGTGAAGCCGGTGACGCCCATGCGGGCATGGGTGAAGGTGCCAACCCTTCCCAGGTCAACGGTGACATCCTCTGTGGCGTTGGACAGGTCCATGCCCCGGATGGTTTTGAAGACCAGGGTTCGGTCCTCCACCTCTAAATCCGGTCCGGAAATCTCGAATTGGATCCCGTCCCGGGTGACAAAGCTGAGGTGGCGGAAGGCGTCGGAGGTGAAGTAGCCGGCAATGGTAAGGGAGAATCCAAAGGAAGAGGTCAGCTCCAGGTCGTTTTGGTTGCGCAGGCCCTGGATATGGTTGAAGTTAAGGTCCAGTTGCACCGTGTCCATGGCCTTGGATTCGTCGTGGTTTTGGATCTCATACCGGCCCTGGGCCGCCAGGACATAGTTGTCCTTGCCCCCGCCCCCGGAGAGGATCTCAACTTCTATTCCGGTGCCGCCGGAGACCAGGGTATTGTCCCCGTCTCCAGCCAAAAGGCGGTCCGAGCCCGGACTGCCCTTGAGGATGAGGGCCTGGGCCAATTGCCCGGGCACGGCCAGGGCGCCGGCCCCGTGGCGGGCCACAACCCGGGCGTCCTCCCGGGTGGGATTAAAGACTGCCGTGGCATCGATGGTCTGGGCCGATCCATGGCTGATGTCCACGGAGACAATGGAGAGGCGGCCATGGGCATCCATGCCAAAGGTGATCCCCTCCCGGGTGGCCAGCTGGAAGGCGGGGTGGTCGGCGCTGCCGGCATCCCAGTCCTCCAGGACCAGGGTAAGGCCGGCCCCCTGGATCTCCAGGAATCCGTCGGGCCTGATCCTTGAGAAGTAAAGGTCGGCTGCGGCCATGTCCAGGAAGACCAGGTCGGTCTCACCGTCGTCCCCACCGTTCCTCAGGGTGATGGTGCGCGGGGTCCGGGAAAAGATCCCGGAGATGGAAAAGGTGTCCTGGCCGTTGCCGCCCACCAGGCGGTCGTTGCCCCCCCGGCTGATGAAAAGATCATCGGCGTTGTTGCCGGTGTAGGTGTCGTCAAAGTCGGAGTCTGTGATGCGGAGCACCGATCCATGGGACGGCGTGGTGAGATCCCGGGTTTGCCCTGTGGTCATGGCGCTGTCGTCGATGCCGATGATGTCGCCGAGAACACCGGCATCGGTGATTTGGATCACCGTGCCTTCATTTGGCAGCTCCAGGGCCAGGTGGTGGGCCGAGGCGTCAATGAACCAGTTCTCCACACGGATTCCGTAGAGGGGGAGGGCGGCACCGGTAAGGTCGCCCGGACCGTCCACGGCATAGAGGAGCAGGTCGTTTCCGTGGCGGCGGGTCCTTACCTGGTCCCGGGTCCAGCCCCGGGCCAGGATCCGGTCCATGGCGTTGTCCCTGGCCCCGTTGGCAATGGTGATGATCCGGCCCCCTGGGGCCTCAACTTCTGTCGGGGTCAATGCCTGGTCGCCGGCGGTGTTCACGGGAAGGTGGACATCGTAGATGTCGCTGCCGTCAAGGCCGGTGAGGCGGTCCATGCCGCCCAGGCCTCCGGTGAGGTGGTTGTCCCCTGGGTTTCCGGTGAGTTCGTCGGTGGAGGCTGAACCGGACAGGGCGGTGGCCCCCTGCCTTAGGGTGTGGATGATCCCGGCATCTTGTCCGGAAAAGTCAACGCTTTCCAGGACAAATCGACCGGCGGGGTCCAGGCTGAAGCTCTGGCCCTCCACCATGAGGGTGATGTCCCGGGCCTGGGCCTGGGTCTGCCATCCCAAAAGGCGCAGGGTGGTGCCGGCATGGGTGCGGATGAGAAGGTCTTCTCCTGCGACTTCGGTGCGGTCTATCCGGTCTGCAGCCATGGACAAAAGGATGACGTCCCGGGCATTGTCCCTGGTGCGGTTGTCAATGGTGACCTCCCCGGCATTGGCGCCCACCACATAGACGTCGGCCCCGGCCCCGCCTGTGAGGTGGTCGGCCCCGCCCCCGCCGATGATGAGGTTATCCAGGGCGTTGCCCATGATGGTGTCGGCAAAGGGAGAGCCGTTGACCCGGGCGGTGTCGGTGCCGTAGATCCCGGACCGGGTGAGATCGATGACCTGGCCCCTGGTCTCCGTGGCAAAGTTGAGCTCCTTGTTCTGGATTGTGGGGGGATCCCCGTCAATGGTGAAGAACCAATCGTCGTCCGTGGCCACGGCCAGGTTCCTGACACTGGGGTCGATGTACCAGTCCTCCACCACCACCCGGACCGTGCCCTGGCCAAAGCGGGCCCCTTGGATTATAAGATCGTCCCCCTCCCGGGAAAGACGGATCTGGCCCTTGTCGGCATGGAGGCGCAGGATGTTCTGCTCTTCCCCGGCCTGGGCGTTCCTCAGGGTGACCGTCTGGGCGGCCAGGGTGACCACGTAGCTGTCCCGGCCCTCCCCGCCCTCCAGGATATCCGATCCGGTTCCGGCATAGAGGATGTCGTTGCCCCCCATGCCCCTGAGGTGGTTGTTGCCCTTTTCTGCGGAGATCTGGTTGTCCTGGTCGTTTCCGGTGAGGGTGTCGTCAAACTCCGAGCCCATGATGCTGTGGAGCTGGGGAAAGTCCGTGTCTGATCCGGCATTGAAGGTGACCCCGGTTTCCCTTTGGCCGAAGTCCATGGCCGCCACAAAGGTCTGGACTGTGATGTCTCCATCATCACTGGTGGCCGGAGCCACCCCGAGGATGATGCCTTCCCTGGTGTGGAACTGGATGTGGCGGTGGGCCTCGGACAGGGCCCAGTCCTCCACCCGGGCAATGGGGGTGCCGGATGAGCGTACCTCCAGGTGGCGGTTGTCCACAATGGCAAAGGTAAGATTCGCCCGGGTTCCAGGCAGGTAGACATTGTCCATGAGACCGTCCCCGGCAATGTTCCGGATGATGTCCAGGCCCTGTCCGTCCACGTGGTAGACATCGGACCCGTTCCATCCGGTCATGGTGTCCGAGCCCCCGGAGCCGAAGATCTGGTTGTCCAGGGCGTTTCCCGAGAGAAGGTCGTCGTCGTTGGAGCCGATGATGCGTTCAATGGCGGCGTATTCGCTGCGGGTGGCGTCAAAGACCAGGCCCTGGTCGCCCCGGAGGTGGGCATTGGGAAGATCGGCCAGGTTTCGGACCAGGGTATCGGTGTCCCCGGTGCCCAGGACGTGGAATTCCCCCTGGCCGTTCTCCTTTTCCAGCCGGAAGTAGTGTTCGGGCAGGGAGGAGTCCCTGTGTTCATTGTCCCCGTCGGCGGCGGTGTCGTCCGTTCCCTGGCCCGAGTAGAAGACCTCAAGGGTGAAAAAGCCCGGGGTCTCCACCGTGATATGGCCGTTTTTGGCCAGGGTGTTGCCCCCCTGGTGGACGGTGCCGGCCCCCATGCCAATGACGGTGCCGCCGTTGATGCGTAGCAGGGAATTCATGGAGGAGGTGAGGCGGAACTCGTGTCGGCCCTGGTCCAGCCAGATGTGGGTGGTGAACTTCAACAGCCCTGCCGAGGTCACGGTGCGGCTGCCCGTTGTCAGGTTTGGCTGGTTGAGGAATTGGTTGACCAGGGGCGGGGTTCCGCCCCCGGCAAAGTCCAGGCTGGAGAGGTGTCCCGAAGCCACCCGGTGGCCCGATCGGACCACCCGGTCCACCTGGGCCTGGGTGGTGGGCCTTGCAGCCCCCCGGGGCAGGTCGTAGACGGTGAGGTCAAATCCGCCGTTAGAGGGGGGCAGGGAGAGCAGGGCCGCATCGGCCTTGGCCGGGGCAAAGGTCATGCCGTCGAAGCCGGTGAGCCCCAGGTTGGAGCCGGTTCGGGTATAGATCCATCCGTCTGCGGTGTGGAACTCGAACAGGGTGTCGGAATCCCGCCAATTGTCCACCCGGACCTGACGGGCGGGATGGGCGCTGTCCGTGAGGAGAAGATCCCCGTCGGCGGCCAGGGTCTGGACCAGATGTCTGGCCACCACCGGCAGCTGGACCAGGTTGAGTTCCCCGTCGGACACATCCCGGATGAGGACCTGGGTGATGCCCCTGTCCAAAATATAGGTGTCCGCCCCCTGGCCGCCGAAGAGTTGGCTGCTCTCCGGGCTGGAGATCAGGGTGTCCTTGCCCCGGCCCCCGGAGAGGATGCTCTGGACGATGTTGGGGCCCCCGTGGCCGGCAGCCCCCCCCACCAGGGTGTCGTTACCGTCGTAGCCGTAGATAAAGTCGTTGCCCCCGCCCCCGTGGATGTAGTTGTCCAGCTGGTTGCCCCCCAGGCTGTTGTACCGGTCGTCCCCGAAGATGTTTTCAATGTGGTTGAGCCGGATATTGTGGAACCGGCCCGGGGTGTACTCCACCCGGTTGCCCTGTCTCTGGGGCTGGATGGAGCCGGAGTGGAACACGGAGGCCCCATTGATCCGGGCGTCAAAGTTGGGGGACTGCTGCCCGTTGACAAAGATGCCCCTAATGTCGTCGCTCTGGAGAACATAGTGGTAATTGCCGGCATCCCTTTGGGCGGCCAAACGGTCCCCGTTGAGGTGGATAAGATATCCGTCCCGGGTGCGGATGCGCAAATGCCGGTGGGCCTCGCTTTCCAGAAAGTCCACCACCTGTCCCAGGGTGGTTTCCCTGAGCTGGTACCGGGAGCTGGTGTCGTCTGAGTAATAGGTGGTGTTGATGCCCAGGGTGTTGCGGCCTTCGGAGAACCGGCCCGGGTTGATCTCAATGCCCAGCTGGAAGAGCAGGGTGTTGTCCAGGACCAGGGTGTCCAGGGCCGTATCCGCGGCCTGGTTGTGGATGTAAAAATAGCCCTGCTCCTGGATGATATAGGTGTCGGCGCCTTCATCCCCATAGAGATGGTTCACCGAGCCCCCCACCGTGAAGGTGTCGTTGCCCTCTCCTCCGTGGATGTAATAGTGGTAGGTGGACAGGGCCGTTCTCAGGTCGGACTTGCGGTCCCGCACCTCCTGGGTGTCGCCGGGGGCGTCGGCCAGATCCGAGCGCCTGGGCCCCACAAAGGTGTTGTCCCTGGAGTTGCCGAAATAGGTGCCCGTTCTGGAGTCCCTATTGGCCCCGGTGCCCGAGATCACGGTCTGGGAATGCACAGGGATGGCCCAGAACAGGTATGCCTTGGCCACGGTGGTCTGGATGGTGTAGGACTCCCCGAATCCCAGCAGGACAAAGTCGGTGTTGGCCGCCAGCACCCCCTGCCAGTCCAGGCTGTGGGTGGCCAGTTCTCCCTCTCCGTTGTTGAGGCGGTCCTGGGGGACATCCCCAATGGTGATGCGGGTGTTGGCCCCGGGTTCCCCCAGGCGGACCACCACATCCCCGCCGGACATGGAGTTGTCCCCCATCTGGAAATCCAAGGCCGCCTCCCCGGTCACCCCGGTGACGGGGTGGATGCCGAAGTAGGTGGCCGGATCGTTGAGGGAGTGGATGTAATCCAGATCCTGGTTGTGCTCCTTGTCAATGGCCTTGGCGTCCTCAACGGCAGCCCAGGGGGTGAGATTGCGCAAAAAGTCCCGGAATCCGAACCCAATGCCGTTGATCACGGCCAGGGCCTTTTGGGCGTCGGTGGCATCGGCGGGCAGCTTGGCCAGTTCGGCCTGGACCTCCACCATGGCCGAGTCAAATATCATGCGCACCACGTTGATGACCAAGGATAAAGGCGCGGTGACGATCTCTGCCGGGGGAAAGGCCGATCCCACAAGGTCGATGATGGTCACGGTCGCGTCAAAGACCATGTCCACCCCGTATTGGACCCGTTCGATGTCGTTTTTGGCCTCGAACAGATGGTAGGCGTCCAAACCGATCATGACAAGGCCCACGGCCACCCCCACAAAGGGGATGATCTCCCCCACCACACCGGCCAGGGTGGTGGCGCTCCTGGCGGCCACGGTGGTGATCTTTGCCAGGCTTTCCCCCACCTCTGCCGCGGTTCTGCCCGTTACCCTTGCCACCCCTTCAACCGCAGCCTCCGTGGCCGTGGTCACCAGGCGTTGGGCCCCGGAGACCAGGCGCTTGCCCAGCTGGGTGGACAGGGCCTTGGACAGCCCGCCCACGGCGGCATGGCCGGCAAAATAGCTGGCCGAAGCCGCCCCGTAGACGCTTTGCCAGTCCTCCCGCTCCTCCAGCCCCCTTACGGCCTGGAGAAGGCCGATGCCGGCCAGCATGAGGCCCCCGGCAAAGGTGATGCCGCCGATGCCGGCCTGGAGCCGGCCTTCCGGATCCACACTGCGCATCTTCTCCAGCCATTTGGCGGCCAGGCGGTTGCGGGCCGCCAAAAGGCCAGGGGTTTTGATGATGCCGTGGATATTGATGCCCAACCGGACGGATTCCGCCCCGGGCCGGACCAGGGGCTCCGGCTGTTCCGCCGTGCCCCCGGAGAGAACGTCGCTGCGGCGTACTACCTTGAAATGGAGGGTATCCCCGTCGGTGTCAATGGAATCCGGTGCCAGGACCCAGTCCCCCCCTGTCTCCTCATTCTGGGTGCGGATGCGGTCAACAACGGCCTTCATCAGGCGCATGTGATCCCGCTGGGCCTCCAGCTGGAGGTTGACGGCATCGGCCGCCCCCTCGGCCATGGTTTCCACGGCCTGCCGGGTCATCCCATGGTCCCTGACCCGGGCGGGCAGCCGCCGGAGGACGGCCTCCATGTCCACGGCATCCAGGGCCCGTTGTCGGACCTGTTCCCGGATGTGGTCCCGGGGGAGCTCCAGCCCGGGGAATGATCCGTTGGATTCTTCTGTTACGGATTCCCGGGGCGGGTGCTGGATCAGGGTATACCGACCGTCAACGACCCGGACCTCCCCGTTGGGTGTCTCTCCCAGGATGGCCCGGATCTCTTCCAATTGCTCCGGGTCGAGGCGCCGGGGGGGGGGAAGGGGTACCCCGCTTTCATCCACCTGAACCCCATGGTCAAAATAGAAGTGTCCGTCTTCGAGGGCACCCAAGGCGTCATCCCTGGAATTGTCCCTGGAATCGATGAGTTGGACCAATCCCTCCTCCACCGGTGCGACCTGGGTAACGGGAACATTGTTGTCCCCCAGGGTGACAATGAGCTTATAGGCCGGGCTGTATCTGCTCCAGATGATCCGGCCCTGGTCATCGGGAACACCGGTCCACTTCCGTCCCCAGCTGTCCACCCGAACCAATGCGGTGCGGGCGGTGATACTTCCCACGGAGAGTCCGGCCCGGAGGCTTTCCTCCATGAGGTTTTCGGCAAAGGGAGCCGAGGGGGCCCCTTCCCTTTGGGCGGTGAGAAAATCATCTCCCCGGCAGGCCACCAGACTGATGCGGCGGATCTCGGTGCCCCTGCTCACGAGTCCGTGTTCCAGGAGACGTGATATGATCTGACTGGCTGACAGGCCGGCAACATCGGTCTCGGTTCCGTGGCCCACAAGGGTAAGGCGACTGTCCCCATCCAGGGTGACGGGATCTCCAGAAATGGTTTCCAGCCGTCCATTTCTCAGCTGTAACAATTGTGAGGTTCCGGGGTGTTTATTGAAGAGGAATCGGGCTGCACGGGTCACCACTGGGTCATCCTGCAATTGGAGGATGATCTGGGGTCTGGGGGTGGCCTGGAAGTGCATCTCGTCCCGAATATCAATGGGGCTGTCCTGTACCGCCCATGATGAGGTCAGTGATTCAGACGATCCCGGGGTGGCAATGCCCAGGGTGCTTAATTCCAATTGGTTGAGAATCTGGTCGAGTTCTTCGTGGTAATAGTGCCGGGCCGATTGGTTCAAGGAGGTGATGGCCGCCTGGGTAGAGGTCATGTAAACGGATCCCCTGGCGTTTTCCATGAGGGCGTCCAGGCGATAGGTCACCATGTTGTCGTACCGGTCTGGGATCAGATGGGTCCGGGAAAGGATCCGGATCATGGCCTCCTGAACCGGGGCCAGATCCTCCAGTCCCTGGATGCCCTGGGAGCCGGATTGACGCATGAGGGAGTAATTGCGGGCGATGTCCCTGGACAGGTTGTCTATGAAGGCACCGTGGGCCTGCCCCCCGAAAATCCCCATGTCGGTCTGGTGGAATTGACCGGATGGCCCCATGATAAAAGAGTCCGGGATGATGGAAAAAGGCGCCACGGGAACCAGCAGGGGGCCTTCAAAGGTTCCGGCATGGGATGACATCCTGCGGAGAAGGTCTGCATGGGGGCTGCCGTCCAAAAGGCGTTCCAACTCGTTGAACCTTGAGGAGCCCTTGGAGGAAAACAGGGTGTTCTCCCCCCGTTCCCGGAGCAGGGTCTGGAGGATATGGGCCTTTGCCTGGTCGAACAGGGCCTCGGCATCATTCTGGTGGCGGTTTATGCAGGCTTTGGGGCGCCCACTGCATGCCGTGTTGACCAGATAGTCCATGGCCTTTGAAATTTCACCGTCAAATCCCCGGAATAAATCGGGGTTGGTGGGGGGGAGAAGGTCCATGTCCAGATAGATTCCACCATATCTTCGGATGATTTCTACCCTGGAGATGTCCGAGGCCGCCGCCAGATGTCCCCTCAGGCTGAGCTCCTGGTGGTAGAGTTCTTTATTGGTGTCGGGGTGGCTGTAAACCTCTGTCAGATCCCGGAGTTGAACCCGGGCCAAGGGGAATTGGGCGCGCAGACGGGCCATGGCCTCGGTAAAACTGTCAAGGTGTTGCCGGCGCAGACCTTTAAGGGCGTTGTGGTCACGGCCCAGGCTGGAGACCATGAACCGGGTGGCGGCTTCATCAAAATCAACACCTGCCATGAGGAGGGGCTGGATGAATGCATGGGCCTGATCCTGGAGGGCAAGGGTGAGGCGTATGCGGGCGCTTTCCCGTTGGATTCCGGTTTGAAATCCCTCGGTGTCAAGGGTCTGATCAACGGTCTGGGTGATGGCTTTGGACAGGGTTTTGGCCAATACCGCCCGGGAATCGTACCAGAGGTTGATGGTGTTTTCCATGCCGTTGGACCGGACCCACTGGCGAAGGTATGCTTCCTCTGTCCGGCCCAGGCCGCCGATCCATACCATGTGGATTTGATTGGGGATGGTCTGTAACAGGCTTTCCTGGTAAGACCGGATGGTTTGGGGGACACGGTCCAGAAGGGTATGCGTGGGTTCGCCCACCCAGTCCAGAAGGGCCTGGGTACGCAATTTAAGGATTTCCAGATTACCGAATTCCGCCCCGTTCCTGCTGCCGGCACGACTGCTCCATTCCTGGTAAGCCTGGATGAAGTCGGTGACGGAATAATTGGATGTACCCTTTTGGGCAAGAACCTGTTGGAGGGCCTGTCGCACATCGGCCTCGGCCCTGGATAGGGAGAGGATACTGCGGTTCAGTTCGTAGATTTCCGGGGAATCCACACGGATATTCCGGTGGGTGTCCCTCCAGACAACCCATTTGGATGCCTGGGTTGGATCCACCCTTGTCCAATGGTCTTCCACCCATTGGATGGGGGTTTTCCTGCCAAGGGGATCGACTGCCACGGCCGTGTTTCTAAAGGATATACTGTTGACGGTCACCCCCCTTTGTTCCAATGCCTCCATCAGGGGGCGGGCAAACTGGTCGGCGGCAGCCCCGGCGTCCCCCTGTCCCAGTCCCATTTCCTCGGCCACCAGGGAGATGCGACCGATGACGGCATCCTGGATTTCAAGGGTTCGGCCCATGAGACGGGCCAGTTCCGTGGGATGATATCCGCCCAGTGTGGTGACGCTGCCATGGACCTGGGCCGCCCCCACCAGGGTGATGCGGACATGGTTCAGGGCATCGGGAAGGGACCCCGAAATCACTCTTAAGACGGTCGGATCCCCGTCTGCATGCATCAAGGTGGCATGTTCCTGGTGTTTGCGAAAGAGGAACCGGGCTGCATGGATGCTGTCATTGGTATTGTCCAGCCGGATCACAAGGGTATGGGGATACCGGGACGCCTCTGCATAGAGGTCTTCGGGGACCTGGTCAAAGCGGTTGACCCAGGTGGCGGGACGGTCGGTCAATGTGGCAGGGTTATAAAAGCGTTGGGTCTCCGGGAGGGAGATAAAGTTCCGGATGTTTTCCCCATTGGTAAGATGGGGGGAGAGTAGTCCGGTGACGGCATCCATAAGGGCGCCCGGGCCGGAGAGTGCCCGGGTGGTCCAGTTGCCGGAAATACCGTCCAGGCGGTAGTGGGACAATTCTTGGTAAAGGGCGGCATTCGGAGTGCCGCTGGCCATCTGAAATCCCTCCGCGGTTTCCATGTTCCCGATGTCCACCATTCCCGCGGCATCCAATTGCCGGTACCGCTGTACAACGGTGTTGAGCATGACCAGGAGGGCTTCACCCTGGGCATGGCTTGCCAGGACGGAGTTCACCGGTTCGTTGGAATCTGAAAATCCCATTCGGACCGCCCCCGGCCCCAGGCGAACGGGGTCAATTCCCCTGAAGGGCGATACCCCCGGGTGGGCCTCTCCATAGATTTCAGCCCCTTGGATTAACTGGGCCAATCCATTGCGGTTCAGTGCCTGGATCATGTCGGTCTGGCGGTTGATCCTGGCCTGATTCAGGAGGAGTTCGGGATGGGTTGCCAGGGGGGAATTTTTCAAGAGCGCCTGGTTGATTCGGCTCCAGATGATTTTTTTGAACTGGGCCAACAATTTTTCCCGGTGGGTGATGAACCGTCGGAGTTGACCGGAGCTGGTACCGATGCGGGTCACGGCTTCGCTGTATGTTTTCTGGGCAAGGCTGTCCACCTGTGCGTTAAAGGCGTCGAGAATGGCCTGGGAAGGGGCAAAGGCCGGAAGCACATCCGGGGCCAGAAAGATGCCCCCTTCCCGGCGCAGAATTTCCAAACGGGCGATGTTCGATGCCGCTTCCGGAATGTTTCGCAACCCCAGCTCCCGGTAATAGAGCGCCCGGGTTTCCGGCAGGGGGGAGGTTTCCATGGCCGTGTTGATATTCCTGAGGACAACGGGGCCATGGGGATACCGGTTAGCCGTTTGTGCGATAAAGTCCCGGTAGTCCTCCAGCCCCTCCCGGCGGAGGGTCTCCAATTGACGCCTGTCCTCGCCCAGACGTTCCACCAGAAAGTCCATGGCGGCCTCATCAAATGACCATCCCCTTTCCATTCCCCGGCGGATGGTATCCCATGCCAGGTTTTGGAGTTGAATCAGCTGATTGTCAATGGTCCGGATCAGCTCTTCGGACCCCTCCGGGGCGTCGGTGTCTGCAGTGGCATAGGCCCATTGCCGGAGGATCTCCCTCAAATGGGGGGCCAATACGGCATCCGGGTCGTACCAGAGGGTGACCTGGTGCCCCGGATTCATGTCCGCCCATGTCATTACGGCCCTGGACATTTCTGGACTTAATTCACCAATGGATAAAAAGTGGAGTTTTTCCGGAATGGGTTGGGTAAGTAAGGCCAGCCGTCCGGTTATCCGGTCCTGCATCTGGGTCAGCTCCCCAAGCCAGGCGGCCAACCTTTTGTTCCTGGGGGTGCTTTGGCTTCGTTGCCGGACGGCGGTAATCAATTCATCGAACCGGCGGGACAATTCCCAGATGGCCCCATATTCCTCAAAGTTTCCATGGTTTCGGACGCCTTCGTATCGACGCAATCCTTCCCGGACCCCGGTAATGGCGGTCTGGAATCGGGTGGCGGCGGCAAGCCGGTTGGCAAACAGCCGTTCCTGGGCCAGGGGACCGGGAATAAAGACCGTGGTCTCCCCCATGCGCTGGTCCATCCTTCGGATGAAGGTGGTAAGGGCCTCCCGACGTGCCTGACTTGAGCGGGTGTCCAACCCCCGGTAAAGGGTGTCCATATCCCCCAGGACCTGGAGAAAAAAGGTAACGGAGGCGGAATCAAGGACGTCGGCCAGATCGGAAAGCCGGGTCAGAAATTCAAAGGACGGGGTATGGATGCCCTGGAGACGGTCCAGTCTTTGGGAAACCAGGGTCCGGGCAGCCGTCCGGAAGGTGGTGGGGTTGGAATCCAAATCGGAAAAAAGGGAAAGGGGCCCATGGGAGGGAACGGTGAGCCGGCCCCCTTCCAGAAATTGGGTGATCTGTTCCGGGGAGAAGGGAGGGGCACCCGGATTCCCGGTGTTCCCTGTTTCCGGGGTTAAGCCCATGCGCATGCGTTGGAATTCCACCTGGACAACGGACCGGGCTGTTTGGGACAATTCCCCCTGCCGGTAGAGGGTGAGGATGTCTTCAACGGAGTTGCCCAGGAGGGTGATAAGGTTCGGGTTGTCCGGCCATCGTGCATAGTCTGTCAGCAGGGTATTGACCAGGGTTCCGACCCGGGCCCGGGGCAGGGGGGAGGGGGAGGCGGCCATGTGCTGGAGCAGGGCTTGGACCCTGGTGGTAAATGGGGGTTCCAGGCCCCTATAGTAAGGGGGGCGGGGGTCCGGGGTTTGGACCCCTTGGGCGGTCAATACCTGGATGACGGTCGAGGCCGCAACGTATTCTTCCAGGGATTCTGTTCCCCGAACCGACCCGTATCGGGTGTATGCCCGTTGCAGGGTGAGGAAGGCATCGGTGTTGCGGGCTTCCTGTGACAGGTTGAGCTCTGCCCATCTGTCAAAGGTTTCAAGTGAAGGGGGGAGTCGATAATCTTGAATCGGCATATGGTTTCACCATTGTTTTTTATTGGGGGTTTCCGTTAAGGGCCATGGTCTCTGTGGAGGGCCGCTAGGCCGATCCCATGCCCTGCCATGCCGTGGCGGCCAGGGAGGTGAGGGCGTTGTTCTGGGCTGCATCCTGCACCGACTGGATCTCCAGACCGTTGTCCGTGGCAAATTGGGCCATGGCCTCCACCAATTGGCGGGTGGCCGTGGCCGTCAGGGTGCTGCCGTCGGCCAGGGCGATGGTCTCCACGGCCCCGGCCTGGGAGAGGCCGTCCTCTATGGTCAGGGTCTCCTGTCCGATTCCGATGAGCAGGTCGTCTCCGTTGGCCCAGAAGGCCAGGTCCGACCGGCCCAGGCCCGAGAACTGGATCTGGTCGTTGCCGGCGGTATCCCGGAGGGTGTCGCTGCCGTCTCCGTTGGTGTAGGTGTAGGTGTCGTCCCCGTCTCCCCCTTCCAACCGGTCGTTGCCCAAACCGCCGGTGAAAATGTCGTCTCCGCCAAGGCCCATGAAGTGATCGGCTAGGTTGCCCCCTGTGAAGACATCGTCGTGGCCGGTGCCCATTAGGGTTTCCACATCCAGGATCCGGGTTTCATGGGAGGTGCCGGTGGTGTCGGTGAAGCGGCTTTGGTAGGTGTGGGGTAAGCCTTGGTTCTGTGGAGCGTCCTGGTCCGGGCCGTTGTTCTGGTCGGAATTTGGGATCGGATCAGAACTACCATCCGGATTTAAAATCTGGTCCTGGGCTGTATCGGGGGACATCGTCGGGTCGGTGTCCGGTGCCAGTGCCGTGACGGTGATGCCGTCCACTGTGTCCAAAAGCCGGTGGTCCAGGGTGTCGTTGCCCTCTCCCCCGCCGATCACATCGTTGCCGGCACCGGCAAAGAAGAGGTCGTCGGCCCCGGACCCCAAAAGGATGTCGTCAAAGGCCGAGCCCTCTATGCCTTCGATGGAGACCAGACGGTCCCCCCCGGCCAGGCCCCGCCCCAAATGGGCGTATATCCCGGCCTGGGCCTGGGCATAGGAGACCACGTCCAGGCCCTCGCCCCCGTTGAGGGTGTCCCGAAGGGGCGTTGGGGGCGGGGAGAGGGTTTCCGGGTTAGGGGATCGGCCTTGGTCCAGGGTCTCCCCCTGGAGGGAGCCGGTGAACCAGTCGTTGCCCCCGCCACCGTGGAGGGTCTCCCCGGACAGGGCACTGCCCGAGAGCAGGTCGCTAAAGGCGGACCCGTGGACAATCTCCACGCCAATGAGATGATCTGTGCGCAGGGTTAAGGCTTCCCAGGCGGCCCGTTCCTGTTCGGTGAAGTCGGTTCTGCCCATGGTCACCGAGACCCCGTGGGCCGCGTTTCTGAAGTCCACGGTATCCGTTCCTTCTCCGCCCATGAAGAGGTCCCCGTCACCCGGGCCGAAGAACAGATCGTTGCCCCCAAGGCCGGAAAGCTCGTCCAGGCCCAGGCTGCCCGAGAGACGGTTGATATTGTCGTCCCCTTCCAGGATGTCGTTGAACTGGGAGCCGGAGAGGTTTTCAATGTGGGAGAGCTGGTCCTGCCCGGCCCGGCCCGTGGTCAGGCTGGCGGTGATCCCGGCCAGAAGGCGGCTGTAGTCCAGGGTGTCATTGCCGTCTCCGCCGTGGATGCGGTCCCCGTCGTTGCGGCCCAGGAAAAGATCGTCCCCGCCCCGGCCCCTGAGTTCGTCTATTCCGGCGCCCCCGTCCAGGGTTTCATTGCCGTCGGTGCCGTATATCCGGTCCCCGGAGGTGGAACCATGGATCTCTTCCACATGGGCCAGCCATTGGACCTGGTAGCCCTGGTCCTGTGCTTGGGGCAGGGCATCCAGATCCCAATTGGCCTGGACCCCAAGGTCGATCCAAAGCCCCTGGTCCCCGGCAAAGACCAGGTCGGTGTAATCCACCAGGTCGTGGCCGCCCCCCAGGTCCAAGCGGTCCCGGCCCATGGAACCCAGGACCAGGTTGTCTTCGCTGTTGCCCAGGATCCGGTCGTCAAAGGCCGTGCCCCTGACGTTTTCAATGGAGACCAGGGTGTCGGTGATGCCGGTTGGGGCGTAATCCCCGTCCAGGTGGAAGGCCGTGCCCTGGACCAGGTCCACATGGATGCCAAGGAAAAGATCGGCATAGTCCACGGTGTCGGAGCCTTCTCCCCCGTCCACCCGGTCGGTGCCGGCCCCCGGGGCCAGGATGTCGGTGCCGCCGTTGCCCAAAAGGGCATCGTCCCCGTCCCCGGCCTGGAGGACATTGATTCCCTCGTCCCCCTCCAGGGTATCGTCAAAGGGGGTGGCGGTGATGTTTTCCACATTGGTGTACCGGTCCCCTTGGGCATCGGCATCCTCCCCCCTGCCCAGGGCCAGGTTGACGTTCACCCCGGTTTGGGTGAGGGCGTCCCCCACAAAGGCCAGGGTGTCGCTGCCCTCCCCCCCGTTGATGGTGTCGCTGCCGGCATTGCCCACGATGACGTCGTCCCCGGCCCCGCCGTCAAGGCTGTCGTTGCCGTCCCCGGCAAAGAGGATGTCCTTGCCTCCTCCTGCGGTGACCCTATCGTCCCCCCCGCCGGAACGGATAAGGTCGTTGCCGTCCTGGGTGGTGATGGTGTCCCGGGCCCCACCGGTGGTGACCTGGGTGCCCAGGGGGCCGCCTGTGACTTGGTTGGCAAAGGTCTTGCTCCCGGTGAAGCCGGTGACGCCCATGCGGGCATGGGTGAAGGTGCCAACCCTTCCCAGGTCAACGGTGACATCCTCTGTGGCGTTGGACAGGTCCATGCCCCGGATGGTTTTGAAGACCAGGGTTCGGTCCTCCACCTCTAAATCCGGTCCGGAAATCTCGAATTGGATCCCGTCCCGGGTGACAAAGCTGAGGTGGCGGAAGGCATCGGAGGTGAAGTAGCCGGCAATGGTAAGGGAGAATCCAAAGGAAGAGGTCAGCTCCAGGTCGTTTTGGTTGCGCAGGCCCTGGATATGGTTGAAGTTAAGGTCCAGTTGCACCGTGTCCATGGCCTTGGATTCGTCGTGGTTTTGGATCTCATACCGGCCCTGGGCCGCCAGGACATAGTTGTCCTTGCCCCCGCCCCCGGAGAGGATCTCAACTTCTGTTCCGGTGCCGCCGGAGACCAGGGTATTGTCCCCGTCCCCGGCAAGGAGGCGGTCCGAGCCCGGACTGCCCTTGAGGATGAGGGCCTGGGCCAATTGCCCGGGCACGGCCAGGGCGCCGGCCCCGTTGCGGGCCACAACCCGGGCGTCCTCCCGGGTGGGATTAAAGACTGCCGTGGCATCGATGGTCTGGGCCGATCCATGGCTGATGTCCACGGAGACAATGGAGAGGCGGCCATGGGCATCCATGCCAAAGGTGATCCCCTCCCGGGTGGCCAGCTGGAAGGCGGGGTGGTCGGCGCTGCCGGCATCCCAGTCCTCCAGGACCAGGGTAAGGCCGGCCCCCTGGATCTCCAGGAATCCGTCGGGCCTGATCCTTGAGAAGTAAAGGTCGGCTGCGGCCATGTCCAGGAAGACCAGGTCGGTCTCACCGTCGTCCCCACCGTTCCTCAGGGTGATGGTGCGCGGGGTCCGGGAAAAGATCCCGGAGATGGAAAAGGTGTCCTGGCCGTTGCCGCCCACCAGGCGGTCGTTGCCCCCCCGGCTGATGAAAAGATCATCGGCGCTGTTGCCGGTGTAGGTGTCGTCAAAGTCGGAGTCTGTGATGCGGAGCACCGATCCATGGGACGGCGTGGTGAGATCCCGGGTTTGCCCTGTGGTCATGGCGCTGTCGTCGATGCCGATGATGGGCCCTAAATTACCTGCGTCGGTGATTTGGATCACCGTGCCTTCATTTGGCAGCTCCAGGGCCAGGTGGTGGGCCGAGGCGTCAATGAACCAGTTCTCCACACGGATTCCGTAGCGGGGGAGGGCGGCACCGGTAAGGTCGCCCGGACCGTCCACGGCATAGAGGAGCAGGTCGTTTCCGTGGCGGCGGGTCCTTACCTGTTCCCGGGTCCAATCCCGGGCCAGGATCCGGTCCATGGCATTGTCCCTGGCCCCGTTGGCAATGGTGATGATCCGGCCCCCTGGGGCCTCAACTTCTGTCGGGGTCAATGCCTGGTCGCCGGCGGTGTTCACGGGAAGGTGGACATCGTAGATGTCGCTGCCGTCAAGGCCGGTGAGGCGGTCCATGCCGCCCAGGCCTCCGGTGAGGTGGTTGTCCCCTGGGTTTCCGGTGAGTTCGTCGGTGGCGGGTGAACCGGACAGGGCGGTGGCCCCCTGCCTTAGGGTGTGGATGATCCCGGCATCTTGTCCGGAAAAGTCAACGCTTTCCAGGACAAATCGGCCGGCGGGGTCCAGGCTGAAGCTCTGGCCCTCCACCATGAGGGTGATGTCCCGGGCCTGGGCCTGGGTCTGCCATCCCAAAAGGCGCAGGGTGGTGCCGGCATGGGTGCGGATGAGAAGGTCGTCCCCCGAGGCTTGGGTTCGGTCTATCCGGTCTGCAGCCATGGACAAAAGGATGACGTCCCGGGCATTGTCCCTGGTGCGGTTGTCAATGGTGACCTCCCCGGCATTGGCGCCCACCACATAGACGTCGGCCCCGGCCCCGCCTGTGAGGTGGTCGGCCCCGCCCCCGCCGATGATGAGGTTATCCAGGGCGTTGCCCATGATGGTGTCGGCAAAGGGAGAGCCGTTGACCCGGGCGGTGTCGGTGCCGTAGATCCCGGACCGGGTGAGGTCGATGACCTGGCCCCTGGTCTCCGTGGCAAAGTTGAGCTCCTTGTTCTGGATTGTGGGGGGATCCCCGTCAATGGTGAAGAACCAATCGTCGTCCGTGGCCACGGCCAGGTTCCTGACACTGGGGTCGATGTACCAGTCCTCCACCACCACCCGGACCGTGCCCTGGCCAAAGCGGGCCCCTTGGATGATGAGATCGTCCCCCTCCCGGGAAAGACGGATTTGGCCCTTGTCGGCATGGAGGCGCAGGATGTTCTGTTCTTCCCCGGCCTGGGCGTTCCTCAGGGTGACAGTGTGAGATGCCAGGGTGACCACGTAGCTGTCCCGGCCCTCCCCGCCCTCCAGGATATCCGATCCGGTTCCGGCATAGAGGATGTCGTTGCCCCCCATGCCCCTGAGGTGGTTGTTGCCCTTTTCTGCGGAGATCTGGTTGTCCTGGTCGTTTCCGGTGAGGGTGTCGTCAAACTCCGAGCCCATGATGCTGTGGAGCTGGGGAAAGTCCGTGTCTGATCCGGCATTGAAGGTGACCCCGGTTTCCCTTTGGCCAAAGTCCATGGCCGCCACAAAGGTCTGGACCGTGATGTCTCCATCATCACTGGTGGCCGGAGCCACCCCGAGGATGATGCCTTCCCTGGTGTGGAACTGGATGTGGCGGTGGGCCTCGGACAGGGCCCAGTCCTCCACCCGGGCAATGGGGGTGCCGGATGAGCGTACCTCCAGGTGGCGGTTGTCCACAATGGCAAAGGTAAGATTCGCCCGGGTTCCAGGCAGGTAGACATTGTCCATGAGACCGTCCCCGGCAATGTTCCGGATGATGTCCAGGCCCTGTCCGTCCACGTGGTAGACATCGGACCCGTTCCATCCGGTCATGGTGTCCGAGCCCCCGGAGCCGAAGATCTGGTTGTCCAGGGCGTTTCCCGAGAGAAGGTCGTCGTCGTTGGAGCCGATGATGCGTTCAATGGCGGCGTATTCGCTGCGGGTGGCGTCAAAGACCAGGCCCTGGTCGCCCCGGAGGTGGGCATTGGGAAGATCGGCCAGGTTTCGGACCAGGGTATCGGTGTCCCCGGTGCCCAGGACGTGGAATTCCCCCTGGCCGTTCTCCTTTTCCAGCCGGAAGTAGTGTTCGGGCAGGGAGGAGTCCCTGTGTTCATTGTCCCCGTCGGCGGCGGTGTCGTCCGTTCCCTGGCCCGAGTAGAAGACCTCAAGGGTGAAAAAGCCCGGGGTCTCCACCGTGATATGGCCGTTTTTGGCCAGGGTGTTGCCCCCCTGGTGGACGGTGCCGGCCCCCATGCCGATGACGGTGCCGCCGTTGATGCGCAGAAAAGAATTCATGGAGGAGGTGAGGCGGAATTCGTGTCGGCCCTGGTCCAGCCAGATGTGGGTGGTGAACTTCAACAGCCCTGCCGAGGTCACGGTGCGGCTGCCCGTTGTCAGGTTTGGCTGGTTGAGGAATTGGTTGACCAGGGGCGGGGTTCCGCCCCCGGCAAAGTCCAGGCTGGAGAGGTGTCCCGAAGCCACCCGGTGGCCCGATCGGACCACCCGGTCCACCTGGGCCGGGGTGGTGGGGCGATCTGCCCCCCGGGGCAGGTCGTAGACGGTGAGG
This sequence comes from Desulfobacteraceae bacterium, assembly GCA_965226635.1. Taxonomy (GTDB): domain Bacteria; phylum Desulfobacterota; class Desulfobacteria; order Desulfobacterales; family Desulfobacteraceae. Next base: position 369,976 of record OZ245369.1, on the reverse strand, counting down.
TCAAATCCGCAGTTAGAGGGGGGCAGGGAGAGCAGGGCCGCATCGGCCTTGGCCGGGGCAAAGGTCATGCCGTCGAAGCCGGTGAGCCCCAGGTTGGAGCCGGTTCGGGTATAGATCCATCCGTCTGCGGTGTGGAACTCGAACAGGGCGTCGGAATCCCGCCAATTGTCCACCCGGACCTGACGGGCGGGATGGGCGCTGTCCGTGAGGAGAAGATCCCCGTCGGCGGCCAGGGTCTGGACCAGATGTCTGGCCACCACCGGCAGCTGGACCAGGTTGAGTTCCCCGTCGGACACATCCCGGATGAGGACCTGGGTGATGCCCCTGTCCAAAATATAGGTGTCCGCCCCCTGGCCGCCGAAGAGTTGGCTGCTCTCCGGGCTGGAGATCAGGGTGTCCTTGCCCCGGCCCCCGGAGAGGATGCTCTGGACGATGTTGGGGCCCCCGTGGCCGGCAGCCCCCCCCACCAGGGTGTCGTTACCGTCGTAGCCGTAGATAAAGTCGTTGCCCCCGCCCCCGTGGATGTAGTTGTCCAGCTGGTTGCCCCCCAGGCTGTTGTACCGGTCGTCCCCGAAGATGTTTTCAATGTGGTTGAGCCGGATATTGTGGAACCGGCCCGGGGTGTACTCCACCCGGTTGCCCTGTCTCTGGGGCTGGATGGAGCCGGAGTGGAACACGGAGGCCCCATTGATCCGGGCGTCAAAGTTGGGGGACTGCTGCCCGTTGACAAAGATGCCCCTAATGTCGTCGCTCTGGAGAACATAGTGGTAATTGCCGGCATCCCTTTGGGCGGCCAAACGGTCCCCGTTGAGGTGGATAAGATATCCGTCCCGGGTGCGGATGCGCAAATGCCGGTGGGCCTCGCTTTCCAGAAAGTCCACCACCTGTCCCAGGGTGGTTTCCCTGAGCTGGTACCGGGAGCTGGTGTCGTCTGAGTAATAGGTGGTGTTGATGCCCAGGGTGTTGCGGCCTTCGGAGAACCGGCCCGGGTTGATCTCAATGCCCAGCTGGAAGAGCAGGGTGTTGTCCAGGACCAGGGTGTCCAGGGCCGTATCCGCGGCCTGGTTGTGGATGTAAAAATAGCCCTGCTCCTGGATGATATAGGTGTCGGCGCCTTCATCCCCATAGAGATGGTTCACCGAGCCCCCCACCGTGAAGGTGTCGTTGCCCTCTCCTCCGTGGATGTAATAGTGGTAGGTGGACAGGGCCGTTCTCAGGTCGGACTTGCGGTCCCGCACCTCCTGGGTGTCGCCGGGGGCGTCGGCCAGATCCGAGCGCCTGGGCCCCACAAAGGTGTTGTCCCTGGAGTTGCCGAAATAGGTGCCCGTTCTGGAGTCCCTATTGGCCCCGGTGCCCGAGATCACGGTCTGGGAATGCACCGGGATGGCCCAGAACAGGTATGCCTTGGCCACGGTGGTCTGGATGGTGTAGGACTCCCCGAATCCCAGCAGGACAAAGTCGGTGTTGGCCGCCAGCACCCCCTGCCAGTCCAGGCTGTGGGTGGCCAGTTCTCCCTCTCCGTTGTTGAGGCGGTCCTGGGGGACATCCCCAATGGTGATGCGGGTGTTGGCCCCGGGTTCCCCCAGGCGGACCACCACATCCCCGCCGGACATGGAGTTGTCCCCCATCTGGAAATCCAAGGCCGCCTCCCCGGTCACCCCGGTGACGGGGTGGATGCCGAAGTAGGTGGCCGGATCGTTGAGGGAGTGGATGTAATCCAGATCCTGGTTGTGCTCCTTGTCAATGGCCTTGGCGTCCTCAACGGCAGCCCAGGGGGTGAGGTTGCGCAAAAAGTCCCGGAATCCGAACCCAATGCCGTTGATCACGGCCAGGGCCTTTTGGGCGTCGGTGGCATCGGCGGGCAGCTTGGCCAGTTCGGCCTGGACCTCCACCATGGCCGAGTCAAATATCATGCGCACCACGTTGATGACCAAGGATAAAGGCGCGGTGACGATCTCTGCCGGGGGAAAGGCCGATCCCACAAGGTCGATGATGGTCACGGCCGCGTCAAAGACCATGTCCACCCCGTATTGGACCCGTTCGATGTCGTTTTTGGCCTCGAACAGATGGTAGGCGTCCAAACCGATCATGACAAGGCCCACGGCCACCCCCACAAAGGGGATGATCTCCCCCACCACACCGGCCAGGGTGGTGGCGCTCCTGGCGGCCACGGTGGTGATCTTTGCCAGGCTTTCCCCCACCTCTGCCGCGGTTCTGCCCGTTACCCTTGCCACCCCTTCAACCGCAGCCTCCGTGGCCGTGGTCACCAGGCGTTGGGCCCCGGAGACCAGGCGCTTGCCCAGCTGGGTGGACAGGGCCTTGGACAGCCCGCCCACGGCGGCATGGCCGGCAAAATAGCTGGCCGAAGCCGCCCCGTAGACGCTTTGCCAGTCCTCCCGTTCCTCCAGCCCCCTTACGGCCTGGAGAAGGCCGATGCCGGCCAGCATGAGGCCCCCGGCAAAGGTGATGCCGCCGATGCCGGCCTGGAGCCGGCCTTCCGGATCCACACTGCGCATCTTCTCCAGCCATTTGGCGGCCAGGCGGTTGCGGGCCGCCAAAAGGCCAGGGGTTTTGATGATGCCGTGGATATTGATGCCCAACCGGACGGATTCCGCCCCGGGCCGGACCAGGGGCTCCGGCTGTTCCGCCGTGCCCCCGGAGAGAACGTCGCTGCGGCGTACCACCTTGAAATGGAGGGTATCCCCGTCGGTGTCAATGGAATCCGGTGCCAGGACCCAGTCCCCCCCGGTCTCCTCATTCTGGGTGCGGATGCGGTCAACAACGGCCTTCATCAGGCGCATGTGATCCCGCTGGGCCTCCAGTTGGAGGTTGACGGCATCGGCCGCCCCCTCGGCCATGGTTTCCACGGCCTGCCGGGTCATCCCATGGTCCCTGACCCGGGCGGGCAGCCGCCGGAGGACGGCCTCCATGTCCACGGCATCCAGGGCCCGTTGCCGAACCTGTTCCCGGATGTGGTCCCGGGGGAGCTCCAACGGGGAAGGACCGTCGGACTCCTGGGCCGAGGTAAGGGGCTGTTCCATTGTGGCATCGGAGGGATCCGGCGGCACAAAGGAGGCGTCCACCTGTTTTAGTTCCCTGGGGGAAATCTGGATTTGCCCGGTAAATTCGTCTCCGAATGCCCTGCGAACCCGACGCATCTCTTTGTCTGAAAGGGCTTCACTTGAGCCGGGCAGGACCGGCAGATCGAATCTGTCGACTTGGACGCCCTGCCTGAAACGGACAAATTTTATGTCGGACGCCTTTCCCTGTGGGGGCGTTTTCCTGCCGCTGCCGGATTCCGTGGCGGTTTCCAGGCCGGTGGCCGCTCTATACGGTTCCGGGAGAGAGGGGGACTGGTCCAGGGTTTTACGCAGTTTTGAAACTTCATTTTCCAGGGAGGACAGCGCTAGGGCATAGGGCGTTAATGCGGCTTTCAGGACCGAATTCTGGGTATCTTCCAGGACGACCTGCATTCGGATCAGGGCAAATGCCTTTTGTCTGGGAGAGAGTCTGTCCATCCACAATGTGAAATCCGTAACGGACCGCCTGCTCTCCTTGGCCTCTTGAATCTCATTTAAAATAAAATTCTCCACCCTCGGGGTCAGGGTCCTGTCGGCCAGGGCGGCTTCCATGCGGGTCAGCCAGGTACTCCACCGGGTGGCTGCGATTCGGCTGAGCTCTTCCGATGAATACAAGGGCTCAGAGGGCGCCATGCGAAAGGCATCGTTCATTTCCAGATCTTTGGTGCGTGTTCTGTTTCTTAAATGGTTTAAAATTTGGCGCTGGAGTCCGTATAACTCCTGGATCAGCCCACGGGTTTCCGCCGATGGATCGGAGCCGGCCCCGACCTTGATCCGGGCCATGGCCTGGCGGATTGCGGGGGAGGGATGGGCCAGCCCCTCTATGGTGATATCCGGAATTATCCTTTGTGCACCCTGCCGGAAGAGGTCAAAATAGCGGTTGAGAACGGTCTCTTCCCAAAGCCGGACCAGGGAAATGGGGGTGTTGTTTTCGTCCAGGGCAAGGACGGATCCGTCCAGGGGAACCGCGATGTCGGTATCGGTTATGGCGGTTCGGGCCCGAAGCCCCCTGCCCATTTCCTCCCTGAGGTTGTTTTCAATGTCCAGGATAAATTCCCGCCGGAAGGCGGCGGCATCCTGGTCCGGGGGTACGGGGATGGCGTTTACATCATAGGCAATGCTCCCCAGGGCCCTGGAAAATTCTATGAAGCCCGGGGTCCCTGCCTCTTCCCCCCGGCTTTCAAGCCCTTCGGGCGTCAGCCTGGAAAATTGGGTACTGGACGGCCCCAGTCGGGCCAGGAGGGCGTAGCTTCCATCCCCAAGGACTTCCCCCGGGGGGAGGCCCTGGATGCGGAGGTCTTCCCCAAGCTGCCGGGCGTTGATTCCCGGCCTCCGGGCCAGGCGGGTATTAATGCCCCGACCGGTCTGTGTCCGTGTCAAAATGAGTCCCAGGCGTTTGAGAAAGAGAATATTGGCCATGGCCTTTTTTTCAAGGCCACTGCCCGATCCCACGTAATCCCGGGCATCCAGGAGGAAAAGGGTATTGGGAATTCCCTCAATTTCAAAGGTAAACAGGGGGGCGTTTTCCCCGGGCAATTGGGTCAACCCCTGGGGCAGGGTGAGGGTGTGGACCTGGGGGTGGCCCTGGCGGGTGTCGGTGAAGGTCACGGCCTGGGAGGGCAAATCCGTGGGAAGTCCGTCCAGGACATCCACGGGAACGGCCAACCCGTTCCAGGTCATGGTGAATTTTTCCGGCAAAAGGGTGATGGGCTCATTGGCAACATAGGTGATGCGTATGGGATTGCCATCGGCCTTGGTATACCCGGGCAGGGGATCCCCCGGGTGCCAGTCCGGCGGGATGGCCAATTCTTCAGGGCTGACCCTGCCCCGCCAGGTTTGGAAGGCTCCGTTTTCAAAGCTGACCCGGCTTGTGGCTTCAGGGGCCTCCAGGTTGGCCAGAAGCGCCGTTCTTAAGCCGGATTCGATCCTCTGGTCCAGGCCGGGGGCGGAGAGACCCCGGGCCACCTCCTTGAGTTGTTTTCCCAGGGTGTTGACCCGGCCCCACCACCCCAGGCTTTCCTGGGGGATTCTGCCCCTGGTGTCCAACCCGACCGGGGTGGGGGGAAGGGCGGAGATCAGAGCCTTCAGGGCCCGGGTCAGATGGGCCGGATCCAGGTCCGGGGCCCTTTGGAGAAGGGCGCGGGCCGAGGTGTCGAATTCGTGGGCTGCCCTGGCATAGCTGTCGGGGATATAGGCATGGGGATCCAATTGCCGGTATAGCTGCATTCCCTCTCCCTCTTCCCAGGCTTCCAGCCCGTCCCATAGGTCAGCCATGGGGCTGTCCGGATTCAGGTATCCTATGTCCACGTGGAATTGCCTGTCCGGGTCCACGGTAATGGGGCGGCGTTCCGTGGAAAAGGTACCGGAATGGAGGATGGTGGTGCCGATATCATCGGGTTTGGGGGAGTAATGGTTTTGTCTTCCTGGATTGATTCCGAGCTGGGCACGGCCGGTTTCAATTCGGGATTCGGCCACATGGGAAAGAAGGTAGCGAATTCGGTTAAAGGCGGTCGGGTCGGCATCGGTGATCAGCCCGTTTTCGGCGAGCCACCCCCGGAGTTTGGTCTGGCTGGATTCCGCATTAAACCACGCCTTGAGCAACTTGACCTCGAGTTCGGAAAGGATGGAATAGAGGACATCTTCCCGGCTGAAATAAAATGCCACATCCTGATCCGGCTGCTCATTGGGTGCCTGCCCTTGTGCCTGTAATTGAAACTCTTCGAAGAACAGCTGAAAGGCAAATGCTTTAAACGAAGGGCTTATGGGCTCCCGGGAAATAATGCTTAATTCTTTATTCATGATCCTTTCAAAACTGTGGATGAATTTTCCGGCCATTTGCCTGGCCTTTTCAAAGGCGTGTCCGGCCCTGGCCGAGGTGAGGGTGTTTCCAAATGCATCGGACCCCAGGGCGGCATAGGGAATCCGTATTATCGGCTGGTTATGGATTTCCAGGGCCTGGCCTGGGGCCGGATCGATGCGGATCTGTCCAAGGGGGCGGTCCTGGATGGGCTTGATGCGGTAGGGGACGCCGTCCGGTCCCAGTAACCGGAAGAGTCTCTGGTTGTAAGTTTCCACAAGTCCCCTCGGTGAAACGGTGGTCTTCAGATCCCTGATGAGGCCGATAAAGAGGTCCCGTGCAATGTGGATTTCTGGATAGCTGAAGGTTTCAAGGGAGCGGGAGACCACTTCAAGTTGAAGCTGTCCGTTTTTAACCCTGAGGCGGAACAGGGGGGTGTCCGGGGCCGGGGTCTGGGCCAGAACGCCGTCGGCCAGCGGGGTATGATCTTCCCGGTTGAGAACCTGGATCCCCTGGAAGATCTGTTCAAACCCCAGGTGGCCGGCATCGAGGGTGGCACGGACAGAGTCGTTTTCCTGGGGGGCGGTGAAGAGGGTGTCGGATTGGGCCAGGATGGACAGGGCCGTGGTTTCCGCCTGGGGAGAATAGGTTCCCTCGGCCACCCTTTGGGCCAGGTAGAGTGATGATAAAAGGTAGGCGTTTTTTTCCCTGGAGAAGCCCAGGGGAACCCTGGCGTTGACCCTGAGCAGGGTTACGCCGGAGTGCCTGGTTTGCCCCAGTTGACCCGAGCGATAGACATGGGTGCTGCCGCTCACCTCGTCCGGGTCCGAGGTCATATAAATAACCAGGGATACCTTGGCGGGGAAACGGGTCCTGGGATGGGAGGGGGCGGGAAGGCCGGCCTCTGAAAACAAGTCTCCGTAGGTGGAAGGGCTGATGTCGCTGGACTGGCTCCAGTTCAGAAAATTCTGGATTCTGGATTTCAGATCCCTTGGCAGGCCGGGGATATCTGGGGCAAGGGGGGAGGATGCCAGTTTGGCGATGGTCCGGACCAGGGCGTCGGCTCTTTCAATGGCATGCTTGCGCCCCATGGCGTCAATGACGGCGCCGGGGATGACAATGACCAGGGGTTGCCCTGGGAATCCGGGAAATGAGGGTTGAATGATATGGTCATGGGAGGGCATGGGGGCCTCCTTTGGGTTTTATATTGTTTTGGATCAGGCCGCTCCCTGGCTCCATGCCGTGGCGGCCAGGGAGGTGAGGGCGTTGTTCTGGGCTGCATCCTGCGCCGACTGGATCTCCAGACCGTTGTCCGCGGCAAATTGGGCCATGGCCTCCACCAATTGGCGGGTGGCCGTGGCCGTCAGGGTGCTGCCGTCGGCCAGGGCGATGGTCTCCACGGCCCCGGCCTGGATGAGGCCGTCCTCTATGGTCAGGGTCTCCTGTCCGATTCCGATGAGCAGGTCGTCTCCGTTGGCCCAGAAGGCCAGGTCCGACCGGCCCAGGCCCGAGAACTGGATCTGGTCGTTGCCGGCGGTATCCCGGAGGGTGTCGCTGCCGTCTCCGTTGGTGTAGGTGTAGGTGTCGTCCCCGTCTCCCCCTTCCAACCGGTCGTTGCCCAAACCGCCGGTGAAAATGTCGTCTCCGCCAAGGCCCATGAAGTGATCGGCTAGGTCGCCCCCTGTGAAGACATCGTCGTGGCCGGTGCCCATTAGGGTTTCCACATCCAGGATCCGGGTTTCATGGGAGGTGCCGGTGGTGTCGGTGAAGCGGCTTTGGTAGGTGTGGGGTAAGCCTTGGTTCTGTGGAGCGTCCTGGTCCGGGCCGTTGTTCTGGTCGGAATTTGGGATCGGATCAGAACTACCATCCGGATCTAAAATCTGGTCCTGGGCTGTATCGGGGGACATCGTCGGGTCGGTGTCCGGTGCCAGTGCCGTGACGGTGATGCCGTCCACTGTGTCCAAAAGCCGGTGGTCCAGGGTGTCGTTGCCCTCTCCCCCGCCGATCACATCGTTGCCAGCACCGGCAAAGAAGAGGTCGTCGGCCCCGGACCCCAAAAGGATGTCGTCAAAGGCCGAGCCCTCTATGCCTTCGATGGAGACCAGACGGTCCCCCCCGGCCAGGCCCCGCCCCAAATGGGCGTATATCCCGGCCTGGGCCTGGGCATAGGAGACCACGTCCAGGCCCTCGCCCCCGTTGAGGGTGTCCCGCAGGGGCGTTGGGGGCGGGGAGAGGGTTTCCGGGTTAGGGGATCGGCCTTGGTCCAGGGTCTCCCCCTGGAGGGAGCCGGTGAACCAGTCGTTGCCCCCGCCACCGTGGAGGGTCTCCCCGGACAGGGCACTGCCCGAGAGCAGGTCGCTAAAGGCGGACCCGTGGACAATCTCCACGCCAATGAGATGATCTGTGCGCAGGGTTAAGGCTTCCCAGGCGGCCCGTTCCTGTTCGGTGAAGTCGGTTCTGCCCATGGTCACCGAGACCCCGTGGGCCGCGTTTCTGAAGTCCACGGTATCCGTTCCTTCTCCGCCCATGAAGAGGTCCCCGTCACCCGGGCCGAAGAACAGATCGTTGCCCCCAAGGCCGGAAAGCTCGTCCAGGCCCAGGCTGCCCGAGAGACGGTTGATATTGTCGTCCCCTTCCAGGATGTCGTTGAATTGGGAGCCGGAGAGGTTTTCAATGTGGGAGAGCTGGTCCTGCCCGGCCCGGCCCGTGGTCAGGCTGGCGGTGATCCCGGCCAGAAGGCGGCTGTAGTCCAGGGTGTCATTGCCGTCTCCGCCGTGGATGCGGTCCCCGTCGTTGTGGCCCAGGAAAAGATCGTCCCCGCCCCGGCCCCTGAGTTCGTCTATTCCGGCGCCCCCGTCCAGGGTTTCATTGCCGTCGGTGCCGTATATCCGGTCCCCGGAGGAGGAGCCATGGATCTCTTCCACATGGGCCAGCCATTGGACCTGGTAGCCCTGGTCTTGTGCTTGGGGCAGGGCATCCAGATCCCAATTGGCCTGGACCCCAAGGTCGATCCAAAGCCCCTGGTCCCCGGCAAAGACCAGGTCGGTGTAATCCACCAGGTCGTGGCCGCCCCCCAGGTCCAAGCGGTCCCGGCCCATGGAACCCAGGACCAGGTTGTCTTCGCTGTTGCCCAGGATCCGGTCGTCAAAGGCCGTGCCCCTGACGTTTTCAATGGAGACCAGGGTGTCGGTGATGCCGGTTGGGGCGTAATCCCCGTCCAGGTGGAAGGCCGTGCCCTGGACCAGGTCCACATGGATGCCAAGGAAAAGATCGGCATAGTCCACGGTGTCGGAGCCTTCTCCCCCGTCCACCCGGTCGGTGCCGGCCCCCGGGGCCAGGATGTCGGTGCCGCCGTTGCCCAAAAGGGCATCGTCCCCGTCCCCGGCCTGGAGGACATTGATTCCCTCGTCCCCCTCCAGGGTATCGTCAAAGGGGGTGGCGGTGATGTTTTCCACATTGGTGTACCGGTCCCCTTGGGCATCGGCATCCTCCCCCCTGCCCAGGGCCAGGTTGACGTTCACCCCGGTTTGGGTGAGGGCGTCCCCCACAAAGGCCAGGGTGTCGCTGCCCTCCCCCCCGTTGATGGTGTCGCTGCCGGCATTGCCCACGATGACGTCGTCCCCGGCCCCGCCGTCAAGATTGTCGTTGCCGTCCCCGGCAAAGAGGATGTCCTTGCCTCCTCCTGCGGTGACCCTATCGTCCCCCCCGCCGGAACGGATAAGGTCGTTGCCGTCCTGGGTGGTGATGGTGTCCCGGGCCCCACCGGTGGTGACCTGGGTGCCCAGGGGGCCGCCTGTGACTTGGTTGGCAAAGGTCTTGCTCCCGGTGAAGCCGGTGACGCCCATGCGGGCATGGGTGAAGGTGCCAACCCTTCCCAGGTCAACGGTGACATCCTCTGTGGCGTTGGACAGGTCCATGCCCCGGATGGTTTTGAAGACCAGGGTTCGGTCCTCCACCTCTAAATCCGGTCCGGAAATCTCGAATTGGATCCCGTCCCGGGTGACAAAGCTGAGGTGGCGGAAGGCATCGGAGGTGAAGTAGCCGGCAATGGTAAGGGAGAATCCAAAGGAAGAGGTCAGCTCCAGGTCGTTTTGGTTGCGCAGGCCCTGGATATGGTTGAAGTTAAGGTCCAGTTGCACCGTGTCCATGGCCTTGGATTCGTCGTGGTTTTGGATCTCATACCGGCCCTGGGCCGCCAGGACATAGTTGTCCTTGCCCCCGCCCCCGGAGAGGATTTCAACTTCTGTTCCGGTGCCGCCGGAGACCAGGGTATTGTCCCCGTCCCCGGCAAGGAGGCGGTCCGAGCCCGGACTGCCCTTGAGGATGAGGGCCTGGGCCAATTGCCCGGGCACGGCCAGGGCGCCGGCCCCGTGGCGGGCCACAACCCGGGCGTCCTCCCGGGTGGGATTAAAGACTGCCGTGGCATCGATGGTCTGGGCCGATCCATGGCTGATGTCCACGGAGACAATGGAGAGGCGGCCATGGGCATCCATGCCAAAGGTGATCCCCTCCCGGGTGGCCAGCTGGAAGGCGGGGTGGTCGGCGCTGCCGGCATCCCAGTCCTCCAGGACCAGGGTAAGGCCGGCCCCCTGGATCTCCAGGAATCCGTCGGGCCTGATCCTTGAGAAGTAAAGGTCGGCTGCGGCCATGTCCAGGAAGACCAGGTCGGTCTCACCGTCGTCCCCACCGTTTCTCAGGGTGATGGTGCGCGGGGTCCGGGAAAAGATCCCGGAGATGGAAAAGGTGTCCTGGCCGTTGCCGCCCACCAGGCGGTCGTTGCCCCCCCGGCTGATGAAAAGATCATCGGCGCTGTTGCCGGTGTAGGTGTCGTCAAAGTCGGAGTCTGTGATGCGGAGCACCGATCCATGGGACGGCGTGGTGAGATCCCGGGTTTGCCCTGGGGTCATGGCGCTGTCGTCGATGCCGATGATGGGCCCTAAATTACCTGCGTCGGTGATTTGGATCACCGTGCCTTCATTTGGCAGCTCCAGGGCCAGGTGGCGGGCCGAGGCGTCAATGAACCAGTTTTCCACACGGATTCCGTAGAGGGGGAGGGCGGCACCGGTAAGGTCGCCCGGACCGTCCACGGCATAGAGGAGCAGGTCGTTTCCGTGGCGGCGGGTCCTTACCTGTTCCCGGGTCCAGCCCCGGGCCAGGATCCGATCCATGGCATTGTCCCTGGCCCCGTTGGCAATGGTGATGATCCGGCCCCCTGGGGCCTCAACTTCTGTCGGGGTCAATGCCTGGTCGCCGGCGGTGTTCACGGGAAGGTGGACATCGTAGATGTCGCTGCCGTCAAGGCCGGTGAGGCGGTCCATGCCGCCCAGGCCTCCGGTGAGGTGGTTGTCCCCTGGGTTTCCGGTGAGTTCGTCGGTGGAGGCTGAACCGGACAGGGCGGTGGCCCCCTGCCTTAGGGTGTGGATGATCCCGGCATCTTGTCCGGAAAAGTCAACGCTTTCCAGGACAAATCGGCCGGCGGGGTCCAGGCTGAAGCTCTGGCCCTCCACCATGAGGGTGATGTCCCGGGCCTGGGCCTGGGTCTGCCATCCCAAAAGGCGCAGGGTGGTGCCGGCATGGGTGCGGATGAGAAGGTCGTCCCCCGAGGCTTGGGTTCGGTCTATCCGGTCTGCAGCCATGGACAAAAGGATGACGTCCCGGGCATTGTCCCTGGTGCGGTTGTCAATGGTGACCTCCCCGGCATTGGCGCCCACCACATAGACGTCGGCCCCGGCCCCGCCTGTGAGGTGGTCGGCCCCGCCCCCGCCGATGATGAGGTTATCCAGGGCGTTGCCCATGATGGTGTCGGCAAAGGGAGAGCCGTTGACCCGGGCGGTGTCGGTGCCGTAGATCCCGGACCGGGTGAGGTCGATGACCTGGCCCCTGGTCTCCGTGGCAAAGTTGAGCTCCTTGTTCTGGATTGTGGGGGGATCCCCGTCAATGGTGAAGAACCAATCGTCGTCCGTGGCCACGGCCAGGTTCCTGACACTGGGGTCGATGTACCAGTCCTCCACCACCACCCGGACCGTGCCCTGGCCAAAGCGGGCCCCTTGGATGATGAGATCGTCCCCCTCCCGGGAAAGACGGATTTGGCCCTTGTCGGCATGGAGGCGCAGGATGTTCTGCTCTTCCCCGGCCTGGGCGTTCCTCAGGGTGACCGTCTGGGCGGCCAGGGTGACCACGTAGCTGTCCCGGCCCTCCCCGCCCTCCAGGATATCCGATCCGGTTCCGGCATAGAGGATGTCGTTGCCCCCCATGCCCCTGAGGTGGTTGTTGCCCTTTTCTGCGGAGATCTGGTTGTCCTGGTCGTTTCCGGTGAGGGTGTCGTCAAACTCCGAGCCCATGATGCTGTGGAGCTGGGGAAAGTCCGTGTCTGATCCGGCATTGAAGGTGACCCCGGTTTCCCTTTGGCCAAAGTCCATGGCCGCCACAAAGGTCTGGACCGTGATGTCTCCATCATCACTGGTGGCCGGAGCCACCCCGAGGATGATGCCTTCCCTGGTGTGGAACTGGATGTGGCGGTGGGCCTCGGACAGGGCCCAGTCCTCCACCCGGGCAATGGGGGTGCCGGATGAGCGTACCTCCAGGTGGCGGTTGTCCACAATGGCAAAGGTAAGATTCGCCCGGGTTCCAGGCAGGTAGACATTGTCCATGAGACCGTCCCCGGCAATGTTCCGGATGATGTCCAGGCCCTGTCCGTCCACGTGGTAGACATCGGACCCGTTCCATCCGGTCATGGTGTCCGAGCCCCCGGAGCCGAAGATCTGGTTGTCCAGGGCGTTTCCCGAGAGAAGGTCGTCGTCGTTGGAGCCGATGATGCGTTCAATGGCGGCGTATTCGCTGCGGGTGGCGTCAAAGACCAGGCCTTGGTCGCCCCGGAGGTGGGCATTGGGAAGATCGGCCAGGTTTCGGACCAGGGTATCGGTGTCCCCGGTGCCCAGGACGTGGAATTCCCCCTGGCCGTTCTCCTTTTCCAGCCGGAAGTAGTGTTCGGGCAGGGAGGAGTCCCTGTGTTCATTGTCCCCGTCGGCGGCGGTGTCGTCCGTTCCCTGGCCCGAGTAGAAGACCTCAAGGGTGAAAAAGCCCGGGGTCTCCACCGTGATATGGCCGTTTTTGGCCAGGGTGTTGCCCCCCTGGTGGACGGTGCCGGCCCCCATGCCAATGACGGTGCCGCCGTTGATGCGTAGCAGGGAATTCATGGAGGAGGTGAGGCGGAATTCGTGTCGGCCCTGGTCCAGCCAGATGTGGGTGGTGAACTTCAACAGCCCTGCCGAGGTCACGGTGCGGCTGCCCGTTGTCAGGTTTGGCTGGTTGAGGAATTGGTTGACCAGGGGCGGGGTTCCGTTGTCCATGCGCTGGATGAGATCGGCGGGGAGGGTGATCCCCTGGTCCCGGTAATGGTCCCGGATGTCGTTGATGTCCAGGCCGGTGCCGGTGGGCCGGGGCAACCCCAGCAGATTCCTCACCGTGGTGGTGAGCAGTGCCATGTCGTTTGTGGGCAGGATGGCGGTGGCGTCCCAGAATCGGTCCGGGGGGATATGGTTGAGCAGGAAGTGGCGGACATCGGCGATGCGGGTCTGGATGAAGCGTATCGCCGGGGTGTCGCCCCCGGCAAAGTCCAGGCTGGAGAGGTGTCCCGAAGCCACCCGGTGGCCCGATCGGACCACCCGGTCCACCTGGGCCTGGGTGGTGGGCCTTGCAGCCCCCCGGGGCAGGTCGTAGACGGTGAGGTCAAATCCGCCGTTAGAGGGGGGCAGGGAGAGCAGGGCCGCATCGGCCTTGGCCGGGGCAAAGGTCATGCCGTCGAAGCCGGTGAGCCCCAGGTTGGAGCCGGTTCGGGTATAGATCCATCCGTCTGCGGTGTGGAACTCGAACAGGGTGTCGGAATCCCGCCAATTGTCCACCCGGACCTGACGGGCGGGATGGGCGCTGTCCGTGAGGAGAAGATCCCCGTCGGCGGCCAGGGTCTGGACCAGATGTCTGGCCACCACCGGCAGCTGGACCAGGTTGAGTTCCCCGTCGGACACATCCCGGATGAGGACCTGGGTGATGCCCCTGTCCAAAATATAGGTGTCCGCCCCCTGGCCGCCGAAGAGTTGGCTGCTCTCCGGGCTGGAGATCAGGGTGTCCTTGCCCCGGCCCCCGGAGAGGATGCTCTGGACGATGTTGGGGCCCCCGTGGCCGGCAGCCCCCCCCACCAGGGTGTCGTTACCGTCGTAGCCGTAGATAAAGTCGTTGCCCCCGCCCCCGTGGATGTAGTTGTCCAGCTGGTTGCCCCCCAGGCTGTTGTACCGGTCGTCCCCGAAGATGTTTTCAATGTGGTTGAGCCGGATATTGTGGAACCGGCCCGGGGTGTACTCCACCCGGTTGCCCTGTCTCTGGGGCTGGATGGAGCCGGAGTGGAACACGGAGGCCCCATTGATCCGGGCGTCAAAGTTGGGGGACTGCTGCCCGTTGACAAAGATGCCCCTAATGTCGTCGCTCTGGAGAACATAGTGGTAATTGCCGGCATCCCTTTGGGCGGCCAAACGGTCCCCGTTGAGGTGGATAAGATATCCGTCCCGGGTGCGGATGCGCAAATGCCGGTGGGCCTCGCTTTCCAGAAAGTCCACCACCTGTCCCAGGGTGGTTTCCCTGAGCTGGTACCGGGAGCTGGTGTCGTCTGAGTAATAGGTGGTGTTGATGCCCAGGGTGTTGCGGCCTTCGGAGAACCGGCCCGGGTTGATCTCAATGCCCAGCTGGAAGAGCAGGGTGTTGTCCAGGACCAGGGTGTCCAGGGCCGTATCCGCGGCCTGGTTGTGGATGTAAAAATAGCCCTGCTCCTGGATGATATAGGTGTCGGCGCCTTCATCCCCATAGAGATGGTTCACCGAGCCCCCCACCGTGAAGGTGTCGTTGCCCTCTCCTCCGTGGATGTAATAGTGGTAGGTGGACAGGGCCGTTCTCAGGTCGGACTTGCGGTCCCGCACCTCCTGGGTGTCGCCGGGGGCGTCGGCCAGATCCGAGCGCCTGGGCCCCACAAAGGTGTTGTCCCTGGAGTTGCCGAAATAGGTGCCCGTTCTGGAGTCCCTATTGGCCCCGGTGCCCGAGATCACGGTCTGGGAATGCACCGGGATGGCCCAGAACAGGTATGCCTTGGCCACGGTGGTCTGGATGGTGTAGGACTCCCCGAATCCCAGCAGGACAAAGTCGGTGTTGGCCGCCAGCACCCCCTGCCAGTCCAGGCTGTGGGTGGCCAGTTCTCCCTCTCCGTTGTTGAGGCGGTCCTGGGGGACATCCCCAATGGTGATGCGGGTGTTGGCCCCGGGTTCCCCCAGGCGGACCACCACATCCCCGCCGGACATGGAGTTGTCCCCCATCTGGAAATCCAAGGCCGCCTCCCCGGTCACCCCGGTGACGGGGTGGATGCCGAAGTAGGTGGCCGGATCGTTGAGGGAGTGGATGTAATCCAGATCCTGGTTGTGCTCCTTGTCAATGGCCTTGGCGTCCTCAACGGCAGCCCAGGGGGTGAGGTTGCGCAAAAAGTCCCGGAATCCGAACCCAATGCCGTTGATCACGGCCAGGGCCTTTTGGGCGTCGGTGGCATCGGCGGGCAGCTTGGCCAGTTCGGCCTGGACCTCCACCATGGCCGAGTCAAATATCATGCGCACCACGTTGATGACCAAGGATAAAGGCGCGGTGACGATCTCTGCCGGGGGAAAGGCCGATCCCACAAGGTCGATGATGGTCACGGCCGCGTCAAAGACCATGTCCACCCCGTATTGGACCCGTTCGATGTCGTTTTTGGCCTCGAACAGATGGTAGGCGTCCAAACCGATCATGACAAGGCCCACGGCCACCCCCACAAAGGGGATGATCTCCCCCACCACACCGGCCAGGGTGGTGGCGCTCCTGGCGGCCACGGTGGTGATCTTTGCCAGGCTTTCCCCCACCTCTGCCGCGGTTCTGCCCGTTACCCTTGCCACCCCTTCAACCGCAGCCTCCGTGGCCGTGGTCACCAGGCGTTGGGCCCCGGAGACCAGGCGCTTGCCCAGCTGGGTGGACAGGGCCTTGGACAGCCCGCCCACGGCGGCATGGCCGGCAAAATAGCTGGCCGAAGCCGCCCCGTAGACGCTTTGCCAGTCCTCCCGCTCCTCCAGCCCCCTTACGGCCTGGAGCAGACCGATGCCGGCCAGCATGAGGCCCCCGGCAAAGGTGATGCCGCCGATGCCGGCCTGGAGCCGGCCTTCCGGATCCACACTGCGCATCTTCTCCAGCCATTTGGCGGCCAGGCGGTTGCGGGCCGCCAAAAGGCCAGGGGTTTTGATGATGCCGTGGATATTGATGCCCAACCGGACGGATTCCGCCCCGGGCCGGACCAGGGGCTCCGGCTGTTCCGCCGTGCCCCCGGAGAGAACGTCGCTGCGGCGTACCACCTTGAAATGGAGGGTATCCCCGTCGGTGTCAATGGAATCCGGTGCCAGGACCCAGTCCCCCCCTGTCTCCTCATTCTGGGTGCGGATGCGGTCAACAACGGCCTTCATCAGGCGCATGTGATCCCGCTGGGCCTCCAGCTGGAGGTTGACGGCATCGGCCGCCCCCTCGGCCATGGTTTCCACGGCCTGCCGGGTCATCCCATGGTCCCTGACCCGGGCGGGCAGCCGCCGGAGGACGGCCTCCATGTCCACGGCATCCAGGGCCCGTTGTCGGACCTGTTCCCGGATGTGGTCCCGGGGGAGCTCCAGCCCGGGGAATGATCCGTTGGATTCTTCTGTTACGGATTCCCGGGGCGGGTGCTGGATCAGGGTATACCGACCGTCAACGACCCGGACCTCCCCGTTGGGTGTCTCTCCCAGGATGGCCTGGATGGTGGTCATCTGATCAGGGGGCAGCTGGTCCGATTCGGGCAGGGGGGTGCCGTTGCCGTCGGTCTGTATTCCGTTTTCAAAGTAGTGTGTTCCGTCTTCCATCGGCCCCAATGCATCGGCACGGGTGCCGACGATTTCCACCAGTCCTTCTTCCACCGGGACCACCTGTGGCGGTGTGGTGGTCTCCCCTTCACGGGTGACGACAAGTTTGTAGGCTTTGTTTTTCCGTGACCAGATAATCTGCCCCTGGTCGTCTGGGACACCGGTCCATTTCCGGCCCTGGCTGTCCACCCGGACCAGGGCGGTGCGGGCCGAAATGCGGTCCACGGTTACCCCGGCCCTTTGTGCTTCTTCCATGAGGCTCTGGGCAAAGGGGGCCCTGGGGGCGCCTTCCAGGGCCGGGGTGGAGAAGTCGTCTCCGTTACAGGCCACAAGGCTGATGCGACCGAGGCTGGTGCCGTTGCGGACCAGACCGTGGTCCAAAAGAAGTTGCATGATCTGACTGGGCCCCATACCCCCGATGGTGGTGGCAGTGCCGTGGCCCACCAGGCCAAGGCGGCTGGTGGGGCCCAGGCTGACGGGGTCTCCGGCACGGGTTTCCAACCGCCCATTGCGGTGGACCATCCACTGGGAGCCTTCCGGGTGTTTGTTAAATAGAAACCGGGCCGATTGTTGGGCCACGGGATCGGTGTCCACCTGCAGGATGATTTGGGGTCTGGAAATGGGCTCGTACAGGGTGATGCCCGTTTCCGGCTCTCCACGTGTCCAGGAGGAGATCCCAAAAACGTCTGTTCCATGCATGGCGATCCCCTGGCTGCTTCTGACCATTTGATCGGGAATGGGGTTGGTGTCGGAGCCAAAGTCCTGGAGGGCGGAGTGGAGCTGGGAATCCTCGGCGGCCTGGGTGGATGAAATGGCCACCAGTGCAAAGCTGTCCTCCATTAATCGGTCCAGTCGATAATGGGAGATGTCGGCATAGTTGTCCTGGTCCATCCCCCTTTCATGGAGGATCCGTGTCAGCCGGTCCTGGACCCCCACAAGGGCTTCTGTACTGTGGATGTCCTGGGCCCCGGATTCCCGCATGACCGTGTAATTGCGACGGATGTCCCTGGACAGGGCGTTGAGGTAGGCGCTGTCTGCCTGGGCGCCGATGATGCCAAAGTCGGTGAAGGTATTGATGGTGGTGGGTCCCATGATGAAGGAGTCCGGAATGATGGGTTGGGCCCGGGTAGGGATGAGCAATGAACCGGTAAACTCCCTGGCCTGGAATTCCATGCGGGTGGCTAGGTTTTCAAACCGGGTTCCCCCAAGCTCCCTGTTGAGCTGGGCCAGCCGGTTGGGGGCGTCGGCAATGAAAAGGGTGTTTTCACCCCGCCGTTCCAATGCCTGTTGCACGGCCTGGGCCCGGGCCTGGGTGAAGAGATCGTGGACCTGCTTTTTCAGATCCAGGGGGTGCTGGTTGGGAAAGCGTCTTACATGCTCCTGGGTAAGGTAGACCTGGGCCTGCTGGATCTGGTTCTCCAGGGGGTGGAACAGCTCCGGGTTCATGGGCGGAAGCATGTCAATATCAAGGTATATGCCCCCTTCCCTGCGGACCACCTCCACACGGGAGACGTCGGCTGCCGAAGCCAGAAAGTTTCTAAGGCTCAGCTCCTGGTGGTAGAATTCTCCATTGGAATCGGCCTGGTTGTATATCTGGTTCAGATCCCTGAGGCGGACACGGGCATTGGGAAATTCAGCATTGATGCGTTCAATAGCACGGGTAAAGGAGGACAGGTGGTCCCGGCGGAGGGCCTCCAGGGCCTGGCGGTCCCGTCCCAGGGCGTCCACCATAAAGGCTGCGGCGGCCTGGTCAAAGTCCATACCCCCGGCCATGTCCCGTGTGATGGCGGCGTGGACCCGGTCCTGGAGGGCCAGGGTTCGGCTGATGCGGGCCTCCTCCAATTCACTATCCGAGATTCCCTCCCGGCTTAATCGGGCTTCCACTTCATCGGTGACGGCCTTGGCCAGCACCTTGGCCAGAACGGCATGGGGGTCGTACCAGAGGTTGATTTCGTTTTCGCTACCATTAACCCGGGCCCATTGTCTGAGATATGCCTCCTGGATATCGCCCAGCCCACCGATCCATATGAAATGAAGGCGTCTGGGAATCTCCACCATCAGGGTTTGCTGATAGCTATGGAGGGCTTGCGGCAGCGGGTCCAGCTGGGGATGGGGGGTGGGCCCAAAATCATCCATGAAGGTGGAGAATTCATTGTTCAATGCCTCCAGCGCCCCGTACTCGGCGCCGTTGCCGCGGCCCCGTAATGCATCCCAGCGGCGGTATGCGTCCAATAGGTCTGCTGCTGCGGATTCCTCTATCCCATACCGGGAAAGGACCTGCTTTACGGCCTGTTCAAATTCCGGGGCATGGGGCAGAGCGGCTTCACCGGAGGGCCGGGGCTGGATCAGGGTATATTGGCCGTCACGGATGCGCACTTCGCCGTTGGGGGATTCCCCCAGGATTTCCCGGACGGTGGCCAGCTGATCCGGTTGCAGCCGATCCGATTCCGGCAAGGGGGTGCCGTGGCCGTCGGTCTGGATACCGTTTTTAAAGTAAAATGTTCCATTTCCCAGGGGGCCCAGGGCATCGGTACGGGTGCCGATGATCTGTACCAGCCCTTCTTCCACCGGGGCCACCCGGGTGAGGGGCTGCCGATCCTCTCCCAGGGAGACAATGAGCTTATAGGCCGGGTTGTTCCGGGTCCAGATTACCCGGCCCTGGTCGTCGGGGACCCCCACCCATTTTCGCCCCCGGCTGTCCACCCGGACCAGGGCGGTACGGGAGGTGATACTGCCCACGTTGACCCCGGCCCTCACGGCCTCCTGGAGCAATGCTTCGGCAAAGGGGGCGGCCGGTTCCCCCTCCCTTTGGGGGGTGGAAAAATCATCCCCGGTGCAGGCCACCAGGCTGATGCGGCGGATGTCACTGCCGCTGCTTAAAATGCCCAGCTCCAATAGGTGTTCCATGATTTGGCTGGGGGACATGCCGGCAATGGCGGTTTCGGTGCCGTGGCCCACCAGGACCAGGCGGCTGGTGTGGTCCAGGGTGACTGGATCTCCGGCCATGGTTTCCAGGCCCCCCCCCCGCAGGACTACCCATTGGGAACTCTCCGGGTGTTTGTTGTAAAGGAAGCGGGCCGATTGGGTGGTGACGGGATCCTCTTCCAATTGGAGGATGAGTTTGGGCCTGGAGGTCTCCTGGAACATGGGCAGAGCCCGGATGTCCACGGGTTCCCCCCCCACAGCCCATGAGGAGGTTTCCGACTCTGCCGTTCCCGGGGTTCCGATGGGCTGGCTGGGTAAAAACAATTGTTCGCGGATCAGGTGGGTATTGCCGTGGTATTGGTGTTGGGCCGATTGCATGAGGGAGTTGAGGGCGGCTTCGGTGGAGGTCATATAGACCGATCCCCTGGAGTGTTCCACCAATGTGTCCAGCCGGTAGGAGGCAATCTCCCTGTATCTCTCCGGGGATAGATCCCGACTGGCAATGATTCGGGTGAGGGCGTTCTGGACGCGGACCAGATCCCCTGGGCCCTGGATGGCCTGGGCCCCGGAGCTTCTCATGATCTCATAGTTTCGGGCAATGTCCCTGGAAAAATTGTTCAGGTAGGCACTGTTGGCCCGGCCTCCGAAGATACCCATGTCTGTGAAATGGGCCTTGGTTGAGGGGCCCATGATAAAGGAGTCCGGAATAATGGGAAAGGGCTGTATGGGGATCAGCAGGGGGCCTTCAAATTCCCGGGCCCGGAATTCCATACGGCTGATCAGGGTCTCAAAACGACTGCCTTTCAGGAGGAGTTCCACTTGGGTGAGCTTGTCGGCACCCCGGGTGGAAAAGAGGGTCTCCTCTCCCCGTTCCTGGAGGATGAGCTGGACGATGTGGGCGGCGACCTCATTGAATTGGAGTTCCACATCCTGCTGGAGACTATGGGGTTTTGCATCGGGGAATTCTTCCTGGGCCTCCTTGGTCATATGGGCAATGGCTTCTGCGATTTCTGTTTCAAATTCCCGGAAAAGGTTGGGATTGGTAGGGGGCAGGATATCCATGTCATAGTATATCCCGCCGTATCTTCGGATGATCTCCACCCGGGAGATATCCGAGGCCGAAGCCAGATGTCCCCTGAGGCTGAGCTCCTGGTGATAGAGTTCCCCGTTGGCACTGGGGCGGCTGTAGATCTCTCCCAGATCCCGGAGCCGGAGCCGGGCCTGGGGAAAATCGGCGCGGAGGCGCTCCACCGCCTGGGTAAAGGAGGCCAGGTGCCGGCGGCGCAGGGCGACCAGTTCTTCCTGGTCCCGCCCCAGGCTGTTTATCATGAATTGGATGGCGGCCTCATCAAAGGCCGTCCCCCTGATGGTGCGGGGGTGGATAAAGGCATGGGCACGGTTTTGAAAGGTCAGGGTGCGCTGGATACGGACCTGCTCCCTTTGTTCCCGGCTGCTGAACTCCTGGGTCCCAAGCTCAAGCTCCACGGCCTGGGCAATGGCATTGGACAATACCTTGGCCAAAAGGGCCTGGGGGTCGTACCAGAGGTTGATTTCATTTTCAGTTCCATTGGTACGGACCCATTGACGCAGATAGGCTTCCTGGGTCTGGCCCAGCTTGCCGATCCAGACCATGTGGATACGGTTGGGCAGGGTTTGCATCAGGCTCAGCTTATAGGCGTGGATGGTTCTGTTGAGTTCGCCCAGAAAGGGATCGGTGCCGCCTGCCTGTACCAGAAGCGCTTTGATTTGCAGGTGCAGGGTCTCTAGGGCGCCGAATTCGGCCCCGCCCCGGGTCTGGGCAATCTGGACCCACTCCCGGTATGCCAGCATGAGTTCAGGCACGGAATAGTCGGTGATGCCGTGTCGGGAGAGCGTCCGGGTGACGGCCTGGTGGAAATCGGCTTCGGACCGGGAGAGGCGGTGGATACGGCGGAGCAGTTCGTAGTTTTGGGGGGGCTCCACCCGGATTCGGTCGTGGCCGTCCCTCCAGACGATCCATTTGGTGGGGGTGGTTGCGGGAACTTTTGCCCAGTGATCTTCAACCCATTGGATGGCTGTTTTCCGGCCAAAGGGGTTTACATCTACGGCCGTGTTTCTGAAGGCGACGCTGTTGACCTCCATGCCGTTGCGGGTCAGCTCTTCCATGAGGGGAACGGCAAACCGGTTTGCCGCAGTTCTTCCGGATCCTTCGCCCAGGGCCATCTCTTCGGCCACCAGGGTGATGCGTTCAATGACGGCGGGGCCGGTTTCCAGATCCCGGGTGATGAGCTGGGCCAGTTGATGGGGCTCGTATCCCCCCAGGGTGGTGACGTCGTCCTGGGTTTCGGCCACCCCCACCAGGGTGATGCGGATGCCGTTGAAATCATCGGGGAGAGTGCCCGAGGCAAATCTCAGCTCAGCCGGGTCTTCGTTGGCGTAGAGCAGGGTGGCGGTCTCCTGGTGTTTTCGGAAAAGATACCGGGCGGTATGGATGCTTTCCAGGGCATTGTCCAACCGGATGACCAGGGTATGGGGGTATCGGCTCTCTTCTGCATAGATGCCTTCGGGCATTTGTTCAAAGGTGTCGATCCAGGTGACGGGAAGATCGGTCAGGGCCTGGGGATCAAAGAATTGGTATGCCTCGGGTGGGGTGATAAAGTCCAGGATGTCCCGGGGGCCTGTGAGGTGGGAGGCGATCCGATGATTTACGCCTTCTATAAGTACCTCCGGGCCGGAAAGGGATTGGGTGGCTGTGGTTCCCAGGATGCCGTCCAGCCGGTATTGGGATAGGTGTTCGGCAAGGTCGGAGGGCAGGGTGTCGGGTGCCGTAAATTCCCCCACCCTTTCAATGGTGTCTATGTCCACCATACCCAGGGCGTCAAGCTGCTGATACCGTTGGACCACGGAGGTGATCATCGCCCGGACAAGGGTGGCGTCCCCATGGCTGATAAGTATGGAATTGACGGGATCGGCTTCGCCAGAAATTCCCATTTGGACGGCATCGGGCGCCAGGTGGATCCCGTGGACGCCCTTGAAGGGGGATTGGCCCGGGTGGGTGCGTTGGTATACATCGGCCCCCAGCAGTATCGTGCCCAGGCCGTTTCGCTTCAGGACGTCGAGCATTACGGTCTTTTCATTGGCACGGGCCAGGGCCCGGGTGAGCACGGGATGGTCGGCCAGGGGGTGGTTTCTTAACAGGATCTGGTTGATCTTTGCCCAGGCGATGGTTTCAAAATTTCCCAATAATTGGCTGCGCCGGGTGACGATTTTCCGAAATCCGTCGGGGAGCTTGCTCTCCTGGTGCAGGATATCACCATAGGCCCGCCTGGCCAGCTCTTCCACCTGGGCCTGGAAGGCGTCGAGAATGGCCTGGGAGGGGGCAAAGGCGGGAACCACATCTGCGTCCAGGTAGATGCCCCCTTCCCTGCGCAGGATTTCAAGGCGAGCAATGTTGGAGGCCGCTTCGGGGATATTGCGCAGGCCCAGTTCCCGGTAATAGAGATCCAGGGTTTTGGGGAAGGGGGAGGAGGTCATGGTGGTTTTAACATCCCCGAGGGCCACCGGAGTATCGGGATACTGCGATGCTATCCTGGAGACGAGCTCCCGGTAGCCGGCCAGTTTGCTTTGGCGGAGGACTTCAAGATGGTCCCTTTCCTGTTCCAGGTGCTCCACCAGGTAGGCCATGGCGCCTTCATCAAAGCTTTGGCCCCCTTCCATGCTCCGGCGGATGTTTTCCCATGCCTGATTCTGAAGCAGGATCAGACGGTTGTCGATTTCATGGATAAGCTCTTCCGAGCCCTCGGGGGCATCTGTGTCTGCCGTGGCATAGGCCCATCCCCGGAGGGTCTGTTTCAAATAATCGGCCAGCACCGCATCTGGATCGTACCAGAGGGTGATCTGGTGGTCCGGGTTCATGTTTGTCCATGTGGTCAGTGATTGATACAGGTCTGGGTCCGGATCTCCAAGGGACAACAGGTGGAGTTTTTTGGGGATGGGGTCTGTGAGCTGTTCAAGCCGCCCCTGGATCCGATCCTCCATCAGGGTGAGATTTTCCAGCCAGGGGGCCAGTCCATTGTCGCCGGGTACCCGTCTGTTCCGGTCCCGGACCGCGTTGACAAGCCCGCGGGTGTGGCGGGAAAGATCCCAGGCCGCCGTGTATTCGTCAATGTTTTGGATGTTGCGAAGCCCTTCGTATCGGATAAGACTTTCCCGGACATGGGCCAGGGCTGCCCGGATCTCCTGGGTGGGGGCAAGGGCGTCTGCGAACAGCTGTTCTTGGGCAACGGGGCCGGGAATGGTAACGGAATCTTTTCCCACCAGGTTGTCAATGGTCTGGATAAATGTCCCAATGGCGGTCCGGCTGTTTTGGGACGGGGGGCTGTCCAGGGACTGAACAAGGGTTTCAATTGCGGTCAATGCCTGGGGAAGGGAGGGCGTGTTGGAGGTCCTTAGAAAGTAGATCAGGTCGGAGATTCGGGTGAGGAATTCAAAGGAGGGGTTTGGTATCCCCTGGAGGCTTTCCAATCTCTGGAATATCAGGCTTTGCTGGGCCGTTTGGAAGCTGGTCGGGCCGGAATCGCCCCCTGGATCCGAAAAAAGCTGTGGGTGGGAATGGGGGGAGAAGTAAAGGGATTGGAGCAGGGGCTGCCTGGCGGTTTGGTTGACGACGGCCTCCATGGGGATCTCCGGGGCCCGGTTGCGGCCGGCCTCCACCATTGCCAGGAGGGTATGGCGTTGGGTGGCGTCACCCCCGGGGCCGGTGTCGGTGGAAGGGGTGACAACCACCGTGTCCAGAAGGATTCGGTCGGGGGAGTCCAGGGCCAGGCCTAGGCCGACCACGCGGCCCTGGCTGTCCCGGGTCAGGGTGATCCAGGGAATTTCTTCTTCACTGCCCTGGCCGGGTTCCCCTTCCCTGGGCGTGAGGCGGTTGACCAGGCGGGTATAGGGGGAGGGATCCAGGGTGGAGGCTGCCCCTGCCCATTCTTCCAATATCCGGATCAAGGATTGCCGGGTGGCCTGATCCAGCACGGGCCCATTTTCCCCGGGCCGGTCGGGGACCGGCAGGGAGAGGGCGTAGGTTCCATGGGAATGGGGGGCGGGCTGTAACCGCCATTCTTCTAAAATAAAGGCGGCCTGGGCCGGAGAGAGGAAAAGGGGGGTGTCTGTGGCCCCTGGATCCTGGGGCCTGGAACCGGATTCCAGGGCCAGGCTCATGCGTTGGAATTCCACCTGTACCACGGTTTGTGCCGCCGCGGAGAGACGGCCCCTTTGGTAGAGATCCAGGACGGTGTCCGTGGCGTTGCGGAGGAGGGTGGCGATTTCGGGATTGTCCGGTCTTTGGGCATGGTCCACAAGCAGGGTGTTGACCAGGGGAACAACCTGGGCCGGGGCCAGACCCTCAAAGGGGTGGGGGAGGGGGGCTGCGTGTTGGAGAATGGACTGGATCCTGGTGTTGAAGGTGTTTTCCAGGTTGTGGAAATAGGGGATCCGGATGGTGGGATTCTGGCTGTGGTAGGCTGCCAGGGCCTGGGTAACGCCCCTTGCAGCACCGTACTCTGCCAGGGTATTTGTTCCCTGGACAGGGCTGTATCGGGTATATGCATTATAGATGTCGAAGAATCCCTCTGTGTCCAGTTCTTCCTGTGTGAGGTGGGTTTCCACCCATTCTCTAAAACTCGCAAGGGTCGGGGGGATGGTGTTATTTCCGATGGGCATGGTGTTTTCCTCTCTCTTCTATGCGATCTGGTCCCTTTGTTGGGGCCGGAAATCCTGTTTCATAATGATGGGCCGCCCGGGGGGACCGAACGGGGGCCATCCTGGTGCCGATGCATGGATATATGCTTCCAGGGAACGCCTCACCGGGGCAGGGGTATACCGGGGGCGACGCTGCGGCGCCGGATGAATTCCTAGGCATCGTCCATCTGTCTGGGAAGATGGGCCGGGGGTCGGTTCATGGGAACATAAACCGACGGGGGGAAAATCGTATTTGGGGTGGACATGTTTTTTCCCTTTTAAGTTAACGGATCAACGGGTATCCCGGGGGGGGGAGGATGTCCATCGGGGCTCGGGTGGCCGTTTTGCCGTGTGGGAGAGAGCCGGGCATGGGAGTGGATGAAGGAGGAAATAAAGATACCGGGTGGACCCAGCATTCCCCGTAGAAGGGCTGCGCCTCGGAAATATAATAAAACAGTCCGTTTCAGGGCTGGATGCATACGAATTTCCTATTTATCAATTTTGAACGCTGTTCGTTCAATGGGTTTTCTTTGATGGTTGGAAACGGCTGCGGGAAAAAACGGGATGGGGAAAACACCTGCTGCTTTTGGTCAATTCTGCAAAGGCATTTTCGCCTGTGGCAATTGGTTCCTATCAGGATGGATATGTGAAATTACGCCTTTTGGAGGCGCTGTACTCCAGGTGCAGAGGACAGGGAAACGATACTTTTTCGGCGGTTCTGGTTGGAATTTTTTTGTTACCAACAATGTTGTCAGTTCTAAAGTTAAGGGGGTGTTTTGTCAAGAAATATGTAAAAATATGGCCATATAAGCCGTTTTTGGTACCAATGGCCCATGGGAAAATGCGCAGTGTTGGGGTTGGATGATGGAACCTGGAAGAGCCTGTGTCTGTATCCGGGCGGGGTTTGGTTTTCAGGATGAAATATAAGGGATTCAAATCAGGGTAACTCTTAGGGATTAAACCGTTCCGGCGGGGCCGGGTGGGGTAGGAAAGGGGAGTGAGCCAGCCCTGCATGGCACTGAGGAAAAAAAATTGGACCCCATCTGCCGTGGGGCCGGATCGGCCCCGGTCTGGGCTGTAAATGAAACCCATGGTGTTCCAGGGGTGTTGTTCGGGATCTGCCGGGTTTTTACGGGCAGCCGTTTCCAAATGAATGGTGCTGTGATACAAAGCTCTGTTGTATGCTATTATTTTGGAGGGTGAACCGCCCTTTGGATGATAAAGATAATCGGGGGGGATCCCCCCCCCCTGCGGACGAGAGGCATCCCGCTTAAAAAATTCTCCCTCACCGGCCCGACCCGGCGGTGGCCCCTCCTGGATTATTTTCCTTTGTACATATGGTGGGCCTCCCAATGGTGCGGCGGACGGAAAACCGAGATGCCATTCCCGTGAAAAAACATGGAGAAGGGGACTTTTCCCCCTTAATGGAGAGATGATGAGAACAGAAAATCCCCTGGGGAAATCCATCGGCTATACCTTTACCTATGATCCGTCCCAGCTCTTTCCGGTGGAACGGTCCCTGGGCCGGAATGCCCTGGGGCTGGCCAGGGGCGAAATGCCATTCCACGGGGAGGATATCTGGACGGCCTGGGAGCTGTCCTGGCTGTCCACCACAGGGAAGCCCGTGTCCGCCGTTGCCGAGATCCGGGTGCCCTGCACCAGCCAATGCATTGTGGAGTCCAAATCCCTGAAGCTTTACCTGAACTCCTTTAACATGAGTCGGTTTGAGGGGGTGGATGGGGTGAAACAGGCCATGGAAAGGGATTTGTCCCGGGTGGCCCGGGGGGATGTGAGGGTGAGCATCCTGGATTGCGACGACCTGGACCACCTTTCCGTGGCCGGTAGCAGAGGCCGGATTATTGACCACCACGAGGCCGATGCCTATGTCTACGAGGTGGCGCCCTCTTTGTTAAAATATGGAGACGGGGAGGTGACCGACGAAACCCTGTGTTCCCATATCCTGCGCACCAATTGCCCGGTGACGGGGCAGCCCGACTGGGCCTCGGTGGAGATCACCTATTCCGGGCGGAAGATCGACGAGACCGCACTTCTGGCCTACCTGGTCTCCTATCGGACCCACACGGGATACCACGAAAATTGTGTGGAAACCCTCTATACCCACATCATGGAGCGGCTCTCCCCCACGGACCTCACCGTGGTGGGCCGGTTCACCCGCCGGGGGGGACTGGACATCAACCCCTGCCGGAGCAGTTCCCCTGCAGCCTTTGCCAACCGCCGCCTCATCCGTCAATGATGGGGTGGGGCAATGCCCCGGCCTTCAATGGTGTTCAGGCTTCTGACTTAAATTGTCATGGAAGACCCGGGATAAAGCCCTTGCTTTTTCCCCTTCAACCCTGTAAATACTACGGCTTTTTTCCAGACAGATATTCATTATTTCCAGGCCGGATCCCGGAAAGGGGGCCGGTCTTTTGTTGTGAAAAAGGCATACCATCTATGTTTGAGTTGATTCGATCCAGAACCCAGAATGGGAAAAGCGATATGATTTCAGGGGTTACCGTGGCCCTGGCCCTGGTGCCAGAGGCCGTGGCCTTCTCCTTTGTGGCCGGTGTGGATCCCCTGGTGGGGCTCTATGCTGCCTTTATGGTGGGGTTGGTGACCTCCCTGTTCGGGGGGCGACCGGGCATGATATCCGGTGCCACCGGTGCCCTGGCCGTGGTCATGGTCTCCCTGGTGAAGGAGGGGGAGGCCCTGGGGCTGGCCGGGGGCGTTCCCATGGCCGGTATGGGCCTGAACTACCTCTTTGCCACGGTGCTTCTTATGGGGCTGATCCAGATCCTGGCCGGTTGTCTGAAACTGGGGAAATTCATCCGCCTGGTCCCCCATCCGGTGATGCTGGGTTTTGTCAACGGCCTGGCCGTGGTGATCTTCCTCTCCCAGTTGAACATGTTCAAGGCCGTGGATGCGGCCGGGGTGACCAGCTGGCTGCCCTGGGCCCAACTGGCCCCGGCCCTGGGGCTCACCCTGCTGACCATGGCCGTGATGGTTCTTTTGCCCAAAATCACCCGGACGCTTCCCCCGGCCCTCACCGCCATCGGGGTGGTGACCCTGGTGGGCCTGGCCCTTCACCTGGACACGGCCACGGTGGGCTCCTTTATCCGCAGCGGTGGGGGCGAGGGGCTCCAGGGCGGCCTGCCCGTCTTCCAGACCCAGATCTTTACCCTGGTTCCCATGACCTGGGAGACCCTGTGCTTTATCTTTCCCTATGCCCTGATCCTGGCCGGGATCGGGATTGTTGAATCCCTGCTCACCCTCAATCTTTTGGACGAGATCACCGAGACACGGGGCAACAGCAACCGGGAGTGCATGGCCCAGGGGGCGGCCAATGTCATCACCGCCCTGTTCGGCGGCATGGGGGGATGCGCCATGATCGGCCAGTCCATCATCAATGTGAACGCGGGGGGCCGGGGCCGCCTCTCCGGGGTGGTGGCCGCCTGCACCCTTCTGGCCTTTATCCTCTTTGCCGCCCCCTATATAGAGCAGGTTCCCATCCCTGCCCTCACCGGCATCATGTTCATGGTGGTCATGGGCACCTTTGCCTGGTCCAGTTTGCGCATCCTCCATAAAATTCCCAAGTCCGACGCCTTGGTCCTGGTCTCGGTCTCCATCCTCACCGTGGTTTTTGACCTGGCCGTGGCCGTGTTCATGGGGATCATCATTGCGGCCCTGGTTTTTTCCTGGGAGAGCGCCGTGCGCATCCGCGCCCGGAAGCGTTTCCGCAGCGACGGGACCAAGATCTACGAGATCTGGGGGCCTTTGTTCTTCGGCTCCTCCCAGATTTTTCTTTCCAAGTTTGACGTGAAAAATGATCCGGACCGGGTGGAGATCGACTTCATCGAATCCCGGGTGGCGGATTTCTCCGGCATCGAGGCCATCTCCGTCATCGTGGAAAAGTATGCCCGGGCCGGCAAACAGGTCACCCTCAAACACCTGAGTGCGGACTGCAAAAAACTGCTCATGACCTCGGATAAAAAATACCGTTCCGTCATCGAGGAAGAGGTGGATGATCCCCGTTACCACGTGATGTCGGCCTTCCACTGCACCGAAGGGACCGGGGAATAGACGGGTTCCGAGGCCCTGCCCGTGCCCCTGGGCAGGGCCCCGGAAAACGCCTCGCCCCCATGGCGTCCTGGGAGAACCGGGCCGGGCCCCGGGCAAGGCCGTGGCCGATTCTTTTGACGGGGCCTAATGTTTTCCCTTGACCTTTGCCCTTGGTTTCTAGGATCTTTTCCCCAGATTCAAGGTTGCGCTTTCATCTTCTTTCCTAGGGGGAACCATGGGGTCCATCTTTAAACCGATTCCATATCGGGACAGGGCAACCCACCCTCCATTGGGTGGGGTCAAGGGAACAGGTGCCGGGTTGGGCTTGAACGGCGGTTTTTTTCCCGTGGCGAAAAATTCCATCCTCCGGGATGCCCCGGCTCCGGTCCGGTGGACATGAAGACCGGAGGCACTTCCCCACCAAGGCTGGCCGGGTTTTATTTCATCGGCCTGGTGGCGGCCCTGGTGGGCATTTTCTTTGTTTTCCTTCTCAACGTGGCCACCCCCCTGGAGTTTGTCATCACCCGGATCCAGCTCTTCCACGGATTGGAGAAAAACCAGTGGACCCATTTCATCCTGAGGCGGTTCCTGGTTTTTTCCATGACCTTTACCATATCCCTTTTGCCCTTTATCCTTATCCTGGGCCGGATATTGAAACCGGTTTCCATCTGCCTTGACCATTTCCGCCAGGGCCGGCCCCTGGATCCGGACCTCCTGCTCAGGGCACGGAAATGCCTTATCAACCTTCCCTTTGTCATGGTACCAACGGTGATTGGCTGCTGGATCCTGGGCCCCCTGTTCCTGCTGGTCCTGGCCCACAACAGTGGTCAGATTGACGCCATGGCCGCCATCACCTTTGGGCTTCGGGCGGTGATGATGGGGTTGATCTCATCGGCCGTGGTCTTCTTCGGCATGGAGTCCCATGCCCGCAAAACCCTGATTCCGTTTTTTTTCCCCGACGGTCGGCTCCACCACATTGGGGACACCGCCCGCCTCCCCATCCACAAGCGCCTTTTGGCCTTCTACCGGGTGGGAAGCCTCCTTCCCCTGGCCAATATCGTCATCACCCTGTTCATTCTCTATTGGCAGCTCAAGGTGAATCCCGGCACCGTGGACGCCCGGGCATACGGCCAGGGGGTTCTGGTTTTTTCCCTCATGGTCTTTGTCCTCTTTTTCATGGGGTCGGGCTATATGAGTCGGGTGGTGGCCGGTTCCATCTCCCAGCCCCTGGAGGGGTTGATCCAGACCATCCGCCGCCTGCGGGACGGAGACCTCAAGGCCAGGGCCCAGGTGGTCTCCAACGACGAGGTGGGGGTGCTGGGGGATGCGGTGAACCAGATGATCCAAGGACTGGAGGAGAAGGAGCGAATCCGGGATACCTTTGGCAGGCATGTGGACCCGGCCATCAGGGACGAGGTGATTTCCGGGAAGATTCCCCTGGCCGGGGATCTCAGGGAGGTGACCATTCTCTTTGCCGACCTGAAGGGCTTCACCGCCATGGGGGAGGCCATCGACCCCAGGGAGATGGTGAAACGGCTGAACCAGTATTTCGGGGAGATGGAGACCGCGGTCAAGGCCCACGGCGGACTGGTTCTTCAATTCCTGGGGGATGAAATCTATGCGGTATTCGGCGCCCCTGTCCCCTGCCGGGATCATGCCCAGAAGGCATTTGATGCGGCCATGGACATGGTTGTGGGCCGCCGGGCCCTGAACCGTCGCTTCAAGGTCCAGGGGCGTCCCCCCCTGGACCATGGTATCGGCATCCACACCGGCCCTGTGGTGGCCGCCAACATCGGCAGTCCCAGCCGCCAGTCCTATATGCTGGTGGGGGACACGGTGAATCTGGCCTCCCGCCTCCAGTCCCTGACCCGGGAGCTCCAGGCCGAGATCATCCTCTCCTCGGAGACGGGAAGCCAGCTCTCCCACGACACCGACCTCTCCGGTTTTCGCAATGATGCCGTCCGGGTGAGGGGGCGCAGGGACACCACCCCCATTTTTTACCTTCCCAAGGCCGTTTCCGGCTCGGATTAGGCCCCATTCAAACAGATGGGATTCAGAGGTCCGGTGACGGTGTGATGGACGGGGCTTCGGAATGGTGGATTGGCCCGGCCTGAACGATGGGGGCCGTTGCCGGTCCGCTTATTTTAGTGCCTGGGCCATGGTTTTGGAAAAGTCCTGGTCCAGTTTTTCCTGGAAGGTCTCCCATTCCATGCCAAACTTGTAAAAGGCCATGGAGGCCAGTTTTTTGGTGATGACGGCGTCCCGGTACTCCTGCATGTGGTCGGCGTTGAGGATGGCCATGATCTGCTTTTTCCCCAGGGTTTTGATGAGGACCTTGGGGATATAGGCTTCCATGACCTTCCAGACCAGGGTTTTCTGCCGGAGCAGGGCGTTGAGTTTTTCCCGGGCCCGGTCCTGGAGGCTGAGGATCTCCTCCCCGGCCCGGTCGGAAAGGGCGGACAGGGACAGGCCCGGGTTCTGCCGGTGCTGGCCCAGGAGGAGGGCGGTCTCCTCCCGGGTGCAGGTCTCCACCCGGTCCAGGATATCCCGGATCAGGGCGCACCGGGTTTTGACCTCGTTCATGAGGCGGGACTCGTAGTCCTCATTGAAGAGGAAACCGGTGAGAACCTCGGCCACGGAGGAGGAAACGACCCCGCCCTTGTTGGCCGTGGCATCCTTGATCTGCTTGACAGCGGTGGTGTCGGCGATGTGGCGGCGGGCGGCATCGTCAAAGAAGAGGTTGGCCCCCTCCACGATGAAGCGCAGCTCCTGGAAATTGTCCAAAAAGCTCTGTACGTTTTTCCTGTGGATACCCTCCTTGTATCCGCCGCAGGGGATGCAGACCTCTATCCTGGCCTCTTTGATGAGGGGCCTGCAGGCCGGATCAAAGAGGAAGTTTCTGTGGAAGAGGCTGCCGTCTTCCACCAGGCTGCCGTCGGGCAGGCGGATGTGGCGGCCCGATGCTTCGATTTTGAAGCCTTCGGGGGAGAGTTTTTCCGCCGGGAAATCCAGGGCGGATACCCCGTCCCGGATGCGGCCGGCCAGGGCCAATTTTTCCAGGGAGGGGCGGTCCAGGCCGGTCGGGTCGTAGAGCAGGGCATGGTTGTCAATGGCCAGGCAGATTCGTCCCTGGTAGCAGAGCAGTTCATTGCCGTTGAGGCAGCCGTCGGGGCCGCCAATGACCATGAGGTTGAGTTGCTCCTCCGGGGTTTTTTCGTGTTCAATGAGGCTGTGGAAGGCGGCCATGATGGCCGTGGTGGTCATGCCGCAGGTCTGGATTTTCCCTCCAATTTTTTTCCTCAGCTTTTCCATGTCCGAAGTGACCAGAACGGATTTTCCGTTGATCTGGAGGTCGGCCTCGCCTTCTTCGGTCTTTAGGATGCCAAAGAGCTTTCCATTGTCCAGAAGGCCGTAGGTGTTGTGGGGGATGCCCACCTTTTTCCCCGTGGCCAGGGTGCGCCAGTGGGGGTAGCCCCGTTCCCTGGCCCGCTGGGCAATGTCGTCCATGAAGGCCGAGGTGCCCTGGTCCGGGCCGAAGAAGAGGATTTCCGGTCTGCCGTAGTGGTCCACCACAGTTGGGTCCGGGAGCATGAGATCCAGGATGCCTTCGGTGAAGTCGAACAGGGCCTTGGACCCGTATTCCCGGTAGACGGCATGGGGGATGACAATTCCGGCGGCCCCGCTTTCGCAGATGTCCTTGTGCTTGAGGTGCTGGGCCCTGGGACCCAGGGCAAAGTTCAGGAGGACGGCGTTGTCCCTGCGGTAATCGTAGTTGGCCGCCGTGGTCTTCACCAGGCGGATGCCCCCCCGGGCAATGTCCCCGGCCCGCATGTGGGTGGCCAGGGCATAGTGGCCGTTGACAAAGAAGATGCCGAAGACCTGCTGGTTATAGACCAGGGGGTCCAGGATCTGGTGGTCGAAGCGGAAGCTGTAGGCCCGCTTGCCCGGCTTGTAAAAATTGGTCTTCAGGCAGGTGGTGACCATCTTTGACATGAAGGAGAAGATCTCCCGCCCCAGGGGAAAATCCATGAACCGGGCCCGGAGCATCTGAAGAAAGGTCTCCATCTCCTGGTCCAGATCCAGGATGGCCCGGTGGGCTTCCATGGTCGGATTGAACCGCTTTTCAAAGATCCGGTGGAGAAATTGGATCAAATCGGGGTGGGCCATGGCCGTGGACCGGACCGTTCGGGCGTCGAAGGTGGCCCTGTTGGCCCTGTGGATCCGGGCGGCAAAGGCGTCTTCATAGGCCTGGCAGCCCAGGCGGGACATGATGCCCCTGTCCGTTGTGTCCTCGCTTTCGGAAAAGATGAACATCTGGGTGAAGTCCATGGCATTGCCGGCAAAGAGCATCTCCCTGAAGCTGAGTTGGCCCTTTACGTAGAGATCGGTCACCGGTCCCACGTTAAAGGCCAGGACATCCTGGAGGTCCCGGATGATGTCGGCCTCCTTGGCCCTGGAAATCTCCCCCTGGCTGTAGAGGGAACAGATGGAGGTGGGCACCTCGGAGTCGTCCCAATAGGGCTCCCAATAGGCCCGCATCAGGGTGAGGCCGTGGTCCTGGAAGAGCCGCCGGAAGATGGGGATCTGGGGGGTGGCAAAGTCGGAGTTGAACATGAACCGGGTCTCCCCGGTCATGGGCAGGTTGAAGGCTTCGATCATGGGCGTCACCCCATCCCGGCATTTTTTCAGGAAGGTCTCATACCGCATGCGGGTGGGCTCGGGCGTGGCCGTGAAGTCCCCTGCCAGGTTGAAGAGGAAGGGGGAGTCCTGGAACTCGGCCTTGGTGAAGTCCTGAACCGTTTCCGGCCGGATAATATAGGTGTAGTATTCGTTTTCCCGGGAGTAATAATACTCCCGTCTATGGCCCGAAATCAGGGTTTCGATGAGCTTTTCCATGGAATCCCGGGTCTCCCGGGTGGCAATGCGGACCCGCTGGACATCGTTTCCGTGCTCCAGGTCAAAGTCGATGTGGGCCACCCGGCCCACCAGGACCACCCTGTTGTCCTGGACCGAAATGGAAGAGGTGATGGAGGAGAGGATCTGTTTGAGGCTGTCCTTGGTGATGTTCTCAAAGAAATAGGCGGGCAGCCCCAGGTCGTTGAGCAGAATACCAGCGGCCATGTTGATGCAATTGGCCGTGATCAGACCTTCGGAAGACAGGTCGATGACGGCTTCGTAAAGCACTCTCAGGTTCAGACTCAGGCTTTCGGCCTTGTCGATGATATAGGGGGCCTGGCTCACGTCGGGCAGGGCAGTGGTCATGGGATCTCCTCATTTGGGAAATAAAATCGAATCGCATTGGATAATAAGGGATGGGCCGGGCTTTGACAAGGGGGAAGCAAAATGTTGGAGGGGGGATTTCAGCCATCTTTAAATGTCGGAGACAGGGGAATGAAATTATGCCACAGATGGAAACAGGTTTTCCTGTTTCAAGTTGTCGATTTTCTTCTTTAGCTGAATCTTTGTATTTGCCTTTTTTTGGGCATTTGGGCTCATTACCGATACCAGGTCTTGGAAATCATCTATGGTTTTAATTTTTTTAAAGATTTTTTCTTTGTTTATGAAAACAAGGGATGGTTTTTTCCGTTTCAACAATTCGTACACATTATTCAAGGTACCGGTACTTTTTGAGTCCCATATCATCATACCGAAGTGGCAGTGTCGGGCCATTTCAAGATCTTTTGCAGTGTAGAAAAGTCGCATATTTTTGCGACGGCCCTGGACCTGTATTTTTTTCACCGGCCATCGGCCGAGATTATTCCGAACCTCATTGCCGCTGCAGAAGACCGTAACCTTTGAGTATCCTTTGTTCTTTAAATGCTCCTGGATTGAGCTATCCACACCCGAGGCATCCCCAATAATCACACGGAAATCATTGGCGATGATGCCTCTAATGCGGTCTTTTATTTTTGAATGCAGGTTTTTAATTCCCATTGAACCTGATATAAAAACGGTCTTCATTGCTATCTTCCTGTTTGTGTAAATGCTGCTATATAAACATCATTAATTTTACCATAAGTCGACAACACCGTGGTGGCAACCTCAAGACTCGCTCCTGAATCAAAAAGGTCGTCGACAATAAGGCCATCCCAACGCCCCTGGTTGGATATCTCGTCATGGCAGATTATGGCAGGGGGGCAACCCGGAGACGGCACCATGGGCCGAATTAAAGATGGGGGTTAAAATTGATTTTGTAACTGATATAGGTGCACATCAGCCATTGACGGCATATTGACGCGGTGTCATGCCGGTGAATTTTTTAAAAACCCGGCCCATGTGGCTCTGGCTGGAAAAACCGCAGTCAAGGGCGACTTCGGCCAGGGGGTGTTTGGGGGAGGACTTGAGCCGCTGTTTTACTTCACGGATTCTGAGGGACTGTAGGTATTGGTGGGGTGTCTGGGCCAGGCTGATGTGAAACATCCTGCTGAAATGGTATTCGCTTAGGCCGGCCACTTGGGCCAGCTCGGCCAGGGAGATCCGATGGGCAAAGCGGGCATGCATGTAGTCCAGAACCCGGTTTTTTACCCCCGGCGTCAAGCCGGATTTATACTGCTTCAGGGGGCGGTGGCCCACGGATTGGATGAGATGGCTCAATGTGGTGACCACGGATTGTTCCATGAGCATGTGGTTGCCGGGATTCCACTCCAGGCCCAGGATACAATGGCGGACAAGTGCTTCCAATGCGGGCATCTCCTTAAAGGTGAGTTCCGGCAATCCCACTGTCCTGGGGTCATATTCAAACACCCGCATGGCAAGCCGTTTCAGGTAATCGTCATTGAAATAGAGATGGACAAATTGCTGGCGGCCGCCGATGCGCCATGATGAATAGGCATTTTTAGGCATGAGGCAGAACCGGCCCGGTGCCCCGTATATGTGTTTTCCATCCATGCGATGGGTCTGGTATCCCCCCTGGATATACATGCTCAGGGTATGCCGGCTTTGGTTTTCGTAAAAAATCTGGTCAAAGGTATTGCAATACCGGACCAGCCCCACCCCCTGTCCCAGGGTCAGCTCATCAACGACCTTTACATCGGAACCCGAGAACGGTTTCAGGCCCTTGGGGATATTGGGGTGATGTTTTGCCATGGAATCGAAGATAAATCAGTGGATCTGTTTTGACAACATTTGGCTGGGAGAGATGCGCAGGATTGTACCAAAAACAGCAATTTCGCAATATCGCCCCTTTGGGGTAGAGGGTATGCTACCCCCATTACCCCATAACCCTGTTTTTGTAAGGTATCGCCATATGAATGTTGTGTTTTTTCTATTGATTTTGTTTTTCTGGAGTAGTTCATGGATTGCCATTGCATGGCAGGCCGGTGATGTTCCGGCCCTGGTCTCCATTTTTTACCGGTTTGTCTTTGCCGGCATCCTGTTTTTGGCGGCATTGCGGGGCAGCCGTCGTCTCCAGCCGTCCTCCCCGGGGGATCACCTCTTTTTCATGCTCCAGGGGCTGCTCTTATTCTGTTTGAACTTTGTGGGGTTTTACCTGGCCACCCGCTATATTGCCAGCGGGCTGGTGGCCCTGGTGATGTCCGGTGCCATTGTATTGAACGGCATCAACGCCCGCCTGTTTTTTGGCCAGCCCTTTGGCCGTAAAATGGCGGCGGCAACGGCATTGGGGCTTTGCGGCCTGGGGGTGGTGTTTTTCAGGGATGTTGTGGTCTCTTTGGAGTTGGACACCCTAAAGGGAATCCTGCTGGCGGCCTTGGGCACCTGCAGCTTTTCCCTGGGCAATATGGTGAGTATTCGAAACAGCCGGAACCAAATTGATTTGTCCACGGCCACGGCCTGGGCCATGTGTTATGGTGCTTTGTTCACCCTGGTGCTGATCCGGATCATGGGCTTTTCCATGGTATGGGATTCGTCCCTACGCTATCTGGGGGCCCTGGCTTTCCTTGTCCTGGGTGCATCCATCGGCGGTTTTACCCTCTATCTGCGTCTGCTGACCCGGGTGGGGGCTGCCAGGGCGGCCTATGTTTTGGTGCTCACCCCTGTCATTGCCCTGTTCATTTCCGGGGTGTTTGAGGGATATCAATGGCAAATGAATAATGTTTACGGTCTTTGTCTGGTGATGGCTGGAAATATGATGGTGTTAAAGGCAAAGGCCGACTAGGCCCTGGTTCCGGCGTCCCATATCCGGGATGGATGGACCGCCCAACGCCGCCCCCCTCCGGTAAAATCGGAGGGGGACGGCGTTTTGGCGTCATATGGGGGGATTACCGGAGCCGCCCCAACACCGCACAGAGGAATTCCCAGGTGCGGCCGGCCGAGGAGATGCTCAGGTATTCGTCTGGGGTGTGGACATGGTGCAGATCCGGACCAATGGAGATCATATCCATGTCCCCCAGGCGGTCTCCCAAAACCCCGCATTCCAGTCCGGCATGGATGGCGCAGATCTCGGGTGTTTTTCCATGGAGATCCTGGAAGGTTTTTTCAAAAATGGGGCGGATTTTGGAGTCCCTGCGATATTCCCAGGCCGGGTAGGCGGCGCCGGGCTCATATACGGCCCCAATACCTTGGCCCAGGGCCTGGAGCCGTTGGCAGATCTCTTCCCGGAGGGCATCCACACAGGATCGGATAGAGCATTGGCAGGCCAGGGTATGGCCGTCCATGGCCACCACCCCGAAATTAAGGGAGCTTTCCACCAGCCCTTTAATGTCCAGGCTCATGGATTGGACGCCAGTGGGGATCTGCCCCAGGAATTCAACGACCCGTTCGGTGTCGGC
The DNA here is from genome assembly GCA_965226635.1 of Desulfobacteraceae bacterium. Classification (GTDB taxonomy): domain Bacteria; phylum Desulfobacterota; class Desulfobacteria; order Desulfobacterales; family Desulfobacteraceae. The sequence goes on along the minus strand of OZ245369.1, from coordinate 331,728 downwards.
CGGGGAGAGGCCGGTATGGATGGGATCGCTTACCGGGAGAAGGGAAATACAAAGGCCGGGATCCGGGTCTTTAAATTCCCGTGCCCATAGGGTTTCCATCTCTTTTACCCGCAGGGTAAGGGCCTTGACCTGGTTTCCGGGAACCAGGATCCGGGCCCGTGCCCGCCGGGGGATGGCATTGACCATGGCGCCGCCGGAAAGGGAGACCAGGGAGATTCCCATACCCGAAATAGGGGTGAGGAGGCGGGCCATGAGGGCGTTGGCATTGGCACGGCCCAGATGGATGTCCATGCCGGAATGCCCCCCCCTGAGGCCAGTGATTTCCAGGTCCATGGCCGCCGGGTCTTGGCCCGTGAAGGGGGCCAAGGCCAGGGGGAGCTTCAGGGTGCACCGGGTGCCGCCGGAACAGGAGACAAAGAACCGTCCCTCTTCTTCGGCATCCAGGTTGATGAGGATCTTGCCGGAAAGGTGGGCCGGGTCGACCTGGGAAGCCCCCTTGAGGCCCACCTCCTCCTGGGTGGTCATGAGGACCTCCAGGGGGGGGTGGGGGATGTGGTCACTGGACAAAAGGGCCATGGCATAGGCCATGGCAATGCCGTTGTCCCCCCCCAGGGTGGTGCCCCGGGCCCTTAGGCGGTCCCCGTCCACCATTGGGCGGATGGGGTCGGTTTCAAATGCATGGTCGCTGTGGTCGGCCTTTTCCCAGACCATGTCCATGTGGCCCTGGAGGATCACCGTGGGGGCGGATTCATACCCCGGTGTGCCGGGTTTTTTAATGATGATGTTCAGGGACGGATCCTGGATGACCTCCAGATCAAGGGCCCGGCCAAAGGCCAGGAGATGGTCGCTGATCGCCTTTTCTTCCCCCGATCCCCGGGGGATGGCCGAGATTTCTGCAAAGGCCTGGAATACGGCGGTCGGCCTCAGCCCGGACAGGTCTGCCGGACCCTTGTCCCGGCGGGGATCAATCGTCATATCTCACTCCTTCCACCCCTGTGATGCCCAGGCCGGGGGCTTCGGGCAGGGTGATTTCCCATTGGTTGAACACGGCCCCGCCCTGGACCGGGTCTTCACTGCAAAGCACGGGGCCGTCCAGGTCGATGATGGAGATGATGTTCCGGGCGGCAGCCAGGTGAACGGCGGCGGTGACGCTGACCTTGGCTTCCAGCATACACCCGATCATGCAGGGAACCTCATAGACCTCGGCTGCGGAACAGATTTTCAGGGCATTGTAGATCCCCCCGGTTTTCATGAGCTTGATGTTGACCATGTCGGCGGCCCGCATCTGCATGATGGTGATGGCGTCCATGGGGGACATGACACTTTCGTCGGCCAACACCGGGATGGAGACGTTGTCGGTGACATGTTTCATTCCCTCAAAATCCAGGCGGTGGACCGGCTGTTCCACAAATTCAACGTTCAACCCGGCGTCTTCCATTTGCCGGAGGAGTTGAACCGCCTCCTTGGGTTTCCATCCCTGGTTGGCATCGATTCTCAGGTCCACCTCATGGCCCACTTCCTTGCGGATGGCCTTCATCCGTTCCAGGTCGGCCTGGGCATGGGTGCCCACCTTGATCTTCAGGGTGGTGTAGCCCAGGTCCACGGCCCTGCGGCTGTCTGCGGCCATGACCTCGGGGGGGTTGACGGAAATGGTGATGTCCGTGGTGATGGCCGCATTTCCCCCGCCCAGGAGGCGGTAAACCGGCGCCTTTAGGTTCTGGCCGAAAAGGTCGTACAATGCCATGTCGCAGGCGGCCTTGGCCGAGGTGTTTCCCACTACGCAGGCGTTGAGTTTGATGAGGACATCTTCAAAGTCGTCAATGTCCATGCCCAGGAGGCAGGGGCGGATGTGGGCCTGGATGGCCCCTTCAATGGCGCCAATGGTATCCCCGGTGATCACACCGGTGGGTGGTGCTTCCCCAAATCCCACATGGCCGGTGTCGGTGATGATCTGCACGATGAGGTCATTCACGGCGGTAACGGTGCGCAGGGCCGTTTTAAAAGGGGTTTTCAAGGGTACGGAAATACGACCGGTTTTAATATCCACAATTTTCATATCTTATCTCCCGGGCCGCCGGGCACATGCCAGGGCGGCCTCCCCCCGGAAAGGGCAATTCCCCGGGGGATTAATAGTATTTTGATTTCACCGAAAGGTATTTCTTTACGGCGTCTTTATGGGCCACCACAATGGCCCGCTGGGAGCTTCCGAAATAACGATGGGTCACCTCCACTTCCACGGGATTGATATCCGTGTCCATGGTTCGGCCCATGAAAATGCTTTTGATGAAATCCCGGGTGATGCCCAGGGTGGCGGAACATCCCAGGTCCACGATTTCATCGGTGGTGATGTCCACCACAAAGCTGATGAAAAACATTTTGAATTGTTCGGTAATGGCATTGTCTGTGTTGGTTTTGGCATGGCCGACGATATACACCGTATTTTTGGGATACACGATTTTGGGTCTCCTTGTTCTGGATCAGAATATGGTCATGCTTGTAAACTATTTTTTGACAAATTACCATTGCTCCCGGTTCCATTCCCGGACCGCCCGCCACGGGGGTCTGGGAATCCCAGGTGGGATGTATTCGGTCACACCATTTCCAAAGGAAAGGGCATGGCATATCCGGGTCAGACCAGCAGGGAGAGGATTTTCCCCACCAGCAGACCGCCGCCGGTGCCCACGATGTAACCCATCATGGCCATGAGCACCCCAATGGGGATCAGGGCCTGGCCGTAGGAGGCTGCCAGAATCGGGGCCGAGGCCACCCCGCCGATGTTGGCCAGGCTGGCCACCCCGCAGGTGAAAAGGTCGAGTTTAAAAAGTTTGGCAATGAGGGTGAGGATAAGGCCGTGGACGGCCAGGATGACAAAGCCGGAAAAGATGTACAGGGGGGCCTGGGTGAGTTCGGCAAAATTGGCCCGGGAGGCGATGAGGCCCACAATGGTATAGAGCATGACATTGGAAATCTGGCCGGAGCCGGGCATGCGGCCCATGGGGGTCATGGCAAGGGAAATCCCGGCCAGGGTGGCAATGATCACGGACCAGGTGGTTCCGGAAAGGAAGCTGGTCTTGGGCAGAACACCTGCACAGGCCTTGCTCACGGCGGAGACAAACAGGGCCGTTCCCAGGAGGACCATCATGTCGGAGAATTCAATGGACCGGCGATGGGATTCCTTTTCCCTTGCCAGTTCCCGGCCTACCTCTTCCAGGGCCTGGTTGTCGGCTCCGGTCCAGCGGTTAAAGACCTTGGCAAAGGGGACCATGCCCAGGAGGAACATCACCCAGATGGCATAATCAATGGAATCGATGAGCAGGGTATAGCCCATGCCGGAATCGGGGACGTTCAAGGCCCCCTGGACCGCCACCATGTTTCCGGTGCCGCCCATCCAGCTGCCGGCCAAGGCGGCAAAGGCCTTCCAGGTTCCCGGAGCATACATGTTTTTGAACAGGGCAAAGGTCACCACAAAACCGATGCCGATGCTAATGGCGGCGGCAAAGAAACCAATGAGCATTTTCGGGCCCAGTTTCATGATCTTCCGCAGGTCGCAGCGCAGGAGCATGAGGAAGATCATGGCCGGCAGCAGGCTGCCCTTGACGGCTTTATAGGTGGCCGTGATCTCGGCTGTCTTGGTCCAGACGCCCAGGGTGGACAGGAGCATGACGGCAAAATAAATCAGAACAATGGCCGGGACATACTCAAAAAGCTTGGATTTGGTTTGGGTCTCAAGGCCGATGATAAGGCTTGCAAAAAAGACAATAACTGCCAGGTAGGTGAATCCGCTTGTGATCATAGACACTCCTTTATTCCTGGATCCATCCGACCCAGGGCCCAGCCCGGGTAAGGGAGTGCGACAAGACCGGATATCACCAATGGGGTGGTTGAGAGAACGCAGGACGCCCCTCGGTATTCATCAATATCAGGTCTTGTTTACGATGATGGCGGGGGGAGAACCCGATCCGGATAAACAAGGTGAGATTTAAAACGCCTTTGATTTCGCCAAATTTCCTACCATGGGCCCGGGGCGGTGCGCAAGGAAAATATGGCTCCCCCTTTTTTTGACCCCGAGGGCTGCCGGCACCGGGGGCGCTGATTTGCCGTATGGTCCTGGAAAGGGCATGGCCCCCCTGGAAGGTCAAGGGCGCCATGCCCTCTGGAGTACCGTGTCGGGAAAAATTCGGGTTATTCCCCCACCATGATGCGGATGATTTCCTTGTCCGTCTCCTTCATGCCGTCCCGGCCCAGGCGGCCCACATTGGCGATGGTGTTTTCCACGCCCTTGGTGACGATGCCGTCCCCGCCGTAGAACTGCTGGCCCTTTTGGTACATGTGGAAGCCCAGGATCCCGGCTTCCACGGAAGCGGCGATTTTGGCGGCGCAGGAGGGTTTGGCCCCGTCGCAGATGATGCCGGAGACCGTGGCCAGGGCATTGACCAGGGTGTGGGCCACCTCCGTGAAACGGCCCCCGTGGAGCCAGGCAATGCCGGCCCCGGCGCCGGCGCCGGCACTCACGGCACCGCAATAGGCGGAAAGTCGACCGATGCCGGTTTTCTGGTGGATGGTGACCAGGTTGGAGACCACCAGGGCCCGGTGGCGTTCCTCGGAGCCGGCGTCCAGGTGGCGGGCATACTCAATGACGGGAACCGAGGCGGTGATGCCCTGGTTTCCGCTGCCGGAGACAATGACCACCGGGAGTTCGCACCCGCCCATGCGGGCATCGGAACCGGCTGCGGCCATGGCCTTGGCCCGGACCCTTATGTCGTCTCCCCAGGTGTCCAGAAGAACACTGCCCACATTGGCCCCCCAGACGCCCCGGATGCCTTCTTGGGCAATGCGGGAATTGTACGCGATCTGCCGGTCCAGCAGGGGGGCAAGCTCGGCCAGATCCACGGTTTCCGCAAAGGCCACAATATCCTTTACATTGAGGAGGGAGCGGTCGGTGAGTGGGGTGGCGGCGCTGTCTTCGCATTGGGTGTTTTCGAAGACGGTTTCTCCGTTCCGGATGATGGAGACCACATTGGTGTGGTAGTGGGAGATGCGGACGCCGACCTGGTCTTCCCCCCTGGCCACGGTGACCGTCAGGTCAAAGATGATGCCGCTGTCCGAATTGGACACGGTGACGGGAACGGTGGTGAGGAAGTCCTTTATTTCCTTGCGCTGGTCGTCGGTTACCGATGAGATGACCTCCAGGATTTTATGGGCATCACCGGCCACCACCCCGGCAACGGCAGAGGCTTCGATTCCTCGCAGATTACCGGTGTTGGGGACGACCACGCTTTTTACATTTTTAATGATATTATCGCTGGCGATGACCTCCACCCGGTCGGGCAGGGCGCCCAACACCTCCCGGGCCTTTGCGGCGGCATAGGCAATGGCAATGGGTTCGGTGCAGCCCATTGCAGGGACCAGTTCTTCCTTGAGAATCTCCAGGTAGGCGGCATGGTGTTTCTGGGATTTATCCATGGTTTTTCCTCTGTGTTATATCATGATGCCGTCATGGAACCCGTTGTTTTGCCGGCGCTTTGTGGGATTGGGATAGGGGGGCTTAACGCGGTTATGAAGTTCCATGGGCGATGTCTTTAATGCTGCTGGTCTTTTAGCAGGCCCGGTTGTGAATGGCAACCTTTTTGGGGTGAAATGACCGGTGGATGGGGAGGGGGATGACAGGGGAGAAGACATCCCGTTCTTCTCCCCTGCCCCTGTGTCCCGGGAACGCCGGGTTGTTATGGCGGCATCCCGGGTTAGGCTTTGTTTGGCGGATCAAAGGCAGTGACCGCAGGGAGTTTGCCCTTGAATTTTTCAATCTGAACCAGGGCCGAGTTGGCACTGGGGGCCTGGGCCAGTTTGGAGGTGCCCTTGTCAATGGTGAGGACGTTGACGTGGCCGTATTTGCACAGGCTGTTTTCCTTGCCCGGGGTGGCCGGGTCATACCAGCCGCCTTCCTTCAGGCGAACCACGCCGGGGCGCAGTTTTTCAGTCACAAAGGCACCGGCCAGGACCTGGCCCCTGTCGTTGAAGACCCGGACCACATCCCCGTGGGCAATGCCCCGGGCCTTGGCGTCGGTCGCCGAAATCCACACCGGCTCCCGGTCCTTGATGGTGTAGGTCTTTCTCAGGGAGGCCACGTGGTTCATCTGGGAGTGGACCCTTTCCTTGGGATGGGGGGATAGCAGGTGGAGCGGGTATTGGGCTGCCTTTTTGCTTCCCAGCCATTCCACGGGCTCCATCCATACGGCATGGGGGGGGCAGTCTTTGTATCCCATTTTTTCAATGGTCTTGGAGTAGAGTTCGATTTTGCCCGACGGGGTCCCCAGGGGTTCCAGCAACGGATCTTCCCGGAAGTCGCCGTGGCGGACCCATTGCTTGGATGCCTGGGGCACGGGGAATTCAACGTAATCTCCGCTTTCCCAGAAGGTCTTGAAATCGGGCATGGACAGTCCCTTGCCCTTGGCCTGTTTCAGGGCGTTGTTGTAGAAGCCCTCGATCCATTCCATCTCGGATTTGCCTTCTGTGAATGCCTTGCCGTGGCCCAGCTTGTCGGCAATACCGGCAAAGATGTCGATGGTGGGTTTTGATTCGAAAAGGGGATCAACGACCTTGTGCATGGGCAGGATGAACTTGGCCGAGTAGTCCCCGCATTTTTCAATATCGTTCTGCTCAAAGCTGGTACAGGCGGGCAGGACGATGTCGGCATACTTGGCGGTTGGGGTCCAGAACATTTCGTGGATGATCACGGTTTCCGGCTTCTGCCAAGCCTTGATGAAACGGTTCCGGTCCTGGTGGTGGTGGAAGGGGTTGCCCCCGGCCCAGTAGATGAGCTTGATGTCCGGGAAGGTGACTTTCTTGCCGTTGAAATCAATGGTGGCACCCGGGTTGAGTAGGGCGTCGGCAATGCGGGAAACCGGGATGGGATGGGGGGCGTTCTTGGGCGGTTTCACTGCGGAGAAACCCGAGAGGGATGCCGATTTGGCAGCAGGCGCTCCGGAACCGGCATAGTGGTAGGCCAGGCCGAAACCGCCCCCGGGCAGGCCGATCTGTCCCACCATGGAGGCCAGGGTCACCAGCATCCAATGGGCCTGTTCGCCGTGGTCGGCCCGCTGCATGGACCAGCCGCTCATGAGCATGGTTCTGCCGGCGGTGATGGTCTTGGCCAGATCCCGGATAACAGCAGGTTTGATCCCGCATTTTTTGGCGGCCCATTCCGGGGTTTTGGGGGTGTTGTCGGTTTTGCCCAGGATGTAGGATTCCACCTTGTCAAAGCCCACGGTGTATTCGTCCAAAAACTCCAGGTCGTGGACGCCGGCGGTGAGCATGGCATGGGCCACACCCAGCATCAGGGCCGTGTCCGAACCGGGGCGGGGGGCGATCCAGTCCGCATTGAGGTATTCCACGGTTTCGGTCTTCATGGGGTCGATGACAATGACTTTTTTCCCGCTCTTTTTCAGGGCCGCAAACCCCTCGTTGCCCCCGTGGTCGGGGATGGCCCAGCCCATGGCCAGGGTGGTGAGGGGGTCGGAACCCCAAATAACAACGGTGTCGGAATGTTCAATCACAGAGGGCCAGGCGGTCTGGGGGCTGTAGACTTCCATGTTACCCATGACATGGCCCATGATGACCTGGGAGGCCCCGGTGGAATAATCACCAATGCTGGCGGTATAGCCCCCGTTGAGGTTGAGCATGCGGATCAGGGCGGATTTGCAATTGTGGTATTTTCCCAGGTTCCGCCAGCCCGGGCTGCCCCCGTAAATGGCGGCGGGGCCGTGGGTGTCCCTGACCCGGTTCAGTTCCCGTGCCACCAGTTCCAATGCCTTGTCCCAGGAGACCCGGACAAAGTCGCCCATGCCCCGCTGGGTGGTGTCGCTCTTGTGGCCGTCCTTTAGGAAACCGGCCCGGACCATGGGATACTTGATCCGGCTGGGGGAATAAACATAGGCCGGGGTGTGTTCCACGCATTTGGAGGGAAACAGGTCCTTGGCAAAGGGGATGGCTTTAACGAATTTGCCGCCCTTTACCTGGGCTTTGAAGGCGCCCCAGTGGGCCCCGGTGATCACTTCACGGGTTCCATTGCCGGTGGCGGCGGAAGCCGCCGTACCCAGAAGGGTGGTGGAGAGGAAGGCTGTGGCTGCGGCGCCGGCCGCAAGGCCCAGGAATTTACGTCGTGTAAATCTCTTCTTGGTTGTCATGGGTGAATTATCCTTTGCTAAATATATTCAATGCGTTCACAGGGAACGGTGCTGCGGCAGAGGCTGCCTGCCGGTAAAGATCACAGGGTCTCCAGAATCTGGTCCAGGTAGACATGGTCCTCCTGGATAAAGGTCAGGGCAATGTGGGCGGCGGCTGTGTAGGCCCCTTCCGGTTTCCCGTCCCGGCATTTTTCAACGAACCGGGGAAGCCAGTTCAGGATGTGGGTGGTCAGAAACTCGTGCTGGGTGGTCAGAAGCTCCCGGACCCGGGGGGTGGCCGCCTTTTTTTCTTGGGCCGTGGTGCCGGCCAGATAGGCCATGAATTCCGCCTGAACGGCAATGTGGTCCGCCGGTTCCTGGAACGTTTCCGACACGGAAAGGCCCTGGGCCTCCATGGCCCTGCGGCAGTCTTCTTCGGCCTTGTGGAAGAGGGTGGCGTCGGGGCTGGTATAGACCGATTCAAAGGGTGGGGCTGATGCCCGACCACCGGCCCCGTGGAAGAGAAAGCCGAATTCTGCGGCCAGGGAGAGTTCCTGATCCTCCCCGCCATTCTGGAAAATCTCCTGGAGTTGGGAGGCATGGGGCTTGAATTCATCGGCCCGGGCCAGATCCTGGAGCAATGCCCCGCCGGGGCCCTGGGAAAAGAAGGCAGTGCCCTCCTTATCCAGCTCCCGGGCAAAGAGGGCCGAGAGCCAGCGGTAGATCATGAGGCGTTCCATTTGATCGTCTTGAAAGTGTTTGGACATGGTGAATTTTCCTTGGTTAATGGGCGGGTGAGCCGCCGGTGTCCGATGCATGGAATTGGAGATATGTCTGGAGGAAGCGGTATTCGTTTTTGGTCAACGAGAGCTGGGGCTTCATGGATTTCAGGTTCCCGATCCAGAGGTTGGCCGTGAAGTGGTCCGGTGGGGTGGGGGAGTGGCAGGAACTGCAGGAGGCACTCCACATCTCCCGACCGTAGTCCCAGAGCCGGGCCAGATCCGTGTAAAGCAGGTCTGCATCGGTATAGCCTGTCAGGCAGACCCTGTTCCAGACAATGTCGGTGTCCGGATCGATTTCAGATCCCAGCTGTTCCACCGAAGGCCGGGCCTTTTTCCCCAGCACGGTGTAGAAGATCCGTCTGCCCTTGAGGGCGTATATCACGGCATCCACCCCGTCCTGCTGCCAGCCGTTGATGCGGATTTTGAGTCTGTCTCCCTCCTTGCCCAGGACGGTGACATGGGTGGCGGGCAGGATCCGGCCCGATGCTTGACCGTCATCTGCATTGAGGTAGAAGGACTTCAGATCCAGGGCATAGGCATCCCCTTTTCCGGGGGGCGTATCCTTGGCCTTGGCGGCCATCTCCCCATGCAGGACCTTGAAGCCCGAGGACATGTCCGGCATTTTGTGCACCAGGCCCTTGTGGCAGGCAATGCAGGTCTGGCCGTCATCCAGCCCCTTTTCCATGCGCTGGGCTCCTTTTTTGTCCTTGAATGCGGCGTAGTCAAACCGACCGGCCCCGTGGCAGCTCCGGCATTCCCGGGAATCCCCCTTCTCCATCTCCGCCCAGACCCTTTTGGCCATGGTCAGGCGGCGGGCGTCGAATTTTTCCGGGGTGTCGATGGTTCCCCTGAGGGTGGCCGCTACTTCGTTGACGGCCTTGACCTTCCGGACCAGCATACCGCCCAGACTGGGTGGGACGTGGCAATCGGCGCAGGTCGCGCCCACGCCCGAAGCGTTTTTATAATGGGTGGAGGCCATGTAATCGGCTTCCACATTTTCTTTGATGGCATGGCAGGACAGGCAGAGGGTGTTGTTTAATTCCCCCCCGGACGGGGTGGTGAGGGCCAGGGTCCCCACGGTGAAGATGACCACGGCCCCCAGGGCCGCAAGTATATATTTTGATGTTCTGGTTAACCTTGACACGGGGTTCTCCTCTGAAGTTGGTGTTGGGTGTTGGTCTTCTGGGAATATCAAGTTTTGTGCCGGAGGAAAAAGTGTGTATTTTCAAGGGGTTGAATGGGGGATGGGGTGGGGTGGGTTTACAGGGTGTAACCCCATTGATAACTCGCTGAATTTGCTGGGAAAACCCCTGCCTGGGTTTTGGTGTGATGTTTGTGGGAGGTGGAAAGAGCTATGGATAGGGTGGCCTGGTCCGGGCGCCCCCGGGTTGACAGAGTGTCAACCCGGGGGCGCCTGGACCGGTGCGCTCAATGGGCGTCGTCCGGGGGCCTATTCCGGGTCATACAGAAGCACAAGGGCCGACGCATCTCGCCTGGCAATCTGCCGGGCCACTTTGGCGGGGACGACGCTGTATTGGTCGTTACACTGGACAATGGCCAGGCTGCCCTTGCTCAGTTTCTCCGTGATGGCCTTGTCCACATAGAGTTTTTTGATTTTGATCCCCATTTTGAAATAATAGGGTTGGTCGCATTTCTTCAGGTCCAGGGCGTTTTCCCTGACCAGCTGCTTGACCTGGGCCTCCTTTTCCCGGCGCTGTTTTTCACGGTTGGCCTGCTGGTTCAGTTCCCGGCTTCGGACCTGCTGTTTCATCTGCTCCTGCTGGGCGGCATTGGGTTGGGCCGGGGCGACCTTCTTCCCCTTGTTCTTTTTTCGCTGGGCCCGCTTTTCCTGGTTGGCCTTGTTAACCTTTTTTTTATTCACAAGACCGGCCTTTAGAAGCTGGTCCCCTAATGATCCTGCCATGGGTGTCCTCCTTTGATTTTCGGTCCTAAAATACCCCAAGGTCGGGAAATGGGCAAGGCTGGATTCCGGGATAATTGGGAAATGATGAATGCGGTTTTGTGGGGTGATGCTCTGACATCGTTATGGTTCAGGAACGTGGGGTATCGATCCCCAGACGCTTCATCCGCTTGTAAAGATTCTGCCGGCTCATGCCCAGGGCCTTGGCTGCCCGGGTCTTGTTCCAGCGGCAGGCGTCCAGAACCTTGAGGTATTGGTCCCGGGTTCCGGAATCGGTGCGGGGCTGCAGTTCCTGGGGAAGGTGCTCCGGGGTGACCACCGGCACACGGTTGAGGATAAAGATATGCTCCATTACATGTTTGAGTTCCCGGATGTTTCCGGGCCAGTTGTGCCGGGAGAGGAGGTCCATGGCCTCCCCGGAAACAGAAGAGACCTTCCGGCCCAGCTCCGCATTGAATTCCCTGCGGAAATACTCCACCAGCAACGGAATGTCGGTCCGGCGCTCCCGCAGGGGGGGCAGATCGATCTCCACCACCTTGAGGCGGTAGTAGAGATCCTGGCGGAAGCGCCCCTGGGCCACCTCTTCCTTAAGGTTCTTGTTGGTGGCGGCCACCACCCGGACATCTACCTTGATGGGGACGGCCTCCCCCACCCGTTCGAATTCCTTTTCCTGGAGAACCCTCAGCAGGGCGATCTGCATCCGGGGGGAGATTTCACCGATTTCGTCCAGAAATAGGGTGCCGCCGTGGGCCAGTTTGAACCGACCGTCCCGGTCCTGGAGGGCTCCGGAGAAGGCGCCTTTGACGTGGCCGAAGAGTTCGCTTTCCAGAAGGTTTTCCGACAGGGCGGCGCAGTTGACTTTGACCAGGGGGCCGTCCTGGCCTTCTCCCATATAGTGGAGGGCGTCGGCCACAAGTTCCTTGCCCGTGCCGCTTTCCCCGGTGACCAGGACGGTGGACCTGACCTGGGAGAGGTTATCGATGAGATCGTAGATGCCTTGCATCACGGAACTTTTGCCCACCATTTTGTGGCAGCCGGTGCGCTGTTTAAGATCCCGCTCCAGGGTGGCCAGCCGGGTTTCGTCCCGTATGACCAGGACGGCTCCGGTGCTGGACCTGCCCTGTGCCTTGAGGGGCGTGGTGCTCAGGGAGACCACCCTATAAGGCCGGCCCGGGCGGCGGCAGGTGAGGTGGCGGATTTCCGACGGTGTTTGGTGTTTGAGGGTCTCTTCCAAAAGGCCAAGGCAGGGGCCGCAGCCTCGTTTGCCCAAGTCTTTTAGGGAGCGGCCCACCAGATCCTCCCGGGTGAAGCCACAGCCGTTTTCCAGGGCCCCGTTGACCTCGGTGATCACCAGTTGATCATCCACTGTGAGGATGCCGTCCCTGACGCTTTTGAAGATGGCGGACATGTGGGTACGCAGCCGTTCCTTTTCATCCACCAGGGTTTTGTGGCGCAAGGCTGCCGCCGCCACCCGGATGAGATCCTCCCTTCGCACGGGTTTGGGCAGGTAGTCAAAGGCACCCAGGCGGACGGATCTGGCAGCTGTTTCCACCGAGGGAACCCCGGTGATCATGACCACGGGGCAGGTGCCGGCCATTTCCCCCACGGCCTTGAGGAGGTCCATGCCGCTTTCCCCGTCCAGCATGATGTCGGTGAAAACCAGGTCAAATGGGGTGGTGGCCAGGGCCTTTTTTGCCTGGTCGAGTGTGGCGGTTTCGGTGACCCGGTATCCCTGGTCGGTGAGAAAGCGTTTCAGGGTGAAGCAGATGTTCTCTTCGTCGTCCACCACCAGGATGTGGGGTTGTGTCATGATGATATATCCTTTGTGTCCAGACCGGGCAGGTCAAGGGTGACCCGGGTGAATTCCCCCTGGCGGCTGTTGAGAAGGAGGGTTCCCCCGTGGTTTTCCACGATGGTCCGGCTGAGACTCAGACCGAGACCTGTGCCCACTCCGGCGGGTTTGGTGGTGTAGAAAGGGGCTGTGACATGGGGCAGATCCTTGGAGGAAATGCCCGTACCCTGGTCCAGGAATTCCGCCCGGAGGCGAGGTCCGGATTCGGTCTTTTCCAGGGACAGGGCAATGGCCAGGGTTTTATTGGGATGGCTGCCGGGGTGGCGGCTGTTCAGGGCAAATCGGGCATTGTTGATGAGGTTGAGGAAGACCTGCTGGATCTGCTGGGGCAGGGCCTGCAGGGGCAGCTCCCGTTGGGGCAGTTCCAGGGTCAGGACAATGTGGTCCTTTTTCAGCTGGGTCCGTGTCAATGCCAGGGTTTCGGTAAGGATTCGGCTGAGGTCGGTGATTTGGGGGCTGTGCCCGGGGGAGCGGGCAAAGGAGAGGAGGCTGTTGACAATGGCGGCCACCCGTTCTCCTTCCCGGTGGATGCGGCAGGCCAGGTCGTGTTCCGGGCTCTGGTCGGGGCAGTCCATTTTCAGGATGTCGGCCAGATTGATGACCGCGTTGATGGGATTGTTGATTTCATGGGCCACACCGGCGGCCAGCATGCCCACGGAATGGACTTTTTCATTGACCAGCATCATTTCTTCCATCTTCACCCGCTGGGTGACGTCGTCCATGCGGATAACCATGCCGCCCGAGGCCGCCAGGGGGAAGCGGTTGATATCGTAGAAGCGCAGGCCGTCCTTAACCGGTAAAGGGACGCGGTTCAGGGTCTGTCCCTGGGTGTGGCGGTCCAGGATTCGGTCCATGTCCGGGGCCAGGGGGGAGAGGATGGGGCGGGCATCCTGTCCCAGGGCCCGGGGCCGGGGCAGATCGGTGAGGGCTTCTGCCCCAGTGTTCCACTGGGTGATCCGGCCTTTGTGGTCAATGCCCACCAAGGCCGAGGGCAGGGCGTCCACGATGTCGGCAATGTCCTGGCGGGCCTGGGTGAGTTGAGCCTCTTTCTGGTTCCGTTCGTCAATGTATTGGAGGAGTTCGGACCGGCCCTGGTTCAGGGCTTCAACCACCTGGTCCAGTTCGTCCCGGGGAACGGGTGTGGGGCGGCTGAGTCGTATGGGATCGTCCAGGTATCCCAGGTTGCCCCGGCCCATGTGGCCGGCGATGTGGGCCAGATGCCGGGTGATGAGGTGGCGGATGACCAAAAGGATAAAGCCCGAAACCAGGAAGGTCTTGATGGTCTGGCTGATGAGGATTTGGAGCACGGATTCCCTCAGGCGGCGGTAGATCCCGTCCAGGGAGGCCATGATGGTGAAGTCTCCCAGTTCATGGGTTTTGCCCCGGCTGTCGCTGTAGAAAAGGGGATAGCTCCGTTCCAGTCGGCCCCGGGGCCGGGGGTCCCCAAGGGCGGCCACGGTGACACCGGCATTGTCCCGGATCTCCAGGTATTGGATGTGGGGCAATTGGATGATCCCCCCCAGCAAGGAGTTGATCTGGTTGGTGTCCAGATCCCAGAGACCCAGGGAAAGGCCCTGTTCATAGCCCTTTCGGATCTGCTCCACCTCGGTTTCGATGCCGGAAAAATCCTTTTTGAAATTGAAATGGAGCTGGAGCCCGGTGGCGGCCAGGGTGAGACAGGAACTGAAAAAAAGAACCAGAACCAGGACCTTGAAGGCAAGGGGGTTACGTCGTTTGAACAGGGGCAGCATGGTTATTCCTTGGGGGGACGGTGCTGGCCTTCGGATGGGATGGGGGCATATCCGCCGGCCTCCAATTGCTTCCAGAGCCTGTCATAGGTACCGTCGGCCCGGAGGGCTTCAAGGCCCTGGTTAAACCGATCCACAATGGCCTGGGCCCGGGGGAGCTTTCTGGAGATGATGAGGTGGTACTCCTGGCGGCTCAGGGGATGGGGGGACCAGGTGATCTGGGCCTGTTCCGCCGGAGAGAGACGGGTTTTAAGGTAGTACATGCCCACCTGTTTCACCATGGGGGCGGCATCGCAGCGCGCCTTGATCAGGCGGTGGAGGAGGCGGTCGTATTTGCCGCAGCGGTCGATGAAAAAAAGTCCCTTGTCCACCCCGTATTCCAGAGCGGGCAGGGCCGTGTGCAGGGGAGCGCAGATGATCTTGTCCTGGAGATCCGAAAGCCGGGTCCAGGTGAGGGGCCGGGTTTTGAGGTGGAAGAGAACCTCCTGGTCAATGACCACGGGGGCACTGAAGATAAACTCCACCTCCCGTTCCGGGGTTTTGATCCAGGCCACGGAACCGTGCCATTCCTGGTCGCTGCCCCGGCCGGCTCGGGCATATTGATAGGCCCGGTTCCAGGGGAAAAAACTGAATTCCACCTGGATGCCCTCCCGGTGAAAGGCACGGGTCACCACCTGGGAAATGAATCCGTTATGGGGCAGTTTGGGAGACAGGTAGGGGGGCCAGTCCCCATTGGTAAGATGGAGGATCCGGGGCGGCTGGGCGGCCACCTGACCGGTCAATAGGAAAACACCCATGATCAGTCCGGCCAGGACACGACCGACCCTTAAGCCGGATATTTCATGACAATTTGTTCCGGAATAGGTGAACGCTTTGATGGTGGAAACGCCCCCCCTTGTTTTTTCATGCATTTGCTGTTGCAAATCATTTTCCTCCACTTAGAATTCTGGAGCGAAATGCCTTCACCTGGTCTGCGGTGTTGCAGAATGGGTTGCGGTAAATGATTACAGCTGTGCACCCCGCCCCTTGCATATTCGGTAAATCCATTTCGTGAAATATCCAGGGGAAACCTTCCATGGGGCATCTGTTCTTAAGGTTAAAGGGTGTTCAAATAGGTGGTCAGATTGACCTTTTTGTTGGTAATCCCCAGTTTTTTGCGGATGTGGTTTCGGTAGGTTTCCACACTGCGGTAGGAGAGGTTGAGGAGCTTGGCAATTTCCTTGGAGCTTAATCCGTTCCGGATCATGTTGCAGATTTCATTCTCCCTGGGGGTGAGCCGGGAAAGGCTCCGGGAGATCCGGGTACCGAATGAGGAGGTAAGCTGTTTGATGTTTTCTTCCAGCAGGTCCAGGTATTCCTTGTCCAGGTCGGATCCCTTGTTCCGGAGTTTGGCCACCAGGGGGAGAAGCAGGTTGTCGGCATTGGCCAGAACCCGGTTTTCCAGGCTGTTTTTTTCCTCCAGGAGCTGGTTCATCACCTCCCGCAGGGCAATGTTCTTCTCCTTGAGCTGCTGGTTCTGGGATTTGAGTTTTTGCCGGGAGCGGCTGAGGTCCTGTTCCGCCTGTTTTCGTTCATTGGTCCGGCCCAGGGCTTCGGCAACGGCATTGATGAGGGATCGTTCTTCAGCCAGGAAGGGGCCTTCCTCCTGGTCTTGCTTTTTTTCCAGGTAGCAGACGGTAAGAACGCCCACGACTTCACCGTAGGCAATGACCTCGGCCTGCTGTTTCCAGAAGGTGTTTTTATAGTTGTCCGTACGGAAACTCTGGTCGTTGATGAGGAGCTGGGCGCAGGTGATTTCGGGGTATTGCCAGGAGGCGGGGATGAGGTCCACCACCTGCTGGAAGGTGGCGTCCAAGGAGAGACCGGTCTGTTCCAGGATCTTGGAGATGCCGTAGAGGCAGTTGATCTCCTTGATCCGCTCCTGGAGCTTGTGGGCCTGTTGTTTAAAGGTCCGCTCCATGAGCTGGTACTCATGCTTGAGGCTTTCCAATTCCCTGTTGCGCTGGATCAGGGCCTGGACATCAAGGTCTTCGTGGGTCTTAAATGTCATGGTTCCTGTGTCAAATATCCCCCTTTCCGCCGGGACGGAAAGGGGGAAAGCTGATTCTGATATATATAAATAACCGGAGTGTTATATACCAGGATTCAAAGGGTTATACAAGACCCTGGTCCAGCATGGCGTCAACTACCTTGACAAAACCGGCAATGTTGGCGCCGGCCACGTAGTTGCCTTCCATGCCGTATTCGGCGCAGGCGTCCACGCAGGAGGTGTGGATGGACTGCATGATGCCTTTCAGGCGATTGTCCACTTCTTCACGGGTCCATGCCAGGCGCATGGCGTTCTGGGACATTTCCAGACCGGAGACGGCAACCCCGCCGGCATTGGCGGCCTTACCCGGAGCGTATAAGATCTTGTTGTCCACAAAAATCTCAACGGCCTCGGGGGTGGAGGGCATGTTGGCACCTTCGGCCACCACAAAAACACCATTTTCCACCAGGTTGGCGGCATCCTTGGCGTTGATTTCATTCTGGGTTGCCGAGGGGAAGGCACAGTCGGCTTTCACATTCCACAGGGGGTTGAAGTCCTGGCCTGCGTCACAGGCGGTGTAGACGGCCTCGGGGTATTTTTCCGTATATTCGGAAATCCGGCCCCGTTTGATGTTTTTCAATTCCATGACATGGGCCAGTTTTTCCCGGTCAATGCCCTTTTCGTCGTAGATGAAACCTGTGGAATCGGACAGGGTGACCACCTTGCCGCCCAGGTCCAAAAGTTTTTCCACGGTGTACTGGGCCACGTTGCCGGAACCGGAGACCAGGCAGGTCTTGCCTTCAAAGGCGTCACCCCGGGTGGCCAGCATTTCCTGGGCAAAGTAGACACATCCGTAGCCGGTGGCTTCTGGACGGATGAGGCTGCCGCCCCAGGCCAGGCCCTTGCCGGTGAGGACGGAGGTGAATTCATTGGTCAGTCTTTTGTACTGGCCGAACATATAGCCGATTTCCCGGCCGCCCACGCCGATGTCACCGGCGGGAACGTCGGTGTTGGGGCCGATGTGGCGGTAGAGTTCGGACATGAAGGACTGGCAGAACCGCATGACTTCATTGTCGGATTTTCCCTTGGGATCAAAGTCGGATCCGCCCTTGCCGCCGCCCATGGGCAGGGTGGTCAGGGCGTTTTTAAAGACCTGTTCAAAGGCCAGGAACTTGAGGATGGAGATGTTCACGGAGGGGTGGAAGCGCAGGCCGCCTTTGTAGGGACCGATGGCGGAGTTCATCTCGATGCGGTAGCCGCGGTTGACCTGGACATTGCCGTTGTCGTCCATCCAGGGCACCCGGAACATGATGGCCCGTTCGGGTTCAGCCAGACGATCCAGAATTTTGGCCTGGCGGTATTCGGGGTTGCGGTCCAGCACCGGCTGTACGGTTTCAATCACTTCCTGGACGGCCTGATGGAATTCCTTCTGTCCCGGGTCTTTGGCAATGATTCTGTTGAGTTCTTCTGACATGGTTTAACCTTTCTGATTTTGTGTGAACTGGAGCTGAGAAATGTGGACTCAGGCTGCCTGTGTGGTGTTATCCTTTCCCTGGGCGCCAACGATAACGCATCGGGATTGTTTTCCGTCGATTTTGATGACCAGGGGACGGCTCAGTCTCAGGTGGCGGATGAAGGCCTCGTCCCGGACGGTTTCCGCATCCCCCAGGCGCTGGAGGTCCAGCATGTCCCCCGAGGCCTCCCAGGTTTCATTCACGGTGATATAGGGAATGCCCTGGGCGGTGATGGTGTTGAAAAAGTGGGATCCCCGGGAGGGATCGGCGTGGATGGCCTTGCTCTGGATTTCTACGATGGCCCCTGCATTGGAGATCTGGGACCAGTCCACGGGGATGCCCAGCCAGGGGTCCGAAGAGCCCCAGCGGCCCGGTCCGGCCAGGAGAAACCGGCGGTTGTGCCGGGTAAGCTCTGCATTGATGCGGCTGATTTCATGGGCCATGTCCCGGGTTTTGTCCCCTTTGAAGGCGTCGGGTTTGACGTAGACGATGTCCTGGATGGTGTCCAGGGTCCCGTTGCCCAGGGCGGCGGTGGAGATGCAGACGGCTGCGTCCAGGTCCTTGTACGTGATGGCAGACCTGTCCATGGGTTTGACCATGGGCCGGACCTGGAGTAGGGTGATCTCCCATTTGCCCTTGCCCTGTTCCGGGACATTGGCGGCAAATTCGATTTCCACGGGGGCGCCCATTTCTCCTTCAAGGAGCTGGAGCAGGTCGGTGACCAGGGGGGCCAGGCGCGGGGAGTTGAACTTGAGGATCTGGGCAAAGGTGAGTACCTTGGGGCCCTGGCAGTACCAAGTGTCCCGGATGCGGTCGTCGGCTGGCAGGTAGGTGGAGGTCAGGGCCTTGACGGGGGCCTCTTCATGGGCCTGGACCAGATCCCGGCGTTCCAAATTGGAACAGATGCCGAAGCGCAGCTCCTCTGGATAGTTCCGGGTGCGCAGGGCATAGAATTGGTTCTGGGTTTTCTGGAGGAAATCCCGGGTGTGGGCAAACTGGGGGGTGACCCCGGGGTGTTGGGGGCTGACCCTGAAGCTTTGTTCCCCCTGGGCCAGGGTGTGGCCCAGGCCCAGGGCCAGGTTCATGACCCCGTCTTCGGCCTTGACCCCGGCAAAGGGATAGAAGTTCACGGACTGGGCCGTGCCCGAGAGGGTGGGGTAGAAAAAGTCTCCGTACCGGCGACCGGAAACGGCCTGGATCATCACGGCCATGGTGTCTTCAAAGGGGGCCACCGTGGTGTTGCGGCAGAAGGTCCGGGCTTCTTTATAATAGGTGGAGGCAAAGACCAGTTTCACCGCAGTGGTCAGATGGGCCAGCCTCACCTTCGGATCCGTGTGGTTGTTGGGGATCATATAGGTCTTGTACAGCCCGGCATAGGGCTGTGACAGGGCATCTTCCAGAAGGCTGGAGGAGCGGACGGCCAGGGGTTCGGTCGTGCGCTCCAGCAAGGCCTCCAACTGCCGGGTCAGTTCCCGGGGCAGGGGGGCGTCGATGAAGGCCTGGACCAGGGGGAGCAGGGGCTGGTTGTCCCTGGCAAAAGCGCTGAGCCGGTTCTCCCGGACAAAGGCGTCGAAGATATCGGTGCACAGGACCAGGGTCTCGGGGATGTCCAAATCCATTTCTGGGTAGGTGTCGGCCAACTCTGGATGGGCATCCAGGCAGTGGGCCATGAAGGCCAGGCCCCTGGCTTTGCCGCCCATGGAGCCCTGGCCTATGCAGGTGAAGGCGGCCCTGCCCGCATGGTGAACCCGGGGGGTGTAGTCGGCCTTGTCACAGGAGGGCGTCCGACCGTGGGCCCTGATAAAATCCTGGATGCGCCGGCATAGACCGGGGCGGCTTTTGTCCAGGAAGGGCACCCCAATGGCCGCGGCCCGGTCCTTGTTTTCGGGTTCTGCGCTCATGAGAAGCCGGGGCAGGTCCGGGTGGCGGTCACCCATGGCCGAAAGGATATGGAGGCCGGCATGGGGATCTTCCCTTCCGTCCCGGGGCAGCCGGGTGTCGGAAAGGAGGACCATGAGGCGTGTGTCCCATTTATCTGCCATGGCCATGGCCTGTTCATGGGTTTGGGCCATGAGCAGCCGGGGCGGGTTGCTGTCCGTGGGGGCTGCCAGGGCGTGATACACCGCCGGTAAAAGGGTGGATGCATAGTGAACGGAATCCTCCACCACCAGGCAGGCCCGGTCGTTTTCCAAAGGTTCCGTATTCGTGTCTTCCACCAGTTTGACCATGGCCTGGAACATCTCCCCTGTGCCCGACCATATAAAGGTATGGTCGATGTGGGGGGGGGCCGGAAGCCGGGTTCCCAGGGTGGGGGCGGCCAGGAGGATGACGGGTAGGCCCGGTGCCGTTTCCTTGAGGGCCTTTGCCAGCCGGACCGGATCCTCATCCATCGCCTGGGGGGCGATGAAGGCCAGATCAAATGATCGGGACCGGGCCTGTTGGAGGGCCTCTTCCCCTGTACGGGCCGTGGTGAGGGTGTGGTGGCCGGAGCAGATATCGGTTTTAAAACTGTATATAAGGTATGGGTCGGCGATCAGCAGAATTTCATTAAATGAGCCATTGCCCCCGGCGGACGTGCCAGAGCTGGATTTCATGGTTTGGATGGATTTTTCCATTTTTTTATCTGCTTTTCCTTGGAAGCGTTTTTTTTGGCCACGATAAAAATGCGATGGTCCGTTGTGTTTTTCTGATGAAATCTTTTATTTGAATTTGAAGAAGAAAACAATACGACAAAAATACGTGGAAAATGCGTATGAAATTATAGTGGTTGATGTGTGGGTGTTACGGTTTTTGTGCTGATTTTTTTTGTCGTGGTGGTGGGGATCTATTTGAAAATATTATCTATATTTGGGTGTTGTTTTCGGTGTTTGAGATGGGGGGTGGGAAATGGGAAAAGGGGCGGCCACAATAGGGATACGGCCCAGCCAAGGTCGGAAAAGAGTAAAAAACAAGGGAAATCATCCCTTCCAGGGACCGAAGAGTGTTTACGGATTTTAAAAAGCGATTTCCGGAAACCGAGCTGGAAATTTTTTCCGGCGTCCTTACGATGTCCGGGGTATAATTGGAGAGGATCGCATTGATTCCGGGGGGGCTGTCCACCCGACTGCCCATCTGCAGCAGCCGGGGCTGGAGGATGACCAGCTGTCCCGCCGATTGTCGCGACAGGGCATTGGATGGGGGCTTTCCCTGGAATTGGCCGCAGCCAAAAAACCGGCTGCGGCATGACATGGGCCCGGACTACAGGCCCATGTCTTCCTTGATCAGGACGATTTTCACCCGGTTTTTGGGAAAAGATTTTTCCGTGATGGTCCAGGTATTACAGATACGCTGGGGGCTGTTGCAATCCATGCAATAGCCGGTTTTAACGCAGGGGGTCTTCATGTCCAGACGCATGGCATTGGCCGGTGCGGCATATTCCTTGATCCGGGCCATGGCGGTTTCCACATCTGCTGTCCATTTGTTCTGGCCGCAGAGGACCACAACATTTTTGGGACCAAAGGCCAGGGCGCCCACCCGGTTGCCCACCATGTCCAGGTTGACCAGGAACCCCTGTTCCGTGACGGCGTTGGTGCCGGTGAAATAGAGGTCGGCGGTCATGGCCCGTCTAATGCGGTCTGCCTTTTCCCCGGGGGAGATGCCGTCTTCCTTGGCGTCGATGACATCCAGGGCCTCATCGGCCTTCAGGGCTTGGGGGATGCCGGAGTCCATCAGGGTCATGGAGCCGCCCCAGGCAATGGTGGCGGGCTTCACTGCGGGAACGATTTCCTTGACCACGATTTCTTTGGCATGGTCGGCGGAATCGGCAATGAAGACCTCAAAATGGTTGGCTTCCAGGGTTTCTTTCAATTCGGCCAGGCGAAGGGCGTGGAAATTGGCAATGGGATCTTTCATGGGGATATCCTTGGTTAATGGGTGAAAAAACAGCTTTATTTGCCATGGATTTTTTCCGGCGTCAACGTCTGGTTTACTTGTCTATGCCGTTTCTTTGTGCCATGGTACGGATTTGATTCGGGTTTGTTTTTTTTCTTGGTGATGATGGAGGGTATATATCATGGATGCAGCAGCTGTGAAATCAGCAGCAGAAAATTTGGGGGCGGATCTTTGCCGCATCGCCCCTGTGGAGCGGTTTGGGGATGCACCCGAGGGATTCCATCCCCGGGATGTGTTTCCGGGCTGTCGCTCGGTGGTGGTCTTTTTGTCCCATTTCCCCACCTCTTTTATGGCGGCCCGTTCCCTGGCGCCCTACACCTTTATCCGGAACATGATGGTGAAACGGCTGGAAAAGATTACCTTCCGCCTCTGTGACGCCCTGGAGAGGAAAGGGGCCCTGGCCAACCCCATTCCCGTGGATGAACCCTATGAATACTGGGATGATGAATTGCGCCACGGCAGGGGAATTGTCTCCCTGAAGCACGCCGCTGTCCTGGCCGGGCTGGGTACCCTGGGGAAGAACACCCTGCTCATCAACCGGGAATATGGAAACATGGTCTGGCTGGGGGGGATCCTCACGGATCTGGAATTGGAGGCCGATCCCCTTGCCGATTATGAGGGCTGCCTTGAAAATTGCAGCCTCTGCCTGGAGATCTGTCCGGGTCAGGCCCTGGACGGGACCACCATTGTCCAGAAGATTTGCCGGGAGGAATCCTTTTCGTCCACCCCGGGGGGCGGAGCCCTGTATGAGTGCAATCGGTGCCGGACGGTCTGCCCCCGGGCCCGGGGATTTGCCGTCTCCGGAAAGGGAATCCCATAAACATAAGGGGGATGAATATGGACGGGATGCAGATGCATATTTTGGGGTCGGGGAGCTGTGTGCCTTCCCTGGCCGGGGGCATCTCAGGGATCGCCGGGGTGGGCCGGGTGATCTTGACCCACCTCTACCCCATCTGCGACACCGTGGATATGGTGGCCCAGTGTCAACGGACCTTTAAGGGACCGGTGCAGGTGGCCAGGGATCCCATGGTGATCTATACCGACCTAGAATTCCACCACCAGTTCGTCCAGGTTTTTCCGCCATTTGGGCGGGTGGAGTTCCATGTCCGGGTGCATGTATCCCACGGCCAAAATCAGGGGAATCCAATAGTGCTTGTGGATGTTGAATTCTTTTTGCACACCGTCGTGGTCAAATCCGTCCATGGGGTGGGAACTGAGACCCAGGTGGGTGGCTGCATACATGAGGGACATGGCAAAAAAACCGGCGTTCTTTGTTGCAAAGGCCGTGGCGGCCTGGTCGCTCCTTCCGTAGAGTTCCCTGGTGGCGTCCAGGAACCATTCCCGTTGGTCGGGTTTCATGCTGCCGTTTTCCAGGGAGATGTTCCAGTGTTTTTCCAGGGTGGGGTGGCCTTCTTTCCACCCACTCCGGTCACCCAGGATCACAAGGGAGACCGGGGCTTCGGTGACCTTGGCCTGGTCCCAGGCCAGTTTCCTGAGCCGGGCCTTGTCCTTGGCCTCGCTGATGATCATCAGGTTCCAGGGCTGGAGGTTGAAGCTGGACGGAGCCTGGGCCGCCAGGGAGATCATGTCCTCCAGAAGGGACCGGGGGACCGGGGTGTCGGGGTCGAAAAAATTCACGGAACGGCGGGCACGGTTGAGAACGTTGAATTCCATGGTCTACCTCCTTGGTTTGTGGGTAAAGAGATATCTTAACTTTCTCTGGCTTGGTTTTTCAACAAAACGGTTCAGGCCTTCTGCCAGGAGCAGGGCCGTTGTAAAGGTAAGGGGCAGGGTTATCCAGGCCGGGATTTGGTGCTGGTACAAAATGTTCATCATGCAAAAGCCGATGTTCTGGTGGATGAGATAGAGGGAATAGGAGATCCGTCCCAGGAAAAGGGGGATGCGTGTGGACAGGATGGGCAGCCGTCCGGTCACGGCCAGGTGGAAGCATCCGGTGGCGACCATGAAGCCCAGTGCGATGTGGGGTGGGGATTTCATGGTCCCAGAAATGAAGGCCGTTCCCAGAAGGGCATAGGGCCAGAATCCGCCCTGTTTTTCCCGGATGCGGAAGAGGGCGATGCCCGCCCCGAAGAATTCAATGAACCGGATGATGAAAAAATAGACCAGCCGGGTGTCCAGTTCTGAAAGGGGGTATTGCCTATGGATGTAAGTGGCGATACAGATCCAGGGGATGAACCATTTTTCAATGTGGTGCAACTGTTTGAGGCAGAAGAGCAGGAAGAGAAAAAAATAAAAGGCAAGCTCGATGTTTAAACTCCAGTAAACCCCGTCCACATAGGTTCCCCCGAGGTAACATTGGAGCATGTGCAGGTTCTGGAAAAAGGATGTCAGGGAAACCTCCCTGCCGGGCAGGCCCACCAAGGATACGGTTGTAAAGGTCATGGTCATGGCCACCCAGTAGGTGGGGTAAAGACGGATGAACCGCGTCCAGACGAAGCGAAAGGGGCTGGACAACCGGGTCAGGCTCCAGAAGATGACAAACCCCGACAGCATGAAAAACAATTGTACCCCGTATTTCCCATGGGCGGTGACGGTCCAGGGGGAAAAGGGGTGGCCATAGAGGGTGTCATAGTAATAGGTATAGTGGAAGATCACAACGGAGATGGCCGCAATGCCGCGGATGCCGTCCAGAGCGGTGAGTCGTTGGGTTGTGTTGTGTGTTGGGGGGGCGTTGGGCATGGTCCTCCAGAAGGGTTCGGGTCCTAGTTTTAAATTCTACGATGCCTTGGGGCGGGGTTCAATGGTTTTCTCAAACCCGGGCCCGGTCTCCGGGGATGGGTGTGGCTGTGGCAGCATCTGTTTTTGGGGCCTGGGACCGATCCTTTTTTCCATCCTAGGGTCGACGGCACTCTGGCAGTTGACTTGAATGACATTTCCCTTGACCCGGTGGAGGGGGGGTGGCTATGCTGAAGACGTTGACATGCCTGGCTGTTCATTTTCCAGATGCAAGGAGAGCCCATGAAAATATCGCGTATCATCAGTCCGGACGGTTATCTGTTTGAAACCTTTGATTACCGTGAAGACGGCCAGTCCACCCGGGCCCGTTTCCGTTTTCCCTGGGTCTCGGATTATATCCGGGGGGCCTTGAGCGAAGGGAAACCCTATCTTTTTTCCGGTCGCAGCGGCAATGCCCAGATCGGGATAAAGGCCGACCTGGTCAAGTCGGGGCGGCCCGTGGTGGAGAGGTGCGAAATTTTCATGGAGGGGCGTCTGGAAAACCTCAACCCCCTCCTGGATCGTCCCCTGGATCTCTTTGAAAAGGGGGATGAGGTGGGGCGTCTGGTGGTCATGGATCCGGAATTGCGCATCCAGGATGTTCGTCACTATCTGCACAAGCGCATCTTTGTGGGCCGGCAGAGCGAAAAGGGATATTCCGGCGGCTTTGAAATCCGCCAGGAGGCTGATCCTGCAACGGGTCAGCCCTGTGACTATATCTGCGTGGGGCTTGAACCCTGCTGTTATGCCTTTGAACCCCATGCCCTGAACATCTCTTCCATCGGTCGGGTCATCCGCCAGGGCCGGTCCGCCCTCAATGCCATCCGTTCCCCCCGGCCCCTGGATCTGGACCGGGCCGTGCTGGAGCCGGGCCAGCTCTTTGTGGGGGCCATAAAGATTTCCCTGGGGGATATCTACGGCATCATGGACACCCGGGTCCAGGGCGGGGATGTGGGGGTGGAGCATCTGCCCACCCGGGTCATGGATCCCTTCCGGACCTTCAGGGAGCGTCAGGTGGTGCTCTATCATTTTGGGGAGACACCGGTTCGCCTCCGGGACATCGGCATCCGCATCCGCTTCTTCCGTGCCGGCAATCCCTTGACCGTTCCCCTGGAAAAGGCCAAGGTCAGGGAGGGGTATCGGCTTTGCGATCTTCTGACCAATGGTGAGATCGCCCGGCTTTTCAGGGCCAGGACGGCCGACGACCTGGGCATGATCATCAGCCGGAACACCGTGGTCCGGGTGCCCCGTGCCCTGGATCCCCAGGGGGAGGCCCAGCTGGAGATCCTCAGGAATGCCCTTTTGGAATCCACCTTCCGGACCCGGGGGCGGGAACCCATGATGGCGGATGCCCTTGAAAAACTCTCCGCCCTGGGCGGGGCCAATTCCAGGCTCTTTGCCGGGGAGGAATTCCCCCCCATGAACCTGGTGGATACCCTGAGCCGGAGCGGGCTGCGCACCTTTCTGGTCCAGGACACCCACCCGGTTTTTTCCGACACCTATGTGAAGCAGATGATCCAGCTCACCCATAGGGCCAACGATCCCTGTGAGTTCCTCCGGTACGATCCGTCCATGGACAAGCTCTATACCTTTTACCACGGCTGTTTCATGGAACCCGACGACCGGGAACGGTTTGACCGGGTGCGGTATTGGTTCGCCTTTTACGGCTCCCACACCCACGAGGCCGACAATCAGTTGACCATCTCACTGATCCATGCCCTGGCCCGGGGGCTGGGGGATGAAATGGGCATTGTCCACGGGGGCGGCCCCGGCCTCATGAAGGAGGCCAACGACCTGGCCCGCCAGTACAATATCATGAGCATGGGCATTGCCATTGAGCTGGAGGGGGAGCGCCAGGCATCCCTGACCACCTGCGACGGCCTGATTAAATACCAGGAGGGCCTGCGCCTGGCCCGCCAGGATCATATCCAGAAGCTGAGCAACCTTCCCGTGGTCAATACCGGGGGATACGGCAGCGCAGAGGAGCTGGCCATCTCCATCACCTCCATGAAGATCCATGAGAATCCCCTGGCCCCCATCATCCTTTTGGACCCGGACAAGCTCTGGGACCATGCCGTTCGCCAGACCCGGCGCATTGCCGATCTTAAATACGGCCCGGCCTTTACCCCCAACCTTGTGGTGTCCTGTGCCTCTGCCCAGGAGGCGGGCCAGACCCTGCTGACCTTTTTGGCCGACCCCGATGCCTGGTATGCCGCCCATGATATTCCCATGGAAAATGTGGAAAAGGCCCGGGTGAAATCGGCCCGGATCCGCCACCAGACCCTGGCCTGTGAGGATGTGGAGGTCTTCCGGCATCCCAGTCCCCGGCTTTCCCTGCCCGTAAAATAAGAATGCCCCGGCTGCTAAAGCCGGGGTTTTGTTTCTCTTCGATATCCTTGGCCTTTTTTTTGCGGTTACAAATGCCTTTTTTTAATGGGGTGATTTCTTCCCAAATTTTAAAGGATTCCCATTGGGTGTGGACGGCTCCGGCATCAACCCGCGGTCCGGAACCCCCTTCCTTGTATTCAGGCGGTGAATTCCACCCGGCGGGCGGCATAGGGATCGGTGTAGGAGATGGTGACCCTGTGGGTGGCCACGTTGATGTGGGCCTGGGTTTCGTAGTTGTCCAGGTGCCAGCGGAGGATAAGTTCCTCTTCGTGGGAGGGGAGGATGGCGAACTCCCCGTTGAAGGCGGGGTAGGCGTTGCGGAATTCCATGAGGGGGATGAGGCGCTGGACCGCAGGCTGGGCAACGGCCTGGGCCACCTCGTCCAGGGGATAGTTGTGGCGGTTGATGTCCCGACCCATGCGGGTTTTTTCCAAAAATTCGATGTCGTTGGCCCCGGCCAGGAGGCCCACATAGTAGATCTGGGGGATGCCCGGGGCAAAGAACTGGATGCATCGGGCTGCGATATAGGCATCGTCGCTGCAGCCCAGGGCCGAGTAATAGGTACAGTTGACCTGGTAGATGTCCAGGTTCTGATATTCGGGGCCTGAATAGGTCTTTTTGACGTTGGATCCTTTTTCGTAGAGCAGCTCCAGGGTCCGGTCGATTTCCCGCTGGGTGAGCAGGTCCATGACGTCCACCACCCCGATGCCGTCGTGGGTGTCCAGGGTGGTGATCTGTTTTCGGGGGCAGATCCTCAGCCAGTTTTTCAACCGGTTGGCCGTCTTCATGTACAGGGCGTGGAGGACCAGCATGGGCAGG
Source organism: Desulfobacteraceae bacterium (assembly GCA_965226635.1). Taxonomy (GTDB): domain Bacteria; phylum Desulfobacterota; class Desulfobacteria; order Desulfobacterales; family Desulfobacteraceae. The sequence continues at coordinate 303,847 of OZ245369.1, read as the reverse complement.
GAGAAATCATAGCACCAATATCCCTTTTCAGAGAGCTTGAGCTGGTAGTTGTAGTGCTCGTGGACCTCGGGCAGGATCTCCACGTCAAAGGCCTTGGCAATGTCGCTGAACCAGTCCAAAAGTTCCCAGATCTGGGGCTCCAGAAAAAAACAATTGGTGCCCAGTTCCATGGTGGTGTAAGCCACGGCGTCCAGTCGGATCATCTTCAGGTTCCGCCGGGCCAGGCGGATGAGGAACCGCCCCATGACCTCCCGGGTTTTCTTTGCGGTATAGTCCAGGTCGATCTGTTCGTAGTCAAAGGTGCACCAGACCTTTTCCAAAACGTCGTTGGGCCTTTCGATGATCTGGTAGGGGGGGCGGGGTTTGCGGGTATAGACCAGATCGAGATCCTCGTCCCGGACCCAGCCGTTGGGGGCCAGTTTGTTAAAGCTGATGAACATGTCGGCATATTCGCTGGCCTGGCCCTTGTGCAGGTAGTCCTGGAAGAAGATGGACTGCCTTGAAATGTGGTTGACCATGAAATCCACCACCAGGTCAAAGTCCCGGCCGATGCGGTCCACATCTTCCCAGGTGCCGAAGTTTGGATCCACCTCGTCATAGGTGAGGGGGGCAAATCCCCGGTCCGATGAGGAGGGGTAAAAGGGGAGGATATGGACCCCGTGGACGGCCCTTCGAAAATACTTGCGCAGAACGTAGTGGAGTTCGGGCAGGCTGGGTCCCAAACTATCCGGGTAGGTGATCAATTGAATCTTGTTTTCAATTGTCATGGGCTGCGGTTTCCTTAATGCGCTTGGGGAACCGGTAATGGTCGATGCCCTCCAGGATGCCCCGGGCATGGGAAGATGGGGCGAAATAGATGTGTCTGGCCTTTTTCAGGCCGTCCAGCTCCGGGCTGTAATTGGCCACCACCACGCCCAGGGGAGACCCCTTGAGCATTTCCGCATCATTGCCCGAATCCCCGCAGACCAGGAAGTGGTTCAGGGGGATTTCCCACTTGTAGCTGAGGTAGCGGATGGCCTTTCCCTTGGAGGCCCGGTAGGGCAGGATGTCCAGGTAGCGTTCGTGGGAATAGATCAAAGAATACTTGAGGCGGTGCTGGGTGAGCAGATGGTGGATCCGGGGCAGGTGTTCCTTTTCCGGCTCCATGTAATAGCTGAGTTTGAAGGGCCCCTGGGCCCCGGCCTCCTGGGGGATGAGGAAGGGAAATTCGCTGAGCTTGGCCCGGATCATCTCGGGTTTCCAGTTTTTCTGGATGTGGCTTTCCCAGCCCTTGTCAATGGTGAGGGGGGCCCCGTAGTCGATCTGGCTGCCCACACCGGAGATGATGATGTCGGGGAAGGGGATGTCGTGGATTTTCAGGATTTCCACGGTGGATTCCAGGTTCCTTCCCGTGGCCACTCCAAAGCCCAGGCGTCCGGCATTGTCCGCCAGAAAGGTCTTGAGTTCCTCCAGGTCGTCCGGATCTCCACCGATGAGGGTGTTGTCGATGTCGGTGATGAACATGTATTCCAGGTGCTTGAGCCGTCGACCGATGCGGTCCCGGGGGGGGCTGAGGTTGATGGCGGATTTTTCAAACTGGCGGTGGAGGGTCTCGGCCTCCTTGGCATATGCCTCGGTGTGGCTTTCCCAGGTGTAGAAGCGGCGGGTGTTGAGGATGCCGTTGCGGGAGAGATCCTTCCAGGTGTCGGTGTTTTTGATGATTTCCCGGATGGCTTCGGCAATGGCCCGGGGATCCACCGGGTCCACCAGGACCCCGCCCCCGCAGTTGTGGATGATGTCCCTGGGGCCGCCATCGTGGGTGGCCACTACGGGCAGGCCGCAGGCCAGGGATTCCAGCAGGGTGATGCCAAAGGGTTCGGTGAGGGCCGGGTTGACAAAGACCCCGTTGCTGCGGGCGGCGATGCGGTAGAGTTCGGGCACCTCATGTTCGAAATCGTGCTGCTTTGGAATGGCCATCTTGCCGTAGAGATTATACTTGTCCATGAGCAGGAGCATGTGGGTGAGCACGTCCCGTTCCGTGCTTTCCATGATGGCGATGTCCTTGCGGATACCGGCGAAGATGGCCAGGTTGGCCATGGCCTGGAGGTCCAGATCTTCCCCGTATGCCTTGACCAGTCCCTGGATGTTCTTGCGTTTGTCGGGCCGGCACAGAACCAGAATAAGGGGTTTGTCCGGGTGCTGGAAAAACCGGTTCAGTTCCTGGGTGAGGGAGGCCCGGGTAAAAAGGGCGCTTTCCTTGGCTGCGGTGTCGGGGAATTCTTCGTGGTAATAGGGGTAGAATTTTTCAATGCCGATGCCCGGGGGGATGACCTTATAGGCGGGCAGGCTTCGGTTCCGGTACAGGTGGTACTGGCCTTCGATCTCCTGGCGGGTGCTGGTGACCACCATGTCGGCATGTTTGAGGATGCGTTCCTCGGTTTCGATGCGGTGGGTGATCCTGAGTTTTTTATCCATTTCCAAAAGGGAGATGCCCTGGGCCAGGAGGCGTTCCTTTTTCGACCGCCCCAATGAATGGCCGGTGTAAATAAAGGGCAGGCCAAAGAGCCGGGCCAGTTCCTTGGCCGCATAGCCCCCGTCGGGGTAATGGCCGTGGACGATGTCGGGGATCTGTTTTTCCCTTCGGATGAATTTGATGGCCTTGTCCACAAATTCGTCCAGGTGGGGCCAGAGGACTTCCTTGCGGATGTATTTGCCCCCGCCGCATTGGAGGCGGACAATGCGGAATTTATGGTTCACCACCTCCAGCCGTTTTCCATAGTCCTGGGAAAGGGTCTTGTCCCGGATCAGGCGGGTGAAAAGATCCACCTGCCGGATTTCCGGGCGCTGGGAAAGGGCATTGCACAATTCAATGACATATTTGATCTGGCCGCCGGTGTCGGCGTCAAAGCCCAGCTCCATGTTTTTGGCCCGCAACAGTCCATGGATGCTGAACATCTGGATGTGGAGGCCCTGTTTTGAAGTGTTCATGGGGTTCCTGTTTTTTGGCGGAAATAACGATAGATGTCGGGATGCTCCGGCAGGGCGCCGGGGCTGCCGCATATGGTACCGGCAAAACGGGAGGCCAGTTCCATGGTTTCCAGGGGGGGCAGCCCCCTGAGGATGCCGGCGGCGCAGACGGCGGAATAGGCATCTCCTGCCCCCACGGTATTGCGCAATTTGGGGGGCGGGGTGGATTCATATTCCCAGCAGTCATTGCGGTCCACCCAGAGGCTGCCGTGGCTGCCCAGGGTGAGGATCACCAGGTCCAGGCCGTGGGAGGCCATCTGGTGCCGGATGGCATGGTCCAGCCTTGGGCCGTTGATGTTGATGGCCCAGATCCGCACCATCTCCTCCCAGTTCAGTTTGAGGATGTGGGCCGATGCCAGGCTGAAGTCGATGATGCTGTCCCGGTCGCTGCCCGGGCGCAGGTTCAGGTCCACAAAGACACGGGTATGCCGTGGCAGTTCCCCCATCATCCTTTCCACAAAGGACCTGCCCTTGGCGGATTTCTGGATCAGGCTGCCGAAGTAGACCATATCCGGTTCCGGATAGAGAAGATCGGAGCGGTGGGCTTCAAAATCCAGCTGTTCCCAGGCCGTGTTGGGGGTGATGGTGAAAAGGGGGCCCTTGTCCGTGAGGGAGACCCGCACCGTGCCCGTGGGCCGGTTGGGGTCCATGGGGACATCGGAAAGGTCAAACCCGCTGGTGGACAAAAAACCATGGATATCCTTTCCCATGGCATCCTGCCCCACCCGGGAGATGAAGCGGCAGGGAAGGCCCATTTGTTTAAGATGGTAGGCAAAGTTAAAGGGGGCGCCGCCCAGTTGTCTGCCCTGGGGGAAAAGGTCGAATAATATTTCGCCGATGGTCAGAATCATAGGATTTACGATGGTGCTGGTTTGGCCGCCCGGCCCGAATATCCTGGGCAATGTATTCCGGAGCACATTGGATGGGGAAAACAGCTGCCGGGTTGAAAGATTCGGGTTTGGTCGCCTCCGGGATGCGGAGTCGGCGGCGGTTGGGGTTGAAACAAAGAGATCAGGCGAATTACGGATGCCTGATACCCTAAAGTATAGCCATGGTTTCAATGTCAGGTCAAGAAAAGCCTTGGTCCCTGCCCGGCGGGGTTATGGTTTCCTAACCCCCTGCTCACCAAGGCCGAACATTTCACCGGTATGGTGCGTGGATCATTCATGGGGCAGGCGCATCTGAAAAGGCGGTGAATATGGTTGAGCTGACAAATGCAGAGTGGATTTCCCGGTTGAAAATATTGGATCATGCCTTCCAGCCCATTGTGAACATCCACACGGGCAATACCTTTGGCTTTGAGGCCCTGATCCGGGGGGTGGAGGCAGCGGGATTTGCCTCCATTGACGATCTTTTTGACAGGGCCTATGCCGAGGGCCTGCTTCACCAGGTGGACCTCTTTCTCAGGCAAAAGGCCCTTGAAAAGTTTTCCCGCCTGGAAAACCGGGGCCGGATAAAGCTCTTCTACAACCTGGACAATAGGCTTCTGGAGTCCAGGGATTACGAGGGGGGCTCCACCGTTGGCCTGTTGGAGCGATACGGGTATTCAATGGACGATATCTGCTTTGAAATCTCCGAAAAACATCAATTTGCCGACAACGGGGATGCGGCCTCCCTTTTGGCCGCCTACCACTCCCGGGGGTATAAGATTGCCGTGGATGATTGCGGCACCGGATTTTCCGGCCTCCAACTCCTCTATTACACCGAGCCGGATTATATCAAGATCGACCGCTTCTTTGTCCAGAATATGGACAATGATCCCAAGAAGCGGCTGGTGGTCTCCACCATTGTGAATTTTGCCCATTTCATGGGCAGCCGGGTCCTGGCCGAGGGGGTGGAAACCGTTGAGGAGTTCTGCCTGTGCAAGGAGATGGGTTGCGACATGGTCCAGGGGTATTTCGTCCAGGTGCCCACCCGGGATATGGGCCGGCTTCGGCCCAGCTATCCCATGATCCGGGAACTCAACCGCAGGGACCGGCGCAACGGTCCGGCCAAGGACCGCTCCTTGATTTCCGGTGAGATTCAATATGTGACGCCCATTGGATCCGATGCCGATATCATCACCCTGTTCGATGCCTTTCGCAGGGAGGAGGACGCCTCCTTTTTTCCCATTGTCAATTCCCATGGAGAGCCCCTGGGCGTGGTGCGGGATACGGCGTTTAAAGCCTATATCTTTTCCAAGTTCGGCCGCCAGCTCATGGAGAACCCCAACTTCGGCCGGGACATCTCCCGGTTCATCACCCGGATTCCCATTGCCGACATCCACACCTCGGTGGAACATCTTATCCAGACCTATACCCAGCACAATAACAACGAGGGGCTGATCATGGTGGACGACATGAAATATGTGGGCTTTCTGAGCACCAAAGCCCTGCTCAAGCTCATCAATGAGAAAAATCTTACCCTGGCCCGGAACCAGAACCCCCTGACCCGGCTGCCGGGAAACACCATGATCCATGAATATTTCAGCCATGCCCTGGCCGATGTCTCCACGGGATACCATCTGGTCTATTTTGATTTTGACCGGTTCAAGCCTTACAATGACCACTATGGGTTCCGCAACGGAGACCGGCTCATCCTCATGTTTGCAGAGCTGCTCAAGTCTTCGGGCATGTCCGGGAACAGATTTGTGGGCCATGTGGGTGGGGATGATTTTTTCATGGGGATCTCCGGTGGCCAAATCCAGGTTGTGGAGGAGGAAATGGCGGCCCTGGCCCGTACCTTTCGCAGGAATGCGGAAAGTTTTTACGACAGGGCGGCCGTGGAAAAGGGGTATATCACGGCCCTGGACCGGGACGGAGAGCAGCGGCAGATTCCATTGATCACCGTGAGTGTGGCCATTCTGGAACTGCCCGGGGGTGTCCCCCGGGCCTGTTCCATCGAGGATGCATCCAATCTCATTGCCCGGCTGAAGAAACAGGCAAAGGGATCGGAGACGGGGCTGAGCTCGGCCGGGATCATGGATTGGCAGGATTCCCATGGTATCTGCCGCAAAAGGGCGGATTCCCATGGGGAACTCACCCTGCTGAGGGCAGCCCCGGGCTGATCCGTTGAACAGGGCCTGTGGGGTGACCCTTCCGCCCCTCCCAATGAACGGGGCCCCGCCGGGAATCCCAGGGCCCCCACCCTGAAACAGGGCCGGGTGATCCTGGTGGGTTACAACGACACCCTCTACCCCGAAGATTTAAAATAGGACAACGGGGCCTGGCATTTGCCGGCGCCCCTGTTTCGTATGTGGGAATCGGTGACCCATACGACCCCGGCCATGGACGGCCCTATTGGGCCATGAGCTCCCGGACAATGGCGGCCTGTTCGTCCAAAATGTCGTCCAGGATTTCCGGGGTGGTGTAGGGGTTCATGATTACCGACCGGAGCACCACCACATTCTCGGCATCCTTTGGAGAAAGGCGGAGGCGGGTCCGGGAGACAAAGCTCTTACCCGCCTCCCGCTGGATACGCTGGAGGTTGATGTTCAATTGGTCCAGCTTTTGGTTCACGGCCAGCCATTCTTCGGGGGCTGCCTCCAGCTGCCGGGCCAGGTTCCGGGGCACGGCGCGGTAGGCCAGAAGATTAAGTTCCGGGGGGCTGATCAGCTGGAAATCCGGCCGGGCCTGGATTTTTTCGGCAAATGCCTTTGCCGTTTCAATGCCGTGGTCGATCATAAGGCCGTAGCCCCGGGTGCCCATGATTTTCAAGGCCGAATCCAGGATCAGGGAATGGGCCTCCCTGGAGCCTTCCAGGGTTTTGATGCCCAGGTCCACACTGCCCCTGCGGTTCACGTACCGGGCATGGTAGACAATGTGATCCAGGGCGGTGGGGTCCTTGAAGTAGACCATGGCCGATCCCATGGGCATGTAGAATTGTTTATGGCAGTCAATGGTAACGGAGTCGGCCATCTCAATGCCCTTCAGCTTATGGGCGTATTTTTCCGACAGGAGCACCGGGCCACCCCAGGCCGCATCCACATGGAAATGGACCCCGTATCTGCGGCAAAGTTGGGCCATTTCAGGCAGGGGATCAATGATGCCGGTTTCCGTGGCCCCGGCCACCCCCACCACGGCCATGACCCGGGTGCCGGGCCGGGCATTAAAGGTCTCCATGAGTTCTTCCAGCCGGGCCAGATCCAAGCGCCGGTTTTCATCCACATCAACGGGAATGACGTTGGCATTGCCGATGCCCAGAATTCCCCCTGCCTTTTTCAGGGAATAATGTCCCCGTTTGGAGACCAGGATCACCATGCGGTCCACCCCATGGGTTTTCATGGCCGTAAACAGGCCGTCGGCTTCAATGGAAGAAAAATCGTCCTTTGGGAGAAGACAGCGGTTCCGGGCCACCCACAGGGCCGTGAGGTTTGCCGTGGTTCCGCCGGCGGCAAAGGTGCCCAGGCTGGTATCCACATTCTGGACATGGGTGGTGTAAAATTCCTCCTCACATTTGAAGATCAGCCGGTGGATTTTGGCCAGAACCTGCTTTTCAAGGATGGAGAGAACCTTGGAGGTCTCCAGCTTGATCACGTTCTGGTTCAGGGCGGCGGTGATGGCCTTGAGGTGGACCATGAAAAAGGGGATGGCCGAGGTCATGTGCCCGATGAAATAGGGGGATGCCACGTTGACGGCCCTGGGGGCGATTTCATTGATGATGTCTTCGATGACGTCGGCCAGCTTTTTTTCCGGATCCTTGGAGATCCGGGTACTGGTATAGCACTGGGCCAGTTTGACCAGGCTGATTTCTTCGGTGACCCCCACATGGCGATTGAGGAAATCGTGGAGCCCGAAGAGGATCTGCTCCATGTATTTGACAAGGGTTTCCCGACTGCTCTCGTCCTCGGGCCGGATAAAGATGCGGTCCAGGGCCTGGCGGTCGGCAATGAGGGGGGGGAGATATTCGGGCATTTTGGTCACACTTTCATAGGGTTTAGAAAGTGCATATGATAACCCTTCCCCGCCAATAGTCAAGCCTGACGGGGCGAACCGTCCTAGGAAAACCAAGAGGTTGGGGGGAACGGAAATTTGAACGCTAGGGGATTCCCATTGTCCAGATGGATATTAATTTTGCCGGAGACATTGCCGACGCAATCGGAAGCGTGGCCGAAGCCAAGACGCGAATCGTCATGGAATACCTTTCCCACGGCGAATATGACACGGCCCGGCTGGTGGACGACAAAGAGAACCTTGACGCCTCCCTTTCCATTGCCCATGAATTGAAACATGTGAAGTGCCAGACCATCCACATTGATGAAAAGGGAAAGACAAAGCCCCTGGGCTGAAACCCAAGGTGATCTATCCCTGCCGGGCGAAGGCATATCCGTCCGGCAGGGATTTTTTATGGGAAGGGGAGGGCCACCGTATAAATAGGGACGCATGGAGGGGTCAACCTGACCGGGGCAGGCTAAAGAAGAAGGTGGTGCCGGTCTCCGGGGTGGAGACAAAGTCCACCCCACCCTTGAGGTAGGTTTCCCCGAACAATTTCATGGAATAGGTTCCCAGCCCCCTTCCGTTTCCGGCCTTTTGGCTGAAATGGCGCTGGAAGATGCGTTTTTGAAAGGCCGGTGGGATGGCGGTGGGGTTGTGGACGGCCCACCGGATCTGTTCGGGTTCGATGCGGGTGCGGATGGTGATGGTGCCCCCGGGCGGTGTGGCCTCCAGGGCGTTGATGACCATGTTACCCAGGACCTTGGAGACCAAAAGGGCATCGGTCTTCAATTGAAAGGCCGGGGCAGCCCAGTCCTGGTCGATGGTTTTATTTTCAGCCGCATGGTGGCCGTCGATGAAGGGCTGGACCAGATCCTTGATCTCCTCCAGGGTGACGATGTGGCGGATGGGGGTATACCGGGATTCCTTGTTCTGGTAAAGGGTCTTTTGCACGGCCACTTCGGCCATGATCCGTTCCACACTGTGGTGGAGGGTGGCCATGTCTTTGTCCCCGGGCCCCTGGAGCTGGCGCAGTTGAAGGCTCCCGTACAGGGCGGTGAGGGAGTTGTTGATGTCGTGGAAAAAGACCCGCTCCAGGTTGGCCCAGAACTGCTGGTCGGTGATGTCCTGTGCCCAGACCAGGATCCAGCGCTTATCGTCGATGTTGACCGGGCTGGCCTTGATGTTGAGGCAGATGTCCGACCGGGCTCCGTCCCTGTCCGCCACCAGGGCACAGGTGCGTTCCTTGGGTATGTTTTTGTCCAGGGCGGCGGTGATGGCGATGTTGGCCCCGCAGGAGACGCAATGTTCGGTGGTGCCGCATCCGTCGGGTGCTCCGTGGGAATGGACGCATTTCAGGCTCTGGCCCAGGCGGATGCCCAGGACCTCTTCAATGTCTGAAATCCCCAATGCCTCAATAAAGGTCGGATTGACAGCCCGGATGGTCCGCTCCTCATCCAGCACCACCAAAAGCCCGGAGGCAGTTTTGAGGAGGGTGTCCATCACCGGGTGGTGGCTGATGTCGGATACGGGGGAACTGTCTTTATGGGATGGTTCACTGGCCGGCATGACACAAGTTCTCCTTGATTGGATGATGTTGCGATCCATAAATTATACCGGCTGACTAGGGTTTATCAATGGAAAAATGGAGAAGGCCCATCACCCGAAAGTTTTTTTCATCCCTGCGCCGTCCGTGTGAACCAGGAAACGGGCCTGCGAAGGGAGACCGCCCGGGGATAATGTGCCAGGTAGCCCACCCGGATCATGAACTGGGGAACCATTGCCATTGAATGGTGCGCTTTGAGTTCTTGCTGTCCCATGGGCTCTTCCAGGGTCTGGCTCATGGGGTGGAGGGCTAACTTGTATTCCATTGCCGCCAGGGCGATCCGCTGGAATCGGCGGCCGGCTTTAATCCACTGGGTCGGAGAATGGCTACGGCTGGTGATGACCAGGTAGCCTGCGCCCTGCACCGCCTGTCTGCGAATGGTCTCCACGGTTTTTTCCTTCCAGCTTCTACCCTTTACATCCTCCATATCCATGAAATGGCGGACATAGAAACCGGCCAGGCCCGTGATCTCCATGCTGTCGGGGGTCAGGCCATCCCTGTGGGCCAGGGCCTCTGCTGTTTTGAGCCGGGTCCATGCTGCGGTTTCTTCCATGGCCGGGGAATCGGTAGTCTGCCGGATGAGGTTGTCCACTGCGGCCTGTGCCATGCATTGGGCGTGGGGGGAGGCCATGGGGAAATAGTGAAGCCTTCCCTTGGGCACCAAGGCGGCCAATTGGTTGACATGGGCCGTGGACAATTCCCGGTCCAGGAAATGGGTTCTCACGGTCCTCCGGGCCGCCATTCGTTCCAGGAGTTGGTCGGGGGAAAGGGAAGGGACGGCGTTTAAATCTGGGGTCGGGGGGGGGAAAGGACAGGGGTGGAGCCGGAGTTCTAAAAGATCGGGTTCGCGGGGATCCTCGGTCAAAAATTTATGGGTGACCCCATACCCCTTTGCTGCTGCGGCCTGGATCAGGTTTTCCAGGAAACAGCCAATGGACAAAAGGGTCTCCCGGTTGTCCGGGTCCACCCTGGGCAGCCACCGGGACGGATCCGAACCCAGGGTCCATTCCCAGGGAGAGTGGAGGGTCACCCGCCAGGGCTGGGTATTGTGGCCGCTGGGGGCCAGGGCGCTGTGGTAAAGGATGGTGTGCCCCTCCGGTTCCAGGGGGGGGAGGGAACGGCCTTCATTTTTCAAAAGCCGGCTGCGAAGGGGTGGAGCGCAGCCGGGAAGGCCAGCCCCTGCACCGGCCAGGGTCAGGGCAGCTGTCAGGCCTGTTTTGAGAAAACCTCTTCGTTCCATGGTCAATCTCCTTTTGTCACTCAATGGTGACAACTCGGGGTAATTCGGATCAGCCGGGATGATGACCTCGCCCCCTTTGGACACATTGCAAGGCAATATCCAGATCAGACAGGGGACGGCACCCCCCGGATCATGAGGGCCAAAGTGTTTTGGATCTCCTTCCAGCCGGCTTCATTGTTTAGATCAAGGCCGCCGAAGACATCAATGTGGTTGGACCGGATGATGAGGTATTGGATGGCGGCTCCGGCAAGGGCAATGGCCTCCTTGAGGTGGTTGCCCCCCTCCTTGGTAAAGAAGATCTGGTAAAATTCCTGGATTCCCCTTTCCCTCACCTGTTCCAATGCCCGGGTCAATTCGTTGGGTTCCACCATTTCCCATGCCATGACGGCCCGGGTAATGGGGCGGCTTTTCAGGGCCTGAATGAAGTTGGCGGCGAATTCCTCCAGCCGGCGTTCCAGGGGAAGCCGGGCAAAGCGCTTCATATCCCCTCCGGCAAGCTCCAGGGTGGAGGGCCAGAAATTCCCCTCCCTTGCAAAGGCGGCGATGAGGCCGGGGAGCCCGTCGAAATATCGGTAGATCAAAACCTTGTCCACCCCGGCCTCCCTGGCAACGGCGTTCACCCCCAGCCCCTTGAACCCTTTTTTGGCCAACAGGCTGCCCACGGCGGAGATGAGGCGGCGGCTGGTGATCTCTTTGTCTCTGATTTTTGGGGTGTTTCCCATGGATGTCTCCCGGTTAAGGGCTTGAAAACGATTTGTTTTATGCATATCACCGGTTGGTGACATGTTCAAGTTATATTTTAATGGGATCGGAAAGGGGGAACCCAGGGTGGGCAGGATGGGGCTTTTATGGTAAAAGGGGGAAAATTCAACTGAAATCCCCCCCACAGATCAAGGAGAAAAACATGGAACTTCACATCAACGATATTCTGACCCGGGTGAGCCGGTACAACCTGATCCGGGACGGTCGCATGTTCTACATCGACGTCCATGAGAAGATCCAGGGGAACCTGGCCGCAGACTTCATTGCCGTTCCCAACCTGGTGAACATCATTGCCTCCCCCGAACTCCAGGGGGCAGGGGAATCGGAAAGGGCCGCCTTGGAAAACTGCCTTGAAAAGATCAAGGGCATGAACATCCTTGACATCTTTCCCCAGGCCGGCGATCCCCAGGGAGGACAGGCCCCGGAGGTCGATCAATAGAACCCACTGCCCACGGCATCCCAATGGGGTGCCGATGATATCGCATTTGCCGGAAACCGTGGGGACCAAATCCCTGACCGGTCTTCGGCATTTTTAGGGCAGAACCGGAGATACCATGGCGACTGCTCCGTTTGGGAGCGGCTGTGCCCCATAAAAAACGCCCGCTGCAGAGGATCTGCAGCGGGCGTTTTTATCGGGTATCCGGGAGTCGGATTAACGGGCAGACTTGCCCATCTCCATTCCCAGGTCCAATGCTTTTCTGTTCATCTCCATGAAGTCCTTGGGGATAGAGGTCTCAAGAACCTTGAGGATGGATTCGGGATTCACCAGGTCGGTGATGCCGATGAGGGTTCCCAGCATGCAGATGTTAAAGACAATGGGTTTGCCGATTTCAGACATGACCGTGTCAAACATGGGCAGGCTGATGTGTTTGGCATCCACCTTCTTTTCGATGTTCACATATTTGCTGTCCACCAGCAGCAGGCCGCCGGGCCGGATGATGGAGGAGAATTTGTTGTAGCTTTCCTGGGTCAGGCTCACCAGAATATTGGGCTGGGTGACCTTGGGAAAGTAGATTTCAGAATCGGAAATCAGAACATCGCTTCGGGTGGCGCCGCCACGGGCGGCTGCGCCGTAACTCTGGGACTGGATGGCGTTCTTGCCTTCAAACAATACCGCTGACTTGGCCAGCATGATGGCTGCTGTGATGACACCCTGTCCACCTGAACCGGAAAAAACAATTCGTGAGCGTTCCATTATTTCTTTCCTTTCATTGCGGTGGCTATGATCTGGTCATATGCCTCACAGTATTCGGGTTTTTCCGTGTCTTCCACAAAGATGCCCCTCTGGATGAGGTTGGGATTTTTCTCCAGCTTCTTTGAGCCGATTTTCACGGTGTTAGTTTTAAAGGCTTCCATCATCTGTACGGCGTCCCCTTCCTTGTTCTTGCGACCAAAGTAGGTGGGACACTGGGACATGACTTCAACAACGGAGAACCCTTTGTGGTTGATGGCCTTTTTCAGGATGTCCTTGGTTTCGTTGGCGTGGAAAACCGTGGAGCGGGCCACAAAGGTGGCGCCGGCGCTCTTGGCCAGTTCAACGATGTCAAAGTTGTTGTCAATGGTGGAGTAGGGGGCTGTGGTGGCCTTTTTATCCACACCGGACAGGGGGGAGAACTGGCCGCCAGTCATGCCGTAGATCCTGTTGTTCATGACGATGGCGGTGATGTCGATGTTTCTCCGGCAGGCATGGATGAAATGGTTACCGCCGATGGCCAAGGAGTCGCCGTCGCCCATGGGCACGATGGCCTTGAGGCTGGGACGGGAGAGCTTGACGCCGGTGGCAAAGGAGAGGGCGCGTCCGTGGATGGTGTGCAGGGAGTGGAAGTCCACATACCCTGAGATCCGGGAGGAGCAGCCGATCCCCGAGGTCATGACGATGTCGTTTTTGTTCAGCTCCAGTTCATGGATGGCCCGGAGCAGGGACCCCAGAACGATGCCGTGGCCGCAGCCCGGACACCAGAGGTGGGGAAAAAAACGGGCTCTGATGTAATCTTTAAAGTCAAATTCTTTATCTGGCATGGTTATACCCCCCTTCCCTGGATCATTCTCAAGACGGTCTTGATATCACTGGGGGATATGAGCTGACCGTCGATGCGGTTGGCCAGGTAAACCTTTTCAGGATTATCCAATGCGTTTTTCACCTGGGTTACAACCTGTCCCATATTCATTTCAACAACAATGACGGATTTGGCATTGGCACATTTTTCCCGGATGATGTCCGTGGGGAAGGGCCAGATGGTCTGGAGTTCCAGAACGCCGATCTTCATGCCCCGGGCCCGTCTGTTCCGGGCCAGGTGAATGGCGGAGCGGGCGGATGACCCATAGGAAACCAGGACGTATTCTGCGTCGTCCATGAAGTATTCCTTGTACATGGCAATGTTGTTGACATTGTTTTCGATTTTGTCCACCAGGTGGCGGAGCAGCTCGCTGACCACCTTGGGATTGTTGTTGGGAAAACCCCACATGTCATGGAAAAGGCCGGTGACATTGTAACGGTGCTCTCCGCCAAAATCGGACATGGGCAGGCGACCGTCTTCACGGGGCAGGTAGGGATGGTAGTCAACACCCTTGGGAACCGAGGTTCTCAGCCGATCCACAACGGGAAGTTCGCCTGTTTCGGGGATGACCAGTTTTTCTCTCATGTGGCCCACCACTTCGTCCAGGAGCAGGACAACGGGGGTCCGGTAGGTTTCGGCCAGGTTAAAGGCTTCCACTGTGATGTTAAAGACATCCTGATGGTTGGATGCGGTCAGGGCGATGATGGAGTGATCTCCGTGGGTGCCCCATCTGGCCTGGTTCACATCCCCCTGGCTCACGTGGGTGGGGTTCCCGGTGGAGGGGCCGCCCCGCTGCACATTGGCAATGACGCAGGGAATTTCCGCCATGCAGGCATAGCCCAGGGCTTCCTGTTTCAGGGAGAAACCCGGGCCCGAGGTGGCGGTCATGACCTTGTTGCCGGTCAGGGATGCACCAATGATGGCGCCCATGGAGGCGATCTCATCTTCCATCTGGATGAATTTGCCGCCCTTCTGGGGGAGACGGGCGGATAGAATTTCTGCAATTTCAGTGGAAGGGGTGATGGGATATCCTGCGAAAAAGTCGATGCCCGCATAGAGCGCGCCTTCGACACAGGCTTCATTCCCCTGAACAAACCTGATATTATTTTTCTGAGCCATTTTCCCCTTCCTGGTTTTTTTGGATTTGAATTGCTAAATCAGGGCATCGAAGTTCACAGAGCATACATGCAATGCAATCCTCTGGACGGACTGCATCCACCTTTCCGGTTTTGTCTAATTCCAAAACGTTCTTGGGACAAAAATGTACACAGATTCCGCACCCTTTACACCATTCTTTGTTGATTACGTGCTTGACTGATTTGCCTTTTCCCATAGTATCCTCAATTAATGATAAAACCTAGCCAAAAACAAGGCTTTTCATTATGTGATTTGGGGGGGGTTGTCAAGGATTACTCGTTAATAAATGAATGCTATTTATTAATTTGGTTTTGGAAAAGAAAGTCATGGAAAAAAAGGATGTTAGCGGAGGGTAATCCCGTCGAATCATACCATATGTATAAGTGTTGATTCAGATTCAGATGGGGATTTACCCTTGGGGAGCCCTGTGGTATAAAAACGGGCATGAATGCGTTGAATTTCCCCAAGATATCTGTGATTATCCCCACCTATAACCGGGCCTGGACCCTGGCCCGTGCAGTGGATTCCGTCCTTGCCCAGGATTACCCCGAGGTTGAACCCATTGTGGTGGATGACGGTTCCACCGATGGGACCCCCCGGATCCTTGCCGGATATGGGGATCGGATTCGGGTGCTCACCCAGGCCAATGCCGGGGTGTCCGCCGCCCGTAATCTGGGCATCCGGGAGAGTTCCGGCGAACTCATAGCCCTTTTGGATTCCGATGATACCTGGGAAAAGGGGAAGCTCACCTGCCAGGCCGAATTCTTTCGGTCACACCCCCATGCCCTTATCTGCCAGACCGAGGAAATCTGGATCCGCAAGGGCCGCAGGGTCAACCCCATGAAAAAACACAAAAAACCCTTTGGAGACATCTTCGAGGCGTCCTTGAAACTTTGCCTAGTCAGCCCCTCTGCCGTGATGATGCGCAGGGAGTTGTTTGAGATAAAGGGAATGTTTAGGGAGGATTTTCCCGTGTGCGAGGACTACGACCTCTGGCTCAGGGTGAGCCGGGACACCCCTGTCCACCTCATCGATACCCCCTATACGGTGAAGCACGGGGGACACGAGGACCAGCTTTCCTCCAACCATTCCCAGGACAGGTACCGCATCGCCGCCATTGGCGATCTCATGACCGGGGGGGTGTTGAATAAAGATCAGTACCGGGCCGCAGCAAGGGTGCTGGAGAAAAAATGCCGCATCTACGGCAACGGCTGTATCAAACGGGGGCGTGTGGAAGAGGGGCAGACCTATCTGGCCTATTACGATAACGTGATCCGGGTCGGCGGGCCCCCGGAATAGGGGGTCAGGATTCAGACATCTGAATCTGGTAGGCGTTTTTTCCGGCGGCCTTTTGCACCGTTTCCCTGAAGTGGCGGTCGGCCAGGTCCGTTTTCAGCACCAGGGTGGCATTGGGACCCTGGATGGTGGTCCCCTGGCAGATCCGTCCCTTTACCTCCACGGCTGCCACCGGTGGATGGTTGCGGCAGAATTCCCGGATGGCCTTTTTCCGGGCAAGGCATTGGCCGTTGTCGGTCTCCACTGCCTTTATTTCGTTGCGCAGTCCCTGTATCTCCTGGGCAATTTCATCCTGGCGGACAAAGATATGGGAGAGCTGCGCCTCTGCACTGCGGACCTTTCCCGACCAGTGACGCAGGGTTTCAAGGGCCTGGGTGGGCCCCTTTGGTGGATGGTCCTGGGCGGCAATGGTCCTGCGGATTTGGGCAATGCGTTCCTTTGCCCTGTCCTGGGCCTCTCCCCTGGCTTTGATCTCCCGGTAGAGTCCCTGCTCTTCGGCCTCCAGCTCTCCAATGCAATGGGCCAGGTGGGAGATGCGCCCACGACCGGCGGCGATGTTTTGGTCCAGGGCCTGTGCGGCGCCCTGGGCATGGTCATCCCCGCCCACCTTCAATCGGGATGCCGATGCTGTGTCCGTGCCGATGCGCTTTGCCCCGATGCCCCTTCGTGCCGCAATATCCGAGGAAACAATCAAGCCCTCCGTATTGAGGCAATGGCCCGAGATCTCCACATGGGCGTCCATGATTTCCCTGCCCACCATGAGATTCCCAAAGGCGAGGATCTTGGCCCTGTTGACGAACTTGCAGAAGACATTGCCCTGGGCAATGACCTGGGCCTCTGTGATGCCGGCGGTGACACACAGATCCCCCTGGATGGTGATGGTTGCCCCCTGGATTTCCTGGGCCGTGAGCTGGATGCATTGCACCGAGAAGCCGGGTTTGACACAGCCCTTCACCACCACGTTCCCCTTGAATTCGATGTGCCCGGTTTCAAAGTCCACATCCCCGTCTATGACAAGCTCCGGGCTCACGGAGACCTCCCCTGCCGGAGAGAGGGCCGGCTGGCCGTCCAGGGCGGCCAAAAGGGTCTGGCCATCCGGGGAAAGCCGGGTGCCGACCCCGTCAATGAAGACCGGATCGTTCACCGGATCCGGTTCAATGGGCTCCCCAAATACGTCTATGCCGTCACTGCCGAAGGTGGGAGCGGTGTAGGTGACCAGGAGATCCCCCTGGTGAACAAAGGGCACCTCCCCCCGGTCCCTGAAGTCCATGCTGCCGTCTTCCCGGATCTTTCCCGGTCCCAGGCGATCCGTGGGAAAGGCATAGACCAGATCCCCGTCCACCCCCTGGGTGGGGGGCGTCCCCTGGGCCACGGTGAGGGGGGACTGGGGGCCCTGGGGCGGGTTAAACCATTGGTCGATGTCTGCGGGGGGGATGCGGCCCTGGACCAGTCCCCTGTCGTCCAGAAGGGCGTGGATCTGCAGGGCGCTTTTTATGGAAACGGCATGGTCTGACGAGGAGGGGGAGAGAACAGCTGTGAGGCGGTCTGAACTGACCTCCAACACCAGGGGAATTTCCCCGGGGGCGGCATTGGGTCGGGGGACCACCGGATCGGGTCCGGGGCGGGCTGCGGTGTAAACATGGTCCAGGAACCGGGCAATCCACTGGGTCTGTGCAGGGGAGGGGGCAGGGTCCTGGAGGGAGACTTGTTTAAGGTCCATGTCCCGGGCAAGGCGGTTGAAGAACCGAGCGACATAGGCGTTTAGGTGCTGGTACTCCTCCTGGAGGCGTTCCCGGCACAGGGGCTCTGGGTCTGTGGCAAGGCGTTTTTCAAGGAGATGAAGGGGGCCTGGCCTCTCCTGGGCGGATCCGGGGGCTGCCCTGAGGCGTTGGATCTGTCTTTGTTTGGCCTCGATGTTGCGGGTGAGTTGGTCTTCCCTGCGCTCCAGGCGCCGGGCCAGGTGGAAAAGCTTCTGGTTCTGGTTCCGGGTGAACCCCTTGAGGTGCAGGCGTTTGATCATGGCCCGGTGGTGTTTGAGACAGGTGGCGGCCTGGGAACGGATGTCTTCCGGGGTAAAGGGCTGGGTCATGCAGGCATTTATGCCGGCCCGGTTGATGGCCGACAGCAGGGTGCTGATCTGCTGGGCCTCGGTCCCCGGGGTTTCTCCGTTGACCATGAGCATGCGCTGGGTAAGGGGGGAGACCTGCCGGGCTGTTTTCAAAACCTGGTCCACGGCGGCGGTGTCCAGGGAAAAATCAATGATGAACAGGGTAAAGGGCCGTTCCCGGGCGGTGTCTCCCAGCAGGGAAAGGGCCTCCTTTGCGCGGGACCGGGAGGAGATCCGCCAGCCCAGGGGTTCCAGGGCATCGGTGGCAGGGGAGGAAATGCCGGTATTAGGTTCCAGGATCAGGAGGCGGGGGTTTTTCATGGGGATCTCCGGTTGCCAAAGGGGGTGAAAGATCAATGCCGTTTTTCTCGGACAGGGTGTGTATATCCGAGGAAAGGGCGTCCAGGGCAAGGTGGTAGAGCTGATCAAGGGCCTGTTGTTTCCCCACGTGCAAGGTCTCCAGATACTGGGAAAGCTGTTGGGTGAGCTCTTCTGAACAATGGGTTTTGATCACCTGGGGGGGCTGGGTTCTGAGGTCCTGTATCTCTTTGTCCAGGTGCTCTATTCGTGCATTGTGGGCTTCGGTGGCTTCCAGGCGCTTCCGGGTCAGGGCGAGGAGGCCGGCATTCTGCTTTTTGGCCAGGGTGAACAATGCCTCCTTTTCCAGGAAGCGTTCATACCGCTTCAGGCTGATTCGGATGGCCTGGGTTAGTTCCTCCGGCTGCCAGGGTTTGGCCACAAATCTCTGGATGGCCCCCTTGTTAACGGCGTTGATGATGGTGTCCAGCTCGGCATGGCCGGTGATGAGAAAGCGGATGGTGTTGGGGCTGATCTGCCGGGCCAGTTCCAGAAGGTCGGTGCCCCCCATGTGGGTGCCGGGTATGCGCTGGTCTGCAATGAGAATGGAAAAGGGGGGATGGGCCGTGTTCAGGTGCTCTATGGCTTCGTGGCCGGTGCGGGCATAGACCGGGGTAATGTTCTGGGCTTCCAGGATTCGGCCCAGGGCATTCCGGACCATCCTCTCATCGTCGACAATCAGTGCGTGGTGCTGGTATTCCGAAGGATTCGGATCGGGTATGTTCCTGTTTTCCTGGTCTGTTTGGGTCATGTCGGTCCCATGGATTGCCCGGTTAACAATAAACGGCATGCAGGATGCCGCGATTGAAAAACATGACCATACTATAGCCCCATGCCCCTTCAAAATCAATGGGCAAAGCCAGTGGATATTTCATCAGGGTGGGCGCCATCCGGGGGCGGGGGGCACCGGCATCAAAGGCTTGGACTCATTTGAAGCCAATTGGTGGTGAGACAATCCGTATAATAAGGTATTGACAAGGTTCATTCCCATTTATTAGGGTCTGTTCAGCCTGGACATGTCATGGCAATTTGGGCTGAGACGATTGGTCTTCCCGTCAAACAGGGATGTGGTTCAATTGATTTAATCCCGGCACATTGTTCTCCCTTGGGGCGAGATGGCTTCACCTGGTCTGCGGCGTTCAAAAGGGCCTGGGCCGGCGTATTACAGCCGGGCATTCCCTGCCTTGTCATTGGCGTAAAGCCATCCGGCGGCATATCCGGGTCGGACGTGTTGAACCTTGGGTTGATGCGATATCTGGTTAGAGTAGGGTGCGTTGGAGCTGAATCCGAATTGATAAGGAGATGCAAATGAACGCGAACACGGATATTCCCCTGGATTTCAGATCGTTGGACAAGGAAGGCAAGGCACGGCTGGTGATGGATATGATGGTTCGAACCCTGGTCCACCATGGGCTCTGGTTCACCGAGGTCCGCCACCAGATGGGAATGGATACGGCATTGGAGGTGATGGACCAGGCCACGGAAAAGGGCTTGGGCATTGCCCTGAAACGCCTGGGGCAGGTGCTGGGATTCGGGGTGGAAAAGGGGATTCCCAAACCCCTGCTGGACCTGGACGACCAGACCCTGAATGCCCTTTTGTCGGCAACGGCCAAGAACTGGCTGGTCAACGACGGTGTCTTTTTTCAATCCGTGGAGTTCGACCACGGCATGAACGATGCCAAACGGTGTAACGACTCCTGCTGGGCCCAGTTTTCCCCCTATGAGGCCCATGCCGTCAAACGCTTCCTGGGACTGGGTGAAAACCCCGGTCTTCCGGGCCTGAAAAAGGCCCTTCAATTCCGACTTTATTCGGTCATTAATACTCAATCAATTGTTGACGAAGACAGTGAAAATTTTGTATTTCACATGGATGATTGTCGGGTTCAATCGGCACGAAAGAGAAAAAATCTACCCGACTACCCCTGCAAATCAGCAGGTCTGGTGGAATACACTTATTTTGCACGGGCAATTGATCCGCGGATTAAGACCGAATGTATCGGCTGTCCGCCGGATGCGCATCCGGACCAGTGGTATTGTGCATGGCGGTTCACTTTAAACGAAGAGCAACCCTCTAATGATAAGGAAGGCTAAACACTATGGGAGTCATTGCTGACAAGATCCAGGAACTGAAGCGAAGGGAAGAAGAAATTCGCATGATGGGCGGAGAGAAGGCCCTGGCCAAACGGCGTGAACAAGGTAAACTCAATGCCCGGGAGCGGCTGGATGTTCTCTTTGACAAGGGAACCTTCAGGGAAGTGGATATGTTCGTCACCCACCGCTGCACCAACTTTGGAATGGAAACCAAGCAGATCCCCGCCGACGGCGTGGTCACCGGCCACGGTAAGGTGGAGGGACGCGTGGTGTTTGCCTATGCCCAGGACTTCACCGCCCGGGCCGGCTCCCTGGGGGAAATGCAGGCCAAAAAGATCTGCAAGGTCATGGACATGGCCATGAAGGCCGGCGCCCCCTGCATCGGCATGAACGACTCCGGCGGTGCCCGGATCCAGGAGGGCATCGACGCCCTGTCCGGATACGGTGAAATCTTTTTCAGAAATTCCGCCGCTTCCGGTGTGATTCCCCAGATCTCCGCCATCATGGGCCCCACGGCCGGTGGTGCGGTTTACTCCCCTGCCATGACCGATTTCATCTTCATGGTCAAGGAAAGCTCCTACATGTTCATCACCGGTCCCAACGTCATCAAGGCGGTCACCGGTGAAGAGATCTCCTTTGAGGATCTGGGCGGCGCCATGGCCCATAATGAAAAGTCCGGCGTGGCCCAGTTTGCCTGCGAATCCGACGAAGACTGTATTCTCAAGATCCGGGCCCTGCTTTCCTACCTGCCTTCCAACAACATGGAAGATCCGCCCTACAAGGTGCCCACCGACGATCCCAACCGCATGGATCAGGAATTGGATACCATTATCCCGGACAATCCCAACAGGGCCTATGATATCAAGGCCGTGATCCGGTCCATCGTGGACGACGGTGAGTTCTACGAACCCCACGAGCACTTTGCCAAGAACATTGTAACCTGCTTTGCGCGGCTCAACGGCCATGCCATCGGCATCATTGCCAACCAGCCCAACAACATGGCCGGCTGCCTGGACATCAATGCCTCGGACAAGGCCACCCGGTTCATCCGTTTCTGCGACGCCTTTAACATTCCCATGCTCACCATTGCAGACGTGCCCGGCTACCTGCCCGGTTCCGACCAGGAATGGGGCGGCATCATCCGCCACGGCGCCAAACTGCTCTGGTGCTACTCCGAAGCCACCGTTCCCAAGCTGCTGCTCATCACCCGCAAGGACTACGGCGGATCCTACATTGCCATGTGTTCCCGCCACCTGGGTGCCGACATGGCCTTTGCATGGCCCTCGGCCGAGATCGCGGTAATGGGTGCCGAAGGGGCCGCCAATATCATCCACGCCCGTGAAATCAAGAATTCCGATGATCCCGTGGCCAAGCGCAAGGAAAAGATCGAAGAATATAACCAGCAGTTTTCCAACCCCTATTGCGCCGCATCCAGGGGATATGTGGATGCTGTGATTCAACCGTCCGAAACCCGTCCCCGTCTCATTGACGCACTGGAGGCCATGGCCACCAAACGGGAGATGCGTCCGGCCAAAAAACACGGAAATATTCCGGTATAAGGAGGGAAGCAAAGGATTATGGATGAGAAAAAACTGGCAGCCGTGACCGCGGCTGTATTTGCACAGATAAAAACCGGAGAGGAAGCCCAGGCCGCCCAATTGGCGGTCGAGGCCCAGGCGGCATCTGCCGCATGCACCTCCAGACAACCGGTGTCCATGGCCAATACCTGGGGACTCTCCGGCCGCCAGGCCATCATGCAGGCCAACACCATGATGCAGTTGAGGATGTTCAAGTAGGCGCCCGAAATGCAGAAAAAAGAAAGTTCAATTTTATATTCAGGAGAAAACAAAGATGAGTGAACATACTGAAGTCAAGATGACCCAGATGAACTATGACAAGGACAGACCCAAAGCGGAAAAGCCGGTCATGGTAGAGGATATCTCCCTGCGCGACGGCCATCAGTCCCTGTTTGCCACCCGTGGGCGCACCGAAGATATGATTCCGGTGGCCGAGCGGATGGATGAGATCGGATTCTGGGCCATGGAGGTCTGGGGCGGTGCCACATTTGACACCATGCACCGCTTCCTTGGCGAAGATCCCTGGGAACGACTGAGAACCCTGAAACGGTATTGCAAAAAGACCCCCTTTTCCATGCTGCTGCGCGGCCAGAACCTGGTGGGATACCGCAACTATGCCGACGATGTGGCCGAGCTGTTCGTGAAAAAGACCGTGGACAACGGCCTTGAAATCTTCAGAACTTTTGACGCACTCAACGATTACCGCAACTTTGAAACCGTTGTTCCCGTGATTAAGGAATGCGGTGCCCATTTCCAGGGCTGTATCTGCTACACCCTGACCGAACCCCGCCTGGGCGGAGAGGTCTATAACCTGGACTACTACATTAAAAAGGCCAGGGAACTGGAAGACATGGGCGCAGATTCCATCTGCATCAAAGACATGGCGGGTCTGCTTTCTCCCTATGATGCCTATGAGCTGGTTAAGGCCCTCAAGGCCAATGTGACACCCTTGATTCACCTGCATTCCCACTTCACCTCTGGCATGGCCCCCATGACCCATATGAAGGCCATTGAGGCCGGGGTGGACATCATCGATGCCTGCGTTACCCCCTATGCCTATCGGACCTCCCATGCGGCGTTGGAGCCCCTGGTCATGTCCCTTTTGGGCACCAATAGGGACACCGGCTTTGACATCAAGGCCCTGGCCGAGATCAACGAGATCCTGGAAAGGGAAGTCATGCCCAAGTACAAGCATCTTCTGGACGACACCAAGGTCTCCCTCATCGATATCAATGTCCTCCTGCACCAGACCCCCGGCGGCATGCTCTCCAACCTGGTGAACCAGCTGCGGGAAATGGATGCCCTGGACAAGATCGACGAAGTTTACAAACAGCTTCCCCGGGTTAGAAAAGAGCTGGGCCAGGTTCCCCTGGTCACCCCCACCAGCCAGATCGTGGGCACCCAGACCGTGAACAACGTGCTTTTTGACACCGAAGACGAACGCTATAAGATGGTCACTGCCCAGGTCAAGGATCTCTGCTACGGCCTCTACGGCAAAACCAGCGTCCCCATTGATTCCGAGGTACAGAAAAAGGCCCTCAAGGGCTACGACCGTGGTGAAGAGCCCATTACCTGCCGCCCGGCCGAGGTCCTGGAACCGGAACTGGAAAAGGCCCGTGAACAGATCGGCGATCTGGCAGTGGATGACGAGGATCTGGTCCTCTTTACCCTCTTTCCCGTCACCGGTAAAAAATACCTCATGCAGAAGTACGGCAAGGAGCAAATGCCCGAGAGCCTCAAACCCATTACCCTGGAAGACGTGGCCAAACAGGATGAACTCATCCGCAAGGCCAAGGCCGGTGAACTGGTGGAAAAGGCCAACATTGAAAAGGGTGAAAACACCCGGGTCTTCAACGTCTTTGTGGAAGGCGAAAGCTTTGAAGTGGGCGTGGAAGAAGTGGGAGGCGCCCCGGTCATCACCTATGCAGCCCCTGCGGCGGCTGCTCCGGCGCCTGCACCTGCAGCTCCCGCAGCTCCGGCTCCCAAGGCCCCGGCACCTGCCCCCAAGGCGGAAGCCAAGCCCGAACCGAAACCCGCTCCCAAGGCTGCGCCTGCTCCAGCTGCCGCCGCCGGTGACGGTACCCCGGTCAAGGCGCCCATGCCCGGCATGATCATCAAGTATGAAAAGAATGTGGGCGACAGCGTGGACCAAGGGGAAACCATTGTGATCATCGAGGCCATGAAGATGGAAAATGCCCTGCCCGCACCGACCGCCGGCACGGTTACGGCCATCCATTTCTCCTCGGGTGACTCGGTTGCCAAGGACGACGTATTGGTCACCATCGGCTAGACAATTGACAAGTCGCACCCTGTGCTTATTTTGGTAGTCTGAATTTGCCCCAGACTACCAAAGGAGAAAAGAATGGCATTTGAAACAAGAGACGAGGTCCTGGAAAAATGTTTGAAAATGGACAAACCCCACTGCCCTCACTGTGATCAGGAAATGACCCTGTGGGAAGTACCTCCCATCAATTTTTCCGATGGTCTGGGCTGGGGCTCTCCCTTTTTATTCGTTTGCTTCAATGATGAGTGCCCCTCCTACAAGAAAGGGTGGGAACACCTCCACGAGACCATGGAAGCCCCGGCCTCCTATCGCTGCATGAATGAACCCGGATGTGACAATTTCGAGTACATGCCCGTGTTCAGCCCCATCGGTGGTACCGGTTCCAAGCTGGACGATGCCGCCCTCATTGAGCAGGAAGCCCGTAAGGAATTGGCCAAAAAGACCTTTTCCATCCTGACGGATTATTATATTTCCAAGGACTGGGATGAGATCCTGAAGATTCTTCTGGATTCCACCATCCCGGACCGGGCCCGGGTCAAGGCCGCTGAGATGGTGGGGGAACTGGCCGACAGTGAGGCCACCGAGCATCTGGTGAACAACAGGTTCGGCTCCCCGGTGCTCCAGACGGCCGTGGACGATGCCGTTGCCGTTCTCCACCAGCGCCACTACACCCGTGAATGCCCCTATTGTGCGGAGATCATTAAAAAGCGGGCCACGGTCTGCAGGCATTGCAACAGGGAAGTTTCCCGGGCATAAACACCCCCTATATTCATATCACAAAAAGCAGGGCTCGCTTCGGCGGACCCTGCTTTTTGTGTTTATGGGTTTGGTGAAGGATGCCGGGGGGAAACCGTTCATGCTTTGGGTGACCTTCCCCCACCTCCTGGCATTTTTACCCTCGGGCTCCCTTTCTCCCAAACCCTCTTTTTTATTCCTTTCGATGTCATAGCAAGGCTCCCCATGAACAGCCGCCCCGGTTATTGGCCAACCATGTTTTTTCATCTTTCTTTGATACAACAATATATCAACCAAGGGACCATGTATATGGACTTTGTCGTTCTGTGATTCGGGGTGTTAGAATGTGTATTTGAATATTCGATATATTTATATTAATAATAAATTGACTTTCAAATATATTTAAAGATATATCAACGAACGCCGTTTGGTCCCTTGACGTCCATAAAATGAACAAGGGGAACTGCCATTGAATGAACCTGTGATTTGATTTTTAGAGGTGTATCACGCTATGTCCGACAGTCGCCAGCACACATCGGCCACCATTTCAGGGGGATTGGCCATTCTTTTTTGGAGCAGCGCATTTGCATGTAATCGAAGCCTGGCCGAGCAACTGGGCCCCATCACAGCTGCGGCTGCATCCCAGATAGTGGGTGGGCTTGTCGGCCTTGCATATTATGTGTTCCGGAAGAAAGGCTTTGGCAAGCTTTTGGAGCTGCCTTCATCCTACCTTGTGGGGTGCGGAGCCCTTTTTATCCTCACCCAGACAGGGGCCCTGTTGTCCACGGGGCTTGCGCAAAACCGGGAACAGGCCATCATGGTCAGCCTGATTCATTATTTATGGCCGGGCCTGACCCTGGTTTTCTCCATCCCCATTCACCGGCAGAGGGCGGGCATTTTTCTGGTGCCGGGAATTCTGGCCGCCTTTGGGGGCGTCATGATGGTCATTGTCGGCGATGGAAACCTGACCCTCAACGCTTGGCTGGGAAGCGTGTCCCAGCATTGGTTCATTTATCTTATTTCCTTTATCAGCGCTATCAGCTGGGCCTTGTATTCCAACTTGTCAAAGCGGTACGCCGGGGGGGCGGCAGCAGGTGCGGTGCCCCTATTCCTTCTGGTCTCCGGCGGGGTGATGGCAGTGGTGCGTCTGGGCGTTTATGAGCCAAGTATAATCACGTCACAGGGGGTTATGGAGATTGTTTTCATGGGGCTGTTTCCCAACTTTCTGGCGTGCAGCCTGTGGGACCTCTCCGTGCGCAAGGGGAACCTCAATCTTGTGGCGGCCCTTTCCTATCTGACCCCGTTTTTCTCGGCCCTGGCCAGTTCTCTTTACCTGGGGGTTTCCCCCGCCTGGACGCTCTGGTGCGGCTGTGTTCTGATCGTGGGAGGGGCGGTGGTGTGCAAATTGTCCATTGTTGAGAAAAAAGCGGCTCCCGATAGGGGGAGAGGGACGGTGGTCCTATAAAATTAATCCAATGTGCAAAAACGCCCCGGACGGCTCAGGTGACGCTGGGCCCGGGGCGTTTCAGATCAATGGTCGAAGAAAACCATGTTTTTTAGGGACACCTGCCGGCGCAAGTTGTTCCCCTTGGGGCAAAATGGACTAGTGTTTCTTTGTCAAAACCCCTCTCCGCCGGCCCATCCCGGCCAGGCCCACCAGGCCAATGCCCACCAGGGCAAGGGTTCCGGGTTCCGGAACGGGTCCGGGAGCGGCAACGGGATTGCCGCCGTCATAGGTTTCACTGATGCGGAGCTGGTAGCCCCCGAAGCTGTTTGCGTTGCTTCCAAGCCGATAGGCAGAGTTGCCTTCTTCAGCGTTACTGGGGCTTACGCCGCTTAACGGCAGGTTTATATTCACGCTGGTCTCACCTCTGAATGCCTGGGGAAAGTTGCCAAAGGCGCTCACGGCCACATAATAGGTGCCGGAGCTTAACGAAAGGGGACCGATGAGGGGGTCGAGGTGCCCTTCGTGGGGCAGGGATCCGGGATCATGGCCGGTTTCCGTATTCCAGACGGCGCTGTCGTCGTTGAATGCCACCAATGTGCCGGATCCGTTGAAAACGGCCAGCATGGAATCCAGATCCCCGAAGCTGCCTTCTCCGGTGTAATCGGCGGCAAAATCAATGTCAAGGTAAAGGGTCAGGGATTGGCCGATGGTGAATGAATAAAAATCAACATCGTTGGAATTGTCCTGGGGCACCCAGCCGTCGATGACAAATTCCGCGCCGGAAGAAAGGGCGCCCAAGGCCTGTGCCGTTTCCCTTGTATCGTTGTTCCCGCTCTGTGTCCGGGTTTCTGTGGCCGTGATGGAGGTGGCCCAGGCCGGTGTCGAAATCCATAAAAACAGGCCGATGTACAATAAAATTTTTTTCATGGTTAACTCCTTATAAATAAAAATTTTCATTTAAATGCCATGTTGGTGGCTGCGCCCTTTGCGCCGCAATGGGGCCTTAAATATGTCGGATTAAACCCTGCGCCGCCGGCCCATTCCGGCCAGGCCTAGCAGGCCAATGCCCACCAGGGCCAGTGTGCCGGGTTCTGGAACGGGTCCGGGGGTGGTAACCGGTTGATTGGCGTCATAGGTTTCACTGATGCGGAGCTGGTAGCCCCCATAGGTGCCTGCCGCGTTTCTCAGATTATAATTTGAGTTGTCGGCTTCCACGGTAAGAGACCTGCTTCCGCTAACCCCAAGTGCCCTATAGGTGGCCTGATTATGCACTACGGGAAAATTACCAAAGGCGCTTACGGCGGCATAATAGGTGCCGGCACTAAGTGAAAGGGGACCGATGAGAGGGTCGAGGTTCCCTTCGTGGGGGATGGAACCGGGATCATGGCCGGTTTCCGTATTCCAGACGGCGCTGTCGTCGTTGAATGCCAGCAGCGTTCCGGAGGTGCTGAAAACAGCCAGGAGGGCGTCCAGGTTTCCGAAGCTGCCTTCACCGGTGTAGTTGGATGCAAAGTCAATGTCAAAGTAAAGGGTCCGGGACTGTCCGATGGTAAATGAATAAAAATCAACGTCGTCAAAGTTGTTGCTAGGCACCCAGCCGTCGATGATAAATTCCGCGCTGGAAGAAAGGGTTCCCAATGCCTGTGCCGTTTCCCTTGTATCGTTGTTCCCGCTCTGGGTCCGGGTTTCTGTGGCCGTGATGGAGGTGGCCCAGGCCGGTGCCGAAATCCATAAAAACAGGCCGATATACAATAAAATTTTTTTCATGATGAACTCCTTAAAATTAGATGAAAAGACAACGTATTAAAGGGGAAAGCCCCTTCCGACGCAAATGGTCTCACATATTTTGACTATATCCTGCGCCGCCGGCCCATTCCGGCCAGGCCCAGTAGGCCAATGCCCACCAGGGCCAGTGTGCCGGGTTCCGGAACGGGTCCGGGTGCGGTAACGGGATTGCCATCATAGGTTTCACTGATGCGGAGTTGGTAGCCCCCGAAGCTGTCTGCCCGGTCTCCCAGCTCAAAGGCAGAGTTTCCAGCTTCCACGGAAGTTGGTGTGATACCGCTCTCCGCCAGCAGGTTGACGGAGATAACGGAATCCGCTGCAAGGGGGAAATTACCCCAGCCGCTCACGGCGACATAATAGGTGCCGGCGTCCAATTGGAGGGGGCCGATGAGAGCATCAAAGCGTCCATTGTGGGGGATGGAACCGGGGTCATGGCCGGTTTCGTCGTTCCAGGCAAAGCTGTCGTCGTTGAATGCCAGATAGGTTCCGGATGCGTCAAAGACGGTCACCAGGGAATCCAGGTTGCCGAAGCTGCCTTCTCCGGTGTAGTTGGAAGCAAAATCGATGTCAAAGTAAAGGGTCAGGGACTGGCCGATGGTGAATGAATAAAAATCAACATCGTTGAAATTGTCCTGGGGCACCCACCCATCGATGACAAATTCCGCACCGGAAGAAAGGGCGCCCAAGGCCTGTGCCGTTTCCCTTGTGTCGTTGCTCCCGCTCTGGGTTCGGGTTTCTGTGGCCGTGATGGAAGTGGCCCAGGCCGGTGCCGAAATCCATAAAAACAGGCCGATATACCATAATAATTTGTTCATGCTTAACTTACCTCCTTTAGGAAGGGTTATGGGATTTAAATTAGAGGCATCCATGCCAACGGAATTCACCGGGGTTCCACAAGGAGGAGAGAACGTCAGGGGTGGATTGTCTTGAGCTTGGGGACTCCGCATCAAATTCAGCTGTAGGAGGGGGGGATCAGGCTATGGTTCCGGGAGCAGCATCCTGGTGCACCCATCTAATAGTTATGAACACCGTTTAAAAAGTTAAGAATTTATGAAAATAATGTCAAGAAAAAGCTGGATTTAAAATGAAACAAGGACCTTTGGATCCTTCAGGGCAGGAGGGCCATTGCTGGGAAGAAGGTCCATGGGGATTGATCCACGGCCCGCATTGAGCCGTGGAAGGCGTAATCTGCAGAAAAGGGGCTCCCTGGTTTACCGGTTTATTTTTTCCAGGTTGAAGGAGCGGAAGATGATCATTTCACCGGCCACCCTGTCCTTGGGCAGCGGTACCGGGGTCAGGTCCACAATTTCCAGGGCGGCCTGATTTCGGCTGGGGATCCCTTTGAGCCCCTGGCCCACCTGTTTCCCGGTAAGGGTGTTGATGATGACCGCGTCCCGGGCGTCGGTGGAGACAGCATAGGGAATCTGGTTGTCGTAGAGAAGCCGTGCACCGGCCAGAATCTCCCTTTCATAGGAACCGATGGAACCGGCAACCGTTGTCACGGCCATGAAGGGGGTCTGGTCCACGCAGACCACAAGGTCGATGGCGGCGGAATAATCTTTTCCCTTGAACTGGACCGTGATGGGGACGTCCACCCGGATGTCCTCCTTGGCATAGCCCTTGGTTTCCACCAGAAATTTTTCAAACTGCTGCCGGCTCATTTCCGGGCCCACATTGTCAATGTCTCTACCGGTGATATAGTCTTTTATCGGGGTCATATCTTTATCCTGTATTCGCGTATTAAAATGTCTGCCCAAAGGGACGGACTGATGTTCGGTTAAACCATTGAAGACCCTTTGTGTCAAGCGCTGCTTGGCAATGTTGTTTGGACCGGGGCGGCTCCAAAGGGGGGAGGTGTAATGGAAGAGGGTGTTGTGATGTGTCCGGAAGCCAGCCGGTTTGAAAATCAAAGAAGGATTCGGTTGGGTTAAGGACAGGCGGTTTTGGGGGAAATGAAAATCCGGAGGGTGGGATGCTCCCCATATAAGGCTTGAAGCTGAGGCCATAGGTTTTCAGGGCATCTGCCTGAAAGCCCGATCTCCATGCGCAAAACCTGGTTAATGTGGGAGCACGCCCACCTCATCCGGAGATTTAATTGTCTTGCCGGTTGTCAGATCTGTGCAGGAAAAATCCAAATCAGGAGCAGTATATCAGGGTTTAAAGACGGTTTTATTGTTATGTGGCGTCATAAAGTGAAGGAAGAGATCCTAATATCATGACAACCCCTGGAACTTTATTTGGACAGCCGCCTCCGGGACAGTCCGGCAAGGCCGATCAGCCCCATGCCAAGGAAGGTCATGGTGGCCGGCTCGGGAACCGGATTTCCGGTGATGAGGAGGGAATAATCTCCATGACTCTGGGTGAGAAGATCCCCAGAGGGAACGGAACTGATGGAGACCGAGACGTAATAGGTGCCGGCCTCTGCGTTAAGGGGCCCGACCTCGGTATCGGGAAAATAGGCAACATCCAGTCCCATGCCGGAAACCCTGAGGCTCAGGATGGATTCAAAGCCGCCGGTGGGGGTGATGGTGGCCGACAACGACAGGGGATCGGTGACGGCGAACGAATAAAAATCCACATCCAGAAAGTTGTCGTCTGAACCGGCTGCAATCCTGCCGTTAATGGTAAATTCATCTCCAATGCCCAGGGTACCGATATTCTGGGCGGTTGCAATTGAGTCGTCGGTTCCGCGGGAGTTGATGGACTCCGTCGCGGTAATGGTGGTTGCGTGGGCACTGCCGATACAGATCCATAACAATACCAGTAGAAGACTGCCCATCAGGTGGGCTCTGAAAATTTTTGTTGATTTCATGTGTACTCCTTTGTTTTTCCAATAGCGAAACGGTCCAATGGGATGTCAAACATCCTTGGCGAGATTTGGACCATCACTATGGGGTTGATAATACAAGAATATATGTATTTTTAAGAAAAAAAATCAATAAAAATTTACGAAATAATGATGGGGATGAAGGGAAAACCCCACCCAGTGCGGGTTTGAGCTTCTACGCCAAAAAGGTGATATCAAGGAATGGTACGAATTATTCGGATTTGATGTACGGTGTTAATCTACGATGGGGCGGATTGGACTTTTTGTACCCTTTCCCATTGAAAAATAGAAGGAGGATAAAAAAGCGGTCCCTGGGACCGCTTTTCTGATCAATTGGGGGGCCTCCCCGGCTGGGTTTATAGTTATACCAGGGGGGAACCTGTCATTTCAGGGGGCTGCTCCAGGCCCAATACCCTAAGGATGGTAGGGGCAATGTCACCGAGAACCCCGTCCTTCACAGCGGTTTTGAATCCAGGGCCCGCAATCACAAAATGGACCGGATTCAGGGTATGGGCGGTGTGGGGGGAGCCGTCTTCGGCCTTGAGTTGTTCGCTGTTGCCGTGGTCTGCGGTGACAAAGGCGGTGCCGCCGGTGGCATGGACGGCCTGGACCACCTCTTTAACGCAGCGGTCCACCACTTCACATGCCTGGACCGCAGCATCCATAATGCCGGTGTGGCCCACCATGTCCATGTTGGCAAAGTTGAGAACCACAAATTCGTATGTGCCCGATGCAATGGCTTCACAGGCCTTTTTCGCCACAGTTTCGGCGCTCATGCCCGGTTTGAGGTCGTAGGTGGCCACATCCCTGGGGGAGGGGACCAGGATCCGGTCTTCACCTTCAAATACGGCCTCGTCTCCCCCGTTGAGGAAGTAGGTGACATGGGCGTATTTTTCCGTCTCGGCAATGCGGAGTTGGGAAATGGCGTTTCTGCTCAACACCTCACCCAGGATACCGGTGAGCTTCTGGGGGGCGAAGACCACGGGAAGATCAAAGGTTTCATCGTATTGGGTCATGGTGAGGTAGTTGGAAAGCCGGGGAATTACCTGGCGGGGAAATCCGTCAAAATCATCCTGGGTAAAGGCCCGGGTGATCTCCCTGGCCCGGTCGGCCCGGTAGTTGAAAAAGAGGATTGCGTCCCCGTCTTCAACGAGGCCGGTGCTCACCTCCGGGGAGGATTCCACAAAGATGGGCTTTATGAATTCATCGGTCTCCTCGGCATCGTATGCTTGCTGGATGGCAGTGATGGCGTCGGGGCCCCAATTGCCGTTGCCCAGGGTGTAAAGCTCGTATGCCTCCTGGACCCGTTCCCACCGGGTGTCCCGGTCCATGGCCCAATAGCGACCGGTGATGGTGGCAATGCGGCCATAGTTGTGTTGGTCCATGTGAGCCTGGAGCTGCTGGATAAACCCCTTCCCGCTCTTGGGGGAGGTGTCCCGGCCGTCCATTATGGCGTGGATGCATAGATCTTCAACACCGGTTTCCCGGGCCAGGTCCATGAGGGCAAAGAGATGACGGATGTGGGAGTGAACCCCGCCGTCGGAGAGCAGGCCCATGAAGTGGAGCTTTTTCCCCGTTGCCTTGACCCCTTCCATGGTCCGGGTGAGGGCGTCTATTTTCCCCAGGCGGTCGTCGTCCACTGCGGCATTGATGCGCATGAGATCCTGGGGAACCACCCGGCCGGCCCCGATGTTCATGTGGCCCACTTCCGAGTTGCCCATGGTGCCCCCGGGCAGACCCACGGCAGGTCCCGAGCAGGTGAGTTTGGAATGGGGGTAGTCTTCCAGAAGCTGGTCCAGAAAGGGGGTTTTGGCCTGGGCTACGGCATTGCCGTCGCTTTCGGGGTTGATGCCCCAGCCGTCCAGGATCATGAGCAGGTTGACGGGTGTCGCAGGCATGGATCAGGCCTCCTTGGAAATCTCGAATTGGGACAGGTCCAGCCGGGGCGCATCCCTCCACAGGCCGTCCAAGTCGTAAAAGGATCTGGCCTCGGTTTCAAACACATGGATGATGATGTGGCCGTAATCCAGCAGGGCCCACTCTCCTCCCTTGACCCCTTCGGCGCCCAGGACCATCTTATCTTCTTTTTTTAAGCGGGTGACGATGTGCTCGGCCAGGGAGTTGGTCTGGCGTGCGGAGGCGGCTTCAACCACCACCACCGTGTCGGTGTAGGAGGTCAGCTCCCGGACGTCCATGGCGGTCACCGAGAGGGGCTTCCGTTCAAAGATGGGCTTGAGATACGGGGTGATCTCCTGGGAAATAGCTGTCATGTATATAGTTCCTTTTCAATGATAAGGGTCTCCACCGCTGCCGGAACCAGGCCGGTGATGGGGAGTCCCCGTTGAATTCTGTTTCGGATGAGGGTGGAAGAGATGTCGATTCTGGGGACGGCGCAGATGTGAACGGCCTGCAACCGGGGGTGGATAAACCGGTTTTCCTCTTCCTTCCATGTGTACCCTTTTGAGATATGTTCGTCAATGAACCGGGGAAAGGCCCCGGGCACCTTCGCTCCCCCCCGGAGCATGACAATGATGGGCAGGGCCTTGAAGATCTCTTGGGTCTGCTTCCAGGCGGGGATGTCAAAAAAGGCATCGGATCCCATCAAAAGATAGCAGTGGTCATCCGGCCCCATGCTGTTTTTAAATTCCCGGATGGTGTCGATGGTGAAGGAGGGGCCGGACCGCCTCAGTTCGATGTCCGAGGCTTCAAAGCCCGCCATGTCCCGGATGCTCTCCTTGACCATGCGTAAGCGGTCACGGGCATGGATGAGATCCGGGCTTCTCTTGTGGGGGGGGATGGCCGAGGGAAAGAGGACGATCTTGTCCAGGTGGAAGGCCTCTTTTACATGGGAAATGGTTCCCAGGTGTCCGTTGTGAAGCGGGTTAAAGGTTCCGCCATAGAGTCCGGCGTCCATGAAGGATTACTCCTCTTTATGGAGTTTGGACGCCAGCAGTTTGATCAGATCGGCAACCCCCTGGCCGGTGGCGGCTGAAATGGTATGGACTTCCAGGTGGGGGAGGGCGGCCTTAAAGGCGTCCATCCGGTTTTCCGTCCCTGTGAGGTCGGCTTTGTTCAGGACAACGATCTGGGTTTTCTCCGCCAATAGTTGGGAGTACATGGACAGCTCCCGGTTGATGAGGTCAAATGACGCCAGGGGAGACTCCGGATCAATGGCACCACCATCGATGAGATGGATGAGGATACCGGTCCGTTCAATGTGTTTAAGAAAGGTGATCCCCAGGCCGACACCTTCGTGGGCCCCCTCGATGAGGCCAGGAATATCGGCCACGGCAAAGGGTTCGCCATAGGGCGGTTCCACCATGCCCAGGGTGGGGGTCAGGGTGGTAAAGGGATAGTCCGCAATTTTGGGACGCGCCTTGGACATGGCGGAAATCAAGGTGGATTTTCCCGCATTGGGAAGGCCCACCAATCCCACGTCGGCCAAGAGTTTCATCTCCAGCTTGAGTTTGAGTTCCACCCCTTCGACACCGGGTTGGGAATACCGGGGCGCCCGGTTGGTGGCAGAGGCAAAGCGTTTGTTGCCCCTTCCGCCCATACCGCCCTTGGCCACGACAAATTCCGTCTCCGCCTGGGTCAGGTCCGCCACCAGTTCTCCGGTCTCCACATGGGTGACCAGGGTGCCGGCGGGCAGGTCCAAATAGCAATGGTGCCCGTTGCGACCGTGCTTTTGCCGGCCCATGCCTGGGGCACCATTCTTTGCCTTATACAGCTTTTGGCGGCGGAAATCGAACAGGGTCCGTTTGCTCGGATCCACCCGCAGGATTACGCTGCCGCCATGACCGCCGTCGCCACCGTCAGGTCCACCTCGTTCGATGTACCGCTCCCTTCGGAAACTGGTACAGCCGGAACCGCCGTTTCCGGACCTGACAGTGATAAATGCTTCATCTACGAATTTCACGCGGCATAAACGCTGACTTTTTTCTTGTCGCGGCCTTTTCTTTCAAAGGCAACAACACCGTCGATGAGGGAGAACAGAGTGTAGTCTTTTCCCATGCCCACGTTTTCACCCGGGTGGATCTTGGTGCCAACCTGGCGAACGATGATGTTACCGGCCAGAACCTGCTCTCCGCCGAACTTCTTCACACCGCGCCGCTGCGCGTTTGAATCGCGACCGTTCTTACTACTACCTGCTGCTTTCTTATGAGACATGGCTCAATCTCCTTATGCTGAAATTGATTCGATTTTAATTTCGGTATAATGCTGCTTGTGGCCCCGCATTTTGCGATAGCCTTTGCGGCGTTTGTACTTGAACACCAGCTGTTTTTTGCCGCGGCCCTGTTCCAGGATGTGGGCTTTAACAACAGCATTTTCAATGGTGGGAGCACCCAGGGTGATATTTTCTCCATCGGAATACATGAGAACGTCGCCGAATTCAACTTCTGAACCCTCGGTTCCTTCCAGTTTTTCAACTTTCAGAACTTGGTTCTCCTGAACCTTGTATTGCTTGCCACCAGTTTTGATAACTGCGTACATGTTAAACTCTCCTTATCAATCCAATCCTTTATCGCAAGTTTAAAAAACTCGTAATATTATTATTTTTCAACGTATTTGTCAATGAATATTTGACCTTCAGTGGAGGGATGAGGGATACAAACGGCTGGAATATACGTTTTTTTTCCTTGAAGGTCCAGTGAAAATCCAGGCCCCTTTTAAAAAAAGAGAAATGGACGGTTGCCTTGACTTCCGGTTTCTCCGGCTCCATAGTAAACCATGTTATCTGAAAACCAATGCATTTTGAAGGGGTTGATTTGGAAAGAAATCACCATGTAACAGGGGCCTTCCCTGGTATTGTCTGCCTGGACCAGGCGTTTTTCAACGGGACCGGTAACCGGACCCCCGACCCAGCCAAAGGGCAAACGCCCCCCAGGGGGATTTTGCTGACCCCCATTCTCAGCTGTGACCAATTGGCCGGTCGGGGACTGCCGTCACCGGTGGCCTCCCTTTTGGCAGAAAACCAAGGAGAAACGGTGCTGGGGATCTCACTGGATCTTGATATCCCGGATCCCGGACAACTGCTCTCCCTTCTGCCCCAATGGGTGGAGAACGGATTGCGATTGGTCCACTGGCATCATCGAAAAGATCCAGGGGCCGTGGCCAGGGACCTACTCTGGCGGACCGCCTGTATGGATATCTGGAACCATGTGGACGGAACCATCGTGGACGGCACCATTGGAGAAGGAACGGATTCCGACTGGCCTGCCTTTGCCCTGGACAACCCCTATATCGTTCACTCCCATGGGAAATGGGACCGGACAGCCCCGGTGGCCACGGCCCGGTATGGAGAAACCCGCCCCCTTCCCGGTGTGCCCCGGTGGACCTGCCTGGGAGGAATGGCCGAACTATTGGCCCAGCTGGCGGGGACACCGGCAAAGGCCCTGGCCGCACAGCGGTGGGAGACCGAAACCGGTACAGTCAGGCAAATGGGCACGGAACTGGACTTTCAATATCTGTCACCCCCGGATATCAAGGACAAAACCCTGGAAGAAATCTGCCGCATGGTGGGGGCCGGGGGATCCGTTGATCTCACCCATGTCCGGGCCAACCTGGAGCGGGCCCATTGCATTGCCGTGGCCGTTGAAAACGGTATCATCGTTGGGAATTCCTCCCTGAAGCACCCCCGGCGGGCATTTGTGGATTACCTATTGGACATCACGGGTTTGGATTTCACCGGATTTGTGGAACGGGGGTATACATCGGTGCGGCCGGAATACCGGGCCTTTGGCGTGGGGCGCAGGCTTTTGGAGGGACTCACCGCCCGGGCCGGGAGGTACCGGGTCTTCTCCCTCATCGACGAAGACAACCGGGCCACCCAGAAAATCGCCCTGCGCAACCAGACGGAAAAGCTGTTGGTCTATAACAGTCCCCGGTCGGGCAAGGCCATGGGGCTGTGGATGCCCTCGGCCATGGTGGAGACCATGGACCCGGATTGGCATGATCGGCTGGCTGCCTTCCGCGACTCCGGAGGCCGGAAATGAAGATTGGCGTCCTCACCGTACAGGATGGGGCCTTCCATCCCAACGCCCGGCTCAAGGCTGCGGCGGAGGAACAGGGCCACCAGCTCATTCCCATCAATCCCTATGAACTGGTATTGGAAGCTGGAGCCCCCCTATTGGAAGCTGGAGCCTCCCTATTCCCAAAGGGCGCCCCGGATGTGATCCTTCCACGGCAGGGGGCTCCCATGGGGGAATACGGCTTTGTCATCCTTGGGGAATTGGCGGCCATGGGCATCCCCCTGGTCAATGCCGCCCCGGGCATTGCACTGGCCCGCCACCAGTATCGAACCCTCCAGACCCTTTCCCGGGAGGGCCTGCCCGTCCCCCGGTCCTGCTTCATCAGCCGGGCCGACGGCCTTGTCGCTGCCGTGGAAAAACTGGGGGGTTATCCCGTGGTCCTCAAGGCGGCCTGCGGCATGGGCGGTGACGGGGTTTGTCTGGTCTCCTCCCCTGAAGGGGCAGCCCCCTGGCTTGGGACCCACCTGGCCGGAAAGCAGGGGGGGGTGGTACAGGAATTCATTCCCCCCCAAGGACGCATGGATCTGAGGGTTCTGGTCATCGGTCGGCGGGTGGCTGGGGCCATGTCCCTATCTCCCTCGGGAAATGATTTCAGGGCCAATGTCCACCAGAGCGGGGTGGCAAAGGCCGTGGCCCTGGAACCGGAATGGGAAAAAATGGCCCTGGCGGCAGCCCGGGCCTGTCGCCTGGACATTGCTGGCGTGGATATGATGGTACCCGCCAGGGGCCGGGCCATGGTCTCCGAGGTGAATTATTCCCCCGGGTTTAGGGGGCTGGAGGCGGCCACGGGCCTGGACATTGCCGGGCAAATCATTGAACATGCAATCCGGCAAGCAAATACATAATGAAGGGAGACAGGGTTTCCCTGGGGTAGTCCTTTGGCCCGGGCGGCCATGGGATATTCCGACGATATAAAGGACAGAACATGATCATAGACCAATTAAACAAGGACCGGGACGGGGATTTCTGGGCGGCAACGGCCCGGGTGCGGTTTGAGAACAGTGAACGGGAAGCGGCCCGGGTTTTCATCAAAACCCCTGTGGCCTACGGAGAGGGATTCGGGGCCAATCCCGATGCCTTTTTAACCGGCTGTCTCCTGCCGGCCCTCCACCTGGGGGAAGAACGGATTCGCATTGAAGGGGAGATCTGCCCCTTTTTAAAGGAAGGGCTGGGAACGGCCATGGGCCTTCTTTCCCACTGGACAGAGGGGAAATACCAGCCCATCTCCATTGAAGCCGGGGTAAGGGGGCAGCTTGAAATGCCCAGGGCCCCCCGGGCCGGCATGGTCATGTCCGGGGGCATGGACTCACTGGCCGCCCTCCACCTCAACCGTCTCCATTATCCCAAGGACCACCCCTGTTATGTAAAGGACAGTTTTTTCATCCATGGCTTTGACATTGGCGGCGTGGTGGAGCGGGGGGCCAAATACCACGTCTATGACCGGGCCGTGGATGCCATTTCCAAAATCACCCGGGATGCCGGCACCGAACTCATTCCGGTTTATACCAATATCCGCCACCTCTGCGATGAAAGGGAACTCTGGCTGGACAGCTTCTTCGGCGCCGTCCTCGGGGCGGTCTCCCATGCCTTTTCCGGACGGATCAACCTCATGTTCATCGGCTCCTCCTATGATATCCCCCACCTCCACCCCTGCGGTTCCCATCCCTTGCTGGATCCGGAGTACTCCAGCTACGGGGTGCGCATCCGCCACCGGGACTATGAGCTCTCCCGCCTGGAAAAGATCCGGGTGGTCTCCCAGTGGGATACGGCCTTCCAGAACTTTAGGGTCTGCCTGGCCAATGTCCCCGACCGCCTCAACTGCGGCAAGTGCGAAAAATGCGTACGTACCATGACCGAACTCACCGCCCTGGGCCTCTTGGACAAGACCGCCGCCTTTGTGGAGGACAGGGTTCTGCCCGAACATCTGGAGCCCTACGACATCACCATCCGGGTGAGACCTCCCTTTTATCTTCCCATGATCCCCCTGCTCCGGGAACAGGGCAGGGACGACATGGCCGATTTGATCGAGGAAAAATTAAAGGGTCATTTTTGATGCCGTACCCGGGGTGGGGGCACCAAGTGCTTCCGTGCCTTGCACTCAAGGATGGTTCTTTGGGCTCCCATTACGCCTGCACCGAACATGGCCTTGGCCAGCCCAATCGATGAAATACCCCCCTTTGGGATGTACCCCTATTATAGCCCGGACATAGGCTCCCCATCAGGTCAAAGAAAATACAAAACCGCCCCTATCCTGTATCAAAGGATAGGGGCGGTTCCATATTGAAGCCATGGCCCTGGCCGTGTAATCAGGGCCAAGGGCGATCCTGGTATCAAGAGGCGTAGTTCTGGACCTTTGCGTGGAGGTGGCGGATGCGCCGGCTGAGGACGGAACAGATCTGCAGGGAGATCCTGGGGAACTCCATGGCGGTTTCCTTGAACTCCTGTTTGTGGAGGATGAGGAAGCGGCAGGGGGTGGTGGTTTTAATGGTGGCGGACCTTGGGGCATTGTCGATGAGGGCCATCTCCCCGAAGGCATTGCCGTCTTCCATGTGGTCCAGAACGCTTTCCTTTCCGTCTTCGGTTTCCATGATCACGGCCACCTTGCCCTGGATGATGAGGAAAACCGTATCCCCCATGCTGTTCTGCTTGATCACGGTTTCATCGGCATCAAAGTCCATCTCCGTTGTGACGGCGGCAATGGCGGCCAGTTCGGCGGCGGAGAGGCCGGAGAAAATTTCAATTTCCCTGAGCAGGAGAATCTTTTCCCCCAGGCTGATTTCACCGGTGGGGTGGTGGTCCGCAACGGGGGCGTCTTGGGGTTTTGTCATGGTGATTTCCTTTGAAATATGGGGGTTGACTGCGGTTTTAAGGGCGGCGATCTGCTGGGGATCCTTTGTCAATGAAGGGGTTTCCCTGACCATGCCCAGGGCCATGATCACGTCCACCCAGTCCTCGGAGGCCAGCATTTGGTCCACCACATCCCGTCCCCGGGATTCAAATGAGGGGATTTTCATGACCCGGCTGCCGTGGTTCAGGGTGATTTCCCTGGTGGGGCTCTCCAGCAGGGGGAGCATGGCATTGAATGCCTTGCGGTCAAGGACGTCGCTGAGCAATTCGATGGCATTGGCCTTCTGCCGGGTGTCCGGTGAGAAGATCCCCTGCCAGGCCGCCCGCATCCGTCCGGTGGTGTCCCGGATGGCCAGAACCCGGATGACATTTTCCAGGACCACTTCCTTTTTTTCTTCCAAATGGGCCATGGAGAGCTGGATCATGGGGGTGGGGGGCAGTTCGGACAGGGCCTGGGACATGGCCAGGAAACCATAGCTTCGACCGAGGCTTTCCTTGACAAAGAAAAGGATTTCCAAATCCTTGATATCCAGGCTTTCCAGCAGGGCAAACAGCCCCTTACGGGTCCGGGTGGAGGGAAGGCCCAGGGATTCCACCAGCAGGGAGTGGTTCTGGTATTCCGCAGATTTGATCTTTTCCTTGGCAAATTCATGGAGGCTGTCCGAGGGACTGCCCATGAGGAGGACGGCCTTTTTCAGGGCGGTGTCGTCGTTGATCTCCAGGGCATCCAGGGCGGCCATCTGTACCGCTTTCCGTTTGTGGGTCAGGTAGGAGAAGATAACGGAGTTCAGTTCCCTTGCCCCCAGGCGGGTCAGGGCCCTTATGATATCCGGAATCAGGGGTTCGGCCTCGTCCTCGGAAAGGATGGCCAAGAGCTGGTCAATATAGGTGTGGCGGTTGCTCAGACCGGCGGAGATGACCCCGGACTGCCGTCTTTCCCACTGGGTTTCGGCCAGCCACCCATCGATGGTGCCCTGGTGTTCCGTGGGGTTTCGATAATAGTGACAGGCACCGGCAAAGCCTCTGACAACGGGGTGGTTATGGCCAAGGTAGGGGGTGAGATCCACGGCTTCAATGGCCTCCATGCGGTTCTGGCAGATGAGTTTGAGAATGGAGATGGTGAGTTCGGGATCTTCCGGGTCCAGGAAGGGGACCAGTTCCGCTGCCGCCCATTTCCGGGACTCCGGGGTGATCATCTTGATCAGGGTGATGCGGGTCTGGCTCTTCTGATGGGGCAGGGCTTCTATGATGAGTTTGTCCAATGCCGCGGGGGAAAAATTTTTAATGAGTTTGGCATACCAGACGGCATCGGCCTCCCCGGCCTTTAAAAAGGATGATTTCAACTCCTCCAGGGTCTTGTCCTGGTTGAAGATCTGGCCCAGCTCCTTTGGGTTCAGGCTTTTGATGTCCAGAAGGTTGTTGGCGATGAGATCCTTTAAAATTTTTGAATAGTTGGCCTTGAGCACAAAGGGGGCGGCCATCCATGCCAGAAGAAAGGGCAGGGCCACCAGGGTCAGGTACCGGGGATGGAAGAGCTGGTCCGAAATCAGGATCAGGGTGGAGCCGGTGAACAGGGCGGCCCTCACAACGGTCCCCCTGAGAAAGGGCCGGATCATGTTCCGGTAGGCCGCCGGGAAAAGCCCGATGAGGATGCCGTTGGCCGGTACATTGATGGTGGTGCGGATGATGGTGGTGGACATGCGGGCGTACATGGCCGAAAAAATGTCAAACCGCAGTAAAAATCCGGTCAGGGCCAGGATATAGTTGAAGGGATGGAACATCAAGGCCACGGGCAGGCCCCAGCGTCCGTATATCCGTCCCACAAAGAGGAGGATAAACAGGGAGATGATGTTCATCCCGCCCCTGAAGTACCCAAAGAAGTTGATCATGGCCTGTTCCGAGGCAAAGTAATCGTTCACCGCATAGTTGAACTGGTAGTTCATGATGGGGATGATGACGTTGGGCATGAAGGTGAGGACCAGGACCACCTTGACCAGGATGGAATCCTTGAGCAGGGGGAGGATGTTCTTGAGTTCCTCCACCATGGGGGTGCGTTTTTTGGTTCCGGCGGCGCTTTCTTTTTCTGAGTAGATGAGGGGGGCATAGCTTCTGGCCATGGCCAGGATGATGCCGGCCCCGGCCAGGGTGGTCAACAGATAAAGGTAGAGTAGATTGTCCAGGTTAAAGGTTTTGGCAAAATAGGGGGTGGCAAAGCTGCCCAGGATCAGCCCCAGAACCCCGCCGGCAGTGAGCAATGGAAAAAGCCGCTTGGACTGCCGGGTATTGAACAGATCGTTGCACATGTTCCAAAAGAGCATGGCCTGTAGCAGTTCAAACTGGCTTTTTAGCATGAAAAGCACGGGATAAAGCAGGTCAAATCCCAGGGGGATCATGAGCCGGATCACCGTGACAATGATGCCGGACGCCACAAAGACATAGGAGAGAAGCCGTGCCCCTGAAATCCGGTTGAGAAAGGAGGTGAGAAAGCCGGTGACAAAAAAGGTGACCACGGCATTGAGCATGTTCACCACGGGCATGAATTCCACACCGTACCGTTTGAGAAAGGCGGTTTCCGCGTAGTTGTTCAATATCATGCCCGCACTGCGGACAATGAAGAGAAGGGCCGTGGTCCAGAGTAGAAGGCTGATTTCTTCTTCGTAGACCTTAAAAAGATCAAGGAGTTTGTTCCGCATTAGTCCGCCTCAAGAACCAGCCGGAAGCCCGTGGTCTGGAACCGGGCGCCGGGGTGGGCATAGGCCCTGTTCGCACTGCGAAGGTGCCAGGGATATTTATACCAGCTTCCGCCTCTTCTGACGCGGTTGTCCGTGGAGATGATGCTGGTGGAGTTGGTGCTGTGACCCGAGCCGTAGGGGGCATAGACATCGCTGCACCACTCCCACACGTTGCCGTGCATGTCGTAGAGCCCCCAGGCATTGGGTTTAAACTGCTTCACCGGTGCAGGTCCGTCCGGGGGAATGTTCAACCCCTTAAGATAGGTGGTACACTGGCCTGCCTTGCGACTGTTGTTGCCGTAAAGGGCCTGGGAGCAATTGATCTCGTTTCCCCAGAAATAGGCAGTGGTGGTGCCGGCCCTGCAGGCGTATTCCCATTCCGCCTCCGTGGGAAGGCGGTATTTCAGATTGGATTTATCGTTCAGTGCCTGGATGAATTTCATGGCCTCGAAAAAGGAGACCTTGGTGACGGGCATGTCCGGTCGGCCCTTTTTCCGCATGAACCACTTTTTGCCCATGACGGCCCACCACTGGGCAAGGGTGACCTCGGTCTCCTGGAGATAATAGGCCCTTTTGATTTCCATTTCATGCTGGGTTTCGTTGGGATCCCGGTGTTTTTCCGAGGCCGGGCTTCCCATGAGGAACCGGCCGGGTTGGATGCGCACAAAGGTCATGCCCAGGTCGTTGGTGATGGTTTTGTCGGTCTCCCCGGCCCAGGCCGGCGGGGTGAGGCATACGAGCATCAGCACCACCAGGGCGGGGAGTAAATGACATGGGGCCGGGGCCCCGGGATCTCGTCTTAACATTGTTCCTGATCTCCGTTCTCGGCCCGGGAGGGCCTGTAACATCATGGGGTTTTTCCTATCCAAATATACTTTCAGGTTTGTGTCAAGGCGGATATGCCGCCGGGATCAACCGGAGAGCTCTTCCATCCATTTGTTGAGGATTTTCCGATCCTCCTCCCCCATGGCGGTAAAGCGCAGAAGACAGGTATGCCGACCGTTGGCGTCTTCGCTGGAAAGGCATTTGGCATACATTTCTTCAAAGCAGTGGGCGTCCAAGCAGAAGTCCAGCTGGAATTTGATATCGGAAAGGGGCTGGATGGGGCGGGTGGATACCACCTGCATATGGGTTTTGTCCATGGCCAGGGTCTCCCCCATGATGGGAAGCGGGTCCACGGTTTTACCCTGGATGCCCCAGTATTGAAAGGG
Organism: Desulfobacteraceae bacterium; assembly: GCA_965226635.1. Taxonomy (GTDB): domain Bacteria; phylum Desulfobacterota; class Desulfobacteria; order Desulfobacterales; family Desulfobacteraceae. The sequence goes on along the minus strand of OZ245369.1, from coordinate 259,801 downwards.
AATCTGGATTTCCATGAGGCTGGTTTCCGGCTGGGCCGTCTCAAGGGAGAGTCGGTTTTCCTTGTCCAGTTGAATCTCCAATACCGAATAAAAAACCAGGGGCTGTTTCATTCCCTTCATCATCGCGGTTCGCGGTGGGGCTGTTTTGATGACCTGGGCCACCTTTTTCTGGGTGGACAATCCGATGAGAACCTGGCCGCCGATGCTGTTGGATTCGATGCGGGATGCCTGGTTCACCGTGGCTCCCACAATCCCGTACTTCATGCGAAGCTCCGAACCGATATTGCCCACGATGACCGATCCGGTGTTGATGCCGATGCCCATTTCCAGGGGGGGATACCCCGATTCCTGGATCTCCCGGTTCACCTCCTTCATGCTGTTCTGCATCTCTATGGCACAGGCCACGGCCCGTTCCGGGTCGTCTTCGTGGGCATGGGGCGCCCCGAACACGGCCAGGACTGCGTCACCGATGATTTCATCGATGATGCCGTCGTATTTTAAGATGATGCCGGACATCTTTTCCAGGTAGCGGTTGAGCAGGGTGACCATCTCCTCGGGATCCCGGTTTTCCGACAGCCGGGTAAAACCGCGCAGGTCGGACATGAGAATGGTGACCTCCCTGCGGCTGCCCCCGATTTTTCGACCTTCCGAGGAATGGAGGATTTCATCCACCACCTTGGATGAAAGGTAGCGGCCAAAGGTCTCCTTGATGAAGTTGACCAGGTTGAGCCGTTCTTCCGAGACATCCATGATCCTGCGGAGCATGGAATTACGGGAGGAGACAATGCTCTGGATCTCTGCCGGGCTGTTCTTCTGGGCTTCAATCAGGCTTTGTTCCAGGGGGCTGTCCTCCCGGATCTGTTTGTTGGTTTCGGCAATCTGCTCCAAGGGTTCAATGATTTCCTTGGTGAGAAAGCTCTTCAGGGTGATCATCATGAAGATGATGATGATGGCCACCAGAACGGCAATGCGCAGGGCATACCACATCAGGTCTTCAAGACCTGCATCCTGGGTAAGCCAGCGGTAGACCAGGGAATAGACCAGGAGAACGGCTTCAATGAAAAGGATGCGCCAGAACACCCCCTTCAGAAGGATTTGCCTAACTCCTTCCGGTGGATCCTTTATCATGGGGTCTCTCCTTTCGGGGCAGCAATGGCTTCCAGGGCCTCAATATTGACACTTACCCTCAGGGCCTTAAGGCCCCTGACATCGGGCATGTCTTCCAATTCCAGCTTTTCCCGGTCGGGGTGGAGCCGACCCAGCTGGGTGAGAAAGTCCAGGTGGTGCCGGATTTCCCTTCCCTCGGAGGGGGTGGAATAAACAATGGCGACCTGGTCGGGCTGGGTGAGCCGCTCCCCTGTCCCCTTGACCAGGGCCTTGTCCAGCCGGGATTTGATGATTTCATGTCGGACATCATAGGCTCCGTCCACATCGAAACGTTTTTCATCGTAGCGGAAACGGATGGACAAGGGGGTGTGGTTGACCAGGATGAGGTGGCAGGTTTCCAGGGGAATGGCCAGCCTTGGGGTGACCTTGTGGGTTTCAAGGGCCAGGCCGCAGGCCACCATGATCTGCCACAGGGTCATGTTTTTGATGTGAAAGCCGGACAGGGTCTGGGACCGGTTCATGGATGCACCAATGTACATCATATAATCCACCCCGTCGGTCTGTCGTTTTTCAAAGTAATGGGGAAAGGTCTGCTGGGTCAGGCTGTCCTCTGCCTCCAGGTAGTTGGACAGGGCCTGGTTGAGCTGGGAGACACTGTGTTCATACTCCCGTCTCTTGTCGTAGACCATGCCGGTGGCCGGATCCAGGGCGGCCTTGTAGGCGGCGATGTCCCGGGCCATTTCTCCTCCCAGGGTTGAGAGTTCCTCAAAGGTGGAGGCCATTTCCCTGTTCAAAAGCTCATGGACCGCGGTTTCATGCCCCGAGGTGATTCCGGTTTCAATGGCCTGGGACAGGGAGTGGATACGGCTTCTATACTCCTTGAGCAGGGGCCAGGGGCGTTGGAGCTGTCCGGATTTCAACACCCGGTCGGCCTGGCCCAGCTGGCGGATGAGATCCTGCTGGATCCCCCGGTTCCGGGCATGGGAGGATCCCCGGATGTCGGACTGGCCGTAGAAGGGGACCACATCGTTGAAGATGATGGGGGCCATGGGGGCGGTTTCGTGGTTGTGGCTCTGCTCCATGTGTTCCATGGCGGTATCTTCAAACCGCCACTCCACCGAGGGGTGGACCGCTGTGCATTTTTCCTTGATCACGGACTGGACCTGTTTGTCCAGCTCGTCCAACCCCCGTTTCACCGCCACTGAGAACAGGGGGATCAGCTGTTTTAGCTTAAGGGCGTCCATGGGACCGAAATCACCGGGTTCCGAGCTGAAGAGTTCCATAAGGCCGATGCCCTGGTCCTCGAAATAGAGGGGGGCCAGCAAAAGGGAACGGATGCCGGACTCGGCGGCGTTGAGTTCCAGGGGGCCGGCACCGTCAAGGGCTGCCAAATCGGAAATGCGTACGATTTCTGTTCCCCGGGTGGCCCGCATCCAGATCGTGTCCTCAAGGTCGGCCATGGGGATGTGCATGGAGTTGGTGTACAGGCAGGTCACATTGGTTTTACAATCGTTTTTAATAAGGAGGATTTTATCCCGCCGTAGGGCGCCGATGCCCAGGGTCAGGTCGGGGCGTTTGAACAGGACCTGCAGCTGGGCCTCCAGGGTGGAGATGCCCTGGTTGGAAAAAATGGAGCCCTGGTTGAGCATCTCCCGTTCCAGCTCTGAGATCACCTGGCTGTCGGTGACATCCATGGCGCGGGTCACGGTGAACCCCCTGAATTCAAAGGCGTCCAGATCGATATGCCGACCCAGGACATGGGGATCGGTGAGTTGGTCCAGGATCTCTGCCTTCTGGGATTCTGACAATTTCGGCGGGGTGCCCAGGGCATGGACTTCCAGAAAACGGAAGTCTGGACAGATCCGGTAGTGGCGGTCCAGGCTGGTCTCTTTATCAGGGATGGTTTCAATGGTATGGGCGTTGGCATCCTGGAAGGGGATGTCGTAAATTCGATCCAGAATGAGATGATAGAGGGTCAGGTGGTGATGGTCCGTACGTTGGACCATCCGTTCCTGGATACAGCTGTTCAGCCCTCCGTCCAGGTTCAGGAAAAGTTGTCTGAACCGGGTGGTGGCATAGAAGGGTTCCAGGCCGCAGGGGCTGAAGGCGGCCATGATATCGGTGTCAAAGCTGGCTTTGGGAAAGATCACTCCCATGAGGGGTTGGAGGATTTCCGGGTGTTTCATCAGCCCGGGGATGTCCTGGATGGGAGCCGTCAGGCTCGGGGTTTCTTTCATCTGGCGGCAGATGGCGTCAAAGGCGTCTGCCATGTGGGCACATTGGGGAACAATGTTTTCTGCCCAGAAGTTCAGCAGCGGTTCCAGGGTAAGAATGGACCGAAGATGGGGTTCCGGGGGGTGGGACAGTGCTTTTTCCAATGAAGTTCCCTCCTTTCCTGCAGGGGTGGCGCATCGCATGCGGTAAAACAGCATGGGCAATGCCGGTGATTGGCCGGACCTGTGGCATTGGGTTCCGTGATATTATTCTGTAGAATACATGATTTAAGGGGGTTTGTCTCTTTTTTGTGTGACACTAGTTATGGTTTGACAATCCGCCCCGGCTATCATACAACGTATGGATTCCTTAACGCTTTATGTCAACCATTACCCGGAATCCGAGGAGATGCGTAGCGCAAATGAAAATCGGTTTTTTAATGGATGATCTGAGGCAGATTGATGCGATCTGGGAAACCACCTCCCACATCATGTATGAATGCAACCAGCGTGGCCATACGGTATATTTTTTAGAACCCCACGATATCTATATCCGGAACAATGAAGTTGTGGCCCGGATGCGGAATATTTCAACGGCTCCGGATCTGTCGTTGCAGCAATACTGGGAAGAGGTGATCCAATGTCTGGACAAAGAGGAGCTGATCTTTGAAACCGTGACGGACCTGGACGTTCTGTTTCTGCGGAAAGATCCTCCCATCCAATATGAGGTACTGGAGTTCCTCGATCCGGTGCGGCGAAATGTCTTTCTCATCAACTCGACCCTGGGGCAGATCAACGGCAGCAGCAAGGCATATATTCTCAATTTTCCGGATATCATTCCCGAAACCCACGTCTCCAGGGATCCCAGCCGGCTTCGCAAGATCATAGATGATTTCGGGGGCGACATGGTGATCAAACCCCTGCACGGCCACGGTGGTCACGGGGTGATCAAGGTGAGCAACAAGGATCAGGAAAATCTCAATTCCCTGATCAACTATTATGTCCAGGCCGGTAAACCCTACCCCGAGCGCCAGCCCATCATGGTCCAGGAGTATCTTAAGGATGTTAAGGACAGTGGGGATGTCCGTATTCTTTTGCTTAATGGAGAGGTCATCGGCGCCATGTGTCGGAAATCGGTGAACGGAGATTTCAGGACCAATGTCCACGCCGGTGCCAAGGCTGTTCCGCACAGGGTGACACCGGCCCAGGCGACCATATGCCGTCGTATAAAAGACAAGCTTCTGGCCGACGGGCTCTACTTTGTGGGCATAGACGTCATAGGCGACAAACTGGTTGAAATCAATTGTATTTCTCCGGGGGGGGTGCCCCGGATCAATCAATTCGACAATGTGAAGCTGGAAGTGAAAATCGTTGATTTCATAGAGGAGAAAAGCTGTGGGGTGCATAGGAATTCTGAATTCAAGATGGATGAGTCCGCTTAGGATCAGATCCCTGTATCGCCTGGTCATGGCGGTGGGGTTAATGGTATTCTGCCTCAGCCTGCTGGGGTGCGGTTCCCAGGTAGAGGAACGCTTTCTTAAGATCGGCCTTCCCGAAGAGCCCCGGTCCCTCAACCCCTGGCTGGGCACCGATGCCAATTCCAGGAAGATCATCTCCCTGATGTACCAGCCCCTTTATGAGCGCCACCCCCATACCCTGAAGATTATTCCCTGGCTGGCCAAGGAAGCCCCCTTGATAGATGAAACCGGTACCCGTTATACCGTGACGCTGCGCCGGGCCAAATGGTCCGACGGATCCGAGTTCACGGCAAAGGATGTGGCCTTTACCCGGAACCTGTTCATGGAGTTCAAGCTGCCCCGGTATTACTCCAAGTGGAAGAGCATTGAAAAGCTGGAGGTTCTGGACAGCCACACCCTGGTCTTTCACCTGGCCAAGCCCTCGGCCATTTTCATGTCCCGGGTTCTTACCGCCCCCATGGTCAGTGAAAAGGAATGGACTCCCATTCTGGAACAGGCCCGCAATGCCGCCAAGCCCCTGAGGGCCCTCCAGGATCATGTCATTGAAAAACCCCTGAGCATGGGCCCCTTCTGCCTGACCCAATATAAAAAGGGTGCCTTCCTGCACATGGAGAAAAATCCCTATTTTTTCGGTGCCGGCAAAAAGATCGGCGGCCATGTCCTGGGGCCCTATGTGGACAATTTACTCTTCCAGGTTTACGGCACCTCGGACGTGGCCATCCTGGCATTGAAAAAAGGGGACATTGATTATTATTGGTGGGAGATCCAGCCCGGCTATATCAAGGATCTCAAGCAGCAAAAGGAGATCGGTCTTTTCTTTAATAAAAAAAGCGCCCTGTATTACCTGGGCTTTAACCTGAGAAAACCGCCCTTTGACGATGTAAAGATGAGACGGGCCGTGGCCACCCTGGTGGACAAGGAGTTTATCCTCACCCGGATTCTCCAGGGCTACGGCACCCCCATGCATTCCATCATTCCTTCGGGCAACCACTATTGGCACAACCCCTATGTGCCGGTCTACGGCCAGGATATGACCCCCAAAGAGCGCATGCGCCATGCCTATGATCTGCTTGTCCAGGCCGGATACACCTGGGATGTGCCCCCGGTGGGCCCCACCGGGGAGCAGATGAGCCCCTCCACCATCCGCCTTCCTTCGGGGGAGGAGATGGCCGACATCACCATCCTTACCCCGCCGGCGGATTACGACCCCAAACGGGCCTTTGCCGGCACCATGATCCAGGAATGGTTGCGAAAAATGGGCATCCCGGCCGCGGCAAGGCCCATGGCCTTCAACTCCCTGCTGGACACGGTCAAGGCCAAGCGCGAATTTGACGCCTTTGTTTTGGGCTACGGCAAGCTCAATTTGGACCCGGATTATCTGCGGGCCTTTTTCTATTCCGCCAATAACAAGCCCAGGGGGTGGAACATGAGCGGGTATGAGAATGCCGAGTTTGACACCTTGTCCAACATCCAGCGCCAGACCATCGACCTGGACCAGCGCCGGGAGATGATCTGGAAGATGCAGGAAATGGTCATGACCGACCTTCCCTATTTTCCCCTGTACAACCCCCATATCATCGAAGCCGTGTATACGGCCCGGTACGGCGGATGGGTGGAAAAGGTGGACGGGATCGGTAACATCTGGTCCATGTGTATGGTCAAGTCCTTGGATTAGCCCTGGATTGAGTTCAGGCAAGCGGAGACAGCAGAATGAAAACCCCGTTTTACATTGTTGGCAAGTTGGTGGAGATCACCCTGATCTTTTTTGTGATCCTCACCCTGTTGTTCTTCCTCTTCCGTCTCTCCCCAGGGGATCCCACCTCCAAGATTCTGGATCCCACCCTTACGGTGGAGGATACGGCCTATCTCATCGAACAGATGGGCCTGGACCGGCCGGTGACCGAACAATACCTCATCTACTTAAAGAACTTTTTCATGGGTAACCACGGCATCTCCTTCCACTATGGGGAGCCTGTGGTGGACATCATCAAGGCAAGGCTGCCCTGGACCCTGCTGCTCTTTACCACCTCCACCCTGCTGGCCGCCTTTGCCGGGGTCTTTCTGGGCAAGCTGGCCGCCTGGAGAAAGGGGCAGTGGGTCGATAATCTCATGTCCATCTCCGCCCTGGTCTGCTACACCCTTTTCATTCCCTGGTTTGCCCTATTGGTGCTCTGGATTCTGGGATACAAACTAGGGGTTTTCCCTCTAGGGGGGATCCTTTCGCCGGAACTCTGGGTGGTCCACACCCCCATGTGGCAGCGGGCATTGGATGTTCTCCACCACTTATTCCTACCCCTGTTTACCCTCTTTGCCATCAACCTGGGCAGCTATCTTCTCCTCATGCGGTCGGCCATGCTCACCGTGCTCAAGGAGGATTACATCATCACGGCCCGGGCCAAGGGGCTGGCCGAAAAGGTGATCCGGGATAAGCATGCTGCCAAAAACGCCGCCCTTCCCGTGGTCACTTCCGTGGGGCTGAGCCTGGCCTTCTCCATCAACGGGGGGGCCCTGACCGAACAGATTTTCACCTGGCCGGGCATTGGCCGGGAGTTGATATTTGCTGTGAGCAACAACGATTATCCCCTGGCCCAGGCCTGCTTCCTGCTCATTGCCCTGGTGGTGCTTGTGGCCAATTTCATCGTGGATATGCTCTATGCTTACCTGGATCCCCGGATCCGGTATTAACCTGCAACGCTTCAGGATCCAAGGAGACCATGGACCGGAAACGCTTTATCGACCGACACTATTACCTCAGGCGAACCCTTAAGGGATGGCGGCTCTTTTACCAAAATCCCGTGGGAAGGGCCGGGGTGTGGATTCTGGCCGTGTTTGCGGCCATGGCAACGGCCAGTTTTTTCCTGCCCCTCATGGGGGCGATGTACGATCCCATGACCGGTATTGACCCGGAGATCAACCATTCCGTGGGCCCAAGCCTCACCCATTGGCTGGGCACGGACAACGTGGGACGGGACATCTTTGCCCAGCTTCTGGAGGGGGCTAAGATCGCCTTTGTGGTGGGGCTCTCCTCCGCCTTTTTCTCCATTGTTCTGGGCACCCTCATCGGCATGGTGGCCGGCTATGTGGGCGGGGCCACGGATTCGGTCCTCATGCGCATGGCCGACATCATCATGGTCATGCCCTCCCTGGTCATCCTGCTGATCCTGGCCTCCCTATTCGGGCAGTTCAACATCTGGATCATTGTCTTTATCATTGCCATTTTGCGCTGGCCGGCGGTATCCCGGGTTATCCGATCCCAGACCCTTTCCTTGAAGCAGCGGCCCTTCATCGAGGCATCCCGGGTGGCCGGGGCCTCCCATGTGCGAATCATCTTCCGCCACATTATGCCCAATGTCCTGCCCCTGGCCTTCTTATACATGACCTTTCGGGTGACTTCAGCCATCCTGGTGGAGGCGGCCCTTTCCTTTCTGGGATTCGGCGACCCCAGCCAGGTTTCCTGGGGCATGATGCTCCAATGGGTGTGGAAGTCGGGCCATATGTTCCAGGCCCCCTATTGGCTCATCCCGCCCGGTTTGGGCATCTCCCTTCTCACCCTGGCCTTTTACATGCTGGGCCGGGGCATGGAGGAGGTCCTTGACCCCCGTTTGAGAAAGGAGGGTTCCCGCTGATGTCCCTGCTTTCGGTTCGCGATTTGAGTATCGGCTATGCCACGGCCAATGGAACTTTTCTGGCCGTGGACAGCGTCTCCTTTGATTTGCACAAGGGCCGCCCCCTGGGGCTGGTGGGGGAGAGCGGCTGCGGAAAAACCACCCTGGGCATGGCCCTCATGGGGCTTCTGCCCGCCAACGGCTCCATTGTCAAAGGCCGGATCCTGTTCGGTCACCGGGATCTGGCCCGGGTGTCTCCCCAGGGATGGCAGACCTTGCGGGGTAAGGAAATCGCCATGGTCTTCCAGGCGGCCATGAACGCTTTGAATCCGGTTTTCAGGGTGGCCGACCAGGTCAGGGAGGCCGTCACCGCCCATTTCCCTGACATGGGCCGGTCCGAATTGGACCAACGGGTGGAAGAGTTGTTCGACATTGTCCAGATCCCAAGGGAGCGGATGAACGACTACCCCCACGAATATTCCGGCGGAATGAAACAGCGGGTGATCATTGCCATGGCCCTGGCCTGTAACCCCAAGGTTTTGGTGGCCGACGAACCCACAACGGCCCTGGATGTCATTGTACAGGATCAGATCCTCACCGAATTGAAGGAGATCCAGCTCAAGACCCGCACCGGTCTTGTCTTCATCTCCCACGACATGGCAGTGGTGGCCTCGGTATGCACGGATATCTGCGTGATGTACGGGGGCCAGATCGTGGAGGCTGGCACCCGTGAAGAGGTCTTTAAAACCCCGGTCCATCCCTATACCCGGACGCTGCTGAGCTCCTACCTGAGCCTGGACAACGAACACGAGATCAAGGTGCCCAAGATGCAGGATCTCCCGGATTTCAGCCAGAACCCCAAGACATGCCGCTTCCTTTCCAATTGTGAATACAGCCGGGGGACCTGCAATCAGGAAGGCCCCAGGTGGGCCCAGCTTTCCCCCACCCACAGGGTCTATTGCTGCCATATCGAGGGGGGCGTATAAGATGATATACAGAACAGATGTCCAGACCCCGGCACCCCATGACCCCATCATGGAAATGAAGGGTGTGGGAAAGGTCTATCATCCGGGCAAGGGGCTTTTCAGGGGCGGCAAAGAGGCCGTGACGGCCCTGGCCCCCTTGGATCTTTCCATCCAGCGGGGGGAAATCTTCGGCCTTGTGGGCCAGAGCGGCAGCGGTAAAACCACCACGGGCCGTCTCCTGGTGAAACTGGAACCCCCGTCCACCGGTGAAATCTTCCTGGACGGTCGGGGGGTGAACCGCATCAAGGGGAAAGATCTCAAGTCTTTCCGGTCCCGGGTCCAGATGATTTTCCAGGATCCCTACCAGAGCCTTAACCCCCATCTTTCCATTGCAGAAACCATCCAGGAACCCCTCCTGGTCCAGGGCAGGGGCACCCCGTCCCAGCGCCGGGAAAAGGTAATGGACATCCTTGAGGTGGTGGGCCTGAGACCGGGCCGGGAATACTACCACCGCTATCCCCACCAGCTCTCGGGTGGGCAGCGCCAGCGGGTGGCCATTGCCCGGGCCATTGTCCTGGAACCCGAGTTCGTGGTGGCCGACGAACCCACCTCCATGCTGGACGCCACCATTGCCATCCAGCTCCTCCAATTGCTCAAGCGCATCCGCACCGATTTTGGCATGACCTTTCTTTTCATCACCCACAACCTGGCCGCAGCCAACTATCTTTGCGACCGCATCGCCGTGATCCAGGAGGGCCACATCGTTGAGATGGGATCGGCGGAGCAGATCATCCGTGCCCCCGAGCATCCCTATACCCGGGAACTGATCCGGGTCCAGCCCGGGTTTACCTTCGGCATCCGGAAATAGGGGGCCTCAGGGAGGATAAATTTTGCAAAAGATACAGCCCCCAAGGCTGCCTAGGGTCAATAGGGGACCTCTTCCATTGATTCGATGTGCACTAAAAATACAGCACGACGATGAACAAAGTTAAATTTTTGTTAGGGCTTGGCATGCTCGCAAATTGTGTGGTATACAAAGGGCTTTAATTTAAATGTAAATTTTGAGTTATGTGGTTTTGGGCATCGCGATGAACATGGTTAATTGATGCCGCCGGCAGAAGGGACAGCTGCGTCTGCCTTCTGGTTATATAAGCCTGCTGGGAGTGCCCCCAGTGGTTATTGATGGTGCATTGACGGTGGATTTGTAAAAATGGGTCTTACAACCCGTTCTTTTATGGTGATGTTCCAAAGTGTATAGGGGAGAGCGGTATGCTATTGTGTAAGGAGATGGATATCCGTGAAAATCACAAGTCTGTTAATGGAAGAACATTCCATGATCATGATGGGATTGGAGTGTATGAAGACGGCCAGGGACCGGATAGAAAAGGGAGAGCGTCCACCTGAATCGTTTTTTTACAAGGCGGTTTCGTTTTTTAGACGCTACCTTGACGGCTTTCACTATTGTGAGGAAAATTTTTTATTGTACGGCCACCTTGCCCGAAAGAAAAAGGGCACCATGGATCTTGAAATTGGCGCCCTGCGACATGAGCGGGACATGTGCAGCCAATTTTTGACCCACCTTGAACGGTTTGTGGATGGGTATCGGCAGGGAAATGACATTGCCGTAATCAGCCTTCTTAAAAACCTTTCATCTTTTATCTCGATATTCACCCATCATATTTTCAGAGAAAATCAATTTTTTTTCCCCATGATCGAGGAGAGTTTTTCAGACGAGGAAAAAATGAACTTCATTGAAGTTCTTCGATTGAAAAGGCATCGGGCGCCTTATGGTGGGGATCGCCATAACGTACAAGGCGTGTTGTCCGAAATGAAGGGCTTGGTTGTGTTGTAAATACCGTATCGGTCCTTTGGGACGAAGGGGATACCGGAGTATGGGTAAAAAAAAATTAAACTGTTGGGAATACAAAAACTGCGGATATGAACCCGGGGGAAGAAACACGGAAAAGCACTGGGTCTGCCCGGCGGCGGTGGATCAGACCTATGAGGGGATCAATTCCGGCAAGTGTGCCGGACGGTTTTGCTGGGCTGTGGCAGGTACGTTTTGTGAAGGAGAGTGCCAGGAAACCTATGCCGATAAACAGTCCTCCTGCCGGGAATGCGATTTTTTCAAAACGGTTCTGGCAGAAGAGGGGACCATGAATTTGAGGACCAAATTCATGAAATATTTATCCCCGTATACGGGGTTTTCCAGCCTGGTTGGCCTTAAGATAAAGAAAATTAAACGGTCCACCCGTTTTGTGGTACAGGGAGAACGGTCCAACGAAGCCTATATCATAAAACGGGGTGCCTGTATCCTATTGGTTGAAAAGGAGGGGGAGCTTTATCCCATAGGTCACCGCAGCCAGGGGGATATCGTTAATATATCGGCATTGTTCACAGGGGAACCGGTCAGTGCCCATATTGAGGCTGAAACCGATATGGAAGTCTGGACCCTTAAAAAGGCCATTTTTAAAGAAATTCCCCAAAACGATCCTGAACTCTACGATTTTTTAACCCAAATTGTGGCGGCTCGATTTGATACCAGACGTCCCATTTGTGAGCGCAGCATCGGTCCTTATATGGCCCGGGATATTATCGGCAGGGGGGGCTACAGCATTGTCTATAAGGGGATCGATTCACAGGATGGGGGGGGACCGGTGGCCATTAAAATGATGCGGCATCATATGGCCATGGATCCCTGTTTTATTACCGGGTTCAGGAATGAGGCCAAGATTGTCGCCGGTCTGGATCATCCCAATATTGTGCGCGTCTTTGATATCATAGAACGGTTTCAGACCATTTTTATCATCATGGAGTACTTGGAAGGCGAGTCCCTGGTGGAAATCCTGGTCCGGGAAAAAAGACTTTCTGTGGAACGCACACTTGACTATTTAATTCAGGTCTGTCTGGCAATGAAACATGCCTGGAGCAAGGGGGTGCTGCACCGGGATATCTGTCCGGGCAATATCATGGTCGCTCCGGATGCCGGCGTTAAACTGGTGGATTTCGGCATTGCCCGGTATATCCATGAGGAAGACGATGAGCTGGACGGCTCCTTGAAATACCTGGCCCCGGAGATTTTTGACGGGGAAGTGTCAAGCATTCAAAGTGACCTGTATTCCCTGGGGATTACCGCCTATGAAATGCTGGTTGGTAAACGGCCCTATCCGGAAGGGGATCAAAAGATGTTTATGAAGGCCAGGCGGTATTCCCAGATCCCCGATCCAAGGGAGATGATACCGGATATGCCGGATGCGTTGCAGCGGTTTATCCGTATAAATTGCCGCCTTGACCCGGAAGAACGCTATTCCGGAGTTGAACAGGCATTGGCCGATCTCATGGCTGCCAAGGCGTCCCTGGACGCTGGGGCGGTTGAGAAAAACTGCTGGGAGGTCATGGATTGCGGTAAGGGGCCCAGATCCTCTGGCAATGCATTTGAGACCATTTGTCCGGCTGCGACCAACATCACCCTGGATGGAATGAATGGGGGGAAGAATGCCGGCCGGGCCTGTTGGCTGATTGCAGGCACCTTTTGCGATAAATTCATCCACGGCACCTTTGCGGAAAAGATGAAATCCTGCAGCCAGTGTCGTTTTTATAAACTGGTGAACCAGAGCCAGGGGCACACCTGTATGAATCGGGAAGGAATAGCCGTCTATGGGGTGACCCATATGGGAAAGAAATACCTGAAAAATGAAGATCGGTATTTGATTCGTCAGCTGGATGACAAATCCATATTGGTGGCCGTAGCCGATGGCCTTGGAGGGGCCGGCCACAGTGAAGTTGCCGCTGAAATTGTAAATGGTACCCTGGCCGGTTTACAGACCCTGCGCACAGGCAGGGAAGAGATGCAGCTAAAGGAGACGATTCTTGACCTGGATAAGAAAATCGTCAAAAAGGCGGCCAGCCAGTCTGAGTTGGAGCGCATGGCCACGACCCTGGTTTGCGGTGTTTTAAAGGAGGCGTGCTTTTATTGGATCAATGTTGGGGATTCCAGGCTTTATCTGCTGCGGCAGGGTGATTTGACCCAGGTCAGCGAGGATCAGACCCTTGCCCGGTTTTTAATAGAAGAGGGGGAACTGGCCCCTGAAAATGCTGAAAATCATTATTCGTACAATATTCTGGAGCAATGCATCGGTTACGGGGAATGTGTCCCCCAGACCGGTAAAATAGAGGTGTCTTCCGGGGATCTTCTGGTACTTTCCACGGACGGACTTCATAAGATGGTCTCCCGACAGCAGATGATTTCCATATTGAACAGCGACCGGTCCATTGAATTCAAAACCAAGGCCCTGACCCAGGCGGCCCTGGACGGCGGGGGACGGGACAACGTCACCATTGTCCTGGCAAAGGTCAATCTGCTCCCGGCATAGGGCGGACAAGAAAAATCCGACGGAAGAAAATTGATCCTTCCGTCGGATTTCTGGTTGGGGACCGGCATGTGTCACCAACCGAAAATACAGATTCTCCGCCATGGTCGGTAAGACGGCTTGCAATCCTTTATTTTGTGTGTAAATTCTTTGATATGCCCGGCTGTTGTACCGGGGCGAATTCTTACTGGTACGGCGGTCTGTTCAACACGAAAAAAAAGGATCCCACCATGAAACCCATGTCATTTTTTATCCTTCCTTTTCTGGCCGCGCTGATGTTAGGCGCTCCGGTTAGCGTTTTGTCCCATTGCCAGATCCCCTGCGGGATCTATGACGACCATGCAAGGGTCCAGCTCATGCTGGAGGACAGCCGGACCATCATCAAGGCGGTCGCCCGAATGGGGGAATTGTCCGGTAAAACAGATCCCCAGTCCAGGAACCAGATGGTCCGCTGGATCATGAACAAGGAGAAACACGCCCAGAATATCATCTCGGTGATCTCCGATTATTTTCTCACCCAACGGGTCAAGCCGGATCAGGTCGATTATGTGGAGCGGCTGAAAAAACACCATGCCGTCATCGTTGCGGCCATGAAGGCCAAACAAAAGGCCGATATGGCCCATGCCCGGAATCTGGAAGAGGCGGTCAAGGCTCTGGCGCCATACTACCACAATTGATACGAACCTTTGGTTTCCACCCCAAACCCAAACCCCCGGATCTTAAATTACTTACGATCCGGGGGTTTTGCTGTAAGAAGGGATTGTGGACGGTGCCGGGACTTTATTGGCCCCCTTTCACATGAGGGTTGTAGCATTTCCGTCATTAATATTGACCTATGGTGATGGATCGGGTGGGGAAACCGGGACAAACCGGTCCGAGACCGCATCGTACCGGGCGGTATATTCTAAGATGAAGTCCGCGACACCTTTGATGTGCTCTCCCCGGATCAACGCCAGGACATGGTAGCGGAACCGGTCGAAGAAGTCGGCTTCGGTTTCCTCTACCAGGGCCTGGGGTAGGGTACAGGTGAATCTGTTTTTGAGGACTGCGTACTCTTTCCGGGTGAGATGGGTGATCATCTCAACTTCCTGGGGATGGTCGGGGCAGTACGCCGTCACCGCTTCCAGGAAAAAGGCGGCGGCCCGAAGGCGGAAATCCATGAGTCGGTCCGGATTGCAGAAATCAAAATGGGCCTGGATTTTGGCCCTGTAAAGGGCCTTTTTTTCCAGGTCCATTGCAGTATAGCCGTCCCGGGGCAGATCGTTTTTTTTAAGGCGTTTGAGGACCGAAGGGGACATGCGCCTCCTGCGTTCCCCCGGAGCCTGGTCAAAGATGGTGAAGAACTCCTTGAGATTCCGCATTCCCGGGGGACTGATCTCCAGGGTGCCCGAGTCCAGGAGCAGGGTCTCCACCTGGAGGGAGGTGAGGGTGGTCAGGTGAAATGGCCTGCCTTGTTTGCCGATGACCTGAAGGGGTTTGAAATAATCCACCAGCAGGGCCTGGCGCCCCAGTTTCCGCACCGGGAAAAAAGGGGTCTCAAGGGTCACGGGGATTTTTTTGTGTCCCATGGGGTAGAGGGCCGAGGTAAAGGTGGGCAGGATGATGAAGACGCCTTCGGGGGTGATCTCGGTGCCGTAGGCATCTGTGATGGAGGACTTCACCGTGGTGAAATCCTCGTCAAGGCCGGCCGGGATGAGGAGATCGTCTGTGTCGTGCTGCTTGGTGAAGGTGTGGCCCAGGGTCTCTTCCATGGACCTTACCCGCTCCCTGTTCCTATGGGTGACGGAGACGGCAAAGGGGATGTTCTTTTTGACCATGGCGGCCAGAACCCGGGCCTTGCCCCTGGGAAGTTTGGTAAGAAGGCTGTAATCGTTTGCCGGATCGGCCAGGGCCGGTACATCGGCAAAGCTGCGGTCCCGGTCTTCCCAGTCCAGGGGGTCCGAGGCCCCGTACAGGGCCAGTTCATGGTTCCCGGCCCTGTTGAGGTCCTTGAGAAAGGTGTCCAATGCCCTTGCGGTGAAGTGGGCGCGGACCCGGGGCAGGGCCCATTCGTTGCACCTCCGGCAATAGTTGCTGCATCCCGAGGTGAGCTGGAGGGTGATGGCGTTTTCATGGATGCGCTCCCATTGCCATTCTTCCAGGTCCAGGCGGTCCTTCCAGGGGGCGTGGTCAATGCGCATGGGGTAGTGGGGCTGGGGCCGGGCCATTTCCCTTAGCAGGGCCTGGAGGCGCTCATGGTCCTGCCATAGACGAATTCGGTGTTGGTCCTGTTCCAGGGGGGGCTGTACCTCCCTGGGGGGGACAAAGCGCTTGAAGGCGACCTGGATCTGTCGCAGGTGCTTTTCAAGGGTTTCCCCCACAAGGGGAAAGCGCTCCCTGGCATGGTTCTCAAGGCGGGCAAATGCAGTATGGGCGGCCTTGAAATCCTGTTTGTACAGGGCGGCAAGGAAGCGGCGTTTATCTTTCTGAACCGGGTCGGCTATGGGGCGGAATGCAGTCATGGGGGTATTATAAGCCGTAAATTGGAAAATACAATTCCCCCATGGCGGGTTTCATTGGCAAACTGAAATATTTTAGGGATGGAAAGGTTGAGGTGTGGGAAGTGCGGGCAAACCCGGATATTTCACCCGAAGGGGGAGGATTTGCCACGGCAGATCCGGGTAAAAGAAGCAGGGCCTCTCCCTGGATGGGGAAAGGCCCTGCCATATGCTGTAAAGGATTTGGGCTTAGATTAGCCGTTCACCTCTTCTTTTACAGTGGTGGCGATCTTGTACAGGATGGTCAGTACAAGGAAGCCGGTGGCGTATACCGCCAGGGTGATGACGATCTCCTGGAAGGTGGGGCCGTATTCGGTCACATGGTGCAGGGGTGAGGGAACAAAGCCGCCGGAGATCATACCCAAGCCCTTGTCGATCCAGGCACCGATGAAGATCATGGCGCAGGAGAAGGGCAGCAGGGTGTAGTTGTTTCTCAGTTTGGGAACCAGCAGGAAGACGGCGCCCACGCCCATGAGAATGAAACCGGTCCACATCCAGGGCACCAGGGCGTTGTGGCCGTGGTATCCAAACAACAGGTATTTCAAATGGGTCTCATGTCCGGGGATGCCGGAGTAGAAGACCACGAAGACCTCACACAGGAAGAAGAACAGGTTGGCCAGGATGGCGTAGCAGGCAATCTTGGACAGGGTCTGCATGGCTTCCCAGCCCGGATCGAACTTGGTGAACTTCTTGATGATGTAGCACATGAGGATCAAGAAGGCAGGGCCCGCAGCAAAGGCGGATGCCAAAAAGCGCGGGGCCAGGATGGCGGTGAGCCAGAAGCCTCTGCCGGGCAGACCGCAGTACAGGAAGGCTGTAACGGTGTGGATGCCGATGGCAAAGGGGATGGAGATGTAAATCAGGGGTTTGGTCCATGCCGGCGGTTTGACCTGATTTCTCTCTGCTTCCAGGATTTTCCATCCGCAGATGATGTTCAGCCCCAGGTAGCCGTTCAATACGAGCATGTCGTAGAAGAGCATGGAGTGGGGGGTCGGGTAGAGGAGCACGTTCAGCATGCGGGTGGGCTGTCCCAAATCGACCACGATGAACAGCAGGCACATGATCAGGCAGGCAACCGCCAGGAATTCACCCAGGATGGTGATTCTGTGGAAGCGTTCATAGTCGTGCAGGTAATAGGGGATGACCACCATGACACCACCGGCGGCAACACCGACCAGGAAGGTGAAATTGGCAATGTAGAATCCCCAGGAGACATCACGGCTCATGCCGGTGATCATCAGACCGTTCATGAACTGATCAATGTAGGCCACAGTCCCCGCAGCCATGACAAGGAGCAGAAAGCCGATCCATAGCCAGTAATTTTTAGAACCTTTAGTCGCTATCTCAAGCATATGCGCCTCTCTTAAACGATATAGTAAACAGAGGGCCCGGTACCCAGGGACTGCTTACGTCTGATTGTGTAGTTCTCATTGAGAAGTTCCCGTACCTCTGATTCGGGATCGTTAAGATCACCGAAGACGATGGCGCCTTCAGAGGCTTCTACGCAGTGGGGGAGTTCTCCCTTGGCCAGGCGTTCCGCACAGAAGTTACATTTTTCAACCACACCCTTGGTCCGGGTGGGGAAATGTGGATCGGTCTCTTGGATGAAGGGACGGGGATCCCGGAAGTTGAAACTTCTGGAGCCGTAAGGACAGGCTGCCATGCAAAAACGGCAGCCGATGCAGCGATGGTAGTCCATCAGAACGATGCCGTCTTCCCGTTTGAAGGTGGCCTGTGTGGGACAGGCCTGGGTGCAGGGGGCATCCTTGCAATGGTTACAGGTCACCAGGAAGGGCATGTTGTGGAATTTTTCAGCAAGGAATTCATCTTCCTTGTCCGGGAAGGCGTATTCAAAGTGTTCTTCCCAGATCCACTTGATTTCCTGTTTGGGGTTGACCTTGCGCTGTCCTTCCACTTCCAGGGTGAAGTCGGGGACGTTGTGGGCGGCGTGGCAGGCATGGGTAATGGTTTCTGCCAGTTCGGCGTTGTCTTCGAACTTACGGGTATCGATCACCATGCCCCAGCGGGTGGCATGGAGGGACTCTTCATTCTTGGCCTTCACCGGCTCACTGGACTCTTTGGCCAGGCCCATTACCGGAGAAGCACTCAACCCGATGGCAGCAATACCCGCTACTTTGAGAAAGCTTCTTCTGCTTTTTTCCATCATTCAATCTCCTTGGGGTTTGTGTGGCATTCCCAGCAATAGGGTTCTACCGATGCATAGTTATGGCAGCTGTCACAGAATTTTTCCTTGTCTTCGTGGCAACCCAGGCAGGAGTTTTCGCCCGTGGACAGGCTCATGTTGAATGATTCTCCGTTGGTGCCGGTGTACATGCGGTCGGCATCCCGGACTACGGAATCCCGCCATTCGTCCAGCAGGGACATGTGGTTGGCCCGCATTTCGTACTTATCCAGTACACATTTTTTCACTTCTTTTGCCTTGCCCAGAAGCTGGGCTTCGGGCATGGCTTGGGTGGTGGTCACCATGTTGAACCAGAAGGGTGACAGAACAGCCAGAACAAAGACCACAAGGCCAGTGACGATCATATTCTTATTCATCTTATTCCTCCTCGCAACCGGGCAGCGGTTCCATTCTCAGGTCCTCGGTTCTTTCCTTTTCACCGGGCAGAACCAGGGCGTTGCCAACCAGCTCGTGGATACCGGCAACCTCTACATCGGGTACCCAGTATTCACACAGGGTGGACAGGGCTGCACGGTCGATGGCGCAGATGGTACCCAGGGTGTTGACCCCGTGTTTCTCGTGGACATGTTTCAATGCATTGGCACGGGGCAGTGCACCAGCCATACGCAGCTCAATGTTTTCACCGGCGTTGAGGCCGGCACCGGAACCGCAGCAGAAGGTCTGTTCACGGATGGTGTTGGGCGGCATTTCATAGAAATTGTCACAGCAGGCTTCAATCACGTATCTGGGTTCGTCCAGCAGGCCCATCCCACGGGAGGGGTTGCAGGAGTCGTGGAAGGTCATGATCCGGTTTGCGTTCCGGCTCTTGTCCAGATCCAGCTTGTTGTGCTTGATCAAATCGGCGGTGAACTCGGTGATGTGAACCATCTTGGTGGAGGCGGCGTTTTCAAATACCGTTCCGGTGATGGGGTTTTTGGGCACTTCCAGGAAGTCGGCAGGGCCGTTCATGGTATCCATGTACTGGTGGATCACCCGCCACATGTGACCACATTCCCCGCCCAGGATCCATTTAACGCCCAGACGCTTGGCTTCTGCGTACATCTTGGCATTCAGACGCTTCATGGTTTCGTGGGAGGTAAAGAAACCAAAGTTACCGCCCTCGGAAGCGTAGGTGGACCAGGTCACATCCAGGCCGTAGACCTCTTTGAGGTATTTGAACAGGATGAGGTAGCCCTGGCAGGTGTAGGTGCCGGGATCGGCAAATACGTCGCCGGAGGGTGTGATGAACAGGATGTCCGCACCTTTTTTCTGGAATTGGGGGGTACAGTCCACACCGGTGATGTCTTCGATGTCTTCCACGAAAAAGTCCAGCATGTCCTTGAAGGCATGGGGCTGGATACCCAGGTGGTTACCTGTTTTGTAACAGTTGGATACCGGGGTGGCGATCCAGTCGATGTTCAACCCCAGAAGGTTGAGCAGCTCCCGGCCCATGATGGTGATTTCAGCGGTGTCGATGCCGTAGGGGCAGAAAACGGAACAGCGACGACATTCGGTGCATTGGAAGAAGTAGTACCACCACTCTTTCAGGACATCCAGGGTCAGGGGACGGGCACCGTTAAGGCGCTGTCCTCCGGGGATCTTCTGGAGGATCTTACCGGCTGTGGTGAAGTCGTTTCTATAGACGGATCTGAGCAGTTCGGCCCTGAGAACCGGCATGTTCTTGGGATCGCCGGTGCCCAGGAAGAAGTGACACTTGTCGGCGCAGGCGCCGCAGCGGACACAGACGTCCATGAAGATTTTAAAGGTTCTGAACTTGTCCAGACGTTCCTTAATACCTTCGTGGAGGATCTGCTGCCAGTTTTCCGGCAGTTTCCAGTCCTCTTCAAGGGGGTTCCATTCCCGTGCGTTGGGGAACCCTAAGGTTTCAAGGCTTTCGGCTTTGCCGGCATAACAGTACATGCCCGGCCGGATCTGGACGGACTTGGTGGTGTCCAGCCAGTTCCCCGACTCCTTGCCGTATTCGATATTATCTAATAGTTCATCGGGTTTGAGTTCGTCAGACATCGGTTACTCCTTCTTTTCCACTGGGAGGCCAGCTTCAATCATTTTGTCCCTGAAGTGATCCTCATACTGTTCATAGGTATGGACGTCCACGTCATAGTTCCAGGGGTTCACGTGCCGTACTGCCCGGGTGTTGTTGGCCATGTTCCGGGTGGGGGACAGGATTACACCGCCCATGTGCATGAGCTTGCTTGCGGGAAAGTAGGCAAAGAGAATGGACACCAGGAAGATGTGGGCATAGAAAAGTCCGGAGACGCCCTCGGGAATCACCGGGCTGAAGGTTGCAAGCCCCATGGTCAGCTCCTTGATGCCGACGATGTCCACCTTGGTGAAGTAGCGCATGGACAGGCCGGTTGCGGCAATGGCCAGGATCAGGAACAGGGGAAAATAATCTGCAGCCTGGGAGATATACACTACTTTTTTATCAAAAATACGGCGTGCCAGAAGGAAGAGCACGGCCGCCGGCAGAACAACGCCGGAGAGGAAGAGGCCGGGAAGTCCCAGCTGCACAATACCATCCACAAATTCCAGCCACTTCAGGCACTCGGGTACCGGGCTTAGGAAAAAGCGCATGTGCCGGACCAGAACCACCAGGAAAGCATAGTGGAAGGCCAGGGCCCCAACCCACAGGAAGATTTCCCAGGAGTAGGAGAATTGACCGCCTTCTTTCCGGTGAAAGGCTGCCTTGGTGTTTCTGAACAGAGACCTAAAAGCAAAGATCTCAAGCATCATACGGATGAAAACGCCAGTCGATGTGTTGGGGTTGTCAATGGTGTTCTGTTTAATCCAGGGCAAGGATTTCTGTTGTCCGCAGGTTGTTGGAATCCTGAACGGAACAGCAGATTTGGACCAATCCAGGACTTTGAGGACAAAGCCGACCAGAAAAGCCACCACCGCCAGATAAGGGAAAACGATCCCGAAGAACCATTGAAGCCCTGCTCCCGCCCCTGCGTATGCCACTAGAAAAAGCAGAAAAACAGCTGTCAGGGGGATCAAGTACTTTTGATTCATAGTTATAACCACCTCTTGATTGTACGCAGGCCAAGCCTTGATTTGTCCTGCATGTTTAAGATTTTTTTGAGCCGAGGAGTTCCTCCTCACTCAGCTCTGCTACTAAACCTGCCCTTTCAAAGGCTTTATGGATGCGCCGCTTGCTCTCCGTGGCCTTTAAAAGGAAAACGTCCTCTTTACATTTCATCAGCCTGTTGAAACCGGCAAGGGCGACCTTGTCCACCATTTGGTCGAACTCCCGGATCTGTGCTGAATCAATGAGTGTTTCTCCGATTTTTTTGAGCATGAAAATAAACCCCACGGCATCGGCTGCGGAAAATGCCTGTACCGCACGGATCCGGATGATGGGATCCAACGCTTTTTCAAGGGTTTCCCGGGAATACTCACCATCCGCCAGAATGTTGAGTACGTCTTCGAGTGTTTCCCGGGTAACTGCGCCCACGGGATTGTCGAACCGATCAGAATCTTTGCCCAGGATCCTGGCACTTTGGGAGGGGTAGGTATCAATGGTTGCTTTAAACCATTGAGAAAGAATGGTTTTGTGATTGTGTTTGATAACTTCTTTGAGTAACATATTGTATTATAACGCCGTTAATTTAAGTCAACTTAAGTCCACACGATAATCGCTAGAAGGATATAAACTCAGACGGTTTTTATGTCAAGGGTAAAAGCGGTTTTCAGCCGTTTCAATCCTGTGTTTCAACTGCTCGAAAATCCCTTTGTTTATTGCTGTTTTTCTCTCCCATCCCCTTCCTTCAATTGAGACGAGAACAAGGGGGTGCAGGGTGGGTAGTATCCCTGAACCCGAGATCTGTTCCCCAGGTCCGTGGACGATGCCGTTTAAATGTCACCCATCCCGAAAAATGGGATTCATCCTTTTGTTTAACCCCACGGATCCTTCCGGGATCCGGCTTCCATTGAGGTCTTCCATGAAAAAGAGTTTGGTGTTTCTGTGTTTGGTCGGCAGTCTGTTAATGCCCCTGAAGGTCCTGTCCCAGGATTTTTCCATATCCGGCGGATACGGTGAGAGCAGGGACGACATCCAGATTTTCCGCCTGGGGGTGCAGACCCCTTTGGCCCGGGAGTGGATACGATCCATATGCCCGTCATTGGAACTTAGGGGGGAGGTGGCCTACACCCTTTGGAAGGCTTCAAAGGAAAAGACCCACGGGGTTTGCATCGCCCCGGTGTTTGTCTATGTATTTGGCGGGCTGCACCCGAAGCTGCTGCCCTATGTGGAGGCCGGCATCGGCGGGGGCCTGGGTGGATGATTATACGATCAAGGATCGGAATCTTTCCTCCAACCTTTTGTTTGAGGATCGCATCGGACTGGGGCTGCGGTACGGGAATTGGGATCTTAATTTCCGGTACATGCACTATTCCAACGCTTCCCTAAAGTCGCCCAATCATGGTATTGATATCTTTATGTCAACGGTTTCATGGCGGTTTTAACATGGTGGGAAAAGGGGAGAGATGAATCAGTATTACGAGGAGCGGTTCCATACCCTGCGTCATCTGATCCGGGATGTGGCCCCCCTGATGGACGTCGGTCAGATCATTGAAACGGTCCGGGACGAATTAAGGGCCGCCGTCCCCAATGCCATGGAGGTCTGCATCCTGCTTTTGGATGAAGATGCGGACAAGTACACCCACTCCCTGCAATGTGCCCTGTACAACACCCCGGTGAGCTGCCAGTCCTGTAAACGGGACCGTCCGGCCGTGAAAAAGGCCATAGACCGGAAAAAGGCCGTGGTGGAGTCCAAAAGCCAACCCATCCTGCGGCCGGACAATTCAGAATTGGTGGTGGGGGCCGAGGCGGCCATGCCCGTCTTTGTGGAAGCGGAGGTTCTGGCCATCATCTCCGTGGTTATCCAGCCCCTGGCCCGGTTCTCCCGCAGGGATTTTTTCGTCATCCGGGACTATGCCGATGTCCTGGGCACCTTTATCTCCAACGCCAAGCAGCAATGGGAAGTGACCCAGGAGAAAATCCGGATTTCCAAGGTGCTCAATCATCTCACCCCCTTTGTCCCCGGATCGGTGCGGCGCATGGCCGACGAAGACCCGGATCTCCTCACCCGGGAGAAGCAGCAGCGCAACGTCACCGTGCTGTTCCTTGACATCGAAGGCTATACCCGGTTGAACCGCACCCTGAGCGAAGAAGAGGTGAATGGCGTGATCGAAACGCTCTTTTCCAGCTTTGTGGATCCCATCCACCGGTTTTGCGGTGAAATCAATGAAACCGCCGGGGACGGGTTGATGATCCTGTTCAAGGACCACGGCCCCCGGGGCAATGCCGTCAACGCGGTGAAGGCCGCCCTTGAAGTCCGTGAAAGGGGGCTTTCCGTGACCCAGTCCTTTCCATTAAACCTGGATCCCATCGGCATCAATATGGGGATCAATTCCGGCAGGGCCCTGGTGGGCATGACCCGGCTCAAGGGTGCCCTGGAAACCCGGATGACCTTTACCGCTTCGGGTCAGGTCACCAACGTGGCGGCCCGGCTCTCGGATCTGGCCAAGGGAGGGGAGATCCTCCTGGGGCCGGAGACCCGAAGGCTTGTGGCCGACCTCTGGTCCGTAACCGTCCTTGGGGATGTCGCCCTCAAGGGGATCCGGGAACCCCTGTCCGTCTATTCCCTATCCCCTTCCTCCCCGTAACTCCCAGCCCTATAAAAGGTACCCCATGCCCCTTTATACATTTAAAGATCATTCCCCCATTGTCCATCCATCTGCCTTCATCGCCCCCTCTGCCCAACTGGTGGGAAACGTCCTAGTGGGCCGTGACGCCTCGGTTTGGTTCCAGGCCGTGCTCCGGGGCGACCAGGACTGCATCCGCATCGGCGATGAAACCAATATCCAGGATCTGACCACCTGCCATGCCGACCAGGGCGTGCCCCTGACCATCGGGAACGGAGTGATCGTGGGCCACAATTGCGTGGTCCACGGCTGCACCATTGAAGACGGATGCCTCATCGGCATGGGCGCCATTGTCATGAACCATGCCCGCATCGGCAAGGGCTCGGTGGTGGCCGCAGGCGCCGTGGTCCTTGAGAACACCATTGTGCCGCCGTATTCCCTGGTGGCCGGCTCTCCGGCCGTGGTGAAAAAGACCTATCCAGATCCCGCCGCTATCCAGGCCAAAATCAGGGAGGGGGTGGAGATCTACCTGGGCAACACCCGGGCCTATGGGAATCCCAACATCTTCCACGACCCCCCCACCCATTCCCCGGGCCGGGATTAATCTCAATGGTGTGGTAACCCCGCTTTTTGGGATCCTCAATCCATTGTAATCATCAGGATTCGGCATGGTCGGTTTCAGGAGCAAATGGTCATGGAATATCCGGACCCGTGCACAAAATAAAACCGGGCTGTCCAATGGGAGGGGACAGCCCGGTTATCAGGAGAGTGAAGCAGGTTATGCACTTGTATCGTAATGGTACATGACCTTTTCTACCACGGCATGATGACCGGAATATGACAGGAAGATTACCAATTGGTTAGATTGGGCAGCCAGTGGATTGCCCGGACCGGTTTAGGACCTGGGCCGTCAATGTTTCGGGCATGGTGCGTTCCCACAGACTTGGTTCATCGGGTTAGGGAGACCAATTCTTCCAGGGCATGGATGGCGGTGTCGATTTCCGTTTGGGTATTGTGGCAGAAAAAAGAAAGGCGGAGGGTGGCCGGGCTGTTCAGGGCTTCGTGGAGGGGCTGGGCGCAATGGAAGCCCGAACGGGCACAGATGCTGTATCCGTTGGAAAGGCCCCGTGCAAGGTTATGGGAGGAGATGCCTGGGAAGGTCATGCTGACGGGGCCGGACCGGGTATGGTCGTCGGGACCCAAAATCCTGGCCCCGGGCAGTGTTTTTTTGATCTGGCCCAGGGCATATAGGGTCAGGTTCTGGTGGTGGTTGTCCACGCTTTCCATGCCCAGTTCGGATAGAAAATCAATGGCCTTCCCCAGGCCCACAACCGCTTCAATGGCCGGGGTTCCGGCTTCGAATTTCCAGGGGGGGGATTTGGGGACAATGCGGTCCATGTGAACTTCATCCACGGCGGCACCGCCCCTGTGGTAGGGGGTCAATCGAGCCAGGTGTTCTGCCTTGCCGTATAGGACACCGACACCGGTTGGGGCCCCGAGCTTATGGCCGCTGAAAGCCAGAAAATCACAATCCATCTTGACCACGTCAATTTTTTTATGGGGGATGGACTGGGCGGCATCCACCACAAGAACCGCCCCGTGTGCATGGCAAAGATCCGCCATTTCCCTGATGGGGATCCGGGCGCCCGATACATTTGAGACATGGGAAAGGGAAACAAGGCTGACCCCTCCCTTTTTCAATTCCCCCTCCAGGGCCTCCCGGTTATACTTTCCATTTACTTTGGGGGTGAGGCGCACAATGTCCCCCTCCCAGGGAAGGAGGTTGGAATGGTGCTCCCCATGGGAGGTAATGATCCGCCCCCTTTGGGGCCAGCACCCTGCCACCAGGTTGAGGGCCTCGGTGGTGTTTTTTGTAAAAACCACCTCATGGGCCTGGGAACCGATAAACCGGGCCACCTTGTTCCTGGCCTCCTCGAAAATTTCAGTGGCTTCATCCCCAAGGAGGTGGACTCCCCGGTGAATATTGGCCGTAAACCGGGACAACACCTTGGTCACGGCCTGGATGACCTCCAAAGGTTTTGGGGCGGTGGCGGCATTGTCCAGGTAGCAGATGGGATGGCCGCTGGTGCCGCTGCGTTCCAATAGGGGAAATTGGTTGCGTATGGATTCTCCAGGGGATTTCATAATAAAGTGCTCCTTTGGGATAGGGGGGTTATATTGCAGAATTTACCGCTGCTTGTGGGTTGAATGAATGCAGTGGATTGGATTTGGGGCGGATCCCCAAGGGCCAGGGTCCGTTGGAGTCGGGCTTCCAGATCCTTTTTTCTGATTCCGCCGCCTTGGACCGTCCATAATTTGAACCGGCCCTGGGCCTGTTCATCCAGGTGGATGTTCAATATATTGGGGTCCTGGAAGCAGATATCCAGTATGGACCTGGCATGGATGGTCCGTCCGTTGCAGTTTAACCTTTCCTTGTCCCGGCCCAGGATTTCCACCCGCCTGGTTTCCCGCCCGCAGGGGCAGACCCCTTCAATCCATTGTCCCCAATCCCCCACCTCATATCGGATCAGGGGCATGGCATGGTTCATCAGATCCGTAACGACCATTCTTCCGGGCCGGCCCGGTGGCAACGGCTGGTGGTTCTCGTCCAGTATTTCCAGTTTAAACAGATCTTCAAACACATGCATGCCGTCTCCCTTACCGCAGGCACATGCCACCCCTCCCAACTCGCTGGAACCATAAAAATCGAAGAATTTCCCCCCAAGACCCGCTTCGACCCGCTTGGCCATGGACGGTGACATGCCCCCGCCATAGGGCAGAATAAAGCGCAGGCGCGGGAGTTCGATCCTGCGCTGGGCTCCGCGAAATGCCAGCCAGACCAAGTAGATGGGAAGTCCGGTGAGCATGATGGGGTTGTGCGCCTGGATTTGGTCCAGGCATTGGTCCAGCTCTTTGACAAGGAATTTCCATTGGAGGATGGGCAGGGGAGGGAGGGTGATTTTTCGCAACATGATCTGACGTTCGATGCGTCCCCTCAGGTCCGGCAGGGTTGACGCCTTTAGGAGCCTTCCCTTTTTAAATGCCCATCCGATGAAGGGGACGAGCCCAGGCGGGCCTTCATCCATGAGGCCGCAGGCAACATTGCAGGCATTGGCAGGGATCTCCACCGAGGCGGCGCCAAAGGGATAGCCCATGAACCGGTGGCGGATTCGAAGCTCCACTGCCCGTTTGTAATCCCGTTTAATAAAATCCTGGATAATGGAAAGCCGGTCTCCTGTGGTGCCGGCGGTGGAGGAATACTGCCATTTATCCCGAACCCCATGGCTGGTGTGTCTGCTGGTGGCACCGGTGCGGAGTTGCTCCTTGGTGAGTACGGGCAGGCGGCTTAAAATATCCTTGCAGTTCCCAGGACCGATCCGGTCGGGGGGAATATTTTCTGCTGCAAAGGCGTCCTTCCAGAAATCAACCTGGTCCGCTGCCGAGGAAAGCAGCCTTGCCAGTCGTTGGTCCTGGAGCGTTTGAATGGCGTGTGAAGATAGGGCCTCCGTTGTTTGCATCTCATGAAAAAGGGTCCAGAATCGGGTTCGACTGACCCGCTCCAGAAGGGGGATGGCCATGTTGCTTAACAAAAGATTGATGGGGTTAAATTTTCCATGCATAGGGAGTCTTCCTTGTTCTGTCCCCCTATATCAAAGGCTCCGGTGGTTTTTGAGCCCAAGGGGTGGGGCGTATTGAAAGAGGGTATACGCGTCTAAGATTAACAGGCTGGTGAACGGTGTCAATCTTTCAGTGGACCAACCCCACCCAAGGTCAATGAAAACGTATGACGGAGGGGCAACAACCGTTATGCTTTCTTTGCCGCCTCCCATCCCACAATGGCCTTTTTCCTTGAAGCACCCCATCGGTACTGGTGAATCTTGCCGGATTTGGAAATAACCCTATGGCAGGGGATCAAATAGGCAACGGGGTTAATGGCAATGGCGCTGGCAACTGCCCGGAATGCCTTTGGTCGGCCAATGTGTTCGGCAATGTCCTGATAGCTCACCATATTCCCACTGGGGATCTGCAACAACGCCTTCCACACATTGATTTGAAAATTGGTCCCCTTTATTAAGAGGTTGAACGGGATCTGTTTGCCGGCCTTGTTGATAAGGAATATCCCATGGACAAGGGGGGCGATGGCTTCGGAATTTTCATTGAAGACTGCGCCTGGCCAAGCGTCAAAAAGTTGGTTGAGAACATCCGCGCCACCGGGGTGTTGTGCAAAGCCAAGATAGCAGATCCCCCTTTTTGTTTTGGCCAGCAGGCAATTTCCAAAGGGGGATGGGCAGAAACCGTAGTCGATGGTGAGCCCATTTCCCATTTTTTTGAATTCTCCAGGTGTCATTGCATCGAAGGTTACAAATAAATCATGCAGTCGGCTTGGCCCTGAAAGGCCGGCGTCCAATGCTGTATTAAGAATGGTTTTTGAATGGGCCAGCTTTTTTTTGGTGTAATTCAGGGTGATAAATTGTTGGAACTGAGCGGGCCCTATTCCAACCCATCTTTTAAAAAGGCGGTTGAAGTGATATTTGCTTAGATGAACGCTTTGGGCAATTTCATCCAAGCTGAGTTGGGATTTGAAATGCGCCTCTATGAAATAAATGGCCTTTTCAATTTTGCGATAATCATCGGCTTGTTGTGAATAATCATACATATCAACTTGACCCTCCTGATTTGGAAGTCTAATTCAATTCGCCTTTGATCTCCACCCGAATATTGCGCTGAATTCAGCAATATTCGGGTCGCCATTTATGACGCCTTGGATTAGGTTTTATCAAAAAGGCTGATGCGATATAGGCCGTCATCACAAGATTGGAGGGAAAGTGCGTTCCACAGACAATGTAGAGGTTATAAAACCGGTTAACAGGCCCATGGGAATTAAAGAATGGGGCCTGATCATAATTCTATCCATCATTTGGGGTGGGTCCTTTTTCTTTGTGGGGGTGGCAGTAGGGGAGTTGCCTCCTTTTACAATCGTCTTGGGCAGGGTTTGCCTGGCGTCGATCTTGCTATTGATGGTTGTCCGTTTTAAAGGCGAAAAAATGCCGTCCTCTTGGAAAGTTTGGGGTGCTTTCATTGTAATGGGGGCTTTGAATAATCTGATTCCATTTTGCCTGATTGTCTGGGGACAAACCCATATTGAAAGTGGTCTTGCAAGCATCTTAAATGCGACTACACCCATTTTCAGCGTTATTCTTGCCCACTTTTTTACACGGGAAGAGGCGCTTACGATGAATCGGATTTTCGGGGTGATCCTGGGGTGGATAGGGGTTTTGATTTTAATCGGAATGGAATCTATGGAGGGGTTTGGCGTTGAAGTCCTTGGCCAAGTTGCGGTTCTTGGTGCTGCGGTTTCCTATGCCCTTGCTGCCATATACGGGCAGCGGTTTAAAGGCATGAGGCCTATTGTTGTGGCGGCGGGAATGCTGTGTGGGGCGACATTAATGATGATCCCCTTGGCCTTTTATTTTGATCGCCCATGGCATTTGGCACCCGGGGGCATGACCATCTTGTCCATTATCGGCCTTGCTGCAATCAGCACCTCATTGGCCTATGTCATCTATTTCCATGTGCTGGCCGCAGCCGGTCCCACCAATCTTTTATTGGTGACATTTCTGATTCCCATCAGTGCAATCACGCTTGGGGGGATGGTCCTTGGTGAAGCGCTTAGATGGGGGGATTTCATGGGGATGGGGATCATTTTCCTCGGATTGATTACAATGGATGGCAGGGTGATTAAGAAGGTCAGCAAAAATGGGTCTGCGAATATATACAGGGAATAGTCCGGTGTGGATGCTGTGGCCCCCTGGTCGGATTAGAATTGATCGGTTCCGGAACGAGGTGTTTGGGTGTTGTTTGGGTGCCTTGGGAGGGGCGTAAAAAAGAATAAACTCACTCTGGTGGGCGGGAACAAAAACGGGGTTTTTGAACTGATTGTTCAAAAACCCCGTATTGCTTGTTAATGGCGGAGAAGGAGAGATTCGAACTCTCGGTGGAAGTTTCCCCCCACAACCGCTTAGCAGGCGGTCCATTTCAGCCACTCATGCACTTCTCCGTTGTTGCTGGCGGAGGAGGTAGGATTCGAACCCACGAAGCTGTTACACTTAACGGTTTTCAAGACCGCCGCCTTCAACCACTCGGCCACTCCTCCAAAACAACCCGGCTTTTATATCATCTCATTCTGCTCCAGGTCAATACCTATCCCGAATATTTCATGACAATTTGTTGGTGAAAAAGTGAAGTGGTTGAAGTTGATGGAAAACCTTCATTTCCATTCAATGGAACGGCAGCCACAAATTGTGTCCCCCCAGGGGGGGGGAGTCGAATATTCCACGATACGGTGCCACGGAGAGTTGGATTGTTTGTAAATATAGGATATTCGGAATGGGACATCATGGCAAGGGGGAGAATGAATTCAAAACAGGTAACCAATGCTTTCTGGTGGACGGGGGGAGGGTGTGGTATGATGGCGTTGGATTTTCGGGGTCTGATGTGGATTTTGAAGGTCCGTTTCCATGGGGCCAGCCCCCAATTTAAAACAAGAATTCTTATTATGGTAGTGTTGATTGTTTTTCTTCCGGCCCTGGCCCTGGGGCCCAATTCATTGGTGTGCCAAGGGAAAACCCGGGTCTGGGCCCTATCTTGTGGTTGACAGGAAGAGCAGTTGAGCTATATTAAAAAGTTTCAGGTTTAAACCGACATAACAGGAGAAGTGGAATGAGACAGAAAATACGATTTGACAGGAATGTTAAGGCCGGTGTGATCACCGTGCTGGAGTCATCGGAAGTGGATCCGGGCGTGGTGATTCCTCTACAGGAAGAAGAATACGATCTGGCCGAACTGACGACCGCCCAGAAGGGGGGCGTTGAAGCCTTTGGAAAAGTCCTTCGCCGGAGAAGTTTTTTTCCTCCGGTGGACCTTTTGAACAAGCTTTTTGAAGAGACCAAAGGGTTTTTTAAGGATGAGGAAATGGAAAAGGTGGTTGTGGAATACTCCGATGTGGAAGCCCTGCCCGACGAAGAAGAATTCCACCTGGAAGACGATGATGTGGAACTGGACGCACTGCTGGATGAGGACGGAGACACCAAGGAAGACGAGATGAAAGAGATCGATTCCGGTGACGACGACACCCCCCGCTTTACCCCGGAAGATACTTCTGAACACGAAAATTAGAAGAGACTATGAAAACAAACATCAGAGAACTTGTCCTCAAGGCGGCAAAGGTCGCATTTGAAAACGGAAGTCTGCCGGTAAACGAGATTCCCGACATGGAGATCGAAGCACCCCGGCATGCCGGCCAGGGGGACTTTTCCACCAACTTTGCCATGGTTTCGGCCGGGATTCAGAAGATGGCCCCCAGAAAGATTGCCGAGGCCCTTGTCGCCGCCATTGATCCTGTTGACTATATCGAAAAAATAGAGGTGGCAGGTCCGGGGTTCATCAATTTCTTTTTGTCCGCCGCCGCCTGGCATCCGGTTGTGGATCAGGTCCTGGATGCAGATGAAGAATACGGTCGTTCCACCGTTGGCAACGGGGAACGGGTCCAGGTGGAATTTGTGTCGGCCAACCCCACAGGCCCCCTGCACGTGGGCCATGGCCGTGGTGCCGCCGTGGGCGATGCCACCGGCAAAATCCTTTCCTTTGCCGGCTATGATGTCCAGAAGGAATACTATATCAATGACTCCGGTCGTCAGATCCGGACCCTGGGCACCTCTGTCTGGCTCAGGCTCCAGGAAATGACCGGAACACAAATTGATTTTCCCGACGATTGCTACAAGGGGGCCTATATAAAGGATCTGGCTGAAATGGTTTTGGAAGACCAGGGCCCTGAATTTGCCAAGACCGATGAGGTAAAGGGCATTGAAGTCTGTGCCAAGTTTGCCGCCGGTCACATCCTGGAAGGGATCAGGCAAGATCTTAAGGAATTTGGCGTGGAGTTTGACCAGTGGTTCTCCGAGCAGAGCCTCTATGATTCCAACCGGGTCCAGACCGCCATCGACCACTTCAAGGAAAAGGGCATTGTCTACGAAAAGGATGGGGCCTTCTGGTTCAACACCGAAGCCTACGGCGATGAAAAGGACCGTGTTGTGGTTCGGAACAACGGGTTGACCACCTATTTTGCCTCGGACATTGCCTATCACAAGGAAAAATTCGAACGGGGGTTTGACCGGGTCATTGATGTCTGGGGTGCGGACCACCACGGATACATCAACCGGATCAAGGCCTCGGTGGAAGCCACCGGACACGACCGGGATCAGTTCCAGGTCATCCTGGTGCAGTTGGTGAACCTGCTCCGTGGCGGAAATCCCGTGCAGATGTCCACCCGTGCCGGTGAATTTGTCACCCTTAAGGATATTGTGGACGAGGTGGGAAAAGACGCAGCACGGTTCATGTTCCTGAGCCGCAGTTACGATTCCGGCCTTGACTTTGACCTGGAACTGGCCAAGCAGAAGAGTGCGGATAACCCGGTTTATTATGTCCAATACGTCCACGCCAGGATCTCCGGTATCCTGGGCAAGGCCAAGGAGGCCGGTCTCATCGATGCCGTGGATTTCAAGGCCGGCCAGAATCTGGGGCGCCTGGTGGAACCCGAAGAGATCAAGCTGCTCAAGATCCTTTCCACCTTCCAGGAGAACGTGGAAAAGAGTGCCAAAAACCTCCATCCCCACGTGATTTTCACCTATCTGATGACCCTGGCCCAGGCCTTCCACGGATATTACAACAAACACAAGGTGGTCACCGAGGATGGGGCGCTGTCAACGGCACGTCTCTCCCTGGTATTGGCGGTGAAGAAGGTCATTCGCAACGGATTGTCCCTCCTGGGTGTTGATGCGCCCGAAAGAATGTAAATATGTCCTTTAAGGGGATCATGAAATATGCCGTCTACCTGGTTGTGGGTGGATGGATGTTTTTTCTAGGGGTTCTGGTGGGACGGGATACCATGCCGTTCAACTTTGACACCAGTGGATTCCAGGCCCGGTTGAAGCGGATTGCCCTGGATGAGGCGCCGGCATCGGCGCCCGAGGTCCACAAGGTGACCCTGGACATTGATGCCTTTACCAGCGCCAAGGCGCCGGACTCCTTTCCCCTGGTAAAGCCAAGGGCATCCACCCCTGCTGCATTCCGCCCGGAAGAGGGCGGAATGATCCGGAGGGCCACGGGTTTGAAACCCAAGCCCGCCGTGGTCAAGCAGGTGCTTTCGGCCTCGCCCGTTGACACAGCCGCACCGGATAAAAAGGCCCTGAAAAAGACCCCGCCGCCCAAAAAGGTTGCCCAAAAGGCTGCCAAATCCGTTGCTAAACCGTCCGGTGGCCATTACACCATCCAGGTGGCGGCCTTTAACCAGGAGGGGGATGCCCGCAAGGAAAAGGCCCGCCTGGTGAACAAGGGCTTTGATGTCCAGGTGGTGCAGGGAACCAAAAACAAGGTGACCTGGTACCGGGTCCGGGTGGGGAATTATCCCTCCCGTGATGCGGCGGGAAGGGGCCTTATCAAGTTGAGAAAAGCAGGCATCCGAAAGGGCCTGATCATAAAAAAGGATTAAAAATGAAGATATCTAAGGATGAGGTTGAAAAGATCGCCCACCTGGCACGTCTGGATATTGATGAGCCCCTGAAGGAGGCGCTCTCCCATCAGCTCAGTCATATCCTGGACTACATAGACAAACTCAAGGATGTGGATGTGGAAGGGGTGAAACCGGTCTCCGGCGCCGCCTTCATGAACAATGTCCTCCGGGAAGATGTGCGCCACGCCTCCCCCGGCCCCGACGTGACCCTTGCCAATGCACCGGAACGGGATGAAGATTTTTATCTGGTTCCCCGGGTGGTGAAATAGAGGAAGGATGAAATTTAAGATGGAACTACACGAGCTGAGTATTGCCCAGGCCCACACCCTTTTAGCCGAAAAAAAGATTTCTTCTGTTGAATTAACCCGCGCCTTCCTGGACCGTATTGCCGCCCACGACGAGGCCATTGGTGCCTATATCACCGTGGACGAACAGGGCGCCATGGAACAGGCCAAGGCCGCGGACCAGCGCATTGCCAAAGGGGAACAGGAGACCTTCACCGGTATTCCCGTTGCCCTGAAGGACCTGCTCTGCACCAAGGGCGTCCGCACCACCTGCGCCTCCCGGATCCTGGATAATTTTGTCCCGGAATACGATGCCGAAGTGGTCACCCGGTTCAAGGACCAGGGCGCCGTTCTCATGGGCAAGACCAATTTGGACGAGTTTGCCATGGGCTCCTCCACGGAAAACTCCTCGGCCAGGATCACCCGCAACCCCTGGAACACCGACCATATCCCGGGCGGTTCCTCGGGCGGATCTGCTGCGGCCGTGGCCGCCCAGTTCTGCTGCGGCTCCCTGGGAACGGACACCGGCGGCTCCATCCGCCAGCCCGCCTCCCACTGCGGCATCGTGGGGCTGAAACCCACCTATGGCCGGGTCTCCCGTTTTGGCCTGGTCTCCTATGCCTCTTCCCTGGACCAGATCGGTCCCATTGTCCGGGACGTCACCGACGCCGCCCTGATGATGAACCTCATTGCCGGAAACGACCCCAAGGACAGTACCAGTGCCCGCCAGGACGTACCCGATTTCACCTCGGCCCTGTCCTGCTTTGAAGAAAAGGGACTGAAGGGAATGAAGGCCGGTATTCCCAAGGAGTTCCAGGCCATGGAAGGGTTGGACCCCGAAGTCACCGCCGCCTTTGAAAATGCCAAAAAGACCCTGGAGGATCTGGGGGTTGAAATGGTGGAGGTCTCCCTTCCCCACACCGAATATGCCGTGGCCGCCTATTATATCATTGCCCCCTGCGAGGCCAGCTCCAACCTGGCCCGGTTCGACGGGGTAAGATACGGCTTTAGGGCCCAGGGGGGCGAAGAACTGTTGGACATGTACAAAAAGACCAAGTCCCAGGGCTTTGGCCCCGAGGTCCAGCGCCGGATTATCATCGGCACCTATGCCCTGTCCGCAGGGTATTACGATGCCTATTACGGACGGGCCTCCCAGGTCCGCTCCCTGATCATGTCCGATTTTACCAAGAGCTTTGAGTCCTGCGACATCATCCTGTCGCCGGTGGCCCCCACCCCGGCCTTTAAGATCGGGGAGAACACCAGCGATCCCTTGACCATGTACCTGTCGGATATTTTCACCCTCTCCGCCAACATGGCCGGTATCCCCGGGCTTTCCGTCCCGGCGGGATATTCTTCCACAGGACTGCCCATCGGCATCCAGATGATGGGCAGGCACTTTGATGAACTTTCCCTGCTCAAGGCAGGATACGGGCTTGAAAAGACCCTTGCACTGAATCCCCTGTTTCCCACGCTTTAGAGGGAAGTATTATATGACCCGCGCCCTGGACCTGATTAACCTCAGGGGTAGGGCCGGGGCCATCATTCTGAACGGAGGTGCCCATGTCGACCATTCAACCCCAGGGCGAGGCCCTGAAAAACGCCATCCAATGGGTGGGAGAACAGCGGAAGTCAACCCCGGATGCCAATCCGGTAAAACTGGCAGATGATGCTGCCCTCCGGTTTGACCTGAGCCCCAAGGACTCGGAGTTCCTCCTTCGTTTTGTCAAAAAGGAGGGGGATCCCTCCTGATGGCAGCGGCAACACCCCATAAAGAAATCCGGATTCTGCCGGAGATCCTCTCCAACCAGATTGCTGCGGGTGAGGTGGTCCAGCGCCCGGTCTCCGTGGTCAAGGAGCTGGTGGAAAACAGCATTGATGCCGGGGCCAAGCGCATCATGGTGGAGATCGAAAAGGGGGGCAAATCCCTGATTCGGATCTCCGACGACGGGGGGGGGCTGAGCCGGGACCAGGCCCTTCTGGCCATTGAGCGTTACGCCACCTCCAAGATCTTTTCCAAGGACGATCTCTTTAACATCTCCACCTTTGGATTCCGGGGGGAGGCCCTTCCCTCCATTGCATCGGTGTGTAAGTTCACCCTGGTCTCCCGGACAAATGAGAGCAACGTCGGGGTGAAGCTCATCATCCACGGGGGCAAGCTGATCTCTGTGGAGGATGCCGGGGCACCCGTGGGCACCATGGTGGAGGTGAAATCCCTCTTCTACAACACCCCGGCCCGGAGAAAATTTCTAAAGGCCGATTCCACGGAAGCCGGCCACATTGCCGATGCGGTTTCCGGCATGGCGTTGGGCAACCCCAAGGTGGGGTTCCGCCTGCGGTTCAACGGTAAAAACACCCGCCATTTCCCCCCGGGCCAGGATTTGTTCCATCGCTCCATGTCGGTGCTTAACCAGGCGTCCCCACACCACCTCTACTCCCTGGATCACCAGGAGGGGCCGGTGACCATCTCCGGGGTCTGCGCCAATCCCGCCCTGACCCGGAGCACGGCCAATCGCATCTATCTTTTTGTCAACCACCGCCTGGTCCATGACCGGGGCGTTGTGGCCGCCATGTTCAAGGGCTACCAGGGCCGGATCATGAAGGGCCGCTATCCCCTGGGCGTGATCAACGTCCATCTGCCCTACGACCTGGTGGATGTTAATGTGCATCCCACCAAGCGGGAGGTGAAATTCATCAATGCCCGGCCCGTTTATCTGGCCGTGACCCGTGCCATTGAAAAGGCCTTGGCCTCGGCCCAGTCCGATCCCCTGAGCTATTCCGGCGGCGGGCCCGTTCCCCTAGTGGGCCAGGCAGGATCTGCCTATGCCGCCGCCAAGGCATCCCCGGAGTTGGTCCGGGAAAAGGGGGCCGGTATCCTGGATGGATTTTTGTCCAAACCCCGGAAAAAGAAGTCAAACCCGTCCCCCCACCCCGAGATCCAATGGGGGGAGGGGGCTGAGCGCCAGACCGGGGAGCGCCACCTGGGGGATTTCCCCCTGGAGCCCGAATTAAGACAGGAGCAGATGGAGCACCGTCGGGCCGACCAAGGGCGCTTTGACCCTTCTTTGGCCTCCCGGGAGAACAGGGATTGGGAAAGGATCCATTTTGCCCCCGAAGATCCCGGACCGGATTTCCCGGAAGGGGAAACCATGGAAGGGGATGTTGTTGCCCAGCCCCGGGAGCCCATGCCGCCGGTTGACCCACCGGCATCCCAGCCCAGCCGCCCCCCCCGCTCCACCGCCTCCTTCAGGGAAGCGCCCAGGGTGCTGGGCCAGGTCATGGGCACCTATATTGTCGGGGAGCTGGACAACCGTCTTCTCCTCATCGACCAGCATGCGGCCCACGAAAGAATCGTCTACGAAAGTTTGAAAAAACGCCATAGGGGACTTGCGGTCCAGAGCCAGACCCTCCTGGTCCCGGAAACCCTGGAATTGAACCACAGGGAGGCCGACCTGCTGTCATCCATAAAGGAAGAGCTGGAACCCCTGGGGCTTTTCATCGAGCCCTTCGGCGGCACCACCTATGTGATCAAGTCGGTACCGGCCATCCTGGCGGAAAAACCGGCCCAGGAGATGGTGATGAACATCATCGAAACCCTTTTGGAAACCTCGGATACAGGGGTGAAGGAGGCATGGTTGGAGAATTGCCTGATTTCCATGGCCTGCCACACCGCCATCCGGGCCAACAAGCCCATGCATGCTTTGGAAATGGAAAAGCTCATCCAGGAGTTGTTCCAGTGTGAAAACCCCTTTCACTGTCCCCACGGGCGCCCCACCATTATTTCCTTTGATTCTTCGGACATGGAAAAGCTCTTTAAAAGGGTTGTGTGACACCGGGGATGTGATATATATTGCTGAATTTGTAACCAGAATTTAATGGGTCGGGGCCATGTGCGTCGCTCCGGTCCTAAATTAAGAACGCCCGGCAGGTGAATCGTCCCTGCCTTCCAAAGAATTTAAATAAGGAGTTGAATTTTGAAATCCGGAAAAATGACCAAGTGCTTGGGTCGACTGCTGCTGGCAACCCTCGTTCTGCTTAGCCTTACGGCGGGCCAGGGGATCTGTGCCCGGCCCGCACTCAAAGTGGCTGTGATTCCCTTTAACATGAATTCCCCCCAGGATCTGGGGTTTCTTCAGAACGGACTGTATTCCATGCTTTCCTCCCGCCTGGCCGACCCCGGCAAGGTGGATGTATTGGAGCGGGAAACCGTGGAAGCCGCCCTTGCAGGAGGTTCTGTTGCCGGTGGCTGGACCGAATCCAAGGCCCGTACCCTGGGGGTAGACCTGGGCGTGAACTTTGTCCTTTTCGGCAGCCTCACCCATTTTGGGGAGAGCGTGAGCCTGGATGCCAAGATCGTGGACGTGGCCGGAAAAAAGCCCACCCTTTCCTTTTTTAAGCAGAGCAACAGCATGGGAGATGTCATCCCCCTGGTGAACCAGTTTGCCGGTGACATCAACATAAAGATGTTCAACCGGAATATTTCCAACGATCTCTATGTCCAGCCCGAGGCCCAGCAGCCCCAGGCCCCGGGGGCTCTGCAATACTCCGGCAACGGTGGGCTTGTTAACCGTCAGCCTTCCATGGGCAAAGGCTTTGCCACCTATATGAAGTTCAAGGGGGTTCTTTCGGCCATGGCTGCAGGCGACCTGAACAAGGACGGTGTGATTCAGGTGGTCACTGCCACGGATCAGGAAATCCAGATCCATGAACTGGAAAACAATCATCTGGTGCTCAAAAAGACCATTGATGCCGGTCGGACCCACCGCATCTCCGGTCTGGATGTGGCCGACATCAACGGTAACGGATACCCGGAGATTTTTGTCACCAGCATCAATATCCACCGGGAAGGACTCAACTCCTTCGTGGTGGAATACAACGGCAGCGATTATGTGACCATTGCCGACGATATGGCCTATTACCTGCGGGTGATGGATACTGCAGACGGCAAGGTTCTCCTGGGCCAGAAAGTGGGACACCATCCCTTTAACGGTGCCATTTATGCCATGACCCCCTCCAACGAGGGATACAGCCGGGGCAAGCGTCTCCGCCTGCCCAGAAACACCTCTGTAATGTCCCTGGCCAAGGGAAAGGTCTCTTCCGATGCCCGGGAGGATTTCATCCTGGTGAACGGTAACGGTCGCCTGGTTGTGGCCGGTGATACCGGTACCGAGGAATGGGTGGGGAACCGGAGGTTCGGCGGCACGGAACACCACTTTCTCCTACCGCCCCAGGATAGCGACCTCACTTACAGGGAGCGGATTTACCTCCCCTCCCGTGTGACCTTCTACGACCTGGACAAGGACGGGAAAAAGGAGATTATCACCCCCATGAACGAAGAGCTGGGCGGCGGTGCCGTGGGCCGGTACAAACGCTTTGACAATAGCCAGATGGAAATGCTGAACTGGACCGGTATCGGTCTTTCTCCGGTCTTTTCCACCCGTCCCAACCAGGGCTGGATCTCTGACTTCTTCATCGCTGACATCGACGGCGACGGCGTGGACGAACTGGTGGTCTCCATCGTGGGCAGGGCCAAGCTCCTCATCGGCCTGGGCGACCGGACCTCCAACGTCATTGCCTACGATCTTGAATAACCCATACGGCTGAATAGGGCCCAGCCTTCGGTCAAACCGAAGGCCCCGGGCCTGCTGGATATGAAACCGACCGGGGATAACTCCTCCGGTCGGTTTTTGTTTGCCCGGTCCAAGGAGGGGCGGGCCAGGGCAGTGGGCCGGAAAAAGCCTGATCCATGCCGGTTCATGTGGAGGGGGAATGGATTGCAGATCCTTTTGCCGGATGACCTTGAAAAGACACGGATGGGTAAAAGAGCAGGGCAGGGGGGGATTAACAGGACTTTATCGGTCCGGAAAGGGATATCCACGGGATGCCACGGCATCTTCCTACGGCCAAATAAAAAACGCCGCCCGGAAAGATCCAGGCGGCGTTTAAAGATCGGTGTGTCTATTGTTAGAAAAGGCGGTCCCAGATCTTCCAGACCGACTTTTCGTCCCCGCCCTCCTTGGGGGCGGATTTCTTCAGCAGGTATTCCGGGTTCTGGCGTTTGAGGCGGAGGCGCTTGGCCTCTTTCTCCGCTTCCATTTGTTCCCAGGTATAGGTGGAGCGGTTAAAGACCTTCTGGTTGATTTCCGCAGCCAGGCGGTCCACCTTGTCGATGAGATCCTCCTCCTTGTCGGAGAATTGGAAAAAGGAGCCGTATCGATTGCTTTTGATGTCTATGACCCGGGCATCAATGCTGAAGGATCCGGCCAGTTCGGTGATGCTGCCCACGATGATGTAGTCGCTGCCGGTCTCCTTGGCCAGCTGCTGGATGCGCTCCTTGGCGGTCATTTCCCTGGTGTCGGACCAGAGGGCGCTGGTTTCGGACGGTGGGATTACCACCACCCGGTCCCGCCAGGAGAGGCGGGAGTACAGCATCTGGGCCATTCCCTTCTGGATCGTGTCCAAGGGGGTCTGGGCATTCACGGTAAAGGGCGTCAACGAAAGGGTTTTAGCGGCTTCTGCCTGGACGGCCGGCACCCATAGCATGGTGAACAGGGCCACTGATGTCAGAATTCGGCAAAGGGTGTAACGGGTTTTCACGATGGTAAAAGACCTCCGTTAAAGTTTGGATTTAAGCATGGGGGTGACCACCTTGGGATCGGCCTTGCCCCGGGTCTTTTTCATGATCTGTCCCATGAAAAAGCTGAACAATTTGGTTTTGCCGCCCCGGTAGGCTTCCGCTTCCTTGGGGTTTTCTTCAATCACGGCATCCACCATGGCTTCCAGTTCGCCGGTGTCGGAGACCTGCTCCAGTCCCTTTTCCTTGACAATGGCCTTGGCCGCCTTTCCGGTGTCCACCATCTCTTCAAATACGGCCTTGGCCGCCTTGGCGTTGATGGTGTTGTTTTCCATGAGGGCCAGGAGTTCGGCAAGGGCCGGGGCGGCCACCGGGCTTTGGGTGATGTCAACTCCCTTGGCTTTGAGGGCGCCCAGGAGCATGGTCATGGTCCAGTTGGCCGCCTGTTTGATGTCCTTAAGGTTGGTGATGAGGGTCTCAAAGTAGTTGGCCAGGTCAATGTTGGCCGTGAGCACCTCTGCATCGTAGTCGGAAAGCTTGAACTGGGAAATGAACCGGGCCTTTTTCTCCTCGGGCAGTTCGGGCATGTCCCCGGCAACGGAGGAGATCCATTCATCGTCCACAATCAGGGGGACCAGGTCGGGATCGGGGAAGTAGCGGTAATCGTGGGCCTCTTCCTTGCCCCGCATGGACATGGTTTTGTTCTTGTTGGGATCCCAGAGCCGGGTCTCCTGAATGACCTTGTCGCCGGCCTCCAGGACATAGGTCTGTCTCTGGATTTCGTAACGAATGGCCTTTTCCACGTTTTTAAAGGAGTTCAGGTTCTTCAGCTCGGTGCGGGTGCCGAATTCTTCCTGGCCCCGGGGGCGAAGGGAGATGTTGGCGTCGCAGCGGAAGCTGCCCTGTTCCATGTTGCCGTCGCAGACATCAATGTACTTGAGGATGGCGTGGAGCTTTCTCAGATAGGCGCCGGCCTCTGCGGCCGTGCGGATGTCAGGCTCGGAGACGATCTCAATGAGGGGAACACCGGTTCTGTTCAGGTCGACCTTGCTCTTTCCACGGACGGGGTCGTGGATCAGCTTGCCGGCATCCTCTTCCATGTGGATCCGGGTGATGCCGATGGTTTTGGCCCCCCGGT
Organism: Desulfobacteraceae bacterium; assembly: GCA_965226635.1. Taxonomy (GTDB): domain Bacteria; phylum Desulfobacterota; class Desulfobacteria; order Desulfobacterales; family Desulfobacteraceae. The sequence continues at coordinate 218,116 of OZ245369.1, read as the reverse complement.
CCTCGGTTTCGATGTCCATCTTGCCGAATTCGGCAATGGGTGCGGCATATTGGGAAATCTGATATCCCTTGGGAAGGTCGGGGTAGAAGTAGTTCTTGCGGTCGAACCGGCTCTCGCGATTGATGGTGCAATTGGTGGCAAGACCGGCCTTGATGGCAAAGGTGACCGCCTGGGTGTTCAGGACCGGCAGGACGCCGGGCATGCCCGTGCATACCGGGCAGGTATTTTCATTGGGAGCTTTTCCGAATTCAGTGGAACAATTGCAGAAGATTTTGGTCTGGGTTTTCAATTGGGCATGGACTTCCAATCCAATGACAGGTTCAAACTCCATAAATATATAGTTTCCTTTGATTTTGGATCTAAAAATTTTACAATAGCCTACCTTTATATCCCTGATATTTTGAATAATCAATATAATTTTTATTGCATTCGGCGGGCCAAAAATATAAAAAGAGGGTCGTTTGTTTTTATAACCCAAAGAAATAACAAGGTAAAATATTGGATGAAATTCTTTCTCTGTGTCATGGGCATGGTCATGATGGTTGAGGGCCTGCCCTATTTTGCATTTCCCTCCCGCATGAAGACCATGGTTTCCCAGATCCTGGAAATGGATGACGCCCACCTTCGGCGATTCGGTTTCTTCCTCATGTGTTCCGGCCTGGCCGTGGTCTATTTTGCCATGGGAGCCCATTAATGTTTTTGTTGTCTGATTACGATTATCACCTGCCGGAATCATCCATTGCCCAGGTCCCCTGCCAGGACCGGGCCGCATCCCGCCTCATGCATATCAACCGGGGGGCGGACACGGTGGCCCATAGGCACTTCTCCGACATTGAGGAACTGCTTCAGCCCGGCGATCTTTTGGTGGTGAACAATACCCGGGTGATCCCGGCCCGGCTCTTCGGGAACAAGCCCACCGGCGGCAGGGTGGAGATCCTCATCATCGACTATGCAGGCGGCATGAAATCCCTGGAGGAGACCGGGGTATTTGAGTGTGACTGCATGCTCAGGGCCTCCCGAAGCCCCAAACCCGATTCCGTCATCGAGCTGGGCGAGGGCCAGATCGCCGAGGTGGTTTCCTCCCAGGGCTATATCTCCCAGGTGCGCTTCCCCGGAGGCCGGAATTTCATCGACCATCTCAAGTCCGTGGGCGAAATGCCCCTGCCGCCCTATATAAAAAGGAATGAAAAAGAGACCGAGGATTTGGACGGGCGCAAGGAAAAGGACAAGGAACAATACCAGACCGTCTATGCGGCCAAGGAAGGGGCCGTGGCTGCTCCTACAGCCGGGCTCCACTTTACAAAGCCCCTGATGGAGGCCCTTAGGGCCAAGGGCGTTTCCGTGGCCCAGGTTACCCTCCACGTGGGATACGGCACCTTTGTGCCGGTGCGTTGCGACGATATCCGGGACCACCAGATCCATTCCGAATACTATGAAGTCCCGGAGGAAACCGCCCGGGCCATCAGCCGGGCCAAGGCAGAGGGGCGCCGGGTCATTGCCGTGGGCACCACATCGGTGCGGACCCTGGAGTATATCTCCGACGAAAAGGGCCAGGTGGAACCGGGAATGGGCAATTGTGATCTCTATATCTATCCCGGCTACCGGTTTAAATGCGTGGATGCCATGGTCACCAACTTCCATCTGCCCAAGTCCACCCTTCTCATGCTGGTTTCCGCCTTCCACGACCGGCTGAAGATGCTGGATGCTTACACTACCGCCGTGGCCGAAGGGTATCGCTTTTTCAGCTACGGGGACGCCATGTTCATCGAGTAGGGGCCTCCCCGTTGCCAAGACCATAAAAGACAGCGCCGGCTGACCGGTGCCTCAAGGACAATATGCTTACGTTTGACCTGATCAAAGAATCCAAAGAAGAAAACTGCCGTGCCCGTCGGGGGACCCTCCACACCGACCACGGCACCATCCAGACCCCCATCTTCATGCCCGTGGGCACGGTGGGATCGGTGAAGTCCGTATCCAAGGAAGACCTGAACGATTGCGGGGCCCAGATCATCCTGGGCAATACCTACCACCTTTACCTGCGCCCCGGCTGCGAGGTCATCACCGAGATGGAGGGGCTGCACAAGTTCATCGCCTGGGACAAGCCCATGCTCACCGACTCCGGCGGATTCCAGTTCTTCTCCCTGGCCAAGCTGGCCAAATTCACCGAGGAGGGGGTCCACTTCCAGTCCCACATCGATGGGTCCCGCCATTTCTTTTCCCCGGAAAAGGCCGTGGAGATCCAGATGATCCTGGGATCGGACATCATGATGTCCCTGGACTGGTGCCTGGGCCATCCGGCCACGGAAAAGCAGACACTGGAAGCCCTGGAAAAGACCACCCGCTGGGCCAAGCGGGGCCTGGACTTCTGGAAATCCAAGGGGGCGCCCAACAACCTCTTCGGCATTGTCCAGGGCGGGATGTACAAGAACCTGCGCACCGAGTCCGTGGCCCAGATCACGGAGATGGATTTCCCCGGATTCTCCATCGGCGGCCTCTCCGTGGGCGAGCCCACCGAGATCATGTACGAGATGGCCGACCACACCCTGCCCCTCATGCCCCGGAACAAGCCCCGGTACATCATGGGCGTTGGCACCCCGGAAAATCTGGTGGAGCTGGTGGGCATGGGATGTGACATGTTCGACTGCGTCATGCCCTCCCGGAATGCCAGAAACGGCAAGCTTTTCACCTCCAGGGGTGCCGTGAATATCCCCAATGCCAAGTACAAGACCGACCACCGTCCCCTGGACGAGGAGTGTAGCTGTTACACCTGCCGGAATTATACCCGGGCCTACCTGCGCCACCTATATAAATCCAAGGAGCTGCTCTCCTACCGCCTCAATACCATCCACAATCTGCATTATTACCTTGACCTCATGGCCAAAATGAGGGAAGCAATAGCCCAGGACCGCTTTCTGGAATTCAAAGAGGAGTTCTACGCCAAGCGGGAAAACTAATACGCGGAGACATCTTCATGCACGAAATGGGCATTGCACAGCAGCTTGTTGAGATCGCCCTGGGCGCCATCCCAGAGGATATTGAGGACCCCAAGGTCCAATCCCTGAATCTGCGCATCGGAAAGCTGGCTGCGGTGGTGGAGCACAGCCTCACCTTCTGCATGGAGATCATCACTAAGGATACCCCCCTGGAAAACGCAAGGCTTAACATTGAGGAGGTCCCGGTGCGCATCCAGTGCAAAACATGCGGCCGGGAATGGGAAACCGACACCCCCATCTTCCAATGCCCGGAGTGTGAAGACAGCCAAACCACCCTGCTGTCGGGCCGGGAAATTGAAATCACCTCTTTGGAGTTGGCCGACTGAACCCAAAACAAAAGCAAGGACAGATACCATGGAAATCAAGATTCAACAGCGGGTACTGGAAAAGAATGCAAGTGAAGCCGACCGGAACAGAGCCTATTTTACCGAGTCCAAGGTCTTTGTCCTCAACATGATGTCCTCCCCGGGATCGGGAAAGACCGAAACCCTGTGCAAGACCCTGGCCCGCCTCATGCCCGAGATCCGGGTGGGGGTGATTGTGGGCGATATCTGCACCACCAACGATGCCGACCGCCTGGAAGTCACCGGGGCCAAGGTCACCCAGATCAACACCGACCAGTTCGGCGGCGACTGCCACCTGGCCGCCCCCCTCATCGAAAAATCCGCCAAAGAGCTGGGCTGCGAAGATTTGGACCTCCTCATCGTGGAAAACATCGGCAACCTGGTCTGCCCTGCGGAATTCGACATCGGAGAAGACGCCCGGGCCGTCCTCCTCTCCGTCACCGAAGGGGAAGACAAACCCCTGAAATACCCCCTCATGTTCCAGGTGGCCGACGCCGCCCTCCTCAACAAGATTGATCTCCTCCCCTACCTGGACTTCGACGCCCCCCTGGCCGTGGACAACATGAAAAAGGTCCACCCCGGCCTGCCCGTGTTCCAACTCTCCGCCAAAACCGAAGAGGGGTTTGAGCCCTGGCTGGACTGGCTTCGTAGCCAGGTGGATGCAAAGTTGAAGTAGGTATCTGTCCAAAATATAACTTCGAATGGATCCTTGCATCCGTTAGGATGTTGGGTAAACAGGTGCTTCATGATTCAGAATATTTTCATAAAAGATGTGGCAAGTTTTGACTCTGTCGGCGTGAGGGTTGAGGCGCTAAAGAGAGTTAATTTCATATATGGTTCCAATGGATGCGGCAAAACAACAATTTCCAATTTAATTTCAGACCCTGCTCACCCATCATTCAATGGTTGTCAGATTGGTTGGACATACAATGCACCTGTGAAGGCTCTTGTCTATAATAAAAAATTCCGTGAGGATAATTTTGGTCAGGGTGCGATTAATGGCGTTTTTACCTTAGGGAAGGCGACAAAAGAAGATATTCAATATATCGAAGACAAACAAAAAGAATTACAGGTCTTGGGGGAAGATGGGAAAAAAAGAAAAGAAACCAAAAATAAACAGACTGAAAAAATAAAGGCGGAGGAGAATCTATTTAAAGAGACCTTATGGCAGTCGGTTTATAAAAAGTATGAAGAGGCTTTTAAAGAAGCCTTTAAAGGGGCGTTATCAAAAGAACGATTTAAAGAACGTTTGTTAGCGGAGTTCGGGGCTAATAAATCTGAATTGATCGATCTTGAAGAATTAAAACAAAGGTCACAAGTGATTTTTGGGCAGCGCCCTACTACCATTGAATTGATACAACCAGTTTCTTACCATAAAGTTTCAGAAATAGAAAAATCTGAAATTTGGAAAAAGAAAATTCTGGGTAAATCAGATGTGGATATTGCAGCGCTTATCCAGAAGTTGGATATGAATGACTGGGTGAATAAAGGGCAGCATTTTTTGCGCGAAGATGAGATTTGCCCATTCTGTCAACAGCCTACAATAACACGACAGTTCAGGGAACAGTTAGAGGCATATTTTGATCAGACATTTGCCTCTGATGTTGATACAATGAAGAGTTTAGGGGCGAATTATGTTGACGCTTCAAGAAACTTAAAAAATATTTTGTTGCGAGTAAAAAATGCCGAAGAATCAAACCCTAAGAGCAAGCTCGATATAGGGATTTTTGCCGCACACTTGGAGACGCTGATTGGACAATTCGAATCTAATCGAGAAAGAATAGAAAAAAAATTTGATGAGCCAAGTCGGCCAATAAAGATTGTATCCACTACAAATCAGCTCGAAAAAATAGTCCAAATTATAAATGAGGCAAACGATAAAATAAAAGATCACAATCGAATCGCTGCGGATTACCAAAAAGAAAAAGAAGCATTGGTTAAATCTGTTTGGCGTTTTATTGCAGAAGACAGCAAAAATCATATTCAAGATTATCAGAAAAAAGTTTTAGGTCTTAAAAAAGGTGTGGGATGTTTGGAGGAAGATATAGATGCCAAGCGAGAACAATATAGAACACTTCAACAGGAAATTATTGAATTAAATAAAAATGTAACAAGCGTCCAGCCCACAATTGATGAAATTAATCGTGTCCTAAAAGCTTATGGTTTTTTGAATTTTGAAATCGTTCCTTCAACGAAAAGTCCTAATCAGTATGAGATTAGAAGAGAGGATGGTTCATCCGCAGAATCAACATTGAGTGAAGGAGAAGTCACTTTTATTACCTTTCTCTATTTTATGCAATTGGCAAAGGGGGCTACTGAGAAGGGTGAAATTAGTGACGATCGAATACTGGTGGTGGATGATCCTATATCAAGTTTGGATAGCAATGTTTTGTTTATCGTGAGCACTCTTCTGAAGCAGGTTGTTAAGGATCTTGTACGTGGCGAAGGTAAGGTTAAACAATTAATTGTTCTAACTCACAATGTTTATTTCCATAAAGAGGTTTCTTTTATTGATGGGCGAACAAGGGAGAATAAAGAAACCCACTACTGGATTCTCCGAAAAAAGAATAAAGTTTCTTCTATACAGTCTTTTGGAATGGAGAATCCAATACAAACGTCCTATGAATTGCTATGGAAAGAGTTGAAAAATAAAGAGAATAATTCTGGCATAACAATTCAAAATGTTATGCGAAGAATTATTGAAAATTATTTCAAAATTTTGGGCAACTATGGTGATGATGACCTGATAGCCAAATTTGATACAAAGGAAGAACAGGAGATTTGTCGGTCTTTGATTTGTTGGATTAATGATGGATCTCACAGCATATCCGACGATTTATATGTTGAAGCACCCTCCGATACGATCGACAAGTATTTGGAGGTGTTCAAACAGATATTTTTTCATAAAGGACATGGTGCTCACTTCAATATGATGATGGGAATTGAAGAAGATCCCGCATTGTTAGCAAGTTAAGATGGTGAGACACGCCCGGGTTTTTAGATGGGTATCATTTTTTTAAAGTAGGTATGTCTTATGAAAATAGGATATGACATTGCAATTAAGGCTTTGGTGGCGCGCCATAAAGAACTGGTTCAAGCCGGAGCTGATCAGGAAACATTACAAAGTATTGCTGAAGGAATTGAGCATTTGTGCTATCCCTTTCGGGAAGATCTGACCGAGAATGTGCCTTCTCCGTTGCACGATCCTAAGGATAATGTGCTTGATCCCGATAAAGAGCTGGCAAGGAAGCTGAGTGTTCGGGTTCATCTGTCGGAGGTGGCCTGGCAGGCTCTGGAATATTTAAGGGGTCAGGGGGTGGATTGTTGAGGGCTAAAAAACAGCCCCATTTAATATTTGTTGCCGGCGTTAACGGGGCAGGGAAAAGTTCCGTTTTGACTGAATTCCAAAGATCCTATCCAGGTGATTTGGATGTTTTTAATCCTGACGCGGTATCAAAGAAAATCGCTGCCCTGTATCCAGATTACGGGCGTATAAAAATTTGGAAGGCCGTTGTGAATGATCTGAAACACCGATTAACGGCAGGGAAAAATTTGCTGCTGGAGACCACCTTGTCGGGTGCCTCAACCATCGCTCAAATTCGCCGGGCCAGGGCCGACGGCTATCGTGTGGACATGATCTTTCTAACCTTGGATCGGCTTGAAACCCACATTCAAAGGGTGGCGGCCAGGGTTCGAAGGGGCGGGCATGATATTCCGGTCAGGGATATTGAAAGACGGTTCCACACCTCCTACGAAAATTTAAAAAAGGTCATTCCCGACATTGACAATCTTAAGGTCTATGACAATACCCTGCCTTACGGTGCTCTGAATCCCCTTGTTAAAATTCTTGAAATCCAGTCCGGGAAGGTGATCTGTGTGGGGAAGCTCACCTCCAAATTGAAAGAGATTTTTCCAAATATAAAGGTCGGGCAAACCGTTTGATTCTTTTGGCGGTTTATTGGTCCATCTGTCCCTGTCTTGAGATGGCATGGTATCCGTGCTACCGTAGTTTGGTGATGCAGACTTTGGTGCGAAGTCTTGAAAACACCAGGAGAACAAAGGGCTGACCATGATACGAATACCCACCCACAGGGCGCCGACCCATCCCGGGGAAATGCTTTTGGAAGAATTCTTAAAACCCCTTGGTTTGACCCAACGGGAACTGGCCCAGATGATCTGTGTCCCCTACCAGCGGGTGAATGAGATCATCAATGGTCGCCGGGGGATCACCCCGAGTACGGCCTTGCGGTTGGCCAAGGTCTTTGGGGTGTCCGATGATTTTTGGATGAATATCCAACTGCGCTGGGATTTGTTTTTTGTGAAGCAGGCCGAGGCCGAAGTGCTGGATCGGATACAACCCTTGAAAAGGGCGGTTGTAAAGGAAGAGGCATGATGTCTGACAGAGGTAACGAAATGGCAGGGTGCAGAGGGGGTGAAGGATGATGAAACAAACTGCATTTGCAGGGTCGTGGTATCCCGGGAACAGCACCCGGTGTGAGGCCGAGATCCAGTCCTTTTTGGAGACGATGGAATCCCAGCCTTTGGGGGATGTGGTGGCCGGGATTGTGCCCCATGCCGGGTGGATCTATTCCGGTTCCATTGCCTGTCGGGTGTTGGCCCATGTGGCCGGAGGCGCCGGGGGGGATGTGGAGACCGTGGTGCTGTTCGGCGGTCACCTGGGGCCGGATTCTCCTTCGTTTTTCCTGGCCGAGGGGGGGGTGAAGACGCCTTTGGGAAATATCCTGGCCGATGAAGAGCTGGGGGCGGAATTGAAGACGGCCATGGCAGGATCGCAAGTCTATGGCCTGACACCCGACCGTTTTCCCGACGACAATACCCTTGAGTTGCAATTTCCTTTTATCCGATATCTTTTCCCCAATGCAAAGATTCTGGCTGTGGGCATTGCCCCGCCCCTGGCGGAGATGGCCGGGGAGGCCGCGGTGACGGTGGCGGAGAAACTGGGACGGAAAATCCGGGTGGTGGGGTCCACGGACATGACCCACTACGGTCCCCGGTTTGGGATGACCCCGACCGGGGAGGGGCGGCAGGCCCTGGACTGGGTGGCCCGGGAAAATGATGCGGCCGGGGTGGATGCCATGGTGGCCATGGATCCGGAGTTGATCATGTCCCAGGGGATGGGGCGGCAGAATCTCTGTTGCCCGGGGGCGGCCGGGGCGGCTGCGGCCGGGGCAAAAAAAATGGGCGCAGCCAAGGGCCATTGCCTTGACTACGCCACATCCTATTCTGCGGATGACCCTTCCCATTTTGTGGGGTACGGGGGCATCCTCTATCTGTAAGGGGGCTCAAACCCCCTTTTGGTCTGTCTGTTTTAACCTTCTATGAAGGCCATGGCCTTTCTCAGCCGGGCCACGGTGGTGGCCTGGCCCAGGGCGATGAGCATCTCAAAGATGCCGGGGCTGACGGTGCCGCCGGTGACGGCCACGCGCAGGGGCTGGGCAATCTTGCCGAATCCCAGTTCCATCTCGGCCATGACGGTCTTGAAGATCTCTTCCATGGCCGGTTCCGTGAAATCGGTGAGGGCTTCCAGGTCGTCGGCGCAGCGCTTGAGCAGGGCTGCAGTTTCCGGTTTTAGGAATTTCTTGGCCGCCTTTTCATCGTATTCCACCTCATCTGCATAGTAGAATTTTGCGGCTTCCACCATGTCCACCAGGGTCTTGCTCCTGGGCTGGAGGGTTTCGATGACGGCGTGGGTGAAGGCGTCGTCTGCGGCCTCTATGCCCTGTTCCGCCAGCAACGGCAGGAGGTGGGGGGCCAGCTCGGTCGGACTTTTGGCCTGGATGTGCTTGGCGTTGAGGGCGGTGAGCTTGTCCATGTCAAACATGGAGGCGGACCGGCCCAGATGTTCCAGGTTGAATTTTTCAATGAGCTCTTCCCGTGTGAAGAATTCCTGGTCTCCGTGGGACCATCCCAGGCGGACCAGGTAGTTGATCATGGCGTCGGGCAGATATCCCATTTTTTGGTATTCGGACACGGACATGGCGCCGTGGCGTTTGGACAGCCGGGCCTTGTCTGCGCCTAGGACCATGGGGACATGGCCGAACACGGGCATGATATCACCCAGGGCCTGGTAGATGAGCATCTGCTTGGGGGTGTTGACCAGATGGTCGTCGCCACGGATAATGGTGTTGATGCCCATGGTGAGGTCGTCCACCACAACGGCTAGGTTGTACATGGCCATGCCCCCGCTTCTCTGGATGATGAAGTCGTCGATCTCGGAATTCTGGAAGGCGGTGTCGCCCTTGACAATGTCCTTGACCACGGTGACGCCGGTATCCGGGGTGCGCAGGCGGACAACGGTGTTTTCGCCCCGTTTCAGTCCCAGGTTCCGGCACTTGCCGTTGTACATGGGCTTGAGACCTTTGGCCTTGGCCTCTTCCCGCATGGCGTCCACTTCTTCCTTGGAGCAGGAGCAATGGTAGGCATGGCCGGATTCCACCAGTTGGTCGATGTATTCGTTATAGATGTCGTGGCGCTGGGTCTGGAAGTAGGGGCCTTCGTCCCAGTCGATGCCCAGCCAGTTCAGGGAATCCAGGATGGCCTGGGTGGATTCGTCCGTGGACCGGGCCTGGTCTGTATCTTCGATTCTTAGGACGAATTTCCCCTTGGTTTTGCGGGCATAGAGCCAGTTGAACAATGCGGTTCTGGCGCCCCCTATGTGGAGGTATCCGGTGGGGGAGGGGGGAAATCGTGTAATAATGGTATCCATGTATTCTCCATATGTTAAAAAAGATAGATCTGTAAAATCGAACCCTTAAGTATCACAAAACAAAGGGGACGGCAACAGGATATCATGGCTAAATCAAGGGTTTCAAGCGCCTGGAATTCCTTTGTTTTTAGGTGTCTTGGCTTTAAAAACTTGACACTTTTTTTAAATTGAGGTATTTAAGTTTGTTTTATTGTAGTTTGATGTAGTAACCAAATTTTGATGTAAAATAATATAGTTAGGAGAGACCAATGGCAGTACCAAAGCAAAAAGCTTCCAAGGCCCGTGGCAGAAAGAGACGCACCCACTACAAAACCAGCTCCCCCACCATTTCCGTATGTCCGGAATGCCAGGAGCCCAAACTCCCCCACACCGCTTGCCCCGAATGCGGTGCTTACAAGGGGCGCAACATCTCCGCCGACACCGACGAGGAATAGGGGATCATTAAGGAGTGAACGCCATGACAATTGAAACAAAAGTAAAAAAAGTGATCGCGGAAAAGATTCCCGATGTGGATATTGATGATGTTGTTCCGGAGGCGTCTCTGATCGAAGACCTGGGTGCAGATTCTTTGACCATTGTTGAGCTTGTCATGTCCATGGAAGAAATCTTCGACATTGAGATCGACGACGAAGTCGCTGAAAGCCTGGTCACTGTCCAGGACGCCATCGACTTCATCAAGACCAAATCCTAGTCAGGAAAAACGTAACATGAGCCCAAAAAATACCATTATCATTGGCAGTGATCACGCCGCCTATCCGTTAAAGGAAAAAATCAAGGCATACCTTACCGAAAAGGGCTTTGCCGTGGAAGATGCCGGTGCCGAAAGTGAGGCCTCCGTCTCCTATGTGGATTATGGTAAAAAAGTAGCCGATGCTGTTTCCAAGGGCGAATACCCCCGGGGTATCCTCCTGTGCGGATCCGGACTGGGCATGTCCATGGTGGCCAACCGCTTCCCCAAGGTGCGGGCCGCTTTGTGTTCAGACCTTTTCTCCGCCAAGATGAGCCGCCTCCACAACGATAGTAATATCCTTGTTCTGGGGGGACGGATCATCGGAGACGTACTGGCATACGAGCTGGTGGATACCTGGCTCACCACCGAGTTTGAGGGGGGGCGCCATCTGGATCGCATCCAGAGCATTGAAGCCTAGGCTTCTCCCTGGCAGTTATTGAAATCGAAACGGGCCACAGCGGCCCGTCAGGAGAATCAAGTGGAAAAGGGAAATATTGGGATAACGGATCCTGAAATTGCAGATATTATTGAAAAAGAAGCAGTCCGTCAGGAAGAGGGACTGAATCTGATTGCCTCCGAAAACACGGTCAGCAAAGCTGTTCTGGAAGCACAGGGGTCCATTTTGACCAATAAGTACGCCGAAGGGTATCCCAATCGGCGGTATTACGGCGGGTGCGAATTCGTTGACCAGGTGGAAGACCTGGCCATTGACAGGGCCTGCAAGCTGTTTGGAACGGAATATGCCAATGTCCAGGCCCATTCCGGTTCCCAGGCCAACATGGGGGTCTATTTCTCCCTGTTGAATCCTGGAGACCGGATTCTGGCAATGGACCTGTCCCACGGTGGCCACCTGACCCATGGGGCCGGTGTGAGTTTTTCCGGCAAATTGTACGATTTTGCCCATTATGGATTGAATCCGGAGACCGAAACCATCGACTTGAACATGGTTGAGGATATGGCAAAATCCCACAAACCCAAGATGATCGTGGCCGGGGCCAGTGCCTACTCCCGGACCATCGACTTCAAGGGATTCGGTGAAATCGCCAAGGCCCACAACGCCTTGTTTGTTGTGGACATGGCCCACATCGCCGGTCTGGTGGCCGCAGGCCTCCATCCTTCCCCGGTGGGCCACGCCGACGTGGTGACCTCCACCACCCACAAGACCCTGAGGGGCCCCAGGGGCGGCCTGATCCTCGCCACAAACGAATATGCCAAGAAAATCGGAAGCCAGATTTTCCCCGGCATCCAGGGCGGTCCCCTGATGCACGTCATCTCCGCCAAGGCCGTGGCCTTCCATGAAGCGCTGCAGCCCGGGTTCGTTGAATACCAGAAACAGGTGCTGAAAAACACCGCTACCCTGGCCCAGATCCTCATGGACCGCGGGTACAAGCTGGTGAGCAACGGTACGGACAACCATCTGGTGCTGGTGGATTTCTCTGCCAGGGATATTTCCGGTAAGGATGCGGAAGAGCGTCTGGGCCGGGCCAATATCACCGTTAACAAAAATACGGTTCCCAATGAAAAACGCAGCCCCTTTGTCACCTCCGGTGTCCGTATCGGTATGCCCCTGATCACTTCCCGGGGCATGAAGGAAGATGCCGCCGCCCAGATCGCAACCTTTATCTGCGATATCCTGGACGACGAATCCAAGGTCGAAACCACTGCAGCCGCAGTGAAGGACCTCTGCGCTCAATATCCTTTATACGCCTAAGGAGTATGCATGACCCAGATCACATCCGAACGTCCTTCGTGGCACGAGTACTTCATGGGGATCACCGACCTGGTGGCCGAACGATCCACCTGCACCCGTCGCAAGGTGGGTGCAGTCCTTGTGAAGGAAAAGCGGATCCTGTGTTCCGGGTACAATGGGGCGCCTGCCAAGGTGCCCCACTGCCGGGAGACCGGCTGCCTGAGGGAACAGCTCAATGTGCCTTCGGGTGAAAAACACGAGCTCTGCCGGGGAGTCCATGCGGAACAGAATGCCATTATCCAGGCTGCCTTCCATGGAATCCCCGTCAACGGCTCTGTCCTCTATTGTACCACACAGCCCTGTTCCATCTGCGCCAAGATGATTATCAACGCCGGCATTAAAAAGGTCTATTACCGATCCGGATATGACGATCCCCTGGCCCTTGAGATGTTCGAGAGCGCAGGGCTTCCACTGATAAAAATTTGATTAGGAAGCTGTACTGATGAAATGCCCCTTTTGCGGAAAACTAAACACACGGGTGGTTGATTCGCGGCCGGGCAAGATTGACCTGGAAGTGCGACGCCGACGGGAATGCCAGGGGTGTGCCCAGCGGTTCACAACCTATGAGCGGGTGGAACAGGTCCCGGTTATGATTGTGAAAAAGGACGGTCGTCGTGAAGAGTATGACCGTGAAAAGGTGGTCCGGGGGATTACCAAAGCCTGTGAAAAGCGTACCATCAGCATGGACCGCATTGAAGAGGTGGTGGACGGCATCGAACGGGAGCTGAGGGAAATCAGTGAACGGGAGATCCCGGCCAACACGGTGGGCGAAAGGATCATGGCCGCCCTGAAAACCCTGGACGATGTGGCCTATGTCCGGTTCGCTTCCGTCTATCGGGAATTCACCGACGTGGCAGATTTTATCCAGGAACTCAAGGCACTGCTGCCCGAGGAGTGTCAGTCCATTCAATTTGAAGACCTTTCCGACCATGACCGATCTTGATTACATGCGCCTGGCATTGGACCAGGCCCTCAAAGGAAAGGGATATACATCCCCCAATCCCTGTGTGGGGGCCGTGGTGGTCCGTGACAATGAAGTTGTGGGCAAGGGATACCACCATGCCTGGGGCATGCCCCATGCCGAGGTGGAGGCCATAGACGACGCACGGGGGAAAACCCAAGGCGCCACCATCTATGTCACCCTGGAGCCCTGCAACCATTTTGGAAAAACGCCCCCCTGTACCCATAAAATTTTAAACGCCGGAATAGAGCGGGTGGTGGTGGCCTGTAAAGACCCCAACCCCTTTGTGAGCGGCGGCGGGATCCAGTTCCTCAAGGACAAGGGGCTTGAGGTGGAGTCCGGTCTCCTGGAACAAGAGGCCGAGATCCTCATCGAGGACTTTATCTGGTACACCCGCAACGGGAAGCGCCCCTTTGTCATTCTCAAGTCCGCCGCCACCCTGGACGGTCGGATTGCCACCTCCTCCGGGGACTCCAAGTGGATTACCAATGCGGCCTCCCGTGGCTACGGCCACCGCATCCGCCACGAGGTGGATGCCATCCTCATTGGTTCGGGCACCCTGAAGGCCGACGATCCTTCATTAACGGCCCGTCTTGAAGACGGTCCGGGAAAGGATCCCATGCGGGTGATCCTGGATTCCACGCTGGGAATCGATCTCAATGCCAAGGTGCTCACCCAGACATCAACTGCCCCCACGGTTCTGGTGGCCGGTCCCCATGCCGATTTTGAAAAGCGCAAATCCCTTGAAAAAATGGGAATCCAGATCCTGGACGTTTCTTTAAAGGACGGGGCTCTTGATTTAGAACAGGTTGTGATTAAGTTAGGACAGATGTCCGTTACCAGCCTGCTCATTGAAGGCGGGGGACGGGTGGCCTCATCCGCCCTCCGGGCCGGAATTGTGAACAAGGTGCTCTATTTCATGGCGCCCAAATTCCTGGGGGGCAGTGACGGGACACCGGTCTTTGGTGGAAAGGGGGTTGAAAAAATTGCAGACGCCTTTCAATTGGAACGGATGTCCATTCATACCCTGGAAGGAGACATCCTGGTTCAGGGATATGTTCAGGGATGATTTTAGGACTGCTAAACGAGGGAGAGGCTGTGTTCACAGGCATAATTGAAAGTTTCGGCACCATCAAGCGCATAGAAAGCGCCGGTGAGGGTAAACGCCTGGTCATCGGCTGCGACCTGGACTTAGGGGAAAGCAAAATCGGCGACTCCATTGCCGTGAACGGCGCCTGCCTGACGGCGGTGACCCTGGGACGGAACGAGTTCAGCGTGGACATGGCCCCTGAGACCGTTTCCAGAACCACCTTCAGTTCCGCCGGCCCCGGTTCCCGGGTCAACATTGAGCGGGCCATGACGCTTTCCTCCCGGGTGGACGGTCACCTGGTCTCGGGCCACATCGACGGCACGGGCACGGTATCGGCCATCCAGCGCAAGAGCAACGCCGTCATCATCACCGTGGCAGTGGGTGAAGAACTGGCCGCCGACATGATCGAAAAGGGGTCCGTGGCCATCGAGGGCATTTCCCTGACCATTAATCGCTGCTCCGACACGGATTTCGAGGTCAGCATCATCCCCCACACCGCCGCCATCACCACAATTGGGTTGAAAAAGGTGGGAGACAAGGTCAATATTGAGACCGACATGCTGGGCAAATATGTAAGAAAAATTTTGACGGGCAGGGCCCCTTCAAATAAGACCGGGACGGCAACCGGCGTGGACATGGCCCTGTTGGCAAAAAACGGCTTTTTATAATCAGATTTATCAAAGGACATGCACAATGCCTCACTTAACGATTGAACAGGCAATTGAAGATATTAAAAATGGTAAGATGGTTATCCTGGTGGATGACGAGGATCGCGAGAATGAAGGGGATCTGACCATGGCGGCCGAGGCAGTTACGCCGGAGGCCATTAACTTCATGGCCAAGTACGGACGGGGGCTGATCTGTCTTTCCCTGGATTCCAGCATTGCAGACAAGCTGGACCTGCCCATGATGGTGGATCACAATACCTCCCAGTTTGAAACCGGCTTTACCGTGTCCATTGAAGCGAAAAAAGGGGTGACCACCGGCATCTCCGCAGCCGACCGGGCCACCACCATTCTCACGGCAGTTGCCGACGACACCACTCCGGCTGACATTGCAAGGCCCGGACATATCTTCCCCTTAAGGGCCCGTGACGGCGGGGTCATGGTTCGCATCGGCCAGACCGAAGGTTCCGTGGATCTGGCCCGCCTGGCCGGCCTCAAGCCCGCCGGTGTGATCTGCGAGATCATGGACGAAGACGGCACCATGGCCCGGATGCCCTCCCTGGAGAAATTTGCCAAGGAACACAACATCGGCATTTGCACCGTGGCCGATCTGGTGAAATACCGGCTGAAGACTGAAATTTTTGTCAGAAGGGCGGCCGAGACCGTTATCCCCACCCGGGTGGGCGGTGACTTCAAGATCATTGCCTATGAAAACGACATGGACAACCTCACCCATGTGGCCCTGGTAAAGGGGGAGATCGATCCGGAAAAACCGGTTCTGGTCCGGGTTCATTCCGAATGCATGACCGGGGATATTTTTTCCTCCCTGCGCTGCGACTGCCAGGACCAGCTCCATCGGGCCATGGCCATGATGAACGAAGAGGGCAGCGGCGTACTGCTTTACCTGCGCCAGGAAGGCCGGGGCATCGGCCTGGTGAACAAGCTCAAGGCATACGAATACCAGCGCCAGGGCCTTGACACCGTTGAAGCCAACGAAGCCCTGGGCTTTGCCGCCGACATGCGGGATTACGGGGTGGGCGCCCAGATGCTGGTGGATCTGGGGGTCACCAGAATGCGGCTTCTGACCAACAACCCGAAAAAGATGATCGGCCTTGAAGGCTACGGTCTCTCCGTTGTGGAACAGGTTCCCATTGAAGTGGAAGCCAACTGCCACAACCAGGGCTACCTCAAGTGCAAACAGGCCAAGATGGGACATCTGCTCCATATGTAGCAGAACAGATTCAATTTCAGACCATTAATTTTACATAAGGACATAAAGATGCCACAGATTATCGAAGCGGGATTGCAGGCCCAGGGTAAAAAATTTGGAATCATCGTTTCCAGATTCAACGACTTCATCACCGGCAGACTGGCCGAAGGCGCCATTGACGCCCTGGTCAGAAGCGGTGCCAAGGACGAGGATATCGCCCTTCTCAAGGTGCCCGGCGCCTATGAAATTCCCCTGGCTGCCCGTCAGATGGCCGACCAGGGAAAATACGATGCCATCATCTGCCTGGGAGCCGTTATCCGCGGTGCCACCAACCACTACGACTACGTATGTGCCGAAGTATCCAAGGGCATTGCATCCGTAAGCCTGGAGGCCAATTTGCCCGTCATGTTCGGCATCCTGACCACGGATACCATTGAACAGGCCATTGAACGGGCTGGCACCAAGGCAGGCAACAAGGGCTTTGAAGTGGCCATGGGCGCCATTGAGATGGCCAACCTCAGCACCCTGCTGAAAAAGGCGGAGTAGTACATGGGCGGAACACGCAGACAATCACGGGAACTGGCGCTTCAGGCCCTCTTTTTTCTGGACATGAATCCGGAACTGGGATGTGAAGATGGTTTGGCAGCATTCTGGGAGGCCAGGGAAGAGGACAACGCCGATTCCACCAAAGATGCATTTTGCACGGAACTGGTGGAGGGAACCCTGGGGGCTTCCGAGGAGATCGATGCCTTGATCAACGATTTTTCAAAGCATTGGAAGATCTCCCGCATGCCCGTGGTGGACCGCAATATCATGCGGCTGGCCACCTATGAACTGCTGAAACGGGATGATATCCCACCCAGTGTCACCATCAACGAAGCCGTTGAGATCGGGAAGAAGTTCGGCGGCCGGGAATCCGGCCCCTTTATCAACGGCATTCTGGACCAGATCCGCCTCTCCCTTTAACCCAACCGACAGTCGAGGAGGTCGTTGTGATCATAGAAAAACTTGAAGTCGGGCCCATCATGGCCAATTGCTTCATCATCGGATGTGAAGAGACCAAAGAAGCCATTGTCGTGGATCCCGGGGATGATGCCGATCGGATCCTCATGGCCCTGGCCAAACTGGAACTCAAGGTAAAATACCTGGTCAACACCCATGGTCACTTTGACCATGTGGGGGCCAATAAACGCATGAAGGAAGTGACCGGGGCCATCCTGGCCATCCATTCCGGTGACGCTCCCATGCTGTCGGAGCTTTCCCAGTCCGCCTCCATGTTCGGCCTCTCCGCCGAGAATTCCCCCGAGCCCGATTTGGTTCTCAAGGACGGGGACGAGATTTCCTTTGGCAAGATCACCCTCAGGGTCATCCATACCCCGGGCCATTCCCAGGGCGGGATCTGCCTGTACACAGAGGGCCATCTCTTTGCCGGGGATACCCTGTTTGCCCGGTCCATCGGCCGCACCGACCTTCCCGGAGGAAACTTCGACACCCTGATTGCCAGCATCAAAGATAAGCTGCTGATCCTGGACGACGACACCGTTGTCTACACCGGCCACGGCCCGGAAACCTCCATTGGCCAGGAAAAGCAGATGAATCCCTTTCTGCGATGATGTCATGGTGTAAGGATCTGCCCGGGATCGCCTCCCTGTGGCAGGAAGAAATACAACTCGACGGTTCGTTAAAAGAAATCGCCGTTCCCTTTGCCCAGAGCGAGGGAACGGTGTTTCTGCTTTCCGGCTCCAGCCTGGACTGTGCCCATTACGATATCCTGGGTCTCATGCCCTGGATGAGCGTCAAGGGCCGGGGCCGGTGCCAGACCCTCTGCATCAACGGCAAAGAACAGATCCTTGATGCAGACCCCTTTGAATTCCTTAATTCCCTGTTGTCGTGCTTCCAGATGGAAGAGGGGGTGACGGATCTGCCCGTGGGCGCCGGCCTGCTGGGCTATTTTTCCTACGACCTTAAGGATTCCATAGAACGGCTGCCCGTAACCTGTCTTGATCCGGGACTGCCGGAGATGGTGCTCTACGCCCCCTCCCTGATCCTGGTCCATGACCGGTTTGCCCAAAAGACCTTTTGTTGTATCCCCGTTCCCAAGAACAGCGCCCCCTCCCATGTGGACCAGGTTAAGGCCGCCTTTTTCCGTCAATTGGAAACCCCGACGGAATCCGGCTCCTTTTCCATTGACTCCAGGGGCTTTCGATCCTGTTTTGAAAAGGGGGAGTACATTGGGGCCGTGGAAAAGATCATCCGGTATCTCAGGGCCGGTGACATCTACCAGGCCAATCTGTCCCAGCGCTTTGAAACTGGCTTCAAAGGGGATCCCTATACCCTGTTCCGTAACCTGTTTGACCAGAATCCGGCGCCCTTTTTTTCCTATATCCATTGCGGGGACCACGTCATTGTCTCCACCTCGCCGGAGCGATTCATCAAACAGACCGGCAGCCATGTGGAAACCCGCCCCATCAAGGGAACCCTAGCCCGGGGCAAAACCCCGGAAGAGGACCGGCGAAACGGAGAGGCCCTTTCGGCAAGTACAAAGGACGATGCCGAACTCACCATGATCGTTGACCTCATGCGCAACGATCTCTCCCGGGTGACCTCCCACGGCTCGGTGGTGGTATCGGAACACAAACGGTTGGAACCCTATGACAACGTCTTCCACCTGGTCTCGGTGGTCAACGGGGAGATGCTGCCGGGCAAGACCAGTGTGGACCTGGTCAAGGCAACCTTTCCCGGCGGTTCCATCACCGGATGTCCCAAGATTCGGTCCATGGAAATCATCGACGAGTTGGAGCCCTTTAAACGCCATGTCTATACCGGCTCCATCGGCTACCTGAGTTTCCACAACACCATGGATCTCTCCATTGCCATCCGTACGGCCACCATTTACCAGGATTCCATTTTCTTTTCCGTGGGCGGCGGTATTGTCTACGATTCCAACCCGGAATCGGAATTCCAGGAGACCCTGGACAAGGGTAAGACCCTCATGGACATCCTTTCCGCCGGTGCCGAACCCGAAACCTGTATCACCGAATCCCATCCTCTCCCCCCTCGCCCCCGGGCCTGGGTGGACGGCAAGGTGGTGGACCAGGACCGGGCCGTCGTGCCGGCCATGGGCCACGGGGTCCAGTACGGGTCCGGGCTTTTTGAGACCATCCGTGTGGAGCAGGGGAACCCTGTGCGTCTGGAAGCCCATCTTAGGCGCATGAACCGGGCCTGGGCCGACCTGTTTGGGCCCCCTGCACCGGAGATGAGCTGGGACTGGATCATCGATTCCCTCATACGGGAAAACGGGCTCCAGGACCAGGTGGCCGCCGTGAAACTCATGGTCTGCCCCGACAACACCCGCACGGGCAAACGGTTTACCGTGGCCGCCTTTGCCCGTCCCTATGTCCATCGCCTTGATGCATTGGGCAAACAGGGCCTGGATCTGGTCACCTATCCCCATCCCCGGCAGACCCCCCTTGCAGGACACAAGACCTTGAATTATCTTTATTATGAAAGGGCCGGCGCCCACGCTAAAAAGGAAGGCGGCGACGAAGCCCTGATCCTTAATCCGGATGAGACGGTGTCCGAAACCCATACCGCCAACCTGATGTTCCGGAAGGATAAGATCATCATCGTCCCCCTGTCCGCCCACGTGCTCCCGGGCACGGCCCAGGCCGCTGCTCTGGACGGACTGGCCGCCCGGGGATATGAGATCGTTCAACGGCCCGTGCCCCTGCACGAACTGGCGCACCAGGCAGATATCCTGGTGACCAACGCCCTCATGGGGGCGGTTCCGGTTCTTCGGGTGGACGGCGGGCCCATTGCCCAGGATCCCGGTTTTTGTGACCATGTGAACGCCATTCTTTTTCCCAGGGGCTGAACCTGGGAAACCACGACCGGCCTTCCAGGTCCGGACCTTGAATTTCATAGGGTTTCCATATAGGCTGTTTCAGAATTGCTGTTAAGCGATCTGGAAGGATTGTTTTTTATCCGTAAACAAGCGAAGGGTATTATGAAAAAAATACTTATCATTGCTCTGCTGCTACTGGGATTCAGCCTTTTCAGCGTCCCGGTCCAGGCAGAGCCCACCGTTGAAGTTATTGCGCCCATATATGAGTTTGCCCCGGTATCCGAGGGGATCCACATTGATCATACCTTTAAGGTGAGAAACACCGGGGATACACCGCTGAAAATCCTCAATGTCCTGCCCCCCTGAGGTTGCGATTCCAATGTCTACGACAAACAGATTCCCCCGGGTGGGGAAGGCGTTATCAAGATCGGTATTAAAACCAATGGATACGGCGGTCGCCGGATGCGGAAAACCATCCAGGTGCGCACCGACGATCCCAAAAATCCAAAATTCAACCTCATCATCACCGGTAAGGTCAAAAAGATCATTGATATTTCTCCCTCCACGGTGAGTCTCAACGGCAGGCCCGGAGATGTGCTCAAGGCCGATGTCACCATCCGGCCCCTGGAGGGCAACACATTGAAACTGACGGGAATTGAGACCCGGTTTAAGAAAGGGGTCACCGCCCAGCTCATTGCCCCTGAAAAGGATGGAGATGCCTGGATTGTGAGCATTTCATCACGGTCCGAGAAACCCACGGACTTCTATGAAGTCATCACGGTGAAGACCGACAACCCCAGAAAGCCCAAACTGACCATCCGGGTCTTTGCCACCTTTCTGGAACCCCGCAAATCATAACCCAAGAACGGAACGGACTATACATGGATATTTCATCCCTTAAGGCCGTGGTCTTTGACTGCGACGGTGTTCTCTTTGATACGGCAATGGCCAATCGGAAATTTTACGATGCCGTCCTGGCCGCCTTTGATAAACCCGCCCTGGACCAGGCACAATTTGTCAACGTCCACATGATGACGGTGAAGGGGGCGGTTGAATTTCTGTTTCCGGAAATGGAAGACCACCGGCCCGTTTACGAGACCATCAAATCCATCGGCTACAATACCTTCACGCCCTATATGCAGATGGAAGAGGGGCTGGTGGAACTCCTGGACGCCCTGAAATCCAAGGGGTATATCCGGGGCATTGCCACCAACCGGACCAATACCATGGAAAAGGTCCTGGAGGAGTTTGATCTTACCCACTGCTTTGACATGGTCATGACCGCAGGCAAGGTCAAACACCCCAAACCCGACCCGGAACAACTCCATAGGATCATGGATCACTACGGCCTTGAAGGCAATGAAGTGCTTTTTGTTGGGGATTCCCTTTTTGATGAGCAGGCGGCTAGAAATGCCGGTACCTGGTTTGCCGCTTTTAAGAGCCCGCAATTGGATGCAGACGCCCATATAGCCTCAATGTCGGGCCTGCGGGGGCTTTTACAGATAAATGAATAAATTTCTTGACAAATATCTGAATCCTCATTACATCATACGAGATTTTAAAGTAGAATTTTTTATAAATGTTGGGATAACATTTATTATATATAGGTAGGTTAATACATAACAAGGAGAACGAGTTATATGTCTAAATTAGTACCTCCCCATGGCGGAAAAGGTCTTGTATGTTGTAAGCTTGAAGGCGCAGAACTGGAAGCTGAAATCAAAAAAGCCCAGGGTCTGAAGAAGATCGAAATTACTTCCCAGGTTAAAGGCGATCTGATCATGCTGGGTATCGGCGGTTTCTCTCCCCTCAACGGTTTCATGACCAAAGCCGACTGGAAAGGCGTATGTGCTGACTTCCTGCTGGCCGACGGTACCTTCTGGCCGGTTCCCGTAATGCTGGATGCGTCCAAAGAAGACGCCGCTGAAGTAAACGAAGGCGACGAGGTTGCTCTGGTTCGCGATGGCGAAATCTACGCCACCATGAAGGTCGAAGAAAAATTCGAAATGACCGAAGAAGAGAAAAAATGGGAATGCGAAAAGGTCTATAAGGGCCACGGTGAAGAATCCGCCGACGACGTATTCTGGAAAATCGCCATGGAAGATCATCCCGGCGTCCAGGCGGTTATGGCCAGAAAAGAATTCTGCTTCTCCGGTCCGGTTAAGGTTCTGTCCGAAGGCGAATTCCCCGAAAAATTCAAAGGCGTTTACCTGACGCCCAAAGAAACCCGCGCCATCTTTGACGAACGCGGATGGGCCAATGTTGCTTCCATGCAGCTGAGAAACCCCATGCATCGTTCCCATGAGCATCTGTGCAAGATCGCCCTGGACGTATGCGACGGCGTTCTGATCCACTCCCTGATCGGTAACCTGAAACCCGGCGACATCCCCGCAGAAGTACGGATCAAATGTATCGATAGACTGATCCAGGACTACTTCGTACCCGAACACGTTGTTAACGGCGGCTATCCCCTGGACATGAGATATGCCGGTCCCCGTGAAGGTCTGCTCCATGCCACCTTCCGTCAGAACTACGGCGTTAACAAGATGATCATCGGTCGTGACCATGCCGGTGTAGGTGACTTCTACACCCTGTTCGAAGCCCAGGAAATTTTCGACATCATTCCCCAGCCCGAAGGCGAAGGCAAAGCCCTGCTGTGCGAAGCCCTGAAAATCGACTGGACCTTCTACTGCCACAAATGTGATGGCATGGCCTCCATGAGAACCTGCCCCCACGGTAAAGAAGACCGCGTAATCCTGTCCGGTACCAAACTGCGTCACGCCCTGTCCAACGGCGAAGAAGTTGTTGATCACTTCGGTCGTGAAGAAGTTCTGGTTATCCTGAGAGAATACTATGCCGGCCTCAAGGAAAAAGTTGAGGTTAAGCTGCAGAGCCACGCAGAAGGCTCCAAAATGTAATTTAATCCCCACGGGATTTGACGCATAAATAAAAAACCCCTCCCGATTCGGGAGGGGTTTTTCATTGAACAAGCTGGTACCGCCTCCATAAGGGGGTGTTTTGGTCCGGATCTTCCGCAACGGGCATTGACCCGGACCCTGGGCTTGGGTATGGTGACGGTATTTTAATGTTCAAGGAGAGAAACCATGCACCCGGGCCCATTGTTCTGTCCATATTGTGAATGCCAAAAGACCCTATCGCTATATGCCACCCAGTTTCCCCTCATCCTTTCTGCCTCCCCCCGGTCGTTGCTGGACAAGGCCAGGCCCCATCCCCTGGACATCCGGCTCTGTACCCAATGCCACCTGGGCTTCAATGCCACCCCCTTGGATGAACCCCTGCTTTCCGAGATCTACGACAACTATGTCTATATTTCACCCATGAGCGGCATCGGGACCAGCCGGTACCAGGGGATGCTCAAGACCCTGGAGCGTTTCTGTGATCCAAAGGATTTCATGGTGGAGATCGGCTGCTCCGAAGGCTATCTTATCCAGCAGCTCCAGGAGCGGGGCTATGGGCGGGTCATGGGCATTGAACCCGGCCCCCAGGCCCTGGAGGGACAAGCGGCCGGCCTTGATATCTCCCGGGCCTATTTCTCCGGGACAAGCTTTGAACCGGGCCGGGTGGACTGCTTTTACCTCATGCATGTGTTTGAGCACTTCCCCGACCCTTTTATTATCCTGACGGCCATGAAAAAACAACTGGCCCCCCGGGGAAAAATCATCATGGAAGTTCCCCATTTTGATGGGTTCCGCCATGAACATCTCTTTTATTACAGCCCCCGGTTTTTTGACCGCCTGGGCCGGGATATGGGCTTGATTCCCCTGGCCTTTGAAATGGACAATACCATTGGTTCCGAAGCCCTTCGCATCACCTGGGCCCACGGGGATAATCCGGATTTCGCCGGTGTGGATATTCCCGGGTGCGATAGGGATCTGGAGGGCGACACCCTCCGGAAGCACCAGCAAGTGCGCCGGCATCTCAAGGCGTTGGAAACCTTTATCCTGGAAAGGGAGGGGAAACCGATGTTCTGGTGGGGGGCGGGAACCGCCTCCATCATCTATTTGAATCAGTTGGACCGCGGAATACTGGCCCGGGCTGATCTCCGGGTGGTGGACGGGGATCCGAAAAAGTGGGGCCTGTTCATCCCCGGGGTTGAATTTGAGATCGGGGATTTTAAAACCATGGCCGGAGAGGAGGGGGCGGGGCTGATTATTGCGTCATCCTTTTACAAAGAGATCCAGGCCACCCTGGACCAAAACAACCTTTTCCCGGATGCCGTAAAGGTGATCACCGATTTTATCTGACCCTGTTTGGGGACCAGGATAAAAAAAGGCCGCCGGAGTGCCGGCAGCCCTTTTAAATCGAATCGGGAGGGAGATCAGGACGGATCAGAGGGATAGATGAACCCCTTGGCCGCCAATTCCTCCCGGGTGAGGGCCTCCAGTTCATGGGGGAGGACCAGCCAGTCGTCGGACTTATAGGTGCGGTAGTAAAAGTCCGGTACAATGTCCACCTGGTTGTTTTCCGGCTTGAAATAGAGGGCGGCCATTTTTACATCTGCGGGGTCGCAGTCCACCTGGGCCAGGATTTCTTCGTACACGGCCTTGAAGGTTTTGCCCCGGTCAAAGATGTCATCCACGATGAGGAGGCGCTTGCCTTTTTCCATGCGGCGTTTCAGGGAATCCAGGTTTTCCACCACCACCTCTCCGGCCTGGCCGATGCCGGTGTAGGACTGGGCATGGATGGTGGTGAATTCTTTTGGCGCTCCGGAGAGCAGGGCAAATACCTCCTGCATGTAAATGGAGATCTGGGCGCCGCCCCGGGTGATACCGGAGATGATGTCAAAATCCTCGCCAAGGGCAAAGATCTTTTTGGCAAATCCCCAGCAGTCTCTTTCCATCTGAAGGGCGTCGATGTAAATTTTGTCGTTAACCTGGCTCATGAAACACTCCTGGTGTTGTTCTGTATCTGTCGCAGTCCCGACTCCGGGGTGGCGGAATCCCTGGGACCCTCCCATGGGTTAAATTTGAATTTGGACGTATATATCGGTTTTTTTATCAGATTACCATATAAAACTGGCCTTCGGTTGAAAATGGGTGGTCCGGGCCGGATTTCGTTCCTGAATTTCCAGGCACCCGCCCCAGGAGGAAGTGATATTCCCCCCATTGCTAGCGGCGGCATTTTTGCCTTTGGCACCCCCACCTTTTTCCATAGCAAATTGTTCTGCCGTATTTGATCTAACCCAGGGCCACCAGAACCAGCCCCATGGAGATGGCCGTTAATCCAACGCACTTGGACCGGGTGGCCGGTTCCCTGAGCAGGACCATCCCAAGGACGGCACCCACGGGGATGCTCAATTGGCGAAAGGCCACCACATAGGTGACGTCCTGGGCAAAGTTCATGGCCGTGAGCACGAGGCTGTAGGTGCCGGTGATGCCGATGCCCATGACCAGGGCGGTTTTCAAACGGTTTCCCCTGATCCTGGAGATTTCCCTGCGTTCCCCCCTGGCAATGGCCACCATGGGCACCATCCATAAAACAGCGGTCACGGTTTCCAGGAAGAGGTAGAACAGGGCCAGGGAGAAAAAGGAGGTGTGGTGGCCAAACTCCCGGGCAAGGGTTCGGATGCAATGGTCATCCAACATGGAATAGCCCACCGTGGACAGGGCTGTGGCCAGGGCAAGGGGGATCACCGAGGTGAGGCAATTGGAGGAACAGGAGCCTTTGGCCTGTCCCAGGGGCAGGAGAAAACAGCCGGCCATGATGGCGGCGCATCCAACCAGGCAGGCCAAGGAAATGGCATCCCCCCGTCCCAGAAGGGTGGAGATCCCCGCGGTAAAGACCAGGGGCAGGGCCCGGGCAATGGGGTAGACCACGGAGAGATCACCGGCCTGGTAAGCACCGGCCAGGGCCCCGTGGTAGAGGGCCTGGAACATGCCGGCCCAGAGCAGGACAAACCAGAAATCCGGAGAAAGCTGTGGCAGCAGACCGAGTTGGGGCGTTACAAGGGGCACCAGCGCCAGGGCCCCTGCGGCCAGAGCCGTGAGAAAAAATGTTAAACTGGGCTGTTCTTTTTTTCCAATGAGATTCCACCCGGCATGGGTGAATGCGGAGATGACGACAAGGGCAATGGCCTGGTACTGCATGGACGAACTCGTGACAGATTAGGGTTAAAAAAAATGCCCCTGGAAGACCAGGGGCATGGATAAGATACAATGGAAGGGAGGATTAGGAAAGGGTCTCCCCCGTCACCTTGGCAACTGCCTTTTCCGATTTCGGGGCAAATTCCACCCCAAAGTCCTTCATTTCATAGATGCAGATGCCGTCCACAACCAGGGCGCCGTCGGCCTGGACCTGGAAGGATTCCCCATCCTCCAGGACGGATTTGATGTGGGCATGGATCTGGATCTTTTTATTTTTAGGGATGATCTGTCCCCTGTAGATCCATTCATGGGACTGGCCCAAAAGCATGCCGTGGTCCAGGGTTTCCGGATCCAGGTTAAAGGTCTCCTTGAGAAAGAAGCGCAGCATCTGGAGGAAGGATTCCACCCCCAGGGAGCCCGGGCAGACCGGATCCTGGTAGAAGTGGGCATGGAAGTACCATTCATCGGGATCCACCACCTTGTGGGCCCGAAGATAGCCCCTGCCGTGGACACCGCCTTGGGGATCCAGGACATCGATGCCGTCGATCATGCGCAATGCCTTGGCCGGCATGCCTGTATTCATGTCCTGGGCCGGATCTTCAGGGGTGAGCGGGGCCAGGGCCTCAAAGGTGCAGACCCCTCCGTCCTCGGCCTGGATTTCATGGGGCACCAATTGGGAATCCCGGACCCCCACCTGGTTGGCCAGGGCGGCCGAGGAGAAGAATCCGAAATTGGTGCTGCCCTTGTAGACCATACCCTGGCGGGACATGACTTCCATTTCAAAGTTCTGGATGATCATGCCCCCGGCCTTTGAAACCTCTGTCATGCGGCTGCGCATGGTCAATGTGCCCGTGTCCGGGAAGACCGGACGAACCAGCTCGGCCTTGCCCCCCAGGTTCCTGAAGTGGAGCCGTTCGTCCGAGGTAAGGGCGGAACCGGCATAGGCGGCCAGCCAGCCGCAGGGCTGGAGGGCGATTTCCAAAAGGATGCAAAAGGGCATGGTGGGGCTGTTGTTGGCCCTGAAATACCAGGCATCTTCGGGTACCTGGTACCGGGCTTCCATCCAGTTGCCCGGGACCATCTCCCACTGGGGATGGTCGGCCCGCATGACCTGGTCCATGAAAAAATAGGGGGGCCGGGGCAGACGGGCAATCTCCCGCTTCCTGTCAAAGATTTCATAGGGTTGGCCAAATGCCTCGGAGGGATTGCCCTGGGCAAAGGCCAGTATCTGTTCCCGTTCAAAGGCCGGGGCCGGTTTGAACTTTTCCTGGAGGGCCGGGTCGATGACGGCTTCAAATCCGGTGATGGCGGCCACCACCTGGCCCCGGGGATCCAGGAAGGTAAAGTATCCTTTAAGTTTGTAATCGCTTTCTTCGTTCACCGTGAAGAGGATCTTCAGGGTGTCGGTTTCGGGATTCAGGTCGGCATAGCTGCTGTAGCAGCGCAGGTTGGCCATGTAGGCGGGCAGGCAGACCTGCTTCCGGGTTTCCCATGTCCAGATGATGGCGGCCTGGAAGGCTGCATCCACCACCATGGGGTCCAGGGTCCAGCCCGGTTTCAGGGGGTGGGCGAACCAGGCACCGGGTTTGGGCGCCATCACAGTTTCCACCTCAATGCCCTTGGGGGAGACCCCGTTGATGGCCGTGATACCCTGGAGGGCAGGGCCATGGAAGAGCAGGGTGTCGTAGACCTCCTTGGCCGTCATCCGGGCCGGTGCCAGGTCCATGAAGGCAGCCTGGGAGAGCACGGGTGGTTCCGGGAGCTGGTTCTTGAGCAGGCAGACCCCGTTCATGTGGCCCAGGGTCTGGTCCTCCCGGGTAGAGGAGAGGTGGGCATGGACCTTAAAGCCGTTGTCCACCGGGGTACACGGGGACAGGGAAAGGTCGATGTCCAGGCTGCCGTTGTCCGGGATCACCCCCTTGAGCAACCGGACATCGTCCATGCCGGCAAAGGCGAGGCCGGGATTGTTCTTCTCGGCCCCGTGGGCCATGAGCTCGGTGAGCAGGGCAAAGGGCACCACACAGGCATGGTCGATGCGGTGGGCGTCCAGTACCGGCATCTGGGAGATGCCCATGGGCTGGGTCAGGGTTTTGGACAGCTTGGGGGCCTTGCCCGGATCCGGGGTGTCGGTGAGACCGGCGCCGATGACGATTTCCACATTGCCGGGCCCGGCCGGGCTTCCCATTTCAAGGCCCATGCGACGGGCACCCCCTTCAAGGGGAATGAGCTCAATGCCCCGGCGCTGGAATTCCTTTTTCAGGCTGGGGTTGACCATGCCCCCGTCCCAGGGGCCCCAGTTTAGGGAAAGGTAACGGCAGTCAGGGTTTTCCAGTGAAAGGGCCTGGGCGATTTTGTTGAGTACCTCGTTGGCCATGGCATAGTCGCATTGGCCGGTGTTGCCGGTGCGGGCGGCCACGGAGGAGAAAAAGACCACATGTTTAAGGGCCTTTTCCGAGGCAGCCGTGAGCAGGGCGGGCAGGCCGTCCACCTTGGTGGAAAGCACCCGTGAAAAGGCATGGCTGCCCTTGTCCACGATGAGCTTGTCCTCCAATACGCCGGCCCCGTGGATGAGACCGGTGATCTCTCCCAGCTCCTCTCTGACCTGGGCCAGGGTGGCATCAATGGCCCCAGGGTTTCTCACGTCGGTGCTGTAATACTGCACCCGGGAGCCCAGGGCGGAGATGCGCTCCATGGTTTTCAGGATTTCCCGGTTGGAGGAGATCTCCCGGAAGCGCTGTTCCAGCTGGGCCGGGGTCACCTTGGTGCCGGCAAATTCATGGGCCAGGATGGCCTTTTTCAGACCGGCGGCATCTTCAATGCCCGTGGCCCATTCCGGTTCCCCACCCGGACGGGGGGAGCGGCCCAGCAGGGCAATGGAAGGGGCGCCGCACCGGGCCAGTTCCAGGGCGCATTCGGCGGTGACGCCCTTGGCCCCGCCGGTTATGACAATGGTGTCCGAGGCGTCCAGGGCCAGGGGAGTGGTCTGTTCTGTTCTGGGAACCAGGGTGGGAATGTGGCAGCCCGCTTCCGTCAATCCCATCTCCACTTCACCGTGGATCATGGTCAGGGCGGCGGCGGCTTCGGCCTGGGCCAGTCCTTGCTCCAGGCTATCGGGCAAATCCAGGGCCCGGCAGATCACATTGGGCCATTCCAGGCTTGCGGTCTTGGCCAGGCCAGCCAATCCCCCGAATACAGGGGAGGTGGCAAAGCCCTTGCCGTCCAGGCCGAATTTTCCCCCAAGGAAGGAGACCGTGGTGAGGAAGGCCCCGTTTTCTTTGGCCGCAGCCATGAGGGCCGGAGCGGTGTTCCGGGCCAGGCAGAAGGCGGCGGTGAGGAAGTGGCTTCCCCGGGCCATGGCCTCTGCCATGGCGTCGGCCTGGTCCCAGGCCGGTGCCGGGTTCAGGTCGGGCTGGACAATGATGAGGCCGGCGGCATCGGTGAATGTGGGAAGATCTTCAGGGGATGTATCCGGCCCAAAGGGCAGGTCAACCAGCTGGACCGGGATCTCCTGGCGGATGAATTCCTCGGCCAGGGCCTGGGCCATGCCGGCCTGGTCCCGGGTGATATAGACCTTGCGGTCTTCGGGCAGGTGGATGCGGGCCCCGTTGAAGAAACGGACTTCATTGGTGGCCAGGGTGGTCAGCCGGATCTCCCGGGAGAGGAGATCCGGCGCATCTAAAGGGGGGGCCACCCTGGAGGCGGCAGACTCCCCTATCGGGGCATCATCCCCGTTGTGTGGCGTTTTTTTTTTACCGGCTGCCGTGTCGGCAGTCGGTTGGGAGGGCTTCAGAAAGTCGACCATGTCCTGTATGGTCTTGAGCTGGGCCATGTCGTCTGGCGCCATGGGCGGGGCATCGGCCAGTTCCTGTTCCAGCCGGGAGAGGATCTCCACCCGTTTGATGCTGTCGATGCCCAAATCGGACTCGATGTCCATTTCCGGTTCCAGCATCTCCACGGGAAAACCGGTGAGGTCGCTGATGATGGCAGAGAGAACGGGCATGACATTGTCGTCGCCGTTGAGACCGGTCGGGGGGGCAGGGGCGGCGGCTTCGGCCTGGGGGAGCGCTTCCCCTACCGGGGCATCACTGCCCTGGATCACCTGGCAGATGTCGGCCAGGGTCTTGAGGGTGCCCATGTTGTCCGTGGCAATGCCGGGATGGTCGGGCAGCTGTTTTTCCAGTTCCGAGATGATTTCCACCCGTTTGATGCTGTCGATGCCCAAATCGGATTCAATGTCCATTTCCGGTTCCAGCATTTCAACGGGGAAGCCGGTGAGCCGGGAGACAATACCAAAGAGAATTTCGGTGACCGCTCCGTTGCCCGTGGGGGCCGGAGCCGGTTCCGCCTGGGCTGCTGCCTCCGGTTCCGGTGCAGGTGCCGGAGCCGCAGGGACAATGGGGGCTGCCGGAGCAACGGGTTCTACCGGCGCTGCTGGTGCAGCCGGTGCGGTCGGAGCAACCGGTGCCTGGGGGGCTGCCGGGGCCGGGGCCGTATACTGTTGGGCGGTTGATGGTGCCGGTGCGGGCCAGGGAATGGGATCCATGGCCGGGGCAGATGCGAAAAGGTTCCGGGTCTGTTCCATCATGGCGGCCAGGGTCTGGCCGGCACGGGCCTGGGTTTCCAGGAATTTTTCATGGGCCTGGGCCGTCTGGGCCTGGAGGGCCTGCATGGCTTCAAGTCCCTTGTGGACCAGGTGCATGGCCTGGGCGGCCTGTTGGGTTTCCAGGGCTGCCGGGGCAGCCGGTGACTGGGGTCTGCGGGAGGTCATTGTTTTATCTCCTTGTGTTGCCGCAGGCGTCTTGGCAGGTGCAACGGGTGCAGCCGCCGGCGTTCCGCTGGCAAATGTCTTGGGAGAAGACATGTTCGGTTCTGAAATCGAGGGGGCCGGAGCCGGGGGCTCGCTGGGGGAGCCGGATGGCAGTTTCGGGGCTTCCGGTGGTTTGGGTACGGTATTGGCACCCGTGAGCAAAAGGGTCATTTTCTGGGGGGCCGGACGGTCCGTGGGATCTTCCCATTGGGTCAGGTCCACGGGATGGCCCTGGGCGGCAATCTGACACAGGGCACGGGCCAGGTCTTCCAAACCGGCCTTTTTCCCGACCGATGCGTCCAGACTGACCAGGTGGGGGGCCTTGTCCTTGAGGATGGCCCGGGTCAGCCCGGTGAGAACGGTTTTGGGGCCCACTTCAATGAAGGTTTTCACCTCCTGGTCCCACATGGATTCCACATTGCCGATGAAGTTCACCGGGTGGACCAGCTGGTTGCCCAGGGTCATCTGGATTTCCCGGGCATCCCTTTCATAGGGAGCCCCGGTGGTGTTGGAGAGCACCTCAATGTCCGATGGGCTGATCTCCTGTTCTTCCAGGTAGGCCTTGAAGGGGGTTGCGGCATCCTCCACCAGGCTGGAGTGGAAGGCGGCGGCCACCGGGAGTTTGATCCCCCGCATCTTGTGGGTTTTCAAAAGTTTGGCCGCCCGGTCGATCTCCTGGGTGGCACCGGAGAGAACGCCCTGGACCGGGGTGTTCCGATTGGCCAGGATGAGGTCGAGTTTTTCCGTTTGGATCACCCCTTCGATCCTGGCAAGATCGGCCTTCACCGCCAGCATGGAGCCGGCATCCCGGCCTTCCCGTTTGGGGGCGGCCATGTGGAAGCCCCGGGCAACGGAGAGGTTGAGCAGGGTCTCGGCATCCATCCATTGGGCCGCATGGAGGGCGGGCAGCTCCCCAAAGCTGTGGCCGCAGGTCATGTGGGGTCTTACCCCGAAGCGTTCCAGGATCCGGGTCATGGCCAGGGAAACGGCGCCGATGGCGGGCTGGGCCACATCGGTTTCCCTGAGCTCCTCCTCTGCGGCCTTCCGGGCCTGGGCATGGGGGGGCAGGGGAAAGATGAAATCGTTCAGGGCCCTGGCATCTGCCTTGGGATTCCGGGCCTTAAAGGCGGCCTGGGCGGACTCCAGGGCCTCCATGGCTTCGGGGAAGAGGGCGAAGAGGTCCCGGCCCATGCCGGTGTACTGGCTGCCCTGTCCCGGGAAGAGGAAGCCCAGTTTGCCCTTGGCCGGTCCTTGCTGGAAATAGATGGGGGACTTGGTTTCGGCGTGGTCGGTGACCACCTGGCGGGCCTCCAGAAAGAGGGGGGCGATTTTCTGTCCCCGGTTAACCACCATGAGCAACCGGGCGTTGTGGTCGGCCTTGAAGGTCTTGCGGGTTTCTCCGGCCAGGTGGGCCAGAAGCTGTTGGCTGCGGGCCCGGTCCTTGATTTTGGCCCCGGCGATCTCCTTTTCAAAGTCCGTCAGTGCCTGGACAAGGGCCTGGGGATTATCCCCGGAAAAGGCCAGGATCTGGACGGAACCGTCCCAGGAGACCTGTTCCTTGTTGCCCTGGTACTCCTCCAGCACGGCGTGGAAGTTGCTGCCGCCGAATCCGAATGCGGAGATGCCGGACCGTCTGGGGTGGTCCTGGGCCGAGGGCCAGGGTTTGGACTGGTTATTCAGGTAGAAGGGGGAATGGTTGATCTCCAGTTCCGGATCGGGCTCGTCGGCCTTGAGGGTGGGGGGGATGACCTTGTGGTAGAGGGCCAGGGCGGTCTTGATCATGCCGGCGGCACCGGCGGCGGCCTTGGTATGGCCGATCATGGATTTCACCGTTCCCACGGCCACATCCTGGGATTCTCCCTTGAACACGGATTTCAAAGCGGTGAATTCCACCTTGTCCCCCACCCGGGTGCCGGTGCCGTGGGCTTCGATGAGCTTCACGGTATCCGTGGGAACCCCGGCCTTTTCATAGGCCATGTCCAAGGCCTTTTTCTGTCCCGGGGAGGCCGGGGCGTAGATGGCCGAGGTCTTGCCGTCGCTGGAGGTGCCCATGCCCTTGATCACGGCATAGATCCGGTCCTTGTCCTGCTCGGCGTCGGCCAGGCGTTTGAGGACCAGCATGCCCACGCCTTCGCCCAGGACTGTGCCGTCGGCATCCTTGGAAAAGGGCTTGGCGTTGCTGGACAAGGAAAGCACCCCTGTTTTGGCAAAGCACATGTGCATGAAGATGTCGGACAGAACGTCCACCCCACCGGTGACGGACATGTCACAGACCCCGGCCTGGAGTTCCAGAATGGCGGTGTGGATGGCCGAAAGGGAAGAGGCACAGGCCGCATCTGAAACCGAATTGGTGCCGGAAAGGTCGAGCCGGTTGGCAATCCTGCCGGCCACCACGTTGCCCAAAAGGCCGGGGAAGGAGTTCTCCTGCCATTGGACATAGGAGTCGGAGATCTGCTGGAGTACGGTCTGCCGGGTCTGGGCATCCACGCCGGAATTTTCCAGGGCCCGTTTCCAGATGGGGTGTCCCAGCCGGGCCCCCAGGGGGATGACCAATTCCTGGGTGCCGGTGACGCCCAGGATCACGTTGACCCGCTTTTCCAGAAGGTCGGCATGGTCCAGGTAGCCAGCATCTTTGAGGGCGGCCTTGGCCACCTCCAGTCCCAGGAGCTGGGCCGTGTCCGTGGCCTCCATGTTGTTGGGGGGAATGCCGTAGCTCAGGGGGTCAAATGCAATGGGGGGGATGAAACCGCCCCGGGTGCAATAGGTGTGGTCCGGGGTGGCCGGATCTTGGTCAAAGTAATCTGCGACTTTCCAGTGGCTGTCCTTGGGAATGTCCCGGATGGCATCCACTCCGTTGAACAGCAGATGCCAATAGGCTTTTAGGTCAGGGGATTCTGGGAATATGCATCCCATGCCGATGATGGCGATATCTTCCGGGCGAGACTGGGGTGTGTTCATGTGCGTACCAAAATAATTCGTTAACGTCATTTGGGGCGCATCTTAGGGTGCCGGCCCCTGGAAATCATCCTTATTCCAGGGGATTGACAAAAGTTTTACATTGATCAGGTATTGGGATCGTCTGGTTGGGAGAGGGCTGTGATCTGGTCCACGGTCATGGGCCGGGGGGAGATCCCCGGGGGCAGAAGGATGCCCTGGGCCCGCAGGAAACCGGCACGTGTACAGACGCAGGCGCCGAAGAGCAGGTTCAAGGCGATGTCTGCGGCCCTTCGGTTTTCGGGCTGGGCCAGGAAACTGCCCTGGGCCCACTGGTTGAAAGCACCAATGGCCGGACCGCACCAGATCTGGTAATCCATGCGGCGCTCGGGTGTGCCCTGGATGGCCCAGCGGGAGGATTGGCCCAGGTAGGAACGGAAAACCAGGGCCATCTTGTGCCGGGGATCGGCTTCGGCCTTTTCCACTTCCCTGGTGTTGCCCCTGGACAGGAAAAAGGCCCGGGTGGAGGTCCATGCCGAGTCAAAGTCCGTGAGCAGGTATTTCTCCTGGATCTCCCTTTGGAGCCGGGGTTCGATTTCTTCAAAGCGGGGATGGGCCGTGTAGAGGCGGTAGAGCTTTTCCGCCCGCACCGGAAAGAGGGTGCCCCGTTTGAGCACCTGGACCCGGGCCCCGATCTCAAACATGTCGGCGGCCGGTGCCATGGCCACATCGGGCTGTTCCGCCGTTGCCAAAAGTGCCTTCACCGGATCGGAGATGCCGGCTTCCACACAGCTCTGGTTGATGGTGCCGGTGAGGATATAGCCTGCCCCCATGCTGAAGGCGGCTGCTGCCGATTCCGGGGTGGCAATGCCGCCGCCCAGTCCCACGCAAAGGGGGATGGGATAGGCGTATTTTTCCATGAACTCATCCCGCAGGGAGAGCAGGGTGGGCAGCAGGGAGAGGGCCGGGCGGTTGTCGGTGTGCCCGCCGGAATCGGCCTCGGCTGTCAGGTCCTGGGCCATGGGGATTTCCCGGGAAAGGTCTGCCTCTTCCGGGGTGATCAGTTCCATGTCCAGGAGCTGGTTCACCAGTTTTTCAGGGGGCGGGGAAAAGAACTGCCGGGCGATTTCGATGCGGGACACCTTGGCAATGACGGCGTTGGGGGTGATGATCTCCCCCTGGTCGTTGCGATGGATGCCCTTGATGCGGAAATAGACCAGGGGCAGGGTCATGCGCATGAATGCGGCTGCGGAGACCCGTCTCACCCCATGTTTGAGGTAGAGGTCCACCGTGGCCATTTCATGGTCGGGATCTCCCAGGCTGTGGATGAGGTTGAAACCGTAAGGTTTGTCCCCGACACCCCCTTGGATGTCCAGAATGTTTTTTTCAATATCGGCCAGGGAAAGGCCGCCGGCGCCGAAGAAGCCCAGCATTCCGTTATGGGCCATGGTCTTGACCAGGGCGGCCGAGGAAATGCCGTTGGCCATGGCTCCGGCAATATAGGCATAGGTCAGGTTGTGGCGGTGTTTGAAATCGGCATCCCCCAGGTCGGCCATTCCCAGGGCCGGGGCAAAGGCTGCGGGTGCAGAATCGCCGGTTCCAGGCCGGGTATCGCAGACAAGTTCATTGTCCTTCCGGGTCATGTAAATGGGGTGTGTTACCTGGGGCAGAAGCGCTGCAAGGGAAATCGTTTTGTCCATCGTCACCTATCTTTGAATTTAAATATTATAGCGAGCAGGTTCCTACATATCATCCAGGGCGGTCAGTGTAAATAAATTATGGCGTAAACTGCGTTAATCTCAAGGTTTCACGACCGGGGATGGAATTTTTGGTGGAGCTGGATCAGGTATTCCCGGGAGACATGGGTGTAGATCTGGGTGGTGGAGATGTCGGAATGGCCCAACATGGCCTGGACCGAGCGGAGATCCGCCCCCCCTTCCAGCAGGTGGGTGGCAAAGGAGTGGCGCAGGGTGTGTGGGGTGACGTTTTTGGCGATGCCCGCCTCCAGGGCCAGCTTTTTCAGCAGTTTCCAAAACCCCTGGCGGGTCATGGGTTTTCCCGCCCGGGCCACAAAGAGGTAGGGGCTTTCAATGCCCTTGAGCAGATGGGGACGGGCCTGGGTGAGGTAGGTCCGCACCGTGGTGCATGCCTGGGTGCCCAGGGGGACCATGCGTTCCTTGCCCCCCTTGCCCATGACCCGGACAAGGTTGGCGTCCAGGTTCAGATCCCGGCATTCCAGGGCGATGAGTTCCGATACCCGAAGGCCGGCCCCGTACATGACCTCCACCATGGCCCCGTTGCGAAGGGCACGGGGCTTTGCGGGGTCAATGCCTTCCAAAAGGGTGTTGATCTCCCCGGCGGACATGATTTTGGGCAGGCTCAACCCGGCCTTGGGGATGTCCACATTCTTGACCGGATTGTGGCTGAGGATCTTTTCCTGGTTGAGGTAGCGGTAGAAGCCCCGCACGGTAATGAGGTGGCGGGCCCGGGATCTGGCGGACAGCCCCTTTTTGTTCAGCTCCACCAGCCAGGCCAGAAGCACGGTGGTGTCCACCTGCTGGTGGGTGGTGATCTTCTGGCCTTCCAGAAAATTGAGAAATCGCGACAAATCGTCGCTGTAGGCGGCAACGCTGTTTAAGGCCAGCCCCTTTTCCACGGTCATGTAGTCGATGTAATCTTGAACCTGGTTGTCCATAATGGTCTGTTGTTATCGGGTTAAAAATATTCGGAGATGCATCGAAACCCAACGGTGTTGGCGGTGAATCCGGGTTTAAACAGGGCGCGGGTGGCAATGGTGAGCCGGGATGCGGCATTCCAGCCCCCGCCCTTGGCCACGCAATAGGGGGGCTTGGACCTTGTGCCAAAGGGGGGATCCTGGGTGTCCATGGTCCATTCCATGACATTGCCCAGGATGTCGGTCAGGCCAAAGGCATTGGCATGGACATCGTATTCATCCACCGGGGTGGTGTCGGCCAGGGCGCTTTCTTCGATGTTCAGGGCCCGGATGTGGAAGGCCTCCCCCCAGGGATAGGTATGGCCCTGGTCGGTGCGGGCGGCGGCCTCCCATTCGGCTTCGGTGGGCAACCGCCTGCCGATCCAGCCGGCATAGGCCACGGCATCTTCCACACTGACCTGGACCACGGGGTGGTGGCGCTTTCCGTACAGGGAGGTGCCCGGGCCGCCGGGCTGGTACCAGAAGGCACCCTGCACCTGCCTGGAACCGGCGGTTTTCTGCCAATGGGCCCCGGTCTCCCCTCGTTTGTAACGGGAATGGAAAACCGTTCCCTTGCCGGCCTTCTCCGCAGTGGTTACATATCCGGTGGCCTCCACGAAAATTTCAAACAGGGCATTGGTGACCGGATATCGTCCCATGTAGACTTTCGGCATTTCAAAGGGTTCAAAATCCATGGTGTTTTTCAGATTTTTGGTGGTGCCCACGGTATAGATGCCCTGGGGGATTTTTACGTAGCTGTTGTATCGACGGTCGGCCTCGCTTAGGGAATTGTCAAATTCATCGGCCTGGGTCTGCTGTTTTCTGAACTCGTCCAGTGCCTGCTGCTCTTCTTCGGTGAGTTCGTCGATTTCTTCCAGGTCTTCCTCCGGATCAAGGATCTCCAGCTCTTCATCCTCGTCCACCTCCTCCAGGATTTCTTCGTCCTCGTCCAGCACCTCCAGATCAAGTTCGTCTTCGTCCTCGTCCAGCTCCTCCACAAGGTCATCTTCCTGGAAGGCGTCTGCTTCAAGCTCCTCTTCCATATCCGGGTCCAGTTCTTCAACGGTTTCGTCCGGATCAACCTCTTCCAGCTCAACCTCGTCCAGGTCCGGTTCTTCTTCCAGAATCCCAAGGTCTTCATCGGGTTCCAAGGTGTCCATTTCTTCGTTTGGGGCCAATTCCACTTCTTCAATGTCGTCCCCATCTTCAATTTCCTCCAGCTCTTCTGGATCAATGATCTCCAGCTCTTCGTCCTCGTCCAGCTCCACTTCTTCCAGTTGGTCTTCCGCCTCTCCCTGCCCGGTTCCCTCTCCTTTCAGTTCATCCCCGTCAATGATCTCCAGCTCTTCATCCTCTTCCAGCTCCACGGTCTCAAAGGGAGGGGCGTCGGGATCCTCCTCCGGGGTGTTTTTGATTTTTTCCAGGATGGAGCGGATCTGCTGGACAATATCCCCGGTATCGTTGCCGGGTTCGGCCTTTTCCTGGAGTTCGTCAAGGAATTCGGTCACGGCCTTGAGGACGTCCGACGCCTGGTGGAGATCCAGGTCGCTGGTTTTGACGGCGTCGCTGAAGGAGTTGAGGAGCTCGTTCTTGGCCGCTTCGGTCATGTCAAAGATATTGGTGGGGGAAATGGTGATATTCTCCGGGTTGCCTCCCCTGGAAGAAAGCTTTGCCAGGTCGGTGTTTATGGCGGATTTGAGGCTGGAGAAATTCCTTGTTTTAGATTTGATTTTAGAGGGATTTCCCCCCAGGTTCCAGATGGTGTCCACCAGGGTGCTGGTGGGGATCCGTCCCAGAGACGTGACGGCATCTTCGGAGGTGTAATGGACCTTAATGGCCATGAACGCCTTGTACTTGGGCGATCCGGGACGATAATTCAAGGCCTGGGTGACGGCCTCAATCCCATCCAGTGAAATGGAAATGGTGGACAAGGGGAGTTTTCTCTCCTGTTCAAAGGTTGCAGCAAAGTGTTATTATGGTATATTCAATGCATTATTGCAACCGGATGGCGGCCCCATGGCTTGAAAACCTCTATCCATGGGCCGATGACGGTGGGCTAAGCCGTTCTGGTCATGCTATTATAATTGAAATTTTCCTTAATTATGCTAAAAGTGGATGGTTATGAGTAACGTGATGACAATCTCCGGCCATGGAAATGGGACCGGCAAAAGCATTATCGCATTGAATCTGGCTGCTTCACTGGCCGTGTATGAAAAAAAGACCCTTTTGATTGACTGCGATCCCCAGGGCATGATCAGCGACTGGGCCAGCATGGGAGACCAGGGCCTGGCATCGGTCATGGCCGGCACCCTTTCCCTTCCCCGGGCCATTGCCCACACCGAGTTTAATTTTCTGGATGTGATTCCCACCGGAGACGACCTTGTCTCCCAGGCCCGGCGCCTGTCCGACCGACCGGACAATGAAAAATTGCTCCGGTTGCTGATTGAAGAAAATCGGGAAATGGGATATGAATATATCATTATCGATGCGCCGTCCTCCAACCGCTATTTATCCATTTCTTCAATGACCGCAGCCGATTGGTTGATCATTCCGTTTCAACCCGGCCTCAGTTCCAGAAAAACAGTTGTTCGGACCCTGCGGGACGTCGGCCATGTTCGCCGGACCCATGATACCGCCCTTGGCATTGCCGGCTTCCTGATGAACCGGTGTCCGGAGGGTACCGACATCCAGACCTGTGTGGAAGAAGAGGGCATCGAAGATATAGCGGACCTCATCTACGGAACCCATATCCCCGACGATCCCAGTGTGTCGCTGACGCTTGAACAGAATATTCCCCTGGTCCTCAGCGACATCCGTAGCCCTGCCGCAATCGCATTTTTGACATTTGCCCAAGAGATCGATTTGAGATTTTAACCCCAATGAGGTGATCAAATGAAGCTGACAACCCCGGAATCCATCCAGGAAAATGAAAAAGAGTTTATCGATACCATCAATGCCGAATTGGATTGGGACGCCATCGAGCAACTTTTGTTTGACAAACATGGATTTATCCTCCAGGACGAGGTGGCCTATCGGAACGGGGATCTTGTGGTGCATGACAATCAGATCGCCTATAAGTTTGATTTTGAGGTCAAGGTGCCCTTGTCGGTGATCTTCAACCGCCGGGGGGAATGTGTGGACCTGTCAACCCAGGGAAACGACGGGGCGGCTTTCGCGTCCATGGGGATGGACGAATCGGTGCCCGAGCCCCATGCCGTGGCGGAGCCCGCCCGGGAATTGCCCGGCGAAAGGGCCCCGGAAATCTCGGAAATCGCCGGTATGATTTCAGAAATCAATGGGGGAGACAATAGATGAGCGAAGGGATAAATACAGTGACGCCCGAAACGGTCAGACAAGAGCTGGATAAGGTCTTGGCCCGTCAGATCATCGGCAAACTCGATGTGGATTTTGATACCGCCGTGATCGCCTTTAATCTGTCCACCCTCTCCTGTGTGGTGGTGATGGTGGACAGGGAAAAAGAGATTCAAACCTATGGGGATTCTCCACCGGAACGGTTTACCCTTGATACCCTTTACCGGGAACTGGCCGACATCGGGCTGGAAAACGATGTCCATCTGGAACTGGCCGTGGAGAGTTGTGTTGAAAAGGGGTATATCCGCAGGCTTCCATCGGGGGAACTCAAGGCGGAGATGCCGGCCTTTATGACGGCGGGTTTTCTGGACACCATGTTTCCCGGAATGCAGGGAATGAATCTCATTGCCTTTGTCCTCCAGATGAATGAAGAGGTGAATTCCGGGCGCAAGAGCCTGGAGCTGGCCCTGAAAAGTTTTGAAGCCTCCCTGGAAAGCCGTTCCGTTGCCGTGACCAAGGATGCGGCCCGGAAAAAAGCCCGGGAGATGGCCGAGGGAAAGGAAAAGGCAACGCCCCAGGATCGCCTGGTGTCCAAGGCATTGAAAAAGGACAACCTGGACCGGCTGTCCAAATTGATCAAGTCCCGGAAAAAACGGGATGGATATGCGGCCAAAATGCTGGTAAAGGATGTCTTTGACAAGGGGCCGTCCAGGGAAGAGACCGAGTCCATGGAAGAAGAGGCCCGGAAATCCGAAGCCGTTGCCCAAAAGATCGCAGACCTCACCCGGGAACTGGCGGAAAAGGAAGAGGCCCTGGCGGCAGCCCGGGCTGAAACCCGGCAGGCCGAGCTCCAGATCAAGTCCCTGGGGGAAAAACAGGAACAGCTCAATGCGGTCCAGGAAAAAGAGGCCCAGGTCATGGCCCGGGCCCGGAAGCTGGAGGAGAGGGAAAGGGCGTTGTCCGAGCGGGAGGCCCGCCTGAAGGAGGGGGAAGCCCGGCTCCAGAAGGAAGAAGGGCGTATCCGCCAGGCGTCCGAAGCCTTGAAGGCTGACG
The DNA here is from genome assembly GCA_965226635.1 of Desulfobacteraceae bacterium. Taxonomy (GTDB): domain Bacteria; phylum Desulfobacterota; class Desulfobacteria; order Desulfobacterales; family Desulfobacteraceae. The sequence goes on along the minus strand of OZ245369.1, from coordinate 176,879 downwards.
GGGAAAAGGCTCCGGTGGCCCCGTTGGAGGACCAGGAGGACATTGAGTCCCGCATCGCCGCCTTTGAGAGTGAACTGACCATGCCCTGTCCCCTCTGCGATGTGGGGGAGATTGTCACCTCCAAGACAGCCAAGGGCAAGGAATATTATTCCTGCACCCAGCCCGATTGTCGGTTTGTGAGCTGGGACAAGCCCTATCATTTCTCCTGTCCCCTGTGCCGGAACCCCTTCCTGACGGAAGCGCAATTCCCCACGGGAGAGATCGGACTGAAATGTCCCCGGGCCTCCTGCTCCTATACACAGAAGAATTTAAAGGATCCCAAGGTCAACATGGTGGAAACCCAAGCCGCCAACGGACCGAAAAAGAAAAAAAGGGTCGTAAGACGCGTTAAGAGGCATTAATGAACATATCATTCAGGGATGAACGGCTGGCTCCCATCTGGGAAAAGGTCGTTCACGGCACCCGTCTTTTAAAGGAAGACGGGCTTTGTATTTATGAGACCCATGACCTGATGGGGGTGGGACAGATGGCCGATTATGTCCGGCAGCAGCGCCACGGCAAAAAGGCCTATTTTGTCTACAACCAGCATCTGAACTATACCAATGTCTGCCGCAACCGCTGCCGTTTCTGTGCCTATGCAAAGGATGAGGGGGAAGAGGGGGCCTATGCCTGGTCCATGGAGGAGGTGGAACACCGGATCCGGGAGCGGGAGGGCGAGCCCGTGGACGAACTCCACATTGTGGGCGGTCTCAATGAAAAACTGGATTTCCAGTATTTCATCGATTTGCTCAAGACCGTGAAAAAAGTCCGGCCCCAAGCGGCCATCAAAGCCTTTACCTGTGTGGAGATCGATTACCTTTCCCACCTGTCCGGCCTCTCCCTGGAAGAGACCATCGCCCGGTTAAAGGATGCCGGACTGGACATGATGCCCGGCGGCGGGGCCGAGGTGCTCAACTCCCGGGTCCATGGGGAACTCTTTCCCAAAAAGATCGGCCACCAGCGGTGGCTGGAGATCGTTAAGGCCGTTCACAGGGCCGGCATCCAGACCAACGCCACCATGCTCTACGGCCACATTGAAACCCTGGAGGAGCGGGTGGAACACCTCATGCACCTGCGGGCCATCCAGGACGAGACCCAGGGCTTTTCCGCCTTTATCCCCTTGGCCTTCCATTCCGAGAATACGGAATTGTCCCACCTGCCGCCCACCACGGCCGTGGATGATTTGAAAAATGTGGCTGCGGCCCGGCTCATGCTGGACAATTTTCCCCACATCAAAGCCTATTGGGTCATGATCGGAGAGCCCCTTTCCCAGGTGGCCCTGAATTTCGGCGCTGACGATTTGGACGGCACCATCATCGAGGAACGGATCACCCACACGGCCGGGGCAAAGTCGGCCAAGGGCCTGACCCGGACCCAGATGAAGGGGATGATCAAAGCCGCCGGATTCCAACCGGTACAGCGGGACTCCTTTTACAACCCTAGAACGGCCTGATGCAGCAGATGGATACAGAATCAATGGAAAGACTCACCCCCGTATTTCAGAAAATAGAACAGGGCCAACGCATTGACCGGGAAGAGGCCCTGTGCCTCTACAGGGAATGTGATCTCATGACCCTGGGCAAGCTGGCCAACGACCGGCGCTTTGTTCTTCACCCCGACCCCATGGTCACCTATGTGGTGGACCGGAACATTAACTACACCAATATCTGTGTGTCCAAATGCCGGTTCTGCGCCTTTTATTCCGACCCCGAGACCCGGAAGAACGGCTATGTCCTCTCCCAGGAGGAGCTGGGCCGGAAGATCCAGGAAACCCTGGATCTGGGGGGCACCCAGATCCTGCTCCAGGGCGGGATGAACCCGGATCTGGAGCTGGATTTCTACCTTAAGATGCTCTCCTATATCAAGGACAACTTTGAGATTCACATCCATGGGTTTTCCCCGCCGGAGATCCATTACCTGGCCCAAAAGGCCGGCCTTTCCATCGCCGAGCTGATCAAGGAACTCAAGGCGGTCGGACTGGCCTCCATCCCGGGTGGGGGGGCCGAGATCCTCTGCAACGAGATCCGGGCCAAGGTCTCCCCCAACAAGTGCAACGCCGATGAATGGATCCAGGTCATGCGCCAGGCCCATCTTCTGGGCATGCGCTCCTCGGCCACCATGATGTTCGGCCATGTGGAGTCCGAGGTCCATTTGGTTGAGCACCTGGACCGCATCCGCAGCCTCCAGGACGAGACAAAGGGGTTCACCGCCTTTATTCCCTGGACCTTCCAGCCCATGAACACGGATATCTCCGTGACCAAAAAGACCGGTGCCGAATACCTCAAGGTCCTGGCCCTGAGCCGGATCTTCCTGGACAATGTGGACAATGTCCAGGCCTCCTGGGTGACCCAGGGGGATAAGATCGGGCAGACCGCTCTCTTCTTCGGGGCCAACGACATGGGCTCCACCATGATCGAGGAAAATGTGGTGGCATCGGCGGGGGTGGAATTCATGCTGCCGGAATCGGAACTCAAACGTCTCATCACCACGGCCGGCTTCATCCCCCGCCGCCGGGACTGTTACTACAATTTATTATGAGCCCCGGAAGCCCGGACAGGGAAACCCGGTATGTACGGGCCGACGACCGCCACTGCCTTCACCATGCCGGCTGGGTGATGCAGGATGCCCGTACCCTTGTGGAAAACGCCTGCCTGGAAGTCCGGGGGGGCAGGATCATTGATATCCATTCCCGGACCGGCCGGGGAAGGCTTCCGGACCTGCCCCTGGTGGACCATGGCCCGGGCCTTCTCATGCCCCCTTTGATCAATGCCCACACCCATCTGGAATTGTCCGCCCTTGGGGGCTGCCTTCCCTTTGACCTGGGCTTTGGGGCCTGGGTAAAGGCCCTGATAGAGGAGCGGGCCCGGTTTTCGGAGGCCGACCTTGCAAGGGCCGCTGCAAAGGCTGTCTCCACCCTGGAGGGGCCCGTGGGGGAGATCTCAACCCTGGGCATCACCCGGGAGGTGCTGGCGGCCTTGGGAACGGTCGGGGTTTTTTTTCAGGAATACCTGGGAGGGGCGGAACCCGAATCCTTGACGGCCTTGGAAAAGGAGAGTCCCCTTTCCGTTTCCTACGCCGGACATGCCCCCCACACCACGGCCCCGGAGCTGCTGGTGCTGTTAAAGGAAAAAACAGATAAGGCAAACCTGCCCTTTTCCATCCATTTGGCAGAGTCCCAAGCCGAGAGCGATTTCATCGCCGGAGAGCGGGGGGACTGGTATGATTTCCTGGTCTCCCGGAACATCGATCCCTCTGCCTGGCCCGTGGGGGAGAAGAGCCCCGTGGCCTATGCCCATGGCCTGGGGCTTCTGGATGCCGCCACCCTGGCCGTCCACCTGATCCGCCTGGAAAGGGGGGATCTGGAACTATTGGCCCAATCCGGAACCCGGGTCTGCCTCTGCCCCAGGAGCAATTGGAATCTCCACGGACGCCTGCCCGACCTGCCCGCCTTTTTGGAGAAGGGCCTGGCACCGGCCCTGGGCACGGACAGCCTGGCCTCCTGCGATTCCCTGAGCCTGCTGGATGAGATGGCCTTTATCCGGGAGAACTTTCCCGGGATCCGACCGGAGGATCTGTTGGATATGACCACAAGGAACGGGGCCACTGCCCTTGGACTGTCGGACCGTTATGGTGTGCTGGCCCCGGGATATGCCGCTGAATTTTTATACGTCAACACAGGGGCCAATCGCCCTGATACCATCATAGAGAGAATAACCCACCATGTCTGAAGCCAATGTCAAACTGGGGAAAATTACCTATATCAACGCCTCTCCGGTCTACTACGGACTGGACCAGGCACCCCCGCCCCAGTGGCTGGAGCTGGTGCCGGATGTGCCGGCCGCCCTTAACCATAAGATCCATTCCGGAAGTGTGGATATCAGCCCCATTTCCTCGGCCTTCTATGCCATGCACCACAGGGAACTCCTGCTGCTGCCGGACTTTTCCATCTCCTGCAACGGGCCGGTGCTGTCGGTGATCTGTGCCAGCCGGTATCCCCTTGACGAACTGGGGGGGCGTAAGGTGCTTTTTTCCAAGGAGTCGGCCTCCTCCTCCTCCTTTTTGAAGATGCTCTTTTCCATCAAGGGGGTGGCCCCCCAATACCAGGTGGGACCGGTGGGGGACATGGCGGCCATACCGGAGGATGTGGATGCGGTCATGGTCATTGGGGATGATGCCCTGATCCTGCCCTGGCAGGAGCGGTTTGAACATCGCATCGACCTGGGCAAGGCATGGTTTGAGATGACCGGCCTCCCCTTTGTCTTTGCCGTCTGGGCCGTTCGCAGGGATTTTGCCCGCCATTATCCGGAACGGGTGAACCAGGTCATTGAACTTTTGCGCATGTCCAGGGAGCAGGGATATGCCCACCTGGACCAGGTGATTGATTCGGGGCAGGCCCGCCTGGGGCTGGAACAGAAGCGGATCCAGGCGTATTACCAGCACCTTTTCTGCGACCTTGACCCGGAAAAGGAAAAGGGGATGGCCCTGTTTTTTGAATCCCTTTACAAGGAGAATATCCTCAAGGAGCTGCCCCGGATTACCTATTTTCAATATTAATCTGCCACCGCGCGCCCTTTTTTTTACGCCTGTTCACAGGTGGTTTTGTTTTGGCGATTTTGACCTCGTATGAAGGTTGAAGTCGCCGTTTTTATAGGGATATAAGGCCTTGACTTGGAACGGGGTTTTGCCTACAACAGGTGTGGGGTAATTCGTATCTTTCATTCATATTTAGTAAGGCAACCCGTGTAGTGGTGTGGTTTTGACCACAACCGCATTAATCCTTGGGGTTGCAGATGGAATGGGGTGGGCGAAATCCTTGGCCGGGATGCCTCCATCCTAAATGGGGCCTTTGGGGCTTTTCATCCGGGGAGCCGAACGGCCTTCTTTTGTTGCATCTGCCACCCGTAACCGGAAAAGGAGATCTTACATGGAAGACAAGAACAGGCGGAATTTCATCAAGAAGGTTGGAATCGGGGCTGCAACTGCCGGGGCCGTGGGGCTTGCCGGCGCATTAAGCTCCTGCGGAAACCAGAAACAGGAAGGGGAAAAAAAGGCGTCTGCACCGGAAGCGGCCAAGGCAGCCCCCAAGCCCGAGACCATTGAGTGGAAAATGGTCACCACCTGGCCCCCCCACTTTCCCATGCTGGGGGAGGGGGCGGACAACCTGGCCAAGTGGGTGGAAGAGATGAGCAACGGTCGCCTTAAGATCAAGGTCTACGGCGGTGGTGAACTGGTGCCGCCATTGGGGGTTTTTGATGCGGTGAGCCAGGGCACGGCGGAGATGGGACATGGGGCTGCCTATTATTGGGCGGGCAAATGCCCTGCCGCCCAGTTCTTTGCAGCGGTTCCCTTTGGGTTCAATGCCCAGGCCATGAATGCCTGGCTTTACTCCGGCGGTGGCATTGAGCTGTGGAACCAGGTCTATGAGCAGTTCAACCTCAAACCCTTTGTGGCCGGGAATACCGGGGTGCAGATGGGGGGATGGTTCAACAGGGAGATCAACTCCATGGCCGATCTCAAGGGGTTGAAGATGCGGATCCCGGGCCTTGGGGGCAAAGTTCTGGCCAAGGCCGGGGGCAATGCCGTGCTGGTGGCCGGGGGGGAAATCTACACCAACCTGGACCGCGGGGTCATCGACGCCACGGAATGGGTGGGGCCCTTCCATGATCTGAAGATGGGCTTTTACAAGGCTGCCAAGTACTACTACTATCCGGGATGGCATGAGAACGGAACCTCCCTAGAACTCATGGTCAACCTGGACGCCTGGAAAACCCTGCCCCCGGACCTCCAGTCCATTGTGGAGGCGGCAGCGGCCCGGGCCAATATCTGGATGATCTCCGAGTTTGAGGCCAAGAACAATGGGGCACTCCAGGAATTGGTCAATGTCCACAAGGTCCAGTTGAAGCAATTTCCCAAGCCCGTGTTAAAGGAATTGAAACGGCTTTCCCTGGAGGTTCTGGAGGAGGTGGCGGCCTCGGATGAGACCAGCCGCAAGGTCTATGACTCCTTTTTGACCTTCCAGAAGAATATCTTTGACTGGAACCAGGTCACAGAGGAGGTCTACCAGGATTTTAAGCATCTTTGATGGGTGGTTTCATCCTTTAAAATAGGATCAATACAGAATCAGAAATGCCCATGGAATTGTCCCTCCGCAAAGGGTGTTGGGGGCGGGGGCACCATGGGACAGGCAGTTGAAAAGGCCCGGTGCAGTGAATTGCACCGGGCCTTTTCCTATTGGATATGGTTGGGCAGCCAGGTCACGGTCTCGGGGAAGAGCCAGATCAGAATGAGGCAGAGGATCTAGATGATCACAAAGGGGATGATTCCCCTGTAAATGTCCATGGTGGCCACCCCTGGTGGCGTTACACCCTTGAGGTAGAAAAGGGAAAAACCAAAGGGCGGTGTGAGGAAGGAGGTCTGGAGGTTCACGGCGATGAGAACGGCCAGCCACAGGGGGTCCACCCCCATGTTCACCATGATGGGGACCAGGACCGGGACATGGATGAAGGTGATCTCGATGAAGTCCAAAAAGAAGCCGGCAATGAAGATGATGGACATGACAATGAGGAGGATCCCCCATTTGTCAAAGGGCAGGGCATTGATCAGTCCCTGGATGAGTTCGTCGCCCCCCAGGCCCCGGAAGACCAGGCCCAGGGTGGTGGCCCCCACCAGGATGATGAAGACCATGCAGGTGAGGCGGGTGGTGGCCCCCATGACCTCGGTGAGGATTCTAAGGTTGAACCGGCCCTGGATGGTGGTAAGAAGGGTGGCCCCCACTGCCCCCACCGAGGCGGCTTCCGTGGGGGAGGCAATGCCCACGAAGATGGACCCCAGAACCGCCATCATTAGGAAAAGCGGGGGGATCAGGGCCTTGAAGATCTTTAGCATAAGTTCCCCGGGGGGGATGGCCTTGAGTACGGCCTCGTCCACGGGCGGGGCCCATTCGGGCTTCACCCGGGCGATGATCAGGGTGTAGACCATGTAAAGGGTGACCAGGATGGCCCCGGGGACGACGGCCCCGATGAAAAGATCCCCAACGGAGATGTTCATGATGTCCCCCAGCAGGACCAGGACGATGCTGGGAGGGATGATCTGGCCCAGGGTGCCAGAGGCGGCCACGGTGCCCGTGGTCAGGCTTTTATTGTATCCGTTGCGCAGCATGGTGGGCACGGAAAGTAGGCCCATGGTGACCACGGTGGCCCCCACAATGCCGGTGGAGGCGCCCATGAGGGCCCCCACAAAGATGACCGACACCGCCAGTCCGCCCTGGATTCTACCGAAGAGAAGGGCCATGGCCTCCAGAAGTTCCTCGGCCAGGCCTGATTTTTCCAGCATCACCCCCATGTAGATGAAGAGGGGAACGGCCATGAGGGTGAAGTTTATCATGGTGCCCCAGATGCGGATGGGCATGAGTTCGAAGAATGCCGGGCCCATGCCGTAGAGGCCGAAGAAAAGGGAGACCCCGCCAATGGTGAAGGCCACGGGATATCCCAGGAGGAGGAGGGTAAAGACCGCAGCAAACATGATCAAGGGGAGGTAGTGGTGGAAGAGTTCCATCATGGCTTCACCTCCGGCTTTTTATACCCCAAAAGGAAGAGGAGGTTTTTCGTGGCTTCGGATATCCCCTGGAGGATGAGCAGGGCAAAGCCGGTGGGGATCATGGCCTTGAGCAGGTACCGGGCCGGCAGGCCGCCGGGGTCGGGGCTCACTTCCCGGACCAGCCAGGAGTTGTGGATGAATTTCTGGGTGGAGAGGATGATCATGATGCTGAAGGGGATGAGCAGGACCAGGGTGCCCACAAGGTCAATCCAGGCCCGGGTTCGTTTGCTGAACTTCAGGTAGAGGATGTCCACCCGGACATGGCCCCCCTGTTTCAGGGTGTCGGCCGCCCCGATGAGGAAGATCAGGGCAAAGAGATGCCACTCCAGTTCCTGGAGGGCCACATTGCCCTTGTTAAAGGCATAGCGCATGACCGTATCGTAGAAAACAACACCCACCATCAGGGTGGTGAGCCACCCGGTGAATCGGCCAATGCCATGGCTGATTCCATCTATCCAGCCTGCGAAACGATCCAGAACACCCATCATGGAATTCCCCTTTTCTCAGTGCATTGAACAGAACAGCGATTTATAATCCGTATTGGTGCGGGCTCGATCCCGCAGGCCGGTACCGCAAGGGCAAAACCGTTTTGGGGGCGGATCGCCATTGCCGGGGTTGTCTCCGGGGAAACGGGATGAATTTAATAAACATCCTGGGAAATCAGGCATTTGTCAAGGGATTTTCCCGGGTAGGTGTTGGGTGGGCGGGATTCCCTTTACAACAGGAGGAGGATTTGTGGGCAGGGCCTGGAAATTATCTTGGAAGGGTAAAGGAGAGCCGGGTACCGGTCTCCGGATCCGAGGTCACCCCCATTCGGCCTTTAAGGATGTCTTCACCGAATCGTTTCATGGCATGGGGTCCCAGGTCTTTCTCCTGTTCCGTTTCCTGGATTGGACGATGGCGGAAGAATCCGTCCTGATCTTCCTGTGGAATGGCCGAAGGGGTCCAGACCTCCCATGTCACAGCCCTGTCCGTGACCCGGGTGGAGAGGCGAATATGGCCCCCGGCCTCTGTGGCGTTAAGGGCATGGATGCACATCAAAAGGATAACCTTGGCCGCCAGGAGGGGGTCCGTGGTCAATGCCGCACCCGGTTCGGGCCAGGTGTTGAGGAAGCGTTTCCCATAGGCCGAGGAGTGGTCCTGGAGGGCCATGCGGACTTGGCGGCGGATGTCGTCGGTGGTGGTCGGGTGAAAGACCGGGGGCCGGGTTCTGTGCCTGAACCGTGAGACCCGCTTCTGGAAAGCCACCTCTGCCATGAGCCGTTCCACGTTGCGCTGGCATGCCTGGATGTCCGGGTCCAGGGGCTGCTGCATCTGTAAAAGCTGGATGCTGCCGTAGAGGGGGGTGAGGGTGTTGTTCACATCGTGGAAAAAGGTCTGCTCCAGCCTGGACCAGAACTGGTGGTCGGTCATGTCCCGGGCATGGACGAGGGCACCGGAGAATGCGTCCAGTTTCAAGGGCCGGGCCGTGATGCCAAGGATGCGGTCCTGGTGGTCCCTTCCCCTTACCTGTGCCGGAACGGGGCAATGGGTGGACGGGGGTTGGGCCAGGGATCCAAGGGCCTTGGCAGCGGCACAGGAAAGGCAACGGGGTGCCGGAGGGCAGGCCGGTGCTCCTTCTTGTTGATTGAGGCAGGCCAGGGAATGTCCCGGGCAAAGGTTGGAAAAGGAGGGCTCCATCCCCAACTCGGTGATCAGGTCGTGGTTGACGGCGGTGATGTGATGGTCTGAATCCAGAATGATCAGAAGATCCGTGGATATTTTCATCAGATTGTGGAAAAGGTCTGGGGACGGGCCTTGGTTGGCCCGGTCAAGGGAAGGGGCGGAGCGGCTTGAATCTGGCATGGTCTTTCCTCCCTGTGATGGAATGAAGCAGTCCATGTGAAAACGGGCACCCCGACCCCACCTGTCCCAATGGGATGGGCTCGGTTTATAAAACCATCTTTTATGTATGATGAATGGTCCGGGTTTTCAATGGGAAATTTAAGCCCGAATTTTGGGCTTAATTAAAAGAAGGGGACGTAGATTCAAGCGGGCAAAAAAAAAGTGCCGCAGAAGCGGCACTGATTTTGTATATTGGGTCCTTCAATGGTCGGGATGAGAGGATTTGAACCTCCGGCCCCTTCGTCCCGAACGAAGTGCGCTACCAGGCTGCGCTACATCCCGACGGTTGAAGACAAGATTAGATATACTAATCCATTTTAAATGTCAAATTATAAAATTTTTTCTTTAATAATTGTGGCCTCACGACCCGGTCCAACGGAGACGATCTTCACCGGTACCTCGCAGAGTTCTGTGATGCGGTCCAGGTACTTACGGGCATTTTCCGGAAGCTGATCATAGGCCAGGGCGTTGCGGGTGGATTCCTTCCATCCGGGATGGCTTTCATAGATGGGGGTGCAGTTCTCAAGGATTTCGATTTCTGCGGGGAAATCCTTGATGGTGGTCCCGTTGTATTCATAGCCGGTGCAGATTTTGATTTCGTCCAGCTCGTCCAGGACATCCAGCTTGGTGATGGCCAGGCCGGTGAGGCTGTTGAGGCGGGCGGCGTTGCGCAGGATCACCATGTCCAGCCATCCGCATCTTCTCTTACGACCGGTGGTGGCGCCGAATTCTGCGCCGGTTTTCTGGATCTGATCCCCGATTTCGTCAAAGAGTTCCGTGGGGAAGGGGCCTTCGCCCACCCGGGTGGTATAGGCTTTGACAATGCCGATGATTTCGTTCAGATCCCGGGGGCCGACGCCGGAGCCGTTGGCTGCGTTGCCGGAAACCGTGGAAGAGGAGGTGACAAAGGGGTAGGTCCCGTGTTCAATGTCCAGGTGGGTGCCCTGGGCACCTTCAAACAGGACGGTCTTGCCTTCTTTCATTCCGTCGTACAGGGAGACGGAGACATCCGCTATATAGGGCAGCAGGCGATCCCGGATCTTCAGGATCTGGTCAATGACCACTTCCGGATCAATGGGTTCGGCCTTGAAATAGTTTTCCAGGTAGAAGTTTTTCTCTTTAAGGATGTTGGTGACCTTGGCCTTGAAGAATTCCACATTCAAAAGGTCGGCAAAGCGGATGCCCCGGCGGGTGGCCTTGTCTTCGTAGCAGGGACCGATGCCCCGGCCGGTGGTGCCGATTTTGACGTCCCCTTTAACGGCTTCACGGGCCTTGTCGATTTCCTGGTGGTAGGGCATGATCAGATGGGCCCTGTTGGAAATTTTGAGCATTTCCGGAGAGACATCAATTTGGTTGGCGATGAGGTAATCGATTTCATCCAGAAGGACAAAGGGATCCACAACCACACCGTTGCCGATGAAGCATTTCTTCTGCTGGATGATGCCGGAGGGAATCAAGTGGCTGATGATTTCCTTTCCATTGACCACCATGGTATGGCCGGCATTGTTGCCGCCCTGGAAGCGGACCACGTAATCTGCGTGTTCGCTGAGCAGGTCTACAATTTTTCCCTTGCCTTCATCTCCCCACTGGGTTCCGATGATTACTGTATTTGCCACTATTTGCTCCTTTTGTTTCGAAAAAAGCCTTTAATCAGGTTTCGTGTTATATCTTCACAGACCCCGGATTTTACATCCAGGCGATGGTTGAGCCGGGGATCGTCGGCCATCTCGTACAGAGAGTGAACCGCCCCCCATTTGGGGTCTCCGGCACCAAAGACCAGCCGCTTTATCCGCGCATGGATAATGGCGCCCATGCACATGATACAGGGTTCTATGGTAACGTATAAGCTGGCGCCTGTCAGTCGGTAATTGTCGATGGTTTGAGCCGCCATTCTCAAGGCGTTGATTTCGGCGTGACTGGTGGGATCGTTGGTAGAGATGGGCTGGTTAAACCCCTGGCCGATGACCCTGTCATTGTCATCCACCACAACCGCCCCCACCGGGACTTCGTCCATGGCCTCTGCCCGTTTTGCCTCTTTGATGGCAAGCATCATATAAAATTGATCATCCATAACCAGCCTATACTTATATAGAGCTTTTCCGGCAAGGTCAAACATTTCCATGGGAGGCGGGGCAATTTCCCTTTTCTTCCGGCGGACTTCCATTTTGCACAAGTTCTGGATAAAATGGAAATTATGGAGGTTGGGGTGAAATAAGTTAAAATTTCCCAAATAAACTGCTTGTATTCCTGAAACGCCTCTGGTATAACCTCCAAGTCTTTTTCGGAGCGCCTGTAGCTCAGCTGGATAGAGTATCTGACTACGAATCAGGGGGTCGCAGGTTCGAATCCTGCCAGGCGCGCCACACAAAAAGACAAGCGTTTAAGAGGCTCTTTTGGATTATCCAAAAGGGCTTTTTTGCGTTTTGGAGCTCAATTCTGTTTGGCCTCAAATTCGGTATTCCCATCCCAAATTCCCTTAATGTGAATGATGGTGCTCTGACGATATGCACCCGTTGCCTAAATGTAAAATTGATTGAATTCGCATAAATAAAATTTTATGAAGAATGAAACCTCAAAAGAAGGGATGCGATATGGATATTCATGCTTTTCTCAAAAAGAAATTGACCTTGGCCATCCTCAAGAGAATTTCCAAAAGAGGGGGCGGCTTAACTTCAATCCCTTGGAAGTATAATAAAGAAGAGAGAAAGGGATTTAGAGGGTATCAAGTTCAGTTTCACAAAGATGGGAAAAAACGAACGTATTCTTTGCTACGGATTGAACCAAACGGAACAATACATGTTCGATATTATTACCATCCAGTAACAAGTCATTTTACAAATATCGAGATTTCTTATGATAAACTTGAACCGTACGATCTTAAAATCATACAACATTTTGATCACAAAGAAATCTCACATACAAACATGTTGCTTTTTTATTTCTTTAGCACCATCAGATGGTATTCAGTCAAATTTTATATAATTGGATTTTTTGAAAATATCTCTCAGTTTTTTTTCAATCGAAAGTCTCTTGCGACTCTTAAGCGGATGGACCTTTTAAAACGAATTTTAGATTATTATGAAGAAACTGAGCTTGATGAATTGGGGTTAGATGACTTGATGACGAAAATCTATTCTTCCAAGTGGGACCAACATCCCCATGCGCAAACTCGAAAAAAAATGATCAAATTTTATTTGCGATCATTTGAGCATTCGGGAGAATTGGCTGGAGTAGGACATTATCAGTTTCAGATACAGCCGAAGGCTATTGATACTTATGAGAAATATGAAGAATTGAAAAACAGAGACGTAATTTACCAACGCCTCCAGCTGTGGATGATAGTTTTGACATCAGTGCTTGCCATCACATCCGTGATTAACCTTTTTGAATAAAATGGTGAGAAAGCTCCAAACCTTCCTTCTTCTTTTCAAAGGAGAACCCTCCTCCGTTTATTGGAATCGCATCAAGAATAACACCCTTGGGGGATAAACATCCCTTTTATTGTCGGAAATAGTAAGGGGGAAAGATGTGTCAAAATATATAGAGTATCCATTATATATATTGCTCTAAACGATTCAATAACCAGGCCAGGTGTAGGCGGGCAAATCCAGAAGGAAAAACCGGCCTGACCAACTTGCAAAAATTGCAAATTCCCCTATGATGAAGATCGCCAACCCCATCAGGAGGTATGATGTGAAGACCGACCCCGTGGTATTTGAGGTGGAAAACGGAATCGCCTTGATTCAATTGAACCGGCCCGAGAACCGGAACAGCATGGACAAAGAAACCCTTCCCGCCTTTAAGGCGGCCCTGGACCGGGTGAAGGAAGACCGGGATCTGCGCTGCCTGGTGATTACCGGCAGCGGCTCCAGTTTTTGCGGGGGGGCGGATTTTAACAGCGGGGTTTTGGATAAGGGAGAGATGCCCCTGAATGAAAGCCTGCTGGAGGTCTACCGGCCCTTCCTGGAAGTGGGGTCGGTGAAGATTCCTGTGATCGGGGCCTTGAACGGCCATGCAGTGGGCGGGGGGCTGGGCCTGGCCCTGATGTGCGACATCCGGGTGGCCAATGCCGGAGCCCGGTACGGGGCCAACTTTGCCCGGCTGGGCCTCCATTCGGGCCTGGCCATTTCCTATGTGTTGCCCCGGCTGGTGGGGCTGGCCCGGGCCAATGAGCTTTTGTTCACCGGTCGGATTTTTACCGGGGAGGAGGCCCTGGGCATGGGGCTGGTCAATTATGCATTGCCCGGGGAGGCCGTTTTGGGAAGGGCCATGGACTTGGCCCGGGAGATTGCGGCCTGCGCCCCCTATGCTGTGCGCATGATGAAGCAGTCCATTTACCACGGTTTGGACTGGGCCGTGGAAGATGCGGCCCGGCAGGAGGCTGTTATCCAGTCCCGAACCTTTGAAATGAACGATGCCCGGGAGGGGATTGCCGCCCTCCTGGAAAAGCGGGACCCTGAATTTACGGGAAGCTGATGTCTGAAAAATTATTTGATAAATGGATAAAGACCTACGACCAATGGTTTGATACCCCCATTGGCCGGCTGGTTCACCAATATGAATTGGAAGTGTTCATGGACATGCTTTGCCCGGGACCCGGGGAGCATATCCTGGATCTGGGGTGCGGCACCGGGATCTTCACGGACCAGGTGCTGGAAAAGGGGGCCCGGGTGACCGGGCTGGATATTTCCATTCCCATGGTCCAGGCCGGGGCATGGAAATTATCGGACCGGAATTTTGGGGGGCTGTGTGCAGACATGACGGCCTTGCCCTTTGGGGACGATACCTTTGACAAGGTCTATTCCATGACGGCGGTGGAGTTCATTGAAGACGCCCAAACCGTGGTCAGGGAAATGGAGCGGGTGGCCCGGCCCGGGGCCACTTTGGTGTTGACCACCCTCAATGCCCTCAGTCCTTGGGCAGAGCGGCGGACCCAGGCGGCCAAGGCGGGGCATACCCTGTTCCAGAATGTTTATTTCAGATCCCCGGATGATCTAAGGGCCCTGTTGCCCGGTGACTGTGCCATTTGCACGGCGGTGCATTTTGAAAAGACCGACACCCCGGAAGGGGCCGTGGCAGCGGAAGCAGCCGGTCGGGGGGCAGATACCGGGGCCTTTCTGGCGGCCTCCTGGACCTGTCCGTGACCATGGGGTGGAAATATTTTAATTGATTTTAAGGGATGGGGTGGGTATATAGCGACTCCACCTTTAATTATGTATAGTGTTATGGAGAGGGTCCATGGAATCGGATTATGAAATCGCCACCCTGGGGAATACCAGTGTGGAATTGTTGGAGTATTACTGCCCCCATTGCGGAAAATTGGTGATGAGGGGGCGGGTGAATCGTTTGAATATGAAATGTCCCAATTGCAGCGAACTCATTGAGGCCCGGGGCGAAGAGCTGCTAAAGCGGGCCCTTCCCGAAGAAGAATAATTCCCAATATATAAGGAGGCGGGATGTTGCCCTTTCCCTTGGCGCCGGACCAGGTCTGGATCGTCTACCTGGATCAGGAAGAGATCTGGGAGGGGCGGGATGATGCCTTTTTCCTTGAACAGCTTCCTTCCCATGCCCATGGAGAGGCCCTGGCGCCCTCCCGCAGGGAAAAACGGCGGGAGCGGATCCTGGCCAGGAGCCTGACCCATTGGGTGCTTTCTTCGGCGTTGGCCATGGAACCGGATGGGCTGAAGATTTCGATTTCAGACCATGGCAAACCCTTTTTGGCCGGGGAAGACCATGCCGGTGCCCCGGCCTTTAACCTTTCCCATTCCGGCCGTTTGATGGCTTTGGCCCTGGGGGCGCCCGGTCCCCTGGGCATTGATGTGGAAGATCTCCACCGCCGGCTGAATTTGGAGGTGGCCCATCGCTTTTTTTCCCCGGATGAACAGGCCCAGCTTAATGCAGCTTCTCCCTCCCGCCGCTCCCATCTTTTTTTGACCTTCTGGACCTTAAAAGAGGCCTATGTCAAGGCCCTGGGCTCGGGTATTGCCGGTCAGGATCTGGCCGGGTTCGGGTTTGACCTTGCCGCGTCCCGGTTCCACGGTCCCTGTGGCGACGGGCTCTCCAGGGGAAAGGTAGACGGGGGTAAAAATCCGGGACCTCCCTGTGCCGGATCCTGGCAATTCTGCCATGGCCGGTTCGGCAAGGAAAGCTATATGGCCCTGGCCCTGAAGGGAAGGGGGGGCAGGCCCAAAATTAAGACCTTTAAATGGCTGGGGGATGCAATTGTCCCCGGCACGAGGTGGCAGTATGACATCATCCCAGGATAATGGATTTGATTTTTGGAACGACCATTCCCTTGAATTCCTTGAAATGGCAATGAAGCGGGATTTCCAGGAGCGGGTATACCAATGCGGCGGAAAGGGTAGCGCCTCCCGGGAATGCGGGGATACGGTGACCTTTTACCTGGCCCTGGACCAGGGGCGGCTGGATGCCGTTTCCTACGATCTCACCGGCTGTCTCTTCTCCCATGCCTGTGCCAACACCGTGATCCACTTTGCCCTGGGCCGGACCCCGGAAGCGGCCCGGACGCTTAAGGCGGAAGAGATCATCGATTACCTGAAAACCCTTCCCAAAAAAGAACACCATTGCGCCCACCATGCCCTGAAGGCTTTTTTCCTGGCCCTGGACGATTTGGACGCCTGATCTGCCCCGCCTTTATCCATTTCCCATATTCTTTGCCTTTGCCAAAGGGAATTTCCCATTGGGTATCCCCCATGGCGGGTAAGGGTAAATCCAAAATTAGGAAATCCATGGCCGGTGCCGTGGACGTTGCAAGTACCCTCTGGTCTGAGATACAAGGCTCCGGGCATACAGCCCCCATCGTCCGCCGCAAATATTTGGTAGCGATCTATGGCAGTTGCCCGCCTTTGTTGTTACCCGTGGTTTCGTCGGCTTAATCGAAAATTCTTTCTGGCAAACGCTAAGGGTCCGGTCAACAACTACAGGTCTTATCGGGTTCCGGCCAGCCGCTGGTCGTACATGGAGCCCACCCCGTATTCATTCCTGCGCATGAACTTGTCCACGGAGGGGCCAATGAGCTGCATCTCCGGATTGGCCTTGAGCACATCCACTGCAATGCGCATTTCCTTTGTGCAGCCGGTGCTGTAGGTGGCGTCTTTGCCAATCCATTCCGGGGGCACCTTCTTTTTCATGAGCCTGAAACTTTCGGCAATGTCGTCGGCGGTCTGGAATCGCCAGATGTCGATCCAACCGCTTCTCTGGACGATTTCCCACATGTACATGAGATCGTCGGCATCCATGCCGGGCTCGTAGTATTGCGAGGGGTTGATGATGAAAAGATCTGCGGATTGGGATTCCAGGTGCTGGATGAACCGGGTCATGATTTTTTTGGCCACGTCGATCTTTCCGGGGATGGAGCCGATGATTCCGCTGTAGAACATCACGGTCATTTTTTTTGTCTTGGCCGCCTTCATTTTGTCCACGATGGCCCCGGCCTTGTTTTCCAGGTCGTAGTGGGAGAAGTTGATGAATCCGGGGTGGGCCGGCTTGTGGGTGAGGGCCAAATGGCCGGGCCGGGCGTCGATGTGGAGGATGTCCCGGGTGAACCGGTGGCGGCTGTCGATGAGGCGGGCTTTCTGGGCCGGGCCGCTGCCGATGACGCAGTCCACCTCCTTGAAGGTTCGGGCAAAGGTGGTGGAGGCCAGAAGCAGGTTGAGTTCCTCCCGGGTGCCGTCGGAGATGAGGTAGATCTGCTCGTTCTGTTTCAGGCGCTGGACCAGGTCGTTTTTGGAGATAAAGGGATCGTGGATGAACTGGCGGCGATGGAGCTCCTGGGTGAGGATGGGGTCGGTTTTCAAATCGGCCAGGCTCACTTTTTTGAACAGGGGGGATTCCTTGACCGAGAAGATCACCACATGGCCCAGGTCGGCGAGGAACCGGGCGATTCTCAACTCCACCATGAGGCTGTCGGTTTCGTGGGTGAGCCAGAGGAATTTGCTCTTGGGGCGGTGGATGAGCTCCTGTAATTTGGCCCAGCCATTGCCGGTGATCCGGGTCTGGAACAATTCCTGGAGCCGTTTTCGAGTGGGCATTTTCATGGTCCTGCCGCACCAGATCTCCGTGGCTGTGAGCAGGGTGAGCAACCGCTTGAGCTCTATGGTTTTGGTCTGCTTTCTCAGGGTCTTCAGTGAAAGGGATTCAATGTTTTTCAGCTCCCCTTTGATGTGGTTGAGGGCGGTCTCAAAGGTGGGGGAGGTGAGGAGGCGATGGGCCAGGCGAATCTCCCGCTGTTTTTCCCGGGCATGGGGGTTTTCAATGTGGGTCCGGCTGATGAAGATTTTATAGAGCCGTTTTTCCAGCCGGGAGGGCACCAGGATGCAGGCGTCCCGCTCCCGTTGGTATTTCATGTGGATGAGGGATTTGAGAAACACCTTGTCATAGGCCGTGGTGATATAGTCCTCCACCAGCTGGATCACCCGTTCATATGCCTGTTCATATCCCCGGGCCAGTTCCGGGGGGCATTGCCGGGACATGATGGCCTCAAAGGTGGCGTCGGAGCATGGGTAATACCGCTGTCCGGGTTCGGGACAGACCATGAATTCAACCTGCTCCCGGCTGCCCACTTTGTTGGGATAGGCGAATGGATCGATGTGGTTTTCGATGAAAAAAGCGGTATGCCAGGCATCCTGGTCCGGATTCAGGCTGGGAGTTGGAGACGATTGTTTGGGCATGGTGATTTCTCCTTGGATTACGGTTGGCGATATCCTACCACCTGGATTCGTGTTTTTCAATTCGAGGATGGGGGTGGGCTGTCAATGGCGGAGGGCTTGACCCGCCCATGGGGCCGGGGTAAGCTTGGGACCATGGAAAAAATGGATGAAAAAAAAGCTCTGGCGGTTCTAAAGCTGGGCAGGGGGGCTTCCCCGGCCGAAATCCGCCGGGCCTTCCGGCAATTGGCCAAGCAATATCATCCGGATCGTTGGGAGCAGGATCCCCAAAGGGGGGGGCTGGCCGAGGGGCGAATGAAGGAGATCAACCGGGCCTGGCAGGTGCTGAAGCCGCGATTGTCAGGGCAGGGGGCAGGGACGGCTTTTACCGGTAAAAGGCCTCAACCGGCCCGGCACGAGGAAAAGGAACCCGGGGAAGGGCTGTTCAGGGCCTTTCTTCGCAGGGTGAAAAAGACCAGGGGCGCAGGTGCGGTTCCCAGGTCCCCCGGCGCAAAATCCACTCCCTTTGTCCGGGGGAAACGGCGCCCTGGCAAGCAGAGTCGTTTTGCCCAGGTGCTCGAACCCCTGTGTGCCGGGGAGGGGGAAATGGAGAGGCGTGAAGGGGGCCAGGGGCCCACCCCAATGGAGAACTACCGGCGCCACATGGCCCTGAAACGTCAGGTCAATGCCCGGAAGCGGGCTTCCCGCAACGGGGAAAGGGGGCCGGTTTCACCGGTGTCGCCTGTGAAAAAGGTGGGGCCCTTCAGCCGTTGATGTCCCAGTCCAGGGTGGCCAGGGGGGCTCCGGTTTTAAGCTTAAGGATGCTGATGCGGTCTGCCGTGGCAACGGCATAGGAGGGCACTTGGTTTCGGGGGCGGATCATGGAGCCGGGGTTGAGGAAAATCCGGCCCTGTTGTCTGTCCAGCACGGGCAGGTGGGTGTGGCCCTGGATGACCAGGTCTGCAGATTCCGGGATCTGCACCGGCCGATGGCCGTGGTGGAGGAAGATCTCCCTTCCCTGGAAGCTAAAACTGCGGGTACTCTCCTGCCCTGGATAATAACCTTCCACGTCGCAATTCCCATATACATAATGGAAGGGCCGTGCCATGGCCTTAACCTCACTGCGAATGGTGTCCGGTTGGAAATCGGGATTGCCGTAGCTGCCGTACCGGGTGTCAAAGAGGTCTCCGGCCACCACCAATTGGTCACCCTCTTCCATGAGGGCCTGGAGGGTCATCCAGGTGCCCAGGCTGCCGTGGACATCTGCGGTGATGAAGAGCCGGCTCATGGGGCCTCCTCCCTGGATGGGCCCGGGCAGAAGGGCTGCAGGGCCTTGATCCGTTCCAATACAGGCGGGTGGCTGTAATGGATCCACACGTATAGGGGGTGGGGGGTGAGGTTGGACAGGTTGTGGGCGGACAGGGTTTTCAGGGCCTGGATGAGGTGTTCTCCGGTGCCCAGGGTTTGTGCGGCATAGCGGTCCGCCTGGTATTCATCCCGCCGGGAGGCGGCCTGGATGGCCAGGGAGAGGAGCATATCCACCGGGGACATGAGCAGGGTGAAGAAGATCAGCCCGGCATATACCGAGGGGGTTGTCACATGGAAGGCCGTAAACAACCCTTCCATTGAAAGGCAGATGGAGAGCAGGAAAAAGAGCAGGCCCAGGTGGGCGATGCCCAGGACCAGCCGGGTCTGGATGTGGTGTTTTTTATGATGTCCCATCTCGTGGGCCAGAACGGCCACCAATTCTTGGGTTGTGTGTTTCTGGATCAAGGTGTCAAAGAGAACGATGCGTTTGTTTTTCCCGAATCCGGTGAAAAAGGCATTGGATTTGGTGCTGCGCCGGGAGCCGTCCATGGCAAAGACCTGGGTTAAGGGAAACTGGATCTTTTTGGCATAGGCCATGATGGCCTGTTTGAGATCCCCCTCTTCCAGGGGGGAGAACCTGTTGAACAGGGGCATGATCCAGGTGGGCACCAGGTATTGCATGGCCAGGGTAAACAGGGCGGTGACCCCCCAGCCGTAGAGCCATGCACCGGATCCCAGGGCCTGGAAAATCCAGAGGATCAGGGCCAGGAAGGGAAGGCCGATGGCAAGGCCCAGCCCCAGGCGTTTGAGCTGGTCCCGTATGAAAAGGCCCGGGGTCGTGGTGTTGAACCCGAAACGCTCCTCAATGACAAAGGTGGAGTAGAGGCCAAAGGGAAGGTTGACCAGATACCGTAATGCCGCCAGGACGCCGATGAAAACGATGCCCGACCAGATGGAACCTAGGCCCAGGGCCCGGACCTGGAGATCCAGGATGCCGAATCCGCCCAGGAACCAGAAGGCCAAAAGAAAAGCCAGATTCAGACTGGTGGTGATCAGTCCGAATCTGGTTGTGGTTTTCAGATAATCCTGGGATGCGGCATATCCCTTTTCATCGTAAATGTCTGAAAATTCTTTGGGTAGGGTTGAACTGATATGTCCGAGATTAAGGTAGTCGGCAAGGGTGTCTAAAAGGTACCCACAAATCAGGGTTGTCAGAATGATCAGTGTGATGAGGGTTTCCGATATATTCATCCCATATGTCTTTAAGAGTTAATCAGATCTCTGAGTTTTCCGGAACATTTAAAGGTAACAACCCGTCTGGCCGGCAATGTCATTTCTTCGTCGGTTGCAGGGTTTCGGCCTTTTCTTGCTTTCTTCTCGTTGACACAAAATTTACCAAACCCGCTGATCATGATATCTTCGCCGCTCTCGATGGTTTCTTTTATGATTTCAAGGAATTCTTCCATGATTTCATAGGTGGCAGTTCTGGAGAGGTTCAGATTGTTTTGTATCTTTTCTGCAATAATTGTTTTTGTTAACGCCATAAAATTTTAACTCCTGCAACACATTTGGCTATTATCATAAAGGGTTGAATTCAAAAAAACGATTGCTAAAATACTGTAAAACTCAGGCGGTTGTCAAGTGGTGAAGTCCGTATATACCTTGAAAAATGCCCTGTTTTTGAAATTCCAAAATACTTGATTTCAATTCAGATCTTTCTGCCTCTCCTCCTACACCTCCGTCCGGGTTTTGGATTGTCAAGTTTTGGATTGTCTGCTATTTTAGGGGCGTTCGCACGCTATGATGATGTAAGAAAAATATTAATAAATGTCAATGAATATAGCTATTTAGTTATATTTAACCAGGTATCAAACGGAGTGCAGAGACGTTATGACACAGATTAAGGCCATTACCCCCCTGGATGGACGGTATGCCAGATTAACCCAAACCCTTTCAGATATCTTCAGTGAATACGGTCTGATTCACCATCGGGTCCAGGTGGAAATTGAATGGCTGAAATTCATCATCACCGATCTGAAACTGGCCGGAGATGAAACCCTTGATGCGGCTGCCGTTGACGCCATTGTGGAGAATTTCAACGTGGCCGATGCCGAGCAGGTAAAAGCCATTGAGGGCAAGACCAACCACGACGTCAAGGCCGTGGAGTACTTTATAAAGGATAAGCTGGAATCCGCCGGTCTTTCCCACATCAAGGAATGGGTTCACTTTGCCTGCACCTCCGATGATATCAACAATACCGCCTATGCCCTGATGCTGAAAAAGGGGAAGGCCGTTGCCGAAGAACTTCTGGCCGAGTTCCAGGAAAAGCTGGAGGAAAAGGCCCTGGCCCACAAGGCCGCGCCCATGATGTCCAGAACCCATGGACAGCCGGCCACCCCCACCACCGTGGGGAAGGAATTTGTCAACTTTGCCTGGCGCATCTCCCAGGAGGCGCAGATCCTTTCCGATAAAAAGGTCCAGGCCAAGATCAACGGCGCCACCGGCAACTACAATGCCCATTACTTTGTCTTCCCGGATGTGGACTGGCCCGCTGCTTCCCAGCGGTTTATCACCAACCACCTGGAACTGGAACCCATCCTCTTTTCCACCCAGATCAATCCGGGCAACGCCCTTTCCTATGTCCTCCATACCCTGGTCCGTGCCGCCGCCGTGACCATCGACTTTGACCGGGATATGTGGGGGTACATCAGCAATGGGTACTTCAAACAGCGGGTCAAGGCCGGAGAGACCGGATCCTCCACCATGCCCCACAAGGTCAATCCCATTGATTTTGAAAACAGTGAAGGTAACATGGGCATTGCCATTTCCATGATGGAGCATCTGTCCGTGAAGCTGCTCAAGTCCAGATGGCAGCGGGATCTGAGTGATTCCACCGTTCTGCGCAGCCTGGGCTCGGCATTCGGGTATTTTTGCATCGGCATTAAAAATGCCCTCAAGGGCCTGTCCAAGGTCGACCTGAACCAGGCCGTTCTTCTGGAGGACCTGGAGGGTAACCAGGAACTTCTGGCCGAACCCTTCCAGACGGCCATGCGGGTTTTCGGGGAGGAGAATCCCTACGAACGGCTCAAGGATCTGACCCGGGGCCACCGCATCACCAAGGCGGATCTCTCCGACTTTGTGGCCAAGCTGGAAAAGGTGCCTGCAGATTTCAAGGCCCGCATGGATCAGCTGACCCCGGATACCTATGTGGGACAGGCGGAAAAGCTGGTGGATATTTATTTTGAACAGAAGGGGCAGGGATAGGCGCTTCCCTGTTCTGTAAAGATTAAGGGCGGGGCCTGTTTATGGGAACCCGCCCCAAGCCGGCGGATATGCCGGTAGGATCCAATGGGGTCGGATCAGGCGGATTTCTTCGGCTGGGGAGACGGGTTGAACCGTTTCAGATACCAGGGTGCAGACTTATAGACCAGGCGGGGCATCCCATGGTCTTCAAATGCACTGATGGCCAGTTCGAGGGTGTGGTAGTCCAGCTCGATCTCCTCCCAGCCCAGATACTTCAACCGACGGTTGGCCTGGACAGGGGACATGGATGGATTGATCAGAAGGGCATTGGCCAGGCTACGGATGAACCCGGGAATCAGGGGGGCATCAACGCCGAGCTTCATGAGATGATGCATCAATCGCTGATTTGGATGATCCATGGCCACCTCCCGAAAGGGGGTTTAAAGATCGGCTGCAAGGAAAAACAGCTGTGATGGATAGTATCATAGGGAAGTTATTTAAAGCCGTCAATCCGGGTTAATCTGTGTTTGGGTTTGGAATCGGGGTTTCGGAAGTGCCGGGACAGGGGTTTCACACAAAAACGGGAAAATGTCCGGCTCTGTTCTTGTAAATACGCCGTATTACAGAGAAACGCTTTGATTTGCGGCTGAATGTATCCCGGTGCCGGGAGGGAAACCCTGTTCCAGGCGCCGGGGGATGGAGACAAGGGGAGGGCAAATGTCATATCTGTACACACGGGAAGAGGGAGCCTATCTGTTAAAACTGGCCCGGTTGGAAATGGAAACCCACCTTGGAATTCGCCGTGATCGCCAGGGGGATTCCGTTGGAGAGGCGGTCGTGGACCACGGCCATGTCTTCCTTGAAAAGCGGGGTGTATTTGTGACCCTCCATGGCAAAGCCGACGGCAAGCTCAGGGGCTGCATCGGATCCATCGGCGCCCACAGGCCGGTGGAGGAAGGGATTCGGGTGAATGCGGTGAATGCGGCCTTCAAGGACCCCCGGTTTTCTCCCCTGGTGGGGGAGGAGCTGGATCGGGTCTGCCTGGAAATCAGCATTTTAACGGAACCTGAACCCCTGGCGGCTGCCGGGGGAGATGCCCTGCTGTCTCAGGTTCGGCCCTTTCTCGACGGTGTCATCCTTGAGAAGGACGGCAAAGGGGCGACCTTCCTGCCCCAGGTCTGGGAGCAATTGCCCGAGCCCGCCGCCTTTTTCTCCCATCTTTGTGCCAAGGCCGGACTGGATCGGAACGCCTGGAAGAAAAAGGGGCTCACCGTTTCAATCTACCAGGTCCAATCCTTTGAAGAAAACCGGGACGGATAACGGCCCACCCATTAACACCAGTAACAGGAATCGATATGAAAATAGATCAGGATCTTCTTGAAGTTTTTGCATCCACGTCGGACACCGACGCGTTAAATCTTTTGTTTGAGGACCTTTTGACCCCGGCTGAGATGGAAGACCTCTGCCTGAGATGGAAATTGTTGAAGGATCTTCACAAGGGTGAGACCCAGCGCAGCATTGCCGGTAAATATGGCATCAGTCTCTGTAAGATCACCCGGGGGTCAAAGATTCTTAAGAACAAGAACTCTGCGGTTCTCAAGGTTCTGGAAGAAAAAAATCTAGCCGAGTAATTCCAGGGCCATTTCAGACCAAAGCTCCATGTTGAGCGCCTTCAGGTCTGCGGTTTGTTTCCACTGGAAAAGGTGGAGTTCCGATCCGGGAGCCCAGGCGGTCGTGTCCTGGGTGAGGATCTGAAAGACCGCTCCTATATGTACCTTTCCCACATCGGTGATGTCTTCACTGATAATCCCCTTAAAAATTGGTTTTTCCCCCGCCGGGCGGAGGGAGAGTTCTTCGGAGAGTTCCCGTTCCATGCCTGCGGTGACAAGGCTTTTAAAGTCCATTTCTCCCCGGTTGTTTTTGGGGTTGTCTTCGGGGTTGATGTGGCCGCCGATGCCCAGGGACCAGAGGTCGTGGAGGCGGGTTTCGCTTCCCTGGCGGTTGTAGACGGCGGTCTGTGACAGATCCCGGGTCTGGAGGACAATATAGGGAATGACCTGCTTAAGGGCAGGATTCTGTTCTGCCTGGGGTCTATCCACAAAGGCAAATTCGGCGGCTGTGCACTGGGTCACAAATTGATCCATGCTCATGTTCACCCAGCCCCTGGGTTCAACCCAGGAGGGGGGCAATTGGTTTCTCTGGATGCACAGGACTTTTTCCATGGAACTACTCCTTGATATGTGATGGGAAAACCTTTCTTTTATCATAGTTCAGCGCCCGGGGGGATAAAAAATTCTGAAAAGGGGGCGGTTTTTTTACTGGCCCATGGCCGGGAGGCCCTGTGGAAATCCTTTGAACAGCTGCCATGGAAAACCAGGTTCGCAGATGCTGGTACGTCTTGGGATTACCGGAAGGGACAAGGGTTTTCGTGGTTTTTGAAGGCCCGGTGTGGTATGGGGATACACAAACCCTAATCAGAGAGGTAATGCCAGATGCACTTTTTGAACAGAGAAGCGATCTACAGAGTAGATGCGGCCTTGATTCAGGATGCGGTTGCAACGGCCTATCGGATGGTGCTGGACCAGAGCTATAACATGCCGGACCGGATGCACGTGGGGGATGGGGAGAACATGCTTTTGCTCATGCCCTGTTTTTCAAAAACCTATTTTGCCACCAAGCTGGTGTCTGTCTTTCCCAAGGCACCGGAGCTGGGGTGCCCGTCGGTGAACGGGGTCATGGTCTTGTCGGACAACCAAACGGGCCAGCCTTTGGCCATCATGGACGGTGCCGCCGTTACGGCGGAGCGCACCGGTGCCGTGGGGGGATTGGGGGTGTCCTTTCTGACGCCGGAAACATTGGCTTCGGCGGGGATACTGGGGGCAGGGGTCCAGGGGTTTAGCCAGGCCCGGTTTCTGTTGAAGAACCGCCCGGTCAATGAGGTTTTTATCTATGATATCCATCCCGAGGCCGCCCGGTCCATGGCCGATGGGCTCTCCCAAGATTTCCCCAGGGTAAAAATCACCGTTGCCCCGTCTGCCGAGGCCCTTGTTGAAGCATCGGAGCTGGTCATTGCCGCCACCACATCCAGCAGGCCCCTGTTCCGGGACGATGTCGGTCTGGTCAAGGGGAAGACCTTTGTCTCCATTGGCAGTTTCCGGCCGGACATGAAAGAGTTCCCCGATGCCGTCATTGCCACGGCGGACACGGTTTTTACCGACACGCCCTTTGCCGCCAAGGAGAGCGGTGATATCTGCATCCCCCTGGAAAAGGGGGTGGTGAAAAAGGAAAAGATCCAGCCCTTTGCCGACCTGCTGCGAACGCCGGTTAAGAAAACAGCTGACCAGACCCTGTTCTTCAAGTCCGTGGGCATGGCCTTGTTTGATCTTACCGTTGCATCAACGGTCTATGCCGTATGCAAAGACAACAATTGGGGGCAAAAACTTGATTTTTGAGGGTGTGTTTAAAACTTGGGGGAAGTCTTGAAATGGGAAGGGAGAAAAAGTGGAGCGGGAAACGGGATTTGAACCCGCGACTTCGACCTTGGCAAGGTCGCACTCTACCACTGAGTTATTCCCGCTCAGCAAAAGATGAGCCTTTTTACGCTAACCACGGGGCGTTGTCAAACCTTTTTTAGAATATTTTATGGAAGAATTTATCATGGTCAGTGAAGGTGTTGAAAATAAAATGAAAACAATTTTGGTCACCGGAGGCGGTGGTTTTCTGGGAAAAGCCATTGTCGGACAATTGATGGCATCCGGAAAAACCGTGACCTCTTTTTCCCGGAATGAAAGCCCGGATTTGAAAGGGATGGGGGTTGCCCAGATCCAGGGAGATCTGTCCGACCGGGAGGCCGTGCTCCAGGCGGTGGCGGGTATGGATGCCGTCTTCCACGTGGCGGCCAAGGCCGGTGTCTGGGGCAGTTACGACTCCTATTATGATATCAATGTAAAGGGGACGGAAAATGTCATTGATGCCTGCCGCATCCATGGCAACATTCCCCTGGTCTACACCAGTTCCCCCTCGGTGGTCTTCCATTCTGCGGACATGGAAGGGGAAAACGAGTCCGTTCCCTTTGCCCCTTCCTACCTGACCCATTATCCGGAAACCAAGGCCTTGGCAGAGCAGCGGGTGACGGCGGCGGCGGAACAGGGCCTTTCCTGCATCATCCTCAGACCCCATCTCATCTGGGGGCCGGGGGACAATCACCTGATTCCCCGGATCATCGAGCGGGGCCGGCGGCTGAAACGCATCGGTCGAAAGGACGATCTGGTGGACACCATCTATGTGGACAATGCCGCCCATGCCCACCTCCTTGCCCTGGAAAAACTTGTTGAAGAGCCCGGACTTTCAGGGCGGGCCTATTTCATTTCCCAGGATGACCCCATTTCCAAGTGGGCCCTCATGGACGCCTTTCTGGCCGCCGCAGGCAAACCACCGGTGAGGGGCCACATCTCCGCAAAGGCCGCCTATGGGATCGGCTGGCTTTTGGAGAGCGTTTACCGGGTCTTCCGGATTACCTCGGAACCGCCCATGACCCGGTTTGTGGCCAAGGAGCTGGCCACTTCCCATTGGTTTGACATCTCCCGGGCCAAAACCGAACTGGGCTACCGCCCCCGGATTTCCACTGAGGAGGGATTGAAACGGGTTAAAGCCTGGCTGGATACCCGTCCCTTTTAAACCGGATCTGCCATGACAATTTGCTCCTGAAGACTTCGTGTAGCTAATTTGGGGCTAAATCATATGTCCCCTATTGGGCAGCTGCTGTCGCAAATCCATTTTGTGAAATATGCGGGGGGCTATTCCGTGGTGATCTTGAAGAATTCCTTGATCTCGGTCTCCTTTCGCTGGAGCTGTTCTATACTTACGCGGAGGACCGATTCAGTGATGCCAATTTTTTTGGTGATGTTTTTGATGGTCACCGGGACGGGGTTGCCGCTGTGGCCGATGCCGGCCTTCTGGGTGAGATAGTTGGCCAGGTTGATGATCAGGGCCTGGTACCGGTACTGGACCGGGGCTGCCTCGGGTGCATGGTGGAAGCGGCAGGGGAAGATGATGGAAGGTGGGAAGTTCCACCGCTTCATGAGCAGGGCGGACAGGGCGGCATGGTCCAGTTGGAGCACCTCTCGTTCACTGAAATAAAGGGGTTTTTTATTGGCCAGGGCAAATTGTCGTGCCTTGATGTATTCATCCCGGAAGTACTGGGAAAGCAGAATCTTGCCCATGTCGTGGAGCAGGGCCGGAATAAAAACCTTGGTGGCAATGGAGGGGTTGGTGCGCATGGCCAGGGACTTGGAAATGGTGGCCACGCCGATGCCGTGGATCCATAATGCCTTCATGTCCAGGGCCATTCCGGTTTTGTCGGTGAAGGTCTTCAGGATACCCATGCCCATGGCAATGCCGATGATCTCGTCAAAGCCGATGACCGAGATGGCCCGCTTGATGGTTTCCACCCTGTTGCGCTGGGCATAGTACATGGAGTTGGCCAGCTGGAGGAGTTTGTTGGTCATGGCCTGGTCATGGGTGATGATATGGGCCAGACTATCGGTGGTGGTTTTGTCGTCCGAGGCCGCTGAAATGATGCGCTCCACCACCACCGGCAGGGTGGGAATGTCCGATTCCCGCTTCTTAATGAGCTTGAGAATTTCCTGTTTTACATCCATCTACTCAGCAGTGCCGTATCCATTATAAAAGACTTTGTCAAAATCCAGGC
The DNA here is from genome assembly GCA_965226635.1 of Desulfobacteraceae bacterium. Lineage (GTDB taxonomy): Bacteria > Desulfobacterota > Desulfobacteria > Desulfobacterales > Desulfobacteraceae. The sequence goes on along the minus strand of OZ245369.1, from coordinate 148,433 downwards.
TTTTCCTGTCATGCCCCTTCTTCGCCTTGTCAGGGTAACCGATGGCCAGGATGGATTCAACACTTAAGTGGGTGGGGATGTTTAAAAGATTGCGGATGTACTCACCGGCATCGCTGTTGGCGTCGTGTTCCCGTTTGCGGATCTGGATCCAGCAGGATCCCAGCCCCAGATCCTGGGCGGCCAGGTGGATAAAGGTGGAGGCAATGGCCGTGTCTTCCACCCAGACGTCCGAGGCCGAGGTGTCTCCGCAGACCACAATGCCCAGGGGGGCATTCTTCAGAAAAGAGGCGCCGTGGGGTTTTGCCGTTGAGAGCTTTTCAAGGAGGTCTGCACGGTCCACCACAATAAAGCGCCAGGGATTAAAGCTTCTGGAAGAGGGGGAGCGCAGGGCCGCTTCAACCAATTGGTCCACCTTTTCCTTTTCCACGGGACTGCTTTGAAATTTTCGAATGCTTCTGCGTTGTGCAATCTGGTCTAAGAACATGGGGGCTCCCTGGGAATATCAGTGAAAGTTGTTGTTGATGTGGATGGTTCCGTTTTTTTGCATTTCATCGAATTTTTTCCGCATGAACCGTTTAAAGGCGTTGCGGGTGACGGGCCAGAGCAGGAACAGGCCCACGACATCGGTCATCAGGCCCGGGGTGATGAGCACAATGCCGGCCACCAGAATGATACAGGCATCCAGAAGTTCTTCGGCCGGCATCAGGCCCTGCTGGAGATTGGCCCTGAGTTTGAACATGGTCTGGAGTCCTTCCATCTTGGCCAGCCAGGCCCCGGCGGCACCGGTGAGGATGACCAGAAGAATAGTGTTCAGACCGCCGATGATCGTCCCCACCTGGATGAGCAGGTAGAGTTCAATCATGGGGATCAGGGTGAAACACAAAAAAAGTCGGAAAAGCATGGCGTACTCCTGTTGAATTAATTTGGGTCTGTCAAGATTATGCTGATGAAAATCCGCTTGTCAAGACGACCCCCGGATTCCCTCCGGTGCTAGGCCTGGTCCAGGTGGATTCTGGCAATGATTTCCTTTAGGAGTTTGGCCGCCACCATACCGGTCATGGAGATGAAATCCCGGTCCGGGTTGTACTCCACAATATCGGCACCGATGAGCCGGCCCTTGAGATTGTGGATGAGATCAATGACCTGGCGGGTGGTCAAACCGCCGGGTTCGTGGTGGGAGACCCCCGGGGCAAAGGCCGGGTCCAGGCAGTCCAGGTCCAGGGAGAGGTAAACCGGCCCCTCCATGTCCAGGTCCATTAAAGGGGCCATGCCGTTTTTCATCTCCAGGACATCCACCTTGAAGCGTTCTGCCTGTTCCCTCTGGTGGCCGTTGATGGTTCGGATGCCCCCCTGGATGAGCCGGTAATGGGGATGGGCTTCCATGACCCGGGCAAAGGGGCATGCATGGGAGAGGGGGTTGCCCTCCATTGTATCGTAGAGATCGGGGTGGGCATCCAGGTGGAGGATGGTCAGCTGGGGATATTGGGCTGCATGGCCCTGGATCAGGGGAAAGCTGATGGAATGGTCTCCACCCAGTGAGATCACGCTGCCGCCCTTTTCAACCAGTTTGGCGGTCTGGTCCTTTATGCGGTCAAAGAGATCTTCCCCATCGGGGATATTGCCCACATCAAACAAGGTGGGCAGGTTTCCCAGGTCCAGGTTCAGTTCGGACCAGAGGTTGGCCGATTCCGAATAATAGGCTTCCCGGATGCGGTCCGGGGCCTGGGCCGGCCCTCTTCTGAAGGTGGAGTTGGCGTCAAAGGGGATACCCTGGATACAGATTGCCCCAGGGTTAGGATTCAGTGATGCGGGATCTGCAGGTCTCATTACGGTCTCCTTTGGGGCGTTGGGAATGGGGCCAGACATGGGGAGCGGTCTCACGGTGGATGGAGCGTTCCAACATATCCAGAAAGGACTGCCGGGGGATTTCCCGGGCGCCCATGCGAAGGAGATGGGGGGAGGTCACCTGGCAGTCGATCATATCGTAGTCGTGGGCCTCAAGATGCCGGGCCAGGGTGACCAGGGCAACCTTGGAGGCGTCGGCCATGCTGCTGAACATGGATTCCCCGAAAAAGGAGCGGCCCAGGCTGAGGCCGTAAAGTCCCCCCACCAATTCGTCCCCGTGCCAGGTCTCCACGGAATGGGCCACGCCCATGCGGTGGAGTTCGATATAGGCTTCGATCATTTCCGGCACCAGCCAGGTGCCGTTGTCCTCTTCCCGGCGGGGTTGGGCACAGGCGGTGATCACCTGTTCAAATGCCCGGTCAAAGGTGATGGTAAACGGGTCCCTGCGCAGGGTTTTGCGCAGGCTTTTGGAAACGTAGATTTCCTTGGGGAGTATGATGAGCCTGGGGTCCGGGGACCACCAGAGTAGGGGTTCGTTTTCGGAAAACCAGGGAAAGATGCCGTTCTGGTAGGCAAGGATCAGACGTTCTGGGTTGAGGTCCCCGCCGATGCACAGCAAACCGTCGGTGCGGGCCAGCCATGCCGGCGGGAAATCAATCTGGGATGAAAGTCTGAACAGCGGCATTCAGCTTTTGTATTTAAAGGTCAGCTCGTCGTTTTTCAAGCCAATGGTCACCTTACCCCCCTTTTCAAGGCTGCCGAAGAGGATCTGATCGGTGAGTTTGTCCTTGATGGCGGTCTGGATGAACCGGGCCAGGGGCCGGGCACCGAATTTGGGGTCGTACCCCTTCTGTGCCAGGTAGGCTCTGGCCTTGGCAGAGTAACCCAGGGTCACGTTTTTGGTGGCCAGCATCTTCCTGAGTTCCTTTATGTTTTTGTCCACGATCATTTCCATGACCGATTCGCTCAAATGGTTGAATTGGACAATGCCGTCCAGCCGGTTTCTGAACTCCGGGGTAAAGGTCTTTTCCACGGCCTTAAATCCCTTGGAATCGGTGTGCCGGGTCTGGGAACCGAAACCGATGCTGTTGGAACTCATCTCCCGGGCGCCGGCATTGGAGGTCATGATGATGATGACGTTCCTAAAGTCGGCGGACTTGCCGTTGTTGTCCGTGAGGGTGGCATAGTCCATGACCTGGAGCAGGATATTGTACAGGTCCATGTGGGCCTTTTCGATCTCGTCCAGGAGGAGAACCGAGTGGGGGTGTTTCCGGATATTGTCCGTGAGGATCCCGCCCTGCTCAAATCCCACATAGCCGGGGGGGGCGCCGATGAGTCTGGAAACGGCATGCTTTTCCATGTACTCACTCATGTCGAACCGCAGGAATTCGATGCCCATGTTGGTGGCCAGCTGCTTGGCCACCTCGGTTTTTCCAACACCTGTGGGGCCGGTGAAGAGGAAGGAACCGATGGGACGGTTGGGGGCGGCCAGACCGGCCCTGGACCGTTTGATGGCCGTGGTCAGGGTTTCGATGGCATGGTCCTGTCCGTAAATCACCTTGAGGAGGCGTTCGGGCAGGGTTTCCAGGTTGTTCCGGTCCGTGGCCGTTACATTGGTCACGGGAACCTTGGCAATCTTGGCAACAATGGACTCGATGTCCTTGGGGGTGACGTTCTTTCGATTGGCAGACCCCTTGATGCGCAGATAGGCACCGGTCTCGTCAATGACGTCAATGGCCTTGTCCGGCAGGAACCGGTCATTGATGAACTTGTCCGAAAGATAGGCCGCGGCCTCAATGGTTTTGTCCGAATAGGTCAGCCCGTGGTGTTCCTCGTAGTAGGGGCGCAGTCCCTTGAGGATGAGGCTGGTCTCGTTCACCGTGGGTTCGGAGACCTCAATCTTTTCAAAGCGCCGGGAAAAGGCCCGGTCCTTTTCAAAGTGATTTTTGTATTCTTCGTAGGTGGTGGTGCCGATGCACTTGATGTCTCCGGAAGAGAGGGCCGGTTTCAGGATGTTGGAGGCATCCATGGAACCGGAGGTGGTGGCACCTGCGCCCACAACCGTGTGAATTTCATCGATGACCAGCAGGGCGTTTTCCTTGGCCTCCAGGGCCGAGATCACATCCTTGAGGCGCTGTTCAAAGTCGCCCCGGTATTTGGTGCCGGCCAGAAGGGCGCCCATGTCCAGGGAGAAGAGCTCGCAATCCTCAAGAAGGGAGGGCACTTCATTGTCCTTTATCTTCAGGGCAAGGCCCTCGGCAATGGCAGTTTTGCCCACGCCGGGATCCCCCACCAGGATGGGGTTGTTTTTCCGGCGGCGGCAGAGCACCTGCATCACCCGTTCGGTCTCGTCACTGCGACCGATGAGGGGGTCGATTCTGTCCTGCTTGGCCTTTTCCAGAAGATTAGTGGTAAAGGCACTTAAGGGGTCTTTCTTTTTACCAGCTTTGGGTTTCCGATCGTCCATGGGGAACATTTTCTTGGGGGCGTCGGATTCCTCGGCTTCCTTTTTCAGCTCTTCGGAGGCGTGGGAAATCTGCCGGAGGACGTCCAGGCGGGTAATGCCTTCGGATTCGAGGTAATGGGCTGCGTGGGAGTCCTTTTCCTGGAAAATGGAGGCCAGGATGTCACCCAGGTTGACTTCGGTCTTTTCTGCGGAACGGGCATGGTTGATGGCCCGCTGAATCATCCGCTGAAACCCGATGGTCTGCTGGAGTACATACTCATCCTTACTGTCGATCCTGGTGAGTTTTTCATCAAAGAATTTCTCCAGCTCCATCTTGATCTGCTCGGGACTTCCCCCGCATTTTTCAATGGTTCCGGAGCCGGATTCATGGTTGAGAATCGCATAGAGGACGTGCTCGACGCAGACATATTCATGGCGCCTTTTTTTGGCCTCCCGAACGGCAAAACCGAGTGCAGTGCTGAGTTCTTTGCTTATCATACCTACTCCTTTTCCATGGTACTTTTTAATGGGAACCCTTTGCTGCTGGCAAGATTATGAACGGTTTCGACCTTTGTTTCAGCAATCTCTCTTGGGTAGATACCACAGATTTCCTTTCCCTTGCTATGTACATTAAGCATTATCTGTGTGGCTTTTTCAAGGGATTTCCCAAAAACGGTGACCAGGATTTCGATGACAAATTCCATGGTGGTATAATCGTCGTTGTGCAGGATCACCTTGTACATGGGAGGGCGGTCTTCAAGGGTTTTGGAGCCGCCAATGGTCTGGGTATCGGATTCAGTGGACATCATGGATTAGCCCCTTATACCATGCAGCATTTTTTGTATTTTTTTCCGCTGCCGCAGGGACAGGGATCGTTTCGTTTCACCTTTTCGGCGGAGCGTTTCACCGGCTGTTTTGGCGACCCTTCTCCATCGGCATGGGAAAAGGTGAGATCCTGCTCCGGCGGTTTGTTTATCTCTTCGGCCTGGTAGGTGTTGGTGATCTGGATTTTAAAGAGGATGTCCAACACCTCTTCCTTGATACGGTCCATGAGGTTCTGGAACATATCAAAGCCTTCTTTTTTGTAGATTCTTAAGGGATCCTGCTGGGCATATCCCCTCAGGCCGATGCCCTCTTTGAGGTGGTCCATGGAGAGCAGGTGTTCCTTCCATCGGGTGTCCACGGTCTGGAGGATGATAAAGCGTTCCAGCTGGCGGAACTGCTCCGGGTCCACCATGTCTTCCTTGGCCTTGTACTGGGCCTTGGCTTCGGTGATGAGCCGCTCGGCCATCTCCTCCGGGGAGGTGTCGGTGTCGGGATCGGGGGTGAACTCGAAGTTGAACACCTGTTTGGCGGTCGCGGCAATGCCCTCCAGGTCCCAGTTTTTGATGGGGGTTTTGTCCTGGGCATACCCTTCAACAAGGTCATAGGCCTTGTCGTCGATCATGTCCATGACCACGGCGCGCAGGTCGTCCTTTTCCAATGCTTCCCGGCGCTGGCGGTAGATGACCTCACGCTGCTGGTTCATGACGTCGTCATATTCCAGCAGATGCTTTCTGATTTCAAAGTTGTGGCCTTCCACCTTGGACTGGGCGTTTTCAATGGCCCGGGAGATGAACTTATGCTCAATGTGTTCCCCCTCTTCAATGCCCAACCGGTCCATGACCGCATGGATCCGGTCGCCGCCGAAGATGCGGAGCAGGTCGTCTTCCAAAGAGAGGTAAAACCGGGAGGAACCCGGGTCACCCTGGCGACCGGAACGGCCCCTGAGCTGGTTGTCGATGCGGCGGGACTCGTGGCGTGAGGTGCCCAGGATGTGGAGACCGCCCAGCTCCTTGACCCCTTCCCCCAGCTTGATGTCGGTACCCCGGCCGGCCATGTTGGTGGAAATGGTCACCGCACCCTTTTGCCCTGCATTGGCAACGATGTCGGCCTCTGCCTTGTGGTGCTTGGCGTTGAGCACGTTGTGCTTCACCCCTTTTTTCTTGAGCTGGCGGCTCAGGTCCTCGGACACGTCGATGGAGATGGTGCCCACCAGCACGGGCTGGCCCTTTTTATGGAGGCGGATGATCTCCTGGATGGCGGCCTGGTATTTTTCCTTCTGGGTCTTATAGATCAGGTCGGCCTGGTCTTCACGGACCATGGGTTTGTGGGTGGGGATCACCAGCACGTCCAGGTCGTAGATCTTCTTGAATTCAGGTGCCTCGGTTTCCGCAGTGCCGGTCATGCCCGACAGCTTGTTGTACATGCGGAAGTAGTTCTGGAAGGTGATGGAGGCAAGGGTCTGGTTTTCATTTTCGATCTTGACGTTTTCTTTGGCTTCCAGGGCCTGGTGAAGCCCTTCGCTGTAACGCCGGCCCGTCATGAGGCGACCGGTGAACTCGTCCACGATGACCACCTGGTTGTTTTTAACGATGTAGTCGGTGTCCCGTTTGAACAGGGTGTGGGCCTTGAGGGCCTGGTTCAAATGGTGGAGGATTTCTATGTTGGCGGGATCGTAAAGGTTGTCCACCTTGAGCAGGTCTTCGCCCTTGGCCACGCCTTCGTCGGTGAGGGAGACGCTCTTGGACTCTTCGTCCAGGGTATAGTCAATTTCCTTTTTAAAGGCCGGGATGATGGTGTTGACCTGGGTGTAAAAATGGGTGGATTTGTCCGTGGGGCCGGAAATGATCAAGGGGGTCCGGGCTTCGTCGATGAGGATGGAGTCCACCTCGTCCACAATGGCGAAGTTCAGCCGGTTGCCCTGGGCCAGGTTTTCCTTTTCAAACTTCATGTTGTCCCGGAGGTAGTCAAAGCCGAACTCGTTGTTGGTACCGTAGGTGATGTCTGCGGCATAGGCGATTTTCCGTTCCTGGTCGGTCATGTTGTGGATGATGGTGCCCACTTCCATGCCCAGGAAATTAAAGATCTTTCCCATCCATTCGGCGTCGCGTTTGGCCAGGTAATCGTTCACGGTTACGACATGGACCCCTTTTCCCGTAAGGGCGTTCAGGTAGGCGGGCAGGGTGGACATCAGGGTCTTGCCCTCACCGGTCTTCATCTCTGCGATGGTGCCGTTGTGAAGGGCAATGCCGCCGATGAGCTGGACGTCAAAGTGACGCATGCCCAAAATTCGGACCGACGCCTCCCGGACCAGTGCAAAGGCTTCGGGCAGCAGGTCGTCCAGGGGTTCTCCCTTGGCCAGTCGCTCTTTGAATTCAATGGTTTTCTGGGGAAGCTGGTCGTCGGAGAGTTCCTGCATTCGGGCTTCCAGTCCATTGATGGTTTGGATGATGGGTTGAAGCCGTTTGAGGATCCGGTCGTTGTTGGTTCCGAAAATCTTTGTGAAAAAGTTGAGTACCATTATCGTTCCTGCTTTCGTGTCGGTAGGGGTTAGGTTTTGCTGTAAAACATATAAGCATTAATTGGAAAAATAAAAACAAAAATTTTCAATAATCGGGAACCATTGAAAAATCGATATGTTTTAAGCTTTGAGATGTCTTTAATTGAGAATGTACTTCAGCGGGTTGACCGGCGTTCCGTTGATCCGGACCTCGTAGTGAAGATGGGGACCGGTGCTTCTGCCGGTATTCCCCAGAAGACCGACGACTTCGCCGCGTTTGACCCTTTGACCGCTCTTGACCAGGATCTTTTTCAGGTGGCCGTACTTGGTCTGTTTTCCGTAGCCATGGTCAATGGCCACCATGTTGCCGATGAAGATCTTGCGGGAGGCATAGGTGACCTTGCCGTCTGCCGTGGCAATGACCTTTGTTCCGGGGCGGTTGGCAATGTCCAGGCCAGCGTGGAAGGCCCGTTTACCGGTGAAGGGTGATTTGCGGTACCCGAACTTGGAGGTGATCCAGCCGTCCACCGGGCGGATGGAGGGGGTGGCGGCCAGGATGTTTTTCTTTTTTTCCAGCTGGCTGATGAGGTGGTTGAAGTTCAGTTCCTGCTGGCTTGCGGCCATCTTCACCTGTTGGGACTGCTGCCCCATTTCCCGGATCAGGTTGTTGTGGCGCTGGTCCAGGGGAAGTTCCTGGTCCAGGTTGTTTTCCGGAATACCGCCGATGCCAATGAGGCTGTTGGTACCGTTGGTCTTCTGGATATCGGCGATGAGACGGACTCGTTCCTCCAGTTCGGACAGGGTCTGGAACTGGGTTTTAAGATCCTCAATGTTCCGGGCGAATTGTTGGATCTGTTTGTGCTGGCTTTGGATCTCGTCTTTTTGTACGGCAACGGTCTGTCGAAGCCTACCGTTGTTAAATGCCTTGGTCTTAAGGTGGTAATAATCGTATCCCACCCAAAAGAGGGCTGCAGTGACGGCCAGGCCGAGCAAAATACCGACCATAAAAACCGGCTTGGGGATGGAAATCTCTTTGATGTCGGAACGGCGTCCCGAGTGAAACCATATTTTCAATCGTCTCATAGCATTCTGTCTTATGAAGATATTGTTTTTATGTCAAGGAAATTGTCTTAATTCCTAGAGGGGGCTCTGGGCCAAATTCAGCCCTTGTGTCTCTGGTAAGCCCTTTAAAATATTCATGTTTTGAACGGCTTGCCCCGCCGCGCCCTTGAGCAAGTTGTCAATGGCGGAAACCAGGATAATCCGACCTGTGTTTTCCTCAAAATGGAATCCGAAATCACAGCAATTGGTGCCCCGGACATGGGACATGGCCGGGAAGGCGCCCTGGTCCAGACAGCGGACAAAGGGTTCGTCTTTATAATATTGGTCATAGACGGCCTGGATTTTTTCCCGGGTGGTGCCGGGTTTTGCAGTGCCGTAAATGGTGGAGACCATGCCCCGGGTCACCGGAACCAGGTGGGGTACAAAGGTCAGGGAGACGGCTTCTCCGGCATGGGTGCTCAGCTGCTCGTTGATTTCCGGTACATGGCGGTGGTTGCCCACCTTGTAGGCGGAAAAGGACTCGTTGGTTTCGCAGAAATGGGTGGTCAATGAAAGTCCCCGGCCGGCGCCGGACACCCCGGATTTGGAATCGGATATCAGGCCGAAGGGTTCCACAAGCCCTTCCCTGAGAAGGGGAATCAGGGGCAGCAGGATACTGGTGGGATAGCAGCCCGGGTTGCCGATGATATCGGCGGATGCGATTTCCTTGCGGTAGAGTTCACACAGCCCATATACGCTTTTTTTCAGGAGCCCGGGAGCGGAGTGGGGTTGGTAGGCAGCTTCGTAAGCGGCCTGGTTCGTGAACCGGAAGTCCGCGGACAGGTCCACCACCTTGATTCCCCTTTCAACAAAGGCCGGGGCGTGGGCCATGGAGACCTTATGGGGCAGGGCAAGGAAGACAAGGTCGATGCGCCCGGCCAGCTTTTCCGGATCCAACTCTTCGCAGATCAGGGATTCGCATCCCCGCATGGAGGGGAAAATCCGGGTAAAGGGCTGTCCTGCATACTGGTTGGAGGTCATGGCCTCGATGCGGGCATGGGGATGGTTGGAAATCAATTTAACCAGTTCGACACCCGTGTATCCGGATGCTCCTGCAATGCCGACGTTTATCATATGATATCTCTATTTCAATAGGTTCATGGATGATGGAAAAACACCCTTCCTTTTAGTTGAGAATGACTCTTTTTGCAAACCCAAATATTCCACCAGGGTATGATTTTCCCCTTCCAGGGCCTGGTCGATGATATGGGCGATGCGGTTGAAATCACCACCGGCCAAACCGGCTCCGATTTTGGGGTATCCCATGCGCTGGCCGGAGAAGTCTTTTTTTAATCGGGCGAAGAGGGCGGCAATGGCATTGTAATCCGCCAGAACCCCCTGGCCTGCATAGTGAAACTGGGTATAGCCGTTGATGATGATCAATTCCCCATGGCCGGTGGTCGCCCGGGCCATGGAATAACGACCCAGCTTGGAAGTGTCCCCTTCCCCGGTGGCCTGGTCCGCCTCCAGGGCCTGGGGAAAATGTGTCCGGATTTGGGCGGCGATGCCGGCCCCCATGGTGCAGAAGCAGTTGCATCCGTGGATGATGAGGTCGAATTCGCCTTCCAATGCCAATTGAATGAGATCCCCTTTTATCCGGTTCATGTCTTTTCTCCACTCCAGGGTTGGTGTCGGATTCCTGTGGCCATATCACAGTGCCGCTGATCTGTAAAATCTTCCGGGCCCCGGACCGGGGATTGATTATTGCCCCGGTTGCTGATAGGGCTTTGGGTGTCTGAATTAAACCTATAGCCCAAACCGTGTCACCCAAGAGGAAAGGATGGATTATGTCCCCCTGTGTTGCTGTGAATGTTGCTTTGGTACAGATGCCCCCTGTTTTTCTTAATCTGGATGCCAGCCTGGAACGGGCAAAGACCCTGGTTGGCGAGGCGGGGGAAAAGGGGGCCCGGATCATTGTCTTCCCCGAAACCTGGCTGCCCGGATATCCGGTTTGGCTGGACAATTCTCCGGGGGCGGCCCAATGGGATCATGCCGGAGCCAAGGCTCTGTATGGTATCTTACACGATAACGCCCTGGAAATCGAGTCCACCCCATTTTCTTCCCTTTGCGCCATGGCAAAGAAGCATGGGGTGAGTCTGGCCATGGGCTGCCATGAAAAACAGGGGGCCAGCCTCTATAACAGCCAGATCCTCATCTCCGGGGTGGACGGTCGGGTGCAATGCCGGCGAAAGCTCATGCCCACCTATAATGAGCGGCTGATCTGGGGCCGGGGGGATGGGGGCGGTCTGGACACGGTTGAGACCGAAGCCGGGCCCATGGGCGGGCTCATCTGCTGGGAGCATTGGATGCCCCTGGCCCGGGCGGCCATGCATGCCCGCAACGAGGTGGTCCATGTGGCCCAATGGCCCTCGGTGAACGATCTCCATCATCTGGCCTCCCGCCACTACGCATTTGAGGGGGGCTGTTTTGTCCTGGCGGCGGGGACGGTGCTGTCCAGGGGAGAGGTGCTGGAGGGGTTTGACTCCCTGGGGCTGGACTGCCCTGAAGCCCGGGAGATGCTGGCGGCCACGGCGGAATCGGATGGGGATCTGCTCATGACCGGTAATAGTGCGGTCATTGGGCCGGATGCGGGCTATGTGCTGGAACCGGCGGGCAGTGTGCGGGAGATCCTCCATTCCCGGTTGGAGATGGGACGCATTGCCGAGGCCGGGCTGGTCATGGACAGTGCCGGCCATTATTCCCGACCGGATATCTTTTCCCTGGGGGTCAATACCCGGCCCATGGCCGGCGTGGAATTTTCAAAGGACCTCTAATTGTTTCATATTTCGCCCCGGGGGTAAGGCGAAGAAATCGGGTCAAAACACAATGACCAAGGGGATCCTTTAATGGAGGATCTGGCTCAGGAAGAAACGGGTCCGTTCGTGCTGGGGGTTTTCAAAGAAATCAACGGGATTGTTCTCTTCCAGGATCATGCCGTTGTCCATGAGCATGACCCGCTGGGCAACGGTTTTGGCAAAGCCCATCTCATGGGAGACCACGATCATGGTCATGCCCTCCTCGCTGAGCTGGACCATGACGTCCAATACCTCCTTGACCATTTCCGGGTCCAGGGCCGAGGTGGGCTCGTCAAAGAGCATAACCTTGGGTTTCATGCACAGGCTCCGGGCAATGGCCACCCGCTGCTGCTGCCCCCCGGAAAGCTGACCCGGGTATTTCTGGGCCTGTTCTGCGATTTTCACCTTTTCCAGGTAGAACATGGCGGTTTCTTCGGCCTCCTTTTTGGGGGTCTTTCTCACCCAGATGGGGCCCAGGGTCAGATTCTCCAGGATGGTGAGGTGGGGGAAGAGGTTGAAATGCTGGAAGACCATGCCCACTTCGGTCCTGATTTTTTCAATGTTCTTCAGGTTGTTGCCCAGTTCCACCCCGTCCACGATGATTTGGCCCCGCTGGTGTTCCTCCAGCCGGTTGATGCAGCGGATCAGGGTGGACTTGCCCGACCCCGACGGGCCGCAGATGACAATTTTTTCTTTCTTTTTAACGTCCAGGTTGATGTTTTTGAGAACGTGGAAATCTCCATACCACTTGTTCAGGTCCTTGATCTGAATGATGGTCTCGTCCGGGGCGGTATCGGTCATTTTATCTTCCTATTGGTTTAACTTCGTTTGTCGGTGTCCAGTTGTCGTTCCAGCTTCCTGGAAAAATTGGACATGGAAAAACAGCCAAGAAAATAGATCAAGGCGACAAACAGGTACATTTCCGTTGAGAACCCCAGCCATTCCGGGTTGGCAATGACGGTTTTCGAGGTGAGCAGAAAATCATACAAGGCGATGATTACCACAAGCGAGGTATCTTTAAAAGCTGAAATCAAAACGCTGACCGTGGGGGGGATGACAATCTTCAATGCCTGGGGCAGGATGATCAGCCGCATGGTCTGGTAATAGTTGAGGCCAATGGCCTGGGCTGCCTCATATTGCCCCTTGGACATGCCCTGGAGGCCGCCGCGTACCACCTCTGCCACATAGGCGGCGGTGAAAAAGATGATGGCGGCCTGGGCCCGAAGGATCTTATTCAGGGTCACCCCCTCGGGCAGAAACAGGGGGAAGATGATGGAGGACATGAACAAAAGGCTAATCAGGGGGACCCCCCGTATCAGTTCGATATAGGCAATGGAAAAATACCGGATCACGGGCATGTCCGATCCCCTGCCCAGGGCCAGAACAACGCCAAGGGGGTAGGCTGCGGTGAGCCCGAAGATGGAAAGGAGCAGGGTCAGGGGCAGGCCCCCCCATTTGCTGCTTTCCACCGGGGTGAGCCCAAAGAGGCCTCCGGACATGAGGATGCCCATGGTAAAAAGTCCCATGAGCCAGCCGTACCCCAGGGCCTTGGACCAGTATTTCCGGTCATTGGAGAAAAAGAGCAGGGTAAAAAGGATGGCCATGGCGGTCATGGGCCGCCAATGCAGCCCATTGGGGTAAAAACCGAAAATGACGAACCTGAGGTTTTTAAAGACCACGGACCAGCAGGCCCCGGGGCATTCCTTGCACGCCTGGCCCGTGGTAAACCAGACCGAATCCACCAGGGCCCATTGGATAAAGGGGGGGACAAGCTTTAAGAACAACAGGACAATGCCCAGGGTGAGCAGGCTGTTGAAGATGCCGTTGAACAGGTTGGCCTTGGCCCAGCCGATGATACCGCGCCGGGTCACCGGCGGTTTCATTTTCTTTATGGCGTCCGAGTCTATGGGAATAATGGCCATGGCAATCACCGTTCCACAAGTTTGGATTTTTTATTGTACCAGTTCATGAACAATGAGGTGGAGATGCTGAAAAAAAGATAACAGGCCATGATCAGGGCCACCCCTTCAATGGACTGCCCGGTCTGGTTGATGGTGGTGTTGGCCACGGAGACAAAGTCCGGAAACCCGATGGCAATGGCCAGGGAGGAGTTTTTGATCAGGTTGAGCATCTGGCTGGTCAAAGGCGGGATGATCACCCGCAGGGCCTGGGGCAGGATGACCAGACTGAGGATCTGGCCCTGTTGGAGGCCGATGGACATGGCGGCCTCGCCCTGGCCCCTGCCCACGGACTGGATTCCGGCCCGCACCGCTTCGGCCATAAAGGCCGAGGTATAGATGACCAGCCCCATGAGCAGGGCAATGAATTCCGGGGATAGCATGATCCCCCCCCTGAAGTTGAACCCCTTGAGCTGGGGCAGGTCCAGCTGGGTGGGGGCCCCGGACACCATCCAGACCAGGAGGGGCAATCCCAGGCAGAGCCCCAGGCCGTATCCCAGAACCGGGGTGTCCCCGCCTGTTTTTTCCTTTTGTATCCGGGCCCGTTTTCTCAATACAAGGGTGAGGCAGATTCCCAGAACCAGGGCCGTGCCCATATAAAGGTAGGCCGGGTGGGGGGCTGGGACGGGCAGGACCAGCCCCCTGTTGCACAAAAAGACCCCCGGAAGGGGGGTCAGGGCCTGGCGGGGGGCGGGGAAGGACTCGTAGAACAGGGCGTACCAGAAAAAGAGCTGGAGCAACACCGGGATGTTCTGCATGATTTCGATGTAAAGGGTGGCCAGGTTCCGGACCAGCCAGTTGGAGGAGAGACGGGCTACCCCCACCACCAACCCCATGGCCAGGCAGAGGACAATGCCGATGAGGGATACCTTAAGGGTGTTCAGAGCCCCAACGGCCAGGGCACGGCCATAGGTGTCCGCTGCCGAATAGGGAATGGTGCTCTCTCCGATTTCAAAGGCGGCTTCCTTCTGGAGGAATCCAAAACCCGAGGCAATGGATTGCCTTTCCAGGTTCATGAGGGTGTTGCTCACCAGGTACCAGGCAAGGAGGCCCACCATGAAAAAGGTGAGGCATTGATAGGCCACAGCCCGCTTGCGGGGATTGAGCCAAAGGGGAATGGATGGTTCCGACATAGGCAGTTTCGCTGGCTTGGGGTGGATGTTTACCCCTGCTCCCGAATGGGGGGCAGGGGCTGGGTGGTTGGTTTAGACCGGATCTGTCACGGGATGGGTTTCCCCATCACGGATCAGCGGATGGGCGAGGCGTACATCAAGCCGCCTTCGGTCCACAGGGCGTTCAAGCCGCGGTCTAACCCCAGGGCGGTCTTGGGGCCCACGTTGCGTTGGAAGATTTCACCGTAGTTGCCCACCTGTTTGATGATGTTGTAGGCCCAGTTATTGTCCAGGCCCAATTGTTCTCCCATGCCCGGGGTAACGCCCAAAAAGCGTTTGATGCCCGGGTTGCTGCTTTTTTTCATTTCATCCACATTGGCCATGGTGATGCCGTATTCCTCGGCCTGGATCAGGGCCATGACCGTCCAGTTGACAATGTCAAACCATTGGTCGTCACCGTGGCGGACCACCGGGGCCAGGGGCTCTTTGGAGATGATTTCGGGAAGGAGCATATAGTCGGCCGGGTTGGGGGCCACGGACCTCTGGGCGGCCAGCTGGGACATGTCCGAGGTGAGGCAGTCGCAACGACCGGCAAAGAATGCCTTGTTCAGCTCCGCCGTGTTTTCAATGACCACCGGGGCCCATTTCATGCCGTTGGTCCGGAAGTAATCGGCGGCATTGAGTTCGGTGGTGGTGCCGGGGAGAACACAGACCGTAGCCCCGTCCAATTCCTTGGCGCTTTTCACGCCCAGGTTTTTGGGAATAAGAAATCCCTGGCCGTCGTAGTAGTTGGCCTGGGTGAAGTTAAGGCCCGAGGTGGTCTCCCTGGACAGGGTCTGGGTGGTGTTCCGGCAGAGGACGTCAATCTCCTTGGACTGGAGGGCGGGCAGACGCTGAACCGCTGTCAGGGAGGCGAATTTGACCCTGGAGGCATCGCCGAAGACTGCGGCGGCAATGGCCCGGGCCGTGTCCACATCCAGCCCCTTCCATTCGCCTTTATCGTCGGGCATGGAAAATCCGAATACATTACCGTTGACACCGGCTTTGATGTGACCCCTGGCCTTGACTTCATCAAGGGTGCCGGCAGTGGCCCAGGACGTGATAACCAATGAAAGAATACACGAGATGACTAATTGGGTAAATCTCATGGGAACGACCTCCTCTGTCCAACGTGTTAAAATATAAGGGGAATTGCGGATAGCCTGAGCTTTTTCTTATCACAGAACTAGGGAATCGCAAATACATATCCTCATATTTTAATGCATAACTAGGACGGGGCGGCGGAAAGGCCCGCCGGCAAAGGCGAAACGAAAACTCCCCGTCGTAAAAGAAGTGTAAAAGGCCCCGGGTGGGGATGAAAGGGATGAAGAAGGCATCTATGGTAAAGGCCATGTGTGTGATGGCCAAAATATTCCGTGAGCCGGTGAATGCGATTTCCCACATGGCCGGCAGTATTGCATCCCTTGTGGGGCTGACCCTGATGGTGGTCTATGCCGCCCTCAGGGCCGATGCCTGGCATCTGGTCTCCTTTGCCGTTTTCGGGACCACCCTCATCCTCATGTATACGGCCAGCTTTCTCTACCACGGGCTCTGGCTCTCGGAGAAGAACCGCCTCTTGTTCCGCCGCATCGATCACATCATGATCTTCATGGTCATTGCCGGCTCCTATACCCCCCTGTGCCTGGTGCCCCTGAGGGGCCCCTGGGGGTGGAGCCTCTTCGGTACGGTGTGGGGCATGGCGGTGGTGGGGATTTTTATCAAGATTTTTTTCATGAATGCGCCCCGGTGGATCTCCACACTGATCTATTGCATCATGGGCTGGCTTTGTATCGTTGCCATCTATCCTTTGGTCAAAAACCTGGAGTGGCCCGGCTTGTTCTGGCTGGGGCTGGGCGGGCTTTTCTACAGCGTCGGGGCGGTGATCTATGCCATGAAGCGACCGGATCCCTTTCCCCGGATTTTCGGTTTCCACGAGATCTGGCACCTCTTTGTTCTCCTGGGCAGCGGGGCCCATTTCTGGCTGGTTTTCCGCCATCTCATGTATGTGGGCTGATTCTTTTTTTCCCTTTCGCTGAAATATTTCGGGTTTCCACTGGTCAGACAGGGATGTCGTGCGTATCATTAGGTCTGGAGGATTCCCATGATGCAGATAAAACGTGTTAAAAAATTGACATCCTGTTCCCATTTGAATTTATATTCCATCCAATATCGTGATAGGGTAAAGAAGTCCAAGGAATGGATTTTCGCCTCCCGATCCACTGTCCTGAATCCATTGAAACAAGAGACAGGCCGGCCCGATGCCGTGGTGGTGGTCCCCTTTCACACCCCATCGGAAAAACTGGTGATCATACGTGAATTCAGGGTGGTGCTGGGGGGGGATCAATACGGCTTTCCCGCAGGTCTTGTGGACGGTGACGAAGGTGTTGCCCAGGCCGGAGAGCGGGAACTTTTTGAAGAGACCGGTCTTTGTGTGACCCGTGTTCTATCGGAAAGCCCGGCCCTTTTCTCATCATCCGGACTCACCGATGAATCCGTCAGTCTTTTATCGGTGGAATGTACCGGCACCCCCTCCTCGGACCACACAGAAGATTCCGAAGACATCCAGGTGGTCATGGTTTCCCGGGAAGAAGCGGCCCTGCTTCTTTCGGAACCTGGATTGAAATTTGACGTGAAAACCTGGATTGTTCTGGAGCGGTTTGCATCCCACGGCATCATATAAGGACCCTTTGCATGTTTTCTAATTTTATCTATTTTTTAATGGCCCTCATCCTGTTTACGGCATCGGACCTGTTTGAGAACAGCAGGGAGGCCCTTCCCCACGGGGTGTTTTATGCCCTGATTTCCTTTGGGGCCTTTTTTCTGCTTTGCCGGAGCCTGTTCCGGCGGTTGGAAAACCGGGTGGGATTCCATTCCCATATTCTACTGGACCACGGGCTGAACCGCATCATTGGGCAATTGTCCATCCTCTCCCTGGTGCTGTTTGCCGTGAATATTTACGGCTACAGGCTCCGGTCTGTCTTTTCCGGGCTATGGATCTTTGAGAGGATTCCCACCCTTGAGGCCGTGGTCTTTCTTGGGCTTTTCATGGGGTATCTGGCCACGATCTGGAGCGCTGCCTATGGGATCCAGAAACGATTTTTCCCCGGTCGCCTCACCCGTCGTGCCTTTGTCCTTTCCAATATCTCCTTTTCCCTTCCCGCACTGCTGCCCTGGTTCTGCCTTTCAATTTTTGCGGATCTCATCGACTTTCTGCCCTTTAAAGCGGTTACCGGGTTTTTAAAAACCCCGATTGGGGAGATCGGCTATATCCTGGTCTTTTTGGTTTCGGTTGCCGTGTTCGGGCCGGTGCTGATTCGCAGGCTATGGCATTGCAATTCCCTGGAGCCGGGAATACAGCGCAGGAAAATCGAGCAGACCTGCAGCCGGACCGGTCTGAAATATGCCGATATCCTGAAGTGGGAATTGTTCGGTGGTACCATGATCACCGCCGGGGTCATGGGCCTTGTGGGACGTTTCCGGTATATCCTGGTCACCCCGGCCCTGCTGGACTCCCTGGAGGACGATGAGGTGGAAGCGGTGGTCCTCCATGAAATCGGCCATGTCCAGAACCACCATATGCTTTTTTATCTTTTTTTCTTTTTGGGATTTGTGGGCTGCAACTTTGTCTTTTTCGAACCCATCATGCTCCTGCTTTATATTGCCAAGCCCTTTTATACCGCCTTTGAGTGGGTGGGGGTGGACAAGTCCGTGGCTCACCCCATCCTCATTATGGGCTTTCTACTTTCCAGCTTTCTTTTGTATTTCAGGTATGGATTTGGGTTCCTCATGCGAAACTGCGAGCGCCAGGCCGATCTCCATGTTTTCCGTCACCAACGGGACGGCGGCGCCCTTATCTCCACCTTCCATAAAATCGCGGCATTGGGTCGCCAGTCCACGGAGCGGAAGAACTGGCACCACTTCAGCATAGGGCAGCGGATACGATTCCTTGAAGCCTGCCAGAGAACCCCTGCCTTGATCCAGGCCCACCATCGCCGGGTGCGACGTATCATCCTTTCCTTTCTGGTAACCATGGGGCTGGTCCTTTTCGCCGGTTACACCCTTCAATACGGTGGAGGGCAGGCATGGTTCAGTGATTTCATCACGGAGCAGGTCCTGGTGCAGCAATTGGCTGTGGACCCGGATAATTCAGAACTCTACGTCTCTGTTGGGGATTATTATTATTCCCGGAAGGCATATGCCCGGGCCGTGGATGCCTATGAAAATGTGCTCCACATCGACGGGAGAAATATCCATGCCCTGAATAACCTGGCCTGGTTGTTGGTCACCTGTCCCGATCCGGCCTTTCGTAACCCGGAGAAGGGGTTGTTCTTGGCGGCAAAGGCCGTGGCGGTCAAACGGGAAGCCTTTGTGCTGGATACCTATGCAGAGGCCCTGGCCTTGAACGGGCAGGTGGAGGATGCGGTTCGTATCGCACAGGAGGCGTTGACGCTGGCCAGTGATAAACAGCGTTATTATCGGAATCAACTGGTGCGTTTCGGCGAAATGGCGGAGCGCCGTTAGGGCTGAGATGTCGGACCATTGAATTGGGAAAAGTGGTTGTGCGATGGTGGAATCCATCGGAAGGCGGTCTGAAATGGATCTGCCCCGGAAAACGGGAGGAGGGCAGGGCGACCGTGTGGTCCGGGTCGCCCGTGCCGCCGAGCCGAAACAACAATGTGGTGTTCTGATCCGTATCAGACACCACATCACCATTGTTCAAGCAGGGCGTGCGCTCCCCACGGAAATCCAAAGAGGTGTGAAACCGGCGGATTTATTCCGGGCTACCGGTCTGGTACTCCTTAATCCCTTTGTGCATGGTCTTTACGGCCAGCTGAATGCAGTGGTGTTTTTTCTCCGGGATGTTTTCAAGGACATTGAAGACGTCCCCGTCGTTGACTGTCAGGGCCTCTTCCAGGGATTTACCTTTGACAAGATCCACGGTGGCCATGGCAGCGGAGATGGCGCCGGCACATCCGGTGATTTCATACTTAACATCCTGGATGAGCTGGTTGTCGTCCAGTTTGAGGTAGACCTTCATGATATCACCGCAGGAGCCCACTTTTTCGGATATCTGGGTGGCATCTTCAATGTGGCCCATGTATTTTTTTTCAATATAATAGTTGATGGCCGGTTCGCCGTATCCGGCGTCAGCCAGCATTTTCCGTTCTGCATCCATGGATTTCAGTTCAGTGATCAATGGTTTTCCCTTTTCCTTTGCCCTAACTAAAACTGAATATTTTACCGGGCAAGATGATAAAATATTCAAATTCAAATCAAACTCGTGCATAAAATAATGTATTTCATTTTTATGTCAAGCAAAATGGCGGATTCCAGGGGTAAAATAAGTATTCCCACAACGGTGAACCACATGGTATGAAAGGGTTTTCGCGTTTGAAACATCGTTTTCTCCTAAAAATCGCCGTGCGCTGTAAATTGTACTTGTGATTATAGAACTTTATGGTATGCTGAAATTGTATACCCCAAATCGGTGGCCACGCACATCCTCAATCCACAGAACATCGGCACCGAAGCGTTTTTTTAACATCATATATCATATTGGCAGATTATTAATGAAGGAGATCTCATCATGAAAGAGCTGATCAAGTACATTGCGGAAGCATTGGTTGATGATCCGGAACAGGTCGACGTCCAAGAGATCAAAGCTCAGCAAACCCTCGTTCTTGAGCTTCGTGTGTCAAAGGAAGACCTTGGTAAAGTTATCGGAAAAAAAGGCAGAACCGCCCAGGCCATGCGGACGATTTTATCCTGTGCGTCCGCCAAAGAGCAAAAAAGAGTTATTCTTGAAATAGTCGAATAATTTATTTCAACACCAAATCAATCAACACCATCTGTTTAGTTTGTCTCTTCTAAACGAAGGTGCTGCTTTGGGGGAAATCGTAACAGCACCTTACGAAATCCGGAGAAATGAAAACCAGATGGAGTGCGTCCAGATGCCTTGGCATCAGGACAGATTCTCGAACAAATATTCCAGTCCGTTTCTCTTAATTTCATAGAGCGCTTTCAATTGCTCGCCCAGTTTGCCCTTTGGAAACCCCTGGCCGGCGAACCAGACAATATACGGTTCCGGCAGGTGGATAAGGCGATAACCCTTGTACTTTCCAAAGGGCATCTGTGCGTTGAGCAACTCCAGAAAGGCGACCTTGTCCGGCTCCGGGATCATGGTCATGGGACTAGGGTTCCTGGAGCTGCCGGACGGCGGGGTGCCGGCTTTCCAGAATGGTGCAGGATTCGGTCCGATGGTCAAATACAATGACCGCCTTTCTGGATTTTAACTGGTCCATGATCCTGCGGGTTTTGGTTTCCAGGGGGACTTCACTTTCTCCGTAATCGGTTCCGTCCCGGGTGACAAATTCTTCCACCACCCCCTTCAGGGCCTGGGGACTGAGCTGTTCAAATGGGATGATACTGGCGTTCATTGGGTGTGGGCTTTCGGGTTCAGGGTTTGTATTTTCCGGGCGGCGGGCAATTGCTTGATTTGATATTCCAGCCTCAGGGCCTGGCTGCGGGAGAGATTGTCCCTCCGGGCGGCCAGCCGGACCGGTCGCCGACTCCGGGTGTATTTGGATGCCTTGCCTTTCATGTGTTGTTCAAGGCGGTGTTCCATGTTGTTGGTAATCCCGCAATACAGGGAATTGTCCGAGCATTGTAACAGGTATACCGACCAGTCTTTTGGCATTTTATTTTCCATGGTGCTTTATACGGAAGCGCCGGTGCTTTGGCAAGGGCGGGGCCATGGAGAAAATAGGCGGATTTTGTAAATGATTGGAAATCATGGTCCGGGGTCGGATCAGGGGTGGAAAAAATAAAAAAATGATAATTCTGCTTGACGACATCTGACCGAAGGTATATAACCGCTTTGTTTTTGACCGGGGCGTAGCGCAGTCTGGTAGCGCACTTGTCTGGGGGACAAGTGGTCGCAAGTTCAAATCTTGCCGTCCCGACCATAAAAAATGAAAGGCTTCCAATGGACATTGGAAGCCTTTTTTGCGTTTAATCACTAAATAATGCTATTTCCCATTCTCTATTATCAGTTTAGTTGGTTTCTTCACCGGAGATGGCTTTTTATAGAAGGAAAGCCCAACGCCAGAATCTGTCTGATTTGTGACTATTGCGTTTATTGTTTGTACGTTTCGTGTCTCAATATTTTTAAATCGGACTTTGAGATGTTCCAAAGGGGGTGCAGATAAGTCACTTTCTATGAATGCACCAGCGATGCTTAATTCTTTGCATTCACCTTCATCGATGTATTCTTCCCACTCTAAAAACACTTTATATTTGCAAGAAAGGCTTGGGAAATGTTTGTCTGTAATTTGTGATAGGTTGGTTTTTATATGTTTGTGAAGGTGAGGCTTAGAAGGTTCTTTCAATTTATTTTGCGGTGTGTGAAATCGAAAAATCTTTGGAAGATGCTTGCCACAAAGAAAAAGCATTATACATAAAAAAATAGTAACAATACTTGCGTATAAATATTCTAAAGCCATTTCTTGGGGGGTGAAAGTCGAAAGTTGACTCAAAGGTTGTCCGTTTGCAAATACTGGAAGTGTCTCGATGCTCTCACTATTCAAGCTTGAGTATTGGTTGAAGGTGAGAACCATGTTTTTTTGTTCTTTTCGAATTTTTTTAAAATCAAGCTTCTCTAAAACAAACTTGTCTTTATGCTCTACCCAAACGCGATCCTTTAGACTAACCCAATCTTTAGCATCAGTATTGGTATATCCCCATTCTGCATTTTGAATTTCAGATTCTAACCTTACCTCACCAATACCTTTTGCACCTTTAATGAATAGGATGATTGGGGCAGCAGTTTCATTGTGATCGATTTTATTAGTCCGTAAGCAAGGGGCTGGTTGGGCTATGCTATTTTCTATTGACCACTCATATCCAGTTGGAAGGGCAAGGTAGCCAACATTTTTGAAAAAGGTATGATTTTCACAAAAACTAATTAAACCCGCTATCCCACCCAGGCACCCTATAACGGCCGCAATTATTTGGACAGTGTAAGGTAAGAGACGTTTGATTTTTAGTCTATGCATTTTCGTCTCCTGTTTTTGACAGAGCATTAAAAAAAAGAAACGCTATAAATACAAAGAATGGCATTAAGTGCGCACAGCTGACAGCTAATTTGGTATATTTTTCGACTACCAGTAAGAGCCCTATACTCAAGATGATGGTAACCATAAATGCAACTGTGGATCTTGGGCTTTTCCACTCGGTTACCCTTAACAAAAATGAATACATCCAATGGTTGTTTTTTTGAAAAGAGCGTTTGATTTTGTCTGATTTTAAAATGGATTGAATTATAATAATGAACGCAAAAAAATTCATATTATAAATGATTATCAGGGTAATCAGAGTCAAATGATAGTTTAAAAACATGGAAATAGAGCCTGCTATGATAATAATCGAAAATAAGATGCTCTGTTGGTGAATAATTTGTTTGTCAAAGCTTGGGTCAAAAGCGCTGTTTAACCTGTTGACAGCTTGAATACAGGCAAGAAGCAGAGAGTCTATGGTTGTAATTATTATGCTGGTAAAGGCTAATGTCGCGATGATTGAATAGAATGGATTCTGAGATGTGAGTATGTGAATACACGTCAAAAAGATTTCAAGGTCGGCCAGGTCTGTTTGATAGCCATTGAAACAAGCCCCAAACAAGACTGGAAGCAACATGAAAATTGACAAAAGAATAATAGAAAATATTGCAGATTTTGATCTCATCTGTGAGTTTTTTAGGGTTCCGAAACTTTTTGTCCATATACCAACATTGTTTAAGAAAAGCGTTATGAGATATAAAAATGATCCAACAATAATTAAAAAAGGATTGTTAAGGAAAAAGTCGATGGATTTCGTCGCCAACGATCCGTTAGTTACTTGATAGGTGATTTCTTTTACAGTGAAAATTCCATTTCTAATATCAGGCAGGCCGTTTTCAAATATGAGTATGAACGCTGTGTAACAAATCCATATAACAACCAAGAACAATTGAAACGTGTCTGTTTCGAGAGTGCCTAAAAAACCACCTTCTGTCGTATAGTAGTAGCAAATTATTAAACAAGAGAGTGTAATGATTGATGCTGAAATAGGGGCTTGTTGAACAGTTTGAATTAAGAAACGGTTGAAAAGGAAAAGTTCAGCTGAAATGATAATCGTACTATAGAGTAGTACGATTGATACGAATACTGCTTGGGTAGAGATGCCTAATTTTTCTCCAACATAGGCAGAGATAATTTTTCGATTATTTTTCGATAAAAAATTTGAATGATGTTTTGCAACAAAAAAAAGAATGAATATTGATGTTAGCATGCTTAAAATGATTGCCATTACGGCAACATGACCAGATTTAAAGCCAAGGTAGAACGACCCGGAACAATATAAGGAAAGAGAAAATATAGTTCCCGTATTGCTGAAAATAGAACGACGAAGAGTGTTGTGACTAAATAAAAAAGCCTCGTTTGATACATTGAAATCAATACCGTTTATTTTTTTAACATGAACAGCAATAAATAAGCTGACAAGCATGACGAGTAGAATAAAGATAAGGTTCACTATCGTTAACATACAAAATCCTTTCTTTTGTGTTTAAGGAAATTTGCAGCCTTGGTGTCTTGAACAGAAGGAAAGTTCAATAAAAATAAAGCTTGAGTGAGGTAACTTTTGGAACGAGGGCTGCAAAACAAATTAAGCAACTAAGACGTAAATGGATTTAAATTATAGCCCTTTATAAAACAACTAAAATGAGCCAAGTCAATAAGGGAAAACCTTATTTTTAGTGTTTTAATCCTGTAACCCAGAGAGTTGGAGTTTCCTTTTGAAAGAATGAAACTTGTTTGGTTTGCAAAAAGGCATTCGTTGGTTGTCTCTCCGTTTTTTATTGACTTTGCCCACCTGATCCATTACTGCTTTTTAAAGGCCAACTGGACCTGAACTTTTACTTTACCCTAAATGATATAGGTTTCCCTGAGAGTGCAGTAGTAACTCCTCGGCGATGATATTTTAGAACGATAACAGGCGGTTGATTCAGTCATTTCAATCGGTCAGGAGGGGGTGTCCATGAAATTGGTAAAACAGGTGGCAATGATCCTTTTGGTTTTCCTTGGGCCCACTGCGGCATGGGCGGCGGGGGGAGGGCAAATAAATCTGGGAGAGGTTCTGCCGCTGTACTCCTGCATTCCCTTTGCCTGTATGTTGCTGTCCATTGCATTCCTGCCCCTGGTGGCCGAGGATTTCTGGCACCACCATTTTGGTAAAATTTCCGCCTTCTGGGCCGCCTCCTTTGCCGTTCCCTTCTGGTGGATCTATCGGGATGTCGCCATCTATGAAATCCTCCACATCATCCTGGCCGACTATGTGCCCTTTATCATTCTATTATGGGCCTTGTTCACGGTTTCCGGAGGGATTCTGCTCCGGGGAACCCTGAGGGGAACCCCATTGGTGAACACCGGCCTGATCCTTCTGGGAACCCTTCTGGCATCCTGGATGGGGACCACCGGAGCGGCCATGCTATTGATCCGACCTTTTTTGCGGGCCAACGACTATCGGAAAAGCAGAACCTTCATGGTGGTGTTTTTTATTTTTCTGGTGGCCAACATTGGCGGGGCCCTGACCCCCCTTGGGGATCCGCCCCTGTTCCTGGGCTTTCTCCACGGGGTCTCCTTTTTCTGGACCCTGAATATCTTGCCCCACATGGCCTTTGCCGTTGCCGTTCTTCTGGTGGTCTATTTCTTCACCGACCTTTATTTCTTCAAAAAGGAAGGGGCCACCGTCCCCGACGACGGGGAGAAAAAACCCCTGCGGCTGGTGGGGATTTATAATTTCCTTTTCCTGGCCGGCATTGTGGGGGCGGTTCTCATGAGCGGCACCGTGGACCTGGGGGAGGTAACGGTTCTGGGAATCCACAGGGCGGTCCAGGACTGGCTGCGGGACGGTATCCTGGTGTTGCTGGGCATCCTCTCCCTCTGGGCCACCCCCACCCCTTTGCGGGAGGAAAATGAGTTCACCTGGTTCCCCATTGTGGAGGTGGCCTATTTGTTCATCGGCATCTTCATCACCATGATCCCCTGCCTGCTCCTGCTCAAGGCCGGCCCCAACGGCGCCTTTGCCTTTTTGATCAATGCGGTGAAAGAGCCCTTTCATTATTTCTGGGTCACGGGGCTGCTCTCGGCCTTTTTGGACAATGCCCCCACCTACCTTACCTTTTTCAACACGGCCCTGGGCAGTTTCTATGCGGGCATGACCGAACCTGAATCCGTCCCTCTTCTCATGACGGAAAAGAAGATTTTCCTTGAGGCCATTTCCGCAGGGGCGGTATTCTTCGGCGCCTGCAGCTATATCGGCAATGCCCCCAACTTCATGGTGAGGTCCATTGCCTCGGAAGCCGGGACCCAAATGCCCAGTTTCTTCGGTTATATTTTAAAGTATTCCCTGGTTGTTTTGATCCCGACCTTTGTGGTTGTGACCTTTATCTTCTTCTGATGGGAGGACCGGGAATAATGATAGGAAGGAGTTTGAATGTTTTTTGATTTAAGGGGAATAAAAATTGCCGTCATCGGGGGCAGTGATCCCTGTGCTGAAATTCTGGACTTGTTAACCGGCCCGGGGCTCAAGTCCTTGGGGGTGGAGGTTAAGATGGTTGCTGACACCCTGTTGAACACCAACGGCACCCGCAAGGCCCGGGATCTGGGGATCCCTGTGGCCATGGATTACCAACAGGTCTGCGACCTGTCCGGGCTGGATCTGATTTTGAAATTGAAAAACGACGAATTACTCTCCTGCATCCTTGAAAAGGTGAACACCGAACGGGTGAGCATCGTGGGCATGGACGGATTCCAGGCGGCTTCCTTCATCAGCTTTTTAAAGACCGAAGAACAGAAACTCCAGATCCGGGATCGGATTCAAAGCAGCGACATGAACCGGGAGGAGGTGGCGGCCCTGTTCGATCAATTCTCAAACCACGTCATGGAGGTGGCCGAGAAAAAACTGGACCGTCTCAAGAGCGAGCGGGAGGACCTGCTGGAGGTGGAAAAGGAATTGTCCCAGGTGATCCAGGGCAGTACCATCCCCACCTTTATAATAAACAGCGAACACATCATCACCCATTGGAATCGGGCCTGTGAAGATCTCACCGGTCATCGGGCCTATGAACTGGTGGGCACCGACCGCCACTGGGTTCCCTTCCGGTCGGCCAAGCGGCCCACCATGGCCGATGTGATCGTGGGGGGGCTCTCCGAGGAGGAGGTGGCCCAATACTACGGAAGTTCATGGCGGAAGTCCAAGATCATCGCAGGGGCCTATGAGGCCGAAGAGTTCTTTCCCCATTTGGGGGAGGTGGGGAAATGGATTTCCTTTACGGCCGCCCCCATTAAGTCCCCGGACGGCAAGGTCATCGGGGCCATAGAGACCCTCAACGACCGCACCGAAGACAAGGCCGCCCGCCAGGAGATCGCCCTCCAGGACCGGGAGTTGTCCGCCCTCCATGAAAAGTACAAGGCTTCGGAAAAAAAATACCGCTCCCTGTTTAACAACAATCCCAATCCCATTTTCATCGTTGACCGGCAGAGCCTGGAAATCATGGATTTCAACCACAGGGTCATGGCCGATTACGGGTATGCAAAGCCCGAGCTTTTGGGGACCTCCTTTCTGGAGATGGGGGATGCCGAGGATGAAACCGTTAAGGACGGTCTTCTCTCCCTGGCATCGGGGCAGACCATCCTGTTGACCAAAAAGCGGCACCGCCGGAAGGCTGGGGATTCCTTTTTTGTGAACATGAAGGTGGTGAATACCATTTATAACCAGCGGGATACCCTCATCGTTTCCGCCACGGACATCTCCGAAAGCGTGGAAAAGGAGACCCAGCTCATCCAGGCTGGTAAGCTGGCCACACTGGGGACCATGGCCGCAGGCATGGCCCATGAGATCAACCAACCCCTGAACGTAATTCAAATCTGTTCGGACCTGATTCTGAAAATGATTAAAAAGGGGGTCACCATTCCCGAGGAGGAATTGGTGAGCATGGCCAAGGACATCATTGACAACGTGGGCAGGGCCGCCGGTGTGATCAAGCATGTCAGGGATTTTGCCCGGCAGTCGGAACGGGATTTGAAAAAGCTCAACATCAACGAGCCCATTCGGGACGTTTTCAAGGTGTTGGGCCATCAATTATCCGTGCATTCGGTAACGGTGGATCTCGACCTGGGAGAGGATCTGCCCGATATCCGGGCCGAACACAACCGTCTGGAGCAGGTGTTCATCAACCTGGTGACCAATGCCATCGACGCCATGGATGAAAAAGTGGAAAAAGGTGAGGGACCGGTGGAAAAACGGCTCTCCATTTCCTCCTTGGCTGAAAACGGTGTTGTCAAGGTGGTGGTCTCGGATACCGGCGTTGGTATGAACGACTCGGTGAAGCAGAAGATTTTTGAGCCCTTTTTCACCACCAAGGAGACGGGGAAGGGAACCGGCCTGGGAACCAGTATCAGTTTCGGTATCATAAAGGATTATTCCGGAACCATAGACATCGAAAGCCGGGAAGGGGAAGGGGCCAGTTTCATCATTCAATTTCCAGCCATAGAATCGTGAGGATGCCGTTATGTCACCCAATAGAATTTTGATCGTTGATGATGAACAGACCATTGTTCGGCTTTTGTCCATGTCCCTGAAAAGCGACGGGTACGAGACCTTGACTGCCCATAGCGGGGAGGAGGGGCTTGAGGTTTTTAAAAGGGAAAATCCGGACATGGTGGTTACGGACATCAAAATGCCGGGCATGGACGGGCTGGAACTGCTCAAACAGATCAAGGCCCTGGACAAGGACAAGGAGGTGATCATTGTCACCGGCCACGGGGACATTGATTCCACCATCACGGCATTGCAGTACGGGGCCTCTGATTTTATCAACAAGCCCGTCCGGGATGAAGCCCTGGCCATTGCCTTAGAGCGGGCCAAGGAAAAGATCGCCATCCGGGAGAAGCTGGAGGAGTATACCAAAAATCTGGAAGACAAGGTCATGGAAGCCACCGAAAAGATCCGGCGCAGATCCAAGTTCCAGCAATTGCTCATCCATTCCATCCACGATGCCATTGTGGCCTTTAACTCCAATTGGGAGGTGGTGGTCTACAACCCGGTGGCAGCGAGGATGTTCGGTGAAAAGGCATCCCAGGTTATTAAAAAGAAAACCATCTTTGATCTCTATCCCGAGGATCTGGCTCAGAAGGTTGTGGATGGGGCCCGGGGCGACCAAGACGGACAAAAACTGGATGTCCCCTGGGAGGAGATGGCCCTGACCACAAGGGACAATAAAGCCTTTCCGGTGCGCTATGCCGCCTCAACTCTCTATGAAGAGGGGGCCTTTGTGGGGACGGTGAATTTTTTCCAGGATCTGACCCGGATCAAGGAATTGGAACAGGAATTGGTGCAGTCCGAACGCATGGCCGCCGTGGGGCAGACCGTGAGCGGGCTGGCCCATTATGTGAAGAACATCCTCATCGGCCCTCAAGGGCGGTTCCTATGTGGTGGATGTCGGGATCCAGAAGAACAACACGGACAAGCTGAAGACCGGCTGGCACACCATCCAGAAGAACATCCGCCGGGTGGCCGACCTCACCCAGGATCTGCTGACCTATTCCAAGGATCGGAAGCCCGACCCCCGGCCCTGTAATCCCAATGATGTCATTGGGGAGGTAAAGGATCTGGTGGAGGCGTTTGCCCGGTCCAAGGGGGTGGCCGTTACCCTGGATCTGGATCCGGATATGGGGGAGGTGGTGGTGGATCCGGACACCCTCCACCGGTCTTTGCTGAACCTGATCAACAATGCCATTGATGCCTGCCTTGAGGATGAGGATCTGTCCAAGTCCTTTGGGGTGAAGATCCAGTCGAAACGGGAGGGGGATGACGCTCTCCTGCTGTCGGTGTCGGACAATGGCTGCGGAATGGATGAACAGACCCTGGCCCAGTTGTTTACGCCCATGTTCAGCTCCAAGGGGGGCAAGGGCACCGGCCTTGGCCTCCTGGTAACCCAGAAGCTCATCGAGGAACACCAGGGGCGGATCCATGTGGAGACCCAGCCGGGGCAGGGGACCACGTTTTTTGTCAAACTTCCCTTTGAAACTGCCCAAGCCCCTGGTATAAACGGACAAAGGAGGACTATCAATGAATAAGAAAGTACTGGTTGTTGACGATGATGCCGATGTGAGATCCTTTGTTGTCACCGTTTTGGAAGAAAACGAATATCGCCCCCTTGTGGCCGAGGACGGGGTGGACGGGCTTGAAAAGATCAAACAGGAGATGCCGGACCTGGTGATCCTAGACGTGCTCATGCCCAGGGGCAGCGGGATACGCCTGTATCACCGTTTAAAAACGGACGATACCTTTAAGGATGTTCCGGTGATCATGTTCACGGGCATTGCCCTTCGCTCCTTTTTAAAATCCCAGAAGGCCCTGGAGGAGTTCAAGGGGGGGGAAGTGCCGGAACCCGATATCTACCTGGAAAAACCGGTTGAACCCGAGGAACTGGTCAAGGCCATTCAACAGAAAATCGGATAACCCATATGACACCATAAAGGGACAGGGGAAACCATGAAAATAAAAAAACTGCTCTTTGTCACCAAGTTTGAAGACCTTTGCTATGATGCCCTGCAATCCTTGCTCAGTCTGCGGAAGTCCGGGCTGGAACACGTGGTGTTCCTCAATGTGGTGGAACGGGAAAAGGTGGCCATGCGCCGGGGCTCCGGTTATTCAAAGGAAGAGGCGGTGAAGCTTAAGGAAACGGCCAATATCCGGTTCATTGACTGGGCGGAGAATCTCTTTGAAATGGGTATGGAAGTGGGGGCCTACATTGAGGTCTCCTCCCTGATTCCGGAGATCCTCAGGGTTATTGAACGGGAAGCCCCGGATCTCATCGTGGTGGGCCGGTCCCACAAGGGGCGGCTGGAACAGCTCTATTCCCGTTCGGACATCACCGAGCTGGCCCGGCGGGTGGACATTCCCATCCTGGTCTTCAAGCACATCATGGAAGACGCCCTGGTACCGGAGAAAATCTTTGAGCGCCCCCTTCTGGCCACCTCCTGGTCCGATTCCAGCCAGGGGGCTGTGGACTGTATCAAGGAACTGGGGGAGGTCGTCGGCCAATTGCACGTCATGCACGTGGTGGACCCCAAGGAATTGAAAAAAGAAGACACCCATGCGGTGCAGCAGGTGCGCAAAAAAGAACGCAAGCGCCTGGATAATCTCTGTGATGAATTCGAAGAAAAAAACGTCTCCGCCCGGGCCCATGTCTATGTGGGGGACCCGGAAGAAGAAATCCTGAGGGCGGCCAAGGAGTACCAGGCCACCCTCATTCTTCTGGGAACCAGTGAGCGTTCTGCCCTGTCAGAACGCTGGCTGGGGAGTATTTCACGGAATGTAGCCGATCAATCCGTCTATCCCTGTCTCCTATTTCCATCGGGTAAATAAGCTTTTTACCGGTGGGATTATAGTCGTGCAACTGCTGTTATGCGGCTATATTGTGCCGAAATGCCTTGACGGGTCCCCCGTTGTTCTGGTAGGTAATTCCCCTTGGTTCACGTAGGGAACCTTGGAGAGACAATTGCGATTTACTGATTTTAAAGGGCTATTATGAAACTCCTTTTCATTGACGATGAACAAACTTTTTTAAAATACCTGGCCAAGCGTCTAATTTTGGACGGCTTTAATGTGACGACCACTTTTTCCGGAGAAGAGGGCGTGGCAGCAGCAACAAAGCAAGACTTTGATGTGGCTGTGGTTGACCTTCAAATGCCCGGAATTGACGGAATAGAAGTCCAGAAACGGCTAAAAGAGCTTCATCCCACACTGCCCTGCATCGTACTCACCGGGCACGGAAGTGTGGAGAATGCGTTGGAGAGCGGTAAATACAATGCATTTAAATTCCTTTCAAAGCCCGTGGACATGGATACCCTCATTGAAACCATCAATGCGGCCCATGCCCATCGCCTGGAGCTGGAAGGTGCTCCTGAACAGCAGGAACCCCAACGCTCAGAACCCGCTAAAAAGGGAATGATTTCCAAGCTGTACGATAAATTCAGAGGGATTTACGGAGTAGAGTAAGATCCCCATGTTGTTCAATTGGTTCCGCTAATTTAAGGAGAGTGTTTTGAGTGTTTCGACCCATGGTGCCGCCACGAGGCCGAGCGCCCCTGAGAAAAAATCAAGGGTTTCCCTTGTTCCATTTTTGATTACCTTTGTTCTAATGTTCACCACATGGGTGGTGCTGTCCGGCAAATTTACCGGATTACTCCTGGGCCTGGGGCTGATCTCCAGCCTTGTCGTGGCCTGGTTTTCCCATGACCTGCTTTTCACCGGACTGCCCAAGGATTCCCCAGGCATCTTTGTCCGGTTCTGCCTTTATATTCCCTGGCTGATCTGGGAAATCATAAAGGCCAACTTCCACATCCTCAAGCTGATCTTTCATCCCCAGATGCGGGATAAAATAAACCCCCACATTGTCACCTTTGAAACAGGGCTGACATCCGACCTTGCCATTACCACCCTTGCCAATTCCATTACACTGACCCCGGGTACGATCACTGTGAATGCCAGCAGTGACGGTGTCTTCCGGGTACACGCAATTGACACTCCTTCTGCCCAGGCCCTTCCCGGCGCCATGCTCCAGAAGGTGGCCCATATTTTTGGAGAAACCATATGAATACCTTTTTCCTTGCCATTGCCATGGGGCTGTGCCTGCTCATGTGCGCCTCCCTTTACCGGTGTCTGTTCGGGCCCTCGGTCCTGGACCGGCTGGTGGGGGTGAATGCCATCGGCACCAAAACCGTTGTGATTCTGCTGCTCATCGGCTTCCTCTACGGTCGGGTGGATATGTTCATCGACATCGCCCTGGCCTATGCATTCCTGAACTTTGTTGCCGTGCTTGCGGCTTCCCGCTACTTCCATAAACGTAAAGGGCTGTACGAAGAATCCTTTACCGAATAGACCAAGGAGTTTGTATGAATATACTGGTCATTATCTGCCTCTGCCTGGGGTTTGTCTTCTTTCTGGGTGGGGCCGTGGGGATTATCCGGATGCCGGATTTCTATTCCCGGCTCCACCCGGCCGGCAAACTGGATACCTTGGGTATCTTTGCCATGGTAACGGGACTGTCCATTTATAGCCTTGAACACCTGTCCCTGACCACTGTCCTTCTGGCTGTTAAAATGTTCCTCATCGTCTTTTTTGTCTTTTTGTCCAGCCCCACGGCCACCCATTCCATTGTGGATGCGGGTATGCGGGCGGGCCTGAGACCCTGGTCCCGTAAAGGAGGAAAGGAAAAATAATGAACTGGCCCATTGACCTGATTGTATTAACCTTTGTGATTTTCTGCGCCGTTGCCGCCATTTCAGTCCGAGACCTCCTGGGAACCGCCATTCTTTTTGGTGCCTATTCCTTTTTAATGTGTCTGCTCTGGGCTGTCATGGGAGCTGTGGACGTGGCCTTTACCGAGGCATCCGTCGGCGCCGGTGTGAGCACGGTCTTTTTTGTGGCCGCTGTATTCAGAACCAGCAGGAGGACGAAAGATTGAGACTCATTGCGTTGATTGTGGTCTGCCTCACCGGCGGACTTCTGCTATACGGAACCGCTGAATTTCCCGACTGGGGGGACCCGGCCTCACCCGCCTCCACCCACCTATCCAACCATTATATAGAGCAGGCCATTGCCGAAACCGAGGTCCCCAACCTGGTGACAGCTGTTCTGGCCGACTACCGGGGCTTTGACACCATGTTCGAGACCGCCGTGGTCTTCTGCGCCGGCCTGGCCTGTTTTTTATTGCTCCGGGATTTCAGCCCCAAAAAGGACCGGTATTACCGCCATGCCCCCACCGGGGTCATCCTCCACTTCAAGCGGGACAATGTCCGGCTGCCCGTGGGGGAGGAATTCGAATACATGGACAAGGACTGGATCCCGCCGGATACGGTGATTAAAAGCGTATGCCGGATCCTGGTTCCCTTTATTCAGATTTACGGCCTCTACGTCATTGCCCACGGGGACTTTTCCCCGGGCGGCGGTTTCCAGGGCGGTGTTATCCTGGGGGCCAGCCTGATTCTCATGGCCATCTCCTACAACCTCAAGACCCTGGTGAGACGGGTGAGTGAAAAGTTCCTGGGGATCTTTTCCGCAACCGGCGTCCTCATCTATGTGGGCATCGGTGCCCTGGCCATGGTCATGGGCGGGAACTTCCTGGACTATTCCGTGCTGGCGCCCCTGGTGCCGGTGGATCCGGGACACATCCGGGCCCTGGGCATGCTGGGGGTTGAATATGGGGTTGGCATTGCCGTAACAGCGGTCATGGTCATCATTTATATTAATATTGCCTCCGTGGGCAGACACGATGAAGGGCTATAGGTAACACATTATGACGGATCTGTTATCCATGGTTGTGGCAAAGTACAATTACTGGCTCTACATCATCCTTATGATGATCGGCCTCTATGCCATGATCGCCAAAAATAATCTCATGAAAAAGCTGGTGGGAATGAATATCTTTCAGACCGCCATCATCCTCTTCTACGTATCCATCGGGTACAAGCGGGATGCCACCATCCCCATCATCATGGAAGAGGGGGGACACGGTGAGGTTGCCCATGCAGCCATCCATGCCGCCGATTATATCAACCCCCTTCCCCATGTTCTGATGCTCACGGCCATTGTTGTGTCCGTGGCCACCTTTGGTGTGGCCATGGCGTTGTGCGTGAGAATCTACAAACGGTACCAGACCCTGGAAGAAGACGAACTCAGAATGCGTTTATCGGAAAAATAGACTATGAATACCTATCCGGCTTTAATTGTAATCTCTCCCCTCCTAGGCGCCTTCATTGCAGGTTTGACCACCTGGATCGACGACCGATGGACCTATCCCACGGCCCTGGCCGCCCTGGGGCTCTCCGTTGTATCGGGCATCCAGCTTCTGGCCCAGGTGATCGCCAACGGCACCATCCAGTACCGCATGGCCGGCTGGATGCCGCCCATGGGCATTGAATACCGCATTGACCTGCTCAATGCCGTGGTCCTGCTGCTCATTGTCGGCATAGCCTTTCTCAACCTCATTGCCTCCCACGGCAATGTGGCCCAGGAGACCTCGGACCGGGGCGGATCCTTTTATATCATGTACCTGCTCTTCACCGTGGGGCTCATCGGCGTCACCGCCACCGGGGATTTGTTCAACCTTTACGTCCTCATCGAGATCACCTCGTTGACCTCCTATACCATGATTGCCCTGGGTGACCGGGACCGGGGACCTTTGGCCTCCTTGAACTATGTGTTCATCGGTGTCATCGGCGCCTCCTTCTACCTGCTGGGCGTGGGCTACCTCTACATCAAAACCGGTTCTTTGAACATGGTGGATGTGGCCCGGATTCTTTCCGGCATCGAGGGCAGCACCACCGTGCTGACCGCCTTCATGCTCTGTATCATCGGGGTCTGGATCAAGATGGCCCTGTTCCCCCTCCATGTCTGGCTGCCCAATGCCTATTCCCACGCACCCGTAGGCTTTGCCCGCATTGTGGCCCCGCTCATGACCAAGGTCATGGTCTATGTCATGGTGCGGCTCATGGTCACTGTGTTTGGACTGGACTATATCTTTACCACCCTGCATCTGTCCGAGGCCGTGGTATGGCTGGGCACCATCGCCATCCTGGCCGGGGGCGTCATGGCCCTGGCCCAGACCAACCTGAAAAAGATGCTCACCTACATCATTGTCTGTGAGATCGGATACATGGTGGGCGGTGCCTGGCTGGGAAATGAACTGGGGCTTTCCGGCGCCATTCTGCACATCCTCAACGATGCCGTCATGACCTTTGCCCTCTTTTTGGCCGTGGGCAACATGGTCTATAAACTGGGACGGGTGGACTTTGAAGACCTTGCGGGACTCTTTGTGAAGATGCCCTGGACCATGGCCGGATTTGTCCTGGCCGCCTTTTCCATTGTGGGGGTTCCGCCCACCTGCGGCTTCTTCAGTAAATGGTATCTGATCCAGGGGGCCTTTGCCGCCGGGGCCTACCATTTTGCTGCGGCCCTTCTCATTTCCAGCCTCATCTGTGCCGTCCTTTTCTTCAAGGTCTTTGAGATCTGCTTTTTCGAACCCATGTCCGATCACCATGGACACGGAGACGACCACGGACCGGCTGTGGCCATTGCGGAAGCGCCTGCTGCCTCCCTTGTTGTACTGGGGCTGGTATCCGCCGCCCTCATTGGTATGGGGGCCTATTCGGGCCAGATTATGAACACCATTATTCTTCCGTTCCTCAGATGAATATAACAACCCTATAGAGGCGATGTTTCCAATGGATTCCATTATATCAATCAAACCCCTTCTGGCTGTTCTGGTGTCGCTCCTTGTCATCCCCGTGCTGGTCTCTTCCGGATCACGGCCCAATGTCAGGGAGTCCTGGACCTTTATTGCCGGGACCATAAAATTTATCATTGTTGCGTCCATGGTGCCGGCCATCCTGGACCACAAGGTCATTGAGCTGACCCTGTTCAAACTGGCACCCGGTGCGGATATAGCCTTCCGGGTGGATGCCATGGGCATGCTCTTTGCCTTGGTGGCCTCCTCCCTGTACATCATCACCTCCATGTATTCCATCGGATACATGAGGGGGTTGAAGGAGCACAGCCAGACCCGGTTTGTTTCCTTTTTTGCCCTGGCCATCTCCGCCACCATCGGGGCGGCCTTTTCCGCCAACCTGATCACCCTTTATCTCTTTTACGAGATTTTGTCCCTGGCCACCTATCCCCTGGTCACCCATCACCAGGATGCCAATTCCCGGATTTCGGGACGGCGGTACCTGACCTTTATTCTGGGGACCTCCATTGGGCTGGTTCTGCCGGCCATGATCTGGTGTTACTGGGCAACGGGAACCCTGGAGTTCTCTGCGGCCGGCATCTTCTCGGACATGGTGGCCGGTGGTGAGATCTCCAAGCCTGCGGCCACGGTGCTGCTGCTCATGTTTGTCTTCGGCTTTGCCAAGGCAGGGATCATGCCCTTCCACTCCTGGCTGCCCGCAGCCATGGTGGCGCCCACTCCGGTTTCGTCCCTGCTCCATGCAGTGGCCGTTGTAAAGGTGGGGGTCTTCTCCATCTTCCGGGTGGTCACGGGCATCTTCGGCATTGGGTTTCTGGCCTCCTTTGACCTGGGGGCACTGGTGGCGGCCATTGCCTCGGTGACCATTATTCTCTCTTCCTGTATCGCACTGAGCCAGGATGAATTCAAACGCCGGCTGGCCTATTCCACCATCGGTCAGCTCTCCTATATTGTACTGGGGGCGGCATTGCTTTCCCCCAAGGGCGTCACCGGCGGTATGCTTCACATTGCCATGCATGCCTTTGGTAAGATCACCCTGTTCTTTTGTGCCGGCGCCATCTTCGTGGCCACCGGGGAGAAATACCTCTCCAAAATGGTGGGCATCGGCCGGCGCATGCCCGTGACCATGGGGGCCTTCCTCATCGGGGCCATGTCCATCATCGGACTGCCGCCCACCGGTGGCTTCATCTCCAAATGGTATTTGGTCCTGGGCACCCTTGAAGGGGATCAGATGATCATGCTCTTTGTGCTGCTCACCTCGTCCCTGCTCAATGCCGCCTATTTCATGCCCATTTTTTACAAGGCATTTTTCTGCACCGATGAAGAGGCCATGTTTGAACGCAAGGTGGAAGAGGCCCCACTCATGTGTGTGATCCCCCTGGTGATCACCGCAGGGGTTTCCCTTGTGCTCTTCTTTGTGCCCCAGCCCTTTTTAAACCTGGCCGAACTGGCCGTTAAAGGCTTTTTGGGAGGTTAAGATATGAAAAAAGACAACAAAGAACTCATGGAACTCAAGCACGAGGCCGTTCCCGGGTACCGCCCGGCCTTTATCGTGGTCTTTGCCGCCTCCATGATCTACATGGGCTATATTTTGTCCCAACCCTGTTTCTAGTCGAGGCGAAAGGATTCCATGGAAAAGAAACACATGTTTGACAACCCGGATAATGTAAAGAAACTTCTGAAGCTCTTCTTTGGTTCTGTGGTGGTGCTCCTGATTCTGGATATTGTCTATATTGTCCTGTCAAAACAGCACATCATCCACCGGCACGTGGAGTATCGCTGGGAGGAATGGTGGGGATTTTACGCCTTTTACGGATTTACGGCCTGCGTCCTGCTGGTACTGGTGTCCAAATACGTGCTGCGTCCCCTGGTGAAACGCAAGGAGGACTACTATGACAAGTAACATCATGCCGGCTATGATCTTCATTTTGGGCGGGCTTCTGGTCCCCTTTTTCAGGGGCCGGGCCAAGTCCGTTTACATGACCCTGATTCCCGTTGTGGGATTCATCAACCTGCTCTATATCCCCTCGGGGGAACATTTGGCCATGACCATTGGCGGCTTTGATCTGGTGCTTATGAAGCTGGATCGCCTCTCCCTGGTCTTTGGTTATATCTTTCACATCATCTCCTTTATCACGGTGATCTACATCCTTAACTTCAAGGACAATTTGGAGTTTGTGGCCGGCTTCTTCTATGCCGGGGCCGCCCTGGGCACCATCTATGCCGGGGATCTGTTCACCTTTTTTGTCTTCTGGGAGATGCTGACCATCGGTTCGGTCATGCTGATCTGGTCCCGTAGAACCCCTGCGGCCCAGGCCGCCGGATTCCGGTATCTGCTGGTCCATGCCTTCGGCGGCCTGGTGCTTCTGGCCGGGATTGTTTTCCACCATGCCGAAACCGGATCCCTGGCCATGAATGCCCTGACCCTGGGCAGCACCGGCACCTGGCTCATGTTCCTAGGGATTGGTGTGAACTGCGCCTGGCCCGTACTCCATCCCTGGCTCACCGACGCCTATCCCGAGGCCACCATCGGCGGCACGGTTTTTTTGTCGGCCTTTACCACCAAGACCGCTATCTATGCCCTGGCCCGGCTCTATCCCGGAACCGAGGAATTGATTTGGATCGGCGTGGGCATGGCCGCCTTCCCCATCTTCTATGCGGTGGTGGAAAATGACCTTCGCCGGGTTCTGGCATACAGCCTCATCAACCAGGTGGGCTTCATGTGCGTGGGCATCGGCATCGGCACGGAACTGGCCATCAACGGGGCCGTGGCCCATGCCTTCAACGATATTATCTTCAAGGGGCTGCTCTTCATGACCATGGGGGCGGTCATGTACCGTACCGGAAAGATCAACGCCACGGACCTGGGGGGACTCTACAAGAGTATGCCCTGGACCTGCGGCTTCTGTATTGTGGGGGCAGCCTCCATTTCGGCCTTTCCCTTCTTTTCCGGTTTTGTCTCCAAATCCATGGTCATGGCTGCGGCCGCCGAAGGCTCCCACCTTGCCGGCCAGGGCGCATTGGTCTTTGTCTGGCTGGTGCTGCTCTTTGCCTCGGCCGGTGTGTTCCACCACGCAGGGATCAAGATTCCCTTCTTTGCCTTCTTTGGCCATGATGCCGGGTTCCGGGTAAAGGAGGCGCCGAAAAATATGCTCATTGCCATGGGCATGGCCGCCTTCCTCTGTATCTTCATTGGATGTTTCCCCAAATTCCTCTATGACATCCTGCCCTATCCCGTGGACTATAAACCCTATACCATTTCCCATCTGATCACCCAGACCGAGTTGCTTTTCTTCTCGGCACTGGCCTTTGCCCTCATGCTCCTAGGCGGGATCTATCCTGCGGAACAGCGGGCCATCAACCTGGATGTGGACTGGGTCTACCGCAAGGGTGGGCGGGCGGTTTACGGCCTTCTGGACCAAACCCTCAATCCCCTGATTGAAGGGTGTGAGAAAGTGGTCCGTGCCACGGCCCGGGGCGCAAGCCGGGGGTTCACCGGTGCCAGTACCGGAGTGGCCCTTTTCTTCTCCGTGAACTTCTGGCTGGTCCAGGGCATCCGGGGAAAACAGCTGGCGGCCAAGAAACAGCGGCTGGTGGACGATGTTCGCCAGGGCACCATTCCCATCGAGATCGGTGCGGCCGCAGCGGTCTCCTTTATTGTGGTGGTATTTTTATTAACCTAAAGCAGGATCTTAACCCATGGTTAAACTCAAGGATTTAAAACGCATCAACATGCTCAAGAATTTGCCCGACCATCTGCTGGAGCTTCTGGCCAAGGAGGCCATGCTCAGCATTTACGGGACCCGGACCCGGTTGTTCACCAAGGGGGAGCATGTGGAATACTTCTATATGATCAACATGGGACAGGTGGCCATCAAGCTTTCCATGGCACCGGATGTGGATGTGATCCTGGACATGTTCCAGGCCGGTCGCTCCTTTGGCTCCTGCGCTTTTCTTTCGGACAGCATTGCCTCCTATTCTGCGGAATGCGAGGAACCCTGCGAGATCATCACCCTGGAAGGGGCCCGGCTCAAGGAATTGTTCCAGACCCACCACGAGCTGGCCTACCACCTCAAGGCCGGGGTGGCCAGGGAGTATCGTAAGTCCCTGGACCGGCGGGCCAACATGATCATGAAAACCCTTGCGGCCCATCCCGAGTTCAAGGACGGCATTAAAGACATTAAAACCCTGACCCTGACCTACTAGGCCGGGTTGAACAGGGGGGATAAATAAATGGTTACAACTGAGACCCTGAAAAAGATCGACTTTATGAAGGACCTTTCCGAGCCGGTTCTGGAGCGCATTGCCGCCCTGGCAAAGGAAGAAACCGTACCGGCCGGAGAAATCCTCCAGCAACAGGGGGTGGAGCAGGAGATGGTCTATATGCTCCTGGAGGGAAAGGTCTCCCTGAGCTGTAAAAATTACAATGGGGAACCCTTGATTTTTGATGAACTCAACCCGGGACAGACCTGCGGTATCTCCGGTCTGCTGGGTCGGGAGGATTCCCAGTCCACCTTTACGGCGGTGTGTGAAAAACCCTGTACCTTTGTGGAATTGTCCGCCGATGAAATGCTGGAATACTTCCATTCCGACTACGAGGTGGGCCATGTCCTCATGGCCAAGGTGGTGGGGATTTACAAGGCAAGGCGAAAGTTGCACAGCCGTCAGTTCATGGAGTCCCTGGCCAGCCATCCAGCCATTGCCTCACAATTGGAGTAAGCCCACAACCGCCTGGGGGATTGAACCATTAAAGGGGAGTCGGATCTGTTAAGAATCCGGCTCCCCTTTTGTTTTTGAGGTTTAAGAGCCCTTGGGTTGCGGAAGCAGACGGCCTCTGTTTTTGTATGGAAAATAGAACGGATCTTAATGATTGCCGTTGAAAAAGAGTATGAAACGACCACGGACCAATACGGGACCCAGCTGGACCCACCGGCCCGTTGGGATGAGCGGGGGGCCACCATCAGCGACATTTCAGTCCGTCCCCTGGTGGTCATGGACATCCATGAAAGGGTGGCCGGGGGCGGTACCGGTGGATATGCCCAGTATATTGCCGTGGCCCCGGCGGATTGCCCCCATGGGGTATCGGTCCATGGGGTGCCCGGAGCGCCGTTGTCCATTTAGCTCCATCCCCCTAGGCGGGATAAAAACGGGGGGATGTGTCCCACCCGGCCCTGAACCGGTAAGGATGGGATTTTTCTATGGGAAGGTCCCGAGATTATAGAAAAACATGATTGACTTTGTTTTGGCGGCCCTGGTAATCTGAAAGACATCACAGCAAAAACGGGTTGGAAGTCCACGGTGCGGGGGCTGTGAATATTTCCAAAGACTGGTTCTTCCTGCCCAGGCGAAGAGCCCCATCTGATTCTTAATTCCCAGATAGAGGAGAGTATGAATGGAGAATAAAGAATTGAAAAAACTCTTGGCCGCCCTGTGCATGGCCGGGCTCATAGCGGGCTCTGCTGCGGTATTGCCCGCCTGCTCCGGCAATAGTGGCTGAGGTGATGAAAAAAAGGGGACAGGTAGTTCCCAAAGCGGCTGAAGTGGGAGCAAAGATGGTGCAGGTGGCACCAACGATGGAAAGAAACCCGCAAAGAGCGGCTGAAACTAGTACCCTCCATGCAGGTTGCATGGATGATCCAATCATATGTCTGAATTGATTCATTCCATAAATTTTTATTTCCCCAATTGCCGCAACCGCCTGGGCAGTACTGCCTGGGACGGGTGGCTTGCGGCATTGGGCATTTCCGACCCCGGTCAGGTGGGGGCTGCTTTGCGAAGCACCCCCATGGATGACCGGATGCCCGCCTGGACAGCCGATGCCGTCGATGTGGAATGGCAGATCCAACGGCTGGATCGGGAAGGGGAGCCCGCCCATTCTTCCAAAGGAGACGGGTATGGGATCAATCCCCGCCTTGCCCTTGTGCCGGTCCAGTGGGAGGGGATTTGCCATTGGCTGGGATATGCCGGCGACAGTTCGAAACTGCCCAGGGAAAAGCCGGGACATGTATTGATCTGGTGCCCGCCCGGGCAAACCCAGGTCCGTTGCCGGGATGCGGCGGATGAAGACCTTTTGGCCCTGAAGCTGGTGGCGGAGGAGCAGGACGTCAGGGAAGCGGCCCGCATGGGAAAGGTCCCTGTCTCCAAAATCCTTGCGGTGCTTTACCGTGCAGTGGACCAGGGGATCTTGCTGGCCCCGGAAAGCCGCATCCGAAGAAAAGCCTTAAAAGAGGCGCCCCAGGCCTTCACCATGGCCGAGGTCTTTACCCTCCAATGGCATATCACCCAAACCTGTGATCTCAATTGCCGCCATTGCTATGATCGAAGTTCAAGGCAGGAGATGCCCCTGGCCCAGGGGCTGACCATACTGGAGGATTTATACGCCTTTACTGCGGATATGGGGGTGAAGGGCCATGTCTCCTTCACCGGTGGCAATCCCTTTTTCTATCCCCATTTCATGCCCCTGTACCGGGCCGCAGGGGAGATGGGATTCTCCACGGCCATCCTGGGGAATCCGGTCGCCCCCGAACTGGTGGACCGGGTGCAGGAGATCCAGCCCCTAAGCCATTATCAGATCAGTCTTGAGGGGTTGGAGGGGTACAATGATTATATCCGTGGAAAAGGCCATTTCAGACGTGCCATGGATTTTCTGGAGGTCCTGGCCTCACGGGATGTCTACGCCATGGTCATGCTCACCCTGAACCGGGACAATATGGACCAGGTCCTGCCCCTGGGGGAACGCCTCCGGGACCGGGCCAACGCCTTTACCTTCAACCGTCTGGCCATGGTGGGCCAGGGGGCTCAGCTGGCCTTGCCTTCACCTGGAAAATTCCAGTCATTCCTGTGGGAATACC
Source organism: Desulfobacteraceae bacterium (assembly GCA_965226635.1). GTDB lineage: Bacteria > Desulfobacterota > Desulfobacteria > Desulfobacterales > Desulfobacteraceae. The sequence goes on along the minus strand of OZ245369.1, from coordinate 105,618 downwards.
GGGCTGCGGCAGTCGGGAATCCGGTGATGACCCTGAAGGATAATTTTTTCAATATCCTGGCCTGTGAAGCCAATGAAGAGACCGGGGGGGGCTGCACCGGTTTCGGGTGTGGTGCGGCCTTTAATTTTGTCTCCCTTCTCTCGGACGGGGAGGTCCATGCCTGCCGGAAGCTGCCCTCCCCCCTGGGGAATATAAAGGACAACCGGCTCTACGATCTCTACCATTCCCCGGCGGCCCGGGCCTATCGGGAGGGGCCAAGGGCATGCCAAGGTTGTGATCTTTCCCTTCAATGCCGGGGCTGCCCTGCCGTTGCCAACGGCATGGGGCTGGATCCCCTGGAGGACCGGGATCCCTTCTGTTTCTATTCCCATGCCCCCTAATCTCCAATTTTACACGATATTTTTTCTAAGACGCTTTAATCCTTTAATAGGCAAAAGAGTCTCGTCTTTTGTTCAAAGGATATGATGCAGGTTCTTTGTGGATTGGACTGCATGAATTCCATTCCATCAAATCCCACCAAAATAAAAGGGGAGTCGGAACCGTGGTTCCAACTCCCCTTTGGTGTTTATCTGTGGTGTACCCGATCTATCCGGTATGCTGTCCTATTTTTTCCAGAACTCCGGAACAAAGAGAATGATCACGGTGTAGATTTCAAGGCGTCCCAGGAGCATGCACCAGGAGAGGAGCCATTTACCGGCCGGGGGCAGGTGGGCAAAGTTCTCTGTGGGGCCGACACTGCCGAATCCAGGGCCGATGTTTCCGATGCAGGCGGCCACTGCTCCGAATGCGGTCATCATGTCCACGCCCATGGCGGCCAGGGCCACGGAGGAGGCCACGTAGAGGAGGATGAACAGGGCAAGGAATCCCATGATGGAGCGAAGGACCTCATCGGAGATCACCGAACCGTTCATTCGGATCTGGCTGACGCTTCTGGGGTGGATGAGTTTGAACAATTCCCGGTAGCAGTATTTAAAGCAGACCATGATCCGGGCACATTTCATGCCGCCCCCTGTGGAGCCAGCCGAAGCACCGATGAACATGCACAAAAAGAGCAGGGCCTGGCTGAAGCCGGGGTAGAGTTCATAGTCGGCCGTGGCAAAGCCGGTGGTGGTCACGATGGAGGCCACCTGGAAACTGGCAAAGCGGAAGGCGTCGCTGATATTGGTGTAGACACCGCCCAGGGTGTCCCAGGTGATGGCCAGGGTGACCAATAGGACAAAGCCCAGGAAAAACCGGCATTCCGAGTCCCTCCAAAAGGCCAGGGGTTTCCCCCTGAGCATCTGGTAATGCAGGGAGAAGTTAATGCCGGCCAACAGCATGAAGACCACGATGACATAGTCAAAATAGGCCGAATCATAGGCGGCAATGGAGGCGTTCCTAGGGGAAAACCCGCCCGTGGGCAGGGTGGTCAGGGCATGGCAGATGGAATCAAACACGGACATGCCGCCGAAACAGAGAAAGAAAACCTCCAATACGGTGATGCCGGCATAGACCATCCAGAGGATTTTGGCCGAGTCCGAAAGCCTGGGGGTGAGCTTGTCCGGCACGGGACTGGGGACCTCTGCCTTGTAGAGCTGGATACCGCCCACCCCGAGAAAGGGGAGTACGGCCAGGGAGAGGACAATGATGCCCATGCCCCCCAGCCACTGGATCAGGCTTCTCCAGAGCAGGAGGCTGGGTTTGGCTGCCTCGATTTCGGTCATCACCGATGAACCGGTGGTGGTGAATCCGGAGATGGATTCAAACACCGCATCGGTGAACAACGGAAACTCCGGGGAAAAATAAAAGGGCAGGGCTCCGAAAAAACCAATGGCGGTCCAGCCCAGGGCCACAACGGCCATGCCTTCCTTCTGGGTGATATAGGCGTCCTTTTCCTGGTTCCGGGCCAGGGTGAGCAGCAGAAGGGCTGCACCCAGGGTGATGCCCAGGGGCTGGGAAAAGGCGCTAGGGCCTCCGTCCTTGAATAGATAACTTGCCAGGAGGGGGGCGGTCATGGAAAGGGCCAGAAAGGTGAGCAGGATTCCGATGATGCCGGATATGAAGCGCCAGCGCATTAGAAAAAGTCCAATTTAACGGTGAGCAGTTTTTCCAGCTTTTTAACCGCCTGTTTCACGGCAAAGAGAATGATGCGGTCGTCGGGTTCCACCACGCTCTCCCCGTCGGGGATGATGATGTCGCCGTTGCGGACGATGCAGACCAGAAGGGCGCCCTTGGGCACGGAGATCTTCTTCAGGGGTCTGTTGGTGATGTCCGAGGTCTCCAGGGCAACGGCTTCGATGAATTCGCCCCGCTCCCCGAAGATGGAGATATCGGAAAGCACCTTGCCCTTTCTCACATCCTGGAGGATGGAGGAGACGGCGGAAAGCCTTGGGCTGACCACCTTTTCTATGCCAATGGTGTTGAGCAGGGGATAGTAGCTGGATTTGCCGATGCGGGTGACGGTGTTGTTCACCCCCAGGTTCCGTGCCAGAAGGGAGACCAGGATATTGGTTTCATCGTCGTTGGTCACCGAGACCACCACGTCTGCCTGGGCGGCATTTTCCTCCATGAACAGGTTCTGGTCGGAGCCGTCCCCGTGGAGGACAACGGTTTTTTTCATCTCCAGGGAGAGTTCGTTGCACCGGGCCGGATCGGATTCGATGATTTTGGTTTTAATGCCTTCGTCTTCAAGGATGCCGGCCAGACGGGCGCCGATGCGGCCGCCGCCGATGATCAGGGCCCGCTGGATGGGCTGGATTTTGACACCGAATTTCTCCAGGGTCTTTTCCAGATCCCGTGAATGGGTGACAAAGTATACCAGGTCCCCTGGGACCAGACGGTTGGTGCCCCTGGGAACAATGACTTCATTGTTCCGGATGATGGCGGCGATGAGGGGGCGGTCGTCCCCGAAGCGGTCGTGGAAGTCCAGCAGGCGCATGCCAGCCAAGGGAGAGCTCTCCTCCAGGCGGATGCCCACATATTTCACCTGGCCGTCCACAAATTCGCCCACATCCTGGGCGCCGGGGACGTCCATGAGTTTGCGAATGGTGTTTACCACTTCGATTTCCGGATTGATCACGGTGTCGATGTGGGGGACGGAATTTCTGAAATTGTCATGGTAGGGATCAAAGTCGGCGTTCCTGAGCCGAACCAGTTTTTTGGTATTGGGGGAGAGCATGTTGGTGACCATGCAGGCCACCAGGTTGGTCTCGTCACTGTCGGTGACGGCCAGGAGAATATCGGCTTCTTTTACACCGGCGTCCATGAGGACTGCCGGGCTGGATCCAGAATCGGTAATGACCTGTACATCAAGGTCTTCGGCAATGCGGCGGGCGGCATCGGCATTTCTTTCGATGACCACCACTTTCTTGTTCTCAGATGCAAGGCGGTTGGCAATGTTATAACCGACCTCTCCGGCCCCGACGATGATAATTTTCAAACTCTTACTCCTGTTGGGTTTTTGACTGGGGCGGTAATTTACTAAAATGGGGAATGGCTGTCAAGGTTGGGGGCAGGAGGCGTTGGGAAAAGCCCCGACCGGTGCGGATTAGAGGCCCCGGTCGGGGAGGGTGTGACATATGATTTAAAGGGTTATTCGGAGAGTTCACAGACCAGATCAAAGAGATCTGCAAGCCTTAAAATACCGACAACCTTTGTTCCGTCCAGAACCAGCAGGCTCTGGTGGCATCCCAGGATGAACTGGTGCACGGCTTCGGACACCGGGGCGTCCTGGTGGACAAATTCTCCATTGGACGGTTTGTACATGATATCGGAAACCTTCTGGGAAACGGCACGTCCGATGAGGTCGTCCATGGAGTCGGTCCAGAGACCGAGCCGGTCCACCAATGAGTTGAGAAAGTCCGTGTTAAAGCCAAAGCGGCTGAGTTGAACGTGGTCTTCATGGTCAGGATGGGCAAACTGAAGGTACTTGGGTTCCAAGGCTTTCAAGATCTCTCGAATTCCCAGTTTGCCGATCACATGGCAGTTGTCGTCATAGACTAGAACCGCGCGGTGCTTGTGAACAAAACGGGCATCTGTCTGGGCGTCCTTGAGGGCCTGTATCGCATGGCCGAGGGTGTCTTCACCCCCCACGGTGGCATAGTCGGATAAGGGGACCATCAATTGGCTGACTTTTCGATCTTTCATGGTTTGTCATCCTTGTCTATGGGTTATTGAACCAGTATGGGCATCCCCATGATGGGCCAGATCACATAAACAGCGATTCCCACAACTACCATGAGAATAACGGAAGCCGGGATGCCATACAAGAAAAATTCGCCTGTGGTGAACTGTTTCGAGTCATAGGCAATGGCATTGGGGGCCGCACCTACCAGCAACAGGAAGGGCATACCCGCGGTAACCAGGGCGGAGAAAAGAATGACTTCCGGGGCCACGCCCAGGTAGGGGGCAATAACCAGGGCCACGGGCAGGGAGATGGCAATGGCGGCCACGTTCATGATGAAGTTGGTCATCATCATGACAAAGAAGGCAATACTCATGACAAAGACGAACCAGTGGGAATCCTGGAACATGGTCAGCCAGTTGATGGCCAGCCATTCCGCAGCGCCGGTCTGCCAGAGACAAAAGCCGATGGACATGGCACCGCCGAAGAGGAGGATGATGTTCCAGGGAATGGATTCCAGATCCTTGATGTCCAGGATCTTAACGGCAAAGAACAGAACCGTTGAAGCCAGGATGAGACCGTTTTTGTCCAGGTGGGAAATGGCCGGGATAAACTGTTTCAGGGACATGACGCCGATGGCAATGAAGATGATGACGGCTGCCAGGATCTCGTCCTTGGTCAAGGGACCCATGCCGGCGGAAAGCTTTTTGGCCTTTTCCCGCAGGCCGGGAATGCTCTTTTGTTCCGGTTTGAAGAAGACCATGAAAAAGCCCCAGAGGATAAAGGTCATGGCCCATCCGATGGGGAACATATAATAGGTGAGTTCGCCAAAGGAGACATCCCGTCCCACGATGTCTTTGAAGAAACCAATGGCAACGGCACCACGGGCGGCACCCAGCAGGGTGACGATGCTGCCGGCACCGGCCACAAAGGCCATGCCCATGAACAGGCCCTTTCCGAACTTGGTGGGCTTTTCTTCCTCTGTGTACATGGAATAGATGGTCATAAGAAGGGGAAACATGGTGGCGGCTACGGCGGTGTGGGCCATGATGTGGGTCAGTGCCGAGGTGACCACAAAACAGCCCAGGTAGATCATACTTGTTTTTTCCCCCACAATGGCCAGCATCTTATAGGCCAAGCGCTTGGTCAGCCCGGTTTTGGTGAAGACCATGCCGATGACCAGGGAACCAAAAATAAAAAGCACCGAAGGGGTCATAAAATCCTTCAGTGCTTGTTCCGGAGTTCGAATCATGAATAAAACCTGTAAGGCGCCAATGGCAAGGGAGGTGATGCCGATGGGGACCACCTCGAAGACCCACCAGGTGCCGGCCAGAAGAAAGACGGCCAGGGCCCCTTTTCCGGCCTGGGAAAGGACAAAGTGTTTTCCCGTGGGATCGATGGCGTCGGGCCAGGGCGGGGAGTAATTCACGATTAGAAATAACACGATTCCGATGGAAATGAAGAGAATCCGTTTCCAGTCAATACTGGTGCCGCTATCGGCAGTTGCTTGGGTACTCATGTTGTTGTAAATCTCCTTGTCATTATTAATTTAGCTGGTCGCAGCTATTTAATTCTTCACTAAGTGGATTTTAATAGGACAGGAGTTTGTACTTTGTCAAGGAAAGGTTGGTAAAATACCAGGGGCCGGATACACCTCTAGTGTTGAAATGGCAAATGGTGGGGAAGGGGGATTAGGGCTGAGCCCCGGAATCGTGTCGGCCAAATCCTCCGGCAGATTCCACTAATTTTGGCAGAAAGGCGTTTGCTGCCCCATGCGGTGGGAAAGGGTGGATGGCTTTTTTCAAACTTGCCGTGACCGGTGCCGCTTTTCCAGGTCTGTCACGGTGAAAGGCCCTGTGCAGGCCCCGTTCCACCCGTGCCGGTTATCCGCTGTACCGCTGGAGGATATCCTGGATTTTCTTCTCGGTCTTTTTCTCAACAATGAGCATTTTTTCCGCCTTGGCCTGTTTGATTTTTTCGGCCAGGGTTTCAAGGTTGGCTGGCTTTTCCAGGAAATCGGAGGCTCCAATTTTCATGGCCTCAACGGTTTTTTCAACCGTGGCATAGCCGGTGAGAAGGATGATCTGGGATTCCGGTTTCAGGCTTTTGATGGCCTTGAGGGCTTCCATGCCGTCCATGCCGGGCATCTGGAAATCCATGACAATGGCGTCAAATGAATGGTTTTCAAGGATACCCAGTGCCTGGTCTGCGGAGGTGGCGGTGGTGACCTTCATCCCCTTTGCAGCCATGCGTTCGGACATGATTTCCAAGAATTCCTTTTCATCGTCCACGAGCAAAATTTTTTCTGACATGTCTATCTCCTTTGATAGGTCTAAAAATTATAGGGTCGCCTGGGCCCAGGTGAGGCCGAAGCGCTTGTTCGTTGAATCCATTATAAGGTACACCCCCTCCCTTGACCCGTAAAAGGGGGATAGGTAACGGGTGATATTTTCTTCCCGTTCCAGGGTCCAGTCCCCCGGTTGTATCCAGAGACAATCGGATGCCAGGGTCAGGGTCAGTTTTTCCCCACCGCCGGCGGTTTCCAGTGCCGCTGCCACACCGTCCCACACGGCCTGTCCCAAAAGGAAGGGGTGGTGATGGACATAGACCGGTGCCTCCGGGGGGATGATTTTGATCCCAACGCCCTTCATGGCGATGAGGCGGGCGGCCAGCTCCAGGGTTTTTCCCACGGTCTCTTCCAGGTCGCAGGAGGCGGTTTCCCCCATGGGGGTGTCCACACTGTGGGCAAACCGGTTGAGGTTCTTGAGCAGATCGTCTGCCCGTTTGACCTGATCCTGGATTCGTCCGGCCACCTGGCCCACCCGTTCCGGTGCCAGGGGGGATTGATTCCGCCGTGCCATCTGGGTCAGATCCCCCAGTAGTCCAGCGTTTTCATTGATGATGGCAATGACGTTTTTCAGGTCATGGGTGGCCGTGGTGGTCATGGTTCCAAAATAATTCAAGCCGGTGGTCCCGGGTCTATTCATTGTTGCACCCTCCCTTTCCCCCGGCGGCCAGGGGCCTTGCCTGTGCGGGAACAGTGTTTTCCATGGCAGGGTTCTCCTGCTGGGACTCCCTCTCCTGCTGGGGGGCTCTAGCCTGCTGGGGATTTAGGGGCAGGCTCAGGACAAAGCGGGTGCCTTTGTTCACCTTGCTTTTTACCTTGATATCCCCCCCCATTTCCTTGACCAGTCCATAGGTGATGGCCAGGCCCAGTCCGGCGCCCCAGCCTTCGTTTCTGGAGGAGTAAAAGGGTTCGAAAATTTTGTTGAGATTCTCCGCTTCAATGCCCTTGCCCGTATCGGAGACCCGGATTTCCAGGTTCGCTTTTCGGGCAATGATGAGAATATCAATGGTGCCGTCCCGGTCCATGGCGGCCAGTGCGTTCTCCGCCAGGTTGAGGAAGATCTGCTGGAGACCGCCCCGGTCGCAGGCCAGCCTGGGAATCTGTCCCCGGGTGTCAATGGAGATGGAGATGTTGCGATGGTCGGCCTCCCGCTGGAGCAGGCTGACCACCTGGTTGGCCACCTCCAGGATATCCACCGGTTCAATGCCGGGCTCCATGTGCCGGGCAAAGTCCAAAAGTTGCCGGGTGATGGTGCCGCAGCGTTTCACCGCCTCGATGACCTTGTTGGCCAGGGGAAGGAGCCGATCATCTTGGGGGGCGCCCTTGTCCAGGGACAAAAGGTCGATCATCAAGCCGGTCTTCTGGTTGATGATGTCCAGGGGGTTATTGATCTCGTGGGCCACCCCCGATGCCAGCCGACCGATGGAGGCCAGGCGGTTGGCATGTTCCTCGTGGTGCAGGGCTTCCATTCGCTTCCGGTCCGCTGTGTGAATCCGTCCCACCAGAAAGGTGGCCATGCCCAGGATGGATAAAAAAATCAAGGTAATGCTGATGCCAAGGTAGCCCATGAGCTTGATCCGGGGCTTGAGCCAGAGGTCGGTCAGCCATTGTTTGGGCCGTACCTGAACCACGATCAGGGGGGTGCCTGGAATACGGACCCAGCCCATGAGCACGTCCAATCCACCGGGGGCCGTGGCCGTTCCGATGCCGGAATCCCCCTCCAGGTCTGCGGGGACAAGCCCGCTTTGTCCGCCGGATTCGCCATAATGGATGGAGGCGGTTATCATCTTTCCCTGGGTGTTGATGATGAACAGATCGCTGGTTTCATCGGTATCCATAAAGGCAATGAAGTCCTCCAGCCGGACGATGGTGTCCGCGATGGTGGAGACCGATGCCGCAGCGGCAATGGAATTCAACCCCTTGAGCATGCTGGCCTTGACCTCATCCTCGATGACGGTTTTGGTCAGGTTGAAGTCCACAAGGGTCATGGCAATCAGGGGCAAAAGGGAGAGAAAGGTGATGATGGTGACGATCATTTTCCACTTTCTGCGGAAATTGATACCCGAACCCGTGGCCGGGGTGTCCGGGCCCATGTGGTCCCAGAAGGCGGGTTTGAGTTTGGTCAGCCGTTTCACCATTGTGATGCGTTACACCCCTGTACCATGTCGGGTTTTGTCATATGCCTGCTTGAGGGTCTGGCTGAGGATGTCGATGTCCACGGGCTTTTGCAGGTAGGCAAAGGCTCCCAGTTCCAGGCATTGTTGTCTGTCCTGTTCCGAACCGTGGCCCGTGAGGACAATAACCTCGATTTCCGGTCGGGTCTTTTTAACCTTTTTCAGGACTTCCATGCCGTCGATTTCCGGCATCTTAAGGTCGATGATCATGACATCGGGATCGTCGGTTTTTACCAGATCCAGGGCAGAATAACCGTCGTAGGCAACAGCCGATCCCATTTCCCGCATCTGCAACCGTTCGGACAGGGTCTGTACAAATTCCCGTTCATCGTCCACCAGAAGCACCCTTGAGGGCAGGTCAAAGTTGTGCCGACGGTAGGTTGACCTCTCTTTTTGGGACTCTTCCCGGCGGGTGTCCACGGAAATGACACCGGGCAGGGGGGAGACCAGGTCGACAAGGTCCTGGGCAAGGCGTTGTCCCATGAGAACCGGGTGGTGGAGGGTGAGGGTGATCTGGCCCTGCCGGGCCTGGACCCCCACAAGGTGACCCGCATCCAGAAGCTGTGCCTCCACACTGGAGGCCAGGTGGAAGTCCTCAATGGCGGACCGGGATTCTGGTGTGGGACGCAGGGCATCCTTGGTCAGGTTCTGGGAAATCAGGTCGGCGGCCCCTTCGGCACCGGTCTGGTCCATGGGAATGACCATGTCGTGGCAACCCGGGGACCAGGGATCGGCATTGCCCAGCAGGGGCGCGGCCCAGGCACTCTGGTTGCCGTCGCTTTTCTGCATGGCCTCAAGGGCATTGTCCGGGTCGGTGCCCTTCCGGGCCAGGGCCCTTTGCATTCGAAAATCGGATTCCGCCACAAGGCATACCCTTAAAATATGGCTGATGCGTTCCGGGAGGAGTAGGCCGGTGTATCCGGTGAAGAGCATATCCCCGTCTTGGAGCCGGGATGCCAGGGCCAGTTTGATATAGGCAATGGCCTGTTCCCGTTCAAAGGTAAAACTGTTGAAAACCGATGTGGCGGCAAAGGCCCTCTGGATCTGGCGGCAGGTCAATCCGGAAAGTCCCGAGGCTTTTCGGATCACCCCTTCATCGGTTACCCGGCAGAGATCCATGCGGTTTGCCAGGGTGTCCAAAAGGGCAGACTCCCCGCAGAATATGCCGCTGAATATGCGTATGGCTGACATCTATTTTCCTTCCTTTGGGGCTGTTCCGGGCGTGAGCATGTTTTGGCAGGCATCCATGAGGTCCCTGTACAGGGAACCGGCATGGTAGAGATGATAGGTGTTGAACCGTGCCACACCATCCACCATGGCAAAGAGAACCATGGCCGTATTCCTGGGGGAGGCGGCTTGGATGGAGCCGTCTTTAACCCCCTGGGCGATCCCTTCTTCAAAAATATCCAAAAGGCAGTCGTAGACGGATTCCAGGTATTCCCGGCACACGGGGTTGGTCTCCGCCATCTGGTAGGGATAATGCCGGTGCAACAGAAGGAATTGGTCCTCAAAGGTACCGGCCAGATGGAGGTAGAAGCGGACGGCCTCTTCCACGGTGGCCAGGCCGTTGTCGTGGGAGACGGTATCCATGTGCTCTCGAAAGGCGTTGATGATGGTTTCTTTGACGTTATTCAGGATATTGAGGAAGAGGTCTTCCTTATTTTTAAAATGATGAAAAATGGTGCCGCCGGCAGCTCCAGTGATACGAGACAACTCCGACATGGAGGTCTCCTTGAAACCGTTGCGGGAAAACAGCTGGGTTGCAGCTGCAAGTATTGCATTTCGTTTTGACATATGTTACCTAAATGGGGTTATATGCCAACCGAATGATCGGTCGGTTTTCAAAAAAATAGGTTGATCCGTCCAAAAAGTCAAGGCGAAACATGGGAAATATCATGCCGGAAAAGGCAAAGTTGCTGGAGAAACTTAAGGCCGAGGGATATCAGGTCCCGGAGTTTATTTATGTGTCCGCAGAAAAATTTGAGAAGAAAGCGTTTGCTGAACTGGAAACCTTTCTGGACACCCACAGGGACAGCTATAAGGTCATCGCCAGAAGTGCCCATCCCATGGAGTCGGAGTATAAGGGCGGAACCTTTGACTCCCTCGAGACCTATGCCGATATTGGGGGGATCACCTACGCCAGAACCCGGATGATCAAGTTGGCCAAGACTTCCAAAAGCCTCTCCATTCGCCGGCAGCAGATTTTCAACCATGCCCCCGAGATCAATGCCGATGAAATGGGGGTCATTGTTATGCCCTTTGTCTCCGGCTCATCGGTCATGGCCAAGATGATCGGCGACCAATGGGAGTTCGGCTATTGCCGGAACCGGATCCAAAAGGTACAGAGTGAACCCCGCATTACCCGGGTTCCCCATGACCGACGTCTGCTCCAATTGTCAGAATCCATCCAGAAGAGCCTGGGCTTCCGCTGTGAAATCGAGTACATCATTTCCACAGAAGGGGAGATCAACGTGGTCCAGGCCAAGGACATCTCCCGCATCGAAACCCTGGAAATGAAAGAGAGCGAGCGTTCCATCCTCCTGGATGGGATCCGCCGGATCCGCAAGCGGAGAAACTACCGGGAGCGCCCCGTCTATGTCATGGACAACCGGGCCTTTTATATAAATGTTATCGGGCTGTGCGAGGACTTTGCCAACGGCGGTGCCAATGCCCTGGATATCCAGGATATCATCGATGTAGTCAAGGCATACGAGCAGGAGTTGGAGAGTTTTGCCCTCCGCCACCAGCGCTTTGCCATCCTTGGCTATTCCATCCAGGATTCCAGCGAATTATACCAGATCGCCAACCACTATCTGGACGATTATCCGGAATTGCAAAAGCAGCTGTCCAAGGCCCTGCACAACAATCTATACAAGATCGATATTTTCCTGGCAGAGGCCGATACCCTCATTGCCAAACATAAGTTCCGGGTTAATCTTTGCAGCCATGATGCCTATGGGATCGATACGGTGCGAAACCCGCTCTGGTCCGCCTATTGGCTTGCGGATCGCCACGATGACATCGTCAAGGAATTCAAGTCGCTGGGGTTTAAGACCGGCGATACCATCGGCATTGACATCGATGCTGAAAATCGTCCCATTATCTATCGCCACTAAACTTCTGGACACCTGCGCAACAAAACTCTTTAGTCCCGGTTTGATGATGTGCTATGGTGTCGGGCGTTGATCCTGGGGCAGGGGGTTCTGTAGAATACAATTTGGGTTGGGGGCACAGTGGAATTGTTGAATTACCATCATCTGTTTTTTTTCTGGGTTGTGATGAACACCGGGAGCATCCGGGCGGCCAGTTCGCGTTTGAACCTGGCCCAGTCCACCATCAGTTCCCAGTTGGGCGCACTTGAAAAAACCCTTGGGGGAAAATTGTTCAACCGGGTGGGGCGGAATCTGGAGCCCACGGACATGGGCCACATGGTCTTTGGATATGCCGATAAGATCTTCACCATTGGCCAGGAAATGGTGAACTCCGTCCACAGCCTTCCCAAAAAAGCCGCCCTCCAGCTCCGGGTGGGGGTGGTGGATGTGGTGCCCAAACTCCTTACCCGTAAATTCCTTCTTCCGGCCATCAAATTATCCGACACAGTACATCTGGTCTGCCAGGAGGGCAAGGAAGAACATCTGCTTTCCGAGCTGGCCGTGCACAATCTGGACATGGTGCTCACGGATATTCCGGTCCGGTCGGGACTCAGCGTAAAAGCCTATAGCCATCTCATCCACGAATGTGGGGTTTCCTTTTTTGGAACCCGGGCCCTGGCCGAACCCCTGGCCCATAATTTCCCCTACAGCCTTGACAAAACCCCTATCCTCCTTCCCATGTCAAATTCCGCCCTGAGGGGACGGTTGGATCGCTGGTTTGACCAATTGGGGATCTTACCCCACATCATCGGGGAATTTGACGACAGCGCCCTGTTGAAAACCTTTGGCCAGGCCGGGGATGGGGTCTTTGTCGCCCCCCAGGTCATTGAGGAGGAGGTTTGTCGTCAATACCAGGTCCAGCTGTTTGGCCGAACCCACGATGTGGTGGAGCAATTCTATGCCGTTTCCGTGGAACGGGTGATCAAACATCCGGCTGTGGCAGCCATTTCCAGAGCCCTTCAATAGACTTCGTTTTTCCTCTCTATTTTTCATTTCCTTTAGATTTCACCCGAGTAATGTCAGCCTTATAATTTAATGTCAGCCTTTGAAATTGGGTTGTAATTCAACAAATCAGGCGTATAGTATTTTATATGGATAACACCACGTTAGCGCTGTGGCTCCAGTCCTGTAAGCCTTTTCTTTCTTCTTGGTTCGAATAAATCGAATGAAATTTATTTATCATTCGCCTTGACCGAATCTATCCAATCCTCTATATTTTTGCCCATGAAAATTGAAGAGACCATGAGTAGTGATGTGTTTGTAAGGTAAACAGACGATCGAACCATGACATAATCCGGGTCCCAAGAGAGCATGTTTGCCCGATTTTCAATTCGATTGAATCGAATCTTTAAAGGGAAAGCTTCAAAATGAGACAACTAAAGCAATTAAACGACAGGATTATCAGCAGGGTTAATGCAAACTTAAACGGGCATAATTTTGACACGGAAAAATTCGTTGCCGAAGCAATGGATTACGAAAAGATGCTCAAGTTCTATGCATTTTACGGGGTTCTGCCCCAGCACCCCATCTATTTCCACTTTAGAAACTCCAACCTGGCCGGCAGTTATTTCCTTGGAAAATGTGTGGTCAGCCGTTCGGCCATCTACAAGAGCGACATCCGGGGGGATGAACTGAAACGAAGGGGGGACAACATCGATTGTTCCAAAAATGTTCCCCTGGTGGATGACGAAATCATCGCCATCCGTGACAGCCTGCTTTACAAGACCCTGGTTCACAGCCACTCCCACAATCCGGAATCCCCAGAAGAATTCACCATTAAGAATACCATTGCCGCCCACTATGCCAATATCCACGGTTCCACCGTGGTGGGCTGTTTTCTTAGCCCCTTTGCCACCGTGGATTTGATGAACCTCCATGCCTGTATCATCGGAGAATTCTCCTATATTCAGGTGGGGGAACTCTTCCATGCCAACATCGAACCGGGCACGGTATGGGTGAGAAATGGTCAGTTCGACATGAAGTACCAGTTCGAAAAAGAGATCCTCAACGACTATGTGGGGGTCAACGCCAGCCACCAGCCCAGGGGCAAGATCTACGATTTCGTCCACCAACGGGAGCAGGATTTTGAACGGCTTTTCAACGTGGTCAACCTCGAGCCCATCAATGCACCGGACAGCTCATCCGTGAGCCGATACGCCGTTATCAAGGGCAATTGTGAAATCGGAAAAAATGTTCTGGTCTCCCAGCGGGCCTTTTTGGAGAATGCCGTCATGGGCGACGGTTCCAATGCCCAGGAAAATTCCTATATCATCAATTCCCACCTCCACGGCATGAATGTCACCGCCCACGGCGGTAAGATCATCCATTCCGATGTGGGGTTAAAGACCTTTGTGGGCTTTAACTCCTTCCTTTGCGGAAAGGAAGATGCCCGGATCAACATCGGCAAGGGCTGTGTGGTCATGCCCCATACCATCATTGATCCCATCGAACCCATCACCATCCCGGATTACCATCTGGCGTGGGGGTACATCGGTTCTGCCAAGGATCTGGAGACCCAGACCATCTCCTTTGATGATTTTGAAAAGATCAGGGGGGAGGCCCAGATCGGGAATCTGTCTTTCACCGGGAATGGTGCCGCATTTATCAATGCCAACAAAACCCGGATCAACCAGATCCTGCTGGCCAACGGCGGCTATTTCCAGAGTGAGAAGAACCGGGGCCATGCCCAGGACGGACAGGATATTGCCTTTAATATCCTCCAGCCTTACAGCAATGGAGAAGACAAGGGGATCTACCCTTCCATCCGTATTAAACCTTAGAAAAGGGGGTTGCCATGTTAAAGGTTATGAAGACGCCTTTGAAGGTGGCGTTTTACAACCGGGCCATGGAACGGTTGTCCGGCCGCCTTCTGGTGTATGAAATCACCGGGGATGCCTGTATCCAGATGGAGAGAAAAAAGGTCTGGGTTCCCTTTTCAAGGTTGACCCGTGAATCCCGGAAACAGGTGATGAAAAGTTTGAAGGCGGACGGGCGCCTTACGGCCATCCTGCCCAACGACATGAAGATCCGCCTCATCGTGACCCTGGTGGTGATCTGGGCCTATGCCCGGTTCGTCATGTAAGTATAAAAAAGGCCGCCCTCTTCTTGGGGAGGGCGACCTTTGTAATTTTTATCTCATGTCCTGTAGCGGTTTTTGTCTAAAGAAAACCTTGTTGTGCAGGAAGAAGAGCAGGGTGAAGATGCCCACAGCAATGTTCAGATCCTTGAGCACGGTAACCAGGGTGGTGCCGCCGATGAAAACGATCATTTCCACATTGGAGATGCGGAAGGGGGCGCCGGTTTCTTTTTTTCGGAGCTGGTTGATGTAGATGAACAAAGAGTCCTTATCAAATACGTCCCAGCCGATTTTAAAGAGAACGCCGGCGAAAACAGATTGGGGGATGTAGTTGAGAAGGTCCTGGAACAGGACCATTTCCACCAGGACAAAGACGCCGACAAAGACGCCGGCATAGCGCTTGGTGGCCTTTTCTTTGACAATGAGGACTGAACGAATGGTGGCCTGGGCGCCGGGGATGCCGCCGAAAACAGCAGCCGCTGCATTGGCCAACCCCTGGGCGGCCAGCTCTTTATTCCGCTTGGTGGGTTCGTTCATGAGCTTGTCCACCACCAGGGAGGTCAAAAGGGTGTCAAGATAGCCAAGGGCCGCCAGCTGAAGGGCAAAGGGCAGGGCCAGAACGATGAGGCTCCAGGACCAGTCCGTGGGGACCTGGGTGACCACGATCTCCTTGATGCTGGCAAAGGAGTCGATGCGGGTATTGAGCTGGATGGTCTCAACGGGAATGCTGAATACCGCCACAATGCCGCTCATGATGACAATGGACATGAGGGTGGCGGAGAGCAGGTTCCCCTTGGGGATCTTCCGGGTGATCTTGGGAAGCAGGAAGATCAGGGCACAGGAGACAACAGCGATGATGACGTTGGTGGCCACGGGGCCGCCGTAGGCTTTTTTGCCCATGATGCCCAGAAGTTTTTTGGTCTGGTCGATCCAGATGAGAATGGCAATGCCGTTCATGAACCCGGAGACCACCACATTGGGAATGATTTCAATGAATTTTCCCAGGCGAAGCACCGCACCCAGGGCCAGGATGACACCGGTGAGGATAAAGGTGATGTTGATAAAGTGAATGGGGTTGGCCCCGGGTACGAAGGTGAGCAATTCGTTTGCGGAAAATGCAACCACCAAAACGGTGATGGCGGTCATGGGGGCCGTGGGGCCGGAGCACTGGACCCGGGTGCCGCCGAACAGGGATGTCACAAGGGCAATGATGCCAGCGGAGATGATGCCGGCAAAGGCGCCCCTTCCGGACAACAATCCAAAGGCTGCGCCAAGGCTGATGGCGGCGAAACTGACGGTGAGGGCTGCTACTAAATTTTGAAGTATTTCATCAATGTTTGTTTTCTCGGTCATATGAACCTCTTTAAGATGGGTTATGGCTTGCGCAAATCGTTTCAAGGGGAGCACAGCTCCAAATGTTCAAGTCATTTCTTCCATCGGGGGAAGGCGTTCTGGTGGCGGCCAGGACGCCTTTTCCCCAATCCTAGCTTTTGTGTCACATCTTTCCTCCTTAAATTAGATACATTACACCTAGTCTATCCTTAAATTACCATCGCAGGTAGTTATCACAGATTTTTTGGGATTGCCAGGAATTGGTGGCCAAACCCCGGATTTCGCCATGGGATTTGTCAGGTGAAACCGTGCTGGAGAGACAGGCGGCGGTAAAAGCCCATGGTTATCCTGGGGATATCGCCGTTGGAAAGCTATGGGTTCAACCTGTTGGAATACATCGGAAAACCCGTTGGTTTTCCGATGCGTCGATTTCGTTGTCCTTCACGGGATGGGGGCAGGTGACAAGAGGGGATCAGAGCAGCTTCAGGTTCCAGTTCCAGGTGCCGGGTCTGGGCTTCAGGCGGACACCCTTGGGTACATTCTCCTCCAGGGTGATGAAGCTTGTGTAACCGGCCTGTTGAAGTTCTTCCCTGTATGGGGTCAGGTCCAGGGGCCAGTTGGGGTAGACATAGTAGAGGTCGTTGGATTTGGTGATCCAGGCCGCCTCTCCCTTGGGGCTCATGAAGGGGGTCTTCACGGAAAGGTCAGGGGAGATGATCCGGGACACGGCCAGGGGCCAGTTGGCATGGATGACCACCCCCAGGGGCAGGGGGGAGCGTGTGGGCAGGGTGAGGAAGGTTTCCCTGTCCAACTCCGGACTGACAATGGCGCCTGAAAAATTCAACTGCTTCAAGTGGTGCAGGGCCGCGCTGTTGGTGATGTTACAATAGGGGCCGGCCCAGAGGTTGAGTTTTTTAGGATCCTTGAAAAGGGCCACCTGCCACAGGGCATTGAGGACAAAGTTCCGGGCTCCCTTTTTAATGGCCTGGTCGATGTACCTGCTGCAACGGGATTCATCTTGGGGAAAAAGCACCGGGTCCAGCCACATCCAGGTTTTGCCCCCGGATTTGATGCTGTAGCGCTGGGAAGAGATCCAGAATCCACCATCGGCAAAGTCCCGGCTTCGTCCCCTGCCGCCGCCGGGGTGGCTGGGCTGGCGTAAGACCTTTATCTCCACGGTCCGGCGGCCCTGGGATCTTCTGCCCGGCCCCCCAAAAAAGGGTGGCAGGTTGCCCCCGGGGCGGACCACAGCCTTTGGCTGGTTGGAAAGCTCGGTCTCCAGTGCCTTGAGTTCGGCCTCCAATTCACTTCCCCTCCGGTCAATGATGTGGACGGAACACCCCTTCTGGACCTTAAAACGCGCGGACTTGGACAAGAAGAATTTACCCTTTTTGGGGATGGCCCGGGTGACCTTCTGGATATCGTGGAACCGGTCTTCTTCGTTGCCAATGCGCAGCAGGTCGCCGGGGAAGAGGGCCTCCCGGGTGATGAAATAGGGATCGGCCACGTTCTTGACCCGTCCCAGGAAAAGGCCGGAGCCGGTCTGGGAGTCATGGTCCAGGGGATTTTGGATGCGCTGGGGCAATAGGTTGTAGTGGGAGAATTGGCGGCCCATGGCATATTCCAGGAAGTTCAATGCCTCCTTTTTCCTTTGGGGTTCGTCCCGGAGCATCTTGTATGCCTTCACCGTGTAATAGACGTAGTGGGGGCTCTTTTTCCGCCCCTCGATTTTCCAGGTGGAGACCTGGGGGATCTGTTTCAATACCTTCACCAGGACGTCGGCGGAAAAGTCGGTGCAGGAAAAATGCTTTTTCTTCTCTTTCTTTTGCTGGTACATCCGTCTGCAGGGCTGGACGCAGCGGCCCCTCAGGGCGCTTTTTCCGCCAAACCAGGAACTCCAATAACACCGCCCGGAAACCGAATAGCACAGGGCGCCGTGGATGAAGACTTCCAGGCTGAGGTCTTGGGGGCAGCGGGATGCCATTTCCCGTATTTCATCGATGGTGAATTCCCTGGGCAGGACCACCTGGGTGTAGCCGGCCTCCTTTGCGGTCTCCAGCCCCTTGGGAAAGGTGAGGTTGCCCAGGGTGGAAACATGGACTTCATTTTCAAACCCGGCTTTTCTGGCTATACTGAGCATGGCGGGGTCCTGCACGATCAATGCATCGCATTCCACATATCGGGATAATTTGTTAAGGATGCGAAAGACCTTGTCCAGTTCAGATTCTTTTAGTATGGAATTAAAAGCCACATAGACCTTAACGCCCTTGGAACGGGCGAGTCTGGAAAGACGACTGAGATCCTCAATGCTGAAGTTGTCTGCCTCCATCCGGGCGGAGAAAATTTTCAAGCCGCAATAAACCGCATCTGCGCCGGCGGCCAAAGCAGCCAAAAAGGCGCTTTTATTCCCTGCCGGGGCAAGGATCATGGGGGTATGGGAATTCATTTTTACCTTATATAAACATTAATTGAACAAGGGAGATAGTATTGCAATTTTGACGGATTTTGTCAAAATAAGAGCCCGTGAAATACCGTTAACCCGGATGTTTAATTCTTTATTCGATACCAGGACAGCCCATGTTTTTAAAATTTACAGACGACGGATTTGCCAAGCCCCTGGAAGGGGTCGCCCTCAAGCCCCTTGCCCATGGAGAACATTCCCAGCTCATGCGGTTTCATTTCACCTGCGGAAGTGAACTGCCCATGCACTCCCACCCCAACGAACAGACCGGTTTTCTGGTCTCCGGCGAGATGGTGCTTCGCATCGGTGATGCCGAGCACCATGTCCTGCCCGGGGACAGCTGGTGCATTCCTAAAGATGTGGTCCACGGCGCCCGCATTATTAAGGATGCCGTTGCCGTGGAAATGTTTACCCCGGTGCGGGAGGATTATCTGCCGGAGAACCTGAAATGACGGATCTGTCTTCCCTGCTGTTGAAAAAGGGGGATCTCATCGGGGTGATGGCGCCCTCGGGACGGTTTCGCCAGGAGTTGCTGGACCAGGGGGTCCAGACCCTGTCGTCCATGGGGTTCCGGGTCCGGGTTCCCCAGGGGCTGGACGGGGTCCATCGCTACCTGGCGGGTGACGATGCCGCCCGGCGCCACGGTCTCCATGAAATGTACCGGGATCCCGAGGTCAAGGCCGTCATGGCGGCCAGGGGCGGATACGGCTCCATGCGGTTGCTGGAGCAGGTGGACTGGGCGCTTTTGGCGGCCCATCCCAAGCTGATGATCGGCTTCTCCGATGTCACAGCCCTTTTGTCCGCCCTGGTGGACAGGGGGCACTGCGTGATCCATGGGCCCAACCTGGTCTCCATGGCCGACCCCGACCCCTTTACCCGGGATCGTTTTTACAAGGCCCTGACCCAGCAGCCGTCGAGGCTGGTTGCCGACACCTGCCACACCCTTCGCAATGGAAGGGCCGAGGGGCGTCTGGTGGGGGGGAATCTGGCCACACTGGCCCACCTGGTCGGCACCCGGTTCCAACCGGATTTCTCCAATGCCCTTCTCTTTGTGGAGGACATTGGCGAGCCCGCCTATAAAATTGATCGCATGTTGACGCAAATGAGGATGGCCGGTCTGCTGGACGGTGTTAGGGGCGTTGTTGCCGGTGAATTCGTCAATTGCGAGAATTCGGAATATATCCCTGAAATTCTGCTGGAACTTTTTCCCGGCATCCCTGTGATGGCAGGGCTTCCCGCAGGTCACGGCAGCCTTAATGCCGCCTTGATGATGGGGGAAAAGGTGGTTATGGACGGCAGGGGACTGTATTGGGAGGCGTCGGATCCGCTCCATGGAGGCGATGGACCATGAGCCGGTCTCCCTCCCTGGACGAAATGATGGAACAGGCCGTGGTCCGGCACGTGTTCCCGGATGGGGTTCTGCTCTGCGCCCGTGGGGCCAAGCCGCTGTACCTGGGGGGAGTGGGCCGGGCAAATGGGCGGACGATTTTTGATCTGGCCTCCCTGACCAAACCCCTGGCTACTGCCCTGTCCGTTGCGGTGTTGATGGAGGAAAAGGGGCTTGGGCTTGGGACGTCCCTGGGGGATGTTTTAGTGGATCATGGGCTGGGGGATAAGGCGTCCATCACCGTGGAGATGCTCCTGCGTCACACCTCCGGTCTACCGGCCCATCGATGTTTTTTTGAGCGTCTGGGGGGTGCCGGGTTCCAGCGGCAGGGACTGCGTCGCCTGCTTTTGACCGAACCCCTGGAGAACCAGCCCGGTGAAAAGCAGGTCTACAGTGACCTGGGATACATGTTCCTCTCCTGGGTGGTGGAACGTATCTCCGGGCAACGGTTGGACCATTTTGTACACAAGCGGATTTATGCCCCCCTGGGAATCAATGACCTGGGCTTTCGTGATCTGATCCGGGGGGCTGGAAAAGAAGAAGAGGGGGGTGCCGCGGTCATGCCCACCCGGAACTGCCCCTGGCGGGGGCGGGTGCTCTTTGGTGAAGTGGAGGATGAAAATGCCTGGGTGGCCGGAGGTGTTGAAGGCCATGCCGGCCTCTTCGGCAGTGTGGTCGGTGTCCATCGCCTTTGCCATGAAATCCTGGCCGTGTTAAAGGGGGATCCGTCCCCTGTTGTTCCAGCCGTCATTCGGGAATTTGTTAAAAAAAACGGGCAGATGACCATGGTTGGAGGATTTGATACCCCTTCAAAGGATAACTCCTCTTCAGGACGGTTTTTCTCCGAGTATTCGGTGGGGCATCTGGGATTCACCGGAACTTCCTTTTGGATGGACCCGGTGGATGACAAAATTGTAATCCTTTTGACCAACCGGGTTCACCCATCCCGTAGCAATATGAAAATCAGGGAATTTAGGCCTAGAATTCATGATGTCGCCCATGGGCTTTTTTCTCGTTTTTAAGTATTGTTTCAGACTTTTAGTCTTGTAAAAAATACTCAAGTTTGTTAGCAGATATCTTTTATATACCAGAATCATTTTTTTGATACACGACCTATTAATATAGATTTTCTGAAAGAGGTAAAATGAACTTTATAACTGACTCTTTGCTGGGGGCCTTTTCCAATGACCTGGCCATTGATCTGGGCACCGCAAACACCTTGGTTTACGTGAAGGGAAAAGGGATTGTCTTGAGTGAGCCTTCTGTGGTGGCGGTGAGGACCGATGGGCGCTCCAAGAACAGGGTGCTTGCAGTGGGGCTCGAAGCAAAGCGGATGCTGGGGAGAACCCCGGGGAATATCGTGGCCATTCGCCCCATGAGAGACGGTGTCATTGCCGACTTTGAAGTGACAGAGGCCATGTTGAAACATTTTATCCGAAAAGTTCATAACAACCGGAAAACCCTTGTCAGACCCCGGATCATCATTGCGGTGCCCTCGGGTATCACCCAGGTGGAAAAACGGGCGGTCAGGGAATCGGCCGAATCCGCCGGGGCCCGTGAGGTTTTCCTCATTGAAGAGCCCATGGCCGCCGCCATCGGCGCCGGGCTTCCCATTACCGAGCCCACCTGTAACATGGTCGTTGACATCGGAGGCGGCACCACTGAAGTTGCGGTGATCTCCCTGGCCGGTGTGGTCTATACCCAGTCCCTGAGGGTGGCCGGTGACAAGATGGACCTCTCCATCACCCAGCACATCAAGCGAAAATATAATTTGCTCATTGGCGAACGCACCGCGGAAATCATTAAAACCACCATTGGCAACGCCTATCCGGACCCGGAAAACATCGAGACCATCGAGGTCAAGGGGAGGGATCTGGTCTCCGGTATCCCCAAAATCCTGGCCATTGATTCCGAAGAGGTGCGGGTGGCCATTTCCGAACAAATCGAAGCCATTGTGGAAACCGTTCGCATTGCCCTGGAACAGACCCCCCCGGAACTTTCCGCCGACATTGTGGACTCCGGCATCCGCCTCACCGGCGGCGGTGCCCTTTTGAAAAACCTGGATAAATTGCTCAAGGAAAAAACCGGGCTCCCCATTGTGGTGACGGAAGATCCTTTATCCACAGTTGCCCTGGGATGTGGCAAGTCCCTTGACAGCATTGAAATCCTAAAAGAAGTGGTAATTAACTGATTAAATGTTTTCACGGAAGATGTTTTTGTTCATTGGGGTGGCCCTGTTCATCGCAATTAATTTGATTGTGATGACCATGACTTCGCGCCAGTCCCTTTCGGTGAATACAACAGAAAAAATTGCCATCACCCTGGTTTCGCCCTTTCAATATGTGGTGAATACCACCATCGGGTTCACCCAGTCCATCTGGGAAACCTACTTCATGTCCGTGGTGGCGGTGAAGGAAAATGCAGAGCTGCGCAGGGCGCTTGCACAGGCCCGGGATATCCAGAACCGCTACGCAGAGATGGTCCAGGAGAACATGCGGCTGAAGAAGTTTGTCCAATTCACCAGCTCGGTGCCGGATACCTATGTGGCCGCCCAGGTCATCGCCCGGGACCCTTCCCCCTGGTTTAAAACCATCATGATCGACAAGGGCGCATCCCAGGGCCTTGAAAAGGGCTCTCCGGTCATTGTGTCCGAGGGGATAGTGGGGCAGGTGATCAAGGTCTCCGACGCCTTTTCAAGGGTGCTGCTCATCACCGACCGGAATTCATCCGTTGACGCCCTGGTCCAGAACAGCCGGGTGAGGGGAATGGTCAAGGGCAGTAACGAAGAGACCTGCTCCTTTGTCTATGCCCTGCGCAAGGATGATATCAAACCCGGGGAAATGATTGTTTCCTCGGGCCTGGATCAGGTCTTTCCCAAGGGGTTGAAGATCGGTCGGATTCTGGATGTGAAAAAGGATCATTCCCAACTTTTCCAGGATATTCGTATCCAGCCCAGCGTTGATTTTGACAAGTTGGAAGAAGTGCTGGTCTATAAGAAATGAATGTCCTGTTCTTTGCCATTGCCACGCTACTGCTGATCATTACGCAGACCGTGGTGATTCCGCTGTTTCCCAGTGTGCAACAATTTTGTTTTGACCTCATGCTGATCCTGGTGCTTCACCTGAGCCTTATCTATACCCATTACCTGGCCGTGGGCGCTCTCATGGCCATGGGAATGCTCATGGACAGCATTTCGGGAGCCCCCTTTTTCCTCTATACCTTTTCCTACCTTTGGGTTTATTTGATTGTGAAATCCTTCCAGCGGTTTGTTTTTCAGAAAAGCGTTATCTTCCTCATTGTGACGGCCATGGTGGCGGTGTGCATCCAGCAGGGGCTGATGCTGTTCAGCCTCCAGGTCAATAACGGATGGGGGGCGCCGGTGACCACCCGGGATCTTTACCAGGTGGTGGAGCAGGCCCTCATCGCCGGTGTTATGATCCCCATGGGGGCCTGGGGGATCCACATCTGTCACCGGCAATGGGATAAATGGGCCCGGCAGTTTAAAAAACAGGTGTTGGGGAAGTAGACCATGGCAGGTATCAATAAAAATCCGGATCGGGATTGGATCAAACAGCGGCTCATGGCTGCCAGCTTTTGCATTCTCATGGTCTTTGTCCTGCTGTTTTTGCGCATGGTCTACCTCCAATTGATCAAGGGAGAGGAATACCGGCGACTTTCCGAAAGCAACTGTGTCCGGCTTAAGAGTGTCAAGTCGTCAAGGGGATTGATCTACGACCGGAATAAAAAATTGCTGGTGGATAACCGACCTTCCTTTGATCTGGCCATTGTCCGGGAGGATGCCGGTGATATCGACGAAACCCTGGAGGTGCTGGCCGACCTGATCGATGTGCCGGTGACGGAACTCAAGGAGCGCCTTGACAAGGCCCGGCGAACCGCCCTGTATAAACCCATTGTGCTTAAGAACAACATGACCCGGGACCAGGTGGCCATTGTGGAGGCCCATAAGTTTGATTTGCCCGGGATTATCATCGAGATCGAGCCCACCCGGCATTATATCTATCCCAAAACCGCCTCCCATCTTCTAGGCTACCTGGGGCAGATCAACCGGGAGGAGTTGGCCTCGGGTAAATATCCCAATGTACGGACCGGGGATTCCATAGGCCGCTACGGGGTGGAAAAGAGTTTTGAGCCCTATCTCCAGGGAAAAAGGGGGGGGCGTCAGGTGGAGGTGGATGTATCGGGCCGGGTGATCAAGGTGCTTAAAACCGTGCCTCCCGTCTCGGGGAACGACCTTAATCTTACCCTGGATCTTGACCTGCAACAGACGGCGGAAAAGCTGTTGGAGGGGCAGGACGGGGCCGTGGTGGCCATTGATCCGGCCAATGGGGATGTTCTCGTCATGGCTTCAAATCCCTGCTTTGACCAGAATGATTTTATCGGGGGAATCTCCTCTGAAAAATGGAAGGCCCTGATGGCGGATCCGGGCCGGCCCATGATCAACAAGGCCATCCAGGCCGAATATCCCCCCGCATCCACCTATAAAACGATCACCGCCTTTGCTGCCCTTGAGGAGAAGGTGATCGACCGACACACCACCATCTATTGTCCGGGCTTTTACAAGTTTGGCAATCGACGTTATCAATGCTGGAGTCGCTACGGCCATGGAGATGAAAATGTGGTGGAAGCCCTTGAGGAATCCTGCGATGTCTTTTTCTACCAGGCCGGGGAAAAAATCGGGGTGGACACCTTGGCCGAATATGCCAGGGGCTGTGGGCTGGGTCGGGCCACCGGCATCGCCCTGGCCCATGAGCGCCAGGGCTTGATTCCCACGGCCCAGTGGAAGCAACGGCGTTTCAAGGAACCCTGGCAGGCCGGTGAGACCCTTTCCATTAGTATCGGCCAGGGCTTTAACCTGGTGACTCCCCTTCAAATGGCCGTTTTTACCGCAGCCGTTGCCAACGGCGGCACCCTCCATCGCCCCCGCATCGTCAAGAGCATCCAGAGCGATGAAGGTGTGATTGTAAAAAAAATTGAACCCGAGATTCTCGGAGGCCTTCCGGCCGGCAAAGAGACCCTGGCCCTGGTAAAGCAGGGGTTGTTCCGGGTGGTGCAAGGGGAGAAGGGCACGGCCCGCCGCATTCGCATCAAGGGGTTGGATATGGCGGGAAAGACTGGCACGGCCCAGGTCTTTTCCCGGAAAAAGGGGGAAAAATTTGAAAACGAAAAGCTGGCCCGCAAGTTCCAGGACCATGCCTGGTTCGTGGGATATGCACCGGCGGAAAACCCAAAAATTGCCATATCTGTGATCATTGAACATGGGGCCCACGGCTCCACTGCAGCCGCGCCCGTGGCCGGTGAGCTGGTGAAACAATATCTGAAATCGGCCATTGAATCCACCCAGGAACCCGGATAGGAGAAGGCAATGTTTGACAGGCGTCTTATAGAAAATTTTGACTGGCCCCTTCTAATGGTGATCTTCACCATCGGCGGAGTGGGGTTGATGATCCTGTACAGTGCCCTGACTGCAGGATGGGACAGCTCCGGCCTCCACCCCCTGTTTAAAAAGCAGATGGTCTGGATGGGGGCGGGTTTTGTGGTGATGATGGGCGTCCTGGTGGTGGACTTCAAGGACTTTGAAAAGTTGAACCTCCTTATATATATAGGGTGCGTTCTTCTGCTGGCCTCCATCTATGTCTTCGGACAGATTGGCGGAGGATCTCGTAGGTGGTTGGCCATGGGGTTCTTTCGTGTGCAGCCCTCTGAGTTGATGAAAATCGCCTTGATCATCAGCCTTTCTTCTGTCTATTCCTCCTCCATCTGCCAGGAGGGATTATCCTTTCGCAACCTGGTTAAACCGGCCGTGATCTGTCTGATTCCCTTTGCATTGATTGTGAACCAGCCGGATCTGGGGACCGGATTGCTGTTGTTGCTCATTGCCGCTTCCATTACCCTCTTTGTAAAGGTGGAAAAGCGGGTGTTTTACACCCTGTCCGGGGTGGCCCTGTCCATTGTGCCTCTGGTCTGGTTTTTTGGCCTGAAGGACTACCAAAAGGGGCGGATTCTCACCTTTCTGGATCCGGATCGGGACCCCCTGGGCGCCGGATACCATATCATTCAATCCAAGATCGCCATCGGTTCGGGGATGATCACGGGCAAGGGTTACCTCCAGGGTACGCAGAATGCCCTTTCCTTCCTTCCGGAACAGCACACCGATTTCATCCTTTCGGTTTTGGCTGAAGAATGGGGGCTCATCGGGTGCGGGGTTCTGCTGGTACTCTATCTTTTGCTGCTCTTCTGCGGTTTGAATATTTCGTATAATTGCCGGAACATGTTTGGATCCATCCTGGCCTTTGGGGTTACCTGCATGATTTTCTGGCAGATTTTCATCAACATCGGCATGGTCATGGGCCTGATGCCGGTGGTGGGGGTTCCCCTCCCCTTGGTTTCCTACGGCGGGTCCTCCGTTATTACTAATATGGTCGGATTTGGTATTCTTCTGAATATTAGTATGCGAAAATTTTCAGGCGCTTAAATCGGTTTTTCAAATTGGGGTGACAGCATTGAAAACCCTTGAAATATCGCTTTCTTCAGCCTTGAATATTTTTTTATTCCATGTTGACAAATCCCTGTCCGAATGGTACTCAAGTCTCGATTTATTCTGAATTTAAGACTGTTTTTTAGTAAGGACAGTCTATGAGATATAAGTGGTTGGTTATTCAATAATTATTAACTGGCGGAGGGAATTTTATGATAACTGTGATTCCTGATATATCTTGCGTGTATCAGATGATCAATTTTCTAATTCTGCTCTTTGTCCTCAACATGGTCTTATACAGACCCATCCGTAACGTCATCCTCGAACGAAAAGCAAAGATCGATGAGCTTGAAAGCGGCGCTATAAATGCGTCCAAAGATCTTGCTTCACAGGAAGACGCCTACAAAGATGGTTTGAAAGAGGCCAGAAGCGAGGGTCTCAAGCAAAAAGAGGCCTTTGTTGAAGAGGCATCTGCGCAGGAGAAGGAAATCATCGAGCAGATTAACAAGAAAGCTCAGGCCAACCTTGCCCAGATCAAAGATCAGGTGGCACAGGAAACCGAGCAGGCCCGGAAGGCGCTGGAGGCAGAGGTGAAAACATTTGCCAAGGCCATCGGCGAAAAAATTCTAGGGAGGGCTTGTTAATGAAACTCTTAACTTCAAAACGGCAGCACCTTAAAGTTACAGGTGGCGTTCTTGGAATGGCAGTGGGAACCTGTTCGGTTGCACTGGCAGCTTCCGCAGGCGGTGAAGTTCACAATGCCTGGCTTGAGATCGACACCTGGAAAGTGTTGAACTTTGGCATCCTCGCCCTAGCATTTTTCTTCATTGGTAAAAAACCGGTTGTGGAATTCTTCTCTTCCCGCTCCAGGGGCATCGAAGAAGAGCTTTCCGACCTGGAAAGCCGCAAGGCCGAAGCCGAAAAGAAACTTGCCGAATACGAAGCCAAGTTTAAAAATATCGACGAAGAATCCAAAACCATCGTCGCCGATTACATTAAACAAGGCGAAGAAGCCAAAAAAAGAATCATTGCAGAGGCTGAAGCCCAGGCTGAAAAACTCGAAGACCTGGCCAAGAGAAACATTGCCCAGGAATTCAAATCAGCCAAGGCCGCCCTTCAGCATGAAATCGCTGAGCAGGCAATGGAACAAGCTGAAAAAGTCATTAAAAAATCCATTAAGGCCAAAGACCAGGATAAACTCGTCGATGCATACTTGAAAAAGGTGGAGGCATAATGAAAAATTTAGCGGTTTCAAGGCGTTATGCCAAAGCGTTGATTCTGATTGGCCAGGAAGACGGCCAGGCGGAACAATACCGGAAAGAGCTTGAGGCAGTCATTGAGCTCTTTGACACCCAGGAAGGATTTGAAGCGGCGTTGACCAACCCGCTTTACAATGCGAATGATCGTAAAAAGGTGTTGACGGCCGTACTGGCTGCAACTCCTTTTTCTGATATTATGAAGTCCTTTCTGAATCTTTTGTTTGACAAGGGAAGAATTGGTTTTCTCAGGGACATCGCCGAGTATTACAAAGAAATGGCCGATGAACTCAACGGAATCGTTAAGGCCAGCGTTGTATCGGCCACGAAATTGTCCAAGAAAAACGTGGACAAAATCCGGAAATCCCTGTCCAAGAAGACCGGTAAGACCATTGTTCTGAGCGTAGAGCAGGATGCCAGTCTCATTGGTGGTATCGTAACTAAAATCGGCGATCTTGTTCTGGATGGCAGCGTGAAAACTCAGCTGATCAATATGAGGGAAACATTAAAAAAAGGTGAGAGTGTCTAATGGAAATTAAAGCAGAAGAAATAAGCCAGATAATCAAAGACCAGATCAAGGGCTTCAGCGCAGATGTTGATCTGAGCGAAACAGGTGTTGTTCTCTCCGCGGGTGACGGTATCGCCCGTGTCTACGGGCTGGAAAAAGTAAAAGCCATGGAGCTGGTGGAATTCCCCGGCGGCATCCTCGGCCTGGCCCTGAACCTGGAATCCGACAACGTTGGTGTGGCCATCCTGGGTGATGATAAAGTCATCAAAGAAGGCGACGTGGTAAAGAGAACCGACCGTATCGCCTCCGTACCCGTTGGCGAAGAACTGCTGGGTCGTGTTGTTACCACCACGGGTGAACCCGTTGACGGTAAAGGCCCCATCAACTCTGATACCTATATGAACATGGAGCTGGTTGCTCCCGGTGTTATCGCCAGAAAGGGCGTACACGAACCCTGCTACACCGGTGCCAAGGCCGTTGACGGCATGACCCCGGTTGGCCGTGGCCAGCGTGAGCTCATCATTGGTGACCGTCAGATCGGTAAAACTGCCGTTGCCGTTGACGCCATCATCGCCCAGAAAGAAAGCGGCATCAAGTGTATCTACGTTGCCTGCGGTCAGAAAAAATCCACGGTAGCCCAGGTTGTGGCTGCATTGGAAGAACACGGCGCCATGGAATACACCACCGTTGTCGTGGCCTCGGCCTCCGAGTCCGCCGCCATGCAGTACCTGGCTCCCTACGCCGGTTGCGCCATGGGCGAATACTTTCGTGACAAGGGCGAACATTCCCTGATCATCTACGATGACCTTTCCAAACAGGCCGCTGCCTACCGCCAGGTATCCCTGCTGCTGAGACGTCCTCCGGGACGTGAAGCCTTCCCCGGCGACATTTTCTACAACCATTCCCGTCTGCTGGAACGTTCCGCCAAGCTGAGCGACGAGCTGGGTGCCGGTTCTCTGACCGCTCTGCCCATCATCGAAACCCAGGAAGGTGACGTATCCGCATTTATCCCGACCAACGTTATCTCCATCACCGACGGCCAGATCTTCCTGGACAAGGACTTGTTCTTTGCCGGTATTCGTCCGGCCATTGACGTAGGTCTTTCCGTATCCCGGGTTGGTGGTGCCGCCCAGGTAAAAGCCATGAAACAGGTGGCCGGTACCCTGCGTCTGGATCTGGCCCAGTACCGTGAACTGGAAGCCTTTGCCGCCTTCGGTTCCGACCTGGACGCCGCAACCCAGAAACAGCTGACCCGTGGTGAACGACTGGTTGAACTGCTGAAACAGCCCCAATACCAGCCCCTTCCCATGGAAAAAATGGTCACCGCCCTCTACGCCGGTACCAAGGGCTACATTGACAAATATCCCAGAGAAGCCGTAGCCAAATACGAAGAAGGTCTCTATCCCTTCATCGAAAATCGCTACTCTGAAATTTTCTCCGAGCTTAAAGATAAGCAAGAGATTACTTCGGACATCGAAGCCAAGCTGAAACAAGCCTTGGAAGCCTATGACGAAGAATTCAAGGATACCCTCTAATCTTTAATAGACAGATAACGGTATACATGGATTCATACATTCACATAAGGCTTGAAAGGTAGATCATATGGCAACTTTAAAAGAAGTCCAATCGAAAATAGTCTCTGTAAAAAAGACTAGACAGATTACCTCTGCCATGAAGATGGTCGCCACTTCAAGATTGCGCGGTTCCCAGAACAGCATGGAGCAGTTTAAGCCCTATGCCTCCAAATTTGCGGAAGTTCTGGGATCCATTGCCGGGAAATCCGGAGAGGACGTAAGTCCCCTTCTGGTCCCCCGGGAAGAGGTCAAAAAAGTGGCCCTGATCCTCTGTACATCAGACAGAGGGCTCTGTGGCGGATTTAATATCAATCTGATTGAAAAAGCTGAAAAACTCATCCAAGAAGAACTGCAGGGTAAAGAGGTCTCCTTCTACTGTTTCGGTAAAAGGGGCCGTGACTGGGCCAAAAAGGGCCCGGTACCCATCGCCGAAGAAGCCGTCGGCGTCATGGGCGGCAACATCGAATTTTCCGTTGCCTCCACTGCAGGTCAGAACTTGATAGACAGTTTCCTTGAAGGGGCTGTTGATGAAGTATATCTGATTTATTCTGAATTCCAGAGTGTGGCCCGTCAGATCCCCACCCTGAAGCAGGTTCTTCCCATCCCGTCCCTGGACGAGATGACCGAAGAAAAGGAAGTGGACGCCAATGCCGAGTTCCTGCCGGAACACATTTGCGAACCCTCCTCCGACGCACTGCTTGGGGAAATGCTGCCCAAGAATATTTTTATTCAGATATATGATGCAATGCTTCAGACCTCCACCAGTGAGCATGCCGCCCGGATGCGGGCCATGGAAAACGCCACCAAGGCGTGTGAAGACATGGTGGGAGAACTCCAGACCATCTTTAACAAAACCCGTCAGGCAGCCATCACGGCCGACCTCATGGACATTGTTGGCGGAGCCGAAGCACTTAAGGGATAAGTTTAGATATACGTAACGTAACAGCTTTCATTTAGGAGAAAAAAATGGCTGAAAATATAGGTAAAATAGCACAGGTACTGGGTGCTGTTGTTGACGTGGAATTCGAACCTGGGAAACTGCCCCCGGTTCTGACAGCTCTGACCGTAACCAACCCCACCATCGGTGAAATGGAAGACAACCTGGTCATCGAGGTTGCCCAGCACCTGGGTGACAATGTGGTTCGCTGCATCGGCATGGACGTCACCGACGGTCTGCAGCGCGGCATGGTCGTAAAAGACACCGGCGCTCCCATCATGATGCCCGTTGGTGAAGCTTCTTTGGGCCGGGTTCTCAACGTTGTGGGCCGTCCCGTTGATGGTCTGGGCGACATCTCCAAGGACAACATGCTCCCCATCCATCGCCATGCCCCCGCCTTTACCGAACAGGATACCACCGTTCGCGTACTGGAAACCGGCGTAAAGGTGATTGACCTTCTGGTTCCCTTCCCCCGTGGCGGCAAAATGGGCATGTTTGGCGGTGCCGGTGTTGGTAAAACCGTTATCATGATGGAAATGGTAAACAACATCGCCATGCAGCACGGTGGTATCTCCGTATTCGGCGGCGTTGGTGAACGGACCCGTGAGGGTAACGACCTTTACCACGAAATGAAGGACTCCGGCGTACTGCCCAAGTGTGCCCTGGTTTACGGTCAGATGACCGAACCTCCCGGAGCCCGTGCCCGTGTTGCCCTGTCCGCTCTGACCTGTGCGGAATACTTCCGTGATGAAGAAGGCCAGGACGTACTGCTCTTCGTTGATAACATCTTCCGTTTCACCCAGGCCGGCGCCGAAGTATCCGCCACCCTGGGTCGTATGCCTTCTGCCGTTGGTTATCAGCCGACGCTTGCCGTTGACATGGGTGAACTCCAGGAACGTATTACGTCCACGGACAAGGGTTCCATCACAGCGGTACAGTGCGTTTACGTACCCGCCGATGACTTGACTGACCCCGCGCCCGCCACCACCTTCGGCCATCTGGACGGCACCGTTGTACTCTCCCGTCAGATTGCCGAGCTTGGTATCTACCCTGCCGTGGATCCGCTGGACTCCACCTCCAGAATTCTGGATGCGGCCTACATTGGTGAAGAACATTACCAGGTTGCCCGTACCGTTCAGCAGACCCTGCAAAAATACAAAGAACTCCAGGACATCATCGCCATCCTGGGTATGGACGAACTCTCCGACGAAGATAAGGTGACCGTACAGCGTGCCAGAAAGCTGCAGAAGTTCCTGAGCCAGCCCTTCCACGTTGCTGAAACCTTTACCGGCATGCCCGGCATCTTTGTTAAGGTTGAAGACACCGTAAGATCATTTAAAGAAATCATCGACGGTAAACACGATGATCTTCCGGAAAACGCTTTCTACATGGTCGGTTCCATCGAAGATGCCATTGAAAAGGCAAAATCCGTATAATTTCGGAGGATAATCATGGCCGATAAACTCATACTTGAAGTGGTAACGCCGGAACGGGCCGTTGTCAGCGAGGAAGTCCAGATTGTGAACGCACCGGGCTCCCAGGGTGAATTCGGTGTCCTCAAGGGACACACCACCTTCCTGACCTCCCTGAAATCCGGAATCTTGACCTACAAGACCGCTTCCGGCACCGAGAAAAAACTCCAGGTGGAAGGCGGATTTGCCGAAGTGTTGCCCGACAAGGTGACCGTATTGGCGGAATCTGCAAAGGAAGTATAGGCGCCTGCGCCTCTCGATCCGGAACACATTTAGCACAATTAAATCCCGTTGAGGGATGACAAAGGGCGCCTCCTTTGATACAAAGGACGGTGCCCTTTTGTTTTTGGAGAAGACGTTTATGGAATTTACAGGATTTGGTGCCGTCATTCTGGCGGCGGGCATGGGAAGCCGGATGAAGTCCGATTTGGCAAAGGTCCTTCACAAGGTGGGGGGCAAGGCCATGGTGGTACGGGTGTTGGAGAGTATCCAGCCCTTGATTCCGGAACAGGTCCATGTGGTGGTGGGACACCAGGCCGAAATGGTGGAGGCAGAAGTATCGGCCCATATCCCCTCGGCCCGTTTTGCCCTTCAAAAAAAGCTGCAGGGAACCGGTGATGCGGTCAAGGCTGCCTTGCCCGGGATCCCCGACGCTGTCACCGACGTGTTGGTCCTGTGCGGGGATATCCCCCTGATTCAGACCCAGACCCTGGCCGAATTGATGATCCGGCACCGGGAGCATCAGGCCGTGGCCACTGTCCTGTCTGTGAAGATGGAGAACCCTACCGGATACGGTCGCATCCTCCAGGATGCCCATGGGCAGGTGACGGCTATCCGGGAAGAACTTGATACAAGCGATGCGGAAAAACAGATCCAACTGGTGAACTCCGGGATCTATTGTTTCCAGAAAAAATTTTTGGAACAGGGGATCCCACAGATTCGTCCGACCAACAACCAGGATGAATATTACTTAACCGATTTAATTGGAATTGCAGTGTCATCCGGTTTGAAAACTGCCTGTACAGCCATGGACGATCCGGTCCAGGTTATGGGGGTGAATACCCTTGAAGAGCTTGAAAAAGCAGCCTTATCGATTCGTTGATCCGTGCGTTTAATTGGCTTGACTTTGGCAAATCTTTTGAACTATACTGAGTTCCAATTTTAAGACTTTATGGACAATGAAATTGGGTAATGATTTAATTAAACATAGGTTTGAAGAGATCAACGAAAAGGTTGATCTGGTGATGATGTACTGCCGCGAACTCCAGGCGGAAAACAAAGAGTTGCTTTCCAAAATAGAGCGGCTGGAGTCCGAACTCCAAGCTGAACAGCTAGCAAAATCCGCAACAGAGGACAGCTTTGCAGAACAGGAATCCCTGGTAGAGGACAAGATGCAGAACCTGCTTTCAAAGCTGGATAGCTTTTCCGATACCATCACCGGCGGCTCACCGTCAAACCCGTGAATGTAATTTTACGGTAAAGGGCATTCATTGGATGAAATCATCAAAATTGAACTTTTCGGGGAAGAGTTTCAATTTAAACCCGACAAAGAGGTAGAAAATCCGCAGGATGTGGTCGCGGTGCTGTCGGAATACATTCAAGAGGCAGAGGGTGTCATAAAGAACAATGTCGGCGATAGAAACAAGATAGCCATCCTGCTGCTCGCCGCCATGAACCTGTCCAAGGATTTTAATGAACTGAACTGGCAACACTCTCAGCTTCAAAATGATGTTAAACAAAATGTTTCATCCCTGATGGACAAGCTTAACAAAGGAATTGAATTACCCGGTAATTCAATGAATGAATAAAAAATAGTACCCCTGTGATGTTGGTGATTGTAAGACAGTCTTTGTCCGAATACTTACAAAACAGGGACTCCACCCTGGTACCGGTGAGCAGGTCCCGTGCGTACGGGAAAGCCTAAAAGTACTACTTGGAAACCCACTTATTGAACCAATGGTTCAAAGCCTAGAACGCAACACGGCAGATTACGGGGGTACCATTTTTGAATTCCTTTATCCAAATCTCATCCCTCCATTATCCCATCCCATTGTCAATAAAACTGTGTACCAACAACATTTCTGTTGGATTAATTATATCCTCTTAAGGAGACTTATTTGAATGGAATACGTCATGGTACTCTCATTGGTTGCTGTGTTGTCGGGATTGGGAGCCATCACCTTTTACAAATTTCAGAAAAAGGTGAAACAGGAACGCCAGGAAATCAAGGAAGAGCGCGACAGGGTACTTGGAGAAGTAGAACAAATAAAGCAGAACAAACTCAAGGAGGCGGAACTTAGGGCCAAAACCCTGGCCCTGGAAATGAAAGCCACCATTGATGCTGAAAATGAAGAAAGCCGTGTGGAGCTGAAAAAAGAAGCCCGCCGGTTGTCCAAAAAAAGTGAAAAGCTCGACCGGGTGGAAGACCAGTTCAGCCGCCGGGAAAATGAGCTTCAGAAAAAAGAAACCGATGTGCAGCGCAAGTTGGAGTCGGCCTCCACAAAGGAAGTCCGCTATAAAGAGCTGCTGGAAGATACCAAAAAGGAATTGGAGAAGGTTTCCGGTCTGACCCTGGAGGAGGCCAAGGAGCTGCTGCTCAAGGCCATGGAGGAAGAGGCCAAGCACGAAGGGGCCAAGCTCATCAAACGGATCACCTCCGAAGCCCGGGAAAAAGCGGACAAGGAAGCCAAGAAAATCATCTCCACCGCCATCCAGCGCTATGCCGGTGACTATGTGGCCGAAAGAACCGTTTCTGTGGTTCACCTGCCCGGGGACGAAATGAAGGGCCGGATCATCGGCAGGGAAGGGCGGAACATCCGTGCCCTGGAAGCTGCCACCGGCATTGACCTTATCATTGACGACACACCGGAGGCCGTCATCCTTTCCGGATTTAATCCCGTTCGCCGGGAAGTGGCCCGTCTCTCCCTGGAAAAATTAATTTCCGACGGTCGTATCCATCCCGCCCGCATCGAGGACGTGGTGGAACGGGCCACCGAAGAAGTGGATGTGACCATCAAGGAAGCCGGCGAACAGGCCGCCTTTGATCTGGGCGTCCACGGCATTGATCCCGAACTCATCAAGGTCCTGGGTAAACTCAAGTTCAGAACCTCCTATGCCCAGAACGTGCTCCAGCATTCCGTTGAAGTGGCCTTCCTGTCCGGTGCCATTGCCTCAGAGCTGGGGCTCAACGTGAAACTGGCCAAACGCATGGGTCTTCTCCATGACATCGGCAAGGCCGTGGACCACGAAGTGGATGGTGCCCATGCCATCATTGGCGCAAAACTGGCGAAAAAATACGGCGAGATCGAATCCGTGGTCAACGCCATTGCCTCCCACCATGAAGATCGCATGCCCGAATCCGTATACGATTTCATTGTCCAGGCCGCCGACGCCCTGTCCGGGGCAAGACCCGGCGCCAGAAAAGAGAGCCTTGAAAATTATATTAAGCGTCTGGAAGATCTGGAGAACATTGCCAATGCCTACGACGGCGTGACCAATACCTATGCCATCCAGGCCGGACGTGAAATCCGGGTGATCACCGAAAGTGAAAAAATCAACGATGACGAGGCCCTGATCCTGTCCAGGGACATTGCCCGCAACATCGAAGAAAACCTCACCTTCCCCGGCCAGGTAAAGGTGGTGGTGATCCGTGAAACCCGAGCCGTAGAATATACAAAAAAATAAGGGAACGACATGAGTGTTTTACAAGTTTTAAAAGACAGAGGTTATATTGAGGCAACCACCCACACCGAAGAGTTGGAAGACTATCTGAACAACAACAGGGCCACCTGTTACATCGGATTCGACCCCACCGCCTCCAGCCTCCATGTCGGCAGCCTGGTATGCATCATGGCATTGGCTCATATGCAGAGAAACGGCCATCGCCCCATCGCCCTGGTGGGCGGGGGCACCGGCCTCATCGGCGACCCTTCCGGAAAAACCGAACTGCGCAAGGTCCTGACCCAGGAGACCATTGACGAGAACAAGGCCGGTATCCGGGGGCAGCTGTCCCGGTTCATCAAATTCGATGAGGACTCCGCCCTGATGCTGGACAATGCCCAGTGGCT
Organism: Desulfobacteraceae bacterium; assembly: GCA_965226635.1. Classification (GTDB taxonomy): domain Bacteria; phylum Desulfobacterota; class Desulfobacteria; order Desulfobacterales; family Desulfobacteraceae. Next base: position 69,277 of record OZ245369.1, on the reverse strand, counting down.
CACCCCCCTGGAATACATTCCTTTCTTAAGGGATGTGGGACGCTACTTTTCCGTTAACCGTATGATCAAGGCCGAAAGCTATAAAAATCGCCTGGAATCGGAAGACGGGCTCACCTTCATTGAGTTCAACTATATGCTTCTCCAGGCATACGACTTCATGGAACTGGCCAAGTCCCACGACTGCCTCATCCAGATGGGCGGCTCCGACCAGTGGGGTAACATCGTTGCCGGCATTGACCTGGTCCGCCGTACCCTGGGCAAGCAGGCATTCGGCATCACTTTTCCCCTGATCACCACCGCCGCCGGCATTAAAATGGGAAAAACCCATAAGGGTGCCGTATGGCTGGATCCGGACCGGTTCTCCCCCTATGAATACTATCAGTTCTGGGTAAACTGCGACGATGCCGACCTGGTTCGCTTCCTCAAACTGTTTACCTTCCTGGAACTGGAAGAGATTGAGACCGTAAATGCCATGGAAGGGGCCGACCTGAACAAGGCCAAGGCCGTCCTGGCCTATGAGGCCACCAAGATCTGTCATGGGGAAGAAGAGGCCAAAAAAGCCTTCCAGGCCTCCGTGGCCATGTTCGGTACCCTGGAGATCCCCGAGGGCCTGTTGCCCGGCGCCACCATTCCCAGGGGCGTCCATTCCGCAGCCGCTGCATCTGCCGTTCCCTCCTCCTCTATTAATAAGGATGGGGTCATCGGTGTCGCACCCGTGGTGGATCTGCTCTGCCAAACCGGCCTGTGCAAATCCAAGTCCGATGCCCGCCGCCTGGTTAAGCAGGGGGGGGCATATATCAACGGGAACCGCATCGAATCCTTTGACCAGATCCTTGGAGAAATAGATGTGGATGGTGAAGAAACCCTTCTCAGAGCAGGGAAAAAGAAGTATCATAAAATTATTTGGTCCTAGTGAGAAAAAAATAGCAAAAAGGGTTTGACAAAGCCCGGGGCCGCGTGTATATTAGCCGAGTTTTGGTGAGAGGGAAACGCCTTGAGCCAAAACTCGAAACACAAGTTTTGATCTTTGAAAATTGGTCAGTGAATAGTTTTGAAGCGGGTCTGAAAAGACCTTAAAGTTTTAGTAAAGGATTTAACTGGAGAGTTTGATCCTGGCTCAGAATGAACGCTGGCGGCGTGCTTAACACATGCAAGTCGAACGAGAAAGGGATTGCTTGCAATCCTGAGTAGAGTGGCGCACGGGTGAGTAACACGTAAATAATCTACCCCCAAGCCTGGAATAACTGTCCGAAAGGGCAGCTAATACCGGATAAAGTTTGGAAGCATAGGTTTTTTTATGAAAGATTGCCTCTTCTTGAAAGCAATTGTTTGGGGATGAGTTTGCGGACCATTAGCTTGTTGGTGGGGTAAAGGCCTACCAAGGCGACGATGGTTAGCTGGTCTGAGAGGATGATCAGCCACACTGGAACTGGAACACGGTCCAGACTCCTACGGGAGGCAGCAGTGAGGAATTTTGCGCAATGGGGGAAACCCTGACGCAGCAACGCCGCGTGAGTGAAGAAGGCTCTTGGGTCGTAAAGCTCTGTCAACTGGGAAGAAATTACACTGTATTAATAGTGCATTGTATTGACGGTACCAGTGGAGGAAGCGCCGGCTAACTCCGTGCCAGCAGCCGCGGTAACACGGGGGGCGCAAGCGTTATTCGGAATTATTGGGCGTAAAGGGCGCGTAGGCGGCCTTGTCGGTCAGGTGTGAAAGCCCGGGGCTCAACCCCGGAATTGCACTTGAAACAGCAAGGCTTGAGTACTGGAGAGGA
>OZ245369.1:0-65000 GCA_965226635.1 Desulfobacteraceae bacterium | reverse complement strand
TAGAAGCAGCCATCCTTTAAAGAAAGCGTAATAGCTCACTGGTCGAGTGGATCTGCGCCGAAAATGTATCGGGGCTAAAGCATAGTACCGAAGCTGCGGAAATGTACGTGTACATTTGGTAGGAGAGCGTTGTGCCGCCATAGAATCGCACACGTGAGTGTGTGTGGAGGTTGCACAAGTGACCATGCTGACATGAGTAGCGATAAAGCGGGTGAGAGGCCCGCTCGCCGATAGCCCAAGGTTTCCTGAGTAAAGCTAATCTGCTCAGGGTTAGTCGATCCCTAAGGCGAGGCCGAAAGGCGTAGTCGATGGAAAACAGGTTAATATTCCTGTACCACCCAGTTGTCGTTTGAGAGAAGGGGGGACGCAGGAGGGCAAGTCATCCGTCTGTTGGAATAGGCGGTTCAAGCCGGTAGGCTGAGGATCCAGGCAAATCCGGATCTTCTTAAGGCCGAGAAGTGATGAGGAGGGTCTTAGACCCATAAACTGACTGCACCCATGCTGCCAAGAAAAGCCTCTATCGAGATAACAGGTGATCGTACCAAAACCGACACAGGTAGGCTGGGAGAGAATCCCGAGGCGCTTGAGAGAACCCTGGTTAAGGAACTCGGCAAAATGATACCGTAACTTCGGGAGAAGGTATGCCCCTAATGGTGATGGACCTGCGTCCTAAGCTTTTGGGGGCCGCAGAGAATTGGTGGTAGCGACTGTTTACTAAAAACATAGGACTCTGCAAAGTCGCAAGACGAAGTATAGGGTCTGACGCCTGCCCGGTGCCGGAAGGTTAAGGGGATTTGTTAGCTTTTAGCGAAGCACTGAACTGAAGCCCCGGTAAACGGCGGCCGTAACTATAACGGTCCTAAGGTAGCGAAATTCCTTGTCGGGTAAGTTCCGACCTGCACGAATGGCGTAACGACTTCCACACTGTCTCAACCAGGGACTCAGCGAAATTGGAATGGCGGTGAAGATACCGTCTACCCGCGAAAAGACGGAAAGACCCCGGCACCTTTACTACAGCTTGACATTGGATTTTGGGATATGATGTGCAGGATAGGTGGGAGACTTTGAAGCAGGTACGCCAGTATTTGTGGAGTTACCCTTGAAATACCACCCTTCATATTTCAGTGTTCTAACCATGGCCCATTACCTGGGTCTGGGACAGTGTCTGGTGGGTAGTTTGACTGGGGCGGTCGCCTCCCAAAGAGTAACGGAGGCGCGCGAAGGTTCCCTCAGGCTGATTGGAAACCAGCCGTAGAGTGCAAAGGCATAAGGGAGCTTGACTGCGAGAGAGACATTTCGAGCAGGTACGAAAGTAGGTCTTAGTGATCCGGCGGTTCTGAATGGAAGGGCCGTCGCTCAACGGATAAAAGGTACGCCGGGGATAACAGGCTTATCGCCCCCAAGAGTTCACATCGACGGGGCGGTTTGGCACCTCGATGTCGGCTCATCACATCCTGGGGCTGGAGCAGGTCCCAAGGGTTTGGCTGTTCGCCAATTAAAGTGGTACGTGAGCTGGGTTTAAAACGTCGTGAGACAGTTTGGTCCCTATCTTTCGTGGGCGTAGGATATTTGAGGAGATCTGTTCCTAGTACGAGAGGACCGGAATGGACCAACCAATGGTGTTCCAGTTGTTCTGCCAAGGGCATTGCTGGGTAGCCAAGTTGGGTACGGATAACCGCTGAAAGCATCTAAGCGGGAAGCCAACTTCAAGATTAGATATCCCATCTTTATGACTGAAGACCTCTTGAAGACTACAAGGTTGATAGGCCGGGTGTGTAAGCATGGTAACATGTTCAGCTTACCGGTACTAATAGGTCGTGAGGCTTAGCCACTTTTTCTACAACCAAGTTTAAATGCTTTGTTGAGAACACATTGTTTTTACTACGACAGATTAATCCATTTTGGATTCGGGAATTAGCCAATTCAGCTTTCTAAGGTTCCAATCCAACACAATTTAATCTGGTGACGATGGCAGAGAGGCCACACCCGTTCCCTTCTCGAACACGGAAGTTAAGTTCTCCAGCGCCGATGGTACTGCACCGGTGACGGTGTGGGAGAGTAGGACGTCGCCAGGTTATTCTTCAAAAGACCCTGATCAACATTGTGTTGGTCAGGGTCTTTTTATGTGCTTGCCCTGCCAAAAAGCGCAAGCACCCGGATTTTAATGGTTTTTGGATCTATGGGACACGTTTATTTCAGCTTTCTAAAGTTCCGGGTCCAAACCCCTTAATTCGGTGGCGATGGCGGAGAGGCCACACCCGTTCCCATCTCGAACACGGTCGTTACGTTCTCCAACGCCGATGGTACTGCACGGGCGACCGTGTGGGAGAGTAGGACGCTGCCGGATTATTCTTTAAAGGCCCCGGTCATTCATTGCGAATGGCCGGGGCCTTTTTTATTTGGGGCAATTACAATTTATCCACAATGGCTTTGGCATAATCGTGGCACGCCTTGAGACCGTCGTCGGTGTCCATGGTCTCCTCTTTGAGGTTCAAAGGGCCCAGGGTGGTGGCATCCATCCTAAAGACATGCTGCATGGTGTCGTAGATCATGGGAGCGGCCTCCCCACTGTGGGTGTGGGAGCCGAATGAACCGGCGATCTTGCCGGTAAGGTTGGCCCCTTCTGCCTTGAACAAAAATTGTTTCATGCCGCCGGTCATGTCCTTATGGTAGGTGGGGCAGCCAAAGAGATAGGCGTCATACCCTGCAATGGCCGTTTCATCCTTAAGGGTGGAAATTTTAGCGGTCTCCACCTCGTTGCCGGACATTCGGATGCCCTCTGCAAGGTAATCGGCCATTTTCTGGGTAGTGCCTGTTCTGCTGGAATACGCGATCAAAACTTTTTTCATGATACCATTCCTTTTTTTGAAGATTAAAAGCAGGGGATTTCATTGGATGACACTGTTGAAAGGTATTTCAAGTTGTGTGCCAGTGCTTTATATCCCTGAAATCCAACAGGAAACGTAGATTAGTCCTGAATTAAATGTTTTTTATTGTACACAAGTGTTTCATTTCTGTCTCTCCCATGGGGACGGTTGCCTCATCTTGCACCTCCACTGACCGCCGCCCCCATTCCATCCCGGGACGGGGAACCCATGTGGTCCTGGCCCAGTTAAAGGGCGGGCCCCTGTACCCATTCTTCCACCCCGGTCCCTTGGAACTCTTGGGGCGGATCATCGTGGTGGGGGCTCCGGCCTAGTCTGTTTTAGCCGGTACATGACCCGCTCCCTGGGCAGGGCATGTCCATACCATGACCCGGACCCATGGTTGACAGGAGCCCGGGGATGGGATATCTCTGCTGAATTTAACAGGGGGACCCATGGCATTAAAGCCCACCATATATAAGGTAAACATTGATCTGTCCCATGTGGACGAAGATTATTACGACCAGCTCAACCTCACGGTTGCCCTTCATCCTTCGGAGAACCCCGAGCGGATGATGGTCCGGATCCTTGCCTTCTGCCTCAATGCCCGGGAAAACCTGACCTTCACCCGGGGGCTTTGCGTGGTGGAGGAGCCCGATATCTGGGAGAAAACCCTGGATGACCAAATTGCCCTGTGGATCGATGTGGGGGAACCGGCCTTTGAGCGTCTGAAAAAGGCCAGCCGGACGGCGGGCCAGGTGAAGGTCTATTCCTTTAATTCCAAATCCACGGCCTGGTGGGACAGGGAAGGCGAGGCCATCACCGGCGTGGGGGCCCAATGCTTCCGGTTCCCCTGGCCCGAGGTCCAGGCCCTGGCCCAGTGGGTCTCCCGGACCATGGATTTGGCCGTCACCATTTCCGACAACACCCTTTATATTTCCGGTGACCCGGGTGCCTGTGAGGTCTCTCTTATCCCCTTGAATTAATCCGGGCTGGGCCGGGATATCCGGTCGGCATTATCTTCATTCCGTTTTGAGAACCCCTGGGGCGGTTCACCATCAGGCCATTGGTAATCGCCCGCCGGGGAGGGGATGGGGAAAAGGCGTTTCACCGAATCGGTATCCTTCAGCTCCGGCAGAATCCCCTTCCAGAAGATATACCAGAGCCCTTTGCCGTTGGGGCCGGTGATCCCAAGGTCCGGGTCCGATGCCTTTTTCAAAAGAAGGGAAAGGGGGATCCATGCCACGGCCTGGGTCTCGTAATAGGCGGGGTCATCGGGGACGGCATTGGTATAAAAGGCGGAAAGGTTCTGCAGGGGAACCTGGAGGACAAAGGTAAGAAATTCGTCCGGTATGGGATTCAGAGGGAAGGAAGGGGCCTTGGCCAGGCCGTCCTTGAGTCGGGATTCCGGGATGATCAGGCGCATCTCCTCCAGGGCCTCCCGCAGGGCCGTCTCCTTCCGGGATTCGCATCGAAGGTTTCCATGGGAGGATGCCCGCATCATGGGGCCTCCCCCAAAGCAGGTCCAGCCGCGGCCCCGCTGGAATCCCAGCAGGAGGAGAACCTCCTTGTTTTCCGTGACGGCATAGGGAAGAATGCCCGCACCCCTGTGGTGGGGGGAGGGACATTCCTGTGCCCCTTGGGCAGGGGCGGCGGCAACCAATAAAAGCAGCAGAATCCAAATTCTGAACCTCATGGGGCTCCTTTCTCCATTCAAGGGTGATCCTTGGTTTTACCCCCTTTGGAGAAAAAAGGAAACATGGAGTTGGGAGAGGACGGGGCTTTGTCCTTTACCGGGACGGGTCTTGGCCCTGGGTAAAGGTGAATCATAATCAAAGGACCGGGCCCCACCCCGGGCAAAGGGCATGGACGGGCCCAACCGTGGATGGTAAACTGGTCCGAACCGGAATGCCCTGTCAAGGAAAATCAGGGGCAGGGGGTCTGGATTAATTTTTTAGCCAATGGAGAAAGAGGACAATGAGCAGAATACCCCTTGATCATATCACAAAAGAGCTGGCCGGCGTTGCCATGGGCCGGATTCCTGCGGATTTGATTTTAAAGAACGGAACCCTTGTGGATGTGTGTACGGCCCGGATGGTTCCCCATACCGACATTGCCGTGTACAGGGGGTATATTGCCCTGGTGGGCAATGCCGACCATGTGGCCGGGGATGAAAAGACCCGGGTGGTGGAGGTGGAGGGGAAATACCTGACCCCCGGCCTCATTGATTCCCACATGCACGTGGAAAGCTCCATGGTGGATCTGCGCTCCTTTGCCGGGGCCGTCCTCCCCCACGGCACCACCACCATCTGCCCGGATATCCACGAAATCACCAATGTCCTGGGCATGGAGGCCCTGGACCTCTTTAAAAAGAGTGCGGACCCGCTCCCCTTGAAGGTGCTCACGGCCATGCCCGTTTGCGTCCCCTCCCTGCCGGGTATGGAAGATGCCGGGGCCCAAATCCATCCCCGGGATGTGGCCTCTGCCTATGCCTCCAAAGCCGCCTTTCTCCAGGGAGAGCAGATGAATTTCCCCGGGGTGATCTTTGGAGATCCCACGGTCCACGAGATCACGGCCAAGGGGATCCAGGCCAATAAGATCCTTACAGGCCACTATGCAGGAGAGGACCTCAACGCCGGCCTCAACGCCTATGTGGCCTCGGGCATCATTGCAGACCACGAGACCACCACACCCCAGGGGGCCCTTTCCCGGGCCCGGCTGGGCATGTATGTCCAGATGCGCTACGGCACGGCCTGGTTGGATTTACCCCAGCTCATCCGGTCCGTGCTGGAAGATCCGGGCATGGACACCCGCTTTTACACCATGGTCACCGACGATGTAACCCCGGCCACCATCGTGGAAAAGGGACATTTGGTAAGGGTCCTGCGCAAGGCCATCCAGCTGGGCCTCAACCCCGTCACCGCCCTGCAGATGGTCACCATCAATGCTGCCCAGCTTTTGGAACAGAGCCGGTGGATCGGTTCCCTTACCCCGGGCCGGGCCGCAGACATCCTGGTGGTGGACAACCTGTCCGAATTCACCATTGAACAGGTCTACAGTGACGGTCTCCTTGTGGCGGAACAGGGGGAACTTACCCTGGAGCTGCCCGGGGTTGACTATCCTGAATCGGCCCTGAACACCGTCTGCCTGGAATCCCTTTCCCCGGAGGATTTCACCATTGCCGTCCCCGGAAGGGACCGGGTATCCGCCCGGGTGATCCGCCTGGTGCCCGGTCGGGTCAATACCCTCCAGGAAAAGGCCGATTTCTTCCCGGAGAAGGGATGCCTCAAGGCCGACCCGGAACGGGATCTGGCCAAGGCCGCCCTGTTCTACCGCCATGCCCCCAAGAAGGATGCCACCGGCTCCCGGGGACTGGGATTTGTGGCCGGGACCCAATTCAAGCCGGGCACGGCCTATGCCTCCACCGTCTCCCATGATTGCCACAACCTTCTGGTGGTGGGCACCGACGATGCCGCAATGGCCCTGGCCGCCAACACCTTGATCCAGTCCCAGGGCGGGATCTGCATCGTGGACCAGGGTAAGGTGGTCGCCCATCTCCCCCTTCCCTTCGGGGGGCTCATGAGCCTGGAACCGGCCCAGCTGGTTGCCAGGGGCGTCAATGAAGTGGAGGCCGCCCTGGAGACCATCGGTTGCCCCCACAAGAGCTTTGAGATGACCATGAGTCTGCTGGGCCTGGTGGTCCTGGGGGAACTGCGCCTCTCCAACCGCGGTCTGGTGGAACTCATGGACGGTCCGCCCGCCTTTGTGGATCTGATTCTGGAATAGCCGGGATACGTTGGACCTGCCACGATACTGCGGTGGCAGATCCAGGCGGATGCCTTCTAAAAAGCCCCAATGCCCGACGGCATTGGGGCGTTTTGTTTGCCCGGCATGGCGGGCAAACCCAGCCTGCGGAACCCAGGCGTCACCCCGACCAGGGGGAAGACAATCCGAATTGCAAGGGCGTTGCTGGTAACGGCAGGGTCTGAAGGAAGCAATGGGAAGTGAGCAGTACGTAGCGTATGTGAACCTGATTGGGTATCCCCTGTCTTACCGGCACCCCATCCGGTCTTTTTATTCCGCGGCCCTTTGTTTGGCCTTGACCACGCAGGCGATGCCTCCCTTTTTCAAGCCGGGCATGAAGCATTTGCTGCAGGAGATGCAGAAGGCGGTGTAGTCCTTGTCCGCCTCCCATTTCAGGGGAAGGTCGGGTTCGGCAATCAGGGGGCGGGACAGGGCAATGAAATCCACCCCACCTTCGGCAACGGCGGCCTGGGCCACCCCCTGGGAGCGGAAGCCCCCAACACAGATCACCGGGCAGGTGACCACGGCCTTGACCGCCCTGGCCAGGCCCATGTTATATGCCTCCTTTTCCGGGGCGTTGATCTTGGGGCGGGCCGGGCCCATGGCCCCCGAGGCCGGGGTGCCCGAGGAAATTTCCAGGCCGTCCATGCCCAGGTCGGAAAGGCGTTTGGCCACGGCAATGCCGTCCTCTTGGGAGAGGCCGCCTTCCACATGGTCGGTGACATTGAGTTTGATGAAGACGGGGAAGTCATCCCCCACCCGGGCCCGGACCACCTTGTACACCGCTTCCAGGAAGCGGCATCTGTTGTCGAGGCTGCCCCCCCATTCATCGGTTCTCTGGTTGGTCAAAGGGGAGAGAAACTGGTTGATAAGGTAACCGTGGGCCCCGTGGAGCTGGACCGCATCAAAGCCCCAGTCCTTGGCCCGCTGGGCTCCATCGGCAAAGGCTTTGATGATGCGCTGGATCTGTTCCGGGCTGAGCTGGGCCGGGGCTTCGTTGAACTGGGCCGGCTTCACCGGGGAGGGGGCCACCGTGGGCAATCCCGTGGTGGAGGAGCTGGCCTGGCCCCCGGCATGGACCAGCTGGACGGCGATTTTTCCCCCGGCTTGGTGGACGCCCTGGGTGAGGCGGCAGAAGGCATCTTTAAAGGTGTCCGTATAAATGCCCATCTTCCCGGGGAGCTGTTGCCCCTCCTGGCTGACATAGGTGTAGCCAGAGATGATGAGGCCCACGCCGCCCTGGGCCAGATCCTGGTAGCATTGGATCAGCCGGTCCGTGGGTTCTCCCTGGGGGGTGCACATGCCCTCCCAGGTGGCCGAGCGCATGATGCGGTTTTTCAGGGTAAGTTGGTTCAGGGTGCCGGGTGTAAACAAGGTCATGGGTCTTTGTCCTTCTCTTGGGGTTAGGGGGGACCGGTCGGGCGCCGGTGGATATTTCTTTCTGTCTTTAAAACAGAAGAATACGATAAAATCCCTTGCCATGGCAATGGAAAACCCGGGGTATAAATTCATGGGCTTGGAGGGGGAACCCTGTTATAATGGGGCTCTTTTAACCCGAATATTCCGGGATAATTTGTTTTTGGGGCTTTGAAAGGGGAAAGCCCATATTTCATCTGCGATTACAACTTGTCCCCCACCCTGCGGAATTATTGGGTTGGATCACTATTAGCTGGGGAGGGCCACATGGAGACCAATGACCATCACCTGGTTCTGGGGGAATTAAAGGATTATCTCACCGGGGCCGTGCTTGCCGACACCCATGATGAACGCTATCTCCAGGCCATTGCCCGGAACCTGGTGGAAGGGGGGGGCTTTGCCAAGGCCGAAGTCCTCAAAAACCAATCCCTCACCGTCAAGGCCGGGGAACGGACCGCCCGGATCCGGGTGAGTTTTCAATTGGTCCTGGACCACCGCAGGGTAATGGTTATCCAGTATGCCCCGGGTTCCCTGGTCACCCGCCGCCTTTCCAACCTGGCCCTGTCCCGGGCCGTGGTTTCCTACCAGATCCCCGTGGCCGTGACCACCAATGGAAAGGATGCCGAGGTCATTGACGGCACCAGCGGTCGGGTTCTGGCCACGGGTCTGTCCGCCATCCCGTCCAAGGCCGATATCCTGCAGCACATCCGGAATCTGGGAGATGGGGCCTTTGTCACCCTGTCCCATGGGGTGAGGGAAAAGGCCCATCGCATTGTCCATGCCTGCCAGGTGGATGGGGCCTGTCCCTGTGATACCGATGTCTGTGTGATTGATCCCTGATTATTTGGGGGGGCATGGCGTCCAGGCGCCGGGCCAGCTAGCCCAAAGGGGGGCCGCCGATGATGCAAAGCCTACCAAGAGGGTGAGGTAGCGCTCAAACAGGCGGGTCATCTTGCCTTGGGAACCCATTTCAGTTTCCTTTTAGATTAAGGGGCAGACCCTGGACAAAGGCTTTGATCTCGTCCCTCACCCTTCGATAGGCGTCCAATTGTTCCTTTTCTGATTTGCCCCGGTCGGCCAGTTCCCTGGCCAGGGCCGGGGGGTCATCAAATCCCACATGGATCACCCGGCAGCGCCCGGGGAAGAGGGGGCAGGTTTCATGGGCGGCTTCGCAGACGGTGATCACAACATCCAGGGGGAGCCCTTTGAATTCATCCAGGTGTTTGGAACGGTGGTGGGAGATGTCCACCCCGGCCTCAGCCATGACGGCCACGGCATTGGGATTAAGGCCGTGGGTTTCAATGCCGGCGGACTCGGCATGGATCTGGTCGGACTTGAGGGAACGGGCAAACCCTTCGGCCATCTGGCTTCGGCAGGAATTTCCCGTACACAGGAAAAGGATATTGAGTTTCTTTTTCATTTGGTTTCTCCCGGGTTAAGGGGTTTTTTGAATTTTGCAGAGGGTTTCACAGGGGATATCCAAAATTCGTTCCAGCCGTTTCCGGTCTCTGTGGATTTTACGGGTGGCGGCCAACCGTTCCAGGCTCCAGTCGATCAAAGGGGCCTGGGTGGCATTCTCCCGGTTCAGGCGAAAGTGAATCCATCGGCCCTGTTTCCGTTTGGACAGGATTCCGGCCTGGACCATGACCGAGAGGTGACGGGAAACCGTGGCCCCGGTCTCCTCCAATAATTCCGTAATCTGGCAGGCGCAGAGCTCCTTGTTATCCGCCAGAGCACTGAGGATTCTGAGGCGGTTGGGTTCGCATAGGGCCTTGTGAAGGTATGATATTTTTTCCAATGGCAACCTTTTTGTTTTTATATTTAGCTAAATGTCTAAATGTATACGGTGCCCCGGGATACGTGTCAACCGGGAAACCTGTATGATATCCGGGCCATGGGCTGGTGGGGGGCCCCTGTTCCTGGAAAGTTGGTTTTGTGTTGACAGGGCGGGGGCATGTGGCTATATTCCGATTTGTCGATTTAGTGCTTTGACTTTTTTGCAGAGGTGACATGAAAACATTTATCAAGGTAATGAAGGCGTTGTCTGATCCCAACCGGGTTAAGATGGTGAAGATGCTCCAGTCGGGGCCCCTGTGTGTGTGCGAGATCCGGACGGCTTTGGGAATTGCCCAGTCTACGGCATCCAAGCATTTGAAGCTGCTGGAGGATGCTGGCCTGGTATCCCGTTTCAAGGAGGGGCTATGGGTGAACTATTCCCTGTCCACGGGAGAGGATTCTCCCTATGCGGCCAGCCTCCTGGGCAGCCTCCAGCATTGGTTGGATGGGGAGGAGGAGATCCTTGAGATTAAAGCCATTCTTCCCACCCTGGACCGCCATGAAATTGTGGGGAAGCCCTGATCCCGGAATGGATCCCGGTAGTTTGCATATCTGATATTATAAATTGCTATATCGAAATATTTGGAATTTGAGAATAAAATGGAATCACACATGGAAGGCGCTGGCAGGGGGCAAGTAAAACAATGGGCCTATCCCCTTTTGGGGGCAGCGGGGCTTCTTATCTGGTGGCAGGTTTACGGGCAGTTGATGCCCTTGTCCAATTGGTTCGCCTATTCCCTTATGGGGATGGAAAGGGGCTCCCATTTGGGGGCCTCCGTGGAATTTTTTCTCTATGATACACCCAAGGTCATGATGTTGCTCACCCTGGTGGTCTTCGGGGTGGGCATCATCCGCAGTTTTTTCACCCCGGAAAAGACACGGGCCCTGCTGTCCGGGCGCAGCGAATTTGCCGGAAATGTCATGGCTTCCCTTTTGGGCATTGTCACCCCCTTTTGTTCCTGTTCCGCCGTGCCCTTGTTCATCGGGTTTGTGGCCGCAGGGGTCCCCCTGGGGGTGACCTTTTCCTTTCTCATTGCCGCCCCCATGGTCAACGAGATCGCCCTGGGGCTGCTCTATGGCCTTTTGGGTTGGAAGGTGGCGGCCTTGTACATGGGCACCGGCCTCTTCATTGCCGTGGGGGCGGGCTGGGTCATCGGTCGGCTGAAGCAGGAGCACCACATGGAGGACTGGGTTCGCCAGGTGGCGGCCCCGGGGGATGTGGAGGATGAAACAATGACCTGGCAGGGCCGTATCCGTTACGGTCGGGATGCGGTCAAGGAGATCCTGGGACGGATCTGGGTCTATGTGATCATCGGTATTGCCTTGGGGGCCGGTATCCATGGGTTTGTACCCGAGGGGGTCATGGCCTCCATTATGGGCAAGGAGAGCTGGTGGTCCGTTCCCCTGTCCGTTGTGGTGGGGGTGCCCATGTATTCCAATGCTGCCGGTATCATTCCGGTGGTGGAGGTCCTGCTGGGAAAGGGGGCGGCTTTGGGATCGGTTCTGGCCTTTATGATGAGTGTCATCGCCCTTTCCCTGCCCGAGATGGTGATTTTAAGAAAGGTGTTGAAACCCCGGCTTATTGCCGTGTTTATTGCAGTGGTGGCCTCGGGGATTCTTTTTGTGGGATATGTGTTTAATTCAATTTTATAGCCCATTGATGGATTTGAGCGTTGCAGATCAATCCCTTGGAAAACAGGAGTCATACCATGGAGATTAAAGTATTGGGGCCCGGATGTGCCAAATGTAACAAAACCCTGGAACTGGTCCAGGCCCTGGTGGACGAGACCGGCACGGATGCCGCAGTGGAAACGGTAACGGATATGATGGCCATTGCAGGCTTTGGCGTCTTTGAGACCCCTTCGGTGATTGTGGACGGGGAGGTGAAGATCAGGGGAAAGGTCCCCTCCCGGGAAGATGTGATGGCCTGGTTGGGTCGTTAGTCAGAAAATATCGTAAATAATACAATTTTTTTGGGTGCCCCTTCCAGGGAGGAGGACAGGCCCGAAACCCACAAAAGGACGGGGAATTTCACCGTCCTTTTGTGGTAAAAAATGGATATTTTATGAAAAAAAATCCATAGTTGTCCTTGACAAAAGAGTCGATCCCGTCCTATTTCCACACCTGGAATAAGACAGATGCAACCTTCCAAATTTACAGCTGGAAGGTCCAGCCGGATACGTTACGTTATGGATTCGCCTGATATACAAGACGCCGCAGAACGCGCAGCTGTAATCGTGTATCAAATGAGAACCCATAACGTCCCAGAGCTGGTGAGCGAATCTTGGCCGAAACAGAATAATTTGCAATGGCAAATCATTTGGAGAAAGGGGATGCTCCTTCTCCGATTATCACTTTCCATAGCCTTATGGCGCAACTTGTTTTGATATATTCGGGCAGGGGTATCCCGGATGGGTTTTTACCCATCTGGATTTTCTCCAGTTTGTCTGTTAACACACCCCATTTCATCCGGTGGGGAGGGGTTCCACATGACCGGATGAGAGCCGACATGCAGTCCATTTACCTGAGCGGAACGGGCGTATGTGATGCACACATCCATAGCCTTAATATACCATGTTGAAACCTCTTGCTGTTTTTATTGACTCCTATAAATGATGCGGACCATGTACACACTTGTAAGACTTATGTTTGGCCTTTGTCTGCTGCTATTGACAACCGTCCCGGCCACGGGACTGGAAAACAGGCAGCTTTTGTTTGATTTTAATTTTCAGGAAGGCGCCGTTGAGAACGGATTCGGAACCTTCTTTTATTCCGACATCGGGACGAACCCCTGCGATGTCTGCGCCGGCGATGAACAGAGTTATCTGTGCAACACCGATGATAATGGAGAGAATACCACCGTCAAGCTCTACTATTCTCCCTATAATAGTGACCATATGGGATGGCTGCGATGGGGCTTCCTGGATGCCGAGGAAAGTTTGAGTATCAATGGGAGTTCCCTGAAGGTGGTGCTCACGGGCGGCGCCTTTGATAATGGGGGGGCTGTGGGATACAGCGGAAAACCCTTGAAGTCAAAACAGGAGTTCGACGCCTACCTGGACCAGGGGGTCAATCCCAATTCAGAGCGGACCCTGCCCGGGGACACCAGCATTTACTTTAAGACCCACACCGCCACAACGCCCTTTAAAGGGCTTGCCGGGAAAAACCGGCTGGCCATGTGGGTGCTTTTCCCCAGTTCCGATGTCAATCGTTTTGACCAACAGGCATATCGCTCTGACTATCGGCGTCCGGAGTTCACCTTTAGTTTTTATCCCTTCATAGATGACGCCAAGGGCCGACACTATTACCATGGGGTTTCCAATATTCCCATGGGCGGATGGACCCGCATTGAGTTCGATGCCCACCCCTACCATTATAATGGGGGGGACCGGAACAGTTACAGCCATTACTCCTCCGGTGGATATGAGGCCCCTGGAAACGGGGTGGAGTATTTTAACCGCATCGTCACCTTTGCCCTGCGGGCCCAGGAGATGCGGAACACCCCGTCGCCCGTTGCCTTTTACATTGATGAAATCGAAGCCTATACGGTGACCCACGAAAATGATGAAACCATCTCTTCGGTGGGTATTGGATTTGATCCCAATGGCAGGCGGTTTGATTTGAGTTTTAGTGACAAGTACCGCGGGGCGGAGTGCAACGGGCTCTATGAAGTCCGGTATAGCTTTTCTCCCATCACCCAGGCCAATTTTTCCCAGGCCAAGCTCTGTCGGGTGATCAATTTTAAGAGGGACCAGAACAACGACCAGGGACTGGTCCATAAATCCAGTAACGGTTATAACCAGATCTGGGCGGGGCTCAGGGTGTCCGAGGCGGATGAATCCCGTCTGGTACCCGGAAACACCGTATATTTTGCCATCCAGGACAAGACCGATCGCAGTCATATGTCCCAGCGGGATTCCTTTGACGATACCACGGTTGACCTGCCGGGCGTTGGGCCGGTGTGGAGAACCGATTTAATACGGACCCTTGCCTATCCCATCCATCCGGCGGCCTACCCACTGGATCTGGAACTGCCGGAAACGCAACCGACCTTGAAGCGGGGGGAGGAGGTCCTTCTCCAATTGAATCCTGTGGGCGGAGTTCCCCCCTATGAATTCCAGACCCATCCGTCTCTTCCACAGGGGCTTTCCATTAACAATGAGGGCATTATCTCTGGACGCCCCATGGAGATCGGAACCACCGAGCTTGAAATCCTCCTTTTCGACAGCAGGGGGCGTCAGGTGCGCCGTCAACTGGTTCTGGAGGTCCAGGCCGATGAAATTTGCGGGGACGGTATTGACAATGATGAAGACGGTGCCGTGGATTGCGGTGATGCCGAGTGCGGGGGCTCCGATGCCTGCAGCCGCCTTCTGGTGGATTTCGGAGCCGGTGCCCTGGAAAATCGCTTTGGAATCGACGGTTGGAACCAGGTGATTATGGACCGGTACACCGGATATACCCAGGGGGGAACCACCATCATGGTGGGGCGCAACGGTGGCTATGATTTCCAGGGGGTTGCCGGACCTGCCATGACATTGGGAACCGGTGATACCGTCATGGTGTTCTGGCACAACCGGTCCGATGAGACCATCCGGTTCACCCCACGGATCAGCTTTACCCAGAGGGGGCGTCCCACTGTCGCAACGGCCAATGAGTGGCGGGAAATGGTCGGGCTTGAGTTGGGGCCGGGCCAGACCGGAATCAGCCGGTACAGCATCTCCTCCACAAGGGATATCCAGCTGATCAATGTTAATGTGAACCATGGCCATTCCAAGGAATTGGTCTGCGACCAGATCCGGATCATGGGCCAGCCCGATTCTCCCCATCCGGTGGAAGAGCCCCCGGAGGACATCGTGCCTGTGGTCCCCACGGGCCGCCTTCTGGTGGATTTTGGCAATTTCCCTTCGGAGAATCAATTCGGCATTCCAGGGTGGAACCAGGTGATCATGGACCGGTACACCGGGTATGTGGACGGGGGAACCTCCATCCGGATCGGCAGCAATAAGAACTATGATTATCAAGGGGTCTCCGGGCCGCCCATGAATTTTTCCCCGGGAACCGCCGTGGTGGTCCACTGGCTGAATCGGTCCAGGGAATTCATCCGTTTCAAACCCAGGATCAGTTTCAGTAGCACCGGGCGTCCCCAGATTTCCCAACTCAACCAATGGTCTGAGATGACGGAGCTTGAGCTGGGACCGGGGCAGGCCGGCACCAGCCGGTTTATCATCTCTTCCGGGTTCCAGACCCGGGTCATCAATGTCAACGTGAACTACGCCCAGCAAGGGGCCCTGGTCTGTGATCAGATTCGGCTTGCCGCCGACGGCCCCCCTGTGGTACTGCCTGTCATTTCGGTACCAGAACCCGTTGAAGGAGGGCCGGGGCGGCTTTTGGTGGATTTCGGCGGCTCGGCTTCGGAAAACCGATTCGGCATCGACGGATGGGACCAGGTGATCATGGACCGGTACACCGGTTACCTGGATAACGGCACCTCCATTCTCATCGGCAACAATATAGAGTATGACTACCAGGGGGTTACCGGTCCCACAATGGTATTGGCCCGGGGCAATGCCGTGGTGGTCCATTGGAAAAACACCTCACGCTCCACCCTGCGGTTTACCCCCCGTGTCAGTTTTCGTCACAGCGGCAGACCCCTTCCCTGGGCAGAACACCGGTGGCTGGATATGTCCGAAGTCGTTCTGGAGCCGGGGGAGACCGGAACCAGCCGGTATGAACTGTCAGCACCGGTGGCGACCCAGGTGATCAACATCAATGTGAACCATTCCAACAATCGGAAGATCATCTGTGACCAGATCCGGCTGACAGAATAACACGGGATGACCATGGTACCCCATTCCATTGGATAGCCCACGGTGCAATTAAAGGGAGATCATGGTCCGGTCCACTCCAGGGGGACGCGCCCGAAGGGGCTGTTCCCGGAGTGAGACCCTTCAGCCATGGCAATGGTCATGGACAGGGACACGAAAAAAAGGCAGGGCAAACAGCTCCTGCCTTTTTTTATGGGGACAGGTCTTTGAAACGGCGCCGGCCAATGGGGCCGGTTCTGCTATCCACCGTTCTCCAATATTTGCTTCAGGTAGAAGCCGGTGTGGGAGGCGGTCTGGTTCGCCACCTCTTCCGGAGTACCCTGTGCAATGATTTTTCCGCCCTTGTCACCGCCCTCGGGTCCCATGTCGATGATGTGGTCGGCGCATTTGATCACGTCCAGGTTGTGTTCGATGACCACCACGGTGTTGCCGGCGTCCACCAGCTTGGCCAGTACCGTGAGGAGGCGGTTGATGTCTTCTGCATGGAGGCCGGTGGTGGGCTCGTCCAGTATGAAGATGCTTTTTCCCGTGGCCCGTTTGGACAGCTCCCGGGCCAATTTGATCCGCTGGGCCTCGCCCCCGGATAGGGTGGTGGCGCTCTGACCCAGGGTGATATAGCCCAGGCCCACCTCCTGTAGGGTGGACAGCTTGGTGCGGATGGCGGCAATCTTGTCAAAGAAGACCACTGCCTGGTTCACGGTCATGTCCAGGACATCGGCAATGGTCTTGCCCCGGTACTTGATGTCCAGGGTTTCCCTGTTGTACCGCTTGCCCTTGCACACGTCACAGGTGACATAGACATCGGGAAGAAAGTGCATTTCTATTTTGACTATTCCGTCCCCGGAGCAGGCTTCGCACCGCCCCCCCTTCATATTAAAGGAGAAACGGCCGGGTTTGTAGCCCTTGGCCCGGGCCTCGGGGGTCTTGGCAAACAGCTCCCGGATGGGGTTGAAGACCTGGGTGTAGGTCAGGGGGTTGGACCGGGGGGTTTTGCCGATGGGGGACTGGTCGATGTGGATGATCTTGTCCAGGTGTTCCAGGCCCAGG
The DNA here is from genome assembly GCA_965226635.1 of Desulfobacteraceae bacterium. Lineage (GTDB taxonomy): Bacteria > Desulfobacterota > Desulfobacteria > Desulfobacterales > Desulfobacteraceae. Next base: position 48,208 of record OZ245369.1, on the reverse strand, counting down.
ATGGCGTCGTGGCGGCCCACGGGTTTACGGTTGTCGTTGATCTGGTTGGCAATGGCCCGGTAGAGGGTGGAAAGGACCAGGGTGGACTTGCCCGATCCTGAAACCCCGGTGACGCAGGTAAAACAGCCCAGGGGGAAGCGGGCATTCACCTTTTTCAAATTGTTGGCCCGGGCCCCTTTGATCTCCACGAATTTGCCGTTGCCCGGTCGGCGTTTTCCCGGGGTATGGATTTTTCGTTTACCGGAAAGATAGAGGCCGGTGAGGCTTTCCTCGCTGGTGAGCAGTTCTTCCGGGGTGCCGGAAAAGACCAGCTCTCCGCCGTGGACCCCTGCGGCCGGTCCGATGTCAATGACATGGTCGGCGGCCCGGATGGTGTCATCGTCGTGCTCCACCACCAATACGGTGTTGCCCAACTCCCTGAGGTCCATTAGGGTCTTGAGCAGCCGGGTGTTGTCCCGTTGGTGGAGTCCGATGCTGGGTTCGTCCAAAACGTAGAGAACCCCGGTGAGTTTGGAGCCGATCTGGGTGGCCAATCGGATGCGCTGGCTCTCCCCGCCGGAAAGGGTGGCGGCCGGCCGGGCCAGGTTCAGGTATTCCAGTCCCACGTTGGCAAGGAAGGTGAGCCGCTGACGGATCTCGGTGATGATGGGGGCGGCAATGGTACCCTCTTGTCCGGAGAGGGTGAGGCGGCCAAAGAAATCCACGGCCTGGTCAATGGACATCCGGGTGATGTCGTGGAGGGGGGTGTGGGCGATGGTCACGGCCGAGGAGCCCGGGTTGAGGCGGCTGCCCTTGCATTTGGGACATGCCTTGAAGTTGAGGTATTGCTTGATCTCGTCCCGAACGGCCTGGGAATCGGTCTGGTCAAACCGCCGCCTTAGGGTGGGAATCACCCCCTCATATACCTTTTTATAGGTGATCTTTTTCCCGGCCCGTTCCAGGTAAAAGGGGATCTTTTCCTTTTTGGAGCCGAAGAGGATCACCTTCTGGAATTTGGGGGCCAGTTCCTTAAAGGGTTTATAGATGTCTTCCTTATAATAGGTGACCAGGGCATCGAGAAATTCCATGTGCTGGACCGAGTCCCGGTTCTGCCAGGGCCGCACCGCCCCCTGTCGAAGGGAGATGGAGGGGTCGGGAACCACCAGCTCCGGGTCGAATTCCGTTACCGTACCCAGGCCGTCGCAATGGGGGCAGGCCCCCTTGGGGGAGTTAAAGGAAAAGGAGGCCGGGGTGAACTCCGGGTAGGAGATGCCGCAACCCAGGCAGGCGGCCTTTTCGCTGAACAGCTTATCGCTGCCCTTGTCCATGTTGTTGAGGATCATCCGGCCTTCCCCCAGGGCCAGGGCCAGCTCCAGGGAGTCGGAGAGCCGTTTTTCAATGCCGGGCTTGATGACCAGCCGGTCCACCACCACCTCAATGGTGTGGGTCTGGTTCTTTTTAAGGGGGCCGGCCTCTTCAATGCGGCAGATCTCTCCATTGAGGCGGATCCGGGCAAACCCGTCCTTGGCCATGCGGGCCAAAAGCTGTTTATGGTCCCCCTTCTGCTGATCCATGACAGGGGCCAGGAGGATGATCTTGGTCTTTTCCGCCAGGGACATGATTTCGTCGCAGATCTGGTCCACTGTCATGGCGGAGATGGGCTCACCGCACCGGTGGCAGTGGGGGGTGCCCACCCGGGCAAAGAGTAACCGCAGATGGTCGTAGATCTCGGTGACCGTACCCACGGTGGAACGGGGGTTGTGGGAGGCGGTCTTCTGCTCAATGGCAATGGCCGGCGAAAGGCCGATGATATTGTCCACATCGGGCTTGTCCATCTGGCCTAGAAACTGCCGGGCATAGGTGGACAGGGATTCCACATACCGTCTCTGGCCCTCGGCATAGAGGGTGTCAAAGGCCAGGGTGGACTTGCCCGATCCCGAGAGCCCGGTAACCACGGTGAGGCTGTTCCGGGGAATGGTCACATCAATGTTCTTGAGGTTGTGTTCCCGGGCGCCCTGTATAAGGATGTTTTCCATTTTCATGGACGGTCCATCCTGTTGTTGGCCTGGAGCACTGCCATTTTAAGGGCCTGGACCATGGAGGCCGGGTTGGCCTTCCCGGTCCAGGCAATGTCGTAGGCGGTGCCGTGGTCCACGGAGGTGCGGATGATGGGAAGGCCCAGGGTGGTGTTCACCCCGTCTTCAAAGTGGACCAGTTTAAAGGGGATGAGTCCCTGGTCGTGGTACATGCAGACCACGGCATCGTACCGACCGTTGTTGGCATGGTAAAAGACCGTGTCCGGGGGCAGGGGGCCGTCGATGTCAATGCCTTCCTGCCGGGCCAGTTCAAGGGCCGGGGTGATCACATCCCGTTCCTCGGTGCCAAAGAGGGTCTCCTCGCCCGCATGGGGGTTGAGGCCGGCGGCGGCCAGTCGAGGGGATGCCATGCCGAACCTCTCCTTAAGACTCTTGTGGGTCAACCGGATGATGCCCATGAGGGTGTCGTGGGTGAGGCGTTCCGGAACCCGGCAAAGGGGAATGTGAATGGTGGCCAGCACCACCTTGAGCCGTTCCCCGGCCATCATCATGGCAAAGTTGTCCGTGCCGGTTTCATGGGCCAGCATTTCGGTGTGGCCGTGGAAGGCCGATCCGGCCCGGGAGAGACCGGTCTTGGTGATGGGGCCGGTGACCAGGGCGTCGATGTCATGGTCCATGGCCAGTTGAATGCCCGTGAGAATATAGTCCTGCATGGCCGTTCCAGTCTCCGGGGTGGGGAAGTCCGGCCCGGTAAAGGGGGGAGACAGCTGGGAGCTGGGCAGGATGTCCAGGACACCGGGGGTGTATTTCCCCTGGTCCGGGAGCTCCACCACATTGAAGGCCATGGAGACCTTTAAAAGGGCCAGGGCCTCGGCCATGACCTCCATGTCTCCAATGAGCAGCGGACGGCAGGTTTCATAGGTGTCCGGGTGGGTTAGGGTTTTGACGATGAGTTCCGGTCCGATGCCGGAGGGGTCTCCCATGGTCAGGCCGATGAGGGGACGGTTGATGCTTGGGCACATGGCTTGATCTCACAAGGTTAAGGTTGAAATCATCAATATACTATTGGCATGGAAAAGTGTAAACACAAGTGCCGGGTTTTCGGTTTTTGGAAAATGGGCTTGACCCGGCCCAGAAAAAAAGAATTTGTGAAACCATTGTGAAGATTATGTTTGGATGCCATAAATTTATTTTTGCATAATTGGGCGTAAATCGTCTTAAAACGGAGTAAAACGGAGGTTTGTAAAAATGGACGCCATGGGTTCAAAATCGATATTGCCGGTATTTCCTTGCAAAATAAGGAGTTGGAGAACTCCTTGTAATGTTTGATAAAAATCTTGTTTCACAAAATATAACCAATAAAATCAACAAGATGTAAATGGGATAGGGGCAGGTTTTTCGGAGGCGGGGACCCCTTGTCATTCGGTTTGACCGTGGATACGCTTTCGCATAAAACCTAAACTACTTTTTTGACGCCTTATAATCGTTGCTACACACATTTAATTCGGCATTATTACATTTTGTACACATCATTTGTTTTGCTTTAAGAGGTCGCTTTTTTTGGAAACCATGGAATCATATTGGACGCAGGTTAAATCACAGGTGAAAGAATCCCTACCCGAGCACAGTTATCGAATGTGGATTGATCCTGTGGAATTCCTTGGTTCAGAAGAAGACCGTATCCGGCTGTCGAGCCCCAATGCCTTTTGTGCGCGGCGCCTGAAGGAAAACTATTTGCCGGTTATTAAAAACGAGTTTGGCAAACTGGGCCAAACCGTGGACATCGAATTTGCCGTGGGCGGGAAAAAAAACGGTGTTGTCACCCGGAAATCACAGACCGCGACAAAGTCGGTCTCCAAATCCGAAAACGGTTCCTTTGCCGCCACCTCCCTGTTTACCCCGCCCCAGCCCAAAAAAGTACGGCAGCAGACCCTGCCCGGGTTTGATTCCCGCTTCCACGGGGGTCGGATGCTGAAAAAGGGGTACACCTTTGACGATTTTGTGGTCGGGGACAACTCCAACTTTGCCTACTCGGCCTCCCTTTCCCTGGCCCAGGGTCGGATTCGCGGTAACAACGTCCTCTATCTGCTGAGCAAGACCGGTTTGGGCAAGAGTCATCTCTCCCAGGCCGTGGGGCACCACATCCTGGCCAACCACGGCAGCGACCGGGTCTACTATGTGACGGCCGAGGATTTTACCAATGAAATGATCGGGGCCTTGAAAAGCAACACCATCCAGAAATTCAAGGACAAGTACAGAACCCAGTGCGATGTGCTCATCCTGGAAGATATTCATTTCCTTTCCGGCAAAGAGGCCACCCAGAAGGAACTGGCCGTGACCCTGGACTATCTTTTGGATGCCGACCGTAAGATCATTTTCTCCGGTTGCGATCTGCCCGACGAGATCCCCAAAATCAACGCCCAGTTGAAATCCCGTCTGGGGATGGGTCTGGTCACGGAGATTGATAAGCCGGATTTCGCCACCCGGGTGAAAATATTACAGAAAAAAGCATTGGGCCTGGGGTGTACCATCCCCATGCACGTGACCGAATACATTGCCCAGGAACTCACAGACGATGTCCGTCAGCTGGAAAGCGGTCTCTTTGGCGTCACGGCCAAGGGGCAGCTCATGAGCCGGGACATTGACATCGATCTGGCCCAGTCGGTTCTGGTCAACATGGTCAATGCCAGAAAACAGATCACCATTGATCTGATCAAAAAGCTGGTCTGCAACGAGTTTGCCGTCACCGAAAACGAAATCATTTCCAAGTCAAGAAAGAGACGGATCGTCAAACCCCGGCAGGTGGCCATGTTCCTTGCCCGGCGGTTCACGGATCAGCCCATTAAAAAAATCGGTTCCAGTTTCAAACGGTATCACGCCACAGCCATCTATTCTGTCAATGCCATTGAAAAGGAACTCAAGCAGAAGGGGCAGATGTACCAGCAGATCAATTACCTGAGTAAAAAGTTGGAAACGGGTAAGTTCTGATGGCATGGTCCGGGTCGGCATACCGCAAACTGGCCGCCATTGTCGGTCGCGGCCACCTGACCCGGAACAAAGAAGACCTCCTCTGCTACTCCTACGATGCCACCGGGCGCTCCTTTTTGCCCCAGGCCATTGTCTTCCCCAGAACCAGCCGGGAAATTGCCGAGATCCTGGAGCTGGCGTCCAAAAAGAAAATCCCCGTTATCCCCAGGGGGAGCGGCTCCGGCATGACCGGCGGGGCCGTACCGGTACAGGGCGGCATTGTCCTGGTCACCAGCAGAATGAATGGGATCCTCGACATTGATACGGAAAATCTAATCGCCCGTGTGGAGCCCGGTGTTGTCCTTGCGGACATCCACCAGGCCGTTGAGGCCAAGGGGCTTTTCTATCCACCGGATCCGGCCAGTTCGGCCGTGTGCACCATCGGCGGCAACGTGGCCGAGTGTGCCGGTGGTCCCAGGGCCGTGAAATACGGGGTGACCCGGGATTATGTGCTGGGACTCACTGCGGTTACCCCAACGGGCGAGATCATCCGCACCGGGGTCTCCACGGCCAAGGGAGTGGCCGGCTATGACCTGACCCGGCTCATTGTGGGGTCCGAAGGGACCTTGGCCGTGGTCACCGAAATCACCCTCCGTCTCATTGGCAAGCCCGAAGCCGTAAAGACCATGGCGGTTTACTTTGATGCCATGGACCTGGCTGCCAAAACCATTTCCACCATCATGACCAAGGGGGTAAGACCCCGGTGTGTGGAGTACCTGGATGCCGCCTGCATCCGTCTGCTGAAAACCCATCGTTCCATGGCCATGCCCAAGGGGACACAGGCCCTGGTCATCCTTGAACTGGACGGGGATCCCGACATGGTGGAAAAGCAATCCGAAACCGTTTCCAATCTCTGCAAGGGCATCGGTGCCCTGGAGGTGAAAACCGCTTCCTCCGCCAGGGCGTCGGTGAAGCTCTGGGAGGCCCGAAAGGCCCTATCCCCCATCATGCATAAGCTGGCCCCCAACAAGATCAACGAGGATATCGTGGTTCCCATTTCCAGGATCCCCGAGATGGTGGAGATCATCGCCGGCCTCCAGGCGGAATTTGGCCTCAACATCGCCAGTTTTGGCCATGCCGGGGATGGGAACATCCATTGTAACATCATGTACGAAAAAGCCGACGAAAACCAGGCCAGAAAGGCCAAGGCTGCAGTGGATAAACTCTTTGCCGCCACCCTGAAGCTGGGGGGCACCATCACCGGGGAGCACGGGGTGGGCATCACCAAGATGGAGTTCCTGCCCCTGGAGATCGGTGGGGCGGAACAGGCCCTGATGAAGGGCATCAAATCCGTGTTCGACCCCCAGAATATCCTTAATCCCGGTAAGATTTTTTTCTAGCCGAGAAGCTCCTTCACCACCACCGCTCAGATTTTCTGTCAACCAACGGCATTTCGCCATGGTTTAAGTTCAGGTCGTTCCGTTTCGTATTGGAAATGAAAAAGGGCTTGGGGAATTACAGCCTTTGTTGGGAATCGTTTTGGACTAAACCGGCCCAGCCATGGGGATGGTAAGTGTAAAACGAAAAAAACATGGCAAGTGCTTGGCCCGGTATTGGTGCTTTGGTGGTGTGAACCGCAGGGGGGACATCAAGATTCACGGGCTGTTTTTATGGGCGTCTTTTGAGGGGCGATATCCAGGAGACGCAATTGTAATGGGGGCGTCTTCCTTTATCTTTGATGTGGGGGCCGTTGCCTCCCAAATGGGGACAGGCTGTAATGGGGGGGAAGGGGGAGGCAGGGCAAGGGGGCCTGGACGGCCCCCGACCGATCAATGGGGTTTGACGGCGTAGTGGTTGTGGATGAGCAGTTTTTCCAGAATATCCACCTTGGGGTGTTTGGCCTGGTGGACGCAGCATTTGATGGAGATGGCACAATGCTCTTTGCACAGTCTGTTGTCGCTGTTGTAATCGCCAAAGCAGTCCGGGGTGTCCGTGGAGTCCAGCTTGGGGGATCTGTTCATTAAAACGGTGTCCAATTCGTTATATTCCATATCGATTCCGTGTTCGTTGGGTTCTGTTTTATGTATGGCAAAACCGGGTGGAAATCAACCTCTAAGTTTCCAGGGGGTTCACGTCTTACATCCTGACCATGGTTTCCAGTTTTTTAACCAGGGCGGTCAGGGTTCTCTTTTCAAGGGCCGAAATCGGGATGCCCTGGTTCAGCAGCCAGGGCGCGTCAAAGTTCTCCAGATCCAGCTGGTCGATCTTGTTGAAAATATACAGGGTGGGGATTTTGTCAAGGTCGAGTTTTTTCAGGATCTGCTCCACGCTCTCCATCTGCTGGCGGTACCGGGGATTGGAGATGTCGATGACGTGGAGGATGATGTCGGCATCCTTGAGTTCCTCCAGGGTGGCGTGGAAGGCCTCCATGAGTTCCTTGGGCAGGTTCTGGATAAAGCCCACCGTATCGGTGATGATCACCTCGGTGTCCATGGGAAAGCGCAGCCGCCGGGAGGAGGGGTCCAGGGTGGCAAAGAGCCGGTCCGCCGCAATGATGTCGCTCTGGGTCAATGTGTTGAGCAGGGTGGATTTGCCCGCATTGGTATAGCCCACAATGGAGATGATGGGCAGGTTGTTCCGTTTCCGTTTGGCCTTTTGCTGGCCCCGCTGCTTCCGGATCTTGGTGATGTCCTTTCGCAGCCGGGTGATGCGGTCCCTGACCCGCCGTCTGTTGATCTCCAGTTTGGTTTCACCGGGGCCCCTGCCGCCGATGCCCCCGGCCAGCCGGGACATGGCCGTGTTCTTGGTGATGAGCCGGGGCAAAAGATACTCCAGCTGGGCCAGCTCCACCTGGAACTTGCCCTCCTTGGACTTGGCCTGTTTGGCAAAGATGTCCAGGATGAGCTGGGTCCGGTCGATGACCTTCATCTCCACGGCATCGGTGATGCTGCGGATCTGGGAGGGGGAGAGCTCCCGGTCAAAGACCAGCATGGTGGCGTGGTGCTGGATGGCGTGGATGACCAGGTCGGCCAGCTTGCCCCTGCCCACCACGAATTTGGGGTCGATCTTGCGCCGCCTCTGGATGGCCGTGTCAATGATCTGGATGTGGCTGGTCTTGCACAGTTCCACCAATTCGTCCATGGAGGCCCGGGCCCCATGGAGATCGTCTGTGACCGCGTTGATGAGAAAGGCGTTTTCCCGGCCGGATTTGGGTTTGTGCAGGGCGTTTTTCCGGGCCAGTTCCCCTTCCAATTCGTGGATCTGGGTTCTGCAGTCCACCCAGAGATCTTCCATGGTGGCCCGCTCCAGCACCCGGTAGGGCTCCTGGGTCTCGTCGGGAAGGACATGGGCCGAGTAGACCGAACCGGGCATGCCGTCCGGGGTGAGGCAGACCGCGGTCATATAGTCCAGGCGCAGCAGTGCAAGGTCGGTGAGGTCGTCCCGGGTCAGGGCCTCGTCCTTGAGATGGGTGTGGACACAGCGCAGTCCCTTCAGGCGGCCCGGGATGGCCATGTGGTCCGGGGTGACCGGGATGACAATGCGGTGGGGCTCACCGGCAATGACATTGCAGATCCGTCCGTTGCGATCGATGAGCACGCCGATCTGCCGGCGGATCTCGTGGCTGATGTCCACCATCTCCAATAAAATCTCCGCCGAAACCAGTTCTTCGGGCTGGGATTTGAGGGAGTAGAGGTTTTCGATGCGCTTGATAAGGGTGGAGCGGAGGCCTGCGGTATTACCGTAGATGACTTTCTTCATTGAAATTCCTGGTATTGGTCCGGTGCCAGTTCTTCAAAACGGGTATACTGGCCGTGGAAGTGCATGAGGGCAGTGCCAAGGGAGCCGTTACGGTTCTTGGCGATGATGATTTCTGCGCAACCTTTGCGGGGGTTGTCCGGCTCCTTGTTGTAGACCTCGTCCCTGTAAATAAAGGCGATGATGTCGGCGTCCTGTTCCAGTGCGCCGGACTCCCTGAGGTCGGACATCATGGGGCGTTTGTCCGCCCGCTGTTCCAGCATACGGTTGAGCTGGGACAGGGCAATGACCGGGACGTTGAGCTCCTTGGCCAGCCCCTTGAGGGAGCGGGAGATTTCGGCAATTTCAAGGTCCCTTCGGTCGGACTTGAACGGGGACTTCATGAGCTGGAGGTAGTCGATGATGATCAAGCCCAGGTCCCCGTTTTTCTGGAGAAGCTTTCTGGACTTGGCCCGGACGTCCATGGCCGTACAGTTTGAGGCGTCGTCGATGAAGATGGGCATCTCGTTGAGGATGCCGGCGGCATCGGTGGCGTTCTGCCAGTCCTCCTGGGAGATGAAGCCGGTTCTCAGCCGGTTGGAGTCGATGCGGGCTTCCGAGGTGAGAAGCCGCATGGAAAGCTGTTCGCAGGACATTTCCAAGGAGAAGATGGCCACGGGCTTTCGCTCTTCCAGGGCCACGTTCCGGGCGATGTTCAGGGCAAAGGCGGTCTTGCCCATGGAGGGGCGTGCCGCCAGGATGATCAGGTCCGATCCCTGGAGACCGGAGGTGATGCTGTTGAGCTTCATATAACCGGTGGATAGGCCGGAAAGGCCGCCGGTGGAGCCCTGGCGTTCCTCCAGCTGGTCGATGTTGATGTTGATCAGATCACCCAGGCTCTGGAAGGCGCCCCCGGTTTTCCGTTCGGAAATCTGGAAGACCGAAGATTCGGCAAAGTCGATGATCTCTTCCACATCCCCCTTGTCCTCCATGCATTTTTCAATGATGCCGGAAGCCGCATTGATCATCTCCCTCAGGTTGGCTTTGCCCCGGATGATATTGGCATAGTGGACGGCGTTGACCGCCACGGGGGCGGAGTCGGAGATTCGGGCCAGGTATGCGGCACCGCCGATGCTTTCCAGCTCGCCCTTTTCCTTGAGGGCATTGGCAACGGTGACCAGGTCGGCGGGTTCCTCCCTGTGGGCCAGTTCCAGGATGGCCCTGTAAATTTTCTTATTGGCGCCCTTGTAGAAATCCTCGGGGGTGAGGAGTTCCATGATATTGAACAAGTTGTTGTTGTTGATGAATATGGCGGACAGGATGGCTTCTTCCGCATCGGTATCATGGGGCGGGGTGCGGTTTAACAGAGGGTCGGATTGGGTATTTTTATTTTGGGCCACGGTTTCCCTGGTATCCCTTTTCCCTGTATTGGTGATGGTGAAATCTTCCCTGCGGTCCGAAGACCGCAGGGAAGAGGGGTGCTACTTTTCTTCTTTTGCTTCGGCAAGGACCTTGACCAGAATTTCCGGTTCAACATCCTTGTAAAGACGAATGGCAACTTTGTACTCGCCCACTTCTTTGATGGGCTCTGCCAGGAGAATGGTACGACGTTCCACCATGATGTCCTGGGCATTCAGAGCGTCCTTGATGTCCAGTGAGGTGATGGAACCGTAAAGATAGATTTCTTCACGGACCTTGGCCTTGAGTTCTACGACCACATCTTTAATCTTTTCGGCCATTTCTTCGGCCAGTTTTCTTTCCTTGGCGATCTGGAGTTCCAGCTTGGCCTTGGCCTGTTCCATGACTTTTCTATTGGCAGCGGTGGCCAGAACCGCTTTGCCCTGGGGCAGCAGATAGTTGCGGCCGTATCCGGGGGCAACATCGCACTCGGTTCCTGCGATACCAAGGGTATCAATGGTTTCTTTTAATATAACTTTCATTTAAACCTCCTAGAAGGTTCAGTCCCGCGGACTGACGTTTGGGTTTCATTTCATTTCCGCTGTGTCCAGTTTCCGAAAGTCAATCCAGGTGTCGAAAAATCCAAGTCCGATCACCAGGATGAGAACATAAATCTGCAGTGCAATCAGTCCATAACAGAAAATCCGCAGGGCAGGGGATGTCTTCTTTCTTTGGAAATAATAGGATACAACGGCAATTCCTTGAAAAAAATAAACCAGGGTTAAAACGATAAGGCAGTTAACGGCAACGTACTTTGCCATGGTCATGGGCGTCATCAATACCAGGATCAGGCCGATGACCGGCCAGACCAGGAAGTCGGGCGCCTTGAACCGGTTGAGGTTGGAAATCTGTTTTAAATGGATTCCCACCCGCATGAGCAATTTCCGGATGAGCAGGATGTTCATCCAGATCGTGGCCATAAAAGAGGTCACGAACATTCCCGGAAGCACCGCCAAAAAGGCGGAGTTTAGGGTGTCGATCTCCTGCTGATTCAGCCCCATGTCCGTGTAAATCTTGGCCGTCATGGTCAGATAGTTGCTGATGTAATCGTTTACAATATCCGCCATGGGGCGCTCCTGTAAACCGGTGTAGAGAACAAAGGCGCCAATGGCGGTTCCCAGAACACCGATGCAGGTGTAGATCATGGTCCGTTCAACGGAGAGGTGTCGCTCAATGCACTCGCCCAGAAGCAGGCCCGTGGCCAGCAGGGCGCCAAAGTACAGAATGTCGAATGCAAATCCCCGGGTCATGACCATGAGGGCGGTAAAGCTTACCGCAGCAATCATGGCCCCGAAATTCCGCCCCAGCTTGAGCCGGTAAAAAAGCACCGGAAGGGGGAGGAAGAGTAGGGTGAACATGCCGGAAACCGGAAACACCAGCACGCTGGCAAAGATGGCAATGCACAGGCTGGTGCCCAGAATTGCATCCCGTATGGCCCGTGGTTGTTTCATGGTGTGGATCACTGCCCTAGGGTATACCAGGTCTTATTGCAGGGGCTTGCCCACAAAGGGAAGCAGTGCAATCTGACGGGACTGTTTGATGGCCAGGGAAAGCTGACGCTGGTGCTTGGCACAGGTCCCGGTGATTCTTCTGGGAATGATTTTTCCCCGCTCGGTGATGAACTGTTTCAGGGCCTTGGGATTTTTGTAATCGATTTCGATTCCGTTATCCACGCAGAATCTGCAGATTTTGCGCCGCTGATAGAATCTACCCTTGCCGCCTCTTTGACCTCTATACATAATATATTCCTCCAGTTTTGGATGTCTGAGTCTTAATCTTCTTTGGCTTCTTCAGCTTCAGCAGGAGCTGCTTCTTCGGCAGCTTCTTCAGCGGGAGCTTCGGTAGCTTCTTCTTCAACAGGTGCTTCTTCGGCAGCTTTTTCAGCTTCGGCAGCGGCTGCTGCTTCGGCTTCGGCCTTGGCCGCTTCTTCGGCAGCTTTGGCTTCTTCTGCGTCTTTGATTTCCTGCTCAAGGGATTCGGCAGTGACATCTTCGGCCAGAAGGATGGTCATGAATTTCATCACGTCATCGCTGAGGCGCATGTTACGTTCCAGTTCTTTTACCAGATCACCGGTTCCGCCATAGGTCATGCAGACGTAGTGGCCACGAAGTTTTTTCTTGATTTCGTAGGCCAGTTTTTTGTTACCCCAGTCGTCAAAGTCTAAAAGAATACCATTTTCTTTGGCGATGATATTTCTGACCTTATCGAAAAGCTCGGTACGGGCCTGGTCCTGAAGATCAGGGTCAGAAATAAAGATGGTTTCATATTTCCTCATTGTGTCTCCTTACGGATATGAAGCCCCGCCATCCCGGCGGAGCAAGGATTAATGTTTTTAAACACCTGCCATTCAGGTATTTCACAAAACTATTCTGTATATCACTATACCCGGGTTTGGTCAAGTTGAATATCTTTATTATACCAGGGGTTCCCATGGGGAAAGACGGGCCCAAAGACCTGGGAAACAAAGCGCAAACACAGGGATATCCAGGGGGTGTCCCATGGCCCGGTCCCTTGAAAAGAATTGAAAGGTTCCAGTTCTATTTCTTGCTATTTACCTCGGCTTGTGGCATCTAAATAAGATTTACAACTTTCAATTATAGAATCTACACCCATGTGTTCGGAGGAATAAAAGGAATGTCGGAACGGTATAATCCCGCGTCGGTGGAACCTAAATGGCAGGAATATTGGAATGAGAAGGGACTGTTCAAGGTCACGGAAGACCCGTCCAAGGAAAAGTATTATCTCCTGGAAATGTTTCCCTACCCCTCGGGCAAAATTCATATCGGCCATGTGAGAAATTACACCATCGGTGACGTGGTGGTCCGTTATAAACGGATGAATGGTTTTAACGTGATCCATCCCATGGGATGGGATGCATTCGGGATGCCCGCAGAAAACGCGGCCATTGACAACAACACCCATCCGGCGGCCTGGACCTACGAGAATATCCGGGCCATGCGGGCCCAGCTCAAGAAAATGGGTTTTTCCTACGACTGGGACCGGGAAATCGCCACCTGCCGCCCCGAGTATTATAAATGGGAGCAGTGGCTCTTCCTGAAGATGCTGGAAAAGGGCATGGCCTACCGCAAGGAAAGCTTTGTCAATTGGTGTGAAAAATGCCAGACCGTCCTGGCCAACGAACAGGTGGAGCAGGGCTGTTGCTGGCGCTGTTCCCAGGTGGTCCAGCAGAAGAAACTCTGGCAGTGGTCCTTTAAGATCACCGACTATGCCGAAGACCTGCTGCTCTACTGCGACAAGCTGCCCGGATGGCCGGAAAAGGTCACCGTGATGCAGAAAAACTGGATCGGCAAGAGCGTGGGCTCGGAGCTCAAGTTCCAGATCCATGGCCGTAACGAGGACATCAAGGTTTTCACCACCCGACCGGACACCGTCTTTGGTGCCACCTTCATGTGTCTGGCCCCGGAACATCCCATTGTGGAAGGCCTGGCCAAGGGAACCGAACAGGAAGGGGCCATTGCCGCCTTTGTGGACAAGGTCTCCCGCCAGGAACGCTCGGCCGAGGGCCTGGAAAAATTAGAAAAGGAAGGGGTCTTCACCGGTGCCTATTGCATCAACCCGGCCACGGGTAAAAAGATCCCCATCTATGCGGCCAACTTTGTCCTGATGGGATACGGCACCGGTGCGGTCATGTCCGTGCCCTGCGGCGACCAGAGGGACTTTGAGTTCGCCCGTAAATACGGCCTGGACATCCCCGTGGTGGTCCAGCCCGAAGGCCAGGAACTGGACAGCGCCACCATGACCGAAGCCTATTCCGGCCCCGGTGTCATGGTCAACTCCGGCCAGTTTGACGGCATGGATTCCAAGGAAGCCCTGGAAGCCATCACCGATTGGCTGGCGGAAAAGGGCCGGGGCAGAAAGGCCATCTCCTTCCGCCTCCGGGACTGGGGTATTTCCCGTCAGCGCTATTGGGGAACTCCCATTCCCGTGATCCACTGCCCCGAATGCGGGGTGGTTCCCGTTCCCGAATCCGAACTGCCCATTGAACTGCCCGAGGATGCCGATCTCCTGCCCAACGGCGGCTCCCCCCTGCCCACCCTGGACTATTTTGCCAGGACCACCTGTCCGGCCTGCGGACGGGAGGATGCCAGAAGAGACACCGATACCATGGACACCTTTGTGGAGTCCTCCTGGTATTACCTGCGCTATTGTTCTCCCCGGTACGAAGGGGGCATGTTCGATCCCGAAGCCGTGAAGTATTGGGCACCGGTGGATCAGTACATCGGCGGTGTTGAGCATGCGGTCCTGCATCTGCTCTACTCCAGATACTTCATGCGGGTTCTCCACGAACTGGGCATGGTCGACTTTAAAGAGCCCTTTACCAACCTGCTCACCCAGGGCATGGTCTGTAAGGAAACCATGACCTGCCCCGAGCACGGCTACCTCTTTCCGGAACAGGCCGTCAAGGCCGATGGAAAGGAAGGGCTGGTCTGCGACCGCTGCGGTAAGGATGTGGAAGTGGGCCGGGTCATCAAGATGTCCAAGTCCAAGAAGAACGTGGTGGACCCCAACGAACTTCTGGAAAAATACGGTGCCGACGTCACCCGTCTTTTCTGCCTCTTTGCAGCCCCGCCCGAGCGGGATCTGGAGTGGAGCGAGGACGGTGTTGAAGGCAGCAACCGGTTTGTCAACCGGGTATGGCGCCTGGTCCTGGAATCCATCGAGCGCCTGGGCGACACCCCGGCCTTCACCGATGCTGCGGCCAAACTGAAGTCCTCCCAGGCCAAGGGGCTCTACATCAAGATCCACCAGACCATCCAGAAGGTCACCGGAGACATTGACAAGAGCTTCCATTTTAATACGGCCATTTCAGCGGTCATGGAATTGGTCAATGCCCTCTATGGTGTAGACCAGGACAAGGCCGACGCGGAAATGAAATCCGTGATCCGGTTTGGCCTGGAAAGCCTGGTGCTCCTGCTGAGCCCCATCATGCCCCACTTCTGTGAAGAGCTTTACCGGAGAATGGGATTTGGGGGCTCCGTGCTGGAACAGGCATGGCCCGCCTACCGTGAAGACTCTTTGAAAACCGACGAGGTATTGGTGGTGGTCCAGGTCAACGGTAAGCTTAGGGCCAAGTTTGAGATGGGGGCGGATGAAGACGTGGAGGCCATCAAAGCGACCGCCCTGGCCGATTCTAAAATCCAGACCCATGTGGAAGGCAAGGAGATTAGAAAGATCATTGTGATCCAGAAGAAACAAACCCTTGTAAACATCGTGGTGTAATATGAGACGGTTTTGCCTTGCGATGACAATCACACTGCTGTTCATGGTGGTGGCCGGCTGCGGCTACCACCTTGAGGGCGGCGGATATCTCAAGGACAATACCTCCCGGGTATCTGTGGCGGTCTTTGAAAATAAGACCGCCCAGGCGCGGGCGGGTGTGGTCTTTACCAACGAATTGATCCGGGAGATCCAGGAAAAGACCGATACCCGTGTGGCAGACAACGCTGTCCGCCAGATCCAGGGGGAGGTGAGGTCCATTACCTTTTCCAGTATTTCCAGAACCTCCTCCACCCAGGTGGTGCAGCGGGAGGTCACCGCAGTCATGGATGTGAAACTGGTGGATGCCAACGGAAAGATCCTCTGGTCCGTCAGGGGCTTCTCCGCAAAGGAGACCTATGATGTCCAGGGGGACGTGGCAGATGATCAGAGCAGCATTGACACGGCTGTGGGAGAGATTGCCCGGCGGAGCGCCGAGCGGATTGTGAGCCAGATGACGGCCAATTTTTAACCCGGATATTTCACAGGGTGAAGTATCCGGGATGGAACAGGCCATAAAAAAAACAGGTTGTACCCGATGACCCCGGGTACCCAACCTGTTTTTTTATGGTCGCGTTCTGCTTTAAGGCTTACGCATTCACAAGCTTGAACAGTCTGGAGATTTTTCTGTCCGCAGTTTTCTTGTGGATGATGCCTTTCTTGGCTGCCTTGTGGAATGCAGACTGGATCTGCTTCATGAGTTCGGCGGAGTCTTCACCGGCTTCCTTGGCCGCACGTACTTTCTTTTCAAGGGTTTTGAGAAGGGTTTTTGCGGATTTATTTCTCAGTCTTCTTACCTGGCTCTGTTTTGCCCGTTTTTTTGCAGATTTATGGTTGGCCAACTTGGTCTAGCTCCTTATGCTAAATAAGTTAATTAAAATTAATTAGTTATATTTCAAATCAAAAAAAATATAATGTTTTAAAGGTTTTGTCAAGGAAAAGTATGGAGCAACTGGTTAAAAAAACCGCTCTGGTCAGTGTGCTTACACTGGTCAGCCGTATTCTCGGGATGGTTCGGGATGCCGTCATTGCAATGGTGTTCGGGGGGACCATGGCATCGGATCTGTTTTTCCTAGCTTTCAGGCCCTTTGACCTGATGCGTAAAATGTTTGCCAATGGGTTTTTAACCCTCTCCTTTATTCCTATTTTTTCCCGTCACCTGTCGGAATCGAAACCCCAGGGGGCTGCGGGGATGATCTCCTCCTGCCTGGCCTTTGCCGGCCTGGCCTCGGCCGGGTTGATCCTGGCCGGGTTTTTCTGGACCGACCATCTGGTGCTGCTCATGGCCCCGGGCCTTGGCCATGACCCCGGGGCGATCCAGACCACCATGGGGCTTTTGAGGACCATGCTGCCCTATTTCTGGATCATCATCACGGTCTCCCTGGCCTCGGCTGTCCTCCAATGCCTGGGCAACTTCCATCTGCCGGCCCTTGCCCCGGCCCTGTTCAACCTGGTGTTCATCCTCTTTGCCCTGTTGGCAGGCCTTGGGTCGGAGACATGGATTCCCGGCCTGGCCTTTGGGGTGACCGCAGGCGGTCTTGCCCAGCTGTGTCTGGTGCTTCCCCGTCTGCTCCGCACCGGCCTGGTACAGATCCGGCAGGTCTCCTTTTCCCATCCGGGAATGGGGGCGGCCGGAAAAAAGATGCTCCCCTGTATGGTGGGGGCCGGGGCCTTCCACCTCAATGTGGTGGCGGCCTCCGTCTTTGCCAGCCATCTGCCCGAGGGAAGCGTCTCCTGCCTTTATTATGCAGACCGGCTGGTTCAGTTCCCCATGGGGCTCATCGCCGTTTCTCTTTCCACGGTGCTTCTGCCCCTGCTGTCCCGGCAATCGGTCCAGGAGGGGCAGGCCCAGGTGCGCCGGACCTTTGAACAGGGGGTGCGTCTGGGGATCTTTATCACCCTTCCGGCCATGGCTGGATTGCTGGCCCTGGCCGAACCCGTTGTGACCCTTCTCTTTGGCCGGGGGGCATTTGACGGGGCCGCCATTGCCCGAACCACCGAATGCCTTGTGGTTCTGGTATCGGGCCTGTGGGCCATGGCAGGGGTGCAGCTGCTCTCCATCCTTCATTTTGGCCTGGGTCGGATCCGGTATCCCTTTTATGCCGGGCTCTTTGCCATGGGGTTGAACCTGGGTTTCTGCTGGGTGTTCATGCCGATCTGGGGGGTGCAGGGCCTTGCCCTGGCCGTTTCCCTGGCCGCCGCCGGGGGCTGCCTTTTCTTGTTTTTTTCGCCCCTGGGGAAAGGGGAGATGCCTTCTGGGGACGGTCAGTGCTGGTTTCCGCTTGCCGAGCCCTTTTCCTATCTGTTATAATGTTCTTTCTCGTCCGGCAGGCTGCCGGTATTCTTATCATTTCCGGCAGCGGCGCCTTCATTCTGGGGACCGGTGTTCTGGCCTGCATCCTTCTGGGGTGTCTGTTCATCTTTGGAGCAGGATGGTGGGCGGCCCGGCCCGAGGTTCGGCTGGTGGCACAGATGTTTAAACGGAACCCTCGTAGGGATTAGCCATGGGTGTATTGGAAAAACTGGGATTTTACCTGGGAATCGGCTTCCTGATTTCATTGATGGTGCTCATCTTTTGTGCGCCCAACGGACTCATGGACTACCGCAAGCTCACGGCCCGGCAGATCCAATTGGAGGCAGAAATCCAGATGGAGGTCCGGAAGAACCGGCTTTTGGAAAAGGAGATCCGCAGTTTGAAGCAGGATCCGGAATACATCCGTCACCTGGCCAAACACCAGCATGGCATGGCCGAGGATGACGAGTTGATTTTTAAGCTGAAGCAATGACCCCATGCCCGGGCCGGGGATTTTCTCCCCATTGCCGGGGCAGTGTCCGCCGGGCGTTTCCGGCCAAAGACAAAAGGATGAATGAGAATGGGATCGGATTACAATACCCTTGAACTGGCCCGGATTTATGAAAACCAGGGATACCTGGACGATGCCTTTGCCGTTTACACGGCCCTGGACAGGGCCTCCAAGGGCCTGGACCCGGAGGTCAGAGCCGCCTGCCAGCGGATGACCAAAGCCCTAGGCCTGCCGCCGGAGACTGACCCCGCAGCGGTTAAGGCCGGCCCCGACCGGACAGAGGGGCGCATCAACGCCCTGGTGGAAGAATGGGCCACCCTCCTGGTCCGGGAAAAACAGCTCTCCCTATACCGGAATCTCAAGCAACAGACGGCATGGGAAAACTAGGTCGGGCAATCCCATGGTTGTAAAACATCTGCCCGGCGCATTGCTTCTCCTCTTCTCCGCCCTGGTCATTGCCGTGGCCGTGAACCGGGTCTCCCCCAAGGGCATTGAATGGGTGGGCCAGTGGGACCGGGGCAAGGGCGTTGTCACCGCCCGGTCCAAGTCCGGCCCGGTCCTGGCCGAAGCCGAAGTCCACAATCCCCTGAAGGTCCTTAAGATGGTACAGAGCCGGAGCCGTATCCTCATCGATGTCCGGCTCAAGGATATCTATGACATGGGCCATCTGCCCGGGGCCCTTTCCTTTCCCCTCCACGAATTTGACCAAAGAAAAGAAGAATTTTTCCAGAAAATCAAACCCCATGACCCGGTGCTGGTCTATTGCTCCGGCGTCACCTGCACGGACAGCCATACCTTTGCCGCCAGGCTCCGTGGACTGGGATTCACCAATGTAAAGGTCTATGCCGGCGGTTTCCAGGAATGGGAGGAGATGGGATTTGATATTGAATAAACTGAAACTTAAGACCTTTCAGGGCCGGGGTCTTGTCTTCCTCCTTGTCCGCATGGGACTGGGACTGGCCTTTATCACGGCGGCCTGGCCAAAGATCATGGATCCGGCCGGCTTTGCCAAAATCCTCTACGGGTACGATCTCTTTCCCGGTGTTTCCATCAACCTTCTGGCCCTGTGGGTGCCCTGGGTGGAACTGCTGGCCGGCTTCTGCCTTTTAACCGGCATGTGGGCCGGTCCTGGTTTGGTGGTGATCAACACCCTGCTCATCAGCTTCATTGCCATGATCAGCTTTAACCTGGCCCGGGGCCATTCCTTTGACTGCGGCTGCTTTTCCGTGGGGGGCGGCGACCAAACCTCGGATGCGGTTTGGCTGCTGGTAAGGGATGTGGCCATGCTGGTGGCCGGGGTTCTGGTGGCCCGGTTCTATTCCCGGTCCGGATCCTCATAACCGGATTACAGAAGATAAAATGGGGAGCCCTTTGGCCCCCCTTTTTTTATGGAGTGACAGGATTGGCAGCGGAGATCCTGCCCGGTCGGCACACCTTGCCTATTTCATGCGAACCAGGCGGAAGCCCAGGCTGTTTCTGCGGGCCATGGGTTTGTAATAGCCCCGCCAGGCACTTCTCTGGTACTTGGGCGTCTGGTGCCAGCCTCCGCCCCGGATGATGCGATGATCCCCCTTCCGTTCCAAGGGATCGGTGACATTGTCCTCATAGGTATTGGTGAGCACCCCCACCCGGGTGCTGAAGACATCCTTCCATTTACAGGCATCCAACACCCATTCCTGGACATTGCCGTGCATGTCGTAGAGGCCCCATTGGTTCGGCTTGAGCCGCTTAACCGGATGGGGTTGGAAATCCCTTGGCGGTCCTGCCAGCCCGGAGTTGTAACAATACCAGGCACTCTTCAACAGGGCAGGCTCGGGTTCCTTGCAGGAGACCGTGGTGATGGGGCCTGAGCTGAAGGCTTTGCTGGAGCCGGCCCTGCAGGCGTATTCCCATTCCGCCTCCGTGGGGAGACGGTATTTCTGGGTTTTTTCAAACCGGTTCAAAAAGGAGATGAACTGCATGGCCTCATTCCAGGAGACCGTGTCCACGGGATAGGTCTTTCCCTTTTTAAAGGAGGAGGGGTTGGGGGAGACCAGCCGTTCCCACTGGCCCTGGGTGACCTCGGTTTCTCCCATGTAAAAGCTCTTGGAAATAATGACCCGGTGGCGCTTTTCATTCCATTGGCGCCCCATTTCATCCCTGGGACTGCCCATGACAAAACTGCCCGCAGGAATCAGGACAAAGCGCATCCCCAGCGTATTGGTGAAGACGTCTTTGGCAGCCCTAATTTCTGTGGTGGTGGAAAGGAAAAGGGCCAGTCCCAGAACGGCGGCCACGAAAATGGATTGGATCTTGGATCTCATATCTATTCCTGAGCATGGAGTTATAATTCCGACCTGCCTGGAACTCTAACATACTCCATGGGTTATGTTCAATGGGAATGTGGGCGCATCGGGTCCGTGGACGGGCCTTGTCGGATAAGTGTATTCCCTGCTTTACAAAACCGGGTGAGATGATATGAAGAAGGCAGTACCCACCATCCAAAAACAGGACCATAAGAATAAAGGATAATTCATATGGATAGACCCAGCCCCCAGATTCCCCCCAACCCGGGACGGACCACCCCCAACGCCGGTCGCCCCATGAAAAAGAGCGGTTTCCTCCTTAAAAAACACGAACTCTTCCTATTGGTGAGCGCGGCATTGGCCCTGTTTGTCCTGGTCTATTTCCTCTTTGTCCCGGACAGCGATTCCGAAGCCCCCCAGGCCGTGGCCGGACAGGAAGTCCTGGATCTGGAAGCCCGCCTGGCAAAAATCGAAGCCAGCCTGGCACGCCTCACCACCCCTGGGGACGGGGAACTGGCACCGGTTTCCCTGGATTCCGATGCCCTGAAAAAGGAGGTCACCCCCTTTGTGGACCGGGTGGAAACCCGGGTCATGCTCAAATGGGACGCCCTGGGCGACCGCGTGGCCAAGCTGGAGAAAAAGCTCAACACCCTTGAGCTGTCCATGGATAAAATCAAAGCCCTCCCCGCCAAGACCATTGCCAAAACAGTGGTGAAACCCCCTGCATCGGCCACCGCCCCCAAGGCACAGAAAACCTCCCAGAAAGTGGCTCCCAAAAAGAAAGCACTCAAACAGAAATCCGTTTATCACACCGTTAAAAAAGGGGAGACCCTGTGGCGGATCTCCCAGAAGTACAAGGTCAGCGTGGGCCAGTTAAGAAAGCTGAACAAGTTGTCCGGCGACAGCGATATCTTTCCCGGAACCCGGCTACGTATCCGTTGATGCATTCCCCATAGGAAAGGATGAAATATGGAGACCCCCCTTAAGGAAAAATTGATGGCCCTTGGGCCGGAGAAACTGGCCCAGGCTTTGGTTGACCTGGCACAAAACGAGCCTTTGGCCGACGAGATGGTGACCCGCCTGGTCTCCACCCCGGAGGAATTGGTGGCCCAGGTGAAAAAGAAACTGGCCGGCCTGAAGCGGCGGCGGAAATTTGTCCCATGGGGGGCGTCCAGAAGTCTGGCACGGGAGTTGGAAGATCTGTTGGAGGATATCAAAGCCGGGGTCAAGGATCCCCTCACCGGTGTGAAGGTGGTGATTTCCTTCTATGAGACCGATAACGGAACCCTGGGGCGTTGTGACGATTCCAGTGGTGTGGTGGGGGATGTGTATCGACTCCGGGCCGTTAAACCCTTTGTGGAATATGCCCGGGCCTGCAAAGATAAGCGCCGGATTTCCAAACTCCTGGTTAAATTGTGCAAAAAAGATGATTACGGGGTTCGGGATGCCCTGATTGAAAAGGCATCCGCCTATCTGGACGAAGCTGAAATCCGCTTTATGATCGGGCAATTCCAATCCCTGTCAGACAAAGGGGATGGTCGGTATTCAAAGGGGCATTTTCTTTTGATCATGGCCTCCCTTGCCCGTCAGATTAAGGATGCCCCCCTGTTTGAAAAATATCGCGGGGAATTTGCGGGAAGACCTTCCACCGCCTGCCTGATTGAAATCGGCAGGGTCTATTTTGAATGCGGGGACTGGGAAACCGCCAAGGAACGTCTGGACCGCATCCCTTCCAAGGAAACCTTCCACCAGGATAAGCGGAATCAATTGTACATGGACATTTATCGCCATGTGGGGGACAGGGAAAATCTCATCCAAATGCTCCACCAGGAGTTCCAGCGCCGCCAGAGTTTGCCCGCCCTGGAAGCGCTGCTGGCCGAAGTCGGGGAAGAGGAGAGGGAAAAGATCCTCACGCCCGAAATTGAAACCATCATGGCCCATCCCTACTTTGATTCCAGTCACGCGGCGTTCCTCCTGGCCGTGGATAGAATCCAGGAGGCCAACACCTATATCCTGGAACGGGGGGATCAGGTGGACGGGCTTTATTACGAAAGCCTTCTGGACCTGATTCCAAAACTTGAGGCCCTGGAGCTGAAATCCGCTGTCACCCTTTTTTACCGGAAATTGCTGGATTCCATCCTGGAAAGGGCCAGAACAAAGACCTATTCCCACGGGGTGAAATACCTGATCAAGCTGGACCAGATGGCCGGGGAAACATCCACATGGGAAGACATGGAACCCCATTGGGCCTATGTGGAAAAGCTCCACAAACACCATGGCCGTAAGAAAAGCTTCTGGGCCAAATACCAGGCCAAGGCCAAATAGGGCTCTATCCTTTCACCCCAGTGCCGGACAGGGCCCGGCAGCAGGGAATCAGGGAGTCCCAGCTGGAAATCCTTGAAAAACGGATCCTGAAAAATCACCGTCACCCCCTTGCCAACCGGCTATTTTCTTGACAAAACCTGGATTGCCGTCATAGGGTTTTAAAATCTTAAATCCCTATAAAATAAAGGAAATCCAAATGAAAGCACATGGGTTCCGGACAACGGTAATGGTGGCAGTGTTCATCCTCACGGCAGCACTCCAGCCCCCCCTAAGGGCCGGCACCAATTGGCTGGAAAAGGGATCCGGGCTTCTCAAATCCATGGGCCAGGGTGAAACCAGCACCGGCCTGTCCACCGAGGAAATCGGAGCAGGTCTCAAGGAGGCCCTTGAGGTGGGATCCCGGAATGTGGTTAATCAGCTGGGTGCCCTGGATGGTTTCAATAAGGACCCGGAGATTCGCATCCCCCTTCCCCCGAGCCTTGACCGGGTGAGGACAATGCTGGACAAGGTGGGAATGGCTCAATTGTTCCAGGATCTTGAATTGCGGCTCAACCGTGCGGCCGAAGACGCAACCCCCAGGGCAAAGCAATTGTTCTCCGACGCCATTGCCCAGATGACCTTTAAGGATGTTCAGAAAATCTACAACGGTCCCGACGACGCGGCCACCCAATACTTCAGGGCGAAAATGTCCCCGGCCCTGGCCGCAGAAATGAAGCCGGTGGTGGACAACAGCCTCTCCCGGGTGGGGGCCATCCAGTCCTACGGCAACATGATGAAGGAATACGAGGCCCTGCCCTTTGTGCCGGATGTGAAGGCGGATTTGAGCCGTCACGTCATCGACAGGGGAATAGACGGCATTTTCCATTACATGGCCAAGGAGGAGGCCGCTATCCGAAAGGAGCCGGTAAAACGGACCACAGAATTGCTGAAAAAGGTCTTTACGAAGCCTTGATGTCCTGTCCGGCAGACCTTTATTCATTGAGTCCCCTGCCTGTTTCCGATATGAGATCGCCACGATCAGCTGTCCATGGGGCCGAAGGGGGGAATCCGGTGCAGAACGTCAGCAACGGATGGGCTCTTTTTTGCGTAGCGTGGTATCGCAAATTATGAAAAGATCATCAAAAATTTAAAATATGGCCCCAGCCGGGCGCAGCTGTAATCCGTTGTCGCTACCGCCCGGCTGGGACTGGCAATATCCTCTTTTCCCAGTCTCCGGCCGGGATCAAGTCTTCTTCCCCGGCTCATTTTTTTCACATCCCATAATTCCAGATTTCGGCATTGCTTAGGGCAGAGCCCCTTTCCATATCCCACCCATATCACATCCGCATCGGTGTCCGCGAAAAAGCGGTTTTGCGTTTGATGGCCCGGGCCTGGTCCCTGGCGGCGACATCGGCCAAGGCATGTTTCGGTTGGTACAGACCGCAGACCGTACCGTGGTCTGGGCAATGCGCCTATCCATTCCCATCCCGATCCCCTTCATTTTTTTGATAGAGCCGGCGGGATCCGGGGATACACTTCCCTCCGGTGAAGGGTTTTCGCCCCAAGGGGAGCCGCTGATGTTGCATAAAAATCGGTGGTTTTCTTAAGGTATCAGGATATTCACGCCCCCGGGGCGCAATTTTTATGGAATATCGGTCCTAGGTTTTTCTTGACAAAGGGGAAGTTTGTGTGATTAACATCTTGCAATCTTGTCATACAAGTATACAATGCAAAACACGAATCACCCATGGATGAAACCCAGATGAATCGTCAACACCATAGAATTCAAGGAACTCCCAGGCAATGAAGAAAGACTTTCGTTTAAAATACGGTAGGGGGAACCTCTCCATATCCCTTGATCCGGATCAGGTGATCCAGGAGATTAAAATGAAACACTTTCCCCCCCTTTCAAATCCGGAAGATGAGATTCTAAGGGCCATCAACCATCCCGTGGGATGCCCGCCGTTCCGGGACAATTTCAATCCGGGGGACCGGGTGGCGTTCATTGTAAACGATTCCACACGGGTGGCCAACAGCCATGAATTCCTTCCGGTGATGTTCAACGAACTCAACGAAGTGGGCGTCAAGGATGAGGACATGTTCATCATCTTTGCCCTGGGGGCCCACCGCCCCATGCGGGAGGAGGAGATGGTGAAGGAGGTGGGAGAAGAGGTGGCGTCCCGGGTGGAAATGTTCAACGGAGACTGCCATGACCAAAGCCAGTTCACCCATTTTGGCACCACTTCCTTCGGCACCCCGGTGGCCTTCCACAACCTGGTGGCCAATGCCGATAAAATCGTCTGCACCGGTTCCGTATTGCCCCATTACCTGGCCGGCTACGGCGGGGGGCGAAAGGCCATGCTGCCGGGGGTGGCCTGGTACGAAACCATTCGGAAAAACCATTCCATGATTTTCCACCCGGACTCCACCGCCCTCAAGCTCAAGGGGAATCCGGTATACGAAGATCAGATCGAGGCCGTGGAGATGTGCCGCCCCACCTTTTTGCTCAACATGGTGCTCAATGAAAAAATGCAGACCGTCCGCGTCTTTGCCGGAGATTATATCCAGGCCCACATGGAGGCCTGCAAATTCGTGGACGAGATCTATGTGGCGGACATCGAGACGGAGGCGGATCTGGTGATCATCTCAAGCGGCGGGTATCCCAAGGACATTGATATCTACCAGCTCCATAAAACCATGATCCACGGGTGGCATGCGGTCAGGGAAGGCGGCATGGTGATTGTGGTGGGGGAATGCCGGGACGGCAGCGGGTCAGAGACATACGAAAAAATCATGGCCGAACATCGAACCCCCCAGCGGGTGGAGGCGGCCACCCGGGCCAATTTCCAGGTGGGGGCCCACAAGGCATACGGGGTCACCAGTCTCATGCACAAGGCACGGTTCATCCTTGTTTCCGAAGTGGAGGAAGGGTTGGCGAAAATGCTGGGGTTCATTCCGGCCCCGGATCTGGACGCGGCCCTTGACATTGCCTGCAAAGAATTGGGGGATTCCCCCCGGACCATTGTGATGCCCCAGGGCAGTTTCACCTTCCCCCGGCTGGCACATTGAAATCATACAATCAACTACGTTTAAGGAAATCATTAATGGGTAAGACAATCATCCAGAAAATCATTGAAACCAAATGCGACCAGGCAGATGTCAAACCCGGGGATCTGGTGGAGGTCCGGGTGGATTTCATGGTGGCCAACGACATGACCGGACCTGTGGCCATCAGCCAGTTCAAACGGATGACCGACACGGTATACGCCCCGGATCGGCTGCTGTTGATGCCGGAGCATTATTCCCCGGCCAAGGATATCATGAGTGCCCAGAGTGCCATGACCCTAAGGACATTTTCACAGGAACAGGGGAACCGCTACCTTGATGTGGGCCAGATGGGCATCGACCATGTGCTGGTGCCTGAGTCAGGCTTCCTGAGCCCGGGGGATCTCTATGTGAATGCCGATTCCCACACCTGCACCATGGGGGCTCTGGGGCTCTTTGCCATTGGCATGGGCTCCACGGATTTTGCCCTGGCCATGGCCACGGGAAAGGTGTGGATCAAGGTTCCCCAGGTGATCCGGGTCAATTTCAACGGTGGGCTTCAGGACCGGGTCTGCTCCAAGGACATGGCCCTTCATCTGTTGGGGATCCTGGGCAATGACGGCGCCAATTACCGGGTCATTGAAATCACGGGCGAGGCCGTAGCCGCCCTGAACATGGAAGAACGGATGTCCCTTTGCAACATGGCCGTGGAGGCCGGTGCCAAATCGGCCATCATTCCCCCCGATGGGGTGACGCGGGCCTACCTGGACGGGAAAACCCACAGGGAAGGGGTGTATTTTGAGAGTGATTCCGACGCCGTCTATGAACGGGTGATCGACATTGATGCATCCGGACTGACCCCCATGGTGAGCAAGCCCCATCTGCCCGCCAACACCGCCCCGGTTCAGGAGGTGAAGGGAACCCGGGTGGACCAGGTGGTATTGGGGGCCTGCGGCAACGGCAGGATCCATGACCTGGCCCAGGCCGCCTCAATCCTAAAGGGCAAAACCATTGCGCCCTGGGTGCGGATGATCGTGATTCCGGGTTCCCCAAAGGTCTACCTGGAAGCGGTTAAAACCGGACTTGCCGCCACCCTTCTGGAGGCCGGTGCCACCATCTCAACCCCCAATTGCGGTCCCTGCATGGGAACCCAGACCGGTGTTTTGGCCCAAGGTGAGGTTTGTCTGACCACCACCCCCAGGAATTTCAAAGGCCGCATGGGGCACAAGGACAGTTCCATATACATCGGCGGACCGTGGGTTGCTGCGGCAACGGCGATGAACGGTGAAATCACAGACCCCAGGGAGATATAAAATGAAATTCAAAGGCAAGGCCCATATTCTCGGCGACAACATCGATACCGACACCCTGATCCCGGCGAAATACTGCGCCAGTTTCGAACCCTCCATCCTCAGGGCCCACCTTCTGGAGCAGTATGATCCAGACCTTAAAGACAGGACGGAGAAGGGGGATGTGATTTTTGCAGGGCAGAATTTCGGCCACGGTTCCTCCCGGGAACATGCCCCCCTGGCCCTCAAGGCCGCTGGTATAGAGGCAGTGGTAGTCAAAAGTGTGGCAAGGATCTTTTACCGCAACGCCTTTAACGTGGGCATGCCTGTGATTGAATGCCCCGCGGCGGTGGAAGCCGTAAGGCCCGGGGACAGCGTTGATATCGATGTGAAATCCGGAATTCTGCGCATCAACGACATCCCCCATGAGATCAGTCCCATCCCGGAATTCATGCAGCAGATCATAGAGAAGGGCGGTTTGGTCGAATACTACTCCGACAAAATCACCAAGGATTAAATCATTACAGAAGAATGGAAAGGACCCATTATATGAAAACCTATAAAATTGCCGCCGTCCCCGGTGACGGCGTGGGTAAAGAACTGCTGCCCGTGGGCCAGCAGGTGCTTGAAAAGGTGGCCGCCCTGGACGGCGGTTTTCAATTGGAATTCGAATATTTTCCCTATGGATGCGAATACTACCTTGAAACCGGCCGCATCATGGACGAGGATGGCCTTGAAAAACTCAAGGGATTCGACGCCATCTACCTGGGGGCCGTGGGCCATCCCCAGGTGCCGGATTGGGTGGCCAGCGACGGCCTTTTGTACACCATCCGCAAGGGATTCAACCAATACGTCAACCTCAGGCCCATCCGGCAACTGCCCGGGGTGGCCTCTCCGGTGATCGTGAACGGAGAGGTGGACATCACCTTTGTCCGGGAAAACACCGAAGGGGAATACGGTGACATCGGCGGCCTGTTCAAGGAAAACTCCACCGATGAAGTGGCCATCCAGACCAATGTTTTCAGCCGTCGCGGCACGGAAAAGGTCATGGATTACGCCTTTGGCCTGGCCCGGAAGAAAAAGGGCACCTTGACCAGCGTGACAAAATCCAACGCCCTGAAGCACTCCATGGTCTTCTGGGACAAGATTTTCAACGAATTGGCGCTAAAATATCCCGAAACCGAGACCCAGAGCATCTTTGCCGATGCCATGGCCATGTTCATGGTGTCCAAACCCCAGACCTTCGACGTGGTGGTGGCCTCCAACCTTTTTGGGGATATCCTCACCGACCTGGGCTCGGTTCTGGTGGGGGGGCTGGGTTTTGCCCCCGGTGCCAATATCAACCCTGAAAAAGAGTTCCCGTCCATGTTCGAACCCATCCACGGATCTGCCCCGGACATTGCGGGCAAAGGCATCTGCAATCCCATCGCCACGGTGTGGGCCGGCCAGATGATCCTGGAATTCTTTGGGGAACAGGCCGCTGCAGACCGGCTGATGAAGGCCGTTTCCGCCGTATGCGAAAAAGGGGAAATCCGCACCCCGGACATGGGGGGCACCAACACCACCCGGGAAATGGGCCAGGCCGTCATGGCCCAATTGTAACAACCATCCAATTCAACAAGAGAAAAAAGAAAAATGTCCAAGAAAAAATTGATGATCCATGACCTGATCCGCATGAAACAGGAAAACGAAAAAATCAGCTGGTTGACCTCCTACGATTATCCCACGGCCCAGTTTGCCGAAGCCGCCGGCCTGGATATGATCCTGGTGGGGGACTCCCTGGGCATGTGTGTCTACGGATACGAGGGCACCGTTCCGGTGACCATGGACCAGTGCATCAACCATTGTGATGCCGTACGCCGGGCAGCCCCCAACACCTTCATCGTGGGGGACATGCCTTTCATGAGCTACCAGATCAGCGATGAGGATGCCGTGGCCAATGCCTGCAGATTTGTCAAGGAAGCCAATGTGGACGCCATCAAGCTTGAGGGCGGTCGACGAATCACCAGCCGGATCCGTGCCATTGTCGATGCCGGTGTCCTTGTGTGCGGCCACATCGGTCTCACCCCCCAGAGTTCGGGCCAGATCGGGGGGCACAAGGCCCAGGGAAGGACCGTGGAAGCCGCCAGGGACCTGATTGAAGATGCCCTGGCCATTGAAGCGGCCGGCGCCCACATGATTCTGCTGGAGGCCATTCCCCCGGAGGTGGCCGGATTCATCCGGAGCAAATTGACCATCCCCACCTATGGCATCGGTGCCGGACCGGATGTGGATGGGCAGCTGCTCATCGTTTCCGACCTCATCGGCCAGTTCCAGGCGTTCACCCCAAAATTTGTAAAAAAATACGCCGATGTGGCAGGGGTCGTGACCGGGGCCATTGAATCCTACATCAGCGAGGTTAAAGGCAATACCTTTCCCCAGGACAAGCATTGCTACCACATGATCAAGGGTGAGGAAGAAAAATTCCAATCCCTGAAGAACGAATATTAGCCGTTAATTCATTTAACGCAGCAGGACAAACATGCCGCCGCCGTTCTGCGGCGGCATACCCGAATACATTTAGTTAAGAAGGACAAGAGTGGATAGAAGTTTTGTTTAATCTGATTGGTTAACCTATAGGAGATTTGAATGGAAACTGTGCTAACAAACAATTTGGTGACAATTGACTGGGTCATCATACTGCTGTACTTCGGCGGCATGCTGCTCATTGGGTTCTGGACCTCAAAAAAGGTGGGGGATTCCGACGATTATGTGGTCGCCGGTCGGTCCTTGTCCATGCGGGTGATGATAGGCACCACCGTGGCCGGGGCCATGGGGGCCTTCACCGCCATTGGGCAGACGGGGTATTTCTATAAAATCGGCCTGATGGCCTATTACCTGATACCGGCATGGAGTCTGGGATGGCTCACCCTGCTCATCTGGGCCAGGGCCCTGCGGAGATCAGAGGCCACCAGTATCCCGGACTTTTTCAGAATCAAATTTTCACACAGCACTAAAATCATCGCCTCTATCATCACATTGATCTGGTTGATCAACGTCACCGCCTCCCAGCTGGCCGCCTCGGGCAAGGTTCTCCAGGGGCTGGGTCTGATGGACTTTACACCCGCCGTTCTCCTGGGCAGTGTTTTGATCATCGCCTATACCCTCATGGGCGGACTCTACGCCGTGGCCTATACCGATGTGGTCCAGATCATCATCCTGACCATCGGCTTTGTCATCATCATGCCCCTTAAATGCTGGGATATGGTGGGGGGACTTGCCGGCATCATCGAGCATGCCTCCCCTGAAAAACTGCAATGGTGGGGGGCCATTGAATCCGGGGTTATCATGGGCTGGATTGTTTCCTTTACCTTGAGCTGCGGCTCCCATCCCGCATATATCCAGCGCATCCTGGCCGCCAAGGACGAAAACACCGCCTTCTGGGGCACGGTCTGGTCCAACCTCATCTACCTGATCCTTGCCACCCCGCCCCTGATCATCGGCATGGCCGGCCCCATCATCTTTCCCGACCTTGCCTCACCTGAAACCCTGGTGCCCCGTCTCATTGCCGTTCACTTCCCGCCCATCCTTGCCGGCCTGACCTTGGCGGCCATCCTGGGCGTGATCATGTCCACGGCCGACTCCTTCCTTCTGCTGCTGGGCACAACGGTATCCAACGATATCTATGACGAATATGTATACCATAAGACCCAAAAGCACATAGATAAGGAAAAATTGCTGAAGATCGCCCGTTGGTCTACCCTGGTTCTGGGGGTATTCTGCACCTACCTGGCCATTGCAGGAGGCAGTGTGCTCAAGCTGTACAAGATTGCAGCGGCATCCTATGGTGCCGGAATGTTTGTTCCCCTGGCCGCGGCCACCCTTTTTACCTGGGTCACCCCCAAGGGGGCCAACTGCGGCATGATCTCCGGTTGTGCCACCACCATCATCTGGAATCTGCTGCCCTTGAAAAGCAGTACGGGTATTGACGGGGTCTTCGTGGGAACCGCCGTCTGCGCCGTGGTGCTGTTCACGGTGAGTAAAATGGGAACCCCCGCCCTGGCACAGGAAACCCCCGTGCACAATTGATAATTAAAAACCCAGGTGCCTTCCCCTTCTCCAAGCCGGGTGGGAGGGCACCGTCCCTAACAAAAAGGAGCGCTGGTGACCCAGATGAAACGCTACATTAAAATACAGGTGGTTAAGATCTATATTGCGTTTTTCAGCGTTGGTTTTCTCGTTTCCATGCGGGCGTCCATGGCGCCCATCGAGGACCAGCTGGAACGTCAGATTGTTACAGGCATTTATTGTCTGATGGGAATGGCTTTTTTCTGGCTCTTTGTCCATGGAATCAACAATTTGAAAAACATGATTATAAAGCTTTCAGCCCAATTGCCCGACCCCTCCTGATCGCACAGAAAGGATCCATACCAATGGAATTACCCCTAAGCAGTTCCCCCAATGTTCCCCAGCCCTATGCCCAGGCCGGCTTCCCCCTGGACCCCGCCACCTGCGGTGGTGAAAGCATGTATAAGGCAAGGGATCTGATCGACGCCTATGAAAAGGGCGATATGACCATCCAGGACTTTCCCTGTGATGATTCCGTACCCGGGATATGGCAGACCTGGGGAAAAAATGGTGAGTTTGTGCCCCTGCCCGGAGGAGAGGTGACCCGGTCGGGCCAGTATGGATTCAAGTTTCTGTCCGACAGGCCCGACGATAGACCATACGGGATCTCCACCCGCTTTGGACCCTACGACAATATCCCCCATTTCCACAGGGAGCCGGAGTGGTTCTATGCCTTGGAGGGGGAAACCCTGCTGAACATCAATGGAGAGCTGAGGCCCTTTAAAAAAGGGGATATTGTTCTCTTTGAAGCCGGGACCGTCCATGACATGGTCCTTGTCAAACCCGGAAAGTTCACCCACCTTTGGGGCTACCCCTTTGATTCCGATTCTTCATCCTTTGTCTACTATAACCGGGAAAATACAAGGGAAATTCCAGAGGTGCAGGCTGTTTTTGATGAAGTGGACAGGATGCGGATCAACTACGGGATTGCGCCCAACCCAATGGGGGAACGGCCATTGGGAAAGGGAATCGTACCCGCGACCCAATGGTGGGAGAAGAACAACTCTGCGTCCTGAATCTGTTCCGTGGACCATTGGCGTTTATCTGTTCCCGGCACCCGTTTATATCAGAAGGATCGCAAAGAGCGATAAAGGCAATCCCCATGCATGAAACCGGCGGCCCCGGGGTTTCGTCCCGGAAAGGCGATGACCCCGGTCCACCGCCGGGGCATGCGCCACCAGGTGTCTTCCCATTGAAATAAGGTTCATTTGTAAGAAGATGTCGTGTTAATACCTACTCAAATGGATAAAACAATGCTAATGTTATCGCTTAGAGACAGTTAAACTTCAAAGATATAAGAATATGGATCTGAACAACGACAGCATAAAACGGCAAGTATCATTGTCCCAGCAGATAGCGACCTATCTTATCGGAAAGATTCAAAACGGAGATTTTACTCCGGGTGAGTATTTCCCGTCGGAAACAGAACTTTGCAATTCACTGGATGTCAGCCGCACCGTCATCCGTGAGGCATTGTCACGCATGAAGCATGACGGGTTTCTGGTATCCCAGCGGGGAAGCAGGACAAAGGTCGCCATAGACACCAGCGGTGTGGCGTTCAGACTGGAGACCCCGACACAAAAGGATGAAGTGTTTTTCAGGCAAATGTATGAACTCAGGGCCATTATCGAACCCGAGGCAGCTGCCATTGCAGCCTTGAGAATTAGCAAGGACGAGATTCGTAGGCTGTGGCATAATTTCCACCGTTTAAATGCGGTATGGGCATCTGGGGAGGATGCCACCCAGGAGAGTATGGATTTTCACAAAACCATTATCTCGGCCAGCCAGAACCCGCTTTTCACGGATCTGATCAACTGGATTGAGCATAAATTCTGGTCCTTCATGAAAATCTACGATTTCCACGATCTGAAACATGCCAAATCCATGTACCAGGTCATAGAGGAAGAGCATCGACGCATTGCGGAGGCCATTGAATCGGGAGATGCCCAAAGTGCCCGGAAAATCTCCCGGGATCATATTGTTAAGGCGGCCCGGAGAAGGAATATTGAAATTGTTCTTCCGGAGTGATGAACCGGTTTAGAAAAGGGATTCAGACCTTTCATATTTGATCAAACCATTTCGTAAAATAGCCAGGATAAAAAACCCCTGTTAACCAAGCCGTTGTCCGCTGACGTGGTCATGTAAAACTGCCCAGTTTTATTTGATCACGTTTGTTATTTTTGATCGGCATCTTGGAAAAAAATTTCGGATTCAATGACATCATTGCAGGAGGATCTGGACCAGAAAAACCACCATTGCAAGGATGAACGCCCCCTGTGCGGTTACAGAAAACAAGGGCGTCGGCCAATCGGGACTTTCAAAATAGGGCTGAAACTGAACCGCGGGATGAAAAAAGAACCGGCAGCGGGGCAGGATGCCCACACTGCCGGCAACAGCTGTTCGGGGTTTGAAACCGCCGGATTAAAAGCGGTAGCCCACACCCAGGTTAAAACTGGTCTGGTTCACGAACCGACCGCCGACCGTGACGTCAAAGTTTTTGTTAATGGTATAGGTCAGGCCCACCAGGGCTCCCCAATTATCTTCAAGCTCGAACTTGTAGCTGGCATCATCGCCCATGGGATAATCCCGTAAATGCTGATCGATGTCGATCTCGGTATATTCCACGCCGGCCCAGGCAGTGAATTTTTTCCAGCCCATCCCCGCATAGAGGGAGGCGTCGTAGGACTTGCATTCGACTTCAAAGCTGCGGGGTTCGTTGATACCATCCGCATTTGTGTAGGAGTCATCCCCGGACTCCCACTGGCTGTAGTTGGCAGCCCCGCCCAGGTAAAAGCCGGATCTATGCTGGTAAAGGTTGAACTTCAGCCCCAGTTTCCAGAGGTAAGCGGAATCGCCTTCCTGGGTGTGGTCGGACCCTGAGCCGCTGCGGCTGTCCGCCATCATGTGGTCTTGCATATAGCCCAGGCTCACCAGGGCATCCGCATACCTGCAGAGCCCGTAGCTGGCCGTGAGCACGGCTGCATCCCTTTCGTAGGGCGCTTCGAAGTTATTGTTCCAGTAATTGACATCCGTGGTATTGCTGGCCGGCACCATCTCCATGTCAACGTCCAGCCGTTCATATTCCAGATCCAGCTTGAATACGCCTTTTCCATTGGTCTTTCCACTACCCTGGGCAAAACTGACCCCTGAAACCACCAGGAGAACCGCCAGCAGTGCAGCAATGCAGCAAGTCTTCTTCATCATTTTCTCCTTTTTTGAGCAATTGTTATGCAACATCAAAAACTCCCGGCCGGAATAAACCCTCCCATACAGATCCGTATCCTAGGCTTTATTTGCACCGGCGGGCAGGTAAAAACTCCTAGCAAAGCCCACTGAACTCGGCCTATATCCCGGATAATTTTAATCTGACCGTGAGCCGGAAACCACCCATCCCCACTACGTCAAAAATGGATATAAAACAAGGTTTTTTTTGATGATAC
Organism: Desulfobacteraceae bacterium; assembly: GCA_965226635.1. Taxonomy (GTDB): domain Bacteria; phylum Desulfobacterota; class Desulfobacteria; order Desulfobacterales; family Desulfobacteraceae. The sequence goes on along the minus strand of OZ245369.1, from coordinate 13,482 downwards.
CGCCACTGCAGTAGAAAATCAGACCCATGTCCATGGCCATAAAATATTGATTTTCCCAATGGGAGCATAGGTTCCTATTCACATTATCTTTTTGACTTAAACTTCGATTCCCCATACCTTCCGCCCGGAAACCTATCAATTAAGGAGAAGGGTAAGTGGCATTCTTAGAAGCATTCCAGGTCGGCAAAGTCTACTTGGACAAACAGGACAATGAAGTGGTTGCCCTTGCCGATGTGACCCTGTCGGTGGACCGGCATGAATTTATAACCATTATCGGCCCCAGCGGATGCGGCAAATCCTCCTTCCTCTTTCTTGCCGCCGGGCTTGAACCCCTGACTTCGGGCCACCTCCATTTTAACGGAAAACCCGTGGAGGGACCTGCCCCCAACGCCGCAATGGTTTTCCAGGAATATCTTCTCTTTCCCTGGAAAACCGTCCGGGAAAATGTCGAATTCGGGCCTGAACTGCGAAGGGTTCCCAAGTCCAAGCGACAAAAGAACGCCCAGGATTTAATCAATCTGGTTGGTCTTGAAGGCTTTGAAAACATGTATCCAAATGAGTTAAGCGGAGGAATGCAGCAACGGGTTTCCATTGCCAGGGCACTTGTGAACAGACCCCGTCTCCTCCTCATGGATGAACCGTTTGGTGCCCTGGATGCCCTGACCCGGGAAATTCTTCAGATTGAATTGCTAAAAATATGGCACCAAGCCAAATGCACGGTTTTGTTTGTCACCCACAGCATCCCCGAAGCGGTTTACCTGGCCGACAGGGTGGTGGTGGTCAGTAAACGTCCCGGTAGAATTAAGGAAATCGTTGACATCGATCTTGACCGTCCCCGGAACAGAGAAATGTTTAACAGCCAAGGATTCATCGAATATGAAAAATATTTAAGGCATTTGATCCTTGAGGAAATATAGGAGGGAAGGATGGGCGGGCTTGTTAAAATATCGACGATTCCCATGGGCAGGATGAAACTGCAGCATTCCGTCGGTTCCATGGTAAAAAAAACAAAAAAAATCATATCCCCCCTGATTTGCTTGGGCATCTGGGAATTGATCTCAACCCTTGAGCTGATCAACCCCTTTTTCTGCCCGGCCCCCACGGCCATCATCGGGGAATTGTATACACTTGCCGTTTCCGGTGGATTGTGGGTCCACCTCTACACCAGCATCGCAAGGGCTATATGCGGATATTCCCTTGGGGCGGTGCTCGGGGTCAGCATCGGATTACTGGTGGCCTGGTCCCGGGTAATGGAAGATATCATCGATCCCCTGATCGAGCTGGTTCGCCCCGTGTCTACATTTGCCGTCATACCGATTTTTTTCATCTGGTTCGGCATTGGGGACGTCTCCAAGGTTCTCATCATCGCCAAAGCCTGCTTTTTTCCCATTGTGTTGAATACCATTGCTGGCATCAAAGGGGTGGATACCCAGTTAATTCAGGCCGCTCGTTCACTTGGGGCCAAGGGATTGACGCTGTGGACACGGGTGTTGATTCCTTCGGCCCTCCCCATGATCTCAACTGGAATGCGTGTGGCCACCTCAATGTCCGTGACCACCCTGGTGGGAGTTGAGATGCTTTCAGCTGATTCTGGGATCGGGTTCATGGTCATTGACGCACAACGGGTCTTTGCCACGGAAAAAATGTTTGCCGGCATTCTCGTCCTCTCGGCCATGGGGTTTTTCTTTGACCGCATGGCAAGACAGGTCCAGCGCAGGGTACTGGCATGGCATAGGGGGGTATAGCGTAGATATTCGCATTGGTTTTCCATGAAGTTACGGAACAAAAGCTGGGTTTAAAATGACTCATCCCAGGCTATTTAGAAACGATGCAGATCCAATGAACTTATTCATTCCCAATGGGGTAAATTAATTTGCAACCCCTCTTTTTTATAATTCTTTTTTAATTTTAGCGCACGGAGGTTGAATGAAAAAATTCATTATTCTTTGTCTTTTGACATTAATCATGGCCGGGGCTACCGGTGTATCTGCTGCTGCGGAGGCGGAGCTACCGGTCCTTAAACTTTCCTATTTCAGGGATATTGACGAACTGCCCTTTTATGTGGGACTTGAAAAAGGGTTTTTTGAACAGGAAGGAATTCGTGTGGAGCTTGTGAGAATAGGCGGCTCCACAAATATTATGGCCGCAGCCATAAGGGGGGAAATCCAGGGTGGCAACATCCCTTTGCCTGCATTATTCCATGCATCCATGAGGAAAATTCCCCTGAAAGTTGTTTCATGGCTGGGGACCTCCCATCCCGGAACAAAATGCGGCATCCATGTGGCAAAAAATTCTGATATTCATACCGCCCGGGATCTTAAGGGAAAACGCATTGCCTTGAGCGGCTCCATTGTTTCAAAGACCATTTTAAGCGAAGCGCTGGATCAGGTGGGGTTAACCATGAAGGATATCAGACCCATGCTTGGCATCGACATGCAGGAACCCATGAAGTATGAAGCGGTACTAAACAGTGGCCGGGTCCACGGTATGATCACTTGAGATCCTGTGGCGACCATGCTGGAAGTGCATGGTGTGAGCAGGCTGTTATCATCTTTCCATGATATCATTCCTGATTTTGTATTTAGTGGTGTTTTTTTTAGTAACGACTTTTTAAACCATCATCCCCAACGGGTTCGGGCTTTTTTAAGGGGGCTTGTGAAATCCTTTGCCTTTATCCGTGGTCATGAAATGGAGGCCAGACAATTTATTCCAAAATATACAGGAGTGGAATTTGATGTGGCACAGGTCTGTGCCATCCGTGAATTCAGTGTTACCGGGAAGGAACCCGAGGGGTTCATTGATAACCAAAGGGATCTGATGGTGAAATTCGGTTCGTTAAGCAGCTCCGTCACCTTGACCCCAGTCATTGACTATAGTTATCTGCCCCAATAGGAGAATTCTTATGTTCCGTACCCTACACCTTAGTTTTTTATGTTTCATCATTGTCGCCGCAGCCGGCGGATGTACCAGCCGTTTTCAAAGCGCCCACCGGTCCAGCCTGGAAAATCAATGTGTATTGTCCATGGACGGTCCCCGGGGGTGGCACGCCCTTCAAGCCGTTCCGGAAAAATATAACGGGCTGCCGGGAGTCAAAAAAACGGAAAAAGTTCTCAATATTTTCTCCAACCCGGATGGCTCAGGACTTATTCTTTATGTGACCGAGACCATCCCCGTTTCCATGTCCGAATTCCAGAAGGGCGTCTATGAATTGATGGATCAAAGGGGAAAGGGGGCCAAAAAAAATCAGAAAATTAAAAAATACCGTTGCATTAATTCGTACAAATCCTATGGCTGTACGTTGGGCATCGACAGCTATTATGAGTATTGGGTCCATAAAGACAGCAACGAAAAAGTGAAGGGGGTAAGACGCACCTACTTTACAGCCATGGAAGGAACAGTCCGTGCCCAGTCTAAAATTATGTACTCCAACTTTAATGGCTACGATACCAATTTGATCTCATTTTCAGATCTTGACGTTTCCAGCCCGGATTGAGTTGGGCCTACCGCTCCCCCAACCCGAACCATTACAACAGCCCCCACAACGGCACTGACCGGTGGGGGCTATTTCGTCTCAACCGATAATCGGGTTTAGGCAACAGAAAGATGCAAGGCTTTGACCCGGATATTTCACGAAGATGATTTGCCGGATCCACAAGGCGCAGAATGTAAAGCCGTACCGATCTACCCTGCGCCATTTAGGAACGCAGCAGATCCAGTTGAGGCATTTGCCCCGAAAACACCTGGGGCTGAAACGGACCTGTGCCCTTCAGGGTAAATGTTTGCGGTGATTCAAGGTTCTTGATAATCGCCTTTTCTTTTGCTATACCACGCCTGACAAGGAAAGCACCACTTACCCTCTATTGTATGGGGTTTTGGAGTGTAATTGTCGTATCAAAATTGACATGTGGTGGGGTGGAATGAATCACGATTCCAAATCCGTTTAATCGCAATGCAAAAGGGGTTGAAGTGAGACGATTTAAGATCTGGGCCGGGTGCATGGTGCTGGTATGTATGCTGGGCGAGGCGGTATGGGCGGGCAATACTGAACCAAGACCTTCATATTCCTGGGATGGGGGGTACGTCGGGATGGCGCTGGGAGGCAGTAAAAACATTGCGGATACGCTCACCACATTGAAGAGAGGTTATTTTAATGCCCAGGATGCTTCACAATTAAATCCGATGATTTCCCAAGTGCGTGAAGAGGTGTCCTTGACCGGGAGTTTGCTGGCCGGAGTGAATTATCAAATTAATGATTTTATTGTTGGAATTGAAACCGATATTATACTGACCCAAACAAATGCAGAGCAAGATTTGAATCATGTTGTTTATGATTCCCAGCCTGCCCACACCTTTGACCTTCATCAAAAAGTAAGTTCCGACTGGATGGTAAGCCTGCGCCCACGCATTGGGTACGCCGTTGATACAAGCCTAATCTATGTGACGGCCGGTGTCACGTATTCGGAATTCAGGTATGAATTTTCGTTTTCCGACACATTCGACCTCCGTGCACATACGGCAGCCAACAGCTCTCACAAGCGTTTTGGCTGGGTGGTTGGAGGGGGCTATGAGATTGCCCTAAAGGATGCATGGCGCATAAAAGCGGAATATATTCATTATGAGTTTAATACGGTTTCCGGAGGGATGGAAGCCTCCCTCCAAGGGGGCCTTGACCAGGATGGATTTAAAATTGGAATCGATGATTTCAGGGTCGATATATTCAGAATTGGTTTGGTTTTTGGCTTCTAACCCGGGCTGACACCATTGAACCTGGGGAGGCCGGATCAAAAATTCCCGCCCATCTTTTCAGTCCCCCATTTAAGAATTTGCCCGGTTTCACCGTCCCATTCCCCCCACTAAAATCCGGCAGCCCTTCCGGGACAACTTATCCTAAGACATCCCGGTCAAGGGTCTTCCCGGGGCCTTGAGTTTATCAATATCCTTTATGCCTAGGTGGTTTCCACACTGGAGGAAAGATCCACCGCTGCCGGGCCGACCTGGGCAATTACTTCTGCAATATTGTTTTTTCCGATCCTCCGGCCAGGATCAGGTTTTCCTCCTCTGCCATTTTTATGCAGATTCCATGATCCCAGGTTTCCACATTGCCCCCGGGCAGGGGGCCCTTTCCATATTCCACCAGAAATGCATCCACATCAGGGTAGGCAACGTCGGAGAAAAGGGGCGGTTTCGCCCCGAACAGGGCCTTGACACGCCCAGACCTTCCAGGGAGATCCGGGCCCCAGCTTTGGTGGTTCGTTGCCGTGGTGCTGAACCCTGTTCAGTCTGCAGTGGTCAAGGGTTTCCATGATGGTGTCGAAGTTTTGGGCCACAAAGACACCCCAGGCCGTGATGTTTTAATGTCTTGATAAATATACTTTATTCTTTGTTGCTAACTATTTCGACGAATAATTTATAATTAGTTATGCTAAACTTTGATTGACAAGGCTGTGGATTGTTGATAATCCCCTTTTGAATTTTCAAGCTGACGATCCGAGTCTGTCATTGGACTCCCTTCTGCCGGCTTCCAAATTTGTTTTTAACGCAGCGTTCGACTTAAATTCAAAACTTGGAGGAACCCATGGCAAGAAAGAAACGCATTCTGACGTTAATTCTGATTTTTTTTACCCTTTTTTGGTGCACCCTTGCCCAGGCCAAGGGCGATAAGTGCAAGTATGACGGCCCCAGACCCGTGGGCCAGGTGAACATGCTCAATGGGGGGGTCTATGCACCGGGGCAATGGGGAATTATTCTCAAAACCAAATATTTTAAGAAGGATCGCATTTATGCGGGGAACGATCAGATTTCCAAATACACGGGGAAACCCCAGGGGGTGGGAGTCCAGAAGCAGGAACGATTCTTGACCAAGGCCTGCTTCCGCTACGGAGTGGCCCCGGGGATGGACCTTCGATTGGTGGTGCCCTATTGGCAAAAGGATATGGTGCGGGGGAAAAAGGTGGCTGGTGTTGTGAATTCGTACAGCAGTTCCAACAATGGGTTGGGGGACCTGGTCTTCATGGGGCGGTACCGGCTCATGTCCCAGAAATCGGGGTCTTCCTTTAACCTGGCCCTGGGGGGAGGGGTCAAGATGCCCACCGGCGACAGTGACGAAGAGGACAACCTGGCAGACGGATGTTTTGGGTCCGGGTTCCAATGCGGTTCCGGCTCCTGGGATCCCAAATTGGAAATCGCCATGAATCAGATGAGGAAAAATTGGCGATGGGATGCCACCTGCATGTATACCCTGGCCACGGAGGGGGACCACGACTTCGAGTTTGGGGATAAATTCCAATACAACTTCGGATCCAGCATTGCCGTGGGCAAACATTTCGACCTCCAGCTGGAGTACAACGGCTGCTGGCAGGGGAAAAACACTTCCAAAGGGGATCATGTGGCCAACTCCGGCGGTCACCTGGGGTACATTACCCCTGGATTCCACATCCGGTTCAGCCGGAAACCCAATGTTCATCTGGATTTTGGCTTACCCATCCTGGTTTACCGGGACTTCAACGGGGAGCAGTTGTCTGAAAAATATCAATTTGTTTGCAAGTTGGCTGTTAAATTTTAAGGAGTATGACCATGAACCGTTTATTTACTGTCTGTCTGATTTCTCTTTTTTGCATGTGTCTGTTTTTTGTTCCCCAGGGGGCCTGGGCGGCCAAGGCCAATCCTCCGCTTAAATCGTTCAATGCCCTGGTGGTGGGGGAGCAGATCCTCGACATTGCCATCCGTCTTGGCTTTGCACCCAAGGCATTTGTGGGCCGTTATTCCCTTTGGGACGGCGGGGAAAAACTGGAGTGGGTTTCCCATCGCCTGGGCTGCCCGGTGAAGGCGTGTAAAAAATCACCCTCCCTGGTTCCCAAGGCGCTGGAGAAAAAAAAGATCTCCCATGTGATCATCCAAAAGGGGGGGGAATATTGTCTGTATAAAAAGGTCAAGCCCCAATGTGTTATGGAAAACTTGGAGGGGAGAAACGATCTCACCTTTGATACCATTGATTTTTCCAAGGGATTGGCACCGGCGGTTCTCCAGGTGGCCACTCTGTTGGGATGTCCGGAAAAGGCTGCTCCCCTCATGGAAAAATATGAAAAGGAAATGGCCGTGGCCCGGAAAAACCTGGAGCGGGTAAGTCCTGGGAAGCGGGTGGTTATTTTATCCGGCACCTTCCAGAGGGATACGGGAAAATCCTTTTTACGGGTGGAAGCCCCGGGAGGGTATAGCGATCAATATATGCTTACCCCCATGGGTGCTGAAAATGTGGGGATGGGATTGAAAAGGGGGGATGGAAAGATCGATAAGGGTCATTTTACCATTCGTAAACTGGCGCCCTTGGTTCAAATTAATCCGGATATCATTGTGATCATGGGGGACAGTGCCGCCGTGCAAAAGGCATTGAACAAGGCCCTGACCAAACATCCGGAACTGGCCCAGGTCAATGCATTGAAGGCCGGGGCCGTATACACCCTTCCCTTTTATGCCCACTGTGATCCCTTGGCCTATCCGACCAAGTTGAATAAATGGGCCTGCATGTTCCGTTAATGGGGAAAGTTAAGGGGCACCCAGATTGGAATGGGGGCCCCTCCGCAGTCCTGATACGATGGATCCCGGTCATGGCATATGGCAGCCAATAAAAATGTTCCGTAGATGAAAGGGTTATAATGGGGATGCCAATGCTGCCGCAAGGGCCTTGAGTTTTCCAATATCCTTTACGCCGTAGGACGTTTCTACACTGGAGGAAAGGTCCACCGCTGCCGGGCCGACTTGGGTGATGGCCTCGGCAATATTCTCCTTTCCCAGTCCCCCGGCCAGGATCAGGCCTTTTTCCCGGGCCAATTTTTTGCACATCCCATAATCCCAGGTTTCTGCATTGCCCCCGGGCAGGGGGCCCTTTCCATATTCCACCAGAAATGCATCCACATCAGGGTAGGCGTCGGCGTCGGAGAAAAAGGGCGGTTTTGCCCCGAACAGGGCTTTTACCACGCCCAGACCTTCCCGGGAGAGGCGGGCGACCAGCTTTGGCGGCTCGTTTCCGTGGAGCTGGACCACGTCAAGGCGGCAGTGGGCCACGGTTTCCATGATGGTGTCGAAGCTTTGGTCCACAAAGACACCCCAGGCCGGGACCCTGTTGTTAATGGCCCGGGTGACGGCCCGGGCCTGGTCAAACTCCAGGTGGCGGGGGCTTTGGGGGTGGAAGACCAGGCCAATGGCTTGGGCCCCTGCGGCCACACAGCCAAGGGCGTTGTCCGGTTGGGTGAGGCCGCAGATTTTGAGGCGGACCCGGGTGGCGGCAGGGGAAAAAAGCCTATTCATTCCCATCCCTGTCCCCCCTTAGCTCCTTGATAAAGGCAATGGGATCCGGGGAACGGACAATGCTTTCCCCGATGAGGAAGTTGGAGATGTTCTCCTGGAGCAGGGGCTCCATGTCGGCACGGGATGCAATGCCCGAGGCGGCCACGGAGATGATCTCCGGTGGGAAGATGGCGGCCACCCGTCGTGCCGCATCGGGATCCACCTCCAGGGTGGTGAGGTTGCGGTTGTTGATGCCCACCACCCTGGCCTTGGTGTGGAATGCCTGCTCAAATTCCCATTCGGAATTGATCTCCACCAGGGGTTCCATGCCCAGCTCCCGGATGAGGTGGGTGTAGTCGGCCTGCTGGCCGGTCGAGAGCAGGGTGGTGATGAGCAGCACGCTGGAGGCGCCGGCCCGCTTGGCTTCGTAGATCTGGTAGGCGGAGATGACGAAATCCTTGCGCAGCAGGGGCAGGTCCGTGGCCTTGCCCGCCTCCTTCAGGTCCCCAAGGCTGCCCTTGAAATACCGGGGTTCGGTGAGGACGGAGACGGCGGCGGCCCCGCCCTTGTGGTAGGCTTCGGCCTGGACCCCCGGCTTGAGGTCGGCCCGGATATCCCCCTTGGAGGGGGAGGCCTTTTTGATCTCTGCGATGATGCCCGGGTTCTCCGGGGTGGCAGCTTCCATGGCCTGGGCAAAGGAGGCCCGGGCTTCCGTCTGTTCGGCATCGCTCCTCAGGGTGGCTTCGGATATTCGGCCCCTGGCATGGGCGATTTCTTCCCGTTTGGAGGAGAGAACGGCCTGTAAAAATCCCTTAACCGACATTATGCATTCTCCTGGGTGAATTGGATGAGTTGGTCAAGTTTGTCCATGGCCCTGCCGGAATCAATGGCCTGCCCGGCCAGGTCAATGCCGGCCTTGAGGGTGTCGGCCTTGCCCGTGGCCACCAGGCCGGCACCTGCATTGATGAGGATGATCTCCCGTTTGGGTCCGGTTTCTCCCGAGAGCACGGCCCGGGTGATGGCGGCATTTTCCTGGGCATCCCCACCGGCCAGATCCCTGGGATGGGCAAAGTCTTCAAAATAGTCCAGGGGATTGAGATCGTAGGATTTGATCCGCCCCCGGTCCAATTCCGTGACCCGGGTGAGGTCGGTGGTGGTGATTTCATCCATGCCGTCGTGGCCGTGGACCACAAAGGCCCGTTTCACGCCCAGCTGGTTCAGGGCCTGGGCAAACATCTCGGTCAGGGCCGGGGCAAAGACCCCCAGGACCTGGCAGGAGGCCGCGGCCGGGTTGGTCAAGGGGCCCAGCATGTTGAAGATGGAGCGGATACCGCATTCCTGGCGGGCCTGGGCCACATGCTTCATGGCCCCGTGGAAGAGGGGGGCGAACATGAAGCCGATGCCCATGTCGTTGACGGCCTCCTCCACCAGGTCCGGCGGAAGGGTGAGGTTCACGCCCAGGGCCTCCAGCACATCGGCGGAGCCGCACTTGGAGGAGATGCTCCGGTTCCCGTGTTTGGCCACGGTGACCCCGGCCCCGGCCAGGACAAAGGCCGAGGTGGTGGAGATGTTAAAGGAGCCCGAGGCATCCCCGCCGGTGCCGCAGGTGTCGATGGTCACGGGGCTCAGGGACTGGATGCGCACGGCCTTGCGGCGCATGGCGACCGCAGCCCCTGCCAGTTCCGCATAGGTTTCTCCCTTGGCGGCCAGGCCGGCCATGAAGGCGCCGATCTGGGCATTGGAGATCTTACCGGAAAAGATCTTGGACATCATGGCGGCCATGGTTTCTTCGTCCAAATCATGGCCCGAGATGATCTCTTTTAAATGATGGGTAAACATCTCACACCCCCTGTACAAAATTTCGGATGAGGCGTTTGCCCACCGAGGTCATAAAGGATTCCGGATGGAATTGCACCCCCTGGGTGGGGTGCTCCCTGTGGCGAAGGCCCATGATCTCCCCGTCTTGGGTGCGGGCGGTGATCTCCAGGCAGTCGGGGAAGTCGGACTCCTGGACGGCCAGGGAGTGGTAGCGCATGACGGTGAAGGGCTTGGTCATGCCCTTGAACACCCCTTTTCCGTTGGCGGTCACCGTGGAGGTTTTGCCGTGCATGATCTTTTTGGCATGGATGATGGTGCCCCCATGGCATTGGGCAATGCTCTGGTGGCCCAGGCAGACCCCCAGGATGGGCAGCTTTCCGGAAAAGGCCCGGATGGCCTCCATGGAGATGCCGGCATCTTCGGGCCGGCCCGGCCCCGGAGAGATCACAAGGGCGTCGGCCCCCATCTCTTCAATGTCCCGGATCCCCACGGCATCGTTCCGGAAGACCTGGACATGGGCACCGGCATTGCGGATGTAATGGACCAGGTTAAAGGTAAAGGAATCATAGTTGTCGATTAGGACGATTTGCATGGTGTCTCTCCATTCTGGGTTGAAAGGGCCAGCTTTAGGGCGGCCTCAACGCTTTTGGCCTTGTTGCGGCATTCTTCTAGTTCGTTCATGGGGTCGGAATCGTAGACAATTCCCGCCCCGGCCCTTACCACCAGCCGCTGGTTCTCCATGACTGCGGTTCGGATGGTAATGGCAAAATCCATATTTCCGGTGAAGGAAATATATCCCACGGCACCGCCATATATCTGTCTGGGATTTTTTTCAAGCCCTGAGATGATTTCCATGGCCCGGATTTTGGGTGCCCCGGAGAGGGTGCCGGCGGGAAAGGCCGCCCTGAACAGGTCAAAGGCATCCTTGTCCGGGGTGAGGTCGCAGGAAATATTGGAGGTGAGGTGCATGACATGGGAGTAGCGTTCCACCACCATGGTGTCGGTGACCTGTACCGTGCCGGTGTCGGCCACCCGGCCCAGGTCGTTCCGGGCCAGGTCGATGAGCATCACATGTTCCGCCGTCTCCTTTTCATCCTTGAGCAGCTCGTCGGCCAGGTTTCTGTCCTCCTGCTCGTTGGCCCCCCTGGGCCGGGTGCCGGCAATGGGGCGGAGGGTGGCCTTGCCCTGTTCCAGCCGCACCATGGTCTCGGGGGAGGAACCGGCAATCACCCGATCCTTGAAATCCATGAAGTACATGTAGGGGGAGGGGTTGATATAGCGCTGGGCCCGGTAGACCGTAACCGGATCCCGGGGGGCGGCGCAGGAAAATCCCCTGGAGAGCACGGCCTGGAAAACATCCCCTTCCTTGATATGGGTTTTGATCCGTTCCACCCCATTGAGGAAGACGGCCTCCTCCTCCATGGGGTCCAGGGCCACGGCCACGGGATCTTCGGTGGGGCTTCCCATCTCCCGGGGCGGTGCCGGGGTGTTCAGCTCTTCCATGAGGTGGTCCAGGTTGGCGCAGGCCCGTTCATAGGCGTGGTCTGGATCCTCATCCGTGGTGAGGTAACACAGGCTCAGGGCCGTGATCTCCTGGCGGATATTGTCGAAAATCACCAGGGTCTCGGGCAGGATGAACTGGCCGAATGGGGTGGTGTCGGGCAGATCCAGGGGCAGGTTTTCGAAAAAGGCGGCCATCTCATAGGTGAAGTATCCGGTAAGCCCCCCCCAGAACCGGGGCAGTTCGGGCAGCCGGGCCGGCTGGAACCGTGCCATGAGTTCCCTCAGGGTTCCCAGGGGATCTCCCCCGTGGGCGATGGTTTCCCCCTCTCCCTGGACCAGGGGGGTGAAGATCACCTCTTCCTTAAAGATATCCACCAGGGCATGGGCATTGATCCCAAGGAAGGAGTATCTTCCCCAGTGCTCCCCCCCTTCCACACTCTCCAGGAGAAAGCAATGGGGACGGTGGAGTCGGTTTAACAGCGAGACCGGTGTATGGGTGTCGGCCAAAAGTTTCCGGCAGACCGGTATAACGGTGTGGCCCTGGGCCAGCTCATGGAACCGGGGCTGATCCGGGAACTGGGAAAGCATCATGGTACATATCCTCTGACTTTGGGGTTGGTAAATTAAGGGAGTCTTGATTATAGACGGGGTGCGGCTGCTACAGAAAGGAGCGCTTGCTCCGGTCCTGCAACAGCAGGCGCCACTGCCACGGGGCAGAAACAGCCCTGGAACAGGCAGGGCGGGTATGGGCGTTGACTTGAATCATAATAGAGGAAAGGTAAGGGATTCGGAAATTTGTGTCAAGGAAAATGTTTCTGTATAGAGAAACAAAATCAATCGGGCCCATGGAAAGGGGAATCCAAGGGGGCATGGAAAGGGGCTGGGCGGCGGCGGATCGGTATGGGGGGCGGCCCCACCGCCGGGGGGGGCCGCTTTAGGATTATTTCAGAAACGCCAGTTGCCGGGGGCTGAGCCAGGCCCTGGCCCGGTTGATGTCAATGGGGGCCCAGGCATTGATCTTGGTCAATTGCTGGGCATTGATGTGGGGCACTGCCCTTAATGCGGCCCAGCGCTGGATCTGTTTTTTTTGGTCCCCCTCCGATGCCCTGCGGTATTCCCCGGGGCGGAAGGGGTGAACCGTGATTCGGGTATCCGGAGCCGGGGTGCCCCTGGGGAGATAGACCCTGCGGGCGCATTTCACTGCTGCGGCCTGGGTCACCAATTGATCAATGGTGGTCTGGCCGGTGTGGTAGACCACCCGGGTGACCTCCCTGCCGTCGTACCAGCCCGCCTCGGTGCGGATGACACCGGTGAGTTTCCCCAGTTCAAATTCCCCCACCCAGAAGCAGGCCATGGCAAAAACCGCTTCCTTGTGGAACCGGGTGTCCATGGCATCGGCCAGGGTGGTCAGGTAGAGGGGCACGGTCCTGCCCGCCTTCTCCAGGGCCAGGACCATGCGCCGGGCCACCCCGCCCAGGTTCCAGATCCGGTCCCTCCTGGGAATGATCTCCTTGAGATCGGCGTCAAAGAAACGGATGACCTGGTAGTTCCAGGCCGGTTCATTAAAGTATTTCAGAAGTCGGGCATCCTCTCCCCCGGTGTTGTTGTGGATGAGTAAAGGGACAAATTCCGTCTCCATGGCCTCCACCAGAAGGGGATCGGTGAGGACGTCCCTGCCAAAGGCTTTACAGCCGCTGCATCCGGGCACCTCCTGGAAGAGGATGAGCAGGGGCTTGCCCTCTGCCCTGGACAATGCCTGGGCCTTTTCCATATTCCGTTCCCACTTCACATCCCCCACCTCCACCGGGGCGGCAATGCCCAGGCCTGGAAGTCCCATGAGGATGAGAATCAGGATGAGTTTAATGTTCATATTCACCT